>NZ_CP117436.1:125000-4925000 GCF_030687515.1 Pseudomonas sp. FP2338 | reverse complement strand
AAACTCGGCGATAGCGGCTGCCACAATGGCTTCGCGTTTACGGTCGGTGAGGCGCAGAGGTGCAGTCATGGTCGGCTCTAAAAGGAAATTACACTCGGTAGTTTACTTGCTCAGGGTTTTGTTGCAATCTAGAAACTACACTGTGCAGTGTAATTGGTCTGCACGGTGTATTTTATGAGCCGACCCTGGAGCCACTCTGCAATGGCCACGATTTCAACCCGTCTCGACCCCGCGCCTGCTGCGCCAAAGTCTGCCGAGCAAGCGCCAGGGCATTTCAGCAACGATGCTCCGGTGCAGCACGGTGGCTTTGGCAAAACCTTGCGCATTTTCTGGAACATGCTGTTCAACAAGCCACGTAGCACGCGCCCGGTAGGCAAGATCCCGGTGCAACCGCTGACGCGTGAGCAACTGTTGGCGGCGCCCGATCACAGTGTGTATCGCCTGGGGCATTCCACCGTGCTGCTGAAAATGCGCGGCAAGTTCTGGGTCACCGACCCGGTGTTTGCCGAACGTGCCTCGCCTTTCAGTTGGGCCGGGCCAAAGCGCTTTCATCAGCCGCCGATCAGTCTTGAAGAGTTGCCGCCACTGGAGGCGGTGATCCTGTCCCACAATCACTACGACCACCTTGACCGCAACGCGGTGATGCAACTGGCCGACAAGACCCGCTATTTTCTCGCGCCGCTGGGCGTGGGCGACACGCTGGTCAAGTGGGGTGTGGATGCCGGCAAAGTCCGGCAACTGGATTGGTGGGCAGGCACCGAGGTCGAGGGCATCCGTTTTATTGCTACACCGGCCCAGCATTTTTCCGGGCGTGGCCTGTTTGATGGCAACCAGACCTTGTGGTGTTCCTGGGTGATGATCGACGGCGCGCGGCGGATCTTTTTCAGCGGTGACACCGGTTATTTCGACGGTTTCAAACGGATTGGCGAACAATACGGCCCGTTTGATCTGACGCTGATGGAAACAGGTGCTTACAACGTCGACTGGCCCCATGTGCATATGCAGCCTGAGCAAACCCTGCAAGCGCATATCGACCTCAAAGGCCGTTGGTTGCTGCCGATCCACAACGGCACCTTCGACCTGGCCTTCCATGCCTGGCACGAACCGTTCGACCGCATTATGGCCCTGGCCTGGGAGCGCAACGTGTCGATCACTACGCCGGCGATGGGGCAGGCGTTCAGCCTGAACCAGCCGGACCGCGGGCATGCGTGGTGGCTGGAGGTGGAAACTCAAGGTGTAAAAGAACACGTAACGGGTTGAAACGTTGCCGCCTGGAAAAAGGATTTTCAGGGTGTTTCAGGGCTGCGACAAACGCTTGATGAGAGTGCGATGATCCCGCCTGATCAATTACCGGGGGGCGGGTTCTGATGGAAAAAAACTGTAGTGAACATTGGCGGTTGGGGATGCCGTGTCGCCTGGATCTGTCCTTGCCTGTGACCGAGGAGGCGGGCAGCGCAGGGCACGCGGACGAGTCCGTTCATGCTAAACCCGAGAATCTGAGCCGCGCAGGTATCGTCTTTGGCGCGGCGCACGTGGTGGGCGCGGCGCCGATTCCCGGCTACAACGCGCCGGCCCTACCGGCAAGACCTGCGCGGGATCCCGCGTTATCACTCGCGGCTTTAAGTGGTATCGACCCCACTGGGCCGGTCATGGTTGAAGTCCCCCTGGTGCTGAATAACACCAGCTTTACGGCTACCCAGTTGCTATCGGGTTGGCGTATCGGGTTTGCCGACCGTTATGTGCAAGGTGATCATCGCGAAGCCGTCGAACACAGCGAAGCCTTGTGTGCAGCCTTCGATCTTCTGCGCCAGGCCGGTGCGCAACTGGTGCCGGTGGACGCGCGTCGCGAAGACCACTCCCTGCAATTTACCCTGCAAGGCAATGAAATAGATGAGCTGGTGACTGCACATCGCTTGGATGCGCTGGTGTCTGACAGCGAGAGCGTCGCCTTTCACCGTGCTTGCGTCAGCGGCTATCCCTCACTTTGCGAACCCTTGGGGGACGGGGCGAAGCTGTGGTTTTACGGCGCGCAGTGGTCGCGTGATGCATTGCCGCTATTGTCGCGTGCCTTTCGCCAGATCAGCGCCTGCGCGACAGGGCGCGCGTAACAGCTACGGAGTGCACAGAACGCTCCTACGATGTGCGTGGAGGTTGCCTGAAAGTCTTGAGCAGCTGGGGTTCTTAGAATGGCGGACTTTATCCCGCATGATTTTTGAACTCAGGAGAGACCTTTATGACGGTTGCTTACGGCGTGTATTCGATCATCCGACAGGCTGCGCAAACCGTGTCGGCGCAGCGCCTGGCTGAGGAACCGCCAGCGCCGAAACCCGTGGCGCCTGGGGTTGAATACGCCAGCGTTCTCGAATTGGGCGAACACATGGCTCGGCCGCAGGGGCTCACGTCGGTCGATCTGGTGAGTTTCCTGCAAGAGCGCATCCGCACGCTCGACCCTCAATTGCGCTCTGTCATCGAACTCAACCCTGAGGCACTCGAGGCCGCGCGCGAGCTGGACCGTGAACGCGCGAGTGGCAAGGTGCGCGGCCCGCTGCATGGCATACCCATTATGCTCAAGGACACCATCGAGACCACGGGCATGCAAACCAGCGCAGGCGCATTTGGTCTTGTGGGGGCGGCTGCTGGCAAGAATGCTCCTCTGGTCGATTACCTCATCAAGCAAGGGGCGGTGATCCTGGGTAAAACCAACATGACTGAACTGGCCGGCTTTCGCGGTGGCCCCGATGGCTGGAGCAGCCGGGGCGGGCAAACACTTAACCCTCACCGTGCGGGTGCTGACGTCGGCGGCTCCAGTTCGGGGTCTGCCGCAGCGGTAGCGGCCGGGCTGGCGCCCCTGGCGGCCGGGCTGGCGCCCCTGGCGGTCGGTGCGGAAACCAATGGTTCGATCATCGTACCGGCGGCGCTCAATGGGGTGGTGGGGCTCAAACCCAGCATTGGCTTGTTGGATCGCAACGGGATTATTCCCGTCAGCCGCCGACAAGACACACCCGGCCCCATGGCTCGCTCGGTGTATGACGTTGCGTTGATGCTCAATGCCATGTCCGGCAGTGACCCTGCCGATCCCGAAAGCATAGGCGCCCCTCAAGGTATCGACTATACCAAGCTGCTGGTGCCAGGTGCGTTGAAGGGCAAGCTTATCGGTTACCCCGCGACATTTACCTTCAGCGGTGAAAGTTTGCCGGTAGACAACAGCCCGCAATTTAGCAAGACACTGCAAGTACTTCGTGAGCAAGGCGCTACGTTGATACCGATCAACCTGCGGCTGGCAGATGCTTCACGCTATTACGAACTATTGTTCTCGGACGTGAAGGAAGAACTGAATGCCTACCTGGCCAAGCGTCCGGGCCTGCCGGTGACATCATTGGCCGAGTTGATAGCATTCAATGAAACCCGTGATGGTACTGAGACGGATCACCAATCTGTACTCAAGGAGGTCAACGCTGCCGCCCTCACGCCGCAGCAACGCAAAACGCTGTGGGACGAGCTTATTCAGGACTTTCGCAACAGCGTGGATGACCCGATCAAGGCGCAAAACCTGGATGCCATGGTGTCCGACTTCGATACCAACATCTACTTCGGGGTTGCCGCAGCGGGTTACCCAGGGATCACCGTGCCTTCTGGGAAGAATGAAGATGGCTTGCCGACCGGTGCCTATTTCTTCGGCACCCGCTGGGCCGAGCCCGCTTTGCTGGCAGTCGCTTACGGGTACGAGCAAGCAGCCCAAGCCGGTGTAAAACCCGAGCTGTAAATGATGCGCTGCGTGCTACCGCGCGTATTACACTCACTGCCATGGAGGGCAGGCATGGCTTACAAAGTTCACATTCTCGGCGCTGCTGGCGCTGGTACTTCAACCCTGGGCCAGGCCCTGGCCAAACGCCTGGGCGTCGCCTATTTCGACTCCGACTATTTCTACTGGCAACAAACATCAGAGCCTTTCACGGTCGCCCGGCCCAAGGATGAACGCATCCGCCTGTTGCAGGAACAGAGTGCCGGCCTTGAGGGCTGGGTACTTTCCGGTTCACTCTGTGGCTGGGGCGATGCCATGATCCCGCAGTTCACCCATGTAGTGTTCCTGCGCCTGGACCCACAGATACGGCTCAAACGCTTGCAACTGCGCGAAGTGCAACGCTACGGCGAGCAGATTCTGGAAGGCGGCAGCCGCCACGCCAACAGCGTCGCATTCCTGGCCTGGGCCGCTCGTTACGATGGCGGCAACCACAGCCTACGCAGCCTGCGTCGGCATGAAAGCTGGTTGAAACCGCTGACCTGCCCGGTGATCCGGTTGGACTCTACGCACCATTCGGCTGAGGCGTTGGTGAGTCATTTGATGCCGCTGCTGAGCCCATCAACCGCGAGATGAGGCCCGGTGCGGCGGGCTCGGCTGGGGCGGCCTCAAACCTGCGTGCGCTCATCCCCCAGCCCGGCGCAAACCCTGGAAAAAACACCAGGCCTTCAGCCTCCAGCCGGAACGCGAGGGCTAACCGAGCTTGATCCTCCACCTCACCCAGGCTTTCAAAACGCTGAACCACCTCCACCGCCAAACCGGCCTGACGGGCCAGGTCTTCACGGCTCCAGCCCAGCATCACGCGGGCCTGTGCACTGTGTTTGGCGGTGAATTGGTGCAGGACGATCTGCTGTTCTACGAAAGAGCTCATTGCCAGAGAGGACATGGGGTTTCTCCAGGTTCGACGGGGGAAGGCAAACTATACTGTGTTTTTGTACAGTTGTTTGCGCCGTTCATCAACTGGATTTTTTTTGATGGCTGCCAAGCGAGCCATTACTCCAACCCCGGTGCCTCACGAATGATCAAGTGGTCCAGGTTCTCGATATTGGCGCTGAACACCCCGAATGTCTGCTCGGGGTTCTTCTTGCTCGGCACCTGTTTAAGCGCTGGCGTCACGCCGTAAAAGAAGCAATACAAGGCCCGTTCGCTACTGGCGGCCGCCTTGATCTGCTCCAGGAACGCCGTGCGCTTGCGGTAGTTCTCGATGAGTTTTTTGCTCAGGTAGACATTGACTGAATAAGGCTTTTTGTCGAGCCACACCTTTTTTTCGAAGTCGATGCGAAAGCTGCTGGTGTAATCCTTGATCGCTTTGATCTTGCCCCAGTAGATCAGGCCTTTGTTGTCCTGCAGGTATTCGATCTTCTTGAAGAACGTCCAGTAGGTAGCGCAGTGCTCGCCAACCTTCAGCGGCATGGACTTGAGCTTGTCCTTGTCGTCGATATTCGACACATAGCACTCGACCGGGTGTGCGAAGACGCTGGTTTTGTCCGGGGTTGTGTCACTGGTGGCGTGGGATGAACGGGTACTTGTCGAAGGCGCCTTCGCTGAATCTTGTGGGACGCTTCCCTCGCTGCCGACAAGTGCAGTGTTGCGCTGGTACTGACGCCGGGTCAGTACAAATTCCGATGGGAAATTGTCTTCGCGTTCGTCGTCGCTTTCACCCGTTGCCGTCTTATGCGTGCTGGCATAGCGGCAGCCGTCGATATGCCGGGTGCTGGTTTTGTTTTTGAAGTGTGGCGTGCGCTGATAGTTGACGTTCTTCGCGTTGAAGGTGCTCAGCGTATTGCCCGTTTCGAATGCTGCGCGGCAGTCATCGTTGGGGCACAGGAAACTGTCCTTGTCGGAGTCGAAGTCGGCGGTTTCGTCGAAATTCAGGTCTCGAACGTCGTAGATCGACAGCTTGTCGTCGAGACTCAGGCTGTAGGCCGTGTCGAATTTCATGGGGCTCGGGTCCGTGAGATGAATAGCTGGATACTACGCAAATATCAGACATTACTGAGAGCAAAATGTGGGAGCAGGCAAGCCAGCTCCCACATTAGATAAGCGGCGTGCCAGCTACACGTCGGCCGCTCAAGAAACACAAAGTACCGCCCATCGCAGTGAGTGCACCCAACGCATAGAACATGCTGGTCGGCGCAGCGTTGATCAGCAAATAGCCGCAAATCACCGGGCTCATCGCTCCGCCAAATGCCGCCAGGTTTTGTGCGCCGTAGTAACTGCCGCGCAATGCGTCGGGGGCGATGGTGTCGATAAACAGGAATTCCGACGGGTAAATGATCATCTCGCCCAGGGTAAATACGAACATCGCCAGGCACCACGTGAGCAGGCTGTGTGCCTGGCTGAAACCGACCAGCCCGGCAATGAACAGCAACGTGCCCAGCACGATCCAGTAGCGCAACTGTTCGCGCTTGAGAAACCGGCCAATCTGGTACTGCATCACAATCACGGTGATGGCGTTGCAGGCCAGCACTGCCGACAAAATCTTCAGCGCCTCGGCGGGGTTGTAGGCCACCAGCAGAAACTGCGACAGATACAGGGTGTAGCGCCCGTGGACAATGGTGCTCAACAGGCTGCCACTGGTGAACAGGATCAGCGTGCGGTCACTGCGCAACGTGCGCAGGGTGCTGAGGAAGCTCAAGGGTTTGTGGCTGTCATCGCGTTGGGTCGGTGGGATGCCGATCATCAGGAACAGGCTGCCAAACGCAATGGCGCTGGCGATTAAAAACGGCGCCAGTGGCATATGCCCGGCAATCACTACGCCGACCATCGGCCCGGTGGCATAGCCGACGTTGGTCAGGGTGTAACGCAGGGAAAACACCTTGGCGCGATCACCCACCGGCAGGTTCTCGCTGATGATGGCTTTGGAGCCAATCAGGAACAGCGCCGAGGCGGCTTCAGTAATCACCAGGGTCAGGGTGGTGAGATAGAGGTTACTGGCAAACGTCAGCAACAGAAACCCGATGGAGCTGGAGAGCATGGCCAGGATCAACAGCTTGCGCTTTTCCAGGCGGTCGATGATGTAGCCGCCATACAGGCCCAGCAACGTGGCGATAAACACGGCAATGCCCATCAACAGGCCGATGTCCTGCTGGTTGAGGCCCAGCCGGGTACTCAAGAGCAAGGCCAGCAAGGGGCTGGTCATGGCGCGGCTGACCACAATGGTCACCGAGCAGATCATCAGGCGGCGGATTACCAGGGAGTAGGTGGCCACGGTGGGGGCGAGCGTCCTTGTTATTGCGTCAAGACAACACAGATCAACTGTGAAAACAGCTCAACTGTGAACACAGAGCTAATGTGGGAGCTGGCTTGCCTGCGATAGCGGTGGGTCAGCTTGAATATTGTTCACTGGCCCACCGCTATCGCAGGCAAGCCAGCTCCCACATTTTTAGATCGTGTGTTTACTGGCCGGCATTGATGGAGATTTTTTCCACCGCACCTTGCTCCAGATCCCACTTCTTCAGGATCTTGCCGTACGTACCATCATCCATCATGCCCTGCAGCGCCTCACTGATCGCCGTGACCAACTCAGTGTTGCTCTTCTCAATCCCCAGCCCCGTGAACTGCTTGGAAATCGCCAAACCCACCGGCTTGTACTTGCCCTTATCCAGCGACATCAAATAAGGAATCGTCTCGCTGCCCTGCATCGCCGCGTCCAGACGGTTCTGCTGCAACTGCGCCCGCGCATCTGCCGAGCCTTCGGTGCCGATTACCACAATGGCTGGCTTACCGGCCGCTTCGCAGTTTTCCTTGCTCCACGCGGCAATTTCCGACGGCCAGGTAGTACGGCGGCTGGTGCCGACTTTTTTACCGCACAGGTCAGTCAATGCCTGGAGGTCTTCACGCTTGGCCAGGGTGTACAGCTGCGGGCCGCTGGTGAAGTAGTCGATGAAGGTCACGGACTTCTGGCGTTCGGCGGTGTCGGACATGCCCGACAGCACAATGTCGACGCGCTTGGTGGTCAGGCCGCTGAGCATCTGCTCGAAGCCGGTTTCCTGCCACTTGATCTTCACGCCCAGGCGCTCGGCCAGGGCATTGCCCAGGTCGAAATCCAGGCCTGTGAGCTTGTTGGTGGCGGTGTCCTTGAAGTCCATCGGCGGGTAGTTCGGCACGATGGCCGCGCTGATCTCACCCTTTTCCTTGATTGCCGCCGGCAATGCCGCGAACACAAACGTGGAGGCCATCAGGCCTGCGAGCAACGTGGGGATAAACAATGTTTTCATGGGGGCGTTCTCGTTAGTTTTTTAGTTAAGTGCGAACGGCAGAAATAAAGCTTTGGGTACGCGGGTTTTGTGGGCTTATTAGAATTTCTTCAGGGCTGCCGGCTTCCACAATCTGGCCGGCATCCATAAACACCATGCGGTTGGAGACTTCGCGGGCGAAGCCCAGCTCATGGGTGACCACGATCATGGTCATGCCGGTGGTGGCCAAGTCGCGCATCACCGACAGCACTTCGCCTACCAGCTCCGGGTCGAGGGCTGACGTGGGTTCGTCAAACAGCATCAGCTTGGGGCGCATCGCCAAGGCGCGGGCAATAGCCACACGCTGTTGCTGGCCACCGGACAATTCCACCGGGTAAGCATTGCGCTTGTCCGCCAGCCCGACGCGGGCCAGCAACTCCAGCGCGTCTTCGATGGCTTCCTTGGGCGAGCGCTTGAGCACCTGCACCGGGCCTTCGATGATGTTCTGCAACACGGTCATATGCGGGAACAAATTGAAACGCTGGAACACCATGCCGGTGGCCAGGCGCTGGCGAGCAATCTGCGATTCATTCATCTCATGCAGTTTGTTGCCGACCACTCGGTAACCGACCAGCTCGCCGTCGACCCACAGGCCGCCCTTGTCGATTTTTTCCAACTGGTTGACGCAACGCAGCAGTGTGCTTTTGCCCGAGCCGGACGGGCCGATGATGCACATCACTTCGCCTTGCTCGACCTCGATATTGATGTCACGCAGCGCGTGATACTGGTCGTAATACTTGTTCAGGTTGACGGCCTTGACGATGCTTCTCATGGGGCAAATCTCCTCAACCCAAACTTACGAACGCTTGCCGGCGCCGCGGGCAAAACGACGCTCGAGGCGGCTTTGACCAAATGAAAGAACAGTCACCACCGCCAGGTACCAGATACCGGCCACAATCAGCAGCTCCATGACCCGCGCGTTGGCGTAGTAGATGTTTTGTGCGTTGTGCAGCAGCTCCGAGTACTGGATCACACTCGCCAGGCTGGTCATTTTCACCATGCTGATGAACTCGTTGCCTACAGGCGGAATGATCACCCGCATGGCCTGCGGCAGAATCACCCTACGCAGTGCTTGCAGGCTCGGCATGCCGATGGACTTGGCGGCTTCATACTGGCCCGTGTCGACCGAGAGCAAACCGGCGCGCACCACTTCGGCGGTGTACGCGCCCTGGTTGATGCTGAGGCCGAGCAGGGCGGCCACGAACGGCGTCATCAGGTCGACGGTGTCGATGCTGAACAAGCCGGGAATCGCGATCACCGGGAAAATCAGCGCCAGGTTGAACCACAGCAGCAATTGCAGAATCAGCGGCGTACCCCGGAACAGCCAGGTGTAGGTGATGGCCACATAGCGCAGGATCGGGTTGGCCGACATGCGCATGATCGCCGTGATCACGCCGATCACCACGCCCAGCGCCATCGCCAGGATCGACATGACGATGGTGTTGACCAGGCCCCAGAGGATGGCCTCAGACGTGAGGAACTGGCCTATGTAGGACCATTCGATCTGACCATTGGCAAACGCACGCAGCAACGCGGCCAGCGCGATCACGATCAACGTGGCAAAAAACATCCGTCCGTAATACCGACGCGGCACATGCTCGTACTGCGTGATATCGAACTGGTTCTCGGACAACTTGCGCTCGGCTTCCAAGCGCTCCGCCGGGGTTTGGTTCATGGTGCTACTCCACTGCTGTACTCGATCCAACTGTTAAAACACGGTCCAAATGTGGGAGCTGGCTTGCCTGCGAAAGCGCCAGCAAACTCATCACAACGGCCCAGGCTTAAATCCGAAACCCCTGATAACTCTCAGCCCATTGTTGCTGAGCCGCCAAGGCCACCTTCAACCGCCCAATCTGCTCCCGAACCCGCTCCGGCGCCGTCCCGCCCCAGCCACTGCGCGCCGCAATCGCCGCTTCCAGGGTCAAGCAGTCCCGCACCTCAGGCAGCAGCCGAGCATCCACCTCCGCCAGCATCGCCGGCGAGGCTTCCCACAACTCAATCTCATGCTTCTCACAGGCCTGCACCAAGGCGCCTGTAATCTCATGCGCCTCTTTAAACGGCACACCCCGGGTCGCCAACCAATCCGCTACCTCAGTCGCCAGGGTGAAGCCCATCGGCGCCTGACGCCGCAGCTCTTCCACCTGCACCTTCATGGTCGCAACCATCCCGGCCATCGCCGGCAGTACCAGCAGCAACGTATCCACGCTGTCCAACACGCTGTGTTTGTCTTCGCTCAAATCGCGGTTGTACGACAGCGGCAACGACTTGAGCGTTGACATCAACCCGGTCAGGTTGCCAATCAAGCGCCCAGCTTTGCCTCGCGCCAATTCGGCAATGTCCGGGTTCTTTTTCTGCGGCATGATCGAGCTGCCCGTCGCGTAGGCATCGTCCAGCACCACCCAACGAAACTGGCGCGACGACCATAGGCAAAACTCCTCGGATAGGCGCGAAATATTCACCCCGAGCATGCCCGCCACAAACAGAAACTCCGCCACATGGTCACGGCTGGCGACAGCATCAATGGAGTTTTCGCACGGCCCGGTGTAGCCCATTTCCTTGGCCGAATGTTCAGGCTGGCGTGCAATGGCAGAACCGGCCATCGCCGCCGCACCCAACGGCGACAACGCCGTGCGCGCATCCCAATCCATCAACCGTTGCACATCACGCAGCATCGACTGCGCATGAGCGAGCAAGTGGTGGGCGAACACAATCGGTTGCGCCTGCTGCAAGTGAGTGAAGCCTGGGCAGATGCTGTCGATGTGCTGCTCGGCCTGATCCACCAGCGCCTGCTGCAAACCCAACACCTCGGTGGTGAGGGTGCGCGCATGGTCGCGTAGGAACAGGCGCAGGTCGTTGGCCGTTTGGTCGTTACGCGAACGCCCGGCGCGCAACTTGCCGCCCAAGGCGCCCAGGCGCTCGGTCAATACGCGTTCGATAAAGGTGTGTACGTCCTCGTCGTCCAGGGTTGGATGCAGGCGCCCGGCGGCGAAATCATCACCGATACGGTCCAGGGCTTCGAGGGTGCGCAAGGTCTCCGACTCATCCAGCAAACCGGCGCGCTGCAACTCCCGGGCATGGGCGCGCGAACCAGCGAGGTCGTAGGGCGTCAGGCGGAAATAGCGCTCGGGGCAGCGGGACAACGCCGCCAAGGCAGCAGACGGACCGGTCTTGAAACGAGCGCCCCAAAGGCGATCGGTGGGCTGGGACATCGGTATTCCTCACGCTTGTTTTTAGAAGAGTCGGAGGCAGTAAAAATAATATTTCAACTAGACTGAACCAGCGTCTGACGCGCCGTATTCAAGGTTGCCAAGGGCGGATGTTTATGTTCATTATCGCCGCCTGGCTATGTTCAAGGATTGGGTTGAAGCCTGTTGAATATGGCACTTGAGGTCAACGCGTATTATGGAAACCCCACTTTCCACTTCTGGAAACATGCCGCCAAAACCCGGCACTCGGCCGCCGCTGCAACTGAGCGGGCTGGACTTCAAATTGTTGCGCGTGTTCATGGCCGTGGTCGAAGCCGGCGGCTTCAGCGCCGCGCAAAACGAGCTGAATGTGGGCCTGGCGGCCATCAGCAAACAGATCTCCGACCTTGAAATTCGCATCGGCATGCGCCTGTGCACACGGGGCCGCGAAGGGTTCGGCCTGACCGAAGAAGGCAAGTTGGTGTATCAAGCGTCCATCGAGTTATTTACCTCGGTAGACAGTTTTCGCGACAAGCTTAGTTCGGCGCAAAACGAGCTGATTGGCGACCTTAGTGTCGGCGTTATTGATAACACCGTGTCCGACGTTAATTCCCCGCTAATAACCGCGCTGGGGAAATTACACAGCGAGTCGCCGAAAATTAGATTGCGCCTGCATGCCTCGCAGTTGGACGAAGTTGAACGCGGCGTGGTGGAAGGGCGGCTGATCGTCGGCATCGTCCCGGTATACCAACGCCGTGAAGAATTCGACTACTTCCCCCTCTACGAAGAAAAAGCCCACGCCTACTGCGCCGTAGGACACCCGCTGTTCAACGCGAGCGACCTCACGCCAGAGGTGCTGCGCCAATACGAAGTGGTCAACCACCGGTACGCGATCCACCGCGACAAAGCCAACTTCGTCACCTACGACAGCCAGTCCGCCTCGGCCTCCCAGGTGGAAGCCGTCGCCATCCTGATCCTCACCGGCCGCTTCCTGGGCTTTTTGCCGGAACACTACGCCGCGCCACTGGTAAGGGAAGGGCGCCTGCGCGCACTGTGCCCGGAACAGGTTCACCTGAGCACCGCGTTCAACCTGATCCTGCGCCATAACGCGCCAAGAAGCCCGATGGTAAAAGCCTTTGCAACGGCGCTAGGCGTGGACCTCAAAGCCGCGACATAAACCCCGCCGAACACCGATCAACAGGCTGACAAAGCTCAAATGTGGGAGCTCTCGAGCCCCAGCGAGGCAGCGAAGGGATCACCTAGGTCCAGTTGCCGAACCCATCCATCTGCATCGCCCCCCAGCACCCCATGCTAGTGCGCTATCCATCTGGCACCGATCAGAATGTGGGAGCTCTCGAGCCCCAGCGAGGCAGCGATGGGATCGCCTCGGCCCACCCGCCGACCCCACCCACCCGCATCACCGCTGCAACTTGCGCTGCTTCTTCTTCGAATGAAAATGCCGAAAATGCGCATCCTGCGCCGCCGCCAGCAACTCCCGATCCCCACGCGTATCGCCCCAGGCCCTTAGCCGATACTCGCCCAAATCCCCATACACCGCCTCAAGGCGCAGCACCTTATTCTCACACCGGCAATTATTCCCCGTGAGCTTGCCCGTCAACACCCCGTCGACCACCTCAAGCTCAGTGCCAATCAACTTGATCCCCAGCCGATTCGCAAACGGCTGCAACACCAACGCCGGCGACGCCGAACACAGCGTCACCACCGCCCCGGATTTCACCTCATCTTCCACCGACTGCAAGCCCTTGGGGCGCATCAGCTTGGTCCAATAACGCTGGCAATACGCCTCAGCCTGCTGCTGCACCCACGCCTTCTCCACGCCCGTCATAAAGGTGCGGATCAACTGCGCCTTCAACTCATCCCGGCTGATCTGCTGCAGCAAAAAGCGCAGTCCAGGCACCGCTAGCTTGACCATCCGGCCATAAAACTCACCGGGGCCAAAGGCAAACTTGAGGAAGGGCACGAAACTGTCGTGGTGGGTGAGGGTGCCGTCGAAGTCAAAGACGGAAAGTACTTTGGCGTCGATGGGGCCGGCTTCGAGCATGTCTGGGTTCACGGGTTGGCCTCGGTCCTATCTAGTATTTTTTGAGCGTTCATCAGGTGTGACCACTGGAGTTTACTCCCGTGCCAATCTTCCGACTTTGGAGTAGAGCTCCTCAGTGAAAGCCTCCCGGTCACTTGACCGGTGACAACGCTGATGGCAATTGGGGCACAAGGCTACAGCATTGGTCGTGCGATCCGAACCCTTCTGGGCCAGGTGCTTGACGTGATGTACTTCAAGAAATGGCTGGCCATCAATCCCAGCGAAAGGCGCTGGCGAATCGCAACCTTCGCAGACCCCATTCGCAAACTGTCGAACCAGCATTCGTACATGCTCTGCGCGTGCGTAAGAAAGACTGACAGTAAACAACTGCCGTGGATTCAGAATGCCTTGTGGCTCAATTACAAGGAAGGGCTTCGAAAAAGTCGGGCGCTCGCCGGGCAGTGGCTTATCTACGGCTGCCAGACCAAGCTCAGCGTGCAGGCCAGGTTTTGTTGCTAGCACCTTGCGAATACGTTCACTCACTCCGGCACCGATGTTTTTCGCAGGCATATAGCCAGTGATACGTTGCAAACCCAGCTGTTCAAATACCGCAGAGATATTCTGCATTCGATATTCAATTGACGAAGCGCTGCGCAGGTTGAGTGGCCCCTCTCGCAGTAACCGGTTCTCATCTGACTTTTTGAAGGCTTGCCCACTTCGTTCAAGGGTCCACATTTTCAGGTAGCCATCGACGGACGCTTCAAGCTCCTGATCGCTCCATCCGGTATTACTTTTTTTCGTATCCATACAGCCGCCGAGGGTAGAAAACCCTCGGACGATACTGAGTAGCCATTATTGCGTCTACGAAATTTCCTACGAGTCGGCGGGACTTGCCGTTCGTTTACGTCAGCAAATTCGCTGCTTTATTCGGAAAAGTTGGGTGAGCTTTCGCCACCATGGAGTCTTTACGGACTCCCTCCGGTACGTCCGGTTAACCAGTAAGAACGGCATATCCCGAAGCCTTATCCAGCCTTCATCTTGCCAATGCAGCAGGTTCAACGACATCTCCGGCCAGTCCAGTAAGCTCAACAATGGGCGTTCCACCGTTCTTGGCTGGCGTTCGTCCCGCAACGTCGGAACTACTTCATGAGTCAGCCAGCTACGTAGCAGGCGATTTCCTGGTGTGTAGTGATAGACCAACAACGCGTAAGCACCGGATTCGCTAATCATCAGCATTTCTTCCGGTTGGCCATGAAATAGCAGCTTGACGGTTCTTCGTTGGTCTACATCGAGCTTGCGAGTCGTGCGCTCATCTAAATACCAGCCCATCAACCGCCCAAGATCGCGAGCGCAGAACCAGGGTTGGTTCTCTAAAAGGAGGGTGTGTAATTGAAGATTCTGGCGCGTGAAAACAACAGCAATAAAAGGCTCAGTCGTGAAAACCTTCTTTGCGGTAGGCAAATCGAGCAGATATTGGCTAGGCATTTCCTGTGATCTCTACATGATTGTCGCAAGGGCAGGAGCCCAACGTAGAGAGCGGAATTAAGAAACCCCAACTTGCGGCACCCCAACACAACATTAATCCCGCATGAAATACGACAGGCGGATTTTTGACTGTGAGTGAGGCTAGCTTCTACGTTGGGCGTTTCTTAGGCACCGATGGACGAGACTATGTAGCATCGAAAATTCTATCAACCCTTCTGTGGATGATCTTGGTGTAAGAAGGCTCCTAATCAGAGCACGGAACACAAAAAAAGCCCTGAACATGTCAGGGCTTCTTAATGATGCCGGCTTAGGGATTAATCCCAGCTCAGCGCACCACCAGTCTGGTACTCGATCACACGGGTTTCGAAGAAGTTCTTCTCTTTCTTCAAGTCCATGATCTCGCTCATCCACGGGAACGGGTTAGTCGTCCCTGGATACTCTTCCTTCAACCCAATCTGCGACAAACGACGGTTAGCGATGAACTTCAGATAGTCCTCCATCATCGCCGCATTCATCCCCAACACGCCGCGCGGCATGGTATCGCGCGCGTATTCAATCTCCAGCTGCGTCCCTTGCAGAATCATCTGGGTCGCTTCTTCCTTCATCTCGGCATCCCACAAATGCGGGTTTTCGATTTTGATCTGGTTGATCACATCGATACCGAAGTTCAGGTGCATCGACTCGTCACGCAGGATGTACTGGAACTGTTCTGCCACGCCGGTCATTTTGTTGCGGCGGCCCATGGACAGGATCTGGGTGAAGCCGCAGTAGAAGAAGATGCCTTCCAGGACGCAGTAGTAGGCGACCAGGTTGCGCAGCAGTTCTTTGTCGGTTTCGACGGTGCCGGTTTCGAACTTCGGATCGGAGATCGAACGGGTGTATTTGAGGCCCCAGGCCGCCTTTTTGGCGACCGATGGAATCTCGTGGTACATGTTGAAGATCTCGCCTTCATCCATGGCCAGCGATTCGATGCAGTACTGGTACGCGTGGGTGTGGATCGCTTCTTCGAAGGCCTGGCGCAGGATGTACTGGCGGCACTCCGGGTTGGTGATCAGGCGGTACACGGCCAGCACCAGGTTGTTGGCAACCAGGGAGTCGGCGGTGGAGAAGAAGCCGAGGTTGCGCATGACGATGCGGCGTTCGTCGTCGGTGAGGCCTTCGGGGTTTTTCCACAGGGCGATGTCGGCGGTCATGTTGACCTCTTGCGGCATCCAGTGGTTGGCGCAGCCGTCGAGGTACTTTTGCCAGGCCCAGTCGTACTTGAAGGGTACGAGTTGGTTGAGGTCGGCGCGGCAGTTGATCATGCGCTTTTCGTCGACGGCGACGCGGGCGGCGGAGCCTTCGAGTTCAGCGAGGCCTTCGGCGACGTCGAGTTTGTCCAGGGCGGCCTTGGCGCGCACGATGGCGGCGGAGTCACTGGCGGTGACGGCGCGGGCTTCGATGGCGGCGGCAGCGCCGGCACCGTCGAGGCGGTCCATGTTGGCTTCGGTGGCGTGGCCGGCGTTGGCGCCTTTGGCGGCTACTTCGCCTTCTTCTTCTTTGTCGAATTCGTCCCAGCTCAGCATGACGTGTCGTCTCCTGCGTGAGGGCTCAAAGGTGCCCGTGTGAAACCGGATGGTTGGGTGTTCACACGGCCCAGAGGCCGCGGTGGATCTTAAGGAATCGTTTGTTGCAACAGCTCGCGCAGGCAATTAAACGGAATAGGGTTACGGGTTCTGCTTGAGGCTTGAGGTGCGCAGCAACAGATGCAGGCTCGCGCGGAGGCCTCAGGTCTGGCTCTTCATCCCAGTGTAAAGGGATATTGCAGGCCCGATTTACCCGCGCATTATAGGGAAAAAATCGGCTTTGTGTTGCGGCGGATGGTCACGATAGAGGGCCAAAATGGTGTGGTTTTCGGCCAGAGCGTGTGTTTGCAAGGCTTTGCTGGGGTAGGAATTTTTTGACGGGCGGTGGGATAGTTTTCGTGGGGCTGTGGGAGGGGGAATTGAGGAGGGCTGTAGGGGATGTGTTTGGCTGGGATCGCCATTGCAGGCAAGCCAGCGCCCATATTGGGTTGGCGGTGGGCCAGAGGGCGGTTCTTGGCCGCAAGAACGATTTCTTGCGGCGACCAAGATCCGGGTTTAAATCTTACTGAAAAAGTTATTACCCGTTAGAGCAACCATTGCCCATCACTTGATAATTAAGAATATGCCGCTGACCTTGCGAGTCTTCATATTCCATTTGTACCGGTACAACGTTGCAGACATCCGGGATGTTGCTCATGGACAATACTTTGGCCACATCCAAGTGTGTGCTGTAAGTGTAGTCTTCAACGATCGGTGGGTTCTGTCCGGCCAGCTCAGTCGGGGCTTCGTCGGCTAGGGCGGCGGTGGCGCACAAGCTGCTGAGGGCCAAAACTACTAACGCTTTCATTTCTGTATTTACCTTCTTCAGGGCGAAAGGGGTCACGGGGCTCTTATGAGGCCACGTGTGTAACTTTAAAATTGGGAAGTTCGGATTAACGTTGCCTTGGTGGGGGCTGTTACGGTGTTAATCACGTTGCCTTGTTGGCGGAGTTGATTTTAGGCCTGCGGCTTATATTCATATACCCGTGCTTTTGATAAACACTATTGGCGGTTTTTGTAACAATCCCGTGGTAAAGGTTTTTTCATCAGGTGCCAAAGCCGCGCAGGCCGTGGGCCAGAGCGCTGAAAGGGCATAGCAGGGCATTTTGTAGGGGCTTGTTACTACCATCGTCGAATGGTTCTATGGGGGCGCCCCGGCTACAACAGGGGCCATACAACAACAACTATGTCACCGAGGTAAGAAAGATGAGTGCGGCTTCCCTGTACCCCGTTCGCCCCGAAGTAGCAGCCAACACGCTGACCGACGAGGCGACCTACAAGGCCATGTACCAGCAGTCGGTGGTCAACCCCGATGGCTTCTGGCGCGAGCAAGCCAAGCGCCTTGACTGGGTCAAGCCTTTCACTGCGGTCAAGCAGACCTCTTTCGACGACCACCATGTCGACATCAAATGGTTTGCCGACGGCACCCTCAACGTTTCCTACAACTGCCTGGACCGCCACCTCGCCGAGCGTGGTGATCAGGCTGCGATCATCTGGGAGGGCGATGACCCTTCCGAAAGCCGCACCATCACCTACCGCGAGCTGCATGAAGAAGTCTGCAAGTTCGCCAACGCCCTGCGCGGCCAGGATGTGCACCGCGGCGACGTGGTGACTATCTATATGCCGATGATCCCCGAAGCCGTGGTCGCCATGTTGGCCTGTACCCGCATCGGTGCGATTCACTCCGTGGTGTTTGGCGGTTTTTCGCCGGAGGCCCTGGCCGGTCGCATCATCGATTGTAAGTCGAAGGTGGTGATCACTGCCGACGAAGGCATCCGCGCCGGTAAGAAGATTCCGCTGAAGGCCAACGTCGACGACGCGCTGACCAACCCGGAAACCAGCAGCATCCAGAAAGTCATTGTGTGCAAGCGCACCAATGGCAACATCAAGTGGAACCAGCATCGCGACATCTGGTACGAAGACCTGATGAAAGTGGCGGGCACTGTGTGTGCGCCAAAAGAGATGGGCGCCGAAGAAGCGCTGTTCATCCTTTACACCTCGGGCTCCACCGGCAAGCCTAAAGGCGTGCAGCACACCACCGGCGGCTATTTGTTGTACGCAGCCCTGACCCACGAACGCGTGTTCGATTACCGCCCGGGCGAAATCTACTGGTGCACCGCCGACGTTGGTTGGGTCACCGGCCACACCTATATCGTCTACGGCCCGCTGGCCAATGGCGCGACCACGCTGCTGTTTGAAGGCGTGCCGAACTACCCGGACATCACGCGGGTCGGCAAGATCGTCGATAAGCACAAGGTCAATATCCTCTACACCGCGCCCACCGCGATCCGCGCGATGATGGCTTCGGGCACCGCCGCCTGTGAAGGCGTGGACGGCAGCAGCCTGCGCCTGCTCGGTTCGGTGGGTGAGCCGATCAACCCGGAAGCCTGGGACTGGTACTACAAGAACGTCGGCCAATCCCGTTGCCCGATCGTCGACACCTGGTGGCAGACCGAAACCGGCGCGACCTTGATGAGCCCGCTGCCGGGTGCCCACGCACTCAAGCCGGGCTCGGCGGCACGTCCGTTCTTTGGTGTGGTGCCGGCGCTGGTGGACAACCTCGGTAACATCATCGAGGGCGCTGCCGAAGGCAACCTGGTGATCCTCGATTCGTGGCCGGGCCAGGCACGCACGCTGTATGGCGACCATGACCGTTTCGTCGACACCTACTTCAAGACCTTCCGTGGCATGTACTTCACCGGCGACGGTGCGCGTCGCGATGAAGACGGCTACTGGTGGATCACTGGGCGCGTGGACGACGTGTTAAACGTCTCCGGCCACCGCATGGGCACCGCCGAGATTGAAAGCGCCATGGTTGCGCACCCGAAAGTCGCCGAAGCGGCGGTGGTGGGTGTGCCCCATGACATCAAGGGGCAGGGCATCTATGTGTATGTCACGCTCAAGAATGGCGAAGAGCCGAACGAAGCGTTGCGCCTGGAGCTGAAAAACTGGGTGCGCAAAGAGATCGGGCCGATTGCCTCGCCGGATGTGATCCAGTGGGCACCGGGCTTGCCGAAAACACGTTCGGGTAAAATCATGCGCCGGATTCTGCGCAAGATCGCCACAGCCGAGTATGACGGGTTGGGGGATATCTCCACCCTGGCCGACCCAGGTGTGGTGGCGCATTTGATTGAGACGCACAAGACCATGAACGTCGCGTAAGGCGGGCTGGGTAGGATAAAGCCCCATTCGGCGTGAGCCGGGTGGGGCTTTTTTTGTGGGGCTCGTGCCGGCCTTGATGACGAAACCGGGTCAATGTGGGAGCTGGCTTGAACTGGTCAAGTAATCTTGGACACCATTTAAGGTTCACGCCGCCAGTCTCTCCCTGACGACCGGCGACCGGTAATCGTTGTAACTGTGAGGCCTGGAGATGTTGTAGCGAGAGACATAGCGCTGCACATCTGCCCGGGCCTCATGCTCTGATTCATAGCCCGTCTCAGGCACCCATTCTGATTTCAAACTTCCGAAGAAGCGCTCCATCGGAGCGTTATCCCAGCATTCGCCTTTACGACTCATGCTTTGCCGTAGCTCATGTTCCAGCAGCTCATTCCTGAACTTATGGCTCGTGTACTGACAACCTTGGTCTGAGTGAAACAGCACGTCTTTAGGGCGGCCTCTAAGCTCAACTGCCATCCGCAAAGCCTCGCAGGTCAGCGTGGCATCGGAAATCATAGAAAACGACCAACCCACGACCCGACGAGCAAACAAATCCAGAACTGCGGCGAAATACAGCCACCGCTTCCCGACTTTGATGTACGTCACGTCTCCACACCACACCTGGTTAACCGCCGTCACATCAAACTTGCGCTTGAGCACATGCGGGGCCACTAACGCTTCCACGCCGGGCGATTTGTACTTGTGACGTCGGCGCTGACGGCTGGCGATCCCCGCTTCGCGCATCAAACTGCGAGCCAAGTACCGCCCGATGCGATGCCCTTTCTCTTGCAGCTCCTTCGCCAAAGTTCTCGCTCCCGCAGAAGCCCGCGATGCCTTGTGATGCCTGACCAGCGCGGCCTTGAGCTTCTCCCGCTCAGGATTTGCTCTGCCTTGGCGCTGACGCCAAGCGTAAAAGCTACTTCTGTTGACGCCGAACGCCCGGCAACACCTGTTGACGCCGTACTGCTCGTCCAGCTCATCGATCAGCGTGAATGATCTTTGGCGTCCAAAAGCAGGAGAGCACTGGCCTTTTTTAGGATTTCGATGTCCAGGTCTTTCTCCCGAAGCAACGCTTTGAGCCTCTGAATCTCTCGTTGATCGGCAGTAATCGCCTTGGCGCCTACCGGCGTCGAGCCTAATCGCTCTTTACGCACCTGATCCACCCAGCGGCGCAAGGCTGTAGGGCCAATATCCAAACTGGCGCACACCTCGGGAACCTGCAGCCCTTCATCCAGCACCATGCTGGCAGCTTTGAGCTTGAACTCACTCGAATAAGATTTGCGCATATCCAAACACCTCAGATTTGGGCGCCATCATAGCGCCCGATTGAAGTGTCCAAAATCATTAGGCCAGTTCAGCTTGCCTGCGATAGCGGCGTGTCAGGCAAAGGTGGGTTGGCTGGCAGGCCGCTATCGCAGGCAAGCCAGTTCCCACATTTGGAATGTGTTTCATGGCCGGAGTCTGATCACGCTCCGCGTGGGAACGATCTGCGTGTAGGCCAATAAATATCGGTTTCTTTCGTAGGAGGTTTCTGAATGTTACCGTCCAGCCTAAATGTGTAACCCCACGCCCAATCCTGAGGCAATGTGCTACGTCTGCGCCCTGAAAACCCGCGTTTTAGACACCCTCACAAATAAGATTAAACGCCAGACTTGCCGTGCTAGAAGGGTTTGCGAATAATAGGCCCGCAATTTGCAGCATCAACAGGTTTAATATCTTTTGTCTCTGCATAAAATTCAGAGGCTGTCAATGAGCTGGAACCGCTTTCTCGGTGCTTCTGTAAATTGTTGTCGCATTGAGGAAATATCGGCTTCCGGCCTGTCGTTAGAATGCCGATCACTCGCTCGTCGTCTCCTGTATCAATTCGGGGTAGGACGCAGCACCGCTATTCGGTTTCACTTAAGTCGCATCGTGGGCCACGGCTCATTCTGCTTTTTGCCCTATACCGATGGAGTCCCAAGATGAAGAAACTTGTGCTGTTGGGCGCCCTGGCGCTGTCCGTGCTGTCCATGCAGGCCTTCGCTGATGAAAAGCCTCTGAAAATTGGTATCGAAGCGGCTTACCCTCCGTTTGCCTCGAAGGCGCCGGATGGCAGCATCGTCGGTTTTGACTACGACATCGGTAACGCGCTGTGCGCAGAGATGAAGGTCAAGTGCGTATGGGTCGAGCAGGAATTCGACGGCCTGATCCCTGCGCTCAAAGTGCGCAAGATCGACGCGATCCTGTCGTCCATGTCCATCACTGAAGACCGCAAGAAGTCCGTGGACTTCACCAACCGCTACTACCTGAGCCCGGCGCAGTTGGTGATGAAGGAAGGCACCACCGTCAGCGACAGCCTGGATGAACTCAAAGGCAAGAAAATCGGCGTGCAACGCGGTTCGATTCATGATCGTTTCGCCAAGGAAGTCCTGGCCCCTAAAGGCGTCACGGTTGTGCCTTACAGCTCGCAGAACGAAATCTACCTGGACGTGGAAGCCGGTCGCCTCGATGGCACCGTGGCTGACGCTACCCTGCTGCAAGACGGCTTCCTGAAAACCCCGGCCGGTAAAGGCTACGCGTTCGTGGGCCCACAGTTCACCGACGCCAAGTACTTCGGTGACGGCATCGGCATCGCTGTACGCAAAGGCGACAAGGCCGAGCTGGACAAGTTCAACGCTGCGATTGCCGCGATCCGTGCCAACGGCGAATACAAGAAAATCCAGGACAAATACTTCGACTTCGATATTTACGGCGCTGAGCCTAAGTAACTCGTCGCAGCTGTCTGTCCTAAATGGCGCAAGCAACAGAAGATTCTGAAGTTTGCGCCATTTTTTCATCCCCCTTTTCGAGGACCTGAATCATGTTGAACGGCTACGGGGCTGTCATCCTCGATGGCGCATGGTTGACGCTTCAGCTCGCCTTGTCGTCCATGGCCTTGGCCATTGTTCTGGGTCTGATCGGGGTCGCGTTACGCCTGTCGCCGGTGCGCTGGTTGGCTTGGCTGGGTGACTTGTACTCCACGGTGATCCGCGGGATCCCCGACCTGGTGCTGATTCTGCTGATTTTCTACGGCGGCCAGGACTTGTTAAACCGCGTCGCGCCGATGCTTGGCTATGACGACTATATCGACTTGAACCCCTTGGCCGCCGGTATCGGCACTCTGGGTTTCATCTTTGGCGCCTACCTCTCGGAAACCTTCCGTGGCGCCTTCATGGCCATTCCCAAGGGCCAGGCCGAGGCCGGCCTTGCGTATGGCATGAGCAGTTTCCAGGTGTTTTTCCGGGTGATGGTGCCGCAGATGATTCGGTTGGCGATCCCTGGGTTCACCAACAACTGGCTGGTACTCACCAAGGCTACCGCGCTGATCTCGGTGGTGGGCCTGCAAGACATGATGTTCAAGGCCAAGCAGGCGGCAGACGCCACCCGTGAGCCTTTTACCTTCTTCCTCGCAGTGGCGGCGATGTACCTGGTGATCACCAGCGTGTCGTTGCTGGCCCTGCGTTATCTCGAGAAGCGCTACTCGGTAGGCGTAAGGGCGGCTGATCTATGATCTTCGACTACAACGTCATCTGGGAAGCCATGCCGCTGTACCTTGGCGGCCTGGCAACCACCCTGAAACTGCTGGCCATTTCGCTGTTCTTCGGCCTGCTCGCCGCCTTGCCCCTGGGCTTGATGCGCGTGTCCAAGCAGCCGGTCATCAACGGTGCGGCCTGGCTCTACACCTACGTGATCCGCGGCACGCCGATGCTGGTGCAGCTGTTTTTGATCTACTACGGCCTGGCGCAATTCGAAGCCGTGCGCGAAAGCTTCCTGTGGCCACTGCTGTCCAGCGCCACGTTCTGCGCGTGCCTGGCGTTTGCGATCAACACCAGCGCCTACACCGCCGAAATCATCGCCGGCAGCCTCAAGGCCACGCCGAACGGTGAGATCGAAGCGGCCAAGGCCATGGGTATGTCGCGCTACAAGCTGTACCGCCGCATCCTGCTGCCGTCGGCCCTGCGCCGGGCGCTGCCGCAGTACAGCAACGAAGTGATCATGATGCTGCAGACCACCAGCCTGGCGTCCATCGTCACCTTGATCGACATCACCGGTGCTGCACGCACCGTGAACGCCCAGTACTACTTGCCGTTCGAAGCCTATATCACCGCCGGCGTGTTCTACCTGTGCCTGACCTTTATCCTGGTGCGCCTGTTCAAGTTGGCCGAGCGCCGCTGGCTGAGCTACCTGGCTCCACGGAAGCACTGATATGGAACGTATCGATCACCTGTTGCCCTGGGGCCACCTGGGGTGTGAACGCCAACTGAGCGTATTTCGCTTCGGCACTGGCGAGCGCAAGGCCTATATCCAGGCCAGCCTGCACGCCGACGAATTGCCGGGCATGCGCGCCGCGTGGGAGCTGAAAAAGCGCCTCACCGAACTGGAACAGCAAGGCGCCCTCAACGGGGTGATCGAGCTGGTGCCGGTGGCCAACCCGATGGGCTTGGGCCAGTTGCTGCAAGGCAGCCACCAGGGGCGTTTCGAAGTCGGCAGCGGCAAGAATTTCAACCGTGATTTCGTCGAGCTGAGCGCGCCGGTTGCCGAGTTGCTCAAGGGCAAGCTGGGCGATGACCCGCACGCCAACGTGCGCATGATCCGCCAAGCGATGACCGACGCACTCAACGCACTGCCCGCGCCAGGCAGCCAGCTGCAAGGCATGCAGCGCATCTTGCTGAGCCACGCCTGCACCGCCGATATCGTCCTTGACCTGCATTGCGACGCCGAAGCCGCGTTGCACATGTATGCGTTGCCCCAGCACTGGCCGCAGTGGCGCTCGTTGTCGGCGCATTTGAATGTGAAGGTCGGCCTGCTGGCGGAAGATTCCGGTGGCAGTTCGTTTGATGAGGCCTGCTCGCTGCCGTGGTTGCGTCTGTCGCAGGCGTTCCCCGAGGCACAGGTTCCGCTGGCGTGCCTGGCGACTACCCTGGAATTGGGTGGCCAGGCCGACACCGGCCGTGATGAAGCGATTTTCCACGCCGAAGGCATCCTCGCGTTCCTGGCCGAGCAAGGCTTGATCAGCGGCCAATGGCCGGCGCCGCAATACGACGCGTGCGAAGGCCTGCCCTTCGAAGGCACCGAGTTGCTGTTTGCGCCCCATGCCGGTGTGATCAGTTACCTGCGTAAAGCCGGTGACCGGGTAGAAGCGGGCGATGAGATTTTTGAAGTGATTGACCCTCTGACCGACCGCGTCAGCATTGTCTGCGCGGGGACGTCCGGGGTGTTGTTTGCCGTTGAACGGCTACGTTATGCCCAAGCGGGTTTCTGGCTGGCCAAGGTGGCGGGGCGCGAAGCGCTGCGTCACGGGCGCTTGCTCAACGACTGACCACCTGTTTTTGTGAGAACCGACCGCATGTACAAACTTGAAGTCCAAGACCTGCATAAACGCTATGGCAGTCATGAAGTGCTCAAAGGCGTGTCCCTGGCCGCCGCGGCCGGTGATGTGATCAGCATCATCGGTTCCAGTGGTTCGGGCAAAAGTACCTTTTTGCGCTGCATCAACCTGCTGGAGCAACCCCACGCCGGCAAGATTCTGCTCAATAACGAAGAGCTGAAACTGGTGGCCAACAAGGACGGTGCCATGAAGGCCGCCGACCCTAAACAATTGCAGCGCATGCGTTCGCGCCTGTCCATGGTGTTCCAGCATTTCAACCTGTGGTCGCACATGACTGCGCTGGAAAACGTGATGGAAGCGCCGGTGCATGTGCTGGGCATGTCGAAAAAAGACGCGCGTGAGAAGGCCGAGCATTACCTGGCCAAGGTCGGTGTGGGCCATCGTAAGGATGCGTTTCCCGGCCACATGTCCGGTGGTGAGCAGCAGCGCGTGGCCATCGCCCGTGCCCTGGCGATGGAGCCGGAGGTGATGCTGTTCGACGAACCGACCTCGGCCCTCGACCCGGAGCTGGTGGGTGAAGTGCTCAAGGTGATGCAGGACCTGGCCCAGGAAGGCCGCACCATGGTGGTGGTGACCCACGAAATGGGCTTTGCCCGTGAAGTGTCGAACCAGTTGGTGTTTTTGCACAAAGGCATCGTCGAAGAACGGGGAAACCCGCGTGAAGTGCTGGTGAACCCGCAGTCCGAGCGGTTGCAGCAGTTCCTTTCGGGTAGCTTGAAATAATCAAGACTGCTTTTGTGCACTCAAATAGTGCATATTTCGCAGCTCGGAAGTTGACTTCCGTCCCTGTGGGAGCTGGCTTGTTGTGGCGAGGGAGCTTGCTCGCGCACGACAGCGCAGCTGGAGCCGGCTTTTGGGGGCGCTTCGCACCCCAGCGCAAGCAAGCTTGCTCGCCACAACAAGCCAGCTCCCACATTGGATCGCCATTTGTTTTGAGATTTGTGTTGGTTTCCGGGCTAGCATTGGCCCTTGTCTTCATTACTGTTACTCGCTTCGGATAGCCCCTAAATGACCGCCCATAAAATTGGTTTCCTGATTTGGCCCAGCACAAAAGCACTGACGCTTGCGCTGGCTGAGGAGGCTTTGCGCGTTGCTCAGCGGGTGCATCCGGACGTGGTGTACGAACTGTCGTTTTTGCAGGCCGAACCGCGCACCGAGGGCGACTGGCAATTGCCGGGCGAACCATGGGCCGGCAAGCTTGAAGGTTTCCAGAAGCTGTTCCTGCTGGCGGATGAGCCGCCGACCGTCATCGCCTCCCAGCTCAGCAGCGCGCTCAAGCAGCTTGTGCGGGCTGGCTGTGTGATTGGTGGCTTGTCGGCGGGCGTGTATCCCTTGGCTCAGTTGGGTCTGCTCGACGGCTACCGCGCCGCCGTGCATTGGCGCTGGCAGGATGACTTCGCCGAGCGCTTCCCCAAGGTCATCGCCACCAGCCACCTGTTTGACTGGGACCGCGACCGCCTGACCGCCTGTGGCGGCATGTCGGTACTCGACCTGCTGCTCGCGGTGCTGGCCCGTGACCACGGCGCCGAACTGGCCGGTGCGGTCTCCGAAGAACTGGTGGTGGAGCGCATCCGCGAAGGCGGCGAGCGCCAGCGCATTCCGCTGCAAAACCGCCTGGGTTCCAGCCATCCGAAGCTGACCCAGGCAGTGCTGCTGATGGAGGCCAACATCGAAGAGCCGTTGACCACCGACGAAATTGCCCAGCATGTGTGCGTGTCACGACGACAACTCGAGCGCATCTTCAAGCAATACCTCAACCGCGTTCCCAGCCAGTATTACCTGGAACTGCGCCTGAACAAGGCGCGCCAGATGCTGATGCAAACCAGCAAGTCGATCATCCAGATCGGCCTGTCGTGCGGCTTCTCCTCGGGGCCGCACTTCTCCAGCGCTTACCGCAACTTCTTTGGCGCCACCCCGCGTGAAGACCGCAACCAGCGGCGCAGCAGCAGCCCGTTTGAATTGTCGTCCGTGCCGTCCGAGCGCGGTTGAGTGGCCTTTATTGTTCGGTTTCTTCTTCTGAGGCGTCGGTTGACGACGTTGGGCTGAGTTGCGCGTGTTGCCTGACCTGCGGGATGCCAAAGTCCACTGCGGTGCGGTTGTAATACGGCACCAGCAGGGCGATCGTTTCAGGCGAGAACGTATTGCCGCCGAGAACGAAACCATCGGCCCTGTCCGCAGCCAACTCAAGCAGGTCGGTGGGAAGCTCGGTTATCCGGTTGTTTCTCAGGTCCAGTTGATCGAGGGATGGCAGGTTGAACGTTCCGTTGGGCACCTCGGTAAGGCCGGCATTTTCGATGATCAGGCTGGTTAACCCGGACATTTTGCTGACGTCGGGCGTGATGCCCAAGGGGTTGCCACTGAGGTCCAGGTACTCAAGGTTTTGCAGGTCGCTCAAGGCGTCGGCGCTGGTTGCCGTCAAGCGCATACGGCTATGGGACATGATCAGTGTCTTGAGCTTGGGCAGCTTGAACACATCGGCAGGAATGTCCGGCAGGGCATAACGATGGATGTGCAGGGTTGCCAGGTTGGGAAAACGCACAAGAAAGCCTTCGGGGATTGAGGTGGCTTGCTCTGCGCTCAGCTCCAGCTTCGTCACATGTTTAAAGTCCACATTCAGCACCGGTAAATCGCCGAGTAACGGTAGGTCCAGCGCCATTTCATGGTCGGTGGTCGGCGGCTCCTGGCTTGAATCCAGGCGGGTCTCCCGTCGCCAGCTTTCTTCCAGCAAGGCCTTGAGCTGGTGGCGAAGCAGTTGCTGTTGTGCTCGCACGCCTTCGTCCATGGGCGTGTCTATGAACGGGTAGCGGTCAGGTATATCCAGTGTCCACTGCTGCAAGTCTGTTTGCAGTCGTTGGTAGTCGGCTTTCAAGCGCACGAGTGCGGGCATTGAGTCATCCAGCCCACCGGGTAACCTGAAGATAAAATTATTTGCCTCGTCGTCAGTGAAGGTGGGGTAAAGCTCATTGACCAGGCGGCGCTCGAAGGGGTTGGCGTCTGCGCCGAAGTGTTCGCCGGTTCTCTGGCAATAGCGTTTGATCTTTTCCAGGGTGGCGCGTGAAAGGGGATTGCCCGACAAATCAAACGCTCTGGCTCGTTCGGCGGGCACGCTGAACAGGGCCTCCGGCAGCCTGCTCAGGTAGTTGCCGCTGAGGTCGGCGCTCGTGAGCTGAGGGCGATTGATAAGGTGTTCGGGGAATAGTGAAATATGCGTCTGGCTGAGGTTCAGCGTCTGCAGCTCAGGCATTTGCCCAAGGTTGGGGGAAAGTGACAGCTGGAAGTTGCGGGAAAGGTCCAGGCTTCTCAATTGGCTCAAAGTGGCCAGTTGTGCGCGGTTCTGTGTGGTCAGGTTCAGGTTGCAATTGCTCAGCGTCAGACGATTGAGTTGGGGGTACGCCATGACCTCGGGAGGCAGCGTATTGAGCGCTATATCGCTGATCTCCAGGGTGCGCAGATTGGGAAAGTGGGCCAAAAAGGCGGGAGCGCCCTGGGTGGTGTGATAACCCTTCAAACTCAGTTGGGAGATGTGATCGAAGTTGGCGTTGATGGTGGGCAGTTCGCCGTACAAGGGCGCGTGGAGTTGCAGTTGGCGGCCTGGGGCAAATTCGCTGTCCTGCGGAGTCTCGTGTCGCCAGGCACGGAGCAGTTGGTGGGTCCCGATCCAGCGATGGAGTTTCTCTTCGGCAACCGTTGAGGAAACAAGCGGAACGTCGGTGTTGAGGAACGTTTGGGACAGGTTGGAGCGCCAGCTCGCCAGGTCGGTTTCCAGCTGTGAGTATTCATTTTTCAAATAGTGCAGCGTCTGCAGGGGCGAGCCGGGGTGGGTTCGCATGACGCTCAGTGCATAGTTCACTTCTGCCGGGTCGAGGCTGGGGTACAGATCGTGTAATAACAGCGCCTCAGGGGTGCTGCTGTGATCAGCGGCGCTGGCGTTGTAACCCTCCATGCCGCCGGGCAAGCGCATCAGCCTGGGGTCGTAAAAGGGCTTGCGCACAGGCGCAGCTGCCAGCAGCTCCCCTAGCGGCTCACGGGCCAGCGCGTACTGGCGCAAGGTCTGTTTCAGCAGTGGGCCTTGGCCAATGTGGATACCCAGCGCGTCGCGTTGCGCGTCGGGCAGTGCCTGGAGCACGGCGGTATAGAGGTCGGTTTCGCCGAACAGGGCGCCCTTGCCGTCTTCGGGCACATAATCGCCGTCGATCGTGCGCACCAAGGTGCGCTGGATCGGTGCCTGCAGCGGGCCGATGGTGTCCCGTACCGTACCGGTGCGGCTGAAGTCGCGCACTTCAAGGCGCACCTGTGGCGACCAGCCCGGCAGTTTTTCCAGCGAGTGCAGCGCGAGTCGTTGCGTGTCGCTGCTTTCCAGGGCGTCCATGTACAAGCCTTCGTACGCTCGGCTGATCCTGGCCTGATGCGCCGCCCAGCGTGCGCGCTCCACCAGGTGCGCTGGCAGGTTGCCTTGATCCATGGCCAGCAGGTCTTGGCCGCTGGCGCCGAACAGCACCTCGTGCGCCGCACTGGTGGGCAGGCCGGGCGCACTGTCGATGAGTTTTTGCTGGCGCGGGTCATCGGTGGTTTCCAGCCCTCGGTAGCGCGAGTCAAACAATGAAGCGCGCTTGGCCTGGGCTTGACGTGCCAGTTGTTTACGCAGTTTGGCCGCGCGCACAGACAGGTGGGCGGCAGGCGTACCGAATGCTTCCTCAAGCAGGGTTTTGCGCTCCGATTCGTCCAGGGTTTCCAGCAGGGTTTTGAGCAAGTCACCGTTTTTCATCTGGGCTTCATGGACTTGCGCCACCGCCGAGTTTTCCTGGCCTTTATGCTCCCAGACGGTCTCACCTTTGGCGTTGAGAAAGCGCAAGGTCTTGGTCTCGGGCCACAGGCCAGTCTGGCTCAGCAGCCACAGTTGGGTTTGAGGGTCGGCTTTTTGGTACTGCACAGGGTCGTCGCTGCTCATCTGGTCGATAAAGTCTTGCAACTGCTGGTCAATAGCGACGCGCTTGAGGGTGTCAGCCAGCAGTGGCGGCGGGGGCTGACGGTCCATATGCAGCTTGCGCAGGGCGGCATCCTCGGAGCCGCTGATGCGATGCGCCCACTCCAGCCGCGCCTCACTGAGTGTGTCAGCGGGTGGGCCGAGTCGACGCAGCAAGGTGCTGCGATCCCAGGTCAACGGGCGATCTGCCGCTGTCAGCCAGGCGCCCTGGCCATTGCTGATGATGGGTGCGCGATAGGCGTGTGCACGGCTGGGATGGGTAAGAAAGGCGCTGCCCGATTCCTGCTGGATGGAGAAGTGTTGCCCATTGAGGGCCAGCACCTGTTTGTCCGCATGGGCATGCAGCCCCTCGTTATTGGGGCGCGATTCAGGCGGAAGTTGAATGTCATGGGCATAGGGCGCCAGGTCGGGCCTCCACAGGCGGGTCTTGCCGTCGGTTGTGACCGGGGTAAGCGCGTCAAAAAAGCTCCACAGCTGTTTGGGCAGTGCCTGTCGCAGCAACCCTTCGGCAATCGGTGCGCCGGTTGCGAACAGACCCAGTTGCACCATTTGCTCGAGGATCGACATCAAGTGCCCGAAGGCCTCGCGCTTGAGTCCTTCGGCCCAATCGACGATGCCCTCGAATGCGTCGTCGAGCAGTTGGTAGGCGGTGTAGCCCAGCATCAGCGCGCCCAGGGGCGGCAGAAAAGGGGTCACGATAAAGGCGGCGACTTCGAAAATGGCCTTAGCGACCTTCTGCACAGCGTCCCAGCGTTGCCAGCGTGCCTTGCTGTCGGCGTCTGCGGTGGGGACGGCGATCACCCGCGCGTCATTGAGCAGCTTGTCGAGCTTGGTCTCGTAGAGGTGTTCGTAAAGCCTACCGGTGATTTTTGTCGCATAAAACTGCAGGTTGGGGTGGGTCACAGGTTCATCGCGCCAGATGGGGCGCGGGTCGCCGGGCTGCGGCGAATGCCAGACGACCTTGGACAGTCGGCTGTTGAGGTCTGCAAAGAAGTAGCCACGCTGTTCATGGTTGACGAAACGGCTGAAAAACGCCTGGTAGTCGCTATCGCGCAGCTTGTCGGCCAGGTCGCGCATGAACACGGTGCCATCGGCGTAATACTTGAGGGGCGCCAGTGGGTCGCCCGGAATGTACGCCACCATGGGCACTGCGCTCTGGTGCAGTTCCAGGTCGGCGGCGAACAGTACGATGCCGGTCAGCGGTGCGCCCATCAGGCTCAAATCGTGGTTGAGCAGAATCTTGCCCTGGAGTGTCAAGCCGCTGATGCCGTCCAGTTGTGCCCGGAGTGTGCGCAGCGTCGATTCGCTCGCGTCTTTTTTCAGGCGCGCCATGTGCATGCAGGTTTGCGCCTCGGCTTTGAGATTGGCGATCACCTTGCTGCGCAGCGATGCCTGCAGCGTGGTGTTCTGGAAGCCGAAAAAGCCTTTGAGGTAGCGTTGGTACTGCGCGCCGATGTCCAGTTCGCGGCACAGTCCGACGAATTGCGCGATGCTGATTTTTTCAGTCACAGCGGGCAGGGTGTCGAATTGCCCAGCGGCTGAGGGTTGGGTGATGAAGGTGGAGTCGGTGGTGTAAGCGGCTTTTTCGCCTTCGGCGGCGTCGAAATTGTGCAGCGCTGCGTCCACCAGCGACACGGTCCAGGCCTTGACGCCTCCCGAGTCCACAGGGAACAACGGTATCGTCAAGGGTGCGTAGAGGCGCAGGTAAGTGGCGCTGACATCCAGCTCAAGGCCAAAGCGCGACTTGAGCCCCTCTTGCAGCAAGGGCGCCGCGAACGCTTGCGGCGTCTGCAGCGCCGCCAGGGCGGTGTCGAGCTGGTTTTGCGTGGCCCAGTGCTCGGCCATGGCTTGCCGCAGGGGCGCTTGTTGCTGGCGACGGGTGTCGGCCTGCCAATCGGCAAACTCAAGCGGGGTGCTTTTCAGGGTCTCGCGCCGTGCGCTTGAGGCGTTGCCCAACCATTGCGGCAGGCGGGTGTGAACCCCGGCGGGCACCCTGTCGGCGGCGCGGGTGAGGTGTCGGGTGAGGTGTGGGATGAGCGTGGTTTGAGTCAGGATGGTCACGGGGCTGATCCTTCAGTGAGTGGCGTCCCCGACATCACAGCAAGCCTGATCGGCGCCAGGGAGGCAGATAGTTAATGCAACCGGCTAAAATCAACCGGCAACGCCCCTGCCTCTGAAGCGACGCAGCGTTTAAACTGCGCCATTGCGACGCTATTTGTCGCATTGGCGTAAACCCGCCAAAAACGCGGGTTGGCGCTATAAGAAGTTGTCGCTTGGCGGCAAGGCCGCACTGAAAACTGTCCTTACAATCCCTGCATCGCCCGCCAGTTCCAGGCAGGCGTTCCTCTTCAGGAGACTCCGATGTCCGTTGAGCAAGCCCCGGTGCAACGTGCCGATTTCGACCAGGTGATGGTGCCCAACTACGCACCTGCCGCCTTTATCCCCGTGCGTGGCGCAGGTTCGCGCGTGTGGGACCAGGCCGGTCGCGAGCTGATCGACTTTGCCGGCGGCATCGCGGTTAACGTATTGGGCCACGCCCACCCGGCGCTGGTCGGTGCACTGACCGAACAGGCCAACAAGCTGTGGCATGTTTCCAACGTGTTCACCAATGAGCCGGCCCTGCGCCTGGCCCATAAGCTGATCGACGCCACCTTTGCCGAGCGCGTGTTCTTCTGCAACTCCGGCGCCGAAGCCAACGAGGCCGCGTTCAAGCTGGCCCGTCGTGTCGCGTTCGACCGTTTCGGCATCGAGAAGTACGAGATCATCGCCGCGCTGAACAGCTTCCACGGCCGTACCCTGTTCACCGTCAACGTCGGTGGGCAGTCCAAGTATTCCGATGGTTTCGGGCCTAAAATCACCGGCATCACCCACGTGCCTTATAACGACTTGGCCGCCCTCAAAGCCGCCGTGTCGGACAAGACCTGCGCTGTGGTGCTGGAGCCGATCCAGGGCGAAGGCGGTGTATTGCCGGCTGAGCTGGCTTACCTGCAAGGCGCCCGCGAACTGTGCGACGCCAATAACGCGCTGCTGGTGTTCGACGAAGTGCAAACCGGCATGGGCCGCAGCGGCCACCTGTTCGCCTACCAGCATTACGGCGTGACGCCGGACATCCTCACCAGCGCCAAGAGCCTGGGCGGTGGTTTCCCGATCGCAGCCATGCTGACCCGTGAAGACCTGGCCAAGCACCTGGTGGTGGGCACCCACGGCACCACTTACGGCGGCAACCCGCTGGCGTGTGCGGTGGCTGAAGCGGTGATCGACGTGATCAACACCCCAGAAGTGCTGGCTGGCGTGAATGCCAAGCACGACCTGTTCAAGGCGCGCCTGGAACAGATCGGTAAGCAATATGGCATTTTCACCGAAGTGCGCGGCATGGGCCTGCTGATCGGTTGCGTGCTGAGCGACGCGTTCAAAGGCAAAGCTAAGGACGTGTTCAACGCGGCCGAAAAAGAAAACCTGATGATCCTGCAAGCCGGCCCTGACGTGGTGCGTTTCGCCCCGAGTTTGGTGGTGGAAGAGGCGGACATCAACGAAGGCCTGGACCGCTTCGAACGTGCGGTGAAGACGCTGACGCAAGCGTGATGGACCGTTCGGTGCCTGGCGATCCGGGTGCCGAACAAAAATTCTAAAGGCCGGACCGGATCAAACGTGGGACCCGCTTGTGTGGCGAGGGAGCTTGCTCCCGCTGGAGTGCGAAGCGCTCCCAAAATCTTGGGGCCGCTGCGCAGCCCAGCGGGAGCAAGCTCCCTCGCCACACAAGCCCACTTACACGCTGTGTTGATTCAAAACCTGTCCGGCATTTTTCCCTCTGTGAGTTTTTCGAGTTAAGGAGTGACACCATGCTGGTGATGCGCCCCGCGCAAATGGCTGATCTGGGCGAGGTACAGCGTCTGGCTGCGGACAGCCCGATTGGTGTCACCTCCTTGCCGGACGATGTGGAACGCCTGAGCGATAAAATCGCCGCCAGCGAAGCGTCCTTCGCGGCCGAGGTGAGTTTCAACGGTGAAGAAAGCTATTTCTTCGTGCTCGAAGACACCGAGACCGGCAAGCTTGCCGGCTGCTCGGCCATCGTCGCCTCTGCCGGTTACTCGGAGCCGTTCTACAGCTTCCGTAACGAGACCTTCGTGCACGCTTCCCGCGAGCTGAAGATCCACAACAAGATCCACGTGCTTTCCCAGTGCCACGACCTCACCGGCAACAGCCTGCTCACCAGTTTCTACGTGCAGCCTGCGCTGGTCGGTTCGCCGTGGTCGGAACTCAATTCCCGTGGCCGCCTGCTGTTCGTCGCCAGCCACCCCGAGCGCTTTGCCGACTCGGTGGTGACCGAAATCGTCGGCTACAGCGACGAGAACGGTGACTCGCCGTTCTGGGACGCCATCGGTCGCAACTTCTTCGACCTCAACTACGCTGCCGCCGAGCGCCTGTGCGGGCTTAAAAGCCGCACCTTCCTCGCCGAACTGATGCCGCACTACCCGATCTACGTGCCGCTGTTGCCGGACGAAGCCCAGGAAGCCATGGGCCAAGTACATCCGCGTGCGCAGATCACCTTCGACATCCTCATGCGCGAAGGCTTCGAAACCGACCACTACATTGACATCTTCGACGGTGGCCCGACGTTGCACGCACGGGTCTCGGGCATTCGCTCGATCGCCCAGAGCCGTGTGGTGCCGGTAAAAATCGGCGAGATGGTCAAGGGTGTCGGTCGCCAGTACCTGGTGAGCAACGCGCAGTTGCAGGATTACCGTGCGGTGATGCTGGAGCTGGACTACGCGCCGGGCAAGCCAGTGACCCTGGACCTGGAAGCGGCCGAAGCCCTGGGCGTCGGCGAAGGCGCGAGTGTGCGCCTGGTGGCTGTTTAAGACTGAGTTTCGCGGGTGGCTGGTAACAGCGGCCCGTCTGAGGAGATAGCATGATCGTTCGTCCCGTACGCAGCAGCGATTTACCGGCCCTGATTGATCTGGCGCGCAGCACCGGCACCGGCCTCACCACCTTGCCGGCCAACGAAGAGCGCCTGACCCACCGGGTTGGCTGGGCGGAAAAAACCTTTCGCGGCGAAGCCGGGCGGGGTGATGCCGACTACCTGTTCGTGCTGGAAAACGACGAAGGCCGTGTGGTGGGTATTTCTGCCATTGCCGGTGCCGTCGGCTTGCGTGAGCCTTGGTACAACTTCCGGGTCGGCCTGACCGTCAGCGCCTCCCAGGAACTGAACATTTACCGCGAGATTCCGACGCTGTTTCTGGCCAACGACCTCACCGGCAATTCCGAATTGTGCTCGTTGTTCCTGCACGCCGATTACCGCACCGGCCTTAACGGCCGCATGCTGGCCAAGGCGCGCATGCTGTTTATCGCCGAGTTCCCGCAGCTGTTCGGCAACAAGATCATTGCCGAGATGCGTGGCGTGTCCAACGACGCCGGGCGCTCGCCGTTCTGGGAAAGCCTGGGCCGGCACTTCTTCAAGATGGAGTTCAGCCAGGCGGATTACCTCACCGGCGTGGGCAACAAGGCGTTTATCGCCGAGCTGATGCCCAAGTTTCCGCTGTACAGCTGCTTCCTGTCGGAAGACGCGCGCAATGTGATCGGCAAGGTCCACCCGGACACCGAGCCTGCATTGAGCATGCTCAAGAGTGAAGGCTTCAGCTACCAGGGCTATGTCGATATTTTCGACGCCGGCCCGGCGGTGGAGTGTGAGACCAGCAAAATCCGTGCGGTGCGCGACAGCCAGTCGCTGGTGTTGGCCATCGGCACGCCGGGGGACGACGCCACGCCGTTCCTGATCCATAACCGCAAGCGCGAGGAGTGCCGTATTACCGCCGCTCCGGCCCGGCTGGCGGCAGGCACTTTGGTGGTCGATCCGCAAACCGCCAAACGCCTGCAACTGGTGGTGGGTGATCAAGTGCGCGCTGTTGCGTTGTCTGCTGCTCGGGAGTCGAAATAATGAATTCGTTGTATATCGCAGGTAGCTGGCTGGCTGGCCAGGGTGAACTGTTTGAGTCGCGCAACCCGGTGACCCAGCAGGTGTTGTGGACTGGCAACGGCGCCACCGCCGAGCAGGTTGAGTCGGCCGTGCAAGCCGCGCGCCAGGCGTTTCCAGCGTGGGCCAGGCGCCCGCTGGAAGAACGCATCAGCGTGCTGGAAACCTTCGCCGCCACCTTGAAAAGCCGCGCCGATGAAATCGCCCGTTGCATCGGTGAAGAAACCGGCAAGCCCCTGTGGGAGTCGGCCACCGAAGTCACCAGCATGGCCAACAAGATTGCCATCTCGGTGCAAAGCTACCGCGAGCGTACCGGCGAAAAGAGCGGCCCATTGGGCGATGCCACGGCCGTATTGCGTCACAAGCCCCACGGTGTGGTGGCGGTGTTCGGCCCGTACAACTTCCCTGGCCACTTGCCGAACGGGCATATCGTCCCGGCCTTGTTGGCGGGTAACACGGTATTGTTCAAGCCGAGCGAGTTGACCCCAAAAGTCGCCGAGCTGACCGTGCAATGCTGGGTCGAAGCCGGTTTGCCGGCGGGCGTGTTGAACCTGCTGCAAGGCGCGCGGGAAACCGGTATGGCCCTGGCGGCCAACCCAGGCATTGACGGGTTGTTCTTCACCGGCTCCAGCCGTACCGGCAATCATCTGCACCAGCAGTTCTCCGGGCGCCCGGACAAGATCCTGGCCCTGGAAATGGGCGGCAACAACCCACTGGTGGTCGACGAAGTGGCCGACGTGGACGCGGCGGTCTACACCATTATTCAGTCGGCGTTTATTTCGGCTGGCCAGCGTTGCACCTGTGCCCGTCGTTTGCTGGTGCCGCAAGGCGCCTGGGGCGATGCGTTGCTGGCGCGTCTGGTGGCGGTCAGCGCGACGATTGCAGTCGGTGCATTCGATCAACAGCCGGCGCCGTTCATGGGCTCGGTGATTTCCCTCGGCGCGGCCAAAGCCTTGATGGACGCCCAGGAGCGGATGCTGGCCAATGGCGCCGTGGCCCTGCTGGAAATGACTCAGCCGCAGGCGCAGGCCGCCTTGCTGACACCCGGCATCATCGACGTGACTGGCGTGAGCGAGCGCGAGGATGAAGAACTGTTCGGCCCCTTGCTGCAAGTGATCCGCTACGCTGATTTTGCCGGTGCGATTGCCGAGGCCAACAACACTCAATATGGCCTGGCGGCGGGGCTGTTGTCGGATTCCGAAGCGCGCTACCAGCAGTTCTGGCTGGAAAGCCGTGCCGGTATCGTCAACTGGAACAAACAGCTGACCGGCGCTGCCAGTACTGCGCCGTTCGGCGGTGTGGGCGCCTCGGGCAACCACCGCGCCAGTGCCTATTACGCGGCGGATTATTGCGCGTACCCGGTGGCTTCGCTGGAGACCCCGAGTTTGGTGTTGCCAGCGACACTGACGCCGGGCATTACACTGATCTAAAGGTGGGAGCAGGCTTGTGTGGGAGCTGGCTTGCCTGCGATGCAGGCGACTCGGTCTTTCAGTCAAACCGAGGTGATGCCATCGCAGGCAAGCCAGCTCCCACACAAGGTCAGTGGTGCGTTCAAGTAACCAGATGCCTATAAAAACAGATGTTCGTGGAGCCTCGCCGATGAAATCCTGTGAAGTCAATTTTGACGGTCTAGTGGGGCCGACCCATAACTACGGCGGTTTGTCCTACGGCAACGTCGCGTCCCAGAGCAACAGCCAGCAGTCCTCGAACCCCAAGGAAGCGGCGTTGCAGGGCCTGCAGAAAATGAAAGCCCTGATGGACATGGGCTTTGTGCAAGGCGTGCTGGCGCCGCAAGAGCGCCCGGATGTGGCTGCCTTGCGCAACCTCGGTTTTGGCGGCACCGACGCCCAAGTTATCCAGCAAGCCGCCAAGCACGCCATGCCTTTGTTGGTTGCAAGCTGCTCGGCGTCAAGCATGTGGGTGGCCAACGCCGCCACGGTCAGCCCGAGCGCCGACACCGCGGATGGCCGCGTGCATTTCACCGCCGCCAACCTCAACTGCAAATACCACCGCAGCATCGAGCACCCGACCACCAGCCGTGTGCTGGGGGCGATGTTTGCCGATGGCAAGCACTTCGCCCATCACGCCGCGTTGCCGGCGGTGGCGCAGTTCGGCGATGAGGGCGCCGCCAACCACACGCGTTTTTGCCGTGAATACGGCGAGGCCGGGGTTGAGTTTTTCGTGTTCGGCCGCAGTGCGTTCGACACCCGTTACCCGGCCCCGCAAAAATACCCGGCGCGCCAGACCCTTGAAGCGTCCCAGGCGGTTGCACGCCTGCACGGCTTGAAAGATGACGGCGTGGTGTACGGCCAGCAGAACCCGGCGGTGATCGATGCCGGTGTGTTCCACAATGACGTGATCGCGGTGGGCAACGGCGAAGTACTGTTCTATCACGAGGACGCGTTCCTCAATACCGAGCAGATGCTCGCCGAACTGCAAGGCAAGTTGGGCAAGCTGGGGGGCAACTTCCAGTCGGTGTGTGTGCCGCGTGCCCAGGTCAGCGTCGAGGACGCGGTGCGTTCCTACCTGTTCAACAGCCAGTTGCTGACCCGCGCCGACGGCTCGATGCTGCTGATCGTGCCGGAAGAGTGCCGCGCCAATGAGCGTGTCTGGCAGTACCTGCAAGGCCTGACCGCGTCCGGTGGGCTGATCCGTGAAGTGAAAGTGTTCGACCTCAAGCAAAGCATGCAGAACGGCGGTGGCCCGGCGTGCCTGCGCTTGCGCGTGGCCTTGAATGAAACGGAACTGGCGGCGGTGAACCCAGGCGTTATCATGACCGCGCCGTTGTACGAAACCCTGACCCAATGGGTCGACAAGCACTACCGCGACAGCCTGCGTGAAAGCGACCTGGCTGACCCGCAATTGCTGCTTGAGTGCCGGACGGCACTGGATGAACTGACGCAAATCCTTAAACTGGGCTCGGTTTATCCTTTCCAGATCAATTAAATCTGCCTCTTTTTACACCCTATGCTGAGAACAATTTATGACCACCGACACCCTGAAACTGATCCTTGAAGACACCGACGGCACCCAGCTGGAAACCTCCTGCACCCGCGTCGCCGTGGTGTGGCAGGGCAAGGAAATCTGGATCCAGCACGACGGCCGTGGCCAACTGCTGATCGGCGTGGACGTGGAAGAGGGTGACGCCGAATACGCCAACCTGCTGATGCGCCCGCTGGCCACCAACCTGATGAGCCTGCAATTGGAAATGGAACCGGCCGACGTTGAAGGTGATGACGACGATCACGTTCACGGCCCAGGCTGCAACCACTAAGGAAGCTGCTTATGCTCGCCCTCGGCAAACTGCTTGAACTGACCCTCGCCGGTCGCGAACCGGCGCAAAAAATTCAACTGACTGTCGACGGCGTGCAGATGCGCTGGCTCAGCGAAGGCGCGCTTGAAGTGCGCCCTCCGCTGGCATTGGACAACGGCGGCGACCTGCTGCTGTCGTCCGGCATCCATGGCAACGAAACCGCGCCGATCGAATTGCTCGACCGCCTGTTGCATGGCATCGCCCGTGGGGAGATCAAACCCCGCCATCGTATTTTGTTCCTGTTCGGTAACCCCGAGGCCATGCGCCGCGGCGAGCGTTACCTGGAGCTGGACGTCAACCGGCTGTTCAATGGCCGTCACGAACAAAACATCGGCCCGGAGGCCATGCGCGCTGCCGAGCTTGAGCAGTTGGCTCGCAGCTTCTTCAGCCTGCCAGGCCGTTCGCGCCTGCATTACGACCTGCACACGGCCATTCGCGGTTCGAAGATCGAACAGTTCGCGCTGTACCCGTGGAAAGAAGGGCGCCAGCATTCGCGCCATGAACTGGCGCGCCTGAACGCTGCCGGTATGCAGGCGGTGTTGCTGCAGAACAAAACCTCGATCACCTTCACCGCGTTTACCTACGAGCAACTGGACGCTGAGGCCTTTACCCTGGAATTGGGCAAGGCCCGGCCGTTCGGGCAGAACCAGGGCGTGGATGTGTCACGCCTGGAAACGCGCCTCAAGCAGATCATCGAGGGCAATGAACCCGAAACCGAGAGCCTCGATGGCCTGCAACTGTTTGCCGTCTCCCGCGAAGTGATCAAGCACAGTGATGCCTTCGTGCTGCACCTGCCGGCGGAGGTGGAAAACTTCTCGCCGTTGGCCAAGGGTTACCTGTTGGCCGAGGACGTGGCCAAGACCCGCTGGGTGATCGAGGAGGAGGGCGCGCGTATCATTTTCCCGAACCCGAAGGTCAAGAATGGTTTGCGAGCGGGGATATTGATTGTGCCGACCACGGATGCTGGCCTGGCATAGGTCTCAAGACTGGCTCGGTCAAATGTGGGAGCTGGCTTGCCTGCGATGGCGGCGGCACAGGCAACAGTGATGTTGACTGACCTGCCGCTATCGCAGGCAAGCCAGCTCCCACACAAGCAAGCGCCCAAAGAAAACCCGGCTCTGAGGCCGGGTTTTGCAGTGTTGCTTAGACCGCTACAGCACGCGGCTCGCTGCGACGGATCGCACGCACCTTGTGCAGGGTGTCGGCGCAGGTGCGCGCGGCTTCCTGGCCTTTGTGCACGAAGTGCTCATAGAAGAAGGTGTGGTGCTCGCTGCCCGCGTGGAAGTGGTGCGGGGTCAGGGACACGGAGAATACCGGCACTTCGGTTTCCAGCTGAACCTGCATCAGGCCGCTGACCACCGATTGGGCGACGAATTCATGGCGGTAGATGCCACCGTCCACCACCAGCGCGGCGGCGACGATGCCGGCGTAACGGCCGGTCTTGGCCAGCAGCTTGGCGTGCAGGGGCATTTCAAAGGCGCCGCCGACTTCGAAGAAATCGATGTCCGATTCCTGGTAGCCCTGGGCGATCATTTCGGCGAGGAAGCCTTTGCGCGATTGGTCGACAATATCCTTGTGCCAGCAGGCCTGGATAAACGCGACGCGCTCGCCGTGGTGGTTTTTGCTTTTGCTGTCGATTGCGGTGGGTTGCATGTTCTGACTCCTGTTTAAGAAAAAAACAGGGCGTTATGAATCGAATGGGATTTCAAGGGTACGAACAGCGGCGTCATGCAGGCATGAGTTCAGCGCGCGGCCCTTGGGTGCCAATCCCGTTCTCTCTTCATCCGGACTATGACCGTCGGCCCCGGGATCACACCGGGTCTGCTGACCTTGTCGCCGTCCTGCGTGAGCAGTTCGAGGCGCCAAGCGCTCGCGGGCTATGCACATTGCGTGCAATTACCGCCGGTGGGGAATTACACCCCGCCCTGAGAACGTTGCCACCAGAACCCTGGCGGCGGAGAGTTTTTAACATGGTTTTTCAGAAAATGCACGATCGCCGTATCGATAACCTATATCGGTTTGTTTGGTTGGTATTCGATTGCACGCACGTGGGGCTTGATATTGCGTGGCTTTGCCCGCAGTAATCATCAATACGACAACAATGTTCAGAGGCCCCCGGATGACCGTCATAGACCTGCGCAGCGACACCGTGACCCAACCCACCGCCGGCATGCTCGATGCGATGGCCACTGCCGTCAGCGGTGATGACGTCTACGGTGAAGACCCGAGCGTCAACCTCCTGGAGGCCGAGCTGGCCAAGCGCCTGGGCTTCGCTGCGGCGTTGTTTGTGCCAACGGGCACCATGAGCAACCTGCTCGCCTTGATGGCTCACTGTGAGCGCGGCGAGGAATACATCGTCGGCCAGCAGGCCCACACCTACAAATACGAAGGCGGTGGCGCGGCGGTGCTCGGCTCGATCCAGCCGCAGCCGCTGGAGGTGCAAGCCGACGGTTCGCTGGACCTGGACCACGTACTGGCGGCGATCAAGCCGGATGACTTCCACTTTGCCCGCACCCGCCTGTTGGCGTTGGAGAACACCATGCAGGGCAAGGTGCTGCCGCTGGCGTACCTGGCCAAAGCGCGGGCGTTTACCCGTGAACACGGCCTGGCGTTGCACTTGGACGGCGCGCGGCTCTACAACGCGGCGGTCAAGCTCGGCGTGGATGCGCGGGAGATAGCCCAGCATTTCGACTCGGTATCGGTGTGCCTGTCCAAAGGCCTCGGCGCGCCGATCGGCTCGGTGCTGTGCGGCTCCATGGCGTTGATCGCCAAGGCGCGGCGCCTGCGCAAGATGGTCGGTGGCGGCATGCGCCAGGCCGGCTCGCTGGCGGCGGCGGGCTTGTATGCCCTGGATCATCAGGTGCAGCGTCTGGCGGATGACCATGCCAACGCCCAATGGCTGGGGGATGCGCTGCGCGACGCCGGCTTTGAGGTGGAGCCGGTACAAACCAATATGGTGTACGTGCAGATTGGTGATCAGGCCCAGGCGCTGAAGGCCTTTGCCGCCGAACGCGGGATCAAGTTGAGCGCCGCGCCGCGTCTGCGCATGGTCACTCACCTGGATGTCAGCCGGGCGCAGATGGAGCACGTGGTGCAGACATTTGTCGAGTTTTCCCGAAAATGATCGTGCAGACCGTCTAATTGACTGTTTCTATCACATAAACACGCTGTACCACCGGCAAAGGGCCGATATAATGCGGCCCTTTGCCGTCGCTCCGTCTGATGATGTTGCGCACTGGCCTTTGGCCGCAGACTCCGTGGAAGAACCTAATGAAAAGCGCAGAAATCCGTGAAGCCTTCCTTCGCTTCTTCGAAGAGCAAGGCCACACCCGTGTAGCCTCCAGCTCCTTGATCCCAGGCAATGACCCAACCCTGCTGTTCACCAACGCGGGGATGAACCAGTTCAAGGACTGCTTCCTGGGCCAGGAAAAGCGCGCTTACACCCGCGCCACCAGCAGCCAGAAGTGCGTACGCGCCGGCGGCAAGAACAGCGACCTGGAAAACGTCGGCTACACCGCCCGTCACCACACCTTCTTCGAGATGCTGGGTAACTTCAGCTTCGGCGACTATTTCAAGAAAGATGCGATTACGTTCGCCTGGACCTTCCTGACCGGCGTGTTGAAGCTGCCCAAGGAAAAGCTCTGGGTTACGGTCTACGCGACCGACGACGAAGCCTATGACATCTGGACCCAGCAAATCGGTGTGCCCGTCGAGCGCATGATTCGCATCGGCGACAACAAGGGCGCGCCTTACGCTTCCGACAACTTCTGGACCATGGGCGATACCGGCCCGTGCGGCCCGTGCACCGAGATTTTCTATGACCACGGCGCCGACATCTGGGGCGGCCCACCGGGCTCGCCGGAAGAAGACGGCGACCGTTACATCGAGATCTGGAACAACGTCTTCATGCAGTTCAACCGCACCGCCGATGGCGTGTTGCATCCGCTGCCGGCGCCGTCGGTGGACACCGGCATGGGCCTGGAGCGGATCAGTGCGGTGATGCAGCACGTGCATTCCAACTACGAAATCGACCTGTTCACCCACCTGCTGAGCGCCTCGGCTGCCGCCATTGGCTGCGCCAATGACAACCAGTCTTCGCTCAAGGTGGTGTCGGACCACATCCGTTCCTGCGGCTTCCTGATCGCCGACGGTGTGCTGCCGTCCAACGAAGGCCGTGGCTATGTGCTGCGCCGTATTATCCGTCGCGCCTGCCGTCACGGTAACAAGCTGGGCGCCACCGGCAGCTTCTTCTACAAGATCGTGGCCGCGCTGGTCGCCGAGATGGGCGATGCCTTCCCGGAACTCAAGCAGCAGCAAGCCAACATCGAGCGCGTGCTCAAGGCTGAAGAAGAGCAGTTCTCCAAGACCCTGGAGCACGGCCTGAAGATCCTCGAGCAAGACCTGGCTGAGCTTAAAGGCACCGTGGTGCCGGGCGATGTGGTGTTCAAGCTGTATGACACCTACGGTTTCCCGATGGACCTGACCGCCGACATCGCCCGTGAGCGCGAGCTGACCGTCGATGAGGCGGGTTTTGAGCGTGAGATGGAAGCCCAGCGCGTGCGTGCCCGTTCCGCCAGCTCCTTTGGCCTGGACTACAACACCCTGGTCAAGGTTGACGTACCCACCGAGTTCACCGGCTACGCGGCGACCGTGGGCGCGGCCAAGATCGTGGCCATCTACAAAGACGGCAAGTCGGTCGACGTATTGAGCGAAGGCGAAGAAGCGGTAGTGGTACTGGACCAGACGCCGTTCTACGCCGAGTCCGGCGGCCAGGTGGGTGACTGCGGTTTCCTCAGTTCGACCTCCGGGCGTTTTGAAGTGCGTGATACCACCAAGACCGGCGGCGCGTTCCTGCACCACGGTGTGCTGGTGTTGGGCAACCTGACGGTCGGTGCGCCGGTTGACACTCAAGTCGATGCCGACGTGCGGCATGCAACTGCTTTGAACCATTCCGCCACTCACTTGCTGCACGCTGCGTTGCGCCAGGTATTGGGTGAGCATGTGCAGCAGAAGGGTTCGTTGGTGGACAGCCAGCGCCTGCGTTTCGACTTCAGCCACTTTGAAGCGATCAAGCCTGAGCAGATCAAGGCACTGGAAGACATCGTCAACGCCGAGATTCGCAAGAACACCCCGGTTGAAACCGAAGAAACCGATATCGAGACCGCCAGGAAGAAAGGCGCCATGGCGCTGTTTGGCGAGAAGTACGGCGACGAAGTGCGCGTACTGAGCATGGGCGGCAGCTTCTCGGTGGAGCTGTGTGGCGGTATCCACGCCAACCGTACCGGCGATATCGGCCTGCTGAAAATCATCAGCGAAGGCGGTGTGGCCTCCGGTGTGCGTCGTATTGAAGCGGTCACCGGTGCTGCGGCCCTGGCCTACCTCAATGCGGCGGAAGAACAACTCAAGGAAGCGGCCGGCCTGGTCAAGGGCAGCCGTGACAACCTGATCGACAAGCTGTCGGCCGTGCTGGAGCGCAACCGTGCATTGGAAAAACAGCTGGAGCAGTTGCAAGCCAAGGCGGCGAGCGCAGCGGGCGACGATCTGTCGGCCTCCGCGCTGGACGTCAAGGGCGTGAAAGTGCTGGCTGTGCGCCTGGACGGCCAGGACGGCAAGGCGCTGTTGGCCTTGGTCGATCAGTTGAAGAACAAGCTCGGCCGCGCAGTGATCCTGCTCGGCGGTGTCCATGAGGAAAAGGTCGTTCTGGTTGCCGGTGTAACCAAAGACCTGACCGGCCAACTCAAGGCCGGTGATTTAATGAAGCAAGCCGCTGCGGCAGTGGGCGGGAAGGGCGGTGGTCGTCCGGACATGGCGCAAGGCGGTGGTGTAGACGCAGGCTCCCTGGACGCGGCCCTGGCCCTGACCGTGCCGTTTGTCGAGGCCGGCATTTAAGGCACTGTTAGCGGGCCCATGGTCTAGTCATGGGCTCGTTTGGGTGCTGGAAGATTTGTTTATTGGGCGCCCCTTTACGGGCTGAGGCGGCTTAGAAATGGCTTTGATCGTACAGAAATTTGGAGGCACTTCGGTCGGTTCCGTCGAAAGAATCGAGCAGGTCGCCGACAAGGTTAAGAAATTCCGCGACGCCGGCGATGATCTGGTGGTGGTGCTGTCGGCCATGAGCGGCGAGACCAATCGCCTGATCGATCTGGCCAAGGCAATCAGTGGTGATCAACAGCCGCTGCCGCGTGAGCTGGATGTGATCGTGTCCACCGGCGAGCAGGTGACCATCGCCTTGCTGGCCATGGCGCTGAACAAGCGTGGCGTGCCGGCGGTGTCCTACACGGGCAGCCAGGTGCGCATCCTCACCGACAGCGCGCATACCAAGGCTCGCATCCTGCAGATCGATGATCAGAAAATCCGCACAGATCTGAAAGCCGGCCGCGTGGTAGTTGTAGCAGGCTTCCAGGGTGTGGACGAGCAGGGCAACATCACGACCCTCGGGCGTGGCGGTTCGGATACCACCGGTGTGGCACTGGCAGCGGCGCTCAAGGCCGATGAATGCCAGATCTATACTGATGTGGACGGCGTGTACACCACCGACCCGCGTGTGGTGTCCGTGGCCCAGCGCCTGGACAAGATCACCTTTGAAGAGATGCTGGAGATGGCCAGCCTCGGTTCCAAGGTGTTGCAGATCCGTGCGGTGGAGTTCGCCGGCAAGTACAACGTTCCGCTGCGCGTATTGCACAGCTTCAAAGAGGGTCCGGGCACCCTCATTACTATTGATGAAGAGGAATCCATGGAACAGCCGATCATTTCCGGCATCGCTTTCAACCGCGATGAAGCCAAGCTGACGATCCGTGGCGTGCCAGACACCCCGGGCGTGGCCTTCAAGATCCTCGGCCCTATCAGCGGCGCGAACATTGAAGTCGACATGATCGTGCAGAACGTTTCGCACGATAACACCACCGATTTCACCTTCACCGTGCACCGCAACGAGTACGATGCAGCCGAGCGTATCCTGCAGAACACTGCGAGCGAGATTGGCGCCCGTGAAGTGGTCGGCGACACCAAGATTGCCAAGGTGTCGATCGTGGGCGTGGGCATGCGTTCCCATGCCGGCGTTGCCAGCCGCATGTTCGAGGCGCTGGCCAAGGAAAGCATCAACATCCAGATGATCTCCACCTCGGAAATCAAAGTCTCGGTGGTGATTGAGGAGAAGTACCTGGAGCTGGCTGTACGCGCGCTGCACACCGCTTTTGAGCTGGACGCGCCGGCGCGACAAGGCGAGTAAGGCAATGCCAGGAAGGCGCGGTTTACCGCGCCTTTCATTTTTTTGTGGGGCGCATGGTCTTTTGCGTGCGCTCGACAATACTTAGGCCGTTAGGGCTATGGCCGTCAGGTCATGGGTCGAACGCCTTTTTTTTGCAGACTGTTGTTCCTGAACTGAAATGCGTGAGGTGAAAGGTATGCTGATTCTGACTCGTCGTTGCGCAGAAAGCCTGATTATCGGTGATGGCGAAATCACCGTGACTGTGCTCGGCGTCAAAGGCAATCAAGTGCGTATCGGGGTTAACGCTCCGAAAGAGGTAGCGGTCCACCGCGAGGAAATCTACCTGCGGATCAAGAAAGAGAAGGACGAAGAACCAAGCCTTTAATTTTTATCGTTTTTTATGTTTGCAAACGGGGATGAACGTGGTTAATATACGCCCCGTGTTGCGGAGAGCTGGCCGAGTGGCCGAAGGCGCTCCCCTGCTAAGGGAGTACACCTCAAAAGGGTGTCGGGGGTTCGAATCCCCCGTTCTCCGCCATTATTTGCTTAGTACGTTGCAATCTGGTTTTTTCGCTAAGTTGTTGAAATTAAACGAAAAAATAGCTTTACATAGAGATTGAACGGCCTATAATGCGCGGCAACAAATGCACTCGTAGCTCAGCTGGATAGAGTACTCGGCTACGAACCGAGCGGTCACAGGTTCGAATCCTGTCGAGTGCACCATTTAAGAGTCAGTTGCAGCGATGCAGGTGACTTGGCTTCAACCAGTTGTGATCTGGTCTAAAAACACAATCTGCACTCGTAGCTCAGCTGGATAGAGTACTCGGCTACGAACCGAGCGGTCACAGGTTCGAATCCTGTCGAGTGCACCATACAAACAAAAAGCCCGCCTAGTGCGGGCTTTTTGCCGTCTGGGGTTTGTGTAGGATTTCAGCTCTTTCTTCCTTCCTCATGTGTTTTCCTTCCGGGCTGCGTCGTCGCAGTTCATAGATGCAGCCGATGCTCAGCTTTGGCTCGCAAGCGCTTGTTCTTTCCAGTTTTTTAACGTTAAAAGCGTGCGCAGCGTGTATCATTGCGCCCGTCAGCCCCGCCGGGGCTTGTGGAATACCTCCATGGACTTACCCAGTAGTTGCTCAGTACCCCGCTTTACCAATCATGAATTGACTGATTGATCCTTCCGGCGTGCCCCGCTGCTGGGAGTGGAGTTCGCCTATGACCGAAGTAGAAGTAAAGAAAACACAAGACAGCCTGCAGGATCGCCTGGCTCAAGTCATCGAGCTGCTGCAGCGTCAGCGCGTGGTCGAAGACCTCACGCATCGCCAGGAAGGTCCGCACCACGACCGCGTCGAAAACCTGGTTCACCGGCAAAACCTCGTTGAGCTGCAGCGCAAGCTCGATGACCTGCACTCTGCCGACGTCGCTTATATTCTTGAAGCCTTGCCGCTGGATGATCGACTGACCCTGTGGCAGCTGGTCAAGGCTGACCGCGACGGCGACATCCTCCTCGAAGTATCCGACTCGGTCCGTGAAACCCTGATCGCCGACATGGATGATCACGAGCTCCTGGCCGCCGCCAAGGAGATGGACGCCGACGAACTGGCTGACCTGGCGCCTGAGCTGCCGCGTGATGTTGTCCATGAATTGATGGAGGCCCTCGACAGCCAACAGCGCGAGCGTGTGCGCTCCGCGTTGTCTTATGACGAGGATCAGGTTGGCGCACTGATGGACTTCGAGATGGTCACCATCCGCGAAGACGTCAGCCTGGAAGTGGTCTTGCGTTACCTGCGTCGCCTCAAAGAACTGCCGGGCCATACTGACAAATTGTTCGTGGTCGACTACGAAGGCATTCTCAAGGGCGTGTTGCCGATCAAGCGTCTGCTGGTCAATGATCCGGAAAAGAAAGTAGCGGATCTGATGGCCAGCGATACGGTGAGTTTTCACCCGGATGAAGACGCCTACGAGGCCGCCCAGGCATTTGAGCGTTATGACTTGATCTCCGCGCCGGTGGTCGACAAGAACGGCAAGCTGATTGGCCGTTTGACCATCGATGAAATGGTCGACCTGATTCGTGAAGAGAGTGAAACCGAAGTCCTCAACATGGCGGGTCTGCGTGAAGAGGAAGATATTTTTGCGTCAGTCTGGCGCTCCCTGCATAACCGTTGGGCGTGGCTTGCGATCAACCTGATCACGGCGTTCATTGCTTCGCGCGTGATCGGGCTGTTCGAAGGCTCCATCGAGAAGCTTGTCGCCCTCGCGGCGTTGATGCCGATCGTGGCGGGTATTGGGGGCAACTCCGGTAACCAGACCATCACCATGATTGTGCGTGCCATGGCACTGGACCAGGTCAGTACGGCCAATTCCTCGCGCCTGTTGCGCAAAGAGTTGGCCGTGGGCCTGATCAACGGTTTGGTGTGGGGCGGCGTGATCGGTGTGGTGGCTTACTTGCTGTACGGCAGTTGGTCACTGGGCGTGGTGATGACGGCAGCCATGACCCTCAACCTGCTGTTGGCGGCGCTGATGGGCGTGTTGATCCCCATGACGCTGGCGCGTCTGGGGCGTGACCCGGCCATGGGTGCCAGTGTGATGATCACGGCCATGACCGACAGCGGTGGCTTCTTCATCTTCCTGGGCTTGGCGACGATCTTTCTGCTCTGATCCCATGTGGGAGCGGGCGTGCTCGCGAATGCGGTGTAGCAGTCGAAATGTCTGCTAACTGATCCACCGCATTCGCGAGCACGCCCGCTCCCACACTGCCCTCTGCCGTGTCCCTCAAATTTCACGCAAAAAAAAGCCAGCATAGCGCTGGCTTCGGCTTTCAGTTGCAGATCAATTGGCTTCTGCGGCCGCCTCAACGTCGTGCGCGATAAGCGAGACGAGAGCATTTTGCTGGCGATGGGAGAGCTGACGAAAACGCTGCAGCAGTTCGCGTTCGTGCAGTGACAGCTCAGGGCTGTCCAGGCGCATGCTCAACTCTTCGCCCAACGCACCTTCCTGAATAAGGCTTTGCTCCAGGCGCGCGATGATTTCGGAGTTCATGCTGCGGTGATGATTGCGAGCCACCTCGGCAATGCGTTCCCGCATTCCGTCTGGCAGACGTACGACGAACTTGTCAGCCGTACGGCTGGAATAAATTGCCTGTTTCAATGGGCGCATATATTTAACCGGTTAGTTCAGGGGAGCGGTTTTTGGAATTGGCCGCAAGATGAGTGTTAAGACAAGGCTCACGACCAAAGTTCAACCCGAATTGCAAAGAGGCCGCATCATGCCTCAGATTTGACAGTTCCTTGGCGTCAATTCTGTGACAAATATTGAACTGACTAAAGGCTTAATGCCAGCACTCATTTGTATTTTTGCGGACTGGTTGGAAAACTTTCAAACGGGTCATTCCGCAATGGAACTTCCCGTAAGTCCAGGCCAGCACAGGGGATGAGGCCGCACATCCTAAAGCAAAGTGGCCTTTTGCCCTTATCTTTAAGACTAGTGGCAATTTGCCGATTTGCGAGGGCGGGGCGACATAAGGTCGAAGGGGGAAGGTGCGGCGCAGGGTCAGCGCAAAACTGGATCGAACTTGATTTTGCGGCCCATGAAAAGCGTCAACAGGAGCAGGCTTGTGAACACGCCTACAGCAACAGTTGCAGCGGTTTGCCCATCTTCAGAGGTGGCGCCCAGGCCCAGAACGCCAGTGGCGATAGTCAGGCACAAAAACAGCCAGGCGGATTTGCTCATGAATGGCTTCCTTAGAAAACCCAATGTTCGGATGCCGGTGCAGTCTGGGTGCCTTGGGTCAGGCGTACCGGCGATTGCGCGTTGGGCGTCATCACCGCCAATTGCGGGCGTTGTTGCAGGTGGTGCGGCACGGCCTGGCTGATCTGTGCAGGATCATTACTGCCGGTCGATTGAAAATGAAACATCACCAGTGCAGCCAGGGCTATGGTGTTGAGGGCTAACAGAAGGGCACTGTTCATGGTCATGTTCTCCGCTAAACGCCGTGGCTGAATGGGTTTGTAGGAGAAGTATTGCAGGTCCCGTGCCAATCTATTATTTCAATAAAATCAATGCCTTGAGTCTACTCGAAAGCATCGCCAGGATGCAATTTGCAATGATGGCACTTTGGGGTAGTGCATTTTGCACGACAGGGTTCGGGCCCCGTGGCTGCCGGGCAAAGCGCGCATCGGCAGAACAAGGATCGGCCTACACTCAAAAAGCCCACGGACGACATGACAAAACCCACCTCGGCCGTTAACATGCACGCCGTCCGTCGCAGTGCCCCGTGCCCGATGGCTGTCATTTGTCCCAGTAGCTCAATTGGATAGAGCATCCCCCTCCTAAGGGGAAGGTTGGCCGTTCGAACCGGCCCTGGGACACCATCTTCAAAAGCCCTGCACAGGTTGTCCTGGCAGGGCTTTTTTGTGCGCGCCGGCAACACCGGTCGAACCTTGCCGCCTGTCAGGGTTCACAGCAGGGGCGCCGTGTGTTTCGCGTACTTTTGTACGTTGCATATGTACCTTGCATGCAACCAGGCAGCGTCTGAACGATTAAGCAAAAATATTCCCCGGAAAACGGCCCGCTGCTTCTGTCCGCTCCCGGCAACCCCGGACTATCATGCTGATAGCCCTGTCCCTCACTTCAAGGAGCCGCTCGGAACGCCGATGCGCCAGATCTGGAAATCTTTTCGAGCCCTTTATTTCGCCTCCTTGATGATGTTGATCGGGTCCGGCCTGCTCAGCACTTACCTTGCCTTGCGTCTGGCAGCCGACCACGTCGACAGCCTGTGGGTGGGTGCCTTGATGGCGGCCAACTACTTCGGCCTGGTGCTGGGCGGCAAGATCGGCCATCGGCTTATCGCTCGCGTCGGCCATATTCGCGCGTATGCCACCTGTGCCGGGATTGTCGGCGCGGCGGTGTTAGGCCATGGCCTCATCAACTGGCTGCCGGCCTGGATTGTGCTGCGGATGATCGTGGGCCTGGGGATGATGTGCCAGTACATGGTCATCGAAAGCTGGCTCAATGAGCAGGCGGACGCCAAGCAGCGTGGCGTGGTGTTCAGCGGTTACATGATCGCGTCTTATCTCGGGCTGGTGCTGGGTCAGTTGATCCTGGTCATGCACCCTGAGCTTGGCCTTGAGTTGCTCATGCTGGTGGCGTTGTGCTTTGCCTTGTGCCTGGTGCCGGTGGCCATGACCCGACGTATTCACCCGGCGCCGCTGCACCCGGCGCCCATGGAGCCGCGCTTCTTTATCAAGCGTGTGCCGCAGTCGCTGAGCACGGTGCTGGGCGCGGGGCTGATCGTCGGCTCGTTCTACGGCCTGGCGCCGCTGTATGCCTCGCAGCAAGGCTTGAGCACCGAGCAAGTCGGTCTGTTTATGGGTAGCTGCATTTTTGCCGGTCTGTTGGTGCAGTGGCCATTGGGCTGGTTGTCGGACCGCTATGACCGCGCTTTGCTGATTCGCTGCTTTGCCTTGTGCCTGGCGGTGGCGGCGTTGCCGTTGGCCGTAATGACCCAGGTGCCGCTGGAAGTACTGTTCGTGGCCGGCTTCCTGTGTTCCCTGGTGCAGTTCTGCCTGTATCCCTTGGCGGTGGCGTTCTCCAATGACCATGTGGAAGGTGATCGCCGCGTGTCGCTGACGGCCATGTTGCTGGTGACCTACGGCATCGGCGCGAGTGTCGGGCCGCTGTTGGCGGGTGTGGTGATGAAGCTGTTCGGCAGCCACATGCTGTATGCGTTTTTCAGCCTGTGTGCATTGATCCTGGTATGGCGGATCCGGCCGAAGGCGGTGACCAACCTGCATCAGGTGGACGATGCGCCGCTGCATCACGTGGCGATGCCTGACAGTATGTCCAGCTCGCCGCTGGTGGCGTGCCTCGACCCGCGGGTGGATGAGGCGGTGGTGCAGGAGCAAATGCAGAGCATCGTGCCTGAGCCGGAACCTGAAACCGAAACTGACCCGCAACAACCTGCGGATGAACCCGCTTTTGAAGGGCCGCCGGAGCCTCTGGGGCCGGACGAGCATCCTCATGACTTGAGCAGGGCGCGCCCCTGAAAGCAAAAACGGGCAGATCCCATCAGGATCTGCCCGTTTTTATTGACGCGGCCTTTAAGGTTTAAAAGTCGTCGTCCTTGTCAAAGCGCCGCGCTTCGCGCTGCAGCTGGTACACAAAACGTTCAACCTGGCGCTGTACCAAGCCGCTCATATTGTGAAAGCGCACGCCGGCGAAGGTGGTGTTGATCTTGTCTTCGAAGTGCAGGTAACGCAGTTCCACCGAGGTGGTCATGCTGCCGAAGGGCAGGGCGGCGATAAAGCGGTCATAGACCTGGCCCAGTTGCAGGCGATCGGCGATGTCGCCTTCAAAACGCAGCTTGCAGCCGGTGGCGGAGATGTCCAGCAGCTTGCCGCTGATCGGTGCCTTGAGCTTTTCGCCACCCAGCTCGATGCTGACCAGTTGGGCCAGCTTCAATGCGGCGCGAAAGGCATTGCGACGCTGATGGTAGACCACCTCGTCGGGCATGCTGCCGGTGTAGATGCGGTGGCCGCCTTTTTCACTGATGGTCAGCGTGCCGTTGCTTTCCCAGGCGATTCGCACGCCATCATGGAAACCTTCAATGCGGAACGGTTCGCCATTCTCAAGGTAGCGTTCACCGTCGCGGGGGATCATTTCGTCGAGGGCGAGCGTTTTGCTGTCCCGATCAATATCCACCAGATAGCTTTGGAACCGCTGGCTGCGTTCATGAAAAGTGATGATCAGCGGGTCATGGCTTTCTTGCAGCATCCGCAACGTGCTGGCGATTTCCAGAGGCGTGGTGAGCACCTTGGGTGGCTGCGGAGCATCTTCCGCATTAAGGGCGTTGAACACGGTTCTTCCATCTCCAGGCAAAATACGACTACACGCAAGAACCGGCATTTTGCCAGTATGTAACGCGCCTTGGATAGGGCGCGCTGTAAACCGGTGTCAGGCTTGGCTGCGGGTGCTTGGCTTGACCAGGCGCGAGGTGGAACCCTGGGCGTTGTACAGAGCTGGAGGCTCTCCGCCGTGGAGTATGCGCAACTGGTTGGCGGTCGTAGCCTGCTGCAGCTGGATCGACTGGCCGTTGAGCAGGTTGGCTTCCTGGCACTGGGCCAGCAATTGATTGAGTGCGGTGCTCTGCGCCAGCAACTGATCGCCTACCGAGGAGTGGCTGGCCAGTTGTGCCAGGCCGTCATGATCAGCCGGCAGGCCGAGGCTGATGAGAATTTCGCTGCGCTTCTTGCCATGCTGCTCCAGCAGCACGATCAGCGACTGTTTGCGCGCCAGGATTTCTTCCAGCAAGCGCATATCCCGGCCATAGAGGGCCAGGGATTCTTCTTTGAGCAGCTCGAGCAAAAGTTGCGTCGGCGCCAGATCATCAATGATCAGTTCAAGCAAATGTTCGTCGTGGTGCATGGCTGGCCTTGGGTTTTAAGCGTCCACAAGCCCTGCGCAGGCCTTTGCCTAGCGCTCGGCTTCGAAGTTAAGCAGCTTGCTGGCTACACGGTTGCTGTCGACTTTATAGCTGCCATCAGCGATTGCCTGCTTCAATTCGGCCACGCGGGCTTTATTGACAACGGGTTGATCGCGCAACGAGTCAGTGACCTTCTGCAACTGTTGAGCCTCATTGCTCAGGTGTACCGATTCCCCGCTCTGGCTGGCGCTGGCCTGTTCTGCCTTGGCGGCAGGTGCTGGCTGGGACTTGGCTTCTACGCCGTCCTTTGCCCCGCTGGTGCGCGTATTGCCCGGCAAAGCCTGGGTGTTATTTAAACGACTGAAATCAATGACCATGTTAAAAAAACCTCTGGGTATTTGGACGCTTGCCATGTTTTCGGCCATACCCGGACAAACTTTAGGCCCGATTGACAATAAACCTGTACAGGTCGACATCCCACGCACAGTGTAGGAAAACCTGGCGTTTCACACCAGTGATCTATAGTGCCACCTCGACCTGGCCCGGCGCCGTCACCTGCGCCTTGATCACACGGTTGGAATTGAGGTTCTTGACCCGGATCTGCTCGCTCATCCCGCCATTGGACAGCGCCTCGCCCGGCATTTTTACCGTCAGCCCGCCGCTGCTGGCGGAAATCACCACCTGGTCGCCTTTGCGAATCACCTCAGCCTGTTCCAGATGCACCAGCGTAATGACCTGGTCGGTGACCATTGGTCGGGTCAGTTTCTGCCCGATGGCTTGGTCCACAGCGGTGAGGTAGCCCTGGTTGATCAGGCTGATGTCGCGTTCACGCAGGGCCACGTCTTCAAAACCAATGATGCCGGTGCGTTTGAGCGGGCGCGTGACGACCACTACGTCGCGGAACAGTTTGACCTGCGCCGGCACAAATACGGTCCAGGGTGAGGCGCCCTCGCAGCGCACTTTTACCGTCACGCGGCCGATGGGCTGGGCCGGGCTTTCGAGGCTGGCCGTCAATTCCTTGTCGCACATGGGCATGCGCAGGCGCGGGTCCAGTTGGTTGACCTGGATTTCGTAACGCCCCGGTGTTTGGGTGGTCGCCAGATAATCTTCTACAGTGAACTCAAGAAAGCCTTGGGTGACGCCGATAAGGAGATCAGGCAAGGTGACATTATCTGCGCGAGCCGTGGTGCCCGAGCCCAAGGCAAGCAAAGCCATCGTTGCGCAGAGCAATCTGCGATACCGTGGGATGCGTCGGAAAACTGTCGTTTTAAGGTTCATAGACCAATAAATAGCAAAGCCCGTGCCGTTTAGTGTTGGGTGAGCGTCGTTGCCCTTGTAGGTATAGCCAAAGGTTTTAGCGTAGGAGTCAAGGCATGGCAGGAGTAATGGACTCAGTAAACCAGCGCACACAGCTGGTAGGGCAGAATCGCCTGGAACTGTTGCTTTTTCGCCTGGACGGCAAGCAGCTGTACGGCATCAATGTGTTTAAAGTGCGGGAGGTGCTGCAGTGCCCCAAGCTGACCATATTGCCTAAATCCAGCCCGGTGGTCTGCGGCGTAGCGAATATCCGAGGCGCGACCATTCCGATTCTCGACCTGGCCATGGCCACCGGTTCCTCGGGGTTGCAGGACCGCGAAAGCCCCTTTGTGATCATCACCGAATACAACACCAAGACCCAGGGTTTCCTGGTGCGCTCGGTGGAACGCATCGTTAACATGAACTGGGAGGAGATCCATCCGCCGCCCAAGGGCACCGGACGCGATCACTACCTCACGGCGGTGACGCGGGTCGACAACCAATTGGTCGAAATCATCGACGTGGAAAAGATCCTCGCCGAAGTCGCCCCCACCTCGGAAACCATTTCGGTTGGCGTAGTAGACGCCGAAACTGCGCACAAGGCAGTGTCACTGCGTGTGCTGACGGTGGATGACTCCTCGGTGGCGCGCAAGCAGGTCAGCCGTTGCCTGCAAACCGTCGGTGTGGAAGTGGTGGCCTTGAACGATGGTCGCCAGGCCTTGGATTACCTGCGCAAGCTGGTGGACGAAGGCAAGAAGCCGGAAGAAGAGTTCCTGATGATGATCTCCGACATTGAAATGCCGGAAATGGACGGCTACACCCTCACGGCCGAGATACGTAACGACCCACGCATGCAAAAATTGCATATCATCCTGCATACTTCCTTGTCGGGCGTATTCAATCAGGCGATGGTCAAGAAAGTCGGTGCTGATGACTTCCTGGCCAAATTCCGCCCTGATGACCTGGCATCCCGGGTAGTCGACCGGATCAAGGCAGCAGATCACGGCTAGGGGGATTTCCTCCTGGCGGTCACACGATTTAAGAGGCGGTATCAGTGTCTACGGGTAATTTGGATTTCGAACAGTTCCGGGTCTTCCTGGAAAAAGCCTGTGGCATATTGCTCGGTGAAAACAAGCAGTACCTGGTATCCAGCCGTCTCAACAAACTGATGGAGCAGCAGGGCATCAAGTCCCTGGGCGAGTTGGTGCAGCGCATCCAGGGCCAGCCGCGCAGTGGGCTTAAGGAAATGGTGGTAGATGCCATGACCACCAACGAAACCTTGTGGTTTCGGGATACCTACCCCTTTGAAGTGCTCAAGAACAAAGTGCTGCCGGAGGCCATCAAGGCCAGCCCCGGCCAGCGCCTGCGCATCTGGTCGGCCGCCTGTTCTTCGGGGCAGGAACCGTACTCGATCTCGATGTCGATCGATGAGTTCGAGCGCACGAACATGGGCCAATTGAAGGCCGGCGCGCAAATTGTCGCCACCGATTTGTCCGGCACCATGCTCACCAATTGCAAAACCGGCGAGTACGACAGCCTGGCCCTGGGCCGTGGTTTGTCCCAGGAGCGCCTGCAACGCTTCTTCGACCCCAAAGGGGCCGGGCGTTGGGCGGTCAAGGCACCGATCAAGAGCCGCGTGGAGTTTCGCTCGTTCAACCTGCTCGACAGCTATGCCAGCCTCGGCAAGTTCGACATGGTGTTCTGCCGCAATGTGCTGATCTACTTCTCGGCAGAGGTGAAGAAGGACATCCTGCTGCGCATTCACGGTACGCTCAAGCGCGGGGGCTACCTGTTTCTTGGCGCGTCCGAAGCGCTCAACGGGCTACCGGACCATTACCAGATGGTGCAATGCAGCCCTGGCATCATTTATCAGGCCAAGTGAAGGTGACTTGAGCATAAAAAAACGGGAAGCCCCGCGAAGGCTTCCCTTTTTTATGTGCGCCAAGCGCCAGTTTTTTACGGGCGGTGGTTAGGGCCTGGGTGTCATTCGGATATTGCCCAGGAAGAGAAGATTGTCCTTGCCGGGGATGCTCCCGTTGAAAATACCCAAATACACAGTTTCGGTTGCAACTGCGGGAAATGTCCCGGTTCCGGTTTGTGTTAATGCGTTGGTTATGTTTTGTACGTTGGCACCGATTCGCCTGCCGTTAATCGTCAGGTACAGCGTCGAGCCATCTCCAGCGGGTGTGCCACCCAAGACATCAAAGCTGAAATCGTAGGTGCGCCCTGCGATGACCGATATGGGTCGAGTGATGATGTGAGCGGCGGTTACCTGGCTGCTGGGCAGGTCAACGACCACGCTGCTGCTGACGACGTGCAGCGCCCCGCCTGCATAAACTGACTGAGCTAACCAGCGTTGGAACGTGCCATCGGCGAAATCCCACACTGTGCCAGGAAGAGGCACAACAATCACGCCTGCATCGATGGACACGGTTGACGTCGGCGCAAAGTACACGTCGCGGATGCCACGCCGAATGCGTAGCAATAAAAACACATTGGTGCCTGACTTACGGGTAATGATTGATTTGGGTACCGGAAAGGTGAGCTCGGCCTCGTCTTCCTCTGCCTCATAGCTCAGGTTGTACGTTTTGCCGTTATCGCCGATCAGGTTTGCGACGATCAAATCACCCGTCTTGATGGCAGCGGCGCAAGTCATTTCAACTGTTTTACCGATCAGCAATCTGGTCTGCAGGTTTGGAATGGGTAGCGCGTTGTCCTGCAGGACGAATCGGAGGGGAGGAATAGTCAGCATGTTGTGCCTCTGCTTTACGCGTGTAGGGGTTGCCAGATAAGGCGCGTAGAAGGGCAGGCGCGACAACTGTCAGAAATGACAGTGCAGACAAACGGTCAAAGCCTCCGGCGCGCTGGGCCAGCCTGTTTAGCGTTTGCCACCGGCTGTAAAAGCGGCAACCGCCATTGCCGCTTTACTGGCGCCACGCGGAAGCCCATTGCCGCTTTTCTGGCATTGCCGCCGGCAAACCCCGCGCAACCCCTTGATTTACGGGCATTCAGCGAATTGGCATGGGCCTTGCTATAACCCAGATACGAAAAGCAGGTCAGCCTAAAGGTTTCCGCCATGAGCATCAGCTTCGATAAAGCGCTCGGTATCCACGAACAAGCCCTGGGCTTTCGCGCTCAGCGTGCCGAAGTCCTGGCCAACAACATTGCCAACGCCGACACCCCGAACTACAAGGCTCGGGACTTGGACTTTTCCGCCGTGCTCGCCGCGCAGCAGGACAAGACTAAAAACGGCACCTTCGCCTTGAACATGACCAACAGCCGTCATATCGAAGCGCAAGGCCTGGGCAATGGTGATGAGTCGCTGCTGTATCGCACGCCGATGCAGCCATCAATCGACCAGAACACCGTCGACGCCCAGCTGGAGCAATCGGCCTACGCCGAGAACTCGGTGAACTTTCAGGCCAGCTTCACCCTGCTTAACAGCAAATTCAAAGGGCTGATGTCAGCCCTGCGCGGAGAGTAAGCCATGTCCCTCGCCAGTGTTTTCAATATTGCCGGCAGTGGCATGAGCGCGCAGACCACGCGTTTGAACACCGTCGCCAGTAACATCGCCAACGCCGAGACCGTGTCTTCGAGCATTGACCAGACCTACCGCGCCCGCCACCCGGTGTTCGCCACCATGTTTCAGGGTGGCCAGGCCGGCCAGAGCGGCAGCGGTGATTCGCTGTTCCAGAATCAGGATGCGGCCGGCCAAGGCGTGCAGGTACTCGGCGTGGTCGAGGACCAGAGCAACCTGGAAGCCCGCTACGAGCCGAACCATCCCGCCGCGAACGAAAAGGGCTATGTGTACTACCCCAACGTCAACGTGGTCGAGGAAATGGCCGACATGATTTCCGCCAGCCGCTCGTTCCAGACCAACGCGGAAATGATGAACACCGCCAAAACCATGATGCAGAAGGTCCTGACCCTGGGTCAGTGATAAGGGGCGCCAAATAATGGCCATTGTTGATACCACTTCTACACCCAACTCGGCGGTTCAGGACCTGTTCAACTCTAAGGTCAAGACTGCTACAGATAACAGCGGCCTTGATGGTGCCGCCAAGGCGGCTACGGGCAACCAGGCGCTGGGCAAGGACGCGTTCCTGCAATTGCTGGTGACCCAGCTGAAAAACCAGAACCCGCTGTCGCCTCAAGACAACGGCGCCTTCGTGGCGCAGTTGGCGCAATTCAGCAGCCTGGAAGGCATCAACACCCTGAACGACTCGGTGAATGCGATCTCCAGCAACTTCAGCTCTTCCCAAGCGCTGCAGGCGTCGTCGCTGGTCGGGCGTTCGATCATCACCCAGACCGACAAGGCCATGGTGGATACCAGCAAAAGCATGACCGGCTCGGTGGCAGTGACGGCAGCGACGGGCAACGTCTCGGTGAAAATCACCGACAAAGACGGCAACGTGGTGCGCACCATCGACATGGGCGCCCAAAGCGCCGGCGATTCAAGCTTTATCTGGGATGGCAAGAACGACAAGGGCGAAGTCGCCCCCGCCGGCACTTACACCTTCGCGGCCAGCACCAAGAATGACAAAGGCGACTCGGTTGCCCTGTTGACGTCGCTGCCGGCAACGGTCACTAGCGTGACGTTGAGCAAGACCGGCGGCGAAATGCTGCTCAACCTTGCAGGCGGCATGGGCAGCGTCAAGCTGTCGCAAATTCAGACTATCGGTACATAGAGCCGGCTAAATACGGCAGAAGGAGAGAAACATGTCTTTTAACATCGGCCTTAGCGGCCTCTATGCGGCCAACAAACAACTGGACGTGACCGGCAACAACATTGCCAACGTTGCGACCACCGGTTTCAAAGCGTCCCGCGCGGAATTTTCCGACATCTATGCAGCGTCCAAGCTGGGCACCGGCCAGAACAGTGTCGGCAGCGGCGTGAACCTGGCGGCAGTGTCCCAGCAGTTCACCCAGGGTGACGTCAACAACACCGGCGGCTTGTTGGATATGGCGATCCAGGGCGGCGGTTTCTTCGTGCAGAAGGGCAGTGACGGTTCGCTGGAATACACCCGCAGCGGCACCTTCCGTGCGGACAAAGACGGCTATATCACCAACAACACCGGCACCTCGCGCCTGCAAGGCTACGCAGCGGATGCTGATGGCAACATCGTCAAAGGCGCGCTGACCGACCTGCAATTGAACCTGTCGAACCTGCCGCCCAAGGCCTCCACTAAAGTGGATTCCACCAGTAACCTGAACTCTTCCTCGCCGGTGATCGACCAGGCGGCCCACCCGTTCGATCCAACCGAGTCCAGCTCGTTCAGCACCCAGTACAACACTACGCTGTACGACACCCAGGGCAACGCACACCCAATGGTGCAGTACCTGGTCAAAACGGATTCCAACACCTGGAAGTCCTACACCCTCATCGATGGCCGTAACCCTGACGGTTCGGCGCCTACCGGCACGGGCTCCACACCTCCAGTGGCGTCGACATTGAGCTTTGACGGTGCCGGCAAGCTCACCGGGATTGTCACCGGTACCACCTCCAGCACCACCTTGCAGCTGACCGGCTGGGTGCCGGGTACCGTGACCAATGGTGTGTGGACCCAAAACGGCGCGAATGCCAACCCTGGCGGGATTGCCATCAACATGGGCAACATCACCCAGTACAACTCGGCCACCTACCGTAATCCTCCGGTCACCGATGGCTACGCCACCGGCCAGATCACCGGCCTGAACATCGACGGTAACGGCGTGCTGTTCGCCACTTTCAGCAACCAGCAGAGCAAGTCCATTGGCCAGCTCTCCCTGGCCAGCTTCAATAACGAACAGGGCCTGCAGCCGTCGGGTGGCACCACCTGGAAAGAGACCTTCGCCTCGGGCCAGCCGGGTTACGACGCCCCGCAATCCGGCACCTTGGGGTCGATCGTGTCCAAGTCCCTGGAAAACTCCAACGTCAACCTGACCAACGAGCTGGTGGACCTGATCAAGGCCCAGAGCAACTACCAGGCGAACGCCAAGACCATCTCCACCCAAAGCACCATCATGCAGACCATTATTCAGATGACCTGATGCTGCTGCGAACAAAAGCCCCTCCTGCGAGGGGCTTTTTTTTGCGTGTTTTTTGACCGGAAACAATTCCCACTTTGCGCGCGATTGCCAGCCGACAGGCCTTTGTTGGAACCGACCACGCCGTTTTTTCCACTTATCGGGCTTAAAGGTGTGGGTTCTTACGGGGGTTGGGTATGTGGGATCTGTCGGTGTCTGGCCATGGGGCTGGAAGTGTGCGTTATGGCGTGGGCGGTGTGGGGCAAAACCTGGGGGGCGTAAGCCGTACAGAGGAAAAAAAGGATGACGCAGAGGCCGATAAAAAAACCGTCGCCCAGATGCTCAAACAGTTGGAGGAAGCCGAAAAGGGCAATAAAAACCAAACCGCCCGGGACTTGCGGGACAAGCTCAATGAAAAACGCAAGGAGCTGGGGGAGGAGAAGTTCAAGGAGATCCTTGAAGCGTTGAAGAAGGACGCCTCCAGCGATTTGCTCGCGTTGTTGAAGAGGTTGTTTCCGGATTTGTTCCCGGATGAGCCGTCACCGGCGCCTTCTCCTTCTCCTTCTCCATCACCCGGTGGTGGTGGTGGTGGTGGTGGTGGTGGTGGTGGTGGTCCAGTGAGCCCCAAGAATTTTGGCTCCGTAGAGTCCATGAGCAACAAACCGTTTACTCAAGGGGCTCAGTTCACTAACTACACTCCCGACAAAAGTAACCCAGGGAAAAAACCTGGCATGGGCAAAGAACCCGGCAACATCTGGAGTGGTTTCAAGCAAGGGCCGGACGGAAACTGCACCACGGTTGCCGCCATTAAGGGCGCAATGATGAAGTTTGGCCAGAAACCTACTGATATCTTCAAAGACGTGAAAGCCTCTGGCGATGGCTGGGATGTGCAAATGCGGGACGGGTTCCAGCTGCACTTGAGCAAGAGTGAGTTAAAGCAGGCAGCAGAACAGGCTCGGTTCGAGGGCAATGATCCGGCGATGATGACCGATGCCAATTTCTTGTACGCCGCTAGTGCGAAACGGGCTCAGATGGAGGGGCATCGCCAGAGGGAGGCTGGTGATAATGATGGTAATGCCCAAAGAAGCTATTTGGATGCCTTGGTAAGCTTGAATGATGGTGAGCACAACCATGAAGCGCTGGATCGCTTAGGACTCAAAGGCCTGTACAGGCAGTCTTCGAGCAACGAGCTTGCCACTGGTGTGTTGGGTGTTGTGAATTACGATGGCCATGCGATGGCGGTGATGGGAGGGCAGGTAGAGTTGTGGGGAGGACGAGGTGGCCGGCCTCAGAAGGAGGATATAAGAATGGGTGGGGCCTACGCATTTGTATAACGCTGTGGGCATGTTGGAGTACACGCCGCAGTAAAACGAAAAAGCCCGTCAACCTTTCGGTTAACGGGCTTTTCAGTCACCGCTCAGCTTATTGGCAAGCTTCGCAATCCGGCTCATCAATCGCGCAAGCCTTTGGCACTGGCGCCGGGCCGGCTGGAGCAGCCAGCACCGAATCATCACCGTGGTTGCCGCTGGAAACAGCGTTGAGCTTACCGGTGTTGATGGTCGACTTCTCGGTGCTGGTCGCGGCCAGGGCACGGAGGTAGTAAGTGGTTTTCAGGCCACGGTACCAGGCCATGCGGTAGGTCACGTCGAGCTTCTTGCCCGATGCGCCGGCGATGTACAGGTTCAGCGACTGCGCCTGGTCGATCCACTTCTGACGGCGGCTGGCGGCGTCAACGATCCACTTGGTGTCCACTTCGAAGGCCGTCGCGTAGAGCTCTTTGAGTTCTTGCGGGATGCGCTCGATCTGCTGCACCGAACCGTCGTAGTACTTCAGGTCGTTGATCATGACCGAGTCCCACAGGCCGCGAGCCTTGAGGTCGCGAACCAGGTACGGGTTGATCACGGTGAACTCGCCCGACAGGTTCGATTTCACATACAGGTTCTGATAAGTCGGTTCGATCGACTGCGATACGCCAGTGATGTTGGCGATGGTCGCGGTCGGTGCGATGGCCATGATGTTGGAGTTACGAATACCTTTCTGCACACGGGCACGTACCGGCGCCCAGTCCAGGGTTTCGTTCAGGTCAACGTCGATGTACTTCTGGCCACGCTGCTCGATCAGGATCTGTTGCGAGTCCAGCGGCAGAATGCCTTTGGACCACAGCGAACCCTGGAACGTCTCGTAGGCGCCGCGCTCGTCGGCCAGGTCGCAGGAAGCCTGGATCGCGTAGTAGCTGACCGCTTCCATGGACTTGTCGGCGAACTCGACCGCAGCGTCCGAACCGTACGGAATGTGCTGCAGGTACAAGGCGTCCTGGAAGCCCATGATGCCGAGGCCGACCGGGCGGTGCTTGAAGTTGGAGTTCTGCGCCTGTGGCACCGAGTAGTAGTTGATGTCGATCACGTTATCGAGCATGCGAACGGCGGTGTTGACGGTGCGTTCCAACTTGGCGGTGTCCAGCTTGCCGTTGACGATGTGGTTCGGCAGGTTGATCGAACCCAGGTTGCAAACGGCGATCTCGTCCTTGTTGGTGTTCAAGGTGATCTCGGTGCACAGGTTCGAACTGTGGACCACGCCCACGTGCTGCTGCGGGCTGCGCAGGTTGCACGGGTCTTTGAAGGTCAGCCATGGGTGGCCGGTTTCAAACAGCATGGACAGCATTTTGCGCCACAGGTCTTTGGCCTGGATGGTCTTGAACAGCTTGATCTTGCCTGGGTACTGGGACAGGGCTTCGTAGTACTCGTAACGCTCTTCGAAGGCCTTGCCGGTCAGGTCGTGCAGGTCCGGCACTTCGGATGGCGAGAACAGGGTCCACGGGCCGTCATCGAAGACACGCTTCATGAACAGGTCAGGGATCCAGTTGGCGGTGTTCATGTCGTGGGTACGACGACGATCATCACCGGTGTTCTTGCGCAGCTCGATGAACTCTTCAATGTCCATGTGCCAGGTTTCCAGGTACGCACACACAGCGCCTTTGCGCTTGCCGCCCTGGTTGACCGCAACGGCGGTGTCGTTGACCACTTTCAGGAACGGTACAACGCCCTGGGATTTGCCGTTGGTGCCCTTGATGTACGAACCCAAGGCACGCACCGGGGTCCAGTCGTTGCCCAGGCCGCCAGCGAATTTGGACAGCATGGCGTTGTCGTGGATCGCGTGGTAGATGCCCGACAGGTCATCCGGCACGGTGGTCAGGTAGCAGCTCGACAGCTGTGGACGCAGGGTGCCGGCGTTGAACAGGGTCGGGGTCGACGACATGTAGTCGAAGGACGACAACAGGTTGTAGAACTCGATGGCACGGTCTTCTTTGTTCTTCTCTTCAATCGCCAGGCCCATGGCCACGCGCATGAAGAACACTTGCGGCAGTTCGAAGCGCACACCGTCCTTGTGGATGAAGTAACGGTCGTACAGGGTTTGCAGGCCCAGGTAGGTGAACTGCTGGTCGCGCTCGTGGTTGATCGCCTTGCCGAGTTTTTCCAGGTCGAAGGTGGCCAGGATCGGGTTCAGCAATTCGAATTCGATACCCTTGGCGATGTAGGCCGGCAGGGCCTTGGCGTACAGGTCAGCCATCTCGTGGTGGGTGGCGCTGTCGGCCACGCCCAGGAAGCCCAGGCCTTCGGCACGCAGGGTGTCCATCAGCAGGCGCGCGGTCACGAACGAGTAGTTCGGCTCACGTTCAACCAGGGTGCGGGCGGTCATCACCAGGGCGGTGTTGACGTCGGTCAGGGCTACGCCGTCGTACAGGTTCTTCAGGGTTTCGCGCTGGATCAGGTCACCGTCGACTTCTTCCAGGCCTTCGCAGGCCTCGGTGATGATGGTGTTCAGGCGGCCCAGGTCCAGCGGAGCAAAGCTGCCGTCGGCCAGGGTAATGCGGATCGACGGGTGAGCTTGCACGGCCGCCTCTTCAGCCGGGGAGCGCACGGCACGTTCTTTGGAACGGGCGTCACGGTAGATCACGTAGTCGCGCGCCACTTTCTGCTCGCCGGCACGCATCAGGGCCAGTTCAACCTGGTCCTGGATTTCTTCGATGTGGATGGTGCCGCCCGACGGCATGCGACGCTTGAAGGTCGCGGTAACCTGTTCGGTCAGGCGGGCAACGGTGTCGTGGATGCGCGACGAGGCAGCAGCGGTGCCGCCTTCAACTGCAAGAAACGCTTTGGTGATGGCGACGGTGATTTTGTCATCAGTGTAAGGAACGACAGTGCCGTTACGCTTGATCACGCGCAGTTGGCCAGGTGCGGTGGCGGACAGATCCAGGTTCGAATCAGCGGCCTGCGGCACGGAGCCCTGCGGGTTCTCGCGAGTTGTGTCGGTTTGCATGGGGGGTTGTCTCCACATTCTATATTTATTTGGGCACCATCAAGGTGCCCACCGTTCCGTCCTGAAGCACTTACAACAGGCCTGGGCCTGGCATAACAACTTCGGGACAGGAGGAAGGGAGCTCATCGCGCCGCTTCCATGCCGAAGTCTTCGGTTCGGGGCTTGAAAGAGCCCTTGGCCGTATTCCTGCCGGGTGACAGTGGCTCGCTCCAAGCACTGCAACACCCGTACCGTTTTCTGCCAATTGGGCGGGGAAAACGGTTGCCATCCGCGTGCGCGGTTTGGGCTTTTAAAAAATGCTTTGGTTCAACCAAACAGGAGCAAGAAAGCGCTTGAGTTTCTTGTCTGATTTGTGTTTGGTTTTTCGCTTAAAACCCTACATGTAGGGTTTTTTTAGCGCCGAGGTACAAGATAATGCGTTTTGGGGGGCTTAGCAACGCACTACCTGTGGATAACGCTGTGGGTAAAATGTGTATGAAACGTGGAACGCCCGTGTAGGCCGCAGTGTTGCTGGATTACGCCGTTTGTCACCGAATATTCCAAGGCAAAAACCGTCGGTTGGATTTTTGAGGGCGCGAACCCTATCACAAAAAAACGCGATCACCGAATGGATTTCCAGGCGTGTACTGGAGGGCTGGCCCATGGCTACAATCGGCCCATACAGAGAGGCCATATTGTGCTTCCCGCACATGACAATAATGAGAAGCGAGGTAGCGCATGGAGCAAGAAGCCTGGCAGATATTGATCGTCGAAGACGACGAGCGATTGGCCGAGTTGACCCGTGATTACCTGGAGAGCAACGGCTTGCAGGTGTCCGTGGAGAGCGACGGTGCCCAGGCGGCGGCGCGCATCATCGCCGAACAACCGGACCTGGTGATCCTCGACCTGATGCTGCCCGGCGAGGACGGCCTGAGCATCTGCCGCAAAGTCCGCGAGCGCTACGACGGCGTGATCCTGATGCTGACCGCGCGCACCGACGATATGGACCAGGTGCAAGGCCTGGACATGGGCGCCGACGACTACGTGTGCAAACCCGTGCGCCCGCGCTTGTTGCTCGCGCGTATCCAGGCGTTGTTGCGGCGCAGCGAGCCGGCAATACCTGCCGCCGTGGAAAACCAGCGGCGCCTGCAGTTCGGCCCGTTGGTGGTGGACAACGCCCTGCGCGAAGCCTGGCTGCACGAGGGCAGCATCGAGCTGACCAGCGCCGAGTTCGACCTGTTGTGGCTGCTGGTGGCGAATGCCGGGCGCATCCTGTCCCGCGAAGAAATCTTTATTGCCTTGCGCGGGATTGGCTACGACGGCCAGGACCGCTCCATTGATGTGCGCATCTCGCGTATTCGGCCCAAGATCGGCGACGACCCGATTCACCCACGGCTGATCAAGACCATTCGCAGCAAAGGCTACTTGTTCGTCCCCGAAGCTGCCGCCGACCTGCCGCTGTGAACTCGATCTTCCTGCGTATCTACGGCGGCATGTGCGCGGCGCTGGTCCTGGTGGCGTTGCTCGGCGTGCTGGCCCTGCACCTGCTTAATGAGGTGCGCAGTGGCCAGTACCGTGAGCGCCTGGCCCACGGCACCTTCGCGCTGATGGGCGACAACCTGCAACCGATGAGCGCAATCGAGCGCCAGCGCGCCCTGGCGGTGTGGGAGCGCTTGCTCGGCATTCCCCTGGAACTGCGTCCCTTGGCGGCCGCGCAGTTGGACCTGACCCAGCGCAATCGCCTGCAACGTGGCCAGGTGCTGGTGGAGCAGACCGGCCCGCATGCCGCGCGCGTGCTGCGCCTGGTCAGCGAACAGTCGCAGCTTGTGCTCACCGGTGAAGTGCAGCAAATCAGCGAGCAACTGGCGCGTGCGACGATTTACCTGCTGGCTGACGAACTGGTGCGCTTCCCGGTGGCCGAGCAGCCGCAACGCCTGGCGGCTATAAAAGAGGCCAAGGGCTTTGGTTTTGAGATGCACCTGATGACGCTGGATCAGGCGGACATGGATGACGACCAGCGCCGCCGCGTCGCGGAAGGCGATACGGTGATGGCCCTGGGCAAGGGCGGCGACTCCATCCGCGTATTCGCCGGCATGGTCGGCACACCGTGGGTGTTGGAAATCGGCCCGCTGTATCAAATGAACCCGTACCCGCCGCAGTGGCTGATCCTGATCGCGTTGATCAGCCTCACGCTGATCGGGTTGATCGTGTACCTCTTGGTGCGTCAGCTCGAACGGCGCCTCAAAGGCCTGGAAGCAGCGGCCACGCGCATCGCCAAAGGCAACCTGGAAGTGCGTGTACCGGCGCGTGGCGCCGATTCGGTAGGGCGTTTGGCCGCCGCCTTTAATGGCATGGCCGAGCACTTGCAGCAATTGCTGGCGATCCAGCGCGAGCTGGTGCGCGCGGTTTCCCACGAATTGCGCACCCCGGTGGCGCGCCTGCGCTTTGGCCTGGAGATGATCGGCGACGCCGCCACCCCAGAGGCGCGGCGTAAATATATGGAAGGCATGGACAGCGATATCCAGGACCTCGACGGCCTGGTCGACGAGATGCTCACCTACGCCCGTCTGGAGCAAGGCGCGCCGGAGTTGAACTTCCAGCGGGTCGACCTCGATGCGTTGCTCGATAAGGTGATCGGCGAATTATCGCCACTGCGCCCGCAGGTCAGTGTTGCCCGGGGTATCTGCCTGTCCTCGGCACATTGGGATGACGCCTGGGTCGACGCCGAACCGCGCTACCTGCACCGCGCCCTGCAAAATTTGGTGGGCAATGCCATGCGCCATGCCCAAAGCCAGGTGTTGATCAGTTATCAAGTGGGTCAGGTGCGCTGCCGCATTGATGTGGAGGATGACGGGCCGGGTGTGCCGGAAAGCGCCTGGGAGCGGATCTTCACGCCATTTTTGCGTCTGGACGACAGTCGCACGCGAGCTTCAGGCGGGCATGGTCTGGGTTTGTCGATCGTGCGGCGGATTATCTATTGGCACGGCGGGCGGGCGTTGATCAGCAAGAGCAACAACCTGGGTGGGGCATGCTTCAGCTTGAGTTGGCCCAGGGATCAGGACAAGACTTGAGACCGCTATCGCAGGCAAGCCAGCTCCCACATTTTGAATGTATTCGCACATCGAAGGTGGGAGCCGGGCTTGCCCGCGATAGCGGCCTATCAGGCACCGATAGCCACCAGACTCAACAACTGCTCCCCGTCCACCGCAAACTGCCCCTCCAACTCCTTGCCATAACACCACTCAGCAGACAGGTCCGTCAGCAACCGCAACCGCACGCGCCCGGCGTGCGACCACTCAAGCACCTCGGCATGCTCAAAGTAGAAACGCTGTTGCACAATCGGATACAGCGCTTTGAACAGGCTCTCCTTGACCGAAAACGTCAGCGTCACCAGCAAGGCAACCTGCTCGCGTGGCCCCAATGCTATGCGCTGCAGTTCGTCGGGCGTCAGAATCTCCCCAGCCAAACGCTCCGCCCGCTCCGATGACAGCAGGTTCTCCAGGTCCATCCCCAGCCCGCGCCAGTGCGCCTTGTGCCCGACAATGGCGGCTGCATGCCCGGTGCTGTGGGTGATGGAGCCGCTGATATGCCCAGGCCACACCGGCGCACGGTCATCACCGATGGCCGGCACGCAATCCAGTTGGTCAAGCTGTTGCAGCGCTGCACGGGCGCACAGGCGACCGGCGAGGAACTCCGCCTGGCGTTTGGCCACCGAGCGCTGGATGCTGGCCGGCGGCGGCACGGCGCTGCGCTGGAAGTCATCGGCGAGCAACAAGGCCGGGTCGAATCGCGTGCTCAAGAACACCGTGCCCGGCAGCGGGATGGGCAGTGGCCAATGGGCATCGAGTGGGGTGCAGCAAGCGGGTAGAGGTGTCATGCGCGGTATTTTGCGTCAGTTGGCGCGCCAGTGCATAGCCCGCAGCGGTTCAGGCCAGGTTCAGAGCCCGTTCAGGGGGAGTTCAGGGGCGCCTGCGTAGTCTGGCCTTAACAGCCAAAACGTGTAGAGGTAAGCCCCATGACTGCGATCAAAAAGCTGATTCTGGCCTTAAGCATGCTCGGTGCCACTGCTGGGGTTCAGGCTTCGGACGGTGCTTTTGCCGGTTTCGGCAGCGAGAAAACCAGGAAATCCAGCAACCTGATCCAGCGTGTGAGCTTCGAAGAGGTGGGCGACCAGGCCGCGCCGTGGGGCCAGTCTTTGGGCATGACCACGCCGCAACCTGCCTACCGTACCGGCTACGAACACCTGACGGGCCAATACAATGGCATTAAACTGCGCCCGCAAGACTTGCAGGGCCGCTATGATATCCCCCTGTCGGACAGTTGAATTGCCTTGGAGAGCTCTATGAAATTGCTGGTCGTGGAAGATGAGGCGCTGCTGCGCCATCACCTGTTCACCCGCCTGACCGACAGCGGCCATGTGGTCGAAGCTGTGGCCAATGCCGAGGAAGCCCTGTACCAGACCGGCCAATTCAACCATGACCTGGCGATTATCGACCTGGGCCTGCCCGGCATGGGCGGCCTGGACCTGATCCGCCAACTGCGCAGCCAGGCCAAGACCTTTCCGATCCTGATCCTCACCGCGCGCGGCAACTGGCAGGACAAGGTCGAAGGCCTGGCCGCCGGTGCCGACGATTACGTGGTCAAGCCGTTCCAGTTCGAAGAACTGGAGGCGCGGATGAACGCCTTGCTGCGCCGCTCCAGCGGGTTTACCCAGTCGACCATCGTCGCCGGGCCGTTGCTGCTGGACCTCAATCGCAAGCAAGCCTCGCTGGATGAGCAGCCGCTGGCGCTGACGGCCTACGAGTACCGGATTCTCGAATACCTGATGCGTCACCATCAGCAAGTAGTCGCCAAGGACCGCTTGATGGAACAGCTCTACCCCGATGACGACGAGCGTGATCCGAACGTGATCGAAGTGCTGGTGGGTCGCCTGCGCCGCAAGCTGGAAGGCCCGGCCGGGTTCAAGCCGATCGACACCGTGCGTGGCCTGGGCTACCTGTTCAATGAGCGCTGCCGTTGATTCGCTCGCTACGTGTGCGCTTGATGCTCGCGGCCACCACCCTGGCCGTGCTGTTTATGCTGGGCTTGTTGCCCGCCATGCAAGGCGCGTTCAGCCTGGCGCTGCAGGATTCCATCGAGCAGCGCCTGGCCTCGGATGTGACTACGCTGATTTCCGCCGCGCGGGTCGAAAACAACCGTCTGTTGATGCCGGCGCAGTTGCCGGACGAACGCTTCAACCTCACTGACAGCCGCCTGCTCGGTTACATCTACGACCGTGAAGGCCATCTGGTCTGGCGCTCGCGGGCGACCCAGGAAGAAAACATCAACTACAAGCCGCGCTACGACGGGCGCGGTAATGAATTTGCGCGGATTCGCGAAGCCAATGGCCAGGAGTTCTTCGTGTATGACGTCGAGGTCAAGCTGCTGGGCGGCAAGAGCGCGGCGTTCAGTATCGTCGCGCTGCAACCGGTGCGTGAGTACCAACTGACCCTCGAAGGCCTGCAGGAAAACCTCTACCTGGGTTTCGGCGCGGCCTTGCTGGTATTGCTGACACTGTTGTGGCTGGGGCTGACCTGGGGCCTGCAAGCCTTGCGCCGCCTGAGCCAGGAACTTGACCAGATCGAAGGCGGCACCCGCGAAAGCCTCACCGAAGAACACCCGCGCGAACTGCTACGCCTGACCGGCTCGCTCAACCGTTTGCTGCACAGCGAGCGCGAGCAACGGGCGCGTTACCGCGATTCCCTCGACGACCTGGCCCACAGCCTGAAAACCCCGCTGGCAGTGTTGCAGGGCGTGAGCGAAGACATGGCCCAGCGCCCGGAAGAGCGCGGCCAGGCCTGGGTGCTGCAATCGCAGATCGAACGCATGAGCCAGCAGATCGGCTACCAATTGCAGCGCGCCAGCCTGCGTAAAAGTGGCCTGGTGCGTCACCAGGTGCGCCTGGAACCGGTGTTGCAAAGCCTGTGTGACACGCTGGACAAGGTTTACCGCGACAAGCGCGTGACCGTGACCTTTGAGCTGCCGCCCGAGTGTGATGTGCCGATCGAGAAGGGCGCATTGCTTGAAATGCTCGGCAACCTGCTGGAAAACGCTTATCGCCTGTGCCTGAGTGAAGTGCGCATCAGCCTGACGGAGAACTTTGAAGGCACTGAGCTGTGCATCGAAGATGACGGCCCTGGCGTGCCGCCCGATCAGCGTGCGCGGATTCTGCAAAGGGGCGAGCGGCTGGACCGTCAGCATCCGGGGCAGGGTATCGGCTTGGCTGTGGTCAAGGACATCATTGAAAGCTACAGCGCGCGGCTGACCCTTGGAGATTCGCCGTTGGGTGGCGCGGCGTTCAAGATTCACTTTCCGGCGGCTTGATCTTTATAGGCCATGCCGGCCTCTTCGCGAGCAAGCCCGCTCCCACAATTTGAATGTATTCACAAATCAAATGTGGGAGCGGGCTTGCTCGCGAAAGCGCCAGTCCAAACACTACAAATCTAACTTTCTTGCGCGCGGTAAGCCCCCGGCGTCAGCCCCGTCCACTTCTTGAACGCCCGATGAAACGCCGACGGTTCCGAAAACCCCAATTGCTCGGCAATCTCCTGCAACGACAAATCCGCACGCCCCAAGTGATAAATGGCGATGTCCCGCCGCAACTCATCCTTGAGCGCCTGAAAGCTGGTGCCTTCCTCGCGCAAATGCCGGCGCAGGGTTTGCGGGCTGATGTGCAGGTGCTGGGCGACGGCCTCCAGGTCGGGCCAGGGCGTGCGGTCGCGGCTGAGCAGGCGGCGCAGCTGGCTGCTTAAACTGTCGCCTTCATCAGGCCGCGACAACAGGTCAGCGGGCGAGCGCTCGAGAAAGTGCTTGAGGGTGCGCTCGTCCTGTAACAACGGCAGGCTCAGGTATCGGGCGGGAAATACCAGGCTGCTGTTCGGTGCGCCAAATACCTGAGGGCAGGGGAACAGCAGGTCGTATTCGCCCGCATGGGCCGGCATCGGGTAGCTGAACGTGGCCTGCTGCAGCCGGATACGCTGGCCGATCAACCAACTGCCCAGGCGATGCCAGATCACCAGCAGGCACTCGCTGAGAAAGTGGTCCGGGTCCCACAGCTGCGAATCGTCCAGGCTCAAACGGGCCAAGTCGCCTTCTCTGGTCAGCTGCCAGCGCGGACCCTGCGGGAATAGGCTATAAAATAATAAGCCGCGTTCCAGAGCCTTCTCCAGGGTGCGGCAGTGAATCAGCGCGTGGCACATCATGGCGAAGGTGCCGCGCTTGCTCGGGCCTTCGGCAAACCCCAGGTATTCGTCGTCCAGCCCCAGCCACAGCATTTGCAACAACCGGGTAAATTGCTCGGGGGCGATGCGGGCGCGGGGTTCGCTCAGCAGTTGCGGGGTGATGCCCACTTGCAGCAGCAGGCCCGAATAGTCGTAACCCGCGCGGCGCGCACCGCCCAGAGCGGCGCGGGCGTAGTGACTGGCGATGGTACGTTCACGCATGTGAGGGCCTCATCCATGGAGTGGCGGATGTTAGCCATCACCGGGTGGGGCGACAAGGCGGATATCCGCCAAATTGTAGGACGAGATGGGGTGAGTGGGCGGAATTCCGCCACCTCATCCACAGTGGCGAGGGCGTGGTGTTGGTCCTGGGCCCTGATGTCTAAAGGCCTTCAGGCGATTTGAGCAAAGTGGCACGGCGTTTGCGATAGGGATTACAGCGCAGGAATGTTCCTACAGGCCTCGCAAACAACAAATCCCTCCAGTGCAGGAGGGTTCGCAATTCAAGTGTCGTGGGCAATGGCGGATCTTTGCCACACGGTGCGATTGAGGAACTTTGCAATGACGACTCGTCAGCCAATCTACAAATCCCTGTATTTCCAGGTGATCGTCGCAATCGTTATCGGTATTTTGCTCGGTCACTTCTACCCGCAGACCGGCGTGGCCCTCAAGCCACTGGGTGACGGCTTTATCAAGCTGATCAAAATGGTCATTGCCCCGATCATCTTCTGCACCGTTGTCAGCGGCATCGCCGGCATGCAAAGCATGAAATCGGTGGGCAAAACCGGCGGCTACGCGCTGCTGTACTTCGAAGTTGTTTCCACCATCGCCCTGCTGATCGGCCTGATCGTTGTCAACGTTGTGCAACCGGGCGCCGGCATGCACATCGACGTTGCGACCCTGGACGCCTCTAAAGTCGCGGCCTACGTGACCGCCGGTGCAGACCAGAGCGTGGTTGGCTTTATCCTCAATGTGATTCCGAACACCATCGTCGGCGCTTTCGCCAACGGCGACATCCTGCAAGTGCTGATGTTCTCGGTGATCTTCGGTTTTGCCCTGCATCGCCTGGGTGCCTACGGCAAGCCGGTGCTGGACTTCATCGATCGCTTCGCCCACGTGATGTTCAACATCATCAACATGATCATGAAGCTCGCGCCAATCGGTGCCCTGGGCGCCATGGCGTTCACCATCGGCGCCTACGGTGTAGGTTCCCTGGTGCAGCTGGGCCAGCTGATGATCTGCTTCTACATCACTTGCATCCTGTTTGTGGTGGTGGTGCTGGGCGCCATCTGCCGCGCCCACGGTTTCAGCGTGTTGAAGCTGGTTCGCTACATCCGTGAAGAGCTGTTGATCGTATTAGGTACTTCCTCCTCCGAATCCGCACTGCCACGCATGCTGATCAAGATGGAGCGTCTGGGCGCGAAGAAATCCGTAGTAGGCCTGGTGATCCCGACCGGCTACTCCTTCAACCTCGACGGTACTTCGATCTACTTGACCATGGCTGCCGTGTTCATCGCCCAGGCGACTGACACCCACATGGATATCACCCACCAGATCACCCTGCTGCTGGTGCTGCTGCTGTCCTCCAAAGGCGCTGCAGGCGTGACCGGTTCGGGCTTCATCGTGCTGGCTGCCACCCTGTCGGCCGTAGGCCACCTGCCGGTTGCCGGTCTGGCGCTGATCCTGGGTATCGACCGCTTCATGTCCGAAGCCCGCGCACTGACCAACCTGGTGGGTAACGCGGTTGCCACCATCGTTGTGGCCAAGTGGGTTAAAGAGTTGGACACCGACAAGCTGCACAGCGAGTTGGCATCCGGCGGCACCGGTATCTCCGATACCCGTCCGGAAGATGACCTGGGCGTGGCCGAAGGCCCTGCGCCTGCTATCAAGTAAATTGCCCAGGGTGTGAACAACACCCAAAGCCTGCAAACGCCCCGACTGGTTCGGGGCGTTTGCGTTTCTGACGTGGCGCTTGGGGTTTTGCTTGCTTTACAGTAAGTGAATACTTTATCCGCTGTAGGAGACCTGATGGACAGTGTGGATCTGAATGTCCTGCGCAGTGTGCTCGAATGGCGCCGTGCCGGGCACCGAGTGGTGTTGTACAGCGTGGTTCAGACCTGGGGCAGCGCGCCACGCCCGCCGGGGGCAATGCTGGCCTTGCGTGGCGATGGCGTGGTGATCGGCTCGGTGTCGGGCGGTTGCATCGAGGACGACTTGATCGCGCGCTTGCAGGATGGCCGCTTGCCGGAGGACGGCCCGCCGGTGCAGTTGGTGACCTACGGCGTCACCCGCGATGAGGCGGCGCGTTTCGGCTTGCCGTGCGGCGGCACGTTGCGCCTGACTGAGGAACGCGTGGATGAATTCGGCTGGGTCTCGCAATTGCTGGCGCGCTGTGAAGACCATCAGATTGTCGCGCGTGAGCTGGACCTGAGCAGTGGCAAGGTCACCTTGAGTGGCGCGGCCAAGACCGATGTCGTGACCTTTGATGGCGAGCGCCTGCGGGCCATCTACGGCCCGCGTTGGCGTTTGCTGCTGATCGGCGCCGGGCAACTGTCGCGCTACGTGGCTGAAATGGCGCGCCTGCTGGATTTCGAAGTGCTGATCTGCGACCCGCGCGAAGAATTCGTCTACGGCTGGGAAGAGCAGCATGGCCGCTTCGTGCCCGGCATGCCGGATGAGGCGGTGCTGAATATCCAGACGGATGAGCGCACGGCCATCGTCTGCCTGACGCACGACCCTCGATTGGACGATATGGCGCTGCTGACGGCGCTGAACTCATCGGCGTTCTACATTGGCGCCCTCGGTTCGCGGGTCAATACGCAGAAGCGCCGGGAAACCCTGGCGGCGCTGGGGTTGTCGGCGGAGGCGATCGCGCGTCTGCATGGGCCGATCGGTCTGCATATCGGTAGTCATACGCCGGCGGAAATTGCTCTGTCGCTGATGGCGGAAATTGTCGCGATCAAGAACGGTGTGGCACCGATGCAGAAGAAACCGTTACCGGTGGAGGCTGAGTAATGGTGGCGGCGATTGTGCTGGCGGCGGGGCAGGGCAGTCGCTTTCGCGCTGCGGCCGGTGCTGATCAAGACAAGTTGCTGGCTGATTGCATCGGGCTTGACGGCGTAACGCGGCCAGTGATTGAGCAGGTGCTGATGAATTTGCCGGAGCGTGTGGTAAGGCGTCGGCTGGTCACTTCGCCGGACCGACTGGCCGTTATTCGCTTGGCCAAGGCGTATGGCTGTGAAGTCTTGCTGCTCGACTCGGCCGGTATGGGCGACAGCATCGCGGCGGCCGTCGCAGCCAGTGGTTCGGCGGATGGCTGGTTGGTGGTGTTGGGGGATATGCCGTTTATTCAGTCGTCGACCCTTGAGCGGGTGATTGATGCGGTCCAGGACGATGGCATCAGTGTGCCGGTGCAGGCGGGTAAATACGGGCATCCAGTGGCTTTTGGCCGGGCGCTTGGGCCGCGACTGATGGCATTGAGCGGTGATCGTGGCGCAAAGCCGTTATTTTCCCAGGCGGTGGTGCGGGAAGTGCACGTGGAGGATCCCGGTGTGCTGTGGGATGTGGACCTGCCGCAGATGCTAAGTTTCAGCACAGAGTAACTGTGGGAGCCGGGCTTGCCCGCGATGCAGGCACCTCGGTGTATCAGTCACGCTGCGATGATGCTATCGCCGGCAAGCCAGCTCCCACCTTTGATCTCCACAAGGCTTAAGTTGAACGCCCATAAAAAAAGCCCCGCCTGATCACTCAGGCGGGGCTTTTTAGTGGCGTATGGAATCAGACGAGGGGTTTAGGCTCGTGCTCTGCTTCCAGGGCCTTGTGCTCAACCGCGACTTCAGCAACCGGGGCTGGCGCCTCGACCGCTTCGGCAGCCGGTGCAGCAGCGGCTGCAGCAGCGGCGGCTTCAGCTTCCTTGCGACGACGACGCACTTCACGTGGGTCGTTCGGCGCACGGCCGTTTTCGGTCAGGGCACTGGCAGGCGCGGCTTCAACCACGGGCGCTGCGACTTCGGCAACCACTGGTGCTTCAACAACTACGGGCGCTTCAACCACGGGTGCAGGCTCAACCACTGGGGCTGGCTCGGCAACCACTTCGGCAGCCGGTGCAGGCGCTTCTTCTACCACAGGGGCAGGTGCTGGCGCTTCAACCGGTGCAGTTGGTTCGGCAGTCCACTGGAAGGCGGTCTGTTCTTCGCGAACTTCACGCACTGCCGGGGCAGCTTCTTCGACAACCGGCGCTTCAACCACGGCTTCAACCACTGGCTGAGGCTCGGCAACCGGTGCAGGCTCGACAGCAGCCACTTCGACTTCTGGCTGAACGTCGCGCACTTCACGCACTTCGCGTACTGGCGAGGCGACTTCCACTTCCGGAACCACTGGGGCTTCGATCGAGGTAGTGGCTTCAACGACTGGCGCTTCAACAACCGGCGCTTCAACCACTGGGGTCTCGGCAACCGGCGCTTCTACAGTCGCTGTTTCTTCAACAGCAGCAGTAGCGCGTTCAGCTTGCTCATGCGCCTGGGCTTCAGCCGGTGCACTGATCACGCTGCTGGCAACGGCGGCGGTCACCGCCAGGCCGGCAGCCAGTTCGGCGCCCGTTGGTTCTGCGGTGGCCGCTTCGCCGTTCTCGCCGGTCTCTTCCGAGCCTTCGATCACATTGCCGTTGGCATCACGCTGACGCTCACGACGGTTGCTGCGACGACGCTGGCCACGGGAGCGGCGGCGTGGACGATCGCCTTCGGCGTTATCCTGACCGTCTTCCTGCAGTTGCTCTTCACCGGTCAGCACTTCTTCTTCGCTGGCAGCAGCGGTTTGCTCGGCACGTGGTTGACGCTCTTCACGCGGTGGGCGCGGCTGGCGCTCTTCACGTGGGGCGCGTTCTTCACGCGGCTGGCGGGCCGGGCGTTCTTCGCTGGCGGCTTCGGCAGCGACGGCAGCTACTGCCGGTGCGGCGTCCAGCGGTTCGCGCAGTTCACGCACACGTTCTTCACGCTCGCCACGTGGCTTGCGGTCTTCACGCGGGGCACGTGGAGTACGGGGTGCGCGCTCTTCGCGCGGTGCACGTTCTTCACGGGCTACGGTTGGGGTCTCTTCACGGGCTTCGCGAGGTGCACGTTCCTCACGAGGTGCACGCTCTTCACGTGGCGCGCGTTCTTCACGCGGTGCACGTTCTTCGCGCGGCTTGCGCTCCTCGTCACGGCGACCGTTGCGGTTACGGCTCTGTTGACGGCCGTTGCGACGTTCTTCGTTACGGGCCGGGCGTTCGGTAGCAGGCTTTTCAACCACAACCGGCGCAGCAGGCTCTTCTTTGCTGGCGAACAGGCTGACCAGCGACTTCACCAGGCCTTTGAACAGGCTTGGCTCAGGCATGGCGGCCGGTGCGGCAACCGGTGCAGCGACTTCAGCCGGGACCGGTGCGTTGGCACGCGCCGGTGCGGTCTTCACGGCGGCTTCCTGGCGAACCAGAGTACGGGTCGCAGCGGCTGGCTGGACTTCTTCCACTTCGGCAGCGGCAGCGGCGATTTCGTAGCTGGACTGGCCGCTGTGGGCTTCCGGGCTGTCATCGCGCAGGCGTTGCACTTCGAAGTGCGGCGTCTCGAGGTGATCGTTCGGCAGGATGACGATGCGGGCACGGGTGCGCAGTTCGATCTTGGTGATCGAGTTGCGTTTTTCGTTAAGCAGGAACGCGGCTACCGGGATCGGCACTTGCGCGCGGACTTCGGCGGTGCGGTCTTTCAGGGCTTCTTCTTCGATCAGGCGCAGGATCGCCAGGGACAGCGATTCAACGTCACGGATGATACCGGTGCCGTTGCAACGCGGGCAGACGATGCCGCTGCTCTCGCCCAGGGAAGGACGCAGGCGCTGACGGGACATTTCCAGCAGGCCGAAGCGCGAGATACGGCCAACTTGGACGCGGGCACGGTCAGCTTCCAGGCATTCGCGGACTTTTTCTTCCACGGCGCGCTGGTTCTTGGCCGGGGTCATGTCGATGAAGTCGATCACGATCAGGCCGCCGATGTCACGCAGGCGCAACTGGCGGGCGATTTCTTCGGCTGCTTCCAGGTTGGTCTGCAGTGCGGTTTCTTCGATGTCGCTGCCTTTGGTGGCGCGCGCCGAGTTGATGTCGATGGACACCAGGGCTTCGGTCGGGTCGATCACGATGGAGCCGCCGGAAGGCAGTTCGACCACGCGCTGGAAGGCGGTCTCGATCTGGCTTTCGATCTGGAAACGGTTGAACAACGGAACGCTGTCTTCGTACAGCTTGATCTTGCTGGCGTACTGCGGCATCACCTGGCGAATGAAGGTCAGGGCTTCGTCCTGGGCTTCAACGCTGTCGATCAGCACTTCGCCGATGTCCTGGCGCAGGTAATCGCGGATGGCGCGGATGATCACGTTGCTTTCCTGGTAGATCAGGAACGGCGCGGAACGATCCAGGGAGGCTTCTTTGATGGCGGTCCACAGTTGCAGCAGGTAGTCGAGGTCCCACTGCATTTCTTCGCTGCTGCGGCCTAAGCCTGCAGTGCGCACGATCAGGCCCATGTCGGCAGGGGCGATCAGGCCGTTCAGCGCTTCACGCAGTTCGTTGCGTTCTTCGCCTTCGATGCGACGGGAAATGCCGCCGGCACGCGGGTTGTTCGGCATCAGCACCAGGTAACGGCCGGCCAGGGAGATGAAGGTGGTCAGGGCTGCGCCCTTGTTGCCACGTTCTTCTTTTTCGACCTGAACGATGACTTCCTGGCCTTCGCTCAGGACGTCCTTGATGTTCACGCGGCCTTCGGGGGCTTTCTTGAAGTATTCGCGGGAGATTTCTTTGAGGGGCAGGAAGCCGTGGCGCTCGGAGCCGAAATCGACAAAGGCAGCCTCAAGGCTTGGTTCGATGCGAGTAATACGGCCTTTATAGATGTTGGCCTTCTTTTGCTCGCGCGCACCGGATTCGATATCCAGGTCATAGAGGCGTTGGCCATCTACCAGTGCAACACGCAACTCTTCGGGTTGAGTTGCGTTAATCAGCATTCTTTTCATGTTGTACCGTCGGTTTCCGGGCTGCCGGAAACGGCGTTCGGCACACACGACTTCTCACGGTCGGTGTCAGGTGCGTCAAGAGTGGTTGGCCACTCCAGTGTCCAGCAATAACGAGCCAATGGGGCCGGTATCGCGACGGACGCGTCCTGCTTGTTAGCGGTGGTGACAAAGGCACCACTTCAACAAAAGCTAAGGTCAGGAGGAGGAATCAACCGGCGACTGTGGACGAGATGAAGCGTCTTATAAGCCTAATGCTACACGGTCCGACGGTTGTGCATCTCCACCCTACACGTATCCCTGATAATTCGGGTGCTGCCGCGCGCAGAATCCGCAGCGGGTTGGCATTTACCGTGTACTCCAATGGGGAGTCCACGCTCATGGCTAAACAAGACTAGGTGTGGGCGACTGCGCTCTCACTCAGCTCTTAACAGGCGTTGTTTCCGAAGCATTCGCCGTGGTCTGGCTCAAGACTGACTGCACTTTGTGAACTGGCCGTAAATATCGGCGCAGAACGCGAGTATTCACTCTGCTTTCTGCACTCGCTTCAGGCCTCATGTCACCTGCGCTTGTTACAATCCTGAGCCTTCCAAGGTGGCGAAAGCCCCGTAGGACGGCCTCGCGTCCTGATGAATTGCGATGGTCAGGGCCGGCAGTTTGCCGCAAGTCCTCTGTCCAGGCCGCTTTTGGCGGCGTTCGCGACTATAGCAGCAATGATTAAGTGCTTCAATTCCATAAAAAATTGTTATCATCGCCGCCATGACGACTACCGCCCCCCAGACCCCCAGCGTCCAGCTGCTCGAGGTCTCGCCGGAATATGCCGGCCAACGCATCGACAATTTTCTCCTGGCCAGGCTCAAAGGCGTGCCCAAGACCTTGATTTACCGCATCTTGCGTAAAGGTGAAGTGCGCGTGAACAAAGGCCGGATCAAGCCCGAGTACAAGCTGCAGGCGGGCGATATCGTCCGCGTGCCGCCGGTGCGCGTGCCTGAGCGTGACGAGCCGGTGCCATTGGCCCAGGGCCTGTTGCAGCGCCTCGAAGCGTCGATTGTCTTCGAAGACAACAAGCTGATCGTGATCAACAAGCCTTGCGGCATTGCGGTTCACGGCGGCAGTGGCCTGACGTTCGGGGTGATCGAAGCCTTTCGTCAGTTGCGACCCGATGCCAAGGAGCTGGAACTGGTCCACCGCTTGGACCGCGACACCTCCGGCCTGCTGATGATCGCCAAAAAACGCAGCATGTTGCGTCACTTGCACACCGCCTTGCGTGGCGATGGCGTGGACAAGCGCTACATGGCACTGGTGCGTGGCAACTGGGCCAGCTCCATCAAGAGCGTGCGTGCGCCGTTGCAGAAGAGCAACCTGCGCTCCGGTGAGCGCATGGTCGAAGTGGACGAGGAGGGCAAAGAAGCCCTGACCCTGTTCAAGGTGCTGCGCCGCTTCGGTGACTTCGCCACTATGGTCGAGGCCAAGCCGGTGACCGGGCGTACCCACCAGATTCGTGTGCACACCCTGCACGCGGGCCACTGCATCGCCGGCGACACCAAGTACGGCGATGAGGATTTCTCCAGGGAAATTCGCGACCTGGGCGGCAAACGCCTGTTCCTGCACGCCTACATGCTCACCGTGCCGCTGCCCGATGGCGGCGAGCTGAAGTTGCAGGCGCCGGTCGATGAGATGTGGGCCAAGACCGTGGAGCGTTTGAGTGTCGCACCCTGACTACAAGCTGTTGATTTTTGATTGGGACGGCACGCTGTGCAATTCCATTGGGCGCATCGTCGACTCAATGCACGCGGCGTCGACCCGTTCGGGCTTTGAGTTGTGCACGGATCTGGCGGTAAAAGGCATTATCGGCTTGGGCCTGCCCGAGGCGATCCGTACCTTGTACCCCCGGATCAGCGACGCAGAGCTGGTGGCTTTTCGTGACCATTACGCCGATCACTACATAGGGCTGGAGGCCACGCCTTCGCCGCTGTTTGACGGCGTAAGGCAATCTCTGGAAGCCTTTCGCGCCGAGGGTTATCACTTGGCCGTGGCCACCGGCAAGGCCCGTCGCGGGCTGGATCGGGTGCTCAAGGCCCACGGGTTTGAAGATTATTTTGATATCACCCGTGCAGCGGATGAAACCGCCAGCAAACCTCACCCTCTGATGCTGGAGCAGATCCTGGCGCATTGCGGCGTAGCGCCGCGTCAGGCGTTGATGGTGGGTGACGCTTCCTTCGACCTGATGATGGCGCGCAATGCCGGCATGGACAGCGTGGCGGTCAGCTACGGTGCCCAGGCTGCCGAAGCCTTGCAGGCATACGAGCCCAGGCTGACGATTGATCATTTTTCTGAACTGCAAGCCTGGCTCAGCCGGGCCTGATAAGTCTTTGCTGGGGTTAATGGCATGAGTGACGAGTGGAAAGCGCCCGAAAAGGCCGAAAGCGGTGATGATAAAAGCTGGAAGCTGTTGGAGAAGACCCTGCTGGCCAGTGTCCAGGAGCAACGCCGTGCGCGTCGCTGGGGGATTTTCTTCAAGTTGCTGACGTTTATCTGGCTTATCGCCATGCTGGCGTTGTTCAGCCCGCTGATGGACATGGAAAAAAGCGCGACCCGTGGCAACAACTACACCGCCTTGATCGACGTGCGCGGGGTGATTGCCGACAAGGAGTCCGCCAGCGCCGATAATATCGTCGGTGGCCTGCGAGCAGCCTTCGAAGACCCCAAGGTCAAGGGCGTGATCCTGCGCATCAACAGCCCGGGCGGCAGCCCTGTGCAGTCTGGCTATGTGTATGACGAGATTCGCCGCCTGCGCGGGCTTCACCCGGACATCAAGCTGTACGCGGTGATTTCCGACCTGGGCGCCTCGGGTGCCTATTACATCGCCAGCGCCGCTGACCAGATCTATGCCGACAAGGCCAGCCTCGTGGGTTCCATTGGTGTGACAGCGGCCGGTTATGGCTTTGTCGGCACCATGGAGAAGTTGGGGGTGGAGCGTCGCACCTACACCTCGGGTGAGCACAAGTCGTTCCTCGATCCGTTCCAGCCACAAAAGGCCGATGAAACCCAGTTCTGGCAGGGCGTGCTCGACACCACCCATCGTCAGTTCATTGCCAGCGTTAAACAGGGGCGTGGCGATCGCCTGAAGGACAAGGACCATCCTGAGCTGTTCTCCGGCCTGGTGTGGTCCGGTGAGCAGGCACTGCCGTTGGGTTTGATCGATGGCCTGGGCAGTGCCAGTTCAGTGGCGCGCGATGTGATTGGCGAGAAGGAACTGGTGGACTTCACTGTTCAGGAATCGCCGTTTGATCGCTTCTCCAAGAAGCTGGGTGCCAGTGTGGCGGAGAAGCTGGCCTACTACATGGGCTTTCAGGGCCCGACACTGCGCTGATATTTCGGCCCTGATGTAGATCGAAATGTGGGAGCGGGCTTGCTCGCGAATACGGTGGGTCAGTGACAGATATGTTGGCTGACACTCCGCTTTAGCGAGCAAGCCCGCTCCCACAGTGGTTTTAGTGGTGGGTCTAGGGGATTTGCACGCCTTCAGCCAGCAGCATGTCCACCAGTCGAATCAGCGGCAGGCCGACCAGGCTGGTCGCATCCGGCCCTTCGGTGCTCTGAAACAGGCTCACACCCAGCCCTTCGGCCTTGAAGCTGCCTGCGCAGTCATAGGGCTGTTCGATGCGCAGATAACGCTCAATGCGTTCCATGTCCAATGCGCGCATCTGCACGGTAAACGGCACACAATCTACCTGGCAATGCCCCGTCTCACTGTTGAGCAGTGCCAGGCCAGTCAAAAAACTCACCCGTTTGCCGCTGGCGGCCAGTAATTGCTCGCGGGCGTTTTCAAAGGTGTGGGGTTTGCCGATAATGCGGCCATCGAGTGCGGCCACCTGATCGGAGCCGATAATCAAATGCCCTGGATGACTGACGGCGAGGGCGCGGGCTTTCTCTTGCGCCAGGCGCTTGACCAGCTCAATGGCCGATTCATTTGCGCGATGGCTTTCGTCGATATCCGGCGAGCTGCAGATGAACGGTAGGTGCAGGCGGGCCAGCAATTCCCGGCGATAAACCGAGCTGGAAGCGAGTAATAAAGGCAGCATGGGAGTCTCCTCGAGGCAGCCGCCGATTCTAGCGGGGCGACCAGCTGACGCACAGGGCTGAATTTCCTTTGACATGGCTGGGTGCATCCCTATAATGCTGCGCCTATGTTGAATGACCCGATTCCACCTCACGTTGACCCGCGCAAATTGGCTGATCGTGGCACCACCCTCCAAGGTGAAGTGCTGCTGGCCGATTTGGAGAGACTCTGCGACCCGCTTTCCGACAGTGTCGGTACGGTGCAGGCTAAATTCGTTTTTGAACGAGATGAACGTAAGTCTGTGGTAATCCACAGCTTTATCGACACCGAAGTCAAAATGGTTTGCCAGCGTTGTCTTGAGCTGGTCACCCTGCCGATCCACAGCGAATGCAGTTATGCTGTGGTGAAAGAGGGTGCGAATACCCAGTCGTTGCCGAAAGGTTATGACGTGCTGGAACTGGGCGAAGATCCATTGGATCTGCATGCACTGATCGAGGAGGAGCTTTTGCTCGCCTTGCCCATTGTGCCTGCTCATCATCCGGAAGAATGCCAGCAGCCGGAGGGCCTTGATGACGAGGCCGAGCCGAGCGAGGACGAGGTAACGCGGTCCAACCCGTTCAGTGTATTGGCGCAGTTAAAGCGTGACCCAAACGTTTAGGAGTTAATCAATTATGGCTGTTCAGCAGAACAAAAAATCCCGCTCTGCCCGTGACATGCGTCGTTCGCACGATGCCCTGACGGCAAGCACTCTGTCCGTAGAAAAAACCACCGGTGAAATTCACCTGCGTCACCACGTATCGCCAGAAGGCGTATACCGTGGCCGTAAAGTGATCGACAAGGGCGCTGACGAGTAATCACTTGTCTGCTCAAGTCATCGCGATTGACGCAATGGGCGGGGACTTCGGTCCCCGCAGCATTGTTCAGGCTTGCATTGCCAGCCTGTCTGCTACGCCCTCGCTGCACCTGACCCTCGTCGGTCAACATTCCCTACTTGAAGAACTGATTGCCAGCCATCCGGCGGTGGATCGCGCGCGCCTGACCGTTACTGCGGCCAGCGAAACCATCGGCATGGATGAAAAGCCCGCGGCAGCCTTGCGTGGCAAGCCCGACTCTTCAATGCGGGTGGCCCTTGAGTTGTTGCGTGAGGGCAAGGTGCAAGCCTGTGTCAGTGCCGGCAATACCGGGGCGTTGATGGCGTTGTCGCGCCATGTGCTCAAGACGTTGCCGGGTATTGATCGTCCGGCCATGGTTGCGGCGATTCCGACGCAAAAAGGCTATTGCCAACTGCTGGACCTGGGTGCAAACGTCGATTGCAGTGCCGAGCACCTGCTCCAGTTCGCCGTGATGGGCTCGGTGGCCGCTGAGGCGTTGGGTGTGGCCCGGCCACGCGTCGCGTTGCTCAATATCGGCACCGAGGACATCAAGGGCAACCAGCAGGTCAAGCTGGCTGCCACCTTGTTGCAAGGTGCGCGGGGCTTGAACTATATCGGTTTTGTCGAAGGTGACGGCTTGTACCGGGGCGAGGCGGATGTGGTGGTGTGCGACGGGTTTGTCGGCAATATCCTGCTCAAGTCCAGCGAAGGCCTGGCGACCATGATCGCCACGCGTATCGAAGCCTTGTTCAAGCAGAACCTGGCCTCACGCATGGTCGGCGCGCTGGCGTTACCGTTGATGCGCCGCCTGCAGGCTGACCTTGCGCCAGCACGGCATAATGGCGCGAGTTTTCTGGGGCTGCAGGGCATTGTGGTAAAAAGCCACGGCTCGGCTGGTGTGCAGGGCTTTCAAAGTGCGATTGCGCGAGCGTTGATCGAGATCCAGGAAAACCTGCCGCAACGTTTGCACGGGCGTCTTGAGGATCTGTTGCCTTAGGCGAATCGGCCCGGGAGTGCTTAAATGTGACCGGCCAGTTCAATTGACCATCCAATCTGTCAGTTTCGTTCGCGCCCACCGTCGGTGCGAGCATTTTTGACGACCAGATCATTAGGGGCTTGTTACATGTCTACATCCCTCGCATTCGTCTTTCCAGGGCAGGGTTCGCAGTCCCTCGGCATGTTGGCCGAGCTGGGCGCGCAACATCCGCTGATCCTGGAAACCTTCAAGGAAGCTTCCGATGCCCTGGGTTACGACCTGTGGGCACTGACCCAGCAAGGGCCGGAAGCGCAACTCAATCAAACCGATAAAACCCAGCCGGCGATCCTGACCGCCTCGATCGCCCTGTGGCGCTTGTGGCTGGCCGAAGGCGGCGCGCGCCCGGCTTATGTAGCCGGTCACAGCCTGGGCGAGTACAGCGCCTTGGTGGCCGCCGGTAGCCTGACCCTCGCTGAAGCGGTCAAGCTGGTCGAGCGCCGTGGTCAGCTGATGCAAGAAGCTGTTCCAGCCGGGCAGGGCGGCATGGCCGCTATCCTCGGCCTGGACGACGCTGTGGTGATCCAAGCCTGCGCCGAAGCGGCTCAAGGCGAAGTGGTCAGCGCGGTGAACTTCAATTCCCCTGGCCAGGTGGTCATCGCCGGCGCCAAGGCCGCTGTCGAGCGCGCCATTGAGGGCTGCAAGGCCCTTGGTGCCAAGCGCGCCTTGCCGTTGCCGGTGAGCGTGCCGTCGCACTGCGAGCTGATGCGCCCGGCTGCCGAGCGCTTTGCCGAGTCCATCGCCGCCATCAATTGGCAGGCGCCGCAGATCCCGCTGGTGCAGAACGTCAGCGCGGCCGTTGCCGCCGACCTCGACACCCTCAAGCGCGACCTGCTGGAGCAGCTTTACAAGCCGGTACGCTGGGTTGAGTCGGTACAGACCCTGGCTGCCAATGGTGCCACTGAGTTGGTCGAGTGCGGCCCCGGCAAAGTCCTGGCCGGCCTGAACAAGCGCTGCGCCGACGGCGTGTCGACTGCCAACCTCAATACCCCGGATGCCTTCGCTGCCGCGCGCGCGGCACTGGCCTGAAACCCTTTAGGAGAAGCCTGCATGAGTCTGCAAGGTAAAGTTGCACTGGTTACTGGCGCAAGCCGTGGCATTGGCCAGGCGATCGCCCTGGAACTGGGCCGTCAAGGCGCCGTTGTGATCGGCACCGCCACTTCCGCTTCGGGCGCTGAGCGTATTGCTGCGACCTTGAAGGAAAACGGCGTGCAAGGCACCGGTCTTGAGCTGAATGTGACCAGCGACGAGTCTGTTGCTGCTGTGCTGGCTGAGATCACTGCACAGTTCGGTGCACCGGCTATTCTGGTGAACAACGCCGGTATCACCCGTGACAACCTGATGATGCGCATGAAAGACGACGAGTGGTACGACGTGGTCGATACCAACTTGAACAGTCTGTTTCGCCTGTCCAAGGGGGTTTTGCGCGGCATGACCAAGGCGCGTTGGGGCCGAATTATCAATATTGGCTCCGTAGTGGGTGCCATGGGCAACGCAGGCCAAGTAAACTATGCAGCGGCCAAGGCCGGTCTGGAGGGTTTCAGCCGTGCATTGGCCCGTGAAGTCGGTTCGCGTTCGATTACGGTCAACTCGGTGGCCCCAGGGTTCATCGACACCGATATGACCCGCGAACTGCCGGAAGCACAGCGTGAAGCGTTGCTGACCCAGATTCCGCTGGGCCGTTTGGGCCAGGCTCAAGAGATCGCAAATGTGGTCACTTTCCTGGCATCCGACGGTGCGGCATACGTGACTGGGGCTACAATCCCGGTGAACGGCGGGATGTACATGAGTTAAATTGTGACGGATCGCTTCAAAAAAATGTCATACGAGCTGTCTAAAATCCGTTATAAAGCTGCAACTTAATTTATAGGCAGGTGGCCGGTCGGGTACGAGGGTGAAGCTTTCAGTTGAAAAGCTGAAAAGGCTTTCTATACACTTACCCACTGGCCAGCTGCCTGAATTTGTCCATTAGGAGTTAAACAAGGTATGAGCACCATCGAAGAGCGCGTCAAGAAAATCGTTGCCGAGCAACTGGGCGTTAAAGAAGAAGAAGTGACCAACTCCGCTTCCTTCGTTGAAGACCTGGGTGCCGATTCCCTTGACACCGTTGAGCTGGTGATGGCTCTGGAAGAGGAATTCGAGACCGAAATCCCGGACGAAGAAGCTGAAAAAATCACTACTGTTCAAGCTGCTATCGACTACGTTACTACCCACCAGGCGTAATAGTTTGTAGTCGTCGCTTGCTGTCAGGGAAAAACCGCACTGCTGTAACGGCGTGCGGTTTTTTCTTTAAGCGGTGATGAAAAATAAGCTGCGAAGCAAAGTGTCGTCATTAGAAAAAGGAGAGTGCTGTGTCGCGTAGACGCGTCGTAGTCACCGGTATGGGTATGTTGTCGCCACTGGGTACAGATGTGCCGAGCAGTTGGCAGGGCATTCTGGCTGGCCACAGTGGTATTGGTCTGATCGAACACACGGACCTTTCTGCCTATTCCACCCGTTTTGGCGGCTCGGTAAAGGGCTTCAATGTCGAGGAATATCTCTCGGTCAAAGAATCCCGCAAGCTCGACCTGTTCATTCAATACGGCTTGGCAGCCGGTTTTCAGGCGGTGCGTAATGCCGGCCTGGAAGTCACCGACGCCAACCGTGAGCGCATCGGCGTGGCCATGGGTTCGGGTATTGGCGGTTTGACCAATATCGAAGAAACCAGCCGCACGCTGCACGATTCCGGCCCCCGTCGAATTTCGCCGTTCTTCGTGCCGGGCTCGATCATCAATATGATTTCCGGTTTCCTGTCGATCCATCTGGGCGCACAGGGCCCCAACTACGCCATTGCCACGGCGTGCACCACCGGCACGCATTGCATCGGCATGGCGGCGCGTAATATCGCCTACGACGAAGCCGACGTGATGATCGCCGGTGGCGCCGAAATGGCCGCCTGCGGCCTCGGCATGGGCGGCTTCGGCGCGTCCCGTGCGCTGTCGACGCGCAATGACGAGCCGACCCGTGCCAGCCGTCCGTGGGACAAGGGCCGTGACGGCTTTGTACTGGCTGACGGCGCGGGTGCCCTGGTGCTGGAAGAGTTGGAGCACGCCAAGGCGCGCGGTGCCACTATCTACGCCGAGCTGATCGGCTTCGGCATGAGCGGTGACGCGTACCACATGACCTCGCCGCCGTCCGACGGTGCCGGTGCTGCACGTTGCATCACCAACGCGTTGCGCGATGCGAAGGTCAACGCCAACCAGGTGCAGTACATCAATGCCCACGGCACATCGACCCCGACGGGCGACCTGGCGGAAGCCGAAGCCATCAAGTCGGTGTTCGGTGAGCACGCCTACAAGCTGGCGGTCAGTTCCACCAAGTCCATGACCGGCCACCTGTTGGGTGCGGCGGGCGCGGTCGAGGCGATCTTCAGCGTCATGGCCATCAAGGATCAGGTCGCTCCGCCGACCATCAACCTTGATGAGCCGGACGAGGGCTGCGACCTCAACTTCGTGCCTCACCAAGCGCAACCGATGCCGATCGACGTGGTGATCTCCAACTCGTTCGGTTTCGGTGGCACCAACGGTTCCCTGGTGTTCCGCCGGTTCGCCGAGTGATGCACAGCTGGGTCGACGGTCAGCCAGCGGGCAGCGTGCCCCTGAAAGATCGTGGCCTGGCGTACGGCGATGGCCTGTTTGAGACCATCGCCGTCAAGGCCGGGCAGCCGGTGTTGCTCGACCGTCACCTGCAACGCCTTGAAGAGGGGTGCAGGCGCCTCGCCTTGATTGCGGATCAAACCCTGATCCGCAGCGAAGTGCTGGCTTACGCCGCTGCCATGGGCAATGGCGTACTCAAATTGATCCTCACCCGTGGCGACAGCCTGCGCGGCTATGGCATCAACCCTGGCGTCCCCGTGCGCCGTATCTTGCAGGGCAATCCGCCCGCTGCTTATCCTCTGGCCCATGCAACCGATGGCATCCGCCTGTTTGCGTGCGCCACTCGCTTGGCCGAGCAGCCGTTGCTGGCGGGTCTCAAGCACCTGAATCGTCTTGAACAAGTGATCGCTCGCGCCGAATGGCAGGATACCGAACATGCCGAAGGCTTGATGCTGGATAGGTCCGGTCGCGTCATCGAAGGCGTGTTCAGCAACCTGTTCCTGGTGCGCAATGGCTTGTTACTAACCGCTGATCTGAATCGTTGCGGGGTTGCCGGCGTCATGCGTGCCGAGATTCTGGCCCAGGCGCAAACCCTGGGCGTCCCGGTGGCCGTGGCCGACATCAGCATGGACCAGTTGCAACAGGCCGACGAAGTTTTCGTGTGCAACAGCGTTTATGGCATTTGGCCCGTACGTGGTTGCGCTGGGATGAGCTGGTCGGTTGGGCCGCTCACCCGTAAACTGCAGGGCATTGTTCGCGCGCTATTGGAAATTTGAGTTGATACGAAAACTGGTTTTACTGCTGCAGATCGGCCTGGTCTCGGCAGGCTTGCTACTGGGCTTTTCGGCCTGGAAGCTCGACTCTGCGCTGAAGCAGCCCCTGAATCTGACCCAGGAACAATTGCTCGATGTACCCGCCGGGGCGACCCCGACGGGTACCTTCAATCGCCTTGAAACCGAAGGCGTGCTGGATGGCGCCTTCTGGTTGCGCCTCTACTGGCGCTTCAACCTCGACGGCCAGCCGCTGCACAGCGGCGAATACCGCATGACCCCGGGCCTGACGGCCGAAGGCCTGATCGGCCTGTGGCAGCGCGGCGAAGTGGTGCAATACAGCCTGACATTAGTGGAAGGCTGGAACTTCCGCCAGGTGCGTTCAGCGATGGCCAAACACGAAAAAATCGTGCAGACCCTGTCGGGCCTGAGCGACGGCGAAGTGATGGATAAGCTCGGCCACCCTGGCGTATTTCCCGAAGGGCGGTTCTTTCCTGACACCTATCGCTTCGTGCGCGGCATGACCGATGTCGAATTCCTGAAAAAAGCCTACAACCGCCTGGACGAGGTACTGGCCCAGGAATGGAGCCAGCGCGCCGCCGATGCGCCGTACACCGACCCTTACCAGGCGCTGATCATGGCCTCCCTGGTAGAAAAGGAAACCGGTGTGCCGCAAGAGCGCGGGCAGATCGCCGGAGTGTTCGTGCGTCGCTTGAAAATCGGCATGCTGCTGCAGACCGACCCTACGGTGATCTACGGCCTGGGCGAGCGCTACACCGGCAAGCTGACCCGCGCGCACCTCAAGGAAGCCAATCCCTATAACACCTACATGATTGCTGGCCTGCCGCCGACGCCAATCGCCATGGTCGGCCGCGAGGCGATCCATGCGGCGTTGAACCCGGTGGCCGGCAGTAGCCTTTACTTCGTCGCCCGAGGCGATGGCAGCCATATTTTCTCCGATGACCTGGATGCGCATAATGCCGCCGTGCGTGAGTTCCAACTCAAGCGCCGCGCCGATTATCGCTCCAGCCCGGCACCGGCGGTAAAACCGCCGGAAGATGCGACGCCACCGACCGATGCCGCGCCGGTTGAAAAACCCGCCGAGCCTGGGTCGGACACCGCCGCGCCGCAAAGCCCGCAATGACTCTGACTAAGGACCGCCTGTGACTGGCTTGTTTATTACCCTGGAAGGCCCGGAAGGCGCCGGCAAAAGCACCAACCGCGATTACCTGGCCGAGCGTCTGCGCGCTGAAGGCATCGAGGTGGTGCTGACCCGCGAGCCCGGCGGTACGCCGCTGGCCGAGCGCATCCGTGAAGTGTTGCTGGCTCCAGGTGAAGAGCAAATGAATCCGGACACTGAGCTGCTGCTGGTGTTTGCTGCCCGTGCCCAGCATTTGGCCGAAGTGATTCGCCCGGCGCTGGCACGGGGCGCGGTGGTGATTTGCGACCGTTTTACCGATTCCACTTATGCTTACCAAGGAGGCGGGCGCGGCTTGTCCGTTGAGCGCATCGCCAGCCTGGAAGCTTTCGTCCAAGGCGACTTGCGCCCCGACTTGACCCTGCTGTTCGACCTGCCGGTGGAAGTCGGTATGGCCCGCGCCAGTGCCCGTGGCCGATTGGATCGGTTCGAGCTGGAAGGTTCGACATTCTTCAATGCGGTCCGTAGCGCATTCCTGCAGCGTGCCAAGGCTGAACCTGCGCGTTACTCCTTATTGAACGCAGCCCAGCCACTGGTGCAGGTACAGCAGGCCATCGATGCTCTGCTGCCCAAACTCCTGGAGCGCGCCCGTGGCTGAAGCCTACCCGTGGCAGGACAGCCTATGGCAGCAATTGGCCGGGCGCGCCCAGCATGCCCATGCCTATTTGCTGCACGGCCCCATCGGCATCGGCAAGCGCGCCCTGGCCGAGCGCCTGATGGCCAGCCTGCTGTGCAAGCAACCGGTCAACCTGGACGCGTGCGGGGAGTGCAAATCCTGCCTGCTGCTCAAGGCCGGCAGCCACCCCGACAACTACCTGCTCGAACCTGAAGAGGCCGACAAGGCGATCAAGGTCGACCAGGTGCGTGATCTTGTCAGCTTTGTGGTGCAGACCGCGCAGATGGGCGGGCGCAAGGTAGTATTGATCGAGCCGGTGGAGGCGATGAACATCAACGCCGCCAACGCTTTGCTCAAGAGCCTGGAAGAGCCGTCGGGCGACACCGTGCTGTTGCTGGTCAGCCATCAGTCCAGCCGTTTGCTGCCGACTATCCGCAGCCGTTGCGTGCAGCAGGCCTGTCCGCTGCCGAGCGAGGCCATGAGCCTGCAATGGCTGGCGCAGGCGCTGCCGGAATGTTCTGCCGACGAGCGGGTCGAGTTGCTGACCCTGGCTGCCGGTTCACCCTTGGCGGCGGTGAAGCTGCAGGCCCAAGGCGTGCGTGAGCAAAGGGCGCTGGTGGTGGACGGCGTCAAGAAGCTGCTCAAACAGGAACAATCCGCCACGCAACTGGCCGAAGGCGCCTGGAAGGATATTCCGTTGCTGCTGCTGTTCGACTGGTTCTGTGACTGGTCGAGCCTGATCCTGCGCTACCAGTTGACCCAGGACGAAAACGGCCTGGGCCTGCCGGATATGCGCAAAGTGGTGCAGTACCTGGCGCAAAAAAGTGCCCAGGACAAGGTATTGAACATCCAGGACTGGATCCTGGCCCAGCGCCAGAAAGTCCTCGGCAAAGCCAACCTCAACCGCGTGCTGTTGCTCGAAGCACTGCTGGTGCAATGGGTCGGCTTGCTCGGCCGGCGTTAATTTTCGTGGCCGACGGGTGTATCGTCGGTCAGACACTTCCCATGAATTAAGTCGTACTTTCCTATGCTCGTAGATTCCCACTGCCACCTTGATCGCCTCGACCTTGCCCAGCACGGCGGCTCCCTCGATGCTGCCCTGGAAGCGGCACGCCAGCGTGGGGTAGGGCACTTCCTGTGCATCGGCGTGAGCGCCGACAACGCCGCCGACGTCAAAGCCTTGGCTGATCGATATGCCGATGTCGATTGTTCGGTCGGCATCCACCCGCTGGACCTCAAGCCGGGTGAAGCGCCGGCTCTGGGCTGGCTATTGAGCGAGCTTAACCACCCACGCGTGGTGGCGATTGGCGAAACCGGCCTGGATTACCACTACGAGCCTGAAGCCGCCGAGTTGCAGCAAGCCTCCTTCCGCCTGCACCTGCAAGCCGCCCGGCAGACCGGCAAACCCGTGATCGTCCACACCCGAGGCGCCCGCGTCGACACCCTCACACTGTTGCGCGAAGCGGCCTTGCCCCAGGCCGGTGTGCTGCACTGCTTTACCGAAGACTGGGACATGGCCAAGGCCGCGCTGGACCTGGGCTTCTATATCTCCCTGTCGGGTATCGTTACCTTCCGCAACGCCGACGCCTTGCGCGACGTGGCGCGTCAGGTGCCGGCCGACCGGCTGCTGGTGGAAACCGATTCGCCTTACCTGGCGCCGATCCCCCATCGCGGCAAGCCGAACCTGCCGGAATACGTGCGTGATGTGGCCGATTACTTGGCGATGCTGCGCGGTGAATCCTTTGAGCGCTTTGCCGAGCAGACTACCGAGAACTTCAAGCGTCTGTTCCCGCTGGCCCACGTGGCTGGCTGAGGCGGTCAAATCGTAGGCAAAAAAAACCCGGGTTCTGGGGGGTGAATCCGGGCTAAGACCATTAGGAGTAAAACAAGGGCACACAGTCCGTCGGTACCCAGGTCGACGCGTCACTTGGGGGAGATGTCGCGCCGACAATTCAAGTATTGATCAGTATCCGATTCAGTCCAGTCGCGATTGGTCGTTTTTTAAACAGATTTGGAATACGCGCGCTTCGCTTGAGTTCTCATTGAGCGTAAGCACGGCTGCCATTGTGATGTATTGTTTCTGACTGAAATCCATCCATTCGTTGACGCGCTGAAACTAAAGTGCGCCATGGGTTCACATAGGCGTTGCCCAACGACCGTTCAGTCGGGATAATCCCTCGCATCGGGTAAATCGTATCGCCATGAAGTCGTGGCCCTCGTAACCCTCCCTAATTCCGACCTCTGCAGACCTCTTCCTCATGCACAAAGAACCCCGTAAGGTCCGTGAGTTTCGCCGCCGTGAGCAGGAAATTCTCGACACTGCACTCAAGTTATTCCTCGAACAAGGTGAAGACAGCGTCACCGTCGAGATGATTGCGGATGCCGTGGGTATCGGCAAAGGCACGATCTATAAACACTTTAAATCCAAGGCCGAGATCTACCTGCGGCTGATGCTCGACTATGAGCGCGACTTGAACGAGCTGTTGCATTCGGCTGATGTGGACAAGGACAAGGAGGCGCTGTCACGCGCCTATTTCGAGTTCCGCATGCGTGACCCGCAGCGCTACCGCCTGTTCGACCGCCTGGAAGAAAAGGTGGTCAAGGGCCATCAAGTGCCGGAAATGGTCGAGGAGCTGCACAAGATCCGCGCCTCGAACTTCGAGCGCCTCACCCTGCTGATCAAGGGCCGCATCAGCGAAGGCAAGCTCGAAGACGTGCCGCCGTATTTCCACTATTGCGCCGCCTGGGCGTTGGTACATGGCGCCGTTGCGCTGTACCACTCGCCGTTCTGGAGCAATGTGCTGGAAGATCAGGAAGGCTTCTTCCAGTTCCTGATGGACATCGGCGTGCGCATGGGCAACAAGCGCAAGCACAGCACTGAGCTGCCGAATGCTGAGCCCAAGGGCAGCGACGCTCCTGCTGTTTAAGCCATTCCCGACAGTGATGGCGCAATGATTTGCTGCCGCTTGCAGTACCCCAGGAATATACTCAGGCAAGGACGCTTGCTAAAAGCTGATTTTTCAGTCAGCTTTTAGCGCGCCTGAACCATCCTCTGCCGGAGTGTTCCATGATCGTTGATCGTCAAGGCAGGCGATTTCGCAATTTGCGGATCAGCCTGACCTCAGCCTGCAATTACGCGTGTACCTACTGCGTGCCTAACGGCAAGCGGCTGGTGGCTGCCCAGGACGAACTCTCGGCCGAGGCCATGGCGCGCGGCGTTGCCTACCTGATCGAAGCGGCCGGCATCGAGCGCTTGCGCATCACCGGCGGTGAACCGTTGGTCAGCCCCAAGCTGGAAGCCTTCATGGGCGCCGTGGGCGGCATGGGCCTGAGTGATATCAGCCTGACGACAAATGGCCAACTGCTTACGCGCAAGTTGCCACTGCTGGTCGACGCGGGTATTCGGCGCATCAACGTGTCCCTCGATACCCTGGATGCTGACGCCTTCCGCAGCATCGCCCGTGGTGGCGACCTGGCCACCGTGCTCGATGGCATGGACCAGGCCCGCGCTGCTGGCATCAAGATCAAAGTCAATATGGTGCCGTTGCGCGGGCAGAACCTCGACCAGGTGATGCCACTGCTCGACTACTGCCTGGAGCGTGGCTACGAGCTGCGCTTTATCGAACTGATGCGCATGGGCCACCTGGCCAAGGATTCCAATGCGTTCCTGCAGCAGTTCGTCAGCCTGCAACAACTGCTCAGCCTGATCGGCGAGCATCACGAATACCTGCAAGCCAACGCGCCGATTGATGCCACGGCAGTGCGCTACGAAGTGCCGGGCAAAGGCTTTTTTGGCGTGATCGCCAACGAAAGCGTGCCGTTCTGCCGCACCTGCTCGCGCCTGCGCTTGTCGTCGACCGGTTGGTTGCATGGCTGTTTGTCGTCGAGCAACCGCCACTATGTGGGCGACCTGCTGGACCAACCGCGCCATCAGGCACTGCCGGCCTTGCAAGGGCTGTTGATGAAGGCCCTGGGCGACAAGCAGGAAGTGGCCTTCTCCGGCGGCGCCACGGTCATGAAGATCATCGGCGGCTAACACCGCACACAATCGAATGTGGGAGCAGGCTTTTTGTGGGAGCTGGCTTGCCTGCGATAGCATCACCTCAATCTTGCTGAAGGACCGAGGTGTCTGCATCGCAGGCAAGCCAGCTCCCACATTTGGTTGTGCATCCTTCTTGAGTGGCGCGGATTCTGCATTAAGTGCCCATTCGCCGGTTTTCCGTCACCGGCTTCTGGAGGATTAGGATGCGTAGTCTGGTTTTGTTGCTGGCGTCAGTGGCGCTGAGTGGCTGCATGACCGTCAGCGATATGGCCGAAGGCACCCGCTATCAGATGAGCGACGCCGGGCTGCTGGACCACAGTGATACCCGCCGTACCGCCTCGGTGCGCATACAGCCGGACTCCTTTGTATTCATCGCCCAGGGCGCCTTTGTGCCGCCCGGCAGCGCCTATCCACGTCCCAACGTGGTGGCCGAAGAGGCCTTCAACGGCTTTGTCGAATATTTCCCTATGGTACGTCGCGCCCGTAAGCCGGAAGGCCTCGAACAGGCCATGGCCGAAGCCCGTGCCGCGGGCGCTCACTACCTGCTGTATTGCCGCTTTGCGGCAGCCGATGACCGAATCGGCAATGCCGATGAGTGGACCGACCAGCAAGCGTTGGATCGTGTTGGCCTGGACAACGGCGTGATTCAGATCATGTTGATCGAGACCAGCACCCAGTATTTGATTGATACTGCACGCATTCGCAGTCGTGGCGGTTTACTGACGTTCCACGACAACAAGCCAGAAGACTTGATTGCCCGCCCGCTGGCCCAATACGCCCGCGGCCTGTTGGGGATGGGTGATCAGTAAAAATCCAGAGGAGAACCCTATGACCGATTCCGCCAAGGCCAATGATCTATTGGCCCAACTGCCCAAGGGCAAAGGGCCGGCGCCGGTACACCTGTGGAACCCGGATTTTTGCGGCAACATCGACATGCGCATCGCCCGTGACGGCACCTGGTTTTACCAGGGCACGCCGATCGGGCGTAAGCCGATGGTCAAGCTGTTCTCCAACATCATCCGCCGCGATGGCGATGATTATTTTCTGGTGACTCCCGTGGAAAAGGTCGGCATTAGCGTCGATGATGCGCCTTTTGTCGCGGTAACGCTGGAAGTCGAAGGGCAGGGCGAAAGCCAGGTGCTGCGCTTTACCACCAATGTCGACGAGGACATTGAAGCGGGCCTTGAACACCCCTTGCGGGTGGTGATCGAGCCGATCACCCAAGAACCCGCGCCTTACCTGCGAGTGCGCACCAACCTTGAAGCCCTTGTGCATCGCAACGTGTTTTACCAATTGGTCGAGTTGGCGGTCAGCCGTCCGATCAACGGTCAGAACTGGCTTGGTGTATGGAGCGGCGGGGAGTTTTTCCGTATTGGCCTGGAGCCCTGAGGCCGATTTTTTCATCACCCTGAAATAATTTTGCTTGCTGAGATCGGGCGCTTTCGGTTATCAATTTGTACATGATTAGACATGTCCGATTTGATAAGAAAAAACGCGTCGTCGATGAGCTCATCCGCCGTATCGAAGGTGGAGTGATGGCCGACGGTTTCCTGCTGCCGGGCGAGCATCAACTGGCCGAGGAGTTTGCGGTCAGCCGTGGCACCTTGCGCGAAGCCCTGGCTGAGCTCAAACGGCGCAACTACATCGCCACGCAGAGCGGGGTCGGCTCCATCGTCACCTTTGACGGCATGGTGCTCGACCAACGCAGCGGTTGGGCACAGGCGCTGGCCGATACTGGCGCATTGGTCATCACCGACATCCTGCGCCTGGAAGCCGTGACACGACCGGACCTGCTCAGCCGTTTCGGCAGCGACCAATTTATCGCCCTCGACCGACGTCGGCGCACCCCCGATGGCACCGCCGTGTCCCTCGAACGTTCGTTGATGCCCGCCACCGGCGGCCTGGAAAGCTTGCCACGCGTTGGCCTGATCGATAATTCCCTCACCATCACCCTGGCCGCCTACGGTTACGTGGGTGCCGAAGGCGATCAATGGATCGGTGCCGAGCCTCTCAGCGATGAAGACGCCGAGTTGCTCGGCCGCCCAGCCGGTACGGTGTTTCTCAAAGCCACGCGCACTACCTACGACCGCCGCGAGCGTCTCATGGAGCATGTCGAAAGCTTGCTCGACCCTTTGCACTTTCGCCTGCACCTGCAGTTTGGAGCTTCGAAATGACCGCGCAAAATCGCGCCCTCGGTGCCTTCTACGGCCTGGCCCTGGGCGATGCATTGGGCATGCCCACCCAGTCGTTGAGCCGCGAGCAGGTGCAGCAGCGCTTCGGGGCCATCACCGCTCTGGAAGAGGCTGGCGCCGACCAACCCATCGCGCCGAACATGCCGGCAGGCTCCATCACCGATGACACCGAGCAGGCGATCCTGGTGGGTGAGTTGCTGGTGCAAGGGCAGGGCACAATCGAACCCACAGTACTCGCCCAGCGCCTGATCGACTGGGAAGCGGCGATGCGCGCCAAAGGCTCCCAGGACTTGCTGGGGCCATCGACCAAACGTGCGATCGACATGATCCTCGCCGGCCACACCCCGGAAGAATCCGGGCGCTACGGCACCACCAATGGCGCCGCGATGCGCATCACGCCGGTCGGCATTGCCGCCGACGTCAGCGACCCGGCGCGGTTTATCCAGGCGGTGATTCAGGCCTGCCAGGTCACCCATAACACCAACCTGGGCATCTCCAGCGCGGCGGCGGTGGCGGCGGTGGTTTCGGCGGGTATCAACGGTGTGGATTTGGGCGAGGCCCTGAACATCGGCACCCAGCTCGCGCAGATGGCCGAAGGCCATGGCCACTGGATTGCCGGTGGGCGGATTTCCACACGCATCAGTTGGGCGCGCACCTTGAGCGTCGGCAGCGGCGATAAAGCCCTGTTTGCCGACCTGCTTTACGAACTGATCGGCACCTCCGTCGCCTCACAAGAGTCGGTAGTGGTGTCCTTTGCCCTCGCCCAGCAAGTGGCGGTGGGCGACATGAATGCCTTCGAAGCGCTGTGCCTGGCGGCCAGCCTTGGCGGCGACACCGACACCATCGCCGCCATGCTGGGTGCGATGCTGGGCGCGTGCCTGGGCATGCAGTGCTGGCCTGAGGCGATGATTGAGCAGGTCAAGCAGGTCAATGGCCTGGATTTGCAGGCGTTGGTTCAAGGGCTGCTGCAATTGCGCTGAACACCACAAATCAAACATGTGGGAGCTGGCTTGCCTGCGATAACGGTGTGCCAGCCACTGATGCACTCACTGAAAGACCGCTATCGCAGGCAAGCCAGCTCCCGCATTAAATCGTGTTTGAGTCAGGACGACCGGTTAAAGCTTTGACTATCTGCCACAACCACAACAATACAGGCACCAGGAGCCCCCCTCATGAGCAGCACTTCTTCCGGCCAAAGTGCCGGGCAATTGGAAACACGCGGCATCGAGCCGGTCCCCGAAGGCGAGTGCAACGGCCACCCGCTGCAACTGTTCTGGGTGTGGTTCGCGGCTAACATCAGCATCCTTGGCTTGCCGCTCGGCGCGACCCTGGTGGCATTTCGTGGCCTGGCGATCTGGCAGGCGATCATTGTGGCGATCCTCGGCGCCGCCGGCTCCTTTGCCGTGGTCGGCATCATCTCGATTGCCGGCCGTCGCGGCCGGGCGCCAAGCCTGACGCTGTCGCGCGCCATCTTCGGTGTGCGCGGCAATATCGGCCCCACGCTGGTCTCGCTGATGTCGCGGCTGGGCTGGGAAACCGTCAATACCACCACCGCTGCCTTTGTGCTGCTGTCGTTGTGTTCGATCCTGTTCGGCTCGCCGGTCGAAGCCAAAAGCGCACCGGTGCTCACGCTGATCTTTATCGCCATTTTCGTGCTGCTGACCTTGTCCGTATCCGGCCTCGGCCACGCCACCTTGCTGGTGATCCAGAAGTGGGCCACCTACGTGTTCGGCGCGTTGAATATCCTGGTGGGCGGCTTCCTCTGTGCCACCATCGACTGGAGCGCGGTGTTCAACGCCACTCCGGCGCCACTGAGCGCCATGATCATCGGTGTCGGCACCATGGCCGCCGGTACCGGTATTGGCTGGGCCAACGCCGGTGCCGACATGTCGCGCTACCAGCACCGCAGCGTCAAGGCCGTGCGCCTGGTGGCGTCTGCCGCGTTTGGTGCGGGCATTCCGCTGGTGCTGTTGATCACCCTCGGCGGCCTGCTGTCGGTGGGCAACAATGACCTGGCGTCGGCCACCGACCCGATCATCGCGATCCGCGACATGCTGCCGACCTGGATGGCGGTGCCGTACTTGATCACCGCGTTCGGCGGGCTGCTGCTCTCCAACAATCTCTCGGTGTACTCGGCGGGCCTCACTACGCTGACGCTGGGCCTTAAGGTCAAACGCGTGCATGCCGTGATCGTCGACATCGTGGCGATCTTCGCCGGCTCCATCTACTTCATGTTGATTGCGGACAGTTTCTACGGCCCGTTCATCACCTTCATCTCACTGCTGGCCGTGCCCATCACCGCTTGGGTGGGGATCTTTGTGGTCGACCTGATTCATCGTCACTACTACAGCCCCAAAGACCTGCTGGACGTGAGCCCGAGCAGCGCCTACTGGTATCGCGGCGGCGTGGAATGGCGTGCATTCGGCGCCTGGGCTGTGGCGATTGTGCTGGGTTTCAGCTTCACCACCATCGGCACCACCGCCGAAAATATCTGGTTCGCCGGGCCTTTGTCCGACTCCTGGCTGGGCCACAACGGCCTCGGCTGGATCGTCACCTTCCTGGTGGCCGGCGGGATGTATGCGGTACTGGGCGGCGCAGCTGACCGTCGTCCGGCTTTGGTAGAGCGCGCTAATGTCTAGATTGCTGCACACCGGCCAGGTCATCGTCGACCTGGTCATGGCCCTCGATACACTGCCTGCAACCGGCGGCGACGTGCTGGCAAAATCCGCCAGTTTCGAAGCCGGCGGGGGCTTCAACGTGATGGCTGCCGCCCGGCGTAACGGTTTGCCGGTGGTTTACCTTGGCCGCCATGGCAGCGGGCGCTTCGGCGATCTGGCACGCGCGGCCATGCAGGCCGAAGGCGTGGAAATGGCCCAGGCGGCCAGCGAGGGCAAGGACACCGGTTTGTGCGTGTCGCTCACCGAAGTCAGCACCGAGCGCACGTTCATTTCGCATATCGGCGCTGAAGGGGATTTGAGCGCCGAGGACCTGGCAGACGTGGTGCCGCGCGCAGACGATTATGTCTACGTCAGCGGCTACAGCCTGTTACTCGACGGCAAGGCCCAGGCGCTGCTCGAGTGGTTGCTGTCGCTGCCGCGGGAGATCACCGTGGTGTTCGATCCGGGGCCGTTGGTCAAGGCGCCGGATTCGACCTTGATGGTTGCCTTGCTGCCGCGTATCGATATCTGGACCAGCAATGGCCCTGAAGCGCTGGCGTTTACCGGGGCCGGAACGCTGGCCGAAGCGCTGCGCGAACTCAATCGTCACCTGCCGGCCGAGGCGCTGCTGGTAGTGCGCGATGGCCCGAATGGTTGCTGGGTGAGTCGCCACGGCAAGGCCGAGCATGTGCCGGGTTTCAAGGTGCAGGCGGTGGACAGCAACGGCGCGGGCGATGCCCATGCCGGGGTGTTTCTGGCCGGGTTGGCCGAGGGATTAACCCCCGCAGTCGCGGCGCGTCGAGCCAATGCGGCGGCGGCGTTGGCGGTCACGCGCTGGGGGCCGGCGACGTCGCCTGGCAGTGCCGAAGTCGACGCATTGCTGGCTGAATAAACACGAATAAAAATGTGGGAGCTGGCTTGCTCGCGAAAGCGGTGGATCAGTCACCTAATATGTCGACTGACACTGCGCATTCGCGAGCAAGCCCGCTCCCACACAAGCGGGCTCCCACATTTGATCTTCGTCTAGTTCAAGCAGTGCCTTCGCCTTCCAGCTTGCGCGCCTCGTCAACACCCGAGGCGGTCAGCTTGATCGGCAGGTTCAACGAATATTCACCGGCGTCGTCGGTGGTCACATGCCCATCCTTGATAAACCCGCGGTCCTGCAAAAACGCCAGCACACTGGCGACCTCTTTTTCGCCGCGGTAGTTATCCAGCACCTCCTTGCCCAGGCCATTGGGGTGGGCGTGCAGCAGGCGGGTGAGGACTTCTTTTTCAAGGTTTCTATCGACGTTCATGCGTACCTCTTCACTGGGAAATGATCGGGTGTCGGTGCGGTGTCGGTGCGGCTATCGATGCATCAAGGCGCAGGCTGTTTCGGGGCTCCCGGGATGTTGCTGTCATCGCCTTTGTTGATTTTGGGTTCATTGTTAACGCCTGGGCCCATTTTGCCGTTGCCGACGGCGGCTGGTGCCTGGCGCTGGGTATCGGCGCCTTTGGTGCGTGGGTCTGCGCCAGCGCCGTTATCGATAATCGCGCCACCGTTGGTTTCCATCCCTGTGCCCATCGAATCCTGAGACTCCTTGGTAGCAGGGTTGGTGGTGCCGGTAGACGAGGTGGCGGCAACTGCACTCAACGAAGCGGCGGACAGCAGGCCGGTGAGGGCGAGGGCAGCAAACTTGGAATTCTTCATGAGGGGTGTCTCCATATGATTAATGTCCTTACCCCTTATTGGTCCGCCCCGGTTTGCGGTTCGTGCCTTGATGGCGACGAACGGTCTTAACTCACCTGTAAGATTTTGTGTGCCGAGCGCTGGCGCCAGATCAATCGCGCCACCGTGATCAACCAGTTGAACAAGGCCACGCCCAGCACACTTGCCAGCAGCGTCGGCAAGCCGTAATCGACGATGAGCTTGCCCGCCAGCAGTGGAAAGCCGAACACCCCGACAAAGTACGCCAGGCTGAAGAGCAGCAAGGCTTGTGACGTCGTACCGGGCGGCGCCTCATTGGCCACCAGCCCATTGATCACCGAATACGTCAGGCCATAACCCACGCCCAGCGTGGCGGCTGCCAACAGGTAACTGAGGTTGCCACTCACGCCAAACGCAAACAGCGCGATCGAGCCGAGCATGATCCCGGACAGCACGCAGGCGGCCCAGTACGCATCGCGCTTGACTACGTAGCCCGCGATCAATAGCCGGCTGGTAATGGCGGCGCTCAGGAAGCCGCCGAAGAACAGCGAATAGTCCAAGCCATGCGCAGCGGCATAGCTGGTCTGAAACGATGAAAGCCCACCAAACACACAGCCGCCCAAGCCAACCATCAGGATCGCAAACGCGGCTTTGGATGACAGCACGCGGCGGCTCGACGCCCAGGAAATCTTCGAGGCTGGCGCATTCGCGTGGTGTTTGAGGTGGGCGCCCATTCGCCAGAACAGCAGCACGCCGACCAGGCTGGCCACACCGGCAATATAGAAGGCCGCTGTCAGCGGCAGGCCCAGCGCGCCGGCGGCGCGGCCGAGCAAAGGCCCGGCACCGATCCCGCTCAACATACTGCCCGACAGCAGCGCAAAATATTTGGCCCGCTGCGCCGGTTGCACCAGCAGCGTCACGATGATCGGCCCCAAGGTGTAGAACACGCCCCAGCCCAACCCCAGGGACAGACCGAACAGCCTCAACCCCAGGCCAAACCCGGGTGTCAGGGCAAACCCCAGGCACGCCACCACCAGCAATACGCCCATGCCCGCAATGGCGCGCGCCGCACCGACGGCATCGGCCAAGTGCCCACAGAACAGCACCGCCACGAACGTGCTGAGCATCGCCATGGAGATTACGCTGCCGGCGTCGTGTTCATTGCCGCCGCGCGAATGAATCAGCAGCGACAGCAAAAACGTCGAGCCGTAGGACAGTGACAGCAAGAAGCTGGCGAGGCAGAACAGGGCGAACAGTTTGGTATTCACGGCAGCGGTGGAGGGCATAGGGCGACCTTGCAGTTATTGGCATGCAGTTATTGGCATGCAGTTATTAGCATGCAGTTATTAGCGTTATGCCCGACTGTTTACCATGCGCACACGCCGGGTTTGTTCTGTGGTTGGTGGTGCTTGCTTTACGCGTGGCCGGAGTAATCAAATTGCACTGCAATCAGTCATCAAAGCGCCTTAGTATGTGGCCTTTGATATTGCCCAAGGCCCGCCCATGACCATCGAGATTCGCCCTGCCGTGCCCAGCGATGCTGCGCAGATCCTGACCTTCATCACTGAGCTTGCCGAATACGAGAAAGCCCGCCATGAAGTGATCGCCAGCGTGGTGGATATCGAGCGCAGCCTGTTCAGCGAGGGCGCCACCGCCCATGGCCTGATCTGCTCACGGGATGGCCTGCCGATTGGCTTTGCGGTGTTCTTCTTCAGTTACTCCACCTGGCTGGGCAGCAACTGCCTGTACCTCGAAGACCTGTACATCAACCCCGAGCAACGCGGCGGCGGGGCGGGCAAGAAGCTCCTGCGCCACCTGGCCAGGATCGCCTGCGACAACGGTTGCGGGCGTTTCGAGTGGAGCGTGCTGGACTGGAACGAGCCGGCGATTGCCTTCTACAAGTCCATCGGCGCCCAGCCGCAGGAAGAGTGGGTGCGCTATCGCATGGAAGGTCATGCACTGCGCGACTTTGCCCAGGGCTGAAACCCTCTTTCAAAAACACTGAAGGCCCAATGTGGGAGCCAGCTCCCACATAGATCTACTTCCACATTTTTTACGCCTTGTCTCACTATATGGGATGCAAATTTATATATTGAGATATTTCAAAAGATGGGTTTATAGTCGGCGGCATCAGCACTCACTACCAAAAATAAAACAGGTGAAGCGATGCAGCCCCAACCGTTGTCATTACCCGCCGTGCCCGAACCCACCTATGGCGAGCGGCTGAAAAACAAAGTGGTGATCATCACCGGCGCCGCCCAAGGCATAGGCGAGGCGATCGTCGCCTGCTTCCAGGCCCAGCAGGCACGGCTGGTGATTGCGGATATCCAGGCCGAAAAGGTCGAGCACGTCGCCGCCCACTGGCGCGAACGCGGCGCTGAAATCGTTGCGCAGGGCGTCGATATCACCTCCAAAGAGCAATGGCAGGCGCTGGTCAACCTGGCCATCGAGCGCTTTGGGCGCGTAGATGTGTTGATCAACTGCGCGGGCGTCAACGTGTTCCGTGACCCGCTACAGATGACCGACGAAGACTGGCGCCGCTGCTTCGCCATTGACCTCGACGGTGCCTGGTTCGGCTGCCGCACTGTGTTGCCGCACATGATCGAGCAGGGCATCGGCAACATCATCAACATCGCCTCCACCCATTCCAGCCACATTATTCCCGGCTGCTTTCCCTATCCGGTTGCCAAGCATGGCCTGCTCGGCTTGACCCGCGCCCTGGGCATCGAATACGCGCCAAAAGGCATCCGCGTGAATGCCATCGCGCCGGGCTATATCGAAACCCAGCTCAACGTCGATTACTGGAACGGTTTCCCTGACCCGCATGCCGAGCGCCAGCGCGCCTTCGATTTGCACCCGCCCAAGCGCATCGGCCAACCGGTCGAGGTGGCGATGACGGCGCTGTTCCTGGCCACCGACGAGGCGCCCTTTATCAACGCAACCTGCCTGATGATCGATGGCGGGCGTTCCGTGATGTACCACGACTAACAACAATCAAGAGAGGTGGTTCATGTTCAAGAAGACGTTAGGCGCCGTGGCGCTGGCGGTAGCCTTCAGCGGTTTTGCAGCGGCCGAAGAAGTGAAGATCGGCTTCCTCGTCAAGCAGGCCGAAGAGCCCTGGTTCCAGACCGAATGGGCCTTTGCCGAAAAGGCCGGTAAGGACCAGGGCTTCACCGTGATCAAGATCGCCGTGCCCGACGGCGAGAAAACCTTGTCCGCCATCGACACCCTCGCCGCCAACGGCGCCAAGGGGTTTGTGATCTGCCCGCCGGACGTGTCCCTCGGCCCTGCGATCATGGCCAAGGCCAAGCTCAACGGCTTGAAAGTGCTGGCGGTGGATGACCGGTTTGTCGATGCCAAGGGCAAGCCTATGGAAGACGTGCCTTATGTGGGCCTTGATGCCTACAAGATCGGCCAGAAACAAGGCGAGGCCATGGCCGCCGAAGCCAAGCATCGCAACTGGGACTGGAAGGACACCTACGCCGTCATCAACACCTTTGACGAACTGGAGACCGGCAAGAAACGCACCGACGGTTCGGTCGAAGGCCTCAAGGCTGCCGGCTTGCCCGCTGACCACATCCTGTTCAGCGCACAGAAAACCCTCGACGTGCCAGGCAGCATGGACGCCACCAACTCGGCGCTGGTAAAGCTGCCGGGCACCGCGAAAAACCTGATCATTGGCGGCATGAACGACAGCACCGTGCTGGGCGGCGTGCGCGCCACCGAAAGCGCCGGCTTCAAGGCGGCCAATGTGATTGGCGTCGGCATCAACGGCACTGATGCGATTGAAGAGTTGAAGAAAACCGACACCGGCTTCTACGGCTCAATGCTGCTCAGCCCCGATGCATCCGGCTACAAAACCGCCACGGCAATGTTTGAGTGGGTTACCAAAGGCACCGAGCCTGCCAAGTTCACCGCCCTGGATAACGTAACCCTGATCACCCGCGCCAACTTCAAGGAAGAGTTGAGCAAAATCGGACTGTGGAAATGACCGGCGCGGCGTTGCGTTTCAACGGCATCGGCAAGGAGTTTCCCGGGGTCAAGGCGCTGGCGCAGATCAGCTTTGAAGCGCGGCCGCACTCGGTGCACGCGCTGATGGGTGAGAACGGCGCGGGCAAGTCCACGCTGCTCAAGATTCTCGGCGGTGCCTACACGCCCAGCAGCGGCACGGTGCAGATCGGCGAGCAGGTCATGGCATTCAAGAACGCTGCCGACAGCATCGCCAACGGCGTGGCGGTGATTCACCAGGAGCTGCATCTGGTGCCGGAAATGACCGTGGCCGAGAACCTGTTTCTCGGGCATTTGCCGTCACGTTTCGGCGTGGTCAACGGCGGCCAGCTGCGCAAGCAGGCGTTGGCGTGCCTTAAAGGCCTGGCCGATGAAATCGATCCCCAAGAGAAGCTCGGGCGCTTGTCGCTGGGCCAGCGTCAACTGGTGGAAATCGCCAAGGCGTTGTCCCGTGGTGCCCATGTGATTGCTTTTGACGAGCCCACCAGCAGCTTGTCGGCGCGGGAAATCGACCGCTTGATGGCGATCATCACCCGCCTGCGCGATGAGGGCAAAGTGGTGCTGTATGTGTCGCACCGCATGGAAGAAGTGTTCCGTATTTGCGATGCGGTGACGGTGTTCAAGGACGGCCGTTATGTGCGCACTTTTGACGACATGGCCACACTGACTCACGACCAGCTGGTGACCTGCATGGTCGGGCGCGATATTCAGGATATCTATGACTATCGCCCGCGTGAGCGCGGGGAGGTGGCACTCACGGTCAAGGGGTTGCTTGGGCCTGGCTTGCGCGAAGCGGTCAGCCTGCAGGCGCACAAGGGCGAGATTCTCGGCCTTTTCGGGTTGGTGGGCGCCGGGCGTACCGAGCTGTTTCGTTTGCTCAGTGGCCTGGAACGCGCAACGGCCGGGCAGTTGGAATTGTTTGGGCAAGCCCTGCAACTGCATTCACCACGCGATGCCATCGCCGCCGGCGTACTGCTGTGCCCGGAGGACCGCAAAAAGGAAGGCATCATCCCGCTGTCCAGCGTGGCCGAGAACATCAACATCAGTGCGCGTGGCGCGCATTCCACCTTTGGCTGGCTGTTGCGTGAAGGCTGGGAGAAGGGCAATGCCGACAAGCAAATCACGGCCATGAAAGTCAAAACGCCGAACGCCGAGCAGAAAATCATGTACCTGTCCGGCGGCAATCAACAGAAGGCCATTCTTGGCCGCTGGCTGTCGATGCCAATGAAAGTGTTGCTGCTGGATGAGCCCACACGCGGCATCGACATCGGCGCCAAGTCGGAGATCTACCAGATCATCCATAACCTCGCAGCCAGCGGCATTGCGGTGATTGTGGTGTCGAGCGACCTGATGGAAGTGATGGGCATCTCTGATCGCATCCTGGTGATGAGTGAAGGCGCGCTGACTGGCGAGTTGACCCGCGACCAGGCGGATGAAGCGAAGCTGTTGCAACTGGCTCTCCCGCGTTCGCGGGCTTGAAGAATTCGAGGGTATAGGTATGTCACAGGTAAAAACTGCAAAGGGCTTTTGGCCGGGCTTCAACCAACGCAAATTTCTCGATGACTGGGTGATGCTGCTCGCCGCGTTGAGCATCTTTGTGCTCAGCGCGTTGTTTATCGACAACTTCCTCTCGCCGCTGAACATGCGCGGCCTGGGCCTGGCGATTTCGACGGTGGGCATTGCGGCGTGCACCATGCTGTTCTGCCTGGCCTCGGGGCACTTCGACTTGTCGGTGGGTTCGGTGATTGCCTGTGCCGGCGTGGTCGCGGGGATTGTGATCCGCGACACCGACAGCGTGGTGCTCGGCGTGTCGGCGGCCTTGGCCATGGGCCTGGTGGTGGGGCTGATCAACGGCATCGTCATCGCCAAGTTGCGCATCAACGCCTTGATCACCACCTTGGCGACCATGCAGATCGTGCGCGGGCTGGCCTATATCTTCTCCAACGGCAAAGCTGTCGGTGTGATGGACGAACGCTTCTTCGTGTTCGGCAACGGCCAACTGATGGGCGTGCCGGTGCCGATCATCATCACCGTGTTGTGCTTTGTATTCTTCGGCTCGCTGCTCAACTACACCACCTATGGGCGTAACACCATGGCCATCGGCGGCAACCAGGAAGCGGCGTTGCTGGCCGGGGTGAATGTCGACCGCACCAAGATCATCATCTTTGCCGTGCACGGCTTGATCGGCGCACTGGCCGGAGTGATCCTCGCCTCACGCATGACCTCGGGCCAACCGATGATCGGCCAGGGCTTTGAGCTGACGGTGATCTCGGCGTGTGTACTGGGCGGTGTGTCGTTGAGTGGTGGTATCGGCATGATCCGTCATGTGATTGCCGGGGTGTTGATTCTGGCCATCATCGAGAACGCGATGAACCTGAAGAACATCGACACCTTTTACCAGTATGTGATTCGGGGTTCGATCCTGCTCTTGGCGGTCATCATCGACCGCATGAAGCAACGCTGAAACCCAGCCTTATGAGGGGCAAAATGTGGGAGCTGGCTTGCCTGCGATGGCGGTGCATCAGTCTACAAATAATTAGCTGACCCACCGCTATCGCAGGCAAGCCAGCTCCCACAATGGATCTCCTCTGTTCAGCAGGGCTGCATTTGCCATAATGGCGCCGTTTTCGTACTTCCCAATAGGCCCGATATGCAGGAAAACGCCCACAACCCCGTCAAAGACGCCGCCCCCACCGGCACCCAGACCCTGCTGCGTGGCCTGGGCGTGGTGCAAGCGGTGGCGGCGGGTGCGCGCGACTTGAAAGAGATCGCCAAGCGCATCGGCACCACCCGCAGCACCACCCACCGCCTGGCCAGCTGCCTGGTGGAGGAGCGTTACCTGCGTGTGGTGCCGCAAGTGGGTTATCTGCTCGGGCCGAAGCTGATCGAACTGGGTTTTCAGGCCCGCGACGAGTTGCCATTGGTGACCCTGGCGGTGCCGTATTTGGATGAGCTGTCGGCATTGACCGGCGACACCATCCACTTGGCGATTCGTGAATACGACGACGTGCTCTACCTGCACAAGAACCCCGGCCGCTACGGCCCGGAAATGCGCTCGCGAGTCGGCCATCGCATGCCGTTGGCGCGCACGGGTGTGGGCAAGGCAATGTTGCTGGATGACTCTGTGCAGGAGTGGCAGCGCCTGTATGAAGCCAGCCTGCCCGCGGAGGGCAAGAGCCAGCAATGGCCGTCGCACCCGGAGCAATCCTGGGCGCAGTTCGAGCAGCGCATGCGCGAATACGTGGTGGGCGGGTATGCGTTCGACCTGGAAGACAACGAACCGTCGATCCGTTGTGTGGCGGCACCGGTGCGCGATGCCAGCCGGCGAATCGTCGCCGGCATCAGCATCGCCAGTACCGTGCCCTACATGCCGCTGGAAAAGATGGCCGAGCTGATTCCTGTGATCAAACAGGTCGCAGCGCGGCTGTCAGCGGAGTTGGGCGCGAAGGCCTGATCAGGCCTTCAAGGTCGCCATGTCGATGACAAAGCGATACTTCACATCACCGGCGATCATGCGGGTGTAAGCCTCGTTGATCTGGCGGATATCGAGCATCTCGATGTCGCAGGTGATGTTGTGCTCGGCGCAGAAATCCAGCACTTCCTGGGTTTCTGCAATGCCGCCGATCAAGGAGCCGGCCAGCACTTTACGGCCCAGCACCAGCTTGGCGGCATTCACCGGCGGGTCGACCGGCTCGATCAAACCGACCAGGATATGCACGCCGTCAAAGCGCAGCACGTCGAGGTAGGGGTTCAGGTCGTGCTGCACCGGAATGGTGTCCAGCAGGAAATCAAAGCTGCCAGCGGCGGCTTTCATTTGCTCGGCATCGGTGGACACGATCACGTGGTCGGCGCCTTGGCGACGGCCTTCTTCAGCCTTGCTTGCGGAGCGGGTGAACAGCGTAACTTCTGCGCCCATGGCCTTGGCGAACTTGATGCCCATGTGGCCCAGGCCGCCCATGCCCAGCACGCCGACTTTGTCGCCCGCCTTGACGCCGTAGTGCTTGAGCGGCGAGTAGGTGGTGATGCCTGCGCACAGAATCGGCGCGGCGCTGGCCAGGTCGAGCTTGGCCGGGATCTTCACCACAAAGTGCTCGCTGACCACGATGCTGTCGGAGTAGCCGCCCATGGTGTTGCTGCCATCTACCCGGTCCGGGGTGGCGTAGGTCATGGTCGGTCCTTCGAGGCAGTATTGCTCAAGGTCCGCATGGCAGGCGTCGCAGTGGCGGCACGAGTCAACCATGCAGCCCACGCCCACCAGATCGCCGACTTTGTGCGCGGTCACGCTGGCGCCGACGGCAGTGACTTTGCCGACGATCTCGTGGCCCGGCATCAGCGGGTACACGGCAATGCCCCATTCGTTGCGAGCCTGGTGGATGTCGGAGTGGCAGACGCCGCAGTAAAGGATCTCGATGGCCACGTCATCGGCGCGCGGGCTGCGACGTTCGAAGGACATGGGGGCGAGGGGAGTGGTAGCCGACTGGGCGGCATAACCGATGGCGGTATACATGAAGAAACCTCGCAAAAGGAATGACTAGGGAGGCGGCGCATTCTCCGCGCCCGGCCTGGCTGCGGCTATGGCGATTGCTCCGAACCTCATGCCTATTCGTCCGGGAGTGCCCTGAGTTTGGATTTATGTGCCTTCAGACCTGCGATGATGTTCTCATCCCTTTTTCGCGAAGTTTTTTGCCATGTTGTTGACCCGCCATCTCGACGCCAACGCCACGCTGGTGGCCTTGATAAAAGGGCTTACGCCCCGCGACGGTTTTTCCCCGACGAACCTTCCGGGCGTGCAGGTATTGCGCGCCAGTTGCGACGTGGCGCGCGGGCCACAGATTTATGAGCCGAGCCTGATGATCGTCGCCCAGGGCAGCAAAGTCGCCTATCTGGGCCCGCGTACGCTGGAGTATGGCGCGGGGCACTACCTGATCCAGGCGATGCCGGTGCCCTTTGAGTGCGAGACCTTTGCCCTGCCGAATGCGCCGCTGTATGGCGTCACGGTCGGCATTGACCGCGTGGTGCTGGGCGAGTTGGTCATGGCCATGGGCATCCAGGCGGGGCCGCCGCCGACGGCGCAGACCCTGGAGTCGATGAGCTCGGTGGTGCTCGATGATGCGATGCGCGGGTGCGTCGAGCGGCTGTTGAAATGCCTGCACGATCCGCTGGAGAGCCGGATCATGGGCCCGGCACGGGTGCGTGAGTTGTTGTTCACGGCGCTGCGCGGGCCGCAGGCGGATGTGTTGCGCGCCCTGGTGGAGCAGCAGGGGCAGTTTTCGCGAATCGCCACGTCGTTGAATCACCTGCATGCCCATTACGCCGAGCCGTTGAATATCGAGACCCTGGCGGGGTATGCGCACATGAGTGCGTCGACGTTTCATGAGCATTTCAAACGCTGCACGCTGTTGTCGCCGGTGCAGTACCTGAAGCGTTTGCGCTTGCTCAAGGCTCAGCAATTGTTATTGGTAGAAGGCATGGGCGTGGCGCAGGCGGCGCACAGCGTGGGGTATCAGAGTACGTCGCAGTTCAGTCGCGAATATAAGCGCTACTTTGAGCGCAGCCCTGGTGAAGAGCGGGCGGCATAGTTCAGGCAACACACTCTCTAAATGTGGGAGCTGGCTTGCCTGCGATGGCGCAGTATCAGTCAACCAATCTTTAGCTGACCCACCGCAATCGCAGGCAAGCCAGCTCCCACATTGGATCTGTGCCGGCCATAAAAAAGGCTCCCGCTTGGGAGCCTTTTTTGTTCAAGCCAACTGCCTTACATATTCGGGTAAGTCGGCCCACCCGCGCCTTCCGGCGTCACCCACGTGATGTTCTGCGAAGGGTCCTTGATGTCACAGGTCTTGCAGTGCACGCAGTTCTGGGCGTTGATCTGGAAGCGCTTCTCGCCGTCTTCCTTGGTGATCACTTCATACACGCCGGCCGGGCAGTAGCGCTGCGCCGGTTCATCGTAGAGCGGCAGGTTGGTGCCGATCGGGATGCTCGGGTCTTTTAGCTTCAAGTGGCACGGCTGCTCTTCTTCGTGATTGGTACCGGAGATGAACACCGAGCTCAGCTTGTCGAAGCTCAGCTTGCCGTCGGGTTTGGGGTAGTCGATCTTCTTGCTGTCCTTGGCGAGCTTCAGGCAGGCGTAGTCCGGCTTGGTGTCGTGCAAGGTGAACGGCATTTTACCGCCGAGGATGTTCTGGTCGAACCAGTTGAAGCCGGCGCCGATGATCGGGCCGAACTTGTGCATCGCCGGGCCGAAGTTGCGGCTGGCGAACAGCTCTTCATAGAGCCAACTGGACTTGAAGCTGTCGACGTAAGCGGTCAGTTCGTCACCGCCTTCGGATTCGGCGAACAGACGGTCGGCCACGGCGTCGGCGGCGAGCATGCCGGACTTCATCGCGGTGTGGCTGCCTTTGATCTTGGCGAAGTTCAGGGTGCCCAGATCGCAACCGATCAGTGCGCCGCCCTTGAAGACCATCTTCGGCAGCGAGTTCAGGCCGCCTTTGCAGATGGCACGCGCGCCGTAGCTGATGCGCTTGCCGCCTTCCAGGTACTGGGCCAGCACCGGGTGGTGCTTGAGGCGCTGAAACTCATCGAACGGCGACAGGAAAGTGTTGCTGTAGGACAGGTCGACGATCAGGCCGACGACCACCTGGTTGTTTTCCAGGTGATAGAGGAACGAGCCGCCGGTGTTCTCGGCGCTCATGATGTCCAGCGGCCAACCGGCGGTGTGTACCACCAGGCCTGGCTGGTGCTTGGCCGGGTCAATTTCCCAGATTTCCTTGAGGCCGATGCCGTAGTGCTGGGCGTCGGCGTCGCTGTCCAGGTTGAAGCGCTGGATCAGTTGCTTGCCGATGTGGCCACGGCAACCTTCGGCGAACAGCGTGTATTTGCCACGCAGCTCCATGCCTGGGGTGTAGACGCCTTCTTTCGGATGGCCTTCGCGGTCGACGCCGAGGTCACCGGTGATGATCCCGCGCACCACGCCGTTCTCGTCGAACAGCGCTTCCTGGGCGGCGAAGCCTGGGTAGACTTCCACGCCCAGGTTCTCGGCCTGCTGGGCCAGCCAGCGGCACAGGTTGCCCAGGGAGATGATGTAGTTGCCTTCGTTGTGCATGGTCTTGGGCACAAAGAAGTCAGGCACCTTGGTGGAGGCGTCGGGGCTGCGCAGTACATAGATGTCATCGCGCACTACCGGGGTATTGAGCGGGGCGCCGAGTGCTTTCCAGTCCGGGAACAGTTCGTTCAGGGCGCGTGGTTCAAACACGGCACCGGAGAGGATGTGGGCGCCGACTTCGGAGCCTTTCTCGACCACGCAGACGCTGATTTCTTTACCGGCTTCGGCGGCCTTCTGCTTCAGTCGGCAGGCGGCAGACAGGCCTGCCGGGCCAGCGCCGACGATGACCACGTCGAATTCCATGTATTCGCGTTCCACAGGCTATCTCCTACTCAAGGCTCAACAGGCTTTTTTTTCTAATGGGTGGAGGTTCGGTGTCGTCTTGCAACTACGGCAAGACCCACCTTTCTCTCTAGGTGGCGCATTATATCTACACCACTGGCAGCGTCCAATACAAACGTTTGTTTGAATTGCTTGCAGGCTAGGTAAATCAAAGCAACGCGGCTTATGACTGGCTATTTTGGCGTATTGACCAGAATAGGCGTTCCGGTCAATATACGGTCGGTTTTGCGCTTACCGTAGGCAGACAGCAGGTTTCAAGAGCACGTCCAAAAGCACGACAGGTGACGCGCGCCCAAACGATGGCGCGCAGTTTACACGCTGCGATAAAGAATGACCTCTCAGTCACCCCTGACGAACGGTCATCATTTCCCATCGCTGAGTCACTCGCCGAAGTTTTTGGAGGTGCCCTTGTGTGCCGATGAGCATCAACCGCCAGGTTCGCCTAGGCGACTTTCTTTTCACCGGAGAGTAACGAGGAATCCATGAAGGTTCTTGTAGCTGTCAAACGCGTTGTCGATTACAACGTGAAAGTTCGCGTCAAGGCGGACAATTCCGGCGTCGACCTTGCTAACGTCAAAATGTCGATGAACCCTTTCTGCGAAATCGCTGTGGAAGAAGCTGTACGCCTGAAAGAGAAAGGCGTGGCGACTGAAATCGTGGTGGTTTCCATCGGCCCGACCACTGCTCAAGAGCAGCTGCGTACCGCCCTGGCCCTGGGCGCTGACCGCGCCATCCTGGTTGAGTCGGCTGAAGACCTGACCTCCCTGGCCGTGGCCAAGTTGCTCAAGGCCGTTGTCGACAAGGAACAGCCTCAGCTGGTGATCCTCGGCAAACAAGCCATCGACAGCGACAACAACCAGACTGGCCAGATGCTGGCTGCGCTGACCGGTTACGGCCAGGGTACGTTCGCTTCCAAAGTCGAAGTGAGCGGCGACAGCGTCGCTGTGACCCGTGAAATCGACGGCGGCGCACAGACCGTTTCGTTGAAACTGCCGGCTATCGTCACCACCGACCTGCGTTTGAACGAGCCGCGCTACGCGTCTCTGCCAAACATCATGAAAGCCAAGAAGAAGCCGCTTGAGTCGGTGACTCCAGAAGCTTTGGGCGTTTCCACCGCCTCTACCAACAAGACCGTCAAGGTTGAAGCACCGGCTGCACGCAGCGCGGGCATCAAGGTCAAGTCGGTGGCTGAATTGGTCGAGAAACTGAAAAACGAAGCGAAGGTGATCTGATCATGGCTATCCTCGTAATCGCCGAACACGACAACAAGGTGCTGGCTCCGGCTACCCTGAACACTGTTGCTGCCGCTGCCAAAATCGGCGGCGACATCCACGTACTGGTAGCTGGCCAGGGCGCTGGCGCCGTGGCTGAAGCCGCTGCGAAAATCGCGGGCGTGAGCAAAGTCCTGAACGCTGACAATGCTGCTTACGCGCATCAGCTGCCGGAAAACGTTGCTCCGCTGGTAGCTGAGCTGGGCACTGGCTACAGCCACATCCTGGCCGCCGCCACTTCCAACGGCAAAAACATCCTGCCACGCGTTGCCGCGCAGCTGGACGTTGACCAGATCTCCGAGATCATCTCGGTAGAAAGCGCTGACACCTTCAAGCGCCCGATCTACGCCGGTAACGCCATTGCCACCGTACAGTCCAACGCTTCGGTAAAAGTCATCACCGTGCGTGCCACCGGTTTCGACCCGGTTGCCGCTGAAGGTGGTTCGGCTGCCGTTGAAGCCGTCTCCGCTGCCCACGACGCTGGCACTTCCAGCTTTGTTGGCGAAGAGCTGGCCAAGTCGGATCGCCCTGAGTTGACCGCTGCCAAAATCGTCGTTTCCGGCGGTCGTGGCATGCAGAACGGTGACAACTTCAAGCACCTGTACGCCCTGGCCGACAAGCTGGGCGCTGCGGTCGGCGCTTCCCGCGCGGCCGTCGACGCAGGTTTCGTACCCAACGACATGCAGGTCGGCCAGACCGGCAAAATCGTTGCGCCACAGCTGTACATCGCCGTCGGTATCTCCGGTGCGATCCAGCACTTGGCCGGTATGAAAGACTCCAAAGTGATCGTTGCGATCAACAAGGACGAAGAAGCGCCAATCTTCCAGGTGGCTGATTACGGCCTGGTGGCAGACTTGTTCGAAGCCGTACCCGAGTTGGAGAAGCTGGTCTAATCCAGCCGCTTCACTTATAAAGAGCCCGGTCTTGTGACCGGGTTTTTTTTGCCCGGCTTTTTTGAATATCGGAGAAAGCGCCATGGATCTGCGTCCCGTATTGCTGGTTTTGTCGCTATTGCCCGGCCTTGCGTTAGCCGCCGGCAAGTGTGATCGCCTGGTGATCACCGGCAGCCCGGACGCGCCGCCTTTGCTGTGGCGCGACCCTCAAGACCCAACGCACCTGATCGGCGCCACTGCCGATGTACTGCAACAAGTCGGCAAGGACCTGGGCGTTAAAATCGACCTGCTCTACGGCGGCAAACGTTCACTGGCCCTGGATGAAGTGCGCAGTGGGCGCATGGACATTCTCGCCGATGCGCCGCTGAACCTCGGCGAGCTGGAAACCCTCGATTACATCCACCCGGCGTTGGTGCAGATCGACTACCTGGTGTGGACGCGCAAGGATTCGCCGCTGGTCTACACCAGGGCTGAAGACTTGCACGGGCATAAAGGCGCGGTCTCCGAGCGTGCGCGCTTGAGCGCTGGTTTCGACACCTTCGCCGGCCAGCAGCTGAGCCTGCAGCGTCTGCCCAGCTTGACTCCGGCGTTCCAAAAACTGCTGTTGGGTGAAGTCGACTACGTGCTGGCCGGGCGTTACTCGGGCATGGCCATGGCCCAGACGCTGGGCATGAGCAACGACCTGGTCGCCCGCGAAATACCCGTCGACCAGCCCGGCCTGTACCTGGCGATTTCCCACAACTCCGCCTGCAACGATCCGTGGCTGCGCGGACAGCTGGCGAAAAAGATGACAGAATTGCCCGCGTCCGGTGTCGCGCAAGCCGCCTTGCAGCGCAACCTCGAACGCTGGAAAGCGCAATTGCAGCAATCCGTCGGCACCCCAGCAAAGTAAGGATTTTCAGTGACTCTTCGACCTCTTTTCGCGGCCCTCGCCGTTGTCGCTCTGGCGGGATGTGCAGCTGATCCTGCGCCGAATGAACAAATACGCCTCACCCAGCAGGCCTTGGAACAGGCCAATGCCGTGGGTGCCAGCACCGATGAATCGCCTGAACTGAAACTGGCTGAAGACAAGTTCGCCAAAGCGCGGGCCGACATGGCCGACCAATCTTATAAGGATGCGCGCATGCAGGCCGAACAGGCCGAGCTGGACGCGCGCCTGGCTGAAGCGCGGGTATTGACGCGCAAAAGCCAGGAACAGTTGAACGTGCTCAACACCCGCATCGCCCGACTGCGCAAACAATTGCAGCTGGGAGAAGCCCAATGAGCCCGCTGATCCGTGGTTTGAGCTGTGTGTTGCTGCTGGCTAGCGCGGCGTTGGGCGGTTGCGCCAGCCATCCCAACAGCGAGCAAGCGCTGCAACAGGCCGGCAACGACTTCCAGAAGGTCAAGGAAGACGCGAATGTGCTGCGCTTTGCGCCCAAGGACGTGATTCGTGCCGGTGAGTCCCTGGCCCGCGCCGATCGCTTGTCCAGCTACTGGGGCAGCGGCCCCGACGTGGTGCATTACGCCTACCTGAGCCAGCGCTACAGTGAGATCGCCCGCGAACACACCGAGCAGGGGCTCAACGCCGAGCGCGGTACCAAGCTCGAACTGGAACGCCAGCGCCTGCAATTGGCCCTGCGTGAGAGCAAGTTGGCCAGCGTGCAGCAGCAAGGCAAGTGGCTCGAAGAGCAAATCGCCAGCCTCACCACCACCCAGACCAATCGCGGCCTGGTCATGACGTTGGGCGATGTGTTGTTCGACACCGGTGACGCCGAGCTGCAAAACTCCGCCAACCGCACCGTGCTCAAGATCGTGCAGTTCCTGCAGTTGAACCCCAAGCGCGTGGTGCGCATCGAGGGTTATACCGACAACACCGGTGGCGAGCAGGAAAACCTCAAGCTGTCCCGCGACCGTGCGCAATCGGTGGCTGATGTGCTGATGGACCTGGGGATTGATGAAAAACGCATCCAGGTCGAGGGCTACGGTGACCAGTACCCGGTAGAGGCCAACGCCTCAGAGCGCGGCCGCGCGCAGAACCGTCGGGTGGAAATTGTGTTCTCCGACGAAAAAGGCCAACTGGGCGCCGCTCGCTAATAACGCCTGACGCAGATCAGTGTGGGAGCTGGCTTGCCTGCGATGCAGGCGCCTCGGTGTTACAGACAAACCGAGGCGATGCTATCGCAGGCAAGCCAGCTCCCACAGGTTGTCTGTACACCCAGAACCGATCATTGATCGGTTTTTTTATGCACCGTAACCTTACAGTTTTCTCTATCACTGCCGCCCGCGCTCGACTATTGTGGCAACTGTCCCCGTACACTTCTAAACTGTGCCGGTATGTTTCACACAAAAATAAAATACCCGTGAAATCGAGTGCTGCGTCATGACCAATCTGTTGCTTTACCAACGTATCGCCCAGCAACTGGCTGAGGACATCCGGCGCGGTGTCTATCAACCCGGCGAGCGTGTGCCCTCGGTGCGCAAGATGAGTTCACAGCTCAACGTCAGCCACGCCACGGTGTTGCAGGCCTACGCCAACCTGGAAGACCAGGGGCTGATTCGTGCACGGCCGCAGTCGGGTTATTACGTGCACCAGACGCCTGCACTCACGGCGCCGACGCCGGATATCGCCCGGGTTGAGCGCCCAGGTTTGGTCACCCGCAGCAGCATTATCCAGCAGGTATTGGTCGAGTCGCGCCGCGAAGGGGTGTTCCCGCTGGGGGCGGCGGTGCCGAGTGTCGACTACTTGCCGGTGCGCGCGTTGCATCAGCAACTGGCCAAGGTCACGCGTTTCCAGAGCCCGCGGGCCTTCAGCTACATGTTCAGCCCCGGTTTCGAGCCGCTGCGCCGCCAGGTGGCGATTCGCATGCGTGATGCCGGCGTGGTGGTGGACCCGTCCGAAGTGGTGATCACCCACGGGTGTGTTGATGCGTTGCAGATGTCGTTGCGTGTGCTGACGCGCCCAGGCGACTTGATCGCCGCTGAGTCGCCGACCTATTACGGCTTGCTGCAACTGGCCGACCTGCTGGGCCTCAAGGTTATCGAGATCCCCAGCGACCCGGCGACGGGCATGAGCCTTGAGGCGCTGCAACTGGCGGCCAACCAATGGTCGATCAAAGCCCTGGTGCTGACCACGCGCCTGAGCAACCCGCTGGGCGCGACCATGCCCGAGGAGCGGCAGAAACAGTTGCTGCGCCTGGCTTCGGATTTCGATATCCAGATCGTCGAGGACGATATCTACGGCGAGCTGATGTTCGAGCTGGGTCGTACCAAGGCCCTTAAAGCCTATGACCGCCTGGACCGGGTGATCTACTGCTCGAGTTTCTCCAAGACCTTGTCGCCTGGCGTGCGCATCGGCTGGATGATTGCCGGCAAGTACCAGCAGGAAATCCAGCGGCTGCAGATGTTCAGCACCCACTCGGCGTGCAGCGTCACCCAGATGGGTGTGGCGGCGTACCTGGAAAACGGTGGCTACGACCGGCATCTGCGCTACATCCGCCAGGAATACCGCAAGAACCTCAGCGCATTCCAGCTGGCGGTGCAGCAGTATTTCCCCGAAGGCACGCAGATGACCCGACCGACCGGCGGCTTTATCCTGTGGGTCAGTTTGCCGGGAAGGGTCAATACCCAGGAACTGCACGTGCGCGCACTGCAGCAGGGCATCAGCATCGCACCGGGCGTCATCTTCAGTAATACGGAACAGTTCAACCACTGTATTCGGCTTAACTGCGGCACGCCGTGGAACCGCGAGGCAGAGCGAGCGCTGATGACGTTGGGGATGTTGGCCAGCCAGCTGTGCCAGGAAACCGCGGCTGGTTTTTGAACCTGAGCTGAGGCGCGAAAAGGGGACACTTACGTTGACTGGCTGATCACCAGGCTTGTCATGCCGCGCTCAACAAGCGAGCATATGGCCCTCTGCCGTTAATGCTGTAGGCAATATGACCTCTATTTTTCGCGCTGTTGTGGTGATTGGCCTGTTAAGCCTGTGTAACGTCGGCACCGTCCTGGCGGCAGCCCCCGTGACTCAAAGCAAGCCCACCGCCAGCACTGAGCAGAAGGCTCCCGCGAAGAAACCGGCGTCGGCTAAAAAAGCCCCGGCGGCCAAGAAAAAAACCGCCGTCGTGAAAAAACGTGCACCGATGGCGAGCAAATCCAAATCTGCCCACGAAGTGGCCCAGACCAAACTGCCACCGGCACAGTTGGACCTGTCCCTGCCAACCGAAATGGTCAGGCACTTGCAACCCATCGGCACCATGCCTAAACCCAAGAGCGTGCCGCTGTTGCCACCGATGTTTGCGGAAAAACCCACCGACAACAGCGCGTTCCAGATCAATGGCCGCCTGCTCAGCAACCAGATGCAGTTGCAACTGCGTAACGAAGAGCGCCGCGACATCGAAGGCGCGGCGCTGGATTTCGAGTTCAAGCAATAAAATTGCGCGCTTAGGTGACGTACGCCTTCGACCATCTGTCGCAGACTGGTCGGTCACTTTCGTTTTGTGCGAAAAACCCCTGTTAGACCATTTTAAAACGGCTGTTTAAGGGCGTACTCTAGCCCGGCCATCCATATTGAGTCGTCGAGGACCTGCTGGTCATGAAATGCCGTGAAGGCTGTGGCGCATGCTGCATTGCCCCCTCCATCAGTTCGCCATTACCGGGAATGCCCAATGGCAAACCGGCGGGAGAACGTTGCCTGCACCTGTCGGTCGAACAGCTATGCCAGCTGTTCGGGCAACCGGAGCGGCCGGCGGTGTGCAGTGATTTCAAGGCAGACCTTGAGGTGTGCGGCAACGATCAGGCCGATGCGATCCGTTTGATCGGCTGGTGGGAGCAGATGACGGCGGCTTGATGGGCTTTACTATCGGAACTTCAAAAATAAGGAATACAACAATGGGTTCGCTGAAACGATTGGCTGTGGTGTGCGGTTTTACGGTGCTGTTTGCTGCCACTGCCCAGGCTGAAGATTGGCAAGTCGCCAAGGACGAAGACGGTATCAAAGTGTCCTTGAGCGAAGTCGCCGGCTCCAAGTACAAGGCTTATCGCGGTGTCACCGTGATCAAAGCCCCCATCGCCAAGATCCAGGCCCTGCAGGAAGACGTGACCGGCGCCTGCGCCTGGATTCACGAATGCAAATCGCAAAAACTGCTCAAGACCGTAGGTGACAAGAGCTGGACCTACACCCAGTTCAAGGCGCCGTTCCCGGTGACCGACCGCGATTCGATCCTGGAGATCACCACCTCCAAGGCCGCCGACGGCACCGTGACCCGCAAGCTGCTGGAAGTGCCGACCTACCAGCCCGAAGTCAAAGGTTACGTGCGTGTAGCCCAGGTAGACGGTTACTGGAAACTGGTGCCAAAAGGCGATAACCAGACCGAAGTCACCTACCAGGTGCACACCGAGCCAGGCGGCAGCGTGCCCTCGTGGCTGGCCAACAAGTTCGTGGTCGACGCACCGTTTAACACCTTGAAAGCCTTGAAAGAACACGCTGAAAAATAAGCGCAGTTGATCCGGTGCCTCAGGCCTTGAGTGGAACGTTTGCCGACCGCTCAAGGTCCAGATAGATGTGAGCCCACACATGGGCTTTATCGAGGAGGCACCGATGCAAACGTGGCAGATTACCTTCGTAGATGATCACGGTGTAAAGACCGTGGAGCAGTTCGCCTGCGCGCAAAAGCCCAGCCTCGAAGACGCGGCGCACATGATCCGCAACAAGCTGGTACCCGTGGCCGCCGAACTTGACCTCAATGACCTGGAGGGCCGCAAGCCCGAGCCTACGGTCAAGATCCTCAAAGATCAGAACAGCATCCAGATCCTCGACATCTCACCCGCCGCCTGAACATTTCCTGTAGTACCACGAAACCCCTCTGGTGGAGGTGATAGCTTCGCGCTACTCTGCAATTGAGATCAGCGAATGAATCGCTAAGGTCTGGTCTTGTCAGCTACATGCTTGTTTTCCCTCGGTGTTGTTATTGCCGTAGTACCCGCGTCAGTAGGGCGCGGGCTTCGGGAAGCACGGAAAGTCTATCCATCAGTTTGAGGAGGACGTTTCATGAGCACAGCCTATCAAGAAGACATCAGCACCAACGTACTGCGCCGGATGAAAGAAGGCGGGTTCGACTTCTCGCGTTTTCACCCCATCGAGTTCTACGCCATTTTCCCGGATGAGGAACGTGCGCGCAGGGCTGCGGGTCGCTTTCGCGGGGAATCCCTGAATGCCCAGGTCAGCGCGCGCGATGACGGCGCCTGGTACCTGGAACTGAGCAAAATCATGTCCGCAACCTACGACGGCATAGGAGACTTCGAGCAAGACTTTGAAGCGGTGGTGGAACCGCTGGGCGGCATCATCGAAGGATGGGGCGTCAAGCAGGAGGTGCGTGGGTTACCCATGTAGTGCAATTGTCATGAGTAAAGCAGCGTATCGGCTGACCTTTGGGTCGGCCGATTTTGTGTGTGCTGTATGAAATCTCCTAACCCTGTCCCTCACTTTTCTTGCACCAAAAAAAAGCCACCCAAACAGGGTGGCCCAAAGGGAAGAGCGGTTCGCTGAAGCAGCAGGACGCGTCCTGTTCAGCCGATGGAGGTGATTATCCGCAAGGCGGGGCGGGCAGTGAAATCAACTCTGACTATGCTGTTGATAGTCAAAACCCGCATTGTGATGAAGCGCGGGGCGTGACGGCGGGCATTCTGCGCACCAGGAAGGTGCGGGCGGAATCCGTTGTTTATTCAACTCACTGATTTTTAAGTGTTTATGCCGATGGCGCGGGCCTTGCAACACTGCTTGCGTCCGAGTGACAAGGAGTACGGCATGACCCGCACTTATTACGATGAAATGTACGACGGGGCAGGGCAAGTCCGGCCCCATTACCGCGAGTTCGCCCGCTGGCTGGCCGACACCCCGGCCGAATTGCTGGCGCAACGTCGGCGTGAAGCCGATTTGCTGTTCCACCGCGCCGGCATCACCTTCACCCTTTACGGGGACGAGCAGGGCACCGAGCGCCTGATCCCGTTTGACACCATACCGCGCAGCATTCCCGCCAGCGAATGGCGGATGGTCGAGCGTGGCTGCATTCAACGGGTCAAGGCGCTGAACCTGTTCCTGGCCGACCTGTACCACGAGCAGCGCATCATCAAGGCCGGCATCATCCCCGCCGAGCAAGTGCTGGCCAATGACCAATACCAACTGGCCATGCAGGGCCTGAACCTGCACCGCGATCTGTATTCGCACATCTCCGGTGTCGACCTCGTACGTGACGGCGACGGCACGTACTACGTGCTGGAAGATAATTTGCGCACGCCGAGCGGTGTGAGCTACATGCTCGAAGACCGCAAAATGATGATGCGCCTGTTCCCCGAACTGTTTGCGGCCCAGCGCATTGCGCCCATCGACCACTACCCCAACCTGCTGCTCGACACCCTCAAAAGCTCAAGCCCACTGGATAACCCCAGCGTGGTGGTGCTGACGCCGGGGCGTTTTAACAGTGCGTTTTTCGAGCATGCCTTTTTGGCTCGTGAGATGGGCGTGGAACTGGTGGAGGGCGCCGACCTGTTCGTGCGTGATGACCGTGTGTTCATGCGCACCACCGACGGCCCCAAGGCGGTGGACGTGATCTACCGTCGCCTCGACGACGCATTCCTCGACCCGCTGGCCTTCAACCCCGACTCGATGCTCGGCGTGCCCGGCCTGCTGGCCGCGTACCGCTCGGGCAATGTGGTGCTGGCCAATGCGATCGGCACCGGGGTAGCGGATGACAAATCGGTGTACCCGTTTGTCACCGAGATGATCCGTTTTTACCTGGATGAAGAGCCCATTCTGCAGAACGTGCCGACCTTTCAATGCCGCAAGCCCGATGAATTGTCCCACGTGCTGGCCAACCTGCCGGACCTGGTGGTCAAGGAAACCCAAGGCTCCGGCGGTTACGGCATGCTGGTAGGGCCGGCCGCCACGGCGGCGGAAATCGAAGCCTTCCGCGCGCGCATCAAGGCCAAGCCCCACGCCTATATCGCCCAGCCGACCCTGTGTTTATCCACCTGCCCGACCTTTGTTGAAAACGGCATCGCGCCACGGCATATCGACCTGCGCCCATTCGTGTTGTCCGGCAAGGAAACCCGCGTGGTCCCCGGCGGCCTGACCCGTGTGGCGCTGCGCGAAGGCTCGCTGGTGGTTAACTCGTCCCAGGGCGGCGGCACCAAAGACACCTGGGTGGTTGAGGATTGAACCATGTTGAGTAGAACTGCCTCGGATTTGTACTGGATGTCGCGCTATCTGGAGCGCGCGGAAAACCTCGCGCGCATGCTCGATGTCAGCTATTCGCTGTCGCTGATGCCCCAGGACGGTCGCGGTGATGGCCTGCACGAACTGGCCATGCCGCTGCTGATCACCGGCACTCTGGACGATTACCACGCGCGTCACGGCGAGTTGCACGCCGAGCGCCTGCTGCACTTTTTCGCACTGGATGCGGCCAACCCGGCGAGCATCTACAGCTGCCTCGGCGCCGCGCGGGCCAGCGCCCATGCGGTACGTGGGCGAATTACCGCTGACATGTGGGAAAACATCAACGCCACCTGGCTGGATATTCGCGATATTGCCCGGCAAGGGCTGAGCCGTTATGGCATGAGCCGGTTTTGTGAATGGGTCAAGGAGCGCTCGCACCTGTTCCGCGGCGCCACCTACGGCACCATCATGCGTAACGACGCGTTTCGCTTTATTCGCCTGGGCACCTTTATTGAGCGTGCCGACAACACCTTGCGGCTGCTCGATGCGCGCTATGAAATGGCCGGCGACCAAGCCGCCGCCGTCACCGACGGCACGGCCCATGCCTACTACCAGTGGAGCGCCTTGCTGCGCGCCTTGTCGTCGTTCGAGGCCTACACCGAGATCTACCGCGACGCGCCCGGCGCCCGGCAAGTGGCTGAATTACTCTTGCTACGCGCCGACGTCCCGCGCTCGTTAAGGGCGTGCAGCGAAGAGATCGACCAGATCCTCGCCAGCCTGCCGGGCATCAATGGCCGTCCGGCCCAGCGCTTGGCCGCCGAGATGGACGCGCGCCTGCGTTTTACTGCGATTGACGAAATCCTCGAGGAAGGCCTGCACGCCTGGCTGACCGACTTCATCCCCTTGGTGCGCCAGTTGGGCGACGCCATCTACAGTTCCTACCTGGAGGCCGCATGAGACTCTCCATCAGCCACGAAACCACCTACCACTACGAAGACCAGGTGCGCGCCAGCATTCAGTACCTGCGCCTTACGCCCCACGACAGTGAGCGCCAGCATGTGATCAGTTGGCAGCTGGACTTGCCGCGCCCGGTGCGCGCGCAAGTCGACCCGTTCGGCAATATCCTGCACGTGTTGACCCTGGATGAGCCCCACGATGCAATCATCATTGGCGCCCGTGGCCAGGTGGATATCGACGAGTTGCGCGAGGCGGAACACGAAAGCCAGTCAGCGTTTCCGTTCCTGCGCAGCACGCGCCTGACAGAACCCGATGAGGCATTGCTTGGGTTTGCGCAACAGCACTGCCGGCAACGTCGCGACCGCAGCGCGTTGATCGACCTGATGCACGCGCTCAACCAATCCATGGTCTACACGCCGGGCGCCACCGAAGTCGACACCTGCGCCGCCCAAGCCTTTGCCGGTCGGGCGGGCGTGTGCCAGGACCACACCCACGCGTTCCTGGCCTGCGCACGCAGCCTGGGGATTCCTGCGCGATATGTGTCGGGGTATTTGTACACTGAAGACAGCACGCACCTGGCCAGCCACGCCTGGGCCGAAGCCTGGCTGGATGACGCCTGGTACAGCTTTGATGTGACCAACCAACTGGCCCGACCGGAGCGGCATTTGAAACTGGCGGTGGGGTTGGATTACCTCGACGCCTGCCCGGTGCGCGGCATGCGCAGAGGCGGTGGGCATGAGCAGATGCATGCCAAGGTGTTCGTGGCGCCGACGCCGGTGGTTTCGGTGCAGCAGCAATAGGCACAGCACTTTCAGTGTGGGAGCTGGCTTGCCTGCGATAGCGGTGGGTCAGCTACACCTGTGCCGACTGGCAGGCCACTATCGCAGGCAAGTCAGCTCCCACATTGTATTTGTGATGGGCTCAGGGTTGCTGTTTACGCCCCGCCATATGCTTCAAGTACCCCACCAGCAAATCCAACTCGCCGTCCGGCAACACACTGGCGGTAAACGCCGGCATCTTCGCCTGTGGCCAATGCCGCAAGCTCTGCGGGTCGCGAATGTAGCGCTTGAGGAAATCCCCGCTGAAATACTCGGTGGGGTTGTAGGGGATATTCAGGTCCGGCCCCACCTGCGCATCACCGGCGCCATTGAGACGGTGACATGCCAGGCAATTCTTCTGGAACAGCACAAATCCCTGGTTGACCGGGTCATTCGCGGCCAACTTCGGGTCAGGCAACAAGGCCGGAAAACGCTCCGCCACCGTCTTCAATTGCTTGATCGCAGATACCTGGAACGGCCACTGTTCAGGGCTGATATGCCCGGCTTGCGGGTTGGTCCATACCAAGTAGAACGGCCCGGCACTCGGTTTGCCGTCTGCCAACGCAGGCCACGGCCGTGCCGGGTCTTCGACTGCCAGCCAGGCGCGGGCGCCGTGTTTCTCCAGCAACGGCGCAGCGGTGAGTTCGGCGGCAAACCCATCCAGGGCCACGGCTTGCAGATGGTTCGCAGGCTTCAGACCCGGCAGCAGAGAGGCCAGTGGCACGGCGCGATAGGTCATAGTGCGCTTGTAGGAAACGTCATCGACGATCTGCACCGTCTGCGCATCCGGGTGCTTGAGCAGGTCGGCGGTCTGCCAGGTCTTGCGGGTGTGGTCGAGTTCGATGGTCAATTGCGCGGCCGTTGCCGGCAGGGCCAACAGCAAGGCGAGGAAGGCTAGGATCGGTTTCAAGGGAGAGCCCGGTTCGAAGTGGCGGTTGCGCCCACAATACCGGAAATCTGCGCGCAAAAAGACAGCCCCTGCAACAGGACCGCTATGCGCAATGTCCCGGCAGGTGCTGCCAAAAACTGCAGTCCTGATGCTGTGTGTGCACGGAATCCGGAGGCTGAATCGTCACCCGATAACCTTGGTTAAATTGGGCAAGATCAGAATCAGTGTGGTGGCGAACAGAATAAGTCCCGCCTGACGTACTTTCGAATGTTTAAACATGGCTGACTGCCTTTTGTTGTTATTCCTGAGCGTCAAATGCGTGCCGATGTATTTCAGTATCGCGATGTGACGTTGCACTTTTCTTACAACTGCCCCAGCAAAACCCGGCAGCAGCTTCCTACTGATTCAACCTTAGAGCCCTCGTTCTTCGTGGCTTAGATCCATTTCATATCAGCTAATCATTATTTGCGCTAAAAACGGCATGAGGCTTATTGCCATCTTGGCGCCAGCCCTAGGGCTAGACAGCTAAAACGATTAATCAGCGGTTTTCCATAGCTGCCTACCGTTCGTCCGAGCGAGGGGGTCAAAAGCAATGAGCGCATCCGTCATTGAAACCGTGTCAATCGGGCCTGAAGGTAGGCACACACGCACTGGCTGCTCGAGGATGTCATGACCCAAGCTTTGATCTTTGATGCGATACGTACGCCCCGTGGCAAAGGCAAGGCCGACGGTGCCCTGCACAGCGTCAAACCGGTAAACCTGGTCGCGGGCCTGCTGACGGCGCTGGCGCAGCGCAGCGACCTCGACACGCGCCAGGTGGATGACATCGTCCTCGGCTGCGTCACCCCGGTGGGTGACCAGGGCGCCGACATTGCCAAGACCGCCGCGCTGGTGGCCGACTGGGACGTCAGCGTCGCTGGCGTGCAGATCAATCGCTTCTGCGCCTCGGGCCTCGAAGCGGTGAACCTTGGCGCAATGAAAGTGCGCTCGGGCTTCGAAGACCTGGTGGTGGTCGGCGGTGTCGAGTCCATGTCCCGCGTGCCCATGGGCAGCGACGGCGGCGCCTGGGTGCTCGACCCGCAGACCAATCTGCACAGCCACTTCACGCCTCAGGGCATCGGCGCGGACCTGATCGCCACACTGGAAGGCTTCACCCGCCAGGACGTCGACACCTTCGCCCTACAGTCCCAGCAGAAAGCGGCCAGGGCTCGTGCAGACGGTTCCTTCAACAAGTCGCTGATCGCGGTGCAGGACCAGAACGGCATTGTGCTTCTGGACCACGACGAATTTATCCGTAGCGACTCCACCCTCGAAGGCCTCGGCAAGCTCAAGCCAAGCTTCGAAATGATGGGCCAGATGGGCTTCGACGCCACGGCGTTGCGGGTCTACAGCCATGTGGAGCGTATCCACCATGTACACACGCCGGGTAACAGCTCCGGCATCGTCGATGGCGCCGCGTTGATGCTGATCGGCTCCGAGGCCAAGGGCCGCGAGCTGGGGCTGCAACCGCGTGCGCGCATCGTCGCCACGGCAGTCACCAGCACCGACCCGACCATCATGCTCACCGGCCCTGCACCGGCGACGCGCAAGGCGTTGGCCAAAGCCGGTTTGCGCGTTGAAGACATCGACCTGTTCGAGGTCAACGAAGCGTTTGCTTCTGTGGTTCTCAAGTTCATCAAAGACATGGGGGTCGACGCCGCCCGAGTCAACGTCAACGGCGGCTCCATTGCCATGGGCCACCCGTTGGGCGCCACCGGTTGCGCGATCCTCGGCACCCTGCTCGACGAGCTGGAAGCACGCCAGCAGCGCTACGGCCTGGCCACCCTGTGTGTCGGCGGTGGCATGGGCATCGCCACCATCATCGAACGCCTCTGAGCCCAAGGAATTTGTCATGACCGAAGCCATTCGTTACGAAAAAGGCCAGGACCAGATTGTGGTGCTGACCCTCGACATGCCCGGCCAGAGCGCCAACACCATGAACGGCGTGTACCGCGAGGCCATGGCGGCCATCGTCACACGCCTTGAGGCGGAAAAGCCCGACATCGCCGGCGTTGTAATCACCTCAGCAAAGAAGACGTTCTTTGCCGGTGGCGACCTCAATGAACTGATCAAAGTCGACAAAGCCCACGCCAAGGATTTCTACGACAGCGTGCTGGTGTTGAAGGCGCAACTGCGCCGCCTGGAAACTCTTGGCAAACCGGTGGTGGCTGCGATCAATGGCGCCGCGCTGGGCGGCGGCTGGGAGATTTGCCTGGCGTGTCATTACCGCGTGGCGCTGGATGACCAATCCACCCAGCTTGGCCTGCCGGAAGTCACCCTGGGCCTGTTACCGGGCGGCGGCGGGGTAGTGCGCATGGTGCGCATGCTCGGGCTGGAGAAGGCTTTGCCGTATTTGCTGGAAGGTAAAAAAGTGCGGCCGCAGCAGGCGTTGCAGGCGGGTTTGATCAATGAGCTGGCGGCAGATCGCGATGAACTGCTGGGCAAGTCCCGTGCCTGGATTCTTGCCAACCCCGAGGCCAAACAACCGTGGGACAACAAGGGGTACCAGATCCCCGGCGGCACGCCGTCAAACCCGAAAGTTGCGCAAATGCTGGCCATCGCCCCGTCGATTTTGCGCAGTAAAACCAATGGCTGCTTCCCCGCGCCGGAGAAAATTCTGTGTGCGGCTGTGGAAGGTGCCCAAGTGGATTTCGACACCGCGCACCTGATCGAAACCCGCTACTTCACCGAGCTGGTCACCGGGCCAGTGGCGAAAAACATGATCGGCACCTTCTGGTTCCAGCTCAATGAAATCAACGCCGGCAGCTCACGGCCCAAAGGTTTTGCACCTTATGTCACGCGCAAGGTGGGCGTGCTGGGCGCCGGGATGATGGGCGCAGGCATTGCTTATGTGAGTGCCTGTGCGGGCGTCGAGGTGGTGCTTAAGGACATCAACCTGGCGGCGGCCGAGAAGGGCAAGGCGCATTCGGCGGCGCTGCTGGACAAGAAAGTCAGCCGTGGGCAATTGACCGCCGAACAGCGGGAAAGCACCTTGGCGCGGATTCATCCTACGGCCTCAGATACCGACCTGGCCGGTTGCGACCTGATTATCGAAGCCGTATATGAAGACCGGGATCTCAAAGCCAAGGTCACGGCGGCGGCGCAAAGCGTGGTCGGCAGCGAGGCCGTGATCGCCTCCAACACCTCCACTTTGCCCATCACTGGCCTGGCGACAGCGGTGCCTGATCAAGGCCAATTCATTGGCCTGCATTTCTTCAGCCCCGTCGACAAGATGCCGCTGGTGGAAATCATCAAGGGCGCCCACACCCGCGACGAAACCCTGGCCCGAGGTTTTGATTTCGTCCTGCAAATCAAGAAAACTCCAATCGTGGTCAACGACAGCCGCGGCTTCTTTACCTCGCGGGTGTTCGGCACCTTCACCAACGAAGGCATCGCCATGCTCGGCGAAGGCGTGGCCGCGCCGATGATCGAAACCGAGGCGCGCAAGGCCGGTATGCCGGTGGGGCCATTGGCGGTGTCGGATGAGGTGTCCCTCAGCTTGATGAGCCATATCCGACAGCAGACGGCGAAGGATCTGCAAGCCGAAGGCAAAGCGCTGCCGACTCATCCGGCCACGGCCGTGATCGATCTGTTGGTGAATGAATACAAGCGCACGGGCAAGGCGGCAGGCGGCGGTTTTTACGACTACCCCGCGGGCGGGCACAAGCATCTGTGGCCCGAGCTGAAAACCCGCTTTGAACAAGCCGGCAAACAGGTCTCAGCGCAGGATGTGCGCGACCGTTTACTGTTTATCCAGGCGATTGAAACCGTACGGTGCGTGGAGGAGGGCGTGTTGCTGTCCACGGCGGATGCCAACGTCGGGTCGATCTTCGGCATAGGTTTTGCCGCGTGGAGTGGCGGTGCGTTGCAGTTTATCAACCAGTATGGCTTGAACGACTTTATTGCCCGGGCGCGCTACCTGGCCGAGCAATACGGGGAGCGGTTCTCGCCGCCGGCGTTGTTGCTTGAGAAGGCTGCACGGGGTGAACTATTTGCCTGATCAGACCTGTTTTGAATGATGGAGAACCCCTGTGGGAGCGGGCTTGCCCGCGATAGCGTCATATCAGCCGATATTTGAGTTAACTGACACACCGCTATCGCGGGCAAGCCCGCTCCCACAGGTAGTCACTCGGCGGGACTTGCTTTGCTGGGGCGTTTCAAGGCAGGCTCTGGGCTGTGCATTATTCCCATCACCGTGTCAGGTATTTTTTATGTCGCTACGCGTCTGTATCCTGGAAACCGATATCCTGCGTCCGGGCTTGATCGATCAATACCAAGGGTACGGGCAGATGTTCAAGCGCCTGTTCTCCAAGCAACCGATTGCCGCCGAATTTGTCATCTACAACGTGGTGCAGGGCGAATACCCGCCTGCTGACGAGGTGTTTGACGCCTACCTGATCACCGGCAGCAAGGCCGACTCCTTCGGCACCGACCCGTGGATCCAGACCCTCAAAACCTACGTGCTGGAGCGCTATGAGCGTGGCGACAAGCTGCTGGGCGTGTGCTTCGGTCACCAGCTACTCGCGCTGCTGCTGGGCGGCAAGACCGAACGCGCCAGCCAAGGCTGGGGCATGGGCATCCACGACTACAAGCTAAACGCGAAAGCGCCGTGGATGAGCCCGGTGGTGGAAGAACTGACCTTGCTGATCAGCCACCAGGACCAAGTCACCACGCTGCCGGACAACGCCACTGTGATTGCCTCCAGCGATTTCTGCCCGTATGCCGCGTATCACATCGAAGACCAGGTGCTGTGCTTCCAGGGCCATCCGGAATTTATCCACGACTATTCTCGCGAGTTGCTGGAGATTCTTCAGACAACCCTGGGCGAAAAGGTCTACACCCACGGCGTGGCCAGCCTGGCGCGTGACCACCATGGCGCCACCGTGGCGGAATGGATGATGCGCTTTGTTGCCCACAAGCCAGAGGCTGCGGTTTAAAGCCAGCCCGAGCGTTTAAAGCTGGCCCACAAACTGGTGCAGCCCACCGCAATAAACCCGAGCACCGCGAAATAGCCGTAGTGCCATTGCAGCTCGGGCATGTTCTGGAAGTTCATTCCGTAAATCCCCGCCACCGCCGTGGGGAACGCCAGAATCGCCGCCCAGGCGGCGAACTTGCGCTGCACCACGCTTTGCCGTGAAGCCTCCAGCAACACACCGATTTCGATGGTCTGGCTGGCGATGTCGCGCAGGGTGGTGAGGTCTTCCATCTGCCGCGTCACGTGGATCTGCACATCGCGAAAATACGGGCGCATATTCTTGTCGATAAACGGGAAGCTCAGCTTCTGCAGCTCCTGGCTGATCTCCACCATCGGTGCTACATACCGCTTGAGCCGCAGCACATCGCGGCGCAGGCCGTGCAGGTTCTGGATATCGCGCTCACTCAGTGAGCTGCACAGCACGTTGCGCTCCAGCTCATCAATTTCGGCGTGAATCGCTTCGCTCACCGGCTGGTAGTTTTCGGTGACGAAATCCAGCAGCGCATAGAGTACGAAATCTTCCCCGTGTTCCAGCAACAACGGTCGCGCCTCACAGCGCTGGCGCACAAAACCGTAGGACGCCGAGTGGCCGTTGCGGGCGGTGATGATGTAGCCGTTGCCGGCAAAAATATGGGTTTCGATAAACTCCAGCTTGCCGTTCTCGCGCACCGGTGAATAGGTAACGATAAACAGCGCATCGCCGAAGGTTTCAAGCTTGGGGCGGCTGTGTTTTTCCAGGGCGTCTTCGATGGCCAGTTCATGCAGGTTGAACTGGCGTTGCAGGTTGGCCAGCTCCTGGGCGCTGGGTTCTTCCAGGCCGATCCATACAAAATGGTCGGGTTTGGCGGCCCAGGCGGCGCCTTCATCAAGGGTGATATCCGTGACTTTCTTACCGGCGCTGTAAACGGCTGCCGCAACAACTCTACCCATGGTGCTGATCGCTTCTTATTAGGAGGACAGGTGTTGGGCAGCTTAGCCTGAATGGCGTTCCCTTGTTGCGGTGCAGAGGTCGGCTTTTTGTGGCGAGCAAGCTTGCTTGCGCTGGGGGCGAAGCCCCCCATCAATCACAAAGGCGCAGGTGCCCAAGCGGTTTTCAGTTCACGGTCCATCTCGGCAATGCATGCCTCCATCTGCGCCTGACACGTCTGCATCAACGCCGGGATGTCATCCGAAGTCAGCCCACAGGTAGGAATCGGCGGCAACGAGCGTATGAGCACATCACCGCTGTTCCAGCGATTGAGCTGCATATGCTTGACGTAAGTGCTGGCACACACCTGAACGATCGGCACACCGGCCGCAATCGCCATATGGAACGCGCCTTTCTTGAACGGCAGCAAGCCGTTACCCAGGTTGCGCGTGCCTTCGGCGAACACCCAAATCGAGGTGTCCTCATGCTGCAAGGTCTGAGTGGTGGTAAGCATCGCCCGGCGCGCCTTGTGCGCATTGCCGCGGTCAATCAACACATTGCCCGCCAGCCAGAACAATTGGCCGAACAGTGGCACCCACTTCAGACTCTTTTTGGCGATACACACGGTACGATGGGGCACCACATTGCCGAATATAAACAGGTCATAGTTGGACTGATGGTTGGCGATGACCACACAGGTGCCGGGCTTGTTACGCAGCGAGTCGACATCGGCCTTCAAGCGCAAGCCCAGAATACGCATGGCGGGCAACGCATAAAGGCGAGCACACAGGCGGCTGTTGTCCGGGTTGAACGGCCGGCACACACCCAACAGCACGCCCAATAACCCGGCGACCATAAAGTGCAGGCCCATCAACAACATACGTAACAGAAAAAGCATCGACACAGCCCATCGGGACAAAAGGTGGCGCAGTGTACGGATGTGCACTGTATTCGGCAATTGCCCCTACAGACGTAGGAGATAGGCGATGTTTAAGCACATGTTTCAACGTATGCCGACATAGCCCGACTAGAGCGGCTAAAGACGTTTCGGATTTATTTGTAAGAAAAAGCCCGGCTCAAGGTCGGGCTTTAGCTCATCAGCTTTAGGTATCTACACAATTATTTACGGCGGCCACCTATTCTGTGGCGAGCGGGCTTGCCACGCGCTGGGCTGCGAAGCAGCCCCAAAACCAGGCGCCGAGGTCTTTCAGGAGAAACCTCAGCGCCTTTACTGGGGCCGCTACGCAGCCCAACGCGGGGCAAGCCCGCTCGCCACAACAGCCCGCTCAGAATAGGTGTTGCAAATATCTACCCAGCTACAGGGCATCAGCCCAGGTTGTGGCCCTGATCCTGAATAATTGCATCATCCAAGGCTTCCAGCAGTGCCTTACGCACCTTCAACTTGGTGTGCTTGTGGGCATTCATATTGATCTTCTTCAACTGACGCGCCGCTTCCAGGGCCGCTGCGTGCAACTCTTCTGGCGCCACCACCTTATCCAGGAAGCCAGCACCCAACGCGCCCTGCGGATCAAACATCTCGGCATTGATCACCGAACGATGAAACGCGGACTTACGTAGACGATCCCGCGCCAACTCGATACCGGCGTGGTGCATGGTCATGCCGATCGCCACTTCGTTCAGGCCAATGCTGAACGGGCCTTCCACGCCAATCCGGTAGTCCGCCGACAACAGCAGGAATGCACCCTTGGCCACCGCATGCCCAGGGCACGCCACAATCACCGGAAACGGGTGCGACAACAGACGCCGCGCCAACGTCGAGCCCGACGTCACCAGGCCGATGGCTTCTTTAGGCCCGGCCGTCATCACCTTCAAATCATAACCACCCGACAGAATCCCCGGCGTGCCGGTGATGATCACCACCGCCCGATCCTTCTCGGCCTGATCCAGCGCAGTGTTGAACTCAGCAACCACTGCCGGAGAAATGGCGTTTACCTTGCCGTTGCTCAAGGTCAGGGTCGCGATACCGTCTTCGAGGTGGTAGGCAATCAACTCACTCATGACGCGGTTCCTTGTAGGAATTGTTATAGATAGGTTGTTAATAGAAGCGCATGCGCAGACGTTACCCACCACGCCCGCCCCGGTAAAGCGCCGTGACTGACTACACAGTCAGACTTTTCCCGCCTTCCCAAGGGTAGACGGCCCGCAGCAGGGCACAGCCGCCGTGCCAGACGCCCGCAACCGATGCCCAAGAATGGCAGATTCACCGCCCCTCACCGAGCGAGTCACGGCATAACCGTCTAAGCGCATGAAAATTCTGAAAAAAACCTTTGCCATCAGAAAGGCTTTCGACTACATTAGCGCGCCTCGACAGACTGAACTGGTTTGACGAGATACGGTGAAGTGTCCGAGTGGCTTAAGGAGCACGCCTGGAAAGTGTGTATACAAGAAATTGTATCGAGAGTTCGAATCTCTCCTTCACCGCCACATTAAGTAAACACAAACCCCTGGTTTTCCTAGAGAAAACCGGGGGTTTGTGGTTTTTGGCGTTTGAAAAAGAGCCGTTTGGGAACATGCCTGGGAGTACACCTCGCCAGACAGGGCTCCGCTAGAAAGCGCACTGAGGAATCGAAAAAGCGAAACGAGGGACGGTTTTTTATTCTTCAAGCACCCCTGTGACAAACAAAACCCCTGGTTTCGTGAGAAGTCGGGGGTTTTATAGTTTCTGGCGTTTGAAAACGTGTCTTTTTTAAATCATCCGCAAGGCACATCCATGCGCCGGCCTATGACGTCCAGCAAATCGCAGCCGTCGCGCAACGGAATTGAGCACAGCAAGGCAAAATCACTGAGAACGACGGCATCACTACTGATCTCGCTGCGCAGTGCAAGGTTCTCAAGGACCTGGGTGACGGCACGCAGCCGAAAACTCGCGGCGTCGAGGAGGATTTCCAGGGGGACGGTGGTATCGACAAAAAGGGCAGGGGTGGCGCTGTCGTTGCTGGTGAGGGCTATGTATTGGTTCATGCGTTAAATCCATTAAGACAAAGATAATAACGACGGAGCTTTCATGGTCTACAGCCAAAAATGGCAGTCGCCTGAAATAGCGTCGTTTACATTCCGTCTTATCATCGAGTCGCCAAACCCGGCCGCCATATGGGCGACCGAGTGACTATAGGCTCGACGATTTTGAAGTGCGAGACCGACGCTTCTGAACGGTCTGTAGGACGTTGCCTGGATTGCTGGGCATGGGCAGTCCTACCTATGAACCCTGCGACCTCGAGAGGTGCAAATTGAGTAAGCGTTTGAAATTACAATTGTGCTAGGGAAATTTTTTCTCTAGCATCCGTCTCCATGGCTACCCTTCACAGTGAACGAAACTGGAAAATAAAAATCTATCCCGACGACCACGCGCCGCCGCACTTTCACGTGCAGACGCCGGATGGCGAGTCGCTGGTTCAGATAGAAGGGCTTGTTGTGCTCGGTACAGGGGCAGAAACAAAGGCCTTGAAAGCCGCCCTGCTTTGGGCAAAAGCTCATATCGCGGATCTCAAGCGCGTATGGGATGAACAAAACCGGAGGAACTGATTTATGACCAGCAAGCTTCGCATCTCTGCTGTGCAACCAGTTGCCGGCAAGCATGCCTTACAGATCGAATGGAATAACGGTAAGCGGCATACCGTTGATCTTCTCGATCATATAAATGCCTTTGCGGTCCTCAAACCTCTTCTGGATTTGGCTCGATTTAGCCAAGTAGAAGTAGGTGAGTGGGGGTTTGATGCGACGTGGGGTAACGACCTCGAACTGTCAGCTGTCACGCTGCACCGTCTAGCATTGGAGCAATCCGGTGAGGTGATGCTGACACAGGATTTCAGGCAGTGGATGCTCAGTAACAACCTGTCCCTTTCCGCAGCGGCTGTGGAGTTGGGGTTCTCTCGCAGGACCATCACCGCCTATAGCAGCGGCGCTGCTTTGATTCCCAAGCATGTGGGGCTGGCGTGCAAGGGCTGGGAGTACGAGCATAAAGGTTACAAAGGGCACTACGCCTGAACGTAACCGTATTTCGCTAAAAGGGCGGCCAATCGAGCCGCCCTAATACATTTTGTGAACTGCCGGCCCTCAATGCCGATGCCGATGATGCACATCCGGAAAATGCGCATGGCTATGCCGCATCACGCTATGAACATGCACATGACTGTGCGGCTGCGCCGGGTCCCACTCAAACCCGTGCTCATGCTGGTGATGTTCATCGTGCACGTGCCGATGCCCATGTTCCGTCGCCTCATGCAGATGCTCATGGGCATGCCGCTCTGTCAGGTGCAGCCACACGCCCACGGCCATCAACGCTGATGCAATCCAGAACGCCACCGTTACCGATTCCCCAAATGCCAGCAAGGCCAGGGCCGCACCCAGGAATGGCGCCGTCGAGAAGTAAGCGCCCGTGCGTGCACTGCCCAACCCCCGCAACGCCAGCACAAACATGACCAGGCTGATGCCATACCCCAAAAACCCAACCAACAAGATGGGCGCCAGCTCTGCCACACCCGGAATCTGCGCGCCGAGGTAAAGCGCCAGGCTGCAATTCACCAGCCCGGCAATCAACCCCTTGGCGCCGGCGATAAACAGCGCGTCTGAGGCCGAGACTTTGCGCGTCAGGTTGTTATCAATCCCCCAGCATGCACACGCCAGCGCCACGGCAAACGGCCCGGTCCAGTCGTGGCTGGCGCCGCCGCCGTCGGACCATGACAACACCACGCCGCCCAGCACGATCGCGAGCATGCCGAGGACGATGCGGCGGTCGGCGTTTTCTCTGAACACCAGCCAGGCGATCACGGCGGTCAGCACCGATTCAAGGTTGAGCATCAGGGAGGCAGTCGCACCGGCGGTGCGAGTGAGGCCGAACATCAAGGCAACCGGGCCGAAGATGCCGCCGAAGGCGATGGCGCCGAGCAGCCAGGGCCATTCAGGGCGGGTTAGCCCGCTGGGTTTCCAGCCGCGATCACGGATAAGGCGCACGCAGGCCAGGCCGAGGCCGCTGCCGAGGTAGAGCAGGCCGGCGAGCAGTACGGGCGAAAGGTTCAGGCCGAGGTTTTTGGCGAGCGGGGTGCTGGCGCCGAACAGGGCGGCGGCGGCGAGTGCGTAAACGATGCTGAGGTTCATGGGCCATCCTCGAAAGGTTGACCCATGATACGTCGCGTGCCAGGGTCAGCGCCCTGACAACTTGAGACTTACTGCGCGGTTTTCAGCTTGATCACATCACCCGAAATCTTGGTGGTGTAACCGTTCAGTACCCAGGCCCAGAACCATTTTTCCTGCACTTGAGTGTTGATCAGCGCGTCGCCGCCTTTGGCCTTGATGGCGGCATCCTGGGCGCGCACGAAGCGGCTGTTCTGGCCGATCGGGATGACGCCGAGCAACATCACGCCGGTGGCGCTGCCTTCACTGTGGCCCAAAACCGTGTATTGGCTGCTGTCGTACTGCGGGGATTTGATGGCGGTGCCGGTGCAGCCTGCGAGGGTGAAACCGAGAACAGCTGCTGCAACTACTTTACTGACGTACTTCACTGTGAAACTCCATGGACTGACCCTCGGGATTCAATTCTCGAGGGGGCGCTACTTTAAATCCTACATTGGCAGATTGAAATCAATTACCGGGATGTTTCATTTTCAGGCCTGCACGTACACCCACGCTGTAAGACCCGAAGCCAGCGCCACGGACACACGCTTATAGTCCGACACCTCATACGCATCCGCTGCCGCCAGTTCCTGCGCGTTAATCTGAAAGACCATGCCTTCAACGCTGGCAGCCTTTTCCTCGGTGGGCGCGACAATCGGGTGATGGGTCTTGCCGCTGGTGGCGAGCACTTGCGGGTCGGTGATTTCTACCCAGCTTTGCGCATAGCCGAGCATGGCGTCGTGCTGGCCGACCAGTTCCCGGCCGAAGTTGGCGAGTTGCACGGCCTTGTCCTGCAAGGTGCCGTAGGAAAACAGCAGCACGGGAAATTGGGTGGAGTGTTCCATGGATGTTCCTTAAGCGAGTAGGTCTTCGTAAAAAGCCCCGTAGGGCTTGCTCGGGTGGGCGATCTGGATTTCCAGAATCCACAGCCCGGCATTCGGGTAATGCTCGAAATCGCCCAGGTCGCCGCCGCGATGGATGGCATGGGGGAAGTCGCTGACGCGGTGGCCCTTGATGTCGAGGTTCAGTCGCCAGCCCATGGCGTCGATGCTGTAGGCGTCGCCCACGGCTTCTTTGGGGTGTGCAGTCACCGATGTTCCCTCGCGGTCAGGCTGTGCTGGTCGTTATGCGTTTTACTATATAACGATGCAGTGGCACAGCCCAATCTCAAAAACACCACAGATCAAATGTGGGAGCTGGCTTGCCTGCGATGGCGGTGGTTCAGCAAACAGTGATGTTGCCTGACCCACCGCCATCGCAGGCAAGCCAGCTCCCACATGCTGTCAGAGGTGCAGCCACGCTAGGCTACCCAGTACCATCGCCACACCGCCAGCGGTGTATGACATACGTTTGAGCCACTCCTTGCGCGTCAGCAACGTAATCGCCGCCAACGAAATTGCGATCTGAATCGCGGTCATCGCCTGCGCCCAGCGGTGATGCTGGTGCAGCGCCTCTTCGGATTTCTGGTCCCATTCCTTGGATGTCGCCTCAAGCTTCTCGGCCTGTTTGCGCACTTCTTCCTTTTGGCCCTTGTAGCGCTCGATCTCGTCCTTGTAATGCGCCGCATCCACACCCGGAATGTGTGTGGCCAACTCCGCCAGGTTCTGCCGGCTGGATTTGGCCTGGTAGTAGTTCCACTGGTTGGCGGCTTCGGTCTTGATAATGGCGGCGTTGTTTTTATCCATCGCCGCTTCGCTTTCGGTGGAGCCGGCCTGGTAACTGAGCATGGCGCCCAGGGTGGCCATCAACGCGGTCATTACGGCGATGCGGCTGGCGAAATTGTCACCGCGCCCGTGCGCATGTTCGGTGGTGTGTTCGATATGTTTTTCGTGGGGGCTGGGGACTTCGAAGGCTTCGGACATGGGGGCGTCTATGAAGGGACTGAGGGAGTCTGATTCTTTACCAGTGAAGCTGTCTCAAGCCTGTACGTAACGCTGCAAACCCTGCACCAGCGCATCAAATGTCACCCGGCAGCGCGGGCTGTTGCGCAGGTCTTCGTGCATGGTCACCCAGGTGTCCAATTTGAGCGCAAAGCCATCGGGCAGTACCCGGCGCAAACGCGGGTCGCGCTGGGCCAGTTGCACCTGGCAGCCGCCAATACCGGCGCCGGCGCGGATCAGTGCCAATTGCGCCAGGTCGCTGTCGCTGCTGATGGCGAAAGCGCTGCGTTCAAAGCCCTTGATGGCCAGGCTGCGGATAAACGCGTTTTCCTGGTCGAAACCGATGACGCAATGGTTGACCAGATCCTGCATGTGCAGAGGCGTGCCATGCAGTTGCAGGTAATCGTCGCGGGCGTGCAAGCCGACCTCAATCAAACCGACGCGCTGCGCCAGCAGTTGCTCCTGACTGGGGCGGACCATGCGCACGGCGATGTCGGCTTCCAATTGCAGCAGGTCGCTGAGACGGTTGGTCAGCACCAGTTCAACCCGCAAGTGCGGGTGCTCGCGGCGCAATTGGGTGATGATCGGCGGCAGTACTTCCACGCCGACCACCTCGCTGGCCGACACCCGCACCACCCCGCGCACTTCATCGCCGTGGGATGAGGCGGCGCGCTCCAGTGCGGCGGCGGTGCGTTCCATGGTGTCGGCATGGGCGCGCAAGGTGTGGGCCACCGCCGTCGGCAGCAGCCCGGCGGGCGAGCGGGTGAACAGCACCACGCCCAGCTCGGCTTCCAGCGCAGCGATGTGCCGGCCCACCGTAGGCTGTGTGATACCGAGCTGCCGCGCGGCACCCGATAACGATCCCTCCTTGAGTACGCCGAGGAACGACCGGTAAAGCTCCCATCCAATTGTCGATGCCATGCATAAATGTATAGCGGCTGGATGGTCTTCGGCAATTTATCTATAGCAAAGCTGCACACACAATGGCCTCACCAACCCGTGTAGGAGAAGGTGATGAGCAAGGTTCTGGTGCTGGGTGCAACCGGCGGAATCGGCGGTGAAGTGGCGCGGCAGCTGCACGCGTCAGGCTGGGAGGTGTGTGCGCTGACGCGCGATGTGGGCAAGGCCCGCCGGGCGAATGCCGATTTTTCCTGGATCGAGGGCGACGCGCTCAACCGTGATGAGGTACGCGCCGCCGCCCGTGGTTGTGCGGTGATCGTGCATGCCGTCAACCCACCGGGTTATCGCAACTGGGCTGAGCTGGTCATGCCGATGATCGACAACAGCATTGCGGCGGCCATCGCCGAGGGCGCGACGATTGTGTTGCCGGGCACGGTCTACAATTTCGGGCCGGATGTGTTTCCGGTGCTGTATGAGGATTCGCCGCAGCACCCGCGAACGCACAAGGGGGCTATTCGCGTACAACTGGAGCAGCGTCTGGAACAGGCGTCCCGCCGTGGCGCCCGTGTGCTGATTGTGCGCGCCGGGGATTTTTTCGGCGCTCGGCTGGCCAATAACTGGTTTGCCCAAGGCTTGATCAAACCCGGCAAACCGGTACACGCCGTGAGCTATCCGGGCGCACCGGGTGTGGCCCATCAATGGGCTTATTTGCCGGACGTGGCGCGCACCATGGTCGAGTTGCTTGAACGCCGGTCAACCCTGGAGGCTTTTGCGCGCTTTCACATGGCCGGGCATATGGACACAGACGGCACGCAGATGACCCAGGCGATCCAGCAAGTGGTGCTGCGCAGAACGGGCCAGCAACCACGCGTAGGTCGTTTCCCATGGTGGTTGCTGAAAGTGGCCGCGCCCTTTGTCGTCACCCTTCGCGAGATGCAGGAGATGCGTTACCTGTGGCAAACCCCATTGCGTCTGGATAACACGCGTTTGGTCGCGGCTTTGGGGCGCGAGCCGCACACGCCGCTGGAACAGGCGGTGGAAGCTACATTGCTCGGTCTGGGTTGTTTGCCTGACGCTGTCTGATCAAGCGCACATACACCGCGATATTGACCAGCACCACCACGGCACCCAGCCCCAGTTGAATCTCAGGGGTCAGCCCGGCCGGGTAGATCAGCGTAAGCAGGTAATGCTCGATAAAACCGCCGCCATAACCGTCCTGCCCGGCGAGGTGACGCAGCAGGTTCTCCCAGCGGGTCAGCGGGCAGGGCAGGTGCAACACTTCCACCGCCACGCCCCAGGCTGCGGCCGGCAGGTGCAACCACATCACGGGCCGCCACTTGAGCGCCAGCAACCCGCCAAACAGCACGAACAGAATAAAACACAGGTGGAACAGCACCAGGCTGTCGGCGGCAATGCGATAGAGCATGAAGAGGTTCGCTTTTATCAGGGCTGGAGTTGAGCTTGCAGGTAATCAATGAACACGCACAGTTTTTTTGGCGTGTTGCTGCGGTTGAAGTCATACAAGTACAGCGCACTGTGGGCACCCTGAACAGCGCCGCAGGGTGAAGGGCCGCCAAATTTGCGTACCTACGCTCTAGGCCGCTATTGTGCTTAAACCTTTTAGTCCTTCCCCAAGGTTCTGTTGCGATGAATGTACCGCGTACGCCAGTCGGTCCGATCAAGGCCGTAATTTTCGATATGGACGGGTTGTTGCTGGACACTGAGGGCATCTATACCGAAGTTACACAGATCATCGCCGAACGCTACGGCCGCACCTACGATTGGGGCATCAAGCAGCACATCATCGGCCGAGGCGCCCAGGACTTGGCCGATTACGTGGTCAAGGCCCTGGATTTGCCGATTACGCCGGCGGAGTTTCTGCAGATTCGCGAGCCTTTGATGAGCGAGCGTTTCCCCAAAGCCCTGGGCATGCCGGGTGCCGAAGCGCTGGTGCGGCACCTGAAGGCGCACAACATTCCGATTGCCGTGGGCACCAGTTCGTCGCGCAATTCGTTTGGCCACAAGACCACCTTGCACCGTGAGTGGTTTGGCTTGTTCGACACGATCGTCACAGCCGATGACCCTGAAGTGGGGGCCGCCAAGCCCGCGCCGGATATCTTCCTCACTGCCGCCCGCCGCTTGGGTGTCGCGCCCGAGGATTGCCTGGTGTTCGAAGACTCGCCGTTTGGCGTGACCGCCGCCAAGGCTGCCCACATGACCGCCATCGCCGTGCCCGATGAAGCCATGGCCGACAGCAAGTACCAGCATGCCGACCAGATCATCCGCAAGCTGGCGGACTTCGACCTGGCGGCCTACGGCTTGCCGCCAATGGCCTGAGCAAAATACGCTCAAAAAAATGTGGGAGCTGGCTTGTCGGGTCGCCGCATCGCTGCGATGGCGATCTTGAGGACGCCATCGCAGGCAAGCCAGCTCCCACATTTTGTTTTGCGGCGCGGCTGAAGTTTTAAGCGCTGAAACCACCATCGATGGTCAGGCTTGCGCCTGTGATGTACCCGGCTTCCGGCCCTGCCAGATACGCCACGAAGCTGGCAATCTCCTCGACCTGCCCATACCGCCCAACCGCCATCAACCCAATCAAACTCGCCGCAAACTCACTGTCCGCCGGGTTCATATCGGTATCCACCGGCCCAGGCTGCACATTGTTAATGGTGATGCCACGCGGTCCCAGATCCCGTGCCAAGCCCTTGGTCAGCCCCACCAGCGCCGCCTTGCTCATCGCGTACGGCCCGCCACCGCCAAACGGCATGCGCTCGGCATTGGTGCTGCCGATATTGATTACGCGGCCGCCTTCGCCCATGTGCTTGGCCGCCTCCTGAGTGGCGATAAATACGCTGCGCACATTGATCGCCAGGGTCTGGTCGAAGTCTTCCAGCTTGAAGTCTTCCAGTGGCGCGATGGCCAGCACACCGGCGTTGTTCACCAGGATATCCAGGCGCCCAAAGGCTTCGACGGTGGCGTTGACGGCGTTGCGAATCGCCGTGGCATCGGCGCTGTCGGCCTGAATGGCCAAGGCTTTGCCGCCTGCACTGATCACGCTGTTTTGCAGTTCTTCGGCCTTCGCGGCCGAACTGACGTAGGTAAAGGCGACGGCCGCGCCTTGCGCTGCCAGGCGTTTGACGATGGCAGCGCCAATGCCGCGGGAGCCGCCCTGGATCAATGCAACTTTGCCGCTGAGGGTGTGTGTGGTCATGTCGATCTCCAAGTAGTTGATGGACCGAGTATCTGCCTCACCCACCCACGTCGGTAGACCGTGATTGCTATAGTCTGTGTAAACCAAAAGTTTAGAGTGGTCGACATGGAAAGCTTTGGCAGTATCGAATGTTTCGTGCGCAGCGCCGAAGGTGGCAGCTTCGCCGAAGCGGCCCGGCATTTGAGTTTGACCCCGGCGGCAGTTGGTAAAAGCGTCGCCAAGCTGGAAGCGCGCCTGGGGGTTCGGCTGTTTCAGCGCAGTACCCGGCGGCTGACGCTGACCGAAGCCGGCAAGCTGTTCCTCGAAGAAGTCAGCGCCAGCCTCACCACCATCCAGAACGCCGTGGCTAACCTTGCCAGCGCTGAAGGGCGGCCGGTGGGAACCTTGAAAGTCAGCATGGGCACGGTGGTCGGCTGTTTATACATCGTGCCGTTGCTGGGCGAGTTTCTGAAGCGCTTCCCCGATATCAGCCCTGACTGGCATTTTGATAATCGCCAGGTTGATCTGATTGGCCAAGGCTTCGACGCCGCATTGGGCGGTGGGTTTGAACTGCCTCAGGGCGTGGTCGCGCGAAAGCTCGCGCCGGCGCATCGGGTGCTGGTGGCCTCACCTGATTATCTGGCGACACGTGCGAGGGTATTGCAGCCCGAAGACCTTGAGCACTGCGAAGGCATTCTGATTCGTTCGCCACAAACCGGCCGCGTGCGTTCCTGGCAACTGACCGGTCGCCACGGCGGGCACGCCCCGCTGAACCTGAAGGCGCGCATGACCATGAGCGATTCCCAGGCGGCCTGCGTCGCGGCGGACCAAGGGTTGGGCATCGCGCTGGTGAGCATGCCGTTTGCCGTGCCTTGGCTGGCGAGCGGCAAGTTGGTACGCGTACTGCCCGACTGGTACGTCGACGATGGCAACATCTCCCTCTACTACGCCGAACATAAACTGCTGCCCGGCAAAACCCGGGCATTTGTCGACTTCATCATCGAGCAGTTTGCCGAGCAGAAACTGGGGCAAGCATTCAGCGCGATTTGATCTCGGCCATCTACCGAGTCGCGGCCATCGCGGGCAAGCCCGGCTCCCACATTTGGTCGCTTATCCAGGTGGGAGCCGGGCTTGCCCGTGATGCAGGCGCCTCGGTCTACCGACCTGGCCAGCCAATCACTTTCTTCGGCCGTGGCGTTGCATAAGTCCTGATCTTCGACGTCGACAACCCCAGGCGCACCAGCGATTCGGCAATGGTCACCGCCGCCGTGACGCCATCCACCACCGGCACGCCGGTACGTTGGCGAATCTGCTCATCCAGCCCGGCCATGCCGCCGCAGCCCAGGCAGATCACTTCGGCCTTGTCGTCGCGGATAGCCAGCTCCGCCTCGCGCACGATGGCTTCCATGGCGGCCAGCGGATCTTCTTCCAACTCCAGCACCGCCATGCCGCTGGCGCGCACCGAGGCGCAGCGTTGATAGAGACCCGCGAGCTTCAGGCGGTCTTCGATCAACGGCACGGTGCGGTCCAGGGTAGTCACCACCGAATAGGCATGCCCCAGAAACATCGCCGTGCTGGCCGCCGCTTCGGTGATGTCCACCACCGGCACGTTGAGCAATTCCTGCAAACCTTCACGGCCATGTTCGCCGTAGCCGGCCTGGATCACCGCATCGAACGGTTGATCGTAGGCCATCACCCGGTCCATCACGGCGATGGCGGCCAGGTAGCTTTCAAAGTTGCCTTCCACGGATTCGGCGCCAAAGAACGGCGTAAGCCCGACGATTTCGGTGCCCGGTGAAGCCACGGCCCGCGCCTGCTGGGCGATGGTGTCGGTGATGGATGCGGTGGTGTTGACGTTGACCACGAGGATGCGCATGGAATGTCCTTGATTAATGACTGACGTTATCGACTGCAATGCTTTCGCCGCTGACATCGGCGTAGAACCCTTGGCGCTCGGCAATCAGCAAGTACAACAGCCCTGCAATACCGGCGCCAAACAGCCAGGAAAACGGCGCCACACTGGCAAAGCCCGGCAACAGCGCCAGCAGAATCGCGATGACTGCCGCCGGAATAAACGCGGCGACCGCGCGTAAATTGACCCCGCGGCTATAGTAATAAACGCCATTCGGGTCTTCGCTATACAGCTGCAGTACATCCACCTGGCTTTTACGGATCAGCCAATAATCGACCATGATCACCCCATACAACGGCCCCAGCAGCGCACCCAGCCCGGAGAGGAAATACACGATCACCAGCGGGCTGTTGTAGAGGTTCCACGGCAGGATCAGCACCGCCACAGTGGCGCTGATCAGCCCGGCCCGCCGGAAGTTCAGGTACTTGGGCGCCAGGTTGCTGAGCACAAAGGCCGGCGCGACAAAGTTGGCCATGATGTTCACCGCCACGGTAACGATCAGGAACGCCAGGCAGCCGAGCACGAGGAAGAAGGTATTGGGGATGGCCGCGATGATTTCGGTCGGGCTTTCGATCACCCGGCCATTGAGCTGGAACTGCCCGCCGCAGAGCAACACGGTGATCGCGGCAAACACCAGGATATTCACCGGCAAGCCCCAGAAGTTGCCGACCAGGATGGTCTTGCGGCAGGGCGAGGAGCGGGCGAAATCGCAGAAATTGAGGATCAGCGTGCCGTAGATGCTCAGCCACAGCGCGCCACCGGCAAAGATGTTGCGCCACATCTCGCCGCCGCTCAAAGGCTCGCGGATCGACCAGGCGATATTGCCGCCGACCTGGAAGTACATCCAGCCGGCCAGCGACGCCACAGTCACCAGAATCACCGGCCCGGCGAAGGCTTCATAACGGCGCACCATTTCCATGCCGTAGGCCAGGATCGCCAGTTGCACAAACCAGATCGTTATAAAACACGCCCAGCCCAGGGTCGACAGGCCGAGAATGGCGTTGTGGTCATAATCGGCAAATCCTGGATGAATAGCCGACAGCAGCACACGGAAAACCACCGAGGCCAGGTAGGTCTGAATACCAAACCAGGCAATCGCAATCACCGCGCGGATCAACGCCGGGATCTGAGCACCATGGATGCCGAAACTGATACGGCTGATCACCGGAAACGGCACGCCGGTTTTCTGGCCCATAAACCCCGACAAGTTCATGAAGAAGTACACCAGCGCTGCGCCGATCCCCAGGGACAACAGAATCTGCCAGCCGCCGAGGCCCAGCGCATACAAGCCAATGGCAAACGAATAGTTGGCGATGTTGTGCACGTCGTTGGTCCACAACGCGAAGATGCTGTAACGCCCCCAGCGTCGGCCTTCGGCTTTGGTGGGCGCCAGGTCCTTGTTGTGCAGGCGCGGGCTGAGCACCAATGGGCCGGGGCTTGCCGCCTCGGGGTTCAGGGCGGAGGAGGGCAGATCCAGTGCGATGTCATTCGAGAGGCTTGTACGCATTCCGGCAGGCTCCGGCGCATCTGCAGGAACACTGCAGATGGCAAAGTGTATGTATGTTTTGTATTTATTGTATACAAAGCGCCATTCACCTTAAGCCACATGTGTGCCAGTTTTGGATCTATGAAAATCAGGGTTAATTTCGTTTTTATCGGTTTTATAAATAACTAGCTGAATTAACAGCAATATAAATTGACCGATTGAACAGGTATTTATTTTTTGTGGGGAGGCGCTTTATTTAAGAGGGAAGCGGCGTTAGGAAATGAGTGTTACGTTTTGGTGCGGGAGAATACGGATTGCACACATAAATGGCACTTATGGTTACATTGGTGTGTACATTTCTATGGGCTGCCCAAAACAAAATGTGGGAGCGGGCTTGTTGTGGCGAGGGAGCTTGCTCCCGTGCGACAGCGCAGCTGGAGTCGGCTTTTTAGGGCTGCTTCGCACCCCAGCGCAAGCAAGCTTGCTCGCCACAACAAGCCCGCTCCCACATTGACTAATTGCCTATTAGGGAATCAAGCCTTGCTGATGATATTCCCAGCATGCAGCCCGCATTCCTTCTGCGTGGCCTCTTCCCACCACCAACGCCCTTCGCGCTCGTGCTGGTTAGGCAGTACCGGGCGGGTGCAAGGCTCGCAGCCGATGCTGATAAACCCGCGCTCATGCAGGCTGTTGTAGGGCAGCTCCAGCATGCGGATGTAGCCCCAGACTTCCTCGCTGGTCATCTGCGCCAGCGGGTTGAATTTGTACAGCGTACGTTCCGGAGTCGAAAACGCCGTATCAATCTCCAGCGCCGCCACCTGGCTGCGGGTGCCGGGGCTCTGGTCGCGGCGTTGGCCGGTGGCCCAGGCGCTTACGTCGGACAGTTTGCGCCGCAGCGGCTCGATCTTGCGCACGCCGCAGCATTCGCCATGGCCGTCCTTATAGAAACTGAACAGGCCCTTTTCCTTGACGAAGGGTTCCAGCTTGCTCTGGTCCGGCGAAATCAGCTCGATGTCGATCTTGTAGAAGTCGCGCACCTGCTCGATAAACCGGTAGGTCTCCGGGTGCAGGCGGCCGGTGTCGAGGCTGAACACCTTGACGTTCTTGTTCAGCTTCCAAGCCATATCGACCAGCACCACATCCTCGGCACCGCTGAAGGAAATCCACAGGTCATCACCGAACTGGCTGAATGCCAGCTTGAGAATGTCCTGGGCGGATTTTTTGGCATAAGTCGCGGCGAGTTCAGCGACGTCGAAGGCTTGGTTCATCAGGACGGTTCCTACAGGTCAGTGGCGCTGAGCGCTCTATAGGGGAGCGATGGTATCAAAATCCGCTCTGCGTTGCGGCGCCGCGCTTGAATCGCTAGAGTTCGGCAGTCCTTTTGCTCGCTCAACTAATAACATCCAATAGGAGTGTCTTGTGGAAATTGCCTGTCTCGACCTGGAAGGCGTGCTGGTCCCTGAAATCTGGATCGCCTTCGCCGAAAAAACCGGTATTGAATCCCTGCGGGCCACCACCCGTGACATTCCCGACTACGACGTGCTGATGAAGCAGCGTCTGCGCATTCTTGACGAGCATGGGCTCAAACTTGCCGATATCCAGGAAGTGATCGCCACCCTAAAGCCGCTGAACGGTGCCATCGAGTTCGTCAACTGGCTGCGCGAACGCTTCCAGGTGGTGATTCTGTCGGACACCTTCTACGAATTTTCCCAGCCATTGATGCGCCAGCTGGGTTTCCCGACCTTGCTGTGCCACCGCCTGATCACTGATGAGAATGATCGAGTGGTGAGCTATCAACTGCGTCAGAAAGACCCTAAGCGCCAGTCCGTGCTGGCGTTCAAGACCCTTTACTACCGCGTGATCGCCGCTGGCGATTCCTACAATGACACCACGATGTTGGGTGAAGCTGACCGTGGGATTCTGTTTCATGCGCCGGAAAATGTGATTCGCGAGTTCCCGCAGTTCCCGGCGGTGCACACCTTTGAGGACTTGAAGAAAGAGTTTATCAAGGCATCGAATCGGCAGTTGAGCCTGTAATACACCCAGCGTTGTTGATGGCCCCATCGCAGGCAAGCCAGCTCCCACCTGAATGCGGTCAGCCTGTGGGAGCTGGCTTGCCTGCGATGAGGCCCTTGCGGCCACTGACTAACCCCCGGCCAGTAACCGCTCATAGGGAATGCTCAAGCCATCATGCAGCCGCTTGATCATCGACAGGCTCAGCTTGCGCTTGTGGTTCAGCACCTCTGACACCCGCCCACTGGTGCCAATGAAGGGCTCCAGATCACGGGCTGTCATGCCTAATTGCTCCATGCGGAATCTGATCGCCTCCACCGGGTCCGAAGGTGGCATGGGAAAGTGTTCCGCCTCGTACTTCTCGATGAGTACGGCGAGAATTTCCAGTTCGTCACCCTCAGGCGAGCCGATGTCCGCGCCCCAAAGCTGCTCCACACGCGCCAGCGCGGCAGTCAGGTCTTCCTGGGAATGAATAGGTTTGATGTTCATCACACGGTCTCCGCGTTGATCTGGTCGTACTGCATATGGGTTCCCACGAAACGCACGAACCCCAGCTGTCGTTGATAGTCGATCGCCATGATCACTCGATACTTGTTGCCGCCCACGTTGAAAACAACTCTGCCGCTCTTGAGAATGCTCGCCGTTCCAAGCGCTGCCTTGAGTGCCTGTGGCGTTGTGTAAGTGGTCCTCTCCATATGGCGATACAGTTCGACCAGCGGTGTTTTGGCATCGGTATAAGCGCGATGGCTTTCCCAGAATGTCCTTAAGGTAGAGAGGGCGATTATCCGCATCGCTGCTCCCTCCCAATTTGGGAGATGTTAGGTGGGGTTCGTGTGAGATGCAATCCCGGAAATAATTTCTGACGAGTAGGCATTCGCTTCATGTGATCCTTCACAGGTGGCGGGTGGACGGTCTGAGCCGGACGCTATCCGCCCGCTCATACTGCGTCCACAGCCGTTCTGATTCAGGTTTTTTCTGTCGCTGGGCGCCGCGTACGAGCGCCAGGAAAGGCGGGGTGCTACAGGTTTTCCAAAGTGTGTAACAAGACCCGTACTTTGGTCAGCGACTCCTGATACTCCGCCTCCCACTGCGAGTCCGCGACAATTCCGCCGCCGCCCCAGCAGTTCACGTGTCCATCCTTGACCAGCAGACTACGGATGGCGATGGAGCTGTCCATCTCGCCGCGTACATCCAGATACACCAGCGAGCCGCAGTACAAACCGCGTCGGGTCGGCTCCAGCTCATCGATGATCTGCATCGCGCGGATCTTCGGCGCGCCGGTGATGGAGCCGCCAGGGAAGCTGCCGGCGATCAGGTCGAGGGCGTCTTTGTCGTCGGCCAGCACCCCGGTCACGCTGCTCACCAAGTGGTGCACATTGGGGTAGCTTTCCAGGCTGAACAACTCCGGCACCTTCACCGAGCCGGTGCGGCACGTGCGGCCAAGGTCGTTGCGCAGCAGGTCGACAATCATCAGGTTTTCGGCGCGATCCTTGGGGCTGGCCAGGAGTTCGGCGGCGTTGGCAGCATCCTCTTCCGGCGTCAAACCTCGCGGGCGGGTGCCTTTGATCGGGCGGGTCTCCACCTGGCGTTCGCTGATCTGCACGAAGCGTTCCGGCGACAGACTGAGTACCGCGCCGTCATCCGGCAGGCTCTGAAACCCGGAAAACGGCGTAGGGCAGGCCTCTCGCAGCGCGCAATACGCCACCCAGGGATCACCGGCACAGGGCGCGCGAAAACGTTGCGCAAAGTTGACCTGGTAGCAGTCGCCCGCCTGGATGTAGGCCTGGATACGCACGATGGCCTGTCGGTAGGCCTCGGGCGTGAGGTCCGGCGCCATGGGACCGTTCAGCTTGAAGGTGTCAGATGATTCAGCCGTTGGTTGCCCAAACAGGTCGAGCAACCGTAGCCGTTCGCTGTTGGCCAACGCGGGGTGGAATACCAACTGGCTGGTCTGCGCCTGGTGATCGCTGATCAGCGCCCAGGCATACAGCCCGAAGCGCGCATCCGGCAGGTGCAGGTCATCCACGGCCCAATCAGGCAGTTGCTCCAGGTGCCGGCCAAAGTCGTAACTCAAATAGCCAATCAGGCCGCCAGCAAAGGGCAGCGCATAACCTGCCGGCAGCTCCGCTTCGCCTAACTGCGTCAGGTTTGTCCGTAAGCGTTGCAGGAAATCACCGCCACTTTCGTCAGGCGCTACCGTCAAGGTCGCTTGCGGCCAGGCGCTGAGCAGGTCATAACGCCCGCGTTCGGCAGCCGGGCGGCCACTGTCGAGCAGCACGGCGCCAGGGGCATGACGAATCGCCGCAAAGTAGTCGGCGGGGTTGGCCCGGTAGGGCAGCGGGTGTACGGAGCAGGTCGACATTGCAGGGTGGATCAGCTGTTGGCGTGGGGGGGCGATTGTAGTCCCCCCAAAGGGTTTGATCCTAGAGGGGATGTCGGTGATAGCTAGATAGAGGTGTTGCTTGTCAGAAAGCTATCGCGGGCAAGCCAGCTCCCACTGGTTGCTCGTGTTTTCATGTGGGAGCTGGCTTGCCTGCGATGAGGCCATCAGCCTTCTACCGCAGGAATATGCCCAAACATTTCCTGCACAAACTTCACGCGTTCTTCCGCAGTTTCCGTCACGCCAGCCGCTTTGAGTTCGTCCAGTCGCGCTTCCACCGCGTGGGTACGCAAGGTTAAACCGCAGTCATTGGCGATCTGGATATTCAGCCCCGGCCGCGCATTCAGCTCCAGGATCAACGGGCCTTTTTCCTGGTCCAGCACCATGTCCACGCCGATATAGCCCAGCCCGCACAGCTCGTAGCAGCCGGCCGCGAGCTTCATGAACCCGTCCCAGTTGGGCAGCTGCACGCCATCCACCGCGTTGGTGGTGTCGGGGTGTTTGGTAATGATGTTGTTCAGCCAGGTGCCGCGCAGGGTCAGGCCGGTGGCGAGGTCCACGCCCACGCCAATCGCGCCCTGGTGCAGGTTGGCCTTGCCGCCGGACTGGCGGGTCGGCAGGCGCAGCATGGCCATCACCGGGTAGCCCATCAGCACGATAATGCGGATATCCGGCACGCCTTCGTAGCTGATGCTCTTGAAGATCTGGTCGGGCACCACGCGGTATTCGATCAGTGCGCGGTCGCGGTGGCCACCCAGGGAATACAAACCGGTGAGGATGCTGGAGATCTGGTGCTCGATTTCTTCATGGCTGATGATCTTGCCGGACACCGTGCGGTAGCGCCCTTCAAACCGGTCGGCCACCACCAGGATGCCATCACCGCCGGCGCCCTGGGCCGGTTTGATTACGAAGTCGCTGCGCCCGCCGATGATTTCGTCGAGCTTGTCGATTTCCTTCTCGGTGGAAATGACCCCGTACATCTCGGGCACATGGATGCCCGCCGCAATCGCCCGTTCCTTGGTGATGATCTTGTCATCCACGATCGGGTACAGGCTGCGCTTGTTGTACTTGAGCACGTAGTCGGCGTTACGCCGGTTGATGCCCATGATCCCTCGCGCTTCGAGGGCCTTCCAGGTTTTCCAGAAGCCGAACATTACGAATCAGCCTTGAGGAAGGCCTTGAAACGCACCAGCTCGGTGAGGCGATAGCCACGATAGCGACCCATGGCCAGCATGAAACCCACCAGGATCAACAGGATCGCCGGGAAGGTGAACACAAAGTAAACCAGCTCCGGCACGCTCATGATGATGTGCGCCAGGGCAGCGGCGAACAGTGTGCCCACGGCCACTTTCAGCGCATGGTTGGCGCCGCGTTCTTCCCAGGTGATCGACAGACGTTCGATGGTCATGGTCAGAATCACCATCGGGAACAGCGCCACCGACAGCCCGCGTTCCAGGCCCAGCTTGTGGCTGAACAGGCTGATGGCCGCAATCAGCACCACCACAAAGGTCAGCACCACCGAGAGCCTTGGCAGCATCTGCAACTTCAAATGCTCCAGATACGATCTGAGCGACAGGCCCAGCGCGGTGATGATGGTAAACAGCGCAATGCCGAAGCCCAACTGCGTCTCGCGAAACGCCAGGGCGATCAGCACCGGGGTGAAGGTGCCCAGGGTTTGCAGGCCGATCAGGTTGCGCAGGATCAGTATCACCAGCACGCCGATGGGGATCATCACCATGATCATGAAGGTCTGCTGGGTTTGCAGGGGCAAGCCGTACAACGAGTATTCGAGGAAATTGGCGTCGGTGTTTTCGTCGGTCAGCTTGGCCAGGCGAATTGCGTTCATCTCACTGTTGTTCAGGCTGAAGGTCACCATGGCTTTCTTGCCGCCCTCCACCGAAATCAGGTTTTCGTCACCGGTCCACCACAGCAGGCGGTCGGCAGGCAGGCCCTGCTCGCCGGTTTCCGGGTTGAAGTACAGCCAGTCATTGCCGTTGAAGCTGCGCAGCCACAGTTCCGGGGTTTGCGGCTGGTCGGCGACGAGCCGGATAGTGTGGACTTTTTCCACCGGCACATGGGCGATGGACAGCAACAGTTCGACGATCTTGGCTTTGTGCGGCGTGGACGGGTCGCCCGCCAGCAGCAGCTTTACATTGTCGTCGTTGAGGTTGTTGGTGCGCTTGATCGCTTCGGTGATAAAGGTCTCGACGTCGGCCGAATGCTGGCGGATCGGCGCCAGCAGGGCTTCGGCGGCGATTTTTTCCGGGCCTTCGACGGCAATGCTGTCGCGGAAGGTCGGGCCTTTGACCTTGACCTTTTCGCCGCTGTAACGCTTGGTCAACACCAGGCGGTAATACAACGTCTGGTTGCCCTTGGCGCGGCGCGCCGACCAGGTGACCTTGCGGTTGCCATCGGCGCGGTTGACGCTCACGCCGTAGTTATTGGAAATAAAACTCTCGTTAAGGCTGACGAAGTCGCGGCTCAGGGGCGGCACGAACATCGAAATTTTCACCGGGTCCTTGGGGTTGGCGACGAATTCGACCTTGGCGTCGATGTTCCACAAGTCGTCGGTGGCGTCTTCGGTGACGGGGATCCCCAGCACGAAAATCTGGTAAGCGGTGACCGAAATACCCAATACCACCAGGATGGTGATGAGGATTCTCAGGTGCAGGGTCAGAGAGCGCATTCGGTTTACTCGGCGGTATGAGCGTCGGCGGCGCAGGCGGGTTTGCCCGCTGCGTATTTAAGACTGGGGTCGACCAGCGCATCAAAGCGTTTTAACGCTTCGGAGCCGATCAGCAGCGGGTATTGGAAGGCGCTGCGGTCAGTCAAGTTCACTTCGATGCTGCGTAAAGCGGTGCCCATGCAGATATCCAGGGCAATAACTGGGCGGGCGGTGTAGTTCTTGTCCTCATCGGGGTCGTAGTCACCGGCGCGGCGCTTGATCTTGCTGACGCGTGCCAGTGGGCGTTCGATGGGGTGGGAATGGGCGGTGTCGATGGCGAGATAAAAGCGTACCCAGGATTCGCCGTTGCGCTTGAAGCGCTTGATATCGCGGGCGCTCAACGAGGCGGTCTTGGCGCCGGTATCGAGTTTGGCGGCCACTTCCAGGTCGATGCCGGCCAATTTGGCGTATTCATTCAGGCCATACACGGTCTTCTCGGCGGCAACGCCAAGGCCAGGTATGCACAGTAGGCAAACAAGAAGGAAGGGCTTGAGTCTCATAGATCCTGACGCGGTGCAGTGCGATGTTCAATTCAAGGCGACTGGCATTGCTGCGCAAACTCCCTCGTGCGCCGTTTCATCAAGTGATGTCAGGCAAAAGCGGCGGGCATTCTAACATGATGCTTTTCTGGCGCCAGCGCTGGCAGGCGGCCATGCCCCCTGAAGGTGCGGCAAGGGTTATTAGACGATTGTCGACAATGTGTATTTATTCTTTGACTAAGAGGGCTTGATTGGCTAGTTTTTGCGGCATTGCTTTTAAAGGTGTCGACAATATGTTGGATCAGCTGGAAACGCCGGTGGTGGCGCAAGACGATTCCCAGACCATGTCCGAGAACGTTTTCCGGCGTATCCAGGCCGCCATCGTCAAAGGTGAGATCGCTCCCGGCAGCAAAATCTCCGAACCGGAGCTGGCGCGCACTTACGGCATCAGCCGTGGCCCTTTGCGTGAGGCTATCCACCGTCTCGAAGGCCAGCGCCTGCTGGTGCGCGTGCCTCACGTCGGCGCAAGAGTGGTGTCCTTGAGTCATGCCGAGCTGATCGAGCTGTATGAAATCCGCGAATCCCTGGAAGGCATGGCTTGCCGCCTGGCGGCCGAGCGCATGACCGACGCGGAAATCGAAGAGCTGCGCCAGGTGTTGCACACCCATGAGCGCGACGAAGCGTTCCAGGCGGGCCTGGGCTACTACCAGCAAGAGGGCGACTTCGATTTTCATTACCGGATAATTCAAGGCGCCGGTAACCGCACCCTTACCCAAATGCTCTGCGGCGAGCTGTACCAGTTGGTGCGCATGTACCGCATCCAGTTCTCCGCCACCCCTAATCGTCCACGCCAGGCTTTTGCCGAGCATCACCGCATTCTTGACGCGATTGCCGATCGCGACGGTGAACTGGCCGAGTTGTTGATGCGCCGCCATATCGGCGCTTCCAAACGCAATATTGCCCGTCACTTCCCGGACGGCGCTCCTTCATCACGAGGTGAGTCATGAGTTCCAACAATAAAACCACTCCAGGCCAGCGTTTTCGTGACGCCGTCGCCAGTGAACAGCCCTTGCAGGTGGTCGGTGCGATCAACGCCAACCACGCGCTGTTGGCCAAGCGCGCCGGTTTCAAGGCGATTTATCTGTCAGGCGGGGGCGTTGCCGCCGGTTCCCTGGGCGTGCCGGACTTGGGCATCACCGGCCTGGATGACGTACTCACCGACGTACGCCGCATCACCGACGTGTGCGACCTGCCTTTGCTGGTCGACGTCGACACCGGTTTCGGCTCCTCGGCGTTCAACGTGGCGCGCACCGTCAAGTCGATGATCAAGTTCGGCGCCGCCGCCATCCATATCGAAGACCAGGTCGGCGCCAAGCGTTGCGGGCATCGCCCGAACAAAGAAATCGTGTCCCAACAGGAAATGGTCGACCGCATCAAGGCCGCCGTGGACGCACGTACCGACGACAGCTTCGTGATCATGGCGCGCACCGACGCGCTGGCGGTTGAAGGCTTGGAGTCGGCGCTGGAGCGTGCCGCCGCCTGCATCGAAGCCGGCGCCGACATGGTCTTCCCGGAAGCCATCACGGAGCTTGAGATGTACAAGCTCTTCGCGTCAAAGGTAAAGGCCCCGATCCTGGCTAACATCACCGAGTTCGGTGCAACCCCTCTCTATACAGTCGATCAACTGAAATCTGCCGATGTTTCCATCGTGCTGTACCCGCTCTCGGCTTTCCGCGCCATGAACAAGGCCGCCGAGAACGTCTACACCGCGATCCGTCGCGACGGTACGCAACAGAACGTGATCGACACCATGCAAACCCGCATGGAGCTTTACGATCGCATCGACTACCACACCTTCGAGCAGAAGCTCGATGCGCTGTTCGCCGCGAAAAAGTAACGAACGCGCCTCCCTGAATAACTACAAAATTGGAGAAGAACCATGGCTGAAGCAAAAGTACTGAGTGGCGCCGGCCTGCGTGGCCAGGTGGCCGGGCAGACTGCACTGTCCACCGTCGGCCAGGCCGGTGCCGGCTTGACCTATCGCGGCTACGACGTGCGCGAACTGGCCGCCGATGCGCAATTTGAAGAAGTCGCCTACCTGCTGCTCTACGGCGAGTTGCCGAGCAAAACCGAATTGGCCGCTTACAGCGCCAAACTCAGCAAACTGCGCGACCTGCCGCAAGCGCTTAAAGAAGTATTGGAACGCATCCCCGCCGACGCCCACCCGATGGACGTGATGCGCACCGGTTGCTCGTTCCTGGGCAATATCGAACCCGAGAAAGACTTCAGCGCCCAGCACGATGTCACCGACCGCCTGCTGGCCGCTTTCCCGGCGATCATGTGCTACTGGTATCGCTTCAGCCACGACGGCAAGAAGATTGACTGCGTGACCGACGAGCCAAGCATCGGCGGCCACTTCCTGCACCTGCTGCATGGCAAGAAGCCCAGCGCGCTGCATGAAAAAGTCATGAACGTGTCGCTGATCCTCTACGCCGAGCACGAATTCAACGCCTCGACCTTCACCGCCCGCGTGTGTGCTTCAACCCTGTCCGATTTGTATTCCTGCGTGACCGCCGCCATCGGCTCGCTGCGCGGCCCGTTGCATGGCGGCGCCAACGAAGCTGCGATGGAGATGATCGAGCGTTTCGGCTCGGCCGAAGAAGCCGTCGAAGGCACCCTCGGCATGCTGGCGCGCAAAGACAAGATCATGGGGTTTGGCCACGCGATCTACAAAGACAGCGACCCGCGCAATGAAGTGATCAAGGGCTGGGCGAAAAAGCTCGCCGATGAGGTGGGCGACAAGGTGTTGTTCCCGGTTTCGGAGGCTATCGACAAGACCATGTGGGAGCAGAAGAAGTTGTTCCCCAACGCCGACTTCTACCATGCCTCGGCGTACCACTTCATGGGCATCCCGACCAAGCTGTTCACGCCGATCTTTGTGTGCTCGCGCCTGACCGGCTGGGCCGCCCATGTGTTCGAGCAGCGCGCCAATAACCGCATCATCCGCCCAAGCGCCGAGTACATCGGCGTAGAACAGCGCAAGTTCGTGCCAATCGAACGTCGCTGAGTGGGCTGAACCCGGCACATTGGCCAATGTGCTGTTCTGTGGGAGCTGGCTTGCCTGCGATCGCATCACCCTGGTGTACCTGTCACACCGCAGTGATGCCATCGCAGGCAAGCCAGCTCCCACAGAGAGCCAGGCCAGTGTCGACAGTTCGCCTTGTGAACCTACCGTGACCGAGTCCTGACGATGAACACTGAATTTCGCAAACCGCTGCCCGGCAGCCGCCTGGATTTCTTCGACGCCCGCGCGGCTGTCGAGGCAATCACCCCCGGCGCCTACGCCACCTTGCCGTACACCTCGCGCGTACTCGCCGAAAACCTGGTGCGCCGCTGCGATCCGGCCACCCTCAACGCTTCCCTGAGCCAACTGATCGAACGCAAGCGCGACCTCGACTTCCCGTGGTTCCCGGCGCGTGTGGTGTGCCATGACATCCTCGGCCAGACCGCGCTGGTCGACCTCGCCGGCCTGCGCGACGCGATCGCCCTGCAAGGCGGTGACCCGGCGCAGGTCAACCCGGTGGTGCCGACCCAACTGATCGTCGACCACTCCCTGGCCGTCGAAGCCGGTGGTTTTGACCCGCAGGCGTTCGAGAAAAACCGCGCCATCGAAGACCGTCGCAACGAAGACCGTTTTCACTTTATCGAGTGGACCAAAAAGGCCTTCAAGAACGTCGACGTGATCCCGCCGGGCAACGGCATCATGCACCAGATCAACCTGGAGAAGATGTCTCCGGTGATCCAGGTGCGCGATGGCGTGGCCTTCCCCGACACCTGTGTCGGCACCGACAGCCATACCCCGCACGTAGATGCCTTGGGCGTGATTGCCATCGGCGTCGGCGGTCTTGAGGCCGAGAGCGTGATGCTCGGGCGCGCTTCGTGGATGCGTCTGCCGGAAAGCGTCGGCGTCGAGCTGACGGGCAAGCTGCAACCGGGCATCACCGCCACCGACATGGTGCTGGCGCTGACCGAGTTTCTGCGCAAACAGAAAGTCGTGGGTGCCTGGCTGGAGTTCTTCGGCGAAGGCGCTTCGGCACTCACCCTGGGCGACCGCGCGACCATCTCCAACATGGCCCCGGAATACGGCGCTACCGCCGCGATGTTCTACATCGACCAGCAAACCATTGCCTACCTGAAACTCACCGGCCGTGAAGACGAACAAGTCACGCTGGTCGAGCAATACGCCCGCCACACCGGTCTGTGGGCCGATGACCTCAAGGGCGCGCAATACGAGCGTGGCTTGACCTTCGACCTGTCCAGCGTCGTGCGCAACATGGCCGGCCCGAGCAACCCGCATGCGCGCGTGGCGACCAGCGATCTGGCGTCCAAAGGCATCTGCGGTCAGTGGGACGAAGTGCCGGGGCAAATGCCCGACGGCGCGGTAATCATCGCCGCCATTACCAGTTGCACCAACACCAGCAATCCGCGCAACGTGATTGCCGCAGGCTTGCTGGCACGTAATGCCAACCAGCTTGGGCTCACGCGCAAACCGTGGGTCAAATCCTCACTGGCGCCGGGCTCGAAAACCGTGGCCATGTACCTGGAAGAAGCCGGCCTGGGCCATGAGCTGGACAAGCTCGGCTTCGGCGTGGTGGCGTTTGCTTGCACGACTTGCAACGGCATGTCCGGTGCGCTCGACCCGCTGATCCAGCAAGAAATCATCGACCGCGACCTGTACGCCACGGCCGTTTTGTCGGGTAACCGCAACTTCGACGGGCGTATTCACCCGTATGCCAAGCAAGCCTTCCTGGCGTCCCCGCCGCTGGTAGTGGCCTATGCGATTGCCGGTACCATCCGTTTCGACATCGAAAAAGACGTGCTGGGCCTGGATGCTGACGGCAAGGAAATCCGCCTGAAAGACATCTGGCCGAGCGACGAAGAAATCGACGCTGTGGTCAAGGCCTCGGTCAAGCCGGAGCAGTTCCGCGCCGTTTATATCCCGATGTTCGCGATCCACGAAGACACCGGCCCCAAAGTCGCGCCGCTGTACGACTGGCGCCCGCAAAGTACCTATATCCGTCGCCCACCGTACTGGGAAGGTGCGTTGGCCGGTGCGCGGCCGCTCAAGGGCATGCGCCCGCTGGCGGTGCTGCCGGACAACATCACCACCGACCACCTGTCGCCGTCCAACGCGATCATGCTGGACAGCGCCGCGGGCGAATACCTGGCGAAAATGGGCCTGCCGGAAGTCGACTTCAACTCTTACGCGACCCATCGCGGCGACCACTTGACCGCCCAGCGCGCAACCTTCGCCAACCCGAAACTGTTCAACGAAATGGTGCTGGAAAACGGCAAGGTCAAGCAGGGTTCCCTGGCGCGTATCGAGCCCGAAGGCCAGGTCACGCGGATGTGGGAAGCCATCGAAACCTACATGGAGCGCAAGCAACCGCTGATCATCATCGCCGGCGCCGACTATGGCCAAGGCTCTTCTCGCGACTGGGCGGCCAAAGGCGTGCGCCTGGCCGGGGTGGAGGCGATTGCCGCCGAAGGGTTCGAGCGCATCCACCGCACCAACCTGGTGGGCATGGGCGTGTTGCCGCTGGAGTTTTTACCGGGCACCGACCGCCACACACTGAAGATCGACGGCAGCGAAACCTATGACGTGGTCGGCCAACGCACCCCGCGTGCGCAACTGACGCTGGTGATCAATCGCAAGAATGGCGAACGTGTCGAAGTGCCGGTGACATGCCGCCTGGACACCGCCGAAGAAGTGTCGATCTACGAGGCGGGTGGTGTGTTGCAACGTTTCGCCCAGGACTTCCTGGAATCGGCGGCGACCGCTTAAGGGGATAACCATGGCACATGCAGCGCAAATCAAGATCCCCGCCACCTACATGCGTGGCGGTACCAGCAAGGGCGTGTTTTTCAGCCTCAAGGACCTGCCCGAATCGGCGCAGGTGCCGGGTGCTGCTCGCGATGCCTTGCTGTTGCGGGTCATCGGCAGCCCCGATCCTTACGACAAGCAAATCGACGGCATGGGCGGTGCAACCTCCAGCACCAGCAAAACCGTGATCCTGGCCAAAAGCACCCGCGCCGATCACGACGTGGACTATCTGTTTGGCCAGGTCTCGATCGACAAGCCGTTTGTCGACTGGAGCGGCAACTGCGGCAACCTGTCGGCGGCGGTGGGTTCGTTTGCCATTAGCGCCGGCCTGGTTGACCCGGCCCGCGTGCCGCATAACGGTGTGGCGGTGGTGCGGGTGTGGCAGGCCAATATCGGCAAGACCATCATCGCTCACGTGCCGATCACCGACGGCGCGGTGCAGGAAACCGGTGACTTTGAGCTCGACGGCGTGACCTTTCCGGCCGCCGAAGTGCAGCTGGAGTTCATGGACCCGGCAGCGGAAGAAGAGGGCGGCGGTGGCTCGATGTTTCCCACCGGCAACCTGATCGACGACCTCGAAGTGCCGGGTGTCGGCACCTTCAAGGCGACGCTGATCAACGCCGGCATCCCGACCATTTTCATCAACGCTGAAGACCTCGGCTACACCGGCACCGAGCTGCAAGGCGCGGTCAACAGCGACCCGAAAGCATTGGCGATGTTCGAGACCGTGAGGGCCTATGGCGCGTTGCGCATGGGCCTGATCAAACACCTGGACGAAGCCGCCCAGCGCCAGCACACGCCGAAGGTCGCTTTTGTGGCCAAACCTCTGGATTACGTGGCGTCCAGTGGCAAGGCAATCAAGGCCGGTGATGTGGATTTGCTGGTACGCGCACTGTCCATGGGCAAGCTGCACCACGCGATGATGGGCACGGCGGCGGTGGCGATTGGCACGGCGGCGGCGATTTCCGGCACCCTGGTCAACCTCGCGGCCGGTGGTGTGGAGCGCAACGCGGTGCGGTTCGGGCACCCGTCCGGCACTTTGCGCGTGGGCGCCGAGGCCACCCAGGTAAACGGCGAATGGGTGGTGAAAAAAGCCATCATGAGCCGCAGCGCACGGGTGCTGATGGAAGGTTTCGTGCGCGTCCCCGGCGACGCGTTCTAACCTTTGCGGGAGCTGGCTTGTGTGGGAGCTGGCTTGCCTGCGATGGCATCACCTCTGTGTTTCAGATGAACCGAGGTGATGCCATCGCGGGCAAGCCCGGCTCCCACAGGTGATTCTCTATTTCAAGGCAGACACCCAAGATCTGCTTTCCAATAACCGTGAGCCCGAGGACTAACCCCAACCCACTTTGGAGTACTGCCATGAGCGCCAACGTCGACCAGAACAACCGCCCCGACTACGACCAGGTCCTGCAGGACATTGCCGACTATGTCCTCAACTACCGCATCGATTCCCGGGACGCCCTGGACACCGCCCGCAACTGCCTGATGGATACCCTCGGCTGCGGCCTGCTGGCCCTGCGCTTCCCCGAGTGCACCAAGCACCTGGGGCCGATAGTCGAGGGCACCGTCGTGCCGTTCGGCGCGCGTGTGCCGGGTACCTCATTGCGCCTGGACCCGGTCAAGGCCGCCTGGGACATTGGCTGCATCGTGCGCTGGCTCGACTACAACGACACCTGGCTCGCCGCCGAATGGGGCCACCCTTCGGATAACCTCGGCGGTATCCTCGCCGTGGCCGATCACGAGTCGCAAAAACGTGTGGCCAACGGCGACGCACCACTGACCGTGCGTGCAGTGCTGGAAGCGATGATCATGGCCCACGAAATCCAGGGCGTGATTGCCCTCGAAAACTCCTTCAACCGCGTCGGCCTCGATCATGTGTTGCTGGTAAAAGTCGCCTCCACGGCGGTCACCGCCAAGCTGATGGGCGCCAACCGTGAACAGCTGCTGTCGGCGTTGTCCCACGCCTTTGTCGATGGGCAGGCGCTGCGCACCTATCGCCACGCACCCAATGCCGGTTCGCGCAAATCCTGGGCGGCCGGGGATGCATCGAGCCGTGGCGTGCGCCTGGCCGATATCGCAATGCGCGGCGAGATGGGCATACCCGGTGTGCTGAGCGCGCCGCAATGGGGTTTTTATGACGTGCTGTTCAGCCACACCAACAAAGACCTCGCACTCAAGCCTGAGGACAAGCGTGGGTTCAGCCTGCCCCAGCCTTATGGCACCTATGTGATGGAAAACGTGTTGTTCAAGATCAGCTTCCCGGCCGAGTTCCATGCGCAAACGGCCTGTGAAGCGGCGGTGACCTTGCACCCGCTGGTCAAGGATCGTCTGCATGAAATCGAACGCATCGTGATCACCACCCACGAGTCGGCGATTCGCATCATTTCCAAAGTCGGGAAACTCGCCAATGCCGCCGACCGCGACCACTGCCTGCAATACATGACCGCGGTACCGTTGGCGTTCGGCAATCTGGTGGCCGAGCAGTACGAGGATGAATTCCACGCGGCGCACCCGATCATCGATGAGCTGCGCGAAAAGATGGAGATCGTTGAGGACGTGCGCTACAGCCGCGAATACCTGGAGGCCGACAAGCGCTCCATTGCCAATGCCGTGCAGGTGTTTTTCAAAGACGGTACCCACACCGAGCGGGTTGCGGTGGAATACCCGATTGGGCATCGCCGCCGTCGGGTGGATGGCATCCCATTACTGGAGGACAAGTTCAAAGCCAACCTGGCCACGCGGTTTACCGCGCAGCGTAGTGGCGAGATTTTTGCGTTGTGCAAGGATCAGGCGCGGCTTGAGGCCACGCCGGTGAATCGGTTTGTGGACCTGTTTGTGATCTGACAAACGCCCAAAAACTAATGTGGGAGCTGGCTTGTGTGGGAGCTGGCTTGTCGAATCGTCGCACCGCTGCGATAGCATCACCTCGGTGTAGCTCAAAGACCGAGTTGTCTGCATCGCAGGCAAGCCAGCTCCCACATGGGTTCGGTGTTGCTCAATAGAAAATGGTCGACTTCACGCCATTACATACTGCCTTCCACGTCATCCAGGCTAAACGTCTCGGTATGGTCGTCATACGAAAAAATCTCCGCATAACGCCCCCACGCAATCACGCTTTCGAGGGTTTTTTCCACGAACGCTTCGGTCATCGAGTCTTCCAGCTCCTGCTCGAAACGCACCCGTGGCGCACGATGCCCGCTGCGCTCAAGCAACACCTGATGAATTCGCGCGGCCAGCGGCACGTGTTTGATCAAATGCTCGGCGAACAGGGTTTTGCGTTCTTGGGTGCCGTAGTCGGCGAACAGCTTGCCGGCGTCGGTGAGGGTGATGTCGGCGCCCTTGAGTTCAGCGAAGCCCAAATGCTCGAGCATCTCGGCCACCGGGAACAGGTCATCGACTTCCAGCAAGCGCCGTTCGGCCACGGTGGGCAAACCGGCGTGGCCGTTGTAAGGCTCGGCGGCCAGGGTTTCGATCAGGCCGGCCATCAGGTTGGTGGACACCTCCGGCAGCAGGCTGCCCATTTTCAGCTCGGGTATGCCACGGCTGGCGTCGGCGCTGCGCCGGTCGGTCATCAGCGCGTAAATGTCATCGACCATTTGCCGGAACGTCGGGTCCAGGCGGTTGCGCGGGTGCGCGAACGGCACTTTGATCTCTGCGACCACGCGGCCGGGGTTGGATGACAGCACCAGGATGCGGTCGCACATCAGCACTGCTTCTTCAATGTTGTGGGTCACGATCAGGATCGACTTGATCGGTAACTGCTTGCCGCTCCACAAGTCCAGCAGGTCGGTACGCAGGGTTTCGGCGGTGAGCACGTCGAGGGCCGAGAAGGGTTCGTCCATCAGCAACAACGTCGGGTTGACCACCAGGCCACGGGCAAACCCCACGCGCTGGCGCATGCCGCCGGACAGCTCGCGCGGGTAGGCGTTTTCAAAGCCGTCGAGGCCGATCAAGTCGATGGCCGCCAGGGCGCGCCGGCGGGTTTCCTTGCGCTCGACTTGCAAGGCTTGCAGGCCGGCTTCGACGTTTTCCAGCACGGTCAGCCAGGGGAACAGCGCAAAGGTCTGGAACACCATGGCCACGCCTTCGGCCGGGCCGTTGAGCGGCGCGCCGTTGTAGCGGACTTCGCCGGAGGACGGCTGGATCAGCCCGGCGATAATGCGCAGCAAGGTGGATTTGCCCGAGCCGGAGCGACCAAGCATGCCGACGATCTCGCCTTCGTGCAGGCTCAGGTCGACGCCGCTGAGCACTTGCAGCTCGTCTTTACCTTTGCCGAACACCCGGTTGACGTTTTTCAGCGAGTAGATTTGCGGGGTATCGGCAGTGTTTTCGGTGTAGGTAGTCATCACAGCGAATCCCATCAATTCAGACGAAGTTTGTTTTCAGCGATGGCGTACATCGGCCGCCAGACCGCGCGGTTGAACGCCACCACGAAAATCGACATCACCACCACGCCCAGCGCAATTTTCGGAAAGTCGCCGGCGGCGGTGGTTTGCGCGATGTAGGCGCCCAGCCCATGGGCGACCACGTTGTCCTGGCCCCAGGACACGTACTCGGACACGATGCTGGCGTTCCAGGCACCGCCCGAGGCAGTAATGGCGCCGGTGACGTAATAGGGGAAGATCCCCGGCAGCATCACCTTGCGCCACCATAGCCAGCCGCGAATACGGAAATTGGCGGCGGCTTCCTTGAAGTCATTGGGGAAGGCACTGGCGCCGGCAATCACGTTGAACAGGATGTACCACTGGGTGCCCAGCACGATCAGCGGGCTCAGCCAGATATCCGGGTTGAGGTTGTAGTGCAGGATCACGATCACAAATACCGGGAACAACAGGTTCGCCGGGAAGGCCGCAAGAAACTGCGCCAACGGCTGGATTTTTTCCGCCAGCGCAGGGCGCAAGCCGATCATCACGCCCAACGGCACCCAGATCAGCGAGGCGATCAGGATCAGCCCGGCCACCCGCAGCAAGGTGATCAGGCCCAGTACAAAGACATGGCCGACTTCGGCGAAGGTCACTTCGGTGCCGACGTATTGCACGATGTGGTACAGCGCATACGCGGCCAGCAGTGCAATCAGCGTGCCCCACACCCAGTCGATCACTTTTGACGCCGCCGGTGTTTCAGCCGGCAATGCCTTGAACGCGCCGCCCGCCAGGCTGAAGCGTTTGTTGCCGATCCGGCTGAAGGCACGGGTGATGGGGCGCAGGATGCGCTGCACGATGCGCGTGCGCTGGATCAGGTTCAACAGCCAGGATTGTGGCGCCGCGCCCTGGGACGCGGTGGTTTCCATGCGGAACTTGTCAGCCCAGGCCACCAGCGGGCGGAACAGCAACTGGTCGTACAGCAGGATCACCACAATCATCGCCAAAATCACGTAACCCACGGCGTGCAGGTCTTTCTGAGCGATCGCCAAGGCCAGGTACGAACCTACGCCCGGCAGCGTGATGGTCTTGTCGCCGACGGTGATGGCTTCGGAAGCCACCACGAAGAACCAGCCGCCGGACATGCTCATCATCATGTTCCACACCAGCCCCGGCATGGCGAATGGCACGTCGAGCTTCCAGAATTTCTGCCAGCCGGAAAGCCGCAGGTTGGTCGACACCTCCACCAAGTCGTGGGGCAGCATGCGCAGCGACTGATAGAAGCTGAACGTCATGTTCCAGGCCTGGCTGGTGAAGATCGCAAAGATCGCCGCGAGCTCGGCGCCGAGTACGCGCCCGGGGAACAGCAGCAGGAAGAACGTCACCGTGAATGAGATGTAGCCGAGCACCGGCACCGATTGCAGGATATCGAGCACCGGCACCAGCAGCTTTTCAGCGCGCCGGCTTTTGGCCGCCAGGGTGCCGTACAGCAAGGTGAACACCAGCGCCGCGACCATGGCCGCGAGCATGCGCATCGTGGTGCGCATCGCGTATTCCGGCAGGTTGGCCGGGTCCAGGGAAATGACTTCACTCTGCAACGTGGCGATGGGCGCCCAGGTTTCCCGGGCCGTGAGGGAGAAAAACAGCAGAAAGCCGATCACCAGCGGCAGCGCGACCAGGTCCCAGCGGTTGGGTAGCAAGCGCAGGGTGGATGCCGGCAGGTAATCGCGGAACACTTTGTTCATATGCATTCAGTCCGGCAGCGTTCAGGTTCAGGGGCGTAATGGGGGTGAGCTTAGCTGCTGCACGAATGCCCCACCGAGAAGGGCGGGCGCTGTGTTCGTGAGTCAGGGGCAACGAGACGTTGCAGGCGGGATTGTACGTTTCTGAATGTTACAAGCGCATAAATTTGCTGTCAGTTTCCTGTACGAACTGCGGCTTGGGCATCCGTTTTGCGTGCGCTGATCAACCTTCAGGAAAAGGCTGATAGCGCTGCCGACACAATTAGCTACCCACACACCCTGTATTCCAGGAACCGCTTTCAGATAAATGCCAATCAATGGGACAGATCGCTTGCCGCAGCAAGTCTCTGCCAACCCACCACTCAGCATTATCTGGATTTGAGAAAGCATCCTATGATTAGCGTAAATACCCCGCCACAAACGAACTACCCTGTGGGCTACGAACCGTCTCAGCATTCGAAGCCGCCCCGTCAGGAAAGCAAGGCCGATACCTCAAGCGATGTCGGCACACAGGGCGAAGCTGCAGCTCCTCGGCCCCCCATGACGCCAGAGCAGCGCGGTCAGTTATCGAGCCACAACACCCTCGTTAACCCGCCGCAATCGCAAAAGGTCGGGCCACAGAACGAGACCCTGGAATTGGTGGGTAAAAATAACCAGCTCCTGATCGACTTCAAGGCGTTTATCACCGAATGCCAGGAGAAAATCGTCAAACTCAAAAACGAAATTGTCGAACTGCGTGAGCAACTGTGTGCTCCGCGCAAAGGCGCAGACGAGGCCCCCGTCAAACTGCCTCAAACATCTCAAGAGCCGGTTAACCATGTTGTTCAGGACGCTCAGACACCTGAAGTTGTCCAGAATCAAGATCTTGAGGAGCCACTCAAGCTGAATACGCAGTTGCGCGCAGATATCGGCAGGCTGATGCAGCAGATGACGGAGGCCGTTGAAGCGTTGGGCAAGGAGCTTAAAAGTATGACTGAGCACGTCAAGAAGGCGACCAAACCTGAAATCCAGACGCCAACGGCGCCGGCGGATGAGTCCACTATGACCACCAGCGATGCCCCGGCAGATCCGACCAACGAGTCACCCACGCAGTCGGTGCCCACCGCTGAGCAGTTCAGGGTGGACAACGCTAATATCGAAGCGGGTATTGCTGAGATGAAGTCCTACTACAGCACACAAATTTCAATGCTTGAGGAACAGGTTCAGGTGTTGAAAAAACACCTCAATGAGGCGAAGCAGTAGGGCTTAGCTTCACGTCGGCAAGCGTGGTCTACAGCGCCCACGCTTAGCTGACTCGGGTAATTTATCCCTCAAACCGCAGGATCACCCGGCGGTTGTGCTTGCTCTTTTTCTCGATTTTCTCGCAGTACACCCGGCCGATTTCTTCGGTGTTGATCACATGGGTGCCACCGCATGGCTGGATATCGATCCCGGCGATTTCTATTACCCTCACTGAGCCCTGGATGACCGGTGGCGCCACCGCCTGTGTGCGGGTGATCTGCAGCAGGGTCGAGTATTCCGAAGCGGGCATCGACAGGGTTTTCACTGCATGGGCTTGTTCGATCAAGGCATTGAGGTCGCGGGTGATGCTGTCCTTGTCGAGGGTCATTTCCGGTAAGTCGAAGTCCAGGCGGCCTTTGTCTGCGCTGATGCTGCAGCCGGTGACGGGCGCATCAATGATCGAGCACAGCAGGTGCAGGCAGGTGTGCATTTTCATGTGCTGGTAACGCCGCTCCCAATCCAGGCCGGCATCCACCTGTACGCCGGCCGTCAATTGCTCGGGGCAGTGTTCAACCTGGTGCCAGATGATCGAGCGCAACACCGGGTCGCGCACGGTGCCGGTCACGTTGACCCGCGTACCATCGGCCAGGGTCAGGTGCCCGGTGTCGCCCGGTTGCCCGCCGCCGGTGGGGTAGAACAGCGTGTGTTCCAGGGCAATGCCCTGTTCGCTGACGGCAATCACCCGGGCGCTGAAAGCGTTCTGGTAGGGCGCGCTGTCAAACAGCGCCAGGGTTTCCATGGTATGCACGGACATGTTCAACCTCCGACGATCAGTGGGCTGGCTTGCAGCAGGTGACGCACCATTGCGCTCAAGCCAGGCGGGGAGAGCAGGGTGATCTCAAATTCGGGGCCACAGACTTTCAGGTTCAGCGGCAAGCGTGGCAGATGGTCGCCGGTGTCCAGGCGACGCAGGCGAAACTGCAAGTGATGACGCTCCTTCACCGTGGGCTCCAGCATCAGCCCGTGCAAAGGGTGAAAGTCGGCATCCAGCACCGTGACCTTGTGGCTGGCGCTGACTTCGCCGACCACGTGCAAACGCTCATCCAGCGCGAAAGCCCCCAGGTAATTGCTGTGATCCGATTCGGCGTTCTTTTGTAACTGGATCTGGTTGACCACCTTGACCTTGGTGCCCGCCGGTACGTCCTGGGTGATCACACACGAAGGGCTGATAAACACGTTGTCGCCAATCTGCACATAGCCCAGCACTCGCGCGCCGGAGCCGACCTCGACGTTATTGCCCAGGCGCGGGTGGCGTTTGCCGTTCGGGTTGTTGGCAATGCCTCGGGCACCGAGGGTCACGCCGCAGAGGATGTAGCAATCGTTGCCGATCTCGCAGGTTTCGCCGATCACGGTGCCGAAACCGTGGTCCAGCACAAAGCGCCGGCCGATCCGGGCTGCGGGGTGGATTTCGGCGCCGGAGAGGATTTTGCCCTGGTTGCTGAGCTTGAGGGCCATGCGTGAGAACAGACCGTTGGCCTGGTCGGGAAAATTCCACACCAAGTGTGCCAGCCGGTAGAACAACACCGCCTTGAACGAGGCGTAGGACTCCAGGATCAGCTCGCCCCGCCCACGGGACGCCGGGTCGCGGTAGGCATAGGCAATCAAGTCCTCTGCCACGGCCTGTGCGGCATTCTGGATCAATGGCGCCAAATGCGGTTCCAACTGCTTCATCTGCGCAGGCGTCAGGGTCTGGATGAGGTGGGTCAGTAACTCATCGTGCAGCTGTTGCATGTCGATAAAGCCCCCCATGGAGGCACCCCCACAGTCTGGATGGTTGAAAAACCGGTTATTCGAAATTGGGCAGGTAGCTGTCGGCATTGTCGTAGACCATGGTCAACACCACCGTTTCGGGCGGGAGTTCGGGGGCGAGTTGGGCGATGGCCACCATGTTGGCGGCCGAAGACAAACCCAGGCTGATGGCGTCGGTGCGCATGATGCGCTTCATCATGTCGATGCACGCCAGGCGCGAGACCTTGAGCATGCCGTCAATGACACCCACGTTAAGAATGCTCGGGATCAAGCCGATCGACAGGCCCTGGATATGGTGCGGCGCGTGCTGGTCCTTGAGCAGGTCGCACTCCTCCGGTTCCACACCCATGACGCGCATCGCAGGCCAGGCCGCCTTGAGGGTTTCGCCGATGCCGGTGATATGGCCACCGGTGCCGATGCCGCTGACGAAATAGTCCACGCGCTGTTCACCGAAGGCGCGGAGGATTTCCGGTGCGGTGGTGTCGCGGTGGGTCTGCGGGTTGGCGCCGTTGCGCTGCTGGTTGAGCATCACGAAATTGGGGTTTTCCAACTGCAGTTCCATGCACTTTTCGCCGTGGGAATTGTTCCCGAGGCGGCTGTCCGAGAGCACCACCTTGGCGCCGTACAAGCGCAGCAGTTTCTGCTTTTCGGGGCTGTAGTTGTCAGGGATCACCAGCACCACTTTGTAGCCCAGCACATTGCCGGCCATCACCAGGCCAATGCCGGTATTGCCGCCGCTGGGTTCGATGATGGTTTGCCCGGAATCGCGAATCAGCACGCCTCGACGTTCTGCGTCGAGGATCATGCCCAGGGCGATACGCGCCTTGTGGCTGCCGCCAGGGTTGAGGGATTCAAGCTTGGCGTAGACCTCGATGCCGAGGTCTTCGGAAAACTGCGCCAGGCGTACGATCGGCGTATGGCCGATCACATCGAGAATGGAGTTATGCAACATCGCTCAGCCCCCGGATCAGTACAAAGGCATATCGGGTTCGACGTCGCGAACCCAATGTTTCATGCCGCCCTGCAGGACTTTGGTATTGGCGAAGCCGGCGGCCAGCAAGGTGCTGGCCGCTTGCTCGGCGCGGGTTCCGGCGTAGCAGATCAGGTAATGGGTGTTGTCGCGGCTCAGGCTGCCCAATTGCCCGTCCAGTTCGGCCAGGGGGATATGCACCACGCCCGGCAACTTGCACACTTCCAGCTCGCTGGCGTCGCGCACATCCAGCAACACGTCGGCGCTGCGTGGGTGTTCGAGCAGTTGCTTGAGTACGCGCGGTTTGATGTAACGCTCTTCGGCCAACGCGGGCTGGCTCTGCACGGCATCCGCGCAAACGGCTGGCGCGACGCTTTCGCTGTGGCGCAGGTCTGAGCAGCATGGGCAGTCGGCGCGGCGTTTGAAGCGGATCTCGCTGAACTTCATGGCCAGCGCGTCGAAGCGCATCAGGCGGCCCGACAGCGGTTCGCCGATGCCGATGAGTAATTTGATCGCTTCAGTGGCCTGGATCATTCCGACCACACCCGGCAGCACACCGATCACGCCACCGGCGCTGCAATTGGGTGCCAACTCGGCCGGCGGCGCTGAAGGAAACAGGCAGCGGTAGCACGGCCCGCCTTTGTAGTTGAGCACGCTGATCTGCCCATCGAAGCGGTAGATGGCGCCGTACACCAACGGCTTGCCCAATTGCACGCAGGCATCGTTGACCAGGTAGCGGGTGTCGAAATTATCAGTGCCGTCGATCACCAGGTCATACGCGCCGACCAACTCCAGCGCATTGTCGGCGTTGAGGGCGGTGTCGTGGGCATTGATCTGGATATGGCTGTTGAGGTCTTGCAGCCGCCGCTTGGCTGACTCGACCTTGGGCATGCCGAGGGTGCTGTTGCCGTGCACGATCTGGCGTTGCAGGTTGCTGCTCTCGACCACGTCGAAATCCACCAGGCCCAGGGTGCCGATGCCGGCTGCCGCGAGGTACAGGCTGATGGGCGAGCCCAGGCCGCCGGTGCCGATGATCAGCACCTTGGCTTTTTTCAGGTTCAACTGGCCTTCACGGCCCACGCCGGGCAGGGTGATATGGCGCACGTAGCGCTGGACTTCTTCGTTGCTCAGTGCGTCGACGTCCATGCCGCCGGAGGTGGCCAGCAGCACTTCGATCCTGGCTTTTTCCGGCAACTGCTCATCGGCGCCGATCAGTTCTTCCTCGGCGGTGAACAGGAAGTGTTCCTTGAGCTGGTTGTTGTTTTCGTGGAACAGGTGCGAGCGCAGCTGCGGGTGGCTGCTGCAGAGGTTTTCAATGACTTCGCGCAATGTCGATCCAGTGCCCTCAAGGGTCGATTCCGGCAGCTTGGCCACGCGAACCAGGATATCGGGGAAAGAGACAGCGTTCATGGACAACTCCGTGTGCAGGTCGTTGAAGGGTTTAAGGGCGAATTGCTTGCCATCCCAGGCAAACAGCTTTGAGCCCAGGGCCTGGCCCTGGCGCACGTCCACCACCAGGTAGCTGACGGGGTGGATCGGCTCACCCAGGAACAGTGCCTTGTCCTGGTCTTCATCACTGAAATAGGCGCCGACGTCCGGGTGGGAGTGGTAGATCACCACCACCGGGTTGTCGCTGCGAAACGCCTTGTTCAGCAGCAGGGTGTCGGCCACCGAAAAGGTATAGCCATTGGCCGCGCTGCGCGGGTACATCTCGGGGTTCTTGTGGTGCAGCTCATTCTGGATATTGTTGCCCAGGTACACACTGCCATCGGCGAAGACAAAACCGCAGCATTCGTCCGGGTAGCTGCGGCTGGCGTGGGCATAGATCTGTTCCAGAGCGGTGGGGCGGAGGACTTCCATGTTTCTCTCGCGTCGTTGTCGTTGTGGTTTAAGGGTCAATTTTTTTTGGCCAGGAGTTTTTCAACCGGCAACTTGGTGATCGCAAAACCCGCCAGCAGGATGGCCGAGTACAGCATCAGGTCACGGGAAATTTCTACGCCTTCGTACCAGGCGCCGATGATCACCGCGAACACCGGGAAAATAATGAACACGAACGACAAAATGATCGGGCTCAAACGTTTGAGCAACATGAAATACACAATAAACCCGCCCACCGACGCCACCAGCCCCAGGTAGAACAGCGCACTCCAGGAGCGCAGGGTGATGTTTTCGAAGGTCGGTGTTTCAAACCACAGGCCGGCCACGAACAGCATCAGCCCGGCGATACCGATGGGCAGTGTGTTGTAGGTAATCACGCTGATAGCGCTGCCTTTTTGCTTGGTGATGACGTAGCACAAGGCATGCATGATCGCGGCGGTCAGTATCGCCAGCACGCCGAAGAATTCGGCGTGGTCCAGGTGCAGGCCCTGGCTCTTGATGATCATGTAGAGGCTGCCGAAACCGATGCCGATGCCGACCACCTGGGAAAAGTAGATGCGTTCGCGCAAAAACAGCGCGGAGAAAATCAGGATGAACACCGGCATGCAGCTGAACAGCAGCGCGGTGAGGCCGGACGACACATGCATTTCGCCGTAGTTGAGCAAGTAATAGGGAACGCTGAAATACGACAGGGTCACAAATACGAAGAACCAGCGGCTTTCACGCGGGAACAGGATCGGCTCGCGGCGCACCAGGGCAAAACACAGGAACAGCGGGAACGCGATCAGAAAGCGCAGCCCGGCAGACGTCAGCGGCGGCACGCTTTCGACGGCGATCTTGATGCCCAGCCAGGTGGTGCCCCAACTCAGGCACACGATAAGAAACATCACGCTGGTGACCAGACCGGCCAACCACTGTTTCTGATTTTTTGTTTTTGTAGTGTTTTCAAGAACGGCGGACATTGGCATCGTTTATTGCTTCCCTGAGCCGGAATTGAACTCTATATTGACTGTGTATTAAGTTGTTTCATTCGGTGATTGAACCCGTAAAAGCACACTATTAGGGCGAATGATGGCTGTCAAAACAAATATTGACATGGTGTCAATTATGCGTGAGGGGTTGGCCAGCGGTCAGGGCGTGAAGTACAAACGCCTGTCCGATGTGATGGAGCGGGGCATCCTTGAAGGCTTGATTGAACCGGGGCGCAAACTGCCGCCCCATCGGGTTCTTTCCGATAATCTCGGCGTGACCATCGGCACCATCAGCCGCGCCTACGGCGAGCTGGAGCGACTGGGGTTAGTGGTGGCGCGTGTCGGTGACGGCACCTTCGTGCGCAAGCGTGGGATGGAGCGCCAGCGTGATGAAGGCTTTCGCAACGTCAGCGAAGAGCCGCGCCAGTACTTCGACATGAGCCGCAACATGCACATTCCAGGGCAAGAAACGGTGTTCCTGGCCCAAAGCTTCCAAACCTTGTCGACCAACGCCAAGTTCCTCCAGGACATCAGCGCCTACACGCCGGACGCCGGTTTGCCGCGCTACCGCGAGGCCGGTGCGCAATGGCTGGTGCAGCGCGATTTTCATCCGATTCCCGAGCAGGTCATCTGCGTCAATGGCGGCCAGCATGGCCTGCTCTGCGCCATGATGGCGTTGCTGCGGGCGGGGGATACGGTGGTCACTGAGCAACTGACTTACCCAGGGCTTATCACCGCCGCACGCATGCTCGGTGTACGGCTGATCGGCCTGGAGATGGACGACGAAGGCGTGCTGCCGGGTGCGCTGGATGAAGTCTGTCGTAATCACCGGGTTTCGGCGTTGTACTGCACCCCGACGATCCAGAACCCGACCACGGCCGTGCTGTCGGTCGCGCGCCGGGAAGCGCTGGCCAAGGTGTGCCGCGAGCATAATCTGCTGATTCTGGAAGACGAAGCCCACGGCGTGTTGGTGGAAGATCGCCCGCCGCCGCTGAGTTTCTTCGCGCCCGAGCGTACGATTTTGATCAGCAGCCTGAGCAAGGCGGTGTCTGCCGGTTTGCGCGTGGGGTATGTGCATGCGCCACCGGCATTGGTCAGCCGTATTTCGGCGGCCTTGCGCTCGACCTGCTGGATGGCCACGCCGGTGACGCTGGAGCTGGCGACACAGTGGATCGAAAACGGCACGGCGGAATACCTGCTGCGCCAGCAAATCAACGAGATCAGCCGGCGCAAGGCCTTGGTGCGTGACCTTCTGGTCGGTTTGGAATACCGCACTCACCTCAACAGCCCACACTTCTGGATTGAAGTGCCGGAGCCCTGGCGTGCGTCGGAAATCGAGGCAGAGCTCAAGCAGAATAATTACCTAATCGCCACCGCAGAGGCGTTTGCCGTAGGGCAGACGGCGGTGCCGCAGTTTATTCGAGCGAGTATCTGTAATACGTCAGGTGACGATCAGTTGCTGCGTGAAGGCTTTGATGCGCTGGCCACCGCGCTGGGGCAGGGCGGTGACAGGTTTCAGCTGTAGGCAGGTTTACCGCGTTATCGTTCATCGCAGGCAAGCCAGCTCCCACATTTGGAATGCATTCCCCTGTGGGAGCTGGCTTGCCTGCGATGGGGTCCGTGCAGGCGCCCGCTATTTGAAGCGGCGCTCTACACCTTTCTCCACCAGAATCTTCGCCGAGATCTCTTCCACCGAAAAATGCGTGGAATTGATGTGCGCAATATTCTCACGACGGAACAGATTTTCCACTTCGCGCACTTCGAATTCGCATTGGGCATAGCTGGAGTAGCGGCTGTTGGGCTTGCGCTCGTTGCGGATGGCGGTGAGACGGTCCGGATCGATGGTCAGGCCGAACAGCTTGTGGGAATGCGCACGCAAGGCGGCGGGCAGCGTCAGGTGCTCCATGTCGTCTTCGGTGAGCGGGTAGTTGGCCGCGCGGATACCGAATTGCATGGCCATGTACAGGCAGGTCGGGGTCTTGCCGCAGCGAGACACACCCACCAGGATCAGGTCGGCCTTGTCATAGTAGTGGGTGCGAGCGCCGTCATCGTTGTCGAGGGCGAAGTTCACCGCCTCGATACGCTCCATATAGTTGGAGTTATGGCCAATGGAATGGGACTTGCCCACGGAATAGGAGGAATGTTCACTCAGCTCCTGTTCCAATGGCGCCAGGAACGTGGAGAAGATGTCGATCATGAAACCATTGGAGGTTGCCAGGATCTCACGAATGTCCTGGTTGACGATGGTGTCGAAAATGATCGGGCGAAAACCGTCTTTTTCAGCCGCCAGATTGATTTGTTGTACCATGGCCCGCGCTTTATCCACGCTGTCTATATACGGCCGCGTGAATTTGGCGAAGGTAATGTTTTCGAACTGCGCGAGCAGGCTCTGGCCCAATGTTTCGGCTGTAATGCCGGTGCCGTCGGAAATAAAGAAAGCAGATCGTTTCATTTGAGCCCTGGGCCTTAAGCTGATGGCGAATCTTGGATATGATAGGCGCGATTTTGCCGTCCCGCAGTGGGCCGCATTCTCACTTATTTTCCAGGTCCAGGCCACAAGCGCTGGCGTTTGCTCCTACTGAGCCGCCGGCGTCCTGAGCTTTTCCAACACAGAAAGTGGAGAGATCACCTTGGTAGAGTACGTAGTTTCCCTCGATAAGCTCGGCGTCCATGATGTAGAGCATGTGGGGGGCAAGAACGCATCCCTCGGCGAGATGATCAGTAATCTTGCAGGCGCTGGAGTCTCGGTGCCCGGTGGTTTCGCCACCACGGCCCAGGCTTACCGCGATTTCCTCGAGCTGAGCGGCCTCAACGCCCAGATCCACGCCGCGCTGGACGCTCTGGACGTCGATGACGTCAACGCCCTGGCGAAAACCGGCAGCCAGATCCGCCAATGGATCATGGACGCCGAGTTCCCCGAGAAGCTCAACGAAGAAATCCGTACCGCCTTTGCGGCACTGTCGGCCGGCAACCCGGACATGGCGGTTGCCGTACGCTCCTCGGCCACTGCCGAAGACTTGCCGGACGCCTCCTTTGCCGGCCAGCAGGAAACCTTCCTGAACATCCGCGGCGTTGAAAACGTAATCCGCGCCGCCAAGGAAGTGTTTGCCTCGCTGTTCAATGACCGCGCTATTTCCTACCGCGTACACCAGGGTTTCGACCACAAGCTGGTGGCTCTGTCTGCCGGTGTGCAGCGCATGGTGCGTTCGGAAACCGGCACCGCCGGCGTGATGTTTACCCTGGACACCGAATCCGGTTTCCGTGACGTGGTGTTTATCACCGGTGCCTACGGCCTGGGTGAAACCGTCGTACAAGGTGCGGTCAACCCGGACGAGTTCTACGTCCACAAACACACCCTTGAGGCCGGCCGCCCGGCCATCCTGCGCCGCAACCTGGGCAGCAAGGCCATCAAGATGATCTACGGCGACGAGGCCAAGGCCGGTCGCTCGGTGAAAACCGTTGAAGTCGACAAGGCCGAACGCGCGCGTTTCTGCCTGACCGACGCTGAAGTCAGCGAACTGGCCAAACAAGCGATGATCATCGAAAAGCACTACAAGTGCCCGATGGACATCGAGTGGGCCAAGGACGGTGACGACGGCAAGCTGTACATCGTGCAAGCGCGCCCGGAAACCGTGAAGAGCCGCACTTCGGCCAACGTGATGGAACGCTACCTGTTGAAAGAAACCGGCACCGTGCTGGTGGAAGGCCGCGCCATCGGCCAGCGCATCGGCGCCGGCAAGGTGCGGATCATCAAGGACGTGTCCGAAATGGACAAAGTCCAGCCCGGCGACGTGCTGGTCTCCGACATGACCGACCCGGACTGGGAGCCGGTGATGAAACGCGCCAGCGCCATCGTCACCAACCGTGGCGGGCGAACCTGCCACGCAGCGATCATTGCCCGCGAACTGGGGATCCCGGCGGTTGTGGGTTGCGGCAACGCCACCCAACTGTTGAAAGACGGTCAGGGTGTGACTGTGTCCTGCGCCGAAGGCGATACTGGCTTCATCTTTGAAGGTGAGCTGGGCTTCGACATCAAGCAAAACTCCATCGATGCCATGCCGGACCTGCCGTTCAAGATCATGATGAACGTCGGTAACCCAGACCGCGCCTTCGATTTCGCACAGTTGCCGAACGCTGGTGTGGGCCTGGCCCGTCTCGAGTTCATCATCAACCGCATGATCGGCGTGCACCCCAAGGCCCTGCTGAACTACGACGGCCTGCCGCTGGAGATCAAGGACAGCGTCGACAAACGCATCGCCGGCTACAACGACCCAGTGGGTTTCTACGTCGAGAAGCTGGTAGAAGGCATCAGCACCCTGGCGGCGGCGTTCTACCCGAAAAAGGTCATCGTGCGCCTGTCGGACTTCAAGTCCAACGAGTACGCCAACCTGATCGGCGGCAAGCTCTACGAGCCCGAAGAAGAAAACCCGATGCTGGGCTTCCGTGGCGCTTCGCGTTACATCAGCGAAGCCTTCCGCGACTGCTTCGAGCTGGAATGCCGTGCCCTCAAGCGCGTGCGCAACGAGATGGGCCTGACCAACGTCGAGATCATGGTGCCGTTTGTACGGACCCTGGGCGAAGCGAGCCAGGTCGTCGACCTGCTGGCTGAAAACGGCCTGACTCGCGGCGAAAACGGCCTGCGCGTGATCATGATGTGCGAACTGCCGTCCAACGCCATCCTGGCCGAAGAATTCCTGGAGTTCTTCGACGGTTTCTCCATCGGCTCCAACGACCTGACCCAGCTCACCCTGGGCCTGGACCGTGACTCGGGGATCATCGCGCACCTGTTTGATGAGCGTAACCCTGCGGTCAAGAAGCTGCTGGCCAACGCCATCCAGGCCTGTAACAAGGCCGGCAAGTACATCGGCATCTGCGGCCAAGGCCCTTCCGACCACCCGGACCTGGCCAAATGGCTGATGGAACAGGGTATCGAAAGTGTTTCCTTGAACCCCGACTCCGTGCTGGAAACCTGGTTCTTCCTGGCGGAAGGCCAAGCGTCCGCCTAAGGTCGTCACGTCAAAAGTGCCGGTCCCCCAGCCTGGGTGACCGGCATTCTTATCTGTGCAGGGCGGAACTCCATCCGGACGCCGCCCTTTTTTGTGCAAGAGCATTATGCAAAGCAGCAGCAACCTATTTCCCGTCGCCTTGATCAGTGCTGAACGTCGTGGCGACCTGAGTGAAGATGTGTACCGCCTCAAACCCGGTAACAGCCCCGACGGCACCGTCGAGCTGGCTGTGACCCGTTTGGGCCTGGCGGATGTCCCGGAAAACCGGGGCGCGCCGGTTATTTTATTGCACGGCAGTTTTTCCAATCGGCGCTTCTGGTATTCGCCCAAAGGTATCGGTCTGGGTGCTTACCTGGCGCGTCAGGGATTTGATGTATGGATCCCGGAAATGCGTGGCCATGGCCTGTCCAAGCGCAATCAGGACTACGCCAGAAATCGCGTCGCCCATTACGCGCGTTACGATTTGCCGGCGATCGGCGCATTTGTCCGTGAGCAAAGCGCACAAATCCCGCACTGGATCGGCCACTCCCTGGGTGGCACCGCCTTGGCAGCGGCCTTGGGCGGTCAGCACCTTGGCCCGCCAGCCGTGGCGTCGGTGGCGCTGTTTGGTTGCCAGGTCAGCCGCACCCACTGGCCGTTGAAGATTCCGCCGCTGGAGTGGACCGGCCGGTTGCTCTTGAAACGTTTTGGTGAAGTATCCGGCGTACGGCTCAAACGCGGCCCCGAGGACGAGCCGGCGGGCGTGCTGATCGAAGCGATGCGCTGGAATGGCCTGTTCGGTCGTTTTGGCGATGGCAAGCAGGACTGGTGGAAAGGCCTGGCCGATGTCGACGTGCCGCTGCTGGCGGTCAGCGCTGCCGGCGATCAACAGGACCCGGACTGGGCTTGTCGCAAATTATTCGAACAAGTGGGCTCTGAGCACCGCCAATACCTGTGCCTGGGGCGCAAGCAAGGCTTCAGCGGGGATTTCGGACAAGTCGAGATGCTGGTCAGCAAGGCCGCGCAGGCTGAAGTGTGGCCGTTGGTGGCGCAGTGGTTGAAAGACCCGCTGACACCGTTATTCGCGGCAGAGCCGCAGGTCATCGCAATGGTTTGATGCAGCCGCTCTGCCAGGGGCGTTTCACTCGCGCGAGGTTGCGGCTAAGATATGACGCGGCAAACGTTTCTGGTCATATTCAGTCGTGCAGTAGCTATTGCGTTGCGACGGTGTGAGTCTGATCATGGCCGCGGCTGACGAGAGCGCACTTAAAGTTCGACCGTTGTGACGCGTTTTTCTGATGTACACCGTGGGATGTTCGACCTCTTCCTTGATGACAGGAGTTTCCCGATGATCCATTACGTGACGCCCGATCTGTGCGACGCCTACCCGGAGCTGGTGCAGGTAGTTGAGCCGATGTTCAGTAATTTCGGTGGCCGAGACTCCTTTGGCGGTGAAATCGTCACCATCAAGTGCTTCGAAGACAACTCGCTGGTCAAGGAACAAGCCGATCAACCAGGCGCCGGCAAGGTGCTGGTGGTCGACGGCGGGGGCTCCCTGCGTCGCGCGCTGCTGGGCGACATGATCGCCGAGAAAGCTGCAAAAAATGGCTGGGAAGGGTTGGTGATCTACGGTTGCGTGCGTGATGTCGATGTCCTCGCCCAGACTGACCTGGGTGTGCAGGCGTTGGCGCCTCACCCGATGAAGACCGACAAGCGCGGCATTGGCGACCTTAACGTGGTAGTGACGTTTGCCGGCGTGACCTTCCGCCCGGGCGAATACATCTATGCCGACAATAATGGCGTGATCGTTTCGCCTAGCCCGTTGAAAATGCCTGAATAAACCGCAGTAGCCGAAAGGGGTGAGGATGTTCGAGGAAGAAAACGCGCAATGGGGGCTGGTGCATGCCCTGGTGCTGGACGGTAAAGGCGGTGCGCGTTCGATTGCCCGGACTGAGCTCGACGATTTACAGCTGCAGCCCCAGGAAAGCCTGTGGCTGCATTGGGATCGCAGCCATCCACAGACCCAGACCTGGTTGCGTAAATCCAGCGGTCTGAGCGAATTCGCCTGCGACCTGTTGCTGGAGGAGAACACCCGACCGCGCCTGTTGCCGCTGCCGGACAGCGAATTGCTGCTGTTTCTGCGCGGGGTCAACCTCAATCCGGGCGCCGAACCGGAAGACATGGTCTCGGTGCGTATTTTCGCGGCCGCCAGTCGCGTGATTTCCCTGCGCTTGCGCCCATTGCGGGCTACCGACGAGCTGCTGGTGCAACTGGCGGAGGGCAAAGGGCCAAAAACCGCCTCTGAACTCATCCTTTATATGGCGCAGTACCTGACCAATAAAGTGCAGGATCTGGTCACCGACCTGTCCGAAGTCGTCGATTTAGAGGAAGAAAAACTCGATGCCGACGAACGGTATACCCCGGAGCACGGCAACGTCTTGCAGATCCGTCGACGGGCTGCCGGATTGAAGCGTTTCCTGGCGCCGCAGCGGGATATTTTTGCCCAGCTGACGCGGATCAAATTGCCGTGGTTTTGTGACGACGATGCTGACTACTGGAACGAATTGAACAACAGCCTGACCCGCTACTTGGAAGAGCTCGAACTGACCCGGGAGCGCGTGGGGCTGGTGCTTGAGGCCGAAGACCGGCGCTTGAGCGTGCGCATGAATCGCACGATGTACCGCTTCGGGATCATCACCGGGATCTTCCTGCCGATGAGTTTTCTGACCGGTTTGCTGGGCATAAATGTGGGCGGGATTCCGTTCTCCGCCAGCCCCTATGGATTTGTGATTGCCTGCTTGTTGATGGTCTCGGTAGCGCTCGGGCAATGGTGGTTATTTCGACGATTGCGCTGGGTTTGACCTGAATATGACCTGAACACAAGCAGGGGCATATGTGACCCCAAGAATTTAACCCTCGTCTTTTAACTCACTTGCGAGAGGTCTTTATGCACGATCCGTTCGAACAGTCTTTGCGTGACATGCTCAATGCTTCGCCATCCAACCGTGATGACGATGCCTGCCTGGGCCGCGTGTTGAAAACCGCCAACCGTCAGGTAGGGGCGGGTGACCTGTTCGGGCTGCTGGGTCGTTGGTTGCCGGCGTTGATGATGGCCCTGAACAATGGTTCGGCCCACGTATCGCCGGTTTCGCGTCGTAAACCTCTTGCTCGCACTGCTGATAAGGCTGATTGAATATGGAACTTGATCTCTGGACCCAGAGCCTGGTCACCGCGATGACCGCATTGTGGACCAAAGTGGCGAATTTCATTCCCAACCTGTTTGGTGCTCTGGTTCTGGTGTTGCTGGGCTTTGTCGTGGCCAAGTTGCTCGATACCCTGCTGTCCAAATTGCTCGCAAAATTGGGGCTGGACCGCTTGATGGCAGGCACGGGCCTGACTAAGCTGCTGGGCCGCGCCGGGTTGCAGGTGCCGATCTCCACCCTCATCGGGAAGATCGTTTATTGGTTTGTTCTGCTTATTTTTCTGGTTTCTGCGGCTCAATCCCTTGGACTTGAGCGAGTTTCAGCTACGCTCGACATGCTGGCGCTGTATTTGCCGAAGGTTTTCGGCGGCGCGCTGGTGTTGCTGGTAGGTGTTTTGCTGGCGCAACTGGCCAACGGGCTGGTGCGCGGGGCTGCTGAAGGCGTGGGGTTGGACTATGCTGCGGGCCTGGGGCGAATCGCCCAGGGACTGGTGATCATCATCAGTATTTCCGTCGCGATCAGCCAGTTGGAGGTCAAAACCGACCTGCTCAACCACGTGATTGTGATTGTTTTGATTACCGTTGGTCTGGCCGTTGCACTGGCCATGGGGTTGGGAAGCCGGGAAATTGCCGGTCAGATTCTTGCGGGAATCTATGTGCGTGAGCTGTATCAGGTTGGGCAACAGGTGCGTGTGGGCGAGGTCGAAGGGCAAATCGAGGAGATCGGCACGGTCAAGACGACGGTGCTGACCGATGACGGTGAGCTGGTATCGCTGTCCAATCGGATTCTCCTCGAGCAGCAGGTCAGTAGCCGCTAACCCGGCAAATCCTGCTAATGTACGCCGCCGCAAACCCGGGTGACCGGGCTGTAGCGGACATTGACCTGACTGTCGGCACGACTTGTTTTGAATAAAGCCCAAACGCTGTCCACGCGCTATGACCCCCGTGAGCTCTCTGATGAGGAGTTGGTCGCGCGCTCGCACACGGAGCTGTTTCACATAACACGCGCGTACGAAGAATTGATGCGCAGATATCAACGCACTCTGTTCAACGTTTGTTCAAGGTATTTGGGGAACGATAGAGATGCGGATGATGTCTGTCAGGAAGTGATGCTCAAGGTGCTATACGGCCTGAAGAACTTTGAGGGAAAATCGAAGTTCAAGACATGGCTCTATAGCATCACGTACAACGAGTGCATCACGCAGTATCGTAAGGAACGGCGAAAGCGTCGCTTGATGGACGCTTTGAGTCTGGACCCCCTTGAGGAAGCGTCTGAAGAAAAGGCGCCGGTACCCGAGGAAAAGGCCGGACTTGATCGCTGGTTGGTGCATGTGAATCCGATTGACCGGGAAATTTTGGTGCTACGATTTGTCGCAGAGCTGGAGTTTCAGGAAATTGCTGACATCATGCACATGGGTTTGAGTGCTACAAAAATGCGTTACAAGCGTGCTCTTGATAAATTACGTGAGAAATTTGCGGGCGAGACTGAAACTTAGTGCGTGGCAAATATCTCTTACGTGTAGGCAAGTTCTGTTAGACTTGTCGCCGAGTTGTCCCCCGGTTTGTGGGACTGCTTTACAATCACCAGATGGGGATTTAACGGATGAAACTGAAAAACACCTTGGGCTTTGCCATTGGTTCTCTTATTGCGGCCACTTCTTTCGGCGCTCTGGCACAAGGCCAAGGCGCAGTTGAAGGCCAGCTGTTCTACAAGAAGCAGTTCAACGATAGCGTCAAGCACATCGAAGACGGCTTCAACCCTGGCGCTAGCATCGGTTACTTCTTGACCGACGACGTGTCGATCAACCTGAACTACGACACCACCAACCACACCCGTTCGAACGACGGTACTGGTTCCCAGAAGATCAAAGGTGACACTGGCAGCGTAACTGCTCAGTACCACTTCGGTCAGGCTGGTGTTGATTCCCTGCGTCCGTACGTAGAAGGTGGTTTCGGTCACCAGAGCCGTACCAACGTTGAAGCTGATGGCCACAAAGGTCGTGACCAGACCACTCTGGCAATCGCTGGCGCTGGCGTGAAGTACTACTTCACCAACAACCTGTTCGCTCGTGCTGGCGTTGAAGCTGACTACGGCATCGACAACGGCAAGTGGGACTACTCCGCACTGGTTGGCCTGGGTGTGAACTTCGGCGGCAACGCTGGCGCAGTCGCTCCAGCTCCTACTCCAGCACCAGCTCCAGAGCCAACTCCAGAGCCAGAAGCTCCAGTTGCTCAGGTTGTTCGTGTTGAGCTGGACGTTAAGTTCGACTTCGACAAGTCGGTTGTTAAGCCTAACAGCTACGGCGACGTGAAAAACCTGGCCGACTTCATGGCTCAGTACCCAGCTACCAACGTAGAAGTTGCTGGTCACACTGACTCCATCGGTCCAGACGCTTACAACCAGAAGCTGTCCCAGCGTCGTGCTGACGCTGTTAAGCAAGTCCTGGTTAAAGACGGCGTTGCTCCTAGCCGCATCACCGCGGTAGGTTACGGCGAATCCCGCCCAGTTGCTGACAACGCAACTGAAGCTGGTCGCGCTGTTAACCGTCGTGTAGAAGCGTCGGTTGAAGCTCAAGCTGCTCAGTAATTACTGAGTAGTAGAAAAAGCCCGGCTTAGGCCGGGCTTTTTTTGCCTGAAATTTGCCTCAGGCGCTCGCTGACACGGCAATGCAGGCGGCTTGCGCTGCGCCAGCAACACTGCCGATCACCAGGATCGCCGGGCTTTTCAGAGCAAATACCTGTGCATCGGTGTGCATGTGCGCCAGAGTGCTGCGGCACTCGCGTTGCTGAGGCAATGATGCGTTCTCGATCATCGCCACCGGCATATCCGCTGCCATTCCACCTTCCAGCAATTGCTGACGAATCTCCTCCAGCTTCGCCACGCCCATATACACCACCAATGTCGTCCCGCCCTCGGCCAAGGCGCGCCAGTTCAGGCTGCTGTCATCCTGGGTATGCGCAGTGACCAGCGTCACACCGCGACTGACCCCGCGCAGCGTCAGGGGAATATCGCAGTTCGTTGCACCCGCCAGGCCCGCGGTAATCCCGTTGACCAATTCCACCTCTATCCCGTGTTCACGCAACCACATCGCCTCTTCGCCGCCCCGGCCGAAAATACACGGGTCGCCGCCTTTAAGACGCACCACGCATTTGCCTTGGCGCGCATAACGCAACATCAGGCGCTGGATAAAATCCTGGGGTGTCGAACGGCAGCCGCCGCGCTTGCCCACGGTGACTACCCGGGCGTCCGGGCAGTGTTCCAGCACCCTAGCGTTGACCAAGTCATCGATCATCACCACATCGGCCGCGTGCAGGGCGCGTACCGCTTTGAGGGTTAACAGCTCCGGATCACCGGGGCCTGCGCCTACCAGCCAGACTTTTGCGCTCATGTTTATCCCCTCACACACTGATTGCGATTGGCAGCGACGTGCTGGCCAAAAGACGTTTGATTTCCGGAACGCAGGAGCCGCATTGCGTGCCGCACCCCAGTTCCTGTTTAAGCCGGGCCAGGTCCAGGCCACGGCCAATACCGGCACATACCGCGCTTTCGCTGACGTTCTTGCAGTTGCACACAATTTTGCTGCTGGCCGCTGCGCCCCCCGGTGGTGCACTGAGCGGCGCAAGTAACCAGCGCCGAAGTTGATCGTCGGCACGGCCTTCCAGCCACAAACTCTGCAGCCAATGCCGCGCGAGGGTTTCGCCGGCCAGGCGCAGCGCGGTAATGCGGCCTTTTTCGATTTTTACCCGCTTGCCAATCGAACGGCGCGGATCGTCATAGGCCATGACCGGGCCGTCATTGAGGCCCAGCAGTTCGTCGATACGGGTTAACAGTTGCAAGTCGGGCGCTTCGGTATGGGCTGCGCGCAGTAGAAGAGCCGGCCGTTCACGCCCGGCGAGGCTCAAGCTGACGTAGGCAAAGCCCTCACACAGCCGGCGTAAGGCGTCAAAGTGTTGCTGCACATTTCCTTCGATCAACGCGAACAACTGCCATGGTAGTTGCACGGCCTCCAGGCGCACGCCGCTGTGTTTGAGTTCGGGCTGTTTCGACAAGGGGTCGAACGCCGGCTGGGTAAGGGCATTAACACCGCCCTTGAGAAAACGATCGCCCCAATGCATGGGCAGGAACGCCTGGCCTGGGCGCACGCTGTCATCACTGCTGACGGCGACAATCACACTGCCGCGACGGCTTTTCAGGCTGACCAGGTCGCCCTCTTTGAAACGATGCCGACGCAGCTCATCCGGGTGCAGGCTCAGCAAGGCTTCATTGACATGCCCGAACAATTGCGCAGCCGTGCCGGTGCGACTCATGCCGTGCCATTGATCGCGCAGGCGCCCGGTGATCAGGGTCAGTGGGAAGCGTGCATCACGTTGTTCTTTGGCGGCGCGGTAAGGGTCGGCGATAAAGTGCGCGCGACCGCTGTCTGTCGGGAACACACCCTCGGTGTACAGGCGCGGCGTGCCGGCGTGTGCGCCCTCTGGAAATGGCCATTGCTGCGGGCCGAGCCGGTCGAGCAGGGCATGGCTGATACCCGACAGGTCAAGGTCGCGGTTGCGGGTCAGCACCTTGTATTCATCAAATATCTGCGCCGGTTGCTCGAAGGCGAACAAGCTCGGCAACCCCGGACGCAAGCGTTGCTCCAGGCGCTGTGCGAAATCCACTGTAATCGCCCAGTCCGGCCGTGCTTCCCCAGGTGGGACGATGGCGCGGCGTACGTGGGAAATCCGCCGTTCGGAATTGGTCACCGTGCCTTCCTTCTCGCCCCAACTGGCGGCGGGTAACAGCAGGTCGGCGTAGGCGGCGGTTTCGGTAGTGCGAAAAGCCTCCTGCAATACCACGAATGGGCACGCCGCTAATGCCGCCCGCACGCTGTTCTGGTCCGGCAAGGATTGCGCGGGGTTGGTGCAGGCAATCCACACGGCCTTGATCTTGCCGGCCTGGATCTGTTCGAACAGTTCGATAGCCGTCAGCCCGGTAGGCGCTGGCAACGTTTCGACGCCCCAATAAGCCGCGACTTCCGCCCTGTGCTCAGGGTTGGCCGCCTCGCGATGCCCCGGCAGCAGGTTCGACAAACTGCCGGTTTCGCGCCCGCCCATGGCATTCGGTTGGCCGGTCAGGGAAAACGGCCCACAACCCGGCCGACCAATAGTGCCGGTGGCCAGGTGCAGGTTGATCAGCGCACTGTTTTTGGCACTGCCGGCGGTGGACTGGTTAAGCCCCATGCACCACAGCGAGAGAAAACTGCTGGAGGTGCCGACCCACTCTGCACACAGGCGCAACTGCGCAACGCTGATGCCGCACAACTGCGTAACCATCTGCGGCGTGTAGTCATGCACCAGTCGCTTCAACTCGACCAACCCATCGGTATGTGCCTGGATAAAGTCGCGGTCGATCCAGTCTTCCCACAGCAACAGGTGCAAGATCCCATGGAACAGCGCCACATCGGTACCCGGCAGGATCGCCAGGTGCAAGTCGGCCAAATCGCAGGTATCCGTGCGCCGTGGGTCGATCACCAGCACTTTCATTTGCGGGCGCCGTGCCTTGGCTTCCTCAAGGCGTCGGAACAGTACCGGATGGGCGTAGGCCATGTTGCTGCCGACGATCATCACGCAGTCACTCGACTCCAGGTCCTCATAGCTGCATGGCGGCGCATCCGCACCCAGGCTGCGTTTGTAGCCGACCACCGCCGAAGACATGCACAGCCGCGAATTGCTATCGATATTGTTGGTGCCCACCAGTGCGCGGGCCAGCTTGTTGAAGCTGTAGTAGTCCTCGGTCAGCAACTGGCCGGAGATGTAAAATGCCACGCTGTCCGGCCCATGTTCGGCAAGGGTGTCGGCGAACACGTTGGCCGCGTGTTCCAGGGCGCTGTCCCAGTCGGTGCGGGCACGGGCCAGGCCTTTGCCCAGGCGCAGTTCCGGGTACAAGGCGCGGGCCGCCAGGTCGCCGGTCAAGTGCAGGCTGGCGCCCTTGCTGCACAACTTGCCAAAGTTTGCCGGGTGGCTCGGGTCGCCTTGCACACCCAGGATCTGCGCGCCGTCATGTTCAATCAGTAAGCCGCAACCCACCCCGCAATAACAGCAGGTGGACGCGGTAGTCTGGCGGTTCATCAACCGGCGTCCCGCAGGGCCAGCATCACCCGGCCGTTTTCCACACGGGCGGGGTGATGATGGGCGCAGCCGATGTCCGGCGCCTGAGCTTCGCCCGACGCCAGGTCGATCTGCCAGTTGTGCAGCGGGCAGGCCACACGTTTGCCGTAGATCAAGCCTTGGGACAGCGGCCCGCCTTTGTGTGGGCAGCGGTCATCGAGTGCGAAAACCTCATCGTCACTGGTACGAAAAATCGCAATATCGCCTTTTGGCCCATTGATGATGCGCGAGCCCAGGGCGTTGATCTCATCGAGGGCGCAGATATCCAGCCAGTTCATACCGACACCTCCAACTGCTTGACGGGGATGACTTCGAATTCCTTTTTCAGCAGCGGCTGTTCCAGGCGTTCTTTCCACGGGTCTTGTTCGAATGACAGCGAGAATTGCAGGCGTTCGTTGAGGGCTTGGCGCCGGGCCGGGTCTTCCAGTACGGCTTTTTTGATGTGCTCCATGCCCACCCGTTGCAGGTAGTGCACGGTGCGTTCCAGGTAGAAGGCTTCTTCGCGGTACAGCTGTAGGAAGGCGCCGTTGTATTCGCGCACTTCCTCGGCGGTTTTGAGCTTGACGAAGAACTCCGCGACTTCAGTCTTGATCCCGCCGTTGCCGCCGATGTACATCTCCCAGCCGGAGTCGACGCCGATAATGCCGACGTCCTTGATGCCAGCTTCCGAGCAGTTGCGTGGGCAACCGGACACCGCCAGCTTGACCTTGTGGGGCGACCACATGTTGAACAGGTCGTGCTCCAGCTCGATGCCCAACTGTGTGGAGTTTTGCGTGCCGAAGCGGCAGAACTCGCTGCCCACGCAGGTCTTAACGGTGCGGATGGATTTGCCATAGGCGTGGCCGGAGGGCATGTCGAGGTCCTTCCACACACCGGGCAAATCCTGTTTCTTGATGCCCAGCAGGTCGATGCGCTGGCCGCCGGTGACCTTGACCATCGGCACGTTGTACTTGTCGGCCACGTCGGCAATGCGCCGCAGCTCCGACGGATTGGTCACACCGCCCCACATCCGTGGGACTACGGAGTAGGTGCCGTCTTTCTGAATATTGGCGTGGGCGCGTTCGTTGATCAGGCGCGATTGCGGGTCGTCCTTGGCCTCGCCGGGCCAGGTGGAGATCAGGTAATAGTTCAGGGCCGGGCGGCAGGTCGCGCAGCCGTTGGGTGTGCGCCAGTTAAGGTAGCTCATGGTGCCGGCGATGGTCAGCAGGTGCTGGTCGCGGATGGCCTGGCGGATTTGCCCATGGTTGAGGTCGCTGCAGCCGCAGATGGCTTTTTCGCTTTTGGGTTTGACGTCGGCGGCGCCGCCCACGGTGTTGATCAAAATCTGTTCCACCAACCCCGCGCAGGAGCCGCATGAGCTGGCGGCCTTGGTGTGTTTTTTCACGTCATCGACACTGAACAATCCGTGTTCCTGGATCGCCTTGACGATGGTGCCTTTGCACACGCCGTTGCAGCCGCAGACTTCGGCGTTGTCGGCCATGCTCATGGCTTTGTCCTGGCCTTGGTGGCCGACATCGCCTAAAGCATTTTCGCCAAACATCAGGTGATCACGGATCTCGCCAATGGCGTGATTCTCACGGATCTGGCGGAAATACCAACCACCGTCGGCGGTATCGCCGTACAGGCACGCGCCGACCAGGATGTCGTCCTTGATCACCAGCTTCTTGTACACGCCGCCAATCGGGTCGGAGAGGGTGATGGTTTCAGTGCCTTCGCCACCCATGAAGTCTCCGGCGGAAAACAGGTCGATGCCGGTGACCTTCAGCTTGGTCGAGGTCACCGAGCCCTTGTAAGTGGCAAAGCCCAGTTGGGCCAGGTGATTGGCGCAGACCTTGGCCTGTTCGAACAGCGGCGCCACCAGGCCGTAGGCGATCCCACGGTGGCTGGCGCACTCGCCGATGGCATAGATGCGCGGGTCGTAGGTTTGCAGCGTGTCATTGACCAGGATCCCGCGGTTGCAGGGAATGCCGGATTTCTCTGCCAGTTCGGTGTTGGGGCGGATGCCGGCGGCCATCACCACCAGGTCGGCGGGGATGATGTCGCCATTCTTGAACTGCACCGAGCCGACACGACCATTGCCGGCGTCGTGCAGGGCCTGGGTTTGCTCGCACAGGCGAAACACCAGGCCACGGCTTTCCAGTTCGGTTTGCAGCAACTGGCCGCTGGTCTTGTCCAGCTGGCGCTCCAGCAGCCATTCGCCGATATGCACCACGGTCACGTGCATGCCGCGCAACATCAGGCCGTTGGCGGCTTCCAGGCCGAGCAAGCCACCGCCTATGACCACCGCGTGCTTGTGGGTCCTGGCGGTGTCGATCATGGCCTGGGTGTCGGCGATGTCGCGGTAGCCGATCACACCCTGCAAGGTATTGCCGGGGATTGGCAGGATAAAAGGCGTCGAGCCGGTGGCAATCAACAGACGATCGTACTCGGCCTCGCTGCCGTCCTCAGCGATGACGATGCGTCTTACGCGGTCGATCTGCACCACTTTGCGGTTGAGCAACAGCTTGATGTGGTTGTCCAGGTACCAGTCGAGGTCGTTGAGCACGATCTCTTCGAAGGTCTGCTCGCCGGCCAGCACCGGTGACAGCAGGATGCGGTTGTAGTTGGTGTGGGGCTCGGCGCCGAACACCGTGATGTCGTACAGGTCGCTGCTCAGCTTGAGCAATTCTTCAAGGGTGCGAACCCCGGCCATGCCGTTGCCGATCATCACCAATTTGAGTTTTTTCATGTCGTTCTCCGCAATGGCTCGACAAATCGTGCGCAAACAAAAAAGGCGCCCCCACCAGTTACCTGGCGAGGACACCTTTGTCCGGTCCCGTTCTCTCGGGAAACTCGACCCTTCGACGTTGAAGGGGCGGCTATATGTGCGTTGTTGATGAAGCTAATGCAGCGGTTGTGCCAAGTCGCCTGGCGCCCGCTTTATTGGGATTGCCATCGATACTGTGTGGGAAATCGCCCCCTAGTGGTGCAGCAGCCAGTACAGCAGCACCAGATTGATCAGCAGCGAGGCGGTCGCCAGGGTTTGCCAGACCTTGAGCGGCTCGCGCTCCAGCAGGGGCTTGGGTCGTACGCTCAATTCACGGCGGTCGGCCTGTTCCAGCACCAGCAACCATTCCTCGGCGGTTTCATAACGCTCTGCGGGCTGTGCGGCCACAGCGCGTTCCAGGCTCAATGGCAACCAGTCCGGTAAATCGGGGCGGTAACGACTGGCGCTGACGGGCTGGGTGAAACGTGGCCGCTGGAAAGCTTCGATTTCTCCGTAGGGGTAATGCCCGGTCAGCAGGTAATAGAGCGTGACACCGACACTGTATAAATCCTGTTGCGGCGTAGGACGTTCGCCACTGAAGGCTTCGGGCGCGATAAAACTTGGGGTGCCGGGCAGCAAATGGGCGCGGTCCTCGGAAAGCCCCGGGCAGTAAGCCAGGCCGAAATCCAGAACACGCAACTCGCCATCATCGCCCAGCAGCAGGTTTTCCGGCTTGATGTCACGGTGCAGGATTTGCCGTCGATGCAGCAGGCCCACTGCTCGCAGCAAACGCTCGGCAATGGACTGCCACTGCGCCAGGGGCAGCGGGCCTTGTTGCTGGAACAGCTGGGCGAGGGTCTGCCCTGAATATTCACGCATCACGTAGTACAAATGCTGACGCCCGCTGGCTGCATGCACTTCAGGAAATGCGCGGCCCGCCACCCGGCGCAGAAACCATTCTTCCGACAGCAAGGCTTGGCCAGCGTCGTTGTCATCGTCGCGGTTGAGCGGCAAGGTTTTCAACAGCCAAGCTTGCTGCTGGGCATCGCGCACGCGGTACAGCAATGACTGTCGGCTTTGCGCCAGCAAGCTTTCAACCTGCCAGCCTTCAAAGCGTTGCCCGGCCTTCAGGAGCGGTGGCAGCGGCCATTGCTGCAACTGCACCAGCGCATCGCCCAGGGTCGCGGCGCCGAGCTGGTCGATACGCACCAGCAGCGCGCTGGCATTGTCCTGGCTGGCGGCCAGGTGCGCGGCATTCACTAGCGTGTTCACCGCCGCGTCGAGATCGGTTTGTTCGCGCAGGATCGCGCTGATGCTGTGGTCACCCAACGTGGCCCACACGCCATCGCTGAGCAGCAGGAAGCACTCGCCTTCGCGCAGCTCACCGTCGAGAAAATCCAATACCAGGTGTTGATCCAGGCCGAGGGCGCGCTTGAGCACATGCTGCATGCCCGGTTGCTCCCACACATGGTCTTGCGTGATGCGCTGCAACTCGCCATCCAGCCAGCGATACACCCGGCAATCTCCTACATGCGCCAGGGTGAAGCGTTGGCCGCGAAACACCAGGGCGCTGAGGGTGGTCAGCAGCGGCTGGCCACCGCCGTTGGCCTGCAACCAGCGGTTCTGCGCCAGTAACAAGCGCTCCAGGGCCTGGGCCACGCCCCAGGTTTGCGGCGTGGCGTAGTAGTCCAGAGCCAGCGCCTGCAAGGTCGAACGGGCGGCCAGGCCACCGTCAGCGCATTGGCTGACACCGTCGGCGATGGCGCACAGGTAACCCTTGCTCGCGGCCAGTTCCGGCATGGGCGTGACCACCCGCAGGGCGTCCTGGTTTTGTGCCCGCGGGCCGATGGCGCTGGCGTGGGCAACGCTCAGTTGCAAGCTCATCAGACGCGTGCGGCGGTCACGGCGGCCGAGCCCCACGTAGTTCTCCAGCGACGCTTGACGCCGTGCAGGCCGAACCAGGCCAACACGCCCAGGCTGGCAAACAACCACAAGGCCAGCTGATAACTGCCGGTGCTTTGTTTGATTGCGCCCATGCCCGCCGCCAGAGCAAAGCCGCCGATGCCGCCCGCCATGCCGATCAGGCCGGTCATCACGCCGATCTCGCGGCGAAAACGCTGGGGCACCAGCTGGAACACCGCGCCATTACCCGCGCCAAGGCCGAGCATGGTGCAGACGAAAAGCGCCAGTGCGGCGTAGGAACTGGGCAGGTTGAAACCCACAGCGGCGATGCAGATCGCTGCCACGCCGTACATGCCGAGCAGAGTGCGAATCCCGCCGAAGCGATCGGCCAGCGCGCCGCCCAATGGGCGCATCAAGCTGCCGCCAAATACACAGGCTGCGGTGTAGTAACCGGCGGTCACCGGGCTCAGGCCGTATTGATCGTTGAAGTAGCCGGGCAGGGCGCTGGCCAGGCCGATAAAGCCGCCGAACGTCACGCTGTAGAAGAACATGAACCACCAGCTGTCGCGGTCGCCCAGGGCCTTGAAGTAGTCGGCCATGGATTTGGCTTTCGGGCGCTCGGGCGCATTGCGCGCCAACCAGGCGAACACGATCAGTGTCAGCACCAGTGGGATCAGCGCGAAGCCGAACACATTGCTCCAGCCAAATGCGGCGGCCAGCACCGGCGCCAGCAACGCGGCAAACACGGTGCCGGAGTTGCCGGCGCCGGCGATACCCATGGCTTTGCCCTGGTGCTCGGCGGGGTACCACTGGGAGGCCAACGGCAGCGCAACAGCAAAGGAAGCACCGGCCATGCCCAGGAACACGCCCAGCAACAGGGCTTGTTCGTAGCTATGGATGCCGAGTTTCCAGGCGCCGAACAGCGCGGCAATCACAATCACCTGGCCTATCAGCCCGGCGGTCTTGGGTGACAGCTTGTCAGCCAGCATGCCCATCAAAAAGCGCAGCACCGCGCCTGCCAGGATTGGCGTGGCCACCACCAGGCCGCGTTGCTGGGTGGTCAGGTGCAGGTCGGCGGCAATCTGCACCGCCAGTGGCCCCAGCAGGTACCAGACCATGAAGCTCAGGTCGAAATACAGGAACGCGGCAAACAGGGTCGGGGTGTGCCCGGATTTCCAGAAGCTTGATTTCATCACGCACCTCAACGGTTGGGGGTCTTGTCAGAAGGCCTGTTGGCCCCAATCGCCGGGGCCAAAACGAAAAAAAACGCCGCCATCGAGTTCGCGAGTGCAAACCGGATGGGCGACGTCTTTGTCGTAGAAGGGGCAACCGCCGTTGGCTACCTGTAATGAATGCTTAGCAAGAGCTGCGCCAGTTCAGCCGAGCAGCTCGCTCATGGCGATGATCTGCTCGGCCACCTGGATCAGTTTCTGCTGGCGGCTCATGGCCTGGCGGCGCATCAGGGTGTAGGCCTCTTCCTCATTGCAGTGCTTCATTTTCATCAGCATGCCCTTGGCCAACTCGATGCGCTTGCGCTCGGCCAACTGTTGGTCACGGGCCTGGAGCTGGGCGCGCAAGGCCTGGTCGCTTTCAAAGCGGGCCATGGCGACGTCGAGGATCGGCTGCAGGCGCTGGGCCTGAATGCCTTCGACGATGTAGGCGCTGACCCCGGACTTGATGGCCTGGCGCATCACATTTGGGTCGTGCTCATCGGTGAACATCACGATTGGGCGCGGCTGGTCGCGGCTGACCAGCACCACTTGCTCCATCACATCGCGGCCAGGTGACTCGGTATCGATCAGGATCACGTCCGGGCGCACCGTTTCGACGCGCGCCGGCAGGTCGATGGTCAAGCCGGACTCATCGATCACCTCGAAACCGGCTTCGGTCAAGGCGGCTTTGAGGCGCCCGACCTTGCGCGGGGTGTCGTTGATCAACAGGATTCGTAACATAGTCGTGGTCCTGTCAGCGCAGTGCCTGGCGGCTGGTAAGGTCCGCCAGGGCATGCAGGCGGAAGCTGCGGGCGTAGGCGGCGGGGTCGGAGCCGTCCCAGATTTTGCCGTCGATCAACTGGCTGCTGCGCATGTCTTGGGCGCTAGCCGGGACGCCAACCGCAGCCGCGGCTTGGCGATACAGGTCCAGTTGCTGCACCTGGCGGGCCACGCCCAGGTAGTCCGGGTCTTCGCGCAGCAGGCCCCAGCGGCGAAACTGGGTCATGAACCACATGCCATCGCAGAGGTAGGGCAGGTTCACCTCGCCATCGGCGAAAAAACGCAGGGCGTGCGGGTCTTGCCACTGGTTGCCGAGGCCGTCGTCATAATTTCCGAGCAAGCGGGGTTCGATGCAGTCGAGCGGCGCATCGAGGTACTCGCGGGCGCTGAGCAGTTGTGCGGTGGAGCGGCGGTTTTCCTGGCTTTGTTCAATGAAACGGCTGGCCTCGAGGATCGCCATGACCAGTACGCGGGCGGTGTTCGGGTATTGATCGACGAACGCCTGGGTGCAGCCGAGTACTTTTTCTGGGTGATTCGGCCAGATCGACTGGGTAGTGGCCAGGGTGAACCCCTGGTTTTGCTGGACCGCGCTGGCGCACCAAGGCTCACCGACACAAAAACCGTCGATGCGCCCGGCTTGCAGGTGCGCGATCATCTGCGGCGGCGGCACCACCACACTGTCGACATCTTGCAAAGGGTGAATGCCTTGGCTCGCCAGCCAGTAATACAGCCACATGGCGTGGGTGCCGGTGGGAAATGTCTGGGCGAACGTCAGCTTTGTCCGGCTTTGGTGCACATGGCGGTCAAGTGCCTCAGGAGTGGTCACGCCCTGCTGTTGCAGGCCGTGGGACAGGTTGATGCTCTGGCCGTTCTGGTTGAGGCCCATCAGCACGGCCATATCGGTGGGCGCTACGCCGCCGATGCCCAGGTGCACGGCATAGATCAACCCGTACAGGCTGTGGGCGGCGTCCAGTTCACCGCTGACCAGTTTGTCGCGCAGGCCGGCCCAGGAGGATTGGCGCTTGAGGTTCAGCGTCAACCCGTAAGGTTGGGCAAACCCCTGGGTGGCGGCGACCACCAGCGAAGCGCAGTCGGTGAGAGCCATGAAACCCAGGTCCAGGCTGCTCTTTTCCGGGGCGTCACTGCCGTTGACCCACGCCAGTGGGATGTTCACCGGGCTGTTGCCGACCGAGTCGTTCATCAACACCTACCTTTTCTGTCAAAAAAAAAGCATCGCTCCTTCGCATGGCAGTACAAGCCATTGCCGGGTAACGACGCCTTTGTCTGTAAGCCTGCTCCGACGTTGGCGCGGGCTCTGATGCAGAGTCCGTAGCAAGGCACATGCCACGGGGCGGCGGATGGGGCTGCCGTCACCTTTCCATCAAGATTGAAACTCGAGTGCCTTTCAGTATGGCCGCTTCTTTGCGCCCGACTGCCAGGAACCCCGACGGTGTCTTTCGATTCCACGATCAATGAGCGACCACCGATGAGTTACCCACGGCTGTGCCGCTGGTTGCTGAGCTTTGCTGTGCTGTGCAGTGCAGTGCTATGGGCCAATGTTCCCGCCTGGGCGGAGAGCTACCAGGCACGGGATGAAAGCCTGCATACCTTTTTTACCGCGTTGTCGTTGCCCTTGGGGTTGCCGGTTGTCGTCAGCCGTGAAGTGGCGCGTAAACGCCTCACGGGCACCTTCGACCTGGAGGCCGCGCAGCACACACTGGTGACAGTGGCCGAGCAACAGGGGCTGATCTGGTACAGCGACGGACAGGTGCTGTACGTGTATGACGCGGGCGAAGCGAAAAGCTCAGCGGTGGCGCTGCGGCACATTTCGGTCGAGCGGATGCGCGGGTTCATGCGCCGCGCGGGGCTGGATGAATCACGTTACCCACTCAGAGAGAGCGGCGCACGCACGTTCTACGTGTCCGGGCCACCGAACTATGTGGATCAGGTCCTGCACCTGGCTCAACTGATGGACAGGCCGCGCTCCGAAGTACGCGTGGGCAAGCAGGCTTTCGGCGTGGTTCAAGTGTTCAACACTCACGTGGCCGACCGTCAGTACGTCATGGGTGACGACAAGGTCAATGTGCCGGGAATGGCAACGATTATCGAAAACCTGCTGGCCATCGAACAGCAGGATGCCACGCAACGCCCCCCAGGCCTGCTGGCTGACAAGAGCCTTTTGGTGATGGCTTATCCTGACTCCAACAGTTTATTGATCAAGGGCAAGCCGGCCCAGGTCAAGGCGATCGAGGAGCTGGTGGCGGAACTGGACAAGCCCAAGCGGCCGATTGAAGTATCGCTTTGGCAGGTCGATGTGGACCGCAGCGAGTTCGACAGGATGGGGGCAGCGTTCGCTCAGGAAGCCAGCACCGGGGCCACCGTGACGCGGGTATTGGAACCTTTGGACGACAATCGTTTGATGGCTCAGCTTGGTGTGCTTGAGCGTCGGCGTAAAGCCAAGGTCACTGCGTTCCCGGTGATCCTTACCCAGGAGAATGTGCCGGCGGTTTTCCACGACAACCATACCTTTTACCTGCCCAAGCCTGGCGCTGACAGTGGCGAGTGGCAGCCCATTGGGTATGGCACCGAAGCCAGCGTGCTACCACGCTTTGCGGCGGCCAATCAGATTGAAATGCAACTGACGCTTGAGGATGGCCGTCAATTGGACAGCAAGCTCGAGCCAGGCTCGGCGGGCGCTGTGGGGCGAGTGGGGATCAGCACGGTGGTGCGGGTGCCCCAAGGCAGGCGCCTGTGGTTGGGTGGTTTTCCACGTGAGGGCGGCGCGGGTCAAAGCCGACGGGCCGCAGTTCGGCTGTTTGTGATCCAGGCCCGCGCGGTAGGGGCCGAACCGCGCATGCTGGCCGGTGCAGTTGGGCCGCCACCGCTGACACAACGCCAATATGAGCGTGTGCAACGTGCATTCATGCGTGAAAGCCGTGAAGCCCCGGAAACCCATTAGCCCTTTGAGCGCCAATCGACGTATTCCAGAACGTTTGCCGTCGGCGATGGTGAAAAGTCCTACGCAATGTCCACCGAAAACCTCGATTACATGGGTTTTTTCCTAACGTTGTTCCAAGGCCAGCTTTTTATAGTCGCGGGGTTGGCGTATCGGCCGTTTCTGGAAACAAGGAATTCAATGTCAGTAGTCAGGTGCAGAGGTGAATATGACCCTCGTGGATGAAGGGCTGACGGCCGCATGGTTTTTTGCCGGGTGGACCTTGCATGCAGATGGCCGTTTGACGGGCGAGGGTGTGGATATTCAGCTGCCGCCCAAGGAGTGGCAGGTGCTGCGGTTGCTGTTGGCATCCGATGGTGTGCTGATGACCAAGGATCGTTTACTTGAGCAGGCCTGGTCCCGTGGCGAAGTCGCGGAGGAGTCACTCACCCGTTGTATCTACGAATTGCGCAAGCACTTGAGGAAAGATAAGGGCTTTATCAAGACCATATACGGCAGGGGTTATCGCTTTACCTGTGCCGTCACCGTCCGGCACCACTCAGGGGCGGGGCGTTTGCAGCGCGTCTGTTCGGCCTGTGGCCAGGTGCAACATGATTAGGCGTTTGGGCAAGGGCGTGCTGTTGAGCCTGCTGATGGGCAGTCATCAGGCCTGGGCCAGTTGCTGGGATGACGTTGCCCGTCGCTACGACATCGAGCCGGAGCTGTTGCAGGCCATCGCTGTCGTGGAGTCGGGCGCACGCGGCGGCGCGATGAACCAGAGCAATAGTGATGGCTCGCGGGATATAGGCCTGATGCAAATCAATAGCATGCACTTGCCGCGTCTGGCCAAGCAGGGGATTACCGAAGAAAGGTTGCTGAGCGACCCTTGTTTATCGGTCGAAGTGGGCGCTTCGATCCTGGCCGACTTCATCCAGCGCTTCGGTTACAACTGGACAGCCGTGGGTTCCTATAATGCCGGGCCAGCACCTGGGCGCGAGGCATTGCGCCTGCGTTATGCAGAAAAAATCTGGGCGCAGTACGAAGCGTTGGTTGCACAACGCCAGTGACGAATGGACGGCACGCCTCGCACCCCGCGTGCCACCCCGGCTATAATCGCGCCACCTTTCGCCGCCATCCGAGTCTAGCCCGCCCATGTATACCCTGGCCCGCCAGCTGTTGTTCAAACTCTCCCCGGAAACCTCCCACGATCTGTCCCTGGACCTGATCGGTGCCGGTGGTCGCCTGGGGCTCAATGGCCTGGTATGCAAGGCGCCGGCAAAAATGCCGGTGTCGGTGATGGGGCTCGATTTCCCCAACCCGGTCGGGTTGGCTGCCGGCCTGGACAAGAACGGCGCAGCCATCGACGGCTTTGCGCAGCTGGGGTTCGGCTTTGTCGAGATCGGCACCGTGACGCCCCGTCCGCAGCCGGGCAACCCGAAGCCACGTATCTTCCGGTTGCCCGAAGCCGAGGCCATCATCAACCGCATGGGCTTCAACAATCTGGGGGTTGATCATTTGCTGTCGCGGGTTCAAGCCGCGAAGTACAAAGGCATTCTCGGCATCAATATCGGCAAGAACTTCGACACGCCGGTCGAGCGCGCTGTGGATGATTACCTGACCTGCCTGGACAAGGTCTACGCCCACGCCAGCTATGTCACGGTCAACGTCAGTTCGCCCAACACACCGGGCCTGCGCAGCCTGCAGTTTGGCGATTCCCTCAAGCAATTGCTCGAAGCCTTGCGCCAGCGCCAGGAAGACCTGGCCGTGCGCCATGGCAAGCGTGTGCCGTTGGCTATCAAGATTGCCCCGGACATGAGCGATGAAGAGACCGTGCTGGTCGCCCAGGCCCTGGTGGATTCGGGCATGGATGCGGTGATCGCTACCAACACCACCTTAAGCCGCGTCGGCGTTGAAGGGCTGGCGCATGGTGACGAAGCGGGCGGGCTGTCGGGCGCCCCGGTACGGGACCAGAGTACCCATATCGTCAAGGTGCTGGCGGCCGAGCTGGCGGGGCGTTTGCCGATCATCGCCGTTGGCGGCATCACCGAAGGCAAGCACGCAGCCGAGAAGATCGCCGCCGGCGCAAGCCTGGTGCAGCTCTATTCCGGCTTTATCTACAAAGGCCCGGCGTTGATTCGCGAGTCGGTGGATGCCATCGCGGCTTTGCGCTGATAGATCGTGATAGATCGTTCAGTTCACTTTGCGTGGGAACGATCAGTAGATCAGCCAATTTCCGAGCATTAAAAAGGGCTCCAAAAGGAGCCCCCTGGGCCGAAGCCCGCCGCCCGGATAGGACGTGCGTGGTTAAGTCGTTACAAAATCTTCAAGGTGGTTGTCGGATTAAGTGCCCCGTGTCAGCCGACGGCGTGAAGTTCGTTGAGTCTGTGGATTCCCGCAGTGCCAGTCATACCGTCCCAGTTGTCGCCGCGTCCTTCTCGCCAGCCGTTGATCCAGGCTTGGCGTACCGACGGTAGAGTAAATGGGCAAAGCTCACGGGATTTACCATGAACGCCATATTGATATCCGCGTAAAAATGCTCTTTCCAACGGATCACGCTTAAGTCTTCTCATAGGGTGTTTCCCTCACTTGTTGACTGTCTAGATATCCTTCGGCCCCGCGTGGGGCCGGGCAGGGTTTTCCTGCCGTTGGTGGGCTCGCTGCCGGCGTGGCGAGCCTAAGTGTCGGCGTCGTTACGGCGCCAACCTGTGTTGAGTTCTAACCAATAGGTCACATGGATTCAATGATCGTTTTGTCATAAGCACGTAACGATAACGATGCTATAGCCATAAGCTGGGATGGCTTTTCGCCCCATTTAATAGGCAAACCCAGCTATGATGTGCCCTGCATAGAGGATGGGTTTAATCCTTTAGTGAGAATGCCCGCCCGTTGCAGTCGGTTATTATTCGACGAAGGGTCGGAATATTTCTTTTTGTTGCGATGATTTATTTATCTGCCCCGGCAATTAAGGCTCAAACGCCCGGCAGCCGGGGTGGAACGGCACATTCGTGCCACGCGAGCACTCTTCAAGAAAAGTGCTTGATTGAAAACCGAGCCGGCGATGCGTCGCCCGTTCATTTATTGCTGAAAAGCCTGGAATGCCCCATGTCGGACCGTTTTGAACTCTTCCTCACCTGCCCCAAGGGCCTCGAAGGCCTGCTGATCGAGGAAGCCGTCGGGCTTGGCCTTGAAGACGCGCGCGAGCACACCTCGGCCGTGCGCGGCATGGCCGACATGGAAACCGCCTACCGCCTGTGCCTCTGGTCGCGCCTGGCCAACCGCGTGCTGCTGGTACTCAAGCGCTTCCCGATGAAGGACGCCGAAGACCTGTATCACGGCGTGCTGGATATCGAATGGGCCGACCACATGGTCCCGGACGGCACCCTGGCCGTTGAATTCAGTGGCCATGGTTCGGGCATCGACAACACCCACTTCGGCGCGCTGAAGGTCAAGGATGCGATTGTCGACAAGCTGCGCACCCCGACCGGCGAACGTCCGTCCATCGACAAGATCAACCCGGACCTGCGCATTCACCTGCGCCTGGACCGTGGCGAAGCCATCCTTTCCCTTGACCTGTCCGGCCACAGCCTGCACCAGCGCGGTTATCGCCTGCAGCAGGGCGCCGCACCGCTGAAGGAAAACCTGGCCGCCGCGATCCTGATCCGCGCCGGCTGGCCGCGTATTGCGGCCGAAGGTGGCGCGCTGACAGACCCGATGTGTGGCGTGGGCACCTTCTTGGTGGAAGGCGCAATGATCGCCGCCGACATGGCACCCAACCTGAATCGTGAACTGTGGGGCTTCACCACCTGGCTCGGTCACGTGCCGGCGCTGTGGAAGAAGCTGCACACCGAGGCCACCGAGCGTGCTGCCATCGGCATGAACAAACCGCCATTGTGGGTACGTGGCTACGAAGCCGATCCGCGCCTGATCCAACCCGCGCGTAACAACATCGAACGCGCAGGCTTAAGCCACTGGATCAAGGTGTACCAGGGCGAAGTCGGTACTTTCGAGCCGCGCCCGGACCAGAACCAGAAAGGCCTGGTGATCTGCAACCCGCCCTACGGCGAGCGCCTGGGTGACGAAGCCAGCCTGTTGTACCTCTACCAGAACCTTGGTGAGCGCTTGCGCCAGGCGTGCATGGGCTGGGAAGCGGCGGTGTTCACCGGCGCGCCGGACCTGGGCAAGCGCATGGGCATCCGCAGCCACAAACAGTATTCGTTCTGGAACGGCGCGTTGCCGTGCAAGTTGCTGCTGATCAAGGTCAACCCGGACCAGTTCGTCACTGGCGAGCGTCGCACCCCGGAACAGCGTCAGGCCGAGCGTGAGCAAGCCGCTTACGATCAAGCCCCGACCGAGCCGGTCGAGCGCCAGTACAACAAGAACGGCAACCCGATCAAGCCGGCTCCCGCCCCGGTGGTTGAGCAGGCGCGCCTCAGCGAAGGCGGGCAGATGTTCGCCAACCGCCTGCAAAAGAACCTCAAGCAACTGGGCAAGTGGGCCAAGCGCGAAGGCGTGGACTGCTACCGTGTGTACGACGCCGATATGCCGGAATACTCCATGGCCATCGACCTGTACCACGATTGGGTGCATGTGCAGGAATACGCTGCGCCTAAATCCATCGACCCGGAAAAAGCTTCTGCGCGTATGTTCGATGCGCTGGCCGCGATTCCCCAGGCGCTGAACGTCGACAAGAGCCGCGTGGTGGTCAAGCGTCGCGAACGTCAGAGCGGCACCAAACAGTACGAACGTCAAAGCGCCCAAGGCAAGTTCACCGAGGTCAGCGAAGGCGGCGTGAAGCTGTTGGTCAACCTCACCGACTACCTGGACACCGGCCTGTTCCTCGACCACCGCCCGATGCGCATGCGCATCCAGAAGGAAGCGGCCGGCAAGCGTTTCCTCAACCTGTATTGCTATACCGCCACCGCGAGTGTGCACGCAGCCAAGGGCGGCGCGCGCAGCACCACCAGCGTCGACTTGTCCAAGACTTACCTGGACTGGGCGCGTCGCAACTTCTCCCTTAACGGTTTCTCTGACAAGAACCGCCTGGAGCAGGGTGACGTGATGGCCTGGCTGGAGGCGAGCCGTGATGAGTTCGACCTGATCTTCATCGACCCGCCGACCTTCTCCAACTCCAAGCGCATGGAAGGCATCTTCGACGTGCAGCGTGACCACGTGCAGTTGCTCGACCTGGCCATGGCGCGCCTGGCGCCTGGCGGCGTGCTGTACTTCTCGAACAACTTCCGCAAGTTCGTGCTGGAGGACAACCTCAGCGAGCGCTACGCGGTCGAGGAAATCAGCGACAAGACCCTGGACCCGGATTTCGCACGTAACGCGAAGATTCACCGGGCGTGGAAAATCACCGCGCGCTGATCGCCACACTCAAGCTGCACCAAAAAGCCGCAAGCCCGGACTATTCCGGGCTTGCGGCTTTTTTGCACTGGTCAAACGCCGGCCTCATGGCTATAACTTAACGCCTAGCCAAAGTGACACCCCCCGCACGCTGGCGTTGTGAGTGTTGCCTATGCCGATGCAAGCCGTTCGCCCGAAAATACTAGGCTTTATCAGTGAGCAGGCGTCGGCTTGGCTGGTGGCATTGGTGGTGTTATTGGCAGGTGTGGCGCTGACGGTCATCGTCGCCTGGGCGGCCGCCGACCTCTACCAGCAGCAAGTGCGCCAGCGTTTCCAGTTGTTGGTCAACGAGCGCTCCATCCGCCTTCAGGAGCGTTTCGAAGACCAGGAGCAACGCCTGGCCAGCCTGCAGCGTTTCTTCGTCAATTCCAGTGACGTGTCCCGCGCCGAGTTCGATGGTTTCGCCAAGCCTTTGCTTCTGCGCGCCCGCGCCTATGCCTGGGCGCCGCGTATATTTCGCGAACAGCGCAGTGCTTTTGAACAGGAAATCTCGCGTCAGCGGGGTACACCTTTCGCCATTCGAGAGTTGAACGCTGCGGGTGAACTGGCGCCTGCGCCCGAGCGCGACGAGTATGTGCCGGTGTTGTACAGCCAGACCCAAAGCTTGCTGGGGTCACCCTTGGGGTTCGACCTGTTGGCCCAGCCCCTGCGCCGTTCGGTGCTTGAGCGGGTGCAAAGCAGCGGCCGGCCTGCGGTGTCCCAGCCCATGCAGTTGGTGGGCGTAGAACCGGCTTATGCTGCCGGCGTTTTGCTGGTGGCGCCCGTGAGTAAACCCGCCGATACCGAGCCCCATGGTTATGTGATGGCAGTGCTCAGCATGCGCCAACTGGTCGCCGATGGTTTGCCCAAGCCCGGCCGCGACAACCTGGTGATGCAGATCGTCGACACCTCCGACACGCAGCAACGTGTGCTGTACGCGTCCAGCAACGCGGTGGGCGACAGCGGCCTTGTCGCCACGCGCCGCCTCACCCTCGGCGACCATGTGTATGCCTTGAGCATTCGCGCCAGCCAGGTGTTCGACCAGGCCAATCACTCGTCGATGCACACCATCCTGGCCATGGGCGTGCTCCTCAGCCTGCTGCTCAGTGCGTTGCTGTATGTGTTGGTCAGCCAGCGCCAGCGTGCGCTCAAGCTGGTGGAACAACGCACACAGCAGTTGCACCTGCGTGAGCAGGAGCTTCGCGCCGCCCACGGGCAATTGCGCAGCGTACTGAACGCCGCCACCCATGTTGCGATCATTGCCACTGACTTGCGGGGTGTGATCAACACCTTCAATGCCGGTGCCGAGAAAATGCTCGGGTTCAAATCCGAGGCGGTGGTGGGGCGACTGACCCTGGAAAGCCTGCATCTGCCCCATGAACTCGAAGCGCGCGCGGCCAGTTTGAGTGTGGCCTTGGGCAAGCGTATTCCGGTGAGCCAGGCGATGCTGGTGGAAAGCCCGGACAACCTGCACGAGGCGCGCGAGTGGACAATAGTGCGCGAGGATGGCAGCTACCTGACGGTGAATATGCTCACCACCGTGTTGCTGGACGACTACGGCCTGTGGATCGGGCACTTGGCGATCTACCTGGATGTGACCGAACAAAAACGCGCCTACGAGGCGTTGGCCGCGCGCGACCGTCTACTGAAAAAACTCAGTGCCCACGTGCCTGGCGGGATCTTTCAGTTCACCCTTGAACCCAAGGGGAAAGGGCGTTTCATCTATGCCAGCGACGGTATGCGCGATATCTATGAAATCGACACGGGCGTATTGCAGCAAAACGCGGACAAGGTGTTCGAACGTATTCATCCGCAAGACGTGGAACGGGTGCGTCTGTCGATCCGGCTGTCGGCGCTGCAGTTGAGCCATTGGCGCGAAGAGTATCGGGTGGTGTTGCCGCAACGCGGCCTGCGCTGGATTCGTGGCGAAGCCACGCCGGAGGAGTTAACCGGCGGTGGCACGTTGTGGCATGGCTACGTGTCGGATATCTCCGATCTGAAGCGGGTCGAAGAGGAGCTGCGCGCGCTGTCGATTACCGACTCGCTGACGGGCATTCATAACCGCCGTTATTTTCAGGATCGCCTCAAGGCCGAGATGCTCCGGCTCAACCGAACCTCGGGCACACTGTCGTTGATCATGCTCGATATTGATCACTTCAAGCGCATCAATGATCAGCACGGGCATGCGGTGGGCGATGGGGTGTTGCAGGAAGTGTGCAAACGCATCGGCCGGCGCCTGCGCCGCACGGATGTGTTTTGTCGTTTGGGCGGTGAAGAGTTTGTGGTGCTGTGCCCGCATACCGATGCCGAGCAGGCTTATCGCCTGGCGATGGAGTTGTGGCAGTCGCTGCGCACCGAACCGATGGAGGTGGTGGGCGTGGTGACCGCCAGCTTCGGTGTGGCCAGCTGGCGGATCGATGAAGGGATTGACGGGCTGCTGCTGCGCGCAGACTCGGCGGTGTACGTGGCCAAGCAGGCGGGCCGCGACCGGGTGGAAGCCGAGCGCTTGCGCGCCTGAAGGTGGGAGCTGGCTCTGTGTGGCCTTTAGAGCACGGGCGCTGCGGCTGTCAGCTTCGGCTGGCGATACAGGTCCAGCAGCACCTGATCGAGCACCGACGAAGCACCCCATGGCTTCGAGTCGTTGAGGATTGCTACCACCACCCAGCTGTTACCGTTGTTATCGCGGCTGAACCCGGCAATGGCGCGCACGGTGTTCAAGGTACCGGTCTTGACGTGAGCCTCACCGCGCAGGGCCGTGGTTTTCAGGCGTTTGCGCATGGTGCCGTCGGTGCCGGCAATCGGCAGCGAACTGATGTATTCCGCCGCGTACGGGCCTTTCCACGCGGCCTGCAGCATGGCCGCCATTTCGCGGGCGCTGACGCGTTCGGCACGGGACAGGCCGGAGCCGTTCTCCATCACCAAGTGTGGCGCGGTGATACCTTTTTTCGCCAGCCACTGACGCACCACGCGTTGCGCTGCCTTGGCATCGTCGCCATCGGCGTCGTTACGGAACTGCGCGCCCAGGCTCAGGAACAACTGCTGGGCCATGGTGTTGTTACTGTATTTGTTGATGTCGCGGATGATTTCCGCCAGGTCCGGCGAGAACGCACGGGCCAGCACTTTAGCGTCTTTGGGCACCGGCGCCTGGATATCACGGCCCTGGATGGTGCCGCCCAACTCCTGCCAGATCGCACGCACGGCGCCGGCGGTGTAGGTGGCGTGGTCGAGCAGCGACAGGTAAGTCTGCGAGCTGCAGCCATCGCCCAACTGGCCGCTGACCGTCACGGTCACGCTGCCATCGGCCGCGGTGACCGGGCTGTAGCGCACGTCCCCGGTGCATTGCTTGGCGTTGGAGACTTTGACCTGGTTGTCGATGCGGATGCTCGCAATCGGCGGCTCGACCGACACGATCACCCGGCCCGAGTCATTACGGGTGACAAAACGCAGGGCCTTGAGGTTGACCAGCAAGGCGTCCGGCTTGACCAGGAACGGCTTGTTCTCGTCGTTGCCGTCGTCATTGAATTCAGGCAATTGCGGCTGGTTGAAGAAGCTGCGGTCCAGCACCAGGTCGCCGGTGACTTGCTGCACGCCATTGGCGCGCAGGTCACGCATCAACAGCCAGAGTTTTTCCATATTCAGCTTGGGGTCACCGCCGCCCTTGAGGTAAAGGTTGCCGCGCAACACGCCACCGCTGAGGGTGCCGTCGGTATAGAACTCGGTCTTCCACTGGTGGTTGGGGCCGAGCATTTCCAGGGCTGCGTAGGTGGTGACCAGCTTCATGGTGGAGGCCGGGTTTACCGAAACATCCGCGTTGAACACGGTCGGCGTGCCAGGCCCGGTGAGGGGCAGCATCACCAACGACAGCGAAGTATTGGGTATTTTGGCTTTCTGCAGCGCCTGCTGAACATTCGGCGGCAGGGTGTTGTTGGTCGGCGCGGCGGTGACGGAAAAGGCCAGTGGTAGAAGAAAACCGGCAAGGAGTACTGAACGAAAAGAGTTGATCATAAGGAATAAAACCCTACTGCTGAGAAGGGTGAAAAAGGTGAGGGGTATGGAAGAAAATCCCTCATTGGTCACGAAAGTGTCGGCATTATGCCCCAAGGTGCATCCAGTTGTAGCTGAACGATAGCGGGTATTTCGGGTTTTTTTGCGGACCAATGGCCGCCCGTCCCATAGAGTCGGGCAAAGGTCGGCTTAAACTGCTAAAGTGCCGGCCGTTATTACTTAAGAGGATTGTTCCAATGGCGACTAACCGTTCCCAGCGTCTGCGCAAAAAACTGTGCGTTGATGAATTTCAAGAGCTGGGTTTCGAACTGAACCTGGACTTCAAAGAAGACCTGAGTGAAGAAGCTACCGATGCTTTCCTCGAAGCATTCATCAAAGAAGCCATGGAAGCCAACGGTCTGGGCTATGTCGGCGGCGATGACTTCGGTCTGGTTTGCCTGCAGAAGCGTGGCTCGGTCAACGAAGAGCAACGCGTAGCTGTTGAAAGCTGGCTCAAAGGCCGCAGCGAGCTGAAAAGCGCTGAAGTCAGCCCACTGCTGGACGTGTGGTATCCGGAAAAGCCGATCAACGCGGCTAAGTGATACTAAAAAAACGGCGACCTTAGGGTTGCCGTTTTTTTATGCCTTGCGCCAGTTCAGAATCAGCAGCGTCAACACCCCCGCCACAATCCCCCAGAACGCCGAGCCGATGGAAAACAGCGTCAAGCCAGACGCGGTGACCATAAAGGTGATCAGCGCCGCTTCCCGTTCCTTCGGCTCATTCATGGCGATACTCAAGCCGTTGATGATCGAGCCAAACAGCGCCAGGGCCGCAATCGACAGCACCAGTTCCTTGGGCAGTGCAGCGAACAACGCCGCCAAGGTTGCGCCGAACACCCCGGCAATCCCGTAGAACACCCCGCACCACACGGCTGCGGTGTAGCGCTTGTTGCGGTCTTCATGGGCGTGTGGCCCGGTGCAGATCGCCGCGCTGATCGCGGCCAGGTTGATGCCGTGGGAGCCGAATGGCGCCAGTACCAGCGAGGCCAGGCCGGTGGCGGTGATCAGGGGCGAGGCGGGCACCGTGTAGCCGTCGGCGCGCAGCACGGCGACGCCGGGCATGTTCTGCGAGGTCATCGCCACCACGAACAACGGGATACCGATGCTGATCGTGGCCGCCAGCGAGAAGTGTGGCGTGGTCCACACCGGTGTTGCCACTTCCAGATGAAAACCGCTGAAGTCCAGCAAGCCCATCAGCCCCGACAACAGGGTGCCGATCACCAGCGCGGCCAGCACGGCATAACGCGGCGACAGGCGCTTGATCACCAGATAAGTGAAAAACATCCCCAGCACCAACCCGGTGCGGTGTTGCGCGGCGACGAAAATCTCGCTGCCGATCTTGAACAGAATCCCCGCCAGCAAGGCAGCTGCCAATGAGGCGGGAATGCGCTTGACCAGTTTTTCAAAGCTGCCGGTCAGCCCGCACAGCGTCACCAGCACGGCGCAGGTGATATACGCGCCAATGGCCTCGCCGTAGCTCACGCCGCCCAGGCTGGTGATCAGCAGCGCGGCGCCGGGCGTGGACCAGGCGATGGTGATCGGCGTGCGATAGCGCAACGACAGGCCGATGCTGCACACCGCCATGCCGATGGAGATCGCCCAGATCCACGAAGAAATCTGCGCGGTGGTCAAGCCGGCGGCCTGGCCGGCCTGGAACATCAGCACCAGGGAGCTGGTGTAGCCGGTCATCATGGCGATGAAGCCGGCGACGACGGCCGACGCAGAAGTGTCGGCCAACGGGCGCAAAGGCGCTTGGGTGGCGTCGGTCATGGAGAGGTGTTCCTTTTACCTGGGAAAAAGCGAATTCAAGCCTAAACTCAAAAGTAACCACTCATTGCAATACAGCCGCCACCGCAAATAGCCGTACAGTGTGTTGGCGCACTGGGTTGTGTACAATGTGCCCTGTTTTTAGGTGATACTTGCCAGCAACACGCTGTTGACGTATTACCGTTAATTCGCCGCCGTTCTCCAAACCCGAGTGCCCATGAACGAACAGTTGCAACCTCTCAAGAAACAACCGCGAGCCGGCAAGGCCGGTCGCAGCGGAACCCAGGACGATATCGTCTACGCGCATATCTTCGAGGCGATCCTCGAACAACGCCTGGCGCCCGGTACCAAATTGAGTGAAGAAGCACTGGGCGAAATCTTCGGCGTCAGCCGCACCATCATCCGTCGCGCGCTCTCGCGCCTGGCCCATGAAGGCGTGGTACTGCTGCGGCCCAATCGCGGTGCGGTGGTGGCAAGCCCGAGTGTCGAAGAAGCCCGTCAGGTATTTCTCGCCCGGCGGCTGGTGGAGCGGGCGATCACTGAGCTTGCGGTGCAGCACGCCACGGCTGAGCAATTGGCCGAACTGCGCCAGATGGTCAACGATGAGCGCGACAGCTTCTCACGGGGTGATCGCGGTGCCGGTATCCGTCTCTCCGGCGAATTCCACCTGAAGCTCGCCGAAGCCGCAAAGAATGCGCCGCTGATCAGCTTCCAGCGCAGCCTGGTGTCGCAAACCTCGTTGATCATCGCCCAGTACGAAAGCGGCAACCGCTCGCACTGCTCCTACGATGAGCACACCCAGTTGATCGACGCGATCGAAGCACGCGACGCGACGCTGGCGGTGAATTTGATGATGCATCACATGGATCACATCGACAGCAAGCTCAACCTCGACGAGGAAAGCGCGTCGGATGATTTGCACGCGGTGTTCTCGCATTTGTTGCAGACCAAGAAGCCAGGGCGTTCTTCAGTCAAACTGTAATGTTCCAGGTTCGCCTGGGACTAAACATGTGGGAGTCGGGCTTGTGTGGGAGCTGGCTCCCACATTTGTTTTATGGTGTGGCTCAGATCAGCGTTGATGCACCAGATTGCCGGCCGCGTAGGTCTGTAGAATCGTCCGGTCATCCCCCAACGTCATCAACACAAACAACGTCTCGGCAATGTTATTGGCCTGCTTCAAGCGATAGCTGAGCAGCGGCGTAGCGTTGTAGTCCAGCACCAAAAAGTCCGCATCCGTGCCCGGCTGCAACGTGCCGATCTTGTCTTCCAGGCGCAGTGCCCGCGCACCGCCCAAGGTAGCCAGGTACAGCGACTTGAACGGGCTCAAACGCGCGCCCTGCAGTTGCATGACCTTGTAGGCTTCATTCAGTGTTTGCAGGAGCGAGAAGCTGGTGCCGCCGCCCACGTCGGTGCCCAGGCCCACATTCAGCTTGTGCTTCTCGGCCATCGGCAAGTTGAACAAGCCACTGCCAAGAAAGAGGTTCGAGGTTGGGCAGAACGCCACGGCCGAACCGGTCTCGGCCAACCGTGCGCACTCGTCATCACACAGGTGTACGCCGTGGGCAAACACCGAGCGCTCGCCCAGCAGTTTGTAATGGTCGTACACGTCCAGGTAGCCGTTGCGCTCCGGGAACAGCTCTTTTACCCACTCGACTTCCTGCTTGTTCTCGCTGATGTGCGTCTGCATGTACAGGTCTGGGTATTCGCCCAGCAGTTGCCCGGCCAGCGCCAGTTGTTCCGCAGTGCTGGTCGGCGCAAAACGTGGCGTGACGGCATAGTGCAAACGGCCCTTGCCGTGCCAGCGTTCGATCAGCGCCTTGCTTTCCTGGTAGCCGGATTCGGCGGTGTCGGTCAGGTAGTCCGGCGCGTTGCGGTCCATCATCACCTTGCCGGCGATCATGCGCAGGTCGAGTTTCTCGGCGGCTTCAAAGAACGCATTCACCGACTGCGGGTGCACACTGCCGAACACCAACGCCGTGGTGGTGCCATTGCGCAGCAGTTCCTTGATAAAAATACCCGCGACTTCCTCGGCGTGGGCCTTGTCAGCGAACTGGCTTTCACACGGGAAGGTGTAGGTGTTGAGCCAATCCAGCAACTGCTCGCCATAGGCACCGACCATGCCGGTTTGCGGCAGGTGAATGTGGGTGTCGATCAGGCCGGGCGTGATCAGCGCATCCTGATAATGGGTCACGTCGATGTCGGCGGGCAGCGTTGGCAGCAAATCGCTGGCGTGGCCCAGGGCGCTGATCTGGCCGTTATCGATCACCAGCAGGCCGTCTTCGAAATATTCATAGGAGGCTTCGATCCCCACTTCGGCGGGGTCGGCGATGCTGTGCAAAATGGCGGCACGGTAGGCTTTGCGAGTCAAAGGCATGGTGATCTCAATATTTTAGATAGCTTGGCTGCGACGCGAGGCCGGCAGCAGTTTGGCAATAGGTTCGGCGCTCGCACTGTGCTGGCCGAAATTCGCGTTATAGGTGGCGATGATTTCGCCGGCGATGGAGATGGCGATCTCCACCGGCAGTTTGCCCTTCACCTCGGTGAGGCCCATGGGGCAGCGCATGCGTTGCAGGTGCGCGGTGTCGAAGCCGCGATCACGCAGGCGGTGTTCGAACTTGACCCGTTTGGTCTTTGAACCGATCAGGCCGAAATAGGCGAAGTCATTGCGCTTGAGCAGCGCGGCAGTCAGTTCCAGGTCCAACGCGTGATTGTGGGTCATCACGATGCAGTAACTGCCCACCGGCAGGTCGGCAATTTCGTCCACCGGCTCTTCGCTGATGATTTTACGCACGCCCTGAGGGATATGTTCCGGAAACTCTTGATCACGCGAATCAATCCAGCGCACCCGGCACGGCAGGCTCGCCAATAACGGCACCAGGGCGCGGCCGACATGGCCGGCGCCAAATACCGCGATCTGTGCCTGCACCTGGCCCATGGGTTCGAACAGCAACACCGTCACGCCGCCGCAGCACTGGCCCAGGCTGGCGCCGAGGCTGAAGCGCTCCAGATGGGTGTTCTGCTGGCCACGCACCAGCATGTCGCGGGCGATCTGCATCGCTTTGTATTCCAGGTGCCCGCCGCCGATGGTGTCGAAGGTGTGCGCGGCGCTGATCACCATTTTTGAGCCGGCGTTGCGCGGCGTGGAGCCGAGCTCCTCGATGATGGTCACCAGCACGCAGGGTTCACCCTGGTTCTGCAGGTCGGCGAGGGCGCTGATCCAGTTGTTCATAGTCACCTCCAGTGGTGTCTGTGAGACCGCTATCGCAGGCAAGCCAGCTCCCACATTTGATCGGGTTCACAAATCAAAATGTGGGAGCTGGCTTGCCTGCGATGGCAGCACCTCGGTCCTAAAGCGAAGCCATCTCGGTTTCAGTCTCAACGGCTTTCGAAGCGCTCAACTGCCGCATCTGCTCACAGCCCCACAACACCCGCTCCGGCGTCGCCGGCGCGTCAATCTTCGGCTGATGGCGATAGTCACCCAAACTCGCCACGGCATCCTTGATCGCACACCACGAAGCAATCCCGAGCATAAATGGCGGCTCGCCCACGGCCTTGGAATGGAACACCGTGTCTTCCGGGTTTTTGCGGTTTTCCACCAGCTTCACACGCAAATCCAGCGGCATGTCCGCCACGGCCGGGATCTTGTAGCTGGCCGGGCCGTTGGTCATCAGCTTGCCCTTGTTGTTCCACACCAGCTCTTCCATGGTCAGCCAGCCCATGCCCTGGATAAAGCCGCCTTCGACCTGGCCGATGTCGATGGCCGGGTTCAGCGAGGCGCCCACATCGTGAAGGATGTCGGTGCGCAACATTTTGTATTCGCCGGTGAGGGTGTCGACGATCACTTCGCAGCAGGCCGCGCCGAACGCGAAGTAGTAGAACGGCCGACCACGCGCCTGGCTGCGGTCGTAAAAGATTTTCGGGGTCTTGTAAAAACCGGTGCTCGACAGTGAAACCTGAGCGAAATACGCCTGCTGGATCAGCGCCTCAAAGGTCAGGATCTGATCGCGCACGCGCACGTGGCCATTGTGGAACGCCACGTCCGCTTCACTCACGTCGTACTTGCGTGCGGCAAATTCCACCAGGCGTTGCTTGATGGTTTCGGCAGCGTTCTGCGCGGCCTTGCCGTTCAAGTCGGCACCGCTGGAGGCGGCGGTTGGCGAGGTGTTGGGCACCTTGTCGGTGTTGGTGGCGGTGATCTGCACGCGGTCGATCTCGACTTGGAATATTTCAGCCACCACCTGCGCGACCTTGATGTTCAAACCCTGGCCCATCTCGGTGCCGCCGTGGTTCAGGTGGATGCTGCCGTCGGTGTAAATGTGGATCAGCGCACCGGCCTGGTTGAGGAAACTGGCGGTAAACGAAATACCGAATTTCACCGGCGTCAGCGCCAGGCCTTTTTTCAGAATCGGGCTGTGGGCGTTGTACAGGCGGATCGCTTCGCGGCGCTCGGCGTACTGGCTGCTGGCTTCAAGCTCGGCGGTCATTTCTTCGAGCATGTTGTGCTCGACGGTCTGGTAGTAGTGGGTGACGTTGCGTTCGGTCTTGCCGTAGTAATTGACCTTGCGCACCGCCAACGGGTCCAGCGCCAGATGGCGCGCAATGGCGTCCATGACTTCCTCGATGGCAACCATGCCTTGCGGGCCGCCAAAGCCGCGATACGCGGTGTTGGACGCGGTGTTGGTCTTGCAGCGGTGGCCGTTGACGGTGGCGTCGCCCAGGTAATACGAGTTGTCGGAGTGGAACATCGCGCGGTCGACAATCGAGTTGGACAGGTCCGGCGAACAGCCGCAGTTACCTGCCAGGTCCAGATTGATGCCGTGCAGGCGGCCGCTGTCGTCAAACCCCACGTCGTATTCGATATAGAACGGGTGGCGCTTGCCGGTCATCAGCATGTCTTCGACACGCGGCAGGCGCATCTTGGTCGGCTGGCCGGTCAGGCGCGCGACCACTGCGCACAGGCACGCGGGGCTGGCGGCCTGGGTTTCCTTGCCGCCAAAACCACCGCCCATGCGGCGCATATCCACGACGATTTTATTCATCGACACGTCGAGTACTTCGGCCACCAGCTTTTGCACCTCGGTGGGGTTTTGCGTGGAGCAGTAGACGATCATGCCGCCGTCTTCGGTGGGCATTACCGAGGAAATCTGGGTTTCCAGGTAAAAGTGTTCCTGGCCGCCGATATGCAGGGTGCCCTGGATACGGTTTTTCGCGGTGGCCAGTGCGCCCGCCGAATCACCGCGTTGGTGGGTGTGGCTGTCGAGCACAAAGTGCTTGTTGCGAAAGGCCTCGACCACGTCCAGCACCGGCTCCAGGTCTTCATATTCGATCACCGCCGCCATGGCCGCTTTGCGTGCGGTCTCCAGGTCGCGGGCGGCCACGGCCAACACCACTTGGCCGACGAACTGCACGGTGTCGATGGCCAGCAGCGGGTCGCCGGGCATCAATGGACCAATGTCTTTGAGGCCCGGCACATCTTCATGGGTGATGACGATGCGCACGCCGTCAAAGGCGTAGCACGGTGCGGTGTCGATGCTGATGATGCGCGCATGGGCACGGTCGGACATACGCGCATACAGGTGCAACTGGTTAGGGAATTCCAAGCGATCATCGATGTACTGCGCTTCACCGCTGACGTGCTTGGCGGCGCTGTCATGCTTGACGCTGCGGCCGACCCCGGTGGTCAGGTCCTGGGCAAACAGCTCGGCGAGTTCGGCCTGGGTTTTAACGACGGCGTGATGGTTAGACATAAGCGGTCACCCGAGTCTCGATGTGCGGTGTTTGCAGCTCGATGAAGTATTTGCGCAGCAGGTTCTGCGCGCTGAGCAGGCGGTATTCCTTGCTGGCGCGGAAGTCCGACAGCGGGGTGAAATCCTGGGCGAGGGCGGCGCAGGCTTTCTCCACCGTGGTGGCGTTCCAAGTGGCGCCGACCAATACGGCTTCGCAACTTTTCGCGCGCTTGGGCGTGGCGGCCATGCCGCCGAATGCCACGCGTGCGTCGGTGATCACACCGTTGTCGATCTTCAGGTTGAAAGCGGCGCACACGGCGGAAATATCATCATCCAGGCGCTTGGAAACCTTGTAGGCGCGGAACAACGTATGGCCCTTGGGCACGATGATCTTCTCGATAAACTCGCTGTCCTGGCGCGCAGTGACACGGTAGTCGATAAAGTAATCTTCCAGCGCCAAAGTGCGACGGGTGTTGCCCTTGCACAGCACGATCTGCGCGCCCAGGGCGATCAGCAGTGGCGGCGAATCGCCGATGGGCGAGGCGTTGCCGATATTGCCGCCCAGGGTGCCTTGGTTGCGGATTTGCAGTGAGGCGAAGCGGTGCAGCAAATCGCCGAAGTCCGGGTATTCGTGGTGCAGCGCGCCGTAGCAATCGGACAGCGGTGTGGCTGCGCCGATTTCCAGGCGGTCGTCGAACGACTCGATGCGCTTCATCTCTTCGATGTTGCCCACGTAGATCATCACTGGCAGCACGCGGTGAAACTGCGTGACTTCCAGTGCCAGGTCAGTGCCGCCCGCCAGCAAACGCGCCTGCGGGTAGGCGTCGTAGAGGTCGGCCAGGTCGGCAACGGTGAGCGGCACCAGGCAGCGTTTGTCACCGCTGTTGAGTTCACCGGTTTGCGTGGGCGCGATGGCTTTGAGACGGGCGATGGTCTCGGGTTGGCGGCTGTCGAACTGATCCGCCGGCTTGTTGCAGCAGGCCTGTTCGGCGGCGGCCAGAATCGGGCGGTAACCGGTGCAACGGCACAGGTTGCCGGCCAGCGCTTCATGGGCTTTCTGGCTGTCGGGGGCGTCGCTGTTCTTTTGCAGGGCAAATAGCGACATTACAAAGCCTGGGGTGCAAAAGCCGCATTGCGAGCCGTGGCACTCGACCATGGCCTGTTGCACGCTGTGCAGTTGGCCTTGATGCTTGAGGTCTTCGACGCTGATCAGTTGTTTGCCGTGCAATGACGACACAAACGTCAGGCAGGAATTGAGGCTGCGATAGCGGATCTGCTCCGCACCTTGAGCGTCGGTGTGCAATTCGCCGACTACCACGGTGCATGCACCACAATCGCCGCTGGCGCAGCCTTCCTTGGTACCGGATTTGCCCAAATGCTCGCGCAAATAGTTGAGCACGGTCAGGTTGGGGTCCAGGGCGTGCTCGCTACGGAGTTCCTGGTTAAGTAAAAACTGGATCACGGAAGGCCTCGCAGACTCATTATTGTTGTTAACCGCTTTGCGCCGAATCTAGTCATGTCTGACTTTTCGGTCAACGATTTTCTGACCAGAAGGTCAAGAAATTGCGATCGCAACATTTTCAATTATGGTCCAGTCTTCTGGAACCGGTGTTTTTGCTGGCTTTTGGCTTTTCAGCGTTGCTTATTTCATGCCAAATTCGCGCCTGTGGGCGTAGCGCCATCAGCCAGCCAATGCGCTACACTGCCGCGCTTGTACCGATAGAAGATTTTGAAGGGAAAACATGACGTTCAAGGCGCCGGACAGTCTCGCCGAGCAAATTGCTCACCACCTCGCCGAACGTATCATTCGCGGCGATCTCAAGCCTGGGGAGCGGATCCAGGAACAGAAAGTCACGCTGGCACTGAATGTCAGCCGTGGCTCCGTGCGTGAAGCTTTGCTGATCCTCGAGCGCCGCCACCTGATCGCGATCCTGCCGCGCCGTGGCGCCCACGTCACCGAACTCACCGCGCACAAGGTGCAGAGCCTGTGCACGCTGATGGGCGAGTTGTACATCCTGCTCGGCAATTCGGTGGCTGAGGGCTGGAAGGTTCAGGCCGACATGGCGCCGTTTCTGCAGATCCAGCAACGCCTGATGACCAGTTTCGAGCGTGAGGACATACGTTCTTTCGTCGAAGAAAGCTTCAGTGTGATGCGCGCCGCGTACCCCTTCGCCAACAACCCGTATTTGCAGGAAACCGTCGAAAACCTGCAGCCGGCGATGAACCGTGCCTATTACCTGGCCCTGGACCAGCGCAAGGCGGAGATGAGTGAGTACCTGGCGCTGTTCGAGCAACTGCTCGCGGCGGTGCTCGCCCGTGACCTGCCGCAGATTCGCCAGGTGCTGTCGGCCTACTGCGAGCGCAGCAGCTCGCTGGTCATCGCTGCGTTGGCAGGCGCCTAAGCGTGCGGCTCAAGTGCATCAAACTGGCGGGGTTCAAATCCTTCGTCGACCCGACCACGGTGAACTTCCCCAGTAACATGGCGGCGGTGGTCGGGCCCAATGGTTGCGGCAAGTCGAACATCATCGACGCCGTACGTTGGGTGATGGGCGAGAGCTCGGCAAAAAACCTGCGTGGCGAGTCGATGACCGACGTCATCTTCAATGGCTCCACCAGCCGCAAGCCGGTGAGCCAGGCCAGCATCGAACTGGTGTTCGATAACTCCGATGGCACCTTGATCGGCGAATATGCGGCCTACGCGGAAATCTCGATTCGCCGCAAAGTGACGCGTGACAGCCAGAACAGTTACTTCCTCAACGGCACCAAATGCCGTCGACGCGATATCACCGATATTTTCCTCGGCACAGGCTTAGGCCCGCGCAGCTATTCGATCATCGAGCAGGGCATGATCTCCAAGCTGATCGAAGCCAAACCCGAAGACCTGCGTAACTTTATCGAAGAAGCGGCCGGCATCTCCAAGTACAAGGAGCGCCGCCGCGAGACCGAAAACCGTATCCGCCGTACCCACGAAAACCTCGCCCGCCTGACCGACCTGCGTGAAGAGCTGGAGCGTCAACTGGAACGCCTGCACCGTCAGGCCCAGGCCGCCGAGAAGTACCAGGAATACAAGGGCGAAGAGCGCCAGCTCAAGGCGCAGCTCTCGGCTCTGCGCTGGCAGGCGCTGAATGATCAGGTCGGCCAGCGCGAAGCGATCATCGGCACCCAGGAAATCAGCTTTGAAGCGCTGGTGGCCGAGCAGCGTAATGCCGACGCCAGCATCGAGCGCCTGCGTGACGGTCACCATGACCTGTCCGAGCGCTTCAATCTGGTGCAGGGACGGTTCTACTCGGTAGGCGGCGATATTGCCCGGGTTGAGCAGAGCATCCAGCACGGCCAGCAGCGCCTGCGCCAGTTGCAGGATGATTTGAAAGAGGCCGAACGCGCGCGGCTGGAAACCGAGTCGCACCTGGGCCACGATCGCACGTTGCTGCTGACGTTGGGCGAAGAGCTGGACATGCTCACGCCCGAGCAGGAAATCACCAGCGCCGCCGCCGAAGAGGCCGCCGCCGCCCTGGAAGAAGCCGAAACCACCATGCACGGCTGGCAGGAGCAGTGGGACACGTTCAACCTGAAATCCGCCGAGCCGCGCCGCCAGGCTGAGGTGCAGCAATCGCGCATCCAGCAACTGGAAACCAGCATGGAGCGCCTGGCCGAACGCCAGCGCCGCATGCAGGAGGAGCGCGCATTGCTCGCCGCCGACCCGGAAGACGCGGCGATCATGGCGCTGAGCGAGCAGCTGGCCGAAAGTGAAATGACCCTGGAAGAACTCGAGGCCAGCGAAGAACAACAAGTGGAGCGCCTGGAGCAATTGCGTCAGCAACTGCAACAGGCGACCCAGGCTCAGCAGCAGGCCCAGGGCGATTTGCAGCGGCTCAATGGGCGCTTGGCGTCGCTTGAAGCCTTGCAGCAGGCCGCGCTGGACCCAGGCACCGGCACCGCTGAATGGCTGCGTGACCAGCACCTGGCCGAGCGTCCGCGCCTGGCCGAAGGCTTAAAAGTTGAAGCGGGTTGGGAGCTGGCGGTCGAGACCGTGTTGGGCGCCGACCTGCAAGCCGTATTGGTGGATGATTTTGGCGGTTTCGACCTGGCCGGTTTTGCCCAGGGCGATTTGCGTTTGCTCAGCCCCGCAGCCGATGGCACGCGAGTGCCGGGCAGTTTGCTCGACAAGGTTGAGGCGGCGGTTGATCTGGCGCCGTGGCTGGGCCAGGTCAAACCGGTTGAATCACTGGAGCAGGCCCTGGCCCAGCGTGGCCAATTGGGCGCCGGCGAAAGCCTGATCAGCCGGGATGGTTATTGGGTTGGCCGGCACTTCCTGCGTGTGCGTCGTGCCAGTGAGGCCGAGAGCGGCGTATTGGCCCGTGGCCAGGAAATCGTCAACCTGGGCGCCGAACGCGAAGAGCGCGAGGCCACCCTTGAAAGCCTGGAAACCGAACTGCAAACCCTGCGTGCCACTCAGCGCCAACAAGAGACCGGCCGCGAACACCTGCGCCGCCTGTTGCAGGACGAAGCGCGCCAGCAAGGCGAATTGAAAGCCCAGCTGTCGGCGAGCAAGGCCAAGGCCGAGCAATTGACCCTGCGCCGCACCCGCCTCGACGAAGAAGTGGCCGAGATGGGCGAGCAGCGCGCCCTCGAACACGAACAGATCGGCGAAGCGCGCCTGCACTTGCAGGAAGCCCTCGACAGCATGGCGCTGGATACCGAGCAGCGCGAACTGCTGCTGGCCCAGCGCGACAGCCTGCGCGAACGCCTCGATCGCGTGCGCCAGGAAGCCCGTCAGCACAAAGATCACGCCCATCAGTTGGCAGTGCGCCTGGGCTCGTTGCAGGCCCAACACACCTCCACGCGCCAGGCGCTTGAGCGTCTGGAGATGCAGTCCGAACGCCTGACCGAAAAGCGTGAGCAACTGAGCCTCAACCTGGAGGAGGGCGAAGCGCCGCTGGAAGAATTGCGCCTCAAGCTCGAAGAGTTGCTCGACAAGCGCATGACCGTCGACGAAGAACTCAAGACCGCGCAAATCGCCCTGGAAGACGCCGACCGCGAACTGCGCGACGCCGAGAAACGTCGGACTCAGGCCGAGCAGCAATCCCAGCTGATTCGCGGGCAGCTCGAACAACAGCGCATGGAATGGCAAGCCCTGACCGTGCGCCGCAAGACCCTGCAAGACCAGTTGTTGGAAGACGGCTACGACCTGCACGGCGTGCTCACTACCTTGACCGCCCAGGCCAACGAAAAAGACGCCGAAGAAGAACTTGAGCGCATCGCCGCGCGTATCCAGCGCCTCGGCGCGATCAACCTCGCAGCCATCGACGAATACCAGCAACAGTCTGAGCGTAAACGTTACCTGGACGCTCAGGACGCCGACCTGGTCGAAGCGCTGGACACCCTGGAAAACGTGATTCGCAAGATCGACAAGGAAACCCGTAACCGCTTCAAAGATACCTTTGATCAGATTAATGGCGGTTTACAGGCGTTATTCCCGAAAGTTTTCGGTGGAGGCAGCGCCTACTTGGAACTGACGGGCGAAGATCTACTCGATACAGGGGTGACGATCATGGCGCGGCCGCCAGGCAAGAAGAACAGCACCATCCATTTGTTGTCCGGTGGCGAAAAGGCCCTGACCGCATTGGCCCTGGTATTTGCGATCTTCAAGTTGAACCCGGCGCCGTTTTGCATGCTCGACGAAGTTGACGCGCCGCTGGATGACGCTAACGTTGGACGCTACGCTCGGTTGGTTAAAGAGATGTCCCAGACCGTGCAGTTCATCTATATCACCCACAACAAGATCGCCATGGAAATGGCCGATCAGTTGATGGGCGTGACGATGCACGAGCCGGGTTGTTCGCGATTGGTGGCGGTGGATGTCGAAGAAGCGATGGCGATGGTGGACGCCTAGTGGCGAGTCGCTAGTTGTCAGCTACAAGCCGTATGTACTTGAGGCTTATAGCTTGCGACTCGAAGCTCACAGTTGGCGGCTGGTGTAAGAGATCTTCCGGGTCGCTGAAAGATGGCAAATCGACACATTTCGCGCCAACTGTGTGCCAACTGTGTAAAGTTATCGAAGGTCGTGCTAGTTTATTGTCAATTCCTCGTATGCGTGGGCAAAACGTCAGTCAGAACATAGAGTTGGCGCCACGTTTTAAAGCGGTTTGGACGTTGCTAAACCCCTTATTTTTCAGCATTTTTTATTAGAGGCACGGGATTACATGGAAATCGGTCTGCGCGAGTGGCTGATCGTCATCGGCATTATTGTCATTGCCGGTATTCTTTTTGATGGCTGGCGCCGCATGCGCGGTGGCAAGGGCAAGCTCAAATTCCGTCTGGACCGTAACCTGTCCAACTTGCCCGACGATGACGGCAGCGCCGAGCTGCTGGGGCCGCCCCGTGTGCTGGATACCCATAAAGAACCGCAACTGGACGAGCACGACTTGCCGTCGATGAGTGCGCCGGTGCGTGAAGCCCGCGAGCCGTCGTCCAAGCGTGGCAAGCGCGCCAGTGCCGCTGTGGCCGAGCCGCATCAGGGCGACCTGAACCTCGACGTCGACGAAGGCCCGAGCTTCAGCAGCCGTGATGACGACTTCCCCGATGAAAACGTCGGCAAGCCTGCAGCGCGCCAGTCGGTAAACGATCAGCCGGCCGCCGAAGAGGTTTTGGTGATCAGCGTGATCTGCCGCGATGCCGCCGGCTTCAAAGGCCCGGCACTCTTGCAGAACATTCTCGAAAGCGGCCTGCGTTTTGGCGAGATGGATATTTTCCACCGCCACGAAAGCATGGCCGGTAACGGCGAAGTACTGTTCTCCATGGCCAACGCGGTCAAGCCGGGCACTTTCGACCTGGACGATATCGACCTGTTCAGCACTCCGGCGGTGAGCTTCTTCCTTGGTCTGCCAGGCCCGCGTCACCCGAAACAAGCGTTCGACGTGATGGTGGCCGCAGCCCGCAAGCTGTCCCAGGAACTCAACGGCGAGCTCAAGGACGACCAACGCAGCGTTCTGACTGCCCAGACCATCGAGCATTACCGTCAGCGCATCGTCGAGTTCGAGCGTCGCGCCCTGACACAGAAACGCTGAGGATTGGTCTTCAGCGTTGTCAGTAGAATAAGCGCACTAACATATTGAGCAGCTTCGGCTGCTCTTTTGCTTTATGAGAGAACACCCATGACCGCCGCCCACACCCGCATCCTCGAACTGCGCGCTGAACTGGATCAGCACAACTACCGTTACCACGTTCTCGACGAGCCGAGCATTCCGGACGCCGAGTACGACCGGCTGTTCCATGAGCTCAAGGCCCTGGAAGCCGAGCACCCGGAACTGGTGACGCGTGATTCACCGACGCAGCGGGTCGGCAGTGCGGCGCTGTCGGCGTTCACCCAGGTCAAGCACGAGATTCCGATGCTCAGCCTGGGCAACGCCTTCGATGAAACCACCATGCTCGAATTTGATCGCCGGGTGACCGAAGGTCTCGACCTGCCTGTGGGCGATCTGTTTGGCGGTGGTGCGGCGGTGGAATACAGCTGCGAGCCCAAGCTGGACGGCCTGGCGGTCAGCCTGCTGTATCAGGACGGCGAGCTGGTGCGCGGCGCCACGCGTGGCGATGGCACCACCGGTGAAGACATCAGCGTCAACGTGCGCACCGTGCGTAATATCCCGTTGAAACTGCACGGCAGTGGCTGGCCGGCAACCCTGGAAGTGCGCGGCGAAGTATTCATGTCCAAGGCCGGCTTCGAGCGGCTGAACGCCTCGCAGCTGGAAGTGGGCGGCAAGACCTTCGCCAACCCGCGTAATGCCGCCGCCGGCAGCCTGCGTCAGTTGGACTCGAAGATCACCGCCAGCCGTCCGCTGGAATTCTGCTGCTATGGCGTGACTACCGACATCAGCGACACCCATATCGGCAACCTGCAGCAACTGCAGAAGTGGGGCATGCCGATCAGCCATGAGCTGAAGTTGGCCAAGGGCATTCAGGATTGCCTGGCGTATTACCGCGACATCGGCGAGCGGCGTAACAGCCTGCCGTATGAAATCGACGGCGTGGTGTTCAAGGTCAACAGCATTGCTTCCCAGAGGGAGTTGGGCTTCCGCGCCCGTGAACCACGCTGGGCCATCGCGCATAAATTCCCGGCCATGGAAGAGCTGACCGAACTGCTCGACGTGGAATTCCAGGTCGGCCGCACCGGTGCGGTAACGCCGGTGGCGCGCTTGAAGCCGGTCAAGGTCGCCGGAGTCACCGTGTCCAATGCCACGTTGCACAACATGGACGAAGTCGCGCGCCTGGGCCTGATGATCGGTGACACCGTGATCATTCGCCGTGCCGGTGATGTGATCCCGCAAGTCGTCTCGGTGGTCACCGAGCGTCGTCCGGAAGACGCCCGCGCCGTGCACATTCCGCAAAGCTGCCCGGTGTGCGGCTCCCATGTGGAGCGCACGCAACTGGTCAAACGCAGCAAGGGCAAGGAAACCGTCAGCGAAGGTGCGGTGTACCGCTGCGTCGGGCGCCTGGCCTGTGGCGCGCAGCTCAAGCAGGCGATCATCCATTTTGTGTCGCGCCGCGCCATGGACATTGACGGCCTGGGCGACAAAACCATCGAGCAGTTGGTGGATGAAAAGCTTATCGGCTCGCCGGCTGACCTCTACAAGCTCAAATACGAGCAGATCATCGACCTGGAAGGCTTTGCCGATATTTCCAGCAAAAAGCTGATCACCGCCATCGAAAACAGCAAGACCCCGACCCTGGCGCGGTTTATCTACGCCTTGGGCATTCCGGATGTGGGCGAGGAGACCGCCAAGGTACTCGCGCGCTCGCTGGCGTCCCTGGAGCGCGTGCAGCAGGCCTTGCCCGAAGTGCTGACGTACCTGCCGGACGTGGGCCTGGAAGTGGCCCACGAGATTCACAGCTTCTTTGAAGACAGCCATAACCAGGACGTGATTGGCGCGCTGCTGTCGCCGGATGAATGCGGCCTGCAATTGCAGGATCAGGGCGACCTGAGCGCCGAATTCGCCGCCAGCACCACCCTGGGCGGCTTGCTCGACAAGCTGCACGTACCCAGCGTAGGGCCTGGCGCCGCGCAAAAACTCGCTGACAAGTTCGCCAGCCTTGAGGGCGTGATCAAGGCTGACTGGCTGGATATGCGCCAGGCGCTGCCCGAGAAGCAGGCCAAGGCGGTACGCGAGTTTTTTGATAACCCGGACAATGCCAACCATGCCCTGGCCATCGAGCAGCAGCTCAAAGACTTCGGGATGCATTGGCAGAGCGAAAAGAAGGTCGTCGAAGGCTTGCCGGAAGCGGGGCATACCTGGGTGCTGACCGGCTCCCTGGAGCTGATGAGCCGCGATGTGGCCAAGGACAAGCTCGAAAGCCTGGGCGCCAAAGTGGCCGGTTCCGTCTCGGCCAAGACCCACTGCGTGGTCGCCGGGCCGGGCGCGGGTTCCAAGCTGGCCAAGGCCACCGAGCTGGGCCTTAAGGTGCTGGACGAAGAGGCCTTCGTCGCCTTCCTGGCCAAACACAACATCAGCGTCTGATGGTTTTTGTGGCGAGGGAGCTTGCTCCCGCTGGGCTGCGAAGCAGCCCCAAAGCCATTGGAACGATCCTTCACGGTAAATGATCTAGTCTTGGTCACCCAGGGAGAGATCGCCATGTTCCGCTACTTCGAGCAACTCAGTACGCGCATCGCCGCACCGTTCGTGGCCGGATCCTCGCGGGGCAGCAAGGTGTGGCAATGCCGCTGCGGCCAGTCGCTGTTCTTTCGCAACAGCCAGTGCCTGGCCTGTTCTGCGCTGTTGGGCTATCAACCCCAGCAAAGCCGGCTGTCGTCGCTACAGCCCGGCCCAGTCGCTGGTACATGGCTACAGGACGATAATCTCGACGCCGGCGCCTTCCGTCGCTGCGCCAACCTCGACACCCCAGCCGCCTGCAACTGGCTGATTCCGGCCCACAGCACCGCGCCGCTGTGCGTGGCTTGTAGCCTCAACCGCACCATCCCTGACCTGTCGATCCCGGAAAACCCCGAACGCTGGCGCAAAGTCGAAACCGCCAAGCGCCGGTTGGTCGCGCAACTGATCAGCCTGGGCCTGCAAGTGGTGCCCAAAAGTGTTGACGAAGACAGCGGCCTGGCCTTCGATTTCATCGGCATTGACCTTGAAGGCAACGCACCCACCACCGGCCACGCCAATGGCCTGGTTACCCTCGATATCAAGGAAGCCGACGACGCCCACCGCGAGAAAGTCCGTGTGCAAATGCGCGAGCCGTATCGCACGTTACTTGGCCATTTTCGCCACGAAGTCGGCCATTATTACTGGGACCGGCTGATCGCCAACAGCCATTGGCTTGAACCGTTTCGTAGCCTGTTCGGCGACGAGCGCGCCAGTTACGCCGAGGCGCTTGAGCAGCATTACCAAAATGGCCCGCGCCCCGACTGGCAGCAAACCTGCGTCAGCGCCTACGCGACCATGCACCCCTGGGAAGACTGGGCCGAAACCTGGGCTCATTACCTGCACATGATGGACGCCGTCGACACCGCGCTGGGGTTTGGCATGAGCGCCCGCGAGATGGACCTGGATTACCAGCCGTTCCCGCTGACCACGCTCTACGACGCCGAGCACCCTGGCGGCCCGGCCTTCCTGTCGTTCGTCAACGCCTGGATCGAACTGGCCGGCATGCTCAACGAACTGTCACGCAGCATGGGGCAGCCGGATTTTTACCCCTTTGTGTTGCCGCCGGCGGTGATCGCCAAGCTGCACTTCATTCACTTGGTGATTCAGGAGGAGGGCGGCAGGGCCGATGAAGTGGTGCAAGCACAGTAAAGCGCCCGATGTGGGAGTTGGCTTGCCTGCGATTGCGCTGTGTCAGTCAACCAATGCCCCAACTGATACACCGCAATCGCGGGCAAGCCCGGCTCCCACAGGGTTCTGGCAGGTTATCGAGGTTGAGGACAAGTGCTTGAGCCCCTTGATATTTTTAATCCGGAACCAATGGTTGTAACTTCCGATGAGATCGGTACAATGGCGCGGCTTGCCGAGAGGCCAGCGTCGTTATGGTGACCCCATCGGTCCCCCCGCAACGATTACCCGTGAACCTGGTCAGAGCCGGAAGGCAGCAGCCACAGCGGGAACATTGTGTGCCGGGGTGTGGCTGGTGGGGTTGCCTCCATAACGCTCTTCTCTTGCTACGACCCTCCCTGTATCAAATCAAACTCTCTTTTACTCGTTCATCTGGCATTTTTGCGCAGCGATGACGGCTTTGTGCTTGAAAACCTTCAGCGGCCTGCTAGCGTCATTCTTGTAAGCGACCCAGTGCTGGAGTAGTAAAGAAGTGATGGCACTCCTTTGATCAACAAGGATGATTGCCATGTCCAGCCTTCCAGTTTTACCCGCCATTATCAGTGCTTCAGTCGGCACCCCAGGCAAGGCGCAGAACCTGCCTGCTGATGTCCGCTGCATTCAGCACCTGTTTAATCTGATTGAGCCCGCAGTGCCCTTGGTGGAAGACGGCAAGTGCGGCCCGCTGTTGTTGCAGCGCATCAGTGACTACCAGGCGAATCGCCTGAAGGTCAGCAAACCTGATGGTGTGATTGACCCAGGCGGTCGGACGTTCAAGAGCCTGGTCGACGATGCAGCCAAAGCCAATACCGTTGTCCCTGCCGACCCGCCGTTAATCAGCAGGCCCACCTGTGACGGTCAAATCGCCCTGACCGAGGCTGACTTTCAGAACGCGGCCGCAGTGCTGGGCACCGGTATTTCAGTGAATCTGATCAAGGCGTTCGCGACGGTCGAGTCCGGTGGGCGTTCCGGGTTCGGGCCGGCCAGGTTGCCGGTTATCGCCTTCGAGGGCCATATCTTCCGCAAGTACACTCAACAGAAGTACGACAGGGCCTATCCCTTTTTGTCCTACCCCTATCTGGAAAAGGCCGGGCCGCAATGGTGGGTCAATAACAAGGATCAAGCCAAGGCCTGGCAGACACTGGTCGCTGCGTTCACGCTGGACCAGAAGGCAGCGTTGATGTCGGCGTCCTACGGCATGTTTCAGATCATGGGGTTCAACTTCGCCCTGTGTGGTTACAAAAGCGTGTTCGAGTTTGTTACCGCACAGAAACTCAATGCCAGCCAACAATTGATGGCGTTCGTTGGTTTTTGCCGCAAAACCCCTGCGTTGCTCAAAGCCATGAGGAACAAGGACTTCACCGGCATGGCGCGTCATTACAACGGCGCAGACTATGGCGACTACGACCGGCGCATCCGACAAGCCTTCGAGGCGCTGGAACGAAAAAAATAGCCGTACCTGCTGGCTGCCTCACACCGTTGAGGTGGCCTACTGGACAAGCCAAAACCATCTTGTTAGTTTCGCGCAGCCACTTGTTTCAAGTTATGACAAGTGTGTTATGACAAGTGTGCAGCGCTGATATTGAAGTGCTATCACTTCCTTAACTAACAAGGATGTCTGTGATGAAAAGCCTGCCAGGGTTGCCCCGTCTTATCAGTGCTTCAGTGGGCGCGCCGGGTAAAGCGCGCAATTTGCCCGCCGATGTTCAGTGCATTCAGTATTTATTCAATTTGATCATTCCCAAGATGGGCTTTGCGCTGGCCGAAAACGGTAAGTGCGATGGGCAATTGGTGCAGTGCATCAGCCAATATCAGTTCCGGCATCTCAAATATGCGCACCCCGATGGCGTGATCGACCCCACCGGCCGAACCTTCAACAGCCTGATCGAAGAAGCGGTGAAAGTGCCGGTAAAAGCCTTCCCGGCGATGCGCATTCCCAGCTTTCTCAACGCGTTTGGCAATAACGGCGGCGATGCGGTCCAGGCCACGGTCAATGTGTACCTGGAGCGCATGCGCGCCATGATCGAAGCCGAGCGGCGCAACCGGCAGTTGATGCTCCAGGCCACGTGCGATGGCGGCATGACGCTGACCGATACCGACTTTCAGAGCGCTGCCACCCAGTTGGGCAGCGGCATTTCGGTGAATATCATCAAGGCGTTCGCTACGGTCGAATCCGGCGGGCGTTCCGGGTTCGGGCCGGCCAAGTTGCCGGTGATTGCCTTTGAAGGCCACTTGTTTCGCAAGTACACCAAGCACATCTACGACCAGGCGCACCCGCTGCTGTCGTATATCTACGTGAGAAAGGCCGGACCGCAGTGGCAGGTCAATAACAAGGACCAGACCAAGGCCTGGGAGACCATGGCTACCGCGTTTGCACTGGATCAGGAGGCGGCATTGATGTCGGCGTCCTGGGGCATGTTTCAAATAATGGGGTTCAACTACACCTCCTGCGGTTACAAGACGGTGTTTGAATTCGTCGCCGCCCTGAAGATCAATGCCGGTAACCAATTAAAAGCGTTTATCGGTTTTTGCAGCCAGAGCCCGGCCCTGATCAAGGCCATGAAAGATAAAGACTACGTGGCCATGGCGCGTAACTATAACGGTAAGGATTACGGCGACTACGACATCCGTATCAAAAAGGCCTACGAAGCATTGGAAGGGAAGAAATAAGATGAGCCGTTTTCTAGCGATGAGCGTGTTGTCATTTTGCGCCTTGGCGCCAACGTTGGCAGGTGCCGCCGAGCTGCATTCCGGCAAATACGAAGGGCTGATGCTGGCGGTCACGCCTGAGCATCAGGTCGAAGGCTACTACGCAGAAGAGCTGGGCGAGGGCGTGACCCGCAGCTGCACGTTCTACCTGCAAGGCCAGCCTGAAGCGCTCACCACCTGGCTCGACAAGGCTTACCCCGGCAGCGTGGCAGCGTCCTCCGACGGCGTGACCTTGACGGTAGAACAGGGGCGCGAGCATCCCGGTTGCATCAGCGTGCTGATGCCGGAAATCGCCACCGGCCTGGACCTGACCCAAACCGCCAGCAAGCAATGGATCGGCCTGGTGACCGTGACGGCCGACAAGGCTTACCTGCTGAAAGAACCAGGCGCTGAAGCCGCCAAGCGCGCGTATATCGTCAAGGACGATGTGGTCGGCGTGCTGGCGTTCAAGGACGGTTGGGCCAAGGTCGAGTTCACCAATGTCAAAGACCATACCTACACCGGCTGGATCAGCCAAAACCAGTACGCACGCTTGGCTGCGCCGCAAGCCGACTAGCCAAACGTCTCCCGCAGCAGCCCGGCAAACGCATCCCGCGCCAGGTGGCGCTGGGTGTCCGTGTGCCAGAACAGCAGGTTGTCCACGGCCTGCAGCTCATCAAATCGGTAGGACGCCAGTTGATTGGCCTGCTCATAGCGGGCCAGGATGCCTTCCGGCGCCAACGCCACGCCAATCCCCGCACTGACGCAGCCGATGATCGTGCCCCAACTGGCATAGCTGGCGATGCTCGGCTTGAAGGTGTGCGGTTTGATCCAGTTCTCCAGCGCCGCGCGATACGGACAACCGGGCGGCCACACCAGCAAGGTGCGGCCTGCCAAGTCTTCGGCACTGTTGATCGGCGCGCTGGAGGCGCTGGCGATCAGCACCAGGCGTTCGCTGTAGACCACGCTGTGTTCGAGCTTGGCGCGCTTGCCGCCCGAGGCCACCAGTGCCACATCGAGGCGATGGTGTTGCAGGTCGTCGAGCAGTTGCGCCCAGGCGCCGGTGACCAACTCCAGGCTGACATCCGGGTAGCGTCGGTGGTATTCGGCCAGCAGTGGCGGCAGGCGGCCGCTGGCGCTGGATTCCACCGCGCCGATGCGCAAGGTGCCACGCGGAATCGCGTTGGCATCCACTGCGCGTTTGGATTCATCCACCAGGGCCAGGATGCGCTCACAGTAATCGAGGAAGATTTCCCCGGCGGCACTGATGGCCAGCCCACGGCCTGCGCGAATAAACAGCGGCGTGCCCAACTCGCTTTCCAGCTGCTTGATGCGCGTGGTGATGTTGGATGGCACGCAGTGCAATTGCAGCGCGGCCTGGGCCACGCTGCCGGTTTGGGCCACGGCGCGCACCATTTTCAGTTGGGCCAGTTCCATTGCTCAGTTCCAATGATTTCAGAAGTCAGAAACGCTTAATTGTCCTGCGCCTTGCGCGGCTCAAGACTGACGGTATTCCCTCTCAGTATCTGGATGCCGTCGATGAATGCCCCATCACCCGTAAAGCTTACGCTAGTCATCGCTGGCGTGATTCTCTGTTGGGCTTATTCGCCGATTGGCGTGCACATGGGGCTGCACAGCTACAGCCCAGGCCAATTGGCGCTGCTAAGATTTCTGATCGCCTCGGTGTTCATTGGCGGCATCGCCCTGGGGGCAGGCATCGGCCGGCCGCGTGTGCGGGATTTGCCGTGGTTGCTGGTGTTGGGTTTTTTCGGCGTGTTCCTGCACCACACCAGCCTCAACTACGGGCAACAGTGGGTGACGGCGGCAGCATCGAGTGTGCTGGCGCAGTCGGCGCCGCTGTTCAGTGTGGTGATCGCGTTTTTCTGTTTGAAAGAACGGGTCAGCGCCTGGCGTTGGGGCTGCGTCTTGCTCGGCTTGTTCGGTGTGCTGGTGGTGATCTGGGGCGATCATGGCGTCGGTGATATCGACCCGCGCGGCTTGCTGATCCTGCTGGCTGCCGTGTCGTGGAGCGTGTATTTCGCCATCCAGAAGCACTACGCCCATCGCTACAGCCCACTGACCATGGCGTGCTACATGGTGTGGGCGGGCACCTTGATGCTGTGTGTGAACCTGCCGGGCTTGCCGGCTGCCGTGGCCCAGGCGCCGTTGCCGGAGAACCTGTCGGTGCTGGTATTGGGGATTTTCCCCAGCGCCCTGGCGTACCTGGCCTGGGGCTATGTACTCAAACACGTGGACGTCAGCCGCGCCTCGGTGGCGATGTACCTGATACCGCCGGTGGCCATGCTGATGGCTTCGACCCTGCTGGGCGAGCACATTGCCCTGCAAGTGATACTGGGCGCGGTGATCGTGCTGGCCAGTGTCGCCGCCATCAGCCTTGAAGGGCGCTGGCGCTCAATCGCTCAGGCTGAACGCGCGCAGCCGGTGGCCGTCGAGGTCCTCGGCGACAAAGGTGTAGCCGAAGTCCAGGTGGGTCGGTGACTGGATGATGGTCGCGCCGCGTTCTACCCACTGAGCGTGCAGGGCGTCCACGGCGGCTGGGTCAGCCAGCGAAAAACCGAACTCACCGCCGCCGCCGGTGAGGTGGGCCGCAGGCTCCACGGTGTGACGCGACCACAGCCCCAGCTTGACGCCGTTGTCGAGAATGAACAGGGCGAACGTCGGGTTCAGCTCAACCGGCGGCTTGCCCAGCAGGCGACTATAGAAGTTGGCGCTGGTGGCCGGGCTGTCGACGTAGAGCAAAAAGTAATGGGCGACGGTGTGCATGCAGGCTCCTTGAGAACGGGTGGTTAAGGGAGCCCAGTCTATGGCGCGGCACTGTCAGTTCTTGTCAGGAGTGCGCAGCGGCCGCGCATTTTCCCCGGTGTAGAGTTTGATCAGGTCGTCGATCTCGCCCGACATTTTCATCCGCAGCAGCGTGCGCAAGATCCGTTGCACCGGCACGTTCGGGTCATTGCGCACGATGCAGCCCAGGTTTTGCTCGTCGATCACCGCGACGTTGTGCAGCCGCAGGCTTTGGGGCACTTTCAGGTTGAAACGGTCCAGGGTCCATTCGTTGATCACGGCGTATTCGAAGCGCGTGGCCACCAGCTTGTGCAGCACCAACTCCTCGCTGCGCGAATCGTCGCGGGTCAGTTGGCCGCTGGCGAACAGCGGTTCGAGCACGGCGTAGCGGTAGTTGAGCACCGTGCCAATGGCCTGGGGTGCCAACTTGGCCACCTGAACAGGCGGTGCGTGGGCACTGGCCAACACATTGCGCTGCACCATCAAAGGCACGCTCCAGGTGTAGTCGCCGGACAGGTTGCCGAGCCAATCCTGGGCGACATAGCAACGCACATCGACCTCTGCACGTGCCATGGCGCCAGCGAGTCGCGCCCGGGCCAGCACGTGGAACTCGGCCGGGCGCCCGACCTGGGTGGCCAGGCTCAACATCAAGTCATACAAAATGCCCTGGGTGGGCCGGCCACCTTCCAGCTGGGCCATGGGCATTGCCCAGCTGTCGGAAACCGCAAAACGCAACGGTGCGGGCGCCGCCAGGCAAGCAACGGAAATCATCCATAAAGCGCCCAGGACTACGCGCATACACTCTCCGGGTTCAGGCCTTTGAGGGGCCAGTCAGGCAAGCTTAGTCAGATTAGACGAGCGTGCCGGATGCAATTTCCCCCTTGCTCCGCTAGCATTACCGGCTTCCGCTTCCCAGTTGCGACGGTTTTCGATGAGTTATCAGGTTCTTGCACGTAAATGGCGTCCGCGCTCGTTCCGCGAAATGGTCGGCCAGACCCATGTGCTCAAGGCTCTGATCAATGCCTTGGACAGCCAACGTCTGCACCACGCCTACCTGTTCACCGGTACCCGCGGGGTCGGCAAGACCACTATCGCGCGCATTATTGCCAAGTGCCTGAACTGTGAAACCGGTATCACGTCGACACCCTGCGGCACCTGCTCGGTATGCCGCGAGATCGACGAGGGGCGTTTTGTCGACCTGATCGAGATCGACGCCGCGAGCCGCACCAAGGTCGAAGACACCCGCGAGCTGCTCGACAATGTGCAGTACGCGCCGAGCCGTGGGCGCTTCAAGGTCTACCTGATCGACGAAGTGCACATGCTCTCCAGCCATTCCTTCAACGCGCTGTTGAAAACCCTGGAAGAGCCGCCGCCCTACGTTAAGTTCATCCTGGCCACCACCGACCCGCAGAAACTTCCTGCAACGATTTTGTCGCGGTGCCTGCAGTTTTCCCTGAAAAATATGACGCCCGAGCGCGTGGTCGAACATTTGACCCATGTGCTCGGCGTCGAGAATGTACCGTTCGAAGACGACGCGTTGTGGCTGCTTGGCCGCGCTGCCGATGGCTCGATGCGTGATGCCATGAGCCTCACCGACCAGGCCATCGCCTTTGGTGAAGGCAAGGTCATGGCCGCGGATGTGCGCGCCATGCTTGGCACGCTGGACCACGGCCAGGTGTTCGACGTGCTGCATGCGCTGATCGAAGGTGACGCCAAGGCGTTGCTCGAAGCCGTGCGCCATTTGTCGGAGCAAGGCCCGGACTGGAACGGCGTGCTCTCGGAAATCCTCAATGTGCTGCACCGCGTGGCCATCGCCCAGGCGTTGCCCGAAGGTGTCGACAACGGCCATGGCGACCGCGACCGCGTGTTGGCGCTGGCCCAGGCATTGCCGGCCGAAGATGTGCAGTTTTATTACCAGATGGGCCTGATCGGTCGCCGGGATCTGCCTCTGGCGCCAGACCCGCGCGGCGGCTTTGAAATGGTCTTGCTGCGGATGCTGGCCTTCCGGCCCGCCGACTCGGCAGATGCACCGAGACAGCCGCTAAAGCCAGTGGGGATCAGCCAGGCCACAGTTGATTCCGCCAAACCAGTGGCTGGCGCGGCGATAGTCGCGCCAGTAGTTGCTGCACCTGAACCTGCGCCGGTTGCGCCTGCGCCTGCGCCTGTGGTTGCCGCGCCGGTGATCGAGCCCGCGCCGGTGGTTGAGCCTGAACCTGCTCCCGCGCCGGTGGTTGACCTGCCCTGGAACGATCCGGTCGACGCAGAAGCTGAACCTGAGCCTGAACCTGAAGTCGAGCAAGTAGCCGCCGTGGAACCCGTGCTGGAAACCACCGGCGAGCAGCCCGAGCTGACGCCGATGCCCACGCCGACCCCGGACAGCGCGGTGCCGGACGCGCCGGAATGGGTGTCGGCACCGGTTCCCGAGCCGACCGTTGCGCAGGTGGACGCGGCTACGCCGGGTATCGACCTCGATGACGAGCCGCCGCTGGACGAAGATTACATCGAGCCGGACATGGATTCGGCCTACAGCTACCTGGACGACTTGGCCAGCGAGCACACCGCCGAGCCGCCCCCCGAGCCCGAAGCGGAACCCGCTGCCGCCCCGGCCTCCGGCCTGGCATTGCAATGGTTGGAATTGTTTCCTAAATTGCCAATCTCCGGCATGACCGGCAGCATCGCCGCCAACTGCACCTTGATTTCCATCGAGGGCGACCACTGGCTGTTGCACCTGGACCCGGCCCACAGCGCCCTGTTCAACGCGACCCAGCAACGCCGGCTAAACGATGCGCTGAACCAGTACCATGAACGCACGCTGACCATCGCCATCGAACTGATCAAGCCGGAGCAGGAAACCCCGGCCCAGGCGGCGACCCGTAAGCGCATCAACCGTCAGCGTGAGGCCGAAGACTCGATCCATGGCGATCCGCTCATCCAGCAGTTGATGCAACAGTTCGGTGCGGTGGTGCGTCACGATACTATTGAACCTGTCGAAGCCCCGGTGCCCCAAGCGTCATAAAACCGGGCTACTAATTGATTGATCCACGTACTTTGAGGTGATTCCCATGATGAAAGGTGGCATGGCCGGCCTGATGAAGCAGGCGCAGCAGATGCAGGAAAAAATGGCCAAGATGCAGGAAGAACTGGCCAACGCCGAAGTCACCGGTAAAGCCGGTGGTGATATGGTCAGCGTGGTGATGACCGGTCGTCACGACATCAAGCGCGTAAGCATCGACCCAAGCGTGTTGCCAGGCGTGGGCGAAGATGACCTGGAAATGCTCGAAGCGCTGTTCGCCGCGGCCGTCAACGACGCCGTGCGCAAGATCGAAGCCAACAGCCAGGAAAAAATGGGTGGCGTGACTGCCGGCATGCAACTGCCGCCGGGCATGAAGCTGCCGTTCTGATTGTGCAGCGTTAGCTAGACTCAAATGCCAGGCATCGCGCCTGGCATTTTTGTGTGTGGTGTGATCGTTCCTACGCTCTGCGTGGGCATGCCGCCCCAGGACGCTGCGCGTCTAATATGAACCCTGACACGGCACGCAGGGTCTGCACCCTATACCGAAAGATTCGTTAAAGGAGCCCCTCATGCCTCAAGACCCCATTCTTAACCAGCGCATTGTCCTGGTCTCACGCCCGCAAGGCGCGCCGACACCGGAAAACTTTCGCCTGGAACGCGTGAACCTGCCGGAATTGACCGATGGCCAGGTGCTGCTTAAAACCCTGTACCTGTCCCTCGACCCCTACATGCGTGGGCGCATGAGTGACGCGCCGTCCTACGCAGCTCCGGTGGAAATCGACCAAGTGATGACCGGTGGTGCCGTCAGCCGAATCGAACAATCGCGTAACCCGAAGTTCGGTGTAGGTGACCTGGTAGTAGGTTCCACCGGCTGGCAGAGCCATAGCATCTCAGACGGAAACAACCTGATCCCGGTGCCCAAAGGCCTGGCCAGCCCCTCGATGGCACTGGGCGTATTGGGTATGCCCGGCATGACCGCGTACATGGGCCTGATGGATATCGGCCAGCCCAAGGCCGGGGAAACCCTGGTGGTGGCAGCTGCCTCCGGCGCGGTGGGCTCGGTGGTCGGGCAGGTCGCCAAGCTCAAAGGCTTGCGCGTGGTGGGGATTGCCGGCGGTGCGGACAAGTGCCGTTATGTGGTCGACGAGCTGGGTTTTGACGCCTGTATCGACCACAAGAGCGCCGATTTTGCCCAACAGCTGGCGTTGGCCTGTTTCAACGGTGTGGACATCTACTTTGAAAACGTCGGCGGCAAAGTCTTCGACGCCGTGCTGCCGCTGCTCAACCCCAAGGCGCGCATTCCGCTGTGCGGCTTGATCGCCGGCTACAACGCCCATGAAGCGCCCAGCGGCCCAGATCGGTTGCCGGCACTGCAACGCACCTTGTTGACCAAGCGCGTGCGCATCCAGGGCTTTATCGTGTTCGATGACTATGGCGATCGCCAGCCGGAATTCCTCAGCGCCATGGCGCCATGGGTGCGCGACGGCAAGATCAAGTTCCGCGAAGACGTGGTCGATGGCCTGGAACAGGCTCCCGAAGCCTTTATCGGTTTGCTCGAGGGGCGCAACTTCGGCAAGTTGGTGGTGCGCGTCGCGCAGGATTGAGCATTTGACGCTAATCCGAGGCGCGGGTATAAACCGCGTCTCGTTGTTTTGTCGGACCCTTCGCCCATGAGCTTCAGCCCCCTGATTCGCCAACTGATCGACGCCCTGCGCACTTTGCCGGGCGTGGGCCAGAAAACCGCCCAGCGTATGGCGCTGCAACTGCTGGAGCGTGATCGCAGCGGCGGCACGCGGTTGGCCCAGGCCTTGAGCCAGGCCATGACCGGCGTCGGCCACTGCCGCCAGTGCCGCACCTTGACCGAAGAAGATCTGTGCCCGCAATGCGCCGACCCACGCCGCGACGACACGCTGCTGTGTGTGGTGGAAGGGCCGATGGACGTGTACGCCGTCGAGCAGACTGGCTATCGCGGGCGCTACTTCGTGCTCAAGGGGCATCTTTCGCCGCTGGACGGCCTGGGGCCGGAAGCCATCGGCATCCCGCAACTGGTGACACGCATCGAAGAGCAGGGCACGTTTACCGAGGTGATCCTGGCGACCAACCCGACGGTGGAAGGCGAGGCGACCGCGCATTACATCGCCCAATTGCTGACCAACAAAGGCCTGATCACCTCGCGTATCGCCCATGGCGTGCCGTTGGGCGGCGAGCTGGAATTGGTGGATGGCGGCACGTTGGCGCATTCGTTTGCCGGTCGTAAACCGATCGCGCTTTAAATAACCACACTGTTCAAATGTGGGAGCGGGCTTGCTTGCGAATGCGGTGGGTCAGTTAATAAATCTGTGACTGACACTCCGCATTCGCGAGCAAGCCCGCTCCCACAGTAGTTTTGTGTTGTTAGCGCTGTCTTGATAACCAAGCAAGCGCTTGGTAAGTTCTCTCCACCTCACCGTGGAGCTTGCCGATGTCTGCCTATCAGGACTACTTCGACCCCAGCCACCAATTGGTCCGCGACAGCGTGCGCCGTTTTGTCGAGCGCGAGATGTTGCCGGGCATCGAACAATGGGAGGAGGCCGAGGGCTTCCCCCGCGAGCTGTACCTCAAGGCGGGCGCGGCGGGGATCCTGGGCATCGGCTACCCCGAAAGCCTGGGCGGCAGCCACGAAGGCGACGTGTTCGCCAAGGTCGCCGCCAGCGAAGAGTTGATGCGTTGCGGTTCGGGTGGCGTAGTCGCGGGCCTGGGCTCGCTGGATATCGGCCTGCCGCCTGTCGTCAAATGGGCTCGGCCCGAGGTACGTGAGCGGGTTGCGCCTCAAGTGCTGGCCGGTGAAAAGATCATCGCCCTGGCCGTCACCGAACCCGGTGGCGGCTCCGATGTGGCCAACTTGCAAACCCGCGCTGTTCGAGAGGGTGACTTTTATCGCGTCAGCGGCAGCAAAACCTTTATCACCAGCGGCATCCGCGCCGACTTTTACACCGTTGCCGTACGCACCGGCGGGCCGGGCTTCGGCGGCATCAGCCTGTTGCTGATCGAAAAACACACGCCAGGTTTCACCGTCGGCCAACCGTTGAAGAAAATGGGCTGGTGGGCGTCGGACACGGCTGAGCTGTTCTTCGACGATTGCCGAGTCCCCGCAGGCAACTTGATCGGCGTCGAGAACATGGGCTTTGCCTGCATCATGGGCAACTTTCAGAGCGAACGCCTGGCGCTGGCGCTGATGGCGAACATGACCGCGCAGTTGGCCCTGGAAGAAAGTCTCAAGTGGGCGAGCCAGCGCGAAGCCTTCGGCAAACCCATCGGCAAATTCCAGGTGCTCAAGCATCGGCTGGCGGAAATGGCCACCGCAGTGGAAGTCTCCCGAGAGTTCACCTATTGCCAGGCGGCGAAGATGGCGGCCGGCAAGAGTGTGATCAAGGAGATTTCCATGGCCAAGAACCTGGCCACTGATACGGCGGATCGGGTGACCTATGACGCGGTGCAGATACTGGGTGGGCAGGGTTATATGCGTGGCAGTCTGGTGGAACGGCTGTATCGGGATAACCGCATTCTGTCGATTGGCGGTGGTACCCGTGAGGTGATGAACGAAATTATCAGCAAGCAGATGGGGCTTTGATTAGTGGTGTTCTTCCGGGCGCTATCGCAGGCAAGCCAGCTCCCACAATGGAATGCGATCACCTGTGGGAGCTGGCTTGCCTGCGATAGCGCCGGCCCAGGCAGCGATTAAACTTCGGTCAACCCAAACTGCGTCAGGCAGAACGTCGCAATACCCATATCCTGCAGGCGTTGCGAGCCACCCAGCTCCGGCAGGTCAATGATCGCCGCCGCTTCGAAGATTTTCGCGCCCATACGGCGCACCAGGTTTGCCGCGGCAATCAAGGTGCCGCCGGTGGCGATCAGGTCATCGAACATCAGCACCGAGTCGCCGTCGCACAGGCTGTCGGCGTGCACTTCGAGGAAGGCCTCGCCGTATTCGGTCTGGTAACCCTCGGCCAGCACGTCAGCCGGCAGCTTGCCCTGTTTGCGGAACAGGATCAGCGGTTTGTTCAACTGGTAGGCGATGATCGAGCCGATCAGGAAGCCACGGGCATCCATCGCGCCGATGTGGGTAAAGTCGGCCTCGACATAACGCTGGGCAAAGCTGTCGGCCACCAGGCGCAGGGCGCGGGGCGATTGGAACAGCGGGGTAATATCACGAAAGATCACCCCAGGCTTGGGGAAGTCGATGACGGGGCGGATCAGGGATTTGATGTCGAACGAATCGAAGGTCATCGTCGAAGAGTCCTGGGAGCGGAAAACGGACTCGAAGTATACCTGCGGCCTTGCCGATTGGCGCGGCCGCAAGCGTGCGCTTCAGACTTCCAGCGAGCCCCCGGCCAGCGCGCAGAGCTGGATCGGGTCGAGGATATGCACTTCCTTGCCTTCGGCGGCAATCAGCTCGTTTTGCTGGAAACGGGTAAACACGCGGGACACGGTTTCCACCGCCAGGCCCAGGTAATTGCCGATTTCATTGCGCGACATGCTCAGGCGGAACTGGTTGGCCGAGAACCCACGGGCACGGAAGCGCGCCGACAGGTTGACCAAAAACGTGGCAATGCGCTCGTCGGCGGTTTTCTTCGACAGCAGCAACATCATCTGTTGGTCGTCACGGATCTCGCGGCTCATCACCCGCATCAACTGGCGGCGCAGTTGCGGCAGCTGCAGGGCCAATTCATCCAGGCGCTCGAAAGGGATTTCGCACACCGAGGTCGTCTCCAGGGCCTGGGCCGACACCGGGTGAATCTCGGTGTCCATGCCAGACAACCCGACCAGTTCGCTGGGCAGGTGGAAGCCGGTGATCTGCTCCTCGCCGCCGTCGCTCAGGCTGAAGGTCTTCAGCGCGCCGGAACGTACTGCATAGACAGAATCGAATTTGTCACCCTGGCGAAACAGAAACTCGCCTTTTTTCAGCGGGCGACCGCGTTTAACGATTTCGTCCAGCGCTTCCATGTCTTCCAAATTCAACGAAAGTGGCAGGCAGAGGGGGGCCAGGCTGCAATCCTTGCAGTGAGCCTGGCTGTGAGCGCGCAGTTTAACTGGCTCGGACATTTCTTAAATCCTTGTGGGAAAACACACATAAGACGTAAGGGTAACGCACCGAGGGTGGCTGAGGCCAGCGTGTACAAAAAAGCAGCAACGGTATAAAGCTATTTGTATCGGTGCCGATACACAGGTGTCTCTCTATGAGCTGGAGCTCAGATCATGTCAGTCAACACTGTCTCAAACCCATCGATCAACGTTGCAGCGTTATCGGTCTGGAAGGCCGCCGATGCGGCCAAGGATAAAGACGCCGCGCCCAAGGCCGCCACCGAGGCCAAGCCCGCTGAACCTAATGCGGCTGAAGGCGTGAAGGTGGTCATTTCCGGCGCGGGGATGGGCATGGCTTCGGCTGAGAAATCCTCCAATAGCGATATTGATGAAAGCAATCTGAAAGACAACATCAAACAATTGCTGAAGATGATCCGCGAGCTGAAAAAGCAGCTTGCCGAAAAGATGGCTCAGCTCTCGGCAGCCATGAATGACACCACGTTGTCCCCGGAAGCACGCCAAGCCAAAGTGGCAGGTTTGCAGGGCGACGTGGCGACGATACAGGCCGGTTTAATGACCGCCCAAACACAACTGGCCAAATCGCTGAAAGATGAGCCGCCTGAAGCTCAGATGGAAGCCATGAGCTTGATGGCGAAATAAAGCCCTTTAGATCACCCGCGAGAATCGCTGCCTGTTCTGGTGCTCCAGATAGGCATCGAACACCATGCACACCGAGCGCACCAGCAAGCGCCCGGCCGGCAATACGCGAATGCCGTGGGCATCCAGTTCGATCAGGCCGTCGGCGGCCATTGTCTCCAGCTGTGGCCATAGTTCGTCGAAATAGCCGCGAAAATCGATGTTGAAGGCCTGTTCAATCCGCTCGAATGCCAGGCTGAAGTTGCAGATCAACTGCTGAATCACTTCCCGGCGCAAACGATCATCCGTGGTGCAGACCAGGCCACGGCTGGTGGCCAGTTGCGCCCCGGCGAGGGCGTTCTGGTAGTGATTGAGGTCACTGCTGTTCTGGCAATACAGGTCGCCGATCTGGCTGATTGCTGAAACCCCCAGCCCAATCAAATCGCAATGCCCGTGGGTGGTGTAGCCCTGGAAGTTACGCTGCAGCGTGCCTTCTTCCTGAGCCACGGCCAGTTCGTCATCCGGCAGGGCAAAGTGGTCCATGCCGATGTAACGGTAGCCGGCACGGGTCAACTGTTCGATGGTGGTTTGCAGCATCAGCAGTTTTTCTGCCGGCGAGGGCAACTCGTCGGTGTTGATGCGCCGCTGCGGCATAAAGCGCTCGGGCAGGTGCGCATAGTTGAACACCGACAGGCGATCCGGTTGCAGGTTGATCACTTCTTCGACGGTGCGCGCAAAATTCAGCGGCGTTTGCTTGGGCAGGCCGTAGATCAGGTCGATATTGATCGAGCGAAATTGCAAGGTGCGCGCCGCATCGATCACTGCACGGGTTTCTTCCAGGCTTTGCAGGCGGTTGACCGCACGCTGCACCTCGGGGTCCAGGTCCTGCAGGCCGATGCTTACGCGGTTGAAGCCCAGTTCGCGCAGCAACCCCATGGTCGCCCAGTCGGCTTCGCGCGGGTCGATCTCGATGCCATAGTCACCGGAATCATCATCGAGCAAGTTGAAGTGCTGGCGCAGGCGCGTCATCACCTGGCGCAGTTCGTCGTGGCTGAGAAAGGTTGGGGTGCCACCGCCGAAGTGCAGTTGCTCCACGGGCTGTTTCGGGTCGAGGTGGCAAGCCACCAGCTGGATTTCCTGCTCCAGGCGTTGCAGGTAGGCCTGGGCACGGCCACGGTCTTTGGTGATGACCTTGTTGCAGGCGCAGTAATAGCAGATGTTTGCGCAAAACGGCACATGCACATACAGCGACAAGGGCCGTACGGCCTTGCGGCTGTCGCGCAGGGCGTGGAGCAGGTCGAAAGTGCCGACCTGGCTGTCGAATTGTACAGCGGTGGGGTAGGACGTGTAGCGCGGCCCCGCCAAGTCGTAGCGGTGAATCAGATCTGTGTCCCAACGAATGGCGTCGAGCATGCGGGCGGTCCCCCGAATTGGCTAGTGGGCCGAGTCTAGGGGCGCGTCGCAGGTGCCATCTTGATTTGCATCAACGGGGAGCGGCGCTATGCCACATGGCGATTTAATGGCCCATTAGCCAATGTTGATGCGGGCCTGGCAGCGTCCATACCCCAAACACAATCACCAGCACGCCACCGGCCACACGCACGCTGCGTTTGCGCAGCAGCGCGGTGACACGTTCTGCCGCCAAGCCAGTGGCCAGTAGCACGGGCCAAGTTCCAAGCCCGAAGGCCAGCATCAGCAAAGCACTGTCCAGCGCATTACCCTGGCTCGCCGCCCATAGCAGCGTGCTGTAGACCAAGCCGCATGGCAACCAGCCCCACAGCGCGCCCAGCAATAATGCGCGTGGCAGGCTGGACACCGGCAGCAAACGGTTGGCGACCGGCTGTATATAGCGCCACAGGCCGCGCCCCAGGCTTTCGATGCGGGTGAGGCCGCTCCACCAGCCCGCCAGGTACAAGCCCATGCTGATCAGCAACAACCCGGCGAGCACGCGCATGAACATCGCCGCCGGGCTGTTGGCCACTGCCCAGCCGGCCAGGCCGATCAGTAACCCGGCGGCGGCGTAGCTGAGGATGCGCCCCAGGTTGTAGGCGAGCAGCAGGCGAAAACGGCGGCTGCGTTGTTCCTTGGGGATTGCCAGCGTCAGCGCACCCATCAGCCCGCCGCACATGCCCAGGCAATGGCCGCCGCCCAGGAGCCCGAGGATCAAGGCCGAAACCAGCAGTGGCGCCAGCTCAAGCATGGGGCGGGTCTTTGGGCGGTTGTTCGGCCCGGTTGGCTTCGTCGACACCCGCCAGGTGGTTCGGGTCCTGGTCGTCGAACAGCACGCTGTGGGCCGGGCCGTCGAGGTCGTCGTACTGACCGCTGTCCACCGCCCAGAAGAAAATGTAAATGGCCACGCCGACTAACAGCAGCGCCGCCGGAATCATCACGTAAAGAGCTGGCATCGGTACTCCAGGCCCACGCGGCTCAAGCCGGCAGCGGGCGGGTTACTAGGGTGGCACTGTTTACTGGCGGGCTCGGCAGGCGAGTCAGGCGCAAGGCGTTGAGCACCACGATCAACGAGCTGAGCGACATGCCGATCGCGGCCCAGATCGGCGTGATCCAGCCGAGGGCGGCAAACGGCAGCATAAGGCCATTGTACAGCCCGGCCCACAGCAGGTTTTCGATGATTACTCGCCGTGTACGTCGCGCCAGGGTAAACGCCTGCACCAGCGCGTCGAGGCGGTTGGACAGCAGCACGGCATCGGCGCTGGTTTTTGCCAGGTCGGTGGCCGAGCCCATCGCCACGCTGATATCGGCGGCGGCGAGCACGGGCACATCGTTGACGCCGTCGCCGAGCATCAGCACCTTGCGGCCTTGCTTGTGCAGCTGTTGCAGCACCTGCAGTTTGTCGTCGGGGCGCAAGCCGCCTTTGGCCTCGTCGATCCCCAGCTCCAGCGCCACACTGGCGACCATCGGCGAGCTGTCGCCCGACAAGAGCAGCGTGCGCCAGCCTCGCGCTTTGCACGCGGCCAGCAGGGCGGGCGCATCGCTGCGCAGGCGGTCATCGAGCACGAACCAGGCGAGGGCGCCTTCATGATCGCCCAGCAGCAACCATTGGCCTGCTTCGTCCGGCGAGGCGGGAATCGCGCAGCCGCTCAATTGGCATACAAAACCCGGTTGGCCGATGCGCAATTGACGCTCGCCCACGCGACCTTCCAGGCCTAAGCCTTGGAAGCTCAGGACTTCCTCGGCAGCCAGCGGCGCACGCCCGAAGGCGCGAGCAATCGGGTGCTCGGAGCGGTTTTCCAGCGCGGCGGCAAGGCCCAGGCAGTCGTCGCTGTTCAACGAGCTTAGAGGACGGATGGCACGCAGGGCCAGGCGGCCTTCGGTGAGGGTGCCGGTCTTGTCGAAAATCACTGTGTCTATCTGGTTCAGGCCTTCCAGCACATGGCCGCGGGTCAGCAGCAACCCGAGTTTGTGCAGTGTGCCGGTGGCGGCGGTGAGCGCGGTCGGTGTGGCCAGGGACAACGCGCAAGGGCAGGTTGCCACCAGCATCGCCAGCACAATCCAGAACGCACGTGATGCGTCCAACTCCCACCACAGCAGGCCGATCAGCGCGGCCGCGATCAGCGAGCACAGCAGAAACCATTGCGCAGCGCGATCAGCGATTTGCGCCAGGCGCGGCTTCTCGGCTTGGGCGCGTTCCAGCAGGCGCACGATGGCAGACAGGCGGGTGTCATGCCCCAAGGCGCGCACCTCGACGCTCAGCGCCCCTTCGACGTTGAGTGTGCCGGCGGTGACCGCATCGCCGACGTTGCGCGGCTGCGGCAGGTATTCGCCGGTGAGCAGGGATTCATCAATGCTCGACTGGCCGTCGAGAATCACTCCATCGGCCGGCAGCACGGCGCCGGGATGCACCAGCACGCGGTCGCCCACGGCCAATTCGCTGAGCAGGATGCGCTCGCTCTGACCGTCGCCTTTAAGCCGTAAGCATGACGCGGGCAACAGGTTGACCAGTTGTGCGGTGGCGGCTGCGGTGCGTTCCCGCGCCCGGCGTTCCAGATAGCGCCCGGCGAGCAGGAACAGCGCGAACATGCCCACCGCGTCGAAGTACAGCTCGCCAGTGCCGGTAATGGCGGTCCAGATGCCCGCCAGGTACGCGCCGCCAATCGCCAGGGACACTGACACGTCCATGGTCAGATGGCGTGTGCGCAGGTCGCGCAGTGCACCTTTGAAGAACGGCGCACAGCTGTAGAACACGATGGGCGTAGTCAGGAACATCGCCACCCAGCGCAGGATCACATGCAACTCCGGGCTCAGGTCGATATTGAATTCCGGCCAGGTGGCCATGGTCGCCATCATCGCCTGGAACCACAGCAGCCCCGCCACGCCCAGTTGGCGCAAGGCTCGGCGGTTTTCGCTGGCCAATTGCTCGGCGGCGCGATCGGCCTGGTAAGGGTGGGCGGCATAGCCGATATGGCGCAGCTCGGTGAGCACCTGGCTCAGCGGCAATTGGCCGTCGGCCCAGCGCACGTGCAGGCGGTGGTTGGACAGGTTCAGTCGCGCCTCGGCCACCGCGGGCAGGCTGCGCAGGTGTTTCTCGATCAGCCAGCCACAGGCGGCGCAGCTGATGCCTTCCATCAACAGGGTGGTTTCGGCCAGATCGCCCTCGTGACGCACAAAGGGTTTTTGCACGTCGGCGCGGTCGTACAGCGCCAGTTCGTCGACCAGTTGCACCGGCAGCGCCTCGGGGTTGGCCGAGGCTTCGCTGCGGTGTTGGTAATAGCTTTCCAGCCCACCGGCCACAATCGCCTCGGCCACTGCCTGGCAGCCTGGGCAGCAGAGTTCGCGGCGCTCGCCGAGGATGTCGGCGGTAAACCGGCTGCCGGGCGGGACGGGCAGGGCGCAGTGGTAGCAGGGGGTTGGGCTGGTCATGGTGTGAAATCTATATCGGCTGGGAGGGCCTCATCGCGGGCAAGCCCGGCTCCCACAGGAGACCGCGATCCACTGTGGGAGCGGGCTTGCCCGCGATGCGCGAAGCGCAAGGGTTTTACTTTTTCAGGTCTTCGGCACCCTGCAACGGTTCATCACCCAACAGCAAGTCCTTGTCGTGGCTGACCTCTTCTTCTTCGAACAGGCGCCAGGTCTTGTCGCCCTCTACGCCGAGCAATTCCACAAAGCGCCGGCCCTCTACCTTGTCGGTGACCTGGCCGATGTAGCGGCCGGGTTCGCTGTCGCTGCGGGTCAGGTTGATCTTGCGATCCTTCTGCGGCTGGGTCGGGGAAATCAGGTTCAGCTCAAGGGTATTGGGGTTGCTGTAGCCGCTGAGTTGCAACTCGACTTCACCGGTGAGTTCGTCCAGGTGCAGCTTGCCGCGCAATTGCAGGGTCTGGGCCAAGCGTTCACGGTCCAGGGAGCGGTTGATGCCTTTGCCGGCCTCGTAGTAGTTGTCGTTGACCAGGTTGTCCGGGTTCTTCACCGCAATGGTCACCATGGACAAGGTCAAGGTCACCGAGCAGGCCAGGATCCCGATGATGATCCAGGGCCAGAGGTGCTTGTACCAAGGGCTTGCGGCAGTAGCTGCGGGCATTGTTGTGCTCTCTTTTAATTAGCGGACTTGTGGGCCGATGAATCGGCTCTTGGCTTCAATGTGGACGCTGTCGTCATCGGCATCCCTGAGGATGAATTTCACCTCGTTGGTGCTCGACGGCAGTTGCTCAGGGGCGCTGGACAGCTCTACCGGCATGCTGAAGATTTCCCCGGCGGCGACCTTGATCTCGCGGCGGCCTTGCAGCTTGAGGTCGGGCAGGCCCGAAGCGTCGAGCACGTAGGTGTGGTCGCGCTGGTCCTTGTTCATGATCTTCAGGCTGTAGACGTTTTCGATGCGGCCTTCGGCGTTTTCGCGGTACAGCACGCGGTCCTTGCTGACGTCGAAGCCCACCAGCGAGCGCATGAAAAATGCACCGGCCAACAGGCCGATCATCGCCAGCAGCACCAACGCATAACCGATCAGGCGCGGGCGCAGCTTATGGGTTTTCTGCCCGGACAGGTTGTGCTCGGTGGTGTAGCTGATCAGGCCGCGTGGGTAGTCCATTTTGTCCATGATGTTGTCGCAGGCGTCGATACAGGCGGCGCAACCGATGCACTCGATTTGCAGGCCGTCGCGGATGTCGATGCCGGTCGGGCACACCTGCACGCACATCGTGCAATCGATGCAATCACCCAGGCCCTGGGCCTTGTAGTCGGTGCCTTTTTTGCGCGGGCCACGCACTTCGCCGCGGCGCGGGTCGTAGGACACGATCAGGGTGTCTTTGTCGAACATAACGCTCTGGAAACGCGCGTACGGGCACATGTAGATGCACACCTGTTCGCGCAGCCAGCCGGCGTTTCCGTAGGTGGCCAGGGTGAAGAAACCGACCCAGAAATACGACCAGCCATCGGCCTGACCGGTGAAGAAGTCGAACACCAGTTCGCGAATGGGCGAGAAGTAGCCGACGAAGGTCATGCCGGTGGCAAAGCCGATCAACAGCCACAGCGTGTGCTTGCTGAATTTACGCAGGAATTTGTTCGCGCCCATGGGCGCCTTGTCGAGCTTGATACGCTGATTGCGGTCGCCTTCGGTGACCTTCTCGCACCACATGAAGATCCATGTCCATACGCTTTGCGGGCAGGTATAGCCGCACCACACACGCCCGGCATACACGGTGATAAAGAACAGGCCAAACGCCGCAACGATAAGAATGCCCGAGAGCAGGATGAAATCCTGGGGCCAGAAGGTCGCACCAAAAATAAAGAACTTACGCTCCGGCAGGTTCCACCACACCGCCTGGTGACCGCCCCAATTCAGCCACACGGTGCCGAAGTAGAGCAGGAACAACCCGGCACCACCGAGCATGCGCAGGTTGCGGAACAGGCCGGTGAAGGCACGGGTGTAGATTTTCTCTCGCGACGCGTAGAGGTCCACGCTGTTATTCGAATTTTTGGCAGGCGGGGTAACGTCATGTACCGGTATCTGGTTGCTCATCATTGCATCCCACGGCGGTGGAGATTTGCCTCGGCCAGTACGTGCCAACCGGGGTCAAATTAAGGGTGTTGCAGTGGCCTGATGATACGCCCCCGATGGCCTGCAAAGGGTGCGACCTTTGGTCGCGTTGGGGGAAATCAATTGATGGTGTACGTGATCTGGATCAATTGACTTGGCAAGTATGGATGGTTTTTGCAGGTAAGGCGGTCATTCGTCCCACGGATTAATCAGGGGCACGCCGCTGGACCGGAAGTCATTGACGTTGCGCGTAACAACGGTCAGCCCATGAACCAGCGCGGTAGCGGCGATCAGCGCATCACTTTCATTGGCTCGATCCAGAACATGCAAATGCGCACAACGCAGTGCAACCGCAGCGTCAACCGGCAGGATCCTGGCATCGAAAGCCGGCATCACATGGCGTTTCAGCCAGGTCCGCAAAACCTTCCCTTGCGCCGGGTCTCGACGCTCGATGCGCAAGACTCCGGTTTCCAACTCTTTCAACGTAATGGCCGAGATAAACATGCGCGGGGCGATAACGCTTTTTGCCCAGGCGACCACTCTGGCGTCAGCCTGAGGTTTGCGAAGTTCAGAGATTACGTTGGTGTCGAGTAGATACATTCAAGAAAGGTCCACGGGTCGATGAGTGATTACGGCACGTTCGGTTTCAAAGTCGATATCGGCCGCCTCCGGCATCACCAGCAGGTCAACGATGTCGGCATTGAGGCCTGTCAGTTTTTGGTAGTCCTCAATGCTTAGCAGTACATGGGCAGGCTTGCCGCGGTCAGTGATAAAAACCGGGCCTTGGCGCGCGGCTTTTTTGGCACCGCTTGTGTCTTGGTTGAATTCGCGGCTGGAAATGGTCGTGATGGTCATGGGGCGGCCCCCTTCGGTGGATAGGATGTAGTTACGTTACTACTCTGCGGTGGGGCGCTGCAAGCCTGGGTCTACGAGCGGTAGCGCATTCCTGCCTGGAAAGGATCAATTTACTTGTGAAGTCTGGACGGTTTGGCCGGTAAGCGTCAGTTCGCCGGGAGAAATCGATAGAGGGGCACCTGCTCCATCAATATCTCATGGCATTGGGAGTGCACTGTCAGAGTGGTGATATTCGCGTAGAGGTTTGCTGGAGTGTAACGAGATTTATTTATTGGGAACCAACGTTTTGTTTTTGGTGATTAGTCAGAGCTTGCAAAAGTTTCTGAAGAGATTTTTCAGGTGCTTTCAGTGCTTCAGTCGAATGCGTGGATCCGCTTAATACGCAGGTTTTCTATTGGGGTACTTAACTTAAATGATGAGGGTTATATGGACGCAATTCTTGCTACAGGATTCAAAACTTTGTTGGCTGATCATGCGCCGCTGCTGAGCGGTGATGCAAAGGGGGGGGCTGTTACACCCTTTAGGGATTGGAGCGATAAAGAAATCAGCACGCAACTAGCAGGAAACTTTGATAAGTTTGAGGATCCTGAGAACAAAGGATTTATCACGCTAAAATCACTCAAGCAGGCTGCTACCGATCCTGCTCGTTCTGGTCTGTCTTGGGACGATTCCATGTTGGCTCAAGAGATCCTCGATCGCCCAGAGCTTATGCATAAACTCGATGCCGATGGCAAAGGAAACGTTGATGGTAAAATTGACAAGCAGAGTATTCAAAATGTCATTAACCCCAAGCGAGCGCAGAAGGGTGTGATATCCGCTGGAGTTTCTGATACAAGTGTGAGACCGTTTGGTTTGCATACCCTCCCTCATAAGCTTGATATTTGAGCTCGCATAATCTCGCCTGTACATTAAATTGTTTGGTGTGGTTCGACGTGTGAGTCGCGGTATGTTGTCAAACCCCGCCTGAACTAAAGCAGGTGGGGTTTCTGCGTGTCACCATCGTTGATGATAAGTGTGAACGTGATGAAAATAACGCTCCGTTGGTTTTGTTAGGGTAATACCTGGTCTAATGTGATTGGTGTTGCAGGTAACAACGCTAAGTTCATGAACTCGCGGCGTCGCCGCCCTGGTGGCGAGGGTGCTAGTTCCCTCACCACCGGTGACTTTGCGCTCTTTCTATTTAGTAAGTGCCTGAAGAAAAGTTTTCACGTATTTTTAGTGCGCGTTTTTTTGGTGAAGGCCATGCTGGACAAGGGCTTCAGCCCTGATCCACTGATCCACTGATCAGCTAAATGCGAAAATCTCTATCCGGGCACTTAGCTGAGCAGCAGGGGGGGTTGTATTTTTCAGGTTTTATTGCGCCTCTGGCACTTTATCCTCATGGGACAAGCTGTAAACATACGCCGCTAGCAAATGCACCTTGTCATTGCCTTGCAGCAACTCCTGCGCCGGCATTTGGCCTTGACGGCCATAACGGATGGTTTGCTGCAGTTGCGCAAAGCTCGAACCGTAAATGAATGCACCCGGGTGGGTCAGATCCGGCGCGCCCATGGCTGGGGTGCCCTTACCGGCCGGGCCGTGGCAGGCTACGCAGTTGGCGGCGAAGAGTTTCTCGCCGTTGGCTACGTCGGCCTTGGCGCCTTCCGGAAGTTTGCGGCCATCGAGGTTGGTCACCACAAAGCCCGCCACGTCGGCCACGCCTTGTTCGCCAATGACCTCGGCCCAGGCCGGCATAACCGCGTGGCGGCCTTTCATGATGGTTTCCTTGATGGTGGCCGGCTCGCCACCCCAGCGCCAATCGGCGTCGGTCAGGTTGGGGAAACCATAGGCGCCTTTGGCGTCGGAGCCGTGGCACACCGAGCAGTTGGAGGCGAACAAACGGCCGCCCATCTTCAAGGCTTGCGGGTCTTTGGCGACTTCTTCAATCGGCATCGCGGCGAATTTGGCGAAGATCGGGCCGAACTTGGCGTCCGACTTGGCCATCTCCTTTTCCCATTCGTGCACGCCGGTCCAGCCGGTCTGGCCGTTGGCGAAGGGGGTTTGCTTGTCATTGTCGAGGTAGTTGTAGCCCGGCAACAGGCCTTTCCAGTTGCCCAGGCCGGGGTACAGCGCCAGGTAGCCAAGGGCGAAGATGATGGTGCCGACAAACAGCATGAACCACCATTTTGGCAGCGGGTTGTCGTACTCCTCGATGCCGTCGAACGAGTGGCCGACGGTCTCGTCCGTTTGTTCGGTGCGCTGGCCCTTGCGGGTCGACAGCAGCAGCCAGGTCAGGGCGAAAATGGTACCCAGACTGAGGACTGTGACGTACAGACTCCAGAACGTAGTCATTCTTTGTTACTCCTAGAAGCTTGCTCGACGTGCTTGATGGCCTCGGGATCATCTGCAAAGGGCAGCATGGTCGCGTCGTCAAACTCCGACTTGCGGCGCGGGCTGAACACCCACAGCGCCAGGCCGACAAAGGCCACCATCACCACAACGGTGCCCAGGCCACGAATCATCCCGATATCCATGAAGATCACCGTTTGCTTTTGATGATGGTGCCAAGGCCTTGCAGGTAGGCCACCAGTGCGTCCATTTCGGTCTTGCCCTTCACGGCAGCGGCTGCACCGGCGATGTCTTCATCGGTGTAGGGCACGCCCAGGGTGCGCAAGACTTCGAGCTTCTTGGCGGTGTCCTTGCCGTCGAGCTTGTTTTCCACCAGGAACGGGTACGCCGGCATTTTCGACTCTGGCACCACGTTGCGCGGGTTGTACAAGTGCGCGCGCTGCCAGTCATCGGAGTAACGCCCGCCGACACGGGCCAGGTCCGGGCCGGTACGTTTGGAGCCCCACAGGAACGGGTGGTCCCACACGCTTTCACCGGCCACCGAGTAGTGGCCGTAGCGTTCGGTTTCTGCACGGAACGGGCGGATCATCTGCGAGTGGCAACCCACACAGCCGTTGGCGATGTAGACGTCGCGGCCTTCGACTTCAAGGGCGGTGCGCGGCTTCATGCCTTCGACCGGCTTGTTGGTCACGTCCTGGAAAAACAACGGAACGATCTGGGTCAGGCCGCCGATACTCACGGCGATGACCATGAAGAAGGCCAGCAGGCCGATATTCTTCTCGACTACTTCATGCTTCATCAGTGAGCTCCCACAACGGCGATCTTGGCGGCGGCTTCGGCTTCTACCGGGTCGGAAGCACGCACAGTGCGCCAGACGTTGTAAGCCATCAGGAACATGCCGGAGGCAAAGAATGCACCGCCCAGTGCGCGCACGATGTAACCCGGATGGCTGGCTTGCAGCGCTTCGACGAAGGAGTAGGTGAGGGTGCCGTCATCGTTGATGGCACGCCACATCAGGCCCTGGGTGATGCCGTTGACCCACATCGAGGCGATGTAGAGCACGGTGCCGATGGTGGCCAGCCAGAAATGCGCGTTGATCAGCCCGACACTGTGCATCTGCACGCGGCCGAACAGTTTGGGGATCATGTGGTACAGCGCGCCGATGGAAATCATCGCCACCCAGCCCAGCGCCCCGGCGTGTACGTGGCCGATGGTCCAGTCGGTGTAGTGGGACAGCGAGTTGACCGTCTTGATGGCCATCATCGGCCCTTCGAAGGTCGACATGCCGTAGAACGCCAGCGATACCACCAGAAAGCGCAGGATCGGGTCGGTGCGCAATTTATGCCAGGCGCCCGACAGCGTCATCATGCCGTTGATCATGCCGCCCCAGCTTGGGGCCAGCAGGATGATCGACATGGCCATGCCCAACGACTGCGCCCAGTCCGGCAGTGCGGTGTAGTGCAGGTGGTGGGGACCGGCCCAGATGTACAGGGTGATCAGCGCCCAGAAGTGCACGATGGACAGGCGATACGAATAGATCGGGCGTTCGGCCTGCTTGGGCACGAAGTAGTACATCATCCCCAGGAAACCGGTGGTGAGGAAGAATCCCACGGCGTTGTGGCCGTACCACCACTGGATCATTGCGTCGGTCGCCCCGGCATAGGCCGAGTAAGACTTGAACCAGCTCACCGGCAAGGATGCGTGGTTGACGATGTGCAGCATCGCCGTCACCAGGATGAAGGCACCGTAGAACCAGTTGCCCACATAGATGTGCTTGGTCTTGCGCTTGACGATGGTGCCGAAGAACACCACCGCGTAGGTCACCCAGACGATGGCGAGCAAAATCGCGATCGGCCATTCCAGCTCGGCGTATTCCTTGGTGGTGGTGTAGCCCAGCGGCAGGGTAATGATGGCGCCGAGGATTACGGCTTGCCAGCCCCAGAAGGTGAAGGCGGCGAGGCCATCGGAGATCAGTCGCGTCTGGCAGGTTCGCTGCACGACATAGTAGGAGGTGGCAAATAGCGCACAACCACCGAAGGCAAAAATCACCAGGTTGGTGTGCAGCGGGCGCAGGCGGCCGAAGGTCGTCCATGGCAAACCGAAATTCAATTCCGGCCAAACCAATTGCGAGGCGATGAACACCCCGAGCCCCATGCCAAGGATCCCCCAGACCACCGTCATGATGGCGAACTGGCGGACTACCTTATAGTTATAAGCAGTCGGACTGATTGCTGTGCTCATTCTAAGGTTCCACGGTTTAGGTTTTTTTATAGGTAAAATCGGCCGCAAGTATGGAGAAAGCGAGGGGCCATTGCAACGCAATGACTGACCTGTATCAATGCGTTCCGAGCCAGATTCTGCGCCCTTTCCATGTTTTGCGTAGGGACAAAATCGGAAATGGAAAGCTGATCAAGTGGACAGGAATTTTCAGGGGCGCAACGAATACCGTCGCGTAGGCCAGGATTGGTCCACTGTGGGAACAAGCGTAGACCCGAAAGTGAGGAGGGGAAAGTTGGACTTGGGAAGGGTGCGACACTTGGCCGCGAGGTGAACCTGTGGCGAGGGAGCTTGCTCCCGCTGGAGTGCGTAGCGCTCCCAGGATTTTGGGGCCGCTTCGCAGCCCAGCGGGAGCAAGCTCCCTCGCCACAGGTCAGCAGTTACTCAGGTTGGCTTTCTGGCGTTGCGCCATCAGCGTTATGGGACAGGCTGTACACGTACGCCGCCAGCAGGTGCACCTTGTCATTGCCTTGCAGTACCTCCTGCGCCGGCATCTGCCCTTGGCGCCCGTGGCGGATGGTCTGCTGCAACTGGGCCAGGCTGGTGCCGTAGATAAAACCGGCGGGCTCGGTCAGGTTCGGCGCGCCCATCGGCTCCATGCCGTGGCCTTGTGGGCCATGGCACGCCACGCAGGTGGTGTTGAACGCGGCCTGGCCGGCCACCAGGTCGGCGGTGTTGTCGGCCGGTAATGGCAGCTTGGCCAAGTCATGCCGCACATAAGCGGCGACGTTCTTCACGCCGTCTTCACCGAGGATTTCACCCCAGGCCGGCATCGCCGCATGGCGCCCGCTCATGATCGTCGCCTTGATCGCTTCAGCCGAGCCGCCCCAGCGCCAGAGGTTGTCCGCCAGGTTCGGGAAGCCATACGCGCCCTTGGCATCCGAGCCGTGGCACACCGCGCAGTTGGAGGCGAACAGGCGCCCACCCATTTTCAGCGCCTGCGGGTCTTTGGCCACTTCCTCCACCGGCATGGCCGAGAATTTGGCGAAGATCGGCCCGAACTTGGCGTCCGCCCTGGCCATTTCCTTGTCCCATTCCTTGGTCTGGGTCCAGCCGTCTTCATAGCCCGGCAATACGCCTTTCCAGTTGCCCAGGCCCGGGTAGAGGATCAGGTAGCCGACCGCAAACACCAGGGTGCCTGCGAACAGCATGAACCACCACTGGGGCAGCGGGTTGTCGTATTCCTCGATGCCGTCGAAGGCATGGCCCATGGTCTGGTCCACGCTGCCTTTGGTCTCGCCCTTGCGGGTGCCGACCAACAGCCAGGTCAGCCCGATCAGGCTGCCGAGGGTCAATACGCAGATCCATGTACTCCAAAAGGTAGTCATGGCTGGGTGCTCCTTGTTGCAGGCTCTTCTTGAGCGTCGGATGGGGAAGGTTCATCGGCAAACGGCAGCAGGCGGGCCTGCTCGAAGTCCGCATTGCGCCGGTTGTTGAACACCCACAGCGACAGGCCGATAAAGGCGATGGCGACCACCAGCGTGCCAAGGCCGCGGATGGTGCCCGCATCGAATTCAAATCCCATGGCTCACCTCTTGCTCTTGATGGCAGTGCCGAGCACTTGCAGGTACGAAACCAGCGCGTCCATCTCGGTCTTGCCCTTGAGGCTGGCGACGGCGCCACTGATGTCGTCGTCGGTGTACGGCACGCCGAGGGTGCGCATCACTTTCAACTTGGTCTCGGTGTGGCTGCTGTCGACCTGCGCGGTGACCAGCCAGGGGTAGGCCGGCATTTTTGACTCCGGCACCACGTTGCGCGGGTTGTACAAGTGCGCGCGGTGCCAGTCGTCCGAGTAGCGTGCGCCGACGCGCGCCAGGTCCGGCCCGGTGCGCTTGGAACCCCACAGGAACGGGTGGTCCCACACGCTTTCGCCGGCTACCGAGTAGTGGCCGTAGCGCTCGGTTTCGGCGCGGAACGGGCGGATCATCTGCGAGTGGCACTGCACACAGCCTTCGCGGATGTAGATATCGCGCCCTTCCAGTTGCAGTGCGGTGTAGGGCTTCATGCCTTCGACCGGTTTGTTGGTGACGTCCTGGAAGAACAGCGGGACGATCTGGGTCAGGCCGCCGATGCTCACGGCAAGCACCATCAGCAGCATCAACAGGCCGACGTTCTTTTCAATCGTTTCGTGTTTCATCATCGACTCCTCAGGCCATCTGCGCCGCAGCGGTGACTTCGGCAGGTTGCGCCGAGCGCACGGTGCGCCAGGTGTTGTAAGCCATCAGCAACATGCCGCTGAGGAAGATCGCACCGCCCACCAACCGCACGATGAAGCCAGGGTGGCTGGCCACCAGGGTTTCGACGAAGGAGTAGGTCAAGGTGCCGTCTTCGTTGACCGCACGCCACATCAGGCCCTGGGCAATGCCGTTGACCCACATCGAAGCGATGTAGAGCACGGTGCCGATGGTGGCCAGCCAGAAGTGCGCGTTGATCAGGCCAAGGCTGTACATCTGCTCGCGGCCGAAGATTTTCGGGATCATGTGGTACAGCGCGCCGATGGAAATCATCGCCACCCAGCCGAGGGCGCCGGCGTGTACGTGGCCGATGGTCCAGTCGGTGTAGTGGGAGAGGGCGTTGACCGTCTTGATGGCCATCATCGGCCCTTCGAAGGTCGACATGCCGTAGAAGGCTAGAGAGACCACCAGGAAGCGCAGAATCGGGTCGCTGCGCAACTTATGCCAGGCGCCCGAGAGGGTCATCATGCCGTTGATCATGCCGCCCCAGCTGGGTGCCAGCAGTACCAGCGACATCACCATGCCCAGCGACTGTGCCCAGTCCGGCAGCGCGGTGTAGTGCAAGTGGTGGGGGCCGGCCCAGATGTACAGGGTGATCAGCGCCCAGAAGTGCACGATGGACAAACGATAGGAATACACCGGACGTTCGGCCTGCTTGGGCACGAAGTAATACATCATCCCCAGGAAGCCTGCGGTGAGGAAAAAGCCTACCGCGTTATGCCCATACCACCATTGCACCATGGCATCCGTCGCACCGCCGTAGAGGGAGTAGGACTTGGTCAGGCTGACCGGGATTTCCAGGTTGTTGACGATATGCAGGATGGCCACGGTGATAATGAACGCACCGAAGAACCAGTTGCCCACGTAGATGTGCTTGGTGTTGCGTTTCATCACCGTGCCGAAGAACACGATGGCGTAGGCCACCCAGACAATGGTGATGAGGATGTCGATCGGCCATTCCAGCTCGGCGTATTCCTTGGAGCTGGTGTAACCCAGCGGCAAGGTGATCGCGGCCAGGAGGATGACCAACTGCCAGCCCCAGAAGCAGAACGCGGCGATTTTTGGCGCGAACAGCTGCGTCTGGCAGGTACGCTGCACCGAGTAGAACGAGCTGGCGAACAGCGCGCAGCCACCGAAAGCAAAGATCACCGCGTTGGTGTGCAGCGGGCGCAAACGGCCGAAGCTGGTCCAGGGCAAATCGAAATTGAGTGCAGGCCAAACCAATTGGGCGGCGAGAAAAACCCCGAGCCCCATGCCGACGATGCCCCACACCACCGTCATAATGGCGAATTGGCGGACCACCTTGTAGTTATAGGCGGTACTTAAAGTAGTGTTCATGGTTCCCCATCCACGGTTCAACCCAAGCAAATGCGGCACTTGGGCTGGAGTTATAGGCAGACTAAAAAGCGAGGCAAGCATGGGCAAAGAGCACAAGGCCAGTATTGACGGGGATCAATGGGCGCAGTGTGTGCGCGAGCGAGGCTGGTTGTGGGATGCCGCGACCGTGGCTATCGCACGCAAACCTGTGACGCTGATCCTGGCTCACGGCGCCGGTGCACCGATGGACTCATCCTTCATGAACGACATGGCTGCACGCCTTGCCGGGCATGGTGTGAACGTGTTGCGCTTCGAGTTCCCGTACATGGCTCAACGCCGCGTGGACGGCGGTAAACGCCCGCCGAACCCGGCGCCGAAACTGCTCGAATGCTGGCGTGAGGTGTATGCCGAGGTGCGACGTCATGTCGCTGGGAAGCTGGCGGTTGGCGGCAAGTCCATGGGTGGGCGCATGGCCAGTTTGTTGGCCGATGAGCTGGGGGCTGACGGGCTGGTGTGTTTGGGTTATCCGTTTTATGCGGTGGGCAAGCCGGAAAAACCTCGGGTCGAACATCTGGCCGGGTTGAAGGTGCCGACGTTGATTGTGCAGGGCGAGCGCGATGCGCTGGGTAATCGGGCGGCGGTGGAGGGGTATGTGTTATCGCCGAGCATCGACGTGATGTGGCTGGTGGCGGGGGATCATGATTTAAAGCCGTTGAAGGCTTCGGGGTTTAGTCATGAGCAGCATTTGGAGGCGGCTGCGGTGAAGGTGGCTGAGTTTTTGGGCGTTCACTGAAACCGTGGCGAGGGAGCTTGCTCCCGCTGGGCTGCGCAGCGGCCCCAAAATCTTGGGAGCGCTTCGCCCTTTAGCGGGAGCAAGCTCCCTCGCCACAAGGGTCTACCGGTTAAAACGCTCTACCAGCGAATACTGGGTATTGGCTGTATGCGTCAGCTCTTCACTCAACTGCGCCGAGTTCATCGCCTGCTCCGAGGTCTGGTCCGCCAACAGCGCAATTGTGCTGATGTTACGGCTGATCTCTTCGGCCACTGCGCTTTGCTCTTCGGTCGCGGCGGCAATCTGCGTGGTCATGTCGGTGATATTGGCCACCGCCTCACTGATGCCCACCAACGCCTGATCCGCCTCCATCACCCGCGCCACACCTTCTTCAGCCTGGCGATGCCCGGCGTCCATGGTTTGTACGGCCGCCGCTGCGGTGTGTTGCAGCTTGGCGATCAGCGTATGGATCTGCCCGGTGGACTCGGCGGTGCGCTGCGCCAGTTGGCGAACTTCGTCAGCCACCACCGCAAAACCTCGGCCCATCTCACCGGCGCGCGCCGCTTCAATGGCCGCGTTCAGTGCCAGCAGGTTGGTCTGGTCGGCAATGCCTTTGATCACATCGACCACGCCGCCGATTTCATCGCTGTCCTTGGCCAGTTGGGTGACGGTCACACCCGTCTCGCCCACGGCCACCGACAGGCGCTGGATCGCCTCGCGGGTTTCCCCGGCGATGTCGCGGCCGCGACCGGTCAGGCGATTGGCTTCCTGGGTGGCGTCCGCCGTACGCTGTACATGGCTGGCGACTTCCTGAGTGGTCGCTGCCATCTGGTTGACCGCCGTGGCCACCTGCTCGGTTTCCACGCGTTGGCGTTCCAGGCCACTGGAGCTGTTATGCGCCAGGGTGTTGGACCGCGCCGCCTGGTCGTTGAGGTGCTCGGCCGTGTCTTGCAAACGTGTCAGACAGGTCTTCAAGCGCGCTTCCTGGCTGAGAATCGACATCTCCAGCCGCGCCTGGGCGCCCCGGCTGTCGGTGTACATCTGCGCAATCAGCGGGTCGGAGGTGGTCTGTTCGGCCAAACGCAGCAAACGCTTCAGGCCGCGCTGCTGCCAGCTCAGCCCCAACAGACCCAGTGGCACCGACAGGCCCGCCGCCAGGGCAAAGCCCCAGTGGGAGTTGAGCGATGCACCGATCATGAAGCTCAGCTGGCTGACCAGGATAAACGGCAGCCAGTCCTGCAACACCGGCAGCCACTTGTCGCGCTGCGGTACGGCCGACTTGCCCTGGTTGATGCGTTGATAGAGCGCTTCGGCCCGGCGGATCTGCTCGGCGGTGGGCTTGATGCGCACCGATTCGTAGCCGATCACCTGGTTGCCATCGAAGACCGGTGTCACATAGGCGTTAACCCAGTAGTGATCGCCGGTCTTGCAGCGGTTCTTGACGATGCCCATCCATGGCAAGCCTTGTTTGAGCGTGGACCACATGTGCGCGAACACAGCCGACGGAACATCCGGGTGACGCACCAGGTTGTGCGGCGCTCGGACCAGTTCGTCGCGGGTGAACCCACTGATTTCGACGAACGCGTCGTTGCAGTAGGTAATCACGCCTTTGGCGTCTGTGGTGGAGATCAACCGTTGCTGAGCGGGGAAGGTACGTTCGCGCTGGGTAACGGGTTGGTTATTACGCATGGTTGTTCAATCCGCAAGGCTTTCAGGGGTTATCGGCGCTTGCGGGCTTTTATTTAACTTATTTTTGCAATAATCAGCCGGCCAGCATCGGGTAGGTAAACAGCCCGAAGTGAAGCAGGTTCAGCCCGAAGTGCGTGGCGATTGCCGCGCCCAACCCGCCAAAGCGATAAGCCAGGCCATAACCGACCCCGGCGATGCTGGCCAGCAATACCCAATGCCAACCCGCGCCCAGGTGCACCAAACCGAATAACAGCGAGGCCAGCAGCAGTGCCACATTCTCGCCGTAAGGCAGGTGTTTGAAGCGCTCGCTCAGGCCGCCCTGGATGTAGCCACGAAACAACGCCTCTTCAACCAGGGTCACCAGCAGCAGGTTGTTCAATACCCACAGCCACGCCTGTTCCGGCCATTTGGGCGCCCAACTGATCATCCCCAGCAACATTGCGCCGCCGAGCGCCGCGACTGCCGTCAGGGTCAAGGCCAACGCCGTGACGCAGATCGACAGGCGCAATGACCTGCGTGCCACGATCCAGGGGCAGGCCAGCAGCAGCCAGAAGCCGATCAGCGGTTTGTCCTGGTTGAGGTACATCGAGAAGGGCACCGAATCAGGCGTAAAGCGTTGAGGCGCGATGCCACGGCCGTTGTAGAAACCTGGCAACCAATGCATCGCCAGGCCCAGTGCCAGTACGATAAACAAGCCGTGCCCGAGGTAACGCGCCCACTGGTTGCGTTGCTGGCGCACGGCGTAACCCGCGATCAGCAGCATGACCACGGAGACCGCCGCCAGCATGCCCAGTTGCCCGTAGGTCAGGGCCAGTACATAACCAATGGAAAGCAGCACGAGGTACAGCCAGGGCAGAGCAAACATGTGAAATCCTTGAAAAAAAACTGGCCAGCATTATAACGAGCGACTTTCGTTGCCGGCATGAAAACTCTGCCACGCAAAACGCTTGGGTGAAGTGATTGCAAAAACGGTTGGCGGCTGGTTATAGTTCCTGCGTCTTTATCCCTTCAAAAAGATCAGCACATGCCAGCTTCCCAGCGCATAGCGGTAGTCGATTCAGCGGTCAACGCTGTGGTCGTGCCGTGTGGGAACAAACAGCCTGCGCAGATCAGTCACTATCCCCCACCTGTCAGTAGCACGCCGGTGTACGCAGTCGTATCACCGCCGGGTGTTGGCATTTCGGGCTGATCAGCGAATCGCTGTTCCCGTCTGCCCGCCTGAAAAAAAACCATTGAATCTCAGCGTCTGCTGAATCGGCTTTTTTTGCCTGATGACAGGTGGTAACCATGTCTGTTTTTTCGAAACAATCCGTGGCCGCGGCGGCCTCGACGAGCCTGTTTGTCCTGCTGTGGAGCAGTGGGGCGATTTTCTCCAAGTGGGGCCTGGCCCATGCTTCACCCTTTGCCTTCTTATTGATCCGTTTTGCCATCGCCCTGGCGGGCTTGGTGATCCTGGTGCCGATCCTCAAGCTGAAACTGCCGCGCCCCGGCAAACCCATGCTGTACGCGGCGGCGACCGGCCTGGTGTTGTTGGGGGCGTATCAGATTTTCTACCTGCTGGCGCTGGACCTCAAAGTCACGCCAGGGATGATGGCCACCATCATGGGCGTGCAGCCGATCCTCACGGTGGTGCTGATGGAGCGTCAGCGCTCGCTCAGCCGGTTGTTCGGCCTGGGGCTGGGGTTGGCGGGGTTGATCATGGTGGTCTATCAGGGCATCGGGCTGTCGGGTATGTCCCTGGCCGGGATGCTGTTCGGCTTGCTGGCGCTGGCCAGCATGACGCTCGGTTCGATCATGCAAAAACGTATCACCGACAACCCCTTGGGTACGCTGCCGGTGCAGTACGTGGCGGGGCTGCTGCTGTGCGCGGTGTTTGTGCCGTTCCAGCCGTTTCACTTTGAGCAAAGCGCCAGCTTTTATCTGCCAGTGCTGTGGATGGGCCTGGTGGTGTCCGTGCTGGCGACGCTGCTGCTGTATCGACTGATCGCGCGTGGCAATCTGGTGAATGTCACCAGCCTGTTTTACCTGGTACCGGCCGTGACGGCAGTGATGGACTACCTGATCTTCGGCAATCGGCTTGCGCTGTTGAGCGTGCTGGGGATGGGGTTGATCATTGTCGGGTTGGGGTTTGTGTTTCGCAGAAGCTGAGCCGGAGACTGACCATTGAGTCGGCGCTGACGGGGCTCGCCAAAACGAGCCCCGTCAGCGTGCGATTCATGCTCGGCTGAGGGTCGTGGCCAACGTCTGTGCCATCTGCTTCACGTACTCGCGCAGTTCCGGGACGGCGGTGGCCTCCCAGTCGCGCGCCTGGAGGAAGGGGCCGACGTAATACAGCCAGTCTGACGGTGCTGCATGGCAATCAAGCAGCGCGCCGGACGGTGCGATAGCCATACCGGTGCCGAGCGCATCAGGCACCAGCAGGCCATCAGCCCGCAGGGACTTGAGCAACGGGTCGTCCAATTGACGCAGGTCCAGTGCTGGCGTCGTGCAATTGATCACTGCTTTGACTTCCAGCTGTTCTTCGACGCGGGTACCACGACGGCGTACGCAAACGCTCACGCTGCCGGGGTTTGAGGTGTAGCCGACGATGCGACCGGCCATAAGCTTGAGTTTGCCACTGGCCAGTTCCTCCTGCATGCGTGCCCCCGGTTGTGGTGCGCAACGATGGCGATGGGCATCCCAGTAGGGGCGTACATGCCGCAGGAAACGCAGGCGTTCATTAAGTGGCAAGGCGTGCCACAGTTGCTGGGTGGCAGATCTCAGCCCGCCGATGATATCTCGCCAGTCTCCGCCCGCTTGCGCATGCTGGCGAATCGCATCACGCACTGCGCGTACATAGTGACGCACCCTGCAATCGCTGAGCATGTGCTGTGCCAGCCCTTCGTCGTAGTCGGGATGCGCGTTCAGTTCGCGGTGGGGCTGTGGCAGCAGGCCACGGCGTGACACGGCTTGAATAGAGCCGGTGTGCCCACGGTCGCGCAGGTCGAGTACCACATCCAGCATCGTCAGCCCGCTACCGATCAGGAAGACCGGGTCGTTTGTGCCGATACGATCGAGTGCGCCAGGCTGCCATGGGTCGTGTACATAGCCTGGGCTTTCATAGAACGGTCGATATTCGGGAGCAATGGAAGGCGCTTGGCGTGCACAACTGCCAATGCTCAAAACGATGGCGTCGGCCCGGTAATGTTCGCCGTTATCCATCAACAGCAGGCCACCCTGAGCATTTGGCTGAGGGATTATCTTGACCACTTCCCCAATCACTTCCTGCAATTGGCAGCCGGGCGCCGCGTTGTCGGATGCCTGTTGCAGCAGTGCTTGCAAGTAATCACCGTAAAGGCGCCGCTGCGCAAAGAGCGCTGGAGTAGCGTCGGGATGGCTGCGTTTTACGTAGTCATAAAAGCTATCGTCTTCACCGGCCAGCGCATTCATCCTGCCGGCCGGTACGTTAAGTACGTGCGCGCGGGCCTGCGTGCTGTAGGCGATACCCCGAGCCATGCTGCCTGGCCGGCTGATCAGCAGGATTTTCAGCGGTGTGACCGGCGGGTGGCGCAGCAAATGCACAGCCAGCGTCGAACCGCAGAAGCCTGCGCCGATAATCGCGAGGGTCTTGGTAATCATTCCAGCTCCAGTTTCAACGCGGCTCATAATTTATTTGACAAAGTAGTTCTAATACTCTTTTGAGTTGTGTAGCGTCGACCGAAGGGTTGTTATGAGCGCAATAATGAAGTGGTTCGGGTACGTCATCCAGCACGTAACTGCCGCTATTGAGCGTTCGTTGATATAGATCAGTTGGTACGCATACTCGAAGTTGTCGACGCATCATAACTGAATATGAACTATACCTTTCGCGCTGGTGACCGCGCAGTGAGTTGGGCGGTGCGCGCTGGCAGGCGCAGTGGTGCGCAGTCGTTCGTCGGGCTAGTTGGCGGCGTTGGAACTTGGGCGTGTCAGCGTTGTCGGCAGCCGGCCTGAAACCGTCGGTTGGCAAGGCAAAAATGCAAGTGGCGGGCTGGCGGTGCAAGGCCCCATCTTAGAGCGCTGTGGCAGGTTCAGCATGCTTGACCGTCGGTCACAAGTAAGATTGCTCTTACAGTCCAATACTGTAATAATTCCGACCTTATTGCGGCCAATATCCTACCTCCCTGCAGGATATGTAGTACATCTCAAAGGGATATCGTGTCTATTTTCACATCGCGTAGCCTTTCCAATGCTCTGCCGAACGACGTTTGCCTGGCAAATGTTGCGGTTTTGATGTGCTCGTACAATGGGGAGACGTTCCTTGCGGATCAGCTCGACTCCATTGAGCGGCAGAGCTACCGTGGCTGGACGTTAGTCATTTCGGATGACGGCTCCAAAGATGGCTCCTCGGCGATCTTTCAGCAGTACTGCAATCGCTGGGGCAGCGACCGCTTAAGCGTGGTGCGTGGCCCGCAAAAGGGCTTTGTTGCCAATTTTCTTTCGTTGACGTGTCGCGCCGACATCCAGGCCGATTATTTTGCCTGGTGTGATCAGGACGATATCTGGAACGAAGATAAACTACAGGTGGCCGTTGAGTGGCTGCAGAGCCAGCCTTCGGATGTGCCGGCCCTTTACTGTGGCCGCACGCAGCTGGTCAGTGACTCGGGCGTTGCACTGGGTTTTTCACCGCGGTTTTCCTTGCCTCCGCACTTCTCGAACGCACTCGTTCAGAGCATTGCGGGCGGCAATACCATGGTGTTCAATCAGGCCGCTCGCAAGCTGATCATGGAGGCAGGCGCGGATGTCGTCGTCCCCTCTCATGATTGGTGGGCGTATCAACTCGTTACGGGCGCGGGAGGTATCGTTCACTACGATCCCGAGCCTAGAATGCAGTACCGCCAGCATGATGAAAATCTGATTGGCAGCAACTCCAGCTGGGCAGCACGCCTGGTTCGGCTGCGGATGATCTTTCAAGGACGTTTTTACGAGTGGAACGAACAGAACATTCGCGCCCTCGAAGCCATGGAGCATCGTCTTTGTGAAGAACATCGAACGACGCTTGCGCGCTTTAAAGGTGCACGCAGTCAAACGTTATTTAGACGAGTGCTGGGGTTCTGGTCTGCCGGTTTATATCGGCAGACGTTCATGGGGAACCTCGGGCTAATTTTTGCAACACTACTGAAAAAGATCTGACTCAATGACTATCTTAGTAACCGGCGGTGCGGGCTTTATCGGTGCAAACTTTGTATTGGACTGGGTAGCTCAGACAGATGAGCCGGTCATTAACCTGGATAAGCTGACGTATGCCGGCAATCTGGAGAACCTCAGCTCGATCGAGGGTGACAAGCGCCATGTGTTCGTACAGGGCGATATCGCCGACACCCAACTGGTCCAGCGCTTGCTCGCAGAGCACCAGCCGCGCGCGATCCTGAACTTCGCTGCCGAGTCGCACGTCGACCGTTCTATCCATGGCCCGGAAGACTTTATCGAGACTAACGTCGTCGGTACTTTCCGTCTGCTGGAAGCGGTACGTGCCTACTGGAAAGGCCTGGAAGGCGAAGCGCAGCAGTCCTTCCGTTTCCTGCACGTGTCGACTGACGAAGTCTACGGCTCCCTGGCCAAGGACGACCCTGCGTTCACCGAAACCCACCAGTACGAGCCTAACAGCCCTTACTCGGCGAGCAAGGCCGCGAGCGACCATTTGGTCCGCGCCTATCACCATACCTATGGTCTGCCGGTGCTGACGACCAACTGCTCGAACAACTATGGTCCTTACCATTTCCCGGAAAAACTGATTCCGCTGATGATCGTCAACGCGCTGGCGGGCAAAGCGCTGCCGGTGTACGGCGATGGTCAGCAAATTCGTGACTGGCTGTACGTAAAAGACCACTGCAGCGCCATCCGTCGTGTACTGGAAGCCGGTACTGTGGGCGAGGTCTACAACGTCGGTGGCTGGAACGAGAAGCCGAACCTGGATATCGTCCACACGGTGTGTGCATTGCTCGACGAACTGCGCCCTCAAGCGGACGGCAAGCCTTACAGCGATCAGATCGCTTACGTGACCGATCGCCCGGGCCATGACCGCCGCTATGCCATCGACGCGCGCAAACTGGAGCGTGAGTTGGGCTGGAAGCCGGCTGAAACCTTCGAAACCGGTATTCGCAAGACCGTCGAGTGGTACTTGGATAACCAGGGTTGGGTCAGCAATATCCAATCCGGCTCGTACCGCGAGTGGGTTGAAAAGAACTACGCCGAGCGTACGGCATGAAGATCCTTCTGCTTGGCAAAAATGGCCAAGTGGGATGGGAACTCCAACGCAGCTTGGCCCCTTTGGGCCAAGTGCTGGCGCTCGACTCCAAAAGCCAGGACTACTGCGGCGACCTCAACGACCTGCAAGGCCTGGCCGCCACCGTGCAGCGCTTTGCGCCTGACGTGATCGTCAACGCCGCCGCCTACACTGCCGTCGACAAAGCCGAAAGCGAGCCTGCCCAGGCCCTGCGTGTGAACGCAGAAGCCCCGGCAGTGCTGGCCGCCGAAGCGCTGAAGCTGAATGCGTTGCTGGTGCACTATTCCACCGACTACGTGTTCGCCGGCACCGGCGACACGCCGTGGCTGGAAAGCGACCCGGTCGGCCCGCTGAGCGTGTACGGTTCGACCAAGCTGCAAGGCGAGCAGGCCATCCAGGCCAGCGGCTGTGCGCACCTGATCTTCCGTACCAGCTGGGTCTACGCCGCGCGCGGTAACAACTTCGCCAAGACCATGCTGCGCCTGGCCCGCGAGCGCGACAGCCTGAACGTGATTGACGACCAGTTTGGCACGCCCACCGGCGCCGACCTGCTGGCCGACATCACCGCCCACGCTATCCGCACCCTGGGTTCGAACCCGCAACTGAGCGGGATTTATCACCTGGCAGCAGCGGGCGAGACCACCTGGCACCGATATGCCCGTTTCGTGCTGGAACAGGCGCAAGCGGCCGGCGTGCAGCTCAAGGTCGAACCGGCCAATGTGGGCGCGATCACCACCGCCGCGTACCCCACGCCCGCCCAGCGCCCTGGCAATTCCCGACTCAACACTCAAAAACTGCAGAATGCCTTCTCACTGCGCTTGCCTCAATGGCAGGACGGCGTGGCACGGATGCTCGTAGAAATTCTAGAGAAATAAACATGCAAAAACGTAAAGGCATTATTTTGGCCGGCGGTTCAGGCACCCGTCTGCATCCTGCGACCTTGGCGATTTCCAAGCAATTGCTGCCGGTCTACGACAAGCCGATGATCTACTACCCGCTGACCACGCTGATGCTGGCGGGGATTCGCGACATCCTGATCATCTCCACGCCGCAGGACACCCCGCGCTTCGAGCAACTGCTGGGTGACGGCAGCAACTGGGGCTTGAATATTTCCTACGCCGTGCAGGCCTCCCCGGATGGCCTGGCGCAGGCGTTCATCATCGGCGAAGACTTTATCGGCAACGACCTGTCGGCGCTGGTGCTGGGTGACAACATTTACCACGGCCACCACTTCAACCAATTGCTCTCCAGTGCCATGACGCGCGAAGAGGGTGCCAGCGTATTTGCCTACCACGTCAACGACCCGGAGCGTTACGGCGTTGTCGAGTTCGATGCCCAGGGCAAGGCCATCAGCCTGGAAGAGAAGCCGCTCAAGCCCAAGTCGAACTACGCGGTAACCGGCCTGTACTTCTATGACCGCGACGTGGTCGAGATTGCCAAGAGCATCAAGCCGTCGCCGCGTGGCGAGCTGGAAATCACCGACCTGAACCGCATCTACATGGAGCGCGGCAAGCTGTCGGTCGAGATCATGGGTCGCGGTTACGCGTGGCTGGACACCGGCACTCACGATTCCCTGCTTGAAGCCAGCAGCTTCATTGCCACGCTGGAGCACCGTCAGGGCCTGAAAGTAGCCTGCCCTGAAGAGATCGCCTTCCGTCAGAACTGGATCGATGCCGAGCAACTGGAGCGCCTGGCCGCACCGTTGCTCAAAAATGGTTATGGCCAATACCTGAAACGTCTGCTGACCGAGAAGATTTATTAATGAAGCACACAGAGCTAGCGATATCAGACGTCGTTCTAATCGAGCCCCGAGTGTTCGGCGACGAGCGTGGGTTCTTTTTTGAGAGTTTCAATCAAGAGCAGTTTGAGAGCGCCATCGGCCGCTCGGTCAAGTTTGTTCAAGATAATCACTCTCGCTCTGTGAGAAACGTATTGCGTGGTCTTCATTACCAAGTCCGTCAGCCGCAAGGTAAGTTGGTGCGTGTGGTGTCGGGCGAGATCTTTGATGTGGCTGTCGATATCCGCAAAGGCTCCCCGACGTTCGGGCAGTGGGTGGGTGAAGTGCTGAGCGCCGAAAACAAGCGCCAGCTATGGATTCCGGAAGGTTTTGCCCACGGGTTTGTGGTGCTGAGCGAGTCTGCGGAGCTGCTTTACAAGAGCACGGATTACTACGCTCCGACTCACGAGCGTTGCATTGCTTGGGATGATCCGAGCCTGGCAATCGAGTGGCCGATCGACGGCGCCCCGACACTTTCGGAAAAAGACACCAAAGGGCAGTTGCTCTCGGCTGCCGAGGTGTTTGACTGATGCAGAATTTTTCTGTGTCTCCCCGGGAGATGGTGGGGAGCCTCTGGCGCAACCGTCAGTTGATCCGGACCCTGATTCAGCGCGATGTGTTAGGGCGCTATCGGGGTTCGATCATGGGCGTGCTCTGGTCGTTCATCACGCCGATCCTGATGTTGGCGGTCTACACCTTTGTCTTCAGCGTGGTCTTCAAGGCACGCTGGAGCTCGGGCAGTACTTCGATGTCGGAATTCGGCATGGTTCTGTTTGTGGGTTTGATCGTCTTCAATATTTTTGCTGAATGCATCAACAAAGGCCCGGCGCTCATTCTGGCGAACGTCAACTACGTCAAGAAAGTGGTGTTCCCGCTCGAGGTGCTGCCCTGGGTGTCGCTGGGCTGTGCACTGTTCCATGCCGCCGTGAGTGTGCTGGTGTGGCTGACGGCCTATGTGTTCCTGTTCGGTGTGCCGCATTTGACCGTGCTGTTGCTGCCAATCGTCGTGCTGCCGTTGCTGTTTCTGATCATGGGTCTGACCTGGTTCCTGGCCTCTTTGGGGGTCTATCTGCGCGATGTCACGCAGTTCGTCGCCATCCTGACCACCGTGACCATGTTCCTGTCGCCGATCTTTTATCCGGCAAGTGCGCTGCCAGAGCGGTTTCAGATCCTGCTGCTGCTCAACCCTCTGACCTCCGTGGTAGAAGGCGGGCGCGACGTGCTGTTCTGGGGTGTGGTGCCTGATCTGCAGTTCCTTGCCATTTACTTTGTCAGCTCCCTCTTTATTGCTTGGCTGGGTTTTGCTTGGTTCCAGAAAACTCGCAAAGGGTTTGCAGATGTCCTCTGATAACGCGATCACCGTACAAAATCTTAGCAAGTGCTATCAGATTTACGCTAAGCCCCATGACCGTTTGAAACAGTCGCTTTACCCCCGTCTTCAAGGGGCTTTCGGTCTGCAGAGAAAGCAGTATTTCAACGAGTTCTGGTCGTTGCGGGACGTGTCTTTCGAGATCAAAAAGGGCGAGACGGTAGGCATCATCGGCCGCAACGGCAGTGGTAAGTCCACGCTGTTGCAGGTGATTTGCGGGACGCTCAGCCAGACGGCGGGATCCATCCAGACCAATGGCCGCATCGCAGCCTTGCTGGAGCTCGGCTCCGGGTTCAACCCGGAGTTCACCGGGCGCGAAAACGTCTATATGAACGGCGCGATCCTGGGGCTTAGCCGTCAGGAAATCGAAGACCGTTTTGATGAAATTGCGGCCTTTGCCGACATTGGTGCGTTCCTTGAGCAGCCGGTAAAAACCTACTCCAGCGGCATGTTCGTGCGGCTGGCCTTTGCCTGCAACATCATGTCTGACCCTGAAATCATGATTGTCGACGAAGCGCTTTCCGTCGGTGATATGAATTTCCAGGCCAAGTGCATGACCGCGCTGACGCAGATCAAAGAGCGTGGGGCCACCATTCTGTTTGTGAGCCACGATGTGGGCACGGTTAAAAGCCTGTGTTCGCGCTGTGTGTACCTGGACGGCGGTAAAGTGGTTGCCGTGGGGCCATCGGCCGATGTGACCGAGTTGTATGTTCGCTCGATGCGCGAGGAAATGAACGCGGAACACCGCAAGTTTGCGCGCGTGTCCAAGTCGTTTGCTGAATCGACTGAGGGGACTGAGGGGGCCCAGGCGGTTGAGCCGCCGCTAGGGCTGCCAGTGGTTGAGCAGAAGGCCTTCCAGATCGACCACGCGTTCGAAGCACGCGTCGCTCAGTTCCGCTACGGTACGGGCGAGGTCAAGGCCCGCGCTGTCGAATTGCTGGATATGGACGATGAGCCCACGACCTTTCTGGATTTCAACCAGCAGGTCAAGATCAGGGTAAATTTCGAGGCTTACGCCGAGAAATCCATTACCTTGAATGTCAGTGTCTTTGACGAAAAGAAAAACAACATTACCGGCTGTGGGTTCCAGCATGTTGACCAGCCTTACCTGCTGACCAAGCCGGGCAGCAAATACGTCGCTGAATATGTGTTCACGATGCCTTTGCAGGAAGGCTATTACTCGTTGCGGATCAACATTTCTTCGCCGATTGTGGATAACGAATCGGCAGAGTTCATTGACTTGATCAATGATGCCGTGGTCTTCCGCGTTGCGCGTTGGGAGAAGGCCCGGGTGTGGTCCCAAGTCCATCAGTTCGCAGAGTTGAGGCTTGAGGAACTGCAGTGAGCGAGAAAATCAAACAGGCCTTTATCATCGGCACCGGGCGCTGCGGCACTACCTGGCTGGCCCAGATGCTGAACAGCAACCCGGCGCTGTGTGTGCCGCCGGAAATCCAGTTGCTGTTCGAATACTCCGGCAACGGCAACCGGCTGTATGAAGAGTACCTGCTCGCCAAGGAGCAGGGACTCGGCAGCGATCAATTGATCTCGATCATTGAGCGCGGCTGCCCGCACAACCTTGATCAGTTTTTTGACTACCCCGGCTTCTGCCGTCAAGGCACGACACCCAAGCGTTCACTGCGTGAGTTTGTCACCGCCTTTTATGCGGCCGTCGCTCGAAGCCACGGTAAACGCTGGCTTATCGAGCAGACGCCGTGGTACGGGCAACGCCTGGATTTAGTCACAAGTTTGTTTCCCACTGCAAAGTTCATTCATGTTGTCCGTGATGGGCGTGATGTCGCACTGTCGTTTTCGCGGACTACCTGGTGGCACCGCTCGGCGCGTTTGAACCTTTCAAGGTGGCAGCGGGAAATCAAGAAAATCGCGTTGGATGCGCAATTCTTCGTGAAACCTTCGAATTACCTCGAAGTTAAATATGAAAGCCTGGTGTCGGACACGACAGCAGAGCTGAAAAGAATTTGCACATTCCTCGGCGTCGACTTTGACCCGACGATGCTGGACCCTCAGGGGTTCATTGATTACGACCAGTTCTGCAAGTTCGATATGGGGCAAGTATCGTCCCAGGCCTATTCGGCATGGCGTAAACAAAAGACTAAAACCGTGTTTTCGGACAACGTTGAAGCCTGGCGCAAAAATGACAGTGCTTTTGACAAGAGCCTCCCGCCAGAGATCGCCCATTGGTTGTCTCGTTACGGTTACCCGGTCGGTAGTCCAGATGAAGAGGGGGCGGAGAACTTCCACCTGCGTGAGTACAACCTCAACGCGCTGGAGCAGGACAATCAGGAAAAGTCCCAGCATATTCAAAAGCTTGAGCAAACGGTGGCTGATTACGCTCAGCATATCGGCAATGCCAGCGTGGTCGAGAAGGACTGGGCTGCTCGCGGTGAGTTGCTGGAGCATCTGGGCAGTACCATTCATCGCCTGGAACAGGACAATGCCGAGCGTCTGGAGACGATTTACGCCTTGGAAAGGACGCTCGCAGGCCACACCGAGCACGCGGCGTTTATCAAAGATGAGTGGCAAGCCCGCGGCAACTTGATAGACGAGTTGGGTGAAAAATTCCACGCGCTGGAGCAGGAGTATGCAACCGGCGCCGAATTGAACGAGACACTGCAGCAAACACTTGCCGCCCAGGCTGAGCAAGTAGAAGCTATGCAGCACAGCCGGGAGGCTCAGGAACATGAGCTGAGCGAGCTTAGGCAGACGATCGACGGTTTGAAGCAAGAAATTGATAACCGTACACATCAGGTACTGCAGGTTGAGCAGGCCCTGGCTGCTCATGCAGAGCAGCGGGTGATACTTGAGCAAGCGTTGCAGGCACGTGAACGCTTGCTTGAGCAGGCAGGCGAAGCCAATGAGGCTTTGAAAAAAGACAGTGCAGATCGTGGCGAGCGCATTAATGTGCTTGAACAATCGCTGGCCGAACAGAGACAACAGTCTGAAGTTGCGGAAAAACACCTCGCTACCCGAGAGCGTTTGATTCAACAACTGACTGCTTCTGTTGACGCGTTGAATTCAACGAGCATGCAACAGGCGGAAAAAATCGAACAACTGATGTTCGATGCTGTTGTCAGTGCTAATACGAATTCCCAACTCGTTCAGGAAATCACCGATCAAAAACTATTGATCGAGGATTTGGAAGGCCGTCTTAATGAATTTGAGCGTTCGTGGTATGGAATCCTAAGAAAACGTCTCTCTAAATGAGATGTTATTAATTTTCGCTTGAGAACTTCATGAATATTACAGTCACCAAACCCTTTATGCCGCCGTACGCCGACTATCAGAGCTATCTGGCAGGCATATGGTCTCGCGAGTGGTTAACGAACAACGGCCCTTTGCTGAACGAGCTGGAAATCAAGCTCAAAGAATGCCTGTCGGTTGATAATCTGCTGTTTTTGAGCAATGGCACCGTCGCGCTGCAGATTGCAATCCGTGCGCTTGAACTTCAAGGCGAAATCATCACTACGCCGTTCAGTTATGTTGCGACCACTTCCAGCATTGTCTGGGAGCATTGCGAGCCGGTCATGGTCGATATCTGCCGGGACACGCTGAACATCGACGTGACCCTGATCGAACAGGCCATTACCGAAAAGACCACAGCGATCCTTGCCACGCATGTCTTTGGTAACCCGTGTGACGTCGAAGCGATTGCGGTTATTGCCAAAAAGCATAACTTGAAAGTGATCTACGATGCGGCGCACGCTTTTGGTACACAGCACAAAGGCAAATCCTTGCTGGCCTACGGTGACGTGTCGACGTGCAGTTTCCACTCCACCAAGCTCTTCCATACAGTGGAAGGCGGTGCCGTGATCAGCCCGCACGCCGATGTCTCCAAGCGCATGGCCATGATGCGAAACTTCGGCCACTCCTCGGCGACTGATTTCGGCGATGTGGGTATCAACGGCAAGAACTCCGAGTTTCATGCGGCGATGGGCCTGTGCAACATCAAGCATGTACCCGATATCTTGAAGGTGCGCCGCCAACTGTGTGAGCGTTATGTGCAAAATCTGGAAGGGCTGCCTGTCACTTTCCAGAAGATCCTGCCGAAGACTGAATATAACCACGCGTATTTTCCGGTGGTGTTTCAAAGCGAAGCGGTGCTCTTGAAACTGGTTGAATTTCTCAACCTGAACAGCATCTACCCACGTCGTTACTTCTACCCGTCGCTGACAAAACTGCCGTATGTACACGGGCAGAGCGCCAGCGTCGCAGAAGATATTTCTCGCAGAATTCTTTGCTTGCCGCTGTATCACACCCTTTCTTTGGAAGAGGTGGACATGATCTGCCGGCTGGTAAAACAAGACCTGTCGTGACCGGCAGTTTTGTATAAATAGGGACATTTGAAATGGCTGTCAATACTAGTGAATACGCAGGCGGGGACACGAACGTGAGTGGTACTGAAGTCTTTAAACGTGATTATTTCAGCGACGAGGATAAGCTCGGTTTGCTGAATTTTCTCATGCAGGAGTTCGGTCTCGAGCAGCCACTCGTGTTGAAAGGGGCCGACGCAGCGGTGTCGGCCCGGTTCATTGCCAAGCAGTATTCACTTCGCGGCAAAAAAATCGACCTGCTGTTGTTGGATGCTGTCCTCGTGCAGCAGGCTGACGCCTCGGTGGCCAAGCTCTTCGAACTGCTGTCGGGGAGAGGGCTTGTCTGTGTTGAGTCCAAAGGCGCCGCGCCTGAAGTGCTGAACAGCCTGCAGCAGGCATTTGAGCCGATTCTGACCACGCCCGGTTTTTCGATCTTCGCGAAGCAGGAAGGTGAGCGTTCAGTTCGCAGTGCGCGCTATCAAGTTGATCTGTTTCTCAGAAAGCTGCATTTTCAGAAAAGCTGCTTGATTGCCAAAGGCCCTGACCACCTGCCCCTGGTGACCGTGGTTGTCCTGACTTACAAGCATGAAGCTTACATTGCAGAGTGCATCAACTCGGTACTGCGCCAGCAAGGCGCGTTCCGTATGCGCATTATCGTGATTGACGATGTGTCGCCGGATAACACTGCCCAGGTGGTTCGTTCCACCATCGAGAACCAGCAGAACGAACGTATCTCCATTGAGTTCCATGCCAACACCAAGAACGTTGGCGTTGTAGCGAACCTGGCGACCTCGGTGAACCTGGCCAAGGGCTGTGACTACCTGACGTTTTGTGAAGGCGACGATTTCTGGACCTCAGACACGCGTATTCAACAGCATATTGATTTCCTGGCGAAGCACCCGGAATCGGTCATGTCGTTCAACTCGATCGAGCTGTGTGTGTCTGATGGCTCTTCGCGCGAGATTTTTTCGGAACACAAGCATCTGGCGAGTGACACGATCAGCGGCCTGGAACTGGCCGAAAACAATGTCATCGGCAACTTTACCGCGTGCTTCTATCGTGGCCCGATTCTGGACGTTATCCCTGCAGAAATATTTGATATTTATACAGTGGATTGGTTCTTCAACACGTACTGCGCGCAGTTTGGCAGTATTGCGCACCTCAAGCAGCCGCTGTCGGTTTACCGTCAGCATATCGGTGGCGAGTGGAGTGCGCGTAAAGAACTGGACAAGGCCACTGCGCTGCTCGGCCTGATCGATGAATACAACGCTTTTATCGACTTCAACTACAACGAAGGCTACCAGAAGTACAACTGGAAGCTGTATGCGTGGGTAAACGGCAACTACTCCGACAGCTTTGAAAAGCTTGACTTGATTGTTGTCGATGATGTGTTCCCCTCGCGTCGTAGCGGTTTCCGCCATGTCGAGTTCACCGCCTACTTGAAGGCGTTCAAGCGTTCGCTGGTACTGACCACCGGCGCTACCTTGCACGTGCTTGAAAACGCGTCGATCAACAGCGTGGTTCGCGATTACCAGCACAGCTACCCGGAGCTGGGCAATCGGGTCATGGTCGCGGATGAGTCGTTCCCATTGACCATCGGCAAGGTGCTGTACGCCAACTTCATCTCCAACGCTTTTTCGTTGTTGCCGCATGCTGAAGCGCTGAATATTCCGTTCGTCTTCACCCTGTATCCGGGCGCCGGTTTTGCCCTGAACAGCATCGAATGTGACAAGAAGCTCAAGCGCATCTTTGATTCGCCTTGCTTCCAGAAAGTCATCGTTACCCAGCAAGTGATTTATAACTACATCACTGAAAAGCACCTGTGCCCGGCTGACAAGATCGAGATGATTTTCGGCGTGGTGATGCCTGAACCCGTCGGCGAGCGACCGCGCCTGCAGAAAAACCGTTGGGGGTTCGGCAAGGAGCGTCTGGACATCTGCTTCATGGCGCATAAATACACGACCTACGGTGAAGACAAGGGTTACGACGTCTTTATCAACACGGCGAGTATCTTGTGCCAGCGCTATGACAACATCTTCTTCCACGTGGTCGGCCCGTTTAACAAGACGGTCATCGACGTCAGCTTGTTCAGTGACCGGATCAAGTTCCATGGCTCGCTGAACCCGGATGAGTTTGATGGCTTCTTCCAGGACATGGACATCATCATGTCGCCGAACATCAGCGGCAAAATCTTCCCCGGCTCTTTCGATGGTTTCCCAACGGCCAGCTGCACTGAAGCTGCGCTGCGCGGTACCGCGATTTTCGCCTTTGACGAGTTCAACTCCGCCAAGGGGCGGTTCACCGACGGCGAAGATATCGTACTGATCAAGTACGACCTGTGGGATATCGTTGGCCTGGTTGAGAAATACCATGCCGATCCTGCCGCCTTGAAAGCGGTCGGCGAGGCGGGCATCGGCCGTGTCCGTGCGCTTTACAGCTATGACGCACAGCTTGCACCGCGCATCGAAATACTGCGTGAGGTCATCCGCAATCCGGTGATTTCGTCGGTGAGTGTCGACCCGTTGCCGCTGGGCATGCAAAACGTCGTGCCGGCGAATGAGGGTGTGCAGCAAGTGGCTTCCTTACCGGTAGCGTCGGCCCCCCGTGGCAGATTGGGTACGCTGCGCAAGTACTGCCCTGAACCGCTCAAAAAAGTGTATCGCCTTTGGAAGGCTCGCCATGTCTCTTAAGCAAGTGGATGCAGTACCGGGCGCTGACGAGATGCCATTGGTCAGCGTTGTGGTGCCGTCTTATAACCACGCAAAACATATCAGCAAGGCCATCGACAGTGTCCTGGGCCAGAGCTTTTCGAACTTTGAATTGCTGATCTCCGATGACTGCTCGCCGGACAATAGCTGGGAAGTGATTTCCAGCTTCACGGATCCGCGTATTCGAACGTTCCGGCAGGAACGAAACCTCGGGCCTGTGGGGAACCTGGTGTTCCTGATCCAGCAGGCACGCGGTCGGTATGTTGCGCTGCTCAATTCCGATGATGCCTGGTACCCGTCCAAGCTCAGCAAGCAGGTCGCGATCCTGGACGCTCAGCCTGAGTTGGGCGCGTGCTTTACGTGGGCTGACCTGGTGGACGGCACGGGGCAGGAGATTTCCGGCCCTGAGGCGATCTGGAACGATGTCTTCAGGCAGCCTAACCGCACGCAGGGTGAGTGGCTCAAGCACTTCTTCTTGAAGGGCAACTGTATTTGCCACCCAAGCATGCTGGCGCGCAAGGAAGTGTTCGAGACCCTTGGCTATTACAACCCTGGGTTAAGGCAGCTGCCGGACTTCGATATGTGGATTCGGCTGGTCAAGCAGTTCCCGATTCATGTGATCCAGGAGAACCTGGTCGCGCATCTTCGCGATGGCAACAATACCAGTGCGGTGTCGCCGGAAAACTCGGCGCGAAACTTGACCGAACTGGTCGAGATATTTGCATCCTTCTTCGAGTCGTTGCCGGATCACGTCTTTATTGACGGGTTTTCTGAATACTTTCGCCTCAAAGGTGTGCCGCTCACCCCGGCCAGACTGGAAGCCGAGAAGTTCTTTCTGCTGTTGGACAGCGCATTCGTTCAAGCATCGGGCAAAGCCGCGGCCTTGTCCTTGTTTATCAAACGGTGTGCGGACCCGGAGTTCGAGCGTGTGCTGCGCGATGAGTACATGTTCTCGGTTTTTGATTTCTACCGCATAACCGGACAAACCGGGTTCGGGCATTTCCTGATGGCTGCCCATCATGCTGCTGCCCCAGCGCCGGCTTCGGTAGGCGGGACACTTGCAAGCCCGTCGGGTCAGAGCCGTGTTATCCACTTTTTAAAGCGGGTAGTGCGCCGTTTGCGCAGAGAATTACAGCGTATCAGTGCGTAGGCCAGCGGGTTGAAGGTGGACTGGCAGGAGGGTGCATCAGCACGTTCCTGTCGAAACAGCGAATAATCGTTCAGAGAGCATTATGAAAACATTTTTTGGTCTTATTGGTGCAGGCGGGCATGGCAGGGAAGTCATGCCGATGCTGCGATCAATGATCAAGGGCACGCCCGCCGAATTGAACGCTGAATTATTATTCGTTGTGGAGAATTTAGAGGCGCCAACTCAGATCAATGGGTATCGGGCGATCAGTCTGGAGGCCTTCTTCGCGCTCGAGGGGGTCAAGCGATTCAACATCGCGATTGGCAACTCGGAGGCTCGTCAGCGGATTGCTGACGCGTGTCTGGCGAACGATATACAGCCGTTCTCATTAATTGCTGGCAGCGCAATCTTGTTGGACAGCAATGAGATCGGTGAAGGGGTGATGATCTCCGAGCAAACGATCATTACTTCCAATGTAAAGATTGGTCGTTTTTTTCAGGCCAACAACCAGTGCAACATTTCCCATGACTGTGTGATTGGCGATTTTGTCACGTTCGGACCGGGCGTGAAGTGCAACGGCAATGTCACCATTGGTGATCATGCTTACGTAGGCGCCGGTGCACTGATCAAACAAGGCAGGCATGGGGCTCCCTTGAAGATTGGGGCGGGAGCGGTTGTAGGCATGGGCGCGGTTGTGGTCAAAGACGTTGAACCCTACACCACGGTAGTGGGTAACCCGGCCCGGCTGTTGGTGAAGTAATGTCAGACGCAAGTTCGCGCTTCGAATTATCGGTGCTGCTGGTGACCTATAATCATGAGCGGTATATCGAGCGGGCGCTGGACTCGCTGTTCAGCCAGGAGTTCTGCGGCGCTATTGAACTGGTTATCGCGGACGATGCTTCATCGGATTCGACGTTGGCCTGTATCCAGCGTTATGAGGGTCGCGACGCGCGGTTTACCTTCAAGTACCTGGCGCCGTCGGCCAACCTTGGGATTACCAGGAATTATCAGCGCGGTTTTTCGGCGTGCTCCGGTACCTATGTGGCGGTGCTTGAAGGTGATGATTACTGGAGCAGCCCGTATAAGTTGACGCGCCAGGCCCGGTTTCTTGATGCACATGGGGAATGTGGCCTGTGCTCGGTCAATTACTTCGTTTTTAATGAAGAGGACGCCAGCTTCGTCAGCCGGGTCGAGCGCGGCGACGGTTATCGGTTGTTAAGTGCGCGTGATCTGATTGCGGATAACCTGGTCGGTAACTTTTCGACCTGCCTGTATAGAAAGTCCGCCTTGGACGCACTGCCGCAAGCATTGTTCGAAATCAAGTCGTATGACTGGATCGTCAATATCTGCGTGGCCAGAAGCAGCCTGATCGGGTTTATCGAAGAGCCGATGTCGGTGTATCGCGTGCATTCAGGCGGGGCGTGGTCCCACGTCGCCCATGCCGGGCAATTGGAGCTGCAACTGAGCCTGATTCCCGCTTATGACCAACTGACCCATCAGCTGTTTCATACCAGCTTCGTCAAACTGCAGCGCCACTTGCGCAAGGCGATTGTGATGTCGCGACGTGGCCATTCACTGGGTACCGTTGCGCGTGCGGTTGCCTGGGGTGCAGCCAACGTTGAGCAGTTCCTGCCGCCTGTTGTGGTCATGCTGTTCAACGCCTTGACGCCGCCAGTGGTTAAAAAAGTCTTCCTGAGACTCATCCGCCGCGGTGGAGGTGTATGAGCGGGCCTCTGATCAGCGTGATAATGGCAACCTTCAATCACGCTGAATACGTGAAAGAAGCGATTGCCAGTGTATTGAAGCAGCGCGGGGTCGAACTGGAATTTTTGATTGCCGACGACGGTTCCACCGATGGCACTCCTAAGGTCGTCGAGGCGATTGTCGACCCTAGAATCCGTTTTTTCCCCTATGAAGAAAATCGCGGCGCCTGCGCGGTAACCAATGAGTTAATTGCGCGTTCGCAGGGGCAATACATCGCGCTGATCAACTCGGACGATGCCTGGTGTGATGACGACAAGCTGATCTATCAGCTGCAGATATTGCTTGAGAACCCGCAGCTAGGGGCAACCTTTGGCCGCGCCCGTTTTATTGACAAGCGTGGTGAAGTCATCAGCAAGGGGCGTTTGACCTTTGGTTCGGTATTTGATCAGCCGAACCGTTCCCAGGGCGAGTGGTTGCGCTTTTTCTTCGATCGGGGCAACTGCATTTGCCATCCGACCATGCTTATTCGGCGTGAATGTTTTGATCAGGTGGGTGTCTACGATAATAACCTTCGACAGCTGCCTGACTTTGATATGTGGGTCCGACTGGTCAAACGCTTCCCTATTCACATCTCTGAGCGCGAACTGATCAACTTCCGCGTGCTACCAGGGCAAAGCGCCAGCAGTCAAACGGTGGCCAACGCTGTGCGCACGATGAATGAGCATTATTTGATTGCCAGTAGTTTTTTTCAGCACGTCGGAACTCAACATCTCAAGGATGGTTTTTCTGACTTGCTGAGATATCCTGACGTTCCGGGTGACAAGCACTTGGATATCGAGAAAGCACTGCTTTTTTTCGTGCCAAACAAAGCCTTGGGCAAGGCCTATGAGATGGTCGGTATTCTCGAACTCAATCGGCTTCTCAGCGCCGATGAGCATCGGGAAGTGCTGGCAAGGGACTACAAGATCGATGCCGGTTGGTATCATCGCAAGATGCAGGAAGTCGATGTGCTGCGCCCGAAATTTCTGGCAGTGATTGGCAATAAAATCGCGGGTTTGAAAAGCCTCTGTTTGAAGCTTTTCAAGTCTTAATTGTTTGAAAATAGTAACTTAAAAAGGAATATTTATGCGTTCTCTCTATCTGCTACCGGCCGTTGCTTTACTGGGTCTTCTTGCTGGCTGCGATGCAGACAAGATGAAAGATGTTGCGGCGAATGATTCGTGCTCGCTGGACAGCCCGGTCAACGGTAGCGAAGTCATGTCCAATGTCCCGTTCGAGCCATGGGGCTGGGCATACAACGCTGTAGCCAGCACCATTCCAAAAGACGTGACGCTGCAAATCATCAACGCCAAGAACGATGTTGTGCTGACTTCGCCGGTTGCACGCGTTCCGCGTCCGGACGTAGCCAAGGCCTTCTCCAAGCCTGACCTGGCGAACTCCGGCTTCGTTGGCAAGCTCGACATCAGCAAGCTGGACGCGGGTACCTACTCGATCAAAGTAATCCAGCAGGAAGGCAACTTCCGCTACAACTGCACGTCCCCAACCAAATTCAAGATCCAGGCCAAAAAAGCCTGATTGAATTCGGATTGAGCTGCACACACAACTCGGCGTTGAGCGGGTTGTGAGCATTCGTCATTAATGGATAGCTGCATTAATGACCGGGAAAAACACCTACCCTGTCGCCAACAAGGTAGGTGTTGCCCGTAGGGTGTTACATTGATTACTTGATGATGTCCTGCAGCCGTTCAAGTGCCAATGCGAGGTCGGTATGCGCCGTATCGATTTCAAGCTGCGCTTCGACGGGCGCTTCATAAGGGCTGCCCACCCCTGACAGGTTCGGCAGTTGTCCGGCCCTGGCCTTTTTATACAACCCTTTCACATCCCGCTCTTCACACACTTCAAGGGTTGTACTGACGTACACCTCTACAAACCGGTCCTCACCAATCAGTTCTTTCGCCATTTGCCGCTCTCTCCTGAACGGCGAGATAAAGGCCGTCAAGACGATAAGCCCGGCATCCATCATCAGTTTGGCCACTTCGGCGATACGCCGGATATTTTCCACGCGGTCCGCATCGGTAAAGCCCAGGTCTCTATTCAGGCCCTGGCGTACGTTATCGCCATCGAGAATATAGGTGCGATAGCCTTGGGCATGCAGTTCCAACTCCAGTGCGTTGGCCAGCGTTGACTTGCCCGACCCCGACAGCCCGGTAAACCAGATGACTTTGCCTGGGTGGCCATTGAGCTTTTCCCGGTCTTCACGGGTAATCGAAAGGGCCTGCCGGTGCACGTTCTGCGCCCGCCGCAGGCTGTGGTTGATCAGCCCTGCCGCAACGGTGGCGTGGGTAACGCGATCCACCAGAATGAAGCTTCCCAGGGTCCTGGACTGTCGATAGCTGTCAAATACCAAGGGTTTGCTGGTTGCCAGGGTGCAGACACTGATGTCATTTAGGGACAGATGGCGGCTGGCATCACGGGCAAGGGTGTTGGTGTCGATGCGATATTTTATGTTGGTGATTGAAGCCGATGCCCATTGCGTCGCCAGTTTGATGTCGTAGCTGCGGCCGTTGAGCCCCGCGTCTTCGTTCATCCAGATCAGCACGGCTTCAAACTGGTCGGTAACCTCCAGCGGGCTGTGGCTCAGGGACAGTATGTCACCGCGTGAGACGTCGATTTCCTTGCTCAGTGTCAGCGTAACGGCGTCGGTGGCAGTGGCGCACTGGGTGGAGCCGTTCATGCCGATAATGTCGGTGACCGTAGCGGTGTGGCCCGAGAGGCTTGCGCGCACCTCATCGCCGACGCTGACCTGACCTTCTGCCACACAGCCGCTGAACCCTCGAAACGAGGCATCCGGACGATTCACCCATTGCACCGGAAATACCAGGCGCTCGGACGCAGGCGTAGCAATCTCAAGGGTTTCCAGGCAGCCCATCAGGGTCGGGCCGTTGTACCAAGGCGTGTGGGTGGAGCGTTGGGTGATGTTGTCACCCTTGAGCGCGCTGAGAGGGATCGGAATGATCTTCTCGAACCCCAGGCTTTGCGAAAACTCGCGGAACTCGTCGGTAATCTGGCGAAAAACGCCCTCGTCGAACCCGACCAGATCCATCTTGTTCACGGCCACGACCACCTGGCGAATGCCCATCAACGACACCAGGTAGGCATGCCTGCGGGTTTGCGTCAGCACGCCCTGGCGGGCATCGATCAGGATCACCGCGACATCGGCGGTCGATGCACCCGTGACCATATTGCGTGTGTACTGCTCGTGGCCTGGGGTGTCGGCGACGATGAACTTGCGTTTGGCGGTGGAGAAAAAACGGTAGGCCACGTCAATAGTGATGCCCTGTTCACGCTCGGCGGACAGGCCGTCGACCAAGAGTGCAAAGTCGAGATCCTTGCCCTGGGTGCCATGTTTTTTCGAGTCGGCGTGCAGCGCCGTCAGCTGATCGTCGGTGAGTTGCCGTGCATCCCACAGCAAGCGGCCGATCAGTGTGCTTTTGCCGTCGTCGACGCTGCCGCAGGTGATGAAACGCAGCAGGTCCTGGTCACCCTGTTGCGCCAGAAAGGCTTCGATCGTTGCATCAGTGGCGAGCGCGGTAGGTTCGAGTGCCATCAGAAATAGCCCTCCTTTTTCTTCTTCTCCATGCTTGACGCGCTGTCACTGTCAATCGCTCGGCCTTGTCGCTCGGAGCGGGTGGAGCCCAGCAATTCAAGGATGACATCGGCGGCGGTGAGGGCGTTTGACTCCACCGCGCCGGTCAGTGGGTAGCAGCCCAGGGTGCGAAAACGCACGTTGCGCGCTTCAATTTTCTCGTCCGGGAGCAACTTCATGCGTGAATCATTCACCATAAGTGCCACGCCATTACGGATAACGACAGGCCTTTGTTTTGCGAAATAGAGTGGGACCAATGGGATGTTTTCCTGGTGGATGTATTGCCAGATATCGAGTTCTGTCCAGTTGGACAGCGGAAAAACGCGAATGCTCTCGCCAGGATTTTTATGGGTGTTGTAGAGGTTCCATACCTCGGGACGCTGGTTTTTTGGATCCCATTGATGGCTTTTGCTGCGGAAGGAAAACACGCGCTCCTTGGCGCGGGATTTCTCTTCATCGCGGCGTGCGCCACCAAACACCAGGTCAAATTTGTACTTATCCAGGGCTTGCTTGAGGCCTTCGGTCTTGGTCAGGTCGGTGTGCAGCGCCGAGCCGTGGTCAAAGGGGTTGATGTTCTTGCTGATCGCTTCGGGGTTGATATGCACCAGCAGGTCCATGCCGCTTTCGCGTGCCATGAAATCGCGGAACATGTACATCTCCTGAAACTTCCAGCGCGTATCGACGTGCAAGAGCGGGAAGGGCGGCACAGAAGGGTAAAAGGCTTTGCGGGCCAGGTGGAGCATGACCGCGCTGTCTTTGCCCATCGAATACAGCATGGCTGGGTTTTCGGATTCGGCCACCGCTTCGCGGATGATTTGCACGCTCTCTGACTCAAGTCGCTTGAGATGAGGCGTGAGCGACTTTGCCGGGGAATGTGGCGCGCGCAATGAGCTTTCGTCGAGTACCGGGGCATAACTGAGCAGCCCGAGTTCGACGCTGGCCGGTGGGCAGACTTGCCTGCAAATGGCAGTGAGACGTCCGCTGGGAAACACGACGATGTATTTGCCAATGTGGGCTTGCAAGCGCTGCAGGGCATTGGCCAGGGCCTGGGAATCGAGCGGCACCGGCCCGAGCGGCAGCCAGTAGCGGGCGCCCCTGGCGTCGTTGGCGTGCAAACAGTCTTGGCCGTCCGGTGTACGGAACAATTGCGCGAAGATCACCAGCTTGCGCTTGGCCCGCGCCCTTTCTACATCCCAGGCCAGCACGACAGGGGTCGGTGGGCGTCCCAACTCATCTTCAAGGGAGTGCACCGTGAGTTCGGCGGGCAGCAAGCCCAATTCGTGCAGGCGGCGTTCGGCCGTGCGTTTGGTGTCGGCTTGTTCGAGCGCATGAAGGTGTTGATAAGCCGAGTGCGTATCCCATACAACGGGGGCATCCAAGCCGAAAAAGTCTGGGTTGGGCATGATGACCTTTGTCGCATTTTGCGAATCTGTCCAATTGTGCTGCGTAAAATACATTATCTGTATTTTTTTGTTATGTGTTTTGTTTGTGTATTGCAAATAGCGACGACCTGGTGTGCGAAACCTTCACGTCACCCTGAAGGAATTGCTACGGCCAATACCTCAAGCGTTTACTGCGTGACCAGATGATGACGGGCGCCTAGCGGGTCGATAATTTCCCTGGTCGCAGCACCAGCCAAAGGGCGCCCGCAATCAACACCCCGCCATACAGATGGGCCATCGACAACGGTTCATCGAGCAGCAACGCGCCCCACAACACGCCAAATGGCGGAATCATAAAGGTCACGGTCATCGACTTCACCGGCCCAATCGACGACAGCAAGCGGAAGTACAGGATGTAGGCAAACGCCGTACACACCAGCCCCAACCCCAGCAATGACGACCATACCTGCCAACCACCCCAGCTCGCCGGTGGATGGCTGATGGCGCTGTAGGCAAAAAACGGCAGTAAGAACAGGGTAGCGCCGAGCATGCTGCCCAATGCCGAAAGCCGGCTGTCCAGGCCGCCACGCTGATCGAGCCAGCGCCGCGCAAGGAAACCGGCAAAGCCGTAGCACGTGGTGGCCAGCAGACAGGCCAGTGCGCCCATCAACAAGTCCATATCAAAGGCTACCGGCCCGGCACGGGTCAGGATTCCTACGCCAAACAGGCCCAAACAAACACCTGCGATTTTGGAAGGCGTCAGGCGCTCACTGAAGAACAGCCCGCCGATCAACACACCCATCAACGGCGTGGTGGCGTTGAAGATCGCCGAGTAACCCGCCGGCAGCACCTGGGCGGCCACGGAATACATAGTCGCGGGAATCCCGGAGTTGATCACGCCGAGCAGCAGCACGGTCTTGAACTTGCCCTGGAAGTCCCAGTTCACGCGCATCATCGTGAGGATCACCAGCAACCCGGCGGCGGCGATCGACACGCGAAAAAACGCCGTCGGCACCGTGCCGATTTCCGGCGCAATGATGCGCATGAACAGGAAGCTGGCGCCCCAAATGGCAGCCAGCCCCAACAGGTACAGGGTGTCGACAGGTCTCACGGAACACTCCTACATCAATAAGGCGGCGAGTGTTGCCCAGTGGCCTGCGCGACACAATCGCTAATTACAGGACAAACCGCGTGACCATGCCGTTGAGGTCCACCGCCAGGCGTGACAGCTCCTGGCTGGCCGCCGAGGTCTGGGTGGCACCGGCGGCGGTCTGGGTCGACAGGTCGCGAATGTTCACCAGGCTGCGGTCGACGTCGCGGGCCACCAGCGCCTGTTGCTCGGCGGCGCTGGCGATCACCAGGTTACGTTCACTGATCTGCGAGATGGCTGCGGTGATTTTTTCCAGGGCGCTGCCGGCGCTGTTGGCCCGCTGCAAGGTCTGGCCGGCGTGCTCGGCGCTGCTGTTAAGCGCTTCGACAGTGCCTTGGGTGCCTTGCTGGATGCCGTTGATCATCTGCTCGATTTCTTCGGTGGAGTCCTGGGTGCGTTGTGCCAGCGAGCGTACTTCGTCGGCCACCACTGCAAACCCGCGCCCGGCTTCGCCTGCACGGGCGGCTTCGATGGCGGCATTGAGCGCCAGCAGGTTGGTTTGCCCGGCGATGCCGCGGATCACTTCCAGCACTTTACTGATGTCCTGGGCCTGCACCGCCAGGCCTTCGGCCTTGTTGGACGCACCGAGCACTTCGTCCACCAGGCTCTGGATCGAGCTGATGGTTTCGCTGATCTGGTAATGACCGTGCTTGCTGTCTTCGTCGGAGGCCGTGGACGCCTCGGCGCTGGACACTGCATTGGCCGCTACTTCGTCCACCGCCGCGCTCATCTCGTTGACGGCGGTGGCGGCCTGTTCGATCTCATCGTTCTGCGCTTGCAGGCCACGGGTGCTCTGCTCCATCACCGAACTCATCTCTTCGGCTGCGGACGCCAGTTGCTGGGCCGACTCGCTGATGCCATGAATGGTGGTGCGCAACTGATCCTGCATGGTGGCCAGGGCCGTCAGCAATTGCGCCGGTTCGTCGCTGCCTTTGACCACGATGGGCTGGCTCAAATCGCCACCGGCAATGGTGCGCGCCACCGCCAGGGCCTGGCCCAGCGGGGCGGTGATGCTGCGGGTCAGCAGCCAGGCGAGCAACAAGGTTGCGATCAGTGCACACAGGATGATCAGGCCGACCACCCACTGCGCGCGGGTGTACATCTGCGCCGCCGCGTCCGCTGCGGCTTCCACGCCTTTTTGATTGAAGGTAATCATGTCCTCCAGGCTTTTATTCAAGACCGTGCCCTGTGGGCCGATGCGTGTGTTGAGCAGGTCGATGGCGTCTTGCTGCTGGTCCTTGTCGACCAGCTCCATCATCTGGCTGACGATGCTGTTGTAGGTGTTCACATCGCTGTTGAGTTGCTTGAGCATGGCGCGCTCTTCGTCGCCGCTGAGCAGGTCGGTGTGGTGCTCAAGCAGGGTGTTGAGTTCGTTGCGCTGGCGGGCGATCAGGCTTTTGCTGTTGTCGCGGATCCTTGATTCGTCGGTGGTCGCCATGCGCATCGACTCCAGGCGGATGCTGGCGATGCAGGCTGCAGCGTCGTGGATATTCTCGATGCTCGGCATCCACGACTCTTCCATCACCAACGCGCTTTCGCGCAGCTTGGCCATCTGCCCCAGGCCAAACATTCCGACGATCACCAGCATGCTGGCCAACACCCCGAAACTCAGGCTGGCGCGCAGACCGATCGGCATATTCCTCAATGACATCTTAGTGCTCCTTAGGCGATTTGAACCGGTTCCCGGGTCGGTCTTCAGACCTTGTTCGGTTGGGAAAGGGCGCGCTGTATATCAAAGTGCCATTAAGGTAGTAATCGGGGTTTCCCCTAAGCGGTGTCGAGGTTGTTACATCAGTTGTGAATTCACAGGTGGGTACGCTTTGCGCTCGGCTTGGGCAGGGCCACGCAGTTCCAAGCCTGTAGCGGTGAGTGGGGTGACTTTTTGGTGCGTTTATTGACTGAGTGGTCTACTTATTAAAACTGAAACTAAATGTACAAAACACATGATGTTGTACAGTCAGGCCGTGCAAATCATCCTTCTCCTGCCTCGATTCACTGGCTAAGCTCAGGCATCCAGATACCCGTTCGAGGTTTCCCGCATGTCGTCATCCGCCCCTGCCATTGCCCGCATGATCCTCGATGGCTTCGACGATTACCGTGAGCACTTTCGCCAGATCACTGACGGCGCCCGCGAGCGCTTCGAAAAGGCTCAATGGCAGCAAGGGCAGGCGGCATCGGCGGCGCGCATCAATTTGTATGAAGAGAAGGTCGCTGAAGTCACGGCGCGTCTGCGTGCCCACTTCGATGAGGCGGCGTTGCTGGCAGTGGACGAGTGGCCATTGGTCAAAAGCGCGTACATCGGCCTGATCGATCTGCGTTTTGACGATGAGCTGTCCGAGACCTGGTACAACTCGATCTTCTGCGGGCTGTTCAGCCATGACCTGATCAGCGACGGCTGCATGTTCATCCACACCACGCGGCCGAGCCTGCGCCGGGCGCGTGCGGCGCAAACCCGAACGTATCAACCTGCGGGCGACCTGGCGGCGACGCTGGCGCAGATCTTCGCCGATTACCGCTTCAGCGAAGCCTACGCCGACCTCGACGGCGACCTGCGCCGCCTCCAGGCGCAGCTGCGCGAAAATCTGCCGGATTGGGTGTGCAAAGACCCGCAGCTGAGTATCGAGCTGTTTTCATCGGTGCTTTACCGTAATAAAGGTGCCTACCTGGTCGGGCGCATTTTTACCCGCGACGAGCAGTGGCCACTGGTGATCCCGTTGCTGCACCGCGAAGGGCGCGGCATCCAGATCGATGCGCTGATCACCGACGAAGCCGATGTGTCGATCATCTTTTCCTTCACACGCTCTTACTTCATGGTCGATGTGCCGGTGCCCGCGGAGTTTATCGGCTTTCTCAAGCGCATCCTGCCCGGCAAGCATATTGCCGAGCTGTACACCTCGATCGGTTTCTACAAGCACGGCAAATCGGAGTTCTACCGCGCGTTGATCAACCACCTGGCCACCACCGATGATCAATTCATCATGGCGCCCGGCGTGCGCGGCATGGTCATGAGCGTGTTCACGCTGCCGGGTTTCAACACCGTATTCAAGATTATCAAGGACCGCTTTTCGCCGTCGAAAAACGTCAACCGCGCCACGGTGATCGAGAAGTACCGGCTGGTTAAAAGCGTTGATCGGGTGGGGCGCATGGCCGACACCCAGGAATTTGCCGACTTCCGTTTTCCCTTGAGCAAATTCGAGCCCGAATGCCTGGCCGAGTTACTGGAAGTCGCCGCCGGCACGGTGCAGGTGGAGGGCGATACGGTACTGATTCGCCATTGCTGGACCGAGCGGCGCATGACCCCGCTCAACCTCTACCTGGACAATGCCAACCCCGCCCAGGTGCGCGAAGCCCTGGAAGACTATGGCCTGGCGATCAAGCAACTGGCGGCGGCGAACATCTTCCCCGGCGACATGCTGCTGAAGAACTTCGGCGTCACCCGTCACGGTCGTGTGGTGTTCTATGACTATGACGAGATCTGCTTTCTCACCGAAGCCAACTTCCGCCACATCCCCGCACCGCGCACGCCCGAAGATGAAATGGCCTCGGAGCCCTGGTACTCCATCGGCCCGCTGGACGTGTTCCCGGAAGAGTTCCCGCCGTTCCTGTTCGCCGATGCCGGCCAGCGCAAGCTGTTCGACGAGTTGCATGGCGAGTTGTACAACGCCGACTACTGGAAAGGCCTGCAGGAAGCGATTCGCGCCGGCAAGGTGATTGATGTGTTTCCGTATCGGCGCAAAGACCCGCTGTAAACGCCTATTCCTGTGGGAGCGGGCTTGCTCGCGAAAGCGGTGCATCAGTTGACCATTAAGGTGACAGGCACACCGCATTCGCGGGCAAGCCCGCTCCCACATTTAGATAGGCGTCTGCCAGATCAGCCGCTTTTCTGCCACACTTGCCGGCCGTGCATAAATAGACGACCTGCAAAGTACCTGATGACTGACCAAGCGCCCGCTATCGACCAACTGCTCAAGAACCTCGATCACGCCATGCTCGCCGACCGCCACCGCTTGCGGCGCCAGTTGCTTGAGCTGCGCAAGAAGCCTGACGAGGAGAAGCTGGCGCAGTGGGTCACGCGTATGCAAGCATCCTGCGCCCAGGTCACCGCGCGGCGCGCCAGCCTGCCGGTGATTCGCTATGACGACAGCCTGCCGATTGCCGCCAAGCGCGACGAGATCAAAGAAGCGTTGCTCAAGCATCAGGTGCTGATCATTGCCGGCGAAACCGGCTCGGGTAAAACCACCCAGTTGCCGAAAATCTGCCTGGAAATCGGTCGCGGCCAATACGGCCTGATCGGCCACACCCAGCCGCGCCGGATTGCCGCGCGCAGCGTCGCCAGCCGGGTTGCCGAAGAGCTTGCTACGCCATTGGGCGCGCTGGTCGGCTATCAGGTGCGTTTCGAAGATCAGAGTGACTCCAACACCCTGATCAAGCTGATGACCGACGGTATTTTGCTGGCCGAAACCCAGAACGACCGTTACCTCGAGCGCTACGACACCATCATCGTCGACGAAGCCCACGAACGCAGCCTGAACATCGACTTCCTGCTCGGTTACCTGAAAACCCTGTTGCCGCGTCGCCCGGACCTTAAAGTCATCATCACCTCGGCGACCATCGACCTGGAGCGCTTTTCCAAGCACTTCGACGATGCGCCGATTGTCGAGGTCTCGGGTCGTACCTTCCCGGTCGACACCTGGTACCGCCCGCTGACGCTGGAGCAGGACGAGGAGGGCAACCGCGTCGAGGATGACTTGACCGTCGACCAGGCGATTCTCGCCACCCTCGACGAAATTGCCGCTTATGAGCGCAGCGAACGTCGCAGCCCCGGCGATGTGCTGGTGTTTTTGCCCGGCGAACGCGAGATTCGCGACGCCGCCGACATGCTGCGCAAGGCCCAGCTCAAGCACACTGAAATTCTGCCGCTGTACGCGCGCCTGTCGCCGGCCGAACAGCAGCGGATTTTCCAGTCCCACCCAGGCCGCCGCGTGGTGCTGGCGACCAACGTCGCGGAAACCTCGCTGACGGTGCCGGGCATTCGCTATGTGATCGACAGCGGCACCGCGCGCATCAGCCGCTACAGCTACCGCGCCAAGGTGCAGCGCCTGCCGATCGAGGCGATTTCCCAGGCCAGCGCCAACCAGCGCAAAGGCCGCTGCGGCCGGGTCGAGCCGGGCATTTGCATTCGCTTGTACAGCGAAGAAGATTTTATCGGCCGCCCGGAATTTACCGACCCGGAGATCCTGCGCACCAACCTCGCTGCGGTGATCCTGCAGATGCTGCACCTGCGTCTGGGCGAAATCACCGACTTCCCGTTTATCGAGCCGCCGGATGGCAAGGCGATCAGCGACGGTTTCAACCTGCTGCAAGAACTCTCGGCGGTGGACCGCAACAGCCAGCTCACGCCTCTGGGCCGCCAATTGGCGCGCCTGCCGGTGGACCCGCGCATGGGCCGCATGCTGCTCGAAGCAGCCAAGCTCGGCAGTTTGCAGGAAGTGTTGATTGTGGCCAGCGCCATGTCGATCCAAGACCCACGCGAGCGTCCGCCGGAGCGTCAGCAAGCCGCCGACCAGGCCCACGCGCAGTGGAAGGATGCCGATTCGGACTTCGCCGGGCTGGTCAATCTGTGGCGTGGCTTTGAAGAACAGCGCCAGGCACTGACCGCCAGCCCGTTGCGTAACTGGTGCCGCAAGAACTTCCTGAATTACCTGCGCCTGCGCGAGTGGCGTGACTCCCATCGCCAGTTGAGCCTGATCTGCCGCGATATGCAGCTGACGGTCAACAAGGAACCGGCCGACTTTGCGAAACTGCACAAGGCGGTGCTGTCCGGTTTGCTCAGCCAGATCGGCCAAAAGACCGAAGACGGCGATTACCTCGGCGCACGGCAGCGGCGCTTCTGGATTCACCCGTCTTCGGGCATCGGTAAAAAGCGTCCGCAATGGCTGATGGCCGCCGAACTGGTGGAAACCACCAAACTGTATGCGCGCATGGTCGCCAAGATCGATGCCGACTGGATCGAGCCGCTGGCCGGGCACCTGATCAAGAAAAACCACTTCGAACCGCACTGGGAAAAGAAGCGCGGCCAAGTGGTGGCGTTTGAGCAGATCACCCTGTTCGGGCTGATTGTGGTCGGGCGACGGCCGGTGCATTACGGGCCGATTGACCCGGTGGTGTCCCGCGAGTTGTTTATTCGTGAAGGTTTGGTACGCGGCGAGATTCAATCCCGCGCCAAGTGCCTCACGGCCAACCAGCAACTGCTGGAGCAGCTCGATGAGCTGGAGGCCAAGGCCCGTCGTCGTGACATTCTGGCGGATGAAGAAACCCTGTACGCCTTCTATGACGCGCGCTTGCCGGCAGAGATCCACCAGACCGCCACGTTCGACAGCTGGTACAAGGTCAACAGCCAGAAAGATCCGCAACTGCTGATCATGCGTGAAGAAGACGTACTGGCCCGCGAGGCCAGCGAGGTCACCGCCGCGCATTACCCGGACACGCTGCATTTGGGCGACCTGGAACTGGCCCTGAGTTACCACTTTGAACCCAACCACCCTCGCGACGGCGTAACCCTGCGCGTACCGGCGCCGCTGTTGCCGGCGTTGCCGCCGGAGCGTCTGGAGTGGCTGGTGCCGGGTGTGATCGAAGCCAAGTGCATCGCGCTGGTGCGCAACCTGCCCAAGGCGCTGCGCAAGAACTTTGTGCCGGTGCCGGACTTCGTCAAGGCCGCCCTGCAACGTATCGAATTTGGTCAGGGCTCGCTGCCTCAGGCACTGGGCCGCGAATTGCTGCGCATGACCGGCGCGCGGGTCAGCGATGAGGCCTGGGCCGAGGCGGCGCAGCAGGTGGAAAGCCACCTGAAGATGAACCTTGAAGTGGTCGACGGCCAGGGCAAGTTCCTGGGCGAAGGCCGCGATCTGGCCGAGCTGACCGCACGTTTCGCCGAGGCCAGCCAGGCCGCATTGGCGGTGCCGCAGACTGCGAAAAGCCAGCAGCCGGTGGAAGCCAAGGTGTTTGCCGCCGTAGCGGAAAAGACCCAGCAAAAGATTGCCGGCCTGTCGATGACGGTCTATCCGGCCCTGGTCGAAGAAAACGGCACGGTCAAGGAAGGGCGCTTTTCCACCGCCGCCGAAGCCGAGTTCCAGCACCGTCGCGCCTTGCAGCGCCTGCTGATGCAGCAACTGGCGGAACCGGCAAAATTCCTGCGGAGCAAACTGCCCGGTTTGACCGAATTGGGCCTGATGTACCGCGAGCTGGGGCGCATTGATGCACTGGTGGAAGACATTCTATTGGCCAGCCTCGACACCTGCGTGCTCGAAGGCGAAGCCAGCCTGCCGCGTGACGGTGCCGGCCTGGCTGCATTGGCCGAACGCAAGCGCGGCAGTTGGGCCGAGCACGCCGAGCGCCTGGCGCGCTTGACCCTGGACGTGCTGAAACTCTGGCATGGTTTGCAGAAACGCTTCAAAGGCAAAATCGACCTGGCCCAGGCCGTGGCGTTGAACGACATCAAGCAGCAGCTCAGCAACCTGGTGTATCAAGGGTTTGTGCGCGAAACCCCGGCGCAGTGGTTCAAGGAATTGCCACGCTTTCTGAAAGCCATCGAACTGCGCCTGGAGAAACTGCCGAGCCAGGTGCAAAAAGATCGCGTGTGGAGCACTGAGCTGGGCGGCTTATGGGCGCAGTACCAGAACCGCCTGAACAAACACGCCCAGGAAGGCAAGCGCGACCCGCAGCTCGAACTCTATCGCTGGTGGTTGGAGGAATACCGAGTGTCGCTGTTCGCCCAGCAGTTGGGCACCAAGGTGCCGATTTCGGATAAGCGTTTGAGCAAGCAGTGGAGCCTGGTCGAGGCCTGATTACTGTTGATGAGCGGCTGTTGTGGCGAGCGAGCTTGCTCGCGCTGGGCTGCGAAGCAGCCCCACCTTGGGCATCGAGATAGTTGAGTTAAAACTCGGTTGTTGGCAATAGGGGCCGCTACGCGCCCCAGCGCGAGCAAGCTCGCTCGCCACAGGGTTTGTGCGCACCCATTACAGCGGGTGGCGCCAAATCTGCAGGGTTGTGGCAAACTTCGCAGTCATAAAGACCGGTAACGCCGCGAAACGCGTGGCGCGATGGGATAAAGCGTTGCCAGTTTGATGCCCGCTGGAAGGCATCGAACGACTTAAAGTTTGGTACGACGGTACCAATTTCTTCTCTGCCTGACAGATTTAGAGGAACGACCGTGCATAACGTCGTCATCAGCGGCACTGGCCTGTACACCCCGGCCAACAGCATCTCCAACGAAGAGCTGGTGCAGTCTTTCAATGCTTACGTGCAACAGTTCAACAGCGATAACGCCGCGGCCATCGAGCGCGGTGAGGTGCAGGCGCTGACCGAGTCGAGCGCGGCCTTTATCGAGAAGGCTTCGGGCATCAAGAGCCGTTTTGTGATGGACAAGGACGGCATCCTTGACCCGCAACGCATGGCCCCGCGCTTGCCCGAGCGCAGCAACGACGAGTGGTCGGTCCTCTGCCAGATGGCCATCGGCGCCGCCGAACAGGCCCTGCAGCGCGCCGGCAAGACCGCCGCCGACATTGATGGCGTGATCGTCGCCTGCTCCAACCTGCAGCGCGCCTACCCGGCCATCGCCATTGAAGTCCAGGAAGCCTTGGGCATCCAGGGTTTCGGCTTCGACATGAACGTGGCGTGTTCCTCGGCCACCTTCGGCATCCAGAACGCCGCCAACAGCATCCAGCTGGGCCAGGCCCGGGCGATCCTGATGGTTAACCCGGAAGTCTGCACCGGCCACCTGAATTTCCGCGACCGCGACAGCCATTTTATCTTCGGTGATGCGGCCACGGCGGTGATCCTCGAGCGCGCTGATCTGGCGACCTCCGAGCACCAGTTCGACGTGGTCAGCACCAAGCTGCTGACCAAGTTCTCCAATAACATCCGCAACAACTTCGGTTTCCTCAACCGTACCGCCGAAGAAGGCATCGGCGCGCCGGACAAACTGTTCGTGCAGGAAGGCCGCAAAGTCTTCCGTGATGTCTGCCCGATGGTTGCCGAGTTGATCGGTGTGCACCTGGAAGAAAACCAGTTGAACGTGACCGACGTGAAGCGCTTCTGGCTGCACCAGGCCAACCTGAGCATGAACCACCTGATTGTGAAGAAACTGCTGGGCCGCGAAGCCTCGGTGGAGGAAGCGCCGGTGATCCTTGATACTTACGCCAATACCAGCTCGGCAGGTTCGGTGATTGCGTTTCACACCTACCAGGACGATCTGCCCAAGGGCTCGGTTGCAGTGCTCAGCTCGTTCGGCGCGGGTTACTCGATTGGCAGCGTGATCCTGCGCAAGCGCTGATCCTGTGGGAGCTGGCTTGCCTGCGATGGCATCACTGTGGTGTGACTGATCCACCGGGGTGCCTGCATCGCAGGCAAGCCAGCGCCCACATCGACCGTATTCCAAGGTAATTTGAGGTAAACAATGGCAGCAGCCGACGACGCGCACCTGCTTGAACGGCTGCTCAAGGGCGAGCAGCGGGCCTACAAGGAACTGGTCACCACTTACCAGAGCGCCATGCGCGCGGTAGCCTATGCCATTGTCGGCCAGCGCCACGCCGATGAAGTGGTGCAAGACGCCTGGCTGTCGGTGGTACGCAACCTGGCCAAGTTCGAAGGGCGCTCCAGCCTCAAGACCTGGCTGCTGACCATCACCGCCAACTCCGCCAAGGGCCGCTACAAACAGAATCGTCGGGAAGTATTGCTCGATGATTTGCCTTCGCCCCACGGCACCATTGGTGATGATCGCTTCGTCCCCGACGACGGCCACTGGGCTGTTGCGCCTTACGCCTGGCACCAGGACACCCCGGAAGCCTTGCTGACCGAGGATGAGCTGCGCAAATGCCTGGAGCATACACTCCTGAGTTTGTCGGAGCTGCAAAGCAGCGTGCTGGTGCTGCGTGAACGCCAAGGCCTGGAGTTGGAGGAGATTTGTAATCTTCTGACCCTCTCGCTCTCCAATGTTCGTGTGCTGTTGCATCGAGCACGGCTTAAAGTCTTCGCCACGGTGGAGCATTTTGAGGAAACGGGTGAATGTTGACCTGTAAGGAACAAGTGGCGCGGTCCAGTGACTACCTCGATGGGCAATTGACCTTTCGAGAGCGTTTGCTGGTGCGTCATCACTTGATGTTCTGCCCCAACTGCCGGCGATTTATTCGTCAGATGCGCCTGATGCAGGCGACGTTGAAGATCCTGCCGCAGGAGCCGGTAAAGGATGTTGATGCACTGGCTGATCGGCTGGCGGCCGAAAGGCTCAAGGATCAGTAACGGCGGGGAAGAGCCAGGCTCGCGTGGGTGAGTCGAACGGATGATGGGGATCGACCCATCCACGCAAGGCTGTTGAAACCCCCTCGGGCCGTCCTGGCCCAAGGGTTATTGCACACACATTTAGAACTTGGCTTCAGCATCCAGCTGCAGGGTGTTGGTGTTGGCATCACGCTGCGTGCGGCTGGCGTAGTCAGCCTTGGTCAGGAAGTACGTGGCGCCGAGGGCGAAGTTCTTGTCGATGTCGTAGCTGACTTTGAGCTTGTGACCGCGCGAACCGGTGGTGCCGTTGGCGAAGTCCGAATCGGTGAACGCGCCAACCACTGCATCACGCTGAGTATCGCGGTAGTTGTAGTCCAGGTTGAAACCGAACACCTTGGATTTGGCACCGATCAACCAAGCGGTGTCCTGGTCGGTCACTGCATCGTTGTTTTTCACGTACTGGCCGTAGAACGCCAAAGGCACGGCCAGGCCGCCGATGTCGGCTTGGGCAAAGCCTTCATACAGGCGGAATTCGTTGTTGGCCGAGTTGCCGTTGACCGCCAGCGCGCATGGCGTGGTGGTGGTTGTGCAGCGGCTGTCCTTGTCGTTCTGGTAGGCGTAGACGCTGCCGCCCAGGGTCATTTTCAGGTTGTCGGTGAGCGAGAAGCGCGTGCCCAACTGGCCGGACGTCAGGCGCAGGTCATGGCGAAATTGCACGCCGTCGCCGTCCACGTTGTCCTTGAGGTTGTAGTTACCCAGGCTGCCGAACAGCTCGGCGCTGCCGCCCAATGGGTACTTGTAGGTGACGGCCAGGCCTTCAGGGTTGATGTCGCTATCCCAGATCACGTCGCCCATGTTCACCCACGGTTGCAGCATCTTGCCGCCGATCACGTGCAGGTTCTTGATCTGGTCCGGGTGGTAGTCGATGTAGCCCAGGTCCAGCCAGATCGACTTCTTGTCGAAGTAGTTGTCCTGGTCCTGGTTGGTGGAGCGCGCGTCGTCGCTGCTGCCGGTGGCCACGCGGATGCCGGTGTCGACCTGGGAGTTGATCTCGGTGTAGGCGCCCAGGCGGGCACGGATGCGCTGACGGTCTTTGTCGCGGCCGCCGTTGTTGGATTCGCCCTGGATCTTCACGGTTTCCTGACGGAAGCGCACATCACCCTTGAGCTGGGTGCGCGCGGCCCAGGCCAGCTTCTGATCGAAGACGCTGAGGTCGTTGGTTTTTTTCGCGGTGGCCGCGATCTGCTCGTTGGTCTCTTGTTGAGCTTGCTGTGCGATCTGCTTTTCTTTCTGGTCCTTGGCTAATTCCGTTTGCAGTTCAGTGTACTGCGCAGCGGTGATCTGGCCGTTGGCCTTGAGCATGTCGAGCAATTTAGCGTCGACTGCAGCGCTGGCCGGAACGCTCAGGGCCAGCAACAGGCCGCCACACAGGGCCGCCGCAGTTTTAGTGGAAGCAAGACGCATATCAATCTCCGAAAGTGAGGAGGGATGGCAAACCATCCAGGACACAACCGACCGATGACGGACGGAAAATAGCCGCCTGGTAGAACCAGGCGCTCTAAAAACAGGCGTCAGTATCACGATCGTTTATGACGGAGTAGTGGCTAAGTGATTTCACCTAGATGACAAATTATTTAATCTGGAACTAATTGTTTCGAGGTTTGTCCCGCTCGTTTCGAGGTGTGCCTGGCGCCGCGATAGGCGATACTCGCCAGGCTTTCACGCCAAGAAACAGAGAGGATGCCGATGCCGCTGCAACGCCTGGACAAGCTGTCTGCAATCGCCCCACAAGTCTGGGATGCGCTGGTGCCGCAGGCCCAACCCTTTGTGCGGCATGCCTTTCTGAGTGCGCTGGAAGACAGCGCCAGCCTGGGCCCGCAGTCCGGTTGGCAGCCCGAGCATTTGCTGCATTGGGAAGGCGAACGGCTGGTGGCGGCCCTGCCCAGCTACCGCAAGTGGCACTCCTATGGCGAGTACGTGTTTGATCACGGCTGGGCGGATGCCTGCGCGCGCGCGGGCATCGAGTACTACCCCAAGTTGCTGACGGCGGTGCCGTTCAGTCCGGTGAGTGGCCCGCGCTTGCTGGCCAGGAATGCCGAGGACGGGTTTGAACTGCTGGGTAGCCTGCCCGGTTATCTGGAAATCGAAGGGCTCTCCAGTGCCCATATCAACTTCACCGACCCGTTGGCCGATGCCGCACTGGCTGGGCAGGCGGGTTGGTTGCAGCGCCTGGGCTGCCAGTTTCACTGGCAAAACCGCGGTTATCGCGACTTCCAGGACTTTCTCGATGCCTTGAGTTCACGCAAGCGCAAACAGATGCGCAAAGAACGCGAGCAAGTTGCCGGGCAGGGCATCGATTTTGAATGGTTGCAAGGCCATGAGTTAAGCGAGGCGCAGTGGGATTTTGTCTACGCCTGCTACGCCAATACCTACGCGGTGCGTCGCCAGGCACCCTACCTGACCCGCGCCTTTTTCAGCCTGCTGGCCGAGCGCATGCCCGAGGCGATTCGCGTGGTGCTGGCCAAACAAGGCACACGCCCGGTGGCCATGGCCTTCAGCCTGATCGGTGGCGACAGTTTCTACGGCCGTTACTGGGGCTGCCTGGCCGAGTTCGACCGCCTGCATTTTGAAACCTGCTTCTACCAGGGCATGGACTACGCCATCGCCCACGGCCTGCAACGTTTCGACGCCGGCGCCCAGGGCGAACACAAGTTGATTCGCGGGTTTGAGCCGGTGATCACACGGTCGTGGCACTACCTGCGCCATCCCGGTTTGAAGAATGCTGTCGAAGACTTCCTGGAACGCGAGCGGGTTGGGATTCTGGCGTATGCCGAAGAGGCGAGGGCAGCCCTGCCTTATCGGCAGGGCTGAACCCGTTTGCCTCAGGCCGGCTGCTCCTTGCCCAGCCATCGATAGGTCACGCCACCGATTACAGCGCCGAGGATTGGCGCCAGCCAGAACATCCACAACTGCTGGATCGCCCACCCGCCGACGATCAATGCCGGGCCGGTACTGCGGGCCGGGTTGACCGAAGTGTTGGTCACGGGAATGGAGATCAAGTGGATCAAGGTCAGGGCCAGGCCGATGGCGATAGGTGCAAGACCTGGCGGGGCACGACGGTCGGTGGCGCCGAGAATGATCAGCACGAACATCGCTGTCATCACCAGCTCACAGACAAACCCCGCAGCCATCGAGTAGCCCCCTGGCGAATGCTCGCCGTAGCCGTTGGAGGCCAGGCCGCCGGCTAGCTCAAAGCCCGGTTTGCCGCTGGCAATGAAGTACAACAGTGCAGCAGCGACGGTGGCGCCGATTACCTGCGCGACGATGTAAGCCGGTAAATCTCTGGCCGCAAACCGCCCGCCCACGACCAGCCCCACTGACACTGCCGGGTTGAGGTGGCACCCACTGATATGCCCGATGGCAAACGCCATGGTCAGCACCGTCAGCCCGAAGGCCAGGGCCACACCCAGGAACCCGATCCCGACGGCGGGAAACGCTGCGGCCAACACCGCACTCCCGCAACCGCCCAACACCAGCCAAAACGTACCTAACCCCTCTGCGACTGAACGTTTGAACAAAGACATGCGACACGTCCTTGATAGATAGCTCTACCGAATCAGTAAATCAATGATGCTCCCTGCAGATTTACTTCAGCGCCCCTCTGGGCACTGCACTGATTACAGCACGCTTTTGATATAAATCCAGGCCATAAAAAAGCGCCAGGGGCCCGTGCATGAGGGGCTTGGCGCTGATTAAAGGTGGGAGCTGGCTTGCCTGCGATTGCGGTGTGCCAGATAACCGATTCGTTACTGACGGTGCGCTATCGCAGGCAAGCCAGCTCCCACATTGTTTCGCGGTGTACTTTTAATCGATACCGACGAACCCGCCGGTCTGGTGCTGCCACAACCTGGCATACAAGCCACCATGGGCCAGCAATTCGGCATGGCTGCCGGTCTCGGCGATCTGGCCTTTTTCCAGCACTACCAGGCGGTCCATGCGGGCAATGGTCGACAAGCGGTGCGCAATCGCGATCACGGTCTTGCCTTGCATCAGCGTTTCCAGGCTTTCCTGGATCGCCGCTTCCACTTCCGAATCCAGCGCCGACGTCGCTTCGTCCATGATCAGAATCGGCGCGTCCTTGAGCAGCACTCGCGCAATGGCAATGCGCTGGCGTTGCCCGCCCGAGAGTTTCACCCCGCGCTCGCCCACGTGTGCATCCAGCCCGGTGCGGCCTTCGGCATCCGACAACAGCGGGATGAACTCATCGGCGCGGGCTTTGTGGATGGCGGCGTTGAGTTCTTCATCGCTGGCATCCGGTTTGCCATACAACAAGTTGTCACGGATCGAACGATGCAGCAGCGAGGTGTCCTGGGTGATCATGCCAATCTGTGCCCGCAAGGACTCCTGGGCGACTTCGGCGATGTTCTGGCCGTCGATCAGGATGCGCCCGCCTTGCAGGTCGTACAGGCGCAGCAGCAGGTTGACCAGGGTAGATTTACCCGCACCGGAGGGGCCGATCAGGCCGATTTTCTCACCGGCCTTGATCTGAAGGTTCAAGCCGCCAATGATCCCGCTCTTCTTGCCATAGTGGAAATCCACCTGCTCGAAACGTACTTCGCCGTGGGGCACCTGCAGGCGCGGCGCGTTTTCGCGGTCGGTCACCGCCAGCGGTGCCGCGATGGTTTTCAAACCGTCCTGCACCATGCCGATATTTTCGAAGATGCCGTTGACCACCCACATGATCCAGCCGGACATGTTGACGATACGGATCACCAGGCCAGTGGCGAGGGCGATGGCGCCCACGGAAATCAGCGACTGCGTCCACAGCCACAAGGCCAGGCCAGTGGTGGTGACGATCAGCACGCCGTTCAAGGTGCAGATCACCACGTCCATGCTGGTGAGCACGCGCGCGGCCAACTGGGTTTTTTCGGTCTGCTCGATGATCGCTTCCTTGGCGTACTCCTGCTCATTCTGCGTATGGGCGAACAGCTTCAAGGTGGTGATGTTGGTGTAGCCGTCGACAATGCGGCCCATCAGTTTGGAGCGCGCTTCGGAGGAGATCACTGAGCGTTCTTTCACGCGGGGCACGAAGTAACGCAGCGCCAGGCTGTAGAGAATGATCCAGGTGATCAGCGGGATCATCAGGCGCCAGTCCGCCTCGGCAAACAGCACCAGCGCGCTGATGGCGTAGATCGACACATGCCAGATGGCCTCCGCCGTCGCCACTGCCGAATCGCGCAAGGAGTTGCCGGTTTGCATGATGCGCTGGGCGATGCGCCCGGCGAAATCGTTCTGGAAGAAGTTCAAGCTCTGCTTGAGTACGTAGCTATGGTTCTGCCAGCGGATCAAGCTGGTCATGCCGGGGTTGATGGTCTGGTGCACCAGCAAGTCATGCAGGCCGTTGAAGATCGGACGCAGCAGCAGGGCCACCACGGCCATCCAGATCAGTTCGGCACTGTGAATCTGGAAAAAATTCGCGGGCGGTGTGCCTTGGGCCAAATCGATAATGCGGCTCAGGTAGCTGAACAGCGCCACTTCGATCAACGCACCAATCAGGCCGACCACCAGCAAGGCGGCAAAGCTTGGCCATACCTGGCGCAGGTAGTAGAGGTAGAAAGGCAGGACTTTATCAGGAGGGGCGGCGCTGGGAGCGTCGCGGAAGATGTCGATCAGTTGTTCAAAGCGACGATAGAGCATTCAGTCTGACGCCCGCGCTGCGGGCTCTCCTTTCAAATGCGCACGCGGCGTTGTGGGCCGCGTGCGGAGCTTGCTGCGGACCTCAGTCGATGCGCTTGGCCGACTTGATCACCACAGGATCGATTGGCACGTTTTGCATGCCTTGCTTGGTAGTGGTTTGCGAGTTGACGATAACATCGACGACGTCCATGCCCTTGACCACTTTGGCGAACACGGCATAACCCGCATCGCGGCCCGGGTCGAGGAAGGCATTGTCGGCCACGTTGATGAAGAATTGGCTGGTGGCCGAATTTGGATCATTGGTGCGTGCCATCGACAAGGTGCCGCGCACATTATGCAGGCCGTTGCTGGCTTCGTTCTTGATCGGCGCTTCGGTCGGCTTCTGCGACATCTGCGCGGTGAAACCGCCGCCCTGGACCATGAAGCCCGGGATCACGCGGTGGAAAATCGTGTTGGTGTAGAAGCCTTTGTCGACATAGGCCAGGAAGTTCTTGGTGCTGATCGGCGCCTTGACCGGGTCCAGTTCGATTTCGATGTCGCCGTTGGTGGTGGTGATCAGGACGTGAGGGGCCTTGGCAGGCTCAGCAGCCATCAGGTTGGCTGCGAACAATACGGAGCCGGCAAAGAAGGCGATTTTTTTCAGCATGGGTCAGTGATCCTGGGTAGTGGTTTCGACTGTCTTTAGAAAATCGAGCAAGGTAGCGTTAAAGACTTCGGGTTGGTCCAAGGGCGTGGCATGGCGGGAATCCTCGATCACCACCAGCCGCGCATCGGGCAGCAGTTTTACATAGTTTTCTTTGTGCGCCACGGGGGTGTAGTCGTGGTCGGCGCTGATGACCAGCGTAGGACAGGTAATTCGGGAAAGTTGTTCCTGTACGCCCCAGCCGACAATCGCATCGAAGCTGGCGAGATAAGCACGTTTGTCGTTTTTTGCCCAGCGTTCGGCCATTTTGCGCCGCAGGTCGGCTTGCTCGGGTTTTGGGAACAGCCGATCGCCCAGGGCCTTGCCGATGGTGGCCAGGCTGAGCACGCGCGCCAGGCTCCAGCGCTTGGCCCATTGCCAGTAATCATCGGCGCTGCGCACCTTGACCTCCGGTGCGCTGTTGACGATGCACAGGCTCGTGACCCGCGCGGGCTCGTCCACGGCCAGCTGGAACGCGATCATGCCGCCCATGGACAAGCCCACGACATGGGCGGCCGGCAGGTTCAGGTGTTCGATCAACGCCAGCAGATCGAAGGTAAAACCCTGGATGCTGTAGCGTTCGCGGGGTTTGTCGGAGCGTCCGTGACCGCGTACATCCACCACGATCAGGCGGTAATGCCGGGCCAGCACCGGAATCTGCAATTCCCAATCCTGGCTGCTGGAACCCAGGCCGTGGATCAGGATCAGCGGGGTGCCGTGACCGTATTCTTCGTAATGCAGGCTGCAGCCTTCGTGGTCGAACCAGGCCATGGGTGAACTCCGTTTCAGGCTTGCTGGGGAGCGGCGAAAGGTGCGTCCAGGGGAGCGGTGTCAAAGGTGCGCAACAAATCGATAAGAATCTGCGTGGCCGGCCCCAGGGGTTTGTCTTTGTTCGAGTACAGGTAGAACGTCGGGTTGCGGCTGCCACCCTTTTCCAATGGCAGCTGCTTGAGCAGGCCATCTTTGAGTTCGCGTTCGATCAAGTGTCGGGGCAACCAGGCGAAGCCCAGGCCGCTGCTGACGAAAGTGGCGGCGGTGGGCAAGCTGCCGACGGTCCAGCGCTGTTCGGCGCCAAGCCAGCCGACATCGCGCGGCTGTTGGCGACCGGAGTCACGGATCACCACTTGCATCTGGCTTTCCAGGTCCTGGAAGCTCAACTCGCGGTTCAGGCGATGCAACGAGTGGTCGGGATGGGCCACGGCAATAAATTCCACGTCGCTCATTTCGGTGCCCAGGTAGCCCGGAATGATGAAACTGCTGATGGCCAGGTCAGCCATGCCATCTATCAACAGCTCTTCAACCCCCGACAGCACTTCTTCACGCAGGCGCACGCGGCAGCCACGGCTTTGCGGCATAAAGGCGGTGAGGGCACGCACCAGGCGCGCATTCGGGTAGGCGGCGTCCACCACCAGGCGTACTTCGGCTTCCCAGCCCTGTTCCATATGGTGGGCGAGGTCTTCCAGTTGGCTGGCATTTTTGACCAGTTGCCGCGAGCGGCGCAACAGCACTTCACCAGCCTCGGTGAGCACGGCCTTGCGCCCGTCGATGCGCAGCAATGGCACGCCAAGCTGGTCTTGCATGCGGGCCACGGTGTAGCTCACCGAGGACTGCGAACGGTGCAGTGCTTCAGCCGCCTGGGCGAAGCCACCGTGGTCGACCACGGCCTGCAGCGTGCGCCATTGATCGAGGGTAACGCGGGGCGCTTTCAAGATGAGCTCCTCTTGTCCTAAGCTGGCGGTCCTTATTGGAGACTGCCGAATGAGAAAATTCTGTTGTGTGTTGCTGGCGCTGCTGCCGATGAGCGCGTTTGCCTATCCCACCGACGTTACTAAAAAGATCGAGGGCGTGAGCATTGACTACACGGCGTCCGACGTCGACAACGACATCAGTTCGATACAGCTCAATAACTACGGCACCAATGACGCGGTGTGCTCGGTAACCTTCACCAACGGCCCGGAATCGCCGCGTCGCCGAACGGTCACGGTGCCGGCAGGTAAAAGCACCAACACCACGGTCAAATTCACCCGCTCGATTATCAAGATGCGTATCGCCCTGGCGTGCGCGCCAAAATAACGCGGCAGCGGAGCATGCCCACAGCAATACTCCGCTTATAAACAAATTTATAGATGGGTTATAGCAGTTTTTTACGCTTTTTTATCGAATTGGCTCTGTTTAATCTTCACTCCATCGCCTTACAGCATTTACAGATGGAGCCTACCCAGCCATGTCCAATGTTCTGATCATCGAAAGCAGCGCCCGCCAGCAGGATTCGATTTCCCGCCAGCTGACTCAACAGTTCATCAGCCAATGGCAGGCCGCCCACCCGGCGGATCAGATCACTGTGCGTGATGTGGCCCTCAACCCGGTCCCGCACCTGGACGCCAACCTGCTCGGCGGCTGGATGAAACCCGCCGACCAGCGCAGCGGCATCGAACAGGCGTCCCTGGACCGCTCCAACGAACTGACTGACGAGTTGCTCGCCGCCGATGTGCTGGTGATGGCCGCGCCGATGTACAACTTCGCCATTCCCAGCACCCTTAAAGCCTGGCTGGACCACGTGCTTCGCGCCGGTGTGACCTTCAAGTACACCGCCACCGGCCCGCAGGGTTTGCTGACCGGCAAGCGCGCCATTGTGTTGACCGCCCGCGGTGGCATCCACACCGGCGCCACCTCCGATCACCAGGAACCGTACCTGCGCCAGGTCATGGCGTTTATCGGGATTCATGACGTCACTTTCATTCATGCCGAAGGCGTGAACCTGAGCGGTGACTTCCAGGAGAAGGGCATCAACCACGCCAAAGCGCTGCTGGCACAGGTCGCTTAACGCTTTAATCGTCACATAATCGTGTGGTGTTTATATCGCCCCACGCAAACCCTTCAAGTACGCGTATCGAACCTCCCTTTGCACTTGTTGCTCCTGAGTGCTCCTGCCCGACTGCCGCTATAGCGAGGTCGGGTTTTTTTTGCCTTGAGTTTCAGTAAACGCCGAAAACCTTTAATGTCCCGCCCATTCGAAACGAGGCGCGCATGGGCTACTTACTGGTTGTCACCCTGATTCAGGCATTTTCCTTCAGCTTGATCGGCGAATACCTCGCCGGTCACGTTGACAGCTACTTCGCCGTGCTGGTGCGCGTGGTATTGGCCGGGCTGATTTTCATCCCGCTGACCCGTTGGCGTTCGGTGGCGCCACCCTTCATGCGCGGCATGTTGCTGATCGGCGCGCTGCAGTTCGGCGTGACGTATGTGTGCCTGTACTTGAGCTTTCGTGTACTTACGGTGCCGGAAGTATTGCTGTTCACTATCCTCACACCGTTGCACGTGACCCTGATTGAAGACGCGCTTAACCGCCGTTTCAACCCGTGGGCATTGGTTGCTGCGCTGGTGGCCGTGGGCGGCGCGGCCGTGATTCGCTTCGACCAGATCACGCCGAACTTTCTGATGGGCTTCTTGCTGCTGCAACTGGCCAACTTTACCTACGCCGCCGGGCAGGTGATGTACAAGCATTTGGTGGCGCGTTATCCGAGCGATTTGCCGCACTACCGGCGCTTTGGCTACTTCTACGTGGGCGCCTTGATCGTGGTGCTGCCGGCGTTCCTGCTGTTCGGCAAAACCAACTTCCTGCCCGAAGCGCCGCTGCAATGGGGCGTGCTGGTGTTTCTCGGGCTGGTCAGCACTGCGCTGGGCATGTACTGGTGGAACAAAGGCGCCTGCCTGGTCAACGGTGGCACACTGGCAGTGATGAACAACCTGCATGTGCCGGTGGGGTTGCTGCTGAACCTGCTGATCTGGAATCAGCACGAGCCGCTGGGGCGGTTGGCGTTGGGTGGGTTGGTGATTCTGGGGGCGGTGTGGGTCAGTCGCTTGGGTGTGCGTCAGCAAGCGGCCTAACGCTGACCCTAATGTGGGCTTGCGCTAATGCCAGCCAGTTAAGAGCTAGAACTGACAACCAGTAACCTGTGGCGAGGGAGCTTGCTCCCGCTGGGCCGGGCTGGCGCTCCAGCGCGAAGCGGCCCTGCTCTTTGCTTTAAAAGCATGGGACTGCTACGCAGTCCAACGGGAGCAAGCTCCCTCGCCACAATTACCGGCTATCTCTTAACTGCAAGCCCCCACAGGGAATTGATGGCGTCAGGCAGATTCGTTTTCCAACGCTGGCAAATGGCTGGCCCCCAACACTGCCGGCAACACCCCGGCGCGTAGATCATTGCCACTCGGCTGCTGATACAGGCTCAAGCCAAACTCCGGCAACACCGCCAGCAAATAATCAAAGATATCGCCTTGGATGCGCTCGTAATCGCCCCACGCCGTGGTGCGCGTGAAGCAGTAGATCTCCAGCGGCACGCCTTGGGCAGTGGTTTGCATCTGGCGCACCATGCAGGTCATGTTCGGCTGGATGTCCGGGTGGCTTTTCAGGTACGCCAGGGCGTAGGCACGGAAGGTGCCGAGGTTGGTCATGCGGCGGCGGTTGGCCGACAGTTGCGCGCTGTGGCCCTGGGCTTCGTTCCAGGCCTTGAGTTCGGCCTGCTTGCGGCTGATGTAGTCGGTGAGCAGGTGTACCTGGGTCATGCGCACTTCTTCGTCGTCGCGCAAAAAGCGCACGCCGCTGGCGTCGATATACAGGCTGCGCTTGATACGGCGCCCGCCGGACGCCTGCATGCCGCGCCAGTTCTTGAACGACTCCGACATCAGGCGCCAGGTCGGGATCGAGACAATGGTTTTGTCGAAGTTCTGCACCTTGACCGTGTGCAGGGTGATATCCACCACATCACCGTCGGCGCCGACCTGGGGCATCTCGATCCAGTCGCCGACCCGTAGCATGTCGTTGCTGGTCAGCTGCACGCTGGCCACAAACGACAGCAGCGTGTCCTTGTACACCAACAAAATCACGGCCGACATGGCACCCAAACCGGAGAGCAGCAACAGCGGTGAACGATCGATCAAGGTGGCGACGATGATGATCGCGGCAAACACGAACAGCACCATCTTCGCCAACTGCACATAGCCCTTGATCGAGCGCGTGCGGGCATGTTCGGTGCGCGCGTAGATATCCAGCAAGGCGTTGAGCAGGGCGCTTACGGCCAGCGTCATGAACAGGATGGTGAACGCCAGCGCCACATTGCCGATAAACAAGGTGGCGGTCTTACTCAGGTCGGGCACCAGGTACAGGCCGAACTGGATCACCAGGGAAGGCGTCATCTGCGCCAGGCGGTGAAAGACTTTGTTATGCCGCAGGTCATTGAGCCAGTGCAGCGCCGGTTGCCGGCCGAGCAGTTTGATGGCGTGGAGGATGAGGTAGCGCGCTACCCGTCCGACCAATAAGGCGACTACCAGCAATATCAGCAAACCCAGGCTGGAATGCAGCAGTGGGTGTTCATCGAGGGCGCCCCAAAGGTCTTGGACGTTAAGCCAGAGCTGTTTGATATCCATGGGTAAAACCGATTCTTCTGTAAGACAACACGGGCCGATTAGAGCATTTATGTGCAACAAAGTTGGTTTTGTGGACAAATCTGCTGACAAAAAAGCAGCTGATTAGCGCCGTTCGCGTAAAGAAACTCGGTTTGAGCGCCCGAAACCGTTACCCTATGCAGCTGATATTTTGTATTTCTTCGAGGTAGCACCCGTGTTTTCCCAATTCGCCCTGCACGAACGCCTGCTCAAAGCCGTGGCCGAGCTTAAATTTGTCGAGCCTACGCCTGTGCAAGCAGCGGCCATCCCGCTCGCGCTCCAAGGGCGTGACCTGCGGGTGACGGCGCAAACCGGCAGCGGTAAAACCGCTGCTTTCGTCTTGCCGGTGCTGAACCGCCTGATTGGCCCGGCCAAAGTGCGCGTGAGCATCAAGACCCTGATCCTGCTGCCGACCCGCGAGCTGGCCCAGCAGACCTTGAAGGAAGTGGAGCGCTTTTCGCAGTTCACCTTCATCAAGTCCGGCATCATCACCGGCGGTGAAGACTTCAAGGTCCAGGCCGCCATGTTGCGCAAGGTGCCCGACATCCTGATCGGCACTCCAGGCCGCATGATCGAGCAGCTCAACGCCGGCAACCTCGACCTCAAGGAAGTCGAAGTGCTGGTGCTCGACGAAGCCGACCGCATGCTCGACATGGGCTTTGCCGACGACGTGCAGCGCCTTGTGGCCGAGTGCGTCAACCGTCAGCAGACCATGCTGTTCTCCGCCACCACCGGCGGTTCGACCTTGCGCGACATGGTTGCCAAGGTGCTGAACAACCCTGAGCACTTGCAGGTCAACAACGTCAGCGACCTGAACGCGACCACGCGTCAGCAGATCGTGATGGCCGACCACAACGTCCACAAAGAACAGATCCTGAACTGGTTGCTGGCCAACGAGACCTATCAGAAGGCCATCGTCTTCACCAATACCCGTGCAGCAGCCGACCGCATCTACGGTCGTCTGGTGGCTCAGGAATACAAGGCGTTCGTGCTGCACGGCGAGAAAGATCAGAAGGACCGCAAGCTGGCCATCGACCGCCTCAAGGCCGGCGGCGTTAAGATCCTGGTCGCCACCGACGTTGCCGCCCGAGGCCTGGACGTGGATGGCCTGGACATGGTCATCAACTTCGACATGCCGCGCAGCGGCGACGAGTACGTACACCGTATCGGCCGGACCGGGCGTGCCGGCAACGATGGCCTGGCCATCTCGCTGATCTGCCACGGCGACTGGAACCTGATGTCGAGTATCGAGCGCTACCTCAAGCAGTCGTTCGAGCGCCGCACCATCAAGGAAGTCAAAGGCACCTACACCGGGCCGAAGAAGGTCAAGGCGTCGGGCAAAGCCGTTGGCGTGAAGAAGAAAAAGACCGACGCCAAGGGCGACAAGAAGAAAACCGGCGCCAAGTCGCCGACCAAGCGCAAGATCGCCAACCGGCCGAAGACCGACAACCTGTCGCTCGTCAGCAAGGACGGCATGGCGCCGCTCAAGCGCCGCAAGCCAGAAGCGCCAGCTGCCGAATAAGGCCGCTGATATGAAAAAACCGGACGCTGTCCGGTTTTTTTTTGCCCTCAGTTAATCGTTCCTACGCTCTGCGTGGGAATGCCGCCAGGGGCGCTCCGCGTCCCGTTGTGGTGGTTAATTTTTTGCTTTGGCGGCCGCCTCATCCAGCTCCCTGAGGCGCTGGTCGATCAGTTGGCACTTGTCCGGCAGGTCCGCGCTGGCGGTTTCCAGGTTCATTTTCTGCAGCTCATCGTTAATTTCCTTGGCCTTGGCCGGATTTTGCTGGGTCAGCCTGGTCACTTCCTTGGCCAGTTGTTCGCGTTTGGCCGTGGCCTCTTCCGGCGTGCAGGCCCAGGCAGGCAGGGCGCTCAGCAGGGTGGCGGCGATGGCCAGGTTCATCAGGGTTTTCATGGTCGGACCTCCTTGGCAGTGATGTTCAGTTGAGGGGGCGAACGTCTGGAAAGTTCAGAGAAATGACGCTCGTCTATTCGGGTGAACGGCCAGTGCACGGTCGTGTCATTACCTCTAACGGGCCACTTTTTAATCTGCCCGCAGGAGGAATCAGGATGACGACTTACAACTGGGATCTGATCGAGCGACTGCTGCATGAAGTGCAGAACGGTGAAGGCAGCTTTGCGCCGCGCAAATACGCCGAGCAGGAAGCGGCCGAGAAGGCCACGGCGGGCGAATCCACCGGTAACCTGGACGCGTTGAAAAAGACCGCCGCCGATTACGAAGCGCTGTTGTTCAAGCGTGGTTTCATTGAATCGCGCCCGGAAGAAGAGGGCGGCAATGGTGAGAACTTCATTCTCACGGCGCTGGGCGCGCAGCTGCTGGCCCTGATCGATAGCTCAATTCCGGGCAACGACCACCCGCGCCAAGTGCTGGACGAGCAGGCCGACGCGCTGGACCCGGCGACGTTCGCCGAGGTGGCTTCCAAGGCGCAGATTGCCTAAAAGAGCACACCCCAAACCAAAATGTGGGAGCGGGATTGCTCGCGAATACAGTGTGTCAGTCAATAGATTCATCGACTGATTCACCGCATTCGCGAGCAAGCCCGCTCCCATATTTTAAATCGAGGCGGCCTTGAGGCATTTGAGGGCCTGGAAGTCACTGCGAACCTTGCCGATTTTTTGTGTGAGTGTCTGGCGCTGCTGCGCCGTGCTTTCGGCCATCAGGTCGATGATCAGGCCGCGCGCAGCGGCTTCGGTCTGTGCATAGGCGGTGCGGTATTGCGGGGTCCACAGGCTCTCGCGGTCGACCAGCAGCTGTTGGATTTTCTGTGGGAAGTCAGCGCTGTGACGCTGCTGCAAGGCATCGATAAATTGCGCCTGCCAATGGGCGCGATTACCGATCCACTCCTGATTCTGTTCACCCAGCGCGGTTGACCACGCCGTCACTCGGTTCTGCTGGCTGGGACTCAACGGCCCCATCCACGCATCCAGGCGTTTGCTCATGCGCTCGGCGCGCTCTTTGATCTGTTGAGCCAGTGGCGGTTTGAGGTATTCGTCCTGGCGCTTGCGCAGGTCTTTGGCCAGCGCCTCACCCATGTCTTTGACTTGTTGATCATCCAGGCCCTGCAGCAACTGGATGGCTGACGGCGTGATCTCGCGGGCCACTTCAGCGATCGCCTGCTTGGCTTCGCTGGTGCGCGCTTGCAGCGCGGCGTCGGTGATCTGGTTGTTGTCGACCATCTGTTGCAGGCGATCAAGCCAGTCCAGGTAGCCCGGCAGTTGAGTGGTGCAGTGCCAGGCCAGGTGTTCCTTGAGGGTGTCATTGAACCAGCTCTTTTGCCCGGCGTTCATGTCCAGGTAGTCGTTGAGGGTCCAGGGGATTATCACATCAAGGTTGCGGTAGGCCAGGCCCACGCGATTGCAGCCGGCGAGCACCAGGCTCAACGTCAGTAAAACCACCAGTAATTTGAGCCGACGCAGCATGGGCGTGTCCTTGCGCAGTGAGGGTTCATGTATGTGAACCTGCGCGGGGCGCGACAGTTCAGCCCATCAATAAAACGACCGTGCGGCCTTTAAGGTCAACAGGCCGTCGCATTGCGAATTGTGTCCGGAGTAGGCCGAGCAGTCGCCGCCACTGAGGCTGGAACCGCTGTAGATCAGGTCCAGGTCCACGCCTTTCCAGGCGCGGGAGAACTGCACCGACCAGTCGCTGAAGCTGCTGATGGTGCCGCCTTCTACCGCCGCCGGCGTGCCGAGTTGGTGGGTGGTGTATTTCATGCTGACGCCGATGCCGAACGGCTGCGTACCGCCGAGGTCGGCAAACAGCGTGCTGTCCTGGCGATCCGGATCGTTGCTGAAGGACACGCCGAAGCGATTGCCCAGCAGGTTCAGGCCGCCGTAGAACTCCTGGCTATCGAGCGGGCTGAGCTTGGGGTAGCTGTAGTGGATCATGCCCACTTCGTAGCCCAGGGTCTGGTCGAAGGGGCGCTTGAAGCCCATGTAGGAGTCGACTTCGAGGTTGTTGGCCGAGGACAGGCCCATATTGGGCGAAAACTGGCCGAAATACAGGCCGCTGTCGTGGCTCAGGTCCAGGCCGCCGTGGAAGGAATCGCTGCCCGGCGAGGTGGGCTTGACCAAACCCTGGGCCATACTGCGGCTGGGCGTGGTGCCCAATTTGAGGTCGAAGTCACCCAGTTCACGCTGAAAAATCTGCGCGTGTACGAGGGTACTTGCCGTAAGGGCAGCGATGAGAAACAAGCAGGGCTTGAGCATGCTTCACTCCATGAAAAGCGAGGAGCAGTTACGAAAAAATCGGACAGATGCCCGTGCTAGACGGGTGCAAGCATACCGGCGAATGCTTCGCGGTGAGCCCCGTTCGTCGATTAGCGCATCAGGAGAGGTAGCAGGAGGGTGTTTCAGACTCTAGTCCTGGCGCCTTGGAAGGCAAGACGCTTAGGAGCTAGATGCGACGCGCGGGTATTACTTTTTGCCCAGGCTGATCTGCTTGGACGGGCCGAAAGTCTGGCCGCTCACGCCCTTGGCAATTTGCTGGATTTCGCCACCGGACTTGAGGAAAGCAGCAATTTGGCTGTTGATCGATTCGCTGGTTTCAACGGCGGGAGCTGGCTTTGCTTTGCTATTGGATGCTTTTACGCGCATGGCGGCCACTAACCTGTAGAAAATTAACTTGGCCAGGCATCGTACAGGAAATACTTGACAATTGCTTGGCAAATATCCCCTGGGAATTACGCGAGCCGCTGTAATCGGCCAAAGTTTGACCTTTAAATAAACCGCTAACTTACTGTTTTAACTCGAAACCACAGGGTTTGTTCGGCTGCCGGCCACCGGCAAAATTCGATCGATTGATCAGACGAGCGGGGCGGTGCCATTACCACGCCACGTTGGCGGGCGATTTTTCAGGCGCACGCGCGTGGCGGGCGCAACTCGGGTAGAATGCCGCCCACGTAACGAAGGTATCTGGAAATGGCTTTAGTCGGGCGCTACAACAGCTTGCAAGTGGTTAAACACACTAACTTTGGTTTGTACCTGGATGGTGCGCAAGATGGCGAAATCCTCTTGCCTAATCGGTATATCCCCAAAGATATTCCCAGTGAAGATGAAGACTGGCTTAACGTTTTCATTTATCTGGACAGCGATGACAAACTTATCGCGACGACTGAAAAGCCGAAAGTTCAAGTCGGCGAATTCGCCAGTTTGAAAGTCGTCGAAGTCAACAGCATCGGCGTATTCCTCGACTGGGGTTTGCCAAAAGACCTGTTGCTGCCGTATTCGGAAGAAAAACGCCAGTTGACCGCCGGTGAATACTGCGTGGTGCATGTCTACCTCGACAAGCACACCAAACGCATCACCGCCACCGCGCGACTTGACCGCTACCTGGATAAGACGCCTGCCAACTACCAGGTGGGCCAGGAAGTCGACCTGCTGGTGGCCGAAGCCACCGACATGGGCTTCAAGGCGATCATCAACAACAAGCACTGGGGCCTGATCCACAAGAACGAAGTGTTCAAGTTCCTGCGCCCGGGCAAGGAAGAGAAAGGCTTTATCAAAGAGATCCGCGCCGATGGCAACATCAGCCTGAGCCTGCAGCCGGTCGGCCAGGAAGCGGCCTCCAGCCTCAACTCGAAGATCCTCGCCAAGTTGCGTGAAAACAACGGCAGCCTGCCGGTCAGCGACAAGAGCGACCCGGCGGTTATCAGTCATTTGTTCGGTGTCAGCAAAGGCAACTTCAAGAAGGCCATTGGTGCGCTCTACAAGCAGGGCCAGATTGTGATTCACGCCGATCGCATTGAACTAAGCTGATCGCGTTTTGCTCTTCTGTAGGTGCCGCTCGGCGCCTACAGAGGCTGCAACCATGACCCGCAAAATACTCTTCGCCTACCTAGGCACCTTGCTCGCGTTTCTGGTGCTCGACGGCCTCTGGCTCGGCGTCTTCATGGGCCCGACCTATAAATCCCTGCTCGGCGCGCTGATGCTTGATCAGCCCCGCGTGCTGCCCGCCGTGCTGTTTTATCTGCTGTATGCCCTCGGTTGCGTGGTGTTCGTGGTCCTGCCCAGCGGCAGTTGGCAACGTGCAGCACGCCTTGGCGCTCTGCTCGGCCTGGTGGCCTACGGCACCTATGACCTGAGCAACTGGGCCACGCTGCAAGGCTGGTCAGCCGGGTTGGCGCTGATGGACATGGCCTGGGGCACCTTCCTGACCGCAGTCTGCTGCAGTGTCGGCTATCTGTGTGCACATCGAGTGCAGCGTTGATTGTGTACAGGATTGACCTGCACCGTTGCTGAGCACAACCCCCGCCTATAGGCCCTCACAAACCCCTTTGGAACGCCGTTTTAGAGGGATTGTGTGCCATTGGCACGCATTCTGCTGAATACCTCGTATACAAACCACGCCGCGTCCCGTATGCACACCGTTACGGCAGCGCAGGCCGGTATTTCGAGGAGCCAAGCGATGACCGAACAATTGCCCAAAGGCTACAGCCCGCGCCTGTACAACCAGGACCTCGGGCCGCTGCCGCAAAAGTGGACCTGGTACAACATTTTCGCCTTCTGGATGAGCGACGTGCACAGCGTCGGCGGCTACGTGTTCGCCGCCAGCCTGTTTGCCCTTGGGCTGGCCAGTTGGCAGGTGTTGATCGCCTTGCTCGCCGGCATTTGCATCGTGCAGTTGATTGCCAACCTGGTGGCCAAGCCGAGCCAGCAAGCGGCGGTGCCATACCCGGTCATCTGCCGGCTGGCATTTGGCGTGTTTGGTGCGAATATTCCGGCGGTGATTCGTGGTTTGATCGCCGTGGCCTGGTACGGCATCCAGACGTACCTGGCGTCGAGTGCCTTGATTATCGTAGTGCTGCGCTTTTTTCCACAGATGGCGGTGTATGCAGAGCCGCACTTCGCGGGCCTGTCTTACCTGGGCTGGTTTGGTTTCCTCAGCTTATGGGCGTTGCAGGCAGCCGTATTCTGGGCGGGCATGGAGTCCATCCGCCGCTTTATCGATTGGGCGGGGCCAGTGGTCTATGCGGTGATGTTTGCCCTGGCCGGCTGGATCGTGTGGAAGGCAGGTTGGTCGAATATCAGTTTCACCCTGGCGGAAAAATCCCTGTCAGGCTGGCAGGCGTTTGGCCAAGTGATTGTGGCGACGGCGCTGGTGGTGTCGTACTTCTCCGGACCTACGCTCAATTTCGGCGATTTCAGCCGCTATTGCCGCAGCATGCACGACGTGCGACGTGGCAATTTCTGGGGGCTGCCGGTTAACTTCCTGGCGTTCTCGCTGGTGACCGTCGTCATCGTTTCGGGCACCTTGCCGGTGTTTGGCGAAATGTTGCATGACCCCATCGCCACGGTTTCACGCATCGACAACAGCATGGCCGTGCTGCTCGGCGCCTTTGCCTTTGTGACGGCCACAATTGGCATCAACATTGTCGCCAACTTCGTGTCACCGGCGTTTGATTTCGCCAACGTTGCGCCGAGCAAAATCAGTTGGCGCGCCGGTGGAATGATCGCCGCCGTGGCCTCGATCTTTATCACGCCGTGGAACCTGTTCAACAACCCGCTGATGATCCACTACACCCTGGATATCCTCGCCGCGTTTATCGGGCCGCTGTTCGGGATTTTGATCGTGGATTTCTACCTGATCAAGAAGCAGAAAATCGACGTGGATGCCCTGTTCGACGACAGCCCCAACGGCCCTTATTATTTCGACGGCGGCGTGAACTGGACAGCCGTCAAAGCCTTGGTGCCGGCGACGCTGGTGGGCGTCGCGATCACCTTCACGCCCGCGTTGCAGGGCATGGCCAATTTCGCCTGGTTCACCGGGTGTTTCCTGGGAGGGCTGTTTTTCCTGGTGCTGGCACGGCGTGAGCAGGTTCGTGCGCCAACGTCGCTGGTTGCCGGTTGACCAGCACCGCACCTGCCACCACCAAGCCGCAACCGGCAATGATCAAGGCCGGTTGCAGGCCACCGCTCACGTGGCTGCTCACCGAGGCCAGTAATGGGCCGCACAATTGGCCGATAGCAAAACTGGCGGTGAGCAGCCCGGTGCTGCGCTGGTAGCCGTGGGGTGCCACCTCGCGCAAACGCGCCATCACCAGTTGCATGCACGCCAGGAACGGCGCACCACACAGCAACACACCCAGCGCCAGGCCCCAGCCATTGCCCAGCAGGCAGGCGAATACCCCTGCCGCTTGCAGCCACAAGGTCGTCATCAGCCAGCGGCGGGTGGTGTTCGGGTCCTTGCGACGCAGGCTCGCCACCACCACACCCAGCGCCGCCGCCAGGCCAAAGCACGGCCAGAACAGGTCGGCTTGCCAGGCGCCTTTGAACTGCGCGCTGGCCATCTGCGACAAGAAGGTCGCGGGGATGATGTAACCCAGGCCATACAAGAAGTAGATCCAGCCCAGGTGCGCGATGCTGGCGTTGCTGCCCGCGCGGGTGGCATGGGCCACCGTCACGGTCGGTTTCGGTAAAAAGGGCAGGATGGCCAGCAACATCACCAATGCCACCACGCCATAGACCAGCCACAAGGTCGCAGAGTCTTCGCCCAGTAGATTGGAACCCAGTGCCAGCAACCCGGTCAGCAGAATCCCCAAGCCCGGCCCGGCAAACACCAAGGCCCCCAAACGTGGACGCCCGGCGGCAATCGCCAGCGGCTGGCTCAGACTGGTGATCATTACCAGCGCCCAGGCGCTCGCCACGCCGGTGCCAAAGCGCAGCAGCAAATGCGGCCAGAACCCATGCGCCCAGTACGACCCCAGGGTCAGCAGCACGCACAGCCACAGCCCGCCATACAAACGCCCTTTTACGTGGTGATGGCTGCGGGCGAAGATCGAGTCCACCGCGCCGACGAAATAGCCCAGGTAGTTGGCGGCGGCAATCAGGCCGGCGCCGGTCAGGTCAATCTGCCCCTCGCTGAGCAAATGCGGCATCTGCGGGGTGAGGGCGAAGCGCCCAATGCCCATGGCCATCATCAGGGCGATAAAGCTGGCGGTTAAGCGAATCAGCGGTGACATGTTCAGGTTTCCTACGGGGTAGCGAATGACCGTAGGCTAAAGCAGATTGACTTTCTGTAAAAATGAATAATAGTGAGTAACTTGTTCAGTTTTGGAGAAAGGTATGGAGTTCAGTCAATTGCGCATCTTCCAGGCCGTGGCGGAAGAGGGCTCCATCACCCGCGCGGCTGAGCGCCTGCATCGAGTGCCCTCGAACCTGTCCACCAGGCTCAAGCAAATGGAGGAGCAACTTGGCGTCGAGCTGTTCGTGCGCGAGCGCCAGCGTTTGCAGCTTTCTCCTGCGGGCAAAGTGTTGCTGGACTACAGCACCCGTCTGCTGGCGCTGCATGATGAAGCCCACGGCGCGGTGCAAGGAGGGCAGCCGGCGGGCGATTTTGTGCTGGGCAGCATGTACAGCACGGCCGCAGTGCATTTGCCCAAGTTGCTGGCGCGCTATCACAAGGCATATCCGATGGTGAACCTCCAGGTGCAATCGGCGCCCAGCGGCGAGTTGCTAGAGGGCTTGATCACCGGGCGTCTGGACGCGGCCTTTGTGGATGGCCCGATAACGATCGCGACGCTGGACGGCGTGCCGCTGTGCGAAGAGCGCCTGGTGATCATTTGCGAGGCGGATCACCCGCCCGTGCGTGGCCCCCAGGATGTCGCCGGCCGTTCGGTGTTCACCTTCCGACGCAGTTGCGCCTACCGCGCGCGCCTGGAAACCTGGTTTTCCCACAAGCGTGTGGCCATGGGGCGTGCCATCGAGATTGAGTCTTACCAAGGCATGCTCGCCTGCGTGATCGCCGGTTCCGGCGTGGCATTGATGTCAGAATCAATGCTCGACAGCCTGCCAGGCAAGGACAGCGTGTCCGTTCATCCGTTGACCGGGCCTTTTGCCACTGCCACCACCTGGTTGATGTGGCGCAAGGGCATGCTCGGCGCTAACCTCAATGCATGGATCGATCTGCAACAAGAGGGCAAGGCCGATTTCCTGCAAGACACGCGCGCGATTGCTTGAACGATCCGTCAGGATTCGGATCAATCCTGTAATAGTTCGTTGTGGTTTCGTTCAAGCATTACGTAAGACTTAGAGCTACTATCACTGTAGGAAAAGGCGACAGAACTCCCGCCTAGCCGCATTACCCTCAAAGGGGGCAACCATGAAAGAGAAAATTCAAACCTGGCTCCACGACCTCGGCGTTGCGCTGGGCCTGATTGAACCGCCACTGCAGCCGATACCGATTCGCACAGATGACGAGCAGCGTCGTCCGCGTCGTCGCTAAGCGCTGGTCGCAGCAGCTTTTAGAATGTGGGAGCGGGCTTGCCCGCGATAGCGGTGTATCAGTCGATAATAAGTTGACTGACACACCGCTGTCGCGGGCAAGCCCGCTCCCACAGTTGTTTTGTGCAAGGTAAAAAAACGGGCGCGACATCCGACGTCGCGCCCGCTGAAGAAACAGCTTTAAATCCTGTTACCTGTCAAATGGCCCTGGCCACCGAAGCCTCCGGTCGGCGCGACAACAAACTTACCAACACAAAACTCACCAGCCCAACCGCCAGGCTGTAGTAGATCGGTGTGTTCGCGTCCAGGCCGTCCTTGAACATAAACACCAGCGCCGTCACAAAGCCCAAGGTCATGGAGGCAATGGCGCCGGAGGTGGTGGCGCGTTTCCAGAAAATCGCGCCCATCAGCGGGATCAGCATGCCGCCCACCAACAGGTTGTAGGCCAGGGTCAGGGCGCTGATCACGTCGTTGACCACCAGCGCGATACCCAGCACGGCGATACCGGTGAGCATCGTAAACAGACGGTTGATGTTCAGGCTCGATTGCTTGCCGCCGCGCAGGCGTGGCAGCAGGTCTTCGGTCAATACAGTGGACGCGGCGAGCAGGCCGGCGCTGGCGGTGGACATCATCGCGGCCAGTGCGGCGGCGATCACCAGGCCGCGAATGCCGTCGGGCAGCGAGGCTTTGACGATGGCGGCGAAGGCGTTGTTGACATTGTCCAGGTTCGGCAGCAGCACGTGCGCGGCCATGCCGATCAGGGCGCAGGCCAGGCCGTAGAGGATGCAGTAGAAACCGGCGAACGTGCCTGCGTACTGGGCGACCTTTTCGTCACGGGCGGTGAACACGCGTTGCCAGATGTCCTGGCCGATCAGGATGCCGAAGAAGTAGATCATGAAGTAGGTGATGATCGTGTCCCAGCCGATTTCGGTGAAGCTGAAGTTCGACGCTGGCAGCTTGGCCACCAGTTGATCCCAGCCGCCGACGCGGTACAGGCAGATCGGCAGCAGGATAAACATCAGACCGACGGTTTTGATCACGAATTGCACGATGTCGGTTAGGGTCAGCGACCACATGCCGCCGATGGTCGAATACACCACCACCACGCCACCGCCGAGCAGCACCGACACCCAGAACGGCAGGCCGAACAGCACTTGCAGCACGGTGCCGATGGCCAGAATCGAGGTCACGCCGATCATCAGCGCGTAGGCCAGCATGATCACCGCACTCGCTTGGCGGGCCATGGGGTTGTAGCGTTTTTCCAGCACCTGGGTGACGGTGAAAATCTTCAACTTGAGCAGCGGCTTGGCCAGGAACAGGTTCAGCGCAATGATCCCCGCGCCCAGTGCGGCGCACAGCCAGAAGCCGGAAATGCCATGCACATAACCCAGGCGCACGGTGCCGACGGTGGATGCACCGCCCAATACCGTGGCGGCCATGGTGCCCATGTACAGCGACGGGCCCAGGTTACGACCGGCCACCAAATAGTCTTCGTGGGTCTTGGCGCGACGCATGCCGTAATAGCCGAGCACGAGCATGCCGGCGGCGTAGATGAGTACGACGAATAAATCCAAAGCCATGACGGCGAGTCTCCGATTATTTTTTTAGGCTATTGAGAAGCTTTCTGCTGGAAGGAAGCTTGCTGTGGCGAGGGAGCTTGCTCCCGTTCGACAGCGAAGCTGGAGCCGGCTTTTTTGAGGCCGCTTCGCATCCCAGCGGGAGCAAGCTCCCTCGCCACAACGGCCGGGCCATAAACCGAAGCCGGTTCCGGAAACACACGAAGCAAGGTCAGGTACACCACCGACGCCAGCCCCAGTGTCACTGGCAGGCTGATATCAATGCCCTCGGCCAGGTTGCCCAGCGGCCCGACAAATTGCCCCGGCAGGTTGACGAAGCACAGGCCCACCACTGCGCTCGGGATCCAGGCGCCCAGGCCGCGCCAGTTCCAGCCGTGGCTGAACCAGTAGCGCCCGCCGGTTTCACCGCGAGTGAACACTTGCAAGTCGTCCGGGCAGTAGAAACCCCGGCGCACGATCAGGCCGATGATCATCATCACCATCCACGGCGTGGTGCAGGTGATGATCAGCACAGCGAAGGTCGACACGCTCTGCACCAGGTTGGCGGCGAAACGTCCGATAAAGATGAAGGCAATCGACATCACCCCAATCAGCAATGTGGCCTTGACCCGCGACAGCAAGCGCGGGAACACGCTGGACATGTCCAGCCCGGTGCCATACAGCGAGGTGGTGCCGGTGGACATGCCGCCGATCACCGCAATCAGGCACACCGGCAGGAAGAACCAGCTCGGTGATACGGCCAGCAAACCGCCGACATAGTTGTTGGCCGCGATGTAGTCCGGCGCCTTGATCGCCACGATGGTCGCTGTGGCCAGGCCGAACAGGAATGGAATCAAGGTGGCGATCTGCGCCAGCACCACCGCCAGCATGATGCGCATTTTCGGCGTTTCACGCGGGATGTAGCGCGACCAGTCACCCAGGAACGCGCCGAAGGAAATCGGGTTGCTCATGGCCACCAGTGCCGAGCCGATGAAGGCCGCCCAGAAGCCAGCCTGGCCCAAGGCGACGCTGCCGGCGAAATGGCTGTCGAACGCCGGTTCGAACGCGAAGATGCCCAGCAGAAACAGCAGGCTCGCCGCCCATACCGCAATGCGGTTGACCCACAGCATGAAGCGAAAGCCGTAGATGCACACGGTCAGTACCAGCAGGGCAAACAGGCCGTAAGCCAAGCCCAGCGTGAGGTCGGTTTCCGGCAGGCCAATCAGACGTTTCGCACCACCGACCAGCGCATCACCCGAACTCCACACCGACAGTGAGAAGAAGGCAATCGCCGTCAGCAGCGACAGAAACGAGCCGACAATCCGCCCATGCACACCAAAGTGCGCACCGGAAGACACGGCGTTGTTGGTGCCATTGATCGGCCCGAACAGGCCCATGGGCGCCAGGATCAGCGCGCCCACCAGCACCCCCAGCACAATCGCCCAGACGCCGGCCTGGAACGACAAGCCGAACAGCACCGGAAACGAGCCCAGCACGGCGGTAGCAAAGGTATTGGCACCGCCGAAGATCAGGCGAAACAGATCCTTGGGCCCGGCGGTACGTTCGTGGTCCGGGATCTGTTCGACCCCGTTGGTTTCTATTTTGCGAATACTGTTTTCGTTGTTTTTATTATTCATGATCAGCTCCGATCACATTGGCTAAGGGGGCGGCAGCCCTTCCGGCATAGCGGACAAATGTTCGTGACAGGCCAGCCACAGGCCTTGTTGTTTTAGGTGAGACGCTTGCCGTTTGAAGACAATGGTCTCGCGCTCCTGGCTAAAAAATTGCTCCCCGTTCATGCGCAGCTCGGTGGCCACGTCATGAATAAAAATCGCCACGTCACCTTGCAGGCTGATCACGGCATTGCTTGAGCTGCAGGACAGCACCTCAAACCCCTCGTCCGCGCGCCAGCTGTCCCACAATGCCTGGTAGGCATCGCGATTGAGCAGTGGTTGGGGCAGGGTGTAGAACACGAAGCTGGCATCGGCCGTGAACGCGCCAAAGTAAGCCTCGCGGTCATTCGCGGCGAAGGCCGCCACCAGCTTGGCGGCGGCTTTCAATACCTCATGGGCGCTCATCAGCGGTGCGCCACGCCGGGCAGTACGCAGAGCATCTCGTACAACAGGTTGGCGCCGAGCAGCGAGGTGTTGCCGGTGGTGTCGTAAGGCGGCGAAACTTCCACCAGATCACAACCAACCAGGTCGAGGCCCTGGCAACCACGGATGATCTCGATCGCCTGGATAGTGGTCAGCCCGCCGATTTCCGGGGTGCCGGTGCCGGGCGCCCAGGCTGGGTCGATGCCGTCGATATCAAAGCTCAGGTACACCGGGCCGCCGCCGACTTTTTCCCGCACTTCGGCCATCAGCGGCGCGAGGGAGTGGTGCCAGCATTCTTCAGCCTGGACCACACGGAAGCCCTGTTTGCGGCTCCAGTTGAAGTCTTCGGCGGTGTAGCCCTGGGCGCGCAGGCCAATCTGTACGACGCGGTCGCAATCGAGCAAACCCTCTTCCACCGCGCGGCGGAAAGTGGTGCCGTGGGCGATTTTCTCACCGAACATATGGTCGTTGACGTCAGCGTGGGCATCGATGTGCACCAGCCCGACCTTGCCGTGCTTTTTGTGGATGGCGCGCAGGATCGGCAGGGTGATGGTGTGGTCGCCGCCCAGGGTCATCGGGATCACGTCGTGCTCAAGGATCTCGTCGTACGCTTCTTCGATGATGCGCACGGCGTCGAGCAGGTTGAAGGTGTTGATCGCCACATCGCCAATGTCGGCAACCGACAGTGAGTCGAACGGTGCGGCGCCGGTGGCCATGTTGTAAGGGCGGATCATCACCGATTCGGCGCGGATTTCACGCGGCCCGAAGCGGGTGCCGGCGCGCAGCGAGGTGCCGATATCCAGCGGCACGCCGACAAAAGCGGCGTCCAGGCCCTTGGCCGTTTGCAGGTGGGGAAGTCGCATCATGGTGGCGATGCCGGCGAAGCGCGGCATTTCGTTGCCGCCCAGTGGTTGGTGGAAAATCTTGTCCACGGGAGTGCCTCATCGTTGTTTTGTTTATTAGTGGCCGATTCTGCGAAAAGCCCGTGGCGGGAAGAATCGGCAGAGGCAAATACTTAGTTCAGATTTTTCTAAACTAATGGCTGAGGTAAACTTTGTGACCCGGCAGGTCCTTCCTGCCGAACTCGGTTCAAAATGTGGGAGCGGGCTTGCTCGCGAATTAGGTGTATCAGTCACAGATGTAGTAACTGAACTACCGCATTCGCGAGCAAGCCCGCTCCCACAGGTTTTGTGTGTCCTTTGGAGACCCTATGGCCAACGCCTTGCCCGACCTGAAACTTCTGCGCATCTTCGTCAGCGTCGTGCGGCACCAGGGTTTTGCCAATGCTCAGCACGAACTCAACCTGTCGACGTCGGCCATCAGCACCTACATGAGCCAACTCGAATCGGCCCTAGGCCTGGTGCTGTGCCATCGCGGCCGGGGCGGTTTCAGCCTGACCAGCAAGGGCGAGCTGTTCCATCAGGAAACCTTGCGTCTTTTAGGTGAGCTCGAAGGCTTCGAGCAATACGCCGCCGCCCTCAAAGGCGAACTGCGCGGCACGCTCAAGCTGGGCGTGCTGGACTCCACCGTCAGCGACAAGGCCTTGCCGTTCGCCGAAGTGATCGGTGCCTACAGCCTCGAACACCCGGCCGTGCATCTGCATCTGTCGGTGATGAGCCCTTACGAGCTGCAACTGGGTGTGCAGGACAATCGCCTGGACCTGGCCATCGGCGCGTTCTCCAACCGCATGAGCGGGCTGATCTACATGCCGCTGTACCGTGAGCAGCACTGGTTGTATTGCAGTACGCGCCACCCGTTGTTCAATGAGCGGCGCATCCCCGAGCAGGTGATCACCCAGCAGCGTATGGTCGGCCGCGGCTATTGGAGCCAGGCCGAACTGGCGCGGCATGGTTTCAAACACAGCGCCGCCACGGTGGAAAGTATGGAGGCGCAGTTGATCCTGGTGCTGTCCGGCGCCTATATCGGCTACCTGCCCGAGCACTACGCCCAGTCCTGGGCCGACAAGGGCGACTTGCGTGTGCTGCTGCCGGCGACCTTCGGCTATCAGGCGCCGTTCTCGATGATCATGCGCCGTGGCCGTAGCCGCGAGCCGCTGATTCAGACCTTTCGCGATTTACTCAAAGCCCAGCTCAACCAGGCCTGATAAACCATGTCCAGACCCCAATGTCCACGTTGCCAGCGGCCCGCCACTCATTGCCTGTGCCCGCTGATCCCCAGCCTCGACAGCCGCACCCGTGTGTTGCTGCTGCAGCACCCGAGTGAGGTCAACCATGCGCTCAATACCGCGCGGTTGGCGGCGTTGGGGTTGAGCAATGCACAGTTGGTGGTGGGTGAGGTGTTTGACGATTTGGCGACCTTGTTAAACCCGCCCGGTTATCAAGCGCGCCTGCTGTTTCCCGCTGATGACGCCCAGCCTTTGCAGGTGTATGCGCCCGACGACCAACCGCTGTTGTTGGTGGTGCCCGACGGCACCTGGCGCAAAGCGCGCAAATTGCTGCACCTCAATCCTTTATTGGCCGCATTGCCCCGGGTGACCCTGGCCGAGGGTGGCGTTTCTCGCTACCGGTTGCGCAAAGCGCCGGGGCCAGGGGCTTTGTCGACGGTAGAGGCAATTGTGCAGGCGTTACAGGTGCTGGAAGCGCCGACCTCTTTTGATGCGCTGCTTAAACCGTTCGAGGCACTGATTGACGGGCAGATTTCGGCGATGGGGGACGAGGTGTTTCGTAAGAATCATGGCGGCGGGCAATTGGGGTAGTCGGTTTACCGAGGTGTGGCCTTCGCAGGCAAGCCAGCTCCCACATTGATCTGCACGCTGTCCTCTGTGGAGGCGGGCTTGCCCGCGATAGCATCCTCCCAGGCAACACATTCTGTGCTTATGCCTTTAAGCCATAAGCACCGCACTTTGCGTGATATGGCCCGCCGGCCTTTCCCGGTATGATGTTCGCCCCCGCAGTCTGGATTGCGAATACGCCATGACCTTGCAGTACCCTACAATCGCCGATTGCGTCGGCAACACACCCCTGGTCCGCTTGCAACGCATGGCGGGTGAAACCAGCAATACCCTGTTGCTCAAGCTCGAAGGCAACAACCCGGCCGGTTCTGTCAAGGACCGCCCGGCGTTGTCGATGATCACCCGCGCCGAGTTGCGCGGGCAGATCAAGCCCGGTGACACCCTGATCGAAGCCACCTCGGGTAACACCGGCATCGCCCTGGCCATGGCCGCGGCGATCAAGGGTTACAAGATGGTGCTGATCATGCCCGACAACGGCAGTGCCGAGCGCAAGGCGGCGATGACCGCCTATGGCGCCCAACTTATCCTCGTCACCCAGGAAGAGGGCATGGAAGGTGCGCGCGACCTCGCCGAGCGCATGGCCGCCGAAGGCCGTGGCGTGGTGCTGGACCAGTTCGCCAACGGCGATAACCCCGAGGCGCATTACACCAGCACCGGCCCGGAAATCTGGCGCCAGACCAACGGCGCCATCACCCATTTCGTCAGCTCCATGGGCACCACCGGCACCATCATGGGCAATTCGCGCTACCTCAAGGAGCAGAACCCGGCGATCCAGATCGTCGGCCTGCAACCGATGGAAGGCGCGGCCATTCCCGGTATCCGTCGTTGGCCTGAAGAGTACCTGCCGAAGATCTACAACGCGACGCGTGTAGACCGCATCATCGACATGGCCCAGCGTGAAGCCGAAGACACCACCCGCCGTCTGGCGCGTGAAGAAGGCATTTTCTGCGGCGTGTCCTCCGGTGGCGCTGTGGCCGGTATGTTGCGCTTGTCCAAAGAAGTTGAAAACGCGGTGATCGTCGCGATCATCTGTGACCGAGGCGACCGCTACCTGTCGACCGGCATCTTCGACGAACCCAACTGATGGCCAAGCACGAGAGAGGCCTGCGCTTTCAGCCGACGGGCGGCAGCCGCGCCCCGCAGATTCCGGTGGGCAAGAAACAACGCCTGACCATCGAGCGCCTGGCCAACGATGGCCGCGGCATTGTGTTTTTTGAAGGCCGCACCTGGTTCGTCAATGGCGCGCTCGCCGGCGAAGAAGTCGAAGCGCGAGTGTTGGGCGCCCACGGCAAAATCGTCGAGGCCCGCACCGAGCGTGTGTTCAAGGCCAGCGAGTTGCGTCGCCCGGCACCGTGCGCGCACTTCGGCCGCTGCGGCGGTTGCAGCGTGCAGCACTTGCCCCATGACGAACAACTTGCCCTGAAACAGCGCATGCTCGCCGAGCAACTGTCCCGTGTGGCCGGTGTCGAACCGCAAGAGTGGGCGCCACCGTTGAGCGGGCCGGAATTCGGCTACCGTCGCCGCGCCCGTGTGGCCGTGCGCTGGGATGCCAGGGCCAAACAGCTTGAGGTGGGTTTTCGCGCGGTGGCCAGCCAGGATATCGTCGCCATTGATGATTGCCCGGTGCTGGTACAGGCCTTGCAACCGATCATGCAGCGTTTGCCGAACATGCTGCGCCGCCTGAGCAAGCCTCAGGCGTTGGGGCATGTGGAGTTGTTCAGTGGTTCGTCGATTGCCGTATTGCTGCGGCATATGGCGCCGTTGTCCGAAGCGGACCTGCAGGTATTGAACGAATTTTGCACCTTCCATCAAGCCCAGTTGTGGCTGCATGGCGAGGGCCAGCCGGAGCCGGTAGAACCGGGTCAGGCGCTTGGTTTTAGACTGGCGGCGTGGGATCTGGAACTGGCTTACCGTCCGGGAGATTTTGTCCAGGTCAACGCAGGCGTCAACGATGCGATGGTTGCCCAGGCCCTGGAATGGTTGGCGCCACAGCCCGAAGATCGGGTACTCGACCTGTTTTGCGGGCTGGGCAACTTTGCCCTGCCGCTCGCCAAACAGGTGCGCGAAGTGGTGGCGGTAGAAGGCGTGCAGACCATGGTCGAGCGTGCGGCGCTGAACGCCCTCAGCAACAATTTGCATAATGTGCAGTTTTTTCAGGCCGATCTGTCCCAGCCTTTGAGCGACGCGCAATGGGCCAAACAGGGCTTTTCTGCGGTACTCTTGGACCCACCCCGTGACGGTGCCCTGGAGGTTGTGCGCAAGCTCGCCACCCTGGGAGCCAAGCGTCTGGTGTATGTGTCCTGCAACCCGGCCACGCTGGCGCGGGACACGGTTGAGTTGGTCAAGCAAGGCTACCGGCTAAAACGTGCCGGGATCCTCGACATGTTTCCGCAGACAGCGCATGTCGAGGCCATGGCGTTATTTGAAGCGGGCTAGGATGCCCGTTTAATCCGACTGGCCTGTCGTCTCCTGGGCCGTGACCTGTCAGGGAGTGGTACCTAGCCTAATGGTTGCACCGCTAGGGTTACGCAGCAGGTCAGCGATGATTTTTGGCGCATCCAAGGTGCGTCGTAGGGAAGGTAAGCAAGATGGTACAGGTGAGAGCACACCAGCCGATCAACACCGACGGCAGTATCAATCTCGAGGCATGGCTGGATCATGCCGTCAGTGTCGACCCGGCACTGGACCGTGAAGCCTTGAAAGCAGCCTGCGAGTTCGCTCGTGAGTCTGAACAGCAAGACAATGCGGCCAAGAACCTGTGGGCCGAAGGCACTTCAAGCTTTCGCACCGGGTTGGAAATCGCCGAGATCCTCGCCGATCTCAAGCTGGACCAGGATTCGCTGATCGCCGCCGTGCTGTATCGCGGCGTGCGTGAAGGGCATATCCCGTTGCCGACGGTCAGCCAGCGTTTCGGCGCGGTGGTGGCCAAGCTGATCGACGGCGTGCTGCGCATGGCCGCCATCAGCGCCAGCCTCAGCCCGCGCCAGTCGATGGTGCTGGGTACCCAGGGCCAGGTCGAAAACCTGCGCAAAATGCTGGTGGCCATGGTCGACGACGTGCGCGTCGCGCTGATCAAGCTGGCCGAACGTACCTGCGCGATCCGTGCGGTCAAGACCGCCGATGACGAAAAGCGCAACCGCGTGGCCCGCGAGGTGTTCGACATCTATGCGCCGCTGGCGCACCGCCTGGGCATCGGCCATATCAAGTGGGAGCTGGAGGACTTGTCCTTCCGCTACCTCGAACCCGATCAATACAAACAGATTGCCACGCTGCTGCACGAGCGGCGGCTCGACCGCGAGCGCTTTATCACCGATGTGATGGGCCAGTTGCGTTCCGAGTTGCAGGCCACCGGCGTCGATGCCGACATCAGCGGCCGCGCCAAGCATATCTATTCCATCTGGCGCAAAATGCAGCGCAAGGGCCTGGCCTTCAGCCAGATCTACGACGTGCGCGCCGTGCGCGTGCTGGTGCCGGAAATGCGTGACTGCTACACCGCGCTGGGCATCGTGCACACCCTGTGGCGGCACATTCCCAAGGAGTTCGACGACTACATCGCCAACCCCAAGGAAAACGGCTATCGCTCGCTGCACACTGCGGTGATCGGCCCCGAGGGCAAGGTGCTGGAAGTGCAGATCCGCACCCACGCCATGCACGAAGAGGCGGAGCTTGGGGTTTGCGCGCACTGGCGTTACAAGGGCACCGACGTCAAGGCCGGGTCCAACCAGTACGAAGAGAAGATCTCCTGGCTGCGCCAAGTGCTGGAATGGCACGAAGAGCTGGGCGATATCGGCGGCCTGGCCGAACAGCTGCGGGTGGATATCGAGCCCGACCGGGTCTATATCTTCACCCCCGACGGCCACGCCATCGACCTGCCCAAGGGCGCCACGCCGTTGGACTTCGCCTACCGCGTGCACACCGAAATCGGCCACAACTGCCGGGGCGCCAAGATCAACGGGCGCATCGTGCCGCTCAACTACAGCCTGCAAACCGGTGAACAGGTCGAGATCATCACCAGCAAGCACGGCACGCCGAGCCGCGACTGGCTGAACCCGAACCTGGGCTACATCACCACGTCGCGGGCACGGGCGAAGATCGTTCATTGGTTCAAATTGCAGGCGCGCGACCAGAACGTCGCGGCCGGCAAGACCTTGCTTGAACGCGAATTGGCGCGCCTGGGCCTGCCACAGGTGGACTTCGACAAGCTGGCCGAAAAAGCCAACATGAAGATCGCCGAAGACATGTTTGCCGCCCTGGGTGCCGGTGACCTGCGCCTGGCGCAATTGGTCAACCTGGCTCAGCAACTGGTCGAGCCGGAGCGCGGCAGCGAGCAGTTGGAACTGATCCCACGCAAAGCCACCGGCTACAAGCCCGGCAAGCGCGGCGATATCCAGATCCAGGGCGTGGGCAACCTGATGACGCAAATGGCCGGCTGTTGCCAGCCATTGCCGGGCGATGCCATCGTCGGCTACATCACCCAAGGGCGTGGCGTGAGCATTCACCGCCAGGATTGCGCCTCGGTGTTGCAACTGGGCGGGCGCGAACCCGAGCGCATCATTCAGGTCAGCTGGGGCCCAGTGCCGGTACTCACGTATCCGGTGGACATCATCATCCGGGCCTACGACCGTTCCGGTTTGCTGCGTGACGTGTCGCAAGTGCTGCTCAACGAGCGCATCAACGTGCTGGCGGTCAACACCCGCTCGAACAAAGAGGACAACACCGCATTGATGTCCCTGACCATCGAGATCCCGGGGTTGGACGCGCTGGGGCGGTTGCTGGGGCGCATATCCCAGTTGCCGAACATCATCGAGACCCGGCGTAATCGCACACCATGACACGGCTTGAAAACCTGTCTGGACTGCTTTGTGTGGGAGTCGGGCTTGCCCGCGATGCAGGCACCTCGGTCTGTTTGACAGACCGAGGCGAGGCTATCGCAGGCAAGCCAGCTCCCACATTAGATCTTCAGTGGTTCCAGAAAATGGGCAGAGATTGACCGATGTATTCACTTGAAGACCTGCTGCACCTGATGAACCGCCTGCGCGACCCGCAATACGGGTGCCCGTGGGACATCAAGCAAACCTACGCGACCATCGTGCCGCACACCCTTGAAGAAGCCTACGAAGTTGCCGACGCCATCGAGCGTGGTGACTTTGATCACTTGCAAGGCGAGTTGGGCGACCTGTTGTTCCAGGTGGTGTATTACAGCCAGTTGGCGCGGGAAGAAGGGCGCTTTGAATTTGCCGGCGTGATCGACAGCATCACGCGCAAGCTGATCCGTCGCCATCCCCACGTGTTCCCCACGGGTGACCTGTATGCGCCGCTGGATATTCCCCAGTTGAGCGAAGAACAGGTTAAAGAACGCTGGGAGCAGATCAAGGCCGAGGAGCGCGCAGAAAAATCCGACGCACCCGAGCAACTGTCGCTGCTCGATGACGTACCTACGGCCTTGCCCGGATTATCCCGCGCCGCCAAACTGCAAAAGCGCGCCAGCCAGGTCGGTTTCGACTGGCCGTCTGCCTTGCCGGTGGTCGACAACGTGCGTGAAGAGCTGGATGAAGTGCTCGAGGCCATGGCCGATAACGACTCGGTGGCGATCGCTGATGAAGTCGGCGACCTGCTGTTTGCGGCGGTTAACCTGGCCCGTCACCTCAAGGTCGACCCGGAAACCGCGCTGCGTGGTGCCAACGCCAAGTTCGAGCGACGTTTCCGATTTATCGAACAGGCATTGCGCGATACGCACAAACCCATAGAAGATTGCACCCTCGAAGAGTTGGACGCCCTGTGGGGCGAAGCCAAACGCCAGGAAAAGAATGTGTCCAGCTGCGGTTGAGCAGTTGCCTAAGTGAGTAAGCACCATGAGCCTTTCCCTTCGCGACCAGTTGCTCAAAGCAGGTCTGGTCAACCAAAAGCAGGCCAAGCAGGTCGGCAAAGACAAACAGAAACAGCAGCGTCTGGTCCACAAAGGCCAGATCGAGGCCGATGACACTCAGGCGCGTTTGGCCGCCGAAGCGCACGCCGAAAAGGTCAAGCGCGACCAGGAACTGAACCGCCAACAGCAGGAAAAAGCCGAGGCCAAGGCGCGCACGGCTCAGGTCAAACAATTGATCGAGACCTCGCGCCTGCCCAAGCTGACCACCGAGGACTACTACAACTTCGTGGATGACAAGAAGGTCAAGCGCCTGTCGGTCAACACGCTGATGCGCAACAAGCTGAGCAACGGCTCCCTGGCGATCGTGCACCACGGTGGCGGCTACGAGGTGATCCCGCGTGAAGCGGCGCTGAAGATTCAGGAGCGCGCACCGGAGCGTATCGTGCAGCTCAATATCCTCACCGAAAGCCAGGTGCCGGATGAGGATGATCCATACGCCGCCTACCAGATCCCGGATGACCTGATGTGGTAAGGCGTTAAAAACAACAAACCCCGCTCAAAAGGCGGGGTTTGTGTTTTTAACCTGCAGCTTCAGCCGATCACCAATCCACTGCATAACTCACGCTGAAGGTACGCCCTTCAGCGTTCGGGTATGGCGCACGGGCGTTGGCCTGGGCAAACATGTTCTGGTAATTGCGGTTACTGAGGTTGTAGATCGCGCCTTCCAGGCGACCGACTGGCAACCTGACCGAACCGAGCAGATCGACCAGCGTATAACCTTTGATATCGCGGCCGTTGTTGTCTTTGGCCGCGGCGTCATAGTCGGCCAGTTGCATGCCTTGCAGGCGCAGGCTGTAGTCGCCACGGTCATAGCCGACAAAGGCGGTGGTCTTGGCAGGCGAGATACGCGTGGCGGGCAGGTCGATCCATTTGCCGTTTTGCTGGGTCTCGCCTTTGGCGTAGGCGTAAGTGCCGCCTACCGACCATTGATCGGTGATGTTGTAGGTCAGGCTGGTTTCGATGCCGCGCACGCGCTCTTTCTGGTTGATCAGGCGCAACACACGGTCATTGGCATCATAGAACTGGGTGACGTCCGAGGTGTTTTCATAGGCGGTGACGTTAGCCAGCCACTTGTCCCAGTTGCCACGCCAGCCCAGCTCGTAGCTGTCGACCTTGAGGGCTTGGGCGTTCAGGTCCTGGATGTCGTACTTGCTGTTGACGTCACGCAGGAAGCGCTGGATATCCGGCAGGGAAAACCCCTGGCTGAAATTGACGAACACATCCTGGTTTTCATTCAGGTGGTACACCGCACCCAGGTTGTAGAGCGTGTCATCGTATTTGAGGGTGCCGCCCGGCAAAGTGGCGCGGTTGCCGGTCTGCACGATCTCGCCGTAGGCAATACTGTCGGACACTTCGCTTTCGATCCACTCACGACGTATGCCGCCACGTAAGGTCCAGTCATCGATATCGTAGGACAGCTGACCAAAAATGGCTTTGGTGGTGGTTGCGATGTCCGGGCCCATCTCGAAGGTGGTGCCGGTCTTGGTATAGCTCAGGCCATTGACCCGGTATTGGTCGCCGCGTTGGCGCGAGGTTTCATGGTCATAGTCGGCGCCCCAGACCAGGTTGCCGGTCGCCGGGCCGATGTCCGGCATTTGTGTATCGATCGCTGCCCGCACACCATAAACGTCTTGCACACTGTTGTTGTCGGACACGCCGGCACGGCCGCGAGACAGGTCGGGGAAGAACAGTGCGTCGGCACGCCGCCAGTAACTTTCGACCTGCAAGCCCTGGCCGTAGAAGTCCTTGTCGGCGTAATTGAGGTTGACCGCCTGGTTGTGGGTGAACGGTTGGTCATCCAGGTCCAGGCCTTTTACCGCGACCGCAGTGCTGGTGATGCGTGGGTTCTTGGTGTAGCGGGTGTCCTGTTCATCTTTATAGTCTTGCAGCGACAGGCTGATCTTCTTGTCGTCGTCCAGCTCGTAGCCGAAGCGACCTTGCAGGTCGTAGGTGTCAGTGTCCATGTTGCTGCCCTGGGACGTATCCTGGGGAATGCGTTTGCCGTTACCGTCGAACTGGTCGTTGCGTTGCACCGTATTGCCCGACACGTACCAGTCCACCGGGCCCTTGCGGCCGGTGGCACTTTGGAAGGCTTCGTAGGAGAACCCTTTATGGCTGAAGTTGTTGCCGGCGGTCATGCCGATCTTGCTGCTGAAGGCCAGGTCTTCGCCTTTGTTGCGCTTGGTGATGATGTTGATGATGCCGCCTGACGCGCCGGCGCCGTAGACGCTGCTGGCGCCGGATATCACTTCGATGCGCTCGATGCTTTCCGGTGCCACGCTGTTGAGCTGGCGGAAGTTGTCACGCGTGGCGTTCTGGGACACACCATCAATCAGGATCAGCGTGTTGCGCCCGCGCAGCGTCTGGCCGAAGTTGCTCATGCCACCGCTGGAGGGCGCTATGCCCGGGACCAGTTGCCCGAGGATATCGGCAACCCGGCGTCCTGCCGCTGTCTGCTGGCGGATCTGTGCTTCGTCGATAACCTGCACCGAGCCTGGGATCGCGGCAATGCTGGTTTCACTGCGAGTGGCTGAAACGACCGTCGCCTGCAATTGCAAGTTGGTAGCCGCCGCTGGCGCGTCTTCAGGTTGATCGGCCCAGACCGGCACGCTTATCGAACCGAGCAGGGGCAGCAGCACGGCCCATTGTGATTTGTTCATGATCTTGCCTTTGAGTTATTAGAAGTATTGACAGAAAAATCGGAAGTCTCAGGTGTTCGGGTGAACGAACGGATGGCGCGGATACCCAGGGCCGCCAAGGCATAGGTCAGTGCCACCAGCCAAAAGCTGTGCGCCAAGCCCACCATTGCCATGCCGACGCCACCCAACAGTGCGCCGCACAACGCGCCACCTTTTGCGGCGCTATTGCCCAGGCCCAAGGCAAACCCCTGCTGGCTGGGTGCAACGGTGTTGGCGATCAACGTGTAGGCGACCGGCAGCAGCGCGCCTTGCCACACCCCCCACAGCAGCCGGCTGGCGAGGAACCCCAGCCATTCGCCGGCCATCGCCGTGAAGGCCAGCGTCAAGGCGCAAAGCCAGGTGACCCATTCAATGATGCGCAGCGTATGCGCCGCCGGGTGCCGGTCAAACAGGCGGCCCCACAGCGGCGCGGACAGCGCGAGCGTCAGTGCGCTGGCGGCGTAGCTGGCGCCGATCAGCCAGGCAGGGGCGTGCAGAACATCGGCGACGTACAGGGCATAAAACGGTTGGGGCATCATCTTGGCTGCCTGGATCAGCACTATGATGGCGAGCATTGCGCCGAGCCAGCCTTTGGGCAGTGCCGTAGGCGTTGAGGCACGTGTCGGTCTTGAGCGCGGCGCATCGCTGGGTAGAAACAGGCTGATCAGCGCGCACAGCAGGCAAACCGCCGTGGCGCTGTAGCACAGCAATGCGAAGCCGGAAATGTCCATCAGCCAGCCACCCAGCACCGGCCCGGCCAGCGAGCCCACGGCGGTGGCCGATTGCAGCCGCGCCAGAATGTGCCCGCGCCCACCTTCGGCGCAGTACGCCAGCGCATAGGCTTGGGCGGCGGCAATAAAGCCGGCCAGCGCACCTTGCGCCACGCGAATGACCACCAGCAGCCACGGATCGGTGGTCACTGCGGCCAGCGCCTGGCATACCGCCAGGGCCAGCAGCGCGCGAATGATCATCGGCTTGTGGCCGGTACGATCACCCAGGCGTCCCCACATTGGCGTGAGGATCATCGCCGCCATCATCGGCCCGGCATACACCAGCGATGACAGCAGGCCGGTGTACTGGGCGTTGGCAACGCCCAGCAGCTTCTGGATCTGCAACGGCCAGAAGGGGCCGCTCATTTCCATGGCGCCCATCGACACCAGCTGAATCACCACCAACAGGCGCAGTGCCGTGTGGTTAGCCGACATTGGCGGCAGTGCTCAGCGGGTTCGGCAGGCGGCCGACGATATCGGCGTGGCTTTCCATCAGGCGCATGCGCATAAATGACTTGGCTGGCCAGTCCTGCTCCAGCAGCGCGGCACGTTCGGTCTGCCAACGCTGGGGCTCGACCTGGCTGCGCAAATCATCGAAACACTCGCGGACCTGGGCTGACAGTTCGTCCCACAGCAGCCCCTGGGGAATATCGAAGTGGCGCGCACTGAGCAATACCAGTTCGCCCAAGTGGCACATGAACACCGTGTGCAGCAACTTGTCGCGCACGAAGCCGGCATCGTCGTACAAGGTCATCTTCGGGTCGTGCAGTTCGATGTCCAGGCCGTGGGCGTGCAAGGTCTTGCGGTCGATACGGATATCACCGAAATCACGCAGCAACAGACGGCTTGCTTGCCCGTCGGTGCCCATGACCACAAAGGAGTTCTGCTGATGGGCCTCGAAGGCCACGCCATAACGCAGGTACATGCCCAACAGTGCCGGCACTGCGATCGATGCATAGTCTTTAAAAAACGCCTGCATGGCTTGCGCGTCGTCGGTGCCTTTGCTCAGGCGTACCCACTGCTTGAGCAGGGGTTGCCCATGCTGATCAATGGCAAACAGGCTGCCTACCGGAATGGCCATTTCGCCCGGTTTAAGCAGGCTCTGCGGGTTGTCCCGGTACAGCACGGCCAGGTGCCGCGAGTGTTCGTCATTGGCAGGTTGTGGTTGGAAATGCACGCCGAGTCGTTCGGGCACGATGCTCAGGATTTTTTGAATGTGTGGCTCGCGTGCCAGGATGGTTTGCAGCAAATGGCTGATCCGTGGGCCCATGCGCGCGGAGCGTGGCGACACTGTGCGCTGCACACTGGTCAAGCGCAGCGACACCGGAAGCTTCACCATTGGCGCATCGCACCGGCCTTCGGGCAACACGGTCCTGAACGACATGGTGGGGTGGGCGGTGAACGCGACGATGTCGGTCAGCACCAGCAGCCGGTCGCCGATTTCATTGGCGAACAGTTGCGGCAGCTCTTGGCGAGCCTGCCAAGGGTGAGCGGGCATCGGCAGGTAGTCGCCGGCCTCAAGGCCTTGAGCGGTCAGCTGCGCTGTCAATTGGCGGGCCGCCTGCGGGAAGTGGTTTTGCCACCACTGCCAGTAATCTGCAGTACCGGCCAGGCTTTCGACATGGGCGAACTGGCGGTGCAGCGCGCAGAGTAAAACCGGGAAGCGCGCTTCGAACTCCGGCGAGAATTCAATCACCTGCTCTGTTCCCAGGCCCAGCTTTGTCTTGTAGTTGGGGTGCCATGGATGGCCCAGGGTGCCCCACTGCTCAAGTACTGATGTCGGGTTGGAAACGCTTGGGTTGTTCTTGAGGTAGCTGAGCAAGTTGTTTTGATGCGCGGGGGCCATCGCGGCGTGCAGCTCGAGGGTCCACTGCTCGTGGAAAGCGAGGCACAGCGTATCGTTGACAACGCTGTCATCGATCTCGCTGTTGAGGCGGCTCAAGACGTCGGGGGCGGCAGGTGATTCCAGGCTGCTGTTGAGTAATGTCAGCAACTGCGAGGGGAACCGGATTTTCTGTTCTGGCTGGCCAGCACGCAGGACACTCACCGCGCCGCGCAAATCCCAGCTGGCCATGCGGCCCGGGCGCAGGTGATCAAAGCATAGGCGGGTGTGGTCGGGTAGCTCCAGCCAGCAGCGATTGTGTTCGTCATAGGTGCGCGTGGCGGGGTTGAGCAGACCTTCACGGAACAAGGCCTGGATCAAGCGCTGGAAGCTGCGTTCGGCGGCGGGTGCAAGGGTATCGATCAGGGCATCAAGCGTGACGTGCTTAGCCTGGAATTGGCGAGTGGAGAGTGCTTCACCCCAGCGTTCAAGCAGTAGTTTTTCCGGTGTGGCGACGTGTCCGTGCATCAATTCGAACTCCTTATCCGTGGGGCTGAGTGAAAAGCGAACGGATACTATCGAGAATCATTACCAAATGTCTATTTGTTGTTACGCTTTTTGCGGAAACGATTATTCAGGGGGTGAAAGGAGGGCGGTTCGAAGACGGACAGAGCAACCATGCAGGTCTGCAGTCAGGGCTTGAAGCGTCTAAGTCAGGCTAGTTCAGTGTCTTTGAGATGGCTTGTAATACGCGGCCTGAGACTTTGTAGGATGTGTCTGTTTTCATTCGGTCGTGGCAGAACACAGGAAAACGACGCAGGTGAGAAACGAAAAACCCCGCTCAAAGGCGGGGTTTTGTGTGCAGGCACACCAGCTGCTGTGTGGGGCTGGGTGGCTACCGGATTTCAGCGTCTCAGGAGCCTTGCGCCTGGCGTTTCATCTCAAGAGATTCGAGCTCGTTTTTATAATTGTGGGCTTCGTTCTCATTGTGGAACATGCCGACCAGTTGGTCTTGTTGATGTACATCCCAGATGTGAATCCCATGGCCCAGTGCTTCGTGAGACATGTGTGCATCGTCGCGTTCAGTTACTTTTACAGTCATCTGCTTGCTCCAATCTCTGGTGGATCTGCGGCAAGTCGTCGCAGGCCTCTTTTATATGTTTTGTTAGCTTGCTAAGTAAACCGATTTTGCGCGCAACTATTTATTGCAGGAAACGCAACAGTGCTGCAGGCCACGCAAATCGCGACATTGCGTCGCAGGGTGCTGAGTTTTATGACAAAAGTTTCATGTTTGCGACCGGCTGGAGCCTTGTGTTGATGATTGAGCCGCCATCGCAGGCAAGCCAGCTCCCACCTTGAAATGCGTTCCAATGTGGGAGCTGCGGTTCGACGCTTCGACTTGCCTGCGATAGCGGTAGTGGGTTCAACACAAAACCTTCAGGCGAAAAAAAGCCCCGCATTCAGCGAGGCTCTTTTTTAATCACATCACGGTATCAGCTACCTTTGATAGCCTGGCCATCAACGGTGCCGTCCAACAGCATGATGTTGTATTCCTTGCCGTCGGTTTCCACCTGGCGCAAGGCTACCAAAATACCGCCCAGGTCCTTGGCAAACCACATCTGGGTGATGCGCTTGCTTTGAGTTGGGTCGCGTACACGTTCAACCTTGATCGCATCGATGGCGCCGACTTTGGTCTGGACCTTTTCCGGGCCGATCACGCGGAAGTCGTAGGTGTCGGTGTCGGTGCCTTCAACGACGATGTAGCTCATGCTCTTCTTGCCGGCCGCCACATCGCGTTGCAACGCCAACTGATAGGTCGACTTGTCGAGCATGCCGCTTTGCAGGGCGACGTTGACCGGGTCTTTGTTTTCAAAGCCGGTGACTTTCTTGGCCGTCTGGTCGAAGTCCAGGTTGATCTTCTTCGACTTGCCCAGGCCGCCACGCTCGAAGCTGTAGCTCACGGGCTGCAGGGCATCTTTGTCGAGACGGATCACACTGGTCTCGGTGAGGCTGGCGATCATCATGGACGCCTTGAAATTCAAGGTCCACGAGCCGTTGTCATTCTTGACCAGGCTGCGTTCGGCCGAACCGCTCATGGGCAACTGCTTCCAGTCGGCGGTGTAGCTGGCGGAGAAAGGGTGAAGGTCTGCTGCTTGCACAGCGGGCAAGGCGAACAGCGCAAAAGCGAAGAGCAGGGCGCGACGCATAAAATCTCCTAGGTTCGAATCAAGTGGCCGCTGGCCGCGAGTAACTGACCGTCCAATAATGCACCCTGTTCGCCGAGAATCAATCGTCCCTCGGCAAACCAGCGAACAGCCAGCGGGTAAATCCTGTGTTCCTGGGTGTGAACCCGTTGCGCAAGTGTCTGCGCCGAATCTGCAGACTCTACCGGAACCACTGCCTGTACGACCAGAGGCCCGCCATCGAGTTCCTCGGTGACAAAGTGCACGCTGCAGCCATGCTCCGTGTCGCCGGCCTCGAGAGCGCGTTGGTGCGTGTGTAACCCTTTGTATTTGGGTAGCAGGGACGGGTGGATATTGAGCAGGCGCCCCTGGTAGTGCCGCACGAAATCGGCGCTGAGGATGCGCATGAAACCGGCAAGCACCACGAGTTTGGGATTGAAGGCGTCGATCAGTTCGATCAAGGCGCTGTCGAAGGCCTCGCGACCTTCGAAAGCCTTGTGATCCAGCGAGCGGGTGTCGATACCCGCGTCCCTGGCGCGTTGCAGGCCGTAGGCGTCGCTGCGGTTGGAGATCACCGCAGCAATGCGCACCGGGCTATCGCCGGTGCGCGTGCTGTCGATCAGGGCCTGCAAGTTACTGCCGGTGCCGGAGAGCAGCACCACGACATCACAGGTCTCAGGCATCAGTGAGCCTTGAGGTTCTTCAGTTCAACCTGGGCCGCGCCTTCTGGAGCGGTAGCGATCTGGCCGATAACCCAAGGCTGCTCGCCCGCTTCACGCAGTACGTTCAGCGCGGTTTCAACGTGTTCTTGCGCCACGCAGATGACCATGCCCACGCCGCAGTTCAGCACGCGGTGCATTTCGGTTTCGTTGACGTTGCCTTGCGTTTGCAGCCAGTCGAACACGGCAGGACGGGTCCAGCTTGCCACGTCGACAATCGCCTGTGCGCCTTTTGGCAGCACGCGCGGGATGTTGTCCAGCAGGCCACCACCGGTGATGTGGGCCATGGCTTTAACGGCGCCGGTGTCTTTGATCAGCTTGAGCAAAGGCTTCACGTAGATGCGGGTCGGGGCCATCAGCAGGTCGGTCAGCGGTTGGCCGTCGAGCTGGGTGTTCTCGATGTCGGCGCCGGACACTTCGATGATCTTGCGGATCAGCGAGTAGCCGTTGGAGTGCGGGCCGGACGATGGCAGGGCGAGCAGGGCGTCACCGGCTGCGACTTTGGAACCGTCGATGATTTCAGCTTTTTCGACAACACCGACGCAGAAACCGGCCAGGTCGTAGTCTTCGCCTTCGTACATGCCCGGCATTTCAGCGGTTTCGCCGCCGACCAGGGAGCAACCCGACAGTTCGCAGCCGGCGCCGATGCCGGTGACCACTTGAGCTGCGGTGTCCACGTTCAGCTTGCCGGTGGCGTAGTAGTCGAGGAAGAACAGCGGCTCTGCGCCACACACCACCAGGTCGTTGACGCACATGGCAACCAGGTCGATACCGATGGTGTCGTGCTTGTTCAGGTTCAGCGCCAGGCGCAGCTTGGTGCCCACTCCGTCGGTGCCGGACACCAGCACAGGCTGCTTGTAGCCGGCCGGGATTTCGCAGAGGGCGCCAAAACCGCCCAGGCCGCCCATGACTTCGGGGCGCGCAGTGCGCTTGGCGACGCTCTTGATGCGTTCGACCAATGCTTCACCGGCGTCGATGTCTACACCGGCGTCCTTGTAGCTCAGGGAGGGTTGCTTGCTCATGATCCAGGCCTTTAGGGGGGATTTCTGGGTAACGACCGAGCCGGCAGGCGCTTTGGATAAAAGGCCCAGCCGCTGACGGTCTGCGAAGGCGCGCGATTTTATCAGGCTTGAGGGGCAGCGGCCATCCTCGGGCCGACGGGCAGGGCCATATAGGTAAAAAAAGCCGGTTAAAAAAATGCTAATCGAGCCGGTAATGGCGTGTATTAAGGTATAGCCTTTAACCCGCTATCGTTATGACAGTACAAAAACTGCCATGACCCTGTGAATGTTTTACCGGCTGCTGTGGTCACAGCCTTGCCAAGCCGAGTTCACGCGGTCTGTTCCAGCCGCTAAATTTGTCGTTCGGGAATCTTCCATGCGTCTGTGTAATGTCTTCTTTGTAGGCTGCTTGTCGTTGGTCAGCCTGGCGAGTCATGCCGAAACCCTCAACGGCCTTTATCAAGTACTTGAACCGGTTGCCAGCCAGTCGCCCCAAGAGCGTGACCAGGCCACCCAGCGCGCCGTGCAAACCCTGGTGATCCGCCTGACCGGCGATGCCAAGGCCGCCGAGGGCCCAGGCCTGGCGGCGATCCGCAAAGACCCGCAGCAAATCATCAGCCAATACGGCTACGACGCCGGCCCGCCGGAAAGCCTGCAAGTAGACTTCGACCCCGTGAGCACCGATCGCGCCCTGCGTGAAGCGGGCCTGTCGATCTGGGGCAGCAATCGGCCGTCGATCCTCGGCTGGTGGCTCAACGATTCCACTGACGGCAGCAGCCTGGTCGGTGATGGCCAGACGATAGCCGGTGCACTGCGCCGTGCCGCGCAACACCGCGGCTTGCCGTTGCGTTTGCCGCTGGGTGATCTGGATGAGCAAGTCGTCGCCACTGCACCGAATCTGGAAAGTGCCGACGCCACGCCCTTGCGCTCCGCCTCCGAACGCTACGGCGCCGACGCCTTGCTGGCCGTGCACGCGCGCCAGGAAGGCAACCAGTGGCAAGCCAAATGGCGCCTGTGGTTGGGCGACAAGAGCGAGCAGGGCACCGCCCAGGGCGCTGACACTGGCGCGGTGGCCGATGCCGTGATGTTGGCGGTCAGTCAAAAACTGGCACCACGCTTTGCCGTCAAGCCAGGCGTCAGTACCGAACAATTGCTCGAAGTGCAGGGCATGAATCTGGAGCGCTATGCCGCTTTGGGCCATCTGCTTGAACCCTTTGGCGCTCAGCCGCAGTGGGTGGATGGCAATCGCATTGTGTATCGGGTCAACGGCAGTGCCGATCAGTTGCGCACTCAGTTGAGCCTGGCCAAGTTGCAGGAAGTGCCTGCGGGCGAAGCGCCGGTTCAACCTTCGGTAGCCGATGGCACGCAGCCGCCGGCGGCCCCGGAGCCTCAGGCGCAGTTACGTTTTCGTTGGTAGGTGATCTTCCTTCTATATAGATAGAAGGAAGCAAATGATAGATGGAGTGGTTTATGGCGGATACGCGTCGTTGGGTGTGGCTTGGTGGGGTTGTCCTGCTGTGCGTTTTTGTGTTCTTGCTGCATTCGATCCTGACGCCGTTCCTGGTCGCGTTGCTGCTCGCTTATCTGTTCGATCCGGTGGTGGATCGCCTGGAGAAAGCCGGTTTGTCGCGAACCTTGGGCGTGGTCGCGGTGTTTGCACTGTTCACGCTGATTATTACCGCCTTGGTGCTGGTGTTGGTGCCGATGCTGGCCAAGCAGCTGTTTCGCCTCTATGAGCTGGCGCCGCAAATGCTCGACTGGTTGCAGCACACGGCGATGCCGTGGGCCCAGGCCAAGCTGGGGTTGGCTGATGGCTTCTGGAAGTTCGACAAGGTCAAGGCCGCGATCAGTGAGCATATGGGCCAGACCACCGATATTGTCGGTGTGGTGCTCAGCCAGGCCACGGCCTCCAGCCTTGCATTGATCGGCTGGTTGACCAATTTGGTGTTGATCCCGGTGGTGGCGTTCTACCTGCTGCGTGACTGGGACATCATGATGGCCAAGATCCGCAGCCTGCTGCCACGCAATAACGAAGAGCGCATCGTTTCCTTGGCGCAAGAGTGTCACGAGGTGCTCGGCGCTTTCGTACGCGGCCAACTGCTGGTGATGCTGGCACTGGGGATCATCTATGCCGCGGGCCTGATGGCGATTGGTTTGGAGCTGGGGCTGTTGATCGGCTTGATCGCAGGCTTGGCGGCCATCGTGCCGTACATGGGCTTTGTGATTGGTATCGGCGCGGCGCTGGTAGCCGGGTTGTTCCAGTTTGGCGGCGACCTGTACCCGATGCTTGGGATTGTGGCGGTGTTCATGGTCGGCCAGGCCCTGGAAGGCATGGTGCTGACGCCGCTGCTGGTGGGTGACCGGATTGGCTTGCACCCGGTGGCGGTGATCTTTGCGATTCTGGCGGGCGGTGAGCTGTTTGGTTTTACCGGCATCTTGCTGGCGCTGCCGGTGGCGGCGGTGATCATGGTGTTGGTGCGCCACGTGCATGATCTGTATAAGGATTCGGATGCATATACCGGGGTTGAAGACCCGGATCTGTAACGGTTTCGCAACAAACCCGGCCTAAGCCGGGTTTGTTGTTTCTGGGGCGGGGTGTCAAACAATTTGCGCAAATCGCCCCAAGTTAACGCAAACCTTTGATTTTGCTTGTGGTCTGCTGCATTGTGCGCCCGGCTTCACGGGTATAAACTTTGCAAACTTTACACAGAGGCCACTAACGGTTCGTTTGGAGCCGTTCAGTCAGCATGAAACCGATTCAGCTGCCCTTGGGTGTGCGTCTGCGTGACGACGCCACCTTTATCAATTACTACCCAGGCGCCAATGCCGCTGCACTCGGCTATGTCGAGCGGCTCTGCGAAGCCGACGCCGGGTGGACTGAAAGCCTGATCTATCTGTGGGGCAAACACGGCGTGGGGCGTACCCACCTGTTGCAGGCGGCCTGCCTGCGCTTCGAGCAGATGGGCGAGCCGGCAGTTTATTTGCCGCTGGCTGAGCTGATGGACCGTGGCATCGGCATCTTCGACCACCTTGAGCAATACGAACTGGTGTGCCTGGATGACCTGCAGGCCATCGCCGGCAAGGCAGATTGGGAAGAGGCGCTGTTTCACCTGTTCAACCGCCTGCGTGACAGCGGCCGGCGCCTGTTGATTGCCGCGTCTACCTCGCCGCGTGAGCTGCCGGTAAAACTGGCTGACCTCAAGTCACGCCTGACCCTGGCGCTGATCTTCCAGATGCGCCCGCTCTCCGATGAAGACAAGCTGCGTGCCCTGCAATTGCGCGCATCGCGTCGCGGTCTGCACCTCACCGACGAAGTCGGGCACTTTATCCTCACCCGTGGCACCCGCAGCATGAGCGCGTTGTTCGATTTGCTCGAACAGCTCGATCAAGCCTCGCTGCAGGCCCAGCGCAAGCTGACCATTCCGTTTCTTAAGGAAACCCTCGGCTGGTAGCCAGCCCTTGTCCAGCAAGGTTTTCGGCAACTTCCAGGCGTCAGAAAACCTGCGTTTGGGCCGGTTTGGCCACGCAACAGGCATGAATAGGGTGTTAAGGGCTTAGATGTCATAGTCCAAACAAGAAGTCACATAGATCACGATTGAATTTGCAAATCGATGTGATAGAGGGCATAGTCTCGACTTCTTTACACATCAGCCACGGTCGTGCCCATGCTAAATCGCTTCGCACCCCTCGTGCCTCTCGCACTCGTTACCCTGTTGTTTGGTTGCGCCACCCACACTCAAAACGTGGCTGAGCAGCAAAAACCACAGGTTCAAAATCAGGCAAAGTTCGTTGCAGCGCAGTCTTCCACTGTCTATCAGGAAGCTCTTTATAAAGAAGAGCAGGCAACCGAGAAAGAACTGGCCAACTTCGCCGGCAGCAAGCCTTACCAGCTTCCCGTTCTGGCCGACAGCATCCTCGAACGCGGCATGTCCCTGATCGGTACCCGTTACCGTTTCGGCGGTACCTCTGAAGCCGGTTTCGACTGCAGCGGCTTTATCGGCTACCTGTTCCGTGAAGAAGCCGGCATGAACCTGCCACGCTCGACACGTGAAATGATCAACGTGGATGCACCGTTGGTCGCACGCAACAACCTCAAGCCCGGTGATCTGCTTTTCTTTAGTACGGCAGGCCGCGGTCGTGTAAGCCACGCCGGTATCTACTTGGGCGATAACCAGTTTATCCACTCCAGCAGCCGTCGCAGTGGCGGTGTTCGAGTCGACAACCTGGGCGACAGCTACTGGAGCAAAACCTTCATCGAAGCCAAGCGCGCACTCGCCATGGCCCCGACTACGGTTACCGCTAGTAAGTAAAGTTAAAGTGATACTTGAAGTTTGACGTGTAAGCGCTAGAATCCCTGGACATTGTTGTAATCCGTTCGCGCGAGCTTTGCTTGCGCGTTCTGGTTTTCAGCGTTCGGCAGCGAAAGCCGCATCCAGATCAGGATTGTTCTGCCCATGTCGACCTCAGCACGCCTCATTTTGCTGGTATGTGCCGCGCTCCTCAGCGCCTGCGCAAGCCGTCCACCGCCGCCTGCGCCTGTCGCGGTCAAGCCCAAGCCGGTGTTCAACTATTCCACCCAAAATTTCTCGCCGGCTGCCGAAGACGTGCTCTTTCGTGCGCTGGGCCTGGTCGGCACACCTTACCGTTGGGGCGGCAATACGCCGGACTCCGGGTTTGATTGCAGTGGCCTGATCGGCTTTGTCTACCGTGACGCCGCCGGCATCAGCCTGCCGCGCACTACCCGCGAATTGATCGTGATGCGCGCTCAGGATGTGAGCGAAAACAACCTGCAAACCGGCGACCTGATCTTCTTCGCCACCGGCGGCGGCTCGCGAGTAAGCCACGCAGGTATCTACGTGGGTGAAGGGCGATTCGTACACGCGCCGCAAACGGGCGGTACGGTGAAGTTGGACACCTTGTCCAAGGCCTATTGGCAAAATGCCTACCTGAGCGCCAAGCGCGTGTTGCCGGCGAGCCTGGCGCGTAATCCTTAAGTCGCTCAGGCCCAAGTGTCGGAGCTGGCTTGCCTGCGATAGCGGGTTATTGGTGTGCATATCCGTTGCTGCGGTAACGGCTGCCTATGGTTCCGCTCTTACAGCGGGTCACTTTTGCAAGGACGCAAAAGTAACCAAAAGGTCCTCGCCCCAACACTCGGTGCCTCGCTATGGCTCGGCATGCCCGCAATCCGACAGTGATTTGGGGGGCCGCCGCGATGGGCCATCCTTGGCCCAGCGCGGCTAAACCGGCATCCCTGCCGGTTTACCCCCCAAATCACTGTCAGATTCCGGCCATCGTGTTTGACGGGGCGATTTCAGATCAAGATCACGATCAAAAGCGCAGATCAAAAGACCGCTGACTTCGTCATCGAAAAGGGATGTAAGGGCCAGAGCAACAGCGACAGCAACAGCAGAGCCATACTCGGTCAAAGGTGGGAGCTGGCTTGCCTGCGATGGCATCAACTCGGTGTACCTGATGTACCGAGGTGTCTGTATCGCAGGCAAGCCAGCTCCCACATGAGCCCCCTACAAGGCAGTTACTTAGCCGCCGACACCCGCCACACTTTATTCCCCACATCATCGGCCACCAGCAAATCCCCCTGCTGATCAATCACCACGCCCACCGGCCGGCCCATGGCTTTCTCGTCTTTATTGAGAAACCCGGTCAGCACATCCACCGGCTGCCCCTTGGGTTGCCCACCTTCGAACGGCACGAAAATCACCTTGTAGCCACTGTGCGGCTTGCGGTTCCACGAACCATGCTGGCCGATAAATGCGCCGTTGCTGAACTGCGCCGGGAGTTTGCTGCCCTCGGCAAACGTCAGCCCCAATGACGCAGTGTGCGGCCCCACGGCATAGTCCGGGGCGATGGCCTTGGCGACCAGGTCGAGGTTTTGCGGCGAGACACGCACGTCCACATGCTGGCCGTAATAACTGAAGGGCCAGCCATAAAACGCGCCATCTTTCACCGAGGTGATGTAGTCCGGCACCAGGTCGCTGCCGATCTCATCGCGCTCGTTGACCGCCGTCCACAGCTTGCCGCTCTGCGGTTCCCAGGCCATGCCGTTGGGGTTGCGCAGGCCGGAGGCAAAAATCCGGTGCTGGCCCGTGGCGCGGTCAACTTCCCAGATCGCTGCGCGGCCTTGTTCCGCGTCCAGGCCGTTTTCGCCGACGTTACTGTTGGAGCCGACACTCACATACAACTTGCTGCCGTCCTTGCTGGCCACCACGTTTTTGGTCCAGTGGTGGTTGATGCTGCCGCCCGGCAGGTCCACCACCTTGGTGCCGGCTGCCTTGATCGCGGTTTCGCCCGGCTGATAAGGGAAGCGCAGCAGTTTGTCCGAGTCGGCGACGTACAGGTCGTTACCCACCAGCGTCATGCCAAACGGCGAATTGAGGTTCTCCAGAAATACCGTGCGCGTCTCGGCCACGCCATCATGGTCGGCATCGCGCAGCAGTGTGATGCGGTTTGGGCTTGGCACGCCCGCGCCGGCGCGGCCCATGACTTTCTCCATCACCCAGCCGCGAATGCCGGTGGCGTCGTCCGGCTTGGGCGGCGAGTTCGTTTCGGCGACCAACACATCACCATTGGGCAATACGTAGAGCCAGCGCGGGTGATCCAGGCCTTCGGCAAACGCCGCCACCTGTGTACCGGCGGCGGCTGTCGGCTTGGCGCCGTCCGGCCAGCCGATCGCCGGGGCGATGTTGACGGTGGGGATCAGGGTTTTGTTCGGCTCCGGCAGTTTGGGCGATGGCCCGGTGCCGTCCGAGACCTGCAAGGTAGAGCTTTCACCGCAGGCGGCGAGGGTGCCTGCCAGCATGATCAGTAAGGCGAGTCTGGTTTTGTGCATGGTTTTCTCCTTAATACCTGTAAAGGTAGAGAAGCGCGGCAGTCGGATGGTTCAAGTGCAAAGCCAGCTTTAATTGACGCTCCACCCCCAACCCACTAACCTTCGCGGCTTGTTCCAGGTGCTCTGTGGCCGATGTGCCGACAGAGTGAAACAGGGAAGCCGGTGAGTGAGCGCGCTTGTACACAGCGCAGCTGCAATTCCGGCGCTGCCCCCGCAACGGTAAATGAGTCAAAACGGTGCTTTTTGCCACTGTATCCGCGTGATATGGGAAGGCGCGCCGTTGGCCTGCTCGCGCTTTAAGCAGAGCGCCACTTATGAGCCCGGAGACCGGCCTGGATCATCCAACAGCATCACGGTGGGCGATGCTTGGCTGTCTGTTTTTCTTTTTTCCTGCCCGCCGTTTTTGTCCAGCCCCAACGGAGAGCTGCCATGACTGATTCCCCCGACCGCGACGAACGCCACCTGGCGCGCATGCTGCGCAAAAAAGCCGTGATCGACGAGCGTATCGCCAATTCCCCAAACGAGTGCGGCTTGCTGCTGGTGCTGACCGGTAACGGCAAAGGCAAAAGCAGCTCGGCGTTCGGCATGCTCGCCCGCGCCATGGGCCACGGCATGCAATGCGGCGTGGTGCAGTTCATCAAGGGGCGCAACAGCACCGGCGAGGAACTGTTTTTCCGGCGCTTCCCCGAGCAAGTGCGTTTTCATGTGATGGGTGAAGGCTTCACCTGGGAAACCCAGGACCGCCAGCGCGACATCGCCGCCGCCGAAGCCGCCTGGGCGGTTTCCCGCGAATTGCTGCAAGACCCGGCCATCGGCCTGGTGGTACTGGACGAACTGAACATTGCCCTCAAGCACGGCTACCTCGATCTGGACCAGGTACTCAGCGACCTGCAGGCCCGCCCACCCATGCAGCACGTTGTGGTGACGGGCCGTGGCGCCAAGCCCGAGCTGATTGAAATGGGCGACACCGTCACCGAAATGGGCATGCTCAAGCACGCGTTCCAGGCCGGTATCAAGGCACAGAAGGGCGTCGAACTTTGAATCAGCCCCGTCATTGCCCGGCCGTATTGATCGCCGCACCGGCATCCGGCCAGGGCAAAACCACCGTCACCGCCGCGCTTGCCCGCTTGCACCGTAACCTGGGGCGCAAGGTGCGCGTGTTCAAATGCGGGCCGGACTTTCTCGACCCGATGATCCACGAGCGTGCCAGCGGTGCGCCTGTGTATCAGTTGGACATGTGGATGGTGGGCGAGCAGGAAAGTCGCCGCTTGCTGTGGGAAGCGGCGGGCGAGGCTGACCTGATCCTCATCGAAGGCGTAATGGGGTTGTTTGACGGCACACCCTCGAGCGCCGACCTGGCGCGGCACTTTGGTGTGCCGGTGCTCGGTGTGATCGACGGCACCGCCATGGCCCAGACCTTCGGTGCCCTGGCGCTGGGCCTGGCGCGCTACCAGCCGGACTTGCCGTTCGCCGGTGTGCTGGCCAATCGCGTCGGCACCTTGCGTCATGCGCAATTGCTCGAAGGCAGCCTCACCGAAGGCCTGCGCTGGTATGGCGCGTTGTCCCGTGAAACGGGGATTGAATTGCCGAGTCGTCACCTGGGCCTGGTGCAAGCCAGTGAACTCAATGACCTTGATGCCCGCCTGGACGCCGCAGCCCAGGCGCTGGGCAGCAGCTGCGAAGTGGCGTTGCCGCCGCCGGTGACGTTCGCCGCGCCGCAACTGATTGAAGCCGAGCCGCTGTTGGCGGGTGTGCGTATTGCCGTGGCCCGTGATGAAGCCTTCGCTTTCACTTACGGCGCCAGCCTGGATCTGTTGCGGGCAATGGGCGCAGAGCTGACGTTTTTCTCGCCGATCCACGATCGCCAGTTGCCCGACGCCGACAGTCTCTACCTGCCCGGTGGCTATCCCGAATTGCATCACCAGGCACTGTCCGAAAACACCCCGATGCTTGCGGCTATCCGCGCCCATCATGCGGCTGGCAAACCGCTGCTGGCTGAATGTGGTGGCATGCTCTACCTGCTGGATTCGCTCACCGACGTGCACGGCACCCGTGCCGAACTGGTCGGCCTGTTGCAAGGCGATGCGGTGATGCAAAAGAAACTCGCGGCCCTGGCGCTGCAAAGTGTCGAGTTGCCCGAAGGCGTGCTGCGTGGTCACACCTATCACCATTCCCTGACCAGCACCGAATGGCAGCCGATTGCCCGTGGCCTGAGCCCCAATGGAGGGCGCGGGGCGGAAGCGGTGTATCGGCAGGGGCGGATGACGGCTTCCTATGTACACTTTTATTTTCCGTCCAACCCGACGGCGGTGGCTGCACTCTTTGCGCCAACCCTTGAGACCGCCATCGCAGCGATGCGGCGACCCGACAAGCCAGCTCCCACATTGACCGAGTTCACACATCAAAATGTGGGAGCGGGCTTGCCCGCGATAGGGCCATGACGGACAACGCCTATCCCCACGCCGACCGCCAAGCCGTCTACCGCGCCATCGCCGAACGCCGCGACATGCGCCACTTCACCGGCGGCACGGTCGCGCCCGAATTGCTGCACCGCCTGCTTCAGGCCGCACACCAGGCGCCCAGCGTGGGCTTGATGCAACCCTGGCGGTTTATCCGCATCAGCGACCGTCAACTGCGTGGGAACATTCAGCAGTTGGTGGAGGAAGAACGCGTGCGCACCGCCGAAGCCTTGGGCGAGCGCTCCGATGAGTTCATGAAGCTTAAGGTCGAAGGTATCCACGACTGCGCCGAAGTCTTGGTGGCCGCGTTGATGGATGACCGCGAGCGCCACATCTTTGGCCGGCGCACCTTGCCGGAGATGGACATGGCGTCATTGTCCTGCGCGATCCAGAATCTCTGGCTGGCCGCCCGCGTCGAGGGCCTTGGCATGGGCTGGGTCTCGCTGTTCGAGCCACAAGCGCTGGCCGACCTGCTGGGCCTGCCGCCCGGGGCCAAACCCCTGGCTGTGCTGTGCCTGGGCCCGGTGGCCGAGTTCTACCCGGCACCGATGTTGCAACTCGAAGGCTGGACCGAACCACGGCCGCTGAGTGACATGTTGTATGAGAATGTGTGGGGAGTGAGTCAATGAGTGTGGCCTTGCTGTGTGTCGCTGCGGTGGCGCTGGATGCGCTGCTGGGCGAACCCAGGCGCTGGCATCCGCTGGTGGCGTTCGGCAATTTCGCCGGGCGCATCGAGCAACGTTTCAACACCGGTGGCCGTGGCTGGCGCAGCCACGGCGTGACCGCATGGTTTATCGCCGTGGTGCCGCTGACGCTGCTGGCCACTGCGTTGTCATGGGCGCCCTATATCGGCTGGGTCCTGGAAATCCTGGCGCTGTACCTGGCGCTGGGCATGCGCAGCCTGGGTGAGCATGTGATGCCGGTTGCGCAGGCGTTGCGCAGCGGTGACCTGGATGAAGCGCGCAAACGCGTGAGTTATCTGGTCAGTCGCCAGACCAGCGAGCTGGACAGCACCGAAGTCGCCCGCGCCGCCACCGAGTCAGTGCTGGAGAACGGCAGCGACGCGGTGTTTGCCGCGTTGTTCTGGTTTGTGGTCGCCGGTGTGCCGGGCGTGGTGCTGTACCGCCTGAGCAACACCCTCGACGCCATGTGGGGCTATCGCAACGAACGCTTCGAGCGCTTTGGCTGGGCAGCGGCCAGGATCGACGATGTGCTCAACTATATTCCTGCACGGCTGGTGGCACTGACCTACGCCGTGTTGGGCAAAACTCGCCTGGCGCTCAGATGCTGGCGCACCCAGGGCCCGACCTGGGACAGCCCCAACGCGGGTCCGGTGATGGCGGCCGGGGCGGGTGCCTTGGGCGTCGAGCTGGGTGGCGCGGCGATCTATCACGGCGAGCTGCATCAACGCCCGCAATTGGGCGAAGGCCCTGCCGCCGATGCCGACGCCATCGACCGTGGCTGGCAACTGGTGCAGCGTGGCGTTTGGTTATGGCTGTTGATCCTCTGCGCGGGGGCGCAATTGTATGCTTGAGCACGGTGGGCGCCTGCGTAAGGCGGTGATTGAGTACGGCATTGCCGAGGCCGATTGGCTCGACCTGTCCAGCGGCCTCGCGCCCTGGCCCTGGCCGATCCCCGAGATCCCGTTGCGCGCGTGGGCGCGTTTGCCGGAAGCCGATGACGGCCTGGAAAAGGCCGCCTGCGACTATTACGGCGCCGCCCACCTGCTGCCGGTGCCGGGCTCCCAGGCAGCGATCCAGCTGCTGCCGCGCCTGCGCCGTTCCGGCAAGGTTGGCGTGTTGTCGCCCTGTTACGCCGAGCACGCCGAAGCCTGGCGCCGCGCCGGGTATGTGGTGCGCGAAGTGCAGGAGCAGGAAGTCGACTTCTTTCTCGACAGCCTCGACGTGCTGGTGGTGGTCAACCCCAACAACCCCACCGGCCTGAGCCTGAGCCCGCAACGCCTGCTGGACTGGCACGCACGGCTGGCACAACGCGGCGGTTGGCTGGTGGTGGACGAGGCGTTCATGGACGTCACTCCAGAGCTGAGCCTGGCCAGCCATACCCATCATGTTGGCCTGATCGTGCTGCGCTCGTTCGGCAAATTTTTCGGCCTGGCCGGTGTGCGCCTGGGCTTCGTGCTGGCCGAGCGCAGGTTGCTGCGGCTGTTGGCCGAGCAGGTGGGGCCGTGGGCCGTCAGCGGGCCGACCCGCGTGCTCGGCCAAGTGTGCCTGCGTGATACCGCCGGGCAGGCTCGTCAGCGTGAGCGCTGTATCGAAGCAGGCCGGCGCTTGTTTGACCTGCTCGAACGCCACGGCTTTCAACCCCACGGCGGCTGCGCCTTGTTCCAGTGGCTGATCACCCCACACGCCGAACGCATGCATGAATTCATGGCCCAGCGCGGCATTCTGTTGCGCCTGTTTGTCCACGACAGCAGCCTGCGCTTTGGCTTGCCCGATACTGAGGCAGATTGGCTGCGACTCGACGAAGCCCTGGCCGTCTACAAGGAAGCCCCATGAGTACGCTGATGGTGCAAGGCGCCACCTCCGACGCCGGCAAAAGTACTCTGGTGACCGCGCTGTGCCGCTGGCTGGTACGCCAGGGCATCGCGGTGGCGCCGTTCAAGCCGCAGAACATGGCGCTCAACAGTGCCGTGACCGCTGAAGGCGGCGAGATCGGCCGCGCCCAGGCGGTGCAAGCCCAAGCCGCCAACCTCGCGCCGCACACCGACATGAACCCGGTGCTGCTCAAACCCAACAGTGACACCGGCTCCCAAGTGATCATTCACGGTCGCGCCGTAACCAGCATGAACGCCGTGGCTTATCACGACTATAAAGCCATCGCGATGCAGGCGGTGCTGGCCTCCCACACACGCCTGAGCGCGGCCTACCCGGTGGTGATGGTGGAGGGCGCGGGGTCGCCTGCGGAAATCAATCTGCGCGCCAATGACATTGCCAACATGGGCTTTGCCGAAGCGGTGGATTGCCCGGTGTTGTTGATCGCCGATATCAATCGTGGCGGCGTGTTCGCCCATCTGGTCGGCACCCTGGAATTGCTTTCGCCGACCGAGCAGGCGCGGGTCAAGGGCTTCATCATCAACCGGTTTCGCGGCGATATCGCCTTGTTGCAGCCTGGCCTCGACTGGTTGGAAGCGCGCACCGGCAAGCCCGTGGTGGGCGTGCTGCCTTACGTGATGGACCTGCACCTGGAAGCCGAAGATGGCATCGACCAGCGCCAGATCGACAAGGCTGCCCAAGTGCTCAAGGTGGTGGTGCCGGTTTTGCCGCGCATCAGCAACCACACCGATTTCGACCCGCTGCGCCTGCACCCCCAGGTGGATTTGCAGTTTGTCGGGCCGGGCCAGCCGATTCCGCCAGCCGACCTGATTATCCTGCCGGGCTCCAAAAGCGTGCGCAGTGACCTGGCCTATCTGCGTGGCAATGGCTGGGACACTGCCGTGGCTCGGCACTTGCGCTACGGTGGCAAGGTGCTGGGGATTTGCGGCGGCTTGCAGATGCTCGGCGAGCAGCTGCATGACCCGCTCGGGCTGGAGGGGCCGGCCGGCTCCAGTGAAGGCTTGGGGCTGCTGGCGTTCAGTACGACCCTGGAAGCACAGAAGCAACTGCGTAATGTGCGAGGGCGGTTGTTGCTGGAAGATGCCGAGGTCAGTGGTTATGAGATTCACGCCGGCGTGACTTGCGGTGAAGCGCTGGCGAACGCCGCCGTGCGGCTGGATGATGGCCGCAGTGACGGCGCCCAGAGTGCCGACGGGCAGATCCTCGGCACCTACCTGCACGGCCTGTTCGAAAGCCCCGCCGCGTGCAGCGCCTTGTTGCGCTGGGCTGGGTTACAGGACGTGCAGGAGGTGGATTACCACGCCTTGCGCGAGCGCGATATCGAGCGTTTGGCGGACCTGGTGGAGAACCATCTGGATACCGCGTTGTTGCGCAAGCTATGCGGGCTCTAACGGTGTCTTACGATCGCGGCGTGGCTGACACAACCCGGTCAAAATGTGGGAGCTGGCTTGCCTGCGAAGGCGGTTTGTCGGTGTACATATCCGTCAGTTGGGTAACGCCCACTTATGGTTCCGCTCTTACAGCGGGTCACTTTTGTAAAGACACAAAAGTAACCAAAAAGTCTTCGCCCCACCACTCGGCACCTCGCCTGGGCTCGGTGTGCCCGAACGCAGGCTTGAATCCGTGGGCCGCCGCGATGGGCCATCCTTGGCCCAGCGCGGCTAACCCGGCGTCCTGCCGGGTTACCCACGGCTTCAAACCTGCGTTCGGCCAGCGTGGTTTAACGGGGCGACTGAGATCAAAATCAAAAGCCAGATCAACCGCCAGATCCAAAGCGAATCTGCCCTCCTGTGGGAGCTGGCTTGCCTGCGATGGCGATGGCTCAGACACTGCATGCCTATCTGGCTCACCCCACTCGCCGCTGCACACCCCAACCTCTCCACCCGCCGAACAAGGTGCTACCCCATGCATCAATTAATCCTCGGCGGTGCCCGCTCCGGCAAAAGCCGCCTGGCCGAAAAACTTGCCAGCGACAGCAGCTTGCCCGTCATCTACATCGCCACCAGCCAGCCGCTGGACGGCGAGATGAGCGCACGTGTCGCGCATCACCGTGAGCGGCGTCCCGATCATTGGGGCCTGATTGAAGAACCCATCGAACTGGCCCGCATACTGCGCGAAAACGCCGCTGCCGGTCGCTGCCTGCTGGTGGATTGCCTGACCCTGTGGCTCACCAATCTGCTGATGCTCGAAGACCCGGCGCGCATGGCGCTGGAGCGCGATCTATTGCTGCACACCCTGGCAGCGCTGCCGGGAGAAATTATTTTTGTCAGCAACGAAACCGGAATGGGTGTCGTGCCGCTGGGCGAATTGACTCGCCGCTATGTGGATGAAGCCGGTTGGCTGCATCAAGCCTTGGCCGAGCGGTGTCAGCGTGTTGTCCTGACGGTCGCCGGCCTGCCCCTGACTTTGAAAGGTACTGCGTTATGACTGACACCTGGTGGCTCAACCCCTGCAAGGCCGTCGACACGGCGGCGCACGAACACGCGCTGGCACGCCAGCAACAGCTGACCAAACCGGCCGGTTCGCTCGGCCAGCTCGAGGCGGTGGCGGTGCAACTGGCCGGCCTGCAAGGTCAGGTCAAACCATTGGTGGACCCAGTGTGGATCGCCATTTTTGCCGGTGACCATGGCGTGGTCGCCGAGGGCGTGTCGGCGTTTCCCCAGGAAGTGACCGGGCAAATGCTGCACAACTTCGTTACCGGCGGCGCGGCCATCAGTGTGTTGGCTCGCCAGCTGGATGCGCAGCTGGAAGTGGTCGACCTCGGCACGGTGACGCCGTCGCTGAACCTGCCCGGCGTGCGTCACCTGAACATCGGCGCGGGCACCGCCAATTTCGTCAACGGCCCGGCCATGACCGAAGCCCAGGGCCGCCTGGCACTGCAAGCCGGTCGTGACAGCGCGCGTCGCGCATTGGAAAGCGGCGCTCAGCTGTTTATCGGCGGCGAAATGGGCATCGGTAATACCACCGCCGCCAGTGCCTTGGCGTGCGCACTGCTCGATTGCAAAGTCAGCGACCTCACCGGCCCGGGCACCGGTTTGAACGCCCAAGGCGTCAGCCACAAAGTGGCAGTTATCGAGCGCGCATTGGCGCGGCATGCCGGGCAGCGCGATGACGCATTGCACACGCTGTTCAACCTCGGTGGGTTTGAAATTGCCGCGTTGGTCGGTGCTTACCTGGCCTGCGCACAAGCAGGCATCGTCGTGCTGGTGGACGGGTTTATCTGCACCGTCGCCGCACTGGTTGCCACGCGCCTGAACCCGGCGTGTCGCGAATGGCTGGTGTTCGGCCACGGTGGCGCCGAGCCGGGCCATCGTCACGTGCTGCAACACCTTAACGCCGAACCCTTGCTGCAACTCGGCCTGCGCCTGGGCGAGGGCAGTGGTGCGGCGCTGGCGGTGCCGTTGCTGCGCCTGGCGTGCGCGCTGCACGGGCAAATGGCGACTTTCGCCGAAGCGGCCGTGGCAGACCGCCCGGCATGACCTTGCACCTGGACCTGTTGCGCCACGGCGAAACCGAGCTGGGTGGCGGTCTGCGCGGCAGTCTCGACGACGCCTTGACCGACAAGGGTTGGGCACAGATGCGCGCCGCCGTGGCAGAGCAGGGGCCTTGGGACCGCGTGATCAGTTCGCCGTTGCAACGTTGCGCGCTGTTCGCCCAAGAGTTGGGCACACGCCTGGGTTTGCCGGTGAGCCTGGAAAAAGACCTGCAGGAATTGCACTTCGGCGCCTGGGAAGGGCACAGCGCAGCGGCGCTGATGGAAACCGACGCCGAAGGTCTGGGCCTGTTCTGGGCCGATCCCTACAGCTTCACACCGCCTGAGGGCGAGCCGGTCAGTGACTTTTCCCGCCGTGTCCTGGGCGCCGTCTCACGTTTGCATCAGGCTTATGCCGGTGAGCGCGTGTTGCTGATCAGTCACGGTGGCGTGATGCGTCTGCTTTTGGCGCAGGCGCGTGGTTTGCCACGTGAGCAGTTATTGAATGTCGAAGTCGGCCATGGCGGGTTGTTCAGCCTGCAAGTCTTGGCCGATGGCGTGTTGAAGGAAGGAGCCTGACGATGCTGCCATTCTGGATCGCCCTGCAATTTCTCAGCAGCCTGCCGATTCGTTTGCCGGGCATGCCGCAGCCTCAGGAGCTGGGGCGTTCGCTGCTGTTTTATCCCGTGGTCGGGCTGTTGTTCGGCGTGCTGTTATGGGCGCTGAACAGCGTATTGATGGGCGCGCCGTTGTTGCTGCATGCCGCCTTATTGCTGACGGCGTGGGTGTTGCTTAGCGGTGGCCTGCACCTGGACGGCCTGGCGGACAGCGCCGATGCCTGGCTCGGTGGTTTCGGCGACCGTGAGCGCACCCTGACCATCATGAAAGACCCGCGCAGCGGGCCGATTGCCGTGGTCACCCTGGGTTTGGTGCTGTTGCTCAAGTTCACCGCGCTGGTGGCGCTGATCGAGCAACAAAATGGCGCTGCATTGATCCTGGCGCCGTTGATCGGGCGCGCTTCGATGTTGGCGCTGTTCCTAACCACACGCTACGTGCGTGCAGGCGGTTTGGGTCAGGCGCTGTCGGACCATTTACCGCGGGTTGTCGGCCAACAGGTGCTGATCCTCAGTGGCCTGGCCTGCATCCTGATTGGCGGTTTCAGCGGTGGGCTGGCGGTTTTGCTGGCTGCGCTGTGTTTTATCGGTCTGCGCCAATTGATGGTCAACCGGTTGGGCGGCACCACCGGCGACACAGCCGGTGCGTTGCTGGAGCTGCTGGAAGTCGCGGTATTGATCGGTTTGGCTCTGTAACACTTTCTTGCATTTCCTTAATCGCGGGTATATACACGTTCCATGCTTGCCTCCCAATGTTTATGCACCAACCTGCGACGTGCCGCCCGTGGCGTCAGCAGGCATTACGACGGCGCTCTCGACGGCTTCGGGATCAACGTCGCCCAGTATTCTTTGCTGTGCAACTTGCAGCGTCTCGACCAACCGAGTATCTCCAGCCTGGCCGACGCCATGGGCCTGGATCGCAGCACCCTGGGGCGCAACTTGCGCGTGCTGGAAGGCGAAGGCCTGGTGCAGTTGGTCGAGGGTGATGACTTGCGCAACCGCCTGGTGCTGTTGACGCAAACCGGCGAAGAGCGGCTGGCTGCGGCGTTACCGGCCTGGGAAGCGGCGCAGCAAAAATTGATTGATCAGTTAGGCGCCGAAAAGCGCGAAACCTTGTTGGCCTTGCTGGATGAACTCGCCTGAGCGCGAGTTTGTTCGATTACAAGCGGGTATATACCCGCGAGCGGAGAATAAGAACATGACCTCGATGTGGCGCACCAGTGGTTGGATCCTTGTAGGGAGTGCGCTGATCCTGGCGTTGTCCTTGGGCGTGCGGCATGGCTTTGGCCTGTTCCTGGCGCCGATGAGCAACGAATTTGGCTGGGGGCGTGAGACGTTTGCCTTCGCTATCGCCTTGCAGAACTTGATCTGGGGCTTGGCGCAGCCGTTTACCGGCGCCCTGGCCGATCGTTTTGGCGCGACCAAAGCGGTGTTTGTCGGCGGCGTGCTGTACGCCGTGGGCCTGGTGTTGATGGGCATGTCCGACTCGGCGTGGTCATTGTCGTTGAGTGCCGGCTTGCTGATTGGTATCGGCCTGTCGGGCACCTCGTTTTCGGTGATTCTCGGCGTGGTCGGCCGCGCGGTGCCGCCGGAAAAACGCAGCATGGCCATGGGCATCGCCAGCGCCGCAGGCTCGTTTGGCCAGTTCGCCATGGTGCCCGGCACCTTGGGCTTGATCGGCTGGCTGGGCTGGTCGGCCGCCCTGTTGGCACTGGGCCTGATGGTAGCGCTGATTCTGCCGCTGGTGGCGATGCTCAAGGATAAGCCGCTGCCGGTGGTGACTGGCCAGCAAACCTTGCGCGAAGCCTTGAAAGAAGCCTGTTCCCATTCCGGTTTCTGGTTGCTGGCATTCGGTTTCTTTGTTTGCGGTTTCCAGGTGGTGTTTATCGGTGTGCACCTGCCGGCGTATCTGGTCGACCAGCACTTGCCCGCCACGGTGGGCACCACGGTGCTGGCCTTGATTGGTCTGTTTAATGTGTTCGGCACCTACACTGCCGGCTGGCTCGGCGGGCGCATGTCCAAGCCGCGCTTGCTCACCGGCCTGTACCTGCTGCGTGCGGTGGTCATCGTGTTGTTCCTGTGGGCGCCGGTCACCGAAGTCACGGCCTACCTGTTTGGCATGGCCATGGGCTTTTTGTGGCTGTCCACGGTGCCGCTGACCAACGGCACCGTCGCAACCTTGTTTGGTGTGCGAAACCTCTCGATGCTCGGTGGGATCGTGTTCCTGTTCCACCAACTCGGGTCGTTCCTTGGCGGCTGGTTGGGCGGGGTGGTCTATGATCGAACCGGCAACTACGATTTGATCTGGCAGGTGGCGATTCTGCTCAGCCTGCTCGCCGCCGCGCTGAACTGGCCGGTGCGCGAGCGGCCGGTGGCGCGCTTGCAGGCGCAGATGGAGGCGGCATGAGTGTGACGGCACGGTGTTTGACGGTAGCGGCGCTGGTCGTGCTGATGCTGCTGGCCTGGTGGGGCTGGCAGCGTGGTGGGCTGGCGTTGATGCAACTGGGTATGTCGATCTGTTAAGTTCGTGGTCTGGAAATGTTAAGGACTCACGACATGCAGATGCGCTGGCTTGCAGTACCCGTCCTGATGGCCATTGGCAGTGTTGCCATGGCCGCCAATTGCCCGCCGTTGCTTGAGGGCCAATTGCCCAAGCTGCGCGCCAAGGAATCCATCGATCTGTGCCAGCGCTTTGCCGGCAAACCTCTGGTGATCGTCAACACCGCCAGTTTCTGCGGCTTCGCGCCGCAGTTCAAAGGCCTCGAAGCCTTGTACCAGCGCTACAAGGGCCAGGGGCTGGAAGTGATTGGCGTGCCGTCCGATGACTTCAAGCAGGAAGCCAAGACCGGTGAAGAGACCGCCAAAGTCTGTTACGTGAATTACGGCGTGACCTTCACCATGACCGAGCCGCAAAAAGTCAAAGGACCGGACGCGGTGCATCTGTTCAAGATCCTCGCGCAGCAGACCAGCGCACCGAAGTGGAATTTCTACAAGTATGTGGTCGATCGCCAGGGCAAGGTGATTGCCAATTTCTCCAGTTTGACCAAGCCGGACAGCCCGGACTTGATCAAGGCAGTGGAAGAAGCATTGGCTTCCAAACCCTGATCGTCGGCCATTAAAAAGCCCCGCCTCCTGTGCAGGAGGGCGGGGCTTTTTATACAGCTTGAATCAGAACTTGTACGTCATGCCCAGCCCGAAGCCGTTGGCGCTGTTTTCGTACTTGGACGCATAGGTTTGGCCCAGCGCGTTCTGCTTGTTGACCTTGACCGGCTCTTCCTTGAGGTAGGAGTACGCCAGGTCGATGGTCATATTGTCCATCACAGCGTAGCCCAGGCCAACGCTGAAGATGGTCCGGTCACCGGTCGGAATACGTGGCGAACGGTCAGTGTTGTTGGTAGGCGACTGGTCGAAGGTCAGACCGGTACGCAGTACCACTTGTTTGGTGACCTGGTACGAAGTACCGATGGCATAGGCCCAGGTGTCGTGCCAGTTTTGCGGCTCTTTGATCTGGCCGACGATCTGAGGTGCGAGCGCACCGCCAGCACGGGTCACGCCTTCGTTGTTGACGGTAATGTCTTTCAGGCGGCTCCAGCGTGTCCAGGTTGCACCGCCGTATAATTTCCAGTCGCTGCTCAGGTCTTGAGTGACCGAGGCATCCCAGGATTCAGGGGTGTCAACTTTCAGCGACGCGTCGTAACGACCGGCACCCAGGTAGGCAGCTGGAACGCCGGTGCCTGGAGTAACCTCTGTATGGCCTTCAAGCTTGTACTTCACTTTCGAGTGATACGTCAGGCCCACGCGGGTAGTGTCGGTGGCTTGCACCAGGATACCGGCGTTGAAGCCCAGGGCAGTGTCGTCGCCTTTGACTTTGACTTTGCTGTCACCCGTGCCTGCGAGGCCAGGCAATGGCAGCAAACTAAGGTTTGGCTGCGACTCAAGCGTGCCGGAGATGCGGTTGATGGTCGGGCCAAAACCGATCGACACTTTGTCGTTGAAGGCGTAGCTCACAGTCGGCTGGAAGGTGATGACCGCCACTTCACTTTTGTTGCCGAATGCTCGGCCCTGGAAGCCGCGTTCATAGTCAGTCTTCAGGCCGAACGGCGCATAAACGCCAAAGCCGATTGCCCACTGGTCGTTTAGTTTGTTGGTGTAGAAACCAAAAGGGACCGCGGTGAACGGCACCATGTCGCCTTTGTTGCTGCCGCGTGAGCGACCGCTGGCGTCCTTGATGTCGGTAGAAGCGTCAATGGCTGCGACACCACCGGTGATTTGCTGGCCTTCAAGGCGAGCCATACCGGCAGGGTTACCATAGACAGTGCTGGCGTTATCGGCAGAAGAAGAACGGCCTGCGAAACCCGTGCCCATACCCGCGACGTCTTGCTCGTTGAGGGCAAAGCCGCTCGCGAACAGTTGGGTGGAGGCCATTGCAACGGCGAGGCTAAGTGTGGTCTTGAGCATTACTTTTTTCATTATTAGAACTCCGTGGTGATCACCGCTGCGGAAAGTAACAATAAATTTAAGTTAGCGCTATAGGCTGTAATGCAGGAGATAGAGCGGTTTTGTAGGACAATCCGACCAAAATCAACGTTTTTAGCCGAACCTTGCAAAACGCCTGATCAACAAGTGACCTGATTCATGGGTGAAACACAGGTTTGCCAGGCTTGGGTGAAATCCCGCAGCCGCCCTTGAGGGTGAAATATTTCTTTCCAGATACGCGCCATGGCCAGTACATCGCCCGGCGCCGGCAGGGCAGGGCTGTGTTGCTCCACCAGCAGCCAGGCAATTGCGGTTGCGTAACGCAGGTTGACGGTCAGCTCAAGCTGGGGCGCACTGAGGAATGCGTGCTGGCTGGCCAGGCCGCGTACCAGGCTGGCGCGCTCGGGGTCGCGTGCGAGGTAGTGGTCCCAAAGTGCGCGGTGGCGCGGTTCGGTGATGCTGTACAGGCCGTGGCCACGCCGGTCGTGCAGGGCGGAGCCGAGTTCCGACTGGCTGGCGGCAATGCCCAGAAGCAGGGCTTCGGCTGTCGCGTCATGGCGGCCGAGGTAAATCAACGTCGGCCGGATCACATAACGACACAATTCGCTGGCGGCGATACCCATACAAGCCTCGGTCCATGAAAGTGGTCGACGGTGCCTGAGAGGGGGGCTTGGCAGCTGTGAATCGGATCTCAGGCCCGTCGCAAGCGGATCATGCCGCTTGAGTTGAAGTGTAGTGTCATATTCACGATGTAAAGGACTGTTTTTAAAACATCTTCTTCATTTAGTTATAATGTTTATATCTATTTGAACTTAGTCAAAATGTTTCGATGGCAAATTTCAGGCAATAAAAAACCCTGCTTTTTAAACAGGGTTTTTGTGTTTCAGCGACTCGGGTCGATCAGGCAGTCAGTGCCTGACGGGTACGCTCGATCACGGCCTGCAGCGGCTCTGCGCTGGAGTATTGATCGGGGTACAGGCGTTCGCTGTGACGAGCGATGCCGTGTTCGTTGACCAGGGTGAAGCTGAAGCAGCCTTTGCGAGCGGCCATGATCAGGCAGTTCATTGGTGCAAAAGCGTTGGTGAGGGTGCGAATGGCATCCTGAGTATGGATTTGAGCGTTCATATTATTGGTGTTCCTACAAATGACACGGATAAGAACCGTGCAGCGTTAAAACGTTCCAGTAACGTTGATCACCATTGATCAAACGAAGAACCTGACTGGAACAAAGCAGCCAGTTTGAAGCGCTATTAAGTTGGCGCGCTTGGGCTGGCAGGTAGGTACTTAGGAGGGCAGGCAACACAACAGGGGCAAAGGTTCTGGGCCCAGGGTGAAGATCCTGATCAATTTGCAGGTTGGTTCGGTCAGAGTATTGAGACTTCGCGACACCCTTTGCATGTTCAAAGGCAGTGTCGTCGCAAGTGATACCTGGAAACCATCGAGGTGGTCGCTCCCGTGTTGTTCAGGGGATTGGTTCGACCAGAATTGACTTTCAGCTTGGTACTAACGCCGCGGATAGTAACGGATCGAATCCGGGAAGGGAAGCGGCTGAGCAAAAAAACTTTTATCAGCCGCCGAGCAAGTCACGATAGACCAGCACCGTCACGGCGGCGGCCAGCGAGCAACCCAGGCCGTAGGCCGCGAGGGTCAGGCGCCAGGAGCGGCCGGTCTCGATTACCTTCATCACGTCGCGCATGTCATTGATCCGGCCGTCTCCCAGCTCAATGCACAAGCTGACGGCAGTAAAGGCCGCCGATAACAGGATGGCGATGGCGAACAACGCGCCGTCAGGCGAGGGCAGCGCTGCATTGATGCCCAGTGAGGTCGCGCAGATGGCGAGCAGCAACACGGCAAATAACAGGATTCCTTTCATCAGCGCCTACAGGAGAGTTACGTCGATGGGGGCATGAGTGTGGCGAGCCGAGGTGGATTTGAAAAGTCCTCTGTTCCTGCGGGCCGGTAACATTCCCAAGCGGGTTGAAGCAAAAAACGGCGGTGATATAACCAGTGGATGGGTACTTGTGCACATTAGTTGCGCGGTGTGTAACCACTCTGTCAACTGCCCGAAAGCGCCGTTGTTTGCCTGCATCGAAAATTTAAGTCAATGAAAAACATCACTTTTTTTTATTGGTGAAAAAATCGTCAGTTTGACTGCGGCCCCCGTTTCATGGGGCTTTGCGCGGGTTCAAGGTGGGTTGTCCACTGAGTTATCCACAGCTTCTGTGGATTGTCCCAAGCGCTTGCTCTAGAACGGGCGTGTAGGATTTTTCCAGCTTTACCTGCGCGAAAAAAAGAGTAGAGTGGCGCGCCTTCCAATCTGTCCCACAGTGCTTTATGAAGTTTCGCTCAGTATCACCTTCTGTTACCGACACCCCTCAAACTGTTACCGCACCCAAGCGCTTTTCGCTGAAGGTTGCCTTGTGGCTGCTCGACAGCCCGAGGTTGGGGCACAACGCCAACATCAAGCACTTCGCCGGGCGCCTGCTCAAGCAGCCGGCCCGCGATGGCGTCGTCGCCGCCCAAAGCCGCCTGGGCCAGTTGATGTGCCGCGAGTGCGGCAACGCCCGTGACCGCCGCATTGGCCACGACCTGCTGCGCCTGGCCGCCCGTGCCGGTGACCGCCGCGCCCTGCGCGAGCTGGGGCAGGTCGAAGACTGAGCTGTCCTCAAGCCCCGCGCTTGGTTAACCTTGCTCCTTTTCGGTAATGGCAGAAATGGCTATGGTTTTTGACTGGACCAGTATTGCCTTGGGTCTGGCGGGTGCAGCAGTGCCTTTATTGGCCCTGTGCTGGCAGATTCAACGACGACTGACCGCACGCATGACCGGCTGGGAGCTGCTCGAAGAGCGCCTGGCGACCGCGCAACTGGCCCAGGAAGGGCTGGCAGCGCAACTGGACGCCAGCCGCGATGAAATCAGTGACCTCAGCCAGGCCAATGCCGCAAAACAGGCCGACCTGGCCGCCATGCGCCGCGAAGTCGAACTGCTGCAAATCGACCGCGATAACGCCCGCGACGCCGCCCACGCCTGGAACCTCGACCGCAGCGCCAAGGAAACCGAGCTGCGCCGCCTCGATGCGCTGTCAGCCGCCTTGCGCGCCGAATTGCGTGAACAACAGGACAGCCATCAACAACGTCTTGCCGACCTGCAAGGTTCGCGCGATGAGCTGCGCGCGCAGTTTGCCGAGCTGGCTGGGAAGATCTTCGATGAGCGCGAGCAGCGTTTCGCCGAAACCAGCCAGGAGCGCCTGGGCCAATTGCTTGACCCGTTGAAGGAACGCATCCAGTCCTTCGAAAAGCGGGTAGAAGAAAGCTATCAGAACGAAGCCCGCGAGCGTTTTTCCCTGGCCAAAGAGCTTGAGCGTCTGCAGCAATTGAACCTGCGCCTGTCGGACGAAGCCACCAACCTGACCCGCGCCCTCAAGGGCCAGAAAACCCAGGGTAACTGGGGCGAACTGATTCTTGAGCGGGTGCTGGAGCATGCGGGGCTGGAGAAGGGCCGCGAGTACCAGACCCAGGTGAGCCTCAAAGGGCCGGACGGCGAGCGCTTCCAGCCGGATGTGCTGATCATGCTGCCGGGCGACAAGCAGGTGGTGGTCGATTCCAAGGTCAGCCTCACGGCCTATCAGCAATACGTCGCGGCGGAGGATGAGGTGATTGGCCAGGCGGCCCTCAAGCAGCATGTCTTGTCCCTGCGTAACCACGTCAAAGGCTTGGCCGGCAAGGATTACAAGCGCCTGGAAGGGCTGCACAGCCTGGATTTCGTATTGCTGTTCGTGCCCATTGAGGCCGCATTTTCCGCTGCCCTGCAGGCCGAGCCTAACCTGTTCCAGGAAGCGTTCGACCGCCATATCGTGATTGTCAGCCCCACTACCTTGCTCGCCACCCTGCGGGTGATCGACAGCCTGTGGAAGCAGGAGCGCCAAAGCCAGAATGCGCGGGAAATCGCCGAACGGGCCGGCTGGCTGTACGACAAGTTCGTGCTGTTTATCCAGGACCTGGACGAAGTGGGCAACCGTCTGCAACAGTTGGATAAGGCTTACAGCGCAGCGCGTAACAAGCTGACAGATGGGCGTGGGAATCTGGTCAGCCGCACCGAGCAATTGCGGTTGCTGGGCGCGCGTGCGAGCAAAAGCCTGCCGGCGGATTTGCTCGAACGCGCAATGACCGATTCCGACGGTGTGGCGCATCTGCCCGAGTAAATGCAATCCGAAATGTGGGAGCGGGCAAGCCCGCTCCCACATTTTTGACCGATTACACTGTTTATTAAAGCGGCAAATGCCGACTCAACAACGCCCGCAACGCCGCCGGTTTTACCGGCTTGGCCAAGTAATCCAGCCCCGCGGCATGTACCTCGGCGACCATCTCCGGTCGCCCATCGGCACTGATCACCACCCCGGGAATCGGCTCCGCCAACTGCGCCCGCAGCCAGCCCATCAGCTCCGTGCCCGTCTCGCCGTGGTCCAGGTGGTAATCCACCAACGCCAGTTGCGGGCGCACTCCCTCGGCCAGCAGCGCCGCACATTGCGCCTGGTCGGTGGCGGTCCACACTTCGCAGCCCCAGCGCGTCAGCAGGCTGCGCATGCCGATCAGGATGCTTTCTTCGTTGTCCACGCACAGCACCTGCGCGCCGCTTAATGGCAGCCCATTGTCTTGTGCGATCTTGACCTGCGGGCTGGCCTGGTTGCGCGCCAGCGGCACGCGCACGCTGAACACGCTGCCTTGGCCCGGCCACGAGCGCACGCTCAACGTATGCCCGAGTACGCGGCACAGGCCGTCGGCGATTGCCAGGCCCAGGCCCAGGCCTTTCTCGGCGCGGGTCTGGTGGCTGTCCAGGCGCTTGAACTCTTCGAAGATGACCTTCTGTTTATCCAGCGGAATGCCAGGGCCACGGTCCCACACTTCCAGACACAGTTCGCCCTTGCGCCTGCGCACGCCCAGTAGCACGGGGCCGTCGGCATAGCGGAACGCGTTGGTGAGAAAATTCTGCAGAATTCGCCTGAGCAACTTGATGTCGCTGTCCACCCGCAACCGGCTGCCGCGCAGGCGGAAACGCAGGCCCTGCTCCTGAGCCAGTGCCTTGAATTCGGCGCCGAGGGTGTCGAACAGCTCGTTGAGCACAAAGGGCTGGCGCTGCGGGTTGATCTTGCCGTTTTCCAGGCGTGAAATATCCAGCAGGTCGCTGATCAAATCTTCGGCCGAGCGCAGCGAACTGTCCAAGTGCTGCACCAATTGCCGGGCCTCGGCAGACAAGCCGTCGTGCTGGTGGGAGAGGGCGGCGGAGAACAGGCGTGCGGCGTTCAAGGGTTGCATCAGGTCGTGGCTGACAGCCGCAAGGAAGCGGGTCTTCGACTGGCTGGCGGATTCGGCCACGCCCTTGGCATCGGTCAGTGCAACATTGAGCTGAGACAGTTCATGGGTGCGCTCGGTTACCCGTTGCTCAAGGCCTTCGTTGGCTTCGGTCAGCGCCTGCTCGGCTTCACGGAACGCTGTGATGTCGGTAAAGCTCATGACAAACCCACCGCCAGGCATCGGGTTGCCGATCAGCTCGATCACTCGGCCATTCGGGAATAAACGCTCGGAAGTGTGCGCGCGGCCCTGGCGCATCCAGTGCAGACGGCGTGCTACGTGCACTTGGGCTTCACCCGGCCCGCACAGGCCGCGCTCGGCGTTGTAGCGAATGATGTCGGCAATCGGCCGACCCACGCTGATCAGGCCTTCAGGGTAGTTGAACAGTTCCAGATAGCGGCGGTTCCAGGCCACCAGCTTGAGGGACTGGTCGACCACACTGATGCCCTGGGTGATGTTTTCGATCGCGCCTTGCAGCAACGCGCGGTTGAACTGCAACACCTCGGAGGCTTCGTCGGCGATGCGTACGACGTCCTCCAGCTGCATTTCCCGACCTTCAATCGCGGCTTTTACCACTGCGCGTGTCGACGAGGCGCCGAGCACGCCGGCCAGCAAGCGTTCAGTGTGGGCGATCCAGTCGTTATCAGCGTTCTGGTTCGGGTTGAAGCCTTTGCCCTGACGATAGGCGAAACGGATAAAGCTCTGCTGGGCGCGTTCCTCGCCGACAAAACGTGCGGCGAGGCTGAGCAGGTCGCTGATCTGCACCGACAGCATCGAGCGCGCATTGGCGCGCTGGCTGATTTCCTGGCCGATAAAGCGCCCGGCCTGCCAATGCTCGGACACCCGTGTGCGCGACAGCATCGACACCCACACAAACAGCGTGAAGTTGCCCGCCAGGGAAAACACAGTGCCCAGGGTCAGCGAGGTGACGGTGAAACCAAAGGGGTGCGAATGCATCCACGTCAGGCCGGGGAAAAGGCTTAACGACCAGCCCAGGCTTTTCGCCGTCACCGGTAGGACCAAGGTGTAGAACCACAGGAAAGTGCCTGCCGCCAAACCGGCAAACACGCCGCGTCGGTTGGCCTGCTTCCAATACAACGCGCCGAGCATCGCGGGCGCCAGTTGGGTAACGGCGGCGAACGCAATCTGGCCGATGGTCGCCAGGCTCGCGCTGGAGCCGAGCAGGCGGTAACTCACGTAGGCCAGCAACAGGATGATCACAATGCTGACCCGGCGCACCGACAGCATCCAGTGGCGGAATACTTCAAACGGCCGCTCGGCGCTGGAGCGGCGCAACAGCCACGGCAGCAACATGTCGTTGGAGACCATGGTCGACAAGGCAATACTCGCCACAATCACCATGCCGGTTGCCGCCGAGGCACCGCCGATAAACGCCAGCACGGCAAGGGCCGGGTGCGCTTCGGCCATGGGCAGGCTGATCACGTAGGAGTCCGGCAATACCGAGGCGGGCAAGAGCATTTTGCCGCCGAGGGCGATAGGGATGACGAACAGCGCGGCGAGGATCAGGTAGGCCGGGAACACCCACTTGGCCAGGCGCAAATCCTGCGGGTCGATGTTCTCTACCACCGTGACGTGAAACTGCCGGGGCAGGCAGATGATCGCCATCATCGCTACGCCGGTCTGCACCACCATCGACGGCCAGTTGATGGTTTCTGTCCAGTATTCTTCAAGGCGCGGGGCGAGCATGGCCTGGCTGAACAGATCGCCAAAACCGTCGTACAGGCCGAAGGTCACGAATGCGCCGACCGCCAGAAAGGCAAACAACTTCACCAGGGATTCAAACGCAATCGCCAGCACCATGCCACGGTGGTGTTCGGTAGCATCGAGGTTGCGGGTACCGAACACAATGGTGAACAGCGCCAATACCAGCGACACGATCAACGCGGTGTCCTGGGCGCGGGTGCCGGTGGTGTCGGGGCCGGAGCCGATCAACAGGTTCACGCCCAGCACGATGCCTTTGAGTTGCAGGGCGATATAGGGCAGCACGCCGACCAGGCAGATCAACGCCACCACCACGGCCAGTGATTGGGATTTGCCGTAGCGTGCGGCGATAAAGTCGGCAATGGAGGTGATGTTTTCCTGCTTGCTGATCAGGATCATCTTTTGCAGCACCCAGGGTGCCAGCACCAGCAGCAGCACAGGTCCCAGGTAGATCGGTAAAAACGCCCACAGCTGCTCGGCGGCCTGGCCCACGGCGCCGAAGAAGGTCCAACTGGTGCAATAAACGGCCAGCGACAGGCTGTATACCCAGGCACGCATTCGCGGCGGCAATGGCGCGTGGCGGCGATCACCGTAAAAGGCGATGGCAAACATAATGGCCATATAGGCCAGGGCAACGGCGGCGATCAGCCCGCTGGACAGCGTCATGGTAACTCCGAGCATAAGAACACCCGGGCATTCCGAGCCCGGTGGGACAGTCTCGCATGATGCCGGGGGTTAGTCAGTGTCGACCAAGGTCGTGTGGGATCGAATGTCGCAGTGCGTGTTTATCGCGGTGGCAGGGTTTTCTGGCGCAAGATGTAGACGGTTACCAACACCGCACTGGTCAGCATAAACCCACGTGCCCAAGGCAGCGGCACCAGGTAGCAGGAAAACCCAATGCTCAGCCACATCAACCCAATGGCATACACCTTGCCCTTGAGCGGAATGCCATTGCCATCCAGATAGTCTTTGATCCACGGGCCCAGGCGCGGATGTTCCACCAGCCATTGGTAGAAACGCGGGGAGCTTCGAGCGAAGCAGGCGGCGGCGAGTAGCAGGAAGGGGGTGGTCGGCAATACCGGCAGGAAGATACCGATCACGCCCAGCGCTACGCTCAGCCAGCCGATGGCCAGCAGCACGTAGCGCAGGAGCAGTGAGCGCTTGCCCATGGGCGTCATGGGCAAACGACTCAGTGGTGACGTGGCTTGAGGATCGCCGGTTTCTCGTCAGGCGCGTTGCACAGCAGGTACAAGGCGGTGAGGGCTTCCGGGATCTGTACGATCATGTCGTCCATCAGGTTGGCGTCGGCGGCGATGTCGGAGAATTCCGGCTGGTCGTCGAACAGGCCCGAACCGACCATGATCGGCAGCAGCATTTCGCTGACTTCTTCCTCGGCAGTTTCGAACCAGGCGGCTTCGCGCAGGAACACGCCTTCCATGAAGCCGATGCACCAGCCGCGCAGGTCGGAGTCATCCGGCTCTTCGCCCAGGTCCAGCTCGCATGGCAGCTCGAATTCCTCATCGGAAGCCAGCTGGCGACCAATGTGGGCCTTGAGGGCCAGCAGGGTCGATTCGATTTCTTCGCGTTGGGCGGCATCGGCGTAGTGTGGTTCTTCGGCGAACAGCGCGTCGATCCATTCACGGTCGGGCACGACGTCGGCACAGATCGACAGGGCGGTCAGGTAGCCGTGAGCGGCCACGTAGTCCAGCGCCTCGTCATGCAGCTCATCGGCGTCGAGGAAGGCTTGCAGGCGGGTTAGTTGCTCAGCGAAGGACATTGAAGGGCTACCTTGGGAATAAACGATGCGCAATTCTAGGCTTTCTTGAGCCTCCAGGCCAGCTGCAAGGCATATTTGCCGGGTTCTGGAGCGGGATGACTATTCGTCAGTGACGCCCTTTGCCGGGTAACGCTCGGGTATACTGCCGCGTTTTGTGATGCCCCTGCAGGCCAAACGCCAATCAGCGAAAACTTCGCTTACGGATTATTTCCCGTGAAGCGGTGTTTTTTCGGCCAGCCTGTACAGAGGGATTTCGGCACCATTTTGGAGTTTTACATGCTCGAGCAGGCTCAACGCGTCCTCAAGGACATCTTCGGCTACGACAGTTTTCGTGGCCGCCAGGGTGCGATCATTGAGCGCGTGGCCAGTGGTGGTGATGCCCTGGTCCTGATGCCTACCGGTGGCGGCAAGTCGCTGTGCTTCCAGGTACCGGCGTTGTTGCGCAATGGCTTGGCCGTGGTGGTGTCGCCGTTGATCGCGTTAATGGACGATCAGGTCGCCACGCTGGAAGAACTCGGTGTCGCCGCCGCTTCCTTGAACTCCACCTTGAGTGCCGAGCAGCAGCGCGAGCTGGCTGCGCGCATCAAGCGCGGTGAAGTGAAAATGCTCTACCTGGCGCCTGAACGGCTGGTGCAGCCGCGCATGCTGGCCTTCCTGCAAAGCCTGGAAATTGCGCTGTTCGCCATCGACGAAGCCCACTGTGTGTCGCAATGGGGCCATGATTTCCGTCGCGAATACCTGCAGCTGGGCCAACTGGCGGAACTGTTCCCCGACGTGCCGCGCATCGCCCTGACCGCCACCGCCGACAAACGCACCCGCGAAGAAATCGTCGAGCGCCTGCACCTGCAAAACGCCGAACGCTTCCTGTCGAGCTTCGACCGGCCGAATATTTTTTACCGCATCGTGCCCAAGGAACAGCCGCGCAAACAGTTGCTGGCGTTCCTGTCCGAGCGGCGCAGCGACGCAGGCATCGTGTATTGCCTGTCGCGCAAGAAGGTCGATGAAGTGGCCGCGTTTCTCTGCGAGCAAGGCTACCCGGCGCTGCCGTATCACGCGGGCCTGCCCAATGACACGCGCTCTGCCCACCAGAAGCGCTTCCTCAACGAGGAAGGCCTGATCATGGTGGCAACCATCGCGTTCGGCATGGGCATCGACAAATCCAACGTGCGCTTTGTGGCGCATATGGACCTGCCAAAATCCCTTGAGGCCTACTACCAGGAAACCGGTCGCGCCGGCCGTGATGGCCTGCCGGCGGATGCCTGGATGGTCTACGGCCTGCAAGACGTGGTGATGCTCAAGCAGATGCTGCAGAACTCCGAAGGCGACGAGCGGCACAAACGCCTGGAACAACACAAGCTCGATGCCATGCTTTCGCTGTGCGAGGAGACCCGCTGCCGCCGTCAGACGCTGCTGGCGTATTTCGACGAGGACATGCCCGAGCCATGCGGGCACTGCGATAACTGCACCGATGGCGTACAGACCTGGGATGCTACCGAGCCGGCGCGCCAGGCGTTGTCGACCATCTACCGTACCGGCCAGCGCTACGGCGTGGGGCATCTGGTGGACGTATTGCTGGGCAAGGACAACGAGAAAGTGCGCAGCTTCGGCCACGAAAAACTCTCGGTATACGGCGTCGGCAAGGCGCGCGCCGAAGGCGAATGGCGTTCGTTGTTCCGGCAGATGGTCGCGCGCAACCTGGTGGACATCGACATCGAAGGTTACGGCGGCTTGCGCCTGAACGACAGTTGCCGGCCCTTGCTCAAGGGCGAGGTGAGCCTGGAGCTGCGCCGCGACCTTAAGCCGCAGACCACCGCCAAAAGCAGCAGCACCAGCCCGGCCAGCCAGTTGGTGCGTGGCGAAGAGCGCGAGCAGTGGGAAGCCTTGCGCACCCTGCGGCGCAAACTGGCGCAGGAACACAGTGTGCCGCCTTACGTCATCTTCCCCGACTCCACCTTGCTGGAGATGCTGCGCGAGCAGCCGACCAGCATGGCCGAGATGGCCAAGGTCAGCGGCGTCGGTGCGCGCAAGCTGGAGCGCTACGGCCAGGCCTTCCTCGAAGTGCTCGGTGGCCAGGCCGAGGCGCCGAAGGAAGTTGCCGATATCCGCCATGAGCTGATCAGCCTGGCACGTGCCGGCATGACCCCGATCCAGATCGCCGGCCAGCTGCAATGCTCGGAAAAAAACGTCTACACCTTGCTGGCTGAATCTATCGGCAAGCAGCAGTTGTCGTTGGAGCAGGCGCTTGATTTACCGGAAGATCTGCTCGGTGAAATCCAGGATGCCTTCCTCGACGGAGAAGGCGAATTGCCACCGGTTACGGAGATTGCGCCGCTGTTTACCGGGCGCGTGCCTGAAGGTGTTTTGTACTGCGTACGTGCCGCTTTGCAGTCTGAATTCGAAATTTAGTGTGCCAATTACGACAATGTAACGAATCAGTCCATAGCGCCACTTGCCTCTTGGCATGGCTCATGCTTAGCTGACTAATAATTAGCCACATTTTATTTTCAGTCTAAACCATGAGTTTTTTATGCCGTTAACCGAACAACACCGCTTTGGCATGCAGTTGGCGCAAATGTCCCGAGGCTGGCGCGCCGAACTGGACCGCCGTTTGGCGGGGCTGGGTTTGTCCCAGGCGCGTTGGCTGGTGCTGTTGCATCTGGCCCGTTTTGTCGATGCACCCACTCAGCGTGAACTGGCGCAAAGCGTCGGCGTAGAAGGTCCGACCCTGGCGCGCCTGCTCGACAGCCTGGAAGGCCAGGGCCTGGTGCAGCGCCAGGCGGTGCTGGAGGATCGTCGCGCCAAACGCATCCTGCTGTGCGACACCGCCCGCCCGTTGATCGACCAGATCGAAACCATCGCCACAGCCTTGCGCCATGAGCTGTTTGTGGGCGTGGATGAAGACGATTTGCGTGTGTGCATGCGCGTGCATGGGCACATTCTGGCGAACCTGGAAAAGTCCTGAGGCAGAAAGGCTTGTTGTGGCGAGGGAGCTTGCTCCCGCTGGGCTGCAAAGCAGCCCCAAAACCACCCACCTCGTTGCGCCTGAATAATTGCATAAACCACATTGGGGGCGCTTCGCACTGGAGCGCCAGCCCGGCCCAGCGGGAGCAAGCTCCCTCGCCACAGTAGCCTGGCATCCAGCTAGAACGTCTGCCCAAGGTTCAGGTACACCGCCTGCTGCTTGTCATCATTGAACCCATAGCTGAAGTTCAGCGGCCCCAACGGCGTATCAAAGCCGAGGAAAATACTCGCCGCGTTGATATAGCCACTGTCGAACTGATTGTCGTTGTTCCACGCCCGGCCGCGCTCCAGCGAAGCCCCCAGGTACAGTGGGAAATCCAGCGGCAGGTACGAGCGCGGCGTCAGGCGCCGGTAGTACACGGCGCGCATCAGGGCGATGTTCTGCCCCGAGATTGAATCTTCGCGAAAGCCCGATAATTGCCGCGCACCGCCGAGCAGGAAGCTGGAAACCACCACGGCGGATTTATCCAGGGTACGGCCATAACGACCGCCGAGTATCAAGGTGTCCGGGCCGTGGCTCATGGCTTTGTCCAGCTTGAACTCCCACTGTCGGTAGCGCTGGTCCGAACCCAGGCCGGGTTCGAACTCGCGGAAGGCCAGGCCGATATCTTCGCCAGAGTGGGGGAAGTACACGTTATCCAGTGAGTCGAACGAGTACTTGAGCTCATAGAAACCCTCGTTGAAGCTGACACTCGGCAAGTCGCGCTCGCCAATGCGCACATCTGCCTTGCCCCAGGCTTCACCAACGCCGAAGCGGATCTCGCCGCTGTTGCCGATCTGGCGCCCCACGTTCAAGCCAAAACCGTAGCGCTCCAGGCGGTATTCGGCGATAGGGTCGCTGTCCAGCACCAGCTCAACGTTCTGCGCCTGGGCACTGATATAGGGCGCGACGAAGTAGCGTGAACCCACATCCAGTGGCTGGTAGAACTCGCTGTACAGCTCTTGGCGATCACCAATCTGCACGCGAGTCAGCCATTCGGCGCCGAGGCGGTTGATGCCGTTCATGCGGTAACTGGCGCCGAGGTTGTAGGCGCTTTCGCCGCGCATGTCATCCGACAGGCTCAGTCCCAGGCGCAAATAGTCGGTGCCGCTGCGTTTGCCGCGCGCGCTGATGACCAGGGTATTGTCCTGGCCCTTTTTCACTACTCGGTATTGCACCTGCTCGAAGTAATCCAGGCCGTACAACGTGCCCATATCGGCTTGCAGGCGGCCCAGGTTCAGCGGCTCGCCCAGGGTCTGGTGGATGTAGTAGCGAATCACGTCGTCACTGACTTTCGAGTCGTTTTCCACCTTGATGGCGGTGATCACCGGCGTGCGTTCACCCGGGGTGCGGGCCTCCACCAATTGCGCGTCGATCGGTTCGGCGGGGCGCAGATGCGCCAGGCGCACGTCGAGGGCGCGGGTGGCGCGGTAGCCGGCGTCAATCATGTCTTTGGCGCGGCCGAAGTCGGTGACGCCGTAGGCGGCCAGAGGCGGCTGGATCAACACATCCTTGGGATGCAGGGCCTTGAGTTGCTCTTCGGAATTGCGCCGGGTCATCAGGGTGATGGACTGGTTGAGCACATCCACCACAGTGGCCAGTTGCTTGCGTGAGCGCAGCGGCGTGCCGATGTCCACGACGATGGCGATATCGACGCCCATTTCGCGCGCCACATCCAGTGGGATGTTGTCGGTCATGCCGCCGTCCACCAGCAGCCGCCCGTCCAGCTCAACCGGGGCGAACACTGCCGGAATCGACATGCTCGCACGGATTACCTGGGGCAAGTGACCCTTGCTGAACACCACTTTTTCGCCGGTGGTGATGTCGGTGGCCACAGCGCGGAACGGGATTGGCAGCTTGTCGAAATTACGCGTATTGCTGGAGTGGGCGAACATGCTTTCCAGCAACAGCGCCAGGTTCTGGCCCTGGATCACGCCGAGCGGCAGGCCGAGGCTGCCGTCATCGCGGAAGCTGAGCTTCTGTTTGACGAGGAAGTCGCGGTCATCCTGTTTGCGCCGAAACGGCACGTCTTCGCGTGGCGGGGCATCGGACAATGCCTGTTGCCAGTCGATATTCAGCGCGAGCTTTTCCAGTTCATCGATCTTGTAGCCCGAGGCATACAGGCCGCCAATCACTGCGCCCATGCTGGTGCCGGAGATAGCATCGATATGGATACCTTGCTCCTCCAGGGCCTTGAGCACGCCAATATGCGCGAGGCCACGGGCGGCACCGCCGGACAGCACCAGGCCGATCTTGGGGCGTGGGCTTTCGACGGCATCGGCGATCAGGGGAAGCAGGCACAGAAACAGGCAGGACAACAGGCGGCGCATCATGAATCTCGAGGCTGGGCGATAAAGGCCGGTATTATAGTCACTCGATCGTCCGTGCCCGTTATGTCAGGAACTTCTCAAATTATGTCTGCCAGCAAACCCGAGATCGTCATCACCTATTGCACCCAATGCCAATGGCTGTTGCGCGCCGCGTGGCTGGCCCAGGAATTATTGAGTACATTTGCCGATGACCTGGGCCGTGTGGCGCTGGAACCGGCCACCGGCGGGGCGTTTCGCATCACCTGCGACGGCGTGCAGATCTGGGAGCGCAAGGCCGATGGCGGGTTTCCGGAGGCCAAGGTGCTCAAGCAGCGCGTGCGCGACCAGATCGACCCGCAGCGCGACCTGGGCCACAACGACCGCAAGGCCTGAAGGCTACACGGTAGCTGCCGGCTGTTTGGCCTGGCTGGCGCTGCCTATCAAGCCTGAGAGCACGATGGCGACAATGATCAGCGCGCCGCCCAGCAGCATGCGCAAGGTCGGGGTTTCGGCGAACAGCAGCCAGGCCGCGGTGATGCCATAGACCGGCTCCATGGCGAACACCACGGACGCGGTGCGTGCCTTGATCACCGCGAGGCTGGCGACAAACAAGCTATGGGCCAGGCCGGTACAGAACACGCCGAGCAGCCCGATCCACAGCCAGTCAATCCCACGCACATCCGCCAGGCCCGGCGCTGCTACTGGCAGCAGGCAGGCCGCGACCACCACGTTCTGGCACAGCGCGGCCTGCACCGCCGGAATGCGCCCGGAGCTGGCGCGGTTGTTCAGCGACAGCAGCGAGAACAACAGGCCCGAGAGAATCCCCCACAGCAGGCCGCCCGTGGCTTGGCTGGCGAGGTCGAAGTCTGGCGTCACCAACACCAGGCCCACCGTGACCAGCGCCACCAGCAGCACTTCGTTGGCGCGAATGCGCTCGCGGAAGATCAGCCCTTCAAGTATCACGGTAAAGGCCGGGAACGCAGTGAAGCCAAGGGTGGCGACGGCCACCCCGGCGACTTTGACTGCAATGAAGAAGGTCACCCAATGCGCCGCCAGCAGCACGCCGCTGCCCACCAGGCGACGCCAGTCGCGCATCTCCAGGGTTTTCCAGGTGGTGTTGCTGGCAAATCGCGCAAAAATTGCCAGGGCGATTACGGCAAAGGCGGCGCGGCCAAACACAATGATGGCCGGCGAGGCGGCCGCCAGTTTGCCAAAAACACCGGTGAGGCCAAACATCAGTGCGCCGATATGCAGGGCGCCAAGGGCTGAGCGGGGAGTCATTGCGATCCTTGAACCAACGGGGGTGACAGAATCGCAGTCTAGAGGCTCGAGGGCGCCGGTGTCTGTCGCCGGCCTCGCGAATCTTAGCGCCAGGCTCTTGTCAGGCCGAGCGACGCAGTGTGCCCGGCGAGGCGCCAAACTCACGCAGCATGGCGGCAGAAAAGGCACTTTGCGAGGCGTAACCGACGCGCTCGGCGATTTCGCCAACGGGCAGCGGCGTCTCGCGCAACAGTTTCAACGCCATGTGCAGGCGACGGCTACGCAGGTAGTCCATCGGTGTTTGCCCGCACTCGGCCATAAAACGTGCATGCAGGCGCGCCACCGAGAGGTCGGCAATACGCGCCAGGTCGGCCACCTGCAACGGATGCGCAGCATGGCGTTCGATGTGCGCATTGAACGCCGCATACGGCAAACGCTTGCCCGGTATAGGTTGGGCCAACGGATGATTGAGACTGGCCAGCAGCAACACTGCGCCTTGCTGGGCGATCAGCGCATCATCCACCGGGCTGTGTGCCAGCCATTGCACCAACTGGCTTTGCCGGGCGTCCAGTGTCAGTCGCGCCGGTTGATCGAGCAGGCGGCGACTGGTGTCGGCGTGTTCGCCCAAAGACTGCGCCACCCAATGCTCGTCGGGAACATCCAGCACCAGGCAGCGGCTGCCGTCGCGACTGCCACAGGCATGGTGGGCCGAGAAGGGCAGCACCATCACGCTGCTGGCGTGCACTTGGCTGCCCAGGCCATCGACTTCCAGGTCCAGGTGCCCCGACAACCCGAATACCAGCTGGGCGTGATCATGGCTGTGGGCGAGCGGTTCTTCGAGGTAGTGGCGCAGCGTGAGGGTCGGTCTCATCGCGGTCTCCTGGGCAGCAAGTCTGCAGTCTACAACGCTTATGAGGGCCGCGAGCGCTGTCATCAGACTGACGCACAGTTGTCATGGGCTATTAACCGCCTGGGCGCAAGCTCGCGAAAACACCGTCGAGGGATGCCCATGACCAGTGCCGAGTTCGTTAAACCCAGCCGCAAACAACGGGTTCGTACCCTGTGGATCTCCGACGTGCACTTGGGCACCCGGGATTGCCAGGCCGAGCACCTGTCGCAGTTCCTCAAGGGCTACCACGCCGACAAGGTCTACCTGGTCGGCGATATCATCGACGGCTGGAAAATGCGCGGCGGCATGTATTGGCCCCAGGCCCACACCAATGTGATCCGCCGCTTGCTCACCATGGCCAAGCGCGGCACCGAGGTGATCTACGTCACCGGCAACCACGACGAATTCCTGCGCCGCTACTCCAAACTGATTCTGGGCAATATCCAGCTGGTGGACGAAGCCGTGCACGTCACTGCCGATGGCCGCCACCTGCTGGTGATTCACGGCGATCAATTTGATGTGATCACCCGATACCACCGTTGGCTGGCCTTCCTGGGCGATTCGGCCTATGAGTTCACCCTTACGCTCAACCGTTGGCTCAATCACTGGCGTGCGCGGTATGGCTATGGCTACTGGTCGTTATCGGCGTACCTGAAACACAAGGTCAAGACGGCGGTGAGTTTTATCAGCGATTTCGAGGAAGCGATCGCCCACGAAGTGACCAAGCGCGAGTTGCATGGCGTGGTGTGCGGGCATATTCACCATGCCGAGATTCGCAAGGTGGGCGAGGTGGACTACCTTAATTGCGGGGATTGGGTGGAGTCGTGCACCGCGTTGATCGAGCACTGGGATGGCAGTATCGAGTTGTATCGGTTGGCGGATGCGCAGGCCAAAGAGGCGCAGTTGAAGGCCGAGATGGTTGCGGGCTAGAAGGTTCGCACGGTCAAAAATGTGGGAGCTGGCTTGTCGGGTCGCCGCATCGCTGCGATGGCGGTTGTTCAGTCAACTTATTCAGTGACTGACACACCGTAATCGCAGGCAAGCCAGCTCCCACAATTTGATTGGATTTCTTCAGTTATTTCGAGACGTCGGCGATAGCCTCGGCCAGTAATTCCAGGCGCGTGGCATCAATGCCGGCGACATTCGCCCGCCCTGAACTGACCATATACACGCTGTGCTTCTCACGCAGTTGCTTGACCTGTTCTGCACTCAAGCCGGTATAGGAAAACATCCCACGCTGTGCGCCAATATGCGCAAACTTCTCGGCCAGCCCGTGGGGCGCCAGCGCCTCCACCAGCCCTGAGCGCAGTTGTGCAATGCGCGAACGCATGGCCTCGACTTCATCGCTCCAGCGCTTTTTCAGCTCGGCGTCGCCCAGAATGGTCGCTACCACTGCGGCGCCATGATCCGGCGGCGTCGACCACAGGTTGCGCGCGATATTCGCCAGCTGGCTGCGCACGTCCGTGAGTTTCTCGGCGTCTGCCGCGCACACGATCAGCGCGCCGACACGGTCGCTGTACAGGCCGAAGTTCTTCGAGCAGGAACTGGTGACCAGCACTTCCGGCAGCTCGGCGGCAAACAACCGCACCGCCCAGGCATCCTGCTCCAGGCCGTCGCCAAAGCCCTGATAGGCGAAGTCGATCAGTGGCAGCAACTGCCGTTCGCGCACGATGTGCAACACCTGGCGCCAGTCGTCCTGGGACAAGTCAAAACCGGTCGGGTTATGGCAGCAGGCATGCAACAACACCACGTCGCCCTCGGGCACGGTGGTCAGCGTTGCGAGCATCGCGCCCACGTCCAGGCGGTTATCCGCGCCCACATACGGGTAATGGCTGACCTTGAGCCCGGCCTTGGCGAAGATGGTTTCGTGGATCGGCCAGGTCGGGTTGCTCAGCCAAACGCCACGGTCGGGCAGGTTTTGCGCGATAAAATCGGCACTCAGGCGCAGCGCGCCGGTGCCGCCAGGGGTTTGCGTGGCACCGGCGCGGCACTCGCGAATCAGCGCTGAATCGGCACCCAGTACCAATTCGCTGATCAGCGAACCGAAGGCCGCATTGCCGTGGCCGCCGATGTAGGTCTTGGTGGTTTGCGTGTCCACCAGGCGCTGTTCGGCCAGTTTTACCGAGTGCGGAATCGGCGTCAGGCCCTGGTCGTCCTTGTAGACGCCCACGCCCAGGTCGAACTTGTTCGGGTTGATGTCCTGAGCATACAGGTCCATCAGCCCGAGGATCGGGTCGCCGGGCACGCGGCCAATGGCATCAAAATGCATTACTTGCGGCCCTCGGCGTTTTTGGCCACTTCGTCGGTGCGCGCAGCCATGATGAAGTCGTTGCGGTGCAAGCCTTTGATCGAGTGGCTCCACCAGGTCACGGTGACTTTGCCCCACTCGGTCAAAAGGCCTGGGTGATGGCCTTCGGCTTCGGAGATTTCACCCATGGCGTTGGTAAAGGCCAGGGCGAATTTGAAGTTCTTGAACAGGAAAACCTTTTCCAGCTGCATCACGCCGTCGCGCACTTCGATGTTCCAGTCGGGGATCTGCTTGATCAGTACCGGCAGTTCTTCGTCGCTGACTTGTGGGGCATCGGCGCGGCAGGCTTCGCAATGGGCTTGGTTCAAGGTGGTCATGGAGGTGTCCTGAATTCGAATGATTGAGATCAGTGGGCGTTACCCTAAAGCAACGCGGGGCCAGGGAACAGATTCACCTGGCCTCAAATTGTAAGGTTCAAGCAGCTTCGGGTTTGGGCGGGACTGCCTTTGGCGTGAACAGCGGCGCATGCAGACCCAGCTGCATACCGCGCTCGACCATGCCCATGATGTCTTCCTGCGCCACTTCAAACAGGCGCTTAAGCTCGGGCAGTACGAAGTACAGCGGTTGCAGGATGTCGATGCGATACGGCGTACGCATTGCTTCCAGAGGGTCGAAGGCCTGGTGTTCAGGTTCATCCGACAGGCAATACACGCTTTCTTTGGGCGACGACAAGATGCCACCACCGTAGATGCGTCGACCTTGCGGGGTGTCCACCAGGCCGAATTCGATGGTCATCCAGTACAGGCGCGCCAGGTACACGCGTTGTTCCTTGGTGGCCGCCAGGCCGAGCTTGCCGTAAGTGTGGGTGAATTCGGCAAACCATGGGTTGGTCAGCAGCGGGCAGTGGCCAAAGATCTCGTGGAAAATATCCGGCTCTTGCAGGTAGTCCAGTTCTTCGCGGGTGCGAATAAAGGTCGCCACCGGAAATTGCTTGTTGGCGAGCAATTCGAAGAAGGTCTGGAAGGGGATCAGTGCGGGGACGCGGGCAACTTGCCAGCCAGTGGTTTCGGCCAGCACCTTGTTGATCTCACCCAGTTGCGGGATGCGGTCCAGGGGCAGGCCGAGTTTGTCGATGCCGTCCAGGTATTCCTGGCAGGCGCGCCCCTCGATCACTTTCAATTGGCGCGTGATCAGGGTGTTCCACACCGCGTGTTCTTCCGGCGGGTAGTGGATAAAACCTTGCGCATCGGGCTCGCGGGCCACGTAGTGCGTCTGCTTCATACGGCTCTCCTGCTAGGCATTCATTCTTGTTATGTCCTGCGATGAGCCTATTGATAACGCGGAAGGCAACGGATTCCATCGGGCTCCGGTGCTTGTGCGTAGGAAAAGTTACCGTTATTCGTAAAGTTTTCGTTACGGTATGCCGACCTCTCGTTGTCTTGGGCTGGGAAAAGGTCACAAGCTGTCACATAATCTTGACGACTATCTGCGCCCAGCGGCAAAAAGACCCGGCGCTTTCCCACCATTTGGGCTTTTTCATGCGTATTAAAGTGCACTGCCAGAACCGTATCGGCATCCTGCGGGACATTCTCAACCTGCTGGTGGAGTACGGCGTCAACGTCGCCAAAGGCGAGGTGGGCGGTGAGCATGGCAACGCCATTTACCTGTTTTGCCCCAACCTTGTGAACATGCAGTTCCAGGCGCTGCGCCCGCAATTCGAAGCGATTGCCGGGGTATTTGGGGTTAAAAGGGTAGGGCTGATGCCCAGCGAACGTCGGCATATGGAGCTCAATGCGCTGCTCGGCGCCCTGGAGTTTCCGGTGTTGTCGATTGATATGGGTGGCTCCATCGTCGCCGCCAACCGCGCGGCGGCGCAGTTGCTCGGGGTGCGGGTGGACGAGGTGCCGGGCATTCCGCTGTCGCGCTATGCCGAAGATTTCGACCTGCCGGAGCTGGTGCGTGCGAGCAAATCGCGCATCAATGGCTTGCGGGTCAAGGTCAAGGGTGACGTGTTTTTGGCGGACATCGCGCCGCTGCAGTCTTCCGAGCACGACGACAGCGAGGCCATGGCCGGTGCCGTTCTGACTCTGCACCGTGCCGACCGTGTGGGCGAGCGTATCTACAATGTGCGCAAGCAAGAGCTGCGCGGCTTCGACAGTATTTTCCAAAGCTCCAGGGTCATGGCCGCGGTGGTGCGCGAAGCCCGGCGCATGGCACCGCTGGATGCGCCGCTATTAATAGAAGGCGAAACCGGCACCGGCAAAGAGTTGCTGGCACGCGCTTGCCACTTGGCCAGCCCGCGTGGGCAATCACCCTTGATGGCGCTCAATTGCGCGGGCCTGCCGGAGTCGATGGCCGAGACCGAGCTGTTCGGCTATGGCCCCGGCGCATTTGAAGGGGCGCGGGCCGAGGGCAAGTTGGGCCTGCTGGAACTGACGGCGGGCGGTACGTTGTTTCTCGATGGCGTGGGAGAAATGAGCGCACGCTTGCAGGTGAAATTGCTGCGCTTTTTGCAGGACGGCTGCTTTCGCCGGGTGGGCAGTGATGAAGAGGTGTACCTCGATGTGCGGGTGATCTGCGCCACCCAGGTGGACCTCTCGGAACTCTGCGCCCGTGGCGAATTCCGCCAGGACCTGTATCACCGGCTCAACGTGCTGTCGCTGCATATCCCGCCGCTGCGTGAGTGCCTGGATGGCCTGGCGCCGCTGGTTGAGCATTTTCTTGACCAGGCCAGCCGACAGATTGGTTGCCCGCTGCCCAAGCTGGCACCGGCGGCGATGGATCGGCTCAGTCATTACCACTGGCCGGGCAATGTGCGGCAGTTGGAAAACGTGTTGTTTCAGGCGGTGTCGTTGTGCGACGGCGGCATGGTCAAGGCTGAGCATATTCGCCTGCCGGATTATGGGGTGCGCCAGCCGCTTGGGGATTTTTCCCTGGAAGGCGGGTTGGAGAACATCGTTGGGCGGTTTGAAAAGGCGGTGCTGGAGGCTTTGTACGCCGAGCACCCGAGCAGTCGGCAGCTGGGTAAGCGCCTTGGCGTGTCGCACACCACCATTGCCAATAAGTTGCGCGATTACGAAATCCTCAAGACCGATAAATAACCCGCTGACACACTGAGGTTAAAACTGTGGGAGCGGGCTTGCTCGCGAAGGCGGTGGGTCAGTTAATTCATCTGTAACTGACACACCGCCTTCGCAGGCAAGCCAGCTCCCACAATGGTTCTTTGTCATTTTCAAGGCCTGTGCTTGCCGCAGGCGGCAGTAGTCCGCCGTTTTTTCGACTTTCATTCTGCCGCCCAATCTTCTCGTCTCGCCGCAAACCCTTGCCCCGTCTGGATTTCCGCCTCTTTTTAAAAGTTGGTTCGCAAATTGCTTAAGCCTCATCAGAGCAACGGTGGGCGGCAAGCGTCCGTCAGAAAGAGGATAGAGCGTGGACAAGTACCTTTATGTGGCAATGACCGGCGCCAGCCAGAATGCACTGGCGCAAAAGGCCCATGCCAACAATCTGGCGAACATTTCCACCAACGGTTTTCAACGCGACCTGGAGCAGGCGCGTTCGATGCCGGTGTTCGGTGACAGCTTTCCGGCGCGGGCATTTGCCATGACCGAACGGCCGGGCACCGACTTCTCCCAGGGCGCCATGATTGAAACCGGTCGCGACCTCGATGTGGCGGTCAGCGGTGACGGTTGGATGGCCGTGCAAACCCCGGATGGCGGCGAAGCCTACGTGCGCAGCGCCAGCATGAATGTGGATGCGTTGGGCGTGTTGCGTGCCGGCAACGGCATGCCGGTGATGGGCAACGGTGGCCCGATTGCCGTGCCGCCCGAGCAGAAAATCGAAGTGGGCGCCGACGGCACCATCAGCATCCGCGCCATGGGCGAAGGCCCACGCGTGATGGCTGAAGTGGACCGCATCAAGCTGGTTCAGCCGGACCTCAAGAACATGACCAAGGGCCTGGATGGCGCCATCCATACCAAGGATGGCAAACCGGCCCAGGCCGACGCGAACGTGCGGCTGACTTCGGGTTTCCTGCAGGCGAGCAACGTCAATGCGGTGGAAGAAATGACCGCCGTGCTGTCGCTCTCCAAGCAGTTCGAGCTGCACATCAAGATGATGAACAGCGCTAAAGAAGACGACCAGGCCATGACTCGCGTTCTGTCGATGAGCTGATTGCCGGTTCACTGAAGACTAATTTTGCAGCACAGCGCCAACAAACAGGCGCACGAAGGAGAACACTATGCTTCCGGCTCTATGGGTTGCCAAAACAGGTTTGGCCGCGCAGGACACCAACCTGACCACCATCTCCAACAACTTGGCGAACGTGTCGACCACGGGTTTCAAACGTGACCGCGCCGAGTTCCAGGACTTGCTCTATCAGATCAAGCGCCAGCCAGGCGCCCAGTCGACCCAGGACAGCGAACTGCCGTCGGGCCTGCAACTGGGTACCGGTGTGCAGATCGTCGGCACCCAGAAGAACTTCAGCGCTGGTAACCTGCAGCAAACCAACCAGCCGCTGGACATGGCCATCAATGGCCGGGGTTTCTTCCAGATCCTGCAGCCCGATGGCACTACGTCGTACACCCGTGACGGTACGTTCCACCTCGACTCCAATGGCCAGATCGTCACCGCCAACGGCTTCGCGCTGGAGCCGGCCGTTGTAGTACCGGCCGATGCCAAGACCTTTACCGTCGGCACCGACGGCACCGTGTCCATCACCGTGGCCGGTAACCCGGCGTCGCAAGTGATCGGCAACCTGCAAACCGCCGACTTCATCAACCCGGCCGGCTTGCAGGCCATGGGTAACAACCTGTTCCTGGAAACCGCCTCCAGCGGCGCGCCGCAAATCGGCACCCCAGGTCTCAACGGCTTCGGTACCACCCTGCAGCAAACCCTGGAAACCTCCAACGTCAGCACGGTTGAGGAGATGGTCAACATGATCACCACCCAGCGCGCCTACGAGATGAACTCCAAGGTGATTTCCACCGCCGACCAGATGCTTTCGTTCGTAACGCAGAATCTGTAATCAAGTCTATGGGGCGCCTTTTGCGGCGCCTGCAACACCGTGAGGTAAGGGTCATGAATCGCTATGTTTCTGTTCTGGCATTGAGTGGGATCGCCGTGCTCGCGGGCTGTGTCGCCCCGTCGCCGAAACCCAATGACCCGTACTACGCGCCGGTGTTGCCGCGCACGCCGTTGCCGGCGGCGGCCAACAATGGCTCGATCTACCAGGCCGGTTTCGAACAGAACCTGTACAGCGACCGCAAGGCCTTCCGGGTGGGGGACATCATCACCATCACCCTGAACGAGAAGACCCAGGCCAGCAAAAACGCCAACTCGCAGATCGGCAAGACCAGCAAGACCGGCATCGGCCTGACCTCGCTGTTTGGTGGCGGCCTGACCACCAATAACCCCTTGGGCGATGGCGACCTGAGCCTCAATGCCGGTTACAGCGGCGACCGTGCTACCAACGGCAAGAGCGCGGCAGGGCAGGGCAACAGCCTGACCGGTTCGATCACCGTGACGGTGGCGGATGTATTGCCCAACGGCATCATCGCCGTGCGCGGTGAAAAGTGGATGACCCTCAACACCGGCGACGAGCTGGTGCGTATCGCGGGCATGGTGCGTGCCGATGATATTTCCACCGACAACACCGTGCCGTCGACGCGCATTGCCGATGCACGCATTACCTACTCGGGTACGGGTTCGTTTGCTGATGCGAGTCAGCCGGGCTGGTTCGACCGTTTCTTCCTTAGCCCGCTGTTCCCTTTCTAGGTGGCCACTTTGAACCTCAAACAGCTGATGGCTGCCGCGTTATTGCTGGCCTTGAGCGCAGGGGCACACGCCGAGCGGTTGAAAGACATCGCCAGCATTTCCGGCGTGCGCTCCAACCAATTGATCGGTTACGGCCTGGTAGTGGGGCTCAACGGTACGGGCGACCAGACCACCCAGACCCCGTTCACCCTGCAAACCTTCAACAACATGCTCTCGCAGTTCGGCATCAAGGTGCCGCCTGGCTCGGGCAACGTGCAGCTCAAAAACGTCGCGGCCGTGTCGATCAGTGCCGACTTGCCGGCGTTCTCCAAGCCGGGTCAGGTGGTGGACATCACCGTCTCATCCATCGGTAACTCGAAAAGCCTGCGTGGCGGCACCTTGCTGATGACGCCGCTCAAAGGTATCGACGGCAACGTCTACGCCATCGCCCAGGGCAACCTGGTGGTCGGCGGTTTTGACGCCGAGGGCCGTGACGGCTCGAAGATTACCGTTAACGTGCCATCGGCCGGTCGCATTCCCGGTGGCGCCACCGTTGAGCGCACCGTGCCCAGCGGTTTCAACCAGGGCAACAGCCTGACCTTGAACCTCAACCGTTCGGACTTCACCACCGCCAAGCGTGTGGTCGACAAGGTCAACGACATGCTCGGCCCTGGCGTGGCACAAGCCATCGACGGCGGCTCGATCCGTGTGACGGCGCCGCTCGACCCAAGCCAGCGCGTCGACTACCTGTCGATCCTGGAAAACCTTGAAGTCGACCCGGGCCAGGCAGTGGCCAAGGTCATCATCAACTCGCGCACCGGCACCATCGTGATCGGCCAGAACGTCAAGGTCTCGCCGGCGGCAGTCACCCACGGCAGCCTGACCGTGACCATCACCGAAGACCCGATCGTCAGCCAGCCCGGGCCGCTGTCCAATGGCCAGACGGCAGTGGTACCGCGCTCGCGGGTCAATGCCCAGCAAGAAGCCAAGCCGATGTTCAAATTCGGCCCCGGCACCACCCTGGATGAGATTGTCCGTGCGGTGAACCAGGTGGGCGCAGCGCCCGGCGACTTGATGGCGATTCTCGAAGCTTTGAAACAGGCCGGCGCCTTGCAAGCCGACCTGATCGTGATCTAAGGCCATGGCCATGGATATGCACAAAAGCGGGTTCACCAGCACGGCGGATTCGGGGTCTTACTCCGACCTGAACCGGCTGAACCAGCTCAAGGTCGGCGCCGACAAGAACAGCGAAGGCAACATGCGCAAAGTGGCGCAGGAGTTCGAGTCGCTGTTCCTGAGCGAGATGCTCAAGTCCATGCGTTCGGCCACCGAGGCGCTGGGCAAGGACAACCCGCTGAACACCCCGGCTGCCAAGCAGTACCAGGAAATGTACGACCAGCAGTTGGCGGTCTCGATGTCCCGTGAAGGCGGTGGTATCGGTTTGGCTGACGTGCTGATGCGCCAGATGCAGAAGAACAAGCCGGTTGAGGCGCAGTTCTCCACCTTGCAGGGCCCGGCGGCGGCCGAGCCGGTCAAGGCCAAGAAGGTTGATGTGCCGACCGAAATTGCCGCCGGCACCCAGGCGAATGGCCCGTTGGGGCGCTCCAATGGCCAGCGGCCGTTGTGGGCTTACCGCGTTGCGGAGCCGCAAGGTACCAGCGCACACACCAACGACATGGAGCTGATGAACCAGCGTCGCATGGCGTTGCCGAGCAAACTGACCGATCGCCTGCTGGCTGGCATCGTGCCGAGCACCCAGCCCGCCACGCAGGCCGCGAGTGCGCCACTGCGTAACAGCGCCGCCACCGATAACGTGGTTAACAGCGCAGCGCGTAACTTTGCCGTGCCGAGCGGGCGCATGCAGGTTTATGGCCGCGCGATTGCCCAGCCACCGCTGGCGCCGGCGAAAAAAGCCTTCAGCTCGCAGGACGAATTTGTCGCCACCATGCTGCCGATGGCCAAGGCGGCCGCAGCGCGCATCGGGGTCGATCCCAAGTACCTGGTGGCCCAGGCCGCGTTGGAAACCGGTTGGGGTAAATCGGTGATGCGCGCCGAGGACGGCAGCAGCAGCCACAACCTGTTCGGCATCAAGGCCGGGCAGAGTTGGCAAGGTGGCCAGGCCCGTGCAATCACCAGCGAGTTTCGTGCAGGGGCGATGGTCAAGGAAACGGCGCAATTTCGTTCCTATAACTCCTACCAGGACAGCTTCCACGACCTCGTGACATTGCTGCAAAGCAATGATCGCTATAAAGAAGTTGTGAAATCAGCCGACAACCCGGAACAGTTTGTACGCGAGTTGCAAAAAGCCGGATATGCAACCGACCCGGACTACGCCAGCAAGATTTCGCAGATCGCCAAAACGATGAACAGTTACCAGAACTTCGCTGCCGCTGGCGCAACCACACATTTATAAGGTCTGAACCATGAGTTTGCTCAGTATCGGGATGTCAGGACTCAATGCCGCTCAAGGCTCGTTGTCGGTCTTGAGTAACAACATTGCCAACGTCAATACCCCGGGATACTCGCGTCAGCAGACCACCCAGAACGCCAGCGCCAGCAACCAGTATGGCGGCGTGTTTATCGGCAGTGGCACAACGCTTGCGGATGTGCGCCGCATTTATAACGACTTCTTGGGCGCTGCCTACCAGAGCAGCACCGCCCTTAATAGCGATGCCAACGCCTACGCAGGCCAGGCTGCAGCCATCGACAAGACCCTGTCGGACAAGTCCACGGGTATGTCGGCCGTGCTCAGCGCGTTTTTTGCCTCTTTGCAGAACGCCGCGGCCACGCCCAGCGACGTGTCCGCGCGGCAGTTGTTGATCACCAACGCCCAGACCTTGAGCAACCGCTTCAACGCGATTTCCACGCAGTTGACCCAGCAGAAAGAAAGCATCAACGGTCAGTTGCAGACCATGAGTGACCAGGTCAACAAACTGACCTCGTCGATTGCCTCGCTCAACAGCCAAATTGCCACGGCCCAGGGTTCTTCGACCAGTGCGCCGGCCAACCTGCTGGATGCGCGCAATGAGGCGGTGCGTTCGCTCAATGAGCTGATCGGCGTGACGGCCACCGAAAAGAACGGCCAGTTCAGCATCACCACCGGCACCGGCCAATCGCTGGTAGAAGGCAGCGTTGCCAATACCATTTCGGCGGTGCCGAGCAAGAACGACAACAGCCAGTACACCATTCAGCTGAACATGGGCGACACGCCGATGGACATCGGCAATGTGGTCAGTGGCGGCAGCATTGGCGGCCTGTTGCGTTATCGCAGTGATGCGCTGATGCCGGCCATCAACGACCTGGGACGCATCGCCATTGCCACGGCCGACAGCGTTAACAGCCAGCTGGGCCAGGGCCTGGACCTGAACAGCGATTTCGGCTCTTCGTTGTTTGGCGACATCAACAGCGCTGCGGCGATTTCCCAGCGCAGCCAGGCGGCCGCCGGTAACAGCGCAGGTTCGGGCAACCTGAACGTGACGATTGCCGACAGCAGCAAGCTGTCGACCTTCGACTACAAGGTCACCTTCACCAGCGGCAATCAATACAACGTGGTGCGCTCCGACGGCAAAGCCATGGGCTCGTTCGACACCGCCACCACGCCACCGCCAGTGATTGACGGCTTCACCCTGGCCTTGAACGGCAAGGGGCCGGTGGCGGCCGGTGACAGCTTCAAGGTCAGCCCGACGGCCAATGGCGCCAGCGGTATCAGTGTCGATCTCAAAGACCCGAACAAACTCGCCTTCGCCGCGCCCTTGGCCGGCAATGCCAGCAAGACCAATACCGGCACCGGTGCGTTCACCCAGCCGACCTTGACCGTGCCGATCGATATCGACGGCGGCGCCGCGACCGCGCAATTGCGCACCGGGATCGAAAACTCGATGCCGGTAAAAATGGTATTCGGCAAGCCGGCGGCGGACGGCACCCAGTCCTATGCGATCAGTGATGCCCAGGGCAACCCGATCGGCACCGGCACCATCATTCCGGGCCAGGGCAACAAGGTCAGTGTGAACGTGCCGATGCGTGACGCCAGCGGTGCGTTGATCCCCGGCAAAAGCTTCAGCTTTGACACCACCGTGTCCGGTTCGCCGGCCAATGGCGACAGCACCACCTTTTCGTTCAACAGCGGCGCCACCTCCGACGGCCGTAACGCCCAGCAACTGCTGGGGTTGCAGACCAAGGCCACGGTGGGTGCGGTGGACGGCAATGCGGGCGTCAGCCTGGTCAGCGCCAACAGCCGGCTGGTGTCCCAGGTCGGCTCCAAGGCCGCCCAGGCCAACACCGACAGCACCGCCACCGGCGCCTTGCTGGCGGCGAACAAGGCGGCCAGCAACTCGGTGTCTCAGGTCAACCTGGACGAGGAAGCGGGCGACATGATCAAGTTCCAGCAGTACTACACCGCGTCGTCGCAGATCATCAAGGCCGCGCAGGAAACCTTCAGCACACTGATCAACGCCCTTTAAAGGAGTCTGGAACGATGCGTATCTCTACACAGCAGTATTTCGACACCAGCTCCAGCAAGTATCAGGACAACTATTCGGGTGTGGTGAAGGCCCAGGACCAGGCGAGTTCCGGTGTGCGTGTGCAAACCGCGTCCGATGACCCGGTGGCCGCCGCCCAATTGCTTATGTTGCAGCAGCAGAAAGACATGCTGGGGCAGTACAACGGCAACATTACGACGTTGCAGAACTCGCTGAATAATGAAGAAAGCGTGCTTGCCAGCATCGATACCGCCATGGGCGCCGCCCAGGGTCTGGCATTGCAGGCCGGTAACCTCAAGCTCAGCGATGATGACCGCAAGGCGATCGCCAGCCAGATAGGTGCCCTTGAAGACCAGGTGTTGGGCCTGCTCAATACCAAGGACTCCAGCGGCAACTATATGTTCTCCGGGACCAAGACCGACACGCCGCCTTACACCCGTAACAACGACGGCACCTACACCTATCAGGGCGACGAGACGCCGCTGAGCCTGCAAGTGTCGAGCAACCTGACGGTCTCTGCGGGGGATACGGGCAAGACGTTGCTTGAGAGTTCTTCCAATACCGGTCGCACCCAGGCCACGCTGTTGCCGCCTGCGGTAAATGACGGCAAGGTCGCGATCTCGGCGGGCCTGATCACCTCCGGCACCACGTACACCAAGAGTTTTTCCGATGGTCAGCCCTATAAATTGACCTTCTCCAGCAGCACCCAATACAGCGTGAGCGACAAGGACGGTAATGACGTTACCGCCGAGATCACCGGTAACGGCACGTTTGACTCCACCAAGGAAGGCGCTTCGAGCGTCAACTTGCGCGGCGTCAAATTCGATATCAGCTTGAACCTGGGGCCGGATGTCGCCTCGGGTGCGCCTGCGGATGCATTGGTGGCGGGCAAGGCGTTCACGCTGGAAAGCAAGCCGGACACGTTCAGCAGCTCGCGTACCGCCAGCAATCCGTCCACGGCGCAACTGACCGGCGGCCGGGTCACCGATCAGCCGACCTACGCCAGTACCTTTCCCAACTCGGGTGCGGTGATCAAGTTCACCAGCGGCAATGCCTACGACGTGTATGCCCAGCCGTACACGCCGAACAGCAAGTCAATTGCCTCGGGCACCATGGCCACCGGCGCGACGTCGATTACCGCTGCCGGGGTGACGTTCGATGTGAGCGGTACGCCAGGGGCTGGTGATCAGTTTTCTGTTGGTGCCACCAGCAACAAAAATATGAACGCCCTGGATACCTTGGGCCAGCTGCGCAAGGCCCTGCTGGTCCCGGCGGATGGCAACCAGGTCGCCAAGAACAACCTCAAAGATGTGTTGAACACCACGATCGGCAACCTGACCAACGCGTCGGCGCAGATCGATCAGGTGCGCGGTTCGATTGGTGCGCGCCAGAACGCCCTGGATATTCAGGGCCAGGAAAACACCAGTCTGGGCCTGGCCAACACCTCGACCATGTCGTCACTGGCCAACGTCGATATGGGCCAGGCTGCCATCGACCTGACCTTGCAACAGACCATGCTGCAAGCCTCGCAATTGGCCTTCGTGAAAATCTCGCAGTTGAGCCTGTTCAGCCGCATGTAATCGGCGGTAATACCAGCGGCCCACCCTGGCAACAGGGTGGGCCGTTGTCGTTTCTGACGCCCGGAATGTTGCCGGGTTTTGCATAAAGCGCACAAAATTGAGTGACCTGTGAGTCATAAAGCGCATCTTCACTGTATCGTGTGAAAAGGATAAGTCGCTTGCGAGTCTTTACGCGGCGGCTTTCAGCGATATTTTCATGGGGTTATCCCCTTTATTGTCAGCGCTCCCGGCCAAGCCCGAGGGGTGTTATCCAGCTATTTAGTATTGGGAAGCCACAATGATTGGCATAAAAAGCATCGCCAGTTACGTGCCGGCAGACGGGGTTGATAACTACGCCCAGGGCGCCAAATTCGCCAAGGATGAAGATTTCATCATCGGCAAGATCGGTTCGGCGTTCCTGCCGCGCAAGGATGCTGCGCAGGAAACCTCTGATCTGTGCGTCGAGGCAGTCAACGCCTTGTTTGCGGCCAACCCGGAGTTGAAGCGCGAATCCATCGACGCGCTGATCGTTGTGACGCAAAACGGCGACGAAGAGGGTTTGCCCCACACCGCCGCCATCGTTCAGGACAAGCTGGGCCTGCCCACCCACGTGGCTGCGTTTGATATTTCCCTGGGCTGCTCCGGCTACGTCTACGGCATCTATGCGATGAAGGGCTTCATGGAAGCCACCGGCCTGAAAAATGGCCTGTTGATCACCGCCGACCCGTATTCGAAGATCGTCGACCCGGAAGACCGCAACACCACCATGCTGTTCGGCGATGCCGCCACCGCCACCTGGATGGGTGAAGACGCGCCGTGGTTGCTGGGCAAGTCCAAGTTCGGCACCGACGGTTCCGGCGCACCGCACCTTAAGGTCAGCGACGGCGTGTTTTTCATGAACGGCCGCCAGGTGTTCAACTTCGCGTTGCTCAAGGTGCCGGCACATTTGCACGAACTGCTCAATGAGTCGGACCTCAAGGCCGACGAAATCGACGCATTCTGCATCCACCAGGGCAGTGCGGCGATTGTTGACGCGGTCGCGCGGCGTTTCGAAGATGCGCCCGTGGAGAAGTTCATCAAGGACATGGTCGAGACCGGCAACACCGTGTCCTCGAGTATTCCGCTGCTGCTGGAAAAGCACATGATCGACGGCGATTGGAAGCGGGTTGCCATCAGCGGTTTCGGCGTGGGCCTGTCGTGGGGGTCGGCGATTCTCTATCGCCCATGACCCTTTAATAGGCTGCACACAAAAACGCCCAGGCTCAAAAAGCCTGGGCGTTTTTTATTTGGCGCCAGAAAACCCAGCAATGGCGAGGGTTTGGGCTATCGTAAATGCTTGAATTACAAAGGGTGGCCCCGTGCTAGTAAAAAAAATCAAAAAAGTCCTCAAGCAACCTGCTTTCACGACGATAACTATTACGAAGGTTCTCTAGGCCACACCCGGCGGTTGCCAGGGCCGGAAGCCGCAGTACACCACCCACGAGGATTTCGTCATGGCATTAACAGTAAACACCAACCTTGCTTCGTTGACCGTTCAGAACAACCTGAACAAGGCTTCCGGCGCCCTGCAAACCTCCATGCAGCGTCTGTCCTCCGGCCTGCGTATCAACAGCGCCAAAGACGATGCGGCCGGCCTGCAAATCTCCAACCGTCTGACCAGCCAGATCAACGGCCTGGGCGTTGCGATCAAAAACGCCAACGACGGCAGCTCGATTGCTCAGACCGCTGAAGGCGCCATGCAGCAGTCCACCAACATCCTGCAAAGCATGCGTACCCTGGCTCTGCAATCGGCCAACGGCTCGCCAAGCGCTGAAGACCGTAAGTCGAACCAGGCTCAATACGCTGCTCTGACTGCTGAATTGACCCGTATCGCTACCACCACTACTTTCGGTGGCAAGAACCTGCTAGACGGTTCTTTCGGTACTACTTCGTTCCAGGTCGGCGCCAACGCCAACCAGACCATCGACATGAGCATCGGTAACGTTGCCGCCAATAACATTGGTTCGCAGCAGCTGAAAACTCAATCCCTGACGCCTTCGGCAACAGGTATTGCCGGCGGCGCGATCACCGTTACCGGTGGTGGCCAGTCTGCAACCGTGACCCTGGCAGCTGGCGCTTCCGCCAAGCAGATCGCTGCTCAAATGAACGGCGCTGTCGGCGGCCTCGCTGCGACTGCCAGCACTGAAGCTCAGTTCACCGTGAACGCGGCTACCATCGGTGCTGCTACCCCTCCGAGCGCTAACTTCACCCTGCAAGTGGGCAGCGGTGCAGCCGTTCAGTTCACTGGCGTGACCAAAACGTCCGACCTGGCTGACCAACTGAAGTCCAACGCTGCCAAGCTGGGCATCAGCGTTAACTACGATTCGTCGACCAACGCTCTGTCGGTCAAGTCTGACACCGGTGAGAATCTGACCTTCAACGCTGGTGACGGTGGTGCTGCTGGTATCTCGGTTGCTACCAAAGACGGCTCCGGTACATTCGGTACTGCTACTGCCCTGGCTGCTACCGCTATCATTGCTACCGGTGCTGTTTCGCTGAACTCCTCCAGCAGCTACGCGCTGAACGGCGCTGGTGTTGCGGGTGTGTTCGCTGCCGGTGCTGCTACCGCTGCCAACTCGGCCAAAACCACCGTCAACAACACCGACGTTACTAGCGCTGCCAACGCGCAAAACGCGATCGACGTGATCACCCAGGCGATCTCGGATATCGACTCCCAGCGTGCCGGCCTCGGTGCTGTACAAAACCGTTTCGACAACACCGTTGCCAACCTGCAGAGCATTGCCGACAACTCCAGCGCCGCTCGCGGTCAGATCCAGGACGTTGACTACGCTGCAGAAACTGCTCAGTTGACCAAGCAACAAACCCTGCAACAGGCTTCCACTGCGATCCTGTCCCAGGCCAACCAACTGCCATCCGCTGTACTGAAACTGCTTCAGTAATAGCCATCGGCAGATGACTGACGGAAGGGCGCGTTTACGTGCCCTTTTGTCTTTTGCGTGATGAGGAGATTGGGCATGGACATGAGTGTGAAGCTGAACCTGTCTTATCCGGCAGCGGCGCCGCAGAGCGCGCCTGCACCCGTAAACAATGACCTGCACAAAACCAAGGTCGACCCTGCGGTGGCCGCGGTTCAAACCCAGCAAGACTCGAAACCGTCCGACCTTGAACAGGCCGTTACGGATATTCGCAAATTCGTTCAGGCTGCCCAGCGCAACCTGGAATTTTCCATCGATGACTCCACCCATCAGGTGGTGGTCAAGGTGATTGCAACCGACAGTGGCGAAGTCATTCGTCAGATCCCGTCGGAAACTGCATTGAAACTCGCACAAAGCCTTCACGACGCCAGCAATGTGTTGTTTGACGCGAAAGTCTGAGCTGGCATGAATTTTGTTGCTGTAGCGGCTTGAGGCGTCGTCCGTCAATAAAGCGCCAGCCCCGATCAGGAGAAGTGTCATGGGTGATATCACGGTAAGCGGCCCGGTTACGGGGATTAATACCGAGTCGATCGTCACGGCCTTGGTGAATGCTGAACAAGCACCCAAGCAGTCGCAGATCAACAAGCAGACGCAAACGTCGACTGCCCAACTGTCCTCGATCGGCAAGATTCAAGCGGCGCTGGACGCGTTTCGCGGTGCGATGGACAACATGGCCAAGGACGCCAGTATCGGTGGCCTGACGGCGACTGCCTCAGACGCCAACGTATCGACTGTTACCCTCGGCGCCGGTGCCTCTGCGGGCAGTTATCAGCTGATAGTCAACCAGCTGGCGACTGCTTCGAAAGTGGCGACGCAAACGTATGCCGGTGGTGCAAAGACGGTCGTCAATACTGGCAATACCTCGACCACCCTGGAGATTTCCCAGTCGGGTCAGAGTTATGGTGTGAGCGTGCCGCCGGGTGCGACGTTGCAGCAAGTGCGTGACTCGATCAACGCCCAATACAGCAGTGCCGGCCTGAGTGCCAACATCCTGACTGACGCCACCGGTTCCCGTCTGGTCATGACATCGACCAATACCGGCGTCGGCACCGACATTACCATTGGCGGCAACTCCGGCCTGGAAGTGGGCACCTCGGTGGTGAGCCCACCGGCGAATGCGAAGTACACCATTGACGGCACTCCCCAGGAGTCCAAGAGCAACACCCTGAGCGACGCGATCAGTGGCGTGAGTATCAAGCTGACGGCTTTGTCGCCTTTGCCTGCCGGCGTCACGGGCGCGTTGCCTGATGGTGTTACGCGCGTGGCGTCGACCATCACGGTTTCGCGCAGCAACGACACGCTCAAGAGTTCGGTAAAGGGGTTTGTCGATACCTATAACGCCCTGATGACGGCGATCGGCAACGAGACCAAGGTCACCAGCAACCCGGATGGTTCCACCACGTCTTCTGCGCTGACGGGCGATGCCACTATGCGCACGTTGCAGTCGGCTCTGCGCGCGCAGATGAACGCATTGGCAGGTACGGGTACGTTGAAGTCCCTCGCCCAATTTGGTGTAAATACGGACTCGGGCACCGGCAAGTTGAGCATTGATGACAAACTGTTCAGTGCCGCCATCGCCACCAACCCCACCGATATCGGCGGCATTTTCAACGGTGACAATGGCCTGTTGGCGCGCATGAAATCTGCGACCGACAGCTATGCGCTGAGCAACACCGGTGTGCTGGCTACGCGTTCTTCGACGCTGTCGAATAACCTCAAGGACCTGCAAAACCAGCAGGACACCCTGACCGCGCGCATGGCCGCCCTCAAAACGAGCCTGACCGCCAAGTACACCACCATGAACAACCTGGTCGCCCAGCTCACCAGCCAGCGCTCCAGTGTCATGACCACGCTCAACGCGCTGAACAAGTCGAATTCGGACAGTTGATCCCAGTTGAAGCCGCCCGGTGCTCCTGCGCCGGACGCGGCCTTCGGTGGATCGTCGGGTTAAAGTTTTTTGTCATCCCGTCGACATATTAGTCAGAGCCCATCCTAATTTAGCTGTTGCCTGTCACGAGGTAGAAACATGAATCCCATGAGAGCCCTTCGCCAATACCAGAAGGTCAATTCCCATGCCCAAGTCTCTGAAGCCAGCCCACATCGCCTGGTGCAGATGCTGATGGAAGGCGCGCTGGACCGCATGGCGCAGGCCAAGGGTGCCATGGCTCGTGGTGATATCGCGCAGAAGGGTTTGCTGCTGGGCAAGGCGATCGACATCCTGATCGGCTTGCGTGACGGCCTGAACCCGGAAAAAACCGATGATCCGGCCGCGTTGCAGCAACTCGATAACCTGTATGCCTACATGACCACGCGCCTGCTTGAAGCCAACAGTAAGAGCGATGTCAGCATGATCGACGAAGTAGCCGGCCTGATGATTACGCTCAAGGAAGGCTGGGACGGTATTGCAACACTGTAGGCCTTTGGCCTGAGGATGATGTCATGAGCCACGCCCTGCAACGGATTGACGAGACCCGCGAAGCCTTGGTCGACGCATTGGCGCAACGTAACTGGGACGCCATCGGCGAACTGGACATGGGGTGCCGCGCAGTCATCGACGAAGCGCTCAACAACGCGCCGGTGGACGAGGATGCGCTGCGGGAGAAGCTTGAGAGCTTGCTGGCGGTGTATCAGCAGTTGCTGGAGGTGACGACCGGCGAACGCCAGGCGATTTTCGAAGAGATGTCGCAGATCAACCGCGCGCAAAGTGCGTCAAAGGTTTACCATCTGTTCGGCTGAACTGGCTCAGTTAATCCGAACGGCGCGTCATATATTTGACTGTGCTCGTATTTTTGACTTAACTAGTGCTGTTTTCAGATTTCAGGCGTCTGTTAGGTAAGAAGTCCTACAGGCGTCTCGATTGCCCTCGCTCTGGGGCAGGAAGTTTTACTAGGGAAGTTGCTATTGCATGTGGCGTGAAACCAAAATTCTGCTGATTGATGACGATAGCGTCCGTCGCCGCGATTTAGCGGTGATTTTAAATTTTCTCGGTGAAGAAAATTTGCCCTGCGGCAGCCATGACTGGCAGCAGGCGGTCAGCTCTTTGTCATCGAGCCGTGAAGTTATTTGTGTGCTGATCGGGACGGTAAATGCTCCTGGCGCCATTTTGGGCCTGTTAAAGACACTGTCGACCTGGGATGAGTTCCTTCCGGTGTTGCTGATGGGTGATATTTCTTCCGTGGACCTGCCGGAAGACCAGCGCCGCCGCGTGCTTTCAACCCTGGAAATGCCGCCCAGCTACAGCAAATTGCTCGACTCCCTGCACCGTGCCCAGGTCTATCGCGAGATGTACGACCAGGCCCGCGAGCGCGGTCGTCACCGTGAACCCAACTTGTTCCGCAGCCTTGTCGGCACCAGTCGTGCGATTCAGCATGTGCGCCAGATGATGCAGCAAGTCGCCGACACCGACGCCAGCGTGCTGATCCTTGGCGAATCCGGCACCGGCAAGGAAGTGGTTGCCCGCAACCTGCACTATCACTCCAAGCGCCGCGACGGGCCATTCGTGCCGGTCAACTGTGGGGCGATCCCGGCAGAGCTGCTCGAAAGCGAATTGTTCGGCCACGAGAAGGGCGCCTTTACCGGGGCGATCACCAGCCGTGCCGGGCGTTTCGAGCTGGCCAACGGCGGCACCTTGTTCCTCGACGAAATCGGCGATATGCCGCTGCCGATGCAGGTCAAGCTGTTGCGCGTATTGCAGGAGCGCACCTTCGAGCGCGTGGGCAGCAACAAGACCCAAAGCGTCGACGTGCGCATCATTGCCGCCACTCATAAAAACCTCGAAAGCATGATCGAGGTCGGCAGCTTCCGCGAAGACCTGTACTACCGCCTCAACGTATTCCCCATCGAGATGGCCCCGCTGCGCGAACGCGTGGAAGACATCCCGTTGCTGATGAACGAGTTGATCTCGCGCATGGAGCACGAAAAGCGCGGTTCGATTCGCTTCAACTCCGCCGCGATCATGTCCCTGTGCCGCCACGGCTGGCCGGGCAACGTGCGTGAGCTGGCCAACCTGGTGGAGCGCATGGCGATCATGCACCCCTACGGTGTGATCGGCGTGGTCGAACTGCCGAAGAAATTCCGCTACGTCGACGACGAAGACGAGCAACTGGTCGACAGCCTGCGCACCGACCTCGAAGAGCGCGTGGCCATCAACGGCCACACGCCGGACTTCGGTTCCACCGCCATGCTGCCGCCCGAAGGCCTGGACTTGAAGGACTACCTCGGTAGCCTCGAGCAGGGCCTGATCCAGCAGGCGCTGGACGATGCCAACGGCATTGTTGCCCGCGCTGCCGAACGCTTGCGTATCCGTCGAACCACCCTGGTTGAGAAGATGCGCAAGTACGGTATGAGCCGTCGAGAAGGTGATGAACAGGCGGATGATTGACGCCTGTTTTTTAAGCTACTGAAATATCAGTAGTTTTTTTTCGGCACGGGTATTGCTACAGCCCTCGCAACGTTCCGTTTAACTGACGGTCAGCCAAGCGAGAGAGCATGATGCCCCACGCCGCCCAACACTCTTTGGTCCCTGATGCTCAGGGGCCTGTCCCGACTGCCGAGCAGCTCAGCCGACATGGCCTGGAACAGGCGTTTTCGCTGTTCAGCCAGATGTCGAGCCAACTGACTGACTCTTACAGCTTGCTGGAGGCGCGGGTTTCCGAGCTTAAAGGCGAGCTGGCGGTGGTCAGTGCCCAGCGCATGCAAGAGCTGGCCGAGAAAGAGCGCCTGGCCAACCGTCTGCAAAACCTGCTGTCGCTGCTGCCCGGTGGCGTGATAGTCATTGATGATCAAGGCCGCGTGCGTGAAGCCAACCCGGCTGCGGTCGACATGCTCGGCCTGCCGCTGGAAGGCGAGTTATGGCGCGAAGTCATCGCCCGCTGCTTTGCCCCCCGTGAAGACGACGGCCACGAAATCTCCCTCAAGGACGGCCGCCGCCTGTCCATCGCCACCCGTTCCCTGGACGCCGAGCCCGGCCAACTGGTGCTGCTCAACGACCTGACGGAAACCCGTCACCTGCAAGACCAGCTGGCGCGCCATGAGCGTTTGTCGTCGTTGGGGCGGATGGTCGCTTCTTTGGCGCATCAGATCCGCACGCCGTTGTCGGCGGCGCTGATCTACGCCAGTCATTTGACTGATGAGCAATTGCCGGCCGCCACCCACCAACGTTTTGCTGGCCGTCTCAAAGAGCGCTTGCATGAGTTGGAGCACCAGGTGCGCGACATGCTGGTGTTTGCCCGCGGCGAATTGCCGCTGACCGACCGTGTTACGCCCGCCATGTTGATGCAGTCGCTGCAAGCGGCGGCCGCCACCCATATCCAGGACGCCCAGGTGCGCTGGCAGTGCGACAGCCACCAGGGCGAGTTGCTGTGCAACCGCGACACCCTGGTCGGCGCCTTGCTCAACCTGATCGAAAACGCCACCCAGGCCAGTGGCCCCGGAGCGCGGCTCAAGGTGCACCTGTATACCCGCGAGCAAACCCTGCGCCTGTGTATCAGCGACAGCGGCAGCGGCATCGAACCGCGTGTGCTGCAACGCCTGGGCGAACCGTTTTTTACCACCAAGACCAACGGCACCGGCCTCGGCCTGACCGTGGTCAAGGCGGTGGCACGTGCGCATCAGGGAGAATTGCAACTGCACTCCCGGTTGGGGCGTGGCACCTGTGCATTGATGACCTTGCCACTGTTTTCCAGCACGGCAAGCGCGGAGTAAAAGGACTATGGCTATCAAGGTTTTATTGGTCGAAGACGATCGCGCCCTGCGTGAAGCATTGGCTGACACGCTGCTGTTGGCGGGCCATGACTACCGGGCGGTCGGTTCTGCCGAGGAAGCCTTGGAGGCGGTCGAGCAGGAATCTTTCAGCCTGGTGGTCAGTGACGTCAACATGCCCGGCATGGACGGCCACCAGTTGCTCGGCCTGCTGCGCGCGCGCCAGCCACAACTGCCGGTGCTGCTGATGACCGCCCATGGCGCCGTGGAGCGGGCCGTGGACGCCATGCGCCAGGGCGCGGCGGACTACCTGGTCAAACCCTTTGAGCCTAAAGCCCTGATCGAACTGGTTGCCCGGCATGCACTCGGCGTTGTTTCGAACGCCGAAGGCGAAGGCCCGATTGCCTTTGAACCGGCCAGCGCGCAATTGCTGGAACTGGCGGCCCGCGTGGCGCGCAGCGATTCCACCGTGCTGATCTCCGGTGAATCCGGCACCGGTAAAGAAGTGTTGGCGCGGTATATCCACCAGCAATCGAGCCGCGCCAAACAACCGTTCATTGCGATCAACTGCGCGGCCATCCCCGACAACATGCTCGAAGCCACCTTGTTCGGCCATGAAAAAGGCTCGTTCACCGGCGCCATCGCGGCCCAGGCCGGCAAGTTCGAACAGGCCGACGGCGGCACCATCCTGCTCGATGAAATCTCGGAAATGCCCCTGGGCCTGCAAGCCAAGCTGCTGCGGGTGTTGCAGGAGCGTGAGGTGGAGCGCGTGGGCGCACGCAAGCCGATCCAGCTGGATATCCGCGTGGTTGCCACCACCAACCGCGATCTCGCGGGCGAAGTGGCGGCGGGGCGCTTTCGTGAAGACCTGTTCTACCGGCTATCCGTATTCCCGCTGGCCTGGCGCCCGTTGCGCGAACGCCCGGCGGACATCATCCCGCTGGCCGAGCGCCTGCTGAACAACCACGTCAAAAAAATGAAGCACGCCCAGGCGCGGCTGTCGGCCGAGGCTCAGGCTTGCCTGATCAGCTACCCATGGCCCGGCAATGTGCGCGAATTGGACAACGCCATCCAGCGTGCGCTGATTTTGCAGCAGGGCGGTTTGATCCAGCCGCAAGACTTCTGCCTGGCCATGGGCAGTGGCAGCGCGCCGTTGCCGAGCCTGGCGCCCGCACCCGTGGCGGCTGCCGATACCGAGTCCGGCGGTGCGCTGGGCGACGACCTGCGCCGCCGCGAATTCCAGATGATCATCGACACCTTGCGTGCCGAGCGCGGCCGTCGCAAAGAGGCTGCTGAACGCCTGGGCATCAGCCCGCGCACCCTGCGCTACAAGCTGGCGCAGATGCGCGACGCCGGGATGGACGTGGAAGCCTACCTTTTCGCTACGTAAAAAATTCTTGGGCTGACACGGTTTGTCGCCTTTTCTTACGAATTGCCACGGAGCTGGCACCCTTGTTGCTACCACCCGTAGTAACCGCTGCGTAGTGTCAAAAAATTGCGGGTCGTCGGAGAGAGAAGGTCATGAGCCAGGGTATTGAGTTCAATCGGTTGATGTTGGATATGCGCTCCATGCAAATGGATGCCATGGCTCAACCGAAATCCGTCGCGCCAGCGCCGGAATTGGGCCAAAGCAGTTTTGCCGACATGCTCGGTCAGGCAATCAACAAAGTCAGCGACACCCAGCAAGCCTCCAGTCAGTTGGCCACCGCCTTCGAAATTGGCAAGAGCGGCGTGGACCTCACCGATGTGATGGTCGCTTCGCAAAAGGCCAGCGTTTCCTTTCAAGCCTTGACCCAAGTGCGTAACAAGCTGGTTCAGGCTTATCAAGACATCATGCAGATGCCGGTTTAAGGACGAGATTTAAGTCATGGCAGAAGCAGTCTCCGACAACGTACCCGCCAAGGCAGACGGCAAGCCGCCGCTGTTTGGCCTGTCGTTCCTGGAAAACCTCTCGGAAATGACCATGCTGCGGCAGGTGGGCCTGATGGTCGGCCTGGCGGCGAGCGTGGCGATTGGTTTTGCCGTGGTGTTGTGGTCGCAACAACCCGATTACCGTCCGCTGTACGGCAGCCTGGCCGGCATGGATTCCAAGCAGATCATGGAAACCCTGGCCGCCGCCGACATCGCCTACACCGTGGAGCCCAATTCCGGCGCCTTGCTGGTCAAGTCCGATGACGTGGCCCGTGCGCGCATGAAACTGGCCGCTGCCGGCGTGACGCCGTCCGACAGCAATATCGGTTTTGAAATCCTCGACAAGGACCAGGGCCTGGGCACCAGCCAGTTCATGGAAGCCACCCGTTATCGGCGTGGTCTGGAAGGCGAACTGGCGCGCACCATCAGCAGCTTGAACAACGTCAAGGGCGCCCGCGTGCACCTGGCGATCCCGAAAAGCTCGGTGTTCGTGCGTGACGAACGCAAGCCAAGTGCCTCGGTATTGGTTGAACTGTTTTCCGGCCGCTCCCTGGAGCCTGGCCAAGTACTGGCGATCATCAACCTGGTGGCCACCAGCGTTCCCGAATTGAGCAAGTCGCAAATCACCGTGGTCGACCAGAAGGGCAACCTGCTGTCGGATCAGGCCGAGAACTCCGCGCTGACCCAGGCCGGCAAGCAGTTCGACTACAGCCGTCGCATGGAAAGCATGCTGACCCAGCGCGTGCACAACATCCTGCAACCCGTGCTGGGCAATGACCGCTACAAGGCTGAAGTGTCCGCCGACGTGGATTTCAGCGCGGTCGAGTCGACCTCCGAACAGTTCAACCCGGACCAGCCTGCGCTGCGCAGCGAGCAGTCCACCAGCGAACAACGTACCGCCAGCAATGGCCCGCAAGGTGTGCCGGGTGCCCTGAGCAACCAGCCACCGGCCCCGGCGACAGCACCACAAACCACGGGTGGCGCCGCTGCCACGGCTGGCGCGATCCAGCCAGGCCAACCACTGTTGGACGCCAACGGCCAGCAGATCATGGACCCGGCCACCGGCCAGCCAATGCTCGCACCGTACCCGGCGGACAAGCGTAACCAGTCGACCAAGAACTTCGAGCTCGACCGTTCCATCAGCCACACCAAACAGCAGCAGGGCAAGATCAATCGCCTGTCGGTGTCGGTGGTGGTCGATGATCAGGTCAAGGTCAACCCGGCGGATGGCGCCGTTACCCGTGCGCCGTGGAGCACCGATGAGTTGGCGCGTTTCACGCGCCTGGTACAGGACGCCGTCGGTTTCGACGCCAGCCGTGGAGACAGCGTCAGCGTGATCAACATGCCGTTCTCCGCCGAGCGCGCCGAAGTGATCGCCGACCCGGCGTTCTACACGCAGCCATGGTTCTGGGACATCGTTAAACAAGTGCTGGGTGTGTTGTTTATCCTGGTGCTGGTGTTCGGCGTGCTGCGCCCGGTGCTCAACAACATCACCGGCAACGGCAAGAAACAACTGGCTTTGGCCGGTGGCGACGTCGAGTTGGGTGGCATGGGCGGCCTGGACGGCGAACTGGCCAACGACCGCGTCAGCCTCGGCGGCCCGCAAAGCATCCTGTTGCCAAGCCCGAGCGAAGGCTACGACGCTCAGCTGAATGCAATCAAGAGTCTGGTAGCAGAAGACCCGGGCCGTGTGGCTCAGGTCGTGAAAGAGTGGATCAACGCAGATGAGTGATAATCGAGCCGCTGTTGCCAAGCTCACCAAGGTCGACAAAGCCGCAGTTCTGCTGCTGTCCCTGGGTGAAACCGACGCCGCCCAAGTGCTGCGCCACATGGGGCCTAAAGAGGTCCAGCGGGTGGGCGTGGCCATGGCGCAGATGCGCAATGTGCACCGCGAGCAAGTCGAGCAGGTGATGAGCGAGTTCGTCGAGATCGTCGGCGACCAGACCAGCCTGGGCGTCGGCTCCGACAGCTATATCCGCAAGATGCTCACCTCGGCACTGGGTGAAGACAAGGCCAACGGCCTGATCGACCGCATCCTGCTGGGCGGCAACACCAGTGGCCTGGACAGCCTCAAGTGGATGGAACCGCGCGCGGTGGCCGACGTGATCCGCTACGAGCACCCGCAGATCCAGGCGATCGTCGTGGCTTACCTCGACCCCGACCAAGCTGGTGAAGTGCTCGGCCACTTCGACCATAAAGTGCGCCTGGACATCATCCTGCGCGTGTCGTCGCTGAACACCGTGCAGCCGGCAGCCCTGAAAGAACTCAACACGATTCTGGAGAAGCAGTTCTCCGGCAACTCGAATGCCTCGCGCACCACCTTGGGCGGCATCAAGCGTGCGGCCGACATCATGAACTTCCTCGACAGCTCGGTCGAAGGCCAGTTGATGGACTCGATCCGCGAGATCGACGACACCCTGTCCGGCCAGATCGAAGACCTTATGTTCGTGTTCAACAACCTCTCCGATGTCGACGACCGTGGCATCCAGGCGTTGTTGCGCGAAGTCTCCTCCGACGTGCTGGTGCTGGCCCTCAAAGGCTCGGACGAAAACGTCAAAGAGAAGATCTTCAAGAACATGTCCAAGCGTGCTTCCGAACTGTTGCGCGACGACCTCGAAGCCAAAGGCCCGGTGCGCGTCAGCGACGTCGAAACCGCGCAGAAGGAAATCCTCACCATTGCCCGCCGTATGGCCGAAGCCGGAGAAATCGTTCTCGGTGGGAAGGGCGGCGAAGAAATGATCTAAGGCGCGTCCCATGTCGAACAAAGATGAGACGCCCAGCGATCTGATTCGCGCGCGGGATGTCGGCGGGTTCGACATCTGGTCGCTGCCCAGCTTCGATCCGCATGTGCCGGAGCCTGAGCCTGAACCGGTGGTTGAAACGCCGGTGGAGATGGAAGAAGTGCCGCTGGATGAAGTCCAGCCACTGACCCTTGAAGAGTTGGAGGCCATCCGCCAGGAAGCCTACAACGAAGGCTTTGCCGCCGGTGAAAAAGACGGCTTTCGCAGCACCACCCTCAAGGTGCGCCAGGAAGCCGAAGAGGCGCTCAGCGTCAAACTCGCCAGCCTTGAGCGGCTGATGGGCACGCTGTTCGACCCGATTGCCGAGCAGGATACGCAGATCGAAAAAGCCATGGTCGGCCTGGTCGAGCACATTGCTCGCCAGGTGATCCAGCGCGAATTGGTGCTTGATTCCAGCCATATCGAAAGTGTCATGCGCGAAGCCCTCAAGCTGCTGCCGTTGGGCGTGGGCAATGTGCGCCTGTACATCAACCCGCAGGATTTCGAACAGGTCAAAGCCCTGCGCGAGCGCCACGAAGAAACCTGGCGCATCGTCGAAGACGCCAGCCTGCAACCCGGCGGCTGCCGCGTCGAAACTGAACACAGCCGCATTGATGCCACGGTGGAAACCCGCATCAGCCAGATCATGGCCAAGCTGTTTGATCAACTGCATGAACAAGCCCTGCACCCCGCCGAGCCAGACCTGAGTGTGGACCTGGACGCCGCCGATGCGCCTTGACCGCACCAGCTTCGCCAAGCGCCTGAGTGGCTACGCCGAGGCCACGGAGTTGCCAGGCCAGCCGATTCTCGAAGGGCGCCTGCTGCGCATGGTCGGCCTGACCCTCGAAGCCGAAGGCCTGCGCGCCGCCATGGGCAGCCGCTGCCTGGTGATCAACGACGACAGCTACCACCCTGTGCAGGTCGAGGCCGAGGTGATGGGCTTTTCCGGCAGCAAGATTTTCCTCATGCCCGTCGGCAGCCTGGCGGGCATCGCCCCCGGCGCCCGCGTGGTGCCCTTGGCCGACACCGGCCGCCTGCCCATGGGCATGAGCATGCTCGGTCGCGTGCTCGATGGCGCCGGCCGCGCACTCGACGGCAAAGGCGGGATGAAGGCCGAAGACTGGGTGCCGATGGACGGCCCGACCATCAACCCGCTCAACCGCAACCCCATCAGCGTGCCGCTGGACGTGGGCATTCGCAGCATCAACGGTTTATTGACGGTCGGTCGCGGCCAGCGTCTGGGCCTGTTTGCCGGTACCGGCGTGGGTAAGTCGGTGTTGCTGGGCATGATGACGCGCTTTACCGAGGCCGACATTATCGTGGTCGGGCTGATCGGCGAGCGCGGCCGTGAAGTGAAAGAGTTCATCGAGCACAGCCTCGGTGAAGAAGGTCTCAAACGCTCGGTGGTGGTCGCGTCGCCTGCGGACGATGCGCCGCTGATGCGCCTGCGTGCTGCCATGTACTGCACGCGTATCGCCGAATATTTTCGCGACAAGGGCAAGAATGTCCTGTTGCTGATGGACTCGCTCACGCGTTTTGCCCAGGCCCAGCGGGAAATCGCCCTGGCCATCGGCGAGCCGCCCGCCACCAAAGGTTACCCGCCGTCAGTGTTCGCCAAGCTGCCCAAGCTGGTGGAGCGCGCCGGTAATGCCGAGGCCGGCGGGGGGTCGATCACCGCGTTCTACACCGTGTTGTCCGAAGGCGATGACCAGCAAGACCCGATTGCCGACTCGGCGCGGGGCGTGCTCGACGGCCACATCGTGCTGTCGCGGCGCCTGGCCGAGGAAGGGCACTACCCGGCCATCGACATCGAAGCCTCGATCAGCCGGGTGATGCCGGCGGTGGTCACCGCGGAGCACATGGCCCGTGCGCAGCACTTTAAACAACTGTGGTCGCGTTATCAGCAGAGCCGCGATCTGATCAGCGTCGGCGCCTACGTGGCCGGTGGTGATCGCGAAACCGACCTGGCCATCGCGCTGCAACCGCAGCTGGTGAGCTACCTGCGCCAGGGCCTGAACGACAAGATCAGCATGGGCGAAAGCGAAGCCCACCTGGGCTCGATCTTCGCCCCGGCGCCGGGCGGTTAAGCCATGGCCAGCACCCGTTCTTCACGCCTGGCCCCAGTGGTGGACATGGCCGAAAAGGCCGAGAAAACCGCCGTGCAACGCCTGGGGTATTTCCAGGGTCAGGTGCGCCTGGCGGAAAGCAAACTGGGTGACCTGGAGCGTTTTCGCGGCGAGTACCAGCAGCAGTGGATCGAACGCGGCAGCAAGGGCGTGTCCGGCCAATGGCTGATGGGCTACCAGGGCTTTCTCAACCAGCTGGAAACTGCCGTAGGCCAGCAGCGCCAGAGCCTGGCCTGGCACCAGAATAATCTCGATAAGGCCCGGGAAAGCTGGCAAGCGGCGTTTGCCCGGGTTGAAGGGTTGCGCAAGCTGGTGCAGCGTTATATCGACGAAGCGCGGGCCATCGAAGACAAGCGCGAGCAAAAGCTGCTCGATGAGCTATCACAGCGACTTCCCCGCCAGTCACAGTACTGACAGTTTCCACTTGCCTACTGTGGGAGCCGAGCTTGTGTGGGAGCTGGCTCCCACATTTGAGTATCAGTGTTGCTCACATCTCTATCAGCTGCTAAACCTTGTTGCACATTGCCAATGACAAGGAAGCAGTCACATGTCAGTCGAGTCAGAAGTGTCCCTGGATGGGACGAAGTTGACGATTAAAGTAAGAGGCCGATTCGATTTCGGTAGCCACCAGACCTTTCGTGAGGCCTACGAGCGGTTCTACAAAGTGCCCGAGATCTACGTGGTGGACCTGAAGGACGCCACCTACATGGACAGCTCGGCCCTGGGCATGCTCCTGCTGTTGCGTGATCACGCCGGTGGTGATGACGCCGAAGTGCAGGTCATCAACAGCAACTCCGATGTGCGCAAGATCCTCGCCATCTCCAACTTCGACAAACTGTTCGACATCAGTTGAACACCCTGGCCCCCGTACTCGAGCCGCTGACGATCCTGATCGCCGAAGACAGCGCCGCCGATTTGCTGTTGCTGTCGACGATCATTCGGCGTCAGGGCCATCAGGTGCTCACCGCCACGAATGGCGCGCAAGCCGTCGAGGTGTTCACCCGTGAATGCCCGCAACTGGTGTTGATGGACGCCCTTATGCCGGTGATGGATGGCTTTGAGGCGGCGCGGCGGATCAAGCAGTTGGCGGGCGAGGCGCTGGTGCCGATCATCTTTCTCACCTCGCTGCGCGAGAGTGAAGCCCTGGCCCAATGCCTGGATGCCGGTGGCGATGATTTCCTGCCCAAACCCTATAACCCGCTGATCCTGGCCGCCAAGATCAATGCCATGGACCGTCTGCGGCGTCTGCAGGCCATGGTGCTGCGCCAGCGCGACCAGATCGCCCGGCACCACGATTACCTGTTGCATGAGCAACGTGCGGCCAAGGCGGTGTTCGACAAGGTGGCGCATTCGGGTTGCATCAATGCGGCGCCGAACATTCGTTACCTGCAATCGCCTTATGCGCTGTTCAACGGCGACCTGTTGCTGGCGGCCTACACGCCGTCCGGCGACATGCATGTGCTGCTCGGTGACTTCACCGGCCATGGCCTGCCGGCCGCCGTGGGCGCCATGCCGCTGGCGGAGGTGTTCTACGGCATGACCGCCAAGGGCTACGGTCTGGCGCAGACCCTGCGCGAGATGAATGCCAAGCTCAAGCGCATCCTGCCGGTGGACATGTTCTGCTGCGCCACCCTGGTGTGCCTGAGTGCCCAGCGGCGCGTGGTAGAGGTGTGGAACGGCGGCATGCCCGACGGCTATGTGCATGAGGTCGCCAGCGGCAAGCGCACGCCGTTGGTGTCGCGGCACCTGCCGCTGGGTGTGCTGTCGGCGCAGGCGTTTGATGACAGCACCGAAGTCTGGCCCATGGCCCTGGGCGACCGGGTGTTCTTGCTGTCCGATGGGGTACTGGACACTGCCGACGCCAATGATCAGTTATTTGGCGCGGCGCGCTTGCAGCAGGTATTTGCCAGCAATCGCAAGCCCGACCGCTTGTTTGAGGATATTGAGCACGCCCTGGCGGCGTTCCGGGGCGAGGCGCGCGATGATGTGAGCATGGTGGAGATCACCTTGCAGGCGGGCCAGCCGTCGCGGGCGGCTGAGCCGCTGTACGCCGACAGTGGCCAGTCGTGCCCGCTGGATTGGTCGGTGAGCTTCGAGTTTCGTGCGCGCACGCTCAAAAGCTACAACCCGTTGCCGTACCTGTTGCAGTTATTGCTGGAGATTCACGGCCTGCGTGGGCAGAGCGGGGCGCTGTACAGCGTGATGGCCGAGTTGTACTCCAATGCGCTGGAGCATGGCGTGCTGGGCCTGGATTCGCGACTCAAGCGCGATGCCCAGGGGTTTGCCGAGTATTACCGCCAGCGCAACCAGCGTTTGGCGCAGTTGAACAGCGGTTATGTGCGGGTGCATGTGCAGGTGGTGCCGACTGCTACAGGCGGCAAAATGACGCTGCGTATCGAGGACAGTGGCCCGGGGTTCGACGTGGAGCAGGTGCTGGCGCGGCCGCTGGATATCGACCGCCTGTCTGGCCGGGGGCTGAGCCTGGTACGGCAACTGAGCAGCGATGTACGCTGGACCGATGGCGGGCGCAGTGTATGCGTGGAGTTTTGCTGGGGGGCTCTGGCATAATCCGCCGATTCTTGATCAAGGAGCGAACAAGTGCTTGAGATTCATCTGGACCCTGATGTGCTGACGGGCCTGCAGGAAGTGATGGAAAGCGAGTATCCGAAACTGCTGGAGACCTTTCTGGACGATTCGCAGAAGCGCGTCGAAGCGTTGCGCAAGTCGCGTGATGATGCCAAGGCGTTGGGGCGCATTGCCCATAGCTTCAAGGGCAGCAGTGGCAACCTTGGGGCGGTGCGATTGGCGTATTTGTGTCAGCGGTTGGAGGTGGAGTCTGTCGAGCTGTCGGCGGACTTGGGTGCGCTGGTTGACCAGATTGATCATGAGTTTGCGTTGGTGCGGCCGCTGTATGAGTCGGAAAGGCAGCGCTTTCAGATTTGAATTGAGTCGCCAGGCCGGTCTCGGCCAGCTCCCACAGAAGCACAATGGATCTACCGTCAAAAAACCAAACCTGGCCCGACTCTTGCTCTACCTCCCAATACTGCATCCCCGACCCCCAGTGCAGTGGAGACCTTTACCTATGCCAGTCGCCCCCAATTCGCTCCTTCAGGCTGCCCCCGCGGCCAAGCCTCAAGCGCCTGCCGCTACTTCCCCGGTAGCGGTTGCGACCCCACAGGACAAGGGCCCTGGCTTCGCTCAAGTGTTTGCCAACCAAAGCCCCAAGCCCACGCTGAAGCCCGACGACAGCCCGGCCAAAGTCACGCGTGACAAGCCTGCGGACACCAGCGCCAAGCCTGCCGCCAGCACGCCAGCGGTTGCCGATAGCGGCAATCCCTTGCCTGCCAAGCCGGCCAAGGCTGACGACAGCGCCAGCAGTGATGACGACAAGCCCGCCGACCCGGCCGTGGCGCAGCAGCCTGCGGCTGATCCGGTGGTTGACCCGGCATTGGTCGCCGCCGTTACGCCGGTGCCTGTCCCGGTGCCAGCGCCAGCGCCGGTAGCGGCCAATGATGACAAGGCTCAGCCGGTGGTCGCGGCGCCGGTTGCAGCCACCGATGACGCCAAGCAACCGGCCTTCGACCCCGAAGCCGACCCGCTGGATTCGATGCCGGCCGTGCGCCTGGCGATGGAGCAGGGCGGCCATGTGTCGGCCAGCAGCCAGACGCCACAGAAAGCTGCGCCGACCACCGCTCAGGATCAACCGACCGCCGCGCAAAACTTTGCCGCAGGTCTTGCCAGCATGGTCGACCAGCAAGCCACCAAAGACAGTACCGACCAGGGCGGCGACAAGGCCTTCAGCGGGCTGATCGAAGGCGGCCTCAAGGATTTGAAAGACGCTAGCAGCGACACCCGCGTGGATGATTTCGCCAACCGCCTGGCCGCGCTGACCCAGGCCGCCACGCCGAAAACCGCGAATGCCTTGCCGCCCGTGGCCAATGCGCCGCTGGCCATGCACCAGAGCGGCTGGACCGAAGAAGTGGTCAACCGCGTGATGTACCTGTCCAGCGCCAACCTCAAGTCGGCGGAGATTCAGTTGCAACCGGCTGAACTCGGGCGCCTGGATATCAAGGTCAATATGACCGCCGACCAGCAAGCCCAGGTCAACTTCATGAGCGGCCACGCCGTGGTGCGTGAAGCGCTGGAAAGCCAGTCCGGCCGTTTGCGCGAGATGTTTGCCCAGCAGGGCATGGGGCAGGTCGACGTCAATGTGTCCGACCAGTCCCGTGGCTGGCAGGGGCAGGGGCAGGAACAACAGCAGCAGAGCCAGGCACGCGGCATAAGCGGCAGTGGCGGGCGTGGTGATGGCGGCGATGCGGGTGACCCTGCTGAAGTGGCGGCGGCGGTCGCGCCGGTGAGCCAGACCGTGATCGGCTCCAGCGCAGTCGACTATTACGCCTGATCTGAGCCAAAAACGCGGTCAATGTGGGAGCTGGCTTGCCTGCGATGGCGGTGTATCAGTGACAGAAATGTCAGCTGACCCACCGCCATCGCAGGCAAGCCAGCTCCCACATTTGATTTGGGGTGTTCGCTCTTGCCCTGTGTGCCAGACAACTCTGGCATAACACTTGCTCTTGCCTTCCCGTAGATCTATGAATCCCCGAATAGTGACGGATTATTGGCATGGCGAAGAGCGACGACGCAGCAGCAACCCCACCCGCAGGCAAAGGCAAGCTCAAGCTGATCCTGCTGATTGTACTGGGCCTGCTCCTGGCCATTGGCGCCTCGATTGGCGGCACGTGGTACATCATGCACAGCAGTGCGAGCAAGCCGGCACCCGCCGCCGAAACCGCCACTAACGTCAAGCAACCGGCAATCTTCGAGCCGATGCTGCCGGCCTTTGTCGCCAACTACAATCAGAACGGTCGCCAACGCTACCTGCAGGTGAGCATCACCTTGCTGGCGCGTAACCAGGCGGACCTGGATGCGCTTAAAGTGCATATGCCGGTGATCCGCAACAACCTGGTGATGCTGTTCTCCGGCCAGAGCTTCGACAGCCTGGCCACCCCGGTCGGCCAGGAAATGCTGCGCCAGAAGGTCACTGCCAGCGTGCAGGAAGTGGCCCAGAAAGAGCTCGGCAAAGTCGTGGTCGAGCAGGCGCTCTTCACTAACTTCGTATTGCAGTAGGATCACGACATGGCCGTGCAAGACCTGCTGTCCCAGGATGAAATCGACGCGCTGTTGCATGGTGTCGACGATGGTCTGGTACAGACCGAAATGGCTGCCGAGCCCGGCAGCGTCAAAAGTTATGACCTCACAAGCCAAGATCGTATCGTCCGTGGGCGCATGCCGACCCTGGAGATGATCAACGAGCGTTTCGCCCGCTATACCCGTATCAGCATGTTCAACATGCTGCGCCGTTCGGCGGACGTGGCGGTGGGCGGCGTGCAGGTGATGAAGTTCGGTGAATACGTGCACTCGCTGTACGTGCCCACCAGCCTCAACCTGGTCAAGATCAAGCCGCTGCGCGGCACCGCGCTGTTCATCCTCGACGCCAAGCTGGTGTTCAAGCTGGTGGACAACTTCTTCGGCGGCGACGGCCGTCACGCCAAGATCGAAGGGCGTGAATTCACCCCCACCGAATTGCGTGTGGTGCGCATGGTGCTGGAGCAAGCCTTCATCGACTTGAAGGAAGCCTGGCAGGCGATCATGGAAGTCAATTTCGAGTACATCAACTCGGAAGTGAACCCGGCCATGGCCAACATCGTCGGCCCCAGCGAAGCCATTGTGGTCTCCACCTTCCACATCGAACTCGATGGCGGTGGCGGCGACCTGCACGTGACCATGCCGTATTCGATGATCGAGCCGGTGCGCGAAATGCTCGATGCCGGTTTCCAGTCCGACCTCGACGACCAGGACGAACGCTGGGTCAAGGCCCTGCGCGAAGACCTGCTGGACGTCGACGTGCCGTTAAGCGCCACTGTGGCCCGTCGCCAGCTGCGTTTGCGCGATATTTTGCACATGCAACCGGGGGACGTGATCCCTGTGGAGCTGCCGGAAGAGCTGATCATGCGCGCCAACGGCGTGCCGTCGTTCAAGGTCAAGCTCGGTTCCCACAAAGGCAACCTGGCGTTGCAAGTGATCGAACCGATCAACCGTCGCTGATCTGCCCCTTCTATCGATGAATTTTTGCTGCGCCGAGGACATGTAATGGCTACCGAACACGAAAACACTTCCGCCGAAGACCAGGCCCTGGCTGACGAATGGGCTGCAGCCCTGGAAGAAACCGGCGATGTCGGCCAGGACGACATCGACGCGCTGCTGGCCGCCGACGCCGCCACGGCGCCGGCCGGCAAGCGCCTGCCGATGGAAGAATTCGGCAGCGTGCCGAAAAACAACGACCCGGTGACCCTCGACGGCCCGAACCTGGACGTGATCCTCGACATTCCGGTGTCGATCTCCATGGAAGTCGGCAGCACCGAAATCAACATCCGCAACCTGCTGCAACTCAACCAGGGTTCGGTGATCGAGCTCGACCGCCTGGCCGGTGAGCCGCTGGACGTACTGGTCAACGGCACCCTGATCGCCCATGGCGAGGTGGTGGTGGTCAACGAGAAGTTCGGCATCCGCCTGACGGACGTGATCAGCCCAAGCGAACGCATCAAGAAGTTGCGCTGATATGAAGTATTCGATGGCGGGACTGTTTCTGGCGCTGCCATTGAGCGCCATGGCGGCTGAGCCGATCGCCCCAGCGGTCACTGCGGCGCCGGTGGTCAGCAGTGGCATCGGTGGGCAATTGACCCAGCTGGTGCTGGGCCTGTTGCTGGTGGTCGGCCTGATCTTCGTGCTGGCCTGGTTGATGCGCCGCGTGCAGCGCATCGGGCCGGGCAATGCCCAGGTGATCGAGATGATCGGCTCGCGTGCCCTCGGCCCGCGTGATCGGCTGGTGCTGGTGCAAGTGGGCGAAGAACAAATCCTGCTCGGCATCACGCCCGGTCGCATCACCCCGTTGCACGTACTCAAGACGCCGGTGGAAGCGACCAAAACCGAGGCCGCCACGCCGGAATTCGCCCAGCGCCTGATGGAGTTGCTGGGCAAGGATCAGAAGGATAAGAAGTAATGCGCGTTTTATTGACGCTCATGCTGTTGCTGGCCGCGCCGCTGGCGTTGGCAGCCGACCCGTTGTCGATCCCGGCGATCACCCTGGGCACCAACGCGGCCGGCGCGCAGGAATACTCGGTCAGCCTGCAGATTTTGCTGATCATGACTGCGCTGAGTTTTATCCCGGCGTTTGTCATGCTGATGACCAGCTTTACGCGGATCATCATCGTGTTCTCGATTTTGCGTCAAGCCCTGGGCCTGCAGCAGACGCCGTCGAACCAGATCCTCACCGGCATGGCGCTGTTTTTGACCTTGTTCATCATGGCACCGGTGTTCGACAAGGTGAACCAGCAAGCCTTGCAACCCTACCTGGCCGAGAAACTCTCGGCTCAGGACGCGATCGACAAGGCCCAGGGTCCGATCAAGGACTTCATGCTCTCGCAAACCCGCTCCAGCGACCTTGAGCTGTTTATGCGCCTGTCCAAGCGCACCGACATTGCCACGCCGGATCAGGCGCCGCTGACCATTCTGGTGCCGGCCTTCGTCACTTCCGAATTGAAAACCGCGTTCCAGATCGGCTTCATGATCTTTATCCCGTTCCTGATCATCGACCTGGTGGTGGCGAGCGTGCTGATGGCCATGGGCATGATGATGCTGTCGCCGCTGATTATTTCGTTGCCGTTCAAGATCATGCTGTTTGTGCTGGTGGACGGCTGGGCGCTGATTATCGGCACCCTGGCCAGCAGTTTCGGCGGGGTGTAGCGACATGACGCCAGAAGTAGCGGTTGACCTGTTCCGTGAAGCGCTGTGGCTGACCACCATGATGGTCGCCGTGCTGGTGGTGCCGAGCCTGTTGGTGGGCCTGCTGGTGGCGATGTTCCAGGCCGCGACCCAGATCAACGAACAAACCCTGAGTTTCCTCCCGCGTTTGCTGGTGATGCTGATCACCCTGATCGTCGCCGGCCCGTGGCTGGTGCAAACCTTTATGGAATACATCCTGCAGCTGTACGGCAGTATTCCGCAGTTGATCGGCTGACCGATGCAATCTGTGCTGGCCTTGACCGACACCCAGATCAGCACCTGGGTGGCGTCTTTCATTTTGCCGATGTTTCGCGTCACGGCAGTGCTGATGACCATGCCGGTGTTCGGGACCACCTTGGTGCCGAGGCGCATCCGCTTGTATTTTGCCTTCGCCATTACCATCGTCATCGTGCCCGGCTTGCCGCCGATGCCGCCGGTGAATGCCCTGGACCTCAGCGCGTTGTTGCTGATTGCCGAGCAGATATTGATCGGCGCGATAATGGGTTTCTCGCTGACGTTGTTCTTCCAGGCGTTTGTGATCGCCGGGCAGATCATCTCGATCCAGATGGGCATGGGCTTCGCGTCCATGGTCGACCCTACCAACGGCGTGTCGGTGGCAGTGATCGGGCAGTTCCTGACCATGCTGGTGACCTTGATTTTCCTGGCAATGAACGGCCATCTGGTGGTGTTCGAGGTCATGACCGAAAGCTTCACCACCTTGCCGGTGGGCTCGGGGCTGGTGGTCAACCACTTCTGGGAGCTGGTCGGGCGCCTCAGCTGGGTGCTGGGCGCCTCGTTGTTGCTGGTGTTGCCGGCGATCACCGCGCTGTTGGTGGTCAATATCGCATTTGGCGTGATGACCCGCGCGGCGCCGCAATTGAACATCTTCTCGATTGGTTTCCCGCTGACCCTGGTGTTGGGCATGGGGATTTTCTGGATCGGCATGGCCGACATTCTCAATCAGTATCAACCGCTGGCCACCGACGCCTTGCAGTTCTTACGTGATCTGGCACGGGCGCGTTGAGCCATGGCCGAGAGCGAGAGTGGCCAGGACAAAACAGAAGACCCCACGGAGAAACGTAAAAAGGACTCCAGGGAAAAGGGCGAGATTGCCCGCTCCAAAGAACTCAACACCCTGGCGGTGATGCTCGCTGGTGCCGGTGGCCTGCTGATCTACGGCGGTGGCCTGGCGCTGGACCTGATGGAGCTGATGAAGCTCAACTTTTCGCTGCCGCGCGAAGTGCTGCTGAGCCCCGGCGCCATGGGCCAGTACCTGTTGCACTCGGGCAAGATCGCGATTCTGGCGGTGCAGCCGGTGCTGATCACCCTGTTGCTGGCGGCGCTGATCGGGCCGGTGTCCCTCGGCGGCTGGCTATTTGCCGCCGGCAGCATGGCGCCCAAGTTCAGCCGCATGAACCCTGGGCCAGGGCTTAAGCGTATGTTCTCCACCAAGGCGCTGGTGGAACTGCTCAAGGCGCTGGCGAAATTCATCCTGATCCTGTTTGTGGCGTTGACGGTGTTGTCTTCCGACATCGACGACTTGCAGCGCATTGCCCATGAACCGCTGGAATCGGCCATCATCCACAGTGTGCAGGTGGTGGGCTGGAGTGCGCTGTGGATGGCCTGCGGGCTGATCATCATTGCTGCCGTGGATGCGCCGATCCAGCTGTGGGAAAGCCACAAGAAACTGCTGATGACCAAGCAGGAAGTGCGCGACGAGCACAAGGACCAGGAAGGCCGCCCCGAGGTCAAGCAGCGGATTCGCCAGCTGCAACGGGAAATGTCCCAGCGAAAGATGATGGCGGCGGTGCCCGACGCCGACGTGGTCATCACCAACCCGACCCACTACGCCGTGGCGCTCAAGTACGACCCGGAGAAGGGCGGCGCGCCGATGTTGCTAGCCAAGGGCAGCGACTTTACCGCGCTGAAGATTCGCGAAATCGCCGTGGCCAACGACATTCTGCTGTTGGAATCGCCGGAGCTGGCACGGTCGATCTTCTACTCCACCGACCTCGACCAGGAAATCCCCGCAGGCCTGTACCTGGCCGTGGCGCAGGTGTTGGCCTACGTGTACCAGATCCGCCAATACCGCGCGGGCAAGGGCAAGCGGCCGGACCCGCTCAAAGACCTGCCGATTCCGCCGGAGTTGCGCCGCGATTCCTGATGTGTATGCATCTGTGGCGAGGGAGCTTGCTCCCGCTGGGGCGCGAAGCGGCCCCAAAAAATGGGACTGCTCCGCAGTCCAGCGGGAGCAAGCTCCCTCGCCACGAATGAGCCCTCAGGCAATATCGCCTTCTACCTGTCAACTTTGACAGTATCCATTGCACCGCCTTCACTGTTTGATAGAGCGACGAGGCGCGCCTTCATGCGCGGCTCGGGAGAGCGGTCATGAACAGGGCTACGGTCAGGTGGTTGGACGCGGTCAAGGGCATTGGTTTTGTCGCCCGCGACCGCGAAGGCAATGCGGTACCCGTTCAGGCAACGGGCAATCCCGCCAGCGAAATCGATACGCCGCCCAAGGCGCGAAAACCCCGCAAGCGAAAAAAATAACCCCCCCGGCTGCTCAGCCAAAGGTCCCTACCACTGGTCGTTAATCCCCGGCTACCTGTCAACTCTGACAGTAGCCAGTTTTGCGTTCTCGCGGTTTGATGGTGCCAGACACTGTACGCAAGTAGTAACGAGATGCAGGGGAAGGGCGATGGAAGCGGTGACGGGGACGATCAAGGCTTATAACCGCAAGACCGGCGAAGGGCTGATTGCGTTGGATGGCGATGATGAGCCGGTGTGTTTGGACCGCTTGAGTTCGGCGTATACCCGATGGCGAGAAGGCCAGCGGGTACAGTTCGCCAGGATTCATCGGCCACAGGGTGTGTTTGCGTTTTGTATCAGGCTTATCTAACGAACCTGGTGTGGATTCTTTGAATGGGATGTCAGGAGAGCGGCAATGGCAACGGGTACAGTGAAGTGGTTTAACGACTCAAAGGGGTTTGGTTTTATTACCCCGGATGATGGCAGCGAGGATCTTTTTGCGCATTTTTCAGCGATTCAGAGTGCTGGGTTCAAATCTCTGCAAGAGGGCCAAAAAGTCAGCTATGAAATAACGACAGGGCCCAAAGGCAAGCAAGCGTCCAACATCCAACCCGTATGAAGATCGTTCCCACGCTCCCGCGTGGGAATGCCTTCCGTGACGCTCCGCGTCACCGTTGCGCAGGGCTCAAGTCGGGACGCGGAGCGTCCCAGGCGGCTTCCACAGTAGCGCTGATACACACCGATCCAACTGTGGGAGCTGGCTTGCCTGCGATGACTGACTCACAGCTGGCCCTTCAGTGCCTGACCCACCGCAATCGCAGGCAAGCCAGCTCCCACAGTTGAACGGGTCACCCCTCGACGATCGTCGCGGGTGACGGCGTGGGCGGAGGCGAGGGTTTCGGTGAGGTTGACCAGCAGGTCTTCGGTGCTGATGCCGTCGATGAGGGTGAGGATTAGGCTGGGGGCGTTTTGCGCGGGTTTGGACATGGTGGCGCTCCGTAGAAAGAAAAAAGGGGCTCCTTTATGTTGCGGGCCGCGACGCCCGACCGCTGCGTTTGCAGCGGTGTACGGAGACTAGGGAGCCCGGTTCCTAGGGGCAACCCGAAAACCGTGTCGGAAATTTCCTCAGTAACAGCAGGTACACCCCATCCAACTGTGGGAGCGGGCTTGCCTGCGATGGCTGACTCATAGCTGGCCCTTCAGTGCCTGACCCACCGCAATCGCAGGCAAGCTGAACTGGCCTAATGATTTTGGACACTTCAATCGGGCGCTATGATGGCGCCCAAATCTGAGGTGTTTGGATATGCGCAAATCTTATTCGAGTGAGTTCAAGCTCAAAGCTGCCAGCATGGTGCTGGATGAAGGGCTGCAGGTTCCCGAGGTGTGCGCCAGTTTGGATATTGGCCCTACAGCCTTGCGCCGCTGGGTGGATCAGGTGCGTAAAGAGCGATTAGGCTCGACGCCGGTAGGCGCCAAGGCGATTACTGCCGATCAACGAGAGATTCAGAGGCTCAAAGCGTTGCTTCGGGAGAAAGACCTGGACATCGAAATCCTAAAAAAGGCCAGTGCTCTCCTGCTTTTGGACGCCAAAGATCATTCACGCTGATCGATGAGCTGGACGAGCAGTACGGCGTCAACAGGTGTTGCCGGGCGTTCGGCGTCAACAGAAGTAGCTTTTACGCTTGGCGTCAGCGCCAAGGCAGAGCAAATCCTGAGCGGGAGAAGCTCAAGGCCGCGCTGGTCAGGCATCACAAGGCATCGCGGGCTTCTGCGGGAGCGAGAACTTTGGCGAAGGAGCTGCAAGAGAAAGGGCATCGCATCGGGCGGTACTTGGCTCGCAGTTTGATGCGCGAAGCGGGGATCGCCAGCCGTCAGCGCCGACGTCACAAGTACAAATCGCCCGGCGTGGAAGCGTTAGTGGCCCCGCATGTGCTCAAGCGCAAGTTTGATGTGACGGCGGTTAACCAGGTGTGGTGTGGAGACGTGACGTACATCAAAGTCGGGAAGCGGTGGCTGTATTTCGCCGCAGTTCTGGATTTGTTTGCTCGTCGGGTCGTGGGTTGGTCGTTTTCTATGATTTCCGATGCCACGCTGACCTGCGAGGCTTTGCGGATGGCAGTTGAGCTTAGAGGCCGCCCTAAAGACGTGCTGTTTCACTCAGACCAAGGTTGTCAGTACACGAGCCATAAGTTCAGGAATGAGCTGCTGGAACATGAGCTACGGCAAAGCATGAGTCGTAAAGGCGAATGCTGGGATAACGCTCCGATGGAGCGCTTCTTCGGAAGTTTGAAATCAGAATGGGTGCCTGAGACGGGCTATGAATCAGAGCATGAGGCCCGGGCAGATGTGCAGCGCTATGTCTCTCGCTACAACATCTCCAGGCCTCACAGTTACAACGATTACCGGTCGCCGGTCGTCAGGGAGAGACTGGCGGCGTGAACCTTAAATGGTGTCCAAGATTACTTGACCAGTTCAAGCCCGCTCCCACAGTTGAACGGGTTACCACTCGACGATCGTCGCCCTGACAGCAAAGTTGGAAGGCTTCTTGCAATACCGCCTCCAGGACGCCCTCCAGCGTCAAAACTTTGCTTCAAGGAACACGAGGAATACCGGTGGTAGATCGCTCTCAAATGCTCAACACGGCCCGTGGCACCCTGACTGATTTGTCGCGGGGCAACCTGGGTGTGCCGTTGTTGTTGCTGGTGATGCTGGCAATGATGATGTTGCCGATGCCGCCGTTCCTGCTCGATGTGTTTTTTACCTTTAACATTGCGCTGTCGGTGGTGGTGCTGCTGGTCTGCGTGTATGCCCTGCGGCCGCTGGATTTCGCCGTATTCCCGACCATTTTGCTGATCGCGACCCTGCTGCGCCTGGCGCTGAACGTGGCGTCTACGCGGGTGGTGATGCTCCACGGCCAGGACGGCCACGCCGCCGCCGGTAAGGTGATCCAGGCCTTCGGTGAGGTGGTGATCGGCGGTAACTATGTGGTCGGTATCGTGGTGTTCGCGATTTTGATGATCATCAACTTCGTGGTGGTAACCAAGGGCGCCGGGCGGATTTCCGAGGTGAGCGCGCGTTTTACCCTCGACGCCATGCCCGGCAAGCAAATGGCGATCGACGCCGACCTCAACGCCGGCCTGATCGACCAGAACCAAGCCAAATCCCGTCGCCTGGAAGTCGCCCAGGAAGCCGAATTCTATGGCTCCATGGACGGTGCGAGTAAATTCGTGCGCGGTGACGCCATCGCCGGCCTGCTGATTCTGTTTATCAACCTGATCGGCGGCATGGCGGTCGGGATCTTCCAGCACGGCATGACCTTTGGCGATGCAGGCAAGGTGTACGCCTTGCTGACCATCGGTGACGGTTTAGTGGCGCAATTGCCATCACTGTTGTTATCCACAGCAGCGGCCATCATGGTTACCCGTGCTTCGGGCTCCGAAGACATGGGCAAGCAGATCAGCCGCCAGATGTTCGCCTCGCCCAAGGCGCTGGCCGTGGCCGCCGGTATCATGGCGATCATGGGCATCGTGCCGGGCATGCCCCACGTGTCGTTCCTGAGCATGGCGGCCATGGCCGCCGGTGGCGCCTACCTGTTCTGGCGCAAGCAAAATGCCGTCAAGGTCCAGGCTCAGCAGGAAATCGCCCGCCAGCAAGACTTGCTGCCATCGCCGGCCCGCGCCCAGGAAACCAAGGAGTTGGGCTGGGATGACGTCACCCCGATCGACATGATCGGCCTGGAAGTCGGCTACCGCCTGATTCCGCTGGTGGACCGCAACCAGGGCGGCCAATTGCTGGCGCGGATCAAGGGTGTGCGCAAGAAGCTGTCCCAGGACCTGGGTTTCTTGATGCCCACCGTACACATCCGCGACAACCTCGATTTGGCCCCCAGCGCCTACCGCCTGACCCTGATGGGCGTGATCCTCGCCGAAGCCGAGATTTACCCGGACCGTGAGTTGGCGATCAACCCCGGCCAAGTGTTCGGCACGCTCAACGGCATTACCGCCAAAGATCCGGCTTTTGGCCTGGAAGCGGTATGGATCGAAGTCAGCCAGCGCAGCCAGGCTCAATCGCTCGGTTACACCGTGGTGGACGCCAGCACCGTGGTCGCCACCCACCTCAACCAGATCCTGTACAAGCACTCCCACGAGCTGATCGGCCACGAGGAAGTCCAGCAATTGATGGGGTTGCTGGCCAAAGCCTCGCCAAAACTGGCCGAAGAACTGGTGCCCGGCGTACTGTCGCTGTCGCAGTTGCTCAAGGTGCTGCAAGCCTTGCTCGCCGAACAGGTGCCGGTGCGCGACATTCGCAGCATTGCCGAGGCCATCGCCAACAATGCCGCCAAGAGTCAAGATACTGCCGCTTTGGTGGCTGCGGTGCGTGTCGGGTTGTCCCGTGCCATCGTGCAAAGCATTGTAGGCATTGAGTCTGAGCTGCCTGTTATCACCTTGGAACCAAGGTTGGAACAAATATTGCTCAATAGTATTCAGAAGGCCGGACTTGGCCAGGAAGAGGGCGTTCTGCTGGAGCCAAGCATGGCTGAGAAATTGCAGCGTTCGTTGATCGAAGCCGCCCAGCGTCAGGAAATGGCGGGCCACCCGGTGATTCTGCTGGTGGCAGGCCCGGTTCGAGCGATGTTGTCGCGGTTTGGTCGCCTGGCAGTTCCGAATTTGCACGTTTTGGCTTATCAGGAAATTCCTGACAATAAGCAAGTGACTATCGTCGCGACAGTAGGGCCCAACGGCTGAGGTAGTGGGTTATGCAAGTTAAGCGTTTTTTCGCCGCCGATATGCGTCAGGCCATGAAACTGGTACGTGATGAGCTGGGCGCCGATGCCGCGATTATTGGAAACCGTCGCATTGCCGGCGGTGTCGAGCTGACGGCTGCCCTGGATTACACCCCATCGGCGCTGGCGCCGCGCGTGCCGAACATGGAACTCGAAGACGAGCTGCGCAAAACCGCTTCGCGCATTGTCTCGGCCCAGGCTGAATTGAGCATGCGTGGCGACAGCGATGCCAGCACCAATCGCCAATTGTTCGCCGGCTTGCCGCTGACCGCCGCCGAGCCGTTGGTAGAACCGACCTTCAAAGAACCGCCGCGCCCTGCAGCGCCAGCCCCGGCCGCCGCTGTCGACCAGCGCGCGCTCGACTCGATGCGTTTTGAACTCAATGGCCTGCGTGAGCTGCTCGAAGTGCAGCTGGGCTCGTTGGCGTGGACGCAGCTGCAAGGCAGCAAACCGCAACAGGCCAACCTGTGGCGCCGCCTGCAACGCATCGGCCTGTCCGGCCCGTTGTCGCGCGATTTGCTCGCTCTGACGGCTGAAGTCGAAGAACCACGCCAAGCCTGGCGCATGTTGCTGGCGCACTTGGCGCGCATGATCGTCACCCCGGAAATCGAACCGCTGGAAGAGGGCGGCGTGATTGCCATGGTCGGCCCGGCCGGCATGGGCAAGACCACCACCCTGGCCAAACTGGCCGCCCGTTATGTGCTCAAGTACGGCGCGCAGAACATCGCGTTGGTGAGCATGGACAGCTACCGCATCGGCGCCCAGGAGCAGCTCAAGACCCTGGGCCGCATCCTCAATGTGACGGTGACCCACGTCGACCCGGGCCAGTCCCTGGCCAATGCGCTCGACCCGCTGCTGCGCAAGCGCGTGGTGTTGATCGACACGGCCGGCCTGCAAGCCAGCGACCCGGCACTGCGCATGCAGCTCGAAAGCCTGGCCGGGCGTGGCATCAAGTCGAAAAATTACCTGGTGCTTGCAACCACCAGCCAGAAACAGGTTCTTACCGCTGCGTACCATAGTTACAAACGCTGCGGCCTGGCCGGTTGCATCCTCACCAAGCTCGACGAAACGGCGAGCCTGGGCGAGGTGTTGAGCCTGGCGATCAGTCATGAGTTACCGGTTGCTTACCTGACCGACGGGCCGCGGATCCCGGATGATTTACATCTGCCGCGCCGTCATCAGTTGGTCAGCCGTGCTGTCAGCGTGCAAATGCAAGAAGAGCCTAGCGAGGAAGCGATGGCCGACATGTTCGCCGACCTTTACCACAACCCGGCTAAGCGGGTGGGGTGAGGCAGGATGAACACCGTGAAATGTATCTACATCGATGGTCTGCAAGCGATTCACGCGGCCAAGCCATGTAGCCTGCGTCTAAGCAAGACAAGGTAAAGAAATAAAATGGGCAGCATGCATCCCGTACAGGTGATCGCGGTGACCGGCGGCAAAGGTGGCGTCGGGAAAACTAACGTGTCAGTGAATTTGTCCCTGGCCCTGGCAGAGCTTGGCCGTCGCGTCATGCTGCTGGATGCTGACCTGGGCCTGGCGAACGTGGACGTTCTGCTGGGGCTGACACCCAAACACACCCTTGCCGATGTGATCGAAGGCCGTTGTGAGCTGCGCGATGTGCTGCTGCAAGGCCCCGGTGGCATTCGCATCGTGCCGGCCGCCTCAGGCACCCAGAGCATGGTGCATCTGAGCCCGGCGCAGCATGCCGGCCTGATCCAGGCGTTCAGCGATATCGGCGACAACCTCGACGTGCTGGTGATCGACACCGCCGCCGGCATCGGCGAGTCGGTGGTCAGCTTCGTGCGCGCAGCGCAAGAAGTGCTGCTGGTGGTGTGCGATGAACCCACCTCCATCACCGACGCCTATGCCCTGATCAAGCTGCTGAACCGTGACTACGGCATGAACCGCTTCCGCGTGCTGGCCAACATGGCCCAAAGCCCGCAGGAAGGGCGGAATCTGTTCGCCAAGTTGACCAAGGTCACGGATCGCTTTCTCGATGTCGCCTTACAATACGTGGGCGCAGTTCCCTATGACGAGTGTGTGCGCAAGGCTGTGCAAAAGCAGCGTGCAGTCTATGAAGCGTTCCCTCGTTCGAAGTGCGCACTGGCGTTCAAGGCTATTGCCCAGAAGGTCGATACTTGGCCGTTGCCTGCCAACCCTCGGGGGCATCTGGAGTTTTTCGTCGAGCGATTGGTGCATCAGACGAGCGCAGGACCGGTGCTATGACATCCAGCGGCTACAACCTTTACAAAAAGTCGGCACGTGACAGCCAGGGCGAACTGATCGAGCGCTATGCGCCCTTGGTCAAGCGCATTGCCTATCACTTGCTGGCACGCCTGCCTGCCAGTGTGCAGGTTGAGGACTTGATCCAGGCCGGCATGATCGGCCTGCTCGAAGTGTCGACCAAATACGACGCGAGCAAGGGCGCGAGTTTCGAGACGTATGCGGGTATCCGCATTCGAGGGGCGATGCTCGATGAAGTGCGTAAAGGGGATTGGGCGCCGCGTTCGGTACACCGCAATACGCGCATGGTCAGTGACGCAATTCGCGCAATTGAAGCAAAAACCGGTCGTGACGCTAAAGATCACGAAGTTGCGGCCGAACTCCAATTGAGTCTCGACGATTACTACGGGATTTTGAACGATACCTTGGGCAGCCGCCTGTTCAGTTTCGACGACCTTTTGCAGGACGGCGAACACGAAGGGCTGCACGAGGACGGCGCGAGTGCACATCTCGAACCGTCGCGCGACCTGGAAGACGAACGTTTCCAGGGCGCGTTGGCGGAGGCGATTGCCAATTTGCCGGAGCGTGAGCGACTGGTGTTGGCGCTGTACTACGACGAAGAGCTGAACCTCAAGGAAATCGGTGAGGTCCTGGGGGTCAGCGAATCGCGTGTCAGCCAGCTGCATAGCCAGTGCGCAGCCCGCTTGCGGGGGCGATTGGGAGAGTGGCGCGCGCGCTGACAGGCAGTGTGGGGACACTGCAGACGCTACCGCGAAGGCTTCACGCTTTCGCGGGTTCGTGCCGTGGTGCCCTGGGCAGTCCTTTTTGTGTAACGCCTGTTGATTGAAATGGCGCGTCCAGGTGCTGGGCGCGTTTAAGACTGCTTGGAGGTCGAATTGGACAAGAACATGAAAATCCTCATCGTTGATGACTTCTCAACGATGCGGCGGATCATAAAAAACCTGTTGCGTGACCTTGGGTTCACCAACACGGTCGAGGCGGATGACGGCCTGACGGCGATTCCGATCCTCAACAGCGGGAGCATCGACTTTCTGGTAACCGACTGGAACATGCCGGGCATGACCGGCATCGACTTGCTGCGTCACGTGCGCGCCGATGAAAAACTGCGCAGCTTGCCTGTGTTGATGGTGACCGCCGAAGCCAAGCGTGAACAGATCATCGAAGCCGCCCAAGCCGGGGTTAACGGTTACGTGGTCAAGCCATTCACGGCGTTGGCCTTGAAAGAGAAGATCGAAAAAATCTTCGAACGCATCCACGGCTGATATCACCACGGGGGAGCTATGGAGCATAAAGAAACGTCACAGGGCGATTTTGAATCGACCCTGAAAAAACATGCTCACCAGTTGGTCGACAGCCTTGAAAAAGGCCAGTTCGGCGACGCGGTGCAGTTGATCCATGAGCTTAACCAGACCCGTGACCGCGGCCTGTATCAGGAAGTGGGCAAGCTCACACGCGAGCTGCACAGTGCAATCGTCAATTTTCAGATTGACCCGCACATGCCCCAGGCCGAAGAAATCTCGCAGATCACTGACGCCACCGAACGCCTGTCCTATGTGGTCAGGCTGACCGAGGCGGCGGCCAACCGCACCATGGACCTGGTGGAAAACGCCACGCCGTTGGTCAATGGCATGGCCACCGAAGCACAAGCGCTCAGCGTTGACTGGGGCCGCTTCATGCGCCGCGAAGTGGGGGCTGAGGAGTTTCGTGAGTTGGCGCGTCGGGTCGACGCTTTTCTGTCGCGCAGCGAACAGGAAAACCGCACGGTGGCCAGCAACCTCAATGACATTCTGCTGGCCCAGGATTACCAGGACCTCACCGGTCAGGTGATCAAGCGCGTGACCCAACTGGTCACCGAAGTGGAAAGCAACCTGCTCAAATTGGTGCTCATGGCCGGCCAGGTCGACCGTTTTGCCGGCATCGAACATGACCGCGCAGCGATCCTCTCGGAAAAAGATCCACAAAAACATCTCGCCAAGGGTGAAGGTCCGCAGATTCATGCCGATAAACGTGAAGACGTTGTGTCAGGTCAGGATGACGTAGATGACCTGTTATCCAGTTTAGGCTTCTAAGGAGCACCCACATGAGCTTCGGCGCCGATGAAGAAATCCTTCAGGATTTCCTTGTAGAGGCCGGCGAAATTTTAGAGCAACTGTCCGAACAACTGGTCGAGCTGGAAAGCCGACCGGATGATGCGAACCTGCTCAATGCAATTTTTCGCGGTTTTCACACTGTAAAAGGGGGCGCCGGCTTCCTCCAGCTCCATGAGCTGGTGGAGTGCTGTCACATCGCCGAGAACGTGTTCGACATCCTGCGCAAGGGTGAGCGTCACGTCGACTCGGAACTGATGGACGTGATTCTCGAAGCATTGGATGCGGTCAACGGCATGTTCAGCGAGGTGCGCGAACGTGCGCCGATCACGGCCGCCACGCCGGAGCTGTTGGCTGCGCTGGCGCGTCTGGCCGAACCTGCCGATACGTCAGTTGCGCCGGTAGCCGCGCCTGAGCCTGTGTTTGAAGCCGAGCCGGATGTGACCGACAGCGAGTTCGAACAGCTGCTCAACTCCCTGAGCGCGGTGAAGGCCGAAGCTGAAGCACCGCAAGCGGCGACTGCGCCTGCCGTGCCGACCAGCGAAGACATTACCGACGCAGAATTCGAATCGCTGCTCGACCAGTTGCACGGTAAAGGCCAGTTCGCGCCGGACGCCGTGGCGCCTGCCGCCGAGCCGGCAGCGCCTGCTGCGCCTGCAAGCACCGACATTACCGACGACGAATTCGAAGCGCTGCTCGACCAACTGCATGGCAAGGGCACGTTTGCCGCCGAAGCCTTGCCGGAAGTCGCCGCCATTGCGGCCGCACCTGCGGCCAGTGCCGCGCCTGCCAGCGTTGAGCCTGGCGCTGATGGCCTGATCTCCGATCACGAATTCGAAGCGCTGCTGGACGAGTTGCACGGCAAGGGCAAGTTCTCCGAAGTGGCCCCGGCCGCCGCGGCGACTGCCACGCCGGTAGCCGCCAAGCCTGCGCCTGCCAAAGCTGCCGCGCCAGTGGCTGCCAAGCCTGCACCGGCACCGGCTGCCGCACCGGCGCGTGCCGCAGCGGCGCCGGTGGCGGAAAAACCTGCCAGTGAAGCCGAAACCACCGTGCGGGTTGATACCGCGCGCCTGGACGACATCATGAACATGGTCGGCGAACTGGTGCTGGTGCGTAACCGCCTGGTGCGCCTGGGCTTGAACAGCGGCGACGAAGCCATGCAAAAGGCCGTGTCGAACCTCGACGTGGTCACCGCAGACTTGCAGACCGCCGTAATGAAAACGCGCATGCAGCCGATCAAGAAAGTCTTCGGCCGCTTCCCGCGTCTGGTTCGCGACCTGGCGCGCCAGCTCAAGAAAGAAATCAACCTGGAACTGGTGGGTGAAGAAACCGACCTCGACAAAAACCTTGTCGAGGCCCTGGCCGACCCACTGGTCCACTTGGTGCGCAACGCCGTCGACCACGGCGTGGAAACCCCGGAAGAACGCGAAGCTTCGGGCAAGTCGCGCAACGGCAAGGTGATTCTGGCGGCCGAACAGGAAGGCGACCATATCCTGCTGTCGATCACCGATGACGGCAAAGGCATGGACCCGGCGATTCTGCGCAATATCGCGGTCAAGCGCGGGGTGATGGACAAGGACGCCGCCGACCGCCTGACCGACACCGAGTGCTACAACCTGATCTTCGCCCCGGGCTTCTCGACCAAGACCGAGATTTCCGACGTGTCCGGCCGTGGCGTGGGCATGGACGTGGTGAAGACCAAGATCAGCCAGCTCAACGGCTCGATCAACATTTACTCGACCAAGGGCCAGGGCTCCAAGATCGTGATCAAGGTGCCGTTGACCTTGGCGATCATGCCCACCCTGATGGTGATGCTGGGCAACCAGGCGTTCGCTTTCCCGCTGGTCAACGTCAACGAGATCTTCCACCTCGACCTGTCACGCACCAACGTGGTGGACGGCCAGGAAGTGGTGATCGTGCGCGACAAGGCGTTGCCGCTGTTCTACCTCAAGCGCTGGCTGGTGGCTTCGGCCAAGCATGAAGAGCAGCGCGAGGGCCATGTGGTGATTCTGTCCGTGGGCACCCAGCGTATCGGCTTTGTGGTCGATCAACTGGTGGGCCAGGAAGAAGTGGTCATCAAGCCTTTGGGCAAAATGCTGCAGGGAACCCCAGGCATGTCGGGTGCGACCATCACCGGTGACGGTCGGATCGCGCTGATTCTTGATGTTCCGAGCATGCTCAAGCGTTACGCCGCTCGGCGTATTTGATTCTGGTGGGGCAGGCGGTAGCGCCCGCCCCGCCTAACGGAGTGTTTATGGCAGTCAAGGTCCTGGTGGTGGACGATTCGGGTTTCTTCCGCCGCCGCGTCTCGGAAATTCTTTCCGCCGATCCAACCATCCAGGTGGTCGGCACGGCCACCAACGGTAAAGAGGCGATTGATCAAGCCATTGCGTTGAAACCGGACGTGATCACCATGGACTACGAGATGCCGATGATGGATGGCATCACCGCAGTCCGACACATCATGCAGCGCTGCCCGACCCCGGTGTTGATGTTCTCCTCGCTGACCCACGAAGGCGCCCGGGTGACCCTCGACGCGCTGGACGCGGGTGCGGTGGACTTCCTGCCGAAGAATTTCGAAGACATCTCGCGCAACCCCGACAAGGTCAAGCAGATGCTGTGCGAGAAGGTGCACAGCATTTCGCGCAGCAACCGTCGCAGTCTGTTCAGCGCACCGGCGCCCGCGCCGGTAGCCGCGCCGACGCCGACGCCGACCACCTCGACGTTTGCGCGCCCGGCACCGGCACCGATCGCCCGGCCTGCGGTGGCGCCAGTGCGTGCCCCGGCAGCGAGCGCGCATTCGCCTGCGCCCAAGCGCAAAGCCTACAAGCTGGTGGCCATCGGTACGTCTACCGGCGGCCCGGTGGCGTTGCAACGGGTGCTGACCCAACTGCCGGCCAACTTCCCGGCGCCGATTGTGTTGATCCAGCACATGCCCGCCGCCTTTACCAAGGCCTTCGCCGAGCGCTTGGACAAGCTGTGCCGCATCAGCGTCAAGGAAGCCGAGGATGGCGACATCCTGCGCCCAGGCCTGGCGTTGCTGGCACCGGGCGGTAAGCAGATGATGGTCGACGGCCGTGGCGCGATCAAAATCCTGCCGGGCGATGAGCGCCTGAACTACAAGCCGTGTGTGGATATCACCTTCGGTTCGGCGGCCAAGTCCTACGGCGACAAAGTTCTGGCGGTGGTCCTCACCGGCATGGGCGCCGACGGCCGTGAAGGCGCACGCCTGCTCAAGCAGGGCGGCAGCGCGATCTGGGCCCAGGACGAAGCCAGCTGCGTGATCTATGGCATGCCCATGGCCATCGTCAAGGCGGACCTGGCTGACGCGGTTTATAGCCTGGACGACATCGGCAAACATCTGGTGGAGGCCTGCCTCTGATGGATGTCTTGAGCCTGATTGGCATCACCATGGCGTTTGTCGCGATTATCGGCGGCAACTACCTGGAAGGCGGCCACCTCGGCGCCTTGGCCAATGGCCCGGCGGCGCTGATCGTGATTGGCGGCACCGTGGGCGCGGCGCTGTTGCAGTCGCCGCTGAGTTCCTTCAAGCGCGCCATGCAGATTCTGGTGTGGATCATCTTCCCGCCACGCGTGGACTTGCCGGGCGGCATTGACCGTGTCGTCAACTGGAGCCTCACCGCGCGCAAGGAAGGCCTGCTGGGCCTGGAAGGCGTGGCCGATGCCGAGCCCGACAGCTACGCGCGCAAAGGCCTGCAACTGCTGGTCGATGGCGCCGAACCCGAGGCGATTCGCAGCATTCTGGAAGTGGACTTCTACACCCAGGAAAGCCGCGATATCAACGCCGCCAAAGTCTTTGAAAGCATGGGCGGCTATGCGCCGACCATCGGCATCATCGGTGCGGTGATGGGCCTGATTCACGTGATGGGCAACCTGGCCGACCCGTCGCAGCTGGGCAGCGGCATTGCCGTGGCCTTTGTCGCGACCATCTACGGCGTGGCGAGTGCCAACCTGGTGTTGTTGCCGGTGGCCAGCAAGCTCAAATCGATCGCCATGCGCCAGTCGCGTTACCGCGAAATGCTGTTGGAAGGCATTCTGTCGATTGCCGAGGGTGAGAACCCGCGCTCCATCGAATTGAAGCTTCAGGGCTTCATGGATTGATGGCCATGGGTATCGACGTGTCGGGCGTGTGGTTGTGGCGAGCGAGCTTGTTGTGGCGAGTGGGCTTGTTGTGGCGAGTGAGCTTGTTGTGGCGAGTGAGCTTGCTCACGCTGGGCTGCGAAGCAGCCCCAAACCCAAACACCGCAACCTGTCTGCACAAACGCATTGCCTGGAATGGGGCCGCTTCGCGCCCCAGCGCGAGCAAGCTCGCTCGCCACAGTGAGTCTGGCCACAGTGAAGCGGGCACCAGTGAGTCTGGCCACAGTGAAGCGGGCACCAGTGAGTCGGGCCACAGTGAAGCGGTCAATATTGCTCAGCGAGGTATCTGCCTGTGAGCCGTCGCCGCCGCGAGCCTGAAGAGCACGTCAACCATGAACGCTGGCTGGTGTCCTACGCCGACTTCATCACCTTGCTGTTCGCGTTTTTTGTGGTGATGTACTCCATCTCGTCGATCAACGAAGGCAAGTACAAGATTATTTCCCAGGCGCTGGTGGGCGTATTCAACGACACCGAACGCTCGCTCAAGCCGATCCCGATTGGCGAGGAGCGGCCCAAGACCGTGACTCCGGCCAAGCCGCTGGTCAATGACAGCGACGAAACCGCCGCCGGCATCGGTGGCACCAGCGACCCGCTCAAAAGCATCGCCGATGACATCAGTGCCGGGTTTGGCGACTTGATCAAATCCAACCAGATGACCGTGCGCGGCAATGAGTTGTGGGTGGAGATCGAGCTTAATTCCAGCCTGCTGTTTGCCAGCGCCGATGCGTTGCCGAGCGATCAGGCGTTTACCATCATCGACAAGGTGGCGGCGATTCTCAAACCGTTTGAGAACCCGATCCACGTCGAAGGCTTTACCGACAACTTCCCGATCAGCACCGCGCAGTACCCGACCAATTGGGAGCTGTCCTCGGCACGGGCCTCGAGCATCGTGCGCATGCTCGCGATGCAGGGCATTAACCCTGGGCGCCTGGCGTCGGTGGGCTACGGTGAGTTCCAGCCGGTAGCCAATAACGCCACCGCCGAAGGCCGCGCACGCAACCGCCGGGTGGTGCTGGTGGTGTCACGTAACCTGGATGTGCGCCGCAGCCTGACCGGCACCGGCACTGCCAATGCAACACCGGATGCGGCCTTGAAGCGGGCTGGCACACAAACTGCACCGCCAACCGTTAAGCCGCCGGTTCGTCAGAGCGCCGTCAATTCTCCGTCGCCGGCTCAATAATGTTATGTAATGTCTCGGTCGCGCCTTAGCCTACCGGGAGGAACCAACTGAATGAGAGTCTGGGCAGTTGCCAATCAAAAGGGTGGAGTCGGCAAGACCACCACGTCCATCGCCTTGGCCGGCTTGCTGGCCGAGGCGGGCAAGCGTGTGGTCGTGGTCGACCTGGACCCGCACGGCTCGATGACCAGTTATTTCGGCTATGACCCGGACGCGCTGGAGCACAGCTGCTACGACCTGTTCCTGCACAAAGGCAGCGTACCGGCAGATTTGCCGGGGCAATTGCTGTTGCCCACCAGCAACGAGAGCATCTCGCTGTTGCCGTCGAGCACCGCGCTGGCGACCCTTGAGCGCCAATCGCCAGGGCAAAGCGGCCTGGGCCTGGTGATCGCCAAGACCCTGGCGCAACTGTGGCAGGACTTCGACTACGCAATTATCGACAGCCCGCCCTTGCTGGGCGTGCTGATGGTCAACGCCTTGGCGGCCAGCCAGCAGTTGGTGATCCCGGTGCAGACCGAACACCTTGCGGTCAAAGGCCTGGAGCGTATGGTCAGCACCTTGGCGATGATCAACCGTTCGCGCAAACAGGCGCTGCCGTACAGCATCGTGCCCACCCTGTTTGACCGGCGTACCCAAGCGTCACTGGGCACCTTGCGGGTGTTGCGCGATGCGTACCCGGAAACCATCTGGAACGGCTACATTCCGGTGGACACGCGCCTGCGTGACGCCAGCCGCGCCGGGCTTACACCGTCGCAGTTCGACGGCAAGAGCCGTGGCGTACTGGCTTACCGTGCGTTGCTCAAGCATTTGCTGTCCCAGCAACTTGTGGCGCAGGTGGCGTGATGAACCGTCCCGTTGAGCTTAAAACTCGGCCGCAACTGGCACTGGAGTCCTACCTGGACGCCTTGCTGCAGGAAGCGACGGCCGAGGAATTGCCGGAACCGATTCTGGTACTTGAACCTGCTGTCATTGAACCTGTTGCCCTTGAGCCTGCTGCCCTCGAATCCGAAAGCGCCCTGGATGAATTCCAACTGGCCGTGCTGGAAGAGCAGGCGCGTGATGCCCACGTGGTAGTGCCGATTGTGCCTGTGCCCGTGGTGGTTGAACCCGTGGTGGAAGTGCATCTGCCGCCGAGCATCACGCCGCCGCCGGCCACGGGCGATGGTCGCCCGGCGTGGGCGGCCGAGCCGTTCGAGTGCCTGCTGTTCGACGTCGCCGGGTTGACCCTGGCGGTGCCGCTGGTATGCCTGGGGTCGATTTACTCGCTGGAAGGCCAGGAGTTGACGCCGCTGTTCGGGCAACCGGAGTGGTTCCTCGGCATTCTGCCCAGCCAGGCCGGCAACCTCAAGGTGCTGGACACGGCGCGCTGGGTGATGCCCGACCGCTACCGCGATGACTTTCGCCAAGGCTTGCAATACGTGATCTCGGTGCAGGGCTACGAATGGGGGCTGGCGGTGCATCAAGTCAGCCGCTCGTTGCGCCTGGACCCCAATGAAATCAAGTGGCGCAGCCAACGGGGCCAACGGCCCTGGCTGGCAGGCACCGTGATTGAACATATGTGCGCGTTGCTCGACGTCGCCGAACTGGCCGAGTTGATCGCCAGCGGTGCGGTCAAGACGATGCCACAGAACAAACGCAGTTGATTGAACAATAAGGGCCGTGCGGTTGCGCGGTCGAAGAAGCACACACTGAAGGGGTCAGGGGTATGAACAAGTCAGCGTCCGCACAAGGTTTGGATGATCCGATCCTGCAATGGGTTACCTTCAAACTGGACAATGAAACCTACGGCATTAACGTGATGCGCGTGCAGGAAGTGCTGCGCTACACCGAGATCGCTCCGGTGCCGGGTGCGCCAAGCTACGTGCTGGGCATTATCAACCTGCGCGGCAACGTGGTGACGGTGATCGACACCCGCCAGCGTTTCGGCCTGGTGCCGACCGAGGTCAACGACAACACGCGTATCGTGATCATCGAAGCCGACAAGCAAGTGGTCGGGATCATGGTCGACAGCGTGGCTGAAGTGGTTTACCTGCGTCAGTCGGAAGTCGAGACCGCGCCGAACGTGGGCAATGAAGAATCGGCCAAGTTTATCCAGGGCGTGTGCAACAAGAACGGCGAACTGCTGATTCTGGTTGAGCTGGACAAGATGATGAGCGAAGAAGAATGGTCGGATCTGGAGAACATCTGATTGTTTCTTGATGCGGTGGTGATTGTCCTGGCCCTGCTGTGGGCCGGGACCTTGGCATTCCTGCTGCGCTATATGCGCCAGCAACGGGAGTTGGCCGTGCAACAGGCCGAGCGCGATGCGGTGCGTGACCGGCGGATTCTGGATCTGGTCAAGCGCGTGGATCACTTCCAGCAGACGGCGGTGAAGGTTGGGGATGAGGTGCATGAACTGCGCGCGATTCTTGGGCCATTGCCGGATAAGTTGGCGCAGATTGAGCAGCGTGATCCTTCAAGCCTGTCGTTTGCCCAGGCGGCTAAATTGGTCGGCATGGGCGCGACGGTGGATGAACTGACGCAGTCGTGTGGGTTGACCCAGGCTGAGGCGCAGTTGATGAGCAAGTTGCACAAGGGCTGATCGCGGCGATCCTCTGAGACACCGCGGGCTAAAAATGTGGGGCTTGCTCGCTAAGGCGGCCTCCTGCTCGATCACCATTGTCCTGAGACACTTCGGTCTAATTGTGGGAGCTGGCTTGCCTGCGATGCAGACACCTTGGTGTATCAGGCACACAGAGTTGATGCTATCGCAGGCAAGCCAGCTCCCACATTTGACCGTGTATGGATCTGCTGTTGCTGGGGGCTTATGCTTTTGATCCGACCTGAATGGTTGGCTCAAAAGCGCATCAACGTGCTTTCGGGCTACCGATACATTCCTTATAGCAAGGCTCCACACGTACATCCGGCCTGTCGTCGACGTAGAAGCCGTCGCGATTGGGCATCTTCAGATGAGTGAGGGTGGCAGCATCTATCGTGGCGTTCGCTTCCACTATCTGGTTTTTGTTGAGGATATAGCCCACCACTGCGTACACCTGATCATTGCTCAGCGACTGCGGTTGCTGGAAGGGCATGGTGCGCCTGACATAGTCGAACAGGGTGGTTGCGTAGGGCCAGTAACTGCCGACCGTTTTGATCGGTTTGGGCGTGGGGAGCGAGCCGGCGCCGCCCATTAGTGCCGGGCCCGTGCCGCCCTCCAGATGGGCGCCGTGGCAGCCAAGGCAGGCGGTTTGATAGACCTTTTCGCCTTCCATGACCGTGCCTTGTCCGGCGGGCAGGTTCTTGCCGTCGGGGGCGACGTCGATAGTCCAGCGGGCGATGTAGTGCTCTGTCACCGGCTGCCCCAAGCCGGTTTTCGGAGCCGTCGATGCGCACGAAACCACGCCCATGCTCAGTAATCCCAATGCCAAGGCGGTAAGGTTATGCACGGCCATTGGTCACCTCCCCATTGGCATTGATGCGCCAGGGCTGGATGGCATTGTTGTGGTAGAACGAAAAGTCCCCGCGCACGGCTTTCAGTTGTTGCAGGCTGGGTTGCACGTAGCCGGTCTCGTCGATGGCGCGGCTCATGATGAGCATTTCTTTGCCCTGCCATTCGAAGGGCGCGCGAAATACCGTGAGGCATTTGTTCAGCACCGGCTCCTGCAGCGTGGCCGCATACCAGTTGTTCCCGCCGTCGACGGAGACGTCCACGCGGGTGATTTTGCCGTTGCCGCTCCAGGCGATTCCGCGTATTTCATGCGGGCCTTTGCGGGTGAGTGTCTGGGTGCCGGACGGGGCGGTGATGAGTGATTTGCACTCCATCACGAAGGAAAACTTCCTCGCGCGCCCATCCGGCATCAAGTCGGTGTATTTGGCCGTTTCCTCACGGCTGTAGGCCGGGGCATCGGTGACATGCAGGCGGCGCAGCCACTTGATATGGGTATTGCCTTCATAACCCGGCACGATAAGGCGCAGGGGGTAACCCTGTTCGGGGCGCAGCCTTTCGCCGTTCTGGCTGTAGGCCACCAACACGTCATCCAGGCATTTGTCGAGCGGCAGGCTGCGGGTCATGGCCGCACCATCGGCGCCCTCTGCCACAATCCATTTCGCCTCAGGCTTGAGGCCAGCCGCGTGCAACAAGGTTTTCAGCGGCACGCCGATCCACTCGGCACAGCTGACCAGGCCCGCGACTTCAGCGGCGGTTTTGCCCCAGGGCGGCAGGAATGAAGGGTTGCCCGAGCATTCGATGAAGTGGATACGCGAGACGGCGGGAAACTGGCGCAGCTCATCGAGGGTGAACAGCAGGGCAGTGTCGGTCAGCCCATGAATCACCAGGAAGTGCCTGGCCGGGTCAATCGCTGGCACACCGGCGTGATGGCGTTCAAAAAACAGCCCGTTGGGCGTGATGATGCCGTCCAGTTCCTGCAGGGGCGACGTGCTGTAGGCCGACATGCGTTCGGTAAGCCCGGGGTAGAGATTGCGCACCGCATCCGTCTCAAAGCTGGACGGTTTACCGTAGGGCACACCGGTGGGACCGCCCAAGGTTTTTGTCCAGGCCGGCACTTCCAGTTGGGCATCGGTAGAAGTGGGCGATTGTGCCGCGCGTGCCAGCGGCCCAAACGTAGCCCCGAGTGCGGCGCTGCCCACCAGCAGGCCGGTTTTACCAAGAAAGTCCCGACGGGCCAAAGGGGCGGTGATTGCAGGTTTATCGTGTGTTGAGTCGTCCTTCATTCCGGCTCTCCTGAGCAAAAATTTTGGCGACTCACCAGCGGTTCACGCTGCACCATGGGTTTTAATGTAGTCGGGTTTTAGTCACAGGCGTAGAAATTGACGTAACCCGGCAGCGAATTAATTTTCAAACGGATGGCTTTTTTCTTCTCCTCAAAGGTCAACATCCTTCAGGAACCCTTGAACCCAGGAGAATGACCCCATGACCACCCCCAAAGCACTGTTGATCCTGCACGGCAAGCAAGCCCTCAATGAGGACGTGCGCGCTGCCGTGCAGGCCCGGCGCGAGCAGGGTTGGGAGCTGGCGGTACGGGTGACGTGGGAGGGCGGCGATGCCCAGCGCCTGGTCAATGAAGCCTTGGCCGATGGCTATACCCACTTGATCGCCGGTGGTGGCGACGGCACCTTGCGCGACGTGGCCGAGGCCATGGCCTTGGCCAAGACCGACGCCAGCCTGGTGTTGATGCCGCTGGGCACCGCCAATGACTTTGCCCGCGCCGCCGGCGTGCCGCTGGAGCCTGAACGCGCGCTGGCGCTGCTGGATGTGCCGCCCAGGGCCATCGACCTTGGTCAGGCGGGTGGGCAGATGTTCCTCAATATGGCCACCGGCGGCTTTGGCAGCCAGGTCACCGCCAATACCTCCGAAGACCTGAAAAAAGTGCTGGGCGGCGCGGCGTACCTGTTCACCGGGTTGTCGCGTTTCAGCGAGTTGAAGGCGGCGTATGGCGAGCTGGAAGGGCCGGGCTTTCACTGGAAGGGCGACTTGCTTGCGCTGGGCATCGGCAACGGCCGCCAGGCGGGCGGTGGGCACGTACTGTGCCCCGGCGCGCTGGCCGATGATGGCTTGCTTGATATCAGTATTTTGCCGGCGCCCCAGGAAGTGGTCGGCACGCTGATGACCCTGATGAGTGACGGCTGGGGCCTGGACAATATGTTTGTCCGTGCGCGCCTGCCGTGGGTCGAGATCAAGGTGGCCGAAGGGCTGTATATCAACCTTGATGGGGAGCCATTGAAAGGCGATGACCTGCGTTTTTCCGCGCTGCCCAAGGCCCTGCGCGTGCACTTGCCGCTGGGTTCGCCGTTAGTCGTCCAGGCTGATGATCTGCTCGCGAACGGCGAATAACACCAGGCCCGCCACGTCGAAAATCTGCAGGCGTTTCATGATCTGCGAGCGGTGCGCCTCCACCGTTTTGATGCTCAAGCCCAGGCCCTGGGCGATTTCCCGCGTGGACTTGCCGCGCACGATCAAACGCAGGATCTCCAGCTGGCGCGCCGTGAGGTTGTGGCTGTCAGCGGCAGGGGAGATCGGCCCCTGGCTGCGGATCAGCGCCTGGTTGATCACCGTGTGGGCAATCGCAGGGCTCAGGTAGCGCTCGTTGTTACGCAAGGCCAGCAGGGCGTGTTCCAGCTCGCTGGCGGTGGTGTCCTTGAGCAGGTAGCCATGGGCGCCGGACTCCAGCGCGCGCATGATCAGCTCCGGGTCGGTGTGCATCGACAGGATCAGCACCTTGCTTTTGGGGTAGGCCGCCTTGAGTTGCTGTAGCGCGTCGAGGCCGCCGGTGTATTTCATCGACAGGTCGAGCAGCACGATATCCGGCTGCAGGGCGCTGAATGTCTCCAGCAATTGCGCGCCATCGCTGGCCTCGCCGATCACGCTGTAGCCTGGGATGTCCTGGATCAGCGCGCGTACGCCGGCCCGGATCAGTGCGTGGTCATCCACCAGGAGTAAGTTGCAAGTCACTCGAGAACCTTAGGGGAATTGGCCCGTTCGAGGGCGCGGGGCGCCCAGGGGAAAAGCGCTTCGATGCGCGTGCCTTTGCCTGGCTGGCTGCTGACAGACAACGCACCGCCCAGTTGGTCGATGCGCTCGCGCATGCCGGCCATGCCGCGTTGGCCTTCCAGGCTGGGGTTGAGCGCCGGTGAAAAGCCCAGGCCGTCATCGCAGATCATCAGCGACAGGCCTTCGGGCAGGCGTTGCAGGCGTACCAGCACATTCTGCGCCTGGGCATGGCGCAACATATTGGTCACCGCTTCCTGGGTGATGCGAAAGGCTGCCACGGCCATTTCTTCCGGGATGCCGGTCAGGCGCTGCTGGCATTCCAGGCTCCAGTGCACCGAGGTGTTTTCCAGGGTCTTGAGCAAGTGCGCGCGCAGGCTTGCCTCAAGGCCCAGGCTGGCCAACTGGCGGGGGTTGAGGATGGCGGACACGTCGCGCACTTTGGCCAGGGTTTCGTTCAAGGTATTGCATAACACTGTGCATTGGCTTTGCAGATCGTCGGGCAGGCGGCGCTTGAGCCATTCGCTTTGCAGTTTGGCGGCGGTCAGCAGTTGGCCGATATCGTCATGCAATTCGCGGCTGAGGCGGTGGCGCTCGTTTTCCTGGACCTGCAGCAGGCGGTCGGCCAGTTCCTGCGGCTGGAACTTGATCGATTTGCGCGAGCGCCACTGCTGCAGCCCCACCACCACCAAGGTGGCCAGGTTGAGCAGCACGATCAGCAAAGGCAGGGGAGCTGAGCGTGTGTAGGCCCACAGACTGAGCAACAGCGAGCAAAGGCACAGGGCGAGGACCAGGCGGCGGGCATTGCTGCGGGACACGGACCTTGCGATGAGTGACTTTAGGCTGGCGTACATAGCGGATGGAGCCACTGAAGGTTCGCTGCGGGAAGACCGGTCATGGCGGCTGACGGGGCTCTGTGTGGAATGCGGTGCTGGAACGTTTTTTTATACATGATGAAGTTGAGTCACTTCGAGCGGGGCATAGTACCACCACTATTACCGTTGGTCGCCTGGCGCCTTACCCGGTGCGGTTTAATCTGCGCCAAACGCCGAGGAACCTGACTCTGTAGTTCAAAGAGTCAGCCGTTTACCCAGGGTAATTATATTAATTGTGTTTGTTTGTATCGATAATGCGGTGATGGCTAATTGATATATAGCCCGCGCATCATTGTCGACCGCTTAATATACGGTCGTTTTTAGATAACTCGACGATCAAATACGACCTGCCGACACTCAGGACGCGTGATGTACGCGCTGTTGTGGTTTATGCGTGAAGTCTTTCTGTGGGATCTGCAAGGTGACGGTCGCGATCAGTGTGGTTTGTTCGCTGTCGTCCAGCGTCAGTTCGCCCGTACGGATGTCGATCAGTTCCAGTTGCCAGGCCAGTAACGTCAGGCAGTCATGCAGGGCAGTCAGCGCCTGGTCATGCAGCTCCAAGGGGCTGGCGGCGTTGGCGATCAGGCATTGGATATGTCGGGAAAACTCGCTGATTGCCTGCAGGGCCAGGCCTTCGGCCTTTTCCGCCAGCTTGGCCAGGCTGATTTTCATGCAGTCAATGGCATCGCTGTCATTGCGAATCAGGTGTAAATGGTGCAAGCACTCTTCTGACTTGGCCAACAGCTTTTCGGCTTCGAGCAGAAACTCGGGAAGTGCAGTTTGCCATTCGTTTGCGCTATTCATCATACAAGTCTCCGCAACATAAGGTCGGGTGATGAGATGCCGCACCGGGTGAATGGCGTAAAACTACCGCTGAAATATGACTGAGATCTGTAGCCTGCTTCTGAAATTCCAGTAGGACCGTTACTTGAATGATCAGAGTAGCCGTGGAAGGGCCTGGTCATTCGGGTCATTTGCACAACTTTGGTTGCCGCCACGTATAAGTCTGGAAGACCCGTGGGCCGAGGGCTTGGTATGGCAAACAAAAGCCTGACTCCATTCATGCAATGAGAATGGCGTCACATTAATGGCTATTAGATATCGCGAATATCAGGTCGGGCCTGATTGTGCATAGGGGAATCCCTTACGCAGCGGAACCCTGCGTCGATTTGAATGTCGCGCAAGGTCGCTGTACTGCCGTCTGGAGAGCAGATTGCAGTAAACCATGATGTCAGTGTGACATCAATGAATTTACATGGCATTTTACCAGGGTCAAGGTCTGGCGCTTGCCGCCGATAACAAGCCTTAAGTGAGCTGCACAATCCCACATCAGGAGCTTTTAATGGCCGGCATTCTCGACACGGTAGATCAACGCACGCAACTGGTGGGTGAGAATCGCCTGGAGATCCTCATGTTTCGCCTGGCCGGGCGGCAACTGTTTGCGATTAACGTGTTCAAGGTTCAGGAAGTCCTGCAACTGCCAAAGTTGACCTTGATGCCCCAGCGTCACCCGTTTGTCTGCGGCGTGGTCAACCTGCGGGGCCAGACCCTGCCGGTGATCGACCTGTCCCAGGCCATCGGCATGCGCCCGCTGGTGCCGGGGCCGAACAGCACAATTATCGTCACCGAGTACAACCGTTCGGTGCAGGCCTTCCTGGTGGGCGGTGTGGATCGCATCGTCAACATGAACTGGGAAGCCATCCTGCCGCCACCGGCCAGCGCCGGGCGCCAGCATTACCTCACGGCCATCAGCAAGGTCGATGACCAGTTGGTGGAAATCATCGACGTGGAAAAAGTCCTCGCCGAAATCGTGCCGTATAACGCCAAAGTCTCGCGTGAAAAACTTGAAGACCCGGTGCTGGAACGTGCCCGTGGCCGCGAAGTGCTGCTGGTGGACGATTCCAACGTGGCCCTCTCGCAACTGCGCGACACCCTGGGGCAACTCGGCGTGAAGATGCACATTGCCAGCGACGGCCTCAAGGCCCTGAACATGCTCAAGGCCTGGGCCGACAGTGGCCAGGTCATGACCGACAAGTTGCTGATGATCTTCACCGACGCCGAAATGCCCGAGATGGACGGCTACCGCCTGACCACCGAGATCCGCAACGATCCGCGCCTGCGTGGCCTTTACGTGGTGCTGCACACCTCGCTGTCGGGCAGCTTCAACGACTCGATGGTCAAGAAGGTCGGCTGCGACAACTTCCTGTCCAAATTCCAGCCCGACAAGCTGGTGGATGTGGTGCGCCAGCGCTTGATGTTGGACGAAGTGCCCGCCTGAGCAGGCGGCCTGTTGTGGCAGGCAGGCTTGTGATGGCAAGCAGGCTTACCGGTCACAAGAGTACCAGCGACCTTTGATTCTGGAAGTCCCGTCCTATAGGGTGGCGCTTCGTCCCCCTCAGGAATGCAGGCCCATGCTTCGTCTCAGCGCGCTGTACCGTTACCCCTTGAAGTCCGGCAAGGCCGAAACCTTGCAGCACGTCGGCCTGGATAAACTCGGGCTGGACGGGGATCGACGCTGGATGCTGGTGGACGAAGCCAGTGGCCGATTCCTGACCCAGCGGGCGGTGGCGAAGATGAGCCAGTTGTCGGCATTGTGGAACAGCGCCGGTGGCCTGACCCTGAATTCACCTGGCTTTGCCGCGCTGGACGTGGCGCTGCCCGGCAGCGATGCCGAGTTGCGCGGCGTCACTATTTGGCGCGACACCCTGCGTGTGCCGGATGCCGGCGATGCGGCGGCGGCCTGGGTCAGTGACTTTATCGGCAAGCCCACGCGGCTGGTGCAGGTGCCGCTGGCACGCGCACGTACCACTGAAGCGGGTTATGGCGAGGACGACGATCAGGTCGGTTTTGCCGATGGTTTCCCGCTGCTGCTGATCGGCCAGGCCTCGTTGGACGACTTGTCCCAGCGCATCGGCCGCCCGATGGAGATGTTGCGTTTCCGCCCCAATCTAGTGATTGAAGGCAGCGAGGCCTTCGCCGAAGACGGTTGGAAACGCCTGCGTATCGGCGATGTGGAGTTTCGCGTGGTCAAGTCGTGCTCGCGCTGCATCCTCACCACCATCGACCCGGCCAGCGGCGAGCGCAGCGCCGACCGCGAACCGCTGGCGACCCTCAAGACCTACCGTGAGCAGGACGGTAACGTCCTGTTCGGCCAGAACCTGGTCAACGATGGCAGCGGCGAATTAGCCGTCGGAATGCCCGTGACGATCCTGGAATAAAAAATGCCCGTCTCCTGCGAGACGGGCATTTTTTTGCGCTGTAAGCCTTAGCCGCGGTATTCGCACAGGTAAGCGGTGTCTACGGCGACCTTCAGCTGGAACTTGCTGTTGGCCGGCACGTTGAACTGGCTGCCGGCGGCGAAGGTTTCCCAGGCGTTGGCGTCTGGCAGCTTGACGGACAGGGCGCCGGACACCACGTGCATGATTTCACGCTGGGCGGTGCCGAATTCGTATTCACCCGGGGCCATCACGCCGATGGTCGCAGGGCCTTCTGCGGTGCCGAAAGCGATCGACTTGACGGTGCCGTCGAAGTACTCGTTGACTTTGAACATGGGTGAATCCTCGGAAAAGGGTCTGGAAAGGTCAGCCAGTATGCCCAAGGCCAGGGGAGCTGCCTAGACCGGCAAAATCAACGGTAGCAGGCGTGCGGTGTTGCGCGCGTCTTCCAGTGCCCGATGTTGCTGGCCATGGAACTGCATCCCCGCCAATTGCAGCGCGCCATTGAGCCCCAAGGGCTTGTCCAGGCGCCGGGCCTTGGCGAAACGCTGCTTGAGGTTCACATGCGCGGTCTGGGCGAGCGCGCTGGTCAGGCCATGGCGTTGCCATTCAAGTTCAAGCTGTGCGCGGTCGTAGTCGCCCCAGCTGGCCCAGCCTTCCAGGCGCGCTTGATGCTGGCCCAGCCAACGCTCGAACAAGGGCCACACCTCGGTGATCGGCGCCGCCGCGTCGATGTTGGCCTGGGTGATATGCGTGAGTTGGCGACAGAACGGCGTCAGCAGGGGCCGGCGCAGCGGCCGCACAAAACGCTGGAAGTGATCCAGCTCGCGGCCCTGGCGGTTCACCAGGCTGGCGCCGATCTCGATGACTTCCATCTCCGTCACGGGCCAGCCGCCTTCATCCGTTGTGGCTTCAAGGTCAATAATCAGCCAATGGGGCATCGTGCAGGTTCCCGTACTCGTCTTTTCCTGATGGGGATAGAGCGTAGCTGGGCCGTGTAGTTCCGCCTAGGGGGTTATTCGATCTCCAGCAAAACCTGGCGATTGCGCACTTGATCACCTGCGACGACCTGCACACCCTTGATCACACCGTCGATGCCGGCCGTCAGCGGGTGTTCCATTTTCATGGCTTCGAGCACCAGCAGCAGTTGGCCTTTGCTGACGCGTTCACCGGCGCTCACGCGTATATCGACAATCGCACCATCCATCGGCGCCTTGACGATGCCGGTGCTGGCGTCGGCCTGGCGGCTGGCGACCTGTTGAGTGCGGTTGATGATCTTCACGCCCGGCAACCAGAGTTGAGTGTCGTCCAAATGGTAGGGCAGGCGCCGGCGAATGCCGTCGATCGCCAGCGTGGCCCAGCGGCCGTCGGTGGTCAGGTCGCGGACCTCGATGCCGTTGGCGTGCAGGTGGTTGCCCTCCAGTACGCTGACGTCGAGGTCCCGCACCTCGTCGTTCACCGCCAGGCGAAAGCGCCAGGGCGCATTGTTGCGCCATCCCGACAAACCTTGGCGATGGGCGCTGGCGCTGTGTTGGTAAAACAACGCGGCGGCCAGGGCAAGCTGCTCTTCTGTCGCGGCCTGACGCGGGATGTGAGGGAAGTGCTCGGCGATAAACCCGGTGCTGAACTCACCTGCGATAAAGTCCGCCTGCCTGAGCAGGTCGGCCAGCAAACCCTGGTTGGTGGTGACGCCCAGCAACACCGTGTCCTGCACTGCGCGCAGCAATTTGCGCCGCGCCTCTTCGCGGGTGGCGCCGTGGGCGATGATTTTGCCCAGCATGGCGTCATAGAACGGGCTGATACGCTGGCCTTCCAGCACGCCATGGTCGATGCGTACGCCGCCAGCCGGTTCCCAGCGCAGCACATCGCCGGTTTGCGGCAAAAAGCCTTGGGCCGGGTCCTCGGCGTACAGGCGCACTTCCATGGCGTGGCCGGTCAGGGTCACGTCGGCCTGTTGCAATGGCAGCGGTTCGCCGGCAGCGATGTTCAGTTGCAACTCAACCAGGTCCAACCCCGTGATCAGTTCGGTGACCGGGTGCTCCACTTGCAGGCGGGTGTTCATTTCCAGGAAGTAGAAGTGGCCGTTGCGGTCGAGCAGGAACTCGACCGTGCCGGCGCCGACGTAATTGACCGCGCGCCCAGCCTTCAGCGCCGCTTCGCCCATGGCTTGGCGCAGCGTTGGCGTCATCACCGGGCAGGGCGCTTCTTCGATGACTTTCTGGTGGCGACGCTGGATCGAGCAGTCGCGTTCGCCCAGGTAAATGAGGTTGTTGTGGCTGTCGCCGAACAATTGGATTTCAACGTGGCGCGGGTCGATCAGGGCTTGTTCGAGGATCAGTTCGTCACTGCCAAACGCGTTGAGGGCTTCGGAGCGTGCGGTGCGCAGTTGGTCGAGCAGTTGGCTGCCGTCGTGGACCAGGCGCATGCCACGCCCGCCACCGCCGGCACTGGCTTTGATCATCAGCGGGTAGCCGATGCGCTCAGCTTCTTGCTGCAAGGTCGCGTCATCCTGGGCATTGCCTTGGTAACCGGCGATGCACGGCACACCCGCGTCGAGCATGGCGAGTTTGGACTGGCGTTTGCTGCCCATCAGCTCGATGGCGGCCACGCTGGGGCCGATGAAGGTGAGGCCGGCGTCCAGGCAGGCTTGGGCGAATCCAGCGTTTTCGGAAAGGAAACCGTAGCCGGGGTGGATGGCGTCGGCGCCTGTGCGTCTGGCGGCGTCGAGGATGGCCGGGATGTTGAGGTACGACAGGTTGACGGGTGCGGGGCCGATAGGGACGGCTTCGTCGGCCATTTGCACGTGCAGGGCCTGGGCGTCGGCGTCGCTGTAGACGGCGACGGTGCGGTAGCCCAGGGCTTGGGCGGTGCGTTGGATGCGGCAGGCGATTTCGCCGCGGTTGGCGATCAGGATTTTGGTGAATGCAGGCATGGGTTTATCCCTTGGCACATTGGGTGAATGTTCGGCCCCTATCGCAGGCAAGCCAGCTCCCACAGTTTGAAATGCATTCCAAGTGTGGGAGCTGGCTTGCCTGCGATAGCGTCATCGAGACCACCCAGGCTTTCGCTTCTGCACAAACGCCTGCGTCCCCTCAATCCCTTCCTCACTGCTCACCGCCTCGGCAAACCATTGCGCGGCCTGATCCAACAGCGGGCCCACCGGCTGTTCCACACTGGCGAGCAACAGCGCTTTAGTCCGCGCATTCGCCCCCGGCGCACAGCGCAACACCTGCCCCAGCACCTCATCCAATCGTTGCGCCAATGCTTGTGCATCGCGCTCGACGTAATGCACCACGCCCAATCGCTGCGCCTCAACCCCATCAAACCGCGCCGCCGTCAGCGCCAGCCGCCGTGCCTGGGTCAAGCCAATACGCTTGACCACAAACGGCGCAATCTGCGCCGGCAACAAGCCCAGGCTGGTCTCCGGCAGGCCGAACTGTGCCTGGTGGTCGGCAATCGCGATATCACTCACGCAGGCCAGCCCAAAGCCACCGCCCAGCACGGCGCCTTGCAGCACCACGATCACCACTTGCGGCACGGCTTCGACTGCTTGCAGCAGCGTGCCGAAGGCGCGGTTCAGTGCCTGCAACTGCCCGCCCGCCATGACCATGTCTTTCACATCCGCCCCGGCACAGAAGTGCCCGCCGGCGCCGCTGATCACCACGGCGCGCACCTGGCTGTCCAATTGTGCCAAGACCGCATGCAGTTCGTTGACCATTTCCAGGCTCATCGCATTACGGCTGGCGGGGCGGTTAAGGGTGATGTGCAGCACGCCGTTGTGGGGTTCGAGCAGCAGGGTGTTCATGATTTTTTCCCGGGCAGGGTGCCCATCAATTTGCAGATGATGCCCAGCATGATTTCGTCGGCGCCGCCGCCAATCGACACCAGCCGCACATCACGGTAGGCGCGGGCCACCGGGTTGTCCCACATAAAGCCCATGCCGCCCCAGTATTGCAGGCAGCTGTCGCTGACTTCACGGCCCAGGCGCCCGGCCTTGAGTTTGGCCATGGAGGCCAGGCGGGTCACGTCCTGGCCTTTGATGTATTGCTCGGTGGCCTGGTAGACCAGCGCGCGCAGGCATTCGATTTCGGTGGACAGCTCGGCCAGGCGAAAGTGGATGACCTGGTTGTCGATCAGCGCCTTGCCAAAGGTCTGGCGTTCCTTGCAATACTCGATGGTGCTGTCGATGCAGTGCTCCAGGCCCTTGATCATATTGGCCGCGCCAAACAGGCGTTCTTCCTGGAACTGCAGCATTTGCATCATGAACCCCGCGCCTTCGTGGCCGATGCGGTTGCGTTGCGGCACGCGCACGCCGTCGAAAAACACCTGGGCGGTCTCGGAGCTGTGCATGCCGAGCTTTTCCAGTGGCGGGCTGACGCTGATGCCTGGGGTGGTCATTGGCACCATGATCAGTGATTTGTTGATATGCGGCTTGTCGTCGGAGGTGTTGGCCAGCAGGCAGATAAAGTCGGCGCTGGGCGAGTTGGTGATCCACATTTTGCTGCCGTTGATCACGTAGTCGTCGCCGTCCTTGCGCGCGTGGGTTTTAAGCCCCGCCACGTCGGAGCCGGCGCCGGTTTCCGAGACGCCGATGCAGCCCACTTGCTCACCGCTGATGGCTGGGCGCAGGAACTCATCGCGCAGTTCATCGGAGCCGAAGCGGGCGAGGGCGGGCGTGCACATGTCGGTCTGCACGCCGATGGACATGGGGATGCCGCCGCAGCGGATGGTGCCGAACTCTTCGGCGGCGACGATGGAGTAGCTGTAGTCCAGGCCCATGCCGCCAAATTGTTCCGGCTTGGAAATGCCCAGCAGGCCGAGGTCGCCGGCCTTGCGGAAGATCTCGTGAATGGGGAAACGCCCGGCTTTTTCCCATTCGTCCACGTGCGGGTTGATTTCGCGGTCGACGAAGGCACGCACGGTGCGGCGCAGTTCCTGGTGTTCCTGGGTGAAGATCATTGTTGTTGTTCTCCTTGTTGGGACGCGAAGCGTCCTTGGCTGCGTTACCACGCGGAGCGTGGGAACGATCAGCGTGCTACACCAAAGCTGTTCGGCTGCAACTGCCGCACCTCGGCCTCGTGGCAGATGTCCAGCAGGAACCCCAATAGCGTGCGGGTATCGCGTGGATCAATCAGCCCGTCATCCCACAGGTTGGCGCTGCCATAGAGGGCGGTGGACTGGCTGTCGAGCTTCTGTGCGGTGACCTGTTCGAGCATGTCCAGCATCTTGGGGTCGGGCACCAAACCGTCCTTCAATTGCTTGGCCTCAGTCACGATGCGCAGCACCTTGCCCGCCTGCGCGCCGCCCATTACCGCGGTGCGGCTGTTGGGCCAGGCGAAGATAAACCGTGGGTCCAGGCCACGGCCGCACATCGCATAGTTGCCCGCGCCATAAGAGCCGCCGACCACTACCGTGAGTTTAGGCACCCGCGCATTGGCCACCGCCTGGATCATCTTCGCGCCGTGCTTGATCACACCTTGTTGCTCCGATTCGGTGCCGACCATAAAGCCGGTGGTGTTGTGCAGGAACAGCAGCGGCGTGCGGCTCTGGTCGCACAGTTGGATAAATTGCGCCGCCTTGCTCGCGCCCTTGGGCGTAATGGGGCCGTTGTTGCCGATCACCCCGACGGCACGGCCCTGGATATGCAAGTGGCCGCAGACGGTATGGGCATCGAATTCGCCTTTGAATTCGAGGAAGTGTGAGCCGTCGGCCAGGCGTGCGAGGATTTCGCGCACGTCGTAGGGCTTTTTCGGGTCATCGGGGATCAAACCCAGCAGCTCGTCAGCGGGGTACAGCGGCGCCTTGTAAGCCCGTTGTGCAACGGGTGGCAGGCGATCATCCCAAGGCAGCAGGCCGACGATTTCGCGCACGATGCGCACGCCGTCGGCATCGTTTTCCGCCAGGTATTCGGCGGTGCCGGCGGTTTGCGCGTGCATTTGGGCGCCGCCCAATTCCTCATCGGTCGCCACCTCGCCGGTGGCGGCCTTGAGCAGCGGCGGCCCGGCCAAAAACAGCTTGGCTTTGCCGCGCACCACCACCACGTAATCCGACAGCCCCGGCTGATATGCGCCGCCAGCGGTAGCCGAGCCGTGCACCACGGTGATCTGCGGCAAGCCCATGGCCGACATGCGCGCCTGGTTGGCGAAGCTGCGTGCGCCTTCGACGAAAATCTCGGCGGCGTAATTGAGGTTGGCCCCGCCGCTTTCGGCCAGGGTCACCACCGGCAGTTTGTTTTCCATGGCGATCTGTTGCAGGCGCAGGGATTTTTTCAGGCCGGACGGCGAAATGGTGCCGCCCTTGATCGCGCTGTTGTTGGCCACCACCAGCATGCGCACGCCGCTGACGTAGCCGATGCCGGCGATCAGGCCGCCACCGGCGGCACTGCCGTCTTTGTCATCGTGGAGTTTGTAGCCGGCCAGGCTGGCCAACTCCAGAAACGGCGCGCCGGGGTCCAGCAGCAGGTTGAGGCGCTCGCGGGGTAACAGTTGGCCGCGTTTGTCGAACTTGGGCTTGGCTTCCTGGGCCTTGGCGAGCAGGTTGTGCTCCAGTTGGCGTAACTGCTGAATGCTTGCGAGCATGGCTTCACGATTGCGCGCGAACTGTGGGCTGTGGGCGTCGATCAGGCTTTCAATCACCGGCATGGTTTTATTGCTCCGTCTTCAGCACATCGGGCAAGTACGCACGGTGGAAACCATTGAACGCCTCGCTCGGCGGCTGCGCCTTGTGCAGCGGCCAGGCGCGGCTGCCCAGGCTGGCGGCGCCGTCGATGCGCAAGGTGCTGCCGCTGATAAAGGCGGCGGCGGGGCTGAGCAAAAACACGATGGCCGCGCTGACTTCCGATTCGGTGCCGATGCGTTTGAGCGGCACATGTTCACGCAGGGTGGGGATCACCGCCTTGAACGCGCCTTCGTAGGTGTCCATGCCGCTGGACGCGATCCAGCCCGGTGCCACGGCGTTGACGCGCACACCGGCGTAACCCCATTCGAAGGCGGCGGTCTTGGTGAAGTTGTCCATGCCTGAGCGTGCTGCGCCCGAGTGGCCCATGCCGGGCATACCGCCCCACATGTCGGCGAGCATGTTGACGATGGCGCCGCCGTGCTTGCTCATCGACTGGTTGAACACTTCCCGGGCCATCAGGAAACCGCCGACCAGGTTGGTGCGCAGCACGGTTTCAAAGCCTTTTTGATTGATCGACGCTAATGGCGACGGGTATTGGCCGCCGGCGTTGTTGACCAACCCATGGATCGGCCCATGCTCGCGGAGGATCTGCGTGACCAGCGCTTTCACCGCTTCTTCATCGCGAATATCGCAGGCTTGCCAGTGCGCGGTGCCGCCGTCTTCGGCTATTTCGGCCGCGACGTTTTGCAGCTTTTGCGGCTTGCGCCCCACCAGTATCACGCTGGCGCCAAGGGCCGCCAGTTCATGGGCGGTGCAGCGGCCAATGCCACTGCCGCCGCCGGTCACAATCACGGTTTGCCCCTGGAACAGGTCGGCTTTGAAGATCGAGTCGAAGGCCACGGCGACGGTCCTTTAGGAAAGTTGATCGGCTAGGTGTTGCGGCACGGCGATGGGGATTTCCAGCAACTGCTGGGCGAAGGCTTTGCCTTGCGGGTCGATGCGCAGGCTGGCGATGCCGCCGCCGCCCAAAGCGTTTTCCAGCAGGAAATTCAAGCTGTGGCTGCCGGGCAAGTACCAGCGCTCGACACGGCCGTGAAGTGGGTCGAGCACGTGGCTCATCCAGTCGACGATCACCTCTGGCGTGAGTGCTTCGGCAATCCATGGCAGGTAGTCGGGGTGGCGGGCGATCACGCCGATATTGCTGTGGTTGCCCTTGTCGCCGGAGCGCGCCACGGCCAGTTTCACCAGGGGCACACTGGCGTCGGCGCGGCCTTCGGGCTTGGGCGGATCGATCGGCGCGACGGGTGTGCGCATGGGCGCTGATGAAGGCAGCGCAACGGCGTGACGCTCGCCTTGGAAGTCGACCAGCGGTGTACAGGATGACTTGTCGATCAGGAATGAAAACAGCCGGATCAGCGGGTACACCGTCGGCCGCCCGCCGACGATGCCGGTCAAGCCAGGCGCCATGCCAGTCGCCGCTTGGGCGATCTCGCGGGCGAACAGCACCAATGCCTGCTTGCTCGGGTGGCGTACCGCCAATTTGACCACCACTTCGCGGCAATCCTGGCGCTGGGCGTGGGCGCCGTAGGTGGCTTCGCTGCCAAGCAGTTCGATATGGACCTCGGTGTAAGGCGCCCAACCGCGTTGACTGAACAGTTCCGAGGTTTTGTTGATGATCGCCTGGCCGACCCGTTCCGCCTTGGCCACCGCATCGATGCCGGCGATCAGGCAACTGGCGGTGCAGCGGAAACCGTCGGGGTAAGTGGCGCTGACCTTGTACTGGTCGGTGGGCGGCAAACCCTTGGCACCGTGCAGGCGCACGCAGTTTGGGCCTTGCTGCTGCAGGTTGACCTGGCTGAAATCGCAGATCACATCGGGCAGTAAATACGCGCGCGGGTCGCCGATTTCATACAGCAACTGTTCGGCCACGCTGAGTTCGCTGATCAGCCCGCCGGTGCCGGCGACTTTATTCACGCTGAATTGGCCGTCGGCGCTGACCTCGACGATGGGAAAACCGATGTGCTCGTAGTCCGGTACGTCACGCCAATCGGTGAAGTTACCGCCGCTGCACTGCGCGCCGCATTCGATGATATGCCCGGCGAGCGCGGCTTGAGCGAGGCGGTCGTAGTCCTGCCACGACCAGTTGAATTCGTGCACCAAGGCGGCGCTGACCACGGCGCTGTCGACCACGCGCCCGGTAATCACAATATCGGCGCCCAGCGCCAGTGCCTGGGCAATGCCGGGTGCGCCGAGGTAGGCGTTGGCCGAGACGCACACCGGCGGCAGGGGCGCGCCGTTGAACATATCGGTGATGGTGTGCAGTTGCTTGAGTTGAGGTTGCAGGTCGTCGCCCAGCAGCACGGCGATTTTCAGCGGCACACTGGCCTTGTCGCAGGCCGCTTGCAGGGCGGCGGCGCAGGCGTGGGGGTTGATGCCGCCGGCGTTGCTGATCACGCGGATGCCCTGGCGCTGGATATCGCCGAGCAACGGCGTGAGCACCTCGACAAAATCCGTGGCGTAACCGGCTTGGGGTTCTTTCATCCGCGCACCGGCAAGAATCGACATCGTGACCTCCGCCAGGTAGTCGAACACCAGGTAATCCAGGGCGCCGCCGTGCACCAGTTGGGCGGCAGCCGTGCAGGTGTCGCCCCAGAAGGCGCTGGCGCAGCCGATACGAACCGTCTTGCTCATGAGAAATCCTTCCTCCGATGGCTGGTGTCGAGACTACCAAGCAAGCGCTTGGTTTGTAAACGGTTGACATAAGTTTTGCCCAAGCGCTTGCTTGGCTGGCGGGCACGGCCTAAATTGCCGCCCAAGACGTCAGTAGAGATCAAGGAGAGCAGCATGGATGAGCACAAAGCCCTGCGGGTGATGCGCACCATGGTCGACGGCGGCCAGTTGACCGACCCCGACAGTGCCCGGGGCAAGTTGCTGCAAACCGCGGCTCACCTGTTTCGCAACAAGGGTTTCGAGCGCACCACCGTGCGCGACCTGGCCAGTGCCGTGGGCATTCAGTCCGGCAGTATCTTTCATCACTTCAAGAGCAAGGACGAGATCCTGCGTGCCGTGATGGAGGAAACCATCCACTACAACACCGCGATGATGCGCGCTTCACTTGAAGAGGCCAGCAACGTGCGCGAACGCGTGCTGGCGCTGATCCGCTGCGAGTTGCAGTCGATCATGGGCGGCAGTGGCGAGGCGATGGCGGTGTTGGTCTATGAATGGCGTTCGCTGTCGGCCGAGGGCCAGGCCCAGGTACTGGCGCTGCGCGATGTGTATGAGGATATCTGGCTGCAGGTGCTGGGCGAGGCCAAGGCGGCGGGTTACATCCACGGCGATGTGTTTATCACTCGGCGCTTCCTGACCGGCGCCTTGTCCTGGACCACCACCTGGTTTCGCGCCGAAGGCAGCCTGACCCTCGAGCAGTTGGCCGAGGAGGCGCTGTTGATGGTGCTTAAAGCCGATTGAGGCGCAAGCTATTAATTTGCCGACGGAAAGTTGTCTCACCTGACAAAAACGCCTAGCTTATTGCCATCAGAGTGTTAAACGGTGTGTGCCTCAATGTTTTCGCCATGGCGGCTGGCTGCAGGACTGACTATATGGGCACTGGGCACCGCGTGGTGGCTGCCGGCGTCGGCCGCGCAATTGGTCAGGATCGGCGCCGCACACTTCCCGCCCTACACCGTTCGGCCCGAGCAGGGCGCCGACACCGGTTTATTGCCGCAATTGATAGAAGCCCTGAACGCTGCGCAAACCGACTACCAGTTTGTGCTGGTGCCTACGTCGATTCCACGGCGCTTTCGTGATTTCGAGCAAGGCCGGGTCGACATGGCCATCTTCGAAAACCCCGACTGGGGTTGGCAGGGTATTGCCCACACCCGTGTCGACATGGGCCTGGAAGATGCAGAAATCTTCGTCGCCCAACGTAAACCCGGCCGCGACCAAGGCTACTTCACCGACCTTGCCGGTAAGCGCCTGGCGGTGTTCAGCGGTTATCACTACGCCTTTGCCGGTTTCAATCCCGACCCCAAGAACATGGCCGAACACTTCAACGCCACGTTGACCTATTCCCATGACAGCAACCTGCTGATGGTGGCGCGCGGGCGTGCCGATATTGCGCTGGTCACGCGTTCGTACCTGAGCGATTTCATGGTGCGTAATGCGGACATGGCCGGGCAGTTCCTGGTCTCGGAGCGGATTGACCAGGTGTATCACCACTATGCGTTGGTACGGCCCAAAGCGCCGATCACCGGCGCGGCGTTCGCCGAGTTGCTCAAGCTCCTGCGTGAGAGCGGAAAGATGTTGAAGATCTTCGAGCCGTATCGCATTGATGTGATGCCGGTGCCCTGATTATCTGGGTTGAGCAGGCCTATCGTGGCAAGCCAGGTGGCCACAAAAAGACTGCTCGCCACATATCCCTACAGCTTTACACCCTGCGTGCAAACGTATCGCTATGGCTGCCCGACACCTTGCGGCAATGCACCAGCGCATCACGAATCATGAAGTTCACCAGGGTTGGCGATACGCCCAACTCCTTGGCGATGTCCTTTTGCGGCACGCCATGCAGACGGTACATCTCGAACGCGTAGCGGGTGCGCTGGGGCAACTCCGTCAGAGCGTCGGCGATGTTTTCCAGGGTGTTGAAGTTGATATGCGAGGTTTCCGGTGAAGCGCCGTGAATAACCACATTCAAGCCTTCCTCTTCCGTCCCCGAATACTTGAGCTCCAGGGCTTGCTTGCGGTAGTGATCGATCGCCAGGTTGCGCACGATCTGGAACAGGTAACTCAATTGCGCCTTGAACGACGAGGTGATGGTCGGCGCTGATTGCAGCCGAAAGTAGGCGTCCTGCACGACGTCTTCGGCACGCGAGCGGCAGCCGGTAATCCGGGCGGCGATCTTCACCAAAATAAGACGATTGTCGACGAATGCCTGCAAAAGGGGTGAGTCGCACCTGCCTGTGGATACTTGTTCCGTCATGGAAATCACCTTGTCGCGAAAGAGTTGGGGGAGGGCGTCCTGGCTGAGGCCTCCTACACATCGGGCAACAAATTATGCTTAATGATAATGATTGTCAAATGAGAAGACGAACTAATCTTATGCTTTCTTGTTGGGTGTGAACCACGTCTCGCTCGCCCCCGGCGACTAATTATTTGCCGGGGCCGTCCGTTCTTCTGGGTGACAGGTCCGTTAGCGAACGGCCAAGGATCAGCACCCGCAGGAGGGCGAAATGGGTTTTTATCGTGCAGGCAGCGTGTTTCAGCTTGGAGGCCGCGACCAATGAGCGTTTCCACGCGATTGCGCCTGTTCTGCCTGCCCTACTCGGGTGCCAGCGCGATGGTCTATGCGCGCTGGCGCCGGGCGCTGCCTGACTGGTTGCAGGTGTGCCCGCTGGAGTTGCCGGGTCGCGGCATGCGCATGGATGAGCCGTTGCAGCGCGATATCAAAACCTTGGCGGCGCAGCTTGCCGACGAGATCGGTCGTGACCTGGGTAGCCCTTATGCACTGTTCGGCCACAGCCTGGGCGGCCTGCTGGCATTTGAACTGGCGCATGCGCTGAAGGCGCGCAACCTGCCTGCGCCGCTGGCGTTATTTGCCTCCGGTACGGCCGGCCCGGCCCGCCGCGATGTGAGCGAATACGCCATCGAAAAGACCGATGAGCAACTGATCGCCCGTCTGCGCGAACTGCAGGGCACCGCCGAAGAGGCGCTGACCAACCCGGAATTGATGCAGTTGATGCTGCCGATTCTGCGCGCCGACTTCCTGTTGTGCGGCAGCTTCACCTATGGCGAGCGCGCGCCGCTGGGCATGCCGATCCACGTATTTGGCGGCAAGCAGGACAGTGTGCGCGCCGACCAGTTGCTCGACTGGCAGCTCGATGCCGCCAGCGGCTTTTCCCTCGACATGTTCGACGGTCATCACTTCTTCCTCGTGCAGCACGAAAGCGCGGTGCTGCGCTGCCTGCGCCGCTATGCCGACGAGCACCTGGCCCGCTGGCGCAATGATGCGGCGCGTCAACTGGCTGCCGTTTAGCACGGCCCTAATTCCCGATTTTCCCGTAAGCCGATTTCAGGCAGGAACCCCATGATGGACGCCTTCGAACTTCCCCGCACCCTGGTCCAGTCCCTTCAACACCGCGCCGCGCAGACCCCGGACCAGGTAGCCCTGCGCTTCCTGGCCGAATCCGCCGCAGACAGCGTTGTACTCAGTTACCGCGACCTCGACCAGCGTGCCCGCACCATCGCTGCCGCCTTGCAGGCCAATGCGGCATTGGGCGACCGTGCGGTGCTGTTGTTCCCCAGCGGCCCGGATTACGTCGCGGCGTTCTTTGGTTGCCTGTACGCCGGGGTTATCGCGGTGCCGGCGTATCCGCCGGAGTCCACCAAGCGCCATCATCAGGAGCGCCTGCTGTCGATCATCAGCGATGCCGAGCCGCGCTTGCTGCTGACTATCGCCAGCCTCGCCGACGGCCTGGCGCAGATCGAGAACGCGCCGCCGGTATTGAGCGTCGATACCCTGCAGACCGCCGGCAATTGGGTCGAGCCTGACCTGCAAGCGCACGACATCGCCTTCCTGCAATACACCTCCGGCTCCACCGCACTGCCTAAAGGCGTGCAAGTCAGCCACGGCAACCTGGTGGCCAATGAAGTGCTGATCCGTCGCGGCTTTGGCATTGATCTGAACCCGAATGATGTGATCGTCAGCTGGCTGCCGCTGTACCACGACATGGGCCTGATCGGCGGCTTGCTGCAACCGATCTTCAGTGGCGTGCCCTGTGTGTTGATGTCGCCGGCGTACTTCCTCGGCCGGCCATTGCGCTGGCTGGAAGCGATCAGCGAATACGGCGGCACCATCAGCGGCGGGCCGGATTTCGCCTATCGGCTGTGCAGTGAGCGGGTCAGTGAAACCGCGCTGGAACGTCTGGATTTGAGCAAGTGGCGCGTGGCGTATTCGGGTTCCGAGCCGATCCGCCTCGACACCCTGGAACGCTTCGCCGAAAAGTTCGCGGTCTGTGGTTTCACGCCGAACAATTTCTTCGCCTCCTACGGGCTGGCCGAGGCGACCTTGTTCGTCGCCGGTGGCTCCCGTGGTCAGGGCATCCCCGCGTTGCGTGTGGATGAGCAGGCGCTGGCCGCCAACCGTGCCGAACCGGGGCAGGGCAGCGCGATCATGAGCTGCGGCACAAGCCAGCCGGAGCATGCGGTGCTGATCGTCGATCCGCACACCCTCACCGAATTGCCCGACAACCGTGTCGGCGAACTCTGGGCCGCCGGCCCCAGTATTGCCCACGGCTACTGGCGCAACCCCGAAGCCAGCGCCAAAACCTTCGTACAACACGCCGGCCGCACCTGGCTGCGCACCGGCGACCTGGGTTTTATCCGCGACGGCGAGGTGTACATCACCGGCCGCCTTAAAGACCTGCTGATCGTGCGCGGCCACAACCTGTATCCGCAGGACATCGAGCAGACCGTCGAACGCGAAGTCGAGGTGGTGCGCAAAGGCCGGGTCGCGGCGTTTGCCGTGAATCACCAAGGCCTGGAAGGCATCGGCATCGCCGCAGAAATCAGCCGCAGCGTGCAGAAAATCCTGCCGCCCGAGGCCTTGATCAAGGCGATTCGCCAGGCGGTGGCCGAGGCGTATCAAGAAGCCCCGAGCGTGGTGGTACTGCTCAACCCCGGCGCCTTGCCCAAGACTTCCAGCGGCAAGGTGCAACGTTCGGCCTGCGCGCTTCGTCATGCCGATGGCGGCCTCGACAGCTACGCGCAGTTCCCCGACCTGCAAGCCCAGGCCAGTGACGCGCTGCTTGAATCCGAGCTGCAAAAGCAGATTGCCGCGATCTGGTGCGAGCAGTTGCAGGTCGCAGCGGTCGCGGCCGACGACCATTTCTTCCTGCTTGGCGGTAATTCCATCACCGCCACCCAAGTGGTTGCGCGCCTGCGTGAAACCCTGGGCCTGGAGCTGAACCTGCGCCTGCTGTTCGAGGCGCCGACGCTCTCGGCGTTCGCCGCCAATGTGGCGCAGTTGCAGCAAGACGGCGGCATTGCCCAAGGCGCGATCCAGGCCTTGTCACGCCAGGACGACCTGCCGCAATCCCTGGCACAGAACCGCCTGTGGATCACCTGGCAACTGGACCCGCACAGCAGCGCCTACACCATTCCCGGCGCCCTGCGTTTGCGCGGCGAGCTGGACGAAGATGCGGTGCGCGCCAGCTTCCAGCAATTGATCCAGCGCCACGAAGCCCTGCGCACGCGCTTCTATGAGCGCGATGGCCAAGCCTTCCAGCGCGTCGAGGCCAACACGGGTTTCGAGCTGCAAGTGATCGACCTCAGCGACCTGCCAAGCGCCGAACGCGAAGCCCGCGCGCAGCAGATTCGCGAAGACGAAGCCCGCACCCAGTTCGACCTGGAAAAAGGCCCGTTGCTGTGGGTAACGTTGGTGCGCCTGGACGATGAAGATCACCAGCTGCTGGTGACCTTGCATCACATCATCGCCGACGGTTGGTCGCTCAACATTCTGATCGACGAATTCTCGCACCTCTACGCCGCCGCGATCCAGGGCCAAAGCCTGGAGCTGCCGCCACTGGCCCTGCAATACGCCGATTACGGCAGCTGGCAGCGCCAATGGCTGGCCGAAGGCGAAGGCCAGCGGCAATTGGCCTATTGGCAGGCGCAACTGGGTGATGAGCACCCGACCCTGAGCCTGGCCACCGACCATCCACGCGCTGCGCAGCGCATCAACAGTGCCTCGCGCCATAGCGTGCGCCTGAACGCAGCGCTCAGCGAAGCCATTCGCCAGGCGGCTCAAGCCCATGAGTCCACCCCGTTCATGTTGTTGCTGGCGGCGTTCCAGAGCCTGCTCTACCGCTACAGCGGCCAGCGCGATATCCGCATCGGCGTGCCCAACGCCAACCGCCCGCGCCAGGAAACCCAAGGCCTGATTGGCTTCTTCATCAACACTTTGGTGCTGCGCGCCGAACTGGACGGGCGCCTGCCATTCAATCAGCTGTTGGCTGCCACGCGCCAGGCTGCACTGGGCGCCCAGGCCCACCAGGACCTGCCCTTCGAACAACTGCTGGAAGCCTTCCCCCAGGCCCGCGAACAAGGCCTGTTCCAGGTCATGTTCAACCACCAGCAGCGCGACTTGAGCGCCTTGCGCCGCTTGCCGGGCATGCTTGCCGAAGAGCTGCCATGGCATAGCCGCGAGGCCAAGTTCGACCTGCAACTGCACTCTGAAGAAGACCGCAACGGGCGCCTGAGCCTGGCGTTCGACTACGCCGATGAGCTGTTCGACAGCGCGACCATCCAGCGCCTGGCCGAGCACTTCATCAGCCTGCTGCACGCGGTGTGCGAGCAGCCGGAGCAAGCCATCGGCGACCTCAAACTGATGCACACAGACGAGCAGCAGCCATGGAGCGAGGCCCCGTGTGCCCCGGCCCGGCAGTGGCTGCCCGAACTGCTCGGCCAACAGACTTCGGACAGCACCGCGCTGGTCTGGCAAGGCGGCAGCCTGACCTTCGCCCAACTGCACACCCAGGCCAATCGCCTGGCCCACTACCTGCGTGACAAAGGCGTCGGCCCGGATGTGTGCGTGGCCATCGCCGCCGAGCGTTCGCCGCAACTGCTGATTGGCCTGTTGGCAATCATCAAGGCCGGTGGCGCCTATGTGCCGCTCGACCCGGATTACCCCGCCGAGCGCCTGGCCTACATGCTCAAGGACAGCGGCGTGCACCTGCTGCTGACTCAAACCTCACTGCTTGAACTGCTGCCGGCCACCGAAGGCGTGTGCGTGATCGCCATGGACAGCCTGCACCTGGACAGCTGGCCGACCCAGGCGCCGGGCCTGCATTTGAACGGCGACAACCTCGCTTACGTTATCTACACCTCCGGCTCCACCGGCCAGCCCAAAGGCGTGGGCAATACCCATGCGGCGCTGGCCGAGCGCTTGCAGTGGATGCAGGCCACCTATCAACTCAACGACACCGATGTGCTGATGCAAAAGGCACCGATCAGCTTTGACGTGTCGGTGTGGGAATGCTTCTGGCCGCTGATCACCGGCTGCCGCCTGGTGCTGGCCGGGCCTGGCGAGCATCGCGACCCGCACCGCATCGCGCAGTTGGTACAGGAACATGGCGTGACCACGCTGCACTTTGTGCCGCCGCTGTTGCAGCTGTTTATCGATGAGCCGTTGGTGGCCGAGTGCACCAGCCTGCGGCGTCTGTTCTCCGGCGGTGAAGCCTTGCCTGCCGAGCTGCGTAACCGCGTGCTGGCACAGTTGCCGGCGGTGCAACTGCACAACCGATATGGCCCGACCGAAACCGCGATCAACGTGACCCACTGGCATTGTCACGCCGAGGATGGCGAGCGCTCGCCCATCGGCCGGCCGCTGGGCAATGTGATCTGCCGCGTGCTCGACGAGCAACTCAACCCGTTGCCGGCCGGTGTGCCGGGCGAACTGTGCATCGGCGGCATCGGCCTGGCGCGCGGTTACTTGGGCCGCGCCGGGCTGACCGCCGAGCGTTTTGTCGCCGACCCGTTGGGCAAGCCCGGCACACGCCTGTACCGCACCGGCGACCGCGTGCGCTGGAGCGCCGATGGCGTGCTCGAGTACCTGGGCCGCCTCGATCAACAAGTCAAATTGCGTGGCTTTCGTGTAGAACCCGAAGAAATCGAAGCCCGGATGCTGGCGCTGGACGGCATCGCACAAGCCGTGGTGCTGGTGCGTGATGCACAACTGATCGGCTACTACACCGCGCAGATGCAGCTTGCCGAGCAGGACGTAAAAGCCGCCCTGGCCGCCGAGTTGCCGGAGTACATGGTGCCCGCATCGCTGATGCGCCTGGACGCCATGCCCCTGAGCCCCAGCGGCAAACTCGACCGCCGCGCCTTGCCCGAACCGGTGTGGCAAACCCGCGAACACATCGAGCCTGCAACGCCGTTGCAGCAGCAGATTGCCGCGATCTGGCGCGAAGTGCTGGGCTTGCCACGTATCGGCCTGCGCGACGACTTTTTCGCCCTCGGCGGCCATTCGTTGCTGGCCACGCAAATCATCTCGCGCACCCGTCAGGCCTGTGACGTCGAATTGCCGTTGCGCACCTTGTTCGAAGCCAGCGAGCTGGGCACATTTGCCGAGCAGGTCGGCTTGATCCAGGCCTCTGGCCAACGCAATCAGCAAACCGCTATTGCCAGGGTCGACCGCAGCGCGCCGGTGCCGTTGTCCTATTCCCAACAACGCATGTGGTTCCTGTGGCAGATGGAACCCGACAGCCCGGCCTACAACGTCGGCGGCATGGCGCGCCTGCGCGGCGTGCTGGATGTGGGGCGTTTTGAGGCGGCGTTGCAAGCCTTGATCATGCGCCACGAAACCCTGCGCACCACCTTCCCGAGCATCGATGGCGTGGCGTACCAAAAGGTCGCGGCGCAAACCGGCTTGCGCATGGACTGGCAGGATTTCTCCGCGCTCACCGAGGCTGAGCGTCAGCAGCGCCTGCAAGATTTCGCCGATCAGGAAGCTCACACCCCGTTCAATCTGGAAACCGGGCCGCTGTTGCGCGCCTGCGTGGTCAAGGCCGGCGAGCAGGAGCACTACTTCGTGCTGACCCTGCACCATATCGTCACCGAAGGCTGGGCCATGGACATCTTCGCCCGTGAACTCGGCGCACTGTACGAGGCGTTTATCGACGAACGCGACTCGCCGCTGGCGCCGCTGGCGGTGCAATACCTGGACTACAGCGTGTGGCAGCGCCAGTGGCTGGAGGCTGGCGAGCGCCAACGTCAACTGGATTACTGGACCGCGCAACTGGGCCATGAGCATCCTTTGCTCGAACTGCCCGCCGACCGCCCACGGCCGCCGGTGCAAAGCCATCAGGGCGAGCTGTACCGCTTTGATCTGAGCGATGACTTGGCCGCTCGCGTGCGCGCCTTTAACGCCGAGCGCGGCCTGACCCTGTTCATGACCATGACCGCTACCCTGGCGGTGCTGCTCTACCGCTACAGCGGCCAGACCGACCTGCGCATCGGCGCGCCGGTCGCCAACCGCATTCGCCCGGAAAGCGAAGGGCTGATCGGCGCGTTCCTCAACACCCAGGTGCTGCGTTGCCAGCTCAATGGGCAGATGAATGTGGCCGAGTTGTTCGAGCAGGTGCGCCATACCGTGATCGAAGGCCAGTCTCACCAGGACCTGCCATTCGACCATTTGGTGGAAGCCCTGCAGCCACCGCGCAGCGCGGCGTATAACCCGCTGTTCCAGGTGATGTGCAACGTTCAGCGCTGGGAATTCCAGCAGAGCCGCCAACTGGCGGGCATGACCGTCGAATACCTGGTCAACGATGCGCGGGCGACCAAGTTCGACCTCAACCTGGAAGTCACCGACCTCGACCATCGCCTGGGTTGCTGCTTGACCTACAGCACCGACTTGTTCGACGAGCCGCGTATTGCGCGGATGGCCGCACATTGGCAAAACCTGTTGGAAGCGTTGATCGCCAATCCGCAACAGCGTCTGAGCGAGTTACCCTTGCTGACCGCCACTGAGCAGCGCGCCTTGCAGAGCAGCCTGGGTATCGAGGCGGGTGAACACCGCCTGGATCAGTGCCTTCACCCGCTGTTCAGCCAACAAGCTTTGGCCCGCCCCGATGCACCGGCGTTGACCTTTGCCGGGGTGACGCTCAGCTATCGCGAACTGGATGAGCGCGCCAACCGCCTGGCCTGGATGCTGCGCGAGCGCGGCGTTGGCCCGCAGGTGCGGGTCGGCCTGGCGCTGCCGCGCTCGCTGGAAATGGTCATCGGCCTGCTGGCGATCCTCAAGGCCGGCGGCGCCTATGTGCCGCTGGACCCGGAATACCCGCTCGACCGCCTGCACTACATGATCGAAGACAGCGGCATCGGCCTGCTGCTCAGCGATGCGGCGATGTTCGAAGCCCTTGGCGAATTGCCGGCGACGGTCGCGTGCTGGTGCCTGGAAGATGACTTGCCGGTGTTGGCCAATTACCCCGCCGACGCGCTGCCCTTTATCAGCCTGCCGCAACATCAGGCGTACCTGATCTACACCTCCGGGTCCACGGGCAAGCCGAAGGGTGTGGTGGTGTCCCACGGTGAAATCGCCATGCATTGCCAGGCCGTGATCGAGCGCTTTGGCATGCGCGCGGATGATTGCGAGCTGCACTTCTACTCCATCAACTTCGACGCCGCCACCGAGCGTTTGCTGGTGCCGCTGCTCAGCGGTGCGCAGGTGGTGTTGCGCGCCCAAGGCCAGTGGGATGCCGAAGAAATCTGTGCGCTGATCCGCACCCATGGCATCAATATCCTCGGCTTTACCCCTAGCTACGGCAGCCAGTTGGCGCAATGGCTGGCAACCCAGCAGCAGACCTTGCCGGTGCGCATGTGCATCACCGGCGGCGAGGCACTGACCGGCGAGCACTTGCAGCGTATCCGTGCAGCGTTTCAGCCCGAGCTGTTTTTCAACGCCTATGGCCCGACCGAAACCGTGGTGATGCCGCTGGCCAGCCTGGCGCCGGAGGTGTTGGAAGAGGGCGCCGCCAGCGTGCCGATCGGCAGCATCATCGGCGCTCGCGTGGCCTATATCCTCGACGCCGACCTGGCGCTGGTGCCCCAAGGCGCGACCGGTGAGCTGTATGTGGGCGGGGCCGGTCTGGCCCAGGGTTATCACGAACGCCCTGGCATGACGGCCGAGCGGTTTGTCGCCGATCCGTTTGCTGCCGATGGCGGCCGTTTGTACCGCACCGGCGATCTGGTGCGCCAACGCGCCGACGGCCTGGTGGAGTACCTGGGCCGTATCGACCATCAAGTGAAGATTCGCGGTTTCCGTATCGAACTGGGCGAAATTGAAACGCGCCTGCTGGAGCACGCAGCCGTGCGCGAAGCAGTGGTGCTGGCGCTGGATTCAGCCAGTGGTAAACAGCTGGCGGCCTATCTGGTCAGCGACGCCGACCCTGCCACCTTGCGCGAAGCGTTGAAGGCGCACCTCAAGGCCCAACTGCCGGACTACATGGTGCCTGCGCACCTGATCGTGCTCGACAGCATGCCGCTGACCGCTAATGGCAAACTCGACCGCCGCGCCTTGCCGCAGCCCGACCCTGAAGCCAATCGCCAAACCTACGTGGCGCCACGCAATGAGCTGGAGCAAAGCCTGGCGGCCATTTGGTGCGCGGTGTTGAACGTGCAACAAGTCGGCCTGGACGATAATTTCTTTGAGCTGGGCGGCGACTCGATCCTGTCGATCCAGGTGGTCAGCCGTGCGCGGCAGGCCGGGATCCATTTCAGCCCACGGGATTTGTTCCAGCACCAGACCGTGCAAACCCTGGCCGCTGTGGCCACGCGTAGCGAACAGGTAACCGCCGAGCAAGGCCTGCTCACCGGCAGTTCGGGCCTGACGCCGATCCAGCACTGGTTCTTTGATACCGAGATCCCCAACCGTCAGCACTGGAACCAGGCATTGCTGCTCAAACCACTGCAATTGCTGGAGCCCCATCGCCTGGAGCAAGCGCTGCTGGCGGTGCTGGAGCATCACGACGCCTTGCGCCTGAGCTTCTCCAAGCGCGACGCACACTGGCATGCCGAGCACTTGGCCGTGCCCCAAGGCGGCGTGCTGATGCAGGCGCAAGTGCGCGACATGCAGGATTGCACCGTGCTGTTCACTGACACTCAACGCAGCCTGGACCTTGAGCATGGCCCACTGTTACGGGCTTTGCTGGTGGACGGCCCGCAAGGCCAGCAACGCCTGCTGATCGCGATTCATCACCTGGCGGTGGACGGCGTGTCGTGGCGCGTACTGCTGGAGGACCTGCAAACGGTTTATCGCCAGTTGAGCGACGGCCAGTCCGTCAGCCTGCCGGCCAAAACCAGCGCATTGCGCGATTGGGCTGCGCGCTTGCGCGCTTATGCCGGCAGCGAGTCCCTGCGTGAAGAGTTGAGCCTGTGGCAAGACCAACTGGCCGGCCCGGCAGTGGCGTTGCCGGTCGAGCGCCCACAGGGTTCACTGCGCAACCGCGAGGCTCAAACCGTCAGCGTGCGCCTGGGTGCCGAACACACCCGCCAGTTGCTGCAACAGGCGCCGAGCGCGTATCGCACCCAAGTCAACGACCTGCTGCTGACCGCCTTGGCCCGCGTGCTGTGCCGCTGGACGGGGCACGCCTCGACCTTGATTCAACTGGAAGGCCATGGCCGTGAAACCCTGTTCGATGAAATCGACCTGACCCGCAGCGTCGGCTGGTTCACCAGTGCTTACCCGCTGCGCCTGACACCGCACGCCGGGCAGGGCGAATCGATCAAGGCCATCAAGGAACAACTGCGCGGCGTGCCGCACAAAGGCCTGGGTTATGGCGTGCTGCGTTACCTGGCAGACGATCAGTGCAAGCAGGCCGTGGCCGCGCTGCCGACGGCGCAGATCACCTTCAACTACCTGGGCCAGTTCGACCAGAGCTTCGGCGCCGATGCACTGTTCCACCCGCTGGATGAGTCGGCTGGCCTGGCCCACGACCCGGATGCGCCGCTGCCCAATGAGCTGAGTGTCGACAGCCAGGTGTATGGCGGTGAGTTGCTGCTGCGCTGGACCTTCAGCCGTGAGCGCCATGATCCGCAGACCATCCGTGAACTGGCGGGGGCGTACTTGAGCGAGCTGCAAAGCCTGATCGCGCATTGCCTCAACGACGAGGCGGGTGGCCTGACGCCGTCCGACTTCCCGCTGGCGCACCTGACTCAAACGCAGCTCGACAGCTTGCCGGTGCCGGCCAACGTCATCGAAGACGTCTACCCGCTGACGCCGATGCAGGAAGGCCTGCTGCTGCACACCTTGCTGGAGCCGGGCACCGGCCTCTATTACATGCAGGACCGCTACCGCATCAACAGCGCCCTCGACCCCGAGCGTTTCGCCCAGGCCTGGCAGGCGGTGATCGCCCGGCATGAAGCCTTGCGTGCGTCGTTCTGCTGGAACGTCGGCGAGGACATGCTGCAGGTGATCCACAAGCCGGGCAGCACGCCGATCGAGTACCTGGATTGGAGCCATGACCCCGAAGCCGAGCAGGAGCCGCGCCTGCAAGCCTTGCTCAAGGCCGAGCGCGAAGCCGGTTTTGATCTGCTCAACCAGGCGCCGTTCCACCTGCGCCTGATCCGCGTGGGCGAGGCGCGCTACTGGTTCATGATGAGCAACCACCACATCCTGATCGATGCCTGGTGCCGCTCGTTGCTGATGAATGATTTCTTCGATATCTACATGGCTTTGGGCGAGGGCCGCGATGCACAATTGGCCACGCCGCCACGCTACCGCGATTACATCGCCTGGCTGCAACGCCAGAACCTGAATGAAGCACGCCAGTGGTGGCAACAGAACCTGCAAGGCTTCGAGCGCACCACGCCGATCCCGAGCGACCGGCCGTTCCTGCGTGAACACGCAGGCCACAGCGGCGGCATGGTGGTGGGCGATTGCTACACCCGCCTGGATGCCCGCGAGGGTGCGCAATTGCGCGAACTGGCCCAGGCCCATCAACTCACCGTCAACACCTTCGCCCAGGCGGCGTGGGCCTTGGTGCTGCGGCGATTGAGCGGTGATCGAGACGTGTTGTTCGGCGTCACGGTGGCTGGGCGCCCAGTGGAAATGCCCGAGATGCAACGCACCGTCGGCCTGTTTATCAACAGCATCGCGCTGCGGGTGAAACTGCCGGAAGACGACCAGCCTTGCAGCGTGCGCCAGTGGCTGAGCGGCCTGCTCGACAGCAATATGCAACTGCGCGAATACGAATACCTGCCGCTGGTGACTATTCAGGAACACAGCGAACTGCCCAAGGGCCAGCCGCTGTTCGACAGCCTGTTTGTGTTTGAAAACGCGCCGGTGGAAGTCTCGGTGCTGGACCGTGCGCAAAGCCTGAACGCCACATCGGATTCCGGCCGCACCCACACCAACTTCCCGCTGACGGCCGTGTGTTATCCGGGCGATGACCTCGGCTTGCACCTGTCCTACGACCAGCGTTATTTCGATGCAACCACCGTGCAAGGCATGCTCGGCGAGTTCAAGCGCTTGCTGCTGGCGTTGGTGCAGGGCTTCCATGGCGACATGGCGGACTTGCCGCTGATTGGTGAGCAGGAGCGGGCGTTCCTGGTCGACGGCTGCAACCAGAGCGAGCATGACTACCCGCTGGAGCGCAGTTACATCGAGTTGTTCGAAGCGCAGGTGACGCAACATCCGCAGCGCATCGCCGCCAGTTGCCTGGACCAGCAATGGACCTACGATGAATTGAACCGCCGTAGCAACGGCCTGGGCTACGCGCTGATCGAGGCCGGTGTCGGGCTGGATCAGCCGGTGGCGCTGCTGGCCGAGCGTAACCTGGATTTGCTCGGCATGATCATCGGCAGTTTCAAGGCCGGTGCCGGTTACCTGCCGCTGGACCCAGGTCTGCCGAGCCAGCGTTTGAACCGCATCATCGACCTGAGCCGCACGCCGTTGCTGGTGTGCACTGAGGCGTGCCGCGAGCAGGCGATTGAGTTGCTGGACGGCACCGACTGCCAGTTGCTGGTCTGGGAAGAAGTGCCCGGTCGTGGGCAAAACCCGGGCATCTACAGCGCGCCGGATAACCTCGCCTATGTGATCTACACCTCCGGCTCCACGGGGTTGCCCAAAGGCGTGATGGTGGAACAGCGCGGCATGCTCAATAACCAGTTGAGCAAGGTGCCGTATCTGCAACTGAGCGAGGCAGATGTGATCGCGCAGACCGCTTCGCAGAGCTTCGATATTTCCGTGTGGCAGTTCCTCGCCGCGCCGCTGTTTGGCGCGCGGGTGGATATTGTGCCGAACAGCATCGCCCATGATCCGCAGGGTTTGCTGGCGCATGTGCAGGCCCAAGGCATCACTGTGCTGGAGAGTGTGCCGTCGCTGATCCAGGGCATGCTCGCTCAAGAACGCATGAGCCTGGATGGCTTGCGCTGGATGCTGCCGACGGGTGAAGCCATGCCGCCGGAGCTGGCGCATCAGTGGTTGCTGCGTTACCCCGACATCGGCTTGGTCAACGCTTATGGCCCGGCGGAGTGCTCGGATGACGTGGCGTTCTTCCGCGTTGACCTGGCGTCGACCCGTGGCGCGTACCTGCCGATTGGCACGCCAACCGACAACAACCGCTTATACCTGCTCGATGGCGCGCTGGAGCTGGTGCCGCAAGGTGCGGTGGGCGAGTTGTGTGTGGCAGGCACGGGCGTAGGGCGTGGTTATGTCAGCGACCCATTGCGCAGCGCCCAAGTGTTTGTGCCGAACCCGTTTGGTGCGCCGGGCGAACGGTTGTACCGCACTGGCGACCTGGCGCGTCGGCGCAGCGATGGCGTGCTGGAATATGTCGGGCGTATCGACCATCAGGTGAAGATTCGCGGTTACCGCATCGAACTGGGTGAAATCGAAGCCCGCCTGCATGAACAGCCAGAAGTGCGGGATGCGGCAGTCGGCGTGCAGGAAGGCGTCAACGGCAAGCATTTGGTGGGTTACCTGGTGGCGGCCGATGAAGCCTTGAACCCAGGTGAGCGCATGGACCGTGTCAAGCAACGCCTGCGCGCTGAATTGCCGGAATACATGGTGCCGCTGCACTGGCTATGGCTCGACCGCTTGCCGCTGAACGCCAATGGCAAGCTGGACCGCAACGCTCTGCCGGCCATGGAGATAGGCCAACTGCACAGCCAGGACTACCTGGCGCCGCGCAACGAACTGGAAGCTACCTTGGCGGCGATTTGGGCTGAGGTGTTGAAGGTCGAAAGGGTAGGCGTGCAGGACAACTTCTTCGAGCTGGGCGGGCATTCATTGCTGGCCACACAGATTGCCTCGCGGGTGCAGAAAACCCTGCAACGGGATGTGCCGCTGCGGGCAATGTTCGAGTGCAGCACGGTGGCGGAGTTGGCCGAGTACATCGACGGGCTGGCGGCCAATGAGATCAGTGAGGAGAAGGTGGATCGGTTGAGTGATTTGATGGCGGAGTTGGAGGGCCTGTAACCTTCGCTGACTGCGCGGGCCTCATCGCAGGCAAGCCAGCTCCCACACTTGAATGTATTCACAATTCAAAAGGTGGGAGCGGGCTTGCTCGCGAATGCGTCGGCCCTGGCGCCGCTTATTTAGGCCCGAGAATCTTCACCAGCTTGTCCGGCGACGGCGCGCCTTGCTGTTGCTGCAAGCCGCCCTTGTCATCCCGATAGAAAATTGCCGGCGTCGCCGACAGTTCCAGCTCTTCCATCAACTTCATATTGGCATCGAGCTTGGCTTCGATATCTGCCGGGATCTTGTCCAGCGCCTGCAATTTGCTGCCCTTGCCGGCGGCTTCGTGTGCTTCCAGGGCTTTTTGCGGGTCTTTGGCGGCCAGCAGCGCGGCGGATTTGCCTGGGCTGTCTTCGCGAATGATGCCGACCATGATGTGGCGCAATTGCACCTTGCCGGCCTTGACCCACGGGCGTGCCTGTTCCCAGAACATGTTGCAGTACGGGCAGTTGGGGTCGCTGAACAGGTAGACGATGCGCGGCGCGTTTTTGTCGCCGTCCTGGATCCAGTTGCTGTGTTCCATCTTGGCCCAGACTTCCTTGGCCATCGGCGCGTACACCAGTTTTTCCAGTGGCGCGCTGCTCAGGTCATTGCCTTGTGCGTCGTACAGGTTACCGGCCAGCACACTTTTGCCGTCGGCGGTCAGGTACAGGGCCATGCCACGGTTCTGGTATTGCGCAGCGTAGCCGGTGAGGCCGCTGGGCGCGTCGAACTTGCCGAGGATCTTGGCACCCTTGGCTTCGATCTGTTTGATCGGCGCCGGCCAGTCTTCGGCCTGGGCCAGTGTGGCCGCAAGCGTCAGCGGCAGCAGGGTCAGCAGGTGGCGGAGTCTTGGCATGTCGGTTTCCTTGTGGCAGCAGGGGCAGTGTCGAAGGGTTCCATGGCACGGGCCAGGCTGGCCTGGGACAACTCGCCCAGGTGGCTGTTGATCAGGCGCCCATCGGCTTGGTAGAACAGAGTTGTCGGCAAGGCCATCGAACCCACGGCCTGGCCGAGGCGGCCGCTGGCATCAAACAGCACGTTGTCGAGGGTCAGGCCCTGGGTGGCGAGAAAGGTGCTGACGCTTTGCATGCTTTCGGCCTGGTTGACGAACAGGAAGGTCACGTCCGGGCGCTGGTGTTGCGCGCGCTCCAGTACCGGCATTTCGCGGCGGCACGGCGGGCACCAGGTGGCCCAGAGGTTGATCACCAGCGGGCCGCCTTTGTAGTCGGCCAGTTGCACCACGTCACCATTGGCGTTGCGCAAAGTGATATCCGGCAGTTGTGCGCCCTTGTCGTAGAGGCTCAGGGACACGCTGGTCAGGCCCCAGAACACCAGCCCGGTGACCACCCCGGCACTCAGTGGCGTGCGCATGGCCGGGCGGCGCCAGCCGTAGAACACGGCGCCCAGCACCAGGGCGATCACGCCGGGCCAAGGCAGGAAGCCGCCGTCGCGCAAGTCGACCATCTGCAGTGGATCGTGGCTGTAGTCGCTCCAGTACATCAGTACAAAGCTTAAGCGTGCCACCAGCATGCCCAGCAAAAACAGGCTGAACAGCACCGATTCGGGGTTTTCACCGCCGCGCTTGGCCACGCGCCAGCCCACCAGCGTGGCGAGGATCAGCGCGCTGATCAGCAGGATGTGATTCAGGGCGATGGCGAACGTACCGATGGTCAGGGTCAGCATCAGCGCGCGTCTCGGGTTTGCGTCCAGCGTTGCAGGAAGGCGGCGGCATTCACTTCGCCGGTGATGCGTTGGGCGCGACGTTCTTCACCGTCCGGGCCGATCCACACGAAGCTCGGTGGCCCCGGCACCTTGTAGCGCCCGAGCAGCTCACGGCTGGCGGCGTTGTCGGCGGTGACGTCCAGGCGCAACAGGCGCACGTCTTTGAGGGCGTCCATCACTTGGGGTTGGCCGAAGACTTGTTTTTCCATGATTTTGCATGACACGCACCAGTCGGCGTAGTAGTCCACCAGCACCCATTGGCCCTGGGCCTTGGCGCTGTCGAGCTGGCTTTGCAGCACGGCCGGGTCGTTGATGGTCATGAAGGCGTCGTGGGCGCTGGGCGCAGCAGCCATCTTCGAGCCGCTGTAGACCTTCAACGGTTGCCACAGGTCGTCGCTGCCACCGGCCGCGCCCACTACCAGCACTGCGCCCCACAGGCCCAGCACCAGGGAACCGGCGCCGAATACCTTGGCCGCCAGGCCGTATTCGCGGGCCAGGGTCCAGCCGCAGTAGGCCATCACCAGCGCCAAGACGCCCCACAGGCCGAGCCACAGGCTTTCGCCGACTACCGGGCGAATCATCAGCACGGCGGTGCCGAGGAACAGGAAACCGAAGATGCCCTTGAGCACGTTCATCCAGGTGCCCGGCTTGGGCAGGAAACGGTTGCCCACCGTCACCAGCAGCAACAGCGGAATACCGATGCCGATACCCATGGCGAACAGGATCAAACCGCCGTGCAACGCGTTGCCGCTCTGGGCGATATACAGCAGGGCGCCCGCCAGTGGTGCAGTCATGCACGGGCCGACCAACAGGCCGGACAGCGCACCGAGAATCCCGGCGCCGACCAGGCTGCCGCCGCTTTGCTGGCGGCTGACGTTATCCAGGCGATCACGCAGGAAGGCCGGCAGTTGCAGTTCAAAGAAGCCGAACATCGGCAAGGCCAGAATCACAAACAGCGCGGCAAAACTGCCAAGGATCCACGGCGTTTGCAGCAGGGCGGCAAGGTTGCCGCCCAGCAGCGCGGCCAGTACGCCGAGCGCCGCATACACCAGCGCCATGCACACCACGTAGCTGCTGGCCAGGGCAAAACCACGACGCGGGCTGGCGCCGCTGCCCACCACCAAGCCGGCGAGGATCGGCAGCATCGGCAGCGAGCACGGGGCAAATGCCAACAGCAGGCCCAGGCCAAAGAACACCAGCAGGCTCCAGCCCAGGCTGCGCTGTTGCAGACCGCTGGCCAGGCTTTGGTCCTGGGCTTGCGCGGTGGCCGCTACGGCCGGGTTGCCGCCCAGGTCCACGGTAATCGACTGTGGCGGGTAGCACAGGCCCGCATCGGCGCAGCCCTGCCAGCCCAGCTTGACCTGCCCGGTGGCACCGGCCGGGATCTTCACTTCGAGGCCCTGGCGGTACACTTGCTGCTCGCCGAAGAACTCATCGCTGTGGGCTTCGCCTTGCGGCAGCACGGGCTTTTCGGCCAGGCCGTCGAACTTCATGCGTTGCTGGTAAAGGTAATATCCGTCGGCAATCTGCCAATACAGCTGGGTTTCGCCGCTTTCAAGACGCTCGGAGGTAAAGGTGAACGCTTTGCCCACCGGCAGGAAATCGGGTTTGGTCTCGAATGGATTGCCCGGCGCGGCCTGGGCGAACCCTGCGAATAACACCAGCAGAAAGGTAAACAGATACCGCATGGTCAAGCCTTAGTTCGATGCAAGTTAGGCACACAATGTGTGGTGTTGATTAACCGATGATTAACCGGGCGCTATTCTAAACTGAGCCTGTCGGTTTTCACGGCATAATCGGCGCTTAATCCGCCCAACCTTTAATTCCCCCATCTTTCATGAAGGGTTAACCATGCACGTACTGGTCTGTGAAGACGACGAACTGATCGCCAGCGGCATTGTGGCCGGGCTTGGCGCCCAGGGTTTTACCGTCGAGCGCGTGGCTTCGGCCGCCGCCGCACGCGCGATGCTCAAGGCCGCCACGTTCGACATCATGGTGCTCGACCTGGGCTTGCCCGATGAAGACGGCCTCAAGTTGCTGCAACAACAGCGCAGCCAGGGCCTGGAAATCCCGGTGCTGATCCTCACCGCCCGCGACTCGGTCACCAACCGTGTCGACGGCCTGCAAGCCGGTGCCGACGACTACCTGCTCAAGCCCTTCGACCTGCGTGAACTTGCCGCACGCCTGCAAACATTGCTGCGTCGGGTGGCGGGGCGCCGGGTCAACCTGATCGAACATGGCCAACTGGCCTACGACCCCAGCAGCCGCGAGACCTTCCTGGCCGGCCAGCCGGTCGACCTGTCACGTCGCGAGCAAGCCTTGTTGCAGGCCCTGTTGCATAACAAGGGCCGCGTGCTGTCCAGCGAACAACTCAAAGACAGCGTCTACGGCTTCAACGACGAACTGGAAAGCAACGCCCTCAACGTGCACATCCACCACCTGCGGCGCAAATTGGGTAACGGCATCGTCGAAACCGTGCGCGGCCTGGGTTATCGCCTGGGCACGGCGGATGGGGGAGAGGACGCGTCGTGATGAGTTTGCGCCTGCGCCTGACGTTCAAGTTGGGCGCTGCTTTTGTGCTGATCTGGGTCCTGGCTGCCGCCTGGATGCTCAACGATCTGCGCAACCAGATGATGTTTTCCCTCGACCAGCGCCTGGTGGCATCGGCGCGCATGGTGGCCGGGCTGACCGAGCAAATGCCGGGCCTGGCCAGTGTGAGCGGCGCGCCTACGCATTTGCGCACTGAACAACTCAACGTGCCAGGCGGCATGGCCTGCCAGGTCAGCTCCCTGCACGGGGAAATCCTGGCGCGCAGCCACATGACCCCCGACGAGGGCCTGGAGTCACGCAAAAGTGGCTTTCGCGACCAGATTATCGACGGTGTGGGCTGGCGCAGCTTCACCTTGTCCCGTGGCGACCTGCTGATCACCACCGCCGACCGCCAGGTGGAGCGTGAGGCGCTGAACCTGTCGATCCTGCTGGCGGCCTCGGTGCCGGTGGGCGTGGCCCTGCTGGGTTGCCTGTGCCTGTTGTGGCTGGGCATCGGCCAAAGCCTGCTGCCCCTTAACCGCATGCGCGATGCCCTGATGCGCCGCAGTGCCGATTCCCTTGAACCGCTGCAGATTCACCCGCTGCCCAGCGAATTGAAGCCGCTGCTCGACACCCAGAACCAGCTGTTGCAGCGCATCGCCAAGACCATCGAGCGCGAGCGCCGGCTCACCGGCGATGCCGCCCACGAACTGCGCAGCCCGCTGACGGCGATCAAGACCCACCTGCAAGTGGCCCGCATGACCGACGGCGCGGCCCGCGACCAGTCCCTGGCCCACGCCGAAGAAGGCGCCGACCGCTTGCATCGCACCCTGGAGCAATTGCTGCTGCTGGCGCGGGTCGAGGGCAGCCTGTCGTTTGACGATGGCTTGCAATCGAGCGCCGAACAAGTGGCGCGGCTGGCGATTCAGGATGCCAATGCCGGCGATAACCGCCGTATCGACCTGATCCTGGCGGACAACCTCACACAATCCCCGGTGGAGATGCCGGTGGCGTTGGCGGTAGCGGCCCTGCGTAACCTGTTGGATAACGCGTTGCGCCATACGCCGGGTGACACTCGCGTGGAGCTGAACGTGTTCACCAGCGCCGACACGGTGGTGTTTCGCGTGCGCGACCATGGCAAACAGATTTCTGCCGAAGACCTGCAATACCTGACCCAACGTTTCTGGCGTAATGGCAGCAGCGAGGGCTGTGGCTTGGGCCTGGCGATCGTGCAGGCCATCGTGCAGCGCTGCTCCTGCTCGCTGAAATTCGACAGCCAACCTGATGGCCTGCGGGTCGACTTGGGCATGCCGCTGCGGCGCTGAACACTTTTCTTCAAACACTAAATAGTTACCGCCAGCCTGAAATTCATACCTTCAGGATGGCGGTAATTTTTTGCGTTTGAACGGGCTGAATGACTCGGCTTGTATTGAAAAGGATGGTTCTTATGTTAGTGATCGACAGCAGTTTCCCGGCCAGGGATTTTAATCAGCGCAACGGCAAACCCGTGCGGCAGATCATCCTGCACTACACCGCAGCGCCCTTTGCAACGTCCTTGCGCACACTGACCCGAGGTGGCGTCAGTGCGCACTATTTGCTCCCTGATCCTGATGAGTGCAGTTACCGCGCTGCCGGTTATGACGAGTTGCGGGTGTTTCGCCTGGTGGACGAGGACAAGCGTGCCTGGCATGCCGGCGTTAGCCATTGGGGCGGGCGCGACAACCTCAACAGCTGTGCGATTGGTATCGAGATTATCAATCTGGCGCGGGAGGATGGCGGGGTGTTTTCCTTTCCCGAGTATGGCCCGGAGCAGGTAGATATATTGATTGCGTTGGTTCGCGACATTCTTGGGCGTTACCCGCAGGTGGGGCCTCTGGATGTGCTCGGGCATTCGGATGTGGCGTATTGGCGCAAGAGTGATCCTGGGCCTCGGTTGCCCTGGCAATGTTTGTTCGAGGCCGGGATCGGCGCCTGGTTTGATGAGGCAACACGGGCGATGTATCAGCGGCGGTTTTGCCTGGGGTTGCCGCCGGAGGTGGAGCTGGAACGGGCGTTTCAGCGGTTCGGATATAAACCGGCCTTGAATCGTCGTGAGTTTGAACTGCGCACGCGGGCGTTTCAGATGCGCTTTCGTCACCGGGATTATTGTGGGGGGTTGGATGGCGAGACGTGCGCGATTTTGTATGCGTTGAATGAGCGGTATCGAGGTATTTGATCGTTCCCACGCTCTGAGCGTGGGAATGCTGCCTGGGACGCTGCGCGTCCCGCCTTCTATCAAAAACCACAACAAGCCTAAATCCCCCCACCGCTGGTGCGTCTCCAGAACATGAAATCCGCACATACGCGGATCGCCCATTTGGTCACCCCTACCCGCGTATTGAGGGATCGAGAGATGTCAGTCGCTACCAGCCGTATCGAAGACGCACCGGTGCATGCAGGCGCAGCACCGGTTGAAACGCTCTACCACTTCGAAGAAACCCCGTTGCTGGCCCGCCAGCGCCAGCAAGAGTCCAACGCCCGCAGCTATCCTCGGCGTATCCCGCTGGCGCTCAAGCGGGCCAAGGGCATCTACGTGGAAGACGTCGAAGGCCGCAGCTTTATCGACTGCCTCGCCGGTGCAGGCACCTTGGCGCTCGGTCACAACCACCCGGTGGTGATCGCAGCCATCCAGCAGGTGCTGAGCGATGAGCTGCCATTGCACACGCTCGACCTCACTACGCCAGTCAAAGACCAATTCGTCCAGGATCTGTTTGGCCTGTTGCCGGCAACGCTTGCGCAGGAAGCGAAAATCCAGTTTTGCGGCCCCACCGGCACCGACGCGGTGGAAGCCGCGTTGAAGCTGGTGCGCACCGCCACCGGTCGCAGCACGGTGCTGTCGTTCCAGGGCGGTTATCACGGCATGAGCCAGGGCGCGCTGAGCCTGATGGGCAGCCTGGGGCCGAAAAAGCCCTTGGGCGCTCTGCTGGGTAATGGCGTGCAATTTTTGCCGTACCCCTATGACTACCGCTGCCCATTCGGCCTGGGCGGGGCCGAGGGCGTGCGGGTCAACCTGCATTACCTGGAGAACCTGCTCAACGACCCGGAAGCCGGCGTGCTGTTACCAGCGGCGGTGATTGTCGAGGTGGTACAGGGCGAGGGCGGCGTGATCCCGGCCGATCTTGACTGGTTGCGCGGCCTGCGCCGTATCACTGAACAGGCCGGTGTGGCCTTGATCGTGGATGAAATCCAGAGCGGTTTTGGCCGCACCGGCAAGATGTTTGCCTTTGAACACGCCGGCATCATCCCCGACGTTGTGGTGATGTCCAAGGCCATCGGCGGCAGCTTGCCGCTGGCGGTGGTGGTGTATCGCGACTGGCTCGACACCTGGTTGCCAGGCGCGCATGCCGGGACTTTCCGGGGTAACCAAATGGCGATGGCGGCAGGCTCGGCGGTGATGCGCTACCTCAAGGAACACGACCTGGCCGGCCACGCGGCGGCCATGGGCGAGCGCCTGGCGGAGCACCTGCGCATCCTGCAGCGCGACTTCCCGCACCTGGGCGATATTCGTGGGCGCGGGCTGATGCTGGGCGTTGAGCTGGTCGACCCCAACGGCACGCCCGATACCCAGGGCCACCCGCCGGTGCATCGCCAACTGGCGCCGCTGGTGCAGCGCGAATGCCTCAAGCGTGGCCTGATCCTCGAGCTGGGCGGCCGGCACGGCAGCGTGGTGCGTTTCCTGCCGCCGCTGGTGATCACCGCCGCTGAAGTCGACCGCGTGGCCGAGATCTTCGGGCGCGCCTTGGCGGCAGCCGTCGCCAGCCTCTAATTTTTAGCGGGCTTGGTACGTTTCTACAGATATCAGTGCTGCGCGTGGTGCGCAGCCAGTTTTTTAGCGATGGAGAACAGCAATGACCTCAGTATTTGACCGCGACGACATCCTGTTTCAGGTAGTGGTCAACCACGAAGAACAGTATTCCATCTGGCCCGACTACAAAGTGGTGCCCGAAGGCTGGCGCACCGTGGGCAAGAGCGGCATGAAGAAAGAGTGCCTGGCTTACATCGAAGAAACCTGGACTGACATGCGCCCGCTGAGCCTGCGCCAGAAGATGGATGGCGCTGCGCTGGCTGGCTGACACACTGTGGGAGATTCTATGGTTGAGGGTTGCCCCTCAACCATAGAATCTCCCACATAAAGCCTTACTGCGGTGTGTTGGTATACAGGTAATCCGTCGCCAACGACGCCAGCGTCCGCACCCCCACCACCAACGCCGACTCATCCACGAAGAACCCCGGATTATGGTTCGGCGCCGCTTTGCTCATGTCCTGGTCCCTCGGCGTCACGCCCAGAAACACAAACAACCCGGGTGCTTCCTTGGCGTAAAACGAGAAGTCCTCGGCGCCGCCCACCAGTGGGCCTTGCACCACATCATCCTTGGCCGCCCAACGCAGGCTTGGCAGCATTTTCTCGGTGAGTGCCGGGTTGTTGATGGTCGGGTCGTATTTTTCGATGATCGTGACTTCGGCCTTGGCGCCGCCGCTTTCGGCGATTTTCTCCACGGTCTGGCGCACGTCCGCGTGCAGCTTCTGGCGAATGCCGTAGTCGTAGGAGCGGATGGTGCCGCTCATGTCCACCGACTCGGGGATGATGTTGTAGCGGGTGCCGCCATTGATGGTGCCGATGCTCACCACCGACGGAAATGACGAGATGTCGGTGCGCCGACTCACCACGGTTTGCAAACCGACAATGGCCTGCGCGCCGACGGTGATCGGGTCGATGCCGTCCCACGGGCGGCCGGCGTGGGTCTGTTTGCCGAGGATCTTGATGCGCAGGTCATCGGAGCTGGCCAGGGTCGGGCCAGGGCGGTAGGCGATCTGCCCGGCGGGCACACCGGCCCAGACATGCAGGCCGAACACCGCGTCCGGTTTGGGCGCTTTCATCACGCCTTCCTGCACCATCATTTTCGCGCCCCAGGTGTTTTTGCCGTCGGGGATAAAGTCGCTCGGGCCTTCTTCGGCCGGCTGGAAATAAAACACCACGGTGCCGGGCAGGCGCTCGCGCATGCCGGTGAGGATTTTCGCGGTGCTCAGCAGGATTGCCGTGTGAGCATCGTGGCCGCAGGCGTGCATCACGTCGACTTCCTTGCCCAGGTAGGTGCCTTTGGCTTTGGAGGCGAAGGGCAGGTCGGCGACTTCCTTGACCGGCAGCGCATCCATGTCGGCGCGCAGGGCCACGGTCGGGCCGGGCAGCGCACCTTTCAAGATGGCGACGACGCCGGTGCGGGCCACGCCGGTCTTGACTTCAAGGCCCAGGTCGCGCAGTTGTTTGGCGACCAGTTCGGCGGTGCGGGTTTCGGTATTGCCCAACTCGGGGTGGGCGTGGATATCGCGGCGGGTTTCCAGCAACGCCGGTTCGAGGATTTTGGCCTGGGTGGCGATTTCTTCCCGGGCACTCTCCAGGTCATTGCCCTGGCCATTGCTGGCGGCAATCACCGCGCTGCTGGCGAGCCCGCACAGCATGCCGAAAACCCATTGGTGTGTCAGACCGTTCAAACGCATACAGACCTCTCCTTGTTTATTGTTGTTGATCTTTCTCCTGCACCGTACCGGCGGTCACCACCTGCACGCTCAGGCGCGGTGTCGCCAGGTCCAGCCCGGCTTCATCCAGATGGCGCTTGAGTGACAGGTTGAACGCCCGTGACACTTCCCACTGCTTGATCGGTGCGGTCTTGAAGCGCGCCCGCAGGATCGCGCTGCCGGACTCAAAGCTCTCAACGCCCTGAATTTCCAGCGGCGACCAGATATTGCGGCGTTGCAGTGGGTCGTTGCGCATTTTCTGGCCGACATCGCGCATCAGCTTGATGGCGTCGTCGATCTCCATGTTGAAGGGGATCGCCACCCGGAAGATCGCGTAGCCGAATTCCCGCGAGTAGTTCTTGATGCTCTTGATTTCGCTGAACGGGATGGTGTGCACGATGCCGTCGATGTCGCGCAGGCGCACGGTGCGGATGGTCAGGCCTTCGACGGTGCCGAGGTGGCCGCCGACATCCACGTAGTCATCAATCGCCAGGGAGTCTTCGATGATGATGAACAGGCCGGTGATCAAGTCGGCTACCAGCGACTGTGCGCCGAAACCGATGGCGATACCGATTACACCGGCACCGGCCAGCAGCGGTGTGACGTTCATGCCCATGTTCGCCAGGGCGACGATGGCGGCGATGATAAAAATGGTCACGAACAGCACGTTGCGGATCAGCGGCATCATGGTCTGCGCACGCGCATTGGCCAGGCCTTTGCGCGAGCGGGTGAGGGCATGATGGATCGCGGTGTCGCTGAGGATCCAGATCAGCCAGGCAAACAGCAGCGTGCCGCCCAGGCCGAACAGTTTGACGCTGACTTCATGGCCGTCACCTTCGGTGAAGCGAATCATCGACAGGCCCCACACGCGCAGGCCCAGCTCGATAAACACCAGCCACACCACCAGATGGGCCAGGGTGTAGACGAAGCTTTTCAGGCGTTCGGAGTACAGCGCGTGGCGCTTGTGCCCACGTTGCGGCTTGAGCGCATGACGGCGCACCAGCCCGTTGATCACCATGCACAACACCAGCAACACCGTGCACAGCAGCGATTGGCGCAGCGCGGTGCTGGTGTCGCCGGCCGACAGGAAGGTGGCGAACAGCGAGATACCCACCAGCAACAGCGCCGGGATGTACCAGAAGGAGCCGATAATCGAGAGCGTGTCGGTGAGGGCGCGGCGTGTGAGGCGACGTGACAGCGGCTGGTTACGGATCAGGTGAGCAATCGGGCGGCGGAAGCGCAGGATAAACACGCCGGTGGACAGCGCCGCCATCACATTGGCGACGGTCGCGGCAGTGTGCGCCAGGTGCGGGCCAAGCGCCGCAACCAGCCTTGGGTCGCTCAAGGCTTCACCGAAGGCGGCAAAACTGCCGATCCACCACAGCGGGCGAAAGGCTTGATGACGCAGGATATACAGCGCCCGGTGGCGGTGCGGGCCGTCGAGCACCGAGAAGGCAATCACGCAGATGGCCGAGAAACAGGTGCCGACCACCAGCGCATAGGCCAGCACCATCGCCAGGGATTTGCCCAGGGACGAAGGCAGCGCGTAGCTGAGGTAAACCGTGATGATCAACGCAATCATCCATGGCCCCAATTTACGCAGGGCGAAACGCACCATGTCCCAGGTACGCGGGTGTTGCGGCAGTTCTTCGGGCAGGCCGAAACGTTCACGTACGCGGTGGCTGAGCCAGATCAGCGCGGCGGCCAGCAGGCTCCACACTGCCAGGATCACCGCAAAACCGAAAATGATCGGCAGCCATTCGGTGGCCGGCAGCATCAACGCCGTGAGTTCATCCTTGGCCAGGTCGACCTCGTTGGACCAGCGTCCCAGTGGGCTGTCGGCCCCGGAAAACTGGGATTCAAGTTCGGCCAGGGTGCTGCCGATCAGGCCGAGCACGCCTTGTTCGGTCGCGGGCTGGGCTTTTTGCGTGGCTTCGCGCAGCTTCTTCAGGTCGCTCAGCAGCTGGGTGCGCTGCTGGTCGTTTTCCAGGGTCTTGATCACCTCGTCCAGCGACTGGCCCAGCGGCACATCGGCCTGGGGTTGGGTCTTGTTGGTGCTGCCCAGCAGGCCGGGCAGGCTCACGGCGTGTGCTGGCGCAAGGGGCAGCAGCGTAAGCAGGGCGATCAGAAAATAGCAGGGCAGGGCAAACAGACGGGAAAGCACGAGGCGGTCAACCTTGAAAACGACGAGTTGACCGAGTGTACGAGGCCGCTATGCCCAATGCGAGTGCATTTGTTATTCCGCGAGTTTGGCGAGGATCTTGTAAACCACAGTGCCGAGAATCAACAGCATGCCGATCCACATGCCAAACACACCCACGGGCTTGTCGCGAAAGTTGAAGCCGGTCGCGAGCAGGATCATGCCGATGATGATGGGAATGAGCATGGCGTGGAACGAAGACATGGAGATCATGGGGCGACGGCCTTGTCGGAGTGGGAATACTGACAAGTCTAGGTCGGATTATGCAAAGTTGGAGTGATATGGGTCAGGTTTATGCAAAACCAACTGTGGGAGCGCGCTTGCTCGCGAATGCGGTGTGCCAGTTACAGATGAATTGACTGACACTCCGCTTTCGCGAGCAAGCCCGCTCCCACAGTTTTGACCGCATTCAGCCCCTGATGTCAGGGCAAATCGCGGCTCGCATAAAACGCGCCCAACACCTTCACCAGGTGCGCCAGATCATGGCTGCCACACAGCTCACGGATCGAGTGCATGGCAAACGTCGGCAAGCCGATATCCACGGTGCGCACGCCCAGGTGGCTGGCGGTGATCGGGCCGATGGTCGAGCCGCAGCCCATGTCGCTGCGCACCACAAAGCTCTGCACCGGCACTTCCTGGGCCATGCACAGATGGCGGAAGAACCCGGCGGTTTCGCTGTTGGTGGCGTAGCGCTGGTTGCTGTTGACCTTGATCACCGGGCCGGCGTTGAGTTTCGGGCCATGGTTGGCGTCGTGCTTCTCGGCGTAGTTGGGGTGCACGCCGTGGGCATTGTCTGCCGAGACCAACAGTGATTTCTGAATGGTGCGTACGAATTCCTCACCTTCCGGCAGAAGACGGCGCAGGGTCTGTTCCAGCATCGGGCCATCGGCGCCGCAGGCCGAGCAGGAGCCGACTTCTTCGTGGTCGTTGCACACCAGCACGCAGGTTTCGTCGTTTTCGCTGGTGAGCAAGGCTTGCAGACCGGCGTAGCACGACAACAGGTTGTCCAGGCGCGCACCGGCGATGAAGTCGCCATTGAGGCCGATCATCGCAGCACTTTGTGTGTCGTAGAAACTCAGCTCGTAGTCGAGCACCACATCGGCGTTCAGGCCGTGCTCGCGGGCCAACTGCTCGGTGAGCACGGCGCGGAAGTCCACCCGCTCGTCACCGGCAAACTGCGCAAGGATCGGCGGCAGCTCGGTCTGGGCATTGATCGCCCAGCCTTGGTTGGCTTCACGGTTCAGGTGAATGGCCAGGTTGGGGATGATGGCAATCGGCAACTTGAAGTCGATCAGTTGGCTCTCGACCTTGCCGTCGCGGCGGAAGGTCACGCGGCCGGCCAGCGACAGGTCGCGGTCAAACCACGGCGCCAGCAGCGCGCCGCCGTAGACTTCCACACCCAACTGCCAGAAGCCCTGGCGTTGCAGCTCCGGCTGGGGCTTGACCCGCAGGCACGGGCTGTCGGTGTGGGCGCCGACCATGCGGATGCCGTCTTGCAGCGGCGAATGCTTACCGAGCTTGAAGGCGATGATCGATGAGTCGTTACGGGTGACGTAATAGCGCCCGTTGGCCTCGGTGGCCCAGGTTTCGCGCTCGTCGAGACGCTGGTAACCGGCCGCTTCCAGGCGCTGGGCGAGGGCGGCGGTGGCATGAAAAGGAGTAGGGGAGGCCTTGAGGAAGTCGATCAGGCCTTGATTCAACGCTTCGCGCATAAATAGCTCCAGACAGCAATGCGCGGAGTTTACCGTTCGATGGCGAGAACTGCACATAACAAATGTGGGAGCGGGCTTGTTGTGGCGAGGGAGCTTGCTCGCGCACGACAGCGCAGCTGCAGCCGGCTTTTTGGGGGCGCTTCGCACCCCAGCGCAAGCAAGCTTGCTCGCCACAAAAAGCCAGCTCCCACATTTGACCGTATTTTTAGCTTAGAACGGTGCAGGGCACTCAAAGCGCAGCCGCTCGCCGCTTTGCGGGTGCGTAAAGCTCAACATGCTCGCATGCAGGCACAGACGCGGCCAGGCGGCCAGGGCTTGTTCATGCGCGTACAAACCATCACCGAGCAGCGGATGGCCGATCGACAGCATGTGCACCCGTAACTGGTGCGAACGCCCGGTGATCGGCGTGAGCTCCACGCGGCACCAGTCGCCACAACGTTCCAGCACCCTCCAGAAGGTCAGCGCATGCTTACCGAATTCATGGTCGACCACATGGCGGGGTTTGGTCGGCGGGTCGTAGCGCAAGGGCAGGTCGACGCTGCCGCTGTCCAGTTCCGGCTGGCCCCAGGCCAAGGCGGTGTAGGCTTTCTCGGTTTCGCGGTCGTGAAACTGGCGCGACAGTTCGCGGTGACTGTCGGCGTCCCGTGCGAGCAGGATGATGCCTGAGGTTTCCCAGTCCAGGCGATGCACGATGCGGGCCTCGGGGTAGCCGTTTTCCTGCAGACGGGTGATCAGGCAGTCTTTGTTGTCATCGGCGCGGCCAGGCACCGAGAGCAGCAGGGTCGGCTTGTTCACCACCAGGACGGCGGCGTCCTGATGCAGGATATGAATAGTGGACAGCGGCATTAAACAGCCTCGTAACAAACGCCAACGGCGGCTCGGCCACCCGGTTCCCAAACGGGATCAAGGTGATCGAGCCGCCGTGGCGGCCGCCTGTTCGATTAACGATCAGGCAGGGTGATATTGAGTTCCAGAATCGAGCAGCTGCCGTCGTTTTCCAGGGCGACATGTACGTCATCGTTGCCGATATTGACGTACTTGCGGATCACCTCGACCAGTTCCTTCTGCAAGGCTGGCAGGTAGTCCGGGGTACTGCGTTGGCCGCGTTCGTGCGCCACGATGATCTGTAGACGCTCTTTCGCTACCGACGCGGTACTTGGCTTTTTGTTGGCGCGAAAGAAGTCGAGAAATTTCATTGTTTAGTTGCCTCCAAAGATACGCTCGAAGAATCCCTTCTTCTTAACATCGAGGAAGCGATGTTCCACGGTCTTGCCCAGCAAGCGATCAACTGCATCGCTGTACGCCTGGCCGGCGTCGCTCTGGTCGTCGAGAATTACCGGAACACCTTGGTTGGAAGCCTTGAGGACCGCCTGGGATTCGGGGATCACGCCCAGCAGGGTCACTGCGAGGATTTCCTTCACGTCTTCAACACCGAGCATTTCGCCGTTGCTGACGCGCTCAGGGTTGTAACGGGTGAGCAGCAAGTGCTCCTTGATCGGGTCTTGATTTTTTTCGGCGCGCTGGGACTTGCTGGCCAACAGGCCGAGCATGCGGTCCGAGTCACGTACCGAGGAGACTTCCGGGTTGGTGACGACGATGGCTTCATCGGCGAAGTACATCGCCAGGTGAGCACCGGTTTCGATACCGGCCGGCGAGTCGCACACCACGTATTCGAAGGTTTCTTTGAGCTCGGCGAGGACTTTGCCTACGCCTTCTTTGGTCAGCGCGTCTTTGTCACGGGTCTGGCTGGCGGCCAGCACGTACAGGTTCTCAAGGCGCTTGTCCTTGATCAGGGCCTGTTGCAGGTTGGCTTCGCCGTTCACCACGTTGACGAAGTCGTACACCACGCGGCGTTCGCAGCCCATGATCAGGTCGAGGTTACGCAAACCGACGTCGAAGTCGACGATGACTGTCTTGTGGCCGCGCAGAGCGAGGCCGGTACCGATAGCGGCGCTGGTGGTGGTCTTACCCACACCACCCTTGCCGGATGTAACCACGAGAATCTTGGCCAAGGTGTTTCACCCCTAAGGAAAAAGGACTTTTCAGCCCCTGAAAAACATCTCTTGGAACTCGCTGCAGGCGGACAGCCTTTGTAGGAAAAAGATGTGGTTTCCCCGGGGAAACGCCAACTTCCAATTATTCCTACACAAGTCTTGCCGGTTTCGCTTTGCTATCAGAGTCTAGAGATGCTTGGAAAATGCGGCAGTATCCGTTAAAGACGGATGATGTTCAACACATCGCCCGACAGGCTGACCTGCACCCCGGCCCCCCACAGCGGATCACGGCGCAAATCTTCTGAAACCTTGTACTGGCCTGCGATGGACACTAGCTCAGCGCTTAACTGCTGGCAAAAAATCCGCGCCTTGGTATCGCCCTTGATGCCGGCGAGGGCACGTCCGCGCATGGGGCCGTATACATGGATGTTGCCATCGGCCAGAAGTTCCGCCCCGGGGCTTACCGAGGAGATCACCACCAGATCGCCACCCTGGGCGTAAATCTGCTGCCCGCCGCGTACGGGAGAGGTGATGATCTTCGTCGGCTTGACCGTAGGTTCCGGCGGTTTTTCCGGTTTTTTCTTCACTTCACCTTCCAGCGGTTCGAGCGGGCGCTCGCGGGCACCGGAGGGTGGCAATACGGGCAGTTCAATAGCGATGGCCGCGGCAATGTCTTCGATACGGCTGGCGCGAATCGCCAGGGTGCGCAAACCGTGGGAGCGGCAGACGCGCATCAGGCCGGGCAAATCAATTGCGCCCTGGCCGGCCGGGAGTTTGTCCAGGGCCAGGACCAGCGGGGCATTGTTGAAGAAGTTCGGCGCCAGGGCGACCTTGGCGGCGAGCTGGCGGTCCAGGGCGTCGAGGTCGTTGCGGGCCAGTTCCAGCACGGTAATGGCGAGCATGCTGCCTTTCAGCTGGAACACGGGATCTTGGTCTAGCGGTTCGGTTTGGCTCATGGTCGGCAAAAGCGGCTTGTCACGAAAAGTGTCGAGACTTATAACGATAACAACCACGGGCCGCAAGCCGAGTCGAACGTTGTAGAATGCGCGGCCCTTGTCTTTACCGGAATCTGTAATGGATCGCCCGCGTTTTCGAGCTGTATTTTTTCACCCGCGCTTTTGGCTGTTATGGCTGGGACTCGGCCTGCTGTGGCTGATTACCCAGTTGCCCTACCGTGCATTGCTGACCATTGGTCGATTACTTGGCGCCGGCATGTACCGCGTGGCCGCTGATCGCCGCCGCATCGCCGCGCGCAACCTTGAGCTGTGCTTTCCGGAAAAATCCGCCAAGGAGCGTAAACGGCTGCTCAAGGAAAACTTCGCGTCCACCGGCATCGCCTTCTTCGAGATGGCCATGAGCTGGTGGTGGCCCAAGTCGCGCCTGGCGCGCCTGGCCCATGTCGAAGGGCTTGAGCATTTGAAGCAGGCGCATCTGGATGGCAAGGGTGTGATCCTGATGGCCTTGCACTTCACCACCCTGGAAATCGGCGCGGCCCTGCTCGGGCAGAAGCACACCATCGATGGCATGTACCGCGAGCATGGCAACCCGCTGTTCGACTTTATTCAGCGCCGTGGCCGTGAGCGGCATAACCTCGATTCCCTGGCGGTAGAGCGCGACGACGTGCGCGGCATGCTCAAGCTGCTGCGTTCGGGCCGCGCCATCTGGTATGCGCCGGATCAGGACTACGGCGCCAAGCAGAGTATTTTCGTACCGCTGTTCGGCATCCAGGCCGCTACCGTGACCGCCACCAGCAAGTTTGCGCGGCTGGGCAAGGCGCTGGTGATGCCCTTCACCCAGGAGCGCCTGGCCGATGGCAGCGGTTACCGCCTGGTGATCCACCCGCCGTTGAGCGACTTCCCCGGTGAGAGCGACGAGGTTGACTGCCTGCGTATCAACCAGTGGGTCGAAGCCTCGGTGCGGGAATGCCCCGAGCAGTACCTGTGGACGCACCGGCGTTTCAAGAGCCGACCGCCCGGCGAGGCTAAGCTGTACGAACCGCGCCGCCGGTAACCGCTACTTTTCTTCCAGGGAGTGACGCAATGCGCCCAGCTGAACCGGTCACAGGCTTGATTCTTTCCGGTGGCGGGGCGCGAGCGGCGTATCAGGTGGGCGTACTGGCAGCGATTGCCGAGTTGCTGCCGCCGGGGGCGCCGAATCCTTTTCCGGTGATTGTCGGCACCTCGGCCGGCGCGATCAATGCGGTGAGCCTGGCCAGTGGCGCCACGGATTTCACTGCGGCCATCCAACGCCTCACCGCGTTCTGGCAGGGCTTTCGCAGCCATCTGGTATTGCGCAGCGATTGGCCGGGCGTGGTGCACCAGGCCAGCCGTTTTTTTATCCATAGCCTGCTGGGTATCGGCGCTCAGGTGCCGGTGGCGCTGCTCAACAGTACGCCACTGCGTGACTTGCTCAACGACAAGCTGCACCTGCCGGGCATCGACGAAGCGATCCGCAATAAGCATCTACACGCCGTTGCGGTCACTGCCTTTGGCTACGAGTCCGGGCAAGCGGTGACCTTCTATCAGGGCGGCGGCAAGATCGATGCCTGGCTGCGTCATCGGCGCATCGGTGTGCCGACCCAACTGACGGTTGAGCACTTGCTGGCCAGCTCCGCGATCCCCTTGCTGTTTGCGCCGGTCAAGCTCGATCAGGAATATTTCGGTGACGGTGCCGTGCGCCAATCCGCGCCCATCAGCCCGGCCTTGCACTTGGGGGCCAGCCGGGTGCTGGTGGTGGGCGTGAGCGGCAACCCGCGGGGCAATGAACCGTCGATGCAGCGTACCTATACCGGCCAGGAGCCGACCTTGGCGCAGATTGGTGGGCATATGCTCAACAGCACGTTCATTGACAGCCTGGAAAGCGATATCGAGTTGTTGGAGCGTCTGAACCAATTCAGCCATGTTGCACCTGGGCTGGCGCCGGTGGAGGTGCTGGTGATTGCACCCAGCCAGCCGATCGATGAAATCGCAGCGCGGCATCGGCAAGAGTTGCCGGCGGCGTTGCGTCTGTTCCTGCGCGGGCCGGGAGCGACCAAGACCAGTGGGGCGGGGGTGTTGAGTTACTTGCTGTTCGAGGCGGGGTATTGCAGCGAGTTGATTGAATTGGGGCGCAAGGACGCACTGGCCAAGCGCGAGGAATTGTCCAAATTCCTTGGGCTGACGCTGAACTAAATGTGGGAGCGGGCTTGCTCGCGAATGCGGTGTGTCAGTCACTGAATCTGCTGACTGATCCACTGCATTCGCGAGCAAGCCCGCTCCCACATTTGATTTTCACTAATGCTTAGAAGTGATACTTGACCAGGAAGCTCGCCGTGTCCTGGTTAGTCTTGAACGCGCCGGAATCTTCGATCCCGTACTTGTTCTTCCAGTAGTCATATTCGAAGCCGACATACAGCTGCTTCTCGCCCCAATGCAGCGCCTTGCCCAAGTCGTATTTGACCTGTGGGTTGAAGTGCAGGTTGGCGTGGTAAGTGCCACGGGCGTTCCTGTCGTTGTCCACCACCCAGTCCATGAACCCGTCGATCAGCACGTTGGAGTTGCCCACGGGAATGGTGTACGACCACACCGGCGTGATCTGCCACACGCCGTCGCCCGGGCGATTGCCTTCGGTCTGGCGCTGGTAGAAGTTCAGCTGGAAGTAGTCGAAGCCAGGGATGTTCAAGTCAAAGCCCGGGCCCAGCAGGTACGACTCGTTATCGCCTTCGCCGAACTCGTAAGTGAAGGCCAGCAGCACATCTTTGATCGGGCCGAATGAGAGGTCTTTGTCGAAGATCTTGCCGAACGACAAGCGTGGGCTGAACTCGCCGTAGTAAGTACTTGGGCCGACGTTGCCGTCTTCCTTGCCGTTGTAAAAGATGCGGTCGACGAACAGGAAGTTGTCGCCGTACTTCCACGCATCGGCGTGCTCGAAGGTGACGGTTTGCTGGATCTGTGGGTTAACGGTGAAGTTCTTGCCCCACAGGTACGTCAGGCTGTTGTTCTGCCACTGCAACAAATCGCCTGCCACGGCTTGGCCGCCGGCCAGCAGGGATCCTGCCAGCATCAGGCCTTTGAACATAGGTTTCATTCGGTTGCTCCCGAGTCAAAGTTTTATGGTTGTTTTTCTACGCAGGCGCTCTGGTGTGGCGCCTTTTGGTTCGCTGCAAAAATCGTCTGTTTGGTCAGCTTTAGTGCTTTTAGCAAGAGCTGCGCCAAGGTGTTTAAAAAGCCAATAAAAGGCCTTCGGCTGCACTTGATGCAGTCGAATCCGGAGGTTTTTTCTGCACGTTGGCCGCAGACATTGGGCCAGGATAAGTTGGCCCTGCAGTCAGCTTTTACATTCGCTGTTTTTTTTTGAGTCGATTCGAGCGGGCGCGGAGAATACTGGCTCCCAGGCCTTGGCTCAAGTGCGCTGTTAGAGAGCGCAGGGGGCGAGAATGGGGCGCGGCTTGTGGCCGGCCCCAGGTGAATGGGGGACATGTGGGTATTTCCTGTTGGTTATTATTTTTGTTGTTTTTTGCTAACAGGCCATATCAATGCGTGTGGGCGACAGCGGGGCGTTCCGAACCGCCGAGGATGTTGAACAGGATGTTCAGCGACAAGGCGCTGAGAGTGGCCATGGCGATTCCGCTGTGGGTAATCGGGCTCATCCACAAAGGCAACTGTGCGAAGAACTCCGGACGCACCACCGGGATCAGGCCCATGCCGATGCTGACCGCCACCAGCAATTGGTTGCGGCGGTCGGCAATGTCGGCCTCCTGCAGGATCTTGATGCCGGTCGCCGCGACCATGCCGAACATGGCAATGGCGGCGCCGCCCAATACTGCCGGTGGAATCGATGCTACTAAAAAGGCCGCTTTGGGCAGCAGGCTGAGCACAATCAAGAACGCCCCGGCCATGATCGTCACCGAACGGCAGCGCACGCCGGTCATCTGCACCAGGCCGATATTCTGGGCGAACGAGGAGTGGGTAAAGGTGTTGAAGAAACCGGCGAAGAATGAGGCGCCGGCGTCACACAGCAAGCCACGGCGCAGCATCTTTGGCGTGACCTCCTGGCCGGTGATCTTGCCCAGCGCCAGGAACATCCCGGTGGACTCGACGAAGATGATCACCACCACCAGGCACATCGACAGGATCGGTGCCAACTCGAACTTGGGCATGCCGAAATGCAGTGGCGTCACCACTTGCACCCACGGCGCCCGGGCCAGGCCGCTGAGGTCGACCATGCCGAGCAGGCCGCACAAGCCATAGCCGAGCGCCATGCCGATCAGCACCGAGATATTCACCCAGAAGCCGCGCATGAAACGGTTGATCAGCAAGATGGTGGCCAGCACCAGTGCGGCAATCGCCAGGTAAACCGGCGAGCCGAAGGTGGCGGCTGCACTGCCGCCGCCGGCCCAGTTCACGGCCACGGGGAACAGCGACAGGCCAATGGCGGTGATCACGGTGCCGGTTACCAACGGCGGGAAAAACCGCACGACCTTGGACATGAACGGCGCGATCAGCATGCCGAAAAAACCGGCAGCGATGGTCGCGCCGAAGATGCCCTGCAGGCCGATACCCGGCATGCCAGCCATGGCCACCATGCTGCCGACGGCGGCAAAACTGGCGCCCATCATCACCGGCATGCGAATGCCCACCGGGCCGATGCCGAATGACTGCACCATGGTGGCAATGCCGGCCACGAGCAGGTCGGCGTTGATCAGAAAGGCGATTTCTTCACGGCTAAGCCCTGCGGCCTGGCCAATGATCAGGGGTACGGCGACGGCGCCGCCGTACATCAGTAAGACGTGTTGCAGGCCTACCAGAATCAGTTGCAAGAGGGGCAGCCGCACCATGGCGGGTGCGGCGGGAATCTGCGGTTCGACTAACTCGGTCATGCAACACCTCGGATCTTTTTTATTGTTGTGTTGTTCGGAACGCACTCTGTAAATCACCACTAATCCCTGTGGGAGCTGGCTTGCCTGCGATAGCGGTGTATCAGCCAGTAGATGAGTTGCTGGGCCACCGCTATCGCAGGCAAGCCAGCTCCCACATTTTGGATTTGTGTTACTCAGGCTGTCAGTTGGTGCGTGCCCCCTGGTTGATCCAGGTGCCGATCAAGTCACGCTCCTGCTGGGTCATCTGGGTTATGTTGCCCAGCGGCATGATCTGGCTGGCGACGGCCTGCGCTTGAATACGCGCCGCCTGCTGCTGGATCTGCGCCGGGGTATCGAACATCACGCCGGCTGGGGCGGTGCTGAACAGCGGGCTGGTGGGCTTGGCCGAATGGCACACGGCGCAGCGTTCCTGGATCACGCCATGCACCTTGTCGAAATCAATCGTCGCCTGGGCCGGTGCCGCAGCAGGTTCTGCAGCGGGTGCGGCTGGCGCGGCAGGTTTCAAACCACCGCCCAACGCGGTTTCCGGCAATGGCTGGTACTCGATGGCCGCGGGTGTCTTGGCCACATCCGGTGCAGTCGAAACAGGCTTGGGACCGGTCACGTAAGCCAGGCAAATCATCGCCAAGGCGCCTGCCGGCAGGGTCCACGCATACTTCTGGCTGTTATGCCGCGTGTTGAAGTAGTGACGCACCAACACCGCCGCCACCGCGATCCCGGCCAGGATCAGCCAGTTGTATTGGCTGCCATAAGTGCTCGGGAAGTGGTTGCTGATCATGATGAACAGCACCGGCAAGGTGAAGTAGTTGTTGTGGCGCGAACGCAGCAAGCCTTTGGCCGGCAGCGCCGGATCAGGTGTGCGGTTCTCGGCGATGGCCGCCACCAATGCGCGTTGGGCGGGCATGATGATGCGGAACACGTTGCCGACCATGATGGTGCCGATTACCGCGCCCACGTGCAGGTAGGCGCCACGGCCACTGAACACCTTGCTGAAGCCGTAGGCCGCTGCAATCAACAGCACAAACAGGATAAAGCCGAGCAGGGCAGGGCGTTTGCCCAGTGCCGAGTCGCACAGGAAGGAGTAAATGAACCAGCCGACGAACAGTGAGCCAATGCCCAGCAGTACGCCTTCGGGACCACTGAGGCTGCTGCCCGGGGCCAGCAGGTACAAGGTTGGGTTGGCGTAGAACACTACGCACAGCAGCGCGATGCCCGACATCCAGGTGAAGTAGGCTTCCCATTTGAACCAATGCAGGTTGTCCGGCATGGTCGGCGGGGCCAGTTTGTATTTTTCCAGGTGGTAAATACCGCCACCGTGGATCGCCCATAAGTCACCGGCCAGGCCGTCTTTGGGGTTGACGCGATTAAGGTTGTTTTCCAGCCAGACAAAATAGAAGGAAGCGCCGATCCACGCGACGCCAGTGATCATGTGAACCCAGCGCACGCTAAGGTTCAGCCATTCCATCAAATGTGCTTCCACAGTCTTTACCTCTCGCCTGTCACCCTTGTTGTCGGGTGATCAGACCTTCTCTTATTGGTGGGGGGCGAGGATCAACCGCTCATCCTCTTTGAAAAAATGCTCATCGCAGTTATTGCCTGTGCCACTGCGATCAACCACCAGGAAGTCATCCCGCTTTTCGATCGTCAGCACCGGGTGGTGCCAGACGCCGCGATGGTAATTAATGCCCTGCCTGCCGTTGGTGACGAAGGCGCGGACCAAGCCCGATACAGGTTCATCGCCAAGTGGCGCGACCACGATCAGAAAGGGGTTGCCGAGCAGCGGAATGAAAGCCTGGCTGCCCAGCGGGTGTCTCTCCAGCATGCACACGGTCAGCGGCATGTCCTGCGCGTCGGCGCGGAAGATGCTGATGATCGCGTTGTCTTCAGGCTGGGCGGTTTCTACCGTGGCCAGCTTGTGAAAGCGCATGGTCGACCCGTTGTTGATCATGAAGTGATCGCTGCCGTCGGTTTCGATAACGTCTCCGAAAGGGGCGAAGGCTTCTTTGGTCAGGGGTTCGATCATCAGTGTGCGCATGGCTGTCTTCTTATCCGGATTCTGTGTTGTTTGTTCTGCTTTTGTGGCGAGGGAGCTTGCTCCCGCTGGGCTGCGTAGCAGTCCCATCTTTTGGGGCCGCTTCGCGACCCAGCGGGAGCAAGCTCCCTCGCCACAGGGGGGCACCGCTTACTTCGAAACCTTGCCCAAAACCCGCAGGCGGCTCACACCACCATCCGGGAACACATTCAGGCGGATGTGGGTAATCGGCCCCAGCGCCTTGATCTGCTCGGCAAACGTGTGTTCAGCGTGCATTTCCAGTTTCTGCGCCGGCAGCAGCTCGCGCCAGAACAGCGATTGGGTTTCGATCTGGCTGTCGGTGCCGCCCTTCACGAAGGCGCCCTGGATCGAGCAGGTGTCCGGGTAGTTGCCCTTGAAGTGCAGGGTGTCGACCACGATTTTCTCGATCTCGCCGGGATGGCCCAGCGCGACGATCACCCAGTCATTACCTGGCGTACGACGACGGGCGGTTTCCCAGCCATCGCCCATGTTGATGCCACGGCCTGGGTTGAGGATGTTGCTCATGCGGCCGAAGTGCTCATCGGAGCAGGCCAGCGCACGGCCGCCATTGAGGGCAGCAGCCAGGTCGACCTGTTCGTTGTCGCCCACCGAGGACCAGTCGCGGAACGGCACGCCGTACACACGCAGACGCGCCACGCCGCCGTCCGGGTAGATGTTGAAACGCAGGTGGCTGAAGGCCTGGTCGTTGTTGATCTCGTGGTAGTGGTGGCTGTTGCCTTGCAGCTCCACCGCCGACAGCACTTCCACCCACTGGGTGTTGGCGTCCGGCTCGCCCGAAGCCAGGAAGCAGGCTTCCAGGGAGGCCGATGGCGGGAAGTTGCCGGTGAAGAATGAAGTGTCGATGTCCACGCCCTTGATCGAGCCGGGTACGCCGAGGCGGATCACCGCGCTGTCGTAGCCTTCGAAGCGCTTGCGGCGTGACTCCCAGCCGTCCATCCACTTGCCGTTGTCATCGAAAACGCCCTCCTTCCACACGGCCGGGGTCGGCTGGAACAGGCGGTTGGCGTCAGCGAACCAGTCATCAGTGACGGAGATGATCTTGGTGCCCAGGCGGGCGTCGGCCAGGTTGACGAACTTTTCGAAAGGTACGGCGTAAGCTTTCATTCTTCTTGTCTGCCTTAAAGAGAGTGGCTGGGGATGGTCGTTTAGAGGGTCAGTAAACGGAACAACGCGATCTTGTTGATCTCTGCCAGTGCGCATTTGAACTCGGTGTCTGCCGAGTTGTGAATGCGCGTTTCAAACGCGGCGAGGATCTGGTGCCGGTTGCTGCCTTTTACCGCCATGATGAAGGGAAACTTGAACTTGGCCTTGTAGGCGTCGTTCAGCTCGGTGAAGCGCGAGAACTCTTCGGCCGTGCATTGGTGAATCCCCGCGCCAGCTTGCTCATCGGTGCTGGCTTGGGTGAGTTGGCCCTGGACGGCCGCACGGCCTGCCAGGTCCGGGTGAGCATTGATCAGCGCCAGCTGGCTGGCATGATCGGCGCTCAACAAAATATCGCTCATGCGCTGGTGCAGGGTTTCGATCTGGTCGATCGAGCTGTCCTGGCCCAGGTCGAAGGCCTTTTCGGCCACCCATGGCGAGTGTTCGTAGATGTCGGCAAAGGCTTTGACGAATGCGTCGCGGCTCAAGGTCGACGGTTTGAGTGTCTGGAACGCAGTCATTTTGCGGCTCCCGTGAACGGGTGGGTTTCGTGCCAGTGACGGGCGATGTCAACGCGGCGGGTGAACCACACCTGTTCGTGACCTTTGGCGTATTCGATAAAGCGCTTCAACGACGCCAGGCGCGCAGGACGGCCGATCAGGCGGCAGTGCAGGCCGATGGAAAGCATTTTCGGCGCCTCGGCGCCTTCGGCATACAGCACGTCGAACGCGTCCTTGAGGTACTCGAAAAAGTCATCGCCCTTGTTGAAGCCCTGCACCTGGGTGAAGCGCATGTCGTTGGTGTCCAGGGTGTAGGGGATCACCAGGTGCGGCTTGCCGGTGGGGTTGTTGGGTTCCCAGTAGGGCAGGTCGTCGTCATAGGTGTCGCAGTCGTAGAGGAAACCGCCTTCCTCCATCACCAGCCGCCGGGTGTTGGGGCCGGTGCGGCCGGTGTACCAGCCCAATGGGCGCTCGCCGGTCAGTTCGGTGAGGATGCGGATGGCTTCGAGCATATGCTCGCGTTCCTGGGCCTCGTCCATGTACTGGTAGTCGATCCAGCGGTAGCCGTGGCTGCAGATCTCGTGGCCGGCCTCGACCATCGCGCGAATCACATCCGGATGGCGTTGGGCGGCCATGGCCACGGCGAAGATGGTCAGCGGAATATCGAATTCTTTAAACAGCTTGAGGATGCGCCACACACCGGCACGACTGCCGTATTCGTACAGCGACTCCATGCTCATGTTGCGTGCGCCTTGCAGCGGCTGGGCCGAGACCATTTCCGAGAGGAAGGCTTCGGACTCTTTGTCACCGTGCAAAATGTTGCGCTCACCGCCTTCTTCGTAGTTGAGTACGAACGACAGCGCAATGCGTGCCTTGCCCGGCCAGTGGGGGTGAGGAGGGTTACTGCCGTAACCGATCAGGTCGCGTGGGTAGTCAGCGCTCACTGCAGTCTTCCTTCTTGTTCGTGGTAGCAAGTGTGTGTGGCGGCCGGGCAGTGAAAAGACTGGGTGGCGTCACAGCGATGAGTGATTGTATACAACTTATCAGCCACTTTGTAAGCCTGAATTTCTGCATTTTTTCTGCAGCACTCGGTTAAAAGGGTGTAGCAAGAAACTTGCCTGGTTGGTCAGCTAATGGACAAAAGGTCGTTTAAAAGCAAGGTTTACTCGCCAATTGCTTCGCCGAGCAATGCCGACAGGGTGATCCAAAACTTTGTGATTTTTATTGTGTACAATTTTTTTAAAAAGTGTCTTAATCAGCCATCGCCAGCTTTTTTGATGCCCTGAAAAAGTGCAGGTTTATCTTTTACTGACTTAAGGAGGCGCGTAGACGCCATGGGACGTTTGACCACACACGTTTTGGACGCCGCACACGGCTGCCCCGGCAGCAATATCCAGGTCGAGCTGTATCGCGTTGACGGCGCGCAGCTGGAACGGGTGGCCACCGCCACCACCAACAGCGACGGCCGTTGCGATGCGCCGCTGCTGCAAGGCGACGACTACCGCAGCGGTGTGTACCAACTGCAATTCAGCGCCGGCGACTACTACCGCGCCCGTGGCGTGCAATTGCCGGAGCCGGCCTTCCTCGACGTGGTGGTGCTGCGTTTTGGCATCAGCGCCGAACAGGATCACTACCATGTGCCTTTACTGATTTCGCCTTACAGCTACTCCACCTATCGCGGTAGCTGAGTCGTCACCTCGCTTCACACCCCCAAAGCTCTTCGTTGGTTTTTTGCCCGCCCACACTGCGGGCTTTTTTTATTCCCGATGGCTTACGGGCCGCCCAACTATGTAACGCACCAGGGGCGGCTGAGGTGCCTAGGCTCGGCTTTTCTGTACGCAAGAGTCTGCCATGAGTACCGACAACACCGCCTGGTTGGCCGCTGAGGTCGCTGCGGCCCAAGCGCTTGATTTTGATGACCCGCAAACCCTGGACGCGGAGCGTGATGCGGCGATTCGCACGCTTCTGACCCGACGGCTTAACGAGGTCTCGCAGCCCAGTCATGAAATCAATCGCCTGATGACGCACCCGCCAGCGTGTATTTTGCCAAAGTCGCGCCGTTCAGCCCTTGAGCAGCGCTGCCGTGGCTGCGCCACCGAACAGTGCGGCACTGATGCGGTTGAACCAGCTCTGGCCCGCGCCGCTGCGCAGGTAACGCGCGGCTCCATGGGCACCGAGGCCGTAAGCCAGCTTGCAGAGCAAGTCGAGCACCGTCCAGGTAGCGATCATGATCAGCAGTTGCGGCAGGAACGGCTGCTGGCTGCTGAGAAATTGCGGCAGGAAGGCCGCGAAGAACAGGATGTCCTTGGGGTTGCTGGCGCCCAGCACAAAAGCGCGGCCGAACAGCGCGCGAAAGCGCGGCACTGGCGGCGTCTGCGGCACATCGGCGCCGTGGGCAGGTTGCCGTGATTGCTGCCAGCTCTGCCAGGCAAGGTAAAACAGGTACAGCGCGCCGACGATTTTCAAGGCACTGAACAGCTGTTCGGAGGCCAGCAATAACGCACCCAGGCCCAAAGCCGAGGCGCTCAACAGGCAGATCGAGGCAAACACCCCGCCCAGGAACGCCGGGTACGAACGGCGCAGGCCGTAGTTGAGGCTGTTGCTGATCATCAACAGCGACAGCGGCCCGGGGATCAGGATCACCACCAGTGCCGCACCACTGAACAACAGCCAAGTATCCAGGTTCATCTACATTCCTTCCTTATATGCAAAAAGCCCCACCCGAAGGTGAGGCGGTTTTTCAGCCGCTCCCGTACTACAGGAAGATGAACTTGGCGATAAAGATCGCGCACAGCACCCACAGGCTGACAGAAATCTCACGGTACTTGCCGGTGCCGGCCTTGAGCGCCACGTAAGTGATAAAACCCAGGGCGATGCCGTCGGCAACCGAAAACGTCAGCGGCATCATGATCGCGGTAACAATCGCCGGAATGCTGTCGGTGGCCTCATCCCAATTGATATGCGCCATGCTCGCCATCATCAGCATCGCCACGTAAATCAGCGCGCCAGCGGTGGCATACGCCGGAATCATGCCCGCCAGCGGCGCAAAAAACATCGCCGCGACAAACAGAATGCCCACGGTCACCGCCGTCAGCCCGGTGCGCCCCCCGGCGGCCACACCGGCAGCACTTTCCACATAGCTGGTCACCGGCGGCACACCGACCATGGCGCCGAATACGCTGGAGGCGCTATCGGCCTTCAGCGCGCGGGACAAGTTATCGATCTTGCCATCGGCATTGACCAGCCCGGCCCGTTGCGCGACGCCCATCAGTGTACCTGCGGTGTCAAACATGTGTACAAATAGAAAGGCAAATACCACGCTGATCATGCTGACATTGAATACACCTTTTATGTCCATGGCCATCCAGGTCGGCGCCAGGCTCGGTGGGGTGGAGAGAATACCGTTGTAGTGCACCAGGCCCAGGCCCCAACCGGCGAGGGTCACGGCGATGATGCTGATCAGGATCGCGCCGAACACCCGGTGGTAGCTGAGGATCGCGATCAACAGGAAGCACACGGCCGCCAGCAAGGGCGCAGGTTCGTGCAACGAACCGAGCTTGATCAAGGTGGCCGGGCTGTCGACGATGATGCCGGCGGTCTTCAGGCCGATCACCCCGAGGAACAGGCCCACGCCTGCGCCCATGGCATGGCGCAGGCTCACGGGGATGCTGTTGAGCAGCCATTCACGCACGCGCGACAGCGTCAGGCCCATGAACAGCACGCCGGAAATAAACACTGCGCCCAGCGCGGTTTCCCAGTGGTAGCCCATGGTGCCGACCACGGTGTAGGTGAAAAACGCATTCAGGCCCATGCCCGGCGCCAAACCCACCGGCCAGTTGGCGTACAGCCCCATCAACAGGCAGCCCAGCGCGGCGGCGATGCAGGTGGCGACGAACGCTGCGCCGTGATCGATACCGGCGTCGGCCATGATGTTGGGGTTGACGAAGATGATGTAGGCCATGGTGATGAAGGTGGTGAGGCCGGCAATCAGTTCGGTTCTCACTGTGGTGCCATGCAAGCGCAGTTTGAACAGGCGTTCCAGCCAGCCGCCTTGCGGTGGGGCGAGGTCCAGCGTGGGGGCTTCGGTTTTTTGGCTATCCACAGCAAGTACTCCTCAAGAGTTTTATTGTTATTTCCAGCGCCGGTCACAGAGGTGGGCAGCAGCGCTTTGAGGTACTGGCGGGTTTTGTTGACCAATAGGTCAGGAACTCGCACGAAGCGAATTATGCTTTTGTATACAAATAAAGCAAATAATGTTTTCGAGTTTGTCTGCGAAAGGGGATGAAAGGCTGATGCCGGCGCGATTTATCGAGTTGCGCAGGGCAAGCCTGCTCGCCACAACAAGCTCGCTCGGCATAGGGTTAAGGTTGGCCGGCGAGGGCCTGGTTCACGGCTAGCCAGCCTGCCACAGCGTCTCCACCGGCTTCACTGAACGCACGCTGCAACAGCTTCACTTGCTCGCGGCGCAGCGACTGCTCAAAACGCTGGCCTTCTTCGGTCAGTTCCAACAGGCGTTTACGCTTGTCGGCTTCGGACGCAACACTGTCCACCAGGTGCATTTCCTGCAATTGGCGCAGCGGCATGTTCAGCGCCTGCTTGCTCACCCCAAGCAATTCCAGCAGCTCCTTCACGCTCAAAGCCGGGTAACGCGCGATAAAAAACACGATGCGCTGATGCACACGGCTCAGGCCTCGGCGCTCGAGCATTTCGTCGGCCTTGGCGGTAAAGGCCTGGTAGCCGAAGAAGAAAGCTTCCATGGCTTGTTGCTGGCTGCCCTGGTTTTTAAGGTCAAGCATATTGACGTATCCATGTAAGTCGTCGTAATTTCGGTCAACCAGTTTGACGTATTTGCCCCCGACTTCGCTACCGGTGACCCTATGGCCTTCTCTGAACGTGTTACGCGCCTCAAAAGCTCCTTGATCCGTGAAATCCTCGCGGCAGCTCAGCGCCCTGACGTGATGTCGTTCGCCGGTGGCCTGCCGGCCGAAGCCATGTTGCCGGCACTGAATTGGGATGACCTGCCACTGAACATCGGCCAATACGGCATGAGCGAAGGCGAGCCGCAACTGCGTGAACTGCTCGCCGCCGAGGCCCGCGCCCTGGGCGTGCCATGCCAGGCCAGCCAGGTGCTGGTGGTCAGCGGCTCCCAGCAAACCCTCGACCTGGCAGCCAAGCTGTACATCGACAAGGGCACTCAAGTCATGCTGGAAGGCCCGACCTACCTGGCCGCCTTGCAGATTTTCCAACTGTTCGGCGCCGATTGCCTCACCGTGCAACTGGAGGCCGACGGCCCGAACCTGGCCGGCCTGCGCGCCAGCCTCGAACGCCATCGCCCGGCGTTCATCTACCTCATCCCGACCTTCCAGAACCCTTCGGCCGTGCGCTACAGCGAAGCCAAGCGCGCAGCCGTGGCCGCCTTGCTCGATGAATTCGGCGTAACCCTGATCGAAGACGAGCCCTACCGCGAGCTGACATTCGACGGCGCCAGTGCGCAGCCCATTGCTGGGCGCTTGAAAAAAGCCAGCTGGATCTACACCGGCACCGTCTCCAAGACCCTGTTGCCGGGGTTGCGCGTCGGTTACCTGATCGCCAGCGAGGATTTGTTCCCACACCTGCTCAAGCTCAAGCAATCGGCCGACCTGCACACCAATCGCATTGGCCAGTGGCAGGCCATGCAGTGGATCGGCACCGAGCAATACCAGCAGCATCTGGTGCAATTGCGCAGTTTTTACCGCGAGCGCCGCGATGCATTCCAGTCGGCGCTGGAGCGACACTTTGGCGACTTGGCCGACTGGCAAGTGCCCCAAGGTGGATTATTCTTCTGGCTGACCTTGAAACAGCCCCTCGACACCCGCACCTTGTTGGCGCAAGCATTGGCTCAGGACGTGGCGTTCATGCCCGGTGAGCCGTTCTTTTCCGAGCCCGACCAACACCTGGGCTCGTTGCGCCTCAATTTCAGCCATATCGACCCGGCCCGCCTGGACGAAGGTCTCAAGCGCCTGGCCGCGGTAGTCCGTCAAGCACAGCACGCGCAAGCGGCATAAGGGGAGCCCCATGTACAAGGTTTATGGCGATTACAAGTCGGGCAACTGCTACAAGGTCAAATTGATGCTCAATCTGCTGGGCATCCCGTACCAGTGGATCGATGTCGACATCCTCAAGGGCGACACCCAGACCGCCGAGTTCCTGGCCAAGAACCCGAATGGCAAGATCCCGGTGCTGGAACTTGAAGACGGCACCTGCCTGTGGGAGTCCAACGCGATTCTGAACTTCCTGGCCGATGGCAGCGAGTTTTTGCCAGCCGAGCCACGCCTGCGCACACAAGTGTTGCAGTGGCAGTTTTTCGAGCAGTACAGCCACGAGCCATATATTGCGGTGGCGCGGTTTATCCAGTTTTACCTGGGCTTGCCCGCAGACCGTCTTGAGGAATACAAGAAACTGCACAAAGGTGGCTACAAGGCGCTCAAAGTCATGGAGCGCCAACTGCAATTGACTCCGTATCTGGTGGGCGATCAATTCTCCATCGCCGATGTGGCGTTGTATGCCTATACCCATGTGGCCCAGGAGGGTGGGTTTGAGCTGGACGCTTATCCGGGTGTGCAGGCGTGGCTGGCGCGGGTGGCGAGCCATCCAAAACATGTAGCGATGCTTGATTGAGTTTATGCGGTCAAAAATGTGGGAGCGGGCTTATGTGGGAGCTGGCACCCACATTGACTGTGTTCAGTTTCAGTTCGATGTTGTGCCAGACAGCTCAACACTCAGCAGCTCAAAACAACGCTGCGCCGCCGGGCTGAGGTCCATCCCGCTGCGACTGATCAAGCCGATCTCGCGGTTCACGCCGGGATGGTCAATATTGATGCGCTTCAACCCCGCCAAACTGTCCGCCGCCGACTCCGGCAGCACACTGATGCCCAACCCCTGGCGCACCAGCGCCAGCACCGTCGACATGTAGTTGGCTTCCATGCCGGCATTCATCGTCAGCCGCGTCTGATCAAACAACGCGTCCACCTGCTCACGCACACTGCTGTCGCGCCCGGTGAGGATGATCGGCTGGTCCGCCAATTGCTCCAGAGTCAACCGGCGATGGTGGGCGAGGGGATGACCCAGTGGCACAAACGCACACAACCGATCATTGAGCACCGGCAAAAATTCCAGGCCGTGGCTCAGCCGGGCACGCACGCCGATGCCGAAATCCACCACGCCTTCACGTACCTGCGCATGAATACGATGGGCCACCAGGTCATGCAATCGCACTTCGATGCCGGCAAAACGCTCGCGAAACAGGCGCAAAGCCGGTGGCAGGGCGCCGGCGCACACCGAGGGCAGCGCGGCGATGCTGACCACGCCACGGCGCAAGGCGGCGAGGTCACGGGAGCCGGTGACGATGTTGTCCAGGTCCAGCAGCAGTTTTTCCATGGGGCCGCGCGCGTCTTCACCGGCGGCGGTAATGCTTACGTGGCGCGGGCTGCGATCGAGCAGCGCGACGCCGAGCCAGTCTTCGAGTTGTTGCACCTGAACCGTCAAGGCTGAGGGCGACAAGTGCAACTCGTTGGCGGCCTTGGTGAAACTGCCGGTGCGGGCTACGGCGAGAAAGGCTTGTATGTGTTGGATGCTGTTCTTCATTTTGTTTTTCCGAACGTGCCAGGCCGAATATTCCAATTTACAAAGACTAACCCGCTTCCAATACTCCAGGGAAAACAATAACCGGCCACCAAGGCCGCTCTGGAGTAACCCATGCTCGCTACCCTGGGTGTCATTACCATCCTGTGCCTGCTCGCTGCCGTCATGAGCAAACGCCTGTCGCCGCTGGTGGCGCTGATCGCCTTGCCGATCATTGCCGCACTGCTCGGCGGTTTCGGCCTGCAAACCAGCGCCTTTATCATTACCGGAATCAAGAACGTCGCCCCAGTGGTGGGCATGTTTGTGTTCGCGATTCTGTTTTTCGGGATCATGACCGACGCCGGCATGCTCGATCCCATCATTGATCGCATCCTGCGCACCGTAGGCACGCGTCCTACGCGGATTGTGGTCGGCACCGCGACCCTCGCGCTGCTGGTGCACCTGGACGGCTCCGGGGCGGTGACGTTTCTGGTGACGGTGCCGGCGATGCTGCCGCTGTATACACGGCTGGGCATCGACAAGCGCATCCTTGCGTGTGTCTGTGCCATGGCCGCCGGAGTCAATTTCCTGCCGTGGACCGGCCCGGTGCTGCGTTCGTCGGCGGCCTTGCATGTGCCGGTGGCGGACCTGTTCCAGCCGCTGATTCCGGTGCAGATCGTCGGCCTGGTCTTCGTGTTTGCCTGCGCCTGGTGGCTGGGCCGTCGTGAAGAAAAACGCCTGGGCCTGGGCGCCGGTTCCTCGGTGGATGCGGTGCCGCAACGGGTGCTCAGCGACGATGACATCAAGCTGCGGCGCCCACGGCTGTTCTGGGTCAACCTGTTGCTCACGGTGCTGGTGATGGTGGTGATGATTGCCGGCTGGGTCGACCCGGTGGTGATGTTTATGCTTGGCACCGTGGTGGCGCTGTGCATCAACTACCCGAATGTGGACGCCCAACGTGCGCGCATCGATGCCCATGCCAAAACCGCCCTGACCATGGCCAGTATCCTGCTCGCCGCGGGGGTGTTCACCGGCATCATGCAAGGCACCGGCATGCTCAAGGCGATTGCCGAGGTGGCGGTGGCGCAGATTCCTGCCGGCCACGGCAAGTTGATCCCGGCAGTGGTGGGCTTTATTTCCATGCCGTTGAGCATGCTGTTCGACCCCGATTCCTACTATTTCGGCGTGATGCCGGTGATCGCCGAAGTCGGCAAAGCCCTGGGCGTCGACCCGCTGCAAGTGGCCCAGGCCTCATTGCTGGGTGTGCACACCACCGGTTTTCCGGTGAGCCCGCTGACGCCCGCGACCTTCCTGCTGGTAGGCCTGTGCAAGATCGAACTGGCCGATCACCAGCGCTTCACCATTCCGTTTCTGTTTGCCGCGTCAGTGTTGATGACCCTGACCGCATTGCTCCTGGGAGTGATATGAGATGAAAACCTTGCGCATCGGCTCCGGCGCCGGCTACTCCGGCGACCGTATCGAGCCTGCCGTGGAACTGGCCGAACAGGGCGACCTGGATTACCTGGTGTTCGAATGCCTCGCCGAACGCACCATTGCCCTGGCGCAACAGGCGCGTATCAACGATCCACAAGGGGGTTACGACCCGCTGCTTAGCGAGCGTATGCGCCGTGTGTTGCCGTTTGTTGGTTTAAAAGGCGGCCGTCGCCTGCGGGTAATTACCAATATGGGCGCGGCCAATCCGGTGGCGGCGGCCGTTGAAGTACGGCGCATTGCCAACGAGTTGGGCCAGGACCTCAAGGTCGTGGCGGTGGTGGGCGATGACGTGCTGGATGTTTTACAGCCCGAGCAACGCCTGGATAACGGCCAGACCGTTGGTTCTTTGGGCGCGCGGTTGATATCCGCGAACGCCTACCTGGGCGTCGACGGCATCCTTGAAGCCTTGCGCGCCGATGCCGATGTGGTGATCACCGGGCGCGTGGCCGACCCGTCGCTGTTTTTGGCGCCGCAGATGTTTGAGTTCGGCTGGGCTGCGGACGACTGGCAGCGCCTGGGGCGTGGCACGTTGGTCGGGCATTTGCTGGAATGCGCGGGGCAGGTCAGCGGTGGCTATTTTGCCGACCCCGGCTTCAAGGAGGTGGATGACCTGGCACGTCTGGGTTTCCCGTTGGCCGAAATCGATGCCGATGGCGAAGCTGTGATCACCAAGGTCGCAGGCACCGGCGGGCGGGTCAGCCGTGCGACGTGCACCGAGCAGATGATCTACGAAGTGCACGACCCGGCGGCTTATCTCACGCCGGACGTGACGGCAGACTTTTCCCACGTGAGCTTTGTGGAGGAGGGCGTGGATCGCGTCGGTGCTCAAGGCGCCGATGGCCGGGCGCGGCCTGAACAGTTGAAGGTCAGCGTAGGTTACCTGGACGGATGGATCGGTGAAGGGCAGATGTCCTACGGCGGCCCGGGCGCTGTCGCACGGGCTGAGTTGGCGCGGGATATCGTACTCAAGCGCCTGGAACTCATGGGTGTGAAGCTGCAAGACCTACGCGCCGAGCTGATTGGCATGGACTCCTTGCACGGCCCCCGCAGCAACGTCGAACCCTGGGAAGTGCGCTTGCGCGTGGCCGCCCGGTGTGAAGATCGCAGCGAAGCCGTGCGGGTTGGCAATGAAGTGGAAACCCTCTACACCAATGGCCCGTCGGGCGGCGGCGGGGCGAGTAAAAGCGTGCGCCAGGTGGTGGCAGTGGCCTCCTTGCTGCTGCCGCGTAGCGCGGTCAACCCGAGGATCGAAGCATGAAACTGCACACACTGGCCCATTCCCGTACCGGCGATAAGGGCGACACCTCGAACATCTCGATCATCGCCTACCGCGCAGAGGATTATCCGCTGCTGTGCGAGCAGCTCACGCCCGAGCGCGTCGCTGAGTTTTTTGCCGGCTTGCGTGAGCCGGATGCGGCGCCGGTGCGGCGTTATGAATTGCCCAACGTGCAGGCGCTGAATTTTGTACTGCCGGGGATCCTGCGCGGCGGCGTCACTCGTTCACTGGCGCTGGACGCCCATGGCAAGTGCCTGGGCTCGGCCTTATTGGATCTGGACTTGGTAATACACAAATAAATGTGGGAGCTGGCTTGCCTGCGATAGCATCAACTCGGGCTCATAGATAAACCGAGGTGTCTGCATCGCAGGCAAGCCAGCTCCCACATTGGATTTCCTATCGCCGTCAGACCGCGGCAAACCGCTTGTCCAAATAATCAATGATCACCTTGGAATCGTACATCCAGGTGGTCTGGCCATTCTCTTCAATACGCAGGCACGGCACTTTGATCTTGCCGCCTTGCTCCAGCAGAGTCTGGCGGTCCTGTTCGTTGTTTTTCGCGTCCTTGAGCGCCACCGGCACATTCAGGCGGTGCAGGGTGCGGCGAGTCTTCACGCAAAACGGGCAGGCGTGGAACTGGTACAGCGTCAGCTCCTTGGCCGCCGCATTCACCTGAGCCTGTTGCTCGGCGCAACGCTGCTTTTTGCGTGGGCGAGTCAGGAAGTCACCCGCGATGATGATTTGGCCGAGACCCACTCGAAGTGCTTTGACGAACATGGCTGAAACCTCTTGCCCATGAAGAAGGGGCCGCAGCTTACCTGAATTTCGCAGGCGAAAAAAAACCGGCGATGAACGCCGGCTTTTCCTTACACAGCCTGTTACTTGATCAGGCTGAGGAATTCGCTGCGGGTGGCCGCGTTTTCGCGGAACTCACCCAGCATCACCGAAGTGATCATCGACGAATTCTGTTTCTCCACACCGCGCATCATCATGCACATGTGCTTGGCTTCGATCACCACCGCCACGCCCAGGGCGCCAGTCACTTGCATCACCGCATCGGCGATCTGGCGGCTGAGGTTTTCCTGGATCTGCAGGCGGCGCGCATACATGTCGACAATCCGCGCAACCTTCGACAGGCCCAGCACTTTGCCGCTTGGGATATACGCCACATGCGCCTTGCCGATAAACGGCAGCAGGTGGTGTTCGCACAGCGAGTACAACTCGATGTCCTTGACCAACACCATTTCGCTGTTGTCGGAGCTGAACAAGGCACCGTTGGTGACTTCTTCCAGCGTCTGTTCATAGCCGCGGCAAAGGTACTGCATCGCCTTGGCGGCACGCTTTGGCGTGTCGAGCAGGCCCTCGCGGGAAACGTCCTCGCCGAGCTGGCCGAGGATCGCCGTGTAATTCTGTTCCAGGGACATGAAACTACCTGTGGGATTTTCGCAAAGCGCAAGGTTACGGTGGCGGACACATCGCTGCAAGCCTGACGATGGCACTTGTTATTCGTCACGCCCTTCCATCATGTTGCGCTTGAGCATCACATACACCGCACCGGCGCCGCCGTGGCGGGCCTGGCAGGAGGTAAAACCGAGTACCTGGGCATGCTGGCGCAGCCAGGTATTGACGTGGCTCTTGATCATGGGGCGCTTGCCGTCCAGGCGCACGGCCTTGCCGTGGGTGACGCGCACGCAGCGGATTTCGAATTTGGTCGCTTCGGCCAGGAAGGCCCAGAGGGTTTCGCGGGCTTTTTCCACGTTCATGCCGTGCAGGTCGAGGCTGCCTTCGAACGGGATCTGGCCGATCTTGAGCTTGCGCATCTGGCTTTCCTGCACGCCGTCGCGGGCCCACATCAGCTCATCTTCCGGGCCTACATCGATCACGAACTGGTCCGACAGGCCGTCCACGGTGGTGGCGTCGGTGCGTACGGTCGCGGCCTGGCGCAGCTTGGCGATCTGCGCCCGGTCGGCCTTGGGTTTGCCGGTGTCGGCACGATCATGCTTGATCGGCTTGACGCCGCGCAGCTCGTTTTTGAACAGGGAAAAATCGTCGTCTTGCATGTCAGCCTCCGCGAAGGGCGGGCAGTTTACCTAAATCGCGGCGGCCAGGGCGCAGGAAACGCTATCCAAGCGCCATCAGTCGTGCTTTTTCATCAGGTGCGAAGCGATGTTCAATGACAGTGGCTGACGCATTTTCCGACGGCTGCGACGCCACAACCACACGCCCAACCACAGCACCAGCAGCCCGATCACCAACAGGATAGCTGAGCCACCGGGGCTGGCATTCAACTCGCCAAGGGCCGGCGAGTGACCAAACAGGCCGGCGCCACCAGCGCCGGCCAACAGCAAACCTACAATGGCCAGCAACGCGGCAAAGCCGGCTACCAGGCGCAGACGCCAATTGCTCGGGCCCTTGGGGCGCAAGCGACGAGCGTCAAAACCATCGGATATCTTCATTCCGACCTTTCCTCCAGGGTATCGGCCCTTCGACCGGAAGATACACAGGTTGTTCCGACAGCAGCGGTAAATGCGCCAAATGAGAGGGCTTTGCGGATGAGCGGGGCAATAAATGCGCCGCTCATCTCAAGGGCGATCAGATCAGATCTTTGGTCAACGCGAGGGTGGCGAAGTTGTCAGCCATGATGGCCATCTCGGTGTGCTGCACGTGTTCGGCGCTCAGGATCCCACCTTTGTAAGGCAGGTCACGGGTGGCGCAGGCGTCTTCCACCAGGGTGCAGCGAAAGCCCAGGTTCTTGGCGGCACGCACCGTGGTGCTGACGCTGGAGTGGCTCATGAAACCGCAGACGATCAAGTCCAGGGAGCCGAGGTCTTGCAGGTGTTTCTCCAGGCCCGTGCCGTGGAACGCGCTCGGCAGCAATTTGCCGATGATGGTTTCATCGCCTTGGGGTTCCAGGCCAGGAATGAACTCACCGCGCTCGCCTTGCGGGTCGAACAGGCCACCGACGGTGCCAAGGTGACGCACATGCACGATCGGTCGCCCGGCGTTGCGTGCTGCCGCGACCAACTGCTTGATATTGTCGACTGCCGCGCCCATGCCGGACAGGGCGAGTGGGCCGCTGAGGTATTCCTTCTGGGCGTCGATGATCACGAGGGTCGCATGGTTCAGGTTGGCTGCTGCGTAACCGCGACCGCTGAGTTGAAACATCGTCTTTGGAACGGACATTCTGGGGGCTCCTGTGAGTGGGGCTTTTGTCACATTGTCCACTGGCTGAGCGGTTCTGTGAATCGCTACCATCGTAAGGTACGCCGTTGTTGACGTGCAGCCATGTCAAGAGGTGGGCTTGTTTAGCGCAATGATGGCAATTTGAATGAAATCCGACGGATGGTGAAGGGGTTTCGTACATCGTCGGTACAGGCGAAGGCTGTTAGAATCGCCAGTCGTTTTTTCCAGGAGCTTGCCCCCGTGATTACCTCTCGCCTGCGCACGTTGCGCGACCACATCCGTTGGGCTGTCAGCCGTTTCCATGGGGAAGACCTGTTTTTCGGGCATGGCACCGACAACGCCTGGGACGAAGCCCGGCAATTGGTGCTCGGCGCCTTGCATCTGCCATGGGAAATTGCCGACAGCTACCTGGACTGCAACCTGGAAGAAGAGGAAGTCGCCCACGTGCAGCGCTTGCTGCACAAGCGTATCCACGAGCGTGTTCCGACTGCCTACCTGTTGAAGGAAGCCTGGTTCTGCGGCATGTCGTTTATCGTCGACGAGCGCGTGTTGATCCCGCGTTCACCGATCGGCGAGTTGATCGAAAACCGCTTCGAGCCGTGGCTGGCCCAACCGCCGGCGCGCATTCTCGACCTGTGCACCGGCTCCGGTTGCATCGGCATCGCCTGTGCCTACGAGTTCCAGGACGCTGAAGTGGTGCTGGGCGACTTGTCCTTCGAAGCGCTGGAAGTGGCTAATCAGAACATTGAGCGTCATGGTGTTGATGAGCGCGTCTACACCGTGCAGGGCGACGGTTTCGACGGTCTGCCGGGCCAGCGTTTTGACTTGATCGTGTCTAACCCGCCGTATGTAGACGCTGAAGACTTCGCCGACATGCCGGACGAATACCAGCACGAACCGGAACTGGGCCTGGCCTGCGGCGACGATGGTTTGAACCTGGTGCGGCGCATGCTGGCCGAGGCCGCCGACCACCTGACCGAGAAGGGCTTGCTGATTGTTGAAGTCGGCAACAGCCAGGTGCACGTCGAAGCGCTGTACCCGGAAGTCGACTTTGCCTGGCTGGACTTCCAGCGCGGCGGGCATGGTGTGTTCATGCTGACGGCTGAGCAGTGCCGGGCGCATCAGGCGGTGTTTGCGGCGCGGGTTTAACTTCATTCCACAATAGGAACGCGGTCAGTGTGGGAGCTGGCTTGCCTGCGATGCAGACACCTCGGTACATCAGGCACACCGAGTTGATGCCATCGCAGCGGTGCGACGATTCGACAAGCCAGCTCCCACATTTTGAATACATTCCAATCTTTCAGCGGTGGGTGGCAATCCAGATCAACAACCCGGCCTGAAACACCGTAAACGCCACCAGGCAGGTAATGGTAAAGCGCAACCCACTGTCCTCGCGCTTGAACTTGGTGACCTTTTCTTCTTCCTTGCGCAGCTTCACTTCCTGCTCGGCCAGATTATGCTCGGCCTGTTGCAGCATTTGCGCCGCCTCAAGGATTTCTACGTACTGCACCTTCTCGGTGTTCCAGCTGTCCAGCACTTCACTGACTTTGCCAGGCTGCACGTTGCCTTTGAGGTGCTGCACATCGGCGTAGGCCACATCAAAACCCTGGATGCGCAGGAAGTGATCGCGGCGCAGGCGCGTGGCTTCATTGAGTGCATCCTTGTTGGCGAGGTCCACGCCGTCGACGCGGTAATGTGACCACTTCTTTTTTGCCCACGCGGCGCCCTGTGCGACCAGAAAGCGTCCCAGGCCCCGGTTGGCCGGTTCGATTTCCAGGCTGTTGCCCGGGCCGAAGTGCACACGGTGCGTTTCGTGGTCGACCCAGATATCCAGGTGATTCTGCTCGCGGCGCACACGCTGGCCCGGCAGCTGGATCACCATGCGCAACAGGCTGTGCTTCTTGTCATGGCGCTCGGTATAGCCGAACTGCACAAACCGCAGCGGCCGGGCGCCGGTGGCGCGATCGGTGGCCAGGGGCGCCAGGCGCAGCATCTTGAAGTGTTCGGCCTGGACGTCCGCCCACGGCAGTGGCGCGGCCTCGACAGCCTCGGTTTTTTCAGCCGGGTTGTCGGCAGTAGAGTCGGGTGTTGCTTCGGTGGTAGTCATGCGGCGCGATCCTGTCCAAGCCCTGCGAGTCGACAGTCTTTTTACTGTCGACTCTGGGCTTATCGGCCGTTTTATTCAGGACTGGAGGCAAATAGTCGCTTAACGGGGTTGAAGTCCGTCGATAAAGCGCACGATACGTTGGCCCAGTTCGGCGGCGAGGGGCAGTTTCGGGTCGTTGTACGACTCCAGCTGTTCCTTCACGCCCTTGGGCACGATGCGCATCACGTGGTTCATGCCTTGAATCACGCTCAGTTGTGCGTCCGGCTTGGCCGCTTGCAACTGCTGGGCATCCGCTACGCCCACCTGGATATCGTTGGTGCCCTGGATGATCAACGCCGGCATCGTCAGTTTGGCGAAGGCGGCCGATGGGTCGGCGCGAAACAGGCTGATCAGGTAAGGCTGCACGCTGGGGCGGAAGATCCCTTCAAGCGGTCGCGGCACATCGGCGTCCACCTGGCCGGCCTTGAGGTGGTCGAGGATTTCATTACTGCGCAACAACAGGGCCGGCGGCAGGTGATCGGCCAGTTGCTGGCGGATCACCTGGTCCACTGGCCGGGCACTGCCGGACAGCGAAATAACCCCGGCCGGGTCGAGTTGCGGCGCGGCCAGGGCGGCCACCAGCGCACCTTCGCTATGGCCCAGCACGATCAACCGGCCCATGCGGCGGTCGGCCTTGAGCAGCTTGCCCCAGGCTACGGCATCGGCCACATAGGCATCCAGGCTGAGGTTGCGTTCGTCGGGTGTGGCGGCCAGGCTCGCGGCCACGCCGCGTTTGTCGTAGCGCACACTGGCGATGTTGTTGCGCGCCAGCACCCAGGCCAGGCGCTTGAGGCTGTCGTTGCGCGCGCCATCGGCGCTGTTGCCATTGCGATCGGTAGGGCCGGAGCCGGCGATGATCAGCACCACGGGCACGGGTTTGTCGGATTTGGGCAGCAGGAGCGAACCAAACAACTCGCCGCTGCCGGTGTCCAGGCTGATCGGCCGTTGCAGCACAACAGGGGAGGCGGCGAAGCCAAGGCTGGAAAACAGGGTAAGGGTCAAAAGCAAAACTCGCAGCATCATCGCGCCATCATCAGGAAGGTGCCGGTTGGACCAACGTCTACCGGTAAGGTTTCGAGGATGAACTAGTCGGTTAGCCTGCGTATACTGGCCGCCTTAAGTTATTACGGTTGAGTTGATTCAACTGATTTCACGGAGCGCCCTGCATGTCCGGCAATACCTTCGGCAAGCTGTTCACTGTCACCACCGCGGGCGAAAGCCATGGCCCGGCGTTGGTCGCCATTGTCGACGGCTGCCCGCCAGGCCTCGAGTTGTCTCTGGAAGACCTGCAGCGTGACCTCGACCGCCGCAAGCCCGGCACCAGCCGCCACACCACCCAGCGCCAGGAGCCCGACGAAGTCGAGATCCTTTCCGGCGTGTTTGAAGGCCGCACCACCGGCTGCGCCATCGGCCTGTTGATTCGCAACACCGACCAGAAGTCCAAGGACTACTCGGCGATCAAGGACCTGTTTCGTCCGGCCCACGCCGACTACACCTACCACCACAAATACGGTGAGCGCGACTACCGTGGCGGTGGCCGCAGCTCGGCGCGCGAAACCGCCATGCGCGTGGCCGCAGGTGCCATCGCCAAGAAATACCTGGCCACCCAGGGCATCGTGATCCGCGGCTACATGAGCCAGTTGGGCCCGATTGAAATCCCGTTCAAGACCTGGGACAGCGTCGACGACAACGCCTTCTTCAGCCCCGACCCGGACAAGGTGCCGGAACTGGAAGCCTACATGGACCAGTTGCGCCGCGATCAGGACTCGGTGGGTGCCAGGATCACCGTGGTCGCCGAAGGCGTCAAACCCGGCCTGGGCGAGCCGATCTTCGACCGCCTCGACGCCGAACTGGCCCACGCGCTGATGAGCATCAATGCGGTCAAGGGCGTGGAAATCGGCGCCGGTTTCGCCTGTGTCGCCCAGCGCGGCACCGAGCATCGCGATGAGATGACCCCGCAAGGTTTCCTCAGCAACAACGCGGGCGGCATTCTCGGCGGCATCTCCTCCGGCCAGCCGATTGTTGCGCACCTGGCGCTCAAGGCCACGTCGAGCATTACCACGCCGGGTCGTTCGATCGATGTGCACGGCAACCCGGTGGACGTGATCACCAAGGGCCGCCACGACCCATGCGTGGGCATCCGCGCCACACCGATTGCCGAGGCAATGATGGCCATCGTGCTGATGGACCACCTGCTGCGCAACCGTGGGCAAAATGCCGATGTGCAGGTGACTACGCCGGTGTTGGGCCAGCTGTGACGGTGTGTGGCGAGCGAGCTTGCTGTGGCGAGGGAGCTTGTCGAATCGTCGCACCGTCCCGCTGGGCTGCGCAGCAGCCCCCCACAATATGACGCAAAGCCTCCCATACTGGCGCCTCTCCAGCTTCTACCTCTTCTACTTCGCCCTGCTCGGGGCGACGGCGCCGTTCCTGGCGCTGTACTTCGACCACCTGGGGTTCTCCAGCGCGCGTATCGGCGAGCTGGTGGCCATCCCCATGCTGATGCGCTGCGTGGCGCCCAACCTGTGGGGCTGGCTCGGCGACTACACCGGTCGGCGCCTGGCCATCGTGCGCTTTGGCGCGGTGTGCACCCTGGCGAGTTTCTCGCTGATCTTCTTCAGCAAAACCTACGCCTGGCTGGCCCTGGTGATGGCGTTGCATGCGTTCTTCTGGCACGCAGTGTTGCCGCAGTTTGAAGTGATCACCCTTGCGCACCTGCAAAAGCAGGCCGCACGTTACAGCCAGATCCGCCTGTGGGGCTCCATCGGTTTTATCCTCACCGTGGTGATCATGGGCCGCCTGTTCGACGGGCTGAGCCTGGACATTTACCCGGTGGTGGTCGTGGTGATCATGGCCGGCATTATTGGCGCCAGCCTGTGGGTGCCGAACGCGCAGCCCGCCGTGCAGGGCAACCGCCTGGCCGGTGACGGTTTTTTCAAGCAACTGCGCAGCCCCGGCGTACTGGCGTTTTATGCCTGCGTGGCCTTGATGCAAATGAGCCATGGCCCGTATTACACCTTCCTGACCCTGCACCTTGAACATTTGGGTTATAGCCGTGGCGTGATCGGCCTGCTGTGGGCGCTGGGCGTGGTCGCGGAGGTGCTGATGTTCCTGGCCATGAGCCGCATCCTCACGCGTTTTTCGGTGCGACGGGTGCTGCTGGCCAGTTTTGTGTTGGCGGCTATCCGCTGGTTGCTGCTGGGGTCATTCGCCGAAATCTTCTGGGTATTGCTGCTGGCGCAGGTGCTGCACGCCGCTACGTTCGCCAGCTTTCATGCGGCCGCCATTGCCTTTGTGCAACGCAGCTTCGGCGCCAGACAACAAGGCCAGGGCCAGGCGCTGTATGCCGCGCTGGCCGGCACCGGGGGCGCGTTGGGCGCCCTCTACGCCGGTTACAGCTGGAACCTGTTGGGCCCGACTCTGACCTTCAGCATCGCCAGCGTCGCCGCCCTGGCCGCTGCCATTATCATTGGCCTTCGATTGCAAGAACCGACTACAGGAACCGAGCAATGAGTTATGTCGCTGTTTACGCTGCCGCCACACCGGATACCCCGAACAAGGTCCTGACCCATTTCGACGATATCGTCTCGACGCTGGCCGACCACGGTGTGCGCTTTGCGCGCTGGCAGCCGGTGCCGATTGAGAAGGGCGCCAGTGACGCAGCTATCATCGCCGCGTACCAAGCGCAGATTGATGCCCTTGGCTACGCCGCCGTGCAAGTGCTCAGGGTGGCGGGCGACCCTCTACAGAACGCTGCACTGCGCGCACAGTTCCTCGATGAGTGCCGTTACAGCGAAGACGAGGTGCGTTTCTTCGTCGCAGGCCAGGGCCTGTTCAACCTGCACGTGGGCGACTACGTATATGCCGTGCGTTGTGAGAAAAATGACCTGCTGGTGATTCCGGCCGGCATGCCCCATTGGTTCGACATGGGCGAGAACCCGCACTTTGTCACCTTGCATTTGTTCAATACAGCTAAAGGCTGTGAGCCTCAACTCACCGGCGATGCTATTGCCGATGGTTTCCCGGGCTTGGACGACTAAGCACAGATAGTTAAATGTTCAACCCAGGCAAGTTGGAAGTTGTTGTGGGAATAAGCCTGATTATCTGTAGGGCGTAGCTGTTTCTGCTGCGCCCTGTGCCTTCAATCCATTCGTTATGTAACTCTCTGTGGACTCGATGTTTATATCACCTGTCAATAGCAGGAATCCGAAAGGTGATAGGGCATCCACTACAAAAGGAGAGAGCACAATGAGTGGCCCAGAACAGTCGTGTCGCACGCCGGTGGACGCGCCGATGACCGTTAGAAGACGTCTGAGCCTGGGCGGCAAGCCCCTCACCCCGACAGAGCTGGAAATTTTGCGCTGGGCCTCGGAAGGCAAGACCGTCTGGGAAATCAGTCAGATCCGGGCAACCTCTGAAGCCACGGTGAAATTCCATCTGCGCAATATCTACGGCAAGCTGGAAGTCACCAACCGCGTACAGGCGATGAATGAGGCCAGCCGACAAGGCTTGTGCTGAAGCCACACAAAAAAGGGCCGCGACGCCTATCAGCGTCGCGGCCCTTTTTGGTTATCGGTGGTTTATGCCGAATGGTAGGTCGGCAGGGCAAAGCGGTTCTGGCTTTGCAGCATCGAAATCTGTGGCAGTTCACTGGCTTGTTCGGCCAGGTCGCGGCGGATCGCGCTGATCACCCAGGTCAGTTGGTCAGCGGTGTGCAGCTGTTGATACGAGATCGAACGCTTGACCTGTTTGCCTTCGCTGTTGCGCAGGGTCAGCAGGATACCGCCGTCTGGACGTGGCTGAGTGGTGACGTCGTATTGGGAGAATACAGAAGCGAATTTATCTTGGATCAGGCTCATGTCTATCAGCTCCGTTGGCTCAAGTTGGCAAGCATGGAGAGATAGGTGCAGTGATTGTGCCAGTATTGGATATCTGAAAAAATCGTTATAAATCAATCAGTTAAAAATTTTACAGATTTTCGGTTTCGTGCAATTTGCATGAATGGCCATCGTGCATCCTGCATTTTGCGTTATTCGCGCCAGCTGTTTCAGGTCAGCCTCGAGGATAAAGACCGCCTCGGCTGGGCAAAATTCCTTTTCGGTGGAGGCCGACTCGGGATACAAAACTTTTCAAATCCCGCATGTACAGTCAAAGAATGGCAGGCGTATTTTCCTGCATGGCATTCGGCATCTGCCTACTGGGCTGCCGCTGTCCCTGGATCATACGAAGAATAAGAAAAAGGATGTTGCGCCATGAGCCATCAACAAGACGACATGATCACGTGGGGCAAGCTCTTGCGTAAGGTGCCTGCGATTGTTCGCGCCCTGCCACGCGTGGTGCGCGGCATGCGCGCCGCGAATGTCACCGACCCCGCGCAGCCTTGCGGCCTCGGTTGGCACTTTGAACAGGCTGCGTTGCGCAACCCCGACGGCGCGGCGTTGTTGTATGGCGACAGCGTGCTCAGCTACCGCGAAGCCAACCAGCGCGCCAATCGTATCGCGCATTACCTGCACGAGCAGGGCATCGGCAAGGGTGATGTGGTCGCGCTGTTTATTGAAAATCGCCCGGAGCTGCTCCTCAGCGTGCTGGCCGTGGCCAAGCTGGGGGGCATCTGCGCCATGCTCAACACCGCGCAAACCCAGGCGGCGCTGGTGCACAGCCTGAACCTGGTGAACCCGGTGGCGATCGTGGCAGGCGCGGAATTGCTCGACGCCTATGCGGCGGTGCGCGATCAAGTGTCGATTGCGGCTGAACGCAGCTGGTGTGTGGCGGATCAATCCTCAACCGTGGTGCCGCAAGGCTACACCGACCTGCTGGCCGCCAGCGCCGACAGCCCACTGGACAACCCTGCCAGCAGCAGGCACATCTTCTTCAACGACCCGTGCTTCTATATCTACACCTCCGGCACCACCGGTTTGCCCAAGGCCGGCATCATGAAACACGGGCGCTGGACCAAGACCGCGGTGAGTTTCGGCAGCATCGCCCTGGACATGGGGCCGCAAGACGTCCTGTATTGCACCTTGCCGCTGTACCACGCCACCGGCCTGTGTGTGTGCTGGGGCTCGGCGATTATCGGCGCGTCGGGCTTCGCCATCCGGCGTAAATTCAGCGCCAGCCAGTTCTGGGACGATGCGCGCAAATTCAACGCAACCACCCTGGGGTACGTCGGTGAACTGTGCCGCTACCTGCTGGATCAGCCGGCCAGTGCGCAGGATCGCGACAATAAAGTCACCAAGATGGTCGGCAATGGCCTGCGCCCCGGTGTCTGGGCGCAGTTCAAGCAGCGTTATGGCGTGGAGCACATCTGCGAGCTGTATGCGGCCAGCGACGGCAACATCGGGTTTACCAATGTGCTGAACTTCGACAACACCATCGGCTTTTGCCTGCAGCATTGGGCGCTGGTGGAGTACTCCCACGAAACCGGCGAGCCGTTGCGGGGCAGCGACGGTTTCCTGCGCAAGGTGCAAACCGGCGGGCAGGGCTTGCTGCTGGCGAGGATCGATGAAAAGTCGCCGTTCGATGGCTACACCGACCCGGAAAAGAACCGCAAGGTGGTGCTCACGGACGTGTTCGAGAAGGGCGACCGCTACTTCAATACCGGCGACCTGTTGCGCAGTATTGGCTTTGGCCATGCGCAATTTGTCGACAGGCTGGGCGATACCTACCGTTGGAAGGGCGAAAACGTCTCCACCACCGAAGTGGAAAACGTGCTGTTGCAGCACCCGCAGATCGCCGAAGTGGTGGCCTATGGCGTCGAGATCGAAAACACCAATGGCCGCGCCGGCATGGTTGCCATCACCCCCAGCGAATCCTTGGCAGCCCTGGACATGCGCGAGCTGCTGCAGTTTGCCCACGGCCAGTTGCCGCACTATGCGGTGCCGTTGTTTTTGCGCATCAAGGTCAAGATGGAAACCACCGGCACCTTCAAATACCAGAAGGTCAAGCTCAAGGAGGAAGCCTTCGACCCGGACAAGGCCGGTAACGACCCGGTGTTCGCGTGGCTGCCGGGTTCCGACAGTTATGTACCGGTCACCGGGCAATTGCTGGCGCAGATTCAGGGCGGGCAGTTCCGTTATTGATTCTGGCTATGAATGCTTTTGACAAAAAAGCCATGACAGCGGGGAACTCCCTCGCGACACTGGGCGCCTTATACACATTCCCAGACAAGGAGTTCCCTGCATGTCAGACCAGCCCAAACAAATGACCGACGATGAAGCCGCCGAATTCGCCGAACAGGTTTTCGACGTGGCCCGCAAGGGCGATGCGGCGATGCTGGCTGCGCTGCTGGCCAAAGGTTTGCCGGCCAATTTTCGTAATCACAATGGTGACACCTTGCTGATGCTCGCGGCCTATCACGGCCATGTCGAGGCGGTAAAAGTGTTGCTCGAGTTCAAGGCCGATCCGCTGATTGCCAACGATAAGAACCAACTGCCGATTGCCGGCGCCGCGTTCAAAGGCGACTTGGCGGTGGTTAAGGCGCTGATCGAAGGCGGCGTGCCGGTGGATGCCTCATCTTCGGACGGGCGTACGGCGCTGATGCTGGCCGCGATGTTCAACCGCGTTGAAATGGTCGACTACCTGCTCGCTCAAGGCGCCAATCCCAAGGCCACCGATGCCCAGGGCGCGACTGCGCTGGCGGCGGCGCACACCATGGGCGCGGCGGATACGGCGGCGCAGTTGCAGAAACTGGTGTAGGCTACGCGCCCTCAAAAACCAGCTGCCACAGGACCTTCCCATGTACACCGCCCTCGTCGAACTTATCAGTAAAATCAGCGCCGGCGTCATGGGCGAGGAAGAGGTGGTACGCATCGCCACAGAAGCCGCCCAGGCCTACGCGGACCCGGCGGCGTTTCTGACGGCGAACCCGGATATCAACTACGACGATACTTTCCCTATCCCTTTGGGTGAGTGGGTAGTCGTTGGCAGCCTGCCGGACACGGTGCTGTTCCAGGCCGACACCTATGGCGATTTGTTCGCACAGATCGTCGCCTCGTTCGGCCCCGGCGTGGCGTTCAACCTCAAGCCCAAGCAGTTGGCCAAGACCGAGGATCTCGTCGCGCTGAATCGCATTCAGATCCAGATGAGCGCGTTGAGCCCAGAGGATGGTGGCTATGTGCTGCTTAACTTCAGCCAATTGCTTGATGACGAGATCCAGGCGGTGCTGGTGTATGGCAATGACCTGCCGCGCGTGCTGCAGCTGTGCGCCGAAGTCGGGATCAAGGCCGAGCCGTCGCTGGAAGCCTTGAAAGTCGCCGTCCACGTCTGAAATAAAACGGAACCCCTGCCAGGGCTGACTATCCTACAAGTGCATGCCCTCACTTAGGAGCGACACCATGGGTTCCACTTTCAACGGTCTTATCGGCCTGATCATCCTGGCGCTGGATATCTGGGCGATCATCAACGTGTTCAAAAGTGGCGCCAGCACCGGCGCTAAAGTGCTGTGGATCCTGCTGATCCTGTTGCTGCCGGTACTGGGCCTGATCATCTGGGCGATTGCCGGGCCGCGCGGTAACGTGCGGATCTGATCGTTCACTTAATTTGTGGTGAGCACCATCCCTGTGGGAGCGGGCTTGCCCGCGATGGCGGTGTATCAGTATCAGATGTTTTGACTGACACACTGCAATCGCGGGCAAGCCCGCTCCCACATTGGTTTTCAGCGTACTCAAGATTTTGTGTGTCGAAACTATTCGCTGCACACAATTTTCACATCTTTTCCAAGACAATTCGGCGGTTTTACGGCTCTGCCACGGCTCTAACTCGGGTGCCATTAAAGGCAGGTCCCGGGCGCACGTTCAGTAATTAATAGCGTTGATGCCGTTGATCGGGCACCATTTGCGCCACCGCGTTAACCGCCTACCCCAGCCAGCCTGGGCGAGGGTCGGACGCCACTGCATTATTTCGAAACTTAAACTTCCAATGGGTCCTAGAACGACATGGCAAACCCGGACGCCCTGAGTCAGCAGCGAGCTTCTAATCGCTTGCTGCAACCGACCGTCAAATCCCATCTGGCATACACGCTGCTTTGCGCGCTGGTCATGATGGTGATGTTCTCCCTGCTGCGCCTGGCGCTGCTGGTCTACAACCGCGAGATGATCCTCGACACGCCGGCCTCGACCTTCCTCGAAGCCTTCCTCAACGGCACGCGCTTCGACATCCGCTTTGTGATGTATGCGCTGGTTCCGCTGCTGCTGGCGTTGTTCAGCGTACGGGCCATGGCAGCGCGCGGGTTCTTCCGTTTTTGGCTGACCGTGGTGTCCAGCATTGCCCTGTTCCTGGGCCTGATGGAGATGGACTTCTACCGCGAATTCCACCAACGCCTCAACGGCCTGGTGTTCCAGTACGTGAAGGAAGACCCGAAAACCGTGATGAGCATGCTCTGGTACGGTTTCCCGGTGGTGCGCTACCTGCTGGCCTGGGCCGTGGGCACGCTGATCCTGAGCATCGCTTTCAAGGGTGCCGACCGCGCGACGCGCCCACGTGGCCCGTTCAGCGGCGGCACCGTCGGCACGCGCCAGGTGGCGCCGTGGTACAGCCGCATTGCGGTGTTTGTGGTGTGCCTGCTGATCGCCGTGGTCGCCATTCGTGGCACCTTGCGCCAGGGCCCACCGCTGCGCTGGGGTGACGTCTACACCACCGACTCCAACTTCGCCAACCAGTTGGGCTTGAACGGCACGCTGTCGTTGATCGCTGCGGCCAAGTCGCGTTTCTCCGAAGAGCGCTCGAATATCTGGAAAGCCACGCTGGACCAACCGCTGGCTACCCAGACCGTGCGCGACATGCTGGTGTTGCCGCAAGAGAAACTGGTGGATACCGACACCGCCGCCGTGCGCCGTGACTACACGCCACCGGCCGAGAAAACCCTGCCGATCAAGAACGTCGTGGTGATCCTGATGGAAAGCTTCGCCGGTCACTCGGTCGGCGCACTGGGTCGCCCGGGCAACATCACGCCGTACTTTGACAAACTGTCCAAGGAAGGTTTGCTGTTCGACCGTTTCTTCTCCAACGGCACCCACACCCACCAGGGCATGTTCGCCACCATGGCGTGCTTCCCGAACCTGCCGGGCTTCGAATACCTGATGCAGACCCCGGAAGGCAGCCACAAGCTGTCGGGCCTGCCGCAGTTGCTCAGCGCGCGCAAATTTGACGACGTGTATGTCTACAACGGCGATTTCGCCTGGGACAACCAGTCGGGTTTCTTCAGCAACCAGGGCATGACCAACTTTATCGGGCGCAACGACTTCGTTAACCCGGTGTTCTCCGACCCGACGTGGGGCGTGTCCGACCAGGACATGTTCAACCGTGGCCTGGAAGAGTTGAAGGCCCGCGAAGGCGGCAAGCCGTTCTACGCCCTGCTGCAAACCCTGTCCAACCACACGCCGTATGCGTTGCCGACGCCATTGCCGGTCGAAAAAGTCACCGACCGTGGCAGCCTCAACGAGCATTTGACGGCCATGCGTTACTCCGACTGGGCCCTGGGCCAGTTCTTTGAAAAGGCGCGTAAAGAGCCGTACTTCAAGGAAACCCTGTTCGTGATCGTGGGTGACCACGGTTTTGGTAATGAACAGCAGATCACCGAGATGGACCTGGGCCGCTTCAACGTACCGATGCTGATGATTGCACCGGGCATGCAGGAAAAGTTCGGCGAGCGTGACCACACCGTGGGCACCCAGATCGACATCGTGCCGACCATCATGGGCCGCCTCGGTGGCGACACCTTGCACCAGTGCTGGGGCCGCGACTTGTTGAACCTGCCGGAAGGCGACAAGGGCTTTGGCGTGATCAAGCCGTCGGGTAGCGACCAGACCGTCGCCCTGGTCACTGCGGACCGCATCCTGGTACTGCCTAAAGAGATGCCGCCGAAACTGTGGGAATACGAGCTGGGCGCTAACCCGACCGGTAAGGTGATTCCTGAATCGGCGGACGAAGCCGCGCTGAAGCAGAAACTTGAGTCGTTCCTGCAGACCGCCACCAAGAGCCTGTTGGATAACACCGCCGGTGTGATCGACGGCAAGCCGGACTAATAATCCGGGCATAAAAAAAGAGGCCTTCTAAAAGGCCTCTTTTTTTGTCCGGATTTTATATCCGGCCGAGCAACAACAGCACTACCAGCACCACCAGCACCACACCGAGAATACCCGACGGGCCATAGCCCCAGTTTCGTGAGTGCGGGAACACCGGCAGGCCGCCGACCAGCAGCAGGATCAGGATAATGATCAGAATCAGGCTCATGTTTTTTTCCTTGTGGGCCTTCTGAAAAGACCGGTTGTTTATCGACAGGCCCGTGGGTTTATTTACGGACGCCTTAATAACTCCGACTGCGCTGTTGTGCAGAAAATTCCATAGTTTCTTAAAGCATTTCGCAAACAGGCTTATTTCTTTTAATACGTTCGCAATGCCGTGCACTTAGTTGAAAAAGATTGAACTTACGCTATAAGCCGCGCTGCTACCCGGCCGGCGGTTTGCCTGAGGCATTCATCAATTGGATGGTGCGTGGTTGCAGGAAAAACCTTCGCTACACTGCCGATCACTTCTTCCGTGAACTACAAGGCTACTACCTATGCAAAATCGCATGATGATCACTGGCGCCGGGTCCGGCCTGGGTCGCGAAATCGCGCTGCGCTGGGCGCGCGAGGGTTGGCAGTTGGCCTTGTCGGACGTCAGCGAGCCCGGCTTGCAGGAAACCCTCAAGCGGGTACGCGAGGCCGGTGGCGATGGTTTTATCCAGCGCTGCGACGTGCGTGACTACAGCCAGCTCACCGCCTTTGCCCAGGCATGCGAAGTGAAGCTGGGCGGCATTGATGTGATCGTCAACAATGCGGGTGTCGCCTCGGGTGGGTTCTTTGCCGAGTTGTCCCTGGAAGATTGGGACTGGCAAATTGCGATCAACTTGATGGGCGTGGTCAAGGGCTGCAAGGCGTTCCTGCCGCTGCTGGAAAAGAGCAAGGGCCGGATTATCAACATCGCCTCGATGGCTGCGCTGATGCAGGGGCCGGCGATGAGCAACTACAACGTGGCCAAGGCCGGCGTGGTGGCGTTGTCGGAGAGTTTGCTGGTGGAACTCAAGCAGCAGGAAGTCGGTGTGCATGTGGTGTGCCCGTCGTTTTTCCAGACCAACCTGCTGGATTCATTCCGTGGGCCAACGCCTGCGATGAAGGCGCAGGTCGGCAAGTTGCTGGAGAGTTCACCGATTTCGGCGGCGGATATTGCCGATTACATTTATCAGCGGGTGGCAGAAGGGGAGTTCATGATTTTGCCCCACGAGCAGGGGCGGATGGCGTGGGCGTTGAAGCAAAAGAACCCGCAGTTGCTGTATGACGAGATGACGCTGATGGCCGACAAGATGCGCGCCAAGGCGCAGGCGGTAAAAGGATAAGCCAGGGCTGGTGCTGTCACTGTAGGGGCTTGTCTGTCAGTAAAATTACCGGGCTGAGTAGGCCTTGCCTGATTTTGCCGCAAGCCATTGCTGCGCCAAATCCAATCACGCATGGTCAAGGTCCTGTCACTCCAAAAGGACAACCGCCATGCTGGTTTTAAGCCGCGCTGTAGGCGAAATCATCTCCATCGGCGATGACATCGCCCTGCACATTCTCGAACTCAACGGTACTCAAGTGAAATTCGGCATCGCCGCCCCGGCGGGTGTGAATGTCCATCGGGCCGAGGTGTATCAGAAGATCCTCGAACGCCAGGCCGCAGAAACCCACGCCGTACCCAACCGCTGAAACCTGCTCAGTCAAACAGATGCTTGGGCACGTCGTGCTTGAGCATCAACTGACATTGCTCGCTTTCCGGGTCGAACACAATCAGGGCCTGGCCCTTGGTCAAGGCATGGCGCACGCGCAGTACCCGGGTTTCCAGGGGCGTGTCGTCGCCGTTGTCGGTGCCGTCGCGGGTGACGAAGTCTTCGATGAGGCGGGTCAGGGTGTCGACTTCAAGTGCGTCGTAGGGAATCAGCATACAAGCCTCGGAGGTAGGAACCCGGCGATGCTACTGCGCCGGGGGCCCTTGTTACCAGCAGTTACCATCAGTTACCAGTAGTTGCCAACGTCAGGACTTCTGACCGACCAGGCTGTCCACCGACGGCACGCGGGTGTCGCTCTCCATTTGCGTTTCGTGCTCGATCTGATGACTGAACCGGTCCAGCGAACCCTGGGCCGGTTGTGCGTCGCTGGCGAATACCGGCGGGCTGAGGATGTACGCGCTCAACAAGCGGCTGAGCGCGGCCAGGCTGTCAATGTGCGTGCGCTCATAGCCATGGGTTGCATCGCAGCCAAACGCCAGCAGCGCCGTGCGAATGTCATGGCCGGCGGTGACCGCCGAGTGGGCGTCGCTGAAGTAATAGCGAAACAGATCGCGGCGCACCGGCAATTCATTCTCCGAGGCCAGGCGCAGCAGGTGACGGGACAGGTGATAGTCATATGGCCCGCCGGAATCCTGCATGGCCACACTCACCGCGTGTTCGCTGGAATGCTGGCCGGGCGCGACCGGGGCGATGTCGATGCCGACAAATTCACTGACATCCCAGGGCAGGGCGGCCGCCGCGCCACTGCCGGTTTCTTCGGTGATGGTGAACAGCGGGTGACAGTCGATCAATAACGGTTCGCCGCTGTCGACAATGGCCTTGAGTGCGGCGAGCAGGGCGGCCACACCGGCTTTATCGTCCAGGTGGCGGGCGCTGATATGCCCACTCTCGGTGAACTCGGGCAGTGGGTCGAACGCTACATAGTCGCCGATGCTGATGCCTAACGAGTCGCAATCGGCGCGGGTCGCGCAGTAGGCGTCCAAGCGTAATTCCACGTGGTCCCAGCTCACCGGCATTTCATCCACGGCGGTATTGAACGCATGCCCGGAGGCCATCAGCGGCAACACGCTGCCACGAATCACGCCGTTGTCGGTAAACAGGCTGACGCGGCTGCCTTCGGCAAAACGGCTGGACCAGCAGCCCACCGGCGCGAGCGTCAGGCGGCCGTTGTCCTTGATCGCACGTACGGCGGCGCCGATGGTGTCCAGGTGCGCGGAGACGGCGCGGTCGGGGCTGTTTTTCTGGCCCTTGAGGGTGGCGCGGATGGTGCCGCGCCGGGTCATTTCAAAGGGAATGCCAAGTTCTTCCAGGCGCTCGGCGACATAGCGCACGATGGTGTCGGTAAACCCGGTGGGGCTGGGAATGGCGAGCATTTCCAGCAGCACTTTTTGCAGGTAGTTGAGATCCGGTTCGGGGATGGTTCGGGTCATGGAAACTCCTGATGAGTTGAGGGCGCTTTTTGTGGCGAGGGAGCTTGCTCCCGCTGGGCTGCGCAGCAGCCCCAGTCAATTCACCCTGTTCTTTAAGTTAAAGCGCAATGGCAGGTTTCAGGGCTGCTTCGCAGCCCAGCGGGAGCAAGCTCCCTCGCCACGGGTGGTCAGGCAGTTGGCTGACTGTGCGGAAACAACAAATCCACAAACTTCTCCGCTGTCGGTTGCGGTTCGTGATTAGCCAGCCCGGCGCGTTCGTTGGCTTCGATAAACACGTACTCGGGTTGGTCGGCGGCGGGCACCATCAGGTCCAGGCCGACCATGGGAATGTCCAGTGCACGGGCGGCACGCACGGCGGCGTCCACCAGTGTCGGGTGCAGAATCGCGGTGACATCTTCCAGGCAGCCGCCGGTATGCAGGTTGGCGGTACGGCGCACGGCCAAGGTTTGGCCACGCGGCAAAATGCTGCTGTAGTCATAACCGGCGGCGTGCAGCGTGCGTTGGGTTTCGGCGTCCAGCGGGATTTTGCTTTCGCCGTCGGTGGCCGCCTGGCGGCGACGGCTCTGGGCTTCGATCAAGGCGCCGATGGAATGTTGGCCATCACCGGTGACCTCGGCAGGCCGCCGAATCGCAGCGGCAACCACCTCAAAACCGATCACCAGGATGCGCAGGTCAAGGCCTTCGTGGAAGCTTTCGAGCAGCACACGGCTGTCAAATTGACGCGCGGTCTCGATGGCTTTTTGCACCTCCTCGATGGTCTGCAGATCCACCGCCACGCCTTGGCCTTGCTCGCCATCCAGCGGCTTGACCACGATGCGCTGATGCTCGTCGAGAAACTCCAGGTTGTCGTCGGCGCTGCCGGCCAATTGTTGTGACGGCAACTTCAAACCTGCCGCACTGAGCGCCTTGTGGGTCAGGCTCTTGTCCTGGCACAGGGTCATGCTGATGGCGCTGGTCAGGTCGCTCAACGACTCGCGGCAACGTACACGGCGCCCGCCGTGGCTGAGGGTGAACAGGCCCGCGTCGGCGTCATCCACTTGCACATCAATGCCACGTCGATGGGCTTCTTCGACAATGATGCGCGCGTAGGGATTGAAACCCGCTTGCGGGCCGGGGCCGAGAAACAGCGGCTGGTTGATGCCGTTCTTGCGCTTGATCGCAAAGGTGGTCAGCGCCCGGAAACCGAGTTTGGCGTAGAGGCTCTTGGCCTGACGGTTATCGTGCAGCACCGACAGGTCAAGGTAGCTCAGGCCACGGCTCATAAAGTGTTCCACCAAGTGGCGCACCAGTACCTCGCCCACGCCTGGGCGCGTGCATTGCGGGTCGACCGCCAGGCACCACAGGCTGCAACCGTTTTCCGGGTCGTGGAAGGCTTTTTGATGGTTCAGGCCCATCACGCTGCCGATCACCGCGCCGCTGTCTTCATCCTCGGCCAGCCAATACACCGGGCCGCCTTGGTGGCGTGGTGTCAGGCGCTCGGCGTCGACGGGCAGCATGCCGCGGCCTTGATACAGCTGGTTGACCGCCTGCCAATCGGCCTCGCTCTGCACCCGGCGAATGCGAAAGCCGCGAAATACCCGCGTAGCGGGGCGGTAATCGCTGAACCACAGGCGCAAGGTGTCGGAGGGGTCGAGGAACAATTGCTGCGGGTCAATCCCAAGGATCTGCTGGGGCGCTGCCACGTACAGCGCAATGTCGCGCTCGCCCGCCTGCTCATTGAGCAGTTCCTGCGCCAGGCTGGCCGGGTCCGGGAAGGTGTGCCCGATCAACAATCGGCCCCAGCCGCAATGCACGGCGATCGGCTCGGCGGCCAGTGGGCTGCCGTCTTCGGCCAGGCGCGCCTGCAGGCGTTCGTAAGTCGGCGCCTGGCCCTTGAGCAAGCGTTGGCTGTAAGCCGCTGCAAGAGGTTTCATCAATCAGATTCCTTGTTCGCTGAGCCACAGGTTCAGCGCCGCCAGTTGCCACAGTTTGGAGCCGCGCAGCGGCGTCAGTTGGCCTTGCGGGTCGGTCAGCAGGCGGTCGAGCATGGCCGGGTTGAACAGGCCGCGATCCTGGCTTGGGTCCATCAGCAAATCGCGCACCCAGTTCAAGGTGTCGCCTTGCAAATGCTTGAGGCCCGGCACCGGGAAGTAGCCTTTTTTGCGGTCGATGACTTCGCTGGGGATGACTCGCCGCGCGGCTTCTTTGAGCACCTGCTTGCCGCCATCGGGCAATTTGAATTTGCCCGGCACGCGGGCCGACAGTTCCACCAGGCGGTAGTCCAGGAACGGCGTGCGCGCCTCCAGGCCCCAGGCCATGGTCATGTTGTCGACACGTTTGACCGGGTCGTCCACCAGCATAACGGTGCTGTCCAGACGCAAGGCCTTGTCCACGGCAGCATCGGCGCCGGGCATGGCAAAATGCTCGCGCACAAAGTCGCCGGCGGCGTCATTGGCGGTCAGCCATTTGGGCGCGACGGTGGCGGCGTAGTCGTCGTAGCTGCGGTCAAAAAAAGCGTCGCGGTAGGCGGCATACGGGTCGCTGGCGCCGTCCACCTGCGGGTACCAGTGGTAGCCGGCGAACAACTCGTCGGCGCCCTGGCCGCTTTGTACCACCTTGCAGTGCTTGGCCACTTCCCGCGACAGCAGGTAGAAGGCGATGCAGTCATGGCTGACCATCGGCTCGCTCATGGCGCGGAACGCTGCCGGCAGTTGCTCGATGATTTCGCTTTCGGCGATGCGCAATTGGTGGTGACGGGTGCCGTAGTGCTTGGCGATCAGGTCCGAGTATTGAAACTCGTTGCCAGCCTCGCCGCCGGCATCTTCAAAGCCGATGGAGAAGGTCGACAAGTCCTGCACGCCGACTTCACGCAGCAGGCCCACGAGCATGCTCGAATCGACACCGCCGGAGAGCAGCACGCCGACATCCACGGCGGCACGTTGGCGGATCGCCACGGCTTCGCGGGTGCTGTCGAGCACGCGGTCGGTCCAGTCTTCGAGGCTGAGGTTTTTTTCATCCTCGTGCGGGCCGTAAGGCAGGGTCCACCAGGTTTTCTGCTCGGTGTTGCCGTTGGCGTCGATGCGCATCCAGCTTGCCGGCGGCAGTTTTTCAATACCCGCCAGCAAGGTGCGCGGCGCAGGCACCACGGCGTGGAAATTCAAATAATGATTAAGCGCAACCGGATCCAGGATCGGATTGATATCGCCGCCCTTGAGCAGTGCTGGCAGCGCTGAAGCAAAACGCAGGCGCTGGCCGGTGCGCGACAGGTACAGCGGCTTCACACCCAGACGGTCACGGGCGATAAACAGGCGCTGGGCGTCACGCTCCCAGATGGCAAAGGCAAACATGCCATTGAGCTTGGGCAGCAAGGCTTCGCCCCAGGCGTGATAGCCCTTGAGCAGCACTTCGGTGTCACCACCGGAATAGAAGGCGTAGCCCAAGGCTTCCAGCTCTTCACGCAGTTCGGGGAAATTGTAGATCGCGCCATTGAACGCCAGAGACAGCCCCAACTGGGCGTCGACCATCGGTTGGGCGGAGCCGTCCGACAGGTCCATGATTTTCAGGCGGCGGTGGCCCAGGGCAATCGGCCCTTGGGCATGGAAGCCCCAGGCGTCGGGACCTCGGGGCGCAAGGTGATGGGTGATGCGTTCTACGGCTGCCAGGTCGGCAGGTTGATGATCAAAGCGTAACTCGCCAGCTAATCCACACATAAATTCCTTACCGGTTTTTCCGTTGGGGAGGGCAATACTCAATACGCCCGACAGGGCGCGTACCCAGAAACTGACCCAGTGCTATGCGTGGAGTTTTAGACCGATAAGTTATAAGGCAAATAGCCGTGATGTTCGCAACGGCGTCGTTTCATCCTTCTTGGTGATCAGCGTGTCGCGGGTTTTCCTCGCACCAGCGTGCGCAACGCAAACCGGTTCGGATGGCAGGCTTGCGCCACGCTGGCCGGCACCGGCAGCGGTTCGTCGCTCAGCCAGGCGGCCAGCAGTTCGCCGCACAGTGGCGCGGTTATCAGGCCGCGTGAACCGTGGCCGCTGTTGATATACAGGCCCGGCAACCACGGGCAGGGCGTATCCGGGACTTGCCGGGCGTCTTTGCGCAGTACGGCGTAAGCCGCTTGGAACGCAGCGCTATCGGCCAAGGGGCCGACGATTGGCAGGTAGTCAGGGCTGGTGCAACGAAAGGCGGCGCGGCCTTGCAAGTGTTCGGCGTTCAGTGAATCGGCGCCAAGACGCAGCAGCAGGTCTTCGGAAATCTCGCGCAGCATCTCGAGGTTGCCGGTGTGCTCGGCGAGGGTGGGCGTGAGGTCTTCATTGTTGAAATCAAAACTGGCGCCCAAGGTGTGTTCGCCAAGGCGCGCCGGTGCCACATAACCTTCTGCGCACACCACGGTGGCCAATGCCGCACTCGCCGGGGTTTGCGCCAAACGCGTGATCTGCCCGCGAATACGCTTGAGCGGCAAATCCGCACTGAGCGGGAAGCGCTTGATTTCGGCTGCACCGGCCAGCACTACCACGCTGGCGCTGGCCAGTACGTCGTCGCCGTCACGGGCTTGCCACTGGTCGTCGACGCGGTGCAGCTCCAGCGCCTCGTGATGGGTGAGCACCTTGATCAGCGGATGCGCCGCTTGCCATTGGCACAGCGCCGGTGGATGCACCCAGCCACCTTCCGGGAAGAACAGCCCGCCCTGGGCCAATGCTATGCCGGCCTGTTGTTGGGCCTGATCCTGGTTCAGTACGTGCAACAGCTCCGGTGCAAAGGCCTCGGTCAGTTGCGCCTGGCGTTGGGCTTCCTTGGCGTCAAACGCCAGTTGCAGGACGCCGCAACCGTCCCAGTCAACGCCTCGCTGCAAGTGCTCCAGCAGGCGCCGGGTATGGCCGAAACCGCTGAGTATCAGTTGCGACAGCGCTGTGCCATGCGCCGACAGCTTGAGGTACAGCACGCCCTGCGGGTTGCCCGAGGCTTCCTGGGCCAAGGCGCCGTGACGTTCCAGCAGGCTGACGCGCCAACCCCGGGCGGCCAGGCTGGCGGCAGTGGCGCAACCGGCCAGGCCGCCGCCGATGACCATGGCATGGCGCTCGCCGTCGACGGCTGCCGGGCGCGCAAACCAGGGTTTGGGTGCGGCCGGCGGTGGCGTATCGTCGGGCCAACCGAGAAACTCGCCGCGCAGGATCTCCCACTTGTGGCCGATGCCGGGTGTGCGTTTCATCTTGAACCCGGCGGCGTTGATCAGCCGGCGTACCCAGCCGGTGCTGGTGAAGGTGCTGATGGTCGAGCCCGGCGCCGCCAGGCGCGCCAGTTGGGCGAACAGCTCGGCGGTCCACATGTCGGGGTTTTTCGCCGGGGCAAAGCCGTCGAGAAACCACGCATCCACTTGCGCATCCAGCTGCGGCAATTGCTCCAGCGCATCGCCGATCAGCAGCGTGAGGGTCACGCGGCCGTTATCCAGCACCAGGCGCTGGAAGCCTGGGTGGATGGCGATGTACTGCGCCAGCAGTTGTTCTGCAAAAGGCTGCAGTTCGGGCCAGAGGGCGAGGGCGCGCTGCAGGTCGGTGTGGCTCAGCGGGTATTTCTCTACGCTGACAAAATGCAGGCGTGCCCCGGGCACCGCGTGTTGTTCGAACAGTTGCCAGGCGCACAGGAAATTCAGCCCCGTACCAAAGCCGGTTTCACCAATCACCAACCGCCCATTCACCGGCAACGCGGCAAAGCGCTCCTGCAGGCGGTTCTGTTCAAGGAACACATAACGGGTTTCTTCAAGGCCCGACTTGTCGGAAAAATACACGTCGTCGAACACCCGCGAGTGCGGGCGGCCTTGGTCATCCCAATCGAGCTGGGCGTGGGTGATGGGGGTCATGGGTGGCTCATAAAAAAAGCAGACAAAGGCAAGGCAGCCATTCTAGCCGATCACGGGGCAGAGGGCTGATTGCGGGTGGTAACCCAATAGATTTTGCATGGAAAAAACTGCTGTGCGCAGCCTCCAAGCCATCAACAATCAGCGCTAATCCTGGGCAGATTGCGGCGGTATCGTCATTCCTTGATTGATAGGCAATAAAGGATATTGCTGATGCGCACCCAAGATGATTTGAACAAAAAACTGAGCCAGTTGACCCAGAGACAACTGCAAGCGGCCTTGCTGGAAATGACGGGCGATCTGGACAAAGCTCAGGTGCTGCAAAAGCAACTGCCTGGCTGGATGGTCAACGCGCCGTCTGGCGTGCTGGATGCATTGACTAAAGATGCCCTACAGGTTGCAGATGCCCAGGCAGCCGTCGCCGAGCGATTGAAGCCATTGCAGGCGCTGGATGAGTTTTGCAGTGAGCGGCTCAAGCAATACTGCTCTACGCGATGGAAACGGGTTGTGGACCCCAAAAAAGATCTTTTTATTCGAGCGGTAAACGAATACGAGAAAGAGGTCTTGCCATTGAAATATGTGAAGACGGTGAGGTTGGTGCAGGACAGCCTGCTGCATGTGGCGATGCAGAATTTCTCAGAGGATGAAGCCCGGGCGCAGCACTTTCCCGTCGGGTCGCTGTTGCAGTCGGGGTCTGCTGATCGTGAAGTCATTGGCATTACACCCCTCGAGTTTGCGCAGGGGTGTCGCGCCCTGGATCTTGGCCGCTTGTATCAGCAGCACATCAGTGACGTGCTTGAACTTGACAGCGACCCGGCAGGTGATAAGCCTTACCTCAATCATGTAGCGACCGATATCGGCCGGATGAAAATTCTGGACGTAAAAGTCGACGCCCATATTGCCTTGATGCGAGGAGACATTACCCAAGGCACCTATGCGATGTTGTGCACATTGCTGGACCGCCAATTGACGCCGTCCCAGGCCCAGGCCGAAGGGGTGCTGTACGACGGGCGCCCGGTCATTTGGCAAGGGCTCAATACCCAGGGCGGATGCCTGTGGAGCATTCTGGTGTTTTCCGCTCGCTCGATTGCGCAATACCCGCAAGCGCCTTGTGTGGTGTACATGCCCAATGAACCGGAACGGCCATTCTTTGAGTATGCCTCGCTTGACGACTTTCAGGTCTACCTCAAGCGCAAGCTTGCACTGGCCGCGTACCGTGCCTTCTTTACGCGTTACCTGAGCCAGGGGGACCGGGTTGGGTTCTTCACCCGTTTCGATCAAGCCCAGAGCCTGGGGGCGCTGGACGCCAACCCCATTACGGTCAGCCTGGCGCGGCACTTTTTCGACACTTACGCCGCAAAGCTGCAAGCCGATGCACGGGCCCTGGCGGTGCCGGTGGCCGAGGTCGATGAGGACGTCCGTGAGCAGCGCTTGCAGACGTATCTGGACGCCGGTTTGACGGTGCTCAACCTCGCAGGGTTTGTCGTCCCGGAGCTGGGGTTATTGATGACAGCCGTGGCGGTGGGCCAGATACTCGGCGAACTCTATGAGGGCATTGAAGACTGGCGCCGTGGTGATAAGAATGAGGCGTTCCAGCAGTTGGCAGTGATCGCGCAAAACATCACGTCGATGGTGTTGTTCGCGGCAGGGAGCAAGGTTGTCGGTTCGGCCATGCAGCGTACCGGCCTTAATCTGAATGGTTTTTTCCGTAAATTCGAGGTGATAAATCCCGCTGTGGGCAACCAGCGGTTGTGGCGTCCGGATATCACGCAATACGTCCATGATCAGCGCCTCGGCGACGAGCAGGTTGCCGACGCGTCGGGAATCTACAAGGTGGAGGGGCATTCGTACGTCAAGGTCAATGACTGTATCCACCGGATCGCGTTCGACACGAGACTGGATCAATGGCGGGCCAGCCACCCGGTGCGGCAGACGGCTTATCGCCCGAAATTGCTGCATAACGGTGAAGGTAGCTGGCGTTTTGCGTTCGAGAAGCCCGACGAGTGGGAGAGCCCGGAGTATCTCTTTTCGCGGTTGAAACCGACAGGTCCCGGCTCTTCGCTCCCTGCTCGCAAACTTCTACAGATCAAGGCCATTATGGATATGCCCGATGATTGGGGCGTTTACCAGGCCCAAGAGTGTTTGCCGTTTCCCGCACGCTTTCGCGATCTGTACGAACGTTTCAGGCTCGATCAGTCTATTCGCGATTTGAGCTGGCAGTTGGAAAGCGGTGCTTCCCCCAACGTTGAAAACTCGACCTTGCAGATGCACGCATTGCCCCTGTTACCGGGGTGGCCCGCGGGGCGCTATTTTGAGGTGCTGGATGCAAGGCGCAGTGTCAAGGCTCGTTACCCTGCCTGCGAACCTTACGATGCAGGCCTGCGTTTGACGATCACCGAGCCGATGCTCAGTGAGGGGAAAGTGTTTGAAGTGCTGTTATCCGGGCTGGATGACGCACAAAAGACCGGCTTGTTGGGAGAGGGCATAACCGCCGATCAGGCGCACACCGTGCTGGCGCGTCAGTTGCTCGCGCATCTGAAGGCTGATCGCAAGCCGCTGTTTGAGCAGTTGTATCAGACCTATGATGGGCCCGTACCGCCGGAATGGGCGTTGCTCAGGCGCACCTACCCGCAATTGCCTTGCACGCTGATGCGCGAATTGATGGCCGAAACAACCACCGTGCAGCGTGAATCCCTGCGCGATAATCAACGGGTTCCCATGGCATTGGCCGAGTCAGTGCAACGTGCTCTTGAGGCACAACGCCTGGACCGTGCCTTGATGGGGTTTGAGCAGCCGGAGTTGGCCAGCCTGGATACCGCGCTCATCGCGGTTCGGACAATGCCGCGCGTGGCGGGGTGGGGTGCAGAGCTGCGGCTTGAGTTGCGCCAGGACTCGCCTCAAGGCGACTTGTTGGCCTTGGGTGCGTTCAAAGACGCTGGTGTGCGGCGGGTAGTGGTCAGGTCGAACGCAGGGTATGAAGCGTTCAACGACAACGGCCGCAGTATCGGTGGACCTTATGCCGGGCCGGACGGCCTGTTCGAGGCGATCGATGCAACGCTGATGGATAGCCAGCGAGTGGCACTGGGATTGCCGCTGAAGGACGCCAGTAACATTTGGCGTTTGCGATACATGAGTGCCTCGCAAGCGAAAGGCGATCGGGAACTGGCTGCCGAGGCTTTTTCCAGCCAGGTCAGCGAACCGGCGTCGGAGGGGGTTAGCTGTGAAATGGCCGATTTGCCGACGGGGCCGTTGGTTCATCCAGCCGCGCTGGTGCGTAAGGTAAAGCGTTTGTACCCGTTTTTCAGTGAGGCTCAAGTGTCTTCGCTATTGATGACGTTGGGCGCTGACCATCTGGCCCGAGCCAAGGCGGTCAAACGTTTGAAGGCAGAACTCGGTCATTTGCGCGCGCTGCTCAAGCATTGGAAAACCGATATCCAGGGCATGGAGACACAACCGGGCCTGAGTGATGTTCGTACTAGCCGCCAGCAGGTGGCTGAGCGCATTGAAGCGTGTTGGCGGCGTCAAAGCTTTGCTCTGGATGAGCATCAGACGTCCGTTGCCAGTTTAAACCTGGATGGGATGCGCGTTGGCTCACTGCCGACACTGCCTGCCGACATACGTTTCGACCATGTTCGGCAGTTGTCACTCAGGAACATGCAACTGGGCGATGACGTCGCCTATTTCCTGAAGTGCTTTAAAGGCGTGCAGCAACTGAACCTGGGGCGTAACCGCCTGACCCGCTTACCGGAAGTGTTCTCGCGAATGCTCGACCTGGAAAGTTTGTCGATGCCCCACAACCGTCTTGTGCTCACCGAATACACCCGACTGAAATTGGCAGACCTGAATACGTTGCGCCTGCTGGATCTGAGCCACAACCCGCTGGACAAGTTGGTGGATGTCAGCCAGATGCGTGACTTGCACACCCTGTTGTTGCAGGACACCAAAATCGTCGATTTACCCGCAGGGCTTGGGCGCCTGGCTCACCTGGAGCAAGTGGACCTGCGCGATAACGTGATAACCGTGTTGCCTGAGTGGTTGTTCACGGTGTCGCGTACTTTCAGCCAGTCGATTGACCTGGGCGGTAACCCGCTCTCCAGCACCACGGTAACCGCGCTGACACGTTACCGCGACGAAGTGGGAATTGGCATGGGGTATGTAGAGGACGATCAGCCACGCATGACCGAACTGAAGGCCAGGGCATTGTGGCTGCCGGACGAGGTGGCCGCCCGAGAGGCCCACAAGTCTACCGTGTGGGCCAACCTGCGGGATGACCCGGACTCGACGCCGTTGTTCCACTTGCTGGCTGAGCTGTCCGGTACTGCCGACAATCGTCATGTGCGCGAGGACTTGACCCGGCGGGTCTGGGACGTGTTGCAGTCGACCCACGACAGTACCGATCTGCGCGAGCAAGTCTTTCAACTGGCGGCTCATCCGGCGAACTGCGCAGACGATGCCGCGCAGATTTTCAGTCAGATGGAGGTGCTCAAGGAGGTCGAGAAGGCAACGCAGCAGGCCGGTCGTGTGAAAGGCAATTCCGGGGCGCTGTTGAACTTGGGCCGAGGGTTGTTTCGCCTCAGCGAGCTGGAGAAAATTGCGGCCACCTACGCTGTCGAAAACGCGTCCGTGGACCCCCTGGAAGTCAGCCTGGCATTCCGGGTAGGGTTGGCCAAAACCCTGCAGCTACCGGGGCAGCCCAAGCACATTCAATATGGAGAATTTGCCAATGTGACCAGCGACAGTCTGGAGGTGGCGCACTCCCAAGTGCGCACGGCAGAGCTGTCCCCCACGTTCTTGCGTTTTATTTCACAGTTAGCGTTCTGGAAAACCCACCTCAAGCAGCAGTTTTCCGGTGCGTTCGAGTCGGCGACAGAGCCCTTTGATACGCAGCAGCAAGCACTTTTTGAGAACAGCCAGAATCTCACCGACGCGCAGTACCTCGAGCAAATGGAGGCCCTGCGCTCGCCTCGTCGGCAGGCCATTACCGAAGTGGTAGAGCGGCTCACACAGCAGATGTTGAGGCAGCATGACCTTGGCATTTGCCATGTGCCAGGGAACTAGCCATAGGGGACGGCGATTGATCCATGGCAGCTGTTTTGGAATTCTTTGAGTGGCGTGGTGCCCAATCCGCTAGTCTTGAGCCATCTTGAAATGGAGCTGCCCATGTTCGAATCCGCCGAAATCGGTCACGCCATCGACAAAGACACCTATGAGGCCGAAGTGCCGGCCCTGCGTGAAGCCTTGCTGGAAGTGCAGTACGAACTGCAACAGCAGAAGCGCTTTCCGGTGATCATCCTGATCAACGGCGTCGAGGGCGCGGGCAAGGGCGAAACCGTCAAGCTGCTCAATGAATGGATGGACCCGCGCCTGATCGAGGTGCGCACCTTCGACCAGCAGACTGACGAAGAACTGGCACGGCCACCGGCGTGGCGCTATTGGCGTCAGCTGCCGGCCAAGGGCCGCATGGGCATCTTTTTCGGCAACTGGTACAGCCAGATGCTGCAAAGCCGCGTGCATGGCCAGATCAAGGACGCGCGCCTGGACCAGGCCATCGCCGGTGCCGAGCGCCTGGAAAAGATGCTCTGTGATGAAGGCGCGCTGATCTTCAAGTTCTGGTTTCACTTGTCGAAAAAACAGATGAAGGCACGCCTCAAGGCGCTGGCCGACGACCCGCTGCACAGCTGGCGCATCAGCCCGCTGGACTGGCAGCAGTCCGAAACCTACGACAAGTTTGTGCATTTCGGCGAGCGTATCCTGCGCCGCACCAGCCGCGATTACGCGCCGTGGCATGTGATCGAAGGTGTGGATGCGCATTACCGCAGCCTCACGGTGGGCAAGATTCTGCTCGAAAGCCTGCAAAACGCCTTGAAGCTGCCCAAGGGCAAGGCCAGCGGCATGAACCCGGCGCCGTTGATTGCCTCGGTGGACAAAAAGAGCCTGCTCGACAGCCTTGACTTGACCCTGCGCCTGGAAAAAGACGATTACGAAGAACAGCTGATTACCGAGCAGGCGCGTTTCTCCGGCCTGATGCGCGACAAGCGCATGCGCAAGCACGCCTTGATCACCGTGTTTGAAGGCAACGATGCGGCGGGCAAGGGCGGGGCGATCCGTCGCGTGGCGGCAGCGCTGGACCCGCGCCAGTACCATATCGTGCCGATTGCCGCGCCGAGTGAAGACGAGCGCGCCCAGCCGTATCTGTGGCGCTTTTGGCAGAAGATTCCGGCACGCGGGATGTTCACCGTGTTCGACCGCTCGTGGTACGGCCGTGTGTTGGTGGAGCGCATCGAAGGCTTCTGCACCCCGGCGGACTGGATGCGCGCCTATGGCGAGATCAATGATTTCGAAGAGCAACTGCGCGATGCGGGCGTGATCGTGGTCAAGTTCTGGCTGGCCATCGACAAAGACACGCAGCTGGAGCGCTTCCAGGCCCGTGAGGAAATCCCCTTCAAGCGCTTCAAAATCACCGAAGACGACTGGCGCAACCGCGACAAGTGGGACGATTATCGGGCGGCAGTGGGTGACATGGTCGACCGCACCAGTACCGAAGTGTCGCCCTGGACTCTGGTGGAAGCCAACGACAAACGCTGGGCGCGGGTCAAGGTGCTGCGCACCATCAACCGCGCGCTGGAAGAGGCGTTCGAGAAGACCGACAAGCACGATAAGAAGAAAAAGAAATAAAGCTGGCGGCACTTCCTGTGGTGAATGAGGCTCCTGTGGTGAACAGAGGCTTCTGTGGCGAGCAGGCTTGCCCTGCGTTGGGCTGCGCAGCAGCCCCCGGCCCAGGCAACGCGTTCTTTCTGGCAGACCTTATCGGCGGGTTTTGGGGCCGCTTCGCAGCCCAGCGCGAGCAAGCTCGCTCGCCACAGTCTGCGTCGTCTTCAAGGCCTGTGGTAAGCGAGGCTTCTGTGGCGAGCAGGCTTGCCCTGCGTTGGGCTGCGCAGCAGCCCCCGACCCAGGCAGCGCATTCTTTCAGGCAAACCTAATCGGCAGGTTTTGGGGCCGCTTCGCAGCCCAGCGCGAGCAAGCTCGCTCGCCACAGGCGGTCATGCTTTTGTATATGCCAGGTGAATGATCATCGCCGTTGGGCAGGCCCGGATCTATGCTCGGTCCATCTCCCAACAACAAGATCGAGGTAGCCCATGCGTGAAGTAGTGATCGTCGACAGCGTGCGAACCGGCCTGGCCAAGTCTTTTCGTGGCAAGTTCAACCAGACGCGCCCGGATGACATGGCGGCCCATTGCGTCAACGCGCTGCTGGCGCGCAATGGCATCGACCCGGCGACGGTTGAGGATTGCATCGTCGGCGCCGGCTCCAACGAAGGCGCCCAGGGCTACAACATCGGGCGTAACGTGGCGGTGCTCTCACAACTGGGTACCGGGACGGCGGGCATGACCCTCAACCGGTTCTGTTCCTCGGGCTTGCAGGCCATTGCAATTGCGGCCAACCAGATTGCCTCGGGTTGCAGCGATATCATCGTTGCCGGTGGCGTCGAGTCCATCAGCCTGACCATGAAAAGCGTCAACACTGACAACCTGATCAACCCGCTGCTCAAGGAACAGGTGCCGGGCATTTACTTCCCCATGGGCCAGACGGCCGAGATCGTCGCACGCCGCTATAACGTCAGTCGCGAAGACCAGGACCTGTATGCCCTGCAAAGCCAGCAGCGTACCGCACAGGCCCAGGCCGACGGCTTGTTCAACGATGAAATCGTGCCGATGGCGGTCCAGTACAAGGTCGAAGACAAAAATACCGGCCAGGTGCAGGTACTCGATGGCGTGGTCGACCGCGACGATTGCAACCGCCCTGACACCACGCTGGCCAGCCTCAATGGCCTCAAGCCGGTGTTTGCCGAAGACGGTTCGGTGACAGCGGGCAACTCCTCGCAGTTGTCCGATGGCGCTTCGATGACCTTGGTGATGAGCCTGGAAAAAGCCCTGCAACTGGGGCTCAAGCCCAAGGCGTTTTTCCGTGGTTTTACCGTGGCCGGTTGCGAGCCGGACGAAATGGGCATCGGCCCGGTGTTCTCGGTGCCCAAACTGCTCAAGGCCAAGGGCTTGCAGGTGGCGGATATCGACCTGTGGGAGCTTAACGAAGCGTTTGCTTCCCAGTGCCTCTACGCACGCAACCGCCTGCAAATCGACAACGCCAGGTACAACGTCAACGGCGGCTCCATCTCCATCGGCCATCCGTTCGGCATGACCGGGTCGCGGCAGGTGGGGCACCTGGTGCGCGAGTTGCAGCGCCGTAACCTGCGCTACGGCATCGTCACCATGTGCGTGGGCGGAGGCATGGGCGCGACCGGATTGTTTGAGGCGGTGCGTTAGTCAATCGACAGTTCGCACCTTATCCAAATAAAGGGGGAGCATGCTCCCCCTTTGCACATTCGCTGTTTGGTAATACTCAGGTACGCCTTTGCTTGTTTGTTTAGTTGATCTAATGGCGTAAATACGGTTATTTTTTAATATATGTAATCCTCATCTTACAGATGCGGTCTGGTTTGAATTATTCTCATTAGTCCGCATGTAGTCCTTTTCCTTCAGCTGTTTTTAAAGTTTTGGCAAATTGCCATGTTTTTCCTGCGCGTCGTGGCGTATCACGGCTACTTGGTTTGCGGAAATAGATGGCTTACTTGCTCAAGTGTGAAGTGGAGAATTGCCTGGCGTTGAGCTGATCCCTGAATTGCAATACAACTAATTGGAAAACAACTCAGGAATCATCGGCTTAACCGCACGGGTTATAACCGCTCGTTTAATCAGCCCTGCACCGACCTGTGGCCGGGCTTCTTTAATGACACTTGTGAATAAGTGGGAATCTGTACATGAAAACCAAAATGAAAGCTGCGCTGTTGTCTATCGGTCTGATGGCCGGCTCAATCTCTGTTGCGCAGGCAGCGGATGGGACGGTTACGTTTCTGGGGTCGGTGCACTCGGGTGCTTGCTCTATCAAGCCTGACTCTGTGGACCAGACCGTTCGCCTGGGGGCGATTGCCAAACACCAACTGGAATCGGGCGGCAAGTCTGAGGCGCGCCGTGTGCTGATTGAACTGGAAGGCTGCGACCTGTCCGGCCTGACCGATAACACCGTGACCACCACCTTTACCGCCGCGCCTTCCAGCGCTGTGCCTGGTGCGATCGGTACGGTCGGCGGTGCAGGCGGCGTGGGCATCATGATGACCCACGGTGGTGACCTCATTAAGCTGGGTACGCCGACTACCCCGCAGGCCATCGCCACCGGTAATAACACCCTGGAGTTCGGTGCCTACGTGCAAGGCGCCGCCACCGCCCCGATCATTCCCGGCGATTTCAGCGCCGTCACCAACTTCACCTTGGCTTATCAGTAAGTTTTGCTCCCCGCCACCTTGTGTGGCGGGGGGACGCTGACGGGAGATCCAGGTGAATACATTCATACGCCTCGCATTCGCCTCTTCATTGACGACATTCATCGGTCCTTGCGTATTTGCCCAGGCGACTTCGCAAGGTGATGGCGTCGTCCTGCTCGGAGGAGAAGTCGTTGACTCAGCCTGTGGGCTGGAACTGGGCAGTATCGATCAGACCATCGAGATGCCACCGGAGCCGGTAGGCCGGCTGCTACGCAATACGCGCGGCGAAGACCATCCCTTCCAGCTGCGCCTGGTCAATTGCACGCTGACTCGCCCGGACCCGTCGCGCCCAGGGGCAACCCTGCCTGACTGGGAGCATATGCGGGTGACGTTTGACGGCGCAACCGACCGGGCCGGGCTTTCCTTCGCGGTGTCGGGTGCCTCGCAGGGGGTTGCGCTGCACATCATTGACGCTGCCGGCGAAGAGAGTATTCCCGGGCAGCGAATGTCACCCACGCCTCTATCGGTGGGCGATATGACCCTCAACTACAGGTTTTATCTGGTCGGTAATGGACTGCCGCTGGTCGTGGGTGCTCACACCGCCGCAGTGCGGTTCAAGTTGGAATACTTTTGAATAGTGATGGACAGGCGTTCATGTTGAATACAGCGAAGTTCAAAAATACGCTGCGCCCTAGCCTGTTTGGCGGGTTGATGTCTCTGGCAGGAACAGCACTGGGCGCCAGCGATGTCGAGTTTAATACGGATGTGCTCGACCTGATGGATCGCAGCAATATTGACTTGTCTCAATTTGCCCGCAGCGGGTTTATTTTGCCGGGTACTTACACGATGGTCGTGCAAGTCAATGGCCAGCCTATTCCTGAACAGGCAGTGGCGTTCTACCCACCGGATAAAGATCCCAAAGGCAGTCAGGCGTGTTTGTCGCGCAGCCTGGTAGAACAGTTGAGCCTGAAAGTCTCCGAGGCCGACAAGCTGGCATGGTGGAAGGGCGGCGAGTGTCTGGATATTCAAAGTTTGCCAGGCATGGAAGTCAGTGGTGATCTGGCCACCTCCACGCTGAGTATCAACTTGCCCCAGGCGTACCTGGAGTACAACGCCATTAACTGGGACCCGCCTTCGCGCTGGGATGAAGGTGTACCGGGGTTGCTGGTCGACTATAGCCTTACGGCGCAGTCCAACTATCAGCGCGGCGATGGCAACCGCAATAACCTCAGTGGTAACGGCACCGTTGGGGCTAACGCTGGCGCCTGGCGCTTGCGGGCCGACTGGCAGGGGCGCGTCGAGCGTGGCCCGCAGGAAGCGGCCGGGCCGCAAAAGCTGGAGTGGAGTCGCTACTACGCGTACCGCGCCATTCCTGCACTGAACGCACGTTTGGTGGTGGGCGAGAACTACCTGTATTCGGACCTGTTCGACAGCTTCCGCTTCACCGGTGCCGCGCTCAACTCGGATGAAAGCCAGTTGCCACCCAACTTGCGTGGCTACGCGCCGGAAGTGGTCGGGGTGGCCAAGACCAATGCCAAAGTCATCATCAGCCAGCAGGGCCGCGTGCTCTACGAAACCCTGGTCGCAGCCGGCCCCTTTCGCATCCAGGATCTGCAGGACGCGGTCACGGGCAAGCTGGATGTGCGGGTGGAAGAACAGGATGGTTCGGTGCACAGCTTTCAGATAGACACGGCGGGCGTGCCTTACCTGACACGCCCAGGGCAGGTTCGCTACAAGCTGGCGACGGGTCGGCCGTCCAATCTTCAGAACGGCTCGGATGGCAACGTTTTCGGCACCGGCGAGTTTTCCTGGGGCATCAGCAATGGCTGGTCGTTGTTCGGCGGCGGTATGAGCGATAACAACTATCGGGCGTTATCGGTCGGGGCCGGCCGGGACTTGCTGGCGTTCGGTGCCGTCTCGCTGGATGTGACGCAGTCGCACGCCGAGGTGTGGAACGAGACGCTCTCGGGCAAATCCTATCGCCTTCAGTATTCCAAGAACTTTGAAGAGTACGACAGCCAGGTGACTTTCGCCGGTTACCGGTTTTCCGAGAAAAACTTCTTGAGCATGAGCGAATACCTGGACGCCCGCTATTACGGGCTGAACGGCGAACTCGGCGGGCGGGGTGGTTATCGCGACCCCAATGAAGGCTGGAAGCCGATTGGCGGCAGCAAGGCGCTGTATACGGTCACCGTCAACAAGCAGTTTCGTGACCTGGGCGCCACCGTCTACGCCAGCTACAACAAGCAAACCTATTGGGATCGGCCGGACACCCAGCGCTGGAACCTGTCGCTGTCACGCTACTTCAATGTGGGCACGGTCAAGAACATGAGCCTGTCCCTGAACATGTACCGCACCGAGGAATACAACTACAAAGACAACGGCATGGCGCTGACGGTCAGCCTGCCATTGGGGCGCACCGGCACACTGTCGATGGACGCCAACCGGACTGCCGGAAAGAACAACTTTGCGACGCGCTACAGCGATCGCCTGGATGAGCGCAACAGCTACCAGCTCAGTGCCAGCGATTCGTCCGCCAGTGGTTACTTGAGCCATATGGGCGACCAGGCCGATATCGACCTGAGCGCCAGTACCCAGGAGGGTGGCTACAGCAGCGTCGGCCTGTCGGCACGTGGCGGCGGCACGCTCACACCCTACGGTGGCGCACTCCATCGTACGACCAGCACCGGCGGCACCCGCCTGATGATCGACACCGGTGGCGTACCCGACGTGCCTGTGCGCGGTTATGGCTCACCGACCCGCAGTAACGTATTCGGCAAGGCGGTGATCTCCGACATCAGCAGCTACCAGCGCACAGCGGCCAGTGTTGATCTGGAGCGCTTGCCCAGCAACGTCGAAGCCACTCAATCGGTCACGCAATTGACCCTCACCGAAGGCGCGATCGGCTACCGCTCGCTGGATGTGATCGCGGGTGAAAAGGCCATGGCCGTTGTGCGCCTGCCGGATGGCAGCCTGCCGCCTTTCGGCGCGACGGTGAAGAACCTCAAGCAACAGGACACCGGGATTGTGAACGACGGCGGCAACGTCTACCTGAGCGGTATTCAGGCCGGCGAGCAGATGGTCGTCAGTTGGGGCGGTGACGAACGCTGCCTGCTCACGCTGCCGGCCACGTTGCCTGCGGATGGGTTGACCGACGCCCTGCAACTGCACTGCCAACTGGTAGCCACAGACCCATCCTTGGCTGAACCCGCCGTACTGACCGGCCAGCCCACTGATACGGAGAACACATCCTCATGAAGCTCAACACACGACTCACCTCCCAGGCCTTGGCACTGCTGGTCCTGGCCCTGAGCCAGAGCGCCAACGCCGCAGTCGGCCTGGACCGTACCCGCGTGATTTTTGATGGCGGCAAAGACGCCACCAGCGTGAATATCACCAACAACAACACCCAGTTGCCGTATCTGGCCCAGGGCTGGATCGAGGACGAGGCGGGTAAAAAAATCACCTCGCCGCTGATCGTGCTGCCACCGGTTCAACGCTTGGAGCCTGGCAAACAAAGCCAAGTGAAAGTCCAGGCGCTGCCGGCGGCCAAGTCGCTGCCGCAGGACCGGGAGACGGTCTACTACTTCAACCTGCGGGAAATTCCGCCGCGCAGCGACAAGTCCAACACCCTGCAAATTGCCTTGCAGACCCGCATCAAACTGTTCTACCGGCCGCAAGCCATTACGCCGAGCCAGCAGGACCTCTCCAACCCCTGGCAGCAGAAACTCACCCTGACCCGCCAAGGTGACCAATACCGGGTCAACAACCCGACGCCTTACTACGTGACCCTCGTGGACGCGCGCAGCAGCAAGGAGGGCAAAACCCTGGAGGGCTTTGCGCCCCTGATGATCCCGCCCAAGGAGGGCTTGACCTTGGGCCCCTCTGCCAAGGCGCTGGGTACGGCGCCTTATCTGGCCTATGTGAATGACTACGGTGGTCGCCCGCTCCTGGCGTTCACCTGCACGGGTGACACGTGCAGCGTGAACGTGCAGGCCTCATCGCCTAATTGAGTAATGCCAGCTGCTGGAGAACATCATGAAGTCGCAACGTGTGAAGGTCTTGGGCGGCCTGTTATGGGTCTTGGCGGCGGGCGTTCACGCCGCCGAGGACGACGAAGATATCGAAGGAATGAGTGGGTTGTTGAATGTGCTCGGCTCTATGCATGAGTCGCCCTGCAGCCTGGATATGACCTCACTGCATCAGACGGTTGACCTGGACGACGTGTCGACCAGCCAATTGCAACGGCCCGGCGACCAGGCGACGGCCAAGGCATTTCAGCTGCGGTTTACCGATTGCCTGCGCACTGCCGGCCGTGTGCGCAACGAACGCACGGGAAACCTGACATGGAGTGCCTACCAACCCGTGCTGTCGGTAACGTTTGATGCGCCGGCCGATGCCGATGACCCACGGCTGGTCAAAGTGCAAGGCATCACCGGGATGGGCCTGCAATTGACCGACGCTTTGGGCCGGGACGTACAGTTGGGTTCAAGGGGCCAGCCGTTGTTTTTGCCCGTAGGCCGCAACACCCAGACCTGGCGTGTTCGACCTACGCGCACCTCGGCGCCGTTGACCAGCGGGGCATTCAAGGCCGTGGTGCAATTCAGGCTCAACTATGAGTAAGGGCAGAGCGATGGCTAAATCATTCGGCCCGTGGGCCATTCTTTTCGGTGGCGGCTTGCTGTGGGCTGCCGGCCAAGGTGTGCAGGCCGATACCAGCCTGATCATCCGCGCGGTCATCATCGCGCCGCCGCCTTGCGTGATTAACAGTGGCGTAACCCTGGACGTGCCGTTTGGCAATGACCTGCAGACGTCACGGGTAGACGGGGTTAATTACCGTCGTGACGTGCCCTATACCGTCACCTGTGACTCGCCGTTCAGCAACGCTCTGACCCTGGAACTTAAGGGCACCGGCGCCGGGTTTGACAGCCGCGTGCTGTCGACCCGCAAGGCCGACCTTGGGGTCAAGCTGTTCGTCAATGGTGCTGACTGGCCGTTGAATACGGCCGTGAATTTTACCTATCCCAACTTCCCGGCAGTACAGGCGGTGCCTGTCAAACGCGTGGGCAGCAAGCTGACCGGCGGGGCATTTGATGCCGCTGCCACCCTGGTGGTCGATTACCAATGACGAGGAATGCTCAATGACATTTTGGCAGCAACGGGTGTTGCTCACCGTGTGTTCCATCGGCCTTTGCAGTGGTGCGTCGGCCAACCTGACGTTCAGCGGCACGCTGAATGAACCGCCGCCGTGCACGATCGACAGCGGCAATACCATTGAGGTGGATTTTGGCGATGTGGGGGTAAAACGCGTCGACGGTGTGAAATACCGCCGGGGCGTCGGTTATGCCATTAACTGTGGCACCGACACATTGCCCTGGGAGCTCAAATTGAGCGTCAACGGCACAGCCACCTCGTTTGACGGTGCAGCGGTGCAGACCAGCGTGCCGGCGCTGGGCATTCGGGTTTTCCAGAATAACCTGCCATTTCCACTCAATACGCCGCTGGACATCATCCTGTCGTCACCGCCGACATTGGAGGTGGTGCCCGTGCAACAGCCAGGCGCCACATTGACCCCCGCGCGGTTCACGGCCGTGGCCACATTGTTGGCTGAATACCAGTAGGAGCTGAGTTGATGCGAGACCAAATTGTGCATAAGGGCGGGCTGGCGCTGCTGCTCACCTTCGGCCTGATTCCTGTGGGGCATGGCGCGGACAACCTCGTGTTCAAGGGCAACCTGGTGGAGGAGGCCTGCACCATCCGCCCAGGCGATGAGGCCATCACGCTGGAACTCTGGGATGTCACCAGCAAGCACCTCTATATCAACACGCGAACCGTAGGCAAGCGCTTCCAACTGCACCTTGAGGAGTGTGACACCACCATTGGCAACACCGTGACCATCACCTTCGGCGGTGCTGAAAATTCCGAGTTGCCCGGTTTGTTCGCGCTGGACGGTGGCAGTGGCGCTTCGGGAGTTGGCGTGGGCATCGAGACCTTGAGCGACAAACCGTTGCCGGTGAATGCCGTCAGCGATGAACAGGTATTGAGCGATGGCAGCAATGTGATCGAACTCAAGGCCTATGTGCAAGGCGAGCCGAAGGCTATCCGCGATCAAACCATTGGGAACGGTGCGTACACGGTGACTTCGACCTTTACGTTGGACTATCCCTGATGCCTGGTTTGGGCGGAGCAGGGCAGAGAGAGATAAAAATGAAGCGACTATTGGGAGCCGCCGTGCTTCTTTCCTTGCTCGGTACTAGTGTGAGCGTGAAAGCAGCCGATTGCCGAGTCAATGGAGGTGGATGGGTACACGTGGGCGCAGGTGGCACCCTGAACCTGCAGGTGCCTGTGACGGTACGACTGGACTCGGACCGCTCCCGTATTCTCCTCGAAGGGGCAAGGTTGGAGTGCCGATTCACGCCGGGCCAACCGTATCCTGCCTTTGTCGACCTGTGGAGAACCTCGGCATTGGCTGGCGCCCCCTGGACGCCCGGACCAAAATTTGCCACTCAAGGCACAGGCTTGCGGATTAACGGGGCGCATCTGAACACCCCGGTTCCGTATGACATTCACTTGGCGACCATGCCCAACAACGGTATAGGTGTCCCAATCGATGCAACACCCTATATCTTGATACGCAACAACCCGTCGAACCCGATTGACGTTCGCATCGGCGATACCCTCGGCGTGTTACGCCTGCGTCAGACCAATAATTACAACACCACTAGTACGCTGCTTTCGCTCACCTACACAGCCGCCAACAACTTCTCGATTTCTCCATCAACCTGCACGATCAACAACAATAACCCGATCGAAATCAACTTCGGCACCGTACACCAGCGCGCCATCGGCACCGACCCGCTGACCTCTTCCGTCGTCAGCAACCGCAGGCTCACCTACTCGTGCCCGGACGGCGGCATCACCACGCCGATCACCATTACCTACAAAGGCACCCGCTCGGCGTTCGACGCACGCTTGCTGACGATGACTAATCCGGATGTGGGCACGGCCATGGTGCATGCCGGTAGTGCCGTGCCGGTGAACGGTTCGTTCTTGACCCGTATCACCAACAGTGTGGGCGGTGACGATGTGACGTTTTCGCTGGTGCGCCGCAATGGCTCCTTACCGGCCGCAGGCGCCATAAGCGGCAGCGGTGTGCTGGTGATGGGTGTGCCATAAGGCCCAAGCCCGCCGAAAGCCAACCCTACAAACCCCGATACTCCTGACTGTTTCTCGGTCGGCGCCTAGGTACAAGAATAAAGAGAAATAAAATGAAACGACTCTATGGCGCCCTGGCGCTGCTCGCCCTACTGGGTGTGACTACAACGGTGAAAGCCGCTCAATGCCGCGTCAATGGTGGGCCGTGGGTACAAGTGGACAACGGCGGGACGCTGAACCTGCAGGTTCCCGTGACGGTTCGGCCGGACGCGGGCGCAACCCGTATCCTCCTGGAAGGGGCGAGGCTGGAGTGCCGATTTACGCCTTATGCCGGTTCGCCAGGTTGGTGGACGGACTACTGGGGAACTGCCCTGCAGGCGGGTGCAGCCTGGACGCCCGGCCCCAAATTCCTCAACCAGGGCACGGGTTTGCGTATCGGCGGGGCGCACCATAACACTCCGGTTCCGTATGGTATTCGCATAGCAAACATGCCCAACAACAGTGTGGGCGTCCCGGTTGATGCAACTCCGTATATCTTGATACGCAACAACCCGACGAACCCTATCGACGTTCGAATAGGCGACATCCTTGGCGTGCTGCGTCTTCACCAGACGAACAACTACAACACCGCTTCGACGGCACTCGCGTTGACCTACACCGCGGCCAACAACTTCTCGATTTCTCCATCAACCTGCACGATCAACAACAATAACCCGATCGAAATCAACTTCGGCACCGTACACCAGCGCGCCATCGGCACCGACCCGCTGACCTCTTCCGTCGTCAGCAACCGCAGGCTCACCTACTCGTGCCCGGACGGCGGCATCACCACGCCGATCACGATCACCTACAAAGGCACCCGAACAGGATTCGACACGCGCCTGCTGATGATGACTAATCCGGACGTGGGCACGGCCATGGTGCATGCCGGCACGGCGGTACCGGTAAATGGCTCGTTCCTCACCCGCATCACCAACAGCGTGGGCGGCGACGATGTGACGTTTTCGCTGGTACGGCGCAATGGCTCCCTGCCGACTGCAGGGGCTATAAGTGGCAGCGGTGTACTGGTGATGGGCGTGCCCTGACACACAATCATCGATACCCAAAGCACCGTGCATCGCCCTAGAATGCCCGCTCCTCCACCTCTGGTTTTTTGGGGCACTCATGCACATTTCTTCGGGCCGCTGGGTCTATGGTTTTCTCCTGACCCTGCTGACCGCGCTGCTCTGGGGCATTCTGCCGATCAAGCTCAAGCAAGTGTTGCAGGTGATGGACCCGGTCACCGTCACCTGGTTTCGGCTGGTGGTGGCCGGCAGTTGCCTGTTTATCTACCTGGCGCTGAGCAAACGCTTGCCGAGTCGCAAGGTGCTGGGCCCCAAGGGTGGCTGGCTGGTGGCGATGGCCGTCTGCGGGCTGGTGGGCAACTACGTGTTGTACCTGGTGGGCCTGAAAATGCTCAGCCCCGGCACCGCACAACTGGTGGTGCAGATGGGGCCGATCTTTTTGATGATTGCCAGTGTGTTCGTGTTCAAGGAGCGTTTCAGCCTGGGGCAGGGCATGGGGCTGGTGGTGCTGATCCTGGGCTTTGGTCTGTTTTTCAACCAGCGCCTGGCCGAGCTGCTGACCTCCATGGGCACCTACACGGCCGGCGTGCTGACGATCCTGCTGGCGACCACCATCTGGGTGTTCTACGCCCTGGGCCAGAAGCAACTGCTGACCGTGTGGAATTCGTTGCAGGTAATGATGGTGATCTACCTGTCGTGCGCCCTGTTGCTCACGCCGTGGGCGCATCCGCTGGAAGCTTTGCAATTGAGCCCGTTGCAAGGCTGGTTGCTGTTGGCCTGCTGCATGAACACGTTGGTGGCGTATGGCGCGTTTGCCGAAGCGCTGGCGCATTGGGAGGCGTCGCGGGTCAGTGCGACACTGGCGCTGACGCCGTTGGTGACGTTTGTGGCGGTGGCGTTGGCGGCGTGGTTGTGGCCGGACTATGTGCAGGCTGAAGAGATAAACGCCGTAGGCTATTTCGGGGCATTTGTAGTGGTGCTGGGCTCGGCAACCGTGGCGCTGGCACCGTCGCTGCTCGCCGGGCTCAAGGCCCGGCGGCTGCGTATGGCGTCTTAATACCCTTAAAGGACGAACACGCCACAGAAACTGCGTTCACCACAGGATGCTTTTTCGCCCGTTCTCCTAGTGCCCGGCTTCCAGCATGTTTTCCGGGCGCACCCACTGATCGAACTCTTCATCAGTCAGGTAACCCAGATCCAGCGCGGCCTGGCGCAGCGTCAAGCCTTCGGCGTAGGCCTTCTTGGCAATCTGCGCCGACTTGTCGTAGCCGATATGCGGGTTGAGCGCCGTTACCAGCATCAAGCCGCGTTCCAGGTGCTCGGCCATTTGTTCGGCATCCGGCTCAAGGCCGGCGATGCAGTGCTCCTGGAAGTTGTTGCAGCCGTCGGCCAGCAGGCGGATCGATTCGAGCAGGTTGTGGATGATCACCGGCTTGTACACGTTCAGCTGCAAGTGCCCTTGGCTGGCGGCGATGCCGATGGTCACGTCATTGCCCAGTACCTGGCAGGCCAGCATCGACAGCGCTTCGCACTGGGTGGGGTTGACCTTGCCCGGCATGATCGAGCTGCCTGGCTCATTGGCCGGCAACTTGACCTCGGCCAGCCCGGCGCGTGGGCCGGAACCGAGCAGGCGCAGGTCGTTGGCGAGTTTCATCAGCGCCACCGCCAGGGTTTTCAGTGCGCCGTGCAAGGTCACCAGTGGCTCGTGGCCGGAGAGGGCGGCGAACTTGTTGGGGGCGGTCACGAACGGCAAGCCGGACAGCGCCGCCAGTTCGGCGGCAATCGCCTCGCCAAAACCATGCGGCGAATTGAGCCCGGTGCCCACGGCGGTACCGCCCTGGGCCAGCTCGCACACGGCGGGCAGGGCGCTGCGGATGGCGCGCTCGGCGTAGTCGAGTTGGGCGATAAAGGCCGAGACTTCCTGGCCGAAAGTGATCGGCGTGGCATCCATCATATGGGTGCGGCCGGTCTTCACCAGTTTCATATGGCGGGCGGCCAGCTCGGCCAAACCGCCAGAAAGCGTGGCGAGCGCCGGTAACAGGCGTTGATGAACCGCTTGTACCGCCGCAATGCTCATGGCCGTGGGAAAGCAGTCGTTGGAGCTTTGCGAGCGGTTCACATGGTCATTGGGGTGCACCGGGCTTTTGCCGCCACGGGCCTTGCCCGACAGCTCGTTGGCGCGGCCGGCGATCACTTCATTGGCGTTCATATTGCTTTGGGTGCCGCTGCCGGTCTGCCATACCACCAGCGGGAACTGGTCGTCGTGCTGGCCATCGAGCACTTCATCGGCAGCCTGTTCGATCAGACGGGCGATGTCGGCGGGCAAGTCGCCATTGCGGTCGTTGACCCGTGCTGCGGCTTTCTTGATCAGGGCCAACGCGTGCAACACCGCCAGCGGCATGCGTTGCTCGCCGATGGCGAAGTTCACCAGCGAGCGTTGGGTCTGCGCGCCCCAGTAAGCGTCATCCGGGACTTGGACGTCTCCCAGGCTGTCGGTTTCGATACGGCTCATCGGGCACACTCCTTCAGGTTCGTTTGCGCAGTTTAGGCTGTGATCCGTTGGTGGGGTTCCATAAAAGACTTTTCATCGGATTAATCCACCGCGAATGCAGGCGCGAAGAGCTCCGGGGTTGAGACATGGCGTTTTTTAGGCGCAGAATGGTCGCCCTTGGGGTCTTACCTCGCCTGCTAGAAAGGAAACTCGATGACTCGTCTTCGTGCCATCTGTACCGCGGTTGCTCTGGTTTGCGCCAGCGGCCAGGTTTTTGCCGATACCGCCAGCCATAACGCCAGTGCCGAAGCCTTCCTGACCCTGGCCCACGCTGACAAGCTGGGTACCCCGGTGTACATGCAAGTGCAGCAAATGTTCGCCCAGCGTTTCGAACAGACCAAGGCGCCTGCCGCCAAGCAGTCCGTACTGGACAGCTACCAGGCCAAGGCCAATGCTGCGCTGGACCAGGCCATCGGCTGGCCGAAGCTGAAACCGGACATGGTCAAGCTCTACACCACCAACTTCAGCGAATCCGAGCTCAAGGACCTGGTTGCGTTCTACCAGTCGCCGCTAGGCAAGAAAGTCCTGGAAAAAATGCCGCAATTGACTCAACAATCGGCGCAAATGACCCAGGCCAAGCTGGAAAGCGCCGTGCCGGTGGTGAACAAGCTGTTGGAAGACATGACCAACGAGCTGACACCTAAAGCCCCCGCACCGGCCAAGAAGAAGTAAGCAGGAATGACCATGCAACAGCGTATCGAAACGGCGCTCGCCGCCCTGAGCCCGCAACACGTGAGCGTGCTGGATGAAAGCCACATGCACAGCCGTGGGTTGCAGACCCACTTCAAGGCCGTGCTGGTCTGCCAGCAGTTCGAGGGGCTCAACCGCGTCAAGCGCCACCAGACGGTCTACGCCACCCTGGGTGACCTGATGAGCGAATTTCATGCGTTGGCGCTGCATACCTACACGCCTGAAGAATGGGCGAAAATCGACGCAGCGCCGGCCTCGCCGACCTGCGCCGGCGGGCATTGAGCGCAGCCTCGGCCCGCGCGAGCGGGTCGAGGCGCTGCCAGCACCCGGATACATAAAACATCTTCCAGCACCACCTTGCTCTCCCCACCCTCCCTAGGCTTTCAAGATTACTTAACCAGAAATGGGATCTTGAAGTCATGTCGAGTTCTATCCATCGAAATACGCCGTCCCTGGCCGCTGTCGACCCGCGTGGGTTGATTGTTCGTAACATCGAGTACCACCGCTCAAATGCAAAGGTTGAACCGCAAGCGCGCATTCATCGTCAGGTGTTTGGCAGTTCCGGTTTTATGATTGAACAGTGGGATCCGCGCCTGTGGCAATTGTCGCGTTCACAGGCTGGCACTCAGGCCAATCAACGCACGGTCTACAGCCTTGGCGGGCATGCGTTGCGTATTGACAGCGTGGATGCCGGCCGGCAGCTCACGTTGCCGGGTGAGGCCGGGCAGTTACTGGAAGAGTGGGATGGGCGGGGCGCCCATCAGGCTCATCACTACGATCAATACGTGCGGCCCGTCGCCGTCTTCGAGCAAGCGGCCAATGACGAGCAACCGCTGTGTGTGGAGCGTATTGCCTATGCTCCCCACTCGCTTGAGGAGGTCGCACGCAACCGCTGTGGCCAGGTGATTCGCCATGATGACGGCGGCGGTTCGTTGTTCCACGAGTTTTATGGGCTGCACGGAGAAGTTGTCCAGCAGACTCGACGCTTCCGGCAGGCGACGGCGGCTCTGGATTGGCCGCTGACCGATGCGCAACGCGACGTCCGCCTGGAGCCCGAGCGTTTCCAGGCAACAACGGGTTTCAACGCGCTGGGTGAGCGCCTGCATCACACAGATGCCAAGGGCAATCGTCTCGAGTATGCCTATGGCATTGACGGCCAGCCGGCGAGCATCTTTGTCTCGCCCACGGGCGGCGTGCGCACGCAGTTGATGGGCCTGCGCAGCTACAACGCGGCGGGCCAAGTGATCAGCGAACGCGCCGGGAATGGCGTGGTGCGTACCCTGCGCTACGGTGAAGTCGATGGTCGCTTGCGGCAGATGAGTGCCCGTGGGCCAGGGTCGACGGGTACAGCGCTGCAAGATCTGACTTACGATTATGATTGCGTCGGCAACATTGTGCGGATCGACGATCTTGCCCAGCCGACACAATGGTCGAGCAACACCCGGATCAGTTCGGCCAGCGTCTATGAGTACGACACGTTATCGCAATTGACCAAGGCCACCGGGCGCGAAACCGCCGGCAATAAGGGTGGCCCTGCGTTACCGGCAAGGGTGGCGTTCGGCTCGACTGACGACAGCGTCTGGCGTAGCTACACCCAGCAGTTCAGCTATGACGAGGCCGGCAATGTGCTTGAGTTGCAGCATGTGCCCAGCAGCGGCACGGGGTTCACGCGTCGGATGAGCGTGGCGGCGCGCAGCAATCATTTCGTGCCGCAGGCCGATGGCAGGAGCGTTCCGGGGTTGGGGCAGGGCTTTGACCGCAACGGCAATCTGCAAGCACTGGAGGGCGAGCATGGGATGGGCTGGGATGTGCGCAATCAACTGGTGCGCATCACGCAGGTGCTGCGCGAGGGCGGAAACGACGATGAGGAACGCTACGCATACGATGCGACCGGTCGACGCATCCTCAAGCGCCGGGTAACCCAAGCCAGGGGCGTGGTGCATACGGCGCAGGTGCGCTACTTGCCAGGGTTGGAGATTCGCCATGACAGTGCAACGGGTGAGCAACTGAATGTACTTAACATCAATGTCGGTACTTTCACCGTGCGGGTACTGTCCTGGGATCGTCACCCTTCGGGGGGCAGTCAGGATGCGCAGATCCGTTACGGCTTGTCGGATCACTTGGGCAGCAGCACCCTGGAGCTGGGCGAGCAGGCGCAACTGCTCAGCCAGGAAAGCTATTATCCCTACGGCGGTACCGCGTGGTGGGCGGCGAAAAACGCCAGTGAGGCGAGCTATAAATTCATTCGTTATTCGGGCAAGGAGCGCGACGCCAGTGGGCTGTCCTACTACGGCTTCAGGTACTACGCGCCGTGGCTGTGTCGCTGGATCAGCCCGGACCCGACCGGCGATGCCGATGGCTTGAATCTGTACGCCATGGTCGGCGGTAACCCTGTCACCCAGGTCGATGAGCAGGGGCTGGCGGGGGTACCGGCTTTGGAGCAGCCCCGCCAGACACAACTGCGCAGGCTTTCCATCAGCCGCAGGCTTGCGCATTTGGCGCGTATTGCTCGACCCAGGGCACAGGCGGGTGCATCGGCCGCGATTCGCGATGGTTTATCCACCTATATCGGCAATGCCATTTCGACGGGCGTCGATCTGGCGGTCTTCAGCAACATCCAGCCCACGGCGCAACGCAACCAGATCTTGCGCATTACCGTCGCGGTGCTGGATGCAGTGTCCACGGCACATATGAGCACCGGTATCGCCGGTAACTGGATGCACTCTGCGCCACAGCTCGGTGCTATTTTTGCAACTGCTGCGGGTATGGGGTATGCCGTTTCTGGCGACTCGGTAGGTGATCAAGCCGAGCATAGCTGGGACCCGGTGGCGGTTCAGCGGTTGGGCGGGCATGTACGCTCGCTCTCCAGGGAGCTCGTGCAGCAGATCCTCCGTGGGCACGGTACCGGCGTCTCCTGGGGCAGCACGCCCCTGCGCGGCAGGGTCACGCGCACCGCCGGAGCGACGGCGGCCTATGGCCTTGTAACCGTGGCCAACGCGGTATACGGCGGGGAAGTGCCTGCGCTGATGCTGCCCAATGTCACACCTGCAATAGAAGCCTACGATGCAGCGACGGGAACGATAATTCGTGGCGGCCACCCTACGGCCGCCTACGATCCTCATGGCCAAACCCTGCAGATGCCGGACCCTGTTGCGACGGCGCACGGTGGGCTGAGCAGAATGTTCAATCAGGTGTGGACGTACTGGGCCTCGTCCGGTGTCGAGGCGTTGGCCGTTGCGCTGACGGGCTTGCCCATGGCCGCCCAAGGTCGGGTGACTCGCAACCTTGTGATGGCGACCCGCGGCGTGATTTCCGCGCTGACCGAATGGCGTGGCTTTTTCGTAGAGGCGGCCAGGCGCGGGTATTCGACCTTGGCGACGAGCTGGCGCCGAGGCACGCGGTCCTCGTAGGAGGATGAATGGGCCGCCGTCCCTGGCCCAGAACGGCTAACCCGGCGTCCTGCCGGGTTGCCATGGATTCAAGCCTGCGTTGATCGCTCCCACGCTCTGACGATCCGATCAGCCGGGCCCTATCGTTCTTCAGTCAGTGCTTTGGAGGGGGCAGCTTGCAGCTCTTCGTAGGTATCGTTTTCATCCTCATTGACGGTGTACCAGGCCCAATAGTGGTACGCCGCATGAATCCTCCTGCGGTCAGTGTCTTTGTCGGGCGCCCGAGAGGGTCGTAGAACTGTCGGTCGCTGTGGCCCAGCTCGCGCATGGATTGATCATTGACGTAGGCGTGCTTGTCGGCGAAGTAGGGGCGGTAGACACGAATGACCAGGCCCTTGTTGTTGTATTCGACACGCTCGCTGACGCGCCAGCGGGGGTCGGCATGCACTTGGCGCAGCTGTTTCTTCAAGGGGCCGGGTGGTGTATCGGGTTTGTCGTCGACCGCATTGGTCGGGGCTTGCTGTGTCTTTTGCTTGGTCTTTGTTGTATCGGGTATCTCATCGACCAGTAGGTTGCCCTTGTCGTCGACCGCATTGGCCGGGCCAGGCTCAGTCTTTTGCTTGGTCTGCAAAGTACGGCTAAAGCCATCCCAACAGGTCAAGGTCATACGGATCTGTAGTTCGTCATCGTCCGGGTAGCGGTCAGCTTGCAACACCAGCCCATGTACCGGTGTCTGGCTGGCATTGTCGATCAACGCCTTGAGTTGTTTTTCGCTGTCGCTGAGTGTCGGGCGACCGGCTAGACGCGCCCGCGCGCTCCTGCGGATATGCCCGCTGGGGAGCAGATAGGCTTTGGCGATCCACTCTCGCTTGACCAGAGCCGAGTCGATCGCGCCCATCCAACTGAACGGGGCGTAGCAGTGTGCGCTGGCCATTTTCTGCAACACGCTTTGCGCATTCGCTACGGCAAACTCGGGCGTTACATCCTTGAGTGGGCGGTAGCTTTCCAAGGCGTCGAAACCCACTTTGCGTTTTTGCTCGTGACCGTGAAAGGTGTTGACGAGCATTTGCCCGAAACCGTCATAAAGCGCTTCTTGAATATTGCCATTGGGGTCGACAATTTTTGTCGGCAGCAGCAAGCGATAGTCGTATTCGGCTTTGGTCACACAACCGTCGGGCATTTTCACACGCACGGTTTGCAACGTGTAGGGGTCATAGTTGAGCGTTGTTTCGCCATGAGCCTCGGTGGCCCGCAGCGTCCTTAACCGATAAAACTGGGTGGCCTTGCCATAGCGGGGAAAGTTGCGGCGAATCGACCACAGGCGATTTTCCTTGGGCGGCACCTCGCCGTCGAATAGAAAAAACAGCTCCATGGTGTGATAGCCGCTGTCGCTGAGCTTTTTTACCAGATCAACTTCAGGTTGGTTGGGCATCACCGGTATGTCCTTGTAGACATTCAGGGCGTTGTCATCCAGCTCTGCGGTTTCCAGGTAATCGGTCAAGGCCTGGGCAGTGGCGACGCCGGGCTCGAGGGTTTTACCGAGGCTACCGGCTTGCCGATAGCGTTGCACCGACAAGCCGCTCAGCTCGCGTTCGGCACCTGCGACCAATGGCCCGTCGCTGCTGTCGATGAACCCCTCATAGTCGATACGCCCAAGGTCTAACCCGTCGGCTGCGGGGGCTTTGCCCAGCACCAGGGCATTGTTTCGTTGGCGGTACGGCAAGCCCAGGCGCCACTGCGCTGCGTCGTCCAGATGAATGTGTTGTGCCAGCGTTTCGCTCAGGTAATGGAGCTGTTGTGCGCTGTCATGGGTATCGCGCCACCAGCGCTTGTGATGCTTATCGACCAGCACGGCGGGCGGTGAGCTGGAGGCGCTTGTACGGCGGGCATAATTGAGGGTGACGCCATGCACCAGGTAACCATAGGCATCCCAGCGCAGGTTGATCTGGTGCCGGCAAACGGGATCGTCTTCCACCCCTTCATATTGATAGCTGATCGACTCCAGGGCTAATGGCAGTAGCCGGGCATAGGGCGTATGGGCACTGGCCGGCGCCAGTTCGCGGATCAGATAACGCTGTTGCGTGACGGCATAGGGCACGGCGCCTTGCGCTGGGTCCGCCGCTGCCACCTCCACCCGTAGCACACTGCCGCTGAGTGCGCGTGCCACTTCGCGTGCCAGCGGTGGCGCAGGATCGCTGACCAAGTCGTCGTGATGATCCAGCGGCTGCGCCCCGGCCGCCGCCCTGTATCGGCTGACCAGCATGCGGCCCATGGCCTTGGCCTGTGGGTCGTGAGTACTATGGCCGAGGGTGGGGATGTCGATAGATTGCCCGGTATGAAACCAGGTCTTGGTGCACACCGGCGCGCTGAAACCCTGCGTGTACTGTGTGTCCTCGTTGCTTTCGGCGTCGGTTTGCAGCACAAGCCCGAAGCCACGAAATTCGCGGTCTGTGCGGTCGTAATAAGCCTGGCGATAGCGCCAGCGTTGGGTCAGTTGGTTGCCGCTAATTTCGTCTTGTTGGGTGTGTTGGCTGACCAGCAGTAGGGCAAAGGGTAACTGGCTGATAGCAGGCTGGCGGTTGGCAGGGCGCTCATGTTTTTCATCCAGCCATTCCTGGGCACTGCTGCGATACTTGATCGAAGCCTGAGCGCCCATGTTGTTGTAGGTTCGCCCGAGCAACCAGGGCTTTTGGTTGAAAAAGTCGTAGCGCCAGTGAATGAGGGTCTGGTGGGCGGCGGTCAGGATCAGGCTAGGGTAGCCCAGGCCGTTCACGTCGACGACGTTGACCTGACAGTGGTCGTCATAGCGCACGCCCTCTGGCCACGGGACTTTGATCGCATCTGCTTCGAAGCCGTTGCCGCCTTTGTTAAGGAAAATACACAGGTGAGCGGTGCTCAAATACAGCAAGTCCGTAGCGCCACCTCCATTCAGGTCGACGAGCAGTACATTGGCCGCCTTGAATGTTTCATAACGCAGCGGCAACGTGGCCAGCACAAACCCTCGGGCAAAACGTCCTCGACCCAGGTTCGGCCAACATTTCACTTCGTTATGACGGATGCGCACCAGATGCTGTTGGCCCGTGGCGAGCACATCGCTGAACGCCACCAGTTCGTTGGGGGAGGCGGAAACGATCGGCAAGGCGTCGTCGAGCGTATGAGGCTCCTCAATGGCGGGCGCGAAGCCGGTGTTTCGGCGATTGGCATACAGGCGCACGCTTCGGGGGCCGATCATGGCAACGTCATGACGCCCCGTCCCCATCAAGTCGGCGAGCATTCCCTGGGAATGGAAGAACTCTGACGGGAACGCATCGAACGGTGTGAAGGTTGACCAGTTGCGCTGTTCGTCCAGGCTGAAAAAGCCGCTCATCCCTGGGTGGGCAACCAGCCAGTCCAGGCGGCCATCGCCGTTGATATCGGCCAGCGCCTGGTGGATGGGCCGGGTGCTGTCGGCGACCGGCACCCGCGCCAACTCCTGAGCCGCGCCGTAAATCACCTCGTCGCCGGTTTTCGTGTGCTGCGGTCTGAGCGGTTCACGGTAGTACCAATTCTTGTCAGCGCGATACAACACACCGGGGATGCCTTCGCCATACAGATCGACCAGTTGATAACGATCGCTGTTATGCAGCCCGGGCAGCGAACTGAAGGGCTGATAGCGGCTCTGGTCCACCTTGAGCTGGCTCGAGTGGTAAAAACACTCCAGTGGCGGGCGGCTCACGCTATTGCCCGAGCTGTCGAACGCCTGCTCATGCACCCCAATCAACAGGCTGATATGGCTGGCGGTGCGGTATTCCAGCAGCAGACGTTTGACCAGCACCGGGTCGGAGCCCATTTGCGCTTCCTTGGGGAAGTGGTGATACATCAGAATCTGGTTGCAACAGCGCAGGGTGCGTAACTCGAAGCCAAACGAAAAATCCGAGCAGGGGTCGGGTCGTGCTGGCCATTCCCGAGTGGCCTGGTACGTCGGCCGCCGATCCAGTTCAAGGGCACGTTCGCCATAGTCAAAGAGCAACTGAAAGTGCCAGCCCATGTCCGGCTTATCGTCGGTCTGCCAGAGGTAGAGCTGTTCCTGCTCCTTGGTGGTGAAGTTGCCGTAGCAGACGCGCTCCAGGTAATGCTGGGCTCGACAGTCCCTCGGGTAGCGCGAGCGATCGGTTTCTTTTTTGTAGTGATAATAAATGTGCTCGCCGTGGGCATTCAGGCTTTCCTGCAACAACCACTGCGCCACATGGTGCGGGTGGTCCGGATCGGCAATCCGCGCCAACGGAGTTTTCCCGTAAAAGTGCTGACTGCCATCGGCACTTTGTATCAACCAGAAGCCTGCCGTATCGGTTGCCGAGTGCCAGTGCTCGATACGGTCGAAGCGGCTCTCGAGCCTGGGAAAGTGCCGGGTGACCGAGTATGCGATGGGCAGTGCCAACCCATTGAAAGCGGTCAGGCGGCGGCTGACGATCGCACCCTTGGCGTCGCGTTCGGGTAGCCATATTTGCGCGTCGGGGCCCACCAACACGTCATGCACCGTGTAGGCAGGCACGCCATGGGAGGTACGCCGGCTGACGGCCGGCAGGGGCACCCCCCAACCCAACCCGAAGGGACCGTTACCGGCGCTGCTGTGGTAGCTCAGCGACATGGCCGGTGCATAGCTGCGTGCGGGAGAAACCGGCAAGGGAATTTCAAAGCTGGCCATACCGCTGGCGCCAACAGTGCCCCAGCCTTTGCCGGTACCTTGAATGGCACCGCCACCTTTGGGCAGGGCCGGGGTATTGACTTGCAAGTTGGGAGTATCGTCGTTCATGCCTGGCCCCCGCCGGCAGCCGGCACCCTGGCGGTGTAGCGCAGGTGAATGACAATATCGTTGATCGATTCGAGTACGGTTTTTTGCTGGACAGGATTAGGGAACTCCAGGGTCCAGTTGGAAATGGCCCCGGTGTATTCAAAGGGCAAGTAGCGATCGTTGCCCTCGAAGTTGAGGGTGAACAGGCCGTTGTCATCCAGGCCAGTGGACAGTGCGATTTGCTGATGGGCACGCATGTCGCTGCGCCGTTCACCTGTGGGCAGTACGGTTTCGTTGTGGGTTTGGGTCAGTATCGCCTTGATGTCCTCATAGGGGCCTAGCGTCGCGGGTAACGACACGCTGATGCCTTTGATTCGCCGTAGGATGTGCTTGGGGTAATCCTCTTCAAACAGAGCCTCGGTCAATTTGAAGCACAGCGTGCCCTTATCGACCAGTTGTTGTTTATGCTCGGCCCACTTGTCTTGCGTACTCGATGGTTGAGTACCGGTTGTGCCGGTTTTGGGCGTGGCGACATTGCAATCGATCAGGCGATGACGCAGGGAGATGGTCTTGACGATCTCCAGGTCTCGGACGTTATGGTTCAAATAGGCCGTATTCATGTTCAACAGCGACAGCTTCAGGGCCTCACCCGCCAGGTAACCGCGGTAGTTGTTGTTCCAGGCACTGGGTTGGATAAACGTGCGCTCATAGTCTGCGACTTCGTACTGCCAGCACGCTTGCGCGGTGCGGCACAGGGAAAGGCTAAGGTCATAGACTTGGTAGTAGAACTTGCTCAGTTGTGCATTGAGCCAGTCATACAGTTGTGTCTTGGTAAAGCGCTTGGCCAGTAATTGGTAGTTCGACCAGGCCTGGGCCAGGGAGGTCTCGGCCAGGCGTAATTGTAGGCGTGTGGCTTTTTCCTGCTCGGCATAGGCGTGTAACTGGGCATCGACCTGGGCCAGTTCGAGTTGGGCCTGATCCTGGGCATGCGCCCATTCTTGCGCTCGACGGTTGAATTGCTCGGTACGGTCCAGGTCTGCGGCGGTGCCGCGCAAGTCCGTCGCGGCGCCTTGGGCCAAGGCTTGGGCGGCATAAAACAGGCCTTCCCAGCGCGATCCGCCGGTACTGGTGCCGAAGATGTTCGGTGCGATCATCGCGATGCCGGCCCCTGCGGCGGCGACGGAACCTGCGGTCTCGAATCCGGTACTGATCAGGTAGAGCAGGCCTGCTTGCGCTTCTGCGGGGCTGATGCCTTCGGTGAGCAGGTGTTTGTAGTGGCGCTGCCGGGACTCGATAATGCTTCGACTGGCGCCGAGTGCCTGGCGGTTTTTTTCGTCGATCAACAACGCTTGGTGTTGTTGGGTTACGACGATATTGGCCAGGTCCCAGGCATGTTGTTGCTGCAACTCCAGGAATTCAGCCTGTTCCTTGCGCTCAATCAGGCTCAGCACCGTGTTGCCGAATTGAATCACGGCTTCGGCCGCCGTGAGTGCGTGGCCCAGCATGATCTGGAAGCGATAATGGCCGACTTGCGCGTCAATGAACGGCGCCGCGCCTCCTTCGCCGAAGGCGCCTTTGTTCCGGCTAGCCAACAGTTTGAGCGGTGAAAGCGGGGTTGCGTACAGCGACAGGCGCAAGGGTTTGCCGGTGATGTCGAGATTATGCCGCAGGTTATGCAGGCGACTTTCGAGCTTGTCCCAGCGCGCTACCAGGTCGGTGTTGAAGGGTAGGCACAGATTATCGGTGTCGGTGAGCGAAGCCAGTGCGGTGCCTTCGGTCGCAGGGTTGACGTTGATCGGCGGGTGCTCTTGTTCTAGTTTTCCCAGGGCTTTGGAGCGCTCTGTCGTCAACTTTCCGAGGGTGATCTGATCCCACGGTTCAGTGGTGGTGACGCGGGGGCGTGGCCCGAGAAAATGATTGGCTCGCGTGTACCAGAGTTTGGCTTGGGTCAGGCTGTCGGGGGTGAGCTGCCGATAGGCTGCATCGCCACGATTGAGCAGTATATCGAGATAAAACAGGTAGATCGCTTTGCGAAAATGTACCGGTGCGCGAATCGCCAGTTTGTGTGGGTCGTTGGTGACGGAACCGAAGAGCGGTTCTGTACGAACAAGCTCCTTGAACCCCCAAAATGCAGGACGCCCGCTGGACTCATTGGCTATCCGCCCGGGGTCGAAGATGTATTTGAGCCAGGCTTGGGCTTCGACATACTGCTGCTCCTGATTCAGGCGATGGGCAACCAGCCAGGGTACGTACAGGAACAGCTCCCAGAAGTACTTGCCGTGAGCCCCGTTAAAGTCAATGCCCTCTGCTGCTCCACCAGGTGTGAGTGGCGGCTCTTGCCACGTTTTGGGCGTTAACGAAAACAAATTTTCAAGGCTGATATTGGCCTCCTTGACCAGCTTGCCGGCAAAACAGGTATTCATGCGAAGGCGGGGGGGCGTGTCGGCAGGCGGGGTTGAGGTGCTCGTTGGGAAATCAATAAATTCGGCGGTGCCGAGTTTTTCCGACGTCTGTCTTTTGATCGTCGGCGCCAGTTGTTGATTGAGCGTTGTGTCAGAGCTGGAAGGGGCCAGCTTCAAGGTGGTCGCTTTCAGGGTATAGCCGAGAATTGTCGAGTCGTCTTCTTTGGCAGGCTCAAGCGTCACCACCCCGTGTATCAGGGTGATGCCCGACGTTATTTCCTCCGTGGTCACTGGAATCCGCGCCGTGACCCGATGCCCGCTGGGTAATTCGGGATTTGATCCGGTGAGGCTTTCGTGGGTAGTGTCCTGATAGTTGATGATTTGATGTGAGTTGGCATTGATTTTTTCGGTGAATGGATAGTCTGTAAAATTGGCTCTCATAATGATGTGCTTATAGGCACGTAAATTAGATGTGCGCACGTTGGGCCTTTTGATGGTCAACGTATTTTGTGCGTGCAGCGACGTCTTTTTGTTTGCGTCTGGGTATTTGCTGTAGCGGTCAAGGGCGACCTGGATGGAGTTTTTTGTACTTGTGTATAAACTGATGAACGCATTCTTGTCGATATAATGATCTTCGAGTGAGACGGTGTTCCCGTCGTTGGATTTAGCGTTAATGAGTAACCCGTTTTTGATATGTACAGCGTTGGGGAACTCGTCATGCGTGGCCGTGTTTTTAAAATAAAGAGCGTAAAAATCAGTTTTTAACGCGTCTGTTGGGCCGGTAATTTTAGAATCACTGGTCAGTTTGAGCTGAGTGGCTTTCGGATCATCCAGTGCGTCGTCTACTATCAGTATGATGCTAATATCCTTAGGGGCTTCTTTTGTTAATGTGACGCTGTACAATTGCCGGAAATTTTCATTGAGGGTGGAAGTAAATACGAGTTCATTGGTATTTGAATCAAAAGAAACGTCACTTGTTTCTGGGTTTTTTATTTTTTCTCGATTTTTTCCAAAGTTCCAATGGTTGTTGTTTTCGGTAATCGTTTCCTCCCTGGGGGAAATCGAGTGGTTGTTTGGGGGGGTCACCTTGAACTGCAAGTTACCTTGGTTCTTATGAGCAAAGAACGTGAGGTATTGCCGGGCAGTGTCAGGCAGCAACTCACTGTAGTACCCACTCACGCTTTGATCTTTGCCTTGAACGACAGCCTGCACTTTTGTCTTCTGCGATGGATCGAAGTGTTCCAGGAGTCGGTTTATCTCTTCGTCCACCAGTGAGCCGGGCAGCACGCTGTAGCGCTCGGGGCTGCCGCCATCGGCGATGGTGGTGATGTTGAAGGACTGGTCGACGTGGACAGCCTGGAAAAATTTGCCAATAAAGTTCTCCTGCTGTTTGGGGTCTTTACGGCCGGTAGCCAGCACACTTAAAAACAGTACCGGGGGGCCGTTACTGTCGACGATAGCTACCGTCTGCGTAATGGTTTTCAGAAAGGCAGAGGTCAATGCGTTGACGTCTTCGGTGGCGCAGTGCTCCTCGATGCAGGCTTTGGGTGCGCTCCAACTACCATCGTGCTTTTTATAAGAAAAATTGAGGCGAAACTTGACGTAGCGGCTGTTGATCCATTCGGTCAGCTGTTTTTTTTCCTCTGAATCTGTTTGCGTCGGTGGGACGGAACTGGTGGGCGCGGGTTTGATGCATTCGGCCCAGATGAAAAATAGCCGGTTATTGAAATACACCGGCCGGATACTTTGCTCGGCGGTGGCGTCGGAGACCGACAAGTTGATTTTTTCCCAGTTTGACCAGGCGTCCTGAAAAAGTACTGAGCCTGTGCGCTTGGACAGGTCGAGGGAGCGCCAGTAATAGGTGTGTTCGGAACTCGATTTACCGACGAAGTAATAGATGCCGCTGTACAGGTTGCTCAAGTCGGCGTCGATATAACCGTTGATCGTGCGTATGTTGGCGGTTTCCTCGAACCTGGCCAGGTAATTTTGAACCGCCGTGGTGACGGTATCTGCTTGGATTCGATACTGGCTCAGGTCGTTTTCCAACTGCTCAAAGCTGTCGGTCTTATCACGCCGTAATGTCGGGTCCAAGTAGTTGGCGGGGTGATACTGCAACTGCTGGTTGGCGTTCCAGAGTGGGTAGGTGTGCAACGCTTCGCGCCATGCCTTGTCCTGTTGCGCGCTCATGGCCTGCGTTTCATAGCCCGGTTCCAGGCCCATTTGGATGCGCGTGATGTACTGCTGCAGGCTGGAGATGGCACAGGCTACCGGGCTGGTCGGTACGGCTTGGCTGACTTGTACGTCGAGCAGCCAGTATTCGTAAAGGTCGTCGGCATGGGTGATCTTTTCCTTTAAGGCAGGAGGTACCTTGTGGGTCAGGTAGTACGCGAGCATGGCGTCGCGTAGGCTTTCATTGAGCTGTTGATTAAGCGAGTGAGACATGATCAGTCCTTGAGCCGGTCGAAAGTGGGTAGGGTGTTAATGGGTTATGGATGCGCACTTGTGACCGCCTCACCGACGACCTTCCATTGAGCAAATGTCGAGTGGGTATTCAGTTGGCTGGCTTTAATCAGCATGTTGGCAGGCAGGCCAGTGTCGAGACTGGCTTGGCGGCAGCGCAGCACCCAGTCCAGGCGGCTCATTGAGGTAATACGTGGAGGGTTCAGTTGGCTGCTGAAGGCATCGATTTCACTGGCACTCCAACCTAAAAGTTGAGCGAGGTGCTCGTTCGTTTCTTCGCTGGTGTTCTGCGCTGCCCCGTTGGGCCGGGTATTGGCTTGTTCGAAGTAGTTGAGAAGCTGCTCTTCTGTTACGCCGCTGCGGTCGATGCAATGTTTGAACTGCTGCATGAGGTAGAGGTTGTGCGGGGTTAGTTCAAGCAGTGAAAACGCCTTGTACCCATTTGCTAGCCAGTGCGGATTGATCAGGAACTGGTGAAGTGCATGTGAACTGAGGGGCAGTTGCAGAACATTGGCGGCGTGAGGTAGCAGCAGTATCAAGTAGGCGAGGGTTTGCAGCGGCGGGTCATCGGGGGCATGTAAGCGCACGAAATGGTGGTGCTGGTCGTATTTTTGATAGCCATTGGCATTGCCTGGCGCATGGGGGACGTCTTGGATAATTTTTTTAAGGCGTAGATACAAAGTCCACAAATCATTACGCACCGTGTTCAGCACGGTGTTGAGTTCAGGCCTCGCTATGTCGATTATGCTTTTTGTACGTGTAGCATCAATGCTGATTTTAACGGTAGAGAGCACTTCATCGAGCGCCACCTCGATGGTTGTGTCGGGACGCATCCGTTGCAGCGCTGTATAGGCCAAGGCTTCCCAGTCAACGACGGGCAAGCGATTTTGTTCGTCATCGGGTTGCTGAGTAAGAGTGCGCCGTTGCAACTGTTTGGAAAGAGATGCTTGGTCATAGCTGGCGAACTCCTTCAATAGCAGGTTGATGGCCGGGTCCTGGACTTGCTGATCCAGCAATAGCTGGTGCCTGAACAGCGCCAGGCTGCTGCCGTTTTCCTTGAACCAACGGCTAGCCCATTCCAGGTGCATGAGCATATCGAGAAAGTCAGACACGCCTTTCGGCTTGTGTCGTAACGTTGGGTTGCGCAACTGCGTGAGAAAGTTTGCCTTCCCGAGCATCTGCACCAATTGTCGGCATTCCATGACCGACACGCCAAACAGGCGGGCGATTCGCGCTTGCCGATAGATCTCGCTGACCGTCTCGATCGTACGGGTTGCAGGCTTGTTGGGGCTGATCAGTAGTTGCAGCGACTCTTGAGTGTCTTGCAGGCCCAACCCGGCGCAGAGTTGTTGCCGGGTGGTAGCGTCGAACGTAACGCCGTCCAGATATAGGGGGGGCAGGGCAGAGCCCGTGCGATTGAATACCTGGTCGAACAACGACACGCGTTCGCCTGAGGCATGAACGGGCAACTGATGGAGCCAGGCGGCAAATTCTTCGGCTTGCAACCCGTAGCGCTTGCTTAGATAGCAAAAGACCCCCAGCGCCCGGAGGGTGTTATGGGTGATCCGCAATTCGCTGTTTTTTTTGCCTTCGCAGCGCATGGCGCTGACTATCAGGGTGTCCAATTGCGCGAAAGGCAGGCCGAGCCGGCGCTGTAGGCGAATCATGCGTTGCAGTCTGTCGAAGCGCTCAAGGTTAACGTGGGTCAGCTTGGCGTTGTCCAGGCTGATAGCGGGCGTGGTCGTGCCGTTGATGTAGCACGCACCGTAAGTGAGGGCGGTATCTTGCGTGCAGTAAAGCGATTTGCGTGGTGATTGAGTCTGCTGTGCAAGCAGCGCCTGAAGTTGTTCGGCATCCAGTTGTGTATGGCTCAGAAAGTCAGTGAGCGTCTCCGGTCCGATCCGCTCATTCTCCCAGCCGTAATAATCGAGATAGAATTTTTTCGCGTCCGCGGCGGTTACCCATTCTTTTTTCAGCATTGTCTGTTGTTCAGGGCTCAACCCCGATAACTGACATTGGACCTCGTTGTTCTGTTCGCCGACCTGCCCGTAATTGCTGGTTTCTCCCGCCAGGGGCAGTTGGCGACTGATGCGATAGTTCAACTCCCCCAACGTCGGCTTGTCTCCTACCAGGCCCCGTTGGCATTGCTGATGGTGGAAGTGATAGGGCAGTGAAAACGGATACCAGGTTTTTCTCAGCACCTCATAGGTATCTTCGTCTTTGGCCGACGCGATATTTTTGAGCAAGATCTGGTTGACGATTGACAACATGGGGACCTGGCCCGACACGCTGTGTTGGTTGATCATCAATGCTTCGAGGTCCGGGCGTCGCTGCGACAGCTTGACCGCGTTGGCGCCCTTGGCATTTTGTTCCAGTTGCAGGGCGAACAGATAGAGCGCCCGTAGGTAGGCAGCCGGCGAATCGACCGCGGCGATGGATGAACTGGCGCAGAACTGATGCCAGTTTTCGTTGAATAAGGCCTGGTAGGTGGCGCTGGTTTCGGGGGCGACACTGCGTTTATTACGCGAAGGAGAGGGGGATGAGACTTGTTGTTCGCGAAATAGCGTTTCCAGTTGCGCGGCGGCGCTCTGGGCCTTGAGGTACACCGTGTGGGCATCGTCATCGTTGTAGGTTGCCAGTTGCTCTGCGAAGGCTTTTTCGCTGAGTCGCACAATGTCGAATACCGAATGAATGTTGAGGCGCTGCAGCGCGGTTTTGAAATCCGCCCGGCCTGAGGCGGGAGGGCGTGCGTGATCAATCAGTTGAGCGAGCAAGGAGCTGCTGTCGGCTTGCATATTCATACGTTCCTTCACGCCCACCGATGGGTCCGGCGGGCAATGAAAAACGCTATCACGCAGGTTGAGGGGGGCAGGCATAGCTATTTACAGGCATCGACCCGGCGAGGTTGAGACGTCCATACATCGATACCACCTCTGTCCAGAACAGGAACCCTAGGCTTTTCCGACCATCGTGCAATTCAGGCCATCTGATCATGTCTGCTTCACTTCATCGAAATACGCCTTCGCTTGCGGCATTCGACCCCCGTGGGTTGACCGTGCGTAGCGTCGCTTACCTGCGCGCCACCCCCCAGGCTGCGCCAACGGCCCGTGTCCGGCGCCAGGTCTATGGGGCCAGCGGCCTGCTACTGCAGCAGTGGGACCCGCGACTGTATGCCCTTAAATTGAGCAAACCCTTGACCGAAGCGAACCAGGTGTCGGTGTACAGCCTGTCCGGCACGCTGGTCCGCCGCAACGATGTGGATGCCGGCATGCGGCTGATGCTGTCGGCGCCCTCCGGGCAACTGATGCATGCCTGGGACGGGCGGGGGGCGTATCAGCGCCACGACTACGATGCTTTGCAGCGCCCGGTGGCGGTGTTCGAACAAGCTGCCGACCAAGCGCAACCCTACTGTGTCGAACGCCTGGTGTATGCCTCGCCAACCCCCGAGCATAGCGCGCTTAACAGCAGCGGCCGTCTGGTACGCCATGCCGACCCGGCGGGCACGCAGGTGTTCGACGAGTATGCGATTACCGGGCAAGTGCAGCTGCAAACGCGGCGGTTTCGCGAGGCTCCCGGCGAGGTTGACTGGCCGCTTGCCCAGGCCGATCAGAACCAGCAATTGGAAAGCGTGCGTTACACCACACGTTGGAAGTTCGATGCCGTTGGCGGCACCTTGGAACAGGTCGACGCCAAGGATAATGGCCGGCACTTTGCCTATGGGCTGGACGGACAGGCGAAACATATTCACCTCACCTTGAAAGGTGGCGCGCGCAAGACCGTCATAGAACGCTACGACTACAATGCCGCCGGTCAGGTGGAAGCGGCCCTGTTGGGCAATGGCGTGAGCAGCCAGGCCGCCTATCGGGCCGAGGATGGCCGTAGGCATCGGCTGATGGCGTACCGTAAAAATGAGCTGGCGGCGCCGTTACAGGATTTGAATTACGACTATGACCCGGTGGGAAATGTTTCAGCCCTGCGAGATCAGGCGCAACCGACGAAATGGAGCCACAACACGCAAGTGGATGCTTCATACCGCTATGAATACGACTCGCTGTACCAACTGACTCAGGCGACGGGCCGGGAAAGTGCGGCCGCCGCCCTCGGCCCGGCGCTGCCCGCGCGTATTTCGTTCGGTTCGACCGATGCCGGTTTATGGCGCAACTACACCCAGCACTATGCCTATGACGAGGGGGGCAACCTGACCCGGCTGCGTCATGTGCCGTCCAGTGGCGTCGGCTACACCCGCGATATGCAGGTGGCGACGGGCAGCAACCGGGCGTTGTCGAGCGAGCATCCGGTGGCCGAGTTGGCGCAGGGCTTCGATGCCAATGGCAATCAGCAACAACTGGGGCGCGGCCTGCCGATGGCGTGGAATGTGCGTAATCAATTGGCCGGGGTCACGTCAATTGTGCGCGAGGACGGGGCCTCGGATGAGGAGGCTTATGTGTATGCAGGCGACGGCCAGCGTGCGCTCAAGCTCACTCACCAGCAGGTGGCCGGCAGCCGGCAAACGGCTCGTGTGTATTACTTGCCTGGCCTGGAGCTGCGCCATCGGCCGTTGCGTCGGTTGAATGTAGTGCGCCTTGAAGTGGCGTGTTGCACGGTTGAGGTCTTGCAATGGGAGCTGGGACTCGATGAGGGGGCCCCCGATGAAACCCTGCGTTTTTGCCTGACGGACCCGCAATCGAGTCATGCGCTGGAGTTGGGCGAGCAGGCCGAGTTATTGAGCCAGGAGAGTTATTTTCCCTATGGGGGCACGGCGTGGTGGGCATCGCGCAATGCGGTGGACGGTAGCTACAAAACCCGCCGATATTCGGGCAAGGAGCGGGACGGCAGCGGTTTGTATTACTACGGTTTGCGCTATTACGCCCCGTGGTTGCAGCGATGGATAAGCCCCGACCCAGCAGGGGATGATGGGCAGCTCAATCCTTACCTCATGGCGTTCAACAACCCGATCACGTTCGTTGATTCGATGGGGCTGCAGCCGGCGGCCGTGGAAAATACCCGGATACAGGGCGGTATTATTATTTTGTTGTTTTTAGTCTTGCTGGGCCTGGGGGCGGGAGCGCTGCTGGGTAATGCAAATTTGGGGGGGGCTGTGGGCGCTCTGGTGGGAGGCGTACTCTTTGGCGCCAGCCGCCTCGGCTCCTATAGAAACATGCAGCCGCAGGCCCCGGCCAGCTCAGCGCATCAACTGGAAGAAGAGTTCGCCAGGAATATTTCGGAGGTGGCGATCAATTTGGTGCAGCAGGGGCAGTTGAGTCACGATGAAACGGAGCGGCTGGTGAATTTTGCCTATGCGCGCCGCCCTGCCGAAGGCGGTATGTCCCTTTACATCTATAAACGTCAGGGGGCCATCTATGGTTATGCTGGTCCTGAGGACCAACCGGGAGACTTCGAAAGCCTACTGGAGGGGAATCGTAACCCGCTGCCCGAGTTGAAACGCATGGGCTATAGCGCACTAGTGTTGCGAAGCCCCGGGAGTGAGTCCGCTGCCGCGAGCGGTCAGCAGGCGGGGCCAAGCGCCTTCGAGGTTGGGGCGACGACACTGGTGGCTGGCTCAGGTCGCGCACGCGGTGGTCGGCAAGCACAGGCGCAGGTGCCGTTGGTGGCGCCGGCGGCAGCGAGAGCCGCTGCCCCGCAGATGGAGATCGATACCGCGAGGCTTGTAGATACCCAACTATCGGGCCGTGAGCGCCGCAGTATTGCCCTTACCCTCAGCCACTTGCGTGAAGGGCGTTTCGGCGCGGTACATTGGCATGTTCACAGAGACCAACTGTGGTCCGCTGATTTGCACGGCTACGCCGCTGCTCGTGGACGCGGTGCCTATCGTTTGATGTTCAGCCATCTCGGGGGGCAGCGGTACCGAGTGGAGGGGGTACGTAACCCACACCGCTGAGCACATGTCAGCGGTTGCGTGTCGATGCGGTGGCGGCGTGGTTTTGCTAGAATACGCGCCGCGTCGCCTGGCCGGCGTCATTTTGCATCCGGTTCACCCCTTACGAGGGTAGCCACCTGGAGAGATTACCCATGACTCAACCTATCGTCGTGGCGGCACTGTATAAGTTCGTCACCCTCGAAGATTACGTCGCCCTGCGCGAGCCACTGCTGCAGGCAATGGTCGACAACGGCATCAAAGGCACCTTGCTGATCGCCGAAGAAGGCATCAACGGCACCGTTTCCGGCAGCCGCGAAGGCATTGACGGCCTGATGGCCTGGCTCAAGAAAGACCCGCGCATGGACGACATCGACCACAAAGAGTCGTACTGCGACGATCAGCCGTTCTACCGCACCAAGGTCAAGCTCAAGAAAGAGATCGTGACCCTGGGCGTCGAAGGCGTCGACCCGAACAAAAAAGTCGGCACCTACGTTGAGCCGCAAGACTGGAACGCGTTGATCAGCGACCCTGAAGTTCTGTTGATCGACACCCGCAACGACTACGAAGTGTCGATCGGCACCTTTGAAGGCGCAATCGACCCGAAAACCACCAGTTTTCGCGAATTTCCCGACTACATCAAAGCCAACTTCGACCCGGCCAAGCACAAGAAAGTCGCGATGTTCTGCACCGGCGGCATTCGTTGCGAAAAAGCCTCCAGCTATATGCTGAGCGAAGGTTTCGACGAGGTTTACCACCTTAAAGGCGGGATCCTGAAGTACCTCGAAGAGGTGCCGCAGGCAGAAACCAAATGGCAGGGCGACTGTTTTGTCTTCGACAATCGCGTCACCGTACGCCACGACCTCAGCGAAGGCGACTACGATCAATGTCATGCCTGTCGCACACCGGTCAGCGTAGAAGACCGCGCGTCCGAGCATTATGTGGCTGGCATCAGTTGCCCGCATTGCTGGGATAAGCTGCCGGAGAAGACCCGTCGCAGCGCCATCGATCGGCAAAAGCAGATCGAGCTGGCCAAGGCCCGCAACATGCCGCACCCGATTGGCTTCAACTACAAGCAAACCCCTTCCGAGGCCTGACCCATGCCCGCGCGCCTGCTCTATGTGATGGACCCGATGTGTTCCTGGTGCTGGGGCTTTGCCCCGGTGGCGCAGGCGCTGGTTGAGCAGGCCCAGGCGGCCGGCGTGGATGTGCACCTGGTGGTGGGCGGTTTGCGCACCGGCAGCGGCGCGGCGCTGGAGCCGACTACGCGGCGCTATATCCTTGAGCACTGGCAGGCCGTCACCGATGCCACCGGCCAGCCGTTCAAGCGCGAAGGCGCGTTGCCCGACGGCTTTGTCTATGACACCGAGCCTGCATGCCGCGCCATCGTCACCGCGCGCAGCCTGGCGCCGGATTGCGCCTGGACACTGCTGGGGCTGATCCAGCGTGCGTTTTATGTCGAGGGCCGCGATGTGACCCTCGCCAGCGTGCTGGTGGAACTGGCCGAGCAGGCGGGCATTCCGCGCATCGAGTTTGCCGGCGCCTTCGACCGCGCCGAGCAACATGCGGCGACGGCGGCTGATTTTACCTGGGTGCAGGACTTGGGCATTGCCGGTTTCCCGACGCTGTTGGCCGAGCGTAATGGCCAGCTGGCGTTGCTGACCAACGGCTATCAGCCGTTGTCCGAGCTGTCGCCCTTGCTCGCCCGATGGCTGGAGCGTGCCACCTGTGCAGGATGAGCCCAAACGCACCGACCGACTGACCTGGGCGGAAATTCGCCGCCTGGCCCTGCGTCACAAGAAATCCCTGTGGATCGCCAATGGTGTTGCCGTGCTGGCGACCCTGTGCAGCGTGCCTATTCCTTTGCTGTTGCCGCTGCTGGTGGACGAAGTGCTGCTGGGCCACGGCGATGCAGCGCTCAAGGTGATGAACCACGCGTTGCCACTGGGCTGGCAAAAGGCCGCTGGGTATATCGGCCTGATGCTGTTGGTGACCCTATGCCTGCGCTGCGGCGCACTGGTGTTCAACGTGGTGCAGGCGCGGCTGTTTGCGCGGCTGGCCAAGGATATTGTGTACCGCATCCGCGTGCGCCTGATCGAACGGCTCAAGCGGATTTCCCTGGGCGAATACGAAAGCCTGGGCAGTGGCACGGTGACCACGCATCTGGTCACCGACCTGGACACGCTGGACAAGTTTGTCGGTGAAACCCTCAGCCGCTTTCTGGTGGCCATGCTCACGCTGGTCGGCACCTCGGCGATTCTGGTGTGGATGCACTGGCAACTGGCGCTGTTGATCCTGCTGTTCAACCCCTTGGTGATCTACGCCACGGTGCAGTTGGGCAAACGCGTCAAACACCTGAAGAAGCTGGAGAACGACAGCACGTCGCGCTTTACCCAAGCGCTGACCGAAACCCTCGACGCCATCCAGGAAGTGCGTGCCGGCAATCGCCAGGGGTTTTTCCTCGGGCGCCTGGGCCAGCGCGCCCAGGAAGTGCGCGACTACGCGATCCACTCGCAATGGAAAACCGACGCCTCCAGCCGCGCCAGTGGCTTGTTGTTCCAGTTCGGTATCGACATCTTTCGCGCGGCGGCGATGCTCACCGTGTTGTTTTCCGACCTGTCCATCGGCCAGATGCTCGCGGTGTTCAGCTACCTGTGGTTCATGATCGGCCCCGTGGAGCAACTGCTGAACCTGCAATATGCCTACTACGCCGCAGGTGGTGCGCTGACGCGGATCAACGAGCTGCTGGCACGCGCCGACGAGCCGCAATATGCCGGCGGCGAAGACCCGTTCACCGGGCGTGAGACTGTCGGCATCGAGGTGCGCGGCCTCAACTTCGGCTATGGCGAAGAGTTGGTACTCAACCAGTTGAACCTGACCATCGCACCCGGCGAGAAGGTCGCGATTGTCGGCGCCAGCGGCGGCGGCAAAAGTACCCTGGTGCAACTGCTTTTGGGGCTCTATACGCCACAGGCCGGCAGTATTCGTTTCGGCGGTGCCACCCAGCAGGAAATCGGCCTGGCGACCATCCGCGAGAACGTCGCAGTGGTGCTGCAACACCCGGCGCTGTTCAACGACACCGTGCGCGCCAACCTGACCATGGGCCGCGCCCGCAGCGACCAAGCCTGCTGGCAGGCACTGGAAATCGCCCAGTTGGATGCTACCGTCAAGGCACTGCCCTTGGGCCTGGACAGTGTGGTGGGGCGTTCGGGTGTGCGTTTTTCAGGCGGGCAGCGCCAACGCCTGGCGATCGCGCGCATGGTGCTGGCCGAGCCGAAAGTGGTGATACTGGACGAGGCCACCTCGGCCCTGGACGCCGCCACCGAGTACAACCTGCACCAGGCGCTGGCGCGGTTTCTCAGTGGGCGTACTACACTGATCATCGCCCACAGGCTTTCTGCGGTGAAGCAGGCCGACCGGGTACTGGTGTTTGATGGCGGGCATATCGCCGAAGATGGCGACCATCAGCAGTTGATTGCCGATGGAGGGCTGTACGCCAAGCTCTACGGGCATCTGCAACAAGTTCGTTGATTTAGCTGAGCTATCGAGAGCGGATTTTCGCGTGCGTATCAAGCAGTGCATGTGCAAGGGACCTCATGAAGCAAAAGCGTACTCTCGCAGCGACGTTAAGCAAGCCTCGGTTGCTGGGCATTGTCTGGCCCTTTATCGCCGTCGTGCTGTTCCAGGCGTTGCTGGGTTGCGTCAGCCTCTACATGCTGTCAGCGGTGCGCGGCTATGTAGCAGGCGAGAGCTTGTGGTCCAAGGGCCAGAAAGATGCCATCTACTACCTGACCCTTTACGCCGATAACCGCGACGAAGCGACCTTCCTCAAATACCAGCAGGCCATCGCCGTGCCCCAGGGCGGCCACGAGTTGCGTGTGGCGCTGGATCAACCCACGCCCGATCTTGCGGCCGCGCGCCTGAGCATCCTCAAGGGCGGCAACCACCCCGATGACGTGTCCAGCCTGATCTGGCTGTACCTCAATTTTCGTCATTTCAGCTACCTGGAAAAAGCCATCGAACTGTGGACCGTCGGCGATGGTTACCTGGTGCAACTCGATGACCTGGCCCAGGCGATGCACCGGGCGATCCACAGCGATCAAGTCAACTCTGGCGACATTGCCGACTGGAAGACGCGCATCATCGCCATCAACGAAGGCGTGACGCCGGCCGCCAAGGCCTTCAGCGATGCCTTGGGCGAAGGCTCGCGGATGATCCTGCGCCTGCTGCTGATCACCAACCTGGCCACTGCCCTGGGTTTGATCGTGCTGGCGCTGCTGCGTACCCACAAGCTGCTGACTCAGCGCCATGCCTTTGCCACCGCGCTGCAAGCCGAGAAGGAGCGGGCGCAGATCACCCTGGAGTCGATTGGTGACGGCGTGATCACCACGGATGTCGACGGCGCCATTGCCTACATGAACCCGGCGGCCGAGGCGCTGACCCATTGGAAAAACGCGCAGGCCCAAGGGTTGCCGTTGGCGGCGTTATTCAACCTGCTCGATGAGAATGCCGAGCCCGATGGGTTCGCACTGATCGAACACATTATCAAGGGCGAACTCAGTGGCAGCAGCGGGCATTCCAAGCTGATCCAGCGCGTGGACGGCAGCACGGTGTCAGTCACCCTGGTAGGCGCGCCGATCCGCAGTGCCGGCAAGGTCAGCGGCGCGGTGCTGGTGCTGCACGACATGACTCAGGAGCGCCAATACATCGCCAACCTGTCGTGGCAGGCGACCCACGATGCGTTGACGGGCCTGGCCAACCGCCGCGAATTCGAGTTCCGCCTGGAGCAGGTGTTGCAACAGGTGTCGCGCCAGCAGAGCGGGCGGCATGCCTTGATGTTCCTCGACCTCGACCAGTTCAAGCTGGTCAACGACACTTGCGGGCATGCGGCGGGTGATGAGCTGTTGCGGCATATCTGTGCGTTGCTGCAATCGGACCTGCGCGAAGGCGACACCCTGGCGCGCCTGGGCGGCGACGAGTTCGGCATCCTGTTGGAGAACTGCCCGGCAGCGGTGGCGGAAAAGATCGCCGAAAGCCTGCGTCATACCGTGCAAAGCCTGCACTTTGTGTGGAAAGGCCGGCCGTTCATGACCACCGTGAGCATTGGCCTGGTGCATATCTCGCAATCGCCGACCACCCTGGAAACCTCGCTGCGCGCCGCTGATATGGCCTGTTATATGGCCAAGGAAAAGGGCCGCAACCGGGTGCAGGTCTACCATGCCGATGATTCGGAATTGTCCCTGCGCTTTGGCGAAATGGCCTGGGTGCAGCGTCTGCACATGGCCTTGGAAGAAGATCGCTTTTGCCTCTATTCCCAGGAAATCTCACCCCTGGGTCACACCGATGGCGGTAATGGTCATATTGAGATTCTCCTGCGCCTGCATGACGAGGCGGGTCGGATCATCCTGCCGGACAGTTTTATTCCGGCTGCCGAACGTTACGGTTTGATGACTTCGCTGGACCGTTGGGTGGTGGAAAACGTATTTAAGATTATCGCCCGTTGTATGCAAGAGCGTGCAGGCCGTCCTATGGCTATGTGTGCGATTAATCTGTCAGGCATAACTATTGGAGATGATGATTTTCTCGGATTTTTACGTGAGAAATTCGAGGCTTACAGCATTCCGCCGGAAATGATTTGTTTTGAAATAACCGAGACCAGTGCTATTGCCAATTTGGGCAGTGCAATCCGCTTTATTAATGAACTCAAGGCCTTAGGTTGCCATTTTTCACTTGATGACTTTTGTGCCGGAATGTCTTCATTCGCCTATCTTAAACATTTGCCTGTAGACTTCCTGAAGATCGACGGGAGTTTCGTAAAGGATATGCTGGACGACCCGATTAACCGTGCCATGGTCGAAGTGATCAACCACATCGGCCACGTCATGGGTAAGCGCACAATTGCCGAATTTGTTGAAACACCGCTGATCGAGCAGGCTTTACTTGAGATCGGTGTGGATTATGCTCAGGGCTACCTGATCGAACGTCCGCAATTGTTTACCTTTGATAGTCTGCAATGCCGACCTGTGCGGCCGCAGCCACTGTTGCTAAAGGCGCCCGGCACTTTCCGCTGAAGCATTCGACGGTCTGTACAATCACACTAGAAAAGGAGCCCTACAGTGATCGACACCTTCAACCGAACCGGCCCGCTTATGGACGCCTCGAGTTACCCAACCTGGGCGCAACAACTGATCCAGGACTGTAGTGAGAGCAAGCGCCGGGTTGTCGAACACGAACTGTACCAGCGCATGCGTGACAACACGCTTAGCGCCAAGACCATGCGCCACTACCTGATCGGTGGCTGGCCAGTGGTTGAACAGTTTGCCTTGTACATGGCACAGAACCTCACCAAGACCAAGTTTGCCCGTCATCCTGGGGAGGATATGGCGCGCCGGTGGCTGATGCGTAATATTCGCGTGGAACTCAACCACGCCGACTATTGGGTGCACTGGGCGCGCGCCCACGGGGTAAGCCTGGAAGAGTTGCAAGCGCAGAACGTACCACCGGAGCTGCACGCACTGAGTCACTGGTGCTGGCACACCAGCTCGGCCGATTCATTGATCGTCGCGATTGCCGCGACCAACTACGCGATCGAGGGGGCGACTGGGGAGTGGTCCGCCGTGGTGTGCTCGACCGGAGTGTATGCGGCTGCCTTCCCTGAAGAAGACCGCAAGCGCGCCATGAAGTGGTTGAAGATGCACGCGCAATACGACGACGCCCACCCTTGGGAAGCGCTGGAAATCATCTGCACATTGGCGGGGATGAACCCGAGCAAAGCCTTGCAGGTAGAACTGCGCCAGGCGGTGTGCAAGAGCTACGACTATATGTACCTGTTTTTGGAAAGTTGCATGCGGTTGGAGAACGAAAAAGCAAAGGCGCCAGCAGCCGTTCGCGAACGTCAGGTTCGCGTCGCCAGCGAGGCGTGATGTAAGCGTGATGGCGGGGTTTTACCCCGCCATTGCCAAGCGGTTGCGACCTTCGCGCTTGGCCACGTACAGGGCGTTATCAGCCCGCCGCAACAGGCTTTCTGCCGACTCGGCCGCCAACAGCGTCGAGCAACCCAGGCTCACCGTCAGTTCAATCCGCTTGCCATCGGCCCAATAGTCCTGAGCCTCTGCCGCCCGCCGCAGGCGTTCGCCGACCATTCCTGCCGCGTCCCGCCCGGTGTTCGACAGCAGGATCAAAAACTCTTCCCCGCCAAACCGAAACACCATGTCCACATTGCGTAACTGGCTTTTGATCGAGTCAGCGACCGCGCGCAATACGATGTCGCCCGCCGCATGGCCGTGGGTGTCGTTGATTTTCTTGAAGTGGTCAATGTCCAGCATCAATAAAGACAGCGGGCTCAGGTGCCGCCGGGCCATGTCAATTTCCCGTTGCAGCGTCTGGTCCATCGCAATGCGGTTGCCGGTTTCGGTCAGCGGGTCACGCAGGGCGCTGCGGGTGGCGGCGCGGTAGAGCAGGGCGTTACGCATCGGGTACAGCAAGGTCGACAGCAACGACTCCAGTTGCGCCAACTCGTCGTCCAGCAAACGTTGGTTGCGCCGGAATATCAACTCGCCCAGATGCTCGCCTTCATGGCTCAAGGTGTAGCTCACCGAGTGATGGCCTCGATGGCCAAACTCCAGGCGCAAGTCGCTGGCCTCATGGCGATATTGCAGTGCGTCCAACGGCACCAGCCGCTGAACTTCGCGAAAGAACAGCGCCAGGATGCGTTCCGGCTCAAGGCTGGTTTGCAATTGCTGGCTCAGTTGCTGACGAAGTTGCGCAAGTGTGGTGGGGCGACGTGGGAGCAGGGCAGGCTGACCAAACCCCAGGCGTTGCAATTTGGCACTGTCGAAGTCAATTGCGTTGGTCTGGGTAGGTGATTTCATAAGCTGACGGCCTCTAAGCACTTAACTGTCTTACAGGCTGCACGAGAGTGGCAAATGCCAAGCGTCTTACTGTTCCTTCAGTTCCGTAAAACATTGGAAACAGTTTAAACCGCTTTGCCATGGGTTATAACCCCTGGGCCCTGCCACACGTCTTGTTATTGCTTAACCTGCTTGAAAGGGGTTAGAGCGAGATTCATGCCACTTTGTATAACTTAAAAAAACACCTTATAAATCAACGACTGTTTAAAAAGCTCACCCCAGTCGTTGCGCCCTGACGTCAGTTATTTGGCTGTTCGAACCAAGGTGGTGTGGTCAATCTGATCAATCGAGGTCACGCCGGTCAAGGTCATGGCCACGCGCATCTCCTTGGCGAAGATATCCAGCAGGTTTTCCACCCCGGACTGGCCGGCGGCGGCCAGCGCATACACAGTCGAGCGCCCCAGCAGGCAGCCCTTGGCGCCCAGGGCGAGCATGCGTACCACGTCGAGCCCCGAACGAATGCCCGAGTCCACCAGCACGGTCAGGTCATCGCCGACGGCTTCGGCAATCGGCGGCAGGGCTTTGGCGGTTGACAGCACGCCATCAAGCTGGCGCCCGCCGTGGTTGGAAACCACGATGCCGTCGGCGCCGAAACTCACTGCGTCCTTGGCGTCCTGGGGGTCGAGGATGCCCTTGATAATCATCGGGCCTTTCCAGAACTCACGGATCCACTCCAGGTCTTTCCAGCTGATCGATGGGTCGAAATTGTTCGCCAGCCAGCCAATGTAGTCTTCCAGGTGGGTGGGCTTGCCGAGGTATTTGGAGATATTGCCCAGGTCGTGCGGGCGGCCCATCAAGCCCACATCAAAGGCCCATTGCGGCTTGCACACGGCCTGTAGCATCCGGCGCTGCGCCGCATAGGGCCCGGACATGCCCGAATGCGCATCACGGTAACGCGCGCCGGGTGTGGGCATATCGACGGTGAACACCAGCGTGGTCACCCCCGCTGCCTGGGCGCGCTCCAGCGCATTGCGCATAAAGCCGCGGTCCTTGAGCACATAGAGCTGGAACCAGATCGACTGCGGGCTTTGCGACGCCACTTCTTCAATCGGGCACACCGACACCGTCGACAGGCAAAACGGGATGCCCTTGTTGGCTGCCGCCTTGGCTGCCTGCACTTCGCCACGTCGCGCATACATGCCGGTCAGGCCCACAGGGCTGAGAATCACCGGCATGACCAGTTCCTGGCCGAACAAGCGGGTCTTGAGGCTCAGGTTGTCGACATTGCGCAGGATGCGCTGGCGCAGGCTGATCTCGGCCAGGTCCGAACTGTTGGCGCGCAGGGTGTGCTCGGCGTAGGCGCCGCCGTCGATGTAATCGAACAGAAAACGCGGCAGCTTGCGTTTGGCGGCTGCACGGTAGTCGGAGGCGGACGAGATGATCATGAACGGGTTCTCCACAGAGCTGGGTCGCACCACCATAAGCAAAAAGCTGGCATGATAAAAACAACTTTTATTACTAGTATCCAGTCGCTATAGGAATACCGATGAACCTGAGAACTGTGCGGGCGTTTGTCGAAGTGGTGCGCCAGGGCGGTTTCTCCCAGGCGGCTGAAGTGGTGGCCCTGACCCAATCCACCGTGAGCAAGGCGGTCAAGACCCTCGAAGACGAGCTCGGCACGCCGCTGCTCAACCGCCTGGGCCACCGTAACGAGCTGACGGCGGCTGGCGAAATCGCCTACCGCCGCGCCCTGGTGTTGCTCGCCGAACACAATGACTTGGTGGCCGAGATCAACGACCTGCGCGGCCTCAAACGCGGCGTACTGCGCATCGGCCTGCCACCGGTAGGCTGCGGCGTGCTGTTTGCGGCGATGTTCGCGGCATACCGCAGCCGCTACCCTGAGATCGAAATCGAACTCACCGAATACGGCAGCAAAAAACTGCGCGAATGCCTGGAAGCCGGGGAGGTCGACCTTGCCGCGCTGCTGTTGCCGGTGGACCAAGCCTTCGACTACCAGCCGGTGCGCAATGAACCACTGATGGCGGTACTGCCCATCAGCCACCCACTGGCCAAGCGCAAACGCATCGACTTCACCGACCTGGCCGATTCACCGTTCATCTTGTTCGAAGCCGGCTTCGCCCTGAACGCCAAGATCCTCGCCGCCTGTGAACGCAAAGGCGTCACGCCCCGAGTGACTGCGCGCAGCGGGCAGATCGATTTTATCGTTGACTTGGTGGCGGCCGGGCTGGGCGTCGCCTTCCTGCCACGTATGCTCGCGCTCAAACATCAACACGCGGGTATTGCCTTGATTGCGTTGGACGAACCCCACACCGACTGGCACATCGCCCTGGCCTGGCGCGCCAGCGCACACCTGCCACCGGCGGCGCGTGCGTGGCTGGATCTGGCCAAGGAAATGGCCAGCCCGGTATAGCGGGCGGCAGCCATGATTTGCGGTTTTCGTCCAAATGCACCTCAGTGCTTGACTTCTTCTTTTTAATCAGTAACATACGGCGCATTCCGCGATAGCTCAGTTGGTAGAGCAAATGACTGTTAATCATTGGGTCCCTGGTTCGAGTCCAGGTCGTGGAGCCAGATAGAGAAAAGCCTGCAGCGATGCAGGCTTTTTTTTGCCTTGGATTTGGTGCGCCAATCGGCACCTACGCAGCTGCTTTTGCAGCCACCCACGGCATTTTCTTACCGATCCGCGACAGAAACCGTCGAACGCCAGGCCCTCGAATGACGCGCAGGGCTCTAGCACAATGATTTGCCTTCCTCGTGCGAAAAACTGTCAAAAATCCCTCTTGGAAACATCTTGATACTCGGAGTAATGTGCTCGCTGATTCATCTTCGCGTGTTCAAATTTTTCCAAGGATTAGGAATATGTTGCGCCGTCGCATGCTGATCATGTTGGGTGTTTCTCTGGTTGTGGTGTTGCTGTTGGCGGCCTATAAAGCGTTTGCCATCTATCAACAGATTCAGGGTTTTACCAAGCCTCAACCGCCCGTCAGCGTGGCAGTGGTGACCGCGGTTGAGCAGCCCTGGCAGCAGCGCCTGCCGGCCGTGGGGGCGTTCAAGGCGTTGCGCGGTGTGAGCCTGAGCCTGGAGACCGCCGGGACGGTCAAGGACGTGCAGTTCGAGTCGGGGCAAAAGGTTCAGGTCGGGCAACCCCTGGTCCGGTTGGACAGTGCGGTAGAGCAGGCGCAATTGGAAACCGCCCAGTCAGATCTTGGACTGGCACAGCTGGATTATGGGCGCGGCAGCCAACTCGTTGGTGATCACGCCATCTCCAAGGGTGAGTTCGACCGCCTTTCAGCCCAGTTGCAAAAAAACAAGGCCACGGTGAACCAGCTCAAGGCCTCCCTCGCCAAGAAGCATATTCTTGCGCCATTCAGCGGCGTCATTGGTATTCGCCAGGTGGACGTTGGGGATTATCTGGCCAGCGGGACAGTGATTGCCACGTTGCAGGACCTCAGCAGTCTTTACGTCGACTTCTATATCCCAGAGCAATCGGTGCCGAAGATTGCGATCGGCCAAGGCGTGCAGGTAGAAGTCTCGGCCTATCCGAAACAGATGTTTCCTGGCACCGTCAGTGCGATCAACCCCAAGGTCGAGACCACCACACGTAATGTGTTGGTGCGCGCTACCCTGGCGAACCCGGATAACAAACTGCTCCCGGGCATGTTCGCCAATCTACAGGTGCTGCTGCCCAATCCGACGGTTCATATCGTGGTACCGGAAAGCGCGATTACCTACACCCTTTACGGTAATTCGGTGTACGCGGTCGCGCAAAAGAAGGCCGAGGACGGCAGCGTGGAGAAAGATGCGGACGGCCAGCCCCTGCTGATTGCCGAGCGGCGCTTTGTTGAAACCGGAGAGCGGCGGGGTGGCCTTGTGTTGGTGACCCGCGGGTTGCAGCAGGGCGAGCAAGTCGTCAGCGCTGGCCAGCTGAAGCTGGATACGGGAACGCCTATCACCATCAGCCCTGACAAGAACCAGTCGGCCGATCGACAGGCTCGTGTTGAAGGTGCGCTATGAAGTTCACCGACATCTTCATCCGTCGGCCGGTGCTGGCCCTGGTGGTCAGCCTGCTCATCGTGCTGCTGGGGTTTCAGGCCTACAGCAAGTTGGCGCTGCGCCAGTTTCCGAAAATGGAAAACGCCCTGATCACCGTCACCACTGCCTACCCTGGCGCCAATGCCGAGACGATTCAGGGCTACATCACTCAGCCTTTGCAGCAAAGCCTGGCGAGTGCCGAGGGGATTGACTACATGACGTCGGTCAGTCGCCAGAATTTTTCGGTGATTTCGATCTACGCGCGCATTGGTGCCAACAGCGACCGTTTGTTTACCGAGTTGTTGGCCAAGGCCAACGAGGTCAAGAACAAGTTACCTGCGGATGCTGAAGATCCTGTGCTGAGTAAGGAGTCCGCCGAAGCCTCCGCGCTGATGTATATCAGCTTCTCCAGCGAGCAACTGAATAACTCGCAGATTACCGACTACCTCTCGCGGGTCATTCAACCCAAGCTCGCCACACTGCCCGGCATGGCCGAAGCCGAAATCCTCGGCAGTCAGGTATTTGCCATGCGTATCTGGCTGGACCCTGTGAAGCTTGCCGGCTTCGGCCTGACTGCCAATGACGTCACGGCAGCGGTGCGCCGATACAACTATCTGTCGGCCGCAGGCGAGGTGAAGGGCGAGTATGTGGTTACCAGTATCAACGCCACTACCGAACTGAAGTCCGCCGAAAACTTCGCGGCTATCACGCTCAAAACCGACGGTGACAGCCGGGTGCTGCTGCGCGATGTAGCACGGGTGGAGATGGGCGCGGAAAACTACAACGCGATCAGTTCCTTTGGTGGCACGCCCTCTGTGTACATCGCAATCAAAGCCGCGCCGAGCGCCAACCCACTGGAGGTGATCAAGGAAGTGCGCAAAATCATGCCTGAGCTGGAGGCCCAGTTGCCGCCCAGCCTCAAGGTCGATATTGCCTACGACGCCACCTTGTTCATCCAGGCGTCCATCAACGAGGTGGTGAAAACGCTGTTTGAAGCCGTGCTGATTGTCATCGTGGTGGTGTTCTTGTTTCTGGGGGCGCTTCGTTCGGTGGTGATACCGGTGATCACCATTCCGCTGTCGATGATCGGCGTGCTGTTTTTCATGCAGATGATGGGTTACTCCATCAATTTGTTGACGCTGCTGGCGATGGTGCTTGCCATCGGCCTGGTCGTGGATGATGCGATCGTGGTGGTCGAAAATATTCACCGGCATATCGAGGACGGCAAGCGTCCATTGGACGCAGCATTGGAGGGCGCGCGGGAAATTGCCCTGCCGGTTGTCTCAATGACCATCACCTTGGCGGCGGTCTATGCCCCGATCGGTTTTCTCGACGGGCTGACCGGAGCACTGTTCAAAGAGTTTGCTTTGACCTTGGCCGGTGCCGTGGTGATTTCCGGCGTTGTCGCGCTGACACTTTCGCCAATGATGTGTGTCCTGCTGCTGCGCCATGACAAAAACGCTTCCGGGCTGGCGAGCCGGTTGGACCGGGTATTCGACCGGCTCAAACGACGTTATCAACGCATGCTTCACGGTACGTTGAACACGCGGCCGGTGGTGGTGGTCTTCGCGCTGATCGTGCTGTGCCTGATTCCGGTGTTTCTCACATTCACCAAGGCGGAATTGGCGCCTTCCGAAGACCAGGGCATCATTTTCATGATGGCCAGCGCACCTCAGCCCACCAACCTGAATTACATGAATACCTACACTGATGAATTCATCAAGATCTTCAAGACATTCCCAGAGTACTACTCGTCGTTCCAGATCAACGGCTACAACGGGGTGCAGTCAGGAATAGGCGGTTTTCTGCTCAAACCGTGGAATGAGCGCAGTCGCACTCAGATGGAGATCCTGCCTGAATTGCAGGCGCACTTGGCGCAGATCCCAGGTTTGCAAATATTTGGTATCAACCTGCCTTCTCTGCCCGGTACTGGCGAAGGCCTGCCCTTTGGTTTCGTCATCAATACTGCCCAGGACTATGAGTCACTGCTGAAAGTGGCCGAGCGCGTAAAAAATCGCGCGATGCAATCGGGCAAGTTCGGTTTTGTCGATATCGACCTGGCGTTTGATAAGCCGGAAGTGGTGGTGGAGATCGATCGCGCCAAGGCATCGCAGATGGGCGTGTCGATGCAGGACCTCGGCAGCACGCTGGCGACGCTGTTGGGTGAGGCGGAAATAAACCGGTTCACCCTCGAAGGGCGCAGCTATAAGGTAATTGCACAGGTTGAGCGCGCCTACCGTGACAACCCCGAATGGCTGAACAGCTACTACGTCAGAAATACCCAAGGTGAATTATTGCCGCTGTCGACCTTGATCAGCATTACAGACCGCGCGAGGCCACGGCAGTTGAACCAGTTCCAGCAGCTCAATTCTGCATTGATCTCGGGTTTTCCACTGGTCAGCATGGAGGAGGCCATTGAGACGGTGAAGCAGATTGCCATTGAAGAGGCGCCGCCGGGGTATGCGTTCGACTACAGCGGGGAATCGCGCCAGTTCGTGCAGGAAGGCAAGGCGCTATGGGTGACGTTTGGCTTGGCGCTGGCGATTATTTTCCTGGTACTGGCGGCGCAGTTTGAGAGCTTCCGCGACCCGCTGGTGATTCTGGTGACAGTGCCGTTATCCATTTGCGGGGCGTTGATTCCGCTGTTCCTTGGGTGGTCGAGTCTTAACATCTATACCCAGGTAGGGTTGGTGACGCTGATCGGGTTGATCAGCAAGCATGGGATTCTGATCGTCGAGTTTGCCAACCAGCTGCGCAGAGACAAGGGGCTATCGCCGCGGGAGGCGGTGGAGCAAGCAGCGGCGATTCGCCTGAGGCCGGTGTTGATGACGACGGCTGCCATGGTATTTGGCATGGTGCCGCTGATTTTTGCGACGGGGGCTGGGGCAGTGAGTCGATATGACATCGGCATGGTGATTGCCACCGGGATGTCGATCGGAACTTTATTCACCTTATTTGTTTTGCCCTGCGTCTACACGTTGTTGGCCAAACGTGACAGGGACGTGACAAGTGAAGTTGCCATGGCTCCCATCTAACCGGTTTATTAGTGGCTGTAGCGTCAACTAAACAGCAAGTGAGTGACCGTCCAGTGCCCGTGTAAGCGCTGCGATATTTATCATCTGTTAATTACGGCCAACCGTTCATCCGTGTCTTGTTTTTTTCCGTAAAAAATATTTTGACAAGCTTATAGCTATTTGTTTAGCATCTATTGGATCCAATTATAAGAACAATAAAGTCGACTGACTTTTATGCCGCTCTCGTTTTTTACAAAACATGGAAGAAGGGGTGTGATCGCTATGTATCTGATCAAAGTAAAACAAATTGCAGCAGATATTCTGTTTCTCGAAGGTCCCGACGCAATACCCAGCGATAAGTCATTTGACCAAATCGGATTTACATCCATTGACTTCATTGATTTCTGTTTTGAAGTTAAGTCGCAGATAAACCCCCACATTGAGCCCGAACACTTATGGCCGTTCCATAAGATGCAGGCTGATCCGGCACTCTGTGTGGATCGCCAGTGGACAGCCAAGGGTTGGGAAGTGGCCAGCGAAATACTTCAAGTTCCTGACAGTACTGTTATTCAGCCGGATAAGATCGGTAGTTTCTGGACGCCGGAGTTTTGCTCTCGGCGCCTAGAGGCGCTTGCCCATGGCTAGTGTCTTCATCACCGGCCTCGCCGTACGACAATCAGGGTTCGACCTGGCGGATATTGGGCGGCAAGACATCCTCCCCATAGCCGCCAAGCAACGGGCCAAGGTGCCGGCGGTGCTCTCTGCACAGATAGCTAAACATATTGCCCGCGAAGACCGGGCGATCTTGTCCGATGCAGCCATACACAGTCTATTGGTCTCAGGCGCCGCCTGTGCCATGGCAGAACAAGGCGGCGCGTTTGATCAAGCGGCGCGGGCAGAGATCAATGTCTATACAACCGCAGAAATCGTCCGCGACTTTTATGAGATTCTCTACGACTACCGAATGAAACACCCGGAACTGTCTGCAGAATCTATACACGCTGAATTAGGTCGGGTGGCAGGCGCTGTCCACCCACTGAGGCTGTTCCGCAAGTTACCGACTAATAACCTGTACCACATTGCCAAATATTTTGGCTTTACCGGTGGTGGGTATCCCTTACGCAGTATGTCGTTGGGCGGGCTGTCTTTATTGGAACAGGCGTTGTTCAAGCTGCAACATGCCGAGCAGGGCGGTGCCTTGTTGTGTGCGGTCGGCGATATGACCAAAGCCGATAACCTGGAGGCTTTTCGGAAGATGGGGCTGGTTGAAACAGACCCCACCCTCGCCACTGCCGATAAGGTCAGCGTGACTTACGGGGCGGTGGCGTTGATGCTTGAAAATACCACCCTGCTGCAACATTCCGGTCATGTTGCGCTGGCTGAAATCGTTGCGGTTTATAGCCGATTTGACGCACAGATATATTCAAAACAAGCGGATTGGGAGGCCCTGCTGCAATGCCTGCCGGCTGCGGTTATTGACACGCACCCTGTGGTCGTCATGTATGACAATGGCGCACCCAACTTGCGCCAGGTAGAGGACGCTGCGGTCTTCAAGATCATGCCTGAGGCCGACGTTCGCCGTTACAAGCCTTACACAGGCTACGCCGGTAGCACCAGCGGCTTGGTGGATCTGGCGTGTGCCTTGGCAGATGAAAGCATCGAGGTCGGGCGCACACTATTGGTGAACGGGATGGGAATTGGGATTGGTTGTGCCTGTGCGGTAGTCAAAAAGCTACGGCATTTAACTCCTGATCAAGCATCGTCGGGAGAACTATCATGAGAGAACGTGTAGTGATCACCGCTCTCGGCTGTTGCACGCCCTTGGGTGATACTTACGATTCAGTAAGAGCGGCACTCAGCGAAGGAACGTCGGGGATTCGCGAAATCCACAAGTTTGACACGGGTACATTCAAGAGCCATTTCGCGGGTATTCCACAAGTGGGTAATACACCCGCGTCGGCCTCCAGGCGCAGCCGCTCATGGGATGAGCTTTATATCAGCAACGCTATCAAGGGTTTGTTGGCCTGGCCGGGCACGGATTTAAGTCATCTCGCGCCAGAGCGTATCGGTTGCTTTCTCGGGGTGGATGAGCCTGTTCCTGATATTCATCAGACTGTGGACTTCATTTACGACTTGGAACGAAACGCGGATAACACCTTTACAAACATGGCCGCGGTAATGGAGAAGCACTATCGAATCAGTGACTTTTCCCGTATGGACCCGACTCAGTTGTTACGTCAGGTCCATGCGCACGTTCCGTTCCACGGCCCGACCATGGTGCACGTCGGTCTTTGCTCTGCATCGTTACAAGCTATTGGCACCGGCTTTGAACAGGTGGCGAGCGGTCGAGTCGACGCGGCAATAGTGGGTGGCGCCAGTGCCAAGGTCACGCCTGAACATTATGTTGGCCTGGAATCGGTTGATGTGATCTGTACCGATGCCTCTTTACCGCCTGATGGATTGTCGCGCCCCTTTGATACGCGCCGCTCAGGCTATGTGCCGGCGGAAGGGGCGGTACTGTTCTTGTTGGAAACATACACCAGCGCGCTCAAGAGAGGGGCGGTGCCGTTACTGGAAGTCGTGGGGTATGGCGCGAGCATGAATGCGAGTCATATTGTGAAACCTGACCCTGACAGCCGGGAAATGAAACTCTCAATGACGCGCGCACTGGCAAGTGCCCAGTTGAATGCAAGCCAAATAGGCTTGGTGAATGCGCACGGCACGTCGACGGTGTTGAACGACTTGCATGAGTCCGCCGCGATTTGTTCGGTGTTGTCCGAGGCTGTGCCGGTCACCGCGAACAAGTCGTTGCATGGGCATATGATCGCTGCCGCCGGGGCCATGGAAACGCTTAATACCTTGATTGCGTTGAGAGAAGGCTTTATTCCCGGCACGCGTAATCTTGATGTGAAAGACCCGCAGTGTTCAGCCAATGTCATAGGCGAAACGCGCAGCGCTCATATTGAATATTGCCTCAAGAACTCTTTTGGCATGGGCGGTCTTGCCGCATCCATGATTTTTCGCCGAGTCGATGCTTAATTATAAGGATTGCACAATGAAAACAATCCAGCGCCGCACAGCTTTTCCAGTCGATAAGTTTAATCAAATGGTGATGGGGTATATCAGTGAGGATTACCCGGGTTCGCTGCAAACGGTAACGGACTATCAGGGGTTTATCGACGCCTACCCCGTCATGGATAAAAGCGCCTTGGCAGCGTCGGGTCGGCAATTGCTGGCGGCCGGCAAAATGCAGGGCTGTTATGTCGTTTCGACCTCGGGCACTACCCGCAGCCCTGTCATTCTGGCGAATAAGTTCCTGCAGGGTGTTACCGAAAGCAGCTACCCCTACCAAGTACGCCAGGCCATGGCCGAGCACGTATTCAGTGCCAATGACGTTGTGGCAAACCTGCTCACGGCTGGCGGCCTGGGTAACAGCTACGAGGGCATGTGCCGGTTGCTTGAGAATATTGGGGTGACCATCCTGCCTGTGGGCCGGCCGGATACCCTGTCCAATAACGCACTCTTGCTCGATTTGCTGGAGCGTTTTTCTGCTGATGTCCTGGTGGGGTCACCCAGTGGGATTGTGCAAGTTGCTCAGGCCGCACTGAGTGCTGGCGTGTCGTTGCCCATACGCAAGATTGTGTTTGTCGGCGAAGCCTTCCACCTGTCCAAGCGCAAGTTCGTCAGTGAGCTGTGGCCGCAGGCGTCTTTCTATAGCATTTATGGTGCGACGGAATTGGGGTTTGCCGCGATCAATACCCCACAGATGAGTGCGGGCCACCACCTAGTGCTTTCCGACTGGTTTTTCGTGGAGGTCAGCGAGCAAGGTGAACTGTTGGTCACCGATCTCAAAGCGCCTGTGGTGCCGCTTATTCGCTATCGCATTGGCGACTACGGCGAGCTCTTTTCAGTCTCGGGTGACGCGGCCTATTACTTGAGCATCGGCGACAGAGTAGAAGAAGAATTCAGTCTGGGAGGGCACAAGATTCGATTGGACCTTGTGCGCAAGCAACTGACCGCCGCGGGCGTGGATGCAACCTATTGCCAGGTCACACTCAAGTCGGTCGAGTTGGGTCGGGACCGCGTGGAAGTGGCCTTGGATCTACCCGATAGCGAGGTGGGCCAAAGTCTGCAGGCGCACGTTGCGTCAGTACTCAGCCAGATCCCCAAACTGAGTGAAGCCTTGCGGCGTGGCGTCGCCGAGTTGTCGGTTGTAGGCCGCGAGCACTTTCAGTTCAACGCCCGGCAAAAGCTACCGTCTCTGCGAGATGAGCGCCAGCGTGTGGGAGTTGCGTGAATGGGCGCAGAGCTATCAATGCGTATCGACAGATTGCTGGCCATTCCCACAGAGCAGCGTTGGCAGGGTGAACTCTTTCAAGCGTATTCGGATTTATTGATTGTATTGAACAACTACCCGCTGAACTTTTCGGATGAGACCGCGCACAGTAGCGAGCGCAGTCGAATGCAAGACTGCCAGCGAAAAGTGCTTGAGATAGAGCAGTTGTTCGAGTCGACGTTGAGCGAGCAGTGGGCAAACTTGTTGAGTGAAGGCAGCCCACTCAGCCGTTTTTTCTACCGGATTTATCAACGCATGGTCAGCGGTGAACTCAAGAGTCTTGACGGTAGCCAGGGGCGGATGTGCCAGGTCGGTGTGGGGGCGATGCCGCTGAGTATTTTACTTTACCTGCAGAAAACATCCTTTGTGGTGACGGGTATTGATAGTGATCACAGCGCGATTGTGAAAGCCCAGCAAGGGCTCCACGGCGCGCTGAGCGCCTTGGATATCCCGGCTGAACGTTTGAACCTGGTCGAGGCGGACGGCGTAGATTTTGATTACGGCAGTTATGACGTCGTGGTGGTGTCCATGACCGTTTCCCCGCGGTCCCGCGTGGTGCAACGTATTCTGGATACCTGTCGGCAGCCACAACTTCGTATCGTGTTGCGTGACACCGAAGGCTGGAAGCAGTTTATTTATCGCCCCGTCGGGCTGCCGGGTCAGGACGCTTTGGAGTTAGTGGCTCACCATGTTGGCTGCCCGATTAGCAGTGCTGTTTATTCCGTACGATCTCATCATTGAGGGATACCCATGCTTGTTATATTGCGTGAAACGCCACTGTGGGTGTATGCCGTTTTTTTCATGCTGCTCTATTACGGCGTGATGGCATGTTTTAGAAGTACTGAAACACGTCGTTCCCTCTTGATCAGCCCGGTCATCTTCGTGGTGTGGTCATTGGCGGCGATGGACTATGCCACGCATCCACTGCTTTCAATGGGCACCTGGGTGGCAGGGTTATTAGTCGGCTGGGCAATCGCAGCGTTGTGGTTTGACTATCAGGGTATTACCCAAGGGGAGGCCCGGCACTCCATTTCAGTGCCAGGTTCATTAAAGCTGTTGATACTCTCGATGTTTTTTTTCGGCATTAAATATTTCATCGGTTATGAGCAGGCGACAGATCGAGTGTTTGCCAGTTCACTGCCGATGGTGGTCTTGATCGGCGTGGCTTCGGGTTTGACGATCGGGCTGTTGTGCGGACGCGCGTGGAAGATGCTGTCGATTCTGAATCGGTATTCGCGAGACGGCATTGCCGAGGCCACGTGTGTAAACAAGACATGAGGGGCGCCGGGTGCCAGGACGGTCAGCTGGCTGACAAGACGCCGTGGGGGGCTTCATGAATTATCTAGAACTGTGTCCTGAGTTGGAACGGCATGGTGACCTGTTCCGTGTTCGGTTGGATCCTGATGTGCTGGAGATGTTTATTGCTCGCTACGACGCCAGCCTGGTCACCGTTGAGCTGTGTCACCAGTTCGCGGTGAGGTGTGTGAGGGCAAGCGCCAGTGCGGTGTCAGTGGCCGAGCGGTTTTTGCCGGTGTCGTTGCGTAATCTGAGTGCAGGAGACCTGCGCCAGGCGCGTTATTTATTTGGCCAGGTCTCCCATGAGCCCCGTGGCGGCACGGTGCAGGTTTTCTCGTCGAGCGACCCCACTCAATACGATGACGTGTTTTGTTTGGTGACGGTCATGGCCACGCAGCCATGAATTAAATCGGCCGGGATGCCTTTTGCGTTCTGCTCCTCAGGGGTGTGCATGTCATGATCAATCTTATTATTCCTCCGTTGTTGTTTCCTTACTTTCTGACCTGGCGATCGGGGAGTTATACCGAAGCGGCATTACTGTCATTAGTGGTCTTGATTGTGCTGTGCTACAAGGGCTTGAAGCACAAGTTTGTTATTGATTGGAGTGTTGCGTGCGGCTTTGTTCTGGTCGCTTGTATTTCGTATGCTGAACCCGGATTTTTCAGCTTGTCATACACTAAGCCGCTGATCTACGCTTTGTTGGCCGTGGCCGGATGGGGCTCTTATTGTATTGGCAAGCCCTTCACGCTGCAGTATGCAAAGTTAGAAGCTCCGGAGGAGGTCTGGCACACGCCGGCGTTCTTTTTCATCAATAAACATATCACCTTGATGTGGAATGCCGTGTTCAGTCTTAATTTTGGGCTTGCTGTATTGAGCCTGATGTTTAACGACTACTGGCCGATTTACTTATTGATGTCTTACTTCACGATCTTGTGCGCCGTGGTGTTTACTCAAAAATACCCGGATTACTATTTGGCTCAGGGAGAAAGAAACCGTGCGGTATGAAGTGTTTACCACGTCACTGGAGTCAATAGACGAAAACCACTCCGTGTTGGTCCAGGTGGACGCGGTCGCTTCCATCTTTGATGAGCATTTTCCAGGGCGTCCGATTGTTCCAGGTGCGTTTACCGTGGGTTTTGTGCTGAGTTGTTGCCGGCACCTGCTGCCGGGTGCGTCCCTGCGTGTAAAACGAGTGGTCTTTATGGCGCCGATCACACCAGGGGAGTGTCTGGATTTACAGTTTTCAGGGTTCGACCGGCCGGGCGCCAAGGAGGTCGGCTTTGTCCTGAAGACTTCACGTTCTGTACATTGTCGAGGGAGCGTCATGTATGACTAAGACCGCTATTGTAACGGGAGGAACGCGTGGAATAGGCCGCGCGATTGCAGGCAAGTTAATCGCGGAGGGATTTACCGTTTTCGCGACCTATTTCAAGGATGAAGCCGCTGCAGATCGCCTCACGTGCGAGTTCGGCCCGCGTGCAATCACGGCGCGCGTTGACGGTAGCGACAGGCGTCAGGTTGAACAGTTCTGTGCGCAACTTCAGGACCATCCTCTGCCTTCAGTGTTAGTCAACAATGCTGGCATCGCGCGCGATGGTTTGTTCTTGAGTCAAGAGCCGTCCACGTTTGAACAAGTGATGGCAAACAATTTTGGCGGCACGCTGAATTTTTGTGAGGTGTTTGCCCCGCTGATGGCAAAGGCACGCCACGGCAATATTATTAATATCGGTTCGGTTGCCGCGCAAAAAATAAAGCTGGGTAATACAGCCTATGGCTGCGCCAAAGCCGCGATTGAACGCCTGAGCATGGGCCTGTCGATCGAACTGGCGCGCTTTGATGTGCGAGTGAACTGCGTTTCTCCGGGCTTTGTGGATACGGACATGTTTCAGGCTTTCGCCGGTGATCAGGTCAGGGAGATTCTCAAGTCGATTCCCGCAAGACGGGTAATGACGGCTGAAGAAGTCGCCGAGGCCGTGTGTCTGCTGGCAACCCGGCGCCTTTCAACCACTGGCAGTTTACTGCGTGTGGGGAATGGCGAAAATGTTGGATGAACCCTTAGCGGTTTGCCCCACGGCGCAACAGAACAGCCCGCCATGGTTGGGCGCGTATCTTCAGCGCGTAGGCAATCCTGACGCAAGCCAACCGGATCTTGCCAGCCTGGCCCGCTTGCACGAAGCGCACGTCACCCATATTCCATTTGATATGGCAGATGGTTTTCTGGACGTAGAGGTGCCTTTTGCATTGAACCTCGTCGCTCAAAAAATCGTATACGGGCAACGGGGCGGTGGTTGTACGCACATGAATGGCATTTTTGCGCAGGCCCTGGAAAGCCTTGGGTTTTCGGTGCAGCGCACCTTGGCCAAGACATTCGCGCACGGCGTATGCCGTGAGTTGTCCACGCACATGGCGCTGGTGGTCAGTGCGCAGGGAAAACGCTGGCTATGCGATGTCGGGTTTGGTCTGCGCGGTCCCATAAGGCCGCTTTCGCTTGATGAGCGTGATGATCGGGTGACGCAAGTGCAGGGGTGCCACCGCTACCGCGTCACGCGGCTGGGCAATCGTGACTGGTTGGTGGAGTACCTGCGCGGCGAGTGTTGGCAGGGCCTGCTGGTTGTCCGTGATGCAGACTACAACTATGAAGAGTTTCGCGTGACTCACTTTTACAACACCCATGCCCCCACCTCCCTGTTTGCCAGTCATTTCATTTGTGCCCGTCCTCATTCCGAAGGGGGCGATATCCTGCAAAACGGCACGCTGGTGTGTGTCCAGGGCAAGCGTCGTTCCAGCTACAACGTTCGAACGATTGACGAACTGGTTCGCCTGGTGAAGTCGCATTTCAACATCGTTCTTTGTGCGCAAAGATTTCGTCAACTACCGCCAGGCATCAGCAGGGATTAATACGATGACTAAGCGCTGTCTGATCACCAACCCCGTCTCCAATGCGAATCTGTTAGTGGGGTACCTGAAGGAGCAGGGTGTTGACTGCTACGCCGTCATGGAGATGGATAAAGTCAGCAAAATGCCGACCTTGAGCGAGAAAAAGAAAGGCGAATTCAATGCCGAACTCTACCAAGGGATTTTTATCTCTGCCGAACAGGTACCGGGGCCTGATGAACTGCCTTTCGATATCATCCTCGCCGGCAGCGAGAACGGTGTATTCATCGCCGATATCTTGAGCGAGCGTCATGGGTTGCCTGGCAATGACCCCGCTTACTCTCGGTTACGTCGCCATAAAGATGCGATGCAGCGCGCGCTGGCAGAGGCGGGTCTGGCGTGTATATCGACACACGTGCTGGAAGGGAAGGCCGCTGCGCAGTCGGTTCTGGAGCACTGGGATGCGTACCCCTGTGTGCTCAAACCACAGTCTTCGGCAGGCGGTGAAGGCGTGGTTTTTTGCAGGAACCGCGCTGAGTTGCAGAGCGCGATTCTTGCCGCGGATTGGGGAGGCTTTTCTTCAACATGGTCGGACAATGACTGTTTTGTGCTGCAACCCTTTGTCACCGGCAAAGAGTACGTTGTCGATATGGTCGCGCAGCAGGGCACCTATGTGGTTGCGTCCGTCTGTCGCTATATCCGCTGTGATGAACTGGGTATCGAAGGCTGCCCGTTCGTGAAGAAATTCACCTTCCTGCTGGACCCGAGCTCCGACGCGGTGCGGGCCTTGGTCGACTATGCCAAACACGCGGCTTCAGCCATGGGGATTGAAAACGGAGCAATCCATATGGAGTTGCTGGACAGCCCCAATGGCCCTGTGATGATCGAAGTGGGCGCGCGATTGCACGGCACCATCACCCCGGTGCTATTCGCGCACTGCTACGCCCCTCACTTACTGGAACAATTGTACTTTTCCAGTTTCGCGCCGGCCGCTGAGCTGTCTGATGCGAGGCTGATCAAGCCTGGCATTATCAGTGACGTTATCAGCACCTCACCGGGTGTTTTCGGTGGGACGCCTGAGGGTTTGCCGGCAGCGGTAAGTCAGCTCAGCAGCGTGATAGGGGTTCAATTGAATGTCGAAGAAGGGCAGCCCTTCAAGAAAACCAGTGACCTGTTTTCGTCTTCGATGAATGCAGCTTTTTCCCATGCTGACGATGCTGTTCTGTGGGCAGACGTGCAGGTGTTTGAGCAATTGACCGCGTCAGCGCTGAACGGGGCGCAGTTGAGTCCCGAGAACTGGCGGTTTCTTAAGGACGAGTACCTCGCCTATTTTTAAGCCAGGTTCTGCAGGGAAGGCGGCTTGCATGATAAATCACTCTTTTTTTGATGCGCAGTCTTTTGACCGCATGGTTGAGCACTATCGTGAGGCGGGTTACTCGGGTTACCCACGGGCGTTGAGCTATGAACAGTTTGACCGTCTGTACCCTGTATCTTCCAAGTCCACACTTCAGGGTGTGGTGGAGAAGCTACGTGATGAGGGCCATTTGCGTCATTGTTATTTGGTCAGTTCGTCGGGTACAACCGCCTCTCCGCTGGTCGTGGCCAATGATTTTTGGCCCAGTGTCTCGCGAGACGCCTACGCAGTGGAGCTGCGTCGCTTTTTAGGGCAGCGTGTGTTTTCCAGTCAGGACGTCGTGGCCAACTTACTGGTGCCTGGCGGATTTGGCTGCTTGTACGAGGGGCTGTCGCGATTGTTGGAGCCGATTGGCTGCACCATTTTGCCTGTCGGGCGTCTCGACGCGCAGGACTGCCCCGAGGGGTGCCTGCAGATCTGCCGTGAAGTGGGAGTCAGCGCCTTGCTGGCGACACCGGGCGGTATTATTCAGGCCGCTCACATGGCGTTGAAAGCCAATGTAGTGCTGGATATCAGAAAAGTGATTTATATCGGCGAAGCGTTCTCCACCGCTAAACAAGATTACATAAGAACGGTTTGGCCGAAGGCCGAGTTCTATGGCCTTTATGGAAATACCGAGATAGGCCTGGTGGGCGTTTCAACTCCTGGACACCCGCCGGGTCATTATGATTTCCTGAGCAAATGGGTACTGGCCGAGGTCGATGCGCAGGGCAAGTTGTATCTCAGCGATTTGAAGGCGCCGATTGTTCCGGTCATCCGGTATGACACGGGGGACATCGCTACGCTGCTGCCCACCTCGCAACATCGGGTCGGCACGTTGATCCTGCAGGGGCGCAGTGATACGAGCTTTAATTTTTGCGGCAATTTACTCAGCCTCTCGAATGTCTGCCAGACCCTATGGCGCCAGTGTGGCCAGTCATTTGCTTTGCAGCTGACCCTGTCCACAGGAGATGCAGGCACAGACCACTTGAGCGTCAATTGCGATTTGACGTCGTTCGCTGATCCTGACGGCGCCTGTCACGCTATTGAACTCGCCTTGATGAGCATGGCTGGCTTGGAGGAGGCGCTGCGACGCGGTGTCGCTACTCTCGGCATAGAGCGTGACGTTGAATTTTGGCGAAGTGCCCGTGAAAAAGAGCCGGTGTTGCGGGATGTGCGGCAGCGGTAAGTGTCGGTTGTGGCAAGCCTATACAATCCGACCTCTAAAACATAAGATGAGAAGCATTATCATTAGTGCGGATCTGAAATGCAGCATGACAGCCCTCCCTCGCCCGTCGCCCAGCTGTACGCCAATCACCACAGCTGGCTCCGAGGCTGGTTGCATCGGCGGCTGGGGCATACGGCCGATGCCGAAGACCTCGCGCACGACACCTTTGTCCGCGTGCTGCGCTCCCAAGAGGACGTGCGTGAATTACGTCAGCCCATGGCATTTCTGGCCACCATCGCCAATGGCTTGCTGATCAACCGTTGGCGTCGCCAAGCCATCGAGCGGGCTTATCTGCAAGCACTGGCGGCGCGCCCGGTGGCCGAGGAGCCTTCGCCGCAAGAGCGGCATCTGATGATCGAAACGCTGTTGCAGCTGGATTCGCTGCTGGTCGGTTTGTCGGGGCGGGTGCGGCAGATTTTCTTCTTGTCCCAGCTTGATGGCCTGACCTATCCGCAAATCGCCAAACAATTAAGCCTGACGGTGGCCCAGGTGCAGCGCGCCATGGGTAAGGCGTTCAGTGTCTGCTATGCGAGCCGGTTTGAATGAGCGGTGTGGCGGTTGACCCGCAGGTGCGCGACAGTGCCATCGATTGGCTGGTGCGTCTGCAGTCCGGCTTGATGAGTGCAGGTGACCATCAGGCTTTGCAGCAATGGCGTCACGCCAACCCCGCGCATGAGTACGCTTGGCAACGGGTCAGCAGCTTGCCGCTGTTGTTGCAACCAGGCGCCAATGTGCTGGCCGATGCCACGGCACGCCGGGCCTTGCAGGCGGCCGGGACCGATCCTCAACGCCGTCGTCAGGTGCTCAAGTGCCTGTTGGCGCTGGGGCTGCTCGGCGGCATTGCCTGGCAAGGGGCGGATTCCACGCGGGTACGCGCAGCGCTGGCGAGTTATCGCACCCGCACAGGCGAACGCCGGCACTGGGCCCTGGCGGACGGCAGTTCGCTGTGGCTGAACACCGCCAGTGCGGTCAACCTGGACGTGAGCGCAGGCCAACGCAGCGTGCAGTTGGTCGAGGGCGAGCTGGCACTCGACACGCCAGCGGGGTCGGCCTCGCTGCAACTGCAAACCCCGAACGCGCTGCTGTACAGCCAGGGCGCCAACCTGTTGGTGCGCCACGCTCATCAGGGCACCTTGGTGACTGTTTTACGCGGGCGGGTGCAGGTGAGCGCGCGGCATCAGCCTACGCCCGTGCCTTTGCAGGCCGGCTGGCAGATAAAAGTTGAAGACTACGCAATCGGGCGTCCAAGCCCGGTTGACGTGTTGCTGGCCCAGGCCTGGATGCACGGCATTCTGCCTGCCGAACGCATGCGCCTGGATCAATTGCTGGCCGAACTCTCGCGCTATCGCCCGGGCTTGCTGCGTTGCAGTGAGGCGGTGGCGGCGCTGCGCATCACCGGCAGTTTCCAGCTGGACGACACCGATGCCGCGCTGGCCCTGGTGGCCAAGACCTTGCCGGTGCGCATCGAGCGAAGAAGCCGTTATTGGGTGACGGTGGTGCCGGCGTGAAGTTTTTTTTCTCCGACGCGATAGTTTTTTCGATCTGGCTTGGCCTTTAGGTATTACCCACCGGCACAGGTGGGTTTCGATCCCTAGGAGCCTTGCATGATTTCCCCCGTTCGTGTTTTGCGTCGTCATACGTTCAGCGTGTTATTTCTCGGCCTGCAACCGTTGTGCGGTGAGCTGGTATTGGCCGCCGGTGAACGCCCGTACAGCATCAGTGCCGGGCCTTTGGACCAAGTGCTGTCGCGCTTTGGTGCCGAAGCCGGGATCAGCATGGCGGGCAGTTCGCTGCTCACGGCGGGCAGGAAAAGCCAGGGGCTGCAGGGCGAATTCAACTCGGAGAACGGCCTGGCCCAGGTGCTCTCGGGCACCGGCCTGGACTATCAGCGCCAGGCCGATGGCGGCTATGTGTTGCGTCTGCGCCAGGAGGCCGTGCAGCTGCCGACGCAAAAAGTGACGGGCGAAAATCTCGACGAAGAGGAGGTCTACCGCGCGCCGCGTTCGTCGGTGTATATCTCCGGCGAAGACATGCAACGTTTTGGCGTGGTGTCGGTGGGTGATGTGCTCAAGGGCCAGCCCGGCGTGCAGGTGGGCGACAGCCGCAATGGCGGCGGTTTGGATGTGAATATTCGTGGCATCCAGGGCCAGAGCCGGGTGTCGGTCACGGTGGACGGCTCGCAGCAGGCATTGGATGTGTATCGCGGTTATGCCGGTACTCAGCAGCGCAGTTACATCGACCCGGATTTGATCAGCGACATCACCATCGACAAAGGCCCCAGCCTGACCTCCAGCGCCATTGGCGGCACAGTAAAAATGCGCACCCTGGGCGTTGGCGACATTCTCAAGGACGGCCAGAACATCGGCCTGCGCCTCAAGGGCGATTTTTGGAACAACGGCGTTGCCCCGGCTTCCCGCGACCCGCACTCCAATACCCAGGACCTGTATGCTGAGCCGCACCAGAGCCGCGGCGGGGTATTCGGCTCGCAGGCCGAAGCCGGCAGCGCCGCGTTTGCCTACACCCATGAATTTTTCGACGTGGTGGCGGCTTACGCCAAGCGCAATCAGGGCAATTATTTTGCCGGTAAAAAAGGCCAGGACCGCTACCGCACCTACGACCGTTGGGGTGATGAAGACACCAGCGTAGCCACCACCTACAACGCCGGCGAAGAGGTGCTCAACTCCTCGGCGAAGACCGAATCGTTCCTGCTCAAGACCACCCTGCGCCCGGCGGACGGCCATACCTTCGACCTCGGCTATCGTCGTTATGACGGGCGCATTGGCGAGATCATGCCGTCGGATATCTTCCGCTTCGGCACCGGCGGTATCTATCAATACCCACTGGGCCATACCAGGATCGACACCTACACCGCTCGCTACAACTACCTGCCCTCGGGCAACCCGCTGGTGGACCTGACCGCCGACCTGTGGATGACCGACGCTCAAACCAGCCAGCTCACCTCGGTGGCCGCACCTGCGTCCCAGGCATATCGCTCGGACCGCGCCTGGAGCCGCCAGGCAAACCAGCGCATCGGCGGCGGCCTGGCCAACACCTCACGCTGGGCGACCGACCACGGCGATCTGAAGCTCGACCTGGGCAGCTCGTTCCAGCTCGAAGAACTGCGCCCGCAAAAAGGCGTCGCCACCACCCAGCACGATATCAACGCCAACCGCATGCTGCGCGAAGGCTCGCGGCAGGAGTACAGCTTCAATGGCAAACTCGAATACAAACCGGTGGACCGCCTGACCTTATGGGGCGGCGGCCGTTATACCCACTATCGCAGTAAAGACCACATTGCCAGATCCACCGCACGCCGCGAGGAGCGTGACCTGCGCTACCTGCGGGTCTACAACGGCAACAATTCCGGCAACATGATGTGGTTCCCGGACCAGAACGGCGAGTACACCAACGCCACCGATCCGCGCCTGAACAACGGCATCGTGTTCCAGAACACCAACTTCCCCTTCGAGGGCGTGCGCTACAACGACTTTGGCGTGATCGATTCGACGGTTTACCCGTCCCAGGTCAGTGACGTGGTGAGCGGCTATGACTATTCCGGCAAGGCCAGCAACAGCGGCGGGGCTTTTTCACCGGCGCTGGGCATCAATGTCGAAGTGCTGCCGGACACTTTTGTGTATGCCTCCTACACCCAGGGGTTTCGCATGCCCTCGCTGTTTGAAACCAGCCAGGGCGTGCTGCAAACCCTGCCCGGCAAGGGCTTGAAACCCGAGCGCTCAAGCAACTGGGAGGTCGGCGCCAGCACGTTGCGCAAAGGGCTGTTGGTCGAGGATGACGCGGCGGCGATCAAGCTCGCCTACTTCAACAACACCATCAAGAACTACATCACCCGCTACTACGACCCAAGCCCAGGCTCGTGGGGCCAGATGCGTTTCAGCAACACCGACAGCTACAAGACCAGCGGCCTGGAACTGCAAGCGCGCTACGATGCCGGGCGCGTGTTCGCCGACCTGTCGTCCACCTATTACCTGAAAACCGAAACCTGCGATGCGGCCTTCGCCGCCACACTGCGCGCTACCAGCAACAGTTACCAGAAAACCGCCGACACCCCGAACTGCACACCGGGCAGCTTCATGGGTTCCTACACCAACACCCAGAACCCGCCCCGGCTTGCGGGTAACCTGACCACCGGCCTGCGCTTCTTTGACCAAAGCCTCACACTCGGCACACGTATTACCTACACCAGCGGCCCCACCGTCACTGCCGACAAGCCTTGGCAGACCGGCGCCACCACGCCGCAACTGAACTACCGCGAAGTGGCACTGGTGGATCTGTTCCTCAACTACAAGTTGCAGGAGGATGCGAGCCTGAACGTATCGCTGCAGAACGTCACCGACCGCTACTACCTGGACCCGCTGGCGCAGAGCTTCATGCCGGCGCCGGGGCGCACGTTGCGGGTGGGCGTGCAGGCGAAGTTCTAAGGGCCAGGCAACGCCCATCAGTCAAGGACGGATACCTTCAATGTGGCAAGCCTGCTCGCCACAAGTGACGGTGTTCGTCGTTGAATGGAGGGCGCTCGCCCACTGGCAGGCAGCGCCCGGTCATAGCTCTCAGAAGGTTACATCGCCTGCACAATGATCTGGCTTTTCAAATCATTGACCATGCCTTCAATCGCCGGCTTCATCGCCGCGAACTCTTGCGGGGAGCACAGGGCGTCCGGCTTGGTGAAGGTATAGTGGCGCGTGATCAGCACCGTGTTGGCTTTTTTCACAGTGATCGTACCCACGCTCTGCGTGGGAATGCATCCCGTGACGCTCCGCGTCACGCCTTCAAGCGCTGGACGCAGAGCGTCCGGGGCGGCATTCCACGCGGAGCGTGGGAACGATCAAAATCCCGCAACCTGGGTATCGGCAGGCGCTACCCTCCAAGAGGATCAACGGCATGGCATTTACCACCCTGATACTGGATGCCCCCGGGCCGCCGTTACTGTTTGAGGAAGTCGATCGCTTTCTTGAACTGGGCCTGGGCGTCACCCTTAACCTGCATTATTTCGCGGACAAAGAGCGCATTCGGCAGCACTACGGCACGCGCATTCACTATGCCGAGATCAACTGCCATGACGAGCCTGGCTTTATTGCCGCCGTGAGTCAGGCCGGGGGCTACAGCGTGTTCAAGACGCGCCTGAACATCCCCTTGGGCGCCGGCCTGATCCGCGCTGCCACTTCGCCGGCGTTGGCCATGCCACTGCGCGCCATTGCCCAGGCTGGCGCAGGGGTCAATCATATTGATCGGCTGGCGTGCGAGCAGTGTGGCGTGGCGATCCTCAACACGCCGGGTTCCAACGCGGCCGCTGTTGCCGAATACGTCGTGGCCCAGGCGCTGTATCTGTCGCGCGATCTGGATGACTACAACGCCGAAACGCACAAAGGCCATTGGGCAAAAGGCACCTTGGCACCTGCCTGCGAATTCGCCGAACTGACGCTTGGGCTGGTGGGCACCGGCAGCATTGCCCGGCAGGTGGCGCGCAAGGCTGCGGCGCTGGGCATCAAGGTGATCGCTACCGGGTCCGAACGCTTTACCGAGGCGGTGGCGCGCAGCCTTGGGCTTGAGCGACGGGCGGGTCTTGAGCCATTACTGGCCGAGGCGGACATCGTCTCGATCCACGTACCGCTCACCCCGCAGACCCGGGGCTTGTTCGGCACTGCCGAGTTCCGGCAGATGCGCCAGGGCTCAATCCTGATCAATACCGCGCGCGGCGGGATCGTCGACGAACACCAGTTGGCCGCCTTCATGGGCGAGTTTCCCAGGCATATCAAAGCGGTGGCCATCGATACCTTTGCCCTGGAGAAAGACCGCTTCGACTCGCCATTGACTGCGATTGCCAACGCGCAATTGACGCCGCACATTGCCGGCAATACCACCACGGCAATCCGGACGGCATCACGCCAGATCGTCGACAAGATTCACGCATTCAGTGCCGCCGCCATCGTGCGTTAACCTGCCGGACACAAAGAAGGCCGATAACTCATTCTCGCCCGGCGCGCTGTATTAAAGGGCAAGAGGCTGGTAAGTATGACGTCGGATAGTGAGCCGACGAAATCAATCATGAAACGCCATTTCGAAGATTTGCAGCTGGGCAGCATCGAGCTGTTCTGCCTCGCTGCCGAAGCCGGCAGCTTTACCGCGGCTGCGCAGGCCGCAGGTGTTACCCCGGCCGCCGTGAGCCGCAGTATCTCGCGCCTGGAAGAACGCCTGGGCGCACGCTTGTTTGTGCGTACCACGCGCAGCATTCGCCTCACCGACAGCGGCCGCACATTTTTCGAGCAGTGCCGCGAGGCGCTGACGCAACTGGTGGAGGCCCAGCAACAGGTGATGGGCGCGCAGGCGGTGCCGTCCGGGCGCTTGCGCATCAGTGTGCCGACCACTTACGCGCATCACCGCTTGCTGCCGCTGCTGCCCAGGTTTCGTGCGCAGTACCCGCAAGTCACCGTGGATATCCATATCAGCAACCGCAATATCGACTTCGTTGCCGAAGGCTATGACCTGGCCATTCGCGTGCGCGCCCAGCCGGATTCGTCGCTGATCGCGCGGCTGCTGGAAGATGCCGAGCTGGTGGTTATCGCCGCACCGGCTTACTTGCAGCGCGTCGGCACGCCGCAGGCGCTGAAGGACTTGCCTGCGCATGAATGCATTCAGTTTGAGTTGCCCAGCAACGGCCGGCGCATCCCCTGGTTGTTCCAGGTGCAAGGCCGGGAGCAGGAGTTCGCCGGGGCGGCGGGCTACAGCATTGCCCATGACGTGCTGGGCGGCGTAACCCTGGCCAAATACGGCGCGGGGTTGTTTCAGACCTACAAGTTTATCGTTGAGCGTGAATTGGCCGATGGCAGCCTGGTTGAAGTGCTGAGGCCGTTTGGCGGGCGCTCGCGGCCCTTCACCTTGCTGTATCCCCATGGGCGCTATGTGCCGCATCGGGTGCGGGCGTTTGTGGACTTTTTACTGGCGTGTCGGGACGAATGGGCGGCGCGGTAGCGGCGGCAATGTCCCATGTCAGCAGGAGTTGGCTGATCGCCGCGTCGATATCCTTAAACCGCACGTTATCGCGCGCCAGGATTGAAACGCCCTGCAAGAAACTGTCAAACACCGTCGCCATCGACGCCGCTTGCGTGGTGCCTGGCAATTGCCCAAGACGTATCCCGCGCTCAACACAGGCCACAATGCCCGCCCGGGTGCGCACGCGCGATTGCGTCAGTGCGTCCGCGACCCGCGCATTCTCAGGGCTGGGTGCGCTCATCACGCCCAGCGCCACCATGCAGCCCTTGGGGTGCCCGTCTTCACACTGCATGCGCGCCGACTGGCGCAGCGCGGTTTCGATGGCCTTGCGGGGTGGCAAAGCCTCGTCCCACAGGCATTCGGTGACCTGGGCATAGGTGGCCAGATAACGCTGCACGCACTCATCGAACAGCGCTTCTTTGGAGCCGAATGCCGCATAAAAACTCGGCGCGGAGATACCGCCACCCAGCCCGGCCTTGAGCTGGGCGAGGGAGGTGGCGTCATAACCATGCTGCCAGAACAGGTGCATGGCCTGTTCCACGGCCTGGTCTCGGTCGAAATTACGCGGGCGGCCCATTTGTGCCATGTGGGGAATCCTCTGGGTAAGCGAGATAAATACTAGTCGATACATAAGTCGTTGACAACGCACGGTGTGCGCACGCAACATTTATATCGATCAGTATTTAAGTCGTCCCAAGGAGTCTCCCGTGACACCCTCACTCAGCTTATCCGCGTCATCTGACCGTCTGCCCATTGGCGCTTTGCTCGCCCTGGCCATGACGGGCTTTATCTGCATCGTCACCGAAACCCTGCCCGCCGGGCTGTTGCCGTTGATCAGCGACGGCCTGGCGATTTCGCCGTCGATGGCCGGGCAGATGGTCACGGCCTACGCGCTGGGTTCGGTGCTGGCGGTGATCCCCATGACCATCGCCACCCGGGGCTGGCGGCGGCGCAATGTGTTGCTGCTGACCATCGTCGGCTTTCTGCTGTTTAACTCCATCACCGCGCTGTCGTCCCATTACGGCGTAACCCTGGTGGCGCGGTTCTTTGCCGGCGTGGCGGCGGGGCTGGCCTGGAGCCTGCTGGCCGGTTATGCCCGGCGCATGGTTGCGCCGCATCAACAGGGCCGGGCGCTGGCACTGGCCATGGTGGGTACGCCGATTGCGCTGTCGCTGGGTGTGCCGCTGGGCACGTGGCTGGGCGGCCTGGTGGGTTGGCGTACCACCTTTGGATTGATGTCGGCGCTGACGCTGCTGCTGATCGTGTGGGTACTGGCGAAAGTCCCGGACTATCCGCCGCAGCCTGCGCACCAACATCTGTCCCTGGGCCAAGTGCTGACTACGCCCGGTGTGCGGCCGGTGCTGGCGGTGGTGATCAGTTGGATGCTGGCGCACAACATTCTGTACACCTACATTGCCCCGTTTGTGGCGCGTGCAGGCTTGGCTGAGCGTGTGGATTTAGTCTTGCTGGTGTTCGGCATTGCCGCGCTGCTGGGGATCTGGTTGACGGCCAAACTGGTCGAACCGCTGTTGCGCAAGACCGTGCTGGCAAGCCTGGTGACGTTTGCGGCGGTCACCCTGGTGTTCGGCTTTTTGGGCAGCGTGCCGCAGGTTGTCTACCTTGGCGTGGCCGTGTGGGGCCTGAGTTTTGGTGGCGCCGCGACACTGCTGCAAACCGCATTGGCCGATGCCGCTGGGGAGGGCGCCGATGTGGCGCTGTCGCTGAACGTGGTGGCGTGGAACAGCGCTATTGCGGCCAGCGGCGTAGTCGGTGGCGTGTTGCTTGAGACATGGGGCGTTGCCTCGTTTCCATGGGCGATGGCGCTGTTGCTGCTGGTGGCGTTGGTGATTGCCTGCACGGCGCATGCCCATGGCTTCAAACCGGGACGGCGGTCAGCCGATGGGCCTGCGGTGGCGGGGCAGTAGGCGCTAAGCGAGCTTCACGTTCATGGTGATGCGGGCGGTAAATACCTTGATATCGCCCTCATCGAAAATATCCACCGGCACGATCTTGTCGCCGGCGGTTTGCCAGTCAACCGCGCTGCCATCAGCCACGGCACGGATATTCGATTTCGCCTTGGCCAGGTATTCCACGGTCATGCCTTTGGGAATCCAGCGCGCGCCGGCCGGGATCGACACGTCGGTCATGGTGCCGCCCGCCAGTTCGGCTGCGTTGCACAGCGCGATGGCATGCACAGAGGCCAGGTGGTTGGTGATTTCCTTGCAAAACGGCACGTTGACCACCGCACGGTTGGGGCTCAGTTCGGCGAATTCGGGGGTGATGGTGCTGAAATAGGGCGCCATCTGGCAGACCATTTTGCTGAAAGCGGCGGGGCCTGCGCTGTTGAACATGCTGAGTACTTGGCTCATTGGGTATTCCTTTTTTTGTTTGCGGAATAATTTTCCGTAACAGAACAATATTCTGTAAATTCCATTCGCGTCAACCCACGCTTTCTCTGGCGGTCGATGAACCTATAAACTGTTTTTATTTGGCGCCTCTTCGCATGCACTCCATCGACCTTATCGAGCGTACGTTCCCCGGCAGGCGCAGCGACCTCAAGCGCAGCATCCTGCGTGAAGCGCTGGCGTGTTTTAACGAGGTGGGGATCGAGGCGACCAATATCGAAACCATTCGCGCACGCTGCGACACCAGCGTGGGTGCCATCTACCATCACTTCGGCAGTAAAGAGGGGCTGGTGGCCGCATTGTTTTTTGCCGCACTTGAAGACCAGGCCAGCCTGCGCGAGCGTTATTTGCAGGACGCGCAAACCGCGCAGGCTGGCGTCGTGGCGCTGGTGTACAGCTACGTTGAGTGGGTGCATGCACAACCGGAGTGGGCGCGGTTCGTGTTCCAAAGCCGCTTTGCGGTGTCCAACGGCCCATTCAAGGACGAACTGATTGCACGCAATAAACGGCGTAACCATCAGTTGAAAGACTGGATGAATGCAGAAGGGCGCAAGGAACATTTCAGTCCGCTGCCCGCCGAACTCATTCCTTCGCTGATCATCGGCGCGGCCGAAAACTACTCGCGTGCCTGGCTGTCAGCCAAGGTCAAAAAAAGCCCCTGGGAGTATCGCGAGTTGCTGGCGCAGGCGGCCTGGAATTCGATCCGTCAGGCGTCGCACTAAAGTTTAAAGTGAGGGTCCATTAGGCTCCTCACTTTAAGATATAAAACATGCACTTACGCATTATTGCAGTTGGCCTGTCGGCGTTTGTTCTGCTCTCGCCCGGCGCACAGGCCCGCAGCCTGCTGGACCTGATCAAACCACCCGCCCATGAACACACTTCGCGCTCAAGCTCCATCTGCCAAAGCGCGGCCCTTGGTCTCTATTCCCGTCAAGAAAAACAGCTCTCTTTCGACGGCTGCGCGGACCTGTTTCCCGGTGCCAAGCCGATCAACACGGCCACCGTACCCGCCTCGATGAAACCCATGGCGCTGTGTTCGGATCACTTTGCGGTGCTCTACTCGCAAACCAGCAAGACGCCTTTGGTGGTGGTCGAGCGTTTGAATGCCGCACAGTTGAAAGACGCCAAGGGTGAAGAGCGCACCAACCAGTTTTATCCCGACCCGCGCATTCCCAAAGGCGCCCGCGCCGAGTTGAGCGACTACCGCAGCCAGCACCCGGCGGTGGACCGCGGCCATCAATCCCCGGCCGCCGATGCGCCAAGCGCAAATGCCATGGCGCAGTCCTTCGCCTTGTCGAACATGGTGCCGCAAGACCCCACCAACAACCGCAAGATCTGGAGCAAGGTCGAGGCCGACGTGCGCAAGTTCGCCCTGCGGGCCGGCGGCAATGTGTTTGTGTTCACCGGCCCCTTGTTTGATGCTGGCTACAGCACCGTCGGCGACAACAAGGTGTGGGTGCCGACGCGCCTGTTCAAGCTGGTGTACGACGCCTCGTCCCAACGCGCCTGGGCCTATGTGCTGCCCAACGCCGAAACCCGTATCCAGAAGCCGATGGATTACGACACCTTTGTGAAAAGCACCGGGCTCAAGTTGCTCGGCAATTTGCCGGTTACCGGCTCGGTGGGTCGGACATAACCACTTTCAGCCGGTCTGACTGACGCTGGATCGGCCCGCTGTACTGACACCCACGGGATGTCGGCACGGCGGGCGTCAGGGCTTTAGACTTTTTCGATCCAGCCTGCCGGCGCTTCAACGTCGCCGTTCTGGATGCCCGTCAGCTCATTGAACAAACGTTGGGTCAGCGGGCCGGCCTCATGCTCGCTGTGGAATACATGCAGGTGATCGTTGTAGCGGATACCGCCGATCGGTGTGATAACCGCTGCGGTGCCGCATGCACCGGCTTCCTTGTAAGCCGCGAGGTTGTCGATATACACATCCTCTTCCACCGCCTTGAGCCCCAGACGGCTTTGCGCAAGCTCGATCAACGAGGCGCGGGTGATGCCAGGCAATACTGAAGGTGAACGCGGGGTCACAAAGGTGTTGTCATGGGTGATGGCAAAGAAATTCGCCGAGCCGACTTCTTCGATTTTTTTATGGGTCAGCGGGTCGAGGTAAATGCAGTCGGCGAAACCTGCCTGCCGTGCCTCGGTACCGGGTAGCAGGCTGGCCGCGTAGTTCCCGCCGACCTTGGCGGCGCCCGTGCCATTGGGGGCGGCGCGGTCGTAGTCCGAAATGATGAAGTTGCTCGGTTGCAACACGCCTTTGAACAACGCGCCGACCGGGATGCAAAACACGCAGAAGATAAACTCCGGCGCGGTACGCACACCGATGTTATCGCCCACACCGATGACGAAAGGTCGCAGATACAGCGAGCTGCCTGTTCCGTAGGGCGGCAGGAAGCGTTCGTTGGCCTTGATCACCTGCTTGCAGGCATCGATGAATTGCGCGGTCGAGACGGGCGGCATCAGCAGCCGTGAGCAACTGCGCTGCATGCGGGCAGCATTCTGATCGGGGCGAAACAGGTTGATCGAACCATCCTTGCAACGGTAGGCCTTCATCCCCTCAAAACACTGCTGGCCATAATGCAGCGCGGTTGAGCCTTCGCTGATATGCAGTTGGTTATCTTCGGTCAGCGCACCTTCCTGCCACTGACCGTCACGCCAGTGTGCGATGTAACGAAGGTCGGTTTTCCTGTAGCTGAAGCCCAGGTTGTTCCAATCCAGTTGCGGATGTTCCATATCACGACTCCCGAACCCGGCTACGGGTGGTATTTATTGGTTCCAGTTGATGCTCAATGCAGCATCAAGCCATTGGTGGTATGCGTTCGCCGCCTCATCCGAGGCATGTACCGAGAAGATGAACCCTGGGTAGCCGCCAAACGCGGGAGGGGGTGGTGAAAGGTGTCCGGCCTCGAAAAAGGTCACGATCCGTGCGGTTTCTGGGTGCTCCTCGACCTTTTCCAGCCCGCTGAAACCGTTGAAACGGCCATCGCCGCGCAGAGGAATGATGTAGTTTGCTGCCACTTTGGCGGCCGGCAGCACATCGGGCAGTGCCGGGGTCGGCAGCCCCAGGGCCGCCTGCATGCACAGTGCGGCGAACGACACGCCGGTGCTCTGTTCCACCACAAAGTGCGAGACCCCCGAGCCCCCTATGCGTGCGCCGATTTCAATCACATACGCTTGCTGCTTGGCATCCAGGCGCAGCTCCACATGGGCGGCGCCCATGGTAATGCCCAACGCCTTGACCCCGGCGCGCGCGGTTTCGCACAGCGCCATGATCAAGGGGTCGTCGATATCTCGACGCTGGCGGTAGATCGTTTCTTCAAACCAGGGCCCTTCGGGTTGACCCTTGTCGCCCACGGCCAGGACATGCACCCCTTCGATGTCGACAAAGCACTCCACAACGAATTCTTTACCCGGCAAATACTGTTCAACAACCAGGCCTGCGGCTTTGTCCTGGTCATAGAAACGTGCCAGGTCCTTGCTCTGCACCTCCCAGACAGCGTTGACCAGGCCGGGAAGCGCTTCGGCCGTCTTGGCCAGCATCACGCCGGTGCTCGACCAGCCGGAGAGCGGCTTGATCACCAGGGGCAAGCCCAGGGCGCGGGTTAGCGACAGGTCGTGGGGGTTATCAATGTAGCAAAAGCCCGGTGACCTCAAGCCTGCCTCGGCAAAGGCCTGGCGCATCAGGTACTTGTTGCGGGCCAGTGCCGCCACATGGGGATCGATGCCAGGTGTACCGATTTTTTGCGCCGCCAGCGCCGTCCAGATGATCGCTTCTTCGCGAACCGTCATGACCCCGCCAATCCCCCTCTCTTGCGCGCCGGCCGCGAACGCTTCCAATGCCACCTGCGGCTCGTCGAACACCGGCAGCTGCCAGGTCGACGTGACCGCCGGCAAGTGAGCGGGGGCGCTTTCGGTCGTGTCGTAAATCAGTACCAGTTCAATACCTGCCGCTTCTGCGGCCTCAAATACAAAGGACAACTTGGCACTGCGGTGGCAAACCAACGCCAGCTTTTTCATTGTATTTCCTCACTAACCGGTGGGTTTGGGGCGCGACGCTTGAACGTCCAGCCCGAGGCGCCTGATGCATCCATGAATAGCAGGGTGATCCCCACCATGACCGCAATCATCGCGACGATTTTTACTGCACCCAAGGTCGTGCCGGAGCCGATTAACCACTCACCGGTGACCACGGCGAATGGCGCCAGCAAGCCAATCGCATTGGCATACAGCACACCGCCCTCGGCCAAAACCTTCTGGTACAACACATACACCGGCGCCGAGCAGGCAGCCCCCAGGATCAGCACTTTGAGCGCGTCCTCAAGGTTCAGGAGCAACAAGGGCGCGGGGTCGAGAATGAACAGCGGCACAAAGCACGCCGCGGCGATCAGCGTGACCCAGGCCAGCGAGTTGATCAGTGGCAGATCCTTGAGGTAACGCTTGGACAGCAGGCCATAAACGGCGTAGGAAAGCGCCGCGACCAAGGCCAGCGCAATGCCTGACGGGCTGACTGCGCCAACGTCGCCGGTGTGGGTATTGAACGCCAGCGCCGCGACACTGACGATCACCACACCCGCCAGCTTGAGCCAGGAAAAACCCAGGCTGCGTGTCAGCAGACCCAGCAGGTAGGTAATGCCCGGAATCGTCGCCAGGACCATGGTCAGGTCACTGGCTTTCAGCGTTTTCAAGGCGCCGAAGCTGCAGACAAAGTAGAGCGAGAACCCCAGGATCGACAGGATGAAAAACCCCGGCATCCTTGCGAGCAGGGGCTTGGAAGCCTGCGGCGGCCGTGTGCTGAACGCCACGATCAGCCATAAGGCGGCCGTTGTGGCCCATAGCCTGAGCCCAACGGCATGCATCACCGCAAGGCTACCGAGCAGGCTTTTCGACAGCAGCCAACTGATCGAGAACAACGCGAGAATGGCCACGGTGAACAGCAGCAGGCGGACCTTCAATGCATTCATTGGGGGCACTCGGCCAGCACGCGGCGTGCGTAGTGCGTGGCCGGGAAATTAAAGCGTGCCAGTGGGGTTTGCGGTGCGCCCAGATGCTGCTGCACATAAGCTTTGGCACCCGCCAGATAGGCCTCGTCGTCGAGTGCTTCGAGGGCCTCGATATCGGCGATCATCGACACCAGCTTTTGGCCAAGACGTTCGCTGTCGAAGGTGAGGTGACCGTGCTCGGTTTCGACTAATGCCTTGGCATTGATCAGCATCTCGAACAGCAAAATCCCGGTGCCGGCATCGAACGTCATGTGCTGGTCCGAGCCTTTGGGGTAGCGGAACATGCGCTCGAGCAGGATGAACTCGGCGATTTCACGCCAAAAGTCCGGACGGTGTTCCAGCACCAGGCGCACCGTAATCAGGTCACACTTGGTTTCTTCCAGCAGACCGGTAAACCAATTCAGCTTTATGTACAGGTTTTTGTCCAACGGGCGTGGCCCGGTGTGGTGCGCATAGTCGTGGTAATAACCCCACAAGCAACGCGCGTCGTACATGTCTGACTCAGACATCTGGCGGCTGCTCAATTGGCCGAACAGGAACGGGCTCTGGCGCCCGAACAAGCGGTCTGCCTCGACGAGTGTCTGCTCGTTGTAGATACGCAGAAACTTGCTGAAGAAGAACAGCGCGAAGGTCTGTTTATCGACCTTGGCTGCCGTCGCCACGGACTCTGGAAACAGCACAATGCAATTGCCTTGCAGGAACCCCTTCGAGGCCGCTCCCAGCTTGATGCATTGAAACGGTGCCACGTAGTGCTCGGTGTACTGCGCGGCCTTTGCCAGGTAAGGGGTTTCACTGCGGTAGCCGGTGACCAGCTCCAGCCGAAAGCCTTCGGGGTCAGGGCCGTTGGTCGCGCGCATGGGGGCCAGTAGAAACAAGGCGTCGCCGGGTGCAGGGGTGTTGAAACTGGCGAGTGTCTTATCGAACAAAGGCCGTTGATCCAGGCCATTCTTCAGCCAGTTGCCCAGGTCTTCCAGCGTCGCCGTCAGCAGCGGCGCAGACAGCCCGTCGATCATTGCGGCGTGCCGGTCGAGCTCGGCGATCAAGCGATTGATGAGGGCCTGGTCGGCCAGGTCCGGCGCCTTGATGCTGCCATCCAGTTCCTGGCGGGCGCGCACTTCATTGACGATATTGACCAGGGTCGACAGCGGCTCAGGCTTTTGCATGGTCGGCTCGCTTCAGCGAATGGACCAGAAAGGCCATTGGCACCTGGCCGAAATCCTCAATGATGTTCAGCTCATGCAGGTCTGCCGCGACCACGGTGGTCACGCACGCATCTGCTTTGCCGGTGCTGCACAGCACGGCGGCATCGGCATTGCTGTTGGCAAACACCTTGCGGTAATGGCTGGCCACCAGGGATTGGGGCGCGGGATGGGTTGCCACACTCTTTATCTGGTCGGCGCTGGTACGACTGGCAAGCACCATGGAGTGGGTCGGCATGATGAAGCTGTCGCACAACTCCATATCACCCAGGCGGGTAAAAATCAGCGTATGCAAATCGGGATACGCGGCGCAGCTTAAAAGATAGCCGTCCTGTTTTCCGGACAACTCATCAAAGGCTTGCTCAAGCGTCTCATGCAGAACAATTCGTTGGGTGCTATTGCGCTCTTCACGAGAGTCAAGCCACCACTGCGCGGCGGTGGCGCAATTGGTACCCTCGGGGCCAAGCGTATAGATAGTCGGACTGATAGCCGTGTGCATGCTTTAACTTCCTTGTCAGAGCCCACCGAACAGCGGGCCAGAATCCATTCTTACCACCTGAAGGTGGTTGCCTTGGCGCAGGTTACTGTAGGTTTTTTGTTCAAGCAATACACCCGGCGAAACTAAACTTTGCCACCTTTGCGGCCTTACCTGGCCGTCTGAATTCCTGCAAAGGCCGACCCTGTCAGGGTTTATACTCACCGCCAATCTTCCCCCGATCACACCCGAGAAAGCCCATGAGCACCTCCCTTTCCCTGACCCCCGCGCGCAAGCCTATCGCGCCTTTGGTGGCTTTTATCATCCTGGTGGCCGGCGCCGTATTCCTGCAAAACAGCGTCGGCTCGCGCCAGGTGCTGTTGCTGGTGGTCGGCGCCGCATTGGGCTTGACCCTGTACCACGCCGCTTTCGGGTTCACGTCGGCCTGGCGCGTATTTATCAACGATCGGCGCGGCGCCGGCTTGCGCGCACAGATGGTCATGCTGGCAGTGGCGGTGTTGCTGTTCTTCCCGGCGCTGGGCGCGGGCACGTTGTTCGGGCAGCCGGTGGTCGGGCTGGTAGCACCGGCTGGTGTGTCGGTGGTATTCGGGGCGTTTATTTTTGGTATCGGCATGCAGTTGGGCGGCGGTTGTGCGTCCGGCACGCTGTTCACCGTGGGCGGCGGCAATGCGCGCATGCTGGTGACGCTGCTGTTCTTTATCTGCGGTTCATTGATTGCCACACACCATGTGGATTGGTGGTTCGCGTTGCCGGCGTTCCCGGCGGTGTCCATCGTCAAGAGCTTCGGCGTGTTGCCGGCCATGGTTCTGAGCCTGGCCGTGTTTGCGCTCATTGCGCTGGTCACCGTGCGCTTGGAGAAGGGCCGTCATGGCCAGCTTGAACCAGGCGTGAGCAGCGAGCACATCGGTCTGCGCCGTTTCCTGCGCGGGCCTTGGCCGTTGGTGTGGGGTGCGATCGGCCTGGCGCTGCTTAACTATGCGACGCTGGCGCTGGCCGGGCGGCCATGGGGCATTACCTCGGCGTTCGCGTTGTGGGGCGCCAAAGTGGCCAGCGGCTTGGGTGTGGATGTGGCCAGTTGGGCGTTCTGGCAAATGCCGGGCAATGCCAAAGCCCTGGCAGCACCCGTGTGGGAAGACATCACCAGCGTGATGGACATCGGCATCGTCCTCGGCGCGCTGTTGGCTGCGGGCCTGGCCGGGCGTTTTGCCCCAAGCCTGAAAATCCCGGCGCGCTCGCTGGTGGCCGCAGTGATCGGTGGTTTGATGCTGGGCTATGGTTCGCGCCTGGCCTACGGCTGCAACATCGGCGCGTACTTCAGCGGCATCGCCTCCGGCAGCCTGCATGGCTGGGTGTGGTTGGTGGCAGCGTTTATCGGTAACAGCGTGGGCGTGCGCCTGCGCCCGTTCTTCTTCGCAGGCGAACGACCGCAGGTAGCCTTGAGCGGTTGCTGAACCCCAACGAGCGATAGGGCTGGCCCATGATCAGAGAGTTGAGAACCTTTGTAAGCGCCGCCCGCCGTGGCACCTTTGCCGCCGCCGGGCAGCAGGTGGGGCTGACGCAGTCGGCGGTGAGTGCGCAGATCAAACACCTCGAGGACGCCCTGGGCGTCAAGCTGTTCGACCGCACCGGTCGCTCCGCCACGCTCAATGCGGCCGGGCAGCGCGCGGTGCCGCTGGCGGAGGAGATCCTCGATATTTTCTCGCGCATGGGCGCGCCCGACAGCGCCAACAACTTTCACGGTTCGCTGCGCATCGGCGCCATCGGCAGTGTGCAAACCGGCCTCCTGCCCCAGGCGCTGGTCGCGCTTAAACACCGTGCGCCGTTTATCGAGGTCAGCCTGGTGCCCGGCGTTTCCCTCAACCTGCTCAGTCAGGTGGATGCCGGTGAACTGGACCTGGCGATCATGATTCACCCGCCGTTCAACCTGCCCAAAGACCTGAATATCGAGGTCATCGCCCGCGAACCCTTTGTGCTGATTACCGCCAAGGACGTGCAGGGCGACGACCCGCTGCAGATCCTGCGTGAGCAACCCTTCGTGCGGTACGACCGTGGCTCGTTCGGCGGGCGCCAGGTCACGCAGTTTCTCAAGGCACACAAGATCCAGACCCGGCAGGCGCTGGAACTCGACGAACTGGACGCCATCGTCAAGATGGTGCGCAGTGGCCTCGGCGTGTCGCTGGTGCCCTTGGCTGGCCTGTGGCTGGAACATGGCAGCGACGTGCGGGTTTTGCGATTGGACAAGCTCACGTTCTACCGTGAAATCGTGCTGCTGACCAAGTACACCCAGCGCCAATTGCCGCTCTTCGAATTATTCAGGGCGTGCGTCATCGAAGTGCTGGGTGCGCCGAAGTAGGGCGCGAGCATCAAAATTATTGAGGCTCAGGGCGAAGGATATCCGCTTTATCCATGGGGCTTTGTGGTGAAGAATCGGGTTCTAACCCAACAGAACCTGCAGGTAGCCACCGTGAGCCTTTCTCCCTTTCATCTAGCGATTCCCGTCTACGACCTGGCCGCCGCGCGTCACTTCTACGGCGATGTGTTTGGCCTTTCGCAAGGGCGCTCCAGTGCGCAATGGGTCGATTTCGACTTCTACGGCCACCAACTGGTGATCCACGAGCACCCCAAAACCGAATCCCAGCAATCAGTGCACTCCAACCCCGTGGATGGCCACGATGTGCCGGTGCCGCATTTCGGCATCATCCTGCAGTGGGACCAGTGGGAAGCCTTGGCCGATCGGCTGCGCGCGCGGGAGACCCGGTTTGTGATCGAGCCCTACATCCGCTTTAAGGGTGAGGTGGGCGAGCAGGCCACCATGTTCCTGTTCGACCCGTGCGGCAACGCCCTGGAGTTCAAGGCGTTCAAGGACATGAGCCAGCTGTTCGCCAAGTAATTGCTCACCGTGCGGGAAACGTCCCAGGGTGATTTGCGCCGTTGAGCCTGAATGTCCTAATCGGTCCTGAAGTGGTCCGGCATCAGCCTGTCGCGCATCGGCAGGTGTGCTTACCATGGCTTGCATCAACCACTGTGATGCAAGCCACAAGGACCCGTCATGAGCCGCAAAGCCCTTATCGTTATCGATGTGCAGCAGTCATTCCGTCATTCTGCTTACTGGTCCGAAAATGACCTGCCACAGTTCCTGAGAAAACAGCAAGCGCTGATCGATGGGTGTGTTCAACAGGGCATCCCGGTGGTACAAGTCTTCCATGTTGAAGACCAAGGGCACTTTTCGATGGCATCGGGCAATGTCAAAACCTTGAGCGAGTTGTCGATCAACCCCGACCTGATCATTCACAAGCGCTTTCACAGTGCTTTCGCCGGCACGCCTTTGGCTGCACGGCTTACGGAGATGGGCGTGAGCGCGCTGATCATCAGTGGCATCCGCACCGAACAGTGCTGCGAAACCACCACCCGGCAGGCGTCGGACAGCGGTTTTGCGGTGGATTTTGTCAGCGAGGCAACGCTGACCTTCCCGATGACCCACGCACGCAGTGGCCGCGAGTACAGCGCCGCCGAGATTCGTGAGCGTACCGAACTGGTGCTGGAAGAGCGCTTTGCGCGCATCGTCACCGTCGCCCAGGCCTTGGAGAGTTGAACCCGTGAGCGTGCCGGTGCTGTTCGTGCTGTTGCCCAACGTGCTGATGCTGGACCTGGCCGGCCCCGCCGAGGTGCTGCGCCTGGCCGCGCAAAGCGAGGACCCGGCAGCCATTGACTTCGACTTGCAGTACGTCAGCCCGGTGCCTGAGTTGCAAACCTCAATCGGCTTGCCGCTGGCCGGCTTGGCGCCATTGCCGCCAAGCCTGGCGCCCGGCACGCTGGTGGTGTTGGTCGGCTCCACATCGAAGGTGAGCAAGGCGCAGCGCCAAGCGTTTGAGTCGGCCAGCGACACGCTGACGCAATGGCTGCAAAGCGTGTTTGCGCCGTCGGGCCAGCGGTTGGTGTGCGTGTGCGCCGGGGCATTGAGTGCCGCCCGCGCCGGGTTGCTCGATGGCCGTCAGTGCACCACCCACCACGCGCTGTGCGCGGCATTGCAGGCCCTGGCCCCCAAGGCCCGGGTGCTGGAAAACCGGCTGTATGTCACGGACGGCCCGGTCAGTTGCAGCGCCGGTGTCACGGCAGGTATCGACCTGATGCTGCACCTGCTCGCCGAGTTGGCCGGGCCACGCCTGGCCTGCAGCGTGGCGCGCGACATGGTGGTGTACATGCGCCGCAGCGGCGCCGACCCGCAGCTCTCAGCCTGGATCACCGGTCGCAACCACCTGCACCCCGCCGTGCACCGTGTGCAGGACGCCATCACCGCGGCGCCCTGTGAAGCCTGGACCGTCACACGCATGGCCGACCTGGCCTGCACCAGCAGCCGACACCTGGCGCGGCTGTTCCACGAACACGTCGGCATCAGCCCGCTGGATTACCTGCACACGCTGCGTATCACCGTGGCCCGTGAATTGCTCATGGCGTCGAGCCTGGACATGGAAACCGTCGCCGAACGCGCAGGCTTTGGTTCAGCCCGGCACCTGCGGCGTATCTGGAACAAGTATGAGGTGGGCACGCCCTCAAGCGGGCGTGTCGGCAGCGCTGGTTGAGGCTTGATCGGCCTCGGCTTCGAGTTTGGCGCGGTCTGCCTTGCTGATGTATTTATCTTTGCTCTTGGGCGCCAGTTTGGCGCTGGCCTTCTTGGCTTTGGCCTTGAAGAGCTGCTTGAGTTTTTTCTGGCGGTTCATGTCTCGGTGCCTTTTGGGTGAAGGCCCGGATGATATCAGGTTAAAAACCTGGGTCGCTTTTTAGCGTCAATCTGTGCATTGAACGCCCTCGGGTTTTACCAATAATCGGGCCGTGAATTCAGCACAAACGGAAAAAACCCGATGAGCCTCCACACCCGCAGCAAACGCTTGACCGTCCCGCAACTGGTCGCCATGAAGGGCCAGCAGAAAATCGTCTCCCTCACCGCGTACTCCAGCGCCATCGCCAAGCTGATCGACCCGCTGGTCGATTTCATTCTGGTGGGGGATTCCACGGCGATGGTCGGCTATGGTCGGGCCTCGACCTTGAGCATGCAGCTGGAAGAAATCATCGGCCACACCCGCGCCGTGGTCGACAGCACGCGCCTGGCCTGCGTGATTGCCGACATGCCGTTTGGCAGCTATCAGGAATCCAATGAGCAAGCGTTTCGCAACTGTGCCCAAGTGCTGGCGCGCACCGGTTGTGATGCGGTGAAGCTGGAGGCCAACGTAGCGTTGGCGGGCACCATAGAGTTTCTGGTGGCGCGCGGCATTCCGGTGATGGCCCATGTGGGGTTGATGCCGCAGTTCGTCAACGTGATGGGCGGCTTCAAGGCCCAAGGGCTTACCGCCGAAACTGCTGCTGTGATTGCCGCGGATGCCCGTGCCAATCTGGAGGCGGGCGCCTTCAGCCTGTTGCTCGAAGGTGTGGCCGAAGGCGTCGCGCGGCAGATCACCCTGGATTCAAAGATGCCCACCATCGGCATTGGTGCGTCGCCGGCCTGCGATGGTCAAGTGTTGGTCACCGAAGATGTGCTGGGTTTGGGCGGCGAGCACCTGCCGCGCTTCGTCAAACAGTACGCAGATGTTGGCGCAGTTATCCGCGATGCCTGCGAGCGGTTTGCCGATGACGTGCGCCATGGCCGGTTCCCCGAAGCGCGGCATTGCTACGGGCTTTGATCGATCGCCGCTGCCAATAGTTTTACGGCCTGGGCGATATCCTTGCTCCAGTCGAGGGTGTAGCTCAGGCGCAGGTGCTGCGGCCAGGCGCCGTGCTGGCTGAACAGCTCGCCAGGGGCGATGACGATGCGCTGGGCCAGCAAGCGCTCAAACACCTGACGCATATCCACCGCATGCGGCGCCTGCAGCCAGAAGCTGGCGCCGCCCTGGGGCGCGATCACCTGCCAATGTTCCTCCAGCAAGGCTTTCATGCCGGTCATGCGCTCCAGCAGCAGCGCCCGCAGCGCTTTCAAATGCGCGTCGATACGCTTGGAGGTGAGCAGCTTGGCGATCGCCTTTTGCCGGATCGGTGACAGGCGAAACCCACGCTCCAGAAACACCCGCTGCAATTGCGGCCCCTGCCCGCGACACACCGCATAGCCATACGGCGCTTCCGAGCCGATGACTTTATCGAAGGTCGAAAACACCAGCAGCTTCTGCAGGTCGGCGAAGTCGCGATAACGCGGCGGCGGCGCTTCGAAATACAACTCGCCGTAGGTGTCGTTTTCAAACAGCCAGATATCCCGCGCCGCCAGCCAGCCGCAGATCTGCTGCTTGTCCTGTGCCGGCATCACGCCGCCCTGGGGGATATTCACCGTCGACGACAGCACCGCCAGGCGAATCGGCTCACGCATCAGCACGCCTTCCAGCGCCGCGAGGTCGAAACGCCCGTGGGCGTCGAGGGGCATTTCGATCACGCGAATCTTCGCCGCCTGCAACTGGCGCAGGATCGCCCACGAACACGGTGACTCCACCAGCGCCACCGTGCCGCACAGGTCCAGGGCGACCAGTGCCGCCTCCAGCACGCTGTGCAGGTCCGCGCCGATATACACCTGGTCGGCCTGCCAGTAGCGGTCGGCGGATTGGGTGTAGCGCTCGGCCAACGCGGCGCGCAACTCGGGCTCACCGAAGGGTAAGTAAAGCGGCGCGAGAGAGCGTGGGTGCTGGCGAGTCAGTTCACGCTCGAGCATCAGCAGCGGGTTTTCCAGCGACAACAGCATGGCCGGTGCATCACTGCTCAAGGCGAGCATTCCCGGCTGGCGGGCATTGGCGAACACCTGATCGAGCAGGTTGGTGTCAGCGGAGGTTGCAGTGGCAATCATGGCTCTTATGAAATAGCCCTGTTTGGGTCGGGCGTAGATCCGCCCTTCATCCTCAAGCAAGGCATAGGCATATTTGGTGGTCGACACCGACACGCCAAGGCGCTCGGCCAATTGGCGCAGGGACGGCAGTTTGCGTTCGCCTGACGACGGGCTGGCGTCGATCAACTCGACGAGGTAGCGGTAGACCGTCTGATAGGCGAAAGCGCTGTGTTGGGTGCTATTCATGCTCACTCGAACCGTTTGAATCCCCCGTGATGGGGCCGGTCCAGTATTACGCAAGGCCGTTGAATACGGAAACTGCCGGGGGCCTTCGACCAGTAGGGCAGACGCCCGCTATCCGGTTTGCGTCGGGAACTTGCGCAATAATTGTTGGTAGGTGGCGTTAAGGGCGCGGTCCAGTGGCGTGGCTTCCGCGTCCGGGCGAGGCGCGTCACAGCGTGTTCGCAAGGGGTTGATGACCAGTTGCGCCTGCGCATTGACGGTCGCGAGTGTGGGGCGCGCGACGCTGCTCGCATGGCTTTTTGATAGAACTGCCCTGTCAAACGAGCCGGACACACCGTAGTGGTTAAGCTGGGTGTTCAAGTGGTCCAGTGTCGCCAAGGGGTCGGCACACAGCGCGTCATAACTGATGCCGATCGAGGCGGGGTGTTGGCATTGCAGGATGCGGTTATTCAGGTCGCTCCAGAGCTGCGCGCGGTTATCGTCGCTCGGCCCCGCCCACTCGTAACCTTGATCCCAGGAGCGCCTCAGGCTCTGGATAACCCCTGAATAGTGGCGAAACATATAAATAAACAGTGCAGTGGGGTGCAACGCCTGCAGTTGCGTGAGTATTCGTGCATTCCACGGTGTGGAGTCGCACAGGATCGGTTTTTGCGGGTTGGCTGCCCTGATGTCGTCAAGGAAGTCCAGCGCATTGCCCATCAGGTTGGCGCGATAAGCCTCTGCATACGGCCCCGGCGTTCTCCTGAAAGCCTCCTGGCTGACTTGGGTTGAGAAATACGATACGCCCAACTCCCCGCAATAATTCACGTTAGCCAGTGACCCCAGCAACTCCCCCATCAATGTATTGCCCGAACGCGGGCAACCACAGACAAAAATCATCTCGATCATTTCAGGCTGCCCTCGCAGGAAGCGCTTCCCACGGGTGGGCCAGCGGGCAGGGACTCGTCACTTTTAAACGATTTTGAAATACGTAAGCCGATAGCGACAAGGCCAATCACGCTGCACAACAGGAAGACAGAGAACAGAAGGCTGGTTCGCTCAGCGGATGCCGGCTGGGCGTAGGCAATGTAAAAGACCAAAGGGAGTTTGATCAGCGCTGACAGTACAAATGTCAGTTTTTTGATAAAGGTCGTATCGCCTTTGGCACGCAAGACTGCCCGTTGTGCGAAGAGTGTGATGCAACTGATCAGTGTGATCAGGCTAATTAAAAAAATGACGCCGGAGGGCGGGCTGGTTGGCTGTAATGCGTGGTAGAGGTAGGCATAACAGACGCCCGCGCAAAACAGTGCCAGCGGCAGGCTGTAGAGCAGATAACCAGTCACCGTGACGCTATAGGTGCGTCTGCTTTCATTAATGGCTTGCGCGATAAACACCGAGGCGGCGGTTGCAAAACCCAGCGAAACACCTTGAAGCATCGCCGTCGTTGAAAAGTAAAAACTCATTAACGCCACGAATTGAACATCCTCAACCAGAACGTACAGGATCAGGAAGTCCACCAGCGTTGAAACACTCATTGCCATGAACAAGTTGAACGCATCGGCGCTGAAGCTGTTTTGAAAGGTGGGCTGGATGCCCGGCGCGTGATGCGCTGTCACGGTGGCGCATGCAACCAGGCGTTTGTAAGCGCGGATCATCAGCGCCAGATAGAGGAGCTGCGCCAGTGCACAGCCGGCGCCCACATACGCCAGGTCAAGTTTGAAATACAGGACACTGACGGCTGAAAAGGCGCCGCCAAGGCTCAGTGAAACAAGCAAGGCGCGGAAAATATCGTGGCCCTTTTTCTTGGCAATCAACGCCATGTAATAGGGGCTTGCCAAGGTGACGGCAATATAAGAAATCGCCATCCAACGCAAATAGGTCGGTACCGCATCGACGTCGCCATTGGGCTCTACCAGTCGGGTAATCGAGTGGGCGCCGAGGAAAAATATGACAAAGCAGGCCACCGCGCCCAGCACCGAAAAACGCACCATGCGTTTGAGCATGGCGTCGAACGCCGCGCGCTGATGGTCGCCATTCAGTCGGTTGAGCCGTATGCTGCCGGCGCCGTTCATGGCGATGATCATGGCGCCATAAATAAAATAGATTCTATTGATGTACCCGGCAGACGCCGCTGCACTCAAGCTGATAGTAGCGGCCAGGAAAATACTCAACATGTTCTGCGCGGCATTCACGCAATTGCTCAGCACCAACGGTAAAGCGGTTTTCAGTACGGGCCGCCATTCGGGCAAGGCATGTTTCACTTCACGTCACCCCATATGAATTTGTGCAGCGGTCGCGGCGTCATCCACACATTGAGGTGGCTTGAGTGCTCGTCAGTGGGCAGCGCACGATGAATCGTGCAGCGAGGCAGGTACATCACGTCACCGGCCTGCAGGGTTATTTCGTAGCTCGGCGCATGTTCCGCCACGTGCGCCCTGACCATAGGCGTATAAAAGTGCGGGGATGAAACAGCTTCGACGTCTGCAACGATTGCTGGCCACACCTGCCATTTCTTGCTCCCCTCCAACTGGATGATGAAGGCATCATGGGCGTCAAAATGTTCGTCAAAAAGAGTGCTGGCGGTGGGGGCATAAAATAGGCAGAAACTGAACGTGAACGGTGACAATTCTGCATTCAAGCGGTTGGCCAGTGTATTGAAGTTGCTGTCATATTTTTCCAGCCAGCGCAGGTAAATGGCGCACCCTTCCTGTGTGATCAACTCCCGGATATTTTCTTTGATGCACCTGCCGCCTGAGGTGTAGGCGTCACGCCGGCAATAGGTTCCATCCTTTATGATCAGCAAATCTTCATGCTCAACAGGGTTGCTCAGCAGGGAGAGAATGTAGTCAGCGCTTTGATTGCCGACCAAGGGCTTGGCTGCGGTTTTCGAGGTGATGAGGGATGTTTCCCAGCGGTGGGGAAACAACACCTGCTTGCTGATGCCAAACAGTTCTTCAAACACGGTTATCTCTCGGCTCGGTGAGGGCATTTAAAGGTGTTCTTCAAGCGCTTGGGTAAACCCTGAAAGCTGGATAAGCAGGTTGTCAGTGGCGGCAGGTGTTGCGCACTCGAAGCATTCGGAAAATGCTGAGATAACGGCGCTTGGATAAATCTCATAGCGCACGGAAAAACGTTGCAGGTGACGGTAGCCTCTGAATAATTGCCCGTTTATAGCAAAGAAAATATGACAAAAGGCGGCATATAGAATGCCGAGCATTTCATAGTAAGTGAAGAAGTCTTTGCGGATAAGATATTTGCTGAGGTTGTAGTGTTTCAGGTATCTGAGCTTGTCTGAAATAATGAGGCTCGCGTGTTCGTAAGAGAAATCTATGCGCCGTATCAGCTCGACTACTTCAGGTGTCGAGTGAAGATAAATACCCTCTTGCAGGTTGGCAAGACAGTCCTGATGGCTGGCTGAAAGGTCGGTCATCGACTGAAAGCGCTCTATCATGTTCTCAAGGCTTTCCAGGCTGATCAGGCGAACATCCAGTTTGTTGTCAGGTGGAAACTCGGTGTCGATTCGATATTCATATTGCCTATGTTCATAGGGTAAACCAAGGTGTTCCAGGCAGCCGATCAGGTGGCGCTCGGAAACGATCAGGCATACATCGGTATCGGAGAGTGTATCGGCCGTGCCTTTTGCCAGTGAGCCGCCAATGAACACCGCGTGCAGGCGTGAAATAAATTCACTTGCGCCCTGACAGGCAAGAAAGGCCTGTACATGTTGTCGACGCTCTTCAAGTAACCCGCTGTGGGTCATAGGGTGGCTGGCGGCGGGTAAAAGAGTTTGCGCCTCTAATGCATAGAGTGAAAACGGCAGTGCGCAGCGATGTTTGCCTGTGCGCTGTATATTCAACGTATCACCGTGGATTTTTAACATGCGATGAAAGGCCCGGCTTGCAAGTATCAAATAGACTGTGCGTAGTGTGTAACGGTTTTTTTGCGTAGGGCTTTACATGTAGCGGGGTTCACCGTCCATCGTGGCGACCATGCCCGATTTGAACAGTTCTTTAGTGGCCAGCAGTGCTTTTACTTCTTTGACGCTGTCAGCAGCGTCAGCGGGTTGAGCGCGGTTGATTTTAGCAGCGAGTGCAGAGAACTTAGCGCGGGAAACGGTTTTCGATTGAGCGGTCATAATCATTCCTTAATTAGTCTGCAAACCGGGATTTATAACGTAGGTGGCTAACGATCGAAAATCAATACGGCATTACAAACTTCATGTTTTTATAATTAAGGCTTAACCGGATTGACTTCAAAGCTTAATCTTTGTGCGGGCGTACCGGCCCGAAACTCAGCCGATGCACCACAGCAAAGCCGGGGTCGATGGCCAAACGCAGGTCGAAAGGTGCGAGGAGCACACCCGGCATTTTCGACGATGGTTTTGCGCGCGATTGTGCGGTGTTTAAAGCCTTGCGCTCATCATGAGCAGGGCTAAAGGGTTGGTGAAATCAATTCATTATCTCTCCCTCTATGGTCAGCATAAACTGCACCTCATTGTAGATACAGTAAAGACTTGGGCTGAGCGTCAGCGCTATAAGGCAACCCGTGAATTCAAGTCTGTCTCAACTTTTTAAGGTGCCAGGTGGTCATGAACAACGCGTTTGAGTTTACGATTAAAAGTATTTGTTTTGACGAGCACTATCGCCCCTCTGAAAATACGCGCATCACCACCAATTTCGCTAATTTGGCGAGGGGCGAGCGCCGCCAGGAGAACTTGCGCAATACCTTGAAGATGATCAATAACCGCTTCAATGCCTTAGCGCATTGGGATAATGCCAACGGTGATCGATATGCGCTCGAGCTCGAGATCGTTTCCGCTGAAATGCAGATCGGTGTTGAAGGCGATGGGCAGGCCATTCCGCTGATTGAAGTGCTGAAAACGACGATTGTGGACCGTAAAACCAATGAGCGCCTTGACGGCATCGTCGGCAATAATTTTTCTTCGTATGTACGCGACTATGACTTTAGCGTGGTGTTGCTGGGCCATAATAAGGGCCAGGCTGAATTCAGCACGCCCGATGATTTCGGCGACTTGCACGGCAAACTGTTCAAATGCTTCGTGAATTCGAGTGCGTACACGCAGAATTTCAAAAAGCTACCGGTTATCTGCCTGAGTGTTTCGAATACCAAAACCTATCATCGCACTGAAAATGTGCACCCTGTGCTGGGTGTTGAATACCAGCAGGATGAATATTCGTTAACCGATGAATACTTCAAGAAGATGGGCTTGAGCGTTCGCTATTTCATGCCGGCAAACAGTGCCGCTCCGTTGGCGTTTTATTTCTTTGGCGACTTACTCAGCGATTACACCACTCTTGAACTTATCAGCACCATCAGCACGATGGACACCTTTCAAAAAATTTACCGGCCTGAGATTTACAATGCGAACTCGGTCGCCGGTAAAGCTTATCAGCCCAGTTTGAAGCATCAGGATTATTCATTAACCCTGATTGTCTATGATCGAGAAGAGCGCAGTCAGCTGGCGATAGAGCAGGGCCGGTTTGTTGAGGAAAATTTCATCAAGCCCTATCACGCTGTTCTTGAACAGTGGTCCGCCCACTACGCGGTTTGACTCATTTAAAGCATAAGGTTGTTTACCATGAAAAAATTACTGCCCACTTCAACGGCTGGCAGCTTGCCAAAACCTGCCTGGCTTGCCGAGCCCGAGACGCTGTGGTCACCCTGGAAGTTGCAAGGTGACGAATTAATTGAAGGCAAGCAAGATGCCTTGCGCCTGGCATTGCAGGAACAGCAAAACGCCGGAATTGATATCGTCAGTGATGGTGAGCAGACTCGCCAACACTTCGTGACCACGTTTATTGAACACCTCAGTGGCGTGGATTTCGAGAAACGTGAAACCGTCCGGATTCGTGATCGCTATGACGCGAGCGTGCCGACGGTCGTGGGCGCCGTTGCGCGCCAAAAGCCGGTGTTTGTCGAAGATGCCAGGTTCTTGCGCCAGCAAACCAACCAGCCGATCAAATGGGCGCTGCCAGGCCCCATGACCATGATCGATACGCTGTATGACAACCATTATAAAAGCCGCGAAAAACTCGCGTGGGAATTTGCCAAGATCCTCAACGAAGAAGCCCGGGAACTGGAAGCGGCGGGCGTCGACATTATCCAGTTTGATGAACCGGCCTTTAACGTGTTCTTTGATGAGGTAAATGACTGGGGCGTCGCCACCCTGGAGCGGGCGATTGAAGGCCTCAAATGCGAAACGGCGGTGCATATCTGTTATGGCTATGGCATCAAGGCCAACACCGATTGGAAAAAGACCCTGGGGTCGGAGTGGCGGCAATATGAAGAAGCCTTCCCCAAGCTACAGAAGTCCAGTATCGATATCATTTCACTGGAATGTCACAACTCCCATGTCCCCATGGAACTGATTGAGTTGATTCGCGGTAAAAAAGTGATGGTCGGGGCCATTGATGTGGCAAACCACGCCATTGAAACGCCGGAGGAAGTGGCCAATACCCTGCGCAAAGCCCTTCAGTTTGTCGATGCCGACAAGCTTTATCCGTGCACCAATTGCGGCATGGCACCTCTGCCTCGCCACGTTGCAAGGGGCAAGTTGAATGCGCTGAGTGCAGGCGCAGAGATCGTTCGAAGAGAACGCCTCTACGCGCGCTGAGCCAACATTGGAAGGGGTGTACCCAGTTGCACTCCCTGTTCAGGATTTACTCTGGCACTCCCCACTACGACGGTCGAGCAACTGGTCAAGCTTCAGCTGCGCAAACTCAGCCAGCGCACGCAGCCTGATCCCGGCGTATCACCGTTACGCGCCTTGATCGAGCAACAACTGGGCAACGCTTTGCGCACGCGGCAGTATCGGCGCTGGATCGCCAAGCGTGGTGCGTAGGCGGTGGTCAGGACGGGGTCAATTGCGCCGCCGCAACCTTTACCCGCGTCGCCCGCCGCGCCATTACCCAGGCCAGCACCGGCGCCAGGGTAAACAGGGCAAACAACCAGAGTGCCGCGTTGGCGATGCCGGCATTGCCGGTTGCGTCGTTGATACCCGCCACGTTGGAAATTACCCCGGCCAGTGCCGCGCCCAGGGCCATGGCGAACAATTGCAAGGTGGTGATCGACGCGGCGGCCGTGTCCTTGTCCTGCTCCGATGCCACTTGCAGGATACGCGTCAGCAGGTGCGGCCACCCCAGGCCGATGCCGAAACCGACCAGGAACAGCCCCAGGCAGATCGGCGCCAGCCGCGTCCATTCACCCAGGCTGGCCACCGGCGTGGTGATGGCCAACAGCACCAGCCCGGCGACGATAAACAGCGGCCCCGCGAGGATCGCGCGCTTTGCGCTGCGGCCGCTCCAGCCGGAGCTGAGGATTTCCGACACGGTCCAGCCGGCCGCCATCAGCGCCGCCATGTAACCGGCAACCAGCGGTGATTGGCCATGCAGGTGTTGCAGGAAATACGGCATGAAAATCTCGCTGCTCATGCCGATCACCAGCAGGCAAGTGGTTGCATACAGCGCGCACAGCGGGGCATTGAACTTCAGTGCGTCCTTGGGCAGCAGCCGTATGGTCGCGTTGGATTCGTGGCGGATCAGCGCATACACCAGCACGGCGCACACCGCGATGCCCAGCAGGTTCCAGCTCGGCAGCGCCGAAACGCTGCCTGCGCACACGGCCAGCACGGCGGCTGCCAACAGCACCAGTTGCGGCACCGGCAAGCGGGTCGGCGTGCTCGCCGTGGCGTCGCGTGGCGGTAGCGCGCGGTGGGTGAGCACCATATAAGCAAGACTTATCGGTACCATGGCGCCGAAGGCGAAACGCCAGGCATCCATCTCGGCGAACACGCCACCGACCGCCGGGCCGACCAAGGTAGCCACGCCCCACATGCCCGATACCAGCGCCATCGCCCGCGGCCATAAGCGCTCTTCGAACACCAGTTGGATCATCGAGTAACACAAGGCCAGCAACATGCCGCCGCCCAATCCCTGAATCAAGCGCCCGACCAGCATCACCGGCATGTTCGGCGCCAAGGCGCAGATCAGCACGCCAACCATAAAGATCAGCGTGGCGAGGGTGTATGCCAGTCGTGGGCCGGTACGTTGCAGCAGCTTGGAGGTGAGGGCTGAGCCGAGGATCGAGGCCACCACGTACAGGGTGGTGCTCCACGCATACAGGGCCAGACCGCCGATTTCAGCGACCACCGACGGCAGAATGGTCGTGGCGATATAGGTGTTGGTGGCATACAGCGCAATGCCGCCGGAGAGGGCGATGGAACGGGGGGCATTCTTGCCCCGGAGCAACTCGCTCCAGCTGCTGTCTTGGGTGTGCATCGACGATTCCTTGTGCCGCTGGCAGGCTTGGGTTAATTTGCCAAGTAATTGCTTTGAATATTGCGACGAGGCTGTTTATTTTGTCAAGAAATGACTTGGAATATTCGCCGGTGTCGCCGGCGGATCGTTTGCTGCACCTGCTCAAGACCCGTGGGCCACAATTGGCCAGTGATGCCGGTGAGTTCCTCGGCACCACCGGTGAAGCGGCACGCCAGCAGTTGGTGAAGCTGGCCGCCAGTGGGTTGGTCGAGGCCCGCTCCGAAGTGCGTGGGGTAGGGCGCCCGACCCAGGTCTGGCAGCTCACGGCGGCGGGGCACGCGCGCTTCCCCGACACCCATTCCGAACTCACCGTGCAACTGTTGCAGACCGTGCGCGAGACCTTTGGTGAAGAGGCTATCGAGCGTTTGATCGACGTGCGCGAGCGCCAGACCCAGGCGTTGTATGAACGTGAGATGCAAGGCGTCAGCGGCCTCAAAGCGCGGGTCGAAAAGCTCGCGGCACTGCGCACGCGTGAAGGTTATATGGCCCAATGCAGCGAGCAGCCGGACGGCGCCCTGATCCTGGTGGAGAACCACTGCCCGATCTGCGCAGCGGCGACCGCGTGCCAAGGGTTTTGCCGCGCAGAATTGCAGGTGTTCGAGCAGGTGTTGCGTGCCAAGGTCGAGCGCGTGGAGCATATCCAGTTGGGCGCTCGGCGGTGTGCTTATCGGATTGCTCAGGTTTGAGAACAGCCGTCGATCAAAGGTGGGAGCTGGCTTGCCTGCGATAGCCATTGGTGTCTACACACCTATTGAAGGTGTCCACATTCCCCTGTGGCGAGCGGGCTTGCCCCGCGTTGGGCTGCGAAGCAGCCCTGAAATCAGGCGCTGCGTTTTTTCAGAAAGAACGCGGTGGCGTTACTGGGGCCGCTGCGCAGCCCAACGCGGGGCAAGCCCGCTCGCCACAACAGCCCGTTCAGCCTGTCGCAGCGGTGCGACGATTCGACAAGCCAGCTTCCACCTTTAATCGGCGGCGTTCTAACGTTCGCCTTCTCCTAGTGCTACCGCCACCTCCTTGGCCACCTCGATAAACGCCCGCGCCGCCGCACTCTGGTACACCCCTTTGCGCTGCATCAACACCGCCGTGCGCTGCAACCGTTGCGGCCCCAGTTCAATCGCGGCCAACTCGGGATGCGCCCGTGCAATCGCGGCCGGTAATAGCGTCGACAGTGTGGTCCGGCGCACCACCTCGATCAATGCGCCAATCACATTGGCCTCCATCACCACGCGCGGGCGGATGCCGTGTTGGTTGCAGTAGCGGTCTATCTGCTCGCGGGTGGCGAACGCCTTGCTGAGCAAGATCAGCGATTCGCCATTCAGCGCCTGCAACCCGATGGCAGCCTCGCCTGCCAGCGGGTGTTGGTTGCCGACCACCAACGCCAGGGTTTCCACCAGCAGGGGATAGCTGTCGATGTCGGGCGCGTGCACTTGATCAAAGGCGATGCCCACATCCAGTTCGTCAGCCAGCAGCTGGTTTTCCATCTGCTCCTGGGCGACTTCGCGCACGTTCAAGGTGATGTTTGGGTAGCGGCGGTGGAAGGCTTCCACCAGCGGCCCCACCAGGTAGGTGGTGAAGGTGGGCGTGACGGCAATCCTCAGCGTCCCACGGCTCAAATCACCCACGTCATGAATCGCACGCTGGCCTTCCTGCAGTTCCTGCGCCGCCCGTAACGCATAGCGCAGGTAAACCACCCCCGCGTCGGTCAGACGCGTCTTGCGCCCTGAGCGGTCAAACAACTGGGCGCCGAGGCTCTCCTCCAACTGCCGTACTTGCTGCGACAGCGCCGGCTGCGAGACATGCAGGGCCGTCGCCGCCTTGGTAAAGCCCTGATGCTCTGCGACAGCAAGGAAGTAGTGGATATGGCGCGCCAGCATGCTTGTACTCATAAGATTATCTGATGTGCTTGATCATATATGAGACTTTTACCTTATTTAAGTGGCTGCGTAACCTTTGCTTCATCGCATCGCGAACCAAAGGAGTCACCCATGCAAGACATCATCGACGGTTTCCTGAAGTTTCAACGTAACGCCTTCCCCGAGCGTGCCGGCCTGTTCAAAGACCTGGCCAACCAGCAGAGCCCACGGGCACTGTTCATCTCCTGCTCCGACAGCCGCCTGGTGCCGGAACTGGTCACGCAGCGCGAGCCGGGCGACCTGTTCGTGATCCGTAACGCCGGCAATATCGTGCCGTCCTATGGCCCCGAGCCGGGCGGTGTGTCGGCCTCGGTGGAATACGCCGTCGCCGCCCTGCAAGTCAGCGACATCGTGATCTGCGGCCATTCCGATTGCGGCGCCATGACCGCCATCGCCACCTGCAAATGCCTGGACCACATGCCCGCCGTGGCCGGCTGGTTGCGCTACGCCGACTCCGGCCGGGTGGTCAACGAGGCCCGCCAGCATGTCGACCAGCACGCCAAAGTCGCCTCCATGGTGCGCGAAAACGTCATCGCGCAATTGGCCAATATCCAGACGCACCCTTCAGTGCGCCTGGCTCTCGAAGAAAAACGCGTAACCCTGCATGGCTGGGTCTACGACATCGAAAGTGGCTGCATCCAGGCCTTCGATGGCCTCACTGGCCAGTTCGTAGCCCTTGCCGACAACCCGACCGCGCGCGCCGTTTCCTACTAACACCCGACTTTTTACCCACGGAGATAACCCCATGATCCAGTCGCAAATCAGCCAGACCACTCGCCTTGCCCTGACCGACGTCATCCTCTTGGCCAAAGCCCGCAAAGACCTGTCGTTCGCCCAGATTGCCGAAGGCACCGGCCTGCACGAAGCCTTCGTCACCGCCGCCTTGCTCGGCCAGCACCCACTGCCGGCCAGCGCCGCTCAAGCCGTTGCCGACACCCTGGGCCTGGATGCGGATGCCGTGCTCCTGCTGCAAACCATCCCGGTGCGCGGCAGCATCGGCAACGGCGTGCCGACCGACCCGACCATCTACCGCTTCTACGAAATGATCCAGGTCTATGGCACCACGCTCAAGGCGCTGGTCCACGAGAAGTTTGGCGACGGCATCATCAGCGCGATCAACTTCAAGCTGGACGTCAAAAAGGTTGAAGACCCGGACGGTGGCTCCCGCGCCGTGATCACCCTGGATGGCAAATACCTGCCGACCAAACCGTTCTGATCAGCTGAGTAACGGCCCGGCGCTGCAAGGCGCTCGGGCCACGGCAGCAATATTGAGGGTCGCAGTTATGGATTTGATCTTTCGTCATGTACGCATCGACGATGCACAGCCGCTGATGGATGTGGCAGTCAATAACGGCAAGATCATCGAGATCGCGCCGAACATTTCAGCCCACGCCCGGCAGGAAATCCAGGGCCACGGCAACGTGCTGATACCGGCTTTTGTCGAAGGGCACCTGCACCTGGAAAAAGCCCATGTCATGCACCGCAAGGCCAACCGTTCGGGCACGCTGAAAGAGGCGATTGCCGTCACGGCCGGCCTCAAACCCACCTTGACCCGCGACGACATCCTCGAGCGCTCCACTCAAGTACTGCGCGACCTGGTGCAAGCCGGCACTACCCACGTGCGCGCCCACGCCGAGTTCGACCCCGAGCAAGGGTTTACCGGCTTTGATGTGGTGCTGGAGTTGCGCGACAAACTACGCGACGTGATCGATATCCAGGTGGTCGCCTTTCCACAGGAAGGCATTCTGAAGCTACCGGGCATGCAGGCCATGATGGTCGAGGCCATGGAGAAGGGCGCCGACGTGGTGGGTGGCATTCCCTACAACGACAGCTCGGCGCACGCACACATCGACTATGTGTTCAGCCTGGCCCAGCGTTACGACAAGGATATCGACTTCCACCAGGATTTTGCCGACAACGCCGAGCACATGAGCATTGAATACCTGGCTCGCAAGACCATTGAACACGGCTATCAAGGCCGTGTGTGTGTCGGGCACCTGACCAGCCTGGGCGCCGTACCTGTGCACAAACAGCACGAAATCATCGCGCTGATCCGCGAGGCCGGCATCAGCGTAATGTGCCTGCCCGCCACCGACCTGCACCTTGGCGCACGCAACGATGGTCACAACGTGCGCCGCACCCTGACGCCGGTGCGAGCCCTGCGTGATGGCGGCGTGAATGTGTGCCTGGCCACCAACAATATCCGCAACGCGTTCACCCCGTTTGGCACCGGCGACTTGCTCAATATTGCGCAGTTGGCCATTCCCGCCTGCCACTTGGGCGGAGCGGATGATCAGGCCACGGTGTTGCCGATGCTCACGAGCAACCCGGCTAAAGCCTTGGGGCTTAAGCACTATGGGTTGGCACCGGGCAAGGCGGCGGATCTGGTGTTGTTGGATACGCAAGCGGTGGGGGATGTGATTCTTGATCTGCCCGCGCGTCTGATGGTGCTTAAGCGCGGGAAGAGTGTGGCGACGTCGGTGTGTCAGCGGTCGGTGATTTTCTGATCCTGCGTACTCAGCCTGCCCAGAAACCCAGTAATCAACCCCACCACCTGCTGCTGAATCAGCGCCCGTGGGCGCCCACCCTCGCCATCGCGGCAGATCATGCCATCGCCCGGCGAGCTTTCCTCAATCAACACGATCGCTCCCGGTTTGCAGATCGACATAAAGCTGAAGTGCGTGGCGTCGCTGATTTCCACGTACTGCGTCGAGGCTTTTGGCAGGCGCTTGACCAGGTTGGCGGATTCCAGGTTGGGGTCCATATCCTCGGTTGGCACGCCACCTGCGATAACCAGCGCAGGCACCTTGAATGCCGCCAGGCTGGCGTCGGTCATGCCGCGTGACAGGCCCAGGTCCAAAGACACGATGGCAGTGACGCGCTTGTCGCTCAAGTCCGCGGCCAGCCGGGCTTTGCCTTCAGCCGTCGCGGCGGGGTTCATCTCATGGTAGCCGATGCAACCGCCCAGTTTTGGGTGCGCTGCGCAGTCACGGGCGAACAGGTCAGGATCGAAGCGCGCGCCGGCGATTTCCAGTGCGGTCCAGCCGCCGAGGGAATGGCCGACGGCGACAATCTGTTGGTTCGCCACTGCGCCAAACTGCTTGGGTTGAGCCAGCACGGCGTCGATAGCGCGGCTCAGGTCTGCCGGTCGCTGCCATAGCTGCGCGGCGGCTTGCGGGTTGCGGTCCTTGGTGGTGGTGCCGGGGTGGTTCACCGCCGCGACGATATAGCCTTTGTGCGCCAATGCGCTGGCCAGCCACACCTGCTTGCCCCAGTTGCCGCCGTAACCGTGGGACAGCACCACCAGCGGATGCTCGCCCGCAGCCGGTGTTGCGTCGGGCACAGCGAGGGCGCCGATGAAGACCGCGTTGTCGGCGATCAGCGTGGGTTTGGCCGTGGTGGTAGCGGGGTACCACACCACCAGCTCCAGTGGGCGGTTGTTGTGCGCATCGGGCAGGGTGGTGGTTTTGAAACCGACCGAGCTTTCGTCGGCGAAAGCGGGGGCGGCCAGGCAGAGCAGGAACAGCGCGCGTAGAGCGGTTTTCATTGTTGTTATCGTCCTTGATTTAGGTGGCGAATCATCACCTGAAACACTGTGGTCTGCACATCCCCTGTTTGCAGTTAATAGCCGACCCGTTGGGGATCGTTTCGCTAGCCCGTTCGTCTGTCGGCCTTGCCCGAGATTAATCGCCTGTCCCACCTTGGTATTGGCCAACCCAGCCCCATAACTACCCTCGTATCCACTGAGGGCGCAGACCATGACCAACCCAACCGAAACCGCCATCCTTGCCGGCGGCTGCTTCTGGGGCATGCAAGACCTGTTGCGGCGCTACCCTGGCGTGCTGCAAACGCGCGTCGGCTACACCGGCGGCGATGTGCCGAATGCCACGTACCGCAACCACGGCAACCACGCCGAAGCCATCGAGATCGTGTTTGACCCGGCGGTGATCAGTTATCGGCAGATACTGGAGTTCTTTTTCCAGATCCATGACCCGAGCACGCCTAACCGCCAGGGCAATGACACTGGGCCAAGCTATCGCTCGGCGATTTATTATTTGAGTGAACAGCAGCGCGATATTGCCGAAGATACGGCGGCCGACGTGGACGCGTCGAAGCTGTGGCCCGGTCGAGTGGTCACCGAGATAGAGCCGGCAGGGCCGTTCTGGGAGGCGGAGCCTGAGCACCAGGATTATCTGGAGCGGATACCGAATGGGTACACCTGCCATTTTATTCGGCCGAACTGGACGTTGCCGAAGCGGGCTTGAGGGTTCGTAAGGCGTGAGCCCTGCGCCAATCCAAACTGTGGGAGCTGGCTTGCCTGCGATTACGGTGTGTCAGTCAATAAATGAGTTAACTGATCCTCCGCCATCGCGGGCAAGCCCGCTCCCACATTAGCCTTGTGTTGCCTGGTGCTCAGCGATCATCACCGTTAGCTGGCGGCCTCGCGCTCCAGCAGCGTGTCCATCAGCAACACCCCCAACTCACTCAACTGGTGAATCGCCAGCGCCACGTCGCGCTGTTTTCCGGTCAAGTCTTCTGACAGGTCGAGCAGCAAGGCGGTGACCGAGGAAAAGGTTTCGTAGCTGTTGGTGATCAGGGTTTCGCTGCTGGCGTCGGCGGCGACGTTGAACAGCGCAGGCGGTGACAAGGCCGGGTCGGCTTTTGGATTGAGGTAGTGATCTATCGCGCGATGTGCGGCCTGATTGAGTTTCAGGTCCGGTTCGCTTGGAGGGTTCGGCGTTATTTTGAACATCATGTAATTCCTGAATGGGGCCGACACCCTTTCGCTACTACACAAAGAGGGTGGCAGCTGTACGCAGGTTAGTAGACCGGGGAATTACACAAAGCCGGCGCGCCCGAAGGCGCCCTACGCACAGCCACCATCAGGCACAGACAGGAACGTCTGATAGATGAAGCTCATGCACCAAGTGTAATTAACCCCAGGGCTACTAAACCCGATCACTGAATTGTCAGCGACCGAGCAACCTTAGAGACGCCCACCACAGCGCACAAGCCGGCGGATTCTGACGCAAGCGTAGGCAAGGGAGCAAGGCGCTGTGGCTTCGGACTTTCCTGTTTCAGGCTTCGTTGTAGGACATGAGCCTTACGCCGAACAAAATGTGGGAGCTGGCTTGCCTGCGATTACGGTGTGTCAGTCAATAAATGAGTTAACTGATCCTCCGCCATCGCGGGCAAGCCCGCTCCCACAGGGTTCTGGGTTGGTGGGTTGATCAGGCTTTGGCTACGCCCACACGCCACTGCGCGGGCGGCAGCAACCCATTCACCAGGTAATTACCGACGATCCGCGACTTGTACACCCGCGGGTTATGGTTCGCCAATGTGCGCGCATTGCGCCACAGCCGGTCCAGCGCCTTGTCGCTGGCCGTGGCACTGGCGCCCAGTGCGTCAAACAACCCGGTGGTCGCCGCCAGTGTTGCATCCACCACCGGATTGACCGCCAGGCACACCTCCAACTCCGCCAACGCAACCTGCGAGTCGTCATCCTGCAGCGGCTGGTCTTGCGCAATCACATACTGCGCCGTCTGATCCAGGCGCTGCGCCGCGTGCTGGGTGATGGCCTGGGCGGCGTAGGCTTGGCTGGCGACTTCGCCAATCACTTGCAGCAACTGCACATCCTGGGCGGCGGTGTCGGCGTTGCCGGTGGTGAAGGTGCGGGCGCGCTGGCTGAGTTCTGCGGCGCCACTGAGTGCGGCGCGGCGGGCGATGCCGGCCAGGGTAGCAAGGTGGTAGATCTGGTAGAACGATTGGCCATAGGCGAAGCGTTGGGTGGTGGGGCGCACATCGTCATCCACCACCGGCGCGTTGTCGAAGAGGCAGGTGCCGCTGGCGGTGAGGCGTTGGCCGAAGCCGTTCCAGTCGTCGATGATCTGCACGCCGGGCGCCTTGAGGTCGACCACCAGGCTGTACACCACGCCGTCCTCGCCGGTGGCCACGGTGTTGATCAGGTCACTGTAGAGCGCGCCGGTGGTGTAGAACTTTTTGCCGCTGATGCGCAGTGTGCCGTCGCTGTGGCGGTGCAGGCGCGTGCCGAAATCGCCACGGGCCTGGTTGCCGACTTCGGTGCTGCCTGGGGAAAGCAGAGCGCCCTGGCCGAGGCGGTCGAGCCATTGGGCGCGCCAGTCGCGGTCTTTGGCGCACAGCACGTCTTCGCAAAATCCAAAATGCCCGCGCAGGGCCTGGGTGATGTTGGAGTCGGCAGCGGAAAGCTCTGTCAGCAGCGCCAGCAGTTCAGCGAAGCTCGCACCTTGCCCGCCGCAACTGGCGGGCAATCGCCAGCGTGGCAAACCCAGTGCGTTGAGTTGTTGGATGACCGCCGCCAGGCTGGCGCGTGTCTGGTCCGCCTCGGCAGCTTGCGCAAGTATCTGCGCAAACAACGGGCGAAAGGGCGCGGCCAGTTGTTCGTAACGGGCGGAGGGCGCAGTGCCCCAGGTATTCAAAATGGGTGTCGACATGCAATGGACCTTGCAGAAAGGGTTTCAGGCGCGGGGTCCAGTGGTCTGGTGGCGTCACCCTAACTCAGTGGGCAGCAAATTTTTAATACGAAAAATAGCTAACCCACTGTGCTGCGGTTCTATCGATAGTGCACAACAGTATTAAACCCGGCGCTTTTATTGCGTTAGCTTCTACGGGCGCCACGCTCGGCGACCGCCAAAACCCTTCTCTCATTGCCAGACTGCACGCCCACAGATGGTTGAGTCAGCCATTAACTGTGTGGATTCCTTCTATGATCAATCGTTGTAACTTGCTCGCCGTGCTGGGCCTGGCCTCGCTGACACTGCACGGCCCATCGGCGTGGGCGGCAGAACCGCAGACCCTGACGGTGGGCGATCAGTTCTTCTCCAATCGCATCGTCCTGGAGCTGTCCGGCGAGCTGAAAGACTTGCCGTATAAAATCGACTTCAAGCGCTTCAACACGGGCTCCCCGGTGGCCTCGGCGGTCGCCAGCGGCGCGCTGGACGTGGGCATTGTCGGCGACACCCCGGTGATCAGCCTCGCCGCCAATGGCGCGCCGGTCAAAGTGGTTGCCAGCACCCAGACCAGCCTCGATGGCGTGGGCATTGTGGCGCGCAAAGGCATCCATTCGGTTGCCGAGCTAAAGGGCAAAACGGTGGCGATCTGGAACGGTTCGTGGAGCCAGCAACTGGCCTACAAAGCCTTGGACGAGGCCGGTGTGCCGCGCACCAGCGTGACCTTCAAATACTTGCTGCCGGCCGAAGCCAGCCTGGCGCTGAGTCAGGGCGACATTGATGCCTTCGGCACCTGGGAACCCTACGTGTCGTTGCAGGAGAAAGAGGGCAGCACCCTGATCCGCAATGCCAAGGGCCTGATGAGCGCGCCGACCTACATTGTTGCGTATGAGCCGGCGCTGGCGCAGAAACGCGCGATTATCAAAGATTTTGTGGCGCGTCTCACCCGTGCGCGGGTGTGGAGCAGCAGCCACGTTGATGAGTATGCCCAGGCGTGGTCGAAGGCCAACCAATCCGCACCGGAGATTGCCAAGGTGTGGTTCAAGCGTGATGCGATCAAGGTGCTGCCGATCTCCCCGACCATTGTCGGCGAAGCCCAGGCCACGGCGGATTTCCTGGTGGATGCGCAGATGCTCAAACAGCATTACGACGTGACGCCGTTGTTTGATCAGGCCCTTTAAACGCGGACGAAACACGCGCTAATAGTCTCGAACGCCTGTTGATACGGGGCTGAGCTAGGTTTTTTTATTCCGGTTGGGGCCGGAATAAAAAATTCACTAGCATCAGTATGGAGTAGCCAGTAGGCTACAGGTGAGACCTTGATTAATTTAATCGGCAGGACGCCGGAGTTTGATACATGGCTCGACGGTATGAAGGACCTATGGGGCAAAACGGCGGTGCTGACTCGCCTGGACCGCGCCGAAGAAAACAATTTCGGCGATTGCGAGCCGGCCGGTGACGGCCTGAGTGAAATGCGTGTATTCGTCGGGCCTGGCTACAGAATTTACTTTGTACGCACAGGCATCACGGCCTACCTGATGCTATGGGGCAGTGATAAAACCGACCAAAAAAGAGGCATACAGCGGGCAAAAGAGATTCTCGATGCCCTGAGAGGTAGATGAAATGAGCAACTCGACATTCAAACCCGAGGACATGCCGATCCTCGATCTGGATACATCCGGCACCAGCGTCTACGAAGCGTCGCGCTTCCTCGACAACCCGGAAATTATCAGTGCTTATCTGGCGCAAAGCATGAAGTCCCAGGACCCGCAGATCCTCATGAAGGCGCTGGCTGAAGTTACCAAGGCCCAGGGTGTGAATAAAGTGGCCGAGGCGGCGGGGGTCAATCGCGAGAGCCTGTATAAAACCCTGAAGGGCGGCTCCAAAACACGTTTTGAAACGATCAAGAAGCTGATGCTGGCGTTAGGCGTTGAGCTGACGGTGCAGCCCGTTGCGGCGAGCGCGAGCAAAAAAATGCCACGGCACAACGGGCAATAATCATCAACTGTCAGTTTTCACAGTATCTTTCTCCTTGCAGTCATGGTCTTGTCATACGCTGATGCGAATTCGCCTCAGCCAATAATCAATTGGCACCTGACTAGCCTGGGTTTTACTTCAAGGAGATTGAATCATGAGGGTAGTGACCTCAGGCTCTGCTTACCTGGATATTGACGCGTACGCCTGCTGCATTGCCTACGCCGAGCTGCTCAATCACCAAGGTATACATGCGCGGGCGGTCAGCAGTGCGCCGCTCAATTTCAGCATCTGCGCCAGTGTGCTTGGCTGGAAGGCTTCGCTGGACGATTACCGGCCCGGGGCCGACGATGAGTTCGTGTTGGTGGATGTTTCCGACCCCCATCATTTCGACCCGATCGTAGTACTCGATCAGGTACGCGAAGTGATTGACCACCATCCAGGCTTTGAAATCCACTGGGCGCAAAAGCTGGGTGCGGATGCCGAAATCCGCCCAATTGGTGCCGCGGCAACGCTGGTCTTCCAGCGCTGGGAAAGGTCCGGCCTGCTGCCGAAGATGAGCCGGCACAGCGCTGCGTTGTTGGCCACGGCGATTCTGGACAATACCCTGAATTTCACCGGTAAAATGATCGCATCCCTGGATATCTGGGCCTACGAGGTGCTGGCGCGGCGGGCGGGGCTGACGGCGGATTGGCCGCAGCGTTATTTCAGCGAATGCCAGGCTGCGATCGAAGCCGACCTTGAGGTCGCCCTGGCGGCTGATATGAAACACATGACGGCCACGCGCAACTTGCCGCAACTGATCGCGCAAATGACGGTGTGGGATGCGCAGGGGTTGCTCCAGCGGCATCACGCAGCCATTGAGCTATGGCTGGCGGCGCAAGGTGAGGACTGGCTGTTGAACGCCATCAGCATCCGCGAGCGCAAGAGCTATTGGCTGGCGGGGCCTTTGCCCAGCCAGCAAAAGCTGAGCCTTTTGCTGGCGGTCCACTGGCAAGGTGCACACGCAGTGCTGGGGCGTGCGATGCAGCGCAAGGAGCTGCTGAAGCTGGCCCTGGCTGCCGCAAGCCCGGATCTCAACGTACGAGGCAAGGCCGTTTGTTGTTGAAGGCCCAGCCTGGAATCAAAAACTGCATCGCCACGCTGTCGTCCCGCGCCCCGAGGCCCATGCCTTTGTACAGCTCGTGGGCCTTGGCCACGGCGTCCATGTCGATCTCCACGCCCAGGCCCGGTTTGCTGGGCACCTTCACGTAGCCACCCTCGATTTTCAGCGGTTCCCTGGTCAAACGTTGGCCGTCCTGCCAGATCCAGTGGGTGTCGATCGCGGTGATGTCGCCCGGTGCGGCGGCGGCCACCTGGGTGAACATCGCCAGGGAAATATCAAAGTGGTTATTGGAGTGCGAACCCCAGGTCAGGCCCCACTCATTGCACATCTGTGCCACGCGAACGGAGCCTTGCATCGTCCAGAAGTGCGGGTCGGCCAGGGGAATATCCACCGATTGCAGCTGGATCGCGTGGCCCATTTCACGCCAGTCGGTGGCGATCATGTTGGTCGCGGTTTTAAGCCCGGTGGCACGGCGGAATTCAGCCATGACTTCGCGGCCCGAGTAGCCGTTTTCTGCGCCACAGGGGTCTTCGGCGTAGGCCAGCACGTGGTGCTGGTCGCGGCACAGGCGGATGGCTTCTTTCAATGACCATGCGCCGTTCGGGTCGAGGGTGATGCGTGCATCCGGGAAGCGCTCGGCCAAGGCCGTCACCGCTTCGATTTCTTCATCGCCACTCAATACGCCGCCTTTGAGTTTGAAGTCGTTGAAGCCGTATTTGGCTTTGGCGGCTTCGGCCAGGCGCACCACGGCCTCGCTGGTCAGGGCCTTTTCATGGCGCAGGCGGAACCACTCGTCATCGGCGTCCGCCTCGTTGCGGTAGGCCAGGTCAGTGGCCGTGCGATCACCCACGTAGAACAGGTAGCCGAGCATTTTTACCGCGTCACGCTGTTGGCCTTCGCCCAGCAGGGCGGCGATGGGCACTTCGAGGAATTGACCGAGCAGGTCGAGCAGGGCGGCTTCCATGGCGGTGACGGCGTGGATGGTGATGCGCAGGTCGAAGGTTTGCAGGCCACGGCCGGCGGCGTCCCTTGATGCAAAAGAGGTGCGCATCTGGTTGAGGATGCGCTGGTACTGGCCGATGGGTTGGCCGATCACCAGGCTGCGGGCGTCTTCCAGGGTCTGGCGGATACGTTCGCCGCCGGGCACTTCACCCACACCGGTGTTGCCCGAACTGTCCTTGAGGATGACGATATTGCGAGTAAAAAATGGCCCATGGGCGCCGCTCAGGTTCAGCAGCATGCTGTCGTGGCCGGCGACGGGAATGACGTGGAAATGGGTGACGACGGGCGTGGTCATGGCAGGATCCTAATAAGCTTAAAGAGGTTTGCTGATAGCGGTGCCTGTTGCTGCAACGCTCGGCGGCGCCAGCACGGCAGAAGGCGAAGTCTTGGCAAAAAACACCAGGATCGCCGCCAGCACCGAGGTGCCGGCCAGGCCATACAGGCCGCCCTGGATGGAACCGGTGGTCTGCTCCAGAAAGCCGAAGGTGGTGGGGGCCACGAAGCCGCCCAGGTTGCCGATGGAATTGATCAGCGCGATCACGGCAGCAGCAATGCGCACATCCAGGTAACCCTGTGGGATTGGCCAGAACAGCGAGGATGCGGACTTGAACCCGATGGCCGCAAAGCAGATCGCGACAAAGGCGAAGACTGGCCCGCCGGTGGTGGACATGAACATGCCGGCGGCGGCAATCAGCAAAGCGGCGGCAACCCAGGCTTGCTGGAACTTGAACTTGCCCGACAGCGCGGCGAAGGCGTACATGGCGATGATCGAGATCAGCCACGGGATCGAGTTGAAGAAGCCGACCTGCACGTCGCTTAAATCGCCCATCTTCTTGATGATGCTCGGCAGCCAGAAGGTCGCGGCGTAGATCGTCAGCTGGATGCAGAAGTACAAGGCGCAGAACAGCAGGATCTGCCGGTCTTTCAGCAGCTTGGCAATGGTCGGTTTGACCGTGGTCAGCGCCTCACGCTCGCGCTGTTCCTGGTCGATGGCGCCCACCAGCGCGTCCTGTTCTTCACGGGTGAGCCATTGGGCGTCGTGGGGTTTGGAGTCGAGCCAGAACCACACGAAGAAGCCCAGTGCCACGGAGGCCAGGCCTTCGATGGCAAACATCCATTGCCAGCCGTGAAACCCGAACCCTTCTATTTGCAACAGCGCCCCCGACAGCGGGCCGGAGATCAGCGACGCAACCGCCGAGCCACTGAGGAAGATGGCGATGGCTTTACCGCGTTCCACGCCGGGCAGCCAGCGGGTGAAGTAGTAGATCACCCCTGGGAAAAACCCCGCCTCGGCCACGCCCAGCAGAAAGCGCAGGATGTAGAACTGGGTTTCGTTCTGGATAAACGCCATCAGCGTGGCGACGATGCCCCAGGTGAACATGATGCGAGTCAGCCAGATACGCGCACCGACCTTTTGCAGCAGCATGTTGGAGGGCACTTCAAAGAGCGCGTAGCCAATGAAAAACAGCCCGGCGCCCAGGCCATAGGCGGCCGCGCCGATGCCCAGGTCATGCTCCATGTGCGTGCGCACAAAGCCGATATTGACCCGGTCGATGTAGTTGAGGATGAACATGATCACGAACAGTGGGAGCACGTGGCCCTTCACTTTGCTCACGGCGCGCGTGAGGACCGAATCACTGTCTGGAGCGGCAGATGCGTGGCTTGAATTGTTCACAATTGAAAAACTCCCCCTGATTTATTTTTATGCGGGTTTGCGTGTTTTGTTGCCAGACATCATACAAGTGGTTTTCTTGGGTTCGCAATGTGGCTGCCACTGTTTTTGTTCTTATAAGGCGGCTGATCGGGTGTGTATTTTGGTTATTTGGCTAGCGTTTGCTGGATATTTTGATCGTGCGTCGATGGGGTTAACGTACATTTCACCTCGACGCACGGCTCGTGAAGACTGGCGATTCAAGCACCGTTAAGATTGGTTGTCATACAAGTTGGGGGTTTTATGAATCAAGCCTGCGCGTACTCGGGGCAGGGTGTTAAGCTCCCCGCAGCCAACCCCGTGGACCCATAGTGATGCCCATTGAAAGCGCAAACCCTGTGCGTAAACGTTCCAATAACCTCGCCCAAGGCGTGGTCGAGGCGCTGACCCAGCGCATCCTGCTGGGCCAGCTCAAGCCCGGTGAGAAGTTGCCGTCCGAGTCCAGCATCGTGCTGGAACATGGCGTGAGCCGCACAGTGGTGCGCGAGGCGATCTCCAAGCTGCAGGCGTCGGGGCTGGTGGAGACGCGTCACGGCATCGGCACCTTTGTGCTGGTGCAACACGGCCAGCAAGGTTTGCGCTTGCATGTGGACACGGTCGCCAGCGTGCGTAACATGCTCGAGCTGCGCCTGGGCCTGGAGGTGCAAGCCGTGGCGTTGGCCGCGCTGCGCAGGAGCGACGAACAGCTCGCCCACATGCGCCAGGCGCTGGACGATTACCAGGCTTCGCTGGCCAGCAACGACAGCTGTGTGGACGAGGACAAACGCTTTCATCAACTGATTGCCGAGGCCACCGGCAATACCTTTTTTACCGAAATCATGCTGCACCTGGGCAATGCGATGATCCCGCGCACCCAGGTCAAGGGCGTCGAACGCGGCGGCGCCGACTTCGCCAAGCTGGGGCAGTTGGCGAACCTGGAGCATGAGGCGATCTTCAATGCCATCAAACGCCAGGACCCGGACGCGGCGCGTGCCGCCATGGTGCTGCACCTGACCAACAGCCGGGACCGGTTTTCCGGGGAATGACAAGGAACCACCGTTGAACGAACACACATTGTCCATGCGCCTGGAGCGCGTGGCCGCCAACGTGCCCGTCGGCGCGCACCTGGCCGACATCGGCTCGGACCACGGCTACCTGCCGGTGGCCTTGATGCGCCGTGGCGTGATCACGGCCGCAGTGGCGGGGGAAGTGGCGACCACGCCCTTTCACGCAGCCCAACGCACCGTGCGCGATAATGGCCTGGAGCAGCACATCAGCGTGCGCCTGGCCGATGGCTTGGCGGCGATTGAAGCGGGCGACGGGATCACCGCGATCAGCGTCTGTGGCATGGGCGGCGAAACGATCTGCGACATCCTCGACAACGGCAAGATGCACCTCAGCGGCCAGGAACGCCTGATCCTGCAGCCTAATGGTGGCGAGCAACCCCTGCGCCAATGGCTGATGGACAATGGGTATCGCATCCTTTGCGAAGAGTTGCTGCGGGAAAACCGCTTTTACTATGAAATCATCGTGGCCGAGCGCGCAGGGCCAGTGGCCTACACCGATGAGCAGTTGTACTTTGGCCCGCTGCAAATGCAAGCCCGCAGCCCGGAGTTCCTGGCCAAGTGGCAGCGGATGCTGCGCCAGAAGCACAAGACCCTGGCCAGTTTTGAGCAGGCACGCCAAGCAGTGCCGGAGCAAAAACTGCAAGAGATTGCCCGGCAGGCGCGCTGGATTACTGCGCTGCTGGCGTGAAGTGACTTGTAACTTTTCCTACGGGTGTGCAAGGATCTGCCCATGACTCAATTTTCGCACAGCAACCGCCATCATCCCCACGGACCTTCCTTCAGGTGCCGTGGTTGCTTGCGCTCACTGATTGACCAGCCCCGCTGATCACTCAATGAACCCCACCCAAGGCGCCTATGGCGCCTTTTTTATTGCCTGCAAACACTGGAGATTCAACCCATGACAATGCTACGTGGAACCCGAATGGTCACCGGCAAAGAAGCCGCAACGATGCGTGAAGTAGAAGGCCGTTTCCGGAGCTACCTTCATCGAAGCGGGCGCTGAAGAAGTCATCGTGCCGGCCCTGTGGGGCCAGGACACGTTTATCGAAAAAGCCGGCGGCAGCGAAATCATTGGGCAGATGTGGGCCTTTGATGACAAGGCGGGCCGCCAGTGTTGCCTGATCCCGGAAGCCACCGCGTTGTTCCAGGAGCGCAACGCTGCGTTGCTCGACGGCCGCGAGGCGGCGATGTTTTTCTACGTGGCGCGGTGTTACCGGTATGAGCGACCGCAAGCCGGTCGTTATCGTGAGTTTACCCAGTTGGGGCTGGAGATTCTCAGCCCTGACCCCGGGTTGGCGTTGCAGCGCAGCCAAGCCCTATGCACCGGGTTTCTCGACACACTGGGGCTCGACTATGCGCTGAACCTGGCCGTGAAACGTGGGCTGAGTTACTACCTTGAGGGCAACGGTTTCGAGGTGCGCTGCCCGACATTGGGTGCGCAACAGCAAGTGGTGGGTGGCGGGGCGTACCGTGAAGGTGCGGGCTTCGGTATCGGGCTTGAACGGTTGGTGCTGGCGTTGGCGTGAAGCGCCCGGCGCCTCCCAGTGGGAGGCGCCTGCTTTGCTGCGCTCGAATATGCTCCAATAGCCGCCTTCTTTTGCTGACCCAGGAACCCTGCCATGGCCGAGACCACCGACCAAGCCTTCTACGACCGCGCAGACGCGCATATCGAACTGTCCAACGAGCAGCTCAAAACCTGCGAAAACCTCGGTGAGGTCAGCGCCTCGATGATGTTCGGCACCACGCGCTTCAATGCCTGGGCCAGCGCCCGCAACTTCAAGTCCGGCGCCGAGATGGCCGAGGCCCGTGAGGCGATGCTGAAGTATTTCTGTGACCAGTACAGGATGATGCTTGAGGATAACCTGGATGATCACATCAATAATTTCAGTCAGTACATGCGGGTCTTGTAGGTCCTGCGGGTCGGCCTCAAGGGCAGGGGGTGGTGTTTGAATCCGCCGGTGTTGGCGGCTGAATCAGCCCCACTTTTCTTTGCAGTTGGTCGACCTGTTCTTTCTCTGCGCGCAGAGCCGAGCGCAGTTCCTTGTTTTCCATTTCCCAGATCTTTGCCCAGCGGGTGGCTGTCTTGCAGTCGATGATCATCTGCCAGATGTCCTGGAGTTTCAGGTACTGAACCAGCATCAACACTGCTACTGCCGTCATCACCAGCAGGGCGCCTGTCGCTACAACGTCCGACGTTGTCATTTCACTGTCCTTTTGCTTATTGCGTGGGGGTCTAACACCCGGCAAGGATATGTAGTGAATTGCGACACGTATAGAATGTAGACTTATACAGGTAAACAATTCATGCAGATGGAGAGGCCATGAAACGTGAACAAAAGCTCCAGCAGGTACGCTGGGACCTGGCACTTCGCTATCGTTTGATCGAGACCGTTGCCTGGTGGGAAGGCCGTCTGACCACGGGGCACTTGATCCAGAGCTTCGGTATCAGCAGGCAACAGGCGTCAAAGGACATCAACACCTACATCAATGAACATGCGCCTAAAAATCTTACATATGACAAGCAGATCAAGGGCTACGTCCCCAGCAAACACTTTGCCCCGCTGTTCATTGAAGACAGTGCGTCTGCCTACCTGCACCTGCTGAACCAGACTCACACACGTATGCCCCACGTCGAAGGCCTGGCCCTGGCGTATGCACACACCAAGGTGTTGCAGGTGCCGGACCGCTCAATCAAACCCGAAATCCTGCGGCCCTTGCTCAAAGCGTGTCGCGAGCGCTTGCGGCTGGATATCGACTACGTATCACTCAACGCCCCGGAGCCGGAAGGGCGCACGATTGCCCCGCATACGCTGATCTACACCGGCATGCGTTGGCATGTTCGGGCGTACTGCGAGAAGAACCGCAGTTACCGCGATTTTGTCTTGAGCCGCCTGCGTGGTGTGCCGGAGCTGCATGACCACGAGTCGGACAACGGCATTGCCGACGACGATGACTGGAACAATACAATTGCGGTGATCATCAAGCCCGATGAGCGCCTGAGCCCGGCGCAGAAGGACATCATCCAGACTGATTTCGGCATGGTCGATGGAAAGCTCGAGATTCACAGCCGCCAGGCCCTGGTGAAGTACGTGTTGCACCGCTTTCAGATTGATCCGAAGAACCTCAACCCCAAGCCGGAGGCGCAGCAAATCGTGGTCGCCAACCTTAAAGAGTTGAAGCCTTGGTTGTATGACTGAGGGCAGGCGCGAGCGTGTGGGGTGACGCGCTCGCAGCCGGGTTCAGAGCAGGTCGTTCTGGCCGATTTCGTGCTGGATCAGTGCGCTGATATCCAGGGCGGTTCCGTCAGGCGTGCGGGCCAATTGGCTGATGTTGATCGACCAGTTGTCCGGCCCTTGCGGCGTCCAGGACAAGGCGCCTATCTCATGCAAGGCGGCAGCCAGCGCGCTGGTATCGGGTGGGTTGCCTTTGCGTTCGGTTATTTCGAAATAGGCCGCGCCGATACCGTAGGGCACCTCGTCATTACGCACCTTGGTGGCGCTGTTCGCCAGGGGAAAAGACTGATCGCCGAAAGCTTTCCACAGCGCCGTCAGCAGGCTGTTTATTTGCCCGATGGAATGGCGGCGGCCTTTGCCCATTCGAATGCCATTTTGATCAATCGCATAGAAAAAACGTTTCTGGTTAGCAATCGTAAAACACTCGTTCAGGTCGGTGGGTAAATCCTGGATGGGCGTGCCCGTTTGCGCGCTCGACGTGCCAGGGTGGGGAAGGTCATAGCCGATCATGAACAAGGCGGCTTCAAGTCGGCGCAAGGGCGCAATTGATCCCGCATCGGTGAACGCGCCAGCGCCGGCGTTTGCCAGCACTTCGGCCAGAATCCAGCTGGCCTTGAGGTTCCAGTGGGCGTGTTGTGCCGCGCCATTCAGGCCAGGGAACTGCAGATTGCCTTTAGCCGGGTTACGGTTTTTGCGCCACTTTGCGGCAGGTCCCTCCTTGGCAGGCGCCCAGGGGAACGCCAGCTCGGCGGGCACCGTTGTCAGCTGACGGCCTTGGCAATATTTCACCACGATCCAGCCCAGTGCAGCGGCGACGCGGCTGTCGTAGATGATGAAGTCGTTGACCAGCAACGAGTACACCTTGGTCATGCCGGCATTGAAGCGCAGCTGCGTATTCAATAACACCGGATCAGCCAGGCTGTTGCCGGAAAAGGCGGCTGCCGTTGTCGCAAGCAACTGGGACAGGCCGCTGCTGTTGTTGGTCAGCCAGCGCACATTGCCCGCTGAAACGCCGCCCCACTTCATGATGCCTGAGGCCGCTATTAGCGTGCAGGGATCGCTCTTTCGAGCGAGGGCGCTTTTCAACGCATTCCCCAACGCCTTCAGCGTTACATCACTGCTGGTGAGACAGACGCCAGCAGGGGTGCCCAGCGCGCCTTGGTGTGGCCAGTGATAGTTCTTGCAGGCGTCGTACAGTCCGCTGAATGAGCGAATGCGCTGGCTGCGACGATCGGTGTATTGGTGCGCAAACAACGAGGTGTCATACAGGTGAGTCGCTAGCCAATCGACAAAATCCTGAACGACAGAGCTGTTAACAGGCGCGCTTTTGCCCAGGTATTGATCGCGATGCATGTCCCGTTCCTTGATGCCGGTAATAGGGGAAAGTGTGAGGTGGCTACAGAGGCGTCGCTTCGGCGGCCCACCGAACGGGCTGCGCCTGCTCTTGCAGCAAACGGCAAACCTGAAGGTTCAGCGCCACGAATTCATCCCAGGTATGCAGGCCGGCATAATTGAGCTCATATTGGCGGTCGACCCGGCAGATATCGGGCCGCTCGGCATACACCGAACAGCCCTTGTCCGCCTCGCGGTAGTGCTTGCAGGCGCCGTCACCGCGATCGAGATAGCGGGTTTCGGGCGCCAGGTGCACATTGCGGCAACACAGCCCGCATTGGGTACAGGGAAAGGCCTGCATATTCAAATCAACGATGCCAGCCATTGGCGCGTACTGTCGGCATTTCCCATTTCAAAGGGCACATCGACATTGCGCCTGGCCAGTTCGTGGCTGAGCACGACGTTGCGTTGCAACTCGTTGTTACAGGCCATCAGTTCTTCGGCGAACTCTGCCAGTTCATCGGCGTCCAGGTTGAATTCCAGCTGGCTCAACTCGGCCAGGTAGCGGTCGAGCTCAAGGTTGATCGCCTGGAAGTCCCGGACCAGGCCGGCATGTGGCATGACCGACTCGATAAACGCCCAGAGCTTTTTCGCCACGCTACTGTGCAGCATGAAATAGTTGAGCCCCAGGGTCACCACGCCTGTGACCAGCGCACTGGCAAAGGCCGCCAGTTCACTGCCAAACGGGAAATTGCACAGTGGCAGCAGTTGCGCATAGGCCAGTGAACCGACCACGGTGGCGGAGCCCAGCGACATCAATGAAATCACCGCTTGGCAAAGATCAACAAACGCCAGTTGGTCAGGGTTGAAAATCAGCAACTTGATGGCTTTGACCAACTGGCCCCAGACCTCGCGAATGATCTTGATCGCCATTAACTGCGTGGTTGCCAGGATGTTGAACAGCGTCGTTGTGAGGCTGCCCAGAATGCCTGCGAACACACCGTCCTTGAAGGCAATCAGAAACTCATTGAAGCGCGCTTGCACCCGTTGCCAGATCCCTTGGAGCGTGCGGCTGATGCTGTCGATGAAACTTTCGAAGCTGAAGTTGTGCTTGATCTTGTCGAGCAGGGTAGGCAGTTGGTCGCGCAGTTCAAACCAGACCTCTGCCATCACCAGGCCGAGCATTTGGCGCGTGCCCATGTTCAGCCCGGCTACGCCGGATGCGGCGGCCGTCTGGTGCAGGAATTTGCTGCTGGTGTAATACGTGTAGTTGATTTGTTGCTCGTAGGGCGCGCGGGCGGCGTTGTCGCGTTTACGCATTTCATCGGGGTCGATGGCTTTGAGCTCGCGGATCTTGTCTTCGCTCTTGCGGATGTTATCCGCGAGTACGCGTGCCTTGTGTTGTTGCTCAGGCGTACTGCGTGGCATGGTTTCAAGGCGTTTGCGGTCTCTGGCCAGGTCTTTTTCATGGCCGGTGATGAGGTTCGGCAAATGGTTCAGGTAGTCATTGATGGATGACTGTTTCTTCGACTTGTTGACCGTTTCCTGGGTCGATTGCAGGTTGCTGCTTTGGTTGGCCATTGCCACACCATCAAGCCCGGCGAGGATGCGCCCTGCATCGCCGTGGATCTCATTGGCGCTGATGACGTGGTCAAGGTTTCTCGACTCGCCCTTGCCCATGACGACATTACGGTAGGGGTCATGCAGCGTGCCTGCCTGCTGACTGAGCTTGTCTTTCAGGCCAGTCGCTTTGTAATTTGGGTCTGAGTGATAAAGCGTCGAGTCGTAGTGTTTTTTTTCCTGCTCGTACCGCTGCTGTTCGGCCTCTGTGGCCCAAATACCTGCGCGAACATTGTGCACGGTGTCGACTTCACCCCCGCGCTTGTCCTTGAAAAGAAGAAAGTCCAGGCCAAAGCTGGTAACCAGACTGGTGACAACGGTGTTCTCGAGCTCTTCGGCCCAAGGGAAATCCTGCGCGGCGGCGTGCATGATGGCATCCATGAAAAACCAGGGGGGAGTGATGAAAGGGGAGCGCTATGCGCTCCCCTTGAACGCATCAAGCCTTCTTGACGTTTTGCGCTTGGGCGTCGGCGTTGCTCAGTACCTCGTCCAGTTGGGTGCTGTTCAACATCATGGAACCGTGGGCGTCCGTCTCCATCTCTGGCACGCCTTGCTCGTTCAGCACGGCCTTGCCGTCGACCTTTTTGACTTTGAAGATCGGCGTGGTGATTACGTTGACCAGGATGGACGCCAAGGCGAAGCCATTCTGGATGGTCAGCATGATGGTTTCGCCAAAGCGCTTTAACTCAGCCTGGCCGTCGGCGTTGCGGCTTTTTGCATCCTCAATGACGCTGTTGATGCTTTTGAGGCTTTCGAAGTACTGGTTGAACTGTTCGAACAGCGCGATCAGCGTGGTCCAGATGCTGTGGACATAGGTTTCGGTAGCATCAAGGTGCTCGATTGCCTTGACCAGTTTTTCAATGGCTTGATCCACTTCGCGGCTGGCCTTGCGTGCGTTTTTGAGGGCCTCTTCACCGTGGCTGTCGTAAGCCCATCCGGCAATGGCCAGTACCGGCCCGGCAACGGCGGCACCGAGAATCGCGGTGCCGCCCGCCATGCCCAGGCCGCCGGTTGCCAGCGAGCCGCCGCCAATGGCCGCCAACGTCGCGTTGGTGGCTGCAACGCCCGCCAGCGACGAGATCGCCGTACCGGTAGAGGCTGCGCCCAGCGCCATCACCCCGCCGTACACCGCGAAACCCGCAGCCGCCCCGGCAGCCCCGGCGCCGGCAGCAGAGCCCAGCACGCCGATCGCGGTGTAGCTGTAGTTGGAGATGGTTTGCAGCTTGTGCTTGGGAATGTTGATTTCCAGCTTGTTCTGGCGACCGGCGTTCAACTGCTGCAAAAGCGAGTCAGCCAGGGTTTTGAACTCGTTAAAGCTTTTACCGATTTGCAGCTCTTTTTCGCCCAGTACGCTCAATGCCGACGTGGTGGCGGTTTCTTGCGCGTCAAACGCACGCTTTTTGACGTCATAGCGCTGTTTGGCGCTGTTGACGATTTCGTCGGCTTCGGAATGCTTCTGGTAACCGTCATAGCCTTTCTTGGCGCCATAGGCGGCGCTGACCAGGGCGGCTGCACCGAGGATGAGAGGAAGCGGCATATCAATATCCCTTTGATTATTTTGAAATTAACGACTTGGGTAAGGCAATGGAAGGCGTGATCTTAGAAGCGATATCGGCAAAGTGCCATCATGCTTTAGGTGGGTGTTGAACTTTTTTTACTCGAGAGGCGCACGGTGACAATTGTGTGCCCGGCAGTGAGTGTTTTTGCCCCATTTTTGTGCGCGCGCCATCGCCGGTTTATCGCCAAGGCGCCTATCTCCAGCACAGCGGTAACGGCCCGTATCTTGCTTGGGCCTTCTCAATCAATGACATGGCATTTTGCTTCTAGTCATTTCCAGCGTGTTTTCGGGAGCGGTCGGCCATGCACACTCTTCTATCACCCGGTATCCACTTGCTCGGCCGTTTCGGTTTTGCGCGCAAGTTCCAGGTGCTGTTTTTCCTGTTCATGCTGCCCCTGGCGGGGAGCCTCTGGATGATTGGCTCGGACTATCGCGGCAAATTGAACGTGATCAGCAGCGAGCAGTCCGGTGTGCACCAACTGTTGGCCCTGGACACACTCGATGGCCAATTGAGCGCGCAACGCAACCTGGCCGCGCGCTGGAAAGCGCTGGATATCCTCCACGCGCCAACCCCGGCCGCCCAGGCTGCCATGGACAAAGTGGATGCCGGCAACCCGATGATTGTGCAAAGCCTGCAAGCCCTGGGGGAGGTGCTCAAAGCCCGCAATGCCAGCGCCGACACCCTTGCGCGTTTCGAGGCGTTGCAGGCGGCGGTCAAGGGCATGGACACCCAGTCCCTGCGCACCGTGGGCTGGTGGCCGGACGGCTACGACCGTTTCACCGCCGCGTTGACGGCGCTGCAAACCCTGCGCGAGCAAATCACCCTGGACACCGGCCTGATCCTCGACCCGTGGCTGGAGACCTACCTGCTGATGCAGATCTCCACCCAGCACACCCCGGACCTGATCGAGCGCATCGGTCGCACCGCCAGCGTTGGCCAGTCGTCTATCGCCTCGGGGCAGTTCACCTTGCAAAGCCGCTTGCAGATGCGCGACCTGCGCGGCCGTATCGGCGATGCGCGCGACCAGTTGGTCAAGGCCGCCGCTTCGCTCAAAGCCAAGCCATTTCCCGGGATCGAGCCGTGGACAGCGCAATATGACAGCAGCCTGCAACTGCTGGATAACGAGCTTAAAACCCTGGACGACGGCGTGTTCGGCGGCACCATCAAATTGGACAGCGTCGCCTTCGACCGCAGCGTCGACAGCATGTTGGGCGCGTTGGGGGCGTTGCGCAGCCAGTCGCTTAACTCACTGGATGCGCGCCTGAGTGACTACCGCGAGCGTTCGCTCCAGCACTTTATTCCGGTGGCGGCGACGTTCAGCCTGCTGGCCCTGGCCGCGTTGTACTTGTTTATCTGTCTGCAAGCCTCGATCCGCCGCAGCGCCAGTGGCATCACCACACTGGCCGAGTCGTTGCGCGACGGTAACCTGTGCGTCGAAGTGGCGGTAGAAGGGCGTGATGAATTGGCCGCGATCAGCCGGGCACTCAACGTTGCGGTGATGCAACTGCGCACCAGCCTGCTGGGCGTCAATCACGAAACCCAGCAACTCGGTTCAGCCGTGCTCACCCTGAATGCGCAGGCGGGCAGCACCCTTACCGAGGTTGAAGACCAGCAACACCAAATCAGCCAGATTGCGGCCGCTGCGACCCAATTGGCCGCCACCTCCATGGGCGTGGCCAAGAGTTGCGAACAGGCCTCGGGCAGCGCGCAGCACACCAGGCGCATCGCCGAAGACAGCAGCCGCGACAGCCAGCGCACCACGGCAAGTATCCAGCAACTCAACCAGCGCCTGACCGACACGGCCAACGCCCTGGAGCAGGTCAGCCAGCAGGGCCAGCAGATTCAGTCGGTGGTCGACACCATTCGTGGCATCGCCGAACAGACCAACCTGCTGGCGCTCAACGCGGCCATCGAGGCTGCGCGTGCGGGCGAGCAGGGCCGTGGGTTTGCCGTGGTGGCCGATGAAGTGCGCAGCCTGTCGCAACGCACCCAGGCGTCCACCGCACAAATCGCCGGCACCGTGGACAGCCTGCGCGCGACCGTCAGCCAAGCCGTCAGCCTGATGGGCGCGGCGTGCGACCAGGCACTGACCGACGCCGAATCCGTGACGGGCCTGGGCACCCGCCTGGGCGAAATTGCCGGTGCGGTGCAGCACGTCACCGACACCCTGGCGCAAATCGCGGCAGCGGTGGAAGAACAGGCCGCCACCGCCGATGAAGTCAGCGGCAATATCCAGCAGGTCGACCAGGCGGCAGGGCGCTTGCTGGACGGCGCACGGGCGGTCAATTCGGCGGCGGATACCTTGAGTAAGGGCAGTCGCGCATTGAGTGACAACACCGCGCGGTTCCGGCTGGTCTGAGGCGCCGGCCGCTGAACAATATGTACCGCCGATACACCCAGGCTCGCTCTCATGCTGAGGGTTCATTCCATCAGCATGAGGACCGTGCCCATGAGCACGCCAAGCCCTACATCCGCGTCACCGACGTTTCAGGAAAATCGTACACACCTGCTTGAGATCGACCCGGGCCTGCGCACGCAAACCCTGGAGCCTGTGGTATTACCACCCGAACTGCTTGCGCTGGAAGCGGTGAACACCAACCTGATCGACGCCAACAAAGTCTTGCTGGCGAGGTCACGCAGCTTGTTTGAGGCATTGACGGGGGCAGATCTCACCCAAGAGGCCGGCAAGACGTTGCTTACCCAACTCAAAACCGACTTGAACAAGCACCTGCTAGGCCTTGACGAAGTCAGCACGGTGGGCATTCTAGGCCGCAAGAGCTACCTCACCCAGGCGGCCGGTCTTGGCGCGTTGGAGCAGCAGGCCAAGCTGGATGTGCGCGATTACCTGCTAAGCCCTGCCGAACAGCTCATGGTTGAAGACTGCTCCCGAGGCCCGACCTTTCGTCCTGGCATGTACGCGCTCAATTTCAGCTATCAGGACAAAACTGTGGAATTTGCCGGGGCCTTCGTTCTTACGAGAAAGTCCAGCCCAGTCGTGGACAACCTGACGTCGGTAGAAAACCTCGGCCAGGTCTTGTTGTTCACGCCAAACCGGGGGCTGGAGGCCTTCGACTCTCTGGTGCAGCTCGACCAGAGCCTCAAGGCGACTTTGGCGCTACCGGCGGGTCGAGCGGAGTTCTGCCGACACTTGCCTGTACGTTATCAAACGCTGGATGTCGGCGATATCTGGCCTTTGCAATTGCTGCCCATTGACGGCGAGCCACTGTTCGAACACACCTACAACGCGATTATCGACAAGCGCAGCCAGGACATCGAACTGGCATTGAGCCTGGTAGACAACCCATTGCACGAGGCAACGCAGCTCAAGTCAGCATTGGACAACGCGGTGACAGCAGCGCTGCCAGACTTGTCGTCACGCTTGGCGTTCAGGCGCCAACAGCTACTCGAGCGCAGCGTCTATAACAGCCTGCCGGATTGGTATCGCAACGCGGCTACGGCGGACCAGGACACCCTGAGTCGTTACATGCAGGATTACAATCAGGCCCGGGCAACCTATATCGAGTTACTGGGACCTGCCGCTTCGCCTCAAGCGCTGGCCAATTTCCAGTTGACCGAGTATCTGGACGAAGCGCTGGAAATCCACGACCTGGACCCGCTCCACTTGCACATCACGACCCGGCGCAACGTCGCCAATGTCGGCACCTATGAGCAGACCCGCAATCTGGTGCAATTAAGCTATGACGGGCTGCACACCGGCGACGAGTTGCCCGGTTCTGACTTCCTGACCAATACCACCCTCACCTATGCGAACGCGCCACTGCAAGGTGATCATGCCGTTCTGAGTGCGCAAAGCCTGCTCGACATACTCCGCGAACCTGCCCTGCAACCGCGCCTGGATTTTGCCGCGCTACAAAAAGAAATGCAGACCGAGGTCAGATTCAAAAACGCGTCTCGCGACCTGTTTGATCATCGCCTGGTGTTGCTTGCCTTTGTCGCCCGGTTGCGAGGCGACCTGAGCCCGGCAGACCACAGGTTGTTCGAAACGTTGCGGGCCGGTACGAACCCGCTCCTGTGCGCACGCACCGTGCTGCTGCATGGCGCGCAACTCAAAGACCTGTGGTTATTGCGCGAGGAAGATGCCACCGGCCAAATCCGGCGTTTGCTGTTGTGCACCCCGGATTCGCCGCGCGAGCGACAGTTCCTGGCGTTCGCCACCGAGCTCGAATGCCAGGCGCATATCATCGGTTGGGCCGATGACAAAACGCAGTTAAAGGGTCGCACCATGAGCGACTACCTGTTGGAGCAATGCCCGCTGCGTTTTCGCCCGAAGATGCGCACGTTCCTCACAGGGTTGGGCTTCAAGCCCGACGCAAAGGAACATGAGGAGGTGACATTCGGCCCTGTGTGCTCCCACACGGTCTGCCTGGACGCCATGGTCCTGCATGGGCAACGCGCAGCGCAGGACGACTACGAATACAGCACCCCGCCATGGTATCGCTCAGCCCAGGCGGCGGACCGAACCCGGTTGACCAGCCTTGCCGAAGATGCCGCAGGTGCCTTGCGCACCTATAACGCCCTGCCTGATTCGGAAGCCAGTTTCATTACCTTCAATGCCTATCTGCACGACAAGGCCAAACTCAGCCTGAATACGCTGCTGGGCCGCCCTCAGAATGATGTTGACCCGGACACCGTATACGTTTCGGCGCCGTGGCCGCTGTTGGGTGGACTGCCCAAGCCCATCACCTATACCCGGCTGTACAGAGACGGTTACACGGATAACATCGGGTTCATCGACGCAAAATTCTCCACCTCGGCCACGTTCAGCGGGCCGGCGGGCATCGACCTGAGTCGCCTGACCCCGCAGAACGTATCAAGGTCGGTGACCGGTGTATGGATAGGTCAACGCTACATCGACGAAGTGCGCGGCAAATTGCAAAGCGCAAGCAGCCCCGGTTACGCCAAACGCCGCGACGCCACCTTGGCGATTACACAACTGCAGATGAAATACGCGGCGCTCGATTGCTGCCTGCGCGGTCATATCGCCCGGGTCGACTTGACCTGGCTGGAGCGTGCCATCGACAGCCTTGGCAGCACGGTGGCGGCGACCCGCACCACTTATCAGGTACATCGCCTGACGATTGACGGCGACTGGGTGATGGGCAACTACCTGTTCAGCCATGCAAACAACCCGGTTTTGCTCTACACCCCCAACGCCCCCGATGGCGTCAGCTTTCGTGAGGCGAAGTTGTTCAACTACTGGCTGAAAATAGTCGACGGCGTGTCGGATTACCTGCAGGGTCGGGTGCCGGTCCAATCTCAGGTACGGATCGGAGCGTTTCTGAAGACTGCCCGCAATGGCTTACCCGAGACGATTGACCGTACGACCTCCAGCCCGGCGCGCTATGACCGAACAACCCCCGCCACCACCCTGACCGACCTTCGCAATGACCTCTACAACATGGTGTTGCAGCGAAAAATTGATGATGTGATTGCCACCACGGTCAATCGCACGGAGATGATCACGGGGATTTTGTGGACATGCGTCGAATTGGTCACTGCCATCGCCACTATCCCTTTTCCCGTATTGAGCCTGGGCCTGGGTGGTTTGCTGGCGTTCAAGGACGCGATGCTCGCTATCAGTGCCTACCAACAGGGTGACACGGGCGAAGCCTTGAAACACTACATTGGCTTCCTGGCCAATATAGGCGGCGCTGTGCTGTTTGACTTTCGCCCGGCCCTCAAAGCACTGCGCGCCCGGGCGGTGACCAAGGCGCTGAAGCAGGCCGCGCTGGTCAACGATATCGACCCTGGCATTACTGCCGGAATGAAACAGGTGCTGTTCGATGGCCATCCGTTCTGGGTCAAGCACGCACCGGATTCCCTGGGGCGGCATCTGCTGTTTCGCCAAGACCCAGTCACTGGGCAACTGCAGTCAACTGCACGCCTGGTCAACCAGAATAGCGATGGCCATTGGGTTCGTTCCGGGGTTGCGGGAGGTGGCCGCAAAAAGACGTATGACGTACTCCCGGAGGAGACGGACCAATCTTTGGCGCGCTACGAGATTGCATCCGAGCAAGGCAAGGACTTCAGATCCGCGCTCGACCCCAAGTTCAGGGAAAACCTCACCCAGTATTCGGACGACGTCACTGCGCCTGTCGCACTTGACGAGGCCTATCTTCAATTGAAGCCTCTACGCGACAGCTATCCCAATCAGGTGAAACAGCTGACTGAAGATGCGCAGGCGCTTTACGCCTCGCCTCCAGCACGCCCAGACCGCACCGGTTTTCCGGTACTGGCATCGGATTCCAGCCCGTCTACCGTACTTGCCACCCTTTTCCCACTCAAGAAGGCGCTGATCATTGGCGCATCCAACACCAGCGTTGCCAGTAAGCAGTTACTGATCGAAAACCTGCCGGCCTTGGCAGCACAAGGACTCAAGCGCGTGCACATCGAAAACCTGCCGGCCGATGTGTTCCGGAACAAACTTAAAATAATCAACGGCGAAACCAAGGGCAATCTTGCGCATGCCTTGAAACAGGTCGAAGACCATTTGGCGCGAGTCGACGCAGGCTTGGGCTGGGCTGCGGACGCGCCTTTTACCTACCGTAAACTGATGCTTGAAGCCCACAAGCACAAAGTCGCGATCGATGGCGTGGACGCCTCGAGCTCATATCATATGGAGCATGTGCTGGCGCTGTCTGAACAAGAGCGGTTTATCCCGCGCAACAGCCAAATCAGGAACTTCTATTCCCACAAAGCCCTTTCAAAAAACGACCCCGATGAGGGGTGGATTGCCCTGGTTGACCATAACCGCATAGGAAGCACCGAAGAGGTGCCGGGCCTGGCCGACTTGCAGAATGTCATCGCCCTGCGTGTGGAGGATGTTACCCAAGGCCAGGCGGTGGGCATCTCGCCTGATACTGCCTCCGCCGCGCTGTCCCGGGGTGATTACCGGATGACTATGGCGCCGGCATCACAAGCGCTGCCGACGGCGGGTCCTTCAAGGGCGGTGCCGGCGCCCGCTGCACCGTCCCATTACACTGAGTTCGATCTGCCCGCGTCGTTGAAAGCGCACCTGGATGAGATGGTGCATTCGCATCGTGACTTGGATGCTCGCTACGGCTTTGGGAGTGGGCACCCGTATGAGGCAGCATTCAATGGGTTCAAGAACACCCGTAATCGTTTGGAAAAGTCCGCCAAAGCCGCCTTTGCCACTTACACGCCCCCGGCACGGTCCACCTTCGTCGAGCTAGGTACGGCGACCAGTGAAGAGGCGTTCGTCAAGCAACTGTACAAACTCAAGCGCGGACTGATTATTGCTGAAGCGCATGCGGATCAGTCGAGTAAACAGTTCCTGATCAAATACATGAAGCTATTGAAAGAGCAGGGTGTAAAAACCTTGTATCTCGAACACCTGCTGACCGATCTGCACCAGCTTGAACTGGACGTTTTTTATAACACGCTGAAAATGCCAGAAAATCTCAAGCGCTATCTGAGGGCGCAGGACCTCGGTCATATGAGAGGTTACACGGGGGAAAACACCTACACCAACGTCGTCAAAGCGGCGAACAAGGCGGGCATCCGCGTCCGGGCTCTCGACTGCACCGCCAGCTACCACGTCAAAGGCATGCGCGACTTGAACGCCCGCGAGAGCCTGTTCAGTTACTTTGCCAATGAGGTGATCAAGGCTGATCAGGCGGCACTGGGGCCGCATAATTGGGTAGCGCTTATGGGCAGCGCCCACGCCGACATCTATCAGGGGGTGCCAGGCATTGCGCAATTGCAGGATGCTGTCAGCTTGACGGTACGCGATGTTGCGCCCGACCTTGCACTGCCTCTGCACCGTGGGGCCTGGGAAATCCTGGAAGGCGGGGTCAAGACGCCGCCGGGCACGGCCCTTCGCAGTGACTTCAAGGTGCATGTCGGTATAGCCGGTACGCCGGCGCCGCGCCCGATGGTTGCAGCGGATCGTACATGGATCAGAAGTGTCGGCGATTTCCTGATCGAGCGGCCTTCAATGACCCAAGCCAATGTGCTCCATCGTTCTAACACTGGAGATATTATTTCCACGCCTGTTCAAATTGACGATAAGGGGCAGTTCTTTATTGAGCGGTGGCCACAGTTGCAAGCAAAGCGTTACCCAAATTTGGATTTTTTGATTCATGCACTCAAGACGGATGTGCAGTTGACGGCGGTTTCCGCTTCGACCCTGCCGAGCGTGCGCCTGAAAAACATCGGTGACTTCCTGATCGAGTACGCTTCATCCACACAAGCCCGTCTGCTTCACCGTTCCAGGACTGGAGAGATTATTACCACCCCGATAAAAAGTGACGAGTTGGGGCAGTTGTCTATCGAGCGCTGGCCGCAGTTGCAAGGCAAGCGGTATGCAACGATGGAGGACTTGGTGGATGCGCTCAAGAAAGAAGTGCTTTTGACCGCCGTCGCCTGATCACGGCCTCTTGAGGGGCAGCCTCTCGTGAAGGGGCTGCCACAATAAATCATGGGCACTCCTCAGTGCTGGCATAGTCTCATACCCTGATACTCACCCTTGCCCTGCGGAGTTGCCCATGATCACCGTTCACCACCTTAACAACTCGCGCTCACAGCGCATCCTCTGGCTACTGGAGGAACTCGGCCTGCCTTACGAAATCAAGCGCTACCAGCGCGACCCGAAAACCAACCTGGCACCACCGGAACTCAAGGCCATCAACCCACTGGGCAAATCCCCGGTCATCGAAGATGGCAGCCTGGTGTTGATCGAATCCGCCGCGATCATCGACTACCTGATCCGCCGCCATGGTCAAGGCCGCCTGCAACCTGATCCTGCCTCTGCGACCTACGACAAATATGTGCAATGGCTGCATTTTGCCGAAGGCTCGGCCATGCTGCCGCTGATGCTCAACCTCTACGTCGGTCGTCTGGGTGAAGCCGGCGCGCCGTTGCACCCGCGTATCGAGTCGGAAGTGGCCAACTACCTGGGCTATCTGAATGACGTGCTGGCGGATACGCCGTATCTGCTCGGTGACGAATTGAGCGGCGCGGACATCCAGATGAGCTTTATCGGCGAGATCGCCAAGGCCCAGGGCAAGTTGCAGGCATATCCAAACCTGGCGGCCTGGGTGCAACGCTTCCAGGCGCGACCTGCGTACCGCAAGGCGGTGGAGCAGGGCGGGGAATACGCGTTCGCCAAATAGGTCGGGCCAGAAGGCACAATTGCCCCTTGTGGCGAGCCCGCTCGCCACGGGTTCGTGTCTGCATTTTCTTAAACGCTTTTGCCGTCGAAGCGCTTCAACGAAAACGCCGACAGGTCCAGCTCACTCGACCCACGCATGCACCACTGCGCAAACGCCTCACCCAGCGCCGCTGAATGCTTGAAGCCATGCCCCGAGCATGGCGACACCACCAGGGTGTGCTGCAGCGTGGGGTGTTTGTCGATAATGAAATCGTGGTCCGGCGTCACGGTGTAGGCACACACCGCCGACTTGACCACCTTGGCCGACACGCCGGTGATACGGCCCTGAACATGCTGTTCGTACATCTCCTGCGCTTGCGCTGCCGAGACCGTGCGGTCCAGCGTTTGCGGAGTGGAAGTGGTGTGATATTGCGCCGTAGCCAGCTTCAGGCTGCCTTCGCCGGGCAACGCCGGGAAACCATAGTGGGTCTGGCCTTGGTCGTGCGTGAGGATATAGGTGGGGGATTTGCCCACCAGGTCGGCCCCAGGCTCCAGCGCGAACCAGAACAGCTGTTGCCGGTAAACACTCAGCAACCGGTCAAACGGCGCGCCGAGTAATTCGCCGGCCCAGTTGCCCGCACTCACCACCAGCTTGTCGGCCTGTAGCGTGCGCTGGTCGGTGGTCACCGTGACGCCGTGAGCATCCGAACCGATGTGAGTCACCGTCTCGCCCTTGTACAGCGTGGCGCCGTGTTGTTCGGCCAAAGTGAGCTGCACATCAATGCACCGCTCTGGGCGCACGAAGCCGCCGCCAGGTTCGTAATAGCCGATGGCGCTCTGCGCCACTTGGGCAAATTGCGGGAAACGCTGGCGAATCTGCGCAGCGTCCAGCAGCTCATGTTCAATGCCGTAGGTTTGCGCCAGGCCAATGGTGCGCAGGGTGAAATCGGTTGCATCGCTGGGATCAAAGTCATCACGAGAGGTGAGCACCAGCAACCCCGACTGCTCAAACAGCGCCTCCCCCGACAACGCCTCCAGCTCGCGCCAGATAGCGTGGGAACGACGCACAATGGGCACGTATTGCGCGCCTTCCCCCACCGACAGCCGCGTGATACGCGTGTCGCCATGGCTGGAGCCCAGCGTGTGGGGCGGGTGATGACGGTCGATACCGGCGACGTTCACACCGGCTTTCGCCAGTTGATACACCGTGGCGGCGCCCATGGCACCCAGGCCGATGACCAGCGATTCATAGCGTTCCAAGGTTGATACTCGTGTGTGAGGGTGAGGCTGTAGTTGAGGGCAAGACGCGAGAAAAAACAACTGCGCAGTGCCCTCTGGCACAAGGGTGCAAGTGGTCACTGCTGATCCCGCTCAGTCTTCATCGTCCTATTGGCGACTTCGTTATTTTATCGGATGATGGAAGTTAATCAGCACCTGCGAGAGCTCTAATGTTTGGAAGACACTTTTTATATATCCTCGTCAGAGAGAACGGTATATGCCATAAAATGGGGGTGAGCAGCGATATTCGCCGCAGGGTAAACGATTTAAACAGGCAGTTTGGTCCCTTTTGTCTCAAACGCTCATTGGTACTGCGCACCGATAGCAGACCTGAAGCGTGTATGTTGGAGGCCGCGTTAAAGATTTCTTACTTAGCCTACAATACGCCTCTGCCCGAGGAGTACTACACCGACGGGGAAACAGAGTGGTTCGCAGAGGCCTGTTACGAAACGATGTGCACTTCCCTGGAGGCTTTTGCCAATGACAGAATGGGCGAGGGGTATAGTATTTCGCCGATTAACCCTGGGTTGTTTAAATCGCTCACGCCAAAAACAATGTTAAAACAAGCCAGGTTTCAGACGTTTTTAGAGGGGCGTCAGGCGCAAATTGAGGTGCTGTGTGAAAATACGCAAAACGTAAGAAGCTTTAGAAGCGCTATGAAGCTGATGTTGCCCAACCTCATCGGGGTTGCCAGGCTTGAACCCAATGACTTCAGTCATAATTACGAAGTGTTTTTAGACGCGGGCACTGCTGCAGAAGTACTTGACGAATTGTTTCAGGTTTCACAATTAAGTGCGGATAACGATGATGTTTGGGCGGGTGCCAATTTTTGTGTCACAACACACAGTTCGTCAATGTACAAAAAGGCGTCTTTCTCGATTCCCCATCAGGCGGACCACTTTGAGCGTGGGTGGGAATCGAAAGGAAAAATCTTGACCTACAGTTCAGTACTTGAAGATTTAGTTGAAGAGTACCCTGTGCCCCCGGCTTACCTGAAATATGTTGGTCAATCCTTTTGGGATCAGCTTTCGCCTGAGGATGTTCAGGTGTACCAAGAGGCATTCCTGCGAGCACTGTTTGGCCATACGTTTGATGATCACGTTGAAGAGGTATTAAAAGCCCCACCGCGTACAAAGAAGACGTCGAGTGCGACCCGTGGGAAAAAGCGCAGCGCGGTTAAGGATGAAACGCCTCATGCTCAAATGGGCTTCGATTTTTGCTGATGCCTTTTGTTGTATATCAAGGGTTGGATGTTGAGTGCTTATGAAGGTTTGCCTAATACAAGCACTCTAAATTTCATCGCCAGCGCCTTGTATATTCGCCCACATCAGGCCGTATATCTCATTTTTTCATATGCTTTTTTTGCAGCCCTTTGCAATTTTTTATTCTTTCCTAACCTATACCCCCTTCATGCAAAGTCCGCCCTTCCTGCGATGACTTTCCATCGCTCTTCACAGCAAGGCCCGATGGCCGCTATCCGCATGGAGCATGCAATGGGTGTGAATCAGAACCTGCACTTCGGTCTGATTGGCCAGATGTTCAAGAGTGACTACAGCTGGCTTTGCGCGCGCGTTGGCCGCGCGATGGGGTGCCCGCATGGGGCGCAGGACATCGCGTCGGAGACCTTTTTACGGGTGCTGGCGTTGCCGGACCCTGCGGCCATTCGCGAGCCGCGAGCGTTGTTGACCACCATTGCGCGGCGCTTGATGTACGAGGGCTGGCGCCGCCAGGATCTGGAGCGCGCCTACCTGGAAGCGTTGGCGCTGGCGCCGCAGTTGGCGCATCCGTCGCCGGAGGAGCGCTTGGTGTTGATCGAGACGCTGCTTGAGGTCGACCGTTTGCTCGACGGGTTATCGGCCAAGGCCAAGGCGGCGTTTTTGTATCACCAGCTGGATGGTTTGACCTATGCGCAAATCGGCGAGCGGCTGGACGTTTCGGTCAGCCGGGTGCAGCAGTACATGGCGGATGCGTTCAAGCGTTGCTACCTGGCGATGGCGCAGCCATGAGCACCACCGTATCCGATGAGGCCATGATCGACGAAGCCGCGCAGTGGATGGCGTTACTGCAATCCGGGCATGCCAGTGCCCAGGAGCACAGTGCCTTCCGCCGCTGGCGCGAGGGCGACCCACGCCGTGCCGAGATCTTCAATAGGATGGGCAGCGGCGTGCCGGTACTGGGCAACGAAGACCTGCGGCGCATGCCCCGCGACAGCTTGTTGCACACCTTGAATGCACCCTCTGGCCGCCGCAGTTTTTTGCGCAATACGTTGGCGTTGGCGGGGGTTGCCTCCTTTGCGAGCATCGTCATGCGCTTGTACGACAGCGGGTTGCCGGCGGACACTTTGCGCACCGGCACCGGCGAGCGTTTGAACCTCACCCTGGAAGACGGCAGCGCGTTGAGCCTGGATGCGCGCAGCAAGGTGGTGAAGCAGTTCAACCCGCAGCAACGGCTGTTGCAGCTACTCGATGGCAAGCTGCTGGTGGACGTGGCCAAGGACAGGCTGCGCCCGTTTATTGTCGAAACTGAACAAGGCCGCATGCGGGCGTTGGGTACGCGGTTTTTGGTGCAGCAGGGCGAAGGCCAAACGCAGATCACGATGCTGCACTCTCAGGTGCAGATCACCACACGCAGCGGCGCCGTGCAGGTCATCAACGCCGGCCAGAAGGCCACGTTCGACACACAAGGCATCCTCAAGCTCGAAGCCGCCAGTGGCGGCGAGGCGGCCTGGACGCGAGGCCTGCTGGAGGTGCGCGACCGTTCATTGGGTGACGTGGTGGAGGCGCTGCGTGACTACCGGCGCGGCATCATCCGCGTCAGCCCTGAGGCGGCGAGCCTGCGTTTGAGTGGGATCTTCCCGCTGGACGACAGCCAAAGCGCCCTGCAACTACTGGCCAAATCCTTGCCGGTGCAGATCGATTACCACAGCCCTTATTGGGTCAGCATCGAGCGTCGATAAAATAATTTGCCGGCGCCCTATAAAAACTTGAAGGCTGTTGCACACCCCAATGCAGGCAGAGGTTTATCCACCTGCAAGCGCGCTGGCGCAGCGTTATAAGCCCATGCTTTTTTAGCCTAACGGCCGCCTATAAAAACCGCTGATTGGTTGTTCAACCCATCAACTGCATAACACTGGTGGGGACGCTCAACCATGCAATTCACACACCTCAGCCGCTCATCACTGGCGGCGCTGTCACTGGCCATTGGCGTGGCCTTGACGGGCCATGGCGCGGTGGCCTTCGGGCAACCGTCGTCGGCCGTGGCCACGCATACCCAGGCTTTCGATTTTGATATCGCCAGCGGCCCGCTTGACCAGGCGCTGCTCAACCTGTCGCGCCGCAGCGGCCAGACCATCTCCTTTCAGCAAGACTTGGTGCAGGGCCTCACCAGCGCGCCGGTGCGCGGCAGTTTTACCACCGAGCAGGCGTTGCAGCAGGCGCTGCGCGGGTCGGCCCTGGATGCCGTGCCAAGCGGCGACGGTGGTTGGGTACTGCGCCGGGCTGCCAAGGCGCCCGCCGCCAGCATCAAGCCGGTCCCCGTGGCGGCCCCCGTAGCGGCCAAAGTACCCGGCGATGTGGCCCTGGAAAAAGTCGTGGTCACCGGCTCGCGTATCGCCCGCGCGCAGGTCGAAGGGCCGTCGCCGGTCACGGTGATCAGCAGCGAAGAGATCACCAGCCGGGGCTACAAAAACGTCTACGACGCCATCGCCTCGCAAACCCAGAACACCGGCATGACCCAGGGCGAAGACTACGGCAACACCTTCCAGCCAGCCGCCAGCGCCCTCAACCTGCGTGGGCTGGGGCCCAACCACACGCTGGTGCTGATCAACGGCCGACGCGTGGCCGACTACCCCACGGCCTACGATGGCATGGTCAACTTCACCAACCTTGCGAACATCCCGGCGGTGATGATCGAGCGCATCGAAATCCTCAGCAGCGGGGCCTCGGCGGTGTATGGCTCGGATGCGATTGCAGGCGTGGTCAACATCATCCTCAAGGACAAGATCAGCGGCGTGGACGTCAACGTGCGCGGTGGTTACGCCGAGCGTGGCGGCGGTGACAACCAGCGCCTGCAAATCAGCGGTGGCGACAGTTGGGGCGATTTTGACGGCGTGTTCGGCCTGGAGCTGACCAACCGCCAGCCGATCTGGAGCAACCAGCGCGGGTTTATGACCGATGGCCCGGCGGTCAACGTCGGCTACCGGCGCAACCTCGACACCGGCGCGTACCTGGGCCCCGGTTGCGGTGCCTACGGTGGTATCTACAACGGCAAGCTGGGCAATACCGGCAACCGCTGCACCACCAACCAGTACTACAACGACTACTCGACCCTGCAAGCCGAAAAGGAAAACTACGACGGCTACACCCGGGGCACCTGGCACTTCAGCGAAAGCGGCAAGGTGTTTGCCGACTTGATGTTCGGCTTCGATCACACCCAGAACAACACGCGTGGACCCAGCTTCACCTCGCCGGACTTTATCAACCAGACCACCGGCAACCTGGAGCGCTGGTCGCGCAATTTCGCCGCGGAAGAAATCGGCGGCAAGACCAGCAACAACAGCAAATGGCGCGAACTGTCCTGGACCGGCACCCTGGGCCTTGAAGACAAGTTCGCCAACAGCGACTGGGGTTATCAGCTCGCGGCCAACCGCTCCGAGTACACCAGCGACCGCACCACCCGTTACACGCCGCTGAGCGGCATCCGCGACTACTTCCTGGGGCCGCAACTGGGCACGCAGGATGGCCACCCGGTGTTTGCCCCGGACCCTTCGCGGCTCGACCAGCCGCTGACCGAAGAGCAGTGGCGGCAGTTTCGCGGCAACCTGGTGCAAAAGAGCAAGTCGGTGTCCCAGACCTTCAGCGCCAACATCAACGGCGACCTGTTCGAGCTGCCGGCCGGGCCGGTGGGGTTTGCCGGTGTGACCGAAGTGGGGCGCCAGTCCTACAGCGTGCATGTGGATGACCAACTTAACGACGGCACCTTCTACAACACCACACCGGCCTCCAATTCCGGCGGTTCGCGCGACCGTTATGCGGCGGGCGGCGAGTTCAGCATTCCCGTCACCGACACGCTGCTGGCCTCGGCTGCCGGGCGTTGGGACCAGTACAAATTCAGTGGCCGCTCCGAGCAACAGAAAACCTACAACCTGGGCCTTGAGTGGCGGCCGATCACCAGCCTGCTGTTGCGTGGCAGCTATGGCACCAGCTTCCGAGCGCCGGACCTCAACTACATCTACCAGGCCGATACCCGGGGCTACAAACCCGACCAGATCGACTACTACGGTTGCAGCAAGGGCATCGACAGCGCGTGCAACCGCGGGCGCGTCGACTACACCCAAAGCGGCACGCCGGACCTTGCGCCTGAGCGTGGTAAATCCTGGACCTATGGCGTGGTCTGGTCGCCGTCGCGCCAGTTCGATGTGTCGGCCGACTTCTGGCGCGTGCAGATCAAGGATTTGCTGACCACCGTCGACATCAACCGCCTGCTGCAACAGGAAGACCAATGCCGCAACGGCCTGCTCGACGCCACCACCTGCGCCGACGTGCTGGCACGTGTGCAACGTAATGCCGGCAACGCCGCCGTCGACCCGAACCAGCTGCAACAGGTGCACATCAATGCCATCAACGCTGCCAGCGAGCGGGCCAGCGGCCTGGACCTCAAGAGCAATATCCGCTGGGGCGCGGGCGAGTACGGCGCGTTCAGCTCGGTGATCGGCTACAGCCTGGTGCTGTCCCACTACCTCAAGGATTCGGACCAGGCGCAAACCCAGAACGTGCGCAGCAGCACCAACTTCTATGACTGGCGCAGCAAGGTCAACGCCAGCCTCACCTGGGATTACCAGCGTTTCACCACCACCCTGACCGGCTTGCGGTATGGCAGCGTCACCAACGCCGCAGGCACCGGGCGCCTGTCGCCGTGGGCCACCTTCAACGCCAGTGCGCGCTACCAGGTGACGGATGAAGCCAGCGTCGGCCTGACCGTCAACAACCTGTTCAACACCTACAAGCATGATGACTCCGCGTGGCCGTACTACCCGGTCGGCAACTACGACCCTTACGGCCGACAAGTCTGGTTGGACGTGAGTTACCACTTCGGCAAATGAGTGCATAAGGACATGCGTTAACGGTCTAACCGGCGCCCTATAAAAACCTCGGCGCCGCCGCACAACCCTGCATAACCAGACAAAGGACAGGGAGCCCCGACGCATGCCTACGCCACGACACACACGCTTTTTACTCAGCCTCGCCGCCACGGTCGCCACCGGCACCGTGGCCGCCACGCCGCTGGATATTCCGGCCGGTTCGCTGGACAAAACCCTGCTGAGCATTTCCCAGCAAAGCGGCAAGCCGATTTCGTTTGAGCAACACTTGGTCAGCGGGCTGAATGCGCCGGCGATCAAGGGCGATTTGAGCGCCGGCGAGGCCCTGCAAATCGCCTTGCAGGGCACCGATTTGCAGGACAGCGAAAGCGCCAGCGGCATCGTCTTGAGCGCCGCACCGCCGCCAGCCGCCCCTGCTTCAGCTGCGACCGGCGTGGAAAGCCCCTCGGTCATTCCACAATTGCAACGCATCGAAGTCACCGGCAGCGCCATCCGCCGGGTCGATGCGGAAACTGCTGTGCCGGTGACCATCCTGCGCACCGAAGAACTGAAAAAACAGGGCGTCACCAGCACCGAGCAACTGATCAGCCGCATTTCCGCCAACCAGTCCTCGGTCGGCTCCGGTCGCTCGATCGGCTCCAGTAGCGGTGGGGCGGCCTTTGCCGATTTGCGCGGTATCGGCCCGAACAAAACCCTGGTGCTGCTCAACGGCCGCCGCCTGGCCAACAACGCCACCAATGCGATCAATGGTTCGGGGGTCGACCTCAACACCATCCCGTTTGCCGCCATCGACCGCGTGGAAGTGCTGCGCGACGGCGCCTCGGCGCTGTATGGCACGGATGCCATCGGCGGGGTGATCAACTTCATCACCAAAAAAAGCGTGACCGACGGCCAACTGACCCTGGGCGGCAGCACGCCAACCCGCGCAGGCGGCGGTGAAACCAATAACTTCAGCGGCAGCTGGGGTTTTGGCGACCTGGACGAAGACCGCTTCAACGTGTTTGGCGTGGTCAGCCACGACAAACAGCAAAGCCTCAAGGCCAAGGACCGCGACTACACCTACAACTACCAGCCGGGCCGTGGCCTGGATTATTCCTCGGGCATCGCCTCGCCGGCCAACTACAGCCAGGGTGCGAATGCGAGCAACCCGTTGGCGGCGTCCGGCTGTAATGCCCCCGGCTTGATTTCGCGCAGCGGCATCTGCCGGCAATCGCTGTGGAGCTACCTGGACCTGGTGCCGGAAACCGAAAAGACCTCGTTTTTCGGCAAGGCCAGCGGCAAGTTGGCCGATGACCACACTGTGAGCCTCGAATACTTCTGGGCGCGCAACCTTAACCGCACCCAAATCGGCCCCGGCTTGCTGCAAGGCCTGCAAGTGCAACCCGGCACGCCGTACTACCCTGGCAACGGCATCACCCCAGGCCCGAGCCAATTTGCGCTGGACCCCACGCAACCGGTCGACGTGAACTGGCGCGAAAGCGAAGTAGGGCCGCGCAAGCATGAAGACGACAACGTCGGCCAGCGCCTGCTGCTGACCTTCGAAGGCACCCTGGCGGGCTGGGATTACAACGTCGGCGCGGCCTACAACCAGAACAAAGTCACCAACGCGATCCAGAGCGGCTATGTGGATGATCGCGCGGTGGCCAATGGCATCAACACCGGTGTGATCAACCCGTTCGGCCCGCAGTCAGCCGCTGGCCGCGCCTTGCTGGATGCCAGTGGCGTGGATGGCGATTACGGCACGGCCGTGGGCCGGGTCAAAAGCATCGATGGGCGCATCAGTCGCGACATTGGCGACTGGTTTGGTGCGGGGCCGTCGGCGCTGGCGCTGGGCGGTGAGTACCGCAAGGAAGACTTCCACCAGGACTTCGCCGCCTTTGCCGCCAATGTGCAAAGCCTGGGCGTCGACCCGGCCGCCACCGTGGCGGGTGACCGCACTGTGTCGGCGCAATACGCCGAGGTGAATGTGCCGGTGCTCGACAGCCTGGAACTTTCGGCGGCGCTGCGTCACGACAAATACAGTGATTTTGGCAACACCACCAACCCCAAATACTCGTTCCGCTTCCAGCCGTTCCGCGAGCTGGTGGTGCGTGGCGCCTACAGCGAAGGCTTCCGGGCACCGTCCTTGTATGAGTTGTACAACCCGAACTTCACCACCTTCACCGTGGCCAACTACAACGACCCGCGCCTGTGCGCCGGTGGCCGGCCGAGCAACGGCGGCCTGGCCAACCGCGACTGTGCGCAGCAGTTCTTCAGCCGCAATGGCGGCAACCAGAGCCTGAGCCCCGAAACCGCACGCAACGTAACCTTAGGCTTCGTGTACCAGCCGGTCACCAACCTGTCCGTGGGCCTGGATTTCTGGTGGATCAAAATCGCCAACCAGATCGCTGAATTCCCGGAGTCGGCGGTGTTTGAACAACCGGACCTGTACGCCGACCGTATCGTGCGCAAGGCCGATGGCTCCATCGACCATATCGTCACCGGGCTCGCCAACCTGGGCAAGGTCAAGACCAATGGTGTCGACGTGAGCCTCGACTACCGCTTTGCCGAATCAAAATTCGGCCAGTTCGGCGCCAACCTGCAAGGCACTTACGTTGATCGTTATGTGTACCAGCAGCAGCTCAAGGGCGACTACATCGACAAGGCCGGTGACTTTCGCGGCGGTGATTTTTCCTCGGCCGGCGCCGTCGCGCGCTGGCGTCACAGCCTGACCGGCACCTGGAACCAGGGCCCGCTCGGCGCCTCGCTGACCAACCGCTACACCAGCGGCTACAACGACTACAACCGCGCCTACCACGACAAAGTCGGCGCCTGGAGCGTGTGGGACGTGGCCGGCACTTATACCTGGCGTGATACCGCGCAGATCACCGTGGGCGTGCAGAACCTGTTCGACCGCGAGCCACCGTTCAGCAACCAGACCTCGACGTTCCAGAGTGGCTACGACCCGCGTTATTCCGACCCGTTTGGGCGCACGTTGTATAGCCGGGTTTCCTACAACTTCTGAGCCTGAAGTACTGGCTCAAGAACAAAGCCATTCAACTGTGGGAGCTGGCTTTGTGGCGAGGGAGCTTGCTCCCGCTGGGGTGCGAAGCGCCCCCAAAAAAGCCGGCTCCAGCTGCGCTGTCGAACGGGACGGTTGAACGATTCGACAGGCTCCCTCGCCACAGCAAGCCAGTTTCCATACTTGATCTTCAGTGTGTTCAAAAAAGGAGCCACCGTTGTGACCCTGTTTCGTTTAATCCTGGGTACGTTGCTGACAGGACTGTGGGCGCCGTTTCTACTCGCTCAACCCACGCACGCGCTGACGGTATACGGGGAGGCGCCAAAATACCCGGCGGGCTTCCAGCACCTGGATTACGTCAACCCGAACGCCCCCAAGGGCGGCAGTTTTCGCCGCTCGTCCATGGAAGGCGGCCCGTTTGATCACCTGATCCCCTATGTGGACAAAGGCACCGGCATCACCCAGATCCAGGGCTGGCTGTACAGTCCGCTGGCTTACCGCGCGCAAGATGAACCGTACACGGTGTACGGCTTGGTGGCCCAGCGCCTGGAACTGGCGGACGACCACACCTGGATACGTTTCTACCTCAACCCCAAGGCACGCTTTGCCGATGGCACGCCCATCACCGCCCAAGACGTGGCCTACACCTTCAAGCTGTTCACCACCCAGGGCAGCCTGGCCTACCGCCAAAGCTTTGCCGATGTGGACGAGGTGCTGGTGGAGTCACCGACCCAGGTACGCTTTACCTTCAAAAACGCCGACAACCGCACCTTGCCGCTGGACATCGCCTCGTTGCCGGTGTTGCCGGAGCATTGGTGGCGCGGGCGTAATTTCGCCAACGGCGGTGGGTTTGAACCGCCGCTGGGCAGCGGCCCTTATCGCATCAGCGCAGTGGACAACGGCCGCAGCGTCACCTTCGAGCGGGTCAAGAACTGGTGGGGGCAAGACCTGCCGGTGAGCAAAGGGCAGTACAACTTCGACACCCTGCGCCTGGAGTTTTTTGCCGACACCGATGTGTCGCGCCAGATCCTGCAAGCCCAGGGCTATGACTTCAATCGTGAGTTCTCTGCCACCAGCTACTCGGTGGGCTACGACGGCGCAGCCCTGCGCGACGGCCGCCTGCAACGTGAGCAACTGGCACCGAACGCGGTGCAGGGCACCCAGGGGTTTGTATTCAATCTGCAAAAGCCGCAGTTCCAGGACCGCCGCGTGCGTGAGGCATTGAGCCTGTTGTGGGATTTCGACTGGAGCAATCGGCAGATGATGCACGGCATGTACTTGCGCCAGCGCAGCTTCTTTTCCCGCAGCCCATTGGCGGCCAGTGAGCTGCCCGATGCCCAGGAGCGGGCGCTACTTGAACCCTGGCGCGGCCAGGTGCCGGAGGCGGTGTTCGATGAGGTCTATCAACCGCCGCACACCGACGGCAGCGGGCGCATTCGGCCCCAGCAGGCGCAAGCCTTGAAGTTGCTCGAAGCGGCGGGCTGGACACCCAAGGGCGACCAATTGGTGAATGCCGAGGGCACGCCGTTGCAGTTCACCTTCCTCAACAGCCAGAAGGGGTTCGAACGTTTGCTGCTGCCGTACAAGCGCAACCTGGCGCAGATCGGCATCGGCTTCAACATTCGCATGATCGACTCGGCCCAGTACACCAACCGCGTGCGCGCGCGGGACTACGACATGATCGTTGTGGGCTACCCGGTCAGCCCATCGCCGGGCCGCGAGTTGATCAACTACTTTGGCTCCGAAAGCGCCGACGACCCGGGCTCCAACAATTACATGGCGCTGCGCAACCCGGCGGTGGACGCGTTGATCGATGGCCTGGTGCGCGCCAACGACCGCCCGACCATGATGCGCTACGCCCACGCCCTCGATCGTGTTTTGCAGTGGGGCTTCTACTGGATTCCCAACTACTACCCGCCGGGCTCGTCGTCGCTGTGGTGGAACCGTTTCGGCCGCCCGCGCACCTCGCCGCTCAACGAGGTGGGCATCGACACCTGGTGGGAACTGAGCCCCACGCCGTTGACCACTGCCCAAATGCGCGAACTGACCGAGGTGAGCCAACATGCTGGCCTATAGCGCACGCCGTTTATTGCTGATCGTGCCGACCTTGCTGTGCATTTTGCTGGTCAATTTTTTCATTGTGCAGGCCGCACCCGGTGGCCCGGTGGAGCAAGCCATCGCGCGCCTGCAAGGCATCGGCACCCAGGCCTCCGCCGCCGGCACCCGCGTGGAAGCCGGCAGCAATGAGGCGCGCACCACCCGTGGCCTGGACCCGGCGCTGGTGGCCGATATCGAACGCCAGTACGGCTTTGACAAACCCTTGGGCGCACGCCTGTGGCTGATGCTCAGCAGCTACGCGCGGCTGGATTTTGGCGACAGCTTCTTTCGCGGCGCCAAGGTCACCGACCTGATCCTGCAAAAACTGCCGGTCACCTTATCCCTGGGTTTTTGGGCCACGCTGATCAGCTACCTGGTGTCGATCCCGCTGGGCATCCGCAAAGCCGTGCGCCATGGCAGCCGCTTTGACGTGTGGAGCAGCGCGGCGGTGATCATCGGCCATGCCATGCCAGCGTTTCTGTTTGCGTTGTTGCTGATCGTGGTGTTTGGCGGTGGCAGCCTGTTGAACTGGTTCCCGGTGCGCGGGCTGGTCTCGGAAAACTTCGCCAGCCTGTCGTGGGCGGGCAAGGTCGTGGATTATTTCTGGCACCTGGTGCTGCCGGTGTCGGCGCTGGTGATCGGTGGTTTTGCCACCCTGACCATCCTGACTAAAAACAGCTTTCTCGATGAAATCAGCCGCCAGTACGTGGTGACCGCACGGGCCAAGGGCTTCAGCGAAAAACAGGTGCTGTACAAGCATGTGTTTCGCAACGCCATGCTGTTGATTGTAGTGGGGCTGCCCCAGGCGCTTACCGCCATGCTGTTCGGCGGCTCGCTGCTGATTGAGGTGATCTTCTCCCTCGACGGCCTCGGCCGCCTGAGCTACGAAGCGGCGGTGGCGCGGGACTACCCCGTGGTGTTCGGCACGCTGTTTATCTTCACCCTGGTGGGGCTGGTGATCAAATTGCTCGGTGACCTGTGCTACCGGCTGCTGGACCCGCGTCTGGATTTTTCTGCGAGGGCGCATTGATGCAGGCTTTTTCCCCGACCACACGCCGCCGCTGGCTGCACTTCAAACGCAATCGCCGGGGCTGGTGGTCGTTGTGGCTGTTTCTGGCGCTGTTTGTCGCTTGCCTGGGCGGTGAGCTGCTGGCCAATGACAAACCTTTGCTGGTGTCTTACCAGGGCGCGCTGTATTTGCCGGCGTTCGAGCGCTATACCGAACAGGACTTCGGCGGCACCCTGCCGTTTCAACCGGACTACCGCGACCCTTATGTGCGCGAGCTGATCGAAGGGCAGGGCGGCTGGATGCTGTTTGCGCCCATCCCGTTCAGTTATGACACGGTCAACTACGACCTCACCGCGCCTTCGCCCACGCCGCCCAGCACGCAGAACTGGCTGGGCACCGACGACCAGGCGCGGGACGTACTGGCGCGAGTGATTTTCGGCACCCGTGTATCGCTGTTGTTTGCCTTGGCCTTGACCCTGGTGAGCGCTTTGATCGGTATCGCCGCCGGCGCGCTGCAAGGTTATTACGCCGGGTGGATCGACTTGCTGGGCCAGCGCCTGATCGAGATTTGGTCCGGGCTGCCGGTGCTGTACCTGCTGATCATCCTTTCCGGGTTTGTCGAGCCGAGCTTCTGGTGGCTGCTGGGGATCATGGCGCTGTTTTCCTGGCTGACCCTGGTGGACGTGGTGCGCGCCGAGTTCCTGCGCGGGCGCAACCTGGAATACGTCAAAGCCGCTCGCGCCCTCGGCGTAGGCGATTTCGCGGTGATGCTGCGACACATTTTGCCGAATGCGGTGACCGCCACCTTGACCTACCTGCCGTTCATTCTGACCGGCGCGATTTCCACACTCACGGCCCTGGATTTCCTCGGCTTCGGCATGCCCACCGGCAGCGCCTCGCTGGGTGAGTTGATCGGGCAGGGCAAAAACAACCTGCAAGCCCCATGGCTGGCGCTGACAGCGTTTTTTGCGCTGGCGCTGATCCTGTCCCTGTTGGTGTTTATCGGCGAAGCCTGCCGTGACGCCTTTGACCCTCGATCCTGAAAAGCGAGCTGTGCCGTGACTGATGCGTTGATTGAAATCCGTAACCTGCAGGTGGCGTTCGAAGGGCATAAGGCGGTACGGGGTATTGACCTGGATATTCGCGCCGGCGAATGCCTGGCGCTGGTGGGCGAGTCGGGCTCCGGCAAGTCGGTGACCGCGCATTCGATCCTGCAATTGCTGCCGGCGCACACCACGCGCACCCGAGGCAGCATTCGTTACCTGGGCGAAGAACTGCTCGGCGCGCCGCCTGCGCGCCTGCGCCAGATTCGCGGCGACCGCATCGCCATGATCTTTCAAGAGCCGATGACCTCGCTCAACCCGCTGTACAGCATCGAGCGCCAGCTGTCCGAAACCTTGCTGCTGCACAAAGGCCTGGGCGGCGCCGCCGCACGCGAACGGGTGCTGGAACTGCTCGAACTGGTGGGCATCCAGCAGCCGCGCCAACGCCTGAATGCCTACCCGCATCAACTCTCCGGCGGCCAGCGCCAGCGGGTGATGATCGCCATGGCGCTGGCCTGTGAGCCGCTGCTATTGATCGCCGATGAGCCCACTACTGCGCTGGATGTGACCGTGCAGCGGCGCATCCTCGCGCTGCTCAAAGACCTGCAACAACGCCTGGGCATGGCGCTGCTGTTGATCAGCCACGACCTCAACGTAGTGCGCAGCATCGCCCAGCGCGTGGCGGTGATGCGGGCGGGGCAGATCGTCGAACAGGCTGACTGCCAGGCGCTGTTCGGCGCGCCGCAACATGCCTATAGCCGTCAGTTGCTGGAAGCCGAGCCCGAAGGGCGTGCGCTTGAACGTGAACCGGCAGGTAACCTGCTGGAGGTCGACGACCTTCGGGTCTGGTTCGCCCAAGGCGGCCTGTTGCGGCGCAAACCGCCGATCAAGGCGGTGGACGGCATCGACCTGCGCTTACAGCGCGGCAAGACCCTGGGGATTGTCGGCGAGTCCGGCTCGGGCAAGTCCACACTCGGCCAGGCGATCCTGCGGCTTATCGACGCCCAGGGCAGCATCCGCTTTCAAGGCCAGGCCCTGGACGCGCTCAAAGGCAAGGCGCTGCGGCCGTGGCGGCGCAAGCTGCAAGTGGTGTTCCAGGACCCGTTCGGCAGCCTCAGCCCACGCATGAGCGTGCAGCAAATCATCGAAGAAGGCCTGCGTGTACACACCGACCTCACTGCCGCCCAGCGTGAAGCCGAAGTGATCAGCGCACTGCGCGACGTCGGCCTCGACCCCGACACCCGCCACCGCTTCCCCCACGAGTTTTCCGGCGGCCAGCGCCAACGCATCGCCATCGCCCGCGCACTGGTGATCAAGCCGGACCTGATCCTGCTCGACGAACCCACCTCGGCGCTGGACCGCACCGTGCAAAAACAAGTGGTGAGCCTGCTGCGCCGCTTGCAGGAGGAGCACGGCCTGACCTACCTGTTTATCAGCCATGACCTGGCCGTGGTACGCGCGTTGGCGCACGACTTGATGGTGGTCAAGGACGGTGTGGTGGTGGAGGCGGGGAGTACGCAGCAACTGTTTGAGGCGCCGCAGCATGCGTATACGCGGGATTTGCTGGTGGCGTCGTCATTGCGGCCACTGGAATGATCAGCCTACCGCCAGGATGCAAGCCCCTCGGTGCTTCAGGTACAACCAGTCGATGCCTTCGCAGGCAAGCCAGCTCCCACAATCACTGTGGGAGCTGGCTTGCCTGCGAAGGCATCAACACGGTCGACCTGCCGAACCGAAACATCTGCATCGCCGCAGTATCAGGCCAGGCGCGCCCGCCAATCGCCGCCATGCTGGGTGTTGCAGGCTTCTTCGCAATCAAAGCGCACACAGCGCTCGATTTTCACCGAGGCTACCTCGGCGTCGTGCAGCGCCGCAGCCGTCAGTTCGCGCATACGTTGGTCCGCGCCGTTTGCCAGGGCCGACTCCTTATTGGCCCGCGTATCGAACACCCAAATCACCCGCAGGCTTTGCGGGAACGCGGCGTAATCAACCGTGTGAGTCAGCCACTCGAAGCCCGGGATTTCGGTTTTGGCGGTTTCGCAGGCTTCGGTGAGGGTGGCGACCAGGCGGCGTTCGAGGCGGGCGGTATCGCGTTTGGTTAGGGGCATCAAAAGTCCTGATATTCAATAAAAGTCATCACATCATCCGGCCCATATTCACGGATTAGCCAGTTGTTCCCCATCGGTTCGAAGTGCAACGCCTTAGACCTGAATGTCACACCGCGCCTCAACAGCGTGCAGCCGCAAGGTCAGACCCGATGCGAAGCACACCACCACGTGATGGTCGGCGGGGAAGGTATCGCTGAGGTAGAACGTATCCGTCTCGGCGTCGGCCGCTACAACGCCGATGGCGTGAAGCACCCTGTCATCCTCAATCGGGCTGTCATGGCGCCCTTCGGCCGCAAAGTAACTCACGCCATGGAAGGTCACAGTGATCTCCCGTGGCTCTTCGGGCGGCACCCAGTCCTCGGTCCGTCGGGTAAACCTGAGCGACAGCGTGCGCTCAGACAACGCGTAATGGATGTCGCTGGCGACATAGAAATTGTGCAGGTCACAGGCGCGTCCTTCGACCTCAACTTCTATATGCCCGAGTACAAAACCGTGGAACTTCATCGCGCCTGCCTATCGCTGTTGAAACGCTACTTTCAGCCCCAGCCCCATAAACAGCGTGCCGATGATCTTGCCTTCCCACCGACGCAGCCTGGACAGCCCCTTGATCCCGCGACTTAACGGGCGAATCGAGAGCGCCAGCAAACTCGTATAAATCGCGCTGAGCGCCGAAAAGATCAAGCCCAGCAGCGCAAACTGCACCAGCGACGAACCCGATTCCGGGTGTACGAATTGCGGCAGGAACGCCAGGAAGAAGATCGCCGTTTTCGGGTTCAACACCTCAGCCCCAATCGCCTGGAAAAACGCCTGGCGCGGCGTCACCGCAGGCAACTCAAGCCGCGCATGCGTGCCGGTTTTGGCCATGAACGCGCGCACGCCCAGGTAGATCAGATACGCCGCGCCGGCCCACTTCACCGCATTAAACGCCGCCGCCGAAGTCATCAGAATCGCCGACAGCCCCAGTGCCGCACACAGGGTATGAATCAGGTCGCCGCACGCCACACCCAGCCCGGTCGCAACACCGACCTTGCGCCCGCCTTGAATCGTGCGCGTGAGCACCAGCAGCACGGAAGGGCCGGGGATCAGGAAAAGGCCGAGCACCACGGCGATGTAGGTGACGAGGGCGGTGAATTCAAACATGGCGGGTTATCTCGCAGATGGGCGCGGCCTACAGTAATCCTCATCTAGGCAACCAATGCAACGCCGTTCAAGCAAACGCGGCGACCATAAACGCCTCCAAGCCTTTCTCCTCCAGAATCTCGATAGAGAAATGCCCAAAACGCTTGGGCAACCAAATGATGCGCGTGCCGGACGGCGACTGCAGATCCGCCAGACTCAAGGGCCGGCCGTTTTCATCCTGCGGCTGCACGCCCTCGGCCATCAATTCGGCATAGGCCACCTCGATATCCGCCGTGGTGTAGCAATGCCGATAAATCATCCCCTCACCGTGCGCGTCCAACAGCTCGCGCAAGTTGCCCGCCAACGGCTGCACCAGCATAAAACGCTCCTGGCCCATCAGCACCACCGCATACCGCACATGAAAGCCGCCGCGATTCCAGACCTGAGTGCTGGATATTTTGGCCTTGAGGATTTTGGCGTAATAAGCGCAGGTTTCTTCAAGGTTCTCGACCAGTACGTCGACGTGGCTGAATTTCAGCTCCATTACAGGCCCTCTTGGCGAATGTGGTTTCAGGCGACAGTAGCCGATTTACAACTGTTAACGAATTCAAAGTCGCGTTCGATATAGGCTCTGAACAGTCCCGACCTCCTGTTCGCTGAGCCCACCACCATGAAACTGCCCGCCATCGCTGCCGCATTTTTTGCACTCGCCACCGTGCAATCACCCTGGGCACAGGCCGCAACGCCCATCACCCACGTCGCCATCTACCGAGGCCCGGCGGGCTGTGATGACTGTTCCGAGAACGTCAAAAACGCCTTGCTGCGGCTCAGCCCCAACTACCAGATCGACTTTGTGGGCGCGGATGAAGCCATCGACATCACCCCGCAAAACCTCGCGCGCTACGACCTCTATGTTCAGCCGGGCGGTGGGCAGGACATTCCGGCTGCGCTGGACAGCTTCGGTGATGCACGCGTGGGCGCCATTCGCGACTACGTGGCCAAGGGCGGGCGCTACCTGGGGTTGTGCATGGGCGCTTATCTTGCCGATAACAGCAACTTCGGGTTGATACCCCAGGACCTCGACTCCGAAGCCGGGCGACCGGGGTTTGAAGTGCGCGGGATTGAAGACGCGGCGGTGCGAGTGGTGTGGGATGGCAAGCCGGACAGTGTGTTCTATCAGGACGGGCCGTATTTCCCCAAGGTTGATGGACACGCGCCGTATACGGTGATTGCGACTTATCGCAATGGCGATGTGGCGGCGGCGCGGTATCGGTATGAGAAAGGCGTGGTGGTGCTGAGCGGGCCGCATCCGGAGGCGGGGAAGGAGTGGTTTGAGAATGCGGGGATTGCGCTGAGTGAGATGCCGCGGGGGGAGTTGTTTGGGGTGTTGGTGGGGAAGGTTGGGGAATGATGAATGTGTCTGCGTTTGTTCGGTAGATGGTTGTAGAGAAGGTCAGCTTACGGCCAGGAGTGGTCACTCCGCATCACATCCCCGGCCTGAAAGCCTGGATAGCCGAGTTGACCGTTCACGATGCAGTGCAGCAGCATGTGATCAATCATTAAGTGCTTCCAGGAAACCTATGCATAGCCCTGTAGATCTTCATGAGTTGTTGGCGCACGTCAGAGATGAACCGCCGTTCATACGATTTATCGAAGCCCTCGGTGTAGATTTCGCCAGCGGGCGTTTAATTGAAAAGACATCGCCTTCATCGGCCTATGGGCCAAGTGCTCTAGGCTGGGAAAATGTGTCCGTTGACGCGTTTTTCGATGCGGCAGCTTCGTGGGCAGACGCCAGTTCCCGACTTGCCCAAGAGGATAGGTCGATACCCAATGTTTGGCATCGCTGTGCGGCCATTTTGCTGGCTGGGAAGTATTATGAGTGACTCGGGGACGACATCCGCAACTTGGAAGGGAACCGTGGACGGGAGGTTGCCAAAGAACCAACGCAATAAGCTTTTGGTTGAAGCCGAAGCCTACGGTTTAACGTTGAATGATCTTGCTGCCGCCTGCGAGGAATTCGGCGTGGCCCCCCGCAATCTGCTGAACGAGCTATCCATAGCGGTTGCTGAAGGCTACTTGGCAGGGGCTTTGACTTACGAGTTCTGCGATGGCGTCATGAACGGGCTCATCGCTGCCATCGTGGAAAATAGGGTCAGACCCTGAGGGATCCCTATTTTCGCTCGTTTGAGTGATATATTAAAAAAAGGGGCGGATTTATATTCAGGTAAATAAATCCATCCCCTTTTTCGGCGATGCAGCAATGTAGACAAGAACGGGCTGGAGGCAACTGAGCGGCGGTGCCGAACCCAGCATGTCGGTAGATTCACACCATGGATAGCGGCGACCTTGAAGCCAATCCATTATTTTGCGCATATGTTGGGGAGGGCACTCCAACATGTGTTCGATAACAATGGAGAGTTGAATGGCCAGGCCGCTTTGCGGTGAAAACACCCAGTGATATTCCCCGCAACCTACGCGTAACTCTCCAGTCGCTTTTGTTGACATGCCAACCAACCATTTGCACCTATGAACATTTGCTACGGGCTTTGGAGGGGCACCGAGGCAGAATGTATAAATGTTCTCATATTGCAGGCTAAAGCCGCGTACCAGTACTTCAGCAATATTTTCTCGTCCTTGGACGTTGGGAGGAAATCGGATACTACTCGTCTGCACTGACACGTTAAGAGTTGCGTCTAGACTGAAAGCATTCCGTAACAAGTCGGGCCGATTTCCGTCCTTCCCGAAGATGTAGTTCTCAATCGCTTTGGTGGTATTTTTCACGTACATATCCTAGTGTTGCTACAGGCAGGCTAATCGGGATTTTGGGCGGATTATGGGTTAACCGATAACTCCCCCTTCGCGGAATTTGGTACATCAAACACCCTGTCGAAGACCCACTGAAACGCCAGCGCGTAAAAAAAGAAGAAAACGAAAAGCCCCAGATCGGTGACCAGTGCAGCCCACCAAGAAATCTCCAGCCACCATGCCACCAGTGGCACCAACAGCAGAACCAGCCCACCCTCAAAACCCAGTGAGTGGAGCAAGCGCCTGCCCAACGTGCGAGCACGCTGCTGCTGATGCGCTTCCCAGCGTTCAAAAACATAGTTGAACAGCACGTTCCACAGCAGCGCGCATACAGACAACATCAACGACAGTGCACCTGCATGGGCCAAACCTTCGTCGTATATCAACGAGATGCTGGGCGACAGCACCGCAATAGCGATTGATTCATAGAGGATGGCTTGAAGAATTTTTCGCGAAGGTCCTTGCATGGTGTTTTCCGAAGGTTGAGTAGATCGAATACCCGCGACGGTATCGCTGCGTACACACCAGGAAAAATGAGATAAATTGAAGACTCATTAATTCAATTCATCCAGGGAACGATGCGTGTTTTCGACTCTTCCGCTTAACGCGTTGCGCACCTTCGAGGCCGCTGCGCGACTGGGTAGCTTTAAAGCGGCGGCAGAGGAGCTCTCTGTTACCCCCGCGGCCATTTCCCACCAGGTCAAGACATTGGAAACCCACCTCGCGGCGTTGCTGTTCAAACGGTCTGGACAAGGTGTGGCATTGACCGAAGAGGGCGAGTTGCTATATCGCCAGGCTCATTGCGCATTATTAGACATTCGCAGCAGCCTGGAGGCCTTCTACCCGAACACTGTTCCCCAAACCCTGACCATTTCCACTACGCCGGGCTTGGCCGCAGCCTGGCTGATTCCACGGCTGGGTGGTTTCTATCGCAGCTTTGCGCACTTCAATGTGCGGGTTGATACACGCAACGAACTCGTCGATCTGCTGCGTGACTCCAGTGTTGATCTTGCTATTCGTTCGGTCAGCCGCGATGACCCGAAGTTGTTCTGTCAGGCGCTAATGAACGAGCAGTTCTCGGTGTACGGCGCCCCCGGTCTGGTGGCCTCGCTGAACGTAAATCAGATCGAATTGATCAACCTGCGCTGGAAAATTCCAGGAGCATTCTCAATAGACTGGGAGAGCTGGTGCGCGGCCGCAGAATGCCCTGCCTGGCTTGAAACCGCGCAGATGCGTGAGTTCGACGATGAGCATTTTGCTTTGAGTGCTGCAATCGCGGGTCATGGGCTGGTGCTGGCAAGCAATGTACTGGTAGCCGACAGCCTCAGGCAGGGAGAATTAGTGGCTTATAGACCAGAAGTAAGCCTTCCGGGTCCGCGTTACATTGCGGTGTGCGTGCCGGGGCGGGAGCGGCAGGTACATGTGAGCGCGTTTCTGACGTGGCTGGCCGGTGCAGCTCTACAGGATGGATGACGAGACTCGTTTGGGTCCCTAACGACGGCAGCAATCGACCCAAAGGTGACTGTCGACAAGAGGCTGAATCAGCTCAAGTAACAGCAATTTTTGAGCTGTGCATTCCTTGTAGGAATACGCTACATAAACTTAATGAATTTTTATTATTGCTGTGTCTGGCGTAGCTTGATTTCAGGACATGGAGAACCGCATTGAAATCATCCCCTCTCGACTCAGCTGAAAAATTTGATACCTCACGAGCTAATGAGTACGCACGACAGAGCCGTATTGCGCTAGCTGGATATGACGCCTGCCAAGACTTGGCTGCATGCATGCTGGCGGCAAGCCTGGGCAATGCAAGTTCGGCAAAAATACTGGTCGTTGGCGCTGGCGGTACGGCGCAGGAGATTATTGCGATGGCCAAGCTTGAACCGAGTTGGCGCTTCTCGGCCGTTGATCCATCCGAGCCGATGTTGGAGGCAGCGAAGCAGCAGTTGGAGGCAAACAACTTGCTTGAAAGAACGGCCATGCATCTTGGGCAAGTTGAAGACCTGGCAGCAGACGAGTCATACGACGCAGCGACCTTGATCGGTGTACTCCATCATCTCGATGGAGATGACGCCAAGCGACAAATTTTACGATCCATTCGGGCTCATATAAAACCCGGTGCGCCGCTGATTGTCGCGGGGAATCAATACGCTTACGCCAGCCAGCCGCTACTGCTTGCGGCCTGGGGGCAGCGGTGGCGGCAGCATGGGGCCAGCGCGGATGAAGTGAAGGTCAAGCTTGGGAAAATCCTTCAAGGCGCTGATCCTCCACATTCCGAGGCGGCGGTTCAGAAACTCTTGCATGACGCCGGATTTGGAGACGCTACCCGTTTCTTCAGCAGCCTTTTCTGGGGGGCGTGGTTGACTTGCAAAGTGGTCTGAACATGGCCGCGAATGACTGCTTCTGGCAGAAACCAGCCCCTTTCACCGCTAACCGGTCTACCATGGCATCCCCCGGCAGTGGTCCATGCGCTCCCGATCATTTTTTCTCAAGGTATCGCCATGTCCATCGACCAAATCTCCCTCCCAAAAGGCGTCGGCCCTCACGCCACCAAGCTCCTTGACGCCATCACCGGCGCCTCCACCCACGAAGAACTCAACCGCGCTGGCGGCAAGGCCGAAGGGTTTGTGCTGGGGTTGGAATCCGCCAAAGCCATTAAAAGCCAGATCGCCGAATCCTTGTATGTGGCTTATGACGATGCGGCGAGTAACCGCGCGGGTGAGTTGAAGGGTTAAGAGCCTGGCAATGCAGGACGCTGCGCGCGCAGGGCGTTAGACTGGACGCCTTTTATTGCTCAGGATGAGGCTGTCATGTTCAAAGTTGCTCTCGCGTCGCTGCTGCTGGCGTGTGCCTTCGGCGCTCAAGCTGATACGACTGTTGATGTGTCGAAGATTTACGGCAATATCAAGTTCGTCAGTAGCTTCCCGGACTATAAGGTCAAGGTAGTAAACAGTTTCCCTGACCTTAAGGTAAAACAGGTGAGCAGTTTTCCCGACTCGGCCGGCAAGTGGAAAACAGTCGAGAGCTTCCCTGACTACAAGATCCAGATTGTTGACTCCTTTCCTGACTTCACCATTCAGTACGTTGATTCGTTCCCTGGGGTTAATTGAAGGCAGCGCCTTCTGCGGCGCTGCCTTGGGCTGTTTATCAGCCAGGGCAAGGCGCTTCACGGTCGAGCAATTTGGCTGTGAGCAGCACGCCCAGTTCGCTCAGTTGGTGGATGGCCAGGGCGATGTCGCGGTGTTTGCCGCACAGGTCTTCGGACAGGTCGAGCAGCAGTGTGCTGACGCTGGTGAAGGTTTCGTAGCTGTTGGTGATGAGGGTTTCGGTGTTGACGTCGGGGACGACGGTGAAGAGGGTGGTTGAGTCAGTTTTTGCTTGAGTCATAACGATATCCTGGTTTTGGCCGCCATCTTTTCGCTACTAAACGAAAAGGTGGCAGCTGTGCGCAGGTTAGTAGACCGGTGGATATCAAAGCCGGCGCGCCCGAGGACGCCCTACGCACAGCCACCATCAAGCACAGACGCAATGTCTGATTGATGAAGCTCATGCACTTTTCGATACCCAACTCAGGCTACTAAACCCGATCACTGAACATTCAGCGACCGAGCCACCTTAGAGACGGCCACCTCAGCGCACAAGCCGGCGGATTCTGACGCACGCGTAGGCAATGGAGCAAGGTGGTGCAGGGCATTACATTCTCTGTGGCGAGGGAACTTGCTCCCACTGGACCGGGCTGCTACTCCAGTGCGAGGCGCTCTCACTATTTTTGGGGCCGCTGCGCAGCCCAGCGGGAGCAAGCTCCCTCGCCACAGGTGAACGGTGCTGGTCAGTAGGCCTGGTTCACCCCAACCCCACGCATGATCGAAAACCGTGGGTCGATCAGCTTCAGCGTTTGCTCACCCTTCAAGCGGCCCACCACCACGGTGTAGGTCTTGGGCACTTCGGAGAGGTTTTCCGGGTTACGGGCCAGTTTTTCAATCGCCGGGGTGTTGGCCCAGTCGGCGATGGTTTTCTGGCGGATGTCCACGGTTACCACCCAGGATTTATCCACGGCGGCGCCCATCGGGTTGGGGTTGGCGGCGATGTTCTGGATCTTGGCGATTTCATAGCCCTGGGCGTAGCAAAAACCGGACTCTTGCTGCACGTAGGCGGCGCGGCCGTTGTCGGTGAGGCTGTAGGTGTTGGCGCTTTTGGCCAGCATGCCGGCGTCGGTCAGCGCATCGAAGGCCGGCTGGTTGGCGCTGGAGGTGCCGCTCATGACGCTGTCGCTCAAGGTCACCGGGAAGCGGTTGAACATCGCCGCCTTCACGCAGGACGGGCCTTCCAGCCTGGGTTGCAGCGCGGCTTGTATGTCGGCGTCCGACGGGCTGTCGCTGCAGGCGGTGAGCAGCAAAGCGGCGGCGGTGATGAGGGCCATTTCTCTGATTCGCATCGTTTTATCCTTGACGATTGGTGGCGGGCGGGCAAAGTGTATAGAAACATTGCTGTCACGAAACCCTCCCCGCCGTCGTGTAGGTTCGGTGACTTGAGCCACCCTGAACACACAAGGATTAAACATGACATTGACCGTCAACACCCTGCTCGACCTGGCCATGGCCAACCCCATCAACGCCGAAATCACCGCACGCCTGCCCGACCTCGGTGTGGCGCAGTGCATGCTCACGGCGGGCTGCCTGTTCCAGGCCGTTTGGAACCATCAGTCAAACTTGCCTGCGGCTCATAACGTAAAGGACTACGACGTCTTTTACTTCGACACGGACCTGTCCTACGAAGCGGAGGACAAAGTGATCCGCGCCGCCGCGCGGTTGTTTGAGGATTTGGGCGTTAACGTCGAGGTCAAGAACCAGGCGCGGGTGCACCTTTGGTACGGCGAGCGCTTTGGTCGGCCTTACCCACAGCTGCACTCGGCTAAACAGGGCGTGGACCGTTACCTGGTGGCCGGCACCTGCATCGGGCTGGAGATCGACACCGGCGAAGTGTATGCGCCCTATGGGTTGGCGGATGTGGAGCAGGGCGTGTTGCGCATTAACCCGCTGCACCGCGAGCCTGAGTTGTTCGCCGCCAAGGCCAGGAGTTATCAGGCGCGCTGGCCGTGGCTCAAGATCGTTTCGCCGGATGATTTGTGAACTTTTACCGGTTGCCCGTACGTCCTATCTTCAAATGAACCCTGAGAGTGGACAGCCCATGATCTTCCTGATTTTCCTCATCGCCTGCGGCGCGGCCGCCAGTACCGGCATCATTTTCAAGCCCGGCCAGTGGTACGAAACCCTGGTCAAACCCAGCTTCACTCCACCCAATTGGCTGTTTCCGGTGGCCTGGACGGTCATCTACCTGCTGCTCGCCTGGGCGGGCTATCGCCTGACGATGATTCCTGGCAGCCAATTGGCCCTGGGCCTGTGGGCGGCGCAGATTGCGCTGAACACGCTGTGGACGCCGGTATTTTTTGGGGCTCACAACCTCTTCGCCGGGATGGTGGTGATCGTGCTGCTGTGGCTGGTGGTGGCGGCGTTGGTGGTGATGGCGTTGCGGCTGGACTTGATCACCGGCTTGATCCTGTTCCCGTACCTGGCGTGGCTGAGTGTGGCGGCGGCGTTGAATTTCTCGATTCTGCGTAATAATCGCTGATGGCTCACAAACTTTGGCCCGCGAGCAAGGCTGAGTTGGCGCAGATGCGCCAGTTCAATAAAAAGCTCGCGTGGCTGCCGCGTTTCAAAATCCGCAACCGCGTCACGCCGCGTTTGATTCAGGCGTTGCTGCGAGTCAGTCAAAAGGTCAAGAAAGCGCCTGCGGCTGAAACCCGCCGAGTGGCCGGCGTGCCCGTGCGTATCCTGCGGCCCGAGGGGAAAACCCAAGGCGTGGTGCTGGATATCCACGGTGGCGGCTGGGTGATCGGCAATGCGCAGATGAACGACGACCTCAACCTGGGCATGGTGCAGGCGTGCGGCGTGGCGGTGGTGTCGGTGGACTATCGGCTGGCGGTGCACACGCCGGTTGAGGGGCTGATGGAGGACTGCCTGAATGCAGCGCGCTGGCTGCTCGGCAGTGATGAGTTTGCCGACTTGCCGGTGTTCGTCGTGGGTGAGTCTGCCGGTGGGCATCTGGCGGCCGCAACCCTGCTGGCGCTCAAGCAATGGCCTGAGTTACTCAAGCGTGTGCGCGGTGTGGTGTTGTACTACGGCGTATACGACTTGACCGGCACACCGAGCGTGCGCACGGCGGGGCCCGAGACGTTGTTGCTGGATGGGCCGGGTATGGTGGAGGCGCTGCGTATGCTGACGCCGGGCTTGAGTGATGAAGAACGTCGGCAGCCGCCGTTGTCACCGTTGTATGGCGACTTCACAGGGCTGCCGCACGCACTGATGTTTGTGGGGGAATTGGACCCGTTGCTGGATGACACGCTACAGATGGCCGAACGCTGGGGTGCGGCCGCGCAGGTTGAGGCGCACTTGTTGCCGGAGTCGGCCCATGGGTTTATTCATTTTCCGGTGGCGATGGCGGATGGCGTACTTGCTTACAGCCGGAGGTGGATATCGGGGAAAATCCAGGCGGTACTCGCTTGTAGTGATTAGCCATTCACCTACACCCCGCGTAACCTCTGACACCCTGATTTTCAGATTCCCGCAAGGACGCACACGTGACCATTTCCCATGCAGTCGTAGGGCTATCGGCATTTTTGCTGGTGGCAGGTGTTCAAGCCGCCGAATACAACTTCTCGTTTGATGTGCCCTACGGGCAGTACGAGCGGCAATTCAAAATGAAGACCCCAGGTGACGGCACGTTGAGCTGCACGGTGTTCATCGAAAAAGAGTACCGGGGCGAGAAGTGGGTGCCGGCAGTGATTCTGGCGGCTGCCGAAGACGATGCCGAGGACGACACGCTGTTTCTGTCCAGTTCTACCGAGCCAAACGGCGGGCCGCGCACGTTCCACCTGCGCACGTTCAACCAGGCGAAGCCGATCATCGACAAGGCGCTGTGGGAGGCCCCGGATGAGAAGGGCGTGTATAAGATGGCCGTGTCGTGGTATGCCAATGGCGCCATCGGTTATCAGTACGGCATCTACGCGAGTTGGCAAGAGAAGCAGTTCGTCGAGAAGCCAGGCTTTTCGACTCGCCATGTCAGCGTCCATGCGTCGGGCGTGAAGGGCTCTGCTTTGTGCTACGTGCATAGCAAATGATATTGAGCGGGTGGGTTGGGAACTTAAAAGCTGATCGATAAGTCAGGTTAATCAGTTGCTCCTCTCCCCTCATCAGGACTTCACCATGCGCGAATACACCCTGAACTACCTGTTCAACGCCGAGCCCCGCAGCCACGTGTTCGACCTCAAACAGCCGGAGTTGCCCGTGCACGAGGCCGCGATGCACCTGTTGCAGCTGCATTTTGGTGATGCGGAGAATGGCTTGATCCTGCCTGCTGTGGATGCGACGCCAGAGGAGATTCTGAAGCAGGCGCAGGTGATGGGTATTACCCAGATTGAGGTTGTATGACACAAAGCCCGACCATTCGAACGGTCACTGCCGCCGACCTCCCGCAAGTGCTGGCCTTTGTGTTGCAGGCCCGCGCCGAGCTTTTCCCCAAGCTCAGCGCCACGGGTATGCCGGATGACCTGGCTCGATTTGAGGCCGTTTACCTTGAGGGTGACGGCCAGTTTCTGCTGGCTTGTGTTGAAGATCAAATCGTGGCTGCCGTCGGCTATCTGCCGTATGACGGGCGTTTCCCGCAGTTGAATTACCAGGGCCGCAAAGTCGTCGAGGTGGTGCGCCTGTTTGTGCTGCCGGCGTTTCGCCGTTTTGGTTTGGCAGGGGAGTTGTATCGCGCATTGGAGGCAATGGCACAGGCAGATGGGGCGGCGGTGGTTTACCTGCACACCCATCCGTTCTTGCCGGGCGCGATTGATTTTTGGCGGCGGCAGGGGTTTGAGGTGATCGACGTCGAAGCCGACCCGGTGTGGCAAACGACGCATATGCAACGGGCGCTATAAATCAAGGTGGGAGCTGGCTTGCCTGCGATGGCGGCGGATCAGTGACATAGCGTGCGCTGACACACCGCCATCGCAGGCAAGCCAGCTCCCACATTTTAACGGTGTGCAGTCCGTTAAATGGGGCGTAATCGCAGGATTTGCGCACCATCAAACGGGTCCGTCAGGTAATGCGCCTGCACCCCGAATGTCTCCTGTAGCCGCTGCGGCGTCAGCACCTCCAGCGGTTTGCCCAATGCCACCAGGCAGCCGTGATCCAGCACCGCCAAGCGGTCACAGGTCAGTGCCTGGTTCAGGTCGTGCAGCGCAATCAAGGTGGTCACGGGCAGTGCCTGCACGCCTTTCAAAATCGCCAATTGATGCTGGATATCCAAGTGGTTGGTCGGCTCATCCAGCAACAAGATCTGCGGTCGTTGCGCCAACGCCCGAGCGATGTGCACGCGTTGGCGCTCGCCGCCAGAAAGGCTGCGCCAGGCGCGTTGGCTCAGGTGAGTGGCGTCCACATCATGCAACGCCTGGCGCACGATGGCATCGTCTTCGCCAGACCACGGGCTCAGCGCCGATAACCAGGGCGTGCGGCCCAGGGCCACGGCGTCGAAGACGCGGATGGCGTCGTCGGTGTCGGCCTGCTGTTCCACCACGGCTAATTGCTGTGCGATAGCACGGCGCGACAGGCTGCCCAGGCGCTGGCCGCCCAGCAACACCTCGCCGGACGCAGGCACACGCAAACCGGCGAGCAATTTGAGCAGGGTGGATTTGCCCGAACCGTTCGGCCCGACAATCCCCAGGGTTTCCCCTTGCTGAACCTCCAAGTGGATATCGCGCAGCAACTCGGCGTCGCGTACCTTGAAGCCCAGGCCGGTGCAACTGAGTACGGTCATCGCGCATTTCTCCGGCCAATCAGGATCAATGCAAACACTGGCGCGCCGACCAAGGCTGTGACCACGCCCACCGGAATCACCTGGCCCTTGATCAAGGTGCGCGAGAGCACATCCGCCGCGATCAAAAACAGCGCGCCGCCCAGCGCACTGGCCGGCAGCAACCGCGAGTGCCCGGTGCCCAGCAGCAAGCGCACGGCGTGGGGAATCACCAGCCCGACAAAACCGATGGAGCCGACAATCGACACCATCACCGCCGTCACCAGCGCCGCGCAACCCACCAGCACAAACTGCACACGGCGCACCGGAATGCCCAGCGAGGCGGCCGAGTCGGTGCCGAAGGTGAACGCATCCAGCGCACGCCGATGCCACAAGCACACCGCCAGGCCGGCGACCGCCACCGGAACTGCCAGCCACACCGACGGCCAGCGCACGCCGCTGAGGTTGCCCAACAGCCAGAACATGATGCCGCGTGCCTGCTCGGAACTGGCGGACTTGGTGATCAGGAACGCGGTGAGGGCATTGAACAGCTGCGAACCGGCGATGCCGGCGAGGATGATCTGGCCGGTGCCGCTGGCTGAGCCGCTGGCCCGCGCCAATAGAATCACCAACGCAAATGCTGCCATGGCACCGACGAACGCGCCGGCCGACAGCGAAATCAAACCGCCGCCCACGCCCATCAATGCCACCAATACTGCGCCGGTCGAGGCGCCTGCGCTGATGCCCAGCAGGTATGGATCGGCCAACGGGTTACGCAGCAGCGACTGCAAAATCACCCCACAAGTTGCCAGCCCGGCACCACAGGCGGCGGCGACCAGCGCCCGTGTCAGGCGGTAGTTCCACACCACGCCTTCGTCGATCGGGTCGAGCACGTAACCGGCGGCCCACAGTTTGTTCGCCAGCACCTGCAACACCACCTGCGGTTCGATGGCGGTTTCGCCGATGGCGGTGCCGGCGAGTACGGCCATCAGCAACACGGTGAGGGCGAGTAGGGTACGGGTCATTTGGGCAGGTCGTAGCCGTCGATGGCGCCGGCCAGTTGTTCCAGGCCGTCGAACATGCGCAGGCTTGCCTGCAACGCCAGGGCGTCAATAATGATGATGCGGTTGTTTTTTACCGCGTCCATGTTGCGGGTCACCGGGTCGCTGCGCAGGAAGGCGAGTTTCTTTTCATGGTCGTCGGCGGGGTAGCGACGGCGGTCCATGCGCGCAATCACCAGGAAGGTCGGGTTGGCCTTGGCGATGGTTTCCCAACCGACGGCAGGCCATTCTTCGTCCGATTGCACCACGTTGCGCAGTCCCAGGGTTTGCAGCATGAATTCGGGAATGCCCTTGTGGCCGGCCACATACGGGTCGGCGGCCATTTCGCTGCTGGAGAACCACACCAGTGCGCTGGCGTGCTTGAGGCCTTTGCCTTGAGCAGTGGCGACCGACTTGGCCAGGCGTGCCTTGAGTGCGTCGTTCAACTGTTGGCCATGGGCTTGCACGTCGAAGATCTCGGCCAACTGGCTGATGCTTTTATAGATCGTGTCGATGCGAAACGGCTCCAGCCGCGTGCCGTCGGCACCCACCAGGTTGTCCTTGCCGTCGCAGTCGGAGGGCAGCACGTAGGTGGGAATCTTCAATTCATGGAATTGTTCGCGAGTGCCGACCACGCCTTGCGGGCCGACCACCCATTCCAGCTCGGCGGCCACCAGTTGCGGGCGCTTGGCGATCACGGCTTCGAAGCTCGGCTCGTTGTCGGCCAGGCGCTCGATCTTGTCGTTCTGCGCCTTGAACTGCGGCAATACGCTGTTGAACCACAGCGAGGTGCCGACGACTTTATCCGCCACGCCCAGGGCGTAAAGCATCTCGGTGGCGGCCTGGCCAATGGTCACGCTGCGTGCCGGGGCTTGCTGGAAGGTGACGCTGCTGCCGCAGTTTTCGACCGTCAGCGGGTAGTGAGCAGGCGTGGCGTGGGCGAGGGCACAAAAGCCCAGGCTGGTGATCAGGGCGCAAACGCGTAGCGGCATGGGGCAATCTCCGTGTGAACCGTACATGAAAACAGGGCAGGTACGGCTCGGAAACACACCTTTGAACGCTGCAGGTTTGCAGGGCGCGGATGTCCTTCCCGGACACCCCGCCGGTGAGTGATAACGCTTGGCCGGCAGGTCTCCTGACTGATGCGTCGTCGCCTCGCTCCGGCCTTCCCGGACGTGGTCCAGTGGCAGTGGGGAGCAGGCTCGGCACCTACAGTTGCGGGGGCAGTTTCGATTGGCGCGATGGGCCGCGCTTCGAATTCCCTATTAGTCCCGTTTGGGAACCGGCGCGGTATGGTAGTCCATCTTGGGCGCTGGGTGGAGGTACAATCCGGACCTGTCCATAACCACCCCAAGGAAGGCCATGCTGATACGTCTGGGAATAGTGCCACTGCTGTTTTGCATGAGCGCACACGCCGCTGACCCTGCGCTCGCCCGCTACACCGACGCGATCGGCGACAGATCCCGCGCCATCGCCCAGTTGGATGACGCCACCATTCTTGCCGAGGAAGCCAAACTGGCGCCCATCGCCAGTGACCTGTTGCTCCAGGTCGCGCCGCTGATCCGCAAGGGCGGTACCGGCACTGCGGTGCAGGGGTTTTTACTCGACCAGTACGCGCAACACGGCTGGTTGCCGATGATGTTCGGCTTTCGCGGTTACCCGGCAGCGGTAGCGGTGTCGGTAAATAACCAGGTGAGCGCCGCGCCGCCCAACGACGTGCCGTTCCCGGACGCGGCGCTGGTAAAAGTGGAGTTGATCGCGGCATCGGCCCAGGCCCATGTTGCTCAGGTCTGGACGTTCGCCACGCCCAATGCAACGCCGGCGCAGCGCCAATTGCTGGCGACGGCGCGCCGTGCGCTGGCCAACGGGGTCGCTCACGTTCAGGGTGGCCAGCGCTTGGCCAATGTGGGGGCGGCGATACAACAGGAACTGGACGCGGGCCAGGCCGTTGCGGTGCGCGAGTTTGCGGGGTACGCCATGGGCCAGGCGCGCATACAAAAGCCGCAGGTGCTCGGTTACAAGGTCGAGGGTGACAGCCCGTTGATGCAACCCGGGCAGGTGCTCAATGTGTATGTGATCGCCAAGGCGGGCACCGTGGGTGTGAGGTACCAGCCGCCAGATTTCTGGAGCCTGCTTTCCTCAGACGGTGCCGACGGCGTGATGCTGTCGGCGATGGTCGAGGTGACGGCAGATGGGCGCCGACTGCTTAGCCGGATGCTGGATTGATGCGTTGTACCGCCCTGCGAAAGTTCGGGCGATGGGCTGACACGCAGTGATGGCTCAATGATATTATTTTCCGCGCCCTTTCGATTTGCCTTAGTTCATGGAGAACTTATGCCTTTTCGCAACGTCCTCGCCTTGACCCAGTTGTGCACCGTGTTACTGCTCGGTGGTTGCGCCCAGTCGGTGTCGTCACCCCCACCAGCTGCGCCTGTGCCGCTTGAACCGTTAGGCCAGGTTTTGCCCTCGAACCCTTCACGGGTGGGCTGGATCGACCAGATCATCGCTCAAGACCCCGTCGTGATTTCGTCGCACAAGCCCGTCCTCCAACCGACTCCGGATAACGACGCGCGCATTGCCAAATTGCGTAAACAAGACGGTGGTGTGCTGCCCGAGGGCTATTGGGCGCTCTACAAGCAAAACCTGGAAGCGATGCAGTACGATTTGAACCACCAGCATGACGCGGCCCGTGCCGAATACGTAGACACCTACCGCGATGAGTTGAGCCGCCTCAGCGACCTGACACTTCAAACCATGGCCACCGCGCCCCAGGCGCTGGATGCCCATACCCGCGGCCAGTTAAGCGCACGCCTGAGTGATCGCACCGCGGCTTATATCACGACCAGCAATCAGTCGTTCCGGGCGGCCACGGACGCCCACATCAACCGCATGGCCTTGATGGATCGCCAATACGATGTCTGCGCACGCCAGCCGGACTGCTGGGATGCGCCGGTCAAGCACTAGCCTCGATAGGTCATACACAGGAAGCAAGTGGGGAACGTGACGGTGGATTAATCGATAAGCACCGCAGATCAAAGGTGGGAGCTGGCTTGCCTGCGATTGCAGTGTGTCAGCTAAGGAGTTGTCACTGATGCACCGCTATCGCAGGCAAGCCAGCTCCCACAGTTGAAGGGTGTTGCCTGTTTTACTTGCGATCCAGCCACACTGTCTGCGCGTTGCAGAATTCACGCACGCCGAAGTGCGACAATTCCCGCCCGAACCCACTCTTTTTCACACCGCCGAACGCTACCCGCGGGTCGGATACGCTGAAAGAATTGACGAAGATACCGCCGGTTTCCAGTTGGTTGGCAATCTCCCGTGCTTTTGCCGAGTCGGTGGTGAAGATGCTCGCCGTCAAACCAAACTCGCTGTCGTTGGCCAGCGCTACCGCGTGGTCGGCATCGCGGGCGGTGATGATCGAGGCCACGGGGCCGAACAGTTCCTGTTTGAACGAGGTCATCTGGTCGGTCACGCCTGCCAGCACGGTCGGCTCGTAATAGTTACCGGCGCCAGCGACTTTATTGCCACCGAGCAGCAGGGTCGCGCCTTCTTCGAGGGTGGCCTGGACTTGGTCATGCAGCTCGTCGCGCAGGTCGAAACGGGCCATCGGGCCGACGTAGGTGTCGGTCGACGTCGGGTCGCCCATCACCAGTTTGCGGCTGGCTTCGAGGAATTTGGCGGTGAAGGCTTCCACCACACCCGCTTCGATAATCAGGCGCTTGGCAGCAGCGCAGACCTGGCCGCTGTTCTGGAAACGCCCGATCACGGCGGCCTGCACGGCGGCATCCAGGTCGGCGTCGTTAAGCACGATAAACGGGTCGGAGCCGCCCAATTCCAGCACGCATTTTTTCAGCGCAGCACCGGCCTGGGAGCCGATGGCGATACCGGCGCGCACGCTGCCGGTGAGGGTGACGGCGGCGATGCGTGGGTCGGCGATGGCCTGGGACACGCCGTCGTTGGTCACGTTGACCACCTCAAAAATACCTTCGGCAAAACCGGCTTTCTGGAACGCCTGCTGGATCAGGTAGGCGCTGCCCATCACATTCGGTGCGTGTTTGAGCACGTAGGTATTACCGGCCAGCAAGGTCGGCACGGCGCCACGCAGTACTTGCCACACCGGGAAGTTCCATGGCATCACGGCGAAGATCGGGCCCAGCGGGCGATATTCGATCTGCGCGCTGCCGTTATCCACCAGAGTCGGTTCCGGCGCGAGCATGGCTGGGCCTTGGGCGGCGTACCACTCGCTGAGCTGTGCACATTTTTCGATTTCGGCGCGGGCCTGGGCGATGGGTTTGCCCATTTCCAGGGTGATCATCTGGGCCATGTCTTCGGCTTGTTCGCGCAATGCACCGGCCAGGGCCAGCAGCAGCTCAGCGCGTTGGCTCACCGGCTGGCGGCGCCAGCTGCGGAAAGCGTCAGTGGCGCGGTTGAGGGCGGCGTCCAGTTGCGCCGCGGTTTCGTAGGGGTAGCTGGCGACCGTTTCGCCGTTGGCAGGGTTGATCGACAAAGCGTGGGTCTGGTGAGTAATAGCGTTCATGGCACCGTCCGGCTGAATGAGTGGAATGGGGTCAGCCTACGGGGATGCATGTTTTCTGGAAACTGAATAATATTAAGTGATACGTTCACGATTGGAGAATGACTTGGATCTGGTGCAGCTGGAAATCTTCAAGGCCGTTGCCGAGCAAGGCAGCATCAGCGCCGCCGCGCAGTTGATTCATCGCGTGCCGTCGAACCTGACCACACGCATCAAGCAACTGGAGCAGGATTTGGGCGTGGAGTTGTTTATCCGTGAGAAAAGCCGCTTGCGCCTGTCGCCAGCCGGCTGGAATTTCCTCGGTTATGCTCGGCGCATTCTTGATTTGGTGCAGGAAGCACGCGCAACCGTAGCGGGGGAGGAGCCTCAGGGCGCGTTTGCGCTTGGTTCGCTGGAGAGTACGGCGGCAGTGCGCATCCCGGCGCTATTGGCGGCGTATAACCAGAAACACACCAAGGTCGAGCTGGACCTGAGCACCGGGCCGTCGGGCACGATGATCGAGGGCGTGTTGTCGGGGCGCTTGGCGGCGGCGTTTGTCGATGGGCCGGTGCTGCATGCCACGCTGGAGGGCGTGGCGGTGTTTGAAGAGGAGATGGTGGTGATCGCGCCGCTGCACCATGCGCCGATCACGCGGGGCCAGGATGTGGCGGGGGAGAACATCTACACCTTTCGCTCCAATTGCTCCTATCGCCATCACTTCGAACGCTGGTTTTCACAGGATGGCGCGGTGCCGGGCAAGATCTTCGAGATGGAGTCCTATCACGGCATGCTCGCCTGCGTCAGCGCCGGGGCCGGCCTGGCGCTGATGCCGCGCAGCATGCTGGAGAGCATGCCGGGGTTTACGACGGTGAGTGTGTGGCCGTTGACCGACGCGTTCCGCCTCCTCAATACCTGGCTGATCTGGCGCCGGGGTACGGTGTCGCAGAGTTTGAACAGCTTTGTGAAATTGCTGGAGGAACGTGGTTTGCAGGCGAAGTAGAACCAGTGTGGGAGCTGGCTTGCCTGCGATAGCGGTGTATCAGTTAAGGATGTATCGGCTGGCCTGACGCCATCGCAGGCAAGCCAGCTCCCACATGAGATCTGTGTCAGCCGCCAAATTGCAGGGTGCCCATGGCCAGCTTGGCCATTATCGCCGTGGCGCCCAACTGCACCAGCCACAAGGCCAACCCACCCAGGAACACGCCCAGCGCCACTTGCAGCACCAGACTTTTCTGGCGCTTGGCTTGCGGGGCGCGGGGTGCGTAGTCATGCAGTTCGTCGCGGTCGGCGCGCAGGTCCAGGTCGTCGTTTCTCATAAGGCTCTCACAGCAAAGGGGCGTTCGGTGTTCAGTCTAGTGGCTTGGCCAACAAAAAGGGGGAAGCCATTGGCTTCCCCCTTCGTATGGCGCTGGCCGGGTTATAGAACCTGAACAATCGCTTTTGTTACCGCACCAATGTTCGACTGGTTCAACGCGGCCACGCAGATACGGCCGGTGTCGAGCGCGTAGATGCCAAACTCGGTGCGCAGGCGGGTGACTTGCTCAACGGTCAGGCCGGAGTAGGAGAACATCCCACGCTGGCGGCCGACGAAGCTGAAGTCGTGGCCCGGTGCAGCCTTGGCCAGTTCGGCGACCATCTGCTCACGCATGCCGCGGATGCGCAGGCGCATTTCGGCCAGTTCCGCTTCCCATTGGGCGCGCAGCTCAGGGTTGTTCAGCACTGCCGCCACGATCGCCGCGCCGTGGGTCGGCGGGTTGGAGTAGTTGGTGCGGATAACGCGCTTGACCTGGGACAGGATGCGCGCGCTTTCTTCCTTGGATTCGCTGACGATCGACAGCGCGCCCACGCGTTCGCCGTACAGCGAGAACGACTTGGAGAACGAGCTGGAGACAAAGAAGGTCAGGCCCGATTCAGCAAACAGGCGCACGGCCGCGGCGTCTTCGTGGATGCCGTCGCCAAAGCCCTGGTAGGCCATGTCGAGGAACGGCACCAGGTTCTTGGCCTTGATCACGTCCAGCACGTTTTGCCAGTCGGCCGGGCTCAGGTCGACACCGGTCGGGTTGTGGCAGCAGGCGTGCAGCACCACGATGGACTGTGGCGGCAGGGCGTTGAGGTCTTCGAGCAGGCCGGCACGGTTGACGTCGTGGGTGGCGGCGTCGTAATAGCGGTAGGTCTGCACCGGGAAGCCGGCTTTTTCGAACAGCGCCTGGTGGTTTTCCCAGCTCGGGTCGCTGATCGCGACGACGGCGTTGGGCAGCAGTTGCTTGAGGAAGTCCGCGCCGATTTTAAGCGCGCCGGTGCCGCCGACCGCTTGGGCAGTGATCACGCGGCCGGCGCTCAGCAATGGCGACTCAGCGCCGAACAGCAGCTTTTGCACGGCCTGGTCGTACGCCACGATACCGTCGATCGGCAGGTAGCCACGGGCGGCGTGTTGCGCCACACGAATGGCTTCCGCTTCGGCAACGGCACGCAAGAGTGGAATCTTCCCCTCCTCGTTGCAGTAAACGCCTACGCCAAGGTTGACCTTGGTGGTTCGTGTGTCGGCGTTGAATGCTTCGTTGAGGCCCAGGATTGGATCGCGTGGTGCCATTTCGACAGCGGAGAACAGGCTCATTTTTGCGGCAGCTCTATGGGGGATAGGAGGGACGTGTCGCGCTCCAGCCGAATGCACTAGAGCGGTGCACAAACGGGGAGCTAGTATAGAGGCCATCCAGGCTCAGGGCGACAGCCGAAACGGCTTTTCGGCCAAGTTTTTCGGTTTATTTGCCCACCGTTAGTCTTATTGCACAATTGATCATCGACGGCTGGTAGGACGATTGCCTTGAAACCCGTCACATTCGCCACCACTTCTACAGCTATCATGGTTTTTTCCTGCAACCTGCGAAGACTTTTCGCGGGTTGCTGAGCTATTTCGTCCCTGGCGGTGTTGAGTCTGGGGTGACTTCACGAGGTACGTTATGTCGGATTTCCAGCTCGTCACCCGTTTTGAACCCGCCGGCGACCAACCCGAAGCCATTCGCCAGATGGTCGAAGGCATCGAAGCCGGCCTGGCGCACCAGACGCTGCTCGGGGTGACCGGTTCAGGCAAGACCTTCAGCATCGCCAACGTGATCGCGCAGATCAACCGCCCGACCCTGGTGCTGGCGCCGAACAAAACCCTGGCCGCGCAGTTGTACGGTGAGTTCAAGGCGTTCTTCCCGAACAACGCGGTGGAGTACTTCGTTTCTTACTACGACTACTACCAGCCCGAAGCCTATGTGCCGTCGTCCGACACCTTTATCGAGAAGGACGCGTCGATCAACGACCATATCGAGCAGATGCGGTTGTCGGCGACCAAGGCGTTGCTGGAGCGCAAGGACGCGATCATCGTCACCACGGTGTCATGCATCTACGGCCTGGGCAGCCCGGAAACCTATTTGAAGATGGTGCTGCACGTCGACCGCGGCGACAAACTCGACCAGCGCGAGCTGCTGCGCCGCCTGACGAGCCTGCAGTACACCCGCAACGACATGGATTTTGCCCGTGCCACCTTCCGTGTGCGTGGCGATGTGATCGACATTTACCCGGCCGAATCGGACCTCGAAGCCATCCGCATCGAACTGTTCGACGATGAGGTCGAGAGCCTGTCGGCCTTCGACCCGTTGACCGGCGAGGTGATCCGCAAACTGCCGCGCTTCACCTTCTATCCGAAAAGCCACTACGTGACGCCGCGTGAAACCCTGATGGGGGCGATCGAGGGCATCAAGGCCGAACTGGTTGAGCGCCTGGAGTACCTGCGCGCCAACAACAAACTGGTGGAAGCCCAACGCCTGGAGCAGCGCACCCGGTTTGACCTGGAGATGATCCTGGAGCTGGGCTACTGCAACGGCATCGAAAACTACTCGCGCTACCTCTCGGGCCGCGAATCCGGGGCGCCGCCGCCGACCCTTTACGACTACTTGCCGGACGACGCGCTGCTGGTGATCGACGAATCCCACGTCAGCGTGCCGCAGGTCGGCGCCATGTATAAGGGCGACCGTTCGCGTAAAGAAACCCTGGTGGAATATGGTTTCCGCCTGCCCTCGGCGCTGGATAACCGACCGATGCGTTTTGACGAGTGGGAAGCCATCAGCCCGCAGACCATTTTCGTGTCTGCCACGCCAGGCAACTACGAAGCCGAGCATGCCGGACGTGTGATTGAGCAGCTCGTGCGCCCGACCGGCCTGGTGGACCCGCAAATCGAGATCCGCCCGGCGCTGACCCAGGTGGATGACTTGCTCTCGGAAATCACCAAGCGCGTGGCCCTGGAAGAGCGGGTGCTGGTCACCACGCTAACCAAGCGCATGTCCGAAGACTTGACTGATTACCTGGCCGATCACGGCGTGCGCGTGCGTTATTTGCACTCGGACATCGACACCGTGGAGCGCGTAGAGATCATCCGCGACCTGCGCCTGGGTGTGTTTGATGTGCTGGTGGGCATCAATTTGCTGCGCGAAGGCCTGGACATGCCGGAGGTTTCGCTGGTGGCGATTCTGGATGCGGACAAGGAAGGCTTCCTGCGTTCCGAGCGCTCGTTGATCCAGACCATTGGCCGGGCGGCGCGTAACCTCAATGGTCGCGCGATTCTGTATGCCGACCGCATCACCGGTTCCATGGAGCGGGCGATTGGCGAGACCGAACGCCGTCGGGACAAGCAGATCGCCTTCAACCTGGAGCATGGCATTACCCCGAAGGGCGTGTTCAAGGACGTCGCCGACATCATGGAGGGCGCCACCGTGCCGGGCTCGCGCAGCAAGAAGCGCAAGGGCATGGCCAAGGCGGCCGAGGAGAGCGCCAAGTACGAGAACGAACTGCGCTCGCCGAGTGAGATCACCAAACGGATTCGGCAGTTGGAAGAGAAGATGTACCAGTTGGCGCGCGATCTTGAGTTTGAGGCGGCGGCGCAGACGCGCGATGAGATTGGCAAGTTGCGTGAGCGCCTGTTGGCTGTTTGATTTTGCGGTGAGTGGTGGGTGCCCGGGCTCACCACACATGGGAGGGCCCTGGCCCCGGGTTATTAGATGATTGCCTCAGTAGGGTCAACAACTTTCGAAGCAGCCCACAAGCGATACGTCAATTGGATATCGCACCTTTCCTGGCTGGTATCCAGGCTTTCACCGTAAACAGTGTGATGCTGCGGGCCGGCAATGAAGTGGCTTTCATCGGGTACGTAAATGACCAGTGGTTGCCCGCTGTCGTAGTTGACCATGAAGTGTTTGCCCTGCAGGACTTTTTCGTAGGCATTTTGTGTAGAGTCTTGGCAGTTCATTTTTCTACTTGGACCTTGAGACAGTTCGTAATAAACACGCCCTGTGCCTGGGATTTGTTGCCATTGAAGAAAGCCATTGTGCCAGCCCCCATTGCAGTCCAGACGCTCGAAAGAGTAGGTGGTGATTTTGATGATTATCTCGACCTTGAGTTGAGCTTCCTGTGGGAGTCTGGGGAGCCGGAAAACTTTGCGGGTATATCCCGCTCGGGCCTGTGGATAGTGCGCAAGGTCGTCATCGGTTGAGTCGATGACGTGGGCAGTGATATCTGCAAGTTGTGAAAGCAGATCGGCAGAAAATAAACTAAGCATTTCGAGGTTTTCCTGAGTAAGGAGTGATATGGCAATAGAGCCCAGGGCAAGCGGCTCGCTCCGGGACAATCCACCTTAGAAGCTGCTTCGAATGGAGAGTAGCCCCTGGAATCAACGGCCCAAGTAGGGGAACAGCGAAAAGTCATTCGGAATGTGATGGCTCAGTTCTCTGGTTTTTAAGGGTTGACGGTAGGATGCTGTGTCACATGTGCTTTGTTGGCCGGCTCGCGCTGGAGCCCAGGTGCCCCAGGCTGTTACCATTCGCCCCTTGTTTCAATTTTCAGTTTTATCGCCCATTCGAGACCAGCCATGACCACCGTCCGCACGCGCATTGCGCCATCGCCTACTGGGGATCCCCACGTCGGCACTGCTTACATCGCCTTGTTCAACTACTGCTTTGCCAAGCAGCACGGCGGTGAATTCATCCTGCGGATCGAAGACACCGATCAACTGCGCTCGACCCGCGAGTCGGAGCAGCAGATTTTTGATGCCTTGCGCTGGTTGGGCATTACCTGGGCCGAAGGCCCGGACGTTGGCGGCCCGCACGGCCCGTATCGCCAGAGCGAGCGCAGCGACATCTACAAGCAGTACACCCAGCAACTGGTGGACATGGGCCATGCGTTCCCGTGCTTTTGCACCGCCGAAGAGTTGGACCAGATGCGCGCCGAGCAACAGGCCCGTGGCGAAACACCGCGCTACGATGGCCGTGCACTGCTGTTGTCCAAGGAAGAAGTGGCCGCGCGCCTGGCCGCCGGCGAGCCCCATGTGATCCGCATGAAAGTGCCAAGCGAAGGCGTATGCGTGGTGCCGGACATGCTGCGCGGTGATGTCGAGATTCCGTGGGACCGCATGGACATGCAGGTACTGATGAAGACCGACGGCCTGCCGACGTACTTCCTGGCCAACGTGGTCGACGACCATCTGATGGGCATCACCCATGTGCTGCGTGGCGAAGAATGGCTGCCATCGGCGCCCAAGCTGATCCTGCTCTACGAATACTTCGGCTGGGAACAGCCGCAGCTGTGCTACATGCCGCTGCTGCGTAACCCGGACAAGAGCAAACTGTCCAAGCGCAAGAATCCGACCTCGGTGACCTTCTACGAGCGCATGGGCTTTATGCCCGAGGCGATGCTCAACTACCTGGGCCGCATGGGCTGGTCGATGCCGGACGAGCGCGAGAAGTTCTCGCTGCAGGAAATGGTCGATCACTTTGATTTGTCGCGCGTGTCCCTTGGCGGGCCGATCTTCGACATCGAGAAGCTGTCGTGGCTCAACGGCCAGTGGCTGCGTGATTTGCCGGTGGGCGAGTTCGCCAGCCGCGTGCAGCAGTGGGCGCTCAACCCCGAATACATGATGAAGATCGCGCCGCTGGTGCAGGGCAGGGTAGAGACGTTCAGCCAGGTCGCACCATTGGCCAGCTTCTTCTTCGCCGGTGGCGTGAATCCGGATGCCAAGCTGTTTGAGTCCAAGAAGCTCTCCGGCGATCAGGTTCGCCAGTTGATGCAGTTGATCCTGTGGAAGCTCGAAAGCCTGCGCCAGTGGGAGAAAGATGCGATCACCGCGACGATCCAGGCAGTGGTGGAATCGCTGGAGCTGAAATTGCGCGATGCCATGCCGCTGATGTTTGCTGCGATCACCGGGCAGGCCAGTTCGGTGTCGGTGCTCGATGCGATGGAAATTCTCGGCCCGGACCTCACGCGTTTCCGTCTGCGCCAAGCCCTTGATTTGCTTGGGGGTGTGTCGAAGAAAGAAAACAAAGAGTGGGAAAAGCTGCTGGGCGCTATCGCTTAAGCAGGCTGTTGTTACGACGAAACCCCGGTTTTCCGGGGTTTCGCCGGTAAGTGATTGTTATCCCGGCAAAAAAGTTTGGAAATTGTTGAAAATAAATTTGACACACTTCCAAACCGCCATTAAGATTCGCCCCGTCCTCACCGATGAGGGGCTATAGCTCAGCTGGGAGAGCGCTTGCATGGCATGCAAGAGGTCAACGGTTCGATCCCGTTTAGCTCCACCAATTTACAGATTCAAGGTCTGGCCACACCGTCCTTGAATTGATCAGAACTCAGCTCTGATCGGTTGTACAGAAGGTTTTGTCCCCTTCGTCTAGTGGCCTAGGACACCGCCCTTTCACGGCGGTAACAGGGGTTCGAGTCCCCTAGGGGACGCCAGTTTCAACAAGCAGTTCGAAAGGTCTGCTGCGTCGCGAGACGAAAAATCCGGGGCTATAGCTCAGCTGGGAGAGCGCTTGCATGGCATGCAAGAGGTCAACGGTTCGATCCCGTTTAGCTCCACCAATTTTACAGGTTCAAGGTTCCGGCCACACCGTCCTTGAATCGATCAGTTCTCAGCGCTGATCAGTGTATAGAAGGTTTGTGTCCCCTTCGTCTAGTGGCCTAGGACACCGCCCTTTCACGGCGGTAACAGGGGTTCGAGTCCCCTAGGGGACGCCACGATTACCCGCTCTGCGGGATTTTTAAGGGTCATTCAATTATTGAATGGCCCTTTTGTTTGTCTGGCGTTTGGCCAATCCTCTCCCTCAATACCCTTTATTCTGTCCTGACCAGCGGTCATGCCTGTCGCTTGCTAAATATTATTATGGTAATAATATTCAACCCATGAGAGACGGAGGCTTCGATGAGCGATAAAAAAGCGCAAACCCGCGAACGCATTTTGCAGGCTGCCAGCGCGGCGTTGATCCAGCGTGGCCCGGCCGAACCGAGTGTCGGAGAAGTCATGGGCGCTGCCGGGCTGACGGTCGGCGGTTTCTACGCGCACTTTGAAAGCAAAGACGCACTGATGCTGGAGGCCTTCACCCAGTTGCTGGCTCGGCGGCGTGCGTCGATCGACGACATGGATGCGCAACTGACCGGTGAGGAGCGCAGAAGCCTGGTGGCGGCGTTCTACCTGTCGCGCAAGCACCGCGACTCCACCGACCACGCCTGCCCGATCCCGGCCACCGTGGGCGAGATGAGCCGCCTGCCGGATGAGTTTCGCCTGGCGCTCAACGAGCACACCGAGTTGATGGCTGCCCAGTTGGCTGCCAGCCCCGAAGACACCGACAAGGCCTTGGCCGACATGGCCTTGATGATCGGCGGCCTGGCCCTGGCCCGTGCGCTTGGCCCGGGTGAGTTGTCCGACCGCGTGTTGCGCGCTGCCAAGTCGGCGGTGCGTTAAAAGGAGTCGTGTGATGGGCGCATTAACCTGGATTCGTGGTTTCCATGGCACCGTCGGCCGCCTCGCGCCGCACACGGTGGCCAGCAAGTTGCGCCGCACCTTCATGACACCGCGCAACCTGCCACCGCGAGATTGGGAGCTGCCGCTGCTGGCGCAATCGGAGCGCATCACCTTGCGTTTCGGCTTGTCGGCGTTGCGCTGGGGCCAAGGGCCTGCGGTGTTGTTGATGCACGGCTGGGAAGGGCGCCCTACGCAGTTTGCCAGCCTGATCACCGCTCTGGTGGCTGACGGTTATTCAGTGATTGCCCTGGACGGCCCGGCCCATGGTCGCTCGCCGGGGCGTGAAGCGCATGTGTTGCTGTTTGCCCGCGCCATGCTCGATGCTGCCGCTGAATTGCCGCCGCTGCATGCGGTGGTCGGGCATTCCATGGGCGGCGCCAGTGCGATGCTGGCGGTGCAATTGGGGTTGCGCACGCAAGCACTGGTGAGCATTGCCGCGCCCTCGCGCTTCCTGGATGTGCTGCGTGGTTTTACCCGCATGATGGGCTTGCCGCCGCGTGCGCGCTCGGCGTTTATCCAGGAGGTCGAACAGACTTTCGGCATGCCGCTCAAGCACCTGGATGTGGCCCACTACAAGATGAACCTGCCGGGGTTGATCGTGCACGCTGAAGACGACACCTTTGTTCCGGTCAAAGCCTCGCAAGCCATCCATGAGGCGTGGTTCGACAGCTGCCTGCTGCGCCTGGAGCAGGGCGGCCACCAGCGCGTGCTGGCCGACCCCCGGGTGATCGAGGCCGTGCTGACGCTGCTGGCCGGCCGTCGTTTACAGGAGCGGCAAACCGCCTGATACACTGCCCGGCGACATTCATCGACTGGAGCAAGGCATGGGCTGGGATCTGGCAGCGCCGTTTATCATCGACCTGCAGGTCGCCGCGCAAGACATCGATGGTCTTGGGCACGCCAATAACGCGGTGTACGTCTCATGGCTGGAGCGTTGTGCGTGGCGCCACTCCCAGCGTCTGGGGCTGGACCTCACCGCGTATCGCCGGCTGGACCGCGCCATGGCCGTGGTGCGCCATGAGATCGACTACCTGGCGGCCGGCTACGAAGGTGACGAGCTGCAATTGGCCACCTGGATCGTCGACTGGGACCAGCGCCTGAAGATGACCCGGCGTTTCCAGCTGGTGCGCCCCAGCGATGGCGCGACCCTGCTGCGTGCGCAAACCACTTTTGTGTGCATCGAGCTGTCCAGCGGCAAACCCAAGCGCATGCCCGCCGAGTTTCTCGACGGCTATGGCCCGGCCCTGACAGGGGGTTAACGGTTGCTGCGGGAAACCCAGTAAACTGCGCCACGATTTTTGTTGAGTGTTTCCCATGCAAATTGCTTTGGCGCCCATGGAGGGGTTGGTCGACAACATCCTGCGGGACGTGTTGACCCGCGTGGGCGGTATTGACTGGTGCGTGACCGAGTTCATTCGCGTCAACGACCGCCTGCTCACCCCGGCCTATTTCCACAAACTCGCCCCCGAGCTGCTGCACGGTGCCCACACCGCAGCGGGCGTGCCATTGCGTGTGCAGTTGCTGGGTTCGGACCCGGTGTGCCTGGCGGAGAACGCTGCGCTGGCGTGTGAGCTGGGTTCGCAGGTCATCGACTTGAACTTTGGCTGCCCGGCCAAGACTGTCAATAAGTCCCGTGGCGGTGCGGTATTGCTCAAGGAGCCCGAACTGCTCAACCAGATCGTCGAGCACGTGCGCCGCGCCGTGCCGGCGCATATCCCGGTCACTGCGAAGATGCGCCTGGGCTTCGACAGCCCCGACGGCGCGCTGGTGTGCGCAACGGCCCTGGCCGAAGGCGGTGCGGCGCACATCGTGGTGCATGCGCGCACCAAGACCGATGGCTACAAACCGCCAGCCCACTGGGAGTGGATCCCCCGGGTGCAGGACGTGGTCAAGGTGCCGGTGTTTGCCAATGGCGATATCTGGAGCGTCGAAGACTGGAAGCGCTGTCGCGAAGTCAGCGGTGCCGAAGACATCATGCTTGGCCGTGGCCTGGTGGCCCGTCCGGATCTGGCGCGGCAGATCGTAGCGGCGAAGGCAGGTGAAGAAGTCGTGGAAATGACCTGGGCGCAGATGCAGCCGATGCTCCGCGAGTTCTGGCGCCAATCGATGGCGCAACTCACCGAAAAGCAGGCGCCGGGCCGTTTGAAGCAATGGCTGGCGATGCTGACGCGCAACTATCCTGAAGCGGTCGAGCTGTTTACCGCGCTACGCCGTGAAACCGGGCTGGAGCAGGTCAGTCGCTTATTGGGTATGAAGCATCCCGACCCTGCGTAGTGGAGTGATCACAGCAGCCTTTGTTGCAAAAATGCTCCGTATTGAAAGATACGGAGCATTTTTGCATTTAGAGGTATTACCGGGGAGGATTACCAGGCTTGAGAGGTGGCGTTTTTTTGCCGGCTGAGACTTTTTAGCATTGGAAAGTAACAAAAAACGTCGACCAGTGTTCAGTCGTTACTACGGGGTTGTTCTGAACAGTTAGTTACATTTTTAAAATCACGCAATGGGTGTTACGAAAGGTGTTTCACTGAGTGCGGAATATCATAGGTTGTCGTTTCGCTGGTCGGTTAATTATGTCGCTTAATTGCAGCCTTGGCAGTTTATAAGTGCGTGTGTCCGTGCTCACGCCGGTAGGGTCTTGCGACGTCTGGACTTTTCGTGAATAGCAACGGGGAAAAGTCTTAAAGGTTGATTTGGTTTCCTTATGTGAAGCGCGATTTCTGGAACTCAATCATCTCGCGCTCCACCAAAGTGGGGGCTGTGAAGCGACTCGGTTGCTTGCAGCACTTGAAATAACTATCGCTGTTCTGGGCGTTTAATTGCCAAAGCAGCGCTTAATTAGGAAATTGTTAATGCCTTTTTCGATCAATAACGCGCCTTTTATCAAAAATGATGCGTTGCCCCTTGACTCGAAACCGTCAAAAGGTCCCGATGTCGGCACGACGCTTAGCATGTCCGGGGCTGGTTTTGGGCACACTCCATCCGCCCCCAAAACTGAATTTTCCGCAACGCTGCAGCGTGACGGGTTTAGTAATGCCGGCGTGCTCACGAAACTGTTTGATATGTTTGATCAACTTATCAGTGCCATGCGTGAGATGTTTTCGGGCAAGGCTGAAATCGCTAATCAAAGGTCTCCCGCCGGTAGCTCGGTCCTCGCCAAGCCGGATGCAGGCGTTCCGATCGGCGCGCCTGCGCACACTAAATTGCAGGTGAAGGACTCCTCCTTCTCCGAGGCTCAATCGAAAAGCAAGCTGGAAGAAGGCTCGCAGCAAAAGGACGCAGCTGTTGCAGGCGCCCAATCCAAAGCGACATTGCAAACAGGCCAGTCGCTTAAGGACACCACGGCTGTAGAAACTCAAGCGAATAGCACGCTGGAAGAAAGTTCGCAGCACAAGGACGTACACGTTGCAGGCGTGCATACCAAAGAGAGGCTGCCAGTCGGTGTGTTGTCCAAGGTTATATCGGATGTTGCGAATCAACTGAAAAAGAAGTCGAGTGAGGATTCGCATCAAGCAGAAACGCGTGCCCCCGGGCTCCGTGTTTTACCTCAGGCACGTGAACCCGGCATTTATGTGACAACTGAAGCAAACCCACAGATCAAAGTGGAGATTAATGTCAACCACTGCCACTGCCACTGCCCTGAAACCTCGGGTGAGGCCGGCAAGGAATCGCGTGCCATCGCCGGTGTGGCGTCCAGGACTAATGCGCCTTTGCCGCCTGAAAAGCGAGTACTGACTGATAGTGTGGAAGGGCACTTAAAGTCAGTCATCACTGAGGGCAAGGACAGTAAGCTCGTTACTGAAGCTAAGGACAGTCATGTCGAGTCGACCAAGACTGATGACAAGGACGGTGAGCACGATTCCGATCACCTTACCGGTCCGCGCCGCAGCGGTGATGAAGTCGCCGAGTCTGACACCTCTGGCTCGCGCGAGACGACCTCGCAGGTAACCCCCCGGACCAAGGTTGGCGTGACCAGTCCAGGTCCTGCTGAAAATGAGAGTGATCGTTGGAACCAAGGTTTCTCCAACCGCTCCCGGCTGAGGAGTTGACACCCGGCAGGGTGTTTTAACTTCGCCGATAACGTCACGTTTCCCCGGCCCCAAGGTTCGGGGACACGTTAGAAAACGTGGAGCAAGTCATGATGTATTACCGAATTGATAACGTCGCTTACCCAGGTGTGCGTCAGCTGCCAGGCATGGATTTGCGAGACGGGCCCCAAGAGCGCACGCCCTTTAACGCGCCAAGGCATGCCGGTTCGCAGTCGAGCCCGGTGCTGGTGCTCAGTACCAGGCCTGGGCACCCAAGAGCTGACAGCCTGGAGGGCAGGGTTGCCGCATTCTTGGCGCGGTTGGCCAGTGTTCCCTCGCAGCAAAAGGTCAAGGCCTCTGCCGATGTGCCCCCGCAACCCCAAGTGAACGCCCCGCAGGTGACGCGGGCTGCGACAGCTGTCTCGCCACCCTTGGCGGCTTCCGAGCCTGCAGGGTCGCGCAGAGGGTATATCCCGGGCCTGTCCAATAAGCGTAATGGCGCAAAGCCTTTGAATATTTGGAGTGGTTTCCGTCAGGGGCCAGGCGGTAACTGTGCCACGGTAGCGACTGTCAAGGCGGCCATGCACAAGTTCGGTCAAAGCCCGACAGGCATTTACCGCGCAGTCAGGCGGCTGGACGGCGGTTATCGAGTAACGATGCGCGACAATTACACGCTCACATTAACCGACCGGGAGTTGGCAGTCGCCTCGCGCGCTTCGCAGTTTATCGGGCCCGATAAGGGCATGCTCAAGGATGCGCACTTTTTGTTCGCCGTCAGTGCCAAGCGTGCACAGGAGGAAAACAATGACTCAACCGCGGGTGAAAGCTTTGAAGCGGGTGTGGAGAGTTTGAATGATGGTGAGGACGAGGAAAAGCCTGGCGAGGGTTTTCTGCGGTTAGGGTTGAGCCACTATATGGAAAACGTCAGCGTGCGTGAACTTGCAGAAGGTCGCTTGGGTGTGAGTAATCGAGGGGGGCACTCGGTGGCGGTCATCAATGGCCGTGAAGAGATCTGGGGGCGGCCAGGGGCTGCGCCTCGGCGAGGGGAGGCTGTGGCACTCAAGCGCACTCCTTGCTGTCAACGGCTGGCTAATGCTCGGCGCCAAATGGTCGGGCAATAAAAGATCAGTGTTGTCGGCAACGTTCTATCTATATCAACTCATTACTCAATGCTCTTTTTAAAGTGTATTGATTGACTGGCTGCAGGAGTCATCTGTGTGGACATCGCCAAACGCAATCTCTCAACTCTTACAGCACGCGTACCTGTCCTGCCTTTTACAGGGCCGATAGCCAACTCGGCAGACGTAAAATGGCTGGATGTTGTCAACGCATTCAATGCCCCTCCAAGACGCTTTGGTGAGGATTATGATGCCAGTGCTCACGCGGCGGTTATCAAAATGATAATGGTCACGTTTGGTCAACGCCCTGCGGACGTGTTTGTGCAGGTCAAGCGTTCCGGGCAGGGGTATGAGGTCACGCTTAGAGATGGCAATACAGTGCAAGTCTCTGAGCTCGAGTTACGACAAACAGCCGCCCACTCAAAGTTTGTAGGCAATGACATGGCCGTGATCAGTGATGCGAACTTTGCATTGGCTGTTTTTATTAAACGTAAACAACTTTTGGGTGCGCAGGCGGGCAACAGCCAGGGGTTTGAGCGTGTGTTGTCGAACTCTTTGCGTGGTGAGACGACCTACAATCTACTCAAAGGCTTGGGTATGGCCGGTTTTTTACGCCAGGTACCCTCGGCGCAGTTAGTAAGCAGCGGCGGCGTCGGAGTCATGCAAACCCATACATTTGGCGCAGGCTTGGTGTATGAGGGCGTTAGCCATGAATATGGGCGCAAGCGACCTGTTGATCGTCCCTATGTTTACGTACTGGTTAACGACAAGGCATCCGGCCCTGGCGTGCAGCCAGTGATCGATTCGACTTCCGACATCGATGCTTGGGCAAAGGGTCAGGCACCTGTCGATATAGTAAGAAGTTTTGACGTCGCAGAACGACGGTTCGGTGAGGGCGACACCCGTCGGCATGCGTCCGTGATCAAAATGATGATGATGAGGTTTGGCCAGCGTCCTTTGGATGTGTTCGACAAGGTCGTGGCAGCCGCAGATGGCTATGACATCACGATGAAGGACGGTTTTTCTTTACATCTTTCCAAAGAAGAATTGCGTCGCACGGCCGGGGTCTCGCGGTTTTCCGGAAGTGACAGCGGTGCGGTGATGGACGCCAATTTCATGTTGGCGGCCTATGTGAAACGTGTGCAGCTGACCAGTACGGACGCTGATACCCCTGGGCACTTTGAGGCCGCGCTATCCGGGGTCATGCTTAATGACACGGTCTACCGGATATTGAAAGGCATGGGGATGATCGGTTTCTTGCGCATTGTCGAGCCCGAAAAGATGCAGAAAAAAGGCACCGTTGCGGTCGTGGACAGTTTCGCCGGTGAGCTCGTACTGGATGGCATCAAGCACCCATTCGGCAAGCAACAGCCTGTTGTCAAAGACTATGGCTATATGCTTGCCATGCAGGCGCCGCACACCGCCTCGGCAGAACGGGACAGTACCCTTTCCAACCTCTCCAATCGCCCGGTGGGCGTCAAGCCCGACAATATCTGGAGTGGGTTCTACCAAGGTTCCGAACTCAATTGCGTCACGGTCTCGGCGATCAAGGCCGCGATGATGAAGTACGGTCAAAATCCCCAGGGCATTTATAAACGCATTACCGAAACACCTGAAGGTTATACCGTGACCATGCGTGATTCATGCACCGTGCAGCTGACCCACGATGAGTTGAAACAGGCGCAAAAAGGTTCGCACTTCTTCGGTGAAGATAAAGGCCTTTTGGCCGATGCGGTTTTCTTGTTCGCCGTGAGCGCCAAGCGCGCGCAAATGGAAAATCATGAGTTTCGGGCCGAAGCGAGTTTTGAGGCCGCTATGGGCACGCTCAACGATAAGGAAACCGCCGGCGAAGCGCTTCGGCGCCTTGGCTTGTATGCCTTCACGCGTGGCAGCACTGCCGAGGAACTGGCCAGTGGCGTTCCGGGCACCCTCGCCAATCATGGCCACTCCGTAGGCGTATTTGATGGGGTTATCGATTTTTATGGCTCAAAAATGAAATTGGCCGGTTCGGATTGGGTGCAAGGCGCTCATGCGTTAAAGCTTGTGTGAACCGCGTGAGGGCGGTTGGACCAGTAACTGCCTGAACGCCTCGATCGGCAACGGCCGGCTGTGCAAATACCCCTGAAACAAATGGCACCCCAGCTTTTGCAGGAACGCCAGTTGTTCCGGGGTCTCAACGCCCTCGGCGATCACGTCCAGATTGAGGCTGCGCGCCATGGCCACAATGGCGCGGATGATTTCCGCATCGTTGGGGTCATGGGTGGCATCACGCACAAAGGACTGGTCGATCTTCAGCGCGTCCACCGGCAAGCGCTTGAGGTAGGTCAACGACGAATAGCCGGTGCCGAAGTCATCCATGGCAAAGCTCACGCCGAGTTTTTTCAGGCGGCGCATCTTCGCTACGGTGTCATCCAGGTTCTGGATGACGATGCCTTCGGTGATCTCCAGCTTTAACAGGCTGCAGGGCAGATGATGCTGTTTGAGGCTGTGTTCTACCCGCTCCACAAAGTCGTTCTGGCGAAACTGCCGGGGGCTGATATTCACGCACAGGCTGAAATCAAGCGGGTCTACCAGGCCCTCGGCGATCAGCTGCGCAAAGGCGCCGCAAGCTTCATCGAGGATCCAGGTGCCGACCTCCAGGATCAGGCCGCTGTCTTCCAGGACCTTGATAAATTCGGTGGGTGACTGCGCGCCCAATTGTGGGTGCTCCCAGCGCACCAGTGCCTCGGCGCCGACAATTTTGTTGCCGCGTGCATCCACTTGAGGCTGGTAGTGCACGCTGAACTCACCGCGTGACAGCGCCAGGCGCAAGTCGGTCTCCATGCGCAGGCGCTCGCTGGCGGTTTTCTGCATGCTGTTGTGGAACATTTGCGTGGTGTTGCGCCCCGAGTCTTTGGCGCGATACAGCGCGATGTCGGCGCGCTTGAGCAGGTCGGCGGGCGTGGAACCATGATCGGGAATCAGCGCCACCCCAATGCTCGGCGTGACTTGCAGGCGGTGGCCATCGAGGAACATCGGCTCCGACAGCAGTTCGCGCAGCGTGTCGGCCAATAGGTGCACTTGGCTGCCGACCTCTGCACGTGTGCCCTCCAGTCCACTGAGCAACACCACGAACTCATCACCGCCCAGGCGCGCCACGGTGTCTTCCAGGCGCACGCTGGCTTCCAGTCGCGCAGTGACTATTTTTAGCACGGTGTCGCCCACCGGGTGGCCGAGGGAGTCGTTGATGTGTTTGAAGTGGTCAAGGTCGAGGAACAGCAACGCGCCACGCAGGTTATGGCGTTTGAGCAAGGCGATCTGCTGGCTCAAACGGTCCATCAGCAGCGCACGATTAGGCAGGTTGGTCAGTGGGTCGTGATAGGCCAGGTGACGAATCTGCGCCTGGGCGTTTTTCAGCAGGCTCACATCCCGAGCAGTCAACAGCAGGCACGGGGTTTCATTGAGGGTGATGGGTTCCACCGAGACTTCCACCGCCAACACGTCGCCGTGCTTGTTGTGCCAGAGCATTTCCAGGTGATGAATGCGGCCCTTGATCTGCAGCTCGGCCAACAACGCCGCGCGCTGGTTTTCATCGGCCCAGATGCCGATCTGGTAGAGCGTGAGGCCGATGGCCTCTTCGGCGCGGTAGCCGGTCAGGCGGCAAAAGCCGTCGTTGACCTCGACATAACGGCCGGTGTCGCGTTCGGTGATGGAAATCGCATCGGGGCTGGAGTGAAAAGCCTTGGCGAATTTTTCCTCACTGGCTTTGAGCGCAGCCTCCGAGCGCTGTTGCTGGGTGATATCGCGCAGTGTGGTGACGATGCACGGCTGATCGCCGACCTTGATCAACCGGCTGGAAATCACGCAGGTCAGGCTTTGGCCGTTCTGGTGATGTACCACCAGAGCCACATTGCTCAACAACTGTTCGCGAATCACCTGCTCAATGCGTTGCAGGCGCTGGCTTGAATCATCCCACAGGCCGATCTGCTCGGCGCTGTTGCCGATGACGTCGGCGGCGGTCCAGCCGAAGGTCTGAGTAAAGGCCGGGTTGATCTCGATAAACACGCCGCTGTCCAGGCAGGTTACGCAGATCGGGTCAGGGCTGGCCTGGAACAGGCTGGCGAATTTCTCTTCGGAGGCGGTCAGGCGTTGTTCGCGTTCAACCTGGTCGGTGATATCGAGCAAGGTGCCGGCCATGCGCAGCGGCTTGCCGGCGTCATCGCGATACAGGCGTGCGCGGCTTTCCAGGTAGCGCGGGCTGCCATCTTCCATTTCCACACGGTAGGTCAACTGGTAGTTACCGTCCGGGCCTTCGCGCAGGCTGCGGTAGGCGTTGCGCATGCCCTCGCGGTCGGCATCGGACATGCCTTCAAAAAACGCGTCGAAGGCTTCGTGGAAAGGTTCGGGCGGCAGGCCGTGCAACTGGGCGGCGCGGGCCGAGCCGTAGAGCATGCCGGTGGGGATGTGCCAGTCCCAGGTACCCAGTTGCGCCGAATCCAGGGCCAGGTCGAGGCGCTCCTGGCTGTCCTTGAGCGCCTGTTCGGCGTTCTTGCGGTCGGTGGTGTCGAGGAAGGTGCTGATCAGGTAAGCCTCGCCTTCAAGCTCGACCTTTTGTGCACTCAGGGTGCCATCGTGGATCTGACCGTTGCTGGCGCAGAACTGCACGTCCATGGTGATCGGCTCGCCCTTGCGCTGGGTGGCCCTGACCAGCAGCGCGCGCTCCTCGGGGTGGCGCCACAGGCCCAGTTCCAGGGTGGTGCGGCCGATGGCCTCGGCCACGGGCCAGCCAAAGTGAATCTCGAAATATTGGTTGGCTTCGCTGATGCGGCCGTCGGACTGGCGGGTGAGCAACACCATGTTGGGGCACAGGTGAAACAGCGTGGCAAAGCGTTTTTCCGATTGCATGAGGGCGTGTTCGCGCTCGCGCTGGCGGGTGGTTTCGCGGATCACCCCGATCATACGGCGTCGGCCGGCTTTGTCCGGCGCCAGGCTGCCGTTGATTTCCAGCCAGTGATGGCTGCCATCCGGCCATTGGATATGGTGGTGCATGGCCTGCTCGAACGGCTCGCCGGCCAGCACCGCATGAAACGCGCGCACCACTCGGGCGCGGTCCTGAGGCGCCAGCAGGTCCAGGTAGTCCAGGTCTTTGGGCAGTGGTTGCCGAGGGTCGTAGCCGAACAGCGCCTGGGTGCCGCGTGACCAACTGATCCTGCCGGTGTCGATTTCCCAGCACCACGCGCCAAGGCGGGCAGCATTGAGGGCCGCCAGCAATTGCGGTGCACTTTCCCAGCTTTGTTCCGCCTCTTGAGGGTCCAAGGCGTAAATGCGCGGCAGGGGCGGCACGGAATCGAGGGGGTTGCGCATTATCAAAGGGCCTTGGCTCAATGGGCGTTCGGCGCGGTTCTATTCAGGCTTTATGGGCCGCACAGCTTCATGCCGGTGTCCCTGGCAGATCGACCTGTGCATCCAATAGGCTCATGAAAGCCCGCGCAGCGTTCGACAGCGTCCTTTCGGTGTGCACGATATAGCCTAGCTGGCGACTGAGCTGTATGCCCGGCAAAGCGATGCTTGCCACCTGATCATCGAGCATGGTGCGCGGCAACACGCTCCAGGCCAGGCCGATGGAGACCATCATCTTGATGGTTTCCAGGTAGTTGGTGCTCATCGCAATGTTGGGCGTAAGGCCCTGCGCTTCGAACAGCCGGCTGACGATATGGTGGGTGAAGGTGTTGCCGCCGGGGAAAACCGCCGGGTGTTTGGCAATGTCGGCCAGGCTGACCGTGCCGTTGCCGGTCAAGCTGTGTTCCGGCGCCACCACAAAATCCAGCGGGTCGTCCCACACCGGCGTGGCGCGCACCAGGTTGTGCGGTTCAGGCGCCAGGGTGATGACCGCCACTTCGGCGCGGCCGTGGAGGATTTCTTCGTAGGCCACTTCCGAATCAAGGAACTGAATATCCAGTGCCACATTGGGATATTGCCGGGTAAAGGTGCGCAGGATCGGCGGCAGGCGGTGCAGGCCGATGTGATGGCTGGTGGCCAATGTCAGCCGTCCGCTGACTTCGCCGGTCAGGTTGGTCAGCGCGCGGCGCGTATCGTCCAGCACATTCAGAATCTGATAAGCGCGCGGCAGCAGGGCGCGTCCGGCCTCGGTCAGGCCGACTTCACGGCCCAGGCGATCGAACAGGCGCACCTTTAATTGCTGCTCCAGCCCGGCGATGCGTTTGCTGATCGCCGGCTGAGTCAGGTGCAGGCGTTCACCGGCGCCGGAGAAGCTGCCGGTCTCGGCGATGGCAATAAAGGCGTTGAGGTTGGCCAAGTCCATGGTGGTATTCCAGTTGGTAATCCAAAGCATAAAAAATATGAATTTGAGTTATTTAATGTAGCGCCATACCATCAGCCTCACAAGCCAAAGGGTTATTGAAAAGCCCGGCGTTTAGATGCACCTGTGATGAGGACCGACTGATGGCCGGCAAAACGCTTTACGACAAGCTTTGGGATTCCCATGAAGTGAAACGGCGCGACGATGGCTCGTCGCTGATCTATATCGACCGTCACATCATCCATGAAGTGACCTCGCCCCAAGCGTTCGAAGGCCTGCGACTGGCCGGGCGCAAGCCTTGGCGCGTCGACTCGATCATCGCCACCCCGGACCACAACGTGCCGACCACCCCGGAACGCAAGGGCGGCATCGAAGCCATTGCCGACCAGGTGTCGCGCCTTCAGGTGCAGACCCTCGACGACTACTGCGACGAATATGGCATCACCGAATTCAAGATGAATGACGTGCGCCAAGGCATCGTTCACGTGATCGGCCCGGAGCAGGGCGCCACCTTGCCAGGCATGACCGTGGTCTGCGGCGACTCCCACACCTCTACCCACGGTGCATTCGGCGCCCTGGCCCATGGCATCGGCACCTCCGAGGTCGAACATGTGTTCGCCACCCAGTGCCTGGTCGCCAAAAAGATGAAGAATATGTTGGTCAAAGTCGAAGGCACCTTGCCCTTCGGCGTGACCGCCAAAGACATCGTGCTGGCCGTGATCGGCAAGATCGGCACCGCCGGCGGTAACGGCCACGCCATCGAGTTTGCCGGCAGCGCGATTCGCGACCTGTCCATCGAAGGCCGCATGACCATCTGCAACATGTCCATCGAAGCCGGTGCCCGCGTGGGCATGGTGGCGGCGGACGAAAAAACCGTTGAATACGTCAAAGGTCGCCCATTTGCACCGGCGGGCGCCGATTGGGACGCTGCGGTCGAGGCCTGGAAAGACCTGGTCTCCGACGCCGACGCGGTGTTCGACACCGTGGTCGAGCTCGACGCGGCCCAGATCAAGCCGCAAGTCAGCTGGGGCACCTCGCCGGAAATGGTCTTGGCGGTTGACCAGAACGTGCCGGACCCGGCTAAAGAAACCGACTTGGTCAAGCGTGGCTCCATCGAACGCGCCCTGAAGTACATGGGCTTGAAGGCCAACCAGGCGATCACCGACATCCAGTTGGACCGCGTGTTTATCGGTTCCTGCACCAACTCGCGGATCGAAGACCTGCGCGCTGCGGCGGTGATCGCCAAAGGCCGTAAAGTGGCTTCGACCATCAAGCAAGCCATCGTGGTGCCGGGTTCGGGCCTGGTGAAGGCTCAAGCTGAAGCCGAAGGCCTGGACAAGATCTTCCTCGAAGCCGGTTTTGAATGGCGTGAGCCGGGCTGCTCGATGTGCCTGGCGATGAACCCGGACCGTTTGGAGTCGGGCGAGCATTGCGCGTCCACTTCCAACCGTAACTTCGAAGGGCGTCAGGGCGCTGGTGGCCGTACCCACCTGGTCAGCCCGGCCATGGCCGCTGCGGCTGCCGTCAACGGTCGTTTCATCGACGTTCGCGAATTGATCTGAGGAATACCCGATGAGAGCTTTTACCCAACACACCGGCCTTGTCGCCCCTTTGGATCGCGCCAACGTCGACACCGACCAGATCATCCCCAAGCAGTTCTTGAAGTCGATCAAGCGCACCGGTTTTGGCCCTAACCTGTTCGACGAGTGGCGCTACCTGGACGTGGGCTACGCCTACCAGGACAACTCCAAGCGCCCGCTGAACAAGGATTTCGTGCTCAACGCCGAGCGCTACCAAGGCGCCAGTGTATTGCTGGCGCGGGAAAACTTCGGCTGCGGCTCCAGCCGTGAACACGCGCCGTGGGCCCTGGAAGAATATGGCTTTCGCAGCATCATCGCGCCGAGCTACGCCGACATCTTCTTCAACAACAGCTTCAAGAACGGCTTGCTGCCGATCATCTTGAGCGATGCCGAAGTGGATGAGTTGTTCAAGCAGGTGGAAGCGGATGTGGGCTACCAACTGACTGTTGACCTGGCCGCGCAGACCGTGACCCGCCCGGACGGCAAGGTGTATCACTTTGAGGTGGATGCGTTCCGCAAGCATTGCCTGATCAATGGCCTGGACGACATCGGTCTGACCTTGCAGGACGGCGATGCGATTGCCGCGTTTGAAGCCAAGCACCGGGCGAGCCAGCCCTGGCTGTTTCGCGATGCCTGATTCTATGTAGACCGGACTGGCCTCTTCGCGAGCAAGCCCGCTCCCACATTCGACCGAGTTTCTTCAGTTGAAATGCAATCAAATGTGGGAGCGGGCTTGCTCGCGAAAGGGCCAGTAGCAACAACACAAAGCTAGGGATATCACCATGACCACCACCGCCCACACCCAAGTCGTGCAAAAACAATTCGGCGAGCAAGCCGCCGCCTACCTGAGCAGTGCCGTGCACGCCCAAGGCACCGAATTCGCGCTGCTCCAGGCCGAACTGGCTGGGCAGGGCGCTGCACGCCTGCTGGATTTGGGGTGTGGTGCGGGGCATGTGAGTTTCCAGGTGGCGCCACTGGTCAACGAGGTAGTGGCCTACGACCTGTCCAAACAGATGCTCGACGTGGTTGCCGCAGCTGCTATAGATCGCAACCTGGCCAACATCCGCACCGTACACGGCGCCGCCGAGCGCCTGCCGTTCGCCGATGGCGAGTTCGATTTCGTGTTCAGCCGCTACTCGGCCCACCACTGGAGCGACCTGGGCCTGGCGCTGCGCGAAGTGCGCCGAGTGCTCAAGCCGGGTGGCGTGGCGGCCTTCGTCGATGTCTTGTCACCGGGCAGCCCGCTGTTGGACACTTACCTGCAAACCGTCGAAGTGCTGCGCGACACCAGCCACGTGCGCGATTACTGCGCCGCCGAATGGATGCAACAGCTCAGCGAATCCGGCTTGCATGTGCGCACCAGCCGCCGTCAGCGCCTGCGCCTGGAATACACCTCGTGGGTCGAGCGCATGCGCACACCAGAGGTATTGCGCGCCGCGATCCTTGCGCTGCAACAGGCAATGGGCCAGGAAGTGCGCGATTACTACGAGATTCAAGCCGACGGCACCTTCAGCACCGACGTGCTGGTGGTTTTCGCTGAACGCTGATTGATTTTTCCCGACCTGCCCACGGGCGGGTCGCTTGATGAAATGAGGAACGCATGAGCAAGCAGATTCTGATTCTCCCTGGCGACGGTATTGGTCCGGAAATCATGGCCGAAGCGGTCAAGGTCCTGGAACTCGCCAACAGCAAGTACAACCTGGGCTTTGAGCTGAGCCACGACGTGATCGGCGGCGCGGCCATCGACAAGCACGGCGTGCCGCTGGCCGACGAAACCCTGGACCGCGCCCGTGCGGCCGATGCTGTGCTGCTCGGCGCCGTGGGTGGCCCGAAGTGGGACAAGATCGAGCGTGATATCCGCCCGGAACGCGGCCTGCTGAAAATCCGCGCGCAACTGGGCCTGTTCGGCAACCTGCGCCCGGCCATCCTCTACCCGCAGCTGGCCGACGCGTCGAGCCTCAAGCCGGAAGTGGTGGCGGGCCTGGACATCCTGATCGTGCGTGAACTGACCGGCGGTATCTATTTCGGCTCGCCACGCGGCGTGCGCGAGTTGGAAAATGGCGAGCGTCAGGCCTACGACACCCTGCCGTACAGCGAGAGCGAAATCCGCCGTATCGCCCGTGTCGGTTTCGACATGGCCCGTGTGCGCGGCAAAAAGGTCTGCTCGGTGGATAAAGCCAACGTACTGGCCTCCAGCCAACTGTGGCGCGAAATCGTCGAAGAAGTCGCCAAGGACTACCCGGACGTCGAGCTGAGCCACATGTACGTCGACAACGCTGCCATGCAACTGGTGCGTGCGCCCAAGCAGTTTGACGTGATCGTTACCGACAACCTGTTCGGCGACATCCTGTCAGACCAGGCCTCGATGCTCACCGGCTCCATCGGCATGCTGCCGTCGGCGTCCCTGGACACCAACAACAAGGGCATGTACGAGCCGTGCCACGGTTCGGCGCCGGACATCGCAGGCCAGGGTATTGCCAACCCGCTGGCGACCATTTTGTCGGTGTCGATGATGCTGCGTTACAGCTTCAACTTGAGCGAAGCGGCGGATGCCATCGAGAAGGCGGTCAGCCTGGTGCTGGATCAAGGTTTGCGCACCGGTGACATTTGGTCACAGGGTTGCAGCAAAATCGGCACGCAAGAAATGGGCGATGCAGTAGTCGCCGCGCTGCGGAATCTGTAATCTCTCCGGCCCGCTTGCAGTTGTTGCTGCAAGACGGCCCACTTTTTAACAAGGTGTAGTTGCGATGAAACGTGTAGGTCTGATCGGTTGGCGCGGTATGGTCGGTTCCGTGCTCATGCAGCGGATGCTGGAAGAGCAGGATTTCGATCTTATTGAGCCGGTGTTTTTCACCACTTCGAACGTAGGTGGCCAAGGGCCGTCCGTGGGCAAGGATATCGCCCCGCTCAAGGACGCCTACAGCATTGAAGAGCTGAAAACCCTCGACGTGATTCTGACCTGCCAGGGTGGCGACTACACCAGCGAAGTCTTCCCCAAGCTGCGTGAAGCCGGCTGGCAGGGTTACTGGATCGACGCCGCCTCGAGCCTGCGCATGCAGGATGACGCGGTGATCATCCTCGACCCGGTGAACCGCAAGGTCATCGACCAGCAGCTGGATGCCGGCACCAAGAACTACGTCGGCGGCAACTGCACCGTCAGCCTGATGCTGATGGGCCTGGGCGGCTTGTTCGAAGCCGGCCTGGTTGAGTGGATGAGCGCCATGACGTATCAGGCGGCGTCCGGCGCCGGCGCGCAGAACATGCGCGAACTGATCAAGCAGATGGGCGCGACCCATGCCGCTGTCGCCGATCAATTGGCCGACCCTGCCAGCGCGATCCTCGACATCGACCGCCGTGTGGCCGAAGCCATGCGCAGCGACGCTTACCCGACCGAAAACTTCGGTGTGCCATTGGCCGGCAGCCTGATTCCGTGGATCGACAAGGAGCTGCCAAACGGCCAGAGCCGCGAAGAGTGGAAGGCCCAGGCCGAGACCAACAAGATTCTGGGTCGTTTCAAGAACCCGATTCCGGTAGACGGCATCTGCGTGCGCATCGGCGCCATGCGCTGCCACAGCCAGGCGCTGACCATCAAACTGAACAAAGACGTGCCGATCGCCGATATCGAAGGGCTGATCAGCCAGCACAACCCATGGGTCAAGCTGGTGCCGAACAACCGCGACATCAGCATGCAGGAGCTGAGCCCGACCAAGGTCACCGGCACCCTGAATGTACCGGTGGGCCGTCTGCGCAAGCTGAACATGGGCAGCCAGTTCCTCGGCGCGTTCACGGTAGGCGACCAGCTGCTGTGGGGCGCGGCCGAGCCGCTGCGTCGCATGCTGCGGATCTTGCTCGAGCGTTGATCGCTTGAAGCCGTAAGAGAAACCCGCGCTCTGGTGACAGGCGCGGGTTTTTTGTTGCCCTTGAGGCCGCCATCGCAGGCAAGCCAGCTCCCACATTGTGTTTTGTGAACACATTCAAGGGTGGGAGCTGGCTTGCCTGCGATGAGACCATCAGTCTCACCACAAAGGCCAGCTTAATTGCCTCACCCCGAACCACCCGGTAAAGTGCCGCTCCCCCCGCAATGCCCGAGGCAGCCCCCATGACCCAGACCTTTGAAATCGCCGTGATCGGCGCCACCGGTACCGTCGGTGAAACCCTGGTGCAGATTCTCGAAGAGCTGGATTTTCCGGTGGGCACCCTCTACCTGCTGGCCGGCAGCAATTCGGCCGGCGCCTCCGTGCCGTTTCGCGGCAAGAACGTGCGGGTCAAGGAAGTCGATGAGTTCGATTTCAAAAAAGCGCAGCTTGCCTTCTTTGCGGCCGGCCCGGCCGTTACCTTGAGCTTCGCCCCGCGCGCCACCGCTGCTGGCTGTGCGGTCATCGACCTGTCTGGCGCGTTACCCGCTGAACAGGCGCCTCACGTGGTACCGGAAGCCAATGCCCATGTCCTGGACAGCTTGAAAAAGCCCTTCCAACTGAGCAGCCCAAGCCCATCGGCGACCAACCTGGCCGTGGTGCTGGCGCCGTTGCGTGAATTGTTGGAGATCCAGCGTGTCAGCGTCACCGCCAACCTGGCGGTATCGGCCCAGGGCCGTGAAGCCGTCAGCGAGCTGGCGCGACAGACCGCCGAACTGCTGAACGTGCGCCCGCTGGAACCCCAGTTCTTTGATCGGCAGATGGCCTTCAACCTGTTGGCACAAGTAGGTACTCCAGATGCGAAAGGCCATACAGCTCTGGAGAAACGTCTCGTATACGAACTGCGCGCGGTGCTGGAAACTCCATGGCTGAAGATTTCTGCAACCTGCGTTCAAGCCCCGGTGTTTTTTGGCGATAGCCTGACGGTGTCGCTGCAATTGGGTGCGCCGGTCGACCTGGCAGCGGTGAACCGTGTATTGGAAGCGGCGCCTGGCATTGAACTGGTTGAAGAGGGCGATTACCCCACGGCTGTGGGCGATGCGGTCGGCCAGGATGTGGTCTACGTCGGCCGTGTGCGGGCGGGTGTGGATGACCCGGCGGAACTAAATCTGTGGCTGACGTCAGATAACGTACGCAAGGGCGCGGCACTCAACGCCGTACAGCTGGCGCAGTTGTTGATAAAAGGCCTTGTGTAAAAGATACTTGGCGGCAATTTGTAGATTGATTCTAGCCAAGCGCTATGCTTGGCCCCAAGCGGTAAAGAAGCGCGTCGGTAACCTATCGGCTCGCCATGCCTTATGGCAGCGGTTACCAACCTTCTCGCAGGCCGGGGAGTGTTCAGACAAAGGATGAGGCTATGGTTCAAGTTCGCAAACTGGTGTTAGCAATAGCGGCCGCCTCGGCGCTGTCCTCCGGTATGGCGCAGGCGCTGCAACTTGGGGAGATGACCCTCAAGTCGAAGCTGAACCAGCCGTTGTCGGTGGAAATCGAATTGCTCGACGTGGGCGGCCTCACGGCTGCCGAGATCACCCCGAGCCTGGCCTCCGACCAGGCGTTTGTCGATGCAGGCGTAGACCGCCAGGCGTTCCTCAATGACCTGACGTTTACCCCGGTGGTCAACCCCAGCGGCCGCAGTGTGGTGCGCGTCACCTCCAGCAAACCGCTGCCCGATTCCTACGTACGTTTCCTGCTGCAGGTGCAGTGGCCCAATGGCCGCCTGATGCGCGATTACAGCGTTTTGCTCGACCCGGCCAAATTTGAGCAATCGGCGCCCGCCACCAGCGCGCCCACGCCGCGTTTGAGCGCACCGACCACCACTGCGCCCGCCACCACAGCGACGACCGCCAGCAAATCCGCTCAACACACCACGACTTCTCACGACACCTTGTGGGAAATTGCCGAAAAGAACCGCAACGGTGCGTCGGTGCAGCAAACCATGCTGGCCATTCAGGCGCTTAATCCTGATGCCTTCGTCGACGGCAACATCAACCGCCTGAAAACCGGCCAGGTCCTGCGCCTGCCGGACCGCCAGCAAGCCAGCAGCTTGCCGCAGCCCGAGGCGATTGCCGAAGTGACTGCGCAAAATGCTGCCTGGCGCGCAGGTCGTCGCGCAGCCAGTAACCCGGTGGCGGGCAAGCAACAGCTGGACGCGACCAAGCGCACCCAGGCGGGCAATGCGCCGTCGAGCACCACGGCCAAAGACAACTTGAGCCTGGTGTCGGCGGAGTCGGCCAAAAAAGGCGCGAAGGGCAAGGCCGGTGATAGCCGAGCGGTGAGCGACAAACTGGCGATGACCCAGGAGCAGTTGGACACCACCCGACGCGACAATGAAGAGCTCAAAAGCCGCGCGGCGGACCTGCAAAGCCAACTGGACAAGCTGCAAAAACTCATTCAACTGAAAAACGATCAACTCGCCAGGTTGCAGGCCGGCAACCCTGAGCCGGCACCGCAGGCGACAGCGGCGATGCCGGCTCAATTGGCAACTGAACCTGCGTCAGCGCCAGCACCCGCACCCGCTGAGGCTGCGCCCGTTGCCGCAGCACCCGCGCCCGAGCCAATCAAGGCGCAGGACGCGCCAGCCACCAACGAAGGCAAGTTCAACGAGCTGCTGACCAATCCGATCGTCCTTGGTGTAATCGGTGGCGCGGCTGGCTTGCTGGTGTTGTTGCTTCTGCTGCTGTGGGCGCGCCATCGCAATGCGCGCCTCGAAGAGGAAAAGCACCTGCGCATGGCACGCGCGCTGGCCGAAGAGCCGACATTTACGCCAAATGTGGATCACGATCTGCCTGCGGACAGCTTCGAAGGCCTTGAAGTGGCAGCACCGAACGTTAAATTGGCCGCCACTCCCGCGCCGGCGGCTGTTGCTGAGCCCGTGGTGGTGCCATCGGTCGCTTCCGTACTGGCGCCGTTGGCCGTTGCCGTCGCCCCGGAAAACTCCAGTGATGCACTGGCGCAAGCGCAATCCCATATCGACCGTGGCCACCTGAACCAGGCCGCCGATGTGCTGGAGCAGGCGATCAAGCGCGAACCCAAGCGCAGCGACCTGCGCCTGAAGTTGATGGAAGTCTATGGCCTGCAAGGCGACAAGGACGGTTTCGTCACCCAGGAGCGTCAACTGGTGGCCAATGGTGAAAACCATGCCCAGGTCGAGCAACTGAAAAACCGCTTTCCGGCCATGGCCGTGTTGGCGGCGGGCGTCAGTGCTGCGGTGGCAGCGGCGGCCCTGGATGCTCAATACGTCAAGGACTTGCTCGAAGACAAACCCGCCGCGCCAGCCCCGGAGCCTGAGGCGTTCGACACGGATTTCGACCTGAGTCTGGATGACCTGGAAGCGGCGTCACCCACCGTCGTCAGCCCGAAAGACGCGCCGAGCTTTGAGTCGGTGCTGCAACAGCAGACCGAAGCCAAGGCCAACCCGGATGACCTGTCGGATTTCGACCTGGATTTGCAGCTCGAGGCACCGTCTTCGCTGGCAGATGATGACTTTCTGTCGGGCCTGGAAGATCAAATGAAGGACGTGCCGGCCGTCGAGCCGCCGACCCTGGCGCCCACTGCGCTGGACGATTTTGACCTGCCGGAGGACTTCGATCTGTCCCTGGCCGATGAGCCGCAAGCCCCGGCCGCAGCCAAGCCTGATGCCTTCGCCTCGGAACTTGATGACGTCAACGCAGAACTCGATCGCTTGTCCCAGAGCCTCGAGCATCCGCCGATCGAGCCTTCCTTCACCGCTGAAGATGCGGCGTTGGGTGCTGATGAGCCGGAATTCGACTTCCTTTCCGGTACCGATGAGGTCGCCACCAAGCTGGACTTGGCCCAGGCCTACATCGACATGGGTGATACGGATGGTGCAAAGGAGATCCTGGAGGAAGTGCTGACCGGTGGCACCGCAGAACAGCGCGATGAAGCCAAGGAAATGCTCGGCAAAATCTAAAGAGCGCTGCAAAACCCCTCTGGGAGCGGGTTTGTGTGGGAGCTGGCTTGCCTGCGATGGTGTCGACCGGGTCTCAACTGTAGACCGAGGTGCCTGAATCGCAGGCAAGCCAGCTCCCACACAAGCCAGCTCCCACACAACAAAAGCGCCCCGCATACGTTCTACCGCCTTTATAATGGCTCTCTTCGCGCAACTCATCGGGCTCTCAGTTCTTGGCAAATATAGATAACGCGGCCGCCGAAATGGCGGCCGCAGGCTTTAATCGCATCGCCTTGGGCGTGGAATACAAAGGTTCGCGCTATCGCGGCTGGCAGCGCCAGGCTTCAGGTGTGCTGACCGTGCAGGAAACCCTCGAAAACGCGTTGTCGAAGGTGGCGGATTCGCCGGTCTCGCTGATGTGTGCCGGGCGTACCGATGCTGGTGTGCACGCCTGTGGCCAGGTGGTGCACTTTGACACCCAGGCCGAGCGCACGCTGAAAGCCTGGGTGATGGGCGCCAATATCAATTTGCCCCATGACGTCAGCGTGACCTGGGCCAAGGTCATGCCTGCGCATTTTCATGCGCGCTTCAAGGCCATTGCCCGGCGCTACCGCTATGTGATCTACAACGATCAGATCCGCCCGGCGCACCTGAATCAGGAAATCACCTGGAACCACCGCCCGCTGGATGCCGAGCGCATGGCCGAGGCCGCCCGGCATCTGGTCGGCGTGCATGATTTCAGCGCCTTCCGTGCAGGCCAGTGCCAGGCCAAGTCGCCCATCAAGGAAGTCCACCACCTGCGCGTGACCCGTCACGGCAAGATGATCGTGCTGGATATCCGTGCCGGCGCCTTCCTGCACCATATGGTGCGCAATATTGCCGGTGTGCTGATGACCATCGGCACTGGCGAGCGCCCGGTGGAGTGGGCGCGCGAAGTGCTGGAAAGCCGCGTTCGCCGCACCGGCGGTGTCACGGCGCACCCGTTCGGCCTGTACCTGGTGGATGTGGAGTACCGCGACGAGTTTGAATTGCCGCAACGCTTTATCGGTCCACATTTCCTCACAGGTTTCAGCGAACTTGACGGCTGACGCCTGCAAGCGCTTTTGTTACCATCCGGGACTTTCTCGGCCCAACCCCTGAGGTTTCCACGCCATGCCAGCCGTTCGCAGCAAGATTTGCGGGATTACCCGCATAGAAGACGCGCTGGCGGCAGTCGAAGCGGGGGCGGATGCCATCGGTTTCGTGTTCTATGCCAAGAGCCCGCGGGCGGTGAATGTGTTGCAGGCGCGGGCGATCATCGCTGCGCTGCCGCCATTCGTGACCACCGTGGGACTGTTCGTCAACGCCAGCCGTTGCGAACTCAACGAAACCCTGGATGCCGTGCCGCTGGATATGCTGCAATTTCACGGTGACGAAAGCCCCGATGAATGCGAAAGCTATCAGCGCCCGTACATCAAGGCGCTGCGCGTCAAGGCCGGGGATGACATTGCTGCTGCGTGCGCCGCCTATACTGGCGCTCGCGGCATTTTGCTGGATACCTATGTCGAAGGCGTGCCCGGCGGCACGGGTGAGGCCTTCGACTGGACGCTGATTCCCGAAGGCTTGAGCACGCCGATCATCCTCGCTGGTGGGCTCAACCCCGCGAATGTCGCGGCGGCCATCGAGCAGGTCCGGCCTTATGCGGTGGACGTCAGCGGCGGAGTGGAGCAGGGCAAGGGCATCAAGGATCACCACAAGATTCGCGCATTCATGCAGGCCGTGCGCAACAGCAGTGGCGCGATGTGACGGCTGGCAGTCTGCCGCCGTCCATAACTACCACTGTGTAGAACAGCACCGGCGCCGCCTGCGGGAGGCCCGGAAATGAAGTGGCAACCCTGCGTTGGCAGGTTGTCTGGAAGGCTGAGGATACAGGCGGGAAATGGCCGGTCGAACGTCTGACCCCGTCCAGCCTGTGTCATCGCCACATATGAATTTAGCTCAAGGGCATACGCGGGGCTGTGTTCAAGCCACCGGTACTGGAGAAAGAAAGCATGAGCAACTGGTTAGTAGACAAACTGATCCCTTCGATCATGCGTTCCGAGGTGAAGAAAAGCTCGGTTCCTGAAGGTCTGTGGCACAAGTGCCCATCCTGCGACGCGGTGCTGTATCGCCCGGAGCTGGAAAAGACCCTGGACGTTTGCCCCAAGTGCAACCACCACATGCGTATCGGCGCCCGCGCGCGCATCGACATCTTCCTTGATGCCGACGGCCGTAACGAGCTGGGCGCAGACCTGGAGCCGGTAGACCGTCTCAAGTTCCGCGACGGCAAGAAGTACAAGGACCGCCTGACCGCTGCGCAGAAGCAGACCGGCGAAAAAGACGCGCTGATTTCGGTCAGCGGCAAGCTGCTGGGCATGCCGGTGGTAGTGTCCGCGTTCGAGTTCTCCTTCATGGGCGGCTCCATGGGTGCCATCGTTGGTGAGCGTTTTGTACGTGCCGCCAACTACGCGCTGGAAAACCGTTGCCCGATGATCTGCTTTGCCGCCTCCGGTGGTGCGCGCATGCAGGAAGCGCTGATCTCCCTGATGCAAATGGCCAAGACCTCTGCGGTGCTGGCGCGTCTGCGTGAAGAAGGCATCCCGTTCATCTCGGTACTGACCGACCCGGTTTACGGCGGCGTTTCCGCCAGCCTGGCGATGCTGGGCGACGTGATCGTCGGCGAGCCCAAAGCGCTGATCGGCTTTGCCGGCCCACGCGTGATCGAGCAAACCGTGCGTGAAAAACTGCCGGAAGGCTTCCAGCGCAGCGAGTTCCTGCTGGAGCATGGCGCGATCGACCTGATCATCCCGCGCGGTGAACTGCGTCCACGCCTGGGTAACCTGCTGGCGCAAATGATGGGCTTGCCGACGCCTGTGTATGTCGCACCAAAAATCGAACCTATCGTTGTTCCGCCGGTGCCAGCAAACCTATGACCCAACGTACCCTGGGCGAATGGCTCGCCTACCTTGAGCAGTTGCATCCGTCAGCCATCGACATGGGCCTGGAGCGCTCGCAACAGGTAGCGGCCCGCCTCGGGTTGGGCCGGCCGGCGCCGCGTGTGATCACGGTGACCGGCACCAACGGCAAAGGCTCTACCTGTGCCTTTGTCGCGGCGCTGCTGCAAGCCCAAGGGCTTAAAGTAGGCGTCTACAATTCTCCGCACCTGCTGCGTTATAACGAGCGGGTGCAGCTCAATGGCGTCGAAGCCACTGACGCGCAGCTCTGCGAAGCCTTCGCCGCACTGGATGCCGGGCGTGGCGAAATTTCCCTGACCTACTTCGAAATGGGCACCTTGGCGGCGTTCTGGCTGTTCGAGCGTGCGCAGTTGGATGTGGTCGTGCTGGAAGTCGGGCTTGGCGGGCGCCTGGATACCGTCAACGTGGTGGACGCCGATATTGCGCTGGTAACCAGCATTGGTGTCGACCATGCGGACTATCTGGGCAACACCCGCGAGTCAGTGTCTTATGAAAAGGCCGGGATCTTCCGCCAGGGCAAGCCGGCGCTGTGTGGTGACCTGGACCCGCCGCAGCCTTTGCTGGACAAGGTGCGCGAGCTGGATTGCCCGTTTTACCTGCGCGGCCGCGAATTCAATCTCGAAGTTGGCGACCAGCATTGGCAGTGGCGCGGGCGTGATGCGCGCGGTCAGGTGGTAGAGCTGCGGGACTTGCCGCTGCTGAACCTGCCGATGGAAAACGCCGCCCTCGCGCTGCAAGCCTACCTGTTGATGGACCTGCCGTGGAATCCCGAGCAGATCGCTGCCACGTTGCTGGCTACCCGTGTAGTGGGGCGCCTGGATCGCCGCACATTCGAGTGGAAAGGCAAGCGCCTGAACGTGTTGCTGGATGTGGGGCACAACCCGCACGCCGCCGAGTACCTGGCGCAACGCCTGGCGCGCACGCCGCCGGTGGGTCGGCGCCTGGCGGTGTTCGGCTTGTTGGCCGACAAGGATCTGGAGGGTGTGGTTGCGCCGTTACTCGGCAATGTCCAGGCTTGGGCGGTAGCGCCGCTGGACACGCCGCGCAGTCGCCCGGCTGCCGAACTGCAAGTGGCCTTGCAGAACCTTGGCGCGCCGGTGGCGTCGTATACAAGCGTCACTGCAGCGCTTGAAGCGCAATGTGCGGTGGCGACGGCCGAGGACGAGATTCTGTTGTTCGGATCATTTTATTGTGTTGCCGAGGCGCTTGAGTGGTTGGCCCGGCGCTCCACGGAGGAAGCTGCACATGGCATTACTGGATAGCGCATACAAGCAGCGAATGGTCGGAGCGCTGGTATTGGTGGCATTGGCGGTGATTTTCCTGCCGATGCTGTTTTCGCGCCAGGACGAACAGCGTCAGGTCGTGGTCGAGGCACCGGCAGCGCCACAGGCGCCAGCGATGCCGCAGGTTCAGGTGGAACCGGTGGTGGTGCCTGAGCCGCAGGCGCTGCCTGAAGAGCCTGTGCCGAGCGATGATGAGGTGGCTGCGCAAACGGCTCCAGCGGCGCCAGCAGCGCCGGTGCAACAGAGCGTGCCGGTGGTCAAGCCGGCGCCCGCTCCAGCGGCTCCTGTGGTGGCTGCCAAGCCTGCAGCGCCAGCCCCTGCACCCAAGCCGGTAGCGCCACAACCTGCCGCACCGGGTAAGCCGGATGTCGGTCAAAGCCGTATCGACCCGAATGGCCTGCCGATCAGTTGGTCGATCCAGCTCGCCAGTCTGGCCAACCGTGAAAGCGCCGATGCCTTGCAGAAAAAACTGCGTGCCCAGGGCTATAACGCCTATATCCGCAGTGCCGACGGCAAAAATCGCGTATTTATCGGGCCGCTGATCGAGCGCGCCGAGGCGGATCGCCTGCGTGACCTGCTGGGGCGTCAGCAGAACCTGAATGGGTTTGTGGTGCGGTTCCAGCCTGAGCGTGGCTGAGTAAAGGGTTAGAATGCAGGCCAAATGTGGGAGCCAGCTCCCACACAAGCTCGACTCCCACATTGTTCTGGGTGGTGTTGAGATTGCTCAACCCATTGATTTGCAAAGCACCCACAATCACAGCTTACCGATAGCCCAGCGCTCTGCTAAAATGCGCCGCCTTATCCGTACGTAGGCTGCACTGTGCCATTTACCTGGGTTGATTGGGCGATCGTAGCAATCGTCGCCATCTCCGCTTTGATCAGTCTAAGCCGCGGCTTCGTAAAAGAAGCACTGTCGTTGCTGACCTGGATCATCGCAGGAGTTGTAGCCTGGATGTTCGGTGGTTCACTGTCGGTTTACCTGGCCGGGTATATCGAAACACCTTCGGCTCGCGTCATTGCGGGCTGCGCCATCATGTTCATCGCCACGCTGTTGGTGGGGGCAATGGTCAATTATCTTATTGGCGAGTTGATACGTGTCACCGGCCTATCCGGGACCGATCGATTTCTCGGCATGGCCTTCGGCGCCGCACGTGGCGGCTTGCTGGTGGTTGTGGCGGTCGGGCTGTTGAGCCTGGGGCCGGTACAGCAGGATTCGTGGTGGCAGGAGTCGGTACTCGTGCCAAAATTTCTATTGGTTGCAGATTGGTCCAAGAACCTCATATTGGGGTGGAGCAGTCAGTGGCTGGCCAGCGGAATCAGCGTACCCGCTGATCTTCCGTTCAAGGAACACCTCTTGCCGGCCAAAACGCCTCAGTAAGTAGTGTTCAGTCAAGATTCATTAAGTAGGGGTTGCGTCGCATGTGTGGCATCGTCGGTATCGTCGGTAAGTCGAACGTCAATCAGGCGCTGTATGACGCGCTAACCGTCCTCCAGCACCGCGGCCAGGACGCTGCCGGTATTGTGACCAGCCACGACGGCCGGTTATTCCTGCGCAAGGACAATGGCCTGGTGCGTGACGTGTTCCATCAGCGTCACATGCAGCGCCTCGTCGGGCACATGGGCATTGGCCATGTGCGTTACCCGACTGCCGGTAGCTCGACCTCGGCCGAAGCTCAACCGTTTTACGTCAACTCGCCTTACGGCATCACCTTGGCGCACAACGGTAACCTGACTAACGTTGAACAGCTGGCCAAGGAGATTTACGAATCTGACCTGCGCCACGTCAACACCAACTCCGACTCGGAAGTGCTGCTCAACGTGTTCGCCCACGAGCTGGCCCAGCGCGGCAAGCTGCAGCCGACCGAAGAAGATGTGTTCGCTGCCGTGACCGACGTGCACAACCGTTGTGTCGGTGGCTATGCCGTCGTCGCAATGATCACCGGTTATGGCATCGTCGGTTTCCGTGACCCGCACGGCATTCGCCCAATCGTGTTCGGCCAGCGTCACACCGACGAAGGCGTCGAGTACATGATCGCCTCCGAAAGCGTGTCCCTGGATGTGCTGGGCTTCACCCTGATCCGCGACCTCGCGCCGGGCGAAGCGGTGTACATCACCGAAGACGGCAAGCTGCACACCCGTCAGTGCGCGATTGCGCCGAAACTCACCCCGTGCATCTTCGAACACGTCTACCTGGCGCGTCCGGATTCGATCATCGACGGTGTTTCGGTGTACAAGGCGCGCCTGCGCATGGGCGAGAAGCTGGCCGAGAAGATCCTGCGCGAGCGTCCCGAGCACGATATCGACGTGGTGATCCCGATCCCGGACACCAGCCGTACCGCTGCGCTGGAGCTGGCCAACCACTTGGGCGTCAAGTTCCGCGAAGGCTTCGTCAAGAACCGTTACATCGGCCGTACCTTCATCATGCCTGGCCAGGCAGCCCGCAAGAAGTCGGTGCGCCAGAAGCTCAACGCCATCGAGCTGGAGTTCCGCGGCAAGAACGTGATGCTGGTCGACGATTCCATCGTGCGCGGCACCACCTGCAAGCAGATCATCCAGATGGCCCGCGAAGCCGGTGCGAAGAACGTGTACTTCTGTTCCGCCGCACCTGCCGTGCGTTATCCGAACGTTTACGGTATCGACATGCCGAGCGCCCACGAGTTGATCGCTCACAACCGTTCGACCCAGGATGTGGCCGACCTGATCGGTGCTGACTGGTTGATCTATCAGGACCTGCCGGACCTGATCGAGGCGGTCGGTGGTGGCAAGATCAAGATCGCCGAGTTCGACTGCGCCGTGTTCGACGGCAAGTATGTGACGGGCGATGTCGATGAGGCCTACCTGAACAAGATCGAGCAGGCGCGTAACGATTCATCCAAGATCAAGACCCAGGCGGTCAGCGCGATCATCGATCTGTACAACAACTGAGTAAACACCGGCCCTGAGGGGCCGGTTTTGTATCTTAAACAGCGTATTGAGTAAGGAGTCGCAGCATGAGTCAGGAATGGGATGCCGGTCGGTTGGACAGCGACCTCGATGGCGTAGCTTTCGATACCCTGGCTGTGCGCGCCGGTCAGCACCGCACCCCGGAAGGTGAGCACGGTGACCCGATGTTCTTCACTTCCAGCTATGTGTTCCGCACCGCTGCCGACGCGGCTGCGCGCTTTGCCGGCGAAGTGCCGGGCAATGTCTATTCGCGTTACACCAACCCGACCGTGCGTGCGTTCGAAGAGCGTATCGCCGCCCTGGAAGGTGCCGAGCAAGCAGTGGCTACGGCGACCGGCATGGCCGCGATCCTGGCCGTGGTGATGAGCCTGTGCAGTGCTGGCGACCATGTGTTGGTGTCGCGCAGTGTGTTTGGCTCCACCATCAGCCTGTTCGAGAAGTACTTCAAGCGCTTCGGCATCGAAGTGGACTACGTGCCCCTGGCGGATCTGTCCGGCTGGGACGCGGCGATCAAGGCCAACACCAAGTTGTTGTTCGTCGAGTCGCCTTCCAACCCGCTGGCCGAGTTGGTGGATATCGCCGCGTTGTCCGAAGTGGCCCACGCCAAGGGCGCGATGCTGGTGGTCGATAACTGCTTCTGCACGCCGGCGCTGCAACAGCCGTTGAAGCTGGGCGCGGACATTGTTGTGCACTCGGCCACCAAGTTCATCGACGGCCAGGGTCGTTGCATGGGCGGCGTAGTCGCCGGCCGTAGCGAGCAGATGAAGGAAGTGGTGGGTTTCTTGCGCACCGCCGGGCCGACCCTGAGCCCGTTTAACGCCTGGATCTTCCTCAAAGGCCTGGAGACTCTCAGCCTGCGTATGAAGGCCCACTGTGCCAACGCCCAGGCCCTGGCCGAGTGGCTGGAGCAGCAGGACGGGATTGAGAAAGTCCATTACGCCGGTCTCAAGAGCCACCCGCAACACGCGTTGGCCCAGCGCCAGCAGCGTGGTTTCGGCGCGGTGGTGAGCTTTGAAGTAAAAGGCGGCAAAGACGGCGCCTGGCGCTTTATCGATGCGACGCGCCTGATCTCCATCACGGCCAACCTGGGTGACAGCAAAACTACCATCACCCACCCGAGCACCACCTCCCACGGGCGCCTGGCGCCACAGGAACGTGAAGCAGCGGGCATCCGTGACAGCCTGATCCGCATTGCAGTGGGCCTGGAAGACGTAGCTGACCTGCAAGCTGACCTGGCTCGCGGGCTGGCGGCCTTGTGATCGAGTGGTCCATGGAAACGGCAGCGGCCGGTAACGGCCGTGTTGCGCTGGTGACGGGCGCCGCCCGGGGCATTGGTCTCGGGATCGCGGCGTGGCTGATCAGCGAAGGCTGGCAGGTGGTATTGACCGACCTGGACCGCGAGCGCGGTTCGAAGGTGTCCAGGGTGCTGGGTGACAACGCCTGGTTTATCACCATGGACGTGGCCGACGAGAAGCAGGTCGCCCAGGGCGTTGCCGAAGTGCTCGGCCAGTTCGGGCGCCTGGATGCGTTGGTGTGCAACGCAGCGGTGGCCGACCCGCGCAATATCACCCTGGAAAGCCTCGACCTGGCGTACTGGAATCGCGTGCTGGCGGTGAACCTCAGCGGGCCGATGTTGCTGGCCAAGCACTGTGCGCCGTACCTGCGTGCCCATGGCGGCGCGATCGTCAACCTGGCCTCGACCCGTGCGCGTCAATCGGAGCCCGACACCGAGGCCTACGCGGCGAGCAAGGGCGGGCTGCTGGCCCTGACGCACGCCTTGGCCATGAGTCTTGGGCCGGAGGTGCGGGTCAATGCCGTCAGCCCTGGCTGGATCGATGCGCGTGACCCTGCGGCGCGGCGTGCCGAGCCTTTGACCGATGCCGATCATGCCCAGCATCCGGCGGGCAGGGTGGGCACGGTTGAGGACGTGGCGGCGATGGTGGCGTGGCTGCTGTCGCGTCAGGCGGGGTTTGTCACAGGGCAAGAGTTTGTGGTCGACGGCGGTATGAGCAAGAAGATGATTTACAGTGAGTAGGGCGGGTAGCCGTCTTGAAGCAATTTTGTCTTTTTCAGAAAAACTTCAAGCAGGCTATTGACTTAGGTCCGCTACCTGCGTAAATTTCGCGGCCTCAACGAAGCAAAGGGTGATTAGCTCAGCTGGGAGAGCATCTGCCTTACAAGCAGAGGGTCGGCGGTTCGATCCCGTCATCACCCACCACTTCTTGAGAGTTTTGCCTTCGGGCAAGACGCAACGTTAAAGGTTGCACCGACGCGCAGCGGTAGTTCAGTCGGTTAGAATACCGGCCTGTCACGCCGGGGGTCGCGGGTTCGAGTCCCGTCCGCTGCGCCATATTTTCCAGATTCGATTTATCGGGTTTGAGATTGAACAGCTTGGGCTGATCAGTCAGATGTTTAAAGACGGTTGAGCGTTTAGGCTCAACTGGTCAAGCGATACGCAGCGGTAGTTCAGTCGGTTAGAATACCGGCCTGTCACGCCGGGGGTCGCGGGTTCGAGTCCCGTCCGCTGCGCCATATCTGTTTCAAGGCCCACTGAACGCCTTGGAACACAAAGCAAGCGTTAAGCTGCTTTGACCCGATAGCAAACACCCTGGTCGAAAGACCGGGGTTTTTTGTGTCTGCGATTTGGCTTTATGTGGGAACGGGCTTGCTCGCGAATGCGGTGGTTCAGTGAAAAGTGCTCTCGCTGACACACCGCATTCGCGAGCAAGCCCGCTCTCACAGTTATATTGCCTCAGAAACCCAACTTATCCCGCAGCCCGTAATACCACGCGCCCAGCGCCGCAAACGGTGTGCGCAACAGTTGCCCACCGGGGAATGGGTAATGCGGCAGGTCGGCAAACGCGTCAAAACGCTCTGCCTGGCCTCTCAACGCCTCTGCCAGCACCTTGCCAGCCAAGTGCGTGTACGTCACGCCATGGCCACTGCAGCCCTGTGAGTAATAAATGTTGTCGCCCAGGCGACCCACCTGTGGCAGGCGCGACAGGGTCAGCAGGAAATTGCCGGTCCAGGCGTAGTCAATCTTCACATCCTTGAGCTGCGGGAAGGCCTTGAGCATCTTCGGGCGGATGATCGCTTCGATGTTGGCCGGGTCGCGTGCGCCATACACCACGCCGCCGCCGAAAATCAGGCGCTTGTCACTGGTGAGACGGTAGTAGTCCAGCAAGTAGTTGCAGTCCTCGACGCAGTAATCCTGTGGCAGCAAGGTCTTGGCCAGTTCATCGCCCAGCGGCGCGGTGGTGATGACCTGGGTGCCGCACGGCATCGACTTGGCCGCCAGCTCCGGCACCAGATTGCCCAGGTAGGCATTGCCCGCCACGATGATGAACTTGGCCCTGACCTTGCCCTCGGCGGTGTGCACCACCGGGTTGGCGCCGCGCTCGATGCGCACCGCCGCCGATTGCTCGTAAATCGTGCCGCCCAGGGATTCCACCGCCGCGGCTTCGCCCAGTGCCAGGTTGAGCGGGTGAATATGCCCGCCGCTCATGTCCAGCAGGCCGCCGACATAGTTGTCACAGGCCACCACTTCGCGGATACGGCGCTCATCCAGCAACTCAAGTTGCGTATGGCCGTAGCGCTCCCACAGGCGCTGCTGCGACTCCAGGTGGCCCATATGCTTGCTGTTGAGTGCAGCGAACACGCCGCCGTCCTTCAAGTCACACTGGATCTGGTACTTGGCCACGCGCTCGCGAATGATCCTGCCGCCCTCAAACGCCATCTGCCCCAACAGTTGCGCCTGCTTGGGGCCGACGCTGCGTTCGATCACGTCGATGTCGCGGCTATAACTGTTGACGATCTGCCCGCCATTACGGCCCGAGGCGCCAAACCCGACCTTGGCGGCTTCCAGTACCGTCACGCGAAAACCGTTCTCCAGCAGAAACAGCGCGCTGGACAGGCCGGTGTAGCCGGCGCCGATTACGCAGACATCGGTTTCGACTTCACCTTGCAGCGCCGGGCGTGGCGCAACCGCATTCGCGGACGCGGCGTAATACGACTGGGGGTAGGGGGTGTTCGCCATCCTGGAACCTCTGTTTTATATTTTTTACGAGTGCGCCGATCCTACCTGAGTTGAAAATTGCCTGCCAGCCACCCAAAAATCCCAGGCATGCCTTTCACAAATAAAAAATTCGCATATTCATAGGGTTAGCTGCAAAAAAGATGTTGACACACCTTCGGAATTCCGTAGAATGCCGCCTCACAGCAGGCACGTAGCTCAGTTGGTTAGAGCACCACCTTGACATGGTGGGGGTCGTTGGTTCGAGTCCAATCGCGCCTACCAAACAAAATCCGCTCTGCTGGGCGGTCTAGAAGGGCTCACCGAAAGGTGGGCCCTTTTTTGTTGTCTTGGATTTGTAACACTCCCTTCTCAACACTCCCGCCGTTATCGTTAAGCTTTTACCCGTCGTGTTACTGCTCTTCTGCACGCTTATCAAAGGCCTCTTGGGCGTTCTTGACCGCGTCAGAATATTGGAGCGTCCACCTGTATAACGCACGAAATGGCTCTTCCAGCGTATGCCCCAAGTCGGTAACGCTGTATTCGACGGCGACTTGAGAAGAGGGAATGACGCGGCGCGCCAAAATGCCGTTACGCTCCAGGCGACGCAGGCTTTGCGTGAGCGCTTTTTGCGTTATGCCATCGAGTCGACGTTTGATTTCGTTGAAGCGCAGCGGGCTTTTACACAGCGTTGCCAGTATCAATACGGACCACTTGTCCGCGATCTGATCGAGCAATACCCGGCTTGAGCAATCAGCGGCGTAGACGACTGGAGGGCTCTGGTTTTGTTCCAGCGCCTGAATACCTTGTTCCTGCATGTGGTTTCCTCGCGTAAACCTGAGCACTTATAAGTGCCTTATTGATATTAGGTATACATCTTATACCATGAGGTCTCCTTTTTGCTCGGAGCATCTTTCCATGAGTTCTACCCAGCTCGACTCTCTGTTTCAGCCGTTCACGATCAAGTCTTTGAGCCTGAAGAATCGAATTGTAATGGCCCCTATGACACGCGCTTTCGCCAAGGGCGGTGTGCCTGACGAGCAAATTGCCGCCTATTACCGCAAGCGCGCGGAAAACCAGGTCGGGTTGATTCTGTCTGAGGGGACTGTGGTGGATCGTCCTGGCGCGCGTAATATGTCGGGGATTCCGTTTTTCCATGGCGATGAATCACTCGCAGGCTGGAAGGCAGTCATCGACGGTGTTCACAGTGCCGGTGGCAAAATGGGGCCGCAGATTTGGCACGTAGGGGCCGCGCCCAGTTTCCAGGAGGACTGGGCACCCGCCGGTGGGTTTGAGAGCCCGTCCGGGCTTGCCGGCCCGCAGAAACCACTGGGGCAGGCCATGAATGATGAGGCGATTGCCGACACCATCGCAGCATTCGCCAAGGCCGCCGCTGATTCCCAGCGACTGGGTTTTGATACGGTCGAAATACACGGGGCCCACGGATACCTGCTGGACCAGTTTTTCTGGCCGGGTACGAATGAGCGCGCCGACCGTTTCAATGGTGCAACAATCAAGGAGCGCTCACGGTTCGCAGCGGAAGTGGTCAAGGCCATACGCGCAGCCGTAGGTCCGGATTTCCCGGTGATTCTGCGTCTGAGTCAGTGGAAGCAGCAGGATTACAGCGCCCGTTTGGCGACAACCCCTGAAAGCATGTCCGATTGGCTGGTGCCTCTGGTGGAAGCCGGCGTGGACGTTTTGCATTGCTCTCAACGGCGCTTCTGGGAGGCCGAGTTCCCGGAGCTGGACGGCGAACAGGGTCTGAATTTTGCCGGCTGGGCCAAAAAGCTGACGGGCGCTGCGACTATCAGTGTCGGCTCTGTGGGCTTGTCCGGCGACTTCCTCGGCGCCTTCAGTGGCGAAAGCTCCCAACCGGCAGCGATTGACAATTTGGTCAAGCGATTGGAGAACGAGGAGTTTGACTTGATCGCTGTCGGGCGGGCACTGCTGAGTGACGCGCAGTGGGTAAGGAAAATCCAATCGGGTAACTCGGCCGACTTGAAGCCTTTTAATGTAAAAGACTTGGCCGAGTTGGCCTGAGTTTCGCACCTGCGGCACGTGCAAAACCTTGAGTGTTGAAGGGCTCACCGAACGGTGGGCTCTTTTTTTTGGCTGGAATTTTGGCAATACCTGCCCAGACCGCTTGGCGGGTTACTGCGTTGAAAAGTGGATTAGCAGAAAAGCGTCGCCACCGATAACAGGCAAATAATCTGTGCAAACATCTGGCAGCGTATCTCACCATTTGTTGTCGCCATACTCTTTTGTCCGGCGTACATAGCGTTTGCCTCCGTCGGCAATACTGCGCTGAGCGCTGCGCAGTATCGCGCAGCACTATGCTGAGTATAGGTATGGAACGAGATCCATGCTGTCGAGCCGACTTAAGGTTATTGAGTGCCGCTGGGTTAATGAACCTGGCGCATATCCACCCAGGTTTGCCGCGCCCAAGGCATACTAAGCGGCGATTGAATTCAACCCAGGGAGTCTGTGATGGCATTGGCAATGGAAGTATCGTTCCACGTGACGGCGCAGGAGCGTGAGGCCATCCTCAAGCCGCTGAGGGCTTACAACCGCAGCCACACCGGCAAGATGCCGTCCGAAACGGTCGGCATTCTGCTGCGTGATCCCGCTTCTCAAGAGGTGGTCGGCGGTCTTTACGGCGAGATTGCCTTTGGATGGTTGTTCATTGAGCTCTTGAGCATCCCCGACCAGATGCGCACCCAAGGCACGGGCACACGATTGATGCGTGCGGCTGAAGACTTGGCCCGTGAGCGCGGATGCGAGGGCATCTGGCTGGACACTTTCAGCTTCCAGGCGCCCGGGTTTTATCGCAAGCAGGGCTTCACTGAATTTGGCCACATTGCTGATTTCCCGCCGGGCCATAAACGCCATTTTTTCCACAAGCGTTTGAGCTGAACGCCCGCAAAGCGCCGGGCCATCCGGCGCTAATCACCGACAAGATTTATTGGTTTGCAGCAACAATTTTTCTTGTTGGACACCTCCCGCCCCCAAGCAGCACAGTTGCCGCCACTGACGCTCGACCTTCCAGGTCAACAATAAAAAACCACGTCGGGCTGCACGCCACTTTCATGCTGTGAACCCTTTGTTCACATCCTGCCGTCATGGCGCCGCAGCGCGCATTCTAGGACTTCATCGTCATGCAAACTGTTGTGAACCTATGGCCGTTGATCGGCGTACTTGTCATCGTGGTTGGCTTCGTCCTGCGCTTCAATCCATTGCTGGTGGTGACCGCCGCAGCCATCGCCACCGGGCTTGCCGCCCACTTCCCGCTGGAAAAAATCCTCGCCAGCATGGGTGAAGGCTTCCTTCAGACCCGCGCCCTGCAATTGATCCTGTTGCTGCCCCTGGCCGTCATTGGTCTGCTGGAGCGCCATGGCCTGCGCCTGCATGCGCAGAACTGGATCGCCCGCTTCGAGCGCGCCACTGTCGGGCGCTTATTGATCATCTACCTGTTCGTGCGCGAGTCCACGGCGGCCATGGGCCTCACCAGCCTGGGCGGGCATCCGCAGATGGTGCGCCCGTTGTTGGCACCGATGGCCGAGGGCGCAGCGGAAAAACGCTACGGCAAGCTGCCGGACAAGGTGCGCCACAAGGTGCTAGCGATGTGTGCGGCGACCGACAACGTCGGGCTGTTTTTCGGCGAAGATATTTTTGTCGCCTTTGGTGCGATTGCGCTGATGCACACCTTCCTGCTCGGTTCGGGAATTGATGTGGAGCCGTTGCACATCGCGGTGTGGGGCATCCCGACGGCGATTTGTGCGTTTATCATCCACGCGATTCGCCTGCATCGGTTCGACCGAAGGCTTACCCGGGAGATGACGCCCGTCGCCACCCCGGTGGAGTCTGCGCAATGATCATCTCAATCGAGTACCTGTACTGGCTGGCCGGCATTCTGCTGTTGATTACCGCCGGCATGATCCTGCTGGATCGAACTCACCCCAAACGCTGGTCCAGCGCGGTGTTCTGGCTGTTATTCGCCATTCCGTTCCTGGTCGGGGAGCGCTTGCCACCGGTGGTTATCGGCGTGGGCGTGGTGATCATGGCCTTGATCGCAGGTTTGGGCGGCGTGGGGCGTGGCGCGCATGCCCAGTTGCATGACAAGTCTGCCCGCGCCAGTGCCGGTCGGCTTGGCCACAAGCTGTTTATCCCGGCGTTAGCCATTCCGCTGACCACCGTGATTGGCTCGGTATTGCTCAAGCACACCGAAATCGGCGGTGTGCCGCTGCTGGATCCGAAAAACACTACGTTTGTCTCCTTGGGCATCGGTTGCCTGATCGCCCTCGGCCTGGCCTGCTGGCTGACCCGCGATACACCGGTACAAGCCTTGCGCGAGTCCCGGCGCCTGACCGAAGCCCTGGGCTGGGCCATGGTGCTCCCGCAAATGCTCGCCATGCTCGGCTTGCTGTTCAATGAAGCCGGGGTCGGCACCGCGGTTGCCCATGTCACCACCACCTATATCAACCTGGATTTCAAGCTGGTGGCGGTGATGGTGTATGTATTGGGCATGGCGTTGTTTACGGTGATCATGGGCAATGGTTTTGCCGCGTTCCCGGTGATGACTGGTGGTGTCGGCGTGCCGGTGCTGGTGGGCATCTATGGCGGCAACCCGGCGGTGATGGCGGCGATTGGCATGTTCTCCGGCTATTGCGGCACGTTGATGACGCCGATGGCAGCCAACTTCAATATTGTCCCGGCGGCCTTGCTGGAGTTGCCCGACAAGAACGCGGTTATCAAGGCGCAGCTGCCGACGGCACTGATGATGCTGGTGGTCAATATTGTGCTGCTCTACCTGTTGATGTGAGGCGAGGATGCAAACGTTACTGTTGATGGGCTTCGAGCCCTTTGATCAAGACCCGGTCAACCCGTCCTGGGAGGCCGTGCGCCAGTTGGATGGGATGCTATTGGGTGAGGATGTGCAGATTGTTGCGCGCCGACTGCCCTGTGCATTTGCCTTGGTGGGGGAGTGCCTGGCTGAGTGGATCACCCAATTGCGCCCGGCGATGGTGATCGCTACGGGGCTCGGGCCTGGGCGCGACAGCATTTCCATGGAGCGGGTGGCGATCAACGTTAACGACGCGCGCATCCCAGACAACTTGGGTGCGCAACCCGTTGATACGCCGGTGGTGGTCGATGGGCCGGCCGCGTACTTCAGCACACTGCCGATCAAGGCCATGGTCAAGGCGCTGCGCGAGGCCGGGGTGCCTGCGGCGGTTTCGCAGACGGCGGGCACTTTTGTGTGCAATCAGGTTTTTTACCTGTTGCAGCATGCGCTGGCCGGTACGGGGGTTCGCAGTGGCTTCATCCATGTGCCGAACCTGCCGGAGCAGGTGGTGGGAACCGGGCTGGCATCGATGCCATTGGTGACAACCATTGAAGGCCTGCGCCTGGCGGTGCAGGTGGCATGGAGCACACAGGTTGATGTGGTGCAGGCCGGTGGCCAGGTCAGTTGACCCGGCTCGCGGTGTTCAGGCTTCGCGCCTGGGGAAAAACAACTCAAAACAGGTCACTCCGGCCTCACTGGTGACGCTGTAGCGACCGTTGTGCAGCTGCATGATGGTCGCCACGATCGACAGCCCCAGCCCGTTCGATTGGGCAGAACGTTCCCGCGACTCATCCACCCGGTAAAAACGCTCGAACAGGCGCGGCAAATGCTCGGCGGGAATGGTCTGCCCCTGGTTGCTGACGCGCAGGTGGATACCCTCGGCGTCTGGAATGGCCTGAATCAGCAACTGCGAACTGGGTGCGCCGTACTTGATGGCGTTTGCACATAAATTTGCCAGTGCGCGGCGCAACAGCATCGGTTCGGCCCAGATCAGGCCTTCGCCTTCGGCCTGAATGTGAATATCCACATCGCTCGCCAACCCTTCGAAGTAGTCCGCTATACGCTCCACTTCATCCGCCGCATTCAGTTCCTGGCGTTGGCGCAGTGCGCTGGCCGGGTCGGTGCGGGCGAGGAACAGCATGTTGTCGAGCATTCGCGCCAGGCGTTCGAGTTCTTCGACATTGGACGCCAGCAGTTGCTGGTAGCTCTCGACGTTACGGCTCTGTTGCAGGGCGACCTGGGTTTCTCCCAGCAAGTTGTTGATCGGCGTGCGCAGCTCGTGGGCCATATCGGTGGACACCTGGCCCAGTTGTACAAAGCCCTTGGCCAACCGTTCAAGCATGGTGTTGAAGGCGTCGATCATCGGCAGCAGCTCTTTGGGCGCGCCGTGGCTGTCAAGGCGTTCGGCCAGGTTGCCCACGCCGATGCCCTGGGTGTGCACGGCCAGGCGCCGCAGCGGCACCAGCCCGCGGTGCACCAGCAGGTAGCTGACGATGGCGAGGATGACTGCAGCGATGCTGGCGAGGATAAACACACTCAAGCGATAGCTGGCGAGCATCGCCGTGCGTTCGGTCATCAGGCGCCCGGTGGTGACTTGCAGGCTGCCCAGGTCGCCCGAGGCGATGGACGCGGCCACGGTGGCGAAGGGCACGCCATTGATACCGGGTAAATGGTGCACGTCGGCAAAGCCCAGTTCACGGTTGGTGGGCACAGGCGGCACATCCGGCATTGCAATATTGCCCGGGTTTACCAGTAGCAACGGCTTTTGCCCCGGCGCCGCGATGCTCAGCACCGACTCGCTGTTGCCCAGCATGTTCTGGAACAGCTCCGGCTTGGTCTTGATCAGGTCCAGGGTGTTGCTGTCGTTGAGCAGGTTGCGCAACTGGTCGGCGCGATAGATCAGCGCGGCGTCGTCACGCTTGATCAACTCACGCTCAAGCTCGCGGTACAACGCAACGCCCAAGGTGGCGAGCAGGGCGAAGGCGAGCAGGGCGAAGATCAACGCCAGGCGCAGGGTCAGCGAATAATGGCGGCGGCGGTTCATGGCTGGGTGTCGAAGCGGTAGCCGATGCCCCGCACGCTGTGGATCAACTTGAGCTGGAACGGGTCGTCGATTTTCAGGCGCAGGCGCCGCACGGCGACGTCGACCACATTGGTGTCGCTGTCAAAGTTCATGTCCCAGACCCGCGAAGCAATCATCGAGCGTGATAACACCTGGTCCTGGTGCGTGGCGAACAGGTGCAACAGGGCGAACTCCTTGTTGGTCAGCGTTATGCGCGTGCCGCTGCGGGTGACGCGGCGCTTGAGCACGTCGATCTGCAGGTCGGCGATGTGCAGTTGTTCTTCTTCGCGACTCGGGCCGCGACGCGTTAGGGTACGCAAGCGCGCGACCAGCTCGGCGAAGGAGAAGGGCTTGATCAGGTAGTCGTCGGCGCCCAGTTCCAGGCCTTTGATACGGTCGGCGATGTCATCGCGAGCGGTGAGGAACAGCACCGGCGTGTCGGCCTCTTTGCGCAGGCGGCGCAGCACTTCCCAGCCGTCCATTTTCGGCATCATCACATCCAGCACGATCACGTCGAAGGGCGTTTCCAGCGCCTGGTGCAAGCCGTCTACGCCGTCGCGGGCGAGGCTCACCGAGTACCCCAGTTCCTGCAGGCCATTGAGCAGGTAATTGCCGGCCTTGGGTTCGTCTTCGACTACGAGGATGTTCATGGGAAATGCCCTGGTTCGTTGCGTTGCGCAAGTGTAGCCGGATCAATTGTCACTGGCGCAACCGATGCCTTGTACCTGGTAGTCCAGCACGTGTTCGCGGTCCTGGGAGTCGAGGTATTTGAGTTGCGCCGGGACGATCCCGCACTGGCCGTAGGTGTCGGTGCTCGACAGCACTTTGGCCACGTCCAGGTGCACGAAGAAGCCGGTTTTGTCGTGGATCACGTTAGCGTCGGGGACGGTGTCGGCAGCGAACGCGGTACCGGTGGCAAGCAAAGCGGCAAAGCCGAAAATAAACAGTTTCATGGCAGTAGCTCTCTTTAAGGGTTGGCTGCCGGGGCTGGCAGTGAGTTCACAGTAACCAGGCACCCCAAACAGCCAACCAACAGGATGATGACAAGTTTGTAATGCGTGGCTTAAGGCTGGCGGCCGGACGCTTCAAGGATCAGGTCGGTGATTTCCTTGGCGTGGGACACCAGCGACAAGTGGCTCGACGGCAGTTCGATGGTGGTGGCGTTCATGCGCTTGGCCAGAAAACGCTCCAGGTCCGGGTTGATGGTCTGGTCATTGCTCGACACCGCGTACCACGACGGTTTGGTGTGCCAGGCGGCATTCACCGTGCGGCCGCTGAACAGGGTCTTGGCGATCGGCTGTTGTACGGCGAACAGCTCCAGGGCTTTGGCGCGCGGCACGTCGGCGGCGAAGTACTTGAGGAAGGCGTCCTGGTTCAGCGTCAGGTAACCGTCGTGCTCGACGACACCGGCGCGCACCGGCGTGCTGGGGTACTTGGCAGACAGGGCGACGAAGTCTTCGTTGGCGTCCGGTGCGCGGGCGGCCACATACACCAGTGAGCTGACCTTGGGGTTCGCCCCGGCATCGCTGACCACGGTGCCGGCGTAGGAGTGACCGACCAGCACGGTAGGACCGTCCTGTTGGTCCAGCACGCGGTTGGTGGCAGCGACGTCATCGGCCACCGAAGTCAGCGGGTTCTGGACGGCGGTCACATGCAGCCCGGCGGCCTGCAGGCGCGTAATCACCTCGGACCAGCTTGAGCCGTCAGCCCAGGAGCCGTGCACCAGTACCACGTTGTTGGCCTTGACCGGCGCGACAGTGCCGGCCATGGCGGTGCCGGTGCCCAGCATCAACAGGCTGGCGGCGATCAGGCAGAGTTTGCTAGCAGGTTTCATCGTGCGGCCCTTCATCATCTGTGGGAAGTTGTGCCACCCGATGTGGGTGACTGACGACGCCACTGTATGAAGCGAGGGTGCTGACAAGGCTTACAGGTTCATTACAAACCTGTAATCCAAACGCCAGGTCCGCCAGGTGCTACTGGCGTTTACAAGCGAGAAGGTGACCCGTAGATTGCATCGGGCGAATTATTTGTTACCGCCTATGAGGAAGCCACGCAGTGTCCATCCGAGGTTCAGTTGTGTTTAACCAGCGTTACCGCGCCTTCCTGTTCGATATGGACGGTACCTTGCTCAACTCCATTGCCGCCGCCGAGCGTGTGTGGAGCATCTGGGCTGAACGCCACGGTCTGGAGGCGGCGGCGTTCCTGGCCACCATTCATGGCGCACGCGCCATTGACACCATTACCCGTCAGGCGCTGCCAGGTGTGGATCCCGACGTTGAAGCGCAGTGGGTTACCGAGGCGGAAATCAACGATGTCGAGGGCGTGGTGGCGATTCCCGGTGCTGTCGAGTTTCTGAATAGCGTGCCCGGTGATCAATGGGCACTGGTCACGTCTGCGCCCAAGGAACTGGCGTTACGTCGCCTGGCAGCGGCAGGTATCGCGCCCCCCGCTGTGCTGGTAACGGCCGAGGACGTTGCCAGCGGCAAGCCGGATCCCGCCTGTTACGTGTTGGGCGCCCAGCGTCTGGGTGTGCCGGTGCAGGATTGCCTGGTGTTCGAAGACGCTTCGGTGGGGATTCGTGCCGGGGAGGCGGCCGGCGCGGATGTGCTGGTCGTCACCGCTACACACCTGACGCCGATCGCCACGGCGCATGCCTGCATTAACGACTATCAGCGGCTGCAGGTTCAGCGCGACGCAGAGGGCACGTTGCGCTTGCAGCGCCTGGAAGGCTGAAACGAAAAAGCCGAGCCCGTTATCGGTCTCGGCTTTGTGCGCAGGAAGGGGAATCGGGTGGCGCCTGCAGTCGGCTGTTCTTGATGCCTTGGCGCGATAGCACCATTTCCCTGAGGATTTCATTGGCAAGCCGGGCAATCGCCTCGGGGCCACGGTAGTGCGCGCGCACGATGCCGGTAATCGCGAAATGGTCGGTTTCCGGGCCACTAAGGATGGCGGAAAGGGTGCCGTCAGTGTGTAACGTACAGGTGATCATATAGCTGGGCAAACGCGCCGCCAGGGCCGCTTCGATTTGAGATTTGCTGAGGGTATCCATCTGCGTCAACGCCTTTCAGAAATCGTGCAAGCCCAAGCATAGATTCTGCCGCCGACCTGTAAATACCGGCAGTCTGATAGCAGATTAGCGGCCATCAACGTGCGGTTTTCGGATGCTCACGTTGCGCGGCACGCTGGCATAATTTGCGCAAAATGGCTTTCTGAATAGGCTTCAGGCAGAACACGAACAGATAGCCGCACAAGAACAGTGTCAGGTCCAGCGACGAACGTTTGCCGGGATCGCTGACCGTTTCGATCTCGAACTTCACGCCATATCCCAGCACCACGAAGGCCAGCCCTATCAGCAGGGCGATCCCCCAGGACTTGGATACAAGCGGCTGTTTTGCAATCGGCCTCATCGACGTGCTCCTGAACGCACACTGATGGCAGGGTAATAGTCAGGGAATTCGGCTGCGAATTACGCAACAAGTTCCAGTCGCCAAGACAGTTTCATCTTGCAGCGTAGCTGAAAGTACAGAGCACGCCGGTCATACAGGAACCGCGAGCGTGAGGAAGGGTCTTCGCCAGCCATCACAGTGAACGAAAAGGCTGGCTACTGAGTGAAGCGTCAAGGAGTCTGGTTTTTGTCCGGAGCGGTCAGGCCAGCCTGAATGCGCTGGTAGATCTCCTCGCGATGCACGGCAACGTCCTTGGGGGCGTTGATGCCGATTCGTACTTGCTGGCCGCTGACGCCCAGGATGGTGATCGTGATGTCATCACCGATGTTTATGCTTTCACCAACTTTGCGGGTGAGTATCAGCATGGACTTCTCCTTGATTACTTTTAAGGACACATGTTTCAGACAGGGCAGGTGTCGGATGTGTGTAGCTTACTGCTAAGCGCTTCCCTGTGACTGCCTCTTTTAGGACGCATAGAGGCGACATTAATTCCCATGGCGGCATCATACAGGTCTGCGATACATCATTCGCATTGTTTAAGCCAACGTTTATGACGGCCAGAATAGACAGTGAATGATAAAGTTGCCTCTTTATCCTTAAAGGAGCAGGGCAGTGCGTAAAGTAGCGATGGCAATTGCGGTGTTGGCGTTGGCCGGTTGCGGTGAAGGTAAACCGGTTGACGCCCCCAAGGCCAAGCCTGCCGTGACCGAAAGCCAGCCACAAACCGGGGCGATTGCCGCTCAGGAATGGGACGTGTGGGTAGGCCCGCCCGGCCATAAGCTGCAAGCAATCACCGACCTGACTGCCTGGCTGCTCGAACATGGTTTCAATTTTTATATCGTCAAAACAGACGGCAAGGACGAGGTGTATCTAGGCCCGTTCGCGAGCAAGGCCGAGGCTGAAGCCAAGCAGGCGCTGCTGACCGAAAAGCTCGCACGTGCCAAGAAAAACGATACCGAATCCGAGGTTATCGAGCACAAGGCTGCGCAATAACCGGCAGAGTGGGCGGCAACCCCGCCCACGCTTAACCGCAGGTCTTAAGGTTCACCGGGCCGACAAATTCGTTACCGCGCCCCATCACGCACGCCACAGTCTGGTTGCGCTGGCGCTCCCAGGGTTGCACCGGATAGGTCTTGTTCCAGGCTTCATACAACTGGCGGTCCTGTTTTGACAGGCGCAAGCCGTATTGTTTGCTCATGTAAAAATACGTTCGGGCGATCATTCCGCGAATAGACGGGCGTGGCATGACTTTTTTGGCCTTGAAATCTACCTGGGTCAGGCATGAGCCGTACTGCCCACGTTGCGCCGGCAGCCAACCGAAACTGAAGTTGTTACGGTCGCCATTGACCTCGCCAATGCTTGGCACCAGGTTGTGCAGGTCGGCCTCGGCGCGTTTGAACACATCATCATGGCGCGTGCAGTTTTTGCGCCCGCCGGTTTGCCAGCACTGGCGTTGATGCCCGATCTGCCAGGCCGGGACGATATGTTCCCATTCGATGCGCGCGGCACGGTTGGCGTTTTTACGCGGTACGTAACCGCAGGCTTTCAAATCCACCCGGTTGCCGGTGTATTTACAGCCACAGTAGAACTCCGTGGATTGCGGGGCGTAGAGCTTCCAGGCGACTTTCTTCGCCTCGCTGAAGGTTCGAGGCGCCTGGGCGTGGGCTGTAACGGCAAAAAACAGGCAAAAAACAGCGATAAAACGGCCACTCATTGAATCAATCTTCCTTCGGCACAACCCAGAAAATCTGCACGCCGCCGTCATCCCGGTAGGCGAGGGTGACGTTGTCGTTCTCCGCAATCTCCTCCAGCAAACGCGCCCATTCCTCCTCAGGCTCATCCGGCAAGCGGAAGATCAAGGCAGCCTTGGCTTTTTGGGCATTGGTCGAATTGATGATTTTTTGCACGCGAACGGCAAGGCGTGCGTACGCGTCAGGGGTTGGCGCTGCAGAAGAGGACGTTGCCACGGAGTATTCCTTAGTGTGCTGTACGGGCATACAGTATTTAACTGTTACGATTTTCGCAACTGCTTAAAATTCAGGAGGTTTGTCTGGCAGCGTTTTCAGCGAGGTCATGCAGCGTGGGGAGTTGTATCGAGGTGTAAGAGGAGAGGTAGAAGCGGGTGAACCCGCCTCTACCCGTGTTACCGGGGATCAGTATTCCCAGAACATCCGTTGCAGCTCTTTGCTGTCCTGGGTCTTGGTCAGGGCAACCATCGCCAGAATCCGGGCTTTTTGTGGGTTCAGGTCATGTGCGGCGACCCAGTCGTACTTGTCGTCAGGCTGTTCGGCATTGCGCAGAACGAAACCGCCGGCATTCACGTGAGAAGAACGAATGATCTGCACGCCTTGCTTGCGCAGTTCCTGCAGGGCTGGCACTACCTTGGAAGACACCGAACCATTGCCGGTACCGGCGTGGATGATGGCTTTGGCGCCGGCCTGGGCCAGGGCTTTGACCGCAGTGTCGCTCACGTTGCCGTAACCGTAGGCGATTTCAACGTCCGGCAGGCTCTTGATGGTCTTGATGTCGAATTCGGAATCCATGGTGTGACGCTTGGCAGGCAAGCGGAACCAGTAGGATTTGCCTTCAACCACCATGCCCAACGGGCCCCATGGGCTCTTGAACGCTTCAGTCTTGATGTTGATCATTTTGCTGACGTCGCGACCCGATTGGATCTCGTCGTTCATGGTCACCAGCACGCCCTTGCCGCGCGCGTCTTTGCTGCCGGCAACGGCTACGGCGTTGTACAGGTTGAGCATGCCGTCCGCCGACATGGCGGTGCCTGGGCGCATGGAACCGACTACCACGATTGGCTTGTCGGTTTTTTCCACCAGGTTGAGGAAGTAAGCGGTTTCTTCCAGGGTGTCGGTGCCGTGGGTGATCACGATACCGTCCACGTCCTTGCTGTCGGCCAACTCGGCAACACGGCGGCCCAGTTGCAGCAGGTTTTCGTTGTTGATGCTTTCGGACGCAATTTGCATCACTTGTTCGCCGCGTACGTTGGCGATCTGACTAAGCTCAGGCACGCCGGCGATCAGTTGTTCGATGCCGACTTTGGCCGCCTGGTACGTGGCACTGTTGGCCGCACTGGCGCCGGCGCCAGCAATGGTGCCGCCGGTGGCGAGGATCACCACGTTGGACAGTTTGGTCTTGCTTTCAACTTCCTTTGCCTGGGCGGCAACGGGGAACAGCAGCAGAAGGGCGAGGGCGCCCGGAACAAAAGTCTTCAGTGCAGATTTCATTATTTTTCTCTCTGGTTTTTGATGAGTGCTGTAGCAGGTTCATCGAGAACACCCGGGCCGTTCTGAATGCCGCGAGGTGCATGGAAAGAGCAGGATTTGTACCAAGCCCAGGATGTTCGCAGTCATAAATTAACGTGTTGATTTAAAACAACTTATATTGAATTTCAAGATGAGTGGGCAGCGTGCTCGTCCGGCATTCCGAACAGCAAGGTGGTATTGCGTTCGGTTGTCCGGAAACCATGATGGAATATCAATGGTGGGTGTGTGACTTGGGCGCCATAGCCTGTCGTTTTAGACAACGACGGGGAGAAGCTGAGGTTTAATCCTGCGACCTGCAGAGTGTAAGGGAAGGTAACGGAGCGCCTGGATGAAAGACGCTTTTCACCCGTTGACAAATCTCGACAAGGTTCTCATAGTTTGAACAACGCAAACGTTTGCGAGATGTTTCACAGTGCAAGCGTTGCTCACAATAATCATAAGATCGGAGTGAACCCATGAAGCTGCCATTTGCTGGACGTCTTCTTGCTGTCGCTGTGCTTGCCGCCGCATCCGCTGCTCTGCCCCTTTCCTCTGCCTTTGCCGATGACGCCGCCGCCAAACCCAAGGTCGGCCTGGTGATGAAGTCCCTGGCCAACGAATTTTTCGTGACCATGCAGGACGGCGCCAAGACTTATCAGAAAGAACACGCTGCCGATTTCGACATGATCACCAACGGGATCAAGAACGAAACCGACACCAGCGCACAGATCGATATCGTCAACCAGATGATCCTCGCCAAGGTAAACGCCATCGTGATCGCTCCGGCTGATTCCAAGGCGCTGGTCACCGTGTTGAAAAAGGCCTCCGATAAAGGCATCAAAATCGTCAACATCGATAACCGCCTGGATGTGGACGTGCTGAAAAGCAAATCCCTGAATATCCCCTTCGTAGGCCCTGACAACCGCAAGGGCGCGCGCCTGGTCGGTGAAGAACTGGCCAAGCACCTCACCAAGGGTGATGAAGTTGCCATCATCGAAGGTGTATCCACCACCACCAACGCCCAGCAACGCACCGCGGGCTTCAAGGATGCGATGGATGCCGCTGGCATGAAAATCGTGTCTACCCAGTCCGGTGAGTGGGAAATCGACAAGGGCAACTCGATTGCCGCGGCGATGCTCCAGGCAAACCCGAACATCAAGGCACTGCTGGCCGGTAACGACAACATGGCACTGGGCGCCGTCTCCGCCGTGCGTGGCGCAGGCAAGGCAGGCAAAGTACTGGTTGTTGGCTACGACAATATCGAAGCTATCAAGCCGATGCTGCAAGACGGCCGTGTACTCGCAACGGCCGACCAGGCTGCTGCCCAGCAAGCGGTGTTCGGTATCCAGAACGCGCTGAAGCTGGTCAAGGGTGAAAAAGTCGACGCGGTTGACGGCATGATCGAAACCCCGGTCGAACTCGTCCTCAAGAAGTAATCCTGGCAGCACCCAACAGCGCCCGCTCGTCCTGAGCGGGCGCCTGGAGATTTTCCTATGTCATCTTCCGCCCCGAACGCTGTCCTCTCGGTCAGCGGTATCGGCAAGACCTATGCCCAACCGGTGCTGTCCGACATCACCCTGACGCTCAATCGCGGGGAAGTGCTGGCGCTGACCGGTGAGAACGGCGCAGGTAAAAGCACCTTGTCGAAAATCATCGGCGGGCTGGTCACGCCGACCACCGGGCACATGCAGTTCAATGGCCAGGATTACCGGCCCGGCAGCCGCACCCAGGCTGAAGAGCTGGGCGTGCGCATGGTCATGCAGGAACTCAACCTGTTGCCGACCCTGACCGTGGCCGAAAACCTGTTCCTGGACAACCTGCCCCGCAACTGTGGCTGGATCAACCGCAAACAACTGCGTAAAGCCGCAATTGAAGCCATGGCCCAGGTTGGCCTGGATGCGATCGACCCGGACACCCTGGTGGGGACGCTGGGCATTGGCCATCAGCAGATGGTCGAGATCGCCCGTAACCTGATCGGCGACTGCCATGTACTGATCCTCGACGAGCCCACGGCCATGCTCACCGCCCGTGAAGTCGAGATGCTTTTTGAACAAATCACCCGTCTGCAGGCTCGGGGCGTGGCGATCATTTATATTTCCCATCGGCTTGAAGAGCTCGCCCGTGTTGCCCAGCGCATCGCAGTACTGCGCGACGGCAAGCTGGTGTGCGTCGAGCCGATGGCCAACTACAACAGCGAGCAGTTGGTGACCTTGATGGTCGGCCGCGAGCTGGGTGAGCACATCGACCTGGGGCCGCGCACCATCGGCGGCCCGGCGCTGACGGTCAAAGGCTTGACCCGTTCGGACAAGGTTCGCGATGTATCCTTTGAGGTGCGTGCCGGCGAGATCTATGGCATTTCCGGCCTGATCGGCGCCGGCCGCACTGAATTGCTGCGTCTTATCTTCGGTGCCGACCTGGCCGACAGCGGCACCGTGGCCCTGGGTTCGCCAGCCCAGGTGGTGAGCATTCGCTCGCCGGTGGACGCAGTGGGCCATGGCATCGCGCTGATCACCGAAGACCGCAAGGGCGAAGGCCTGCTGCTGACCCAATCCATCAGCGCCAACATTGCCTTGGGCAACATGCCGGAAATCTCCGGTGGCGGCGTGGTCAACAGCCGCGACGAAACCGCCCTGGCCAAGCGCCAGATCGACGCCATGCGCATCCGCAGTTCCAGCCCGGCGCAGTTGGTGTCCGAGTTGTCGGGCGGCAACCAGCAGAAGGTCGTGATTGGCCGCTGGCTGGAGCGCGACTGCGCGGTAATGCTGTTCGATGAGCCAACCCGTGGCATCGACGTCGGCGCCAAGTTCGACATTTATGCCTTGCTCGGCGAATTGACGCGCCAGGGCAAAGCGCTGGTGGTGGTATCGAGTGACCTGCGCGAATTGATGCTGATCTGTGATCGCATCGGTGTGCTGTCCGCCGGGCGTCTGATCGAGACCTTCGAGCGCGACAGCTGGACCCAGGACGAATTGCTCGCCGCCGCCTTTGCCGGCTATCAGAAACGTGACGCGCTGCTCAACGACGCAGTGCTTAGGGAAACCCCATGAAAACCACCTCTTCCCCGGGCAAAACCGGCGGCAACTTCTACGGCCTGGGCACCTACCTGGGGCTGGCCGGCGCCTTGCTCGCGATGATTGCGCTGTTCTCGGTGCTCAGCGACCACTTCCTGTCCTATGACACCTTCAGCACCCTGGCCAACCAGATCCCGGACCTGATGGTGCTGGCCGTGGGCATGACGTTCATCCTGATCATCGGCGGCATCGACCTGTCGGTGGGCTCGGTGCTGGCATTGGCTGCCTCGGCGGTCAGCGTGGCGATTCTCGGCTGGGGCTGGAGTGTGTTGCCGGCCGCGTTGCTGGGGATGGGCTGCGCCGCACTGGCAGGCACCATCACCGGTTCGATTACCGTGGCCTGGCGCATTCCGTCGTTTATCGTGTCCCTTGGCGTGCTGGAAATGGCGCGTGGCGTGGCCTACCAGATGACTGGCTCGCGCACCGCCTATATCGGTGACTCCTATGCCTGGCTGTCGAACCCGGTGGCTTTCGGGATTTCGCCGTCGTTCATTATTGCTCTGTTGGTGATCATCGCGGCTCAGTTGGTGTTGACCCGTACCGTGTTCGGCCGCTACCTGATCGGCATCGGCACCAACGAAGAAGCCGTGCGCCTGGCCGGTATCAACCCCAAGCCCTATAAGATCCTGGTGTTCAGCCTGATGGGCCTGTTGGCCGGTGTGGCGGCGCTGTTCCAGATTTCCCGCCTGGAAGCGGCGGACCCGAATGCCGGCTCCGGCCTGGAGCTGCAAGTGATCGCCGCCGTGGTGATCGGCGGCACCAGCCTGATGGGTGGACGTGGTTCGGTTATCAGCACCTTCTTCGGTGTGCTGATTATTTCGGTGCTGGCCGCCGGCCTTGCGCAGATCGGTGCCACGGAGCCCACCAAACGCATCATTACCGGCGCCGTAATCGTGATTGCCGTGGTCCTCGACACCTACCGCAGCCAGCGCGCCAGTCGGCGGGGCTGAACCATGGCAACGATCAAGGATGTGGCCGCGCTTGCAGGTATTTCCTACACCACCGTGTCCCATGTGGTGAACAAGACGCGGCCGGTCAGCGAGCCTGTGCGCATCAAGGTGGAAGCGGCGATCAAGCAACTGGACTACGTGCCGAGTGCTGTCGCGCGCTCGCTCAAGGCCAAGACCACTGCGACCATCGGCCTGCTGGTGCCCAACAGCCTTAACCCGTATTTTGCCGAGCTGGCGCGGGGTATCGAGGATTACTGCGAGCGTAATGGCTATTGCGTGATCCTCTGCAACTCCGACGACAACGCCGAAAAGCAGCGCAGCTATTTGCGCGTGTTGCTGGAAAAGCGCATCGACGGCCTGATCGTAACCTCGGTGGGCGGCGACGACAGTGGCCTTGCCGCAGGCTTGAGCGCGGTGCGCACGCCCATGGTGATTGTCGACCGCGCACTGGATGGCATTGATGTCGACCTGGTGCGCATCGACCATGAGCAGGGAGCCTACCTGGCGACCCGGCATTTGCTGGAGCTTGGTCACCGCGATATCGCCTGCATTGGTGGCCCCAGTCATACCCGCGTAGCGCAGATGCGTCTGGCCGGCTATCACCGCGCGCTGCGTGAGGCGGGGGTGGAAGTGGCAGCCAATCGCACCCAGGAAAGCGACTTCACCAGCACCGGTGGTTATGCCGCGGCGGTACAGCTGCTGTCGGAAAACCCGCCCAGTGCGATTTTCGCCAGTAACGATATGATTGGTTTCGGCGTGTTGCGTGCGGCAGCCGAACGCAATATTCGCGTGCCAGGCGAGCTGTCGGTGATTGGTTTTGACGATATTCAAATGGGCCGTTACGTGTACCCGGCGCTGACGACGGTCGGGCAGTCGATTGTGCAACTGGGCGAGACGGCGGCCGAGCTTTTACTGCGACGAATTGCAACACCCCAACTGCCGATCGATCAGCGCATCGTGACGCCGAGCATTGTTTTGCGTGAGTCGACGGCGCCATTCGCCGGTGTGTTCGCCCAATACCGCTGAACCGAATTGATGAGTACTGATGTATGCCAGCAAAAGTAGTGGTAATAGGCAGCTTGAACATGGACCTGGTGACCCGCGCCAGTCGCTTGCCGCGCGCCGGTGAAACCCTGATCGGCCAGACGTTCTCCACCGTTCCGGGCGGCAAGGGCGCCAACCAGGCGGTGGCCTCCGCGCGCCTTGGCGCTGAGGTGGCGATGATCGGCTGTGTGGGCACGGATGCCTACGGCGCGCAATTGCGTGACGCGCTGCTGGTGGAGGGTATCGATTGCCAGGCCGTCAGCACGGTGGATGGCTCCAGCGGCGTGGCGTTGATCGTGGTGGATGACAGCAGCCAGAACGCGATTGTGATCGTGGCCGGCAGCAACGGTGAGCTCACGCCTGCGTCGTTGCAGGCAGCTGATGCGGTGGTGCAGGCGGCAGACGTCATCGTCTGTCAACTGGAAGTGCCGATGGACACGGTTGGCCATGCGCTCAAGCGCGGTCGTGACTTGGGCAAGACCGTAATCCTCAACCCGGCACCGGCCAGCGGCCCGCTGCCAGGGGAATGGTATGCCTCGATCGATTACCTGATCCCCAACGAAAGCGAAGCCAGCGCCCTGAGTGGTGTGACGGTCGATTCCCTCGACAGCGCCAAGGTGGCTGCGACGCAGCTGCTCAAGGCGGGTGCCGGCAAAGTCATCATCACCCTGGGTGCCCAGGGCGCGTTGTTTGCCGATGGCCATGGCTTCGAGCATTTGCAGGCGCCCAAGGTCAAGGCGGTGGACACCACGGCTGCCGGTGACACCTTTGTCGGTGGTTTTGCCGCGGCGCTGGCCAATGGCAAAAGCGAAGCCGAGGCCATCCGGTTTGGCCAGGTGGCTGCCGCGCTGTCGGTTACGCGGGCGGGTGCGCAACCCTCTATTCCTACGCTGCAGGACATACAAGGTTTTATGCCCTCATGAAAAAGACACCATTGCTCAATATCGCGCTGTCGCGCGTGATCGCATCCCTTGGCCACGGTGACATCCTGGTGATCGGTGATGCCGGTTTGCCGGTGCCGCCAGGTGTCGAGTTGATCGACCTGGCGCTGACCCAGGGCATTCCGGATTTCATCAGCACCCTGCGCATTGTGCTCAGCGAGATGCAGGTAGAAAGCCACGTGCTGGCCGAGGAAATCCTGCTCAAGCAGCCACCTGCGCTGACGCCACTCAATGTGTTGACCGAACAGGCTGCTCTGGGCGAGCGCCGTTTGGTCAGCCATGAAGACTTCAAGCAGCTCAGCCGCAAGGCCCGCGCGGTGGTGCGCACGGGCGAGTGCCAGCCGTATTGCAATATCGCGCTGGTGTCCGGCGTTACCTTCTAGAGTTTCCCTACGACAAGGAGTGTTTCATGCAACGTGGTCTTCCAACCCTCAAGAATCTATTTCGGAGTGTCCTGCTTTTGTCCGCACTCACCGCAGCCAGCGCCCACGCGGCGGAAAAAATCGACCTGATCATCGACACTGACCCAGGCGCCGATGACGTCGTGGCGTTGCTGTTTGCCATGGCGTCCCCGCAGGAGCTGAGCATTCGTGCGCTGACCACCGTCGCCGGTAACGTGCGCCTCGACAAGACCTCCCGCAACGCGCGCCTGGCCCGCGAGTGGGCAGGGCGCGAGGACATCCCGGTATACGCCGGCGCGCCAACACCCATGCTGCGCACGCCGATCTATGCGGAGAACATCCACGGCAAGGAAGGTATTTCCGGGGTCGCCGTGCATGAGCCGAAAAAAGGCCTGGCCGAAGGCAATGCCGTTGACTACCTGATCAAGACCCTGAGCACCGCCAAGCCTCACAGCATCACTATCGCCATGCTCGGCCCACAGACCAACCTGGCACTGGCGTTGACCCAGGCGCCGGAGATCACCCAAGGCATCAAGGAAGTGGTGGTGATGGGCGGGGCGCATTTTAATGGTGGCAATATCACCCCGGTGGCTGAGTTCAACCTGTTCGCAGACCCTGTTGCGGCTGAAATCGTGCTCAAGAGTGGCGTCAAGCTGACTTACCTGCCGCTGGACGTGACCCACAAGGTGCTGACCAGTGACGCGCGGCTGAAACAGATTGCCGACATCAAGAACAATGCGAGCAAGGTGGTGGGCGATATTCTCAATGAATACGTCAAGGGCGACATGGAGCACTACGGCATCCCGGGTGGCCCGGTGCATGACGCTACCGTGATTGCCTACCTGCTCAAGCCTTCCCTGTTCAGCGGCCGTGAAGTCAACGTGGTGATCGACAGCCGCGAAGGCCCGACCTTCGGCCAGACCGTCGTCGACTGGTATGACGGCCTCAAGCAGCCGAAGAACGCATTCTGGGTTGAGAACGGTGATGCCCAAGGCTTCTTCGATCTGCTGACCGAGCGCCTGGCACGTCTGAAGTAAGCTGTTTGCCGGTCGGCGCCCGCCGGCCGGGTCTTATTCGCGCTCGGGGTTGTGGGCGCCCATGTGGTCGGCCGGGTATTTCTCGAATACCTGGCCGATGAAGGCCTGTGCGGCCTGCGTGCCGAGTTCCTTGACCAGCAGGTCGATTCCGATGATGGCCAACTCCTCCGTGCTTCCGGGGCTGTAGGAGCTTTGTCCTTGAGGCCACTTGGCTTTGATGTCGGCTTGGAGGGTTACGGTACTCATGGTCGGGGCTCACGGGGCTGGAATGCTGGGCAGTGCGCTGGAGCGCGCTTCTAACCGGGGCAGTTAACCATTTTTGCGCGGCGTTTGGCAGTGCTACTTAGGCATGAGACGTTTCGGGATGAGGCCGATGCTGTGCGACACTGTTGCCCTATTCAACTACCGGGGACACCAGGTGCAGATCGATTTGAACAACCCCGAGAACCTCACGCTGGACGCCGTGCGCCAATTGCTCGCCAGCGCCAGTGACGACGAACATACCCAGCTGCGCGTGACCAAGGGCGGAATCGCCTATATCTCGTCCGGGAAGGCCGTAGGCGGAGTCGACATCGATGGCCTGCTGTTTCGCCTCGAGACCTGGGCCAAAGGTTCGGGTTATGTCGGTAACGTCGCCGCCAGTGATGAGGTCTGGGTCCGGCAGATTTTCAATGCGCTCCAGCAGAACTGGCCAAAGCCACCGTTTGACTACATCGACATCTACTGAATTCGTTCATATCTGGTGACGATTGATCGAGCGAATGCTCACCGTGAGTCAGGCAGACTTACCCTTCGGCGATTTGCGTCTTGAAACCAAACCGCCAGATCGCTGTCGCACGATCTCTGTCCATTTTTTTCATAGGAGGCTTCATGCCTTGGAAGCTCGCATCATTCGGTACTTTGTTGGCAGCACTCGCGTTGGCGGGTTGCAGCACCCCGGGTGCCCCTGAGCCAGGCAAAGATGCCGCCGTTGCCGATGCAGGTCACACCCGCTGCGAATCGAAGGCCGCCGAATTCGCCATCGGCCAGAAAGCCTCGCCTCAATTGCTGGAGCAGGCGCGTACCCGTGCCGGCGCGCAGAACGCACGGATCCTCAAGCCTAACGACATGATCACCCTGGAATACCGCTCCGACCGTCTGAACCTGAATACCGACGACAACCTGGTGATCACGCGGGTCAACTGCGGCTGATCGCCTTGCGGCTTTTGCAGCGCCCATAAAAAACCCCGTCACATGGACGGGGTTTTTTTAGCTCAGCGGAGAATTACTCGCCGCGAACCTGTGCAGCTTGCATACCCTTTTGGCCTTTCTCAGCCACGAAGGAAACGGTTTGGCCTTCTTTCAGGCTTTTGAAACCGTCGCTTTCGATAGCTTTGAAGTGTACGAACAGGTCGTCACCGCCACCTTGAGGAGTGATGAAGCCGAAGCCTTTTTCATCGTTGAACCATTTAACGGTGCCGGTTTGGCGATTAGACATGGTGTATCTCCAAGAAACATATATTTTCAGTAGTGCTGTGCTGCTCAGGCCAACTGGGCACACCGGGGTATCATAGTCGAAATGTTCAGCTTGTAAGCCCCCCCAAGGCATTGTTTGCTAATCAATAGCGTTGCGTTTAGTGCCTTGGTCGGCTGAAAGCCCCGATCTACGGGGCTTTGCGGCGAAATATCAGCTGTTAAAAAAAGCCGTAAAAGCTGCGTAATTTGTGCGAAATGGCAGTTTTCAGGCTGTTTTTTCAGTCAAATGGCCGTCTGATCAGGGGTCGTAGTTATTTTTTCTTCACGACTTTGCAGGACGAAATCGCCGCGACAGCTTTGTTTTTCAACTCCGGCTTGGCGTTCTGGTTGGTCATGAGTTCCTTGATTTCGGCAGTGCTCAATTCGGCGTTGATCTTGTCGGCGCCACATTCGCAATGGTCTTTGGCGGTTTTGGCATCAACGCTTTGGCTGGCGGCGGCACTGCAATCTGCAATGAAGCTGTCGCGGGCACCGGCTGGCCAGTTCGACGGGGCGGCAGCCTGCGCGCCGAGGGAAAGGAGGGTCAGGGAAGCGGCGAGAGCGAGGGTCGAGGTAAAGCGCATCATGAAGTGCTCCTTTGATTCGTGGGCAAACAGCGATTCTCAGCGGGTTTGAGGGCTTTCGTACAGCCCAAGTTCACTTTTGCAGGCATCAAACACGGGATTTTATGTTTCATCAGGCGCGGCAGGCGCGATGACCGTTCATCTGTGCTAGCATCCTCCGCTTGGCTATTTCCTGGCGCGCCCATTGCCGCCTTGCCATGTTTTTTGAGTTCACTCCAGTCACTCTGGTTCGATTATCGGTTGGCCGAAAGGCTCCTGCCGCTGTAAGGCAGGCGTTCATCACTGAACGGCCTGGTGTTGGATCTTGTACTGGCTCATCCCAACCCACGTGACCTTTGGTAGGGGTCACCACTAGGAGAGGAGGCGCCATGCCAACTATTACTCTTCCCGACGGCAGTCAACGTTCATTCGATCATTCGGTTTCCGTAGCCGAGGTCGCCGCATCCATTGGTGCAGGTCTTGCCAAGGCCACCGTGGCCGGCAAGGTCGACGGCAAGCTGGTGGACGCCAGCGACCTGATCACCGCTGATGCCAGCCTGCAAATCATCACGCCCAAGGATCAAGAGGGGCTGGAGATCATTCGCCACTCTTGCGCGCACCTGATCGGCCATGCGGTCAAGCAGCTGTACCCGACGGCAAAAATGGTGATCGGCCCCGTCATTGACGAAGGCTTCTATTACGATATCGCCTATGAGCGTCCTTTCACTCCGGACGACCTGGCGGCTATTGAAGCGCGCATGCACGCGCTGATCGAAAAAGATTACGACGTGATCAAGAAGGTCACGCCGCGCGCCGAAGTCATCGACGTGTTTACCGCCCGCGGCGAAGACTACAAGCTGCGTCTGGTGGAAGACATGCCGGACGAGCAGGCCATGGGCCTGTATTACCACGAAGAATATGTCGACATGTGCCGTGGCCCGCACGTGCCGAACACACGCTTTCTCAAGTCGTTCAAGCTGACCAAGCTGTCGGGTGCCTACTGGCGCGGTGACGCGAAGAACGAACAATTGCAGCGGATCTACGGCACGGCCTGGGCTGACAAGAAGCAGCTGGCGGCCTACATCCAGCGCATCGAAGAAGCTGAAAAGCGCGACCACCGCAAGATCGGCAAGCGCCTGAACCTGTTCCACCTCCAGGAAGAAGCGCCGGGCATGGTGTTTTGGCACCCGAACGGCTGGACCCTGTACCAGGTGCTCGAGCAGTACATGCGCAAGGTTCAGCGTGACAACGGCTACCTGGAGATCAAGACGCCTCAGGTTGTTGACCGTAGCCTGTGGGAGAAATCCGGGCACTGGGCCAACTACGCCGATAACATGTTCACCACTCAGTCGGAAAACCGCGACTACGCCATCAAGCCGATGAACTGCCCGTGCCACGTGCAGGTGTTCAATCAGGGCCTGAAGAGCTACCGCGAGTTGCCGATGCGCCTGGCCGAGTTCGGTGCCTGCCACCGTAACGAGCCGTCGGGTGCGCTGCACGGCATCATGCGTGTGCGTGGCTTCACCCAGGACGACGCCCACATCTTCTGCACTGAAGAGCAGATGCAGGCCGAATCCGCCGCGTTCATCAAGCTGACCATGGACGTTTACCGCGATTTCGGCTTCACCGAAGTCGAAATGAAGCTATCCACTCGTCCGGAAAAACGTGTTGGCTCCGACGAACTCTGGGATCGCGCTGAATCTGCACTGGCCGCTGCGCTGGACAGCGCGGGCCTTGCGTACGATCTGCAGCCGGGTGAGGGCGCCTTCTACGGTCCGAAGATCGAGTTCTCGCTGAAAGATTGCCTTGGCCGCGTCTGGCAGTGTGGTACCCTGCAGCTCGATTTTAACCTGCCGATCCGTTTGGGAGCCGAATACGTCTCCGAAGATAACAGCCGTAAGCACCCGGTTATGCTGCACCGGGCGATCCTCGGCTCGTTCGAACGGTTCGTCGGTATCCTGATCGAGCACTACGAGGGTGCATTCCCTGCGTGGCTGGCTCCGACCCAGGCAGTGATCATGAATATCACTGATAAACAGGCCGATTTTGCCGCTGAAGTTGAAAAAACTCTCAACGAAAGCGGATTTCGTGCCAAGTCCGACTTGAGAAATGAAAAGATCGGCTTTAAAATCCGTGAGCATACTTTGCTCAAGGTTCCCTATCTTTTGGTTATCGGAGATCGGGAAGTCGAGATGCAGACTGTCGCTGTGCGTACTCGTGAAGGTGCTGACCTGGGCTCGATGCCCGTCGCCCAGTTCGCTGAGTTCCTCGCGCAAGCGGTTTCCCGGCGTGGTCGCCCAGATTCGGAGTAATTATTATTAAGCGTGAAATGAGACAAGATAAACGAGCTGCACCGAAAGCCCCGATCAACGAGAATATCTCGGCACGCGAGGTTCGGTTAATTGGCGCTGACGGCGAGCAGATTGGCATCGTCTCGATTGATGAAGCGCTTCGTATTGCTGAAGAGTCCAAATTGGACCTGGTGGAAATCTCCGCCGATGCAATCCCACCTGTTTGTCGGGTGATGGACTACGGCAAATCGATCTTCGAGAAGAAGAAACAGGTTGCCGCAGCGAAGAAGAACCAGAAGCAGATTCAAGTAAAAGAAATCAAGTTTCGTCCAGGGACGGAGGAAGGGGATTACCAGGTAAAACTGCGCAACCTGGTACGTTTCCTGAGTGATGGGGACAGGGCCAAGGTATCCTTGCGATTCCGCGGCCGTGAGATGGCCCACCAGGAGCTGGGGATGGAACTCCTCAAGCGGGTTGAAGCTGACCTGCTCGAGTACGGTTCGGTCGAACAGCATCCTAAGATGGAAGGACGCCAGCTTATTATGGTCATCGCCCCGAAAAAGAAGAAGTAATCAACAGGGCACGGCAGGCCTTCTGATTATGTTTATCAACTGAATGCGGAGTACCGAACATGCCAAAGATGAAAACTAAAAGTGGTGCTGCTAAGCGGTTTCTGAAAACTGCTAACGGTATCAAGCACAAGCACGCTTTCAAGAGCCACATTCTGACCAAAATGTCGACCAAGCGTAAACGTCAACTGCGCGGTAGCAGCTTGCTGCATCCGTCTGACGTGGCAAAAGTCGAGCGCATGCTGCGCCTTCGTTAATTTTAGTCAAGAATAGAGGAATAACTCATGGCTCGTGTAAAGCGTGGCGTCATTGCCCGTAAGCGTCACAAAAAAATTCTGAAACTTGCTAAAGGCTACTACGGCGCGCGTTCACGCGTATTCCGTGTTGCCAAGCAAGCGGTAATCAAGGCAGGCCAATACGCCTACCGCGACCGTCGTCAGAAAAAACGTCAGTTCCGCGCTCTGTGGATCGCTCGTATCAATGCTGGTGCACGTGTTAACGGTCTGTCCTACAGCCGTTTCATCGCTGGCCTGAAAAAAGCGTCCATCGAAATCGACCGTAAGGTTCTGGCTGAACTGGCCGTGAACGAAAAAGCGGTGTTTGCTGCGATTGTCGAGAAAGCTAAAGCCACTTTGGCTTAAGTACCCCCGACAGTCACCTTGGGCTGCTCCTGTAGCCCAAGGTGGTAAACGTCATAAATAGGGGAAGAGCCTTCAAGCTCTTCCCCTATTTTGTATCTGGAGTCTGTACATGGAAAACCTGGATGCGCTCGTTGCCCAAGCTCTTGAGGCTGTGCATAGCGCTGAAGATGTAAATGCCCTGGAGCAAATCCGGGTTCACTACCTTGGCAAAAAAGGTGAATTGACTCAGGTGATGAAGACCCTGGGGAATTTGCCGGCTGAAGAGCGTCCGCAAGTCGGCGCGCTGATCAACGTTGCCAAGGAGCGTGTCACCGAGGTGCTCAATGCGCGCAAGGCGTCGCTCGAGGAGGCCGATCTTGCGGCCAAGCTCGCCGCCGAGTCCATTGACGTCACCTTGCCTGGTCGTGGCCAGGCCTCGGGCGGTCTGCATCCGATCACCCGGACTCTGGAACGTATCGAGCAGTTCTTCACCCACATCGGCTACGGCATTGCCGAAGGCCCCGAGGTCGAAGACGATTATCACAACTTCGAGGCGCTCAACATCCCAGGCCATCACCCGGCCCGGTCGATGCACGACACCTTCTATTTCAACGCGAACATGCTGTTGCGCACCCATACCTCGCCGGTACAGGTGCGCACCATGGAAGCGAACAAGCCGCCGATCCGCATTGTCTGCCCAGGCCGTGTGTACCGCAGCGACTCGGATATCACCCACTCGCCGATGTTCCACCAGGTCGAAGGCCTGCTGGTCGATCGCGACATCAATTTTGCCGACCTCAAAGGCACCATCGAAGAGTTCCTGCGGGTGTTCTTCGAGAAAGAGCTGGCGGTGCGTTTCCGTCCATCGTTCTTCCCGTTCACCGAGCCATCCGCTGAAGTCGACATGGAATGCGTGATGTGCAGCGGCAAAGGCTGCCGCGTCTGCAAGCAGACCGGCTGGCTGGAAGTGATGGGCTGCGGCATGGTTCACCCTAACGTGCTGCGCATGTCCGGGATCGACCCGGAAGAGTTCTCGGGCTTTGCCTTCGGCATGGGCGTTGAGCGCCTGGCCATGCTGCGTTACGGCGTGAACGACTTGCGTCTGTTCTTCGACAACGACTTGCGGTTCCTCGCGCAATTTCGCTAGTCGTAACGAATCTTTAGGAGAGCAGGATGAAATTCAGTGAACAATGGCTGCGTGGCTGGGTAAGCCCGCAGGTAGATCGCGACGAGCTGGTTGCTCGTCTGTCGATGGCCGGCCTTGAGGTCGATAGCGTCACGCCGGCCGCCGGTGTTTTCAGCGGTGTGGTAGTGGGTGAAGTGCTGAGCACCGAACAGCACCCCGATGCCGACAAGCTGCGCGTGTGCCAGGTCAGCAATGGCGTGGAAACCTTCCAGGTCGTGTGCGGAGCGCCCAACGTGCGCCCGGGCCTGAAGATTCCGTTTGCCATGATCGGCGCCGAACTGCCGGGCGACTTCAAGATCAAGAAAGCCAAGCTGCGTGGCGTTGAGTCCAACGGCATGCTGTGCTCCCAGGCCGAGCTGCAAGTCGGCGAGGGCAACGATGGCCTGATGGAACTGCCGGCCGATGCGCCAGTGGGCCAGGACATTCGCGTTTACCTGGAACTGGAAGATGCCAGCATCGAGGTCGACCTGACCCCGAACCGGGGTGACTGCCTGTCCCTCGCCGGTCTGGCCCGTGAAGTGGGCGCGCTGTACAACGCCCCGGTCACCCGCCCAGTGGTTGCCGCAGTCGCTGCAGTGCATGACGAAGTGCGCCCTATCGACGTACTGGCGCCAAACGCCTGCCCACGTTACCTGGGTCGTGTCATCCGTAACGTCGACCTGTCCAAGCCAACCCCGCTGTGGATGGTTGAGCGCCTGCGTCGCGCCGACGTGCGCAGCATCGATGCTGCCGTGGACATCACCAACTATGTGATGCTGGAGCTGGGCCAACCGCTGCACGCCTTCGATCTCGCCGAAATCAATGGCGGCATTCGCGTGCGCATGGCCGAAGAAGGCGAGAAGCTGGTATTGCTCGACGGCCAGGAAGTCAGCCTGCGCGCCGACACCCTGGTAATTGCCGACCATTCCCGCGCCCTGGCGATTGCCGGCGTGATGGGTGGCGAGCACAGCGGCGTGTCCGAAACCACCCGCGATATTTTCCTTGAGAGCGCGTTCTTCGACCAGATCGCCATCGCTGGCAAGGCCCGCTCCTACGGCCTGCACACCGACGCGTCGCACCGCTACGAGCGCGGTGTGGACTGGAAGCTGGCCCGTGAAGCCATGGAGCGCGCCACTGGCCTGCTGCTGGAAATCACCGGCGGCGAAGCCGGCCCGATCACCGAGACCGTCAACGAGCAGTTCCTGCCGTCGATTGCACCGATTACCCTGCGCGCAAAAAGCGTCGAGCAAATGCTTGGCCTGGTGATTGAACCTGCGCAGATCGAACAGCTGTTGTCTGCACTCGGCCTGGGTATTTCCGCCGGTGGGGAAGGGCAGTGGCACGTAGAAGTGCCAAGCCATCGTTTCGACATCAGCCTGGAAGTCGACCTGATCGAAGAGCTGGCCCGCCTGTACGGCTACAACCGCCTGCCAGTTCGTTACCCGCAAGCGCGCCTGGCGCCGCAACCCAAGGCCGAAGCGCGTGCGCACCTGCCAGAGTTGCGTCGCCTGCTGGTTGCCCGTGGCTACCAGGAAGCGGTGACTTATAGCTTCATCGATCCAAAGCAGTTTGAGCTGTTCAACCCAGGTGTTGAGCCGTTGCTGTTGGCTAACCCGATCTCCAATGACATGGCGGCCATGCGTTCGTCGCTGTGGCCGGGTCTGGTTAAGGCACTTTCCCATAACCTGAACCGTCAGCAGGACCGCGTGCGCATGTTCGAAAGCGGCCTGCGTTTTGTCGGCCAACTCGACGGCCTCAAGCAAGAGCCGATGCTGGCCGGTGTTGTCTGCGGTAGCCGCCTGCCTGAAGGCTGGGCACAGGGCCGCGATGGCGTGGACTTCTTCGACGTTAAAGCCGATGTGGAAGCGGTGCTGGGCTTTGCCGGTGCACTGGATGACTTCACCTTTGTGCCTGGTAGCCACCCGGCATTGCACCCGGGCCAGACTGCACGTATCGAGCGCGAAGGGCGTTTGGTGGGTTTTGTCGGTGCCATCCACCCGGAGCTGTCGAAAACCCTGGGTCTGGACCGTCCGGTATTCGTTTTTGAGCTGGTTCTGGCTGAAGTGGCGTCGGGCAAAATGCCTAAATTCAGCGAGTTGTCGCGCTTCCCTGAAGTGCGTCGTGACCTCGCGCTGATCGCTGACCGTGAAGTGGCCGCCACTGCCGTTCTGGACGTAATCCGTGAAAATGCAGGGGAATGGCTGACAGACCTCAGGCTATTTGACGTCTATCAGGGTAAAGGCATTGATCCGCATAGAAAAAGCCTTGCAGTTGGCTTGACCTGGCAGCATCCATCGCGCACTCTTAATGACGATGAGGTGAATACCACGACACAAAATATCCTCACCTCGCTCGAACAAAGGTTGAACGCCACGTTAAGGAAGTGACGTATGGGGGCTTTGACGAAAGCTGAGATGGCGGAACGTCTGTACGAAGAGTTGGGTCTGAACAAACGCGAAGCCAAGGAATTGGTCGAGCTGTTCTTTGAAGAAATTCGGCACGCTCTGGAAGACAACGAACAGGTCAAATTGTCCGGTTTCGGCAATTTTGACCTGCGGGACAAACGCCAGCGGCCTGGCCGCAATCCAAAAACGGGAGAAGAAATCCCGATCACGGCTCGCCGTGTGGTCACCTTTCGTCCAGGGCAGAAGTTGAAGGCCCGAGTTGAGGCTTATGCTGGAACCAAGTCATAACGACGAGCTACCCGTCATCCCAGGCAAACGCTACTTCACCATTGGTGAAGTCAGCGAGCTCTGTGCGGTCAAGCCGCACGTGCTGCGCTATTGGGAGCAGGAGTTTCCTCAACTCAACCCCGTCAAACGCACCGGGAACCGTCGGTATTATCAGCGCCAGGATGTGCTGATGATCCGACAGATCCGTGCGTTGCTGTACGACCAGGGGTTCACCATCAGCGGCGCGCGCCAGCGTATGTCCGGTGATGAAGCCAAAGACGACACCACCCAATACAAACAACTGATCCGCCAGATGATCTCCGAACTTGAAGATGTGCTGGTGGTGTTGAAGAAGTGATACAAGCTTTTAAAATACTTCCACATTTCAAAAGCTTGCGGTATATTCCGGATCGCTTCGTTACGAAGCAAACCCAGTAACACGCCTAGTCGGGGCGTAGCGCAGTCCGGTAGCGCACTAGCATGGGGTGCTAGGGGTCGAGTGTTCGAATCACTCCGTCCCGACCATATAATTCAAGGGGTTGCGAGATTTTATCTCGCGACCCTTTTTTATTTTTGTTCGTTTTTACCCCTACAAAACGACTGGCTCTTGGTGGAATTTTAGGTCGCGCGTAGTTTCTGGAAAGGCTGAAAAAGGGTGTGTAGGAAATTCCAATCGAGGTTCGCCTCAGCTTCGAACGTTATGCTGTAAGTCGATCAAACGCTCAAAGAACAGGTGGCCGACGTACCGAGTAGCACTTCGGATAAGATATGTTTTACACAACTCACAGTTCACCGAACTGTAGCGAGGAGGGTAGCTAGCCCTCGTTCGGGCACGGGCAGGCATTGCTAAAGATCGTTTCGCAAATAGGGGCGTTTCTTTTCACTAGCTGCTTGCAAAGAGGATGCGTGGCAGGCATTTTGCCGGCAATGGATGCGTGCCTTAATTGGCCAAGGATGAAATAAGATGCCGTTGACACTTACACCGGTCGAACATGGCATGTTGTGCCATGGTTCCCGTTGGGTTATCGATGATGAGGGCGATCTTGCTCGTAAGGTCGGATACCTAGCTCTCGGCCAGTCGCGTCATGTCGCCGCGATTCTCGCGTGTATCGACAAAAAAGCTCCCACCACCCGGGCCGACGCCGCCGAGGGCGCGATCAAGCTTCTCACTGTGCCGAAGGGCCTAGACGCCTATCACCGCGATGGGTGGATTTTTCAATCAATCTCTTGGATTGCCGCTCATCGGTATGAAGCCGGAGCCGTTGTACGCGCGCCGCACACCATTGCTGCTCATAAGGGATTCGATGGCATGCAACTCCGTATGGATGGCAAAAAGCAGATTACTGCCGTTGTGATCTTCGAAGACAAAGCCACAGTTAATCCTCGGTCGAAAATCACGGGGGATGTATGGACGGGGATCAAGGCGCTGGAGCGGGGTGAACGAATGCCAGAACTCATCCAAGAGACCGGCGCGCTTTTGGAGGCGCATCAGCAGCGCTTCCCGGAGTTAGACATTGATGCGGCAATAGAAACTACATCTTGGGAAGAGGTCCGGCATTATCGTGTGGCCGTAACAGCCAGGGATATCCACGATAATGATGTCTCGCGACAGGCCCTTTTCAAAGGCTTTGATAAGGTTGCTCCTGGTAAGCGCGAGCGGCGGCAGGCGGAAACCTTATTCATCCCAGACCTTCGGGATTGGATGAATCAGTTCGCGAAGAAAACGATCAGGCAAATCGAAGCATGGAGAGACAATGTTTGATCCGGTTACGATCGACCTGATTAGCGCAGCGCCACCCCTCAGTTCGCTGGATTTGGAAGAGCTCCCGCGCCGCTTCACCAATGCGTTTGCGGAGATTGTCGCTGCACGTGTTCGGTTGCGTGGTGCAGCCGATGCAGAGGGGCGAAGCGAGATTCTGGTCGAGCTTCTCGACCAGATGCGCCGACTGGCGGCGGCCCAGGAACTGTTGGTTGCCACTGCGCCTGAGCGCATCGACCGCGTCGCTGCGGCATTCGTAGCTGGGACCGCGCATCAGCTTTGCTTGATGGCCGAGGTTGAATCAGAGGAGCGCGCGTCATACATCGACGCCATTCGCGCGGCACCTGAGATTTGCAGCACTTTACTTTTTTTGATCGCGGATTCTCAAAGCGATGCTGCTGAGATGGCGAAGCGGCTAGTCTCTAAGGCTGACGACATGTCGGCTGAATCGCAGTTGATCAAGGCAATTGGCGATCTTGCTGCTGGGCGGCTCGGAACAATCGTTGAGCAGGCAGATGAGCCAAAATATGCTCGTCCTGCTGACCTAAACGGGCCGGGATTAGCTGTGGATGCTTTGCTGAGGCGGCTGCATAAAGGCGTGATTCAGCTCGCGCGCGAAGTGCTCAGCCGGCCGGTATATGATCCAAAAATGGGTGAGCACTCCCCAGCCCAAGAAATCTTTGCCGAAGTGGTGGGACTTTGTATTGCGCCGATCGACAATGTTTTTGATGCTGACGGACCGAGTGCCGTAAGTATTTTTCCTGGCCCCCTCCACGTCGGAAAGCTTTTGCTTGCCGCTTCAGGAAATCTTGCTGCTGCTGGACTGTGCCGGGTTCTTGCGCCTTCCGGGATTGATGAGAACCAATGGTGGCACGTTATTCGTCGAGCTGCTGGAAAGCGTCCTTATCTATGGCGCAATCATCGCGAAGCGCTCGAAAAAGGTTTTCTCTCTAAGGGACTTTCCGCAGCGGTCAGCTTTCCAACGGGGGGTGGCAAATCCACACTCGCTGAGCTAAAAATCGCTGCTGCCCTTCTACGTGGCGGTAAGGCTGTGGTGCTTGCGCCGACCTTAGCGCTTGTCGATCAAACTGCGTTCGCGCTCCAGAATGCGTTCCGCGATTTCAGTGTGATAGGTGATCTCGATGAAGAGATAGCTTTCTCTGATGTCCTCGAATTGCCCGAGATCATAGTCACCACACCTGAGCGATGTCTCATGCTGCAATCTTTGCAGCCGGAGGCGTTTAAGGATGTCGGCCTGGTGATGTTCGACGAATGTCACCTTTTACATCCTAGGGAGGCTGATCGGAGCCGTCGCAGCATCGATTCTATGCTTTGCATTCTCAACTTAACCCATTCGGCACCCCACGCCGACCTACTGCTGATCTCGGCGATGATGCAGAACGCGGAAGAGATTGCGGGCTGGGTTGCCGAGCTGACGGGCCGGCCCTGCTTACCACTCGATTTGGCATGGAAACCTACTCGGCAGGCGCGTGGGTGTGTTGCCTACAGCGCTGATCGAATTGCGGAGTTAGAGGAGTTGCTTCGCAGCGAGCAGGCAATCGCTACCACAGCAGGGGTCCCGACAAAGTTGAAGCCGAAGCTAAATGCACAACCACTCGCTTTCTTCTGTCTTCGGCAAACCTGGGCAACCCGAAATCGCAGCGACTACTCGTTAATGGCTCTACTTGATGAACCTGTGGCGTTTGCGACGGGTACTAACAAATGGACTAAGGAATGGTACCTTACGCCAAACGGCAATAAGGTAGCCGGCACAATTGCCGCGGCGGCCGCTGAGGACGGTCTGAAGACTCTGACGTTTGTACAGAGCACCATTGCTGCTGAGGCCACGGTTCGGCACTTTCGATCACTGCTGCCCGACCGTCGAGTCTCGCTAACAGATGATGAGCAAGCGTTGCGTACGCTCGTTGAGGAGGAGCTCGGCGGGCCGCAGCATTGCTACCTAGAGCTCGACGCCAAAGGTCGGGTCAAAGGTGGTGCCGCAAGCCACCATGCCCAGCTTCTGAAACACGAGCGTCTTCTGCATGAATCGCTGTTCAAGCGGCGCGATGGTATTGATGCGCTTTTCGCCACTTCGACCCTCGCGCAAGGCATGAATCTTCCGAGTGATATTGTCTTAATTGCGGGCGACAGCCGATGGGACGTCGCTGGCGATAGGATGAAGCAACTCGATGCCCATGAGTTGCTAAACGCCGCTGGAAGGGCGGGTCGGGCAGGTGAGGGAGGCCAAGGATTCGTGCTAATCATCCCTAGCAAGATCATCAATATCAACGACGCGAAGAACAACATCGCTAGCCATTGGATGACGTTGCAGGGGATCTTTTCTCAATCGGATCAGTGCCTGAAAATTGATGATCCGCTAATGGGTTTGCTCGACCACATCCATTTCGGAATGCTTGAGGGCAACGAGGAGTACCTCCTCGCTCGGCTTCCCGTCGGTGAAGAAGATGCCCCGGACGAGCCGGCGAAAGCGATGATCCGTAGGACTTTCGCTGCGTACCGTAAGCGCCAAGCGAACGATGTAGAGTGGATTGAAAGTCGCGCGGCGTCAGCTATGCAGCGGCGTGCCGATCTTGCTCCAAAGCAAGAGCTCTCGTGGCTTGAGCGCGTGGCGGCCTCATCCGGACTTCCATACGAAATCGTGGCGAGCCTGAAAGGGCTCATAGAGACCGGTGCGTTTTCCGGAAAATCTACCGACTGCATTCAGTCATTATTCTGCTGGATTGAAACGCGCCCAGAATGGTTGCTTCAGCTAATCAGGCCGAATGACATCGAAGGGCTTTTTGGTGGCCAATACCGGGCTATTCAAGACGATGGGGAGAAGGCGGTAATGGCACTCCCGATCATAAAAACGTTACTGGACGAGTGGATGGCGGGCAAGCCGCTCTGCGATCTTGAGCGCGCTATCGGGACTGCTGAGAAACATATCAAGACCTGCGAGACGGCGAGACATTTTGCTGTGCGCTTGGCGGCTGATCTTGCTTTCGTGGCTGGCTTACCTGCCCGAATCCTGGCGGCCGAGGCAATAGCGTCCGGCGAGGAGCCAGTCATCTCAACGACACTGCTTACTTTGAGTGGAGTTGTACGGAGAGGATGCGCCAGTCCTGAGCTACTCGCGAACGCAGTCCACCTTAATGAGTCTTCGCGTCCAATGGCTCGAGCCACATTCGCGCAAATTCAGCCACACCTTCAGCCGGGGACGGAATACGACAGTTTCGAACAAGTGCTTGCACGAGTGCGTCAGGCATACGTTGTGGCGTTACTCGACGATTTTTAGGGAAGAGCCGAGGGGTTAAGGTGACCGGAACCTTGTTATTGCTTCTTGTTGGCTGTGGAGCGCAGAGCAGCCAATGGAGCCCCTTCAAAACCGTCGACAGTTTTATCACTTCGAACACTTATCCTTTGCGTGAATCGTCCCGCGCAGCGTATATGAGTTGTAGTGATAGTCCGGGTAGCGGGCATCGCATCTCCTAGCCTGCGCATTCGCAATGATGATCTAATCATCACGTTATGGCGTTTTGCTAGCCTCACAGCTTTTTGCCTGGGATGGTTATCGATACCCCGCAGTGGTCCACGTTACCCCGGGCTTTACAGGCATGCTAAAAATAAAGATGTATCCCGCCAAGAATGGCGACGCTTTTCTAATTAATGCCAATGACACGCACATACTCATTGACGCTGGCTACGCAAGTACTTTCAAGACGTACATTGCTCAAGACCTAGCGTTACTTTCCCAAATGGGAAGGCAGCTTGACTTGGTTGTGGCCACTCATATAGATGCAGACCACATTGGTGGGATCATCGAATTCGTGTCATCGAATGGTATGCCGGGATCCAGAAACATCATCGAGATCAAAGAGATCTGGCATAACAGTCTTCGCTCGCTTTCATTGCTCGCCGCCAGCCCTGACAGCACACGAAACCGGTCACTGCTGAGTTCTATCCAGCGGCAAGGGTTCCCGAAAGATAGCAGTCAGGGCGCCAACCCTATCAGCGCAAAACAAGGAAGTTCTTTGGCGAGGCTACTCCGGGAATACGGCTATCTTTGGAACGCTGGTGACGGATCGGATTGCATCACCACTGACCTACCATGCCGAAACCTGCCAAACGACATTCACATACGGGTGATTGGTCCGACTGTTCCCCGCCTAGAAGCATTGCGCGCATGGTGGATTAAAGAGTTACGTCGCCTCGGCTACAAGGGTAATCCCGCTGTCGAAGATCTCACTGACGATGCCTACGAAATATGGTGTGCCTCTGCCCCTCCGTCCATAGCACCTGCTGCCGTCCCCATTGGGACCAATCATGCTCACCGCTTGAGTGATGTTTATGTAGCCGATACGTCGCTCACCAACGGAAGCTCCATTGCACTCATACTTTGCGTAGATGGAATCCGTGCGCTTTTCCTGGGCGATGCTTGGGCTGAGGACGTAACTACAGAGCTGGAGCACATGGCAGAACAAGGGAGCTCTCTACAGTTCGACGTCATTAAGGTCTCTCATCATGGAAGCCTTCGTAGCACCAGCGTTAAGCTTCTTTCGCTCATTGATGCGCCCACTTACCTAATCTCATCAGACGGTACGCATCATGGTCATCCAGACTTTGAAGTGCTGGCAGAAATCGTCGACCGGCCAGCGGATTTTGAACGCCGGCTGTACTTCAGTCACAAGTCTCCAGCCTCCGAACGTCTTCAAACACACATATCGAGATCAGGTGCGAGGTTCAGCGTCCACACCGCTGCGCTTGACTGGATCAGCATCAAGGAAAAGAACAAATGACCGAAGAAGAAGTGAAACTCGCCACCTGCCAGGTTCTCGCTGCTGGCGAAGCCGGAACGGGGTGGCTGATTTCGCCAGACCGGGTGCTGACCGCGTATCACTGTGTCGATGTGGAAGGCGAAACTGAGGATGATAAAGTCATCACGGTTCGCTTCGGCGTAGGGGATTCAGTCACTGAGCAGCGGGTGTCAATTGTCTCCTTCGATGAAGATCACGATGTCTGCCTTCTGAAGTTAGAGTCACCGTCAGCTTTCCTTCCGATTCCCATAGAACTGGGCCAGCCACAGCTCGGGGTGAGTTGGTATGCATTTGGATATCCGGTGGCTAAGCTCGAACTTGGGAGTGTGTTACAGGGTGTTGTTCAGCAGACGTTGGCGGAAAAGGTACTTGGCGTTGATCTTGACCTATCAGTCAATGCCGACAATGCACTTTCCGATTATTCCGGGTTATCTGGCTCAGCCATGATGGTGGGGCCACGTTGCCAGGGGATGCTGCGAGTAAATGTCCACAGATCGCTTGGAGCGGTTAGCTTCGCAGAGCTTGAAGCTTTCCTGCGTGCCAATGACTTGGTTCCGGACGATGTGCCCCAGTCCGAGGAACCGTATATCGCCTTGCGACCTGCCTTCAATGAGTTGTTGGAAACTCGCGTTACCAGCCAAGGCAGGGGCTACGTGCTGCTGGAGGGGGCCCATGGTATCGGCAAGTCCACATATTGTAGGAATTTCACCCCAGACACGGATAGTGTCGTCGTACTTGGTGTGTATGCGTTCTCTGATGGGAGTCGTGGATCGACCCCTGCACACCAGGCCCAGCCCGAAGTATTTGTCGGCTGGCTGGAATCCTTGTGGTCATTGCAAGCTACCGGTAAGCCCGCGCGGCTGACCGAGCGCTCTTACGCTCAGCTTATACAAAGCACCAGCGACATTTTTCAGGCATTTGCAAGTCGTTGTGAAAGTGCTGGAAAAGTGGGCGTACTGTTCATTGACGGTATTAACGAGGCGGCGGGTGTTAGCGGGGATGGTCTACAGCGCTTTCTAGAGCTGCTTCCGCAGTCACTTCCAGGGGGGCTTGTAGTCGTAATCACCGGGGCAGGGCTGGATGCACTCGGAGACAAACTTGGCAGGATCTCCAACGGTGCCGATCGACTCGCGCTTCCCGTCTTGAATCAAGATGCTCAACGGGAGTTCTGCTACGCCTCGCTCGAACAACATCGGGCTAACCCGCAAATAGTCACTTTTCTCTGTGATCGAGCAAAGGGCCATCCGCTTTACCTTCGATATCTCATCGACATGGTCAACGCTGGTGCGAGTGCAGAAGACCTTACAGCCATACCGTTATTCAGCGGCTCCATTCAGGATTACTACGAGACAATCTGGTCGCAATTGTTGCCCGACGATGCAGCAGTAAACTTGCTCGGGATTATCGCCCGACTCCGCTGGGGGATTTCGATATCAGACCTCACGGCAATGTTGACACCGTCCGAATCTGAGGCCTTCGTTCCTACTCTGGCGCGAATCCGACACCTGTTAAGCACCCCTGAGAAAACGGAAATTTATCACTCTTCGTTTTCTGAGTTTGTCGTCGAGAAAACATCGACCCTCGGAGAGCGGATTCAAAGTCGACTAGCGGAATTTTGCTTGCTTGAATCAAGCGGTGACTATGGAGCGCTGAACCGGATCTACCACGGTTTGCTAGCAGACCTTGGAAGGCAATCGAGGACATTGGAAGAGTGTCAGCAGGAATGGGTCGACCAGTCCGTTCTCTTAGGAGCCGAACCTGACATACTGTTGGGAGATGTTGACGATGTCCTCAATACAGCTACGCGCATCGGAACTGCGACAGATATTATACGTTTGTTGCTTTTATCGCAGAGACTTAGCTTCCGCTACAACACACTATTTGCGCAGTCAGCCGGACTTGTCGCTCAAGCTTTGGTATCGCTTGGTAATACCCAGCAAGCGCTTCGGCATATCCTCCGATACGGGCATCTAATCGTCAGCCCAGAAGACGCCTTCACCATAGTCGTCAAGCTGGTCCAAGCGAATCAGCTAGACGCAGCGTTGACGGTTCTTGAGAAAATTTATGGCGCTCTAGCGTTTCAGGCGAGCCGAGAGCAGTCCAAGAACGATTTTCTATATGTCACTTCCCTTCGAATGCATACCCTGGCGCTCATAAAATTTGCTGGGGGGGCGGTCAGTTTTTCGCCGTTCCTTATGAGTGTCATAGAAATTATTCGCGACCCTCGGAATAGTTTCCCCGTAGATGTGCAGCAAGAAATTGTTCAGGATCTCTTAGGGAATATGTTGGGTTCCGCACTTTGTCTCGAAAGTCTCTACACCTCTATTTCTTCAATCCCCTTGCCTGCTGATGCAGATCCTCGTCAAAAAATGCTGGCCTTACGCAGCACGTTGATGCATGCCAATTCCTATGCTCATCACTACGGAATACGACTAGACAACAACAAAGTCCGCTTACTCTTATCGGATATTGAAAGTCTGACCGCTGCTCCGTTGCAGCCTGTAGACATGAGCCTTGATACTATCGATCTGCTCATCATGGCCGGGGCCAGCCAGTCGCAGGTAAACGCCCATGCAAGTGGGTTCGACTTAGCTCCAGAACGCATGTCGTTGTACACGAACAATAGGGCAATGCCTGATCAGTCCGTGTTCGGAGAATCATTCCAACAATTCCGCGCTGCTTTCTTCTTAAATAATGACTGCACCCGACCGGATCCATTCCTTCCCAGCACTGCGACTTGGGAGGATGCACTTCAATCGATTGGACAAGCAATTGCTTGGTGTGATGGGGCAGCGCGCAGAGCCAGAGCAGCTAACGATCTAGCGGAGTTGGATCAAGTGCGCTGCTTTTTAGTGAGTAAGGTCTTGCCATGCCTTACGTTCTCATTATCGTCACGCATTCAATGGGCAGACAGCTACTCCATCCCCGAAACGATTGTGCCGTTCCTGTACGACCAGTTGAGCAGGCTTTGTTTGGACTGTCTCCCAGACGCTACAAGTGTGATGCTCGATCATATTGACGAAGCATTCGACGTCCAGCTAGGCGTCTACAACGAGGGTTTCCGACAGACTCTGCAAACGCTTATCAACAATTTCACGAATGGGGAAATTGAAGAGGACTTGGCGGATAAGGTGTTGGGTCTTTTGTTCCGTTGGAAGGAATACGTTCAAGGCAACGTCGAAAACAGGCACGAGTTGATCCCGGATCTTCTCCAAATGATCCCTCTGTTCGCAAACATGGGCGCTACTGAGGAGGCAATGAGAATCTACCACCGTGTACTCGCGGTTTCGATGGGACCGAGCTGGTACAAGGAAGATCAACTTTCGCTCATGTCCGGAGTTCTCGAAGCGCTACCAAAGGACGCCAACGTATCCGCTGCCGCGCTTCAAAAAATTGCTACCTACTTGGAACGCGCTAGTGGTGAGATGACCTTCCAACGCTATGTCCGCGCAGACAAGGGAAACTACATTGGTCAGTTGTGCCGCCGTGGGATGTATGAGGATGCGGTGAGGTATTTCAAGCACCAATCGTGTGGATCGTTGAAGCAACTGTACGGCCAGGCATCCGAGGGGGATCTTGACCGAATATCTCCGCTGGTAGGAATGCGCTTCCCAGGCGGGTTGTTGGAGGAGCAGGCATCAGTGCTTCAACTGTTGGAGCATTTGCACGCTCACGCTGAATGGCGACTGCGTTGGGCACTTCTGGAAATCTACCAGCACGGAGACGAACGTCACCTTGGGGATTGGGGGCGAGAATACGCAAGAATTATCCTTGAGTTAGTCGATAACCCGACCGACCTTGCATGGGTCACGTCCAGGACACGCGTGATAGCTCATTCTATGAATTTTGAAAGGGCGTGCCTCTTGCTACGTGGGTTAGTGCACACCCTTCCCGATCTACACGGGGCTCCGTTTACTGACTTGCTCAGAAACATCGAAAAAAGTCTTTCTAGGCGCACCCTTGAGCAACTGGCATCCGGGCTCGGTGGACAGTACAAAGCGAAGCCGGATGAAGATAAGGAACGCGGCACTGATTCGCAGGAATCCAGTGAAGATCTTGATCGGATGGATGCGTTGTACCTGCCAGGAACATTTGGGAAGCAATCCGCGATTAGGGAGTCTGAACGTGCGGTTGAAGAAGCCCGAAAGCAGCTCAAGCTGCGCAATGACTCGGCAGCTATTAATGCATGCATTGAGTCGTTGAAAGTGTTGCAGGCCGGGGGATGGCCGATTTGGACGGCTGGGCACTCCAGTCGAGAGGCTGAGGTGCTGCTTAGGGATAAAGTCGCAAACGCTGACGATTTGGTAAAACTCTACGGCCCAATGGCCCTTCAAGAACGCTACGCAGAACGCTGGCGGATTGCATCACGCCTTATCGAGTTGACGGCAGAAAAGCTCAGTTCGGAACAGCAATCTGCGGTTGTGTCGACTGCGATCGAACACATCGCTCAAATCATCGGCGATGTGCCTTCAGACGCGTTTTCTTACATTGGCGCAGGAAACCAAGGTAATGCGTCGGGAGCTGTACTCGAACTTATACTTTCGACGCTCGACCATCCCCAATGGGAGCGCCGTGACGGTGCCGCCGCTATGGTGCTTTGGCTCCTGCGCTCGGGGGATAGCTACATTGAGGACTTAGTTCAGCTTGCGTTTTCAATGACCCCCGATAACCGCGCCGATATTACGTTAGCGGCACTAGATATACTCTCCGAAGAAAAGCCTGTCGCTTTATGGCAGCGGATCTGTCCATACCTTAACGCCAATAAATTGGTGGAGAGCTGCCAGCATGTCGGCAGATATGTGGTGCTCATGCGAATCGCAGAGCGTGCAGGAAAACGAGAGGATGAATCCGCAGCTACCTTCGCGACTTTCCTGCGCGAAAAATTCACCAAAATTTCATCGCCTAATGCGCCTGACAAAAAAATAGCTAGGCCGGCCTACTGGCCATTGACCCTGAACCCGACTTGGGAGCACCTCGGAAGTATTGGCGTCTTAGACGACGCAGCAATTCAAAGGTTTGAGTCTGAGCTCGCACAGATATGTACTCCATTGAGTATCACTATCGCCGCGGAGCTTGAAGAAAAACTGGCTCAAGGCTTTCGCGAAGCGGATGCTTTCCCTCTAGGGCGTTGGGCGATGAAGCTTCGCTACGCCCTGCAAATCGCGTTGTTTGCCTACTCATCATCTGTGGAGAAGTTATCCCAGATCGAGGCTGCGCTTAGAACCTATAACCCTTCGTCTCTCCTCGAGCCAGGAAATGGGCGGGAGATTATTGCGAGTTTAACGCAAGCGATTTTGAAGGGGCGAGTGCAGGCTTATAAACCTTCTGACAATAACTTTATCTACCTCGACTTTCAGTGCTGGATTGAGCTGGGGAAGGAGGTAAGGCGCGTCGAGCTAATATCTTTCCTTATACCGCCCATGCCTCAGGCGATGCGATCGCCTTTGACAACATCTTTCACCTCCACAGAACTACCTCATTCCGGGCGAGACGAGCGGCTTGCGATCTGTGATCGCGTTCAACCAGTCGTTGCGCATTTCGGCTCTTTCACTCCAGCGGTTGCAACGCCTCAGTTCCTACAGCTGATTGGTGTGGGCCAGTCAGCTACCGGCAGATTCCACTGGAGGGACGGAGGTACGGTTAGCTCTCGACCTCAGAGCCGTCGATACGAAGCTTCAATGCTAGCGGTACGCCGCGAAGCGTTTATTCTTCCAGCGGGCTGGAGCGTTAATTGGGCATTACGTGTAGATGGGGAAACTTTGGCGATTCTAGACAGGTACTAAGAACTTATGATCCCTAAAATGTCCACAATGCAAACGCCGAACACCCGAGAAGAGTTTGAGATCCGGGTGAACCTCACTTTGGAGCAGATGCGCTTAGGGCTGGTACATGCTGCCGATGGGGTCCGGGGTCAAGACAGCTTGGCGAACATCAGACACCTACCTAATGGTCGAGTCGATTTACTCAGTATTGACGAGATGGCAAGGGTGCAATTGAACACGGCATACCAAATGCAATCAGTAGATTTTTCCGATCTGATCAAAGGCGGCGATGTTGATTAGCGATACATCTAACGGAGTGGCAGCTGTGAGCTTTAAGGACAATCTGTAGTTTTCAAGTGATCGCGAGGGCGGTGATTCTGGTAGTGAAAAGGTTTTTTTGGGGGGGGCGGTGGCTTGGCTTGCGTTTTTGCGGTCACAGGCGCTCTCACAGCATCCTTGACCCAAGTCGGTGTCCAGATGATGAACTGGTTCTCGGTTGCCTGTGAGTTGCACTACGACTGGTGCAACGACATTGAAGGCTGGGCAACCTGCTGTCCCAACGCAATCCTAACTACCGCAACCTAATAAACAGCTACGCGGCTCTGACTGCCAAATCATCAGCCCCCGTAACGCAAAAAGCCTGCTGTGGTGCAGGCTTTGTGTTGCAAAATCGTTATGAAGGCGCGGTTCTCGATGTCGGGTTTGGCAGCAGATGAACAGGCGTCCGGCAAGGTGGCCAAGCACATCGCGTATCAAAGCTAAGCAGGCGCTGTCCAGTCCTCCGTGCCGATTTTAGGCCTGTCGCTTGCGGTGCATACCTGCCTGGATCACGTAAAGTGACCGGGGCAGACGTTGGTATGCTTCCGGCAAACTCTCCTAACAGGCTTCCGACTCCTTGCGGTTACACGGTGGGGGGCGGTCGGTGTTTTGCCAGCCATCAGTTTGAAGCTTTCGCGTCTGCAGCCAGGTCCCGTAGACATTGTTGGGTGAACTCAAGCTTCTCCGGTGTGATGATGCCCGGGTTCGCCTTCAACATGCTCCAGTATGTCGCTTTTATCCAGCCGTCATAGCAATGCGCGGTCTGGCCAGCCTGCATGCCCACTGCATACATTTTGGAAAGCGTGATCGTCAGAACGAAAAATACGGGTGCTATTAGCAGAATGCTCAGACCGGCCCTGTAGTAGGGCTTCAGGTACTTGGTGTACTCGCGCATCAGGAAGTAGATGTTCTCCTGGTGCTGCGTATATTGGGTATCCAGCGTGCGGATGGCGTCAAAGTCTGAAGCAGGAACCAGCACTTCGCGCTCGGGAGAAAACGGTGCTTTGCGCGTAGCCGCCAATCGTTGTAACTCGGCAAGTGAATCTCGCAATACGCGTACGCTGCCTTCACGGTCGATCAGGTCGCGATACGAAGCGTACTTGAAGACTGTTGGTGCCGTTGCCTTGTACACCAGGATGAAGGCAAAAAACGATAGGCCGCTCACCCAATACAAGTAGAGTTCGAAGGGGAGCAGATCTTGTTTGTTAGCGGCCTGAGAAACAGACAGTGCTAGAGGCACGATAGTCAATGCCACAGATATGAGCACCAAGGCCTTGCTGTTGGCGACCATAGACAGTATTTGCCAATCATGAGTCAAGGCCAGCTCCTTGACGTTGTAGACCCGGGCAATAAATATCACCGTGAGCAAAAGGCCGGGGATTATATAGTACTGCCAGGGGATTCCCTGCCCTAGGGAGTACTCGATCAGCAGTTTCGGGAGGACGGTAACGATTATTCCGATAACCAGCCCCAAGACTATTCGTACCCAGGGATGGTTCCACTTGTCGAGGCGTTTCTGGGTGGGATTTGGGTTAGTTTGCTGGTCGCAGGAGACTGACATTACTTCTTCCTTTTTGAATGGCTAAGCAACCGAGCATCTTGGGGGAGCTGGGTTATTTGCGGGCGGGGCCTTTCTTTACACTTAGGGTAGAGCGATTCCTAGATGGCATTGTGCCATTGAATGACGCCGGATGTGGTGCACCTGACATGGCGCAGTTGAACTGTGGGATTAACCAGTGGGTTCTAAGGTGGTGGTTCAGGCAGCGGAAAGGCTTCGGCTTGGCGATGATTTGCCTGGCGTCTTCGCGGCCACTGGCCGCTTCTACAGGGGTACTCAAGTACGACACAGCCCTCTGTGGGAATGGGCTCTACGCAGAGGCCCCTTCGTCTGGTGGAACTACAAAGATGCGAAGTCCTAGAGCGCTACAGAGTGCTACTTGTGCTTGATGCGATGCTTGTTCCAGATTCAGCTATAGTCGTTCTTCGGCCAGATCGGGGGCGATGTTCCTGAACAGGATGCACAGCTTCGATAGCGCAAACCAAAGGAGTTGGAATGAGAGTTGCGAGTCTGGAGATTCGAAATTTTCGGGGCATTCGCTACGGACATATTTTTTTCAAGCAGCACTCGGTGTTGATTGGCGCCAATAACACTGGGAAAACCACTGTAATCGAAGCGCTTACCCTGCTGTTCGGTCGTGAGCGTATGGTGCGTGAGCTGACCGAACACGATTTTTACCGTTCGGACCCTCAACCTGAGGACAGGATCAAGCTTGTAGCGACTGTTACAGGGTTCGAGTCTCAGGATCCGAGTGATCACTTGGACTGGTTTCGAGATGGCCGTGGAATCCCAAAATGGATTGATGAGGCCACTGGCATCGTTACTGCAGTTCAGACTGCACAGGCAAACATGCTGTGTTGCCAGATCGGCGCGCAGGCCTATTTCGATCAAGACTCCTTAACGGTCGAAATGGTCAGGTACTTCCATGATCATGACAATCCAATAGATCCATTTGCAGACGACACGCCTGTAGGCGTACCGCCGAAGCTAATCAAGGAGATGGGTTTTTACCTTGTGCGGGCTAGTCGAACTTGGGACAAGGTTTTCTCATGGGGGAGCGAATTATTCCGCCGAACCTTGCAGGCTGCAGCTGCTCAACCTTCGTCCGCAATACTTGCCGAGCGGGATCGATTGCGACGACCGGGAGCACCGATTGAGCAGGATCAGCAAATTGCTGCGCTAATCAGTAACGTAAATACTGAGCTCTCAAAATGCATACCCAACGCACCTTCTGTTCAGTTAAGGGTAACCAGCACAGACAGTCGCTCACTGCTGGACTCAGTTGCAGCGCATTTCGCGGTAGGCGAAGGTTTGGGCGTACCAGCTGCACGACAGGGAAGTGGGCTGATATCACTCCAAGGCCTGCTTTTGCTATTAGAGCTTGGTAGAGGCCGTGCGGAGGCCGGTGAGGGTTTCCTTATGGCACTCGAGGAACCTGAACTACACCTCCCACCTGCAGGCCAACAGCAATTAGTTCAACGTGTTCAAGCGCTATCCACTCAGACGTTCGTTACCACTCACTCACCGCTTATTGCGGCAGTGTCCGATCCGACTTCTGTCTTAATACTGCGTAATGTAGACGGACAGCTATCAGCGTTGCCATTCCTTCCTGAAAAACTTCCGCCTGAAGCACAAAACTGGCAGCGCAGATTTTTTCAGCAAAGCCGGGTGGATGTGCTGTCAGCGCTCATGCACCCATGTGTGCTAGTTCCAGAGGGGCGAGCTGATTTTCAATTATTGAAAACCGTCCTTCGCCCTTTGATGCTGAGCGAGGGCTGGTCTACTAGTATGGAAGCAATGTTCGGTCTTCAGGTAGGGGTAGTGCCTACGGAAGATGCGAAGGTTCTTGAAATTTACGAGCTTTTATCCAATGCGCACCAACGCGTGTGTTGTCTTGTGGATGGCGATGCAGATGGTCATCGTTACACTAGGGGATTACAAGCAACCCAAACCCCTCCACCGGTGATAATCCGGTGGAAAGATGGCGAAATGATTGAGGATGTCATCGGGTGGATTCTTCAGGCCGATGAAGAGCAAATGCTGTATGCCTTAAATGACGTACCAGCGGTGCCGCCCACTTCGGTCGCGGATATCGTGGCACACCTGAAGCAGAAGAAAATGGATGTGATTTGCTATGAAGCAGTAGCAGATGCGATCGTAAATTCTGCGCAATGTCGTGGCAGGGCTGCCGATCTGTTTAGTGCTTTGGCCCAGACCTGTGCAGCTCTTCCGAACCGCCATTTTGCCCAAAGCGAGGATGGTGCCTGGGTTTTCTACGAATGACGGTCAGATCCTTTTCAGGGCCCGCAGGCTGCGGCAAGACCTTTCAACTAATGGCCTCACTCACGACGCAGTTGGCAGACCAACCGTTGCTTGATGGCCAAAAGGTGCTCGCCCTCACATTTATGCACGGTTCACGGCGTAGGCTGGATGATCGCCTAGCCGGAGTCGTTGGGTTAAATCGTCGCTACGAATGTAGCACCCTCGACAGCTTCGCATGGCGGATAGTGAGTCGGTGGAGAGCTCTTTTGACCCATCTGGGCATGGAGTTTCCTCAAGTAGGAGCCTACGAGCAGATCTGCGCATTAGCCTCAGAGTTGATGGCTCGTGATGAGGTGGTTCGTTGGGTAGCCGGATCATTTCCCATCGTCGTCGTTGATGAAGCGCAAGACCTGACTCCAAGTCGACTCGCTATCGTCCAGTCACTCGCAGCCCATGTGGACTTACTCGTTGCGTCCGATGAATTTCAATGTCTTTTGGAGGAGCTTCGCCCGAATTTAGCGTGTGAATGGCTAGCTGCTGCCGGGAACGAGATCGCTCTGAATGTACCCCGAAGGACGAATGACCAAGATCTACTTGCTGCCGCAGGAGCGGTGAGATCTGGTCAAGCACCTCAAAGCGCCGGGCGCTTCAAGGTGGTTGCAACTGCCAATGCTGGATTGGCGGGTACGTGGATATCCAATGCGATTAGCTGGAACAGGGCGGGTAATAGAATCGCGATCATTACTCCTACGATGGGCACATTCGCCCATCAGGTTCGCGCATGGATAGAGACTCGTACGACCAATAGAGGGAATGGCCCGCATCGCGTTATCCTGGAACAGTCAGAGGCGGTTCGCTCTCGGGAGTTCATTGACACATTGGCGTTGCCTGATCATGCGAGCGCAGCGGAAGCCAGAGCACTGATGAGTGGGCAACCACGGAGTATCAACGAGGATTTTATTCGTTGGCTGGATAGACAGCGCAGAACCAAAGGGCGGAACACGTTTTCACGTCAAGAAATGGAAGAAACAATTCTCCAATCATTTTCGAGTCAACGACGGCTTGCCGGGAATGATGGTGCCGGGATCCGAATGATGACGGTGCACGCCGCAAAAAATCGGGAGTTCGATTTGGTTCTAGCGCTGTGGCCGGCTGCGATTGGAGGGGACGAGATCCAGAAACGTCGACTGCTTTACAATGCGATTACTCGTGCCAAAGGCCAGTGCCTAGTCTTGGTGCAAAGCACGAGAGCTATGGTGGCGCCACCATTTACCTACCGCCCTTAAGCCCTTCTAGTCTGGCGAAAAATAGGTATGTTGGCGGACGCTTACGAATAAGGTATAGGGAATTATAGAGCGATGCCCGGAGACCGGCGCATGGTTGGCAAACATCTCCGTTTACCGAAATAAAGTGAAGCACCGGGACCGCTCCAGCGGGATGTCTCAGTGCTATCGCTGTGGCGGCTTAGGCTGCATCGATACCCTGATGGATGAGCTTCTGGTTGGGCTTCTCATATATGAACTGGGACTGATGAGGCTCCCGGCTCGTATGGCTGGGGTGGGTAGAACACTTCGCCGGACGCATACAGCCTCGCTATTGGTAGATCATCGAGCCGAGGCAGCTACCAGACCCCAACCACAGTCCCATCCTTGAGCTTCACCGTTCTAATCTTCCCTTTCATCACCCTACCGTGATTGATGATGAAATGGGTTTCGGAGGCCTCTTGTACCAGTCAACGCAAGCCTTCACGACTTCGCGCTGGAAGCGGCTGTGTGAGAATCGCCTCCTGCTTTCGTAGACAGACACTACTGGCCGCTCTTGGTTGATTTCAGTCGATCACGACGGTTTGGAATCGACCCGATATAGCATTAACCAATGCCTACGCAACGATGAATCAGGCCTATGAAGACGGCAGTGATTCAGTCATGGCGTAGTTTGGAAGAACATCATCGATTCGTTCGACGTGTGCTCATAGGTTGAAGACAGCACGGCACTGAGCCGATCGCCCAACAGGTTCCAGGCACACTTCTTCTCTTCGGCATAGTCGTGATGCAGGTAGTGGCGTCTCACCCGAGAACCAGCCAGCACATGGTTTTGGCAACGGTCGATGATGTCCAGGCTAACCCCCAGGGCCTGCATCATGGTCGCGCCCGTACGGCGCAGGTCATGCGGCGTCCAGTCGCCGTTTTGGCCGTCGGCAAGGACCAGCGTGTCGTCGTGACGCCTTCTTGAGAGGGCCTTGCGGTTTTTGAACCGGGCCTGGCGATCGCCGACCTGTTTACTCACCACCTTTACGTCCACATGCCCGTCGTCCTGCTTGTTCGGAAAGCACCACTGGGAGTCTCCCGTCAGTGTCTTGAGCTCCTGAAAGAAATGCAGGGCGAAGGGGGAGAGGAAGACGTGGTGGTCCTGTTTCTTGCCCCGAGTGCCTTTGACGTTTTCGCTGGGGAGAAACCAGGTCTGCTGGTCCAGATCGATATTTTTCCATTCCGCCTGGAGCAATTCACCAATCCGGCACAGCGTGCCCAGGCTAATCCAGAGCGCGAGCTGCGTTTCCTTCTTTAGCGGTCGAATGCCGTCGTACTTTTGGCCCGCGGGGAGGGCGTTGTAATCGGCGGTCATTTGTTGGAAGCGGTTGTGCAGTTCCAACAGCTCAGTTGGGGAAAGGATGCGGCTTCTTTCGGCTTCGTAGTCGGCAGGGATCAATGGGGAGATGTCGACCAGCTCCGTCGGATCGCCCTCGACCAATAAGGCTCGCCAAGGTTGACGCTTTCTGGCCCAGCTGAACATCTGAGTGAGGTCGGCGAAGGAACTGATGGCTTGCCGGTGAGCACCACGGCTGACCACGGTGCGGATCAGCGCCCGAACATCGTGTTCGGAGACGCTGCTCACTGCGGTCTTGCCGAGTGCTGGCAAAAGGTCCTTGCTAAAGCGTCGTTGCAACTCGGCATTGCCGTCTTTACGCGCGACGCCATCCAACAGCCAGGCCTTGACCAGATCCTGGACAGTCAGCGTTTGTACCTTCGTCGTTTTTAGTTGTTCGGCCTCTACGTTAGCCGCGGCGTATGCCTGTGCTTTGGCGGTTTTCTTTTGCTCGTTGGGATTGATCTGCTCATCAATGAGCGCCCTGGCCTGGTTACGCGCCTTGCGGATGTCCGTCAGGGATTTGCGCGGCCAGGTTCCGCAGGCGTACTCTTTGTTCTGGTCGCCCCAGCGATAACGATAGAAAAAGCTGACCGATACACCGTCCTTGCGGGCTGAGATTCGACCGGCCAGATTGCCATCCTCCCGGAGGATTCGGCCGGCATCGTTGGGAGTCAGCGACTCGAGTTCTTTGATGGTGATTTTGGCCATAAAACGGACTCCCCCTACTTTTACCCCCACAAAAGCGTCGGCTCTTGATGGACGTTACTGGACTCTCGTAGAGCAGAACACCGCCGGAGCTCAAGTAAATACTAGCTTAGAAAAATCCAGAGTAAAATTTTGGAAGCTTTCAAGAAGTATGAAAAAGGAGATGGGGTGCTAGGGGTCGAGTGTTCGAATCACTCCGTCCCGACCATATTGTTCAATGACTTAGCCCAATCTGAAAAGGTTGGGCTTTTTCATGCGTGCTGCTTTTAGGTAACTGATTCAGGAATCTAAGCTTGAAGAGGTCTCTCGACAGTCCTACGACTCCAAAACAGAAATACTCAAAGGGTTTGCCACTGCTAATGAGGCAGCAGTGTCAGGATCACTACGACCGGTGAAGAAGCGCAAAAACTCGTGGTAAACGTACGACGTAAACTGCCGAGCGGCGCCTTGATGGCTTTTGCCGAGTGCTGAGGGTTGCTTTCAAGGTCAAGATCCGCAAAGCATAGCCGGGCCCAGCGCCGGGCTTCTTGATTCTGCCTACCGCTTCCCTGCTTGCTCATACACCGAACTGCGCTCTCGCTTGCCTACGGCCAGCACCAGAATAACAATCCTCTCATCCTCTACGCGATACACCAGCCGGTACCCGGCTCCGCGCAATTTGATCTTGTAGCAATCCTTCATGCCCTGAAGCGCATCACCTGGTACTCGCGGGCCTTCCTGCCGCTCCTGGAGCTTTTTCAGAAACTGGAGGCGTATAGTGCCGTCGAGCTTACGCAATTCCTTCAGCGCTTTCGGATCCCACTCGACTTCGTACTCAATGGCCATTGGCGATATCTGCCTGCGCCTCGCCAATCAGATCGTCGAGGGATACTCGAACGGGTGTTTCGTTGGCGTCGAGCCGAGCCTTGACCAGTTGCACCAGCTCCAGTTCGTCCAGGCGCTCTACCATCGCTTCGTAGACATTTGCCGGAACCATGTAGCCCATGACGCGGTTGTGGTTCAGTACGGCTACGGGCTGGCCGTTGGCGCCGCTCAAGACGGAGGAGGGATTCTTCTTGAGTTCGGAAACGCTCACCGCCACATCAGCCAGAATATTTTGCATAAACAAGACCCCTATATAGGTCTTTATTCTGGTCTTTTTGTTCGCTGGTTACAAGTGCATAGCAAATCTGCTCGAGCTTCTTGGTCGGTTACTTTCAGTGATTGTATTTTCTAAGTGGAGCCGGCTGAGTACGGAGATGTTTCTCGTCCCGCTCAGTGGGTCACTGCGCTGGGCGCTTGGATAAACAGGACGGGGAACTGGTGCACCCGAGACATCCCGGCGCAGGTAGTATTCATATACGGTTTTTCCGCGTCTAAGGATGAAAGTATCCGAGATGAAGGGTTGCATAACGCACCCAGCGTCTTGGAGAAACTCATGAGTTGTGAACAGCAAACCCCTACCCCCCATGCACGTGGCATTGATGTATCGCGCTGGCAAGGAGAGATCGACTGGCGTCGCGTCGCGTCAGCCGGTGTCACCCATGCCATCGTGAAGATGACCGAAGGGGGCACCTACACTGACCCTCGTTTTGCGGCTAATTTTGCCGGGATGCTGGCCAATGGTTTGACTGCGGGGGTTTACCACTACTTTCGTGCACTGAGCAGTACCCCTGGCGAACAACTGGCCAATATTCGGCAGCGGCTTTGCGAGGCCAACTTCGAGGTTGGGAAGCACATCCTGGCCATTGACGTAGAAACTTCGCGCAACGAAGAGGCGAGCCCGGATCAGATGGCCGATGCCTTGCACGAACTGGTAACGCTGCTCAGCACGCAAGTACTCGATGGTGCCCATCCCCACATTTACACGTCACCCAGCATCTGGGCTGACCGCGTGGCGTGGCGAAAGTACGATTTCAGCCCGTGCCCGTTGTGGATCGCCAACTGGGATGCCAAGCAGCCGACGGTGCCCGAAACCTGGAGTAGCCACGGCAAGAGCTGGCACTGGTGGCAGCACAGCAGCAAAGGCCAAGTCGATGGCATCCAGGGTGCAGTGGATCTGGATTGGGTCAAGCGCTGAAGGCATGAAAAAGCCCAACTTGAGACGGTTGGGCTTTTTGATGCGTAAGCGTTCAGGCTTCAGCCAGCCGACCGCGGTCGCTGGCTGAGGTACTCCACAAACGGCCCAATATCCGTACTGCACAGCAAATGCGCCACCTCACGCACCTCAGCCTCCGGCCAGTCCCACCAGGCGGATTGCTCGAGGATCAGCCGAGTCGGTTCATCAAAACGCCAGCGGATATGTTTGGCCGGGTTGCCGCCCACAATGGCGTAAGGCGCCACATCCTTGGTCACAATCGCGCCTGCAGCCACGACTGCGCCATTGCCTATCGTCACGCCCGACAGAATCTTTGCGTGAGAGCTGATCCAGCAATCATTGCCAATGATCACGTCGCCTTTGCTGCCACCAAAGTCGGTAATGTGCGCGAGGCTTTTCATCTTGGCGGGGAAGGGGTAGCAACTGAGCCAGTCGGTGCGGTGGTGACCACCCAAATACACTTCCACATTGCCGGCAATCGAGGTGTAGGCGCCGACACGCAGGGTCGTGCCTTCATGCCAGTCGTGCACCTTCAAGTCGCCGTAGGTACCTATCCCAAAGCTGTAGTTTGGATAGCGGTTGCGCAGTTTTTGCGTAGAGCGCTCCAACGGGGAGAGCGCGCGTATTGCCTTGCGCGCTTTTTTTTCGCGCCATTTACGCAATAGCTTCATGCGGTAAGCCTTTATGCAGAGATTGAAAACAGGCGACATCGTGAGCAATGGTTGCCCTCTATGCAAGACGAAGGCTTTATCTTCTGAAAAAATCGCCACCCCCTGTCCCTTTTTTGCGCCTCGCCTGTCATTCCAGGCAAGTGAACAAAATCGAGAGCTTCTCCCCATGCCCGCAGTCCGACCCATGCGCTTGCGCCCGTTGCTGAACCTGAGCCTGATGCTGAGCCTCAGTGCCAGCCCGTTATTTGTCCCGCTCAGCTATGCCGAAGACAGCACCGCCCGCCGCAGTTACCAGGTGCCGGCCGGTAGCCTGAGCGCTGCATTGACGCGCTTCGCCGGGCTCGCCGGGGTCAACCTGTCGGTGGACCCGGCGCTGGTCAGCGGTCGCAGCAGCGCTGGTTTGTCGGGTGAATACGGCGTGGAGGAGGGCTTTGCCCAGTTGCTGACGGGCTCGGGCCTGCAATTGCAACCGATGGGCGCGCAGGCCTACAGGCTGATGCCGGTGCCGGAAAACGGCAGCCTGCAATTGGCACCCACGTCCATCGTCGGCACTACTGGGTTGGCCGATGGCGATACCTACGCCGGTGGGCAGGTGGCGCGGCGTGGCTCGCAAGGCCTGCTCGGCTCGCGGGACTTTATGGAAACCCCGTTCAGCATGACCACCTACACCGCCGAGGCGGCCAAGAACCAACAGGCGCGTACCCTCGGCGACCTGGTCGCCAGCGACCCGTCGGTGCGCGCCACCAACCCGGCGGGCGGGCGCTACGAGCAGTTCACCATTCGCGGGTTCAGCCTGTTCAACAGTGATGTGGCCTACAACGGCCTCTATGGCGTACTGCCGACGTACACCATCGACATGGAAATGGCCGAGCGCGTCGACATCCTCAAAGGCCCGAGCCAGTTAATCAACGGCATCTCGCCGCGCGGCAGTGTGGGCGGCGGGATCAACGTGGTGCCCAAGCGCGCCACCGACAAGGACATTTCCTCGCTGACCGGCACCTGGGCGTCCGGCAGCCAGGCCGGTGGCGCGGTGGACGTGGGGCGGCGCTTTGGTGAGGAGAACAAATTCGGCATCCGTTTCAACGGCGTGAAGCAGTCCGGCGATACCGAATGGGATCACCAGAGCGTCGACCGTGAAATGGCCGTGCTGGGCCTGGATTTTCGCGGCGAGCGCCTGCGCCTTTCCACGGATGTCGGCCACACCGAGCGCGACACCGACGCGCCGCAAGAGCGTGTACAAGTCGGCGCCAATGCCAAGGTGCCGAGCGCCAACGACGTACGGCATAACTACGCACAGCCCTGGAGCAAAGCTCGTACCGATGACACCTTCGGCACCGTTAACGGCGAGTTCGACCTCAGCGATAGCGTCATGCTGTATGGCGGCGTCGGCGCACGTAAAAGCAACCACGACTTCTTGCGTCACGCGGTGTCCGTCACCAACAACGCCGGGGATTTCAGCGTATTGCCACGGGATTTCACCCGCGATGAAAACGTGCGCACCGCCACCGCCGGCGTGCGCAGTTGGTTGCATACCGGGCCGGTCAGCCATGAGATCAACCTGGCGGCCAGCTACTTCTACATGGACTTTGAAAACGGCGGCGCCCGTTACGCGGCGGCGCCGAGCAACCTGTACAACCCGGTAGAAACCCCAACCCCTTCACGGCCAACACGCCTGGATTCCAAGGTCTACACCGAGAACCGCTTCAGTGGCGTGGCGCTGTCCGATACCCTGGGCTTTTTCGACGAGCGTTTATTGCTGACCCTCGGCGCGCGCTGGCAGCGGGTCAAGGTCGATGACTGGACCGACAACGTCAAAGGCGCTACGGCCTACGATGAGGAAAAAGTCTCGCCCTCCGGCGGCATCCTGTTTAAAGCCACCGACAAACTGTCGCTGTACGCCAACTACATGGAAGGCCTGAGCCAAGGCAAAATCGCGCCGTCGACTTCGATCAACGAAGATGAAATCTTCCCGCCGTTTGTCAGCCGCCAGGTTGAAGTAGGCGCCAAATACGACGCCGGCGCGTTTGCCGTGACGGCAGCGGTGTTCCGTATCAAGCAGCCGGCCTACGAAACCAACGCCACTACACGGGTGTTCGGCCCCAATGGTAAACGCCAGAACGATGGCGTGGAGCTGAGCGTGTTCGGCGAGCCGCTCAAGGGCGTACGCCTGCTGGGTGGCGTGATGGTGATCGACAGCGAACTGACCCACACCACTAACGGTACTTTCGACGGCAACCGCGCGCCGGCCACGCCCAAGTACAACGTCAACCTGGGCGCCGAATGGGATGTGCCGACGGTGGAAGGCCTGACCCTGACCAGCCGGGGTATCTACTCAAGCTCCCAATACCTGGACCAATCCAACGTCAAGGAGATCGATGCCTGGACTCGCCTTGACGTCGGTGCGCGCTATGCCTTCAAGGTCGACGATAAGCACATCACCTTGCGGGCGAATGTCGAGAACGTCGCCGATAAACGCTACTGGAGTTCGGCTGGTGCTTCGGATGACAGTGAACCGGGCCTGACCCTGTCCACGCCGCGCACCTATTTGCTGTCGGCCACCGTCGACTTCTAAACGCAGGGGTTATGTGGGGAGGGCGAATAGGGGAGGTGCTCTGTGGGAAGCCCTATGTTGGAGGGCCAATGTGGGAGCTGGCTTGCCTGCGATACAGGCACCTCGGTCTGTCAGTAAGACCCGGTCGATGCTATCGCAGGCAAGCCAGCTCCCACACAAGCCAGCTCCACACAAATCAGCTTCAATTAGGCCTGCTCCCAAATAGCCCCGGCCACACCCCGGACTCACCACGTTAATAAGAATGTTTTTTGATTGCATCGCCTCAATATGGAATAGTACCCGCCGTTTTCCCCAGCCCGTCCAGCCGGGGTGTTTTAACGCCGAGGTCCTTGTCATGCGAATGCTGCGCTCCATCCCGACTCTTGCCGCCTGCCTCCTGGCGTTGTCTTCCAGCGTGTTGAACGCCGCGCCCATCGATCTTAATGACGGCCAGCACGCGGTGCACCTGCCGGATGCGCCCAAGCGCGTGGTGGTGCTGGAGTTTTCCTTTCTCGACAGCCTCGCCGCCGTCGACGTCACGCCGGTCGGTGCTGCGGACGATGGCGATGCCAACCGCGTCATGCCACGTGTGCGCCAGGCCATCGGCCAATGGAAGTCGGTGGGCCTGCGTTCGCAACCGAGCATCGAAGAAATCGCCCGGCTCAAGCCGGACTTGATCGTTGCCGACCTCAATCGTCATCAGGCGTTGTACAGCGACTTGGCGAGCATCGCGCCGACCTTGTTGTTGCCATCACGTGGGGAAGATTACGAAGGCAGCCTTCAATCCGCCGAGCTGATCGGTACGGCCCTGGGCAAAAGCCCGCAGATGCACACGCGCATCACCCAAAACCGTGAGCACTTGCAGGCGATTGCCAAGCAGATTCCGGCAGGTGCCAGTGTGTTGTTCGGGGTTGCCCGTGAAGACAGTTTTTCCGTGCACGGGCCCGACTCTTACGCCGGCAGCGTGCTGCAAGCCATCGGCCTGAAAGTGCCTTTGGTACGCGAAAAGGCTGCGCCGACTGAATTTGTCAGCCTGGAACAATTGCTCGCGCTTGACCCTGGCTGGTTGCTGGTCGGTCACTATCGCCGCCCAAGCATCGTCGACACCTGGAGCAAGCAGCCGTTGTGGCAAGTGCTCGGTGCGGTGCGCAATCATCAAGTGGCCGAGGTCGATGGCGACAGTTGGGCGCGTAACCGAGGTGTATTGGCATCGGAGCAAATCGCTGAAGACACCCTGGCGATTCTCAAGGGCGGCAAAGCCGCATTGAGCCAATAACCGTGCAGCGCAGTCTCGCGGCGGCAGGCATTGTGCTGCTGGGTGCCGTGTTGTTCTGGTACTCGCTGTACAGCTGGTCGCCGTTCACTATCACCGCGACGGATGCCTGGAACGGCCTGGTTCACCAGGGCAGCGTGGGCGGCAATATGGCCTATATCGTGGCGCAGCTGCGCGTGCCGCGTGCGGTGTGCGCGGCGTTGGTCGGTGCCTGCCTGGGGCTGGCCGGTGCACTGATGCAAGGCATCACCCGCAACCGTCTGGCGTCGCCGTCGTTGTTCGGCGTGACGGCCGGCGCGGCATTGGGATTGGCCTTGTTTTCCACCGGGTTGGTCGCGCCGCCCTTTGCCGGTGGCGCCCTGTTGATGACCTGCCTGGGCGGTGCGCTGGCCTGGGTCACGGTGTTCAGTCTCGGCGGCGCGTGGTCGCCGACCACCGCGCAAGGTCGGTTGGTGTTGGCCGGTGTGGCGGTTGCGGCGCTGTGCGCGGCCTTGACCCGGCTCACGGTGATTCTGGTCGAGGCCCAGGCCCAAAGCGTGCTGAACTGGCTGGCCGGGTCGCTGGCCAATGTCGGTGCGGCCCAGGTGCAACTGCTCTGGCCATGCACGCTGATCGGCGGCGTGTGGGCGCTGTGGTGTGCGCCGCGCCTGAACCTGATCAACCTGGGCGAAGACGCCGCGCGCTCGTTGGGCGTCGGTATCGCCAGCCTGCGCTTGCAGGTGTTTGTCGCCAGCTTGCTGCTGGTGGGCGCCAGCGTGTGCGCGGTCGGCCCCATTGGCTTTGTCGGGCTGATCGCGCCGAATATCATTCGCCAGTTTCTCGGTAACGACTACCGCTGGCTGATCCCGCTCAGCGCGGCATTGGGCGCGGTGATCGTGTTGGGCGCCGACTTGCTCAGTCGCGCGGTGGCCTTTCCAGTGGAAACCCCGGCGGGCGTCGTCACTGCATTGATCGGCGCACCGTTCTTCCTGTTTCTTGCCAGGCGCACCCTATGATTCGGCCACGATTGCGCTTATGGCTGCTGCTGGGCTTGCTGCTGGTGGCGCTGCTGGCGAGCCTCAGCGCCGGCACGGTGTGGCTTAAACCCGCCACTGTGCTGGAGCGCCTGCTGGCCCATGACGCCCTTGATTTTGAAGTGTGGAACCACCGCCTGCCGCGCAGCCTGATCGCCATCCTGGCCGGCTGCGCCTTCGGCCTGGCCGGCGCGATTGTGCAGGGCGTGATCCGCAACCCGCTGGCCTCGCCGGAGATTCTCGGCGTGACCCAGGGCGCTGGGCTGGCGCTGACCGTGGCGATCATCAGCTGGCCACACTTGCCGATTGCCTGGCTGCCACTGGTGGCCTGCCTGGGCGGCGCCGGTGGGGCCTTGCTGCTGGCGCTGTACAACACCGGCGTGAGTTTTTCCGGGGTGCGTTTTGCGCTGTCGGGGGTGGCGATTGCGGTGACCTTGTCCAGCGTCACCGAGTTTTTGATCCTGTCCCATCCGTTGGATATCAACACCGCGTTGCTCGCGCTGACGGGCAGTTTGTGGAGCCGTAATTGGCACCATGTGGCGCTGGTGCTGCCGTTCCTGCTGTTGATCCCGTTGGGCCTGTGCCTGGCCAAACCCTTGAACCTGATCGCGCTGGGCGATGAGGCCGCCCACAGCCTGGGCACCGCGCTTGGCCGCACTCGCTGGTGGGCGATGGCCTGTGCGGTGCTGCTCACCAGCCTGGGTGTCGGCGTGATCGGGCCGATTGGTTTTATCGGCCTGGTCGCACCGCACATGGCGCGGCGTCTGGTGGGTGGGCATCACCAGTACCTGCTGCCGGCTGCAATGTTGATTGGCGCGTTATTGCTGGTGCTGGCCGACACGCTTGGACGCACGTTGATCGCGCCCAGCGAGATCCCGGCGGGCGTGCTTACGGCGGTGATTGGTGCGCCGTATTTTCTTTGGTTGCTGGCACGGTTCAAGGGTTGATGACATGAGTATTTTGCAGGCACACCAACTCGATATCGGCTACGGCGCCACGCGCATTGTGCAGGGCCTTTCCTTCGCACCGCCGACAGGTCGCGTCACCGCGCTGATCGGCCCCAACGGCTGCGGCAAGTCAACTTTGCTCAAGGCGTTTGCGCGCATCCTCAAGCCGACCCAGGGCGAGTTGACCCTGGATGGCCACGCCTACGCCAGCTTGTCCGCGCGCCAGCTGGCGCGGCAGATCGCATTTTTACCGCAGGTATTGCCGGTGCCGGAAGGAGTCAGCGTGCGCCAGTTGGTCGCCTACGGCCGCAGCCCGCATAACTCGTTGTGGGGGCGCCTGAGTGGCAACGATCAAGCCCAGGTGACACAAGCCATGCAGCGCCTGGAGCTGGACAACCTCGCCGACCGCGCGTTGGCGGACTTGTCCGGCGGCCAGCGCCAGCGCGCCTGGCTGGCCATGGTGCTGGCGCAGAACGCGCCGGTGGTGCTGCTCGACGAGCCCACCACTTACCTCGACATCAGCCATCAGGTCGAACTGCTCGACCTGATGGGCGAACTGGCCGCCGAGGGCAAAACCGTGATCACCGTACTGCACGATATCAACCAGGCCTGCCGCTACGCCGACCATCTGGCGGTGATGCACGCCGGCAAGTTGGTCGCCGATGGCGCGCCCGCCCAGGTGATCAGTGCCGAGCTGATGCGCCAGGTGTTCGACGTGCAAGTGCAGATCCTGCAGGAGCCGGTTGCCGGTACGCCAATGTGCCTGGTGGAAAAAAGCACCCGCAGTCACGCCTGACGCAGTTAAAACATTATTTATATGAATAAAGTTATTCGTAAATAATGAAATTAGAGAATATTAGCTTATGCCCAAATAGCATTATATTTTTGAAATCCATTCCGTTATGTTTGATCGCAACAGCCTACCCCTGACCTCGGATGGTACCCAGCGTGATTCAGATTCTGCGCGCCATAACCGGGTAAAGACCCCGCGGCAGAATCGTTGGAAGGGAGTTCAACGTATGTTGCCAATTCAAAACCCTCGCTCACTCCACACCTAGTTCCCCATCGCAGCTGCACCCTGAAAAACGAGCACCGCGCCCGCCCGCGCGATTGCCCGACTTCGCGATTCGGAAAGCCTGGAGTGGTCATGAAGCAAGTTTTACACCCCACCGCCGCACTCACGCTGGCCCTGTTGGCCGGCACTGCATCCGCCCAGGACGACAGCACCCTGTCCACCGTGGTGGTCACCGGCAACCGTGGCGCCGAGCAGCGCACCGTCACCAGCAGCCCGGTGCCGATCGACGTGGTCAGCGCCAAGCAACTGCAAAGCACCGGCAAGCCGGGCTTGATGGAAGCCTTGAGCGCGGTGATCCCGTCACTGACCCTGCCGGAAAAAACCGGCTGGGATGCCAGCGGCATTGCCCGTGCGCCCAACCTGCGCGGCTTGAGTGCTGCCGAAGTGTTGGTGCTGGTCAACGGCAAACGCCGCCACACCAGCGCCACGCTGAACATCAACGGCATCAACACCGGCGCGGCACCGGCTGACCTGGATCTGATCCCCATCAGCGCCATCGACCATGTGGAAGTGTTGCGCGACGGCGCTGCCGCCCAGTACGGCTCGGATGCCATCGCCGGGGTCATCAATGTGATCCTCAAGGCCGATACCAGCGGCACCGCCGTCACCAACGTCGGCCAGGGCTATGACGGCAAGAAGCAAACTGTGCAACAAAGCCTCAACAAGGGGTTTGAAATCGGCAACGGCGGCGTCGTGCAATTGGCCCTGGATGCCCGCAGCCAGAATGACGACAACAAAGCCAGCGCCAACGGCTACACCTATGAGCAAGCCTACAACCAGGCCGGCAGATCGACCTACGGCGGTTACGGCACGCCCAAGACCAACCTGCTGACCCTGGGTTACAACGCCGAGCTGCCGATTGATGACAGCCTCAGCCTGTATTCCTTCACCACCTACTCGCGACGCAAGGCCGAGCAGGGGCAGAACTACCGCCTGCCGACCATCACCAACACCATCACCACCGGGCCGAATGGCTATCCGGCCGGGTACACGCCGACCTGGTACATCGACGAGGACGATTTCCAGGCCGCGTTCGGCGGCAAAGGCACCGTCGGCGCGTGGGACTGGGACTTGTCCACCACCTACGGGCGCAACGAGGCGGAGCAGGGCACCACCCACAACCAGAACCCGTCGCTGGGCGAGTACACGCCCAACAGTTTCACCTCCGGCACCTGGATTTCCACCGAGCTGACCACCAACCTCGACTTCAAACGTGGCTTTGATGTGGGCCTGCAAAAACCGTTGGACCTGTCCTACGGTTTCGAGCATCGGCGCGACACCTATGAGGTGCAGGCCGGTGACTACGCGTCCTATGCCAATGGCGGCTACTGCGTGGCGCCGGGCAATTGCGCGTCATCCGGGGCGCAAGTCACCAACGGCATTTCGCCGGATGAAGAAAGCAGCGCCTCGCGCAACAGCCTCGCCAGTTACGTCGATGTGGGCTTCAACCCGCTGCCGGACTGGTACATCGGCACGGCCTTTCGCTACGAGCATTACAACGAAGGCGTCGGCGCCACCCGCAGCGGCAAGCTGACCACGCGCTATGATTTCACCCCGCAATTTGCCGTGCGCGCCACCGTCAGCAATGGCTTCCGTGCGCCGTCCCTGGCCAACAGCCTGTTCAGTGCGCGTTCCACCACCTACGGCGTGGTCGACGGCGTGTATCAGTCGATCAACTACGGCGTATTGCCGGTAGGCTCGGCAGCGGCCAAGGCCCTCGGTGCCCAGGAGTTGAAACCCGAGCGCTCGACCAACTTCAGCCTGGGCTTCACCCTCACGCCCACCGACCGCCTGAACTTCACCGCCGATGCCTACGTGATCAACCTGCGCGACCGCATCACCCTGACCGGCACCTTGCTCGGCCCCGAAGTCACCCAGGTACTGCAAAGCAACGGCATCAACTCCACCTCCGGCGGCCAGTACTTTATCAACGGTGCCGACACCCGCACCAAGGGCGTGGATCTGGTCAGCAACTACAACCAGGACCTCGGCCAGTTCGGCGCATTGAAGTGGACCGCAGCGTTCAACTGGAACCAGACCAAGATCCTCAACTACAAGGCCTCCACCGACATCCTCGGCACGCCCTATGACCTGATGGACCGCCAGGCCCGTGGCCTGATCACCGATGTGCAGCCCAAGACCAAACTCATCCTCGGCGGCGACTGGAGCATCGACCGCTTCAACCTCAACCTGGCCCTGACCCGCTACGGTTCTTACAAAGAGGTCAACGTCTCTGCCGACCGCAGCCTCGACCGCGTCTACAGCGCCAAATGGATCACCGACCTCGACCTTGGCTACAACCTCACCAAAGCCCTCAACATCGCCGTCGGCGCCAAGAACCTGTTCGACCTTTACCCCAAGAAACAAGGCGTGCCGAGCAGCACCATGCTCGCCAGCTACGGCACTTATTCGCCCTACGGTTTTACCGGCGGGTACTACTACACCCGGCTGACTTACGCCTTCTAAGGCCGCAACCCGCGAGGAATAGAACATGCCCATTGTCGCCAAATCCTATGACCTGATCGACGAGGTCAGCCCGGTTCGCCAGCGCCGCGTCGCAACGCCGATCAAGGCCCTGCAAGTGGTTCCCGCCCGCCACCCGTGGCGCTGGGCCGGGTCGATCTTTGCCGCGCTGGTGCTGCTCGCCATCGTGCATTCACTGGCCACCAACCCGCGTTGGGAGTGGGGCGTGTTCGGCCAGTGGTTCTTTTCTGCCTCGGTGCTGCGCGGCCTCGGCCAGACGCTGCTGCTGACGCTGCTCAGCACCGTGTTCAGCATCCTCTTCGGCACTGCATTGGCGCTGGCACGGCTGTCGGGCTCGCCATTGCTGGCGGCGTTGGCCTGGGGCTATATCTGGTTTTTCCGCTCGATGCCGGCGCTGCTGGTGCTGATCATCCTCTACAACTTTGCCTACCTGTATGACCACATTGTGCTCGGCGTACCGTTCACCAGCGTGGTGTTCGCCGAGTGGTCGACCGTGGATGTGCTCAGCCAATTCACCGTGGCGGTGTTGGGCCTGAGCCTGATGCAGGCCGCCTACGCGGCGGAGATCATTCGCGGCGGTTTGATCGGCGTGGACGCCGGCCAGCACGAAGCGGCGGCGGCCCTTGGTTTGCCGGCTTCGCGACGGATTTTTCGCATCATCCTGCCCCAGGCGCTGCGCTCGATTTTGCCGTCGGGTTTCAACGAAATCATCGGCCTGGTGAAGGGCACGTCCATCGTCTACGTGCTGGCCTTGCCGGAGCTGTTCTACACCGTGCAGGTCATCTACAACCGCACCCAGGCGGTGATCCCGCTGCTGGTGGTGGCGACCGTGTGGTACCTGATCATCACCACGGTGCTGACCAGCGCCCAGTACTACGTCGAGCGCCACTTTGCGCGCGGTACGGCGCGGGTGCTGCCGCCCACACCGCTGCAACGCCTGCGCGGCTGGCTCAAGGAGAAAACCCATGGCTGAAGCACGCGCCGGGCGCATTCAGATCCAGGGCGTGGGCAAACGCTTTGGCAACCAGCAGGTGTTGAAAGACATCGACCTGACCATCGACCCAGGCAAGGTCACGGTGATTCTCGGGCCGTCCGGCTCGGGCAAATCCACCTTGCTGCGCACCATCAACCACCTGGAAAAAATCGACAGCGGGCACATCACCATCGACGGTGAATACGTCGGCTATCGGCGCAAGGGTGACCTGCTCTACGAATTAAAAGAGCGCGAGATCCTGAAGCGTCGCATCGACGTGGGTTTTGTGTTCCAGAACTTCAACCTGTTCCCGCACCTCACCGCCTGGGAAAACGTCGCCGAAGCACCGCTGGCCCACAAGCGCTGGAGCAAGGCCCAAGCGCAGGCCAAGGCCTGCGAGCTGCTGGCCAAGGTCGGCCTGGCCGACAAAGTCGATGCCTACCCACGCCAGCTCTCCGGTGGCCAGCAACAGCGTGTGGCTATCGCCCGCGCCCTGGCGCTGGACCCCAAAGTGCTGCTGTTCGATGAACCCACCTCAGCCCTCGACCCGGAACTGGTGGGCGAAGTACTCGACGTGATCAAGGGCCTGACCCAGTTGGGCGTGACCCTGGTGATCGTCACCCACGAAATCGGGTTTGCCCGTGAGGTGGCCGACCACGTGGTGTTCCTGTGTGACGGCCAATTGATCGAAGAAGGCCCGCCCGAACAGATTTTCCGCCAACCCCGACATCCCCGCACCGTGGCCTTTCTGGGCAAGGTGCTTTAGTTCAAGGAGTGACTGCCCATGTTCATCAATACTGCCCGCGTGGCCTTGCTGACGCTTGCCGTGAGTACCGCGCAACAGGCTTTTGCCGTGCAACAGGTGGATTTCAGCCCTGACCGCGTGCGCATCCATGTGCCGCGCAATGAAGCGGCGATCGCGCAGATCCCGCCGGGCTTCAAGTTCGCCCAGCCTGGCAAATTCACCGTCGCCGTGTCCGGGGTGGCCGGGCCGCCGCTGGCGCTGTTGGCCAACGACGACAAGACCACCATCGGCAGCGAAGCCGATACCGCGCAGCTGGTGGCCGACAGCCTCGGCCTGCAACTCAATGTGGTGCAGACCAGTTGGGAAGACTGGCCGCTGGGCGTCAGCTCCGGCAAGTACGACGCGGTGATCAGCAACGTCACCGTGACCGAGGCGCGCAAGAAGCGTTTTGACTTCGCCACCTATCGCCAGGATGTGCTCGGCTTTTACGTCAAAAGCACCAACAAAATCACCGAGATCAAACAGGCCGCCGACATTGCCGGGCTGAAGATCATCGTCGGCTCCGGCACCAACCAGGAGAAGGTCCTGCTGGCCTGGAACGAGGCCAATGAAAAGGCCGGTATCAAACCCGCGCTTTTGCAATACATCGACGACCAGGCCGCCGCGCAACTGGCGGTGCAGTCCGGTCGCAGCGATGCGCTGTTCGGGCCCAACTCGGTGTATGCCTACTCGGCGGCGGTCACCGGTGGCATCAAGCGGGTGGGCACGGTGAACGGCGGCTGGCCGTTGAAGGCCGATATTGCCGTGACCACCCGCAAGGACAACGGCCTGATCCAACCGATTCACACCGCCCTGCAAGGCGCGATTGCCGGCGGCCAATACGAACAGGTGCTGCAACGCTGGGGCCTGGACATCGAGCGCGTCGACACATCGCTGATCAACCCACCGGGCCTGCCGGACTAGGAGAATCGACATGGGACTGACACGCCGTGAAGCGCTGTCGAGCATCGCCGCTGTAGGCGGTGAAACGGCCGTCAAGGATGCACTGGCCGTATTGGGATTGGGGCCGTCGTCACATCGACGCCCGCAGCCGCTGAAACTCAAGCCTGGTCTGGGGCAGGGCACTCGCGTGCTGGTGCTGGGCGCCGGGATTGCCGGGTTGGTGACGGCACTGGAATTGAGTCGCGCCGGCTTCAGCGTGCAAGTACTGGAGGCCCGCAACCGTGTGGGCGGGCGCACCTGGACCCTGCGTAATGGCGACCGCGTGGACTACAAGGACGGCCGCACGCAAACCGTAGCGTTTGATAAAGGCCTGTATTTCAACGCCGGCCCCGCCAGGATTCCGAGCCAGCACCGCACGATTCTCGACTATTGCAGCGAACTGGGTGTGCCGCTGGAAGTGCTGGTCAACAGCAGCCACGGCGCCCAGGTGCGGCCCGATCTGCAACAGTCGGCGTTTACCGTCGGCCAGGCGATCAATGACACGCGCGGGCATCTGTCCGGCTTGCTGGCCAAAGCCGTGCAGCGCGATGCCCTCGATGATGTGTTGAGCGGTGAAGAGCGCACGCGTTTGCTGGCGTTCCTGCAGGTGTATGGCGACCTGTCCCAGGAATTGGCCTATGAAGGCAGCCTGCGCTCCGGCCACCTGGAGTCGCCTGCCCACCCCGGCGCGCTGCCCGCCAGCCGTAGCCCGCTGGCGCTGGACCGGCTGCTGCATCCGGAGTTGTGGGGCGCGTTATTGCACACCGAATTCCCGGAATTTTCCGCCACCATGTTCCAACCCGTCGGCGGCATGGACCGCATCACCGACGCCTTCTACCAACGCGTGCGCGAGCACGTGCAACTGGGCGCCCAGGTGCGGCAGATCCGCCAGCTTGAAGACGGCGTGGCGGTGACCTACCACGACCAGCTCAGCGGCCGCGAACAGGTGGTGCGTGCCGATTACCTGGTCTCGACCTTGCCGTTGCCGCTGCTGGCCAAACTCGACACCGACTTCAGCGACCCGGTCAAAGCCGCCTTGCTCAGCACCCGCAGCGATCAGGCGACCAAAGTGGCGTGGCAATCGCCGCGCTTCTGGGAAACCGACTACCGCACCTATGGCGGCCTGTCATGGATCGAACACCCGGCGCGCCTGCTGTGGTACCCCAGCAACGACCTCAACACCCGCGACGGCTTGCTGGTGGCCGGCTACGTGACCGGGGAGGGCGCCGACGTGTTTGGCGCCAAGCCGTTTGACCAGCAGTACGCCACGTCCAAAGAAGCCGTGGAGCTGCTGCATCCGGGTTATTCAAAACACCTGCGCCACCCGCTGGCGGTGTCCTGGGAACAGATCCCCTACAGCGAAGGCCCATGGCTGCAACGCGAACACTTCCCGGCCGATGCCAGTGCCTTGCTCGAGCAGGCCCACGGCCGCGTGTACTTCGCCGGCGACGGCCTGGTGCAAAGCGGCGTAGGCATCTGGCAGGAATCGGCGGCCAACTCGGCGCGCCATGTGATTGCGCAACTGGCTGAGCGCGTTACCCAACAACAACAGCGTGCGGCACTCGCCGCCTCCTGAGGAGCATCACCATGAGCGACAGCATTCAACGCACCAGCGTCGGCGATTTTCCCATCTCGCAAACCGTCACCGTACCGGCCTCGGCCAGCCTGATTTTCGTCAGCGGCACCTTGCCCGATCTGGTCGACCCGAACGTGCCTGGGGTTTACGGCAACACCGAAGTGCAGACGGTGTCGGTGTTCAACAAACTGCGCAAGATCCTTCAGCAGCAAGACCTGGACCTGGGCGATATCGTGCAATTGCGCGTGTTTCTGGTGGGTACCGAAGAGACCGACGGCAAGCTCGACTTTGCCGGGTTGCAACGTGGCTACACGCAGTTCTTCGCCACGCCCGAGCAACCGAACAAGCCCACGCGCACGGCGTTGCAGGTGGTGGCATTGCCGTTGCCGGGGGCGCTGGTGGAAGTGGAGGCGATTGCGGCCAGAACAGCCTGATCCGTTATCCAGGATGAGTGAGCGTGTGGTGGCCAGTAGGCTTGTGAACAGAGTATCTGAACACATCCAGCCTCGGTGACGATTGGCCGCTGCCCTTACACCCATCAACGGCCATGGCTGCTTGAGATTGCTGGCCACAGCTCGTAGCAACGCACGTTCTCCCGCCAGCCGAGCGGCGGATGTCGTTCAACAGATCTGCTGCCTTTGGCCTGTTGCTGATATTTTGAGAAATATCCTACATCCATAGAGGATTAGTCATTCTCGTTTTTGCAAGGTGTTTTTAGACAATCGTTGACTCCACCGTCAACGAGCCCACGGCAATGATGAGCCAGCCTTTACGCGTCCTGATCCTTGAGGAACACGCCTCTCAGCGCGCCGTCGTCGTGAGCCAGTTCAAACGGTTGGGGCATGCGGTGATTGAGGCGATGCATGCCATTGAAGCCTTGGCCCTCCTGGAAAGCGTGGGTGGGGTGGATGTCGTGCTGTGCGACTTGTCCATGTCCGGCATGGATGGTCTGGAGTTTTTGCAACATGCTGCGCAACGAAGGTGGCTGCACGGCGTGATTGTCAGCGGCCACCAGCCGCCCGGAATCAACCAGTCCCTGCAACAGTTCACCCGCTTGCTCGGCGTGCGTTTGCTGGGCCATGTCGACAAGCTGGCGACCCTCAATCAGCTCGAAGAGGTCGTGCATCGTCATCAGCCTGTTGGGGAAGTAGCGCCTGCGATTTCGCCTGAGCTGCCATTGTTTACTCAAACGCAAGTGTGCGACGCATTAGCGGCCGGCCAGCTGCACGCGTACTACCAACCCAAATTCAGTCTGTGGACCAACGAGATGACCGGTGTGGAAGTGTTGAGCCGCTGGCAGCACCCGCTCTATGGTCTGTTACCCGCAATGGCCTTCATGCCGGTGCTGGAGCGTGGCGGGCTGCTCGACGACTTGTTGTTTGCGCAGATGCACCAGGCCTTGACCCTGCAACAACACGTCAGGGCAAGCGGCATGGCCTTGAACCTGGCGTTCAACGTGCATGCTCAGCAACTGGCTCAGGGCGGGTTGAGCCGGAAGATCGAAGACGTCATGGCCCCGTTCCAGGCACCGCGTTCCAGCGTGACGTTCGAGCTGACCGAAAGCGGCCTGCTGGAAACCTCAGCGAGCAGCCTGGCGTGCCTGATGCGTTTGCGCTTGCTCGGTTGCAATCTGTCCCTGGATGACTTCGGCGCCGGGTATTCATCCTTGCAACGCCTGTGTCAGCTGCCGTTCAACGAGATCAAGCTGGATGCCGAGTTTGTGCGCGGCATGACCGCCGACCCACGTTGCCGCGCGGTGATCCACAGCACCCTGGCGCTGGGCGACAGCCTGGGCATGACCGTGGTGGTGGAAGGCATCGAAACCCGGGAGCAGCAGCGGCAATTGCTGGCGATGGGCTGCAGGGTGGGCCAGGGTTATGTGTATGCGCAGGCGATGAGTGGCGAGCAGTTGTTGTGGCGGTTGCAGAACGTGGCTTGATGGGTGTTGAGCGAATGTAGCTGGCAGGGCGCTCACCACCATTTCCAGCGGCCTTGTTTTTTCAGGGTGGCGATGATGCCTTCGCGCTTGCGGCGGATTTCTACCATCTTGTGGCGCAGTTCGCGGCAGCGGTTGCTGTTGAGGATCAGCAGGCCGGTCAGTGGGCCAAGAAGGGTCATGGAGTAGAGGTGGAAGTTGGGGCGGTACGCGATGGCGGGAAGTGATACCAGCAGACATATGAGGTATATCGCGACGTTTAGCCAGACCCAGTGTATGCGGCCGTACAGCACTTGGTATTTGGCAATGGCATATACAGCGCCAAGCCCGGTCGCGCTGAAAAAAAATGTCTTGGTCGCAAAGCTTATGGGGTACGACGAAAGGTAAGTGAGCATTGTCAGGGTAGCCGTCAATGCTATCGAGGCGCATGCGACGAGAAGGTCGGCACTGATTACCGGCGTGTACCGTTTGATGATTTGCCAAGGGTTTTCAATGAAAACAGTTGAGCAATACTCGTTTTTTACTTCGCCCTTTTCGCTCACGGGTTGACCTCCTCGTAGACGCCGACTGCCAACGTCTTGAGATTTCCGTTGGTTGCACTGCTGGTAAAGCTGAGCGATGCAGCCAACACATCCATGATGTGGGTAGCCGTTGCATGCTGCATTTGCGTAGCGCTGATACGTTTGGAAAGTTTGCCGTTAGCTTTTTCCAACTTAAGCAGTCTGCTCGTTAACCTTGGGTCATGGATCTTGAGCAACTCATTATTCAACTTTGCCCGCTCTTGCCGAGTCAGGCCTTTGAGCACCTGGCGAATGGATTTCCCTGTTACCTGGGTAGTTGTAATGATGGCTTTCACGGTGACCAACATCGAAGTTGCAACGCCCAGTAGCGCTACACCATCCAGTACTGCCGTCGCGTCTTGATACCAGGGTTCGCTATCTAAATAGTCATTAAACTCGGGGAATGCAGCTTCTGACGCAATTCGCAGAGCGCCGGCGATACACTGAACCGTACCCGCTGCCGTTGCAGCCTGGCCGATAACCGTGATCACCGCACTCGTCCCCGCCGTAAAGGGCATCAACATCACGCCACTGGTAACGACTATCCAACTCAGTATCGCCCCCGTGCAGGTCACCGCCGTGCCAAGCGCTTCAGCCACCCATTCCGACTCGCGAGGCTCATGCTCCAACATCCGCTTGAACTCCGCCGGCCCCACATACTTCGGCGCCTCACGCAGCACGACCTTGATCGGTCGCACACTGCAAACCGTCTGAAACTCGCGCAGTACCACCACGTTGAACATGTCATCGATATACACCACCCCCGCGCCAATCAGCGCCGGGTCGCTATCAATGGCAAAGAACAACTTACGCAGATCAATGCTGCTTTCAATCCGCTGACGCGTGGTGCGGTGGGCCGAAGGGAATCCATCTTTGAGCAGGGAAGCCGTCATCCTTAACTCCTGTTTTTTGCGGGAGTCGAGAGCGTAAAGATGAGGAGGTGGCGCTGAATGTCGGAAGGTTCGCCATTTCACGTCGGGTGCGTCTCTAACCGGCGTTAGCGTCTTGCGTGCACCGCGGCGGCTGAGGAAAAGTGCGCCCCACGTCACTACCGACGTCTACCAAGGCAGGGAGCAAACATGGCAGTCGATATGTTTTTGAAGCTGGGTGATATCAAGGGCGAATCAAGGGACCAGGCCCATCGCGACGAGATTGACATCACCCAATGGGCGTGGGGCATGACGCAGTCGGGTTCGATGCACAGCGGTACGGGCGGCGGTGCGGGCAAGGTCAATATTGCCAACCTGAACCTGACCAAACCGCTGGATAAATCCAGCCCCAACCTGATGATGGCCTGCGCCAGTGGCAAGCATTACCCCGAGGCCAGGTTGGTGGTACGCAAGGCCGGCGGTGCCAGCCCGGTGGAGTATCTGGTGATTACCCTGAAGGAAGTCATGGTGGTGTCCTACAGCACGAATGCTGAAAGCAACACCGACGTCGTGCATGACCGCTTCGCCCTCAATTTCGCCAGCGTCGACGTCAGCTACCAGCCGCAGAAAGCCGACGGCGCCAAGGACGGCGGGCCGGTGAAGTTTGGCTGGAACATTCGGCAGAACATCAAAGCCTGAACCCCAGCCAACCCTTCATTGTTCCAGCTGCAACGCCTGCTGCTTAAGCTTGCGTTTCTGCGCAAACGGCAGCTTTTCATCATCCCCATACGGCGCGCTGTACCAGTTGCCGTAACTCGGGTTCGGCAGCAAAAACCAGCGCTGCCCCAGCCAGCTCACATAGGGTTCCACCGCTTTGCGTTGGGCGGCGAGGGTGTTGTGTTCGGCCTGGACGAAATCACCCAGCGAGTCACCGGCCATCAGCAACACGCGGGCATGGCTGGCGACCCACTGACGGCGACACGTCTTGCCGTAGCCGGCGCTTTCGCAATGGCCGGTAGGGGTGCTGGCGGCCAGGACCTGCGTGTCGCTGGCCACCGGAAAACCGCGCAGGCGCAGGTTGGCGACGGTGGCCGCGACCTGGCTGTGTTCGCGGTTGGTGAGGTAGTAAACCTTGATGCCTTTTTGCTCGGCGGCGTGCAGGAAAGCCACTGCGCCCGGCAATGCCTGGGCCTTGGCCTGTTCGACCCAGGTGTTCCAGCGATCGTAGGAATAGACTTGATTATTGATGATGTCGCGCGCGTTCAGCGGCACGTTGTCCAACAGGGTTTCGTCGATATCCACCACCACCGCTGGAGGCAAGCCGTTCAGGTTGCGGGGTGGAAAGGGCAGGGCATCCCAGGTCGGATCGGCCAGGGCCACGTCGAGTTGGCGGGTGGCGTTGGCGAACAGCTGGCGGTAGATCAACTCGTGTTCGATGGAGGTCTGGGTCCAGAGCACGGCGTCAAGTTGGTCGTTGGCCGGCGGGGTCTGCTGGCAGCCGGTCAGGGCGGTGGTCAGCAGGCAGGCACTGGCGAAAGGTGGCGCATGGGATGTCTCGGCGGTGGAAGCGTGTGGGCAGCACCTTAGCCTAATCAGGCTATACATCAATCCCGAATGTTTGGGGGTGGTTTGTAGGTGTACATATCCGTTGCTGCGGTAACGGCGGCCTATGGTTCCGCTCTTACAGCGGCTCACTTTTTGAGGGACCAAAAAGTAAGCAAAAAGTCCTCGCCCCAACACTCGGTGCCTCGCTATGGCTCGGCATGCCCGCAATCCGACAGTGATTTGGGGGGCCGCCGCGATGGGCCATCCTTGGCCCAGCGCGGCTAAACCGGCATCCCTGCCGGTTTACCCCCCAAATCACTGTCGAATTCCGGCCATCGTGTTTGACGGGGCGATTTGAGATCAAGATCAAGAGCGCAGATCAAAAGACCGCTGACTTCGTCATCGAAAAGGATGTAAGGGCCGGAGCAACAGCAACAGCAACAGCAACAGCAACAGCAACAGCAGAGCCATACTCGGTCTAATGTGGGAGCTGGCTTGCCTGCGATACAGGCACCTCGGTCTATCAGGCATACCGAGTTGATCCAATCGCAGGCAAGCCAGCTCCCACAGAAAAGCAGACGAGCCACGACCCCTCAAGGCTCACACACCAACGCCTGACGCTCATAGTTCAGCGCCTTGTTCTGCGGCGCCAACGCATAGCTTGCACTGCAACGCTGCTCGCCCCACTTGATGATCAGCGTGCCCTGATCCTGTTCCACCAGCGCCAGCGCATTCCCGTTCGGGTCCGCGATCGCCAGTTGCTTACCCGCCGAGTCCTCCAGCGAAGCCCCGAACGACAACGGCTTGTGCTGCGCATCAAACAACTCGAACAACACCCGTCGCCCGGTGGTGCCGCTGTACCGCGCCACCACGATAGCGCCACGGCGTGGCACCAGTTGCTGGGTGGCGTTGGTGATTTCCACATCGCCGCCCAGGTCGCGGGTGTCCAGGCTGATCCAGTTCACGCGGTAAGGTTGCGCCGTGGGGATCACCGCATAGCCGTTGTAGCCGGTCTCGACGCCGCTGTAGCTGCCGATTTTTGCCCCCGAGATACCCGGCACTTCGGCCAGCGCGAAGGTTTCGCTGACGGTCTGCCCCAGGTTGATGCCACCTGCGTGGGCAACCACCGAACCTGCGAGGTTAAGGTTCTGCGAAGTGTAGCCCTGGCCCTGGCTGTAGCCCAGGCTCACATCCGCCATGGAGGTGCGGCTGTTGATATTCACCGAGCCGGAGTCGCCACTCGTATCGCTATGGCCCGCCTGCACCGAATAGAAGGTGTCGCTGGTATCGGCGACGTAACCGTTGATACCGGCTTGCGTGGTGGTGTCGCCACGCTGATGGCTGGTGGTGACAAAGGCTCGCGGCGCACGGGCCTGGCTGCCGAGTGGGAAGGAGACGGACAGGTTCACCTGGGTGTCGCTGCTGGGCTCGCCATAGGTGACGATTTGCTGGGTGCGCGTCACGCCAAGGTTGTAGCTCAGGTCGCCCCAGTTGCCGGTGTAACCGGCAGACAAACTGCGCGAACCGCCACGGTTCCAGTAGCGCTGGTCACTGGCATTGACGTACAGGCTGCCGAACTGGCTGTTACGCCCCAGGCTCTGGTTGATGGTCAGGTCGGTACGGGTTTTCGAGTGGCCGGTGCGCACGCGCACGTCTTCACTGTTGTCTTCCACGTGGTCGGTGAGGGTGCGGTAGCCCTCGGTGGAATAGCGGTAGGCGGCCAGCGTGAAGTTGGTGTCAGTGCCGGCAAAGGTCTTCGCGTACAACGCTCGCACGCTGCTGCCCTGGTGGGTTTGCCCGCGGGCCTTGCTGGACGAGTGCGTGGTGTCCAGGGAGAAGGCGCCGAACGCGGTGTTTCTGCCGGCGCCGATCGACAGCGCACTGTAGTCCTCGCTGGCTTGCAGGCCGACGATGCCGCTGAGGTTGCTGGTCAAGCCATACGCCAGCGTGCCGCTGAGAAAACGCGGGCTTCCCAGGCCGTCGGCATTGCTTTTGAACGTGCCCGCCGAGAGGCTGTACTTGACCTGACCTTCACGCACCATGATCGGCAAACTGGAGAATGCCTGCATCGTCACTCGCCGGCTGCCGTCAGCTTCGATCACGGTGATTTGCAAGTCGCCGTTGGAGCCGCTGGGGTAGATGTCGTTGATCTCGAACGGGCCGGGCGCGACGTTGGCGGTGTAAAGGATGTAGTCGTTCTGGCGGATCTCTACGGTCGCGTTGGTCTGCGCCACGCCACGAATCACCGGCGCGTAGCCGCGCTCGCTGTCGGCGCGCATGCCGTCGTCGGAGGCCAGTTTGAGGCCGCGATAACGCACGCTGTCGAACAGATCGGTATCGGAGAAAATCTCGCCGGCGCTGAATTGGCCTTTGATCGCCGTCATGTCGTGCTGCACGTAGGTGCGGTTACTGGTGAAGGTGTTCGAACGGTCGGTGCCGCTGCTCATGTTCGATTCGTTGCGCAGGCGCCAGGCGCCCAGGTTGATGCCGTTGCGCAGCCCGAGGTTATTGGCGATACGGGTTTTATAGTCGCCGGCGGTGCGGCTACTGTTGAGCTGGTAGTTGATGAACGCGGCCGGCACGCCGTCGTCCCACAACTGCGGGTCGACATACCCGCGCAGGCCGCGCTGCATGGCCACTTGCGGAATGCTCGCCAACAGGCGCAGGCGGCTGCTGTCGTAACGCACGCTGGCGTCTTCGATCATGTCCGCGAGGGCATAACACTCTTGCGGCTGTTGCGGGTCGAGTTTGCCTTCGGCCTGCAAACGGCCCATGTCGACGCCCAGTTGCTTGAGCAGGTCGAGGGTCAGGCAGGCTTCGACCCGGCCGTTTTTCGGGTTGCGCTTGAAGTCGATATCACGTCGGCCCACCAGCACTTCGTTGCTGTACAGGTCGACCCGGTAATTGCCCGGCAGCACGCTGTTGGCCGAGAGCAGTTGCTGCAAATCGACCGGCGACTGCGAGCCCTGCAGGAACGTGGTGTTGAAGCTTTGCGCTGCGTCATCGGCCACGGCCCAGGCCGGCAGGCTGGCAGCCATCGCGAGCGACAGCGTCTTCAACTTCAGTACGCCACGTGCGGGCCTGTTGCTGGAAAGAAAAGACATGCGAGGACCTATGACATCCCTGATTGACGGACAGCCGGGCACGCAAACACGCACGCGAAGTGAGCTTGTAAGTAGGCGAAAGTGCTTAGGGTTTCAGGCGCGATTCAGTCGCGTGCGCAGGTACCGCAGCGCCGCTCGACAGGGGCGCGCTGTAGTGGTTTTGCGCGCCATAGTCATTGATGCTGGAAAACGACAGTTGCACCGGGCCGTTGGCAATTGCCGCGCTCAGCGGGAACTGTTTTTGCTCGCCAGGCGCGATCATGGTGGAATCGCTGGCAAGCACCGACTGCACTTTTATGTCGGCCATGGACACGTGGTACAGCGTCGGGTTTTTCACCTGCAACAGGGTCTGGCCGGCGTGCTTGGCCAGTGTCCACTCAAGTTGCGCAGGGGCCTGCAGCGCGCTGCCGGTGAGGCCGGCAGGGCGGTAAAAAATCTTGATGCGCTGGCGGATTGCCAACTGCAAGGTGTTCTCGGCGGCGCTGGCCTTGGGGATTTCCTGCACGTTAAGCCACACCACCGACTCGCGGTCCGTGGGCATGCCTTTGCCTTCGTACAGAATGCGCAGCAATTGCTGTTCCTTGGCGAATACCCGCGCCAAGGGCGGTGTGACGGCAAACGGCGCGCGGCTGGCGCTGGCGTCGTTCATGTCGACCCAGGATTGAATCAGCACATCCTGGTTGCCGTTGCGCACGGTGATATTGGCTTCCTTGTGGTCGCCATCAAACACGATGCGGGTGGCATTCAATGAAATGCTGGCGGCGGCCTGGGCAGCCATAAGCAAGCCCAACAGCCCCAGGCATGCGGCGATAGAACGAGGCGGCATGAGGGTTATCCGGTGTAATCAAAAGACAATGGCGAGGCCGCAGGGCCTCGCGCGTTCGGTGCCGGGGGCGCCGAGTTATTCGTATTGCAGGATGAACGGCAGGGTGGCATCACCGCGACCGGCGGTGGACGAACCGGCGGCTGCGGTGGTGACGTAGGCGGCCGCGAAGCTCAGGGTGGCGTCGCCGCCAGCGGTGCCGGCGCCGTGCATGGTGCTTTCGATGCGCGCGGTGCTGGAAGAGCTGAGGTCGATCAGGCTGCCTTTGCTGTCGAGCAGGGCGATACCGACGTTTTGTGCAGTGGCCGAACCCGGGTTCAGGGCCAGGACTTTTTTGCCGGTGACCAGGCCCGAACCGCCGTTGTTGGCGTCAAAGATCATCGCGACTTTGGTGCCCTGGTTGCAGTTGACGTTCAGGTTGAAGTCTTTGGCGGTGACACGGCCTGCGGTTGGGTTTTCGGCGGTGCCCATGTCCTTGATCGACACGTTGCCCATGTCCACCGAAATGGTGCGGTCGGAGTTGGCGCCGTCGACGGAGCAGGCGTCGTTGTTGATCACGCCGGTGAAGGTGATTTTGCCGCTGCCGCCCAGGGTCGGCGTCGGTGCCGGGTCGACGGCAAACGCACTGCCGGAAGCGGCGATAATGGCCGAGGCGATAACAGCCAGGGAAAACTTCTTCATGGTGATGTCCGTTAGTGTTAGTTGGAAAGTGCTGTTGTTGAACTGCGAGAGGAGAATAAGCGGCGAGGGCCAGAGAGCGAATAAGACGATTCTTATAAGCCAGGAAGCAGTCGGTTTAGAGCGGCGGGAAGGCGCGGGAAGACTCGGAAAACAAAGGGCGAAGCCATTGTTTTAAATGGCTTGCTAGTGGTGGGTTAGTTGAAGATATTACGCGCCAGGCAATAAGCGAGCAGGTCCTGGTCGCTGCTCACTTCAAGTTTGCGCATGGCCGATATTTTTTGCGCGCTGATGGTCTTTGAACTGCGGTTCTGACGGCGAGCTATATCACTGACGCTCATGCCGGAAATAAATAAACGCAGGATCTCGAACTCTTTGGGCGACAAACTGGTAAAGCGCTCGTCAATAGCCGTAAGGGTCTCGACCACCGAGGTTTTTGGCGGTTCCAGGCTGCGATAGGCGCTCTGCTGGGCGATCGCCTTGAGCGCCAGTTGAATCTCGGTGTGCAACTGGCTTTTCTGGATGATGCCGACCACACCCAGCTCTTGCAGGCGGGTGAGGATCAGGTGATTGGAAATCATCGTCAGGATCAGGATCTGCACCTGCGGAAAATGCCGCTTCAGGTACTCCACCAATTTGAGGCCATCGCCGTAGGGCGAGTCGCCCGGCATGTTGTAGTCGGTGATCACGATGTCGGCACCCTGGTGCTGCAACAGCGCGATCAGGCCGGCCGAACACACGGCCTCGCCGACCACCTGGAAGCGTGTGTCGCGCTCCACCAACTCGCGAACACCCAGCAATACGATCGGGTGATCGTCCGCGATTACCACGTTGAATTTTTTCATAGAGGGCCGTCCGTAGTGCCAGTTCAAGTGAGTGAAGAGTGCCCGGGCTGGAGAGTCTCCAGAACGGCCGACAGACGCTGCATCACAGCCTTCACCTTGAGTTCAAGCGTTGTGTCGAGGCTGCCGCGGTTAAGTGCGCTTTCCAGTTCGATGCATGCTTGGGCCAGGCTGAGCGCCTGGACTGCGCCCAGGGCGCCGGCGACCGAATGCAGCAATTGGCCCAGGCCGTGGGCATCACGTTGCACCAGCGCGGCATCGATACGCTGCAAGTCCTGCTGCACGCTGCTGATGAACAGCGGGCGCATCTTGTCCGACAGCTGCACGCTGTCGTCGCAGGCCGCAGTGGCAGGCTCCGGCGCCGGCTTGACCTTGCACAGCTTGATCAGCTGGCCACGCAGGGTTTGCAGGCTTAACGGCTTGACGATCCAGGCATTCATGCCCACCGCCAGGCAGCGCACGCCTTCCTCGCGCATGGCATTGGCGGTCACGCCGATAATCGGCAGGTGCGGGTCATGCTCGCGCAGCGTCCTGGCCAGTTCATAGCCATTCATCAACGGCATATTCACGTCGGTCAGCACCAGGTCAAAGGCCTGTGGTTGCCACAGTTGCAGCGCCTGCTCGCCGTTGGCGGCCAGGCTCACCGAACAGCCGAGGGCTTCGAGCTGTTCCTTGATAATCGCCTGGTTGACCGGGTTATCCTCGGCCACCAGGATGCGCAACCCCAGCTGCCCGGCGCTTTGTGGCCGGGCCGCTGCGGGTTGCTCATGCTTGCCGTGCTGCGCCAGGGACACGGTGCTGGCGATGCTGCGCACATCGTGCAGGTCGACCACCCAGCCTTGCGCCGTGTGCAGCGGCGGGCTGTGCGCGCCCGGCAGGCACAGCACGCGCTGGCCGGCCCATGGCTTGGCGGGCTCGCTGGGCAGCAGGTCCACCAGTACCGCGTGGCGGCTGTCGGGTTCCTGAGTGGAAGCTGCCAGCGCGGCCTCGATGCCCAGGCGATTGAGCCAGTCACTCATCGACTGCGCCAGTTCGCGCACCGGCGCCTGCACATACACCGGCGTCGGGCTGGGCTCGATCAACGGCACGTTGGTCAGTGCGCCGCAGCACAGCGGCAGGCGCATTTTCAGGGTAAAGCTGCTGCCCAGCCCCGGCTCGCTGACTACGCGGATTTCGCCGTCCATCATCTGCGCCAGCCAGCGGCAAATCGGCAACCCCAGCCCGGCGCCGCCCTCGCTGGCGGTGTCCGGCGCCTGGTAGAACAGGTCGAACAGCTTGGCCTGCTGCGCTTCGGGTATGCCGACGCCGGAGTCGGTGACTTGCCATTCCAGGTCGACATGCTCGGCATCCAGCGCCATGACCCGAGCACGGATTACCACGCGCCCGATGTCGGTGAACTTGATCGCGTTGCTCACCAGGTTATTGAGGATCTGGCGAATGCGCATCGGGTCGCCCATCAGGCAGTTCGGTAAGCGCGGATCGATGCAGCTGTAGAGCTGCAAACCCTTGCGCTGGGCGAAAGCGGCGTAGGTGTGCAGGGTGTCTTCGAGCATGTCCAGCGGGCAGAAGTCCACGGCTTCTATCGCCATTTGCCCGGACTCGATCTTCGACACATCCAGCACATCGCTGATCAGCTGGAACAGCGTGGCGGACGAGCGCTGGATGGTGTGCAGGTAGGTTTTCTGAGGCGCGTCCAGGTCGGTCAGGCCAAGCAGCTCCAGGGTGCCGAGCACGCCATACAGCGGCGTGCGGATCTCGTGGCTCATGGTCGCCAGGAACAACGTCTTGGCCTCGTTGGCGGTATCGGCGGCGTGACGTGCCTCTTCCAGCGCCTGGGCGTCTTCGATGTGCCGGGTAATGTCGTTGAAGGCATACAGGCGCACGTTTTCGGCCTGATAGCGTGTCGACACAAAACCGATTTGCAGGTGCCGGCCTTCGATCTCCAAGTGGCTTTCGCCGCTCTCGGCGCTGTCATGTTGACCGGCCATGGCCGCCACCAGGCGTGCGGTGCCCGGCCATTGCTGGGCGCGCTGGTTTTCGATCAGTACCTTGCCGTCGCTGCGGCGCACCACGCACAAGCCGGTGGGCGCGGTGTCGATGATCACGCGGCTGAACGCCACGCTTTCGGCGATGCGCTCGTGGGCCAGGCGCGCCGGGGTGATCACTTGGCGCCGATACCAGCGGCTGCCGGCCCAGCCCAGGGTGACCAGGCTGACCAGCAGCAGCGCGAGGGTGCTCAGCGGCCACAAAGCCGAGTGGAAGAAGTGCGAGTAGTTCAGGCCATAGACCGCGCTCCAGGGCTGGTCGCCGGTCTGGGTAATCTTGAATTCAAAGCCATTGGCCGTGAAGTGTACGCCATCGCTGAGCGACGCCTCGGTGGCTGGCCCGACCAAACGGGTGCCGTCGGGCGCAAACAAGGTGAAGCGATCAAAGGCCGAGTGATCCAGCGCGCGCTGCACATCGTCCACCTGCGACAGGTCGAGCAAGGTGCCGATCACCGACTGGCCCTGGCCGTCGAGTGACAGGCCGATGTAGGCCAGCAAATGTTCGGGCTCCGGCCCCGCTTTCCAGTACACCCAATCCTGCTCCAGCGGCTGCGGCGTCTGCGCGAGGGTTTGCTGCACAGCGTTGACCAGCGCCACCTGGTTGCCGGTCTCTTCAGTGTTTTCGCGACGCTGATAGCCCACGGAGGGAATGGTGATGGTGTAGTTCGTCTGACGATTGAACAGATACGTTTGCGGTGCCTCGTACGGTGACGAGGACCAGAAGGCGCTGTAGTAACTGGTCAGGTGCGCGCCCAGGGCAAAAATCGGTGGCCGCACAGCAACGCCGACCTGCTGCTCATCGAACTTGACGTCAAACGGCACCGAAAACGAGTACTTCTGACCTTCGTATAACGTGCGGCGGTTCTCGACCATGCGGCTCTTGAGGCTGACCTGCACGTTGGTGGCCCGCAGCAATTCGGCCTGGATGCCTGGGTGTGTCAGGCTCTTGAGATAGGTCTGCTGCTCGCTGAGGTTTTCCATCAGCCGCGCAAAATGAAAGCGCGTGGCGCCATAACGGGTTTCGATCCCGCGTTGCAGTGACCAGTAGTTGGTGAGGAGCAGCAGCAACGCGATTCCAATCAGCACCATCAGGCCTTTGTTCAGGCGTACGGAACTGCGGGTAAAGGCTTCGAGTATCGCGTTGTTGTGCTTCATCAGGGGTTTCCGCAGGCGCAGGACAAATCGGCACTGGATGCAGCTTGCGCTTCATAAAAGAGCAAATAATCCGGGGCCTCCAGCTAGTGAGATGTCGCGGGGCCATCATTGTTCAGTAGCTGCTGAAATTGGTCCGAAGAGACCGCGTGGGAAATCAGGAAGCCTTGCACCTGATTGCAGTCTATTTTGCGCAGCAACGCCAATTGTTGAGGCGTTTCCACGCCTTCGGCGACCACCGTGAGGCCGAGCTTGCGGCCCAGCGCGATGATGCTCGCCAACGCCTGGGCGATGCCTTCGTTGTCGTGGCTGCCCTGCACCAGCGCCTGGTCGATCTTCAGTTCGGTAAACGGTGTGGAGACCAGATTGAGGTACGAGCTGTAGCCCTTGCCAAAATCATCCTGGGACAAGCCGAAGCCTTTGATGCGCAAGCGACAGGCGCCGGCGTAGAAGTTGCTGATGTCTTGGGGCACCGAGCATTCCATCAACTCGAAGCAGATCATCCCCGGGATGCCGTCGTGGTGCAGCACGAACTCCAGCAAGCGGTCCGCCAGGTCATGGCTGTTGAGCAGGTGGGTGGGCAAGTTGATCGCCACCGGGATTTCATAGCCGCGCTGGCGCCACTGCTCCTGGGCGTGAATCGCCTGTTTGAGCACCAGCCACAACAGCCGTTCTTCCAGCTCGAAGGCCTTGATCGCCGGCAGGAACGCGGCCGGCAGCATCACGCCTTGCTCGGGGTGCAACCAGCGCACCAGGGCTTCGGCGGCGACGATACGCCCGTTGGCGAGGGATTTTTTTGGCTGGAACCAGGCTTGCAACTGGCCACTGCTCATGGCCTGCACCAGCGTCTGGCGGTCGATGTCCATGTGTTCGGGCAGTTCGGGGGAGGGCTTGCGCACTGTGTTCCTGAGCTGATCGACCAGGTTGCGTAACGCGTCGGCGTTAACCGGCTTGGAGATCAGCCCGATCACTTGCACATCGAGGTTTTTCGCCACCAGGCTGGCGGCCATCAGCATGCGCCGCGAGGCGGCGCTCATGATCGCCAGGGCCGGCTTGCAGCGCAGGTTGGCCAGGCACTGGATAAATTGCACGCCGTCCATGCCGGGCATCAGCAGGTCGGTCAGTACCAGGTCGAAATCGCGCTGGCGCAAACGCTCCAGCGCTTGCTTGCCGTCCTCGGCGGTTTCCAGCCTGAAATCCCCCAACTCACTGAGCAAGTGCTGCAGGTAGATGTGCTGCAGGGGATGGTCCTCAACAATCAAAATACTAAGGGGCTTCATGGGTGATCCGTGCATAAGGCGCCAGGGAGTTGAATAGAGCCCGCAACGCAAAGGGTTTGACCAGGCAATGGTTCATGCCGGCGGCCAGGCACAGGTCGGCCTCGCCGCGCATGGCGTTGGCGGTGGCCCCGATAATCGGCAACGGGCAGCCTTGGCGGCGCAGTTCGCGCGCCAGTTCATAGCCGTTGATGTGGGGCATGTTCACGTCCGTCAACACCACGTCGAAGTTACCGGCGGTGTACAGCTGCAACGCTTCCTGACCATCGGCCGCCAGCTCCACGGTGCAGCCGAGTTCTTCGAGTTGGTCACGCAAAATCAGCTGGTTGATGATGTTGTCTTCGGCCACCAGCAGGTGCAGGTTGAGTTTGTTCAGGTCACGCTGGCGCGTTTGCTCATCGGCGCGGGCCACCCACAGCCCTTGCGCCTGGCTCACGGCCTGATGAATTGCACCCAGGTGGTTGAGGTTGACATGCCAGGCACCGCCTTCGGCTTCCACGGTGGTACAGGCATTGCTGCTCACGTGAATCACCGGCCCCGGCCATTCGGGCGCCAGCAGCGGGTCGACACTGCCGGGGTGCACTTGCAGCAGCAGATGGGTGTCCGGCAATGTCGGCAGGCCGGCCTGGGCCCTGGCGCCCCAGCGGCGCAGCCAGCCGCTGACCGAGTTGGCCAGTTCCGGGATCGGCGACGCCACGTAGATGGTCTCGGGCAACAGCGCGGTCATCGGCGTGGTCGGCGCTTCTTCCAGCGGCAGGATCAGGCTGAAACTGCTGCCCAGGCCCAGTTCGCTGACCATGCGGATGTTGCCGTTCATCAATTCGGTCAGGCGCTGACAGATCGGCAGGCCCAGGCCGGTGCCGGCGACCACATTGGTGTTGCCTTCACTCTGGTAGAACGGCTCGAAAATCATCGCCTGGTCTTCCTGGGCGATGCCTTTGCCAGTGTCCGAGACCTGCCACAACAGGCTGGAGCGTTCACCGTCACGGCCCAGCACCTTGACCCGCAAAACCACGCGGCCGTAGTCGGTGAACTTCACCGCATTATTGAGCAGGTTATTCAGAATCTGGCGAATGCGCGTCACGTCGCCGATCAGCCGTTCGGGCAGCTTCGGGTCGAAGCAGGCATACAGCTGCAAGCCTTTGCCTTGGGCGGCTGCGGCATAGCCCTGAATGATTTCATGAACCAGCTCCAGCGGTGAAAACTCACTCATTTCCAACGCCAGCTGCCCGGCTTCGATCTTCGACACATCGAGCACGTCGCAGATCAGCTGCAACAAGGTCGACGACGAGCCTTCGATGGCGTGCAGGTAGTCCCTTTGCTGCGCATCCAGCTGTGTGCGCGCCAGCAGTTCGAGGGTGCCGAGCACGCCATACAACGGCGTGCGGATTTCATGGCTCATGGTCGCCAGAAACAGGGTCTTGGCGGCGTTGGCGGCGTCCGCCGACTGGCGTGCTTCTTCCAGCGCCGCTTCGACCTGCTTGCGCGCACTGATATCGCTGAACGCGCAAAACAGCACGTCTTCGCCTTTATAGCGGGTGGGCGCACTGCTCAGGTACAGGTGGCGGCCATCGATGGTTTCAAAATAATCACTGCGTTCACACGGGCCTTGGGCGAACGCTTGCTCGATCCAGCCGGCCCGCAATGCCTCGCGCTCGGGGCCGTTGCCGAGCCATTGCTGGGCCAGGGTGTTTTCCAGCACCACCTGGCCGTCGGTGCGGCGCAGCACGCAAAGGGCCACGGGCGCGATCTGGATCACGTCGCGGCCAAAGGCTTCGCTTTCGATCAACGCCTGGATGCGATGAATCGACGGAATAATGAAACGCTGGTCGACGCGGCGCATCACCAGCCAGATCAACGTGAGGCTGAACAGGCAGAACAACAACGAGCCGAGCAGCTGTTTCCACAGGCCGGTGACCACCGCACGCAGGTCGATGGAATACATCAACTGCCATTCCGAGGACTTCAAGTGTTTGCGGATCACCAGGTGGTCGGGCAGCAAGCCGTTGCCGACAAAGCCGAAAAAGCTTTCTTCGCCGGGCCGCAAATGTTGCTGTTTGAGTTGCGTGTCGGTGCTGTTGGTGAACACCAGCATGCCTTGGGAGTTGAGCATCATGAACTCACCGGCACTCTGGTCGCTGAGGGTGATGGACACTTCACGGCTCTCCATCTCCAAGCCCAGCCAGCCGGAGTCGGGGTCGTGTTGGTCGAGGCGGCTGAAGAGGTACAGGTGCGAATGGCTTTCGGTGTTGTCGCTCAGCCACAACTCGTTGAGCGTGGCCGTGTCGTTGTGCTGCAAGGCCTTGAGGCGGTTGAGCATGCACTTGGAAATCGGCAGTACCTGTGGGGTGGCGTCATACAGCCGCGTCACTTGTGGGCTGGGGCCGGCGTTCACATACAGCAGGTTGAGCTGCTTGGCTTTGAGGTAGTCGCGCATGCGTGCGGTCAGCCAGATGCTCCACTGGTTGCCGGGTGTGCTGCCCAGCTCCAGGTGTTGTTCTTCCGCGGAGGAGGGGTAGGCCCTGGACTGCTTGCGCACCGCCGACAGGCTCAGGCTTTGCAGCAGGGCCTCGCGGTTAGTGAAAAAAGTGTGGGCTTCGGCGATCGCGCTGCTCATGTAGCCGCGGCGCTGGGAGATGTCGTTGTTGAAGGTCGACAGCAGAAAGGTATAGACCCCGCTCAAGATGCCCACCAGCAGCACGCTCGCAAAAATACGAAGCAGCCTTCTGGCTGCTTCGGGTCGGGAGAGGACGGGGTTGATCTGGAGCAGGTAACTTTTCAATCGCATCGGCGCAGAGTAGTGGCATATCGATGCCAACGGCATAAGACGATCCTTAAAGTCGTCGGCTACTTGTAAAACATGTCCACCACCACTGCGGCTTCGAAGGCCCCCGGAATCGGCAGGGTGCGCCAGCTCAGGTCGGCGCGAAAATCATTGCGTGCCTGGCCGGAGCCCATCAGTGTCTGCAACGTAAACCAGTCATTGAAGGGCAGGCGCTGATCGCTGTCGGCGCGAGACAATGAGATGCCCACCGAGCTGTTGTTGGCCGGCACCAGCAAGCCGTTGATGACACTGCCGCCCCCCGGGGTAGTGGCGAAGCGTGCATTGACGGTGTAGGGCGTATCACAGACTTTGCGCAGGCTGAGGTTGAAGTTCGCGGTGCTGGCCACGGCGCCGACCTGCGCCTTGCGTGATGGCGTGGGGAAGTTGACGACACTGGGGGTAATGGTCAGTTCGGGGGCGCAGGGCACGAAGCGGATGTCGTTCATGCCGGTGACGATGTAGTTGAGGTTGCTGTTGGGGTTGGTGTTGAGCCCGCGTACGCCGTCGAGCTGGAACACGCGATATTGAGCCAGGGTGCTGGCTTGACCGCTGGGCGGTGTCTTGCCGTATTTTTCGATGAATACGCTGAAGTTCAGGGTAAAGCGTGCCTTGTCCCAGCCTGTGCAATTGGACCAGGTGCAACCGCGGTCCGAGTAAAAACCGGTGCCGACCTTGCCGGTGCTTTGGGTGATGGGCGCGTTGTTGTAGCGGATGCCTACGCGGATGCCTTGGCCGATGCTGACGTTGGCCGGGTTGACGTAGAAATACACTTCTTCGCGGCCGTGGTTGCGGTCGTCCTTGCACAACACATTCGTGGAGCGTGGGCCCGACTCCCAGATGATCGTGCCGTCCGGTGCATCAGCCGCAACCGCCAATGAGGTGCCAAGCGGGTTGATATCGACATAGGCGCCGCTGCCATCTTCGACGCACGACAGCGCATAGCTTGTGGCAGGGAGGGCCGCGCAGCCGCACAGCAGCAGGGGCAGTAAACGTTTGGTGAGAGACATAAATGCAAGTTTCCCGCGATTGATCACTTGAGCACCGCGCTATGGCGGGCCTGTAAACCGATATCGTTGATGTCGGTGAAGTGAAGGGTGGACCCGGTAGGCAAAGCGGTCGCTGTACTCAGGCGCTTGCTCTCATGGGGTTTGAGCAGCAGGTAGTCGCTGAGCGGCTGGGTGTCCGTTTGCACATTGATCAACGACAGGTGGAATGCGCTTGGGTTGTGGGCAATGACGCTGTGATCATCGCGGCTCCACACCAGCTGCTGCAGCGCCTCGGCCGACCCCCCCTTGAGCGCGGGTGGCCGATAGAACAGCTTGAGCCGTTGGCGTATCGCAAACTGCACGCTGTTGGGGTCGGCGGATTTGAGCGGAATCTCCATGATATTGAGCCAGAACAGCGATTCGCGATCGGCGGGCAAGCCTTCACCGGCATACAGGATGCGCAGCATGTGATGCTCGCCGGCGCCCAGTTGCACCAACGGTTCGGTGGCAACAAACGGCACAGGGCTGCCAGGCGATTCGTCTTCAGCGGTGATCCAGGTTTGCACCACCACTTGCTGTGAGGCCGGGTTGACCACGCTGATGCCGGCGGCCTTGTCCTGGCCGTAATAAATCAGGCGTGTACCTTCGATCTTCAGCGCCGCGCTGGCCGGCGGTGGCGCGAGCACCAGCAGCCCGCCGGCCAGCAGCATCATTCTGAGTAAAAACATGAACACAAAAATTCCATGGCAGCGTGTGGGAACGCAGCCATGGTAGGGGCGAGTGAGTGCGAGGGCTTTGAGGCGATTCTTAAAAGTGCACAGTGCCCGTTTCAGAATCGCCTTAAAGTCATGTTCGAGCCCCGACAGTTACCGTGTTCGACGTTGAATGATCGACGCTGATGCCCAACTGTCAGGTTTACCCTATGTCCAATAAAGCCTTACGCCTTTTGATTGCCGATGCAGACCTGCTGCAGCGGATCAAGCTGGAGAAAATGCTCAACCAGCTGGGCTACCACCGCATCGCCCCCTTGAGTTCGTTCGACGAATTGCAGGCGTTGACGCGCTCCGGTTGCGTGGCGTTCGACCTGTTGATCATCAATACGGCGCTGGTGCGTTCGCGGCAGGTCAACCTGTTGAAGTACTGCCATGACAACCCATTGATTCGCCATACGCTGATCTACGACGGGCAATGCGCGCAGAGCTCGGTGGTGTCGGTGTCGGTGAGCCAGACCTTGCACCTGTCGCTGTCGCAATCGCCGGACTTCAACTCCCTGCGCCGCTGCATGGAGATTGTCGACCCCCAGCACAGCCTGCCGACGGTTGAGCGACCGATGTTGCGCGCCGTCGACAGTCGGGTCGCTGCACCCACGACGGCTGCGCGTAGCGTTTATCTGGGCGACCCGGCAGTGATGGCGTGCGCCGTCGGGTTATCGCCCAAGCGCTGAGCCGGCCTCAGTTGCGCCAGACCGGCAGGTTGTCGTGGGCCAGTGCCCAATGCGGTTGGCCAGGCTTGAGGCACACGCCGCCGACCCAGCGCTCATGCCCGGCGTGGTCCAACCAATAAGCCTCGCCGCCCAGCACTCGATGCCCCAATGGCGTCAGCGCCAATTCGCGGCGCGGCCAGTCGCGCTCGTTTGCGGTTTCGACCAGCAATGGTCCAGGGCCGTCGATCAATGGCCGCAGCAGTGCATGGAACATCATGTCGCCCAGGAACGGCAGCGGCTCACGCTTGGCCATCAATTCAGCGAACACCCGGCCGAACGGCACCGGCCCGGCCTCGGCGATGTAGCGCAGCGACAAGCGTTCAGTCAGTGACAGGCCATCTTCAATGCCCGGCAATTCCTGTAGCTGACGCAATAGCGCCGGGGCGAGAAGGGGCAGGGCCGGGTGGTTGCCGTGGGCCAGTTGCGCAAGTTTGACCGGCGAGCTGTCGCAGTAAGCCGACCAGGCCTGTCGGGCCAGTTGCACCGCTGCGTCGTCGATCAAGCGACGCTGCGGCCACAACCATGCCAATACATCGGGCGCCAGTTGGCCGATGCCGATGAAACGTTCGACACCTGGAATACGGTCGACCTCAATCAGTTCGAGCTTTTTCGGCGCGCGCTCAAGACCGGCCAGCGCGCGGACCAGAAACAGCTGATCATAGGCGTCCGCTTCGCACCACAACACGCTGTGATCGGCGCTGGCCAGGGCGTGCAGGTGGTCGTACTCGGTGTTGACGCGGTGCGCGACTTCAGCAGCGTCCAGCGCAAAGGCCTGGCTGATAAAGGCACTGCGCATCGCACGGAAATCTTCACTGGGCAGGTCGCGCACCGGGCCCATGCATAACGGATCGGTGAGCATGCGGAACTGCCCCTTGAACCCGGCCAGTTGCAGGCTGTGGGCAATGTCGCTGCCGCAGCGCCAGTGGGTGGTGCGGGCTTCATCGCTGGCAGCAAAGTCAGGGTGGCGGGCGGCGAAGTCGATGGCGTCGACATGCGTCTTGAGCTTGGGCCAACTGCTGAAGCCCAGCTGTTTAGCGACCTGCCATTGGGCCTGGGACAAGGTGGCGAGCGGGTCGAGGGTTTTCAGCTGCGACAACAGTTCCTTGGCGCGCTTGCGCTGCTGCTCAAGGTTGAGGCGGCCGTCGGTAGTCGAGGATGAGAGGCGTGGCGACATACGATCTCCTTGCACAAACCTTTTCCGCTTTCAGGTTGGGAGTCGTAGAAATGTGATATTCAGTCAGGATCCTGGGCGCAGCCCTTTCCGCGGAAGGTGGCGTGGAGTGCGCCAGGCATGAAATATAGGCAGTGGAGTTGTGGATTGCAAGCCGTCGAGCCGAGTACCGAGTTGATGACAGACACCGTATTGATTGAAACCTGCGCCCTCACGCGCAGGGACGAGCGGCGCCAAGTGGCGTTGCTGCAACCCACGGATTTCAGCCTGAAGCGCGCCGACCGCGTGTCCATCACCGGCTCCTCCGGCTCCGGTAAAAGTGTGTTCCTGCGTGCGCTGGCGTTGCTGGATGCGCCCACTTCGGGGCAGATTCTGTGGAACAATCAGCCGATTGCGAATGCGCAGATTCCCCACTATCGCAGCCACATCAGCTACCTGTCGCAACGCCCGGCGCTGCTGGAGGCCACGGTGGAAGACAACCTGCGCTTCCCATTCAGTCTCAAGACCCTGCGCACGCGCCGCTTCGACCTGCAAGCGGTGACCAAGCTGCTGGAGCATGCTGGTAAAAGCCCGGACTTCCTGGGCAAAAACGCCGGCGACCTGTCCGGCGGAGAGTCCCAGGTGGTGTCATTGATCCGCACCTTGCAACTGAACCCCGAAGTGCTGTTGCTGGATGAACCGACGGCCGCCCTCGACCCCACGTCCTCGCGCGATGTCGAGGCACTGATCAGCGCCTGGTATGCCGTCGACAACGCCCGCGCCTATATCTGGGTGTCCCACGACCTCGACCAGGCCCGGCGCATGAGCGATATCCACCTGCACATGAGCGCCGGTGTTTTGAGCGCAGCGGCCCAGCCATGAATTATCAAAACCTCACCGCGCTCGACATGGGCATCGCCGCCTCGCTGATCCTTATCAACGGTGCGTTGTCGCTGTTGCTGCGTCTGGGCCTGGGCCGCCAATTGTTGTGGGCGGCCGTGCGTACCGTGGTGCAGTTGCTGGCCATCGGTTACCTGCTGGGCTGGGTGTTCGAGTTCGCCTACTGGTATGTGGTGCTGCCGCTGATGTGTGCGATGACCCTGATCGCCGGGCTCTCGGCGGCGGGGCGCGGGCGTCGCACTTACCGTGGGCAACGGGTCGACAGCATTCTGTCGGTGTGGGGCAGTTCGTGGCTGGTCACGGCGGTGGGGTTGTTTGCGGTGATCCGTATCCATCCGTGGTACGAGCCGCAGTATGCGATTCCGATCCTCGGCATGATCCTCGGCAATACCCTCACCGGTGTGTCCTTGGGCATTGAGCGCATGACCCAGGAACTGACCTCGGGGCGCACTACTATCGAGATGATCCTGGCACTGGGCGGTTCACGCTGGGAAGCCGCCCAGGAGGCAATCCGCCAGGCCGTGCGCGCCGGGATGATCCCGACGCTGAACCAGATGACCGTGGTCGGCATCGTCAGTCTGCCCGGCATGATGACCGGCCAGGTGCTGGCCGGCGAAAGCCCGGTGGACGCGGTGCGTTACCAGATCGTGATCATGTTTCTGATCGCCGCCTCCTCGGCCTTGGGCACGGTAGGTGCGGTGCTGCTTACCTACCGTCGGTTGTTTTCCAACAGCCACCGGTTCTTGCGCGATCGGCTTGAAGAGCGCGCTTGAACCTCAGGTGTTGTTGCAACCCTTGGCAATCGAGTCTTCATTGGAGGTGTACGGCCGCGACGGCTCCAGGTTCCACTCCAGCTTTCATCGAGGTAGTGATCGCTGGCTTACCTGCGATGGCGATTTGTCGGGGTGCATATCCGTTGCTGCGGTAACGGCCACTTAGGGTTCCGCCCTTACGACGGGTTACTTTTGTAAAGACACAAAAGTAACCATGGACTTGTTCCCTCAAAACGTACGCCATGAAGCGAGTGTTAAGCAGTTTGCTTCAGTTGCTTTGCGTAGTCATTAGGTGAGCTGTATCCCAGCGCCGAGTGCAGCCGTGCCGCGTTGTAAAACCCATGGATGTAGCTTGCGATTGATGCATGGGCCTGTGCTTTGCTGGGATACACACCGATGGCTTCCTCCTTCTTGAGTGTGGCAAAAAAGCTCTCTGCCACGGCGTTATCCCAGCAATTCCCCTTACGGCTCATGCTTTGCACGAAGCCTCTTTCCGCGATCATGCTACGAAAACCGCTACCGGTGTATTGTCGGCCTCGATCAGAGTGAAAAATTACACCGTGATCAACTGGCGCTCTGGTCCAGGCGTTCATGAACGCCTGTTGTACCAAACCCTCGGGCATACGATCCGACAGGCTGTAACCCAGCACCTGCCGGGTCTGGATACTCAACACCACAGCCAAGTACAACCAACCCTGGCGAGTCGAAATATATGTGATATCCCCCACCCAGGCGGGTGCCGGGCTTGTCACGGAAAAACGTCGTTTCAACACGTTGTCAGAAATGGGTTGGATATACCGGTTATCCATCGAGTGTTTGAACCGGGCTTTGATTTTTCCTCGCAGCATCTCCTCTCTCATCAGACGAGCTACTCGCTTGTGCCCTATCGCGTACGAACGGTTATGAAGCGCCTTAACCATGCGTGGGCGCCCATAAGTGCCTCGGCTTGCCCGATGAATCGCACGAATTTCCAAGCGAATCGCCGCATCTGGATCAGGACGTTTCTGACGCTTCAAATAGCCGTGAAAGCCCGACACCGAGACCTCCATCACTCGACATAACAGCCTGACTGGAAAGTGAGTCCGTTCACGGGCGACGAAGGCGTATCTCAGTTGGACTCTCTGGCAAAGAACGCCGTCGCTTTTTTTAGGATTTCTCGCTCCATTTTGAGCGTGGCATTTTCAGCTCGAAGCCGAGCCAGCTCACTTTCCAGGTCAGAGACCGGATGCCGGGCAGGAGAACTGAGAGGACGCCCGTTGCGTGCGGCGTCCAGCCAATTACCTAAGGTTTTGACCGAGATATCCAACTGTCGGGCAGCTTCTCCTCGACCAATGCTTTCAGCGAGTGTCACTGCCTGAGCTTTGAAGTCATCGGTGTAACGGCGGCGAGTTTGCTGTGCCATAAGTGCCTCCAAGATTGCGATTAAAATATCGCTTCTTGGCGTCCGCTGCGAGGGAACAAGTCCACCAAAAAGTCTTCGCCGGTATGACTCACCCACATGGGTTACAAATCAGTTCACGCACATAGGTAACAGTTTTTAACTGGCAGGGTCGATTTCGTGAGGATCTGACCATGCCCTGGAAAGAGCTGAAACCTATGGACCTCAAAGTGATGTTTGTCGCTGAATACCTGACTGGAAAACACAGCCTTAGCCAGCTATGTCGAGACTATGAAATCAGCCGAAAGACCGGCTACAAGTGGATCGAGCGATACAAAGCAGAAGGCCCCAGTGGGCTTGATGAGCGTAGTCGCCGTCGGCACCACCAGACTTATGTGGTGCCTTTGGCGGTAAAGCAGGCGATTATCGAACTTCGTTCTATAGGCGAGACAATCCCTGGTCCGAAAAAGATCCAGAGTGATCTGATAAAGCGCTTTCCGGGCCAGGATCCGCCCTCGAAAACGACTATTTATAACATCCTCAAAGCAGCTGATCTGATCACGCAGCGACCCTTGCGGCCAAGAGTTGCGGTCTATCCAAAACCTTTACGTAAGGCAGATGTGCCCAATCAGCTTTTTAGTGCCGACTACAAAGGCCAGTACCTGACAGGTGCGGGCGTATGGTGTTATCCGCTAACAATCATGGACCATGCCAGTCGCTTCTTGCTTGCCTGTCAGAGCATGCCCAGCACCAATTTCAAGGAGACCCAAGAGACGTTCGAACGGGTGTTTCGCGAGTATGGTTTGCCTGAGCGGATCCGTACTGACAACGGAGTGCCGTTTGCCAGCACAGGGCGCGGAGGGCTGTCACAGTTGTCGATCTGGTGGCTACGGCTGGGGATCATTCCTGAGCGTATCGAGCCTGGTCGGCCAGACCAAAATGGCAGGCACGAGCGTATGCACCGAACACTGAAAAGCACTTTGCCCAATCCACCTGCGGTTGCTTGGGAGTCTCAGCAGAAACATTTTGATCGTTTCATACAGCACTACAATTACGAGCGAGGGCATGAAGCGCTGAGCCAGAAAACACCGGCTTCATGCTATTCACCTTCACCTCGAGCCTATCCTGAGAAACTGCCGGAGATGGGTTATGCAAGTCATATTGAGTGTTACCGGACTGACTCAAACGGGATGATTTATCGGTCAGGTCTGCGGATTTATGTGGGGCATTTACTGAAATACCAGACTATTGGAATGGAGATGCTGAGCGACGATGTGTGGGCTGTTATTTTCGGCCCAGTGATCCTCGGACAAGTGGATGCGAGGAATGCAGACAAGGACGGCTATATTTCACTCAAAGTGTTACCTATGTGAATGCACTTTTGTGTAACCCATGTGGTTGTTCCATACACGCCCCAACACTCGGTGCCTCGCTATGGCTCGGCATGCCCGCAATCCGACACTGATTTGGGGGGCCGCCGCCACGCGCCATCCATGGCGCGGGGCGGCTAAACCGGCATCCCTGCCGGTTTACCCCCCAAATCACTGTCAGATTCCGGCCATCGTGTTTAACGGGGCGATTTCAGATCAAGATCAAGATCACAAGCGCAGATCAAAAGACCGCTGACTTCGTCATCGAAAAGGATGTAAGGGCCAGAGCAACAGCAACAGCAACAGCAACAGCAACAGCAACAGCAAAGCCATACTCGGTCAACTGTGGGAGCTGGCTTGCCTGCGAAGGCATCAACTCGGTGTGCCTGATATACCGAGGTGTCCGCATCGCAGGCAAGCCAGCTCCCACATTTAACCGAGTAAGACCAGGGCGATGGAGGTTGCTCCACGACCTCACCCTGCCCAAACGCCGCCACAACTGCGGCCAAGCTCAGTCAGTCACACCAAAATCCAGCACCACTTTCATCGCCTGGGTCTTGTCCGCCGCCAGTTCAAACGCCTGCACCGCCTGCTCAAACGGCACGGTGTGGGAGATCACCGGTTTCACATCGATGATCCCGCGATTGAGCAAATCCACCGCCTGGGCAAACTCGCTGTGAAAGCGGAAGGTGCCGCGCAAATCGATCTCGCGACTGACCAGCAGGTTCAACGGCAACGACACATCGCCGCCGAGTCCGACCGTCACCAACACACCCCGTGGCGCGATGCATTCCAGGCCATTGCGCAAGGCCTGGGCACTGCCGGAGACTTCGAACATCACCTCGAAATAGCCCTTCTCGGCGGTGTAGCGCTTGAGCGCATCCGCGCCGTCGGCAATGTTGTGGGTGCGCGTGGCGCCCATTTTTTCGGCGCAGGCGAGGGCGCTGGCAGACAGGTCCACGGCGACGATTTCACCGGCACCGGCGGCGCGCAGGCTGCCGATCAACAGGTTGCCGATGGGGCCGCAACCGGTCACCAACACGCGTTTGCCGAACACCGCGCCGGCGCGTTGAATCGCGTGCAAACCCACCGACAGCGGCTCGGCCAGCGCACCTTCGGCCAGGCTCACGTGGTCGGCCAGCCGATGTGCCTGATGTGTCTCGATCACCAGGCTCTGGCGAAACGCGCCCTGGATATGCGGAAACGGCATCGCACTGCCGTAGAAACGCATGTTCAGGCAATGATTCGGCAGGCCTTGATGGCAGTAACGGCAACCGCCGCACGGGCGCGACGGCGATACGCTGATGCGCTGGCCAACCTTGAACAACCCGGCGTCCGCACCCACGGCATCGATCACCGCTGACACTTCATGGCCGAGCACCATCGGCTCGCGCAGGCGCACGGTGCCGAAGCCGCCGTGCTGGTAGTAATGCAGGTCCGAACCGCAGATGCCGCCACGGGCGATGCGCACACGCAGTTGATCGGGGGCGAGGGGTTGCGGTTCGTCCTGGGGGTCGACCCGCAGGTCTTTGGAGGCGTGACAAACGATAGCGTGCATACAGTTCTCCGGTTTACAGCGACGCGGTGATACCACCGTCGACGTACAGAATATGGCCGTTGACGAAGCTGGCAGCGTCACTGGCAAGGAACACGGCGGCACCGGCCAGTTCGGCCACGTCGCCCCAACGACGACTCGGCGTGCGTTGCACCAGCCAGTCGCTGAACTCGGGATTGGCCACCAGGTTGGCGTTCAGCTCCGTCTTGAAATAGCCGGGGCCGATGCCATTGACCGTCAACCCATGGGGGCCCCAATCGATGGCCATGCCCTTGGTGAGCATCTTCAACGCGCCTTTGCTGGCCGCATACGGCGCGATGCCGGGGCGGCCCAGCTCACTTTGCACCGAACAGATATTGATAATGCGCCCGCGCTTGCGCGGGATCATCGCCCGCGCCACGGCCTGGCCAACCAGAAAAGCACTGTCCAGGTTCGTGCTGATCAACTCGCGCCAGTGTTGTTCGCTGTAGTCCTCCAGCGGCCCACGCCGTTGCATGCCGGCGTTGTTCACCAGGATCTCCAACGGGCCGAGGCGCGCTTCGATGTCCGCCACGGCGGCCTTGATCGCCGCGCTGTCGGTTACATCAAACGCCAGGGTGTGCACCGTCAACCCTTCGGCCGCCAGCAGCGCCGCCGCATCGCGCAAGTTGCTGCGGTTGCGCCCGTTGAGCACCACCTGCGCCCCGGCCTGGGCCAGGCCGCGGGCAATCGCCAGGCCGATACCGGTACTGGAGCCAGTGACCAGCGCCAGCCGGCCATCAAGGCGGAAGTTGTCTAGAACGCTTTGCATGAGTTACCTCTCCTGACGCTTCACACTACCAACGACAGCAGCATGATGAACTCCAAGGCAACAAAGGGATGGACCTTGGAGTGGGTGATCAACAATATCTATCCGATAATCGTGACCCGCGCGACCAGCAGCAGATGCGTGGGGTCCTTGCTCGGATTGTTATAGGCCACGGCCCGTCATATCGTGTATGGATTGGGCTTACTTCACCGCAGGCGTGGGGCAGCGTCCAATTTTCATTTGTGATCGGGTGATCACTGTTTGTGATAACCGTTGCTGATAGCTGAGAGAATTTAATGGAGTTAAAGCACTTGCGCGCCTTCGTGGTGCTCGCCCAGGAGCTGCATTTCGGCCGGGCGGCGGCGCAGTTGTCGATCGTGCAGCCGGCGTTGAGCATGCAAATCAAGGTGCTGGAAAGCGGCCTGGGCGTGCGCCTGTTGGACCGTAACCGCCACTCGGTCACACTGACCGACGCGGGCCGTGCGTTCCTGCCTGAAGCCCAGGCCACCTTGCACCAGGCCGCTCGGGCGGCAGAGGCGGCGCGGGCGTCCAACCGTGGTGAAATCGGCCGGGTGCGCCTGGGGTTTGTGTCATCGGTGCTCCCGCAATTGCTGCCGCAACTGATCCGTGCCGTGCACCAGCGTTACCCGCGTATCGAACTGGAACTCAAGGACATGCCCGGCCCCGACCAAGCCGCGGCGTTAAAAAATGGCCAGCTGGATTTCGGCCTGATGCGCCTGCCGGCCGCCTACCCCGGCGTGCAGACCCGGGCGGTATTGCGTGAAAGTTTTTGCGTGGCGCTGCCGATGGATCACCCTTTGGCGGCCCTGGAATCCATCCAGCCTGCCGACCTGCTCGCGTTGCCGGTGTATATCCTCGCCAGGCGTTACGCGCCGGGGTTCTACGATGAGTTTATCCAGGCAGTCGGCATGCCCTTGGACATCGCCAGCGAACTGGGCGAGTTCACCACCATGCTCGCGCTGGTCTGCGCCGGGTTGGGTATTGGCGTATTGCCGCAGCAGGCGGCGCGGGCGTTGCCGGTCAATTGCGTGTCGCGGCCTTTGCAATTGGGCGGGTTTGAGGCCAGCACCGGGCTGGCCTGGACCGACTTGGACAGTGCGGTGAAGACCACCTTGTTCAACCTGATCGTGGAATTGTTTGGCGAGTGATTGTTTCATTGGGTGAAATGCTCGATTGTAAAGTCTGGTGATTCCATCGATCCGGGCAGCGGTGGAGTATGCGTGGCGTCAACCCCCCACTTTGGAGCCTCTCATGTCCCAGCCTGCGATCAAGCTTTATGGTTTCCCCTTGTCCGGCCATTCCCACCGGGTCGAGCTGATGTTGTCGCTGCTGGGTTTGCCCAGTGAATTTATCCTGGTCGACCTCAAGCAGGGCGCGCAGAAAGCGCCGGACTTTATTGCCAACCTCAACCGCTTCGGCCAGGTGCCGGTGATAGACGATAACGGCACGGTGTTGGCCGACTCCAACGCGATCCTGCTGTACCTCGCCAACCAATATGGCCACGGCCAATGGCTGCCGAGCGACCCCGTCGGCCAGGCTCGCGTGCAGCGCTGGCTGTCGGCGGCTGCCGGCCCACTGCACGCCGGGCCCGCTGCTGCGCGGCTGGCGCTGGTGTTTGGTGCCGAAGTCGATACCGTCACGGCCATCAGCCGTTCCCATGCGCTGCTCAAGCGGGTGGAGGAACAACTGAGCCAAAGCCGCTTTTTGGTCGGCGAGCGGCCGAGCATTGCCGATGTGGCGTTCTACACCTACGTGGCCCATGCACCGGAAGGCAATGTGTCGCTGGCCGACTACCCTCATGTACGTGCCTGGCTTGCCAGCATCGAGGCATTGCCGGGGTTTATCGGCATGCCGCGCAGTGCAGTAGGCCTGCAAGCAAAGTAACGTCAACCCCCTGTGGCGAGGGAGCTTGCTCCCGCTGGGCTGCGCAGCAGCCCCATCAAGGGCAGCACATTGATTCAGGCAATACGCGGTGAGTTTTTTTGGGGCCGCTGCGCGCCCCAGCGGGAGTAAGCTCCCTCGCCACAGGTGAGTGGTTTTCAGCGAATGAGAAGGCATGCTGATGGATCGATTTCATGAGATGCAAGTGTTCCTGGCGGTGGCCGAGGAGGAGGGGTTCGCCGCAGCTGCGCGGCGCCTGAACACCTCGCCGCCCAGCGTGACCCGAGCGATTGCCGCCATGGAACAACGTATTGGCACGCAGTTGCTGGCACGCACCACCCGCAGCCTGCACCTGACCGAGGCCGGCCAGCGTTACCTGGAAGATTGCCGCCGTATCCTCGCCGAGCTCGATGAGGCCGAGGAAGCAGCGGCGGGCAGCTACGCCATCCCCGGTGGTCACCTCACAGTGACCGCGCCGGTGCTGTTCGGCGAGCTGTATGTGGCGCCGGTGCTGGGGGATTACCTGGACCGCTTTCCCTTGGTGAATATCAACGCCTTGCTGGTCGACCGCGTGGTCAACATGACCGACGAAGGCGTCGATGTGGCCGTGCGCATCGGCCATCTGCAGGCGCCGGGGCAGCAGGCGATAAAGGTCGGGGAAGTGCGCCGAGTGGTGTGTGCATCGCCCGGTTACCTCGACCAGCACGGTCGGCCGCAGCGGCCCGAGCAATTACGTGAAGCCAGGATCGTCACATCTTCATCCAGCCAACTGGTGAGTGAATGGGCCTTCGTCGACGCCGGGCGGCCATTGACGGTGCCTATCGAACCGCGTTTGGTGGTCACGGCGAATAATGCGGCGATCAACCTGGCGCGCCTCGGCTGGGGCATGACGCGGGTGCTGTCTTATCAGGTGGCGGCCGCGGTGGCGGCGGGAGAGTTGGAGGTTGTGCTGGAGGCTTTTGAAGCGCCTCCGCTGCCGATCCAGGTGGTGTTCCAGAAAAGCGCCCGTGTGCCGGCCAAGGTCCACACCTTTGTGGACTTCCTCACCCATCGCCTCGGGCAGGACGCCGCCCTGAACCCGGCGATGAAGCGGCGCGGCTGATGCAACGCTATCGCGACATGCAGCTGTTTGCCGCGCTGGCCGATCAGCCCAGCCTGGCTTCGGCGGCGCGCCAGGCCCAAGTCTCCGGGCCGACCCTGATCCGCGCGGTCGCGCGCCTGGAAGCCCGCCTGCGGGTGCCGTTACTGCAACGCAGCACGCGCGGCGTGAGCCTGACCGCAGCGGGCAGCGCCTATCTGGCTGACTGTGTGCGGTTGCTGGCAGCCGTCGATACCGCCGAGGCATCGGCCAAAGGCTTGCACGTGCAGGCCCAGGGCAACTTGCAGGTGTTCTTGCCGTTTCTGTTCAGCCGTTATGTGATGGCGCCGATATTGGCCAGCTACATGGACAGTTACCCCGACGTGCGCCTGGTGGCGCGCTACCACGACGACTACCCGAACCTGCACGAAGAAGGCCTGGATGTGGCAATCCTGGTCGGCGAATTGCCCAATTCATCGCTGATCGCCCGGCCGGTGGGGCAGGTGCGGCATATCCTGTGTGCCAGCCCCGATTACCTCGCCGCCCATGGCGAACCCCGGCATCCGGGTGAGCTTAAACAGCATCGGCTGATTGCCGGTGCCGACCCGGTGGCCTGGGATTTTCAAGGCTTCCAGCTCAAGGCCCGTGCGCGCTTGAGCTGCACCACCGCGCAAGGGGAAATCAACGCGGCGGTGCAGGGTGCTGGGGTGATTCGTTGCCTGAGTTACCCGGTTCACCAGCACCTGCTGGGCGGCGAGTTGCGCCGTGTGTTGCGTGACTTTGAACCGCCGCCGTTGCCGGTGCATGTGGTGTACCGCGAGGGCCGCAACGCACCGATGCGTGTGCGCAGTTTCGTCGACCACTGTGTGACCGCGCTGCGTGAGCATCCGGCATTTCAGTCGGTGAAATAGTGGATTGCCCAGTGTGGGCATTCTCACCTTGGCAGGCAGGGCGCAGCATGCGCGTATCCAACCTGAGGTGCTCACCATGAACCCAGTCGAACAATCTCCCTGGCACGCCGGCGAACGGCACCTGCAAGCAAGCGTCGGCGCGGCTGAGCGTATGGCCGTGGTCGGGCTCAAGGTGATTCGCGATCACTTGCCGGAGCAGCATCGGGACTTTTACCCGCTATTGCCCTACCTGATACTCGGCGTGGTGGATGCCCAGGGCATTCCCTGGGCGACGATGCTTGAAGGCGCGCCGGGCTTTGCACATTCACCCGACCCACACACCTTGCAGGTCGACAGCTTGCCGTCCAAAAGCGACCCGGCGCTTGCCGCCTTGCACACCGGCGCCAGCGTAGGCTTGCTCGGCATTGACCTGAATACCCGGCGCCGTAACCGCATGAACGGCCGCATCGGTGGTTTGGACCACGAAGGTTTTTCGGTCGACGTGGTGCACACCTATGGCAACTGCCCCAAATACATCCAGCTGCGCCCCGTCGACGGCATTGCTCGCAAGCCCGGCACCACGGTCGAGCGCCTCAACGGCCTGGACGCTGCGGCCCAAACGCTGATCCGCAAGGCCGACACCTTCTTCGTCGCCAGCTACGCCGACGTGGACGGCGCACGCTCGGTGGACGTTTCACACAGAGGCGGCAATACCGGGTTTGTGCGGGTTGAAGGCAACGTGCTGACCATCCCGGATTTTGCCGGCAACCTGTTCTTCAATACCTTGGGCAATTTGCAGCTCAACCCGGTGGCGGGTTTGCTGTTTATCGATTTCGAGTCGGGCGATGTGTTGCAGGTTGCCGGGCGTACTTCGCTGATGCTTGATGGTCCCGAGGTCGCCCGTTTCGAGGGGGCGCAGCGCTTGTGGACGGTGACGGTGGAGCAGGTCATACGCCGCCCGGCAGCATTGGCGTTGCGCTGGCAGAACTGATCGTTCCCGCGCTCTGCGTGGGAACGATCAGCCGCCAAAATGTTGCTGGATGTTGAACTACCAGATTGAGCAGCATCCTTGGGTTAGCCTTGTTTGCCTACCGACAACAAGGACATGTCATGCAACGCAAAGTCATCAATCCCACCTGCGTGTTCAACTCCCTGCAATACGGCTTCAGCCAGGCCCTCGAAGTGCCGCCAGGCCGGCGCATCATGCTCTCCGGGCAAGTGGGGGTGGACGCCGAGGAGCGTACCGTCGGCCCTGGCATCGCCGAGCAGACCACCACCGCCTTGGACAATATCGAAAAGGTGCTGGCCGAGGTCGGCGGCAATCTGGCCGATGTGATCATGCTGCGTCTGTACATCGTCGAGTCCGCCCGTGAGCAGCAGGAGCCCATAGCCCAGGCGCTGCGTGAGCGCTTCCCGCACAACCCGCCGCCGTCTTCGTGGATTATCGTCAGCGGGCTGTCGTTGCCTGAGTGGTTGATCGAGATCGAGGCGGAGGCGGTGATCTGACCACGGTTTTTCGAATGGCGAGCGGTGTTGCTCGTCAGCAGTAGTCAAACCACGAATGCCCCCGTACCATTCGCCCCTTCGCAGTGACGCGAGGTGCAGCGCCAGGAAGGCTCATCCCATGTTTGCCCTGACCGCCTGCAATTATTTTTTTTGCCCGTGTTCAGGATCCGACATGTTTTGTTTCCCCAGGCCTCAGGCCTTGTTCTTAATGGCATTAGCCTTGACGGGGTGCGGCACTCAGTCCGCGTCGCTGGTCAGTCAACCGTTGCAACCTGGCCCTCAGGAACCGGTGGCTTATCTGGTCGGGTCAATCGGCCCACAGAACTTCAACGCTTCCCCCGCACCTAACCAGCGCCTGCTGTTTCGCAAGCGCGGTTCTGCGTTCGGCGCTGCGGCGGTATGGGTCGGTATGGGGCAGCAAACGCCTCAGGATGTGAAAGACGCAGCCGGTGCCGCCAGCGTGTTCGTGCTGGCGCTCAAACCTGGAGATTATGAATTTTACGATTTTCAGTTCTTCTCCAGTAGCTATTCCCCCACCCTTGGCACCACCTACACCTCGGTCCAGGCGCGAGAAAAGTTCAACCTGCCGCTGCGCTTGCAGGCCGGCAAGGCCTATTACCTCGGAGAGTTTCGTTCGCTGTGCCTCGGTGCTTCCCTGTGCGCCTTTCGCTGGCGCGATCAACACGGCCGCGATGAACCCCTCGCGCGCCAGTACGTTCCGGGCTTGCCGAGCCTGGAGGTACTGACCCTGGATTATCGCAGCGCCGCCCCTTATATCATCGCGCCGTTACCTGTCGGCGCGGGCCAGAACACCCTGCACGAGACTCGTCCATGAACCGCCTTGTTACCCTCAGCGCCGTGGCGCTGCTGACGGGGTGTGCAACCACCCACACGCTGCCTGAGCGGGCTTTGCCTGATGGCAAGGAATACCTCAAGCCGATCCACGTCATGATCGATGACCCGCTCAATGCTGCGCAATTTCGTAACCAACTGCGTGAAACCGGGGTGTTTCGCACTGTCGAAAGTGGCCGGGGCAACCCCGAGGACTATTCGGTGTGGGTCCGGTTCAATGTTCAGCGCGACATGCCGCCTTTTCCTCTGGTACTGCTGAGCGCGGCAACCCTGTTCCTGCTGCCCTTGTCGGTTAGCATCGACACCACCACCGAGTTTTCCCTGCAACATAATGGCAAGCAGCTCAAGCAATACAGTTACCGCAACGTCACCCATAAATACTCTTGGCTGCTGGACGGCCCCGGCGCAATGGAGCAGCAAAACGTCCACCGCGTCGCACGCGCCTTTGCCGAAGATGTACAGCGCGACGGCCTGCTGCCTGAGGAGCATGCACAATGATCAGAGCTTCTGTGTTGGCTGTCGTGCTAGGGCTTGGCGGTTGCAGCACCGCCCTCAAACCATTGGATTACAAGGCCGAGCGCGCCTATGTACCGATGAGCGTCACTATGCCATCGCCCGGGTCGCGGTTTGAACAGCAACAGCAGCGCGAAGTCATACAGCTCTTGCGTGATACCGGTGCCTTCAGCTTCCTTGATGGCGGCTTCAGCAAGACCGGCTACAGCCTGTTGGTGGATCAGGGCGGCGGTAAAGGGGCCGGCGTGCTACCGGCACTGCTCGGTGCGTTAACGCTGCTGACCGTGCCTGTGCCTTACACCTACGAGCGTCAGTTGCACGGCTCGTTGTACAAGGACGGTCAGCTGTTGAAGACCTACGCCTACAAGCGTGGTGGTTGGACGGCTACGACCTGGTACATCCCCATGACCGAGCCGCGCAGCGAAAGTGAAATGCTCAGTGAAATGATGCGCGACCTGGATCGGGATCACCTTATTCCCTATCAGTAATAACCGTTCGCTCGCACCCAAACCCGAAGAACGGCGGCGTATTTCAGCCGGCTTTTCCTTCGTTAAGCGCAGGTTCTACCGGAGGAATATCGGCTGCGGCAGTCGGGCGTGGGTTGACGCTCCAGGCGCCGCCCAGTGCCGTGTACAGGTTGACCTCCGCGACCAGTTGCGCCAGCCGATCGACGATCAGCGCCTGCTGCGAACTGAATAACGAACGCTGTGCATCGAGAAACGTCAGGTTGCTGTCCACGCCGCTGCGGTAACGGTGCTGGGCCAGGTCGTAATAGGCCTGGTTGGCGGCGACGAAATCCCGTTGCGCGTCCAGCTGGTCGTTAAAGGTTTGCCGGGCGGCGAGGCCGTCGGCGACCTCCTGAAACGCCGTCTGGATCGATTTTTCGTACTGCGCCACCGTAATGTCTTTCTGCAGCTTGGCGTAGTCGAGGCTGGCGCGCAGGCTGCCGGCGTTGAAAATCGGCAGGTTGATTTGCGGCTGGAAGGTCCAGGTGCCTGCGCCGCCCTTGAACAAGCCCGACAACTCCTTGCTGGTGCTGCCGGCGTTGGCGGTGAGCGTCACCGACGGGAAAAACGCCGCCCGCGCCGCGCCGATATTGGCGTTGGCGGCTTGCAGCTGGTATTCGGCCTGGAGGATATCCGGGCGCCGTTGCAGCAGGTCGGAGGGCAAGCCCGCAGGCACGCGTGCCACCAGGTCATCGGCCAGAGGGCGCGACGGCAGATTTTCATCCACCGGGCCGCCCACCAGCAGGGCGAGGTTGTTGACGTCCTGGGCGACCTGGCGCTCATAGCGTGCCACGCTGGCGCGAGTGCTTTCTACCGCCGTGCGGGCTTGCACCACGTCCAGTGCCGAGGCCTTGCCTGCGGTTTTGCTGCGGCGGGTGAGCTGCCAGCTGTGGTCGTTGGCGGCCAGGGTCTGCTGCGCCAGGGTCAGCAGCTCCTGGTCGGCGCGCCAGGTCAGGTAGGCATTGGCGACGTTGGCCACCAGGCTCAGTTGCGCGCTACGCCGCGCCTCTTCGGTGCCCAGATACGTGAGCATCGCCTGCTCGCTGAGGCTGCGCACGCGCCCGAACAGGTCCAGCTCATAGGCGCTCAGGCCCAAGGTGGCCGAATAGTTGGAGGTGATTGCCGACTTGCCGGTGCCGGTCAGGTCGCCCGGTACTTTCTGGCGCTTACCGGCGCCGCTGGCCGATATCGCCGGGAACAGGTCCGCCCTCTGGATGCGGTATTGCGCCTGAAACGCCTGCACATTCAGCGCCGCGACCCGCAAGTCGCGGTTATTGGCCAGCGCTGCGCCAATCAGCTGTTGCAGCGCCGGGTCGTGAAACAGCTGCTGCCAGTCCGGTTTAACCGCCACAGTGCCGGCCTGTGCCAGGCTGTAGACCCCGCCCTGTGGGTACTGCACCGGCACGGGCGCGGCGGGCCGCTGGTACTCGGGGATCAGCGAGCAACCGCCGAGCATCCAGGCCATGCCAACGGTGGTGAGGGTGAGTTTTTTCATCAGGCGCCAACCATCCATTTGGCCAGGCCATGGCGCCCACTCACGCCGAGCTTGGCGGCGGCGCGCTTGAGGTAGGTTTCGATCGAGCTGTTTTTTACACTGAGTTTTTCCGCCATTTGCGGCACGGTGCCGCCGGTCAAGAGGCCCAGGCACACCTCCTGCTCACGCGCCGAGAGGGTGATATCGCTGAGGGACAGACGTTTGTAGAACTCGCGCTGCAAGTGTGACTGTTCCAGCTGGCTGTGGGCCGGCTCTGCCTGGCTGTGGGGCGCCTGGCGCAAAATCTGCGCATGCCGTTCCATCAACGGCAACAGGGTGTCGGACAAGCACTTGAGAAACGACAGTTCTGCCAGGGAAAAGCCTTGTTGGGTCGGCGGGCGGTAGAACGAAATCACGCAGCGTCGGTTGCCCTGGCGCGACACCAGGTTGCACTGGTGCGAGGTGCCGCGCGGGTGAGCGCTGTTGGCCTTGGCCTTCATCTGGATCAGCAACGGGTCTTGCATGCGCAGCATTTCCCGCAGCAGCGGGTGGTCATTCAGCGCATGCACGGGCTGGGGCGCCGGCAGGTGTTTTTTCAACCCGGCGCTGCCCAGCAGCTGGATATCGACCGCACTGTCACGCAGTTCGTCGAGGGTCCATTCACTCAGGTCGACCAAATGGATCGGTACCCATTTATCCACCAGATGCAGCATGTTGGCGGCGAAAGTTTCCTGGCCGCTGTTTGAAATCAATTCACCCATTTCGGCGTAAAACTGCGGGCTGTGGGTGCCGTCAATACTAGAAGTCAGACTCATAGCCATCTCATCCTTGATGTCGAAAACCGTCAACGGGCGACCTGGGTCTGTGTGGGGCGGCCCGTAATCCTTGAACGTGACGTTTCTTTAACGTCATTCGGCGTTCGAGATTTTATTTAGCCATAGCGATTTATCCTACGTATGTAGCGGAAACGAGGGACACAAGCTGCCATAAAAACCACGTCACTAATTCGACGTTTCACACAAGGTTTTCCGCCTACGAAAAGCCGGTGCTAAACATTAGATCTATTTAACTAACTGATATTTAAAGTAAAAATAAATTATCCGCACCTGTCCGAAAAAACTGACTACGACCAGATGTAGCCAATTTCCTACAGCGCTTTAATCGTTTCAGCCGTCAACCATCAGCCAAGCCCGTTTCCACTCATTTGAATGTCCGGGTTTCGGGTGACAGACACCCTCGGACCTGCATGCTCAAATCCGGCAATTTTGGCGAAATGGGCCCGTGCGCGGCCGTGCCTGACTCCTATTGAGAAGGATCTTATGAAGCACTCCCCAAGCTTCCCCCTGACTGCCGCCCAGCAGGACATCTGGCTCGACCAACTGCGAACGGGCAACTCACCGTTGTACAACATTGGCGGCTATGTCGATTTTGCCGGCCCCTTGGTGCCGGAACTGGTCCAGCGCGCCGTCGAGTTGCTGGTGGCCAAGCACGATGCCTTGCGCACCCAACTGCACAGTGATGCCGACGGCTTGCCGCGACAGACCTTCGACGCTGCGCTGACGGTGCAGGTACAACGGCACGACTTCTGTGCGCTGCAAGACCCACAGGCGGCAAGCTACGCGCTGATGCAGGCGCAAATGGCCCGGCCCTATGCAATGAGTGGCGAACCGCTGTTCCGGTTTTTCCTGGTCAAACTCGATGACGATCACTACCGCCTCGGCACCCAGGCCCATCACCTGATCCTCGACGGCTGGGGTTTTGGCCAGATGCTGCAATCCCTGGCCCGCCTGTACACCGACCTTGAGCAGGGGCGGCAACCGGATTCGTGCGCACCGTCGTATATCGACTTTATCGACACCGACCAGCGTTACCAGGAGTCGGCCCGTTACGCCCGTGACCGCGCTTACTGGCTGGACAAATACCAGGTGTTGCCCGAGCCGTTACTGACGCCGCGCCACAACGCCACAGCGCCGAGCAACACCTGGGTGGAGCCGTTTCCTGTGACGCTGCTCAATCGCATGGAACAAGTCGCCAACCGTGACCAGGCCTCGGCTTTCCATGTGCTGCTGGCGGCGCTTTACGTGTATTTCACCCGCACCAGCCAGCGTGATGAATGGGTGGTGGGGCTGCCGATCCTCAACCGTTCCAACGCACATTTTCGTTCCACCGTGGGCTTGTTCACCCAGGTCAGCGCGGTGCGCTTTCAGTTCGCCGCGCACTTGCCGTTCAGCGCGCTGGTGCGCGGTGTGCGTGACCAGCTCAAGCAGGATTTTCGCCACCAGCGTTTTCCCCTGAGCGAGATGAACCGTGAGCTGGGCCTGCGCCGTACCGATCGCGGCCAGTTGTTTGATTTGTCGGTGTCCTTTGAGCAGGACGATCACGACCTGCGCTTCGGCCAGGTCCAGGCCCGTGCGATCAAGGTCTCCAACCACCACGAGCCACTGCCGATAGCCTTTCACCTGCGCAGCAACCGTTACCAGGACACCGCTTGCCTGCACTGCGTGTACAACGAGGCCTGGTTCCGTCACGACGAGGTGCAGGCGCTGGCGCAGCGCTTTACCTGGCTGTTGGAGCAGGGGTTGGCCAATACCGCGTTGACGCTGGCTGAATTCACTTTGGTGACGCCGGCCGAGCAGGCCCGGTTGCAGCAATGGAATGCCACCGCACACGCGCATGCCAGCCCACAAACCCTGCATCGGCGCATCGAGGCGCAAGCGGTGCGCACGCCCGACGCCATCGCGGTGGCGCATCTGGGCCGGCAATTGACCTACGCCCAGCTCGATCAACAGGCCAATGCCCTGGCCCACCAACTGCTCGAACATGGCGTGCAGCCGGATGACCGCGTGGCGATTGTGGCGCGGCGCGGGCTCGAAACCGTGGCCGGGTTGTTGGCGATCCTCAAGTCCGGCGCCTGCTACGTGCCGGTGGACCCGGCCCATCCGGCCGAGCGCCTGAACTACCTGCTGCACGACAGTTCACCGGTGGCGGTGCTGACCCAGCACGACTTGCTGGCGCGCCTGCCGATGCTCGACGTGCCGATAATCCGCCTGGACCTGCCGACCCATGGCCGCAGCGACAGCCCACCGGTGGCGGTCACGCCGTCGAACCTTGCGTATGTGATCTACACCTCAGGCTCCACCGGTTTGCCCAAAGGCGTGATGGTCGAGCACCACACCGTGTCGAACCTGGTGGACTGGCACTGCCGCGCCTTCAACCTGCACGCGGGCAGCCATACAGCCAGCGTGGCCGGCTTCGGTTTTGACGCGATGGCCTGGGAAGTCTGGCCGGCGTTGTGCGTGGGCGCGACCTTGCACCTGGCGCCGGCACAGGACGACGCCCAGGACATTGATGCGCTGCTCAGCTGGTGGCGTGCGCAGCCGTTGGACGTGTGCTTTTTGCCGACCCCGGTGGCCGAGTATGCCTTCAGCCAGCGCCTGCAACACCCGACCTTGCATACCCTGCTGATCGGCGGCGACCGCCTGCGCAGCTTCAGTCGCGCGCAAACCTATGACGTGATCAACAACTACGGCCCCACCGAAGCCACGGTGGTCGCCACTTCCGGGCGTGTCGCGGCGGGCCAGGCGCTGCACATCGGCGCGCCGATCGACAATGCTACGGTGTACTTGCTCGATGAACACCAGCGCCCGGTGCCGATTGGCGTGCCGGGCGAGCTGTATATCGGCGGCAAAGGTGTGGCGCGGGGTTACCTGAACCAGCCTGAACTGAGCGCCGAGCGCTTTGTGGATGACCCGTTCAACGCGGGCCGGATGTACCGCACCGGCGATTTGGCGCGCTGGCTGCCCGAGGGCAACCTTGAGTACCTGGGCCGCAATGACGACCAGGTGAAAATCCGTGGCGTGCGCATTGAACTGGGGGAAATCGAATCCGCGCTGGCCAGCCATCCGGCGGTCCAGGAAGCCGTGGTGCAGTGTCGCGAAGGCCAACTGCTGGCCTGGTTTGTCGCCCGGCATAGCGTCGAAATCGAAGTGTTGCGCGCCCATCTGCACGCTTCGCTACCCGATTACATGTTGCCCGCGGCCTATGTGCAGTTGCACGCGATGCCGCTGACTGCCAACGGCAAGCTCGACCGCAAGGCGCTTCCCGCGCCCACGCAGCAAGCCTTTGTCACGCGTCAGTTCGAGGCACCGTACGAAGGCGCGGAAACCCTTCTGGCGCGGATCTGGGCTGAGTTATTGCAGGTGCAGCAAGTGGGGCGTCATGACCATTTCTTCGAACTGGGCGGCCACTCGCTGTTGGCGGTGCAGTTGGTGCAGCGCATGCGCCAGGTTGGCTTGCATGCCGATGTGCAGGTGTTGTTCGGCCAGCCGACGCTCGCCGCGCTGGCGGCGGTCAGTGGCGGCAGCGACGTCCAGGTGCCGGGCAATCGTATTGCGCCAGGTTGCAGCCACATCACGCCGGACATGCTCGCACTCGCCGAACTCGACCAGTCGAGCCTGGATCGTATCGTCGCCGGCATCCCCGGAGGCGCGGCCAATGTGCAGGAAGTCTACCCGCTGGCGCCGTTGCAGGAGGGCTTGCTGTACCACCACCTCACGGATGAGCGCGACCCCTACCAGCAACATGCGCTGTTCAGTTTTGCCCGTCGCGAACAGTTGGAGGCGTTTGCCCAGGCGTTGCAGCAGGTGATCAACCGTCACGACATCCTGCGCACCAGCCTGGTGTGGGATGCGCTGGAACAGCCGATGCAAGTGGTGTGGCGCCAAGCGCAGTTGCGCGTTGGGCCGCTGCAGGATCAGCACGCACCGCTGGATTTGCGCCAGGCGCCGTTGATGGCGCTGGATTACGCCGAGGAGCCGCACAACCAGCGCTGGGTCGCCAAGTTGCGCTTCCATCACCTGGTCAATGACGCCACCTCGACCACCGTACTGGTGGATGAGATTCGCGCCCACCTGCTGGGCCAACAGGCGCAATTGCCGGTGCCGGTGCCTTACCGCAATGTGGTCGCGCAGACCCGTTCGGCAGCGCGCCAGGCGGCCCATGAGGCGTTCTTCCGTGAACGCCTGGCCGACGTCGACGAGCCGACCCTGGCGTTCGGCTTGCAGGAGCGCCAAGCCAATCGCGCCGACATCGAAGCGGCCGAACGGCCCGTGACCGACGCCCTCAACCTGCGCCTGCGCGCCCAGGCGCGAGCGCTGGGGGTCAGTGCCGCAAGCCTGTTTCACCTGGCCTGGGCCCAGGTACTCAGCCGGGTGGCGGGCCGCGATGATGTGGTGTTCGGCACCGTGTTGCTCGGCCGTTTGCAAGCCGGCGAGGGCGCCGACCGGGCCTTGGGCATGTTCATCAATACCTTGCCGCTGCGCGTGCGCCTGGCCGGGCAAAGCGTGGTCGCTGCGCTGGCAGACACCCATGCGCAACTGAGCGCGCTGGTCGCCCATGAGCAGGCATCCCTGGCTCTGGCCCAGCGTTGCAGCGGGGCATCGCCGCTGTTCAACAGCCTGCTCAACTATCGGCACACGGCGGCCGATCGCGATTTGAACCTGGTGCCGGGCATTGCCCTGCTCAGCAGCGAAGACATCCTCAGCTACCCGCTGATGCTCACGGTCGACGATGTCGCCAGTGGCTTTCGCCTCACGGCCAAGGCGCCGCGCAAGGTCGGTGCCGAGCGGTTGCTGGATTATCTCGAGACGGTGTTGCATGGCCTGGCGGAGGCCCTTGAACAGGCGCCGACCACACCGCTGCGCGAGGTACAGGTGCTGCCGGCCAGTGAACTGAAAACGCTGTTGCTGGACTTTAATGCGACCCACACCGACTACCCCGACACCCTCACCGTCCAAGCCCTGTTCGAAGCCCATGCGCGGCAGATTCCCAATGCCATTGCGGTGCAGGCTGGCGAACGGCAGTTGACCTACCGCGAACTCAACGAGCGTGCCAACCAGTTGGCCTTTTACCTGCGCGAGCGCGGCGTCCAGCCGGATTCCCGTGTGGCGCTGTGCGTCGAGCGCGGGCTGGAGCTGGTGGTGGGTTTGCTGGCGATCCTCAAGGCGGGTGGCGCTTATGTGCCGCTGGACCCGGGCTATCCGCGCGAACGCCTGGCCTACATGCTCAGCGACAGCCAGCCCGTGGCGTTACTGGTGCACGCGGCCACCCGTGACTTGCCCGGCGAGGTGTCGATACCCGTGATCGACTTCGACCGCTGCGCCTGGGGCCAGGCGCCTAGCGGCAACCCGTTGGTGCCCGGTTTGAGCGTCGCCAACCTGGCCTACGTGATGTACACCTCCGGCTCCACCGGCACGCCCAAAGGCGTGATGATCGAGCATCGCGGCTTAAGCAACCTCATGCACTGGGGCTCCCGGCTGTGCCCGCATGCCCAGGGCGGCGCCTTGTTGCAACGTGCGCCGTTCAGCTTCGATGGCTCGGTGTGGGAGCTGTTCTGGCCGCTGACCAATGGCATGCGCCTGGTGCTCGCACGGCCCGATGGGCACCGTGAACCGGCGTACCTGGCCCAGGTGATCCGCGAGCAACAGATCAGCGTGATCAAGTTTGTGCCGGCGATGTTGCAGCAGTTTCTGGAGCTGGAAGAATCGGCGCTGTGCACCAGCCTCACCGACGTGCTGTGTGGCGGCGGCGAACTCACGGAAGCCCTGGCCCGAGGCGTGCAGGCGCGGCTGCCCAACGTGCGCTTGCATAACGTCTACGGCCCCACCGAAGCCACGGTGGACAGCAGCGCCTGGACCCTGGAACCCGGCGCCGCCGTGCCGGCCGTGCAACTGCCGATTGGTCGGGCGATCCACAACACCCGCCTGTATGTGCTGGATGAACATGACGCGCCGGTGCCCATGGGCGTCAGCGGCCAACTGCACATCGGCGGCGTCGGCGTTGCGCGGGGTTATCTGGGCCTGGAACAGATGACCGCCGAGCGCTTTATCGACAGCCCGTTTGTGGCCGGTGATCGGCTGTACCGCAGCGGTGATCTGGTGCGTTACTTGCCCGACGGCAACCTTGAGTTCCTGGGGCGCAATGACTTCCAGGTCAAGCTGCGGGGCGTGCGCCTGGAGCTGGGCGAAATCGAATCGCGCCTGGCCGCGCACCCGGCGCTGCGGGACGTGGCGGTGCTGATTCGTGATGAGCGGTTGGTGGCGTACTTTACCTTGCGTGGGCAAGCGCCGGGCCTGGAAGCCTTGCGTGCGTATGTGCTGGAGCAGTTGCCTGAGTACATGGTGCCGGCGGCGTTTGTGCAGCTAGATGAATGGCCGCTTAACCCGGCTGGCAAACTCGACCGCAAAGCTTTGCCGGAGCCTGGCTTGGAGGCGGTGGTGAGTCGCGCGTATGAGGCGCCGCGGGGTGAGGTGGAAACCCTGATGGCGGGCATCTGGGCCGACGTGTTGAAGCTTGAGCGGGTAGGGCGTCACGACCACTTCTTCGAGCTGGGCGGGCATTCATTGCTGGCGGTGACCCTGGTGGCGCGGATGCGCAAGGCTGGGTTGGAAGTGGATGCGCGCACCCTGTTCAGCCAGCCGACATTGGAGCAATTGGCCGCCTGCACCTCCGCCCAGGTACAGCGCGTGGAAGTACCGCAAACCGCGATCCCCCAACTCAACCGCCGCCGCCGGATCTGAAGCCTGGAGGCGGGCCATGTGGGAGCCGGGCTTGCCCGCGATAGCGGTATTTCGGGCAACGCCTCTGTTGCTGATACACCGCTATCGCAGCATGGGTATCTACACAACGTTTGAAGGCAGCCAATTTCGCCACAACAGCCCTAACCGGTTGTGTAGATACCTATGGCTATCGCAGGCAAGCCAGCTCCCATACTTTCAGATCACAGTCAGGCAGTTGGTTTTGAAGGGTTCAGGCATTCGATAGAGCGGTCCACCGTGGTCTTGGCCACCTCCAGCAAATGCCACACCGCCAGAATCTTCGCCCGCTGGGGACTGGCCAGCAGATCACCGCAATTGAGCGCGGTCGCTGAAGCGCTGTCGAGCAAGCTGGCGGTGTAGAGCAGGGCGTCTTCGAAGCTCAGGTCTTCGATTTGAACACCCTTGGAGGGCAGGTAATGGTCCAATGGCGCGATTGAAGGCGGCGCGGTCGTTGTCGGCGTTGAGGGGTGGGTCGGGGACGACTTTTTTCATGGTGTAACTCCGTGATGATTAGGAGTCGACACCCGTCGCGACTAAGCGAATGGGGGGCGGCTGTGCGCAGGTTAGTCGACCGGTCATCACGAAACCCGGCGCACCCAAAGGCGCCCCACGCACAGCCACCATAAAAATCGGTGGAAGACCGTGCGCGTGATGTTAGCGGGCGACTAAACCCGATCACTGATGAGCAGTGACGGATCGCAGACTAGCCATCGATTCCAACAGGCACAAGGCGGCAGGGATTGTCTAGGAAACGTCCTGCAATTAAAAGGGACACGCCTTGCTGGCCCTTTACAAACCATGACCAAACGCCATCAACCGCAGGTTCCGATGGAACCTTTTGTGCCGTCACCACCAACACACTGTGCAGTTTCGCCTGAAACGTCGGTGTCAGCGTTTCGACGCCGTTGGATTTTGATGGACAACGTGGCTCATGACCCAAACGTTTGGATACTTTCAGCCTTTCATGCAGGCGTGCATGCCGACGTTGCCAGCCCCCCGTACTGAGGCCGACACCTGCAGCCTGCCGACGCGCGCGCAGACACGGCCGGCGGATGATCAACGCTCCGCGACGCAGATCTACAAGGACAACCCCATGCTGGGCACGGGCATCATGTCACGCGCCTTTGGCTGGAACCCGCAAAGGCGTGAGCGCCAAACCCGATTGATCACCCACTTAAAGCGACAGGTGGGCGACTTTACCGCCGCCAACCCGGACCCGATGTCACGTGCCAACGCCATGTATCGCCTGGCGCGGGTGATCCACCACATTGACAACGACCCCTGCCTGCGCCGGGTCAAAGGCAGTTACCCAGGTGATGGGCGCCTGGACGTGCAGGGTGTAAAGGGTTTTGCGTCCGAGGTGGACCGCCTGACTCAATTCGCCGAGCAAGGTTACCGCGTGCTCGGGGAGGGCGGTCGCGGGGGCATCTGGCCAAAGCCTGCCCCCCACGGTCGCGCAACAGGTGACCGACGCTCGGTGCAGGCAATCACGGTGAATCCCTTGTTCAAGGCACTTGATAACGTGCTCGACGCGAACGAACGGCTCACCTTCAAAGTGCTCGTAGGCGGTGACTGGAACGACCCCCGGTTACCCGCCGATGTTCGCGCAGCCAGTGCCGCGAATGCTGAACACGTCCTTGAATTCATTGACCAGCAAGGCGGCGCCCATTCCACAGCCAGTAACGGCGAAATAGACGGAAAGGTGGAAGACGTTCCTGATCTTCCAGCGCCTTACCTGACGCGTGAGCATTTCACGTACCCCGGTTCCGAAGCACGGCGGTTGTCGGATTTTGCTTATGTCGGTTATGCCGTGTTTGAGAAGCGCTAGCGGCATTCCAGGCGGGGTGAAGCCGATAATGCTGTCAGCGGGGCGTTGGAACAAACGCCACACTGCCCCCCGAGCGCTTCTGGAACAACCGCTCGCCATTGTCCGGCTGCGTGGTGATCACCGTGTGATCCGCGCCCAGGTAGGCCAGCGGCGTCGGGTCTTCCTTGGAATACTGCGCGACGATAATGGTGTGTTGCGGGTCGAAGCCCTGGCCGCTGGTTTTTTCCAGCCAGGCCATCAAGGCAGCGCTGTCGCCCTGGCGCGGGAAGTCCTGGGTCTCGCTGACGTAGTAGAACGGTTTGCCGCCATTTTGCAGGTACATGGGCACCTTGTTGTCGACTTCTACCATCACCATCTGCCAGTGATTCCACGGTGCGCTTTTGGTCGCTTCGGCCTGTACATCGTCGGCGAAGCGGGTCACGCCGCCATTGCCGCTGACCCAGGGATAGATGCCCCCGAGCACCAGCAAGAGCAAGCCTGCAGTGAAACCGAAGCCTTTTTGCCAACGCGGCCAGTGGGCGGTTTTTTGCTCCAGGCGTTCACTCAACCACCAGGCGGCCAAAAGTTGGGCAAAGGGCACCAGCGGCAGTACGTAGTAACTGCGCCGGCTGCCACTGGCGGTGAAGAACACGAACAGCAGGCCCAGGCCCCACACCAGCCAGCGCACGTTCGGCGGCGTTTGGCGCCAGTTGCGCAGTGCCAGCCACAGGCCCAGCAACCAGCACGGTGCCCAGGGCAAGGTGTAGGCGGGCAGGTAGATCAGGTAGGTGTAGATCGGCCCCATGTGGTCGAACGGGTCGAAGAAGCGCACCACGTTTTCCTTGAACACCAGTTCAAGGCCACTCTCGCCGTAAGTCGGCGCGCCGTAGAGGTGGGACAGTACGAAGGGAATCGCATAAAACGCCGCTGCAATCAGCATGGCCAGCAGCAGGCGCACATTGAGGTGGCGCTTGTAGCGCTGCTCGCTGAGCAGGTGCGGCAGCAGCACCAGGCCCGGCAGCACAAAACCGATCAAGCCTTTGAACAGCGAGGTGGCCGCCAGCAGCAGGAAAAACACCGTGTAACGCCCCAGCCGCGTGTCGTCCGGCCCGCGCCAATACCACCACACCGCCGCCAGCACGCCGCATACGGTGAGGATGTCGGCCGTGGCCACGCGCGCCCAGAACAGAAAGTAGAAGGTGGTGGCGAGCATCCAGCCGGCAATCAGCCCGGTGCCTTTGCGAAACAGGCGTTCGCCGATCAGGTAGACCAGCCAGATGCTCAACCACGCCGCAATCACCGACGACAAGCGCAGCGACCAGGGGCCAAGCCCGCCCATCAGATTGGCAAAGCCGGTGATCAGCCAGTAGGAGGGCAGGGGTTTGTCGTAGTAGGGCGCGCCCTTGAGGTAGGGGTCGAAGTAATCACCGCTTTGCAGCATCTGCAACGCGATGTTGGCCCAGCGGGTTTCCGGCCCCCACAAGTCACGACTGCCCAGGCCCAGCAGCAGGAGCAGCGCCGAGACGCCCAGCAGCAGCACCAGGGCGCCGCGTTCGGTTTTGAAGACACTCATGGGCGGCTCTCAGGGCAGACGTAACGTTAGGGAAGCTGCGGATAAATAATCAAGAGCAGGGCGCCTTTGCGATAGCGTTTGCCACCCGGTGGCAGTTGCCCTTCTTCGCGGTGTTCGCTGGTGCTGCGCACGCGCATCAGCACGCCGACCGAACCTTGCTGACGCGCCTGCGCAAGCCAGGTTTGCACGCTGTCCAGGTCGACCTTGCGGTGCACCGAGTCGGCGTACTGGAGGCCATAACGCAGCTCGCCTACGGTGTCGTAAAACGCCACTTCCGGGCGGCCCAGGCGCCAGGACAAGGCCGACGCCGAGCCCAGCTCGTTGCTGATCAAAGCATGGGTTTGTTGCAATTCATCCAGATGCTCAAGCACGAATTGGTCGGGCATTTCGGTATCGGTGATCATCGCCGGCATGCCCGCCGGCAGTAACGCCACCAGCAAGCCGATGCCCAGCGCCGGCATTGCCCACAGGGTCAGCGGGCGCAGCGCTTGCAGCAGGTTGGCGAGGATCCAGGCCAGCAATACGATAAACGCCAGGGACAGGCTGAACATCTCCGCGTGGCTGTTGCCGTACATCGGGTTGCTGATTTGCAGGTAGATCAACGCCACCATCGCGGCCAGACCAATCACGGCGTTGACCAGCCCGTTGATCAGGATCGCGCGGGCCTTGCCTTGCTCGATCAGGTCGATCAGCGCATGGCCCATCAACAAGGCCAGCGGCAGCAGGCACGGCATGATGTAGGTCGGTAATTTGCCGCGGCTCATGCTGAAGAAGGCCAGGGGCAACAGCAACCACAGGGCCAGGAACACGATGGCCGGCTGGGCTTTGTCTTTCCAGGTCTTGATCAGTGTGGTCGGCAGCAACGCCGCCCATGGCAGGCAGGCAACCACCATGATCGGCAGGAAGAACCACCAGGCGCGCGCATGCTGGGCATTGGCGGAAGAGAAGCGACGGATATGCTCGTGCCAGAAGAAGAAGCGCCAGTAATCGGGCTCCTGCACGTGAATGGCCAAGGCCCACGGCACACACACGATGGCGGCGACCACAATCGCCAACGGGCCGTAGCGCAGCAGTTCACCCAGGCGGCGCTGCCAGAGGATGTAGGGCACGGCGATCAGCACGGGCAACAGCCAGGCCAGAAAGCCCTTGGTCATAAAGCCCATGCCGCAGGCCACGCCCAGCACTGCCCAGGCACCCAGACGAGCACGCGACGTGCGGCTGTCGAGGGCAAACCACAGCGCCACCAGGCTGAGGTTGACCCAGAAGGTGAATTGCGGATCGAGGTTGGAATACCCCGCTTGCCCGGCCACCAGCCCGAAGCTCATGTAGAGCAGGGCGCAGGCGAAACTTTTGCGCGGGTCGTTCCACAAGCGGCGGGCGATGAGGTAGGCCAGCACCACGCTCAGGCCGGTGGTCAAGGCCGAAGCCACACGCACGCCGAACAGGTTTTCGCCGAACACCGCTTGCCCTAGGGCGATCAGCCAATAGCCGGCGGCGGGTTTTTCGAAATAGCGCACACCCATGAAGTGCGGTGCGACCCAATTGCCGCTCTGCAGCATTTCCTGGCTGATCTGGGCATAGCGGGTTTCATCCGGGGTCCATAGACCGTGCAGGCCCATGGGCAGTAGATAAAACACCGCGAAGGCCAGTAGCAATAAAGGCAAAGGTTTAAGCAGACGTGTCATGAAAACGTCACTCCTTGACGTTTAATGGCGAAGTAAGCAGATATGTAAAAGTTTGTAGGAAGAATCACAAAGTTCACTAAGTCGATGAAAAAAATCATGACGTCCAATAGTTGCGGGCGCAGTTGAACATGCCAGAAGAGGGCTGTCGTTTTGCTGAACATGAAGAAAGTTATAGGTAAAAAAGTGTCTATAGCTTTTTAAGTACGGCGGACCAGGCGGGGCCTTTCATGATGCCAAGCGTCTCGAATTTGCCATTGCCCAGTACGCGCACGAACAGGGCACTGCCGTACTCGGCAAACGTTGCGCGGGGGTAGCCCAAGGCGCTTTCGAAGTCGGCAATACAGCCACTGTGGGTGACAAAAACGAGGTTGCGACCAGCTCGTTTGCGGCTGAGCAGTTCTTCATCGATGTCCTCGCCGCAGATGGTCTTTTCCCCTGGGGTCAGCTCGGCTTTGCCGAACATGAAGTGCGAGGTCTGTACCGTGCGCAAGGCCGGGCTGGCAACGATGTCGGTGTTTTCCAGGCCCAGTAGTTTGAAGGCCTTGCCCACTTCTTCGGCGCGCTGGGTGCCGACGGTCGTCAGGCCTTCAGGTGCGCCGAAGCAGGCATTGGCCGAGCGGTCGCAGCGCTCTTCGTGACGTACCAGCACGATCAGGTCGCCATCGCGCCAGGCCGGCAGCACTTGCGAGGTCAGCAGGCGATTATCGACGCTAAGGTCGCGCGGCGAGAACGGCCATAACAGGAAACCGGCGAGCAGCAAGCCGATAACGGCAAGGCCCGCCCACCACTTTCGCAGGCGCTTGAGATAGCCCCGGCGTGAGCGCGGTTTGGTCAGGGTAAGGTCAACCACATCATTCACCATGGGCACTGTCTTCAGTGTTTTATTCAAATAGGCGCAACGCACTGACGGATGCCCGTAGTTGAAGCGGAGCGTGTCATAGCGCTGCTGTCTTTTGGCTGAACATCCAGCAGTTAGAAGTTGCCGTGGGCGGCAACTAACAAGTTGCCGACTATCGATATTGGGGGGCAATTTAGAGGGGCGAGGGTGGGCAAGCAGTGAAATCGATGTGAAAAATTTGCATGGGGTCGTCAACCAGCCGTTATGCTCGTTTGCAGTCCTTTAAACGAGCGTGTTTATGTTGCAGGTGCAAGGTGTTGTTAAAAGCTACGCCACCCCGCAAGGTCCGCTGCCGGTGCTGGCGGGTGTCGACCTGTACCTGGGGGAACGTAGCAGCCTGGCGCTGATGGGCGAGTCGGGCAGTGGCAAAAGCACGTTGTTGCATCTGGTCGCCGGGCTCGACCGCGTGGACAGTGGCACTGTCCAGGTGGGCGAGCAGCGCCTGGACCAACTGAGCGAGGCGCAACTGGCCCATTGGCGGCGTACCCAAATCGGCCTGGTGTTCCAGCAGTTCAACCTGATCGGCAGCTTGCGTGTCGACGACAACCTGGCGTTCCAGGCCCGTCTGGCCGGGCGCTTCGACCCGCAATGGCAGGCGCAACTGGTGGAGCGCCTGGGCCTGGGCGACTTGCTCAAGCGTTATCCCGAACAACTCTCCGGCGGCCAACAGCAACGGGTTGCGGTGGGCCGTGCGTTGGCCTCGCGCCCCGGCTTGTTGCTGGCGGATGAACCCACCGGCAACCTCGACGAGGCCACCAGCGATGACGTGCTGCAATTGCTGCTGGACCTGCTGCGAGACAGCCCCACCAGCCTGTTGATGGTTACCCACAGCCCGCGCATCGCCGCGCGCCTGGACCGCCAGGTGGTGTTGCGGCATGGCCGTGTGGTCGCGTGAGATGAGGGTATTTTATTGGGCACTGCGCGCACTGTTGAGCCATTGGCGGCGGCACCCGGTGCAGTTTTTCAGCGTGCTCACCGGCTTGTGGCTGGCCACCGCACTGTTGACCGGCGTGCAAGCCCTTAACAGTCAGGCGCGCGACAGCTATGCACGTGCCAGCCAATTGATCGGCGGTGAGCCCCAAGCCAGCCTGAGTGCGCCGGACGGTGCGAGTTTCCCGCAAGCGCTGTTTGCCGAACTGCGCCGTGCCGGCTGGCCGGTGTCGCCGGTGGTGCAGGGGCGGCTGCTGCTCAAGGGGCATGAAGATCTGCGCCTGCAATTGATGGGCATCGAGCCGTTGTCCTTGCCCGGTGGCGGCGCGGTGGCGGGGCAGCGCTTGAGCCAGGCGCAGATGCTCGGGTTTTTCAACCCGCCCGGGCAAACCTGGATCGCTGCGCAAACCTTGCAGGCGTTGGGCTTGCAGGCCGGTGAGCAGCCATGGACGGTAAGCGGGCAACGGTTACCACCTTTACAGGTTCAGCCTGACATGGCTCCTGGCCTGTTGCTGACCGATATCGGCTTCGCCCAGCCACTGTTGGACATGCCGGGGCGCCTGTCGCGCCTGCTGGTGGACAAGGCCTTTGCCGCCACCCATCCGACGCCGCCCGCCGCGCTGCAACTCAAGCAAGGCGAGGACAACAACCTCTCGCGCCTCACCGAAAGTTTTCACCTGAACCTCGATGCCTTGGGCTTTTTATCCTTTGTGGTCGGCCTGTTCATTGTCCACGCCGCCATCGGCCTGGCCCTGGAGCAACGCCGTGGTTTGCTGCGCACCTTGCGTGCCTGCGGGGTCAGCGCGCGCCTGCTGATCGTCAGCCTGGCGGTTGAGCTGGGCGTGTTGTCGTTGCTGGGCGGCGTGCTGGGTGTGATCAGTGGTTACCTGCTGGCCAGTCTGTTGCTGCCGGACGTGGCCGCCAGCCTGCGCGGGCTGTATGTCGCCGAGGTGGCGGGCCAGTTGAACCTCAGCCCGTGGTGGTGGCTGGCCGGCTTGGGCTTGAGCCTGCTCGGCGCCCTGCTTGCCGGTGCCAGCAGCCTGTGGCGTGCGGCACGTTTGCCCTTGCTGGCCCTGGCCAATGCCCAGGCCTGGCACGAGGCGCATGGGCGCTGGCTGCGACGTCAGGGTGGGGTGGCGGCTACCGCGCTGGCGATTGCATTGCTGGCGTTGTGGTGGGGCAACAGCCTCGCCGCCGGATTTGTGCTGATGGCCGCCTTGCTGCTGGGCGCGGCGCTCGGCCTGCCGGTGCTGCTCAATGGCCTGTTGACGGCGGTGCTTGGACGCAGCCGTTCGGTATTGGGCCAGTGGTTCCTTGCCGACTGCCGCCAACAGTTGCCGGCCTTGAGCCTGGCGTTGATGGCGCTGCTGTTGGCCCTGGCGGCGAACATCGGCGCGGGATCCATGACTTCGGGGTTTCGCCAGACGTTCAATAACTGGCTGGAACAACGCCTTACCGCCGAGCTGTACCTCAACCCGCAGAGTCCGGCCCAGGCCGAGCAGCTTTCCAGCTGGTTGGCGCAGCAACCGCTGGTGCAGGCGGTGCTGCCGACCTGGCAGGTGGCGGTGCAATTGCAGGGCTGGCCGGCGGATGTGTTCGGTGTGGTCGATGACCCGACCTATCGCCAGCACTGGCCGTTGCTGCAAGCGGCGAGTGCGCCTTGGGACCAACTGCTGCAGGGCGATAGCGTGATGCTCAGCGAGCAATTGGCACGCCGTCTGAATGTGGGGCTGGGCGATGCCATCCAGTTCCCCACGCCGCAAGGCGTCTGGTCGCCAAAAGTGGTGGGGGTTTACGCCGACTACGGCAACCCCAAGGGCCATCTGCTGGTCAATTCGCAACACCTGCTGGCGCACTGGCCAGGCCTGGCACCGGCACGCTTCAACCTGCGGGTACTGCCCGGCAATGTGCCGGCACTGGTGCAGGAGGTGCGGCGCGCCTTTGCCCTGGAGGACAGCCGCATCGTCGATCAGCAGCAGCTCAAAGGCTGGTCGAGCCAGGTGTTCGAACGCACTTTCGCCGCCACCGCCGCACTCAACAGCCTGACTTTGGGGGTCGCCGGTGTGGCGCTGTTTATCAGCCTGCTGACCCAGAGCCAAAGTCGCCTCGGCCAACTCGCACCGCTGTGGGCGCTGGGCGTGACGCGCCGGCAACTGATGCTGCTCAACCTCGGCCAAACCTGGCTGCTGGCGGTGTTGACGCTGGTACTCGCCTTGCCCTTGGGCCTGCTGCTGGCGTGGTGCCTGGACGCGGTGATCAATGTGCAGGCGTTCGGCTGGCGCCTGCCCTTGCAAGTGTTTCCGTGGCAGCTGGCGCAATTGTTGGGGCTGGCCATGCTTGCCACGCTGCTCGCCTCGGCCTGGCCGCTGTGGCAGTTGTACCGCAGTCGCCCGGCGGATTTGCTGAGGACCTTTGCCCATGAAGATTAAACCCTGGTGCTGGGCCGCCGTATTGCTGTTGACCGCCTGCGACAAAGCCCCCGCGCCGCCGGAAAGCTTCGCCGGCCTTGGCAGCGAGGCGGCGGATTTTGCCCAGGTGGTGCCTGGCAAGGTCTTCAGCTTTCCCCAAGACCACGGCCCGCATCCAGGTTTTCGCATCGAATGGTGGTACGTCACCGCCAACCTCAAGGACGAGCAAGGCCGTGTGTTCGGCGTGCAATGGACGCTGTTTCGCAACGCGCTGAAGGCCGGGCCGGTACAGGCGGGCTGGCGCGACTCGACGATCTGGTTGGGCCATGCCGCCGTCACGTCTGCCACCCGTCATTACGCTGCTGAGCGCTACGCCCGTGGCGGCGTTGGCCAGGCCGGCGCCCAGGCAGAGCCGTTCACGGCCTGGCTCGACGACTGGAGTTTCGCCACACGGCCCGGTGCCGCCAGCGCCTTGGCCGATATGCAACTCAAGGCCACCGGCCCGCAGTTTGCCTACGATTTGCACCTGACCTCCAGTCGCCCATTGGTGTTGCAGGGTGATAACGGCTACAGCCGCAAATCCGATCAAGGCCAGGCGTCCTACTACTACAGCCAGCCGTTTTTTACCGCAGCAGGCAATGTCACCCTCGACGGCACCACCTACCAGGTCAGCGGCCCGGCCTGGCTCGACCGCGAGTGGAGCAGTCAACCGCTGGCCGCCAGCCAGACCGGCTGGGACTGGTTCTCCCTGCACCTGGACCGTGGCGAGCAGTTGATGCTGTTTCGCGTGCGGCAAAAGGGCGGCGCGGGTTATCTGACCGGCACCTGGATCGACCGCGAAGGGCATACCCAGACCCTGCATAACGCCGATATTCAGCTCACACCGCTGGCCACCACCGACATTGACGGGCGCTCTGTGCCCACGCGCTGGTCATTGAAAATACCCGGCAAACAACTGGACATTACGCCCCAGGCCGTCAATCCAAAGGCATGGATGAACCTCAGTATTCCGTACTGGGAAGGGCCGGTGCAGTTTGACGGTGGTGTGGGGTATCTGGAGATGACCGGGTATTGATCGCGGGTTTTTGTAGGCGATTTTTCTCTGCCGAGTAGGCAACTTCCCAAATGTGATTTCCCGCGCCTGGCATGTGTTCGGGCGCGCTGGCGCGTGCGTGCAAATTTTTTAGCAAAAGTACTGGTCATATATACAGTATTGTTCTACATTCCATCCCAGGTGACCGGATGTCACCGCTCACCTGAGCATCAATTTTTTAACTATGGATGGATAAAAAATGAAACCAACCAAAGCCTTTATGCTGGGCGCGGCCATGATGGCCTCCTGCTTTATCTCGGCCTCTGCCCTGGCCGACCTGACCCTTCCCAAACTCACCCCCGGCACAGTCAGCCAAAGCGAGATTGACGCGCTCAAGCCTGGCGGCACGCTCACTGCGGTGCCGATTTCGGAGGCGCTGCGGCAAAAGCTCCTGGAGGCGCGGGACGGCAAGACCAAGACAGTCACTAAAGCGGCCAGGTCCGCACCGTTCAACACCGTTATCGGCACGTTGAAAAAGCCGAATCAGAGCGAGCTGAAAAGTGCAGCGGTCGCCGACTTTGTTCCACTGTTTCCGACCCTGGATATCAACACCCTCTACACCATCAGCGAAGTGCAAACGGGCCAGGATTTCCCTTACCACTTCAACCTGCCAAAAAGCGCGCGGGTGCTGGTGCAGTTGATCAACCAGAGTGCCGGCGCCGACATGTCGCTGAGCCTGTTCCGCGATGACGGCCAAGGTAATCCGCAACTGCTGGCGACCTCCGACAACGCCGGCAATGCCGATGAATACATCGACGGTGTACTGCCGGCCGGTGACTACTACTGGTACATGGTGGCCAAGACCGCAACCAATGCGCAGTTCAGTTTTGGCGTAGCGGCAGACACCAACATCGATGCCTTCGAGCCCAACGACACGCCGCAAGACGCCTTTGCGCTGCCGGACACCATGAACAAGGTGAGCGGCAACCTCGACAACGCCAACGACGTTGATTACTTCGACTTCAAGGCCGTGCGTGGCCAGGCCGTGAGCATGTACCTGGCAGGCGATGACAGTGGCAGCCGTAACCAGTGGATCTTCGAGCGCTTTGATGGCGTCAACTGGATCGTCGTGCCAGCCGGTTCTACGTCCACCTACCCGAGTGTCACGCCGGGTACGACCGTCAAGGTGCGTGTGCGCGCCAACCCGGCCGTGACGCAGGACCCGAGCAAGTACTACCAGTTGAGCCTCGGCTCTGCGCCACGGCTGAACAGCTCGCAAGTAACTGGCGACAACATCGTGCGGGTGCCGGCATCGATATTCTGGATGGCGACTCAGGCGGGGCGCACGTTGAACTGGACCACCAACTGGTCCGACTCCACGGGCGCGCCGCTGCTGGGCGTCACACCTGTGCTGCGTGTCGACAAGCGCTTTGAGGGCACCGAGTTCCATTGGACCGACTTCAAGGCCACCACCAACAGTGCCGGCACATCCCAGGCCAGTGCCGCGCTCGGTACCTGCTTTGGCGATAACCGCGTGCAGTACCCGGACAGCAGCACCGGCGTTCAGTACACCTGGGACACCACCTTCAACTTCGGCGGCTGGCGTATCGAGTTGGACGAGTTCCCGGGCGTGGGTGTCGGCGGTGACAATGTGCAATATGTGACCTTTGGGCACATCTGCACCCAAGACATCATCCATTGATACCTTGATGTAAATCAGAAGGGGCGGCCTGAACAGGCTGCCCCTTTTTTTTATTCGCCAGCCAGCGCCAACTTTAACGGCAGGCGCGCCATGCTGGTGCTCGTGAGCGAGCCCAGGTACAACCAGTCGCCGTATTCGCGCGCGGTAGTGACCGGCGAGTAATTGCCCGCACTGCCATCCTGCAAGTTGGCGATGACCTTGCCATCGGTGTCCAGCCCCAGCACGAAGGCTTTGCGCTCGATGGGCTTGGGCACCACCATCAGTGCGCGCACCATCACCTTGCGCAACAGTGGGTAGCCGGCGAAACCGTCCAGCAACGGGTTGCGTGGCGAATACAGGGCCACCCAGAAGCGGTCGCGCCCGTTGAAACTGAGGTTGTCCGGCAGGCCCGGCAGGTTGTCGATAAACAGGTCATGGGTGCCGCTGCGCTCGCCCTTGAGCCAGTAGCGACTGATGCGGTAGGCGCCGGTTTCGTTCACCAATACGTAGTTTTCATCCGGGCCCAGAGTCACGCCATTGGCAAATTGCAGCCGGTCCAGTAACACTTCGGTGCTGCCGGTGCTGAAGTCATAGCGCAGCAACCGGCCGTCGCCGCCATGCTCGATCACCGCTGTGCCGTCCTGGCCGTAGCCCCAGCGGCTCGATGCATCACTGAAGTAGGCATAGCGTCCGCTGGCATCGACGGTCACATCGTCGGTGAGACCAAAGGGTACGCCGTCAGCGCTGCTGCTCAACAGTTTGAGTTGACGGTTGGCATCCAAGGCAAGCAACCCCTTGACTCCATCGGCAATGATCAATCGCCCATCCGGGTGTAACGCCAGGCCGAGCGGGCGTCCGCCGGTGTTGGCGAGCACTTCCAGGGTGTGGCTGTTTGGCGAGGTGCGGATAATGCGCCCGTCCTGAAGGCCGCTGATCAGAAAACCCTGGGGGTCGAGCAGCAAGGCTTCGGGGCCGGCGATGTCCTGGGCGCCGATTTTTTCAATGCCCTTGAGCCGCTGGTTCTCGGCGTAGGCGCCGTCTTTCAGCGAGGGCGCTTTGGGCGGCGACCAGTTCACCGGTTGCACTTTGGTGGGCATCAGCAGCAGAAAAGCGATGACTGCAAGCAGCAGTACGAAGAGCAAATGGCGCAGTTTTTTTGGGCGGGTACTCATGACTATTCCTGGTTGTCGTGGGCGTTCGGCTCCCAGTGCAGGGTGCCGAACAGGTAATCCATCAGGGGGAGGACGATATTGAAATTGCGCCCCTGCATCAGCTCACGGCGGTGGTGCAGGGCATGCAACTGGTGCATCTGGCGAATCCAGGGCAGGCGTGCCACCGGGTGCCCGGCGGGCAGGTGCTCGCAGGCGTGAAACACTTCGTAAAGTAAATACCCAAGGATCATGCACCCGGCAAACAACCCGGCGACGTTGGGGTTCAATTGTTTGAGCAGCCACCAGGCGGGCAGGGTGATCGCCAGGCTGTGCAGCACGATCAACCAGGCCGGGAACAGAATCACACGCCAGTCTCGCGGGCTGTCGTAGGTCATGTGGCCGGGGGTAAAAAAGCTGTGGTGGTCACCCGTGTGCCGCGCATAGAACAGCCGGGCCAGGCTGTGTTTGTGATGGCCCAGGTGGCGGTGCACGAGGTAGATGCACAGGTTGAAGAACACCAGCGTCAGCGGCACGGTGAGCCACTGGAGCGCGGTGATGTGCGCGGTGGAGGACCAGGCCAGGGCGATGCAGACGATGCCGTAGCCGAGCACGAAACCGGCGTGCAGCCAGGGGTTGTAACGGGCGCTCACGGCGGCGCGGTAGCCGGCGCGGAAGGTCTCGGTGGGATGGGCCATGGTGGCACGCTCGGGTTTTTTTGTTGGAGCCTGAGCTTAGTTGGTACGCGAGATAGTGCGAGTTTTTGCGCAGTCCGCGGTTTGAGTGGGGGAGTTGGGTTGGCTGAGATGGTGGTCTTTTGGTGGTGTACATATCCGTTGCTGCGGTAACGGCCACTTAGGGTTCCGCCCTTACGGCGGGTCACTTTTGCAAGGACGCAAAAGTAACCAAAAGGTCCTCGCCCCAACACTCGGTGCCTCGCTGTGGCTCGGCATGCCCGCAATCCGACAGTGATTTGGGGGGCCGCCGCGATGGGCCATCCTTGGCCCAGCGCGGCTAAACCGGCATCCCTGCCGGTTTACCCCCCAAATCCCTGTCAGATTCCGGCCATCGTGTTTGACGGGGCGATTTCAGATCAAGATCAAAAGCGCAGATCAAAAGACCGCTGACTTCGTCATCGAAAAGGATGTAAGGGCCAGAGCAACAGCAACAGCAACAGCAACAGCAACAGCAACAGCAACAGCAACAGCAGAGCCATACTCGGTCAAAGGTGGGAGCTGGCTTGCCTGCGATGGCATCAACTCGGTGTGCCTGATGTACCGAGGTGTCTGCATCGCAGGCAAGCCAGCTCCCACAGAAAAGCAGCTCGTCAGCGCATGCAAATCCGCCAAAACTGCATGCGGTCAACTGTGGGAGCGGGCTTGCTCGCGAATGCGGTGGGTCAGTGACAGATGAATAGGCTGACCCACCGCCAAAAGTGACCCCTTGTAAGAGCGGAACCCTAAGCGGCCGTTACCGCAGCAACGGATATGTACACCGCCCAACCGCCACAGCAGACAAGCCCACTCCCACCTTTCGACCGCGACCGACCAATGGCCTCTTGCACAGCCCCCATTTACTTGCTAGCTTCTCGCAAAATGTTAACGATAACATTTGCTCTAAAAATAAAAACAAAACAGAGAACCACGCCATGAAAATGCTCCCGAAAACCCTGTGTTTACTGGCTGTCAGCATCACCCTCGGCGCCACCAGCGCAGCGTTTGCCGACGCCGCCAAACCGATCCGCATCGGCGCCTCCTTCCAGGAAATCAACAACCCCTATTTCGTCACCATGAAAAACGCCCTGGAAGAAGCCGGCGCGACCATCGGTGCGAAGCTGATCATCACCGACGCCCGCCACGACGTGTCCAAGCAGGTCAGCGATGTCGAAGACATGCTACAAAAAGGCATCGATATCCTGCTGATCAACCCCACCGACTCGGTCGGCGTGCAATCGGCGGTCAAATCTGCGCACGCTGCGGGTGTGGTCGTGGTCGCGGTGGACGCCCAGGCCGACGGTCCGTTGGACTCCTTCGTCGGTTCGAAAAACTTCGACGCCGGCTTCCAGGCCTGTGAATACCTGGCCAAGAACATCGGCGACAAAGGCAACATCGCGATCCTCGACGGCATCGCCGTGGTGCCGATCCTTGAGCGTGTACGCGGCTGCAAAGAGGCGGTGGCCAAGCACCCGGACATCAAGATTGTCAGCATCCAGAACGGCAAGCAGGAACGTGACCAGGCGCTGACCGTCACCGAAAACATGCTGCAGGCCCAGCCGGGCCTCAAGGGTATTTTCAGCGTGAATGACAACGGCTCCCTCGGCGCCCTGTCGGCCATCGAGGCCAGCGGCCTGGACGTGAAACTGGTCAGCGTCGACGGTGCACCGGAAGCCATCAAGGCGATCCAGAAGCCCGGCAGCAAGTTCATCGCCACCTCGGCGCAATACCCGCGCGATCAGATTCGCCTGGCCCTGGGCATCGCCCTGGCCAAAAAGTGGGGCTCGCAAGTGCCGGCCACCATTCCCGTCGATATCACTTTGATCGACCAGGCCAAGGCCAAGGACTTCAGCTGGTAAATCGCCCCGGCCCCACGTGAACCGTGGGGCTTGAGGTCTCCTTCTGAATACGAGGTCGGCGGTATGAGCAGTCTTCTGAAGCTGGAAAATATCTGTAAGCGCTACCCGGGCGTACAGGCCCTCAAGTCCATCAACCTGCAGGTCGAGCGCGGCGAAATCCATGCGTTGCTGGGTGAAAATGGCGCGGGCAAATCGACCCTGATGAAGATCCTCGGCGGTGTCGAGCATCAGGACGAAGGGCAGATTTTGATCGATGGCCAGGTGCAAAAATTTGCCACTTACCGCGACGCAATCGCCGCCGGTATTGGCATCGTGTTCCAGGAATTCAGCCTGATTCCCTACCTTACGGCGGTGGAAAACATCTTCCTCGGCCATGAGCTCAGCAACCGCTTCGGCCTGCTGCGCAAACGCGAAATGGTCGAGGCCAGCCAGGCGTTATTCAAGCGCCTCGGTGTGAGTATCAACCTGCAATGTGCGGTCAAGCACCTGAGTGTGGCCGAGCAGCAATTCGTTGAGATCGCCAAGGCGCTGGCCCTGGATGCGCGCCTGTTGGTACTCGATGAACCGACCGCCACCCTCACGCCCAGCGAAGCCGAGCTGTTGTTCGAGATCATGCGCGAACTCAAGCGCCAGGGCGTGGCGGTGATCTTTATCTCTCACCACTTGGAGGAGATTTTCCAGGTGTGCGACCGCATCAGCGTGCTGCGCGATGGCGGTAACGTGGGCGTGACCGACGTGGCCGACAGTGATATCGATCGGCTGGTCGAGATGATGGTCGGCCGGCGCCTGGAAAACAGCTTTCCACCCAAACCCACGAAAGACCGTGGCCCGCTGTTGCTGGAGGTCAAGGACATCCAGTTGGTGCGTAACGGCCCGCGCAACAGCTTTCAGCTGCACAAGGGCGAGATCCTCGGCTTTGCCGGGCTGGTCGGCTCCGGTCGTACCGAGCTGGCGCTGGGCATGATGGGTGCGCTGCCGTCAGTGAGCAAAGACGTGTGGTTGCGCGGCGAGAAAGTCACCCTCGATGACCCGGCGCAGGCTCTGGCCCACGGCATTGGCCTGCTGCCGGAAAGCCGCAAGAGCGAAGGGCTGATCACCGATTTCAGCATTCGCGAAAACATCTCCCTGAACAACCTGCCCAAGTACCAGAACGCCTCGGGCCTGATCGACAAAGCCAAGGAATGCGCCAGCGTCGACGCGTTGATGCGTCAGCTGTCGATCAAGGCGCCCAGCGGCGAAAGCCGGGTGTTCAACCTCAGCGGCGGCAACCAGCAAAAGGTTGTGATTGCACGCTGGATCAACCACCACTGCGACGTGCTGGTGTTCGATGAACCCACACGTGGCATCGACGTTGGCGCCAAGGCGCAGATCTACGCCCTGATGCGCAGCCTCACCGAACAAGGCTACGCGATCATCATGATTTCTTCCGAACTGCCCGAAGTCATCGGCATGTGCGACCGCGTCGCCGTGTTCCACAAGGGCGCCATCGTCAAGCTGCTGGAAGCGGCCGCCGTCAACCCACAAGAGGTCATGCGCCATGCAACAGGGGGCTCAAGTGAACAGGTCCATTAATACCGGCGACACCCGTCGATTGCGCCTGAACCTGGCGCGGCTGGTGCGCTCGCCGGCGTTTTATCCCTTCGTAGGGTTGGTGGTGGTGACCCTGGTGATGATCTTCGCCAGCGATAACTTCCTCACCACCAGCAACCTGTCGAACATTGCGCGCCAGGTGTCGATCAACGCGATTATCGCGGTGGGCATGACCTGCGTGATTCTCACCGGTGGCATCGACCTGTCGGTGGGGCCGGTGATGGCGCTGTCGGGCACCTTGACCGCCGGGCTGATGGTCGCGGGCCTGCCGCCGGGCCTGGCGATTGGCGCCGGCATGCTGATCGGCGTGGCCTTCGGTATCGGCAATGGCTTGTTCGTCGCCTACCTGCACATGCCGCCGATCATCGTCACCCTGGCGACCATGGGCATCGCCCGAGGCCTGGGCCTGATGTACACAGACGGCTACCCGATTTCGGGGTTGCCGGAGTGGTTCGGTTTCTTCGGCCGCCAGAGCCTGTTCGGCGTCGACGTGCCGATCCTGATCATGCTGGTCACCTACTTTGCCGCCTATGTGTTGCTGCAACACACACGCATCGGCCGCTACATCTACGCCATCGGCGGCAATGAAGAAGCGGTGCGTTTGTCGGGCGTGCGGGCGGCGCGCTTCAAGTTGCTGGTGTACGGCATCAGCGGCCTGACCGCAGCGATTGCCGGTCTGGTGCTCACCTCGCGCCTGATGAGCGGCCAGCCGAACGCCGGCGTGTCGTTCGAGCTGGATGCGATTGCGGCGGTGGTACTCGGCGGTGCGTCGATTGCCGGCGGGCGCGGGGTCATTGTTGGCACCTTGCTCGGCGCCATGCTGCTGGGCGTACTCAATAACGGTTTGAACATGCTCGGGGTCTCGCCCTACGTCCAGAGCGTGATCAAGGGCGGGATCATTTTGCTGGCGATTTTTATCAGCCGTCAGCGCCATAAATAAACACCTGACAAGAAAGGACCGAACACATGGACAAGCACACCGAGATGCAAGCCGTCGTCTGCCACGGCCCCAAAGACTACCGCCTGGAACGCATCGGCAAACCCAAGGCGCGCCCCAATGAACTGGTGATCCGCATTGCCGCCTGCGGCATCTGCGCCAGTGACTGCAAATGCCACTCCGGCGCGGCGATGTTCTGGGGTGGCGACAACCCGTGGGTCAAGGCGCCGGTGGTGCCGGGCCATGAGTTTTTCGGCTACGTGGAAGAAGTGGGCGAGGGCGCCGGCGAGCACTTTGAAGTGGCGGTGGGCGACAAGGTGATCGCCGAGCAGATCGTGCCGTGCGGCAAGTGCCGCTTCTGCAAGTCGGGCAAGTACTGGATGTGCGAAGTGCACAATATCTTCGGCTTCCAGCGTGAAGTCGCCGAAGGCGGCATGGCCCAGTACATGCGCATTCCCAAGACCGCCATCGTGCACAAGATTCCCGAGTCGGTGTCGCTGGAAGACTCGGCGCTGGTGGAGCCGATGGCGTGCTCGATCCACACCGTCAACCGTGGCGAAATCCAGCTTGACGACGTGGTGGTGATCGCCGGGGCCGGGACGCTGGGGCTGTGCATGGTTCAGGTCGCCGCGCTGAAAACCCCGAAAAAACTGGTGGTGATCGACATGGTCGACGAGCGTTTGGAACTGGCCAAGCAGTTTGGTGCCGATGTGGTGATCAACCCGTCCCGCGACAATGCCCGCGAGATCATCAACGGCCTCACCGATAACTATGGTTGCGACGTGTACATTGAAACCACAGGCGTGCCGGCGGGCGTGACCCAGGGTCTGGACCTGATCCGCAAGCTCGGGCGTTTTGTCGAGTTCAGTGTGTTTGGCGCCGAAACCAGCGTCGACTGGTCGATCATCGGCGACCGCAAGGAGCTGGACGTACGCGGCGCGCACCTGGGCCCGTATTGCTACCCGATCGCTATCGACCTGTTCGAGCGTGGCCTGGTGACGTCCAAGGGCATCGTTACCCATGACTTCCCGCTGGATGATTTTGCCGAGGCCTTTGCGTTGGCTAACTCGACCAAATCGATCAAGGTGCTGTTGAAGCCGGTGATTTGATCTATGAACTATGTAATGGGTGTCGATATAGGAACCCAGAGCACCAAGGCGCTGCTGGTGGATGGTCAAGGTACGATCATCGCCCAGCACAGCCAGGGGTATCGCGTCGATACCCCGAAAGTGCGCTGGGCCGAGCAATGGCCGCAGGTCTGGCTGTCGGCGGTCGAGGCGTGTGTGGCGCAGTGCATGGCCACATCCGGCGTGGCGGCCGGGCAGGTCAAGGCGCTGTGCATCAGCAGCCTGTACGGCGGTTCGGGAATTGCCGTTGACACGCAGATCACGCCGCTGCACCCGTGCCTGATCTGGATGGACCGCCGCGCCGGCGAGCAGGTGGCGTGGGTGCGTGAACACCTGGACCAGGAACGCTTGTTCGAAATCACCGGCAACTCGGTGGACAGCTACTACGGTTTCACCAAGATACTCTGGCTCAAGCAGCATCAGCCGCAGGTGTGGGCTGACACGCGCTACCTGCTGCCACCCAACAGCTATATCAACTGGTGCCTTACCGGCGAATTGGCGGTGGACCATAGCAGCGCCGGCAATATTGGCGGGGTTTACGACGTGAAGGCGCGCGGCTGGTCCGCCGAGATGCTCGATGCACTGGGCATTCCACAGGCCATGATGCCCGAGCGGTTGGTGTATTCCGGTGAGGTGGTGGGCGGCTTGCTTGAAAGCTGGGCCACGCGCCTGGGCTTGCAGGCCGGCACGCCGATCCTGGCCGGCGGTGTGGATGCGGCGATGGCCACGCTGGCGGCGGGTGTTACGCAGCCGGGCAACCATGTGGCTATGATCGGCACCAGCATGTGCTGGGGTTATCTGAACCAGCACGTGGACGCACACCATGGCTTGGTGAGCATGCCGCATGTCTACAACGGCCATCGGGACCTGTACATCTTTGGCGGCGCGATCACCGCCGGGGCGTCGGTCAGCTGGTTTCGCGAGCAGTTCTGCCAGGCCGAAGAACAACAGGCCCAGGCCAGCGGCCAGGACAGCCTGGTGTTGCTGGAGCAGAGCGCCACCCAGGTTCCGGCGGGCAGCGAAGGTTTGTTGTTTTTGCCGTACCTGATGGGTGAACGCAGCCCGGTGTGGGATGACCGCGCCAGTGGCAGTTTCGTCGGGCTGAACCTGTATCACAGCCGTATTCACCTGTACCGCGCAGTGCTTGAAGGCGTGAGTTTTGCCCTGCGCCACAACATTGAAGCCGGTACCCAGGGCGCACATTCGCTGGACCCACGCTTGATTGTGGTGGGCGGCGCGAGCCATTCGGATTTGTGGATGCAGATTATTGCCGATGTTACGCGTTACCCGGTTTACACCATCGTGCAGGAGGTGGAAGCGGCCTTGGGCGCGGCGTTGCTGGCGGCGCATACGGTGGGGTTGGTGAGTGATGGCGAGATGGATAAAGGCTGGGTGCAGTTGGAGTTGCGGGCACAGCCCAAGCGCGAAAATGTCATGACCTATGACCGGGCGTTTGCTGAGTACCTGAAGCTGTATCCCGCCCTCAAACCGATCATGCACAACCTGCAAACCAACTGACCCAACACAGATCAAAAATGTGGGAGCTGGCTTGCCTGCGATAGCGGTGTATCAGTGCCAAATGTGCTGGCTGACACTCTGTTATCGCAGGCAAGCCAGCTCCCACAGGGATCTTCATTGTTTATCGAGAAGTGACCATGACCACCACCTTCAACTTCACCCGCCAGCGCATCCTAGTCACGGGCGCCAGCAGCGGCATCGGTCGCGAAATCGCCCAACAGCTGATTGCCGCCGGTGCCGAAGTGTTCGCCCTCGGCCGCGACGCGCAAGCCTTGTCACAGTTGGGCTGCAACAGCTTATGCGTGGATATCGCCGACAGCATCGCCCTGGATAAAGCCCTGGCCGACTTGCCGCCACTGCATGGCCTGGTCAACTGCGCCGGCATCTCACGCCTGGAACCCGCCGCCGCCATCAGCGCGGAGGCGTTCGATCAGGTCATGCAGGTCAACGCCCGCGCCGCCGCACAGGTCGCCAGCCGAGTGGCGGCAAAAATGATCGAAGCCAACATCCCCGGCAGCATCGTCAATGTCTCAAGCCAAGCCTCGCTGGTGGCGCTGGACGATCACCTCGGCTACTGCGCCTCGAAGGCCGCACTGGACGCGATTACCCGCGTGCAGTGCGCCGAGTGGGGGCGCTTTGGCATTCGGGTGAACAGCGTCAACCCCACGGTCACACTCACGCCCATGGCAACCAAGGCCTGGTCTGACCCGGCCAAACGCGATCCGGCGCTGGCGGCCATTCCGCTGGGGCGTTTCGCGCAATCCGTGGAAGTCGCGCTGCCGGTGCTGTTCCTGCTCAGCGATGCCGCCAGCATGATCAGCGGCGTGAGCCTGCCGATCGATGGTGGCTACACCAGCCGCTAGCCGTTTTCCAGCACGCCGGCGATCACCACTTTGTCCCGTGGCTTGTGCGGGTCCTGCAAGCGGTCAAGCAGCAGGCGTACCGCGCTGCTGCCGGCCAGTGAGGCGTCGTGGGCCACGCAGGCGATCGGCACGCCGAAGATATCGGCGAAGGGCAGGCGGTCGATGCCGCAGATGGTCAGGCTGTCGTGGGCGATGTTGTGCATGCGCAATGCACGCAGGGCGCCGAGGGTGATCAACTGGTTGAAACCCATGATCGCATCGGGCGCGGAGTGCTCGGCCAGGTAGTCGAGGGTGTGCAGGTAAGACGGCATCAGCGTGTAGTCACCGGCCTGCACTTCGACCTGAATATGAGGGTGCTCAGCCAGCACTTCGCGCAGCCCCTTGAGGCGCTCCACAGTGATACGTGAATGCTCCGGGCCGGTCAGTACCAGCAGGCGCTTGAGCTCGGGTGTCTGGCGCAACAGGTAGTGCGCGGCCTGGATGCCGCTGTGGTAGTTGTCGAGCACCACGCGGCTGAACGGGCTGTCGTGGAGCGTGCGGTCGAGCAACACCACCGGGGTTTTGCCGTTGCCCAGGCGCTCCAGATAGTCGGGTTGGTAGCTGGGCTCGTCGGAGACCGGCGACAAGATGATGCCCGCCACGCGATAGCCCAGCAGTGTATCGACGGCCTTGCTTTCGAGTTCTTCCAGCTCATCGGTGTCCACCAGCATGATGGTGTAGCCGTGCTGCTTCGCCTCGCGGGAAATCGCCTTGATCATCTCACTGTAGAACGGGTTGTCGACCGAGGCGGTGATCACGCCGATGATCAGGCTCTCACTGCGCTTGAGCCCGCGTGCGAAGGCATTGGGCACGTAGTCCAGCTCACGCGCCACCTCGAGAATGCGCGCCAGGGTGGCGGGCTTGACCAGGTCGGGTTTGCTCAGTGCGCGGGACACCGTGATGGTGGTCATGCCCACCCGTTTGGCGATGTCGCTGATGGTGACGGACTTTTTCTTGTTCATCGGTAAGGCTGCGCTGGGAAACATCCGCAGGCTAGCATGCGCGCGGGCGTAGGGTGATTCAAATCAGCGGGTCCCAGCGTTGGGACCAGTCGCTTTCGGCCTTGACCACTTCGCGCAGCAGCCCCAGCGCCTGCTGCAAGACCGCCGAATCCCGCGCCCGTGAGTAGACCAGATAGGTCGGGAAGCTGAATTCCGGCGCTTTCGGCACGCGCTGCATGACGCCGCTGTCCAGGTAGCTTTGCACCACCCGCGTGCGGAAGTACCCGGCGCCGCCGTTCTCCAGGATGTACTGCAAGGCCAGTGGCCCGAGGTTGAAACTCAGCGCGGCACGGGCCTTTTCGGGCAGCGCGGCGTCGTGTTGCTGGCGAAAGCCCTGGCCCCAGTCGATATACACGTAAGGGGCGGGTTTGCTGGTTAACTGCACCAGGATCAGTTTTTCTTCCAGCACTTGTTCGACCTGTAGGCCTGGCCAGTATTGCGGCTGGAATACCAGCGCGGCATCCAGCACGCCCAGTTCCAGTTGGCGTAACAGGTATTCACCTTCACGCACTTCGGTGCGCAGCGCATGGCCGGGGATCTGTTCGCGCAAGGCCTTGGCCCAGCCGAGCATCAACGGGTTGCACAGGCTGACCTCGCCGCCGATGTGCAGCACATTGCGGTAGCCATCGGGCAGCGGCAGGTCGCGCTTGGCGGCTTCCCAGGTTTGCAGCAGTTGGTTGGCGTACACCACAAACGCCTCGCCATCGGCGGTCAGCCTGGCGCCGGCGCGGTTGCGCACAAACAGCGTGCTGCCCAACTGGCTTTCCAGGCTTTTGACCCGCGCGGTGATGGCGGTCTGGGTGACGTGCAGTTTCTCGGCGGCCGCGGCCAGGCTGCCGCAGCGGGTGATTTCGAGGAAAGTGCGTGCCAGTTCGATGTCCATGAAGCCCCCGGGGATGAATGGGGGACAGTGTAATGGAATGTGCTCGAAGCTGGCGTGTGTGTGGGGTTGTTGGGTGTATATCCGTTATTTAGGTAACGGCGGCTTAGGGTTCCGCTCTTACAGCGGGTCACTTTTGGCAAACGCCCCAAAAGTAACCATGGACTTGTTCCCTCGCAGCGGACGCCAAGAAGCGATATTTTAATCGCAATCTTGGAGGCACTTATGGCACAGCAAACTCGCCGCCGTTACACCGATGACTTCAAAGCTCAGGCAGTGACACTCGCTGAAAGCATTGGTCGAGGAGAAGCTGCCCGACAGTTGGATATCTCGGTCAAAACCTTAGGTAATTGGCTGGACGCCGCACGCAACGGGCGTCCTCTCAGTTCTCCTGCCCGGCATCCGGTCTCTGACCTGGAAAGTGAGCTGGCTCGGCTTCGAGCTGAAAATGCCACGCTCAAAATGGAGCGAGAAATCCTAAAAAAAGCGACGGCGTTCTTTGCCAGAGAGTCCAACTGAGATACGCCTTCGTCGCCCGTGAACGGACTCACTTTCCAGTCAGGCTGTTATGTCGAGTGATGGAGGTCTCGGTGTCGGGCTTTCACGGCTATTTGAAGCGTCAGAAACGTCCTGATCCAGATGCGGCGATTCGCTTGGAAATTCGTGCGATTCATCGGGCAAGCCGAGGCACTTATGGGCGCCCACGCATGGTTAAGGCGCTTCATAACCGTTCGTACGCGATAGGGCACAAGCGAGTAGCTCGTCTGATGAGAGAGGAGATGCTGCGAGGAAAAATCAAAGCCCGGTTCAAACACTCGATGGATAACCGGTATATCCAACCCATTTCTGACAACGTGTTGAAACGACGTTTTTCCGTGACAAGCCCGGCACCCGCCTGGGTGGGGGATATCACATATATTTCGACTCGCCAGGGTTGGTTGTACTTGGCTGTGGTGTTGAGTATCCAGACCCGGCAGGTGCTGGGTTACAGCCTGTCGGATCGTATGCCCGAGGGTTTGGTACAACAGGCGTTCATGAACGCCTGGACCAGAGCGCCAGTTGATCACGGTGTAATTTTTCACTCTGATCGAGGCCGACAATACACCGGTAGCGGTTTTCGTAGCATGATCGCGGAAAGAGGCTTCGTGCAAAGCATGAGCCGTAAGGGGAATTGCTGGGATAACGCCGTGGCAGAGAGCTTTTTTGCCACACTCAAGAAGGAGGAAGCCATCGGTGTGTATCCCAGCAAAGCACAGGCCCATGCATCAATCGCAAGCTACATCCATGGGTTTTACAACGCGGCACGGCTGCACTCGGCGCTGGGATACAGCTCACCTAATGACTACGCAAAGCAACTGAAGCAAACTGCTTAACACTCGCTTCATGGCGTACGTTTTGAGGGAACAAGTCCACCAAAAGGTCTGTGCCCCACCACTCGGCACCTCGCCTAGGCTCGGTGTGCCCGCACTCCGGCTTGAGTCCGTGGGCCGCCGCGATGGGCCATCCTTGGCCCAGCGCGGCTAACCCGGCGTCCTGCCGGGTTACCCACGGATTCAAGCCTGCGTTCGGCCATCGTGGTTAACGGGGCGCCTCAGATCAAAATCAAGATCAAGATCTACAGCACGGCGGCCTGAAAGCCGACCTGAGTGGTTGAAGCAAAAGCCAGATCAAGTGCAAAGCAACAGCCTATCTACCTGATGCAACTCGGTTTAAATGTGGGAGCGGGCTTGCTCGCGAATGCGGTGGGTCAGTCAATTCATCTATAACTGACATACCGCATTCGCGAGCAAGCCCGCTCCCACAGTTGACCGCATGCAGTTTTGAATATGAGGTCGACTGCGGATTTGCATACACTGAAGAACTGCTTTTCTGTGGGAGCTGGCTTGCCTGCGATGCAGACACCTCGGTACATCAGGCACACCGAGTTGATGCCATCGCAGGCAAGCCAGCTCCCACCTTTGACCGAGTATGGCTTTGCTGTTGCTGTTGCTGTTGCTGTTGCTGTTGCTGTTGCTCTGGCCCTTACATCCTTTTCGATGACGAAGTCAGCGGTCTTTTGATCTACGCTTTTGATCTTGATCTGAAATCGCCCCGTCAAACACGATGGCCGGAATCTGACAGTGATTTGGGGGGTAAACCGGCAGGGATGCCGGTTTAGCCGCCCCGCGCCATGGATGGCGCGTGGCGGCGGCCCCCCAAATCACTGGCGGATTGCGGGCATGCCGAGCCACAGCGAGGCACCGAGTGTTGGGCGAGGACTTTTTGCTTACTTTTTGGTCCTTCAAAAAGTGAGCCGCTGTAAGAGCGGAACCATAGGCCGCCGTTACCGCAGCAACGGATATGTACACCACCCAAAGACCGCCATCGCAAACTACCCACATCCCACAGTTGATTACATTTCAGCTCAAGGCAGGCCGAACCCTAGTGAATCCCGATGGACCAACTTTGCGTGGTCTGATCTTCGTGCCGCTGCTCCAGGTCATCCTCATACTGACAACGCGGCCCCTTGCACTTGTACTCGAACGTCACCGGCGCCTGGGTCTGAACCGGGAACAGCGATTTGGCCGTCGCCGGTGCATCGTGTGGCACCGCCTCAAGCACAGGCGCTTCGTAGCTCAAGTCCAACGCTGTGGCATGGACCATGGCCGGCAAGAGGGCGAGCACTGCACTCGCCAGAAAAGTCCTCGTGAATAGCATCTGAAACAATCCGCGCAACAAAAAATGAAGCGCGGATTATAAGCCGGATGCCACCGCACATGCACGGTTCAGAGCCCGCGCGGCGCCTCAAGGTGTTCGGTAGGGAAGGCTTTGGCATAGGCCTGACACACCCTCAATACCTGCTCATCCGCAAACCGCGCACCCACCACATGCAAGCCCACCGGCAAGCCATTCGCCGCGAACCCGCAGGGCACCGACGCCGCCGGTTGTTGGGTCAAATTGAACGGATAAGTAAACGGCGTCCACTCCATCCATTCTTTCATCGACGAACCCGGCGGCACATTGTGCCCAGCCGCGAAGGCGGTAATCGGCATCATCGGCGAGACCAATATGTCGTAGTGCTCATGAAACGCCGCCATCCTCGCCACCAACGCCGCACGTGCTTCAAGGGCGTCGTTGAAAGCGCCGAGGCTCAACTGCTGGCCGTGTTGGGCGATGCGCAGCAAACCGGGGTCGAGCAATTGTTTTTGCGCATCACTCATGGAGCCCGTCAGGCGCGCCGCGCCGGCTGCCCACAAGGTGCTGAACACCTCCAGCGGGTCGCTGAAGCCTGGGTCGATCTGCTCGACATGAGCCCCCAGTTGCACAAGGCCCTCAACCGCCTGGGCAACCACTTTGGCCACTTGCGGGTCCACGTCCACATAGCCGAACGTGGGGCTGTAGGCCACACGCAACCCCGTCAAATCCGTTGCGCCCGACAACCACGGTGTGCTGCGCGGCGCCCCGATCAGGCCATCGCGCGCATCCGGTTGGGCCACGGTTTGCAGCATCAGCACGGTGTCTTCCACGGTGCGCGTCATCGGCCCCAGGTGCGACAGAATCGTCATGGAACTGGCCGGCCACTGCGGCACATAGCCGAAGGTTGGCTTGATGCCGAAGGTGCCGGTGAACGCACAGGGAATGCGGATTGAACCCCCGGCATCGCTGCCCTGGTGCAATACGCCCAGGTTCAGCGCCGCCGCCGCACCGGCGCCACCCGACGAACCGCCCGCTGTGGTGCGTATGTCCCACGGGTTGCGGGTGATGCCGTACAGCGGGTTATCGGTGACGCCTTTCCAGCCGAATTCCGGCGTGGTGGTTTTACCCAGCAACACCGCGCCGGCCTTGCGCATCAAGGCTGAGAAGGGCGCATCCACATCCCACGGGCCTTCGGCAGATGTGGTGCGCGAACCCTTGCGCGTCGGCATGCCAATGGTCAGCGTCAAGTCTTTGATCGACGCAGGCACGCCGTCCAGGGCGCCGCAGGGTTCACCTTTCAACCAGCGTTGTTCCGAGGCCCGCGCAGCGTTCAATGCGCCTTCGGGGTCTACGTGACAATAGGCGTTCACCACCGGGTTATAGCGCTCAATCCGCAGCAGAGCGTCTTCAGTGACGTCTACCGGTGACAAGGTCTTGTCGCGAAAATGCTGCAGCAGTTGCACCGCCGTCAGTTGGCCAATCTCACTCATGCCACTTCTCCCTGCGCCGCGTTGACCATGGCGCGCAGCAACACCGCGCAGCCCGCTGCCAGGTCATCCGGCGCGGCGTTTTCGATTTCGTTATGGCTGATGCCACCTTCGCACGGCACAAAGATCATCCCGGCCGGGCCGAGTTCGGCGACAAAAATCGCGTCATGCCCGGCGCCGCTGACAATGTCCATATGGCTCAAGCCCAGCGCTTGGGCGCCATCACGCACCGCGTTGACGCAGGCCGGGTTGAAGTCCAGCGGCGGGAAGTCGGCGGTGGGTGTCAGTTCAAAGGTCAGGCCGTGCCGGGCACAGGTGGCTTGGATCACGCCGCGTACTTCATCGACCATCGCTTGCAACTTGTCGGCATGCAGGTGACGCAGGTCGATGGTCATGTGCACCTGGCCGGGAATCACATTGCGCGAGCCGGGGTGCAGGTTCAGGCAACCAACCGTGCCGCAGGCGTGGGGTTGCTGTTGATGGGCGATGCGGTTGACCGCGCTGACCACTTCGGCGGCGCCCACCAGGGCGTCCTTGCGCAGGTGCATGGGCGTCGGACCGGCGTGGGCTTCGACGCCGGTGAGGGTCAGGTCGAACCACTTCTGGCCGAGGCAGCCCATGACCACGCCGATGGTGGTGGCGCGGTCTTCCAGCACCGGGCCTTGCTCGATATGCGCCTCGAAATACGCGCCGACCGGGTGGCCGAGTACCGCGCGCGAACCGGCGTAGCCGATGCGCTGCAATTCGGCGCCTACCGACAGGCCTTGGTCATCGAGTTTGTCGAGGGTGTCCTGCAAGTCGAACTTGCCGGCAAACACCCCGGAACCCATCATGCACGGCGGGAAGCGTGAGCCTTCTTCGTTGGTCCACACCACCACCTCGATGGGGGCTTGGGTCTGGATATTCAGGTCATTCAAGGTGCGGATCACTTCCAGCCCGGCCATCACGCCGTAGCAGCCATCGAACTTGCCGCCGGTGGGCTGCGTGTCGATATGGCTGCCGGTCATCACCGGGGGCAGGGCGGGATTGCGACCGGCACGGCGCGCAAAAATGTTGCCAATGGCATCGACACTGACGCTGCACCCGGCGGCCTCGCACCATTGCACAAACAGGTCTCGGGCCTGGCGGTCGAGGTCGGTAAGGGCCAGGCGGCACACGCCGCCTTTGACCGTAGCGCCAAGCTGAGCCAGGTCCATCAACGATTGCCACAAGCGGTCGCGGTTGATCAGTGGGGAATTGCTCTTGAGCGGTTGCGCAAAACTATTCATGTGCAAATCTCCGGTCAGGCACTCAGGGCCAGGTAGCGGTTCTTGATGCTCGGGTCGGCGCGGAAGGCTGCGGCGCTGCCCTCGTATACGACGCGGCCCTGTTCGAGCACGTAATGGCGGTCGGCGAGCTTGTCGCAGACCATCAGGTTCTGTTCCACCAGCAACACCGGCAGGCCGTCGTCCTTGACCTTGCGCAGGATCTTCACCAACTCGTCGACAATTACTGGGGCCAGGCCTTCGGTGGGCTCGTCAAGGATCAGCAGCTTGGGGTCGTTGAGCAGCGCGCGGGCGATGGCGAGCATCTGTTGCTCGCCGCCGGACAGCGCGTGGCCGGCGTTTTTACGCCGCTCCTTGAGGCGCGGGAACATGCCGTAGACGTCTTCAAGCTGCCAGCGGCTGGTCTTGCGCACGGCGATACGCAGGTTTTCCTCGACGGTCAGCAGGCGGAAAATCCCGCGGTTCTCCGGCACCAGCGCTAAACCCTGACGGGCGATTTCAAAGATCTTCTGGCCCACCAGCGCCTGGCCGTTGAAGTGAATCTGGCCCTGGCGCGGGCAGATAATCCCGAGGATGCTGCGCAGCGTGGTGGTCTTGCCCGCGCCGTTGCGGCCGAGCAGCGTCACCAGTTCGCCGGGATTGACCGTGAGCGACACGCCTTCGAGCACATGGCTCTTGTCATAGTAGGAATGGATATTCTCGACAATCAGCATCAGGCAGCCTCCCCAAGATACGCCGTACGCACACGCTCATCGGCACGCACAAACTCCGGCGTGCCCTCCACCAGGATCTGCCCGTGACTCATCACGGTGATGCGTTGGCTGATGGACATGACAATGCTCATGTTGTGTTCGATCAACAGCACCGTGTGGTCGCGACCGAGGTCGCTGATCAACTGGGTCATGATCGGAATGTCATCGATGCCCATGCCCGACGTGGGTTCGTCGAGCATCAGCAGTTTGGGTTTGGAACAGATCGACATGCCGACTTCCAGCACGCGTTGCTGGCCGTGGGACAACTCGCCCGCCAGGGTATCGGCGCGACGGGTGAGTTGCAGGCGCTCCAACACTTGATCGGCCATCTCCAGATGCTCGCGCTTGCTGTCGACGCGGCGCCAGAAGTTCAGCGCCCGCGCGCCGTCGCGGCCTTGGGCGGCCAGGCGCAGGTTTTCGCGCACGCTGAGGTTCTGGAACAGGCTGGTGAGCTGGAACGAGCGCGCCATGCCCAGGCCGACGCGGCCGTGGGCCGGTTTGCGCATCAGGTTCTTGCCGTCAAAATGAATCGCTCCGGCGGTGGCCTGGCGCTCGCCGGTGAGGCAGTGAAACAGGCTGGTCTTGCCCGCGCCGTTGGGGCCGATAATGGTGTGAATGGTGCCGGCTTCGACCTTGAGGTTGACGCCGTTGACCGCATGGAACGCGCCGTAGGCCAGTTCCAGGTCTTTGGTTTCCAACAGGATGCTCATAGCCCTTCCTCCTTGGCGACGGCGGCGGTCTTGCGGCTGCCGCGTACCCGTTCGAACAGCGACGCGAGGCCGCCCCACAAACCGCCGCGCATAAAGATCACCACGAAGATCAGGATCACGCCCAGCAGCATCAGCCAGCGCGGCCACAGGTCGGAGAGGAAGTCCCCCAGCAGCACGATAGAGCCTGCGCCCAGCAATGAGCCGAACAGCGAGCCGGTGCCGCCGACGATGGTCATGATCAGGATGTTCTCGGACATCGCCAGGTCGATGTTCGACAGCGGCACAAAGTGCAGCAGCATGGCGTACAGCGCGCCGGCAATGCCGGTGACCGCGCCGGACAGCACGAACACCAGGATCTTGAAATGCCGCGTGTCATAACCGATGGCCGAGGCGCGGGTTTCGTTTTCGCGGATCGCCATCAAGGTGCTGCCGAACGGCGAGGCGATCACGCGGCGCGCGCCGATAAAGATCAGCAGGAACAGCACCGCGACAAAGCCATAGAACACTCGGGCGTCGGCCAGCGACAGCAGCACGGTGTCACCGATACGGATCTCCGGGCGCGGCACGCTGAGCAGGCCGTTGTCGCCGCCGGTCCAGTCGCTCAAGGTGTAGGCGACAAAGTAGGCCATCTGGCTGAACGCCAACGTGAGCATCACGAAGTAAATGCCGGTGCGCCGGATCGCCAGCGCACCGACCAGAAACGCCAGGAAACCGCCGGCAAGGGCGGCGCCGAGCAATGCGCTGAACAAGCCCAGTTGCAAGTGGATCATCAGCAGCGCAGCGCAATACGCACCGGCCCCGAAGAAGATGCCTTGGCCGAACGACAACAGCCCGGTGTAGCCCAGCAACAGGTTGCAGGCCAGCGCGGCGAGGGCAAAGATCAGGATCTCGGTGGCCAGGGTCGCCGAGGGCAGGATCAACGGCAAGCCGATCAGCACCGCCAGCACCCACAGCAACATGGCCTTGGATTGGGTCTTGGCAAACGGCAGGGGGTTTTTCTCGCTCATGTCAGGCTCTCCCGAACAGGCCGTAAGGGCGTACCAGAATCACCACGGCCATCGCGCCGTAGATCATCAGGCTCGCGCCTTGGGGCCAGAGTGTGGTCATCAGGCTTTGCACCACGCCCACCAGTAAACCGCCGACCAGCGCACCGCTGAACGAGCCCATGCCGCCGATCACCACCACCACGAAGGCCACGCCGAGGATCTCCGGGCCGACAAAGGGCTGCGCGCCGCGCAAGGGCGCAAACAGCACACCCGCAACACCGGCCAGGGCCACGCCGAGGGCAAAGGTCATGGAAAACAGACGGAAGATATTGGTGCCCAGCAGCGACACGGTTTCGGTGCTTTCACTGCCGGCGCGCACCAGGGCGCCGAAGCGCGTGCGCTCCAGCAGCAGCCACAAGGCCAGGCCGATCAGCGCGGAAAACACGATGAGGAACAGGCGGTAGTAGGGGTAGACGAAGTCACCCACCACCAGCACGCCGCGCAGCAGTTCCGGCACGGCGACGCTTTTGCCCACCGGGCCCCAGATCATCACGCTGGCTTCCTGGATGATCAGCGCGATCCCCAGGGTCACCAGGATCTGGAACATGTGCGGCAAGTGGTAAATCCGCTGGATCAATAGTCGCTCGATCACCCACGCCAGCGCGGCCACCACCAGCGGTGCAATGAGCAGCGCCAGCCAGAAGTTGCCGGTGAGGCTTACGGCGGTGTAGCAGATGTACGCTCCCAGCAGAAAGAACGCGCCGTGGGCGAAGTTGACGAAGTTGAGCAGGCCGAAAATGATCGTCAGCCCGACCGCGATCAGGAAGTAGATCATCCCCAACCCTAGGCCGTTGAGGATCTGGAACAGGTAAAGATTAAGCATGCAGAAACCCTCGGCAGGCAGCCGCTTACGCGGCCCTGCGCTAAGCAATTCAGAGGATCAGGCGAGCGTGCAGCCCGTCGCCTCGACCGGCGGGAACGATTGCCCGGCGCTGAGCACCTTGGCCAGGTCGTCCTTGTCGGCCATGTCGCCGGCGGCTTTGCCGATCAGCAGGTAGTAATCCTTGATCACCTGATGGTCGCCGGCGCGGATCGACTCCTTGCCGGTCGGGCCTTCGTAGCTCAACCCTTGCAGGGCTTTGGCCACGGTCGGGCCGTCGAAGCTGCCGGTGCTGATGATGGTTTCCAGCATCACTTTGGTGCTGATGTAATCAGCCGCCAGCGGGTAGGTGGGGTTGATGCCGTATTTGGCCTGGGTGAGCTTGACCAGTTCACGGTTGAGCGGGGTGTCGACCTGGTGCCAATACTGGGCGCCGAGGTACACGCCTTCGAGCACGTCGCTGCCCAGTTCCTGGAACTGGTCGAGCCCGGCGGACCATACCAGCAGCACTTTCATGCGCTCCTTGATCCCGAAGTTCACCGCCTGGCGCAGGGTGTTGGACGACTGGCTGCCGAAGTTGAGCAGCACCAGTACATCGGGCCTGGCGGCGATGGCGTTGGTCAGGTAGCCGGAGAATTCCTGTTCCTGCAACGAGTGGTAGCTATTGCCGACGTGCTCCAGGCCATTGTCCTTGAGCACGGTTTTTGCGCCTTCGAGCAAGGCTTCGCCAAACACGTATTGCGGGGTGATGGTGTACCAGCGCTTGGCGTCGGGCAGCAGCTTGATCAGCGGCAGCATGGTTTCGCGGATCGCGCCGTAGGTGGGCACCGACCAGCGGAAGGTCGCCTTGTTGCAGTCTTTGCCGGTGACTTCATCGGCGCCCACCGGGGTCATGAACACGCCGCCGACCTTATCGACTTCCTTGGCCACCGCCAGCGCCGAGGACGACAGCGTGCAGCCCTGGAAGAACCGTGCGCCGTCCTGCTGGATAGCCTCCTGGACCTTGCGCACGGCTTTGCCGGCATTGCCTTCGGTGTCGATGACCTTGTAGTTGAGCGGGCGGCCGAGAATCTCGGGGTGCTGTTCCACCGCCAGGCGCGAACCCATGTCGGCAAATTTGCCATAGCTGGCAAACGCGCCGGACATGGACTTGAGGCCGTAAAAGGTAAAAGGCTCGGCGGCGAATGCAGAGCGCACACTCAGTGGAAGGCTGAGCGCGGCGGCGGCGGTGAGACTGGCTTTCAACAACGTACGACGCTGCATGGGGTGACTCCCTGGTTTAGTTATTGGCAGGAGCGGCAAGGGCGATACGGTGGAGCAAGGGCCTGTGGTCAGGCCTGTTATTGAATTGAGTGAAGCGGTCTAACGGTTGGAACCGGGTCGAGTGTGGGAGCTGGCTTGCCTGCGATGGCATCGACCCGGATTGACAGAAACACCGAGGTGTCTGCATCGCAGGCAAGCCAACTCCCACATTGAATAGGTTTGCAGTTTGGGATCCTGGGTGTGCTTAAGAGTGATCAAACTCCAACAGAAAGTGCGGGCTGACCTCGCCTTCCAGCGCCGTCATGTGGTGTTCGGCATCGCACATATGTTCATGCATCAGGTTGCGCACGGCGGTTTCATCCCCGGCGCGAAAGGCCAGCAGCAACTGCTTGTGGTAATCGAGGTTGGCCGCGTCGAACTGTTTGCGCTTGGGTTTGTAGGCTTTTTTCAGCACCACCAGGTCGCGCAGCAGGTCGTTGAGAAACTGCGCCATAAAACTCAGCAGCGGGTTGGGGCAGGCCTTGGCCAGCAGGTTGTGAAATTCCAACTCGGCCAGGCGCTGTTCGCGTTGGCCGGCTTCGCTGTCTTCGGGGGCGCTGCAAAAATCCACGTTGTCTTGCAGGGCTTGATAGTCGTCTTCGCTCAAGCGCCCCAGCACCGACACTGCCAGTTCTACCTCGATGACCTTGCGCAGCTGGTACACCTGCTCGCCATCCAGGTGCTGGAAGTGCAGGTAGTTACGCAACGCGCGGCTGGCCGGTTCAGTGCCGGCCTGGTTCAGGTACGCGCCACCACTGGGGCCGGTGCGTGTGCTCACCAAGCCTTCCACTTCCAGGGCCTTGAGTGCTTCACGGGCCGAGCCTTTGGAGCATTGGAAACTTTCCATCAACTCGCGCTCGGTAGGCAGGCGGTCGCCGGGCTTGAGCGCGTCGGTGACGATCGAGCGTTTGACCGACTCGACAATCACATCGGAAAGCTTCTGGCGTTTGCGTCGTAGCGGGCGGCTGAGCATGCTGTTCTATTGATCCTATTAATGCGGATTAATAGCACTTAATAACGATTGAACCGGAGCGTCAACGCAAGGTGTCGTTTTCGGCCTGAAGTGGTCGCAAATACGCGGGTTATTCCCAGCTGCCGAGGTCGAGGCAGCGTGTGGACGCAGGCGGCTGTTTCCCGAATACGAGAAAATCGCCGACCCAGCGGTTGATGCACCCGGCGCCGGTGCCAGGGCGGGCCGGCTCCTTGAGCAGCAATTGCTCGATGCCCGCGGCGACCGGCTCGGCCTGCTCGGCATTGACCAGCACCATGCGTGCGACGCGCTTGGGAAACAGCGCGGCATAACGACTGCCAAGGCGGGTGGCCTGGGCGTTGCCCAGGTAATTGAGTTGGGCCTCGCCGAGTTGGGCACGCACATACTCCATGTCGCGCGCCGCTTGCTCAACGCCATTGGCTTGGCTCAGGTCACGGGGGCTCAGTTCGATCACGTCATAGCGGTTGGTCAAGGTGCGATAGGCCTGGGTGGCATAGGACTCCCAACGGCTGGTCAGGTGCAGGGCGAAGGTCGCGCCCTGGCCCTTTGGCGGCTCGCCACCCTGGATAAACACCACACCTTCACGGTTGAGCGGTTGGCGGGCGCCCACGCGGGTCAGGGCCAGGCGCAGGCTGCCGCGTTTGGGCGCGGCATGGTCGCGTGGCACGCTCACACTGGCGCATTGGGTGCGTTCCAGCACCTCGGGGTCCGGCCGCTCCTGGGCGGGGAAGGGGCAATCCAGCAGCCAGTCGATCGCGGTGGGCGCGATCAGCGGCTCGGCCAACGCCTGGCCCGCGATCAGCCAGAGGCCGATACACGCCAGGTTTTTTACCAGAACGCTGGGTTTCATCAAGAGGGTCCGGGCTGCCGTGTGAGGGCGGCTTTTTTACCAAGGACCCAGGGTCAAAGAATGTAGGGCGAATAAACGCTTCGTGTAGGACTTTACAGTTTTATTGTCGGATATCCGTATTCCAGCCGCCGCCCAGCGCTTTGTACAAGGCAATGCTGGCTTGCAGCCGTGACAGCCGCAGCTGCACGTTCAAGTCCTGGGCGGCGTACAAGGTGCGTTGGGTTTCCAGCACCGTCAGCAAGTCCTCGGCGCCTGCCTGGTAGCGGCTCTCGGAGATCTGGAAGGCGGCCTGGGCCTGTTGCAGTTCTTCGGCCTGCCATTGGCGCTGCTGGTCCAGGCGCGTGATGCTGCTGAGGGCTTTCTCCACATCGGCAAAGCCGTTGATGATGGCGCCGCGATAGGTCTGCAGCAGCTCGTCCTGGCGGGCGCGGGCCTTGTCGCGCTCAGCGCTTAATCGGCCATTGTTGAAGATCGGTGCCACCAGCCCCGAGGTCAGGTTGTAGAACGGGCTGCGCAGGATATCTTCAGCTTTATAGGCGCCGGAGCCGACTGTCGCGCCCAAGGTCACGCTGGGCAGCATCGCCGCGCGTGCCACGGTGACGTCGGCACTGGCCGCCGCCAGTTGCGCCTCGGCGCGGGCCAGGTCGGGGCGGCGACTGAGCAATTGGCTCGGCACGCCGGGGCCAATGGTTGGCCAGGCCAGCGCCTGGAACGGCTCGGTGCCCAGGTCCAGGGCTTGTACCGGCTGACCGAGCAGGGCGGCGAGGGTGATCCGCGATTCTTCGGCCACCTGCGCAATCAGCGGCAATTGCCGTTGCTGGCCGGCCACCAGGCTTTTCTGTTGGGCCAGCTCCAGGGCGGTGGCTGCGCCTGCGTCGTAGCGGGTTTGCACCAGGTTCAGCACACTGCGCGCATTCGCCAGGTTCAGCTCGGCGATCTGCTGGCGTTGCTGCGCGGCGAGGGTTTGCGCGTAGCGGTCGGCGACGTTGCTGAGCAGGGTCAGTTCCACGGTGGCCTGGTCAAACTCACTGGCGCGCAGGCTTTGCAGGGCGCTGTCGCGGGCGGCAACGCGGCCGCCCCAGAAGTCCAGTTCATAGCTGGCGGTGAGGTTGGCACCGAAACTGTCGACGGTCTTGTTGCTGTCGGTGGCGTCCAACGAGGCGTTGCCACTGCCGCGCAGCAGCTTTTCACGGCTGGCGGTAAGGTTGAACTTGACCTCGGGCAGCAACGGCGCACCGGCAATCACCGCACTCGCCTGGGCCTGGCGCACCCGTGCCATGGCGGCGGCCACGTCATAACTGTCGCGTCGCGCCTGGTCGATCAGGCGGTTGAGCGTCGGGCTGGCGAAGTGTGTCCACCAGCGTTGGTTGGTCGCCTGGGTGGCATCGCGTTCGGCGTACTGCCAGGCGGGCGGCGGCGCGAGGCCGCTGTCGACACTCGGCGGGTTGCCAGTACAGGCGTTGAGCAACAGGCACACGCCCAGCAGGGAAGATCGTTTATTCACTGGTCAACGCCTTAACCGGATCGAGCCGGGCAGCTTTACGGGCCGGCATAAAGCCGAATACGACACCGGTGACCAGCGCACAGCCAAACGCGCCAAACACCGCCACCAGGGAAAATTGCACCGCCACCTCGGCCAGTATCAGCACGCCGCCCACCAGCAGCGCGAGGGCGATGCCGAACAGGCCGCCGACCACCGAGAGCATCACCGCCTCGGTGAGGAACTGGCGCAGGATGTCGCGCTGGCGCGCACCGGTGGCCATGCGAATACCGATTTCGCGGGTGCGTTCACGCACCGTCATCAGCATGATGTTCATCACACCGATCCCGCCCACCAGCAGGGAAATCGCCGCAATCGAACCGAGCATCAGCGACAGCGTGTTGGCCGTGCGGGCTTCGGCCTGGATCATCGCGGCGTTGTTGGTCAACTGGTAGTCACGCTTACCGTTGTGCAGCTTGAGCATCAGTTGATCAATGGCCATTTCAGCCTCATGGACCTTGCGTGCATCGGCGGCGGCGATCGCCACGTATTCGGGGTTGTACGTGCCGAACAGGCGCACGCTGGCGGCGGTGTAGGGGATCGCTACGCGGTCATCGCTGTCTTTATTGCCGGAGGCGGAGCCTTTTTCGGCGAGGACGCCGATGACCTGGAAGGGCACGTTTTCGATCAGGATGTATTGGCCGATCGGGCTGGCGACGTTTTTGAACAGCTTTTCGCGGATACGGTGGCCGATCACCGCGACTGTCGCGCCGGCGCGCTCGTCTTCCTGAGTGAAATAACTGCCTTCGACCACCGGCCAATTGAAAATTTCGGGGAAGTTGACGTCGTTGCCACCCACATAGGCCAGGTAGTCCAGGTTGCCGAAACGAACCCCGGCGTCGTTGCCGTTGACCGGCATGATGCGCTTGACCTGGGGCAACATCGCCAGTGCCGCGACATCGTTGAGGGTTACGATACCCGGCGGCGTGCGCGGGTTGGGCGATGAGCCGCTGAGGTAAATGATATTGGAGCCGAACGCGCCCATCTGCGCCATCACCTGGCGCTTGCTGCCTTCGCCGACGGCCAGCATCACCACCACGGACGCCACGCCAATCACGATCCCCAGCAGCGTCAGTGCGGTGCGAAAGCGATTGATCCACATCACCCGCCAGGCTGCGCGTATGGCATCGAGCAGTTCGGCTTTCCAGGCACCATTGTGCTCGGCCCCGTCGGCCAGGCGCTGGCGCAGGTCGACGGCTTGCAGCGCGTCGCTGTTGGCGGTGACCGGCACATGGGTGTCACTGTGCGTCGAGTCACTGATGATCAGCCCGTCGCGGATCTCGATGATGCGGTTGGCCCGCGCCGCCACTTCGCGGTCGTGGGTAATCAGGATCACCACATGGCCCTGGTTCGCCAGTTCGTCCAGCAGGGTCATCACCTCGGCGCCGCTGTGGCTGTCGAGGGCACCGGTGGGTTCGTCGGCGAGGATGATATGGCCGCCGTTCATCAGGGCGCGCGCGATCGACACCCGTTGCTGCTGGCCGCCGGAGAGTTGGTGCGGGCGGTTGGCGGTGCGGTCGGCCAGGCCCAGGCGCGTGAGCAGGGCTTTGGCGCGGGCATGCCGCTCGGTGGCGCTGATACCGGCATAGATCGCCGGCATCTCGACGTTTTCCTGGGCCGAACCGGACGGAATCAGGTGGTAGCCCTGGAACACAAAACCAAAGGCTTCGCGGCGCAGCCAGGCCAGTTCGTCGCTGCCCAGGTGCGCGACGTTTTCGCCGGCGAACAGATAGTCGCCCTCGGAAGGGCGGTCGAGGCAGCCGAGGATGTTCATCAGCGTGGATTTGCCGGAGCCGGAGGCGCCAACGATGGCGACGAATTCCCCGGCATGGATCGACAGGTCGATCCCGCGCAGCACATCGACCTGCGGGCTGTCGCCGCCGCCGTAGGATTTGCGGATGTTTTTGAGTTCGATCAGCGGCGTGGTCAACTCAACCCCCGTTGTCATCGGCTGGGCCGATCAACACGTGATCGCCCTCGCTGAGGCCGTCCAGCACTTCGACGCGCAAACGGTCACTGATGCCCAGGCGCACGTCACGCTTTTCGATCGAGCCGTTTTTTGCCACCACGCGGGCGGTTTGCTTGTCGGTGCCGTGGCTGCCGAGCAAGGCCGCGACCGGCACGGTGAGCACATCCTTGACCTGACTTGCGACAAAAAACACCTGGGTGGTCATTTCGGCCATCAGGGCATTGTCGGCGTTGTCCACATCCAGCAGCACCGTGTACAGCACCACACGGCCGCTGCCGCTTTTGCTGGTGCTGCTGGGGCTGCCGTTGCCCTGGCTGGTTTCATTCAGGGGTTTGGGCGGGATCGGCAGGATCTGGCGCACGGTGCTGGTCCAGCGCCGGCCGCCGCCGCTGAGCGTGGTGAAATAGGCCGTCATGCCGGGTTTGACGTGGCCGATGTCGGCTTCGGAAACCTCGGCCCATACCGTCATCGGCGACAACTTGGCGATGCGCAGGATCAGCGGGGTTTGCTGCTGGGCGTTGAGGGTCTGGCCGACGCGCGCGTCTACCGCCACCACCGTGCCGCTCATAGGCGCGAAGATGCGGGTATAGCCCAATTCGGCCTCGTCGCTGCGCAGGCTGGCCTGGGCCTGGCGGATCTGCGCCTGGTACATGTCGACCCGTGCCTGGGTGGCGCTCAGCTCGGCCTTGGCGGTTTGCACGTCTTCTTCGCGGGTGGCGTTACCGGCCACCAGGCGTTGCTGGCGCTGGTATTTCTGGCGCGCGAGTTGGTGCTGGGCGTTCTGCTCCTGCAACTGGGCCTTGAGGTTGTCGATGGCGTAGCGGCTGGCGTCGAGCTTGGCCTGTTGCGTGGCGGGGTCGATTTCTACCAGCAACTGGCCTTCTTTGACCTGGTCACCGGCCTCGACATGGATCTTGCGGATTTGCCCGGATGCTTGTGCGCCCACGTCGACATAGCGGCGTGGTTGCAGGGTGCCCAATGCCGTGACGCTGTTTTCAATGTTGCCGCGTGTGACGGTGACGGTGGCGAGGCCATCGCGGCCCGGCGGCAGTATCTGCCAGGCCGCCAGTGCGACGATGGGAATCAGGCACGCGACAACCAGCAGGGCGCGTCGGGCGGGGCGAGGGCGTTTCATGCGTTGTTTCCAGCCGGGAATAGGGGCCGCAGTTGCGGAGGGCTGACAGTTATACGATGAAATTGCCCGAAAATTTAGCTGCTTACATACGTGGTAACAGCTGTGTCTCGTAAAAAAACTCGACTGTTGGTGTAAGACTTCTTTAAAAGTAGATGAGAATTACTATAAATTGCACACACTCAAACTGCCATCATCCATGGCCTGTCGTCGTTAGCACTCAAGGAACTGATGCCGTCCCCCCAGGACGGTCGGGAGTCATGTTGGAAAACTACTATCGCGAGCTGGTGTGTTTCCTCAACGCCAAGCTGGGCAACCGTCAGGTGGCCGAAGATGTGGTGCATGACGCCTATGTGCGGGTGCTGGAGCGCGCCAGCGATACGCCGATCGAACAGCCGCGCGCATTTTTGTACCGTACCGCGCTGAACCTGGTGATCGACGGCCATCGGCGTAATGCCTTGCGCCAGTCCGAGCCCCTGGAGGTGCTGGACAGTGAAGAGCGCTTCGCCACCTGTTCGCCCCACGCCAGTCACGACCAGGCCCAGCGCCTGGCCCTGCTCGAAAGAGCCCTGGCCGAGCTGCCCAGCGCCTGCCGCGACAGCTTCCTGCTGCGCAAGCTCGACGGCCTTTCTCACCTGCAAATCGCCGAACGCCTGAGCATTTCCCGCAGCCTGGTGGAAAAACATATCGTTAATGCCATGAAGCACTGCCGGGTGCGCATGCGCGAGTGGGACGCGCACTGATCGCAGATTAGTTAAATTTTATTTCATTGTCCTCGTTTCCTATCAACACATGGCCTGTTGTTCAGGCTTTGCAGGTATTCCCGCCCCACCGCCAAGGGGCTTATCCAGAGGACACTGGAATGACACAGGCAATTGCTTCGCCCGCGGTTCACGACCTGATCGGGATCGGTTTCGGCCCTTCGAACCTGGCGCTGGCCATCGCCCTGCAGGAGCGTGAAAAAGCCCAGGGCAAACTGGACGTGGTGTTTCTCGACAAGCAGGCCGACTACCGCTGGCACGGCAATACCCTGGTGACCCAGAGCGAACTGCAGATTTCGTTCCTCAAGGATCTGGTGACGCTGCGCAACCCCACCAGCCCGTACTCGTTCGTCAATTACCTGAAGGCCCACGACCGCCTGGTGGATTTCATCAACCTGGGCACCTTTTACCCGTGCCGCATGGAGTACAACGACTACCTGCGCTGGGTCGCCGGGCAGTTCCAGGCACAGGCGCGGTATGGCGAGGAAGTGCTGGCCATTGAGCCGATCCTGAACCAGCAGCAGGTTGAAGCGCTGCGCGTGATCTCCCGTGATGCCCAGGGCGAACAGCATGTGCGCACCACCCGCTCGGTGGTGGTCAGCGCCGGCGGCACGCCACGTGTGCCGGAGGCGTTCAACGCGCTCAGGGATGACGGCCGAGTGTTCCACCATTCCCAATACCTCGAGCGCATGGCCCAGCAGCCGTGCGTGGAGGGTAAGCCGATGCGCATTGCGATCATCGGCGGCGGGCAGAGCGCGGCCGAAGCCTTTATCGACCTCAACGACAGCTTCCCGTCGGTGCAGGTGGACATGATCCTGCGCGGTTCGGCGCTTAAACCGGCGGATGACAGCCCGTTCGTCAACGAAGTGTTCTCGCCGGCGTTTACCGACCTGGTGTTCCAGCAAGTCGGCGCCGAGCGTGAGCGCCTGGTGGCCGAGTACCAGAACACCAACTATTCGGTGGTCGACCTGGACCTGATCGAGCGCATCTACGGGATTTTCTACCGCCAGAAAGTCTCTGGCATCAACCGCCAGGCCTTCCGCACCATGACCGTGGTCGAGAAAGCCACAGCCGGACCGTTGGGCATCGAACTGGTACTGCGCAACAACGCCAACGGCGACACCAGCGTGAGCCATTACGACGCGGTGATCCTGGCCACCGGCTACGAGCGCCAGATGCACCGCGAGCTGCTGGCGCCACTGCAAGCCTATATGGGCGACTTCGAAGTGGCCCGCGACTATCGGATCGTCACCGACGAGCGCTGCAAGGCCGGTATCTATATCCAGGGCTTCAGCCAGGCCAGCCATGGGTTGAGCGACACCTTGCTGTCGGTACTGCCGATTCGGGCCGATGAGATTGCCGCCTCGCTGTATGAAAACGATCGTCACCGTGGCAAGGCACGTTCGGTGCAGGATTTGCTGCTGGCCACTGCCAGCTGATTACTGTGGCGAGGGAGCTTGCTCCCGCTCGGGTGCGTAGCGCCCGCACGGTTTTGGGGCCGCTTCGCAGCCCAGCGGGAGCAAGCTCCCTCGCCACAAAAGGCGCGCTCCTACAGACGGCACTTGTGACAACGTCGGGCTATTGGTACTGTACAAAAAACCAGTATCGGTAGCCCTTCATGCAGTTGATCGAAAAACTCAGCATCCTCGCCGACGCCGCCAAGTACGACGCCTCCTGCGCCAGCAGTGGTGCGCCCAAGCGCAGCTCCGAGGGCAAGGCCGGGCTGGGTTCTACCGATGGCATGGGCATTTGCCACAGCTACACGCCGGACGGGCGTTGTGTGTCGTTGCTCAAGGTATTGCTTACCAACTTCTGCCTGTACGACTGCCAATACTGCGTCAACCGCCGCTCCAGCGACGTGCCCCGTGCGCGTTTCAGCCCGGAGGAGGTGGTCACCCTGACCCTGGACTTTTACAAGCGCAATTGCGTCAGCGGGCTGTTTCTCAGCTCCGGCATCATTCGTTCGGCCGACTACACCATGGAGCAGTTGGTTCGGGTCGCCAAATTGTTGCGCGAAGAGCATGACTTTCGCGGTTACATCCACCTCAAGACCATTCCCGAAGCCGACCCTGCGCTGATCGCCGAAGCCGGGCGTTATGCCGACCGCCTCAGCGTGAACATCGAGCTGCCCACCGACGCCAGCCTGCAAACCCTGGCGCCGGAGAAGCAGATCGGCTCGATCAAGCAAGCCATGCAGACCATCTACACCGGCGAGCAGACGGTGTTCAACGAGCCGCGCGCACCGCGTTTTGCACCGGCGGGGCAGAGCACGCAGATGATCGTCGGCGCCGATGACACCGACGACAGCACCATCCTGCACGGTGCCGAGGCGCTGTATGGCAACTACAAGCTGCGGCGCGTGTATTACTCGGCGTTCAGCCCCATTCCCAACAGCCCCAAAAGTGTGCCGCTGGCCGCGCCGCCGCTGATGCGTGAACACCGCCTGTACCAGGCCGACTTTCTACTGCGCAGTTACGGTTTCAGCGCCAATGAACTGTTCGAAGGCCCCGGCCATCTGGCCCTGGATATCGACCCCAAGCTGGCCTGGGCGCTGGAGCACCGCGAGGTGTTCCCATTGGACCTGAACCGCGCCGAGCCCACGCTGATCGCGCGTATCCCCGGCATTGGCCTGCGCACTACCCAGCGCCTGGTCGACCTGCGCCGCGAACGCAAGATCCGTTTCGAAGACCTGGCCCGCATGCGCTGCGTGCTGGCCAAGGCCAAGCCGTTTTTCATCACCAGCGACTACCACCCGCAACAGGCGGACAGCACCAGCGTGCTGCTGCGCGAGCAACTGCGCGACCGCCCGCAGCCGCAACAGATGGGGCTGTGGGGATGATCAGCCTGGAATGCGACAACCTCTTCAGCACCTGGCGCGAGCAGGCGCGCTGGCTGCTCAGCCATCAGGTCGACCCCAGCCAGGTGAGCTGGGGCGAGGCCGAAGTGGCGGACCTGTTTGCCACGGACGAGCCTGTACCTGAGCAGCTCGGGCCGTTTCAGGCACGAATCCCCAAGGCGTTGCTGGAGTTGTTGGAATCGGCTGCCTGTTACCACGGTGATCAGCGCTGGAGCCTGTTGTACGAGGTGTTGTGGCGTGTCAGCCACGGCGACCGCACAGCGATGCTGGCCGGGGACAAGCTGGGCAGTGAGTTGCAACGGCGCATCAAGCAGGTCAGCCGCGAGGCCCATCACCTGCATGCGTTTGTGCGGTTTATTGCTCTACCTGCGCAGGCTGGGCCACAGCTGCCGGAGTATGTGGCGTGGCATGAGCCGGCCCATGACATCTTGAAGTCCGCCAGCCAGCATTTTGTCGGACGCATGGGCCGCCATCGCTGGATGATCGCAACACCCCTGGACGGCGTGTATTACGACGGTGAACAGTTGATTCATCAACGCCAGTGCCCTGAGGCCTGGCAACAATTGGCCCAGAATGTCGAAGACCCCCACAGCGCGATGTGGCTGACCTACTACAGCCATATCTTCAACCCGGCGCGGTTGAACCCCAAGGTGATGGAAGGGCATCTGCCCAGCCGGTTCTGGAAGAATTTGCCGGAGGGCAAGTTGATACCGGGGTTGATCAGCGAGGCGCGCACGGGCAAGCAGAAGGATGGGCAGGCGAAGCTGATCGGCGCCAGGCCCGGCAAGAAAATCTCAAGCGGGCACGGTTGAAAAATGTGGGAGCTGGCTTGCCTGCGATAGCGGTGTATCAGTTAGCCTTGAGTTGCCTGGCCCACCGCTATCGCAGGCAAGCCAGCTCCCACAGTGGATCTTCGGTGTTTGGGAGGGTGGGTGTCAGGCCAGTTCGGTCGCGGTGTTTTTGACCACCGCCAACTCCGGGTGCGCCACCAACTTATCGATGTGCAACTCATCATTATTCAGCCAGGTTTCCGTCAGCACCCGGTAATGCTCCATATCCCGGCAACGCATGCGCAGGCTGTAATCGAACGGCCCGCTGATCAGTTGGCACTCGAACACCTGGGGGCAGGCTTTGACGCAGGCCTCAAAGGCCTTCTGCGCCGAGCGCCCGCTCTGATTGGACAAGGCCACCAGCACCAGCAGCGACAGCCCCGGCGAGACCATCTGCACATCGATGATCGCCCCATAACCACGGATCACCCCGCGTCGCTCCAGCTTGCGCACCCGCTCCAGGCACGGCCTGGGTGTCAGGTGCACCAGAGATGAAAGCTTTTCGTAGGTGATACGCCCCTGGTGACGCAACACGTCGATGATGGCCTCATCGATGCGGTCCAGCGAGGGGGAAGAATGGGGTCCGTGGGCCTTGGTATCCATGAGTTCACTTCAAACGGTTGGAAAGAAATTGCTGCAAGCGTTCGCTGTTGGGGTGGTCGAGAATCTCGGCGCCGCCTTGTTCCTCGACCCGGCCCTGATGCAAAAACAGCACTTGGCTGGACACCTGGCGGGCAAAGCCCATTTCGTGGGTGACCATCAGCATGGTACGACCTTCCTCGGCCAACGTCTGTATGACTTTGAGGACTTCTCCTACAAGTTCCGGGTCCAGCGCTGAGGTCGGTTCATCGAACAGAATAATTTCCGGCTCCATCGCCAATGCCCGTGCGATGGCCACACGCTGTTGCTGGCCGCCGGACAGAAACGCCGGGTATTGATCGGCCACGCGGCCGGGCAGGCCAACTTTGTCCAGGTACAGGCGTGCGCGTTTTTCCGCTTCGGCCGCGCTGACGCCCAACACCCGGCGCGGCGCCATGGTGATGTTTTCCAGCACGGTCATGTGGCTCCACAGGTTGAAGTGCTGGAACACCATGGCCAGGCGCGTGCGTAGGTTTTGCAGCTGCTCTTGATGAGGGGCACGGACACCGGCGCGGCCTTGGCGCATTTCGATGCTGATGCCGTCCAGGGTGATTACCCCGGCATCCGGCTGTTCGAGAAAGTTGATGCAGCGCAGCATCGTGCTTTTGCCCGAGCCGCTGGCGCCGATCAGGCTGATGACGTCGCCGTTGCGTGCGTTAAGGGACACGCCCTTGAGCACTTCGTGCTCGCCGTAACGTTTGTGGATGCCTTCGACTTGAAGCTTGATCGCAGCGGTTGCCGGTTGGGCAACGGGTTCGTCAACAGGGTAAGCGGCCAGGGCCTGCGCGGACTGATTCATGGGTTAGCCTCGGGTAGGAACAAGAAAGCGCATCCAGCGACGTTCGGCCAGTCGGAACAGGCCCACCAGTGCAAAGGACAGCAGCATGTAGAGCAGGGCGGCGATGCCAAAAGCCTGGAACGTGAGGAACGTTTCGGCGTTGGCGTCACGGGCCACTTTGAGGATATCGGCGACGGTGGCGGTAAACGCCAGCGAGGTGGCGTGCAACATCAGGATCATTTCATTGCTGTAGGCCGGCAGCGCACGACGCAGCGCGGCGGGCACCACCACAAACAGGTTGAGGCGCCAGCCGTGCAGGCCATAGGCACGCGCGGCTTCGATTTCGCCGTGGGGAATGTTGCGGATCGCCCCGGCGAAGATTTCCACGGTGTAGGCGCAGGTGTTGAGCACAAACGCCAGCAGCGTGCAGTTGAGCGCATTACGGAAAAACTGGTTGAGCAGCGCGTTGTCCTGCACCACTTCCAGGCTGTACAGCCCGGTGTAGCAAATCAGCAACTGGATATACAGCGGCGTGCCACGAAACAGGTAGGTGTAGGCCTCCACCGGCCAGCGCAGCCAGACGTGCTGCGAGACGCGCGCCAGCGCCAGTGGGATTGACAGCACAAAGCCTGCGACCACCGAGATGATAAACAGCCACAACGTCATGGCGACCCCGGACAACCCTGTGCCATCGCTGAACAGGTAGGCCAGGCCGTATTGCTGGAACAGTTCGATCATCGCGCCATCCCCTTGATGCCGAGGTTGTAGCGCCGTTCGAGGCGCTTGAAGATGCGGTTGGAGAGGGTGGTGATCAGCAGGTACACCAGGCCCGCGAGGATCAGGAAGTACAGTGGCTCATTGGTGGTCTTGCCGGCGTTTTGCGCGGCCTTGACCAGGTCCGACAGGCCGATGATCGACACCAGCGCCGTGGATTTGAGCAGCACCAGCCAGTTGTTGCCCAGGCCCGGCAGGGCAAAGCGCATCAGTTGCGGGAACAGCACCAGGTGAAAGCGCTGCCAGCGGCTCAGGCCGTAGGCGGTGGCGGCTTCCAGTTGCCCGGCCGGCACACTGAGAATGGCGCCGCGAAAGTTCTCGGTGAAATACGCGCCGTAGATAAACCCCAGGGTGATCACCCCAGCGGTAAACGGGTCGATTTCAAAGTAATCCCAGCCGAACACTTCGCTCAGGTCGTTGAGCCACAGTTGCAGGCTGTAGAAGATCAACAGGATCAGCACCAGGTCCGGCACGCTGCGGATCAGTGTGGTGTAGAGGGTGGCGGGCACGCGCAGCCATTTGACGCTCGACAGCTTGGCACCGGCGGCGATCAGGCCCAGGGAGAGGCTCAATGCCAGCGCCAGCAACGCCAGCTTGAGCGTCATCCAGGCACCCTGGGCCAGCATCGGGCCGTAGCCTTGCAGGTTGAGGAGTTCGTTCATTGAGAGGATCTCAAAAGGGCGTAGATATACCCCTGTGGGAGCGGGCTTTTGTGGCGAGGGAGCTTGCTCCCGTTCGACAGCGCAGCTGGCGCCGGCTTTTTTTGGAGCGCTTCGCACTCCAGCGCAAGCAAGCTTGCTCGCCACAAAAGCCAGCTCCCACAGGGGCCGGGGTGGGCCTATTCGTTGTAGATATCCTGATCGCCGAAGTACTTCTTCTGGATCTGCGCGTAGGTGCCATCGGCCTGCACGGCGGCGATGCCTTTATTGATCAGCGCACGCAGTTCGGCGTCGTTCTTGCGCAGCCCCATGGCGATATCCAGCGGCAAGGTCGGGTCCTTGAAGGCCGGGCCGCTCTTGTAGTCGGCGCCTTCAGGCTTGGACAGAAAGTTGAGCTGGGCTTCGAGCTTGTCGGTCAGGGTGGCGTCGAGGCGACCGTTTTGCAGGTCGGCGTAGTTCTGCTCCTGGGACTGGTACGCCTTGATCTGCGCGCCAAGCCTGGCCAGGTGGGCACGTGCATAGGCTTCCTGCAGTGAACCTTGCAGCACGCCCACCTGCTTGCCTTTGAGCGACTCCGGCGTGTCGCCGAAGTCGGCGTTTTTACGGGTGATCACCGAGGTGGGGCTGAGGAACAGGCGGTCGCTGAAGTCGATGACTTTCTCACGCGCCGGGGTTACGGCCATGGAGGACATGATCGCGTCGAACTTGCGCGCGCGCAGGGCCGGGATCATGCCGTCGAATTCGTTGTGCACCCAGGTGCATTTGACGTCGAGCTTGGCGCAGATGGCGTTGCCCAGCTCGATATCAAAGCCTTGCAGGCTGCCGTCGGCGGCGACGGACTCAAAGGGTGGGTATTCGGGGAATACGCCGAAGCGGATTTCTTTCCAGTCCTGGGCGTGGGCAGCGCTGGCACACAGTGGCAACAGCAACGCGGCGAAGAGTGATCGCAATGGAGTCATGTGACAGTCCCTATATTTTGTAATTGATGTCAGGGCGGTGAATCGCTGGGAGCAGAGAATGCTTCATGGTGGTGCGTTTTTTGTGTCGTTTACCCCGTGCATAAAGCGCAAATTGCGCTGTTAAAAAGCGCAATGCAGCGGATTCGGCTGCTTGACCCGCGAAATCGGCTTTTCAGTGATGAAAGTCTGGCCCGCCCTGAGCGCAAAGCGGCAGGCCAGAGCGGTTTCAAGCGCGCTTTTTGTGCTGCGCGCGGGGCTGTTGGGCCAGGCGCGCAAACAGGTCTTTCGGGTCGGCGAGGTCCGGCACCAGTTCAAGTGTGCTGCCCACATCCAGCGCCTTGGCCACGTCCAGCACGTAGCGCAGAGCCGAGTAGTCTTCGATGGCAAAGCCCACCGAGTCGAACAGCGTGACTTGGCGCGCGTTCTCGCGGCCGGGCTGCTGGCCATTGATGACTTGCCACAGCTCGGTCACCGGCGAATCGTGCGGCATGTGCTGGATTTCACCTTCGATGCGGCTTTGCGGTTCGTACTCGACGATCACTCGGGCGCGCTCGACGATGCGGCGGTCCAGTTCGGTTTTACCGGGGCAGTCGCCACCCACGGCATTGAGGTGCATGCCCGGTTCGATCATGTCGTCGGTGAGGATGGTGGCGTACGCCTTGTCGGCCGTCACGGTGGTGACAATGTCCGCGCCTTTGACCGCTTCGGCCACGCTGGCGGCCAGGATCACCTTGATCGCCGGGAACGCCTTGAGGTTGGCCGCCAGCTTGGCGGTAGCCTTGGCGTCGATATCGAACAGGCGAATTTCGGTGATACCGAGCATGGCGTGGAAGGCCAGGGCCTGGAACTCGCTTTGTGAGCCGTTGCCGATCAACGCCATGCTGCGGCTGTTGTCGCGCGCCAGGTAGCGGGCCACCAGGGCGGAGGTGGCGGCGGTACGGATCGCGGTGGTCAGGGTCATTTCTGCCAGCAGCACCGGCTTGCCCGTGTCGACATCGCCCAGGGCGCCGAAAGCCATCACCGTGAGCATGCCGGCCAGGGTGTTTTTCGGGTGGCCGTTAACGTATTTGAAGGCGTACAGCGAGGCATCCGACACCGGCATCAACTCGATCACGCCGTCGGGCGAATGGTTGGCCAGGCGCGCGCATTTTTCGAAGTCCTGCCAGCGCAGGTAGTCGGCGCGGATGTATTCGGCCATCTCGCTGATGCAGGTTTGCAGGCCCTTTTGTGAAACCAGGTAGCTGAGGTCGTTGACGTCGATATAACGGGTCATGGCAAGACTCCTTATTGAAATGAGGCGCGGGCGGGCAGGTGCACTTCCGCCAGCATGCAGCGGGCACTGCCGCCGCCGATGCGTTCGATGTTGTCGATGTTCACCACCACCGGGCGGGTGTGGCGTTCTACATGCGTGCGCTGGGCCGGGTGCAGGGCGCTCCAGGCGCTGGCCGACATCACCAGCAGCGGTTGGCCGTCACGGTCGTGGACTTCGAGCATGTTGCCGGCGAAGGCTTCGAGCTGGTCGAAGTCGAGGGCGAGGATGTCTTTGCCGGTGTCGCGCAGCGAGCGTTCCAGGGCCTGGCGTTCGCTGGCATCGGGCAGGGCTTGCAGGCACACCACCGAGAGGTCGCGGCCGACACTCATCATCACGTTGCTGTGGTAGATCGGCGCGTGGTGGCGGTCGACGGCGTGGAAGACGCAGAGTTGGTAGTCGAGGCGTTCGGCAAACTGACGCAAGGCGTCTTGGTGGGTACGCCCGGAGTGGCAGGCATAGCTGATACGGTGCTGGCGGTCGAGCACCATGCTGCCGGTGCCTTCGAGGAAGATGTTCTGTTGTTCGAGGTGGCTCAGGTCGATGGTGCTATGGATCGCGAAACGCTGCTCCAGCACTTGCAGCACGCCTTTGTTGCGCTCCAGTCGTCGGTTCTGGCCTTCCATCGGGTACAGCACCAGGCTGCCATCGGCGTGGCTGCTCCACCAGTTGTTGGGGAAGATCGAGTCGGGCGTGTGCGGGGCCGGAGTGTCCTGTACCACCAGCACTTCCACGCCATGTTGGCGCAGGGTGTCGACATAGCCGTCGAACTCTTGCAGCGCTTTTTGCTGCGCGCTCAGTGGATCAAGTGGCGGGCGTTGGAAGCGGTTGTTGATCGCGGTGTCCGGGTTGAAGGCAAAGCGCGCCGGGCGAATCATCAAGACGGTGTTGGTGGTTTGCATGGGTGCACGAATCCATGGGGTGAGCTGTGGGGCTATTTTGTGCGTTGTGGTGGGTCAATCCCGGCTGATATGGCGGGGCGGCTCAGCCGGGAAAGCTGAAAAGTGAGGTAGTGCAGCCGAATCGGCTGGCAAGTTGAAATGCAATCAAACTGTGGGAGCTGGCTTGCCTGCGATAGCGGTCTATCCGTGCCAGATGCGCTGACTGACAGACCGCTATCGCAGGCAAGCCAGCTCCCACATTAGTATGGTGGCGGTCGTGAAACCCGAGCCAGGAAGGAGAATGCATGTCTACCGCTGTTCGTCTTGCCCAACCCACCGATGCCGAGGGCATCAGCCAGGTTATCCTGGCGGCCTTGCACAGCAGCAATGCGCGGGACTACCCGGCGGAGGTGATCGCTCGGGTTGCCAGCAACTTCACGCCCGACGCCGTGCTGGCGTTGCTGCAGCGCCGGGTGGTGCTGGTGGCGATTCAGGATCAGGTGATCGTCGCCACCGCCGCCCTCGATGGCAATGTGGTGCGCTCGGTGTTCGTCAACCCGGCGTTACAAGGGCAGGGCATTGGCCGGCTGCTGATGATCGAGGTTGAACTGCGTGCCGTTGAAGCCGGTGTGACGGTCCTGAGCGTGCCGTCCTCGCTGACGGCCGAGCCGTTTTATACCAAGCTGGGTTTTCACACGGTGCGCGACGTTTACCATGGCAATGAGCGCACGCTGGTGATGGAAAAGGCCTTGTTATCGCGCCATCCCATTGGGCCGTATCGCGATCGTCCGCACCGATCCCAGGTGGTAGCGTTGTGGCAGCAGGCGTTTGGCTATGACACTGCGCATAACCTGCCGAGCCTGGCAATTGACAAAAAACTCGCGGTCAACGATGGGCTGTTCTTCGTGGCGACGGATAAAAAGGCCGTGATCGGCACCATTCTGGCCGGCTATGACGGGCATCGCGGCTGGTTGTATTCAGTGGCGGTGCACAGCGATTATCGTCGGCAGGGCCTGGGTGCTTCGCTGGTGCGTTATGCCGAGCAGGCGTTGACTGCGTTGGGTTGTATGAAGATCAACCTGCAGATTACGGGCGGCAATGACGCGGTGGTGGGGTTCTACGAGGCGCTGGGGTATGGGGTGGAGCCGAGGATCAGCATGGGCAAGAAGATTGCGGTGAATATTCCCAAGGACTTGTGAGCACACCGAAATCAAATGTGGGAGCTGGCTTGCCTGCGATACTGCCACCTCGGTGTGTCAGACACACCTGGGTGATGCTATCGCAGGCAAGCCAGCTCCCACACAAGCCAGCTCCCACATTGGGTTTTGCGTTTTCTGAGTCAGACCTTGACGATCCAACCCGCTGGCGCTTCAACGTCGCCGGTCTGCACACCGGTCAGCTCTTTGTAGAGCGCCTGGGTGATCGGGCCCACTTCGGTTTCGCTGTGGAACACGTGCAGCTTGCCGTCGTACTGGATGCCGCCGATTGGCGAGATCACGGCAGCGGTGCCGCAGGCGCCGGCTTCCTTGAACTGGTCCAGTTTGTCGATGAACACGTCACCCTCGACCACTTTCAGGCCCAGGCGGGTCTCGGCCAGTTCGATCAGCGACAGGCGGGTGATGCCTGGCAGCACCGAAGGCGACTTCGGCGTGATGAACTGGTTGTCGCGGGTGATACCAAAGAAGTTGGCCGAACCGACTTCCTCGATTTTCGAGTGGGTCATCGGGTCCAGGTAGATCGCGTCGGCGAAACCGGATTTCCGTGCTTCAGCGCCCGGCATCAGGCTGGCGGCATAGTTGCCACCGACCTTGGCGGCGCCGGTGCCTTGTGGCGCGGCGCGGTCGAACGTGGAGATCTGGAAATTGTGTGGCACCAGGCCGCCCTTGAAGTAGGCGCCGACCGGGATGGCGAATACCGAGAAGATAAACTCCGGTGCGCTACGCACGCCGATGTTCTCACCGGTGCCGATCACGAACGGGCGCAGGTACAGCGCGCCGCCGCTGCCGTACGGCGGGATGAACCGCTCGTTGGCCTTGACCACTTGTTTGCAGGCTTCGATGAAGTCTTCGGTGGTCACATGCGGCATCAGCAAGCGTGCGCAGCTGCGTTGCATACGGGCGGCGTTCTGGTCCGGACGGAACAGGTTGATCGAGCCGTCCTTGCAGCGGTAGGCCTTGAGGCCTTCAAAGCACTGCTGGCCGTAGTGCAGGGCGGTCGAGCCCTCGCTGATGTGCAGCACGTTGTCGTCGGTCAGGGTGCCCGCTTGCCACTCGCCGTTTTTCCAGGTTTGGAGAAACCGTTTGTCGGTCTTGATGTAGTCAAAACCCAGCTTGTCCCAATTGATGCTTTCGTTACCCATGACACCCTCTATCTCTGGTCAACCGCCTGGTCGAAGGCAGGCTCGTCGGTTTTTTACTGGATGGGCGCAACAATACTTCATTCTTGGCCGGTGTGGGAGCAGGTGGGCGGACCATTAAGCGTGTGTATTGGCTGATACACCGCTATCGCAGGCAAGCCAGCTCCCACATTTGCAATGCATTTCCCCTGTGGGAGCTGGCTTGCCTGCGATGGCCTCACCGCGATCTTAAAGGTGCAGCGCGTGGCCCAATGCTCTTAAAGCCGCTTCCTGTACCGCTTCGCCGAGGGTCGGATGCGCATGAATGGTGCCCGCCACATCTTCCAGGCGCGAACCCATTTCCAGGCTCAGGCCAAAGGCCGTAGACAACTCAGACACACCAGCGCCCACCGCCTGCCAGCCGACAATCAGGTGGTTGTCACGCCGTGCTACCACGCGCACAAAGCCGGTTTTCGACTCCAGCGTCATCGCCCGGCCATTGGCCGCGAACGGGAAGCTCGACACGATGCAGTCCAGGCCGGCCGCCTTGGCTTCGTCCGGGGTCTTGCCGACCACCACCAGTTCCGGGTCGGTGAAGCAAACCGCCGGGATGGCGGCCGGGTTGAATTCGCGGTGTTTGCCGCTGATCAGTTCGGCGACCATCTCGCCCTGGGCCATGGCCCGGTGCGCGAGCATCGGCTCGCCGCTCAGGTCGCCGATGGCGTACACATTGCGCATGCTGGTTTGGCAACGGTTGTCGATCTTGATCGCCGCACCGTTCATCGCCAGGTTCAGCGCTTCGAGGTTCCAGCCCTGGGTGTTGGGTTTGCGGCCCACGGCCACCAGCACCTGATCGGTTTCCAGCGACAGCGTCTCCCCATTCGGGTCACGTACCTGCAGGCGGTTGTTTTCGAAACCGGTGACGCTGTGGCTGAGGTACAGCTTGACCCCCAGCTGCTTGAGCGATTCGGCCACCGGCAGCGTCAGTTCGCCATCGTAGGCGGGCAGGATACGCTCCTGCGCCTCGACCACACTGACCTCGGCGCCGAGCTTGCGGTAGGCAATGCCCAGCTCCAGGCCGATGTAACCGCCACCCACCACAATCAGGCGCTTGGTCACGCGGGTCGGCGCCAGTGCTTCGGTTGACGAGATGATCGGCCCGCCAATCGGCAGCATTGGCAGGTTGACGCTTTTCGAGCCGGTGGCCAGCAGCAGGTGCTCGCACTGAATGCGCTGGTCGCCGACGTCGACGGTCTTGCCGTCGACCACCCTGGCCCAGCCGTGGATCACCTGCACTTTGTGCTTTTTGAGCAAGGCGGCCACGCCGGTGGTCAGGCGGTCAACAATGCCGTCTTTCCATTCCACGCTCTTGCGGATGTCCAGGGTCGGCACATCCACTTCAATGCCCAGTTGCGACCCTTGGCTGTGGTGCACGGTTTGCTGGAACTGCTCGGCCACGTGGATCAAGGCTTTGGAGGGAATGCAGCCGATGTTCAGGCAGGTGCCGCCCAGCGCCTGGCCCTCGACCAGAATGGTCGGGATGCCCAGTTGGCCGGCACGGATCGCCGCCACATAACCGCCAGGGCCGCCGCCGATAATCAGCAGCGTGGTGTTCAATGTCTGAGGCATGCCTTACTCCAAAAACAGGCTGGCGGGTTGTTCGAGCAAGCCACGAATGGCCTGGATGAATTGCGCCGCGTCCATGCCGTCGACCACACGGTGATCGAAGGAGCTGGAGAGGTTCATCATTTTGCGCACCACAATCTGGCCTTTGATCACCATCGGCCGTTCAACGATGCGGTTGACGCCGACAATCGCGACTTCCGGCAGGTTCAGCACCGGCGTGCTGACGATGCCGCCCAAGGCACCGAGGCTGGTAAGGGTGATGGTCGAGCCCGACAGCTCATCACGACTGGCCTTGCCATTGCGCGCGGCGCTGGCCAAACGTGCGATTTCCTCGGCGTTGCCCCACAGGCTGCGGGCTTCGGCGTGACGTACCACCGGCACCATCAGGCCCACATCGCTCTGGGTGGCGACACCCACATGCACCGCGCCCAGGCGGGTGATGACTTGGGCTTCGTCGTCGTAGCGTGCGTTGATCTGCGGGAAGTCGCGCAACGCCACGACCATGGCGCGCACGATAAACGGCAGCAAGGTCAGCTTGCCGCGGGTGGCGCCGTGCTTTTCATTGAGGTGCACGCGCAACTCGTCCAGCGCCGTGACGTCGATTTCTTCCACGTAGCTGAAATGCGCAGCGCGGCGGGTGGCGTCCTGCATGCGCTGGGCGATCTTGCGGCGCATGCCGATCACCGGGATCTGTTCTTCGCTGTTGCGTTCGGCGTAAGGGTTGGCGGTTGCCGAAGACTTGGTCGCACCTTGTTGCAGGTAAGCGTCCAGATCTTCGTGCAGCACCCGACCCGCCGGGCCGCTGCCCTGTACCAGGCGCAGCTGAATCCCGGCATCCAGCGCGTGCTTGCGCACGGCAGGCGAAGCCAACGGGCGTTCGTTTGCGTCACGCGCAACCGGTGCCGCAGCAGGTTTGGCAACTGGCTTTGCTTCAGCCACAGGCGCAGGCGCTGGCTTGGCTTCAACCACCGGCGCTGGCGCAGCTTTCACCGGCTCAGCCACCACCGGCGCATCCTTGGCATTCCCCGCGCCTTCGACTTCAATGCTGATCAAGATACTGCCCACCGCCATGACTTCGCCGGGCTCGCCGCCCAGAGAAATCACTTTGCCGTGCACCGGCGAGGGAATGTCCACCATCGCCTTGTCGGTCATCACGTCCGCCAGCACCTGGTCTTCAACCACCAGGTCGCCGACCTTGACATGCCATACCGACAGTTCAACTTCTGCGATGCCTTCGCCAATGTCCGGCATCTTGATAACGTGCGTGCCCATTCAGACCTCCATGACCCGTTTCAACGCCGCGCCCACACGGGACGGCCCTGGGAAATACGCCCACTCTTGCGCGTGCGGGTAGGGTGTGTCCCAACCGGTGACGCGTTCGATCGGCGCTTCCAGGTGATGGAAGCAATGCTCTTGCACCAGCGACACCAGCTCGGCACCAAAGCCGCAGGTGCGGGTGGCTTCGTGCACCACCACGCAACGGCCGGTCTTTTTCACGGAGTTGACGATGGTTTCCAGGTCCAGCGGCCACAGGCTGCGCAGGTCGATGACCTCGGCGTCGATGCCGGTTTCTTCGGCGGCAACTTGCGACACGTACACGGTGGTGCCGTAGGTCAGCACCGTCACGGCCGAGCCCGGGCGCACGATGGCGGCCACGTCCAGCGGCACGGTGTAGTAACCGTCCGGCACTTGCGCTTGCGGGTGTTTGGACCAGGGTGTGACCGGGCGATCGTGGTGGCCATCGAACGGGCCGTTGTACAGGCGTTTAGGCTCGAGGAAGATCACCGGGTCGTCGTTTTCGATCGAGGCGATCAACAGACCCTTGGCGTCATACGGGTTGGACGGCATCACCGTGCGCAGGCCGCAGACCTGGGTGAACACCGCTTCAATACTCTGGCTGTGGGTCTGGCCGCCGTAGATGCCGCCGCCGCACGGCATGCGCATGGTCAAGGGTGCGGTGAACTGGCCGGCGGAGCGATAACGCAGGCGGGCGGCTTCGGAGATGATCTGGTCGGTGGCCGGGTACACGTAGTCGGCGAATTGAATCTCGGCGACCGGGCGCAGGCCATACGCGCCCATGCCCACGGCAACGCCGACGATGCCGCTTTCGGAGATCGGCGCGTCAAACACCCGCGAGCTGCCGTACTTGGTCTGCAGCCCTTCGGTGCAACGGAACACGCCGCCGAAGTAGCCGACGTCCTGGCCGAACACCACCACGTTATCGTCACGCTCAAGCATCACATCCATGGCCGAGCGCAGGGCCTGGATCATGGTCATGGTGGTGGTGGTCATGGCGGTTTCCAATTCGATGCTGTTGTTGTGATCGTTCATGTCAGACCCCCAACTCTTGACGCTGGCGCTTCAAGTGCTCCGGCATCTCTTTGTAAACGTCTTCGAACATGGTCGCGGCGCTTGGAATCTGGCCGCCGGCCAGGGTGCCGTACTGTTCGGCTTCTTTCTGCGCCTTGACCACTTCGGCCTCAAGTTCGGCACTGACCGCTGTGTGCTCCTCTTCGGACCACTGGCCAATTTTGATCAGGTGCTGTTTGAGGCGTGCGATAGGGTCGCCGAGCGGGAAGTGGCTCCAGTCATCGGCCGGGCGGTATTTGGACGGATCGTCCGAGGTGGAGTGCGGGCCGGCGCGGTAGGTGACCCACTCGATCAGGGTTGGCCCAAGGTTACGGCGCGCACGCTCGGCGGCCCAGGCAGACGCTGCATACACGGCGATAAAGTCGTTGCCGTCCACACGCAGGGAAGCGATGCCGCAACCCACGCCGCGTCCGGCGAAGGTAGTGGCTTCACCGCCGGCGATGGCCTGGAAGGTGGAGATGGCCCATTGGTTGTTGACCACGTTGAGAATGACCGGCGCGCGGTACACGTGGGCGAAGGTGAGGGCGGTGTGGAAATCCGATTCGGCGGTGGCGCCGTCGCCGATCCAGGCCGAGGCAATCTTGGTGTCGCCCTTGATCGCCGAGGCCATGCCCCAGCCCACGCCTTGCACGAATTGAGTGGCGAGGTTGCCGGAAATGGTGAAGAAGCCAGCGTCCTTGACCGAGTACATGATTGGCAACTGACGGCCCTTGAGCGGGTCGCGCTCGTTGGACAGCAGTTGGCAGATCAGGTCCACCAGCGGCACTTCGCGGGCCATCAGGATGCTTTGCTGGCGGTAGGTGGGGAAGCACATGTCGTCAATGTTCAAGGCCAGGGCCTGGGCGCTGCCGATGGCTTCTTCGCCAAGGCTTTGCATGTAGAACGACATTTTTTTCTGACGCTGGGCGACCACCATGCGGTTGTCGAAGATGCGCGTCTTGAGCATGGCGCGCATGCCTTTGCGCATGATCTCGGCGGATACGCCTTCAGCCCACGGGCCGAGGGCCTGGCCCTGGTCATCGAGCACGCGGATCAGGCCTTTGGCGAGGTCGGCGGTGTCGGCGGGTTCTACGTCGATGGCGGGTTTGCGCACCGTACCTGCGTCAGTCAGGCGCAGGTAGGTAAAGTCGGTCTTGCAGCCTGGGCGGCCCGAGGGTTCGGGAACGTGCAGGCGCAGTGGTGCATACGGCTGGTTCATGGCTTTCTACGCTCGATCTTGTGAATTTCTTGTAGTGGGCGCGCTAGCTGACAGTCACTCTCCGGATAGGAGAAATCTTGTCCTACAAACATCATAGGCGTGGCGTAGAAGAATATTTATCTGTGTTTCATTGCGCTCAAGACCATTTGCGGATAAAAAAACTGCATAAACATAAAAAACAGGTGATTTTGTCTCATGCGCAAACTGGACCGTACCGATATCGGCATTCTCAACGCCCTGCAGGAGAACGCCCGTATCACCAACGCCGACCTGGCCCGCTCGGTCAATCTGTCGCCCACGCCGTGCTTCAACCGGGTCAAGGCCATGGAGGAATTGGGGCTTATTCGCGATCAGGTCACCTTGCTGGACGCCGACCTGCTGGGGCTGCACGTGAATGTGTTCATCCATGTGAGCCTGGAAAAGCAGAACGAGCTGGCATTGCAGCAGTTCGAGGGCGCGATCTCGGACCGGCCGGAAGTGATGGAGTGTTACTTGATGGCGGGCGACCCGGATTATCTGATTCGGGTGCTGGTGCCGACGATCCAGTCGCTGGAGCGTTTCATGATGGACTTTCTGACCAAGGTGCCGGGCGTGGCCAATATTCGCTCAAGCTTTGCGCTCAAGCAGGTGCGCTACAAGACCGCGCTGCCGTTGCCGGCCAATGGCATCAGCCTGGGCAACTGAATCACACCAACCCATGTGGGAGCTGGCTTGCCTGCGATAGCGGTGTGCCAGTTGACACATGGGTTACTGATACACCGCTATCGCAGGCAAGCCAGCTCCCACAAGGGAATCGGCGTTTTTTACAGTTGATTGAGTGGGATCTTCAGGTAAACCACACCATTGTCTTCCGCCGGCGGCATATTCCCCGCCCGCACATTCACCTGAATCGCCGGCAGCAACAGCGTCGGCATCCCTAGCCCGGCATCACGTTGGGTGCGCATCTGCACAAACGCCGCCTCATCCACACCGTCATGCACATGAATATTCCCCGCACGCTGCTCGGCGACCGTGGTCAGGCATTTGGCTTCGCGACCTTCAGGCGGGTAGTCATGGCACACGTACAGTTCCGTCTCCAATGGAAAGGCCAGCAGCTTGCGCATCGAGGCATACAACTGCCGCGCATCGCCGCCAGGGAAATCGCAACGCGCGGTACCCACATCCGGCATGAACAGCGTGTCGCCCACCAGGATCAAGCGACCGTCGATCAGGTACGCCATGTCGGCGGGAGTGTGGCCGGGCACGTGCAGCGCCTGGGCCTTCAAATTGCCGATGTGAAAGATTTCATCCGGCGCAAACAGGTGATCGAACTGCGAGCCATCGACGCGAAATTCCGGTTCCAGGTTGAACAGGCGCTTGAACACATCCTGCACCTTACTGATGGAGTGGCCGATGGCGATTTTGCCGCCGAGCGTGCGGCGCAGGTAAGGCGCAGCGGACAGGTGATCGGCATGCGCATGGGTTTCCAGCAGCCACTGCACCTGCAAGCCGTGTTCACGCACGAACGCGATGACTTTATCGGCTTGGGTGGTTTCAGTGCGTCCGGACGCGGGATCGTAATTGAGTACCGAATCGACGATGGCGCACGGGCCGCCATCGTGTTCATAGATGACGTAGGTGAAGGTCGACGATGCCTCGTCCAGAAAGGCTTGAATCAACGCTGGCATGGCGGCGGTCCCCGGAAGCGAAAAAAGTGGTTACAATCAGTTTACGTTTACACATAATGTTTTGAGCTTAAGTGACATAAAGGACCCGAGGCAAATGGAATCTACTCTGAGTGAGGGCGAAGTCGCCCAGTTGCGTGCATCGGCGTCCAAGGCCTGCTCCTTGCTCAAGGCACTGGCCAATGAGGATCGCCTGTTGATCCTGTGCCAGTTGACCCAGGGCGAGCGTAACGTCGGCGAGCTGGAAACCATGACCGGCGTGCGTCAGCCCACCCTGTCACAACAGTTGGGCATTTTGCGTGACGAAGGGTTGGTCGCCACCCGTCGGGAAGGTAAGTACATTTTCTACGGGCTGGCCAGCCACGAAGTGATTCAAGTGATGAAGACCTTGTCCGGCCTGTACTGCGGCGCGGTCATAAAAAGCTGGGCGTGACGCCATACGGCAGCGACCCTTGTGTGCATTGACCTTAAAAGGCAAAAGACCATGACTGAGCAACACTGTGGACCGACCATCAGTGGCGACATCGTAGTCATCGGCGGCGGCTCGGCAGGCATCGGCCTGCTGGCCAGCCTGCTCAAACGCGACCCGCAGCTGAACATCACCCTGATCGAACCTTACGACTACCACTGCTATCAGCCGGCCTGGACGCTGGTCGGTGGCGGCGCCTACGACCTGAAAAAGACCCGACGGCCGTTGGCCGACGTACTGCCCAATGGTGTCGCCTGGGTGCAGGCCGCTGTCGCCGAGTTGCTGCCCGACGAGCAAACCCTGGTGCTCGACAACGGCCAGCGCGTGACTTGGAACAACCTGATCGTGTGCCCTGGCCTGCGCCTGGCCTGGGAAAAAATCGACGGCCTGGAACAGACCCTTGGGCAGAACGGCGTCACCTCCAATTACAGCTACGAGCACGCGGCCTACACCTGGCAGCTTGTTCAACAGTTGAAGAGCGGCAAGGCGATCTTTACCCAGCCAGCCATGCCGATCAAATGCGCAGGCGCACCGCTAAAGGCCATGTACCTGTCCTGCGATCACTGGCTCAAGCAGGGCAACCTGAAAAATATCGACGTCGAATTCAACCTGGCCGGTGCCGCGCTGTTTGGCGTCGCGACCTTTGTGCCGCCGTTGATGAAGTACGTAGAGAAATACAACGCCCGCCTGGCGTTCAATGCCAACCTGGTCAAGGTCGATGGCCCGGCGCGCAAAGCCTGGTTTGAAGTCAAAGACGCCGAAGGCAAGGCCACCGTCGAAGAAAAGTCCTTCGACCTGTTGCACGTGGTTCCGCCGCAAGTGGCCCCGGATTTTATCCGCCAGAGCCCGTTGGCAGACCCCGCCGGTTGGTGCGAGGTGAACCCGCACAGCCTGCAACACCTGCGCTACCCGCATATCTTCGGCCTCGGCGATGTGTGCGGCACCACCAACGCCAAGACCGCTGCCGCCGTGCGCAAGCAGATCGTGGTGGTGGCCGAAAACCTGCTGGCCCTGCGCAAACAGGCGCCGCTGCCGCTCAAGTACGACGGCTATGGTTCCTGCCCGTTGACGGTGGAGAAGGGCAAGGTGGTGCTGGCTGAGTTCGGTTATGGCGGCAAGCTGCTGCCGACTTTCCCGCTGGACCCGACCCAGGCACGCCGCTCGATGTGGTTCCTCAAGGCCACGCTGCTGCCGTGGTTCTACTGGAACGGCATGCTCAAGGGCCGCGAGTGGCTGACCCGCCTGAGCAAGGTGGATTAAATGCTGCTGGCAAGTCTGTTGGGTTTATTGATGGGCCTGGTCATGGGCCTGACCGGTGCGGGTGGCGGCATTCTCGGAGTGCCGGCGTTGGTGTTGGGGCTGGGCTTGACCATGACCCAGGCGGCTCCGGTGTCGTTGCTCGCCGTGGGCGCAGCGGCGGCGGTCGGCGCCATTGACGGGTTGCGCCATGGCCTGGTGCGCTACCGCGCCGCGCTATTGATCGCGTTGCTCGGTGCGCTGTTCTCGCCGCTGGGCGTGTTTATTGCGCACCAGCTGCCCGAACACCTGCTGATGGGCCTGTTCAGCGCCTTGATGGTGCTGGTGGCCTGGCGCATGTTGCAACGCGAAAAGGTCGAGGCCGGGCCCAGCGACCATGGCGCCGCGTCCTGGGGCCAGAAAAACTGCATGCTCAACCAGCAGACCGGGCGCCTGGCCTGGACCGCCAAATGCAGTGCTACGTTGGCGGCTTTGGGGGCCGTGACTGGCGCGGTGTCGGGCTTGCTCGGCGTGGGCGGTGGTTTCTTGATCGTGCCGGCGTTCAAGCAACTGACCGATGTGCAGATGCGCGGGATCGTCGCCACCTCGTTGATGGTGATCAGCCTGATTTCGCTGATCGGCGTGGCTGGGGCGATGCAGGCCGGTGTGAGTATTGAGCCCATGGGCTGGGTGTTTATCGGTGCGAGTATTGTCGGTATGTTGGCCGGTCGGCGTTTGTGTTCGGTGATCCCGGCGCGGGCGTTGCAGGTGGGCTTTGCCAGCCTGTGTGTATTGGTGGCCGCTGGCATGCTGATAAAGGCTGCGCTTTGATCTGAATGTGCAATACATTCCAACTGTGGGAGCTGGCTTGCCTGCGATAGCATCAACCGGTTGTACCTGATGTACCGAGGTGTCTGTATCGCAGGCAAGCCAGCTCCCACAGAAAAGCAGTTCTTCAGTGTATGCAAATCCGCTTAAGGTTGGATGCGGTCAACTGTGGGAGCGGGCTTGCTCGCGAATGCGGTGGGTCAGTGACAGATGTATTGACTGACACACCGTCTTCGCGAGCAAGCCCGCTCCCACATTTAGACCCCATCGCGGCAGCCCACGGATTCAAGCCTACGTTCTGGCACACCGAGCCTAGGCGAGGTGCCCGCTGTAAGAGCGGAACCAATAGAAGCCGTGACCGCAGCACGGATATTTACACCAACAAACCGCCACAGCAGGCCACCCAGCTCCCACAGTTTTGACCGTGCCCGCACGAGACATGGCAAGATGAACGCCTCTCAGGTTTACTGGTCCCTGAGTAACGGATTTACCGACCTTGCACGTCGGCTCATCAAGGTCATGCGATGGATAAATACACCCCCCACACCTGGCAACCCCACGAGCGGCCGAGCCTGCCTGGCTCGCCGTCAACGCCGTTGCACCCTACGCACAAGCGCTGGCTGTTCGCGTTGGTCGGGATCCTGGTGGCAATTACCGGCGGGCTCGGCAACGCCCTGGTGATCGCCAACCTGCAATACCTGCAAGGCGCACTGGGCGCCACCACCGCAGAAATGGCCTGGCTGCCGGCCGCCTATGTGATGACCAACGTGTGCATGAACCTGCTGCTGGTGAAGTTTCGCCAGCAGTTCGGCCTGCGGGCGTTTACCGAGGTGTTCCTGGTGCTGTATGCGCTGGTGACCTTCGGCCATTTGTTCGTCAATGACTTGAGTTCGGCGATTGCAGTACGGGCGGCGCATGGCATGGTTGGCGCGGCGCTGAGTTCGTTGGGCTTGTACTACATGATCCAGGCGTTCCCGGCCAAGTGGCGGCTCAAAGCCTTGGTGCTGGGCTTGGGCACCGCGCAATTGGCGCTGCCGCTCGCGCGCTTGTTCTCCGAAGACTTGCTGCAAATTGCCGAATGGCGCGGGCTGTACCTGTTCGAACTGGGCATGGCGCTGATCTGCCTGGGCTGCGTATTCATGCTCAAACTGCCGCCCGGCGACCGCTTCAAAACCTTTGAAAAACTCGACTTCCTCACCTTTGCCATTCTCGCCAGCGGCGTGGCGTTGCTCTGTGCGGTGCTGTCGTTGGGGCGTATCGACTGGTGGCTGGAAGCGCCCTGGATCGGCGTGGCCTCGGCCTGTTCGCTGGTGTTGATCATGGCCGGCCTGGCCATTGAGCATAACCGCGCCAACCCGATGTTGATGACGCGCTGGCTCGGCAGCGGGGCGATGATTCGCCTGGCGCTGGCAGTGGTGCTGATTCGCATGGTGCTGTCCGAGCAGTCCACCGGCGCGGTGGGCTTTATGCAGATGCTGAACATGAGCTACCAGCAGATGCACACCCTTTACGTGGTGATGCTGGCCGGGGCGATTGCCGGGCTGGTGGTCAGCGCGCTGACGATCAACCCGGCGCACCTGCTGATGCCGTTGATCATCTCCCTGGCGCTGATGGCCACAGGCTCAGTGATGGACAGTTTCTCCAGCAATCTCACCCGCCCGCAAAACCTGTATATCAGCCAGTTCCTGCTAGGCTTTGGCGGCACCTTCTTCCTGGGGCCGACCATGGTGCTGGGCACTAAAAACGTACTGACCAACCCGCGCAACCTGGTGAGCTTCTCGGTGATGTTCGGCATCTGCCAGAACCTCGGCGGCCTGATTGGTGCGGCGTTGCTGGGCACGTTTCAGATCGTGCGGGAGAAATACCACTCCAGCATGATCGTCGAACACCTGACCTTGCTCGACCCACGCGTGGCGGCGCGGGTGCAGAGCGGCGGCTCGGCCTACGGCGGTGTGATTGCCGACCCGGAACTGCGCAACCTCATGGGCATTCGCAGCCTGGCCACGGCGGCCACGCGCGAGGCGAATGTGATGGCCTACAACGATGTGTTCATGCTGATCGCGATAATCGCGATCCTTACCATGCTCTGGATCTTCACCCGCAGCCTGTGGCTGATGAGTACCACCAAAGCAGCAGCCCCTCCCGTTCAACCCAGCGGCGTTACTTCATGACCGAAACCACCACCACTACCACGACCAACGCCATCGCCTCCACCCCGGAAGGCACGCCACCACCGGGCTCGACCGTCACTGAGCCGCGCTCGCTGCGGGTGCGCATCGTCTCGTCGCTGGGCTTTGCCGCGATTGCCATCGTCGGTGTGTTGATCGTGCTGTATGCCTGGCAATTGCCGCCGTTCAGCAGCGCGGTGGAAACCACCGAGAACGCACTGGTGCGTGGCCAGGTGACGATTATCGGCCCGCAACTGAGCGGCTATGTGTATGAAGTGCCGGTGCAGGACTTCCAGTACGTCAAGGCCGGCGACCTGCTGGTGCGCCTGGATGACCGCATCTACAAGCAGCGGCTTGACCAGGCGCTGGCGCAATTGGCGGTGCAGAAAGCCTCCTTGGCCAATGTGGTGCAGCAGCGCAACAGCGCCGAAGCCACCATCAAACTGCGCCAGGCCGCGCTGGTGGACAGCCAGGCCCAGGCACGCAAAAGCACTGCGGACCTGCGCCGTAATGAAGCGTTGATCAGCGATGGCTCGGTGTCCAAGCGCGAGCTGGACGTGACCCGCGCCGCAAACGCGCAGACCATCGCAGCGGTGGCCCAGGCCCAGGCCAACCTGGAAATCGCCCGCCAGGACCTGCAAACCGTGATCGTCAATCGCGGCTCCCTCGAAGCAGCGGTGGCCAGTGCCGATGCGGCCGTGGAGCTGGCGCGTATCGACCTGTCCAACACCCGCATCATTGCGCCGCGTGACGGCCAGCTGGGGCAGATCGGCGTGCGCCTGGGCGCCTACGTCAACTCCGGCGCGCAGTTGATGGCGCTGGTGCCGCCGCAGTTGTGGGTGATCGCCAATATGAAAGAAACCCAGATGGACAATGTGCAGGTCGGCCAGCCGGTGACGTTCACCGTGGACGCGCTCAACCACCGCAAGTTTCACGGCACGGTGCAGCATATTTCCCCGGCGACCGGCTCGGAGTTCAGCCTGCTGCAGGCGGATAACGCCACCGGCAACTTTGTGAAGATTGCCCAGCGGGTGCCGGTGCGAATTACGGTGGACCCGGATCAGGCCGAGAGCGAGCGCCTGCGGCCGGGGTTGTCGGTGGTGGTGAGCATCGACACGGCGGGCCGCCTGAAAAACAGCCCACCTTGACACGCCGAGGATCAAAAAATGTGGGAGCTGGCTTGCCCGCGATAGCGGTTTATCAGGTCCAGGTGTGCAGGCTGACACACCGCCATCGCGGGCAAGCCCGGCTCCCACAGGGTTTTGTGGGATTACAAAGGTTGGTATTTCAGGGTGAAATTGAGGTGAGTTGACTGGCCGTTTTCCAGCAGCTTCAGCCCCGGCCGCCCAGGCAGGTGATGCGCATTCACCGGATGACTCACCGGCTCGATGCAAAAGAACCCCAACCCCGGCGGGCAGAACAGCAGGAAGTAATCGGCGCCGCTGGCCTGGCATTCCAGGGCATAGCCCAGCTCCGGCTGTTCGATGCGGCAACGCCCATCCCACGGGCAAAACCCATTGTCCACCAGGCCTTGCGGCAACCCTTTGAGCTGAGTGAAATCCCATTCGGCAGGCACCGGCGCCAACCCGGTCGGCAGCTTGGACGCATCACTCATCCACACCTGGGACGCCTTGGCCTGCAACCGCGTGCCCGGCCTGCGCGGCAAATACGGATGCAACCCCAGGCCGTGCCACGCGGCGTCTTCGGCCAGGTGCGTCACGCGCAATTCGAGACTCAGTTCGCCGCCACGTAAGCGAAACCGCTGCTCGGCGCGATAGGCGAACGGCGTCTCGCACGCCACCTCCAGCACCACTTCATCCGCCGTCTGGCTTACCACCTGCCACGCCTGTTGCCAGGCCGAACCGTGAATCGGCAGCGGGTCGAGCGGGCTGTTGGGCGTGAGTGCCAGCCAGCCGCCGGGGTTATCGAAACCGCCTTGGGCCACTCGATTGGACCACGGCGCCAGCGGGTAACACGCCAGCTTGCCCGGCAGCCCTGTGTTCAGCGCCGCTTCGTCGCTAGGGCGCAACAGCGGCTGCCCGGTGGCGCGCACCGTCCAGTTGACGATGCTGCCACCCACGGCCGGGGCGAGGGTAAGACGGGTCAGGTTGTCTTCCAGTTCTATCATCAGAGCACCAGCCCGGGAAGCCACAGGGACAACGCGGGAATGTAGGTGACCGCCATCAAGACCAGGAACAGTACCGCATAAAACGGCAGCAACGCCGCCACGGTTTTCTCGATACTGACCTTGCCCACCGCCGCGCCCACGAACAGCACCGCGCCGACTGGCGGCGTGATCAGGCCGATGCCGAGGTTCACCAGCATGATCATGCCGAAGTGCACCGGGTCGACACCGATACCGAGAATCACCGGCAGCAGGATCGGCGTGAGGATCAAAATCAGCGGCGCCATGTCCATCACCGTGCCGAGCATCAGCAGCATGACGTTGATGCACATCAGGATCACGTAGCGGTTGTCCGACAGGGTCAGGAACAGCGTGGTGATCTTCGCCGGGATCTGCATCAGGGTCATGATGTAGCCGAAGCTGGCGGCAAACGCGATCAGGATCATCACAATGGAAATGGTGCGCACCGTGCGGTGCATCAGCTTGGGCAGCTCGCGCCATTTGTAGTCGCGGTAGATGAACATGGTCACGAAAAATGCCCATAGCACGGCAATCGCGGCCGACTCGGTGGCAGTGAAAATGCCCGAGAGGATGCCGCCGAGAATGATCACCATGGCCATCAAGCCCCAGAGTGCATCGGCGCAGATTTTCAGCGCCTGTTTCAGCGGGATGACCTCGCCCTTGGGGTAATTGCGCTTTTTCGCGAAGATCAGGCACAGCACCATCAGGCACGCGCTCATCAACAGCCCAGGCACCACGCCGGCCATGAACAACGAGGCAATCGAGACCGTGCCACCGGCCGCCAGGGAGTAGAGCACCGAGTTATGGCTGGGCGGCGTCAGCAAGGCCTGCACCGAGCCGCTGACCGTGACGGCGGTGGAGAACTCGCGTGGATAACCCTGGCGCTCCATTTCCGGGATCAGCACCGAGCCGACCGAGGCGGTGTCGGCCACCGACGATCCGGAAATCGCGCCAAAAAAAGTCGACGCCACGATGTTCACCAACGACAGGCCACCGCGCACAAACCCCACCAGCACCCCGGCAAACGCCACCAGGCGCCGCGACATGCCGCCCTCGGCCATGATCGCCCCGGCCAGCACAAAAAACGGAATCGCCATCAGCGAAAACTTGTTCACCCCGCCCGCAACCTGAATCATCAAGGCCTGGAACGGGATGTCGATCCACCACGCGCCGATCAGCGCCGACAGCCCGAGGGCGTAGGCCACCGGCATGCCGATCAGGATCAAGGCGATAAAACTGCCCAGCAGTATCAATGCGTCCATCAGGCAGCCCCTTCGTTTTCTTCAACCAGGTCGAAGCGCACCACGCGGCGCTGGCTCTGGTCACCGAGCAAGAGTTTTTCCAGTACGAATACCAGCGTCAGCAGCCCGCCAATCGGGATTGGCATGTAGGTGATGCCCACACGCAGGGTGGGGATCGCGCTCATGAACTGGTTCCAGGTAGACAGGCACAGCTTGCTGCCCCAGACGGTCATGAACAGGCAGATGGTGGCCATCAGCAGTTGCGTGATAACGCTGACGATTTGCCGTTGGCGCGCGGGCAGGCGGTCGGTGACCACGGCCACCGACATATGTGCGCCGGCACGGTAACTGGCCGCCGCGCCGACAAACGTGAACACCAGCATCAGCAGAATGGCGGTGGGCTCCGGCCAGCTTGCACCGGTGCCGAGGATGTAGCGGGCGAAGATGCCCCAGGGGATGATCAGCGCGACCCCGAGCACCGAGAGGCCGGCGACCCAGATGCAGGTCATGTAAATGCGGTCGTTGATGCGCAGCACTGAATTCTTCATGGCGTTCACCGTAACCGGGCGCGTCGATGCCGACCGCGCCGGGCCTGACTAAAGGGAAGGGTGATTACTCGACCGCGTCGATGCGCTTGATGATGTCGGCGTAAGCCGCACCGTACTTGGCGCGAACCGCTGCGGTGGCGTCATAGAAGGGTTTTTTGTCGACAGTGATGAACTCGACGCCGGCAGCCTTAAGCTTGGTTTCGCTGCTGGCGGACTTGGCGTCCCACAGCGCGCGCTCATCTTGCTGGGCGACCTTGGCGGCTTTTTTCACCAGGTCTTGCTGGGCAGGCGTGAGTTTGTTCCAGGTGATTTTTGACATCACGATGGGTTCGGGCAGGATCAAGTGTTCGGTGAGCGTGTAGAACTTGGCGTTCTGGAAGTGATTGTGTTCGAGCAGGGTGGGCGGGTTGTTTTCCGCGCCGTCGATGACGCCGGTCTGCAAGGCGCTGAAGATTTCGCCGGTGTCCATGGCAATGCCGTTGGCGCCCATCGCGTTGAAGGCTTCGATGAAGATCGGGTTGCCCTGAACACGAATTTTCATGCCCTTGAGGTCTTCGATCTTGCGCACCGGCTTCTTGGTGTAAAGGTTGCGCGTGCCCCCGTCCATCCAGGCCAGAGCCACCAGGCCGAACTCGGAGTCGGTGATCTTGGCGAGGATTTCATCGCCGATCTCGCCGTCGATGATTTTGCGCATATGCGCCTGGTCGCGGAACACGAACGGCAAGTTGAACACGTTCACGTCCGGCACCACCGGCCCGACGATGCCGAGGCTGACGCGGGTCATTTGCACCGCGCCGACCTGGGCCTGTTCAACCACTTCTTTTTCGGAACCCAGGACACCGCCCGGGAAGTATTTGAAGGTCAGTTCGCCGTTGCTGGCTTTGGTCAGGGCCTTGCCCATGTTCTCTTCGGCAACGACAGTGGGGTAGCCGGCGGGGTGGATGTCGGCGAATTTGATTTCCAGCGCGTGGGCGGCGGTGCTGAGGGTAAAGAATGCAGCGGCGAGCAAAGTGCGTTTGAAGTCCATGGGGTGTCACTCCTGTCTTATTGTTGTTGTATTCAAGGCACAGCGATGCAGCTAGAGGGTGAACGTGGGCTCCGGCAATCCGCTGACGCCGGGGTTGAGGGCAAACACGCCGCCGGCGACCGATTGCTCACTGTGGTCATCACGGATCGAGGTGACGAACAAGGTGTCCAGCCGGCTGCCGCCGAAGGCGCACATGGTGGGTTTTTTGACGGGCACGTTGAGGGAACGGTCCAGGCGGCCATCCGGGGTGAAGCGGTGAATCATCCCGGCGTCGTTGGCGCAGATCCAGTAGCAGCCGTCAGCGTCGACCGCCGCGCCATCGGGGCGCCCGAGGAATTGATGCATGTCGACAAATACCCGGCGGTTGGACGGCGTGCCGGTGTCGATGTCGTAATCGAAAGCCCAGATTTGCTGCACCAGCGGGTGTGAATCCGAGGCGTACATCGTGCGGCCGTCCGGGCTGAAGGCCAGGCCGTTGAGGGTGATGAACCCATTCAGTTGCGCATGGGGCGCGGCGCCTGACGCATAGCGGTAAAGGGTGCCTTCGGCCGCATTCAAGCCCATGTTCAGCACCATGCTGCCGGCCCAGAAGCGGCCCTGGCGATCACAGCGGCCATCGTTGAGGCGCATGTCCGGGCGCGGGTGCTCGACACTCGCCAGAGGCGTGGTGTCGAGGCTGCCGTCGTTATGCGGGGTGAGTTGGAAAAACCCGCTTTCCATGCCTGCGAGCCAATTGCCCGCGTCGGTGCGGGCAATACACGCGAGCATCTGCGGGGCTTTCCAGACGGCGACGCGGCCGGTGGCGGCGTTCCAGCGTTGCAGGCCGCCGTTGGGGATGTCCACCCAGTACAGCGCGTTTTCCTGCGGCACCCACACCGGGCATTCGCCCACGGCATTGCGGGCATCGACGATCAGTTCAGCGGTCATGGCAACTCATTCCCTTGGGTTGATGTGCGTTCAGTCACCAAACGGCCCCGCCGCGCAGAACGCGCCGCCCTGGTAGACCGCGGCCGGGTCGTCGGCGGCCACTGGCGGCTGGGCCTCGACCTTGGCGCGGAACACTTCGGAGCTGTCCTTGGGCGCAAAACCCAGGTGCGCGGCGTAACGGTTGTCCCACCAGGTATCGAGGTTATCCGACATGCCGTAGACCACGGTATGGCCGACATTCGGCGTGTACAGCGCGCGCTCGAGCAGTTGGGTCAGGTCATCGAAACTCAGCCAGGTGTGCATCATTCGGCGGTTCTGGGGTTCCGGGAACGAGGAGCCGATACGGATGCTCACGGTCTCGATGCCGTAGCGGTCGAAGTAGAAGCTGGCCATGTCTTCGCCGTAAGACTTGGACAGGCCGTAGTAGCTGTCCGGGCGACGTGGGGAGTGGGCGTCGATGTGTTCGTCCTGCTTATAGAAGCCGATCACATGGTTGGAACTGGCGAAGATCACGCGTTTCACGCCATGGCGGCGGGCGGCTTCGTAGATATGGAAAATGCCGCTGATGTTAGCGCCCAGCACCTCTTCGAAAGAGCGCTCCACCGAGACACCACCGAAATGCAGGATGGCATCGACGCCTTCCACCAAGTGGTGCACGGCTTGTTTGTCGGCCAGGTCACAGGGTCGCACTTCTTCGAACTCGTCGGCCGCCGGGGCCATGTTGGCGATGTCCGACAGGCGCAATACCTGGGCATAAGGGCGCATGCGTTCGCGCAAGACTTTGCCCAGGCCGCCGGCAGCACCGGTGAGCAGCAGGCGGTTGAAGGGAGCAGGCGTGGTGGTGGTCATGGGAATTCCATTGTTGTTGTAGGTTGTCGTATGACTTGGTGGAAGTATCGTTTTGGACTCCCTGGATTGTCAACGCCCTTGCAGGCAAGTGGCGCTCAAAAGGTGGGAGCTGGCTTGCCTGCGATTGCGGTCCGCTAACTGACATTTCTTTTGCTGATACTCCGCTATCGCAGGCAAGCCAGCTCCCACACAAGCGGGCTGCCACAAATGCCGGTTCCTGCAGGGGGCGCGTTACAGCAACGAGATCGGGTAGCTGACAAAAATCCGATTCTCATCAAACTCGTTGTTGCTGAAATCCCGACGCATGGTCGAGTTGCGCCAGCGCACATTCAAATCCTTCAGTGTGCCGCTCTGCACCGTGTAGGCCAGCTCCGACTCGCGGCCCCATTCCTTGCCATCGGTGATGGCGCCGGTGTGCACGTTATTGCCGCTGATGTATCGGTTCATCATGGTCAGCCCCGGAATGCCGAGCACCACGAAGTTGAAGTCATGGCGTATCTGCCAGGATTTTTCCTTGGCATTGTCGTAGCTGGCGTTGTAGCTGTCGTTGGCCAGGGTGCCGCCGCTGGTGCCGTTGACCCGCATCCATACGCTGTCGCCGGTGAGTTTTTGCAGGCCCACATAGAAGGCGTTACCTTTGTATTTGGCCGAGAGCAGAGCGGAATAGGTTTTGTTGTCGAGGTTACCGGCCAGGGCGCTGCCGTCTTCCTTGCCATTGAAGAACCCGAGGTTGGCGCCAAAGGTCCAGTCGCCGACCGGCTGGCTGTGGGTCAGGTTCAGGTACTGCTGCTGGTAGATGTCGGTGAGTTCGGCGTACCACACGCCGACCTGGGTGCGTTTGTCGTTGAAGGTGTATTCGCCGCCGCCGAAGTTGAAACGGTCGGAGGTGAACGCCGCTTTGCCGTTCATGAACATGTCTTCCATGCTCGCATCGTTGCGCGGGCTGTTGCCGCGAAACTGGCCGCCGTAGAGCGTCAGCCCGGCGATTTCATTGGAGGTGACCTGGCCGCCACGGAAGGTTTGCGGCAAGGAGCGGCCGTCGTCCGAGCGCAGGATCGGCAGCACCGGCATCCATTCGCCGACCTTCAGTTCGGTTTTTGACAGCCGGGTTTTCAGCGCCACGCCCAGGCGTCCGAAATTGTCGGCAGGGCGGCCGTCGCTATGGATCGGCAATAGCTGCGTACCACCGGTGCCCTTGCCGCCGTCGAGCTTCTGCGAATACAGGCCCAGCACGTCAATCCCGAAGCCCACAGTGCCTTGGGTAAAGCCGGATTTGGCGTCGAGAATGAAGTTCTGTGTCCATTCCTCGGCCTTGGCCTGTGGGTACGTGGGGTTGGTGAAGTTGCGATTGAAGTAGGCGTTGCGCAGGTTGAGCGTGGCTTTGGCATCATCGAGAAAACCCTCGGCCTGGGCGCTGAGGGGCAGGGCGAGTGCCAGGCTGCTGAAGCTGATAAGACCGAGACGTGAGGAGGAATTACGGGCGAATTGAGGCACAGTGAAGCTCCCTTTCGTTTTGTTGTTTTTATTATTTGTTATACGTTGTCGTACAACATTGCGAGGGATATTTGCGGGGTTTTGGTGGGCTGTCAAGCAGAAGTTATACGATGACTAGGCCGGCATCGATAAAAAGTGGGCAAGGTCCATGTGGGAGCGGGCTTGCTCGCGAATGCGGTGTGTCAGTTACAGATGAATTGACTGACACACCGCATTCGCGAGCAAGCCCGCTCCCACATTTTGACCGAGTTCGACTTGAGCTTTGCGTGGGGTCAGCCAGCCATCACCATTGGCGGCAAGGTACCCAGCAGGGACACCGCCGCTACTGCTGAAATACCCAACACCCATTCGAGCATCACACTGGCCTTCAAACTGCCCACTCGCTCCTCACAGCGCTCGATACGCAACCGGTTCAACAACGCCAGCGCCAGCATGCCCAGCACCAGCAGCACCTTGATCAACAGAATCAGTGCAAACCCGTTGAACAGCGGGGTGGGCCACAGCTGCCCGGTCAGCACCCGAACATTGATCAAGCCCGTCACCAGCAAACCGGCAACCAGGCCATAACCCACACCGCTGAAGCGCTTGAGGATCGGCTCCAGCCCAGGCTTTGGCGACAGCCGCAGGATCAGCACCAGCAACAACAACCCGCCCAGCCAGGCGCCGACGCACACCAGGTGCACCACCTGATTGAGGATCAGCAATTGCCCGCTCAGCCCGTTAAGCATCGCGCCATGGCCGACCGGGGCCAAGGTCGCCAATAGCAGTGCGGTCAACGGCAGGCGCAAAGCCGGCCAGGGTTTGATCAACACCACCACCAGCAGCAGGTTCAGCAACAAATGCCAAACCCATACCTGGCCGAAAAAGGTTTTGCCCAGCACCAACTGCACGGTGGCCGGTTGCAGCGCCGCATCCCAACTGCCCGCCATGCTGGCCGTGATCAACAGCAACCAGGCCACGCTGGAGAGCAACCCCAGCCAGGCCAGCGCGCGGGTGATGCGCAGCAGTTGTCGGTCCAGTGCCGGTTGCGGCCCGAGCAGCCAGGGCCTGAAGGCACAGGCCCCGAACATCAACAGCACGACGATGAAATGCACGAAGCGGCACAGCACCAGCAGGGTTGCCATCGGTTATTGGCCGACCTTGAAGCTGTATTCACCGTTGCTCTTGTGGGTGTCGACCGAGACGGCGTTCCACACCACCTTGTAGTTGCCGGCCGCCAGCGGCGCGGCAGGTGTGACGACCAGGGTTTTCTTGTCGGCGTCCGGGGTTTCCAGGCCTTTGATGGCGACTTCGGTGCCGTCTTTGCTCAGGGACACTTTGGTGAAGGTGGCTTCGACGCCTTCGCTGAAGGTCAGGCGCAGGTCGGCAGGCGCGGTAACCGTGCTGTCGGCCGCCGGTGTGGAACTTTTAAGGTGGGCGTGGGCGAATGCTGCCGAGGCACCCAGCAGGGAGGCGAGCAGGGTGACGGTGGTCAGGGCTTTCTTGATCAACATTGTTCAGTACCTTCAAGTCAGGGAGTAGGTAACGCCATGTGCAACAAGGGAAAGGGTTTGCCTTCGCCATCCAGCGGCGAGCGCGCGACCTGGATAAAACCATAATGCCGGTAGAAACCCACGGCCTGCGGGTTTTGTTCGTTGACGTCCACGGTCAGCGTGTCGTGACGGGCGCGGGCGTGGTCGAGCAATTGGCGGCCGACGCCCTGGCCACGGCGCTCGGGGTCGATAAACAGCATTTCGACGTTATGCCCGCCAGTACCGATAAAACCGGCGATGCCGTGGTGGTCTTCATACACCCACACGTCGAGGGCCGGCATTGGCAGGTAGGTGTCGCGCACCAGTGGCAGCAAACGCTGAATGTCATCCTCGGGGAGGAAGTCATGGGTGGCCCGCACCGAGCGCTCCCACAGTGCTCCCAGCACCGGGTCGTCGGCGGCCACGCGAGGTCGAATAGTCATTGCAATGATCCTTCAAGTGGACCGCGATCCTAACCAATCCGTTTTTGGCGGGAAAGGTTCACGTAGGAAGTTTCATCACTTGGCGGCCAACCGCAGCCTTTTTATCCGGTACATATCGCTGTCTGCGTGGCTGAGCAGGGTATCGGCGTCTGCGCCGTCGGCCGGGTAAAACGCCACGCCCACACTGCACGACGGCATCTTGACCGGGCCAAACTCAGCGCCCAACGGCTCGGCCATGGCCGCGAGTATCTGCGCCACTTTGCTGCTAACCGCTTCGTGTGACTGCACGTCGGTCAGCAACACCGTGAATTCATCACCGCCCATGCGCGCCACCAGGTCGCTTTCCCGCACGCAGCGTTCCAGCCGCCGTGCAATCACGCAGAGCACGCGGTCGCCCACGGCGTGGCCATGCACATCGTTGATGCCCTTGAAGTCATTGACGTCCAGAAACAGCAATGCCAGCCGGGTGTTATCACGCTGTGCGGTGTGCAGGGCCGACGCCAGGCCATCGTTGAACAACGAGCGGTTGGTGAGGGCCGTCAATGGGTCATGGTGGGCGAGGAAGCGCAGTTCCTCCTCGGCCTGGGTGAGGGCCGTCACGTCCCGCGCCACGCCGATGCGCGCGCCGACCTCTTCGGACCAGAAGGCTGCCCACAGAATGTGCACCACGCTGCCATCCTTGCGCAGATAGCGGTTGCGAAAGTCCACATGGGGCCGGCCATTCATGACCCGCACAATCGAGGCCCGCGTGCGCGCCAGGTCTTCGGGGTGCATGTAGTCGGTAATGGGCGTGCCGGTCAGTTCATCGGCGCGGTAACCGAGCAGGGTTTCGCAGGCATCGCTGACAAACACGATCAGGTTGTCACTGTCGACCACGAAGACCGTGTCCAGCATCAGGTGGATCAATTTCGGGTAGAGGGCGTGCAGGTCAACGGCCATAGGTCTGGGGCGTCCGGTTCAGATGCGCCGATCATAGCCCGATCACGCAGGCTGACGCCTTGGAATACTGCGGGCTTTGCGGCGCAGGCGCTGATCACGCGATCAACGGCGTGTAGCCTAATGAAGCGGTTCATGATGTGATGCTTGAAAATGAATTGTATTTAAAAGTGACTGGGGCTCCACCATCCATGGGCAATCACAAGATCGGCATCCGGCGCAGCAACGTCGAGAAAATCCTGTTGGCGGCGGAGAAAGTCTTCGCCGAGAAGGGCTATGGCAGCACCGCCATGGCCGACATTGCCGAAGAAGTGCAATTGCCGCGCTCCAACCTGCATTACTACTTCAGCACCAAAAGCGAATTGTACAGCGCCGTGCTGTTCGACCTGCTGGACCTGTGGAAGCAGGATGCGTTGAGCTTTGAAACCTTCGACGACCCACGGGTGGTGCTCAGCAGTTATATCCGCGCCAAGATGCAGCGCTCACGCACGCGGCCCTATGGTTCGAAAGTCTGGGCGAATGAAATCATCCACGGCGCGCCGACACTCGGTGAGGCGCTGGATGAAAGCCTGTACGACTGGGCCAAGATGAAGGAGGCGAAAATTCGGCAGTGGGTGGAAGACAAACGCATCCTGCCGGTGGAGCCGTCGAGCCTGCTGTATATGATTTGGGCCTCGACCCAGCACTATGCGGATTTTGATCATCAGGTGAAGATCTTGAATGATCACCAGCCGTTGTCGGACAGGCAGTTCGAGAAGGCGATTCAGACGGTGACCAGTGTGATTTTGCGTGGGATTGGCTTGGAGCCGTAGAAGTCTTATCGGGCTTTGTGGCGAGGGAGCTTGCTCCCGTTGGGCTGCGCAGCAGCCCCAATACAGTCAACCGAGATTATTCAGATACAGCTCAGTTGCTGATTTGGGAGTGCTTCGCACTCCAGCGGGAGCAAGCTCCCTCGCCACAAAAGGTAACTTACACAGCTTCGCGGTAAGGATTGCGCGGATCCTGCGTCCAGTTCAAAAACGGCTTGCCCGTTTCTATTGGCACCATCTCGATGCAATCGGCCACCGGGCAGGTGATCTGGCACAAATTGCAGCCGACGCACTCATCATCGATCACCTCGTATTTATGCGTGCCATCCGCCTGTTTCAAGCTGGCAATCGCCTGGTGTGAGGTGTCCTCACAGGCAATATGGCAACGCCCACAGCCAATGCAGGCCTCCTGATCAATATTGGCAATCACCTGATAGTTGATGTCCAGGTACTTCCAATCCGTGGTATTGCCCACCGCCCGCCCGGAAAAGGCCTGCAGGTTGGCGTAACCCTGGCTGTCCATCCACCGCGACAGCCCGTCCTTCATCTCTTCCACAATCCGAAACCCATGCAGCATCGCCGCCGTGCACACCTGCACCGCGCCGCAGCCCAGGGCGACAAATTCCGCCGCATCACGCCAATTGCCGATGCCGCCGATGCCGCAGATCGGCAGCCCTTGGGTCTGCGGGTCGCGGGCGATTTCGGCGACCATGTTCAACGCAATCGGCTTGACCGCCGAGCCGCAATAACCGCCATGGGTACTTTGCGTGCCGACCACCGGCAGGGCGACCATGCGTTCCAGGTCCACACTGGTGATGGAGTTGATGGTGTTGATCAACGACACCGCATCCGCGCCGCCGCGGTACGCCGCCCGTGCCGCCACGCGAATGTCGGTGATATTCGGCGTGAGTTTGACGATCACCGGCAGCGAGCAGTACGTCTTGCACCAGCGCGTCACCTGTTCCACGTACTCCGGCACCTGGCCGACCGCTGCGCCCATGCCGCGCTCGGGCATGCCGTGGGGGCAGCCGAAGTTCAGCTCGATACCATCGCAGCCGGTGGCCTCCACCAACGGCAGGATGTTTTTCCAGGACTCTTCAACACACGGCACCATCAGCGACACGATCAGTGCGCGGTCGGGCCAGTCCTTTTTCACCTGGGTGATTTCCTTGAGATTGATCTCCAGGGATCGGTCGGTGATCAGTTCGATATTGTTGATACCCAGTACTTCACGGTTGGCACCGTAGTGCGCTGAGTAACGTGACGAGACGTTGACCGCCGCCGGGTCTTCCCCGAGGGTTTTCCAGACCACGCCGCCCCAGCCGGCTTCGAAGGCGCGGACCACGTTGTAGGCTTTGTCGGTGGGCGGCGCGGAGGCCAGCCAGAACGGGTTGGGGGCTTTGATACCGGCGAATACAATCGAGAGATCGGCCATTACGCAGCCTCCACGTTCAGCATGAGTTGGGCGTGCATGGCCTCGGCGGCCAGCTTGCCGTGTTGCACCGCCTGCACGGTGAGGTCCTGGCCGAGGCTGACGCAATCGCCACCGGCATAGATGCCCGGGATGCTGGTTTGCAGCTGTTCGTCGACGAAGATGCGTTCGCCCACGCGGTGCAGTTGCTGGGCCAACGGATCGTGCAGCGCCTCGTTGTCAAAACCCTGGCCGATGGCTTTGAAGATGGCGTCGCAGGCCAGTTCAAAGGTCTCGCCAGTGGGGTGCAGGCGACCGTTTTCCATGTGCGTGCGCAAAAAGCGCATGCCGCGCACACGGCCTTGATCATCCAGCAACACTTCATCCGGTTGAGCCCAGGTCAGCAGCCGCACCTGATTGGCCTTGGCGATCTCTTGTTCATGGTGCGTGGCGCCCATATCGGCCAGGCCACGGCGGTACACCAGGTTGACATCGCGGGCGCCCAGGCGGGCCATTTGCACGGCCATGTCGATGGCGGTATTGCCGGCACCGAGCACGATGCAGCGGTCGGCCAAGGGCAGTTGACTGAGGTCATCGGCCTGGCGCAGTTCGCGTATATAGTCGGTGGCGGCGAGCAGGCCGGGCGCGTCTTCATGGGGCAAGCCCAGCTGTTTGCTGGCGTCGAGGCCCAGGCCTAAAAATACCGAGTCGAATTGCTGGTGCAGTTCGCTCAACGTCAGGTTGCCACCCAGGCGCTGGCCATGGCGGATCTCGATGCCGCCGATCTGCAGGAGGAAATCCAGCTCCTTCTGGGCAAAATCATCCACCAGCTTGTACTTGGCGATCCCGTATTCATTCAGGCCGCCGGCTTTTTCCCGAGCTTCGAAAATCACCACGTCATGGCCATGCAGGGCGGCGCGGTGGGCGCAGGCCAAGCCCGCAGGCCCGGCGCCGACCACGGCGATACGTTTACCCGTGGGTGCCGCGCGCTGGAACGGGTGTTCGCGAAAGTGCGCGTTGTCGATGGCGTAGCGCTGCAACAGGCCGATCAGCACCGGCGCGCATTCTTCGGCGTTGTTACGCACGCAGGCTTGCTGGCACAGGATCTCGGTGGGGCACACGCGAGCGCAGCTGCCGCCGAGGATATTGGCCGAGAGGATTTTCTGCGCGGCGCCTTGCACGTTCTCGGTGTGGATATTGCGGATGAACGACGGGATATCGATTTCGCTGGGGCACGCATTCACGCACGGCGCGTCGTAGCAATACAGGCAGCGCGAGGCTTCCAGTTGGGCCTGGCGGGCGTTGAGAGGCGGCGCCAGGTCGGTGAAGTGGCTGGCGAGTGTCGGCCCATCTTCATGGGGATGGGGGAGGTGGGTCAGGGTCTGGATCACGGTTTTGGCCTCACGGTTTTTTTGGGATTGCCTCTGGCGGGCATTTTTGTTGCTTGTACCGGCCTCATCGCAGGCAAGCCAGCTCCCACATTTGAATGTGTTCGCACATCAACATGTGGGAGCTGGCTTGCCTGCGATAGCGGTCTCAGCGCTTTACGGCAGTGGGCCTGGAATGCTCGGCCCGCTTGCTCAACTGCTCAAACACCGCCGGATACGCGGGCCGTTCCACATACCGCCCGGCACCGCGCTCGGCGCGCAAATCACCGTCGGCCCACACCAGCTTGCCCTGGCTGATGGTGTGGCTCGGCACGCCGCGCACGGTCTTGCCTTCGAAGATGTTGAAGTCGACTTTCTGATGGTGGGTCTTGGCCGAGATCGTGCGCGTGCCCTCGGGGTCCCACAGCACCAGGTCTGCATCGGCACCCACGCGGATCGCGCCTTTGCGCGGGTAGAGATTGAAGATCTTCGCGGTGTTGGTCGACGTCAGCGCAACGAACTCCTGCATCGACAAGCGCCCGGTGTTCACGCCTTCGTGCCACAGCAGCGCCATGCGGTCTTCGATACCGGCGGTGCCGTTGGGGATCTTGCTGAAGTCGTCACGGCCGGCGGCTTTTTGCTCGGCGCAGAAGCAGCAGTGGTCGGTGGCGGTGGTGTGCAGGTTGCCGGACTGCAAGCCGTGCCAGAGTGCTTCCTGATGCCCACGTGGGCGGAACGGCGGGCTCATCACGTAACCGGCGGCGGTTTGCCAGTCGGGGTGCTGGTACACGCTGTCATCCAGCAACAGGTGCCCGGCCAGCACTTCGCCGTAGACCGGCTGGCCTTTGCCACGGGCGTAGGTGATTTCATCCAGTGCTTCCTTTGTTGACACATGCACCAGATACAACGGCGTGCCGATGGTCTCGGCGATGCGAATGGCGCGGCTGGCTGCCTCACCTTCCACCTGGGACGGACGCGACAGCGGATGCGCTTCCGGCCCGGTAATGCCCTGGGCCATCAGCTTGCGTTGCAGGTGATACACCAGCTCGCCGTTTTCTGCGTGCACCGTCGGCACCGCGCCCAGTTCCAGGCAGCGTTCGAAGCTGGCGACCAGGGTGTCATCCGCTGCCATGATCGCGTTTTTGTAAGCCATGAAGTGCTTGAAGCTGTTGATGCCATGGTGGCTGACCAGCTCGGCCATCTCCTCGCGCACCTGCTCGCTCCACCAGGTGATCGCCACGTGAAAACCGTAATCCGAGGCGGATTTTTCCGCCCAGCCGCGCCACTGATGAAAGGCCTCCATCAGCGATTGCTGCGGGTTGGGAATCACAAAGTCGATGATCGAGGTGGTACCACCTGCCAGACCCGCCGCCGTGCCACTGAAAAAGTCTTCACTGGCCACGGTGCCCATGAAGGGCAGTTGCATATGCGTATGCGGGTCGATGCCGCCGGGCATCAAGTATTGGCCACTGCCATCGAGTGTTTCAGTGCCGGCGGGAACCTCCAGATTCGTGCCAATAGCGCGAATTAGACCGCCTGCGCATAACACATCGGCGCGGTAACTTTCATCATGGGTAATTACGGTGGCGCCACGGATCAACAGCGACATGTCGAGTTCCTCACAGGCTTGACCGGCTTGTGCCAGTTCTAAGTGTTGTAATGCTGCTTGCCGATGCAAGGTTTAATCCTGTCATCGGTGACAGGAATAGAAACTAGCCCGAGTTTTTCGAATGAGCAAGAAGATTTTTCCTAAGCTTATATCGATTTTATCTTTATGATTTTAAAAGGAAAAAACAAAATATCACCAAAATGTAGCGCCCATTCACCATTTTGACGCACTTGACAGGTTCTTAAATTGAGCAACATTTCTTATTGCAAATCAGACGCTTGAGACATGCCACTTGACGGCATGGGTAAATAAAAATAATTGTGTTGCACCAGATTGAGTCCTGACAGTTCGGGCAACTTTCGCGTTATTTAGCCTGAGTAAGGCGACACGTACCGGGGGCACAATCGGAAAGCTGATAAACATCAGCGAGTTATATAAGCGGTGCGGGTTCAGATGCGGTTGTCGGCACGGATTTTGAGTGCAGTGGCGGCTGGCCGAGCCCGTGATGTCATGTTGTTTACGAGGTACTCCGGCCATCCGGCGCCACGCGCTGGATGAGCAACAATAATTTTAAAAAAACCGTGGAGCGGCCATGCAACAGAACAGATCGCAAGTCATTGAACGCAACGGCCTGTATGAACTCGACGCCGGCCCCGACGTCCTCGACAGCCCGCGCTACAACCACGACATGGCACCGACCAAGGTGCATGAACGCACCTGGAACAAGTGGCACATCACTGCGCTGTGGGTCGGTATGTCGATCTGCGTGCCGACCTACACCTTGGGCGGCGTGCTCACCGCCTATTTCGGGCTGTCGGTGGGCGAGGCGCTGATGGCGATTTTGCTGGCCAATATCGTGGTGCTGATCCCGCTGACCCTTAACGCCTTCCCGGGCACCAAGTACGGCATTCCGTTTCCGGTGTTGTTGCGTTCGTCCTTCGGCATCCTCGGTTCCAACGTGCCGTGCCTGATCCGGGCGCTGGTGGCCTGTGGCTGGTTTGGTATCCAGACGATGTTCGGCGGGCTGGCGATTCACCTGTTCCTGGGCTCGATTTTCGAAGGTTGGAAATCCCTCGGCGGCACCGGTGAAGTGATCGGTTTCATGATTTTCTGGACCTTGAACCTGTGGGTGGTGCTGCGCGGCGCCGAGTCGATCAAGCGCCTGGAAACCTTGTCGGCACCGCTGCTGGTGGCGGTGGGGATTGGCTTGCTGGTGTGGGCGATGCCGAATGTGTCCCTCAGCGAATTGATGGCAATTCCACCCAAGCGCCCTGAAGGCGCGAGCCTCACCGGTTACTTTATGGCCGGGCTGACGGCCATGGTCGGCTTCTGGGCCACCTTGTCGCTGAATATTCCCGACTTCAGCCGCTACGCCAAAAGCCAGAAGGACCAGATTCTCGGGCAGATTTTCGGCCTGCCGCTGACCATGTTCCTGTTCGCTGCCCTTGGCGTGATCATGACGGCCGCCTCGGTGAAACTGGTGGGTGTCAGCGTTTCCGACCCCGTCACCTTGATCGGGCATATCCAGAGCCCGGTGTGGGTCGCCATCGCCATGGCGCTGATCATCATCGCCACCTTGTCCACCAACACCGCGGCGAACATCGTCTCGCCCACCAACGACTTCCAGAACATCGCGCCCAAGCTGATCAACCGCACCACGGCGGTGATCCTCACCGGCCTGGTCGGGCTGGCATTGATGGCCCACGAACTGCTGAAAAAGCTTGGGTTGATCGTCTCGGATGTAAGCCTGGAAACCGTGTATTCCAACTGGTTGCTGGGCTACTCAAGCCTGCTCGGCCCGATTGCCGGGATCATGGTGGTGGACTATTTCATCACGCGCAAACAGCAGCTGGACCTGGCCGGTTTGTACCGCGATGACGTGTACCCGGCGTGGAATTGGAGCGGCTTTGTGGCCTTTGGCGTGCCGGTGGTGTTGACCTTGTTGTCGCTGGGCAGTGATGCGTTCAGCTGGTTTTACAGCTACGGCTGGTTCACCGGCTCGGCGTTGGGTGGGTTGTTGTATTACGGCCTGAATGCCAAGCGCAGGATCAGACCGGTCGCCGCCAAATCACCTGTGTAAATACGGCTACTGTGGGAGCTGGCTTGCCTGCGATACAGGCGACTCGGTATTCCCGCCGAACCGAGGTGATGCAATCGCAGGCAAGCCAGCTCCCACACAAGCTCGGTTCACATTGGATCGAGTTAAATCATAAGAACCACAGCCTGAGGAGATCCCCATGAACGCTGCCCTGGACGTTCTGCAATCGACCCATCAGCACATCAACCGCGACCGCCTGTGGCAGTCGCTGATGGACCTGGCCAAACTTGGTGCCACGCCCAAGGGCGGCGTGTGCCGCCTGGCCCTCACCGACCTCGACCGCAAGGCCCGCGACCTGTTTGTGCAGTGGTGTGAAGACGCGGGTTGCACCGTGACCATCGACGGCATCGGCAATATTTTCGCCCGGCGCCCTGGCCGCAACCCCAAGCTGCCACCGGTGATGACCGGCAGCCATATCGACACCCAGCCCACCGGCGGCAAGTTCGACGGCTGCTTTGGCGTGCTGGCGGGCGTGGAAGTGCTGCGCACCCTCAACGACCTCAAGATCGAAACCGAAGCGCCGCTGGAAGTGGTGGTGTGGACCAACGAAGAAGGCTCGCGCTTCCCGCCGTGCATGATGGGCTCGGGTGTGTTTGCCGAGAAGTTCACCCTGGCCGATACCCTGGCCAAGGTCGATGTGGATGGCGTCAGCGTGGGCGATGCGTTGAATGCGATTGGCTACGCGGGCACGCGGCCGGTCAGTGGTCACAAGGTGGGCGCATATTTCGAAGCACATATCGAACAAGGCCCGATTCTTGAGGACGAGAAGAAAACCATCGGCGTAGTGCTGGGGGCATTGGGGCAGAAGTGGTTTGACCTGAAACTGCGTGGCGTTGAAGCGCATGCGGGGCCGACGCCGATGCACCTGCGCAAGGATGCTCTGGTGGGCGCGGCCGCCGTGGTGGCTGCGGTCAATGCCGCGGCGTTGGGGCATCAACCGCATGCGTGCGGCACTGTCGGTTGCCTGCAAGCCTACCCAGGCTCACGCAACGTGATCCCCGGTGAAGTGCGCATGACGTTGGACTTGCGCCACCTGGAACCGGCGCGGCTGGATTCGATGATTGCCCAGGTGCGCAAGGTGATCGACGAGACCTGTGCCAAGCATGGGCTGACGTTTGAGCTGGAACCCACTGCTGACTTTCCGCCGTTGTACTTCGACAAAGGTTGCGTGGACGCGGTGCGCGATGCGGCGAATGGGCTGGGTTTGTCGAACATGGATATTGTCAGCGGGGCAGGGCACGACGCGATCTTTGTCGCTGAACTGGGTCCGGCCGGGATGATCTTCGTGCCGTGTGAAGGCGGCATCAGCCATAACGAAATCGAGAATGCTGCACCGGATGATTTGGCGGCGGGGTGTGCGGTGTTGTTGCGGGCGATGGTGGTGGCGTCGGCGGCGATTGCCAGCGGGAAACTGGCTGCCTGATAGCGTGCTATCGCAGCGATGCGGCGCCCCGACAAGCCAGCTCCCACATTTTGGTCTGTGAATACATTCCAAATGTGGGAGCTGGCTGTGCTGACGAGCGCTGTCAGGCACCGGGTTGCCAGCCGCCGCCGAGCGCCGTGACTAACCCCACACTCGCCTGCAACTGCCGCGTCTGCACGGCCTGCAAGGTTCGCTGTGCCTGCAACGCTGCCGTCTGCGCGGTGACCACATCCAGATAACTCACAGCCCCGGCCTGATAGCTGTTCATCGCCAACGACTGCGTATGTTCTGCCGCGTCCGCTGCCGCTTGCTCATCCTGGGCTTCCTGTTGCAAATCCCGCAGTTGCGCCAGGTTATCTTCCACCTCGCGCACAGCTTTGAGCACATGGCTACGGTACTGCGCCGACGCCTCTTCAAACTCGGCCTTGGCTTGGCGCTCATTGGCGCTCAGCCGCCCACCATCAAAGATCGGCAGATTCACCAACGGCCCCAGCGCCCAGTAGCGGTTACCGGCAGACAGCAGGTTGCCAACCCCTTGAGTCTGCCCGCCGATCAACCCGGTGAGACTGAAATCCGGATACCACGCCGCCTTGGCCACGCCAATATTGGCATTGGCCGCAAACACCCGCCGTTCCGCCGCCGCAATGTCCGGGCGACGTTGCAGCAGGTGACTCGGCAGCTGCGATGGAATGCCCGGCAAGGCAATCAATTGCTGGCTCGGCGGCAGCGTGAAGTTGCTGGCCGCCACACCCACCAATTCACCAATGGCATGCTCGGTGAGGTTGCGTTGCCCGCGCACTTCATCCAGCTGAGCCTTGGCTTCGGCCAGTTGGTTTTGCGCACGGGTGAGGTCCAGCTCCGAAGCAATCTGGCCTTCGTATCGGCTGCGGGTCAGTTGCAGCGCCTGGCTGAAATCCTCCAGCGAGCTATTGAGGATCCGACTCTGCGCATCCAGGCCGTTGAGCTGCACATACAAGGTCGCCAGCTGATGCTGCAGGCTCAGGCGCGCCACCGCCAGGTCATCCCCGGAGGCTTGCGCCTGGGCATCACCGGCCGCGACCTGGTTGCGGATCTTGCCCCACAGGTCCAGGTCGTAGCTCAGCGAAAACGCAGCGGTATTGCTGTTGTACACCGACGGCTGCGTATCGCCGCGCAGCGGCCGCGAATCCGATTGCCGCTGGCGCAATGGCTGCGCGCTGGCGGTGATCTGCGGGAATAGCCCAGCGTGCAATTGGCTGGCATACGCCTGGGATGCATCAAAGTGCGCCAGCGCCGCCGCCAGGTCAGGGTTGGCCTTGAGCAGTTGCTGTTGCAGGTCATTGAGGTGCGGGTCGTTGTAGAGCTTCCACCATTGGGGTGCCAGTTGGTCGGACGGTTGCGCGCTGTGCCACGGGCCATCGCTGGTCTGTTCGCGGTAGCCGGCCGGCAGGTCAACTGCGGGCACCTTGTAGGTGGGCGCCATCGAGCAGCCCTGCAAGGCCAGCAGCACCAACGCCGCGAGGGGGTTAAACCTTATGCGCATGCGCACCTCCGGCTTGGGCCAGTTGTACCGGATCGCCTTCGCGCAGGGCGTCGGGCGGGTTGTCGACCACGCGGTCGGCGGGTTTAAGGCCTTGGTCGATCACCAAGCGTTCGCCCAGGTCCAGGCCGATGTGGATGTCTTGCAGGTGCACGTGGTTCTGCGCGTCCAGCACCGCCACCTGGGTGCCTTGGGCGCGGAAGATCAAGGCGCTGGCCGGGATGCTCACGCCGTGGGTGTCGGCCGGGATTGGCAGGGTGGCTTCGGCGTAGTCACCGGGCAGCAGTTCGCCGTTGGGGTTGTCGGCGACGAATTGCGCAAGCAGGGTGCCGGAACGGCGGTCGATGGCGGTTGAGTCGCCGATCAGGCGCGCCTTGAAGTGTTCGCCAGGGTGTTCGGGCACGGTCAGTTCGGCTACCAGTCCTGGGTGGATCACCGACGCGTAGTTCTGTGGCACCGGCACGTACAGGCGCAGTTGGTGAGTGTCGGCGATGTTGAACAGTTCCGGGTCGCTGTCGGTATCGGCCTTGATCAACTGGCCGATATCGGTGTTGCGCGCGGTGATGGTACCGGCGAACGGCGCGCGGATGGTTTTGTAGCTTTCCAGTGCCGACAGCCGCGCATAGTCGGCAGCAGCGGCCTCGGCGTTGGCTTTGGCCGCGGCGGCGTTGGAGGTTTTTTCATCCGCCTCCTGACGCGACACCGAATGGCTGGCGAGCAGGTTCTGCCAGCGTGTGGCGGTGGTTGCGGCCAGGCGTGCATTGGCCTGTTCCTGGAGCAGGCGGGCGTGGGTTTGTGCCAGCTGTTGGTCGAGGTCCGGGCTGTCGATTTCGGCGAGGATCTGCCCGGCTTTTACCTGGCTGCCGATGTCGACTTTCCAGTCCTTGAGGTAGCCGCTCACCCGCGCATGAATCGGCGCCTTGCTCCAGGCGTCGAGGTGCGCGGGCAGGCGCAGGGTATCGCCAGCTGCGTTGAGCTTGGGCTGGAACACCATCACCTGGGGGATGGCGGCGGTTTCGGTCCAGGCCGTCACCGCTTCTTCGTGGGTGGTGCGGGCGTGCAGGCCGTTGGCGACCAACAGGGCGGCCAATGTCAGGCCGCCGACACCCAGGAGCATCAGACGCTTGCGCGAGGGTTTGTGATCAGACGACATGTGGGGTTTCTCCAGCAACTTCGCGAGTAGGGTGACGACCGTGGACCAGGCTGAAGACCACGGGTACAAACAACAACGTGGCGATGGTGGCGAAGATCAAGCCACCGATGACGGCGCGGCCGAGCGGGGCGTTCTGCTCTTCGGAAATCGCCAGCGGCAACATGCCGATGATCATCGCCAGGGCGGTCATGCACACCGGGCGGAAGCGCGTGTAACCGGCTTCCATGGCGGCCTTCAACGCATCGCCATGTTCGGCCAGGCGTTCACGGCAGAAGCTCACCACCAGGATCGAGTTGGCGGTGGCCACGCCCATACAGAGGATCGCGCCGGTGAGTGCCGGCACCGACAACGAGGTGCCGCTGAGGAACAGCATCCACACAATCCCTGCCAGTGCGGCCGGCAGTGCAGTGATGATCACAAACGGGTCAGCCCACGACTGGAAGTTGACCACGATCAGCAGGTAGATCAGCACCACGGCGCCGAGCAGGCCGAAGCTCAGACCGCTGAAGGCTTCATGCAGCGCATCGATCTGCCCGTGCAGGCTGATCACCGCGCCTTTGGGACGCATGGAGGCGGTGTCATCCAGCACTTTTTGCACGTCACGGGCCACGCCGCCGAGGTCGCGGCCTTGCACGTTGGCGTACAGGTCCAGGGTCGGTTCGATGTTGTAGTGGGTCACCACCGCCGGGCTTTGTACGCGGGAGATGCTCGCCACGCCGCCGAGGATTTGCGATTGCCCATCGGCACCGGTCACCGGCAGGGCTTCCAGTGACGGCAAGCTGTCGAGGCGGTATTGCGGGGTGGCGGCGACGATGGAGTAGGACACGCCGTTGGCCGGGTTAAGCCAGAACGTCGGCGCCACCTGGGAGCTGCCGGCCAGCGAGGCGACCATGCTGTTGGTCACGTCACGCTCGGTGATGCCCAGGCCATTGGCGCGCATACGGTCGACGTTTACTTGCAACGACGGGTAGCCCGTGGACTGCTGGATGCGCAGGTCGGCAATGCCCGGAATATGTTGCAGGCGGCGCTCCAGTTCGATGGCGTAGGCGCGGTTTTCAGCATCGCTGCGCCCGGAGATTTTCACGTCCAGCGGCGCCGGGGCACCGAAGTTGAGAATCTGGCTGCTGATGTCGGCAGGCAGGAACGCAAAGTGGCTGCCGGGGAAGCTTTGCGGCAAGGCTTCACGCAGTTTTTTCACGTAGTCGGCGGTCGGCGCGTGGTCTTTTTTCAAGCTGACCTGGATGTCGCCATCCTGCGGGCCGATGGTGCCGCTGCTGCTGTAGGCCATGTCGATGCCGCTGAGCGGGATGCCGATGTTGTCGACGATGGTGTCGAGCTCTGCGGCGGGGATCACTTTACGAATCCGCGCTTCGATGCGGTCGAACGCCGCCGCGCTTTCTTCGATACGCGTGCCCAATGGCAAGCGTACGTGCAGGGCCAGGGCACCGGCGTCGGTGGCCGGGAAGAAATCCTGGCCCAGGCTTGGCAACAGCAGGAACGAGGCCAGCACGCAGGCCAGGAAGCCGACGATAAAGCGCTTGCGTGCGCCCAGCGCCAGCGTCAGCAGGCCGTGGTAGGTGTCGCGGATATTCGAGAAGTGCCGCTCGAAACCCTGCTGGAAATTCAGCACCGATTGCAGCACGCGATTGCGCGGCTTCTTGTGCTGTTCACCTTCGTGGTGGTTGATGAACTCATCTTCCGGGTGATGCCCAGGCCCTTGCTCGGGCACGTGCGGCTTGAGCAAAAACATCGCCAGGGTCGGCACCAGGGTGCGCGAGAGAATGAACGAACTGGCCATGGCGAAAATCACCGCCAGCGCCATCGGCCGGAACAGGTAACCGGCGATGCCTTGCAGCAGGAACATCGGCACAAACACGATGCAAATACACAGCAGCGACACAAACGCCGGGCCGACGATCTGCGCGGCGCCGTCGAGGATCGCGGTCTTCACCGCCTTGCCTTGTTCCAGGTGCCAATTGATGTTTTCGATGGTCACCGTGGCATCGTCCACCAGAATCCCCACCGCCAACGCGAGCCCGCCGAGGGTCATCACGTTGAGGGTTTGCCCGGTGGCCGCGAGCAATGCAATGGCCGACAACACCGCCAGAGGAATCGAGGCGGCGATGATCAAGGTGGAGCGCCAGCTGCCGAGGAACAGCAGGATCATCGCACTGGTCAGCAATGCGGCAATGATGCCTTCCTGGGCCACGCTGCCCACCGATTGTTTAACGAACACCGAGGCGTCGCCCAGCAGTGAGGTCTTCAGCGACGGCGGCAGGGTTTCGTTGATGCGCGGCAGCATCTGGCGGATGCCGTCGATGATCGACAGGGTAGAGATGCTGCCGTTTTTCAACGCCGGCATCAGCACCGCACGGTGGCCGTCGACGCGCACGATGTTGGTCTGCGGCGGCGAGCCGTCACGCACGTGGGCCACCTGGCCGATGGTGATGATTGCGCCGTCGACCGTCTTGATCGGCAGGTCGTTGAGCTCATCAATCGCCTTGGGGCTGTTGTTAAGCAGGATCGTGTATTCGTTGGGGCCGAGTTTGGCGGTACCCACTGGGATGATCTGGTTTTGCAGTGCCAGCGCGTTGCCCACGTCCTGTGCCGACAAGCCTTTGGCGGCCAGCGCCTGGGGGTCGAGGTCGAGGGTGATCTGGCGTTGCTTGCCGCCCATTGGCGTGGGCATGGCCAGGCCGGGCAGGGCGCTCAGGGGCAGGCGGATATTGTTCTGCACCAGGTCGCGGATCTTGGCTTCCGAGAGGCTGGGGCTGGAAAACGCCAGTTGCAGGATCGGCACCGTGGAGGCGCTGTAGTTGAGGATCAGCGGCGGCGTGATGCCCGGTGGCATCTGCTTGAGCACGGTTTGTGACACGGCCGTCACTTGGGCGTTGGCGGTGCGGATATCCACGCCGGGCTGGAAGAAGATCTTGACGATGCCCATGCCGGGCAGCGATTGCGATTCGATGTGTTCGATGTCGTTAACGGTGGTGCTCAAGGAGCGTTCGTAGGTGTAGATCACCCGACCGGCCATGGCGTCCGGCGACAGGCCGTTGTACTGCCAGACCACAGCGACGACGGGGATGCCGATATCGGGAAAAACATCCGTGGGGGTTCGCAGGGCCGCCATCGGCCCGATGATGCAGATGAATATGGCCAACACGATAAACGTGTAGGGCTTTTGCAGTGCGGTCTTTACCAGCCCGAGCATGCGTGAACCTCCGAGGGAGCAGGATTGCAAACCCCGGCAGTCTTGCCCGACCCACCTAACACGCACCTTTCAGCCAGGTGAAGGAACATTTAGTTAACGGCTGAAGATCGTTTCATATGTATTCATTTGTTCTACATAAGGCCGCTCTCCAAGCTTGTAACCCATCGGCGGCGATACAGTTGAATCGCTTCCAACCTTTTAACTGAAGCCCTTTGGAGCCCTGCCATGTCACTCAAACCTTTGTTGTTGATCCCCGCACTGGGTGTTGTTTTGTTGTTGTCGGCCTGCGCCGGCCCCCTCCCTAAAGCCGACCCGAGCGAAGCGTGGATCGGTCTGAAGGAAGAAGCGCCAAATGACCTGATGGCCGAGCGCGTCGACGGCCACCGCGTGGACGACGGCCGCTATTTTGAAGTGACGCCGGGGGACCATCGTTTGGATGTGACACTGTTTGAAGAAGAGCCGGGCGACGACAACCAGCAAGACTGCCAGGGCCGGGTCGAATACAAGAATTTCAAGGCGGGTGAGCACTACACGCTGGTGGAATCCAGCCTGGGTACTACCGTGCGTGCCGTGCTCAAGGACGGTCACGGCAAGGAAGTGGCCGCGACTCAAGACTTCAGTTGCATGCCTGGCTAGGCGTGATGCACCGCGGCCTTGTGCGGCTTGGCCGGTGCAACAGGTGTGACATGGGGGTGGTGATGCCGACGCGTTACGCGCATCACGCCCCACAACATGGCGGCGGCTACTGCCAGCCAACCACAGACCAACATGAAAATCGTTGTTGCAAGGCTCATTCCGGCCTCCTTTCGCCCCGCTGGGGGCACACACAGTCTTCTCAATGGACAGTCTAGTCAGCTGGCGGTTGCGTGCTATTGACCAATGGTCGAATCGGTCCAACTTGTTGGCTATATCAGCGCGCTGTCACTGCTCCCTGAATGCGATTGGGCTATGATCTGGACCCTTACCGGCCGTTGATCAAGAGAGTAAAAAATTGCGCTTACGCTCGAACGTTAAAACCTCCTTGTTGCTGGCGTGCGCCCTCGGGCTGGCGGCGTGTTCCGGGCACCCGTCGAAACTGGCGGGGTTGCCGGAGCGCGTTGAACTCACGGGCGTGCCGGCGTATCGCAGCGAGGCCTATCAGAGCGGTCCTTCAGCATTAGCCAGCATGCTGTCGCAACAAGGCATTGTCATGACACCCGGTTTACTCGACAAACCGCTGCACTTGCCGGGCGGCGAGGCGAACCTTGAGCGCAACATGCAGGTGCTGGCGCGTGAATACGGGCTGATGGTGTACCCGCTGGACAGCCAGTTGACGGCCGTGCTGGCGCAAGTGGCGGCGGGTTATCCGGTGATGGCGCGGATCAACCCGAGCATGTGGTCGGGTACGCGTTATGTGGTTGTGGTGGGGTTCAACCAGCAGAAGAGCACGGTGTTGCTGCGTTCGGGCATGGACCGGCGGTTGTTGATGAGCTTCAGTGATTTTGAATCGGCGTGGAAGAGCGCAGGGCACTGGGCGATTTTGACCCAGCGCCCGAGCCAGTTGCCGGCGAATGTGGATGTGCAGCGCTGGAGAGATTCTGCCAATGCCACGGCGCAGGCCGGGCAGGAACAGGCGGCGGCGCAGGCGCTCAAGGTGTTGGCTGAGAGAAAGTAAAAGGCACTGAAGGCCAAGGCCTGTGAGTAAGGCTATAGCCTGTGGGAGCTGGCTTGCCTGCGATGCAGGCAACTCGGTTTATCTGTTACACCGCGTTGATGCTGTCGCAGGCAAGCCAGCTCCCACACAAGCCAGCTCCCACACAAGCCAGCTCCCACATTATTATTTAGCGGCGTACTTCAGCCGCGTTCGGGCGACTCTTCAGGTTCTTGTCAGCCTTGTAGCGCAAGGCCACGTCCGGCACCGAACCGCTGCGGCCAGTCTCGACCCAGTTGCGGATACGCGTGGCGTCGGCAAAATGGGTGAACTTGCCGAACGCATCAAGGATCACCAGCGACACCGGGCGGTTGCCCATGCTGGTCACCAGCACCAGGCAATGGCCGGCCTGGTTGGTGAAGCCGGTCTTGGTCAGCTTGATATCCCAGTTGGCGCGGTTGATCAGGTGGTCGGTGTTGGAGAAACCCAAGGTGTAGTTGGGCTTGCGGAACGCCACGGTCTTTTCCTTGGTGGTGCTCAGTTGGCTCAGCATCGGGTATTTACGCGCGGCGGCCAGCAGTTTGCTCAGGTCGCGGGCGGTGGACACGTTGTGAATCGACAGGCCGGTAGGTTCCACGTAGTGCGTGCTGGTCATGCCCAGCGCCTTGGCCTTGGCGTTCATCGCTGCAATAAACGCCGGGTAGCCGCCTGGGTAGTGGTGAGCCAGGCTCGCGGCGGCGCGGTTTTCCGAGGACATCAAAGCAATCAGCAGCATTTCCTTGCGCGGCATTTCGCTGCCGATTTTCACCCGGGAGAACACGCCTTTCATTTCTGGCGTGTCCTTGATGTTGATGTCGATGTACTCATCCATGTTCTGTTTGGCTTCGAGCACGATCAGGCCGGTCATCAGCTTGCTGACGGAGGCAATCGGCACCACCACGTCGGGGTTGCTGGCGTAGATGACTTTATTGGTCTGCAGGTCGACCAGGATGGCGCTGCCGGAAGCGATCTGCAGTTTGGAGGTATCACGCGGGGCGATTGTGGTTTCGCTGGCGTGCGCGAAGGTGCCTGTAAATGCAAACAATAGGCTGACAAGAGAGAGACGAATTTTCACGCGGGTGAACTCGCTAAAAAAGTAAGGAAAATGCCGTTCGAAAACGGTTTTTTGATAAATGCCGTTACATTTTAGGAGTATGGACGAAGAACTGTCGAATGTTCTTCTAGAACCAGACGAAAGTACTTAAAAACTAAGAAAAAAAGGGTTTTTAGCCGCGCAATAAAAAGCCCTGCGATAAGGCAGGGCTTTTTCAGTACCACTGGTTATTAGTCGTGCAGGGTTTCTGCCGCGTACAGGGTATTTTCCAGCAGGCACGCACGGGTCATCGGGCCGACACCGCCGGGTACCGGGGTGATCCAGCCGGCACGGGGCAGGGCGGTTTCGTACACCACGTCGCCGACCAGCTTGCCGTCATCCTGACGGTTGATGCCCACATCGATCACGATGGCGCCTTCCTTGATCCACTCGCCCTTGACCAGGCCCGGCTTGCCGGCGGCAACCACCACCAGGTCGGCGCGGCCAACGTGGCCGGCGAGGTCCTTGGTGAAACGGTGGGTCACAGTCACGGTGCAGCCGGCCAGCAGCAGTTCCATGGCCATCGGGCGACCGACGATGTTGGAGGCACCGACCACTACCGCATCGAGGCCGTACAGATCGACGCCGGTGCTTTCCAGCAGGGTCATGATGCCCTTCGGGGTGCACGGGCGCAGCAGCGGAATACGCTGGGCCAGGCGGCCGACGTTATACGGGTGGAAGCCGTCGACGTCTTTGTCCGGGCGGATGCGCTCCAGCAGTCTGGAGGCGTCCAGGTGCTCGGGCAGCGGCAGTTGCAGCAGGATGCCGTCGATGGCCGGGTCGTCGTTGAGGCCGTCGATCAGGTCGGTAAGCGCCTGCTGGGTGGTCTCGGAAGGCAAGTCGTAGGCCTTGGAAATAAAGCCGACCTCTTCACAGTCTTTACGCTTGTGCGAGACATAAACCTGAGAGGCAGGATCGCTGCCGACCAGGATCACCGCGAGGCCAGGCGTGCGCAGGCCTTGCAGGCGGCGCTCGGTGACTCGTTTGGCGATCTGCTGGCGCAGGCTGGCGGCGATTGATTTGCCGTCGATAAGTTGTGCAGTCATTACGCGTGATTAACCATCGAGAGGGGGAAGAAAAGTGCGCGCATTCTCGCACGCCATGACGTGAGGGCAAAGGCGCTTGGTCTGCAAATTGCCCTAACCCCTTAAATAAAATCAGTTTTTTTCAAAAAAGATTTGACGGGTATCAAGGCCGTCTATACTATTCGTCGCACTTGTCGGGCACAGCCTAGCACTGGTTAAGAAGGTCGAGCAGATAGAGCTGTTCTGCAAGGCTGGAAGCACTTAGTTTGTAATCTTCAACGAGTACAGATTAATAAGGCGCCCGTAGCTCAGCTGGATAGAGCATCCGCCTTCTAAGCGGATGGTCGCAGGTTCGAGTCCTGCCGGGTGCGCCATTAGGCAGCTTTGGCACAAGTAGCGCTAGATGGTGGGCGTAGCTCAGTTGGTAGAGCACGGGATTGTGACTCCCGTTGTCGAGGGTTCGATCCCCTTCGTCCACCCCATATTTAAAAGGCGCCAGATTAATCGTCTGGCGCCTTTGCTTTAAGAGCTTCAAGCGCGGATGTGGTGGAATTGGTAGACACACTGGATTTAGGTTCCAGCGCCGCGAGGCGTAAGAGTTCGAGTCTCTTCATCCGCACCAATTAAGCGTCATCCAGCCGTCAGGCAGGGTGAGGCCAGACAAGGAAGGTGTTCGAGTTCCTTGTTGATGCAATATGGTGGGCGTAGCTCAGTTGGTAGAGCACGGGATTGTGACTCCCGTTGTCGAGGGTTCGATCCCCTTCGTCCACCCCATATTCTAAAAAGCGCCAGATCAATGATCTGGCGCTTTTTTTTTTGCGTCCAAAAAATACCCGGCCGCGTATGCGTTGATGAGGCGCATTTGTTGTAGGGCTCGAGCTTGAGGAGATTGCCGAGTGGCTGGGCGTCAGTCTGTGCAACGCGCGGGCGCTGCTGCATCGGGCGCGCAGCCGGGTTTTTGCCGCCATCGATCGGTGCCAGGCCTGCGGCATTGATTGGCGTCAAGAAAAAACAAGCATTCTCAATGCCTTGGCGTTAGAATCGTTGCCGGTTTTGAGCGTGTAGAACTGATCCGCGGCTATATAAGGGTCAGTACAGCTATTTAATAGCGAATAACGGCGCAGTACCTGAAAAAGGGCTGTGCCGTTTTTGTTTAAGTGTTTTGAGTTTCCGGGGTAGGGCGTTTCATCGTATTTGTGTTTCTCGATGCTGCCGCCACACCCTTCGACCTTGCTTGCGGGGTCGCTCGTCGGGGTGTGCATCCGGCTCTTCTATATATAGAAGGGCTGGCCTAGAGCCCTGGCGTGATGCGCTGTATTTGCTAACGGGATGAGGTGCATGCGTGCACTTGAACCTATAAATGGCCTGCTGTTTTTCCACCCGTTTTCAGTAGGGTGACTTCTTGAGTTTGACCCACTAGAATGCATGCCCTTGATTCTGGGGTCGGAAACGGCCGGCTAACGTCTGTGCAACGAGGAATATCCATGCAAGTTTCTGTTGAAAATACTACTGCCATCGAGCGCCGCCTGAGCATCACCGTTCCGGCAGAGCGTATTGAGACTGCGGTCAACAAGCGTCTGCAGCAGACTGCCCAAAAGGCCAAGATCGCTGGTTTCCGTCCAGGCAAAGTGCCAATGAGCGAAATCAAGCGTCGTTTTGGTGCCGATGCGCGTCAGGAAGCTGTTGGTGACGTGATCCAGGCTTCCTTCTACGAAGCTGTTGTCGAGCACAAGCTGAACCCGGCGGGTTCGCCTTCGATCGAGCCTAAATCCCTGGAAGCCGGTAAAGACCTGGAATACGTTGCCGTATTCGAAGTGTTCCCGGAATTCACCGTTGCCGGTTTCGAAGACATCGCCGTTGAGCGCCTGAGCGCTGACGTGGCGGATGCCGACCTGGACAACATGCTGGAAATCCTGCGCAAGCAGAACACTCGTTTCGAAGTGGCCGAGCGTGCCGCCCAGAACGAAGACCAGCTGAACATCGATTTTGTTGGCAAGGTTGACGGCGAAGCATTCGCTGGCGGCTCCGCCAAGGGCACCCAGCTGGTGCTGGGTTCCAACCGCATGATCCCGGGTTTCGAAGACGGCCTGGTTGGCGCCAAGGCCGGTGAAGAACGCGTTCTGAGCCTGACTTTCCCGGCTGACTACCAGAACCTGGACCTGGCCGGCAAAGCCGCCGAGTTCACCGTGACCGTCAACAGCGTTTCCGAGCCTAAGCTGCCTGAGCTGAACGAAGAGTTCTTCGCCCAGTTCGGTATCAAGGAAACCGGCATCGACGGATTCCGCACCGAAGTTCGCAAGAACATGGAGCGTGAACTGCGTCAGGCCATCAAGTCCAAGGTCAAGAACCAGGTAATGGATGGTCTGCTGGCCGCCAACCCGATCGAAGTGCCCAAGGCCCTGCTGTCCAACGAAGTGGATCGCCTGCGCGTTCAAGCGGTTCAGCAGTTCGGTGGCAACATCAAGCCTGACCAACTGCCGGCCGAGCTGTTCGAAGAGCAAGCCAAGCGCCGCGTTGTACTGGGTCTGGTCGTGGCTGAAGTGGTCAAGCAATTCGACCTCAAGCCTGACGAAGATCGCGTTCGCGAAATGATCCAGGAAATGGCTTCGGCCTACCAGGAGCCTGAGCAGGTCGTGGCTTGGTACTACAAGAACGACCAGCAACTGAACGAAGTACGTTCGGTTGTGCTGGAAGAACAAGTTGTGGATACTGTTCTGCAGAAGGCTAAGGTGACCGACAAAGCGGTCTCTTACGAAGAAGCAGTCAAACCGGCGGAAGCAGCACAAGCCGACTGATTGTCCAACTCGTTCGAAATATAACCATAAGCCAGCCTCGCGCTGGCTTATGCGTTTTCAAGACATGACTATTTGGGAGTAACTGCAGAGCATGTTCCGTAATTCCTATATTCAGCAGAACTCTGATATCCAGGCCGCTGGCGGCCTGGTCCCGATGGTTGTCGAGCAATCTGCTCGTGGCGAACGCGCCTATGACATCTACTCGCGCCTGCTCAAGGAACGAGTGATTTTTCTGGTCGGCCCGGTAGAGGACTACATGGCCAACCTGATCTGCGCGCAACTGCTGTTCCTTGAAGCGGAAAACCCGGACAAGGACATCCATCTTTACATCAACTCCCCGGGCGGCTCGGTCACTGCAGGCATGTCGATCTACGACACCATGCAGTTCATCAAGCCAAACGTGTCGACCACGTGCATCGGCCAGGCCTGCAGCATGGGCGCGTTCCTGCTGACCGCAGGTGCCGAGGGCAAGCGTTACTGCCTGCCGAACTCGCGTGTGATGATTCACCAGCCGTTGGGCGGTTTCCAGGGCCAGGCATCGGACATCGAAATCCACGCCAAGGAAATCCTGTTTATTCGTGAGCGTCTGAACACGCTGATGGCCAAACACAGCGGGCACACCCTGGAAGAAATCGAGCGTGATACCAACCGCGACAATTTCATGAGCGCTGAAGCTGCTCGTGAATACGGGTTGATCGACGCAGTGATCGAAAAGCGCCCCGCTTAATATAAGCACCTCAAAATAAGGCTGGTCGGCATGTCCGACCACCGGCGGGCTTGAAAAAGCCCGCATAAGCCTTCATCTTGTGTTGCAAGCCTATCGGATTTGGATCGAACGAATGACTGACACCCGCAACGGCGAGGACAACGGCAAGCTGCTCTATTGCTCCTTCTGCGGCAAAAGCCAGCATGAAGTGCGCAAATTGATTGCCGGCCCCTCGGTGTTTATCTGCGACGAGTGCGTCGACCTGTGCAATGACATCATCCGCGAGGAGGTGCAGGAAGCCCAGGCCGAGAGCAGCGCGCATAAATTGCCTTCGCCTAAAGAAATCAGCGGCATCCTTGACCAGTATGTGATTGGTCAAGAGCGTGCAAAAAAGGTTTTGGCGGTAGCGGTGTACAACCACTACAAGCGCTTGAACCAGCGTGACAAGAAAGGCGACGAAGTCGAACTCGGCAAGAGCAACATCTTGCTGATTGGTCCTACAGGTTCGGGTAAAACCCTGCTTGCAGAAACCCTCGCTCGCCTGCTGAACGTTCCGTTCACCATCGCCGACGCCACCACCCTCACCGAGGCTGGCTACGTGGGTGAAGATGTCGAGAACATCATTCAGAAGCTGCTGCAGAAGTGCGACTACGACGTAGAGAAGGCCCAGATGGGTATTGTCTACATCGACGAAATCGACAAGATTTCGCGCAAGTCCGACAACCCGTCGATCACCCGGGACGTTTCCGGTGAAGGCGTGCAGCAAGCCCTGTTGAAACTGATCGAAGGCACGGTTGCTTCCGTACCGCCACAAGGCGGCCGCAAGCACCCGCAGCAGGAATTCCTTCAGGTTGATACGCGCAACATCCTGTTCATCTGTGGCGGTGCATTCTCGGGGCTGGAAAAGGTTATTCAGCAACGTTCCACCCGTGGCGGCATTGGTTTCGGTGCAGAAGTGCGCAGCAAGGAAGAAGGCAAGAAGGTGGGCGAGTCCCTGCGTGAAGTCGAGCCTGACGATTTGGTCAAGTTCGGTCTGATCCCGGAATTCGTTGGCCGTCTGCCGGTCCTGGCCACGTTGGACGAACTGGATGAGGCTGCTCTGATTCAGATCCTCACCGAGCCGAAAAACGCCCTGACCAAGCAATACGCCAAGCTGTTCGAGATGGAAGGTGTAGACCTCGAGTTCCGTACCGACGCGCTCAAATCAGTGGCCAAGCGGGCACTGGAGCGCAAGACCGGTGCACGTGGCCTGCGTTCGATCCTCGAAGGCGTGTTGCTCGACACCATGTACGAAATCCCCTCGCAATCCGAGGTGAGCAAGGTGGTGATCGACGAAAGCGTTATCGAAGGCAAGTCCAAGCCACTGTATATCTACGAAAACAGTGAGCCGGCTGCCAAGGCTGCACCTGACGCGTAAGCGTCAAGCCGTCGCAGTACAAGCAAGGGCCTTTCGAGGCCCTTTCTTTTTATGTGGCGGTTTTTCGGGGCGGTTTGTGTTTTGCGGTTAAATTCGCGTTTATTCATGCGTTTAACTGCTGGCATTGAGCTTGTTTTTTTTGCGTACAGCCCCCATCTTGGTTTCAAGCTAATTTTTCAACTGTCATAGAGGCGAAATCATGAAGACAACCATTGAATTGCCTCTCCTGCCGTTGCGTGATGTCGTCGTCTATCCGCACATGGTTATCCCGCTGTTCGTGGGGCGCGAGAAGTCTATCGAAGCCCTCGAGGCTGCGATGACGGGCGACAAGCAAATCCTGCTGTTGGCCCAGAAGAATCCTGCTGATGATGATCCAGGCGAAGACGCCCTGTATCGCGTCGGCACCGTTGCGACTGTTCTGCAATTGCTCAAGTTGCCCGATGGCACCGTCAAGGTGCTGGTCGAAGGCGAGCAGCGTGGTGCGGTCGAGCGCTTCATGGAGGTGGACGGTCATCTGCGCGCCGAAGTGGCGCTGATCGACGAAGTCGAAGCCCCCGAGCGCGAATCCGAAGTGTTTGTGCGCAGCCTGCTCTCGCAGTTCGAGCAGTATGTGCAGCTGGGCAAGAAAGTCCCGGCTGAAGTGCTGTCTTCCCTCAACAGCATCGATGAGCCAAGCCGCCTGGTCGACACCATGGCCGCGCACATGGCGCTCAAGATCGAGCAGAAGCAGGACATCCTCGAAATCATCGATCTGCCGGCCCGTGTCGAACACGTGCTGGCGCTGCTGGATGGCGAAATCGACCTGCTGCAGGTTGAGAAGCGCATCCGTGGTCGCGTGAAGAAACAAATGGAGCGCAGCCAGCGCGAGTACTACCTGAATGAGCAGATGAAGGCCATTCAGAAAGAGCTCGGCGACAGCGAAGAAGGCCACAACGAAGTCGAAGAGCTGAAAAAGCGCATCGACGCCGCCGGCCTGCCTAAAGACGCCCTGACCAAGGCCATGGCTGAGCTGAACAAGCTCAAGCAAATGTCGCCAATGTCGGCCGAAGCCACCGTGGTGCGCTCCTACATCGACTGGCTGGTGCAGGTGCCGTGGAAGGCTCAGACCAAAGTGCGCCTGGACCTGGCCCGTGCCGAAGAGATCCTTGACGCCGACCACTACGGTCTCGAAGAAGTCAAAGAACGCATCCTCGAATACCTCGCCGTGCAAAAGCGCGTGAAGAAAATTCGTGGCCCGGTGTTGTGCCTGGTCGGGCCTCCGGGTGTAGGTAAAACCTCCCTGGCCGAGTCGATTGCCAGTGCCACCAACCGTAAATTTGTGCGCATGGCCCTTGGCGGTGTGCGTGATGAAGCGGAAATTCGTGGCCATCGCCGTACTTACATCGGTTCGATGCCGGGAAGATTGATTCAAAAAATGACAAAGGTGGGTGTGCGCAACCCGCTGTTCCTGCTCGATGAAATCGACAAAATGGGCAGCGACATGCGTGGCGATCCGGCCTCGGCGTTGCTCGAAGTGCTCGACCCCGAGCAGAACCACAATTTCAACGACCATTACCTGGAAGTCGACTACGACTTGTCCGACGTAATGTTCCTGTGCACCTCCAACTCCATGAACATCCCGCCAGCCCTGCTGGACCGGATGGAGGTGATTCGTCTGCCGGGTTACACCGAAGACGAGAAGATCAACATCGCCGTCAAATACCTCGCGCCCAAGCAGATTTCGGCCAATGGCCTGAAAAAAGGCGAGATCGAATTTGACGTCGAAGCGATCCGCGACATCGTGCGTTACTACACCCGCGAAGCCGGCGTGCGTGGCCTTGAGCGTCAGATTGCGAAGATCTGCCGTAAAGCGGTCAAGGAACACTCGCTGGAAAAACGCTTCTCGGTGAAGGTGGTTGCCGATTCCCTGGAGCACTTCCTGGGCGTGAAGAAATTCCGTTACGGCCTGGCTGAGCAGCAGGATCAGGTAGGGCAGGTAACGGGCCTGGCGTGGACCCAGGTGGGCGGCGAACTGCTGACCATCGAAGCTGCGGTGATCCCGGGCAAAGGCCAGCTTATCAAGACGGGTTCGCTGGGTGATGTGATGGTCGAATCGATCACCGCCGCGCAGACCGTGGTGCGCAGCCGCGCCAAGAGCCTGGGGATCCCCCTGGACTTCCACGAGAAGCACGACACCCACATCCACATGCCGGAAGGGGCGACCCCCAAAGACGGCCCTAGCGCGGGTGTAGGCATGTGCACGGCACTGGTGTCGGCACTGACTGGCATTCCTGTGCGTGCCGATGTGGCGATGACCGGGGAAATTACCCTGCGTGGTCAGGTATTGGCCATCGGTGGTCTGAAAGAGAAATTGCTCGCTGCACATCGGGGTGGTATCAAGACCGTGATCATTCCGGAAGAGAATGTTCGCGACTTGAAGGAAATTCCTGACAATATCAAGCAGGATCTTCAGATTAAACCGGTTAAATGGATTGACGAGGTCCTGCAAATTGCGCTGCAATACGCGCCGGAGCCCTTGCCGGATGTGGCTCCGGAGATTGTCGCAAAGGACGAAAAACGCGAGTCCGATTCCAAGGAAAGAATTAGCACGCATTAATGCGATTAAGCCTGGGGGCTTCCTTGACAGCTTTTTAGAGCCCTTGTTATAAAGCGGCTCTTAAGTGTCTGTAGGCCATTCAGCACTGGTTTTTGCTTTCACCAAAAAACTTAGAATCATACTCAATAGATATATAAGGGGACTTAGAGTGAACAAGTCGGAACTGATTGATGCTATCGCCGCATCCGCTGATATCCCGAAAGCTGCTGCTGGCCGTGCGCTGGACGCAGTAATCGAATCCGTCACTGGCGCTCTGAAGGCCGGCGACTCCGTGGTACTGGTAGGCTTCGGTACTTTCTCTGTGACTGACCGCCCAGCTCGCACTGGCCGTAACCCACAGACTGGCAAAGCACTGCAAATCGCTGCTGCCAAAAAACCAGGTTTCAAAGCCGGTAAAGCCCTGAAAGAAGCGGTTAACTAAGCTTCGTTCAAGCCTTGCCTACCCGGGTCAGACGCAGGTCTGACCTGGCAGCGGAGCGGCAGCTGACCCACGTATCCATCGGGTCGCCAGGGCCTGGGGTGTGGTTCAAAACCCCGTCCGCTCCGCCAGTTACGAGAAGGCGCATCCTCGGATGCGCCTTTCTTCTATCCGGACTCTACCCACGCTCCACGGTTGCCTAATTTTTGAAGATCAACCGTTTCTGGGGGACGCATGCTGCAAAATATCAGGGACAATTCACAAGGCTGGATTGCCAAGACCATTATCGGGATCATCGTCGCATTGATGGCGTTCACCGGTATCGAGGCCATTTTCCAGGCTTCGGGTAACAACAAGCAGGACGTGGCCAAGGTCAACGGTGAAGAAATCACCCAGACCGAACTGGGCCAGGCCGTCGATATGCAACGTCGCCAGCTGATGCAACAGCTGGGCAAGGATTTCGATGCTTCGCTGCTGGACGAAAAACTGCTGCGCGAAGCGGCTCTGAAGGGCCTGATCGATCGCAAGCTGTTGCTGCAAGGCGCCGCGGATTCCAAGTTCGGCTTCTCTGAAGCTGCGCTGGACCAAGTGATCCTGCAGACGCCGGAATTTCAGGTGGACGGCAAGTTCAGTGCCGAACGCTTTGACCAGGTGATCCGTCAGCTGGGCTACACCCGTATGCAATTCCGTCAGATGCTGACCCAGGAAATGCTGATCGGCCAGGTTCGCGCAGGCATCGCCGGCAGCGGTTTTGTCACCGACGCCGAAGTGCTGGCTTTCGCCCGTCTGGAAAAACAGACCCGCGATTTTGCCACCGTCAAGATCAAGACCGACCCTGCGGCGGTGAAGCTTACCGACGATGAGGTCAAGGCTTACTACGACCAGCACGCCAAAGAGTTCATGACCCCGGATCAAGTGGTCATCGATTACCTGGAGCTGAAGAAGTCGTCCTTCTTCGACCAGGTCACCGTCAAGGACGAAGAGCTGCAGGCGGCCTATCAGAAAGAAACCGCCAACCTCGCTGAACAGCGTCGTGCCGCGCATATTCTGATTGAAGTCAACGACAAGACCACCGACGCGCAAGCCAAGGCCAAGATCGAAGACATCCAGGCACGCCTGGCCAAAGGTGAGAAGTTCGAAGCCCTGGCCAAGGAGTTCTCCCAGGATCCAGGTTCGGCCAACAATGGCGGTGACTTGGGCTTTGCCGGCCCTGGCGTCTACGACCCGGACTTCGAAACCGCCCTGTATGCCTTGAACAAGGACCAGGTGTCGGCGCCGGTGCGTACCACCTTCGGTTGGCACTTGATCAAGCTGTTGGGCGTTGAAGCACCAGAAGTGCCCTCGTTTGCCAGCCTGAAAGACAAGCTGACCCGTGAACTCAAGACCCAGCAGGTCGAGCAGCGTTATGTCGAGGCGACCAAGCAATTGGAAGACGCGGCATTCGAAGCCTCCGACCTGGCTCAGCCGGCGTCCGACCTGAAGCTGACCGTGCATACGTCCGCGCCGTTTGGCCGTGAAGGTGGCGAAGGTGTTGCGGCCAACCGTGCCGTGGTCACTGCTGCGTTCAGCCCGGAAGTGCTGGATGAAGGTGCCAACAGCAGCGCTATCGAGCTGGACCCGGAAACCATCATCGTGCTGCGTGCCAAAGAGCATCTGAAGCCAACGCAACTGCCGCTGGAAAGCGTGTCGGCTGCGATCCGCACCCAGATGACCAAAGAGCGCGCCATCGCGGCTGCCAAAACCCATGCCGACGAGTTGATCGCCAGCCTGCGTGATGGCAAGACTCCGTTGAACCAGTCGATCGACGGCCAGGCCTGGAAGGTGACTGAAGCGGCGACCCGTAATGCTGAGGCAATCGAGCCGGCCGTGCTGCAAGCCCTGTTCCGCATGCCTAAGCCTGCGGCCAAGGACAAGCCGACCTTCACCACCGTGACCCTGGCTGACGGTAGCCTGGTGATCGTGCGCTTGAACGGCGTCAACGAAGCTGCAGCCCCTACCGACGAAGAAAAGGCGCAATACCGCCGCTTCCTCGCCTCGCGTATTGGCCAGCAGGACTTTGCTGCCTACCGCAAGCAGTTGGAAACCAAGGCTGACATCAAGAAGTTCTGATGTTGGTTTGAATAGAAAAGCCCCCGGTCCGAAAGACCGGGGGCTTTTTTTTGCGCAATGAGTGGCTCAGAACTGATCGTTCCCACGCGCTGCGTGGTAAGCATCCCGTGACGCGTGTCACCCGTACGCAAGTGCAGAAAGCGGGACGCGGGGAGCTGGCTCAGAACTTTAGTTTGCCCCAGCTCAACCCAATCACCGCTGCCACGGTCGACGCCGTCAGCACACTCAGTTTGGCCGCTGCCAACAGTTCGGGGTCGGAGAAGGCCAGGGACGAGATAAAGATCGACATGGTAAAACCAATCCCCGCCAGCAGGCCGACCAGGCCGACACCGCTCCAGGTGACACCGTCGGGCAGCTTGCAGATATTGAGTTTGACCAGCGTGACACTCGCCAGCATCACGCCCAACGGCTTGCCGATCACCAAGGCGACGATCACGCCCATGAACACGCCGTGGGGCAGCGGGTGCTCAAGGTTCAAGCCCTGTAGGCTCACACCGGCATTGGCCAGGGCGAACAATGGCATCACGCCGAAGGCGACCCACGGGTGCAACGCCGATTGCACGCGCTGCACTGGCGGCATCAGCTCGCGCTGGGCTTCGCGCAGTTGTTTGAGCGGCTTGGCGACCTGGTGCGCGTCGTCGGCCGGTTGCGAAAGGCGATCCATCAGCTCGTTGAAGGTACGTCCGATGGTGTCCAGTGGGCGTTCGGTGGTCGGTTTGGAACTCACCGGCGTCATCAGGCCCAGGATCACCCCGGCGAGGGTCGGGTGCACGCCGGTCTTGAGCAGGCCGAACCAGACAATCGCGCCCGGCAGCAGATAGATCGCCGCCTTGCTGATGCCCATCCGCTGGAATACCAGCACTATGGCCAAACCACCTGCGGCCACCACCAGGCCCATGTAGTCCAGGCTGGCAGTGAAGAACACGGCAATGATCAGGATCGCCACGATGTCATCGATGATGGCCAGTGCCAGCAGCAATACACGCACACCGCTGGGGATCGATTTGCCCAACAGCGCCAGCACGCCGACAGCAAAGGCGATGTCGGTGGCGGTGGGCACGGCCCAGCCACTCGCGGCGGCGGTGCCATGATTGAGCGCGGTGTAGAGGATGGCGGGCATCAATACGCCACCCAGTGCGGCGCCCAGCGGCAGGGTTGCAAGTTTCAGGTTGGCGAGTGCGCCGTCCTTTATTTCCTGGCGTATCTCGGCGCCAACCACCAGGAAGAAGATGGTCATCAGGCCGTCATTGACCAGAAAGTGCAGTGAGCGCGACACACTGAAGTCGCCCAGCCCGAGGGTGATCGGGGTGTTCCAGAAGTGTTCGTAGGACGCGGCGGCGGGGCTGTTGGCCCAGATCAGCGCAGCAATGGCCGCCAGCAGCAGGACGATGCCGCTGACCGCCTCGATGCGTGAAAACCGCTCAAGGGCCGACAGTGCGCCCTCAGTCAATGCCTGGGGACGAGGGATGGCAGGGTGTTTTTTGGGCACGACAAGTCTCCATTGGCGGCCCGACCAATGCTTTGCTTTAACCTGCGTTGTGCCCTATGCAGTCACGCACCCAGGGCGATGATAGGAAGTTGATGAAGAAGTTGTAAACAATGTTGTCAGGGTTGCGGGCTTTTTGTCGGCGGGTGCAGAAAGCCGCGCGCCAATTGCTGGTACAACTCCGGCCCCAATTCGCGAACTGACGGCCTTGGCAATCAGCGCCACCGCCATCAGGCTGATCACCATCCCGTGGCTGTCGATCATCTCCATCACGATGATCGCCGAGGTGATCGGCGATTGGGTCACGGCCGCCAGAAAGCCCAGGCGCGCAAACATCACCACCATCAGCCCGGCGATGGTGGCGCCGGCCCACAGGGTGATCCGGGTGCGCCAGCGCAGTGAGGTAAAACGGCGGCGCAGTGAAATGAACGGTTTTATCACCCAGGTGAATTCCGAATAAGTTTCAGGGTGTTTCAAAGTTAACCCTATATCCAGCGCTTGTCCTCGTGATGCGCCGTGTCGCCGCCAATGCCAGCAGCACCAGTCCGACCACCGCCCAGGGGAACAACCCAACCCCGGATGTTTGCAGCAACAGGCCGCCCGCCAAGCCGCCGCCGGCAATTCCCAGGTTCCACACCGTCACCAGCATCGATTGCGCGGCATCGGCCGAATCACCGGCAGACTTGGCCAACGCCGTCTGCAGCAGCGCCGGCAAGCCACCAAAGGCCAGGCCCCACAGCGCCACGCTGGCATACACCGCACGGGTGGAGGTCATCCACACGCCCAGTGCCAGGGCCGATAGCGCGAACATCACGCAACTGATGATCAGCAGGCGCTGCAAGTGTTGATCAATCAGCACGCCCGTCAGCCAGATGCTCAGCAAGGCCGCGAGACCAAACACCAGCAAGATCCGGTCGATGTCCGCGACTAACCCGGCAGGCACCAGCAGTGGCGCGATATAGGTGTACAGAATGTTGTGCGCCAGTACGTAGGTAAACGTCACCCACAGCACCGGACGAATGCCTGGCAGGTTAAACACTTGGCGCAAACCCAAGCGCTTTTGCGCCGCTTGCCCGGCGAAGTCCGGCAGTTGCCAGCGTGCCCACACCAGCAGCAACAGCGTCAGCCCGGTCATGATGGCAAAGCTCAGGCGCCAGCCCACCGCGGTGCCGAGGAAAGTGCCGGCGGGTACGCCCAGCGACAGCGCCAGCGGTGCGCCGAGCATGGCCACAGCAATCGCCCGGCCTTGCAGGCGCGGGGCCACCATCCGGCTGGCATACCCGGCCAGCAACGCCCAAAGCAACCCGGCGAATACGCCGGCAAAAAACCGCGCAACCAGGGTCAGCCCATAATGGGTGGAGAGTGCCGTGACGCTGTTGACCAGGGCAAAGCCGGCGATGGCAATCAGCAGCAAAGGACGCCGCCGCCAGCCTTGGGTCAATAAAGTCAGGGGAATGGCCGCGAGCAGTGAACCGAGGGCATACAGGGTCACCAGTTGGCCGACCAACGCCTGTGAAACGTGCAGCCCTTCGCTCATTTGCGGCAGCAGCCCGGCCGGCATGGCCTCGGTCAGAATCGTGATAAACCCGGCACACGCCAAGGCCAGCAAGCCGCCGAGGGGCAGTGCGTCCTTTTCGGTCGTGACGTCCGGGTTGGCAATCGAGGGGCAGTCGCTCATGTTCCGTCTCCATGCAAAAGTCAGGGAGGCAGAGTAGGGGGCTGTGGGTTGCGGAAAAACAGGCTAAGGTTCCGAACTTATCGGACATCAAAGTCCGCAATCGATAAAGGTGGGCGATGGATAGTCTGAGTAGCCTTGCGGTGTTCGTACAGGTTGCGGAAACCCGCAGCTTTACCGCTGCGGGCCGCGTGCTGGGGGTATCGTCTTCGGCCGTGGGCAAAAGCATCGCGCGCATGGAAGAACGCCTGGGCGTGCGATTGTTTCATCGCAGCACGCGCAGCGTCACCCTGACCGGCGAAGGCGCGCTGTTCCTGGAGCGCTCGCGACGGATCCTGGCCGAGGTGGAAGCGGCCGAGCAGGAATTGACCGACGCCGGCGCCACGCCCCGGGGAACATTGCGCATCAGCTTGCCGCAAGTGCGTGGCCTGTTGATGCCGGTGCTCAGCGACTTTATGCGCGCCTACCCGGACATCGAACTGGATGTGGACTTCTCCGACCGCATGGTGGACGTGATCGAGGAGGGTTTTGATGCGGTGATTCGCACCGGCAAGCCGGAAGATTCACGCTTGATGGCGCGTCATCTGGGCCACTACCAACTGGTCCTGGTGGCCACGCCGGGTTACCTGGCCCAGCATGGCACGCCGCAACAGCCGCAGGATTTGAGCGGCCATGCCTGCCTGCGCCACAAGTTCTGCGCCATTGGCAAGCTGGAGCCCTGGCCACTGCGCCCTGTGCCGGGCGTGGCGGAGCCGGTGCTGCGTGCGCCGCTGGTCAGCACCACCATCGAGTCCCTCAACTATGTGGTGCACGAAGGGTTGGGCATCGCGTGCCTGCCGGACTTCATGGTCAAGGAGGCGGTGCGCCAGGGGCGTCTGCAACGGGTGCTGGATGAGCATCTGGTCCACCGTGGCAGTTTCTGGATGCTGTGGCCCTCGAGTCGCTTCGCCTCGGCCAAGCTGCGGGTGTTTATCGACCATATGTGTGCCGGGCTTTTCCCTGCGCAGGCGGTGTAATAACGCTGTGACGTTTTACCGACAGGAATGTGCGCGCCAACCCTGCGTTCTGTTGCACAATAGCGCCCTGACTGTTTTCCTCAGGATTTTCGATGTCGACATCATTTCACTTGCGTAGCCTCGGGTTGGCGCTGGTGCTGGCGGGCGCTGCGGGCTGCTCGTCACCCAAGACCGCTATTTATGAACATGAGAATTTCGACGACTCCGGCACGTTCTCCCGTGATTACCCGGTCAGCGATGTGGCGGCCTGTGAAGCGGCGCGACGTGCGCTGTTGAGCCAGGGTTACATCATCACCAGCAGCGACCCCAAGCTGGTGGTGGGTAACAAGAGTTTCCAGCAAACCGGCGAAACCCATCTGCAAATCAGCTTCAACGTGGTGTGTGCCGATGATGGCAAAGGCGCCAAGCATTCGACCATGTTCGCCAACGCCTTGCAGGACCGCTACGCGCTGAAGAAGGTCAACAACTCCGCCAGCCTCGGCGTGGGTGTGTTGGGCTCGGTGTCGATGCCGATTGGCTCCACCGATGATTCGATGGTCAAGGTGGCCAGCGAGACAGTGACGGCGCCGAAGTTTTACGACCGCTACTTCTCGCTGGTGGATGTGTTCCTGCCCCAGGAAGTGAAGGCGGCCGAGCATATTCCAGAGAAGCCCAAGGCTGAGTTGGGCGTGCCGGAGCCGAAAGCGGCTGCGCCTGCCGATAAGCCTGCGCCTGCCGATAAGGTTGCGCCAGCCGATAAGGCTGCGCCAGCCGATAAGGTCGACGCGCCCAAGGACGCACCGGGAGCGCCCGCCGTGTCGGAACCGCTGGCACCGCCGCCAGAGGCGGCACCGATTGCGCCACAGGCCGAGCCTGCGCCGACCACTGCGCCAACGCCTGCACCGGCTGCGGAACCAGCGCCTGCGCCGACCAACCCGAACCTGCCGGCGCCGACAGAGGCGATCCCACCGCTGCCAACGCCAACCCAGTAACTCAGACCGCTACGGGGTTCGTCTTGTCGACGTTGATCCCGTAGCGGCTGATGGCCTCGCTCACCTTGTCACGCCCGATCACGCCGTCATCGGCCAGCGCCTTCAGCGCCGCCAGCACGATGAAGTGGCGGTCCACCTCAAAGAATTCGCGCAGGGTTTCGCGGGTGTCCGATTGCCCAAAGCCGTCGGTCCCCAGCGCCACAAAACGGCGGCCGTGTACAAACGGGCGGATCTGGTCGGCGAATAACTTCATATAGTCCGTCGCCACCACCACCGGCCCGCTGTGTCCGGCCAGGCTGGTTTCCACGTAGCTCGCGCGCGGTTCATCCTGTGGATGCAGCAGGTTCCAGCGCTCCACCGCGTGCCCGTCACGGCGCAATTCGGTCAGGCTGGTGGCGCTCCAGACATTACTGGCCACGCCAAAGTCCTTGTCGAGCAGGTGCGCTGCGGCAATCACCTCGCGCAGGATCGAGCCGCTGCCCATCAATTGCACCTGCGCCTGCGGATGCGTGCTCAGCGGATACAAGCCTTTGAGAATCGCGTCTTCCACGCCTTCGGGCATGGCCGGGTGCGGGTAGTTTTCGTTGAGCAGGGTGATGTAGTAGTAAATGTCCTCCTGTTCGACGTACATGCGCCGCATGCCTTCGCGAATGATCACCGCCAGCTCGTAGGCAAAGGTCGGGTCATAGGCGACGCAGCAGGGGATCACCGACGCGAGGATGTGGCTGTGGCCGTCGTCATGCTGCAAGCCTTCGCCCATCAGCGTGGTGCGGCCAGCTGTGGCGCCCAGCAGAAAGCCGCGAGCGCGGGCATCGCCGGCGGCCCAGGCCAGGTCGCCGACGCGCTGGAAACCGAACATCGAATAGAAAATGTAGAACGGCACGGTCATCAGGCCGTGATTGCTGTAGGACGTACTCGCCGCAATCCACGAAGAAATGGCCCCGGATTCATTCAGGCCTTCCTGCATGATCTGGCCGTCTTTGCTCTCTTTGTAGTAGCTCAATTGCCCGGCGTCTTGTGGGGTATAGAGCTGGCCGACGGCGGAGTGAATGCCGATCTGGCGGAACAGGCTCTCCATGCCGAAGGTGCGCGACTCGTCCGGCACGATGGGTACGATCAGCTTGCCCAGGTGCGGGTCTTTGAGCAGGGTGCCGAGGATGCGCACAAACGCCATGGTGGTGGAGATGGCACGCTCGCCGGTGTCTTTGAGTTGGGTGGCAAACGCGCTCAGTTCAGGAATCTGCAAGGCTTCGACCGCAGTGTGTCGTGCTGGCACATAGCCGCCCAACGCCTGGCGACGGGCAGCGAAGTAGCGGGCTTCTTCGCTGTCGGCGGCGGGCTTGAGGTAAGGGATTTCGTCGAGCTGGTCATCGGCCACTTCCAGGCCGAAGCGGTCGCGAAAGGCTTTTACGGCATCAGCGCCCATCTTCTTCAACTGGTGATTGATGTTCTGGCCTTCGCCCGCTTCGCCCATGCCAAAGCCCTTGACGGTTTTGGCCAGGATCACCGTCGGTTGGCCCTTGTGGCGCACGGCAGCAGCGTAGGCGTTGTAGACCTTGTCCGGGTCGTGGCCACCGCGTGAGAGTTTCCAGATATCGTCGTCGGACATGTCGGCAACCAGTGCCAGTAATTGCGGGTATTTACCGAAGAAGTGTTCGCGCACATAGGCGCCGTTCTGGGATTTGTAGTTCTGATAATCGCCGTCCACGCATTCCATCATGCGTTGGCGCAACAGGCCGCTCTGGTCCTTTTCCAGCAGCGCATCCCAGCCGCCGCCCCAGATCACCTTGATCACATTCCAGCCGGCGGCGCGGTACAGGCTTTCGAACTCCTGGATCACCTTGGCATTGCCACGCACCGGGCCGTCCAGGCGCTGCAGGTTGCAGTTGACCACAAAGATCAGGTTGTCGAGCTTCTCGCGGCCGGCCAGGGAGATGGCCGCCAGGGATTCCGGCTGGTCCATTTCGCCGTCGCCCAGGAATGCCCAGACCTTGCGGCCTTGGTGTTGCTTGAGAGCACGGAACTCCAGGTAGCGCATAAAGCGCGCCTGGTAGGCGGCGGTAATCGGGCCCAGGCCCATCGATACTGTCGGGAACTGCCAGAAGTCCGGCATCAGCCGTGGGTGCGGGTAGGAGGACAAGCCCTCGCCACCGGCCTCGCGGCGGAAGTTGTCCAGCTGCGCTTCGCTGATGCGGCCTTCGAGGTAGGCGCGGCCGTAAATGCCCGGGGAAGAGTGGCCCTGGATGTACACCAGGTCGCCGTCGAAGGTATCGGTTCGGCCACGGAAGAAGTGGTCGAAGCCTACGTCGTACAGCACGGCCGCTGACGCGTAGGTCGCAATATGCCCACCAACACCCGAGTGTTTACCCGCACGCAGCACCATCGCCATGGCATTCCAGCGAATAAACGCATTGGTGCGCCGCTCGATGGCCAGGTTGCCGGGGTAGGGCAATTGGCGGTCAACCGCGATGGTGTTGACGTAAGGCGTGGTCACCCGCCCGTAGAAGTCACCATGGCGCGCAACGTCGAAATCCAGCAACTGATCAATCAGGTAGTGGGCACGCGGGCGGCCTTCGGTGGACAGCACCGATTCGATGGACTCCAGCCACTCGCGGGTTTCCTGTGGATCGTCGTCCAGTCTTACTGCGTTATTGGGGGTCATGTGAGGCTCCAGGGTAGGCGGATTTCAAGCAGCGGGCTCCTTGTGGGAGTTGCGCGAATGTAATTGCAATTGCAACTACATGACTGAATCTAGCGCGGGATGAGCTACTATTGCAACCTTCTTGAAATTCCCCGGATGGTGTTGCATGTCGTCGAAAGAGCCCAATGTATGGTTCCGTTTTGTCAGGGCCCACAGGACGGTCATCCGAGAAATCGAACGCCGCCTGGCTGCAGCAGACCTGCCGCCCTATGCCTGGTATGACGCGTTGTGGGGCTTGGAAAGCGGCCCCGACGGCACACGGCGCATGCACGAATTGGCCGATGTGCTGGCGATTGAGCGCTACAACCTCACACGCCTGGTAGACCGCCTGGAAAAGGACGGACTGGTAGTGCGTTCACGCTCCGACGGCGACGGCCGCGCAGCGTTTGCCTCGATCACCGAGGCCGGCCGGGTGTTGCGTAAAAAGATGTGGAAAATCTACGAAAGCACGGTGGATGAGCTGTTCCTGTCGCAAATCGAGCCTGAGCAGCGCCAGCTGTTTGCCGATACCTTGGAGCGCACGGCGGGGTTGGCGGTGGAGGCCGGGGCGCAAACCCGAAGCCGACGCAAGATCTAATAGGCGTTGGAGGTCCAATGTGGGAGCGGGCTTGCTCGCGAATGCGATCTGTCAGACACCTAGAGGCTGACTGACCCACCGCTTTCGCGAGCAAGCCAGCTCCCACAATTTTGACCGTGTGCCCATGCATCACAGTGGATACCGACGCATCGCCGCTTCGACCTGCTCAACACCAATACGGCCTTCATCGGCCAATGCCCGCAGCGCACACACCACAATCCAATAGCGACTGGGCGCAGACGCCTGCACCGACCCCGCCCCCAACCCGACAAACCGCGCGGGCACATAGGCCGCCAACTGATCGACAATCACCTGCGGATAACCGGTCACGGCAATCACCGGCGCGGTGCTCCCGGCCAGGCACTCATGCAGATGGCAGCTTTGCCTGGCAGCCATCGGGTGCAAGCGATTCCAGCGCTCGGCCGCCGCTGCCTCACGGGCCAGCCGCGTGTAGCTTGGGCAGCTCCATACCTTTGCCGTTACTCCCCAATCCTGTTCGAGCAATTGCGCCGCGTGGGTCACGTCCTCGAGCGCTCGGCCCGCACCCAGCAAGCGCACCTCCCCAGTGTGAGTACGCTGGAGCGGGTACATGCCCTTGAGCGCGTCTTCACGATCCTGCTTATCCAGCCTCGCTGCGCGCTGTTGATCATGCAGCGCGAGGTAATAAAACCCCGGCTTGCCGTCGACATACAGCGCGTGAATCCCGGCCAGCACAATCGCCCGGGCTTCTTCGCCGGACGACGGGTCATAGGGCGTGCAGTGCGGGTTGGTCGCCAGCCACAATGGCAGCGACGGTTGCGCGCCTCTGGGCCAGGCAGAGGGCTGGTTCTCGACGTCGTTGCAGAGGATGCCGCGCTGCGTGGCGGCCTGCGACAGCCCACATAACTGCGCCGACGATGCTGCACGGTGCAGGTACAGCATGGGTTTTTCGCCGGTATTGCGCGCAAACCAACTGGGCCAGTTGCCCACACGGCGGCTGCGTGACTGGCCACGAATCACCCAGGCCTGTCGGCTGAACTCCAGGGTATTGGCCATGTTCATGACCGTGTACAGCGGCGAGCCGGGCGGCGGCGCGGCACTGCTCAGCGCATCGATACAGCGCTGCGCGGCTTGGGCGGTAGAGACAGGCATGGTCGAGGCTCCTTGCTACGAAGGCTCGTACCCTAATGGAAATCTGTTATTGATTGCAAATGCAATGATTGCAATCGCACCTCGCACCCGAAATGCTAAATCGACTCAACCCTGCTACGTTTTATCTTGAAGTGCAGGAACGTCATGGCGCCGACATTTTTTCGTCATCACGGCACTTTAGGCTGGGTGTGCAGGTCATTTATTTGCAACCGCTTTTAACCAACAAGGAGTCCACCATGGACGAATACCAGGAAGAACTGCTGGAGTACCACGCGTTTGAACTGGATCCGCTGGATCCGGCCGATGACGCCACCGAGCTGTAACACCGACTTCAGGCGGAATGCCGCTGACTGCGGCGAAATTCCCCTGGGGTCTGGTTGTTCCACCGCCTGAAAGCCCGTTGAAAGGCTTGGGCTGAGGCAAAACCGAGCAAGTAGGCGATCTCGCCGAACGCCAGTTCCGTGTCGCGAATGTAGGTCATGGCCAGATCGCGGCGGGTATCGTTGAGAATTGCGCGAAACTGCGTGCCTTCGTCGGCCAGTTTGCGCCGCAGTGTCCAGGTTGGCAGCTTCAAGCGTGCCGCCACTTCTTCCAGGTCGGGTTCCCGGCCACCATTAAGCATCGGCCCGAGCAACCTTGTAATGCGCTCGCGCAGGCTGCGGGTGCGGGTGAGCTGCTCCAACTCCTGTTCACATAATTTCAACAGCAACTGCCAGGTGCTGGGGCAATGCTGCGGGTTACGCAGGCCCAGGGTTGGCTGGTTGAGGCGCAACTGGTTGGCGTCGGCACCGAAATGCACCGGGCTGTCACCCAGCACGCTGTACTGTTCGCTGTACTCCGGGGCTTCAAACTCGATGTCGATGCGCTGCGCCTGCACCGGTTGTTGGGCCAGGCTCGACAATTGCTGCAACCAGCCGGCGATAATCGAGTCCACCACAAAGCGGTTGTAGGTGTTGTACGGGCTGATGGAATAGAAGCGCAGCCAGGCGCCTTCGGCGTCCTCATGAAAGCTCGACTGCCCGCGATAGTTGGAGCCGTACAGCGCTTCAAACCGCGTCAGTGCCCGCGCCGCTTCGCGTACGTTCGGCGCCTGTGCGGCGGTGACGCCGGCCAATCCCGCCTGGCTCAGACGGCTCAATTGCCCCATGCGCAAGCCCAGGCCGGGGTCGCCGGTCAGCTGGATGGCGGCGTGCCCCAGGCGCATATAGCGCGGGATCGACAGCCGCGCCCCGGCTTCGGCAAGGCGCGCCGGGTCCAGGCCGTATTGCAGCAGCAGCGGTTGCGGGTCCAGGCCATGGCTGTGGACGGCGTCGGCCAGGGACTGCACAAAGCCCACCGACAAATCCCCAAGGCGCACCGGCTTCACGGCGTTACAGCCAGATATTCAGCAGGCGCGCGCCGCGAGCGTCATTGCCTGCGGTGACGTGCCCGTTGTTGCTGAGGAAGCTGTGCCCGGCGGTGCCCAAGTCCCAGAACTGCCCACGCAGGAACACACTCATGCCGGCGCTGGCCTGACTGATCGGCTGTTGGCTGATCAGGGTGAGGCGGCGCCAGGCTTCGCCTTCGCTGAGTTCTTCGGGCTTGAGGCTGATTTCGGGCGGCGTGGACACGCTTTTAAAACCGCGCCATGGGCGGTCCCAGGTATCGCGGCCGGTGACGAAGGCCGGCACGGCCACCAGTTGCGCACCTTGCTCGTTAAGCTTGCGGTAGTTGTCCGGGTACCAGCTGTCGCTGCCGATCAGGATGCCCAGGCGCCCGGCCGGCGTGTCGACCACGCTGACGATATTTTCGTCACCCGGTGCAATAAACCCGCGCTCATCGTAAATCGGGTAAAGCTGGCGTTGTGGGTCGCCGATGGGCAGGCCATCCGCCGCAAACACCACGCTGGCGTTGTACAGCGCACCGTGGCCGATGTGCAGTTGGCCCTGGCTGACACTGGGGTTCGGCAACGCAATGGAGCCGGCCACCAGGGTCACGCCGAATTCTTTGGCCAGGCCGCCGAACAGCACTTGATAGTCACGGGCCATGGCTGGCGCCTTCATGCGCAGGTAGGCGTCGTCCATGCGGTTATCGCCTTTGGCACTGATCCAGGCGCGGGCAAACTGCAACGGGTTGCTGGCCGACAGCCAATTCATGGCGTCCTTGAGGTGGGTGGCCTGGTACAGCTCGTTCTTTTCGCCGCTGAGCATCAACCAGGTGCCGATATGTTCCGGCAGCACGACGACGGTCTTGGGGTTGATCAAACCTTGGTCGCGGGCCTTTTGCAGGTAGGCCGAGAGTTTCAAGTGCAGGCGTTCCAGGCTCTGGTAATCGGCCGGATACAGCTCGGGCTGGATGCCCAGCAGATTGCCACGGTCGGCGGGCTCGCCTTCGTTGACGGCGAGGGTGATACGCAGGTCCGACAGGTAATGCGCCACAGGGCGCTCCTGGGTCCAGACCAGATACGCGGCGACGGCGGCAACCAGGGCCATGGAGACGGTGAACGCTAGAAGTTTACGCATGGGGCAACAGACAACAGACCGTGTGCAGGGTTCGCGACTAGGGTAGGGCCCATGCAGCGGCCTGCCAAGGGGCACTGTGCATTTGGATCAATAACTTGTCAGTTACGGTCATTGAGCGGTAGTCCGCTGCCTCTTAGTCTGTGGGACATAAACCGATGGCGCGCCATTCGAGCCTGCCACGTCCCGTGATGATCCGTTGTGGAGCTGTACCATGACCGCTGCTGCCTACCCGCACCTGCTGGCCCCGTTGGACCTGGGTTTTACCACCTTGCGCAACCGCACCCTGATGGGCTCGATGCACACCGGCCTGGAAGAAAAGCCCGGCGGTTTCGAACGCATGGCCGCCTATTTTGCCGAGCGCGCCCGTGGCGGCGTTGGCCTGATGGTCACCGGTGGCATCGGCCCGAACGATGAAGGCGGCGTGTACGCCGGTGCCGCCAAGCTGACCACCGACGCAGAAGCGCAAAAGCACAAGATCGTGACCCAGGCCGTGCACGAAGCGGGCGGCAAAATCTGCATGCAGATCCTCCACGCCGGTCGTTACGCCTACAGCCCCAAACAGGTAGCACCGAGCGCGATCCAGGCGCCGATCAACCCGTTCAAGCCCAAGGAGCTGGACGAGGAGGGCATCGAGAAGCAGATTCAGGATTTTGTCACCTGCTCGCTGCTGGCCCAGGTGGCCGAGTACGACGGCGTGGAAATCATGGGTTCCGAAGGCTACTTCATCAACCAGTTCCTCGCCGCCCACACCAACCACCGCACCGACCGTTGGGGTGGCAGCTACGAAAACCGCATGCGCTTGGCGGTGGAAATCGTACGCCGGGTGCGCGAGGCTGTCGGCCCGAATTTCATCATTATCTTCCGCCTGTCGATGCTCGACCTGGTGGAAGGCGGCAGCACCTGGGAAGAGATCGTGCAGTTGGCCAAGGCCATCGAAGGCGCCGGTGCGAGCATTATCAACACCGGTATCGGCTGGCACGAAGCGCGTATCCCCACCATCGCCACCAAGGTGCCGCGTGGTGCGTTCAGCAAGGTCACCGCCAAGCTGCGTGGCGCGGTGCAGATTCCGTTGATCACCACCAACCGCATCAATACCCCGGAAATTGCCGAGCAGATTCTGGCCGAAGGCGATGCGGACATGGTCTCGATGGCGCGGCCCTTCCTGGCCGACCCGGAGTTCGTCAACAAGGCCGCGGCCGGCCGCGCGGATGAAATCAACACCTGCATCGGCTGCAACCAGGCCTGCCTGGACCACACCTTTGGCGGCAAACTGACCACCTGCCTGGTCAACCCGCGTGCCTGCTACGAGACCGAGCTGAACTACCTGCCGGTCAAGCAGATCAAGAAAATCGCGGTGGTCGGCGCCGGGCCTGCGGGCCTGGCGGCGGCCACCGTGGCGGCAGAGCGCGGCCACCAAGTGACCCTGTTTGATTCGGCCAGCGAGATCGGCGGCCAGTTCAATATCGCCAAGCGCGTGCCGGGCAAAGAGGAGTTCTTCGAAACCCTGCGCTACTTCAAGCGCAAATTGCAGACCACCCACGTCGAGCTGTGCCTCAACACCCGCGTGGACGTGGCGCAACTGGCGGCGGGCGGTTATGACGAGATCATCCTGGCCACCGGCATTGCGCCGCGCACCCCGGCGATTCCGGGCGTCGACAACGCCAAGGTGCTGAGCTACCTGGACGTGATTCTGGAGCGCAAGCCGGTGGGCAAGACCGTGGCGGTGATCGGCGCCGGCGGCATCGGCTTTGACGTCTGCGAGTTCCTCGTGCACGCGAGCGTGTCCACCAGCCTGGACCGCGAGGCGTTCTGGAAAGAGTGGGGCATCGACACCCAGCTGCAAGCCCGTGGTGGCGTGGCCGGCATCAAGCCGCAACCCCATGCACCGGCACGTGAAGTGTTCCTGCTGCAACGCAAGACCTCCAAGGTCGGCGACGGTCTGGGCAAGACCACCGGCTGGATCCACCGCACCGGTTTGAAGAACAAGCAGGTGCAGATGCTCAACAGCGTTGAGTACCTGAAGATTGATGACGAAGGCCTGCATATCCGCATCGGCGCCGAGGGCGAACCGCAGGTGCTGGCCGTCGACAACATCGTCATCTGCGCCGGGCAAGACCCGCTGCGCGAACTGCAGGACGGCCTGGTTGCCGCCGGCCAGAACGTGCACTTGATCGGCGGCGCCGATGTGGCAGCCGAGCTGGATGCCAAGCGCGCCATCAACCAGGGTTCGCGCCTGGCTGCCGAGTTGTAAAACGACGACAGGGGCGGTGTTAGACTACCGCCCCTTTTTTCATGCAGATACCGCTCGATGGGCCCCTTCGACTGGCTTCCCCAGGCACCGCTTGAACCGTTGCAGCTCGACTGGCTGAACGGCGTCGAGTTGGCCGTGCTGCGCCTGGACCGCATCGACCCGCTGATCAGCGGCAACAAGTGGTTCAAGCTCACCGAGCACCTGGCCCACGCGCAAACCGCCGGCGCGCGCGGCATCATCAGCCTCGGTGGCGCCCACTCCAACCACTTGCACGCGCTGGCGGCCGCCGGCAAACGCTTTGGTTTCGCCACCGTCGGCCTGTTGCGCGGCCATCCTCAAGACACACCCACTGTGCTGGACCTCAAAGCCTTCGGCATGCAGCTGCATTGGCTGGGTTATGGCGGCTATCGTGCACGGCATGAGCCAGGTTTTTGGTTGCAGTGGCGCGAACAGTACCCCGATCTGTATCCCGTGCCCGAGGGTGGCGGCGGGTTGGCGGGTGCCGTGGGTTGCGGGGTGTTGGTCGAGCACGTGCGGGCACAATTGAACCGCCTGGGCTGGGATGATTACCACGGGTGGTGGCTGGCGGCAGGTACGGGCACCACACTGGCCGGGTTGGCGCTGGCCGAGGCGGGCGCACATCCGGTGTATGGCGCAATGGCCGTGCCGGATGATCATGGGGTTGCACAGAATGTGCAGGCGATTGTGCCGGGCGGTTATGCGTTGCTGGAGGCGAGCCGAGGGGGTTTTGCCAAGGTCGATCCGCTATTGCTCGACTTTATCCAAACCACTGAACAAGCCTGTGGCGTGCCGCTTGAACCGCTCTATACCGGCAAGGCACTCCTGGCGTTGAAGCAACAGATCGAGGCCGGGCGCTTCACCCCCGGCACCCGCCTGATCTTTGTGCACACCGGCGGCCTGCAAGGCCGCCGAGGGTTTATGGGTTAGCCCGCTTGCCCGGCATCATGCGCAATGCGGTGTTGTCGCGCAGGATGTAGTGGTGAATGATCCCCGCCAACGCATGCAGCCCGATCAGCCAATACCCGATCTTGCCAAACAGCACATGCCAACTCTCAATCTCTTTGGCCAGCGCCTTGTTCTGCGCAATCAACGGCGGCAACTCAATCCCATAGAACATCACTGAATGCCCTTCGGCACTGACGATCAACCAGCCGGCAATCGGCATGCCTATCATCAACGCGTACAACGCAACGTGCATCAGTGTGGCCAACAACGTCTGCCATTGCGGCGGTGTGGGCACGATCTTCGGCGCAACCCCCAGGCTGCGCGCAAACAGGCGCAGCCACACCAGCACAAACACGGTAAGGCCGAACATAAAGTGCATTTCGACAATCAGGGTTCGCGCACCACTGCCTTTAGGGAACTGGCCGCGTAACTCTATGCAGGCGTAAACCACCGCCAGCAGCACCACCATCAACCAGTGCAGCGCAATTGACATGGTGCTGTAGCGGGTATCGGCGTTTTTCCACGGCATCGCTGTGTTCCTCACTCATCAGGGCATACCCGTGGCGAGGGAGCTTGCTCCCGCTGGACTGCGCAGCAGTCCTCTGTTGAGGGCCCAAGCTCCCTCGCCACAGGTAAAGCTTCTTCACTTAACAACATTGCGTTCTTCGTTGACGCAGTGCTTTAACTGTATGCCGGTTTTGAGTGGTTCGCCTGGCGTAAATGCCGTTGTTTTGACCTCGATCAGTGGCTTTGCGGCATTTCACCCCGCGCCAGCCGCTGGTTGATATCGGTGATCACCGCCGGCAGGTCGTTGATGGTGTCGATCAGGTAGTGCGGGCGCGAGCCTTCGAACAGCTTCTCGATGCGTGTGCGCTCGCTGGCCAGGGCGGCGGCGTCCAGGTCACGAAATTGCGCGTAGGTCAGGCCCAGCGCATTGCCGGAGCAGGTCAGTGCCACGGTCCACATGCCGGCGCGACGGCCTTCGAGGATGCCCGGCACGGTGTCGTCGACCTTCACGCACGCCGCCACATCGTCAATGCCCAGCGCGATCACGTTGGCCAGCGCCTGGGCCGGCCAAGGGCGGCCGTTGGGTACTTCGTCGGTGGCGACCACATGGTCGGCGACGTAGCCGTTGGTGGCGGCCAGGGCGACCACCTTGTCCATCACCTGCTTGGGGTAGCCGGAGCAGGAGCCGATCTTGATGCCTTGCACACGCAAGCGCGCGATGGTGTCGAGGGCGCCGGGGATCAGGGCCGAGTGCTCGGCGATTTTCTCGATCTGCAAGGGCATGAAGCGCTGGTAGATCGAGGTCACGTCGTCATCGGTCGGCGTGCGGCCAAAGGCCTGGCGGTAACGTTCGGCGACCTGCGGTTGGTCGCAGAGGGTGCGGATATGGTCCCACTTGCCCATGCCCATCGGGCCACGGGCTTCTTCGATGGAGACTTGCACGTCGAACTCGGCAAACGCCTCGACAAAGATCTGCGTGGGCGCGAAAGAGCCGAAGTCGACCACGGTGCCGGCCCAGTCGAGGATCACGGCCTGGAGGGTGTTGGGGTTTTGATAGTTCATGGTTCAAATCCTGTGGGTAATGGGGGCAATCAGATGTCCAGCACTTCCATTTCTTGCAGCACCTGGCCGATCGCCTCGACTGCCGCCTGCATGCCCTGCGCGTCGACGTGGCCGATGCAGCCGACGCGGAAGGTTTCCACTTGGGTCAATTTGCCGGGGTAGAGAATGAAACCCTTGGCCTTGACCCGTTCGTAGAAGTCCTTGAACTGGTAGCGCGGGTCCTTTGGTGCATGGAAGGTGACGATGATCGGCGCCTGGATGGCGGCTGGCAGGAAGCTGCGCAAGCCGAGTGCGGCCATGCCGTCGAGCAGCGTCTGGCAGTTGTCCGCGTAGCGTTGATGACGTGCGGGCAGGCCGCCTTCTTCCTGGTATTGCAGCAAAGCTTCGTGCAGCGCGGCGACCACGTGGGTCGGCGGGGTGAAGCGCCATTGGCCGGTCTTGGCCATGTAGCTGTGCTGGTCGAACAGGTCCATCGCCAGGGAATGGCAGTTGCCTTGGGCGCCCGCCAGTGCCTGTTTGTCGGCGAAGACAAAGCCCATGCCCGGCACGCCTTCCAGGCATTTGCCCGAGGCGGCGATCAGCACGTCAAACGGCACTTCGCGGGCGTCGATCGGCAGCGCGCCGAAGGAGCTCATGGCGTCGATGATCAGGCGTTTATCGTGCTGTTTAACCACCTGCGCGATGTCCGGCAGCGGGTTGAGAATGCCGGTGCTGGTTTCACAGTGGATCAACGCGACGTGAGTGATCGCCGGGTCGGCGCGCAGCAGGCGGTCGACATCGGCGGCGGTGGTGGGCTCGTCTTCAGCGGTTTCGAAGGTACTGAAATCGCGGCCGAGCACCTCGCAGATCTTCGCCAGGCGCTTGCCATAGGCGCCGTTGATCAGCACCAGCACCTTGCCGTTGCGCGCCACCAGGGTGCCAATGGCCGCTTCGACGGCAAAGGTGCCGCTGCCTTGCAGGGGCACGCAGTGATGGCTGTCGGTGGCGTGCAGGATCGCCAGCAACTGCGTGCAGACACTCGCGGTCAGTTGGTTGAAACGGTCATCCCATGACCCCCAATCCACCATCATTGCCTGACGGGTGCGGTTCGAAGTGGTCAAGGGGCCAGGGGTCAGCAGGATCGGCGCGGCAGTGCTCATCTCAAGTCCTCGCAAGGTCATTGGGGGGTGAAGCTACGGCGCCTAAATTGCAGTTTGGCTTGTCATCAATCAAATTGTTTGTTGTTATGCGAGCTATCAGTGAGGCCGATAGCTATGAATTTGTTTCAACTGCGTGCATTCGATGCCGTGGCCCGCGAGGGCAGCTTTACCCGTGCCGCCGCACGGTTGTTCATCAGCCAGCCGGCGGTGACCGGGCATATCAAAGCCCTGGAAGAGCACTACCAGATCGCGCTGTTGCGCCGCACGGCCAGGCGGGTGGAGTTGACCGAGGAGGGCACGCGCCTGGCGGCGATCACCCGGGCGATTTTCGGCCTGGTGGACGAGGCGCAGCTGCTGCTTGAAGCCAATCGACAGTTGCTCACTGGGCGCCTGGAAGTAGCGGCAGACGGCCCGCACCTGGTGATGCCGATGATCGCCAGCCTGCGTGCCCGTTACCCCGGCATCACCGTGAACCTGCGCCTGGGCAATGCCCAGGAAACCCTGGCGGCACTGCTCTCCGAGCACGCGGATGTGGCGGTGCTGACGGAGGTGGAACCGCGCAATGGCTTGCACCTGCAGCCGTTGAGTGAGTCGCAGATTTGCGCACTGGTCCCGGCCAGCCACCCGTGGGCGGCCTTGCCCAAGGGCATTTGTCTGGAACAGCTGAACGAGGTGATCATGGTGCTGCGCGAGCCCAGCTCTATCACGCGGCGTACCTTCGATGAGGCGTGTGAGGTCGCGGGTGTGCAGCCCAAGGTGCTGCTGGAACTGGACAGCCGCGAGGCGGTGACCGAGGCCGTGGCGGCCGAGTTGGGCGTGGGCGTGGTGTCGTCGATGGAGGTCAGCCAGGACCCGCGCGTGCAGGCGGTGGCGATTCAGGGCGATGGGTTGTTGAACCGGCATATGCTCGGCTGCATGGAGCGGCGCCGCTCGTTGCGGCTGATTCAGGCGTTCTTTGAGTTGGCGTCTTGAGGTATCCGAGGCAAGCCTGCTCGCCACAATAGCTTGCAAATTCAGCGCAAACTGTCCCGGACGATATCCAGAAACGTCGCCACCACCCGCCGCGAACTCTGCTCCTTGAGGCACACCAGCGTTTCCTTCATGCGCTGGCTGCAATCGCGGATCGGCATGGCATACACCCTCGAGTCGGCGCCGAGTTCCGCCGCCGACACCACGCCCACACCAATCCCCACCACCACCGCCTCCCGCGCGGCTTCGCGGCCTTCGACCTGGATCGCCGGGCGGATGCGCAGCCCGGCCTGGCGCATTTCCTGCTCCAGGGTCTGACGGGTGACCGAGCCGATTTCCCGCAGCACCAGCGGTGTGTTGTCCAGGTCGGCGAGGCAGATGGATTCCCGCCCGGCCCATGGGTGGTTGCGCGCCACAAAGGCGAGCAGCTGTTCATCGGGCAGCGGCAACGACAGCAGGCGTTCATCGTCGACATCGCGCCCCAGCAGGGCCAGGTCGGCCTGGTAGTTGTACAGGCGAAACAGCGACTCGTCGGTGTTGCCGGTTTCGATCTTCACGCTGATCCCCGGATACAACTGGCAGAAGCGTGCGATCTGCGGCAACACGTGTACGGGCGCGTCCACGGCCAGGGTGAGGGTGCCGGTGAGCAGGGCGCGGGAGTCTTGCAGCAGCTCTTCGGCTTCGGCCTCGATCACAAACAGGCGCTGGGTGATGCCGAGCAGGCGTTCGCCCAGGTCGGTAAGGCGCACCGCACGTTTGTTGCGGTGAAACAGCAGCACGCCGAAACGTTCTTCGAGCTTGCGCACCTGGTCGGAAATCGCCGGCTGCGTGAGGAACAGGCGTTCAGCGGCCTGAGTGAAGCTGCCGTGTACGGCCACGGCGTGGAAGGCTTTTAGCTGGGCGTGGGAAACCGACATCGCAGATCCTCTTACAAGCTGAGCTTATAGTTGAAATACGATAAATCGATTTTACCTATTAGTCAGCCATTGCTTTGATACGCCCCAGTCGCCGAAGGTTGAGTCCTACAACCTCGGTGGCCATGGGTTCTGCCAAGCCGGACCCATCTGACCAATGTCGCGCCCTCCAGGGCCTGGCATTGCAGTGCTCAACCATAAAAACAACAGGCATTTGCTTCTCGATCCTGCCGGCACACTCACCTGAGGTCAGAACCACCATGAATATCCAAACGGGTAGCATCAAACGTTGGCGCGTGCAGATTTTCGCCATCACCTGGCTGGCGTATGCCGCGTTCTATTTCACTCGCAAAGCGTTTTCGGTGGCCAAGCTGGGCATCGTCGATGATCCCAGTTTCCCCCTCGACAAAATGATGATGGCCAACCTCGATGGCCTGTACCTGGCGGCCTACGCCGTAGGGCAGTTCACTTGGGGCATGCTCGCCGACCGCTTCGGGCCACGGGTGGTGGTGCTGGGCGGGTTGTTGATTTCCGCTGCGGCGGCGTTGGTGATGGGCACCTTTGCCACCTTGCCGATCTTTATCAGTTGCATGTTGATCCAAGGCCTGGCGCAGTCCACCGGCTGGTCGGGGCTGTGCAAGAACCTCGGCAGTTTCTTCCCGTCGCAGCAACGCGGGCGGGTGCTGGGGTTGTGGAGTTCGTGCTACGCCTTTGGTGGCCTGGTGGCATCGCCCTTCGCCGGCTGGTGGGCCTATACGCTGATCGGCACTTGGCATGCGGCCTTTATTTCCAGTGCGGCGGTGGTGGCGGTGGTGGCCGTGCTGTTCTTTATCTTCCAGCGCAATACACCGCAGGATGTCGGCTTGCCGGCGGTTGAGCCGGAGCCGGTCGTGGCGGGCGACGCACAGCGCGTCAGCGTGCTGGAACCGCTGCGCGCGATCCTGCGTAACCGCACGGTGCTCACCTTGGGCCTGGCGTACTTTCTGTTGAAGCCGGCGCGTTACGCGATCCTGTTGTGGGGGCCGGTGATCGTTTATGAGCAAATGCCCTCGGTGGGCAAGGTCGGCGCGGCCATCGTGCCCACGGCGTTCGAGTTGGCCGGGTTGTTGGGGCCGATCATGATCGGGCTGGCGTCCGACAAACTTTTCGGCGCCCGGCGCATGCCAGCCTGTGTGCTCAGCTTGCTGGCGCTGACCGTGGCCCTGGCGTTGTTCATGGGCGCGCTGCACACCGGCAGCGTGATGCTGGTGATGGCCTTGCTGTTTGTGATGGGCCTGACCCTGTACGGGCCGGACTCAATGATCAGCAGCACGGCGGCCATTGACTTCGGCACCGCCAAGGCCGGCGCCACGGCGGCAGGCTTTGTGAACGGCTGCGGTTCGGTGGGGGCGATTCTTGGCGGCCTGCTGCCGGGCTACTTCGATACGGTCACGGTGTTTATCGTATTTGCCGGCGCGGCGTTGTTTTCTTCGCTGGTGCTGATGCCTTACTGGAACGCCAGGCCCGCGGTGCTGGCCCAGGTCGGCGACTTTGTGCCAGAGCGTAACGTCACCATCAAACCCTTGCGCACCTGAGGCACCTGGCCGGTTTTTTGGTGGATTAGAGTGTTTTTGCGCTATAAACTCTGCCCCCAAAGCGCCGGCCAGTAGACGTTTCGGCGCGATGGACGAAAAGAGAGTGAGTCATGGGCGCACAGTGGAAAGTCAAACATAAAGAAGCGGCATCCAATGCCAAGGGCAAGATCTTCGGCAAGTTGGTGAAAGAAATCACCATCGCCGCCCGCAACGGCGCTGACACCGCGACCAACGCCCACCTGCGTTTGGTGGTCGAGCAGGCTAAAAAAGCCTCGATGCCCAAGGAAACCCTGGAACGCGCGATCAAGAAAGGCGCCGGTCTGCTCGGTGAAACCGTGCAGTACCACCGCGTGACCTACGAAGGTTTTGCCCCGCACCAGGTGCCGCTGATCGTCGAGTGCGTAACCGACAACATCAACCGTACCGTGGCGGAAATCCGCGTGGCGTTCCGTAAGGGCCAATTGGGCGCTTCCGGTTCCGTGGCGTGGGACTTCAACCACGTCGGCCTGATCGAAGCCTCGCCGGACAGCCCGGACGCCGACCCGGAAATGGCCGCCATTGAAGCCGGCGCGCAGGATTTTGAAGACGGCGAAGAAGAAGGCAGCACCTTGTTCATCACCGAAACCACCGACCTCGATGCGGTGCAAAAAGCCCTGCCGGAGCAGGGTTTCACCGTGTTGTCGGCCAAGCTGGGCTACCTCTCGAAGAACCCGGTAAGCGGTTTGACCGATGAGCAGATGGCTGAAGTCGAAGCCTTCCTGGAAGGGTTGGACAACCATGATGACGTGCAGGATATGTTTGTTGGGTTGGCTGGCTGATTTATAGCTGAATAAATGCCGGCAAAAATGTGGGAGCGGGCTTGCCTGCGATGGCGGTTTGTCGGTGTACATATCCGTTGCTGCGGTAATGGCTGATTATGGTTCCGCTCTTACAGCGGGTCACTTTTGGCAAACGCCCCAAAAGTAACCAAAAGGTCTTCGCCCCACCACTCGGTGCCTCGCTGTGGCTCGGCATGCCCTCACTCCGGCTTGAATCCGTGGGCCGCCGCGATGGGCCATCCTTGGCCCAGCGCGGCTAACCCGGCGTCCTGCCGGGTTACCCACGGATTCAAGCCTGCGTTCGGCCATCGTGGTTGACGGGGCGCCTCAGATCAAAAGCAGAGCACGGCGGCCTGAAAGCCGACCTGAGTGGTTGAAGCAAGAGCCAGATCAAGTGCGAAGCAAAAGCCTCTCTACCTGATGCAACGCGGTCTAAATGTGGGAGCGGGCTTGCTCGCGAATGCGGTATGTCAGTTATAGATGAATTGACTGACCCACCGCATTCGCGAGCAAGCCAGCTCCCACCTTTGACCGAGTATGGCCCTGCTGTTGCTGTTGCTGTTGCTGTTGCTGTTGCTGTTGCTGTTGCTGTTGCTGTTGCTGTTGCTCCGGCTCTTACATCCTTTTCGATGACGAAGTCAGCGGTCTTTTGATCTGCGCTATTGATCTTGATCTTGATCTGAAATCGCCCCGTCAAACACGATGGCCGCAATTCGACAGTGATTTGGGGGGGTAAACCGGCAGGGATGCCGGTTTAGCCGCCCCGCGCCATGGATGGCGCGTGGCGGCGGCCCCCCAAATCAGTGTCGGAGTGCGGGCACACCGAGCCACAGCGAGGTGCCAAGTGGTGGGGCGAAGACCTTTTGGTGGACTTGTTCCCTCGCAGCGGACGCCAAGAAGCGATATTTTAATCGCAATCTTGGAGGCACTTATGGCACAGCAAACTCGCCGCCGTTACACCGATGACTTCAAAGCTCAGGCAGTGACACTCGCTGAAAGCATTGGTCGAGGAGAAGCTGCCCGACAGTTGGATATCTCGGTCAAAACCTTAGGTAATTGGCTGGACGCCGCACGCAACGGGCGTCCTCTCAGTTCTCCTGCCCGGCATCCGGTCTCTGACCTGGAAAGTGAGCTGGCTCGGCTTCGAGCTGAAAATGCCACGCTCAAAATGGAGCGAGAAATCCTAAAAAAAGCGACGGCGTTCTTTGCCAGAGAGTCCAACTGAGATACGCCTTCGTCGCCCGTGAACGGACTCACTTTCCAGTCAGGCTGTTATGTCGAGTGATGGAGGTCTCGGTGTCGGGCTTTCACGGCTATTTGAAGCGTCAGAAACGTCCTGATCCAGATGCGGCGATTCGCTTGGAAATTCGTGCGATTCATCGGGCAAGCCGAGGCACTTATGGGCGCCCACGCATGGTTAAGGCGCTTCATAACCGTTCGTACGCGATAGGGCACAAGCGAGTAGCTCGTCTGATGAGAGAGGAGATGCTGCGAGGAAAAATCAAAGCCCGGTTCAAACACTCGATGGATAACCGGTATATCCAACCCATTTCTGACAACGTGTTGAAACGACGTTTTTCCGTGACAAGCCCGGCACCCGCCTGGGTGGGGGATATCACATATATTTCGACTCGCCAGGGTTGGTTGTACTTGGCTGTGGTGTTGAGTATCCAGACCGGCAGGTGCTGGGTTACAGCCTGTCGGATCGTATGCCCGAGGGTTTGGTACAACAGGCGTTCATGAACGCCTGGACCAGAGCGCCAGTTGATCACGGTGTAATTTTTCACTCTGATCGAGGCCGACAATACACCGGTAGCGGTTTCGTAGCATGATCGCGGAAAGAGGCTTCGTGCAAAGCATGAGCCGTAAGGGGAATTGCTGGGATAACGCCGTGGCAGAGAGCTTTTTTGCCACACTCAAGAAGGAGGAAGCCATCGGTGTGTATCCCAGCAAAGCACAGGCCCATGCATCAATCGCAAGCTACATCCATGGGTTTTACAACGCGGCACGGCTGCACTCGGCGCTGGGATACAGCTCACCTAATGACTACGCAAAGCAACTGAAGCAAACTGCTTAACACTCGCTTCATGGCGTACGTTTTGAGGGAACAAGTCCATGGTTACTTTTGACTGGGCCGGCATTCCGGTCCTTGCAAAAGTGACCCGCCGTAAGGGCGGAACCCTAAGTGGCCGTTACCGCAGCAACGGATATGTACACCACCAAAAGCCCACTATCGCAGGCGAGCCAGCTCCCACATTGTTTAGTGGTGTGCCAGAGGTTGCAGCAACGCTTCGATCTCTTCAAAGCTTGGGCGCGCCAATACATCGGGCTGGCAGCAGCTTTGTTGCAGTGCCACCAGCGCTTCACTGTCGAAGCCTTCGTCTACCCGCTCCAGCAACTCCCCCAGCAACACCCCGAACGCACGCACTTCAATGCGCCGCAACGCCCTGGTTTCCAGGGTGTCCGCCGGCGCATGGAACGACGCCCCGCCAAAGTCCCCGAGCAAACAGTCACCCGCGGCATTCCACAGGATATTGTGGCCGTACAGGTCGCCGTGGGTGATGCCGTGCCGGTGCAGATGCGCCGCCACCGAGGCGATGCCGCGTGCCATGCGCAAGGCCACTTCGGCGCTGAAGCGCGTGCCCGACGCGTAGATGTCGCGGGTGCATGACGCCAGGCTCGGCAAGGCTGCGAGGTTGCGGTAACTCGGGTCGATCAGGTCCATCACCAGGGCCGCCTGGTCTTCCGGGTGGCCGATCACGCGCCCCTCCACCTTGATCAGGTTCGGGTGCAGCCCGGCGGCGATGCAGGCCTGCATTTCATGCAGCGGCGAGCCGTCGCTGGTGATTGTGCCTTTGTAGAGTTTGACCGCGACCGGCAACGCTTGCGGCTTCCACAACGCCTTGCGGATGATCCCCGAAGCGCCTTCGCCCAACACCTCGCCCAGTTCCAGTTCAGACCAGGGGATATTCGGCGTTGCATCGTCGTTCGCCACTTCAACGGCCATTTCCACCGGGTTACCGGCATAGGCCAGCCAGGTCAGGCTCGGCAGCGTCAGCAGCCATGGCGGCAGTTGGGTAAAGCGGTTGGAGGCGATGCGCAGCAGTTCGAGGTTTTTGCAGTTGACCAGGCTAGGCGGCAGGTCCGTCAGGTGGTTGCCGGCCAGCATCAGCTTTTGCAGCAGTGGCCGCTCGCCCAGCTCGCTGGGCAACTGGCCGATGCAGTTGTCGGTGAGGATCAGCCAGCGTAACTGTGGCGGCAACGCGGCGGCGGGTACATGGCTGATCTGGTTGGCCTTGAAGCCGATCATGCTCAGGTTGGCGCACTGGCCCAGGCAGGCGGGCAGCTCAGTGAAGGCGTTGTCCGAGCAGAACAGCACGCGCAGGCGCGACAGCCGATGCAGGTCGTCGGGCAGGCGGCTCAGGGCGTTGCCGGTGAGGTTGAGGATTTCCAGGCTGTCGGCCAGCGCGAAGATTTCCGGCGGGAATTCGGTCAGCCCGCAAGACAGGTCCAGGCGTGTAATACCGGCCAATTGGCCAGCCTTGAGTTGGGCGAGGGTATTCATGAACGGCGCGGTCACTCGGCAAGATGGGCGTAAAAGGCGCTCATGATACCGGGTCGGGCGCGGGTTGCGGGCACACCGTGTGTAATTGGTTCAGCCGGCTGGCGGTGCGGGCGAGGTCGATGGCCTGGCCTTCCAGGGCGCGGGCCAAGGGTTGCGGGCCGATCAGGGTCAGGCGCTTGTCCTGGTCGTAGAGCACGTCCACCAGGTTGATAAAGCGCTGTTGCACGGCGATCGGGCAGTCGGCCAAGGGTGGCAGGCCGTCGACGATCCAGTGGTCGAAATCCTCGCACAGCAACAGGTAATCCATCACGGCGGTGAGCTGTTCACACAGGTCGTTGAAGGTGAACAGGATGCTGCGCGCCTGATGGCTGCGGCAGAGCAATTGGCGGTTGCCGACCTTCAGGGTTTGCGCCGGGCCAGGCGTGGCGGGCAGCCCGAGGGCTTCGCGTTGGGCGGCGTTACCCGGCCATACATACTGGCCGCCGGTGAAGCGCTGCTCGGCATGGGCCTGGGGCAAGCTGCGAAAATCCTCGGGGGCGCTGACTTCCAGCACCTGCATGCGCGTGGCGATCAAGTCGATCACCGGCTTGAAGCGCTCATGGTACAGCGGGTTGGGCAGCAGGCCCTCGGGGGCATAATTGGAGGTCACCAGCACCAGCACGCCACGCTGGAACAAGGCCTGGAACAGGCGGCTGATGAGCATGGCATCGCCGATATCGTGGACGTGAAATTCGTCGAAACACAGCACTCGGCAATCGGCCAGCAGCGCGTCCAGCGTCACGCCCAAGGCGTCATGCTGTTCACGGTGCTGGAACATGCCCTGGTGCAGGCGGGTGAAAAATGTGTGGAAGTGCACGCGTTGCTTTTGCGCAATCGGCAGCGCCTGGAAAAAACCATCGAGCAGCCAGCTTTTGCCACGCCCCACCGGGCCGTGCAGGTACAGGCTGCGCGTGGGCTGGTCGGCGAGCAGGCGGCGGGTTTCGCGGGCGAGCGCGGCAATCGCCTGGGTTTGGCCGGCGCTGAGGGTATAGCCCTGGTCTCGGGCCTTGTTTTCAAAGAACGCCGGGATAGGCGAGGCCCCCGCCAGCGCGGTTTTTTTGCCCAGCAGACGTTGAATCAGGGAAAGCACAGCCAATGCACGTCACTCTGTATTTCGGTGGTTGCCCACTTTAGGGCGCACACGTCGATTTGACCAATACAGAACGGCGCCCCCAGCTATCTCGAAAAGGCATGTTACGCCTGCCACCCGGCCCAGACTGGCAGTTTCACCCTTTGTGGCTAATCTCTTACAGAGCAGTCACCCCTGTACAAGGATTTGGGGCAGTGAAGGGACGAGGCGTTTTGGCAGTCATGGGCACGATGCTCTGCAGCACGATTTACGCTGCGCAACTCCAGGTGGAGGTGCGCATCGACGTGCAGCGGGGCTGCCAGTTGGTGGGCACCACCCGCAGTGCGGGCATCGAGCAACTTGGCGTACTGGATTTCGGCAGCGGCCCGCGTCTGGATGACCCGGCCGGGCCCTTGAGTGCGGCGCTGATCAGCCAGCGCCAGCCGCGCCTGGAGTGCAACCCCGACACCCCTTATCAACTGCGCGTTGACGGAGGCCTGCATGGCGGCACTGGCGAAGTGCGCTACCTGAGTGCCGCAACCCCTTCGAGCAAACCGATTCCCTACCGTATTTATGCCGACGCTGCGCGGCGTATTGCCTTGCCGGTCAACGAGCCGCTGAGCGGGCGTGTGCCGGACTCCGGCAGTGTCGACCTGCCGCTGTATGGGCGCATTGAGCCGCTCAAGGATATTCCGGCGGTCGGTCGCTACACCGACCTGCTCAAGGTCACCGTCACATGGTAAGCCGCAGCTTGGCCCTGGCGGCCATGGGCGGGCTGTTGCTGCTGGCCGATGACGCCCGGGCGGCCGTTGCCGGGCAGATCCACGCACGGCTGGTGATCACCGCCAGTTGCCAGGTCAGCAAAGACATCGAGAGCGCACCGGTGAGCCCCGCAGGCGGCAGCGCGCTGCTGGATTTCGGCACCCAGGGCCCGACATGGAGCAACCCCTTGGGCGCGGGCGTTACCGATGGCAGCAAGGCGCCGCTGTCGGTGTCCTGCAACCCCTCGGTGGTCAGTAGCTTCACCGTGACCATTGACGGCGGCGCCCATGGTGACGGCACTACAAGACGCCTGAGTAACGGGCGCCAGACCATTCCCTATCAACTCTCGGCTGACCCGCTTGGCCGACGCAGCTACAGCATTGGCGAGCAACGTAATTTCGTCGTGACCAAGGGCACACAAGTACCGATCCCGGTATTCGGCTCGGTGGTGGCGAATACCAGGGCCTTACCGGCCGGCATCTACACAGACACCCTGACGGTGACTCTGGATTGGTAAACCATGAGGATGGACATCATGCATGCATGTATAGCGAAGGCGGTTTTTCCATTGATGGCGTTGGCGTGGGTGTCGGGCGCACAGGCGGCGACGGTGGCCGGTACGGTCAGCGCCACCCTGGTGCTCACCAGCAGCTGCCAGGTCAACGGCGCCGTAGCCACCGGCGGTATGAGCTTCGGTAACTTGAACTTCGGTACCGCCAACAGCCTGTTCACCGAAGCCGACGGCCAGGTGCTGGGCGGCGGTGGCGGGGCGTTGTCGATTCTGTGTTCGGCGGGTACGTCACCGACGTTAACGGTGTCTGCCGGTGCCCACGATGGCCAGTCCGTGGGCGGTGGCCGCGCGTTGTATGACGGGGTGGCCAACTACGTGCCGTATGACCTGTACACCGACAGCGGCCACTCGACGCTGCTGGCCATCGGCGGGGTGATCAACCTGGCGCCGAGCACCGGCGTGGCCCAGGCCGTGAATATCTACGGCAAGGCCAATGGCAAGGCGGGCTTACCGGCCGGTACTTACACCGACACGGTTAACGTGACCCTGACGTTCTAAGGGCCATGGGGCGTTCAGGATGGGCGGCGTTGGCGGTGTGCATCGGCTGGGGAGCGCCGCTGTCGCTGTTGGCGGTGACCAGCCAGTCGTTCCAGGTCAGCGCGACGATCACGCCAGGGTGCCTGGTGGTCGGCGGCGGCAGCAATTACGGCAGCCTGGCGTTCGGCACCTATTCGGCGTTGGCCACCAGTACGGCGTCTGTCGCGTTGGCGGGCGGCGTGACCCTGCAATGCACACCGGGGGTGGCGCTGAGCATGAGTGTCGATGGCGGGTTGCATAACAACAGCGGGAGGCGGATGCAGCTCAATAGCGGCACTGCCCAAGTGGCTTATCAATTGTTTCGGGACGCGGCGTTCAGCCAGAGCCTGGGCATCAGCCAAAGCGTGAGCGTGGCCTACAGCAACGCCAACAACATCAGCTTGCCGATTTATGGGCGAGTGCAATTACCGGGTAACCAGCCTGGGGGCACGTACAGCGACACGTTGCAGGTGCAGCTGTCGTGGTAAGGCGATCGGTATAAGGAGTGAGATCTATGTGTGCAGCTTCCCGGTACGGGTGGGCAGCGGGTTTGAGCGGGTTGTTGCTGTTGGCGGCGGGGCAGGTCCAGGCGGCCAGCTCGGTGCTGATCTGGCCGATCGACCCGGTGCTGGAGGCCGACCAACAGGCCAGCGCGCTGTGGCTGGAGAACCGCGGCACCGAGACCGCCAACCTGCAGATCCGCGTGTTTGCCTGGACCCAGAGTGGTTTTGACGAGCAATACCAGAACCAGCGCGATGTGATTGGCAGCCCGCCGGTGGCGAAAATCGAGCCTGGGCAAAAGCAATTGGTGCGCCTGACCCGAACCAAAGACGTGCCGCCCGGCCAGGAGCTGGCGTACCGCATCATCATCGATGAGATCCCTTCGGCCACGCCGCCACCGGCGCCGGCGGATGGCAAGACGGCCGCCGCGATCCGCTTCCAGATGCGCTATTCGGTGCCGTTGTTTGCCTACGGCCCGGGCCTGTGGAGCAAGGTTGACGGCACCCGAGACCGCGACCCGAAAACCGCCGGCAAACCGGATTTAAGCTGGAAAAAAGTCACCGTGGGCGGGCGCAACTACGTCGAGATGCGCAATCAGGGCGCCGTGCATGCGCGCCTCACCGATGCCACGTTCAAGCAGGGCGGCCAGCCGCGGCCCTTGGTGGAGGGTTTGATGGGCTATGTGCTGCCGGGCGCGACCATGCGTTGGCCGGTGCCGGACGGTTTGCCGGCCGATCAGCCGTTGCAGGTGCGCATCAATGGCGCAACGAACGTGGAAAACCTCGCACCGAGACGCTGACTCAGTGTGGCAGGGCATGGAGTAGGCCCTGTGTTAACAACGGATGGAGATGTCCATTGATGGACACAAAGCCTTGGTGAGCCAGGATCGGGCTCGATGTCTATGGCGATCGGTATGGGTGGTAGGCGGCTTGTCTGGCTTGGTGCCGGCGCCGCCGGGCTTCGCTGCGCCGTTGCCGCCCCCGCCCAGCAGTATGGAGGCTGTTGCCGATGCGCAGTTGTTCCTGGAGCTGGTGGTCAACCAGATGGACACCGGCCGTGTGGTCGCCGTCAATCAGCGTGCCGGGCAGTTGTTTTTGCCGGCGTCGGTGTTGCAGGAAGTCGGCGTGAAGTTGCCTGGGGATGTGCCTGGCGACATGCCTGGCGAGGTAGCGCTGGAAAGCTATCCCGGCCTGCACACCGATTACGACAGCCAGGGCCAGCGCCTGATACTGAGCGTGCCGCCGGCCTGGCTGCCGGAGCAATTTATCGGCAGCCGCAACAACTACCCACGCACCCAGGCGCTGACCAGTTTCGGCGCGTTGCTTAACTATGACGCCTACCTGAACGACACCGACGATGCGGGCACCTACCTCGGTATCTTCAACGAAGTGCGGCTATTCGATACCTGGGGCACGTTGTCCAATACCGGCCAATACCGCACCACCATTGGCCGGGAAACCGCCGGCAGCAACCCGTACAACGGCTATCGGCGGTATGACACCACCTGGCGATTCTCCGACGATGAACGCCTGTTGACCTATGAAGCGGGCGACGTGATCAGCGGCGCCTTGCCCTGGAGCACTTCAGTGCGCCTGGGCGGTGTGCAGGTGTCGCGGGACTTTGGGGTGCGCCCGGATCTGGTCACCTACCCGCTGCCGCAGTTCGCCGGCGAGGCGGCGGTGCCGTCTTCGGTGGACCTGTTTATCAATGGCTATAAATCCAGCAGCGCCGACCTGCAGCCGGGGCCGTACACCCTGACCAACGTGCCGTTTATTAACGGCGCCGGCGAGGCGGTGGTGGTCACCACCGATGCGCTGGGCCGGCAGGTGTCGACCACGGTGCCGTTCTATGTCACCAGTACTTTGCTGCAAAAGGGGTTGTCGGACTTCTCGGTGGCGGCGGGTAATTTGCGTCGCGACTACACCTTGCGCGATTTCGGCTATGGCCCTGGCGTGGCCAGCGGCACCTTTCGTTATGGGATTTCCGACGCGTTTACCCTGGAAAGCCATGCCGAAGCCGCCAATGACCTGACCCTGGGCGGTGTCGGCGGCAACCTGCGGGTCGGTCACTTCGGCGTACTCAATACCGCCGTCAGCCAAAGCCAGTACGACGGCCGGACCGGTCAGCAACTGAGCCTGGGCTACCAATACAGCAACCAGCGCTACAGCCTGTCGTATCAACGGGTGGAGCGCCGTGAGCAATACGCCGACTTGAGCCTGATCGACACGCCTTACGCCAGCCTCAGCAAGCGCAGCCAGCAGGCGACCTTGAGCCTGAACCTGAATAATTTCGGCAGCCTGGGCGTCGGCTATTTCGATGTGCAGGCGGCGGATGATTCGCGCACCCGTCTGGTGAACCTGACCTGGAGCAAGCCGCTGTGGCGCAACAGCAGTTTTTACCTGTCGGCCAACCATGAAGTGGGTGATAGCAACTGGGCGGTGCAAGCGCAGGTGGTGGTGCCGTTCGACGTGTACGGCAGCCTCAGCGTGGGCACCGAGCGCAGTAAAACCGGCGAGAGCCTGCAGCGGGTCAACTATAGCCGAGCGGTGCCGGCCGAGGGCGGCGTGGGCTTCAACCTGGGTTATGCCAGTGGTGACGGGCCAGCTTATCGCCAGGCCGACCTGACCTGGCGCCTGCAGTCGGTGCAGTTGCAGGCCGGCGTGTACGGCAGCAGCGACGCCGAAACCCGTTGGGCCGATGCCAGTGGCTCGCTGGTGTGGATGGACAATCAAGTGTTCGCCGCCAACCGCGTCAACGATGCGTTTGTGGTGGTGAGCACCGATGGGGTCAGTGGTGTGCCGGTGCGCTACGAGAACCAGGTGGTGGGCGAAACCGACCGCAACGGGCACTTGCTGGTGCCGTGGACCAGTGCTTACTACCGCGCCAAATACGAGATCGACCCACTGAACCTGCCATCGAACGTGCAGGTGCCCAACGTTGAGCAACGGGTGGCCGTGCGCCGTGGCAGTGGCTACTTGCTGGAGTTCCCGGTGCGCCAGGTGAGCGCGGCGAGCATCACCTTGGTCGACGCCCAGCACCAGGATTTGCCCCTGGGCAGCCAGGTGCGACACGAGCAAAGCGGCGCGCAGGCGGTGGTGGGATGGGACGGCCTGGTGTACCTGGAAAACCTGGCGGCCCATAACACCTTGCAAGTCACCTTGGGCAACGGCCAGACCTGCCAGGCAAGGTTCGAACTCGATACCACCCAGGCCCAGGTGCCACTGATCGGGCCACTGGTGTGCCAATGACATAAGGAGTGTGCGTGTGCGGGTCAAGGAATGGCTGTTGCGGGGCGTGTTGCTGGCAAGCCTGGGCGTGTCGGCGCAGGTGCAGGCCGTGTGTTCGGTGGTGGCCAGCGTACCGGCCAGCTTTGGCACGACGGTGAGTTCGATGACTGTGCGCACCACCTCCCAGCCCAGTTCGACCACCAATGCCGGCTTCAGCTGCACGCCGGCGGTATTGTCGGTGTTGACCTCCAATGACCATTTTTACGCGACCGTCAGTGGTTCGCCTCAAGGTGGCCTGGTGGGGCCGACCGGTGATGTGATCAACTATACGATCTATGCCAACAACACCACGGCGTTCCCGATGACACGCGGTACTGCCTTCGATTTTGGCGGCAGCGGCGGCATTGCCGCCTCCCTTGGCCTGGTGTTCGGGCCGGGCACCAAAGTCGTGCCGCTGTACTTCGCCACCACCCTTGGCAGCAACGTGGCGTCAGGGGTGTACAGCGAAACCCTGAGTATTTTCTGGAACTGGAACTATTGTTCGGGCATCGGCATTGGCGGGATTTGCCTGGGCCGTGAGATCAACAACGGCACCACCACCGTGAACGTCAGCATGACGGTGGTCAACGACTGCCAGATCACCACGCCGCCGATTGCCTTTGGCAGTGCGCCGGTGGTCAGCGCCTTCGCCACCGTCAACGGCCAGGCCAGCGTGGCTTGCACCAAGGGCAGCGCCTATACCGTCGGCCTCAGCGATGGGCAGAACCCGGTGAGCGTGGGTGGGCGGCGGCGGATGATTTCCGGCAGCAACTTCCTCGCCTACGACATCTTCATGAGTGCCGGTACTACGCGCTGGGGCAGTGTGGGCGCCGCGCGACGGGCCAGTTCCTCGGCCGAGATCAACCCCGGCAACGGCTTGGGCACCGGCAGCCAGGTGTTCAACTACAACGCCAAGATCTACACCGACCAAACCACGCCGCCGGGCGGCACCTACATTGATAATGTGGTGCTGGATGTGGGCTTCTAGTACAGCGTCCGTTGAAGGCCCACGCGATCAAAATGTGGGAGCGGGCTTGCCCGCGAATACGGTGTATCAGTGACAGATGAATTGACTGACCCACCGCATTCGCGAGCAAGCCCGCTCCCACAAAAACCGGTCTGGATCTTCTAGAACTTGAGCAAGTGCGTCGCCGCCTGATCCACCGGGCTGACCATCGCATAGTTGTATCCGCCATCGGACCAGTAATCGGCCTGCAGCCCATCGGCGCTGCGGCTGCCACGCGGCAGGAAGCCGTTTTCCGGTCCCGGCGGGCGGATGTAGAAGCTGATGCGATGGCCTTGCTGATCCTCATACAACACCATCGCCGCCGCACCTTGCTCAGTGGTGAGCAGACGCCCGCTCACCGGCTTGAAACCGGCGTGGCTCAGATCGGGCAGACGATGGGCCTGGTTGAAATAGCGATCCAGCCAGGCTTGCATAGTGCCGCCGTCTTCGGTGTTGAAGTCGGCGGGCATGATGCCGTCCTGGGCAAACAGGCGAAATGCCTGCATGGCATCGGCCATCGGCAACATTGGCGGTTGGGTCGCTTCGCGGGCGTGCCAACCGCCAAGGCCGCCGAGGCCGACCGCGATCAGCAGCACGGCGGCGCTGGCCAGGTGGCGGCGCGATTGATGCCGAATGCGTTGGCGAATCAGCGCCGGGTCGAGGTCGGGGTTGGCCGGTTGCTGCAAGGTCCCGCTCAAGGCCGCGCGCAGGGCGTGTGCATCCTGTTGCCAGGCGTGCACCTGGGCGGCCATTTCAGGGTGGGCGGCCAGCCAGGTTTCAAGCACGCGGCGGTCGCTCTCCGGCAGTTGGTGATCGACGTAGGCATGCAAATCGCGTTCGCTGGGGGGCAGGCTGATCATTTGAGTATCCGCAGGGCAGGGCTGGTAATTTCGCCTTCGCTGAGTTGACGCAAGGCCTGGCGCGCACGGGACAGGCGCGACATCACGGTGCCCACCGGCACCGCCAGGATCTCGGCGACTTCCTTGTAACTTAAACCCTCGACCGACACCCACAGCAGCAGTGCACGTTGCTCGGTGTTGAGTTGGTCGAAGGCGTGCAGGGTCGATTGGGCCATCACCGTGCGCTCCACTGAAGGCTGCGCATCGTCACGGCCGGTGAAGAATTCGAGCATGCGTGCATAACGCCGGCTGCGCCGGTGGGCGTCGAGGAACTGGCGGTAGAGGATCGAGAACAGCCAGGCACGCAGGTCGCCTTCCAGGCGTTTGTCGGCCCAACTGATGATCGCCCGTTCCAGCGTGGACTGCACCAGGTCGTCGGCGCTGCTGGCGTTACGCGTCAGCGACACGGCAAAGCGCCGCAGCCTGGGGATGAGTTCACGTAACGGTTCGTCGAGCTCGTGCATGGGCGTGAATTCTGGTCGGTTGTGCAGAGGAAGACGCCAGCCAACGTAGCTTATTCCATCAGGGGCTGTAAGAAAAATGGGCCTTATTGTGGGGGCTATCTGCTCTGTATGCGGACCTGTAATACCGATCCCACCGCTCAATCAATCCTCGTAACCGCTGCGAACAATTTCGCGCAGTTCATTGATGAGGGTGTGTGCATGACATTTTCTCCAACCGACCAACAGTTCTTCTCCCGAGCCGCTTTGGCTCATTTGCCTGCTGCTCAACGCGTGGTGTTTGAGCAATGGGGCTGTGGCCCTTGGGCCAAGCCTGCCTATGGCAGTGTGCACCATGCAGTCGAAATGCAAGCGGCGTTGACGCCCCAGGCAATCGCTGCAGTGTGGGCAGGCCAATCGACTGGCCCTGCTCCCAGGTACTGGCCGACCGCTGGGCCGGGCATTGCACCTTCTACAATGGCTGCGGGCCGACCGAAACTACCATCGTCAACACGTTGCACCGGCATGTGCCTGGCACGTTGTTGACCATCGGCAAACCGACGCCGAATAACACCGTGTATGTGCTCGACGAGCACGGCCGTGCCTGTGAGCTGGGTGAAACCGGTGAAATGTGGGCCGGTGGCGTCGGAGTCACGAGCGGTTACTTGAACAACACTGCGATGACCCAGGCGCGTTATCGCCCGGACCCCTTTATGGGCGGGGACGCCATGATGTTTCGCACGCGGGACTTGGGGCGCTGGACAGCTGATGGTCAGTTGGAGCACTTGGGGCGCGTCGATGATCAGGTGAAGGTGCGTGGCTTCCGCGTGGAACTGGACGCGGTGTCCACGGCGCTGGAGGCTGGTGATGGCTGCATGCGGGCGGTCACATTGAAGTTGGACAGCCGCACCCTGGTGGCTTTTGTCTCGCCCGCCAATGCGGATATTTTCACCAGTTGTTCGCGACGCCTGATCAGCAGGAGGGCATGCAGGCGTTTCTGAACAAACGCCCGGCAGTGTTCAACGCGGTGTAAAAGAGCGCTCGGTTCGTGGCGCATCTGCTCTGAAAAAAACTACAGTGAAAAGGGAATAGACCTAGGTGGGACTCGTCTCATAGTTCACTTTCCTTGCGGCCCCGTGCCCTGGAGTTTTTCATGGTAGATCACTCATCGCCGCCACGTGCGCCCCTCAGCACCCTCAGTTTGCTCATCAGGCTGGCGTGTATTGGTGCGGTCGTGGCGGTTGCTGCCGGGGCATTTGCCTACGTCAATGGCACGCTAGACCCACAGCGCCTGCGCCCCAAAACCCTGGTCAATGCCCTGGAAACCAATAACGGCGTGCACCCAGGGTTTCGGCGTAACCATGCCAAAGGCGTGTGTGTGGCCGGTTACTTCGAGAGCAGCCCCGAGGCGCGCACGTACTCGAATGCCCAAGTGTTCAGCGAAGCGAAGACCCCGGTGATCGGCCGGTTCGCCTTGCCCAGCGGCAACCCCTACGCGCCGGACAGCAGTGTGCCGATCCGCAGTTTCGCCTTGCAGTTCAGCCAGGCCAACGGCCAGCAATGGCGCACAGGGATGAACAGCATGCCGGTGTTCCCGGTGGGCACGCCTGAGGCGTTTTACCAGATGCTCAAGGCCGGTGCGCCCGACCCGGCCACCGGCAAACCGAACCCGGCCAGCATGCCGGCGTTTTTTGCCGCGCACCCGGAGACAGCGCCGTTCCTGGCCTGGGTCAAGACTGCCAAGCCATCGGCCAGTTACGCGACTGAAACCTACAACGGCATCAATGCCTTTTACCTGGTAACCGCCGATGGCCAGCGCCAAGCGGTACGTTGGGGCGTGGTGCCACAGAGCCAGGATGCGGCGGGTGACACCGCGCCATCCGGCGCTGATTTTCTCGAAAAAGACCTGGTGCAGCGCCTGGCTTCCGGGCCGTTGCGTTGGCAGCTGAACATCACCCTGGCCAACCCGGGTGATCCGCTGGACGATGCCAGCAAAGCCTGGACCGGCGAACACAAAGTGCTCAACGCCGGCACGTTGGTGCTGCAAAGCAGCCAACCGCAGGCTGACGGTGATTGCCGCGATATCAACTATGACCCGCTGATTTTGCCCAGCGGTATCCAGGCCTCCAACGACCCGCTGCTGGCTGCACGTTCGGCAGCCTATGCCAGTTCCTACGTACGCCGCGCCGGCGAAGTCAGCCCGCTGCACAGTGCCCCTCAGGAGTCGAAACCATGAATGCCCAACCACGGTTTTTTGCGCCTCTGGCTCGCCTGCTGCATTGGCTGATGGCGCTGATGATCATCGCCATGTTGTTCATCGGCGCGGGCATGGCGGCGTCGGTGTCGGAGCGTCACGAGTGGCTGATTCATCTGCACAAACCACTGGGTATCGCGATTCTGGCGTTGGTGATCGTGCGACTGGTGGTGCGCTTTTGCACCCGGCAACCGCCGTTGCCTGCTGACCTGCCACTGTGGCAAGTGCTGGCCGCCAAGGCGTCCCATGTTGTGTTATATGCGTTGATGCTGGTGCTGCCGCTGCTTGGCTGGGCCATGATTTCGGCGGCCGGTGACCCGGTGATGCTCAGCAGTTCGGTGCAATTGCCAGCACTGGTCGCGGCCAATGCACCGTTGTTTGCAGTGCTGCGCAAGGCCCATGGCTACCTGGCCTACCTGTTGTTCCTGACGGTGCTGTTGCACCTGGCGGCGGCGCTGTTCCACGGGCTGATTCGGCGCGACGGTGTGCTGCAAAGCATGACCGGCACCAAAGGCTGATGCCGGGGGCAGGGCGGGTCAGCGCAGGGTGGTGACGATATCGGCCACGCTGCTCAACACGTCCTTGCCCAGTTGTTTGGAGCGCTCACCGGACCAACCGGTTTTCGGGTTGGGTGCGTCGTCGTTGTCCTTGAAGGGCATCTCCAGGGTCAACGACAGGCAGTCGTACTGCTGGCCAACGGCATTGCAGGCCAGGGTCATGTTGGCTTCGCCCGGCAGGTCGCGGGTGTAGCCGTGGGTGGTCTGGAAGTCGCGGGTCAGGGCGCTCAAGTGCCTGCGGAAGTGTTTTTCCAGCGCTTCGATACGCGGGGTGTAACCGGGGTTGCCTTCGCAGCCGGCAGTGAAGACGTAGGGGATTTCTTCGTCGCCATGGATGTCGAGAAACAGGTCGACGCCGTATTTTTCCATCTGTTGCTGGGCGAACAGCACTTCCGGGCTGAGCGCCTCGCTGGCGTTCTGCCAGGCACGGTTGAGGTCCTGGCCCATGGCGTTGGTGCGCAGGTGCCCGTGAAAGGCGCCATCGGGGTTCATGTTGGGGATCAGGTACAGGTCGGCGACGGCCAGGAGTTTTTTCAGCTCAGCATCACCGTCCTGTTGCAAGCGCTCGATGACGCCTTCCATAAACCATTCAGCCATGTGTTCGCCGGGATGCTGCTGGGCGATGATCCACACCTTGCGCTGGCCTTCGCCCCCATTGCCACGGCGCAGCAGCTGGATATCACGGCCCTCGGCGCTTTTGCCGGTGGCGAGCAGCTGGGTGCCGGCGCGGCTCAAGGCCTGTTCGATCAGCCAGTCGTGACGCTTACGGCTGTAGGGTTCAAAGTAGGCGAACCAGGCTTGCTTCTCGCGGGTCTCCAGGCTGATATGCAATGTATCGCCATCAAAGCGCGTGGGCACACGGAACCAGTTGACGTGGTCGTAGGACGCCACGGCGTTGTAGCCGCTCCAAGCGTTTTTGTACGACGAATGGCCAGCGTTGCTTAGCCTAAAGGTGTGGGTGTGGCCCACATGCATGCCTTCGGCCTTGAAATGAAACCATTGGAAATGTGCGCTGCGGGTATCGGGTTTGATCGCCAGCAACAACTGGTAAGCGTCGCTGGCATCCAGGACCTGGATGTTGCCGCTGTCGAAATCGGTGCTGATCTTGATGGAGGTCAAGGCCACTGTCATGGTCTGGCTGCCTGCGTATGATTGTTGTGGCGGATATCTTACACAGGAGTGAGGCAAAATCTTGCTGCAAAATTGTTGCACGGGGGGAGGGGGCGTCGTCCTTGACGCAGCAGCAGCTTAGGATCTATGAGATTGATTCTCAAGCGCTATTTCGCAAAGATCCGGGCTAGAGCGTTCTATCGGCTTTCTTTTGGCGATGCTCTTTTGCTACCATGCGCGCCATCAAGCAACACACAGTCTTCATTAGCCTGAAGCCACGCCAGAAAAAACTGGCAAAAAAAAGACCCGGCCAAAGAGCCGGGTCAAAAACCGTGATTAGCCTGATGAGGAGATATTCCAAGAGTCCGACCTAAGGTCCCTTGGTCTATCGACTGATCTCGCGATCAGCTGGGTCCAATAATAATCATTATCATTTGCAAGTCAAATGTTTTTATCCGTGGGATAGAAATATTTTTCTTGCGTGCCTGTCAGGCGTTTGCCTGCGCAACGGGCACCTGCAATGCCTGCTCCACCATCGCCTTGGCCATGTCAATCAAATACACCACCGAAAATGCCAGGTCCCGCTGGTTGCCTTGCCGGCTGCTTGCCGATTCATAGGCGGCGGCCGCCGCACTGCGCAGCAGGTCCGATGCGTGGACCAGGGCGTCTTCCTGGCTGATGCCGGGCCTGATGTCGAAAAAAGCGACGTCAGGCGTGGGCGCCGACACATCTTCTTTCAAGTAATAGTCGAGTGCCCGTTGTGCGGCGCCGCTGCTGCGCAGGGTCAGCAGTTCGTCGGTTTCGGGCGTGCAAGGCAGGTGATTCGGGAGCGTCATCATGAGGGCGATTACTCTGGCTGGACGTTGAAAACCTGCACCCGATAGTAATACGAATCGTATTTATGTCATTTGATGGATTACTACAAACTGTTTATTGTCGTGACCACTGCGCACCGTATGGTCAGGCCCCATGGATAACTGGATAGCGTTGGTCAAAGCCAACATGAAAGACCGCAAGGTCACGCAGGATGAACTGGCCGAACGCTTGGGCATGTCCCAGGGCGGCGTCGGTCATTGGCTCAACAAGCGCCGCGTGCCAAGCCTGGCGGACATGAACCGAGTGCTGGCCGAGCTGGGGCTGGGCTACCTGGAAGTCGCCCTGGAGATTCGCGAAAAAGCCGGCGAAGTACCGGCCCTGGAACAACACTACAACCCCTACTTCCGCTACCCGGTCAACGACTGGAAAAGCCTCTGCGAAACCCGCGAAGAGCGCGCCACCTACGGCGCGCCACGTTTTGAACTGACCGATTACCACGCCCAGGGTGACGCCTTCTGGCTGCCCGTGACGGGCGATGCCATGACCGCCCCCAGTGGCTTGAGCATCGGTGCGGGCATGATGATCCTGGTGGACCCGGCCATCGAGCCCGAACCGGGCAAGTTGGTGGTCGCCCAGTGGGCCGACAGCCCCCAGGCAACCTTTCGCCAATTGATGGAAGAGAGCGGCCAGCGTTACCTGGTACCGCTCAATCCCACGTATCCCAAGCAGCTGTTCACCGCCGCTTGCCGAATCCTCGGGGTCGTGGTGCAAGCCACGGCGAAGTTTTAGTCCGTGGTTTCAAGCTCCACCAGGGCGCTGCCTTCGGCGGCCATTTCGCCTTCCTGACAAAACAGTGCCTTGACCACCCCGGCGTGGGGCGCGCGGATACTGTGCTCCATCTTCATGGCCTCCAGCACCACCAGCTGCGTGCCAGCCTCCACGTGTTGACCGACTTCCACCAGCACCCGCACGATGCTGCCGTTCATCGGCGCTGTGAGGCCACCCTGATGAGCCTGGTTGGCCTCGACTGCAGCAATCGGGTCATACAAGCTGACGGCCTGTATCTGGCCGTCCCAGCGCAGATACAGGATGCCTTCGTTGCGTATCGCCAGATGAGCGCGGCGCACGCCATGGTGTTCAAGCAGCAATTGTTCGCCACGCAACTGCGCGACGCCGTCCTGCAATGTCACCAGCCGGTCCTGCCCGGCGCAGCTTAAATGCAACGATATTTGCGCGGGCAACCCGGCACGAAAACCTCGGGTATCCGCCCACGGGCCATCACCGGCGGGCAGGCTCTGCATAAACGCCGCCCCGGCCGCCTGCCAGAACTCATCGCTCAAAGCACCCGGTGCGGGCAGCAGCTCATCCTGATAGCGCGGAATAAACCCGGTATCGAGTTCGGCCGCCGCAAACGCCGGATGGCCGATGATGCGCCGCAAAAAGCCGAGGTTGGTCTTGAGCCCGCCGATTGCAAACTCGTCCAGCATGCTCACTAAGCGCAGGCGCGCCTGTTCGCGGTCTTCGCCCCAGGCAATCAGCTTGCCGAGCATCGGGTCATAGAAGGGCGAAACGTTGTCGCCTTGTGCGACCCCGCTGTCGACCCGACGGCCCGGCCCCGGTGCAGACTCGCGGTACAGCGCCAGGTGCCCGGTGGCCGGCAGGAAATCATTGGCCGGGTCTTCGGCATACAAGCGCACTTCAATCGCATGCCCCACCAACGGCACCTGGTCCTGAGTGAGCGGCAGGGGCTCACCCTGAGCCACACGAATCTGCCAGGCCACCAGATCAAGGCCGGTAATCGCCTCGGTCACCGGATGCTCCACCTGCAGCCGCGTGTTCATCTCCATGAAGAAGAACTCGCCACGCGCGTCCAGCAAAAACTCCACGGTGCCGGCGCCCACATAGCCGATCGCCTGGGCCGCACGCACGGCCGCCTCACCCATGGCCTTACGCTGCTCGGCGCTCAAGCCCGGTGCGGGGGCTTCTTCCACCACCTTTTGATGGCGACGTTGAATGGAGCAGTCGCGCTCATTGAGGTACAGGCAATGGCCGTGCTGGTCGGCAAACACCTGAATCTCCACGTGGCGCGGCTTGAGCAGGTATTTCTCCACCAGCATTTGCCCATTGCCGAAGGACGACAACGCTTCACGCTGGGCCGAGGCCAGGGCATCGGCCAACTGGCTGACGTCCTCGACCACTTTCATGCCCTTGCCGCCGCCGCCTGCCGTAGCCTTGAGCAGCACCGGGTAACCGATACGTTCGCAGGCATCGCGAAAGGTTTCCAGGTCCTGGGCCGCGCCGTGATAACCCGGCACCAGCGGCACCCCAGCCGTTTCCATCAACGCCTTGGCCGCTGATTTGCTGCCCATGGCATCGATGGCCGAGGCGGGCGGGCCGAGGAAGATCAAGCCGGCGGCTTCGATTGCGCGGGCGAAGCCGGCGTTCTCCGACAGAAAGCCGTAACCCGGATGAATCGCCTGGGCGCCACTGGCGTGGGCGGCGGCGATCAGTTTGTCGATTTGCAGGTAACTGTCGGTGGCCTTGCTGCCACCCAGGTCGACCCGAATATCCGCCTCGCGGCTATGGCGTGCATCGCGGTCGGTGGCGCTGTGGACTGCCACGGTGGTCAACCCCATGGCTTTGGCGGTGCGCATCACCCGGCAGGCGATTTCGCCGCGGTTGGCCACCAGCACAGTGGTCAGTGTGCTCATGAACGTGGCTCCTGCACTTGCCAGCTGGGCGGGCGTTTTTGCAGGAACGCGCGCAAGCCTTCCTGGCCCTCGGCGCTCACGCGAATCCGCGCAATGGCATTTTCGCAATACCGACGCAGCGCCGGGGTGAGGGCACCGTTGCCGACTTCGCGCAGCAAATCCTTGCTGGCGCGCATGGCTGCCGGGCTGTTTTGCAACAGGTTGGCGATCCACAGTTGCACTTGCGTATCCAATTCGGTGGCCGGGTAACTTTCCGCCAGCAGGCCGATGTCGCGCGCACGCTGGCCGCCAAAACGCTCGGCCGTCAGCGCATAACGCCGCGCGGCACGCTCGCCGATGGCCTGCACCACGAATGGGCTGATCACCGCCGGTGCCAGGCCGATGCGCACTTCCGACAGGCAGAACTGCGCGTCATCCGCGCCAATCGCCATGTCGCAGCAGCTGATCAAGCCCAGCGCGCCGCCGTACGCCGCGCCTTGTACCACCGCCAGGGTGGGGATTTTCAGCTTGGCCAGGTTGTACATCAACTCGGCCAGTTCGCGGGCGTCGTCCAGGTTGGTGTGGTAATCCAGCTCGGCCGATTGCTGCATCCAGGCCAGGTCCGCGCCGGCGCTGAAGTGCTTGCCACGTGCGCGCAGCACTAAAAAACGTAGGGACGCATCGGCCTGCACCTGGTCGAGGGCGATGATCAATTCGCGGATCATCTGCGCATTGAACGCGTTGTTCTTGGCTTCACGACTGAGCCACAGCGTGGCAAAACCACGGCTGTCGGTAACCAGTTCGAGGGTGTTGAAATCGCTCATGGGGTACGGCTCCATTTACATGCGGAACACGCCGAAGCGGCTCGGCTCGATGGGGGCATTCAGCGCGGCGGACACCGCCAGCGCCAGCACGTCACGGGTCTGCTGCGGGTCAATCACACCGTCGTCCCACAAGCGTGCGCTGGAGTAGTAGGGGTGGCCCTGGGTTTCGTACTGGTCGAGAATCGGCTGCTTGATCGCGGCTTCTTCTTCAGCGCTGAACGCATTGCCCGCGCGCTCGGCCTGTTCACGCTTGACCTGCACCAGCACGCCGGCGGCCTGTTCGGCACCCATCACGCCGATGCGTGCATTCGGCCACATCCACAAAAAGCGCGGGTCATAGGCGCGGCCGCACATGCCGTAGTTACCGGCACCAAAGCTGCCGCCGATGATCACCGTGAACTTGGGTACCTTGGCGCAAGCCACCGCCGTGACCAGCTTGGCGCCGTGCTTGGCGATGCCACCGGCTTCGTACTTCTGGCCGACCATGAAACCGGTGATGTTCTGCAAAAACAGCAACGGAATGCCGCGCTGGCAGGCCAGTTCGATAAAGTGCGCGCCTTTTTGCGCGGCTTCTGCGAACAGAATGCCGTTGTTGGCCAGGATCGCGATCGGGTAGCCGTGCAAGTGTGCGAATCCACACACCAGCGTGGTGCCGAACAGCGCCTTGAACTCATCGAACACCGAGCCATCCACCAGCCGCGCGATGACTTCGCGCACATCAAATGGCTGCTTGGCATCAGCCGGGATTACGCCGTACAACTCTTCGCTGCTGTACAACGGCGCCACGGGCGGGCGTTGCACTAACTCACCCTGCTTGCGCCAATTGAGGTTGGCCACGCTGCGTCGGGCCAGGGCCAGCGCATGTTCGTCGCTGTCGGCATAGTGGTCGGCCACGCCGGAGATCTTGCAATGCACATCGGCACCGCCCAGGTCTTCGGCACTGACCACTTCACCGGTCGCAGCTTTTACCAGCGGCGGCCCGGCGAGGAAGATGGTGGCTTGCTGGCGCACCATGATCGCTTCGTCGGCCATGGCGGGTACGTAGGCGCCACCGGCGGTGCAAGAGCCCATCACCACGGCGATTTGCGGGATGCCCTGGGCGCTCATGTTGGCCTGGTTGAAGAAGATCCGCCCGAAATGCTCGCGGTCAGGGAATACTTCGTCCTGACGCGGCAGGTTGGCGCCACCGGAGTCCACCAGGTAAATGCACGGCAGACGGTTTTGCTCGGCAATGGTCTGGGCACGCAGGTGTTTTTTTACCGTGAGCGGGTAGTACGAGCCGCCTTTGACCGTGGCGTCGTTGGCGACGATCATGCATTCCACGCCTTCCACACGGCCGATCCCGGCGATCACGCCGGCCGCCGGCACGTCTTCGCCGTACACCTGATGTGCCGCCAACTGGCTGAGTTCCAGGAACGGTGAGCCAGGGTCGAGCAAGCGGTTGATACGCTCACGGGGCAGCAGTTTGCCGCGCGAGGTGTGCCGCTCCTGAGCCTTGGCGCCGCCGCCTTGCTGCACATGGGCGAGCAAGGTGTGCAGGGCGTCGACCTGTTGGCGCATCGCCGCGCTGTTGTCGGCGAACTCCGCTGAACGCGGGTTGAGTTGGGTGTGCAAGATGGCCATGGGGCGCTCCTTCAGCGGGTTTCGTTGAAGAGTTCGCGACCGATCAGCATCCGGCGAATCTCACTGGTGCCGGCGCCGATTTCGTACAGTTTGGCGTCACGCAGCAGGCGCCCGGCGGGGAATTCATTGATGTAGCCATTGCCGCCGAGAATCTGGATCGCGTCCAGGGCCATTTGCGTGGCGCGCTCGGCACTGTAGAGGATCACGCCGGCGGCGTCCTTGCGCGTGGTTTCGCCGCGCTCGCAAGCCTGGGCCACCGCATAGAGGTAGGCGCGGCTGGCGTTGAGCTGGGTGTACATGTCGGCGACCTTGCCCTGGATCAGCTGGAATTCGCCGATGCTCTGGCCGAACTGCTTGCGGTCGTGGATGTAGGGCACGATCAGGTCCATGCACGCTTGCATGATCCCGGTCGGGCCGCCCGAGAGCACCACGCGCTCGTAGTCCAGGCCGCTCATCAGCACTTTGACGCCGCCATTGAGCACACCGAGGATGTTTTCTTCGGGCACCTCGACGTCATCGAAAAACAGTTCGCAGGTGTTGGAGCCGCGCATGCCCAGCTTGTCGAACTTGTTGCTGCGGCTGAAGCCTTTCGAGTCGCGTTCGACGATAAACGCGGTAATGCCGTGGGGACCTTTTTCCAGGTCGGTCTTGGCGTAGATCACGTAGGTGTTGGCGTCGGGGCCGTTGGTGATCCAGGTCTTGCTGCCGTTGAGCACGTAGTGGTCGCCGCGCTTGTCGGCGCGCAGTTTCATCGAGACCACGTCGGAGCCGGCATTCGGCTCGCTCATGGCCAGGGCGCCGATGTGCTCGCCGCTGATCAGCTTGGGCAGGTACTTGAGTTTTTGCTCGTGATTGCCGTTGCGGTTGATCTGGTTCACGCACAGGTTGGAGTGCGCGCCGTAGGACAGTGCCACCGACGCCGAACCACGGCTGATTTCTTCCATGCTCACCACGTGCGCCAGGTAACCCAGGCCGGCGCCGCCGTACTCTTCCGGCACGGTGATGCCCAAGAGGCCCATGTCCCCGAACTTGCGCCACAGGTCGGCGGGGAACAGGTTGTCGATGTCGATCTGGGCCGCGCGCGGCGCGATCTCCTTGGCCACGAACGACTGCACCTGGTCGCGCAGCATGTCGATGGTTTCACCGAGGGCGAAGTTCAGGGACGGGTAACTCATGGACAGGCACCTTAATGTGAGCTTTGTTGTTGTGTGGGCGAGGCGCGGGGGAGGGCGCTCACCTTTACGTTAACGTAAGCTTGCGTTACGACGCTGTCAATCGTAGTTTACGTTTACGTCAACCTACAAAAAAGACAACAGGGGTCGTTATGGATCAAGCGCATCCGAGCTACAGCCGTGGCTCTCAGGACAAGACCTTGCTGGCCATGACCATCGGCCAGGCTTTCGATCACACCGTCGCGCACTACCCCGATGGCGAAGCCTTGGTGGTGAGCCATCAGCAGCGCCGCTACACCTGGCGGGCGTTGGCCGAGACGGTGGATTTGCACGCCCGCGCATTCATGGCTTTGGGCATGCAAACCGGCGATCGCCTGGGCATCTGGGCGCCGAATTGTGCCGAGTGGTGCATCACCCAAATCGCCAGCGCCAAGCTCGGAGTGATCCTGGTCAATATCAACCCGGCCTACCGCAGCAGCGAATTGGACTACGTACTCAAACAGTCCGGGTGCGCATGGGTGGTGTGTGCCGGTTCGTTCAAAAGCTCCGATTACCACGCCATGTTGCAGGAACTGCAGCCCGACGTGCGCGGCCTCATCAGCCTGGACCCCAGCCCGCCCACGGGATTTATGCCCTGGTCGCAGCTGGCGGCCCTCGGCGCCGGCATCCCGCCCGAGCAGCTTGATAGTCGCCAGGCGAGCCTGCACTTCGATCAAGCCGTCAACATCCAGTACACCTCCGGCACCACCGGCTTCCCCAAGGGCGCGACCCTCAGTCACCACAACATCCTCAATAACGGTTACATGGTCGGCGAAAGCCTGGGCCTTACCGCACAGGACCGCCTGGTAATCCCGGTGCCGCTGTATCACTGCTTCGGCATGGTCATGGGCAATCTCGGCTGCATCACCCACGGCACCACCATGATTTACCCCAATGACGGTTTCGACCCGCTGCTGACGCTCACAGCTGTCGCGCAAGAACGCGCCACCGGCCTGTACGGCGTACCGACCATGTTTATTGCGCTGCTGGATCACCCGCGCCGAGGCGAGTTCGACCTGGCCACCCTGCGCACCGGCATCATGGCCGGCGCCACGTGCCCCATCGAAGTGATGCGCCGGGTCATCAGCGAGTTGCACATGGGCGAAGTGCAGATTGCCTACGGCATGACCGAAACCAGCCCGGTGTCGTTGCAGACCGGCGCCGATGACGACCTGGAGCGGCGCGTCACCACCGTTGGCCGCACCCAGCCCCAGCTTGAAAACAAAATCATCGATGAGGCCGGCAACACCGTGCCCCGTGGCCAGATCGGCGAACTCTGCACCCGTGGCTACAGCGTGATGCTGGGCTACTGGAACAACCCCGAAGGCACCCGCGACGCCATCGACGATGCCGGCTGGATGCACACCGGTGACCTTGCGACCATGGATGAGCACGGCTACGTGTGTATCGCCGGGCGCAACAAGGACATGATCATTCGCGGCGGCGAGAACGTGTACCCGCGTGAACTGGAGGAGTTTTTCTTCACCCACCCGGCGGTGGCCGATGTGCAGATCATTGGCATCCCGGATGCGCGTTATGGCGAAGAGATTGTCGCCTGGGTCAAATTCCACCCCGGCCATGTCGCTAACGAGCTGGAATTGCAAACCTGGTGCAAGGGCCGTATTGCGCACTTCAAGACGCCCAAGCACTTCAAGTTCGTGGATGAGTTTCCGATGACGGTGACGGGCAAGATCCAGAAGTTTCGCATGCGCGAAATTTCGATCGAGGAGTTGCGAACCCAATCCAACTGACAGCACAGACTCATGTGGGAGCTGGCTTGCCTGCGATGCAAACACCTCGGTGTGTAAGGCACACCGAGTGGATGCCATCGCAGCGGTGCGACGATTCGACAAGCCAGCTCCCACAGTTTGAATAGTGAACGTCAGGTAAATAGCTGAAACACAGAAAGCACAAAGGGGACCCGAAGGTCCCCTTTAATTTGTCGTTGCGTGCTCTTTTTTTATTATTGAGGGGCGGTCTATTGTTGTTTTTGGCAACCGTTACCCTTTACCGCTGTTTTTTGCGACCCCCATCCGGGATCAAGAGCAAACGTATTTTTTTGAACGCTGATCTGCTTCTTCGTATTGATCCAACCAGTGGCAGCTACCTGAGGTAGTTTTATTTTTCTCTAACCGGTTGCGGGTTGCGGCAAGCCGTCCCTGCGAAGCACATCTTCTTCAAAAAAATCTGTTAGCTGCGTCTCTGCCGTGTTGTTTTTGTTATGTCAGAGTCGTTTCGTCTTATTTTTATTAGGTTTGGCGCTTTTTATTCTTGTTATGCCATAGAGATAGCAGGAGCCGTGCCAACTTTTAAAAGTCATTTAAAATCAATGGTTTGATTTTTGTGTAGGGTTTTTCCTACGGCAAATACGGCGAAATATGTTCCCGTGTTACTCGATGTGTAGCCGTGCGGTAACACATTGTCACGGCTAAGCTACTCAACCGGCGTAACGTGCCTTGGCGACTCGTGAGCCCGTCGCTCGACCCAGCACGTTACTGATCTGCTGGCCCGCACCAATCAACGCTTCCAGGTCGATACCGGTGTCGATACCCAGGCCATTGAGCAGGTACACCACGTCTTCGGTAGCGACGTTACCGCTGGCGCCCTTGGCGTAAGGGCAGCCGCCGAGGCCCGCAATAGAGCTGTCGAATACATGGATGCCTTCGAGCAGGCTGGCGTAGATATTCGCGATCGCCTGGCCATAGGTGTCATGGAAATGCCCGGCCAGGTTGTCCCGTGGCACCTGCGCCCCGACCACTTCGAACAACCGTCGTGTGGCGCCTGCCGTACCGGTGCCGATGGTGTCGCCCAGCGACACTTCATAACAGCCCATGGCATACAACTCGCGTGCTACTGCCGCCACTTGTTCAGGCGCAATCTGACCTTCGTAAGGGCAACCCAACACACACGACACATAGCCGCGCACGCTGATGCCGTGCTGCCTGGCAGCGGCCATGATCGGTGCAAAGCGCTCCAGGCTGTCGCTGATGGAGCAGTTGATATTGCGCTGGGAAAACGCCTCGGATGCCGCCGCAAACACCGCGACCTCCTTCACGCCGGCCGCCAGCGCATCTTCAAAGCCACGCAGGTTGGGCGCCAGCGCGCCGTAGGTCACGCCGGGCTTGCGCTGGATCTGCGCAAACACCTCGGCGGAACCGGCCATCTGCGGCACCCATTTGGGCGAGACAAAACTGCCGACTTCGATATAGCTCAAGCCGGCTGCGCTGAGCGCGTCCACCAGTTGAACCTTGTCGGCCACGCTGATCGGTTGGGCTTCGTTCTGCAAACCGTCGCGCGGGCCGACTTCCACCAGGCGCACAAAAGAGGGGAGAGACATGGGCAGCTACCTTGTGTTTATGGGCCAACCGGGTTCATGGTCTGCGCCAGCGCCTGGGTGCAGCGCTCTTCGGCGGTGTCCAGTTCCAGCTTCATCTGTTCGATATCGAGCATCTGTTGCTCAAGCTGCTCACGGCGCTCGGCGATTTTCGCCAGCATGCTGTTGAGCTGGATGTGGTTGCCGCTGCTGGGGTCGTAGAGTTCGATCAGCTCACGGCATTCAGCCAGGGAGAAGCCGATGCGCTTGCCACGCAGGATCAACTTGAGACTGACCTTGTCGCGCGCCGAGTAGATGCGCTCCTGGCCCCGGCGCTCCGGGGCCAGCAGGCCTTGCTCTTCGTAGAAACGAATGGCGCGGGTGGTGATGTCGAGCTCGCGGGCGAGGTCGGAGATGCTGTAGGTCGTGCTCATGGCGGCGCTCAAGAAGGTCTTGGCGCTAAGCTAAAGGCAGGTTGACGTTTACGTCAAGCAAATAGCCTGCATGGACTCACACCCTGTGGCGAGGGAGCTTGCTCCCGCTGGGCCGCGAAGCGGCCCCAAAAGCTGGGCCTGCTGCGCAGGCCAACGGGAGCAAGCGCCCTCGCCACAGGGGCGGTCAGGCTTGCTTGCCATCCAGCTTCTTTTCGTGCGCAGTGACTTGCTGGCACAGCTCGATCATCTGCTCGCGCATCCAGCGGTTCGCCGGGTCCTGGTCGGTGCTTTCGTGCCAGTACAGGTGGGTTTCCACCGGCGGCACATCGTTGACCGGCAGGTTGAACCAATGCAGCTCATGGCGTCGGGCAAAGCGTTCGGGCACGGTCATTACCATGTCGGTCTGCTGCAACACTTGCGAGGCCATCAGGTAATGCTGGGAACGCAGGGCGATCTTGCGCTGGATGCCCATCTTGCCCAGTGCCAGGTCAACGTGGCCCAGGCCGTTGCGACGGCTGGAGATATGGATGTGGGTCAGCGACAAGTAGTCATCCAGTGTGAACTTGTCCTTGCCCGCCATCGGATGGCCCTTGCGCATCGCGCACACGTAGCGGTCTTCCATCAGCTTGACGTGGCGCACTTGCGGGTCGGTGTTGAGCGGTGCATCGACGGCAAAGTCCAGGCGCCCGGCGGCCAGTTCCTTGGTGGTTTCGCGGCGCTTGGACAAGAAACTTTCGATCACCACGGTCGGCGCCAGGCGGCGCAGGCGCTGGAACAACAGCGGCAGAATCACCGCTTCGGTGAGGTCGGTCATGCTGATGCGATAAGTCTTGGCCGCCTGCTGAGGGTTGAAAATCCGGCTTTCCTGCACCGACACCCGCAGCAACGACAACGCGTTGCGTACCGGCCCGATGATGTTCTGCGCCATCGGCGTGGGCACCATGCCCTGGGCGGTACGCACGAACAGCGGGTCGTTGAAGGTCTCGCGCAGGCGGGCCAGGGCGTTGGACACCGCCGGCTGGGTGATGCCGACGATCTGCCCGGCGCGGGTCAGGTTGGCTTCGGTGTAGATCGCGTCGAAGACGATAAACAGGTTGAGGTCGACCTTGCTCAGATTCATGTCGTTGCGCTCTTATTTTCAGGTGGCGATTTATCAGGTGTTCATGCGCCGATCATATATCGGTGATGAATGTTAATACACGCCGAGAATAGGCTAGGTAAATTATCAGCGCTGTTCTAGCATCGATTGCATGACCTAAACAACCTCTCAGAGAAGGGAGCTGCTCATGGATTTCGCCTATTCGCCCAAGGTTCAGGAACTGCGTGAACGCGTCACCGCGTTCATGGACGCTTACGTTTACCCGGCCGAGCCGGTGTTCGAACGCCAGGTCAGCGAAGGCGACCGCTGGCAGCCCACCGCGATCATGGAAGAGCTCAAGGCCCGGGCCAAAGCCGAAGGCCTGTGGAACCTGTTCCTGCCCGAATCCGAGCTGGGTGCCGGCCTGACCAACCTCGAATATGCGCCACTGGCCGAAATCATGGGCCGCTCGCTGTTAGGCCCGGAGCCGTTCAACTGCTCCGCCCCTGACACCGGCAACATGGAAGTGCTGGTGCGCTACGCCAACGAAGAACAGAAGCAACGCTGGCTCGAACCACTGCTGCGCGGCGAGATCCGCTCGGCGTTCGCCATGACCGAACCGGACGTGGCCTCATCCGACGCCACCAACATGGCCGCCCGCGCCGAGCGTCAAGGCGATGAATGGGTGATCAATGGCAAGAAGTGGTGGACCTCCGGCGCCTGCGACCCGCGCTGCAAGATCCTGATCTTCATGGGCCTGAGCAACCCGGATGCACCGCGCCACCAGCAGCACTCGATGATCCTGGTGCCGGTAGACACCCCAGGGGTAAAAATCGTGCGCCCGCTGCCGGTGTTCGGCTATGACGACGCCCCCCACGGCCACGCCGAAGTACTGTTCGACAACGTGCGTGTGCCGTATGAAAACGTACTCTTGGGTGAAGGCCGCGGCTTCGAAATCGCCCAGGGCCGCCTTGGCCCAGGCCGCATCCACCACTGCATGCGCTCCGTCGGCATGGCCGAGCGCGCGCTGGAACTGATGTGCAAACGCTCCGTCAGCCGCACCGCGTTCGGCAAGCCATTGGCGCGCCTGGGTGGCAATATCGACAAGATCGCCGACTCACGCATGGAAATCGACATGGCGCGCCTGCTGACCCTGAAAGCGGCGTACATGATGGACACCGTGGGTAACAAAGTCGCGAAAAGCGAAATCGCGCAGATCAAGGTCGTTGCGCCGAACGTGGCCTTGAAGGTGATTGACCGTGCGATCCAGATCCATGGTGGCGCGGGGGTTTCCAACGACTTCCCGCTGGCCTATATGTACGCCATGCAACGCACCCTGCGCCTGGCCGATGGCCCGGATGAAGTGCACCGCGCGGCGATTGGCAAGTTTGAGATCGGCAAATATGTGCCTAAAGAGCTGATGCGCGGCGGGCAGTAACACCGAGGCGCCTGCATCGCAGGCAAGCCAGCTCCCACACTGGAATGCATTCCAAAGGTGGGAGCCGGGCTTGCCCGCGATGAGGTCAGTGTTTACAACAAAAAACCCGAGGGGTCAGTACACCCAAACCTCCACCCGCCGATTCTTGATCCGCCCCTCATCCGCCGTATTCGCCGCCACCGGCATCTGCGCGCCAAAACCGCGAATGTCCCGCAGCACCACGCCGCTCTTGACCAACTCCCGGCGCACCGCCATCGCCCGCAACTTCGACAACAGCGCCGCCCGCTGCGGGTCATTCTTGGCATCGCCAAACCCCACCAGCGTCACCTGCTTGTCGAGCTTGCCGTGGCTTTTTATATACGCCACCACCCGCTGCAAGTCCTGGCGCGCCTTGTTGTCCAGGCTGGCGCTGCCTTCCTCGAAGCGAAAATTCACACTCAAACGCTGGGCTTCACGCACGATGGTTTGATAGTCCTCGGGCATCGACGCCCGTGGCTCCACGGCAATCGCCTGCACCTGCTGGGCGATAAAGCCATTGGTAGCCACAATCGCCTGGCCTTTGCCACTCTGGGTAAAGTCCACCAGGGCTTTGGCCCACGGGTTGCGGTTCGAGGGCGGCAGGTAAAAATACAAGCGGCGTGACAGCGGGTAATCCTCGGTGGCAATCAGGCTGGTCACCGGCAACATCGGCTGTGAGTCACCGTCGACAATCGCCAGCGCCTTGGCCTGGCGCACATACGGCAGGCCGATAAAACCAATGCCTTGCGGATCATGGCTCACCGCATCGGACAACGCCTCGCTGGACTCGAAACGCGTTGCCGTCGCGGCCAGCGGTTTGCCGCGCCGGTTCAGTACCAGTTCTTTAAAGGTGTCATAGGTGCCGGACTGATCATCCCGGGCGTACAGATGAATGGCGCCGCCGACGCCGCCGACATCCTCCCAGTGGCTGATTTCACCGTTGAAAATCTGCGCCAGCTGCTCGGTGTTCAAGGTATTGAGCGGGTTGTGCGGGTTGAGAATAATGGCCAGGCCGTCGATGGCGATTACCTGTTCGGCTTCCGGGCTTTTCAGGTCGCCCAGGGGTTCAAGGTCCACCAGCTCGCTGTCCTTGATCGGACGTGAGGAGGCCGCAAGGTCCGCGTAGGTTTTTTTCAATGCGCTGAAGCCGGTGCTGGAGCCGTGGGCCGCGACTTCGACCGTGACGGTTTTGCCCTGACGCGTCTTGCCGATCACCCGTTGTTCATTGGCGCCATCGCCGGGCTTGCTGTGCACTGCCTGCAAGCCCTGGTGCTCCAGCATGCCCTTGACCAACGCAGGCCCCAGCGCCGCACCAATGGTATTGGAACCCTGGATGCGCAGGGCGGGGCCTTGGTCGGGAACGGGGAGGGCAGCGGCGACAGCGTAGAGCGGCAGTATCAACAGGAACAGAACGCGCAGCATCATGCCGGCACCTTCTTAAGCCAAAGGGAGTGCCGCCAGATTAAGTCAGTGGGGTTTCAAAAATATGACTGGCACACAGCAAGTCAAAATGTGGGAGCTGGCAAGCCAGCTCCCACATTGAAGTACACAAACCTTGAAGTCAGCTCAACTCAAGCCAGATCGGCGCATGGTCCGACGGTTTTTCCAGCCCACGCAAGTCGTAATCCACGCCAGCATCCTTGACCCGCGGCACCAGGCCGTTTGACGCCAGGATCACGTCAATGCGCAGCCCACGCTTGGGCTCATCTTCAAACCCACGGCTGCGGTAGTCGAACCAGCTGAAGCGGTCGGCCACGTCCGGGTTCAAGTGGCGGAAGCTGTCGACCAGGCCCCAGTTCTTCAAACGGGCCATCCACTCACGCTCTTCCGGCAGGAAGCTGCACTTGCCGGTTTTGAGCCAGCGCTTGGCATTGTCGGCGCCGATGCCGATGTCGATATCTTCCGGGGAAATATTGATGTCGCCCATCACCACCAGCGGCTGGTCATTGCTGAACTGGCTTTCCAGCAGTTGCTGCAAATCTTCGTAGAAGCGTTGTTTGGCCGGGAACTTGGTCGGGTGGTCGCGGCTTTCGCCCTGGGGGAAATAGCCGTTCATCACGGTGATCGACTGGCCATGCTCGTCGGCAAAAGTGCCCCAGATAAAGCGCCGCTGGGCGTCTTCTTCGTCGCTGGCAAACCCTTTGTGCAGGCTCAACGCCGGCTTGCGCGACAGCAGGGCCACGCCGTAATGGCCTTTTTGCCCGTGGTAGTACACGTGATAGCCAAGGGCCTGCACTTCGGCCAGCGGAAACTGGTCATCGTGCACCTTGGTTTCCTGCAGGCCGATCACGTCGGGTTGATGCTTTTCAATCAGCGCCGCCAGCTGATGGGGGCGGGCGCGCAGCCCGTTGATATTGAAGGAGACGATTTTCATGGTCGGCAGTCCAGTCTGGCAAAAGGGCGATGCTAGCCGACAAGTCCGGCGGGGGCCAGCGTGGCGGTAGGGCGCATGCACTGCTAATGTCTGGGAACGACTGGTGCTGCACAGGTTCGTACCCATAAGAACGCCATCGTTTGAGTGGCGCCCAGGGAGATTGACTGTATGCCGGACACTGCCACTGCCATTGCCGAAATTCGCCTGCTCAACAGCGGCTATTCCCGCGAGGCCCGTTCCTTGTTGTATCAGGCTTATCGGCATGAACCGACCTTTGCCTACATCTTCGAAGCTGAGCGCTCGGGGTACGAACAGCGCGTGCGTGCCACGGTGCGTGAGCTGGTCAAGCAGCATTTTTTCCAGAAGCTGCCCGCCATCGGCCTGTTCGTCAACGACCGGCTGATCGGCATCGCCCTGATTGCGCCACCGCAACGGCGCCTGGGGATCACCGAGAGCTGGGCCTGGCAGTTGCGTATGTGGTTGAGCACCGGCGTACGCGGCACTCGGCGTTACCTGGATTACCATTACGCGGTGCTGGCGTGCCTGCCGAACGAGTCGGTGCATGTGTTGCCGCTGCTGGGTATTCACCCGCAGTTCCAGGGCAAACACTACGGCGAACAACTGTTGCAGGCGGTGCACAACTGGTGCGCCGAGGACCCGCATTCATCGGGTGTGGTGCTCGATACCGGCAACTCGCGTTATCTGGATTTCTACAAGCGCCAGGGCTATGAAGAAATCGGTGAGGTCGCCGTAGGACCTGTCCTGGAACATGTGTTTTTTCATCCCAACCCCCAGGCGTTACATGCTGCAACGGCTTAAGACAGAATTATTCAGACAATTCCGGGTTCAAAGTGTCTCCCCAGCTGTGTAGCATCCGCGCCTATGAAGCTCCCAGGAAGATTTACCAGCGGCTTGGTTCTGCTGTTCACAAGCTGTGGCGTATTTGCGCAAAGCGAATTGGACGTGCGCATCAAGCCATCAAACGACGCGTTGAAAACCAACATCGAAGGCTATATCGGCGGGGTTGGCGATCGTGATGAAGAAGCCTTGCTGCGGTTCAGCCGTGGCGCCGAGGAGCAGGCCCGCAAGGCGGCCCAGGCGCTGGGCTTTTATCAGCCGCAGATCTCCAGTGAGGTGAAGGGCGGCAAGAACCCGCGCCTGACCCTCACCATCGACCCCGGCGAGCCGGTGCATTTGCGCAACGTGACCATTCGGGTCGACGGCCAGGCCGCGAGCCTCAAGGCATTTCGCGTGCCCGCCAGCGACGACCTCAAATCCGGCGCCGTGCTCAACCACGGCAACTACGAAGACGCCAAGCGTCTGATCCAGAACCAGGCGTCACGCTACGGCTTTTTCAATGGGCGTTTCAGCAGCCAGAAGCTGCTGGTGGACCCGCAAGCCGGTGTCGCCGATATCGAACTCATCTACGACAGCGGCCCGCGCTACACCTTGGGCAAGGTCGGTTTTACCGGCGACACGCCATTCGATGAAGACTTGCTGCAGCGCATGGTGCCGTTCAAAAGCGGCACGCCGTATGACTCCGAATTGATCGCCGAACTCAATCAGAACCTGCAATCGAGCGGCTTCTTCGAAGGCGTGCGCGTGGACGCCAGCCCAACCGCCTCCACCAACGATGTGATCCCGGTGGCGGTCCAGCTCGATACCCGCAAGCCACGCACCATGGGCCTGGGCCTCGGTTACTCGACCGACGTCGGCCCGCGCGGCAAAGCCAACTGGACCCGCCATTGGGTCAACCCGCAGGGCCACAGCTATGGCTGGGAGGCCGAACTGTCGGCGCCACGCCAGAACGTCGGCCTGTGGTACGACATTCCCCTCGACCCGCCGCTGACCGACAAGCTGCGCTTCGCCGGCGGTTACCAGAACGAAGAAATCGCCAACACCGACAGCCTGAGTAAATTGCTCACCCTCGGCCCGGAATGGCACAGCAAGCTGCCCAGCGGCTGGACGCGGGTCATCTCGCTCAAGTACCAGCGTGAAGAATACCGCCTGGGCAATGACTCGGGCTTGAGCAACCTGGTGATGCCGGGCATCAACTATTCCTACCTGCGCAGCGATAACCGCATCGACCCGCACAATGGCTATCGCCTGATGTTCGACGCCAAGGTCGCCAAGGAAGGGCTCGGCTCCGACACCAACTTGCTTTACGGCACCGCCACCATCAAGGGCCTGACCACCTTGTGGGACAACCACCGTTTCCTCGGCCGTGCGCAGTTCGGCGGCAGTGCCACCAACGGCTACAAGTCGGTGCCGCCGTCGCTGCGCTTCTTTGCCGGTGGTGACCAGAGCGTGCGCGGCTACGAGTACCAGACGCTGTCGCCCGAGAACGATCGCGGTGACCGCATCGGCGGGCGTTACATGGTGGCCTTGAGCGCCGAATATCAATATTCCATCGCCGAAAAATGGCGCATCGCGACCTTTATCGACCAAGGCAACTCCTTCAACACCCTGGAAATGCCCAGCCTGAAAACCGGCGTGGGCGTGGGTGTGCGCTGGGTGTCGCCTGTGGGGCCGATTCGCCTTGACCTGGCCCATGCCCTCGAAGATCCGGGCGGCATTCGTTTGCACTTTTCCATGGGGCCTGAGCTGTGATGCGTGGTTTGAAAATAGCGGGGCTGGCCATTGTGGCGATCCTCATGCTGGTGCTGTTGGCGCTGTGGACGGTGCTCGGTACTCAAGCAGGCAGCCGTTGGGCCTTGAGCCAGGTGCCGGGGTTGAGCGTGGAGAACTTCCAGGGACGCCTGGGCGGCCAATGGAGCGCCGATCATCTGCTATGGCAGCAGGACGCGAGTCGGGTAGAACTTAATGCGCCGAAGCTTGATTGGTCACCGGGCTGCCTGTTGCGCATGACCCTGTGTATCAACCAACTGGACGTGGAGCAGGTCAGCCTGCAATTCCCGCCAAGCAACGAACCGAGCAGTGGCCCGATCACGTTGCCGGATCTCAAGTTGCCGGTTGCCATCCAGTTGGGCGACGTTCGCGTCGGCAGCCTGCTGTTTAACGGCAGCGAAGAGCTCAAGGGCCTGCAACTGGCGGCGCACTGGACGGCCGCCGGTATGCAGATCGACTCGGTGCACCTGCAACGCGATGACCTGGTGCTGGACCTCAACGGCCTGCTGCAACCCAGCGGCGACTGGCCACTGAGCGCCACCGGCAGCCTGAGCCTGCCCTATGCGCCCGGCGGCGCGCCGTGGAAAGTTGCGATCAAGGTGGACGGCGACCTGCTCAAGACCCTCAAGCTCGATGCTGACAGCAGCGGCTACTTGCCCGCCAAGCTCAGCGGCGAGCTGCAACCTTTGGTGGAGAACCTGCCCGCGCAGTTGCACATCACGGCGGATGGCTTCAAACCCAGCGCCGATTTGCCCGACACCTTGCAGCTCAATCAGTTGGACCTGACCGCCCAGGGCGACCTGAGCAGTGGCTACCAGCTGCTCGGCCGGGCCGTACTGCCCGCAGAAAAAGGCCCGGTGGCCTTGCTGCTACAGGGCAAGGTCGACGCCAAGGGCGCACAGATCGCCGGCCTCGACCTGACTGCCGGCGACCAGCAAAGCCTCAAGCTCAGCGCCAACCTGGACTGGCAGCAAGGCTTCAGTGCCGACGCGAAAATCAACTGGCTGGATTTCCCCTGGCATCGTCTCTATCCGTTAATCGACGAGCCGCAGGTCGCCTTGCGTACGTTCAACGGTGAAGTTTCCTATAAAGACGGCAACTACCTCGGCAATCTAAAAGCTGACCTCGACGGGCCAGCGGGTAAATTCAATCTGGTCACGCCGTTCAGCGGCGACCTCAAGCAAGTCTTCCTGCCCGAGCTGAAACTGACCGCCGGGCAAGGCAAGGCCGAAGGCCACCTGAACCTGCAATTTGCCGACGGCATTGCCTGGGACACGGCGCTGGACTTGTCGGCGTTGAACCCTGCGTACTGGGTTGCTGAGTTGCCGGGCACCTTGGCCGGGCCGTTGCGCAGCAAAGGCGAGTTCAAAAACGAGCAGCTTAAACTCAATGCCGACCTCGACCTCAAGGGCCATTTGCGCGGCCAGACCGCCGTGCTGGCGGCCAAGGCCGAAGGCGCGGGCGAGCAGTGGACCCTGGCCAACCTGGATATCCGCCTGGGCGACAACCGCATCAATGGCAGTGGCAGTTTGCAGCAACGCTTGGCCGGGCAAATCGACATCAAACTGGCGCGCCTGGCCCAACTGTGGCCGCAGTTGCGCGGGCAGATCAACGGCCGCATGGAGGTGGCCGGTACGCTGAAGGCGCCGCAAGGCAAGCTCGACCTCAAAGGCCAGCAACTGGCGTTTGCGGATAATAAACTGCAAAGCCTCACCCTCGATGCGGCCCTCGACAACGCCCAGCGCGCGAAGATCGACCTCAAGGGCAGCGGCATTCAAGCCGGTGAAACCCAGGTCGGCACCCTGACCGCCAGCGCCCAGGGCGACATCAAGAGCCAGAAGGTGCAACTCGACCTGGCTGGGCCGCTGGTCAAACTTGCCCTGGCCCTGGATGGCAACCTCGACAAAGGCAATTGGCGTGGGCGCCTGGCCAGTGGTGATGTGCAGGCCGGCGGCCAGGATTGGAAGCTGCAAGCTCCGGCGAAAATCGAACGCCTGGCCGACGGCAAGCTGACCTTTGCCGCGCATTGCTGGGTGTCTGGCGGTTCCAGTTTGTGCGGTGAAGACCAGCGTCTGATGCCCGAGCCCAAGCTGCGCTACCACCTCAAGCAATTCCCGATCGACAGCCTGGCGGCCTTCTTGCCCAAGGATTTCGCCTGGCAGGGCAAGCTCAACGCCGATGTGCAACTCGACCTGCCCAGCAGTGGCCCTAAAGGCGTGGTCGCGGTGGATGCCAGCGGCGGAACCTTGCGCGTGAAGGACAAGAACCAATGGGTGGATTTCCCCTACGACACCCTGAAACTGGAAACCACCCTCAACCCCAAGCGTATCGACACGCAGCTGAATTTTCGCGGTGGCAAGCTCGGCGAGTTGCTGTTGCAGGCGCAGATCAACCCGTTGCCCAAGGACAAGCCGATCACCGGCACGTTCAGCCTCACCGGCCTGGACCTCGCCGTGGCGCGACCCTTTGTACCAATGGTGGAAACCCTCAATGGCAAGCTCAACGGTAACGGCCGTATCTCGGGCGGGTTGTTGGCACCACAGGTCAACGGCAATGTGAACCTGGTCGACGGCGAAATTTCCGGGCCTGAGCTGCCGATGAGCCTCGAGGGCTTGAACGTGCAGGCGCTGATCGCCGGCGAAAGTGTGCAGCTCAACGGTGGCTGGCGCAGCGGCAAAGACGGGCAGGGCAGCCTCAAGGGCCATGTCGGCTGGGGCCAGGCCCTGGCGGTGGACCTGAGCCTGCAAGGCTCGAAATTGCCGGTCACGGTTGAGCCCTATGCCAAGCTGGAAGTGGCGCCGGATCTTAAGATCAGCCTCAAGAACGACAAGTTGGCGATTGCCGGCAAGGTGCACATCCCGCGCGGTGATATCACCGTGCGCGAACTGCCGCCGTCGACGGTCAAGGTCTCCGATGACACGGTGATCGTCGGCAGCCAGACCGAGGAGGGCAAGCCCCCGATGGCGATGGCCATGGACATCGACGTCGAGGTGGGTGAAGACCAGCTTAACTTTGCCGGCTTTGGGCTGACTGCCAAGGTTCAGGGGCATGTGCATATTGGCGACAACATGGACACCCGTGGCGAGCTGTGGCTCAACGACGGGCGTTACCGTGCCTACGGCCAGCGCCTCAATGTGCGGCGTGCGCGGCTGTTGTTTGCCGGTCCCTTGGATCAGCCGTTCCTGGATATCGAAGCGACACGGGTTGTCGTTGAGGACTCAAGGACTGTGACTGCCGGTATTCGGCTGAGCGGCAGCGCCGAGCAGCCGACGACGCAGATTTTCTCCGAGCCGTCGATGCCTCAGGAAGATGCGTTGTCGTACCTGGTACTGGGGCGTTCGCGCAACAACACGGGTGAAGACAACAATATGCTCGCTGAGGCTGCCTTGGGCCTGGGGCTTATGGGCAGTGCGGGGGTGACTTCGGATATTGCCAACAAGCTGGGGATTCAGGATTTCGACCTTGATACCCAGGGCACCGGGAACAAGACCGCAGTGGTGGCCAGCGGCAAAATTACCGAGAAACTCAGTCTGCGTTATGGGGTTGGGGTGTTTGAGCCGGCTAATACCATTGCTTTGCGTTACTTGCTGAGCAAGAAGGTGTATCTGGAAGTGGCCAGTGGCGTGGCGAGTTCGTTGGATATCTTCTACAAGCGGGATTTCTAAAGCCCGGACGCGTTAACCATGTGGGAGCTGGGTTGCCTGCTGTGGCGGTCTTTTGGTGGTGTACATATCCGTTGCTGCGGTAACGGCTGATTATGGTTCCGCCCTTACGGCGGGTCACTTTTGGCAAACGCCCCAAAAGTAACCAAAAGGTCTGTGCCCCACCACTCGGCACCTCGCCTAGGCTCGGTGTGCCCTCACTCCGGCTTGAATCCGTGGGCCGCCGCGATGGGCCATCCTTGGCCCAGCGCAGCTAACCCGGCGTCCTGCCGGGTTACCCACGGATTCAAGCCTGCGTTCGGCCAGCGTGGTTGACGGGGCGCCTGAGATCAAAATCAAGATCAAGATCTACAGCACGGCGGCCTGAAAGCCGACCTGAGTGGTTGAAGCAAAAGCCAGATCAAGTGCAAAGCAACAGCCTATCTACCTGATGCAACGCGGTCTAAATGTGGGAGCGGGCTTGCTCGCGAATGCAGTATGTCAGTTATAGATGAATTGACTGACCCACCGCATTCGCGAGCAAGCCCGCTCCCACCTTTGACCGAGTATGGCTCTGCTGTTGCTGTTGCTGTTGCTCCGGCCCTTATATCCTTTTCGATGACGAAGTCAGCGGTCTTTTGATCTGCGCTTGTGATCTTGATCTTGATCTGAAATCGCCCCGTCAAACACGATGGCCGGAATCTGACAGTGATTTGGGGGGTAAACCGGCAGGGATGCCGGTTTAGCCGCCCCGCGCCATGGATGGCGCGTGGCGGCGGCCCCCCAAATCAGTGTCGGATTGCGGGCATGCCGAGCCACAGCGAGGCACCGAGTGTTGGGGCGAGGACCTTTTGGTTACTTTTGCGTCCTTGCAAAAGTGACCCGCTGTAAGAGCGGAACCATACTCAGCCGTTACCCAAATAATGGATATGTACCCCGACCGAACACCCCCGCCAAACCGCCATCGCAGCCAACCCAGCTCCCACAGTTGTTTGCATCTGAAGCCCACCTGTCGCCAAACTACCAAGCAAGCTAATAATTCCATTTGACATTCGCTGCCTAAGCAGTAACATCTTGTCATACATTCACTGCCTAGGCAGTAATAAGGTGACTTTCGATGACCCACTACACCCCTGACAGCTTTCGCAACTGCCACCTCGGCCTATTGCTGGGCCGGGCGGCGCTGCTCAAGGACCGCATTATCGACACCCATATGGAACCCCACGGCGTCACCGCCGCGCAGTTCAAGGTGTTGATCATCATTGCCCAGTTCGATGTCGACACCCCGGCGGAGCTGTGCCGCAACCTGTCCCTGGACAGCGGCTCCATGACCCGCATGCTCGACCGTCTGGAGCAAAAGGGCCTGCTGGCGCGCAAGCGTTCCGAGCAGGACCGGCGCCAGGTGCAGTTGGTGCTCACCGAAGACGGCCAGCGCCTGGCCGACATGTTGCCGCATATCGGCGCGCAGTCGATGAATGAACTGGCCGGGGCGCTGGAGCCTGGTGAGTTGGAAACCCTGGAAAGAATCCTCAAGAAAATTCTGGTAGCTGCCGGTGACGCCATCGTCATCCAGCGGGTAGGTAATCAATGAAAACGTGTGCACTCAGCCTGGTGCTGGTGGCGATGAGTATGGCCGGTTGTGCCAACTTCAGCGGCCTCGACACCCAGGGCCAACGTCTCGACGCCAACACGTTGCAAACCGGCAAATCCTTGAGCGGCGTGACCCTGTCCACGGCCGCCTGGCCGACGGCCGACTGGTGGAAAAGCCTCGGCGATCCGCAGCTCGATGGCCTGATCCATGAAGCCCTGCAAAACAGCCCCGACATGCAAGTCGCCAGCGCCCGTGCCCACCAGGCCGAAGCCGCTGCTTATGCTGCCGATGCTGAACGCATGCCCACCCTGGATGCCAGCGCCGGCGTGAGCCGTTCGCGCCTGGCCAAGGACCAGGACCCGCGCGGGCAGGGCGATGCCTATGCCACCGTGCGCAACATCGGCGCCAGCTTCAACTACAACTTCGACCTCTGGGGTGGCCAGCGCGCCGCCTGGGAAGCCGCGTTGGGCCAGGCGCGTGCCGCCGAAGTCGACCAACAAGCCGCACGCCTGACCCTGGCTGCCAACGTGGCCAAGGCTTACAGCGACTTGGGCCAGGCGCATATCGTGCGTGACCTGGCCAACGATGACCTCAAGCGCACCCGCCAGATGCTCGACCTGAGCAAACGTCGCCTCAGTTCCGGCATCGACAGCGAGTACCAGTACCAGCAGACCGAAAGCCTGGAAGCCAGCTCCCAGTCGCAATTGATCGACGCCGAAAAACAGCTGCAAAGCGCCAAGATCGCCCTGGCGGTATTGCTCGGCAAAGGCCCGGACCGTGGCGGCGAGCTGAGCCGCCCGAATGTGCTGAAACCCAGCGCCGTCGCCGTGCCTTCCGTTCTGCCCGCCGAACTGCTGGGCCGCCGCCCGGACCTGATCGCCGCACGCTGGCGCGTCGAGGCCGCGAGCAAAAACGTGGCCGCGAGCAAAACCCGCTTCTACCCCAACCTCAATCTCAGTGCGAGCGCCGGGGCCGAGTCGTTGCTCGGTGATGCGATGTTTGGCTCCGCCAGCCGGTTCTTCAGCATTGCGCCGACGATTTCGTTGCCGATCTTCGATGGCGGCCGTTTGCGTGCCGACCTCGATGCCCGCGACGCCGATTACGACCTGGCCGTGGCCCAGTACAACAAAACCCTGGTGCAAGCCTTGGGCGATATCGGCAACACCCTGATGCAACTGCGTGAAACCGGCCGGCAGATCCAGGCGCAGCAACACGCCGCGGACATTGCCCAGCAGTCTTACGACACCGGCGTGCAGCGTTACAGCTCCGGCATCGGTAACTACCTGGATGTGCTCAGCATCGAGCAGCAATTGCTGCAGGCCCAGCGTCAGCTGGCGACCCTGAATGCGGCGCAGATCGACCTGTCGATTCAATTGATGCAAGCCCTGGGTGGCGGATTCAACGCCAATAACGTGGCCGCGACCACGACCAGCCCCGCCACCCGTACGGAATAATTTGAGGTATTTGTCATGGCCACTGCCGAAAACAGCAACGCAACTGAAAAACCCGATAACAACCCGCGCAAACGCAAAGTCATGCTGATCGGCCTGGCGCTGATCGTCATTCTTGGCGTGGTCGGCGTGTGGGGCTGGTATGAGTTCTACGGGCGCTTCAATGAAAGCACCGACGACGCCTATGTGAACGGCAACGTGGTGGAAATCACCCCGTTGGTCACCGGCACTGTGGTCAGCATCGGCGCCGACGACGGCGACCTGGTGCACGAAGGCCAGGTACTGATCAACTTCGACCCGAATGACGCCGCCGTCGGCCTGCAAAGTGCCCAGGCCAACCTGGCGCGCACCGTGCGCCAGGTGCGTGGTTTGTACAGCAATGTCGATGGCATGAAAGCCCAGGTCAACGCACAGAAAGCTGACGTGCAAACCGCCCAGGACAACTTCAACCGCCGCAAGACGTTGGCCCAGGGCGGGGCGATCTCCCAGGAAGAGTTGTCTCATGCGCGTGACAGCCTGACCGCCGCCAAGAACGCCCTGACCAACCTTGAGCAGCAACTGAAAACCACCAATGCCTTGGTGGATGACACGGTGATTTCGTCCCACCCGGACGTGCAAGCCGCCGCCGCCCAGTTGCGTCAGGCCTACCTGACCAACGCGCGCAGCACCTTGATCGCACCGGTCACCGGCTATGTGGCCAAGCGCACCGTGCAACTGGGCCAGCGCGTACAGCCTGGCACCGCGTTGATGGCGGTGATCCCGCTGGACCAGCTGTGGATCGACGCCAACTTCAAGGAAACCCAGCTGCGTGATATGCGCATCGGCCAGCCGGTGGACATCGAAGCGGACATCTACGGCAGTGACGTGAAATATACCGGCACCGTCGACAGCCTCGGCGCCGGCACCGGCAGTGCCTTTGCCCTGCTGCCTGCGCAGAATGCGACCGGTAACTGGATCAAGATCGTGCAACGGGTGCCGGTGCGTATCCATATCAACGCCGAGGAGTTGGCCAAGAACCCGCTGCGGGTGGGCTTGAGCACTGTGGTCAACGTCAACCTGCACGACCAAAGCGGCCCGGTGCTGGCGCAACAGGCACCGCAAAAGGCCTCGTTCACCACCAACGTGTATGACCGCCAACTGGCCGAAGCCGATGCCATGATCAGCCAATTGATCCATGACAACAGCCTCGCCGCACCCAAGGCTGTGCAACGCTGATGAGCGCTAACGCCCCCGCGTCCTTTACGCCGCCAAGCTTGCTGATGGCCACTATCGGCCTGTCGCTGGCGACCTTTATGCAGGTGCTCGACACCACCATCGCCAACGTGGCGTTGCCGACCATTTCCGGCAACCTGGGCGTGAGTTCGGAGCAGGGCACCTGGGTGATCACCTCGTTTGCGGTGAGCAACGCCATTGCCTTGCCGCTCACTGGCTGGCTGAGCCGCCGCTTTGGCGAGGTGAAGCTGTTTTTGTGGGCGACCATCCTGTTTGTATTGGCGTCGTTTCTCTGCGGTATCTCCACCTCGATGCCCGAGCTGATTGGCTTTCGGGTGCTGCAAGGCCTGGTCGCCGGGCCGTTGTACCCGATGACCCAGACGTTGCTGATCGCAGTTTACCCACCCGCCAGGCGCGGCATGGCCCTGGCGTTACTGGCGATGGTCACGGTGGTTGCGCCAATTGCCGGGCCGATCCTCGGCGGCTGGATCACCGACAGCTACAGCTGGCCGTGGATCTTCTTTATCAACGTACCCATCGGCATCTTTGCGGTGATGGTGGTGCGTTCGCAATTGAAGAAACGCCCGGTGGTCACCAGTTACCAGCCGATGGATTACGTCGGCTTGCTGAGCTTGATCGTCGGTGTCGGTGCCTTGCAGATCATCCTCGACAAGGGCAATGACCTGGATTGGTTCGAGTCCAACTTCATCATCATCGGCGCGGCGATTTCGGTGGTTGCCCTGGCGGTGTTCATCATCTGGGAGCTCACTGACAAGCACCCAGTGGTCAACCTGCGGTTGTTTGCCTACCGCAACTTCCGTATCGGCACCATCGTGTTGATTTTGGGTTACGCGGGTTTCTTCGGGATCAACCTGATCCTGCCGCAATGGCTGCAAACCCAGATGGGCTACACCGCCACCTGGGCGGGTCTGGCGGTCGCGCCGATCGGTATATTGCCGGTGCTGATGTCGCCCTTTGTGGGCAAGTATGCGCACAAGTTCGACCTGCGCCTGCTGGCGGGCCTGGCGTTCCTGGCGATTGGCTTGAGCTGCTTTATGCGCGCAGGCTTTACCAATCAGGTGGACTTCACCCACATCGCTTTGGTGCAGTTGTTCATGGGGATCGGCGTGGCGCTGTTCTTTATGCCGACCTTGAGCATCCTGATGTCCGACTTGCCGCCGGCGCAAATCGCCGACGGCGCGGGTCTGGCGACCTTCCTGCGGACCCTGGGCGGCAGCTTCGCGGCGTCGCTGACCACCTGGATCTGGATTCGCCGCGCGGACCAGCACCATGCGTACATGAGCGAGAACATGACCACCTACGACTCGGCCACCCGCGATGCCTTGCAGGCGCTCGGCGGGGCAGGGCACAAGGCCTATGCGCAGCTCGACCAGATCCTCACCAGCCAGGCATACATGATGTCCACCGTGGATTACTTCACGTTGCTGGGGTGGATGTTCATGGGCTTGATGTTGCTGGTGTGGCTGGCCAAGCCGCCGTTTGGCGCGAAGGCCGGGCCGGAGGCTTCGGGGCACTGACCGACTGGACTCAGTCAATGTGGGAGCTGGCTTGCCTGCGATAGCATCACTTGGGTATGCCTGATGTACCGAGGTGCCTGCATCGCAGGCAAGCCAGCTCCCACACAAGCCAAACCCCACACAAGCCAGCGTTCTGTGTGTCAGGGTTATGCGCCGGGCAGCGCCAACTGCGGGTTCACGAAGTCAAACGCCGCCAGCGCAAACCCTTGTTCATCCACCTGCAACGCCCAACCCTGCTTGTCCCAATCCCCCAGCACAATACGCTTGGCCGCCTGGTCACCAATCTGCAGTTTATGAATGGCGGGGCGGTGCGTATGGCCGTGGACCAGGGTGCGCACGCCGAACTGCTGCATCACCCGTGGCACTTCCTCGGGCGTCACATCGACAATGTCGTTGGCCTTCATGCGCGTTTGCGCACGGCTCTCGCTGCGCAGCTTGCGCGCCAGCTTGTGGCGGGTGCGCAACGGCAAGTGCCGCAGGATAAACAGCACAATCGGGTTGCGCAGAATGCGCCGCAGCTTCATATAGCCGACGTCGCGGGTGCAAAGGCTGTCGCCGTGCATCAACAGCACGGGCTCGCCGTAAAACTGCACGACACTCGGGTCCTTGAGCAAGGTAGCGCCTGCGGCTTTGCAGAACGCCTTGCCGATCAGGAAATCGCGGTTGCCATGCATGATAAAAATCGGGGTGCCACTGTCGCTCAGCTCGCGCAACGCCTCGCAGATGGAACGCTGGAAGGCGGTCATCCCATCGTCGCCAAGCCAGGCTTCAAAGAAGTCGCCCAGAATGTACAACGCCTGGGCGCCACGGGCGCGGCCGTGGAGCAGATCCAGAAACGCCCGGGTGATGTCCGGGCGCTCCTCTTCCAGATGCAAATCTGAAATCAGCAATATCACCCAACGATCTCGGCTTTCTCGACGATTACGTCTTCTGCTGGAACGTCCTGGTGACCGGCCTTGGAGGTGGTGGAAACGCCTTTGATCTTGTCAACGACGTCCTGGCCTTCGGTGACTTTACCGAATACCGCGTAGCCCCAGCCCTGCACGTTCTTGCCGCTGTGGTTGAGGAAAGCGTTGTCGGCCACGTTGATGAAGAACTGCGCGGAGGCCGAATGCGGCTCCATGGTACGGGCCATGGCGACGGTGTACTTGTCGTTGGAAAGGCCGTTGTCCGCTTCGTTCTGGATGCTTGGACGCTTGTCTTTCTTTTCTTTCATGCCCGGCTCGAAACCGCCGCCCTGGATCATGAAGTTGCCGATGACACGGTGAAAAACGGTGTTTTCGTAGTGGCCGGCGTTCACGTACTCGATGAAGTTGGCGACGGTGATCGGCGCTTTCTCGGCGTTCAGCTCGATGACGATGTCACCGTGGTTGGTGATCAGTTTGACTTTAGTCATGTTCACTACTCTTTTCAGGGAATTCGTGGGTTTGGACGCCAAGGCGCCGCTACCGGTTTGGCCAAATGTGTGCCAAGGCGCGCAGTTTAGCGTGCTCTGCAGGAATTTCGAGGTGGTTTTTTACCGCCGGTGCATTAAATGCAGCAGTTTTCGGTGCTGCTCTGTCAGGTACTTGACAGCATCGGCTATGATATCGCCTTTGTTTTATCTGGCCCCAACCGGCCACGAACCTGTCTGTTCAAGGATCCTATGAGCAAGCCCACTGTCGACCCTACCTCGAATTCCAAGGCCGGACCTGCCGTCCCGGTCAACTTCCTGCGCCCGATCATCCAGGCGGACCTGGATTCGGGCAAGCACACGCAGATCGTCACCCGCTTCCCGCCAGAGCCCAACGGCTACCTGCACATCGGTCACGCCAAGTCGATCTGTGTGAACTTCGGCCTGGCCCAGGAGTTCGGTGGCGTCACGCACCTGCGTTTCGACGACACCAATCCGGCCAAGGAAGACCAGGAATACATCGACGCCATCGAAAGCGACATCAAGTGGCTGGGCTTCGAATGGTCCGGTGAAGTGCGCTACGCGTCCAAGTATTTCGACCAGTTGTTCGATTGGGCCGTTGAGCTGATCAAGGCCGGCAAGGCCTACGTCGACGACCTGACCCCGGAGCAGGCCAAGGAATACCGTGGCACGCTGACCGAGCCGGGCAAGAACAGCCCGTTCCGCGACCGTTCGGTAGAAGAGAACCTCGACTGGTTCAACCGCATGCGCGCCGGTGAATTCCCCGACGGCGCCCGTGTACTGCGTGCCAAGATCGACATGGCCTCGCCGAACATGAACCTGCGCGACCCGATCATGTACCGCATCCGCCACGCCCATCACCACCAGACCGGTGACAAGTGGTGCATCTACCCGAACTACGACTTCACCCATGGTCAGTCGGATGCCATCGAAGGCATCACCCACTCCATCTGCACGCTGGAGTTTGAAAGCCATCGCCCGCTGTATGAATGGTTCCTCGACAGCTTGCCGGTTCCGGCGCATCCGCGTCAGTACGAGTTCAGCCGCCTGAACCTGAACTACACCATCACCAGCAAGCGCAAACTCAAGCAACTGGTGGATGAAAAGCACGTGCACGGCTGGGATGACCCGCGCATGTCCACCCTGTCGGGCTTCCGCCGTCGCGGCTATACCCCGGCGTCGATCCGCAGCTTCTGCGACATGGTCGGCACCAACCGTTCCGACGGCGTGGTCGATTACGGCATGCTCGAGTTCAGCATCCGTCAGGACCTGGACGCCAACGCGCCGCGCGCCATGTGCGTGTTGCGCCCGTTGAAAGTCGTGATCACCAACTACCCGGAAGACAAGGTCGATAACCTCGAACTGCCGCGTCACCCGCAAAAAGAAGAACTCGGCGTGCGCAAGCTGCCGTTCGCGCGTGAAATCTACATCGACCGTGATGACTTCATGGAAGAGCCGCCAAAAGGCTACAAGCGCCTGGAACCTAACGGCGAAGTGCGCCTGCGCGGCAGCTACGTGATCCGTGCCGACGAAGCGATCAAGGACGCCGATGGCAACATCGTCGAACTGCGTTGCTCGTATGACCCCGAAACCCTGGGCAAGAACCCTGAAGGCCGCAAGGTCAAAGGCGTGGTTCATTGGGTGCCGGCTGCTGCCAGCATCGAGTGCGAAGTGCGCCTGTACGATCGCCTGTTCCGTTCGCCGAACCCTGAGAAGGCTGAAGACAGCGCCAGCTTCCTGGACAACATCAACCCTGACTCCCTGCAAGTCCTCACGGGTTGTCGTGCCGAGCCATCGCTGGGCGACGCACAGCCGGAAGACCGTTTCCAGTTCGAGCGCGAAGGTTACTTCTGCGCGGATATCAAGGACTCGAAACCTGGTGCACCGGTATTCAACCGTACCGTGACCTTGCGTGATTCGTGGGGCCAGTGATTCTGTCTTAAGGGAAATGTCGTGCTAACGATCTACAACACACTCAGCAAGACCAAAGAAGTCTTCAAGCCGCTGGATGGCAACAAGGTGCGCATGTACGTGTGCGGCATGACCGTGTACGACTACTGCCACATCGGCCACGGCCGCAGCATGGTTGCCTTCGACCTGGTGACCCGCTGGTTGCGTTTCAGCGGCTATGACTTGACCTATGTGCGCAACATCACCGACATCGAAGACAAGATCATCAACCGGGCGCGGGAGAACGGCGAACCGTTCGATGTGCTGACCGAGCGCATGATCACCGCGATGCACGAGGATGAAGCGCGTCTGAACATCCTCAAACCGGACATGGAGCCGCGCGCCACGGATCACATTCCGGGCATGCTGAGCATGATCCAGACCCTGATCGACAAGGGTTACGCCTACGCCCCAGGCAATGGCGACGTGTACTACCGCGTCGCCAAGTTCATGGGTTATGGCAAGCTGTCGCGCAAGAAAATCGAAGACCTGCGCATCGGCGCACGTATCGAAGTCGACGAAGCCAAACAGGATCCACTGGACTTCGTGCTGTGGAAAGGCACCAAGCCCGGCGAGCCGAGCTGGGAGTCGCCATGGGGCGCCGGGCGTCCGGGCTGGCACATCGAATGCTCGGTGATGTCCACCTGCTGCCTGGGCGAGACCTTCGACATTCATGGCGGCGGCAGCGACCTTGAGTTCCCGCACCACGAAAACGAAATCGCCCAAAGCGAAGCCGCCACGGGCAAGACCTACGCCAACGCCTGGATGCATTGCGGCATGATCCGCATCAATGGCGAGAAGATGTCCAAGTCCTTGAACAACTTCTTCACCATCCGCGACGTGCTGGAAAAGTACCACCCGGAAGTGGTGCGTTACCTGCTGGTGTCGAGCCACTACCGCAGCGCCATCAACTACTCGGAAGACAACCTCAAGGACGCCAAAGGCGCCCTGGAACGTTTCTACCACGCGTTGAAAGGCCTGCCGACCGTGGCACCGGCCGGCGGCGAAGCGTTCGTGGCACGCTTTACCGAAGTCATGAACGACGACTTCGGCACCCCGGAAGCCTGCGCGGTGCTGTTCGAGATGGTGCGTGAGATCAACCGTCTGCGTGAGAGTGATCTTGATGCCGCCGCTGGTCTTGCTGCACGCCTGAAAGAGCTGGCCAGCGTGCTCGGTGTGCTGCAGATGGAAGCCGACGACTTCCTGCAAGCCGGCGCCGAAGGGCGAGTGGATGCGGCTGAGGTTGATGCGCTGATTCAAGCGCGTCTGGCTGCCCGTGCAGGCAAAGACTGGGCGGAGTCCGACCGTATCCGCGACCAATTGACCGCGATGGGGGTGGTGTTGGAAGACGGCAAGGGCGGGACGACGTGGCGGTTGGCTGATCAGGCTTGATCGGTAAACCCTGAATAAAAAACGCCCCGACTGGTTCGGGGCGTTTTTTTGCAGGGTGTTATTTCAGCGACCTGCTCAAGCCAGTGTGGGAGCGGGCTTGCTCGCGAATGCGGTGGATCAGTTAAGGGTGTATCAACTGACACTCCGCCTTCGCGAGCAAGCCCGCTCCCACATTTTACCGTGCCCGCTCTGCATACCTGCTGTTGTTGGATTTATCCCTGCGTTGGGCTGGAAACGAGCCAGCGCCTGCTCCAATTGCCGGAGAATGGTGTGTGATGGCGGGGCAGCAAGCCTTTAAAACATGGAACTTTCGGTGTCCGACTAACCAATGAGAGGTTGCAGCCTTATGGGCTTTTTAATCCATTAGTCGGGAGAGTCGTAGATGTGGAATCCAGGGGTAACAGGGCCAGTGGGTGGGAGCGGCCTTTATGCTCAGAATGGCGTGCTACCGAATTCAGTATCTACCGCGTCTGCGGCTGATGTTGCTGCGGTGAGACAACAGGTTGATGAGTGGCTTAGAGCGGCGCCAGGGTCCAAGGCCCAAACGGCCTCGAGTTTGAATGACCGGTTGAAGCTGATCCGGGAAAGGACGGGTGACGTCGCCTTCAAGAACAATCTCAACAAGCTGATCCAGACCCTTGACCACTACGCAGAGGCCAAGGTTGCTGTTGGTCAGTCTATGCAGCAAAAGTTTCCAGAGGCGGGTGATTCCTCGTTGCCCAACACAAGGCTTTCCCCGCGTGATACCCAATCTGGCAACAGAGCTGCACTTCGCAATCAGCAGCGCGTGAACAACCAGACACCCAATCAGAGTAGGGAGTCTTATGACTATTACACCTCCAAGAGTCATCCGGGAAGAAAGCCCAGCGCAGGCAGTGGACCCGGTAATATCTGGAGTGGTTTCAGCCAAGGGAAGGACGGGAACTGCATCACGGTTGCGGCCATAAAAGCGGCGATGATGAGGTTTGGTCAGAAACCCACCGATATTTTCAACCAAGTGAAACTAGCGGGGGATGGCTATGACGTGGTGATGCGCGATGGCTTCAGGCTCCACCTGTCCAAGAGCGAGTTAGCAACGGCAGCCCAAAGATCGGATTTTAAAGGCACTGACTCGGCGATGCTGGCCGATGCTTGCTTTTTGTATGCCGCGAGTGCCAAACGAGCACAATTGGAAAACAACGATGGTTACGCCAGCAGGAGTTTTGAAGCCGCGCTATACAGCATTAATGATGGTGATAGCGATCGTAGAGATGGGTTGCGGCGTCTGGGCTTGTCCGCTCACATCCGAGAAACAGATGTCAGGACCTTGGGGCGTGGGCAGCTGGGTGTTGTCACACACGGCGTTCTAATCAATGGTGTGATGACAGGTCACTCCATGGCAGTGATTAATGGTAGGGAGGAAAAGTGGGGGGCGCAAGGTGGCCATCCGCCCACTCATATTTATGCTAATGCAGTGGCTTTGGTCTGATAGGTGATTGGGCCGGATCAACACGCCTGCCGAAAATTGCCGAGCGTGGGCACTTGAATCTCAATGCTCGGCGGTGACCTGATACCGACTCTGAACAAAGCCGTTTTCAGACGTACACGTACTGACATGGCTTAGTTCATGTCCACTGCCGAGCTGGCTGAACAACGCAATGCCCTGTCCCAGCAAAACCGGAATGCGCGTGATGATGAGCTCGTTAATCAAGCCTGCTTCAAGAAACGCCTGGATCGTTTGGCCGCCATCGATGTAAAGATGCAGCATGCCACGCTCGGCTAGCTGGGCTACCAGTGTGGTCGGGTCTACCGCCATCACCTCAAGCTTGCCGTGCAAATGCGCGGGCACCTCCATCGGCTGGTGAGACAGTGCTATGACCGGCGTACCCTCATACGGCCACTCGGGAAACGACAAGACTTTTTCCAGGGTTTTGCGACCCATCACCAACGTATCAACTGTGGCAATGAAGCTTTCATAGGTCACGCCGTTCAGTTCGGCGGCTTCGTATTCGGGCCGGTGCAGCCATTCGATATCGCCGTCTGCTCGGGCAATAAAGCCGTCGACGCTGGCCGCGATAAAGACCGAGCATTTGATTTCCATGGGGGGCGACTCTCCTTTTTGAATACCTTGAATTGCAGGCCGTAACGCTAATGTTAATTTAATCCTCCGGTGTAATAAGCGAGTATTGCCAAATGTTACCTTGGATTTTCCGGCGGCTGTCTGCGCCGCTTTTTTAGTGCGAGGCTGTATGCGAAGTTGGTTGAGCCGCTACCGTTACGTCATCCTTTTCTGGCTGTGCTTCGGCGTGTTCCGCACCTCCCTGGCCGACTGGAACCCCATCCCGTCCGGGTCGATGCGCCCGACGTTGCTTGAGGGCGATGTGGTGCTGGTCAACCGCGTGGCGTATGACCTCAAGTTGCCGCTCACGGATATTTCCCTGGCCAAGCTGGATGACCCCAAACGGGGTGATGTGGTGACGTTCTCGTCACCCAAGGACGGCATGCGTTTAATCAAACGCATCGTCGGCATTCCCGGCGATACCCTGGAAATGAAAGATGAAGTGCTGTGGGTTAACGGCACGCCCGCCACCTACAGTGATGGCCAGGACATCAGTGAACCGATCGTGCCAGGCCAGACAGTGCCGGGTATCAAGCTGACCGAGCTGGCGAGCAACAGTAAACGCACCATTCAGTTCATGCCCACAGTTCGGGCATTGCGAAATTTCGGCCCGGTCACCGTGCCGGCCGACAGCTATTTCATGCTCGGAGACAACCGCGATAACAGCGATGATTCGCGCTACATCGGCTTTGTGCCACGCCGCTTGTTGATTGGGCACGCGCATCATGTGCTGGCGTCAGCTGAGATACTCGATCATTGGATGCCGCGCTTGAACCGGTTCGGCGCGCCGATCCTGTAATTAGACTTTCGCGCCGAGTGCCCGAATGGCAAACACCGCGATGCTCGCCAACTGCTCGACCGTTGCGCCGCCTTTGCCGGCGATTTTCATGCCGCTGAGGGTGGCCATCAGAAAGTCGCAGGCGCCCGACAGGTCAATGTCAGCGGCCAATTCCTCTTGGTCCTGTGCGTGCCATGGCCTGCAGGTACAACTGGCGTTTGTCGCCAAAAGTGTCGTATTCGATCGTTTGGCTGATGCCTTCGTTTAGGGCCAAGGCGCGTTTTAATTAAAGTGCCCATTGTCAAGCCAGTATAGGAGGTCTGGTTTTTTCAATGGGCGGATCGGAATATTCTTATAGAGGACGCAGTTTTTTTCTCCTAGCTTGGCTGCAACGGTTCTTAGGACGAGAACACTATTAAGTGGCTCTGTTGCGGAGAATTTAGTATGCCAATTTCCCTGGCGACGCACGTCAATTCTCAAAGTGGGTATTTATCGCCCGCCGATAATCCTTATTCCACAATCGTTCCATCTTCCGAGTCTTACCACCCATCAAGCCAAAGCCTGAGTGGTCTCGCGCCGCTTGCAGCGGTAGACGCTCAACAACGATTGCCTGTGCTCCCGCCCATCCAAACACGTGGAAGCCTGGTATCACCCGGTCGATTCGGGGGCCCTTCCGATGACGCCAATCCTATCGCCAAGAGGCGCGTGAAACGCGAACTTGTGCAGACGCCTGACAAACCTGCACACAACACGCTGGGCCCGTTGGCTGGCCCCCACTCTCACTCCGCTGATGCAGATCAAACCCTTCAGGCGCAGTTGATTACGAAGATGGGCAGTGTGTCGGATTCGTTAGTGACCGTGCCCGAACGGTCTCTGATTTCTCAGCCGTTCGAAATCTACAAGCGTGTGGTGAATCAGCCCGAGGTTTTAGCTTGGCTGAGGAGTAAAGGTTTTTCCTTGGACTCGGTGACTATTGGCAAAAATAGCGTATCGGGATTGGTTACCCGCGATGGAGTGACCTCTCGTCAGACATACACTCTACAAGACACGTCTGGCTGGTGGCAGGTATCGGCGCATGTGATGCGCGCGCTTGAGGCGCTAGACCCCACGCACCAAGGTGTGCCTTATGTCTCTATGGACAGCCGGCAAGTTTCGCGGAATGTGGCGAGCTTGTTTTATGGCGTTATGACGCCCGATACCTGGGAGCAAGTGGCTGCGCTTGTGACAAGCCTGAAGGCGGGCTGGCCTGCGCTGTCTGCAGCAGAGACACGCAATCACCTGCTCCGGCTTGAATGGTCAAAGCGCAGTATCAACGAGCTTGATGACCGTGAAAACCTTGCCGACGCTTTGGAGCGTGCGGCCGACGGCGTTGCGGACAGCGCGCCTTTGTCGTTGTCAGGTAGTGAGTTCAAGGTCTCTGTCACCAACCCGTTAAGAAACGACCAGGAGGCTCGCAGGCGCCTGGCCGAGCTGATTGCACTTCCTGAGATGCAAGGTGTTCTGGCGGATCTTGGGCAAACAGCGCCGGATCAGGCGTACCGTATCAGTGAAGGCCGTCTGCAAGTGCTGCAACCGATCCTCAACCAGTGGTTGGATGTCCCTGTCAGTGGCAGTTGGAGCCAGTCGCTCAAAGACGCATTTGCGGCGGTTGTAGTGTTGAGTGAGCAGTCGGGTCACGCGCTCTACTCAGACGATCGCCACGATCTGCGTCAGGTCACGAGGTCGATGGGCATGGATGCGATCGACACAGCAGGGCAGGCTCGCGCCGCTGCCAAATGGTTGCGCAACCGCTTCGCACCGACTACCCCTGTCGGCAACTATGCGAAATTACTCCCTCAGCAGTGGGCTGCGGGAACCTTGTCGGCGAGTGAGAAAAGTCAGCTGGTTTCGTTGGCGACGGATCAGAAGTATGGCGCCAACACGATAGGGTTCGCATTGGGTCGTCAGATAGTCACGCAAGCCCTGCCACAGGAAACGGCCGCCAAGGCAGATCAGATTTGGGACGAGCTACTCAACACGCCACAGGCCGAGCAGTGGGGGCGGGAACTTGCCCAGACGTTGGGTTGGTATAAGGGGGAGGGTGATGACGATATCGATGCTGCGCAACGGAAAAGTTTGCTGACCGCCGCCATCATGCTCAGTGTCGATCCTGATGTTCCCGCCGCCCCTGGAAGCGCCGCCGGTTATCAGTTTTACACCCCGGCCAATATGGGGCGTGAGATGGGGGCTGTACGCAAAGACTTTGAAAAACACTTGGTCGAGAAAAAGGGCGTGAGCGTGCGGGCTGCACCGTTGGTGGCTCATCTGTTCCTGGCACATGCCGCACCGGAGTTTCTGGTGAAACCGGACCAACAGGAGTCGACAAAGCTCCCTGAACTGCTCCGCCAGTCGCCTGACAAAATACGTATAGGCAGCCCGGCGTGGATGACACTTAGCCTGGGCAGTGCATTGGCCGAAGTATGGGGCGGAGCTGGAGCCAGTCGCGGCATGAGCATGAATGAGCTTGGCGCACTGACCACGCTGGAGGCCGTCCAGCCGCAACAGCAAGTACTGGCTATGGCGCTTGGCGCCAGGCGGGTAATCGATGTAGGGGTCATGACGGGTACCGTGCCACGAAGAAGTGACGGTCTCTATACGCCCGACGATTACCAGGCGGCGTCTGACGGCATTACGCGTCGTTCCGAGGCGATCGAGCAATCGGTAGTCACCTTGGGGACAGCCCCGCCCACCCGTAGCAGCCTGGCGATCAAGGCGCTGAAACAGGCATTTCCTGAGTTGACCGACAGTGAAATAGAAACTATCACATTGAGGAAGCCTGCAACCAAACACAGCCTCTCCGGTGTCGGCACAAATACGAAATGGCCCACATTGGTTGAGGCGTATGCCACGGGGGATCTGCATGAGAATTGGTTTGCCTTCAGTCATCCACGGATCACACAAGCGGAATTTGAATCCCGGATAAAGACACTCCCTCGTGTTGCCGATCAGGTCGCGGGCGCAGTTGATCAATACCTGAGTGACGTCAAGGGTGCGATGCCCTCGCTGATGAAGATGAGTCTTGCAAACTTGCCCCTCGACGTTCGCCAGGCTATGGAGTGGGGGGATGTCCAAGTCTATAGGCTACGTCGAGAAACCGGTGAGACGCAGGAGGAAGATGCTAACAAGGGCAATAAAGTGGCTCGGAATCGGGGGTGGCACGGGGTGCTGCTGCGCATTAAATATGAGGGCAAAACTCGCTATCTCGAATTTTTCCCCACGTCCGGGACGATTATTGATCGCACGACCAGTCTGGCCGGCAAAAAATTGAACCTGAACGAGGGCATTATTGAAGAAGAGACCGTGCCCAGATGGCGAAGTGGCACGAAGAAACTTCGGTATCTGCGGGGCACTCAACAGCCCTTTGATTTCAACGCATACCTCACGGGTGAGGCCCCTCGTGACAATGCAACGTCGAAGGTGATCATTTCCAAAGTAGGGGCTTCGGTGCCAGGTTCTGCTTCGAAAGGGGCAGGTGACAACCGCGATGAGTGGGTGCCTGACACCTTTGGTTCTGCCAAAACCCAGGCGATTATTGACGTTATACTTTCGGGTAATTACATCGGCAACTATAGCGGGCATCGTCAGCAACTCATTGATGATGCCAATGCAGTGCTGCCCAGTGAAGATAACGTTCGGGGCTATGTCAATCGTCTAATGAACAAAGAAAATGGTCGCGCGCTGGTGTCGATGATTTCGTTTATCGGCCCGCTGGTTGACATCTACGAGGGTAACGTTAAGGACGGTTTGAAAGGCTTGGCAATCGATACATTACTGTTATTAGGTGCGGGAGGAGCACAGGCCGCCCGTAAAGCATGGAAGGCGATCAAGTTTGCATCACGCCTGAACAAGCAGGCACTTCGTACCTCTGTTCTCAAGGAAGGCACTGCATTGCTGCGTGGGATATTTAATCCGGGGGAGGGCTTCTTTGGTCTTCCGAGCCAGCCGAGTCGACTTGGAGATTTTCTAAGACGTTCGCACAAAGGCGTTTCCGTCAAGATCGGGATGGGGGTGTATGTACCTACTGATGTTTACGCAAAATTGCGCTTTGTCAGGGACAGCGCTCCCACCTTATCCGAGATGCTCAAAAAGGCGAACGCCGCTCCCGTTACGCCCGTACAGGGCACGGTTAATCAGGTAACGCTGAAGGCCGTCAAGGTGCAGGAAAAATGGTTTGCGTTCGATCCCGACAGCGGTGTGCCTTTTGGCTCGCCCCTTCAAGGCTTCATCCCGCAAACCCCTTGATGCCAACGGGCTGTTTGAGTCGCTAGGCTGATTTTGATACGTTTTCAGCCCGGCGACTACTCACCTCGGCGGGTATATCATCACCGGCCATGCGCTTGCGAAACAGCGCCGTGCGCGCTAACAGCAGCGTGGTAACAGGCACCGTGATCGCCAACAAAATCGGAATCAACCAGCCGTGCAGCACCGGCCCGGACTTGAGCACCGAAAAATAGATAATCGACGCCAGAGCCACGCACCACGCGCCCAGTGTGGAGGCCAGTGCCGGTGGGTGCATGCGCTGGAAGAAATCCTTCATCCGCAACAACCCGATCGCGCCAATCAGCGCAAACAGGCTGCTGAGCACCAGCAACACGGCCACGATTACTTCAACCCATAGCGGCATCATTCAATCACCTCGCCACGCAGCAGGAATTTCGCCAAAGCGAATGATCCGACAAAGCCAAACAGCGCAATCAGCAGCGCCGCTTCAAAGTAGGTGTCACTGGCATAACGAATGCCGAGCACCAGCATCATCAGCATCGCCAGGATGTACAGGTAGTCCAGCGCCAGAACCCGGTCTTGCGCGGACGGGCCTTTGAACAGGCGCACCAGGGTCAGCACCATCGCCAGCGAGAACAGGAACAGGCTGACCAGGATTGCATTGGAGAGCAGGGCGCTCATTCGAAGATCTCCATCAGGGGCCGCTCGTAGACGCGTTTGAAGTGCTCGATAAACGGCGCTTCTTCGTCCAGATCAAACACGTGCAGCAACAGGATGCTGCGGTCCAGGGCCAGTTCCGACCAGACTGTGCCAGGCGTCACGCTGGTGATCATCGACAGTACGGCCAGGCCGTTGGGGTCACGCAGGTCGAGCGGGATTTTGATAAAGCGTGAACGCGGCGGGCGGGATCCGCACGTCAGTACGCCCCAGGCCACGTGCAGGTTGGACACGATCACGTCGCGACCCACCACGAAGAACAAGCGAATGATGATGCCGGGACGACGAATGCGCACCGGCAGCGGGCGCAGCGGCGCCATCAGCAGCGGCGCGAGAAAGCCCAGCACCGCGCCCAGCAACAGGTTGCCAGGGCTGACCGACAGGTTCAGCACCAGCCACAGCACCCACAATGCCAACGACAGCCACGGAGCAGGGAACAGGCGCTTCATGGCTGCACCTCCAGCGCGGCGGCTTTGGATTCAGGGCTCAGCACCGGGCGCGTGGCCATCACCGCCATCACGTAATGCTCCGGGTTATTCAGGCTCTCGGCCGTGGCCTGGGTGTAGCGCATCAACGGTTCGGCCTTGAAGGTCAGGAGAATGCTCAGGCCCAGCAGGAAGAAGATCGGCACACATTCGTAGCGACGCAGCAGCGGCGATGGGCGCTCCTCCGGCGTCCAGAAGCGCTGGATACCCAGGCGGGCGAAGGCGATCAGCGAAGCCAGGCCCGACAAGATCAACAGCGTCACCAAACCCCAGGCCGCCGGGCGGATCGGCTCATCCACCGCGTTGCCCAGGCCCATTGGGTTGACCAGCGCGCTCAACAGGCTGAGCTTGCCGATAAACCCGGACAACGGCGGCATGCCAATAATCAGCAGTGCGCAGGCGATAAAGCTCAAGCCCAGAAAGGCCATGGTCCAGGGAATCACCTGGCCGACCACGGCTTTCTGCTCGTCATCCAGGTTGACGCCGGGGCGTGGGTGCAACGATTCCATGGCCTTGGGCAGCGCGTCGATTTCTTCATCCAGCGGCAGATCATTGGCTGAGCGCGAACGCTCGATCAACTCGGCCAGCAGGAACAGGGCGCTCAGCGCCAGGGTCGAGCTGACCAGATAGAACAATGCCCCGGCGGTCAGGCTTGGCTGGGCAAAGCCCACCGACGACAGCAGGATCCCGGCCGATACCAGGATGCTCAGGCTGGCCATCCGCTCCAGGCGTTGCGCCGCGACCATCGCCAGCGCCGCGCAGACGATGGTCGCCATACCGCCGTATACCAGCCAGTCGCCGCCAAACAGCGCCGACGCACCGGCTTGGCCCGAGAACAGCAAGGTCCACAACCGCAGCACGGTGTACACGCCGACCTTGGTCATGATCGCAAACATTGCGGCCACCGGCGCGCTGGCCGAGGAGTAGGCGGGTGCCAGCCAGAAATTCAATGGCCACATGCCGGCCTTGGCCAGGAATGCAGTGGCGAGGATCGCCGCGCCAGCATGCAACAGGCCGCGATCGGCTTGCGGTACCAGCGGGATTTTCAGCGCCAGGTCAGCAAAGTTCAGCGTGCCGGTGACCCCGTAGATCATCGCCGCGCCAATCAGGAACAGCGACGACGCCAGCAGGTTGATCGCAATGTAATGCAGCCCCGACGACACCCGCGCGCGGCCGGAGCCGTGCAGCATCAAGCCGTAGGAGGCCGCCAGCAGCACCTCGAAGAACACGAACAGGTTGAACAGGTCCGCCGTCAGGAATGCCCCATACAAACCCATCAGCTGGATCTGGAACAGTGCATGAAAGCTGGTGCCGGCGCGGTCCCAGCGGGCCATGGCGAACAGCAGCGCGCTCACGCCGATAATGCCGGTGAGCACCAGCATCATCGCCGACAGTTGGTCCACCACCAGCACAATGCCGAAAGGCACCTGCCAGTTGCCCGGCAGGTACACGCCAATCGAGCCGGGCCCGCCTTTTTGTGTCCAGTACAGCAACAGGATGGCGATGCCCAGGCCGATGACGCTGGAGAACAGGTTGATCCTGGCTTTCAACGGGCGGCGTTTTTCGCCGAGCATCAGCATCAGCGCGGCGGTCAGCAGCGGCAGCAGGATCGGCGCGACGATCATTTGATTCATCCACGTCATTCCTTGGGCTCCCGGCCGTCCACATGGTCAGTGCCGGTCAGCCCACGGGAGGCCAGCAGCACCACAAGGAACAAGGCGGTCATGGCGAAGCTGATCACGATCGCCGTGAGTACCAAAGCCTGGGGCAGCGGATCGGTGTAATTGAGCAGGTCTTGCGGCACGCCGTCCTTGATGATCGGCTCTTTACCGATAAACAGGCTGCCCATGCTGAAAATGAACAGGTTGACCCCATACGACAGCAGGCACAGGCCCATGACGACCTGGAACGTTCGTGGGCGCAGGATCAGCCAGACGCCGGAGGCCGCCAGCACTCCAATGGCTATTGCGATGACTTCTTCCATCAGGCGGCTCCTTCGGTTGCGGCAACGGCTTTGGCCTGGTTGCTCGGTTTATGCGCTCGCACCGACTGGTGACCGAGGGCGGTGAGCATCAACAGCGTGGAGCCGACGACCATGGCGTACACGCCGACGTCGAAGAATAACGCGCTGGCGATATGAATATCGCCCAGCAGCGGCAGGCTGAAGTGCCAGGTGTGGGTAGTGAGGAACGGGTACCCGACGAACAGGGCGCCGAGCCCGGTCAAGGTGGCCGAGAGCAGGCCGAAGCCCATCCAGCGCATCGGCCGCAGGCTCATCTGCGCTTCGACCCACTGGGTGCCGGCGACCATGTATTGCAGGATAAACGCCACCGACATCACCAACCCCGCGACAAAACCGCCGCCCGGCTGGTTGTGGCCACGCATGAACAGGTAGAACGACACCACCAGCGCAATCGGCAGCAGCAGGCGCACCAGCACCGCCGGCACCATCATAAAGCCCAGGGCGGTGTCGCTGGCCTGGCGCGGGTTGACCAGGTCGGTGGCCACGTCCGGCGCCAATTGGCGCTGTTGTGGCGGCAACTCCATGCTTTCTTTGGACGGGCGGAAGCGGCGCAGCAGAGCGTAGACGGTCAGCGCCACGGCGCCGAGCACGGTGATTTCGCCCAAGGTATCAAAGCCCCGGAAGTCCACCAGCATCACGTTCACCACATTGCTGCCGCCGCCTTCGGGCAAGGCGCGGCTCAGGTAAAACGAGGAGATATCGTTGGGTGTCTGGCGGGTCAGCATCGCGTAGGAGAGCAGCGCCATGCCGCCACCGACCACGGTGGAGAGCAGGAAATCGCGCAGGCGGCGGATGCGCGCCTTGCGCAGCGAACTCGGGAGTGGCGAGACTTCTTCGATCCGCCGTGGCAACCAGCGCAGGCCCAGCAAAATAAGCACGGTGGTGACCACTTCGACCACCAGTTGCGTCAGGGCCAGGTCCGGCGCCGAGAACCATACGAAGGTCACGCAGGTGACCATGCCGCATACGCTGACCATGGTCAGGGCTGCCAGCCGGTGGTACTTGGCTTGCCAGGCGGCGCCCAGCGCACAGGCGATGGCCAGCACCCACAGGGTCACGAACACGATGGAGCCAGGGATCTTCGGCCGGTCGCCCCAGCTGAGGCCGCTGTTGAGCATCGGGATCAACCCGGCAACCACCGCCGCCAGCACCAGCAGGAACAATTGGGTTTGCAGGCGCTTGGTGCTGATGCGTCTTTCGATACGGCGCACGCCGCGCATCATCACCACCAGGCTGCGCTCGAACATGCGCTTGCCGTTGAAGTAACTGATGATCGGCGGGTATTTGAAACGGCCACGCTTGAGCTGTTTGCGCAGCAGCAGGTACAGCACGATGCCGCCGGACATGGCCACCAGGCTCATGATCATCGGCGCATTCCAGCCGTGCCAGATGGCCAGGCTGTATTCGGGCAGTACCCCGCCGACCACCGGCAGTGCGGCAGCAGCAAGGATCGAACCGACCACCTGGGCCGGGAAGATGCCCACCAGCAGGCAGGTAAACACCAGCAGTTCGACCGGCGCGCGCATCCAGCGCGGTGGCTCGTGCGGCGTGTGGGGCAGGTCGGTCGCCGGCGGGCCGAAGAACACATCGACGGTAAAGCGCAGGGCATAGGCCACGCTGAAGGTACCGGCAATGGTCGCGATCATCGGCAGGGCGATTTCCACCCATTTTGTCGCCGAGATAAACACCGTTTCGGCGAAGAACATCTCTTTGGACAGAAAACCATTGAGCAACGGCACGCCGGCCATGGACGCACTGGCCACCATGGCCAGGGTCGCGGTAAACGGGATCAGCCGCACCAGGCCACTGAGCTTGCGGATATCCCGCGTGCCGCTTTCGTGGTCGATGATGCCGGCGGCCATGAACAGCGAAGCCTTGAACGTGGCGTGGTTGAGGATATGGAACACCGCAGCGACGGCGGCCAGCGGGCTGTTGAGGCCCAGCAGCAGGGTGATCAGCCCGAGGTGGCTGATGGTGGAATAGGCCAGCAGGCCCTTGAGGTCATTCTGAAACATGGCGCAATAAGCGCCGAGGAGGAGGGTGAGTGCGCCGGCACCGCCGACGATCCAGAACCATTCTTCGCTGCCGGACAGCGACGGCCACAGGCGGGCCAGCAGGAACACGCCGGCCTTCACCATCGTCGCCGAGTGCAGGTAGGCCGACACCGGCGTCGGTGCCGCCATGGCGTGAGGCAGCCAGAAGTGGAAAGGGAACTGCGCGCTCTTGCTCAAGGCGCCGATCAGCACCAGCGCGAGCATCACCGGGTACAGCGAATGCGCGCGAATCTGATCGCCCGCCGCCAGCACCCGATCCAGGTCATAGCTGCCGACGATATGCCCCAGCAGCATCACACCCGCCAGCAGGCACAAACCGCCGGCGCCGGTGACCATCAGCGCCATATAGGCGCCGCGCCTGGCATCGGCGCGGTGGTGCCAATAGCCGATCAGCAGGAACGAGAACAGGCTGGTCAGTTCCCAGAAGAACACGATCTGGATCAGGTTGCCGGAGATCACCAGCCCGAGCATGGCACCCATGAAGGCCAGGAAAAACGCAAAGAAGCGCGGCACCGGGTCATCCGGCGACATGTAATAACGCGCATACAGCGCCACCAGCGTGCCGATGCCCAGCACCAGCATCGAGAACAGCCAGGCAAACCCGTCCATGCGCAGCACGAAGTTGAGCCCGAGGCTGGGCAACCACATGAATTCTTCGCGGATCACGCCACCGTGGGCGATCTGAGGGTAGAGCAAAGCGACTTGAATGGTGCCGACCAGAGCCACAAGGCCGGCCAACAGGGATTCGGTGTTACGTGCATTATGCGGCAGCAAGGCCGCCAGACAGCTGCCGATAAAAGGCAGAAGCAGTAGAACTATCAGGGACATAGGCTTCTAATCTGCGGGAGTTTGGGATGCATCATACGTGCCGCTTTCTCGATCACCAAACGGCAAGATGTGGCAGGATCCTACAAGGTAGGCTGAAACCTCCCATTTGGCCTTGTTTACAGACATCTGCGTCCAATGTGGGAGCGGGCTTGCTCGCGAAGACGGACTGACCTTCAACATTGATGGTGGCTGACCCAACGCTTTCGCGAGCAAGCCCGCTCCCACTTTTTGGCCGAGCCCGGCTTTATCCCTGCTGTTCCTGTTCTCGCTTATCGGTCAATTCGATGGCCTTCTGCCCCTTCGTCTTCATCTCACTCACAATCACCGCCGCCACAATCAACGCCGCGCCGACCATCGCTATCGGCGCAAAACGCTCCCCGGCAATCCGCCCGATCACCCCGGCCCACACCGGCTCACCGGCATAGATCAACGTGGCCCGGGTGGGCGAAACACTCTGCTGCGCCCAGTTCATCGCCACCTGGATCACCGCGCTGGTCAAGCCCAGGCCCACCGCGCTGAACAACAGCAACCACGAGAACCCCGGCAAGGCTTCACCCATCGGCACCACCATCAGGAACGACAACAACGACGCCGTGGCCAGTTGCACCACGGTCACTCGCCGTACATCCACCTGGCCGGCATAGGCACCAATGAGGATAATTTCGGCCGCCACCGCAATTGCGCAGATCAGCGTGGCAATCTCTCCGGGGCTGAAGTTGAGGGCGGCACCGGTCGGGCCCGTGAGCAGCATCAACCCGGTAAACGCCAGCATGATGCCAATGCTCGGCATCAGGCCTGGGCGGCGCCCCAGCACCAGCCACTGCAATAGGGGGACGCAAGGTACATACAGCGCTGTGATGAACGCCGATTGGCTGCTTGGGATGGTCTGCAAACCGATCGTCTGCATGCCGTAACCGAGCATGATCGAGGTGCCGATGAAGGCGCCGGCCTTCAGTTCAAACAAGGTCAGGCCACGCAAGGTGCGCAACGAAAAGAACCCCACCACAATTGCCGCCGCCGCAAACCGCAGGCCCACGAAAAACATCGGCCCGCTGACGGTCAGGGCGTGTTGCACCAGCAAAAACGTGCCGCCCCAGATCATGGTGATCACCAGCAGGATGCATTCGGCTTTGCTGAAACGGTTGAAACGTGAGGAGGCGTTCGGGGCGTTCATGGCGGCTCGGTCTTGCAAGGGAAAGGCACGGACCGCACAATGCGCCGCACGCTGGGCAGTATACTGCGCACACCCACCCATTGAGCAATATAGTGCACAAAGAAAATCCACAACGGGCCTCGGTCCTCCAACACGTCAGCCAGAACGTCCGTCGCCTGCGGCACGCTGCTGATCTGAGCCAGACCGCACTTTCGGAAAAGTCCGGGGTCAGCCGGCGCATGCTGGTGGCCATCGAGGCGGGCGAGAAGAATGTTAGCCTGTCTACGCTGGACCGCGTCGCCGAAGCCTTGGACGTGGCCTTCAGCGACCTTATCCAGGCCCCGGATGCCGGTGATCACAGCCGCATCAACGAGCTGGCCTGGGCCGGTGATATTCCCGGCAGTAAAGCCGTGTTGCTGGCCAAGGCCACGGCGCGGCGTGAAGTCGAGTTGTGGGAGATGCACCTGGAACCGGGTGATCGCTACAGCCCCGATCCCGACCCGGACGGCTGGAGCGTGCAGCTGTTCGTGTTCGAAGGCTGCCTGACCTTGCTGGTGGGCGAGGAAGAAAAACACGTGGCTGCCGGTGAGTTCTACATGTTCGCCAGCCGCAACGTGCACGGCTATCGCAATGACGGCGACGTGGCCGTGCGGTTTGTGCGTAACGTGGTGATCTAACTGTTGGCCCGGCAACAGTGGATGCACACTTTGCTGGTTTGAAACCCGCTCAACAGCCTCTTGAAACCAGCAACCGCCTGATTTTGTTGCTGATTAAATTCAGGCACGACTCCTGCAATTGCTCCGTTATCCCATCGGAGCCTGGAGTCGGCCCATGTCAGCCCACCCTCAACAACCTGCCCATATCATCCGTTCGGATGCCGAAGCCATTGAAGTCGCCACGCGTTTGGCCGCGCGGTTTGCCGTCGACGCCAGCGTGCGCGACCGCGAGCGGCGCCTGCCGGTAGCCGAACTCGATGAATTCTCGGCCAGTGGCCTCTGGGGTATCACTGTTCCCAAAGCCTACGGCGGCGCCGAGGTGTCTTATGTAACGGTGGCCGAGGTGATCAAGTTGATCTCCGCCGCCGACCCGTCGCTGGGGCAAATCCCGCAAAACCATTTGGGCGTGGTGGACATCCTGCTGCAAACGGCCAGCGAGGAACAAAAGCGTCACTATTTCGGCAAGGTCCTGGCCGGCTATCGTTTCGGTAACGCCTTTTCTGAAGCCAAGAGCAAAAACGCCGGCACCTTCGACACTCAGATTCGTTTTGATGGCGATACCGCCTCTATCAACGGCGAGAAGTTCTATTGCACCGGCGCGTTGTTCGCCCACCTTGTGCCCACGGTCGGCAATAACGAGAACGGCCAGGCGTTTATTGCCTTTGTCGAACGTGATGCGCAGGGTCTCAGCGTGATTGATAGCTGGGATGGCTTCGGCCAGCGCACCACCGCCAGTGGCGGCGTGACTCTCGACGGCGTCAGCGTGCCGCGCAACGCGGTGATCCCGGCCCATCAGGCTTTCGACCAGCCCACCGCCAACGGCCCGATCTCGCAGATTATCCAGGCCGCCGTCGACACAGGCATCGCTTTGGGGGCCCTCGAACAGGCAAAAATCTACGCCCGTCAGGCGCGCCCCTGGATCGACAGCCAGCAGGAGCACGGCTGGCAAGACCCGTTCACCATCGCCGCCATCGGCGACCTGCAATGGCGCGTGCACGGCACCGAAGCGATCCTCGCCAAGGCCGGCAAGGCCGTCGACCTGGCCCTGGCCGAGCCCAACGAAGACACCGTCGCCCACGCCTCGCTGGTGGTCGCCCAGGCCAAAGTGCTGTCGGCCGAAATCGCCTTGCTCGCCAGCAGCAAATTGTTCGAACTGGCCGGTACCCGCTCGGTCACCGGCAAGCACAACCTCGACCGCTTCTGGCGTAACGCGCGCACCCACACCCTGCACGACCCGGCCCGCTGGAAATACCACCTGATCGGTAACTTCGTGCTCAACGGCGTAAAACCTGCGCGCCACGCCTGGAACTGAGGATATTTATTCATGACCGCCCTGAATCAAGCGCGCCAACTGCTGGAAAGCACCCGGCGTTTTGTACAAGCCAGCGATGACCCTTACGTGATCAGCCGCTTTGGCGATTTGCAGATCCGCGTCGACGTGGCCGCTGCCTTGTTTGAGCGCGCCGAAACCCACCCAAGCCCGGTGGCGTTGACCGAAGCGCAAATCGCCGCCGCCGAAGCCCTGATTGCCGCCAGCAATGCCGAATTTGAACTCACCGGCCAACGCACTGCCCTGGCGTCGAGCCTCGAAGACCCACTGCGCCACAAATACCAGATCGTCGGCAACTACCACCTCAACGGAGTGCTTTGATGTCCCGTGAAATCCGCTTGAATGCCTTCGACATGAACTGTGTCGGCCACCAATCTCCCGGCCTGTGGGCGCACCCGCGGGACCGTTCGTGGCAGTACAAGGACCTGGAATACTGGACGGACCTGGCGAAAATTCTTGAGCGTGGCAAGTTTGACGGCCTGTTTATCGCCGACGTGCTGGGCATCTACGACGTGTACAACGGCAACGGCGACGCGGCGATTCGCCAGGCTACACAGGTGCCGGTCAACGACCCGCTGTCGCTGATTGCGCCGATGGCGTTGGTTACCGAACACCTGGGCTTTGGCCTGACGGCTTCGTTGTCGTTTGAACATCCGTATCCGTTCGCCCGCAGGCTCTCAACCCTCGACCACCTGACCAAGGGCCGGGTCGGCTGGAACATCGTCACTTCCTATCTGGAAAGCGGCGCCAAGAACCTCGGCCAGAAAGCCCAGACAGAACACGATGCGCGCTACGACTACGCCGAGGAATACCTGCAGGTTTGCTACAAACTCTGGGAAGGCAGCTGGGAAGAGGGCGCCGTGCTGCGTGATCGCGAGCGCCGCATTTTCAGCGACCCGAGCAAAATCCACGAGATTCGCCACGTCGGCAAACACTTCCAGGTGCCCGGCATTCACCTGTGCGAGCCATCGCCACAGCGCACGCCGGTGCTGTACCAGGCCGGGGCCTCCAGCCGTGGCAAGCAGTTCGCCGCCGAACAGGCCGAGTGCGTGTTCGTGGCCGCACCGTCCAAGGTGCTGCTCAAAAAAACCGTGGCCGACATCCGCCGCCGCGCCGCCGAGGCCGGGCGTGATCCGAACAAAATCCTGATCTTCAACCTGCAGACGGTGATCGTCGGCGAGACCGATGCCAAGGCAAAAGCCAAGTTTGACGAATACAAGTCCTACGTCAGCTACGAGGGCGCAATGGCGCTGATCTCCGGCTGGACCGGCATCGACTTCAGCCAGTTCAAGCCCGATGAGCCGCTCAAGCATGTACACACCAACGCGATTCAATCAGCGGTGGAAGCCTTCTCCACGGCGGACCCGAACAAGGTCTGGACGCCGAATGAACTGGCCGACTGGGTCGGCATCGGCGGCTTTGGCCCGTTGTTTGTCGGCGGCCCGGAAACCGTGGCCGACCTGTTGCAGGAGTGGGTCGAAGAGACCGACGTGGACGGCTTCAACCTGGCCTACGCGCTGACCCACGAAACCTTCATCGATGCCGTGGACCTGCTGGTGCCGGAGCTGCAAAAGCGCGGCGTGTACAAGACCGAGTACGCCCAGGGCACCTTGCGCGAAAAGCTGTTCGGCGACGGTGCGCGACTGGCGCCAAACCATCCGGGTGCGGGTTACCGCGACCTCAAAGCCAGCGCAATCTAACTGAAGCACCTCGGTCAATGTGGGAGCTGGCTTGCCTGCGAAAGCGGTGGTTCAGCTGGAAATGAGCCAACTGACACGCCGCCATCGCAGGCAAGCCGGCCCCCACAGTTATCGGTGTTGATTCACATAACCTGGCCAGCGGACCACCGCACCTTTAACTGAAGCACCTCGGTCAATGTGGGAGCTGGCTTGCCTGCGAAAGCGGTGGTTCAGCTGGAAATGAGTCAACTGACACGCCGCCATCGCAGGCAAGCCAGCTCCCACAGTTATCGGTGTTGATTCACATAACCTGGCCAGCGGACCACCGCACGCACACCCCTTGAATAGGAGCATTACCCCTATGAGCGTGCACGAACTCAAACGTCCGCAGGCTGTGGAGTGGCCCGCCGAGCTGCTCGGCAACCTGCCCAAAGCCCTGGAGCAATTGCAGCACTGGGCGCAGCTCACCCCGCTGCATATCGCCCTGCGCCACAAGCGCCAGGGCCGTTGGTATGCCTGGCGCTGGATCGACGTGTTGCGCGATGTCGAGCGTCTGGCCGACGGTTTGCGCCAGCAGGGTTTCAGCGCGCAGTCACGCTTGGCCTTGAGCGGCACGTTCGAGCCTGACCTGCTGCTGTTGGCGCTGGCCGCGCAGTCTGTCGGCGGGCAGGTATTGACCCTGGCCGATGACCTGGAGCCAGAAGCCCTGTACCAACAGCTATGGCGCATTCACCCCAGCCATTCGTATGCCCAGGGGCGGCGGCAGGTGCGGCACTGGCAGTCCGCCAACCCGTTGGATTTCACCCAGTTGCTCGGCCCGGTGGACCCGGCGCAGCACCTGCAGCGCTGGTGGCAACCGAGCGGTGAAACCGTGTTGTGGAGCGAGGAGGGCACCCACTGGCAAGGCGGCCTGGCGGTGGTGCTGGAGCAATGGCTGAACAGCGGCCACGGCCTGGCATTTCCGGAAAACCTGGCCTCGGCCCGGCGCGATCGCAATGAGGTCGCGCCCACCGGCCTGTTGCTTTCGCCCGAGCGTTTACAGCACCTGGCCGACGATATCGAAAGCCGCCTGGCGCCCCACGGCACCTGGCGCCGACGCCTGTGTGACTGGGCCATCGCTCACCCACAAAGCGGCCTGCGGCGCCTGCTGAAAAATCGTGTGCGCAGGCTGCTGGGGTTTCAACGGCTGACCTATATCTGGCAGCCAGCCAGCACACCAAAAAACAGCAGCGATCCAGTGTGGCTGGCTGAATTCAAACGGGACATCGCATGAGCCAGACCATTCTCCAGGTGCGCGATATCTCGCTGTCATTCAAAGGCGTCAAGGCCATCAATGCCTTGTCCTTTGAGGTGCAGCGCGGCGAAATCTGCGCGCTGATCGGCCCCAACGGCGCCGGCAAAAGTTCGCTGCTCAATGTGCTCAATGGCGTGTACCGCTTCGATGCCGGTGAGATTGTGTTCGAGCAACAACACTTCCACCGCATCGACCCTTTGGGCGCGGCGCGTCGAGGTATTGGGCGAACTTTTCAGAACAACGCACTGTTCAAGAAAATGAGCGTGCTCGACAACATCCTCACCGGCCTGTCGCGGCATATGCGCACCAACTTTATCGAGCAAGCCCTGGGCTTGCCCCGCGCCCGCCGTGAGGCCGAAGCCTTTCGCCTGCGCGGCCAAGGCATCCTCGAGTTTCTCGAACTGCAAGCGCACCGCGATGTGCTGGTGGGCAACCTCTCCTACGGCTTGCAAAAGCGCGTAGAGCTGGGCCGCGCGCTGATCGCCAGCCCCAGCCTGTTGCTGCTGGACGAGCCCATGGCCGGCATGAACGCCGAGGAAAAACAGGAAATGGCGCGCTTCGTCGCCGACGTCAACCGCGACCTCGGCACCACCGTGGTGTTGATCGAACACGACATCGGCGTGGTGATGGGCCTGTCCCACCACGTGGTGGTGCTCGACTACGGCCGCAAAGTCGGCGACGGCACACCTGCGCAGGTGCAGGCCGACCCCGAGGTGATCGCGGCGTACCTGGGAGTCGCACACTGATGACGTTCTTCTTTGAAACCCTGCTCGGTGGCCTGCTCGCCGGCACCATGTACTCGCTGGTCGCCATCGGTTTCGTGCTGATCTACAAGGCCAGCGGCGTGTTCAATTTCGCCCAGGGCTCGATGCTGCTGTTTGCCGCGCTGACCTTTGTCAGCCTGCATGACCAGGGCGTGCCCTTTGCCTTGGCGTTGCTGCTGACGGTGGTGGTGATGATTGTCGGCGCCTTGCTCATCGAGCGGCTGGTACTGCGGCCGTTGGTGAACCGCTCGCAGATCACCCTGTTCATGGCCACCTTGGGCCTGTCATTCATTATCGAAGGCCTGGCCCAAGGGCTGATGGGCTCGCAGGTGCGTGCGCTGGACTTGGGCATCGACGACGTGCCGCTGTTTGTCGGGCCGCTGATGCTCAGCCAGTTTGATCTGATCGCCGCGGCGGCGGCGGTGGTGCTGGTAACCGTGCTGGCGCTGCTGTTCAACAAGACCCGTATCGGTGTGTCGTTGCGCGCCGTGGCGGATGACACCACGGCGGCGCTGTCCATCGGCATCAACCTCAACCGCATCTGGCAGATCGTCTGGGCCGTGGCCGGCATTGTCGGGCTGGTGGCCGGGTTGCTGTGGGGCGCGCGCCAGGGCGTGCAGTTTTCCCTTTCGCTGGTGGTGCTCAAGGCCTTGCCGGTGTTGATCATCGGCGGCTTTACCTCGATTGGCGGAGCGATTGTCGGCGGGCTGATTGTCGGCGCGGCGGAGAACCTCGCCGAGGTGTATATCGGCCCGCTGATCGGCGGCGGCATCACGCCGTGGTTCGCTTATGTATTGGCCCTGGCCTTCCTGTATATCCGCCCCGCCGGCCTGTTCGGCGAGCGCGCCATCGAGCGAGTCTGAAACCATGTCGATACCCGTTGTTCAAGAAACCGCGCCGTTATTACTGATTCAGCGGCGCTTGCCCTGGGGCCTGATCGGCTTATTGGCAGTGGCCTTTATCGGGGTGCCGCTGTGGGGCAATGACTATTGGCTCAACGCGATCCTGATCCCGTTTTTGGTGCTGTCGCTGGCCGGTCTGGGCCTGAACCTGCTCACCGGCTATACCGGCCAAACCTCAGTGGGCGCCGCGGGTTTTATGGCCGTTGGCGCGTTTGCCACCTACGGTTTTCTGCTGCGTCTGCCTGAGTTGGGCCTGCCGGTGGCGCTGCTCGGCGGTGGGGTTATCAGCGCGCTGGTTGGGCTGTTATTTGGTTTGCCCAGCTCGCGGATCAAGGGTTTTTACTTGATGGTCACCACCCTTGCGGCGCAGTTCTTTCTGGAGTGGCTGTTCGTCAAATTCCCCTGGTTCTACAACTACGGCTCCTCCGGGACCATTTCCGCGCCGAAGCTTTCGCTGTTCGGCCATGACCTCAATACGCCGCTGGGCCGTTACTGGCTGACGTTGGTCACGGTGCTGCTGTTGACCTGGACCGCCATCAACCTGGTGCGCAGCCAGGTGGGGCGTAACTGGATGGCGATCCGCGACATGGACACCGCCGCCGCCGTGGTCGGCATCCCGGTGGTGCGCTACAAGCGCCTGGCCTTCGCGGTCAGCTCGTTCTACTTAGGCATCGCCGGTGCGTTGTGGGCCTTTGCCTACCTGGGCACGGCCAGCGCCAGCAGCTTCGATATCAACCGCTCGTTCCAGATCCTGTTCATCATCATTATCGGTGGCATGGGCAGCATTGCCGGCAACTTTGTCGGTGCGGCATTTATCAGTTTGCTGCCGATTTTTCTCAGCCACGCCGGGCAGGCGCTGTTCGGTGGCTCGGTGGATGCGGGGCAGTTGCAGAATCTGCAAAAAATCATTTTTGGCGTGTTGATCATCGTGTTCCTGATCAAGGAACCCGAAGGCTTGATACGCCTGTTGCACAACCTGCGTGACCGTCTGCGGCAATGGCCGCTGCGTTTCTAACATTCCCTCAAGAGAATCCAACATGCGTGCAACCTTGAAACGTTCCCTGCTCGGCGCCGCCTTCGCGCTGGCAGCCTTGTCCGGTGCTGTGCCCCAGGCAATGGCCGCGCCCGACCAGCAATTTATCCCGCTGGCCACCTACCGCGTCGGCGCCTATGCCTCCAGCGGCGTGCAGGTGTGGGCCGGGATGATCGACTACCTGCGTTATATCAACGAGGTCGAAGGCGGCATCAATGGCGTCAAACTGGTGTGGCAGGAATGCGAAACCGAATGGACGGCGGAGAAGGGCATTGAGTGCTACGAGCGCTTCAAGAATGGCCTGGATGGCGCGCCGGTCGCGGTCTACCAGCCTAACGGCGCACCGGCGGCCTATGCGCTGAGCGAGCGCGCGGAGGTCGACAAGATCCCGTTGATTACCCTCGGTTATGGCCGCACCGAAGCCACCGACGGCACGGTGTTCCCGTATAACTTCCCGGTGATGCTGACCTTCTACAGCGAAGCGTCCACGCTGGTGAATTACATTGCCCAGCGCGAAGGCGGCTTCGACAAACTCAGGGGCAAGAAGATTGCCACGGTCTATCACGACTCGGCCTACGGTCGCGAAACCCTCGGCCCGTTGAAGTTGTTGGCCGAGAAATACGGCTTTGAAAATATCCAGATTCCCGTGGCCGACCCGGGCAACGAGCAGTCGGCGCAATGGCGCCAGGTGCGTCAGGCCAACCCGGACTGGGTGTTTTTGCGCACCTGGGGTGTGTCCACGCCGGTGGCGGTGAAGACCGCTGCGCGCTTTGGCTTCCCGGTTGACCATATCATCGGCGATACCTGGGCCAGTTCCAGCGAAGACGTGCTGCCCGCAGGCGCCGCCGCCAAAGGTTACCTGGCGCTCACGCCTTACCCGGCCGGCGCTGATTTCGAGATCCATAAACGCCTCAAACAGTCCATCCTCGACAAAGGCCACAGCGACCTCAAGGACCTGAAAAACTTCGGCAGCGTCTACTACAACTCGGGCCTGGTGAACGCCGCCGTGGCGGTGGAAGCGATCCGTACCGCCCAGGCCAAGTTCGGTAAGCGCCCGCTCAACGGAGAAGAAGGCCGTTGGGGCCTGGAGCATCTTAATATCGATGACACACGCCTCAAAGCCATGGGTTACTTTGGCCTGATGCAGAACCTCAAACTGTCGTGCCGCGACCATGAAGGCGGTGGCTCGGCGCGTGTGCAGCAGTGGGACGGCGCCAACTGGACGCTGATCAGCGACTGGATCGCCGCCGACCGTGCGCTGCTGCGCCCGCTGATCGACGAAAAGTCCGCTGCGTTCGCCAAGGAAAAAGGCCTGACGCCGCGTACCTGCACCGGGGATGAATAAGCCATGAGCCAGCCCGCCGCTGAACCTGCGAGCCCGTCACTGTTAAACGTCAATGACATCGAAGTAATCTACGACGGCGCCATACTGGCGGTGGCCGGGGTCTCGCTCCACGTGCCCAAGGGCGCCATCGTGGCGTTGCTGGGTGCCAACGGCGCCGGCAAAAGCACCACGCTCAAGGCCATTTCGGGGCTGGTACGCGCCGAACGTGCCGAGGTCAGCCGCGGCGTGATCGAGTATGCCGGGCGCGACCTGGCCGGTATCGATCCCAGCCAACGGGTGCGCCAGGGCATGGTCCATGTGCTGGAAGGCCGCCATGTGTTCGGCCAACTGAGCGTGGAAGACAACCTGCGCAGCGGCGGCTTTGTGCGGCGCCTGAGCCGCAAAGACATGGAGCACGACCTGGAGCGTATCTACGCCTGGTTCCCACGCCTCAAGACCAAGCGCCACACCCGCGCCGGGCTGACCTCGGGCGGCGAGCAGCAAATGGTTGCCATCGGCCGTGCCTTGATGACCCGGCCGACATTGGTGTTGCTCGACGAGCCCTCCATGGGCCTGGCGCCGATGATCGTGCAAGAGATTTTCGCGATCATCGCCCAGCTTAACCGCGAGCAGCAGGTGAGCTTCCTGATCGCCGAGCAGAACATCAATGTCGCGCTCAACTATGCCTCCCACGGCTATGTGCTCGATACTGGGCGCGTGGTCTTGAGCGGCAGTGCGGCTGAACTGCTGGCGCGCGGCGACTTGCATGATATTTATCTGGGCAAACAGTAAGGGCGAATGTGCATGACTGAATCCATCCGCAACGCTGATGTGCTGATCATCGGCGGCGGCTTGAGCGGCACGATGCTGGCGGTGCAACTGCTGCGCCAGCCTGGCAAGCGGCAGATCCTGGTGATTGAGCCGCGCAAGGAACTTGGCCGTGGCGAGGCCTACAGTGCCGTCGAACTGGGGCACACCCTGAACGGCAATGCGGCGCGCATGAGTGTCGACCCGGACAACGCCGATGACCTGACCCAATGGCTCACCGACTACATCGGCGCGGGGGGCTGGCCGGAGTCGGACCAGCAGCCTGTACCCATCAGCGAATTGTTCCCGCCGCGCGGGATTTTTGGCGTGTATGCGCAACAACGTTTGGCTGAAGCCAAGGCGCTTTCGGATTCCTCGGTCGAGCATATTCGTGCCGAGGTGGTCGACCTGCAAGTGGATGCCGACTCAACGTTGTTGACGCTGGATAACGGCCAACAATTGCGCGGTGCTCAGGCCGTATTGGCCACCGGCATGTTCCCGGCGGCGCGCACGCCGCAGACCGAGTCCAGTGGTTTGAATGCAGCAGCAGTCGACCCGTGGGACGTCAGGGCCATGCGCCAGATCGAGCCGCAGTCGACGGTGCTGATCATCGGTTCCGGGTTGACCATGGTGGATGCCGTGGTGTCCCTGGAACAGGCCGGCCATCGTGGGCCGATCGAGATATTTTCGCGCCACGGCCTGCTGCCCCACGTGCGTCGGCAACCGCCGAGCTGGGTGGATTTCCTGGCCGAAGATCACCGCCTGCGCAGCCCTCGGCAATTGTTGCGCGAGGTGCGTCGCCAATGCCGACTGGCGTTGGCGCAAGGCATCGACTGGCAGGCGCCACTGGATACGGTACGCGCGCATATCGGCCGTTTGTGGAGCCAGGCCAGTGAGCGCGAGAAACGCCAGTTCGTGCGCCATGTACGGCCGTGGTGGGAGAGCCATCACCATCGCTCACCGCCGTTGAGCGCGCAGTTGGTGGCGCGGTTGCATGAAGCAGGACGGCTACGGATTCAGGCGGCGTCGTTCAAGGGGTTGGTGGCGTCGCACAGCGGCGTGACGATCAAGCTGCGGCGGCGTGGCGAACAAGCCGTCACTCAGGTGTCCGGCGCGGCGTTGATCAACTCCAGCGGTATTGAGTACGACTGGCGGCGAGTGGCCAAGCCGCTGCCGCAGCAGTTGCTCAAGCGTGGGTTGATCAAGCCTGGGCCGTTGGCGTTGGGGATTGCGGCGGATGTGTCGGGGGCTGTGGTGGATGCTCAAGGCCAGGTCAGCCAGCGACTGTTTGCCATGGGGCCGCCGTTGCGCGGGATGTGGTGGGAGAGCACGGCCGTCACCGATGTGGCGCTCCAGGCCAAGGCCCTGGCCGCCAAACTCACCTCACTCTGAATGTGGGAGCTGGCTTGCCTGCGATGGCAGTGGGTCAGGCACAACTGTTTTAACTGACAGTCCGCTATCGCAGGCAAGCCAGCTCCCACCTTTGGATCTCCCTCTATTTTGAGGTTTTTACAAAGCCTGGCTTGAGGCCGAATACCTCAACACCTTCGGCGGTTGACTGTCCTGTGGTGACTTTAACCCGCTCCACCGGCTTATCCATCGCGGCTCGATATTCCACGGTCATGTCCGCCTGGATCGCCTGGCTCGGTACCACAATCGCTTGCGCATTGTTGTAGGTCACAATGGTCAACCGCGCACTCATCCCCAGCCGCACCCGCTGCAATTGCTGCGCGGTGAGTTTGGGGATCGACAAGGTGACCGGAAACTGCGCGCTGCCCTGGCTGTCGCTGGCAATCGCCAGGCCGCTGACCACGCTAACGGAGCCGGTCAGGCGCTCGCCGTCAAAGCCATCACCCATCACTTCCACGGCCTGGCCCTGATGCAACTGGTTGATGTCCAGCTCCGACACCTTGGCGACGATCTTCAGCCGTTCGATATTGGCCAGCCCGAATAGCACCTGCCCCTGGCTGACCTTGCTGCCGGCCTGCACCGGTACGTTGTTATTGGCTCCGCCAGGCGAGGAATTATTGCTGCCCGGCGCCGGGACGACGATGCCGGAGAAGGGCGCCTTGACCTCTTTACCTTCCAGCAGCTTATGCAAGGCGTCGTATTTCACCGTGGCGTTGGTCAACTCCATCTCGGCGATCTGGCGGTATTCGCCTTTGCCCTGATCCTGCGCCTGCCGCAGTTCGCTGCGGGCCGCGGCCAGGTCCAGTTGTTGCTGCTGGGTCTGCTGCTTGAGATCGTCCAGCTCGTTGCGTGGGATGATGCCGCGCTTGAACAGGTTTTCGCTCTCGGTGAGTTTGCGTTGGGTGTTGCCGGCGGTCATTTCTGCAGTGCGCAGGCTGCGGCGTGCGCGGCTGACGGCGGGGCTGCTGTCCCAGTCTTGCATTTCTTGCACGGTGCGCCGGGCCTTGAGCTGGGCGGAGAGGGCATCGCGCAGTTGCACTTCGAGGGTGGCCGGGTCCATGCGCAGCAGCACCTGGCCAGCTTCGACGCGTTGGCCTTGCTCGACCAGATTGGCGAGCACATTGCCGTCGAACGGCGCGGTGAGGGTGATGGTGGTGTCGGGTTCGATCTTGCCCACCAGGCCGATCTGGTGCACCAACGGGTCGGGCTTGACCGCCAGCCATTGCTCGGTCGCGGCGGGCTGGCTGGTGGCCGGGCTGCGCAGGGCAATGCCTGCGCCCGCCAACAGCACGATGATCAGGGCACCCAGCAGGTATTTTTTATTAGTAGTCATTGAGGGCGATTTCCCAACTTTCCAGCGTCATGCCCAGGGTCAAATCGAGCTGGGTCTGGGCGTTCAGATAAGCGATCAGTGCATTGAGCCGCGCGTTTTCGGCATTGCGCAGGTCAGTCTCGTAACTCAGCACCTGGAAGTTGGTGGAGCGCCCGGCGCTGAGTTTTTCCCGCTCGATTTCGATCTTGCGCCGCGACAGCTCGACGGCGCGCTGAGAGATTTCATATTGGCGCCAACGCGTGCCCAGGTCGCGCACCACGTCGTTGACACTGCGCTCCAGCTCCTGGCGCGCGTCGGTGATGCGGATCTCCTGATCTTCGACATTCACCCGCGCGCGCACCTCGGCCTGGCGGGTGCTGATGTCGCCGATGGGAATCTGCACCTGCACCCCGGCGTAGCTGTTCCACGTGCGGTTATTGTTGTTGCCGCTGTCATTGTTGCTGTAGGCATCGCGTAACTGGTTGGCGCCCGCCACCAAGTCTACTTGCCAGCGCCCGGAGTCCTTGGCGATCACCAGGTTGAGGTCGGCCTGTTGGCTGCCGAGCAGGGCCGCGAGGTACTCCGGCTGCTGGGTCTGCGCCAGGTTGAACGCTTGGCGTTTGTCGATGCTCATCGGCTTGGCTTCCAGGGCTTCGCTGGCGCGGATCGGCGTCGACAGGTCCAGCGCCAGCAGGCGTAGCAGGGCCAGGCGGCTGGTGTCGAGTTGGTTCTGGGCCTCTTCCACGCCCAGTTGCTGGGTGGCGATATCGGCTTCGGTCTGCACGATTTCGAACTCGGCCATGCGCCCTGCGCTGATCAACGCCTTGTTCACGTCCAGCAAGGTGTTGGAGCGTTTGAGCGCGTCCTGGACGATGCTCAACTGCTCTTGGGCGCGCAGCAGCTCACGGTAGGTGGCGATGATCTGGCTGATGGTCTGCGCTACGGTGGCCTTGAGGTTCAGGCGGTTGGCCTGCTCCGACAGGCGCGACAGGCGCAACGGCGCGGTGGTGGCGTCCCAGCCAGCGCCGCGCATCAGCGGTTGGATCAGCGCCAGGTCGAGGCCGTCGCTGCGGTAGCGGCCGGCGCGGTCAGCGTTGTTCAGTTGCTGGGTCCAGGCCATGCTCAACTGGGTGCCGTACTCACCGAGCAAGGTGGCTCTGGGCGCCAGGTTGGCATTGCGCGCGTTGTCGGCCGAGCCGCGACTTTGGCGGTAATAACTGTTGAGGGAGAGCTTGGGGTTGAAGGTGTCTTCGGCCACCCGCAAGTCGAACTTTTGCGCCACGCGTTGCAGGTACGCGCTGCGGATCGCCGGGTTTTTGCGCAGGCCCAGGTACACCGCGTCACCCAGGGTCATGGTAGTGACCTGGTTATTGAGCGATACACTGCGGTCATACCCACTGCGGGTGGTGCTCGGCGCCGACGGGTTGATCACCACGTCGGTGGCCATGGCCGGCAGGCTTGCCAGGGCGAGTAACCACAGCCATTTATTCATCGCGCAGGGCCTCCACCGGCTGCAGTCGCGAGGCCGAGACCGCCGGGTAGATGCCGAAGAACAAGCCCACCAGCAAGGTGCTGCCCACCCCCAGTGGCAGGGCGGCGGCGGCCAGGGCAAATTCCCAGCCCGACAGCCAGGCGTAGAGCCACGCGGCGGTCATGCCCAGCACTGCACCGCACAGCGCACCCACTGCCGTCAGCGTGACCGCTTCGAGCAAAAACAGATTGCGGATGTCACGCTGGCGCGCGCCCAGGGCCATGCGGATGCCGATTTCGCGGCGGCGCTCCGAGACATTCATCAGCATCACGTTCATCACGCCGACACCACCGCCGACCAGGGAAATCGCGCCCAGCGCCAGCAGCAAGTAGGCGAACGTGCGGCTTTGCCGGGTCATGCCATCGATCATTTGCTGGGGCACCTGAATGTCGACATCGTGGTCGGTGAGCTGGCGTTTCAGGGCAACGGCGGCCTCACGTGCGATGCGCTCCATGTCCTGGCCGGGCGCGGCGCGGATGATCACATTGCCGATCTGCGGCGTCGGGTAGATGCGTCGCATGCCTTCGGCGGGGATAAACAGCGATTCGTTGGCCTGCACCGGCATCAGCATCGCGCGGGGTTGGTTGTGCAATATGCCCACCACCAGGAACAGGTAATCGTTGATACGCACGCGGTCGCCCAGCTTCAGCGGGTTGCCCGGCGTGCCCAAGGCCTGGGCGACTTGATCGCCAATCACACCGTAGGTTTCGTTGGCGTCGAAGGCGGACAGAAATCGCCCCTCGCGCAGGGCCAGGCGCATGGCGTCCTTGATATCCGCGGTGCTGCCGACAAAGTTGGCGTTGGCCGTGCGGCCTTGGAACACCAGCGGCCCGCTGAACAGGCTGAGCGCGCCGATATGGGCAATGCCCGGCACGGCCTGGCGCACCGCGTCCAGGTCGAGGCTGGCGCGCATCGGTGCATTGCTGTTGCCTTTGGGCGGGAACTGGGCGATCAGGGTGTCGGTGCCCATGTCCTTGAAAATCATCGCCGCGTCCACCGCGGCGTTATGGCCGATATTGATCAGGGCCACCACCGATGAGCTGCCGATCACGATGCCCAGCAACGCCAGGATCGAACGTTTGCCCAGGGTGCGCAGGCTCACAAAGGCTTCATGCAGCAGTTGGCTCAGGCTCTGTTCGACCCGCTGGCTCATGGGCGCCCAGCCTCATGCACCACGCCATTGCGCACCAGGATCTTGCGCTCCAGGCGCTCGGCAATGTGTGCATCGTGGGTGACGATAATCAGCGTCACCTGCTGCTCGCGGTTCAGGGCCAGGAGCAGGTCCATGATCTCCTGGGCGGTGGTGCTGTCGAGGTTGCCGGTGGGTTCGTCGGCGAGGATCACCGACGGCTTGCCGACCAGCGCGCGGGCAATCGCCACGCGTTGGCGCTGGCCACCGGACAGGTCGGCGGGGCGGTGGTGGGCGCGCTCTGCCAGGCCGACTTGCTCAAGCATGCGCAGCGCCTGTTCCACCGACTCATGGCGCGACACGCCACGGTAACTGAGGGGCAGGGCGACGTTGTCCAGGGCGCTGAGGCGTGGCAGCAGGTTGAAACTCTGGAACACAAAGCCGATCTGCTGGTTGCGGATCGCCGCCAGCTCATCCGGCGTGGCGCGGAAGATATCGTGGCCGGCAAAGTGGTACTGGCCGCCGTCGGGCAAGTCCAGCAGGCCAAGGATATTGAGCAGGGTACTTTTGCCGGAGCCGGAGGCACCGAGAATGCCGCAACTGTCGCCGCGGGCGATGGACAGGCACACGTCATTGAGAATCGACAGGTGTTGCCCGGCGAGCTGATAGCTCTTGCCGATGCCTTGCAGGGAGATCAAGCCTGGGTGCGCGGGGGTCTCTGTCATCATGACTACGCCTGCAGTCTCGACGGTATCGCCACGCCCCCGGCAAAGCCTTGTAACAAGTTCGGGAACTGCCTGATACGCGCCACGGACTGGTTTTATTTCTTGTTTTTAAAATATTGTTTGAATAGTAACCGCGTTCAACGCGCTTCGCCAGCCATGGATGTAGAGCGGTTTCACCCCTTGTAACGATTTGCCAGTCGCTTGGCGGCGGCGCTTGAAAATCCCTTCGGCTAGCCTCGACAGGCCCGTTTATACAGGCTTTTCATAGCATGGCGCAGTGTCACTACTTGCTTTCGAAGGGCTGCCCCGGTATAAAAAATCAAATTATTTTTTAAAACAATATTTCCCACGTGGAACCTTTCATGGTCGCGAAGAAACTCAGCGCTCCAAACGTTACCAAGACTCGACTGCTGGATGCGACAGAGGCTCTTTTCATCAAATACGGCTATGACGCCGTGTTGCTCCGGCAGATTACCGAGCGCGCCCAGGTGAACCTGGCCGCCGTGAACTACCACTTCGGGGACAAGGATTCCCTGATGAAAACCCTGCTGATGCAACGCCTGGAGCCGCTCAACGAGCAGCGCCTGGAATTGCTCGCGCGCTGCGAAGCCGAGGCCGATGGCCCGCTCGACTGCGACACCTTGCTCGGCGTGTTGTTCGCCCCGGCCATGGGCCTGGAGCGCAGCGACCCGGCCAGCGGGGAAGGGCGTTCATTTATTCGGTTCCTGGGTCGGGTGTACAGCGACACCTCGCCGTTTATCCAGGAATACCTCAAGGTGCATTACCAGCCGGTGTTCCAGCGCTTCTTCGAAGCTTTCGCCCTGGCCTTGCCGGATCTACCGCGCAATGAGCTGGGCGTGCGCCTGCAATTTGCCCTCAAGGCGATTTCCGGGGTCATGGCCGGCACTGAACTGCGCCTGCTGATGAACTCCATGAGCCTGGGTCGCCCGGCCACGGACGCCGAGGTCATGGCCAAGCTGATCACCCTGGTCTCGGCCGCGATTCGCGTACCGCAACAAAGCCCCGAAGCCGAAACCGCGTTGGCCAAGGTGTTGGATACTCAGCGCGCCATTCGTGAACAAGCGGCTGCGCCCGCCACCAAGGCAGCGCGATAAGCCTTTATCCAAAGCAAAAAAAAGCCCGCTGGGGCGGCGGGCTTGATGTGCAACGTTTGTAACGGATGAGGCTTCACCCTACGTCTGCGGATGTGAATAAATCGTGAAAAATATGTAAGAAAATGAGTGGGTAACAACAGATGTTCGATCCCGCGTGTGTCTGTCGGATTTTTCCTGTAAGCCGACCATTCGTCGCCACTGTCATTTCTGACAGTAGATTCGATTAGAGCCCCAAGCGCCTCATTCACCTTGCCCGTCGCGCCGTTTCAGCGCGATAAACCAGCAAGGTATAGCCATGACCACTCCCACTGAAGAACTCTCTCCATCCCCTTATTCGGTCTACCCAGCTGTCCGATTGGCTGAGGCGCGTTACCCGGAAACCGCGACGTGGGGCCTGGGCCAGCGTGAAACCGACCCCAACGCGCTCTTTGCCTTCGAGAACTGGGCCGCGGCCACCGTCAACGATCTTTATGCGCTCTATGGGCCCGATTCGAGTATGCCGCTGGCTTCAAATGTCGTTACCAAGGTGGCTAATCGCTACAACCTGACCATCCCCAAGACCAAGATTCCGGAGGGCGAATTCCCGGTGTTCGGGGAGGTCAACCGTGCTGGCAGCGGTCAATTGGTGCGCTCGCTTCCTGAAACCTACCTGGTAAAAACCAAGCGTCCCGGAGGCCTCACGTTCTGGGCGTCCGAACAATTCCACAGAGGCCTGATCCTGTCGGTTGAGGGGTTCCCGGAGGGTGCGTTCCTTAATCCGAGCAACAGTACCGGCGGGTTGTGGTGCCTGATTAACAAGTACGAAAACGCCCGCAAGAACGACATCATCACCGTCGCCTACGGCGCCACGACCATTGAGCATGTTGTTAGCCCCGACGAGGCTGCCAGGCCGGGACCGATCCGGGTGTTTATCAGCCCGACGATTATCCAGACGGGCAACCTGTACGGTCCGGTGGGCGTGGCGTTTATGGTGCGCGATGTGGTGAACAACACCTCCGGGGAGAAGTACGCCTATTCCCGGCCATACATCCTCAACAGCGAACTGGACCCCAACCTGCTTGATCCGCCGATCTTTACGGTGGACGGGGTCGAGGCCTCTATCGTCGATCTTGATCTGTCCAGTGCGGCACATTTTGCGGCGCTGGTCACCTTGCCACGCAAGATGCCGACGCCGATCCCCAGCAACCGGGTTGTGCTGATAATGGTGATTACCTAGGTTACCGAGTATGGGGAGTCAACCCGAACGCTTCGTTTGCCGGCGGTGAACGACAGAAACCTGCGGGGCGAGAGCATTCCCATCGACAACGGCGTATTCAGCTCGTTGATGGATGCCAAGATCAGCCTGAGCTTTGAGTGGCAAACCGCTGGGGGGGTGGTGAACAATCGCTCGGGCACCACTGTGGTTCAAGTGGTCGGTACGCCCGCGTTGCGGCTCCTGGCGCCTTCCTTCGATAACAAAGCGGGCCCCCAGGTTGTCCTCGCCAGCAACTATCCGAGTGGCGCCGTTGTGGCCGTGGCGTTCCAGCGCATGAATGTGGCGCAGATCATCAGGCTCATATGGACCTTTGCCGATGGCACTGTCGCCAGTATTCCCGTGCAGGCCGGGGTGAGCAGCGGCCTGGTGCTGTTTTCCATCAGCGCCCAAATCATTGCGAAAAGCCCAGGCCAGCTCATCAAGTTGTCTTATGAGGTGACGACGGGGACCAAGACACAATCCTCGGCTATTCAAGAGCTGACGTTTCAAGCCCAGGGCGGCGGGTTGACCGGGTTGACCGACACTGTTGATGTCGGGACGGCTCCTCACTCGATCACTATCACCAACGATGGGCTGCGGGCTTTTGTAACCTGTCTGAATAGCCATGCGGTTTCGGTAATTGATATCAGGGCACGTAAAGTCATTCACACCCTCTTCAATGTGAACACGGCGTTCCTGTCGGTGCTCAGTCCAGACAACCGGCGTCTGTATGTGAGCAATTTTGAGGGGTCAAGTTACACCGTCATCGACACCTCCACGTACAAGATCCTTTCGACGGTTCCGATCGCGGGCGGCAACAACCCTGCGGGGCTCGCCATTACGGCGGATGGCTCGCGATTGTTTGTTGCCTGCACCAAAAATGGCTTTGTGTCCGTCCATGATACCGTCTCGGGCAACGTTCTCGGTCGCGTCGCCGTTGGGGTGAACCCATTCGGTGTGGCGGTCAACCCGGAACAAACACAGGTGCTCGTCGCTTCAACCTCGGGGTTGGATATCATCAGCGCCGGTACCCACAACGCGCTCGTGGCGAGAATCAATGGTGCCAATCGGCCCGCACAGATTGCCTTCGGTGCCGGTACCCCGGCGCGTTACGCCTATGTCACTGACGTTGATAACGTTCTGGTTGTTGACCTTATGAGTAACGCCATCATCCAAAAAATCGCGGGTATCAATTTGGCTTGGGGCATCACACGAAACCCGAATGCTCCGGAACTCTGGGTGAGCGGTGTCGGCCCTGGAGGGGTTGGGGGCCAGCGCGATTCGGTGTACATCATTAACACCAACACAAACCAGATTACTAAACGCCTCACCGGGTTCAGAAACACTGCAAACATAGCCTTCTCGCCCGCCGCCGGCGTAGCCCTGGTCGTCGATAATGCCGCGAACAGTGTGAGTTTCGTTCCGCTTTAAGGTCCTTCGGTTCCCCACGCAAAACGCACAAAACGTGCAATGGGACAGCACTGCGCCAGTGCAGGCTGTCCCTTTTTCGTTAACGCTGGCAATGACTCGCCGGCCTGGCCTCCCGCTGATGCCGCAAAACGGTCTCTACCATTTGTCGCTGCTGTCATTTCTGACAGTAGATTCGATGATTGCCTCAAGCGCTTCATTGACCTTGCCCGTCGCGCCAGTTGCGCGCGTCCTAACCCAGCAAGGTGATGGCCATGACCACCCTCACTGAAGAACTCTCACCGCCGCCCTATTCGGTCTATCCGTCTGTTTCGTTGGCTCAGGCCCTGTACCCAGAAACCGCGAACTGGACCCCAGCCTGCTTGAACCGCCGATCTTCACGGTCAACGATGTCGAAGCCTGCGTCCTCGATCTGGATCAGTGCAGCGCGGCACGTTTTGCGGCGCTGGTCGCGTTGCCGCGCAAGACGCCGACGCCGAACCCGAGCAACCGCGTTGTGCTGATATTGATGATCACCCAGGTTACCGAGTATGGCGAGTCAACCCGTACGCTTCGTTTGCCTGCGGTACCGATAGAAACCTACGGGGGGAGTCCATTCCTATCGGCAACGGGGTGCTCAGCTCGCTGACGGATGCCACGATCAGTCTAAGGTTCGAGTGGCAAACTGGCACTGGTTCGCCACTGGGGCGTTCGGGCACCAGTGTGGTCAGGGTAGTAGGCACACCGATTCCCGATGTGTTGCCCTACCCAATGCTTAACGGCGCTTCAAACACCGTCGGGACAGCGCTACTTAACCGTACGCTGTCCCTTTTGCATGCCCGTCAAATCTTCCAGTGACTCGCTGTCTTGGCCAGCCGCTGGCGCATGGCATCCATATGCGCCGCCAGTTGCAACGTCAACAACCGATACCCGTCCAGCGCATTCTGTACCGGCGCTTCCAGCGCCTCGTCATCCGTTGTGTGCGTGGCAGGCCGTTCCAGCCGCTCGGTAAACCCCAGCTTCAATGCCCGCGCCATGCCCACCCACTGCACCCGAATCTGCCGGTGCTCCGCCTTCAACATCACCTGCATCCGTGCCGTCGCCTGTTCATCGCGTGGATCGGGCCGGGTATTGCCGAGAATCTCCAGGGTGCTGATGCACATGCGCAGATGCCGTTGGATCGCATCCAGTTCGGTCATGGAGATGCGCACTTCCTTGGACACTGACGGCATCAACGAGCGCAACTGCAGCATGGCCGCATTCAATCGGTTGAGCAGTTTCAAGTGTTCATCATCCGTGACCGACTGGCCACTGATGATTCGGCTATAGATTTGCGCGCAGTCGCGCAAGGCGCTGGCCAGGTTGTAGCGCCACGAATACACCGCGTACAGCGGCAGGGCGAAGGAAAACGCCAGCGCCAGCACAATGCCGATAAGGATATCGACGGTGCGCCACAAGCCATCGGAGATCGGGTTGTCGCCGTGGCCGGCAACGATAAACACCGTGATCGCCGACAGCAGCGCGATGTAACCGCCCTTGCCGATGGCGTGATAGGAAAAGAACCCGCACACCACCGACATCAGCAGGTAGGTCAGCAGCGGTATGCCGAAATAGGCCTGTTGCACCACCAGCAGCAGGCCGACGCTGGCACCGATCAGGGTGCCGTAGGCACGCTCCACGGCTTTTTTGCCGATATTGCCGTGGTGCTGCAAGCCGCCGATCACGATCAGCATGGTCACCGAGGCCCACTCACCGTGGGGCAGGTTGATGCCGGTGGTGAGCAGGATGGTTGCCAGCAGGCCGATGGACACGCGCACGGCGTGGATCAGCTTGGCATGGCGGTAACGGCGGTACGGGTCGAGCAAAGGGCGCAACAGGCGCCGGGCGAAGAAGGGCAGGTTCATCGGTATTAAAGTGGCCTCGGTAGTCGGGGTAAACCGGATCGAATGTGGGAGTCGGGCTTGCCCGCGATGCAGGCACCTCGGTCTTTCAGCCAGACCGCAGTGATGCTATCGCAGGCAAGCCAGCTCCCACATAGAGCTGTTTATGTCTTTAGAAAATGTAATCCGTGGTCAGGAAACTCGAATCACGGTTGCGCAAAATATCGCTGACCAGCGCCTTGTTGCTCTCCTGGAACTTGGTCGCCACCAAGGTGCGGATCGAGAACACGCGCAGCGCGTCGTGCACCGACAGCGTGCCCTCGGCCGAGTTCTTGCGCCCGTTGAACGGGAAGGTGTCCGGCCCGCGCTGGCACTGGGCGTTGATGTTGATACGCCCGACCTGGTTGGCAAACGTGTCCACCAGCCGGCCGACTTCCACCGCATTGGTGCCGAAAATGCTCAACTGCTGGCCGAAGTCCGAGTCCAATACGTACTCGATCACGGTTTCCAGGTCACGGTACGGCACGATCGGCACAACGGGGCCGAACTGTTCCTCGTTATACACACGCATCTGCGGGTTCACCGGGTACAAAACGGCGGGGTAGAAGAACGAACCGCGACTTTCGCCGCCATTGGGGTTCACCACTTTGGCGCCGTGCTGCTCGGCATCGGCCACCAGTGTATTGAGGTAGTCGACCTTGCCGACTTCCGGCAGCGGTGTCAGCGATACGCCGTCTTCCCAGGGCATGCCGGGTTTGAGCGTGGCCAGTTTGCTGTTGAATTTCTGGATGAAGCTGTCGACCACATCTTCATGCACAAACAGGATCTTCAGCGCGGTGCAGCGTTGGCCGTTGAACGACAAGGAGCCTGTGACCGCTTCGCTCACGGCATTGTCCAGGTCGACCTCGGGCAGCACGATGCCGGGGTTTTTTGCGTCCAGGCCCAGGGCTGCGCGCAAACGGTGTGGCTTGGGGTGCAGTTTTTTCAGGTCGCTGGCGGCCTTGTTGGTGCCGATAAACGCAAAAATGTCGATTTTGCCGCTGGCCATCAGCGCGCTGACGGTTTCGCGGCCGCTGCCGTAGATCACGTTGATCACGCCGGCCGGGAAGCTGTCACGGAACGCTTCCAGCAACGGGCGAATCAGCAGCACGCCGAGCTTGGCCGGCTTGAACACCACGGTGTTGCCCATGATCAGTGCCGGGATCAACGTGGTGAAGGTCTCGTTGAGCGGGTAGTTGTAAGGGCCCATGCACAGCGCCACGCCCAGTGGCACGCGGCGGATCTGGCCGAGGGTGTCCTGTTCCAGCTCGAAGCGGCTGGAGCGGCGGTCGAGTTCCTTGAGGGCGTTGATGGTGTCGGTGATGTAGTCGCAGGTGCGGTCGAATTCCTTCTGCGAGTCCTTGAGGTTCTTGCCGATTTCCCACATCAGCAGCTTGACCACCGCGTCGCGTTGTTCGCGCATGCGCCGCAAAAAAGCTTCGACATGCTGGATACGTTCGGCCACGCGCATCGTCGGCCATTCACCCTGGCCGCGGTCGTAGGCGCGCACGGCGGCGTCCAGGGCGGTGAGGGCGGTGTCGGCGTCCAGCAGCGGCGTGCTGCCGATGTGCACGCGCTCATCGCCCAGTTGCACCGGGCTCTGCACCTTGGCCAGTGGGCCGTTCCACACCTGCAGCTGGCCGTCGACCAGGTAATCACGCTGTTCGATGGGCGCTGCCAGGCGGAATTGCTCGGGAATGTCGCTGGCGGCGGTGGGAAACAGCTGGGCGAGCAGGTTACTGGTGGTCATGTCGCTACCCCTGGAATAGTTGCAAAACATGACTAGAGAGTCACCCATCCAAGGGCTGTGTGGCAAGCGCCAGACGCGTTACAGCAGCGCGCCGGCCAGTGCCACGCCCAATGCTGCGCCGATCTGTCGCGCCGTATTGAGGATGCCGGCGGCGATTCCGGCCCGCCCCTGCGGCACCGCATTCATCAACGCGGCCGTGGCGGCAGGGGTGATCAGCCCGGCAGCCAGGCCAATCAGCGGCATGGGCACCACGATCAAGGCGTAGTCGGGCGTTGCGCCGCCCATCAGCAACAGGCCAAAACCGGCCACGTAGAGCATCAGGGCGCCACCGATCAGCCTGCGGCTGCCAAAGGCGCGCATGAACTCGCCGGCCATCAGGCTGCCGATGCTCACCAACACTGTCAGCGGCAGGAACGCCACGCCGGTGCGCAGCGGCGAGAAGCCCAGGGTCCGCTGGAAATACAGGCTGAGTACAAACATCAGCCCATACAGCAGCAGCGCCGACAGCAGTGACACGGCCACACACAGGCTGAACACGCGGCTGCCAAACAGCTGCACGCTGAGGCGCAGCCAGCCTGCGGCGCGGGGCTGTCTGGCACTGGCGGCAAGGCGCGCGCTGAGGCCGACGGCGATCAGCCCCAACGGCAGGTTGACCAGAAAGATACTGCGCCAGCCCAGCGTCTGGATCAGCACGCCACCCACCAACGGCCCGGCTGCCATGGCAATGCCGCCGCACCCGGCCCACAGGCTGATGGCTGTCGCGCGGCCTGCGGGGTTGCCTGCATACGCCTGATTGATCAGCGCCAGGGACGCCGGCACCAGCAACGCTGCGCCGACACCTTGCAGCACCCGCGCGGCCACCAGCAGGTTGATGTCGCTGGCCACGCCACACAGCAGCGAGGCCAGGGTAAACACCAGCAAGCCGGTCATATACAGCCTGCGCGCCCCAAAGCGATCCGCCATCGCACCGCCGGCCAGCAGTAGGCAACCAAAGGTCAAGGTGTAGGCGCTGACCACCCATTGCAGTGCGCCGGTGTTGCTGTGCAGCGCTATCGCGATGGGGTCCAGCGCCACATTGACGATGGACGTATCGAGGATCACCAGTACATAGCTGAGGCTGGTCGCGGCCAGCACCTTTCGTTGTGGCATGCACATCTTCCTTGAAAAGACACAGGCGGCGAATCTAGCGCGCGGCACGCTGCAGATGCTTCGACGCCGATCGAAGCATGCTTGCCTGCGTCACGCTTATACTGCGCAGGTCCCGTTGGAGAGCCGCCATGTCGAACCCATCCACCTTTACCGAGGTTGCCGCGCTGCTCGCCGAGCCCGCCCGCGCCGCGATGCTGTTGGCGTTGTTCGACGGGCGCGCGTTGCCTGCGGGTGAACTGGCCTTTGCTGCCGGCATCACCGCGCAGACCGCCAGCACCCACCTGGCCAAATTGGTCGCCGGTGGTTTGCTCGCTTGCCAAACCCAGGGCCGGCATCGCTATTACCGCCTGGCCGGGGAGCATGTGGCCCAGGCGATCGAGTTTCTCAGTGCGATTGCGCCGTTGTCGGCGATCGTGCTCAAACCCCAAAGCCGCGAGGCCCAAGGGCTACGGTTTGCGCGCTGCTGCTACAACCATCTGGCCGGGCAGTTGGGCGTCGCGGTGACCCAGGCGCTGGAAAAACGCCATTACCTGCGCGCCGTCGGCGATAAACACTATAAAGTGCTGCCCGCAGGCGCAGCCTGGTTGCAGACCCTGGGCATCGACTCAAGCGCCTTGAAACCTGCGCGCCAATGCCTGGACTGGACCGAGCGCACCCATCACGTGGCCGGCCCGCTCGGCGTGCAATTGTTCAGTGCCTGGTGCGATGCCGGTTGGTTGCGCCGCGCCAAGGATTCACGTGCGGTGCGGGTCACGCCCAAAGGCTGGGCGCAGTTCAAGGCGCAATTGGGCCTGGAACCGCGTGATCTGGAAAACCTTGAGCACAAGCCCGCGTGTGCCCTGCCTGTTGGGGTAAACTGCGCGGCTTTTCAGAAGGAGTTCACATGAGTCACTACCAGCCGGGCATTCTTGCCGCACCGGTGCCGTTGCAGGCACGCCATCTGTTTTTTGCCGTTGACGTATTGGCAGCCGTACCCGCCGCGTTGGACGCGCTGGTGCAGTTGGCGGACGCGGGCGCAGTGGTCGGTTTTGGCGAGCCGCTGGTGACTTCGCTCGGCGCGCACATTGAAGGGCTGCGCGCATTCCCCGCCGTCACGGGCCCCGGCGCGCATAACCCGTCTACTCAGCAGGCGTTGTGGGTGTGGCTGCACGGTGTGGATCGCGGTGAACTGCTGCTGCGCAGCCGCGCATTTGAAAAAGCCCTGGCCCCGGCATTCCGGCTGGTGCAGATGACCGAAGGCTTCCGCTACAAAACCGGCTTCGATCTGACCGATTACGAAGACGGCACCGAAAACCCCCACGACGACGCCGCCGTCGAAGCCGCCCTCACCGACAGCGGCGCCAGCTTTGCCGCGATCCAGCAATGGCAACACGACCTCGACGGTTTTGCCGCGTTGCCCGGCCAGGAGCGTGACCACATCATCGGCCGCCGCCATGGCGATAACGAAGAGCTGGACGACGCCCCCGAATCTGCTCACACCAAGCGCACCGCCCAGGAAAGTTTTACCCCGCAAGCCTTTGTAGTGCGCCGCTCGATGCCGTGGGCCGAGAACGGCCAGGCGGGGTTGATGTTCCTGGCGTTTGGGCATTCCTTCGATGCGTTTGAAGCGCAATTGCGGCGCATGAGCGGGTTGGAAGACGGGATTGTGGATGGGTTGTACCGGATCAGTACGCCGTTGACCGGTGGGTATTACTGGTGCCCGCCGGTGAAGGATGGGCATTTGGACCTGAGCGCATTCGTCTGATCCCCCAGATCTGAAACGGTGTGGGGGTCTGTGGCGAGGGAGCTTGCTCCCGTTCGACTGCGCAGCAGTCGCAGCTATCCTGGGGGCGCTTCGCACCCCAGCGGGAGCAAGCTCCCTCGCCACACAAGCCAGCTCCCACCGTTTGATTTGTGTGGGTGCTTGGATCACGCCCCACACTCCGCGCTCACCGCCACCACCCCGCAGCTTGGGCATGTCCGAATGGTTGTCGCCATCGGCATGGATCATCAGCGCCCGGCCTTAAATTCAGGGTGATCTTTGTGCTCGTTGGCGACCTGGGGATGCCTTCGTTCGCGAACACCAATAGTTCTAATGGTGCCGTTCGAGGTGCCGAATAAAACGCTGGGGATTTGGCGGTGCTCTAGTGGCTTTGTATTACAAAGTATCCCCGCGCCACCTTGATACATCGGCATGACGTTCTGGCGTGTCGGCGACACAGACCGGATACACGCCTGGCTTTAACTCTGCTCACCAGCTGGCGCAGGCGGTCACTCACCGCCACACGCGCCCTGGCCACACTCAGTCAAGCCAGGAGATACACCGATGAAGCGACCCTATGCGGCCCTTGCGGCCACTTTCGCCCTGTCCCTCAGCGCCCTTGCGGCGATGGCCCATGCCGACGACGCCAAGCCCCAGGAAAAATGCTTCGGCGTGGCCCTCGCCGGTGCCAACGACTGCGCCGCCGGCAAAGGCACCTCGTGCGCCGGCACCGCCACCGCCGATTACCAGGGCAACGCCTGGGTATTGGTCGACAAGGGCACCTGCACCCAGATCAAGACGCCCAAAGGCTTCGGCAGCCTGACGGAACAGCCGTGATCCAGCGCCTGTTGCCCCAGGCGCTGCTGTTGCTGGTGGCCCGGCTGGGCATCGCGGCGGTGTTCTTTTTGTCCGGGCGTACCAAGGTCAGCGGATTTCTGAGCCTCAAGCCGTCGACCTACACCCTGTTCCGTTCGGAGTACGCCTTGCCGCTGATCCCGCCGGACTGGGCCGCGTACCTGGCGACCTACGCCGAACACCTGTTTGCGCTCTTGCTGGTGCTGGGCCTGCTGACGCGCCCGGCGGCCGCCGCGCTGCTGGGCATGACCCTGGTGATCGAGGTGTTCGTGTACCCCGAGGCCTGGCCGACGCACCTGACCTGGGCCGGCCTGTTGCTGCCACTGCTGGCCTATGGCGGCGGAGCGTGGTCGCTGGATCGCCAGCTGTTCGGCAAACCTTGACAACCCTGATGGAGATACCCGATGCGCATGCTTTCTTGTTTGACCATGGCCGTGGCCCTGACGGTCCCCGTACTGGCCCAGGCGGCCGATACACCGCAGCCCGGCACCGGTAAAAGTGTGGTGATCGTGCCCGGTTCATTTGTCGACGGTTCCGGTTGGCGTGTGGTGCACGACATCCTGATTCACAAGGGCTACAAGGTCACCGTGGTGCACCAGGGCCACGAAAACCTCGCGGCGGATGTGGCCGAGGCACGTGAAGTGCTGGAGCAGCAAGTCGGCCCGGTGGTCTTGGTGGGCCACAGTTCCGGTGGCGCGGTGATCTCGATTGCCGGCGACCGCGACAAGGTCAAGTCGATGGTCTACGTCTCGGCGCTGCAGCCGGAGGTGGGCGAGAACATGGCCCAGTTGATCGGCTCGATGCCGGCGCCCAGCGATGACATCAAGCAGAGCCGCGACGGCCATTTGTTCTTCGATCGCAACAAATACAACGCCGATTTTGCCGCTGACCTGACCCCCAACCGCACCGACTTCATGGCCGCCTCCCAAGTGCCGGCCACCACCGCCTTGTTCGGCGGCACCGTGTGGGCGGCGGCGTGGCACAAAAAGCCGACGTATGCCGTGGTGTCCACCGAAGACCGCGCGCTGAGCCCCGCGCTGCAGCGCTGGATGTACCAGCGCGCCGGTTCCAAGGTCACCGAAATCAAGGCGAGCCACTCGGTGTACATCTCCCAGCCTGAGGCGGTGGCGAAGGTCATCGAAGACGCTGCTTCCGTTATCAAATAATTGCTCTCACCCCACACAGCACTCAAAAAGGAAATACCCATGAACACTGCACTCAAATCCCGTCTGAGCCTCGCCGCTGCCGCCGCCCTGATTGCCATGGCGTCGGGGTCATTCGCCGGTGCCGCCAGCGCCGCCGACCAGCAGGAAAAACCCGGCCGTTGCTACGGCGTCAACAGCTGCAAGGGCGAAAGCCTGTGTGCCACCGCCAAGCACGACTGCAAGGGCCTTAACAGTTGCAAGGGCGAGGGTGTGATCGTCAAGACGCCGTCTGAGTGCCTTAAGGCCGGCGGCACGTTGACTGAGCCGAAATAACGCCTTCCTGTGGCGAGCAAGCTTGCTTGTGCAGCGCCTCCAGAAACGGGCGACTGCTGCGCAGCCGAGCGGGAGCAAGCTCCCTCGCCACAGTTTTTTGCTGGAGTACCGATGATGCCGACATTTAACCCGCGCTTTTCCGGCTATGGCCTGGGGCTGCGCAAGGAGCACTACGGCGATTTCCTGGAAACCTCGGTGCCGGTGGATTTTGTTGAAGTGATCTCTGAGAATTTTATGGTCGCAGGTGGGCAACCACGGCACATCCTGCGCCAGATCCGCGAGCGTTACCCGGTGGCGCTGCACGGGGTGTCGATGTCGATCGGCACCGCCGAAGGGCTGGACCAAGCGTACCTGCGGCGCCTCAAGTCGCTGGTCGATGAGGTGCAGCCGCTGTTTGTCTCCGATCACCTGAGTTGGTCGCGCAGCGGGGGTTTCAATGCCCACGACTTGTTGCCGGTGCCCTATACGGACGAGGCTCTGGACCGCGTGTGCGCCAATATTCATCAGGCCCAGGATGTGCTGGGCCGCACGCTGCTGGTGGAAAACCCATCCAGTTACCTGGCGTTTGACGGGGCCTGCATGAGCGAATGGGCATTTATTACCGCCATGGCCGAGCGCACAGGCTGCGAGTTGCTATTGGACGTCAACAATGTGTTTGTCAGCGCCAGCAACCATGGCTTTGATGCCCTGGCGTTTCTCGACGGTATTCCCGCCGAGCGCGTGCGCCAGATTCACTTGGCCGGCCATAGCCAGGGCCGTGAGCTGTTGATCGACAGCCACGACAGCCCGGTGTGTGCCGGGGTCTGGGATTTGTATGCCAAGGCCATTGCGCTGCTGGGGCCGGTGGCCACGATGATCGAGCGCGATGATGCCATCCCGCCGCTGGCCGAGTTGCTTGAGGAGCTGTCGAAGGCACGGGCTTTGGGGCGGGCACGATGAACCTGGCGCAGTGGCAGCAGGCATTTCGCACCTGGCTGGTGAGTGGGTCGGATGATTCGGCCCGGCTGCTGGGCGACCGGCACGCAGGCCTGGCCGTGTACCAGAACAACTATCGCGCGCAGTTGGTGGGTTGCCTGCAACAGGCGTTTCCCCTTGTGCGACGTTGGCTGGGAGAGGAGGCGTTTCTGGTGGCCAGCATTACCCATATCGACCAGCAACCCCCGCATGCCTGGACCCTGGATGCGTATCCCGAAGGGTTTTACGCAACCTTGAAGGCCGTGTTGCCGAATAACCCGGATGTGCACGAACTGGCTTGGATCGAGTCGGCGCTCAATGAGGCGTTTGTCGCCGCCGATGCGTCGCCCTTGCCGTTGCAAGCCCTGGCCGAGTTGGATTGGGACAGCGCCGTTTTACGCCTGACGCCGTCGTTGCGCTGCCATGCACTGACCACTAATGCCGAGGCTATCTGGTCGGCACTGTGGCAAGACACGGCTGCGCCGCAGGCGATGATGCTGGCAGAGGCCGGTGGTGTGTTGGTGTGGCGGCGTCAGTACACCTCACGTTTACGCCAGGTCAGTGCGTTGGAATTTGAGGCCGTGTTGCACCTGCAGGCCGACGGCAGCTTTGCCGGGCTGTGCGAGTTTCTGGTGGCGCGCCTGGGTGAAGAGGCGGGTGTGGCCCAGGCCGGTGAGTACTTGGCCGGGTGGTTGGGCAGTGAGTTGATCGTTGAGCCTGTGGCGATTGAGTAATGTGTGGCGATTGGGCTTGTTGTTTGTGGCGAGCAGGCTTGTTGTTTGGGACGAGCAGGCTTGTTGTGGCGAGCGGGCTTGCCCCGCGTTGGGCTGCGAAGCGGCCCCAAAACTGGCGACCAAATCTGTCAGGAGTACCCGAGGTGGCTTTACTGGGAGTGCTTCGCACTCCAACGCGGGCAAGCCCGCTCGCCACAACAAGCCCGCTCGCCGCATTAGCCCCGTTCGCAACGCAAATGTGGCTTGCCCTAATGCCAGTCAGTTAAGCGAACGAAATGCTCAAAGCAGCGAAGATCAAATGTGGGAGCGGGCTTGCCCGCGAAGACGTCGGCCCAGCAAACATTGATGTTGACTGACCCACCGCTTTCGCGAGCAAGCCCGCTCCCACAGGGGATCTGCGCTTAACTGACTGGCATTATGGCTTGCCCCAGCCATCAAACATGAAAATTCGGACAGCCAGGCAATTGGCCACTGAAAAAAATCCGCGCAGCCCGTAATCTAATCGCCCTTGTCACCTGTGCGGATTGTTCATGTCTTCTGTTGCCGATGGGCTGCCTTCCAATAAACGCTTGCCGGCGGTGATCGCCTTGTCTTTGGGCATTGGCATGGCAACCCTGGACACCGCCATCGTCAATACGGCGCTGCCGACGCTGGCACAGGGTATTGGCACTGATTCGGCCTCGGTGATCTGGGTGGTGAACGCCTACCAGCTGGCGATTATCGCCACGGTGCTGCCGTTCGCGTCGCTCAGTGATGTGCTCGGCCACCGGCGCGTGTACCTCGGTGGTTTGCTGCTGTTTATTGTCTCGTCGCTGTTTTGCGGTTTGGCCGGTTCTTTGCTGACCCTGACCGCCGCGCGGGTGGCCCAAGGGCTGGGGGCGGCGGCGCTGATGAGTGTCAACACGGCGTTGTTGCGGCATATCTATCCGTCAAAAATGCTTGGGCGCGGCCTGGGCTATAACTCGCTGGTGGTGGGGTTGGCCTTCACGCTGGGGCCGACCGCCGCATCGGCGATTCTGTCGGTGGCGAGCTGGCATTGGCTGTACCTGATCAATGTGCCGCTGGGGCTGCTTGCCCTGGGGTTGGGCCTGCGTTCATTGCCGACACTGCCGTTGACCGGCCACGCGTTCGATCGGTTGTCGGCGCTGTTGTGTGCCGGCCTGTTCGCGCTGTTGGTACTGGGCCTGGGCACGGCGGTGCATGACGCCCAAGGCACACTGACCCTCGGTTTGATTGCGTTGGCGATGGTGTGCGGTGCATTGCTGTTGCGCCGTGAGGTCGGCCACCCGGCGCCGATGCTGGCTGTGGACTTGTTCAAGCGCCCGGTGTTTGCGCTGTCTTCCCTCACGGCCATCTGTGCGTTCAGCGCTCAGGGCCTGGCCTTTGTATCACTGCCGTTTCTGTTGCAGGCGGTGCTCGGCCATAGCCAGGTGGCAACCGGTTTTCTGATGACACCGTGGCCTGCGGTGGTGGCGGTGATGGCTTTGGTGGCGGGGCGTCTGGCGGATCGTGTGTCGCTGGGCCTGTTGTGCGGCATCGGTTTGCTGATGCTCAGCGCGGGCATGGCAGCGTTAGCGACCTTGGGCAGCGGCGCCAGCGCTTTTGATATCGGCTGGCGCATGGCTTTGTGCGGCGCCGGTTTCGGTTTTTTCCAGTCACCCAACCTCAAGGCGATCATGACCAGTGCGCCGTTGGCCCGCAGCGGTGGGGCCAGTGGCATCGTCGCGATTTCACGCTTGCTGGGGCAAACGCTGGGGGCCTCGTTGGTGGCGTTCTGTTTCCACCTGTCCCTGGGCAGCGGCCCGCAATACGCGCTGTGGCTGGGCTGTGGGTTTGCGCTGGTGGGCAGTGTGGCCAGTGGGCTGCGCCTGTTGCCGTATAAACACAAGGTTTAGCCCTTGTAAAACACGCGGCGGCAACGCTAACGTGGCGGCCTGAATATTTCGGGATGTTTCAGATTTATGTCCAGCCTGGCCCTACGCACTGCTGATACCACCTCCCGACGTGCCGCACTGACCCTCGCGTTATGCCTGCCCAGCGACGTGCTGCTCTACTTGCTGCTGCCCATGGAATCCCAGGCCTTTGGCATCACCCTGGCCCAGGCCGGGGTGTTGCTGGCAGCCAACCGCCTGGTGCGGATTTTCGGCTACCGCCATGTATTGAATTTCTACGCCCATAATGGCGACCGGCTGACCTGCATGATCGCCGCCGGTGCCGCCACGGTGTGCGCCTTGGGTAACTCGATGCTGTCTGGGTTCGCCGCATTGTTGGGGCTGCGGCTGATCTGGGGCCTGTGTTTTGCCGCGCTGAACCTGTCGACCCAAGTGTTGGCCACTTCTGAGCCAGCGGGCGCGGCGCGCAGGGCAGGGCGCTCCAGGGCGGTGATCGCCCTGGGGCCGATGCTGGCGCTGCCGCTGGGTGGCTGGCTGACCCTGTGGGCCGGGCCGCGACCTATCTTCCTGATTCTCGCCGGCTGCTGCCTGGCAGGCCTGTGGGTGGCGCGTGGTTTGCCCACCGTCGGGCATGATTTGCACAGCACCGGGCGGCGCTTCAAGTGGCCGGACAGCGTGGCGGTGTGGTCGTTTATCGAAGGCGTGGCGTTGGACGGGTTGTTTATCTTCGGCTTGTCGATCCAGGCGCAGAAGATTCTTGGCGGCGATGCGGTACTGATCGCCGGCGGCCTGATGGCCCTGCGCTATGCCTCGGAGATGCTCCTGAGCCCGCTGGGTGGGCGTGCGGCGCAGCGGTTTGGCGCCACCTCGATGCTGCTGTTGTTTTCGTTCTTGAGTGCCTTGGCGCTCACGGCATTTGGCAGTTATTGGGTGATCGTCGGCGCGGCCGCGGTGCTGGTGCTGCGCGCCTTGCAACTGCCACTGGTGACCACCTTGGTGGCCGAGCGCAACCCTGGCTCGATGCGCGTTTCCGCGCTGGCCTCCAATGCGGTCTGGCGTGACGTCGGCGCCGGCCTTGGGCCGCTGATGGCGGGGTTGCTGCTACCGGTTGCGTCGGCGCCGTGGGTGTTTGGCCTGGCGGGCGCCGCGATTGCCGTCAGCGCCGTGTTCTGCTGGCGCGCGAAGGCTTCCAGCTGATTATGGGTTTTTAAAGCCTTCCAGCCAGCTGGGGTCGAAGCGGGTTTGGTCGGTGTCGATCCCCAGTGCCTGCATTTTCGCCCTATGGGCTTCCATCTCGCCGACCAGTTGCGCCTGGGCGCTGGAGTTGGCGTCCAGCTCATGCATCTGCGTCAGCCCCAGGTGGTAAAAACGCAGGACCTTGAGGGCGGTGGGGTCGTTGGCCTGTACGCGTTCTTTGAGGGTGTGCATCACATTGGTCACGCGCATCAGGTTGCGCTTGAGCTGCCAGCCGTACACTGCAGGCGCCAGCCATGGCTGGGTCCAGAATGGGCCGCGCACCAGGGCGACGGTGATCAATACCCCGGCGAATACGCCGCCGACATTAAAACGAAAATTGTCGCCGCCGGGGTCGCCGAACAGCATCACCGCGAGGGTCGACAGCAGCATGGCCAGGGCCATGAACAGCACGGCGATGATCAGCGTGCTGCGGCGGGTTTGTTGGCGGAAGGTGGTGGGGTCGCAGGGTTTGAGCTCGAACATCCGGGTCAGGTCTCAAGAAAGGCGGGGTGGCATCTTCGCATGCTTTGGGCAAACAAGTTGAACCATGGCTTGGGGTGGTTTCTCTAAATCTGTGTAGCCCTTTTGAGGTAAGCCATCATGTCTGAGTACAAGCAACCGCCGCCGGGTACACCCATCCCTGACCGTACGCCGGGAGAGGAGGAGCGTGACAACGATGCGTTGCGGCCCAATGACCCGGCCGAGCGTCAGGACGATGATGTTGAGCGGGTTGAGGAAGACCTTGAAAACCTGCATGACAGGGCGCGCCCGCTATAGGTTCAGGAGGTGACAGTGAGTAATCATCCAAAAGGCCCGGGTTCGGGCGAGCATGCCAGCGGCGAGGATGAATTGGGGTTTGATCCGGATTCGCCTGATGTGTCGGACCCGCAGGTTGATCCCATTGGGCCGGCAATTGCGCCGTTGGATAAGGACAAGGCGCAGCGCAAAAAGGTGGATTATGATCCGTTGGGGGATCTTAAGAAGCCTGGGTGATGTTGGCGTTTATAGTGTACATATCCATTGCTGCGGTAACGGCGGCCTATGGTTCCGCTCTTACAGCGGGTCACTTTTGGCAAACGCCCCAAAAGTAACCAAAAGGTCTGTGCCCCACCACTCGGCACCTCGCCTAGGCTCGGTGTGCCCGCACTCCGGCTTGAATCCGTGGGCCGCCGCGATGGGCCATCCTTGGCCCAGCGCGGCTAACCCGGCGTCCTGCCGGGTTACCCACGGATTCAAGCCTGCGTTCGGCCATCGTGGTTGACGGGGCGCCTCAGATCAAAAGCAAGATCAAAAGCAGAGCACGGCGGCCTGAAAGCCGACCTGAGTGGTTGAAGCAAAAGCCAGATCAAGTGCAAAGCAACAGCATATCTACCTGATGCAACACAGTCTAAATGTGGGAGCGGGCTTGCTCGCGAATGCGGTATGTCTGTTATAGATGAATTGACTGACCCACCGCATTCGCGAGCAAGCCCGCTCCCACAGTTGACCGTATGCAGTTTTGAACATGAGGTCGACTGTGGATTTGCATGCACCGAAGAGCTGCTTTTCTGTGGGAGCTGGCTTGCCTGCGATGCAGACACCTCGGTACATCAGGCACACCGAGTTGATGCCATCGCAGGCAAGCCAGCTCCCACCTTTGACCGAGTATGGCTCTGCTGTTGCTGTTGCTGTTGCTGTTGCTGTTGCCCTTACATCCTTTTCGATGACGAAGTCAGCGGTCTTTTGATCTGCGCTTGTGATTTTGATCTTGATCTGAAATCGCCCCGTCAAACACGATGGCCGGAATTCGACAGTGATTTGGGGGGTAAACCGGCAGGGATGCCGGTTTAGCCGCCCCGCGCCATGGATGGCGCGTGGCGGCGGCCCCTCAAATCAGTGTCGGATTGCGGGCATGCCGAGCCACAGCGAGGCACCGAGTGTTGGGGCGAGGACTTTTTGCTTACTTTTTGCTGGGCCGGCATTCCGGTCCTTCAAAAAGTGAGCCGCTGTAAGAGCGGAACCATAAGCCGCCGTTACCTAAATAACGGATATACACCCCCCAACACCCCCAAAAACCAAACCCCGCAAAAGCGGGGCCTGATCACATCCAAACGAAACCTACTTGGGCGGCACCCAGGTAACCTCGCTGATCCCAAACTTCTCCGCCCAAGGCCGGGTAGTTTTCTTGACCTGCTCATGGCCCACGCGCCCTATGCGGCTGACATGGGCAATATCGGCGTCGACCGCCGCCCAATGCCACGCTTCAGCGTTATTCATCACCTCGGCGCGCACCACAAAGGATTTCGGTTGACCGTGCAGTTGATAGTGAATGGTGTAGATTTTTGCGGTACTCATGTTGCCTCCCTGTCTTGTTATAGATGGATAGGTGGGCTTTCAAAAAGGTTCACTCAAAATGACAAGTCGTACGCTGGCGCGGCATAGTGACGCACTCGTCACGCGCCCAAGGATCGCGCCATGTCCCGATTGACTCACAGCCAGCTCTATCTGCAGCGTCTGGGTTACGACTCGCCCCCGCCGCCCACGCTCAAAACCCTGCAGGACCTGCAGCTGCGGCACGTCTGCACCTTCGCCTTTGAGAGCCTGTCGACATTGCTGCAGGCCCCGGTGCCGATCGATCTGCCCAGCATCGAGCAAAAGGTCCTGCTGGACGGGCGTGGCGGTTACTGTTTCGAGCTTAACTACCTGTTCCTGGCGCTATTGCAGGCGCTGGGTTTCGACGCACGCGGGCTTACCGGCTGGGTGGTGATGGGCGGGCCGCCTGATGCGCGCACCGGGCGCACCCATCGTCTGAGCCTGGTGACCCTGGACGGCGTGCGTTATGTCACCGATGTCGGCTTTGGTGGCATGGTGCCCAGCAGCCCGTTGCAGCTGGACACCGAGGTGCCCCAGGCCACCGCCCATGAACCTTATCGCCTGACCTTCAACGGTGCCGATTACACCCTGTGGGCGCTGGTGGGCGAGGAATGGCGAGGCTTATATGTGTTCGACCTGCAAGTGCAGGCCGACATCGACTACACCATCGGCAATTGGTACGTGTCGACGCACCCGGCTTCCGTTTTCGTCGGGCAACTGAAAGCGGCGCGGTTGGCGCCGGGTAAACGGCATACCTTGGCCAATGCCAATTACGCGGTTCATTGCCTTGACCAGCCCAGCGAAAAACGCGCAGTCGAAAGTGCCGATGAGTTACTGGAATTGCTGCAGGGCACCTTCGGTATTTGTTTGCCGAAGCATCCGCAACTTCGCCAAGCCCTTGATGGCTTAGTAATGGCAAACTCTAGGGAACCTTGAGTTAGAGCCTTCGCTGAACCGTTTTACCTTCATGTCAATGCAAATTAATTCGAACCTTTGGCAAACGCCGAGGTTCGAACCGTTTCCTGAATAATTTGCTCACCAGACAAGGAGATGTAAAACGATGTCCAAGCTATTCGGAAAATTCCTCAAGGGTTCCTCGTTGCTGGCGCTGGTTACCGCGCCTGCTGTGGTGTTCGCCGCAGCACCCACTGGCCCGATTTCCGTCCTGGGCCTGCAGGGCAGCTATAACGACTTCAAACTCGAAGGTGGCAGCGAAAGCGACAAGGACCACATGCCCGAAGCGGGCCTGTTCTACAACTTCGGCAACAAGCTCACCGCCGAGTCCGGCTTCATTTACCAAGCCGGTATCGAAGCCAAATACGGCGAAAAAAGTAGCAATAAACTCAAGGAAGGCCAGGCTGACCTCGACCTTGGCTGGCGTGCCGCGCTGGACGCGCGCAACTTCGTCGACGTGATCGTCGGTGGTGGCTACAGCTGGACCCGTTACGAGCCGGACACCAACGATTACGACGTCAAGCTCACCAACAAATCGCCGTTTGCCAAGGCCGCGCTGGGTTACAACCACCAGTTCGATGACATGACCCTGCGCGTCGAAGCGGGTGCCCGCCGCACCATCGACGGCCGGGCCAAGCTCAAGGTCGATGGCCTGGGCAGCGACACGGTGGACCTCAAGGATCGCACCAACCCGTACGCCGAAGTCAGCCTGCTGATGAACCAGAAAGGTGACTTGCCGGTGATGGCGGGCCTGTATTACACCCGCACCGAATACAAACTCGACGACGACTCCTATGTCGCCGACAACACCAAGCTCAAGCGCGACGAGTACGGTTTTAAAGTCGGTATCGCGTTCTAAGCGCACGCCTGAATGCGGGGCGGCCAACGCCCCGCATTCGACTGTCCGCCCAAGCCCTGCTTTTTGGCGAATTAAAAAGCGCGCCGATTGCCTGGTACGCGCGTGATAACCGGCTTAGGGTTGTGCCGATCGGGTCTGGCATTACCCACGAGCGGGGTGACTTTGTGTTTTGCTGGGAGCGCTGCGCGCTCCAACGCGGGGCAAGCCCGCTCGCCACAACAAGCCCGCTCGCCAATACAAACCCACTCCACACAACGAGTCTGCTCACCGCAACAAGTCCGCTCGCCACAACCAGCCGTTCAGCACTGCAAGCCGGATCACCACGGTGTGGTTCTTTAGCCTAGTGCAGCGAGCTGCGCCACGGTTTCCGGAAAGCGCGCCACCAGCCGGATCAAGGTGGTGGCCTGGGCGTTGGGCTTGGCCCGGCCTTGTTCCCAGTTTTCCAGGGTGCGCACGTTGGTGCGCAGGTACATGGCGAACACCGAGCGCGAGAGGTTGAGTTGTTGGCGCACGGCGACCACTTCTTCGGCGCTCAGCGGGGCCAGGTTGTTGAGATGGACCTTGTGGGTCCGCAGGGTGACTTTGCCTTGGCGTTCTTCGGCCAGGGCGTCGAAGCCTTCGACCAGTTCGGAAAAGATTTCACGTTTCATGATGTGTTCTCGCTTTGATTTCCCTGTCCAGCATGTGTTTTAGGGCTTTCTTGTGGTTGGGGGTAAGGTCGTCCTGTTCGTGTTTGCCGTACAGGGTGAATAACCAGAATTGCGTGCCGCCCGACCACCAGTAGTAAATGACTCGCAAGCCCCCGCGTTTGCCTTTGTTGCGTCGCTCATCGACGAAACGGACCTTGCGCAACCCGCCGGCTCCCTCGATCACGTCGCCCGCTTGCGGGTTCTTCATCAACTCCTGTTGAAAGCCCTGGAATAGCTCGTCACTCAGATAGTCCCTGCGATGCCGTTCAAAGGCCGGCAACTCGATAAATAGAGCATCCATGTTCTGTACGTAGCCTGCGTATAGTGTGGTGGCCCACGCGCCTTGGGTCAAGTGACCGGGCTGTGGGAACTTTCCTAAAACGCAACCACCATAAGGCCGCCTTCAGCGAGTAGATGCCAGACGAATAGGTAGTAGATGAAGGAAATTTCTACAGTATGAGCAGGTAAAAAAACTGGCCCTCAGAAACGCAAAACGGCGCCCGAAGGCGCCGTTTTGTTTACTGCTTCACTCTAAGCGATCAAACGCCCAGCACCGCGTGCTGCACCAGGGTGAGCAACGGTTGTGGGTATACGCCCAGGAAGAACGCGAGCAGGGCGATGGCCAGCAGCATCACGCCACCTGCCTTCTGTTCCCAGTGCAGCTCGGCGTCTACGCGGCGCAGGTTTGGCTCGATCAGGTACAGGGTGACCATCACGCGCAGGTAGTAGAACACGCCGATGGCGCTGCCCAGTACCAATGAGGCAACCAGCCACCATTCGTGGGCTTCAACACCGGTAGCCACGATGTAGAACTTGCCGATGAAGCCTGCGGTCAGCGGGATACCGGCCAGGGACAGCATCATCACGGTAAGCACGGCGGTCAGGTACGGACGGCGCCAGAACAGGCCGCGGTATTCGTACAGCGCGTCGGCGTCACGGCCTTTGAACGGCGAGGACATCAGCGTAATTACGCCAAATGCGCCCAGGCTGGTGATCACGTAGGTGACCAGGTACACGCCCATGGCTTCCACGGCCAGGCCTTTGCTCGCCACCAGGGCGATCAGCAGGTAGCCGAAGTGCGCGATGGACGAGTAACCCAGCAGACGCTTGAGGTTGTTCTGGGTCAAGGCCAGCAGGTTACCGAACAGGATCGACGCAATGGCGATCACGGTCAGCACGGTGCTCAGCACGCCGGTGTTGGCCGCAGGCGAGATCTGGAACAAACGCACCATCACCGCAAACACAGCAACCTTCGATGCGGTGGCCAGGAACGCAGCCACTGGCGCCGGGGCGCCTTCGTACACGTCCGGGGTCCACAGGTGGAACGGCACCAGGGACAGCTTGAACGCCAGGCCGATCAACATCATCGCCAGGCCCAGTTGGGCAATCGGCGCGGGCATGTTGGTGGCCGCCAGGGCGTGACCGATACCGGTGAAGCTCAGGTTGCCGGCTTCGGCGTACAGCAGGGCCATACCGAACAACAGGAATGCGGAACCGGCAGCCGACAGCACCATGTACTTGATGCCGGCTTCCAGGGAGCGCTTGTTGAAGAAGGCGTAGGCCACCAGGCCGTAAGTCGGGATCGACAGCAGTTCCAGGCCGATGAACAAGCCGGCCAGGTGCTGAGCGCTGACCAGCACGATGCCACCGGCCGCGGCCAGCAGAATCAGCAGGTACAGCTCTTCCTTGTTGCCTGGGTAGCCAGTGCCGCCCTCGCCAAGGTAGGCGTGGGCGAGGGTGACGCAGGCCAGGGTGGCAACCAGGATCAACGCGATGTACAGCAGCGCGAAGTCATCGACCATCATCAGCGGGGTCACGGCCAATGGCGCGACCTTGAGTGCCGGGATGATCGACAGCAGGGCCAGGTTAAGCCCGGCACAAGACAGCAGGAACGTTTGCGAGTGATTGCGGCGCCAGGCGATTGCCAGCATCACCGCCACAACGGTGAGGCTGGTAATCAGCAGCGGCGCAAGCGCGATAAAGTGTTGGATCGTGAATTCCATAGCGCTCTTACCGGGCCGAAGCGAGTTGAGAGAAGGCGGTGCCGATCCACTGCTGCACGCCATGCATCGTCGCGGCAGAAGTGTCCAGGAACGGTTGCGGGTACACACCGATGTAGATCAGCAGCACCGCAAGGCCGAGCACCATGATCAGTTCGCGAGCATCCATCCCTTGCAGGACGGTGTCGGACTTGGCCGGGCCGAAGTAGGCGCGGTGGATCATGATCAGCGAGTAGACCGAACCAAACACCAGGCCCGAGGTAGCAATGGCGCTGATCCACGGCGTGTGGACGAACGAACCCATCAGGATCAGGAACTCGCCGATGAAGTTACCGGTGCCCGGCAAGCCCAGGGATGCGGCGGCGAAGAACAGGCTGATGGCCGGCAGGTACGCGATGCGCGACCACACGCCACCCATTTCACGCATGTCACGGGTGTGCAGGCGCTCGTACAGCTGACCACTGAGGATAAACAGTGCGGCGGCCGAAACACCGTGGGCCAACATCTGGATCACCGCGCCTTGCAGCGCCAGTTGGCTGCCGGAGTAGATGCCGATCAGTACGAAACCCATGTGGGAAACGGACGAGAAGGCAATCAGACGCTTGATGTCGGTTTGCGCAAAAGCCAGGAACGCACCGTAGAAGATCCCGATCAGACCCAGGGTCATGGCGATCGGCGCGAACTCGGCCGAGGCATTCGGGAACAGCGGCAGGGCGAAACGCAGCAGACCATAAGCAGCAGTCTTCAGCAGGATACCGGCGAGGTCGACGGAACCTGCGGTCGGCGCCTGGGCGTGAGCGTCAGGCAGCCAGGAGTGAAACGGCACCACCGGCAGCTTCACCGCAAAGGCGATGAAGAAGCCCAGCATCAGGATGTACTCGGTGGTCAGGGACATCTTGGTTTTCAACAGGTCGGCGTAGTTGAAGGTAATCACGCCGGTGTTGTTGAAGTTGACCAGTACCAGACCCAGGATCGCCACCAACATGATCAGGCCGGAAGCCTGGGTGAAGATGAAGAACTTGGTCGCCGCGTAGATCCGGGTTTTCTTGCCGTCCGAAGAACTGTGACCCCAGAGCGCGATGAGGAAGTACATCGGCACCAGCATCATTTCCCAGAAGAAGAAGAACATGAACAGGTCCAGCGCCAGGAACACGCCGACAACGCCGCCCAAAATCCACATCAGGTTCAGGTGGAAGAAGCCCACGTGACGCTGAATTTCTTTCCAGGAGCAGAGTACCGAGAGGATACCCAGCAAGCCGGTCAGCAGGATCATCAACAGCGACAGGCCGTCGAGGGCCAGGTGCACGTTGATGCCGAAGCGCTGGATCCACACGTGCTTGAATTCAAGCGCGAAGGTGGGATCGACACCCGGTGCCGGTGCGAATGAATAGTCACCGTGGGCCCACAGCCAGAGGCCGAGCGCGAGTTCCAGGGACATGGTCAGCAACGCAATCCAGCGGGGGAGGGTGGCGCCGAAGCGTTCACCCATCCAGCAGAGCAGGCCGCCGATAAAGGGGATCAGGATTAGCCAGGGCAGAATCATGACGGGCTCGTTTCCTTTCGCAAGTTCGCAAAGTACATAGACATAGTCAGACCGCTACCACCACGATGGCGCCGATCACCAGCACGGCACCGACGGCCATGGAAGCTGCATACCAACGCAATTGGCCCGTCTCGCTGCGGCTCAGGGCGGTGTGACCGGCCTTGGCGGCGCGCGGGATCAAGCCGATGGTCTGGTCGAGCGGGTCTTTGCGCAGAAGGTGGCTGATCGCAAGGTATGGCTTGACGAACAGTTTGTCGTAGATCCAGTCGAAGCCCCAGGCGGCGAACCACCAGGCTGACAGGAAGCGACCAATGCCACTGTTGGCCACAGCCGTCACGAAGCGACGCTTGCCCAGGAACAGCAGCGCGGCCAGCAGGATACCGGCGATGGCGATGGCGCCCGAGGCGATTTCCAGGCTGTGCTTGGCAGCGCCACCGGCATGGCCGGCGCTTTCCGGCAGTACACCGGCCAGCGGCGGGGTGATCATCGCGCCGATGAAGGTCGACAGGATGATCAGCACCGACAGTGGCAACCAGTGGGAGATGCCGTGGCCTGCGTGCGCTTCGGTCTTGGCTTCACCGTGGAAGGTGATGAAGATCAGGCGGAAGGTGTACAGCGAGGTCATGAACGCGCCCACCAGGCCTGCATACAGCAGGTTCTGGTTACCGCTGGCGAAGGCTTCCCAGAGGATTTCGTCTTTTGAGTAGAAACCTGCGGTCACCAACGGCAGGGCTGCCAGGGCGGCACCACCGACGATGAAGCTGGCATAGGCCAACGGCAGTTTCTTCCACAGGCCGCCCATCTTGAAGATGTTCTGCTCGTGGTGGCAGGCAACGATCACCGCACCGGAGGCAAGGAACAGCAGGGCCTTGAAGAAGGCGTGGGTCATCAGGTGGAAAATCGCCGCGTCCCAGGCGCCAACGCCCAGGGCCAGGAACATGTAGCCGATCTGGCTCATGGTCGAGTAGGCGAGGATACGCTTGATGTCGGTCTGCACCAGCGCGGCAAAGCCGGCCAGTACCAGGGTCACGCCGCCGACGATGCCCACCAGGTGCAGGATGTCCGGCGCCAGGGTGAACAGGCCGTGGGTACGGGCGATCAGGTAGACACCGGCGGTCACCATGGTTGCGGCGTGGATCAGCGCCGAGACCGGCGTAGGACCGGCCATCGCGTCCGCCAGCCAGGTTTGCAGCGGCAGTTGCGCCGATTTACCCACGGCGCCGCCCAGCAGCATCAGGGTCGCGAGGGTGATCCAGAAGTCGCCGACCTGGAATTTCTGCGGTGCCAGCACCAGCAGTTCCTGGATGTTCAGCGTGCCCACCTGTTGGAACAGGATAAACAGGCCGATGGCCATGAACACGTCGCCGATGCGGGTAACGATAAAGGCCTTGAGTGCCGCGTTACCGTTGTTGCGGTTGCTGTAGTAGAAACCGATCAACAGGTACGAGCACAGGCCCACGCCTTCCCAGCCGAAGTACAGGAACAACAGGTTATCGCCGAGTACCAGGAACAGCATGCTGGCGATAAACAGGTTGGTGTACGAGAAGAAGCGCGAGTAGCCCGCTTCACCGCGCATGTACCAGGACGCGAACAGGTGGATCAGGAAGCCTACACCCACCACCACGCCGAGCATGGTGATCGACAGGCCGTCGACGTAGAGGGCGAAGTTGGGCTTGAAGCCGTCCACCGACATCCACTGCCACAGCACCAGGGTGTAGTGACCGCCTTCCGGCGGCGCCACGTTGAATTGCCAGATGACGTAGGCGGCCACGATGGCCGACAGGCCAATGGAACCCACACCGATCAGGGCAGACAGGTTTTCCGACCAGCGTCCACGGGAGAACGACAGCAGCAGGAAACCGATCAGGGGAAATACGAAAGTCAGAAAGATCATGTTCATCCGCGCATCTCACTGGCAGCGTCGATATCAAGCGTGTGGAAGCGACGATACAGTTGCAGCAGGATCGCCAGGCCGATACTGGCCTCGGCGGCTGCCAGGCTGATCACCAGGATGAACATGACTTGCCCATCCGGCTGCGCCCATCGGCTACCTGCAACAACGAACGCCAGTGCGGCGGCGTTCATCATGATTTCCAGGCTCATCAACACGAACAGAATGTTACGGCGAACCATCAGGCCGACCAGGCCAAGGCAGAACAGGATGCCGGCGACCGCCAGACCATGCTCCAAAGGGATAGCAGGCATCGTCATTGCTCCTTGGCTTCGTTGCGGCCCAAGTGGAAGGCGGTGATGGCTGCGGCGAGCAGCAGCATCGAAGCCAGTTCGACCACCAGCAGGTACGGGCCGAACAGGCTGACGCCCACGGCTTTCGCGTCTACGGTGGTGTGGCCGATGGCCTGGCCGCTCTGGTGAGCGAACAGCACATACAGCAGTTCACCCAGCAGCAAGGCTGCCAGGATCACCGGGCCGAGCCAGATGCCGGGCTTGAGCCAGACGCGTTCCTGGGCGACCGAAGCCGGCCCCAGGTTGAGCATCATCACCACAAACACGAACAGCACCATGATGGCGCCGGCGTAGGCGATCACTTCCAGCACACCGGCGAACGGTGCGCCGAGGCTGAAAAACGTCATGGCCACGGCGATCAACGAAATGATCAGGTAGAGCAGGGCGTGCACAGGATTGGTGTTGGTGATCACGCGAAGCGTGGACACCACTGCAATACCGGACGCGAAATAGAAAGCGAATTCCATCTTTCTTCCTTAAGGCAGCAAGCTCTTCACGTTGATCGGCTCGGCTTCGTTTTGTGCGGCGCCTTTGGGCTTACCGGCAACGGCCATACCTGCAACACGATAGAAGTTGTAATCAGGGTTTTTACCGGGACCAGAGATCAATAGATCTTCTTTCTCGTACACCAGGTCCTGACGTTTGAACTCGGCCATCTCGAAATCCGGTGTCAGCTGGATTGCGGTGGTCGGGCAAGCTTCCTCGCAGAGGCCGCAGAAAATGCAGCGCGAGAAGTTGATGCGGAAGAAGTCCGGGTACCAGCGACCGTCTTCGGTTTCAGCTTTCTGCAGGGAGATGCAACCCACCGGGCACGCCACGGCACACAGGTTGCAGGCTACGCAACGCTCTTCGCCATCGGGGTCGCGGGTCAGTACGATACGGCCGCGATAGCGCGGCGGCAGGTACACCGCTTCTTCCGGGTATTGCAGGGTGTCGCGTTTGCGAAAGCCGTGACCGAACACCATCACCAGGCTTCGCAACTGGGTACCGGTACCCTTAACGATGTCGCCAATATATTTGAACATGGGTCAAATCCTCACTGAACCGCGCCGGCTGGCGTGTTCAACAACACAACGGCAGCCGTCACCAGCAAATTGATCAGGGTCAGCGGCAGGCAGAAGCGCCAGCTGAAATCCATCACCTGGTCGTATCGTGGACGCGGAATGGAAGCGCGCAGCAGGATAAACAACATGATGAAGAACGCGGTCTTCAGGAAGAACCAGAAGAACGCCAACTGCGGCAGGATGCCGAACGGACCGTGCCAGCCGCCGAAGAACAGCGTGACCAACAGGGCCGAGATCAAGATGATGCCGATGTATTCGCCAACGAAGAACATGCCCCATTTCATGCCGGCGTATTCAATGTGGTAACCGTCAGCCAGTTCCTGTTCCGCTTCCGGCTGGTCGAACGGGTGACGGTGAGTCACGGCGACGCCAGCGATGAAGAAGGTGCAGAAGCCAAAGAACTGCGGAATGATGAACCACAGGTTCTGCGCCTGGTACTCGACGATGTCGCGCATGTTGAACGAGCCGACCTGCACCACGATGCCCATCAGCGCCAGGCCCATGAACACTTCGTAGGACACGGTCTGGGCCGAGGCCCGCAAGCTGCCCAACAGGGCGAACTTGTTGTTACTTGACCAACCGGCGAACAGCACCGCGTAGACCGACAAACCGGCCATGGCGAAGAAGAACAGCAAGCCGATGTTCAGGTCCGCCACGCCCCAGGTCGGGGTGATCGGGATGATCGCGAAGGCGATCAGCAAGGCGCTCATGGCCACGACCGGTGCCAGGGTGAAGATCACCTTGTCGGCAAACGGTGGGGTCCAGTCTTCCTTGAAGAACATTTTCAGCATGTCGGCGGCGATCTGGAACATGCCGAATGGGCCAACGCGGTTCGGACCGTAACGGTCCTGCCACCAGCCCAGCAGGCGACGTTCGACGAAGCTGAGGAGGGCGCCCGCAACGACCACGGCCAACAGGATCACGATGGCCTTGACCACCGAAATGATCACGTCAATTACTTCCGGGGTGAACCAGGTCATTGCGCTGCCTCCTGCAGACCGTCAACGGTTTTGCCAAAGATCGCAGGCGGAATACCCGCGAGGCCTTTAGGCAGTGCAACCAGGCCAGCACCCAACTCATCGTTGATGCGCAGCGGCAGACGCAGGGTCTGGCCAGCTACGTTCAGGCTGAGCAGGGCACCGTCGTTGACGCCCAGGCGGTCGGCTTCGGACTTGGCCACCGACACGTAGGCTTCAGGAATGCGACTTTGCACCGGCGCGGCTTTGGAAGAGGTCTCTTCGCTGCCGAACAGGTGGAAGAACGGCACAACCTGCCAGGTGCCCTGGGCCGGGTTGAACGGACGCGGTACGGCAGCGAACCAGTTCAGCGCGTCACCGGTGCTTTCGATCAGGCGGGTGCCCGGGTCGCCAGCGCGGATGTGACCACCGACTTCGTCCTGGAACTTGTTCCAGGCTTGCGGCGAGTTCCAACCCGGCGACCAGGCAAATGGCACCTGCTGACGCGGCTCGACCGAACCCGAGTAACCTTCCATGGAGAAGGCGAACGCGGTGTCCGGGTCTTGCGGGGTACGCGGTTCGTGCACGCTGATGTTGGCGCGCATGGCGGTACGACCGGAGTAACGCAGCGGTTCACGGGCGAGTTTCATGCCCTTGATGCGGAACGAGGCGGACGGAGCAGCGTCGACGATACGGGCCAGCTGCGGGGCGCTTGCGGCGGCCGCTGCGGTCACGTGGTCGAGCTGGGTCCAGTCGATCGGCTGGTTCAGCAGGGTGGCGCGCAGGGCATGCAGCCAGCGCCAGCCTTCGTGCACCAGGATGCTGGCGTCCATGTATTTCGGGTCGAACACCTGGAAGAAGCGCTGGGCGCGGCCTTCCTGGCTGACCAGCGTACCGTCGCCTTCGGCGAAGGTGGCGGCTGGCAGTACCAGGTCGGCACGCTCGCTGGTGGCGGTCTTCTGGTGGTCGGCCACGATCAGTACTTTGGCGGCGTCCAGCGCCGCGTCGACCTTGGCCGAATCGGTGCGGGTGTACAGGTCGTTTTCCAGCACCACGATGGCGTCGGCATTGCCGTCGATCACCGCTTGCAGGGCCGCGTCCAGGGACTCGCCACCGAGCATCGCCAGGCCGAGGCTGTTGGCTTCCGGCACCACCAGGCTGATGGAACCGTTCTTGTCGCGCAGCTTCAAGGCCTTCGCGATATTCGCAGCAGCCTCAATCAGTGCCTTGGAACCCAACGAGGTGCCGGCAATGATCAATGGTCGCTTGGCCGCGAGCAGGGCGTCGGCGATGCGCTGGGCCAGTTCAACGGCTTCAGTGTCCAGGCCGTCGACGGCAGGCGCGCTGGCGTCGAGGGCGTGGGCCACGGCGAAACCGATGCGAGCCAGGTCATCCGGTGCGGCGTGAACGCATTCTTCGGCGATGTCGTCGAGCTTGGTTTCAGCCAGGCTTGCGATAAACAGCGGGTTCAGCGCGTGCTGGCCGATGTTTTTTACGGCGGCGTCGAGCCAAGGCTGAACACGCATGTCTTCGGCCATGTCTTCGGCCTTGCCTTTGACCGACTGACGCAGCGACAGCGCAATACGCGCGGCGGTCTGGGTCAGGTCTTCGCCGAGGACGAAGATCGCATCGTGGTCTTCGATGTCGCGCATGTTCGGCACTGGCAGCGGGCTGTCGTTCAGCACTTGCAGGACCAGGCGGATGCGCTCCAACTCACCGGCTTCGATACCGCAGTAGAAGTGCTCGGCACCGACCAGTTCGCGCAACGCGTAGTTGCTTTCGAGGCTGGCGCGCGGCGAACCGATACCGACGATGTTGCGGCCGCGCAGCAGGTCGGCGGCTTTATCCAGCGCATCGTCCAGGCTCAGCTTGGCGCCACCGGCCAACAGCGGCTGGCGTGGGCGGTCTTCGCGGTTGACGTAGCCGTAGCCGAAACGGCCACGGTCGCACAGGAAGTACTGGTTGACCGAACCGTTGAAGCGGTTTTCGATACGACGCAGTTCGCCGTAGCGCTCGCCCGGGGAAATGTTGCAACCGCTGGAGCAGCCATGGCAGATGCTCGGCGAGAACTGCATGTCCCACTTGCGGTTGTAGCGCTCGGAGTGGGTCTTGTCGGTGAACACACCGGTCGGGCAGACCTCGGTGAGGTTGCCGGAGAACTCGCTTTCGAGCACGCCGTCTTCAACGCGACCGAAGTACACGTTGTCATGGGCGCCGAAGACGCCCAGGTCGGTGCCGCCAGCGTAGTCTTTATAGAAACGCACACAACGGTAGCAGGCGATGCAGCGGTTCATCTCGTGGGAAATGAACGGGCCGAGGTCCTGGTTCTGGTGCGTGCGTTTGGTGAAGCGATAACGGCGCTCGTTGTGGCCGGTCATCACCGTCATGTCTTGCAGGTGGCAGTGACCGCCTTCCTCACAGACCGGGCAGTCGTGCGGGTGGTTGGTCATCAGCCATTCGACGACACTGGCGCGGAACGCCTTGGATTCTTCATCTTCAATGGAGATCCAGGTGTTGTCGGTGGCTGGGGTCATGCAGGACATGACAATACGACCACGGGTGTCGTTCTCGTCGGTGTATTGCTTGACCGCACACTGGCGACAGGCACCGACGCTACCAAGCGCGGGGTGCCAGCAGAAATACGGGATGTCGAGGCCTAGTGAGAGACATGCCTGTAACAGGTTGTCTGCCCCATCGACTTCGAGCGCTTTGCCGTCTACGTGGATAGTGGCCATGGTTCAAAGTTCTTCGTTGGCCCGTTGTCAGCGGGCGTGGCTAATGGAATCTTGTTATTCATGGGCATCAACACAGCCTATACGGCGTCAGCCCATGAGAAAGCGAAGGGCACGGACCCTTCGCCTTTTAAAGCGTTACGCGCCGACTACGATCGGCCTTGCCAGAGGCGGGACGGCGGCGCTGACAGGCGCGATGCCGGCTTCGAACTCCGAGCGGAAGTATTTGATTGCGCTGCCCAATGGCTCCACGGCGCCCGGTGCGTGAGCACAGAAGGTCTTGCCCGGGCCGAGGAAGCCGACCAGACCCAGCAGGGTCTCGATGTCACCTGGCTGGCCTTCACCGTTCTCGATCGCCATCAAGAGCTTGACGCTCCAGGGCAAGCCGTCACGGCACGGGGTGCAGAAGCCGCAGGATTCACGGGCAAAGAACTGCTCCATGTTGCGCAGCAACGAAACCATGTTCACGGTGTTGTCCACCGCCATCGCCAGGCCAGTGCCCATACGGGTACCGACCTTGCCGATACCGCCGGCATACATTTGTGCGTCGAGGTGCTCAGGGAGCAGGAAGCCGGTACCGGCGCCGCCTGGCTGCCAGGCTTTCAAGGTGTAGCCGTCGCGCATGCCACCGGCGTAGTCCTCGAACAGCTCGCGTGCGGTCACGCCAAACGGCAGCTCCCACAGGCCAGGGTTCTTGACCTTGCCGGAGAAGCCCATGAGCTTGGTGCCCATGTCTTCGCTGCCTTCGCGGGCCAACGATTTGTACCAGTCAACGCCGTCGGCGATGATCGCTGGCACGTTGCACAGGGTTTCAACGTTGTTCACGCAAGTCGGCTTGCCCCACACGCCGACGGCGGCAGGGAAGGGCGGCTTGGAGCGCGGGTTGGCGCGGCGGCCTTCGAGGGAGTTGATCAGTGCGGTTTCTTCACCGCAGATATAACGCCCGGCGCCGGTGTGCACGAACAGTTCGAAGTCAAAACCCGAACCGAGGATGTTCTTGCCCAACAGGCCTGCAGCCTTGGCTTCTTCCACGGCACGGTTGAGGTGCTTGGCGGCGGTGGTGTATTCGCCACGCAGGAAGATGTAGCCACGGTAGGTTTTCAGCGCGCGGGCGCTGATCAGCATGCCTTCGATCAGCAGATGGGGCAGTTGCTCCATCAGCATGCGGTCTTTCCAGGTGTTCGGCTCCATCTCGTCCGCGTTGCACAGCAGGTAGCGGATATTGATGGATTCGTCTTTAGGCATCAGCCCCCACTTCACACCCGTGGGGAAGCCTGCACCGCCGCGGCCTTTGAGGCCGGCGTCTTTGACGGTCTGGACGATATCGTCCTGGGCCATGTCGGCGAAGGCTTTGCGCGCAGCGGCGTAACCGTTCTTGGCCTGGTACTCGTCGAGCCATACCGGCTTGCCGTCGTCACGCAGGCGCCAGGTCAGCGGGTGGGTCTCAGGCGAACGCTTGATCAGGTTGGCCGGGCCGAAAGATGTAAGGGTCATGGGTAGCCCTCAAGCAATTGGGTGACGCCAGCAGGCTGCACGTCACCGAATGTGTCGTCGTCGATCATCAACGCCGGCGCCTTGTCGCAGTTGCCCAGGCAGCACACCGGCAGCAGCGTGAAGCGGCCGTCCGTAGTGGTTTGGCCGAGGCCGATGCCCAGCTTGTTCTGGATCTCGCTGACCACCGATTCGTGGCCACCGATGTAGCAGACCATGCTGTCGCACACGCGAATGATGTGGCGGCCGACCGGCTGACGGAAGATCTGGCTGTAGAACGTGGCCACCCCTTCAACGTCGCTGGCGGGAATGCCGAGGATTTCGCCGATGGCGTAGAGGGCGCCGTCCGGCACCCAGCCACGTTCCTTCTGGACGATCTTCAAGGCTTCGATCGACGCCGCGCGCGGGTCTTCGTAGTGATGCAGCTCGTGCTCGATGGCCGAGCGCTCGGTTTCACTCAAGGTGAAACGATCTGTTTGGATAAGCGTGCTGTTCATGCTTAGCGGTCCACGTCGGCCATAACGAAATCGATACTACCCAGGTACGCAATCAAGTCCGCGACCATCTCGCCTTTGATCACCGAAGGGATCTGCTGCAAGTGGGCAAAGCTTGGGGTACGAATCCGGGTGCGGTAGCTCATGGTGCCGCCATCGCTCGTCAGGTAATAACTGTTGATACCCTTGGTCGCTTCGATCATCTGGAAGGATTCGTTGGCCGGCATCACCGGGCCCCACGAAACTTGCAGGAAGTGCGTGATCAGGGTTTCGATGTGCTGCAGCGTGCGCTCTTTGGGCGGCGGCGTGGTCAGCGGGTGATCCGCCTTGTAGGGACCTGCCGGCATGTTGCGCATGCACTGCTCGATGATCTTCAGGCTCTGGCGCATTTCTTCGACGCGCACGATGCAACGGTCGTAGGCATCGCCATTGGCCGCCAGCGGTACTTCGAACTCGAAGTTCTCGTAGCCCGAGTACGGGCGTGCTTTACGCAGGTCGAAGTCGCAACCGGTCGAACGCAGGCCGGCACCGGTGACGCCCCATTCCAGCGCCTCTTTGGTGTTGTACTGCGCGACGCCGATGGTACGGCCCTTGAGGATGCTGTTGTCCAGCGCAGCCTTTTGGTACTCGTCCAGACGCTTGGGCATCCAGTCGATGAATTCCTTGACCAGGCGCTCCCAGCCGTTCGGCAGGTCATGGGCCACACCGCCGATGCGGTACCACGCCGGGTGCAGGCGGAAACCGGTGATGGCTTCGATAACCTTGTAGGCGCGTTGACGGTCGGTGAAGGTGAAGAACACCGGAGTCATGGCGCCAACGTCCTGGATATAAGTACCCAGGAACAGCAGGTGGCTGGTGATCCGGAAGAACTCGGCCATCATGATGCGGATGGTGTCGACGCGGTCCGGCACCTTGATACCGGCGAGCTTCTCGACCGACAGCACGTACGGCAGGTTGTTCATCACGCCGCCGAGGTAGTCGATACGGTCGGTGTACGGGATGAAGCTGTGCCACGACTGGCGCTCGGCCATCTTCTCGGCACCACGGTGGTGGTAGCCGATGTCCGGCACGCAGTCGACGATTTCTTCGCCGTCCAGTTGCAGGATGATCCGGAAGGCACCGTGAGCCGAAGGGTGGTTCGGGCCCAGGTTGAGGAACATGTAGTCCTCGTTGGTGCCGGAGCGTTTCATGCCCCAGTCTTCCGGACGGAAGCGTGCAGCCTCTTCTTCAAGCTGCTGCTTGGCGAGGTTGAGGCTGAACGGGTCAAATTCGGTGGCGCGCGCCGGGAAGTCCTTGCGCAGCGGGTGACCTTCCCAGGTCGGCGGCATCATGATGCGCGTCAGGTGCGGGTGGCCGGGGAAGTCGATGCCGAACATGTCCCAGACTTCACGCTCGTACCAGCTGGCGTTCGGCCAGATACCGGTGACGGTCGGGATGCTCAAGTCGCTTTCGGACAGCGCGACCTTGATCATCACGTCGCTGTTACGTTCCAGCGACATCAAGTGGTAGAACACGGTGAAATCGGCGCCGCTCGGCAAGCCTTGACGCTTGGTGCGCAGACGCTCGTCCACGCCATGCAGGTCATAGAGCATGACGTACGGCTTGGGCAGGTTGCGCAGGAAGCTCAGGACTTCGACGAGCTTGGCCCGCGCCACCCACAGCACCGGCATACCGGTGCGTGTGGCCTGGGCGGTGAAGGCGTCAGGGCCAAAACGGTTATTGAGTTCGACAACCACGTCCTGGTCGTCTGCCTTATAAGGCGGGATGTACAGAGCACTGCCTGTAGTCATGGTTTTTTATCGCTTTCGGTCAACGTAAAGAATGAAGCCAGGTTTTCGTTCTATAAAAGAAGCGGGCTGGATCAGACTTCGTCGGGGCTGCGCAGGTTGGTGACTGCGATTCGCTGTTCGCGGCGCTGTTCCTTTTGTGACGGCATCTCGGCGCGATAAACGCCTTGATCACCGACCACCCAGGAAAGCGGACGACGCTCCTTGCCAATCGACTCCTGCAACAGCATCAAGCCTTGCAGAAAAGCTTCAGGGCGGGGCGGGCAGCCAGGCACGTAGACGTCCACGGGCAGGAACTTGTCCACCCCTTGAACGACGGAGTAGATGTCGTACATGCCACCGGAGTTGGCGCACGAACCCATGGAGATAACCCACTTTGGCTCGAGCATTTGCTCGTAGAGACGCTGAATGATCGGCGCCATCTTGATAAAGCAGGTGCCGGCGATAACCATGAAATCCGCCTGGCGCGGTGATGCCCGGATAACTTCGGCACCAAAGCGCGCGATGTCGTGGGGCGCCGTGAAGGCGGTGGTCATTTCCACGTAGCAGCACGAAAGGCCGAAGTTGTACGGCCACAGGGAGTTTTTACGCCCCCAGTTGACCGCGCCACTCAGCACGTCTTCGAGTTTGCCCATGTAGATGTTTTTGTGGACTTGATCTTCTAACGGATCGGAAACGGTTTCCCGTTCGCCGATAGGGTACTGATCGTTAGGAGCATCCGGGTCGATCCTGGTGAGATTGTATTGCATCGCCAAAGCCTCATTGTTTCAGCTTCGCTTGCCGCTTACGACGAGCTTCCGGAGCCCAGTCAAGGGCGCCCACTCGGAATAGGTAGACAAGGCCTGCCAACAGAATTGCTATGAAAACGAGGGCTTCGACGAATCCGGTCCAGCCGCTTTCGCGGACGGACACAGACCAGGCAAAGAGAAAGAGGGCTTCGATATCGAAGATCACGAACAGCATCGCGACCAGATAGAATTTGGCTGAGAGCCGCAAGCGGGCGCCACCTGTAGGCAGCATGCCGGACTCGAACGGTTCATTTTTGCTGCGGCCCCAGGCTTTTGACCCAAGGAGGCTGGAGACGCCGAGCATGAAGGCGCAAAGGCCGACAACACCGAGGAGGAAAATGGCAAAGCCCCAGTTGTGGGCCATGAGTCCTGTCGCTTCGGTCATACTGGAAATCCTTAACAGAGAGCAAAGGTCTCTGAGCTCGAAAAAGTAACGATGCAGTGACGATATGTCGCAGCGCAATCAATCGCGGTGATTTTATGGCTAAACACCGGGCAAGTAAAATTCCTATAGCGAAATTATTCGATGGTATAAGCACATAGTGCACCTTCTTGGAGCTGTAGCCCTTGTGGGCCGGGGATTAGCGGGCATTTAATCAAATGTGTTTTGTTTAAGCGGTAAAGAAGTTTTCATCGGCTAAATGATAATGAATATTGTTTGCGCGGGGTTTAAGCGAATGTTTCTCGTGTGGCGCGGGAGTTATTGTTACTTGCTTGAATGCTGCTAGTTGCTGGAGGGCATCTTTTAACCGATTTGATTCAGGCAAATACCGCTCTGGGTCAATGTTTTGCGCAAAACCTTCAGGATCGACACGGTCGATGTGGGAGCTGGCTTGCCTGCGATAGCGGTGGAACAGTTGAAAATCTGCCACTGACCCACCGCTATCGCAGGCAAGCCAGCTCCCACAGGTGATAGGTGGGTTTTTCAAGCAGGCAAAAAAACGCCCCGAACCAGTCGGGGCGTCAGATCAAGCGGCAGTGCGGTTAGGTCTTCCATGGGGCCGCACTGGCCGTGTACTCGCTGCTTAGTGGAACTGCTCTTCTTCGGTCGAGCCGGTCAGCGCGGTCACGGACGAGGTGCCGCCCTGGATCACGGTGGTCATGTCGTCGAAGTAGCCGGTGCCCACTTCCTGCTGGTGCGCCACAAAGGTGTAACCCTTGGCGGCGTCAGCGAACTCTTGCTCCTGCAGTTTCACGTAGGCCGTCATGTCGTTGCGGGCGTAGTCGTGCGCCAGGTTGAACATGCTGTGCCACATGTTGTGAATGCCGGCCAGGGTGATGAACTGGTGCTTGTAGCCCATGGCCGACAGTTCGCGCTGGAACTTGGCGATGGTCGCGTCGTCCAGGTTCTTCTTCCAGTTGAAAGAAGGCGAGCAGTTGTAGGACAGCAGTTGGTCCGGGTATTCCTTTTTGATCGCCTCGGCAAAGCGACGCGCTTCGTCCAGATCCGGCTTGGCGGTTTCGCACCAGATCAGGTCAGCATACGGCGCGTAGGCCAGGCCACGGGCGATCGCCTGGTCGAGACCAGCGCGTACTTTATAGAAGCCTTCCTGGGTGCGTTCGCCCGTCACAAATGGTTGGTCGTACGGGTCGCAGTCGGAGGTCAGCAAGTCGGCCGCGTTGGCGTCGGTACGCGCCAGGATGATGGTCGGCGTGCCGGCAACGTCGGCGGCCAAGCGTGCTGCGGTCAGCTTTTGTACGGCTTCCTGGGTTGGAACCAGTACCTTGCCGCCCATGTGGCCGCATTTTTTCACCGACGCCAGTTGGTCTTCGAAGTGCACGCCGGCAGCGCCTGCCTCGATCATGCTCTTCATCAGTTCGTAGGCGTTGAGTACGCCGCCGAAACCGGCTTCTGCGTCAGCCACGATTGGCGCGAAGTAGTCGATGTAGCCTTCATCGCCCGGGCCTTTACCGGCTTTCCACTGGATCTGGTCGGCGCGGCGGAACGAGTTGTTGATGCGCTTGACCACGGTCGGCACGGAGTCCACCGGGTACAGCGATTGGTCGGGGTACATGGATTCTGCGGAGTTGTTGTCCGCAGCCACTTGCCAGCCGGACAGGTAGATCGCCTGGATACCGGCTTTTACCTGTTGAACTGCCTGGCCGCCAGTAAGGGCGCCCATGCAGTTGACGAAATCTTTTTCGGGACGGAAGGACGGCTTGGCACCCTGGGTGACCAGCTTCCACAGCTTCTCGGCGCCGAGTTTTGCAAAGGTGTGCTCAGGTTGAACCGAGCCACGCAGGCGGACGACGTCAGCAGCGGAATAAGCGCGGGTTACGCCTTTCCAGCGTGGGTTTTCAGCCCAGTCTTTTTCAAGGGCTGCAATTTGCTGTTCGCGTGTCAGTGCCATGGGGAAAAACCTCGTCGCATAGGTCTAGGTGGAAAATTCCATTTGCCAGCCACGTATCAAGTGCGTGGTTGTGGCGGCTCGCTGACCAGAAGCTTGGGCGGCCAAGTCAGGTTCGACGGGGAAGGCGACGGGATGAACGCGTTGCGAGAGGAGGAATTGAGCAGGTAAGGGCAAACTGCGAACAGTCTTCGGGCGTCGTGGGCCTTGGTACGATCCATCAGTGTGTAGCCGGGTTACCTGGTTAGCTTCCGTCCCTCGGGACAACTTCGTTCCAGTCGCAACCAACGTCAAACACACCTTGTGGGCGGTACAGACACGAATCGGCTCAGGTGGGTAGCTTAGAGCGGCGATCCGAAGGCCCTTGCCAGGGCCCCTGATTAGCGGGAGCGAGGCCATCATGCACAGGCTTTTTTGGCTCGTCAAATGTTTTGTAGTGCTTTTTTTAAGGCACTACATCTTTAGTCTAATGCGACTCGCCAGTCAGTTTTTGGTGCTTTAGTTCAGCGTATCGACCTTGACCCGCAAAGTCAGGTCATCGCGGCCCTGAGTAGAGTAACTGCGGGTTGTAGAGGATTTATCGGCCTGGGTCTCGCGGTTGATGCCCGCCAGTGGAATCCATTCACCCAGGCGCCCGCTGACCGTTGTGTCGGTACTTTGCACATTCACTACATCGGGACGTTCCTGGCTCATTCGGTCACGGTTGGTACTGATGGCCAGGTGTACGGTCTCGCCAGTGACGCTCGCAGTCACGTAAAAACCCTGGGTGACGTTGCGATACTGGGTCTGGTTTTGCGGGCGGCCGTAGGCGTCTGGCTGCGTGGTGGTCAGTGGAACGCTCTGGCCGACCTGGATCAGCGCGGGCACGCCTTCACTGGCCTGAATCTGCTGGATGCCGCCGTCGCGGCTGGCGGTGCCGTAACTGATGATGCGGGTTTGGCTGTCGCCGCTGTTTTGCTGGTTGTTTTCGTTGCTGTCGACGGTGATCAACAGGCGCTTGGCGGGTGTGTCCAGCTGTGCAAGCAAGGCACGCAGGTCCTGGATCTTGCCGGGGTCCGCTTTAACAATAAGCTGGTTGCCGTAGGCGCTGACGGTGCCGTCCTTGCCGATAAAGTTTTGCGCGACCGGCAGCAGGTCGGCGCTGGTGCGGTTGCTCAGGTTGACGACTTCGGTGTCGGCCATGGCGCAGGCGCTGGCAGTGAAGAGGAGGGCGGTGAGCAGGGTGCGTAGGGACATGTCCGTTATCTCTGCGAGTCAATTAGGCGTGATAGTGCCAGTTTGTCGGCCTGGCAGGTCGCAAGTTGAATCGTAGACGGCAAAATGCCCTGGCAGGCAGGGCATTTTGGGGTGTTGCCTACATTGCTATCGCAGGCAAGCCAGCTCCCACAGAGGAATGCATTCCAAATGTGGGAGCTGGCTTGCCTGCGATAAGGGCGACTCGGTCTCGAATCAGCCCTCGCGCACCATATCGACGTGCGGAATTCCGACTTCAAGGAACTCATCGCTGACGATCGTGAAACCCAGCCGCTCATAAAATGGCGCCGCGTACACCTGCGCACTCAGGAACTGCCTGGTCTGGCCACGTTTCTCGGCCGCGCCGATTACGGCTTCCATCAGTTTGTCGCCGACCTTCAGCCCGCGCCAGTCCTTGAGTACTGACACACGACCAATCTCGCCGCTGGGCAGCAGGCGAGCGGTGCCAATCGGAAAATCGCCTTCGAATGCAAGAAAATGCATCGCGTCGGCGTCATCCGCATCCCACTCCAGCTCCGGTGGGACCGATTGTTCAGCGATAAACACCGCCTCACGAATGCGCCGAATCTCAGCGATATCCTTTTGCCAGTCCGCGACACTTACGTGAATCTTATTCATCGGCAAATCCCAGGCTTCCTTGCTTGACCAGTTCGCACAGCAGGTCACGACCGTCTTCGTCGGCCAGCCAGGTGCCGAGGTTTTCGCTGTGCAGGGCGTCGGCCGAGCAGACCAGTTTCAACAGTTCGCGCAGTTTGCCTGGCAGGTAACGGCTCTGGCCGCTGGCAAACAGCAGTACGTCATCGTCCACTTCAGACCACGCCATACGCGCGCTCGGGTTGCGGATCAGAATCGCGCCGTTTTCCAGGCTGCTGATAAAGTCTTCTTCACCCAGCTCTTCACCGGCGACCAGTTCCGGGTAGCGCGGCTCGGTCATGAACTGGCCGAACCAGGTCAGCAGCATGCGCTCGTCGCTCATGTGCTCGGCCAGCAGGCCTTTGAGGCGGTCGAGTGCGTCCGCCTGAATCTGGTGTGGGTCGCTGACCGGTTGGGCGTCGGCGTCGGTATAGCGCTCTTCATCGGTCAGGTACTGGCTGAGGAAGTCAGTGAAGTGGGTCAGCACTTCGGCAGCGCTCGGTGCGCGGAAGCCTACCGAATAGGTCATGCAGTCATCTTCGGCGATGCCGAAGTGCGCCAGGCGCGGCGGCAGGTAAAGCATGTCGCCCGGTTCCAGCACCCATTCTTCGCTCTGTTCGAATTCCGCGAGGATGCGCAGGTCGGCGTGTTGCAGCAGCGGGCTTTCGGAATTGCACATCTGGCCGATTTTCCAGTTGCGCTTGCCTTGGGCCTGCAGCAGGAACACGTCGTAGTTGTCGAAGTGCGGACCAACACTGCCACCAGGGGCGGCGAAGCTGATCATCACATCGTCGATGCGCCAGCTGGGCAGAAAGCGGAAGTGCCCCAGCAGCTCGGCAACTTCGGGTACGAATTGGTCGACGGCCTGCACCAGCAGGGTCCACTCGCGCTCTGGCAACGTACTGAACGCATCTTCGGCGAACGGGCCGCGGCGCAGTTCCCATGGGCGCTCGCCGTGTTCGATCACCAGGCGCGATTCAACTTCTTCTTCCAGTGCCAGGCCGGCCAGTTCGTCGGCGTCGATCGGGCTTTCGAAATCAGGGATGGCCTGACGGATCAGCAGCGGTTTTTTCTGCCAGTAGTCGCGCAGGAATTCCCGTGCCGTGATGCCGCCCAGAAGTTGAAGAGGAATATCAGGATTCATGTGTAACCTATTGAAAGAAATCACTTTTAAGACAGGAATAAAAACGCCCGGCGCGGCCGGGCGTCTCAAAGGGTCGCGCGCTGATCAGATGCGCTTGGCTTGCTCTACCGCGTTGCCGATGTAGTTGGCCGGGGTGAGCAGTTTCAGCTCGGCCTTGGCAGCGGCTGGCATGTCCAGGCCATCGATGAAAGTTTGCAGCGCCTCAGGGCTGATGCCCTTGCCGCGCGTCAACTCTTTCAGCTTCTCGTACGGGTTTTCGATGTTGTAGCGGCGCATTACGGTCTGGATCGGCTCGGCCAATACTTCCCAGCACGCATCCAGGTCAGCGGCGATCTTCTGCGCGTTGAGCTCAAGCTTGCTGATGCCTTTGAGGCTGGCTTCGTAGGCGATCACGCTGTGGGCAAAGCCCACGCCGAGGTTACGCAGTACGGTGGAGTCGGTCAGGTCGCGCTGCCAGCGCGAGATCGGCAACTTGCTGGCCAGGTGCTGGAACAGGGCGTTGGCGATACCGAGGTTGCCTTCGGAGTTTTCGAAGTCGATCGGGTTGACCTTGTGCGGCATGGTCGACGAACCGATCTCGCCGGCGATGGTGCGCTGCTTGAAGTAGCCCAGGGAGATGTAACCCCAGATATCGCGATCGAAGTCGATCAGGATGGTGTTGAAGCGCGCAATCGCGTCGAACAGCTCGGCAATGTAGTCGTGCGGTTCGATCTGCGTGGTGTAGGGGTTGAAGCCCAGGCCCAGCTCGTCTTCGATGAAGGCGCGGGCGTTTTCTTCCCAGTCGATTTCCGGGTAGGCCGACAGGTGGGCGTTGTAGTTGCCCACGGCGCCGTTGATTTTGCCCAGCAGCGGCACGGCCGCGACTTGAGCGATCTGGCGCTCCAGGCGATACACCACGTTGGCCAGCTCTTTGCCCAAGGTAGTCGGCGAAGCCGGTTGGCCGTGGGTGCGCGACAGCATCGGCACGTCAGCGAAGCGGATGGCCAGCTCGCGGATAGCGTTGGCGGTCTGGCGCATCAGTGGCAGCATCACGTCATCACGGCCTTCGCGCAGCATCAGGGCGTGGGACAGGTTGTTGATGTCCTCGCTGGTGCAGGCAAAGTGGATGAACTCGCTGACCTGGGCCAGTTCCGGCAGCTTGGCCGCTTGTTCTTTGAGCAGGTATTCGATGGCTTTGACGTCGTGGTTGGTGGTGCGCTCGATCTCTTTCACACGCTCGGCGTGCTCCAGGGAGAAGTTTTCCGCCAGGGTGTTCAATACAGCGTTGGCCTCGGCGGAAAACGCCGGCACTTCGCTGATGGCAGGGTGAGCGGCCAGGCGCTGGAGCCAGCGCACTTCAACCAGAACGCGAGCACGGATCAGGCCGTATTCGCTGAAAATAGGGCGCAGGGCCTGGGTTTTGCCGGCGTAGCGGCCGTCAACAGGGGAAACCGCAGTGAGCGAAGAGAGCTGCATGGGGTGTTCTCGGACAGTCGGGCAACGAAATGGGGCGCGTATCATACATGAAAAAATTCGCCGGTCCGTCGCCAACTGACCGGCGTATTACGCGTGAGGCTATAAAAAAAGCGGGTTGCTGCGACTTATTCGTTGCGCATCAACGGGTAAAGCTCTTTGAGCAATTTGCGTCGGCTGATCACCAACTGCCAGCGATGACCGCCCAACTGACGCCACAACCGCGCCGAACGAATACCGGCCAGGAGCAGGGCGCGGATTTTCGAGGCGTTGTTCGGTTGCTGCAGGTTGCGCATGTCGCCGTGCACCTGGATGCGCTGGCGCAAGGTGCTCAACGTGTCCTGGTACAGCGCACCACAGGCGGCAATCACGTTTTCGTGGGCCGGGCCGAAGTGTTCCACCTGGGATTGAATCTGCGGCAGGCGTTTGCCGATGGTGTCGAGCAGGTCGTCGCGCTTGGCCAGTTGCCGCTCAAGGCCGAGCATCGACAGCGCATAGCGCAGCGGCTCACGTTGCAAGGTGCTTGGGTCGCGTTCCAGGGCGCCGATCAGCGCGCGGTAACCTTCACGCAGCGCCAGGTCGTCGCCACCGTAGACTTCCAGGGTGTCCTTGGGGTCGCGGATCAGCAGGCTGCCGAGCATGCAGGTCAGGCCTGCTTCGGTCACCTGGCCGGTCTTGGCGATCTTGTCGACCAGCACGGCGGCGAGGAAGACCCCGCCGAGTGCCGTCAATTGCTCCTGGGTCGGGCTCATGCCGGGTTGCTCCAGGCTTCGGCGACTTCAATCACGCCACCGCCCAGGCAAATTTCGCCGTCATAGAACACCACCGATTGGCCCGGCGTGACCGCGCGTTGCGGGTCATCGAAGGTGGCGCGGTAGCCGCTGGCGGTTTTTTCCAGGGTGCAGGGCTGGTCGCTCTGGCGATAGCGCACTTTGGCGGTCAGGCGGCGTGGCGTGCTCAGGTCGATAGGGTTGACCCAATAGATTTCCGACGCCAGCAGCGCGCCCGAGAACAGCAGTGGGTGCTCATTGCCCTGGCCGACGACCAGCACATTGTTTTCCAGGTCCTTGACCAGTACGTACCACGGCTCTTCGCCGGCGTCTTTCAGTCCGCCGATGCCCAAGCCCTGACGCTGGCCGATGGTGTGGTACATCAGGCCATGGTGGCGGCCGATCACTTCACCGTCGGTGGTTTTGATTTCGCCCGGCTGTGCCGGCAGGTATTGCTTGAGGAAGTCGCTGAAGCGGCGCTCGCCGATAAAACAGATCCCGGTGGAATCCTTTTTCTTGGCGGTGGCCAGGCCGTGTTTTTCGGCGATCTTGCGCACTTCGGGTTTTTCCAGCTCGCCGACCGGGAACAGGGTCTTGGCGATCTGTTCGCCACCGACGGCGTGCAGGAAGTAACTCTGGTCCTTGTTCGGGTCCAGGCCTTTGAGCAGTTCGGTGCGGTTGTCGACGTCGCGACGGCGCACGTAGTGGCCAGTGGCAATCAGGTCGGCGCCGAGGATCATGGCGTAGTCGAGGAACGCCTTGAACTTGATTTCGCGGTTACACAGGATGTCCGGGTTCGGCGTACGACCGGCTTTGTATTCGGCCAGGAAGTGCTCGAACACGTTGTCCCAGTACTCGGCGGCGAAGTTGGCGGTGTGCAGCTTGATGCCGATCTTGTCACACACGGCCTGGGCGTCGGCCAGGTCGTCCATGGCGGTGCAATATTCCGTTCCATCGTCTTCTTCCCAGTTCTTCATGAACAGGCCTTCCACCTCATAACCCTGCTCCATGAGCAGAACGGCGGAAACGGAAGAGTCCACGCCGCCGGACATGCCGACGATGACGCGCTTCTTTTGTGTGTCAGAAGGGGCTGGATCACGCATAGGGTTTCAACGGGTGTCTTGAAAAAGGACGCGATTCTAACAGGCTCACGCCCGCAAGGCTAAAGAGAAGGGCGGATCAATTCGAGGCTATGGCGCTGGCCGGCCAGATAATCATCGATACAGCGGATGATCAGCTCACTGCGCCAGTCGTCGCGCAGGGCCATCAGCTCCTCACGGGTCAGCCAGCGGGCGCGGACGATGCCTTCATCGAGTGTGTAGTCGGGGTGATGTTTCAAGGCTTTGGCGGTAAAGCACACGCGCTGATAAGTCACGCCATTGCTGGGAGCGGTGTACAGGTAGATGCCGACGATGCCGGTGGCCTCGACGTCCCAGCCGGTTTCTTCGAGGGTTTCGCGCACGGCCGCTTCGGTGAGGGTTTCGTGCGGGTCCAGATGGCCGGCCGGCTGGTTGAGCACGGCGCGGCCGCCCTTGAGCTCCTCGACCATCAGGAAGCGGCCGTTGTCTTCGACGATAGTGGCGACGGTGATGTGGGGTTGCCAGGTCATAGGTGCCTCAATGTGTAGTGACTGAAGAAACTCGTTCAGTGTGGGAGCTGGCTTGCCTGCGATAGCAGCCTGTCAGTTGACACAGATGCAGCTGAACCACCGCTATCGCAGGCAAGCCAGCTCCCACATTTGATCGGGGTTGTTCAGTGAAGCCAGGGTGCAAACAGAAACCCCGGCACATGGCCGGGGCTTCTTTGCATCCTTACAACCTTACTTCAACTTGGCGATCGCCGCATTGAGGGTGTTGCTTGGGCGCATGGCCTTGCTGGTCAGCTCCGGGTTCGGCGCGTAGTAGCCGCCGATGTCCACTGGCTTGCCCTGTACGGCGTTCAGCTCGGCAACGATGGTTGCCTCGTTGTCGGCCAGGGTTTTGGCCAGTTCGCCGAACTGCGCTTGCAGTGCAGCATCTTCAGTCTGGGCGGCCAGGGCTTGTGCCCAGTACAGCGCCAGGTAGAAGTGGCTGCCGCGGTTGTCGATGTTGCCGACTTTGCGCGATGGCGACTTGTTGTTGTCCAGGAACTGGCCAGTGGCCTGGTCCAGGGTCTTGGACAGCACCAGGGCTTTCGGGTTGTTGTAAGTAACACCCAAATGCTCAAGGGATGCGGCCAGGGCCAGGAACTCACCCAGGGAATCCCAGCGGAGGAAGTTCTCTTCAACCAATTGCTGCACGTGTTTCGGCGCCGAACCGCCGGCGCCGGTTTCGAACAGGCCACCACCGTTCATCAGCGGCACGATCGACAGCATCTTGGCGCTGGTGCCCAGTTCCATGATCGGGAACAGGTCGGTCAGGTAGTCGCGCAGTACGTTACCGGTCACCGAGATGGTGTCCAGGCCCTTGCGGGTGCGCTCCAGGGTGAACTTCATCGCGTCGACCGGCGACATGATGCGGATGTCCAGGCCTTCGGTGTTGTGGTCTTTCAGGTAGGCCTGAACTTTCTCGACCACCACGCCATCGTGCGCGCGCTTAGGGTCCAGCCAGAAAATGGCCGGGGTGTTGCTGGCGCGAGCGCGGTTGACGGCGAGCTTGACCCAATCCTGGATCGGCGCGTCTTTGGTCTGGCACATGCGGAAGATGTCGCCGGCGTCAACAGCCTGTTCCATCAGCAGGGCGCCCTTGCTGTCGGTGACGCGGACTACGCCGTCAGCCTTGATCTGGAAGGTCTTGTCGTGGGAACCGTACTCTTCGGCTTTCTTGGCCATCAAGCCAACGTTTGGCACGCTGCCCATGGTGGTTGGGTCGAAAGCGCCATTGGCCTTGCAGTCTTCGATGACGGCTTGGTAGATGGTGGCGTAGCAGCGATCCGGGATCACCGCCTTGGTGTCGTGCAGCTGGCCGTCGGTGCCCCACATTTTACCGGAGTCACGAATCATGGCCGGCATCGAGGCGTCGACGATGACGTCGCTCGGAACGTGCAGGTTGGTGATGCCTTTGTCGGAGTTGACCATCGCCAGGGAAGGGCGAGCGGCGTAGACCGCCTGAATGTCAGCTTCGATCTGCGCTTGTTGCTCGGCTGGCAACGCCTTGATGCGAGCGTACAGGTCGCCGATGCCGTTGTTCAGGTTGAAGCCGATCTGTTCCAGCACGGTAGCGTGCTTGGCCAGGGCGTCTTTATAGAACTCGGCAACGATCTGGCCGAACATGATCGGGTCGGAGACCTTCATCATGGTGGCTTTCAAGTGAACCGACAGCAGCACGCCTTGCTTCTTGGCGTCTTCGATTTCAGCGGCAATGAACGCGCGCAGGGCTTTTTTGCTCAGCACGGCGGTGTCGATGATTTCGCCGGCTTGTACCGAGGTCTTTTCTTTCAAGACGGTCGCAGTGCCGTCTTTGGCGATCAGTTCGATTTTTACGGCGTCAGCGGCTTCGATCTGCACGGCTTTTTCGCTGCCGTAGAAGTCGCCGGTGCTCATGTGTGCGATGTGCGACTTGGAGTCGGCAGCCCAGGCGCCCATTTTGTGCGGGTGCTTGCGCGCGTAGTTCTTGACCGACAGCGGTGCGCGGCGGTCGGAGTTGCCTTCGCGCAGTACCGGGTTCACGGCGCTGCCCTTGACCTTGTCGTAACGTGCGCGGGTTTCTTTTTCCGCGTCGGTGGTTACGGTTTCCGGGTAGTCCGGCAGGGCGTAGCCCTGGGCCTGCAGTTCCTTGATCGCCGCTTGCAGCTGCGGGGTCGAGGCGCTGATGTTAGGCAGCTTGATGATGTTGGCTTCAGGCGTAACGGCCAGGTCGCCCAGTTCGGCGAGGTGGTCCGCGATTGCCTTGGTGCCCAGTTGCTCGGGGAAGCTTGCGAGGATGCGCGCGGCCAGGGAAATGTCGCGGGTTTCCACAGCAATATCAGCGGAAGCGGTGAAGGCCTCTACGATAGGCAGCAGTGAATAGGTGGCGAGGGCTGGGGCTTCGTCGGTGAAGGTGTAGATGATCTTCGAGCGGGTGGGCATATTCGGATTAACTCTCTTCTTTGCTGAAAGCGTGCGCAGAAACTCGAGATGCGCCGGGTGGAGCGCGTTCGTTCAAAGTCATCCATGAGCGAAATGTCGAGGTTTCTTCGCGGTGATGTTGGTTTGCATCAGTCGAGCGTCAAGCGTTTGGACTATGGTAATGGTCCTGCTTTCTGGTTGAGGGCTATGCACACTGTTTACAAGTGCAGGAGCGGTCAACCGTCGTGACTCTTTGGTCAGCGGCGGCATTATACATAGGTCGCTATGCTTACGCCGAGCCTTCATACAAAAGGTGTGTCGTCCATTGGTCTAAAGGTCGCAGGGCCCAGACTGCGACCAAAGTCGCACGATGTGCTCAAGATTGGCGATTTTGTCTTTGCTTTCAGGCTTGTAGGCGACAAATTATGCTGTTTTCGATGCAAATGAGCATGGCGTGAGGTTTCAGTCGCCATTTATCTGGAGTAGGCTCGAACGCAGCCAGATGTTCAATCCATAGATGGAGTTCAGCATGGGATACAAGAAGATTCAGGTTCCGGCAGTCGGCGACAAAATCACCGTCAATGCAGACCATTCTCTCAATGTTCCTGACCAACCGATCATCCCTTATATAGAAGGCGACGGTATTGGCGTCGACATCAGCCCGGTGATGATCAAGGTGGTCGACGCAGCTGTTGAAAAGGCCTACGGCGGTAAGCGCAAAATCTCCTGGATGGAGGTGTATGCCGGTGAGAAAGCGACTCAAGTCTACGACCAGGACACCTGGCTGCCCCAGGAAACCCTGGATGCGGTCAAGGATTACGTGGTTTCCATCAAAGGCCCGCTGACCACGCCGGTTGGCGGTGGCATCCGTTCGCTGAACGTGGCCCTGCGTCAGCAGCTCGATTTGTATGTGTGCCTGCGCCCGGTGCGCTGGTTTGAAGGTGTGCCCAGCCCGGTCAAGAAGCCTGGCGATGTGGACATGACCATCTTCCGTGAAAACTCCGAAGACATTTATGCCGGTATCGAGTGGAAGGCCGGCTCGCCGGAAGCCATCAAGGTGATCAAGTTCCTGAAAGAAGAAATGGGCGTCACCAAGATCCGTTTCGATCAGGACTGCGGGATCGGCATCAAGCCAGTCTCCAAAGAAGGCACTGAGCGCCTGGCGCGCAAAGCCCTGCAATATGTAGTGGATAATGACCGCGATTCGCTGACCATTGTGCACAAAGGCAACATCATGAAGTTCACCGAGGGTGCCTTCAAAGAGTGGGCCTACGGTATTGCCGAAAAAGAATTTGGCGCGACCCTGCTCGACGGCGGCCCGTGGATGCAGTTCAAAAACCCGAAGACCGGCAAGAATGTGGTGGTCAAGGACGCGATTGCCGATGCCATGCTCCAGCAGATCCTGTTGCGTCCGGCCGAATATGACGTGATCGCCACGCTTAACCTCAACGGTGACTACCTGTCTGACGCGCTGGCGGCGGAAGTGGGTGGTATTGGTATTGCGCCGGGGGCCAATCTCTCCGACACCGTGGCGATGTTCGAGGCCACCCACGGCACTGCGCCTAAATATGCAGGCAAGGATCAAGTCAACCCAGGGTCGTTGATCCTGTCGGCGGAAATGATGCTGCGGCACATGGGTTGGACTGAAGCGGCGGATCTGATCATCAAGGGCACCAATGGTGCGATTTCGGCGAAGACCGTGACCTATGACTTTGAACGTTTGATGGACGGTGCGAAGCTGGTGTCGTCGTCAGGGTTTGGTGATGCGTTGATTTCGCATATGTAAATTGAGGTCATAAAAAAAGCCGGCCATTCTGACGAATCAGGGTGGTCGGCTTTTTACCGTATTTACCTCAAAAGCTGATCAGGCGGGTTGTTTCTTCCTTGATTGAGCAGGCTCATCTGCCATGGGCATTGTTTCATGCGTTTTGTCGTGGGCTGTGCCGGGTGCGGCCGAGCAAGCGGCGCAGATTGCGACAGCATGCATGCCTTTGGGGCCCTGAATAATCTCAAACACTACTTCCTGACCCGCTTTCAGCGTCTTGTACCCATCCATGGTAATCGCTGAAAAATGCGCGAAGAGGTCTTCTCCGGATTTTCCATCTGCATTGATGAACCCATATCCCTTGGCATTGTTAAACCATTTGACCTTGCCACTGATCTTGACGCCAGACATACCCATATCCCTCTGCACCAGACTCCATCACTGGAGTATCATCCAGTTTATCCGTCCTAACCCGAATAAATAAGGTTGACTGCGCGGACCTTTTTTACCCACTGTGGGTTCTATTGGTTGTAACACCGTTTCGCCGATAGTCAAGGCGACCAGCCGGTCAGTAGTTGAAAATCTGACAGGTCGCCCCCACCACTGTATTTGAACCACTGACGAACCTTTCTTTCCATGCATGCAAACAGCCAGATTCGACTAACATTCAATCAGGATCGCCCGGATCAGGAACACGATGACGACGGTTCTGCAGGCATTGCTGTCCAGGAGGCGAAGCCTGCTCTACAGGCGCCGCCGATGTACAAGGTGGTTTTGTTTAATGATGACTACACACCGATGGATTTCGTCGTCGAAGTGCTCGAGGTGTTTTTTAACCTGAACCGCGAGCTGGCGACCAAGGTAATGCTGGCCGTTCACACAGAAGGACGGGCAGTATGTGGAGTGTTTACCCGTGACATCGCCGAGACAAAGGCCATGCAGGTCAACCAGTACGCCAGGGAAAGCCAGCATCCGCTACTCTGTGAAATCGAGAAGGACGGTTAACGCCGACCACTTGGGTATGAGGTGAAGCTATGTTAAACCGCGAGCTCGAAGTCACCCTCAATCTTGCCTTCAAGGAGGCTCGTTCGAAGCGTCATGAATTCATGACCGTCGAACACCTGCTGCTGGCACTTTTGGATAACGAAGCTGCCGCCACCGTTCTACGTGCGTGCGGCGCCAACCTCGACAAACTCAAGCATGACCTGCAGGAGTTTATCGACTCCACCACGCCACTGATCCCCGTGCATGACGAGGACCGTGAGACCCAGCCAACCCTGGGCTTCCAGCGGGTGTTGCAGCGTGCTGTCTTCCACGTACAGAGCTCCGGTAAGCGTGAGGTCACGGGCGCCAATGTGCTGGTGGCGATTTTCAGCGAGCAGGAAAGCCAGGCAGTGTTCCTGCTCAAGCAGCAGAGCGTTGCCCGTATTGATGTCGTCAACTACATCGCCCACGGTATCTCCAAGGTGCCAGGGCACGGCGATCATTCCGAGGGTGAGCAGGATATGCAGGACGACGAGGGCGGTGAGTCTTCTTCTTCGGGCAATCCACTGGATGCCTATGCCAGCAACCTTAACGAGCTCGCGCGCCAGGGGCGGATTGACCCGCTGGTGGGGCGTGAGCTTGAGGTTGAGCGTGTAGCGCAGATCCTCGCGCGTCGTCGCAAGAACAACCCATTGCTGGTCGGTGAGGCGGGCGTGGGTAAAACCGCGATTGCCGAAGGCCTGGCCAAGCGCATCGTGGATAACCAGGTGCCGGATTTGCTGGCCAACAGCGTCGTCTACTCACTTGACCTGGGCGCGTTGCTCGCCGGGACCAAGTACCGTGGCGATTTCGAGAAACGCTTCAAGGCGCTGCTCGGCGAGCTGAAAAAGCGCCCGCAGGCGATCCTGTTTATCGATGAAATCCACACCATCATTGGCGCCGGTGCGGCGTCGGGTGGGGTGATGGACGCCTCCAACCTGCTCAAGCCGCTGCTGTCGTCGGGTGATATCCGTTGCATCGGTTCGACCACCTTCCAGGAATTTCGCGGCATCTTCGAAAAAGACCGTGCCCTGGCGCGTCGTTTTCAGAAAGTCGACGTGTCCGAGCCTTCGGTGGAAGACACCATCGGCATCCTGCGCGGCCTCAAAGGGCGCTTCGAGGCCCACCACGGCATCGAGTACACCGATGAAGCCCTGCGTGCCGCTGCTGAGCTGGCATCGCGCTACATCAATGACCGGCATATGCCGGACAAGGCTATCGACGTGATCGACGAGGCGGGTGCCTACCAGCGCCTGCAGCCGGTCGAGAAACGTGTGAAACGCATCGACGTGCCTCAAGTCGAGGACATCGTGGCGAAGATCGCGCGTATTCCGCCTAAGCACGTCAACAGTTCCGACAAGGAGCTGCTGCGTAACCTGGAGCGCGACCTCAAGCTCACGGTGTTCGGTCAGGATGCGGCTATTGACGCGCTGTCCACCGCGATCAAATTGTCGCGTGCGGGCCTCAAGTCGCCGGACAAGCCGGTAGGTTCGTTCCTGTTCGCAGGCCCGACTGGCGTCGGCAAGACCGAAGCTGCGCGCCAATTGGCCAAGGCCATGGGTATCGAGCTGGTACGCTTCGACATGTCCGAATACATGGAGCGCCACACCGTGTCGCGCCTGATCGGCGCGCCTCCGGGCTATGTCGGGTTCGACCAGGGCGGCCTGCTGACCGAAGCCATCACCAAGCAGCCGCACTGCGTGTTGCTGCTCGATGAAATCGAGAAGGCCCACCCGGAAGTCTTCAACCTGCTGCTGCAGGTCATGGACCATGGCACCCTGACCGACAACAACGGGCGCAAGGCGGACTTTCGCAATGTCATCGTGATCATGACCACCAACGCCGGTGCCGAGACTGCTGCGCGGGCCTCCATTGGCTTTACGCATCAGGATCACTCATCCGACGCGATGGAAGTGATCAAGAAGAGCTTCACGCCTGAGTTCCGCAACCGTCTGGACACCATTATCCAGTTTGGTCGCCTCAGCCATGAGGTTATCAAAAGCGTGGTGGACAAGTTCCTTACCGAGCTTCAAGCGCAGTTGGAAGACAAGCGCGTGCAGCTGGAAGTGACGGATGCGGCGCGCAACTGGCTGGCCCAAGGTGGCTACGACTCGGCAATGGGCGCTCGCCCAATGGCGCGTCTGATCCAGGACAAGATCAAGCGGCCGCTGGCCGAAGAGATCCTGTTTGGCGAGCTTTCCGACCATGGCGGCGTGGTGCATATCGACCTGAAGGATGGCGAGCTGACCTTCGAGTTCGAAACCACGGCCGAAATGGCCTGATAGCTGATCGCAACACAGCAAAAGGCGCCGAAAGGCGCCTTTTTGCTGTCCCCCCCCCTGTGGGATCCAGAGTGTTTGGCTAAATCTCGCACACACAAAAACGCCCGGCATAACCGGGCGTTTTGTATTGACTTGCTTAACGAGCGCGGTAAGTGATGCGCCCTTTGCTCAAGTCATAGGGCGTCAGCTCGACGCGCACTTTGTCACCGGTAAGAATACGAATGTAGTTCTTGCGCATCTTGCCGGAGATATGCGCGGTTACGACGTGCCCATTTTCCAACTCCACACGAAACATGGTGTTGGGCAGGGTGTCGACGACAGTGCCTTCCATTTCGAAGCTGTCTTCTTTCGACATGCAGTAAAGCCCTCGGTATCCAGTGAATGGCCCGGTGCAACTGCGCCAGGCAAAAGCGGCGTGCATTGTGCCCGAAAAAGGGTGTTTAAGCCAAGGGGTTCTAGTTAAGCGTTACCCATCTTTGATTAATCAGTAGCTCAATGGGCCGATATTGGGTCTTGTAGTTCATCTTTTTGCAGTTCTTGATCCAGTATCCGAGGTACACCGCCTCCAGTTCCAGGCGCAGGGCTTCTCCGATTTGCCACAAAATCGCAAAGCGCCCAAGGCTGCGGCGTTCCTCGGCCGGTTCATAGAAGGTGTAGACCGCCGAGAGGCCGTTGGGCAGCAGGTCGGTCACGGCCACCGCCAGCAGGCGGCCGTCCAGGCGGAACTCATAGAAGCGCGAGAAGGGCAGGTCACGCACCAGGAAGGTCGAAAACTGATCACGGCTGGGCGGGAACATGTCGCCATCCGCATGGCGTTGTTCGATGTAGCGCTGGTAAAGATCGAAATATTCTTCGCTGTAGTGCGGCTTGGTGGCCGTGACCGTCAGGTCGGCGTTGCGTTTGAGAATGCGTTTCTGGTTACGGTCCGGCAAAAACTGCGCAACCGGGATGCGCGCAGGCACGCACGCATTGCAATTCTGGCAATGGGGTCGGTACAGATGATCGCCACTGCGCCGAAAGCCCATCTCCGAAAGGTCGGCATACACATGCACGTCCATCGGCTGGCTGGGGTCGAGGAACAGTGTGGTGGCCTGCTCGTCAGGCAGATAGCTGCAAGAGTGGGCTTGAGTGGCATAAAACTTCAAGCGCGCCAGCTCGGTCATGATCAACCCTCGGGTTAAGCTTTGAAATAAGTGTAAGCCAGGTACGAGGAAGTCGCCTAGGAAACCCACGGGCCAGAGCTGGGTTGGTCCAAATGGTTGCGCAGGAAATCGGCAAATTCACTGCGTGGTATGGCGCGGGCGCCGAGGCTGTGCAGGTGGTCATTGGGCATCTGGCAGTCGATCAGTACAAAACCCCAGGCCTGCAACTGGCGGGTCAGCGTGGCAAAGCCGAACTTGGAGGCATTGTCGGCGCGGCTGAACATCGATTCGCCAAAAAACAATTGGCCCATGGCCAGGCCATACAGGCCGCCCACCAGCTTGCCGTCATCCCATACTTCAACGGAGTGCGCGTAGCCGCGCCGGTGCAGCTCCAGGTAGGCACTTTGGATGCCTTCGGTGATCCAGGTGCCGTCCGCATAAGCGCGGGGCGCGGCGCAGGCCTGGATGACGGCGGCGAAGTCTTGGTCGAAGGTCACGCTGTAGCGCTGCTGGCGCAACAGTTTGCCCAGGCTGCGTGATACGTGCAGTTCGTCGGGGAATATCACCGTGCGTGGGTCTGGAGACCACCAGAGGATCGGCTGGCCGTCGGAGAACCACGGGAAGCAGCCATGGCGATAGGCTTGGATCAGTCGTTCGGCCGACAGGTCGCCGCCGGCAGCCAGCAAGCCATTGGGTTCGCGCATGGCCTTGGCCAGCGGCGGGAAAGTCAGGGAATCGCGTTGCAACCAGGTCAGCATGGCATCCAGGCTTACGGTAGGGGAGGGGAGTGGCAGGTATGACGCCTGCCGCATGTGGGGTGATTATTGTCGACAAGGCGCTGGGGGGGCCAGCCCGAATCGGGCATCGGCGCGCAATAGCGTTAACGGGTGTTTCTGCAACTCTGCCCCACAGGCGCGGTCGTAATCGGGTCTGGGCCATGCAGGCCAATTGCCAAGCTTGCCTGCTTTGATAAAAACAGCGCATAAGCCTTTGTCAGCAAAGGCAATGCATGCTCAAATTGAACAGGCTGTGACACATCATCTGTGCAGGCCGTCGGGTGAGGGCAAGTACGTGGCATCGCCGACGCAAACCCGTACAATGCGGGCATTGTGGCGTTATCGCCCTTTCACCTGTTCATCACCCAATGTTAAAAGTAGTTTCAGCGACATTCGTTCATTTTTCAGCTGCTCGGATTGAGCAGTGTGCAGTCATTCAACAGATGGACGCGCTAAAGGCGCAGGAATAGACCCGTTTTGAAGAAATCCGCCGCAACACCTAAAGCAGCAGTCGTGCCGGCCTGGCGCCAGCACCTGCATTATCGACTCAAGGAAGGCGCGCTGATCGCTATTGGCGCCCTGTGCCTGTTCCTGATGATGGCCTTGCTCACCTATGGCAAGGACGATCCGGGCTGGAGCCACAACAGCAAGATCGAAGACGTGCAGAACTTCGGCGGCCCCGCCGGTTCCTACAGCGCCGATATCCTGTTTATGGTGCTGGGCTACTTTGCGTATATCTTCCCGCTGCTGCTGGCGATCAAGACCTGGCAGATCTTCCGCCAGCGTCACGAACCGTGGCAGTGGAGCGGCTGGCTGTTCTCCTGGCGCCTGATCGGCCTGGTGTTCCTGGTGTTGTCCGGCGCGGCGCTGGCGCACATCCACTTCCATGCACCTACCGGCCTGCCGGCGGGCGCGGGCGGGGCGTTGGGCGAAAGCCTCGGCGACCTGGCGCGCAAGACCCTGAACATCCAAGGCAGCACCTTGATGTTTATCGCGCTGTTCCTGTTCGGCCTCACCGTGTTCACCGACCTGTCGTGGTTCAAGGTGATGGACGTGACCGGCAAGATCACCCTGGACCTGCTCGAGCTGTTCCAGGGCGCGGCCAACCGTTGGTGGTCGGCCCGAGTCGATCGCAAACGCATGGTCGCGCAACTGCGCGAGGTGGACACCCGCGTTAACGAAGTGGTGGCCCCGAGTACGCCGGACCGCCGCGAGCAGGCCAAGGTCAAGGAGCGCTTGATCGAGCGCGAGCAGGCCCTGAGCAAGCACATGTCGGACCGCGAGAAGCAAGTGCCGCCGGTGATTGCCCCGGCACCGCCCAAAGCGCCCGAGCCGAGCCATCGTGTGCAGAAAGAGAAGCAGGCGCCGTTGTTTGTCGACAGCGCCGTCGAAGGCACTCTGCCGCCGATCTCGATTCTCGACCCGGCCGAAAAGAAACAACTCAATTATTCCCCGGAATCCCTGGCGGCCGTCGGTCACCTGCTGGAAATCAAGCTCAAGGAATTCGGCGTCGAAGTCTCGGTGGATTCGATCCACCCAGGCCCGGTGATTACCCGTTACGAAATCCAGCCGGCCGCCGGCGTCAAGGTCAGCCGTATCTCCAACCTGGCCAAAGACCTGGCCCGTTCCCTGGCCGTGACCAGTGTGCGTGTGGTTGAAGTGATCCCCGGCAAGACCACCGTCGGCATCGAGATTCCCAACGAAGACCGCCAGATCGTGCGGTTCTCCGAGGTGCTGTCGACCCCGGAATACGACAACTTCAAATCGCCGGTCACCCTGGCCCTCGGCCACGACATCGGCGGCAAGCCGGTGATCACCGACCTTGCGAAAATGCCGCACTTGCTGGTGGCCGGTACCACCGGTTCCGGTAAGTCGGTGGGCGTGAACGCGATGATCCTGTCGATCCTGTTCAAGTCCGGCCCGGATGACGCCAAGCTGATCATGATCGACCCGAAGATGCTCGAATTGTCGATCTACGAAGGCATCCCGCACCTGCTGTGCCCGGTGGTGACCGACATGAAGGACGCCGCCAACGCCCTGCGCTGGAGCGTCGCCGAGATGGAGCGCCGCTACAAGCTGATGGCGAAGATGGGCGTGCGTAACCTGTCGGGCTTCAATGCCAAGGTCAAGGAAGCCCAGGACGCCGGCACACCGCTGACCGACCCACTGTACAAGCGCGAAAGCATCCACGATGAAGCGCCGCTGCTGACCAAGCTGCCGACCATCGTGGTGGTGGTCGACGAGTTTGCCGACATGATGATGATCGTCGGCAAAAAGGTTGAAGAACTGATCGCGCGTATCGCCCAAAAGGCGCGTGCGGCCGGTATTCACTTGATTCTCGCGACCCAGCGGCCGTCGGTGGATGTGATCACCGGCTTGATCAAGGCCAACATTCCAACGCGGATGGCGTTCCAGGTCTCCAGCAAGATCGACTCGCGCACCATCATCGACCAGGGTGGCGCCGAGCAATTGCTCGGCCACGGTGACATGCTCTACATGCCGCCGGGCACCAGCCTGCCGATTCGCGTGCACGGTGCGTTCGTCTCCGATGACGAAGTGCATCGCGTGGTCGAAGCCTGGAAACTGCGTGGCGCGCCGGAATACAACGACGACATCCTCGCGGGCGTGGAAGAGGCCGGCAGCGGCTTCGACGGCGGCAGCGGCGGTGATGACGATGCCGAAACCGACGCGCTTTACGACGAAGCCGTGGCATTCGTACTCGAAAGCCGTCGCGCCTCGATCTCTGCGGTGCAGCGCAAGCTCAAAATCGGCTACAACCGCGCCGCCCGCATGATCGAATCCATGGAAAATGCTGGCGTCGTGACCGCCATGAACACCAACGGTTCGCGTGAAGTCATCGCCCCCGGGCAGATGCGCGACTGACCCCGTGCTGCGTGGCAACACGCGGCGCGTCCTGACGACTCAATGAGGATTCCCATGCGCTTTATCCGCATGCTGTTGTTGCCTGCACTGGCCCTGACTGCTGTTTCGGCCCACGCTGATCCGGCCTCGGTGGCCAGCCTGACCAACCTGTTGGACAAATCCAAGACCCTGACCGCGCGCTTCTCCCAACTGACCCTGGATGCCGGTGGCACCCAGTTGCAGCAAACCGAAGGCGAAATGGCCGTGCAGCGCCCTGGGCTGTTCTACTGGCACACCGAAGGCAAGGCTGAGCAGACCATCGTTTCCGATGGCCAGAAGGTCACCCTGTGGGACCCGGACCTGGAACAGGCGACCATCAAGAAGCTCGACCCGCGCCTGAACCAGACGCCGGCGCTGCTGCTGTCGGGCGATGTATCGAAGATCAACGACAGCTTCGACATCACCTCCAAGCAAACCAGCAACGTGATCGAGTTCACCCTCAAGCCCAAATCCAAGGACACGCTGTTTGACAGCCTGAACCTGTCGTTCGGCAACGGCGTGATCAACAACATGCGCCTGATCGACAGCGTTGGCCAACGCACCGATATCCTGTTCTCCGGCGTCAAGGCTAACCAGCCGGTGGATGCATCCAAGTTCAAGTTTGTCATCCCCAAGGGTGCCGACGTGATCCAGGAATAAACTAGAGGTTTCAAACGCTGCCCATGGATTTGTTTCGAAGTGACCCGATTGCTCAGCCCCTGGCGGCGCGCTTGCGTTCCACCAACCTGGACGAGTACGTCGGGCAAGAACACCTGCTCGCGCGCGGCAAGCCTCTGCGCGAAGCCCTGGAGCAGGGTGCGCTGCACTCGATGATTTTCTGGGGGCCGCCGGGCGTGGGTAAAACCACCCTGGCGCGGCTGCTGGCGAAAGTCTCGGATGCACACTTCGAAACGGTTTCGGCGGTGCTGGCCGGGGTCAAAGAGATTCGTCAGGCGGTAGAAGTCGCCAAGCAGCAGGCCGGGCAATACGGCAAGCGCACCATCCTGTTTGTCGACGAAGTGCATCGCTTCAACAAGTCGCAGCAGGATGCGTTCTTGCCTTATGTCGAAGACGGCACGTTGATATTCATTGGTGCGACCACCGAAAACCCTTCGTTCGAACTCAACAACGCCTTGCTCTCGCGAGCGCGGGTCTATGTGCTCAAGAGCCTGGACGAAGCGGCGATGCAAAAGCTGCTGCACCGGGCCCTGAGCGAAGACAAGGGCTTGGGCAAGCGCCAGCTGAGTGTCAGCGAAGAAGGCTTCAAGATTCTGCTGGCCGCCGCCGATGGCGATGGCCGGCGCTTTCTGAACCTGCTGGAGAACGCCTCGGACCTGGCCGAAGACGGCAACGAGATTGGCGTCGACCTGTTGCAAAGCCTGCTTGGCGACACGCGCCGCCGTTTCGACAAGGGCGGCGAAGCCTTCTACGACCAGATATCGGCACTGCACAAGTCCGTGCGCGGCTCCAACCCCGATGGCGCGTTGTACTGGTTTGCGCGCATGATCGACGGCGGCTGCGACCCGCTGTACCTGGCGCGCCGCGTAGTACGCATGGCCAGCGAAGACATCGGCAACGCCGACCCGCGCGCCCTGAGCCTGTGCCTGGCCGCCTGGGATGTGCAGGAGCGCCTCGGCAGCCCGGAAGGCGAGTTGGCCGTGGCCCAGGCCATCACCTACCTGGCCTGTGCGCCAAAAAGCAACGCGGTGTACATGGGCTTCAAATCCGCCCTGCGCGCCGCTGCCGAATACGGCTCCCTTGAAGTGCCGATGCACCTGCGCAATGCGCCGACCAAGCTGATGAAACAATTGGGTTATGGCGACGAGTATCGCTATGCCCACGATGAGCCGGACGCCTACGCGGCCGGCGAAGACTATTTCCCCGATGAGCTTGAGCCCTTGCCGCTTTATCAGCCGGTGCCCCGTGGCCTGGAGCTGAAAATCGGTGAAAAGCTCAATCACCTTGCCCAACTCGACCGTCTCAGTCCAAAACAGCGGAGAAAGTAGTGCTCAAGACCATTCTTGCCGTGTCCGCCGCGGGTATCGCTGGTACATTATTGCGTTTCGCCACCGGCACTTGGGTCAGCGCCAACTGGCCGAAGCATTTTTATGCGGCGACCCTGGCGGTCAACCTGGTGGGTTGCCTGATTATCGGCCTGTTGTACGGCTGGTTCCTGTTGCGTCCCGAAGTGCCGATTGAGATTCGCGCCGGCTTGATTGTCGGCTTTGTAGGCGGTCTTACGACCTTTTCATCCTTTTCACTGGATACGGTGCGCCTGCTGGAAAGTGGGCAAGCTTTGGTAGCTTTCGGTTACCTGGGCATCAGCGTGTTCGGCGGGCTGCTCGCCACCTGGGCCGGCCTGTCCTTGACCAAACTTTGATAAACGAGAGACCGACATGCTCGATTCCAAACTGTTACGTAGCAACCTTCAGGACGTAGCGGACCGCCTGGCATCCCGTGGCTTTGCCTTGGATGTTGCGCGCATCGAAGCGCTGGAAGAACAGCGCAAGACCGTCCAGACCCGCACCGAAGCACTGCAGGCTGAGCGTAATGCGCGTTCCAAATCCATCGGTCAGGCCAAGCAGCGCGGCGAAGACATCGCGCCGTTGATGGCGGATGTCGAGCGCATGGGCACCGAGCTGTCCGACGGCAAAGCCGAGCTGGAAGGCATTCAGACCGAGCTGGATTCGATCCTGTTGGGCATCCCGAATATTCCGCACGAATCGGTGCCAATTGGCGAAGACGAAGACGGCAACGTCGAAGTGCGCCGTTGGGGCACGCCAAAAGCCTTCGATTTCGAGATCAAGGATCACGTTGCGTTGGGCGAACTGACCGGCGGCCTGGATTTTGAAACCGCCGCAAAAATGTCCGGCGCACGCTTTGCTCTGTTGCGCGGCCCGATTGCGCGCATGCACCGTGCCCTGGCGCAGTTCATGATCAACCTGCACACCGCTGAACACGGCTACGAAGAAGCTTACACGCCGTATCTGGTGCAGGCGCCGGCGCTGATGGGCACCAGCCAGCTGCCGAAGTTCGAAGAAGACCTGTTCAAGATCAGCCGCGACGGCGAAGCCGACCTGTACCTGATCCCGACCGCCGAAGTGTCGCTGACCAATATCGTCGCCGGTGAAATCCTCGACGCCAAGCAACTGCCGATCAAGTTCGTGGCTCACAGCCCGTGCTTCCGTAGCGAAGCCGGTGCCTCGGGCCGTGACACGCGCGGCATGATCCGTCAGCACCAGTTCGACAAAGTTGAAATGGTGCAGGTTGTAGAACCGTCGACCTCCATGGAAGCCCTGGAAGGCCTGACCGCCAACGCCGAGCGCGTCCTGCAACTGCTGGAGCTGCCGTACCGCGTACTGGCGCTGTGCACCGGCGACATGGGTTTCAGCGCCGTGAAAACCTACGACCTCGAAGTGTGGGTGCCGAGCCAGGACAAGTACCGCGAGATTTCGTCGTGCTCCAACTGCGGTGATTTCCAGGCCCGTCGTATGCAGGCGCGTTTCCGTAACCCGGAAACCGGCAAGCCGGAACTGGTGCACACCCTCAACGGCTCGGGCCTGGCCGTAGGCCGTACCCTGGTGGCCGTGCTGGAAAACTACCAGCAGGCCGACGGTTCCATCCGCGTGCCGGAAGTGCTCAAGCCGTACATGGGCGGCGTTGAGGTCATCGGCTAAATGGAATTTCTGCCGCTGTTTCATAACCTGCGCGGCAGTCGTGTGTTGGTCGTCGGTGGCGGGGAGATTGCCTTGCGCAAATCCCGGCTGCTGGCCGACGCCGGTGCGTTGCTGCGGGTGGTTGCTCCCCAGATCGAAGACCAGTTGCGAGAACTGGTGCTGGGCAGTGGCGGGGACCTGATTTTGCGCGGTTATCAGGAGGCAGACCTTGACGGCTGCGTGCTGATTATCGCGGCCACGGACGACGAACCGTTGAACGCGCAAGTGTCCAGCGATGCCAAGCGCCGCTGTGTGCCGGTCAATGTGGTGGACGCGCCCGCCTTGTGCAGCGTGATCTTCCCGGCGATTGTCGACCGTTCACCCTTGGTGATTGCGGTGTCCAGCGGCGGCGATGCGCCGGTGCTGGCACGCTTGATCCGCGCCAAGCTGGAAACCTGGATTCCGTCGACCTATGGCCAATTGGCCGGTTTGGCGGCGCGTTTTCGCGCCCAGGTCAAAGGTTTGTACCCGGATGTGCAGCAGCGTCGGGCCTTTTGGGAAGAGGTTTTCCAAGGCCCGATCGCCGACCGTCAATTGGCCGGGCAGGGTGATGAAGCTGAGCGTCTGTTGATCGAAAAGGTCAATGGCGCGCCGCCGTATGCGCCGGGCGAGGTCTATTTGGTCGGTGCAGGCCCAGGTGACCCGGACTTGTTGACCTTCCGTGCCTTGCGCCTGATGCAGCAGGCCGATGTGGTGCTGTATGACCGCCTGGTGGCCCCGGCGATTCTTGAGCTGTGCCGCCGTGACGCCGAGCGTATCTACGTCGGCAAACGTCGCGCCGACCATGCCGTGCCGCAGGATCAGATCAACCAGCAACTGGTGGACCTGGCCAAGCAGGGCAAGCGTGTGCTGCGACTCAAAGGTGGCGATCCGTTCATCTTCGGCCGTGGCGGCGAAGAGATCGAGGAACTGGCGGCCCATGGCATCCCGTTCCAGGTAGTGCCGGGTATTACAGCGGCCAGCGGTTGCGCGGCGTATGCCGGGATTCCGCTGACGCACCGTGACTATGCGCAGTCGGTGCGTTTTATCACCGGGCATTTAAAGAACGGAACGTCGGACCTGCCTTGGCATGACCTCGTGGGGCCGTCGCAAACGTTGGTGTTCTACATGGGCCTGATTGGCTTGCCGATCATCTGTGAGCAACTGATCAAGCACGGGCGCGCGGCAGATACACCGGCGGCGTTGATCCAGCAGGGCACCACGTCCAACCAGCGCGTGTTTACCGGCACATTGGCGGATTTGCCGCGCATGGTGGCGGAGCATGAAGTGCATGCGCCGACACTGGTGATCGTCGGTGAGGTGGTGGTGTTGCGCGAGAAACTCAAGTGGTTTGAAGGCGCGCAATCCCAGGTCTGACATCGCCGCTGTGGTGAGTGATCTTAATGTGGCGAGGGAGCTTGCTCCCGCTGCGCTGCGCAGCAGCCCTAAAACCAAACACCGCGTTTTGCCTGGCAGAACGCGGTGTTTTTTATTGAGGCCCTGCGCAGCCCAGCGGGAGCAAGCTCCCTCGCCACAAGGTGTTCTCAGCCCAAGACACCTTTACCGCTCAACCGCGCCCGATCATGCTCGGCATCAAACCTCTGCAATGGCCCCTTCGGCACAATCCCGGTCGGGTTGATGGTCCGATGGCTCGCATAGTAATGCCCCTTGATATGCGCAAAGTCCACCGTCTCGGCTACGCCTGGCCACTGATACAGCTCCCTTAGCCAGTTCGACAAATTCGGATAGTCGGCAATCCGCCGCAGGTTGCATTTGAAGTGGCTGTAATACACCGCATCAAAACGAATCAGCGTGGTGAACAGCCGCACATCGGCTTCGGTCAGGTATTCACCGGCCAGGTAGCGCTGCTCAGCCAAGTGCTGTTCCAGGCGATCCAGCTCGGCAAACACATCATCAAATGCACTTTCATACGCCTGCTGCGAGGTGGCAAACCCTGCGCGGTACACGCCATTGTTCACCGCGGGGTAGATGCGCTCGTTCAGCGTATCGATTGTCGAGCGCAGGGCTTCGGGGTAGAAATCCAGAGTATTGCCGGTCAGCCCGTTAAACGCGCTGTTGAACATGCGGATGATCTCCGCTGATTCATTGCTGACGATGCGCTTGAGCTTCTTGTCCCACAGCACTGGCACGGTGACACGCCCGGTGTAATTTTCGGTGTCTGCGGTGTAACGCTGGTGCATGAAGTCGAAACCGTCGAGCTTATCGCCGGTCGAGCCGTGGGCCTTGTCGAAGGTCCAGCCATTTTCAAGCATCAGCCAACTGACCACGGACACGTCGATCAGGCTCTCCAAACCCTTGAGTTTGCGCAGGATCAGCGTGCGATGGGCCCACGGGCAGGCCAGGGACACGTACAGGTGGTAACGACCGGCTTCGGCCTTGAAACCGCCGTCGCCGCTGGGGCCAGGTTCGCCATCGGCGGTCACCCAGTGGCGGCGTTGCGCCTGCTCGCGCTGGAACGCGCCGTCTGCGCTACTTTCGTACCACTGGTCTTTCCAGTGTCCTTCGATCAGCAAACCCATGACTGGCTCCTTGGCTAATAAGCGTTGGAGCCCAGTCTAAAGGGCTGAGTTCGAACTAAAAGCGCAAAGACCGGGCGGTAATCATCGATTAAATCGATTTATCCCGCGCATCCCAGAATTGCCGGGCCAATTCGAAAGCCTGCTCCCGTGAGTGGCCGAGGCCGCGCAGGGCCAGGGCCATGGTCGCGATCAGCGCGAGTTGCGGGTAACTGTCCTCGACGTCACCGCGCCACAAGGCTTTTAAATGCTCGGGTTCCAGGCTGGCCGGTTTGACGTGGCGCTGGGCGGAGAGGGCGGGCCACTCTTCGTCCCAACTCTGCCCGCCGGTGGTGCCATACAAATGGCTGAGGGTGTCCGGGTTGATCTCGACTTCGCCGCCATCGCCTTTCACCACAATCACGTTATCGCCCAGCAGGCCGCTGGCATCGCGGTGCACGCCCTGGTAACCGGGGTGGAAAATACTTTGCAGGCCGCAACGCGCATTCAGCGGGTTGAGCAGGCGCGCCAGGGAGTGAATAGGTGAGCGCAAGCCCAAAGTGTTGCGTAAATCGATCATACGTTGCAGTTGCGGCGCCCAGTCACCCAGCGGGATAAACGCCAGGTTGCCTTGCTCGAATGCCGTCTCGACCTGTTGCCAATTGCGACACAGCGGGATTTGCAGGCCTTGCAGCAATTGCTCGGTGTACAAGCGGCCTGCCGTATGGGCGCCGCCGCCGTGCATCAGGATGCGCACGCCATTTTGCGCCAGGCACTTGGCCGCCAGCAGGTACCACGGCAGGTGGCGTTTTTTACCGGCGTAGGTCGGCCAATCGATGTCCACATTCAGCGCCGGCGCCTTCAGGCGTTCGCGCACGGCTTCGGTGAAACCGGCGAGTTCTTCCGGGCTCTCTTCCTTGTGACGCAGCAGCATCAGGAAGGCACCGAGCTGGGTGTCTTCGACTTTTTCGTCGAGCAGCATGCCCATGGCTTCGCGGGCCTCCTCACGGGTGAGGTTGCGCGCGCCGCGCTTGCCTTTGCCCAGGATGCGCACGAACTGCGCAAACGGGTGCTCGGCGGGGGTTTCAAGGGTCAGCGGGGCAAAGTCGGTCATAAGCAATTCGTCGGCCTGGGCAGGCCCGCCAGCTTGGCGGCGAGTTTGGCGGGAGTGCCGTTGAACAATGTGTTGAGGTGCAAGCTGTTGCCCTTTTGCGGGCCGAGCTTTAAGGCGGTGTACTTGATCAACGGGCGCGTGGCCGGAGACAGCTGAAATTCTGCGTAAAACCCGCGCAGCAATTCGAGGATTTCCCAATGCTCGGCGGTCAATTCCAGGGGCTCAGCGGCGGCCAGAGCAATGGCCACGTCGGTGGACCAGTCATTCAGGTCGACGAGGTAGCCGTCCTTGTCCAGCTCAAGCGTGCGTTCGCCTACGGTCAGGGTGTTCATAGCCAGGTGTTGACCTTGTCGTAGTCGATCGACAGCTGCACGAACCCTGGGTAGTCGACGCTGTCGGCCCAGTCCGGCAGGGGCAGGTTGCGTGCCTGCATGTCTTCGGCCAGTACAAACACCTTTACGCCACGGGTTTGCAGGGCTGCGTTGTGCAGGCCGTAAGCGCCGTCGCCACACAGCAGGATGGCGTCCTCGGCACCGCACACGCGCAGGCAACTGGCCAGGCGGCTATCGGTAAACGGGGAGTGAGATACCACGTGCAAAGTCGACATCAGAGGGTCATCACCTGGTCATAACGGTCAATCAATTGGGTGATCGCGGCGCTGTCCAGCGCCTGCGCGCCGGCAGGTGTCGCGAGGCTGCGCTCGGCAAGGCTGTGGCTGCAAGCAAACACCTCATCAATGCCGAACAGGCCCAGCGCCTGCAGGTTGGCGCTGAGGTCTTTTTGCTGCACGGCCTTGGCGTCCTGATGCGTTGCCAGCTGGAACACGCCATCGTCCATAAACAGCAGACCAATCGGCAGGTCAAAGGCGCCACCGGCCAATACGATATCCAGCGCTTCCCGCGCACTCGGCCCTGACCACGGTGCCTGGCGGCTGATCACCAATAAAGACTTGGCCATCTCACGGCCCTCCAAAACAGATCAGGCGGTCGGCAGCCTGGATCGCGTCATGCAATTGCCCCAGGCCTGACAACGCCCACGGCGCGTCGAGGTTCACCGCGCTGCGTTGATAACGCGTGGCTTCCTCATTATTGAGTACGCCACGGCGCAAGGCGGCGGCGATGCACACCACGCCGTCGAGCTGATGCTGGCTGACAAACTCACGCCACTTGCGGGCAATGTCTTGCTCATCCTGGGGCGCAACGATGTTATTGGCAGCGCAGTACACGCCATCCTGATAAAAAAACAGCCGCACAATCTCATGCCCACCGGCGAGCGCTGCCTGGGCGAACAGCAAGGCGCGGCGCGAGGAGGGCGCATGGGCGGCGGAAAATACTGCAATCGCAAACTTCATGGAACACTCTGCAAGCAAACGTGGGCCAATGATAAAGCCGCTGCCGCGAAAAAGCCCGCCGTGATCAAAACGGTCACTGTCGCTGATCGTTCTGACGATTGCCGCCAGGCGCAAGGCTGCCTAGGCTGTGGGCATTCGCAACCCAAATGGAGTCTTCATGTCAGGTCCCTTGGCGTCCCTCAAAGTGCTGGATTTTTCCACCTTGCTGCCTGGCCCGTTCGCGTCCCTGATGCTGGCGGACATGGGCGCCGAGGTGCTGCGTATCGAGTCGCCCACGCGCATGGACCTGTTGCGCGTGCTGCCGCCCCATGATCAGGGGACCTCGGCGAGCCATGCCTACCTCAACCGCAACAAGCGCAGCCTGGCACTGGACCTCAAGCAGGCCGAGGCGCTGCAGATCGTGCGTGAGTTGGTCAAGGACTACGACATTGTCCTCGAGCAATTCCGGCCCGGGGTGATGGGGCGCCTGGGCCTGGGTTATGAGGCGCTGAAGGCGCTCAACCCCAGGCTGATTTATGTGTCGATCACCGGTTACGGTCAGACGGGGCCTTATAAAGACCGCGCCGGGCACGATATCAACTACCTCGCGTTGGCCGGCGTGGCCAGTTATACCGGTCGCCAGGACAGCGGGCCGGTGCCGCTGGGCGTGCAATTGGCGGATGTCGGCGGTGGGTCGCTGCACGCTGTGGTGGGGTTGCTCGCCGCCGTGATTGCCCGCCAGCACAGTGGCGTCGGCCAATACCTGGATGTGAGCATGACCGACTGCTCGTTCAGCCTGAATGCCATGGCCGGAGCGGGCTACCTGGCCTGTGGTGTGGAGCCTGATTGGGAGAACCATGTGCTCAACGGCGGCAGTTTCTACGATTACTACCGCACGCGTGATGGGCGTTGGATGTCGGTGGGCAGCCTGGAACCGGCGTTTATGCGGCAATTGTGCGAAACGCTGGGAAGGCCGGAGCTGGCCATGCAAAGCCTGAAACCCGAGCAGCAAAACGCCCTGAAGCTGGCGTTGCAGGTCGAATTTGAGAAGCGCAGCTTTGATGAGCTGTGTGAGTTGTTCGCCGGGGTGGATGCGTGTGTCGAGCCGGTGCTGAGCCTGAGTGAAGCGCTGGAGCATCCACAGCTGAAGGCGCGGGAGCTGGTCAGCCAGGTGCCACGGGGTGATGGCTCGACGCAGGCGCAACTGGCCTGCCCGTTGAAGTTTTCCGAGGGGTTGCCAGCGCCTCGGCATATTGGCGTGGCGGTGGGGGCGCACAGTGATGAAGTGCTGGCCGAGTTGGGGTTTAGTGCTCAGCGGATAGCCGAGTTGCGGCGGGCCAAGGTTGTTGGGTGACTGATCTGACGCCATCGCAGCGATGCGGCGACCCTACAAGCCCGCTCCCACATTTGGAATGCATTCCCCTGTGGGAGCGGGCTTGCCCGCGATGAGGCCCTCACTCCACCCGAGTTTCCCCTGTGTACACCAGGGTATGCCGACACCGCCTGCACAAATACCGCCGCCCCTGATTTACCAGCCCATGCCTCTGGGCCGAAAACGGGAAATCGCTGTCGGCACACGGGCAGCGGTAGATATACCGGGTCACCTGGCGGCGCTTGATCTCATAGGTGTGGCAACGATCCGGCGGCAGTTCGTACACCCCGCGCATGATCAGCTGCCATTCCTCGCCATGGGGCTGGATGCGCTCGCCAAACAATTGATGGGCGATCAGGTGCGCGACCTCATGGGCCACGGTCTGCTTGAGGAAGTGTTGGCTGTTTTCGCGGTACAACTGTGGGTTGAAACGCAGCAGGTTCTCGTGCAAATGCGCGACACCGGCCTTCTGGCCCCGCAGCTTGAGGCTGACCTGGGGGCGTTTGAAGCTTCGTTTAAAAAAGGATTCGGCTTGTAGGAAACAATCTTCGACGCGGGTATTGAGTTGCTCGGGCATGCTGACCATATCTCCAGAGACGTCCAGTATGCCGCAAAAGCAGGTGTTTCCGAATCTGTCAGGCGCCGAATGGTCATGCATAACGCACAAAGCCACCTTGCGGTGGCTTTGCCTGCGGTTGATCCGCTTAGTTGGTGTAGATCGGGCCTACGCCCAGCCCCCAGACAATCACGGTAAATGCCATGATGGCCACCAGTACCACCAGGCCCACGGCCAGTACCGAGCTGGAAAACAGGAAGCCCTCGTCCGGGTCGATGTTCATAAACGTCGGCAGCCCCACATACAGCAAGTACACCGTGTAACAGATAGCCGCCGTGCCCACGACCATGCCCAGCCACATATGCGGATAGAGCGCCGCCAGCCCGCCGATAAACAGCGGGGTCGCGGTGTAGGTTGCGAACGCTATGCAGCGCGCCATACTCGGGCTGGCATCGTAGGTGCGGGCCATCCAATGGATGAAGGCGCCCATCACCGCCACGCCGCCGAGCATCGCCGCGTAGGACATGAGGGTCATCCACAGCGCACTTTCCTGGGTCAACATGACCGGGGCGCGATTGCCGATGACCCAGCCGACCTGGGTGGTGCCGATAAAGGCCGATACGGCAGGGATCGCCGCGAGAATCAAAGTGTGAGTGAGGTACATGTGGCCGATACTTTCTTCCTTATCGCCACGAATTTCCCGCCATTCCTGGTCGGGATGGGTAAACAGCCCCACGACGTGATGGATCATGCCAGTCACTCCTGTCGTTATTACCTTCGCCCCCCATCGGAGCGCCCACGGGCCAAATGGCCACATAAGGTCCTGGATAGTTGTGCGACCTTACGTCGCAGTATAGGAAGTGATGACCGGAAAAACTGTAGGGCTTTAGAGCAAATTGCGCTGTAAACATTGGCGCTAATCGCGGTGAGGTCTGTCAGGGATAACGGGTTCTACTGTGGGAGCTGGCTTGCCGGCGATAGCGGTGTGTCAGCAGCTAATACATCACTGATCCACCGCTATCGCAGGCAAGCCAGCTCCCACATTGGATCGGCGTCGCCGATTGAAGTATTTTTGCGTAAAATGCTGCGCTTTTCGTCACACACCTCTAGCGGATCCAAGCGCCATGGGCACTCTTACGGTCAACCAGAACAAACTGCAAAAACGCCTGCGTCGCCTGGCCGGGGAAGCGGTCGCCGATTTCAACATGATCGAGGACGGCGACAAGGTCATGGTCTGCCTCTCCGGCGGCAAAGACAGCTACACCATGCTCGACGTGCTGCTGCACCTGCAAAAGGTCGCGCCGATCCGGTTCGAGATCGTCGCCGTCAACATGGACCAGAAACAACCGGGCTTCCCCGAACACGTGCTGCCGGCCTATCTCAAAGAGCTGGGCGTGGAGTACCACATCGTTGAGAAAGACACCTACTCGGTGGTCAAGGAGCTGATTCCTGAGGGCAAGACCACCTGCTCGCTGTGCTCACGCCTGCGTCGTGGCACGCTTTACACCTTTGCCGATGAGATTGGCGCGACCAAGATGGCCCTGGGGCATCACCGCGATGACATCGTTGAGACCTTCTTCCTCAATATGTTCTTCAACGGCTCGCTCAAGGCCATGCCGCCCAAGCTGCGCGCCGATGACGGGCGCAACGTGGTGATCCGTCCGCTGGCGTATTGCAACGAGAAGGACATCCAGGCTTACTCCGACTTCAAGCAATTCCCGATCATCCCCTGCAACCTGTGCGGCTCCCAGGAAAACCTGCAGCGCCAGGTGGTCAAGGAGATGTTGGTGGACTGGGAGCGCAAGACCCCGGGCCGCACCGAAAGCATCTTCCGCAGCTTGCAGAATGTGCAGCCATCGCAGCTGGCCGACCGCAACCTGTTCGATTTCACCCGCCTGAAAATCGACGAAACCGCCGCGTCGCGGTTCGTCAATGTGGTGAACCTCTAAGACGTTTCAACGCTCTGAAAGACGGCGCTTACGGGCGCCGTTTTCCATTCAACTGCCAGGAGAGGGCATGCGCGATTACAAGTGGCTGCACGAATATTGTCTGAACCGCTTTGGTTCAGCGGCCGAGCTGGAAGCCCACCTGCCTGTACCCAAGACCCCGGCGCAATTGCGCAAGATCAGTGATGACCGCTACCTGTCGACCCTGGCGTTGCGCGTATTTCGCGCGGGCTTGAAGCACAGCGTGGTGGATGCCAAATGGCCGGCGTTCGAGCAGGTGTTCTTCGGCTTCGACCCGGAAAAAGTCGTGCTGATGGGCGCCGAGCACCTGGAACGCTTGATGCAGGACGCGCGCATCATCCGCCATCTGGGCAAGCTCAAAAGCGTGCCGCGTAATGCGCAGATGATCCTGGACATCGAGCAGGAAAAAGGCAGCTTCGGCGCGTTTATCGCCGACTGGCCGGTGACCGATATCGTCAGCTTGTGGAAGTACCTGAGCAAGCACGGGCACCAGTTGGGCGGGCTGTCGGCGCCGAGGTTTTTGCGCATGGTCGGCAAGGACACCTTCGTGCCAAGCGATGACGTGGTCGCGGCCTTGAATGCACAGAAGATCGTCGACAAGGCGCCGACCAGCCTGCGGGACTTGGCGACGGTGCAGGGCGCGTTTAACCAATGGCATGCCGAGAGTGGGCGGCCGATGTGCCAGCTGTCGATGATGCTGGCCTACACGGTGAATCATTGAGACCGAGGTGAGGCTATCGCAGGCAAGCCAGCTCCCACATTCGACCGCATTCCAAAGGATGTACTCGGATAAATGTGGGAGCGGGCTTGCTCGCGAAGACTGACTGTCCGGCGCCAAATTCCTATCAGACTTGCGCCAACCGCCGATTCAACTGATGCCGCCACCGCACATACAACAGCGCGGTACAAAACACCGCCAGACTCGCCAGCATCTCCAGCACCCCGAACCACTGCCGGTTCGGGTCATACGCCGCCAGTGCGCCCTTGATGAAATACAGGTTTACCACAAAGCACATCCACGAATGCCCACGCGCGCTGCCCAGCAGCATCCCTGGCGCCAGTACCAGCAGCGGCACCAGTTCGATCAGCAGGATCACCCACGGGCGCGCCCCGTGCAGGTCGGCGATGAACAGGTAATACACGCACAGCAAGCCCACCAGCCCTAGAAAAGCCAACAAGCTCAGCACGCGTGCCACCTTGACCCGTGGCTCCAGCCACGCCTGGGGCGGCAGGACCTTAGGCTTTCTGGCCACGGCCGTTCTCCAGCAGCATGGCGGTAGTGGCCAGGCGCAGGCCTAGGGCGCGGCACAGGGTGATTTCGTGCTGATCGAGCATGCGTTTGCCGTCCGGCCCCGAATGGTGGCTGGGGCCATACGGCGTGCCGCCGCCCTGGGTGTCGAGCAAGGCTTGTTCGCTGTAGGGCAGGCCGGTGATCAGCATGCCGTGGTGCAGCAGCGGCAGCAGCATCGACATCAGCGTGGTTTCCTGACCGCCGTGCAGGCTGGCGGTGGAGGTGAACACGCCAGCCGGTTTGCCCACGAGTGCGCCGGTGAGCCACAGGTTGCTGGTGCCATCGAGGAAGTACTTGAGCGGCGCGGCCATGTTGCCAAAGCGCGTCGGGCTGCCCAGGGCCAGGCCCGAGCAATTCTTCAGATCATCCAGGCTTGCATACAACGCGCCTTCGTCCGGAATGCTTGGCGCCACGGCTTCACACTCGGTGGAAATCGCCGGTACGGTGCGCAGGCGGGCTTCGAGGCCGCCTTGCTCGATGCCCCGAGCAATCTGCCGAGCCATTTCGCTGACCGAGCCATTGCGGCTGTAATACAGCACCAGCACATAGGGCGCGGTCACGGCAGCAACTCCAGCACGTTTTCCGGTGGGCGGCCGATGATGGCTTTGTCGGCGGTTGCCAGGATCGGGCGTTCCATCAGCTTCGGGTGCTCGGCAATCGCGGCAATCAACTGCGCTTCGCTGAGGCTGGCGTCGGCCAGGTTAAGGGTTTTGTAATCGTCTTCGCCGGTGCGCAGCAATTGGCGCGCGCTGATGTTCAGTTTGGCGAGCAAGGCCTTGAGTTGCGCGGCGTCCAGCGGGGTTTCGAGGTAGCGCACCACGGTCGGGTTCAGGCCGCGGGCTTCCAGCAGCTCGAGCGCACCGCGCGATTTCGAGCAGCGCGGGTTGTGATAAAGCGTCAGATCGGTCATGTGCGGGTCGCATCTTGCGTAAGGTGGCAGGTATTCTACCTGCGCGGCGACCCGTCCTTAAACCGTAAGAGGCGATAGGTCGCAGCCAACGTTCATTTTTTGCGAAGGATTACCCCATGACTAGGCGACTGATCGGTGCATTGGCGATCATCACAACCCTGCTGCTCAGCGGCTGCGGTAACGATTACGGCGTTGACCAATATGGCAAGAAAGTGGCGGCCGAACGCCTGGACAAACAATGGGTGGTGGTCAACTACTGGGCCGAATGGTGTGGCCCGTGCCGCACGGAAATTCCGGAACTGAATGCCTTGGCCGAACAGTTGAAAGGCCAGAACGTGGGCGTGTTCGGGGTCAATTTCGACAACGTACAGGGTGAAGAACTCAAGGCCGCCAGCGAGAAGCTGGGGATCAAGTTCACGGTGCTGGCGCAGAACCCGGAAGAGATTTTCGATATTCCGCGCAGCGAGGCGCTGCCGGTGACCTACATCATTGATGACAAGGGCAAGGTGCGTGAACAGCTGATGGGTGAGCAGACGGCAGAAGGCGTGTTGGCCAAGCTCAAAGCCTTGCGTGGTTAGAGAATTGCCCCCAATCCAATGTGGGAGGGGGCTTGCTCCCGAAAGCAGTGTGTCAGTCAGCATATATATTGGCTGACCCACCGCCTTCGGGAGCAAGCCCCCTCCCACATTTAGAGCTCACCCATCTTTAGGCTGTTGGTATCAGCCTTCTTCCAGCCACAGGCGAATCGGCTTGCCTTCAGCCGGCCAGAACCGGGTTTGCTCGATCGGTGAGATATCCCAGCGCTGCACACCCTGCAGGGCCTGGAAGAAGCGCTGTTCCTGTTCCATCAAGGCTTCGGCGCAGAGTTTGCGGGTGCTGCCGATCTTGCCGAAACTGAGCGTCCGGCCTTCGACGGTGTACGGCGCAAACCAGTGGTTGCAGCCGCCATTGCCGTAGGCGCGGCCATCGGCGCCGAGGGTGACGGTCAGGTGCGCGTAATCCATCAATGGCCGCTCACCAATCCACTCCACCACGTAGCTGTGGTCTTGCTGCAGCTTGACCGCGTCAGCGGCGCAGCCCGTCAGGGCCACACCGAGAGCGGCGAGCAGCAGGCCTTTCATTGCGCAGCCTGCTGGCATTTCGGGCAACGGTGCTTGTCGCCTTCGCTGGCCCAGCCCAGTTCCTTGATGCGCGCATTGGCGGCCGGTTGCAGCGGCTCTTTGGCCAGCTTGGTTTCCACGGCGAATTCAAACTCCAGCACGCTGTCGCAGCTGTCGCAGTTGACCTTCCAGGTGTGAATTTCCAGCTCGCCGAATTTCGGCCCCAGGGCCATCGCGACCCACTGGCCCGCCGGGCGGATGGAATAGCGCGCGTCACCTTCGACGGTCAGGCGCATCGACAGGGTTTTACTGCCGCGCAGGGTGACGATCAAGACGTCGCCATGCTTGATCGAACCACCGTTGCCGGTGACCTGGTACCGGCCCGGCACCAGGGCGCGGCATTCGATCAGGGTGTGTTGCGGGCTCAGCAAGCTGAAGCGGAAATCGTGTTCGGCCATGGATCCTCCAAATAGGCGCGGCATCCTATCACGGGTGCCGGCCTATCATGGGCCTGGTATGTGACCGCTGATCAACCTTGCACCAGGTTCTGCGGCTGGCCATCGGCCCACGCGGCAATGTTGGCCAGCGTGGTGGCTGCGATTGCCGCCAGCGCTTCACGGGTCAGGAACGCCTGGTGGGCGGTGATGATCACGTTAGGGAAGGTCAGCAGGCGTGCGAGTACGTCGTCTTGCAGCGGCAGGTCGGAGCGATCCTCGAAAAACAACTGGGCCTCTTCCTCATACACATCCAGGCCCAGGTAGCCGAGTTGGCCGTTCTTGAGGGCTTCGATCAGCGCAGGCGTGTCCACCAGGCCACCGCGTCCGGTGTTGATCAGCATGGCGCCAGGTTGCATCTGGGCCAGGGAACGGGCGTTGATCAGGTGTTTGCTGTCGGCGGTCAGCGGGCAGTGCAGGCTGATGATCTGTGCCTGGGCCAATAGCTCTGGCAGGTCTACATAGCGGGCACCCAGGGCCTGGACCTGCGGATTGGGGAACGGGTCGCAGGCGAGCAACTGGCAGCCGAACCCGGCCATGATCTTGGCAAAGGTGGCGCCGATCTGCCCGGTGCCGACCACGCCGACGGTTTTGCCGACCAGATCGAAACCGGTGAGCCCGTGCAGGCTGAAGTCGCCATCACGGGTGCGGTTATAGGCGCGGTGCAGGCGACGGTTGAGGGCCAGGATCAAGGCGACGGCATGCTCTGCCACCGCGTGGGGCGAGTAGGCGGGTACGCGCACGACACTCAGGCCCAGGCGCTGGGCGGCAGCCAGGTCGACATGGTTGTAACCGGCCGAGCGCAAGGCAATCAGGCGTGTGCCACCGGCGGCCAGGTGTTCCAGCACTGGCGCGCTGAGGTCATCGTTGATAAAGGCGCAGACCACTTCGTGGTGTTCGGCCAGGGCCACGGTGTCGAGGTTCAGGCGGGCCGGTTGGAATTGCAGCTCTACACCTGCCGGCAGCGGCTCGCCGAGAAAGCTGTCGCGGTCGTAGGGCTGGCTGCTGAAAAGAATGACGCGCATTAAAAATGCTCCCTGCAATCACTGAATTTTACGTTTGCCGATGTGGGCGCCGGGCTTTTTGTGGGAGCTGGCTTGCCTGCGATAGCATCAACGCGGTGAACAGGCAGACCGAGTTGCCTGCATCGCAGGCAAGCCAGCTCCCACACAAGCCAGCTCAACACAAGCCTGGAGAGGATTCAGGCGCTGACCCGCGCTTCACTGGCCAGCCGCGCAATCGCCATGTCCAGTTCATCCAGCGCAGCGATGGCCTTGGCGTCGTCTTGCTTGAGCAAGGTTTCTGCGCGTTGGCAGGCGGCGCGCAATTGCGGCACGCCGCAGTAGCGGGTGGCGCCATGCAGGCGGTGCACGCGTTCGATCAGCGCATTGTTGTCTTTGGCTTCACGGGCGGCGGTGATCGCCAGGCGATCGGCTTCCAGCGAAGCCAGCAGCATCGCAAGCATGTCGGCGGCCAGGTCGGCTTTATTGGCCGCCAGGCGCAGGCCTTCCTCATGATCGAGTACCAGCAGTTGCACGCCGGGTGCCAAACCGTCAGTCGCGCGCTCCGGCCCTTGATTGCGCAGGGCCAGGCCGGTCCACTTCAACACCACTTGGGCCAGCTGCCGCTCGCTGATGGGTTTGGTCAGGTAGTCGTCCATACCGCTTTGCAGCAGCGCGCGTTTTTCGTTGGCCATGGCGTGGGCGGTGAGCGCGACCACCGGCAGCGGCGTGCCGTGGCGCTCGCTTTCCCACTGGCGGATCGCCTCGGTGCTTTGGCGCCCGTCCATGCCGGGCATTTGTACGTCCATCAGTACAAGGTCGAAGGTTTCCTGCTTCACCGCGTCAATCGCCGCATACCCGCTTTCGACCGCATGCACCTTGGCGCCCATGTCTTCGAGCAAGGTCTGCACCAGCAACAGGTTGGCCGGGTTGTCGTCCACGCAGAGTACGCGCGGCGCCCGGCTGGACAGCGGTTCGCCGGGTTCGCTGCGCAATGGGCGCGGGCTGATCAAGTCGGCCAATGCGCGGCGCAGTTTGCGCGTGCACGCAGGTTTGGCCTGCAACTGGCTGTTGGGGTTGGGCACCGATTGGTTGAACAGCATCTGTTCGGTGGTCGGGCACAGCACCAGCACCTTGCAGCCCAGGTGTTCCAGGTCCCATAGATGCTGGTTGAGGCGTTCGGGCGGTATGTCATTGGCGGTGACGCCGAGCACCGCCAGGTCAATGGCCTGTTCGGTCTGGTGTGCGCTGGTGATGCCGTTGGTGAGGCTTTCCAGGGTATTGAACGGTGTCACTTCCAGGCCGCAATCTTCCAGTTGGTGTTGCAAGGCCTGGCGCGCCAGCTCGTGGTTTTCCAGCACGGCCACACGACGCCCGAGCAGCGGCGGGGAGGGCAGGTCTTCGGCGTCGTCGCGGGTTTTGGGCAGGCTCAGGCTGATCCAGAACTCCGAGCCTTCGCCCGGTGTGCTGTCGACGCCGATCTCGCCGCCCATCTGCTCGATCAGTCGTTTGGAAATCACCAGGCCCAGGCCGGTGCCGCCGGGTTGGCGCGACAGCGAGTTGTCGGCCTGGCTGAAGGCCTGGAACAGCGCACGCACGTCCTGGTTCGACAGGCCTATGCCGGTGTCTTGCACACTGATGCGCAGTTGCACGCTGTCTTCCTGTTCGTCCTCGACCATCGCGCGGGCAACGATAGTGCCTTCGCGGGTGAACTTGATCGCATTGCTGATCAGGTTGGTGAGGATCTGCTTGAGCCGCAACGGGTCGCCCACCAGCGCCAGCGGCGTGTCGCGGTACACCAGGCTCACCAGCTCGAGCTGTTTGGCATGGGCGGCGGGGGCGAGGATGGTCAGGGTGTCTTGCAGCAAGTCGCGCAGGTTGAAGGGCACACTGTCGAGGACCAGCTTGCCGGCTTCGATTTTCGAGAAGTCGAGGATCTCGTTGATGATGCCCAGCAGGTTGTCGGCGGATTTTTCGATGGTGCCCAGGTAATCCAGCTGGCGCGGCGACAGCTCGCTTTTTTGCAGCAGGTGAGTGAAACCCAGGATGCCGTTGAGCGGCGTGCGGATTTCATGGCTCATGTTGGCCAGGAACTCCGACTTGATCCGGCTGGCTTCCAGGGCCTCCTTGCGCGCCAGGTCCAGCTCGATGTTCTGGATCTCGATGGTTTCCAGGTTCTGGCGCACGTCTTCGGTGGCCTGATCGATGCTGTGTTGCAGTTCTTCCTGGGCATTTTGCAGGGTTTCGGCCATGCGGTTGATGCCCGAGGCCAATTGGTCCAGTTCCTGGCTGCCCAAGGGTGGCAGGCGGGTTTCGAGGTTGCCGTCCTTGAGTTGGGCCACGGCTTGCTTGATCTGGCCGATGGGCGAGTTGATCGTACGGCTGATGCGCAACGCCAGGGCGGCCGTGCAGATCAGGCCGATGGCGATCAGCAGCAGGCTGGCAAACAGGCTGCGATAACCGCGCAGCAACATGCCATTGTGCGACAGCTCCACTTCGACCCAACCCAGCAGGCGGTCGGACTCGTCAGGGATCAATTCGCCAGCGAGGTTGCGATGGCGGCCAAACACCGGCAGCAGGTAGCGCGTAGCGTCATTGCCGCTGCGCTGCAGCAGGTGCGAACTGTTGCCGACCGGCGCGAGGTTAAGCATGGTCGGGCCGGCGTGGGCCAGGGACGAGCGGTCCGGTGCGAGGAACGACACCGCGCGCACATCCGGTTGCTCCAGCGACTGAGTGGCGATGCGTTCGAGCAAGTCGGTGTTCTTGCTGCTCAACGCCGGGGCCACCAGCGGCGCCAATTGCTCGGCGATCATTTCGCCGCGTTGCAGCAATTGGGTCTGCAACTCCGACAGCTGCATCCAGGTGAAATAGCCCCCCAACAACAGGGCCATCAGGCTGGTCGGTAATAAGGTCAGCAACAGTACGCGGCCTTTTATCCCCATTCTTCTAAGCACGCCACTCTCCTGCTACCACACTGTTTTCGATGATCTGCGCGGGCATCCGGCCCACGCCACCTGCGCAGTGTAGCCATTTGCGCGGTGTGGAACCTCGCAAATTAATGATCGATGTCAATCTCCGACGTCAATCTCCGAGGGCAATCTTCGAGCCGTCGGCAGCCGGGTGGCGATTGCCTGTCACCGTTTAATCTTGAATAATCAGTCATTGAGAATGACTTGCAGACGCTAATGAATCCCGCAGTTGGCCTACCCAGTATCCTGACCATTGAAGACGACCCGGTATTGGGCGCCTATGTGCATGAGCACCTGGGCCGCTGTGGCTTTCAGGTCACCTGGTGCCAGAACGGCCAACAGGGCCTGCAGATGGCACGTGACCAGGCGTTCGACGTGGTGTTGATGGACATCCTGCTGCCGGGCATGGACGGTTTGTCGATTCTTACCCATTTGCGCCAGCACCATGCGACGCCGGTCATCCTCATGTCTGCGCTGGGCGCCGAAGCCGATCGCATCAGCGGTTTTCGCCTGGGCGCGGATGACTACCTGCCCAAGCCGTTCAGCATGATCGAACTGCGCGTGCGCATCGAAGCCATCCTGCGCCGCGTGGCCCTCGACCGGCGGCCGTTGCCGCTGCGTTTACCCGCACGCGACGAGGCACGCAGCCTGCGTTTTGACGATGAACTGTACGACGTGTTCTTTCAAGAACACTCGGCCGGGCTGACGCGCAGCGAGTATCGCCTGCTCGAGACCTTGCACCGTAGCGCCGATGAAGTGCTCAGCAAAGCCTTCCTTTACCAGCATGTGTTGCAACGTGGTTATGCACCCCACGACCGCAGCCTGGACATGCATATCAGCCAGATCCGCCGCAAGCTCAAGGCCATCGGCTACAGCGAGCGCGAAGTGCGCACGGTGTGGGGCAAGGGGTATGTGCTGAGCGGTCATGATGAAGGGCTTTGAGCGGCTGCCCGGCCGGCACTCGTTATTCTGGAAACTCGCCTGCCTGCTGATCGCCTTCTGTTTGCTGATGATCTGGCTCAGTTGGTCCTGGGGCCGCTACATGGAAGAGCAGAGCGCCTATGTGGCCGAGGAATCCCGCGAGATTTTGCGCGGCTATGCCGCAGGCGCGGAATTGGCATGGAGCACCCAGGGCAGTGCTGGCGTGGACGCCTGGCTGCAGCTGATGGCCAAGCGCGAATCCACCTGGATCGGTGTAATCGGCAACAACCTGCAGTCGCTGAGCAGCCTGCCGCTGAGCGACAAGGAAAGCCAGCGCCTGACTTTTCTGCGCGGTCTGGAGTGGCCGGTCAGCCGGCATGTCAAAGGCCTGCCCTGGGTGAAAATCCCATTTGCGGTCAACCCTGGCGCCGGCTCGCTGGTGATCGAATTGCCCCAGCGCTTTATGCCAGGGCGCTATCAGGTGTTGTGGCGCGTGGTGACCAACGGTGTGATCCCCGGCCTGTTTACCTTACTGCTGTGCGTGGGGCTTTATCGGCTACTGATCATGCCGCTGAACCAGTTGCGCGAGCAGGCCAACGCCTGGCGCGCCGATCAATTGAATACGCGCATGTCCCGCGAGGCCACCAGCCGCCAGGATGAATTGGGGGAGCTGGGCCGCGCCTTCGACCACATGTCCGAGCGCTTGCAGGGTACGGTGGAGTTGCAGCAACAGTTATTGCGGGACATGTCCCATGAATTGCGCACGCCGTTGAGCCGCTTGCGCGTGGCCTGTGACAGTGAGCAGGATCTAGCGCAGTTGCGCGAGCGCTTGGGCCGCGAGATCGACGCCATGCAGCGCCTGGTGGAAGACAGCCTGCAACTGGCCTGGCTGGACAGCGAGCGAACGCCGCTACCCGAGGAAGCCATCCAGCTTCAGGCCTTGTGGGACATGCTGCGGGAAAACGCCTGTTATGAAAGTGATTGGCCAGCAGCGCGTTTGCCGTGCCTGTTGCCCGCCGACTGCTGGGTGCGCGGCAACCTGAATGCGCTGGCCCAGGCCCTGGAAAATATCCTGCGCAATGCCATCCGGCATTCGCCCGCCCAGGGGCTGGTGACACTGGACGGCTGTCGCGAGGGCGATGAGTGGCATATCTGGCTGCAAGACCAGGGCGGCGGTATTGATGAGCAGGACTTGGAACGTATCTTTGCGCCGTTCACCCGCCTCGAAGGCTCTCGGCCGGGTGATGGCGGTTTTGGTCTGGGCTTGAGCATCGCCCGTAATGCCGTACAGCGCCAGGGCGGGACGTTGTGGGCGCAAAACACCGCGCAAGGTTTGTGCGTGCACTTGCGGCTGCCGGCGCGCTAACCGTCAGCCACGTCGTTGTTTGCGCTTCTTCCACTGATGCGCGACCCACCAGCGCCAGTAGCCCATCGTCAGGCAATAGGCCAGCGCGGCCAATACCAACCCGCACACCACGGAACCCAGCAGGAACGGCTGCCACAGCGTGCCCAGCTGGCTGCTGATCCACTCCCAGGTCAGGTTGTCGGGCAGGCTGCGCGGCGGCGTGTTCATCAGCCAGGCGCCGGTCAGGTAGGTGCAGAAGAACACCACCGGCATGGTGATTGGGTTGGTCAGCCATACCAGGCTCACGGCAATCGGCATATTCCCGCGCACGGCGATCGCCAGGACCGCCGCCAATAACATCTGCAATGGAATCGGAATAAACGCGGCGAACAGGCCCACTGCCATGGCGCGTGCGACGGAATGGCGGTTCAGGTGCCAGAGGTTGGGGTCATGCAGCAACGTGCCGAGAAATCGTAAGGACTTATGTTCCCGGATACTCGTGGGGTCGGGCATGTACCGTTTGAATAAGCGCCGGGGCATAAGGGGTCCAGGTCAGTTCGAGGGGCAAGTATGCCCGCATTCTATAAACAGAAAATTCAGACTTTGTGACAAAACATCAGAGGCCGCGGGAAGTATCCGACTAAGACTAGTGGATCACTGGAAAAGGATGATTCATGAGAACAGGGATGTTCGCGTTCGGACTTGGCTTACTTTCGCTGCGGTTTTTACCCGCACTGCCGTCCACCGCTTGGCTATTGGCCATGCTGGTAGCGGCCTTGATGTTGCTGCCGTTTCGTGCCTACCCGCTGGCATTTTTGCTGTTGGGCGTGAGCTGGGCGTGCATGAGTGCGCAATGGGCGTTGGACGACCGGCTAAGGCCGGATCTGGACGGTCAGACCCGTTGGATTGAGGGGCGCGTAATCGGGTTGCCGCAAACCACCGGCACCGGTGTGCGCTTCGAACTGGCCGACAGCCGGTCACGCAAGGCCAGGCTGCCCAAGCGTATCCGCCTGTCCTGGCATGGCGGCCCGCAGGTTAACAGCGGCGAGCGCTGGCGGCTGGCGGTCACGCTCAAGCGGCCGGCGGGCCTGCTCAATTTCCAGGGGTTTGATTACGAGGCTTGGCTGCTGGCCCAGCGCATCGGCGCCACTGGTTCGGTGAAAGACGGCCAGCGCCTGGCGCCGGCCCGCCATGCCTGGCGTGACAGCGTCCGGCAACGCCTGCTGGCGGTGGATGCTCAGGGCCGCGAGGCGGGGCTGGCGGCCTTGGTGCTGGGCGACGGCTCGGGGTTGGCAACCGAGGATTGGCGGGTGTTGCAGGACACCGGCACGGTGCACCTGCTGGTGATTTCCGGCCAGCACATTGGCTTGCTGGCCGGTTTGATCTACGCCCTGGTGGCCGGGCTGGCGCGCTACGGCTGCTGGCCCCGCGCTTTGCCCTGGCTGCCATGGGCCTGCGGCCTGGCATTTACTGCCGCGCTGGGGTATGGCCTGCTGGCGGGTTTCGGTGTGCCGGTGCAACGGGCCTGCGTGATGGTCGGGTTGGTGCTGCTGTGGCGTTTGCGGTTTCGCCACCTGGGTGTGTGGTGGCCGTTATTACTGGCGTTCAATGCCGTGCTGGTGCTGGAACCGCTGGCCAGTTTGCAACCGGGATTCTGGTTGTCGTTTGCCGCCGTGGCCGTGCTGGTGCTGGCGTTCAGCGGGCGTTTGGGCGCGTGGAGCGTCTGGCAGGCATGGACCCGTCCCCAATGGCTGATCGCCATTGGGTTGTTTCCGGTGCTGCTGGTGCTGGGGTTGCCCATCAGCCTCAGCGCGCCGGTGGCCAATCTATTTGCGGTGCCGTGGATCAGCCTGGTGGTGCTGCCGTTGGCACTGCTGGGCACCGCACTGTTGGCGGTGCCGTGGGTGGGAGAGGGCGTGTTGTGGCTGGCTGGCGGTGCGTTGGACGGCCTCTTCACAAGCTTGGCGCTGCTGGCCGGGCTGCGCGCAGCGTGGGTGCCCGCCGACGTGCCGTTGGGTTATTGGTTGATCAGCGTCGCGGGCGCGGTGCTTTTACTCTTGCCCAAAGGCGTGCCATTGCGGCTGCTCGGCTGGCCGATGCTGTTGTTGGCGGTTTTTCCACCTAAGACCTTGGTCCCGCACGGGCAGGTGGAGGTGGTGCAATTGGATATCGGCCAGGGGCTGGCGGTGATCCTGCGCACGCGCCATCACGCCATGCTCTACGACGTAGGCCCGCGCTCGGGGGCGGTTGACCTGGGCGCGCGCGTGGTGCTGCCATCCCTGCAAAAGCTCGGGGTGGCGGCGTTGGATGCGATGGTAATCAGCCACGCCCACGCTGACCATGCCGGCGGTGCTGCAGCGGTTGCCCGTGTACTGCCCGTTGGGCGGGTTATCGGCGGCGAGACCGAAGGGCTGCCGACCTTTCTCGCGGCCCAACCCTGTAACAGTGGCGAGCGCTGGGAGTGGGATGGCGTGTCATTCGAGGTGTGGCAATGGCCTGGCGCCACCAGCAGCAATCCGAAATCCTGCGTCTTGCAGGTACAGGCCCGTGGCGAGCGGTTGCTACTGACGGGCGATATTGATGAGGCGGCCGAGAAAGCCTTTCTCGCGTCGCCCTTGGCGGTGCCGACCGATTGGCTGCAAGCGCCGCACCATGGCAGCCGCAGTTCCTCATCCTTGGCGTTTTTGCAGCGGCTTGCGCCCAAGGCCGTGTTGATTTCCCGAGGCCGTGGTAATGCATTCGGGCATCCCCATCCACAGGTGACGGCGCGTTACCAGGCGCTGGGCAGCCGCGTCTACGACAGCGCCAAGCAAGGTGCGGTGCGTGTGCAACTGGGCGGTTTTAGAGCGCCGGTTGTTGCGCGCAGTCAACGGCGCTTCTGGCGCGAAGCGTTACCGTAATACAGGCTTGCCAAACACCCGGGCCTGCGACAGGCGGGCCTGGTGCCTGCGAACCACGCGGGTGAACCTATATGGTAAAGTGGCGCACTTTTTCGAGGGGACATTCACTGTGTGGGAATTGGTCAAATCCGGCGGCTGGATGATGTTGCCGATTATCTTGAGCTCCATCGCCGCACTCGGCATCGTTGCCGAACGTTTGTGGACCCTGCGCGCCAGTCGCATAACCCCCGAGCATCTGCTTGGGCAGGTGTGGGGCTGGATCAAGAACAAACAGCTGGATAAAGAAAAACTCAAGGAGTTGCGCGCCAACTCGCCGTTGGGTGAAATCCTTGCAGCGGGCCTCGCCAATTCCAAGCATGGTCGCGAGATCATGAAAGAATGCATCGAAGAGGCCGCTGCCCGCGTCATCCATGAAATGGAGCGCTATATCAATGCGCTCGGCACCATCGCGGCCATGGCGCCTTTGCTTGGCCTGTTGGGTACGGTGCTGGGCATGATCGACATTTTCAGCTCGTTCATGGGTTCAGGCATGACCACCAACGCCGCCGTCCTGGCCGGTGGTATTTCCAAGGCCTTGATCACCACGGCAGCGGGCCTGATGGTCGGTATTCCGTCGGTGTTTTTCCACCGCTTCCTGCAGCGTCGCATCGATGAACTGGTGGTCGGCATGGAACAGGAAGCCATCAAGCTGGTGGAAGTGGTGCAGGGCGATCGTGATGTCGATTTCGTTGAGGGCCGAGCGTGAAATTTCGCCGCAAGCAACGGGAGAATGTTGATATCAACCTGGCGTCGCTGATCGACGTGGTCTTTATCCTGCTGCTGTTTTTTGTCGTGACTACCACCTTCACCCGCGAAACCCAGCTGCGCGTTGACTTACCCGAAGCAGTCAGTGGCTCACCGGCCGAAGACCAGCAAACCAAGCAACTGGACATTGCCATCAGCGCCGACGGGGTGTTTTCGGTCAATAACCAATTGCTCGAAAAAAATGACCTTGCCAGCCTGATGGCGGCGCTGGAGAAAGAGTCCGGCGGCGATACCAACATGCCGCTCTCCATCAGCGCTGACGGTAAAACCCAGCATCAAGCCGTGATCACTGCGATGGACGCCGCCGGCAAGCTGGGCTTCAGCCATCTGCGCATGACCACCGTCGAGGCGGCGAGCCCGCCCTGATGGCCATGTCCGATCGTTTGCTCAAGGCGTGGTACCAGGGCCATCCGGCACTCGCGCTGCTGCGGCCGCTGGAATTTTTGTACCGTCGTGTTGTGCAGCGCAAACGCGCGCGCTTCCTGGCGGGCGAGGGTGAGATTTATCAATCGCCGGTGCCTGTGGTGGTGGTGGGCAATATAACCGTTGGGGGCACGGGCAAGACGCCCTTGATCCTGTGGCTGATCGAACACTGCCGGCGCAGCGGCCTGCGGGTCGGCGTGGTCAGCCGCGGCTACGGTGCCAAGCCGCCGCAGTTGCCGTGGCGGGTCGAGCCCAGCCATAGCGCCGAAGTGGCGGGCGATGAGCCGTTGCTGATCGTTCAGCGCTGCGGCGTACCCCTGATGATCGATCCAGACCGCAGCCGCGCCGTCAAAGCCTTGCTGGCCAGTGAACCCCTGGACCTGATCCTCTCCGACGATGGCCTGCAGCATTACCGCCTGGCCCGCGACCTGGAACTGGTGCTGATCGATGCCGCCCGTGGCCTGGGCAACCGCCGCTGCTTGCCTGCCGGGCCTTTGCGTGAGCCGGTGGAGCGCCTGCACAGTGTCGATGCGCTGTTGTACAACGGCGCCGGGGGCGATCGCGAGGATGGGTTTGCCTTTCGCCTGCAACCCACGGCGCTGATCAACCTGAAAACCGGGGAGCGCCAATCGGTCGAGCATTTTGCCGCCGGCCAGCGGGTCCATGCCGTCGCGGGTATCGGTAACCCGCAACGTTTCTTCAATACCCTCGAAACGCTACACTGGCAGACGATTCCCCATGCGTTTGCCGACCATGCGCCCTACAGCGCAGAGGTGTTGAATTTCACACCGTCATTGCCGTTGGTGATGACCGAAAAAGACGCGGTGAAGTGCCGCGCCTTTGCCCAGTCCGACTGGTGGTACCTTGCAGTAGACGCATTGCCGTCACCGGCGTTTGTAGCCTGGTTCGACACCCAATTGATGCGCCTGCTGCCCGCCCGACTTTTGCCTTAAACCGCTTTTTCCAGGAAATACTCATGGACACCAAACTGCTCGACATCCTCGCTTGCCCAATCTGCAAAGGCCCGCTCAAGCTCAGCGCCGACAAAACCGAGTTGATCAGCAAGGGTGCCGGCCTGGCTTACCCGATCCGTGATGGCATCCCGGTAATGCTGGAAAGCGAAGCTCGTACCCTGACTACCGATGAGCGCCTGGATAAATGACCACCGCCTTTACCGTTGTCATTCCTTCGCGCTACGCCTCCACGCGCCTGCCGGGCAAGCCGCTGCAACTGATCGGTAACAAGCCGATGATCCAGCTGGTGTGGGAGCAGGCTTGCAAAAGCAGCGCCGAGCGCGTGGTGGTTGCCACCGATGACCCGCGCATCATCGAGGCCTGCAAAGGTTTCGGCGCTGAAGCGGTGCTGACCCGTGAAGACCACAATTCCGGCACCGACCGCCTGGCTGAAGTCGCCACGCAACTGGGGCTGGCGCCCGATGCGATTGTGGTCAATGTGCAAGGTGACGAACCCCTGATCCCGCCGTGCGTGATCGATCAGGTCGCCGCCAACCTGGCCGCCCATGGCGAGGCGCGCATGGCCACCCTGGCCGAACCCATCGAAGACATCGATACCCTGTTCAACCCGAACGTGGTCAAAGTGGTCAGCGATATCAATGGCCTTGCGCTGACCTTCAGCCGCTCGACCCTGCCGTGGGCGCGTGATGCGTTCGCCAAACAGCCCGACGTCTTGCCCGAGGGCGTACCGTACCGTCGCCATATCGGCATCTATGCCTATCGCGCCGGTTTCCTGCATGACTTCGTCAGTTGGGGGCCGTGCTGGCTGGAAAACACCGAGTCCCTGGAACAGTTGCGTGCCCTGTGGCACGGCGTGCGCATCCATGTGGGCGACGCGCTGGAAGCGCCGCCAGCCGGTGTCGACACCCAGGAAGACCTTGAGCGCGTCCGTCGCCTGCTGGGGGCCTGATGGAGGTTCTGTTCGTCTGCCTGGGTAATATCTGCCGCTCGCCCACCGCCGAAGGTGTGTTGCGCCATAAATTGCGCGAAGCGGGGCTGGCCGGCCGGGTTGAGGTGGCGTCTGCCGGCACGGGTGACTGGCATGTCGGTAACCCGCCGGACCAGCGCAGCCAGCGCGCGGCGCTGGTACGCGGTTACGACTTGTCGGCCCAGCGTGCCCAGCAGGTTTCCCGTGCAGACTTTGCTCGATATGACCTGATCCTGGCCATGGACCACAGCAACCTGCGCAACCTCAAGGCGTTGCACCCGGGCCAAGGTAAAGCCGAGCTGGACTTGTTCCTGCGTCGCTATGACGCCGAAGTGGACGAAGTGCCAGACCCTTACTACGAAGGCGAGCAAGGCTTCGAGCGGGTCCTGGACCTGATCGAGCGGGCCTGTGATTTATTGGTGATCGAATTGAAGGGGCGGTTATGACCTTGCAAGTGCTTGCGCAGGTATCGCTCAAGCCATTCAACAGCTTCGGCATCGATGTGCGCGCCCAGTGGTTTGCCGAGGCTCGCAGCGACGCCGATGTGCGTGAAGCCCTGGCCTATGCGGCGGCGCAGTCATTACCGCTGTTGGTGATCGGCGGTGGCAGCAACCTGCTGTTGACCCAGGATATCCAGGCGTTGGTGTTGCGCATGGCCACCCAGGGCATTCGGGTGCTGCAGGATGATGGCGTGCACGTGGTGGTCGAGGCCGAAGCGGGCGAAGCCTGGCACCCGTTTGTGTTGTGGACCTTGGAACACGGCTTCTGCGGCCTGGAGAACCTCAGCCTCATCCCCGGCACCGTCGGTGCTGCGCCGATGCAGAACATCGGCGCCTACGGCGTGGAGATCAAGGACGTATTTGCCGGCCTCACCGCGCTGGATCGCCACACCGGCGAGCTGCGCGACTTCAGCCTGCAAGAGTGCAACTTCGCCTACCGCGACAGCTTGTTCAAGCACGAAACCGGGCGCTGGCTGATCCTGCGCGTGCGTTTCGCCCTGAGCCGCGCCAGCCACCTCAAGCTCGACTACGGCCCGGTGCAGCAGCGCCTGGCCGGGCAGGGCATCACTGAGGCGACGCCGAGCGATGTCAGCCGTGCCATTTGCAGCATTCGCCGCGAAAAACTGCCCGACCCGGCAGAACTGGGCAATGCCGGCAGCTTTTTCAAAAACCCACTGGTGTCCCAGGTGTTGGCGGCTGAGCTGAAGGCGCAGTACCCGGACCTGGTGGCCTACCCGCAGGCCGATGGGCAGATGAAACTCGCCGCTGGCTGGCTGATCGATAAAGCCGGCTGGAAGGGCTTTCGCGACGGCGATGCCGGCGTGCATAAACTGCAGGCGCTGGTTTTGGTCAACTATGGCGCAGCCACCGGGCATGACATTGCCAACCTGGCGCTGCGCATCCAGCGTGATATTGCCGAACGTTTCAAGGTCGATCTGGAAATGGAACCCAACCAGTACTAAGCGTCAGCAATCCTGTGAAAACAAAAATGCCCCGTATCTTTCGATACGGGGCATTTTTTATTGCGCTAGCAATCAGTCATCGCGGCTCATGATGCCGAAGATCTGCAGCAGGCTGATGAACAGGTTGTAGATCGACACATACAGGCTGATGGTCGCCATGATGTAGTTACGCTCACCGCCGTGGATGATGGCGCTCGTCTGGAACAGGATGCACACGGAGGAGAACAGCACAAAACCTGTGCTGATCGCCAGCTGCAAGCCGCTGATCTGGAAGAACATGCCGGCAACCACTGCCGCCAGCAACACGAAGAAGCCTGCGGTAATGAAGCCACCCAGGAAGCTCATGTCCTTACGGCTGATCAGCACATAGGCCGACAGGCCACCAAATACCAGGGCAGTCATGGCAAATGCCGAACTGACCACTTCCGCGCCGCCGGCCATGCCGAGGTAACGGTTGAGGATCGGGCCAAGGATAAAGCCCATGAAACCGGTCAGGGCAAACGCCGACACCAGGCCCCAGGCCGAGTCACGCAGCTTGTTGGTCAGGAAGAACAGACCGTAGAAACCGATCAACACGACAAAGATATTCGGGTAGCCGACGCGCATCTGCTGCGCCACATACGCCATTACGCCGCTGAACGCGAGGGTAAGGGCGAGCAAGCCGTAGGTGTTGCGCAACACGCGGCTGACTTCAAGCTGCTCAGCCTGCGCGTTACCATTCAGTGCGTAATTCTGTTCGCGCATGGCGACACTCCTTCAGTTTTGAAACATTCAGTCGCAAGGATCATAACAGACGCTCTGTAACAAGCCATGGCAAGAGTTTGACAGTGTGTTTCATTCGGGTATTATGGCGCCCGCTGACACGGGATGGGCTATGATAATCCTGTGAAGCAAAAGGGAAATTGGCAGAGTGGTTGAATGCACCGGTCTTGAAAACCGGCGGACGTTAATAGCGTCTCCAGGGTTCGAATCCCTGGTTTCCCGCCAAGATTTACACAAAAGCCCCGCGATTGCGGGGCTTTTGCGTTTCTGGGGTTTGGTGTCGCCGCCATCTTAACGGCTGATCGTTTCCGCATCATTTCAGGCAGTTTCCGCAACTCTTTGCAAATTGCGGTCACCGAGTTGGCTTCACGATCTCTCCGACACGTCGATAAACTGTTTCGGTTATCCGCTTGTCCGTGTGTCCTAACAGTCGGCTTGCATCACCCAGGTCGAGGATCTCGCTTGCCGCTTTCGGGCGAATATCACGGAATTGGAATTGGCGAATGCTGGCCGCCAACACCCCGTCGCCTTTCTCTTTGGCGGTTGCGATAGCCTTGTCGCGTGCGTCGTCGAAGCGAAGGCGAAGCATGTGCTTGGTAACCTGCCGGCCATCCTCGGTGATGATCAGGTATGGGTTTCGGACACTGCGTGTTCGACGCTGCTCGATGAGCCGCTCTACCAGCGCGCCGAGATCGTTTAGCACCCCAGCAGCGGTCAGGCGTATGCGCAGTTTTTTGGATGTCTTGCCTTGGGCAACCTGCAGAAACTCATTCACTGCATCAGCCTCCCGCATCGATAGCACGTCCGCTGGGCGCTGGCCGGTCAAATAGGCCAGGTCCATTGCATCACGTAGCTCCGACGCCGCGACCGCGTAGACAGCGCTCCAAATTTCTTCGGTTGCATAAAAGTCGCGAGGCGCTTCTTTGTTCTTGCGCACGCCGGCGGCAGGGTTGTTTTCGGTGAGACCCCACTCGCGCGCGATGTTGTAAATGTGTGACAGCAACGATATTTCCCGGTTGGCGCGTACCTTCGCTGTGCGGCCGTCTCGGTACTGCGCGATAATCTGCGGTGTCACCGCGTCGATGGGAGCATCGGTGAAGCCTTTACGCAGCTGCTTCAGGCTCAGCAGATTATCGCTTTGCGTCTTCGGCGCCTTGCCGGGGATGATCTCTCGCTCGTATCGGTCGAACACCTGGCCCAGAAGAGCATTCTTCTTCGGCACCGGCTTGCAATCGAGCTTTGCCCATTCAGCCTTGGCGATATCCAAGTCACCCCCGAGCGGGATTTCCACCCGCTTCCCGTCTTCATTCCTCCCGTCGTAGTAATACCCAACCCACTCTTTACCGCCTTTCAGCGTGCGCACCCGCCGAATCATTCGTGGCGGCAGGTCCCTGTTTGCCGCCTTTTTTGCTCGCATCGACTTATCCTACTTTTGATAGATCCAGCGACCAGACCTCGGCCGCGACGTTTTCTGCTGACGGTTTCACGCCCGCCAGCTTCATCCGGGCATAGACTCGGCCAACAACCGGCCGACGCGCCCGCGTCAGTACGTATTTCCAGCCGTTCCGGTTGAGCCACGCAATCTGGCCAGACGGGATCATGTAGCCTGTGATCGCCGCGAGCTCTTCCTCGGCAAGCGTTTCGCTTTGCATTTCCATGGTGTGCACCTCTATTGCTCAGGCTTGTGGAGTGATACGCCAGGCTGCGCTGTCCTGATGATTTGGATGACCAGGCTGAAGGTGATCAGCAACCAGGTGCAGGTGCCGGCGAAGGCGCCAATGAGGTCGGCCGTCTCGCCATCCATGAGCAGGCCGGGGGCGGTCCAAAAGAACCAGCAGATGCTGGCTGACACGTACAGCACCAGGCCCAGCATGATCAGGGTGAGTTTTGTTGCAAACATGGGGTGTCCTTGCCGCGCTGGGCGGCAGAAGGTGGGTTACAAGGCCATTTCGGCCTGGGTTCCTCGCTGCCAGATCGGGGAACTGTTGTGCGACTCGATGCGGTCGGCGATGACGTTGGCGCGCTGGCCGGCGGTCGGCGGGGCGTACATGCCGAAGCGACTGATGCTGCCGCCGTTTACCGCGGCGTTTGTAGAGTCGGCGGACGCGAAGGGCAGGTGCTGGAATATTGCAGGGTCGAGCATTCGCAGGCCATGGAGCCTGCAAGCCGGGCGTCCTTGGTCATCGCAGATGGCATCCATCGCGACGCCCATCCGCTTCCACCATGCTCCAGTGCCCGGTGAAGCCCATTGCCCAGAACTGCCCAGGGCGACCGTACGCCAACACCCTGCCAGCCGCTGCAACCGCTCAAGCGATTCGTGCAAGTGCCATACAGGAACTCCGCGAAGCTCTTCTGGCCACTGCCGAACAAGCTCGTCATTGGCCTCTTCATCACCGTCAATGACGTCCGGAATGAGCGCCCAAGTGAATCCGGGGTGCCGGTGCCAGTCTTCGACCCAGCGCGTGTATCCATCGACGTCTACCTGACCGCCTTTTTTCCACACTGTGAATGCGCCGTTATCGAAAACAAACGACTTGCATACATCCGCGACGATCCCGAGATCGTCCTTGCGTGGGAACGGCACCAGCGCATGCCGGCCGGCGAGGAACTTAGCGGCATCCTCTCGCTTACCGCCGACAGGCGTGCCGTGATAATGGATCATCCGCTGAGCCTCACTGTTTCGATCTCGACGCCCTGGTGCGTGGCAACGATGGTTTGATCGCCGCCCAGGGATTCGGCCAGGCTGTCGGCAATTTGTTCGTGCCAACCCTTTTTGATCAGTGCTGTCGCTGCCTTGATGTGCTCGACGTGAATCATGGCGTTCGACCGCAACTCAAGGCGGTAGATGATCGTTTCCCCGTCTGAAGGGCAGACGGCTGCGAAGGTGTGTCGATAAATATTCACGCGCATACCTCGCCCGCCGATCACCGGCAGGCATGTAGGGGGACTGGGGTTAGGGGGTCTTGCGTTCTGGCGGGGAGGGCGGGAATCCAAAGTAGTGCCGGCGCTTTCCGGTGTAGCCGCATTCGCTGCAACCCGTGGACGGGCCGCAGCTGCAACCACCCTCGCAACCGCAGCCACACCCCGAGCAATCCAAAGTGCACCAGCTTTCCTGCTCGACCTCGCCTTCCTGGTTGATCGAGTAGTTGACTCGGCGGTCGAGGCGAAAGCCTGTGATCTTCTCGGCATCCTCATAGGTCGCCGGTACCGAACGGAACCCATACTGGGCGGCAGGATCATCCACGAAACGGCGAACAACTCTCATGGCCTCTGCCCCTTGTAGATGAAGAAGTAGGCGAACCAGAGGGTGGAGATCATCAGTAGTTCTCCCAATTTAAGCCCTGGATGTATTCGTTCGGGATTGTCACTGCTGCTTCCGGTATCACGCTTTCTGCCCGGCCATCGCCGAAGTACCCGATTGCCGCTTGGGCCCGCTCCATTGACAGACGAGCGTGTCGCAGTTGCCAGGCCTTGCGTGCCTTATAAGAGCGCAGTGCCAGCGCCTTGTCGGTGTAGGCGAATCGACGGCCCCAGTTGCCACCGTCTTTCAGCACGCGCTTTCTGCGCTTCTTAATCGCCTCAGCGGTCCAGCTGTATTGCGGGCCTTTGACCAGGTCGCAGGTATGGGTATCGCCGATGTAGAAACACTGCGCGGTTTCGCCGATCACCTGATAAGTGATGCAGTGCACCTCCAGGCCTTCCGGGCCAATGGTGTCTATATAGCGGAAGTGGTCCGGCCAGGCTTCGTTGATTTCTTCAGGCATGACTTCGTCCTTGCCGCTATAGCGGCTGACTTTGGATAGGTTGGGTGTGAATAAAAATCTTTTTGGATGGGTATATCGCTGAGATTCGCCTCGGTCGCATAATCGCAGCCTTAACATCAGAGCAAACGCACATGCGAAACAGAGGCCAGGTTTACTGGGAATGGGTAAATACTGCGATCCACACACGCTCTGTGGACGAACGACTGGTTGACGGGACCTTTTTGAATGTCCAGGTCCGTATGTCTCTTTTAGGGAGAACTCAGCTTTTTATCGGTGTGTACGCGGCTAAGGGAATGATGCTTTATGAGGAAGCATTTGATTCCACCCCAGCAGAAACTATGACAAAGGCTTTGGCATGGGGTCTTGAGCAGGCGAGGATAAAAGCTCCGGCGCTCTCGTTAACTTCAAAATCCGCTGAGTCAGCTCCTCTTCCTAGGCCAGGTTCGCGCCAGGGCGAGTAGTCTGATAACCACTTTCCTTGCTGGAGTACGGATGTACTCCTGTCGGGATTCGGCGTTCAAGTGGCTGGATGCGTTGCGTTCCATTGCTCGAAAGCTTCTTGAGTGTTGGCCGCCGTGACCTTCTCGTCGCAGGTGTAGCAGTGCGCTATCCCGCCAGCGGCACCGACATCTCGATGACCTTTCTTGCATGGGTTCATGCGCCAGTCAGAATCCTTAGGGCTCAAGAACTCGCGCATTTCAGTCAGCACCTGATCATGCTCCAAGTCGTTCGGCTCAACGTCTTCGTGGCACTCAATCTCGTTATCGAAGTTGGCAACGATGCGCTGGATCAGCGACGTAGCAATGTCAGCCCGCTCATCCGCTGCGGTCAGGCGCTGTTGCAGGGCTTGCTCGCGGACGAGCGAATTGTGCAGCTGCAACTGAAGGTCGGCCACTTGCTCGGCAGTCATGCTGCCGCAGAGCTTCAGGTAGTCCTGGTTCTCTCTGGCATATCGTTGATGCAGGGTTTCGTCTTGATGGGTGGGCATGGGGAGTCCTTGCCGGGCCATGCCCGGGTATTGGAAGGAAGACAGATCGAAGATAGAGTTAAGTGATCACCGGGGAGGGTAATCATGGGCTGCTACATATGTGGGGATGAGGTTGCGCCAATCGTGCTGCCGGACGTTCAGGAATATCCTTGCCCGTCATGCGGAAGCTATCGGATTACCGACACTGCAATTGGGCTTCTCAAGGTGCATCCTTGGAAGTTCGATATCTATCTAGCGCAGCGGTGGATAGCTGATCAGCAGGGGGATGGAACCATCCCATTAATCGATTCAGATATTGTCAGCAGGCTTGTGTACGTTTAGGCCAGTTTCGATTTGGTAATGGCGCCTTTGCTTAGGTATTGGAGTCCTTGCCGGGCCATGCCCGGGCGGTGGAGTTGATTGATTTGAACTGCTGATTCCACCAGGTGCCGAAACAGCTACCACCCAGAGGACATATCGATGACTGAAGAAAAGAAGAAAGAGGCCGAGCAAGAAACCCCAGCGCATTCCACCGAGGAAGAGCGGCAGCGCCTGAAGGACTTCAACAAAGACGGCATACCGCCTGGCGCTTGCTGATCAGTCCGCCAATTGACGCAATAGCCGCCGGCCGATCCAGCGAACCACGGTGACGGCCTTGCTGTTGCCGATCGCCTTGTAGCGGTGACCGTCCGGGCATTCGCTGGCAGGCTTACCGCGCCAGGGGATCAGTGTGTAGTTGTCGGCCATGCCCTGCAGGCGTTCGCACTCGCAAGGAGTGGAGCGCCGAATCCTGGAGCCCGTGAGGATATGTGGTGTACCTCCCGGATCTGGTGCGTGGTTGCCCGCTTGGAGGGTATGGGTGAGCTCGCCAGTCAGCGCGCCGTTGCGAACATCGACGCCGTGTACGAAAAACGTCTCGCTTTCAATATCAAGTCGGCTGTCCTTGGCGGTGAGCGTTGCCGATCGCTCGATCGAGCCACCCAGGCTATGCCCGCCGAATGCCGGGATGCCGCCAAACATATCGACCGCCGGACCTTCATCGCCTTCGCAGTTCGGGCAACCGTACTGGCCTAGGGATTCAGCAAAGACGGATCCACATCCGCACTGGAGCGCAGGGCCGAAAGGAGCTGTTCCGGTAACGTCTTGCCCCTCGCCTCGGCGCGGCGCAGTATCCCGGCGCATGCCTTCGCGCTCAAAAAGTACCTCGGTGGGATCGAACCCGTCTCGAGCACTTGCGACAACGAACACACGACGGCGTCGTTGGGCCAGGCCGAAATATTGGGCGTCCAGGACCCGCCACGCGATTGTTCTTTTGGGTCCATACACACAACCAGCGTCCTGCCATTTCTTCCCTGGAGGCTGCAGCTCGCAGTCTTCCCCAGCAAGCGCGCCAAGAAAGCATCCGAAGGCGTTCCCTTTGTCACTGAGGACGCCGGGGACGTTCTCCCAGACGATGACGCTGGCGGGTTTGCCGTTGATGGCTCGAACATAGTCAGCTGCATCTGCAAGCTCCACGTATTTGATGGTGAGGGCGCCGCGCGGGTCGGTGAGACCTTCGCGCATACCGGCGACCGAAAAGGCCTGGCACGGGGTGCCGCCGACCAGCACGTCAGGCGCCGGGATCTTGCTGGCCAGCACCAGGGCGGCCAGCTTGGTCATGTCGCCGTGGTTCGGCACGTCGGGGTAGTGGTGAGCTAGCACCGCCGAAGGGAACGGCTCAATCTCGGCGAACCAGGCGGCGCGCATGCCCAGCGGGTGCCAGGCCTGTGTCGCGGCTTCGATGCCGCTGCACACAGAGCCGTAGGTGATATCGGGCATAGGGGATCCTCGCCGGCTGGCGTGATTCGTTGATATGGGGTATTACGGGTGACCGGCATGGAGCCGGCTGAGGTGATTAAATTGCTGGCTGGAATTCTTGCTGCGTTAAAAACTATTGCAGTTGGTGAAAGGCACTACGGACAACACAAAGGTGCCGTGCTGTTCGCCCAAGGCATGGAGTATCACTATCAAAACTACCTGCTTAATTACCAAGGCAGGGGTTACGAATGGCAGCATGAAGTCGTCGCGTATTTGAATCGCGCAGGTCAGATGTACTACTACCTAATATCCGCGCATGTTGGGGCGAAAACAAAGGACATACCGTCTCTGCTGGGGGCTTCGCGATTTCGAATGAAACACACTGCGCACAGGCAGATTGATGCCCCGCGAGCTGGCGATTATCTGGCTGATTTTTCTGCGCCCGGAATAACAACGATAATGCCGATAAGGCGATTCCAAGCGTTCGAGCATCGAGGGCGGGAAAATTATTTCCCAGGACTTACCATCCCATTTGGGTCAGATTCAGCCGAAGGGGCGGGCGACACTCGTTCTTTTTTTCTGCATCACGAACACGCCTTTATAATGGCGGATGTTTTGAGAGTCTTGTCACTGGTAGCTACTAAGCATTCGCAGAAATAGGCAGGAGCGGCTCAGGTACGACGTACTTTGAGGTGGAGCATCGCCTTGATGCTTTGGCAATAATCCTGCAGCCGCTCATAGGCCTTGTATTTGGCCTGACTTCGAGTTGCGGCCCAGACCCGGACGAGATCTTCGCGAGCTTCCCGGTTCCAGTCGAGATCATCCCAGTCATGCTTGAACGGCAGGACCAGCCACTCTTTCAGCGGTAGCGTCTCGGCCATTTCACCGTACTGGATTTCGTGGGTAGGGTGGTAATTGCCGATGCGCTTCTTCGGGTCTTCGTCCAGCACCACGCCGATGTAGTGGCCGCGATCGGCCAGGATTACGCCGGGCTTCCCGTAGGCAATGACGCGGCGGCCGACTTCGGCGGGCACCTGATAGTGCTGCCGGACGTATGCGAAGTTGTTGCTCATGGACTTTCTCCAGTCAGGCGCCGCCCTCCGTGACCGGTGGTGGCAATTTGGTTTGGGTTGGGGTATTACGGGTGACCGGCATGGAGCCGGATCAAGGAGCGTGTGAATGTTAAGGCGGGCAGATATTCAGGTCGGAGCGGTCGCTAACTTAGATGGCGACCAACTCATGAGTGACTCGCAGGTTTCGGGACATACCTGGTCTATCGTTGGCGAGGTTGGTGTGAGGCCTTTTCTGTGTGTAGCCGTGAAAACTACCCATTCGGAATGGTTGGAAATCACGCGCCAATGGAGCAAGTTTCGGCTTTGTCTTGATCCCTGGAAACAGCCCGGCTCGTCGAAGTGGATGAATACCAAACAATATATAATGGACGCAAGGCAGGTGCTTTCTGGCCCGTTCCAGTCCTTTATCAATGCCTCTAGTACAGAACTTGCTTATCATCCGCCAGGAAGGCCGAAGATAGATTTGGTAGGAGTCAGTAAGGTGCAACAGGAAATCGTCAAATACGATCCTAATTGGGTTCCTTAATAGATCTCCTTATCGTCTACTCCGGCGTTCATTTTTAGGGATTCGGCGAAGCCTACTTGCCGTAATTTGCGCGCCACGGTTTCGGATATTTCGTAATCGTGGCGCTTAATTTCGAAGAGTGGCGATGACGTCTCGGCGCCCAGCGAGTGGGCATGTGCGATCAGTCGCCAGATGGTTGAGCGGTCTTTCGTCTCGCCAAGTTCGGCGGTGAGCGCTGCCAGCCGGTCACGCATCCCTTGTCGGAAGTAGTGGCGGATGATGTCGGACGGCCCTTTGATCTTAGGTGGCGCCGGCGGCAGATCCTCGGCCCGGCCATTCAGCACCAGCAACTGGACCGCCTCGCTTACCTCATCGATCTCATGCCAGCGCATCAACTCGTCGAGCATCTGCCGGGTGCCGTACGGGACCGTGTGCCGCAATTCCTGCTCGCCCAGCTCCTGCCGCTTCTCGGCAAGCTTGGCCGTGCGTTCCTTCTGTTCGGCTGCCATGGCCTACCTCTTCTATTCCGCTGGCCGGCAGTGCGAGCCAGGTTTGACGTTTGCGTTGCTGGATGCGGGCTATGCGGCGCATGAAGTGCTGCCACGCTGTGCTTTGGGGTAGTCGATGCCGTGGGCGGCAATGATCCGCTCAAAGGCCTTGCTGCCGATTGCCAGCTTCCCGCAGCACTGGCGCCGGCTAATGCCCAGATCCATGAATGCCCTTATCCGCTCGGCGAACTTCGCATCCCGCTCCGTATCAATCACGTTGTGCACCAAGTTGCGTGCACCACCTCGGGTTGGTGCCTTGAACGTGATGTCGTACCGCGAGGCGTGGTTGTAGATCAGCCGTCGACTAACGCCCAAGGCTGCGGCCACTTCGGTCTGTGTGTGCGTGATGCCGAGCTGGCGTATCTGCTCAACCAGCTTGATGCGGGCCTGGGTGCGGATGTCGTCTTTGTCGAGGGGCAGGGGAGCCACCTCCACCCAGCGCCGAACAAACGGCTTCGGCGCCGGCGGCATCTGGTTGCTGTAGGTGATGGGCTTGGGCTTGTAGTTGTACGGTGGCGCTTCTTCGATCTCGCCGCCGGCCGCTACAAACTCGGCGACCTGGGCCGCCAGTTCATCCGAGGCCGGGCGCATTGCCTCGACCAGGCTGAGGTGGTTGCTGATCATGCTGCCGCCTTGGCCAGCGTCACCCCGGCCATGCTGAAGGTTGATCCTTGTTCCGCGACCATCGCGTCGAGTACTTCCCAGTTGACCAAAAGCAGCGTGACTGGCGCCTGACCATATGCCACCGCTTTGATCAGTGCCTCGAAGTCCGTCACGCTGGCCTGCAACGCTACCTGCTCGACCACGTGGCTCGTTACTGGCTTTGTAGCCTGGGCGACGGTTGCCGCTGTCTGAACTGGCGTGGCGCGGACTGGCTCGGGCGGCGCCACTTTCTCCACGACTGGCTCTGGCTTGATGGCTGCCAGTCGCTGGGCTTCCTGCTCTTCGGCGATGCGCTTCGCGTCGGCCTTTACTTGCTCCGCCTTCTGGTGTTCGGAGATTCGGAATTTGATCAGCGTCACCAGGTCATCGTTGGCTTTGGTGACCAGATGCTGCACGTCGCTGAACAGGAAGGCATGATCAACGGCGAGCTCCGCCAGACTGGTCAGGTTCAAGCGGATGCCGTCGGCTGCCTGGCTTGCATCGATCTTCGCCCGGGCCAGCTCGGTATCTACTGCGTCCTGGAGGCTGGCGATGGTGCGCTTGTTCTTCATGGCGCCGGCGAAGTCCGAAACGACATGAGGCAGCGTGACTTTGCCCAGCGTCTTGTTGATTGCGGCGATGTGATCCGCCAATGCCAGTTCGGCTTTTTGCTTGATGTTGGTCTTCACCAGCAGCTCTTGAGCCTTCACCAGCTTGTCGACTTTTAGGCGAGTCTCGCGAGCATGGGCACTGATGCGATCCAACGACGAAAAGAGCTCGTCGATGCTTTGGGTCTGCGACAGAGCCTGTTTCTTGGCGGCAGCGACAGCCTCTTCGACGTCACCACACCACTTGACGGCCTTCTTGGCGTCGGCGAAGTCCTGGTCGGTGGAGAGTGTGGTTTTCACCGAGTCGATGACAGCCAGGGCCGAGTCTTCAAATACCTTCAGGTTGCTGCCGGTAACCATGCCGGTCAGCTCGATGCGCAGCGCTGGCAGCTCATCAGGTGCCTTGCCGACGACGATTGAGGGAGCTTCGGCCATTTCGAAATTGGCCAGGTCAGCCTCGAACTGTTTCCAGCCCTCGATCAACTGGGCTGCGCGCCCGGCCACCGGCCGGTACTCCATGTGCACGAAGTTCTCCGGCGTGCCGTCCGAGCAAACAAAGATGACCCGCTCAGCGCCGCTCACCAGCAGTTGCTGTTCAAGCTGCCAGTAGTAGTGTGGCGCCAGGTCGCCAGCCTTCACCTGAGCCACGACCGACTCATTCCACAGCTTATGCTCGAACAGGGTCTCGCCGAGCATCGTGGCGCCGTCCATAGAGGCCAGCAGGTTGCCCTCTGTCGCAACGATCGGATACAGCTCTTCGCCAATCAATGCTTCAGTCAGTGGGCGGGCCAGGGCCTCAGTTGCGTGGCCTCTATCGAAGACGAACTGCTGAGAGGGCGTGACATCTGGCGTGATGCCGGTCTTCTTGGTGATCAGCAGGTCGGTGCGGGATTGATACTTCGAGGCCCCCATCATTGCCGGCGCTTCGGAGGCAGTGCGGTACTGGGCGCGGAGGGCAAGCCACTCGGCGGAGCCTTGAGCGACGTTGTGAATTTTCATGCTGCATCTCCATCGAGGGCTTTGAGGTTGGTGATTTTTTCAATCTGCGCCGGGCTCAGCGTGTACTTGCTGCTGATCGTCGCGATGAGGTGTTCAGGGCTGGTGCGGTTCGAGTCGATAAGTGGCTGCCACTTCACAATGTTCTCGGTCAGCAGTTCGTCGGAGTAGGCTGGCAGCGCTTCCGGTTCAGGCTCGGCTTGCTGTCGTGGGCTGACATCGCGCGCCGGCTCCTCGAATGCTTTGCCTTCCATCTCGTCGGCAGTTGGCGCTGATCCGACTTCAGGGAATGCTTTGCGCAGTGCCTGCGCCTCGGCGCACTTGGCCAGCTGGGCAAATGCTCGACGCTTCCACATGGCATTGGGCGCCGCGGTGTCCTTGCTCGACGTCGCGTAGTTCTCAAGCCAGCGCTCGTTGGCGGTGTACTCGGCCACTAGCCCGTTGCTCATCTGCCGCTTGACGGTCACGCGACACCATTCGGGATACGTGACTTCTACGCCGCTCAACTTGGCCGTTACCGGAGGACCATATTCCGGCTCGCTGATCCCGGCGTATTGGCCGGTGCGCGCCGCCTGGATGCGGTATAGGCCGATGCCAGGCATCACCGTGTCCTGCATCTTTTTCGTCTTCGAGTTCCAGATCGGAACGATGTGCACCGGTTTCAACATTGGGTCCAGGTGCGCGGCTTGGCAGTAAGCCAACACCATAACGACTGAGTTTTTTTCAGCGCCGGGGTAGAGGCTGCTGCTCAGCACTTCAACGAGCGCGGCCTCCGACATCGCAGGCGTGGTGTCGTCCTGCTTCATTACTGCGGACATGGGGATTCCTTGCCGCGATGCTCGCAGCGATGAAAGGGGTAGGGGAAATAAGAGTTGATAAACGTTCTTATTCGTATCTAAGATACGTAATAACGTATCAACTCAATGCAAGGAGCCTCACCTATGAAAGTGCTGTCCTCACTCAAAGAAGCTAAAAACCGTCATCGCGACTGCCAGATCGTGAAGCGCCGGGGCCGGATCTACGTGATCTGCAAATCCAATCCGAAATTCAAAGCGCGGCAGGGCAGTGCGAAGAACAAGAACAAAGGCAAAGGATGATCAGCTCTGCCGCTCAACTCGGTAGCGCAGGACCTGGAGCACTCGACCGCCGTAGCCAGGTTCTGCGTACTGCTCAACCGGTGCACCGAAGAATCCACGGCGCTCTGCCAGGCTGTACGCCTCGCGCAGGTTGTGAGCGCTGATATCCTCAAGCTGCTCGTCGATCAGTGATTGGACTGGTGCAGTAGTCATGTCCTTCTCCTTGTATATGCGCCGCTGGTTCTGATGTGCCCGCGAATGGTTTTTTCGACGAGTGACGTGTCTAGATCAATGGTTCTAAGGGCATTAGGGGTTGTCACCTCAGAATTTGGTGTTTACTCTAAAAATGTTCGAATTGTTACGAATAATTTCGGAGGCGCCTGTTTGTGAGGCGCGATACTTCAGGACGAGGAACGAAACATGTTTTCACACGAAGGTCCCGCAATAGAGCTGATGGTGTTGGTTTTTTGTCTGGCTGGGCTGCTTTTGGTTGCTTGGTTAATCCACCATCTGTACGAACGTAAAAACGGGAAAGGCGTTAAAAAACAACAAAATCGTAACGCAGGTCGTTCAACTTAGGATCGTTGCAGTTCTATCCATTTGAGCCAGCCGCTTCCGGCTGGCTTTCAGTAACCAGGCGCTGTAGTGGTGAAACTCTTCCGCTGTGAAGGTGCCGCTGGTGAAGTGACACACTATTAGTTTTTCAACCAGTGCCTCTGCAAAAACTGTGGAGTCGGGATGATCCAAAGCGAGCAGGGCGGTCGAAACTTCGACGTGCGGGCTCATAGCTCGTCATCCACGTCGTCTTCGGCTTCCTCACGCTCTGCTGCTAAGGCATCGGCGGCGTAAGGCCTTAGCAGGTCCATGGCGAACCCTTCGACTGTCTCGACTGGGCGCTCATTGCTAAGCAAGTCCGACGCATGATTGCGTGCCTCGCCCTGGCTGCCCAGGATCGCCGATAGGAAGAGGCGGGCAAACGAGTCTCGCTCATCCAGACCATCAATCTGGCGCTGATTCAGGATGCCTTGGAGGTAGGTGCAGAATCTGTCGAACGTCACCACCTGTGGCTGGCCGTGGCGGCGCTTCCACTTGATATCCATCCCGCGCACCAGTCGTTCCGCTGAGTGGTCCAGCCACTCCTGCTCCTGGCTCACTTCGCTGACCTCTGGAGGCAACTGAGCGTCGTAACGCTCCTGGCATATCTTCAATGCTGCGTTCATGTTCGCCTCCAGGTTGGCGGATATAGATCCAACAAAATTCGGCTGCACTCTTCCGCTCCGCTGACTGCCGTTGGGCGCGGAGGGGAGTGCATGCGAGTGTTGTCTGGGTAATGCAGAGGGGATGCAGCGAGGAGGTGCCAACGGCCGGCGATCGAGCCAGGCCGTCAGCAAAATGGACCTTTACTCTACTGAGCAGATCCAGCGGTGATTTTGCCGATACGGGGCACGGATGAAGTGGACATCAGAAACTAGTTTCAGACCGCGCTCCCGGAGTGCCTCTGTCAGTTGTACGAGTGTCTCTGCTTGGATAGTCATTGCTGTTACCTCGTCAGATTTACTACGTTCATAATTCTTGACCGGAGGGACAACGGGCTAATTCAAATTTTCTACAGCGCTGATTGATGCATCCGCATCGGGGTGTGAACTGCATGACGTTTGTCTGCCTTTGCTCTCGCGCTGGCTGGCGGTACTTAGTTCACACTCCGATGCAGCCTGGCTTTCTCAGGTACGGACCTCCAGCCAGGTGACCGGGCAGTTAACGACAGGCTGTCGTGGCGCTGGTTGTCAGGCTGCGGCCGGGATCACCACAAATACGGTGTTGACCATCGTTCCGGCTTGCTTGAATGAGGCTTCTGGAAGGGTTTCGATACTCCCGCCGCGCTGCTCTACGATCTCGCGAAAGTCCCGGGTCAGAGCGTCATCGCGGAAGGTCACACCGGAAGGCATGATCGCCACCAGTCGGCCGCCGGGCTTCAGGAACTTCAATGCGTGAACAACGTGGTGAATATCACTGCGCTTTTTGTCGAAGGGCGGGTTCATCAGCACTCGGTCATAGATGGGTTTAGGCTCGACCTGCAAGAAGTCGCCAGGTTCGGAAACACCCGACAGCGGCAGCTTCAGTTCGATCAGCGCTCTGTGGTTGCCCGGCAGTAATTCGTGCATGTCGACCATTACGCCTACCGCTGCAGAGTTGGCGGCCACCGCCAGTGCGCCACGCCCGGCGCTCGGCTCCAGCACCAACATCCCGTCGCTGATCATTGCGAGGTCCGCCGCCTATTTTGCAACGTGCGGCGGCGTCGGGAAAAAGCCGAAGTCCTGAGGAACAGTAACCTCGCCGGTCATCAGGATGTTTTCGATTGCGTCAGCGGCGTCACCGGCAAACAAGTGCGCTTTTGCCTTGGTGTTCCACTTGCCACCCGCAGCCTTAAGTGTTTTGTCGAGGCGCTGGTACAGACTCTTATCGAGCTGGCCGCCGGTTATGAACAGCTTGTTTTCTTCGGTGTGCGAAGCGCTGAGCAGCGCCATCACTTCGTTATCGACTTTCATGTGTGACTCCCGGTTGTTTTCCCAATGCACCCGGGTAACCAGGTGCATCAGTGAAAACTTCCGCCGGGACCCGCTACTGGCGTCGGTCACCGGCTTGAATCAAATGTTCTTCCAGCCGCGGGCCTTTCGGCTTGTTCTCCCGCTGGATAACTGTTCTTGGCGCTTTACGCTGCACGCCCGGGTCAGTTGCCAACCCTCTGAACCGTTTAGGCCGGTTCATCGCTGCCTTTGAATCTGGGCCGGTGGTGATCCGGCAAGGGGTATCGCTAAAGAGCGGCGCTGCTTTCGCTGCTGGCTATTCGCTGTGGCGTCTCGATGGATACAAATATAGGCAATCCCATATTTATCGTCAATGGGTATTCCCATATATTTTATGGGCGGCGATAAAAAGCCCGCTCACTGGCGGGCTCATTTAGGAGTCGCAGTACTCACGCCAGCCGATCCTGACGGTGCCGTCATCCAAATGCTCGATCCTTATCCCGGCGGTGTCGCCGATGTCTTGGATGACCTGGCGCCAGGCTTCAGGACTTTCGTCGTCGCGTCTGGAAACCTCGACCAACTGAATTCTCTGGACCCGGGGAGATGCGATCAAGCGTTGCAGGCGATGGCCCACAAGCTCGTAGGAATTTCTCGGTTTCGATGTGGGGTAGGGTGCCTGGATCATGCGTCGCTCCTTGCGAATGCTGTATGCATACACAGTATTGGCGCTGACATATCTTGGCAAGAGGGCGACGGGAAGTTTCATGCATAAATGCATAACTTGCACGAAATTTCATTTTTGGGGTGGTAAAAGCATTCGACAAGATAGGGGGGGCGACGGTCTTTCGTCAAAAAAGCGCTTCAGGTTGACAAATTTTCTAAGCAGTTTCACAGTGTGATGACAGTGTAATCACACTGTTGCGCTCTAAAGTTCTTCTTTGGGGCGTTCTAATCGGCGTGAAGCGCTTTGGAGATCTCGATGATCACGACGTACAAAGAAAAATACGGCAATGGGGAACTACGTCTTGGGTGGGCGTCTTGGGATGATGGGTCGATGACTCGCCGATCTGTCAAATATGCCTATACCGATTCTCTTGGAAAAGTTTCTAGAGGGTCGCCTGAGATCCCGATGGAGTTTTTGGTGGATATTCTCGAATTTGCATTGACGCAGAATGAGGTTTCTTTCGGTCGGGGAAACAAGAGCCCTGCGGTACTGCAGACCTGTTCGGGGGAAGAGTTGCTGGAGGAGTTTAAGGGCCTGAAGGCTGCATTAATGCAGCTTCAAAAGCTGATGATGGATATGCCTTGGGTCAGTTTTCAAGCGCCATACGACCAGATTGGTGGGCGTTACGAGCTTGTCAAAAATGAAATTCACAAACGTCGCGGCTAAGCGCCCATGAAAAGCCCGGCGCTATGCCGGGCTAGGAGTATTTAGAGGTCCTGCTGAATCATATCTTCGACCGTGACAACCTTTTGGGCGAACATTAATCTCGGTTTTCCCGAGGCATCAGACTCATAATCGCCTTCAATGCAGACAAGTTTTCCCAGAATGGACTTTCCAGACTCGCCGTTTGCTCCTGGGAAGACGCAACGCAGAGCGCCGATAGAGTCAATGTTTCGTAGAAGAATCCTTGAAGAGTCCAGGTCAATTGCTCTGACTTCCCCAACAAATCTTCCAAATTTTTTGGCTTTGGTCATTGGCTTAGAGAGAGCTTCTCGCAGCACAACCCGGTCTTTATTCGTCAGGGCATTTTTGTTTGCGTCTGGGGACGAAATATCGATGGTATGAATTCCAGCCCGACCGGTTGGAGATAGCTTAAACAGCGCCTCAAGACTGGCGTCCCGCAAAGCCGGATCCGGCATCAGCTCGGATATTCCAATGCTTACTCGTTCATCACCTATAAATTCTGGAATCGTAGGTAACTGGCGAATCGCATGACGGAGAATTTCGTAAATAGGTTCTGGCTCATCGCTCCCCATAATCGAATCTATCGTCGATAGCGAGAAACCAGCGTAGATACTGCCGGGAGCGAACCCTGAAAACCGCAAATCAAGGCGCTTGGCGAAAAGTTTCGAATTTATGTCCGATAGGTCAAAAATCGATTTGGCAAGAGTTCGAATCTGCTTTTCCGCGGCTCCGCACAGCCAATTGAAGGCATGTAGTCCGGGGGCGTCGGACGAGGCCGAAGGCCCTTCCGCATGAAGCACCAGATCTGAGTTGTCGAGTATTTTAGCCAACGGCATCTCTTCGGTGTACACGCTTTCGAGCATTTTTCGCAGCTGTGCAATAGCCCCTGAAATGTCGACCTTGGTCTGTTCCTGAGCTACTTGCCAGGCCAACATTTGGTCTAGAAGGACGCCAGCTCGGCCATGCACTTGCTCTACCCAAGTTCCCATTCGACGACCTCCACAACACCGCGTCCTGCGCGCTCATCAAGCCCCTTCGCTGAGGCAGTTTTTGGACCTACATACTGAAAAAAGCGAACAAAATCATTTTGTCCGGGCATTTGAATGGAAGGGAAAAAATCCACACGATGCTTTCTTTTGAATTGATCGCGGAGAGCAAACAATTCCATGACTGCTGCGAATCGATCAGGAGGTACCACCGGCAAGTATACCGTTGCCTCAATGTCTTCCGGCTGTTGCTTGTCGGAAAAGAAACTTCCGCCCAAGAAAAGCCTCAATCCCTGACCTCTCGATTTCAAGGGGCCATCAATGAACCCGCGAACGCTAGAATAAAGCGATGCTCTGTGAGTCGAATGGAGGAACATTTGCTCAATTTCAGCGAATCTGCATATGTGCTCACCTATCGGTAGCAGTCCGCGATGATCCAATGTTGGTAGTGCCAAGCTTGCCTCCTTGCGTCTCGAGTACTCAACATATGCTGCATTTCCCAGGCAGCAATACGACAAGCTTATTATTTCGCTCTTCAGTAAAACTTCTGCAGCGCCTGCACCACCACGCCCACGATCCGGCAGTTCTCGTCCACCGCCTCGATCGGATAGCTCGGGTTCAGCGGCTTCAGGAACAGCCGTCCGCCGTCGCTGACCAGCTTCTTGAATGTGGCTTCATTGCTGTCCGGGAGCTTGGCCACGACCAGCTTACCTGGTGCTACCTCAGCTTCTGTGTCCACCAGGATCAGCGTGCCCTCGGTGATGCTCTGTCCGGCAGGCGCTGTCATCGAGTCACCTTTGACAGTTAGCCAGAAGGCAGGGCCTTTGGAGTCGTACTCCGAAAACTCGTAGGTGTCCGAGATTCCAGTCGGGTAGGGCTCCACGGCTTCCGACCAGGCTCCGGCGGCGACCCAGCTGACTACCGGATAGCGGAATGATTTGGTGGGTTGGGCGGCGGGGGAGATGTTCGACTCACCTGAACCGGAGTTCGCCCCAGGCGTTAGCATTGGCCCGATCTCATCGGATAGCCATTTGGCGCTTACGCCACAGGCGTCGGCGATCTTCACAACGTGAGCGGTGGCTTTTGATTTTCCACGCTCAAGGTCAGAAATTGACGTCTGCGTGATACCTGCTTTTACGGCCAACTCGCCCTGGTTGAGCCTGGCGTGACGGCGCGCTGTCTTTAAACGGTCTTTGAATTCCATCCCGCGAGTATTACGGGTGCTCCCATATCCTTGCAAATCGGTATTCCCATAACCTACTATATGGGTATTCCCGTATGGAGGGGCAGCATGAACAGTATTTATAAGGACCTCGTTGCCTTCTTCGGCACTCAGGAGGTCACGGCTGAAAAGCTCAAGGTTGATCAAAGCACCGTTTCCGGTTGGGTTCGCGAGAAGCACGGCATGTCTTCAGTGGTTGCCAAGCGAGCGGAGGCGTTGACCGGAGGTGCTTTCAAAAAAGAATCCCTTTGTCCGTCGTTTCCATGGGCTGAGATGGCCGCCTAAGCGACATCCCTGTCCGCCGTTCCATTGAAGCCAGATTAGAAGAGAGCAATCCCCATGCAAACGTCCAGTTCCAGACACACCGTACAAACCCGTGATCAGGTGCTGGTCGCCCACGCTGCAAACCAGATCGCGCGTACCAGCCTCAGCCAAGACGACTTTGCCCAGGCGCTGAGCCGCGAACTGCATCTGTCCTGCCCAGAGAAGGCCATCGCCAAAGAGGTGCCGGACTTTGCCGCGCTGACCTTGCAGAACGACGTGTCCGACTTTGTGAAGGCGACCGGCCGCTGGCTCAAGCGTGTTCAGCGCTGGCTGTCCGGTGATCAGGAAATGCCGTCCTGGCTGGAAGAGTCGTGGGTCAACGCCCTTGAGCCTGAATTCCGCGACCACTGCGTGAACGAACTGGCGAGCCGCCACGGGCTGACCGGCGCCCGCCAGATGACCAGCGACCAATGCGCCAACAAAAGCTTCGGCGCACTGATCCGTGCCCTGGGCGATGTGATCGACACCGGCAGCGAAGTGTTCGACGACCAGGTGATGTGCGAACTGGATCTGCCGCACTTGCCAGCATTCGCCAAGCAGTGTCGTCAGGTTGAAGCGAAGGCGGGGGAGTTGGGGCGTCGTGCGGAGCAGTTGCTCGCCGGGGCGCGGCCATTGAAATCCATCGCCTGAATTCCAGGCACAAAAAAGCCGACGTACGAGGTCGGCTTCTTCAACAGCTTTATGCGAGAGAAATCATGCCAAACATTGTTCCGATACACAACCCTCGGGGGTTCACCCGAATGGACAACCAGATGATGGATGGCTTGATGGCCATCGATTTGTCGGCGCGCGAGATGAAGATAGTTCTGTACGTGGCAAAGGCCACCTTGAACTACAGCACGGGCGCCCATCGCATCCCGGCGGTCGATATCGCCAAGGCAACCCACATCCATCCTGACACCGTGTCGAAGGCTATATCCGGCCTGTTGCGCCGCCGTGTGCTGTACCGAGAGGGTGGTGCACGCGGTGACATCGGCGTTTGCGACCCAAAAGAGTGGATCTTCGTAGTAGAGCCGAAACAGACCATATCGTCTGATTCGGCCCAAGTGGTCCGAATCGGCTCAGTCGCGAAACAGACCAAAACCGACGACTCCCTTCTTTATACAAAGAAAGAACCCCTATTAACTCTTTCTTCGAAAGAGATTAATCCGCCCCAAGAGCCAACCGAACCGTCGAAGCCTGATCGCAAGGCTCCGTTCGGCATGGCCCAGTTGCTGGCCGACAACCCGCACAACGTCCCTGAGCAGCTGCTCGCCGACTGGCTGACTCAGCGCAAAGCCAAGCGTGCAGCAGTGACAGCCACTGTCTGGTCGACCGTGAACACCGAGCTGGCCAAGTGCGCCGAGGCCGGGATCACCGCAGACGACGCAATCACCGAAGCGCTGAATTCCGGCTGGCAGGGTTTCAAGGCTTCCTGGGTGATCAAGCGTCTGGCTGAATCCGCACCGGTGCCAGCGCCCCAATCGCGCCACACCGGTTTTGCTGAACGCAACTACACCGATGGCCTGATTCAGCGTGAGGACGGTTCTTATGCGATCTGAGCCCGCCCAGCGAACCCCTGAACTTCCACCGGGCACCCGCATCCAGCCCGCCGAGTGCGAGACCCACGGGCACTACGACCAGAAGATTTTTCCGGTGCTGGGCAAGGAGCTGAAAAGCGGTTGCCCTGAGTGCGGCCGGATCATTCGCGAGAAGGCTGAAGCTGCGGAGTTGGCCAACAAGGCGATGGAGTTGCGCATGTCCATGGAGCGCAAGCTCGGTGCCGCGCTGATCCCCAAGCGCTTCGCCAGCAAGACCCTGGACGGCTACGTCGCCACCACCACGGAGCAACGCAAGGCGCTGAACACCTGCCGCCGGTATGCCGCGGAGTTCGCGCAGATTGCCGAGACTGGCCGCTGCCTGTTGCTGCTGGGAAAACCCGGTACCGGCAAGACGCACCTGTCCGTGGCGATCGCCAACGAGATCATGGCCAAGTCCAGTGCAACGGCGGTGTACCGCACCATCGGCGCCGTGCTGCAGGCCATCCGTGCGACCTACGACCACTCCAGCGACCAGAGCGAAAGCCAGATCCTGGCCAGCCTGATCAGCCCCTCGCTGCTCATCTTGGACGAGATCGGCGTCAGCAAGGAGAAGCCCAGCGACTTCGAGCTGACCACGCTGTTCGCAATCATCAACGGCCGCTACGAAGAACTTCGCCCGACGGTCATCGTTTCCAACCTGGACGGCCAGTCGCTGCCGGCCGCCATCGGCGAGCGCTGCATTGATCGCCTTCGAGAGGGCGGGGTGATCGTCATTCCGTTTGAGTGGGAATCGCAGCGCGGAAAGGAGGGTTTCTGATGTCCGACAAAATCAGCGTCAACTGCCAGGCCAAGCTCTCCGAGGTCATCACCAAAATCAGCGCCATGTACAAAGACAAGAAGTTTGTCGTGGTGACACTGCGCCCGGGCAAGGACCGCACGCTTGACCAGAACCGGTTGTGGTTTGGGATGTACAAGCGCATCGCTGAAATGACCCAGATCGGCGATGCGGCCGATGCTCGCCGGTACTGCAAGCTGCACTTCGGCGTGCAGATCCTGCTGAACGAGGACGCTGGCTTTCAGGCCGAGTGGTACCGCGTCATGCGTCATCTACCCTACGAAACGAAGCTGGCAATGATGGGGGAGTGCCACTTGTTCGGGCCGGATGGCTTCCCTGTGACCAGCTTGTTCAATCGCGCCCAAGGCATCAATTACACCGACCGCATCGCCGCCTATTTCACGGGCCAAGGTGTGGTTTTCACTGATCTGCTCAGCAAGGAGGCTGCATGATCGCCAAGCAACCCAAACCGAAGAAGTGCAAGAACCCGGCGTGCGGCATCAGCTTTCCGCCGCAGCGCCTGGGCCAGGCCGTATGCAGTCCGAAGTGCGGCCTGGCCATCAAGGACGTGAATCAGGCGAAGGCGCGCAAGTCGCTTGCCCAGGTTGAGCGCCGCGAGATCAAGGTCCGCAAGGAGAAGCTGAAGAGCAGGGCGGATCATGCCAAAGAGGCCCAGGTGGTCATCAACCGGTATGTCCGCTTACGTGACGCTCATCTGGGCTGCATCAGCTGTGACAAGCCGGCGAGCTGGGGTGGTCAATGGCACTGCTCGCACTTCCGCAGCGTCGGAGCCGCCGCACATCTGCGCTTCAACCTCTGGAACATGAACAAGTCCTGCTCCCAGTGCAACGCACACTTGAGTGGAAACATCATGGTTTACCGGCCCCGACTGGTCGCAAAGATCGGCCAGGAAAAGGTTAGTTTGCTGGAGTGCAACCAAGATCTGGTCCGTCATGACATCCCCTACCTAAAGCGCCTTAAGGCTGTTTTCGCGAAGAAGGTTAGACGGGTAGAGCAGAGATATGAGAGGGGGCAGTCATGTGTAGCAATGTGATTCTTGTTCGAAAAACGCTTGTCGAAATTTCTGGATCCAGAAGGTCGATCGGAGTGTTCCGGTGCCCGGAGTGCTTGGTCGAATTCGAAACCCGAATGGAGCGTGCCAAGGTCATGACGGGGCTCTGCATTCCATGCGCAAACAAGGCGGCGGGCAGGAAGCGCTCAACCCATGGCCTCAATAACTCGAACAGCCGGCTGCATGTGACGTGGGCGAACATGAAGCGCCGCTGCCTGAAGCCTCGTGGTTCTGAAATCCAGAAGTACCACGGCGTGACGCTTTGTGAAGAGTGGATGAACTTCGAGCCCTTCATGGAATGGTCACTTGCGAATGGCTACACCGATGAGCTGACGCTTGACCGAATCGAGTCCTCGAAGGGTTATGAGCCGGGGAACTGCCGTTACACCGATTACAACGTCCAGGCGGCAAATCGTCGCCTCACGGACAAGAACACCAGCGGCCATGTCGGGGTTTCTTGGGATCGAGGCAAGTGGTCGGCAAAGGTCCAGTGGCAGAAAAAGCAAATACACCTCGGCCGCTTCAAGGACATCAAGGACGCAGTTAAAGCGCGCAACGATTACTTGGTAGCTCACGACCTGCCGCACTTGAGGGCCTAGAGACATGGAAGAGATCAAGGCCATCAAGGCCGATTACCGGGCAAAGACCAGAGAGCTGAAAAAAGGGGAAGCCGCATGACCTATCGCAACGTTGTTTCAGCAGTCGTTCGGGCGCTTGCGGCCGAGACCATCAGTTCCGCCGGCGGTTGCGACTTCGAGCCCAAGGTGCAGTGCGCCAAGCAGAAGGGGGAGATCGTCGGCAAGGAGGCGGCGTTTCTCCAGGACTGCTGGGTATTCGGTCGGTTGCATAAGGCGCTTACCCCGGCGCACTGGCGGGCACTGGTGGCCAAGTACTCCACCCACGAGGAGCGCAAGCACGGCGCGATTCTGGAGCTGCTGAATTCGGTGAAGTCGCCGGCGCCGAAACGGTTTCGTGAGTGCGCTGTGCTTACGTGGGCTATTCCGCAGGTTGCCGGTGCCGAGGGCAAACGTTCCGCAGCTGTGCTGCCGGCCGCCTGGTATGACATCACCAATTGGGACAATGACGGCAAGCCGGAATCAACGCGGTACCGGTGGCGCTCAGGGATCCGCAAGACGCTGGATGACCAGGTAAACGAGGCGCTGACGGCCGCTCAGGAACTGCTCGACGCGGAGGGATTAATCGAAAGTTGCGCTGCGTAGAAAATAGCTATTGCAACGAGTGAGAAAGTGAGAGAGTATTTACCCATCCTATCGATCTTGCGCGTTAGGAGTTAATACTGCAAAGCCCGGCTTATATGTCGGGCTTTTTATTGCGCTCAGTTTGTGCAAGGTCGAAAATAGAGCTTCCGACTATAAACTGGGAGAGCGTCATGGTTTTGCGTGGCATGGCACAGATGCATGTCGACGACTTGGCGGAACGGTTCAAGAAGTTGGTTGTAGGGCAGGCTGGCAACGCGGATATTCAGTTTGCGTGGGTTGTTTTTTATCAGGGCAGAATGTTCGGAGCTTATTCAACGGCCGAGCTTGCACTGAAGAAAATAACGGACATTGAGCACTGCATCAGCATCGACGAGGCCCCAGTCCCTCAAACCTCAAGCGACTAACGTTTTTATGAAGCCCCGCCTAGAGCGGGGTTTTTTATTGCCCATGGAAAGGGTGATTTAGCAAAAGGAATCTGCAGATGTTGAAAGAATTCAGATGCGGTAACTGCAAAAGACTTCTCGCCCGCACGGGTGGGTTTACAGAGCTCCAGATCAAATGTTCCCGATGTGGGACGCTGAATCATGTGAAGGCCACGAGCCTCGAGCAATCGCCCATGAGCGCCATACGCCCAATACAGAGGCCTGAACTTAAATCAGCTAAGTAACGGAGTTTAAAATGGAAAACGCAAATTCGGCGTCTCAAACCTTGCAAGATCTTTGGACCCAAGTGCAACCGGTGGATAACACCGGCATGCTTAGGCGCGTGGTTTTTGGGGACGGCAAGTTTTATGCGGCTGGTGGCAACGGTCTTCCCACAACCACTCAGCTTGTCAGCGGAGGCGCGACTGGTACAACTTGGACCAAGTTTAAGGACGTCGTCACCTCTGATAGCGGAAAGGTCCTCAATGACCTGTACTGGAACGGTCTTGGGACACAGCTTCAAGCCGTTTCTCAATCCGGCAATGTGGCCTACGGCAGCACAGCACGCCCTGAAAGGGATTGGACAAACATTACGGCAACTGTTCGCGCGTCCGGAGACTTGCAAGGCATTGTGTATTATCAGCCAATTTCCGGCAGCGACGCGACCTGGATACTGGTTGGGTCTAACGGTAAAGTCTTTTCCCGTTATGGCGATTGGTCAGGCCAGGTGGAGCGCACTACGACATTCACTTCTGGCGAGACTGTGCACTGCGTCAACGTCATTGGCGTTTTTGTGTTGGTTGCGGGATCGAATGGGAAGCTGCTTAGCGCTGTGAAGATGGCGACGCGTGATTCGCAATCATTCTCGACCGTAACCAGCACCTTCGGCACTAGCACCATCCTTTCCATGAAGCTTTGCAACGGGAAAATGTTTATCGTTGGTGCGGATGGCAAGATGGCATATTCACCCGATGGGCTTAACTGGACTGCTGTTGCAGATACCAGTTTCGGTGGAACCATCATCCGCGACATTGCTTACGGTAATGGCAAGTATGTAGCTGTCGGCGACGGCGGCAAGACAGCCGTTTCCGAGGATGGGATCGGCTGGGTTCAGCAAGCCAACACTTTCGCAGGAACCGATATCCGGAGCGTCGCCTACGGCAACGGCAATTTTGTAGCTGTTGGTGCAGGCGGCAAGATTGCTTACTGGACTCCATGATCTTCTATCTCCTTGCGTAATAGAGCCCAGCCATCGAGCTGGGCTTTTTCATTTTCGGCCCCGCCACACCCTTCGCTCTAAGCAGGGAGTGCCGTCGGGGCTGACCTATTTCAAACATGCCCCACGGAGTCGAGCGCATGGAGTATCTACAGCGCCTGCTCGACAAGATCGACAGGTTCGAATTACTGATTGCGGGCCTCGTTGGCGCTGTGATCGCCAGTTGGTGGCACAAGGACGACTTGAACGACTGGCGTGCCTGGATGATCTTCCTCATTACCGGCATGGCCTGCTCGATATACCTGACGAGCATGGTCAGCACCTACCTGGGTGTGACCGAGCCGAAGATCGTCGCCGGCATTGGCTTCCTTCTGGGGGCATTCGGCGGCTCGCTCCTGGCGGCCATCAATCGAGCCATTAAATCCGCTGACCTCTGGGCGCTTATCCGCCAGCGGTTCGGGGGAGGCAATCCACCATGAATCTTGAACTGATCAACTCCATCGCCTGCGGCCTTATCGCGCTGTGGGCGGCCTGGTGCGTACTGAGCGGGAAGGTGAGGGACGGCATTCTCGGGAAGCTGATCTACTCGGCTATCGCCATCAGCGGTTTCGTCGTTATGGCGCGTAGCCAGAATATCTTCTTCGGTCCGAGCAGTGCGGGACTGACGTTGCATGTGTCCCTGGCCCTGGCCGGCGCTCGCCACATCTTCATGGTCACGTACTGGCAGCCGGTAAAAGCCTGGCTGTGCCGGACGCTGAACTGCGAGCAGTGTATGAGGTGCCCGAAGGCGCCTGAAGGTATCGACCGGCGGAAGCAGTAATCCGCGCCACGTTTTCGAATGCGCCAAATCGTGGCGCGCAATCATGAGGGTTTCAGATGACGACCATTGCCTACAAAGACGGCGTCATCGCCTATGACTCCCGCTGCACCCGTGGCACCACCATCTTAGATGACGACGCCAACAAGCTGTACGCGGTCAAGGGCGTCTCCTTTCTCTGCACTGGCGCGAACTGCGACTTCTCAGCCCTGATTGGGGCCTTCTTCGGAAGCGAGGCGCCGAACGCAGTAGAAGCTTCGGCCCTGGCTTGGGATGGCGGCACGCTATGGCTGGTGGGGCACGACGACAAGACAGGCGTATGGAAAGATGCCCTTGAGCTTGATCGGCCATATGCGATTGGCAGCGGATCAGCTCACGCCTTGACTGCTATGGATATGGGCGCCACTGCATCTGATGCGATTCGCATGGCGAAGAAGCGCGACACCTGCACTGGTGGGCGAGTTCGCAAGCTGGTGATTCGCAAGGCAGGGTAGGTGTGCCGCAGGTGAGTGCGGCACGAAAGGTGTTTATTTTTTTTGAAAGACTACATCTGCGGTGATCAGGAGTTGGTCATTGACGGTCACCTTGCACCTGCGCCCGGTTTCAATTTTGGAATCAGGTGCAAGGACTGGGTCGCACTGCAAAAACACTTTCATGCCCTTGTAATCTCGCGTTACGCCGGCAGTGGTTGTGCTTGCTGGTTCTTTCATGAACTTCCGATTCCATGGACCAAAGAGTATCTCTGGTTCGCCGCCACCGAGGAAACCTGATTCATTCGTTGCGCAAATAGTACCTTCCATCCTTTTGCCGTCGATAATGTTTGCGTCTTCGTCACAAGCGATCCTCCCGTTGGCGGTGACCAGTTTCAACGTTCCTCTGTTGGTCCAGGTTGGAGGGGTCACACAGCCAGAAAGAGTTATCGCTGCAAGCGCAAGGGCGACTATAGAAATTTGCTGAATACGCATGATGTAAGCGTCCTTACTATTTGAAGCGCACACAAATACCGGCATTCTGCCACTATTTCAAGCTCAAGGTGATCCATGGGCAGGCCCAAACCTCCATCGTCACTGCTTGAGCTGTCAGAGCTATCGGACTTCGGTATCCGCTTGACCCCGGCGCCCGAGGTATGGGACTGGCTCCAGGCCGAGATCCTTGCCGACACTGGCAGCATTCGCAACGAAGACCATGCCCACTTACTGGATGCAGACATCCGGATCATGTGGGCGTCGTCGAGCTTCGAGAAGCAGGGCAGGACAGTGCTTGGCCAGGCCGAACAGGTAGCGTTCCGTGCTGGGGGTTGGCAGAAAGCCCGGATGGAGCAACAGATGCGTGATTGGTTCGGCGATGTGCCGGCCTTCATCATCACCTTGGCTGCTGACTACTGCGCCCAGTGCAGTGACCTTGAGTTCTGCGCGCTCCTGGAACATGAGCTGTATCACCTGGCTCACGCGACCGACAAGTACGGTCAACCAGCATTCACCCAAGACGGCGCACCGAAGATCAAGCTGCAGGGCCACGACGTCGAAGAGTTCGTCGGAGTCGTTCGCCGCTACGGTGCGAGCCCTGACGTTCAAGCGTTGGTGGATGCTGCAAGCAGTCCTGCTGAGGTGGGGAAATTGAACATTGCGAGGGCCTGCGGAACCTGTCTGCTCAAGTCGGCCTGACTTTGACAGTACTTTGACGGATGCCCATCTATGGCCGCACTCAGAGACGAGGTGAAAGCCTTTGTAGTACAGGCTCTAGCCTGCTTTGACACGCCATCCCAGGTGGTGACGGCTGTCAAAGTGGAATATGGCCTCGACGTTACCCGCCAGCAGTGTGAAGCATACGACCCAACCAAGTACGTCGGGCGGAACCTTCACCTCAAGTGGCGAACCCTTTTCGAAGACACCCGGACTCGTTTTCGCGAACAAACCGCTGAGATCCCGATCGCCAACCGTGCCTATCGTCTGCGCGCGCTTGGACGCATGGCTGAGAAAGCCGAGAACATGAAGAATATGGCTCTCACTGCCCAGCTACTGGAGCAGGCCGCCAAAGAGGTCGGCGACGTCTACGTGAACCGCCGCCTTGAACCTGAAAAACCACTTGGCTCCCACGCGGACCAGCAGCACGCCGTTGCTGAATACACGCTGGAGCCCGACGAGAATGTCCCGACTTCCCCGCACCTTTGATCCTCCGGTAAAGCTGACGCCCAAGCAGGCGAACATTTACTGCTGGGGGTTCCAGCCAGAGGCCCGCTTCCGTGATGCGGTGTGCGGCCGGCGGTTCGGCAAGACGTTCCTGGGCAAGGCCGAGATGCGCCGCGCGGCACGACTGGCTGCCGAGTGGGGTGTGAGCGTCGAGGACGAGATATGGTACGGCGCGCCGACCTTCAAGCAGGCCAAGCGCGTGTTCTGGCGTCGGCTGAAGCAGGCCATCCCCGAAGCTTGGCGTGCACACCGCCCGAACGAGACGGAATGCTCGATCACGCTCAAGTCCGGCCACGTCATGCGCGTGGTGGGGCTCGACAACTACGACAACCTCCGGGGCTCCGGCCTGTTCTTCGTCCTGGTGGATGAATGGGCAGATTGCCCTTGGGCCGCGTGGGAAGAAGTCCTGAGGCCGATGCTTTCTACCTGCCAATACACGATTCCGGATGTCGGAGTGCGAAAGGGCGGTCATGCGTTGCGAATCGGCACGCCCAAGGGCTTCAATCACTGCTACGACACCTATCTGGACGGTAAACCAGGCGGCGAGCCTGATCACAAGAGTTGGCAGTACACGTCATTGCAGGGTGGCAACGTTCCTCCCGAAGAGCTTGACGCTGCCCGCCGGAAGATGGATCCGCGCACCTTCCGGCAAGAGTACGAAGCCGGCTTCGAGAACTACGCTGGTGTCGTCTACTACACGTTCAACCGTGAAGATTGCCGAACCAGCGAGCGTATCAAGCCCGGCGAGGCGTTGCACATCGGTATGGACTTCAACGTCATGAAAATGGCTGCCGTCGTCTATGTCGTGCGTAACGATCTGCCAATGGCCCTGGATGAGTTTCACGGTGTTCGGGACACGCCGGAGATGATCGAGAAGATCCAGGCGCGGTTCCCTGGTCATTCGGTGGCGGTCTATCCCGACGCCAGCGGGCAGAATACCAGCAGCAAAAACGCGAGCGAGTCCGACCTGTCGCTGCTGAAGAAGGCCGGGTTCACGGTGGTCGTTGACTCAACGAATCCAGGTGTTAAGGACCGCGTCAACTCAGTGAACGCCATGTTCCTGAACACTTACGGTGAGCGCCGCCTGAAGGTCAATATTGATCAATGCCCACAGCTAATGCTGTGCCTTGAGCGACAGACCTACACCGACAAGGGTGAGCCGGACAAAGATCCGAAGAAGGGTCACGACCACATGAACGATGCCGCCGGCTACTTCATTGCCAAGCGCTACCCGATCAAAACACGCACAGGCGGAACACGCCGAATTGGAGGCTTGGCCTGATGCCAGTGCAATCGACAAACCCCGACTATGACGCGCACATCGCCGAGTGGGAGATGATGGACGACGCGCTCGAGGGTGAGTGCGCCGTGAAGCGCAACGAGCGCAACCTGCCCAAACCGAGCGGCATGGTAGAGGCTGAAAAGCTCGACGGCGGCGGCAACAAGTACCTGTACGAGAACTACACGAACCGGGCCCAGTACGAGCACTGGGTGCGCGACTCGCTGCGGTCGATGATGGGCCTGGTCTCCCGGTTGATTCCGGAGATCGACCTGCCCACCGGCCTGAAAGGGCTGGAGGATAACGCGACAGCCGACGGCTTCGGCCTGAAGCAGTTGTTCTTTCGCATGGTGCGCCAGGCCATTTCCCACGGCCGGGTGCCGCTGGTGGTGAACATCGACGACAGTGGCGAGCCGTATTTCTCGACGTACGCCACACGCAACGCCATCAACTGGGACACCGCTGATCAAGGCGGTCGGCAAGACCTGGTCCTGTCGGTATTCCGGGAATTCCGCAAAAAGGGAGGGGACCGATACAGCCATGACTGCGACACGGTGTTCCGTGAGTTCTTCATGCTCAACGAGGTCTGCTACACCGCCGTGCGGAATGAAGGCGGTGAGCTGGTCGAGGACGAAAAGCCGCTGGGCACAACGGGAACTGACAACCGTCTGGTTAAAGGCCTGCCGTACTTGCCGGTGATCTACTGCGGCTCGACCGACAACTCGCCAGACGTCGACGAGGTGCCGCTGCTGACCATGGCCCGGGCCGCGCTGAAGTCCTACCAGTTGAGCGCTGACTACTTCACATCACTGCACCAGACCAGCCACCCGCAGCCCTGGGTGTCCGGGATGGATGAATCGGTAGAACTGAGCGTCACAGGCCCATCAGCGGCTTGGGATCTTGGGCCTAGCGGGTCCTGTGGCTACCTGGAGTTCCAGGGCGCAGGTATAGAAGCCGTGCGAAAGGCCATGGATGACCAGAAGAACGCCGCGCTTGAGGCTGGCGCCAAGGTCATGGACGTGGGCGGCACCGAGTCGGGCGAGGCGCGTAAAACACGCCAGAACGATCAGCACGCCACGCTGCACAGCATTGTCATCACTGTGGCTGAGGCAGTCGAGCAGGGCCTGCGGTACGCCGCCGAGTGGAAGGGCTACGACCCCAAGCAGGTCAAGTTCAAGGTGAACCCTGAGTTCGTGACCCCGGTGGTCGACGCCCAGGTGCTAGCCGAACTGCTCAAGGGCGTGATGGCTGGAACTGTCAGCGCCGACACCTACTGGCAGTACCTGACCACCGGCAAGCTACCGGACCGCCCATATGACGAAGAGGCCGAACTGATCAGCGACGAGCGCGAGTCGGCCGGCATCAACCTGGACAAAGACGATGCCATCGACAAACCTGGTGCAGGCGGACAGCCAACTGCTGGAGCAGACGACCCGCCACTCGGTAATGCTGGAGCGGCTTAAGGCCGGCGAAGTCAAGAAGTTCGAGAAGTACTTGCGCCAGATCGACAAGCTGGTGCGGGAGCAACTCACCCGCAAGGAACTGACCACCTGCAGCCGGGACCGGCTTGAGCAGTTCCTGGCCCGGGTGGACGGCAAGCTGCTGGAGATCTACAAGGCCTACGGCGACCTGGTGCAGGCCGATCTGGTCGACATCGCGCTGTATGAGTCGGGCTTTGAGGCCAAAAGCCTGAGCAATGCACTGTCCATCGATGCGGTGGTGCCGACCAACACGGTGATCCGCGCGGCGGTGTTCTCTTATCCGCTTCAGGTAAAGGGCATCGACGGCGGCAAGCTGCTGAAGAGCTTCGTCAATGGCTGGACGCGGACCGAGACGATGCGCGTCACGAACACGATCCGGCTCGGCTTCGGCCAGGGCCAGACCAATGCCCAGATCATCCAGGCGATTCGCGGCACCGCGGCGCAGAACTTCACGGATGGCGTCCTGGCGGTGAGCAACCGCAATGCTGCTGCCGTGGTGCAGACGACAATCCAGCATGTGGCCACCACGGCGCGAATGGAGACCCTTAAGGCCAACAGCGACGTGGTGATGGGCTATCGCTGGGTGTCGACGCTCGACCGCAAGACCTCGCACCAGTGCAAGGGCCTGGATGGGATGCGCTTCGACCTGGGCAAAGGCCCGCTGCCGCCGGCGCATATCAACTGCCGGTCAACCACGGTTCCGACCACCAGGCTTTCGGAGATGTTCGCCATGGACGCCACACGCGCCTCGGTGGGCGATAACGGAGGGGCCCAGGTCGACGCAGGCCTGAATTATTACGAGTGGCTGGCAACGCAACCGGCAAGCTTCCAGGATCATGCCCTTGGGCCGGTCCGGGGCAAGTTGTTCCGCGATGGTGGGCTGACACCGGAGAAGTTCGCCAAGCTGCAGCTCGATAAGTCGTTCAAGCCGCTGACCCTGGCGCAGCTTAAGGAAGCCGAACCTGACATGTTCACCCGAGCAGGCGTTACACTCGGCGCTCAACCAGGTTGAGTAGCACATGCAGATCATCGTTGAGGACGGGAAGGGCAGGCCAGACGCGAATAGCTTCGTGCCGCTGGAGAAGCTGACCTTCTACCGCGACTACTACGGGTTCCGGATACCTGAAGCTGAGGCTGATCAGGTCGAACTGTTGCTGCGTGCTGCGGCAGACATCAACGGTCGACAGTGGAAGGGCCGCAAGGCCAAGCCTGAACAGGCAATGGCCTGGCCCCGGCGTGACTGCAAGATCGAATACCAAACGCTTTCCGAGACATTCGTGCCCTTTGAGCTTGAATGGGGCCAGGTACGGCTGGCGGTCGAGCTACACGCCGCCGAGCAAGGCTTTCAGATCGAAGAGCCGACGCATTGCACTGAGCCAGATGGCCGGCGTACGCGGCTGAACCGCGATACTCCCGGGTTTCGCATGCGTCCGCCGCCATATGCGTCGAGTAGGACGCAGTTCGCCGATTACTTGGTGATGCGAGGCTTGCAGTTGGTCAGGTAGGAATTTAGAACGATACCTGGACCGAGGTTGCTCCTCGCGCTTTCAGCTCCCGAATCATTTGCTCCACAGTTGCCTCTCCTAGCCAAATGTTTTCCGTGCTCTCGGTTCCGCTTCGTTCGAGCGGCGCACCAGTACCTGAAAAAAGCTCATTGAGTTTTTTCCAAGTAGATTCCCGGGGAACGCAAAAGCACGAATGGTCTCGATTCTCGTACCGGGACGGCATGGCCGGGTTGATGCCGATCGCATGAGCCAGCTCTGTGTACGAGAGCCCTTTAGCCTCTCGGGCTTTACGAAGCATTTCTGGGAAGGACTTATGGGATGTTGACGGGAGCATGTGGGCGGCCTCTTTAAGGTGGTAGTACCGATAATACAGTACTAATACTGTATTTCAATACTTTTGGCATTACTTAAATCTCAAGCCTCGGCCATGCCGGGGTTTTTTTATGCCTGCAAAGCGGGCCGACCAAACCCAAGGGGTGCACCAAGTGGCAGACGAAAACCAGATTGATCTTGAAGACCCGGCAGTTCAGACCGCCATTGCTGCAGCTGTAGAGGCGGCGACCCTGGGCCTTAAGAACAAAAACACGGAGCTGCTTGGCTCGCTCCGGACCACCAAAACCGAGCTGGACGGCTTCAAGTCCCAGTTTGAGGGCCTGGACATCGCCGCCGTGAAAGGGCTGCTGACCAAGGTTGGCCAGGATGAAGAGACCAAGCTGATTGCCGAGGGCAAGCTGGACGAGGTAATCACCCGCCGTACCGAGCGCCTGCGCACCGACTACGACACCAAGTTGGCCGCCGAGAAGGCTCGCGCCGACAAGGCTGAGGCCTTTGCTGACAAGTACAGCGACAAGGTGCTGGCCGATTCCATCCGTGCTGCTGCCATCAAGGCCGGCGCGCTCCCTGAGGCTGCCGAGGACATCATTCTGCGCGCCCGGGGCACTTTCAAACTCAGTGAAGACGGTGAGGCGATTGCCACCGACCGTGACGGCGAGGTCGTTTACGGGAAGGACGGGAAGACCCCGCTGTCGCCGCTCGAATGGGCGGAATCTCTGCGTGAAACAGCAACACACCTGTGGCCAAGGGCTCAGGGTGCCGGGCAGACCGGCGACAACGGTGGCAAGGCCACGAAAAAGTGGGGTGAGTACACGGAAACCGAACGCGCTGCGATCGCCCGTGACAACCCTGAGCTCTTCAAGAAAATCCAGGCCACCAAAGGAACCTAATCCATGGCAACTACCCAACTGACCGACATCTTCGTCGGCGACTACTACGCCTCCCTGGCACCGGTTAACAGCCCGGAAAAGACCGCTGTGTACGAGTCGGGCATTGTGACCCGCTCGCCTGTGCTGGATGCAATCGCCTCCGGCAGCCAGGGCACCGCCGAAATCAGCTACTGGCAGGATCTCAATGCTGATGAAGCCCCTAACATCAGCAACGATGACCCGAACGACCAGGGCGAAGTCGGCAAAGTTACCCAGGACAGCATGCGTGCCCGCGTTCTGTACCTCAACAAAGGCTATGGCGTCACTGACCTGACCGCTGAGCTGGCGAACAGCGAGCCCCAGCAGCAGATTCGCAACCGTTTCGGCACCTACTGGACCCGCCAGTGGCAGCGTTACACCTTGGGCGCGGCTCGCGGCATCATCGCCTCGAACATCGCGAACAACGGCGGTGACATGGTCATCGACGCGGGTGCGACCATCAGTGCGAACGCCTTTCAGGATGCCGCGTTTACCGCCGGCGACGCAGCTGACCAGTTCGGCGCGATCGGCGTGCACTCCGTGGTGATGAACCAGATGGTCAAGCAGGACCTTATTGAGTACCTGCGTGACTCCGACGGCAAGATCATCCTGGCCACCTACCTCGGCAAGCCAGTGTTCATGGACGATGCCCTGGTGTATGGCGCGGGTAAGTACCTGTCTGTGTTCTTCGGCCAGGGCGCTTTCGGTTACGGCGAAGGCACGCCGAAGGTGCCGGTAGAACTGGAGCGTAAGCCAGGCGGCGGTAACGGTGGCGGTGCCGAGGTGCTGTGGGAGCGCAAAACCTACATCCTCCAGCCCGCCGGCTTCAGCTGGAAGGGTTCCGAGGCTCAGAACCTCAGCCCAACCGCGACTCAGTACGCAGCTGCTGCGAACTGGCAGCGCGTGTTTAGCCGTAAGCAGGTTCCGTTCGCCGCTGTGATCAGCGGTACCACCACGCCGTAATTCGGCCCACACAGCCTGGCGCCGTATGGCGCCGGGATGCTTTTGAGGTGACTCATGAAAGTGATCTACACCGACAAACCGGGCAATGAGCGCGGCGTGTGCTACCGCCTGCTGAGCGAGTTTTTTGGAGTAATCGGCTCCGCGACCGAGGTGGTCGTTGATGGCGATGCACCGGATATCTTCGATGCCTACCAAGCGGCCGGCATCAAGGTCTCCGACGGCAAGGAGCAGGAAACACCGGAAACCGACCCTCTGAAAATGAAGGTCCCCGATCTGAAAGATTGGCTGACCGTCAAGGGCATTGCCTTCGACGCGACCGCCAAGAAAGAAGACCTGCAGGCCCTGGTGCCAGCGGAATAAGGACAAGCACATGACCGACTTCATCACCGTTGCCGATGTTGATGTCTCGCTAGGTCCTGGCTGGGCCGGCACCGGTGATCCGGTCCTTGCTGTGACCATGGCAAACGCCTGGCTCACGGCCAAGATTAAGCGGGCTGTTCCTGATCCGGTGCCGACCGAGATCAAAACAGCCGGCGCTCAGGTCGCCAAAGAGGCGGCGGCGGGCAAGCTGTACACGTCCACTCAGAAGGAAGTGCAGAGCAAGACAGTATCAGCTCAGTCCGGTACGTCCGTGAGCAAGACCTACGTGGCCGGCTCTACCGATCAGTCGGCCGGCGTCAACTTCGCCCTGGCGCTGCTGGAGCCTTGGATCAAGCGCTCCGGCGTGATGATGCTGAAAAGGATCTGATCATGGGCATGCGCGAAGAGATTCAGGCTGAATTGGCCGATGCGTTCGACGATCCTGATGGGCTGGCCGATGCGGTCAAGCCGGTGACAGGCGTGCGCAATGTCGCGGGCGAGTATGACCCCGACTTGGGTGGCGAAACGCCGGAGACCACCGTGACGTACTCGGGGCGCGGTGTTCTAGGCAGCTACCTGTCCAAGGAGATCGACGGTTCGCTCATCCAGACCACCGACAAAAAGCTGCTGGTTCTGCAAAACGAGCTATTCGTGTCGGAGGCCGGTGTGCCGACAGCAGTACCGGCTGCCCCGGCCATTGGCGATATCGTCAACGGGCTGCGGGTGATGAGCGTCTCCTCGGATTCCGCTGACGCAACGTGGGTGCTCCAGCTTAGACACTGAAAGCCTACTAGGGTGCTGATATGCCCTTTTTAACTTGTCCACTGCATTAGCGGTTCGCGCCGACTTATACAAAATCCCGATCCAAAAGCAGCCGGGCAAGCTCGTTAAGTGTTTCGATATCGACCTCTCCCGCCTTGACCTCTTTTTCTAGAGTAGTTAAGAGCGTAACAGCGGGGTCGGAAAGTTGTTTGTTCGAGGGCACTACACCTGTCCCAAATTTTATGACCCACTCGGGGTGATGTTCTCTACAGCTATTCGCAATGGCTTCGCGGAGCTTCTTTGCGCTACCGGCAAGATCTTTGCCTGCGGCCGAGTCAGCTAGCATGCGATCCGTTGCATTGGCGATATTTTGGGCCCCCTGTTCTCCATGCGTAAGTCTGGCCTTTGAATTGCTGGGCGACTTTGTGTGTGGCTTTTTCATAGAAAAGGATTTCCTTATGCGTTGGTTCTATGAGTCTGTAGCTAAAGTGGCTTCGCAGATTATCAGTAGGGGCTGCACAAAGCTCAATCTCGCCTACACGTTGATTATGTTCGAGCTGCAGGTGAGGTCGTGAGTCGGGTTGGTGCCAGTCAATCTGTCAGCTTCGCCCTGAGCCTGGCCGAGTTCGCTGCCCAGACCAGCGAAGCCATCGACGCCAGCGTCCGCGAAATCATCATTGAGGTCGGCAGCAGCCTGATCCGCATGTCTCCCGTGGGTAACCCGGAGATCTGGGCGCAGAACGCCGTGGCGACCCAGTACAACAAGGCCGTTGACGATCACAACAGCGCGCTGCGCAGTGCCCCGGCCAACCTCACGAAGGGCGGCAGGCTCAAAAAGGGCCGCAAGCTCAACGACGGCATGGCCCTCAAGGCGCCAGATGGCTACGTCGGTGGCCGGTTCCGTGCGAACTGGCACATCTCGATCGGCGTGGTCGAGAACGTCACCTTTGACGAGGTAGACCCGAGCGGAGCCGAAACCACTGCGGCGCTGGTTGCTGCGATGAGTGACTTCACCGCCGGCCAGATGGCCTACATCATCAACAACTTGCCCTATGCGATCCCGCTGGAGTTCGGCCATTCCACCCAGGCCCCTGGCGGCATGGTCCGGGTAACAGTGGCTCGCTTTCAGCAGATCGTGCTGGAGGCCATCAGGAACAACCAGGTATGAGTCACGCAATCATCGCCTCGATCTACGAGGCCAAGCTGATCGCCTGGAATGCTGCCAGGTCGGAGAAGCTTAAGATCGTTTTCGAGAACACGGCCTACACGCCGGCGGCAGGCGAGACCTACCTGCGAGCCTTCACGATCCCTGGCGACACCGCGAGCAACACGCTCGGCGGTGATCACCGGCTGTTCACCGGCGTGTTTCAAGTCAGCATCATCGCGCCTGCGGGCACGGGTAAGACCAAGACGAACCCTATAGCAGCTGAACTGACCGATCTGTTCCCGCTCTACGCCAGGGACGCTAAGGGCTCGGTCACCGTGGTGACGATGTCGCCGGTCGACCAAGGCCCCGGCATCACCGGCGATTCCACCTACACCGTCCCGGTCTCGTTCTTGTACCGAGCCGACACGAACTGAACCCGCCCATTGGGCAAACCCACGAACCCGCCATTGAGCGGGTTTTTTGTTTCTGCAAAGAGGAAACCCCATGAGCGTCAAGATTCCCAACGGCACCACTTTTGAGATAGCGGCTACATTGAGCCTCGCGAAACCCTTCACTGCCATCAGTAACGCCAAGCCGGCGGTGCTGACCGCTGCGGCCCACGGCCTGTCCGATGGTGACGTGATCGTGATCGATTCCGCCTGGGCGAAGCTGAATGGCCGACCAGCGCGCGTAGTCGATTCTGAAACCGGCGAGTTCGCGGCAGAAGGCGTAGACACCACTAGCGTGAAGAACTACCCAGCCGGTTCTGGCGCCGGCAAGGTTCGTTCTGCGTCTGGCTGGACGCAGATCGCTCAAATTACAGAGCCGGCGGCGAACGGCGGGGAACAGCAGTTCCTAACCTATGGCTTCCTTGAAGACGACGATGACCGTCAGTTGCCTACCAACAAGTCGGCCAGCAGCATGACTCTTCCCGTCGCTGATGATCCAGCCCAGGCCTATGTAGCGATCGTAGAAGCTGCGGACGAAGACAAAGAGCCTCGCTTGGTCCGTGCAAACCTGCCGGGCGGCGCGACAATTTACTACTACGCGTACGTGTCGATTACCGCGACTCCGACATTGAGCCGCAACAACATCATGACGCGAACTATCACTCTATCGTTCGCCTCCCGTCCAACTCGCTACAACGCCTAAGAGGCCCTCATGGCAAAGTTTTCGATTGCTCCAAAACCGACATTTACCGTCGATGTAGCCATCCCGCAGGTGGGCGAAAAACCAGCAATTGTCCCGTTCACCTTCAGATATCGCGACCGTACGGCCCTGGCCGAGCTATTCGATTCCTGGAAGGCAAAAGCGGAGGCCATCGGTGAGCGCTTCAATGGGACAGAGCCAACTCTCGTAGAAGTGACCGCCGCCGAAGTTGAGCAGGGGGTCGATCAGGTCAAGGATCTGGTGGTGTCCTGGGGGTTCGGCGACAAGCTGAATGACGAGTCGATAACCGCTCTAGTAAAGAGTTGCGTCGGCGTGTCAGACGCGGTTGTGAAAGCGTACAGCGAAGCCTTCGGCAAGGCTCGATTGGGAAACTGATCGCCGCTGCCCGTGCGCTATACGAGCCCGATGGATCGGCCGAACAGATGGCTTTGTTCGGTTTCTCCCCCGAGGACTATGACGACACCTTCGAAGTCTGGCCGGACAACTGGAAGGCGTTCCTCGTCATGGATTCGATGTGGACTCAGTGGCGCACCGGCGCATGCGGCGCGACTGGTCTTGATTACGGCGTGCTGCCCGACGTGATGCAGCTCGTCGGTGTCCCAGCAAAGGATCGCATGCGAGTGTTCCAAGACATCCGCGTAATGGAATCGGAAGCTCTCGCGATTATGGCCGAAACCCGCGACAACAGCCCGTAACCACGGGTACTTATTCAAGGTGAGTCGATGAACATTGCAGAACTCGGCGTCAAGATCGACTCGGCCGATGCAATCCAGGCAAAAACGAGCCTGGATGAAATGGCGAAGGCCGGCGGCCGGGCCGAGCAGTCCGCTGTTTCGCTGATGAACGAAATGCAGGCGCTGGAGAAGTCTCTTTCCACCAGCGCCAAAACCACGCAGGAGTTGGCGAAGCAGCGTGAAGCACTCACCAAGCTGACCAAGACCGGCGCCTACGGTGAGGCCGAGGCCGCGAAGATCTCCGCGCAGCTCGACAAGCAGCAGGTGGCCTTGGCCAAGTCGGCCATGGATGAGCAGAAGGCTCTGAACAGCCTGCTGGGGGCGATTGATCCAGCGCGCGCGGCACTGGCCAAGCTCGATACCCAGGTAGAGCAGCTGGGCAAGCACCTCGACGAGGGTCGGATCAGCCAGGATCAGTACAACTCCGCGCTGAGCAAGATCGACAAGGATTACGCCAAGCTCGAAAAGACCACCACCGGTTTCGACAAACTGCGCCTCGGCACCCGCCAAGCCCAGGAAAACGTCGTTCAACTGGGTAACGCGCTGTCGTCCGGCGACTGGGGTAGCGGTGTTCGCGCCGTGGCTCAGTTGGGGGCTGGCGCTGGTGCAGGGGCTGCTGGGCTCCTTGCCATACTTGCTCCGCTTGCCTTGGCCACTGCCGCCGTGGGCGGCCTTGCCTACGCATACCACAAAGGTAGTGAAGAACAAGACAGCTACAACAAGTCGCTGATCCTCACCGGAAACTATGCTGGTGTGAGTGCCGGGCAGTTGGGCGATATGGCGCGCCAGGTGAGCGCGACGGTCGGCACTACCGGGCAGGCTGCGGCGGTACTGGCGCTGCTGGCTGACAACGGCAAGATCGCTGGCGAGAGTTTCTCAGGTATCACCCACGCCGCCGTGTCGATGCAGGAGGCCACCGGCAAGGCCGTAAGCGAAACGGTCGCTGAGTTCTCCAAACTGGCTGACGATCCGGTCAAGGCATCCGCCGCGCTGAATGAGCAATACCATTACCTGACTGCCTCGGTTTATTCGCAGATTACAGCACTGGAACAACAAGGCAATCACGCGGGCGCCGTGAAGCTGGCGACGGAGACTTACGCCGATGCCATCAACGAGCGCACGCCGAAAATTCTGGCAAACCTCAGCCTCTGGGAAAAGGCATACAACGCTGTAGCTCACGCTGCAGACGGCATCAAGAATATCGGTCGGCCTGATATCGGTGCAGATATAGAGCAGGCCCGCCGCGATCTGGACGATGCCCAGAAGGGCAATATTGGTCTGTTCCAAAACCAAAAAGAGATGATCGAGTTCCGGCAGAATCGCCTTAACATGCTAGAGGACGAAAAAGCCGCTCAGGCAGATATCGCCAAGTTGGAAGGTGAGCAAGCCAAAGCGCAGACTGACGCCGTTTCGTCCATGACGAAAATCGACGCGCTGACTAAATCTGCATGGACGAATGAGCAAAAACGCACCGAGGCGATCAAGGACTACAAGCGGCAGCTCGAAAACATTCGCAAGGTTGCGCCGAATGACCCGCGCCTGAATCAGGCAACGATCGATAAGAACCTGGCGAACATCAACGACCAGTTCAAAGATTCGAAGACTGCCGGAACGCAGGTAGACCTGACCGGCTTCAACGATGCCAAGAACAACCTTGCGTCCATCGCTGCCGACTACAAAAACTACCAAAAGGAACTGGAAGCGGCACAAAAGGCCGGCCTGCTTTCCGAGGGTGACTATCTTCTGCGGCGCCAAGCTCTCATCGGCAACGAACGCGACCAGGTAACGGCAGCCTACGAGGCCGAGATCACCGCACTGGAAGCCGTCAAGGGCAAGAAGACCACATCGGCCGCGCAAAGCATCCAGCTGGACCAGAAGATCGCCGACGCACACGCAGGCATGGTCAAGGCGCAGAAGGACGCTGACAGCCAGCTGGAAGTGCTGGCGACGAACGAGACCGGGCGCCTGGCCAAACAGGAGCGTGCGATCAGCACTTACGTGCAGGCGCTTGGGCAGCAACAGCGAGCCTTGGAGCTTGCCGGGCAGCGAGCCGTACTTGGCGTGGGGCAGGGTGATCGGCAAAACGCGCTCAGCGGCGAACTGAACAGCCAGCAAGACCGGTTTGCCCAGCAGTCGCTGGAGTTGGCCAACCAGAAGTCGGACCCGTCGCGGAACATGTCGGAGGAAGAGTTCACCCGTAAATCGCAAGCGCTCGCAGACGCGAACAAGGCGGCCACCGACCAAATTCGGCAGAACTACGCGGATGTAGAGAACGCCCAGGGCGACTGGACGAAGGGGGCGACAGCCGCCTGGGATAACTACCTTGACTCGGCGCGAAACATAGCCGGCCAGACGAAAAGCCTATTCGGCAACGCTTTCAGCTCAATGGAAGACTCGCTGGTTAACTTCGCCTTATCAGGCAAAGCGTCGTTCGCTGACTTTACCAAGTCGATACTGGCGGACATGGCACGCATTGCCACACGTCAAGCCAGTTCGGCATTGCTGGGAAGTCTGGTGGGCGCAGCGGCAAGTTACTTCGGTGGAAGCGCCGCCGGTGGCAATGGATTGGCGGCCGGATCTGCCGGTGCCGCGTCGTCGAATCTTGGTGCATCTGCAGGCGGCTATTCCGGCTCGTACTTTCCGCAGGCCAAGGGTGGTGCATGGGCGGGTGGTGTGCAGATGTTCGCCGACGGCGGCGCCTTCACCAACTCCATCGTCAGCAAGCCTACGGCGTTCGGCATGGCCAACGGCAAAACCGGGGTCATGGGTGAGGCTGGGGCGGAGGCGATCATGCCTCTGACCCGTACTTCGAGCGGCAAACTTGGTGTTATGTCCATGGGAGGAGGCGGTGTTGGCTCTACACAGATCAATGTGGAAGTGCACATCGACGGCGACGGCAATGCGTCTTCCTCTGCGGATGCGCCCGGCTACGACCTGTTCGGCAAAGAACTGGCCACGTTCGTTGAGCAGAAGTATCAGCAACTGCGCAACAAGGATATGGGCCAGGGCGGCGTCATCAACAAAGCAATCAAGGGGCGCTGATGGCAATCGAACGATTCATTTGGGCGACGGAGAAGGGCGCGGAGGGCGATATTACCCAGCGCGTCCGGACCAAGCAGTTCGGCGATGGGTACGCCCAGTCGGTCGAGGACGGGATCAACAACCTGTCAGAATCTTGGCCGGTGACCTTCACCGGCATGGCATCCCGTATCCTGGAAATCAGGAAGTTCCTCGACCGACACAAGGGGGCAAGAGGCTTTCTCTGGACGCCGCCCCTTGGCGAGCTTGGCCTCTACAAGTGCAACGGCTACAAGCCGGTTCACCGAGGCGGCCAGGTCTACGCGATCACCGCCACCTTCCAGCAAACCTTTCACCCCTGAGATAACCGCCCATGGCACTGATCACGGACATCCAGAAACTGGAGCCCGGCGGCGAGATTCGCCTGTACGAAATTGACGGTACCGAGTACGGCGCGGATTACCTGCGCTTCCATGGGCACGCAATTCCGCACACGCCCGAGGAACTGCTGGCGTACGAGCATTCGGAAGAGGATCTGCCAGCCAAGTCAATTTGGTGGCAGGGCGCCGAATATGCGGCCTGGCCGGTACAGATTGAAGGAATTGGCTCCAGCAGCGACGGCACGGCCACTCGCCCAACGTTCGCCGCTGGCAATGTCAACGGACGAGTCACTGCGCTGTGCCTGGCCTTCGAGGACATGCTGCAATTCAAGTTGACGGTCCGCGAGACCCTGGCCAAGTACCTGGACGCAGCCAACTTCCCCGAAGGCAACCCCACTGCTGATCCGACCCAGGAGGCGCTGGAGATCTGGTACATAGACCAGAAAACCAGCGAAGACGGCGAGGCCGTGATGTGGGAACTGTCTTCTCCGGGTGAGATCGACAATCACGGACTGCCCGGCCGGCAGATGACAACTTTCTGCCACTGGGCCATGACCAATGGTTATCGGGGGCCAGACTGCGGCTACACCGGCGCGGCCATGTTCGACGACGAGGATAACCCCACGGATGACCCTGCCCTGGACCAGTGCAAGGGCTGCCTGTCGTCCTGCAAGCTGCGCTTCGGCGAGAACAACGAACTTTCCTTCGGTGGATTCCCCGCCGTTTCCCTGATAGCCCGGAGCTGACCATGCGCAAGCACATCATTGCGGCCATTCAGGCGCATGCGGCAGCCGAGTACCCGCGCGAGTGCTGCGGCCTGCTGCTGGCCGTGGGCCGCGCGAAGAAGTACTTTCCATGCAGAAACATTGCCACGGAGCCGAGCGAAGAGTTCCGGCTTGATCCTGAGGACTACGCTGCGGCGGAAGACCTGGGCGAGGTGATTGGCATTGTGCATTCGCACCCAGACGCCACCAGTCGCCCGTCACCGCATGACCTGGCCATGTGCGAGGCAACGTCCTTGCCCTGGCACATCCTGAGTTGGCCCGAGGGCGACCTGCGCATGATCACGCCAACCGGCAGCACGCCGCTGCTCAGGCGCCCGTTCGTCCACGGCGCCTGGGACTGCTGGCAGGTCTGCGCTGATTGGTATCAGCGGGAGTGGGGGATTGTGTTCGAAGCCTTCGAGCGCACCGACGGCTGGTGGGAGAGTGCGGAGAACGCCAGCCTGTATGAGGAGCAATACGAGGCTGCTGGCTTTGTTCGCGTGGACAGGCCACAACGTGGAGACCTGATCGTCATGCACGTTGGCCGAACTGTTCACCCGAACCATGCTGGGATCTACCTGGGTACTGATCCCGCGTTGCCCGGTGAAGAGTCGGGCGTCTTCGGCCCAGGCCCGTTCCTGTTGCACCACCTCTACGGCCGGCCATCCGAAATCATCGTCTACGGCGGGCCATGGGCTCAACGGACCAGACTGATTTTGCGTCATGGAAGAGCTCGATAGCTATCGTAGCAAATGATAAGCCTGTTGCCCGCGGAAGATTGTTGTGATGTGCTTTTGCTATCCTAGCTGGTCAAACACCAAGGAATCGATTATGAAAAGGATAGTTTTGCTCGGGGCCATCGCCGTTCTACTTGCAGGGTGCGGGGAGAAAAAAATAGACGGGGCAACTGAAGACTCGTTCAAGAAATCAATAGGCGCTGTTAGCGAGTCTCTTCCTGCGGAACAACGGGAGCAGTTCAAGCAAGATGTAATTCTCCTTTCAATGAAAGGTATCGATCTTGCGGGGGTTATGAGCGGGAAACAAACATCCCAAAGCGTTTTGGATACAGCTCGTCAAGATATGAATGGAAAGACGGCTGCTCAAATCATGGATCAGGCGTCGGCAGTTCGCCTTGAGCGTGAGAAGCGTGAAAGGGATCAAGCGCTTGCGGAAATTCAGGAGCTGATTTCCAAAAAGAGCAAAGCGGAGAGCGCAAAGGCGCAGCTTAAAGCGTTCACGGTTGACAAATCCCGATTTCACCTAGAGAGCCAAAAATATATTTCGCAGAAAAAACCGTTTATAGAGCTTTCAGTGAAAAACGGTACAGCCCAAGCAATCTCGAGGGCCTATTTCAAAGGAACAATCGCCAGCCCAGGTCGTTCTATTCCGTGGTTCTCCGATGTTTTCAACTACGAAATCCCCGGCGGTCTGGAGCCTGGAGAAACGGCTGACTGGGTACTGGGGCCGAACCCTTATAGTGACTGGGGCAAAGTCGATGCACCTGCAGACGCGGTATTCACAGTAGAGGTTTATCGCCTCGACGGGGCGGACAAAACGGCCTTATACAGTTCCGAGGGGCTTAATGAAGCGAATCAGAAGCGACTAGAAGCCTTGCAGAAGAAATATTCAGTGAACTGATTCGGGTGGGCGTTGAGTATGCGAATTTTGATAGCGACGGTAGCGGTAGCGATGCTGGCGGGGTGCATGGCGCCTACGATGAACGAGGCGCGCCAGGACGGACCGTATAAGGTATTGACCTCGAAGAAGAGCGACGCCGCTCTGGCTAAGTGCGTTCATTACGAGTGGCAGAATCAGTCGATTTTCGGTGGCACGCCCGGCGCGACGCTTCAGCCAGGGCGTGATGCTGGATACACGGTGTTCACAGAGGGATCGCAGTACTTCGTTGACATCCAACCCAATGGCTCGGGCGCTGAGGCAAAGTATTACGTGGTGGTTGGTAACTGGATCGCCAATAAACGGCTGACAGCGCTGCAAGGCTGCTTGTAGCTGCACATATAGTTGTTCAAGGCTCGCTTCGGCGGGCCTTTTTATTGTTTGGAGAAAAGCACATGGCTGCACTTGCCATCAATTATCAACCCATGACCACGATCATGCTTTATGGGCAGCTCCGGCAGTTTGGCCGCTCTTTCCGAATGGCCGTAAATACTCCGGCCGAGGCGGTCAAAGCGCTATGCGTGCAAATTCCGGGGTTCGAGCGGTTCCTGTCTAATGCCAAATCAAGGGGTATTGAGTTTGCCGTTTTTCGAGGTAAGACGAACCTGGCTGAAAAAGAACTTGGATTCACGGGTGAGGGCGATATCCGAATTGCTCCCGTCATCACGGGTAGTAAGCGCGGCGGCGCACTGCAAACCATTATTGGTGCAGTCCTGATCGTCGTAGGTCTTGTTATCACCGGCGGCACCTTCGGTGCAGGCGCTCCTTTCGGTTCCGCCTTGATCATGATGGGCGGATCGATGGTGCTTGGCGGCGTAATCCAAATGCTCAGTCCCCAGCCTGGCGGCCTAAAAAACAGCGCTGCGCCAGAGAACACCCCCGGCTATGCCTTCGGCAGCGCCAAGAACACCACGGCATCCGGCAATCCGGTACCGCTCTGCATCGGCGAGCGCCGCTGGGGTGGGGCAATCATCAGTGCCGCCATCTACGCAGAAGACCAGATGTAGCCAATACCTGAAGCACCGTAGCCGTCCCATGAGGCGGTTTTTTATTGCCTGGAGAAAAGCATGGGCGCAGCACGCAAGATTGACATCCACGGCGCCAAGGGCGGCGAAGAGAAACCAAAAACGCCAACTGAGGCCCCGGACAGCCTGCGCTCCGTTGCCATCGCCAAAATGTTGATCGCTATAGGGGAGGGTGAGTTCGAAGGTACGCCGACCGCCAAGGACATCTATCTCGACAACACCCCGCTGCAAGATCCCCAAGGCAACATGAACTTCCCGAACGTGAAGTGGGAATGGCGTACTGGCGCGGTCGATCAGACCTATATCCAGGGCATTCCGTCGATTGAAAACGAGACCACCATCGGCACCGAATTGCGCAGTGGTACTCCGTGGGTGCGGGCAATCAGCAATACACAGCTTTCCGCCGTGCGCGTCCGTTTCGGCTGGCCTGCGCTTCAGTCCGTCGATGCCAGCAACAACATCAACGGGTACCGCATTGAGTATAAAATTGAGTTGGCCACTGACGGTGGTGCCTACCAGCAGGTATTGAGCGAGGCTGTCGACGGCAAAACAACCAGCCTATACGAGCGCACTCGCCGTATTGATCTGCCCAAAGCGAACACGGGCTGGCTGATGCGAATCACGCGACTGACTGTCAACAAAAACAGCCCGGCCAAATTCTCCGACATCATGCAGATCGCCGGCTTCACCGAGGTGATCGACGCGAAGATCCGTTACCCGAACACCGCAATACTCTACATCGAGTTTTCTGCTGAACAATTTCGCAGTATTCCGGCGGTAACAGTGGGCTGCAAGGCTCGAAAATGGTCAGTACCGAGCAACTATGATCCCGCATCGCGCACATACAGCGGCGTGTGGGATGGTACCTTCAAGGAGGCCTACACCAACAATCCGACCTGGGCGACGCTCGGCATTACCACCAACGACCGCTTTGGCCTTGGCCGCCGCATAAAGCCTTGGATGGTCGACAAGTGGGAGCTTTACCGGATCTCGCAGTACTGCGATCAGTTGGTGCCGGACGGGAAGGGCGGTATGGAGCCGCGCTTCATCTGCAATCTGAACTTGCAAAGTAAGGCCGATGCCTGGTCTCTGCTGCGTGACATCTCCGCCATTTACCGGGGCATGACCTACTGGGCTCAGGGCCAAGTCTTCACCTTGGCGGACATGCCGCGTGCCACTGACTTTGACTTCGCCTATACCGGCGCGAATGTCATCACCGAGGGGCGACAGCCGTTCATTTACTCCAGCGCGTCGGAGCGCACTCGCTACACCAGGGCGTTGATTAGCTACGACAACCCGCTGAACAACTACGACACAGACGTCACTGCTGTGACCGACCAGAAGCTGCAGCGGCGCTACGGCGACAACCCGCTGGAGATCAGTGCGGTTGGCTGCACGCGCGAATCCGAGGCCCAGCGCCGGGGTAAGTGGGCGCTGCTCACAAATTCTAAGGACCGGACCGTCACCTTCAAGGTAGGCCTCGACGGTCGAATCCCGCTGCCTGGTTACGTGATCCCTATCGCTGACGAGCTGCTGGCAGGTCGGCCAGTAGGCGGTCGTATCTCGGCCGTAAACGGCAAGGTCATCACTCTGGACCGAGACACCCAGGCCAAGCCTGGCGACCGGCTCATCCTCAACCTGCCAAACGGCAAGTGTGAGGGGCGGACCGTGCAACTGGTGAGCGGTCGGAAAGTCACGGTGACCGTGGCTTATTCGGTGACGCCCGAACCTGAACTGGTGTGGGCGCTGGATGCCGACGACTTGGCCATCCCTCTTTACCGTGTGGTGAGCGTGGCCCGGCCAGAGCCTGGCGTGTTCGAGATCTCGGCCGTGCAGTACGACCCGAGCAAGTTTGCGCACATCGACACCGGCGCGCGCCTGGAAGAAAGGCCGATCAGTGTTATCCCTATCACCGTAGTTCCGGCGCCGGCCAGTGTCACGCTGACGTCGAGCTACGCCGTGAATCAGGGTATCGCCATCAGTACCATGAACATTTCGTGGCCCGCTGTCGCAGGCGCGGTCGCGTATGACGTGGAGTGGCGCAAGGATAGCGGCAACTGGATCAAGGTGCAGCGCACCGGCTCGACGAGCGTGGACGTCACCGGAATTTACTCGGGCGCCTATCTGGCCCGTATTCGTTCGGTGAGCGCCTTTGAGATTTCTTCGACCTGGAAAAGCTCCAACCTGACCAACCTGGAAGGGAAGGTAGGCTTGCCGCCGGCGGTGTCGTTCCTGACCACCAAAAGCGAGTTGTTCGGTATCAGCATCAAGTGGGGATTTCCCGCTGGTGCAGAGGACACACAGCGCACTGAGCTTTGGTATGGTCCGGCGAACAGTCTGCCGGCCTCTTCGAAGCTGGCAGACCTGGCCTATCCGCAAACTGAATACCGCATGCAGCAGTTGCTGGCGGGCGCGACACTGTTCTTCTGGGCGCGCCTGGTGGACCGTTCCGGCAACATCGGGCCGTTCTTTCCAGTGGTTAACGGCGTTATGGGCCAATCCAGCTCGGATGCGGGACCAATTCTTGAGCAGATCAAGGGGCAAATCGCTGAGACCGAACTGGGCAAGACGCTGAAAGACCGCATAAACCTCATTGACGGCATCGGACCAGGATCGGTGAATGTCCGCATTGAAGAGGTGAAGCAGGAGCTTGAAGCGCTGATCACCGATATTACAGATGCGCTGCTCTATGATCCTGCGAAGGCTTACAAGGTCAACGAGATAGTGCGTCTTGATCAGCATCTGTACCAAGCAAAAATTGCTGTACCCGCTGGCAGCTCGCCGCCCAATGCTACCTACTGGACGGACATTGGCACGATCGCGCAAACGGTGAATGCGCTTTCTACGCAGGTGCAGCAGAACAGCGCAACGATCACCCAGCACGGGAACGACATCACGGCCCAGGTCCAGCAGTTAAGCGCTGTGAGGACGACCGTAAACGATCCCGTCACCGGTGTAAGTGCGACTGCAAGCGGTCTCAGCTCGCTCAAGACCTCGGTCACAACGCTTGACGGCAAGGTAACAACGACAGCGCAACGGGTAGATGGCATCTACCTACAAGTGAACCCGCCGCTTCAGGGCGATGACAGCGCCCTGATGGGTTCCGAGTCGTCCTATGTTGGTGTCTGGTCTACGCAGTCAGCTCTCATTGAGGGTGACCTAGTTCAGGGGCAGCGCACAGAGGCTGTCGAGGTAAAAACGGCAGCCAACGCCGCCGCTGTGCTGTCCGAGCAAACCGCCAGAGTCACGGCTGACAGCGCGCTTGGATCTCGGATCGATACAGTCACCGCCGCGACTGCAACCAATGCTTCAGCAGTTCAAAGCGAAATCACTGCGCGGACCAATGCTGACCAGGCGCTTGGCCAGAGGATTGATACCGTTCAGGCTCAGAGCCAAAGCAACGCTTCCGCCGTGCAAAGCGAGATCACCGCCAGGACAACTGCTGACCAGGCTCTGGGTCAACGCATCGATACTGTCCAGTCTACGGTCGGCGGAAACACACTCGCCATCCAGACCAACGCCACTGCAATTCAAACGGTCGACGGAAAGGTCACAGGTAGCTGGTCGGTGCGCATGCAGTACGACACCGGTACCGGCCTCTACAAGTACGCCGGTATCGGGCTCGGCCTGGAGAACGGCCCGGGTGGACTGCAGTCGCAGTTCATCATTGACGCTGACCGGTTCGCCATTGGACAGGCCGGAACTGTGCCGTTCGCGGTGCTGGGGGGGCAGACCTTCATAAAATCTGCGTTCATCCAAGATGCGTCGATTACAAACGCCAAGATCGGTAGCTTTATCCAGTCCAACAACTACGACCCTGGCCTTATTGGTTGGAGGCTGAACTTCGATGGTACGTTTGAAATTAACGGCATCGTCGCCGGTCAGGGGCGTTCCGTTATGACAAACCGATCGCTGCGATTCTGGGATGTAAACGGAGTTAAGCGGGTTCAAATCGGAGATCTAACCGAATGACTAATGGCATTAGAATATGGGGGGCTAACGGATCCTTGCAGCTTGATGAGAACTCTTTCACTGTAAGGGTTGTTTATTCAGCTCTTGTAACAAGAAACGTTGAGCGGCCCAACGTGACAAGGAATGTCACAATATCGATACCCGAGGTAAATCCATCCAACTATATAGCAGTGTGCGTTCCTAATATTTCTTTCACTGGCGACCCTAGTGGTCAGGACCCCAGGAACTCGCAGTTCGATGCTCAGGTTGTGCAAGGTGGAGTTGTGGTTTGGTTTACGAATCGAAATATGCCTACAGCAACATCTTTCGGGGTTGGAACACAAAGGCTTTTGGTGATGAGGTATAGGTAATGGCCTACGGTTTAAAATTCACCAACGTTTCAGACGTTGTTACCTTGGATTCAGAGTTTTCGAGGCTAGTGATTTTGTACTCTGCTAGATACAATGCAGGTGCATTTTTCCCAGCCCCGATCACTTCTCAAGAGCCGCCTCTTATTTTTGTAAGGCCTGACAACAACTCGTCATTTCAGTATGTGAGGCTTATTGGGACTCCGGGGAACTGGACAGGGTTTTCTAATTCAAACCCAGCAAACGCGCCGGGGACATACTTCTTGGCCGCCTATGAATCAAAAGAAACAGCAAGCTATGGGTTAAGGCTATGGGATGGAGCCTCAAAACTTTTGTTTGACAACGGAACGCCATGCGCTCAATTCACATTAGTTGCCACAACATGGTCTTTATTGTCTCTTACCAATCCGTCACCCGGTACGTGGATATATGTATATACGACACCTGCTAGCTTGACTTCTGGCGATTATATGCTGATCAACAATATTGCAATGGACCTTCCAGGCCAAAGTTCTTGGTCGAAGCTATCTTGCAGTTGTGATTATACAAGTAATAGAATTTTAGCTACTCTTCATAATCTTGGCGATTTCAGAACTGACGCGCTTTTTCTGCCTATATTGTTTGCCAAGCCTCTATCATAAGTTTTATGCGGCATTTTTCAAAAGTGGGTGGGCCAGTTCGCTCATTTAAATCTAAAAAAAGTTAAGCTCGGAGAGAATCATGGCAAGACAAGATATCAATCTCGGTACCGCTCCAACCGGTGTTGGTGGTGATACAACCCGTAGTACTGGTGTCAAGATAAACGCGATGATGACAGAGCTTTATGCACGACAGGCCCTGCTTGGGACGGCTTCTAACGCAGCCTTGACGGTGGGTACCACTGACGTAACAGCAGGCAGAGTACTCAAGGTTGGAGACTATGGATTCGGCATTATGCCAGTCTTCGTTGAGTACGGCGTGGATGTACTTACAACGTTCGGATACTGCTACATCAACTCCGGCTACAGCACGCCGACCGGGCACCGTAACGGCTGGCTATTTTCGTTACCGATCAGCGCCAATTACGTCATTCAAGAGTTCAGGTCTGAAGCTGATGGCTCGCTGCACACCAGGGCCAAAATCGCTGGGACGTGGCAGGCCTGGCGGATGACCTACAACACTGGCAACACCACGCGTGCCGCTGATGGCACCTTGAAGGCGATCTGACCATGGCAAGAGCAGCAATCAACATACTCGGCGCTACTGGCGCGACCTATGACTTTGTGACCGCTGGCGCAGGCGTTATCGCGTCTTCGCGAAAATCGGCGGGGGTGTACCAGATCACTGGATGCTTGGGCATGGTGCCGTTCCCACCGATCGATGATGGATGGGGCTACACGGTGAACCAGATCGACAGCCGGGCAGACGTGGACATTCAGTTCGAGGAAGGTGTGCTGACGGTGGCGGTCACCAAGGACGACAAACCGTATGACCTAAAGCACATGATCACGCTGCACATTCTGGTGCCCGATGCGCTCGTTGTACCTATGCCACCCATTGAGGTTCCCGAATCTACGGAAGAGCCTGAGCCGCCGGTAGAGGAAGCCGAAGCCTAATTACTTCACCGCTCAAACGATGCCGCCTCGAGCGGTTTTTTTTCGCCTGGAGAAACGTATGCCGATCACCAAGCAGCAACTGCTGCAGATCCTCCCGAACGCCGGCCGCCAAGCCGGCGTTTTTGTTTCTGCGCTGAACACCGCCATGAACCGCTACGCCATCGTCGGCACGCTGCGGGTAGCCGCATTCATTGCCCAAGTCGGGCATGAGTCTGGCCAGCTGCGTTACGTGCGCGAGATCTGGGGGCCAACCGCCCAGCAACTCGGCTATGAGGGCCGCGCTGATCTGGGTAACACCGTCAAGGGTGACGGCTCTAAGTACCGTGGGCGCGGACTGATCCAGATCACCGGCCGAGCCAACTATGCCGCATGCGGTGAAGCTCTAAGCCTGGACCTGATCAACAAGCCTGAGCTGCTCGAGCTGCCCCAGCACGCGGCGATGTCTGCGGCCTGGTTCTGGTTCACGCGAGGGCTGAACACCCTGGCAGACCAGAAAGACTTCGTGAAGATCACCAAGCGCATCAATGGAGGGCTCACCGGCCAGGCCGATCGCCAGGAGCTGTACGAAGCGGCGCTAAAGGTGCTGGTGTGACGCTGGTACAGAAGCTGGCGCTGATCCTGCTGGCAATGGCCGTGAGTTTCGGCGCTGCCTGGCAGGTTCAGGACTGGCGCATGGGGAAGAAGCTCGTCGAGCAACTCGCGGAGCAGGGTGCCGAGCACCAGAAAGACCTGGACGCAATCACCGGAGAGGCCTGGCGTCAGCAGACGACGGAGCAAGACAAGCGCCTGGCCACCGAGCGCCAACTCGCTACCCTGGACCAACAACACACCAAGGAATTATCCGATGCCCAGCGCAACCAGGCTCTGCTGCGTGACCGCCTTGCTACTGCTGATGTGCGGTTGTCAGTCCTTCTCGACGCCACGGATTCAGCCAGTGGCTGCGAAGTGCCTGCCGCCCCCGGCGCCGCCGGCGTGGTTTATGCAGCCCGTCGAGCCCAACTTGACCCAGCGCATGCTCAACGAATTATCGGCATCACCGACGATGGGGATAACGCCTTAATCGCGCTGCGGGCCTGCCAGGCGTACGTAAGGGCAATTGCACAATAATTCCCTTGAACTACCATCAGTCGGGGCGTTCGTATTGCGATCATCGAGTGAATAGACAGGGCACCATGGATAAGCGGCTTGCAGGCCTTTCATTTCTGCTCACTCTTGGTTGGGTTATCACAGTTGTGTTCGTCATGTGGTTTTTCAGCTGAAGAATACGGCTCTATTAGTTCCGAACCCTGGTTCCTCACGTTCCCGACGGCCCTTCCAACAGGAAACCACTCGAACTCTTCGGTCGGCTGACACAGCTCTTTCGCAATTTCCTCGGCGCGCGCAGATGAAATATCTGGATCAAGCCATTCATTGGAGTGCTGCGCAGTAAGCACTAGCGGCCTGCGGTCATGTATATCGACCATGCCCTGATCGCTCGCGGCGGTGATGATGACGAAACCGTCACCTTCGTGCGGGTCTAGGCCCGGATGTACCTGGGCCAAGGCACCAAAGAACATTGGCTTTCTGCTTTTCAGTCGAATGAAGTAGGGCTGCTTCTTTTTCGGGTCGTTCGGGTCTTTCACCCATTCATACCAGCCTTCGCTGGGCACGATTGCTCGGCCATTTGGCCAGAGCTGCTTGAAAAATTTACCGGTAGTGACGGTCTCGACTCGAGCATTGATCGGATCAGGTCTTTTTCCTTTTGCCCAGAACGGCGCCCACCCCCAGCGCACGGCATCAATGTGCAACCCATCCTCTTTGATGTGCAGTAACTGCACACGAGTCGTAGGCGCGACGTTAAACCGATTGATCCGCTCTGCGTCGTAGCCACTGAACAATTCGATCTGAGGGCTCAACTCCTCGATGTAGATCGCCATCCCCTCGTACTGAACAAATCGGCCGCACATAGAACACCTCCGCCTGTCGCAATCCCCTACAGAGAAATTGACCGCAAGCCGCTTACAAAGTTAACTGTACATTCGTACAGTATTTGCATAAGGCATCGCCATGAGCTTCAACATCTTGGGTCCAATCGCTAACGGGGGCGTCAGACTGCCTCTGTGCTCGTTCCACGTGCCGGCTGGCTTTCCATCGCCGGCAGCGGACCACATTGAGCAGCATATTTCCCTGGATGAAGTACTCAATATAAGAGCCCCTCACGTGTACCTGGTGATGATCACGGGGGAGAGCATGCAGGGTGCCGGGATTTTTGAAGGTGATCTGGCAGTGGTAGATCGCTCGATAGAGCCCGCCCACGGGCACATAGTAGTAGCGCTGCTGAACAACGACCCCATGTGCAAGCGCCTCTGCAAGCGCGGCAAGGAAGTGATCCTGCTATCCGAAAACCCTAAGTACCCGGCGCGCTATGTTCTGGAGGGTGACGAGCTTTCCATCTGGGGTGTGATCACAAGCACAGTCCGCAGTCATGTCTAATTCGCCAGTTTTCGCACTGATCGATTGCAACAGCTTTTACGCCAGCTGTGAGCGCGTATTCCGGCCCGATTTGGCCAAGACGCCGATCGTAGTCCTCAGCAACAACGACGGCTGTGTGATCGCCCGCAGCTACGATGCAAAGCCCTTCATCAAGATGGGCGAGCCGTATTTCCAGATAAAGCACAAACTCAAACAGCACGGCATTGTCCCGTTTTCCTCAAATTACGCTCTGTATGGGGATATGAGTGAGCGAGTCATGACGTTGATCGAGAGCATGGTGCCCGCCGTCGAGATCTACAGCATCGACGAAGCCTTTGCCGACCTCACCGGCATTGTTGGGCTTGACGCACTCGGGCGGCAGATCCGTGCCCAGGTGCTTCGATGCACGGGCATCCCTGTAGGCGTCGGCATTGCCAATACTAAGACCCTGGCCAAGCTCGCGAATCACACTGCGAAGCGCCTTCAAGCGCAGACCGGCGGTGTGGTGAACATCACCGATCCCATCAAGCGTGACTGGGTACTACGCAACACCGACGTTTCTGAGGTGTGGGGCGTTGGCCGAAAAATGAAACTCCACCTCGACGCTCTGGGCATCAAGTCCGCTATGGATTTGGCCAAGGCGGATCCGTGGACGCTCCGCAAGAAGTTCAGCGTTGTTATCGAGAAAACGGCGCGGGAGCTTGCGGGTACCTCGTGCCTCGAACTGGACGAGCCAGACCTTCCGAAGCAGGAAATTTGCTGCAGCCGGATGTTCGGCAAGCGGCTGACAGAGTTGGCACCCATCCAAGAAGCAGTGGCCACCTACATGATGAGAGCCTCGGAAAAGCTTCGAGCTCAGAACTCGCTATGCAAAAAGGTCCGAGTCTGCATTCGCACCGGGATGTTCAACCCGGAGGAAGCGAAGTATGCCAATGGGGTGGTGGTGGATATGCCATATCCAACAGACGACGTGAGATTGCTAACAAAGGCGGCCGTCGATGCGCTCGACCGTATTTTTCGGCCTGGCTTCAACTACAGCAAGGCCGAAGTGATGCTGCTGAACCTTTGCCAGCCAGGTGAATACACAGACGATCTGTTCGCTATATCGCAGCCGGCAGAGGCAACAAGAGTCATGACGGTGCTGGACCAGATCAATGACCGGTGGGGAAGGGGAACGCTACGTTCGGCCAGTGTACCGACGAACCCCGATTGGGGGATGCGCCGGGAGATGATGAGCCAGAGCTACACCACCAAACTGGACCAACTCTGGTCAGTGGCCTGCAAGTAAAGATTACTCGGGTGCCATCAGTACCGCCAAGGTCAGCTTGATGAACTCTTCGTTCTCATCGATGGTGTGCAAGGCGCCGCGCACATTCTCAGCCACGTCGGCAGAGCCGCGCTGCTCTACCCAGTTTGCTATTTCCACGATGGAAGCTTCAAGGGCCAACTGGTTTTCGTAAAGTTTGGAGAGCAGTGAAGGGAGTAGGTCGGAGTTTGGCATTGGCGTTCCTCTGGTGGAGTGAACAGCGTAGCAGCAGGCATACGAAGCTGTTTCCCACTAAGCGTTAGGGGAAAACGACCGGCTGCTGTCGGAACAGCGCACGCGCAAGACATTGCATATAAGTGATTACTGACCTTCCCCATTAGAAATCAGCATTCCCCTGATGATTGTCTCGCCATGCTGCTTGGCAAGCGCCTGTAGGTCGGGAGCATAGGGACTGGATAAACCAAACATCTCTCGGAAGAGCGCTCCTGCAACCAGTGGCCCCAACACTGAAAAAGCGTAAAGAGCCGGGTCACCAGGACGAATCTCTCCGAGCTGCTGCGCATCGCTGATGATTCCCGTAATCAGCTGCAGCATCTTCGTAACGACGTTGTCGTGCCAAATCGTTGCGAGGTCAGGAAAGGTTCTGCTTTCGCTGATCACGAGCCTAGCCAGAGCTGGAACTCGACTATTTCCGATTCGACCAGCTGCGCTGTTTAGCATAAGAGGTAACAGTTCTCTCAGCTTCCCTTCAAACCCCAGAGAGATCTGCTGAATACTTTGCAGATGGAGAGAAACCGCGTGATGCACAACTGCGCGGAATAGATCCTCTTTGGTGGCAAAGTAACGATAGAGCGTGCCTTTGACCACGCCTGCCCGTTTGGCGACGTCGCCGAGCTTAGCAGCCGCGAACCCACTCTCCGCAAATACATCCAATGCCGCCTCTATGATCTCAGCGGGCCGCGCATCCTTGCGCCGTTGCCATTTGGGTTGGGTATTCGTCGAGTCCATTGCCTATCCTGACATCTTCAAACCGGCAGTATAATGCTGTGTTCGCTAAAATACCGGCTTAACGTGGCAGAGTCTCCATTGGGGTCCGCCAGGGCCACATAGGTATCAGGCCGCAACAGATAAACAGCATTTTTTGCTAATCCGGCGTTCTGGTGCTCGCGCTGCCAAGCAAAAATATGCAGGGGCATGTTCTGCTTTTTGCACCAATCCACTAGGTCCTCCTTCGGTTCACCGTAGACATGGACTTGCCATTGGATTGCAGTAAGAGAGTCGTAGTTATCAGCGCTGGATAACGGCACCCAAGGCAAACGATCACCGCCCTGCACTTTACCTGCAGTTCCCTGACTCAGAGGGCTCTCGTGGTAATTCAACGTCGTCTGGGAAACCATTTGGAACATGTATTCGCGGACGTTTTCACTCTTGTACGCGACGCTCGCGAAAATTGGAGCGATCCGTGTTCGTACGAAGTCGGCGAAGCCGCCCTGAGCGGTGGCGAACGTGAATAACTTGTCAGTTGTTTCAACAAGCCTACGGGCGAAGGCCTGGCGCTCGACCTGGTAACTATCGAGCAGAAAGTCAGATGCCGAACCTTTCACCACAGCTGCTAGCTTCCATGCCAAGTTGATTGCATCCAGGATGCCTGTGTTCATGCCTTGACCACCTGCCGGGCTATGTACGTGGGCAGCGTCTCCCAGAAGAAATGCTCTGCCACGTCGGAATTGATCCGTGACGCGATGATGAACGCGGTAGGTAGAAAACCAATTCACATCGCTGATCTTGATGTTCAGGCCATTAATGGCCTCATGACCCACATCAGCAAACGTCAGCGTTTCCGGATGTTCAGCACGTTCGTCTCGTACGATGCCAATCAGGCGGTATCGATCAGCCTCGCCATAGGACATGACCATCACAAACTCGGACTTATCAAAAGCAATATGCGCTTCCCCAGCTGGTTCAACGCCACTGGCTGTGACATCTGCGACGTAGAAAAGCTGTTTGTAAGTTCCGCCTTCGAACCCGCTGCCTATTTCATGACGAACAAGCGAGCGAGCGCCGTCGCATCCGGCGAGATAAAGCGCTGTGAAAGGTTCCCCGTGACCATCAGCATGCTTCAAGATCGCAGTGATTTGGTTGCCATTATCCTCGAAAGACAACAGTTCGGTCTGGCGCTCTACTTCGACTCCAAGTGACTGGAGTTGCTTCACGAGTAGACGCTCATGGTGATCTTGGGGGTAAACCAGCACAAACGGATAGGGTGAAATCTCTCCGCCTGCATCGATCAGTGGGATGCGTGCCTTCCGGCTGCCTCGTGCCCACATGTTCATGGCGGGTGTTTTATAGCCAGCCTCAATAACCGCATCGGCCATGCCGAGCTGGCGATAAAACTCCAGAGTGCGCGCCTGAACTGCCATGGCCCGAGAGGTTTCACCCGGGCCGCTACTTTTATCAATGATCCTGACGGCGACACCTTGCTTAGTGAGCCACAGCGCTAGAGCCAATCCCGTTGGGCCGGCTCCAACAATGAGAACGTCGGTTTGTGCCATGATCTAACCTCATAAATATTAATGACCTGGAGGTCATTAATATTCCGGAAGGGCAGTAATGTCAATGATCCATCACGATCGACGAATATTTTCTGCACATCCAAATGCCCCCGCCGGACTGCCATGCGGTATAGAGGGGAGTGTCAAGAAGGTGGTACGGAGTTTTTTGTAGCGCGCTATAAGGCATGTATTACCGGGTCTTTAGGATTAGTAGATCCAATCCATCATCGTACGCGTTGGGGAGTGTCGGCTAGACGTCCGGCACCTCATACAGGTGGGAAGAGAGAAACGCTATTACATCCGCTTCTGGCCGAACGCGGCCGTACGATATGTCTCATCAGGCGTAGGGCTGTTTGTTGGTTTGTGTTCGGTCGGCAGGACGCCGGAAGAGGGTAAATCATTTCCGCAACTGTGCATGTGCCCTTTGATCTGCGGGGCTTACAGACCAGTAAAAAGCGTTCAAGTGCGGAAACGATCCATAGCTAACGTATTGATTTGTATAGTTAACGCGGCAGTCTTGAAAACCGGCGGACGTTAATAGCGTCTCCAGGGTTCGAATCCCTGGTTTCCCGCCAAGATTTACACGAAAGCCCCGCGATTGCGGGGCTTTTGCGTTTCTGGGGTTTGGGCTGAGCGTCGGCTCAGAGACTGATCGTTTCCGCATCATTCCGGGCGGATATCACGGAGCTGGATCTGGCGAGTGCTGACTGCCAACACCCTATCGGCTTTCTCTTTGGCGGGCTTCAAGCGAGTACGATGAGCGGCGCCTATCCCGCCACATGCAAATCTCCACGATGAGCGATGTGCACCTTGTTGCCATCTGGATCACGCAGGTACGCACCGTAGTAACCGTCACCATAGTGGGGGCGTTGGCCAGGTTCACCTTCATCAGACCCACCTGCAAGAAGCCCGGCTGCATAGGCGCTATCTACCGCACTTGTAGAGGGTGCAGTGAAAGCCACCATGCTGCCATTCCCTGCTCCGGCCTCATTGCGGTCATAAGGGCTGTACACATAAAAGCGAGGGAGAGCGCTACCTGGCTTGATCCAGCATGCCGAAGGTGGCCCGCCATCAGGGGTTACAGGCCGACGACAGAGCCCCAAGGGGATCAGCACCGCGTCATAGAAGCTAGACGCCTTATCAAGATCGTTTGTCCCAACGGTTACGTGACTGAACATCCTGTATTCCTGCTTACGAAGGCAAGGCGTTATCGTGTCATTTTGAAGGTGGGCGTGTATAGCGCTCGTCGGGTAAGACGAGGGTGAGTCTCGGCTCTCCAAATCGCAGACAAAGAAAAGCCCGCGATGGGGATTAGCGGGCTTAAAGGGATGTTCTCTAGGAGCTGGGGTAACCATAAGCGCCCGAGTGTGAAAGGGATGTGAAAGGTTGCGCTCAATAGGACGTTGCGATCGCCTTGGCGAGTTGCATATCGGACATAAGGGGTGACCTGTAGCTCAATCGATAGTGTCGGGAGGCTTGCTCGAACTGTGCTCCGCGAATCTCGCCGTCCGAACCTATGAACGTCAGTGCGTCAGTCTTGGCTGACTTGAAAATCTTTGGCGGCTCGGTGGTGAGGGATGTGGTTGCCCCAATTAAAATGGTTGGCAAGGAAATGGTGATAAATATTCCTGCAGCGACAGGGTTGACGTTGTCGCCTGATACGGCCTGTGTGCTGACCGATGCCAGTAAGGCGATTGCCAAAGTCTTCCATGAATTCATTCTTCGATGCTTCCACTGCGATCAGAGCGGGCCACGATAGCAGAGCAGGGCGCCTGCCAGAAACAAGAAGCCCGGCGCTGGGCCGGGCTTCGATGTAACAGCGTCAGAACCTAACGATGCTTGTTCTTGTGTTTATGCTTGTTGTTGCCTTTGTGCTTTCTACCATCGGATCGATGATTGCTTTCATCGTCCGCCAGGTTGTTTCCCAGCGCGCCACCCGCCGCGCCGCCGAGACCTGCACCGATCGTCGAGCCGGTTGTACCGCCGAGGCGATTACCAATCAATGAGCCACCCGCGCCGCCGATTCCTCCACCCAATGCAGCTTCCGCTCTATTGCCTTTTTGAGCACCGACAGCACTGCCGGCGGCACCACCTACGCCTGCGCCTACCGCCGCGCCCGTCGAGCCGCCGAGCTGTTGACCTACGATGTTGCCAAGTGCACCACCAACGCCGCCTCCAAGGCCGGCTGTGCCATCTCCGGCAGCCATCGCTCCTTGCGAAATGAGGACGCCCAAAAATAGGACGGGCAGTGTCATTTTCATTTTGTGAACCTCTATGGGTTGTCAGCAGGCGCTCACGGTTTAAAGCACGCCTGGCATTGGGACTAGGACAAAAGTTTGAAGTTCTTTGCGGGCGGTGCCTGCAGGTGAATAGTTGTAACAAGATATAAGCGCACCGCCTTCACCTCATCTTCGCACCCCATAGAAGTGGTTCAGCACTATCAGCTCAACCACTACCACAATGGCGCACAGCACAATGAAGCCACGGCTGAAGACTCGCTTACGATTGGACGAGCCTGCGTCCAACCAGCCTGCGTCGCTAGCGCCAGGAATGACCATGAGGAGCGTCAGCCAGGCAATGACCCCGACCTTGCTCCAAAAGCTCTGATTTCGCCATGTTGTCATGCCTTAAGTGTTATCCCTGAATGCCACCGCCAGTCCACTTTGGGCGTCTACGGCTCGTGATACAAGCACATTCCCTTCTCGTTACTTTCATCGGCAGCGCTGAGCGCTCGCGCCGCCAAGGCCATCGTTTCACGGTATTGAACCTCGAGCACCGAATGGGCTTAGACCGTACTGACCTGCATGCTGTGGGCCGTGAGCGGGTTGTTTTTGTGTCGCCGTAGAGCGTATCCGCGCTAAGTTTTGGCATTTTGAACTATTTGAAATCGAACACTATTGGAGCGTTAACGCATGGAAGTGAGCACCCCTCAAAGCGAGTACCGAAAGGCAGACAACTTGGCCGGATTGGGACGGCGGTTGGGCGGTCAGTGGATTGACTCCTTAATCACCTTTGTTGTTTTATTTGCCGTGGGAAGAGCCGCAGAGTTTGTGGGTGTCTCTCCAGACGCGGTCGGGATTCTGGCTATAGGGTCCGCCGCGGCGTATTACTTGTTTTCAGACGCCATGCCCAATGGTCAAAGCGTGGGTAAAAAACTGCTGGGGATGTCAGTTATTGACGAGCGCAGCCACCTTGTTGCAATCTGTATCAATCGTTTATGCGCAATATCACTACGCCTGTTTTGAGCATTTTGGACTGGATTTTTATTTTCTTTGGCTCACGCAAACGCTTAGGCGACATGCTCGCGTCCACGATAGTGGTCCGGTTGAAATAGCGGTGACCGTTGCTGCAAAATCCGAAGCTTCTTAATATTTACGAAAAAAGAGCCCAGCCCGTGCTGGGCTTTTTGCATCCAAAAGAACGGTAGCGTTAGGCACAGCGTATGACCGAGCCAGAATAGCTGACCAGGCGCGCGAGAAGAATTACGCAGGGCTTACATACCGAGAGTCGGCATGATTACCCGGCCACACTCTATGAGTTGGCCGGCTGTTACTTGAAGTTCACCGGTTGGTTTCGCTGCATACCCGGCAAGGAAGCCGGCGGCGACAAGCGCAATGTACAGTAAGGTGTTTCTCAGGATCATGCTGGGCGCTCGCAAACGGATTGATGTAAAAGCAAGCAGCACTGATTCCAGATTTTGGAAAAGGTTCCTGATGTTCCCGCTCATTGAGCTATGGTAATCACCAGCACTGTCGACCAGGGACTGATCGCCAGGCACATGCCATTGCACACTGAGAGCACTGAACTACTCTGATTCGAGGCGTCTGATTCGAGGCGTTCGTATTGCGATCATCTGGTTTTTGATAGGGCACCATGGATAAGCGGCTCGCAGGTCTATCATTTTTGCTTACCTTCGGATGGGTTGCCACCGTGATAGCTGTAATGTGGTACTTCTACGACAATTAGTCTAAAGGCCAGAATCCACTTCTGGCTCCTCAGAACGCGGCGCCGGAGCGCCGCGCTTTACATCACGCCACGATGTCGCTGATGGCCGCCTGGCCCACGGTGGTGACGAGGAAATCGGCCACGCCGTGCCCGGAGAAGTCCACCGCCAAGGTGCCCAGGTTGGTACCCGAGGCATAGCTCAGCACCGCATCGCCGGTATGCCCGGTGAATGCATTGACGAAGCTCAAGCCTGCACCTTTGGTAATGCCCGACAGGTCGATCTTGTCCGAACCCGAGGTAAAATCAAAAATCCTGTCTGCAGCCCCTGGCCTGGAATCGGAACTGGCACCATATACAAACGTGTCGTTGCCGGCGCCGCCCCACAGTTGGTCCGCACCGCCACCGCCGTAGATGATGTCGTTGCCGGCACCGCCTTTGATGATGTTGGCCGTGTTGTTGCCAATGATCAGGTCGTTGCCCGCGCCACCAAAAGCGTTTTCGAGGGTAACGCCCTTGGCGATAGACACGTTACCCACCAGGCCGCCGATGTCGGAGAACGCGCCTTCATTGAGGTTGATCTTCTGGTTCTGGGTGAAGCCGGAGAAGTCCAGGGTGTCGTTGCCGCCACCGTCCCATACCGAGAACACCAGCTTGTCGGCATTGGAGGTGGCGCTGTAGAAATCCCGACCGGTGTTGGAGTTGAACCCGTAAGTAGTGTCGCCGGCGCGGGTGGCGTAGTTGGCGCCGTAGAGCTTCTGGATCGCAGCAATGTCGTCGATCAGCGGGCCCGCTGCATAGGCTTCGCCCCCACCTTTACTGAAGTTCTGGTTGGTGTTGCTCTCGTTCCAGTAACTCATCACGGAGTAACCGTGTGTATCTTCGGCATATTTAGCATCCGAATAGGACGGCTGACCCACGCTGGCATCGTAGGCGCCTGGGTGTTGCAGGCCAAGCGTGTGACCAATTTCATGGGTTAGCGTTTGACGGCCGTAATTGCCGTTCGCTGGCGTTAAATTTTCCTGGTAGCTTTTATTGGTATAAAACAATGCGTCACTGTTTCCGCTATTGTTTGGGTAGAACGCGAAAGCCGACCGGGCACCGCCATGCTGCAGATCATTGCTATAGTTGCCCAAGGATATATGGGCATCGCCTCCGCTTTTAGATTCACGGAATGAGATATTGGCGACGTCCGACCAGGATTGAAACGAAAGGGCTGCCTGGGACTTTTGTTGTGCGTTGAAAGCGGTGAAGCCGGAAACTTTCTCGGCGGCGTAAGATTTACTTTCTGAGGTCAGAAAGCTGTAGGTGAAATTGTATTTGCCGTTATGGTCATTGTCGCCCCAATAGTAACCGCCTCGGGTTATTTCATCAGCGGCCTGCGCAACAGTGTAAGACGGCTTGCCATTTATATAAAATCCTCCTCGATCATACGCGTGTGAAAAACTCAGGAGGCTTTGGTAGTCATCACTGGTTTGGAAGCTTGCCGAAGAGGTAGTTGGATTAACAAGATTTTTCGTTGAGACAGCCATAAGTTTACATTCCTTCGTGTCCATTGAGCGTGGAGGGCTATAGGCTTATCACGTGTTCGCTGTTTTCTTGTTGTGTTGATCTTTATAATGGAGTTAGGCGTTTAGTGTTATTTAAAAATTAAATATAATATATAACGTATTGAAATATCCTTAAATATTTTGCGGGCCTCAATTTGGCGAGAGGTCGCTGACTAGGGAGCGGGCACTCCGTTAGATAAACATGAGCGGGTGGTAATAACTCCATTCGGCCGTGCAAAGGCAGGGTGTTGGGCGTCATCAACGATCCCCGGCTTTACGGCGCAAGCAAGGGCTATCCTGTCTGAAAAATAATAGTGCAGTGATTCCAGCCCTTACTTGTAAGCCTCAGGAAACCAGCGTTGTGCCAACTTCACCTTGATTGCCAGGTCCTCTTTGGACTTCTGGCATTCGAGTGCTCGCTGCTCAGCGCTCGGGATGGCCGGCCAATTGCGTTCCCCTCGGGAGACGACTTGTTCATAGCCTTCATCGTATTCCGCGCTAGGCCCTGCAATCAGCTTGGATGCCTTTACGTAATCGGCAACAAGATCGGCGGGCAGCGTCCCGCAGGTGAATTGCGCCCGGGAGTACATCAGGCCGTCGCTTGCCCCGAGTACCTTCCCGTCACCAGGTTGGGTGGCTGCAACGGATAGGGTGGGGTGGGCAAGCAACATAACGACCAGCAAGGTGCGTCCGTTCATTTGAAATATCCTTAACAATCAACAATCACCGGTTTATAACCGCGTGGCGATTCAACTCAGCAGTTGAACACCGGCGCATAATGCTCTTCACGCTTTTTAAAGTGAATCGGCGCCATGGGGACTTTTTCTTCATTGACGAAGATGTCCGGGAAGGTCAGCGTAAAGTCGTCCATGTCACCTTTACCCAAGGGTGTGCCTTGAGTGTCGGAGCTGGATATTTGCGCGGGGTCGAACCCCGTTTTCAACTGCTCGACGCTGACCCGGTAAGTCCGCCCGGATGCCAATTGCACGCTCACTTCAGGCGATGCGGCACTTACCCAAAGCGGCGTTTTTGTGTAGCCCTGGCTCGGTTTATAGAGGCGGCCGAACAGGCGAAGTTCGGTGTCGGTTGACTTCACATTGCCTGGCCAACTGCGCGTGCCCGGTGGCGCCACATACACCAGCACGCGAACCCAGTTGAGTTTCTCTGGTTGTGCCGTAAAGCTCATGGCCGCGTGTGCACCGGGGCAGGTACGTGAGAGTACGGCATTCTGGCCCACAGAAGACTCCGGATGCAGATAAGGCCCCGTGCTGCAGCCCGCAACCAGCGCCAATAGCGAGCACAGGAGATATTTGTTCATCGGGCAATTCCTTTGCTGTGGTGATATGGCGCCCATTAAAGCATGTCTATCGTATCGGGCAGTACGCAGCAGGCAGCCAAAGAGCAGGCATAAAAAAGCCCGCAACCGCGGGCTCTTCTCACATCACTTTTCGACTTACTTGAACAAACCACCGATGGCATTAATCGCATCCGCAGCCTTGTTCACGTTCTGCTGGTGTTGTGGGTTGGTATCCACCTGCGCTTGAGTGTTGTAGCGCGCGTTACTGCAGCTTTTGTTGGTTTGCGTCAGGGCCGCCTGAAAGGCTGTCGCGCGCAAGGTGTCGCCTTTGGCGTTGGCTGCATTGATGTTGGCCTGCAGGTCGCGGATCTGCTGCTGGCAGGAGGCGTTGTTGGTAGTGGTGTTGACGGTATTGTTGCTGCTGCCACCCAGGGCGGAGGACAGGGCGCCCGTCAGGGCTGTCAGGTCGGCGGCGTGGGCGGGCAGGGTAAACAGGCTGAACAGGGCGGCGGCGGGTGCGAGTTGGGTAAGACGCATGGCAAACCTCAATGTTTGATTGCCTGCACACGTGTCAGCGCCCGAGCTGGCGCAGAGCAATATCCGTATAAGAGTGAGCGCTCGGGTGGAGGGAAATACTATTGGGGCTTTTTTTCTGCTTCAACACTGGCGTTGCAGAAGTGTGAATGCCTTCACGGTGTTGGCGGGACATGGCCTGGGCTGTCTACACCTCTAACCGCTCGGCCCGCACGTAAATCAGACAAAGAAAAGCCCACGATGGGGGCGCGGGCTTAAAAGGTGTTCACTTAGGAGCTGAGTTCAGGCTAGGCTCGCCACTGTGAAAACCGCGTGAAAACCGTGTGTGCATTATGTTTTTTGCACCCAGGCATCATGCTCACGTACTGTGCGCCTTCCTTACCCAATCTAAGCAACGGTGTGTTCATGTCCAATGAAGTGCGGCTTGTCGTGATGATCAATACCCAGCCCGGCAAGGGCTCGCAGCAGTTGGCAGCGTTCCAGGCGCTGGCGCCCAAGGTGCGGGCCGAGCACGGGTGCCTGCACTATGATTTGCATCCCGTGGTGGGCAACCCCGACAGTTTCGTCCTCATCGAAAAGTGGGCGTCAAAGGCCGCATTGGACGCCCACCATGTCGCCCCTCATATGGTCGCAGCGGCCCAGCACAATCCATCGTTTCGTGCCGGGCCTGCGACCGTTTTGCTATTGGAGGACGCGGTATAAGGTCGCTTTCAGAGCGGCACCCGCCTTATCTTGCCGCTTAATGGCACCACCGTATCGGTAGGCGTCGGGATGTGCCGACCGGTCAACCCCATGCCTTCGCTGACCAGTACGGCGCCCGGCACCACGCATAAGTTGGACGGCGTATCCAGGCCGCGCACCAGCACTTCGACCTTCCGTGTGTGCAGGTCGCAACGCAGCAGACGACCACTGAACCGAGTAAAGCCGCCGTGCAGCGGCTCGCCGTTCCAGTCCGGCAGCAGCGGTTGCTGCAGGTGGCTGCACAGCTCCAGCACCAGCAACCTGCCGCTTGGGCACAACGCCAGGCCCGTGGGCAATTGCAGGCCACGTATCACCACCTCGACTTGCCCGCTGGCCGGATACACGCGAATCACTTGGCCGGCAAAGTCGGCGAAGTCGATGCCCTTGCGCGTCGGGTCGCGGTGCAGCTCGCCGGAGAACAGGCTGATCAGCACGGCTTCTGTCTGCGGTTCGTATACCAGTGTCACGGGCACGGCGTCCTGGCCCTGATCGAGTTCCGGCAGTTGCGCCAGCACCCGTTCGTCCCGGCCTTCAGTGAATTCCACCAGTTGATTGGTATCCGGCTTTACCGCCAGCCAGCTGTGGCGGGTGGGGTGGTAGCACAGCGCATTCAAATTGCCTCGACTGTGAAACACCGGCTCAGGCGGGTTGTAGTGCAGATCGAGCAGTTGCGAGCCGCCGACATAGTCGGTCAGGCTGGCCAGGCAACGCCCCTCACCGCAGGCGATGTCCGACACGCCCATGATTTCATCGCGCAGCATGCGCGCCTGCATGTTCATGCTGCGAAAGCCGTGGGCGATGACGTCGCCGGGCAAGTATTCGCCAGGCCGTGCAGGGTCGGGTTGCAGGTGGCTGATGCGGCCGCTGAACGGCTGGTCCGCCAGGCCGGCGCCGGCTTCGGCCAGCAGCAGGCTGCCGTCGTCTTGCAGGCACAGGCCGCGCGGGTTGAGCAGGCCCTCGGCGATCAGTGTGCTGGGGCGCAGCGCCTCAATGGGTTGCGCCGGGATATGCAAGGTCATGGGCTGTGCTCCTATTGCGGCGGCTGCCATGGGCTGCCGGTGAGGTAGGCGCGCAACAATGCCCGTTGGGCCGGCGACATCGAGCGCACGACCGGCATGAACAGCGTGGTGCCTTTGTAGGCGTCCGAGGTGCGCGCCAAAATCGCGTTTTTCGCGGCCATGATCGCGTCGGGCTGGTTGAGCGGTACGTAGCGCGACATGGCGGGGAAGGCCAGGTAGTGAAAGCGCAACACGTTCGGGTAAACCTGTGCCCAGGTGATGGTGCTGCCCTTGGCTATGCCGAAATCAGTCTGGGCGTATTTGCGCAAGTTGGTGAAGAAGGCGCCATCGTCCACGCCGTTGGCTGTGCAAGTCAGCGCGACAAAACCGGCCTGGCCGGCACTGCCGCTTTTGAGCGTGACCGGGAAGCTCACCGTCTGTTGCCCGGCATTCACGGTCAGAGACGTGGGGAAGTTAAGGAAGTCAAAATACTGCTTTTGATCGTAAGCCCCCGGCGCGCTGGCTGCGAGGCTCACCTTGGTGGCGTTGGGCACCGGTCCGCCCAGGTAGCTGACGCGCAAGGTGATGGTCAAACCAGTGGGGTAGTCCTCCAGGTACACATTGCGCTGGTCGGCAGACACCCGGTACGTCGCTTCGGTGGCGTTGAGTTTTTTACCGTTCACTGCATTGGGCGCAGTGATGTTCAACGCGGTGGTTCGCACGGCTTGCTGTTGGCTGGTACTCAGGGGCAGGTCGACGATGCCGCCGTACACGTAGTAATTGACCAGCGGGCTGGCGACGGGGTTGAGCGTCGTCAGCGGCGCGGCACCGGCGGCAATGGTCACCGGCCCGTAATTGGCATTCGGCCCGATGGGGCTGGTGATGTCATCGCGCACGGCGCGGAAGGTTTGCTTGGGGATAACGTTGACCATGTCGAGGCTCAGCAAACCGTTGTTGCCCAGCGCCGCGTAGGCGGCATTGCCCGTGGCCTGGTTGATGATCTGGCGGCCCGGTTGGCAGCCCGGCAGTTCGCCGGCGAACGCCGGGGCCAGAGTGCCGATCACCCGGCCGATGCTCGGGTTCGGCGTGTATTTACCGGCGGCGTAATCAGCGTCCAACTGCGCCGTGGTCATCTGCGGGCACATCTCGAACATCACAAAACGCAAGACAATGCCCGTCGCCCCCGGCGCCTGGATGATCGCCTTGAGGCCTGCGCTGTTCTGGTTCCAACTGACGATACTGCTCAATGGGAAGGTCAGCTGGAACGTGCCACTGGCATGGAACGAGCCCGGTGCGTCCATTTTGGCCGGGTCGAGCACGCGGGTGGTCACGTCGTAACTGCTGCACACCGTATTGTTGCGGATCAGCAACTGGATATTGTCGTTGCCGCCAATTTGCAGGCCACCCACAAAAATCTGCGTGGTGGTCGAGGCGCTGGGGTCCAGGTCCACCATCATCGGGCCGGAGACCGGGCCTTGGCCGGTCACTGGGTCTACCGAACCGAGCAGGTACACCGGCTGGCCAATCATGTCGCCGGTGGTGCTGATGTTGCCTGGCACACCCTGGGAGCTGATCAAGGCATTCTGCATGTCCACCACGTGCTGGCCGTAGTGGTTCCAGCCGCCGGCCGTGTAGTAATTGCCTGCTGGCGCGTTGATCATGTTGTTCAACTGGTCATCGGTATAAGACTGCGCACCCGGCGCCAGGGTCGAGGTGGTCAGGTCAAACAGCGGCCAGTTCGGGTTGCCATTGAACGGGATGGTCGGCGAGTTGTTCGGCAAGCTCACGTCCGTGCGGATGCCGCCCCAGAAATTCAGTCGTGGTCCATTGAGGATGCTCATGGTCTATTCCTTGTCCGTGGCGTGTGGGGTGACAGGCGGGTTGGCAAATTTGAACAGGTACGAGAAGTCAGACTTGAACGGGCTCTTCACCGGCGTCGCCATGGAGTGGCAGTTCATGCAGCTGCTGTTGGGCTGGATATAGCTCTCCATGGTCACGTTGGCCGACAGCGCCGGCGTCGGCTGGCCCAGCGGGTTGCTCGGGTTGTTGGGCATCAGCGGGCGCTGGGTGGTGATGAGCTGGTAGTACTTCAAGACGCTGCGTTGCAGGCCGGGGTTGGCCTGGTAGTTGGCATTCACCCAGCCTGTGGCGTCGGCAATCGGCGTGACGCGGTTGAGCGGGTTCGGCGTCTTGAACGTGGTGCCGGGCTTGGGCACACAGACCAGTTGCGTGCCCTGGGTCTGCCAGTTGCACGGCGACTGGTTGAGCGTGGCAGCCGGGGCCATAGGGTTGTAGTAGGAGTACGCGGTACCGGACACCGGTTGATCGACCCACTGGCCATTGACCTTGGCCTTGGGCGGCACGTTTTCGATCTGCTCGAAGGTCGACCAGATCCACTGCGGGTAGCCATTGACCTTGGTGATAATGTGCAAGCCCACCAGCCCCAGATACGCCTCGGTCACGCCGGTACGTTGGCCCTGATTATTGAACGTGGCCACGCGCGCAATCTGGGTCAGGTAATGGCTGGCGTTGTCCCTGGGTGTGAGGATGCGCCAGCTCGATTTGATCTCGATCACCCCGTTGGGAAAGCTGATGTTATTGGCCTTGGACACCACATTCGCATTGTAGAAGCGGTTGCCGACAATGTAGTTATAGGACGCCTGGTTGGCCGAGATATCGTAGTAGGTCGGGTTGCCCGCCTGGTCGATCAGCCAGCCGCCGACCGCCTGGTCGATGGAGTTGACCAGCGAACTGTTCTTCAACGCGGCAATATTGATAATGCCCAGGCTGCGCGCCGTCAGCGGGCTGTTCCACGGCCCAGGGTTGGCGGCGCCCGGCAGGAAGATCTCACTGACGGTCTTGTAGGTTTGCCACACGGTGTAGCCCGAATCCCCCGGTTGTTTGTTGCAGTTGGGCGTGCCGCGCTGCCCATCCTGGGCCGGCCAGTTCAGGGCCACAAACATCTGCCAGCTGTATTGATCGAACTGTTCCTGCGGCGCATTGGCGGCGGGGGCGCTGGTGGGCGGCTGGCAGTTGAGCTGTGTGGCCAGCATCGACGGCTGCGGTTCTTCGCGCGCCAGGGTCGGCAGGCTGACCAGCCCCAGCAGCATCACACTCAGTAGGGTTTTCATGATGATCTTCCTCAAGGCTTACGCTGCATCAGTTGGTTCCACTGCGCGTTATGGCCGCTGCTCCGGGACGCCGGCGGCTCGAACAACTGGCACGGCGGCGGGTTCGACGGGCACATCGCGGCCACTTGGTCCCAGGTCTGCCTGGGGTCGGGTTTGGCGATACGGAAGTTGGTGTAGTTCTGGCTCACGATCGGCGCATTGGCCACGCTGGTGTCCCCGGAAAAGAAGAACGACTGCGGCGCGCGGTAGGGCGGTGCGCCGGTCTGGCGCTTGTTAAAGGCATAACCAAACAGGATCGGCCCCGACGGTGATTGCAGGTCCAGGGCGTAGGCCTGCACGCTGGCGTTGAGGGCTTTGCTGTGCTCGGCGCTGTAGGGCAGGTGCTTGATAAAGTCCTGGCGCGGCGGGTGGTTCATCGGCGAAAACATGCAGCAGGCCGGCATGTCTTTCGGGCGGTCCTGCGGGTAAGTCAAAAAGTACGCCTTGTTGCCCAGGGACACGAATGAGCAGGTGTAGTTGTTGTTCTTGATCGGGAAGATCGGCAGGCAGTATTTCTCGTAGTGCTCCATCGTCGCACCGAAGCCGTCGCCATCCGGCGGGATATAGGTGGTGTCGTAATAGCTCGTCCCGCGCGAGACCGTGTAGTCGGCAGGTGTGAGGGTTGAAGGCGGGTTGCTGTAGGGCGGCGGGTTTTTCGCGTAGTTGTTGATGACCCGGTACATGGTCCAGTCGCTGATCCATTGCGCCGGGAAAAACGGATCGGACGGCTCGCCGGGCGCGCGTTTGGCGATGCAGTTGCCGTTCTGCGCATTGCACCCTTCGCTGTTGTGCACACCATTGGTGAAGTACACGGCGCCGCTGTCGTCGGCGGCAAACGCGGCGGGGCTGAGCAGCACAAGCAGCAGCAACAGTCGGCTCAAAAGGCTGGTGTTCATGGGGCACTCCTGTGGGGTGCCGGGCAGCCGTGGGGCCACCCGGCGCTCTTGTGTGTGGCTTAGTGGTAGTCGCTCATGCTCAGTTGCACGGGTGGGTAGTTGCGTTTCACCAGGGCGTTCGCCCACAGCTCCAGCACGGCTCGACGGCTTTGCGGCATGTCCCGGGTGATGGGCATCGCCAGGGTGCTTTCTTCCTGATAGGGCTTGCTGATCAACACAATCAGCTGGTCCACCGCGCCCTCAATGCGCGGCAGGGAATTGAGCGGCATGTACTTGCTCATGATCGGGTACAGGTAATAAAACGGCTGCAGGATGAAGGGGTAGATGAAGGTCTCCCAGATCAGTTGGCCGGCATCTGCGCGCTGATAAATCAGGTTCCAGGCATCCACGAAGTTCTGCTGCATCTGCGGCTCCAGCGGCAGCACGCGCAGCGGGGCGAGGAAGTCGGTGAAGGCCGTGGGCAGCGGGAAGCTGAACGGGATTGCCGGGGCCTGCTGACCTTCCTGCACAAAGAAACGCAAGGTCGGAAAGCCCGGCGCCTGGGCGGTGACGGTCAGGTTGGCGATGCCATTGGCGTCGGTCTGGATCTTCGCCAGGCTGTATTGCACCGTACTGTTAAGCGGGTCTTGCAAGGTGCCCTGCATGGCGATCGGGTTGGCGAACGTGAGCGTCGGGCTTAAGGCGACGGCGGCAGGCGTCGGTAAAAATTCCTGGTAGGTCACCGGCGTCATTTGATCGGCCGACACCGCCAGCCGCGTGGCCATCAATTGGCGGCCGGTGCCCTCGGTCACGTGACTGCGCAGCGGGGTTGCGCCTTGGAATTGCGGCCAATTGGCGCTGTTTTTAGTCGGGTTGGCCGGGTCGTTATTAAACAGCGTGAAGTTCGCCGCATTGCTGAAGGCCAGGTAATAATCGGTGGTACACAGCATGTAGGCATTGCCGTATTCGGCCACCCACAAGGTGGTGCCGGCAGGTGCGGGCAGGCCGTCGTATTGCACCATCACTTGCAGGGTTCTGGTGTCACCCACGTCGATAAAGCTCGCGCTTTCGATGACTTCGGCGGTCCACATCTGCTGGGTCGCGGCAATCACGGGCGTGGTGCCGGGCTGTTGCAGTTCCAGGGTGCCGGTTTGCAGGAGTGCCTGGGCGTCCACGCCCAGCGGCAGGTCGAGGATGCCCGAGCGTTTGTCGAAGGCCGCCTGCTGATAATCGTCATAACCAAAACTGGCCAGCGGGCTGAATTGCGTGCCCTGGCGGATGCCAATCTGGTAATTGCCGGCCTGGAATTTGGCCGCGACCGGAATGTCGGCCGTCTTGTCGATCGGGTAGAACGGAAAGGCATTGCCCAAGTCCAGCGACAAGGTATTGTCATGGGCCTGCGCCGAGATCACCCCGAGCTGCGCCTGGGTGGCGGTGCCCGGCGAGGTCTTGTAGATGGGCACTGCGCTCGCCGGCACCAGGCGCCTGCCGGCGGGGGCGGTGGGGAACTCATCGTCGAGCCACAGGCCCAGGGTGCCGACCGTGCGGCTATAGGCCGGGTTGAAGAAAATATCGCCGACGTTATCCAGCCCCTGTTGGTACATGGCCTGCACCTGAGCCTGGGCTGCGGCGCTGGAAGAGTGAGTGTCGATGGGCGGGTAGTTGTTGAGGATGCCGTTCTTGTCGTAGCACGTCAGGTAGGTCGAAAAACGGAACATCAAACCCTTGGCATTTTGCTGCGCCATCTGGGTTTGCAGGTTTTGCAGCAAGGCTGAATTGCCGATCACCCATTCCAGGTTCTCTTTGGGGAAACAGGTTTGCCAGGTGGTGGTCACGTAGGCCAGGCCGCCGAGGTTGGCCCAGTTGAAGTTGAGGAAACGGTCGAGCATGCGGAACTGGCGATTGAGCGTCAGGCCGCACGCGGTATTGCCCAGCACCAGCTTGTCGAAGTACAGCGCGGTGAAGGTGTTCTGCCAGGGGCTCACGTCAACAAAGCGCGCCGGTGAACTGGGGGCACCACCGAAGGGGTTGCCGAGCAATTGGAAGCTCTGGTTGATCAGCGGGTCCTGGCTCACATAACCACCGCCCGGCAACTCGCCGCCGGTGATCACCGACTGCGTCTGGTTATAGCTCACGGTGCCGCAGGCATTGTCGCCAAACAGGTTCCACTCGCCGGGGATCATCGGCGTGGTCAACTGCGCGGCGTTGCCTGGCACCTGCATCACGTAATCGGGCACGCTGGCGGGCGGCAGCGGGGCGATGGTCCAGGGCAGCAAGGTGCTGGCGGCGTTCAACGGGGTAATGTCGAAGGCCTTCAAGAACGGCCAGTTCATCTGCATTTTTACCGCATCGTACAGCGGGTACATGTCGTTGTTGTTGGCGGTCGGCGGGTTCCAGAACATATGGCCGCCCAGGTAGATACGCGGGAAATTCAAGACGCTCATGTGAGGCTCCTTAGCGTTGCCACTGGGCGCGTTTGAGCGACCAGACAAAGTCCAGTTTGTGGTAGCCGACAAAGTCGGAGGCGGGCAGCGGCGCGGTGGGGTAGACGATGCCGCCGTCTTTGTTCAAGGCGAAATTGAAGTAGCCCTGCTTGGGCGAGTAAGCGGCGGTGCCATGGCAGGCGAAGCACGAAGACTGGCTCTGGAAGGCCGATTCCAGCTGGGAGTTGGCCAATAACGTTGGCGTGGTGTTGGATTGCACACCGATCAACTCGTACTGCGCCAACGCCGGGTATTGCGCCTGGAAGGTGGCGTTCACCGGCTGCGCCGCCGCTGTCGGCCCGGTGCTGTTGGTCATGGGCGCGGCGGGGGCGGCGTTGGTCACCGTGTACTGGCTGTTGTTACGGTTTTCGAAGGTGGTCCACACCCAGTCCGGGTTCAGCTTGTTGATCACATGCAAGCCGCTCAACGCCGCATAGCCGACCTGATACTGCTTGCCCTGCTGGTAGTAGGCCTGGGCAATGTAGTAACCCTGGCTGGCCAATTGTTGCTGGTAGGCCGTGTCGTTACCGATCCACAGCCACGCGGCTTTCAACTCCCAGGCGGTGGAGGGGAAGTTCAGGTCGCTGGTGAGTGCGGCCTGGCCATTCACGTTGTAAACCTTCTGCTGCAGGATGTAGTTGAAGGTGTCCTGGCCCATCAGCAGTTGGAAGCGCACTGCCTGGCCTTTTTCGGCCGCCGGCACCTGGCCGCCCATTTGCAGGATCAACCCGTCCACCTGTTGCGTGGCGTTGAGGTTATGCAAGATGCGGTTGGGGTTCATGCCCATCGCCTGGGCCTGGGTCAGCACGGCGGCGGGTGGCGGCACGCTTTGGCCATAGGGCAGCGGTTGGGCGCCGTTAGGCAGGTAGACCTGGTCCGACGGTTTCAGGGTTTCCCAGACCCGGTCGGGGCTTTGCGCGCCGGCGGGCTGGTTCAGGCAGGCGAACCAGTTCCAGGCGAGGGTGTCGGGGCCTTGGGTGAAGGCGGCCCGGGTGGCGTCGATATTGCCTCCAAACTGCAAAAAGTTGCTGCAGTCGAAGGGGTTGGTGTCCTGTGCCTGGGCCAATCCGGCCAGTGCACTCAGGACCGTTATAGATAAGGCTCGCCGCATGAAAGCTCCTTGGCATTCGCCAGTTCGAGGTGAGGGCGCCCCAGGAAGTGCTCCAGGAGCAGTTGCTTGACTGCCGTCGCCGCCAGTTGCTGCGGCAACGCCAGGTCGCAATTGGTGATCAGCAGTGGGCCGGTCTGCGCGCTGGTGGGCAGGCGGCCATGGCTGCCACGGACTAGCCCCGTGTCCAGTGGGATCAGGTCCATGTAGTAGCGAAAACCGAGCTTTTTTTGCAGCAGGCGGCGCGCCACTTTGAGCTTGGGCAAGCGAATGGCCGGGTCGATAAACAGCTCGACCGGGTCGTAGCCGGGCTTGCGGTGAATGTCCACGGTGCGCGCAAAATCCGGCGCTTTGCGCTCATCCAGCCAGTAGTAGTAATCGAACCAGAACCCGGCCGCAGCCACGGCCACCAGCTCGCCGCTGCGTGGGTGGTCGAGCTGCCAGGCGCGTTGTTCGGCCTTGTCCAGCACCTGCTCGATACCGGGCTGGCGCTGCAACAAGGCTTTGACGCGCGGAATGTCTTGCGCGTGCTTTACGTAGACATGCGCGACCTGATGGTCCGCCACCGCAAACGCCGCGCTGGCGCCGGGGTCGAGCAATTCCCAGCTCAAGGATTGGCGTACCTGCAACAGGCCTTCGGCGCGCAGCACGCGGTTGATCGACACCGACTGCGCGACGGCTTCGATGCCGTACTCAGACAGCAGCATCACCGCCGCGCCCTGCGCCTCGGCGAAGGCCAGCAAACGCCCGACTTCGTGGTCGATGGCGCGCACTTCATCAGCAATCGACGGGTGCTCAGGCCCCACGCGCTGCAAGCTGTAATCAAGGTGCGGCAGGTAGATCAATTGCAGGTGCGGCCGGCTGATCTGGAACTCGGCCATGGCGCACTCGACAATCCAGCGGCTCGACGCGATGCCCGCCGCCGGCCCCCAAAAACCATGGAAGGGGAACTCGCCAATCTGCGCCTCGATCTGCTCATGCAAACCGGGCGGCGACGAATACAGGCCAAATTGTTTGCGCCCATCGGCCGGGTAATGCGGGCGCGGTGTGATGGAGGCGTCCACATCGGCGTACATGTTGTACCACCAGAACAGCTGGCTGCAGCGAAAGCCCGGCATTTCACGCTTGAGGGTGTGCCAGACCTTTTCGCCCTGGATCAGCGCATTGGGTTGCAGCCAGAAACGCACTTCAGCCTGGTCGCGAAAGTACCAGCCATTGCCGACAATCCCATGCTGCGACGGCGGCGCGCCGGTGAGGATCGAGGCTTGCACCGTGGACGTCACGGCAGGGAACACAGGTTGCAGGCTGGCCATCTTGGCGGTCTTGAGCAGCGCGTTGATCTGCGGCGTCGCCTCACCCAGCAGCGACGGCGTCAGCCCGACCACATTGATCAGCAGCAGCGGTTGCTCAGAGCGCATCGGCATACGCCTCCTGCATCAGGGTTTGCAGCAGGTTGCGCTGGCGCAATTGGCCCTCGACCCAACGCAGCTCGGCGGCGATACCGTCCAGCTGCGCCTGTTGCGTGGTGGGCCGCAGTTGCGCGGGCAGCACGCCCCAGCTGTAGGTTTCCACCTCCAGCACCGGGCGGAACTCGGGGTGGGCGGCCAGGTAGTCGAAGGTCTCGGCCAGAGCCACCTGGCTGCCGCGCAGTTCGGGCAACAACAGGTGTTCGCTGAACAGCGGGATATGGAAGTGAATGCGCAGCTCGTTGAACCCGGCGCACGCCTGCAGGGCCGCAGGCAGGTCGGGCCAGGCCACACGGCCGCCCTGTGCGTCGAGTGCCTTGACCTGGTGCAGGTAGGTGGCTTCGGCAAAGCTTGCGAGGGTGTCGAGCACGGCTTCGCGCCGCGTGGCATCGTCGGGCGGCAAGTGGCAGATCATCGCGTTGGACAGCTGGATCTTGCCCACCGGCACGCCAGCGTTACGCAGCCGGTCCAGGGATTGATAACAATCCTCGTACATCACCGCTTGGTGGCACACATCAAAACACAGCGCCAGGTAGGCATGGTTTGGGTCCATGACCTGCCGGCGCTGGAAGAAGGCGAGGGTCTGCTCGGTGGTTTCCAGCACGCAGTCGGGCTCCATCTCCAGGCAAAACACAATTTTCTTGCCGGTTTTGCTGTGCAGCGCGGCAAGTGCCTCCGTGAGCTGGCTGAGGTGTTCATCGGCGCGCAGTTGCCGCGCTTTGCTCCAGGTCGCGGCATAGCCCAGCGGCACCGTGGAAATCACCCCTTGGTGGCAATCGTCGGGCAGGGCGTGGGCAAGGATGTGCGCCAGGTCCAGGCTGTAAGCCAGCCGCTGCGGGTCGGCCCAGCTGGGCAAATACACCTCGGCTTTCACCGCGCCTTTGTGGAAGTCGCCATAGGGAAACCCGTTCAGTGAGGTCAGGCGCACGCCGCTCTCCTTAAGCAACTGCACAAACTGCGTGCGCGCCGCGGCGTGCTGTAATTGCGCCGCCGCCTGGGCGCAGATCCACAGGCCGCTGTCTTGTTGCGCCAGCCCGCGCAAGGTGCGCACACCCTGAAAATGCTCGGTGATGGAGGCGCGCAGCGCGGCCAGGTCGCGGTCCGGGTGCACATTGCTGCAATAGCCGATCTGGCTGGCCGTCCAGCCGTTGGCGGCGCTCATTTGACCACCGGGTCCTGGCCACGCAGGGCCGAGTTTTCCTGCCATTGCTTGCGCTGGTCGATGGGCAGCGGCGTGCTCACCAGTGCCTTGTCGAGCTGGCCGCTCTGGGCAAAAAAGTCCACCGGGTTATGGAACAGCACCTGTTCCACCTGGGCTTCACTGAACCCGGCTGCGAGCATCGCCTGGCCGGTCTTGGGCACCTTGAGCGGGTCGCTGATGCCCCAGTCCGCCGCGCTGTTGACCACCATTTTTTCGGTGCCGTACTCCTGCAGCAACGCGACCATGCGCTGCTCCGACATCTTGGTGTTGGGGTAGATCGAATGGCCGCGCCAGCAGTCGCTGTCGAGCACCAGCGGCAAGGTCAGTTCGTTGAGGTGGTCGATGATCACCAGGTGTTCGGCAATCCCCACTTCGCGGATGACGGCGAGGGTGCGTTTGGTGCCGCCGATCTTGTCGCGATGCGGCGTGTGCACCAGCACCGGCAGGTTGAATTGCTTGGCCAGTTCCAGTTGCGCGGCGAGGAAGCGGTCCTCTTCGGGGGTGATGTCGTCGTAGCCGATTTCACCCACCGCCACCACGCCATCCTTGACCAGGTAACGCGGCAGAATCTCCAGCACTTCATTGGCAATCGACAGGTCATTGGCCTCCTTGGGGTTCAGGCCGATGGTGCAGAAGTGGTGGATGCCGAACATGCTCGCGCGAAAGCGTTCCCAGCCCAGCAGCGTGTCGAAATAGTCGACGAAACTGCCCAGGCTGGTGCGCGCCTGGCCTTGCCAGAACGCCGGCTCGATGACCCCGGTGATGCCGGCGGCGGCCATGTTCTGGTAGTCGTCGGTGGTGCGGCTGACCATATGGATATGCGGATCGAAGTACTTGAACATGGTGAATCCTCGTCAAGGGAAGGCGATGTGCATCAGTTCAGGTGGGCGTGCCATTCGGGCGGCAGGCTCAGGCCGCGCAGGCGCTGTAATTGCGCCGGGCTGAGCAGGTCAAAGGCGATCGCTTTGGGCAAGCCAGGGGATACGGTGCGCGAGGCGGCGAGCTGTTCGTCGAGCAGGTCGAGGGCGAGCTGGTTGAGAGTCACGCTGTGGTGTTGCGCCAGGTTCACCAGGCGCCCGATGTCGAGGCCCATGCCGAGCGCCTTGAGCACCAACTGGTGAAAGGCGCGTTCCGGGTAATGACGTGACGGGTAGGTGGTGTCGAGGGCGAGCGCGGCAAACACCTGCGGGTTGCTGGTGCGCCCGGCCTGCAACGCCAGCTCCAGGCACAGCCCGTCGCGGTCGAGCCAGTCGAGGGCGCTGAGCAGGGCGATTTTTTCCTGGTCATCGCCCCACAGGAACAGTTGGCGCAGCAGCGGCAGGTGATCGTCTGCCGACGTGTGCTCCAGCGCCTTGGCCACCACCAGTGCCCGGGCTGGCGCGACAACAGCGGCAGGCAACTGGCGTTTGCACTGCCCGCTCAACAGCGCCGCCGTGGAGGCGTTCGGTTGCGCTTCAAGCTGTGCATGTGCCTGCAACCACCAATGCAGTTGCGTGGCATCCAGCTGTTGAGTGAGGCTCAAGCGAAGGTCGGCGAGGTAATCCGGGCGCATGTTCATGTCGGCTTGATCCAGCGCTGAAAGTGGGGAAGCAGGAAAAACACCAGCACACACACCAGGCTGCCCAACGGCTGGTTGGCCACCGCCAGCACCAGTGCATCGAACAACGGCAGCGCGGCCAAACCTGCGCCGATAAACGCGCGCACCTGGCGCTGTTGCGGGTGGGCCAGGTGTTTCCAGTAATGCCAGCCCAACCAGCCCAGCCACAGCAGCAATACCGGCCAGAACCACAGGTTGCTGGAGTAGAACGCCAGGGCCAGCGGGCTGAGCATCAACAGCAGTGGCAGGCGGCTGATCAGTTGGTTGCGGTGCTCCTGGCGGGCCAGGTAGGTCAGGCCGCTGATGTACACGCCGAGTAGAATCGCGCACAGCCAGATCGGCTCCGGTGGCACCGCCAGGCTGGCGGCGGCGGTGAGGTACAGCGCCGAGCGGCAGGCGCCCATCAGCCACACGCTGTGCGCATATTTTTTATGCAGCAGGTTGTAGCCGAAGATGCAGCCCACCAGCAGCACCACGCCGCCGAGCAGCCAATGCGGCGTGTCGATCAAGCGGCTCAGGCCCAGCACCGCCGCTGCCGCGAGTACCAGCAGCAAGGCTGTGGCTACGCCGACTTGCTGGCGGCTGGCAAGTCCCAGGGTGATGGGGCGCGGGTTGTGGTGTTGCGCGTCCCAGTCGGCATCGAGCAGGTCATTCAAGAACATCCCGGCCAGGTACAGCAGCGATAAGGTGACCAGCAGCAGCCCCCACACCAGCGACGACGGCGGTGCCAGGGCCCCGGCGCTGCTGGCGAGCAGGGCGGCGGCCAGGGTGTTGGTCCACACCGTGGGCAGGTTGGACACGCGGCCGAGGGTCATCCAGGTTTTCATCGGGCTCATCGCGCGTAGCCCTCGGTGGCAGGCAGTGCCGGGTGGCTGTGGGCCGCCAGCCGTTGCAGCGCCGTGTGCATTTTTGCGCTGTCGATTGCATGCAGGTCTACCGATTGGCCGATGCCGGTGAGCATGGGGATCGACAGTTGCCCACCCAAGTGCTGGCGAAATTCCTCCAGGCCGAGCAACAGCGGCGAGCGGCCTTGGGCATCGGTCACACTCAATTCCGGCGGGCACAGGTTGAAGCCCAACGTGTGCAGCAGGCTCATCACCCGCTCAGTTTCGGTATCGCTCAACAGGCCCAGTGCGTTCGCGTAAAGCCCATCCAGCGCCATGCCTACGGCTACTGCTTCGCCATGGCGCAGCCGGTGGTGGCTGAGGTTTTCCAGTTTGTGCGCGGCCCAGTGCCCGTAATCCAGCGGGCGGCCGTTACCGCGTTCAAACGGGTCACCGGCGCCGGTGATATGCCCCAGGTGCAGCTCGGCGCAACGGCGAATCGCATAGCGGCTGGCCGCGTGGTCGAAGTGGGCGAGGGCGCTGGCGTTGGCTTCCATCCACTCGAAGAACGCGGCGTCCTTGATCAGCGCCACTTTCACCGCCTCGGCCAGCCCGGCAATCTGGTCGCGGCGGGTGAGGCTGGTGAGCAGCTGGAAGTCGTTGATCACGGCGGTGGCGGGGTAGAACGCGCCGAGCAGGTTCTTCTGGCCGAAGGCATTGATGCCGTTTTTGACGCCGATACCGGCATCGTTCTGGGCCAGCACCGTGCTGGGAATGCGGATCAGCCGGATGCCCCGATGGAAGGTCGCGCAGGCGTAACCCACCGCATCCAGCACCGCGCCGCCGCCCAGGGCCAGCACGTAGCAGTGCCGGTCCAGGCCGTGTTGCAGCATGTCGCTGTAGAGCTGCTGCAACACCTCTGAGGTTTTACTCAGTTCACCAGCGGGCACGGCGATGGGCGCGGCGAGCAACCGCAGATCGGCATGGGCTGCGAAGTAGGCGTCGATGTGGTCGCGCAACTCAGGGGCGCTGTGCAGCAGTTGCTCGTCGGTGAACACCATCACGGTCACCGGCCCGCTGTGCGCTGCGGTGAGTTGCTGGTGCAGGCATGGGTTGAGCGGGTCGAACAGATGGTCGGTGAAGATCACCGGGTAGTCATAAGCGACCGTGAACCGTCCACGCAGGGGCTGGTCTCCACTGGGCTTGCGCTTGAGCAAGCTGTAGATCGCCACAAACGCCAGCGGCAGCACCATGCTGGCCAGCACCGTGACCAGCAATGAATTCTGCTCGATCAGGAAGGTGCCGATGGCCGTGTAGGCCAGCGCCAGGCCGGCATTGGCCAGGGTGGTGATCAACAAAAAGGCGCGCAGCGGGTAGCGCTGCATCCCGGCGGCCACCACCGAGGTTTCCGCCAGCACCGGCACGCCGCGCAGGCAAATCAACGACAGCGTGCCCAAGCGGTACGCCAGCTGCCCGGGCGAGCGCTGATGCAAGCCAAGGCGGCCGGACAGCAAACGAAAGTAGCCAGCGCCCAACGCATACCCCAAGCCTGCACCCAGGCACAGCCCGATAAAAATCACCAGGTAACCGCCAATGCTGCCGAGCATGGCCACCCCCAGCAACGCCACCATGCTCGACGGCACGGGCAGCACCACGTCCAGCGCAAGCAGGGCGATTAGCAGCAGGGCCAGGTTGAACACCTGGGCAGGCGTGGACGGTTGGTAGAGGTTGAGGTGAATCAGGAAGTCTTGGATCTGTTGTTCAAACAACAGAAAGCTGGCAATCACCAGCACAGAAAAACACACCAATGACAGCCAAAAATGTTCGGCTGGGCCCTTTTTCGTGAACGCACGATACCACCGGCTGCGCTTCATCAAAGCATCCCTTTTGAGTGTTGAGACTTAAATTCCGTGTCTGTGCTTGCGCTGTTTTTAGAGCAATAAAACCCCTCACCTGGCGGGCAGGTTTTGTACGTAATGGCTGATGGCTTTCACGGTATTCATGAACTTAGCCGGTTGTGGTTGATTTGCAAGTTTGTGCGGGCGGGAGTTTGTAAAGGGCGTCTTAGAGGAGGAGGTATAGCGGTGATTATTCAATATTTACAATTAGTTGTATGGCTTTTATGGTGGCGTCAAGAAGCTGTGGGTGGTGACCGTTGCAAGTAACAAGTTGATTACAAAATCGTGGGGTTTGTTTGGTGAATTATTGCGGCTGGCTATAACAAGTTTATGAGTTTGTAGTTGTCGAGAATTATTTCGTTTAGTAGGTGTGGCGACAGTCAATTGTGGGAGCTGGCTTGCCTGCGATAGCGGTATACCTGCACCTAATTTTCTGGCTGATACACCGCCATCGCAGGCAAGCCAGCTCCCACATTTTTTACCGCGTTTAAGCCATTGCTTTTGCGGGTTTCAGGCATTCGATAGAGCGATCCACCGTGGTGCGGGCCAGCTCCAGCAAATGCCACACCGCCAGAATCTTCGCCCGTTCGGGGCTGGCGAGCATTTCACTGCAGTTGAGCGTGGTGGCGGAAGCGCTGTCGAGCAGGCTGGCGGTGTAGAGCAAGGCGTCTTCAAAGCTCAGGTCTTCGATCACGCTGTGAACGCCTGGGGTGGGCAGGTAATGGTCGAGGGCGCGGTTGAAGGCGGCGCGGTCTTTGGCGCAATTGTTGGGTGGGTCGGGGACGACTTTTTTCATGGCGTAACTCCTATTGAACCAGAGAGCTATCACCCGCGCTGCTAAACGAGGGTGGTAGCTGTACGCGGGTTAGCAGACCGGTCAATAGGAAAACCAGCGCACCCGAAGATGCCCCACGCACAGCCACCATAAACGCAACGGTGAACCGTATACCTATTGAAGTCAGGCTGCTAAACCCGATCACTGATGAGCAGTGACGGATCGCAGACTAGCCATCGATTCCAACAGGCACAAGGCGGCAGGGATTGTCTAGGAAACGTCCTGCAATTAAAAGGGACACGCCTTGCTGGCCCTTTACAAACCATGTCGAAAGGCCACTGATTGATCGGCCACATGGAGCAACAGTTACACTGTTTTCAGTCACGCCGCAGATCCAATGTGGGAGCGGGCTTGCTCGCGAAAGCGCAGTGTCAGTCAGCACATGTGTGGCTGACCCACCGCATTCGCGAGCAAGCCCGCTCCCACATTTTTTTGACCGCGTTCAAACCATCGCCTCTAAGGACGCACCTCACTGGCTCTGCCTCACCCCACAAACCGAAACCCACCCGACAGTTTCTCCTTCAGATACCCCACCAACGCACTCACCGACTTCGGCACATGGGGTGAATACGGGCGTATCAAGTAGATCTCATCGGCAAATGCGCCCTTGAGTGTCCAGCCCTTGAGCACTTGTACCAACGTGCCGCTGGCCAGCGCCGCCTGGGCGCTGAAATCCGGGAGCAGGGCGATGCCCAGGTGGTTGAGCGCCGAGTCGCGCAGGGCTTCGCTGTTGTTGGTGGAAAAGCTGCCGGCGATGGGCACGGTGGTGCGTTCGACTTTTTTGCCGCCGCGCTCGAATGTCCAGGCCGGCTGGTCGGCGCCGCGTGGGTAGTAGAGGCAGTTGTGGGCACTGAGGTCGGCAGGCTCGCGCGGTTCGCCGTGGCGTTGCAGGTAGTCCTGGGTGGCGACCAGCACCGAGCCGGTGTCGCACAACTTCCACGCCACATGGGTCTCCGGCACCTGGAAGCCATGGCGCACCGCCAGGTCGTAACCTTCGGCTGCCAGTGAGCTCAGGGCATCCGACACGTCCAGCTGTATGCGCACTTGCGGGTATAGCTGTAGAAATTCCGACAGATGCGGCACCAATTGCTGCCGCGCAAATGCCACCGGCGCAGTGAGGCGCACCAGCCCGCGAATCTCCCCAGCCGAGTCGCGCACCGACGAGAAGCTGCGAGCAATATGTTCGTAAGCACTGCGCACTTCGCGGGTCAGCGACAGCCCCGCATCGGTGAGCCGCACACTGCGCGTGGTGCGGGTGACCAGGCGGGTGCCGGTGGCCTTTTCCAGGTCCGAGATGCGCTGGCTGACCGCCGACTTGCTCACTCCCAGGCGCGCTGCGGCGGCGGTGTAGGTGCCTTGCTCTTCCAGCACCGACAACCAGTGAATATGGGTCCACAGCCCTTCGATCTCGGATTTTTCCATGATGCTATTGTTCGCTCACAAGGACAATAAGTTCAGGATTCTGCTCTGGATTGGAACAAACTGAAAGCCTATCGTGTGCCTCAACGCTACCCACCTGGGATCATCTGCCATGACCAGCACGATCGAGCACTACATCAACGACCAACGCGTGAGCCGCGATGATCGCTATCAAGACGTCTACAACCCAGCCACCGGCGAAATCACCGGTCGGGTCGCCCTGGCCAGCCGCCAGACCGTCGGTGAAGCCGTCGCCGCTGCCCAGGCCGCGTTCGCCGGTTGGGCCGACACACCGCCAATCCGCCGCGCTCGCGTGTTGTTCGAGTACCTGCACTTGCTGCGTGAACGCAAGGACGACCTGGCGCGCATCATCGTCGCCGAGCACGGTAAAGTCTTCACCGATGCCCAAGGCGAAGTCGACCGTGGCATCGATATTCTGGAATTTGCCTGCGGCATTCCCAACCTGCTCAAGGGCGAGCACTCCGACCAGGTTTCCCGTGGCATGGACAACTGGACGATGCGCCAGCCCTTGGGTGTGGTGGCGGGCGTCACGCCGTTCAACTTCCCGGTAATGGTGCCGATGTGGATGTACCCGATCGCCATTGCGGCGGGCAACACCTTCATCCTCAAGCCGAGCCCGACCGACCCGAGCGCCTCGCTGTTCATGGCCGAGCTGCTGCGTGAAGCCGGCCTGCCCAAAGGCGTGTTCAACGTGGTGCAGGGCGACAAGGAATCGGTGGATGCCCTGCTCGAACACCCGGACGTCAAGGCCATGAGCTTCGTCGGCTCCACGCCGATTGCGCAGTACATCTACGAAACCGGCGCACGCAACGGCAAGCGCGTGCAAGGCCTGGGCGGCGCGAAAAACCACATGGTGGTGATGCCCGATGCTGACATCGAAAAAACTGTGGATGCGTTGATGGGCGCCGCCTACGGCAGTGCCGGCGAGCGCTGCATGGCGATTTCCGTCGCCGTGTTGGTCGGTGATGTGGGTGACAAAGTCATCGCTTCCTTGACCGAGCGCGCCAAGCACCTGCGTATCACCGACGGGCGCGATTTGAAGGCTGAAATGGGCCCGATCGTGTCCCGCGCCGCATTGGAGCGCATCAGCGGCTACATCGAACAAGGCGTGCAAGCCGGCGCGCACCTGCTGCTCGACGGGCGTGACTATGTGCCGACCGAGGCCGGCTTGGAAAACGGCTTCTGGCTCGGCGCGACCTTGTTCGACCACGTGACAAAAGACATGAGCATCTACCGCGAAGAAATCTTCGGCCCGGTGCTGGCGTGCGTGCGCGTGAATGACTTTGCCGAGGCGATCAATCTGGTCAACGACCACGAGTTCGGCAACGGCGTCAGCTGCTTTACCCGCGACGGCAACATCGCCCGCGAATTCGCCCGGCGCATCGAAGTGGGCATGGTCGGCATCAACGTGCCGATTCCGGTGCCGATGGCCTGGCATGGTTTTGGCGGCTGGAAGAAGAGCCTGTTTGGCGACATGCATGCCTACGGTACGGAAGGCGTGCGCTTCTACACCAAGCAGAAGTCGATCATGCAGCGCTGGTCGGAGAGCATCGAGCAAGGCGCGGAGTTTGCGATGCCGGTGTCCAAGTAACCCAAGCACCCTGTAGGTCAAGAGTGGGCGCTGGCAAACCAGCCCCACTTTTTTTTGGCTGATTATTTTTCGATTTTGTAGCGCGCCTTTTGCATCAGGAGTTCTCCCTCGACCTTGTACGTCGCGATCATGTCGTAGGTGCCCACCAGGCGAGCAGGGGGCTTGACGGTGAAACAGGTGTTATTGGGTGTCGCTTTCGCCGTGTTTTTTTCGATGCTGCCTGCGGGCAATTGCTGCGGCACATTTTTAGCATCAAGGCGGTAGAAACTCGCCGACATCTCGGTAAGACGGCCAGAGTGATACACGCAGTATTCACCGTCGTTGGTGGTGGGCGTGAATACACCGGTCGCTGCCGCGAGGGGCGCAACGAAGACTACGCCTGAGCTGCTCAATACTTCGGCTTCTCGAGCCTCTTCCAGCGCTTGCCGAGCGGTTTGATAGTTCTGGCTGAAGGCCAGCGGGCCGCCGGGTAGCTTGATCATGTTCTGCACGGACGTTTCGGCCTTGGTCAGCAGTTTGCGCTTTTGCCAGAGGGTGCTATCGCCACCTTTGACGATGGACAGCGCGAGCCAGGTTTTGTCGGTGAAAGGCGTCGGCACGGTGGCTGTGTTGTTTAAATCCTTCTTGGTCAACCGATGATGGGTGTAATCCAGTTCGTCGCTGTCAAGGTCTGCCAAGGCCGGGCCATCCGGCGTGTCTGCCAGGCCGCGGCGCGCGGCAGTGGGCACCAGCATGACGATATCGCCCGCCCAGGCGAAGGGGTTGAATTTATTGTCGCCCGTGGACCACTGCCGGTAACAGTTAGCCGCCACGCAGTGTTCCTTGTTGATCAGCACATAATCGCCAATGTTCAACGGGATGAAAGACCCGTTGTTGCTGACGCTGGCCAGTTGTCCGCTGTTACCGGTGAAGTTGATGTCGATCGTCATCACCACATCATCTTTGTTCAAACTCAACAGGCTTTTTGCGATTTCCTTGGCGAACACTTGCTCTGCGGCAGTGACCGGGTTGGCCAGTGACAAGGTCTGGGTGACGGACTGGATGAAATCGAGGAAGGCAGCCGAGTTTTCGTTTTCGCCTTGGTCATACTCCAGTACCGTCAGGCGCATGTTGAGGTGGTCGGAGTCGAGGGTTTTAGGGCCGTAAAGCAGCTTGTTGAGAAAGGGCGCACCGGCTTTGTCGGACACGCCGAAATAAGGTCCCAGCACTCGGGTAACGGTATCGGACTCAACGCCGTTGATGGTTTCTGTGAACTCGGCGACCACCACCACCTCGTTGACGCCGCCCGTGTCCTTCAAATACTTGAAATAACCGTCGCTGAGGTAGATAGCAAATACATCGGCGCTGGCTTTATCGGGCCCCGCTTTGCGCACGGTCAGGGCGTTATCGGTTTTATTTAAGAACAGCGTCTTGTCAAAGCCTTGTGTGCCGACGGCGGGCGGTACGGGCGGTACGGCCGGTACGGGCGGGGTGGCAGGTTGCGCGGCATTGGCTTTGCGATAGACCTGGGTCGTGCCCGTCGGTACGGAAATACAGCTGGCCAACAGTGCACAAGTCACCAGGACCGAGAAGGCATGCCAATCATGTTTAAGACCGCATCGTTTCATCTGACACTCCTTATCGGGTTGCCTGGGGTGCCATTAAAACAGTGGCTCCTGTCATTTTTAACGAGTGTAGAGTGGGCGTTCGAAAGCGCAAGTCACTGGGCAATGCGCCGGGGGCCGGACTTGCGTTGTTGCCAAGCCTGAGCTTTGCTGGATTACAGGGTAGTGTTTGCGCGCCCGGTGCTCTGCACATGAGTGTATTGGATGGACCTCAAGCTCATCATTCTGAAATCCAGGAAGGTGTTCATCATGAGTAAGTTTGCTGCGTCCATCCTAGGCATCGCCTTCTTTGCGCTAGCTGTCACCCTCGCCATAACGGGGTGCTCAGGTGTATTCAACACGGTTGCCGACACCGTATTGGCAAACGAAGTTCGGTTTGACGACCGCGAACCGCCGCGTACTGCTTACGCTATTTCGGCCTCGGCCGACCCCGTGCAAGTGCTCGGAGGGCAGGGCAACGGCTTGAGTTGCAGCCTGCCTTGGGGCGCGCAGACGCTGGCCTTTACCCGCACCCGCGAACAAGCCCCCATTGCCCTGCAAATGCGCCAGGCCTGCGCCTTCCATGACTACTGCTATCGCCATGGGAACGCGACCTATGGCTACAGCCAGGCGGACTGTGACTTCATGCTGCAGCAGCAAGCCTTTCGTTTGTGTAAATACATCGATGCAGATGCCACCAACAGCGATTGTGAGACCAACGCGCGCAAGGTCACTCTCGGTGTTCGGCTGGGTGGTTTCGGCAGCTTCAAAAGTGCCCGTGCGCCCGAGGATGAGAAAGCCTCGACCTTTATGGAATTCGACCCTTACCCGGTACGTGCCAACTCCAATCGGGTAATACGCGTTGCCGATGCACCCGGGGAGTGGGTGCGCGATGGCCTGCTGCCCAAGGCGGCCTACCAGTTCGACATCCGGCCTTCCGGCAGCCTCGTTCATGTACTTGGTTGGAAGCGCGACGGCAGCATGGTCTGTTCAAGTTTTGAATTACCCGCCTCCTATGCCGCCCTCAACGGCCCGCCCATGGTGGTGCGTGATACGCCGCGTGGCGAGGACTGGTTTGTGTGGTGGAAGCGCGACCAACTGAGCAATACCGGCGGCAGCTTTGCCGTGCTGTCACCGGGGCGTGCCACCCGCGAGGATTGGGTGGAAGTCGCCGGTGGCATGACCAGCCACAGTCGCGCACCGGCCTGCGAGTACAAAGCCCTGTGGCGTGACAATCCCACGGCTATCGCTCCTGCATTGACAGCATTTACCAACCGAGACCGGGACTTGGGGTTTTCCGAGTTGCACCCGGTCAAGGGCGCCGATACGCCGGGGCTGCTGCGCCTGATGGGGTTGAGTACGCATTCATGTCGTGGCGGGATGGGCAAACCCTGCGTGGTCTCTGTGGTGTTTGATACGCATCTGCGCCAGGTTCGTGAGGAGCCTGCCGGGCGATATCGGTATAGCCTCCCTGAGCTCGATTGCGGTGGCAAGAATCCGAACGGCACACGTAAAGATACCTGTGACCGTTATCGCCATTACGTGGGGGCGCCTTTTGTAAACGCCCATACTACCCCGCCGTCACTGATCTGGACGCGCCGTGGCACGGGTAATGGCGAAGGCTACGAGCGCACAGCCGACGTGTTGCACTACAGCATCGGCAAGCCTGGGGAACGTGTCGCCACGGACTTGGGGGAGACGGTTTTGACGGACTTCCCGGAAGAACGGGAGCCGGCTTTTATTGCCGACGCAACGGCGGCACGTCCGGCCTTTGTGAGCGTGACGGCGGGTAAGGAAGGGGTCGAAATGCTTACGCAAACGGCAGCCTTGAAGGGCGAGCAGTCGACTCAATTCTTGTCCGAATGCATGCGCAACGCGCCGGTTTCCTGGTTGCAGCGGCCGACTTATCTGGTCGAGCACCCCGAGGACGCGCGTGTGAGTTACATGGTGTTCTCACGGGTGCGCTTGGGCGATGGGCAGAACCCTTTGCCGGTCGCAGAATTGAACATCGCAGTGGCCACCCTGACTGACGGCAAGTGCAGCGGATCGGCCGTTCGGGAATCGATGTTTACTGGTTTTTTCAAGGGATTTTCTATCCAGGAAAAGCAAGCTGACACCCAGGTAGCCCCCGCCGACAGAGACCTGGAGCCGATGCGGCGCTACGCCGAACGCGTGCGTGGAGGGCAGATGGTGTTGGCAGATATCACCGGCGATGGCATCCCGGACCTGGTGCAGGTTGCCCAGGTACCCGGCGAAAAGCAGATCCGTATCCAGGCCGGCGTGCTCGTAGGCAGTATCGATGGGGCTGGCCTGCGGTTCAGTGAATTTGCAGGCCGCTTGCCTTAGATCTCCCGTGTGGGAGCTGGCTTGCCTGCGATTGCAGTGTATCAGTGCCAAATAGTCTGGCAGACACTCCGCAATCGCAGGCAAGCCAGCTCCCACAGTGGCGCTTCAGTGTGTTTGCAACCCTGTCAGCGCCGACCCGCCCGCGTACTCACATCCACCCACACCGCCAGCACCAGAATGCTGCCCTTCACAATCATCTGCCAGTAGCTGTCCACGTCCAGCATCGACATGCCGTTATCCAAACTGGTGATCACCAGCGCCCCGAGCAACGCGCCATACACCGTGCCTGAGCCGCCACGCATGGAGGTGCCGCCGATAAAACAGGCGGCAATCGCGTCCAGTTCGCCCATATTGCCCGCCGACGGTGAGCCGGCAGCCAGGCGTGCGGTGTTGACCAGGCCGGCGAGGGCGCACATCACGCCCATGATGCCGAAGATCCACAGTTTTACCGCCTGCACGTTGATACCAGACAGGCGTGTGGCTTCCATATTGCTGCCCACCGCGTACACGCGGCGGCCGAACACGGTCTGGCTGGTGACGTAGCTGAACACGCCGAGCAGCACCAGCAACAGCAGCACCGGCACGGGGATGCCGTCGTAGCTGTTGAGGGTGGTGACGAAGCCTGCCAGCACTGCGCCGATCACAGCCACGCGCAACAGGTCACGCGCCAACGCATGCGCCGCCAGGCCATGCAGCGCGCGGTTGCGCCGTTGCTTCCAGGTCAGGAACAGGGTCAAGGCAAACAGCAACACGCCCAGCCCCACGCCGACGGCATGCGGCAAATACCCCTGGCCCACATACACCAGCGACGGCGACACCGGCGCAATGGTGGTGCCGCCGGTAATCCCCAGCAAAATCCCGCGAAACGCCAACATGCCGCCCAAACCGACAATGAACGAGGGGATGCGCAGGTAGGCGGTCATGTAGCCGTTTGCCAGGCCGATCATCAAGCCGCACAGCGCCACCAGGCTCAGGTTAGCCAGCAGCGGAATGTGGTAGACCACGTCCAGAATTGCCGCCAGCCCGCCCAATAACCCCAGCAGTGAACCCACCGACAAATCGATCTCGCCACTGATGATCACCAGCACCATGCCGCACGCCAGAATCCCGGTGATCGACATCTGCCGCAGCAGGTTGGACAGGTTGCGCGGCGTGAGAAAGCCGCCCTCGGTCTGCCAGCTGAAAAACACCCAGATGATCGCCACCGCAATCACCAGGGCGAGCATTTTGTAGCGGGTAAAAAGCAGTTTGACCTGATTCATCTACGCGGTTTTCCGGTTGTTATTGTTGTGGCTGAGCGCGGCGGCGAGCACCTGTTCCTGGGTGAGCCCTTCATTGATGAAATCGCCGCGCAACTGGCCGTCGCCAATCACCAGCACGCGGTTGGAAACCCCCAGCACTTCGGCCAGTTCCGAAGAGACCATGATGATCGACACGCCTTCGGCGGCCAGCGCGCCCATCAGTTTGTAGATCTCATACTTGGCGCCCACATCCACGCCGCGCGTGGGCTCGTCGAGGATCAGCACCCGGGGCTTGGCCATGAGCATTTTCGCCAGCACGGCCTTTTGCTGGTTGCCACCGGACAGGCTGGTGATCGGCAAAAACGGGCTGGCGGTCTTGAGGTGCAGGCGCGCGATTTGCTGGTCGATGCTGCCAAGCTCAGCTTCGGCGTCGATGCGGGTCATATGGGCGTAGCGGTCGAGCACCGCCAGGGTGATGTTCTGGCCCACGCCGAAGTCGGGGATGATGCCTTGGCGCTTGCGGTCTTCGGGCACCATGCACAGCCCGGCGCGGATCGATTTGAGCGGCGTGCGCGTGTCGATCAGTTGCCCGTCCAGCCACACCTCGGCGCTGTAGCGGCCGGGATAGGCGCCGAACAAGGCCGACACCAACTCCGTACGCCCGGCACCCACCAGCCCGGCAATGCCGAGGATTTCCCCGCGCTTGAGCACAAAGGAAACATCGTCCACGCGTTTGCGCTTGGGGTTGTCGACGTCATAGCAGGTGACGTTGCGTGCCTCGAAAATCACCTCGCCGACGGCATGGGGCTCGGTGGGGTAAAGGTTGCTCATTTCGCGGCCGACCATCTGCGTGATGATCTGCGCGATATCCATGTCGGCCATGGCCGTGGTCGCGATGTGCTTGCCATCGCGAATCACTGCGATGGTGTCGCACACGGCAGCCACCTCATCGAGCTTGTGGGAGATGTACACGCAGGCCACGCCCTTGGCCTTGAGACCTCGGATAATGTCGAGCAGCACTTCGATTTCCGAACGGGTCAGGGCCGAGGAAGGCTCATCGAGGATCAACAGGCGCGCCTGTTTGTTCAGCGCCTTGGCGATTTCCACCAGTTGCTGGTAACCGCCGCCGTATTGCGACACCGGCAGCGCCACGTTCATGTCCGGCACCTTGAGTTCGCGCATCAGCGCTTCGGCGCGCTGCAGCATGGCCGGGTAGTTCATGCGCCCGCCGGGCAAGGTCAGTTCGTGGCCCATAAAGATGTTTTCGGCCACCGACAAGTCCGGCACCAGGGTCAGTTCCTGGTGAATGATGACGATGCCGGCGGCCTCGGTCTCGCTGATGGAATGGGCTTTGAGCGGCTGCCCGTCCCAGAGGATTTCGCCCTCCCAGGTGCCATACGGGTAGACCGCCGAGAGCACCTTCATCAAGGTGGATTTACCGGCGCCGTTTTCACCGCACAGGCCGACGCATTCCCCCGGCCGTACCGTGATATCGATGCCGTTCAGGGCGTTGACACCGCCAAACGTTTTGACGATGCCGTTCATTTGCAGCAAGTAGTCGGCCATGGCGGTCACTGCCCGGCAATCTGCTCTTTGGTATAGAAACCGTCCTTCTCCAACAGGTCGATATTGGCCTTGGTCAGCGGGGTCGGCGTGAGCAGGATGGTGTCGACTTTTTTGCTGCCATTGTCGTATTGCGAGCTGTAGGTGGGTTTTTCGTTGCGCGCCAGCTGCACCGAGAGCTTGGCGGCTTCGGTGGCGATCAGCTTGAGGGGCTTGTACACGGTCATGGTCTGGGTGCCGTCGATCACACGCTTGACGGCGGCGAGGTCGGCGTCCTGGCCGGAGATTGGCACCTTGCCCGCCAGCTTCTGCGCGGCCAGGGCCTGGATCGCGCCGCCGGCGGTGGCGTCGTTGGAGGCCACAATGGCGTCAATCTTGTTGTCGTTTCGGGTCAGGGCGTTTTCGACGATGCTCAGGGCCTCGGTGGGGTTCCATTCCTTGACCCACTGCTGGCCGACAATCTTGATGTCGCCCTTGTCGATGGCCGGCTGCAGCACCTTCATCTGGCCTTCGCGCAACACCTTGGCGTTGTTGTCGGTGGGCGCGCCGCCGAGCAAAAAGTAGTTGCCCTTGGGCGCCGCTTGCAGCACGCCGTTGGCCTGCATCTCACCGACTTTTTCGTTATCGAAGGAGATGTAGGCGTCAATGTCGGCGTTGAGGATCAGACGGTCATAGGACACCACCTTGATCCCGGCCTTCTTGGCTTCGGCGACGGCGTTGGTCAGCACCGTGGCGTTGAACGGCACGATAACGATCACGTCAACGCCGCGAGAGATAAGGTTTTCGATCTGCGAGATTTGCTTCTGCTCGTTGGCATCGGCCGACTGCACAAACACCTTGGCGTCGAGCTTTTCGGCAGCGGCGACAAAGTAATCGCGGTCGCGGGACCAGCGCTCCAGGCGCAGGTCGTCAATCGAGAAGCCGATTTTCGGGTGGGCGGAGTCGGCCATCACCGGCAGGGCGAGCAGAGCCAGGGCAGTGGCGAGCAGGGTACGTTTGAATGCTTTCATGGTGGTGCGTCCTTTTATTGTTGTTGGAAAGACACTTACTTGATGAATGTACCGTACCTGTGGCGAGCGGGCGGTCAGGTGTAGATAAACCGGTTGACCACGCCTTCGAGCATTTCCTGGCGGCCACTCACCGCCTGCGGGTTCAGCTCATGGGAAAAGGCATGTTCGGCCAGCGATTCCAGGCTGAACTCACCGGCCAAAACCGCCTGGCCCAAGGGCTGCTGCCACCCGGCATAACGCTGGTCCTTGAACTGCTGCAATCGGTCGTTTTGCACCATGGCCGCCGCACGCTCCAGGGACAGGGCCAGTACGTCCATGGCGGCGACATGCCCGTGGAACAGGTCAACCTCATCCAGGCTCTGGCGGCGCACCTTGGAATCAAAATTGTAGCCGCCGTTCTTGAAGCCCCCGGCCTTGAGGATTTCATAGGTGGCCAGGGTCATTTCCTCGACACTGTTGGGGAACTGGTCGGTGTCCCAGCCGTTCTGCGGGTCGCCGCGGTTGGCGTCGATGCTGCCGAAAATCCCCAGGGACACGGCGGTGGCAATTTCATGGTGAAAACTGTGCCCGGCCAGGGTGGCGTGGTTGGCCTCGATATTCACTTTGATCTCGTGTTCCAGGCCGAACTCATGCAGGAAGCCGAACACCGTGGCGCTGTCGTAATCGTACTGGTGCTTGGTCGGCTCCTGGGGCTTGGGTTCGATCAGCAGGTCACCCTTAAAGCCGATCTTGTACTTGTGCTCTACCACCATGCGCATAAAGCGCCCGAGCTGTTCGCGCTCGCGCTTGAGGTCGGTATTGAGCAGGGTTTCATAGCCTTCACGACCGCCCCACAGCACGTAGTTGGCACCCTTGAGGCGTTGGGTGGCGTTCATCGCGCTGAACACTTGAGCGGCCGCGTAGGCGAACACCTCCGGGTCCGGGTTGCTGGCGGCGCCGGCGGCAAAGCGCGGGTGGCTGAAACAGTTGGCGGTGCCCCACAGCAACTGGATGCCGGTCTGTTCCTGATGACGCTCAAGCTGGTCGACCATCTGCGCGAAGTGGTTGCGGTATTCCTTGAGCGAGCTGCCTTCGGGCGCCACATCGGTGTCGTGAAAGCTGTAGTAATCAATGCCCAGTTTGGAGAAAAACTCGAACGCCGCTTCAGCCTTGCCGATGGCCACGTCCATCGGCTCACCGCTGCGCTGCCACGGGCGCTTGAAGGTGCCCATACCGAACATGTCCGCCCCCGGCCACACAAAGGTGTGCCAGTAGCAGGCAGCCATGCGCAGGTGTTCACGCATGGGCTTGCCGAGGATCAGTTTGTTGGCATCGTAATGACGAAAGGCGAGGGGGGCGTCGCTGCTGGGGCCTTCGAAGCGAACCTTCTCGACACCTTGGAAGTACGGCATGGCGTTTTCCTTATTGTTCTTGGCGGTGCCCCGATACTAGCAACGGCATCGGGACTGCCGATTATGAAAATCACCAAGACGTAGTGCGATTTTGACCAGCCAGGGCTAGTCTGTAGCGACCGGCCCCAGGATAAAAACAATGAAAACCCTACCGCCCGTGCACCGCATTGCCCTGTTGTTCAACGGCAGCAAAATCTACGATCGCGGCATCATTACCGGCATCGGCAATTACCTGAGCAGCACGCGTGTGTCCTGGGACTTGTTCCTGGAGGAAGACTTTTTGTGCCGTTTAAGAGGCATCGAGCGCTGGCAGGGCGACGGCATCATTGCCGACTTCGATGACCCGCTGATCGGTGAGGCGCTGGCCGATATTCATTTGCCGGTGGTGGCGGTGGGCGGCTCCTATCAGGATGCACGCGCCTACCCCAAGGGCATTCCCTATGTGGCCACCGATAACCATGCGCTGATCAAGTTGGCGTACGAACACTTGATCGAGGCGGGGCTGACCCGCTTTGCCTGTTTCAGCCTGCCCGAAGCCCAGGCCAACCGCTGGGCGCAGGAGCGCGAGAAAGCCTTTCGCCGCCTGATGCAACGCGATGGTTTGCAGGTTGAGATTTACCGTGGGCTGGGCACCAGCGCGCCGCTGTGGGACAGCGCGGTGGAGCAGCAGATTGGCTGGCTGCAAGCCTTGCCCAAGCCCATCGGCATCATCGCCGTCACCGACGCCCGCGCCCGGCAATTGCTGCAAGCCTGCCTCACCGCCGGCATCGCGGTGCCGGAAGAAGTGGCGTTGATCGGCATCGACAACGACCCGCTGACCCGTACTCTCACGCGCGTGCCGCTCAGCTCGGTAATCCAGGGTACCGAGACCATGGGCCGCACGGCCGCCGCGCTGTTGCACCAAATGCTGCACGGCAAACCCTGCGCAGGCACACAGATCCTGGTGCCGCCGGATGCAATCAATGTGCAGGCCTCCAGCTTGCACCAGCCGTTGGGTAATCCGTATGTGATGCAGGCACTGCTGTTTATCCGCCAGTACGCCTGCCAGGGCATCAAGACCGCGCAAGTGGCGGCGTATGTGGGTGTGTCGCGCTCATCTCTGGAGTCGCACTTTCGCAAGGTGCGTGGGTGCAGCGTGCATGACGAGATTCTGCGCTTCAAACTTGCGGCAGCGGCCAAGGGCCTGGAAAACCACGCGCTGGCGATTGCCGACATTGCCCAGGATTGCGGCTTCAAATCGGCGCAGTACCTGCACACGGTGTTTCGGCGAGAGTTTGGCTGTACGCCGCGCGAGTACCAGCACGGCGCAATTACACCGTAGAACAACTGTGGGAGCTGGCTTGCCTGCGATAGCGTAGTGTCAGTCAGAACACCTGGCGCTGATACACCGCAATCGCAGGCAAGCCAGCTCCCACCGTGTTGAGCGTGTTCCGGCCTTTAGAAGACGGCTTTGACCTGCAAACCCAGCACCAGCGCGTTATCGATGCTCTCACCGGAAAATGCCCCCGGCTCGATGATGTATTGCACATCCGGGCGCAGCGTCAGCCACGGCGTGGCCTGGTAGCCATAACTGAGTTCGATCAATTGCTCGGCATTGTTCAGGTTGGGGTAGTCCGTACCGGCATTGAACGCCGCCAACTCTTGCACGTCACGGCTGCGTGGGTTCGGCACCGCACGTCCATAACCCAGGGCGATTGTGTCGCGTGGGCGGCCTTCAAATGGCTTGTACAACACCACGCCTGCGCCGTACCACTTGCTGAACGGCGAGGCGGCTTCGCTGGCCGCCGAGTATTGGCCGAAAGCGTGCAGCACACGGCCTGCGGATGTGCTGGAAGCCCAGACGGCCTGGTCGATCAGCAGGTAGTGACCGCCGCGACCGTTGACGTCTTTGTTGCTGCCGATACGCTTCACATTGGAGCTGTCGTAGTAATAGCCCAGCTTGTACTCACCCGGCAGCGTGCCCGCGTGTTTGTACACCAGTTCGATCGGCACCACGGTGCCGGTGGTGTGTTTGGGGTCCAGGCGCCAGGCACGGCTGGAGTTGCCGTTGCTGTCAGGGTCGACATTGAATGCCGCCACGCGCAGCTGCCAGTTCGGCGAAAAGTCGTATTTCACCCGCGCACCCAGGCGTGCATTCGGGTAGTTGGTCCAACCGCTGCCGCCGGACATGTTCAGCGGGTGCCCGCAGAAACCGGCATTCATGAAGTTGCACAGGAGGCCGCTGTCGAGGCCGCCGAGGTCGTTGCCCATCGCCATGTAACCGAGCTTGATGTTCAGCGCGGGCGTGAACAGCGTGCGCTCGTAGCTCAGCTCGGTGAGACGGGTGTAGAGGCCGCCATAGTTTTCCTGGATCGGCAGGCGGTTGCCCACCAGGTCTTCGGAGGCGCTGTTGCCGCGCCGGTCGTTGATGGTCAGTTGAATGCGGTCGCCATTGGTCAAGCCGTAGAGCTTGCCGAGGTCGAACTGCACACCGAGCTTGATGTTTTGCGAGTAGCGCGCCGAACGGTGTTGGCCGCCGTCGGCGTTGTAGGCGGTCTCGCCGCTGTAGTCGCCGGTGAAGCGGATGCCTTGCTCGTCGAGTTCACGGCGCAGGCCGCCCCAGTCGCCGGTGAGGGTGGTGTCGTCGGCTTGAACGGGCAGGGCGGCAGCAAAGGCCAGGCCCAGCACCAGGCGGCCCAAGGGCATAGGAGAAGTGAGGGTCATGCGCGGACTTCCAAACTGCATGTATAGAAAGGCGCGCGCGGTGCGGGGAGCACCGCGCGAACAGAAGGGCGTTACGGCAGGGCGTAGGCGATGACGTAGTCGCCACGGTCAGTGGACTGACGCGCACCGCCGGCGGTGATAACGATGTATTGCTTGCCGGTTTTGGGCGACACATAGGTCATCGGGCCGCCTTGGCTGCCTACTGGCAGGCGGGCTTTCCAGACTTCATCACCGTTGCCGCTGTTGAAGGCGCGCAGGTAGAAGTCCTGGGTGCCGGCGATAAAGATCAGCCCGCCCTGGGTCGACAAGGTGCCGCCCAGCGTCGGCAGGCCGACCTTGATCGGCAGGTGCATGCGGATGCCCAGCGGGCCGGTGTCCTCAACAGTGCCGACCGGCACTTGCCAGGCGATCTGCTGAGTCTTCATGTCGATGGCGGTCAGGGTGCCGAACGGCGGCGCCTGGCACGGAATGCCGGCCACCGACAGGAAGCGGTTCTTGTTCACCGCATACGGCGTGCCCTTGAGCGGCACGGCGCCCATGCCGGTGTTCAGCGCTTCACCACCGGAGGCGGCCTGGGCCTTGTTCTGCGACGGCACCATCTGGATCCACAGGCCCAGGCGCATGTCATTGACGAAGATAAAACCGTGCACCGGGTCGGTGGAGATACTGCCCCAGTTCATGCCGCCCAAAGAGCCCGGGAAGCTCAGCGACTTGTCGGTGCCTGGCGCGGTGTACAGGCCTTCGTAGCGCATGCCCTTGAAGTCGATACGGCACAGCAGTTGGTCAAATGGTGTGGCGCCCCACATGTCCGATTCGGTCAGCGTCTGCGCACCGATCTGCGGCATGCCCACCGATTTCGGCTGGGTCAGCGAGTAAGGCTCGTTGGGGATGTTGGCGGCCTTGACCGGTACTTCCTTCACGTCGGTCAGCGGCTTGCCGGTGGCGCGGTCGAGCACATAGATCTGCCCGGCCTTGGTGCCGATCACTACCGCCGGTACGGCCTTGTCGCTGCCCGGCGGGGTGAAGTCGATCAGGCTCGGCTGCATCGGCAGGTCGAAGTCCCACAGGTCATTGTGGACGGTCTGGTACACCCACTTTTCTGCACCGGTGGAGGCGTCCAGCGCCAGCACCGAAGCGCCGTATTTGTGGTTCAGTTGGGTCCGTTCAACGCCGTAGATATCGGTGGACGAACTGCCCATCGGCAGGAAAACTGTGTTCATCAGCGGGTCATAAGACATCGGTGCCCAGCTGTTCGGCGTGCTGCGCACGTAGGTGCTGCCGGCTGCCGGGGCTTGCTTGTCTTCGGGGTTGCCCGGGTCGAAGGCCCAGCGCATCTGGCCGCTGATCACGTCGAAGCCGCGGATCACACCGCCGGGCATATCGGTTTGCACGTTATCCGCCACGCGGCCGCCGACCACCACGGTGGTGCCGGCGATCAGGGGCGCCGAGGACAGTTGGTAGTAGCTGTCGGGTACATTGCCCAGGCCGGCTTTGAGGTCCACCTGGCCGTGGGTGCCGAAGTCTTCGCAGAACTTGCCGGTGTCGGCATCCACCGCGATCAGGCGCGCATCAATGGTGTTGGTCAGCAAACGGCGCTGGCATTGCGCGCCGGGCGGGACGCTGGCGGCAATGATCGGCGAACTGTTTGGCTGGGTGGGCTGGGCAATCGGTGCGGTGGCATCGAAATACGCCATGCCACGGCAACGCTGCCAGACCGCCGATTTGGCGTTGACTTCGTTCTTCCACAGCTCTTTGCCGGTGTCGGCATCCAGGGCGATCAGGTTGTTGTGCGGCGTGCAGATAAACACTTTGTTGCCGATCTGCAGGGGCGTCAGTTGGTCTTCGGCGCCGTTGCCATCGCTGATGGCCACGTCGCCAGTGTGGTAGGTCCACGCCACTTTGAGTTTATTGACGGTGTCGCGGTTGATCTGGTCCAGCGCCGCAAAACGGCTGCCACCTTCGGTGTTGCCGTAATGCGCCCACTCTTTCTGCGCATCGGCGGCGGCCACTGGCGTGACGCCAGGGCCTTTGCCGGTGGGCGCAACGCTTGGGTGCGCCACGAACATATTGCCCGCCGCGACCGCCACGCCGACTGCCAGCACGGCGGCAACGCCATAGGCGCCGCGCGCCGGTCGGCCGGCCAGCAGCGGATACACCAGCGCCACCACCAGGCCGATCACCGCAAACATGAACAGCCGCGAGAACAGCGGCCAGTACACCAGGCCTACATCCGCAATCGCCCATACGGCCGTGCCGACCAGGAACGCGGCGAACAGCCAGGCACCTGCTGGCTTGCGTCGTGCGATCAACAAGCCGGAAACGGCCATGGCCACGCCACCGACCAGGAAGTACCAGGAACCGCCCAGGCTGACCAGCTTGGCGCCGCCCACAGCCAGCGCTACGCCGAGCAGGGCGATAACCACGCCCAGGCCCAGCAGGAGAAATCTAGAGGCGCCAGCGGCGCGCGATGCTCTTTTCATGTCGACAGGACTCGAAGGTGAGAGGGCAAAAACGCGATTTTAGCAATATAAGTAACCAGTTAGTACATTGTGCGGCGTAATAGTCTTTTACAAATGCGGGCACAACAGCAAAGCCCGGTTCGCAGGGGCATCGATGCGAACACCGATGTCCCCAGCGTCAAAAATCGAGTGGTTGAAGCAAAAGCCAGATCAAGTGCAAAGCCAAAGCCTGTCTACCTGATGCAATGCGGTCTAACTGTGGGAGCGGGCTTGCTCGCGAATACGGTGGGTCAGTCACTTCATCTGTAACTGATACACCGCCTTCGCGAGCAAGCCCGCTCCCACATAAACCCCGTTCCACATGGGGCTTGCCGGTTATGACTCCACGTGCGCCAAAAACGCCCCCACACACGCCATGCACGCCTCACGCTCCTCAACATGGGGCATATGGCTCGACTGCTCAAAAATCTGCCAGCGCACGTCGCGGATGCCATCGGCAAATGGCTGCACCGTGGCGGGGGTGGCTTCATCAAAGCGCCCGGAGATCAACAGCGTCGGCACCTGGATGCGTGGCAGGCGCTCGATGATGCTCCAGTGGCGCAGGCTGCCGATCACATGGAATTCGGTGGGGCCGTTCATGGTGTGATAGACGGTGGGGTCGTCTTCGATGGCGGCATTGGTGCGCAGCACTTCGGCGGGTTCCGGCTGGAGGCGGCAGACGTGGCGGGCGTAATACACCTGCGAGGCCGCGTGATACTCGGCGCTGTCGGTGGTGCCGGCCGCCTCATGGCGCAGCAGGGTGGCCTGTACCTCGGCGGGCAGTGCCTGGCGCAGTTCATTCGCGGCTGCGCACCACAAGTCCATGGAGGCGGGCGAATTGGCGATGATCAATGCCTTTAACCCGGCAGGTTGGCATACCGCGTGTTCAGCCCCCAGCATACCGCCCCAGGACTGGCCCAGCAGCGCGTAATCGCGGATGTGCAGGTGCTCGACCAGGTTGTTCAGTTCCGCCAGGAATAACTCCACGTTCCAGAAATCAGCGGGTGCGTCGCGCAGATGCGTGGAGCGGCCATTGCCGAGTTGGTCGTAGTGCACCACCGCGCGGCCTGTATCGGCCAGGTCCTTGAAACTGTCGACGTAGTCATGGGTGCAGCCGGGGCCGCCGTGCGCGACGATCAAGGGCAAGCGCCCGGACTTCAAGTCGCCGGTGACCCGGAACCATGTCCGGTAGCCACGGAAATCGGCATAACCTTCGTGAACCTGCATGCGGTGTACCTCCTTGGATAGATGCGCTACAGGCTAGTCAAAACCACGCGTCAGGGGCACTGGTAAAAATGATAGGTTCTTGAATTAAAAGCACCTTGAGCTTAAGCCAGCGCATCACGCTGCATCGACTGCAGGTTCTTCTCGATGGTTTCGCAGATGGTTTCCATCTGGATCTGGTGTTCGCTGGAATGAAACGGGCTTTGCAGGTCAGTGCCGATGCGTTCGATCGCCAGCAGCATAAAGCCCACCACGGTCGAGGCCAGCGGGGTGAACCAGCCCAGGGATTCCACCAGGCCCACCGGCACGATCAGGCAGAACAGCGAGATAAACAGCCGCGGGAAATACACGTAAGGGTAGGGCAGCGGCGTATTGGCGATACGCTCCATGCCGCCTTGGGCATTGGACAGGTCCACCAGTGTCGACTCCAGCCGCGCCAGGCGAATACTGTCCAGGTGCCCGGCCTTGTATTCGCGGGCCAACAACGTCGCTGAACCGGTGAGGATGTCATTGGCAAAGTTGTTGGTGGCGCCATTGCGCGCAAACTCTTCGGCGGGGATAAACGCACGCACTTCATCCGGGCACGGCCGGCCCTTGAGGTGCGCCGCCAGGCAGTTCACATAGGCCACATGGCGGCGCAACAGGGTGGCCTTGACCGGGTTTACCTCGGCCTCGGGGTCATCCAGCAGTGTCAGCACCTGGCGGGCGAAACTGCGCGAGTTATTCACCATCGCGCCCCACAACGTGCGTGCTTCCCACCAGCGGTTATAGGCGCTGCTGTTACGAAAGCTGATCAACACCACCAGCGCCGAACCCAGCAGGGTCAGCGGCATCAGCGGCAAGTTGATCTTGGTGGTCAGGAACAACATGAAATCGACCGTGACGGCCACATCCCACAACAACAGCCAGAACAAGGCCCAACCCACATAGCCCATGGTTTTGATAATCAGGCGGTACTTTTTGATGATGGCGGCTTTCAAACGAGGACCTCACAACGAGCGATGGGCAATAAACACCCTAGCTCGGACGCCCGCAGGCGGTGAAAGGTTCGCGGTCATATTTCTGACGCCATTAATTGGCGCTGCTTCACCTGCAATCTTTGCACTGCTATTTCAAGCAAGTGCATCGCTTGCGCGTTAGCAAATAGCCCAGGAAGTGCAGTTGGAACAACTTTGGTAATGATGCTGTGCCGCACGGCAATCACTGTACATTGGCCTCAAAGGCAAAGCGCCATCAAGGACCGTTTTACGACGTGATTTGTTTTGGGACCTGACTACGTGAACTTCGTAGTCTAGATCAGTGGGATGAAGTTGGTTGATCAGGACTCCTTCATGCGCGTCAGTTCGTTAAAGTTGGATATTGGTAATACTGCACAAGCGCTTGAACGTCATGAGGACTTTGAATCTTGTATTCGGGCGCATTATCAGGTGCTTCTAGGCCCTTACTCGAAACGCCCGTTTTTCTACAAAAGTGCAATGAAATACAGCCGTTTGATGGTCTCTTTTGCACTTTTTAGCGAGTACTTTTCCAAACCGACAGCCTTGCTCTGCGAGGTGAAAGCCTTCTGTGTGGCGCGCGGGTATTGCTCAAGAAACAGCCTGGAGTCGATCTTCCTGCTGTTTCGCGCGCTAGGCTTCATGGTGGTCGACGCGCACCCGGAGGACAGCCGTTTCAGGGTGTATGCGCCCTCGGACGAAGCCTGTCGGGAAGTGCGGCTGATGCTGACGTCGATTACCGACGCGCTGGCGCTGATGTGCCCTGAAAAAGACCTTTTTCGCACACTGCGCGAGATGGACGACCGCAGTTTTCTGGCCCTTTACTTCAAAGGCTTCGCTCAGATCCTGGCCGACGAAATGACCGTTGATGTGTTGCTGCCCGACTGTTATTGGCTGGTGAAAAAAGATGCAGGGCATTTGTTGATGCTGGCGATTTATAACGATGCCTTTTCACCGGAAAACGAGCACATGACCTTCAAATCGTCATCTTATCTTGCGCTCGCCCAGCAGCTGTCGGTATCGAAAACCCATATTATTCGAATGGTCCGCGAGGGCGTCGAGAAGGGCTATTTCAAAGTGCATGCGAAAAAACAGCTGGAAGTGCTGCCGGCTTTTGTTCGCCTGGTAAGACGCTTTATGGCGTTTTCATTTGCGGTTGGCCTGCACGCGGTTGAAAGAGGGAAAAGGGATGCCTGCTAACTTGAAGTTAAGGCCACGGATGCGCCGGTTACTGTCGCCAGCGGTCACTCAGGCCGAGTTAATCGGGATTATTGCCTGGCTCGGGGTGTTGTTGATTCATCCGGACATGCAGCTGGATATATATCTGGTGGCGATCAGCCTGTGCCTGATGGCGGTGTGTCGACTGCACCACATGACCCCCCACTTTTACCTGTGGCGTGCGCTCGGGGTTGTGTATGTCGTGCTGCTGTCCGTGGGGTTTGCCTATGTCATCAGCGCGCATGGGGAGTTGCGCCTGTTTGGCTTGCCGCTGGCGGTTATCCTGGTGATCAGCAGCGCCATCCTGTTTATCAGTGTGCAGGATTACCTGGTCTGCGCCACGTTGGTCTGGTTGATTTTATGGCCGTGCATCCAGGCGGACATTTACGGCGATGCCCAGGTCTATCTGTATATTTTTTGCGTCGCGTCGGTGGCCATCGGTTTTATTCTGAGTTTTTCCTATTTGAAGAACTTGCGCTCGGTGTTGCTGGTAGAAAGCGAGTTTCGCGAGCTGGCAGAGACGGACTACCTGACCTCCATTCTCAACCGGCGCGCCTTCATGCAGGGCTTTGACGCGCTGATCGCCACTGGCCACAGCGGCTATTTCATGATGTTGGATATCGACAGTTTCAAACTCAAGAATGACCGGTATGGCCACGATGTGGGCGACAGCATTCTTTGCGCCATGGCCACCTGCCTGAAAACCGCCAAGGGCAGCCACAGTTTCGGCAGGATCGGCGGCGAAGAGTTCGGCGTGCTGTTGTTGGGCGACGACCCGGCTGTCGCCTGCGCGTTCGCACGAGATTTGTTGCAGGCTATCCGGCGCAGTGTGGCGGCGCCGCACAACTACACCTGCAGCGCGGGAATGGCGCGGTTCTCGGCGGGGGACGAGATGTCGGTGGTGCTTAAGGACGCTGATCGCAACCTGTATGGCGCCAAGCAAAATGGCAAGGATCGGGCTTATCTGGAGGGCAGGCCGATTAATCCGCACGGGTGTGCAGTCGCCCAATGAGTGCTCAGCGCGGCTGGATCAACGCTGGCCCATGGTTGCGCGTGTTGCCCACGGCGCTGTCGACCTTGAACCATTCGAACACGTCTGTCGGCTCGCCCTGCAGCAGCACCATCTGCTCGGCGCGGCTTGGGGAAGTGGCCGGGTCCAGCCACTCACGGGCCAGTTCCGGGGTGAGCACCACGGGCCTGCGGTCATGGATGTCGAGCATGCCGCCGGCACTGTCGGCAGTGATGATCACGAAGCCATCGTGGGTGCCTGCGCCCTCATCGGCGTCGGGCAGTTGGCCGATGGCGGCACAGAATACCGGCGCGCCGTCGCGGCGACGAATCAGGTAAGGCTGTTTTTTCGCGCCGCCTTCATCCACCCATTCAAACCAGTTGTCCACCGGCGCAATTGCGCGATGCGGCCAGATCGCGCGAAAAAACGCGCCGTGCGCGACCTTCTCGACACGCGCGTTGATCGGCAGCAGGCGCTCCTTGCTCCAGTGCGGGCGCCAGCCCCAGCGCACCCGGTCGGCGTGCAACAGCTCGGCGTCCAGGTGCAGCACTGCTACAGGCGTGGTCGGCGCCACGTTGTACCGTTCCAGCGGCTGGTCGCCGACGCTATTGGCCAGGGCATTGGGCATGCTCAAGGCCGCCACAAAGTCGTGAATACCGCGGTACTGCGAAAGTCGTCCGCACATGGCCGGTTCCTCGAACTGACCCTGTGAGCGTAGACGATCAATTTACAGCGGCGTGAGCACGTTCATCACCGTGTCCAGCGCCACCCGCGTGTCATCCAGTTGCACCAGCGAGGCGTGCCGGGCGCCGAGGGCGTCACGGTTCTGGATGGCGGTGAGGATCGCTTTGTGGCGGGGCAGGCTCAGGCCCTGGATGTCGGGGCGGCGGTTGGTGATGTTGATCGACTCGCGCAGCGGCAACGACAGCATGTTGCACATGTAGGCGAGCAAATCGTTGCGGGTGGCATCGGCGATGGCGCGGTGGAAGTCCAGGTCGGCCTGCAGCAGGTCGTCGTGAGTCTTGGCGGTTTCCATGCCCAGGTAAGCGTGTTCGATGGTGGCGATGTCTTCAGCCGTGGCCGTGGTCGCCGCCATGGCGGCGATTTCCGGTTCGAGGATGCGTCGCACGCCGGCCAGGGTGTTGAAAAATTCGCTGTGGGGCGTGGACTGCATCAGCCAGGACAGCACATCCGGGTCAAGCAAATGCCATTTCACCCGTGGACGCACCACCGCGCCCACCCGTGGCTTGGAATACACCAGGCCCTTGGCGCTGAGCACGCGGGTCGCCTCACGCAACACCGAGCGGCTGACCTGGTATTCCTCGCACAGCGTGGCTTCCATGGGCAGGCGTTCTTCGGGCTTGAAGCGCCCGGAAACGATGTGCATGCCCAAGTCCTGAACGATCTGGGCATGCTGGCTCTTGCGCGGCTTGGGCGGCTGGTGATCCATAACGACGGGGAGGCTCTGGCTTAGGTTCGCGGCATCATAGCATCCCAATTAGTGGGAATGCCGGGGGACTTCAGCGCCACGGCAGCCCACCAGGAAGTCGAAGTCGCAGCCTTGATCGGCCTGCAGCACGTGGTCGATATACAGCTGGCGGTAGCCGCCGACGATCAGGTTTTGCGGTGGCGCCAGGTCAGCCATGCGCGCCGCCAGTTCGGCGTCGGGGATATCCAGGTGCAACCGGCCGTTGGCGCAGTCGAGCTCGATCCAGTCACCTTCCTGTACCGTGGCCAGCGGCCCACCGGCGGCGGCTTCCGGCGCCACGTGCAGCACCACCGTGCCGTAGGCGGTGCCGCTCATGCGTGCATCGGAAATCCGCACCATGTCGGTCACGCCCTGGGCCAGCAGTTTGGCGGGCAGGCCCATGTTGCCGACTTCGGCCATGCCCGGGTAACCCTTGGGCCCACAGTTTTTCATGACCAGAATCGAGTTGGCATCCACGTCCAGCTCCGGGTCATTGATGCGTGCCTTGTACATGTCGAAGTTCTCGAACACCACCGCGCGGCCACGGTGCTGCATCAACTCGGGGCTGGCGGCGGACGGCTTGAGCACAGCGCCGAGCGGCGCCAGGTTGCCGCGCAATACGCAAATACCGCCGTCGGCACGGATCGGGTTGTCGAGGGTGCGGATCACCTCGTCCTGGCCGTAGATCGGCGAGTCCTGGGTGTTCTCGCCCAACGACTTGCCATTGACCGTCAGGGCATTCGGGTGCGGGATCAGGTTGGCTTCGCCCAGGCGCCGCAGCACGGCCGGCAGGCCGCCGGCGTAGTAGAACTCTTCCATCAGGAAACGGCCTGACGGCTGCAGGTCGACGATGGTCGGCACGCCACGGCCCATGCGGGTCCAATCGTCGAGGTCGAGCTCGACACCGATACGCCCGGCGATGGCCTTAAGGTGGATTACGGCGTTGGTCGAACCGCCGATGGCCGCATTCACCCGGATCGCGTTTTCAAACGCCTCCTTGGTGAGGATCTTCGACAACTTCAAATCTTCACGCACCATCTCGACCGCGCGCATGCCGGACATATGCGCCAGCACATAGCGCCGCGCGTCCACCGCCGGAATCGCTGCGTTGTGGGGCAGGGAAGTGCCGAGTGCTTCGGCCATGCAGGCCATGGTCGATGCAGTGCCCATGGTGTTGCAGGTGCCCGCCGAGCGCGACATGCCGCCTTCAGCCGCAAGGAAATCGTCAAGGGTGATGGTGCCGGCCTTGACCTGTTCGCTCAGTTGCCACACCACCGTGCCCGAGCCAATGTCCTGGCCCTTGTGCTTGCCATTGAGCATCGGCCCGCCGGTGACCACGATGGCCGGCACGTCACAACTGGCCGCGCCCATCAGCAGCGCCGGGGTGGTTTTGTCGCAGCCGGTCAGCAGCACCACGCCGTCGATGGGGTTGCCGCGAATGGCTTCCTCGACATCCATGCTCGCCAGGTTGCGGGTGAGCATGGCGGTGGGGCGCAGGTTGGATTCGCCATTGGAGAACACCGGGAATTCCACCGGGAAACCACCGGCTTCGATCACACCGCGTTTGACGTGCTCGGCGATCTGGCGGAAATGCGCGTTGCACGGGGTCAGTTCCGACCAGGTGTTGCAGATGCCAATGATCGGTTTGCCATGGAACTGATGGTCGGCAATGCCCTGGTTCTTCATCCAGCTGCGGTACATGAAACCGTTCTTGTCGGCGGTACCAAACCACTGGGCGGAGCGGAGGGCGGGCTTTTTATCAGGCATGATCGACTCTCTTATTGTATGACTATATGTTCTATATGTGCTTAAACATAAGCGCAAAATCGCAGCTTTGGAAGTGTTGTTTTGCAAATAGTCATACTATATAGTCCTGCTTAATTGAGGTGTGACCCTGGCGGATTTTCGCGAGAGGCAGCCCCCGAGCTTCTATAAAAACAACAATCGGAGATCGACCCCATGAGCCAGGAATTGCGGCTTGTTCGGCGTATCACGCTGAAACTGATTCCCTTCCTGATCCTGCTGTACCTGATCGCCTACGTGGACCGCTCCGCGGTGGGGTTTGCCAAGCTGCACATGGGCGCCGACGTCGGCATCGGCGACGCTGCCTATGGCCTGGGGGCGGGGTTGTTCTTTATTGGCTACTTCCTGTTTGAGATCCCCAGCAACCTGATGCTCGACCGCTTCGGCGCGCGGCGCTGGTTTGCGCGGATCATGCTCACCTGGGGCGCCATCACCATTGGCATGGCCTTTGTGCAGGGGCCGCACAGCTTTTATGTGATGCGCTTTTTGCTCGGCGCGGCCGAAGCCGGGTTCTTTCCGGGCGTGCTGTACTACATCACCCAGTGGTTCCCGGTGCGCCATCGCGGCAAGATCCTGGGGCTGTTCATTCTCTCCCAGCCGATTGCCATGATGATCACCGGGCCGGTGTCCGGCGGCCTGCTGGGCATGGACGGCATCCTCGGGCTGCACGGCTGGCAATGGCTGTTTATCGTGATCGGCACACCGGCGTTGTTGCTGACCTGGCCGGTGCTGCGCTTTCTGCCGGACGGCCCCAAGCAGGTCAACTGGATGAGCGAAGACGAGAAAACCTGGCTTACGGGTGAGTTGGCCAAGGACCTGCAAGCCTACGGCCAGACGCGCCACGGCAACCCGCTGCATGCCCTCAAGGACAAGCGCGTGTTGCTGCTGGCGCTGTTCTACCTGCCGGTGACCTTGAGCATCTATGGCCTGGGCCTGTGGTTGCCGACCCTGATCAAACAGTTCGGCGGCACTGACCTGGTGACCGGCTTCATCTCGGCCGTGCCCTACATTTTCGGCATCATCGGGCTGCTGATCATCCCGCGCAGTTCCGACCGCTTGAACGATCGTTATGGCCACCTTGCCGTGCTCTATGTGCTCGGCGCCATCGGCTTGTTTTGCAGTGCCTGGCTGAGCGTGCCGGTGCTGCAAATGGCGGCGCTGAGCCTGGCGGCATTTGCCTTGTTTTCCTGCACGGCGGTGTTCTGGACCTTGCCGGGGCGGTTTTTTGCCGGTGCCAGTGCGGCGGCGGGCATTGCCTTGATTAACTCGGTGGGCAACCTGGGCGGCTATATCGGCCCGTTCGTGATCGGCGCGCTCAAGGAATACACCGGCAACCTGGCTTCGGGCCTGTATTTTTTGGCTGGAGTGATGGTGTTCGGGCTGGTCTTGACCGCTGTGGTGTACCGCGTGCTGGAGCGCAAGCATGTGCTGCCCGCCGACCAGTTTGCTGCCAGCGCCCGAGGCGCCACACGTACTTAATCCTGGAGAAGTTTGATGCGTTTAGTTCAGTTCGAATTGCGTAACGGTGAGCGTCGTGTCGGCGTGGTGCAAGGCAACACACTGCGCGAAGTGCACACCGCACGCAGCGTGCGCGAATTGGCGTTGGCCGCCATCGACGCCGGTGTGGGCCTGGCGCAACAGGTCGACAGCCTGGGCCTGGGCGACAGTCATGACTACGCTGCGCTGTTGGCAGACCTCAAAGTCCTGCCGCCGCTGGACCATCCCGACCCGGCGCACATGCTGATCAGCGGCACTGGCCTGACGCACCTGGGCAGCGCCTCGGCCCGCGATAAAATGCATCAGGCCGGTGACGACAGCGCCTTGACCGACACCATGCGTATCTTCAAATGGGGCGTGGAGGGCGGCAAGCCACCGGCCGGCCAAGCCGGCGTGCAACCGGAATGGTTCTATAAGGGCGATGGCCGTATTGTCGTGCGCCCAGGCCAGGCGTTCCCGGTGCCGCCCTTTGCCGAAGACGCCGGTGAAGAGCCGGAAATCGGCGGGCTGTACGTGATCGGCCGAGACAGCAAGCCCTATCGCCTGGGTTATGCGGTGGGCAACGAGTTCTCCGACCACGTCATGGAACGCAAGAATTACCTGTACCTGGCCCATTCCAAGTTGCGCAGTTGCAGCTATGGCCCGGAGTTGCGCGTGGGTGAGTTGCCCCAGCACTTGGCCGGCACCAGCCGCATTCTTCGAGACGGCAAAGTGCTATGGGCAAGCGAATTTCTCAGTGGCGAGGCGAACATGTGCCACAGCCTGGAAAACCTCGAATATCACCATTTCAAATACAGCCAGTTCCTGACCCCGGGCGACGTGCACATTCATTTCTTCGGCACCGCCACCTTGTCATTCGCCGACGGTATACGTACCCAGCCGGGGGATGTGTTCGAGATCAGCCAGGCCGAGTTCGGCGCACCGCTGGTCAATCGGGTCGGCAGCGCCGAGGCGGCGTTCGAACCTGGCACTGTCATCAGCCTTTAAGGAGATCAGCATGAATCCGTTACTCGGCCACAACTACATCGGTGGCCAACGCAGCGCCCAGGGCAGCATCACCCTGAAAAGCGTCGATGCCAGCACCGGCGAGGCCTTGCCTCAGGATTTCTATCAGGCCACGCCCGCTGAGGTGGATGCCGCCGCCAAGGCCGCCGCTGCCGCGTATCCCGCGTACCGGGCATTGAGTGCCTCGCGTCGCGCGCAGTTCTTGGAGGCGGTGGCCGATGAGCTGGACGCGCTGGGTGAAGATTTTATCCAGTTGGTGTGCCGCGAAACCGCATTACCTGCAGCGCGCATCAAAGGCGAGCGCGGGCGCACCAGCGGCCAGATGCGCCTGTTCGCCACGGTGCTGCGTCGCGGTGACTTTTACGGTGCGCGCATCGACAGAGCCTTGCCCGAGCGCCAACCCCTGCCGCGCCCGGACCTGCGCCAATACCGCATCGGCCTCGGCCCGGTGGCGGTGTTTGGTGCGAGCAACTTCCCCCTGGCGTTTTCCACCGCCGGCGGTGACACCGCCGCCGCGCTGGCGGCCGGCTGCCCCGTGGTGTTCAAGGCCCACAGCGGACATATGGCGACGGCCGAGCGGGTGGCCGATGCAATCATTCGGGCGGCCGAGGCCACCGAGATGCCGGCGGGCGTGTTCAACATGATCTTCGGTGGCGGCGTCGGTGAGGCGCTGGTCAAGCACCCGGCGATCCAGGCCGTAGGTTTTACCGGCTCGCTCAAGGGCGGCCGTGCCCTGTGTGATATGGCGGCGGCACGCCCGCAGCCGATCCCGGTGTTTGCCGAGATGTCGAGCATCAACCCGGTGATCGTGCTGCCCCAGGCTTTGCACGCCAGGGCCGAGACCATCGCCCGCGACCTCACTGCCTCGGTGGTGCAAGGCTGTGGCCAGTTCTGCACCAACCCTGGCCTGGTGATTGGTATTGCCTCGCCACAGTTCACTGCGTTTACCCAACAGGTGGCGCAACTGATCGGTGAACAGCCTGCGCAAATCATGCTCAATACCGGCACGCTGGGCAGTTATGGCAAAGGTTTGGAAAAACTCTTGGCGCACCCTGGCATCCAACACCTGGCGGGCAGCGCTCAAGTGGGCAGTCAGGCGCAGCCGCAGCTGTTCAAGGCTGACGTGCGCTTGCTGATCGACGGTGATGAGGTGTTGCAGGAAGAGGTGTTTGGCCCTGCCACGGTGTTTGTCGAGGTCGCCGATCAGGCCCAGCTCAGCACCGCCTTGCACGGGCTGCACGGTCAGCTCACTGCGACGCTCATTGCTGAACCGGCCGACCTGCAGCAGTTCACTGAACTGACGCCGCTGCTGGAACAGAAAGTCGGGCGCATCCTGCTCAACGGCTACCCGACCGGCGTGGAGGTCTGTGATTCGATGGTTCACGGCGGCCCGTACCCGGCCACTTCCGATGCCCGTGGCACCTCGGTCGGCACCCTGGCCATCGACCGTTTCCTGCGCCCGGTGTGCTTGCAGAATTACCCTGATAGCCTGCTGCCCGACGCGTTGAAAAACGCCAACCCGTTGCGCATCCAGCGGCTGGTGGATGGCACGCCATCGCGCGACCCGCTGTAACACCAGGAGGTTTTATGTCGTGTACCGCAGTCACTGCGCACCGTGCGCAGTTGGGGGAGGGCCCGTTCTGGGACGTGCCGACCCAGGCGCTGTATTGGGTGAATATCGCCGGCAAACAGGCGCTGCGCCTGATGGGCGGGCAGCTGCAGATCTGGCAGCTGCCCGAGCATGTCTCGGCCTTTATCCCCTGTGAAAGTGGCGGTGCGCTGGTCACGCTGAGCAGCGGCGTGTACCGGCTGAACCTGGAAACCGAAGCCCTCACGCTGCTGTGCGTGGCCGACCCGCAACCGGGTAACCGTGGCAATGAAGCGCGCTGCGATGCCCAGGGCCGCCTGTGGTTGGGTACCATGCAGAACAACATTGGTGAGCAGGGCGAAGACCTGCCGATTACACGGCGTTCCGGCGGCCTGTTTCGGATCGATGCCAATGCGCACGTCACGCCGCTGCTGCAAGGGTTGGGCATTCCCAACACCTTGGTGTGGAGCGATGACGGCGCGCACGTGCATTTTGGCGACAGCCTGGACGGCACTTTGTACCGGCATTCGGTCAAGCCAGAGGGTCAGCTCGACCCTGCCCGTGTCTGGTTCGGCCCGCATGAGCGTGGTGGCCCGGACGGCTCGGCGATGGACGCAGACGGCTATATCTGGAATGCCCGTTGGGATGGCAGTTGCCTGCTGCGCCTGACGCCGGCGGGTGAGGTCGACCGCATTATTGAGTTGCCCGTCAGCCGCCCCACCAGTTGCGTGTTCGGTGGCCCCAACCTCACTACCCTCTACATCACCAGCGCCGCCAGCCCACTCGATCACCCGCTGGATGGCGCGGTGCTGGCCATCGAGGTCGATGTGCCAGGCACCCCCTGTCACCGCTTTGCCGGATAAACCCAAGACCTGAAAACAATAACAAGGAGTCACCCGTATGAATCGTCGTCGAGGTATGCGTTCCCTGTGCTGCGCCGCTGTGGCGGTGTCGGCCCTGAGCTTGGGCGGTCTGTTGCAGGCCGCTGAAGCAGTGAAAATTGGCTTTTTGGTCAAGCAGGCAGAGGAGCCGTGGTTTCAGACCGAATGGGCGTTTGCCGAAAAAGCCGGCAAGGAGCATGGCTTTACCGTGATCAAGATCGCCGTACCCGATGGCGAGAAAACCCTCTCGGCCATCGACAGCCTGGCGGCCAACGGCGCCAAGGGCTTTGTTATCTGCCCGCCGGACGTGTCGCTGGGCCCGGCTATCGTTGCCAAGGCCAAGGCCAACGGCCTGAAAGTGATTGCGGTGGATGACCGCTTCGTTGATGCCAAGGGCAACTTCATGGAGGACGTGCCTTACCTGGGCATGGCCGCGTTTGAAGTCGGCCAGAAGCAGGGCGCGGCGATGGCGGCTGAGGCGAAAAAACGCGGTTGGGACTGGAAGGATACCTATGCGGTGATCAACACCTTTAACGAACTCGACACGGGTAAAAAACGCACTGACGGTTCGGTCAAATCCCTGGAAGATGCTGGCTTTCCCAAAGACCACATTCTGTTCACCGCTGCCAAGACCCTCGATGTACCGGGCAGTATGGACGCCACCAACTCGGCGCTGGTCAAGCTGCCCAGCGGTGCCAAGAACCTGATTATCGGCGGTATGAACGACAACACGGTGCTTGGTGGCGTGCGCGCTACCGAAACGGCCGGTTTTGCTGCGGCCAATGTGATTGGTATCGGCATCAATGGTACGGATGCCATTGGCGAACTGAAAAAGGCTGACAGTGGCTTTTTCGGTTCGATGCTGCCTAGTCCGCATATCGAGGGCTACAACACTGCGCTGATGATGTATGAGTGGGTCACCAAAGGTACTGAACCGCCCAAGTACACGGCGATGGACGAGGTGACGCTGATTACGCGGGAGAACTTCAAGCAAGAGCTGACGAAGATTGGGTTGTGGCAATGAAGTAGGCTTGGCGGGGGGGGTGGATCAGACGGAGTACATATCCATTTCTGCGGTAATGGCTTCCTATGGTTCCGCCCTTACGGCGGGTCACTTTTGGCAAACGCCCCAAAAGTAACCAAAAGGTCTGTGCCCCACCACTCGGCACCTCGCTTAGGCTCGGTGTGCCCTCACTCCGGCTTGAATCCGTGGGCCGCCGCGATGGGCCATCCTTGGCCCAGCGCGGCTAACCCGGCGTCCTGCCGGGTTACCCACGGATTCAAACCTGCGTTCGGCCATCGTGGTTGACGGGGCGCCTCAGATCAAAAGCAGATCAAGATCAAGATCTACAGCACGGCGGCCTGAAAGCCGACCTGAGTGGTTGAATCAAAAGCCAGATCAAGTGCAAAGCAAAAGCCTATCTACCTGATGCAACGCGGTTTAAGTGTGGGAGCATGCAGTTTTGAATATGAGGTCGGCTGCGGATTTGCATGCACTGAATAGCTGCTTTTCTGTGGGAGCTGGCTTGCCTGCGATGCAGACACCTCGGTACATCAGGTACACCCAGTTGATGCCATCGCAGGCAAGCCAGCTCCCACCTTTGACCGAGTATGGCTTTGCTCCTGCTCCTGCTCCTGCTCCTGCTCCTGCTGTTGCCCTTACATCCTTTTCGATGACGAAGTCAGCGGTCTTTTGATCTGCGCTTTTGATCTTGATCTTGATCTGAAATCGCCCCGTCAAACACGATGGCCGGAATTCGACAGTGATTTGGGGGGTAAACCGGCAGGGATGCCGGTTTAGCCGCCCCGCGCCATGGATGGCGCGTGGCGGCGGCCCCCCAAATCAGTGTCGGATTGCGGGCATGCCGAGCCACAGCGAGGCACCGAGTGTTGGGGCGAGGACCTTTTGGTTACTTTTGACTGGGCCGGCATTCCGGTCCTTGCAAAAGTGACCCGCTGTAAGAGCGGAACCATAGGAAGCCGTTACCGCAGCAACGGATATGTACTCAGCAACCCTGAGCCAACCCAAGACCTCAAACTGACCCGGCACTCCCTGTCACAAGGAAAAACCGAGGTGCCTGTCGCGTGGGCCGGCTCCTACACCTCGGCGCACCAACAGTCAGTCAGCAGAGAACTTGAGCACAGTATTCTGGCTATAGGTCTGCCCCGGATTCAACCGAGTCGAAGCAAACTTGGGCTGGTTGGGCGCATCGGGAAAGTGCTGGGTCTCGAGGGTAAAAGCACTCCAGTGCTGATACGTCTTGCCGCCTTTGCCCTTCACCGTGCCGTCGAGGAAGTTGCTGGTGTAGAACTGCACCCCAGGCTCACTGGTGTAGAGCTTCAAACGCCGGCCAGATGCAGGGTCGTGTACTTCGGCGGCGAGTTGCTTGATATCGCCCTGGGTGTCGAGCGCCCAGTTGAAGTCAAACCCACCTTGTTTCGGCTCGGCAAATTTGAGCTGCGGATGTTCGTCCTTGATGTGCTGGCCGATTGGCGTGGGCTTGAGAAAGTCCATCGGCGTGCCCTTGACCGGTGCGAGTTCGCCGGTCGGAATCAGGGTGGCATTCACCGGGGTGTAATGGCTGGCATGCAAGGTCGCGACCTGCTTGAGAATGTCGCCGTTGCCCGCGCCCGCCAGGTTGAAATAGCTGTGGTTGGTGAGGTTGAGCACCGTGGGTTTGTCGGTGCTGGCCTTGTAGTCGATATGCAGTTCGTTGTTATTGTTGAGGCTGTAGGTGACCTCGGTCTTCAGGTTGCCGGGAAAGCCCATTTCACCGTCCTTGGACAGGTAGCTGAGCTTGACGCCAACCGAGTCCTTGCCCTTGACGGGTTCGGCTTGCCAAACGTGTTTGTCGAACCCCTGGGCGCCGCCGTGCAGCGAATTGGGGCCGTCGTTGAGCGGTACCTGGTAGCGTTTGCCATCAAGCTCAAACGCACCGCCCGCCAGGCGGTTGCCGAAGCGCCCGATGGTCGCGCCAAAAAACGCCGTGCCGCTCTGATAGCCCTGCACGTCATCAAAACCCAGTACCACGTCATCGATCTTGCCGTTTTTATCCGGCACTTTGAGTGACTGCAACACGCCGCCGTAGGTGATCACCGTGGCTTGCATGCCGTGGCTGTTGCGCAAGATGTACTGCTCGACGGCGGTGCCGTCGTTGGTTTTACCGAAGGGTTTATGCTCGCTGGTTAGGCCCGCAGCCTGGGCGCCGCCGCTGGCGATCAGCAGGGACAAGGCGAGGACGGAAAGCAGGTGACGAGGGTGCTTCATGGTCGAACTTCCTTTTGTTGTTTTCAGTGGAATAGTTCTACTAATGTGCGATATTTTGTCGTTGCAGCAGCAGATTTATAGCCTTTTACGGCCTGTTTGCAAAATAAAATAAGACTAATTGAGTGGGGCGACCTTTTATATGATGACTTCACAGGCTGTTTACCCCGACCTTGAGGGTAAGACCGTTCTGGTTTCCGGTGGTGCCTCAGGCATTGGCGAGTTCCTGGTGCGTGCGTTCGCCGCCCAGGGGGCCAAGGTGGGTTTTGTGGACCGGGCGCAAAGCCAGGGCGAGCGCCTGGCCGCGCTGCTGCATTCCCAGGGTTACAACGTTGAGTTCGTGTGGTGCGACATTACCGATGAAATCGCCTACAAGGCGGCGATCGAGCGCTTTGAGCACTCGCTGGGGCCGATCACCGTACTGGTCAATAACGCGGCCAACGATGTGCGTCACACCCTGGAAGAAGTCGATTCGGCGATGTTCGACAGGCTGATCGCGGTCAACCTCAAGCACGCATTCTTTGCCGCCAAGGCCGTGGTGCCGATGATGAAACGCGCCGGTGGCGGGGCGATCATCAACCTGGGCTCGGTGGGGTGGATGATGGCGTCTGCTGGCTACCCGGTGTACGCCGCCAGCAAGGCGGCGGCCCATGGCATGACCCGCGCGCTGGCACGTGAGTTGGGGCCCAGCCATATCCGCGTGAACACCCTGGTGCCCGGCTGGGTCATGACCGACAAACAACTGGCGATGTGGGTCGATGATGCGGCCAAGGAGCTGATCAGCCGCAGCCAGTGCCTGCCCGGCAGCGTACTGCCGGAACACATCGCCAATATGGCGTTGTTTCTCGCCTCCGATGCCTCGGCAATGTGTTCGGCGCAGAACTTTATTGTGGATGGCGGCTGGGTCTAGGCCTGCTACTCGATGGGGTAGCGCTTGAACGCCGGGTGCTGTTCGAGCCGGTCGGCGTGACGTTGCAGGTTAGGGAATGCCTTGGGGTCGAGCACCGACGGCAGTTTGAGTTGGGTGAACGACCACGCTACTGCCGCGGTCAGCGCCGCCTGGGTCAGCGGCGCGTCGGTGGGTTGGGCAAGGTGCTTTTCCAGCAGCGAATAGGCGGCCAACAGTTGCGCGGTCACGCGGTCTACCCACGGCTCATGGCGTTTTTCTGCCGGGCGCAGATTGTCCTCATAGACGATCTGCACGGTTTTCTCGCAGGCCGCCAGGGCCAGCCCAAGCAGGTGCAGCTCGTGGGCGCGGGCGCCAGGCGCTTGCGCCAGCAGCTTCTTGTCGGTGGGGGCCTGGGCTTCGAAATAGTCCAGGATCAGGCTGGAGTCCATCAGCACGGTGCCGTCGTCCAGCACCAGGGTCGGCGCCTTGACCACCGGGTTGATCGCGTGGAACTGCTCAAAGGTGCTGAACACCGACACCGACTGATGTTCAAACGCCACGCCGTACAGGTCCAGGGAAATTGCCACGCGGCGTACGTAAGGCGAGTCCAGCATGCCTACCAGTTTCATGAAGCCTCCGTTGCTTTCAGGTGATTGCTTTCAGGTGATTCGATCAGGAGATTAAGGGCACTGGATCGTCCTGTGCAATGGCTTCGCACAGTTGCCGATAGGCGTGCACTAACTGCTCCAGGTTGAACGCCAAATTGCGCCCGCTGGGGTTGGGCAGCACCCATACCGCTGCGCCGCCCAATAACGGCGGCTGCAGCCCCCAGGCAACCTCGCGTTGGCCGGACACCGCGCTATAACCGACCTTGCCCAGAAAGGCCACGAAGCGTGGCTGGCAGCGGCGGATTTTCTGTTCAAACGCTACGGCTGCGTCGTTGAATTCATGCCGCGCCAATTCCCCCGCGCTCGCCGTCGGGCGCTCCACCAGGGTGGTCAGGCCGCAGTGGTAGTCGAGCAAGCTGCGCCCCGCTTCGGGGCGGATCTCATGGGGCGTAAAACCGGCCAGGTGCAACGTACGCCAGAAGCGGTTGCTGCGGTTGGCGAAGTGCAGGCCGAGGGCGGCGGAGCCTTTACCGGGGTTAATGCCGCAGAACACCACCTTCAAGTGCTCGGTGAGGATGTCTTCGAGGCTGTCGCTCATGTCGGGTCTACCTGCAAACGCATCAGCAACCATTGGGTAAAGCTGCGGGCCAATGGCGCATTTTCACTGTCACGGTGGGTCGCTTAGGCGTCCTTGGCCAACAGGGTGCGGGCAAATTCGTCGGAGGCGATAAAGTCCAGGGTCTGGCGCAGTTGCGCCGCAGCTTCACGGCCGAATGCCTGATCGAAGCGTTCGGCCATTTGCGTGGAAATACGCTTGGCCGCCAGGTGGGTGCGCTTGCCGTGTTCGGTCAGCAGCACGCGCCGGGTACGCCGGTCGAGTTCATCCACGCGCAGCTCCACCAGGCCGTCACGGACCAGCGGTTTGAGCGTGTGACCGAGCGCGGACAAATCCATCACCAGGGTTTGTGCCAGCTCGCCCATCTTCGGCGTGCCGGCTTTGGCGATGCGGTTGAGCAGCGCGTATTGCGTGGCTTTGAGCCCGCAGGGCGCGAACGCCTCGTCATAGATCTGGCCCAGGCGGCGCGAGGTGCGGCGCACGGCACCGTTGACGCAGGTGCTGGGGCTCTCGGAGCAAGGCGGGGCAGATTTCAAGGGCAGATACTCTCTGATACAAAACACGACGCGGCTGATTATGCCTGCGCGACCTGTCAGGACAAGGTCTTTCGGACCGAACTGACGTTCCAGATGAAAACTGAGACAGCTTGAAACAAATTAGTTGCGTATGCCACTAAATTCGATATCGTGGCATATGCCTCTTTGTGACCTGGATGTCGTTACAAAAACCCCAGGACGTGCATGGGGCGAGGCGGGAAAACGGCATGGCGAAGCCTGCTTGACCGACCAATCTCCTGTCTGGATCACCTCTTATGCTCAACCTCGTGCGCATCGCCTTGCTGCGCCCCTATACCTTTGTGGTATTGGCTATTTTCATCCTGATCGTCGGGCCGCTGGCGGCCTGGCGTACGCCGACCGACATCTTCCCGGAAATCCGCATTCCGGTAATTGCGGTGATCTGGCAGTACACCGGTTTGCCGCCTGACCAGATGGCGGGGCGCATCACCTCACCATTCGAGCGGGTGCTGACCACCACCGTGAACGACATTCGCCATATCGAAGCGCAGTCGATGAACGGCTACGGGATTGTGAAGATCTTCTTCCAGCCCGGCGTCAACATCAGTACTGCCAACGCCCAGGTGACGTCGGTGTCCCAGGCGATCCTGCGGCAATTGCCGCCCAGCACCGTGCCGCCGCTGGTGCTCAACTACAGCGCCTCCACCGTGCCGATCGTGCAGCTGGCTTTATCCGGGCCGGGCCTGAGCGAACAGCGCCTGGGCGATATCGGCCTGAACCAGGTGCGCCTGATGCTCACCAGCGTGCCCGGCGCGGCCCTGCCATATCCGTTTGGCGGCAAGAGCCGGCAGGTGCAGATCGACCTGGATTCGGCGCGCATGCAAGCCCGTGGCCTGTCGGCGCAGGACGTCGCCACCGCCCTGGCCACGCAGAACCTGATTACGCCGGTGGGCACCCAGAAGATCGGTAGCTACGAATTCAACCTGCAACTGAACAACTCGCCGTCGGATTTCCATGACCTGGAGAACCTGCCGATCAAGACCGCCGATGGCACCACCGTGCTGATCCGTGACGTGGCCACCGTGCGCGACGGCAACCCGCCGCAAACCAACATCGTGCATGTGAACGGCAACCGCTCGGTGCTGCTGCCGGTGCTCAAGACCGGTTCGGCATCGACCTTGGGCGTGATCGCCGGGATCAAGGACAAGCTTGCCGACAACAAGGCTGCCTTACCGCCCAACCTGAATATCGACCTGATCGGCGACCAGTCGCTGTTCGTGCGCTCGGCCATCAGCGGCGTGGCCCGTGAAGGCTTGATCGCGGCGGCGCTGACCAGTCTGATGATCCTGCTGTTCCTCGGCAGTTGGCGTTCGACGGTGATCATCGCCACCTCGATTCCGCTGGCGATCCTGGCTTCGATTGCCACGCTTTCGGCCCTCGGTGAAACCCTGAATATCATGACCCTCGGCGGCCTGGCGCTGGCCGTGGGCATCCTGGTGGACGATGCCACGGTGACCATCGAGAACATCAACTGGCACCTGGAGCAGGGCAAGCCGGTGCAGACGGCGATCCTCGACGGCGCGGCGCAGATCGTGACGCCGGCGTTTGTCTCGCTGCTGTGTATCTGCATCGTGTTTGTGCCGATGTTCTTCCTTGACGGTGTGGCGCGTTTCCTGTTCGTGCCGATGGCCGAAGCGGTGATCTTTGCCATGATCGCCTCGTTCCTGCTGTCGCGCACGCTGGTGCCGACATTGGCCAACTACCTGCTCAAGCCGCATGTACACGGCGAGGACGGGCATGCACCATCGCGCAACCCGCTGGTGACTTTCCAGCGCGGTTTCGAGAAGCGTTTTGAGGCCTTTCGCGAGCGTTACCACAGCGTGTTACACGGCGCCTTGCACCATCGTCGCGCGGTGGTGATCGGCCTGCTGGCGTTTGTCGCCGTGTCGTTTGCACTGGTGCCGTTCCTGGGCCGCAACTTCTTCCCCGAGGTCGATTCCGGGCTGATCCTGTTGCACGTACGCGCCCCGGTGGGCACACGGGTGGAGAGTAATGCGCACTTGATCGCCGACATCGAAAACGCGATCCGCCGCAAAGTCCCGGCCCAGGAACTCAAAGCCTTGGTCGACAACATCGGCCTGTCCATCAGCGGTATCAACGTGGTGTACAACAACACCGGCACCGTGGGTTCCCAGGACGCCGATATCCAGATCAGCCTCAACGAAGGCCATCGCCCGACCGCCGAGTACATGCGCCAACTACGCGAAACCCTGCCACGAGAATTCCCGAGCGCGGTGTTCTCGTTCCCGGCCTCGGACATTGTCGGGCAGATCCTCAACTTCGGTTCTTCGGCACCGATCGACCTGCAAATCACCGGCAATAACCTGGCGGCTAACTTCACCTATGCCAGCGCGCTGCTGCGTGATATTCGCCGGGTGCCGGGGGTGGTGGATGCGCGCATCCAGCAGTCGCGGCAATTGCCGACGTTCAATATCGACGTGGACCGCACCCGTGCGCAGTTGGTCGGCCTCACCGAACGGGATGTGACCAACAGCCTGGTGGTCAACCTTGCCGGTTCCAGCCAGGTGGCGCCGACGTTCTGGTTGAACCCGGCCAACGGCATTTCCTATCCGATCGTGATGCAAACCCCGCAATACAACCTGGAAAGCCTGGCCGCACTGCACAACTTGCCGCTGAGCGGCAGCAGTGGCGCGGCCACCGACCAGACCTTGGGCGGCCTGGCGAATATCCAGCGCAGCCACAGCAGTTCGGTGTTCAGCCAGTCGGATATCCAGCCGGTGGTTGAGGTGCTGACCGCGATCCAGGACCGCGATTTGGGTGGCGTCGCCGCCGATATCCAGAAGATCATCGCGGCCCACGCCGGTGAAGTGCCGACCGGCTCCAAGGTGATTTTGCAGGGCCAGGTGCAGACCATGAACGCGGCCTTCAGTGGCTTGCTGTTCGGCCTGTTGGGCGCGGTGGTGCTGATCTACTTGCTGATCGTGGTCAACTTCCAGTCCTGGGCCGACCCGTTTGTGATCATCACCGCGTTGCCGGCGGCCTTGGCGGGCATTGTGTGGATGCTGTTTGTCACCCATACGCCGCTGTCGGTGCCCGCCTTGACGGGAGCGATCATGTGCATGGGCGTGGCCACCGCCAACGCCATTCTGGTGGTGAGTTTCTGCCGTGAGCGCCTGGCCGTGCATGGCGATGCCGTGCAGGCCGCGCTGGAGGCCGGTTTCACGCGGCTGCGGCCGGTGTTGATGACCGCCATCTCGATGATCATCGGCATGGCACCCATGGCTTTGGGCCTGGGCGAGGGCGGCGAGCAGAACGCGCCGCTCGGGCGTGCGGTGATCGGCGGGCTGGCGTTTGCCACCATCGCCACGTTGATTTTGGTGCCGTTGATTTTCAGTCTGGTCCACGGGCGTCGGCAACACGCCACGCTGGCGACTACCGTTTCCCAAGGGGTTTGACATGTCCGTTTCCAGTTCTCAAAAAAAACCGTCCCGTGGCCTGCTGTGGCTGGTCGTGGGCGGGGTGACGGTGGTGGTCATCGTCGGTGTCGGCCTGAGTGTGCGCGCCAGTGAATCCCGTGATCTCAAGACCTGGACCGACGCCCAGGCACTGCCCAGCGTCAACCTGGTCACGCCGGTGGTGCAAGCGCAAGGCCCGGTACTCAACTTGCCGGGGCGCATGGAGGCTTATTCGCGGGCGTCGATCTTTGCCCGGGTCAATGGCTACCTGAAATCCTGGAATGTCGATATCGGCACCCGTGTCAAAGCTGGCCAGGTATTGGCCGAAATCGACACCCCGGAGCTCGACCAGCAACTGCTGCAAGCCCGCGCCACTTTGGCTTCGGCCCAGGCCGATGAACACCTGGCCGAAACCACCGCCAAGCGCTGGCAGGCGATGCTTGCGACCGACTCGGTGTCGCGCCAGGACGTCGACGAGCGCACCGGCGACCTGACCGCCAAGCAGGCCAAGGTGACGGCGGCCAAAGCCAATGTCGAGCAGTTGGTGGCGACCAAGGGCTTCCAGCATCTGGTCGCGCCGTTTGCCGGTGTGGTCACCGCGCGCAGCACCGACGTGGGTGCGTTGATCAGCGCCGGGGGCACCGCCGGCAAAGAGCTGTTTGCGGTGGCCGATGTCAGCCGCCTGCGCGTGTATGTGCAGGTGCCGCAGACCTTCTCGCCGCAGATTCGCGAAGGCACCACGGCGCGCCTGAGCGTGCCGGAGTATCGCGGCGAAACCTTCACCGGCAAGGTGATCGCCACCGCCGATGCGGTCAACGCCGCGTCCGGCAGCACCTTGGTGCAACTGCTGGTGGACAACCCCGGCGGCCGCCTGCTGCCCGGTGGCTACACCAGCGTGCAGTTTGATTTGCCGGTGCAGGCCGACGTGCTGCGCGTACCGTCCAGTGCCCTGGTGTTCGATGACAAAGGCATGCGCGTCGCCACCCTCGACAGCCAGGACCATGTGCACTTCAAGACCGTCACCATCGCCCGTGACTTTGGCGACAGTGTGGAGATCGCCAGCGGCCTGCAAGCGGCCGACCGCGTGATCGATACGCCGCCGGATGGCCTGGCCGATGATGACTCGGTGCAGTTGGCAGCCGCTTCCGCCGAGGCTAAACCCCATGGCTAAGCGCACCCTGCTGGGCCTGCTCGTCACCTTGAGCCTGGGCGCCTGCTCGTTGGCGCCGCCGCTTGAAGTGCCGCAAACCCCCATTGCCGCGCAGTTTCACACCCAAGGCCCGTGGACCGTCGGCGCCCCCGACGACCAGGCCAACCGTGACGGCTGGTGGCGCATCTACAACGACCCGCAGCTGGACGCGATGCAGCTGCAGTTGCTCAACAACAACCCGGACCTGAGCGCGGCACTCGCGCATTACCAGCAGGCCCAGGGGTTCCTGGCCCAGGACCGTTCGGGGTTGTTCCCCAAGCTCTCGGCCATCGGCAGCGGTCAGCGTATTCGTCAGTCGGACACCAGACCGCTGCGCTCGGCCACCTCGCCGGACGTCTACAACTCCGCCACGCTGGGACTTGAGGTGGACTATGAAGTCGACCTGTGGGGCCGCGTGCGCGACACGGTTGCGGCGGGCACCAGTGACTCGGAGGCGGCCAGGGCCGACCTGGCGTCGGTACGCCTGAGCCTGCAAGCGCAATTGGCTGACAGCTACATTCGCTTGCGTGGCATCGACTGGCAAAACCAACTGCTGGAGCAGACCCGCGACGCCTACACCAAAGCCCTGAGCCTGACCGAAGGTTTGCACGGCGGCGGTATTGTGTCCGGCCTGGACGTGGCGCGGGCGCGCACGCAGTTGTCGACGGTCAAGTCGCAACTCAAACAGAGCCTGGTGCAACGGGCGGTGCTGGAGCATTCGATTGCGGCGATGCTGGGAGAGTCGGCATCAACCTATACCGTCGCCGTCAATGTGGCGCCGATTGCCTTGCCCAACTTGCCCACCGGCGTGCCGTCGAGCCTGCTGCAACGCCGCCCGGATATTGCCGCTGCCGAGCGTCGCATCGCGTCGGCCAATGCGCGTATCGGCGTGGCCAAGGCCGCGTGGTTCCCGCAGATCACCTTGAGCGCCCAGGGCGGTTATCAGAGTGATGAGTTTGCGCGTTTGCTCAGCGCACCGAACCTGTTCTGGGCCATCGGCCCGTCGCTGGTCGGCACGCTCTTTGATGGTGGCGCGCGCCAGGCCCAGGTGGATATCGCCAAGGCCGCGACCGACGAAGCCGCCGCCAAATACCGCGGCGTGGTGCTGGGCGCTTTTGAGCAAGTGGAAGACAACCTGTCGCAGATCGCGGGCCTGGGCAGCGCCCTGGATGACCAGCGTGACGCGGCCGCCGCCGCGCAATACGCCGAGGACCTGTCGACCTCGCGTTATCGCCAGGGCGCCGTGGCCTATCTGGATGTGGTGACCGCCCAAGTGGCGGCGCTGGAAGCCAAGCGCAGTGTGCTGCAACTGCAAACCCAGCAATTAAGCGCTAATGTGGGCCTGATCAAGGCGCTGGGCGGCGGATGGAACGTGGCCCAACTGGCTGCATCGAACAGTACTCAAATCAAGGAGAAGTGAGCATGACCGACTACCTACCCCCGAAGGTGTGGACCTGGGACACCGAAAGTGGCGGCACTTTCGCTAGCATCAACCGACCCATTGCCGGTGCGACCCATGAGAAAGCCCTGCCGGTCGGCAAGCACCCGTTGCAGCTCTATTCCCTGGCCACGCCGAATGGGCAGAAGGTCACCATCCTGCTCGAAGAACTGCTGGCCCTGGGGCACACCGGCGCGGAATATGACGCGTGGCTGATCAAGATCGGCGATGGCGACCAGTTCGGCAGCGGCTTTGTGGCAGTCAACCCCAACTCAAAGATCCCGGCGTTGATGGACCACAGTGGTGACACGCCGATTCGCGTATTCGAGTCGGGTGCGATCCTGCACTACCTGGCCGAGAAGTTCGGTGCGTTCTTCCCCACCGAGCCTGCTGCGCGTGCCGAGTGTTTGTCGTGGCTGTTCTGGCAGATGGGCAGCGCGCCGTATCTGGGCGGCGGCTTCGGGCATTTTTACGCCTACGCGCCGAGCAAGATGGAATACCCGATCAATCGCTTCGCCATGGAAACCAAGCGTCAACTGGACGTGCTCGACCAGCGCCTGGCGGTGAGTGAGTACATTGCCGGCGATGAGTACACCATTGCCGATATTGCGATCTGGCCGTGGTATGGCGGCTTGGTCAAAGGCCGTTTGTATGGGGCGTCGGCGGAGTTTTTGTCGGTGCACGAATACAAACACGTGCTGCGCTGGGCCGAGGCAATTGAAGCCCGTCCGGCGGTGCAGCGTGGGCGGCGGGTGAACCGGGTGTCCGGGGCACCTGAAGAGCAACTGGCTGAGCGCCACAACGCCACCGATCTGGACTGAAACCCGGGCGAAAATGTGGGAGCGGGCTTGCTCGCGAATGCGCTGGGTCAGTTATGAAATGGGTGACTGACACTGCGCTTTCGCGGGCAAGCCCGCTCCCACATTTGGATCTCCATAGTTTTCCAAACTATTTGTAATGCTGCTCGAACCCCACCCACACGCTACCGACCTGGATTAAAACTCGGTCACCTGTGGGAGCGGGCTTGCCTGCGATTTGCGAAGTGTCGGTCGATAAATGTGTCACTGACCCACCGCAATCGCAGGCAAGCCCGCTCCCACATTTTTGATCGTTGTGTATCAGTTGGACAGGTTCTCCGAGGTCACGATCTGCGGTGGGATATGCACTCTGTGCCGCAGTGGGTCGAAGGCCTCGGCGGCCTGCAACTCCACCAGTAATTCGATCAGCGCGCTCGCCGTCTGCCGTGGCTGGGAGTCCATCACCACATCAATCAAACCCCGGCTCAGCGCCTCACGCGACAACGCGGTGGACTCCTGCAAAATGCAGCACAGCGCCGGTCGCTTGGGCAGTTGCGCCAGGGCATTGATCACGCCGTCACCGCCGCCGCCCACCACGCACAGGCCGCGCAAGTCGGTGTGGCGGGTGAGCAGGTCGAGGGTGGCTTCTTCAGTGATGTCGCTGTTGTCCAGGTTGATCAGCGGTTCCAGCGGCTTGAGCCCCGGCGCATGCTCGGCGAGGTAACTGTGCAAGCCTTCAACCCGTGCCTGGTGGCCGAGAAAACGATGGCCGCCCAACAGGATGCCGACGCTGCCTTTGCGTGCGCCGCAGGTGCGCGCCAGCAGCCAGCCCATGGTGCGCCCGACCACATGGTTGTCCTGGCCCACATAAGGCTCCAAGGCGTGTTCGTGGATATCCGAGAGCAGCGCAACCACAGGCACGCCGGCTTCGCGCACCTGCGCCAGCGTGGCGTTGATCAACGGATGGGCAAAGCTGACCACCGCAAGGGCGTCGCACTGCACGGCCAATTGCTCGATCTGTGCGGCGATGGCGCTGGGCGTGCGGTCGAGAATGTAGTCGAACTGGCAGGTCAGGTTGGCTGTAGCGTGATGCTGCGCGGCCGCGCTGATCGACTGCGCCAGGTTGGCGTAAAACGCTTGGGCGGTGCCCAGCAACAGGATGCCGAAGCGATAAGTGGGGCGCCGTTCGCGAATGCGCTGGCCTATCAGCCGTGCAGCAAAATAACCCACGGCTTCGGCGGCCTGGAACACCTGCTCGGCGGTCTGCGGATTCACCGGCGCTCGGGCGTTGAGTACGCGGTCGACGGTGGCCACACTCAAGCCCGCCTGGGCGGCAACGGTGGCGATGGTCGGGCGTTTATTGTTGTTCATGACAGGCCTCTCAAGCGTCTTGATAGAAAACTATCAAGCCCCGCTGGGCCTGGATGATAGCTTGATAGGGAATGGATTCAAGGCCTTGAGGCGGATTTATCCGCGCTCTATGGTTTGTTCGCAAAGCACCTGTCACCCAACGCTTGCGGAGAACAATAACAATGCCTGAACACACGCCTCACCGCGCCCGGCGCGACTACAGCCTCACCGGTCCGGAAGCTGCCCGCGCCGCAGAGAAGGGCCTGGTCTCGGCCAGTTGGTATCAATCGCCGATCTCGCGTAAACGCATGAAAGAACTGATGCAGCGCCGGGACGGCCCGGCGTTGCTCGACACGGCCCTGTGGGTGTCGGCGCTGCTGGTCACGGGGTTTGGCGGCTACTGGTTCTGGGGCTCGTGGGCGTGCGTGCCGTTCTTTATGGCTTACGGCGTGCTCTACGGCACCGCGTCCAACCCGCGTTGGCATGAGACCGGCCACGGCACCGCCTTCAAGACCCGCTGGATGAATGATGGGCTGTACCAGGTGGCAAGTTTCATGTGCATTTTCGAGCCGCACGTGTGGCGCTGGAGCCATGCGCGGCACCACACTGACACCATCGTGGTCGGGCGTGACCCGGAGATCGTCGAGCCGCGCCCGCCAAGCCTGTTGATGATGGGCCTGAGCCTGTTCAACCTGCCGCTGGCCTGGAAAACTTTCAGCGGCGTGGCGCGCCATGCGCTCGGCAAGATGAGCGCCCAGGAGCAGGACTTCATCCCCGAGTCCGAATGGCCCAAGGTGTTCCGTGCTGCGCGGATCTGGGTCGGTATTTATGCGCTGGTGATCGGCACCGCGTGGTACCTGCACAGCTGGCTGCCACTGATGCTGGTCGGCCTGCCGAGCCTGTATGGCGCCTGGCTCGGCTACCTGTTCGGCCTCACCCAGCACGTGGGCCTGGCCGAGGATGTGCTGGACCACCGCAGCAACTGCCGCACCATCTACATGAATCGCGTGCTGCGCTTTATCTACATGGACATGAACTACCACCTCGAACACCACATGTACCCGATGGTGCCGTACCACGCGTTGGCGCAATTACACGAAGAGATCCGCAGCGACTGCCCGCCGCCGTACGCGAATATTCTTGAGGCGTACAAGGAAATCCTGCCGACGATCTGGAAGCAGCGCAGCGACCCGAGTTATTTCGTGCAGCGCCCCACTCACAGTGGCGAGCGAGCTTGCTCGCGCTGGGCTGCGCAGCAGCCCCAATAAAAACCACCGTATTCTTTCAGACACCACTCGACTGCCGAACTTGGGGCCGCTTCGCAGCCCAGCGCGAGCAAGCTCGCTCGCCACAAGGAAGGCCATTCATAGAGAGAACACCACCATGAACGATCAATGGATCGACGTCTGCGCCGTGGGCGACATTGACGAAGAAGACGTGCTGCGCTTCGACCATGGGCCGCACACTTACGCGGTGTACCGCTCGGCCGAGAATGAATTTTTTGCCACTGCCGGCCTGTGCACCCACGAGAAAATCCACTTGGCCGACGGCCTGGTGATGGACCACGTGATCGAGTGCCCCAAGCACAACGGGCGCTTTGATTACCGCTCCGGCAAGGCCCTCGGCGCGCCGGTGTGCGTCAACCTCAAAACCTACCCGGTGCGGGTCGAAGCGGGGCGGGTTTTACTCGCCGTGACGGCGTGAGCATGAACGCCCCCCTGATCATCGTCGGCGCCGGCCATGCCGGTGGCCGTGCGGCGCTGACCTTGCGCGAAGAAGGCTACACCGGGCGCCTGATCCTGATCGGCGATGAACCGCACTTGCCCTACGAGCGCCCGCCGTTATCCAAGGGCTTGCTGCAAGGCAGCACGGACCTGGCGGGTTGCAGCCTGTGTGACGGCCAGCGCATGGCCGCGCTGGGCATCGAACATATCGCCGGCAACCCGGTCACGCGCCTGGAGCCGCAGCAGCAACGGCTGCAACTGGCTGACGGCCAATGGCTGGACTTTGCCGGTGTGCTGCTGGCCACCGGCGGCCGGGCGCGACGCTGGCCTGTGGAGCAGGCGAACGTGCTTTACCTGCGCACCCATGATGAGGCGCTGACCCTGCGCGACGCCTTGCGCCCCGACACGCGGCTGGTGGTGGTCGGCGGTGGTTTTATCGGCCTGGAAGTGGCGGCGACCGCGCGCGGCCTGGGCTGCCAGGTGACGGTGCTTGAAGCAGGCCCACGCTTGGCGGGCCGGGTGTTGCCGCCGGTGATCAGCCAAGCGCTGCTGAATGTGCATCGCCAGCAAGGCGTGGCGGTTCATCTGAATGTGGCACTCGAATCCATCGACGCCGACGCGGTGCAACTGGTCGATGGGCAACGCTTGCCGTGCGATCGGGTGGTGGTCGGCATTGGTATGCAACCCAATCTGGAACTGGCCGCAGCCGCAGGGCTGGAAGTAGGGCAGGGCATTCGCGTCGATGCGCAGCTGCGCACCAGTGCGCCGAACATTTATGCGGCGGGCGATGTGTGTGAGTTTCGCCTGGGTGGCCTGTATCAACGCCAGGAAACCTGGCGCAATGCCGAAGCCCAAGGCCGCCATGCTGCGCTGAATATGTTGGGGCGTGAGTTGCCGTTCGAGGCGCTGCCGGGCTTCTGGTCCGACCAGTACGACTGGGGCTTGCAGACCGTCGGCGTGATGACCCCGCTGACGGTCAGCCGGGCACTGCCGGGCGGCGGTTTGCTGTTGTTCCACCTGGATACCGACGGGCATTTGCAAGGCGCTTGCGGCTGGGCGCTCGGCAATGGTGTGGCCAAGGACATCAAGCTATGCGAACGCTTGATCAGCGCGCGCATTGCACTCAATGCGGCCGACCTGGCCGACCCGGACGTTTCCCTTAAACACGTGCTGCGAGGCTGATATGCGCGAATTTCTGGTGTTCCAATCCCTCTGGGCCATGCAGACCGAACCGGGGCCGCTGGAAGCCCAGCTCGATCGCATCGCCGACGCTGGCTTTGACGGCATCACCGACCATTATTGGAAACCCGCCGAGGCCGCGCGCCTGCACGCTGCCGCCAGCGCCAGGGGCTTGCAGATCGAAGGCCAACTGTTCCCGCAATCGGTGGATGACCTGGCCGCCGCGCTGGATGTGATCAGCCGCTATGGCTGCCACCACCTCACCCTGCAGGCCGATGTGCGCCCGCGCACGCTGGGCGAGGCGGCCCGGTTGGTCGAAGGCTGGCAGCGTCTGGCCGAACAGGTGGACTTTCCGATCCTGCTGGAAACCCATCGCTACCGCCTTACCAACGACCTGCTGTTCACCCTCGACCTGCTCGCACAGATGCCCGACCTGAAACTGCTGGCCGACCTGTCCCATTACGTCGTCGGCCGGGAGTTGCCGGAGCCTGGCGCGGTTGAGGACGACGAACACATACGCACAATATTGCGCCACAGCTGGGGCTTTCACGGCCGGGTGGCCAGCAGTGAACAGGTGCAGGTCTCTGTGGATTTCCCTCAGCACCAGGCCTGGGTCGAGCGCTTTACCGGTTGGTGGCGCTACGGGATCGAAGACTGGCTGGCCCGGCCTGACACGCCCAATAGCCTGTCATTCACCTGTGAACTGGGCCCGCCGCCCTATGCAATCACGGATGCAAACGGCGGTGAAATCAGCGACCGCTGGGCCGAGGCGCTGAAGTTGAAAGCCCTGATTCGCCAGGTGTGGGAGAGCTGCCAGCGATGATCTGCTAATCTGCGCGGGTTAAAATCGCCCTTAGCCTGTGGACTTTCATCATGAAGACTTGCCCTGTTCAGCCACCTCTTGAGCCGCAGTCCGTCTGCCATCCCATCACCAGCAGCGCGATCTTCATGGTGGCAACCGTCGCACCCGGCAGTGAAGACCAGGTGCGTGCCTGGTGCGGCGACATCGCCGGGCTGGTGCGTTCGGTGGGCAAGCGCGTGCCGGCGGGCAACCTGACCTGTGTCTGCGGGTTCGGCTCGGATGCCTGGAGCCGGCTGTTCGGCGGGCCACGCCCGGCGGCCTTGCACCCGTTTCGCGAGTTCGGCGTGCCAGGGCGCATGGCGCCGTCGACGCCCGGCGATATCCTGCTGCATATTCGCGCCGAGCAGATGGACCTGTGCTTCGAATTGGCCACGCAGCTGATGGTGGCCCTGGGCGACAGCGTCAAGGTGGTGGATGAGGTCCAGGGTTTCCGTTACTTCGATATGCGCAGCATCATCGGGTTTGTCGACGGCACCGAGAACCCGGTGGGGCGCAAGGCCGTCGGCTTTACCATCGTCGGCGATGAAGACCCGGAATTTGAAGGCGGCAGCTACGTGCTGGTGCAGAAGTACCTGCACAACATGAGCGCCTGGAACGAGCTGACGGTGGAAGCGCAGGAGAAGGTGATCGGGCGTACCAAACTGGCCGATATCGAACTGGATGAAGAGACCAAGCCGAGCAACTCTCACAGCGCCTTGACCGTGATCACCGACGCCGATGGCGAAGAAGTGAAAATCCTGCGTGACAACATGCCCTTTGGCCGCCCAGGCGCCGGCGAGTTCGGCACCTACTTTATCGGCTACGCGCGCTCGCCGCAGCCCCTGGAGTTGATGCTGGAAAACATGTTCGTCGGCCGCCCGGTCGGCAACTACGACCGCTTGCTGGACTTCAGTACCGCCGTGACCGGCGGCCTGTTTTTTGTGCCTTCGGCCGATTTGCTTGAAGAGCTGGCCGACCGTCAACCGGGGTCTTAACTGAGCAACCCGGTGCTGACCGCCACAATCAAGAAGATCCCCAGCAGCGCGCGATAAATCACAAACGGCCAGGTGGAGAACCGCTCCAGGAACTTCATCAGGCCCCAGATCGCGAAGAACGCCGAGATACTTGCCACCACCAGGCCGAAGAGCAAATGTGGCCAGGCGTGGGCCGGCATGTCGGCGTGCAGCAGCACCCACAGCTCCTTCAAGCCAGCCAGCGCAATGGCCGGCAGGCCCAGCAGGAATGAAAAGCGCGCGGCTTCTTCACGCTTGAAGTTGAGGAACAGCGCCGCGGTCAGTGTCGAGCCTGAACGCGAGACGCCGGGAATCAACGCGCCAATCTGCGCAACCCCGACAATCAGCGCGTCGCGCAGGCGCATTTGGCCCATGTCCCGGGTGTGGCGTGCGCGCACTTCGGCCACCGCCAGCAGTACCGCCATCACCACACAGGAAATGCCGATGACCATCAGGCCGCGCAACGGCGAGTTGCAGCTGTTGAGGGTCGAGGACAAGGCCAGGCCGGCAATACAGATAGGGATGGTTGCCAGCACAATCGCCACCGCCAGCTTGAACCACGGGTCGTTGTAGTCGCCCCGGCGTACCGCACCGATGCTGCCCGTGGTGACCTGGCGCACATCGCGCCAGAAATAACTGACCACCGCCGCCAGCGCCGCCAACTGCATCGCCGCCGAAAACGCCGAGCCGGGGTCTTGCCAGCCGAGCAGGGCGGGCACCACACGCATGTGGGCGGTGGACGACACCGGCAGCAGCTCGGTAATGCCCTGGATCACCCCCAGGATAAAAATCTGCAGGTAATCCAGGGAGGCAAAGCCCACATCCAGGCCGGCGGAACAGACGTTGGTCAAAATAGAGGTCCTTGAGAAAAAGGTCGAAGCTGACGAAGTTTATTCTAAATGTTTCAGGAATTTCGGTTGGACGGAGCAAATCCGCAATCGGTTCAGCAAACAGAAAGGTTATGCAATGTATTGGCCTGCGCGCGTGTTTTGTGAACAATGGCGCCCTGCGTTTTGTCACCGAGAGCCCCATGCCTGAAACCACCGTTGAACTGATCCAGACTGGCCCCGAAGCGTCCGAGCTGATCCGCAATCTCTACCAGTATTACGCCTACGAGTCCTCGGACTGGGAGCAGGAGGATGTCGAGGCGGATGGCCGCTTCTACATCCACGATGAGCACCTGACCCGCTACTGGCACGACCCGCAATGGAGCGCCAACCTGCTGCTGGTGGACGGCTATATCGCCGGCTTCCTGCTGATCGAGGGCAGCGAACTGCCGGGCATCGACGCCCTGGAACTGGCCGACCTGTTCATTCTCAAGCGCTACCGCCGCAAAGGCATTGGCCGCGCCATCGCCACCCAGGTGTTGAGCAGCGGCCAGGCCGATTGGCTGGTGCGTTTCTATGACCAGGATGAAGTGTCCCAGGCGTTCTGGCGTGCCGTGCTGGATGATTTGCCGCGCCCGGTGCAGACCCTGGAGCTTGAGGATGACCCGCAGTTGGTGAGTTACCTGATTACCCGAGCGGTCCTGCATTAAAAGCCTGCTGCATGGCCTGGGGCGGCTGCCCGAAGGCACGCAGAAACGCCTGGCGCATGCGTTCGCGATCACCAAAGCCGGTTTCGCGGGCCACCACTTCGACCGGGTGACGGCTGGTTTCCATCAGCGCCCGGGCCGCTTCCACGCGCAGTGATTCGATGGCCTTGGCCGGGGTTTGCCCGGTTTCTTCGCGAAATACCCGGCTGAACTGGCGCGGGCTCAGGCGGGCGACCTCGGCCAGGGCTTCCACCGACAGGTCGTGGGTCAGGTTTTCGCGGGCATAGGCCAGGGCCAGTTGCACGCGGTCGGATTTGGGGTCCAGTTCCAGCAGGGCCGACAACTGCGACTGCTCACTGCCGCGACGTTGCGCAATCACCAGTTTGCGCGCGATGCGCCGGGCCAGGTCGCCGCCCAGGTCGGCCTCGACCATGGCCAGTGCCAGGTCGACACCGGCGCTCATGCCGGCGCCGGTCCAGATCTGGCCGTCGACCACGAACAGTTTATCTTCCTCCAGCTGGATATGCGGGTAGCGCTTGCGAAACGCGGGCGCGTGGATCCAGTGGGTGGTGGTGCGCTTGCCGTCGAGCAAGCCGGCTTCGGCCAGTACGAAAATGCCCATGCACAATGAGGCTACACGCCGTGATTGGGCGGAGGCAGCCTTGACCAGTTCGAGCAGGTTGGCTTCCGGCAAGCGAAATTCCAGATAGCCGCTGACGATCAGCGTGTCATAACCCTGTGCGCGGATCGGCGTGGTGTTCACCGAAAACCCTTGGGACGTCATCACGGCGCCGCCGCTCTCCGACACCAGGTGAAACTCATAGGCCGGCTCGCCGCGCAGCAGGTTCGCGCATTCAAATACCGAGCCCAGGCTGAGGCTCAGGGATTGGAAATTCGGGTAAACCATCAGCGCAACGCTGTGCATCATTGTTCTCCAAAAACGCGGGCCAAGGGCACGGGAGTGGCGATTGTCGGCGGGTGCAGGGTAAACGGCAACCGGCTTTGTGGCATGTCCGGAATCCTTGCGCATATGACATTGTTGAAGGTCTGCGTGGCGCCTAACATCCCCTCAACGAACTAGACGACTGGTCTAATCGGACGGAAAATGTGATGAACAGCGAAGCTAAAAGTACTCGGCAGGCGATTCTGGACACGGCGCAAGTGATTGTCGGCCGTAAGGGATTTTCTGCGGTGGGCTTGAACGAAATATTGCAAGCCGCCGAGGTACCCAAAGGCTCGTTCTATCACTACTTCAACTCCAAGGATGCCTTCGGCGTGGTGTTGCTCGACAGCTACTTCGAGCATTACGTCAACGGCATGCAGCAATTGTTCGATCAGCCTGATCTGTCAGGTTTTGCCAAGTTGATGCGCTATTGGCACTCCTGGGTCGACAACCAGACCGGCTGCACCGACACGGGCAAATGCCTTGCCGTCAAACTCGGTGCCGAGGTGTCAGACCTTTCAGAGCCGATGCGTCTGGCCCTGCAGCGTGGCACTGCACGCACCATTGCGTTGCTGGCAGAAGCCTTGCAGCACGGCGTTGAAGACGGCTCGCTGCAGGCACAGCCACACCCCGAAAGCCTGGCCCGGCGCTTGTATGCGTTGTGGCTGGGGACCAGCGTCATGAGCAAGATCACCCGAACATCCGCGCCGTTTGATGAGGCGCTGCTACTCACACAACATCTACTGCAACCCATCGATCGAGGCACTGGAAAATGAAAGTATTAATGGTACTGACCTCTCACGACCAGCTGGGCAATACCGGTCGTAAAACCGGCTTCTGGCTCGAAGAGTTTGCCGCTCCGTATTACACCTTCAAGGACGCCGGTGCCGAACTGGTGCTGGCATCCCCGGCCGGTGGCCAGCCACCGCTGGACCCGGTCAGCGATCAGCCGGACGCGCAAACCGAAGACACCCGCCGCTTTGCCGCCGACTCGGCCGCGCAGCAGGCCCTGGCCAACACGGTCAAGCTGGACTCGGTGAATGCCGCCGATTTCGACACGGTGTTTTACCCAGGCGGTCACGGGCCATTGTGGGACCTGGCCGAATCGCAAACGTCGATCGCGTTGATCGAAGCCTTTGAGCGCGCCGGCAAGCCGATCGGTTTTGTCTGCCATGCGCCGGGTGCGCTGCGTCACGTCAAGGCGGTCAACGGTGAAGCGTTGGTGAAGGGCCGTCGTGTGACGGGCTTCTCCAACTCAGAAGAAGCTGCGGTGGGCCTGACCGATGTGGTGCCGTTTTTGATTGAAGATGATTTCAAGGCACTCGGTGGCCTGTATGAGAAGGGCGCCGACTGGCAATCCTTTGTGCTTGAAGATGGCTTGCTGGTGACGGGTCAGAACCCTGCCAGTTCCAGCGACGTGGCCAAGGCCCTGCTGAAACTCACCGCTTAAATTAACTAACCGTTGCAGGCATTGGCGGCTCTCAAGAGCCGCCAAAGCTTTTGTTCGCCCTGAATTTGGACAGTGACTCATGACTATGCGTGTTTTAAATACCCCGGTAAAACTGGGGCATCACACCTTGAATAACCGGGTTGTGCTGCCGCCCTTGACCCGTCAACGCAGTGCGCAACCGGGTGATATCGCCACCGACCTGATGGCCGAGTATTACCGCCAGCGCGCCACTGCCGGGTTCATGGTCAGTGAAGGCACGCAGATCGAACCGCGTGGCCAGGGCTATGCGTGGACGCCGGGCATTTATACCCCGGCGCAGATCGACGGCTGGCGCCAAGTCACCGAGGCGGTGCATGCCGAAGGCGGAGTGATTTTCGCCCAGTTGTGGCATGTCGGCCGTGTGTCCCACAACGCCCTGCAGCCAGAAGGGTTGGCCCCGGTCGCGCCCTCTGCGTTGCGGGCGGAGCAGGCGAAAGCCTTTATCGAAACCGGCCCCGGCGTGGGTGAATTGAAACAGCCGCCGGTGCCGCGTGCATTGAGCGTGCTGGAGATTGAGGAGTTGGTTGGGCATTACGCACAGGCTGCGCGCAATGCCTTGGACGCAGGTTTTGACGGCGTGGAAATCCATGCTGCCAATGGTTACCTGGTCAACCAGTTCATCTCTGCCCATGCCAACCAGCGCGACGACGAATACGGCGGCTCGTTGCACAATCGCCTGCGCTTTTTGCGCGAAATCGTTGAAGCAGTGACGGCCGTGGTCGGGCCGGAGCGTCTTGGCGTGCGTTTTTCGCCGCTATTCAGCGGCACTGATCAGGACCGCGTGTATATCGGCCTGGTGGAGGAAGACCCGCATCACACCTATATCGAGGCGATCAAGGTGCTGGAGGCGTCCGGCATTGCCTATGTGTCCATCGCCGAAGCCGACTGGGACAACGCGCCTGACCTGCCTGAAACCTTCCGCCAGGCGGTGCGCAGCACCTTCAGCGGGAGGATCATTTACGCCGGGCGTTACACCGCTGAGCGCGGTGCAAAGCTGTTGGAGTCGGGGCTGGCGGACTTGATCGCCTTCGGTCGCCCGTTCATTGCCAACCCGGACCTGCCACAGCGACTGTTCAACGGCTGGCCATTGAACCCGCTGCGGGCAGAAGGGATGTACGGCGGCTCGGCGCAGGGCTATACCGACTACCCGGTGTACGCCGGGTCAGTGCGCTAAGTCACTGCGATGGCGGTGGGTCAGGCAACTTGTATGTCGCCAGTGCCGCCGCCTTCGCAGCCTCGCTGGGGCTCGACAGCTCCCACATTGGATCTTTGTTGCTGGGGGGATTTGTGTATGGCGCGGCGGCCCTGCGAACTGAGGCCTGACCAACACAGCCGATCCCCTGTGGGAGCTGTCGAGCTTTAGCGAGGCTGCGAAAGCGGTGGTTCAGGCCACTTATATGTCGCCAGTGCCGCCGCCTTAGCCGCCTCGCCGAGGCTCGACAGCTCCCACATTGGATCTTTGTCGCTGGGGGGAGTTGTGTATGGCGCGATGGCCCTGCAAACCGAGGCCTGACCAACACAGCCGATCCCCTGTGGGAGCTGTCGAGCTTTAGCGAGGCTGCGAAAGCGGTGGGTCAGGCAGCTTATATGTCGCCTGTGCCGCCGCCTTCGCAGCCTCGCTGGGGCTCGACAGCTCCCACATTGGATCTTTGTCGCTGGGGGGATTTGTGTATGGCGCGGCGGCCCTGCGAACTGAGACCTGACCAACACAGCCGATCCCCTGTGGGAGCTGTCGAGCTTTAGCGAGGCTGCGAAGGCGGTGGGTCAGGCAACTTATACTTCGCCAGTGCCGCCGCCTTAGCCGCCTCGCCGAGGCTCGATTACCTCACTTGCAACACGATCTTGCCAATATGATCCCCGCCTTCCATCCGTGCATGGGCCTGGGCGGCGTCGGTGTATTCGTACACTTTGTCGATGATCGGCAGGCAGCGCCCGGCGGACAGCACCGGCCATATGGATTCGTGCAGCTGCTCAGCAATTGCGGCTTTCTCGTCCTTGGTGCGAGCGCGCAACAAGGAACCAGTGATGACTGCGCGTTTACCGAGGATAGTCAGCAGGTCGACGTCATTGGCTTTGCCGCCGCCGAGGAAGCCCAACATCACCAAGTGCCCGTCCATGCCCAGGGCCTTGAGGTTGTTGTTCAGGTAGGAGGCTCCCATGATGTCGAGGATCACGTCGACGCCTTTGTCGCCGGTCTTCTTGGCGATGACCTCGGCAAAGTCCTGCTCGCGATAATTGATCGGCTCGGCGCCCAGTTTTGCAATCGCCGCGCATTTGTCGGCACTGCCGGCGGTGGCGAACGCCTGGATGCCGAACTCCTGGCAGAGCATCAGTGCGGTGGTGCCGATGCCACTGGTGCCGCCGTGGATCAAGGCGCGTTGGCCTTTGTGCGCGCCACCCAGGCCGAACAAGTTGGCCCAGACAGTGAAAAAGGTTTCCGGCACGGCAGCGGCTTGAATCCAATCCATGCCTTCAGGCACCGGCAGGGCCTGGCTGGCGGGTACGGCGCAGAACTGTGCATAGCCGCCGCCATTGGTCAGGGCACAGACCTTGTCGCCCAGGCTGTATTCACTGACGCCGTCGCCCAGCGCAACCACTTCGCCGGCCACTTCCAGGCCCGGTATCGGGCTCATGCCGGGTTTCATCGGGTACTTGCCAGCGCGTTGCAGGGCATCGGGACGATTGACCCCGGCGGCGTGCACTTGAATCAGAATCTCGCCGGGGGCGGGTGAGGGCACTGCAACCTGACGAGGCTGAAGCACCTCAGGGCCGCCGAAGGTGGTGATTTCAATCTGGGTCATGTCGTGGGGCAGAGTCATGTTCACGATTCCTGTAGCGATGAGCGTATGAAGTGGGACCGCAGCCGGTGGTGGTTGATTCAACCGGGGTGGTTTGGGTGGCGCCCAGCATAACCGGCTCTTTGCCATAAGGTCAGCACAGGCTTGCAAGCTGGGACTCGGCTCTGCGGACACAATCGACGTCGGTTTCTTTTATGGACGTTGCAGATGAATGAATCAAAAAGTCAGGCGCTTGGGCTGCTGTTTCTGCGAGTCAGTGCATCGCTGTTCTTGCTGTGGGTGCATGGGCTGCCCAAACTGCTCCACTACAGCCAGCAATTGACGCTGATCGAAGACCCGTTTCACTTGGGCGCCAATGTCACGTTGTGCCTGGCGATTGGCGCTGAGGTTGTCTGCCCGTTGTTGATTATCGCCGGGGTCTGGGTGCGCCTGGCCTGTTTGCCGATCCTTGCAGTGCTGCTGGTGGCTTTGCTGGTCGTGCACCCGGAGTGGTCGCTGTTTGAAGGGCAGTTTGGATGGCTGCTGTTGATCCTGTTTTCCAGCATTCTGATCGCAGGGCCCGGTCGCCTGGCACTTGGTCACGCTTGAGCCTGAACAAAAAAAGGCCGGGCAAGCCCGGCCAAAGAAAGGAGAGGGTGACGCCGTTGCTTCAGCGGTTGAGGAAGGCCAACAGGTCTTCGTTCAACTGCTGGGTGTGAGTGGCGGCAAAACCATGCGGCGCGTCCTTGTACACCTTCAATTGCGCGCCTTTTATCATCTGCGCCGCCACCTTGCCGGTGGTCTCGAACGGCACGATCTGGTCGCCATCACCGTGGATCACCAGGGTCGGCACATCGACCTTGGCCATGTCCGGGCGAAAGTCGGTTTCGGAAAATGCCGTGACGCAATCAACCGTCGATTTGAGCGATGCCAGCAAGGCAATCTGCAAGGTCTGGGTGAGCACGCCCGGCGAGACCTTCTGCCCCTGGTTGATACCAAAGAACGGGGTATTGAAATCGCTGATAAATTGCGCGCGGTCCTTCAGCAGCCCGGCCTTGATACCGTCGAATACATCGGTGGGCACACCTTGCGGGTAGTCCGCTTTCTGACCGAAGATCGGCGTCACGGCACCCAGCAATACCAGGCCGGTTACGCGTGCGTTGCCATGGCGGGCGATGTAGCGAGCAACGTCGCCGCCGCCCATGGAGAAGCCCACCAGGGTCACGTCGGTGAGGTCCAGGTGTTCAATCAACTGGGCAATATCGTCGGCGAAGGTGTCGTAGTCATTGCCGGTCCATGGTTGGTCGGACCGGCCAAAACCACGGCGGTCGAAAGCGATGGTGCGAAAGCCGCGGCTGCTCAGGTATTCCATCTGGTATTCCCACATATCCGCATCCAGCGGCCAGCCGTGGCTGAACAATACGGGTTTACCGCTGCCCCAGTCCTTGAAGTAGATCTGGGTACCGTCTTTGGCAACGAATGTGCTCATGCATAACTCCTTGGTTGAGGGGGATGACTGCGCGTTACTATTGTCTTGCATTTGTCGAAGGGCTTGTACACCTGTGCTTGCCTGGGTTTACCAACTGAATTTGAGCTCGACTCCCAGGTAATTGCTGTCGTCACCACCGGCCTCGCGCAGGGTCCGGCCTACCGCGTAATGCACGGCTTCGACCGCGCCGGCAAGGTTCGGTGTGAAGGCATAGTCGGTGCGCAACTGAGCGTAGGCACCGGTCCAGCGTTCGCCTTGGCCTGCAGTGCCGGCCACGGGCAAGTTCGGTTGGGTATAGACCGCGTCTTCGGTGGTCTGTCGCCAGAGCAGGCCGATGGCAGTCTGTACGCTCAGCTTGGAAATGGGCTTGACGGTGATCGACGGTTTGACGTGGATCAGGTTGCTGTAGCCCGTATAGCCAGCCAGTGAAAAATAGTAGCCGTTGGGAAACAGCGGGTTGAACGTGCCGACGGTAGCATCACCCGCTTTGCGGTCGCCGGAGGCGATATCCAGTTGCACGCCGAGCCGTGGTTGCCATGCCAGGCTCTCAAGCGTATAGCCCGTACGGCTGCCAGCGGCCCACGCTCGAATCGACTTGCTGCCCACCGACCCCCTTTGCAGCATCGCCTCGATGTCCCAATCGAAGCCCCGGGCCGCGCCGCCCAGGCGGGCGTCGAACAGCTGGCGGGTTTCCTCGCCGTCGGCGTCCAGGTAATGCGCAGCGCTGCGTTCATACACGCCGTAGTAGGCCGACAACTCATTGCTGCCGCCCACCAATCGCTCGACCCGCAGCAGGTGAAAGCGTGCGTCGCTGTTGGAGCGGTCGTCGAAGTGTCTCTCGTCCTGATACTGCACCGGCTGGCTGGCGATCGCGATAAAACGCCAATGGGTGGTTTCCCAGTCGGCCCAGAGCGCATCGAACGACTGGCGCACATTCGGCCCATCCCGCGACGAGATAAAACGCTGCAAGTCGAAGGCAAAGTCCTGGCGGCCGATACGGCTTTTGAACGTCCCGCTGCTGAAAGTGTTCACGTACTCGGCAAACGCCAGCCGCAAGTCGACACGGTTTTGATCGGCACCACCCACCGTGGTTTTGTCGTACGCCCGAGCATCTTCGAGTTGGGTGAACACCCGCCAGTTTTCGTCCAGGTGCAGGTCCGCGTGGACCTCAAAGCGCTGGATCAGGTAGCGATCACGCTGCACATCGCGCACGCCGAACCCACTGGCATCGTTCATCTCGAAACGTTCGCGCAAGCTCGCGCCCAACGACAGGTACGTCATCGGGTTGGCGCTTGACAGCGGGATGTACTTCAAATTGTCCAACGGTTGCGTGCGCAGCGCCGGGTCTTGCAGCACCGACCAGTTTTCCTGCCAGCGGTTGGTTTTGAGCACCGGTCGGGTGGCTTGCTCCTCGGCGTGGGCGCTGGCGGTGAGCAGCGGCCACAGCACGGCCAAGCCCCAGGGGGTAAGACGATTCATTTTGCCGCGCTGAGCTGGTGAATTTCCGCGACGTATCCACCGGGAAATTCGACCATTGCGCTGCGCCGCCCTTTGCTCGCGAACGCCGGTACCAGCACAGTGGCGCCAGAGCCTGTGGCTTTGGCCAGGGTGGCCGTCAGGTCGTCGACTTGGTAACCGGTGGTCTCATGGCCGAACGGGTAGGGCAGTTGGCCATTGGTCACCAGTACGGCCATGCGTCCGAACGGCGATTGCAGGTCGACACGCCGGTAGAGGCCGCCCTGGCCGATATCGATACCCGGCGCGTGTTTGTCGTCAGCCAGGACCTTGCCATGGGAAAAGCCGAGGAACGCTTTGATAAACGCATCGGCCCGCTCGGCAGGCAGGTAGACGCGGTTTTCCGGCACCGTCTGGAACCCTGCGTAGTTAGGGGCCTGGGTGTGCCAGTAGAGCTGCATGTTCACACCGCCTGGCCACTGCACCACGGCATCGCGGCCGATAGGGTCGGGAAAGTCACTGACAATCACGGCTGCACCATTTTCTCGCGCGGCCTTGAGGGCCACGTCCATGTCCTTGACCAGGTAACCGTTGCGCTCCTGGCCAAACGGATGCGGTATAGGGGTGCTGAAGCCGAATAGTGACACTGTACCGACCGGCGTCTGCAGCAATTGCGAGGTGGTACTGCTTGGCACTGGCAGTACGTTCACCACCACCTGTGGGGTACTTTTGCCACCGAAGGTCGCCAGGAAGCTCGTGGCAAAGCGGTCCACATCAGCGGGTGCCACGTAGACGTGGCTGGTGTCGTACTGCGGCGCCACTGCCACGCTCGGCGTTGCCGCGAACGCGCTGTTCATCATGGCCCCGACCAACAGCGTCACCGCCAGGCTTACCCTATTCGCTTTTCTACCCATGCCTGCTCTCCAGCCGATTTTGGAAAGTCAGAAGCTTAGGCGGCCTGCATGGATGCGAATTGTATGGACGTGCTTGATGGCGCACTTGAGGCAGGAAAGTCCCAGGGCATGACAGGTGCGTTTTTCAGCGGGCAGCACGGCTATCGCTTCGAGTGATAGCGGAACCCGACAAAAATCTACCTCTGTCACGCCACCTTAATAATCTTCGACACCAACTCCACCACCGTCTTGGCCTGCAACTTTCTCATCAAACGCGCGCGGTGCACCTCCACCGTGCGGTGGGAGATCGCCAGGCGCAAGGCGATTTCCTTGGACTTGAGGCCATTGACGATGTGCATGGCGATTTCCCGCTCCCGTGGCGTGAGATCGCCGGTGCCCTGGTGCGTGCGGTCCAGGCGTTCGAAGTGCCAGATCATCAGCTTGAACGGGTCTTTGGGCGTGAGGGTGTAGCCGTGGGACTTGGCCCAGAACACTTCGCCGTTGTGGTGCTGCATGAAACGCTCGTCGGAGTAGAAGCCGTTTTCGCTTTCCAGCAGCCATTCATGGCTGCGCTTGCCAATGGCGTGGTAGTCCGCCTGGGAAGGGTAGATCAGCAGCGTCAGTTGGTTGACCAATGCGTCGCGCGAATAGCCGAACAACTGCAGGAAGGCCTCATTACAGTCGACCATTACGCGGTTGCGGGTGACCAGTTGCGGCGCGGGGGAGAGTTGGAACGCCAGGCGTTCTATGTCGTGGAACTGCTGTGCAAACGCGTTCATTGGGCATCCTGCCTCGTCGCTTTTCTCAACTGGGGCTACTTAGCCATGTAAGTAGTTGCACGAATTGGCGCGCGCCCAACGGTGGGTCATTGTAGGTAAATGTCCGCACCAAAAATAGAAGAAATTGATTATGCCAGCTGATTGCGTCTCCATTGTTGCTGCCGGTCATTCACGTTTCGGTCGCCTTGAAGGCACCCGCCTGGAGGATCTGATCGTACAGGTCACCCGCGAAGCCCTGAGGGACGCGGCAATTGACGCCAGCGAGATCGACGCGTTATTCCTTGGCCACTTCAATTCGGGGTTGGTGCCCGATGGGTTCCCGGCTTCGCTCCTGCTGCAGGCCGACCCTGGGCTGCGCTTCAAACCGGCGACCCGCTGTGAAAACGCCTGCGCGTCCGGTTCGGCGGCGATCCTGGCCGGGGTTCAGGCGATCCTGTCCGGCAGCGCCGAGCTGGTACTGGTGGTGGGCGCCGAAAAGATGACCCACACCACCACCGCCGAGGTGACCCAGGCCTTGGCCGGTGCCGGCTATCAGAACGACCCGGCCGAAGCAGGCTTGAGTTTCCCGCAGTTGTTCGGCCGTGCGGCGCGTCAGTATGCCGAGCGCTACCACTGCCCGTTGGGCTCGATGGCGGCCATCGCCACCAAAAACCACTCCAATGCCATGGCCAACCCGTTGGCGCAGATGCACCGGGTGATGGATTTCGAACACTGCAACAACGTGTCCCAGAGCAACCCGTTTGTGGCCGATTCGCTGCGCCTGACCGATTGCTCGCTGATCAGCGACGGCGCCGCCGCGATCATCCTGGCTTCGCCCAAGCGTGCGCGCGCGTTTCGTCGTGATGTGCAGATTCGCACACTGACCCAGGTCAACGATTGCCTGCCGATTGCCCAGCGCGACATCCTCGCCTTTGAAGGCCCGCAACGCGCGATCCACACGGCGTTGCGCGGGGCGAATATCACCCTGGCCGACCTGAGCTTCGCTGAGGTGCATGACTGCTTCACCATCGCCGAGCTGCTGATCTACGAAGCCATGGGCCTGGCGCCCAAAGGCGAGGGGCACCGTGTGCTTGACAGCGGCGTGGTGCGCGCAGGCGGGCGGTTGCCGGTGAACCTGTCCGGCGGGCTCAAGGCCAAGGGGCATCCGGTGGGCGCCACCGGCGTGTCGATGCATGCCCTGGCGTTTCGCCAATTGACCGGCGAGCCGATCGGCCTGGCAGTGCCTAACCCCGAGTTCGGTTTGGTGTTCAACATGGGCGGGATGGCCGTGGCCAACTATGCCTCGGTGCTGCACGCGCGTCGGAGCTGAGCCATGAACATTGCCAACTGGCTGCACGACACCCAGCGCCGCGATCCGCAACGCCCGGCGTTGTTTGAAGGCACGCGGCAAGTCGCCGACTACGCAACCTTCGCCGCCCATGTCCGCCAACGCGCCGCGCAACTGGTCGATCAATATGGCCTGGTGCCGGGCGATGCGGTGGCGCTGTTGATGAAAAACAGCTGCGACTACCTGGAAGTGCTCTACGCCGTCTGGTGGCTGGGCGGCGTGGTGGTGCCGATCAACGCCAAACTGCACCCGGCAGAAGCCGCGTGGATTGCCACCGATGCCGAGGCCCGCTTGATCTTTACCGACGGCGGCCGGGTCTTCGCGTCATCCCGGGACTTGCCTGCGCGCTGCAAGGAACTGGACGCCCGCACGCTGCCGCCGACCCGTGGCTGGCCGACCCTGGAGCAGCCGGTGCCGCGCCAGGATCAGGACCTGGCCTGGCTGTTCTACACCTCCGGCACCACCGGGCGCTCCAAGGGCGTGATGCTGTCCCACGGCAACCTGGTCGCCATGTCGCTGTGTTACCCCACGGATGTCGACCCGGTGAGTGCCGACGATGCAGCCGTGTATGCCGCGCCGATGTCCCACGGGGCGGGGCTGTATAACTTTATCCATGTGCGCTGCGGCGCCCGGCATGTGGTGCCGGCTTCCGGCGGTTTTGATGCCGGCGAGCTGTTTGGCCTGGCTGAGCAACTGGGCAATGTATCGCTGTTCGCCGCGCCGACCATGGTCAAGCGCATGGTCGAACAGGCGCGGCGCCAGGGTTATGGCGGCGACGGCATCAAGACCATCGTCTACGGGGGCGGGCCGATGTACCTGGCCGATCTGTGCGAGGCGCTCGACACCTTCGGCCCGCGCTTGGTGCAGATCTACGGCCAGGGTGAAAGCCCGATGACCATCAGCGTATTGCCCCGCGCCCTGATCGCGGACCGTCAGCGCTCAGGCTGGTCAACCCTGGCAGCCTCCGTCGGCCATGCGCAAGCCTGTGTTGAAATCCGTATTCTGGATGCCCGGCACCAACCGCTGCCGACCGGCGAGCGCGGTGAGATCGCCGTGCGCGGCGCCACGGTGATGCAAGGTTATTGGCGCAACCCGCAGGCCACCGCGCAAACCCTGGTCGATGGCTGGCTGCTCACCGGTGACATCGGCTTTCTCGACCCGGCCGGCTACCTGACCCTCACCGATCGTTCCAAAGACGTGATCATCAGCGGCGGCAGCAATGTGTACCCGCGTGAAGTCGAGGAAGTGCTGGTGCAGCATCCCGAGGTGTCCGAGGTGTGTGTGGTGGGCGAGCCGGACGCGCAATGGGGTGAGTCCGTGGTGGCCTTTGTGGTCACACGCAGCGGGCAGGCATTGGATGAGGCCGAACTCACCGCGTGGTTTCTGGAACGCATGGCGTCATTCAAGAAACCCAAAAAGTATGTGTTCAGAGCCGATTTGCCGAAGAACAGCTACGGCAAAACCCTCAAGACCGACTTGCGGCAGTGGTTGAAAGCAGCGAGTATCGCCGCGCTTTCCTAGCTTTTCATGGACAGAACAACCGACAAGGAGTCCCTTCGATGGGCAATACAGCGCAAGACACGCAGCGCAAGCGCCGCCGTGCATTTCTCGGTGCCACCTCGGGCCACCTGATCGAGTGGTATGACTATGGCGTCTACGGCTTTCTCGCCGTGTACATCGGCCAGGCGTTTTTCGTCTCCGATGACCCTACCACCAGCCTGCTTGCCAGTTTCGCCGCGTTCGCCCTGAGCTTCTTTATCCGGCCGTTGGGCGGGCTGTTCTTCGGCCCGCTGGCGGACAAGATCGGCCGGCGCAAAACCCTGATCATGGCACTGGTGATGATGTCCGGTTCCACTGTGCTGCTGGGCTTGCTGCCCACTTACGCAACCCTGGGCATCACCGCGCCGATCCTGCTGATTCTGGTGCGCTGCGTGCAGGGCTTTTCGGCGGGCGGCGAAATCGGCACGGTCACCAGCTTTATCTCCGAATACGCCGGCCCCGGCCGCCGCGGTTTTGCCACGTGCTGGTTGATGGTCACCGCCGTACTCGGCCTGCTGCTGGGTGGCGCCGTGGCGAATGGTATGACCTGGATTTTGGGCGCCGACACGATGCAGGAATGGGCCTGGCGTGTGCCGTTCCTGATCGCGGCGCCGCTGGGTTTTATCTCCATGTATATCCGCCTCAAGCTCGAAGACAGCCCGGAGTTTCTGGCCCTGCAACGCGCCGGGCAAACCTCCCGCGCGCCGCTGCGCGAGGTCTGGCAGTGGAAACGCGCCATCGCCCTGGTGTTTTTCATCATCACCTTGCACAGCTCGATCTTTTACCTGGTGCTGACCTTCGCCTCGACCTACATGGCCAAGATCCTCAAGTTCGACAGCGGCACCACCTTGCTCTATGTGTTTGTCGCCAGTTTCTCGGCGGCGTTCGTGATGCCGTTTGGAGGCGCCTTCACCGACAAGTACGGGCGCAAGCCGTTTCTGATGGTGATCGGCACTTTGGCTACGCTGGCGATGTTCTGGCTGTTCAAGTCGGCCCCCACCGCCACGCCCGCGTCGTTCTTCGCGCCGTTGATGGCGGTGGCGATCCTGTTCGGGCTGTACGCCTCATCCACCTACGCGCTGATGAGTGAGTTGCTGCCCACGCGCATCCGCTCCACCGGGATTGCCGTGGCCTATAACGTGCCGGTCGCGGTGTTTGGTGGCAGCGCGCCGCTGATCTCCACCTGGCTGATCAAGGTGACGGGCGACATCACTTCACCGTGGTACTTCTACGTGGCCACCGGTGTGGTGTCGCTGATTGCCCTGGTGGTGTTGCGCAAAGAGGACTTTGTTGCCAGCGGTAGCCCGGTGGTCGCGCCGCCTGCGACTGCGGCGCTGGCCTGATCGCTCAGGGGCGTTGGGGTTTGACCGACGTCCTGTTTCATGTGTGTTGTAATATATTGAGACAACTCCGCCAGTCTCCGCTGACTGCGCCACGAAACAGAGTGAATTGTGATGCAGGCCACTCGCTTGACCTTGATTTGCCATGCCGTCACGCCGCTGCAAAAGTACGGGCGTTTTCCCGATGACGAGTCTGTGGCGATGGATTGGCAAGGTGCGGCGCTATCCCTGGCCGGGCGTTTCAAGAAAACCCTGCGGTTAGTCAGCGCGCCCGAGGCCAGAACCCGTCAGACCGCGGGCCTGTTCGGTGCCGAGGCGCAGATCGAAAATGCTTTGCGTGACGCTGATTTCGGCGCCTGGAAAGGCCAGGCCATCGATCAGTTGGCCCCCGACGCGTTGGCCGCCTGGATGACCGACAGCACCGCCGCACCCCATGGCGGTGAATCAGTGGAACAGCTCTGTGTGCGGGTTGGACATTGGATCAAATCCCTTGAAACCCAACCCGGCCATGTCGTGGCCGTCACCCATCCGTTCGTGATCCGCGCCGCCCTGCTTTACGTCATGCAGTTTCCCCTCTCGAAGTTCTACCTGATCGACGTCGAGCCGCTGTCCGCCACCGAGCTGCGCTTTAACAATGTGTGGCGCCTGCGCCTGGAAACTCACGCCTGACCCTGTGAACGTGGCAAAATCCACGCCCCGCAATGAGAGCACCCCATGAAACGCATCCTGATCATCGGCATTGGCGCCGGCAACCCCGACTACATCACGATGCAGGCCGTAAAGGCGCTGAACCGCACCGACGTGTTTTTCCTGATGGACAAGGGCCAGAGCAAAGACAAGTTGATCGACCTGCGCCGCGAGATCTGCGAGACCTACATCACCGAGCCCGGTTACCGTTTCGTCGAGGCCGACTGCCCCGAGCGCGTGCGCGGTGATATCGACTACACCACCGCCGTGCAGGACTTGAACCGCGACAAACAGCAGACGTTCGAGCGCATGATCAACGAGCACATGGCCGACGGTGAAGTGGGCGCTTTCCTGGCCTGGGGCGACCCGGCGCTGTACGACAGCACCCTCCGCATTCTGCAGGCGATTCTGGCCAGCGGCCGTTGTGCGTTCGAATTCGAAGTGATCCCCGGCATCACCAGTGTGCAGGCCCTGGCGGCCCAGCATAAGGTGGCGCTCAACCGTATTGGCCGCTCCATCGAGATCACCACTGGGCGCCGGTTGGCGGCGGGGCAGGCGAGTGATGCCGATACCTTGGTGGTGATGCTCGATGCCGAGGACTCCTACCGCACTGTGGCCGACCAGGATATGGATATTTATTGGGGCGCCTACCTGGGCACGCCGGATGAAATTCTTATCAGCGGCAAAGTCAGCGAAGTGGCCGACGAAATCCAACGGGTGCGCAAGGCCGCGCGCCAGGAAAATGGCTGGATCATGGACACGTATCTGTTGCGCAAACCCTGAGGTTGATGCTCATGTTCAAACAGTTAGCCCTGGCGCTGGCGTTAGTCGCCGGTTCCGCCCACGCCGATAATGCCTTGCACACCGACTTGCCCTTGGCCTACCTGGAGCAGACGCAGAGTGATGCGCGCAACCAGCCACTGGTGATCTTTCTGCACGGGTTTGGCAGTAACGAGGAAGACTTGTTTGGTATCAAGGACGCGTTGCCGTCGACCTGGACCTATTTGTCGGCCCGCGCGCCGATGCCGGTGGACCCCAGCGGTTATCGCTGGTTTGCCAGGAAATCCGGTGAAGGCGACTACGACGGCGAGACCGCGGATTTGCAACGCAGCGCCAAGCTGATTGAGGATTTTGTCAGCAAGGCCACGGCCAAATACCACACCCAAAGTGATCGGGTGTTCCTGGTGGGGTTCAGCCAGGGCGCGATCATGGCGTATGAAGTGGGCTTGCGAAAGCCTGCCATGGTGCGCGGGATTGCGGCGTTGAGTGGCAGCGTGTTGCCGGTGCTCAAGGCTGAGCTCAAGCCTGATGAGTCATTGAATAAGCTGGCGATTTTTATCGGCCATGGCACCCTGGACCAGGCACTGCCGTATGCGTCGGCCACCCGCGCCAATGAGGTGTTGCTGGGCCTGGGGTTGAAGCCTGAGTTTCATGGGTATGTGGGCATGCCGCATACCGTGAGCGAGGCTGAGATACAGGACCTCAAGGCTTGGCTGGAAAATAGCCTGAAGTAAACACGCGGTTAAACAATGTGCGAGCTGGCTTGCCTGCGATAGCGGTGTATCAGTCACCCAATAGGTCGACTGGTAAATAGCTATCGCAGGCAAGCCAGCTCCCACAGTTGATGTGTGTTGTTTGTTAAACCAGGTTACTTGCCGCCGGTAATCTGCTTCACCAACTCGGCATGCCCCTTCACATCGTCGGCCCGCGAAATCGCCTGGATCACCAGCAGATGGTTGCCCGAACCGCCGAGGAACGTGGAGTTCAACGTCTTGCCACCGCCCTGGGTCGCCGTGCTGTCCACCTGGCGCAGGCCCAGGCCTTTGAACGTCAGCTTCTTCTCGTTTTGCTTCTTGAAGTCGGGCAGGGCAGCGCTCTGGTCCTTGACGAAGTCCGCCACGGCGCCATCGAGGAACTGCGGGTCATTGTCCTTGATGCTTGCCCCGTCGTTACGCACGGTTTCGGCGACGATCACTACACTTTTCGTGGTCGCGTTAGCGTACAGCGTGCCTTGGGTGTCGGCGGTGCCATCCTCGACCTTGCCGGTTGGCAGCGTGTCAGCGACGAACGCCTTGGGCAGGTTGAAGGTGAATTTGCCGCCCAAGGTCGAGATGGTCTGGGTGGCAGGGGACTTGCTGGCGGCGAACACGCTACCGGCGGTAAGCGCAAGGGCCAGCAGGACGGCGGTCTTGGTGAAAGTGGCCATGAAGCGCTCCAAGGATGAACGAAATTGCGGCGTATTCTGTCAGAAATTTCGCAATGTCGTTCATCCGTAAGCTCACACCTTGTCGGACTCCTCCTCAAGCCGGTCCATCTCAAACAGCCGCGCCAGTTCCGTGCGTGCTTCCTGGGCCGATTGCAATACTTTGGCCGCGTCGTCATACACCGCATGCTGAGCGGCGAGTAACTGATGGTCATGGTTTTTGAATCGATCGATGCGCGCGTCAGCCTGGGCCTGGCTCAAGCCCAGGCCGACCAAGGTGCGCCGGCTCATTTCCAGGCTGGAGTAGAAGGTCTCGCGTACCGGCGAGGCGTCCAGGTCGACCAGGCGGTGAACGTGCTGGCGGTTGCGCGCGCGGGCGATGATTTTCATGTGTGGGTAGAGGCTGCGCACCAGGGCGGCGGTCTTGATGTTGATCTCCGGGTCATCCATGGCGATCACGAAAAACTCGGCCTGGTCGACCTTGGCCGCATGCAGGATTTCCGGGCGCTGCGGGTCGCCGTAGAACACCGGCATGCCACCGAAGCTGCGGGTCAGCTCGATGGTTTCCACCGAGGTGTCGAGGGCAATAAACGAAATGTTCTGCGCGCGCAGAATCCGCGCGACGATCTGGCCCATACGGCCCATGCCGGCGATCACCACGCGGGGCGCATCGCTTTCGATGGTGCGGTATTCCTCCGGCACTTCCACCGACTTGGCCTTGGGCTTGAACAGCTTGGGGCACACCAACAGCAGCAGCGGCGTCACGGCCATGGACAGGGTGATGGTCAGCACCAGCACGTCGTAAAGGTGCGGCTCGAACAGGCCCTGGTCGCGACCGATCTTGAACACCACGAAGGCGAACTCACCGCCTGCGGCCAGTACTACACCGAGGCGCAAAGCGCTTTCGCGGTTGAGGTCACCCACCCACCGGCCCACGGCGTACAGCAGCGGCAGTTTCAGGCCGATCAGCAGCAGGGTCAGGCCGATCACCATCAGCGGCGTGCTGAGCAGCAGGCTGAGGTTGGCGCCCATGCCCACGCTGATAAAAAACAGGCCCAGCAGCAGGCCCTTGAACGGCTCGATCTGGGATTCCAGTTCGTGGCGGTACTCCGAATCGGCCAGCAACAGCCCGGCGAGGAAGGCACCGAGGGCCATGGACACGCCCACCAACTCCATCAACCAGGCGGTGCCGATCACCACCAGCAGCGCAGTGGCGGTGGACACTTCGCGCAGGCCGGTCTTGGCGACGATGCGAAACACCGGGCGCAGCAGGTAACGCCCGCCGATGATCACCACGGCGATGCTGCCCAGAATCTGCAGCACGTGTTGCACGCCCTGGGCTTCGGTCGTCGGGTGATCACTGCCGGCCAGCAGCGGCACCATGGCGATCAGCGGGATCGCCGCGATGTCCTGGAACAGCAGGATGGCAAAGGCCAGGCGCCCGTGGGGCTGGTTGAGCTCCTTGCGTTCGGCCAGGCTTTGCAGGCCAAACGCCGTGGAGGACAGCGCCAGGCCCAGGCCCAGCACGATTGCGCTGTTCCAGGGTTGGCCAAACAGCCACAACGCCACCACGGCCATCACCACGGCGGTGAGCACCACCTGAGCCAGGCCGACGCCGAACACCGCCTTGCGCATCACCCATAAACGTTTGGGCGACAGCTCCAGGCCAATGATAAACAGCAGCAACACCACGCCCAATTCAGAAAACTGCGCCACGCTCTGCGGGTTGCCTATCAGGCCCAGAACCGACGGGCCGATGATCACGCCGGCAAACAAATAGCCCAGCACGGCGCCCAGTTGCAGGCGCTTGGCCAAAGGCACGGTCAACACAGCGGCGAGCAGGAACACCACGGCTGCTTGTAACAGGTTGCCTTCATGGGGCATTGAGATCTCCCAGATCTTTTAAGCGAATCTACAGGGCGCTATTAGAGCGTTTTTTACATTTAGAAACTTGTATTTATGTCGCGACAGTCAATGGGATGCTGGCTGTAATCCCGTTCTTACGGGGCGCTTACGAAAGTATTAATACCATTTAATTCAATGACTTTTCTGTAGGTCTACTACCGTTTCGACAAATTGGATCAGTTGTCACCACGGTCAGGTATCTCGAATTCGATGCGTGTGGGTCAATAAAGTTGAGCTTCTACGCACTCATGGATGAAAGGCTTGAACCACAAGGAGTTGAGCGTGGATAGAAGACTTGCTACTGCCGTTGCACCTCGTATTTCTGCGCTTTCTCTCGCGATTCGCCTCGGCGTAGCGGGGTTGGTGATGGGGCTTGCAAGCCCCGCAGCGATGGCGGCCTGCTCGCCCGCAAGCCCCACGGCGGGTGCCACGGTGACGTGCACGGGGGTGCCCTCGTTACCGCTGTTTCTGAACACCTTTTCGAGTGCGGTGAATAACCTGACGGTCAACGTCAACCCGGGCGCGCAGCTCAATGCGACGTTGGGCGGCATTGCGTTGAACCTGACCGGTAACAACACCACATTGAACAACTCCGGCACCATCGACCCGGCGCTGCTCGGGCTTGTATCCCTGCTCAGCGGTGGTGTGGTGATGGGGAACACCGCGGCCAGTACGGTGAATTTCACCAACACGGCCACCGGGATCATCCGCGGTACCGGCGCATTGCTGGGGCTCAACCTGACTTCATTGGCGGGCGCGGCGCTGAACGTCACCAATGGCGTCGGTGGCACCACCACCCTCACCAACGCCGGCACCCTCGGCTCCAACCCCTTGCTCGGGCTTTCGTTGTTTGCCTCTGACACGCCAGTGGTCGCCGTGCAAGGTGGCGGCCAGGTCAATATGACCAACAGTGGCGCGCTCACCGGACGGGTTGCGTTCGAGGCGTCCACGTTGGGTAACACCTTCGTCAACAGCGGGATCATCTCCGGCGGCGTGTCGATGGGGGCAAGCAGCACCAACACCTTTACGGCGGTGACCGGGTCGAGCGTGTCCTCGGGCGGCGGTATCGGCCTGAGCCTCGGCGGCCTGGTGGGCGTGAACCTGACGTTTGCCCCCACCGGGCAGGTGGATGGCGGCGCAAACGGCAGTAATACCTTGATCCTGAAAAACCCCGGCGGCGTTGGCAGCAGCGGCACCGGCACGGCGTCCAGCGCCACCTACATCAATTTCAACAACCTGACCATCAACGGCGGCACCTGGACGCTGCAGGGGCCGTTGGTCAGCGGCAGCACCACGCTCAATGGCGGCATTTCGCAGTTCGATAACAGTGCGACGTTCGGTACTGGGGCAATCACCGCCAATGGCGGGATTATCGAAGCAACGGCCAATAACCTGACGCTGGCTAACTTGCTCACGCTGGGCACCGGCGGGTTGACCGTCCAGGGCGCCAATACCGGGCTGACCCTGGGCGGCGTGCTCTCGGGCACCGGCGGCTTGACCAAGGCGGGCACCGGTCAACTGATCCTCAATGCCGCCAACACCTACACCGGCGCCACCACGCTGTCCGGCGGTTCGGTGCAGTTGGGCAATGACCTGGCGCTGAGCAGCGGCGCTGTCACCGTCACGGCCGCATCGACGTTGCAGGCGCCTGGCACAGTCAGCCTTGCCAACACGTTCACCCTTAACGACAACCTGACGACCGACGTAGCCGGTACGCTGAGCCTGAACGGCGCCATTAGCGGCAACGGTGGGCTTACCCAGAGCGGCGCCGGCAGCCTGACGCTCAATGGCGCCAATACTTACACCGGCCCCACTGCGCTGAACACGGGGACGCTGGTGGTCGGCTCCGACACGGCAATCGGCACCGGCGCATTGAACGCAGCGGCCGGCACCACCTTGCAAAGTGGTGCAGCGGTGAGCCTGGGCAATAACATCAATCTGGGCGGCAATCTGACCATCGCCGGTGTGAATGCACTGACCCTGGGCGGCACGGTGGCAGGCCTCGGTGGCCTGATCAAGAACGGCGCGGGCGACCTGGTGCTCAACCACGCGAACACCTACCTGGGCACCACGGCGTTGAACACCGGCAAGCTGGTGGTGGGGGCGAGCGGCGCGTTGGGCGCCGGGACCTTGAATGCGGCAGGCGGGACTTCGCTGGATGCCAACACGGCCGCCACGTTGACCAACGCGGTCAACCTGGCCGGCAACCTGGGCATCGGCGGCACCGCCGACCTGACGCTGGCCGGTACGCTCAATGGCGCTGGCAGCCTGACTAAAAACGGCGCCGCCAATCTAGTGCTCAACGGCCCCAACAACTTCCTGGGCGGCACCACGCTCAATGCTGGCACCCTGACGGCCGGCTCCAACTCAGCCCTGGGTCTGGGTAACTTGACCGTTGGCGGCGCGTCGACGTTGGACAGCAACGGGGCATTCAGCCTGGGCAACAACGTTGTGCTCAACGCCGGGCTGACCGTAGGCGGTACCAATAACCTGACCCTGGCGGGTGTACTCAGCGGGGCAGGGCCGCTGACCAAAAGTGGCCTGGCCAACCTGACCCTCAACGGCATCAACACCTTCAGTGGCGGCACCAGCCTCAATGCCGGGACCTTGACCCTGGGCAACGCCAATGGCCTGGGCAGCGGTGCCTTGGCCGTCGGCGGCGCGGCGACCCTGGACAACAGCGCGTCCTTTGGTATCGGCAATGCGATTGCGCTGAACGCCGACCTCACCGTCGCCGGCAACAACGACCTGAGCCTGAACGGCGTGGTCAGCGGCGCCGGCAACCTGATCAAAAATGGCTTGTCCGACCTGACCCTGGCCGGCAACAACACCTTCACCGGCGCCGTGGACGTGGTCTCCGGCAGCTTGACGCTGGTCAATGCCAATGCCCTGGGCAGCACTTCCGGGGTGAACGTGAGTGCGGGCGCCGGGGTCAACCTGGCCGCCGACGTCAGCCTGGCCGGCTTGAGCGGCAGCGGTAGCGTGCAACTCAGTGGCGCCAACACCTTGACCGTTGGCGGGGTCAACACCACCAGTACGTTTGATGGTGATGTAAGTGGTACTGGCGGGCTGATCAAGGTCGGCACCGGCACCCTCAACCTTACCGGCATCAATGGCGTCACTGGCAACACGGCGATCAATGCAGGCACCTTGAACCTCAGTGGTTCCCTGGCCAGTACTCAGGTCAACGTCAACAACGGCGGTACGCTGACCGGTACCGGCTCGCTGCTGGGCGCGTTGAATGTCAACAACGGCGGCCATCTGGCGTTGAGCAGCGGCAATACCTTGTCGGCCGGTGCGCTGAACATGGTCGCGGGTGGCAACCTGGATGTTGCCCTCGGTGCGCCATCCCTGACTTCCTTGCTCAATGTCGGCGGTAACGTGGCGCTCGCCGGTAACCTGAACGTCACCGATGCCGGTGGTTTTGGCGCGGGCACTTATCGCCTGATCAACTACACCGGCGGCCTGACCGGTGGCCTGACGGTAGCCGGTGTTCCCGTGGGTTATGGCCTCGGCGATCTGCTGGTACAAACCTCGGTCGGCAACCAGGTCAACCTGGTGGTGGCGGCGCCCAATATCCGCTTCTGGGACGGCAGCCAAGCTGTCGCCAACGGCGTGGTGGATGGCGGCACTGGCACCTGGTCCGCCGGCGGCACTAACTGGACGTCCGCCGATGGCCTGACCAACTCACCTTGGGCCAGTGGCTTTGCGGTGTTCACCGGGGCTGCCGGTACGGTCACCGTGCAAGGACCGCAAGCCTTTACCGGCCTGCAGTTTGTCAGCGACGGCTACAACCTGGTCAGCGGTGCAGGCGGGCAATTGACGGCCATCAATGGCGGCAGTGGCAATGTCTCGATGCGTGTAGATCCGGGCGCAACCGCGACCGTCGGAGTCAATATCGATGGCGCCGGCACCCTGAACAAACTCGACACCGGCACCCTGGTGCTCAACGGCGCCAACACTTATACCGGTGGCACCTTGCTCAATGGCGGCACGCTTATCGTCGGCAGCAACACCGCACTGGGCGGCGGCCTGTTGACCACAGCGGCCGGGACGACACTGGACAGCAATGCGGCCATCACCCTGGGCAACACACTGCTCTTGAACGGCGACACCACTGTCGCGGGCAGCAACGCGCTGACCCTTGATGGCGGGATCAGCGGCGTTGGCGGCCTGATCAAAAACGGCGCGGCCACTTTGACCCTGGGTGCGAGTAACACTTTCCTCGGGCCGGTAGCCCTGAATACAGGCGGGCTGATCCTGGCTGCTAACAATGCCTTGGGCACTGGCGTGTTGAATGCGGCTGGCGGCACGACACTGGATGCCAGCACGGCGGTCACTGCCAATAACGCGATCAACCTGGCAGGTAACCTGGGTATCGGCGGCACGGCTGATCTGACCTTGGCCGGTGCAATCAATGGTGCCGGCAGCCTGAGCAAAAATGGCGCAGCCAACCTGATCCTCAATGGCGCCAATACCTACCTGGGCGGCATGACGCTGAACGCGGGCACCCTGACTCTGGGCAACAACCTCGCGCTGGGCCTGGGCAACCTGACGGTCGGTGGCGCATCGACGCTGGATAACAGCGGCGCGCTGAGCATCGGCAATAGCGCTGTACTGAACGCTGGCTTGACGGTGGCTGGCAACAATGACCTGACCCTGGGCGGCCTGCTCACCGGCACCGGTGCGCTGGTCAAGAATGGCGCGGCCAACCTGACCCTCAATGGCCTCAATGCCTACAGCGGCGGCACGACGCTCAATGCGGGTACCTTGACCCTTGGCACTGCGACAGCCCTCGGGACGGGTGCCTTGACGGTGGGCGGTGCGGCCAACCTTAACAATGGCACGCCACTGGTGCTGGCCAATGCGGTCAACGTCAACGCCAACCTGACGGTGGGCAGCCTGAATAACAACCTGACGCTGGCGGGTGGGGTGGGGGGTAGCGCCAATCTGATCAAAACCGGCACTGGCGACCTGGCCCTGACTGGCAACAACACCTTCTCCGGCCTGTTCGACGTGCAATCGGGCAGCCTTAGCACGCTCGGTAACGACGCGCTGGGCGCAGGCGCCGGGGTCAACCTGGGCAGCGGTACACAATTGAACCTGGGTGGCTCGGCCAGCCTGGGTGAACTCACCGGCAACGGCGTGGCCGTTGTCGGCACCGGCAGCACCTTGAGTGTCGGCGGCAATAACCTCGACAGCACGTTCGGCGGCGTACTCGCCGGGTTGGGCGGTCTCAACAAAATCGGCAGCGGTGCCTTGACCCTCGGCGGCCTCAGCGTGTTGACCGGTGACACCCAGGTCAACGCCGGCAGCCTGCTGGTCAACGGCGCGCTGGCCAGTACCAATGTGAACGTGGCAAATGGCGCCACCCTCGGCGGCACCGGCACCCTGGTGGGCGCAGTCATCATTGCCGATGGCGGCCACCTGGCGGTCAACTCGGGCAATACCCTGACGGTCGGTTCCTTGGTACTCAATACCAGCTCCAATCTCGATGCCGGGCTCGGCGCCCCGTCTACCGGCGGCACGGCGCTGATTCATGTGGGCGGTAACCTGACCCTGGACGGCACGCTGAATGTCAGCGATATCGGTGGCTTCGGCCCCGGCATCTACCGGTTGATCGACTACACCGGCGGCCTGACCAATAACGGCCTGCAACTGGGCAGCCTGCCGGTGAATATCCCGGCCACCGACCTGGACCTGCAAACAGCGATCGGCAACCAGATCAACCTGCTGGTCAACGGCAATACCACCGTGCAGTTCTGGGATGGGAGCCAGACTACCGGTAACGGCACCATTGAAGGCGGCAGCGGGACCTGGACAACCGCCGCCACCCACTGGACAGGCGTTAACGGTTCGTTCAACACCGCCTGGGCGCCAAACAGCTTTGCGGTCTTCCAGGGCACGGCAGGTACCGTCACCGTGGACGGCACCCAAGCGATTACCGGCCTGCAATTCGTCACCGACGGCTACAACGTGGTCGGCGGCACGGCGGGGGCCTTGACCTTGTTCAATGGCACCGGCGGCAACACCGCCGTGCGCGTTGACCCGAATGCCACCGCCACCCTGGGCGTCGCCCTCAATGGCGGCGGCACCCTGGCCAAGCTGGATGCGGGGACCCTGGTGCTCAATGGCGCCAACACCTACACCGGCGGCACCGCGCTCAATGGCGGTACGTTGGTGGTCGGCAATAACAGTGCGTTGGGCAGCGGTGTATTGACCACCGCCAATGGCACCAGCGTGGACAGCAATGCCGCTGTCAGCCTGGCCAATGATGTGAACGTCAACGGCACGCTGACCGTCGGCGGCAGCAACGCGCTGACTTTGGCCGGCACCGTGGCCGGCACCGGCAGCCTGATCAAGAACGGCATCGCCAGCCTGACCTTGAGTGGCAACAACACCTATGCAGGGCCGACTGCACTGAACGTGGGTGGGCTTATCCTGGCTTCCAACACGGCACTGGGCACCGGCGCGTTGAATGCGGCGGCCGGCACCACGCTGGATACCAGCAGTGCAGTCAGCCTGGCCAATGCCGTGAACCTGGCGGGCAACCTGGGCATTCTCGGCAGCGCTGACCTGACCCTCAATGGGCTGGTCAGCGGCGCCGGTGGCCTGACTAAAAGCGGGGCGGGCAACCTGACACTCAACGGCAACAATGCCTACCTCGGTGGTACGCAGTTGAACGCGGGTGGCTTGGTACTGGGCAATGGTTCGGCACTGGGCAGCGGCGGCCTGGCCGTCAATGGCGCAGCGACGCTGGATAGCAGTGCCGCAGTGGCGCTGGCCAATAACACCACGCTCAATGCTGCGCTGACCGTGGTTGGCAGCAACGACCTGGCGCTTGGCGGTGTGGTCGATGGCAGCGCGGCGCTGATCAAGAACGGCAACGCCAACCTGGCCCTCAACGGCGCCAATACCTACAGCGGCGGCACCACGCTTGCGGCCGGTACGCTGACGGTCGGCAATGCCACAGGCTTGGGTACGGGCGCTTTGACCGTCACTGGCGCAAGCACGTTAGATAACAGCGTGCCGCTGGTATTGGCCAACGCCGTCAACCTGAATGCCGACCTCAGTGTGGCCGGTAACAACAACCTGACCCTGGCCGGTGTGCTGGCGGGCAATGCGGCGCTGATCAAAAATGGCGCGGCAGACGTGCTGCTCAGCGGCAATAACACCTTCTCCGGCCCTCTCAATGTACTTGGCGGCAGTGTGACGACCGCAGGTAACGCGGCCTTGGGCAACACCTCCGGCGTCAATGTCGGCGGCGGTGCCAGCCTCAATCTGGGCGGCAACGCCAGCCTCAATACCTTGGCTGGTACCGGCGCGATTCAGGTGGCGGGCGGCAGCACGCTGGCGGTGGGTGGCAGCAACCTCGACAACACCTTCGCAGGCACGCTTAACGGTGCCGGTAACCTGGATAAAAACGGCACTGGCGTGCTCAACCTGAGTGGCGTCAATAGCATCAGCGGCGCGGCCAACGTCAATGACGGCACCTTGAATGTCAGCGGCTCGCTGGCCAGCGGCACGGTGGCGGTCAATACCGGCGCGACGCTGACCGGCCCCGGTTCGCTGGCGGGCGCGGTGACGGTGGCCGATGGCGGGCATATCGGCCTGACCTCCGGCAGCACGCTGTCGGTGGGCTCGTTGGTGCTGGGCAATAACGCCAACCTGGACGTCGGCCTCGGTGTGCCGGTGATGGGCGGTGGCAGCGGGCTGCTGAGTGTCGGCGGCGATCTGACCTTGGGCGGCAAACTCAACGTCACCGATATCGGCGGCTTTGGCAGCGGCGTCTACAACATCATCAACTATGGCGGCGCACTCACCAATAACGGCCTGGCCCTCGGCACCTTGCCGGGCAGTGTGATGCCGGGCGATGTGCAAGTGCAGACGGCCATCAGCAACAAGGTCAACCTGCTGGTCACCGCGCCCAACACCACCGTGCAGTTCTGGGACGGCGCCAACTTGATCGGCAACGGCGCCATCGACGGCGGCAACGGCACCTGGGGCCCTGGCACCACCAACTGGACCAACGTTGATGGCACCTTCAACCAGAACTGGAACAACAGCTTCGCAGTGTTCCAGGGCCCGGCGGGTAACGTGAGCGTGGAGGGCACGCAAAACCTCACCGGCCTGCAGTTCGTCACCGATGGCTACAACCTGGCCTCCGGCACGGCGGGCGTGCTCAACCTGGTGAATGGCGGCACCGGCAACACGGCGATCCGTGTCGACCCGAACGCAACCGCAACCCTGGACGTCACCCTCGGCGGCGCCGGTACCCTGGCCAAACTCGACACGGGCACCTTGGTGCTTAACGGCACCAATACCTACACCGGCGGCACCGCGCTCAATGGCGGTACGCTGGTGGTCGGCAATAACAGCGCACTGGGCAGCGCAGCGCTGACGTCGGCCGACGGCACCACCCTGGACAGCAACGCGGCCGTTACACTCGGCAACGCTGCGGTACTTAACGGCGCACTGGCCATCGGCGGCAGCAATGCGCTGACGCTTAACGGTAGTCTCAGCGGCAATGGCAGCCTGCTGAAAAAAGGCGCGGCAACCCTGACCCTCAACGGCGCCAACACCTACAGCGGCGGCACCGGCCTGAACGCCGGGCAACTGACACTGGGCAATAACGCCGCATTGGGCAGCGGCGCGCTCACCGTCGGCGGCGTTGCGGCGCTGGATGGCAGCACCGACCTGCAACTGGCCAACGCCATCAGCCTGAGTGGTCCGTTGACCCTGGCCGGCAGCAATGCGCTAGCGCTTAACGGCGTGGTCAGCGGCAGCGGCAGCCTGGTGAAAACCGGCAACGGTGCGCTGCTGTTGACCGGCGCCAACACCTACAGCGGCGGCACCACCCTTAACGGCGGCACCACCACCGGCAACACCAACAGCTTGCAAGGCGCGATTGCCAACAACGCGGCCCTGACCTTCGAGCAGGGTACCGATGGCACCTACACCGGTAACCTTACCGGCGCAGGCGTGCTGAATAAAACCGGCACCGGCGCGTTGCTGTTGACCGGCAACAACACCTTCACCGGCAACACCAACGTCAACGCCGGCAGTCTGCTGGTCAATGGCAACTTGAACAGTGCAGCGGTGCAGGTGGCCAGCGGTGCGACCCTTGGTGGCAGCGGCAACCTGGGCGGTGCTGTGACAATGGCTGATGGCTCGACCCTCAAGGCCGGGGCGGCCACGCCACTGTCGGTGGGTTCGCTGGCGTTGTCGTCGGGTACCACCCTGGACTTCGCCCTTGGCGCACCCGGCGCGTCCACCACGGCGGTGAATGTGGCGGGCAACTTGACCCTCGACGGCACCCTTAACGTGACCGATGCCGGTGGCTTTGGCCTCGGCGTTTATCAACTGTTCCGCTACGGCGGCGCCTTGACCGACAACGGCCTGACCCTCGGCTCGCTGCCGGTCGGCGTGGGTAATCTGAGCCTGCAAACGGCGCTGGCCAACCAACTGAACCTGCTGGTGCAAACCACGCCGGGGCAAATCCAGTTCTGGAACGGCGGCACCACCAACCCGGATGGCACCATCACCGGCGGTAGCGGCACCTGGGGCCCAGGCACCAACTGGACCGATCCAACCGGCACCCAGGGCGAGGTGTCGAACAACCAGTTTGCCGTGTTCGGCGGGCAGGGCGGTACTGTCACGGTGGTCGGCAATCAGGGCTTCACTGGCCTGCAATTCCTTGACCCTGGCTACACGTTGACGGCAGGCGCGGGTGGGACCTTGTCGCCAACCGGTACCGCAGTGGTGCGTGTCAATTCGGGCGTCACCACCGAAGTGGCCGCGCCAATCGTGGGTGCCGGGGCGATCAACAAACTTGACGCCGGCACCTTGCTGTTAACCGGCGCCAACACCTACACCGGCGGCACCACCGTCAGTGGCGGTACGCTGGCCGGTAACGCGCTGAGCTTGCAGGGTCGCATCCTCAACAACGCGCGGCTGCTGTTTGTCCAAGCCACGAACGGCACCTTCAATGGCACGTTGACCGGCACCGGTAACATCGCCAAGCAAGGCGCAGGGGCATTGTTGCTCACGGGCAACCAGCCGTTCAGCGGCACCGTGGCCGTGGACGAAGGCGTGCTGCAAGTCGGCAACGCAGCCAACCCAGGCGCGGTGTTCGGTGGGCAGGTGACCGTCGCCAACGGTGCAGGCCTGACCGGCAACGGCAGCGTCGGCGCGTTGGTCAACAACGGCAGCGTCACACCTGATAACGGTAAGCTGACGGTGGCCGGTAACTTCACTAATGGCAATACCGGCGCGTTGAACCTGCTCATCACCCCATCGTCGACCGGCTCCCTGGCCGTCGGGGGTACGGCGAACCTGGGCGGCACGTTGAATGTGGTCAACCTGGCGCCGTACGCCGGCCCGGCCACTTACACGCTGCTCACGGCGGGTGCGGTGAACGGCACCTTCGGCACCACCAACCTGGAGAACCTGGCATTCCTCAATACGGCGTTGAACTACAGCCCGACACAAGTGGCGCTGGCGGTCAGCCGCAACAACGTCAGCTACGCCAGCGTGGCTGCTACCGGTAACCAACGTGGCGTGGCCGCCGCGTTGGACAGCGGTGCTGCGGTGGGCGGTGCAGCGGTGCAAAACGCGCTGCTCAACGCCGATGCCGCCGGGGCGCGTGCCGCCTTCGACAGCTTGTCCGGGGAGATTCACGCCAGCACCGCCAGCGCCATGCTCGAAGATTCGCGTTACGTGCGTGACGCCGTCAACGAGCGCCTGCGCCAGCCCGGCTGCTACCGCGAAGACGACCCACGCAACAGCCTCGCGCCAAGCGAAAACCGCCTGAGCAGCGCCGGTTGCCACGGCGAGATGGTCGGCTGGATGCGCGTGCTGGGCACCTGGGGCCATATGGGCGGCGACAGCAACACCGCCAAACTGGACCGCAACCTCGGCGGCTTCCTGCTGGGCACCGACAAGCAAGTGGATGACGCCTGGCGCGTCGGTGTGGCCGCCGGCTATACCCGCAGCGACCTGGACGCCAAGCGCCGCAGCTCCAGCGCCGACGTCGACAGCTACCACTTGATGGCCTACACCGCGTACCAGCAGGAAGCCTTCGCCGCTCGCCTGGGCGTGGCGTACAGCTGGCACGACATCGAAAGCAAACGTGACGTGGCCGTAGGCGGCGTGGGCCAACGCCTCAAAGCCGACTACAAGGCGCGCAGCGCACAAGTGTTCGGTGAAGTGGGCTACACCATTGAAACCGGCAAGGTGGTGGTAGAACCGTTCGCCGGCCTGGCCTACGTCAACTACGACAGCGACACCCTCAAGGAAAAAGGTGGCTCGGCGGCCCTGCGCGGCGATGCCGATCAGGACGTGACCTTCTCGACCCTGGGCGTACGTATCGGCCAGACCATCACTTTGGGCAACGGCTCGAAAATCACCCCACGGGGCAGCATCGGCTGGCGTCATGCCTTTGGCGACACCCAGCCGGATGCCGACCTGAGCTTTGTCAACGGCGGTGCATCGTTCAGCACCCAAGGTGTGCCGATCGCCAAAGACAGCGCGGTGGTGGAAGCGGGCCTGGACTATCAGATCAGTCAAAACGGCAAGTTGGGCCTGGGCTATTCCGGCCAACTGTCGCGCAACGATAAGGACCATGCGATGACGGTCAGTTTCTCCCTCGGTTTCTGATCAAAGCCGAGTACTTTTAACCGCCCGAAAGGGCGGTTTTTTTTGGGAAATATTTCTTAACGCTATTCGATTTGTTGCGCAGGTGGCGGGGTTGTTGCCCGGCGTCTGGTCAGAAGGATGTACAAACAATTTCGCCAGGAACCCGGCTGGCAATCAAGCGCGCATGACCCCGCAGTCGCGTGCCGAGGCCGAGCAACTGTTCCGCCAGCATCTCAAGGAAATGCCTTTGCATGAACTGCGCAAGGCTCAACAGCTGAGCCAGGAAAGCCTGGCCAAAGCGTTGAATATCAACCAGGCGGCGGTTTCCAAGATGGAGCGGCGTACCGACATGTACATCAGCACGCTGCGGGACTATATCCGGGCGATGGGCGGCGAGCTGGAGATCATCGCGACCTTCCCGGATGGCCAGGTCAAGATCGACAACTTCGCTCACTAAGATCAGCCCGGTGAACAGTCGGTCTGCGATACAGCCCGACTGCCAGGCCGATGATAATCACGCCGATAAAAACCAGATTGGCGGTGCCAACGCGCTCGCCCAGTATCAACATCGAACTGGCAATCCCGAACACCGGAATCAGCAGCGACAGCGGCGCTACCGTGGAAACCGGGTACGCCTTGAGCAATGAATTCCAGCCCCAGTAGGCAAAATGCGTGGCCAGGTACACCTGAAACAGCAGCGACCACACGGCCGTGAGGTCGAGGTTGGCGGGCAAGCTTACAAACGCCGCGTCGCCGTGTACCCACCAGGCCATCAGGAACAACGGTATTGGCGGAAACAGGCTGGCCCACACCATGAAGGAAAAGATTTCTTTGACCCCGGACGTCTTGATGATGACGTTGCCGATGCTCCACGCCAGTGCGCTGAACACAATCATCAGCACGCCGAGCACGGCGTGTTCGCCTTGCTGGTTGGCGATGATCCCGGCTAATCCAATCAAGGCCAAAAAAGCCCCGGCCCACTGCGCGCCGCGAATTTTCTCCTTGAACAACACACAGCCCCAACCCAGGGTGAAAAACACGCTGAGCTGGATGAGCAAGGAGGCAATCCCCGGGCTCACCCCAAGCTGGATGCCATAGTTGATCACCCCCCACATACCCAGCCCGAAGATCACGCCATAGGCCGCCACATAACCGAATGGCACGGCGGGTCGCTTGATAAAGAACACCAAGGGCAAGGCGGCGAGAGCAAAGCGCAGGCCGGTGAGTACAAACGGGTCGATGGCCCGCAGGCCCAGTTTGGTGATGGGAAAATTCAGCCCCCAGGCCAGCGTGACCAACAGGGCAAGTGCCAGGTGTTTCTTGTGCATGGACGTTCCTTCGAACCGGTAGCTTCAAAGGGGTGGATGCTAGAGAGCGGGCTGATGGCCCGCTTGCTATGTCAGGTCATACTTTGACAAGATCGGGCCATGATTCCGACCTTTGACGACAACGACCCCGAAGCGCTGGTGACCCTGCGTGAATACCCGTCCGGCAGCGTGTTTGCCAGGCATACGCACCCGCGCGGCCAGTTTGCCTATGCCTCCACCGGCGCGTTAAGAATGTTCACCGACCTGGGCAATTGGGTGGTGCCGCCGCAGCGGGCCGTCTGGGTGCCCGGTGGCATTGCCCATGAAATGCACATGCGCGGCGATGTGGTGATGCTCAATACCTACCTCGATGCGCAAGCGGCCGAGCGCGCAGGGTTGCAGGGGCACTGCCAGGTGTTCGAGGTATCGCCGTTGCTCAGGCATCTTTTGGAAGCGGCGTTGACGTGCGGGGCATCGGCAACGTCCGAGGTGCGGCGGCACTGCGTATTGACGCTGTTGATCGACGAAATCGGTACGCTGCCGGCCTTGCCCCTGAGTGCACCGTTGCCCTCCGAACCGCGCTTGGCACGGGCTTGCCAGCGCTTTCTGGACGCGCCTGCGCAAACCGTGTCTCTCGATCAAATGGCGGATTGGTCGAGCATGAGTCGGCGGACCTTTACCCGTCATTTCCAGGACAGCACCGGCATGACCTTCGTGGCCTGGCGCCAGCAAGTCTGCCTGCTGGAGGCGACTGCGCAGCTCAGCCATGGCGCCTCGATCACCGAGGTCGCGTTCGCATTGGGCTTCAGCAGCCCCAGCGCCTTCACCGCGGTGTTTCGCCGGCACCTGGGCGATTCCCCGGCGCGCTACTTGGCGAAGTCCAAGGCCGTGTCGTTGTTCTGAAAAACTCACACGCTGGTCAGGATTCACCTTGCAGGCGGCCCTGCTTTGTTACTATCGCCGCCCACCGTCACCAGGAGTCACCGGCCCATGCAGCACCAGTGGGATGAAATGCACCGCACCCGCAAGACCACGTTCCTGTTGTGCGGCGAGCCTCAAGGGGATGTGCTCAATCTCTATGTTCACGGTTACTCGGCCTTCTTCAACCGCCAGCAACTGGGCAACTTCACGCAACAACTGGCAAGCATCGAAGGCTCGACCAACCTGATGCTGTTCTGGCCGGCGGGGCATTTTCTGGAAAACCTGTTTGCACCGGTCAAGGATGTGATCACCGCGCTGCTGGGCGGTGGCGGCCTGGGCGCGGCAACCGTGGGTGTGGGCCGTGCAATTGCCTACTTTCTCGACCATTACAAAAGTGTCGAGGCGCGTGTCGATGAAGTGGCCAAGACGTTATTGCCAGAGCTTGCCCATTACCTGCACGGCGAAGCGCTGCCCGTGCGGCGCATCAACCTGATCGGGCATTCCCTCGGCGCGCGTATCCTGGTCAAGAGCCTGCTGGCCAGCCCCGAGGTCGCCCGCCAGTTGCCGCTCAATAATGTGTTGCTGATGGGTGGCGCCATCAGTACGTCCAGCCCCTGGGATCAAGTGACGGCACCGCTCAAGGGCCGCGTGATCAACTGCTACTCCAGCAAGGACTGGGCGCTTGCCATCAAGCCGGACACCGAGCGCTGTATCGGCCGGTATGCGATCGACGTCACCCCCGCGCTCAAGGCCAAGGTCACCAACGTGCACCTGGCCACCTTCGACCACGCCGCCTACTGGCCGCAGCTGAAAACGGTGGTGCAGTACACCGACCTGCTGCAGGAACGGCGTGGCCTGATCCGCGCCGACCTGCGTAGCAGCGAAGTGCGTTTTGCCGAGGAGGACGTAGAACTGTTTCCGGCCTTGGTGCAGGCACGCCCGGAGGAGCTTAAGTTTCTGGCTGAGTTGATGGCACAAAAACGCAGTGCCTCGATCGACGCCGACGTGCGTGAACCGCTGAAACTGGCCATCGAACTGCAACGCATGGGCGGTGACAGCTTTATGAACCTCGCCCGTGGCCATGGCGTGAGTTATCGTCAGATCGCCGAAGATGTCGCACAGCGGCTGGGCATCAAGTTCGATGGGCCGCTTGAAACCGTGGTGCTGGCGGACATCGAGGCACAGGTCGCGGAAACACTCATTGAGCAGTACAAGGACAAACTCAGTCGCGCCGACCGCCAGGCCTTCGACGCTGAGCTGAAGGCGGCCGCGCAAAAAGAGCAGGGCCTGTTCAATCGCATTGATATCGGCCGTTCAGCCACCACCGCCCTGAGCGGCACGGCGTTGGCGGGGCTTACCGGGTTTATGCTGCGGCGCGGCGCGGCCACGGCGATTCCGGTGGTGGGCCAGGCGCTGGCGGCGGCGATGTTGCTGGTAACAGGCGTGCGTGCGTTTTCCGGCCCGGCCTATTCGATCACCACCCTGGCGGTATTGGTGATTGGCGTGATTCGCCAGCGCATGGAGCGCGAGGCGCTGAACCAGGAGATGGACCTGGTGGTGCAAGTCGTCGAAGCGTTCGACTTGCCCCGGGAAACGGTGATGCGCACGGTCGCGTCGGACTGATAAGCTGCGGCTCTGACTTGTGTGTTTGCCTGGGATACCGCGTGAAATTCAGCCTGCCGAAAATTGCCACTGCCCCGTTCTGCCCGCCGGAAGTGGCCGGCTCCGTTATCGTCGACCCCAAGGCCTCGTTTTTCAAACGGGCGCTGATGTTCGCCGGCCCCGGCCTGCTGATCTCCATCGGCTACATGGACCCCGGCAATTGGGCCACGGCCATCGAGGCCGGTTCACGTTATGGCTACAGCCTGTTATTCGTGGTGCTGCTGGCCAGCCTGGCCGGGATGGCGGTGCAATGCCTGTGTTCGCGCCTGGGCATCGCCACGGGCAAAGACCTCGCGCAACTGTGCCGGGAGCGCTACAGCAAACGCTCCGCGCGCACGCAGTGGGTGTTGGCGGAAATCTCCATTATCGCTACCGACCTTGCTGAAGTACTCGGCTGCGCTCTGGCCTTTCACTTGCTTCTAGGTGTGTCGCTGACCACCGGCATCGTCATTACTGCCTTCGACACACTATTGATCCTGGCCCTGCAAAACCGCGGTTTCCGGCGCCTGGAAGCGATCATGCTGGCGCTGGTGGCAACCATTGGCGTGTGTTTCTTTATTGAACTGGTGCTGATCAAACCTTACTGGCCGGACGTACTCAGTGGCTTTACTCCGTCACTGGCGGCCATCAGCGATGCTGCGCCGTTGTACCTGGCCATCGGCATTCTCGGCGCCACGGTGATGCCGCATAACCTCTACCTGCACACCTCCATTGTGCAGACCCGCCTGATTGGTAAGGACCTCGCCAGCAAGCAGGACGCGGTCAAGCTGGCGCGTATCGACACCATCGGTTCCCTGGCGCTGGCGTTGCTGGTTAACGCCGCGATCCTGGTGCTGGCCGCCGCCGCGTTCTACAAGACCGGCCACACCGAGGTGGTCGAAATCCAGGACGCCTATCACCTGCTCGACCCCTTGGTGGGTGGTGCCTTCGCCAGCATCCTGTTCGGCATCGCCTTGTTGGCTTCGGGGCAGAGCTCGACCTTTACCGGCACCATCGCCGGGCAAGTGATCATGGAGGGTTACCTCAACCTGCGCATCCCGTGCTGGCAGCGGCGCCTGATCACGCGCGGGCTGGCGCTGATCCCGGCGTTCCTGGGGGTGTGGCTGATGGGCGACGATGCCATCGGCAAACTGCTGATTCTGAGCCAGGTGGTGCTCAGCCTGCAGCTGCCTTTCGCGTTGTACCCGCTGATCCGCATGACTGACGACAAGCAACTGATGGGGCCATTCGTTAACCGCTTGCCCACGCGGTTACTGGCGTGGTTTCTGTTTGCGCTGATCAGTGGGGCGAATGCGTGGTTGATTGGGCAGTGGTTGTTTTGATCGAAGTTTCAGATCAAACCCTTCTGGAACGTATCTAGCATCTCGTCAGGCAATGGCGCATCTAAGTCGTCCGGGACAGTCAGTTTGCCTTTCATTAAGCCAATTCTTTGCCTCCGGTATTGCCCAGCCGTTATGAGCTGGGCAAGCGCACATCCGTTCTTGATGATAATGATTATTTGGCCGGTACTGGCCTGATGAGCCAGCTTGAAGAAGTGAGCTTTCGCTGGGTCTATTGGAACCGTTATGACGTAGCGCTGCGCATTCATGGCGTCTCTCCTGTGCGGAAGTAGCCTGAGTTTGGCGTAGCACACCGTGGCCGGAAATAGTGGCCCGAAAAATCAGAACGAGCCTACTTTTCCCACGAGGAATTTTTACCTTCCAAGGCTTATCCAGTGTGATGTAGAGGGCTCACCGATCCCAATACGGCACCGCTCCAAAACACTCCACAAAATAATCAATCACCGTGCGCACCTTCAGCGACAGCCGCCGGCTGCCTGGCCACAACGCCGCAATCTGTTGCGGTTCCAGGGTGGTGGCCACGTCGTATTCCGTGAGTACCGCCTGCAAAGTGCCGGCGCGCAAGCCTTCGCCGATCAGCCAGGACGGAAACACCACCAACCCCAGGCCTTGCTCCGCCGCGTGGGTGAGGGTGTCGGCGTGGTTGCCGGTGATGGGCCCTTTGACGCTGTACGGCGTCCAGTCGCCCTGGCCGCGACGGAAGAACCAGCGTTGCTGGCCGGTGATGCCTTTGTAGGCCAGGCATTGATGGTTGGCCAGTTCATCGGGATGACGCGGCGTGCCATATCGGGCCAGGTACGCCGGGCTGGCGGCGAGGCGAAAACGCTGGGGCGCGAAGATGCGTGCCTGCATGCTGGAGTCGTTAAGCACGCCGATGCGAAACAGCAGGTCGGTGCCGTCTTGCAACGGGTCGACGTAGGTGTCGGTTTGCTGGATATCCAGTTGCAGCTTGGGGTAGCGGCGGCACAATTCGCCCAGCCACGGTGACAGGTGACGCTGGCCAAACACCATCGGCGCATTGATGCGCACCAGCCCGCTGGGTTCGCTTTCCTGCTCCTGCAAGGCCTGGCCGGCGGCCTCCAACTGTTCCAGCATCAAGCGTGCGTGGCGCCCGAGCAGACGCCCGGCTTCGGTGGGGCTGACCGCTCGTGTGTGGCGGTAGAGCAATTGCTGGCCGAGCGCCTGTTCCATCAATTGGATTTGCCGCGAGATGGAGGAGGGCGCCAGCCCTTCACGGCGCGCCACTTCAGAAAAGCTGCCGTGATCCAGCACGGCTACAAACAGGCGCAATGCCTTGAAACTCAGTTCATTCAAACCCTGCATCGTGGCTCCGTGCTGTGCGCAATGCGCAAAGGTGTTATTTGCATGCTCCCATTTATCGCACAAGACGGCCACCGGATAATGCGCGCCATGTTTCCTTTCTTGACGCGCAGGTGATGTATGCAGGCAAGTTCCATCGAGGGCGTGGCGCAGGCCAGGCCGAAAAAAAACCTTTTGCGCTTGCTCTTGCTGCCGCTGGTGATTCTGGCGGGCATGGGCCTGTCGGTTGAGGCCGGCTTGCTCGGGCCATTGGGTGCACAGGTCGGGCATTTGTGGGCGACGTTGAGCATCTTTGGCGTCGGTACGGCGATTCTGTTTTTGCTGCTGTTGTTCAGCGGCCCGAAAAAAGGCCCGGCACTCACCGACCTGCCGCGCTGGCAGTTGATCGGCGGTTTTTTGGGGCCGATGTACGTGGTGGTGCTGACTTTGGCCACGCCGCATATCGGCATCGCCATGACCATGATCGCGATTCTGTCGGGCCAGGTCGGCAAGAGCGTGCTGATCGACCATTTCGGTTGGTTCGGCACCACGCGCAAACGGGTCAATGGCGAGCGCTGGATTGCCCTGGCGTTGATTGTGGCGGCACTTGTTCTGATTGCACGAGGTTAAGGCGATGAATCTGATTCTGTTATTACTACTGGTGATTGCCGCCGGTGCGGTGCTGAGTGTGCAAGCCGCGATCAACGGCCGCCTGGGCCAGACGGTAGGCGTGTTGCGCAGCAGTTTGCTGACCTTTGCGGTGGGCGCAATCACCACGGCACTGTTGATTTTCTTCTTCGAACCCGCACAGGCCGTGAGCTTGCTGGACGTGCCCAAGTGGCAGTTGACCGGCGCCCTGTTCGGCGTGGTGTACATGATGGTCATGGTCGGCGCGGTGCCCGTGGTGGGTACGGCGGTGGCCACGGTGGCGGTGATCGTCGGGCAATTGGGCATGGGCATGCTGATCGACAACTTCGGCTGGCTGGGCAACCCGGCCATCGAGCTGTCGGGCAGCCGTATCGTGGCGATGCTGCTGTTGGCGCTGGCGCTGGTGTTCATGTACCGCAGCAACAGCCGCCTGGCCGATTAACGGCGGTGAACCTTGAAACCTTGCCTGTAGTCACTGCTTAAGGTGCAGCGCCCGTTGCACCTGGACGACCATGCAAAAGGAGTCTGAACATGGCTGATGAAAACTGTGCGTGCCCACATTGCAATTGCTTACTGGGCACCCATGCGGTGATGAAAGACGGCAAGGGTTATTGCTGCCAAGGCTGCGCCGAGCACCATGCGCATGGCGAACCGTGTGACTCGTCGACCGGTTGCGAGTGCGCCAAGTCCGCAAAAGGCTAAAAATCCCCTCGGCTTATCGGGCAGCGGTCATTACCATGGCCGCTCACCCTTGATTGATGGGTTTTTCATGGCCCTGGCCGCGCCTCCCGACCTCACTGATCATGCTGTCCCCGTGCAACCGCTGGCGCGCACCTATCCGCGTGGGTTGTATGTGGAGCCCCATAGCCACGACTGGGGCCAGTTGCTCTACGCCATGAGCGGGGTGATGTGGGTTGAAACACCGCGCGAAGCGTTGGTCGTTCCGCCGCAACGCGCCGTGTGGCTGCCACCGGGTGTGGAACACGGCATTCGTGTGGTCTCGGACCTGCAGATGCGCAATATCTACCTGCGCCCGACGTTGGCGGCGACACTGGACAGCCAGGTGCAGGTGATTGAAGTCGGTGGGCTGCTGCGTGAACTGATCGTCACCCTGGTTGATCAAGGCGATAACGCTGATACAGCCTATTACGACGCCGTGGTCGGCCTGGCGTTGTTGGAGCTGCAACGCGCGCGCCGCTCGCAGATCCGCATTGCCATGCCGCTGGAGGCCGATCGTCGGTTGATCAATGCCTGCCAGGCGGTGATGGCGGCGCCGTCACTGGCAATCCCTTTTGAGCAACACGCCGAAGCGGCGGGCGCCAGCGTGCGCACCCTGGCGCGGTTGTTCCAGAACCACCTCGGCATGGGCTTTGCCGAATGGCGCCGTCAGGTGCAACTCGCCACGGCGGTGGCGGAGCTGATCCAAGGCCAGTCGGTGAGCGGCATTGCCCGCTCGTTGGGCTATTCGCCGAGCAGCTTCAGCGACATGTTCCGCCGTGAACTCGGTGTGGCGCCTTCGCAATACGTCGGTTGAGGCTTTGGCCGAAATCCTGAAGCACTTGGCCGATGCTTCGGGATTGGGCTCACTACACTGGGCGCATCAACCCACCCGGCGTAAACCCTATGAACTACCTCATTTCCCTCGCCATCGGCCTGTTTGTCGGCGTGATCTACGGCGCCCTGGACTTTCGCTCGCCCGCGCCGCCCGCCATTGCCCTTGTGGGGCTGATGGGCATGTTGCTCGGTGAAAAGCTCTGGCCCATGGGGCGTGAGCTGGTCAGCGGTTGGTTGTCCTGATTTTTTCTTTTATTTGGAGGGATGTTGGTTATGAAAGCACTGCAATTTTCCGCCACCGGCGACCTTGCCGCCCTGAGTGTTGTCGACGTCGCCAAACCGGTGCCGGCTGCGGGTGAAGTGTTGGTGCAGATCAAGGCTGCAGGCCTGAACCCCAGCGATGTTAAAAACGTGCTTGGGCGTTTTCCCTACACAACGTTGCCGCGTATTCCCGGCCGGGACTTTGCCGGTGTGGTGGTGGAAGGCCCGCAGGAGCTGGTTGGTCAGGCAGTGTGGGGCACCGGCCGTGACCTCGGTTTTTTTGCCGACGGCTCCCACGCCCAATACCTCACGGTGTCGGCGAAGGGCGTGGCGCATAAACCGACGCATCTGAGCTTTGCCCAGGCCGCCAGCCTCGGCGTGCCATACACCACCGCCTGGGATGCACTGGAGCGTAGCGGTGTTGGCAAAGGCACGCGGCTGCTGGTGATTGGCGCCAATGGTGCGGTAGGCAGCGCGGCGTTGGCGCTGGCGAAAATTCGCGGTGCGCAGGTGTTAGCGGCGGTGCGCAAGGCGGATCAGGTCGAGGCGTTGCAGACGCAGGGCTTCGACGCGATTGCCCTGGGCCAGCCGGACGCCTTGGGCGGGCAGGTGAGTGCGGTGTTCAAGGGCGGTGCCGATGTGATCTTCGACACCACCGGTTTCTGGCTGCCGGCGGCTGTCGCAGGGTTGGCCCCGTTCGGCCGCATCGCGATCATCGCCGCGCCGGCCGATGGGCATGTGCAACTGCCGGCCCTGGCGTTGTACCGCAAGGGCGGTTCGGTGGTGGGCATCAATTCGTTGCTCTACAACTGTGAGCAGTGCGCGGTGATGCTGGAGCAGTTTGGGCGGTTTTTTGATGAGGGTTCGCTGCCGTTGCCGACAGGGTTGCGTGAGGTGGCGTTGGCGGATGGAGTGCAGTGCTACGAGGAAGTGAACAAGGGCAGTGCGGACAAAATCATCCTCCTGCCTTAATGCGGTTAAAAAGTATGGGAGCTGGCTTGCCTGCGATGGCGGTCTGTCAGTCAGAGAGTTATTGACTGATCCACCGCTATCGCAGGCAAGCCAGCTCCCACATTTTGATCTTCACTGGGCTTGAGGGCTGTTCTCGATCGGACGTTTCCCACAAAGGTTTCAGGTTGTCGCTCGGAAGCGGGCTGACTAACCTCCCTGCCGTCGCTGCCAATTCAGCGGCCGGATTTGACCGTCCGACCTGTTAACGAATCGCTACGCCCTGTACCAACCTCAGGCGTTTTTTTTATGCCTGAGGTATTGTGTCGCGGCAGTTGTGCGCGGGATACCTTTGGGTATGCCGGGTTCGTTGACAACCGGTCGGTCAACCCGCGTACAGCTGCCACCTTATCCTTGCTTGACCGCGAGCGTTGGCAGCTTCACTTGTCGACGGAGCTCCACCATGATCAAAGACACCCCCAATCCCCCAGCCCATCAAGACTACGACACCAGCACCCTGCACGAAGTCGCCTACCGCGCGATCAACCACTATCTCAACCCCGGCAAACCCATTCCTGAATCCAACGAAGGCATCTTCACCGTGCGCGCAGACTTGGGTACGGAAACCTTACTGGTCAATGCTTCCCAGGATCTGGCTTCCATCAGTGATATGGCCAACCACCTGGCATTTGAAGTCGAGGGTTCGCAACGCAATGTCGCGCTGGGTATCTGCCGAATGCTGGAAGGTGTGCAGCTGCTGGTCGACAAGGCGCTGAATGTAGCCCACCCCGTGACTTAAAAGTGTGGGAGCTGGCTTGTCGGGTCGCCGCATCGCTGCGATGGCGGTCTGTCAGTCAGAGAATGATTGACTGAAACACCGCTATCGCAGCGATGCGGCGACCCGACAAGCCAGCTCCCACATTTTGATTTTTACTAGGCTTCTGGGACGCCTTTTTCCCACGCCGACCAGTTCTTCAGGATCGCCTGTACCAGCGGATTGCCCGTGCGGTACAGGTTCTCCAGCGCCGGTACAAACCCGCCCTGATCCGCATATTTCAGCAAGTTGTCCACCTCGCTGTAGCCCGGATACGGCCGGTCGAAATCAGACCCGGCGCGCACCACGGCCAAGCGCTGAATATCCACCAACCCTTCACGGCTGGCGCGCAGCAAGGCTTCATAGGTGGAGTTGTCTTCCTGCTGGGTGGTGCAATACTCGCCTTTGTTATCGGTGAGCAACTTGGTCCAGACTTCGGCGCGTTCGCTCAGGCGTGTGCCGGAGAACCAGGTGTTGCCTGCCAGTGTGTCGCAACGTGTGACTTGCGGCGGCTGGTTGGCCGGCGCGGCCGGGTAGTGTTTACGCCAGGCGCTGGATTCCTTGCTTTCGCTCAGCTCAACCTTTTGCGACAGGGCAAACGCCTTGGCCTGCAACTTGGGGTTCAGCTCGAATACTTCGGTCTTGTAGTCCAACGGAGGTTTTTCGTTGGGGCCTTTGGTGTTGATGCCGATGTAACCGGTTGGCCAATCTTTGGGCGCATCGCGCGAATCCAGCTCCCACTGAGTACCGAACTCCACCAGGTAATGCGCCCAGGCTGCGGTGCCGATGGTCCCGTGTTTAGGGCTGATGCCGGCGATCCCGGCAATCAGGAAGTAGCTCTGGCGCAGGTCAAACTTGGGCGACAACGCCAGGGCCAACGTGGACGCGGCGGCGTTGGTCTGGCCCATGCCGGTCACCAGCAGGCACACGTCCTGGGTGTTGCAGCGGATCACCGGGTATTCGGCCGACAGGCCTGGCACGCGGACCTCCTGCTTGAGTTCCAGGCGGTCGATCCAGGTTTGCGCCTCGGGGGCGAACATGGTGATCAGCATCACTTTGGGTTTGATCGGCGCCGCAGCATCCGCCAGCACCACGTGGGGCAAAAAGGCCAGGCCGATGGCCATCGAGAGACGGGTAAGCATGTTCATCTAAAGCTCCTTGATCAGAATTGGTAACCGACACCGGCGTAGTAGCCCCAGCCATCCGAGCGGGCGCGGAAGTTACCCTCGCCAAAATTCAGCTCGCTGCCATCCTCCCAGTTGCCGCCGTTGTGGAAGTAACGGCCGACCAGGGTGAAGCGCAAGTGAGTAAACGAGTACAGCAGCACGTTGGTCGCCACTAATGAGTTGGCGGTGCGCGCCGGGTTGTCCTTGTGCAAATCCGAGCCGAAATCGTAGTTGGTAAAGCCGATATAGGTCAGCGATGCGCCGTTATCGAAACTGCTGATGGGCACGATGTACTTCATTTGCGCACGGTAGCCGTCCCACGAATACTCATTGCTCGCGCCGTAGTTTTCCCACTGGTAGCGCCCATAGAAGTTGGCCGACAGGTTGACCCGCGAATGGGTGTCGATGTCGGTGCCCAGGCCGCTGTACAGGGTGTTGGCGCGGTTGGACTTGTTGCTGCCGTGGTCGTAGATCCAGTCAAAGGCTACATACCATTCCTTGAATGGGCCGATGGCCAAACTGCGGCCGGCCAGGTAGTCGATGGAGATACGCGGCTCATGCTCCATAAATACCGGCGAGCCATGGTCCCACGCGCCCTTGTCATTACTGTTACCGATGCCGAGGATTTTCGGCACGTCTATGTAGCCATACAACTCGAACGGGCCTTTGCGGCCGAAGTATTCATATTCCAGGTACACATCATCCTGCGGCTTGGGGCCGAAGCTGATGTCTTTGCTGCCGATCAGGGTCAGGTCCTGGTTGAACCAGTCCGACATATACACGCCTTTTTTTGTCGGGCTGGCTTCCGGGCTTTTGGTTTCAGGGCTGAGGGTTTCGCCCTGTGCTGAGTCATCCACGGGTTTTTGCTGCGCCAAAATGGGCGCGCTGAGTACTCCCGTAACGGCGGCCAGTAGCAAGGAAACACCAAAACAAGCGGGACGCCTTGAGGTGAGGTGCATTGAAAATCCCTATTCTTACGCGGTTTGAACCCGTTTCTGCGGGTAGTGATGAACCTGGTGGCCAAGTTCGTTCCGCAAACGTTTGCACGTGGCGTACCAACTTTGCTCAAAGGGTTGAGCAGTATGGAAAAAACAGGGATTAGTCGACCTTTTGGTCAAAATTGGCTGGGTGTCAATTTCTCGCTGCGGTTGAATAAATGCATCGCGGTTTCGCGCCGATACTCGCTCGGCGTCTGGTTCATTTCGATGCGAAAGTGCCGGTTGAAGTTGGACAGGTTGGCGTAGCCCACTTCAAAGCAGATGTCTGCCACCGACATGTCGCTTTGCAGCAACAGGCGGCAGGCGCGTTGCACGCGGAACTTGCGCATCAGGTCGATAAAACCGTGGCCGGTGTTGCGCTTGAAGAAGCGTGAGAAGCCCGGTTCGCTCATCTGCAGTTGCTGGGCGATGACCGACAGGCGCAAGTCGCCGGTCAGCTCGCGCATCAGGTAATCGAAGGCTTTGTTGATGCGCTCGGCGCTGCGCGCATCTAGGGTGGGCGCATAGCAGGGGCTGGCCAGCGCCTTTACCTGGGCTTGCGGTGCATTGTTAAGCGTGTCGAGCAGTTGCAGAAACAGGATCAACCGCTGCAGGCCATGGGCGTTGCCGATGGCTTCCATCAACCCGGCTGCCTGCACGGCGGTCTCGCCGGTGAATTCCAGGCCGCGTCGGGCCTGTTCGAACAGCGGCTGCAAGTCGCCGAGTTCCGGCAGGGTTTTGCGCAGGGCGAGCAGGGCGGCGCCGTCGAATTGCAGCACCACGTCGCGGCCATTCAGGTATTCGCCGGGGGCGAGGTCGCCGATCCAGTCGTGGGGCAGGTCCGGGCCGATCAGCGCCACATGCCCGGCGCTGAACGCACCGATATAGTCGCCCGCCACCAACTTGCCGCTGCCTTGGCGGATCAGGTGAATCTCAAATTCCGGATGGTGGTTCCAGCGCGCCAGATCATAGGGGTAGTCATGTTCGAACCAGCGAAAGCAGTGGTCCGGCTCGGGCAGGATCACTTCGAGTTCGGCGGGGCGGTGTTCGAACAATTGAGCGCGGCTGACGGGCATGGTGATGCCTCTTATGCGTTGGATAACGCCAAAATACGCGCACCGGCAATCAGTGCGCTACCCCCGGTTTCGCCTGGCACTGATACTTTTTTGACTTTCACGCCTGGGTTAAAAAAGTACCAGCCACGCATTCGTCATTCGTTTGTGAGGCCTTGACCAAGCTGCTGTAATCGCTGCTCAACAACAAAAACAACAGGTGGATACCGCCATGCTCAAGCTCCCACACGCGCTGTTCCTGCTGACTGGCCTGGCGCTGGCCATGCCCAGCTACGCCGCCGACACCGTGACCATCGCCACGGTCAACAACAGTGACATGATCCGCATGCAACGCCTGTCCAAGGTGTTCGAGCAGCAGCACCCGGGCATCAAGCTCAATTGGGTGGTGCTTGAAGAAAACGTGCTGCGCCAACGCCTCACTACGGATATCGCCACCCAGGGCGGGCAGTTCGACGTGCTGACCATCGGCACCTACGAGACGCCATTGTGGGGCGCCAAACACTGGCTGGAGCCACTGACCCAACTGCCGGCCGACTACGATGCCGAGGATATTTTCCCCTCCGTGCGCCAGGGCTTGTCGGTTAACGACACCCTGTATGCGCTGCCGTTTTATGGTGAAAGTACTGTCACCTACTACCGCACCGACCTGTTCAAGCAAGCCGGCCTGAGCATGCCCGCGCACCCGACCTGGACTCAGCTCGGTGAGTTCGCGGCCAAACTCACGGTAAAAGACAAAGACCAATATGGCATGTGCCTGCGTGGCAAAGCCGGTTGGGGCGAGAACATCGCCTTGCTGAGCACCATGGCCAACGCCTTTGGCGCCCGCTGGTTCGACCAACAGTGGACGCCGCAACTGACCAGCCCCGAGTGGACGGCCGCCGCCAACTATTACGTCAACACCCTGAAGAACTACGGCCCGCCGGGCGTCTCCAGCAACGGCTTCAACGAAACCCTGGCGCTGTTCAACAGTGGCAAGTGCGCAATCTGGGTGGATGCCAGCGTCGCCGGCTCGTTCACCACCGACAAAACCCAGAGCAAAGTGGCCGACAGTGTAGGGTTTGCCGCTGCACCGACCGAAGTCACCGACAAAGGCTCATCCTGGCTGTATGCCTGGTCTCTGGCCATCCCGGCCACGTCCAAGCATAAAGACGCCGCCAAGGCCTTTATTGCCTGGGCCACCTCCAAGGACTACATCCAGCTGGTCGCTGATAAAGAAGGCATCACCAACGTACCGCCGGGCACCCGCCAGTCCACCTACAGCGAGGCTTACCTGAAGGCCGCGCCGTTTGCCCAGGTGACGCTGGAGATGATGAAGCACGCTGACCCTGCGCACCCGTCAGCCCAACCGGTGCCATATGTGGGCATCCAGTACGTGACCATCCCGGAGTTCCAGGCCATCGGCACCTCGGTGGGCAAGTTGTTCTCGGCGGCGCTTACCGGCGGCATGACGGTCGACCAGGCGCTGCTTGCGGCTCAGTCCACTACCGAGCGCGAAATGAAACGCGCCGGTTACCCTAAGTAAACAGGACTTCTTTATGAACCGACTCGAAGGTAAAAGCGCGCTGATCACCGGATCGGCGCGCGGTATCGGCCGCGCCTTTGCCCAGGCCTATATCGCTGAAGGCGCAACGGTCGCCATTGCCGATATCAACCTGCAACGCGCCCAGGCCACAGCCGCCGAGCTGGGGCCACAGGCTTACGCGGTCGCGATGGATGTCACGGAGCAAGCCTCTATCGACGCCGCGATTACGGCCGTGGTGGCCCATGCCGGCAAGCTCGATATCCTGATCAACAATGCCGCATTGTTCGACTTGGCGCCCATCGTCGACATCACCCGCGACAGCTTTGAGCGGCTGTTCTCGATCAACGTCGCCGGCACGTTGTTCACCTTGCAGGCCGCGGCCCGCCAGATGATCAGCCAGGGCCACGGTGGCAAGATCATTAACATGGCCAGCCAGGCCGGGCGGCGCGGCGAGCCATTGGTGGCGGTGTATTGCGCGACCAAGGCGGCGGTGATCAGCCTTACGCAGTCGGCGGGTTTGAACCTGATCAAGCAGGGCATCAACGTCAACGCGATCGCACCGGGCGTGGTCGACGGCGAGCATTGGGATGGTGTGGATGCGCTGTTTGCCAGGCATGAAGGGCTGGCACCTGGCGAGAAGAAGCAACGGGTTGGCGCCGAGGTGCCGTTCGGGCGAATGGGCACGGCTGAGGATCTGACCGGCATGGCGATTTTTCTGGCTTCGAAAGACGCCGACTATGTGGTGGCACAGACCTACAATGTCGATGGCGGCAACTGGATGAACTAGATCCAGTGTGGGAGCTGGCTTGCCTGCGATGGCGGTCTAACAGGTGCAGTCTTGTTGCCTGACCCACCGCTTTCGCAGGCAAGCCAGCTCCCACCTTTGATCTTTGAGCTTCTTGGACGGCAACGCTGTGCTCAAAAAAGTAAACAAAGTGTTTGTGGAGGTAGCCGTACCTCATGTCTACTTTTACCCGCACCTCACAGGAGTGCCGCCATGACCCTTTTGAAAACCGCCATTGCCTCATTCGACGTCGACCCTCAAAAGAGCTTCACGCCGTTGTGCCCCAATGAACTGCCGGTGGCCGGCGGCGATCAAATCGGTGCCGAACTCAACTACATGGCCAGTCTTGCCGGTTATCGTGTCGGCAGCAAAGACGCCCATACCCCGCACGCCCCTTGGGTGGTCACGCAGCCCGGCGACATGTTGAAACCCACCGGCCTTGAGCATGCCGACCTCACCTGGCTCAGTCATTGTGTGCCGGGCACTGAAGGCTTCACCTTGCTCGACGAATTACCCACGCCGTATGACTACGACTACTTCATCTGGAAGGGCGTCGAACCCGACCTGCATCCTTATGGCGCCTGTTACCACGACCTGCACGACAAGCTGTCCACCGGGGTTATCGAGTACCTCAAGGCTCAGGGCGTGCGCCGTGTGATCGTGGGGGGCCTCGCCCTGGACTTCTGCGTCAAGACCACGGCCATGCAATTGCTCAGGGCTGGCCTGGAAGTGGTTCTGCACCTGCCGGCATGCCGAGGCATCAGCGAGGCGGGCGGTGCGGCGGCGGTAACGGACTTGCGTAATGCCGGTGCAGCGATCAGCCGTAGCCGCGAAGAACTCGCCGCGATGGCGACGCGTTAAGGCGCATAGCTATCACCCAATATGTGCTTTCCTGTGGGAGCCGATGATTCGCGGCTAGACCGGTAACGTTGCCCGCAAAAAAACGAGAAGCGTCCTACATCACTCATTGGGCGTTACTGATTACCCTCACGCTTTTGCACGAGCGGCCTTGACTGGCCGGGGAGCGCTGTCGCGTGAGGGAGTCAACTGCAAACCGTCTTGCCCGGTGCCTGCCTGAATTTCTGCTCATGGTCGTTGTAAGCCTGCTTTCAGGCGGGGCCGCTGGCTTCCTGGCGAGCACCACCTATTTGCGCCGCCTTGGCCCGGCGATGCAAACCGGATGTAGCGTTGCGCTGGTGCTGGGCTTGATGATTTTATCCGGCCTTGGCCATTGGATGCTGGCACGCGGGCGCGTTGCTTCCACTGGATGGCAGACGGGTTATTTTGTCCTCTGCTTGATAGTGGTGACCCCGACCATTCAATACCGGCCCCACGCGCTGGCTTATCTGTTGGGGGTTGCATTTCCACTGCTGGGAATACTTCTGTTAAACACTTACCGCTATCACGACATGCGACTGAAACTGGCGAACATTCGGCGCCAGTAGCTCCCGCGCAGTCGCGCGGGAGCACGCCACGCCTGCCCGTTAACGCTCGATCGAGCGGCTCCAACGCGCATTCCACTCCGGCCGCGCCTGGTTGACCTGGTCCCAATCAATCGAAATCGCTGTCTGCAAGTAGCCTTGCATGGCCTCCACCCGTGCGCGGGTTTTGTCGGTGGTCGGCGTGGTCGGGTTCGACGGGATCTGGTCACCTTCTTCCAGCGCCGGCGCCTGGGCTTGGGCGGTCAACAAGAAGGCCGCAAGTTTCTGCGCCAGTTCCGGCTGGTCATTACGCGCAATTACACACTCGGCCACGTTTAGCACCACTGCGCCTTCCTTGGGCTGGGCGTATTCCATCGGGATGCCGAGCAATTGCTGAGTGGTCACTTGAGTTGGGGTGAGCGGGAATATCGCCGCTTCGTCGGTCTGCACCATCTCGGAGATTTTCGCGGAGCTGGCGATGTATTCCAGCACGTTGGGGCCGATAGTTTTTGGCCAGGCCTTGAAGCCCGGCTCCACGTTGGTTTCGGAGCCGCCCTGGATGCGGTTGAACATCAAGAAGCCGTGCAGGCCGAAGGTGGAGGAGGCCAGGGACTGGAACACCACTTTGTCTTTGAATCGCGGATCGGCCAGGTCCATCCATGAGGTGGGCGCCGCCCAGCCTTTTTCCTTGAACATCTTGGCGTTGTAGCCCAGGCCTGTGACGCCCAGGGTTACGGCGACCGCTTCTTCCTTGATTTTCGCCTTGGCCGGGATCTGGTCCAGGGTCGGGTTGGGTGTGAGCTTGTCGCACAGGCCCATGGAAATGGCGCGGTACATGATGCCGTCGTCGAGGAACATCACGTGCATCTGCGGGTTGTCTTTGTTGGCCTGGACCTTGGCGAGGATGTCCGACGAGGTGCCGGGCACGATCACCACCTTGACGTTATTGGCTTTCTCGAACGCGGGCAGCACCTTGTCGGCGTACACCCGTTCCATGGTGCCGCCGTTCATGCCCAGGTACAGCGTCGGTGCGGCATGGGCGGTGGCGGTGAGCAAGGCGAAGGGCAAGCAGGACAGCGCGATACGTGGGTTCATGGGTGTTTTTCCTCTCAGGCTTGGAAACGACGAATGGAAAACGCTTCGATGGGTTGGCGGCTGGCGCCTGTGCAGACGATCTCTGCCAGGGCTTCACCGACGGCGGGGCCGAGCTGGAACCCGGCGCCGGCAAAGCCGAAACCGTGGAGCAGGCCAGGTTGGGTGCTGCTGGGGCCGATCACCGGTTCATGATCGGGTAAGTAACCTTCGGTGCCGCTCCAGGTACGAATCGCCTGGGCACCCTTGAGAAACGGGTAAAGCTCGCCGGCATTGCGCAGAATCTCCAATACCGCCGCTTGCCCAGGGCGCGCCGTCAGCGGGCCAAGGGCAAAACCACGGCCGCCGCCGAGGATGCAATTGCCACGGGCGACTTGGCGCGCATAAATCCCGCCGCCTTCAACGCCGGTGCTCACGTTCATCACCACCGGCAGCGGCTCGGTGACCAGCATCGCCGGGTGCGCCGAGGTGATCGGCACCGGCTCGCCAAATTGCGCGGCGAGCGTCCCGGCCCAGGCCCCCGCGCAGTTCAGCAACCACGGCGCTTGCAGGTGCAGGCCATTGGCGCAGCGCACCTGGAAGCACTGGCCGTCATGTTCGATCTGAGTCACTTCGGCCTGTTCGTGCACCGCCGCGCCAAGACGCTGCGCCGCACGGGCGAAAGCAGGCGACACCAAACGCGGGTTGGCATGCCCGTCTTCGGGGCACAGCGAAGCGCCCACCGCAATGTCGCCCACCCACGGGAAGCGTGCGCGCAACTCGGTGTAGTCCAGCAATTGCAAGCCCAGGCCAAACCCACGGGTCTGTTCGGCATAGGCTTGCAGCGCGGCGAAATCCCCATGGCTGCGCGCCAGTTTCAAATGCCCGGAGCGCACGTACTCGCCGTCGATGCCGATCAACCCCGGCAGGTCGGCCCACAGTTCATGAGCACGTTGTGAGAGTGGCAGTTGGTGCAAGGGGCGGCCTTGGCGGCGCACACCGCCGTAATTCACGCCGCTGGAGTGCGAGCCACAAAAGTCTCGCTCCACCAAGACCACACGCTGGCCTTTGTGCGCGAGCATCAAGGCCGCCGATGCGCCGACGATGCCGCCGCCCAACACGATCACATCGATCATGGCTGCACCTCCACACCAAACGGCAGCGGCTTGATCGGCGCCTGGCCGCGCAGGCGGCCAACGTCGTGTATGGCGCGACCGCTGCGCTCGGCCACAACCTCTGCTGCCGCCAGCCCACACATGCGGCCCTGGCAGCGGCCCATGCCGACCCGGCAATGGGCTTTGACCCGGTTGATTTCCCAGTGGCCTTCATCGACGACGGCGCGCACGTCGCCGACGCTGACTTCTTCGCAGCGGCACAGGATTAACTCATCCGGCGCCTGTGCGGCCCATTGCTCAGGGAAAGGGAACGCGGTTTCCAGGCCATGGCGAAAGCGCTGGATACCCGCCAGTTGCTGCTCAAGCAGCGCTGGGCGAAGCGGATCGATGGCGACGCCTGAATCTTCCAGTACCGCCAACGCCGCACGTTCACCGGCCATCTGCGCAGCATCGGCGCCCATTATCCCGGCCCCGTCACCCGCCAGGTACACGCCGCTGACGCTGCTGCGCCCGGCACTGTCGCGTTGTGGCAGCCAGGCGCGGTTCAAAGGGTTCCAGGCAAACTCACAGCCGAGCAAATCCGCCAGTTGCGTCTCGCTGCGCAGCGCATGGGCGAACGCCACGGCATCGCATTCCAGCACCCGCTTGCCCCAGCGAATGCCACGCACCCGTTGCTCGCCGTCGATCTGCTGGAGCGTCGCACCCTGATGCACGGGAACCCCATGGGCGGTGAGCCAGGCACGGTAATAAATGCCTTTGGCCAGGGTCGCCGGTTGCCCCAGCAGCGCCGGCAAAGCACGGCACTGGGCGCTGAATGGCGCGCTGTCGAGCACCGCCACCACCTTGGCCCCGGCCTTGGCGTATTGGTAGGCGACCAGATACAGCAACGGCCCACTGCCACACAACGCTACGCGCTCACCAATGGCACAGCCCTGATATTTCAACGCGATTTGCGCAGCGCCAAGGCTGTAGACGCCGGGCAAGGTCCAGCCCGGCACCGGCAGAATGCGGTCGGTGGCGCCGGTGGCGACGATAATCCGGGCGAACTCCACGCTTTCGGCGTGGCCGTTATTCAACATGTCCAGGCGACCGTCCTCGGCATTCCACACCAGGGTTTCGGGCCGGTAGTCGATCAGTGGCGCCAACTCATCCAGTGTGCGGTGCATGGCCGTCGCCTTGCCCGCCTCAAAGCCATACAGTTGCTTGGGCGAGCGCCGAAAATTAGCCGGTTGGCGCCGGTAAATCTGCCCGCCGCCGCGCAGGCTTTCATCCACCAGGCAAGGCTTGACGCCATGGTCGAGCAAGGTGCGCGCCGCGCTGATGCCCGCCGGGCCTGCGCCAACAATCACGATCGGTTTCATGCCTGACGCCCCGGATCGCGGCTGATCGCCTGGCCCTCTTGCAGCAGCGTCGAGCAAGCCCGCACACGGCGCCCATCCTCCAGCCGCACCCAGCAGTCCTGGCACGCGCCCATCAGGCAGAAACCGGCGCGGGGTTCGGCGCTGAAATCGCTGCCGCGCAGGTGCTCGGCGCAGGTCAATATGGCGGTGAGCAACGTGTCGCCCAGCAAGCCGCTGGCCGGTTGACCATCAAGGGTGAAGGCCAGGGCAGGGCGGCGGGTTTCGGCCAAGCGTTTGAACAAGGCCATCAATGTTTCCCCACCAGTACGCGGTCCAGGCCATACACCCGGTCGAGCAGGATCATGGTGGCTGCGGTGAGTGCAATGACCAGCGCCGACACCGCCGCCATCATCGGGTCGATGGATTCGGTGGCGTACACATACATGCGCACCGGCAGGGTTTGCGTGGCCGGCGAGCTGACAAAAATAGACAGTGTCACTTCATCGAAACTGTTGATGAACGCCAGCAACCAGCCGCCGGCCACACCCGGCAGAATCATCGGTAAGGTGATTTGACGGAACAGCGTAAAACGCCCGGCCCCCAGCGATTCGGCGGCTTGCTCGGCACTGCGATCAATACCAATGGCCGCCGCCAACACCAGGCGCAGCACATACGGCGTAATGATCACCACATGCGCCAGCATCAGCCAGGTGAAGCTGCCATTGACGCCCATCAGCGCAAACAGACGCAGCATCGCCACGCCCAGCACCAGGTGCGGGATGATGATCGGCGACAGGAACAACGCGCTGAAAAAGTTGCGCCCCGGGAACTGATAGCGGCTGATCGCCAAGGCGGCGGGCACTGCAATCAGGGTCGCCAGGGTGGCGGCGGTAAACGCCAGGATCAGGCTGTTGTAGAACGCCCGGATAAAGTCGGCACGCTCGAACACTGCACGAAACCAGCGTAGCGAGAAGCCCGAGGTGGGCAGGCTCAGCGTGTTTTCCGGGGTGAAGGCCACCAGGCACACCACCACCAGCGGCGCCATCATGAACAGCACCACCAAACCATGGAAACCGAGGGCCAAAGGACCGTTTCTGGACATGCGCTTAAACCCCCAGGGACTTTTTGTAGCGGCCTTCGACCATGCGGTTCCAGCTCAGCATGATCAGCAAGTTGACCAACAGCAGCACCACCGCAATGGTCGCGCCCATGGGCCAGTTGAGTTCCGAGAGGTACTGGTCGTAGACCACGGTGGCGACCATTTTCAGGCGGCGCCCGCCGAGCAGGCCGGGGATCGCAAAGGAGCTGGCGGCCAGGCCGAACACGATCAAGGTGCCGGACAGCACGCCGGGCATCACTTGCGGCAACACGATCTTGCGCATCACCGTGGCCTGGCTTGCACCCAGCGACAGCGCCGCCTGTTCCGCCGACGGGTCGAGCTTTTGCAGCGAGGTCCACACCGGGATGATCATGAACGGCAGCATCACGTGCACCAGGGCGATCACCACCGCGAACGGCGTGTACAGCAGCTTCACCGGGCGCCCGCCGAGGAATTGGATGACCTGGTTGACCAACCCATCGGCACCCAGCAACAAGCTCCAGCCGAAGGCGCGCACCACCACCGAAATCAGCAGCGGCGTGAGGATCAAAATCAAAAAGATCGAGCGCCACGGCGTGTCCATGCGGCTGAGGATGTAGGCTTCCGGTACGCCGATCACTACACACAGCAGAGTCACCAGGGCGCTGATCCAGAAGGTGCGCCAGAAGATCTCGTAGAAGTACGCATCGCTGAACAGCGACAGGTAATGGGCGAAGGTCCACTCATCGGCCTTCACGCCCACCTGGTAGTCGAACACGTTGAACGACAGCACCAGGGTCATGAACAGCGGCAGGATCAGCAGGCCGGTAAACAGCAGCAGGGCCGGCAGCGACAACAGATAACCACGGCTCATGCGCGCACCTCATCGGCTGCCAGTACGCGCAGCAATTCGGCATGCCAGTCCAGGCCCACCGCCGCGCCGCGACCGAGCGGCGCGCTGCCGTCATTGCTGCGTACCACCGTGATTTCGCCCAGAGACGTTTGGACGCGGTAGAGCCATTGGCTGCCGAAGAAATAACGGTCGAGGACCTTGCCTTGCAGGCGGCCTGCACCTGCATCCAACAGCTGGATTTTTTCCGGGCGCAGGCTCAGTACCAGTGTGCCGTCGCCGCCGGTATGACGCACTTGGGGAGTGCCGAGTTCGTCGTAGTCACCGGCCAGCAGGTTGGCCTTGCCGACAAAGTCCGAGATAAACCGCGTACGTGGGTGTTCGTAGAGCTTGTAGGGCGCGTCGATCTGGGTCACGCGCCCGGCCTGCATCACCACCACGCGGTCGCTGATCGACAGGGCTTCGGCCTGATCGTGGGTGACCATCAAGGTGGTGATGCCCACGGCGCACTGAATACGGCGGATTTCAAACTGCATCTCTTCGCGCAGGTTGGCATCGAGGTTGGACAGCGGCTCATCCAGCAGCAGCACAGGCGGCTCGATCACCAGCGCACGCGCCAAGGCCACCCGTTGGCGCTGGCCGCCGGACAATTCACGCGGGTAGCGTTCGGCGTGTGGGGCCAGGCGCACCAGTTCCAACACGGTTTTGACTTTGCTGGCGATCTCGGCCGCCGGCACTTTGCGCATCTTCAAGCCGAAGGCGACGTTGTCGCGCACGCTCATGTGCGGGAACAGCGCGTAACTCTGGAACACCACGCCCAAGCCACGGCTGGCGGGTTTGGCGTGGGTGATGTCGCGGCCGTCGAGCAGGATCTGCCCGCCGCTCACGTCCACAAAGCCTGCGATCATTTGCAGGGTGGTGGTCTTGCCGCAGCCTGATGGGCCGAGCAGGGAAACGAACTCGCCCTTTTCCACCGCAAGGTCGGTGGCGACCACTGCGTCGACGGCGCCGTAGCGTTTGCTCAAGGCGTTGAGTTGGAGAAAAGCCATGTCTGCGTTCCACCTTTTTGAGTCGCGTCGAAACGCGCTTTTTTGTTTTGGGCAGATGCGAAAAGAGTGTTGCGGGTGCGTTGGCGCTCGATCTCAAGTCGGCTGCCGGTTGTTGTTCATTTCGCCCCTGTGGACGCAGATTAGGACGAAGACTAGGATGGGCGGAAGATGGAATTTCACTGAACGGACTATTATTTTCACATTTATTCATTCACCAGAATTTAAGCCGAGATTACCTGTTATGGATTCCATTGAGCGGAATGAAAACAGTAAGGAAGTTGGCGCGGGCAGCGTGTCTCGTCTGTTTGCGTTATTGCGCACGTTGGGCGAAGTGCCCGAAGGCGGCGAGCGCGTGACCCAGCTCGCGCAGCAAGTCGGCCTGTCGCAGCCCACGACGCACCGCTTGCTGCGCAGCCTGATGGACGAAGGCATGGTTGAGCAGGATGCGCGCAGCAAGCGCTACCGCCTGAGCCTGGAGTTCTTCGCCCTGGCGGCCAACGCCGGCAAGACCGGCAACCTGCGCGACCTGGTGCGCCCGAGCATGTTGCGCCTGAGTGCGTCATTGGGCGATTCGCTGTTTCTGCTGGCGCGCAGCGGCTTTGATGCGATCTGCCTGGACCGCAGCGAAGGGCCGTATCCGATTCGCACCTTCACTGGCGATATTGGCGGGCGTGTGGCGCTCGGCGTGGGGCAGGGCAGCCTGGCGATTCTGGCGTTCTTGCCGGAGGAAGAGCGTGAGACGGTGATCCGCTACAACCTGCCACGGCTCAAGGATTTTCACCTGTATGACGAAGTGCTGCTGCGCTCCGAGGTCGAGAATGTGCGGCGCCTGGGTTATGCGGCGCGCAATACCGGTGTGCTCGAAGGCATGGCCGGGTTGGCGGTGCCGATTCTGAATCGGGATGGGCATGCGGTGGCGGCGTTGAGTGTGGCGACCATCAGTGACCGCTTGGGGCCAAGCCGGTTGCCGACGGTGGTGGAGTTGCTCAAGCGCGAAGCGGCAGCGATCGGGCCACGGATCAATCCGTTTGATCCGACGTTGCGTCGGCCGTCGCAGACCTTTGGCGGCTAGCTCATTCAACCCAATGAAGATCCGCTTTTGTGTGGGAGCTGGCTTGCCTGCGATAGCGGTAAACCAGTCGCCGAAGATGCAAGCTGCCAATCGCAATCGCAGGCAAGCCAGCTTCCACAGGTTCAGGTTGCAGCTAACGCGACAAGTGTGTGGCCGCGGCGACGGTTTTACCGCATCGGCTTGCGGATTATTAAAATACAGTTAATATAATCCGGGTAAAACAAATAACGTCCGGGTAATAATCGATGCCTATTCAAAATACGGCAGTCTGCACTGCCTTTGTCCGTCACCAACGTGTGGCGGCCGGCTCCTATTCCCAGGTGGCCGAAGCGCTGGCGAGCCTTGACCTGTCCACCGGCAGCTTCCTGGTCTTCGATGATGCCACCGGCACCCAGGTCGACTATCCCTGGCCTGCAGGCTACGCGCCGGATCAACCGGTGCCGATCAAGCTCGATGAAGACCCACCCGCAGCGCCTACGGTCGGGCGCCCCAAGTTGGGCGTGGTCGCGCGGGAAGTCACCCTGCTGCCGCGCCACTGGGAATGGCTGGCCCAACAACGTGGCGGCGCGTCGGCGGCGTTACGCCGGTTGGTGGATGAAGCGCGCAATGTTCATGCTGCCCGTGATCAAATGCGCCAGGCCAAAGAAGCCAGCTATCGTTTCATGAGCGCCCTTGGCGGCGACCTGCCAGGGTTTGAACACGCGTCACGGGCGCTGTTTGCCGAGGACGGTGCCGAGTTTTTCCTAAAAATCGCGCATTGGCCGGTGGACGTGCAGACGTACCTGGCCTGGCTGTCACGCAATGCCTTTGCTGCATAACAATAATCCAGAGATTCAAACCAGTATGGACGTCACCCCAAAGCGGCCGTTGTGGCAGATCTACCTGATGTTTCTGGCACCCATGGTGCTGTCCAACTTCCTGCAAAGCTTTTCCGGCACCCTTAACGGCATCTATGTCGGGCAGATGCTCGGCACCCAGGCGCTGGCGGCCGTGTCGGGGATGTTCCCCATCGTGTTTTTCTTTATTGCGTTGGTGATCGGCCTGGGGGCGGGCGCTTCGGTGTTGATCGGGCAAGCCTGGGGCGCGCAGGAAACCGCGATGGTCAAGGTGATTACCGGCGCCACCCTGACGCTTGGCGCGCTGGTGGGCTTGATCGCGGCAGTGCTGGGCAGCCTGTTTGCGCGCCCGGCGTTGCAGGCGTTGGGTACGCCGATCGATGTACTCGATGATGCGGTGGGTTATGCCCAGATGATGATGTTGATCATGCCGCTGCTGCTGGTGTTTATCCTCTACACCCAGCTGTTACGGGGTGTGAGCGATACGGTTTCGCCGTTGCTGGCGCTGATGGTCTCGACGCTGGTCGGTCTGCTGCTGACCCCGGCGCTGATTCGCGGCTGGATCGGCTTGCCACCCATGGGCATTCAGAGTGCGGTGTATGCGGGCTTGGTGGGCAACGCGGCGGCCATGCTGTTTCTGATTTTGCGCCTGCGCCATAAAAACCATGTGATGGCGCCGGACCGTGAACTGCTCGCGGCCTTGCGCCTGGACCGGGCGATCCTCGGCAAGGTCCTGCGTATCGGCTTGCCAACCGGTTTGCAGATGGTGGTGTTGTCGCTGTCGGAGCTGGTGATTCTGGCGCTGGTCAACGGTCATGGCTCACACGCTACGGCGGCCTATTGCGCGGTGACGCAGATCGTCAACTACGTGCAGTTCCCGGCGCTGTCGATTGCGATCACGGCCTCGATCCTCGGTGCCCAGGCAATCGGTGCCGGGCGCCTGGAGCGTATCGGGCCGATCCTGCGCACCGGGCTTGTGATCAACCTGTGCCTGACCGGTGGCTTGATCCTGTTGGGTTACCTGTTGTCCCACTGGTTGCTGGGCTTGTTTATCACCGACGACGCGGCACGGCTCAATGCCGAGCACCTGCTGCATATCATGCTGTGGAGCATCCTGGTGTTCGGGTTCCAGGCGGTGATCGGCGGGATCATGCGCGCCAGTGGCGTGGTGTTGATGCCGGTGGCGATTTCGATCTTCTGTGTGCTGTGCGTTGAGCTGCCGATGGCGTACCTGTTCAACGCGCACTTCGGCCTGGAGGGCGTGTGGATGGCATTTCCGGTGACCTACCTGGCGATGCTGGTGTTGCAGACCGCCTATTACCGGTTGGTGTGGCGCCACAAGCAGATCAAACGGCTGGTGTGACGGGTTGCTTCAAGCCTTGCAGTAACAGTTCCAGCGCCTGCAAACCTTCTTGCAGGCGCAGGTTTGGTTGCTCGTCACGGGCGATCCACAGGGCCGTGTTGACCAGGCTGCCATTGATCAACTGGGCCAGTGCGACGCTGGGGGCTTGCTGGATGACACCGGCCTGCATCATCGCCTCCAGCAGCTGGCGCAGGGATTCCACGCACTGTTGCTGAGAGCCGGTATCACCGAGTACGGCAGGCGCATCCTGCAATACGATGCGTTGGATCTCGCCATCCTGGGCCATGCGCAAATAGGCGCGGCAGCGTTCACAAAAGCCGCTCCAGGGGTCCTGCGCCTGGTCGCTGATGCCCTGCAGGCGCGCGTCCATCTCCGCGTCGAGCTCGGCGACCACCGCCGCCAATAAGCCTTTCTTGTCGCCGAAGTGGTGGTACAACGCACCGCGGGTGAGGCCGGCGCGGGCGGTAAAATCATCCATCGAGGTGTTGGCGTAGCCTTGGGTGGCGAAGGCTTGGCGAGCGCTGGCGATCAGCCGGGCGCGGGTGGCGTCGATCATTTCGGTACGGGCTCGGCTCATGGGTAAGGCTCGCATTAGCTCAGTGAGTGATTGACATACGCTGCGTATGTTACGCATGATTTGTCACATACGCACCGTATGTATTTTGCCTTGATACCTGCAAATCGCAAGTTTCAAGGGTTGAGGAAGAGGTTAAGCAGGATGGCAAATCCCTACGCCGAGTTATTCCAGGCCCCAGGCAGCCGGGCGTTTGTACTGGCGGGCATGCTTGCGCGTATGCCGATTTCGATGACCGGTATCGGCCTGATCACCATGCTCTCGCAAGTGCATGGCGGTTATGGCCTGGCAGGCTCGGTGGCGGCGGTGTTTGCCTTGGCGACGGCAGTCTGTGCGCCGCAGGTGTCCCGCCTGGTGGACCGCTATGGCCAAGGTCGGGTGCTGCCGATTGCGGCGTTGATCGGCGGCGGAGCGTTGTTGCTGTTGTTGCTGTGCACTCGTTTGCAGGCGCCAGCCTGGACGCTGTTCGTGTTCGCCGCACTGGCCGGTTGCATGCCGAATATGTCGGCCATGGTACGGGCCCGCTGGACCGAGCTGTACCGTGGCCAGCCCAGGCTGCAAACCGCTTTCGCCCTGGAGTCGGTGCTTGATGAGGTGTGTTTCATTATCGGCCCGCCGATCTCGGTAGGCCTGAGCGTGGTGCTGTTCCCGGAAGCGGGGCCCTTGGTGGCGGCGTTGCTGTTGGCGGTTGGCGTTACCACCTTTGTGCTGCAGCGCGCGACAGAGCCGCCGGTGCATGCGCAGCAAGACCACCACGGCCGCTGGTTGATCGCTTCACCGTCGGTATTGATCCTGATGATCCTGCTGCTTGCCATGGGCGTAATCGTGGGTGTGGTGGATGTGGTCAGCGTGGCCTTCGCCCAACACCAGGGCCAACCGGCGGCGGCCAGTATCGTGCTGTCGGTGTATGCCATCGGGTCGTGCCTGGCGGGTTTGGCCTTTGGCATGCTCAAGCTCAAGGCGCCGTTGCCTCGGCAATTTCTGTTCTGCGGCGTGGCCACGGCGTTGACCACATTACCGCTACTGCTGGTGACCAATATCCCCGGTCTGGCGGCGGCGATCTTTATCTCCGGGCTGTTCTTTGCCCCAACGCTGATCGTATCCATGGCCCTGGTGGAGCAGGTGGTGCCGCCCAGCCGCCTGACTGAAGGCATGACCTGGCTGATCACCGGCCTGAGTATCGGCGTGGCCATTGGTGCCGCCAGCTCCGGTTGGATGATCGACCACTTCGGTGCTGCCAGCGGGTTCTGGGTGGCATTGGTGGCGGGCGCGGTGGTATTGGGCTCGGCGGTGTTTGGGTATCGGTCCTTGGGCGCTCAGCCGAGCGTCGGTACAGGTTCTGCGCAGTGATGCTGCAAAAACTCATTCAACGCCTGTCGCGTCAGGTCATTGAGCGTGACTTTTTTGCGCGTCGCTGCCAGGGCCGCCGCCAAATGCAAGTCGTGGCCGACGCGCACGTTGAATGAACCCTTGCAAGGTTTCTCCGGGGTTTGCCCCAGTGCCTGGCAGGTCACGAGGTAGTCATCCACCGCCTCGCGGAACGCCGCGTCCAGCTCGGCGACGGTTTTGCCTTCATAGCTCACCAGTGCCTTGATGAACAGCACCTTGCCGAACAGGCAATTGTCTTCGAGGCTGGCTTCGATAGAGCCGATGTAGCCTTGGTGTTTCAGTTGGTTGTCCACTGAATCAGTTCTCCTGATTTCAATTGTTCGATGATCTGGCGCCGAATGTAGTGTTTCAGTTCGTTGCCGGGGTGAGGCCTGTGCAAGGTGATCATTGCACTGGGGTTGCCGATATCGAATTTTACGCGGCTTCCAGCCCCTTCAATCTGTCTGTAGCCGAGTTGGTGCAGCAGCGTTACCAGCTCAGGCCAGGTAAAAGCCATGTGCTCATTGAGCAGTTTGGCGAGCAGCTTTTCATTTTTGGACACGGCGTTCCCTGCGTGTAACTAAATGTAGTTGCAAAAAGTGGTGTTCGTCAATGCTAGCCCGAGTTGGCGAGCCTTGGCTGAGATTGATGTAACCCTTGATGACACCGCACTTCACGCCGCTTACGCCCCGCTAATTTTTCCTTGTCCGGTTCGTTTTATAGGGACGACGTGCCTTTGTGCTTCCCGCCTATTGTTCCGGACTCCAAGAAATGAATGCTGAAGACTCCTTGAAACTTGCTCGCCGGTTTATCGGGTTGCCCCTGGAGAAACGCCAGGTTTTCCTGCAAGCCCTACAGAAAGAAGGCGTGGATTTTTCCCGGTTTCCGATTCCGGCAGGAGTGGAGGTGGAGGATCGCCAGGCGCTGTCCTACGCGCAGCAGCGCATGTGGTTTCTGTGGCAACTGGACCCGGCCAGTGGCGCCTACAACTTGCCTGGCGCCGTGCGGTTAAAAGGCGCCCTCAGCCTGCGCGCACTGGAGCAGGCATTCGCAAGCCTGGTGGCACGTCATGAAACACTGCGCACGGTCTTCCAGCGCCAGGCCGACGATCGCTTGCTGCAAGTTGCCATCGAGCCGTCGGTTGCCGTCGAGCATCTGGACTTCAGTGCGCTGGCCTTTGACGCACGCGAGCAGGCTGTCAACGACGCTGCGACCCGGCAGTCACTGCTGCCGTTCGATCTGGAAAATGGCCCGCTGCTGCGCGTGCAATTGCTCAAGCTGGATGTGCAAGAGCATGTGCTGCTGCTGACCCTGCACCACATCGTCTCCGATGGCTGGTCGATGAATGTGCTGATCGACGAGTTCATCCGCTGCTACGACGCCCACGAACGCCACGAAACGCCGCAATTGCCGGCGCTGCCGATCCAGTACAGCGACTACGCCCTGTGGCAGCGGCGTTGGCTGGAAGCGGGGGAGCAGGCGCGCCAGCTTGAATACTGGCAGGCCCGTTTGGGTGATGAGCATCCGGTCCTGGAGCTGCCCACCGATCGCCCGCGTCCGGCCATGCCCAGCTACCAGGGCACCCGGAATAATTTCGCCATCGATTCAGGCCTCGCGTCGCAGCTGCGCGGTTGTGCGCAAAAGCACAACGTCACCCTGTTCATGTTGCTGCTGGGCGCTTTCAACATGTTGTTGCATCGCTACACGGGGCAGGGCGATATCCGCGTCGGTGTGCCGATTGCCAATCGCAATCGCAGCGAAGTCGAAGGGCTGATCGGTTTCTTCGTCAACACCCAGGTGCTACGCACCGAGTTGACCGGGCAAACCCGTGTCGCCGAGTTGCTGCAAGGCATCAAGGAGCATGCGTTGGGCGCCCAGGCCCATCAGGAGCTGCCGTTCGAGCGCCTGGTGGAAGCCCTCAAGGTCGAGCGCAGCCTGAGCCATACGCCGCTGTTTCAGGTGATGTACAACCACCAGCCAGTGGTGGCGGACATTGCCTCGATCAACACCGCTTCCGGCCTGGAATTGGCGCTGGTGGAGTGGCAAGGCCGTACCACCCAGTTCGACCTGACCCTGGACACCTATGAAAAGTCCGGCACCTTGCATGCCGCGTTGACCTACGCCAACGACCTGTTTGACGCGCCCTCTATTACACGCATGGCCGAGCACTGGGTCAGCCTGTTGCACGCCATGGTGGCCGGCGACCAACACCGCATCGGTGAGTTGCCGATGCTGGCCGCCGATGAGCAGCAGGTGCTGGTCCAGGCATGGAACCAGACGGCCCAGGCGTACCCGACCGAGCAAGGTGTGCATCGGCTCATTGAAGAGCAGGTGCAGCGCACCCCGGAGGCACCGGCGCTGGTGTTTGGTGCGACCACCTTGAGCTATGCCCAGCTCGACGCCCGCGCCAACCAGTTGGCCCATGCCCTGCGCGAGCAGGGCGTTGGCCCCGACGTGCTGGTGGGTATCTGCGTGGAGCGCTCGGTCGAGATGGTGGTGGGCTTGCTGGCGATTCTCAAGGCTGGCGGTGCCTATGTGCCGTTGGACCCGGAATACCCCCAGGAACGCCTCGCCTACATGATCGAAGACAGCGGCATCAAGCTGTTGCTCAGCCAGCAGAGCCTGCAGGCTTTGCTGCCGATTAATGGCGTGCAAGTGATCGTTCTGGACCAGGCGCCGGGTTGGCTGGACGGCTATAGCAGCGAATCACCGGCCGTGGCCATCCAGGCGCTCAACCTGGCTTATGTGATCTACACCTCCGGTTCCACCGGCAAACCCAAGGGCGCCGGCAACAGCCATCGGGCGTTGGTCAACCGCTTGTGCTGGATGCAGCAGGCTTACGGCCTGGACGCCAGCGATGCGGTCTTGCAGAAAACCCCGTTCAGCTTCGACGTGTCGGTGTGGGAGTTTTTCTGGCCATTGATGACCGGCGCACGGCTGGTGGTCGCTGCCCCTGGCGAGCATCGCGAGCCGGCGCGGCTGATCGAGACCATCGGCCACCACGCCATCACTACCTTGCACTTCGTGCCGTCGATGCTCCAGGCGTTTATTCATGAGCCGGGCGTGCAGGCTTGTACGAGCCTCAAGCGCATTGTGTGCAGCGGCGAAGCCTTGCCATTGGATGCGCAGCTGCAGGTGTTCGCCAAGCTGCCAACGGTAGGCTTGTTCAATCTCTATGGCCCCACCGAAGCCGCCATCGACGTCACCCACTGGACATGCATCGACGAAGGCGCCGACAGCGTGCCTATTGGCCGCCCGATTGCCAACCTGGCCACCTATGTGCTCGACGCCCAGCTCAACCCGGTGCCCGCCGGTGTCTCTGGCGAGTTGTACCTGGGCGGTGTCGGCCTGGCGCGCAGTTATCACCGTCGCCCCGGCTTGACCGCCGAACGCTTTGTGCCCAGCCCATTTATTCGCGGCGAGCGCCTGTATCGCACCGGCGACCGCGTGCGCCAGCGTACCGATGGTGTGATCGAATACCTCGGCCGTCTCGACCATCAGGTCAAGCTGCGCGGTTTGCGTATCGAGCTGGGCGAAATCGAAACCCGGCTGATGCAACACCCGCAGGTGCGCGAAGCCGTGGTACTGGTGCAGGGCGGCAAACAGCTGGTTGCCTACCTGGTTAACGAAGGTGAAGAACCGACCGACCTCAAGGCCTGGTTGCTCAGCAGCCTGCCGGAATACATGGTGCCCACGCACTTCGTCACCCTGGCCAAATTGCCGGTCACCGCCAATGGCAAGCTCGACCGCAAGGCGCTGCCGTTGCCGGATGCCGCGCCGCAACAAGCCTTTGTCGCGCCCGAAAGCGAACTGCAAAAGGCCCTGGCAGCGATCTGGAGCGATGTGCTCGGCGCCGCGCAAGTGGGTCTGGACGACAACTTCTTCGAGCTGGGTGGCGACTCGATTATTTCCATCCAAGTGGTCAGCCGCGCGCGTCAGGCGGGGATTCGCCTCATCCCGCGTGACCTGTTCCAGTACCAGAGCGTGCGCAGCCTGGCGCTGGTGGCGAGCTTTGAACAGGCGACGGTGATCGATCAAGGCCCGGTCAGCGGCGAGGTGATCCTCACGCCCGTGCAACACAGTTTTTTCGAGCAGGTGATCCCGGCGCGTCAGCATTGGAACCAGTCGCTGCTGTTGGCCCCGCGCGAAACCCTGGAGTCCGCGTGCCTGGACGTGGCCTTGACCCGCTTGATCAACCAGCATGACGCCCTGCGCCTGCGTTTTGTGCAACAGGCAGACGGTTGGCAGCAAGCCCACGCCGAGCCGGTTGCAAGCGCTTCAGTGTGGCAGGCCCAGGTCGCTGACGAGGCTGAGCTGGCCGCACTTTGCGACGAAGCGCACCGCAGCCTCGACCTTGAACAGGGGCCGCTGCTGCGCGCGGTACTGGTTTCGATGGCAGACGGCGCCCAGCGCCTGCTGCTGGTGGTGCATCACCTGGTGGTCGATGGCGTGTCGTGGCGCATCCTGCTCGAAGACCTGCAACAGGCTTACCGCAACGCGGCGTTGCCGGCCAAGACCAGTGCCTACCAAGACTGGGCGCAGCAGTTGCAGGCCCATGCGCTGACGCTGGGCAACCAACTGCCGTATTGGCAGGCCCAGACCGCGAGCGCCGATCTGCCCTGCGACAACCCCCAGGGCGGCCTGCAGAATCGCCTGGGCAGCAAGCTCGAAATCCGCTTGAGCGCCGAACACACCCGTCAACTGCTGCAAGACGCCCCGGCGGCCTACCGCACCCAGGTCAATGACCTGCTGCTCACCGCGCTGGCGCGCGTGGTCAGCCGCTGGAGCGAGCAGGCTGCCGCACTGATCCAGCTGGAAGGCCATGGCCGTGAAGACCTGTTCGACACGCTTGACTTGAGCCGCACCGTGGGCTGGTTCACCAGCCTGTTCCCGGTGCGCCTGCAAGCCGGTGGCGAGCTGTCGGCGGCCATCAAGTCGGTGAAGGAACAACTGCGCGCCGTGCCGCACAAAGGCATTGGCTACGGCCTGCTGCGCTACCTCGGCACGCCTGACGCCCGTGAAGCGCTCTCGAACCTGGCCGCGCCACGCATCACGTTCAACTACCTGGGGCAGTTCGACCGCCAGTTCAACGAGTCGGCGTTGTTCGTGCCTGCCACCCAGGGCAGTGGGCAAGCCCAGGACCCGCAGGCGCCGCTGGCCAACTGGCTGACGGTGGAAGGGCAGGTGTACGGCGGTGAATTGGCCCTGCAGTGGGGGTTCAGCCGTGAGATGTTCGAGGTGGCGACTGTCCAGCACCTGGCGGATGATTTCCAGCAGGAACTGCTGGCCCTTATCGCGCATTGCGTCGATCCGAAACAGGGCGGCCTGACACCGGCCGACGTGACCCTGGCGCAATTGACCCAACCCCAGCTTGACGAGCTGGCACTGCCAGCAAGGGACGTGCAGGACCTGTACCCGTTGTCGCCGATGCAACAGGGCATGCTGTTTCACAGCCTCTACCAACAGGGCGAGGATGACATTTACGTCAGCCAGTTGCGCGCCGATGTGCACGGCCTGGACGTGGCAGTCTTCCTGCGCGCCTGGACGCAAGTGCTGGCACGGCATGACATGTTACGTACCGGGTTTGTCTGGCAGGACGACCAGGGTCAAGCCCTGCAAGTGGTGTATCGCCAGGTCAGCTTGCCGTTCACCGAGTTCGACTGGCGCGGGCATCAGGACCTTCCCGCCGCCCTGGATCGCCTGGCCGCCGAGCACCATCGCGAAGGCTTCGAGCTGGCGCGTCCGCCGTTGCTGCGGGTGGCGTTGGTACGTACGGCTGAAGACCGCTGGCACTTGATCTACACCAGTCATCACATCCTGATGGACGGCTGGAGCAATGCATTGGTGCTCAATGAAGTGCTGCAGGCCTGCAAGGGCCTGGCATTGGCGCCGGTGGGCGCGGGGTTTTCCCAGCATATCGCCTGGTTGCAACGGCAGGATCCGGCGTTGGGCGAGGCCTTTTGGCGCCAGCGCCTGGCGCAGTTGGACGAGCCGACGCATCTGGCGCGCAGTGTGCCCAAAAGCCCGGCGCAGAGTGCGGGTGAATACGGTGAAGTCTTTTGTGAGTGGGATGCTATCCAGACTCAGCGCCTTTCGGCCTTCGCCCGTGCGCACCAAGTGACCCTCAACACCCTGGTGCAATCGGCGTGGCTGTTGCTGCTGCAACGCTACACCGGCCAGTCCAGCGTCGCCTGTGGGGTGACGGTGTCCGGGCGCCCGGCGCAGCTGGCGAATGTCGAGCAGCAAGTCGGCCTGTTTATCAACACCTTGCCGCTGATTGCTGCCGCCAGTCCGGCGCAAAGCGTCAGCGATTGGGTGCGATGCGTACAGGCACTGAACCTGGAAATGCGCGAGCATGAACACACGCCGCTGTTTGATATCCAGCGCTGGGCCGGTTCGGCCGGTGAGGCGTTATTCGACACGCTGGTGGTGTTCGAAAACTTCCCGGTGGCCAAGACGTTGGAGCAGTCGGGTGAGGGCGGTTTGCGCTTCAGTGGCGTCAGTCATCAGGAGCGCACCAACTACCCGTTGACACTGACCGTGCACGGCGGCGAGCGCCTGAGCCTGCACCTGGAATACCTGCGTGCGGAGTTTGCGACCGACACCGTGCAGCACATTGGCACCTACTTGCAGGGCTTGCTGCAGCAATTTATCCAGGCGCCGGAGCAAGCCGTGGGCGCCATCCCCTTGCTGTTGGATTCTGAATACACCCGCGTGCTGCAAGACTGGAACCCGTGCAGTGTCGCTCAACCGGCCAAGGCAAGCGTATTGCAGCGCTTCGAACAACACGCCGCGTTGCACCCGCAAAACATCGCGCTGATCCTGGATCAGCAACGTATGACCTACGCCGACCTCAACCTGCGCGCCAACCGCCTGGCCCATCGCCTGATCGCGTTGGGCGTCAGCGCCGACACGCTGGTGGGCGTTGCGGTCGACCGTTCCCTGGAAATGATCGTCGGCTTGCTGGCGGTGCTCAAGTCCGGTGGCGCTTATGTGCCGCTGGACCCGAAATATCCGGCCGACCGCCTGCAATGCATGATCGAGGACAGCGGTCTGCAATTACTGCTGACTCAGCAGCCATTGGTGGCGCATCTGCCGATCAGCGCGAACCTGACGCTTGTGTGCCTGGAGTCCGGCGCAGACTGGTTGGCCGACTACAGCGCTGAAAACCCCGAGTCGAGGGCGCAGCCGGCCAACCTGGCCTACGTGATGTTCACGTCCGGCTCGACCGGCAGGCCAAAAGGTGTGGGCATCGACCTCGCGTCCCTGGCCCGGCATGTGGAGGTCTTCACTGAACTGTTTGCGCTGCAAGCCCATGACCGAGTGCTGCAATTTGGCACCTTCAATTTCGACGGCTTTGTCGAGCAGCTCTACCCGGCGCTGTGCTGCGGTGCAGCGGTGGTGGTACGCGGTGGCGAACTGTGGGACAGCGACACCTTCTACCAGCAACTGATTGAACACGATATTTCCGTGGTCGACCTGACCACGGCCTATTGGCTGGCTCTGGTGCGCGATTTTGCAGACCTGGGCCCACGTGATTACGGGCGCTTGCGCCAACTGCACATTGGCGGCGAAGCCATGCCGCCTGAAGGGCTGAATGCCTGGCGCGCAGCGGGCTTGCAGCATGTGCGGTTGCTCAATACCTACGGGCCTACCGAAGCCACGGTGACCGCCACTGCCCTGGACTGCGCCGCGTATGTCGAGGGCCGTGAAGCCTTGCCGTCGATGATGCCGATTGGCCGCGTGCTGGATGGCCGTGCCATTTACCTGCTGGATGCCAACCTCAACCCGGTGCCGGTCGGTGTCGCGGGCGAGTTGGTGATCGGCGGGCCGCTGCTGGCGCGGGGTTATTTCAAGCGTGCGGACCTGACGGCCCACCGCTTCATTCCCGATCCCTTTTGCGCTGACGGCGTCGGCCGTTTGTACCGCACCGGTGACCTGGCGCGCTATCGCGCCGATGGGATGATCGAGTACGTGGGGCGAATCGACCATCAGGTCAAGGTGCGAGGTTTCCGTATCGAGTTGGGTGAAATCGAAGCGCGCCTGCTGGCCCAGGCCAGTGTGCGCGAGGCGCTGGTGATCGCGGCGGACAACCAGTTGGTCGGCTATATCGTGGCCAGCCAGTCTTTGTCCGACACCGAGCAGGCTCAATTGCGCACGCAACTCAAGGCCGCGTTGCGCCAAGAGCTGCCGGACTACATGGTTCCGGCGCATCTGCTGGTGCTGGAGCGCTTGCCACTGAGCCCCAACGGCAAGCTGGACCGTGCCGCGCTGCCCAAGCCGGATATCAGCCAAGCCCTGGTCGATTGGGTTGCACCGGTCACCGAGACCCAGCAACGTGTCGCGGCTATCTGGGCCCAGGTGCTGGGCGCCGAACGGGTCGGGCTCAACGATCACTTCTTCGAAATGGGCGGGCATTCGCTGCTCGCCACGCAGGTGGTGTCCCGCTTGCGCCATGGCCTGGGTATCGAAGTTGCACTGCGCACGCTGTTTGAGCAGCCCGTGCTGGGCGATTTTGTTAACACTCTGGCTGGGGTCAACACTCTGGCCGCGGTCAGCGCTTCGGCGCCGGCGATGGTGGCGGCGGACCGCGATCAGCCATTGTTGCTGTCCTACGCCCAGGAACGGCAGTGGTTCCTCTGGCAACTGGACCCGCACAGTTCGGCCTATCACGTGCCGAGTGCGCTGCGCTTGAAAGGTCCGCTGGACCGCAGCGCCCTGCAACGTGCCTTCGATACCCTGGTAGCGCGCCACGACAGCCTGCGCACGCATTTGCAGCAAGAAAGCGACCGCACGGTGCAAGTGGTCAGCCCACAGGCGCGGATCGAACTCGTGTCGCAGCTCACCGATCAAGCACAGCTTAAATCCACGGTGGAAGCGCTGGTGGCGCAACCGTTCGATCTGCGCCAGGGGCCGCTGATGCGTGTGAGCCTCTTGCGCCTGGCGCAAGACGAGCATGTGCTGGTCCTGGTGCAACATCACATCATCTCCGACGGCTGGTCGATGCAAGTGTTGGTCGACGAACTGGTGCAGTTGTATACGGCCTACAGCCAAGGCCAGGCCCTGCAATTGCCGGCGATGCCGATCCAGTACGCCGACTACGCAAAATGGCAGCGCGACTGGATGGAAGCCGGTGAAAAGACGCGCCAGCTCGACTACTGGCGTGAACTGCTCGGTGGCGAGCAACCGGTGCTGGAGTTGCCTTTTGATCACCAGCGCCCTGCGGTACCGTCCCATCGCGGCGCGCGTCTGTATATGGCGCTGCCGACCCCGCTGCTCGATAACCTCAAGTTGTTGGCCCAGCGCGAAGGTGTGACCCTGTTCATGCTGCTACTGGCCTCCTACCACGCGTTGTTGCATCGCTACAGCGGCCAGCGGGACATCCGTGTCGGCGTGCCGATCGCCAACCGCAACCGTGTTGAAACCGAACGGCTGATCGGCTTCTTCGTCAACACCCAGGTGCTCAAGGCCGAGATCGACGCGCAAACCACCGTTGCCCAGTTGCTGCAGCAGGTCAAACACCGCGCCCTGGAGGCCCAGGCCCATCAGGACCTGCCGTTCGAGCAACTAGTCGAGGCCCTGCAACCTGAGCGCAGCCTGAGCTTGAGCCCGTTGTTCCAGGTGGCGTTCAACCACCACATCAGCCAGGCCGGCGAGCATTTACAGCGCCTGGCGCAGTTGGACATGAGCCCGGTGACTTGGGACGAAACGGCTGCGCATTTCGACCTTACCCTGGATATCGAAGAATCCCGTGACCAGTTGAGTGCGTCCCTGAGCTATGCGACCGACCTGTTCGAAGCGTCGACCATTGAACGCATGGCCCGTCACTGGCAAAACCTGTTGCAGGCGATGGTCGCCGACCAGCAGCAGCCCATCAGCCAGTTGAACCTGCTCAGCCAGGATGAGCAACAGCACATCCTGCAGCTGTGGAACCAGACCGACGCCGGCTTCTCGGCCAAACGCCTGGTGTACGAGCTGTTCGCCGATCGCGCGCGGGAAAACCCGGATGCGGTGGCGGTCAAGTTCGATACGCAAACCCTGACTTATGGCGAGCTGGACAGCCAGGCCAACCGCCTGGCCCATGCGCTGATCGCCCGTGGCGTCGGCCCGGAAGTGCGGGTGGCGATTGCCATGCCACGCAGTGCGGAAATCATGGTGGCCTTCCTCGCAGTGATGAAGGCTGGCGGCGTGTATGTGCCGCTGGACATCGAATACCCGCGTGACCGTCTGCTGTACATGATGCAAGACAGCCGCGCGAAATTGCTGCTGAGCCACACCAGTGCCTTGGCGCAATTGCCGCTCGCCGAGGGTCTGGACACCCTGGCCATTGACCGCACCGAAGACTGGACCGGCTATAGGGATACCGCGCCGCAGGTCGATCTGGACGGCGACAACCTCGCCTACGTGATCTACACCTCCGGCTCCACCGGCATGCCCAAGGGCGTGGCCGTTTCCCACGGCCCGTTGGTGGCGCACATCATCGCCACGGGCGAGCGCTACGAAACCAGCCCGGCCGACTGCGAATTGCATTTCATGTCCTTCGCCTTCGACGGTTCCCACGAAGGCTGGATGCACCCGCTGATCAACGGCGCCAGCGTGCTGATCCGTGATGACAGCCTGTGGCTGCCGGAATACACCTACGCGCAAATGCACCGCCACAACGTGACCATGGCGGTGTTCCCGCCGGTGTACCTGCAACAGCTGGCCGAGCATGCAGAGCGCGACGGCAACCCGCCTAACGTGCGCGTGTACTGCTTTGGTGGCGATGCGGTGGCGCAGGCCAGCTACGACCTGGCGTGGCGCGCACTGAAACCGACGTACCTGTTCAACGGTTACGGCCCGACCGAAACTGTGGTCACGCCGCTGCTGTGGAAAGCCCGCCGAGGCGATCCCTGCGGCGCGGTCTATGCGCCGATCGGCACGCTGTTGGGCAACCGCAGCGGCTACGTGCTGGACTCGCAGCTCAACCTGCAACCCATCGGCGTGGCCGGTGAGCTGTACCTGGGCGGCGAAGGTGTGGCCCGCGGTTATCTGGAGCGCCCGGCACTGACTGCCGAACGTTTTGTGCCGGACCCGTTCGGCAAATCCGGCAGCCGCGTATACCGCAGCGGCGACCTGACCCGAGGGCGTGCGGACGGCGTGGTGGATTACCTCGGGCGTGTCGATCACCAAGTGAAAATCCGTGGTTTCCGTATTGAGCTGGGTGAAATCGAGGCGCGCCTGCGTGAGCAGGACAGCGTTGGCGAAACCGTTGTCGTGGCCCAGGAAGGCCCGAACGGCAAACAACTGGTGGCTTATGTGGTTCCAGCAACCGCGCAGCCAAATGAAACCGAGTTCCGCGACAGCCTGCGCCGTGCGCTGAAAACCCGCTTGCCGGATTACATGGTGCCCACGCACTTCATGTTCCTGGCGCAGATGCCACTCACGCCTAACGGCAAGCTCGACCGCAAGGGCCTGCCCGAGCCGGATGCGAGCCAGATGCAACAGCACTACGTCGCCCCGCAAACCGAGCTGGAGCAGCAAATCGCCGCGATCTGGGCCGAGATTCTGCACCTGCCTCGCGTGGGCCTGGACGATAACTTCTTCGAAGTGGGCGGCCACTCCCTGCTGGCGATCCAGATCACTTCGCGGGTGCAGGCCGAACTGGGGCTGGAAGTGCCGCTGGTGGAAGTGTTCCAGACCGAAACGTTGCGCGCCTATGTGCAGGCCGCTGCCACCTTCCGCGCCGGCAGCGCGGAAGATTTTGATGACCTTCGTGACTTTTTGAGCGAACTAGAGGCGATTTGAACCATGCTTTCCAACCCTAATATCGATCTGGTTTCGCGCTTTCTTCGCCTGCCTCTGGAACAGCGTCAGCAGTTTTACCAACGCCTGCAAAGCCGCGGCATGAGTTTCGCGCAACTGCCGATCGCCTCGATTCGCGAGGAGGGCCAACACGCGCCGCTGTCGTATGCCCAGGAGCGCCAGTGGTTTCTCTGGCAACTGGACCCGGACAGCGCGGCCTATCACGTCCCCGGCGCCTTGCGCCTGAGCGGGTGCCTGGACAAGGCCGCACTGCAACGCAGCTTCGACACGCTGGTGGCACGCCATGAGAGCCTGCGCACCCGTTTGCACCTGGAGGGCGAGCAGCGTGCCCAGCAAGTATTGGCCCATGCGGTGATCGAGATTGCTGAACGCCCAGTCGACGAGACCCAGCTCAAGGCAAGCGTCGAAGCTGAAATCGCCCGACCTTTCGATTTGCAGCAAGGTCCGTTATTGCGCGTCAGCTTGCTCGGCCTAAGCGCAGAAGAGCATGTATTGGTGCTGGTGCAGCACCATATCGTCTCTGACGGCTGGTCGATGGGCGTGATGGTGCAAGAGTTGATGCAGCTGTATGCCGCCTACCGCCAGGGCCAGGACTGCACGTTGGCGCCGCTGCCGATCCAGTACGCCGACTACGCAGTGTGGCAACGCCGCTGGATGGAAGCAGGGGAGAAGGCCCGCCAACTGGATTACTGGCGTGAGTTGCTCAGCGGCACACAGCCGGTGCTGGAACTGCCGCTTGATTACTCGCGCCCAGCGCAGCAGAGTTTCCTTGGCGCACGCCAGGACATGGCCCTGGAACCCGCCCTGGTCGCCGGTCTCAAGGCGTTGGCGCAGCGCGAAGGGGTGACGTTGTTCATGCTGCTGTTGGCGGCGTTCCAGGCATTTCTGTACCGCTACAGCGGGCAGTCGGACATTCGCGTCGGCGTGCCGATCGCCAACCGCAACCGCGTCGAGACCGAATCGCTGATCGGCTTTTTCGTCAACACCCAGGTGCTCAAGGCCGATCTCGACGGCCAGATGACGTTCACCCAGCTGGTGCAACACACCAAGCGCCGCGCGCTCGAAGCCCAGGCCCATCAGGATTTGCCCTTCGAACAACTGGTCGAAGCACTGCAACCCGAGCGCAGCCTGAGCCATAACCCGCTGTTTCAGGTGATGTTCAACCACCAGGCCAAGACCCAAGCCGCAGAGCAGCAATTGCCGGGCCTGCGTGTGGCCAGCCTGGAACTGGAGACTCAGAGCGCCCAGTTTGACCTGAGCCTGGATACCCAGGAGAGCGGCGACGGCATCTGGGCCTCCTTGACCTACGCCACCGACTTGTTCGGCGCCGCCACCGCCGCACGCATGCTGGGCCATTGGTTGAGCCTGTTACGCGCCGCCGTGGCCAACCCTGCATTGGCCCTGCAGGACCTGGCCATGCTGGATACCACGGAGCGCCAACAACTCCTCTACCAGTGGAATGCCACCGAGCGCGCTTACCCGCAGGGCCAATGGGTGCATCAGTTGATAGAAGCGCAGGTGCTCAAGCAGCCGGATGCAGCGGCGTTGCGCTTTAATGATGTGTCGCTGAGTTATACCGAACTGAACCACCGCGCCAATCGCCTGGCTCATCGTTTGATCGAAGCTGGCGTTGGCCCGGATTCGCTGGTGGGGCTGGCCGTGGAGCGCTCCATCGAGATGGTGGTGGGGCTGCTGGCGGTGCTCAAGGCCGGTGGCGCCTATGTGCCGCTGGACCCGCAATACCCGCGTGAACGCCTGGCCTACATGCTTGAAGACAGCGGCGTGAAGCTGCTGCTGACTCAAGCGCATCTGCTCGAACAATTGCCGATCCCGCCAGGATTGGAAACCCTGGTGCTGGGCGAGTCCGGTTTCGACAGCTACAGCGACGCGAACCCGGATATCGTGCTGGATGGCGAAAATCTCGCCTACGTGATCTACACCTCCGGTTCCACCGGCCAACCCAAAGGCGCCGGCAACCGCCATTCAGCGTTGCTCAATCGCCTGCAATGGATGCAGGAGGCCTATGGCCTGGGCGTCAGCGACAGCGTGCTGCAAAAGACCCCGTTCAGTTTCGACGTGTCGGTGTGGGAGTTCTTCTGGCCACTGATGACCGGCGCGCGCCTGGTCGTTGCAGCACCGGGCGATCACCGTGATCCGGCCCGGCTGATCAGCCTGATCACGGCCGAGCAGATCACCACGCTGCACTTTGTGCCCTCGATGTTGCAGGCATTCCTGCAAGACCCGGCAGTTTCGACCTGCCACAGCGTGCAGCGCATCGTGTGCAGCGGCGAGGCGCTGCCGGTGGATGCGCAACAGCAAGTCCTGGCCAAACTGCCGCACGCCGGGCTGTATAACCTCTACGGTCCGACCGAAGCCGCCATCGACGTGACCCACTGGACCTGCGTCGATGAAGGGCGTGACGCCGTGCCGATTGGTCGTCCGATTGCCAATCTGGGCTGCTACATCCTCGACAGCCATTTCGAACCGGTACCGATTGGCGTGCTGGGCGAGCTTTACCTGGGCGGCGTTGGCCTGGCCCGTGGTTATCACCGCCGTCCGGCTTTGACCGCCGAGCGCTTTATCGCCCATCCCTTTGTCAGCGGTGAGCGCCTGTACCGCAGCGGCGACCTGGCGCGCTATCGCGCAGACGGCGTGATCGAATACGCCGGGCGGGCCGATCATCAGGTCAAGTTGCGTGGCTTGCGTATCGAATTGGGTGAAATCGAAGCACGTTTGCTGGCGCACGATTGCGTCCGCGAAGCTGCGGTGTTGGCGCCGGACAGTCAATACCTGGTGGGCTACCTGGTGCTGCAAAACGCCGCTGACGATTGGCGCGATGTACTCAGTGCTCATCTGGCCGAAACCCTGCCGGATTACATGGTGCCCGCACAATGGATGCTGCTGGAGCAGATGCCCCTGAGCCCCAACGGCAAGCTTGACCGCAAGGCGCTGCCAAAGCCCGAAGCCACGCAGCAATATGAAGCCCCGCAAAGCGCGCTGGAGCAGCAAATCGCCGCCATCTGGGCCGATGTGCTGGGCATCGAGCAGGTGGGATTGAACGACAACTTCTTCGAGCGCGGTGGCGACTCGATCATTTCGATCCAGGTGGTCAGCCGCGCGCGTGCCGCCGGTATTCACTTCACCGCCAAGGCGTTGTTCCAGCATCAAACCGTGCGCAGCCTCGCGCGGGTGGCGCAGTTGCAAACCGCGCGGGTGATCGACCAAGGCCCGGTACAAGGTCAGACCCCGTTGCTGCCGTTCCAGCAGTTGTTCTTCGACATGCAACTGCCGGACTCGCATCACTGGAACCAGTCCTTCTTGCTGACGCCGCGCCAAACGCTTGAGGGCGATCGTCTGGAAGCCGCGTTGCAGGGCCTGATCGCCCATCACGATGTGCTGCGTTTGAACTTCATCCAGCACCCTGAGGGTTGGAAAGCCGAGCATGCTGCGGCCGGCACACAGGTGCTGTGGCAAGCCACGGTGGCGGATGCCAGCGAATTGACCGCGCTCTGCGAAAAAGCCCAGCGCAGCCTCGACCTGCAACACGGGCCATTGCTGCGTGCGGTACTGGTCGAGCTGGCAGACGGTTCCCAGCGCCTGTTGCTGGTGATGCACCACTTGGTGGTGGACGGCGTGTCCTGGCGGGTGTTCCTCGAAGACCTGCAAGCGCTGTATCGCGAACAAACACTGCCGGCCAAAACCTCGTCGTTCAAAGCCTGGGCCGAGCGCTTGCAAGCCCACGCCCGCAGCGCGGCGATGGCGTCCGAGCAAGCCTTTTGGCTGCACCAGCTGCAAGGTGCGGCCACCGATTTGCCGTGCCGCGACCCGCAAGGCGCGCGTCCCGGCCGCCTGGCCCAGACCGTGGTCAGCCAACTGGATGCCGAACGCACGCGGCAATTGCTGCAACAAGCGCCCACGGCCTACCGTACCCAGATCAACGACCTGCTGCTAACGGCCCTGGCGCGGGTGATCTGCCAGTGGACGGGCCACGCCTCCAGCCTGATCCAGCTGGAAGGTCATGGCCGTGAGGACCTGTTTGACGACATCGACCTGACGCGCACCCTGGGCTGGTTCACCAGCCTGTTCCCGGTGCGCCTGACCCCTGACGCATCCCTGGCGGTATCGATCAAACAGATCAAGGAACAACTGCGCAGCGTGCCGCATAAAGGCCTGGGTTTTGGCGCTTTGCGTTACCTGGGCGATGACGCCACACGTGAGGCGTTCAGTGCCTTGCCGGCGCCGCGCATCACCTTCAACTACCTGGGCCAGGTCGACGGCAGTTTCGACCAGCCGGACACGCTGTTCGCGCCCGCCGCAGAAAGCGCCGGCGCCGAACAAAGCCCGGACGCGCCGCTGGGCAACTGGCTGACGCTCAACGGCCAGGTCTATGGCGGCGAACTGCAACTGGGCTGGACGTTCAGCCCACTGATGTTCGACCCCGCGGTGATCGAAACGCTGAGCGCGGCTTACACCCGCGAACTCAACGCGCTGATCGAACATTGCTGCACGCCCGGCAATGCCGGTGTTACCGCCTCCGATTTCCCGTTGTCGCGCTTGAACCAATCGCAACTGGAGTCGTTGCCGCTGGCCTTCGATGCCGTAGAAGACCTCTACACCTTGTCGCCCATGCAGCAGGGCATGCTCTTTCACACGCTCTATGAGCAGACGGCGGGCGACTACATCAACCAGATCCGCGTGACGGCGCAGGGCCTGGACGTGGCGCGCTTCCAGCACGCCTGGGATGCCACGGTGCAGGCCCATGATGTGCTGCGCAGCGGGTTCTTCTGGGAAGGCCAGCTGGAGTGGCCGTGCCAGGTGGTGTACCGCCAGGCGCGGCTGCCGATTCAGGTACTGGACTGGCGCGCCATGCCGGAGCGCGAACCGGAACTGCGCAACCTGCAACAGGCCCAGCGCCGCCAGGGTTTTGACCTGGCCAAGGCACCGCTGGTGCGGCTGGTGCTGGTGCGCACCGATGAGCAGCGCTACGAATTGATCTACACCAGCCATCACATCCTGATGGACGGCTGGAGCAATTCGCGGCTGTTCGGCGAAGTGCTGCAACGCTATGCCGGCGTGGCGGTGCCGGAAGCGGCCGGGCGCTATCGCGATTACATTGGCTGGCTGCAACAGCGTGACGCCGCTGCGACCGAAGCCTTCTGGCGCGAACAATTGAGTGCATTGCAAACCCCGACACGGCTGGGCAGCAGCCAACCGACGGCGGAGCAAGGGCATGGCGAGCATCAACTGGCGCTTGATCGCACACTCACGGCTCAACTTGAGTCGTTCGCCCGAAGCCACAAGGTTACGCTTAACACCCTGATCCAGGCGGCGTGGCTGATCCTGTTGCAGCGTCACAGCGGCCAGGCGGTGGTGGCGTTCGGCGCTACCGTGGCCGGGCGCCCGGCGGAGCTTGCGGGCGTTGAGCAGCAGATCGGTCTGTTCATCAATACCTTGCCGGTGATCTGCGCGGTGGAGGCGCAGGTGTCGGTGGCCGACTGGTTGCAAGCGGTGCAGGCGCAGAACCTGGCCTTGCGTGAGCATGAGCACACCGGCCTGTATGACATTCAGCGCTGGGCCGGGCAGGGCGGTGAAGCCTTGTTCGACAATATCCTGGTGTTCGAAAACTACCCGGTGTCCAAAGCCCTGGCGCAAAGCGGCGGCAGCGGCATTCGGTTTGGCGAGCCCCACGCCCATGAACAAACCAACTTCCCGCTGACGGTGCTGGTGGATCTGGGCGAAACGCTGTCGGTGCAGTTCAGCTTTGCCCGCGCGCATTTCCATGAAGACAGGGTGCAAGGCTACGGCCGGCATTTGGTCAATCTGCTGCAAGCCATGCTTGAGGGCGGGCAGCAACGCCTGGGTGAGCTGGCGATGCTCGACGTCACTGAGCGCCAGCAGGTGATTCAAGACTGGAACGCCACATCCCGCGATTACCCGTTGCAGCAAACGGTGCATCAACTGATTGAAGCGCAGGTTGCGCTCACGCCAGCGGCACCGGCGCTGGTGTTTGCCGAGCAACGTTTGAATTACGCCGAGCTCAACCGCCGCGCCAATCGCCTGGCCCATCGCCTGATCGAGGCGGGCGTGGGGCCGGACACGCTGGTGGGGCTGGCGGTGGAGCGTTCCATCGAGATGGTGGTCGGCCTGCTGGCGGTGCTCAAGGCCGGTGGCGCGTATGTGCCGCTGGACCCGGACTACCCGCGTGAGCGCCTGGCCTACATGCTTGAGGACAGCGGCGTGAAGCTGCTGCTGACTCAAGCGCATCTGCGCGAGCAGTTGCCGATTCCACACGGGCTGGAAACGCTGGTACTTGGCGAGACGGGGTTCGACAGCTATAGCGCAGAGAATCCGGGTATTGCTGTGGACGGCGAAAACCTCGCCTACGTGATCTACACCTCCGGTTCCACCGGCCAGCCAAAAGGCGCCGGCAACCGTCATGCGGCCCTGACCAACCGCCTGCACTGGATGCAGGAAGCCTACGGCCTGGATGTCAGCGACAGCGTGCTGCAAAAGACCCCGTTCAGCTTTGACGTGTCGGTGTGGGAGTTCTTCTGGCCACTGATGACCGGCGCACGCCTGGTCGTTGCTGCGCCCGGTGATCACCGCGATCCGGCCAGGCTGGTCAGCCTGATCAATGCCGAACAGGTCACCACGCTGCACTTTGTACCCTCGATGTTGCAGGCCTTTGTGCAAGACCCGACCGTTGCGACGTGCCACACCTTGCACCGCATCGTGTGCAGCGGCGAGGCGCTGCCGGTGGATGCGCAACAGCAAGTCTTCGCCAAGCTGCCGCAAGCGCGGCTGTATAACCTGTACGGCCCGACCGAAGCCGCCATCGATGTGACCCACTGGACCTGCATTGATGAAGGTCGCGATGCGGTGCCGATTGGTCGCCCGATTGCCAACCTGGGCTGCTACATCCTCGACGGCAACTTTGAGCCGGCGCCGGTGGGCGTGTTGGGCGAGCTGTATCTGGGCGGTGTCGGCCTGGCCCGTGGTTACCATCGCCGCCCGGCATTGACCGCCGAGCGCTTTATTGCCAACCCCTTTGTCAACGGTGAGCGCCTGTACCGCACCGGCGACCTGGCGCGTTATCGCGACGACGGCGTGATCGAGTATGCCGGGCGTATCGACCATCAAGTCAAGTTGCGTGGCCTGCGTATCGAGTTGGGCGAAATCGAAGCGCGCCTGCTCGAACACGAATGGGTGCGTGAAGCCGCGGTGCTGGCCGTCGACGGCAAATACCTGGTGGGCTACCTGGTGCTGCAACACGCCGCCGATGACTGGCGCGACGTAGTGAGCGCGCACTTGGCCCAACACCTGCCGGACTACATGGTGCCAGCGCTATGGATGCTGCTGGAACAGATGCCCTTGAGCCCCAACGGCAAGCTCGACCGCAAGGCGTTGCCCAAAGCGGACGCCAACCTGCAGACGCGCGAATACGTGGCGCCGGGCAGCGACCTGGAACAACAGATCGCCGCAATCTGGGCCGAAGTGCTCGACGTGCAACGGGTGGGCTTGAACGACAACTTCTTCGAGTTGGGCGGGCATTCCCTGTTGGCCACCCAAGTGGTGGTGCGCCTGCGCGAGCAGTTGCACGCCGAGTTCGACGTCAAATCGATCTTCACCACCCCGACCCTGGCGGATTTCAGTGCCTACGTAGCCACCCGGCAAACAAATAATTCACCGGTGCAGGACGCATTGGCTAAATCCTTGGAGGCCCTCAAACGTCTATCAACAGAAGATTTGGATAAATTGATTTCCTGAGGGGCGTGGCGTGCAAGCATTAATCGAGTCGGTAGGTTCACTGTCTGCGCAACAAAAGAAAGCGTTGGCGGTAATGCTCAAGCAGCAAGGCATCAACCTGTTTGAGATTGCCCCGGTTTTCAAGCGTCAGGAAGGCGAGCCGCTGCGACTCTCTTATGCTCAGGAGCGGCAGTGGTTTTTGTGGCAGTTGGAGCCGCAGAGCCCTGCCTACCATTTGCCACGTGCGTTGCGGTTGAAAGGCCGACTTGATCGGTCGGCCTTGCAACGCAGCTTTGACGCCTTGATTGCCCGTCACGAGAGTTTGCGCACCTGCCTGCATCAAGACGTCGATCAGGTATTACAGGTGGTGAAGCCGGACATGCACCTTGAGATCGCTGAGGGTGTGGGTGATCGCACGCAACTCGAAGCTCAAGTACAAGCCGAAGTCGCCAAACCCTTTGACCTGCAACAAGGCCCGTTGCTGCGGGTGAAGTTACTGCAGCTGGCACCGGATGAGCATGTGCTGGTGCTGGTGTTGCACCACATTGTCTCCGACGGTTGGTCGATGCAGGTCATGGTCGATGAACTGGTGCAGTTATACGTGGGCTACAGCCAGGGCCAGGATGTGCGTTTGCCAGAGCTGCCGGTTCAATACCCCGACTATGCCTTGTGGCAGCGCAGTTGGATGGAAGCCGGCGAAAAAGAGCGCCAGCTGGGTTATTGGCGTGAGCGGTTGGGCGGTGAGCAACCGGTATTGGAGTTGCCTCTGGATCATCCGCGCCCGCCGCTACAAAGTTATCGCGGCGCGCGTCTGGACATGGACCTGGACGCGGTGTTGGTCAACAGTCTCAAGGCGCTGGCTCAACGCGAAGGTGTGACGTTGTTCATGTTATTGCTGGCGTCCTTCCAAACGCTGTTGTATCGCTACAGCGGGCAGTCGGATATCCGCGTCGGTGTGCCGATCGCCAACCGTAATCGCGCAGAAACCGAGCGCCTTATCGGCTTCTTCGTCAATACCCAGGTGTTCAAGGCTGATATCGACGGGCAGATGCCCTTCAGTCAGTTGCTGGCCCAGGTCAAGCAGCGCGCACTCGAAGCCCAGAGCCATCAGGATTTGCCGTTCGAGCAGCTTGTCGAGGCACTGCAACCGGAGCGCAGCCTGAGCCATAACCCGTTGTTCCAAGTGATGTTCAACCACCAGACTGAAGCGCATAAATCCCGTGGCGAGCTGCAATTGCCGGGCCTGGCCGTTGAGGCGCTGGAGTGGGGCAGCCAGAGTGCACAGTTCGACCTAAGCCTGGATACTCAAGAGTCCCCGCAAGGTATCTGGGCGTCGCTGACCTACGCCACTGACCTGTTCGAAGCGCCCACCGTGCAGCGCATGGCCGAGCATTGGCAGCGCTTGCTGCGCGCGATTGTCGGGCGTGCGGACACCCGTGTGGCGCAGCTGGCCATGCTGATCGATGAAGAACAGCGCGATGTGCTGTACGCCTGGAACCAGGGTGGCCCCGTGTTCGAAGCGGCGGCAGGTGTTCACGGGTTGTTCGAGGCCCAGGTGCAACAGCGCCCGCAGGCAGTTGCCCTGTGCCTGGACGAACACACCATCAGCTATGCCGAGTTGAATCGCCAGGCCAATCGCCTGGCGCATGCGCTGATCGCGCGCGGTGTTGGCCCGGAAGTGCGGGTGGGTGTGGCGGTCGAGCGTTCGTTCGAGATGGTGGTTGGCTTGTTGGCCGTACTCAAGGCTGGCGGCGCCTATGTGCCGCTGGACCCGCAATACCCGCGCGAACGCTTGCTGCACATGCTGGAGGACAGCGGTGTGCGTGTGGTGCTGACGCAAGCCCATGTGCCGATGCCGCTGCCCGAAGGCATGGCGACGCTGGACGTGGCGGATTCGGGGCTGGCCCACTACGGCGAGAGCAACCCGCAGGTCAAGGTCGACAAGCACAACCTGGCCTACGTGATTTACACCTCCGGTTCCACCGGCAAGCCCAAAGGCGTGGCCATCGATCATGCGGCGTTGACCGAGTTTTCGCGGATGGCCGCCGACTATTCGCGCCTGACCCAGGATGACCGCGTACTGCAATTTGCTACCTTAAATTTCGACGGTTTCGTCGAGCAGCTCTACCCGGCACTGACCCACGGCGCGACGGTGGTATTGCGAGGGCCGCAGCTGTGGGATAGCGCTCGGCTGTACGACGAAATCATCGCCCGACGCATTACGTTGGCCGACTTGCCCACCGCTTACTGGAATCTGTTCCTGCTCGATTGCCTCGCGGCGGGGCCTCGATCCTATGGCGCGCTTCGACAAGTTCACATCGGTGGCGAAGCCATGCCGCTGGACGGCCCGGCGCAGTGGGTGAAAGCCGGTCTCGGCCATGTGCGCTTGCTCAACACCTATGGCCCTACGGAAGCGACCGTGGTGTCGAGTGTGCTGGACTGCACAGCCGACGCTGAAATCGTCGGTGCCACCGCCAGTCCGATTGGCCGTTCCTTGCCGGGCCGCGCCCTTTACGTGCTGGACCGCGACCTGAACTTGGCGCCGTTGGGAGCGGTGGGCGAGCTGTACATCGGCAGCCGCTGTGGTTTGGCGCGCGCCTATTTGAACCGCGCGCTGCTCACGGCCGAGCGCTTTGTGCCGGACCCGTTCGGCGAAACCGGTGAGCGCTTGTATCGCACCGGCGACCTGGCACGCTACCGCGCCGATGGTGTCATCGAGTATGTCGGGCGGGTCGATCATCAGGTCAAGATTCGCGGTTTTCGTATTGAACTGGGTGAAATCGAGGCGCTGTTGTTGGCCCAACCCTGCGTACGCGAAACGCTGGTGCTGGCCGTCGACAATCAATTGGTCGCCTATCTGGTTGCCGAGCAGCAAGACGCTGCAACCCTCAAGCTGACGCTGCGCGAACAACTGCCGGATTATATGGTACCGGCCCACCTCATCTTCCTTGACCGCATGCCGCTGAACCCCAACGGCAAGCTGGATCGTCACGCGCTGCCCCAACCCGACGCCAGCCAATCGCAGCAGGCATGGGTGGCACCGGTGACTGAGCTGGAGCAGCAGGTCGCCGCCGTATGGGCGCAAATCCTGGGCGTTGAGCGCGTAGGGTTGACCGACCATTTCTTTGAGATGGGCGGGCATTCGCTGCTGGCCATGCAGGTGGTTTCACGCCTGCGGCATACGCTGGGGCGCGAAGTACCGCTCAAACTGGTGTTCGAGCAGCCGCGTCTGGAAGGGTTCGCTGGCGCTTTGCACGCCCTGGAAAGTGGCCTGGGTGAGCAGGCGCCGGCACTAGTGCCGGTCGGCCGTGGCCAGCCGTTGCCACTGTCCTATGCCCAGGAGCGTCAGTGGTTCCTTTGGCAACTGGCCCCGGACAGCGCCGCCTACCATATCCCCAGTGCCTTGCGCCTCAAGGGGCGGCTGGATACCGCGGCGTTGCAGCGCAGTTTCGATGAGTTGGTCGCTCGCCATGAAAGCCTGCGCACCTGCGTCGAACAGCACGCGGACGGTGCGCGGCAAGTTATCCATGCGCAGGCGGTGCTGCCTGTCCAGTGCATTGACGTGCAAGAAGCAGATCTGCAAGCGCACGTAGAAGCCGAAATCGCACAGCCGTTCAACCTGCAAAGCGGGCCGTTGCTGCGTGTGACCTTAATGCGTGTGGCGCAGGACGATCATGTGTTGGTGCTGGTGCAGCATCATATCGTCTCTGACGGTTGGTCGATGCACGTCATGATCGACGAGCTGGTGCAACTTTATGCTGCATTCAGCCAGGGCCAGACAGTGCAGTTGCCGGTGATGCCGATCCAGTACGCCGACTTTGCCGTATGGCAGCGTACGTGGATGGAAGCCGGTGAGCAGGCCCGGCAACTGGACTACTGGCGCGACGTGCTCGGTGGCGAGCAGCCCGTGTTGGAGTTGCCGTTCGACCATCAACGCCCAGCGCAGCAAAGCCATCGTGGCGTGCGCCTGGATGTGCCGCTGCCTGCCGAGCTGGCGCAAGGTCTTAAAGCCCTGGCCCAGGCGCAGGGCGTGACGATGTTCATGTTACTGCTGGCCTCGTTCCAGACGTTGCTGTACCGCTACAGCGGCCAGCAGGACATCCGTGTCGGTGTGCCGATCGCCAATCGCAATCGTGTGGAAACCGAACGTCTGATCGGCTTTTTCGTCAACACTCAGGTGCTCAAGGCCGATATCGACGGGCACATGACGGTTGCCGAGTTGCTGGCCCAGGTCAAGCAGCGTGCGCTGGAGGCCCAGGCCCATCAGGACCTGCCGTTCGAGCAATTGGTCGAAGCCCTGCAACCCGAACGTAGCCTGAGCCTGAACCCGTTGTTTCAGGTGATGTTCAACTATCAGAGCGAAGGTCAGTTGGGTGTGCAAGCGCTGACGGACTTGCGCGTCGAAGGCCTGGAGTGGGAGCGCCGTACCGCGCATTTTGACCTCGACTTGGACGTGCATGAAAGTACAGAAGGGCTGTGGGCCTCGCTGGGTTATGCCACCGATCTGTTTGAAGCCGCTACCATCGAACGCATGGCCCGCCATTGGCAGAATTTATTGCAGGCGATGGTTGCCGACCAGCAGCAGAACATCGGCCAGTTGCACCTGCTCGACAGCGACGAGCAGCAGCACATCCTGCAACTGTGGAACCGCACCGACTCCGGTTTCTCGGCCAAACGCCTGGTGCACGAGCTGTTCGCCGATCGCGCGCGGGAAAACCCGGATGCGGTGGCGGTCAAATTCGATGCGCAAACCCTGACTTATGGCGAGCTGAACAGCCAGGCCAACCGCCTGGCCCATGCGCTGATCGCCCGTGGCGTCGGCCCGGAAGTGCGGGTGGCGATTGCCATGCCACGCGGTGCGGAAATCATGGTGGCCTTCCTCGCGGTGCTCAAGGCCGGCGGCGTGTATGTGCCGCTGGACATCGAATACCCGCGTGACCGTCTGCTGTACATGATGCAAGACAGCCGCGCCAAGTTGCTGCTGAGCCACAGCAGTGCCCTGGCGCAATTGCCGCTCGCCGCTGGCCTGGACACCTTGGCCATCGACCGCACTGAGGACTGGACGGGCTACAGCGACACGGCGCCAAGCGTCAATTTGGACGGCGACAACCTTGCCTACGTGATCTACACCTCCGGCTCCACCGGCATGCCCAAGGGCGTGGCCGTTTCCCACGGCCCGTTGGTGGCGCACATCATCGCCACGGGCGAACGCTACGAAACCGGCCCCGCCGACTGCGAATTGCACTTCATGTCTTTTGCCTTCGACGGTTCCCACGAAGGCTGGATGCACCCGCTGATCAACGGCGCCAGCGTGCTGATCCGTGATGACAGCCTGTGGCTGCCGGAATACACCTACCAGCAAATGCACCGCCACAACGTGACCATGGCGGTGTTCCCGCCGGTGTACCTGCAACAGCTGGCCGAGCATGCAGAGCGCGATGGCAACCCGCCTAACGTGCGCGTGTACTGCTTTGGTGGCGATGCGGTGGCGCAGGCCAGCTACGACCTGGCGTGGCGCGCACTGAAACCGACGTACCTGTTCAACGGTTACGGCCCGACCGAAACCGTGGTCACGCCGCTGCTGTGGAAAGCCCGCCGAGGCGATCCCTGCGGCGCGGTCTATGCGCCGATCGGCACGCTGTTGGGCAACCGCAGCGGCTACGTGCTGGACTCACAACTCAACCTGCAACCCATCGGCGTGGCCGGTGAGCTGTACCTGGGCGGCGAAGGTGTGGCCCGCGGTTATCTGGAACGCCCGGCACTGACTGCCGAACGTTTTGTGCCGGACCCGTTCGGCAAACCTGGCAGCCGCGTGTACCGCAGCGGCGACCTGACCCGTGGGCGTGCGGACGGCGTGGTGGATTACCTCGGGCGTGTCGATCACCAAGTGAAAATCCGTGGTTTCCGTATTGAGCTGGGTGAAATCGAGGCGCGCCTGCGTGAGCAGCAGGCGGTGGGTGAAACGGTCGTCGTGGCCCAGGAAAGCCCGAGCGGCAAGCAGTTGGTGGCGTACGTCGTGCCCGCTGAGCCCGTGACCGACCCGGTGGCATTTCGCGAAGCCTTGCGTCGCGCCCTGAAAACCCGCCTGCCTGACTATATGGTGCCTGCGCACTTCATGTTCCTGGACCAGATGCCGCTGACGCCCAACGGCAAGCTTGACCGTAAGGGCTTGCCTCAGCCGGACGCGGCGCAGTCGCAAGGCGTGTGGGTTGAGCCGGTTACGCCATTGCAACAGCAGGTCGCGGCGATTTGGGCCCAGGTGCTGGGCGCTGCGCGCATTGGCCTGACGGACCACTTCTTCGAGTTGGGCGGCCACTCATTGCTGGCCATGCAGGTGATTTCCCGTGTGCGCCAGTTGCTTGAACGCGACGTGCCACTGCGCACCTTGTTTGAGCAGCCGCAACTGCAGGGTTTTGTGCTGGCACTGCACGCCGCTGAAGAGGATTTGGCACCGCCAATGCGAGCGATAGGGCGGGATCAGCCGTTAGCGTTGTCCTTTGCCCAGGAGCGCCAATGGTTTCTTTGGCAGCTGGATCCGCAAAGCGCCGCTTACCATATCCCGAGCATTCTGCGCCTGAGTGGTCGCCTTGATCAGCGTGCCTTGCAGTGCAGTTTTGACAGCCTGGTGGCGCGACATGAAAGCTTGCGCACCCGCATTGATCAGCAGGATGAGCGCGCAGTGCAGGTAGTTTTGCCCGCCGAACCGTTGTCAATCATGCGAGGCGATGCCACTGAGCAGACACTGCAGCAGCAGGTAGAAGCCGAAATCGCCAAGCCTTTCAACCTGCAGCACGGTCCGCTGCTGCGCGTCACCTTGTTACGCCTGGCCGAAGATGAGCATGTACTGGTGCTGGTGCAGCACCATATCGTTTCCGATGGCTGGTCGATGCAGGTGATGGTTGACGAACTGGTGCAGTTGTATAGCGCCTACAGCCAGGGCGAGGTTGCGCAGTTACCCGCGCTGGCGTTGCAGTATGCCGATTACGCGCACTGGCAACGCGAGTGGATGGCGGCGGGTGAGCGCGAGCGTCAATTGGCTTACTGGAGCGAGCTGCTGGGCGGTGAGCAACCGGTGTTGGAGCTGCCCACCGCGCATGCGCGCCCGGCGCTGCAAAGCTATCGCGGGGCCAGCCTGGAGCTTGAGTTGCCGACGCAACTGGCCGAAGGGCTCAACGCATTGGCGCAGCGCGAGGGCGTGACATTGTTCATGCTGTTGTTGGCGTCCTTTCAGGGTTTGTTGTACCGCTACAGTGGCCAGCAGGACATCCGTGTCGGGGTGCCGATCGCCAACCGCAACCGGGTTGAAGTCGAGCGGTTGGTCGGTTTCTTTGTCAACACTCAGGTGCTGAAGGCCGACCTGGACGAGCAGATCACTGTGACCCAACTGTTGCAGCAGGCCAAACGCCGCAGCCTGGATGCGCAGAGCCATCAGGACCTGCCCTTCGAGCAACTGGTCGAAGCCCTGCAGCCGGAACGCAGCCTGAGCCATAACCCGTTGTTCCAGGTGTTGTTCAACCATCAGAGCGATGCGGGGTTGGCTACCCGTGGCCGTCAGTTGCCCGACTTGCGCGTGGAGGGCCTGGATTGGGGCAGCCAGACCGCGCAGTTCGACCTGAGCCTGGACACCCAGGCCACCGCGCAGGGTATCTGGGCCACCTTGACCTATGCGACCGACCTGTTCGAGCCGGCCATGCTCACGCGCATGCTGGTGCACTGGCAAAATCTGTTGCAAGGCATGCTCGACGACCCGCAGCAGCGCGTCAGCCAGTTGCCGCTGTTGGACGACACCGAGCAACGTAGTGCGCTGCAAGACTGGAACGCCACTGCTCGCGACTACACGCAGCAGCCTGTGCATCAGTTGATCGAAGCCCAGGTCGAACTCACGCCGGATGCCGAGGCGCTGGTGTTTGCCGGGCAGCGCCTGACCTACGCCCAGCTTAATCGGCGGGCCAACCGCCTGGCCCATCGCCTGATGGCCGCCGGTGTCGGCCCCGATGTGTTGGTGGGGCTGGCCGTGGAACGCTCGGTGGAAATGGTCGTCGGCCTGCTGGCGGTACTCAAGGCCGGTGGCGCGTATGTGCCGCTCGACCCGGAATACCCCCGCGAGCGACTGGCCTACATGCAGGAAGACAGCGGCGTGAAGTTGCTGCTGACTCAGGCGCATCTGCTCGAACAGTTGCCGATCCCGGAAGGTCTGGAAACTTTGGTGCTGGGTGAATCCGGTTTTGACGGCTCCAGCGAAGCGAACCCAGGTATTGTGCTGGAGGGCGAAAACCTCGCCTATGTGATCTACACCTCCGGCTCCACCGGCCAGCCCAAAGGCGCGGGCAACCGCCACTGCGCGCTGACCAACCGCCTGTGCTGGATGCAGGAAGCCTACGGGTTGAGCGCCCGTGACACGGTGCTGCAAAAGACCCCTTTCAGCTTTGACGTGTCGGTGTGGGAGTTCTTCTGGCCACTGATGACGGGTGCGCGCCTGGTAGTGGCTGCGCCGGGTGATCACCGCGACCCGGCCAGGCTGGTAGAGCTGATCAACGCCGAACAGGTCACCACGCTGCACTTTGTGCCGTCGATGCTGCAGGCTTTCCTGCAAGACCCGGACGTTGGCTCCTGCCACGCCTTGCAACGCATTGTGTGCAGCGGCGAAGCATTGCCGGTAGACGCCCAACAACAGGTCTTGCGCAAACTGCCGCAAACCGCGTTGTACAACCTGTATGGCCCGACCGAAGCCGCCATCGACGTGACCCACTGGACCTGCGTCGACGAAGGGCGAGACACGGTGCCTATCGGCCAGCCGATCGCCAACCTGTGCACCTATGTGCTGGACGCACAACTGCAAGCCACTGCCGTGGGGGTGGCGGGCGAGTTGTACCTGGGCGGTCTCGGCTTGGCACGCGGCTATCACCGACGCCCGGGGCTCACAGCCGAGCGGTTTGTCGCTTCGCCGTTCGCGCCGGGAGAGCGCCTGTATCGTACCGGCGACCGCGTGCGTCAGCGTGCCGACGGGGTTATCGAGTACCTAGGGCGCCTGGATCACCAGGTCAAATTGCGAGGCCTGCGGATCGAATTGGGTGAAATTGAAGCGCGGGTTCTTGAACATCCCCAGGTACAGGAAGCCTCGGTCCAGGTGGTCGATGGCAAGCATCTGGTGGGCTATCTGGTGTTGCAGGCGCCGAGCGAAACCTGGCGTGAGTCCTTGGGCGCACACCTGTTGGCGCACTTGCCGGACTATATGGTGCCGGCGCAATGGGTACTGCTGGCGCATATGCCCCTGAGCCCGAATGGCAAGCTGGACCGCAAGGCGCTGCCCAAGGCTGATGCGCACTTGCAAGAACGCGTCTATCAGGCGCCGCAGACCGAATTGGAGCAGCGCCTCGCAACCATTTGGAGCGAAGTGCTTGAGGTTGAACGCGTCGGCTTGAATGACAATTTCTTTGAACTGGGTGGGCATTCGCTGTTGGTGCTGATGCTCAAGGAGCGCATCCGCAAGGCGACCGGCACAGCGCTGTCGGTCAGCCAATTGATGCTTAACCCGACCATTGCGGGGCAGGTGGCTTGCCTGGGCGGCGAGACCCGCCACTCGCTGATCGTCAAACTCAACAGCCAGACCCAAGGCACGCCACTTTTCCTGTTCCACCCCAGCTACGGTTCGGTGCATTGCTACAAGGCCATTGGCTTGGCGCTGCGTGAACAACGGCCGGTGCTGGGGGTGATCAGTCGGGCGTTGGTGGAGGAGGGCAGTGACGTGCCCAGCTGGCAATCAATGGTCGATGATTACACCGCGCAACTGCTCGATGCCGTGCCCGAAGGCCCTTATCGCCTGGCCGGTTGGTCCCTGGGGGGTAACCTGGCCATGGAGGTCGCGTATGCGTTGGAACAGGCGGGGCGTGTGGTCGAGGTTGTCGGTTGGATCGACGCATCGCCGCCGCACTGGCTCAAGGCCTATTGGGACACAGCGGTGATCGCCGATGACAGTGAGGTGCCGGTCAATCAGCGGCGTGTCGAGCTGTTGCAGGTGATGTTTGCGCCATCGAGCGCGTTGATCCAGGCCGCGTGGCTGCAAAGCCAGGCGCTCTCTGACGACGAAGTGCAGCAATGGCAGGCGTTCAGCGCGTGGGCCGAAGATGTACTCGGTGAGACTTATCTGGAGGTCAAGGCCAGCTTGCTTGAGGGCGACGAAGCGCAGATCTCCTGGGAACTCGACCGTGCTCTTGGCCAGAGTCTCAAGGACGCCGACTTCAAGCCGATCCAGGCACCGATCCGTTGCTGGTGGGCCGCTGCGAGCCGGGCAGGGCAGCATCGTCAGTTGATTGAGGCAAGCATGGCGCAGGTTATGGGCCGGCCGTGTATTGAGCAGTCAGTACTGATCGATTCTACCCATGATCGAATCATCGACAACGCCGCGTTCGTACAGAGCTTTGCTGATGCGATGAAGTAACCGCCGGTATAAAAGAAACGCCCCTGGACCGATGGCCAGGGGCGTTTTTTTATCGGTGTTATTCGCCAAGCGTCACGTTTTAGCGGGCAACAAAAAGCCCCTGACCATCAGCGATGACCAGGGGCTTGGGCTGGATCAGAAGTTCCAGCGGGTGCTGAGCATGACGTTACGCGGGTCGCCGTAGTAAGCCGAGTTGTAGAAGCCGATGTTGGTGTAGTACTTCTTGTCGAAGATGTTGTTGACGTTGAGGGTCGCCGATACGTTCTCGGTCACCTGGTAACGGGCCATCGCGTCGACGATCCATAGTGGGTCCTGGGAGAAGTTTTCCTCAGTGCCTTTGGCATAGTTGTTCAGCAGTTTCCAGCCAGTGCCCTGCCAGCGCACGCCGGTGCCCAGGGTCAGTTTGTCCAGTGGGCCGGTCAGCTTGTAGCTGGTGTAGATATTGACCTGATCTTCCGGTTCCCAGGTGGAGAGTTTCTCACCCTGTTTGTCGCGTATGATTTTGTGGGTATAGCCCGCCTGCAACTGCCAGCCCGGCGCCAGCTCGCCGGAGATTTCCGCTTCATAGCCTTTGGTCTTGGCCTCGGTGCCCTTGGAGGCGTAATCCAGCCCAGGGTGGCTGTTGGGGATGTAATCGGTGTCGTCGATGGGGCGGTTTTTCTCGTGAACCTCGAAGTAGGCCAGGCTCGAGTTCAGGCGGCCATCGAAGAATTCGCCTTTGAGGCCGATCTCGTAGTTCTTGCCTTCATCCGGTTCCAGCGGTTTGTCGTTGCGGTCGCGGTAGTCGTCCTGTGGCAGGTAGATTTCGGTGAAGCTGGCATAGGCCGAGAAGTTGTCGTTGAGGTCATAGGTGATGCCGGCATAAGGCACTACCTTACCGGTGTCCTTGACCTGGCTGGTGCCGCTGACTTCGTAGTTGTTGACTCGAGTGCCGAGGATCAGGTGCAAGTCATCCGCGAGGCTGAAGCGGCCGGTGACGTAGCTGGCGCTCTGGCGGGTCAGCTCATCGTTCTTTTTGGTTCGAGGACCACGGTCCGGCTTGGGGGCGTCGCCGTCCCAGTTGAAGTAGTCGTGGCTGTTGTCGTAGTTGGTGGCGTTGGTGTAGTCGCTGCCCAGCCAGCGCGAGCGCGAGACCGAGGTGCCGACCACCAGTTCATGCTCACGCCCGAACAGGCTGAATGGCCCGGTGGCGTAGAGATCACCCGTGTCGCTGGTGGTTTCACCATTGTAGGTACGGGTCAGCAGCGATGCCTTGCCCGTTTCGGCATTGGGTGACAGCAGGGCCGACAACGGGGCTTTGTAGCCGTTGATCTGGTGGTTGTACTGCGCCTTGCCGACCCAGCCATTGTCGAACGTGTGTTCCAGGGTGGCGAAGGCGGTACGGGTGTACTGTTTCCACTTGCTGTACTTGGCGCCGTTGTTGAAGGAGCGTGGTGTACTGATGCGGTTACCGGCCGAGTCAAAGAGTGAGGCCGAACCGGACCAGCTGGAGCCCTGCGGGTCGCTGTCCTGATAGTCGCCACCGACGGTCAGCAACGTATCCGGTGCCAGGTCGAACTCGAGAATGCCGTAGTAGACGTTGGTCTGGCGTTGGTAGTGATCGAGGAACGAATGTTTGTCCTGGTACGCCGCAACAGCACGGCCACGCACGTTGCCCGTCTCGGTCAGCGGGCCGCTGACGTCGATTTCGGAGCGGTAGTTGTCCCAGGAACCCGCGCCCAGGTCGACATAGCCTTTGAATTCCGAGGTGGGTTTTTTACGCACCATATTGATGGTGCCGCCCGGGCCGCCAGCGCCGGTCAGCAGGCCGGTGGCGCCCTTGAGAATCTCGACGCGGTCGTAGATGACGGTGTCGGTCAACGTGTGGCCCGACGAGTACTGGGCATCCTGCAGGATCGGAATACCGTCGTACTGGAAGTTCTGAATGGCGAAACCGCGAGAGAAGTAGCTGGTGCGCTCGCTGTCGTAGGCGGCAACGGTAATGCCCGGTGTGTGACGCATCACGTCGTCGATCGACTTGAGGCTGAAGTCGTCCATGGCCTGGCGGGTCACCACCGAAATCGACTGCGGCGTTTCGCGTGGGCTAAGTACCAGGCGGGTTGCGGTGGCAATCGTGCCGGGGGTGTAGGAGCCGGAGCCTTCGGTGATGGTGCCCAACTGGTTGGCGGTCACCTGGGTTGCGCCCAGCTCCAGTGCCGACGTTTTCGCCGCGCTGATGGTGAATGAGCTGCCCTGCAGGTCATAGCTGATGCCCGTCCCGGACAGCAAGGTGGTCATGGCCTGGCCAGGTTGCAATTTGCCTTTGATCGCGTGGCTGCGTTTGCCTTCAACGTCGGTCGGGCTGTAGAGCACCTGCAAGTTGGTCTGGCGACCGAATTCCTGAAGCGCGCTCCCCAGCGGTTGTGCAGGCACATTCAGTTCGACCTCCTGCGCCTGCACATAACCTGCGACCGGCAGTGCCAGTGCCAGGGCAATCGCGCTTGGCAGCAGAGGGGTATTCAAGAGGCGGCGCATGGAGAGTGCCTTGCTCAAGGGACTCAGACCGAACGTTGCTGGCATGGATGCATTCTCTTCTATGTTTTAAGTGGGCAGCTTTTAGTGTTTATTGAGGTCAATTCTCATTACCACTAGTGAGACGTTCCTATCCGTAAAAACCGGAAAAAAAACTTCAGGCCGGTTCCATCTCGTGCACCACCTTGCCCGCTCGCAGGCGCACCAGTTGGTCGGCGATGTCGAAATAGCGGTCGTCATGACTGATCACGATGATGGTTTTGCCCAGGCGCTTGAGGTCGGGCAGCAGCTCGGTGTAGAACACGCGGCGGAAGGCCGGGTCCTGGTCGGCGGCCCATTCGTCGAACACCAGCACTGGGCGTTCTTCGAGCCAGGCATTGACCAGCGCCAGGCGCTTGCGCTGCCCGGTGGAGAGGTCGGTGGTACTGAACACGCCGTCCTTGACGCTGACTTTGTGCGCGATTTCCAGGCGCTCCAGGTACTTGGCGGCGCTGTCCAGCGATTGCGTTGCGCTGCCCTGGACCAGGTCGTCGAACAGGTAATAGTCGGCGAACACCGTGGTGAACAATTGGCGGTAGTCATCGCGCACCGGGTCGGTCACGGTTTCGCCGTTCAGGCGGATTTCCCCGGCGTCGGGTTGATACAGGCCCAGTAATAGTTTGATCAGCGTGGTCTTGCCGCAGCCGTTCTCGCCGACGATAAACACGATATCGCCCTGCTTGATGCTCAGGTTGATCGGCCCCAGATGAAACGGCTCGCTGCCCTCAACCGGCGGCGGGCTGTAGGTGACGCCACGCAGTTCAAGGCTGTTGACCACCGGTGTGGGGGCTTCGCTGCCGTCCATCAACAAATGCGGCTCGGGGGACGAGAAGCGATCCGACAGCTCGGTGATGCGCGCAAAGGCAATGCCGGCCTTGCCGATGATCGGCAGGTAACCGATCACATGTTCGAGCGGGCCTTTCATGTACAGCAGCACCAACACGAAACCGGTGATCACCGCTGGGTCCGGGTTGGGGCTGTAGGCCTGCATGGCCAGGGCCAGGCCGATGACCACAAAGAACAGCATCGAGCCAAAGGTTTTGGCCACGATGTAGATGTTGACCGAGCGCACCTGAATATCGCTGATCCGGTCAGCGGTTTCCTGGATGCGGTGGGTGTTCATCCGGTAGCGCCGTGGCCGATGGATGCGCAGCTCCTTGGCGCCGGAGGCAATCGCCGAATAGTAGCGCTGCAGTTCGTCTTCCAGGTCACGGGCGGCGTCGAAGCCGCGAATGCCTTTGTGGCCGGCGATGAACTGCACGCTGCTGCCGATCACAATGGCGACGATCATCATCAGGAACATCGGCACTGACAGGTAGGCCAGGTAACCCAGGCAACCCAGGGTCACCGTGCTGGCGATGGCCAATGGGGTAAACGCGAAGGAGAAATCGCTGATGGTGTCGACGTCGTGAGTCAGCACCGGGATCAGGCGGTGTGAGCGGTAGCGTTCAATCTGCTCGATGGGCGCCGACAGCACTTTTTCGCCGAGATCCTTGCGCAGGGCGGCAATGATTCGTTGGCCCACATAGTTGGTGCCGATATCCGAGACGATCGAACTGGTCAGCGCCAGCAGGCACAGCGCGGCGAAGGTCAAGACCACGCCCTGGGTCATGCCGGTGGAAGAGTGCAGGGCGTTATTGATAGTCGCCAGCAGCAACGTGATGGCCAGGCCGCCGGCCATGCCCAGCGCGACAGAGACGCTCACGATGGTGCGAAAAGGCCTGAGCAATGCGAGCAAACCGTTAAAGGCGCCGCGCTTGGGGTCGGTCATAAATACTTCCCGGAAAGTGAAAAAGAGGGGGCTGGGCACACAGACCCTTACCCATGACAAACGAAGTGCCGGGGCGACTATTTAGCGCGGCATGCCGGGCGGTGGAGCGGGTCGATAAATTGCCAACAGGCTGGTTCGTTCTTGTTGTGTAGGCGCACGCGTATTGGCGCGTGCCTGATCTATCCAGCGAGAGCGAAACAATGACGAAAAAGAATCTGGTGTATGTCTGGTCCCTGAGAAACGCTGCCGCCGACAAGGCCGGCCAGCCAGTGGCCTACAAGGACCACGAGCGTTATATGAAGTCGGTGCTGGAGTTTCTGGTGGGGTCGCTGAACGACACACCGTTGGGCCAGGCCTACAACCTGGTCGGCGTGGTGTACGACGATGACGAGCACAACCCACGGGACCAGCAGCTGGTCGCTGACTATGGCTTTGCCTACCAGCCGGGTCGCCAGTGGCTCTACCCGGCAGACCTGACGGTGCAGGGCAACCTGGTCAATGACCTGCTGCTGAGCGTGCCGTCCACCTATCGCCGCCTGCCGCGTGGCAGCGCGGAACACATCGCCGGCAAACAGGATTTCGAACGTCGCCTGCACGACACCCTGGTGGAGTTGAAGGCTGACATCGTGGTGCTGGACGGCCTGCTGGTGATCCTCGATGAGCTGGTGCGGCCCGGTGCGCCGTTTGCGCGTCGGATCATGAACATCCACCCAGGCATTACCCGCCTTGAATCGCCTTACGAGCGCCGTGGCGCCTATGCCACCTGGAATGCCCTGTACGGCGCGCGCGGGCAGACGGTGGTGGATTGGGCGACCAAAGCCACCAAGGCCAGCGAACCGCTGTACCTTACCGGCGCGTCGTTCCATTACGTGGACAATGGCATTGATTCGGGCGAAGTGTTCCACGACGTGCTGAAAACCGAGATTTCGCCTGAGGACACTATTCTCGAATTGCGCTGGAACAACTTCAACAACAGCCTGTTCCCGGCGTTGCATGAAGGGTTGGAGTTGTTGGCCAAGCAGGCCTAAGGCGATCCAAGTGTGGGAGCTGGCTTGCTCGCGAAAGCGGTGTGTCAGTGTCAGGTGTATCGCCTGACACTGCGCCTTCGCGAGCAAGCCCGCTCCCACATGAGGAAAGTGTCGATTTTAGAGGTCGCGCACTACCCGGAATCCAATCCAGTCCCCACGGGTTTGCGGGTAGATGGTGTTGCGGTTGCCCGAGCGTGAGAACACCGGCGCTTCGCCCCAGTCATTGCCGCGAATCTGGTAGCCCTCGCAGTGGGGCTCCATCCAGGCGCTGCCGTCGGTAGGGGCGCCGATGTAGTTGGGATGCTCGCAGTCGGCCACCCGCTCATACACATTACCGTGCATGTCGTACATGCCAAATGCATTCGGCGGGTAGCTGCCCACCGGCGAGGAATAACTGTAGCCATCTGCCGGGCCGTAGGTGTTGGCGTGCTGGGCGATGCTGTAGCCCTTGCCCTCGTCGAACGGGAAGGGGAACGGCCCGGTGGTGCCGGCGCGGGCGGCGTATTCGCGTTGGGCTTCGCTGACCATGTGGTACTTCTGCCCGGTTTTTTTCGACAGCCAGGCGACATAATTTTTGATGTCGTCCATGTCCATGCACACCGCCGGCTGGCGTGGGCCTTGCGGGTAGCGGGGCTTGCTGGCTATGCACTCGCGGCCGGGGCGGGTGTCGCCGTCGGCGATCTTGACGCCGGTCTGGCGGATATAACTGTCCCATTCGCCGGCGGTGATGTGGAAGCGGCTCATGGCAAAGGGTTTGGCGAAGGTCACGTCGTGCATCGGGCCTTCATCGGGCTCGCGGCCGACTTCGTCTTCCGGTGTGCCCATGGTGAAAGTGCCGGCGGGCAGCACCACCATTTCCGGGCAGTCCTTGCAGTCCTTGAACACTTTGCCGGGTTGCGGCGTGGCGGCCTGCGCCAGGTTGGGCAGCCATGCCGCGCAAAGAGCAGTCAGCGCCAGGGCGGTCAGGGGTTTGAGTCGGGATGGATTCATGTGGGCATCTCGTTCAAAGGAAAAAAGGGCGCATCACAGGCGTTGGCTCAAAAGGGCCATGAACTGCTGGATTTCATCCGAGTTGTTAAGCAAACCGGGGGACGTGCGGATCACCGGGCCAACGTCACGGTCGACGGCATCGATCACCACGCGGTTTTTCAGCATATGGGCGACGACCGCTTCGCTGTCCTGGTCCTTGACCCGAAAGAAGGTAAAGCCGGCCGACAGGTCGCTGCGGCGCGGCGTCACCAGTTCAATCTGCGGATGCGCCAGCAACTGGGTTTTGAGTTCGCTGTTGAGCGCGTGGATGCGCGCCTCAACCTGTGCCTTGCCCAGTTGCAGGTGCAGCTTGAAGGCCTCGTCCGCCGCCCAGCGATGCTCAAAGGCGTGGTAGCCGCCGGGCGTCATGGTGGTGGCAAAGTTGGTGTCTTCGGAGAAGGTCGGCACCATGGGCGTGACGTATTTGTTTTCGGCATCGCGGGCGCAGACCAGCCCGGTGCCGCGTGGGCCGAACATCCATTTGTGCGTGCCGGCGATAAAGAAGTCGCAGTGCATGGCCGGGAAATCGAGGTTTTCCACGCCAAAACCGTGTACGCCGTCGACCACATACAGGATGCGGTCATTGTCGTCACGGTTGCGATTGAGTTCCTCCACCAGCGTGCCGATTTCGCCGATCGGCAGCTTCACGCCGCTGCCGGACTGCACCCAGGTCATGCCCAGCACGCGGGTAGTGGGGCGAATCGCGCGCTTGATATTACCCAGCACTTCGTCACTGGAGACTTGGCTGGCCCGCTCGAACAAGCGGATGCGACGCACCTGGGTGCCTTGGCGGGCGACGCGAAAATCCAGCACGTTCTGGGTGGCGTAATGCTCGTGTTCGGTGGTGAGAATCTCTTGGTCGGGGCGCAGCTTGATCCCGCCGTAGATCATCGCCAGGCCTTCCGACGTGCTGCCGGTGAGCGCGATCTGCGCGGGCTGGGCGTTCAGGTAGCGTCCGGCCCATTCGCGCACCTGGCCTTCACGTTTCCAGGTTTCTTCCAGGCCCCAGTCCATGGCCAGGCCGGGGTTGCGGTCGATCTGCTGGCGGTAGCGCTCAATGGCTTCGCGCACGGGGCGTGGGTGGGAGGTCACCAGGAAGTTGGAAAAATGCAGGTAGTCCGGGTCTTGGGTGAACAGCTGTTTGAAACCCGTCCATGGGTCGTTGGTGGCGGGCGCCTGCGGGGCTGCCTGGGCGTGCGCGAGCAATGCGCTGCCCAAAGGCAGGCTGGCGGCGAGTACCCCAGCCTGCTTGAGGAATGTACGGCGGTCGGTCATGGACTGGCTTCTAAGTAATTAGCGGTTGGCCAACGGCTTGGCGGCTTTTTGTACCTGGTCCCACACGCGCAGGAAGTTGCCTCCCCACAGCTTGGCGATGTCGGCCTCGGAGTAGCCGCGCTGGATCAGTTCGGCGGTGACATTGCGCACGTCGCCGACGTTCTCCCAGCCCTGGATGCCGCCGCCGTCGTTGAAGTCCGAGGCGATGCCGACGTGGTCGATGCCGATCTTGCGCACGGTGTAGTCGATGGCATCGCCCCAGTCCTTGAGGGTGGCCTTGGGTTCTTCCTCAAGAATGGCGTACAGCCCCTGGGCGTACTGGCCGAACTTCTGCTCGGACCAGGCGGCGATGATGGCGTCACCGGGCATCAAGGCCATGGCCAGGTTGGGCAGCGGCGGTAAATCGAAACGCGCACGCAAGGTATTGAGCTTGTCCTGGGTGGGTTGGCTCAATGGGCGCAAATAGGCCGGGAAGCCCACCACCTGCACCACGCCGCCGCTGTTTTTGATCAGTTGCAGCTCTTTGTCGCTGAGGTTGCGCGGGATATCCACTGAGGCACGCGGCGCCGAGTGCGAGGCAATCATGGGTGTACGGCTCAATTGCGCGACTTGCTCCAGCGCCTTGGTCGACATCTGCGACACATCGATGATCACACCCAAGTCATTGAGGCGGTGCACGGCTTGTTGGCCGATGGGTGACAGCCCTTCAAGCGCATCGGTGGTGTCATTGAAAAACGGCAACGGACGCGACGAGTCGGACCAGGCGTTGTTGCCGATATAGCTGAAACCGAACATGCGCATGCCGCGTGCCGCCCACAGGTCCAGCTGGTTGAGGTCGTCGCCCAGCGGGTAGGCGTTGAGCATGCTGATGAAGATCGCAAACTTGCCTTCGCCATGCAGGCGCCGCATATCGTCCGGGGTGTAGGCGATGCCGACCTGGTTGGGGAAGTCGCGCACCATGCCGGAGATGATCTTGTAGCGCACCTCCTGCTCGTGGCGGGCCTCCTCGACAAAGCCGTCGGTGGGTTTGTGCGGCGCGTTGGGGCCATTCCAGATTTCCGGCCAGCCGAAAATCGTCAGGGCCGCGCCCGACAAGCGCCCGCGTGCCGCCTTGGCCAGGTCAAACTGGCCGCTGCCATCCTTGTCGGCTTCGTTGCCGGCCGTGCCGAAATCCATGGGCACGGTGATATGGCTGTCGAACGACAACAAGCGGTCCTGCATTTCGTTGGCCTGCTTGATCACCTCCAGCGGGTAGCCGGCATTGCCTTTGAACCAGTGATCCCAGACCAGGAAACCAGCCCCGGCGCCGATGGCCAGTGCCAGCGGCAGGCCGATATACAGCGCCTTTTTCGAACGTGGTTTTGTCATTGCCATCTCAGTCAGTTGAGGCCTTTGCTATCAGGGAAGAACGAGCCATGGCCGGGGAAATTTAGGCGCGGGCGCGGCACCGGTAAATTTCTCGCGGCCGTCAACGTTCTAGCTCTGATCAAGCTGTTTCCTAAGGTAGACAATGACCCTCTCTCGACGTGGCTTCATCGCCGGCCTGGCGCTGACCGGCGCTGCCGTGCCAGCGGCCCTTTATGCCCACCGCGAGCTGACGCGTGAAGAATTTCCGATCACGCCGGGCGAGGCCACGGTGGACCTGGCCGACACCGCCGGCCAACACTTGGCCAATACCTTGCGCGGTGTGTGGAGCCTGCGCCTGGAAGGTCGCGATGCAGGCCTTGAAGGTTTGCCGCTGCAGGGCCTGGAGCTGTTGCTCGACATCGCCCCACGCGGCCGTGGCTTGCGCGGCTACCTGGACACCGCTGCAAACCTGCGTGCCGAGGGCGAGCCGCGCTACCGCGTGCTCGGTGATCTGCTGACGGGCGAGGGCGCCGTGCTCTACTGGCGGCTGATCGACCGCGACGCCGCGCAGGGCGCACCGGCCTATGAGTTCAAGATGACCCTCGATGAAGTCTGGGCCGACTTCGCCAATGCCGGCAGCAGCACGTTAAGCGGGCAGATTCTCGACCTTGAGCGCCCCCTGGCCTTGACTGAGCGCGACAACCGTTTTATCGCCCACAAGCAACTGTTCCCCGAAGCGCGCCAGCGTATCGGCCTTAACCCGACCTTGTTGGCCTGGCTGATTGCGCCTGAGCACCGCCTGTTCCACCAGCTGTGGCACGCCACCCGTGACCAATGGCACAAGCTGTCCGAGGAAAAGCGCGATGCCCTGCGCGGTATCGGCTGGCAACCAGGCCCGCGCGGCCAGGAGCGCGATGCGCGCGGCAAACGCAAAGACCGCAACGGTTCGGGTATCGATTTCTTTTTCATGCACCGGCATATGCTCGGCACTGCGCGCTCCCTGCAAGACCTGCCTTCCTGGCCGCAATTCCCGGAGCCACAGCCGGCGCTGGAGCGCGATCGCCTGGGGTTTTTGCGCTATTTCGACAACCACGACGGCTTTGCGCTGCCGCCTTGCTGGTCGGCACCCGATGACAGCGAGTACACCCAGTGGGTCAGCGATATCAAGGCGGCCGAGACCTACCACAGCAACTTCCAGGTGTGGGAGTCGCAGTACCGTGACCCGCGTTACCTGGCCAAGCTGACCTTGGGCCAGTTGGGGTCCGAGATGGAGCTGGGCCTGCACGACTGGCTGCACATGCGCTGGGCCTCGGTGCCCCGCGACCCGTCCAACGGTGCCCCGGTGCCGTTCGCCCGTGACCCGGCGGACTTTGCCGCGCGTTGGTACGCGCCAGAGAACGACTTCCTGGGCGACCCGTTCTCATCGCATGTAAACCCGGTGTTCTGGCACTTTCACGGCTGGATCGATGATCGCATCGAGGACTGGTTTCGCGCCCATGAGCGGTTCAATCCGGGCGAGGTCAGCCGGCTTGAAGTCAACGGGGTCAAGTGGTTTGCCCAGGGCCGCTGGGTGGAAGTCGCTGACCCCTGGCTGGGGCCGGACACCCATGGTTGCAGCACCACGCCGGGGCTGCAGATGGGGCGGTCGATGGAGATGGACCCGGAAACCATGAAGCTGGCCCTGCGCATCACCTTCGCCGAAGAGGAAGGATTGCAGGCCTTGTTCAAGCGCGTGCCGAAACGGCCCTGGTATGCACGCCACTTGAAACTCAAGTAATCCCCGGGACGTTTGGCCACAGGTCTGCAACGAGGAACAAACGTTCGGCTTCTTCCCAGTCTTCTCCGGTCTGCACCAGTCGCACCAGCAACTGGGCCGGTGCCATCGGGTCCAGGTCTGCCAGCCAGGCGTGCATCTGGTCCGCACACCACACCTGATCCGCCGGGTAATGCGCCGGCGCCAGCCAGGCATGCCGAGGCAGGGGCTGCCAGCGCCCTGGCGGGCTCTGGCTGACGAAATCGCGCCAGTCACGCTGATGCAACCAGCGACCGCGCAGGTGCTGTGGATCGACGCCTTGCGGGGATTCGGCGGTGCCGGGCCACGGATAGAGCAAATACCCGCCCAGCCACAAATGTGCATCGAACTGCGCAATATCCAGTGCCGCCAGGGCTTCGCGGCTTTCCGGGCGGGCCGAAATCGGCAATTGATGCTGGGCCAGGTGCGCGAGCTTGCGGTCCAGCCGGTCATGACAGCCGGGGCCGAGCCATTGCGCGGCGTCCTGGCCGTTGCCGTCCTGCGGCCCTAAATAGAGCTTGATCGCCAGTTCCAGGTGGTGCACGCCGTCGCGGTCGCGTATCAGCATATCCAGCTCACCCAGCGTATGCCCGGCGCGGCGGATCGGCAGGTTGGCGGCCAGCAACTCCACACCCGGCGCATGCTGCACCGCAAATTGCCACAGGCGTTCGTAGTACAGGCCCAGGCGCCGCGTGCGCGACAGGCTGAGCCAGTGCTGCAAGGCGCTGCTGTCCTGGTCGAGGGTGCGCAGCCACTGTTCGAGCCGGTGCGGTGCCTGCACCCAGTCGCTGCCGGCCAGTGGGTGGCGTTGCGGCCAGGGCGTTTGCGCGAGCATCGGCGGGGCGAGCATCACCCACGCCAGGTCGCGCACCTCGGGGTGGCGCAATTGGCGGGGCAGGTTGAGCAGGTCTGGGAACACAGTCATGGTCCGAGCATAGCCTTTTAGAACACTTACGGGTGGCTGAGAACCATTGTCATCAAGGCCCTGCGGCGACAAAGGGTTTTGCCTGACGCGGCCTTTCGCCCATAATCGTTCTTTTTGCCAGACCCCACATCCCGCAGGAGCCCCATGGAGCAATTTCGCAATATCGGCATTATCGGTCGCCTGGGCAGTACCCAAGTGCTGGACACCGTCCGCCGACTGAAAAAGTTCCTGCTGGAACGCCACCTGCATGTGATCCTCGAAGACACCATCGCCGAAATCCTCCCTGGCCATGGCCTGCAAACTTCCTCGCGCAAGATGCTCGGCGAAGTGTGTGACATGGTCATTGTGGTCGGCGGTGATGGCAGCCTGCTGGGGGCCGCCCGTGCCCTGGCGCGGCACAACGTGCCGGTGCTGGGGATCAACCGTGGCAGTTTGGGGTTTCTTACCGACATTCGCCCGGATGACCTCGAAGTCGAAGTCGCCAAGGTGCTCGACGGCCATTACCTGGTGGAAAACCGCTTCCTGCTGCAAGCCGAAGTGCGCCGCCACGGCGAGGCCATCGGCCAGGGCGACGCGCTCAATGACGTGGTGCTGCACCCCGGCAAATCCACGCGCATGATCGAGTTCGAGCTGTATATCGACGGCCAGTTCGTGTGCAGCCAGAAGGCCGACGGCCTGATCGTGGCCACGCCGACCGGCTCCACTGCGTACGCGCTGTCGGCCGGTGGCCCGATCATGCACCCCAAGCTCGACGCCATTGTGATCGTGCCGATGTACCCCCATATGTTGTCCAGCCGGCCCATTGTGGTCGATGGCAACAGTGAGCTGAAAATCGTGGTATCCAAAGACATGCAAATCTACCCGCAAGTCTCCTGCGACGGGCAGAACCATTTCACCTGCGCCCCCGGTGACACCATTACCGTGAGCAAAAAGGCACAGAAGTTGCGGTTGATCCACCCGCTGGACCACAACTACTACGAAGTGTGCCGCACCAAGCTGGGCTGGGGCAGCCGCTTGGGGGGTGGAGGCGACTGATGCTCGATCCCGCGCGTAGCTATGACCTGATCGGTGACGTGCACGGTTGCGCTCATACCCTTGAGCACTTGCTCGACCGGCTGGGCTACCACAAACAGGCTGGAACCTGGCGCCATCCGACGCGTATGGCGGTGTTCCTCGGCGATATCATCGACCGTGGGCCACGCATCCGCGAGGCGCTGCATATCGTCCACGATATGACCGAGGCCGGCCAGGCGCTGTGCATCATGGGCAACCACGAGTTTAATGCGCTGGGCTGGACCACACCGGCGCCGCCGGGCAGTGGCAAGCAATTCGTGCGCGAGCACAACCCACGCCATGCGCGGTTGATCCACGAAACCCTGACCCAGTTCGAGCATCACCCGGCCGACTGGCACGACTTCCTCGGTTGGTTCTACGACATGCCGCTGTTTGTCGACGCCGGGCGGTTTCGTGTGGTGCATGCGTGCTGGGACGAAGGCTTTATCCAGCCGCTGCGCGCCACTTTCCCGGATGGCTGCATCGACCAGCACTTTTTGCAGGCCGCCGCCGTGCCGGGCAGCTTTGCCTGCAACGCCTTCGACCGCCTGCTGCGCGGCACCGACATGCGCCTGCCGGACGGCTTGACGCTCACGGGGGGCGATGGCCTGACGCGCTCATTTTTCCGCACCAAGTTCTGGGAAGACGACCCGAAAACCTACGGCGACATCGTGTTCCAACCCGATGCACTGCCGGAGCCGGTGGCGCGAACGCCGTTGTCGTCGAGCGAAAAAAATTCCCTGCTGCGTTATGGCGTCGACGAACCGTTGTTGTTCGTCGGGCATTACTGGCGCAGCGGCAAGCCGGCGCCGATCCGCGACAACCTGGCCTGCCTGGACTACAGCGCGGTGCTGTACGGCAAGCTGGTGGCCTACCGGCTGGATCAGGAAACCCAACTGGACCCGCGCAAGTTTGTGTGGGTCGATGTTGAACGGCCGGAGGTGATCACATGAGCCTGCGCGTACCGTCACTGAACTTTTAAGGAAGCACCATGGATGATTCGACGTTCGACCAGCTGGAGGCCGCGTTGTCTGCGGCGCCCGGCAATGTCGCGCTGCTGACCCTGCTGCTCGGCGCCAGCCTTGAGCGCGGCGAGCATGAGCGCGGGCTTAAATTGCTGCCGGCCGACCTTGAACAGTGGCCCGACGCCGCCGCCCTGAAGCTGGCTGCAGCGCAGCTGTGCCTGGCTGCCGGCCAGGCGCCGCGTGCCTTGCAACTGATTGAAGGCGACGACCCTGCCGCGCGCCTGCTCAAGGCGCGTGTGCTGGCGGCGTTGGAGCGGCTCAAGGAAGCCCAGGTGGAATACCGCGCGGCGGTCGCTGCCAACCCGGCGTTGGAAGACATAGCGCTGTGGCGCCGGTTGAATGTGTCGGTGCTGGATTTTCCTGCAGCCGAAGGGCGCCCGCGTCTGCGCGTGATTTCCAATGACGACACCGACCAGAGCGAAGTGGTACGCCTGCTGGTGCCGGAAAACGAAACCCTGACCTTTGATGATATCGGTGGCCTGGATGAGCTGAAAAAGACCATCCACAAAAAGATCATCCTGCCGTATCAAAAACCTGGCTTGTTCCAGCGTTTTCGCAAGAAGGTCGGCGGCGGCGTGTTGCTGTACGGCCCACCGGGCTGCGGCAAGACATTGCTGGCACGCGCCACGGCCGGGGAGTGCAAGGCGACGTTTTTCAATGTGGCGATTTCCGATGTGCTGGACATGTACATCGGCGAGTCCGAGCGCAAGTTGCACGCGCTGTTCGAACAGGCTCGAGCCCAGGCGCCTGCGGTGATGTTCTTCGATGAAGTCGAGGCGCTGGGGGGCAAACGCTCCAACACTCGTGAGTCGACCTCGTCAAAACTGGTCAGCCAGTTCCTGTCGGAGATGGACGGGTTTACCAATGACAACCACGGGGTGCTGATCCTCGCCGCGACCAACGTGCCGTGGTCGGTGGATTCGGCATTCCGTCGCCCCGGTCGCTTTGACCGAGTGCTGTTCGTGCCGCCACCGGATCGCGCAGCGCGCGAAAGCATGCTCAAGGTGATGATGAAAGGTCGGCCGATGGCCGATGACATCGACTTTGCCTTCCTGGCCAAGAACACCTCGGGTTTCTCCGGTGCCGACCTCAGCGAGCTGGTGGAAACCGCCGCCGATGAGGCGATTGAAGCGTCTATCGAGAGTGGCGCCGAGCAGTCGATTTGCGACCGTCATTTCAAGACAGCGTTGAAAGAGGTGCGTGCTACCACCTTGGAGTGGTTGACCACGGCGCGCAATTACGCGCGCTATGCCAATGAAGGCAATCAATATGACGAGGTGCTGGCCTTCCTCGATAAGCACGGGAAGGGTCGCTGATGGCGCAGTACGGTGGTTACCGCATCGAAGATGAACCGCGCCCCGGCGCCTTGGCCAAGTGGGCGGTTTCACCGCTCTGGCCACTGCTGGGCCTGATGCTGGGCGGCGCCTGGCTCGGCTTGCCATGGTTTGTGTTCAACTCGATTGCCGTGGGCAGCCCCACGCGTGTGCGTGAGTGGGTGCTGGCCGGCGTAGCGCTGGTGGGCAGCGTAGTGATCGGCTTCGGCCTGCTGCAACTGGTGGGGTTTGGCTACATCAAGAGCCAGGCCCAGATCCAATATGCCTTGCTGGTGCTGGTGGTGTGGAAGTTGAGCCTGGGTTACCTGCTGTATATCCAGCAGAACGAGACCATTGAGATCTACCAGTACTACGGCGGCGTCCTCAACCGTTTTGGTCTTCCCTTGGCGTTGATTGGCGGCTTTGTGCTCAAGAGCATGGTGGTCAATTGGGTGCCCAGCACCCTTTGGTATCTGGTGGTGAGCTGATGAATACCGATTACCTGCTGCAATTGGCCTATCAGCGCCTGCAGGCTGACCATAATGACGGCGCCATCGATGCGTTGCGCCAGCTGCTGGCCAGCGACCCGCATTCGGCCGAAGCCCACGCGTTGCTGGCGATCTGCCTGATGAATATGCGCCGCGTGCACGCGGCCAAGCGTGAAGTGCAACTGGCCCTGGCGGCCGATGCGCAGATGCCGTTGGCCCACTACGCGGCTGCCCAGGTAGCGATTGCCCTGCGCAAATTCAGCCTGGCCCAGGAGCATCTGACTCAACTGCTGGATATGGAACCGCTCAACCCGATCAATTACCGCTGCTTGGCCGAGCTGTATCAATTGACCGGCCGCCTGGCGCAGAGCCGCGAGCCGTTGGAAAAAGCCCTGGAACTGGCCCCCGACGACGCTTCCAACCTGGTTGCGATGGCGCAGTTCCACCGTGCCAGCGGCCATTGGGACCAGGCGCATCAGTTCGCGCGCCAGGCGTTGCAGGCCGACCCGAGCAATGCCGGCGCAGTGGTGGTGCTGGGCCATTTGCTGCTGCGCGAGGGCGATATCAATGGCGCTCGTGAGCATGCGATCTGGGCCTTGCAGGAAAACGCCACGAATGTCGCGGCACTGCACCTGCTAACGGCGGTAAAAGCCCGCAGCAATGTGTTCCTCGGGGCCTGGTGGCGCTTCAACAGCTGGATGAACGAGCGCAGCGCCACCCGCGCGATTGTCCTGCTGCTGTTTATGTTCGTGGTCTATCGTGTGGTGGTTATCACCCTGGCGACCCAGGGTTACCCGCAAGTGGCCCAGATGATTGATTGGGCGTGGCTGGCGTTTGCGGCCTATACCTTCGCGGCGCCGCAGATCTTCCGGCGCCTGCTGGAAAAGGAGCTGGTCCAGGTCAAGTTGTCCAAGGAATTCTGACGCGCCGGTATCGAGCCCGGCCGTTAATTGTCATAAGTGTATTCGCTGAACCAGCGACCGTTATCAAGAGGTTGTGTACATGTCGTCTTTTGCTGAAATGATCGAAAACATCACCCCGGACATCTACGAGAGCCTCAAGCTGGCCGTGGAAATCGGCAAGTGGTCCGATGGCCGCAAGCTCACCGCCGAGCAGCGCGAGCTGTCGTTGCAAGCGGTGATCGCCTGGGAAATCCAGAACCTGCCCGAAGAGCAGCGCACCGGCTACATGGGCCCGCAGGAATGCGCGTCGAAGTCGGCGCCGGTGCCGAACATTCTGTTCAAGTCGGATGCGATCCATTGATTGAAATTGGTCGCGGTGCAGTCAGCAAAATGTCGGCGCAACTCGGTGAGCCGACTGTTCAATATGCGTTTCGCCTGGGCGACACCGAGGTGCCGGTCAACCCGTTGATCGGTACCCACGTGCGCCTGGAGTATCTCGGTGCCATCCATTGCAGCCATTGCGGCCGCAAGACCAAGACCAGTTTCAGCCAGGGTTATTGCTACCCGTGCATGACCAAACTGGCCCAGTGTGACCTGTGCATCATGAGCCCCGAGCGTTGCCATTACGACGCAGGCACCTGCCGTGATCCGGGCTGGGGCGAACAATTTTGCATGACCGACCACGTGGTGTACCTGGCCAACTCGTCGGGCATCAAGGTCGGCATCACCCGTGCCACCCAGTTGCCGACCCGCTGGCTCGACCAGGGTGCCAGCCAGGCGCTGCCGATCATGCGCGTGGCGACCCGTCAGCAATCCGGTTTCGTTGAAGACCTGTTTCGCAGCCAAGTGGCCGATAAAACCAACTGGCGTGCTTTACTCAAGGGCGATGCGCAATCGGTGGACCTCAAGCAGGTACGCGATGAACTGTTCGCCACCTGCGCCGACGGCCTGCTGGGGTTGCAGGAACGCTTTGGCTTGCAGGCCATCCAACCGGTGACCGACATCGAGCCGATCGAAATCCGTTACCCGGTCGAGCAATACCCGGCCAAGATCGTCAGCTTCAACCTGGACAAGAACCCGATTGCCGAAGGCACGTTGCTGGGGATCAAGGGCCAATACCTGATCTTCGACACCGGCGTTATCAACATTCGTAAGTACACGGCCTACCAGCTCGCCGTGCATCAGTAAAAAGGATGCTATCCATGCGCACCGAACAACCGAAGATGATTTACCTGAAGGACTATCAGGCGCCGGACTACCTGATCGAAGAGACGCACCTGACCTTCGAGTTGTTCGAGGACCATAGCCTGGTCCATGCGCAGCTGGTGATGCGCCGCAACCCCGAGCGCGGCGCCGGCCTGCCGCCGCTGGTGCTCGATGGCCAACAGTTGGAGCTGTTGACCGTCAACCTGGGTGACAAGGAACTGAGCGAGGCCGACTACCAGTTGAGCGACAGCCACCTGACCCTGCACCCGACCCGCGAAACCTTCACGGTCGACACCAGCGTGCGTATCCACCCGGAAACCAACACCGCCCTCGAAGGCCTGTACAAATCCGGCGGCATGTTCTGCACCCAGTGCGAGGCCGAAGGTTTCCGCAAGATCACCTACTACCTCGACCGCCCGGACGTGATGAGCACCTTCACCACCACGGTGATCGCCGAGCAACACCGCTACCCGGTGCTGCTGTCCAACGGCAACCCGATTGCCAGCGGCCCTGGCGAAGACGGCCGCCACTGGGCGACCTGGGAAGACCCGTTCAAGAAACCGGCCTACCTGTTTGCGTTGGTGGCCGGTGATTTGTGGTGTGTTGAAGACACCTTCACCACCATGACCAACCGCGAAGTGGCGCTGCGCATCTACGTCGAGCCGGAAAACATCGACAAGTGCCAGCACGCCATGACCAGCCTGAAAAAATCCATGCGCTGGGATGAAGAAACCTATGGCCGCGAGTATGACCTCGATATCTTCATGATCGTCGCCGTGAATGACTTCAACATGGGCGCCATGGAGAACAAGGGCCTCAATATCTTCAACTCCAGCGCCGTGCTGGCCCGCGCCGAAACCGCCACCGACGCCGCGCACCAGCGCGTCGAGGCGATTGTTGCCCACGAATACTTCCACAACTGGTCGGGCAACCGCGTCACCTGCCGCGACTGGTTCCAGCTGTCGCTCAAGGAAGGTTTCACCGTGTTCCGGGACTCGGGCTTCTCCGCCGACATGAACTCGGCCACGGTCAAGCGCATCCAGGATGTGGCGTACCTGCGCACCCATCAGTTCGCTGAAGACGCCGGCCCCATGGCCCACGCGGTACGCCCGGACAGCTTTATCGAGATCTCCAACTTCTACACCCTGACCGTGTACGAAAAGGGCTCGGAAGTGGTCGGCATGATCCACACCTTGCTCGGCGCTGAAGGTTTCCGTAAAGGCAGCGACCTGTACTTCGAGCGCCACGACGGCCAAGCCGTGACCTGCGACGACTTCATCAAGGCCATGGAAGACGCCAACGGCGCCGACCTCAGCCAGTTCAAACGCTGGTACAGCCAGGCCGGTACGCCGCGTCTGGCGGTGAGCGAGTCCTTTGATGCCGCCGCCAAAACCTACAGCCTGACGTTCCGTCAAAGCTGCCCGGAAACGCCGGACAAGGTTGAGAAACTGCCGTTCGTGATTCCGGTGGAGTTGGGCTTGTTGGACGGGCAGGGCGCCGCTATCGCCTTGCGCCTGGCCGGTGAAGCGGCAGCTGGCGGCACGTCACGGGTGATTTCGGTGACTGAGGCCGAGCAGACCTTCACCTTCGTCGGTATCGCCGAAAAGCCGTTGCCTTCGCTGCTGCGCGGCTTCTCGGCGCCGGTGAAACTGAGTTTCCCGTACAACCGCGACCAACTGATGTTCCTGATGCAGCATGACAGCGATGGTTTCAACCGCTGGGATGCCGGCCAGCAATTGTCGGTGCAAGTGTTGCAGGAGCTGATCGTCCAGCATCAGGCGGGGCAGGCGTTGAAGCTCGATCAGCGCCTGATCGACGCACTGCGCACGGTCTTGAGCGACGAAAGCCTGGACCAGGCCATGGTCGCCGAAATGCTCTCGCTGCCAAGCGAAGCCTACCTCACGGAAATCAGCGAAGTCGCGGATGTGGAGGCTATTCACGCCGCCCGTGAGTACGCCCGCAAGCAACTGGCCGACAACCTGTTCGAAGCGCTGTGGCTGCGTTACCAGGCCAATCGCGAGCTGTCCAAGCAGACGCCTTATGTGGCGGCGGCCGAGCACTTTGCGCGGCGAGCCTTGCAGAACATCGCGCTGTCGTACCTGATGCTCAGCGGCAAGCCCGAAGTGTTGGCCGCAACCCTGGATCAGTTCGACACCAGCGATAACATGACCGAGCGCCTCACGGCATTGGCGGTGTTGGTGAACTCGCCGTTCGAGGCGGAAAAAAACCAGGCGTTGGCGGTGTTTGCCGAGAACTTCAAGGACAACCCGTTGGTGATGGACCAGTGGTTCAGCGTGCAGGCGGGCAGCACGTTGCCGGGCGGGTTGGCGCGGGTCAAGGCGCTGATGGAGCACTCTGCGTTCAACATCAAGAACCCGAACAAAGTGCGTGCACTGGTGGGTGCCTTTGCCGGGCAGAACCTGATCAACTTCCATGCGGCGGACGGCTCGGGTTATCGCTTCCTGGCGGACCTGGTGATCCAGCTCAATGGCTTCAACCCGCAAATCGCTTCGCGCCAGTTGGCGCCGTTGACCCGCTGGCGTAAATACGACAGCGCCCGTCAGGCGCTGATGAAGGCGCAGCTGGAGCGCATTCGTGCCTCGGGCGAGCTGTCGAGCGATGTGTTCGAGGTGGTCAGCAAGAGCCTTGCGTAAGCTGGGCGCATAAAAAACGGCCTGAACAGGCTAATGCCAGTCAGTTAAGACATAGCCGGTAATTGTGGCGAGGGAGCTTGCTCCCGTTGGACTGCGTAGCAGTCCCATGCTTTTAAAGCAAAGAGCAGGGGCCGCTTCGCGCCCAGCGGGAGCAAGCTCCCTCGCCACAGGTTACCGGCTGTCAGTTCTAGCTCTTAACTGGCTGGCATTAGTCTGAACAGGCCGTTTTTTTCGTCTCAAATAATCGGTGGTCGCGGTGTGTCTGCGCCATGGTCGAGCGCGAAGCGCTCCGCGATAATCCCGTGGGGAACGCCCAAAGGGATTGCGCCGGCAGTGTCCAGGCGGGTGACTTGCTCGGTCGACAGCTGCACGTTTAGCGCGCCTAACGTGGCATCCAGCTGCGCACGGGTACGTGAGCCGAGGATCGGGATCAGCGCGGTCGTCGAACGCCGGGCCTTTTCCCGTAGCCAGGCGATGGCGACGTGGGTGGGGCTTGCCTCTAATTCGCCGGCAACCGCCAGCAAGGTATCGAGCACGGCCGTTTCACGCGCGCTTTGTTCGGAATGGATCAGTATGCCCAGCTTGTTGGCGCGATTGTCGTCCAGGCTTTCGCGGTATTTGCCGGTGAGAAAGCCGCCGCCCAACGGCGACCACAGCGTGGCGGCCAGGCCCAGGGCCTCGGCCATCGGCAGCACTTCACGTTCGGCACTTCGCTCGACCAGGCTGTATTCCACCTGTACACCAATGATCGGCGCGAAATTGCGTACTTCGGCCAGCAGGTCGGCGCGGGCGATGCGCCAGGCCGGGAAGTTCGACAGGCCGGCATAGTGGATCTTGCCGGCGCGCACCAGGTCATCGAAACCGCGCAGGATCTCTTCCATCGGCGTGACGTTGTCGCTCATATGCGCCCAGAGCAGGTCGATGTGCTCGGTGTTCAAGCGTTTGAGGCTTTCTTCGACGGCCCGCACCATGTTCTTGCGGTTGTTGCCGAGTTTTATCGTGCCTTCATCGGAAGGCTGGGTGCGCAGGCTGTACTTGGTGGCAACCACCAGGTTGTGGCGCTCGGTGGCGATAAATTCCCCCAGCAGCTTTTCGGCCTGGCCAAACTGGTAACCGTTGGCGGTATCGAGGAAATTGCCGCCCGCTTCGAGGTAGCCGTCGAATATCTGTTTGGCTTCTTCGCGCTCGGCGCCATGCCCCCAGCCCGTGCCGAAATTGCCGGTGCCCAAGGCCAGTTCGGATACTTGCAGACCGCTGCGGCGGCCAAAGACTTTATTGCGCATACAGAGACTCCAGAAAGGCTGAGGTTTATACATGTCTTCAAACATGTATTTAATATGATCTCGGTAATTTATTCGGTCAAGAGACTTTTTACTGCTGACGTTTTCTGACAGGGCGCTCTGCTAAGCTGCGGCACTTTTGGCTGTTTCGGCGGGGTCCACGTGTCGCGCACTACTCGTTTACTCACCTTGTTGCAGGCCCTGCGGGGCAAGAAGCGCCCGGTGACCGCGGCCGTACTGGCTGCGCAACTGGAAGTGTCCGAGCGCACGCTGTACCGCGATATCGCCGAGCTGACGGCACTCGGCGCGCCGATTTTTGGTGAGGCGGGGGTGGGTTATGTGTTGCGTAGCGGACTGTTTTTGCCGCCATTGATGCTCAACGCCGAGGAAACTGAAGCCATCGTGCTGGGCTTGCGCTATGTGGACCAGCGCGGCGATGACGTGCTCAGCCGTGCGGCGGCCAATGCCTTGGCGAAAATTGCCGATGTGCTCGACCCGGCGGCGCAGGAAGCCTTGCGTAACCCCACGCTGCTGCCAGGGCCGCCGGGGTTTGGTTACCCGGAAAACCGCGTGCCGCTGAATGTGTTTCGTGAGGCGATTCGCAACCAGGCCAAGCTGCATATCGATTACGCCGACGCCAGCCAAACCCAGAGCCAGCGGCTGATTTGGCCGCTGGCATTGGGGTTTCTCAATGAGGTTCGTGTGATCGTGGCCTGGTGCGAGTTGCGTGGCGCTTATCGTACGTTTCGCACCGACCGGGTGGCCGCAGCTGACGCCCACGGTGAGCGTTACCCTGGCCGGCGCAGCGACCTGCTGCGCGGCTGGCGCAAGTTGATGGAACACAATGATTCAGGACCGTTTACTCCTGACAAAAACTGACACAGGGCTGGCTTAGCATGGCGCCATAAATCACTAAAAAGGAGCTGTGCCATGTCTTTTCCAGCGTTGGCCCCCGCCATTGCAGCCTACCTGGCCGCGACCAATACCGGCGACACCTCAGCAATTGCCCAGTGTTTTGCCGACGATGCCAATGTGTTTGATGAAGGCGAGCATCAGGTCGGTCCGACAGCCATTGCCCGCTGGGTCGAAGACACCGGGCGGCGCTATCAGCCCCGTGTAGAAGTGATCAACGTGCAGCATCGCACCGGCAAGGTATTGGTCAGCAACCGGGTCTCGGGCAATTTCCCCGGTAGCCCACTGGAGTTGCGCTATACCTTCCGCCTGAACGAGCAAGGCAAGATTTCACGGCTGGATATCTCGCTGTAAGTCATACTGGCACGCATGACTTTCGACTCGCCGCTCGCCGCCTACCAACACGCCATCGCCCAGCAAGGCTTCGTGCCCGACGACGCCCAGCGCCGGGCGGTACAAGCCCTGCAAACCTGCTTTGAGGCCTTGCACCAAGGCCGCTCGCCGATTCCCGGGGTATACCTGTGGGGGCCGGTGGGCCGGGGCAAGACCTGGCTGATGGACCAGTTCTATCAGAGCCTGCGCGTTCCCGCGCGGCGCCAGCATTTTCATCACTTCATGGGCTGGGTGCATCAGCGTTCTTTCCAGCTCAGCGGCATCCAGGACCCCTTGCAGGCTTTGGCGCGCGAACTCAGCCAGGAGGTGCGCGTGCTGTGTTTCGACGAGCTGTTCGTCAACGACATTGGTGATGCGATCATTCTCGGTCGACTGTTCCAGGTGATGTTCGAGGAGGGCGTGGTCATGGTCTGCACCTCCAACCAACCGCCGGATGAACTGTATGCGGGCGGCTTCAACCGCGAGCGATTCCTGCCGGGCATCGAGGCCATCAAGCGGCATATGCACGTGGTGGCGGTAGACGGCGCTGAAGATCACCGTTTGCATCCGGGTGTGGGGCTGCAGCGCTATTGGGTCAATCAGCCGCAAGCGCTTGCCATACTGTTCAAACAGTTAAGTGAAGACCAAGTGACCAGCAGCGGCGCGGTCAGCGTCGGGTACCGTTCGATAGTGGCGGTGCAGTCCAGCGATACGGTGCTCTGGTGCCGGTACGCCGATTTGTGCGAGCAGCCCTTGGCCGCAATGGATTTCATGCTGCTGTGTGACCGCTACAAGGCGATCCTGCTGGGTGAAGTGCCCAACCTGAGCGCACAAAAGCGCCCAGGCCGAATTGCCCGTGGCACCGAAGACGGCGTTCAGCGAGTCGTGGCCGGTGACCGTGAGTTGCCCGAGTTGTCGGTGCACGATGACAGTGTGCGGCGTTTCATCGCACTGGTGGATGAGTGCTACGACCGCAAGGTGCCGTTGTTTATCGAAGCCCAGGTGCCGTTGGCAAGCCTTTACACCGAGGGTTATCTGGAGTTTGCGTTCCGGCGCACCCTGAGCCGTTTACAAGAAATGCAACTGCAGCGGTTCGGCGCCTAGGAAATATCCCAGGCCAGAAGTGCTTGTTGGGCGGCACAAGCCTCGTCATTTCCGTCAGGTATTTGTAGCTAATCTCCTTCATCTGCGACTGGCTCCCCGCTTACAATCGTCCGCTCAAAAGGGAACCGATTCCCTTGTTGTCGTGATTGAGGAAGGAAATGGACACCCCAGACATCCTGGTGCTGCAAGCCAGCTACACCAACCCCGTGCATGCCGAAGCCATTGGCCAGGTGCTCAACCATTACGCTGAAGACCCGATGGGCGGCGGTCACACGCTGCCAGCCGATCTGCTGCAGCAACTGCCAGCCGAACTGGCCAAGCGCCCCCACGCTTTCAGCGTACTGGCATTTGTCGGCGGTGAGCCGGCGGGTCTGGTCAATTGTTTTGAAGGGTTTTCGACGTTTGCCTGCCGCCCGTTGATCAACGTGCACGATGTGGTGGTGATGAATCAGTTTCGTGGCCTGGGGCTGAGCCAGAAAATGCTGCTCAAGGTCGAGGAGATCGCCCGTCAGCGCGGTTGCTGCAAGATCACCCTGGAAGTGCTCGAAGGCAATGACGTGGCGCAAGCGGCCTACCGCAAGTTCGGTTTTGATGACTCGATTTTTGATCCCGCCCATGGCCGCATGCTGTTTTGGAGCAAGCCGCTTTAATCACGATGTTAATATAAACAGCATAAAAAAGGCGCCATTAAATGGCGCCAAATTAACCTTTGCCAAAGGAGCGGATTGGCACAGGAGCATGCGGATTAACTAAAGATTAAATCAGCTGTTAGGCTGTTGCTCAGCGCGGGACTGTTCGGTCTTTACATTCTTGCCGTCGGCCAGTGCGGTTTTATCCGTGGTGCCGTGCATTTGCTGCTGGTCGAAGGCGAAGTTGTTGTAAAACTCCTTCGAGCGCTCTGAACCGCCCTCTGCGAAGGCAGCTACGGAGGTCAGGCTCATCAGGCCGGCAAGCATCAAGGTCGAGAGTTTCATGGCAGTGTTCCCATTAAGAGTGATTGGTGTGTGATCGCTCCGTGATCCGATTCATGGCGCGACTATGGGGCTGTCTTATTAAGTGGGAATTAACATGGAACTGCCCCGAAGTTAACGTTTTTGTTAACTTCGGGGCAGCGATTTATAGCCGCCAATCCACTGCCAGTGTGATGGAGCGTGGGTCTCCCCAATACACGCCATTATAAAAGCCGACGCGCTCGTAATATTTTTTATCAAATAGATTGTTGACGTTAACTGACGCAGAAACATGCTCGTCGAATTGGTAGCGCGACATCAGGTTGACCACGGTGTAGGCCTGCTGCGTAATCTTGGTGCTTTCGGTGACCAGGCGGCCGTCGCTGTCCCGGGCACCGGTAGGGCGTGGGGCAAACTTGTAGAAATCGCTCTGCCAGTTGACCGCGCCACCTACCGTCAACCCGCGCCATTGGCCCGGCAGGCGATACGCCGTGGACAGTTTCAACAGGTTGAGTGGCTGGTCGGTGTTGTTGCGCTGTTTATCGCCATTGACCGAGTGGGTGTAGGTGTAGCCGGCCGTGAGGTTCCAATCCGGCATGACTTCGCCCGATGCCTCCACCTCAAAGCCCTGGACCTTGTTGCCTTTGCCGCCGGACTTGTAGAACTGCTCGCGCGTGACCGGGTCCGGTGGTGCGCTGTTATCGAGTTCGGCGACGTTATCCTGGGTGCTCCAAAAGTACGCGGTGGCCAGGTTCAGGCGCTCATTGAGCAGGCTGCCCTTGAGCCCGACTTCGTAGTTGCTGCCCACCACCGGCTCCAGGTACTTCTTGCTGGAATCGCGCTCATCCTGAGGGTTGAAGATATCCGTGTAGCTGGCATACACGGTGTACTCGGGGGTGATGTCGTAGAGCAGCCCCGCATACGGCGTCCACATATCGTTGTGGGTCTGGCGGGTCTTGGTCGATTGGGTCAGCTGGTTATTGGCGTTGTACTGCGGCGAGACGCTTTCGATTTCCCAACTGCCATAGCGGCCGCCGAGAACCGCGTGCAGTTTGTCGGTGAGGCTCAGGCGCGTCGCCAGGTAACCGGCTTTCTGTTTTTTGCTGCTGTGTTCGCCTTTGAGGCCGGTAGTGCGGTCGGGGAACTTGGGGATATCACCCATGTGCTGCCAGTCTTTGATGTCTTCATAGCCATCGGGGGTGCTGTAGCGCTGGAACGGCGATGAGTCGCGCTGCTCGGATTCACCATACCCCGCCATCAACTCATGCTCACGGCCAAACAATGAATAGGCCCCGGCAAGGTTGAAATCCGCCACGTCCATTTTCGATGTGCCGACCATCTGGTTGGTCCAGGCGTTCATGCCGCTGCCATCCGGGTTGGGGTAGCCGGCGCCGCCGTAGTAGACCTTGCCGTCAGTGTCACTCTGGCGATGCGTATAGGCCGCCTTGAGGCGCCAGTCAGCGGACAGCTTATGGTCGATAGAGGCGAAGGTGGTCTTGTCTTTGAGCGGCCAGGAACTCCAGTCAGCTGCCATGTTGGCCGAGCGCGACAGCCGCGCCTTGCTGCCATCACTGTTCCAGTAGGGCAGAGTGCCCCAGGAGGTGCCTTGCACATGCTTGTTCTGATAGTCCAAGCCGACGGCGACCACGGTGTCGTCGGTCAGGTCGCCTTCGAGGATGCCGTAGCCGACCTCCCGTTGCATGGCGTAATTGTCGCGATAGGACTGGCTGTCGCGATAGGCCAGCACCGTGCGCCCACGCAGTCGCCCATCAAACGCCAGGGGGCCGCCCACATCAACGTAGCTGTAGTAGTTATCATGGCTGGCGCCGCTGACGCCGGTCTTGGCTTGCCAGTCTGAGGTCGGGCGCTTGCGGATCATGTTGACCGTGGCCGACGGGTCGCCCGCGCCGGTGGTCAGGCCGGTGGCACCGCGCACCACCTCGATGCGGTCATAGATGATGGTGTCGGCATCCGGCTTCATGCGCCCGTAGGTGCTGAGCATGCCGTCGACCTGGTAGTTGCTGATGGAGTAGCCACGTGAAGAGTAACCGACCCGATCCGAGTCCAGGTGCTGCACCGTTATGCCTGTGGTCTGGCGCAGTACGTCAGTCAGCGTATTGAGGTTGAAGTCATCCATTTGCTGACGGGTAATCACCGAAACCGATTGCGGGGTTTCCTTGATGGACATGTTCAGCTTGGTGGCCGTGTTCATCGAGCCGGTGGTGTAGGCGCCGGTGTGTTCGGTGGTCGCGCCCAGGCCTTCGGCGGTGATGCTGGTGGCACCCAGCTCAAGAGCGCGTGGCGGGGCATGTTCGGGGTCAGTTTCGGCCAGCAGGTCCGGGCTCAGCGCGACGCTGCACAGGCCAAGGGTGAAGGTCATGGAACGGGTAAAAGGCGCGAACATCGCGGCAGACTCCTTGTCGTCTTTGCGGCCTGCTCAGTAAGAGAAGGCCTTGGCTCAAAGACGAAAGGGCGCGCGAAACTTTAGGCTTAAACGAGAATGATTGTTATCTTTCTGTTAAAAGGCTCACGCTATTTAGCAACCACTTCAGAGGCGTCCGGCTTCTTTGGCTTGATCAGGCTGAAATCAATCAAGCCCTTTTTCTGGCCGATGTAAGGGTCACCAATCAGCAACGGGCGTGGCTTGAAGCTGTCGTTCACCAGGCTCTTGCTGCGGTCCCACTCATCGAAGCTCAGCCCGGCCAGGTCGGCCCAGGTGTGGATCAGCTGTGAACTGCTATAAGGGCGCTGCAAATCGCCGGCAAAGCTCCAGTCGTGGGTTTCACGCCACTTCGGCGAGGCGTAGGCCATGAACGGGATGGTATACATCGGCGCCGTCGGCTTGCCTTCGTTACGGCCCAAGGTGCTGTGGCCGGCCGAGTCGAACACGTCTTCGCCGTGGTCCGAGAGGTACAGCAGAAAGCCGTTCGGGTCGGTCTTGGCGTAATCCTTGATCAGGCTCGACACCACGAAATCGTTGTACAGCACCGCGTTGTCGTAGCTGTTGTAGGTTGGCAACTGATCGTCGCTGACACCGGCGGGTACGCCCTGGCGATCGGTGAACTTGTCGAAGGTCGGTGGGTAGCGGTACTGGTAGCTCATGTGAGTGCCCAGCAGGTGCACCACGATGAACTTGCGCTCGGCAGGTTCGGCCAGCGCCTTGGCGAACGGTGCCAGCACGTCGCCGTCGTATTGGCGGGCGTTCTGGTTGCGGTTGTTGTTGAGGTACACCTGCTCGTCAGCCTGCTCGGAAAAGGTGGTGAGCATGGTGTTGCGCTTGGTCATGGTCTGCTGGTTGGTGATCCAGTAGGTCTTGTAGCCGGCCTGTTTCATCACGCTGACGATCGACGGCGTCTTCAAGTACAGGTCCGGGTTTTCTTCGTCGGCAAACGTCAGCACCTGTTGCAGCGCTTCGATGGTGTAGGGGCGCGGGGTGATGACGTTGTCGAACACCGCCAACTGGTCGCGCAGCTTGTCCAGTTCCGGCGTGGTGTTACGCGGGTAGCCGTAGAGGCTCATGCGCTGACGGTTGGTGGATTCGCCGATCACCAGCACCAGGGTCGACGGTTGGTCGGCCATGGTGTCCTTGAGGTTCTTCAAGGGGGGAATCTTGCTGGCGCTGGTGAGCATGCCCTGCATGCTGTTGAGCTGTTCGGTGTAGCGGCGGTAGGCAACGATCATCTGCCATGGCACGGCAGGTTCGACGCGGCTTTCGAAACCGTCGATGGCCAGTTCCATGGTCGGGTTGGTCGCAATCTGCTTGACCAGCGGGTAACCGACCACCGCCAGCACAATCGCGGTGGCTGCCAGCAGCGCCTGGCCACGCGGCAGGTAAACCGGGCGCAGGCGGGTCCACAGGAAAATCGCCACGGCGGTATGGGCGATGAACGCCAGCACGATCCACCACGCGAAGTACTGGGTCGCGTATTCGCCCGCTTCAGAGATGTTCGACTCGAACATAATGAAGATGACGCTTTGTGAAAATTCTTGCTGGTAGATGAAGAAATAACCCAGGCTGGCCATCGAACAGGCCCACAGCACCACGCCGATCAAGCCCGCGAGCAAGCGCGTACGCTTTGGGAACAGCAGCATCGGCGCGAGCCAGAACGCACTCAGGAAGAAGGCTTGGCGAAAGCCACTGAAACCGGAGGTGCCGGTCAGTTGGATCAGGAGTTGGGTAATACCCGAGAAATACCAGAAAAACAGGAACAACCAGCCAAGACCGGCCCAATCAAAGCCTTTCGCAGACTTGGTGCTGCGTTTGAACATCGCCATCCAGTACTCCAACCCGATAATTGCTCAGTCGCTGCGCAGGAATGCACGCGACAGTGGGCCGCCGCGTGTGCGTGGCCCTATTCGGCGGGAGTATCGGGATGAGGATGTGAAAACTTTGTGAGTTATTTCTGAAGGCTTTGTTCAGCTTAGGTTCAGCAAAGTGCGGGCTGGGCGCCGGATGCCTGATTGAGCTGCGCTTGAAGGTGTGTGCGCAGGCGCAGGACTTCCTGCTGCAGTTGATCGCGCTCTTCTTTTAATTGGCGCAATTCATCACGACGGACGCTGACGTAGAGGGTCTGTGGCGGTCGGGTCATCTGTGCTGTGCTCATTGCTTACCTCGCAAATAGCCGGTAGATCGCGGTGCCGGAACGCTTCAGTCGAGGTTCTCGGCAACAGTCGGAAGCAATTCTGAATTCTTTTTTCGGTCAATGGAACTTTTTTATTTTTGGTGGTCGCTGTGACTTTTTCGGCGGTGATGCTGAAACGATGGCATTTTTTTGTCATGAAACTACACGGATCCGCTCTGGACTAACCCTCATTAGCCTCATTGCGCTATAAACTATGTCACACATTTATTGAGTAGTTAGGAGCATCAGCACATGCAACTGGGGATTATCGGACTAGGCCGCATGGGCGGTAACATTGCGCGGCGCCTGATGCTCAATGGGCATACCACCGTTGTATACGACCGTAACGAAGCATTCGTCAAAGGCTTGAGCGAGGAGGGCGCCACCGGCGTCGCCGACCTCAAGGCCCTGGTAGCCGGCCTGCAAAAGCCGCGCGCTGTTTGGGTGATGTTGCCGGCAGGCGCGCCCACCGAAGACACCATCAATACGCTCAGTGAGTTGCTCGAAGACGGTGACGTGATCATCGACGGCGGCAACACTATGTACAAAGATGACATCCGTCGTGCCAAGGCTCTGTCGGAAAAAGGCCTGCACTACGTCGACGTCGGCACCTCCGGCGGCGTCTGGGGTTTGGAGCGCGGCTACTGCATGATGATCGGCGGCGACGTCGAGACCGTGCAGCGCCTCGACCCGATTTTCGCCAGCCTGGCACCGGGCCTGGGCAGCATCCCGCGCACCAAGGACCGTTCGGCCTCTGCCGACAGCCGCGCCGAACACGGTTACATCCACGCAGGCCCAGCCGGTTCCGGGCACTTTGTGAAGATGATCCACAACGGCATCGAGTACGGGATGATGCAGGCCTTTGCTGAAGGCTTCGACATCCTCAAGACTAAAAACTCGGAGAACCTGCCGGAGCACGAGCGCTTCGATCTCAATGTTGCCGATATTGCCGAAGTCTGGCGCCGTGGCAGCGTGGTCTCGTCCTGGTTGCTGGACCTGACCGCCGACGCATTGGCCACCGACCCGAAACTGGACGGTTACTCCGGCTCCGTCGCCGACAGTGGCGAAGGTCGCTGGACCATCGAAGCTGCCATGGAGCAAGCCGTGCCGGTACCGGTGCTGTCCACCTCGTTGTTCGCCCGCTTCCGTTCCCGTCAGCAGAGCACCTACGGTGACAAAATGCTGTCTGCCATGCGCTTCGGCTTTGGTGGCCACGTGGAGACTTCCAAAAAATGACCGCTAACGGCAAGAAACCCAAGGCCGAACCCGCTCCACCCACTACCTTGTTTCTGTTTGGCGCCCATGGCGACCTGGTCAAGCGCCTGCTCATGCCGGCGCTGTACAACCTGAGTCGTGACGGGCTTTTGGGCGACGGCCTGCGCATTGTCGGCGTTGACCACAACGCCATCAGTGACGCCGATTTCGCCAAGAAACTCGAGGACTTCATTCGCACCGAGGCCGCCAGCAAGGTCCGGGGCAATGCCGAAAATGCCCTGGACCCCGAGCTGTGGGCGCAGTTGGCCAAAGGCATCAGCTACGTCGAGGGCGATTTCCTCGACGACAGCACCTACGCCGACATCGGCAAGAAGATCGCCGACAGCGGCACCGGTAACGCCGTGTTCTATTTGGCCACGGCACCGCGTTTCTTCGGTGAAGTGGCGCAGCGCCTGGGCAGTGCCGGTTTGCTTAACGAAACCGATGAAGGTTTCCGTCGTGTGGTGATCGAGAAACCGTTCGGGTCGGACCTTGCCACCGCTGAAGCGCTGAACGCGTGCCTGCTCAAGGTGATGAGCGAGAAGCAGATCTATCGCATCGACCATTACCTGGGTAAGGAGACGGTGCAGAACATCCTGATCAGCCGATTCTCCAACGTGCTCTTCGAAGCGTTCTGGAACAACCATTACATCGACCACGTGCAAATCACTGCGGCGGAAACCGTCGGTGTCGAGACTCGGGGTAATTTCTTCGAGAAAACCGGCACCCTGCGCGACATGGTCCCCAACCACCTGTTCCAGCTCCTGGCGATGGTAGCCATGGAGCCGCCGGCGGCGTTTGGCGCCGATGCAGTGCGCGGTGAAAAGGCCAAGGTCGTGGGGGCTATCCGCCCGTGGTCGTTGGAAGATGCACGCGCCAACTCGGTACGCGGCCAGTACAGCGCTGGCGAAATCGGCGGCAAGTCGTTGCCCGGTTATCGTGAAGAAGCCAACGTTGCGCCCGACAGCAGCACCGAGACGTTTGTCGCCCTCAAGGTGATGATCGACAACTGGCGTTGGGTCGGCGTGCCGTTCTACCTGCGTACTGGCAAGCGCATGAGCATCCGCGACACCGAAATCGTGATCTGCTTCAAGCACGCGCCGTATGCGCAGTTCCGCGACACGGACGTGGATGAGCTAAAGCCCACTTATCTAAAAATCCAGATCCAGCCAAACGAAGGCATGTGGTTCGACCTGTTGGCCAAAAAGCCCGGGCCGGCCCTGGAAATGGCCAATATCGAATTGGGTTTCGACTACAAGGACTTCTTCGAAATGCAGCCGTCGACCGGGTATGAAACCCTGATCTACGACTGCATGACCGGTGACCAGACCTTGTTCCAACGCGCCGACAACATTGAAAATGGCTGGCGTGCGGTGCAGCCGTTCCTGGATGCCTGGAAGCAGGATGACGCGATCCAGACCTACAAGGCCGGTGAAGACGGCCCGGCGGCCGCCGACGAGTTGCTGGCCCGCGATGGCCGCAGCTGGCATAGCCTCGGATGAGTGATGCAGCGATTCATCCCATCCAGTTGGTGCTCAGTGATGTAGACGGGACCTTGTTGCATCCTGACCACAGTCTTAGCCAGCGCACCGCCGATACGGTCCGAGCGTTGCGTGACGCCGGGGTGTTTTTCAGCCTGGCCAGCGGGCGCCCGCCCAAGGCCATGCTGCACCTTATCGAAACCTTCGGCATTGATGTGCCGGTCGCAGGTTTTAATGGCGGTACGTTGATCAACCCGGATGGCAGCATCCTGGTTGCCCATCATCTGCCGGCAGAAGCCGCGCTGGTGACCCTGGCGCTGTTTTCGGCCGAGCCGGACGTGGAAGTCTGGGTGTTCGCCGATGGCGATTGGCTGCGCCGTGACCCGCCTGGGCCGATGATGCAGCGCGAAGCCGATGGCCTGGGCTACGGGCCAGTGGTGGTGGAGAGTTTTGAGCCGTACCTGGACCGGGTCGACAAGATTGTCGCGGCGAGCAACAACACGCAGTTGTTGATCGAGCTGGAAGCGCAGTTGCAGCCCAAGGTGCAAGGGCTCGCACAGGTATCGCGGTCGCAGCCGGTGTACCTGGACGTCACGGCCATGCTCGCCAACAAAGGCGAGGCCTTGAAAACCCTGGCTGCGCACCTCGGCGTGCCGATGCAGCAAACGGCAGCTATCGGTGATGGCGGCAATGACCCGGCGATGTTTGCCGTGGCGGGTTTGTCGATCGCGATGGGGCAGGCGGAAGAAACCGTCAAGCGCCAAGCCAGTGTGGTCACCGGCAGCAATGTCGAGGACGGCGCAGCCGAAGCGATCGAGCGCTTTATTCTTGCGCCGCGATAAGTCGCTTAAGGTGTGATGCTCAACTTCCGATCATTGTCAGGCAATGATCGGAAGTGAGTGCCGCGTCTTACTTGGGCATGGCCCACGACAACAACTGATGGCCATCTTTGTCGAGTTCGGCACGCGCCTGCAACAACAAATCTTCCAGTTGAGCCGGATCGGTATAGGTACTCGATGACAGCTGTTTGCTGCCGATACGGGTATTGGTACGGTCGATGACGCTCAGGCTCAGGGCGCCATTGCCATCGTGCCAGGCCACGCACTGAAAGGGCTGGAAGGCACGGTCTGCAATCAAAAGAGCTTCGTTGATGCGCAGCGGGGCGTTCATGTGGGTCTTCTCTCTAAATGCCCAGTCAGTTAAGTCCCGTCGGTTGGGCGAGCCAGACGGTGAGTTACTTGTACTGATGCGCGATGGCAGGGTACGGGTCACATCTTAGAGCAAGAAATTTCAACTTTTCGTGATTGGCGTCATGTAAGCGGCTGTTTTGAAAGCGCATTGAGTGTGAGGTTGGTTGCTGATTTTTTTATCTGCAGCGACGCCGAGGTGGCTTTGTGCCCAGACTTATAGCGAAACGGTACAAAGGCCGCGTCAATAACTTGATAGTGTTAGTGACAGGCCGCACAAACCGTTGTTTATAAATAACTTTAACAATTTGGCGCCAAGGAATAGTTATGGTTGTTACACCTGTCCAGCGACGCTTGCTCGTAGTCGACCCGTGCGACGACTGCCACCAGCTATTGCCCGGTCTGCACGGTGCAGGGTGGGAAGTGGACAGCTGTGCGCTCGCCGCCGTAGGCGACAGGTCCTGTGATGTGGGGTTGTTGCGCCTGCAGCCGTATCACCTGGAGCGCCCTGAAGCGGTCAAGGAGTTGATCAGCCGCAGCGGCACCGAATGGATCGCCGTGCTCAGCCAGGACGTTTTACGCCTGCAAAATGTCGGCGATTTTGTCTGTGAATGGTTTTTTGACTTCCACACCCTGCCGTTTGATGTAGCCCGCGTGCAGGTCACGCTAGGGCGTGCATTCGGCATGGCGCGCTTGCGCGGCAAAGGCAACGCACTGATCGACGCCCAGGAACATGAACTGCTGGGCGACAGCCGGCCCATTCGTGAGCTGCGCAAATTACTCGCCAAGCTGGCCCCTACAGAGTCGCCCGTGCTGATTCGCGGCGACAGCGGCACCGGCAAAGAACTGGTGGCCAAGACCCTGCATCGCCAATCCCAGCGCCATGCCAAGCCCTTTGTCGCGATCAACTGCGGCGCGATTCCCGAGCACCTGATCCAGTCCGAACTGTTCGGCCATGAAAAAGGTGCGTTCACTGGCGCTCATCAGCGCAAGGTCGGGCGTATCGAGGCGGCCCACGGTGGCACGCTGTTTCTCGATGAGATTGGCGACCTGCCCATGGAACTGCAAGCCAACTTGCTGCGTTTCCTGCAGGAAAAGCAGATCGAGCGCGTCGGTGGCAGCCAGCCCATTCCGGTGGATGTGCGGGTGCTGGCGGCCACACACGTGGACCTGGAAGCGGCGGTTGAGAAGGGCACGTTTCGCGAAGACTTGTATTACCGGCTGAATGTCTTGCAGGTCATCACCGCGCCACTGCGCGAGCGGCATGGCGACGTGGCGATGCTGGCCAACCATTTCTCGCGCTTCTACAGCCAGGAAACCGGGCGCAGGCCGCGCAGCTTCAGCGAGGATGCACTGGTTGCCCTGGGCCAACACCCGTGGCCGGGCAATGTGCGCGAATTGGCGAACCGTGTGCGCCGTGGCCTGGTGCTGGCAGAAGGGCGCCAAATCGAAGCCGGTGACCTGGGGTTGCAGGGGCAGCAGGCAATTGCGCCGCCAATGGCTACACTGGAAGATTACAAGCACCGCGCTGAACGCCAGGCGTTGTGCGATGTGCTCAACCGGCACAGCGATAACCTGAGTATCGCGGCCCGCGTGCTCGGCGTGTCCCGGCCGACCTTCTACCGGTTGCTGCACAAACACCAGATCCGCTAGGGCGGGTAACCGAAAAGCCCCGCAACGACCCTTATCGTTGCGGGGCTTTTCCTTGATCGTTCCCCCGCTCAGCGTGGGAATGCCGCCAGGGACGCTCCGCGTCCCACTACCGCTAAAAGTAATACGGGAATTTCAGGCTGAACGTAAAGTCCGGCGCATCATCCGTCATCCCAATCGACAGGTTCGGCACGATGGTAAGGTTATCCGACGCCGCAATCGTCATGCCCACGTTGAAATACCCGGCGTTGGCATCGCTGGATACCACCGATTGCCAGTCCTGGCCGCTCTGCTTGACCTTGCTTTTGCGTTGCACCAGATCGGACACCGAGAACGACATGCTCATCTTCTCGTTGAGCGCGAAGGCCACCCCGACACCAAGCTGGAAGCTGTCACCCAGGCTGACTTTGCCAGGGATCTTCTGATTGAGGTTGGGGCTGATATCGCTGAACGAGTCTTCGAAGTTGTGGGTGTAGGAGAGCGAGCCGAACAGCACCGCCGGGTCGAAGGTCTTGACCAGGGAAATACCTGGCGTGACCGACCACACCCCGTTGCCGGTCGGCAGGCTTTCCGGCACGGCGAGGTTGTTGTTGCTCGCTTGCTCGATCAGCTTGATGCCATAGGGTTCCTTGCCGGTGGGTGCCTTGACCCGCAGCGACACCACCGCATCCGGCAGGCTGGCGCTCTCATCAAGGAACTTGTAGGCGATGCCGAAGTTGACATCACCAATGGTGGGGTCGCGGCTGACGGAGGCTTGCGACGTATTCTTGGCATCGCCGCCGGCACCACCGGATTGGTACGTCGCTTCGCGATACACCACCGGCACGTTGAGGTCGAACTGCCAACGGTTGTCCAGGTTGTAGCGGCCGGTGAGGTCCAGGGTCCAGCTGTCCGACTTGATCCGGTCCAGGTTGATATTGCCGAGGAAGATCGAGTCCAGTGCCAAAAAGCCGTTGAGAGACAATTGCCGCGCGTCGTAGCGGGCATAGGTGAGGCCGGTTTCAAAGCTGAACTTGCCATTGCCGAAAAAGCCGCTGGCCTCGTTGTACAAGTTGCTCACACTTTGGGCCGGGGCGGAATCGTCCTTCAGGCTTTGCCCGTAGGAACTGCTGCCGGCCGCACCACCGGACGCGGCGGCCGCGCCGACGCCAGCCACTGTCGTACCGCCTTTTTGGAAGTCGGCAGGTGATTTGGCCAGGCGTTTGGGCGCCGGTGTTGCGGGCTGATCTTCTACTTGTCTTACGCGTTGCTCCAGGACGGCCAGTGCTTTTTGCTGCACTTCATAACGTTGCTTGAGTTCCAGCAGTTCCTGTTTCAGTGTTTCGATATCGGCATCCGGCGCGGCATACAGCACTGATGCGGGCAGGAGCGTACTCAAACAAATCACGGCACGTAACGATAAAGATCGATGCATGAAATAAGCCGTCCCTTTCTAATGCGTAAGTGTCGAGGCTCAGCGTAGTTCAATAACCGGAGGGGCGTAGGCCTTTGAGTTGATCCAGGTTCAGGTTCTGCGTGATGTTGTTCAAACCGTTGTTGCCCATGACCACATTAAGTTGGGTCATGTTGTTCACGAAGTTGCTGTTGCCTTGAATAACCGTGCCTTGCAGCACATTGCCGGCACCGATTTGTTGCACCACATTGCCTTGATTGTTATTGGCCTGGAGGGCCATTTGCAGCCCGCCGTTTTTAGCCGTGACCGTGACCTGGCCGGCAGCTGTGCCACCAGTGATCGGCTGGCCGGCAATCAGTGCCTGGCCGGACTGCACGTAATTGGCCGGCGCCAGGCCGTTTTTCGTCACGTTGATATCCACGCCGTTGTTGGCCGTGTTGCCATCGCCGGCTGCGCGCACGCTTTGCGTCACACCCTGGCCGGTGCCAAGGCCGGCGCCACCGACGACGGTGCCCTTGCCGTCAGGCTGTTTGATCACCCCAGTGCCGTCGTTGCCGGTAATTTGCACGTAAAACTGCGGGGTGACGGTGGAGGCATTGACTTGCATGTTCGCGGTGCCGGTCACCGTCGCGCCGGCGGCGTTGGTCCAGGTGCTGCTCATCACAATGCCGAAGCTGATAATGCGCCCGGGCATCACATAGCGCCCGCGCAACTCGGCCATTTCCGCGTCCTTGAGCTCGATCGGCTTGAATGCCGAAGAAGCATAGGCAGGTGCTGCGGCTGCCAGGCACATGACCGTCAGCCAGCGTCGAGTGTTCATCGTTTGCTCCTGGAGCGTCCTGCTCCTTATTGCGCTTCTAGAAGAAGTCGCTCTGGATAAAACCGAAGTCCATCAATTCACTGTCGCGCACCGGACTGAACTCGTTGAACTGGTTCTTGGCCGTCAGCGGCGTGCGGGGCGTGAGCAGGGCGTTGGTCTTGTCGTAACCTTCACCGATCACCGCGAACACGATGCCGTTCCAGCCCTTGACGAAATCGTCCTTGGCATAGCGCTTGTTGCCCAGCACGGGGTCGCCGATATACACCCAGTCGTTGTCGGCCCGTTGCAGCACCACAAAGTGCTTGTAGCCGCGAATGTCCAGCAGCACCACCACCGGCACTTTCACGGTGACCAGCACTTCAGGCGTAATCCGGTAGCCCTTGGCGCGCATGTGGATGCTTTCCAGGTAGCGCTTCATGTCGAGCATCGAAAAGCCTTGGGTGCGCACCAGGTCCTGGTCGGCGTTGACCAGCATGCCCTTGATCACGTGGTCTTCATCCACGTCCATCCAATAGGCTTGGCGCAGGATGGTCGCCAGCGCGGCGGCGCCGCAGCTGAAATCGGTTTTCTGTTCCACCAGGTTGGCGAATTTGCGTTCGCGGATGCTTTCGACCTTCTTGTAGACCACTGCACCGTTAGGCATGACCACTGCCATTTGCGCTGCCCAGGTCGGGCTGGTGAGTGCAAGCACAAGCAAAGCAGCTGTGAGGCGCATGATCGTATGACCTGCTGGACACTGGAAATAAAAAGGGCCTTGTTGCCAAGGCCCGATCTGGATCAGAAGCGAGTGATTGCGACGTTGTTCTGACCTTGGTTGTTGCTGCCCGACAGAACGTTGGAGTTCGAGACCCCGGAGCTGTAGTTCATCGAGTTGTTCACGCTGGCGTTGTTAACCACCGGTTTGGTGCTGCCCCAGCCGTGGCCGCTGGCCAGGTTGAGGGTCAGGTTGCCCGACACATCCTGCACGCCAGTGACGGCTGCAGCACCGCTGTCGCCATTCCCCGAAGCAATTGCAACGCTGTTGCTGCCTTGGTTGGAGGTGCCCGATGCGGCGTTCAACTGAATCACGCCTGAAGCGTGGTTGCCGCTGTCGTTAAGGGATGCGTTGTTTTTAGTGCCGCTGTTGGCCACAAAGTTACCGGTGTTCGATTGGGCGGTGCCGGTGGTGGCGAACACGAAATCCGCATCCCCGGAAACGATGGCAACGTCGTTTTTGCCTTGGTTGTTGTCGCCGCTCAGCACGTTGCCGTTGGCCACGCCACTGATGTTGTTGTAGGAGTCATTAGCCGAGGCGTTGTTTTTGGTTTTGTCATTGAGCACCGCGTTGCCATGGTTGCTTTGACCGTCCAGTGTGGTCGCGGCAGCGGTGGTAGGCGCGTGATAACCGCCCGCTTGAGCAGCAACAGCCATGAGCGCAGCCAGAGCAAAAGCCAGTGGTTTAAGAGCCATTGAAGTTTTCATGGTGTATCTCCTTGCTTCTAATTAGTTGGTTAAGTGTTGGTACGGTCTAGCTATGGACTCAGCTCCATCAGTTGAGTCGTAAGTTCAGGGTGTTAGCCACTCGGTTCCCCACCCCGGCGCTCTGGTTGACCTGAACCACTCCACGGCTGCCGGTGAAGGCCTGGTCGCTGGTAACGACCTGGCGGCTGCCAGTGGTAGGGGTCAATCCTGAGTCGGTTGCAAGCGCAACGTTCTGTTGCGACATGACGCTGTCGTCGATGCTTTGCGGGCCAGCATTCACGCTGATGCGCACGGCATTGATCATCTGGTTCTGGGCCCCGGCGGACTGGTTGACACTCAGTGCACCGTTGCCATTACTGAAGGAGTTGCCCTGGATCGCCGCGTTGGCGTTCAGGGAGCGGTCGGCGGGCACGCCGCTGATTTTTTGCGTGACGGCGATGTTCGCCTGGGCGTTGTGGCCCACTGCGATGGCAACGTTGTTGCTCAGTTGCTGCTGGTCACCGGCAGCCTGGTTGATCGTCACCACACCGTTGTATTGCTGGCCCGAGTTATCAAGGGTTGCGTTGTTGCTGCTGTCGGCCATTGCGGCGGTGCAACCGAGGGCCGCAAGAAGCATCCATGAGCGGTTCATTTCATTGCCCCCCCGACCATGCCGCTGATGTTGTTCAGCGGCGCGAGGCCGCTGGAGATCGCGCCGTTGACCGTGCCAGCGATACTGCTGCCGCTGCTGCCGTGGCCGGCTGCACCCGCTGCGCCGAGGTTGTTGGCGCCACCGAGATTGTTCAGCCCGGGGATGCCGCCATTGGGCATGATGCTGCGCGTAATGCTTAAGCCACTGCTGATACCGGCGATGTCGTTGTCGCTGAGCTCATGGTTCATGGCGCGGTTGACTTGAGCCGACGGGTTGGCATTCACGGTGGTGGGGTAGGGATCCTGGCCGCGTGGGCGACCTATTGCATAAGGTTGAACCTGGCGTTCAACCACGATTACGCCATCACCTGCCGCGAGCACCGGAACGCTCACGCTGGCACTCAGTGCACAGCCGATCAGCAGGAGGCTCAGTGAGCCTGGATTGTGTGTGTCCATGGCAGTGTTCCTTATTCTCAACGCTGACCCTAAACAGCGTTGTCAGGAACAGAGCAGAACGTGTGCCGCTTTTTATTTATTGTTTGTATTCAGAGGGTTGAAGTTAAATCGAGGCAAAGTGCTGACGATGCTGTTTCATCGTTGAAACAGTCCCGCCATCAAGGGGCATGCCCGGCCCCGCCTCAAGGCTGTCTCAGCGATGAAACACTGCGCATGACAAACTCATGAATGCGCACCCGGCGGGCGATTCAGGCGAGGGAGGTGTTTCAAAAATGGACACTTTGGGCGCGAGCGAACCCACTGTTGCAGGCAGGCTCAGCCCTTGGGCGTTTTACGCGGGATGGAATTGAGTACCGGGTTGCCGTCCTGGTTCTGGGTCAGGTAGACCGGCAGCACCTTGGGCAGGGAAGGCACGAGGTTGTTGACCTCATTGATGTTGTAGATGCCGCCGATGCGAATCGCGCCGGTGCTGGCATCTGCCAGCATCACCGGTTTGCTCAGGTAGCGGTTGATCAACGGCAACGCGTCGGTCAAGGCCAGGTTGTCGAGTACCAGTTTGCCCTGGCGCCAGGCCAGGGCCGAGTCATTGGGGTTAATCGCAGCGACTTGCGGGGTGGCATCGCCCAGGTTGTAACTGGCCTGCATGCCTGGGGTCAGGGGCACGCTGGCGTGCTGCTTGTCGCTGGAAATCTGCACCGAGCCTTCCAGCAACATCACCCGCACCTGGTCTTCGTATTTCCAGACGTTGAACTGAGTGCCGGTGACCCGAACCTGGCCTTCGCCCGCCATGACGATAAACGGGTGAAGGCTGTCATGGCTGACCTTGAAAAACGCTTCGCCCTTGTTCAAGGTCACGCGGCGTTGGTCCTTGTAACGGCTGTAGACCAACTCGGTGCCCAGGTTCAATTCAACCTGGCTGCCGTCGCCGAGGGTGACCTTGCGCAAGCCAGTACCGGCTTCGAAATGCTCATAGGAGCTGGGCAACCAGCCCGCTTCCCAGCCGGTAAAGGCGGCCAGCGGCAGGGCGGCGAGGCATATCGCGGCGGCCACCGCGTAAGTGCGCAAGCGGTTGCGCGGTTTGAACGGCAGCACCACCGCAACAGGCTCACTGCGCGGCAGGTGGTCGGCCACGTCCCAGATTTCCAGCATGGCCGCATACTCAAAGGCATGCAGCGGATGGGCGTCGTGCCATTGTTCAAAAGCCCGACGTTCGCCCGCCGTGCAATCACTGGCGTGCAGGCGCATGCACCAATGCGCGGCGGCATCGGTGATCGCGTCATATTCGTCTTCTGAAAGGGGCTGTTGAGTCATTAAACCGTCCTGATTTCCAACATTCTAACCTCCCGAGGCGGATGACGAGAACAGCCGTCATGGCGATTGCACATCAATTGGAACTTATTCTCGTTTGTAAACATCAGAAAACACAGGACACGAGTCCGTCATTCCCACAATGGAGAACGAATATGTTGAAGAAAACCTTAGTCGCCCTGTGTGCAACCACCGCGCTGCTCAGCGCCGGCGCCGCCCTGGCCGATAAGCCGGGTGCGGGCTGGATCACCATCGAAAAGGCCATTGAAACCGCCAAGACCAAGGCCGGCTATATCGAGGTCTACAGCGCCGAAGCCGATGACAACGGTTACTGGGAAGTCAAAGGGCGCAAGTCCGATGGCATCGTGTATGAAGCGCGTATCGATGGCGCTTCCGGCAACGTTTTGCGCGACCAGAAAGACTGACCCTCCCCGCCGGGGGCTTACGCCCCCGCATCCAGCATGCGACCCAGTTCCATAATCAGGTAAGTCAAGGAGTCGGCATTGGTCAGGATGGTGTTGAAACGCTTGTCGGCATCGCTCATGAATGCCGCACGGGCGTCTGCGAGAGTCTTGGCCCCAGTGAGGTTGAGGGTTTTTTTCCGAAGATCTTCAGTTGAGGTGCCAGGCCCGTAGTCCTCCCATGTCGCCGTGTAATCATCCCAGGCTTTGAACAGCATGTCGGCAGGCGTCAGCGTGGACAGTGCGTACTTGCGCAAGTCTTCCAGCTCGGTTTTCAGCGCTTGAGAGCCGCGTTTGGCCGTATCAATCAGGTCGGCGAAGGGGCGAACGGTGTCAAGGTAGGCGATGTCTTCGGTGTCGAGCTTCACGTGCGTCAATTCGTGGATCAGAACGCTGGCCCTCGCATGGGCCGAGATGTCGAACGGAGAATTCAAGCGGCCACGGTAGGCATTCATGTTCGGATAGAAAAACCGCTCGAGCAAATAAATCCTGCGTTCTGGGTCACCGACAATAGTAAAAGCGTATTGAGTGTCCATATCTGCTCGGCTGATACCACTGACAAACCGCGTTGAATCGCAGCGGGTCAAGCTCGAATCGCACAGCTCCTCCAGCATCCCATGGACAACGCTCGTGAGCCTGTCCACTTGAACAGCGCTCAAGCTGAAGACGCCGAACATCTCGCCCAAAAACACGCCTATACGGCTATTGGGGTCGCGTTGTGCTGAGAACAGCACAAGGTTGCGATGACAATTGTTGGCGTAATAAGTCGCAATATTCAACGCTTCATTGATCACTTGGGCTTGCCAGCTCGACAGTCCGGCAATTTCCAAAATACCTCTTGCTTCGATATTGATCGCGTTCTGTTCGTCGCTGCGTGTCCTCATGCGCGACAGGGTTTTGCCGAAACGTGGAGTGTGGTGGTTGAGGTCCAATACCCATTTGCCCTGTTGGTTTGGGCCTGCAAAAGGGCCTTTCAGGTGATCTTTTTCCAAACGCCAATGTTTTGCGGTTTTCTTGACCGCATACACTTTGCCTGCAAGGGGTACATAGTTTTTCAATGTTGTCTTGTCCGTGTAAACATGGCTGGAAGCGTTAAGCTCCAAGTCGGTCAATGCAACATCGTGATCCTCCAAAGGCTGCAGCCGCGTGCGTGAAGGGGCAGTGACGCGCAGAGAGGACAATTGCGTGGCGGTGGGCAGGGTTTCATCTGACAAGTCGGCTTCGGACACTTCTGTCTCGTTGGGCGGCGGCGCTTCGGTGCCCTCAAGCTCGCCGCGCAGCGCAGCCATTTGCGCCACGCCTTTGATGAAGTCCTTCAGAGCGGCTTTCCATTGGTGCAACTGCAATGCGTCGGCTGAGCGCTTGAACAGCACGTAGCTGCGCCACACCATCAGCGGGTACGAGAGCTTTCCGGCCATGAACTGCACAGCCTGAGGAATGCCCTCGCCCAGCAGGTGCGTGATTCGGTCCCAGAGTGACTTGGCGCCTTCCTCGAACTGGCTGGCCAGCATCTTGAGCAATATCAAGGTGTTGTCATTGAACAGGAGGTGCAGGGCGTTGCCGGTGACCGCGGTGAAGGCCAGCCGGATGTCGAGGGGACGATGCCGGTTGTTTTGCAACAAGTTTCGGTACGTAGCCTGATGAGGCGCCTCCAGGTGCCGGATGATTGAATCCTGAAGCTCTCCCGGCCTGCCCACCTCATCCAGCAAGGCTTGCTCGCTCTCGTACTCCTTAAGCACATGGCTGTCGGTATAAGGCGCAAACATCACCACCGGGCCAGCACTGCCGGCTGCTGGGCCCAGCAGGTACATGCCCAGCACCTTGGCAGGCGTAGCCCCTTCGGTTGCAATCAGCTCCAAGGGCCGAAACGTGGCCGCTGCACTGTCCAGCGCCGCTCGCGCCACGGCGTCGGGCATGTCGAACACCTGTTGCACGCTACTCAGCGCCTGCGCTGTCAGCCGTTCTTGTAGCCTTTGCTCATGGGCGTACTGCAACGTCTGCCAGGGCAATTGTTGGCAAAACAAGCGCCGACGTTTGCGCCCCTCATCCGTTTTGGGGGCCAGCCGGCTTTGCAGCAGCTTCTGGTAGACGCTTTTCAGATCGAGTTGGCGGACCATTTGCACCACGGCGCTGGCATCCAGTGAAGCGGGCAGGGCAGTGGCGGTCCGTGAGCGGGGGCGAATGTTTTCGGCGTCCAGGTTCGGCCAATGGCGCAAGGCAAAATCGGTCAGGCTGTCGACATGCACGTCGAGGGCCTGGTGCACCGGAATCAGCACGTTATCGGGGTCCAGAGTCTGTCCGGGAAAGCGCGCCTTAAGCAAGGCCAGTAGGGCCGTTTGCGTATGCGTGCGCAGTGAGGTGATGCCGTGCAGGTAGTCTTCTGCGTCCGGGGCGCTGTTGTGATACTGCTCGAGCAGTTCGGCCTGATGGATCTGATCCTTGGCAGTCGCCGTGCCCAACCAGACCGGCAGGGCCTGTTGATGGGCCATGGCACTCGCCACCGCCAGGGCCCGCGTAAGGTTGGTGGGTGCAGATTGCTCCAAGGCCGCGTCAATACAGTCTTGCAGGGCGGGAGCGGGCAACTTCATCGAAATCAATTGATCGATACTGTGCATGACATGGTCGCCGTAGGTTTTCAGGCGGTTGTCCAGCACGTTGTCGTCAATGCGTTGCAACTGGCCCAACTGATAAACCTGGTGTGGCGTACGGAATGAAAGCGTCAGGTTTTCCAGCAGAGGCAAGCACTTGATCGGGTGCTGCAGGCGCTGTGTTATCTCCTCGCGCAAAGCTTGCACCGAAGCGAACACTTCATACCCGCGCCGGGGCGTCCAGAGCACGGCCTGGCCCGAGCGCTGCGGGTCGATACCACCGCGCTCGGTCAGTACAAACAGGTTGGCCAGGGTGTGGGCGGTATCGGATGTGCCCAGGTTCAGTGTCAAGGCGTAGGCATCTGGCAGGAATCCGTTCAGCGCGTGTCGGGTCAAGCGTACAAGGCTGTCGGTGCGTAGCAGAGTATCAACCACCGCCTCGCTGTCAGGTGACAGTGTTTTACCCAACAGCCTCAGTTTGGCCTCACTGCGCAAGCCAAGCAACATCACGTGCGCGTGTTTTTTACTCATATTGCTGAGGAATAGAAGTGGAAGCTGGCGCATTTCGTGGTTGGCAAATACCTTCAACACTTGTTCATTGATCATGTTGAAGGCGCTCAGGGTCATGCTGGGCAACTTCAGGGCCAGATGGGGTTCGAGCTGCTGGTAAAACCCGGTGGTGCTAATGTCGGGGACGTTCGAAGTTTCACCGCTCAGGCGCTTGATGAAGTGGTCAACCATGCTCACGGACGTCAATGACGGGCGTTCTTCGCGCTCCTGGGCACGGGTTGGGTAGGTGTTGATATAGACCTCCTCTGCCTTGAGCGGCAGGCGCTGTGCTTGCAGTTCTGCATTCAAGGCGAGGGCGGCCATTGAGCGTAAAGTCGGGTGTTGTTTACGCTCGGTTGCCAGTGCTTCTTCGGCGGCGCGCAGGCGCTGCAGGTGCAGTTTTGCGCGTTCGGCCTGTACCGTCGACGGCCGATCGTTACCGCTGGAGACGGGGTGCATCGTCCAGCGCCCGGCGGTTTCCAGTGCCGCCAGGCGACTGTCCAGCATCGTGCGAATATCCAAGGCGCAATCGAGCAACGCCTCCAGGTTTACCTGGCCATCACTGCGCCGGAAGAGGTCCAGTGCGTGGTTCATATTGCTGATCTGCTTGGTGGCCGCAATGTCTTCGAGCATGCCGGAAAAAACGTTGCCCTGAACCGGCTGGGCGGCGATGTCTATCCGGTTCAGGCCAATAAAGGTGTCGCGCTCATCCAGCGACAGAAAATTGAGCAACTCATCCTCGTAGCCTGCGGCCTTGAGCATGCTCTGTAACGTATCTTTGAGCGCCTGCATGTCCTGGAGTACCTGCACCCCACGCGACTGCGTGTACAGATAGGCGTGGGTCTCGCTGATCAACAGCGTGCTGGCCAGCTCAACATAGTGCTGATAAGGCGCATGCAGGCGTACTTTTTCCACGCTTAGTTTCCTGGCGTGAGCATTACGGGCGCGCTGGTCTGGCAGGAACAGGGCCTGAAGGGTGTGGCTTTCGTCGGCGCTGAGGATTTGCTCCTGGCGCTTGAGCAAGACGTCCAGACGAAATTTATCCGCCATCACCTGGCTAAAGAGTTCCAGGCGTGAGGTTTCATTGCCGATGTCTTCGTTCCAATAGGTTTTCAGCAGGCTGTCCAGCAGTTTCGAGAGGCTACCGGAGGTTTCCTTGATCAGGGTTTCCCAATACTGCTGATCGTGTTCAAGATCGGCCGGGGCCAAGGTGTGGGTGATGTGTTTGGGGTTGAAGTATTCACGGATCTGATCCTTGGGCCAGGCATGATTCACATAAAACTGCAGCAACGCCTCGCTCAGCGGAAGGGAATTGGCCCAGCGTCGCTGACCGCCCGCCGGGTCCTGGATAAAGAAATCTACCCGTGTATCGCGTTGATCCAGGTTGGGGAAATTCGAGCGCGCCATGATGCCGAGCAGCGTGTCGAGCATGCCGTACAACGTGGGGGTCTTTTGCAGGTGCTCAAGTACGGCGCGCACGTTGTCTTGCTGGCAGGCCTCAAGGGCTTGCTCCTGGTCTTGCATGACGGCGCCTTCGACAACCGTGGTGGTCAGTGTCAGGGGCGTGCCGACGGGTAAGGCGTTGCGCTGCGCAATCGACAGAAAGCTCATCAGTTCGACACGCTGCACCGTATCCGCCAATTGCTCGGCGAAATCGACAAGCAGGCTGGCATGGTCGTCAAACACCTGAATACCGCCATAAGGCGTGTAGAGCAGTGCTTTGCCGGCGTCCGGGGTGGGGCTCATCACAAAGGCGCCGGCCAGTGGAAAGGGCGCCTGGCCCGACACATTGATCATCAGCCTTTCGACACTCATGGGGTAGGTTTGCCGTTCGGGGTCCTTACGCGCGGCATCGCTGGCTTGATACACCGTATGCAGCCAATCAAGGTCTTTGACGGTCAGCCCCAGCGCACGCTCGCGTGCGCTCGGCGAGTTTCTTTTAATCGGCAGTAAAAATTCGTCAAAAAAATACGCCGGGGTAACACCAGTCATGGGCTTGCTCCAATGGGCAGGGGAATGACAGGCTAAGGACACATGAGGTGCGGGCGGGGGTAACTATTGAGGCCCGTCGCAAGTTGACAGCAGGCACAGTGCGTGGTGTTTAATCGGGCACTTGAATGTCCATTCGTTGCCCCTCCTAATCATAAAAACGGAGCTTCAAATGTCTGCGCAGTCTCCGACAGTTGCCAAGGCTTCAACCGCAATCGGCTTCACCGAGTTAGTCGCTCTGCTGCAACAGGTCTTTGTGCGGCACGGCACATCCGCGCAGGTGGCGGCGATCCTTGCGCACAACTGCGCCAGCGCCGAACGTGACGGCGCCCATAGTCACGGCGTGTTCCGCATTCCGGGGTATGTATCGACGCTCAACAGCGGCTGGGTCAATGGCAAGGCTGTGCCGGTGGTCGAGGATGTGGCCGCAGGCTTTGTACGTGTGGATGCCGATAACGGGTTTGCCCAACCGGCACTCGACGCCGCGCGCTCGCTGTTGGTAGAGAAGGCGCGCAGCGCCGGGATCGCGTTACTGGCGATTCGCAATTCTCATCACTTTGCGGCGTTATGGCCCGATGTCGAGCCCTTTGCCGAAGAAGGCCTGGTGGCCTTGAGCGTGGTCAACAGCATGACCTGCGTGGTGCCCCACGGTGCGGATCGCCCCTTGTTCGGCACCAACCCCATTGCCTTTGCCGCGCCGCGTGCCGATGGGCCGCCCATCGTATTTGACCTGGCTACCAGCGCGATTGCCCATGGCGACGTGCAAATCGCGGCGCGCAAGGGCGAGCGCCTGCCACCGGGAATGGGCGTGGACAGCCTGGGCCAACCGACCCAGGACCCCAAAGCCATTCTTGAGGGCGGCGCGCTGTTGCCGTTTGGCGGCCATAAAGGCTCGGCGCTGTCGATGATGGTCGAGTTGCTCGCGGCGGCGCTCACGGGCGGTAATTTTTCGTTCGAGTTCAATTGGGCCGATCATCCCGGTGCGCGAACACCCTGGACCGGCCAATTGCTGATCGTGATTGACCCGAGCAAAACCGCCGGGCAAGGCTTTGCCGAGCGCAGCCAGGAACTGGTGCGGCAGATGCATGCGGCGGGGTTGCGACGGTTGCCGGGGGATCGGCGCCATCGCACGCGGGCAAAGTCGCAGGAAACCGGCATCGAGATCGATACGCAGGAACTCAAACAGTTACAGGCATTGGCCGAAGGGTAAAAGAAAAGGCTGCGCCAGTGGCGCAGCCTTTATCACGCAGCCTCGATGGCTTAATCTCGATGGCGTAGTCTCGATGGTTTAGTTACGACGACCCAGCAACAGGCCGACCACCAGGCCAAAACCTGCAGAAATCGCCACGGTCTGCCATGGGTGGCCGCCGATATAGTTTTCGGTGGCATCCACCACCGGCTTGCTGCGTTCACGCACGTTGGACACCGAGTCCAGCGCTTGCTTGAGCTTGATGGCAACCTGCTCGCGCAGCGTCTCACCTTCTTCGCCTACCAGCGAAGCGCTGCTTTTGAGCAGCTTGTCCGACTCTTCGATCAAGGCCGTCAGTTCACTGAAAGCTTGATCCTTGATTTGATCTTCGACAGCTTGGGCGGCAGTTTTGCGGGCCATTGTGTGACTCCTTGCGAGTGAATGTGACAGTGAACAATGGAGTGTCGGGCTTGGCTAAAAGTTGCAGTTTTTTTGCCGTGAGCGGTTTGCGGGTAAAATCCGGATCAGAATCGTTCGACCTACAGTGTAAGATGTCACCTATTTGTGCAGCAGGTAATTCAACATGAGCTTCAATCTGGCCAACAAAACCCTCGCCGAGCGCGCCGAGCTGGAAGATGAAAAGTCCCGCCTCTACGACCTGTGGCAAACCAACCTGGGTAAGGCCAAGGGCGAAGCGGCGCGTTTGTTCGGCGAGCGTGCCAAGCGCAAAGGCAAGTGGGCTGAGTGGGTACGTGCCGAGCTTGATGGCATGTCGCCGCCAGAGTTTTCCAACATGGTGCGCAGCGAAGTCAACAAACTGATGGCCGCTGCTAAGTAAAGCTGGCCACAATTGCTTCGCGTACTTTGAGCAACAGCGGATCCAGTTGCGCCTGGGTGCGCCAGCCCAGCTCCACCGGGTAGCGCGGCAGCGCCAGTGGGCAGGGCAGCACACGCAAGCCGGTCATCTGCGCAATCGCTTCGGCGGCATGCCCGGGGATCGTCGCCACCGCCGCGCTGCCCTTGAGCAAAAACGGCAGCCCGGCAAAGTGGCTGGTGGATGCACACACTTGGCGGCTCAACCCGTGCGCCGCCAACCCTTCATCGGTAATCCCGATAAACCCGCCCGACGACACCAGCACATGCTCGCGTGCCACGAACTGCGCAAGGGTGATGCCGTGTTGGCCCGGCGCCAGGCTGTGCGGGTCCACCAGGCAGCGGTAGTCGCCTTCGCCCAGCACATGCCGGCTCAACCTGCGCTCGGCAAAGCCGCCAGCGGTGATCGCCAGGTCCAGGCTGCGCTCAAGCAGGGCGCCTGCCACGATCTGGCTGTGGGTCTGGCGGAAGATCACCCGCAGTTTCGGCGCGCGCCGGGCAATTTCTGCCATCAGCCGCCGACCATGGGCAATCTCGAAGTCATCGGACAAGCCCAGCACCACCGAGCGTCCCTGATAGTTCGGGTTGGCCGGGTTGATCATTTCCAGGCTCTGCCGACAACGGTCCAGCGCCTCGCTGATCACCGGCTTCAACTGATTGGCGCGCAAGGTCGGCGCCAGCCCACGCCCGGTGCGCACAAACAGCGGGTCACCATACACGTCACGTAAACGTCGCAGGCCGGCGCTGATCGCCGATTGCGTGACGCCCAGGCGCAAGGCTGCGCGGCTGGCGCTGGACTCGTCGTGCAAGGCTTCGAAGGTTTTCAGCAGGTTCAGGTCAACCTGGGCGATATTCATTTGGTTCATATCATTTAGCACTGAAGCGGGCTTTATTCATGATTGCCCCTCGCCGGAGAATGGGCAACCCCCTTTAACTGGAGTGAACCTGATGCCCATTTCTACTGTGGCGGCGTTGCAGATCGGAGCCTTGCCGGAAGGCAAGGCTGACACCCTGGCCCAGATTCTCACCTACGAGGACGCGATTGTGCGCAGTGGCGCGCAATTGGTGGTGATGCCCGAAGCGTTGCTCGGCGGTTATCCGAAGGGCGAAACCTTCGGCACGCAGTTGGGCTACCGCTTGCCGGAAGGCCGTGAAGCCTTTGCGCGCTATTTTGCCAATGCCATCGATGTGCCGGGCGCCGAGACCGAGGCACTGGCGGGGTTATCCGCACGCAGCGGTGCCAGCCTGGTGCTCGGCGTGATCGAGCGCAGTGGCAGCACGCTGTATTGCACCGTGTTGTATTTCGAACCCACCGGCGGCCTGGTGGCCAAGCACCGCAAACTGATGCCCACCGGCACTGAACGACTTATATGGGGCACGGGCGATGGCTCGACCTTGCCGGTGATCGACGCTGCCGTCGGGCGCTTGGGCGGCGCGGTGTGCTGGGAAAACATGATGCCGCTGCTGCGCACGGCGATGTACGCCAAAGGTGTGCAAGTGTGGTGCGCGCCGACGGTCGATGAGCGCGAGATGTGGCAAGTGAGCATGCGCCACATCGCCCATGAAGGCCGCTGCTTTGTGGTGAGCGCCTGCCAGGTGCAGGCTTCGCCGGCGGCGTTGGGCACGCAGGTTGCCAATTGGCCGTCAGAGCGCCCGTTGATCGCCGGCGGCAGCGTGATTGTCGGGCCGATGGGCGACATCCTGGCCGGGCCGCTGGTGGGTGAAGAAGGGTTGCTGACTGCGCAGATCAACACCGATGATCTGGTGCGGGCGCGCTATGACTATGATGTGGTGGGGCATTACGCGCGGCCGGACATATTTGAGTTGGTGGTGGATGAACGCGCCAAACCGGGCGTGCGCTACGTCACTGACTGAATGCGTTAAAAACTGTGGGAGCTGGCTTGCCTGCGATAGCGTCGGCTCACCAGCACATAGGTCGCCTGACACACCGCCATCGCAGGCAAGCCAGCTCCCACATTCGATCTTCAGCGTTTTGGGGATTTAAATGCCAACCACTCTTGGCGGGTAATCTCCCAAATGTCGCGTGGGAAGGTACCTTCTACAAACTCACCCATCTGCGTGCGGATCAGGCGCATCCCCGTGCGCTCGGAGATCCGCCGCGATGCCAGATTAGGCGCAGCCTTGGGCACGCGCATCCGCGGGCGCTTGAGCACTTCGAACCAGTACTGCGTCACCGCCGCACAGGCTTCGCTCATAAAGCCCTGGCCTTGCCATTGCGGGCCCAGCCAGAAGCCTCGGTTGTCGTCTTCCTCGTCCGTGAGGTTGATATTGCCGATCATCGGTTGCGGCGCACTTTTAAGGCGGATCGACCAATGCCATTGGTCGCCACGGGCCATGCCTGGCAAGGCTACCTGTTCCAGGTAGCGGCGCGCGCCATCGGCCGGGTACGGCCAGGGCACCTCGGCAGTCAGGTAACGCACCACGTCCCAATGCGCGAATTGCGCCTGGATGTCCTCGGCATCTTCCAGGGTCAGCGGGCGCAGGATCAGTCTTTGGGTAAACAACGTCGGTTGCATGGCGGTTACCAGGTCGCGGTGTTGGGCAGGTCCAGGGTGCCGCGTTCGACAAAGCGCATAGTGCCGAACAGGCCGCCCGCCAGTTTGCCGCGCAGTGTGTAAGGCAGGTTGTTCAGGCTTTGGGTCTGGCTCAGCCCCAAGGTCTGGCGCAACACGGAGAACGCCGAAACACTCACCGGCACCATCAGCACTGTCTCGGAAAAGCGTGGGATGCTGCCGGCCTGGTCGCTCACGCCGGACGCCAAGGGGCGCCCATTGACGTCCAGGTCCAGGGCCACACCGTTGTAGTCGATCGCCGTTTCATTGGGGTTTTGTACCCGCAGCTTCACGGCAAAACGCACTTCCAGGTCCTGGCTTTGCAGCGGTTCGATGCCCACCACAGTGATATTGACCGGGTCGCGATTGGGGAACAGCGCGCAGGCGCTCAAGGTCAGCAACAGTAGCGATAGAACCATGAGCTTGCGCATACCAAAGGTGCTCCTATTTCGTGACGTCCGGATCCTGCATGACCTTGAGGGTAGAGGACTCCGGATCAAATTCATCCTCTTCCAGCTCTAAGAACTCCTCGGGCAGGAAAATGTTCAGCAGGATTGCACAGAACGCGCCCACGGTGATCGGCGATTCAAAGATGTTGTGCAGCGCCTTGGGCAGGTCGCGCAGCACTTCCGGCACGGCGGCCACACCCAGGCCCATGCCTAAGGAGATCGCCACGATCAGCACATTGCGGCGGTGCAGCCCGGCTTCGGCGAGGATCTTGATCCCGGCCACGGCCACGGTGCCGAACATGATCAGCGTGGCACCGCCCAGTACCGGCTTGGGCATCAGTTGCAGCACTGCGCCAATCATCGGGAACAGCCCCAGCAGCACCAGCAGGCCGGCGATAAAGTACGCGACGTAGCGGCTGGCCACGCCGGTCAGCTGGATCACGCCGTTGTTTTGAGCGAAGGTCACCATGGGCAGGCTGTTGAACGTCGCCGCCATCGCCGAGTTGAGGCCGTCGGCCAGCAGGCCGGACTTGATGCGCTTGATGTACAGCGGGCCCTTGACCGGTTGCTGGGAAATCATCGAGTTGGCCGTCAGGTCACCGGCGGCTTCCAGCGGTGAAATCAGGAAGATCACCGCCACCGGGATAAACGCCACCCAGTCGAACGAAAAACCATACTTGAACGGCACCGGCACACTGATCAGCGGCACCTGGGGCAGCGCGGCCATGTCGACGCGGCCCATCCACCAGGCCACCACAAAACCCAGGGTCAGGCCGATCACGATCGAACCCAGGCGCACGAACGGGTTACTGAAGCGGTTGAGCACCACGATGGTCAACAGCACCAGGGCGGCCAGCCCCATGTTGCCCGCGGCGCCCAGGTCGCTGGCCCCGAAGCCGCCGGCCATGTCGGTGACCGCCACCTTGATCAGCGACAACCCCATCAAGGTAATGATGGTGCCGGTGACCACCGGAGTAATCAGCTTGCGCAGCTTGCCGATGAACTGGCTGAGCACCACCTCGATAAACGCGGCGAAAAAGCAGATGCCGAAAATCGTCGAGAGGATCTCATCGGTACCGCCGCCCCGGGCCTTGACCATGAACCCGGCGCTGAGGATCACGCTGATAAACGAAAAGCTCGTCCCCTGCAGGCACAACAGTCCGGAACCGATCGGGCCGAAGGTACGCGCCTGCACAAAGGTGCCAAGCCCGGACACGAACAGCGCCATGCTCACCAGGTACGGCACCTCGCTTTCCAGGCCGAGCACGCCGCCGACGATCAGCGTGGGCGTGATGATGCCGACGAAGCTGGCAAGCACATGTTGCAGCGCGGCAAAGATCGCTGCGGTGAAGTGCGGGCGGTCTTCCAGGCCATAGATCAGGTCGGATTTATAGCGGGGGCGGGGGGCTTGAGCGTCAGACAAAGTGCGGGCTCGGGTCAGAAAATGGAGGCGCAGGATGCCAGAAAGTGCCGGCCCTCAGAAGTGTAAAAAAATATTTATAAAAACCCTGCGCAAAACCTCAGGATCTGCCGATATCTCGTATAGGCCCACATTCCAACCATAACAGTGGTGACCAACGATCAGAGCAGTGCGTTGACGCTGGCTGATTGTTTCGCGGCAGGGACGCTCGCAAACACTCCTTCTGAGAGCAACCTCTATGTCCCTACGTCATTTGAATATTGCCCCTCGCGCGTTTCTCGGTTTCGCATTCATTGCGTTGTTAGTGGTGTTGTTGGGGGTGTTTGCGGTCAACCGCATGACGCAGGTACGTCAGTCGTCGGTGGAGATGACCTCCACGCAACTGCCCAGCGTCACGTACCTGGGCAACATCACCGAAAACGTGCTGCGCTTGCGCATCCTCTCTTTTCGCGTGCTGGTTAACCGCGAGCCTGCCGGCCTGCAGGAGGCAGAAACCCGCATGGGTGTGCTGGTTGATAAGGTGAAAACCGCCCAGGCCGGCTATGCGCCGCTGCCGGCCGGGCCGGAAGAAGCCGCGTTGTACAAGACCTTTGTCAGCACGTTGGACAACTACCTCAAGGCCCAGGCCGACATGCTGGCCTTGTCCAAACAAAACAAAGTCGAGGAGATGCGTGCGTTAATTAACACGCGTATCAAGGACGGTACTGACCAGATGGGCGAGCAACTCAACAAGCTGATCGCCATCAATGCAGCCGATGCCAGGGATGCCGACACCTTAGCCGGGTCGAGTTATCAAGGCGCGATTACCGGCGTTATTGTTTTCTCGGTCGCTGCCGCCGTGCTGACCGTACTGCTCGCCTGGCTGCTGACCCGCAGCATCGTCACGCCGCTGCGCAAAGCAGTGGAAGTGGCCCAGACCATTGCCGGCGGCAACCTGACCACCGTTATCGAAGACGCCGGCAAGGATGAGCCTGCGCGCCTGCTGGGCGCCTTGTCGGCGATGCAAACCAACCTGCGCCAGACCATCCAGCACATCGCCGGCTCTGCCACGCAACTGGCCTCGGCCGCCGAAGAATTGAGCGCGGTGACCGAAGAAGCCTCCAAAGGCCTGCAACAGCAGAACAACGAAATCGACCAGGCCGCCACGGCCGTCAACGAGATGACCGCCGCCGTCGAAGAAGTGGCGCGTAATGCGGTGTCTACCTCAGAAGCTTCCAGCCAGTCCAACCAGGCGGCGCGGGAAGGGCGTGACCGCGTGGTGGAAACCGTCGGCGCAATCCAGACCATGACCCAGGATGTGCAAAACACCGCCCTGATGATTGAAGGCCTGGCGACCCAGGGGCGTGATATCGGCAAGGTGCTTGATGTGATCCGCGCGATTGCCGAACAGACCAACCTGCTGGCACTTAATGCTGCGATTGAAGCCGCACGCGCCGGTGAAGCCGGGCGTGGGTTTGCCGTGGTGGCCGATGAAGTACGCGCCTTGGCGCACCGCACCGCGCAATCGACCCAGGAAATTGAAAAAATGGTCGCCGGCATCCAGAGTGGCACTGGCGACGCCGTGCAGTCGATGCAGCAGAGCAACCAGCGCACCCAGACCACTCTGGAACTGGCGCGCGCTGCCGGTGTGGCCCTGGAACAGATCACCGAATCGATCAGCCTGATCAACGAGCGCAACCTGGTGATCGCCAGCGCCTCGGAAGAACAGGCCCAGGTCTCCCGTGAAGTGGATCGCAACCTGGTCAATATCCGCGACTTGGCGACTCAATCGGCGGCAGGCGCCAACCAGACCAGCGCGGCCAGCCATGAACTGTCGCGCCTGGCGGTGGATTTGAATGGGATGGTCGCGCGGTTCGTTATCTGATCGACCGGTGTGGGCCGCCCTCACTCCGCCCACTTTTAAAGCCCTTCGAGACGGTCAGCAATGGCCGTCGTTGATACGGTTAAGGCCAATCACATCCTGGCTGTTGATCGGCTTGAAACTTTTGATCAAAAAGTCAGACTGGCGATTTCCCGTCATATCGACACCCAAGTAGTACTTTTTGGTGGCCGGGTAATAGTCAATAATGGTATCGCCGATTTGGCCAGTGTAATACTTGACTTGGTTGAGGGGCACTTGGGCGTTTTTACTCATAGCGGTTAAGTCGATTTTGTCTTTGCCGGTTTTGAAATCCATCAGCATGTCAGCATTGTGGTAAGGCGAGTCAGTGACGGCTTCATAGTTGAAAGTGTTGGCCCCTGCGTTGCCTGTCAGTTTGTCTGCACCGGCTCCGCCCGTCAGAACGTTATTGGCCGCGTTTCCGGTTATATGGTCATGGCCTCGGCCACCCCTGGCATTTTCAATAACCGTATTGTTGTTGATATGCACATTGTCGACCAGGCCGCCAACGCTGGAGCGTGAGCCCGGCATAAGGTTGATGCGTTGGTTGTGGCCGAAACCTGAAAAGTCCAAGGTGTCATTACCTTTAGGGTCTGTCACGGTGAAAGCGGGTTTATCGGTGGAAGAGGTCAGCCGCATGCCAGGCTTGGTGGTCGTGGCGTTGAACCCGTAGACGGTATCACCAGTATCAACGGTATCGCGTAATACGAGTGGGAGTAGGGTCAGTGTAGGCGCTGGCTTTTTATTAATGGGCCAAGGCGCCGGGTTGGGCGTTGGCTGAGGGGAGGGTGATGCCGTCGGTGATTGTGAACCCGCGTTAATCAAAATGTCAGTGGGCTTTATTGGGTTTTTGCTCATAATCAACAGCACGGACTTACCGTTACCACTTACATCAAGAATCAACCTGTGCATCTTGACGTTTTTATCATAGTCCAGCAGCAGTTCGCCTTTGCGCCCGCTCAGCTCGCCGGCTTGATCAGTGAGAACGCTGGTGAAGATGGGGTTTGATATACCCGCGTCTTTCAGGACCTTGGAAAGATCAATTTTGTCGACACCACTGACGAAGTCGTTAAGCATGTCCGGGTTTTGTGGCGGCGAGTCACTGGCGCGTTTGTAGACAAATGTATCAGCGCCGCCGCCGCCGTACAGCGTGTCGCCGCCGGCCTTGCCGGTGATGCGGTTGCCGACCTGATTGCCGATCAGCACATCATGCCCTGAGCCACCGATGGCGTTTTCTATCACAACGCCCTTGGCGATAGACACATTACCTTTCCTGTCGCCGACGTCTGAAAGAGACTCGGCATTCAGATTGATCTTCTGGTCTTGTGCGTAACCGGAAAAATCCAGGGTGTCGTTACCCCCGTTGTCCCAGACGCAAAAGGCCGCCAGGTCGCGGGAGGAGGCCAGACTATAGTAGTCACGCTCGGCGTTGGCGTTGAACCCATAAGTCGTATTACCCCTTCGGGTATTGTTATTGGCGCCGTAGAGTTTTTGAGTACCTGCAATGTCGCCCATCATTGGGGTGGAGGTGCTTTCCGACCATCTAAAGCCTTTTTCGTCAGGGCGCGCCCACCAATTAGTCGTGTAAGACATGGCAGTATGGGTTTTATTGTTCTCGGGATACTGGCCCTGCGGATGCTCCAACCCCAGGCTATGACCGATTTCGTGAATCATTGACGAGTTTATAGGTAAGCCTTTTTCACCCACTCCGATCGCGATGCTCATGCTGCTGGTATCACCAACCGGCAGGTTGGCGAGACCGCCCACCCCGGGGCTGCCTTGAACTAGTATGGAGGCGTCCGCGCCTTTGCCGTTCTCGATAAAGGTAACCTTGGCGACATCTTCCCACGCGCGAATTGAATCTCTGAAGGCTTTTTTTCTGCCCTCGCTGAGCTCCATTGCTCCAGAATTTTTGCGCCAGGCATGTTCTGAATTGGACAAGTCAATAAACTTATAGGCGACTGTTATCTTGCCGTCGCCGTTTGTATCGACGATTTTAAATCTATTACGGGTCAAATCTTTTGCAACTTTATCTGAGTTTGAAGGAGGGGCAGGATTGTTAACTGTCGACGCGCTCGTATGATCGGGTGCAGACAGGAATGCGCTAAGATTTAACAGAGCAGGTGGGCAGGATCGAATATTCAATAGGTTAACGCTCGATAAGTTTATAAGTGGCCAAGGTAATAATTAATTTGAAAAGGTCGGGCAATAAAATGAGGGGTTTTCGCAGAGGGGGCAAGCAGGTAAATATTTCGCTGTGTGAATTATTTGTTTAGGGTATTTCGAGGTGTAAGGGAGGGGTTGAATGTTGACGTTATTGAACGCGAAAGTTAATAAGTGAGGGGGCGAATAGAGGAACGTAGCTGGGCGAAAAGTGACTGGATTAGCCAATCATGTTTACCCATCACTGCGTGATGGTTTCGTCCGCTTAAACTCAAGGTGTCAGTAGCTGAGTTTGATAATGGGTGGGCATGCATGGTGCACACCCACCAGGTTGGCTAGGACTGGCGTAGTTTAAAGCGCCCCTACGTTGACCCAGCGTTCTTCTTGAGCCGCCAGGCGAATCGCGGTGGCCAGCCGCTCGACCGCCCACGCTGCTTCAAAGTCAGTACCCGCTGCGCCTTGCCCCGCCAGCGCCATGATCAGCTCCTGCACTTCCAGGGTCTTGAGCTCGTTGTAACCCAACTGATGCCCGGCCGCCGGGCTGAACGCGGCATAGCCGGGCAGCGCAGGGCCAGCGAGTAAACGCTGGAAGCCGTCCTGGCCGGCGCGGCATACGCGTAGTTCATTCAAACGTTCCTGATCGAACGCCAAGGTGCCTTGAGTGCCGCTGATTTCAAAACTCAGGTGGTTCTTGTAACCCTGCTTGAGCCAACTGCTGCTCACCGTACCGCGTGCGCCATTGGCGAAGCGCAGCAGGGCATGCACTTGGTCATCCACTGCGATCGATTTCAGGTCGCTGCTGCCTTTGACGGCAGGGCGTTGGGCATGCACGGTGTGCGTGTCGGCACACACGCTTACCACGTCGCCCACCAGATAACCCGCCATCGACAACAGGTGGCTGCCCAGGTCTGCCAGCGCGCCACCGGCATGTTCCACTTCACAACGCCACGACCAGGGCGAGGCCGGGTCGGCCATGAAGTCTTCGCTGAACTCACCCTGGAAGCTGATGATCTCGCCCAGTTCGCCGTCGACGATCATCTGTCTGGCCAGGCCAATCATCGGGTTGTGCTGGTAGTTGTAACCGACCCGCGTGACCACGCCGGCCGCACGTGCGGCACGGCGCATGGCGTCGGCCTGTTCCAGGCTGACGGCCAGGGGTTTCTCGCAGTACACCGCCTTGCCCGCCGCAATGGCCGCCATGGCCATGGGGTAGTGCAAATGATTGGGCGTGGTGATTGCCACTACGTCGACGTTCGGGTCATTGACCAGCGCCTGCCAGTCACCGTGGGCCTGGGCAAAGCCCCAGGCCGCGGCGCAACGCTGGGCGCGTTCGGTGTCGGCATCGGCCAGCGCCGCCAGCTTGAGGTGCACCGGCAGTTCGAATACCGCGCGGGCATTGTTGAACGCCAACGCATGGGCGCGGCCCATGAAGCCTGTGCCGATCAAGCCGATTCCGAGTTCACGCATCGCCGTGGTCCTTTGGATTATTGTTGTCAGGAGGGTTATTAATGGAATAAAAATTCCCATAATTCAATAGATAGAATAAAAATTCATTATGCTCGACAGCTCACTCCGCCAGGGAACGAGCATCAGCCTGGGTAATGCAGGCATATTCAGGCCAACGCCAAACACCCTCAGTTAACAAAAGATAACGTAGCGCCGATTGTCAGACGATTCCAAAGCCCGATAGGATGGCCCCTGCTTCCTCCAGGCGCTCTAGATTGCAGGTTTCAGAGCCCGGGAAGGCGAGACCACCTAACAATAATAAACGGGGAGAAAGGTCTATGAGTGAGCCTGTCATGGGTTGGGCTGTTTGCCGCCCGCGCGCCGCACGCAGGGTTGCGATGCTGGCCACAGCGCTCTCGCTGCTTGGGGTGTTGTCCACCCCCGCGCTGGCAACCGGCGACACCAGCAGCGCACAGCCGGTATTTGCAATTGAGTCCCCCAAGGCCGCCAAAGGCCTGATGATCGACGTGGTGCATGCCGGCAAGCGCCTGGTGGCGGTCGGCGATCGCGGGCACATCCTGTATTCCGATGACCAGGGCAGTACCTGGAACCAAGCCAAAGTGCCAACCCGACAATTGCTCACGGCGGTGTATTTCGTCGATGACAAACACGGTTGGGCGGTGGGCCATGACGCGCAGATCCTCGCCAGCACCGACGGTGGCGCCACCTGGGCTCAGCAATACCAGGACCTCAAGCGCGAAGCGCCGCTACTCGATGTGTGGTTCAAGGATGCCGAGCATGGCCTGGCCGTGGGCGCCTACGGTGCGCTGATCGAAACCACCGACGGCGGCAAAACCTGGGACGACGTGAGCGATCGCCTCGACAACGAAGACCAGTTCCACCTCAATGCCATCGCCGCTATCAAGGGTGCCGGCCTGTTTATCGTCGGCGAGCAGGGCAGCATGTTCCGCTCCGGCGACGACGGCCAGACCTGGGAAAAACTCGAAGGCCCGTATGAAGGCTCGCTGTTCGGTGTGATCGGCACCGCCCAGCCGCAGACCCTGCTGGCTTATGGCCTGCGCGGCAATCTGTACCGCTCAACCGATTTTGGCAGCACCTGGGAACAGGTCGAGTTGAATGCGGCGCGTGGTGCCCTGGAGTTTGGCTTGTCGGGTGCGACGTTGCTCGATGACGGCGCCATTGTGGTGGTCGGCAACGGCGGCAGCGTGGTGATCAGCCACGACGACGGCCAGACCTTCAGCGTGTTCAACCGCCCGGACCGCATCTCACTGTCGTCGGTCACGGCGGCGGGCAATGGCAACTTGATTCTGGCGGGGCAGGGCGGCGTTCGTGTTGCCCAGCCAACCGGCGCTGAACTCGAAAAACAATAAGAAGGCGGGGAAAGAATGAGCAGTCATCACAACGATAAAGCGACCTTTCTTGAGCGCCTGATCTTCAACAACCGCCCGGCAGTGATCGTCATCTGCCTGCTGGTGAGTATTTTCCTGTTCTGGCAGGCGACCTTGATTCGCCCGTCCACCAGCTTTGAAAAGATGATCCCCCTCAAGCACCCCTTCATCGAAAAGATGATGGAGCACCGTAACGACCTGGCCAACCTGGGCAACACCGTGCGTATCTCGGTGGAGGCCAAGGATGGCGACATCTTCACGAAGGAATACATGGAGACCCTGCGTCAGATCAATGACGAGGTGTTCTACATCTCCGGCGTTGACCGCTCGGGCCTCAAGTCGCTGTGGAGCCCCAGCGTGCGCTGGACCGAAGTCACCGAAGAAGGCTTTGCCGGCGGTGAAGTGATCCCGCAAAGCTACAACGGCTCGCCGCAAAGCCTCGACCAACTGCGCAACAACGTACTCAAGTCCGGCCAGGTCGGGCGTCTGGTGGCCAACGATTTCAAGTCGAGCATCGTCGATATTCCGTTGTTGGAGTCCTACCCGGACCCGCAGGACCAAGGCAAGTTGCTGGCCCTGGACTACCGCAAGTTCTCCCATGAACTCGAAGACAAGATCCGCGACAAATTCGAAGCCCAGAACCCCAACGTCAAGATCCATATCGTCGGGTTTGCCAAGAAGGTCGGTGACCTGATCGACGGCCTGGTGATGGTGGTGATGTTCTTCGGCATCGCGTTTGTCATCACCTTGATCCTGCTGCTGTGGTTCACCAACTGCCTGCGCAGCACCGTCGCGGTGTTGAGTACCACCCTGGTGGCGGTGATCTGGCAATTGGGGCTGATGCACTTTTTCGGCTTCGGCCTCGATCCCTATTCGATGCTGGTGCCGTTCCTGATCTTTGCCATCGGTATTTCCCATGGCGTGCAGAAGATCAATGGTATCGCCCTGCAATCGAGTGAAGCGGACAACGCACTGACCGCGGCGCGGCGCACGTTCCGGCAATTGTTCCTGCCCGGTATGATTGCGATCCTCGCCGACGCCGTGGGCTTTATCACGCTGCTGATCATCGACATCGGCGTGATCCGCGAGCTGGCCATCGGCGCGTCCATCGGCGTGGCGGTGATTGTGTTCACCAACCTGATCCTGCTGCCGGTGGCGATCTCCTATGTCGGCATCAGCAAGCGCGCCATCGCCAAGAGCAAGAAGGACGCGCACCGCGAACACCCGTTCTGGCGCCTGCTGTCCAAGTTCGCCAGCGCGAAGGTTGCGCCCGTCTCGATCCTGCTCGCGCTGGTCGCCTTCGGCGGCGGCCTCTGGTACAGCCAGAACCTGAAGATCGGCGACTTGGACCAGGGCGCACCGGAACTGCGCCCGGATTCGCGCTACAACAAAGACAACAACTTCATCATCAGCAACTACTCCACCAGCTCCGATGTGCTGGTGGTGATGGTCAAGACCAAGGCCGAGGGCTGCTCGCGTTATGACGCCATGGCGCCCATCGACCAGTTGATGTGGAAGATGCAGAACACCGAGGGCGTGCAGTCGGCGATCTCGCTGGTGACCGTGTCCAAGCAGATGATCAAGGGCATGAACGAGGGCAACCTCAAATGGGAAACCCTGTCGCGCAACCCCGACGTGCTGAACAACTCCATTGCCCGCGCCGACGGCCTGTACAACAACAATTGCTCCCTGGCGCCGGTGCTGGTGTTCCTCAACGACCACAAGGCCGAAACCCTCGACCGCGCCGTGCATGCGGTGCAGGACTTCGCCAAGGAAAACAACCGGGACGGCCTGGAATTTATCCTCGCCGCCGGTAACGCCGGGATCGAAGCCGCCACCAACGAGGTGATCAAGGAATCGGAACTGACCATCCTGATCCTGGTGTACCTGTGCGTGGCGACCATGTGCATGATCACCTTCCGCTCCTGGGCGGCGACCCTGTGCATCGTGTTGCCGCTGGTGCTGACCTCGGTGCTGGGCAACGCCCTGATGGCCTTCATGGGCATCGGCGTCAAGGTCGCGACCTTGCCGGTGGTGGCATTGGGCGTGGGGATTGGCGTGGACTACGGCATCTACATCTACAGCCGTCTGGAAAGCTTCCTGCGCGCCGGCCTGCCGTTGCAAGAGGCCTACTACCAGACGCTCAAGTCCACCGGTAAAGCCGTGCTGTTCACTGGTTTGTGCCTGGCCATCGGTGTGTGCACCTGGATCTTCTCGGCCATTAAGTTCCAGGCCGACATGGGCCTGATGCTGACCTTCATGCTGCTCTGGAACATGTTCGGTGCGCTGTGGCTGTTGCCGGCACTGGCACGGTTCCTGATCAAGCCCGAGAAGCTGGCGGGGCAGAAGGGCAATTCGCTGTTTGCGCACTAGTGGTTTAACGGTTTTACTCGGTCAACCTGTGGGAGCGGGCTTGCTCGCGAATGCGGTAGTTCAGTCTATGCATCTGGCGACTGATACACCGCATTCGCGAGCAAGCCCGCTCCCACATTAATTCCAGGTCCAACCTATAGGTTACGGCGTGGGCTATCATTGGCACTTTCCCCAAATGATTGACTGCCATGACTGCCGACACCGCTACCTTGCTCGATGCTTTTAAAGACTGCCAGATGGTCGAAATCGATGGGCTGCACACCTTCGATTTCAGCCTGGATGACCAGAAACTGTTGATCATTTGCATGGACGGTCGCGCCGAGAAGCGCTGGAGTTTCAGCCTGGAGCAAGTCAACGCGGCGGTGTTTGATCCAACCTTGCAAAGCTGGACCCTTACCGGTGACTCGGGCGAGCATCGCCTGGTGTGCATGAGTGGCGTCACCGGCAACAATAACGACGAGGACGAAGCGGATGATGATGCGTAAATTCTGGCCCCTGCTGATGGCGGGCAGTGTCGGTGCGATGTCGGTGCAAGCCGCGCCGGCCGACACCTATGAACTGTTGGTGGGCAGCTACACCGCCGGCACCAGCGAAGGTATTTACCGCCTGCAATTTGACAGCCGCACCGGCCAGTTCAGTGGCAAGCCCGTGCTGGCGGCCAAGGCGGCCAACCCGTCGTGGCTGACGCTTTCCCAGGACCGTAAGCACCTGTTTGTGGTCAACGAGAATGGCCCAGGGCAAAAAGACCCGGTCGGCCGCATCAGCAGTTACAGCATCGACCCGCAGAATCATCAGCTCAGCCTGATCAACCAGGTCCAGAGCCTGGGCAACGAGCCTACCCATTCCAGCCTGGCCGCCGATGGCCGTTACCTGTTTGTCGCCAACTATTCGGTGCTGGAAGATCCGGGCGGCAGCCTGGCGGTATTGCCGGTTGATGCCAATGGCAAGCTCTCGGCGCCGGTGCAGTTGAGCGCACACCCGGCCAGCCGCGTGAACCCAGAGCGTCAGGCCTCCAACCACGTGCACTCGGTGGTGTCGTCGCCGGACGGCAAGTATGTGTTTGTGCAGGACCTGGGCGCCGACAAGGTGTTTGCCTACCACTACGACCCCAAGGCCAACCACGAACTGCCATTGACCCCGGCCGATCCCGCCTTTGTGCAATTGCCACCGGGCAGCGGCCCGCGCCACCTGTTGTTCAGCGCCGATGGCAAACATGCCTGGCTGACCACCGAAATGAGCGCCCAGATCGCGGTGTTCGATTACAACGACGGCAAACTCAGCCAGACCCAGTTGGTCGATTTTGCCGCCGGGCAGCCGGTGTCCGACAAGGCCGGTGCGGCGGTACACGCCTCAAGCGACGGCAAATTCCTGTATGTGAGCAACCGTGGCACGGCCAACCAGGTGCTGGTGTTCAGCATCGACCCGGCCACCGCGCACCTCAAGGAATTGCAGCGCCGTTCCGTCGAAGGCGACCACCCGCGCGAGTTCAGCCTGGACCCGAGCGGCAAGTTTTTGCTGATCGCCAACCAGAAAAGCAATGAAATCGTGGTGGTTGAACGCGACCCCAAGACCGGCCTGCTGGGTAAAACCGTGCAGAAACAGTCGATCGATGCGCCCAGCGACCTCAAGTTCCTGGTGCGTCAATAAGCCACAGGCCCCGCAGTGCGGGGCCTGACCCTTTGTATTAATTCTATTAATAGCGGCTACTGTTTCAAAGCATTTCTAAGGTTCAACCCTCGGGCGTAAGTTGGGTTCCAAGGCCTCCACCGGCCACCTAACCAAACGAACACAAGGGTTACCGCCATGAACTTGAACCTCTTCTCCATCATCGCCGCTTCCGCTGTTTCCGCCACCGTGGCCCTGCCAGCTGCCGCCAGCGTGGAAGTCTCCGGCAAAAAATCCAGCACCACCGCTTACACCCAGAAATACCTGCAACAAAGCGCCAACTTCTATGCCGCACTGGATCACAAAGCTCAGCACTGAGCTTGAGCCAAGCGACGGTCAAATGTGGGAGCTGGCTTGCCTGCGATGAAATCAATGCGGTGGATCAGTTGCACCGAGTCGTCGGCATCGCAGGCAAGCCAGCTCCCACATTTGATTGTGTGGATCTCAGGGTTTTGCCATCACCGCCACAAACAGCGGCGATTCCAGAAAGCGTTGCAACCAATGCTGCAAGCGCTTGTACGGCGTCTGCGCAAACCACTCGCGGTCCACATGCGCAAACTGGCGCACAAACGGCGCCAGTGCCATATCGGCCAGGCTCAAATGCTCGGCCAGCAAATAATCATTGCTCGCCAGTAACGCTTCCAGCTTGTGCAAAAACACCTCGCCCTCGGCCCGATAGTGTTCCATCGGCTGCTCCGGGTAGCGCTCGGCGTACTTGTATCGATTCAAATGATGTTTGAACACCTGGTCGTTCTCAGCAATCAGTGCTTGAACCCTCGGGTCGCCCTGTAGCAACCAGTCGTCAGGATCGTGCTGCGCCAGCGCCCATTGCATGATCTCCAGGCTTTCCTCGATCACCCGGCCGCCCACGCAAAGCACCGGCACCGTGCCCTTGGGCGACAGCGCGAGCATCTCGGCCGGCTTGGCCTTGAGGCTCACTTCGATGATGTGCACGGGCACGCCCGAGTAGCGCAAGGCCAGCCGTGCCCGCATCGCATACGGGCAGCGCCGAAACGAATACAGCAGCGCCTCGCTCACTTGACCTCCAGCGTACTCAAGCCATTGCCCTGGCGCTTGACCTGGATCTGCACCGGGATGCTCTCATGCATTTCCTGCACGTGGGAGATCACCGCCACCTTGCGGCCCTGGGCCTGCAAACCGTCGAGCGCGTCCATTGCCAACTGCAGCGACTCGGGGTCGAGGCTGCCGAAGCCTTCGTCGATAAACAGCGACTCAATCTTCAAGGTGCTCGACGCCATCGACGCCAGGCCCAACGCCAGCGCCAGCGACACCAGGAACGTCTCACCACCCGACAGCGAATGCACCGAGCGCAATTCATCGCCCATCTCCGTGTCCATGACCAACAGCCCCAACATGCTGCCGCCGCGCTTGAGGCGATAGCGGCGCACCAGTTGGCGCAACTGCACATTGGCGTGGTGTACCAGCAGGTCGAGGTTATAGGCCTGGGCGATCTTGCGGAACGTGTCGCCGGTGGCCGAGCCAATCAGCGCATTCAGGCGTGCCCAGCGCTGCCACTCGTCATAGGCCTTGGCGATATGCTCGCCCAGGACATGGTTGGCGTCCTGGCGACGCTGGTCTTCAGACTGACGCGCACGCAATTCGGCGCAGCGGCTGTCGCCCTCGGCCAATTGCTGATTAAGCTCGGCAAGATGGCCGTCCAGCTGTTCGGCGTCCAGGTTGCCATTGTGCAAGGCCTGGTGTTCGGCCAGGCGCTGTTGGCGCTCCTGCAACAACACCTTGGCTTGCTCCACGGCTTTTTCGCTGTGCTGCAACTGCTGGCGCAAGGCGCTGACTTGGCTGTCATCAAAGGCCAGCAAACGCGTAAGCCCGTCGTTATCGAGTTCTGGATGAAGCGCGCGCCATTCACCCAGGCGCGCGGCGAGGGTGTGCTGCTCGGCGGTCAGCGCCTGTTGGCGTTCCTGCAGGGCCTTGAGGTCGGCGGCCAATTGGATCAGGGCATCGCGGCTGTCTTGCAGCTGTTGGCTGGCGTCGCTGTCGCTGCGGCGTGATTGCGCCACAGCCTGATCCAGCTGCTGTTGCCACTGTTCGGCAGTGGCGTGCTCGCCCAGCAATGCGCTGAGCTGTGCCTGGGCGGCCTGTTGCTGTGTGGTCAGCTCGCTGACTTGCTGCTGCAAGGCTTCCAGCTGCTGCTGGCGATGCTGCTGATGGGTCTGCTCTTTCTCGATGGCCTGCTGGCGCTCTTGCTGTTCGGCCAACTCATCGCGCTGATGGCCCAACTGTTCCAGGCGCTGGCTGACGTGCTGGTCCAGTTGCATAAAGGTGGCTGCCGGTTCACGGCGCAAACCCTCGAGGGTGTCGGCCGGTAGCAGGCCGGCGAAGGCGTGCAGTTCTTCGTCCAGGCGCTCACGGTCGTTGGACAGTTCACGTTGCTGGTCCACCAGCAACTGGCGGGCTTGCTGGCTGGCATCCTGGGCCGCTTGCAGCTGTTGCTGCAAACGCCCGGCATTTTGTTGCAGATTGAGCAGGGCGCTTTGGCGTTGCTCATCCTGGGCAATGTTCTGCGCCAGCTGACCCAACTGCTGGCCCAGCCAGGCGCTGCGTTTGGCGGCGTCCTGGTTGAACAGCGAGGCGGACAACGGGTGCGCTTGCAGGCTCGGCGTCAGGCTCTGCTGTTGCGCCGCCAACTGTTCCTGCTGTAGCAGGAATTCTTTTTGCTGGGCGATCAAGCCGCCCACGACGGCACGCAGTTCGGTGAGTTTTTCCTTGAGGGTGTCGACAGCCTTCTGCGCCGTGGCTTCTTCGTTTTCATCATGGCGGCCAAGGCTTTGCAGCAAGGCTTCGGGTTGATGGTACGGATGCTCATGGCTGCCGCACACCGGGCACGGCTGGTCGTCCTGCAACTGCTCGCGCAACTCCTCGACACTGGCACTGCGCGCCAAACGCTGGCGTTCCAGCAGTTGCTTGGTGACCGACAGGGTTTGCTCGGCCACGCTCAGTTCGGCCTTGGTTTGCAGGCCGGTCTGGTTCAACTGTTCGCGCTGTTGCTGCGCGTCTGCGAGTTTTTGCGTCAACGCGGCGCTGTGTAGATCCAGTTGCTGCTGGCTGTCCCACAGGCGCGTGAGGTCCTCGAAGGCGCGTTGCTGCTTGCGATTGTCCTGCAGCAGGCTGGCCAGTAATTGCACCTGCTCGGCCACGGCGTGCGGTTCGGCACCGGCTTCCTGGTACAGCAGGTCCAACGCCTCGCGTTGCTGGGTGAATTTTTCGGCAGCGGTGGTGGCTTTTTGTTCAAGCTGCGGCAGTTCGGCCTGGCCCTTGTTCAGGCGGTTGCCGATCAGCATCAGCTGTTGCAGGCGGTCGCGGTAGGCGGTCCAGGCGTCGCTGAGCGGCGCCAACGCGGCGCTGCGCTCAAGTTCGGCGGCCAGGCGTTGCAGGCGCCCGGTAACCTGGGCCTGCTTCTCCAGCAAGCCGTTGAGCAACGATTGCCCTTCGGCGCAGGCAGTGTCCTGTTGCTGCTTGTCGTCGCTGCGTTTGGCCAGGTCTTTGCTCAGGTGGGCGAGGGTGCTCTGCTGTTCGAACGCCTGGCGCAGCAAGGGCACGGCGTCGGCCTGGTGTTTCAAGGCGTCAGCCAAGGCGACCTGGGCGGCGGCCTGCTGTTGTTGCGCCTGCTCCTGGCGTATTTGCAACGCGGTTTGCTGCTCGAGGTGCTGTTGAATCTGCACCGCCAGCGGCGTCAGCAGGGTGTCGAGTTCAGCCAGGCGCGCGAACTGATGGCGCTGTGGCGCTAACTGCTCCAGGCGGTTCAGGTCCTGGCGTTGCGGGCCTTGGCTGTCCCAAACCTGTTGGGCTTGCTGCAACTGTTCGGTGGCACTGAGCTGGCGCTCTTGCCATTCGCGCAGTTCCTTGAGCCAGGTGTGTTGCAGCTCCAGCTGTTTGAGTTGGGCCTGCTGGGTCTTGAGGTGCTGCTGCGCCTCGGCCAATTGCTGGTCAAGTTCGGCGCGGGCCTCAGGTGCCAGCGGCACCAGGCCGGTGGCCTGGTCTTGCAGCTGTTTATGCGCGTCCCGGGCATCCTTGGCCTTGTCGAAGGCGCGGCGGCCGAGCTGGGTGTACAGCGCGGTGTCGGTGAGCTTTTCCAGCAGTTCGCTGCGCTCATTGTCGTTGGCCTTGAGGAACGCGCTGAACTCACTTTGCGCCAGCAATACGGCACGGGTGAACTGCTCGAAGTTCAAGCCCAGGGCCAGTTCCAGCTGGGTTTTGTATTCGGTTTTCTGGCTGGCCAGCAGTTGGTCGCTGTCCAGGTCGATCAGGCTTTGGCGGCTGTTCTGCAACTTGCCGCTGGCCTTGTCGCGCGCGCGGTTGGCTTCCCAGCGTGCCCGGTAGCGACGGCCGTTGACGCCGACAAAATCCACCTCGGCATACCCGCCGCCGGTGCCGCGGCGGATCAGGGTGCGCGGGTCGCCGATGGAGATATCGCTGTCGGCATCCGGCATCTTCGCCTGGCCGGTATCGCCCAGGCGCGGCACGGCGCCAAACAGGGCCAGGCACAAGGCATCCAGCAGGGTACTTTTACCCGCGCCGGTCGGCCCGGTAATCGCGAACAACCCGGCACTGGCCAGGGGGTCGGCGGTAAAGTCGATTTCAAACGGGCCGGCCAGGGAGGCGAGGTTTTTCAGGCGGATGGCGAGGATCTTCATGGCTGTTCGCCCTCCTGTTGCACTTCCTGGAGCAGCACGGCGAAGTCCTTCAAGGTCTGTTCATCCACCTCACTGCCGTAGTTGTCCTGCCAGGCGCGGCTGAACAGCTCCTGGGGCGTGAGCTGGTCCAGTTCGACCAGGCGGTCTTCGTCGGTGTCGTCGCTGCCGCGTTTGCCGGCGTATTCGGCGGCGATGCGCACCAGGCGCACGGCCTTGCCTTGCAGGGCGGTTTCGATTTGCTGGCGCAGGTCCGGTTGCGGCTCGTCGAGGCGCACGCGCACTTCCAGCCAGGGGTGGCGCTGGGTTTCGGCGAGCAGGTCGATGTCGGGCAAGTCGGCCAGCTGCGCGAGGATATCCGCCAGTGGCGCGGCGTCCAGCCGTTGCAGGTTGACCGAGCGTGGGATCAGGCGTGGTTCCACGCCCACCAGGCGCTGGCCCTGGAACGTCACATCGAGAATCTGGTGCTTGTAGCCGATTTCGGAAAACGACAGGGGAATGGGCGAGCCGCTGTAGCGAATGCGCTCTTCGCCGTTGACCTGCTGCGGCTTGTGCAAGTGGCCCAGTGCCACATAGCTCACACTGGCGTCGAACAGGCTGGCAGGCAGGGCCTCGGCATTGCCGATAATCAGGCTGCGCTCGGAGTCTTCCGACACCGAACCACCGGCCATGTGCGCATGGCTGATGGCAATCAGCGCCTGGCCTTTCTTGCGTTTGGCATTGGCGGCGGCGATCAGCCATTCATGCACCTGGCCAATGCCCCGCAGATAGTCGTCGCCCAAGTGCGCACCCGTGACCTCTGCCGGGCGCAAAAACGGCAGCGCCAGGCACCAGGCGGCGATCTTGCCTTTGGCGTCGGGCAGCGGGATCAGCAGGCGCTCGGCGTCCAATTGGCCGTCATCCAGCCACAGCACGCGGCCCAGCGCATGGGTGCGCAAACGGCGCATCAACGGCGCGGGCAGCTCGATCCGCGAACCGGAGTCGTGGTTGCCGGCGATCATCACAATGGTCAGCTTGGGGTTTTGTTCGTGGGCGCTGATGATGAAGTCGTACAGGCGCTCCTGGGCCTTGAGCGGCGGGTTGACCGTGTCGAAAATGTCGCCAGCGATCAGCAGTGCATCCGGCTGCTCGGCTTTTAGTTGGCCCAGCAGCCAGTCGAGAAAACAGGCGTGTTCGTAGTCGCGTTCCTGGCCGTGAAGGTTTTGGCCAAGGTGCCAGTCGGAGGTGTGGAACAGACGCAAGGCGAACTCCGTGGAGAAGATGAAAAGGAGGGGAGTTTACCTGTAAAACACACACTCGGTGCTCGCGGGTGACCCAGGTCAAATGTGGGAGCGGGCTTGCTCGCGAATGCGGTGGTTCAGTCAGTACATGTGTGACTGACACACCGCATTCGCGAGCAAGCCCGCTCCCACAGGGGTTACGCGCTGTGCAGGCACGCCAGCGCGCGGTCTGCGAGGGTTTTGGCCTAGTTGATCAAGTGCTCGGTGGCGCCGGCCATGTGCTGTTCATCGCCTGTCAGCGCCTCACGGGTGCCCGCTGCGGTGGCGGCTGCGCAGCGCAGCACGTCGCAGAGTTGGGCGAGGGCGTCTTCAAAGCTGAGGTCGTGATGCACGGCGAAGGACGGCGGTGGGGCAGGTTGCAGGTAGTGGCGCAGGGCGCGCTCAAAGATTTCGCGGTCGGGGGTGAAGCGGGGTGGGTCTGGGACGATTTTGGTCATGCGTGAAGTACCTGTTCGGGCTGGGAGCCATTTTCTTGCCGATCTCACACGTCAAAAAAGGTGGCAGCTATGTGCGGGGTGAGATACCGGTGAACAGGACCCGGCCAGACCGAAGTCTGCCCGCACACAGCCGCCATAAGCGGTTGTAGCGCATTACGTCCGTTCATACACGGGATCTCACACCCGATCGCTGATAGGCAGCGACGAAGCGAAGGCTAGCCAGTGAAGTGAGCAGGCGCAAGGCCAAAGGATTGTCTAGGAAACTTCCCGCAAATTAAAGGGATAGGGACTGCTGGCCTTTAATAATGCGTAACAACCCTTGCAATTCAGAGGGAACTGGGCATTTGGCGGGTGCCAACTACCTTATGTGCCCCGCTTCGCGGTGGCCTCTCTCTACGTATTTTCAAGGGTTATTCGGATGCTTAATTTTTCTTTTGGTTTTCAATTGATCAGGCCTGTGTTTTCGCAATTGCTAAGTCCTGCACACGTCACTGTGGCGCTCTCTGCGCCTTCAGTTGCCACCACCGGTGAAAAAGCCTTGGGCAGCGTTCCCACGCAGAACGTCCCGCGGCCCGAGAATGATCGTCGAACCGCCGAGCAGATTATTCTCGACAACCCCATTCTAAAAAATCTGGGGCCTCAAAAAGACATCCACCTGGCACTCATCAAGGAGCGTCTGGGCGATTGGAGCGCCAATAACCCTGATCCGGCGTCGAGAGCGGACGCTGCCTACAATGCTGCTCGGGTTCTCAACTGGATTGATACGTCGTTGACCGCCGTAGGCGAAGACCGTGGTAAATACTCGAACAACGGCGTCCTGGAGGGCTACACCAGCACCGGTTACGCCGCATTCGGCACACCAGCCGGAGCGTGGGAGGGTTTTATCGAACATGGCTACCACATCCTGAACCGCGATCGTCGTCTGGAATGGACCAATGACGCGAATGTGACCGCTGAAGGCAACTACCGCGACACTTATCGTTAACATTTGACCGAGGCTTGACCGCAAGCCAGTTCCCACAGGTTTTTTTGTGCTGTCAGGTAAGTAGAGATTTACCGGGATACAGCGGCGGTAGTTGGGGGTATCCGTTGGCAGATATTTTGTCGCACATACTCAGACCGTCCAAGGAACCGAGCAATACCTGTTGATCACTCAATGAGTGCCCTGGCCATCTGGCAACAGGGCTTCCTATTGTTTTTTAGAGAGTGAGAACGCGATGGCTATTAGTGCAATCAAACCCGTTGTTGTAACGCCTCCCCGCAGTGGTGACTCCTGGGACCCAGTACCTGCTCGGCGCCCCACAGACCCACCCTCACATTGGAGTGACCGCCAGCTGATTGAGCAGGTGGGCAAGCATTTTAATGAATTCGGTGGCGGTGATGAATATGTGAATTTCAATGAGTTGAAGCAAGCTGCCGGGCTACTACCCAGCGATAAGACGTTTTCTGTTGAAGCACAAGCTGTTGCGACGGAAATCCTGAATCGCCCCAAGTTGTTGCGTAAGTTGGATATTGGCGTTTATCGAGGCGGCCCAGGCAAGGAAGATGAGCGGTTCGATATGGATAACGTCGATCATCTAAAGAAAAAAACCGCATTCCGTTTGGCGCCCAATTACCACAGTTTTTATAACTGATGCACGCCTGATGGGGCCTGGCTTTTTTGGATACCAGGATCGATGACCGATGGGGAAAGTCCTCACTTGGGTGAGGACGATCCTCAATAGCTGCTTAAGTTACTTTGGATACAACGGCGGCAAGCTGGTGCTGTCGGTGGCCGGGTCTTGTTCGCGCTCCACCATCGGGATGGACTTGACCGCACGCCACAGATCCTCACCCAGCCAATACTGGCCACTCTCGCTGTACAGCGCGCCATTGAGCCCATCCAGGGCATCCGACAACGGCACAAACCGCGCCGCCATGTCGGCCAGGGTTTCCGGCTGTTGCCGCGCCCAGGCATCCAGCGCCTGGCGTGTGGCTTGTGGGTCGTTGGCCTGGGTGGCGCGTTTGAGGTCGTCCAGCAGCGAGCGTGGGCTCGGGCCGGTTTGTGCGGCGCGCTGCACGGCAGGTTGGCGACGTGCGCGCCACCACAGGCCGAAACCCAACAGCGTGGTGCAGGCGAGTATCAAGGTGCTCAGTTGCCACAGCCACAGGCGGCTATCGTCCGGTGCGGTAATCACCGTTGGCGTGGCGGGCGTGTCCACCACCAGACTTGGGTTGGTCGCCACTTGCAGCGTGCGCGCGGGCAGGCTGGTGCGTTCCAGGTGATCTTCGTGGGTGTTCCACCACACCACTTCCACGGCGGGCATTTCTAAGCTGCCGGCGCGGGTGGGCACCAGGGCTTCGCGGTCCTCACGGCTGCCGATCAGGCCACGGTCGCTGTTCTGGTTGGCGAGCACCGGTTGGTCCGGGTAACGGCGCAGGCCGTTGATCTCGCTGGTGGGCAGTGCCGACAGTTGTGCGCTGGACAAACCCTCGGCCTTGACCGTGAGGCTGCGCGTCAGGGAGTCGCCGACTTGTACGTGATCGGGTTCAGGGTTCCAGGCTTCACTCAGGGTCAGGCTGCGCGCAGGCAGCCAGGCGGCGTCGGCGGGGTAAAATTCCGGCTTGGGTTTTACCGTCAGTGGCAACTCGGCCGAGCTGACATGAATCAACTTGCCCGGTTTGGTGCCTTGCAGGGTGTTCTCCTGGGGCGGCCGCGATTCCACCAGGGTGGCACTGAAAGTCTGCGCCGGTATCACCAGGGCGCCGCTGTGCTGCGGGTAGATCGCATAACGGGTTTCGATCACGCCGTGGCGAATGCTGTTGATGACCTTCTCAAAGGTGCGTGACTCGCCCAATTGCTCGATGCGCGCATCCGGGATCTGCAACGGCGTGAGGCTGCTGTCGTCATACAGCGACACCGAGTGGTACACGCGCACGGTCAACAGCGCCTGGGCCTGCACGTACACACTGCTCTGGTCGAGGTTGGCTTCGATAAACACCGGGGCCAGTTCGGCGCTGGTGTTCTGGCTGGCGGTTTCCAGCACTTGCAGGCTGATCGGCTGGGTCTTGAGTTCGCCCACTTGCAGCGGCGGAATCACTACAGTGCCGTTTTCCTTGGGCAGCAACGTGATAATCCAGCGCGTGGTGGCGTGGTTATCGCCGCCCAAGGTGGTGAGCTGGTTGATCTGGCGCGTGCCGCTGACTTCGAACTGCGCATCCAGCGGTGACAAGTCGGGTTTGCCGAACTGGGTGACGTCACTGGATTCCACCGTCAGCTCCACCGTTTCCCCGGAATTGACGCGGCTGCGGTCGACGCTCGCCACCAGGTTGGCCGCCTGGGCGTGGCCTGCCGAGAGTGCAAGCAGGAGCAGAAGGGTGGTGCGGCGGCTCATCGAGTCTTGTCCTGATGTTGTTGCTGTTCGTACCAGAATTTACGCCGCAGCAACTCGCCGGGGTTGTCCGGGATCTGCTGCAGCCATTGCTCCAGTGCCTGGCGATGCTCGCCATCGAGGCTGGCATCGGCGGGGCGCAAGGGCGGGGTGGTGGTGTGCTCGTCGCCCAGTTCGCTGCCGGGTACGTCATTGCCGCCGGCCTTGGGGGTGGCGCCCGTCTGGTTATCGCCGGCACTGGCCTGGCCTTGACCTTGGGGCGATTGCTCGCCGCCTGTGGCACTTTGGCCGCTGGCGCCCGGTTGCGCAGTTTGGCCGGGTTGGGTGGTTTCGTCATCCTCATTTTTGACAGGCTTGGCCGGTTCGGGCTGGGCTTTTTCCTGGATCAGGCTTTCGACCAGCGCTTTGTTTTTCAACGCCGGTTGCAGGTCGGGCTGGGCTTCGAGCGCTTGCTCATAAGCGTCGATGGCGGCTTCCAGTTCACCGGATTTGGCCAGGGCATTGCCGCGATTGTAGTGGGAATAGGCGTCATTGCCCTGGGCAAAACGCTTGATCGCTTCGGCGTAGTTGCCCGCCTCATACAGCGCCACGCCTTGCCATTGCGGGTCTTCGAAGTGTTCGGCGGCCTCGCTGGGGCGCTTTTTCTTCAGCAGGTATTGGCCTTGTTGGTCGGGGCGCAGCCACAGGTCCCGAAGTTCAAAGGCATAGCTGGGTTGCGGCGCGCCCAAGAGCAGCAACGGCAAACAGAGCAGCCAGCCTCGGCGGCCCGCGCAGGCGGCGAGCAGCAACAGCGGCAGCAGCAGCCAGTAACCCTGGTCGGCCCAGGTATCGAGGTGCAGCAGTTGGCCGTCATTGCGCAGTTGTTGCGGGCCGTCGAGCAGGTTGAGTTGGCGCAGGTCTTTGTCGTCCAGGCGCGCGGCGTGGTAACGGCCGCCCATCTCACTGGCGAAAGCTTTGAGGGTTGGGCTGTCCAGGCGCGGCACCAGGATGGCGCCCTGGTCATCCTTAAGGAACTCACCGCTTTCCTGGGTCACCGGCGTGCCTTCGCGGCTGCCGATGCCGAGGATCGACAGGGCCGGGGCCTGAGCGCCTTGCAACTGCAGACGGATGCCTTGGCGCTCCTGTTTGGACAGTGACGAGCCCACCAGCAGCAGGCGCCCCTGGCCAAGGCCGGCTTGCTTGAGCAGGCTCAGGGCTTTTTCTACCGCCAGATCGGCGCGATGGCCGGGCTCGGGCATGATCGAGGGGCGCAACGCTTCGAGCAGGTTGCGGCTGGTGGCCAGGTCGTCCGACAGCGGCACCAGCGTGTGCGCGCTGCCGGCATACACGACGATGGCGGTGGGCGCGTTGTCACGTGCTTGCAGCAAGTCGTAGAGCTTGCGCCGCGCCTGCTCCAGGCGATTGGGCGGGCTGTCGGTGGCAAGCATTTCCGGGGTCAGTTCCAGCAGCACGACCACCGGGTCGGCGGGTTTCTGGCTGTTCTGTTCAACCCTTTGCCAGCTGGGGCCGAGCAACGCCAACACGGCCAGCAGCCAGGCGATGCCCAGCACCACCCACGGTGATTTGCTCTCGCGGCCATTGCCGCCACTGAGCAGCACCGCATGAAAGGCCGGTGGCAAAATCATCTGCCAGCGCCCGGCGCGCTTTTGCCGGTGCCACAGCTGCCACAGCAGCCAGCCGAGCAACGGCAGCAGCAACAGCCACCAGGGGCGGAACCAGTGCGGCCACAGGTCGATCATCGACGCCTCCGCAAGCGCAGGCGTTTAAGGCGTTGGCGCCATTGCGGGTGTTGCTGCAAAAAAATGCCTTTGGTCGAGAGCTTATTGAACCAGCGTTGCAATGCGTTATTGGGCCAGCGCTCCTGCACCACCAGCAGCATGCTCAGTATCAGGGCCAGCGCCAAGGGTGCGCTGTACAGCGCCTGGGCCGGGCGTGCCTGGGTCGGTTGTTGGGCCACCGGTTCCAGCTGATCGAGGGTTTGCTTGATCTTTTGCAGCTCATCGCCGTCGCGGGCGCGGAAGTAGCGGCCACCGGTGGCGTCCGCGATGGCCTTCAAGGCCGGTTCATCGAGGTCCAGGCTCGGGTTGACGCCCAGGATGCCCAATGAGCCGGTTTGCTCCGGGTCGGCGCCAATGCCGATCGGGTAGATTTTCACGCCTTCTTCGGCCGCCAGGCGCGCGGCGGTCAGCGGGTCGATCTGCCCGGCGTTGTTGGCGCCATCGGTGACCAGCACCAGCACACGGCTTTGCGCCGGGCGTTGGCGCAGGCGTTTAAGGGCCAGGCCAATTGCATCGCCGATGGCGGTGTTCTTGCCGGCGATGCCGATGCGCGCTTCATCCAGCCAGGTGCGCACGGTGCGCCGGTCGAAGGTCAGCGGCGCTTGCAGGTACGCCTGGCTGCCGAACAGGATCAGGCCCACGCGGTCGCCTTCGCGGCTTTCCAGGAAGTCGCCGAGCAAATGCTGCACCAGGCTCAGGCGGCTGACGTCATCGTCGTGCCAGTGCATATCGGGGAAGTCCATGGAGCCGGACACGTCCACGGCCACCAGCAGGTCACGGCCGCTGGCGGCAATCGGCAGCGGTTCGCCGAGCCATTCAGGGCGCGCGGCAGCGGTCAACAGCAGCAACCACAGCACCACGAACGGCGCTTGCTGGCGCCAGCCGGGCAGGTTGACCCGTGCGCGGCGGCGCGCCAGGCCTTCAAGGTCGGCCAGGTAGCTGACCTTCAGCGCGGGCTCGCCGCTGTCGGCCACCGGCAGGATAAAGCGCATCAACCACGGCAAGGGCAACAGGGCGAAGATCCACGGCCAGGCGAACTCAAACATGTTTGCGAATCCAGGTATCGACCGCTTGGGTCAAGCCGGCGATGGCCTTGTCGTCGAGTTTGCATTCGGGTTTGTAGGCGCCTTCGACCAACACCATCCAGCGCGTAAGGCCGGCGGCGGGGCAACGGTTGTCGAGGAACGCCAGCCATTTGCGTCCGTTGAGTGTGTGGCTCTGGCTGTAGGGGTAGTCGTTGCGGCACAGGCGCTTGAGCAGGCCATTGAGTTGTTGCAGCCAGGCACCGGCGGGCGCGCCGTCGTAGGGTTTGGGCATCAGCGCCAGTTCGGCGAGGGCGGCGATGCGCAGCGGGTCCAGTGGTTGTTCGGCGCGGGCCACGGGGCGGCGTGTGGGCAGGAACCGGCGCAACCACCACAAGCCCCAGCCCAGCAGGGGAATCACCAGCAGCAACAACCACCAGCCCGGCGCAGGCGGCCAGAAGCCGATGGCCGGCGGGGCGATCAGGGGCTGCAGTTGGTCAAGGCTGCTCATTGCTTTTTAACCGGGCGTTGCGGGTTGAGGTATTCGCGCAGTTGCTCGACCATTTCGCTTTGGGTGCTTAAGGGCATCAACAGGATGCGCAGCTTCTGTGCGAGCAGTTCCCAGCGCGCAATACGCTCCTCGGCCTGGGCTTTGTAAGCCTGGCGCAAATCGAAGTTCAGGGTGTCCAGTTCCAGTTGCGCGCCTCTTTGCGCGAAACGCAGCAGCCCCGCGGCGGGCAGGGCGTGGTCCAGCGGGTCAGAAATGGGCAGCAACAGCAGGTCGCAATGCCGTGACAGCAGGCTAAGTTGCTGCTCGGCGCCTTCGGTCAGGGCGCGCTCGTCGCAGATCACAATCACCAGGCTGCCCGGGCGCAGCACTTCGCGGCCACGGCGCAGGGCCATGCCCAACGCGTCGGCTTCGGGGCGACTTTCGGTGTTCAGGCTCTGGTTCACCCGCACCAGGCGGTTGAGCAATTGCAGCAGGCTTTGTTTGCTGCGCCGGGGTTTGATTTCGTAGTGTTCGCTGTCGCCGAACACCAGCCCGCCGACACGGTCGTTGTGCCCCAGCGCAGCCCAGCCGATCAAGCTGGCAGCCTGCGCGGCGAGCACCGATTTGAACATTTGGCCGGAGCCAAAAAACAGCCGGCAGCTTTGCTCCACCATGATGAAAATCGGCCGTTCGCGTTCTTCGTGGAACAGCTTGGTGTGCGGCTCCTGGGTACGCGCCGTGACGCGCCAGTCGATGGTGCGCACATCATCGCCGGCCTGGTACACGCGCACCTGGTCGAAGTCGACCCCGCGCCCACGCAGCTTGGAGTGGTGCAGGCCGATCAACGGGCTGCGCTGGCTGGGGGTGGAAAACAGCTGCACTTCGCGCACGCGATGGCGCATCTCAATCAATTCGCTGAGTGTGACGCGGATTCCGTCGCCGGCGCTCATGGGGTTCAAGCGACGGCAACGACGTCGAGAATGCGTTGCACCACACGGTCCTGGTCAATACCGGCCGCTTCGGCCTCGAACGACAGAATGATGCGATGGCGCAGCACGTCGAACAGCACCGCCTGGATATCTTCCGGGCTCACAAAGTCGCGCCCGGCCAGCCAGGCGTGGGCGCGGGCGCAGCGGTCGAGGGCGATGGAGCCGCGCGGGCTGGCGCCATAGGCGATCCACTCGGCCATCTCCGGGTCGAACTTGGCCGGGGTGCGTGTGGCCATGACCAGTTGCACCAGGTATTCCTCCACCGCATCGGCCATGTACAGGCCAAGGATTTCCTTGCGCGCGGCAAAAATCGCCTGCTGGCTTACGCGCCGCTCAGGCTTGGTTTCGCCATTGAGTGCTTCGCCCCGGGCTTGCTGCAGGATGCGCCGTTCGACGGCCGCGTCCGGGAAACCGATTTTGACGTGCATCAGGAAACGGTCGAGCTGGGCTTCGGGCAGCGGGTAAGTGCCTTCCTGCTCAATGGGGTTTTGCGTGGCCATGACCAAAAACAGCGGCGACAGGTCATAGGTGCTGCGGCCCACACTGACCTGGCGTTCGGCCATGGCTTCGAGCAGCGCCGATTGCACCTTGGCCGGGGCGCGGTTGATTTCGTCCGCCAATACCAGGTTGTGAAAGATCGGGCCTTGCTGGAACACGAAGCTGCCGGTTTCCGGGCGATAGATCTCAGTGCCGGTGATGTCGGCGGGCAGCAGGTCGGGGGTGAACTGGATACGATGGAACTGCGCTTCAATGCCTTCGGCCAGCTCTTTGATGGCCTTGGTCTTGGCCAGGCCCGGTGCGCCTTCGACCAGCATATGGCCGTCCGCGAGCAGGGCGATCAGCAGGCGATCGATGAGTTTTTCCTGGCCGAGAATCTGCGTAGAAAGAAAGGTTCGCAGCGCAAGCAGCGCTTCACGATGTTCCATCGATGACGGTTCCTGGAGAGATAAGCCCCAACGTCGAAAAAACCGCCGGGCCTGGGGCGTCTACTTTAATGCATCGCAGGGTGTAGCGACTAACGGCGCGACGGGTATTTTTAGCAAAACTTGTAGGATTTTTGTGTGGCGTGCACAAATTCCACTGAGCGTTGCTCGGCCCCTGTGGGAGCTGGCTTGCCTGCGATGGCATCAACGGGGGGGTATCTGATACACCGAGGTGTGAGTATCGCAGGCAAGCCAATTCCCACATTTGATCCTTGGCATCGTTTAAATTCGGATAAAAGTACCGGTGCCCTTGAGGATGTTCTGCAAGGTTTCTTCCACTTCAGCCATATCCGACACAGCAGTGGTGTGGGTGATCTCCAAACAGTCCTTGCCACCCAGCGCATCGGCATCGCCGGCCGCCAGTTCAATCACCAGGGTGGTGTCACTCAAGGTGACTTTCAGCCCGTCCAGGGTCGATGGCTCATAGTCCCAGGTCAGTTCAACCTCATCTTCATCCGGGTAACGGCTGAGCATGAACATCTCGCCATTTTTGCCGTGACAGCAAAGCATGGCCAGGTTGTCTTCTTCGTCATCACAGGGGTTGACGATCAAGTGGGCGCTGGTGAGTTGCATGGGCAATCCTGTTTATGGGGGGAGGGGATTTTGCCATTTTCCATGCTTTTGCGCCGCTTTAAGTAATGTCGGTGTGAGTAGCCGTCCCTGGCCTACGGGCCTCAGGCCTTAAATACTAGGGTCTTGATGGCGCCCGAAACAGGTGTGAAGGCTTTGCCGAAACCCTCGCTGAATATAGGCTTGACGGTGTTGATTGCACCGCTGAAAACGCGCTCGGTGCCGCCTGGCCGGTTGTGGATCTTGTCATTGATGCCGATACCGAGTTCCGCCCCACCGAGAGCAACACTTGTTGCCGTAAGTGCTACACCGACGGGAGGGAAGGCCATTCCGAGGGGCGCGAAAACCAGTAAACCGTAAGAGGCAATCTTCAACCAATTGACCACCTTGTTTTTGGTGTGGTCGCTATTGAGTATGAATTGATGATCGGTCGCCGCCTTGGTTGCTTTCTCCGTACGGTGTTGAAGTTCTTCAAAGGGGTTGCCCTTGATCACTTGCCCACTAAACACGCCGCCTTCCTTCCAAAAGCCAAGGCTTTCCTGGGTTTCTTCCGATACATAGTGATTGAGTTGCTGGGTCAGGTAATCAATCCGCGCATCCGAGCCCAGAGACACGCCCCCAAGCGGCCCGGCAACGGGGCCGACTGAGGGGCGATCCTGTGGCCGGAACTGAATTTTAAGTGCCTGGGCCTTTTGAGGGTCCTTCAATTGTTCCCCCAGCCATCGATACGTGGCTTCAACCGAGTCAAAACCCTGCTGGGGAGGCATTTGGCCGGGAATATACAAAAGTGTTCTTCCCGTTGTTTTGTCGCGTGTGTAGAACATTCTCGATTCGAAACCGTTGAGCTTGAGGAATTTGGTTTCCAGATTCGGGTCGGCCTTATAAGGTTGCTTCAAATCGTCGGGTGTCGCGCTCAGGTATGTTTTGTCAGAGGGCAAGCCCGCTACGCCCGAGGCAATTTTTTTGTCGTTTTCGGTCAGTGATTTGTCATGATGCAGAATATGCGCACTCGTCAGGTAGGCGATCGTCGCTGTGGATGTAAATTCGGAACGTGTGTTGGCGTTCCAGTAACTTTTCAGGTAGTTGTCGTAAGGTTTTTTATAGGCGTTGTCCCACACCATTTGTTTGAATTCTTTAGGGTCTATAGGGACGTAGTTGCTGTGGTCATAGGTGTTGGGTGCCCCTGGGGAAGGCTCTTTGTAAATGCCATGGGTCCATGTGTTGTAGGTGAAATTTTCCGGAGTTGTGTAGGTCCCGTCAGCACTTGAGGCACCGGCATGTCGAGACTTCTCGTCTATCGTAATCAGGGGGGGGCCATCACGGTATTCACTGTGGGAATCTGAGCCACTGAAAAAGGGCAGTTTAATACCTTGTATATTGAGCCGGGCGGCATCGGTTAAAGATATTTTCTGTGTGATGACGCCTTTATTAGGTTCTTTATCACTTTTGTGGTTGAACACGATGGTGACCAAAAAGGTCTTGTCCGGATCAACGTCGGTGAGCCCGAATTTCTCTGCAATATGAGCTTTTACCTGTTCCGAGGTGATCTCATTAACTGATTTCATGGGCGTGTAGTTTCTGGCGAGCTCATCCAGCGCTTCATTGCGTTTTACCGGTGCCTGAAAGTAGGCCTTTGAGGCACCCTCTGTTGTAAGGACTGGCTTAGTCTGTGCCTGATGGTGCAAAGCGGACAGCCAGTAGGCGAGGGTGCCCGGTTTTTCGGCTTTGTCGCCCTCGTTCGAATGGGCGGCGGCTGGCGGGACAAGGGCTTGCGATGGGTTAGAAGTTGTCGATGTGATAGACATATAGACCTCATGATTATGAATAGAGATCTTCCTTGAAATGATTGATGCCCATTGGTTGGCGCACTCATAACAACTGATTGGTCAGCTCCGGCGATTTGCGCCCATCTAAAAATGCTATCGACTCGGTTGATGAAATCTATCGGCGCGCTTGCCGCGCCCGTGAAAGCGGGCTTCTTCAGGTTTGCCTGCGCTTGACCGAATATGTCGCCGTACGGAAAGCAACCGTCTTCCTACACTCGTTAAGCTGCGCAGTGGATGCGCCACCGTCAGGCCGTTGACCTGCCCGTCGTTCCGTCACCTGCCAAACGGCGCATCCGATGTGACCTGATCGCCTTGCGCAGCTTCACCCACCTGTCACCTCGATTCGTTATAAGGTAAGCGACGAACAGAGCTGACGGTCTCCCCGCAAGGGGATAACACGCGACGCTTCCATCAATAACAAGCCCAAGCGGAGTACCACAGATGGCGTTCTTCACCGCAGCCAGCAAGTCCGACTTCCAGCATCAACTGCAAGCGGCACTGGCGCAGCACATCAGTGAACAGGCACTGCCACAAGTGGCGCTGTTCGCTGAGCAATTTTTCGGTATTATTTCCCTGGACGAACTGACCCAGCGTCGCCTTTCCGACCTGGCCGGTTGCACCCTGTCTGCCTGGCGCCTGCTTGAGCGCTTTGACCACACCCAACCGCAAGTGCGGGTCTACAACCCCGATTACGAACGTCATGGCTGGCAGTCGACCCACACCGCGGTTGAAGTGCTGCACCATGACCTGCCCTTTCTGGTCGACTCGGTACGCACCGAGCTGAACCGCCGTGGCTACAGCATCCACACCCTGCAAACCACCGTGCTCAGCGTACGTCGCGGCAAAAAAGGCGAGTTGCTGGAAATCCTGCCAAAAGGCACCCAGGGCGAAGGCATTCAGCAAGAATCGCTGATGTACCTGGAAATCGACCGTTGCGCCAATGCCGCCGAACTCAACGTGCTGAGCAAAGAGCTTGAGCAAGTGTTGGGCGAAGTGCGCGTGGCCGTGGCCGACTTCGAACCGATGAAAGCCAAGGTCCAGGACCTGCTGGCCGGTATCGACGCGAGCCAGTTCGGCATCGACGGCGAAGAAAAAGCCGAGATCAAGAGCTTCCTGGAATGGCTGGTGGGCAACCACTTCACCTTCCTCGGTTACGAAGAGTTTGTGGTACGTGACGAGGCGGATGGCGGTCATATCGAATATGACACCGGCTCCTTCCTCGGTCTGACCAAATTGCTGCGTGCCGGCCTCACCGCCGAAGATACGCGCATCGAAGACTACGCCGTGGCTTACCTGCGTGAACCGACTGTGCTGTCGTTCGCCAAGGCCGCGCACCCAAGCCGCGTGCACCGCCCGGCTTACCCGGACTATGTGTCGATCCGTGAGATCAGCGCCGACGGCAAGGTCATCAAGGAACACCGCTTCATGGGCCTCTACACTTCGTCGGTGTACGGCGAAAGCGTGCGAGTGATCCCTTACATTCGCCGTAAAGTCGCGGAAATCGAGCGCCGCTCGGGCTTCCAGGCCAAGGCGCACCTGGGCAAAGAACTGGCCCAGGTGGTTGAAGTGTTGCCGCGTGATGACCTGTTCCAGACCCCGGTCGACGAACTGTTCAACACCGTGATGTCGATCGTGCAGATCCAGGAACGCAACAAGATCCGCGTGTTCCTGCGCAAAGACCCGTACGGTCGTTTCTGCTACTGCCTGGCCTACGTGCCGCGCGATATCTATTCCACCGAAGTGCGCCAGAAGATCCAGCAAGTGCTGATGGATCGCCTGAAAGCTTCGGACTGCGAGTTCTGGACCTTCTTCTCCGAGTCCGTACTGGCCCGTGTGCAGCTGATTCTGCGGGTAGACCCGAAGAACCGCCTGGACATCGACCCGGTTCAACTGGAAAAAGAAGTGGTGCAGGCTTGCCGCAGCTGGCAGGACGACTACGCCAGTCTGGTGGTGGAAAGCTTCGGCGAAGCCCAGGGCACCAACGTGCTGGCGGACTTCCCGAAAGGCTTCCCGGCAGGTTACCGCGAGCGTTTTGCTGCGCATTCGGCGGTGGTCGACATGCAGCACCTCAACAGCCTGACTGAAGCCAACCCGCTGGTCATGAGCTTCTACCAGCCGTTGGGCCAGGTCTCCGGCCAGCGTGAGCTGCATTGCAAGCTCTACCACGCCGACACGCCACTGGCGCTGTCCGACGTGCTGCCGATCCTGGAAAACCTCGGCCTGCGCGTGCTGGGTGAGTTCCCGTACCGCCTGCGTCATGCCAATGGCCGTGAGTTCTGGATCCATGACTTTGCGTTCATCGCCGCCGAAGGCGTGAACCTGGATATCCAGCAGCTCAACGACACCCTGCAGGACGCGTTCGTGCACATCGTGCATGGCGATGCCGAAAACGATGCGTTCAACCGCCTGGTACTCACCGCCGGCCTGCCTTGGCGCGACGTGGCGTTGCTGCGTGCTTACGCCCGTTACCTCAAGCAGATCCGCCTGGGCTTCGACCTGGGTTACATCGCCAGCACCCTGAACAACCACACCGATATCGCCCGCGAGTTGACCCGGTTGTTCAAGACCCGCTTCTACCTGGCGCGCAAGCTCACCGCCGACGACCTCGAAGACAAGCAGCAACGTCTGGAACAAGCGATTCTCACGGCCCTGGACGATGTTCAGGTGCTCAACGAAGACCGCATCCTGCGTCGCTACCTGGACCTGATCAAGGCCACCCTGCGCACCAACTTCTACCAGACCGACGCCAACGGCCAGAACAAGTCGTACTTCAGCTTCAAGTTCGACCCGCGTGCGATTCCCGAGCTGCCCAAGCCGGTGCCGAAGTTTGAAATCTTCGTGTACTCGCCGCGCGTTGAAGGCGTGCACCTGCGCTTTGGTAACGTTGCGCGCGGCGGCCTGCGCTGGTCTGATCGTGAAGAAGACTTCCGCACCGAAGTGCTCGGCCTGGTAAAAGCCCAGCAGGTTAAGAACTCGGTGATCGTGCCGGTGGGCGCCAAAGGTGGCTTCCTGCCGCGTCGCCTGCCATTGGGCGGCACCCGTGACGAGATCGCGGCCGAGGGCATCGCCTGCTACCGCATCTTCATTTCCGGCCTGTTGGACATTACCGACAACCTCAAGGACGGCGCCCTGGTGCCACCGGTCAACGTCGTGCGTCATGACGACGATGACCCGTACCTGGTCGTTGCGGCGGACAAGGGCACTGCGACCTTCTCCGACATCGCCAACGGCATTGCCATCGACTACGGCTTCTGGCTGGGTGATGCGTTCGCTTCCGGTGGTTCGGCCGGTTACGACCACAAAAAAATGGGCATCACCGCCAAGGGCGCGTGGGTGGGTGTGCAGCGTCACTTCCGTGAGCGCGGCATCAACGTGCAGGAAGACAGCATCACGGTGGTGGGCGTCGGCGATATGGCCGGTGACGTGTTCGGTAACGGCTTGCTGATGTCCGACACGCTGCAACTGGTCGCGGCCTTCAACCACCTGCACATCTTCATCGACCCGAACCCGAACCCGGCGACCAGCTTTGTCGAGCGCAAGCGTTTGTTCGAGCTGCCGCGTTCGGCGTGGACCGACTACGACACCAGCATCATGTCCGAAGGCGGCGGGATCTTCTCGCGCAGTGCCAAAAGCATCGCCATTTCGCCCCAGATGAAAGAACGCTTCGATATCTCGGCCGACAAGCTGACCCCGACCGAACTGCTCAACGCCTTGCTCAAGGCCCCGGTGGACCTGTTGTGGAACGGCGGTATCGGGACTTACGTCAAGGCCAGCACCGAAAGCCATGCCGACGTGGGCGACAAGGCCAACGACGCGCTGCGCGTCAATGGCAACGAACTGCGCTGCAAGGTAGTGGGCGAGGGCGGTAACCTCGGCATGACCCAATTGGGCCGTGTGGAATTCGGCCTCAATGGCGGCGGTTCCAACACCGACTTCATCGACAACGCCGGTGGTGTGGACTGCTCCGACCACGAAGTGAACATCAAGATCCTGCTCAACGAAGTGGTGCAGGCCGGTGACATGACCGACAAGCAGCGTAACCAGCTGCTGGCGAGCATGACCGACGAAGTCGGCAACCTGGTGTTGGGCAACAACTACAAGCAGACCCAGGCGTTGTCCCTGGCCGCGCGCAAGGCTTACGAGCGTGCTGCCGAGTACAAGCGCCTGATGAGCGACCTGGAAGGCCGTGGCAAGCTGGACCGCGCCATCGAGTACCTGCCGACCGAAGAGCAGCTTGTGGAGCGTGCCTCCGCCGGTAAGGGCCTGACCCGTCCCGAGCTGTCGGTGCTGATCTCCTACAGTAAGATCGACCTCAAGGAAGCCTTGCTCAAGTCGCTGGTACCGGATGACGACTACCTGACCCGTGACATGGAGACCGCGTTCCCGCCGAGCCTGGTGGCCAAGTTCGGCGAAGCCATGCGCCGTCACCGTCTCAAGCGCGAAATCGTCAGCACCCAGATCGCCAACGACCTGGTCAACCACATGGGCATCACCTTCGTTCAGCGACTCAAAGAGTCGACCGGCATGAGCCCGGCGAACGTGGCCGGCGCTTATGTGATCGTGCGTGACATTTTCCACCTCCCGCACTGGTTCCGTCAGATCGAAGCCCTGGACCACCAGGTGTCCGCCGACGTGCAACTGGAGCTGATGGATGAGCTGATGCGCCTGGGCCGTCGCGCTACGCGCTGGTTCCTGCGCAGCCGTCGCAACGAGCAGGACGCTGGCCGCGACACCGCGCACTTCGGTCCGCACCTGGCGGCGTTGGGCCTCAAGCTCGACGAACTGCTGGAAGGCCCGACCCGCGAAGGCTGGCAGAACCGCTACCAGGCCTACACCGAAGCCGGCGTACCCGAGTTGTTGGCGCGCATGGTTGCAGGTACGACTCACCTGTACACCTTGCTGCCAATCATCGAAGCCGCCGACGTGACCGGGCATGACGCCGCCGAAGTGGCCAAGGCCTACTTCGCCGTCGGCAGCGCCCTGGACTTGCCGTGGTACCTGCAGCAGATCAGCGATCTGCCGGTGGCCAACAACTGGCAGGCCCAGGCCCGCGAAGCGTTCCGCGACGATGTGGACTGGCAGCAACGGGCGATCACCATTTCGGTTCTGCAAATGGCCGATGCGCCACAAGACATGGAGGCCCGTGTGGCCCTGTGGCTTGAGCAGCACCAGGACATGGCCGATCGCTGGCGCGCAATGATGGTTGAAATCCGTGCAGCAGTCGGCACGGACTACGCCATGTATGCGGTCGCCAACCGTGAGTTGCTCGACCTGGCATTGAGCGGTCAGTCGGTGCTGCAGCCGGCTTGATCCCTCGGTAAAACAAAAGCCCCCGCCTCGTGAGAGGCGGGGGCTTTTTGTTGGAACACTCTTCACCAAACACCACACATCCACTGTGGGAGCGGGCTTGCTCGCGAATGCGGTGGATCAGTCAACACTTATAGTGACTGACAAACCGCCTTCGCGAGCAAGCCCGCTCCCACAAGTTGATCTTCCAACGTTAACGACTACCCAAACATGGCTGAATAACTTTTTTCAACCCACTGTTGTTTGCCGGCAATGTAAAGGTTGCCGTCAGCGGCTGGCCGCCTGCCTTGGCAGGCGCCAACCAAAGTTTCAGCGTCTGGCCCCGTGAGGCATCACTGGCCCAGTAGGCCAGTTCATCGCGCGGCACTTGGGTGCTGAACGCAAAGACCGTCCCTAGCTGGAAAGACCCGGCGTAAGTCCAGACGCCACTGACCGAAAGCTCAATGGCCGTGCGTGCTCCCGTGGTCATACGCAACGGCCCATTGGTGCTGGCGTCTTTGCCATGAAATGGCTCAATGTCCAAGCCCAGCGTTTCCGGGGTTATCTGCAGCGCCAGCCCGGCCGTTGGATTTTCCGGGTGGCAGCTGATTTCCAGGCTGGCCTTGGTGTGGAAGTCGTTGTAAGCGCTGTCACCAAAAGTCCGTGCGGTGGTCAACATCGGGCTGTCGACGTCGGGCCGCTCAAGCAACCAGACGGGGTGCGCGGGTGTGATGATTACGTCGTCACCGGCGTGTGCGTAAACCGTGAGCGATGGTATGAAAAGAGCTGCGAGCAACGTAAAGGCGAGGGGTTGCATAGAAGTATTCATCCGTATGTGGGCCTTGATGTAAGGAATGAATGCATTCTGCTGCTTAGCGAGCGCTCGTTATGTCGGGCGTTTCCCAAGCGGGAGTAGTTTGTCCTCCAGGTGATCCAGATGCCGGCTCATCAGGCTTGTCGCGCTGCGCACGTCGCGTTGCTCCACCGCATCGACAATCGCCAGATGCTCCTGCCACGCGCAGTAGGTGCTGGCTTTCGCTTCATATTGCGCAATGATCAATGACGTCAACGGCACCAGGCTGTTGAGAAATTGCGCCAACGGTGCGTTGCCTGCCATCTGCGCCAATTGCAGATGAAACTCCCCCGATAATCGAATTGCCGGCCCGCGCTGGTCGCGTTCGATGCAGTCGCGCTCCCGTGCAATCAACTCACGCAGCTGGCGTATCTGCGTGGTGGTCGCTTGGGCGCACGCCAACTGCACCACGGTGATCTCGGTCATCCGTCGTGCTTCCAGGATCTGCCGCGTCTGTTGCGCATCCGGCGCCGCCACCTGGGCACGCTGGTTGGGGCGCAGAATGATCACTTGCTGATGGGACAGCTTGGCCAGCACACGGCGAATCACGCTGCGGCTCACACCAAAGGTTTCGCCCAGGCTCTCTTCGGTAAAGCGGCTGGCCGGGGCGATGCGTTGTTCGAGGATGGCGTCGAACAGGCGTGGGTAGATGTCATCCACCGAAAGTTTCTTGCCGCCAACCAGGCGCAGGGCAGGGAGGACAGCATTGCGTTGCAGGGCATGGGCGCTCATGGTCGGTCTCCAAAAAATCAGCTGCCCAGATGGTCGTCCGGGATATTCAAACGAATGCCCATGCGCAGGCCTTCCTGGAGGATGTGCCGGCGCATTTCGGCGCTGGCCAGGGCGCTGTTCTTGTTGCGGATGGCGCGCACCACGGCGTCGTTCTCCTGCAGGCGTTCGGCCAAGTGCTCGGGCGAATTGCGCAGTACCTGCGCGCTTTGCTTGAGGGCGTTGCTGGTCTGCTGCACCACGTTCTGGAAGATCGGGTTGGAGGTCAGCGCGAACAGCTCTTCGTGAAAGCCGATGTAAGCGTTCATGCCGGCTTCGGCGTCGCCGGCATCCAGGGCTTCGCGCATGTCCATCAAGGTCAGGCGCAGCTGGCCGACTTCCTTGCTGCTGATGGACTGGGCCACCAGGCCGACAATAAAGGGTTCGAGGGTGTAGCGCAGTTGCAGGATATCTTCGAGGCTGGCGTCGGCCACAGCGTCGCTGGACTGTGGTTCGCTGACGCTGGTTTCCAGCACCACCACGCCTTTACCGGGCATCGAGCGCACCAGGCCGAGGGTTTCCAGCACGATCACGGCTTCGCGCAGGCTCGGGCGGCTGATGCCCATCTGCTCGGCCAGTTCACGCTGGCCGGGGAGCATGTCGCCCTGGCGCCACTGGCCCCGCTTGAGTGCGGCGCGCAGTTTTTCTACGACTGAATTGACGACGGTTGAAGTGCTGATCACGTCTACGTCTCCTTGGATGTTGCCAATACGATGGTCAAATTAGCGATGATCAAAATGTGGGAGCGGGCTTGCTCGCGAATGCGCAGTGTCAGCCAATGGATTTATCAACTGACCCACCGCTTTCGCGAGCAAGCCCGCTCCCACATTTGATTTATGTCGCTCATAGACTGGGTTAAAACTCCTGATGCGCCGGCAGCACCGGCTTCTTGGCCTGGAAGGCATACCCTTGCTCGCCGTCGAGCACCTTGTTGGCGCGCTGGATATCAATGTCTTTTTCCCAACGGGCGATGGCCACGGTGGCCACGCAGTTGCCGATCAGGTTAGTCAGCGCGCGGCCGATGCCCATGAACCAGTCCACCGCCAGCACCAGCACCAGGCCCACCACCGGAATCGCCGGGATCGCGGTCAGCGTGGCCGCCAAAATCACCAGCGCCGAGCCCGGAATGCCGTGGGCACCTTTGGAGGTGATCAACGACACCAGCAGGATGGTCAGCAAATCAGTCATCGACAGCGGCGTGCCGGTGGCATTGGCGATAAACACAATGGCCAGGGTCAGGTAGATCGAGAAACCGTCGAGGTTGAACGAATAACCGGTCGGAATCACCAGGCCGACGGTGGAGCTGCCAATGCCCAAGTGCTCGAGTTTACGCATGATCTGCGGCAATACCGCGTCGGAGGAGGCGGTGCCCATCACGATCAGCAGCTCTTCGCGCAGGTACTTGAGCAGCGGCAGCATGCGCAGGCCGGACAAACGCATCACCAGGCCCAGCACCAGCCCGACAAAGGCAAAGCAGGTCAGATAGAACAAGCCCACCAGGCTGCCCAGGTGTTGCAGTGAATCCAGGCCGTAGGTGCTGGTGGTGAAGGCTATGGCGCCGAATACACCGATTGGCGCCAGGCGCACGATCATGCCCATGATGCGAAAGATCACATGGCTAAGTTCGTTGATCAGCCGCGAGATGCCGGAAGCGGCTTCGCCCACCAGGTTCAGCGCGCTGCCGAACAGCACCGAAAACAGCAGCACTTGCAGCACGTTGTTGTCGGCAAAGGCGCCGATCACCGAGTTGGGGATCAGGTCCATCAGGAACTGGCTGGTGCCGCGAATGTGCTGGCCCTTGTCGGCCAGCTCATTGAGACCGGCGGACGACAGCTGCTCCAAGTGAATATTGGCGCCTTGGCCGATACCGGTGCTGAACGCCATGATCAGGCCGATCACCAGGGCGACGGTGGTCAGCACTTCGAAGTAGATCACTGACTTCAAGCCAATGCGCCCGACCTTCTTCAGGTCGCCGGCACCGGAAATACCGCTGACCACCACGCAGAATACGATCAGGCCGATCAGCATTTTGATCAGCTTGATAAAGCCGTCACCCAGGGGTTTGAGTTGCGAGGAGAATTCGGGAAGGGCCAGGCCGCAAATAACGCCTAACATCAGGCCAATCACGACTTGCAGGAAAATCGAACGCGAGCACCATCTGAGCATGGGAGGGATCTCTATTCGGTGCCCTGGTGGTTCCAGGGCTTAATTGTTGTGGTCTTACCGGTATGTCCAGTGCGCGGCCAGTCTACGCCGGGTTTTTTTCAAATCACAAGTAAATATTCGGCGGTTGCCAGGTCCCGGTCTGACCAGTTGGTCGGTAAGGGTGATGCTTGAGCGGTTGGCAGGTAATAATTTTTTTCGCTTATCATCCGCGCCTTGATTGGCGAGGTGACACATGGATAGACCCGGGCTGACCACCGACGCAGCAGGCCAGACGCACTGCACCTGGCGCACTGCCGCACCTGAATATCCGCATTACCACGACCACGAGTGGGGCGTGCCGGTGGCAGACGATACCCAGCTGTACGAGAAAATTTGCCTGGAAGGTTTTCAGGCGGGCATGGCGTGGATCACCATTTTGCGCAAGCGCGAGCAGTTTCGGGCGGCGTTCGAAGGGTTTGATTTTCGCCGCGTTGCGCAATACGGCGAGGCCGATATCGAGCGGCTGATGAACGACCCAGGCATCGTGCGCAACCGCGCGAAGATTGTCTCGACGATCAACAACGCGCGCCGGGCCTGTGAGCTGGTGGACGAAACCGGTTCGCTGGCGCGCTGGTTGTGGGCATTTGAACCTACGCCAGAGGAACGCCCGGCGGTGGTAGACATGGCTTACTGGACCGGCAACCCGACGTCACCGGCATCGGTGCGCTTGTCCAAAGCCTTGAAGAAACGCGGCTGGACCTTTGTTGGCCCCACCACGATGTACGCGCTGATGCAGGCGATGGGGATGGTCAATGATCACTTGGAAGGCTGTGTGTGCCGACCGCGCATAGAGACGCTACGCCAACAGTTCAAGCGCCCGTAAGTGTGTGGCGAGGGAGCTTGCTCCCGTTGGACTGTGCAGCAGTCTCCCGATTTTTGGGGGCGCTTCGCACCCCAGCGCAAGCAAGCTTGCTCGCCACAGTAAGCTTGCTCCCACAGGGTTTTCGCGGGGCCTGGAAGGTCTGGTCAGGACAGGAAACCACCGTCCACATTCAGCGACACACCGGTGGTGTAGCTGGACGCATCGCTGGCCAGGAACAGCACCGCACCGGCCATCTCGCTTGGGTCGGCCACGCGCTTGAGCGGGATCTGCGCCAGGGCCATCTTCAGGATCGAGTCGTTCTTGACCAGCGCCGAGGCGAACTTGGTGTCGGTCAGGCCCGGCAGCAGCGCATTGCAACGGATGCCGAACGCCGCGCACTCCTTGGCAAACACCTTGGTCATGTTGATCACGGCGGCCTTGGTCACCGAGTAGATGCCCTGGAACACGCCCGGGGAGATGCCGTTGATCGAGGCCACGTTGATGATGCTGCCGCCGCCGTTGTCGCGCATCAGCTTGCCGGCTTCCACCGACATGAAGAAGTAGCCGCGAATGTTCACGTCAACGGTCTTCTGAAACGCACCCAGGTCGGTGTCCAGTACGTTGCAGAACTGCGGATTGGTTGCGGCATTGTTGACCAGGATATCCAGGCGACCGAACTGCTCACGGATACCGGCGAACACCTGGGTAATCTGCTCCATTTCACCAATATGGCAGGCCACGGCGGTGGCTTTGCCGCCGGCGGCGATGATCGCGTCGGCCACGTGCTGGCAGCCTTCGAGCTTGCGGCTGGAGACGATCACGTGCGCACCTTGCTGGGCCAGGAGCTTGGCGATGGCTTCACCAATGCCACGGCTGGCGCCGGAAACAAATGCGATCTTGCCGTCAAGGTCGAACAGATGGGTCTTGGACATGCTGGGTTCCTTGCTCTTGTAGTCAGAGGGCTGATTTAGCGATGACATTCAGGCTCATTTGCTCCAGCAGCTTGTTCATATGGATGAACTGCGCAAAGCGTTTGTCCTGGGTCTGGCCGTGGAAAAAACGGTAGTAGATCTGCTGCACAATGCCGGCCAAACGGAACAGGCCGTAGGTGTAGTAGAAGTCGAAATTGTCGATCTGGATGCCGGAGCGCTCGGCGTAGTAATCCACAAACTGGCGGCGCGTGAGCATGCCCGGCGCGTTACTGGGCTGGCGGCGCATCAGCTGCACGGGCGCAGGGTCAGCGGCTTCGATCCAGTAGGCGAGGGTGTTGCCCAAGTCCATCAGTGGGTCGCCTAACGTGGTGAGTTCCCAGTCCAGTACGCCGATGATCTGCATCGGGTTGTGCGGGTCGAGGATCACGTTGTCGAAGCGGTAGTCGTTGTGCACGATGCTGGAGGTCGGGTGGTCGGCCGGCATCTTGTCGTTGAGCCAAGCGCGCACGGTTTCCCAGCTGGGTGCGTCGGGCGTCAGGGCTTTTTCGTAGCGGTCGCTCCAGCCACGAATCTGGCGCTCAACATACCCTTCAGGTTTGCCCAGGTCGGCCAGGCCACAGGCGGCGTAATCCACTTGGTGCAGTTCGACGAACTTGTCGATAAAGCTTTTGCACAGTGCCTCGGTCTTGGCCGCGTCCAGGCCCAGTTCGGCGGGCAGGTCCGAGCGCAGGATGATGCCGTTGACGCGCTCCATCACATAGAACTCGGCGCCGATCACCGACTCATCAAGGCAGTGCACATAGGCTTTGGGGCAATACGGGAAGCCGTCCTTGAGCTGATTGAGAATGCGGTATTCGCGGCCCATGTCGTGGGCGGACTTGGCTTTGTGGCCAAACGGCGGGCGGCGCAGCACGAATTCCTGGCCGGGGTATTCCAGCAGGTACGTCAGGTTCGACGCGCCACCGGGGAACTGGCTGATCTTGACCGTGCCGGCAAGGCCCGGAATATGCGCCTTGAGGTAGGGATCGATGAGGCTGGCATCAAGTTCTTCGCCGGGGCGAATCTGGGTCGATTGGTCGTTAAGCGCCATGCTTATCCCTTCTGCTTATTCTAAAGGCCTTGGACTATTGGCTAATCTAATGCGCACCGCCGCCCAGCGACAAGGTCGGGGCGGCTTAATAGGTTAGCGTGTTGGACGATGATCAGCGGGCCTGATGTGCTCAGATCACCAGCATCGCCCGGCCACCGGGGTTGCAGGACAGGTTGGCACCGATTTCGACTTTTGCCAGGTCGATGCCCAGGCCGGCGAGCAGGTTGTTGACGATGGGGTCGAGCAGCGGACCGAGCAGCCCGGCAATCAAACCGCCCAGGGTAGTGAGCAAACCGTTGACCACGCCCGTGACCAGGCCCAGCACGGCACCCAACAGGCTGGCCATTTTGGCCGGGTGGTTGATCAGGTGTATGCCGGTGAGTGTTTCCTTGAGGCTGCTGACCGCGTTCGAGCTGGCGAATGCGTAATAGAGCGGTTGCTGGTTGATAGCGGGCGGGTCGGTGTAGGTGTGCGCACGCGCGGTTTTCAACACTTCGCTGTCGACGCGGATGCCCAGGCCGCCCGCTGCAAAGCCCTGCCTGTTGCCGCACATGCCCGTGCCGCGCTTGCAGGTTTTAGTGCCGATATCCACCAGCGGGTACTCGTCTACCTTGAGTGTTTCGGTGGATGAGTACAGGTTCTTGGGGTCAACCTGGCCAATCATTGCGCGCAATGCCGAGGTTTCGCCGAGTACCGACAACGACTTTTTACCGCTGTCGCAACTGTAGCCCGTGACCCTGGCGCTGCCGCCGGCGGCTTCGAGGGCGATGTCGAGGGTGTCGCCGATTTCCAGGCTGGCGACCAGGCAGCAATTGGGGTCGAGCAAGCCAAACAGGCCGCCGAGCAGGTCACTGAGCGCCTGCACCACGCCCCCCAGCAGGTTATTGACCAAGGTGACGATCGGCAATTTTACCGAGATCAAGGTGCGCACTTGGGCGGTGCGCACATAGATGGGCTGCTTGGCGATATCTTTGGGATTGCCGATGCTGGAAACCTGCCCGGGCTCGATCACTTTGGTCGACACGGTCACGCCGAGCAGGCCCAGCACATTGACCGGCAACTCCACGGCAACCGCGCTGGCTTTGTTCGACAGTTGCACAAAACCCTGGATCAGGTTGAACAGTTGCAGGTTTACATCCAAGGCAGTTTTGTCGGTGCCATTCTGGATATTGATCAGGTCGCCCAGGTGCAGGATCTGCGTGCCCGGTGCAATCAGCTTGATGGCTTCCAGGTTGTTGATCACCACGTTGACCGCATCACCGCCCAGCTTGAGCACATCAATGGCCGCCTGGATCAGTTGGCCGACGGTGGCGTCGGTCTTGAGCAACTGGTCGTAGTTGCCGGCGCTGACTTTCAATTCGATGGCCAGGGCATCCAGGTACTTGAGCAGGCTGATATCGGTGTTGAGCAGGCCATTCCAGCCCACTGCGTCCAACTGCAACTTGCCGCCCAGCAGTCCACCGATCAAGGCGTTAAGGGCGACAGACTGGGTGCTGTCCACGGTCAATAAGGTGCTGCGAACCGTGAGCTGGGCAACCGTGGGGGTTGGCGCGGCGGCGACGGCGGTGGCGCTCAGCAGCGTTGTCAGGTTGACGGGCTGGCCCGAGAACAGGGTGAGCACGCCATGGGCAAGGCTGGTGTGCACGCGATGGGTGGCAACCACCCGGATAGCGTCGGTTTTGCTCGGGTCGGCGCTGAACGTGCGCATAAAATCTGCGCCGGTGGCCAGGGTGCCGCAGGCGGTGGCCAGCGTGCGATTGTCGTCGAGGCTAAAGTTGTTGCGCGCCGCGCTTTCAATTGCAAACTGCGCAGCATTGCGGGCGGGCGCCGCGCATGTGCCGCTGCGGCTTACCGCCTCCAGCGCTGCGGTGTCGGCCACACGCTGCAATTTGCGCTTCTCCAGGTACAGGCGACCGCTGTCGACCACCAGCAGCAGAAACAGCAGCGCAATACCGAGGGTTAACGCGCCTATCAGGCCGATGGCGCCGCGCTGGCGGGCCGGGCCGAGTCCATGGCCAATCATTGTGCGTTCCTTCGCCGGTCCTGCACCGACGTCCTGAGCATACCCGCAAGCAGTGTAGTCAGGTTTTGCGCCGGCGCTGGCTAATCGCTACTAGTTGCGCGGCGGCAGGGTAACCGGTGTCAGCACTGGGCGGCCGGCGAAGTATTCCACCAGGTTATCGGCCACGCGTTGCACGGTGTCGTGGGCCGCTTCCGGCGAAAGCCCTGCTACATGGGAGGTGAGCACGGTATTGCTCAGGCGCTTGAGGGCGTCGGGCACTTTCGGTTCATCGTCGAACACATCCAATGCGGCGCCGCCGATACGGCGTTGTTCCAGCGCAGCCACCAGGTCGGCGGTCACCACCACGCTGCCACGTCCGATGTTCACCAGGTAACCGTTCGGCCCCAACGCGTCCAGGGCGTGGCGATCAATCAAGTGGCGGGTGCTGGCCCCGCCCGGCGTGGCCAGGATCAGGAAGTCCGAGGTGCGCGCCAGCTCCACGGCGGTTGCGCAGTAGGTGTAGTCCACATCATCGCGGGGCTGGCGGTTGTGGTAACTCACTTCCATGCCAAAACCGAGGGCGGCACGCTTGGCTATCTCCATGCCCACTGCGCCGAGGCCGAGAATGCCCAGTTGCTTGCCGCCCAGGGAAGGGCGCATCACTTTCGGCCATTCGCTGCGCCGCACCGCCGCGTCAGTCTGGGGAATGCCGCGCACCAGCGCCAACAGCAAGGCCATGGCGTGGTCAGCCACTGACGGCGCGTTCACGCCGGCACCGTTGGTGACCACGATCCCGCGATTGCTCGCCGCTTGCAGATCCACGTGCTCATAACCTGCGCCGATCACGCAGATAATCTCCAGCAACGGCAGCGCCGCGATTTCTTCGGCATACAGCCCCAGCGGGCCACGGGTGAGTACCGCCTTGATCTGCGCGCCGTGGGCCTTGATCGCTTGGGCACGCTCGGCCGGCGTCGGTGCCAGAATCACATGAAAGTCGTTGCTCTCGATGATTTGCAGGTATTCGTTGATGGTTTCAACCAGGACCAGAACAGTGGTGGGCATCGCAAGGCTCTTCCTGAAGGGTTTGATAGGAGGAGTATGCGGGATTTGTAAGACGGAGCGATTTGCTCAATCAGAAAAATCCCGCACAGATGACGCTAGAACTCAATATCCAGCGCTTTCACCCGCTTCACAAATGCTCCCGCCAAGGTCGCATTGTGATGCTCGATGATCGCCTGGGCCGACAAGGTCGGGGTGTCCATGCAGGTATGGCCGTCCTCGGGCAGCACCACCGAAAACCCAAGCTCCACTGCTACTCGACACGTGGTGTCGATGCAAAACTGGGTTTTCATGCCGACCACCACCAATTCGTCGACCTGCGCTGCCGCCAGTTGTTGCGCCAGCTCGGTGCCCAGGAAGCAACTGGGGCGGGTTTTATTGAACAGGTGGTCACGCGCTGCGTCCACATCGAGGCCGTGCCACAGCTGCCAGAGCGGGCTGCCAGCTGCAATCGGCGACCCCGCGGGGCCGGTGTGGCGGGCGACGAAGATAGGGGCGCCGGCGTTGCGGGCGCGCTGGATAAGCTGGTTGATGGTGCCCAGCACGCGCTCGCGCTCGAAGGGGGGGGCCGGCCCGTCGTATAAACCGGTTTGCATATCGATGATCAACAGGGCGTTTGCCATGGTCTTGCTCCTTGCAGTGGCCAGCGGGCGGGGCAATAAAAAGGCCCCGTCCATTACTGGCGGGGCCTTGGGTTGTTGCTGGGTGTCTTTAGCTCTGGCACCCACAGCAACCGCACGACCCGCCATAAGCGGTCGTGGTGGTGGTGCGGGTGAGGCAGAGCTGAATTAAGTTCATGGCCTGATCATGCTGGGGAGGGCACGTGGCTGTCAACGGCGCTGTCCGAGTTCTGCTCTTGCAGCAGGGTATTTCTTGCAGCCTCAAGGAATTCATCTGACAAACTGCTGCCGCGTGTCGCACGGGCGAGGGTGAGCGCGCCAATCATCATTGCGTACTTGGCGAGCATCGCCTCGCGGTCTTCATCCTGAAGCTGCGCAAAAACCTCCAGTGACTGTTCAACACCCTCAATAAAGGTACGTTGCAACGCCGTGTCAGCGGGCTCATGGCACATGTCCGGGGTAAAGGCCGAGATGGGGCAGCCGTCGCCAGGGTTGTCACGGTGGCGGGTGGAAAAATACGGACGCAGGATGGCGTCACGGGCGGCGCGCACATCATCACTGCGGTTGATTTTTTCCTGCCAGCCCAGGTTCGATTGTTCGAATGCCTTTTGGCACGCCTCCGTCGCCAATGACTCCTTGGACGCGAAGTGCCCATAGAAACCGCCGTGAGTCAGGCCGGCTGCGGCCATTACATCCGACAGGCTGATGCCGTGTAAACCGCGCTCACGAAACAGATGCGTGGCAGCCTGTACGATGATTTCGCGGTTGAGTTCGGCTTGTTTGCGGGAGACGCGCGGCATGGCTGGGCACTCAGGATAAAGGCGGGCAGTGCCTGAAAAGTACAGGAATGGGTGGGATACTAAAATAGATTTTTTGTGGAATCTATTCTCCAAGGGTTGCCGCGATGTTTGAAGCGCCAGCCCCGGAGCGCTATTACTGGCTGTTTGTGCCTGCCGCGCCTTGGTTTGCTCTGCTTGGGCAATGGGCATGAAGTCGTAGGTAGGGAAAAATTGTGTTTTGTAGGCACTGCGCCGCCCCAGCCCTCGCAAACGGCCGCCTAGAACCCCACTTGCACGCCTGCACCGGCTAACCATTCCTCAGCTAAGTCTTTGCTTATTCGAGAGAATCCCGGACAATCCGGCCCCTTCTATGGTCGAGGCGCTGCCTGTCAGGTTTTTCTGACTCGCCCCGGCCGTGTAAATGCGGAGATCCGACCGGATGAATGATCAGGCCAATAGCGTCGACGAACGCTATGCAACGACACCTGCAACCCTCACAAGCTGGAGCCGCCAGGACACCACCTGGATGCTCGGCCTCTTCGGCACCGCTATTGGCGCCGGTACTTTGTTTTTGCCGATCAACGCCGGCCTGGGCGGCTTCTGGCCCCTGGTGATCCTGGCATTGCTGGCGTTCCCGATGACGTTTTTCGCTCACCGTGGGCTGACGCGTTTCGTGCTGTCCGGCCGTGCCGGCTCCGACATCACCGACGTCGTTGAAGAGCACTTCGGCCTCAAGGCCGGTGCGCTGATCACCTTGCTGTACTTCTTCGCCATCTTCCCGATCCTGCTGATCTACAGCGTGGCCCTGACCAACACCGTCAGCAGTTTCATGGAACACCAACTGCACATCATGCCGCCGCCACGCGCGATCCTGGCCTTTGTGTTGATCCTCGGCCTGCTGGCCGTGGTGCGTTGCGGCGAGCAAGTGATCGTCAAGGCCATGAGCCTGATGGTGTATCCGTTTATCGTTGCCTTGCTGTTCCTGGCGGTGTACCTGGTCCCACACTGGACCGGCGGCATCCTCAGCACTGCCAGCGAAGTCCCGGCGCCGTCCGCGCTGCTCAATACCTTGTGGCTGGCGATTCCGGTGATGGTGTTCTCGTTCAACCATTCGCCGATCATCTCGGCGTTCGCGGTCGACCAGAAACGCCAGTACGGCGCCAATGCCGATGAACGCAGCTCGCAGATCCTGTGCCGCGCGCACCTGTTGATGGTGGTAATGGTGCTGTTCTTCGTGTTCAGCTGCGTGCTGACCCTGTCGCCGGCACAACTGGCCGAAGCGAAAGCGCAGAACCTGTCGATCCTGTCGTACCTGGCCAACCACTTCGACAACCCGACCATCGCCTTCGCCGCACCGTTGATTGCATTCGTGGCGATTGCCAAGTCGTTCCTGGGCCACTACATCGGCGCCAGTGAAGGCCTCAAGGGGCTGGTATTGAAAACCGGGCGTCGTCCGGCTGCCAAGTCCCTGGACCGCATGACCGCCGCGTTCATGCTGGTGGTGTGCTGGCTGGTCGCCACGCTCAACCCGAGCATTCTCGGCATGATTGAAACCCTCGGTGGCCCGATCATCGCGTCGATCCTGTTCCTGATGCCGATGTACGCGATCCGCAAGGTGCCGGCCATGGCCAAGTACCGTGGGCAGGCGTCGAATGTGTTTGTCACCGCTGTAGGCCTGGTCGCGATTACTGCGTTGGTTTACTCGCTGCTGTCCTGATAACCGGCAGCAGGTAGCAAAGCCGATTCGCGCACTGCGTGAGTCGGCTTTTTTTGTGTCCGAAAAAAATCCCGATGGCAATGAGGACACCCCAATACTCGGTGCCTCGCTATGGCTCGGTATGCAACAGCAGAGCCATACTCGGTCAAAGGTGGGAGCTGGCTTGCCTGCGATAGCATCAACTCGGAGTGCCTGATGTACCGAGGTGTCTGCATCGCAGCGGTGCGACGATTCGACAAGCCCGCTCCCACAGAAAAGCAGCTCTACAGTGCATGCAAATCTGCAGCCGACCTCATATTCAAAACTGCCTGCAGTTAACTGTGGGAGCGGGCTTGCTCGCGAATGCAGTGTGTCAGATACAGATAAATTAACTGAACGACTGCTATCGCAGGCAAGCCAGCTCCCACAGTGGTTTTTCGGTGTGACGAATATCGTATTCCAGGCATAAAAAAACGCCGCGCATCTTGCGATGCGCGGCGTTTTTTAAATCACCACATCTTAGGCTTGAATCACCGGGATGTTGGCGCTTGCTGCGATCTTGCGGAACTCGGCGATCTGGTCGAAGTTCAGGTAGCGGTAAACGTCACTGGCCATGGTGTCCAGTTTCGCTGCGTAACCCATGTACTCTTCGACGGTCGGCAGGCGACCCAGCGTGGAGGCAACTGCCGCCAGCTCAGCCGAGGCCAGGTAGACGTTCGCGCCATCACCCAGACGGTTCGGGAAGTTACGGGTCGAAGTCGACACCACCGTCGAGTTCGGCTCTACACGTGCCTGGTTACCCATGCACAGCGAGCAGCCCGGCATTTCCATACGCGCGCCGGCCTTGCCGTAGATGCCGTAGTAGCCTTCTTCGGTCAGTTGGTGAGCGTCCATCTTGGTCGGCGGCGACAGCCACAGACGGGTTGGCAGCTGACCTTTGACCTGCTCCAGCAGTTTACCGGCAGCGCGGAAGTGACCGATGTTGGTCATGCACGAACCGATGAACACTTCGTCGATCTTCTCGCCGGCAACGCTGGACAACAGACGGGCATCGTCCGGGTCGTTTGGTGCGCAGAGGATCGGCTCGTTGATTTCGGCCAGGTCGATCTCGATGATTTCGGCGTATTCGGCGTCGGCATCGGCTTCCATCAGCTCAGGGTTGGCAACCCAGGCTTCCATCGCTTGGGCTCGACGTTCCAGGGTGCGTGCATCGCCGTAGCCTTCGCCGATCATCCAGCGCAGCAGGGTGATGTTGGAGTTCAGGTACTCGGTGACCGATTCCTTGGACAGCTTGATGGTGCAACCGGCAGCCGAACGTTCAGCCGAGGCGTCGGACAGCTCAAAGGCTTGTTCCAGCGTCAGGTCGTTCAGGCCTTCGATTTCCAGGATGCGGCCGGAGAAGGCGTTCTTCTTGCCTTTCTTCTCTACGGTCAGCAGGCCAGCCTGGATCGCGTAGTAAGGAATGGCATGAACCAGGTCACGCAGGGTGATGCCAGGTTTCATTTTGCCTTTGAAGCGCACCAGGATCGATTCCGGCATGTCCAGTGGCATTACGCCAGTGGCTGCGGCGAACGCGACCAGACCGGAACCGGCCGGGAACGAGATGCCCATCGGGAAACGGGTGTGGGAGTCACCACCGGTGCCGACGGTATCCGGCAGCAGCATACGGTTCAGCCAGCTGTGGATGATGCCGTCGCCTGGACGCAGCGATACACCGCCACGGGTCATGATGAAGTCGGGCAGGGTGTGGTGGGTGGTCACGTCGATCGGCTTGGGGTAAGCCGCGGTATGGCAGAACGACTGCATTACCAGATCGGTCGAGAAGCCCAGGCACGCCAGGTCTTTGAGTTCATCACGGGTCATAGGACCGGTGGTGTCCTGAGAACCCACGGTGGTCATCTTCGGCTCGCAGTAGGTGCCAGGACGAACGCCTTTGCCTTCTGGCAGACCGCAAGCCTTGCCGACCATTTTCTGTGCCAGGGTGAAGCCTTTGCCAGTGTCGACAGGGGCTTCAGGCAGTTTGAACAGGTCGGTAGGGCCCAGGCCCAGTTCAGCACGGGCCTTGTCGGTCAGGCCGCGACCGATGATCAGCGGAATACGGCCGCCGGCGCGAACTTCGTCCAGCAGCACCGGGGTCTTCATTTCGAAGGTGGTCAGGACTTCGTCGGTGCCGTGTTTGCAGACTTTGCCAGCATGCGGGTACAGGTCGATCACGTCGCCCATGTTCATGTTGGTAACGTCGAATTCGATTGGCAGTGCGCCAGCATCTTCCATGGTGTTGTAGAAGATTGGAGCGATCTTGCTGCCGAAGCAGAAGCCGCCGGCGCGCTTGTTCGGCACGTACGGTACGTCGTCGCCGAAGAACCACAATACCGAGTTGGTTGCCGATTTACGCGACGAACCGGTACCGACCACGTCGCCGACGTAGGCGATCGGGAAACCTTGGCCGCGCATCTCTTCGATCTGCTTCATCGGGCCGGTTTTGCCTTGCTCGTCCGGCACGATGCCTTCGCGTGCCATTTTCAGCATGGCCAGGGCGTGCAGCGGGATGTCAGGGCGGGACCAGGCGTCCGGGGCAGGGGACAGGTCGTCGGTGTTGGTTTCGCCGGTGACCTTGAAGACGCGCAGGCTGATCTTGTCGGCCAGGGTCGGGCGGTTGCGGAACCACTCGCCGTCAGCCCAGGACTGGATCACGCCTTTGGCGTGCTCGTTGCCGTTCTTGGCTTTTTCGGCCACGTCGTGGAACGCATCGAACATCAGCAGGGTGTGCTTGAGTTGGGCGGCCGCGACAGGGGCCAGCTCGGCGTCGTCCAGCAGCTCGACCAACGTCACGATGTTGTAGCCACCTTGCATGGTGCCAAGCAGTTCAACCGCGCGTTTCTTGTCGATCAGGGGAGAAGTGACTTCGCCCTTGGCCAGGGCGGACAGGAAGCCGGCCTTGACGTAGGCAGCCTCGTCAACGCCTGGTGGAATGCGGTTGGTGATCAGGTCAACGAGAAATTCTTCTTCGCCAGCCGGAGGATTCTTCAGCAGCTCGACCAGGCCTGCGGTTTGTTCGGCGTTAAGCGGCTGGGGAACGATACCCAGTGCTGCGCGCTCTTCGATATGTTTGCGGTAGGCTTCAAGCACAGTTATTACCCTCATCAGTGGTCCCACGGGACGCTCATCCAGAAATGAACGGCACGCATGCGCTCGGGGGCTTTTTGGGCCGCAAAGCCAGCGCTGCCGGCATTCCTCACAGAAGCTGCTTTCAAAGTTTTACGCCTGCAGAACGGAGCTGATGAGGGTTGGCGCGGTTTTTGACCTACCGGGGTCAAACCCGCGCCAACACCGTTCTGAAGGAACGACTGTGCTCGTGACGCTTTGAAAACAGCTTCCAGCGGATTATTGGCGCCTTACAAGGCCGGATGATTCTACGGCAAAAAAAATCTAAAGGTAAGTTACCTAACCAAGTTTGCTGGGTGATCAACCTTAGACAAAGGGCTAACATGGCGCACTGTTTCGCTGATTTGTGTGCGCTGCCCATGTCCAACCAAGCCATCAAGACCCCCTGCGTCGGCCTGTGCTCCACGGTTTACGGCGATCTCGTGTGCCGCGGCTGCAAGCGCTTTCACCATGAGGTGATCCAGTGGAATGGCTATAACGAAGAAGAAAAACGCGCGGTATGGCTGCGATTGGAACAGCTGTTGGTGCAAGTGATGGCGGGCAAACTGGAAGTCTTTGACCCCAAGATGCTGCGCGGGCAGCTTGAGCAGCGCAAGATTCGCTTTGTGCCACACCAGTCGGAGTACTGCTGGGCCTACCAGCTGATCGCCCGAGGCGCGCGGGTGATTTCCAACCTGGAAGCCTATGGCATGGTGCTGCTGCCGGAGTTTCGCGACTGGGCACTTCCGGATCTGCGGGATGCCATCGATCGTGAGTTCTTTATCTTGTCCGAGGCGCATTACCAGCGCTATATCGCGCCGGGGTTCCTGAAGGACGCACTGGGCCACTGACCGCAGAGGTCAATGTGGGAGCTGGCTTGCCTGCGATGGTGGTAGATCAGCCAAAGGTGTGTTGACTGTAAGGTTGCTATCGCAGGCAAGCCAGCTCCCACCTTTGATTTCCATCGCCCCGTAGATCAAGGCTTGGTCGCCAACTCCTGCAGATGGTCCATCAACGCCTGCGGCTTGAGCACCAGCACATCACCTTCCACCGCATCCAGCACCACCTCCGCCGTATTGCCGATCAATGCGCCGGAAATCCCTGTGCGCGCCACCGTACCGATAATGGTCACCGCCGCTTGCAAAGTGTGGGCTGCATGGGGGATCAACACATCCGCCGGGCCTTCCTCGATATGCAGGTGGGTGTCGTCGATATCAAACTCGGCCTGGAACGCCTTGCACTGCTCGCGATAGCGCGCCTCGATGGTTTCCTTGAGCTGGAAGGTCGGGTCTGCCGCCGACAGCATCGGCGACGGATGGGCACTGATCACGTGCAGCTGTGCTTTGGCCAGGCGCGCAATGTCGAAGCCATGGTCGATGATGGTGTTGTGCAGCGCCTGATGTTCGCTGTCGCTGTTGCCCACATCAATCGCCCCCAGCACCACCTTGTCGGCCCAGGGCGTCGAGGTTTTCACTAGCAGCACCGCGGTAGGGCAGTAACGCAGCAGTTTCCAGTCTGCCGGCGTCAGCAGGGCCTTTTTCAGCGGGCTGTCGGCAAAGTGCTGCTTGATCACCAGGCCACAGCCTTCGGCCTGCTGCACATCGATGATGGTTTCATGCAGGCTGTCATTCCACGCCTGCTCGGTGGTCACGCTGTAGCCGTCCTCCTGCAGGCCGGACTTGAGCAGGCTCAGCAGCGCCGAATGCTCGTGCTTTTTGTCGCACACCAGCAAGTGCAGGTGCGCGCCGGTGACCCCGGCAATCAGCTTGGCGCGCTTGAGCGCCAGGCTTTCGGAATGCTCAGGTTCGATAACCACCAGGATGCTGCGAATGGCTTGCATGGTCGGGGTCTCCAAAAGGGTGGGCCTGGAACAACTATAGTTGCTGCCCACCAGACGTCATGTTGATGCACATCAAAGCCGGTGGCTGGTGGTCTGCGGCGGGGTCGGTATAATCGCCTGCCTTTTGTGATCCTTTTGCCCGTGAGCCCGATGAACCTGCCCGAAATCCACGAATTCCTCGGCTGCCGCACCCCCGACGCCTGGGTCCAGGCCGCGTTGGCCGATCAGCACACCCTGCTGATCGACCACAAGAACTGCGAATTCAAAGCCGCCAGTACCGCCCTCAGCCTGATCGCCAAGTACCACGCTCATGTGGACCTGATCAGCATGATGTCGCGCCTGGCCCGTGAAGAGCTGGTGCACCACGAACAAGTCATGCGCCTGATCAAAAAGCGTAAGGTCGAGCTGCGCCAACTGCATGCCGGCCGTTACGCCTCGGGTTTACGCAAGGTGGTGCGCAGCCATGAGCCGGTCAAGCTGGTGGACACGCTGGTGGTCGGCGCCTTTATCGAGGCTCGCAGTTGCGAGCGTTTCGAAGCCCTGGTACCGCATTTGGACGAAGAACTCGGCAAGTTCTACTTCGGTTTGCTCAAAAGCGAGGCCCGGCACTTCCAGGGTTATCTGAAGCTCGCCTACCAGTACGGCGATGCCAAGGACATCGCTCAGGTGATAGAACGGGTGCGCGCCGCCGAGCAGGAACTGATCGAGTCACCCGACATCGAGTTCCGCTTTCACAGTGGCGTGCCAGCCTGAGGCGACGGCCACGCCGATCAGCGCGGTGATCCCGGCCAGCAGCAGGATCACCGTTTGCGTGCCCAGCGGCGCCGCGAGCACGGCGATCAACAGGCCAGCCAACGGCTGCGCCAGGTTGTTGAGCAAGGTGATCACGCCCACTGTCTTGCCGAAGTCCTGCACCGGAATCACCCGCTGGCGGGTGCTGCGCATGTACACATTGAAAATCTTGTCGAAGCCGGTGATCAGCAGGAACCCCAGGGTGTAAGCCCACAGATTGGGGCTGACGGCCATGATCAACGCCCCCGCCGCAATCATGGAATAGGACAACCCGCCGAGCACCTTCAACGGCAGGCTGGAACGCGCCAGGTAAAACAGAATAACGATGGTCACCACCGCGCCCGCAGCCTGCAACAACGCATAGGCATCTTTGCCGGCGTCGAACAGGCCAGTGACCATGGCCGCAGACGTCGCCAGCGTGACCCCGATGATCAGATTGACGCCCACCGCCAGGGCAATGATCCGCTTCAGTTCCGCCACTTTGCGAATGTGCCCGTAGGCAATGCGCAGCGGTTGCAGCCAGATATCCTGATGCTGCTCAAAGCTCTCCAGGCTGACCGTGGTGTTGCGCTGCCACACCAACATCGCCAGGTCCGCGAGCACAAACAGCCCGGCAATGCCCACCACCACCCACGGCCAGGCCCACACCTCCAGCATCAGCGCCGCCACCAGCGGCCCCAGCACCAGGCCGCTCTGGTCGGCGATCTGCGAGTAGGACAAGGTCTTGGCATAGGTGTAATGCTTGAAGATATGCGGCATCACCACTTCGCGGGCCATGATGCCTTGGGTCGTCAACACGCCGCACAGCGCCGACAGGATCACCAGCCAATAGATGCCGTCGAACACGCCATACAACGCCACCGCCAGCACGCACGCCAATGCGCGGTAAACCTGGCTGATATGCAGGATGCGCACCGGCGAGAACTTGTCGCACAATGCGCCGCACACCGGGAACGCCAGGTAACGCGGCAGTGACTCGATGAAGAACGCCAAGCCGGCCCACGACACACTGTTGGTGGTTTGGAATACGATCAGCGGCACGATAAACAACAGAATCTGGTCCGCCAGCCGCGACAGGAACAGCGAGATAAAAAAAGCCAGGTAGTCCTTGCGCATATAACTCCTGTTAGTGGCGTAAAAGATTGCAGGCTATTTGTTAAAAACTCTTAAAAGCATGAAGCTTCGTCCGGCGGTAGTGGCCAGTTGCTTAAGTCGGCCAGCTTGCCACCTATAATGCGCACACTTCAATCCGCGCATCCACACTGAGAACTTATGGAAAACCTGGGTCTGGGCAAGGTCCTGCTCGTTGAGGACGATGAAAAGCTGGCAGGGCTGATCGCGCACTTCCTGTCGCAACATGGTTTCGAGGTGCGCGTGGTGCACCGGGGCGATGAAGCCCTGGCGGCCTTTCTCGACTTCAAACCCAAGATTGTGGTGCTCGACCTGATGCTGCCGGGCCAGAGCGGGCTGCATGTGTGCCGGGGGATTCGCAATGTGTCCGACACGCCTATCGTCATCCTCACCGCCAAGGAAGACGACCTGGACCACATCCTGGGCCTGGAGTCGGGCGCCGACGACTACGTGATCAAACCGATCAAGCCGCCGGTACTGCTCGCGCGCCTGCGTGCCCTGCAGCGCCGCCAGGTGCCGGAGCCCACGGTGCGCGGTGCGCTGGAGTTTGGCCGGCTGTCGATTGATCGCAGTTGCCGGGGCGTCAGCCTGGGCGGCGAGGCCATCGACCTCACCACCATGGAGTTCGAACTGCTGTGGCTGCTGGCCAGCAACTCGGGAAAGATCCTTTCGCGCGACGACATTCTCAACCGCATGCGCGGCATTGCCTTCGACGGCCTGAACCGCAGTGTCGACGTGTACATCAGCAAGTTGCGCAGCAAGCTCAACGACAACCCACGCGAACCGGTGTGCATCAAGACCATCTGGGGCAAGGGTTACCTGTTCAATCCGTTTGCGTGGGAGGTTTAGATGCTGCGCCTGTTTCTGCGCCTGTATGTGATCCTGGCGCTGGGGTTGGCCGGGGCAATCTGGCTGGTCAACTACACCTTCGACGAGTTATTGCCCGAGGCCAACGAGGTCTATAACCGCGAAGCCTTGCGCGGGCCGGCCTACGGGCTGGTCGAGCAACTGCGCCCGGTGCAGGGCGCGGCCCGCGATGCGCGCCTGGCGGAGTTGCAACCCCATTATGGTTTGCGCCTCAAGCTGGTGCCGCGCGACACCCTGGCGCTCAATGACCGTGAGCAACAATTGTTGGCAGGCGGCCAACTGGTGGTGCGCGGCGACTTCATGGAATTCCTGGCCACCATTGATGGCGGCCCGCAGCTGCTGCAGATCAAGCTGCCGGAAGAACCCAAATGGTTGTACCTGTGGGCCTATGGCTTTCTGGGCGTAAGCCTGGCCATCGTCCTGTATTTTTGGGTACGCCCGCACTGGCGTGACCTGGAGCATATCCGCCTGGCCGCGCAGCACTTTGGCGATAACGACCTCGGCTCGCGCATCCTGCTGCCACGCCGTTCTACCGTGCGCGAGCTGGCCGGGCACTTCAACCAGATGGCCGAGCGCATCGAAAGCCTGATCGCCAACCAGCGCGAGCTGACCAATGCGGTGTCCCATGAATTGCGCACGCCGATTGCGCGCTTGTCATTTGAGCTGGATCAACTCAAGCAACAGGCCGACCCACGGCAGAGCCGCGAATTGATCGCCGATATGTACGCTGACCTTGGCGAGCTGGAAGAAATGGTCTCCGAACTGTTGACCTACGCGAGCCTTGAGCGCGGCGCCACCCAGGTCACTCGGGAGAATATCGAAGCCCACAGTTGGCTCGACAGCGTGATCGGCAGCGTGGCGCTGGAGGCCGAGGCAGCCGGGGTGCAGTTGTCGTTGCGCACCTGTGAGGTCGACTTTATCCAGATCGAGCCGCGCTTTATGGCGCGTGCAGTGATCAACCTGCTGCGCAATGCCATTCGCTACGCTGAGCGCCGTGTAGAGGTGTCGCTGGTCAAGTTCGGTAATGGCTACGAAGTGCGGGTCAATGACGACGGCCCTGGTGTGCCGATGGAGGGGCGGTCGAAGATCTTCGAACCGTTCCTGCGCCTGGATGCCAGCCGCGATCGCCGCACCGGCGGCTTTGGCTTGGGGCTGGCGTTGGTCCAGCGCGTCAGCCAGTGGCACGGCGGGCAGGTGGAAGTGCTGGATTCGGAGTGGGGCGGGGCGTCTTTCAGAATGACCTGGGCGTACGCCGAGTAACCCTTGAAGCCTGCAGGGAATGGGGGTGATCACCCCTTCAATGTGGGCGCTGGCTTGCCTGCGAATGCGGTGTATCAGTTAAAGAATTATTGACTGACACACCGCATTCGCGAGCAGCCCGCTCACACACGTTCTGATCGGCTAGCCGATCAGAACGTGTATTCCAAAACCCCCATCACCGACGTCTGCAACCGTCGCTCCACAATCGGGCTCTTGCCCGCTTCATCTGCCAGGTACTGCACATCCAGCAAGGTCGAAAACTGGGTGTGCTCGCTGATCGGCAGGCTCCACACCAGGTTCAGGCCATTGCTGATGTTGCCCGCGCCGGCCTTGTAGGCTTTGAAGCGGCTTTGCGCGGCCTGGCCGGTGGTCACGCCATACCAGGTCTGCAAGTAGTTGCGGTCGCCAAAGTGGCTGCTGAGACTGGCATCCACCGAACCGTAGCGGCCTTCATACAGGTGGGTGCCCAGGCTCAGTTCCAGGTGGGTGTAGGCCTTGCCGGTGTCTTTGCGGTCGTTCTCCTTGAGGGCATGTTCCAGGGTTGCGCCAACAATCACACCGCCCAGGTTATAGCTGGCGTTGACGCCCACTTGCGGGCGGGCCTTGATCTCGCCCATGCCTTTAAGGCGTTTGGAGCCGGCATGCAGGCTCTCGTTTTTATCCTTGCGCGCGGCGCTTGCGCCGACATACGCGCTGAAGCTCAGGGCATTGCCTTCGTAACCCCAGCCCAGGCCCTTGTCGGTGTCGAGGAAAATCCCCCACGGGCTGACGACTTTGCCGCCCAGCAGCGGCGCGGTCATGCGTTCGTCGCTGCCGCTGTAGCGCGGCAGGTTGCCTACGCCGGCCTTGAGGCTGTATTGCCAGTCTTCGGCAATCGCAGTGTCTGCAGCCGCGAGCAGGCACAGTGAGGTGATTGAAAGGCAGAGGTTTTTTGAGCGCATCCGGGTATTCGTCCTTGTTAAAAATTCAAGAGGTTGTTGGGCGATTGCGTGCGTTTGAAGGAGTAACCCGAGGCGCTGAGGCCGTTGACCTGGCGGCTGACGGTATCGCCCAGGCCGTAGCCGTTGCCGGCCAGTACCGCGTGGGCGTTGTCGACGGGAAGCAGGATGTAGTCGGTAAGCGGCTCGTTGTGCAGTTGGCCGCGAATCACCAGGAAGCCTTCTTCCAGGCGCACGCTGATGCCGCTCAACGGCGCGTCGGGCTCATGGGTGTTGAGCACCTGATAGGTGCCGATGGTGGAGGCCCAGGCCAGCGGCAGCGGCGGCGGGTCGATGCGTTCACCGATGGCCAGGCGTTGGCCATGGCTGCGGGCGGTGAGCACTTGGCGGCCCTGCACCGTGACCACGTCCAGCTGTACGCGGCCCAAATCACCGAGGTCCTTGAACCAGAGGCCGAAGACTTTTTTCTGCGCGCGCAGCCAGCCGTGCTCGTCGCGCAATAACTCGAAGTCAAAGCCGGCCAGCTCACCGCTCAGCCGATCGCCGTCATCCTTGACCCGGAATACGCCCCAGGCCGTGGCATAAAACCCGGCCAGGCGCTTGCGGTCGACGGCGGCGGGCACCTGGCGCAACTTGAGCCCATGGCTGGGCGTCTGGCAGTCGTCGGCGCACACGGCTTGCCCGGTTTGCGCCTGGAGCATCAGGCGCAGGGTCTCGGTGGCCAGGCGTGCGACCAGTTCTTCGGCGTTGCTGTCATTGGCCATGATGATCACCGCCAGTTGCTGGTCGGGCAGCACGCTCAACTGCGCGGCAAAATCATCGCCGCCGCCACTGTGCTGGTAGGTGCGCACGCCGGGGGCGACGGGTTCATCGCCGCAGGGTGCGAGGAACCAGCCCAGGCCCATCTGGCAATCGAAGTCCAGGGCATTGCCGGTGTTTTGCTGGGTGAACATCTGATCAATCGACGGGCTCTCAAGCACACGGGTGCCTTTATAGAGGCCATGGGCAAACAGCATCTGCACGTAGTGGCTGAGGTCTTTGGGGCTGGCCCACAAGCCGCCGGCGGCCAGGTCGCGCACCTGCGCATCGGTACTCGCCACGCCGTCTTCGTAACCGAGGGCGCGAAAGCTCAACTGCGTGCCGTTGCCGACAAAACTCGACTGGTTCATCTCCAGGGGCTTGAGCAGGCGGCTTTGCAGTTGGGCTTCAAAACTTTTGCCGCTGCTGCGCTCGATGGCGGCGCCGACCAGCGAATAACCGAGGTTGGAATAGGCCACCTGCGAGCCCGGCGGGCTGCTTAGCCACACGCCCGACACCCGCATCGGCATCTGGCCCATGGCATAGGTGCTGCGCACGTCGCGCAAATGTTCACTGGGCAAGCCGGACTGATGACTGAGCAAGCGGCGCAGGGTGATATCGCGGTCGGCGGCGGCCTGGTCAGTGTGAAAGCGCGAACGCACGTAAAATTCGCGCAAGGTCTGCTGGATCGGCGCGTCCAGGCCCAGGCGCTGTTGCTCGACCAACTGCATCGCTGCCGTGGCCGTCAGTAGTTTGGAAATGCCGCCGGCGCGAAACGCCGTGTTGGCGGTCACCGGCACACCCTGGGCCTTGTCGGCCAGGCCAAAGCCGCGCGCCCAGATCAGCTCCTGGCCATTGACCAGCGCAATCGACAACCCGGGCACATTCTCGCGGGCCAGGTCTTTGGGAATGCGCGCTTGCAGGTAGCGGATGATCGCGCCGTAATCGCCCTTGGGAATCGCCGGCGGGGCAGGCGGCTGCACGTGGCAGCCGAGCGTGACCAGCAGGCAACCCCATAACGGAATACCGCGCAATGTGCGAAACATGAAGAGCACCCGGATGGTGGTTTGGATGCTCGAATGCTAGGGCCATGCCGGCCAACAATCTTTGAGAGCTTTGTCGAGAAACTGTCAAAGAGTGTTAACGCGTCAGCCCCAAACGTTCATGCCACTGGGCGATGGATTCCTCGGGGTATTCGTCGAACTGCAGGTCACCCTTGCGCACGCTGACTTCCACCCACGGCGCCTTCGAGCCGAGCATCAGGTGCGTGTGTTCCGGCGGCACCGGCAACGGCGTGTCGATGGCCGAAGCAAACGGGTGAATCAACTCCGGCCACTCCGGGCTGAACAGCCACAACGCGCTGGCGCACTGCGAGCAGAAATGCCGTTCGGCAGTGCTCGCATGCGCACGGCTGGCGCCTTCGGGTTTAAGGCGCGCGTGATAGATCGAGATGTGCTTGCGTCCCTGCACCTTCAGGCTTTGTGTATCGCCGGCAAGGTTGATCGCATAACCACCGCCGCCTTGGGTTTTTCGGCAGATGGAGCAGTAGCAACGCTGATAAGGATAGGGATGCTGGCTGTTCAGGGTGAATGTTACGGCGCCGCAATGGCAGGATCCTTCGAGTTGCATGAGCTGACTCCTCAAGGCAGGTTGTAACAACGCTTTGCTAATACCTTAGCCTCAGGCAAGATTCCCCGCTTTGGTTTCAGGGAAGATACCCATGATTGCTCAGTTGCAAAGCGCTGCCACGCAAATCCGCCACGCTGTGCGTAAGGCGACCGAAGGCTTGGTCGGGCGCGAGCAATTGGCCGAGTTGATTGTGCTGGCGGCGGTCGCCCAGGAACACATTTTGGTGATTGGCCCGCCTGGCACGGCCAAGAGCGCCGTGGTGCGCCGTGTGGCGCAGTCCATGGGCGGGCGTTACTTCGAATACTTGCTGGGGCGCTTCACTGAGCCGTCGGAGCTTTTTGGTGCCGTAGACCTAAAGAAACTACGTGAAGGCACGGTGGAAACCGATGTCAGCGGCATGCTGCCGGAGGCCGATATCGTGTTTCTCGATGAAGTCTTCCTGGGCTCGACCGCCATCCTTAATACTTTGCTGGGCGTGCTCAACGAGCGCCGCTTTCGCCGTGGCCATACTCAAATCCAATGCCCGTTGCGGGTGTGTGTCGGCGCGGCCAACGGCTTGCCGGACGATGAAGCACTGGCGGCATTTGGCGACCGCTTCCTGTTGCACCTGTTCGTTGAGTCGGTGCCGGACAATCAACTGGAAGCCATGCTGGCGGGCGGTTGGCAGTCGGAGCAGCGGCCGGTGCAACAGTTGCTGGGGCTGGCCCAGTTGGACACGCTGAGCCAGGCCCTGAAAGACGTCGACCTGGGCGCGGTGCGTCCAGCCCTGGCCCAGGCGATTCGGCGCCTGCGCGAAGCCGGCATACAGTTGTCGGACCGCCGTATCGTCAAGTCTCAACGGCTGATCGCGGCCGCCGCGTTGCTCGGCGGGCGGCTGGAAGCCAGCGAGGCAGATCTGTGGCCGCTGCTGTATGTGCTGCCCACTAAAGAGACTCAGCAGCATGGCCGCGAGGTGCTGCGCGACCTGTTTGCCGCGTCCAGCAACAGCCATTTGTTCAGCGCAGTCGAAGAGGCCACCTTGCAACCGATGTCGCGCTTGAATCGCTTGCTGGAAACTGCACAAGACTACCTGGCCCGCAGCGAGCCGCCCGACAGCCCGGCGCTCGAAGGGCTGCTGCGCGAGATCGACGCCAACTTCAATAGCGAGACAATGCCGGAACCCTTGCAGCAGGTACGCGGGCAACTGTCCCGAATGCTGACGCCATGAGTGCCGACCACTACGCCTGGACCTGGCGCCCAAGGCAGGTGCCTGCCGAGCCTCAAGCCGCCGTCGCATGGGGCGACGCCGCGCGACGTTTGCATGCGCGCTTGCTGCTGCTCGCAGATGAACAGGCTGCCCGCTTGCACGCTACCGCCAATGGCGATGTATTGGTCGTCACTGGGCCGGCGGCGGATTTGCCGTGGGTCGACGGCGTCGAATACGCCGCAGTACACCCCGGCGCGCCTGGCATATGGCTGCCCACCAGTTGGGAGCCGACAGTGCCAGTAGACCTGCTCGGCCAGACGCTGTCGGCACGTTTCAAGCGCTCGCCCTTACTGTTGTGGCGCGAACCGCAAGCCGTAGTGCCGTTGGATCGCCTATTGCCGGGCACGGTTGAACACCTTCAGCGCATCGCGACGCATTGGGGAGCCAGCCATGCAACTGCCTGAAGCCCTGCAACCCTGGCGCCAGTGGCTGGAGTGGTTTGCGCCGCAGCATCTGCCGCTGTTCGCCGACTTGCTTGGGCGCCTTAACCCGGTGCTTGGGCCACTGCGCGGTAGGCAGCAAGGCGGGGTGCCTGAGCCGGATGGCGTGGGTGACCTGCAACGCCGTGGGCCTTACGAGCGCCTGCTTTCCAGCGAATGGCTGCTGGCCGATGAAGTGCCGGATGAGTTTATGCGCCGGGCTGTCGGCGGCGAGCATATGTTCCTGGCGCCGCAGTACCGCGCCCGTGAAGCCAACCGCCTGATTGTCGTGCTGTTCGACGCCGGCCCGTTGCAGTGGGGCGCCGCGCGGCTGGTGCATATTGCCTTGCTGATGCTGCTGGCCCGGCGTGCCGAGGAGGCAGGGGCTCAGTTGCGTTGGGGCATCCTGCAAGGCGAGCCGTTGCTGCATGAATTCGATAGCGCGGGGCAGCTCAAGCAGCTGCTCAAGGCGCGCACCTATGAAAGTGTCGCCCCGGCGCACTGGCACGCCTGGCAGGAATGGCTGGCCACGCAGGGTGAGACGTTGGGTGAGTGCTGGACAGTCGGGCAACGCTTGCCCAAGGACTCGACCAAGTCCTGTACGCACCGGGTGCAGGTGCAGCGCAGCCTGGATGGGCACAGCCTGTCATTCGAGTTGCAGGCCGGGTCGGTGCGGCGCGTGCTGCTGCCTATGCCGGATGAGGCGCACGCGGTGCAACTGCTCAAAGGCCAGTTTGACGATGAAGTCCAGGCGCCGCCGCCGAATCTCGCACGTGCGGTGCCACGCGTAGCCTTGACTTTGCCGCCGGTAATCTCCAGCGCCGGTAACTATGTGGCGCTGCGCCTGCTCGATGAGGCGGGCATGGTGGTGATCAAGCTGCCGCACAAAAACCAGAAAAAGTCGCTGGAGGTTCGACGCCGTCTGTGGGGCAAGCATCAGCGCGTATTGAGCACCACCTTTCACCACCGCAGCCTCGGCGCTGTGTTGAGCGACAACGACAGCCTGACATTCTGGAACATTCCCGGTATGCCCACCGTCGACAAGCCCCCCCGTGAACAGCTGCAACTGCCACCGGGCACTGCGACGTTCCTGCCGAGTGTCTGGCTGCACAGTCAGAACTCCGTGCGTGTGTACTTGCTCGACAGCCAGGGGCGGCTCGCCTACTGGAAGTCGCGTCAACTCTGCCAGGTGGCGGATGACGTAATGAGCCTGGTGCAGGTCGACCCCTTGACCATCGCTTATGCGCGCAGCGAAGGCGGGCAGATTGTCGCGTATTCCGGGTCTGCTGACGGTTTACGCGCCAATGGTCATGCGGTCGGCTCGGCAGCGGGCGTCAGCCAGGTGTTGTTGGCTGCCAACTTTTACTGGCGCCAGTACTGCGGTGGTTGCGCGCTGCTGACCACCCAGGACGGCCACCAGAGTTGGCGCCTGGTGACCCATGAAAGCTTTCCGGCGAAACACGAACAGATCGACTTGGCGCCGGGCTGGAAAGCCATCGGCCTGCACCACGCGTTCGCCCAACGACAGCTCTACTCACTGGTGCTGCTGGGGCCGAACCAGCACAGCGTCGGGCTGTACGCCGAGGGGCAACAGCGCACGTTGTTTACCACTTCGGCGCCGATTGCCCGCGCGAGCTTTTGCCCCATGAGCGGCTTGATCGCCGTACTGACCACTGACCGCGAATTACTGGTTTACTCGGTTGCCGAGCGCTCCATGCGTTTGCAAGTGATGTGCAGCCAGGCACCGCAGCTCACCCAGGAAGCTGCCAATGCTTGAGCCAGAACGGATGCTGATTCGCCGCCCGCTGCTTACCGGGCACCAACAGATTGACGGCCTATGGTTTGCCGCCGAGCGTTTTGATGAAGGCGAGCGCAAGCGCCTGATCCTCAAGTATTGGCAAGTCGACGCGCGTGCCTACCGCTTTGCCGACGGCGACTTGCTGCAATTCCACACACCTTGCCCAGTACACTGCGAAAGCCTGCACGGCTGGCCGCTGATCCGCCAGGGCCTGGGCTTGTCGTCTGCCGCGCTGCACCCCGAGGAATTGCGCGGGCTGCCCGTTGCCGACTTGTGGCTGGTGCGCGGCAGCCAGATACATGCACTGCAGTTGCGCGATGCACACGTGCTGAAGCCCGGGCTGTGGCTCGACATCAGCACCTACACGCTGCTCGACACGTTTGACTGCCATACCCCGTTGCCGGCAACGCTGCCGGATGCAGTGATCACCGACCTGCGTGAAATCCTCGGTGGGCCGCTGGAGCCCGTCAGCCCGGAGCGTGACGCGATCATGCAAGCGCTGCGGGAGCGTGCGCGTCACACGTCGAGTAAAGGGTCTGGCGCCAGCGCATCGCCTGCGCAAAACAACCCGAATAGCGCCCGTGAAGTCTCTTCCCCGGTGCTGAAAATCGTGATCGGCCTGGTACTGCTGGGTGGGCTGGTCCGCCTCTTCGGCCAGAGCGATGCTGCCGCCATGCTGGCCACGCACACACAGTCCCTCAGCGGTATGCTCCTGAGCGCGCTGATCTGGATGGTTGTGATTACCGCGCTGCTGTTCGGGTTGAACCGCTTTCTGCACCCTGGCGCATCGGCACCCGCTAAAGCGGCGCCCCGGCCGGTTGCCCCTGCACCCGCTGACCCAGGCATCGCTGCGCGTGCCACCCCGCGCAGGCACAAACCTGCCGCATGGCGCCGCTTGTTGACCCGGCTGACACAGCATTCCCAGCTTTCCAAACTGTATGGCAAACGCCAGGCTGCCTACATGCAGCGCATGTTGGAGATGTTCGAAGACGGCAATTTCGAAGAAGCCTTGCGCCATGCGATCCCCTTGAACGGCGGAGCCTCCAGCGGTGAACAGAGTTTTGGTACGCCTCAGCGCCGCGAGAATTTGAGCCTCAGCCAGCAGGATGGCCCGGCGCGCTCGATGCTGTTTGAAGACGACTTGGCCGAGCACTTGCGCCAGGTGTACCGCCAGACTTTTGAGCGCCTGGACCGTGCCGGTCGTATAGAGGAAGCGGTGTTTGTCCTTGCCGAATTGCTCAAGGAGCATCAGCAAGCCCTCGATTACCTGGAGAAACATGCGCGCTATCAGCAGGCCGCCGACCTGGCTCTGGCGTGGGACATGCCAGCTGCGGTGATCGTGCGCCTGCTGTGCCTGGCCGAGCAGTGGCAGCGCGCCGTGCTGGTGGCGCGGCGCGACAATGCGTTCGCCGACGCCGTGGTGATGCTCCAGGCCAAGTCGCCAGAAGCCGCCGACCGCTTGCGCCTGGAATGGGCCGAGTCGTTGATCGCCAAAGGCCTGTGGTTGCAAGCCGTCGATGTTATTTGGAGCCTGACCGCAGAGCGCCCACGCGCCGCGCAATGGCTGCTCAACGCCGAGGCGGCCGGCGGGCGCTTGGGTATTGAGGCGCTGGTTAAACGCGCGATCCTGTTGCCCGAAACGCTGCACGCTTACGGGCCGTGGGTCGAGCAATTGCGTGACGACCCCGCGCGCGCCAGCGAACGCGCCGCCCTGGCGCAGGCCTTATTGCTGCACAAGGCCAACACCACCGCCCTGGCCTGGCTGGCCGCTGCCACCGTGCAGGCGATTCTGGCTGATCAATTCAGCGATCAAGGCCAGCTGACGCATAACCAGCTACAAGCGCTGGTCAAGATGAGTCGCGATAAAGCGCTTCAGGCGGATTTGCCGGGCCAGGCGCTGAAGCGTACGCCCGTGGTTTCGCTGGAGCGTTTGGGTGAAACCCGCGAGTGGTCCGCGCCGGCCGCTGGCAGCCGGCCGATTTTCGACGCCGCGCCGCTTGAAGACCAGCGTTACCTGGTGGCGCTGGGCGAGGCGGGCGTGATGGTGGTGGATGCGGCGGGCACAGCGTTGTTTCACTTTGCTGTACCGGCGCAGAAAATCGTTATTGCCCATAGCCGACAGGTTGCGTTGGTGCTGATCAGGCGGGGGAATGTATGGCGCGTGAGCAAACTGGACCTGGTCAATCGAGTCGCCAAAGACCTCGGTATGCTGGCCATGGATGTCTATGCAAACGCCTTTGATGGCAGCAACTGGACCATCGGCAAAGGCCCGCAGTTGCGCGTGGTGGATGTTGATCGTGGCTTTGAAACGCTCTGGCATGTGAGTGATCTACCGGAGCCGGTGCGGGCCATCAAGGTGGATGAACACAACGAATACCTGTGGTTGTCGGCGCCGGGCGGGTGCCTGATGCTGTGGCATTATCGTCTGCCGGAGCGGCGTCTGGTCAGCCGCGAAAGCGCGTTTGACATCGTAGCGACGGACTTCCAGGTTCCCAGTGCCACCGCTGAATCGGCGCAGTATCTGATCAAGCACGATGATGGAACACCCGTTCTGGTACTTAAGCAGCGCGGGATTCGAAAGGGCTATAGGTTGCCCGGTAACTTGCCGGATGAAGAATGGGATGAGTCCGTCAGCCCGTTTCTATTTGAGGACTGGTTGCTGATCAGTTATCGGGTTGAGCAGCAGGACACGTGCTGGCACGTGATCCACCGTGCCAGCGATCGGCTTTGCGTCACGTTGCACTGGCCGCACGCGCCGGCCCAGCTTCGCCGCCTCGGGTCTGATCTGTTGCTGTTCGATGGGCAGGGCCGACTGAGCCATATCAATACCGATAACGCCAGCCAGCACAACATCAGCCTGCACTGAGTGTGTCCGGCATCAAGGTGGCGATCAACGCCCGAATGGTGCCGGGCAACGCTTCCAACTCGCGCACCAGGATACTGCGCTCGCGAATCGCCCACGGCTCATCGAGCTTCACCGTCACCAACTGCATGGTCCGGCTGTGTCGCACGGCGGCGGACTCGGGAATGATGCCGATGCCCACGCCGGCCTCGACCATCCGGCAGATCGCCTCGAAGCTCGACACCTGAATGCGCAGCGATAAATGCTTGCCCAGGCGATCAACGTGTTCACGCAAAAAACTTAATAACGTACTGCCTTCGTGCAGGCCGATGTGCTGGTAGGCCAGGGTTTGCTCCAGCGTTACCGAAGGCTGGTCGGCCAACGGATGACCGACGGGCACCATCAGCACCAATTGATCGGTGCTGAAGTGCAACACCTGCAAACCCGCCGCCTCTACCGGCCCGGCAATGATGCCCATGTCGCTGGTGCCATCAAGCACGCCACGCACAATATCGCGGGACAAACGCTCCTGCAGGTCGACGGTCACGCCCGGGCGCTGGGACAGAAAACCCGCCAGCACCTCCGGTAGAAACTCGGTCACCGCCGTGGTGTTGGCGAAGATGCGGATATGCCCGGCCGAATCCACGCCGTATTGGGTGAACTCGCTTTTAAGGTAGTCCACCTGGCGCATGATCAGCCGCGCATGGTGCAGCAGCCGCTCGCCCGCCGGGGTGATCTCCACGCCACGGCTGTCGCGGTACAGCAGGCGCGTGTCCAACTGGCCTTCCAACGCCTTGATCCGCGCACTGGCGGCGGCCGGCGAGAGAAACGCACGCTTGGCGCCCTGGGTGAGGCTGGGGGATTCGGCGATGTGGATAAACAGGCGCAGGTCGGCGAGATCGAAATGCATGCAAACCCCTATTTTGGCAACGGTGAGGTTCAAGTGTGGGAGCTGGCGTGTTGTGGCGAGCAAGCGTGCTTGCGCTGGGGTGCGAAGCGGCCCCAAAAAGCCGGCTCCAGCTACGCTGTCGAGCGGGACGGTGCGACGACTCGCCAAGCTCCCTCGCCACAACAAGCCAGCTCCCACAGGATATGAGGGCGGACTCGAAGTTGGCGTTCAGCATAACCGAACGCTGGTTTATTGAAATGCAAATTCTCAGAACGGGCAGGCGCTTGCATGATCCGGGGCAGACACTCACTGCCCGAGGACCTGCACCCGATGAGCGCTACTGATTGGATCGGCCGAAGCGAGACCGCCCACGACCACTTGAGCCATAACCTGCTCAAACGCATTGCCGCCACATTCGGCGAGGCTGTGCCGGAACAGGGCGCCGATTTGCCGCCGCTGTGGCAGTGGTGCTTTTTCCAGGATCCACTGCCGGAATCGGCCTTGGGCACTGACGGCCACCCGGCCCGTGGCGGCTTCCTGCCGCCGGCCGACAACCGCAATCGCATGTGGGCCGGTGGGCGCATCGAGTTCCTGCACGCCTTGCGCGCCGGTGAGGCCGCCACTCGCGTGTCGACCATCACCCAGGTCGAAGAAAAGACCGGGCGAACCGGCTCGCTGCTGTTTGTCACCGTGCGTCATGACTATTCCCAGGACGGTCGCCTGGCGATCCGCGAAGAACAGGACATCGTTTACCGCGAACCGACGCCGCCCAAACAGGGCAGCGACGACGCCTTGCCCGATAGCGAATGGCAGGAGTCGATCAGCCCCACGCCAACCTTGTTGTTTCGCTACAGCGCCGTGACCTTCAACGGCCATCGCATCCATTACGACTACCCCTATGTCACCGACACCGAAGGTTATTCAGGCCTGGTGGTGCACGGCCCGTTGATCGCGACCTTGAGTCTGCGCGCGTTTTGCCGCGCCCATCCCCACGCGACCCTGCGCCATTTCGCTTATCGCGGCGTACGCCCGCTGATTGCGCCGCAGCCATTTGTGGTCGGTGGGCGCGTGACCGAAACCGGTGTGGCGCAGTTGTGGGCGGGCAACGCCGGTGGCCTGGCCCAGACCGCTCAAATCCACTTCGAATAATCCAAGAACAACAGGCGGAGAGCCGTTAATGAACCCCAATGACAACGAAGAACTCAATGCCATCCGCGAAGGCGTGCGCGCCTTGTGCGCCGAGTTCGATGCCGCTTACTGGCGCAGGATCGACGAACAAAAAGGCTTCCCCGAAACCTTCGTCAAAGCCCTGACCGACGCCGGCTGGCTGTCGGCGATGATCCCTGAAGAATACGGCGGCTCCGGCCTGGGCCTGGCCGAAGCCTCGGTGATCCTCGAAGAAGTCAACCGTTGCGGCGGCAACTCCGGCACCGTGCACGGCCAGATGTACAACATGTTTACCTTGCTGCGCCATGGCAGCGAAGCGCAAAAAAGCTTCTACCTGCCCAAGCTCGCCAGCGGCGAATTGCGCCTGCAATCGATGGGCGTGACCGAGCCCACCACCGGCACCGACACCACCAAAATCAAGACCACCGCGATCAAGCGTGGCGACAAGTACGTGATCAATGGGCAGAAGGTCTGGATCTCGCGCATCCAGCATTCCGACTTGATGATTCTGCTGGCGCGCACCACCCCGCTGGCCGAGGTGAAGAAAAAATCCGAAGGCATGTCGATCTTCCTGGTCGACCTGCGCGAAGCCATCGGCAACGGCTTGACCGTGCAGCCCATCGCCAACATGGTCAACCACGAAACCAATGAGCTGTTCTTCGACAACCTGGAGCTGCCCCTCGACAGCCTGATCGGCGAGGAGGGCAAAGGCTTCAAATACATCCTCGACGGCCTCAACGCCGAACGCACGCTGATTGCCGCCGAGTGCATCGGTGACGGCCGCTGGTTTATCGAAAAGGCCAGTGCCTATGCCCGCGACCGCGTGGTGTTTGGCCGCCCGATCGGGCAGAACCAGGGCGTGCAGTTCCCGATTGCCGAGGCGCATATCGAAATTGAAGCGGCGGACCTGATGCGCTGGCGTGCCTGTGAGGAATACGACAGCGGCAAGAATGCCGGGGCCAGCGCCAACATGGCCAAGTACCTGGCCGCCAAGGCGTCCTGGGAAGCGGCCAACGCCTGCCTGCAAACCCACGGTGGTTTCGGCTTTGCCTGTGAGTACGACGTGGAGCGCAAATTCCGCGAAACACGCCTTTATCAAGTCGCGCCGATCTCCACCAACCTGATCCTGTCCTACGTGGCCGAGCACCTGCTCGAACTGCCACGCAGTTTCTGAGGGCCTGAGCATGAGCCATACCCAAACGCTTTGCCGGTTCCTTGCGGACCTGAACTACGAACAATTGCCGGAAAAGGTCCTGGCACGCACCGAAGACCTGTACCTGGACTGGTTGGCCTCGGCGCTGGCCAGCAAGGGCGCGCACCCGATTCCCTTGTTCGAACGTTATGCGCAAAAGATGGGCCCCAGCAGCGGCCCCGCCCAAGTGATCGTCAATGGCGGCAGCACCAGTGCGTATTTTGCCGCGCTGGTGAACGCCGCATCCTCGCACCTGGTGGAGCAGGATGACCTGCACAACAGCTCGGTGCTGCACCCGGCGACCGTGGTGTTTCCGGCCGCGCTGGCTGCCGCCCAGGACCTTGGCAAATCCGGCCGCCAATTGCTGCTGGCTTCGGTGGCCGGCTATGAAGCCGGTATCCGCATCGGCGAATTCATGGGCCGTTCCCATTACCGCATCTTCCACACCACGGCCACCGTCGGCACCCTGGCGGCGGCGGTTGCCGTGGGCAAGCTGATGGATTTTAGCCAGGCGCAGTTCATCAACCTGCTCGGCAGCGCCGGCACCCAGGCCGCCGGGTTGTGGGAGTTTTTGCGCGATGCCGCCGACTCCAAGCAACTGCACACGGCCAAGGCCGCAGCGGATGGCTTGCTCGCGGCGTATTTGACGGCGGACGGGCTCACCGGTGCGCGCAATATCTTGGAGGGCGACCAAGGCCTGGCGGCGGGCATGTCCAGAGATGCTGAGCCTGGCAAGTTATCGGCCGGTCTCGGCAGCCGTTGGGCGCTGCTGGAAACCTCGTTCAAGTTCCATGCCTCATGCCGTCACACCCATCCGGCCGCGGATGCGCTGTTGGACTTGATGCAGCGCGAAGGCTTGGACGCCGATCAGATCAATCGCGTGCAAACCCATGTCCATCAAGGTGCCATCGACGTGCTGGGGCGCGTGAACGTGCCGACCAGCGTGCATCAGGCCAAATTCTCCATGGGCACTGTGCTCGGCCTGATCGCCGTGCACGGCAAGGCCGGGCTCACCGAGTTTCATGAGCGGGCACTGACCGACACCGCCGTCTCGGCCTTTCGCGACAAGGTCAGCATGACCCTGGATGCACACGTCGACGCCGCCTACCCGCAGCGCTGGCTGGGCCGCGTCACCGTCACCACGCTCGATGGCCGCACGCTGCAGGGCGCCATCGACGAACCCAAGGGCGACCCCGGCAACACCCTGAGCCGGGTGGAGCTGGCGGATAAATTCCAGCGCCTTACCCAATTCAGCGGCGCGCGCACACCCGCGCAGGCCAATGCACTGATCGAGAAGGTCTGGAACCTGCGCGATGCAGCGTCCATGGCTCACTGGCTTTGAGGAAGCGTTATGACTAACCAACGACCGCTGGACGGCATCACCGTCGTCAGCCTGGAGCACGCGATTGCCGCGCCATTTTGCACCCGCCAGTTGGCGGACCTCGGCGCCCGTGTGATCAAGGTCGAACGCCCCGGTGCCGGTGACTTTGCCCGTGGCTATGACGAGCGCGTGCGCGGCCTGGCCTCGCACTTTGTGTGGACCAACCGCTCCAAGGAAAGCCTGACCCTGGACCTCAAACAGGACGAGGCCAGTGACATCCTCCAACGCCTGCTGGCCGATGCCGACGTGCTGGTGCAGAACCTCGCGCCCGGCGCGGCGGCGCGCATGGGCCTGTCGTTTGAGGCGCTGCATGAGCGTTTTCCACGGCTGATCGTCTGCGATATTTCCGGCTATGGCGAAGGCGGGCCCTACGAGAACAAGAAAGCCTATGACCTGCTGATCCAGAGCGAGGGCGGCTTTTTATCAGTGACCGGTGGCCCAGGTGAAGACCAGATGGCCAAGGCCGGTTGCTCGATCGCCGATATTTCCGCCGGCATGTACGCCTACAGCGGCATCCTCTCGGCCTTGCTGCTGCGCGGCAAGACGGGGCAGGGCAGCCGCATCGACGTGAGCATGCTCGAAAGCCTGGTGGAGTGGATGGGCTACCCGATGTATTACGCCTTCGACGGCGCGCCCCAGCCACCACGGGCCGGGGCGGCGCATTCGACGATCTACCCGTATGGGCCGTTTCCCACCGGCGACGGCGGCACGGTGATGCTTGGCTTGCAGAACGAACGCGAATGGGCGGCGTTCTGCGACAAGGTGCTGCTCACGCCTGAGTTGGCTACCGATGAGCGTTTCTCGGCCAACTTCAAGCGTTCGGCCAACCGTGAGGCGCTGCGCCAGATCATCGTTGATAGCTTTGCGCAGTTGGACGCGCAAGCCGTGATCCAACGCCTGGAAGACGCGCAGATCGCCAGTGCCAGGGTCAACGACATGCAAGGCGTGTGGGACCACCCGCAGCTCAAGGCGCGTGACAGCTGGCGTGAAGTCGCAAGCCCGGCCGGGCCGCTGCCGTCGCTGTTGCCACCGGCGCGCAATGCCGCGTTTACCCCGCGCATGGACGCTGTTCCCGCCTTGGGCCAGCACAGCCAGGGCATTCTCGATCAGCTTGGGTTTTCGGCGCACACCATCGACGGCCTGCGCGCACGCGGCGTTATTTAATAAGGAATTCACCTGATGCCAAAGCCTTTAGTTCGTTCGGCCCTGTTTGTGCCCGGCAGCCGCCCGGAGCGGTTTTCCAAAGCCCTGGCCAGTGGCGCCGATGCGGTGATTGTGGATTTTGAAGACGCGGTAGAAGAACCCCTCAAGCGCCAGGCGCGGGATAACCTCGGGGTGTTTTTGCACGCGCATCCACAGGCTCAGGTGTGGGTGCGCATCAATGCGCCGGAGCATGCCGAGCATTTTGAGGATGTGGCGTTCTGTAAAGCTCATGCCAATGTGGCGGGTGTGCTGCTGCCGAAGGTGGAGAGCGCGGCCCAGGTTGCCGTGGTGGCGGCCGCTGGCAAGGTGATCTGGCCGATTATCGAAAGCGCCAAGGGCTTGCTGGCGGTGGCTGAGATTGCCCATGCGCCGCAGGTTGAGCGCCTGTCGTTCGGCGGGCTTGACCTGGCGCTGGACTTGAACCTGAGCAGCGGTTCTGCAGCTGCGCAGTTTGCGTTGGATCAGGCACGCCTTGCGCTGATTGTGCATTCGCGCGCTGCTGGCCTGGTAGCGCCGCTGGATGGCGTGCATCCAGCCTTCGACGACCCCGAAGGTTTGCGCCGTTCGATCCGGCATGCCTATGAAATGGGCTTTGCCGGGGCGCTGTGTATCCATCCCAGGCAGGTGGCGGTGATTCATGCGGCACTGGCGCCCAGCGCCGAAGACCTGGCCTGGGCCAAGCGCGTAGTAGAGGCGGGTGCCCATGGGGCCGGGGCTTATCAGATTGATGGGCAGATGGTGGATGCGCCCGTGTTGCTGCGCGCACAAAGGCTGCTGGCCGCCCAACTCTGACTGACACAACCGTGAGCAAAATGTGGGAGCTGCATTGTTCTGAAGTATGGCGTTCGGCCTGGCCGAACGCAGGTATCTAAAATTCGAAATTCACTACACGCGTCACATCAGGCACCTTGCCCTGTAACACAACAATAAGAAGGTGATTCCCCATGCTCAAGCTTTCTCGGGCGCTGCTGTGCGCCGCCACTTTATTTGCCGCGGGCCTGGCCCAGGCGGCCGACCCGATCGTGATCAAGTTCGCCCACGTGGTCGCCGAAAACACCCCCAAGGGCCAGGGCGCGTTGTTGTTCAAAAAGCTTGCTGAAGAGCGCTTGCCGGGCCGGGTCAAGGTCGAGGTGTACCCCAACTCATCGCTGTTCGGCGATGGCAAAGAGATGGAGGCGCTGTTGCTCGGTGACGTGCAGATACTGGCGCCGTCCCTGGCCAAGTTCGAGCAATACACCAAGCAAGTACAGATCTACGACCTGCCGTTCCTGTTCAATGACCTGGCCGCCGTCGACCGTTTCCAGGCCGCTCAGGGCAAGGCATTGCTGACCTCGATGCAGGACAAGAACATCCTCGGCCTGGCCTATTGGCACAACGGCCTCAAGCAACTCTCCGCCAATAAAGCCCTGCATGAACCCAAGGACGCCCGTGGCCTGAAGTTTCGCGTGCAGGCTTCCAGCGTACTCGAAGAGCAGTTCAAGGCGATCCGCGCCAACCCGCGCAAAATGAGCTTTGCCGAGGTGTACCAAGGCCTGCAGACCGGCACCGTAAATGGCACCGAGAACACCTGGTCGAATTATGAAAGCCAGAAGGTCAACGAGGTGCAGAAGTACTTCACCGAGTCCAACCATGGCCTGATCGACTACATGGTGATCACCAACGCCAAGTTCTGGAACGGCCTGCCGCCGGATGTGCGCACCCCCCTGGAGCAGATCATGGTCGAAGTCACCGTCGAGGTGAACAAACAGGCCGAAGCGTTGAACCAGTCGGCCAGGCAGAAGATCATCGACGCCAAGACCAGCGAAATCATCGAACTGACCCCGGAGCAACGCCAGCTGTGGCGCGAAGCCATGCGCCCGGTGTGGCAGAAGTTCGAGGGTGAGATTGGCGCCGACCTGATCAAGGCTGCGGACGCCTCCAACCAGTGATTGGGCGACCACCCAAAACTACTGTGGAAAGGGCTTTATGTGGGAGCTGGCTTGCCTGCGATGCAGGCAACTCGGTGTATCTGTAGCACCGAGTTGATCCCATCGCGGGCAAGCCCGGCTCCCACAGAGGTCCGCTTCGACATTTCGAGCCGGTTTCCACCCTGACATCTCATTGGTCTCGCGAGGTTTTGCCATGCAAACGCTAAGGCGCGTCTGGGAGCACCTGGAGGAAGGGTTTATCGCCTTCCTGCTGGCCGCCATGACCCTGGTGACATTCGTCTACGTCATGCTCAACAACATCTACACCCTGTTCTTTTCCCTGGCGGACAAGTGGGTGTGGAGCAGCAACTTTTTCAACGCCCTGGGCGACCACACCATGACCTGGGCCCAGGACATGACCTGGAGCGTGGCGCTGACCAAGGCCATGTTCGGCTGGCTGATTTTTTTCGGCATCTCTTACGGTGTGCGCACCGCCGGCCACCTCGGCGTGGACGCCCTGGTCAAGCTGACCAAACGCCCGGTGCAACGCCTGCTGGGCATGCTTGCCTGCCTGTGCTGCCTGGCCTATGCCGGGCTGTTCATGGTCGCCAGCTACAAGTGGGTGAGTGCCGTGATGACCGCGCATATCGGCGCCGAAGACCTCGACCAATACGGCGTGGACGTGGGCGATATCGTGATCATCGTGCCCATCGGTTTTGCCCTGGTGTTTATCCGCTACCTGGAAATTTTCTATCGCATCTTTACCCACCGTCAGGTCGGGTTGGGGCTGGCCGACGAGGCTGGTGAGGCCAGCAAGTTGGCCGGCAGCCATGAGGAGCGTCACTGATGGCCGTGCTCTGTCTGTTTTTGCTGTTGTTCGTGTTCATGTTCCTCGGCGTGCCGATCGCGATTTCCCTGGGGCTGTCCGGCGCGGTGTCGATCCTGATGTTCAGCCAGGACTCGGTGAGTTCGCTGGCGATCAAGCTGTTCGAAACCTCCGACGCCTACACCTTCCTGGCGATTCCATTCTTCCTGCTGTCCGGTGCGTTCATGACCACCGGCGGCGTCGCGCAGCGGCTGATCGACTTTGCCAACGCTTGTGTCGGCCACATTCGTGGTGGCCTGGCGATTGCGGCCGTGCTGGCGTGCATGCTGTTTGCGGCGCTGTCCGGTTCATCACCGGCGACGGTGGCGGCAGTGGGCTCGATTGCCGTGGCGGGGATGGTGCGCTCGGGTTACCCGAAGGAGTTCGGTGCGGGGATCATCTGCAACGCCGGTACCTTGGGCATCCTGATCCCGCCGTCGATTGTGATGGTGGTGTACTCGGCCGCCACCGAAACCTCGGTGGGCAAGCTGTTCATGGCCGGTGTGATTCCAGGGTTGCTGCTGGGCCTGATGCTGATGGTCGCGATCTACATCGTCGCGCGCATCAAGAAGCTGCCGGCGCAGCCACGTGCGACCTTGCGCGAGTGGCTGACCTGCGCACGCCGCGCGTTCTGGGGCTTGTTGTTGCTGGTGATCATCCTCGGCGGCATCTACAGCGGCATGTTCACGCCGACCGAAGCGGCAGCCGTGGCGGCGGTGTATTCGGCGTTTGTCGCGCTGTTTGTGTACAAGGACATGAAACTGCGCGATTGCCCCAAGGTGCTGTTGGAATCCGGGCGCCTGGCGATCATGCTGATGTTTATCATCGCCAACGCCATGCTCTTTGCCCATGTGCTGACCACCGAGCAGATCCCGCAGGAAATCACTGCCTGGGTGATCTCCGAAGGCCTCACGCCGATCGGCTTTTTGATTATGGTCAACGTGGTGCTGCTGGTGGCCGGCAGCTTTATGGAGCCTTCCGCGATTGTGCTGATCCTGGCGCCGATCTTCTTCCCGATTGCCATGAAGCTGGGGATTGACCCAATTCACTTGGGGATTGTGATGGTGGTCAACATGGAAATCGGCCTGGTGCACCCGCCGGTAGGGTTGAACCTGTTTGTGACCTCGGCGGTGACCGGCTTGACCCTCGGGCAGACGATTCGCGCGGCGTTGCCGTGGCTGATGATCCTGCTGGTGTTCTTGATCATGGTCACGTACTTGCCGTTTATCTCGCTGGCGCTGCCGCACTGGCTGGGCATGTAACGCGGTCTGAAAATGTGGGAGCTGGCTTGCCTGCGATAGCGGTTGTTCAGTCAGCCAATTCGGTGACTGATATACCGTCATCGCAGGCAAGCCAGCTCCCACATTTGGTTTTTGTCAGGTCTCAGTTATCCATCGCGCTCAAGATCGCATAAGCCAACTTCACCCGTTCGGCATTCGGGTAATTGCGGTTAGCCAGAATCACCACCCCCATGTCCTTGCTCGGCACATACGTCACATACCCACCAAAACCGCCGGTAGAGCCGGTTTTGTTGTACAGCACGTTGGCCGGTTGTGGCTGTGCCGGGGTCAGCCAATTGACCTTGTGCGGTTGCATCGTCATCTCGGTGGAGTTGCCATCCAGTAAGGCCTGCAGCTTGATCGGGTAGGGGTAGCGCTCCCAGCCCAGGCCCTGGGTCATGCCATTGACGGTGTAGTAACCCGCGTGAGTGGTCGCGATCGCTTGTTGCAGCGGTTTTTCCAGGGTCTCGGGGTGCAGGTTGGCGATCACGTAACGGGCGAGGTCCTGGGTGCTGGATTTGATGCCGTAGGCTTCGCTGTCGAGTGCGCCGAGGGTGACACGGACCGGCTTCTGGTCCTTATCGTAGCCTTGGGCATAGTGCTCGGATTTACCCGTGGGCACGCGCACATGGGTATTGCTCAGGCCCAGCTTGGGCAGCAGGGTGTTCTCCATGGCCGCGTCGAACGGCTGCCCCAGGCTTTGCGCCGCCAGGTAGCCGAACATGCCAATGCTGGGGTTCGAATACAGGCGTTGTTCGCCCGGCGCGTAAGTCGGTTTCCAGTGCTGGAAGTAGCCGAGCATGGCTTGGGCAGTGTCGGCCGCATCTGGAAACTGCAGCGGCAAGCCGCCGGCGGTGTAGGTCGCCAGTTGCAGCAGGCTGATGTGGTCGAACACGCCGCCGGCCAGGGCGGGCAGGTGCTGGCTGGCGGTGTCCGAGAGCTTGAGTTTGCCGGTGGCCTGGGCGTAGCCGCCGAGGGTGGCGGTGAAGGTTTTGCTGATCGATCCGATTTCAAACAGGGTGTCCTGGTTCACCGCTTGTTTGGTTTCCTTGGATGCTACACCGTAGTTAAAGTATTGGACCTTGCCTTGGTTGACCACGGCGATCGACAGGCCGGGAATCCCTTGCTGTTGCATCAGCGGTTTTACGCTGGCATCGACTACCGTGCGCAGGTCAGTGGCGGCCATGCAGCTGCCGGAGCTAATTAACAGGGCGCTGAACAGAATTTTTTGTAAGCTGTGATTCATGCGGGTTCGCTTCCATGTAAAGAATGTGCTGACGATCAAGGCCTGCGCAGGCGGGGTAAATCTAGGTGGATTTTGTTCGGCGGGCAAACGATGATATCTCGCATCAGCCATTAGTTAATTTAGGGTCAAGCATGCTGCGCTCCCATTTACCGCTGAATGCGTTGCGGGCATTCGAGGCTTCCGCCCGGCATTTGAGCTTCACCCGCGCCGCCATCGAGCTGTGCGTGACCCAGGCCGCGGTCAGTCATCAGGTCAAAAGCCTGGAGGCGCAACTGAATGTCACCTTGTTCAAGCGCCTGCCACGCGGCCTGATGCTGACCCGCGAAGGCGAAACCCTGCTGCCGGTCGTACGCGAATCGTTCGACCGTATTGCGCTGACTTTAGGCCAGTTCGAAGGCGGCCATTACCGTGAAGTGCTCACAGTCGGAGCGGTGGGCACCTTTGCCGTCGGTTGGTTGCTGCCGCGCCTGCCGGATTTTCAAAGCCGCTACCCGTTTATCGATCTGCGGCTGTCGACCCACAACAACCGTGTCGACGTCGCCGCTGAAGGCCTCGACTACGCGATCCGCTTCGGCGCCGGTGCCTGGCATGGTACCGAGGCCTGCCAACTGCTCGAAGCGCCGTTGACCGTGCTGTGCGTGCCGCAGATTGCCGAGCAATTGCACACGCCGGACGACGTGCTAAAACACACGTTATTGCGCTCTTACCGCGCCGATGAATGGAACCTGTGGTTCCAGGCCGCCGGACTGCCGGCCGACACGCCGGTGCCGCGCAGCATCGTATTCGACTCGTCGCTGGCGATGATGGAGGCCGCGCAGCAGGGCATCGGCGTGGCCTTGGCACCGGCAATGATGTTCTCGCGGCAACTGGAGAGTGATGTAATTCGCCAGCCGTTCACCGTAGGCATCAGCACCGGCAGTTATTGGCTGACGCGTTTGCAATCGCGAGCCGAAACCTCGGCCATGGCCGCGTTCAAAGGCTGGTTGAAAGCGCACACCGCCCAGGCTTGAAGTTTTTATTCTTGAAACAAAATGAAACATTTGTAACGGGCCAGCCTCTACCGTACCCCGTACCGAGTGCTTCCATGAAAATTCCGCGCCCCTCTGCCCGCATGCCCCACCTTATCCAACTGCGCAACCTCAAGATGGCGCGCTCGGCCCATGCTTATGTGCGCGGCAGCACGGTGCAGTTTTACGAGTGGTTGCACAGCCAGCCCGGTCGCCGCTTGCCCCATGGCCCGGCGATCTGGATCTGCGGCGATTGCCACGCGGGCAACCTCGGCCCGACGGGTGATACCAAAGGCCGTATCGACATGCATATCCGCGACCTCGACCAAACCGTGATCGGCAACCCGGCCCATGACCTGGTGCGCCTGGCGCTGTCATTGGCCACCGCCGCACGCGGCTCGGACCTGCCGGGCGTGACCACCGCGCGCATGCTGGAAGAAATGATGGTGGGTTACGAACAAGCCTTCAAAGACAAACCCGATGAAGTGCCGCCGCGTCCCTCCCAGGTCAAGGCCGGCATGCGCAGCGCGGTGGAGCGCACCTGGAAAAACCTGGCGCGTGAACGCATTGAAAGTGCGCGGCCAACCATTGCGCTGGGCAAGCACTTCTGGTCATTGTCGCGGGCGGAAAAGAGCGCGCTGGAGAGCGTCTGCGCCTCGGATGAAATCCATCAGTTGGTGACCTCGCTCAAAGGCCGACCCAAAGACGCCAAGGTGCAATTGCTCGACTCGGCCTATTGGGTCAAGGGCTGCAGTTCCCTCGGCTTGCTGCGTTATGCGGCCTTGCTGGGTGTGGGCGACAAGGACGACCAGGAATATTGCCTGATCGACATCAAGGAAGCCGTCGGCGCCGCCGCGCCCCGGGCGGCACGCGCGAAAATGCCACGCGACAATGGCCGGCGCGTGGTGGAAGGCGCCCGCCAGCTGTCACCGGGCCTGGGCGAGCGCATGCTGGCCACGCGTTTTCTCGATCACGGTTTCTTCATCCGGGAACTGCTGCCCCAGGACATGAAGCTGGAACTGGACGAATTGAGCGAGATCGATGCCATGCACGCCGCCGGTTACCTGGCCCGCGTGGTCGGCATCGCCCATGCGCGGCAGATGGACCGCGATACGCGCAAGGAGTGGATGGCAGTGTTGCAGGAAAACCGCTCCAGACAACTGGATGCGCCGTCGTGGTTATGGACCAGTGTGGTGCAGTTGGTGGGCAGCCACGAGCAGGGGTATCTCAACCATTGTCGGCGGTATGCGTTGGAACACTAGAAGCGGGGCATCATCGGTGCGGCTATTTATTGGGTTAAGAAAATTCCGCTATTACTTAGGAATCTTCTTAGTTGATTAGTCGCTATCTTGAAAGTGTCAAGTGAATCTCTATTGCCGCTTGTCGGAAAGGTGAAGTGTAAGAGGCACGCACATCGACTTTATTCGCATATATATCAATAAGTTAGTTGTTATTTTGTGATGGTTTTATGATTTGCCGGAATGTTGGCATATTCAAATTTCGATGATAGCTTCCCGCCTTCAATTACCGACGGATCGAATATGCACTTGTCCACGCCATGGATTCGGCCATTACTGTGCCTGACAGTGTTGTGCTTCAGCGCCCACAACAGCGCCTTCGCCGCGACTAATCCAGGTGACCAGGACCTGATTCGCGACCGGCAAAACCGCCTGCTGGAAGAACAGCAGCGGCGCCTTGAAGAACTCAAGGACCTGCCCGGCAAAGAGCTGAAACCGACGGCGCCCGCCACCCCCGTCGATACCCGTTGCTTCCCCATCCAGCACATCGAACTCAAGGGCGCCGACAACCTGTCTGCCGATGAGCGCGAGCGCCTGACCAAGCCCTATGTCAATCAGTGCCTGGGCGTTTCCCAGCTGAATGAATTGCTCAAGCGCGTGACCGACTATTACATCGACAAAGGTCTGGTCACCAGTCGCGCCTACTTGCCGCAACAAGACCTGTCCAGCGGTCGTCTGCAAGTATTGGTGGTGGAAGGCAAGCTCGAAGGGGTTAAAGGCGCCGACAACAGCAAGCTGTCCGAGCGCGAGTTGGCCATGGCTTTTCCCGGCCATAGCGGCGACTTGCTCAACCTGCGAGAAGTCGAGCAGGCCATCGATCAGCTTAATCGTTTGCCGTCCAACCAGGCACAAATGGAACTGGCGCCCGGCACTGTGGTGGGCGGCAGTACGGTGCTGGTCAAGAACAACCCGCAAAAACCCTGGCGTGCCAGCCTGTCGCGCAATAACGATGGGCAGCGCAGCACCGGCGAGCAGCAGTGGGGCACCGGCTTTGAGTGGGACAGCCCGCTCGGCCTGGCCGATCAACTGGTGCTGCGCGGCGGCCACGACGCGATCAGCGACCATCAAAAAACCTCTAAAAACGCCATGCTCTACTACAACGTGCCGTGGGGCTGGTGGAACTTCAGCTACAGCTACAACCAGAGCGATTACCGCTCGGTGGACCAGGGCGATGGCTTTGACTTCAAGCAAACCGGCGACAGCCAGAACCACCAGCTGCGCGCCGAACGGGTGATCCATCGCGACGCCTTGAGCAAAACCTCGGTGAACGTTGGCCTGGCGCACCTGCGCACCAACAACTACATCAACGACAGCCACCTCAAAGAGAGCAGCAACCGCCTCAGTGAGTTGCAGCTGGGCATCAACCACGGGCGCCGGATTGGCAGCGCCTTCGTCAACCTCGACGTCGGCATGCAGAACGGCACCGGCGCGTTCGACGCCCAGGGCAATCACAACCCCGGCCCGGGCGTGCCGGATGCGCGCTACCGCAAATACACCGCCACCGTCAGCTACCTGCAACCGTTCAGGCTGTGGGGCGAGTCCTTCAGTTTCACCAGCCTGGCCACCGGCCAACGCAGTGAAGACGTGCTGTTCAGCCCGCAGCGCATGAGCCTTGGCGGTTCCTCGTCGGTACGCGGTTACAAGGACCAGCAACTCAACGGCGACAGCGGCGGCTACTGGCGCAACGACCTGCGCTGGAGCCGCCCGGTGACGCTGGAGTGGCTGCGCCCGGTATTTGGTGAATACGGCGCCAGTGTCGGTTATGACCAGGGCGTGATTCGCAATGCACGCTACAACGGCGAAGTACACGGCCGGGTCTCAAGCAACTCGCTGGAGCTGTTTGCCCGTGGCCAATACGTGAGCACCAGCGTGACCTTTGCCCACTCGCTGGAACGACCGGCCACGCTGCTTGAGCGCGAAGCGCCGATCTACTTCCGCATGGATTTTTTCCTCTAATTCAACGCCCCGTTGCATCGAGAATTTGAAATGGATGTTCGCCAGTTTGCCTTCCTTGTTCGCCAGCCTTCGGCTGCCCTGAAAAGCCGTGACGCGTTCCTGGGCCTGCCCAAACGTGGCCTGGCCCTGATTTTGGCCAATGCGCTGTTCTGGCAGCCATTGTTGGCTCAGGCCGAAGGCATTGTGGTCAGCGCACCGGGCACCAGCGTCGGCCAGGCCGGCAATGGCGTGCCGGTGGTGAACATCGCCGCGCCCAACGGCAGTGGTTTGTCCCACAACCAGTTCAAGGACTACAACGTCGGCGCCAACGGGCTGATCCTCAACAATGCCACCGCCATCACGCAGTCGACCCAGTTGGGCGGGATCATCCTCGGCAACCCCAACCTGCAGGGCCGCTCGGCCAATATCATCCTCAACGAAGTCAACGGCGGCAGCCCCAGCCAGTTGCGGGGCTACACCGAAGTGGCGGGGCAATCGGCCAAGGTTATTGTTGCCAACCCTTATGGCATCACCTGCAGCGGCTGCGGGTTCATCAATACGCCGAATGTGACCCTGACCACCGGCAAACCGGTGCTCGACAACGGCCGCCTGGACCGTTACCAGGTCGATGGCGGCGCCGTGACCATCGACGGTCAGGGCTTGAACGCCAGCAACGTGGACCGCTTCGAAATCATCACCCGCTCAGCCAAGATTAATGCGCAGATCAACGCGCGCAACTTGACTGTGGTTGCCGGTCGTAACGACGTTAACGCCCAGACCTTGAATGCGACGGCACGTGCCGATGACGGCAGCGCCAAACCGGAATTGGCGATCGACTCGTCGGCATTGGGCGGCATGTACGCCGGTGCGATCAAACTGGTGGGCACCGAAGCCGGTGTGGGCGTGAAGCTCGACGGCACACTGGCAGCCAGTGGCGGCGATATTCAGCTGGATGCCAACGGCCATTTGAGCCTGGCGCAAACAGCGTCCACCGGCAACATCAACGTCACCGCGCAGAGCGTCGATCTCACCGACAAGGTTTACGCCGGTAACAACGTGCAGGTCACCAGCGCCCAGGCGCTGGTCAACCAGAAGAGCCTCGCTGCCCGCGACAGCATCACCGTGGCCAGCAATGGCCAGGTCACCAACAACGGGATCATCGAGGCGGGCGTCAACGCCGATGAAGCGCGCAATGCCAACGGCGATGTCAGCCTGTCTGCCGCCAGCCTTAAAAATACCCAAAGCGTGGTTGCCAGCCGCACCTTGACGGTGACAGCTGCACACAACCTCGACAACCAGAACGCGTCCTTGAGCGGCGCGAATGCAGTGGTCAACGCTGGCCAAGTGGATAACCGTGGCGGTCGCGTGCTGGGCACGGCATCGCTGAAGGTTAATGCCACGGGCCTGGATAACCGCGCCGGTGGTGTGTTGCACAGCGACAACAGCACCGACGTCACGGCGGCCACCCTGCAAAACCAGAACGGCCGCGTGATCGGCCTCAATTCCCTGACGCTCGTTGCCGGGCAAGTGGGCAATGACAACGGCTTGCTGGCCAGCCAGCAACAGGCCCACGTAACCGCCGGCCTACTGAGCAACCAGGCAGGCGAAATCTCCGCCAACCAAACCAGCGTTACCGCCACGACCCTGGATAACCGCGCCGGCAAACTGCTGGGCGCCCACCTCAATGTGCTCGCCAGCGGCGCGATCGACAACCGCCTGGGGATCTTCTCGGCCACCAGCCTGCTGACCCTGCAGGCCGCCAGCCTGGACAACAGCGGCCAAGGCACCGTCGCCAGCCAGGGCAACCTGACCGCGAACATCGCCGGGCTGTTCGATAACCACAATCAAGGCAACCTGGTCAGCCAGGGCGCCCAACAGGTCAGTGTCGGCCAACTCAACAACGCCCAGGCCGGGCTGGTATCGAGTAAAAACACCCTGGTACTGCACGGCGATACACTGGCCAACCAGGGCGGCCTGGTGATTGCCGACGGGGCAATGACCCTCACCGGCGGGAGTGTCGACAACAGCCAGCAGGGCGTGATCAGCAGCAAGGCCAATACCCGCGTCGAACTCGCCAGCCTCAACAACAGCACTGGTGGCCGACTGAGCAGCGACGGTGGCCTGATCCTCAGCGCCAGTCAAATCGAAAACGGCGCCGGCCGGATCAGCGCCAAGGGTGACCTGCTGGCAACCGTCGGCGTGCTCAACCAACAAGCCGGCGAATTAGTCAGCGAAGGCGTGCTGAGCTTCACCGGCACCGCCCTGGATAACCGCAACGGCGGCCTCATCGCTGCCACCCGTGGCGTCGACCTGTACAGCCCGAGCATTCTCAACCAGCAAGGTGAAATCTCCAGCCAGGCTCGCGTGCGGCTGGGTGCCGATCAACTCACCAACAGTGGCGGCAAGGTCATTGGTGACGGCGGCCTGGTGCTCACCGTGCAACGCCTGCTCAACCAGAACAAAGGCCTGTTGGCGGCGCGCCAAGGCCTGGAATTGAACGGCGGGCAACTGGACAACAGCCTCGGCGGCCGCGTGATCAGCCAAACGGGCGTTAACATCAACCTGAGCGGCGATCTGCTTAACCAAGGGCAGGGCGTGTTACTCAGTGACGGCGCGTTAACCCTCAATGCCGGCACGCTGAACAACAGCCAGGCCGGTGTCATCAGCGCCAAACAACAGCTTGACCTGCGCAGTGCGAGCCTTAACAACAGCCAGCGCGGCAGTATCAGCAGTGATGCCGGGATCCTGCTTAAAACCGGGCAACTGGACAACAGCCAGCAAGGCTCGATCTTCGCCAAGTCCGCTCTGCAGGCAAACCTCACCGGGCTGGACCAGCATGACCACGGCGAACTGGTCAGCACTACCAGCATCGACCTGGACCTGAACCACGGGCAACTGATCAACCGTGACCACGGCCTGATTGCCACGCCCGGCCAATTACTGCTGCGCAACCTCGGCAGCGTCGACAACAGCCAGGGCGGCGAGCTTTCCAGCACGCAATCCTTTGCGGTGGTGGCCGACACGCTGAACAACCGTGGCGGCAAAGTCATCAGTGGCGACAGCTTGCAGGTGCGCATCGCCCAAGCACTGGATAACAGTGTCGAAGGCGTGGTGTCGGCCAAGAACCTCTTGCAGGTGGCGGCGGGCAGCCTTGACAACCAGGCCGGTGGCGCGATTGCCAGCCGTGGCGCTGTGGACCTCAAGGTCAATGGCGCCCTGGACAACCGTAATCAGGGCCTGATCAGCGCGGCGACCACGCTGGATGCAACGGCGGGCGCATTGAACAACAGCGACAAAGGCCGGCTCTCGGCCGGCACTCGCCAAACCCTCAGCACCGGCGCGCTGGATAACAGCCAGGGCGGGCAACTGGTCAGCGATGGCAGCCTCACACTGACGGCGGCCGATGTCAGCAACCGCAACGGCGTGATCGGCAGCCAGCAGGCCTTGAGCCTGAACGTCGCCAACCTCGACAACACGGCGGGCCTGATCAACAGCCAGGGCGACCTCAGCCTGGCGGCGCAGCGTGTGGATTCAAGCCTTGGCGGTGAACTCTCGGCCAAGGGCAACCTGCAACTGGTGGTGCAACAGCTGATCCAGCGCCAGGGCCGCCTGATTGGCGAACGCGCCGTGGCGCTCGACCTGCAAGGCGGCGACCTCGACAACAGCGCCGGCCTGATCAGCGCCAAAGGGCCGCTGAGCTTTGCGCGCCTGGCCAACCTCACCAACCGCGAACAAGGCGAAATTTCCAGCAACATCGGGTTCAGCGTGGCCGCCCAGCGTATCGACAACAGTGATCGCGGGGTCATCCTCAGCACCGATCAACTGCGCGTCGAGGCGAACACCCTGATCAACGCCAACAAAGGCCTGATCTCCGGCTGGAACGGTTTGACCGTGGCCGGCGGCAGCCTCGACAACAGCGCCGAAGGCACGCTGTCGAGCAAAAACGGCAGCCTGCACGCCAACCTCAGCGGCGCCCTCGATAACCACGCGGCGGGCGCCCTGGTGAGCCAGGGCCTGCAAACCCTCAGCGCGGCGAGCCTCAACAACGCCCAAGGCATCATCTCCAGTCAGGGCGATGTGGGCCTCAGCATTGCCGGGCGCCTGGACAACAGCAACAACGGCTTGATTTCCTCCAGCCAGTTGCTGGGCTTCAACCACGCCCAAAGCCAGATCCTCAACCGTGGCGGCCAGATCAGCGCGGCCAACATCAACCTGATCGGCCAGAGCCTGGACAACAGCGGCGGCCAACTGATCAGCCAGGGCAGCCTGCAAGGCACCCTCAGCGGTGCACTGATCAACGCCAACAATGCGAGCCTGGCCAGTGGCGGCGCGTTGCTGCTCAACGCCGCCAGCCTCGACAACCGTGGCGGCCAACTGGTCAGCCAAAACCGGCTTGACCTGACCCTCGCCAACGGCGATTTGAACAACAGCGGCAAAGGCACCCTCGCCAGCCAGCAAGACCTGCTGATCAAACTGCTGGCCGGTGACGTCAACAACCAGCAAGACGGCCTGATCTACAGCCAGAAGGGCAAGCTTGAGCTTGCCGCACGCACCCTCGACAACCAGCAGGGCACCTTACAAAGCCAGACCGACAACCTGCTGCGTCTGAGCGGCGCCCTCAACAACCAGGGCGGCCGGGTCGATAGCCTCAGCGGCAACCTGGACCTGAACGCGGCCAATGTGGCCAACACCAGCGGCGGCATTCTCAACAGCGGCAAAGGCTGGATCAAACTGGTCAGCGGCCTGTTCGACAACAGCGGCGGCATCACCCAGGCGCAATCGCTGGATATCGACGCCAAGGGCGGTGTGCTCAACCAACTGGGGCACCTGTCGGCCCTGGGCGGTGAAAACCGCATTGTCACCAGCAGCCTGAACAACCAGGGCGGCGGCGTGTATGCCAACACCTTGCTCAAGGTGACGGCCGCAGACTTCGATAACCAGGGCACGGCAGCCAACAACGGCGGCAAGGTCGGCGCCCGCAGCATCGACTTCGGCCTCACCGGCACCTTGAGCAACCGCTTTGGCCTGATCGAAAGCGACGACACCCTGCGCCTTGCCGCACAAACCCTCAACAACGCCGGTGGCAACCTGCGCGCCATGGGCCGCGTGGGCAACACCGATATCAACGTGTCGGGCCTGTTCGATAACCGCTTCGGCGCGCTGGAAAGTGCCAACGAAAATCTCAACCTGCAAGCCGGCAACCTCGACAACAACGGTGGCCGTATCGTGCACACCGGCAGCGGCAAATTCGACCTGACGTCTGATCAAGTCACCCGCGCTGGCGGCAGCTTTGTCACCAACGGCCAGTTGGACATCAAGGCAGCGAGTTGGACCAACAGCAGCGTGATCCAGGCCGGGCGCTTGAACCTCGACATCGGCCAGTTCACTCAGACCGCCAGCGGCCAGTTGTTGGGCGCACAAAGCCTGACCGGCACGGGCGACACCTGGACCAACGACGGCCTGCTGGCGAGTGACGGCAGCCTCAACCTCACGCTCAGCGGCGGCTACAGCGGCAACGGCCGGGTCAGCAGCCTCGGCGCCATGACCCTCACCAGCGCCAGCATGGACTTGGGCGAAAACGCCCGCATTGCCGGCGGCGCGGTCACCCAGGTCAACAGCAGCACCCTGACCAACCACGGGCGCCTGACCGCCCTCGGCGACCTCACGGTAAACGCCACCACCCTGAACAACTACGGCACCTTGGGCGGCGCGGAAAAAGTCCGCCTCAACGCCACCCACCTGCTCAACGACAGGGGCCTGCTGTTCAGCGGCAACGACATGACCTTGCGCGCCAACGATGTGCGCAACAACTACGGCGACGTCTACAGCCTCGGCGGCCTGGACATTGCCCGCGACGATGCGGGCGCGCGCAGCAGCCTGATCGAAAACGTCTCCGGCAGCCTGGAAAGCGCCGGCAACATGCGCCTGCTGGCCGACACCCTGAGCAACCGCCGCGACCAGTTCAGCACGCAAAAGAAACTGGTTTCGGGCAACCTCAATATCTATTCCAACGACTTCTGCAAAGGCAAAGGCTGCGAGCTGTACTTCACCTCCGTAGAGAAATACGAAGACGTGCTGGTCGGCAGCTCGACCTCGGCGTTCATCAACGCCGGTGGCGACCTGACCGTCGGCAGCCAGACCTTCGATAACCTCTACAGCTCGGTGTCTGCCGCCAGGAACATCCTGATCAACACTGACGTGCTGACCAACCGTGGCGCGGCCGGCGGTGAAGAAGTGCACCTGAATTCGGGCTTTTATACCCGTGACCGCAGCTTCTACAACACCTTCATGGAGCGCCAGAACCAGTTCAACGTCTATAACAACCCCAACTCCGGCGACTACCGCCCAGGTGAGATGACCCTGGCCAAGATCATGGCCGGTATTGGTAACTTTTACGAAACCAGCACTTACGTAGTGCCGACCGCCGGCAGCGTCATTGCCCAGGCGGTGATTCAGGCGGCTGGCTCGGTGACGGTCAACGCCACGCAAAAAATCGACAACAGCGTGATTCGCCCCAACGCCACCGACATCAAGGCCCCGGCGCAAAACCACGACACCAACTCCGACGTGTTCGCCTCCACGGTGAAACCGGCGATTACCGCGCAACTGCCGCCAGACCTGGCTCAGCGCCAGGTCAACCCGGCCACCTTGCCCGGCTTCAGCCTGCCCACCGGCCAGAACGGTCTGTTCCGTTTGAGCGGCCAACAGGCCAAGGCGGACAGCGCCGCCAGCGCCTCCACAGGCAATGGCGATTTCAGTGTCGGCGGCCGCCAAATCGCCGGCAAAGACCGCGAAAAACCGCTGGACTACAGCGCCGTGCAAGAGCGTGGTTTCAGCGTCGATGGCCAGCCACTCAGCGGCGCGGTCACCGGCCAAGGCCCGCTGAACCTGGACAGCCGCGCACCGTCGGTAACCCGCGTACAAGGGTTGCCGCAAATCGCCGCAGTCGACAACAGCCACAAATACCTGATCGAAACCAACCCGGCGCTCACTGACCTCAAGCAGTTCATGAGCTCCGATTACCTGCTGGGCAAATTGGGCTACAACCCTGATACCGCCTGGAAACGCCTGGGCGATGGTCTGTATGAGCAACGCCTGATCCGCGAAGCCGTGGTGGCCCGCACCGGCCAGCGCTACATCGATGGCATCGCCAGTGACGACGCACTGTTCCGTTACCTGATGGACAACGCCATCAGCTACAAGGACTCGCTCAAGCTGCAACTTGGCGTGTCGCTGACCGCCGAGCAAGTCGCCGCGCTGACCCACGACATCGTGTGGATGGAAGAAGCCGAGGTCAACGGCCAAAAAGTCCTGACCCCAGTGCTCTACCTGGCCCAGGCCAACAACCGCCTGGCGCCCAACGGCGCACTGATCCAGGGCCAGGACGTAAGCCTGATCACCGGCGGTGACCTGCACAACAGCGGCACCCTGCGCGCCACCAACAACCTCAGCATGGTCGCCGGCAACATCGACAACAGCGGCCTGATGCAAGCCGGCAACCGCCTGGAAATGCTCGCCACCGACTCGATCCGCAACACCCGTGGCGGCATCATCAACGCCCGCGACATCAGCGCCACCGCCGTGACCGGCGACATCCTCAACGAGCGCACCGTCACTACCTTCAAGCAAGAAGGCGAGGACTACCAACTGCGCAACGACGTGGCCAGCGACGCCTCGCGCTTCGAAGCCACCGACACCCTCAAGCTCAACGCCGGGCGCGATGTGCTCAACGTCGGCAGCGACCTCAAGGCCGGTGGCAACGCCAGCGTGACCGCCGGGCGCGACGTGGTGATCGCCAGCCAGACCGAACAGGACGACTACGCCTACCAACGCCGCCGCGTCAAAGGCACCGAGCAAACCACCCTGCAATACGGCTCGAACGTGGACGTGGGCGGCAACCTCGCCATCGACGCCCGCCGCGACATCGCCGTGGTCGCCAGCACCGTCAGCGCCGCCAAAGACCTCAGCGTCAAAGCCGGCGAAAACCTGACCCTGGCCGCCGCCGCCAACGAACAACACGACTACTCAAAAGGCAAAAAAGGCGGCACCAAAACCACCACCCAACTCGACACCGTCACCCAACAAAGCGCCGAACTCAAAGCCGGCGGCGACCTCATCGCCATCGCCGGCACCGACCTGACCCTGGTCGCCAGCAAAATCAGCGCCGGCAACGAAGCCTACGTACACGCCGACAACGAACTGAGCCTGCTGGCCGCGCAAGACAGCAACTATTCGTTGTACGACATGAGCAAAAAGGGCGGTTGGGGCAGCAAGAAAACCCAGCGTGATGAAGTCACCCAGGTGACGAATGTGGGGAGTGAGATCAAGACCGGTGGCGACCTGACGTTGCAGAGCGGCGGGGACCAGAAGTATCAAGCGGCGAAGCTCGACAGTGGCGGGGATATTGCGATTGTCAGTGGTGGGGCGGTGACGTTTGAGGCGGTGAAGGATTTGCACGACGAGAGCCACACCAAGAGCAAGGGTGACCTCGCCTGGACTAGCTCCAAGGGCAAGGGCAACACCGACGAGACTCTACGCCAGACGCAGATAGTTGCGGAAGGCAACGTCGTGATTAAAGCCGTCGATGGCTTGAAGATTGATATCAAGCAGATCGATCAGAATACGGTTAGCCAGACGATTGATGCGATGGTTAAAGCCGACCCGCAGTTGGCTTGGCTGAAAGAGGCCGAGAAGCGCGGAGATGTGGATTGGCGCCAGGTTAAAGAGCTGCATGACAGTTTCAAATATAGCAATTCAGGCTTAGGCGCCGGCGCGCAAATCATCATTGCAATCATCGTGACGTACTTCACGATGGGTGCCGCCAGCGGTGCAATTGCTGCTGCAGGGACGGGGACGTCGATGGCAGGGGCGACGGCTGCTGCCACCGCTACCTCTGCTGCGGGCTGGGCCAATGCTGCGGGCAGCGTCGTTCTCGGCGGCATGGCGAGTAACGGTGCAATCAGCACCATCAATAACCGTGGCAACCTGGGCGCTGTCTTGAAGGATGTGACTTCGAGCGATGCGATGAGGGGCTATGTGGTATCCGGTGTCACTGCTGGCTTGACTGCTGGTGTTTATGACAAGTGGACCAGCACCCAGACCGGTACTTCCACCGCACTACCCAACACTGGCGCGGTAGCTACCACAAGTCCGTTGAGCACTTGGCAAGGTGTGGGGCAGTTCACGGCCAACCAAGCACTGCAAAACGGAACATCAGTCTTGGTGGATCGCGCGCTCGGAGGGGAAGCCCGTCTTGGGGAGGCGTTGCAAAATAGCTTGGCCAATGCATTTGCGGCTTATGGATTTAACCTGGTCGGGGATGTGTCCAAAGGCCGGTTTACAGAGGGTGGCATTACCAAGATTGGGTTGCATGCCTTGATGGGCGGGTTGGCAGCAGAGGCTTCTGGAGGCGACTTCCGCACAGGCGCGCTGGCAGCTGGCGTAACTGAAGCATTGGTAGATAGCCTCGCCAAGAACTACGCCGATATGCCCGATGACCAGAGGAAAGGTTTGCTGGTCATGAATTCGCAGTTGATTGGTGTGCTTGCGGCTTCGGTACTAGATGGTGCTGATGCGAAAAGCCTGCAGACTGGGGCATGGGTGGCGGGTAATGCAACACAGTACAACTACCTCAATCATGAGGAAAACCAAGAGCGCCGCGAGGCTAAGAAAGACTGTCAGGGAGGGGATAAGGCCGCCTGCGGTCGCGCTGACGCCTTGGACAATCTGGATAAACTTCGTGATCTGGAACTGAAAACCGCTTGTACTGCGAACGGCGCCAGCAGTACCTGCCGCGGTTTACGACAAAAAGCGGAAGAAGCCGCGCGGAGCCTTGTGGCCGCCAGGTTTGGTCCTGAAGCCAAAGAGCAGGCTAAGGAAACTGCCCAAAACAAGGAACTTGCTGCTTATTCGATTGAGGCTGAGCTTCGCAGTATCAAGGAAATAAACAACCCATTTGCTGCGGCACAAACGGCGCGGCTGGCAAAGGAACTTGCTGAGTTCGGTTCAGACTTTATCCCCATCTACGGTGACGCAAAGGGATTCTATGAGGCGCAGGATCCGTTCGATTATGCGATGGCAAGCGTTGGGTTGATTCCCGGGCTTGGAGATGCAGCTCAGAAAATTTTGGGTAAAGCGAAAAAGCTATACCTTGAAGGGAAAGTGGCCGAGTCGGCGGACTTGGTGGAAGGGCTAGCGAAGAATTTACCATCGGGAGCAGGTCCTAAAAACCCACTTCTTGGCGATTCGATATCGCGAAACGGTGAGCGTTTGGTCGTGAATCAGGGGCCTGTACCCACCTGCGGGCATAACTCCTGTGGAATGGTTTTGGATACCATGGGGAAAAAGGTTGACATAGGCAATTTGATAGAGAAACTTCCACCCGGAAAAGACGGTATTTTTCCTAACGATGTTGCAAGCTTAATGAAATCCGAGGGTATTAATGCTGCCGCCTATGCTGGCCGTAATGTTGCTGACTTGTCGAGATATACCTCAAATGGAACACCTGTCGTTGTTCAGGTGGTAGATAAAACTAATGGCACCAACTTTTCCCATTTTGTGGTGGTAGATGGCGTTACTCGGAGGAATGGTATCGATGTTGTTGCGATACGAGACCCCCATGGAAAGCAGTATTTTAGTCCGGTAACTACTTTTGAAAAGAATTTTTCCGGTTATGTTGTTGTCCCAAAGGAAGCTTTGAAATGAAATTAAATATTGTTTTTCCTCGGACGATGGTTGCCGAAAGCCTGCTTGCCCAGAGACTAATTCCGTGTGTGTGTAAAATATCAAAAGAATTTGAAATATGTTTTTTAGATCCGCTTCCTGAGGTGACAGGAGTCGTTTCGGAATGGGACCGTTCAGAACTCGAATTAAGAGCAATTTCCGGCGTGGGAGGGCAGTATTCGCACTATGCGCACAGTCGAGTAACATTAAAGAAAATACAAACTGACGTTTATCAAATTTTGGATCTTGAAATGTTTTATAGGCTTTTTGGATGGTGCAGTGTATTAAATGATGGCATCTATGCGCAGCCAGGAAAATTTTGGGATGATGAGTAGCAGGCGGAAATGGGGTGGGTTTATTTAGTCGCAAAAAAATGGGGTCAGACCCTGAGGGATCCCCACAAATTTACCCTAAACTCTGCGCTTGATGGCTTAGCTCATCACGCAGAGCCCGCTCCAATATTTCCAAGTGTCCTCGGCCCGCAAAATCTGTGCAGCTTCGCCTGGAAAAGGGCACAGATTTATTTGATTTTCATAGGGTGTTTGTGTCTAAGGTAGGCGAGTTTATTTAGGTGTAGTGTACTTTTTGGAGTTATACGTATTTTTTCGTTTGAGATATTAAAATCTAGTTCTTTAATAAATTGGCTTTTATTTTTTACATCTTGGGCTCTGAGTTTAGCCAGATCGGGCGGCTCTGCGCCGCCCGAATTTATTTATAAGTCTTGCGAAATCAATCTTCGTCCAATCACACCCATGAGATCGCAGCCATCACGCAATGGGGAAAAATGGGGTCAGACCACTATTCTTCTGACGGAGCACTAAACGTGGTCTGATCCCTATTTTTATAGTTCTGGGCATTACAAGCCGCCAGCATCGTTGAGTAGTAACTCCGGGCTGCCAGAAGATTTATTTAGCCCGAAGCGAAAAATGGAGTCAGACTACTATTCTTCTGACGGAGCACTAAACGTGGTCTGACCCCTATTTTTCTTTCAGGTTCCCGCTGGTCAAGGAAAGCACTTCATTATTGTTGACAGTGTTAAGTCTGTTGATGGCGTAAGTTACTATATGACGCGAGATCCGTATGTCGGACCAAGAGGTGTTCAGCAGGGGTTGCTGGATGGCGCAATTTCAACAGGCGTTAACGCCATTGTGATAGGAAAGTGATAATGAATGTTGGCGATATTGTTGAATTAGAGGGCTGGTTGGTTATTATTGATTATAAGCTTTTCCTTATACCAGAAAACTATTCAGAAAGTTATGAAGATGGTGAAATATTGAAATGTCTAATCCTGAAATAATGTTTTCTGTGATGGATGAAATCCTTCCCTTGGGCGGAGGGAAGAGCTTTATATTTTATAAGTCTAAGGTTTCAGGGGTCTTGATGGAGCTTTCGCCGATGAAGATTAAGCCAACAGCTTTATCTGTAGAGGAGAGAGGGCGTGGTTCTATTTCTGTAGATATCGAGGTTGATGTTGAAAAGCATAAAGCTCGGTACGAGGATTTCCTTAAGAATAGACAGAATATTAAATTCGGTGATTGGCTAGATTACTTGTAGAGAAAAATGCGGTCAGACCACTATTCTTCTAACCCCTATTTTTCCACGCAGCTATATCCTGCGAAGTTAGGTGCTGCTGACAAATTTGGTCAGAGAATAACCATAGATATGCCAATGACCGGGCCAAATGGTAATACGGCAACTGTTCGTACTGGCTGGATATTTGATCCAGGCTCGTCCACACCTAATATGACGACTCTTTATGTTAAGAGCACTAAACGTGGTCTGACCCCTATTTTTCTGGCGTGGCAACACCTACGGCGAATGGAATAATTCACTACTCTAAGGATGGTATCCACATTGTGCCAGCGAGGCCGTGAATAATGTGTTCTCTTGATGATGTGATCGTGATGGCCCGTCTGAATATTCAAAGGGCATTGTTAGGTAAGGTTTCAGGGAAGCTTCGTGCTGTTATATTTTCAGTATCGGGACTGATTCTGAATATTAGATTCTATTTTGACGGAGAAATCGATGATGATGATTTTGAGTCTGCCTCCTGTGTTGAAACTGAGGTGATTGCTGATTACGAGGATGACTGGACGGTTATAGTGAAGTGCTTGCGGCTAGATGCCTCGGAGCCCATACTTGATCAGGGAGTTTGGGTATTTAAGCGGCGTGAAGTTTAAGAGTAGCTAGGCTGGTACAAAAGCTACTGCTCCGAAAGTAACGGCAGAAGGTAAGATTGATGGTCAGGCGTTCACTGATGTTAACCAGACGGCGAGGCCTGGCTCTCAAGCCAAAATTGATCAGCCGACACTAATAGCTGATCGAGTAAATACAAAAATAGATTCATCTGGTAAACCTTGACCAAATGCGAATATGGCAACTGCACATGCCGAAATTGGAGTCATACAGCAAGCTTATAATGCTGGGAAAACCGAAGGGCTGCTATGACTCTTAAAGTTGAGGGGCAAGCTGTTTGCGGTTATTGCAGAGGGGATATTGCAGCAGCTGCGGAAAAAGCTGGCTTAAAGTCTCTTGAGATCAATGAGGTTGCTACAGGTAAAACTCTGTATTGGAGGCCCGGCATGCGTTGTATTAAAGAGCTAGATTGATGAAAAATTATTCGTTGTCGTGGGTGCTTGGCGTCGGTGATGAGGCTCATGGGGGGAATAAAAAACTCCCGGATTGGCAGGATATTGACTGCTATCTCAAGAAAATTAAGGAGGGGAAAGGCTCTCTAACGTTAAGTATTGCTGGTGGCTCAGATATAGGTCCACAGCTCCTGCAAGTTTTTTCGGATGAGGGTAAGTATGTTTTATTCCTGGGTGAAGATGATGGAGTGGATTATATTGTGCGTTCTTATTTGAACCCAGAGTTAAAAAATAGTAAATATGAGATTTTAGGTGATATTTGGAGTGGTGAGCTGGTCTGCTTGGACTTCTCCGTTGTAAAAGAGGCGTTTGAGACTTTTTTTCTGACAGGTGATGTTAGCCTAGAACTATTGAGTTGAATAAGCCTCCTCAATTTTATAGCGAGCTAAACGAGAAATGGGGTCAGACCCTGAGGGATCCCAAGCCAGCAGCGTGCAGAGCGAAAAATGGGGTCAGACTACTGTTCTTCTGACGGATCACTAAACGTGGTCTGACCCCATTTTTTTGTCAGGTCGCCAAACCTGATCGCCATATGGGCGACGGGCCGAACTACAAGCGCCGCGCCCAAACCCCCGCAAGGCATCAAAGTGCTGGCCCACGCACAACGCTTCACGTCTTCATCCCCACGGCCGATACCCTGGCGATGATTAAACGCATCAAAGAACCTGCGCTGACCAATCGCCGGCGCTCTCAACCCGCTCTACCGTCACACCACAAGGAAGAAGTACATGATCAAGCTGTTCTGCAAAGCTGCTGTTGTATTGTCCCTGGCCACGCTGTTTGGCTGCTCCTCGACGCCGTCAGTGGAGAAGATGCAGGCTGACGTGGCGAACTACTCGTTGCCCAAGGCCGCCGTCGCCGATAAAGGCCTGGTGTATGTCGTGCGCCCAAGCAACGTGGGGATGATGGTGCGGTTCAACGTGTTCCTGGATGACAAGGAAGCCGACTCGGAGATGGGTTACAACCGTGGTAACCAGTACATTTATTTCTTCGTGTCGCCGGGCCAGCACGTGATCAGTTCCAAAGCTGAAAACTGGGCTGACATGCCGATCAACGTCAAGGCCGGTGAGGTGGTTTACCTCAAGCAGGAAGTCGAAATGGGCTTCGCCGTGGCGCGCAACAGCCTCAAAGTGCTGAGCGATGTGGAAGGCCGTTATCTGGTCAAGGATGCGTCGTTGGGTACCGTGGCAAAAGAAAGCAAGTGAGTTAAAAAGCGCTTGAGGCGGCCGGGCGTTGAGCTTGGCCGTTGTTGCTGTTTACATAAGTAGGAGTGACACCGTATGGACGCAGTTACCCCCGCTAAACGGCCGACCATTCTGGCCAGCATCGGCCGTCGCGTGCTGGCCCGAATCATCGACTCTGGCATCGCGGTGCTGATCTTTTTCATCGTCAAGTTCGGCGCGGAGGTGCTGTCGACGTTTGTCCCCGCCGTGACGGCCAAGGGCGGGTTCCTTGCGGCGTTTTTCGCAGGTTTTGCCTACCTCTTGCTCGCAGACGCGCTGCCCAATGGCCAGAGCCTGGGCAAGCGCTTGCTGAGCATCGCGGTCGTCGACCGTAAAACCCGTAAGGGCTGCTGCATTTCTCAGTCGTTCACCCGCAATGCCGGGGTGCTGGTGATCATCGACTGGGTGTGGATTTTTCTTGAGTCCAGAACCCGCCTAGGCGATATGTTCGCCAAGACCATCGTGATTCAAACCGGCAACTTGACTAAGGTACGGAGTCTTGCCGACATCTATGACGACGGGAAGCCCGGCAAGGACTGAAAAATGACCGAAAATTTATTCGCTACACCTACGGCCAATCTTGAAATTACCCCGCAGACCACGCCAGAGTTTTATGTCGTTTCTGAGCGAAAGCTGTTTATTTTGTCTGTCTTGAGTTGGGGCCTTTATATGTATATCTGGTCCTACAAACATTGGAGTAACTACAAAAAAGCCACCCAGGACGATATTTGGCCTTGGGCACGCGGGCTGCTGTGTATTTTCTTCGTACATAAGCTGTACCGGCGCGCCGACCATCAGATTCGCATCACTGGGCGCTCGTATATTTTTGATTATGAGCAGTGGGCGACGATGCTAGTGGTGATCACAGTGGTGGCACATATCGTAGACAGAATGTCTGACCATATTGAAAACATGGCAGCACTTGCCGCCTGGCTTTTTATCGCGATCCCGCTGCGGGCTTACCTGATGCAAAAAGGCCAGGCGATGCTCAATTTTGCGGCGGGAGATGCTGAGGGTGAGAGTAATACCCGCTTTAACTTCTTGAACTACCTGATCATGGTGCCAGGCGCGGCGCTGTGGGGGGTAATGCTTTATGTCACGCTACGTTCGTACTTTTGAAGTGTGGCAAATGAGGTAAAAGAGATGAGCTTATTGAATTTTTTTGAGATTTTTCAAGAAAGTAAAATAAAGACGTCTTGGTGCTAAGTGTAGTGATCAAGTACGTGAAAGGTGCGAAAAAAGATAGCCCGCAAATAAGTAGTCTATATGAGGTTGTGAAATTGAAAAATTTAATATTGGTCGGTCTCGTTGCTTTGCATTTGACGGGTTGCACTTGGACAGATGCCAGTAAAATTGCACCGGGTGAGTACATGATTACCAGCAGTGGTAGTATTTTCAATTCAAGGGCGGGGCTGTTGGAGAATATAAATCAAGAGGCTAAAAAGGCTTGTGGTGGCGCGGGTTACCATTTGGAAGGCGACAAAGACGCTAATATGCTCGTTAGCACTGTATCTCATTTGGGACCTACGCCAACAACAATGCTTGGGCTAAAAGCAGTGTGTGAGGGGCGTGGTGAGTAGTTGGAGTGTAAACGAGTAGATAGAAGTTTTTCTCGCCTCTACTTGATGAGATTCTATATCCTATAGATAGGAAGCTTAAATTATGAAAGATGCCAGTAACTCAAGCTCCAGTTCTCGGCCTTGGTACGCTTCGCGTCCGGCCCCGGTCTTTATGATTGTTTTTTATTGCTTTATTGTATTTATGCAAACAGCTCTTTGGGTCGTAAGTGTCGGTTTTTTGCAGGCTCGACAAGGGGATATTTCGTTTCTGATGCTTGCGGGTGTAAGTGTAGTCGCGTTTCTGGTGTTCGCTGGTGGATTAATGTTGTTTGGAAGAACAAAGAGCAGTTCCGTATGTTTTATTGTCGCTCTGGTATTAGGAGTGGCTATTTCTCTCAGTCAGATGCGCGCTGGATCTTTTATTTACGCGCAGGCGCTTCCGATGTTTCAGCAATACGCTTTGATTTTCGGGGTCTGGGTATATAGCTTACAATTGCGTACAATTGGTTATTATTCGCCGGATAAAAAAGAATTGCCAGCAAGCTGAGGGTAAGCTTTGGGGCTTGCAGCCTCATGAAAAACTCGAGAGTAGTAGGGGGTAGTTGCAGCCGGAAGCTCTTTTCCCAAAAACATTACCCAAGTAGCTGTTATTGGATGAAGGATTATGCTTGTGATATTAAAAGCGCTTGTTTTGCTTGTTGGATTGCCAGCGGCTGTCTTAGCTGCCGAAGCCACTAGACTTCCCGGTGAAGCCGAATATCAGCAGGGAGTGGCGATTCTGAGCGAAACAGATCCTCAGGTCGTCGAATTGCTAAGAGCCTTTCATGCAAATAATAACGCCAAAGGTTCCGAGGGATTGATGGAGTCGTTGCGCGAAAAGAACACGCGTGCCGTCCAGTTGCTCAGTGAGTCTTCTGCACTTGGCCATCCTGTGGCCCAATATCGTCTTGCGCTCTACTATCAAGCCTATCTGGTTCCGAATGACGAAAAAGTGTGTGAGCTGTATAAATCTAGCTTGGCGCAGGGTTTTGCACCGGCTGCCCTGCGGGTCGGAAGCGCCTGTAAGATTTACACCCTTGGTCCCGAATACATGCCTTTGCTGGAAGAAGCCTTGGACAGATTTCCCCGGTTTGCGAAGTATTACCCGCAGCCAACGGTGTACCTGGAATGTGGAAAGTCAACGCCAAAAGATGTAGAGCTGCAATGGGGCAGACAGAATGACTATCTGGCTGAACTGTATAAACTTATGGCTAGTCAGTTTGATCGGACGACAGCAATGCCAAAGCGCATTGATTATTTAGAAAAAGCGGTGGCGACGAATGGTTGTCCCTCTGCGCAGAAAAAATTGGAGATCTACCAATCACCAAAATAGATTCTTTATCTGTACAGTAGAGTATGCGCTTGGTGTACTGATAGGCTGGAATACAAGGAAGCCCTGATATGGCTGCGGAAGAAAAAAAGAGGATGTTTTGGTATTGGGTTTGGGGGTTGATTGCCGTGGCATTGGTGGGGGATCCCTCAGGGTCAGACCACTATTGTTCTTGCTGAGGATTAATCGTGGATTGGCCCCTATTTTTCCAGAGTTGAAGAGTTAGGAATATGTACTCACAAGCCGATCTCGCTATGGCTTTAGAAAAAGCACTGGTTAACGGTTTCGATGTCTTTAGGATTTCTAAACTGGCATTTGAAATTTATCAAAACCATGGCTTAGAAATCACTGCTCCCATGGATCGAGCACTTCTCACATTGATGGCAATGGAGGACGGTGAGGAGTTTGAGTTGACTGAGTCCGAGCTTTTGGCTTTGATTTCAGCGATTAAAGCAGTGTAGATGGAGCAAAAGAGATCAAGTGGGATCAGACCACTATTCTTCTGACGGAGCACTAAACGTGGTCTGCCCCCTATTTTTTTGAAAAGCCTTCCTGAATCGGCAAATTGGCTCATGAGGGAAAGTGCTCAGTTCGGCTTGCTGGCTACGGCGGTGTATCAGTCATTAATCCCGCACTGACACACCACCTTCGCAGGCAAGCCAGCTCCCACAGTTGGTTTGTGGTGCGTCAGCAGGTTTTGGGTTGCAGGCACTCCAGCGCACGGTCGGCCAGGGTTTGGGCTATGACGATCAGGTGTTCGGTGGCACCGGCCATGTGGCGTTGATCGCCTGTCAGGCCTTGAGTGGTGTCGGCTGCGGTGGCGGCTGCGCAGCGCAGCAGGTCGCAGAGTTGGGCGAGGGCGTCTTCGAAGCTGAGGTCGTGATGCACCGTAAAGGACTGCGGTGAGGCGGGTTGCAGGTAGTGGCTCAGGGCGCGTTCAAGTATTTCGCGGCTGGGGGTGAAGCGCGTTGTATTGCTCATGCATAAGCTCCTGATAAGGGGCCTACTTGTTTCAGGTTTCCACACCTGTTCGCTGATAGGCAGCGACAGCGCACAGGCTAGCCAGTGGCATGAGCAGGCGCAAGGCCGAAGGGCTGCTTAGGAAGTTTCCTGCAAGTTTAAGGGATATGGATTGCTGGCCTTTTACACTGCATGTCGATCAGGCAACACCGATCAAAGCTGAGAGGCGGGATGTTGTGGCGAGCGGGCTTGCCCCGCGTTGGGCTGCGCAGCAGCCCCAGGAGAGTCAACGCGGTTTTCCAGATGTATCGCGTCGTGGGGTTTCAGGGCCGCTTCGCGCCCCAGCGCGGGGCAAGCCCGCTCGCCACAAGAAGTTAGCTCCCACAGTTCTGAACGTGTTCAGGCCAGGTATTTGTGGAACCAGCCGAGGGTTCTTTCCCACGCCAGATTTGCCGCCACTTCGTCATACCGTGGCGTCGAGTCATTATGAAACCCATGGTTGGCGCCTTTGTAGATATACGCCTCATAGGTCGTGCCCGCCGCTTTCAAGGCTTTCTCATACGTCGGCCAACCCTCGTTGATCCGCGTATCCAACTCGCCGTAATGCAGCATGATCGGCGCCTTGATACGTGGCACGTCCTTCGCATCCGGCTGCCTGCCGTAGAACGACACCGCTGCGCCGAGTTCCGGGTACGCCACCGCTGCCGCATTGGTCACGCCGCCGCCATAGCAGAAGCCGGTGATGCCGACTTTGCCGGTGCTGCTGTCGTGGTGCATCAGCCATTCGATGGCGGCGAAGAAGTCGTTCATGAGCTTGGTGGGGTCGACTTTTTGTTGCAGTTCCACGCCTTTTTCATCGTTGCCGGGGTAGCCGCCCACGGAGGTGAGGCCGTCGGGTGCCAGGGCGATGAAGCCGGCTTTGGCCAGGCGCCGGGCGACGTCTTCGATGTAGGGGTTAAGGCCTCGGTTTTCGTGCACGACCACCACGGCGGGCAGTTTGCCGCTGGCCTTGGCCGGGCGTACGAGGTAGCCGCGCACGGTGCCGTTGCCTTTGGGCGAGGGGTAGGTGATGTAGTCGGCGACGATGTCCGGGTCGGTGAATTTGACCTGTTCGGCCAGCGCGTAGTTGGGGCTCAGGGCCGCCAGCAGCGCCGAGGCGGTGAGGCCGCCGAAGGTGAACAGCGCGGCGCGGTCGAGAAATTCGCGGCGGTTGAGCTTGCCGTGGGCGTAGCCGTCGTAGAGTTCCAGCAGTTCGGGGGCAAAGTCTTTCGCGGTGAGACGAGTCATCGGAGCAGTCCTCGATTAGCGGTGGTCATCACTGTAGACCAGGATCAACGTTCGCGGCCATGGGCGGAATCCGACAGTTGCCGGGTATCGACGCGCACGAACACCGAGTCGCCGAGGGCGGTGAGCACGTCACCGGCGTACACCTCGCAGACCACGCGGCTTTTACGCCCCACGTCGCCTTCAACCCGCGCGCGCAGGGTCAACGTCACGCCCATGGGCGTGGGCTTGATGAATTTGATCCCCAGGTTACCGGTCACGCAGTCGATGCGCGGCAGGCTGCCGGGCTCGCGCTGCTCGTTGCGGTAGTGGTAGGCCATGGCCGTCCAGTTGGAGTGGCAGTCGACCAGCATGGCGATCAGGCCGCCGTAGACCAGGTCCGGCCAGCCGCTGTAGTGGGCTTCGGGCAGGTGCTCGGTGATCACGTGGATACCATCGGCATCCCAACGGCTTTTGATGTGCAGGCCATGGGGGTTGCTGCCGCCGCAGCCGTAGCAGATGCCTTCGGGCGCGGTGATGTCCTGCAGGGAAGGGGTGTGCATGCAAAGTCCTTATTGTTTCTTTTGGCGACTACTCTGTTTAGCAGGGCACGCTGCGAAAGGGAATAAAACCATGGCATGGCGTGTTAGCTCAGCACATCTGTTCATTTGTCTTGCGGAGTGTTGCATGAAGCGTCGAATGCCCCTGTTTGTAAGCCTGGCGGTGCTCCTTGGTGTGTTTCTCGGCAGCGCGCAGGCCGTGGAATACAAAGACGTCAACCGCACCGCCAGCCAGATCAGTTTTACCTTCCAGCAGTTCGGGCAGCGGGTGTATGGCACCTTCAGCGACTTTGAAGGCACCCTGACCTTTGATACGCAAAAGCCCGAGGCGGCGCATGCGTTGCTCAAGATCCAGCTCGCCAGCATTGACGCCGGCAGCCAGGACGCCAATACCCAGTTGCAGCAACCGGCGTGGTTCGACACCGCGGCTTATCCCGTGGGTGTGTATGAGTCCAACGGCGCCACGGCGCTGGGCGATAACCGCTACAAAATCAGCGGCAACCTGACGATCAAGGGCATTACGCGGCCGGTGGATATTGATGTGGTGCTCAAGGAGCAAAGCGGCATCGGCGTGTTTGACGGCGCGTTCATCCTCAAGCGCAGCGACTTCAAGATTGGTGAGGGGGAATGGGCGGGCAACAGCGTGGTGTCCAATGACATCAACATCAAATTCAAGATGGTTGCGCCGCAACGCTAGCGGGCGAACTTCTTCGCTCCGGCCACACAGCCGATCACCGCAACCGTCACCAGCAGCATGCCCAGGCTGACCTGCTCATGCAGCAGGCCCGCCGCCAGCGCCAGGCCGAAAAACGGTTGCAGCAACTGCAACTGCCCGACCGCAGCGATGCCACCCTGAGCCAGGCCACGATACCAGAACACAAAGCCGATCAGCATGCTGAACAGCGACACGTAGCCCAGGCTTAGCCACGCCGGCAGGCTGATGCCCGTGAGGGTTGCCGGCGCCAGTATCACGCTCAACGGCGCCACCACCGGCAACGACACCACCAGCGCCCAGCATATCACTTGCCAGCCGCCGAGGCTGCGCGACAGCGTGGCGCCTTCGGCATACCCCAGGCCGCACACCAGCACGGCCAACAACATCAGCACGTCGCCGGCAGGCGCGGCGCTCAAGCCTTGGGCAACGGCGTAGCCCATCACCAGCAGGCTGCCGAGAATCGAAAACACCCAGAACACCGGGCGCGGGCGCTCGCCGCCACGCAGTACACCAAACACTGCGGTGGCCAGCGGCAGCAGGCCGATGAAGACGATGGAGTGTGCAGACGTTACGTATTGCAGCGCGAGTGCCGTGAGCAGTGGAAAGCCAATCACCACACCCAGGGCGACGATCACCAGCGGCCCCCATTGGTGGCGTGCGGGGCGTTTTTCCCTGAACAACCACAACAACAGCACGCCGAGCACGGCGGCAATGGCGGCGCGGATCATGGTCAGAAACACCGGGTTGACCTCCATCACCGCCAGGCGCGTTGCCGGCAAGGAGCCGCTGAAGATCACCACGCCGATAAAGCCGTTGATCCAGCCTTGGGTGCTGGCGTGTGCTGCGGTGAGGCTTGAGGTGCGTTCCATGGTGAGGGCTCGAAAGAGGTGGTTGCGTAAAGGCCATCCTAGGGATCAGGATTAAGACAATCAAAAAATTGTCATGGATACATCGCCTATGCCGCGCGCCCGCTATAAGTCGCTGGTCGACACCTTTGCCCAAGACATCCGCAGCGGCGCACTGGCGCCCGGTACACGTCTGCCCACGCACCGGCAATTGGCCGCCGAACATGGCTTGGCGTTGGTCACCGCGAGCCGGGTGTACACCGAGCTTGAGGCCATGGGCCTGGTCAGCGGCGAAACCGGGCGCGGCACCTTTGTGCGGGAAATCGCTTTGCCGCCGGGGCAGGGCACTGGGCAGATGAATGTCGCCACCGGCATGCTCGACCTGAATTTCAATTACCCCTCGTTGCCCGGTCAGGCGGACCTGCTGCGCACCGCTCTGCGCCAATTGGCGCTGTCGGGCGACCTGGAAGCGTTGCTGCGTTACCAGCCCCATGCCGGCCGCTTGCACGAGCGGGCCGCTGTGGCACGGCATCTATTGAACCGAGGCCTGGCGGTTGAGGCGGAGCAGGTGCTGATGGTCAGCGGCGCCCAGCACGGCCTGGCGGTGACGATGATGGCGTTGCTCAAGCCTGGGGATGTAATTGCCGTGGATGCGCTGACCTATTCTGGCTTCAAGGTGCTGGCCGAAACCCTGCACCTGGAAATCGTCGCCATTCCGGTCACCGCCAATGGTCCGGATCTGGCGTTCCTGCACGCGCTGTGCCGCAAGCGCTCGGTGCGTGCGGTGTACAGCATTCCAACCCTGCATAACCCGTTGGGGTGGGTGATGAGCCTTGCGCAACGCGAGCAACTGATTGCCATCGCGCGTGAGCATCATCTTATGCTCATTGAGGACGCGGCCTACGCGTTTCTGGCTGAAGACGCGCCACCGCCGCTGGCTACGTTGGCGCCTGAGTGCACGGTGTATGTGGGCGGGCTTTCCAAAAGTGTCGCCACGGGTTTGCGCGTCGGGTTTATCGCCGCGCCGCCAGCCTGGGTAAAAAAGCTGGAGCGCACGATCATGGCCACCACCTGGAACGTGCCCGGTGTGATGAGCGCGATTGCGGTGGGCTGGATCGAGGACGGCACCGTCGCGCAACTCGAAGCACAAAAGCGCCAGGATGCACGGGCACGCCAAGCCTTGGCTGCGCAGGTGCTCAAAGGCGTGCCTTACATCAGCCACCCGTCTTCGTATTTTTTGTGGTTGCCGCTGGGGAACGAGGCGCGGGCCGATCAGGTGGCCATGGCCTTGCAGCGCGAGGCGATTTCCGTGTCCACCGCCGAGCCGTTTGCGGTCTCGGCCACGGTGCCGCACGCACTGCGCCTGGCACTGGGTTCGGTGAGCATGGCCGCGCTGGGCGAGGCGCTGGTGAAGGTCCGGGAAGCGGTGCGGTGGTGAGCCGCACCGCTTGGCGTCAGTATTTGTAAGCCTGACGCCCGATCAGCAGCCAATGGCCTTTTTGCTTCTGCCAGACCTGGAAGTTGTCGATATCGGTCGGCACTTCGACGCCGCTGTTCACGGCCAGGGCGTGAAAGTGGTTGCGTACCAGCGCGGTGTCGCCGTCCAGGGTGATGGTCTGGTTTTGCATTTCGAGGGTTTTGAACGCGCTGGTGTGGGTTTCCAGGTCAGCGATAAATTGCGCTTTGTTCTGCACCTTGCCGCTGGAGTGGCCATAGGTGAGCTTGTCGGAAGTCAGGGCGTGCAGCGCCTTGAGGTCCAGGTGCAACATGGCTTGGGTCAGTTGGTCGACCGCTTGGGCCACGTCCTTTTCGGCGGGGGCAGGCGCAGCTGCGACGTAGCCGGTGAACAGGCACAGAAAACCGATCAGCACTTTGACGTTTGGCATGGGTGTTTCCTTATTGTTGTTGGGGTGAACATGACGACTTAAGTCGTCGTACAACCATGCAATATTTCCGAGGGAGAAGGAAAGTGAAATTTTGAAATATCTTGAAAGGATTAGGCTTGGTCACGTTATAAAGAACTTGAGTTCTTGTACGACGTCCCAACACATCAAATAAGTGCGGGCGACGTGCCTTGTCGCTTCCAGGCCAACAAGCCGATCGCTATGCTACTGCGCAAATAACAAGCCGCCCGAGAGACAACATGGAATTTGACTGGCACAGCGACGTCATCACCCGCGCCACTCCCGTGACCCCTCACTACAAAAATACCCAGAACGTTCGCCGTTTCATGCTTGAACACTGTGGCCCGACGTTCAAGTTCGACCGGCCGTTCATGGCCTGGATCCGCAACGACTTGCCCAAAACCCTGGGCGATGTGGTGGATGAGTGGCAACGCCGCAACGAGGACACACGCCCATGACCCGCGACGAAAAATACCAGGCTGCGCAGGAGCGCATTGGCTACCGGCTGGAGGAGTTCAAAGTCGGCGGCAACTACACGCCGTTGGTGCGCGATGGCAACCACCTGTACATCAGCGGCCAGATTCCGCGTGTCGGTGACACCCTTATGCTGCCGGGCAAGGTCGGTGAAAGCCTGACCCTGGCCCAGGCGCAAATCGCCGCCAGTATCGGCGCGTTACGTTGCCTGGGGTTGCTCAAGCAGACGCTGGGTTCGCTGGATCAGGTCAAGACACTCGCGCGTATCACCGTGTATGTGCGCAGCGCCGAAGACTTTGATCAGCAGAGTGAAGTGGCCAACGCTGCGTCGGACCTGTTCCACGAAATCCTCGGCGCTGCCGGTGTGCACACGCGCACATCGGTGGGGGTGATGCAGTTGCCCAAATCGGCGGCCGTCGAGATCGACATGATCGCTGTTGCTCACGATTGAACCGGCGATGATCACCCAAGGGCTTGAGGTACTGATCGACTACGCCGTGCACTTGGCGCCGGGTCTGCTGCTGTTTGGTGCGTGGTTCGCGTTGACGCCAAGGGCGCAGGTGGCGATGCGCATCCTGATTCTGCTGGCGGCGTTTGTGCTGATGCGCGATGTGATGACGCCGCTGGGCATGTGGGCGGTGAGCCGCGATGTGCAGGTCGCGTTCAGTGGCAATGCCTTCGTGCTGGCGGTGCTCGGCGGGCTGTCGGTGCTGCTGATCATGCTGCTCTCACGCCTGGCACCGGAGTTATGGCGGTTGATGCGTTGGACCCTTGGCAACCCGTGGGTTGGCATGGCGGCAGGCATCGTCGTCGGCTGTTTGATCGGCTTGCCGCTGCGGGTTTATCAAGGCATCGATGCAAGCCAGCTCCACGGCTACTGGGTGTGGCTGCCGGGCATGGTGGTATTGGCCTATGGCGCCAATGCGTTGGAGGAGGTGCTGTTTCGTGGTTTTTTGCAGGGTTATCTGGAGCAACAGGTCTCACCCCTGCGCGCCGCATTGATCAGCGGCGTGGCCTTTGCAGCCTGCCATGCGTTCCTGGCCTTAAGCGTTACCCAACTGGGCTGGCCCGTGTTGCTGTTCACCCTGCTTGAAGGGTTGGCCTGTACGCTGGTGCGCATGCGTTACGGCGTACTGCCCGCAGCACTGGCCCACGGCACCGCCATCCTGCTGATCGCCGTGCCCTACATGGCCTGATCTGAAGCACAGTTCCCACATTGCCTGACTTGAAACACAGCCAAAAAATGTGGGAGCTGGCTTGCCTGCGATAGCGTCGGATCAGCCAGCATAGTTGTCCCTGGAAACCCGCCATCGCAGGCAAGCCAGCTTCCACAGGTTGACCGCGTTCAGGCCGTTGTGGCTCTACATGGCTTGACTTGAAATACAGTCAAATGTGGGAGCGGGCTTGCTCGCGAAGACGGCGTATCAGTCACCTGATGCATCGCCTGACACGCCGCTTTCGCGAGCAAGCCCGCTCCCACAGATTGACCGCGTTCAGGCCGTCGTGGCTCTACATGGCTTGACTTGAAACACGGCCAAAAATGTGGGAGCTGGCTTGCCTGCGATAGTGTCAGGTCAGCCAGCATAGTTGTCCCTGGAAAGCCGCCATCGCAGGCAAGCCAGCTCCCACAGGTTGATCGCGTTTAAGCAGTTGTGGCTCTACCTGGCTTGACTTGAAATACAGCCAAAAAATGTGGGAGCTGGCTTGCCTGCGATAGTGTCGGGTCAGCCAGCATAGTTGTCCCTGGAAAGCCGCCATCGCAGGCAAGCCAGCTCCCACAGGTTGACCGCATTCAGGCCGTTGTGGCTCTACCTGGCTTGACTTGAAACACGGCCAAAAATGTGGGAGCTGGCTTGCCTGCGATAGCGTCGGGTCAGCCAGCATAGTTGTCCCTGGAAACCCGCCATCGCAGGCAAGCCAGCTTCCACAGGTTGACCGCGTTCAGGCCGTTGTGGCTCTACATGGCTTGACTTGAAATACAGTCAAATGTGGGAGCGGGCTTGCTCGCGAAGACGGCGTATCAGTCACCTGATGCATCGCCTGACACGCCGCTTTCGCGAGCAAGCCCGCTCCCACAGGTTGACCGCATTCAGGCCGTTGTGGCTCTACCTGACTTGACTTGAAATACAGTCAAAATGTGGGAGCGGGCTTGCTCGCGAAGACGGTGTATCAGTCACCTGATGCATCGCCTGACACGCCGCTTTCGCGAGCAAGCCCGCTCCCACGATTTTTACAACGGCGGTGTGCGCGGTGGGATCAGGCGTTTGCTGCCGGTGGCTTCATACGCGCTGGCAAAGCTCAGCAGCGCCGAGTCATCGTACGCCCGGCCGGCAAAGGTCAGGCCGACCGGCATGCCGATGTCGGCCATCACGCCCATCGGCACGGTGACGGTGGGCACGCCGAGGTGGCGGATGGCGAGGTTGCCGTTGGCGACCCACACGCCATTGCTCCAGGCGATGTCGGCACTGGCTTCATTCACGTCGGCATCTGCCGGGCCTACATCAGCCACGGTCGGGAACAACACGGCATCGAGCCCAAGCCTGTCCATCCAGTCTTCCAGGTCGATGCGCCGGGTTTGCTCCAGGCCGCGCAAGCCGTCCGGCACTGTGCTGATCTCGTTCCACGGCGTGATGCCGCGCTGGGCCATGCGCACGTATTCGTCCATGCCGGCGGCCAGGTCATCTTCACGGTTGGGCAGGGTGCCTGGGTCGTGCGGAAAAATCTTCGGCCCGTCGACATCCGCCAAACGGTTGAGCGCCGGGTCGTTGTTGGCGCGCAGGAAGTCATCAAAAGCCCAGGCCGACAGTTCCCACAATTCGTCGTGCAGAAACTCTTTGGAGACCAGCCCACGGGTAAACACGGTTGGCGCGCCAGGGCGATCGCCTTCGCAGTTCGACACCAGCGGGAAATCCACCTCGATCACTTCAGCGCCGGCAGCTTGCAGCGCCTGGCGTGCAACTGCCCACAGGTCGATCACGCTGGCGCGGGTGTTGATCTTCTGCCCGGTCGGCCCGCCAATGCCGGGTTTTTCGCTGGTGCCCGCCTCGGGATCGGCATTGATGTACATGCGCGGCACGCCGAAGCGTTTACCGGCGAGGGCTTCACTGCTCACCGCCAAGTCGGCGTAAGACGCGGGGCGCACCGACGCCACGCTCGGGATCGGCACCCAGGGTTGCAGGCGCCACAGGTCGCCACGGGTGTCGGGGTCTTCGGCGACCACCACATCCAGCACTTCCAGCAGGTCGGCCATGGTGCGTGCATAGGGCACCACCACGTCCATGGTCGGCGTAAGCGGCCAGTTGCCGCGCACCGAAATCACGCCACGGGACGGCGTGTAGGCGCACAACCCATTGTTGGACGCCGGGCCGCGCCCGCTCGACCAGGTTTCTTCAGCCACGCCAAAGGCGGCGAAGCTTGCCGCCGTGGCGGTGCCCGCGCCGTTGGACGAGCCGGAGGCAAACGGTGCAGTCAGGTAGTCGGCGTTGTAAGGGCTTTCGGCACGGCCATATACACCCCGCTGCATCCCGCCATTGGCCATCGGCGGCATATTGGTCTTGCCCAGGCAGATGGCACCGCCCGCTCGCAGGCGTTCGATGGTGAAGGCGTCGCGCTGCGCAACCAGCTTGGCAAAGGCCGGGCTGCCGGATGCGGCCGTGAGGCCCTTGACCAGGTAGCTGTCCTTGGCGGTATAGGGAATGCCGTCCAATGGCCCCAACGTTTCGCCCCTGGCCCGGCGCGCATCGGACGCCTCGGCTTCTTTTAGCGCTTCGGGGTTACGCACCACCACGGCGTTCAACGCGGTGGCGGTCTGCGGGCCGTCATAGGCGTCAATCCGCGCCAGGTAGGCGTTTACCAGTTCAACGGCAGTGGTCTGGCCGGTTTCAAGCGCCGCGCGCAGTTGGGCAATGGAGACTTCGGTAACTTGCATCACGTTTTTTTCGCCGCCTTCAAGTGGGAGGTATGGCGGCAGTCTACGGACAGATATTTCACAAAACCAGCGCGGCATGCTCCGCATAGGCGGCGCGCATGACTTGCCACGTCAGCTCGTCAGCCGGAATCAGATGCTCGATACGCAGCGACGTGAGGGTGATGTCCTGGGGCATGCCGAACGTGGTGAAGGTCGACAGAAAGCTCAGTTCGCCCTGGGGTGAGCGGATGCGCGTCAGCACCAAGGGCGGCATGTGTTCGGGCGGTTCGGTGTGGGTGGGCGTCGGCAGACTCGCTAATAAAACCGCCAATTCAGGATTGCCCAGCGCCTCACGGCTGGCGCGTTGCCAGGCAAGCGTGCGGATCTCTTCGGCGTTGATCAGGTGGTCGCCCAAGCCGCCGGTTTGCAACAGCGTGGTCAGCAGGTTCAGCCCGTCTGCCGCATCCGGTTCAAGCCCCACCCGTTCAAACAGAACGCCGGTACTGGCATTCGCCGCGAGCACTTGCCACTGGCTGTCCAACAGAATCGCCGGGGCCGGGTTGTTGGCGTGCAACACATGGCTGACGGCTTCGCGAATCGCGGCCATGGCCGGTGAGGCGAGCGGGGTGGCGGTGTAGCGCGGCGCGTAGCCGGCGGCGAGGAACACGCGATTGCACTGCTCAAGCGGCACATCCAGCGCGGTCAATAAATTGTGCAACGTGCCCGGGCTCGGCTTGGCGCGGCCGGTTTCGATGTAACTGAGGTGGCGTTGCGAAACCCCGGTGATCAGGGCCAGGTCCAGCTGGCTGAGTTTGGCGTGGCGGCGCAGTTGGCGCAGCTGGTCGCCGGCAGTAGTGTCCATGGCGGGTTCATAACCTGTGAGGTCATTGCGAGGGCCAAGACCTTATCACTATCGTGAGCTTCATTCACTTCAAGGAAGAGACCATGCACAGACCCTCTATTGCCCTGGTCGGGTTAGTTGGATTTTCACTCTATACGCTGGCGACGATGCTCACCGCCGAGCAATCACTGCTGGCTTTCGGGCGGCAATTGATGTCGCGGCCGGACACCGCACAGGTGGTGATCGACCTGTACCTGATGGCGGTGCTGGCGTGTGTGTGGATGTATCGGGATACGCGTGGGCGCGGGCGTTCAGTCGTGTCTGTACTGCCGTATTTCGCGCTGACGGCGGTGTTTGTTTCGGTGGGGCCGTTGCTTTATATCGTCGTCAATGGGCTGCGCGATGAATGACCTGCTGGCTATCTACGCAGGCTGCGTGCTGGTGCTGTGCCTGAAGATGTTTGCGGTTTCCTGCTACCAGGGTTTTTGGCGGATTCGGCGGCGGGCGTTCACCCACCTTGAAGATGCGGCATTCTTCAGCCGCATGGCGCAGCCGCAAGAATTGCCGCAGGTTGTGAGGGCGCAAAGGGCGTGGGCCAATGACCTGGAAAATATCCCGCTGTTTTTTGTGCTGGGCGGATTGTGTGTGGCGCTGGGGAGTTCCCAGGGTGTCACGGGTTGGCTCTTTGGCGTGTTTACCCTGGCCCGGTTGGCGCACACGGTGACCTATCTGGCAGGGCTGCAACCCTGGCGTACGCTGGCGTATGCGGTGGGCGTGGCCTGCCTCTTCGGTCTCTGCGTCAGTGTGGCGGTGCATTACGACCTTTAGCCGAACGTGCCGGTCTGGTCCACCAGACGAATGCTGTCGCGCCCGCCAGGCTGGGCCTGCGAGACGTGCGCCAACAGGCGTGGTGCTTGCAGATCAAGGGCGCGATGGTCAGAACGCAGGAGGGTCGAGCGTCATGTCGTGCCGGGCTGCCTGGGTGTGTGCTGTCAATCGCGACTGTAAGCGCACACCCAGGTTTTTCGGAGTGCTAAACGCCTTTGGTCGAGGGCAGCAATATCGTGAGGATGCCCGCCAGTGGCAGGAACGAGCAGATCTTGTAGACGTACTCAATGCCGTGGTTATCGGCGAGCAAGCCCAGCAACGCGGCGCCAATCCCGCTGAAACCGAACATCAGGCCAAAGAAGATACCGGCGATCATCCCCACATTGCCCGGCACCAGTTCCTGGGCGAAGACCACGATGGCCGAGAAGGCCGAGGCGATGATAAAGCCGATGACCACGCTGAGTACGGCGGTCCAGAACAGGTCGACGTAGGGCAGGGCCAGGGTGAAGGGCGCAGCGCCGAGGATCGAGAACCAGATGACTTTCTTGCGCCCGATCTTGTCGCCAATCGGGCCACCGGCGAAGGTGCCCACGGCCACCGCGCCAAGGAACAGGAACAGGTACATCTGCGAACTGGCCACCGACAGCTGGAACTTCTCGATCAGGTAGAAGGTGAAGTAGCTGGTCAGGCTGGTCATGTAGAAGTATTTGGAGAACACCAGCAGCGCCAGCACCACCAGGGCAAAGGTCACGCGGCCTTTGGACAGGCCGTGAGTCGCCTTGCCACCTTGCTTGAGCTTGAACAGGTTGAGGTGGTTGCGGTACCAGCGGCTCAGGCCATAGAGCACCAGAATCGCAAACACGGCGAACAGCCCGAACCAGGCGATATGGCTTTGGCCGTAAGGAATGATGATCGCCGCCGCCAGCAACGGGCCGAAGGCGCTGCCGGTGTTGCCGCCAACCTGGAAGGTCGATTGCGCCAGGCCATAACGCCCGCCGGAAGCCAGGCGTGCGACGCGCGAGGTTTCCGGGTGAAAGGTCGACGAGCCGACGCCCACCAGGGCCGCCGCCAGCAAAATCGCCGGGAAGGTGCCGACAAACGCCAGCATCAGAATGCCGATCAAGGTGCACACCATGCCGGCCGGCAGCAGCCAGGGCTTGGGATGGCGGTCGGTGTGGTAGCCGATCCAGGGTTGCAGCAGCGAGGCGGTCAGTTGGAAGGTCAGGGTGATCAGGCCCACCTGGGTGAAGCTCAGCCCGTAGTTGGCCTTGAGCATCGGGTAGATCGAGGGCAGCACGGCCTGGATCAGGTCATTGATCAGGTGGGCCAGGGCGCAGGCGCCGAGGACGCGCATGACCAAGGGGCTCACTTGGGGTGTAGTGGTTGCAGCGGCGGGTGACGCGGTGACGGTCGTCATGCAGGCATTCCATACAGGGCAGCAAACTGAGGTGGCGAGTACTTGAGCTCGTCACCCATTTCTAATTGTTTCAGCGGTTATGCTAAATTCGGTGCCAATGCCTGTCTCACGAAATTCGGGAGGCAACTGTCGCAAAAAGGGCGAAATGATCAAACCACTGAATGAATTTTTGCAGGAAATCGACGCAGGCGACTGGGCTGTGATCAGTTCCGCCACCGATTACCCTGAAAACTGGGTGATCCCCGAGCATAGCCACGAAAAGCACCAGTTACTCTACGCCATCGAGGGCGTGATGGTGGTGCACTCGGCGCACAACCAGTGGACGGTGCCGGCCAATCGTGGCTTCTGGATGCCGTGCGGGCAGGTCCACTCGTTGCGCTGTGTAGGCCCGTTGAAAATGCGCAGTGTGTTTGTGCGTCCCGATGCATTCCCGAACCTGCCGACCGAGGCCAAAGCGGTGAGCGTTTCACCGTTACTGAGTGAGCTGATCAAGGCGTCGGTGAGTTTGAAACCGCCGTATGCCGAGGACTCACGCGATGCGCGGATCATGCACCTGATCCTCGATGAGCTGGCGATTCTGCCGGCGTTGCCGCTGTCGTTGCCACAACCGGGCGACCCGCGTATCAACCGGATTTGCCTGGCGCTGCAGCAGGACCCTGGGGATGCGTCGACGGTGGAGGATTGGAGTGGGCGGCTTGAGCTGGACCAGAAGACCATCCAGCGTCTGTTTCGCAAGGAAACCGGCTTGACCTTCGGCCAATGGCGCCAGCAGGCGCGGTTGCTGCTGGCGCTGGAGCGCATTGCGGTGGGGCAGAAGATTATCGATGTCGCCATCGAACTGGGTTACGAGAGCCCGAGCGCCTTTACCAGCATGTTCAAGAAGCAGTTTGGCAAGACGCCGAGTCAGTTTTTCAGGTAGAGCGGCTGGCCATCAACCCCGGCGCTGAGTGCCGCGCAGCCAGGCCTGCCAGCAGCGCAGCCAGCCCCAACGTGGCTGCGCTGAGTTCAAAGGTCGCCTGATATCCGCTGTGGTCGAACGCCAGACCACCGACAGTGGCACCGGCAGTAATCGCCAATTGAATGATCGCCACCATCAATCCACCGCCGGCCTCGGCATCGTCCGGCAACACCTGCGCCAGCCAGGTCCACCAACCCACCGGCGCGGCGGTCGCCACGAAGCCCCAGCAACCGAGCAACACGGCGGTGGTGATCGGCGAGCCGCCGAAGGCCACCAGGGCCACGGCAATCCCCGCCATGATCAATGGAATGGCCATCAGCACAGGGTACAGGCGGTTTTTCAGGACGCGCTCTATCAGCACAGTGCCCGCCAGCCCGGCCAGGCCGAGCACCAACAGCAGCAACGAGAGTGTGGCGGTACTGACGTGGGTGACGCTTTCCAGAAACGGACGCAGGTAAGTGAACAGCATGAACTGGCCCATGAAAAAGCCGCTGATGGCGAGCATGCCCAGGGCCACAGGCGTCTGTTTGAACAAGCGCAGCACGTTGCCAGTCCTGGCTTGGCCTTGCACCTTGATCGCTGGCAAGCTGAACAGCAGCCATAGGCCAGCCGCTACCGCCACCGGCACGACGCAGAAAAATGCGCCACGCCAACCGATCAGTGCGCCGAGAAAGCTGCCCAAGGGCGCCGCGATCACCGTCGCCAGTGCGTTGCCGCCATTCACGATCGCCAACGCGCGCGGTACTTGGTCGGTGGGCACCAGGCGCATGGCGGTCGCCGCCGACAGCGACCAGAAGCCGCCAATGGCCACGCCGATCAGCGCGCGACCGAGCATGAACGTCAGGTAGTTCGGCGCCAGCGCCACTACGGTTCCAGACAGGATCATCAGGACGGTCAGCGCCAACAGCAGACGCTTGCGCTCAACCCGCGCAGCGACGGCGGCGATGACCAGACTGGTGAGCAGGGCGAACAGGCCGGACACCGAGATGCCTTGGCCGGCCTGGCCTTCGGAAATCTGCAGGTCGGTGGCCAACGGCGTCAGCAGGCTTACCGGCATGAACTCGGAGGCTACCAGTGCGAACGCCGCCAGTGACATCGCAAACACCGCTGCCCAGCTATGCATGTGTGGTTTATCGGACATTATTTCAAGTGGCCTTTGAAGAAGGTGGCGAGTCTGTCGAAAGGGATCAGATCGACCCGGTCGTAAAGATCGACATGGCCTGCGCCCGGGATGATCACCAGTTCCTTGGGCTCGGCCGCCCGTTGGTAGGCGTCCTCACTGAACTCACGTGAGTGCGCGTCGGCGCCGGCGATCAATAACAGCGGGCGAGGGGAGAGCGTCTCGATATCGTTGAAGGGGTAGAAGTTCAGGAACTTCACATTACTGGTCAGGGTCGGCCGCGTGGTGGTTTGCGGTGAGCCGCCGACGGGTGTGAATTCGCCGCGCGCCGTACGGTAGAAATCGTAGAACTCATCACCCACCGCATCGCCGGTGAGCGTGGCTGGCGTGCCGCCGGTGTAGACGGTCTCGCCGCCCTGGAATTCTACATAGCGCTGGTTGGCGGCCTGGCGCAGCAGTTGCTGACGTTGCGCCAGCGTCACGCTATGTTTGAGGCCATTGCGGTTGGCCGCACCCATGTCGTACATGCTCACGGTTGCGATGGCCTTCAAGCGTGGGTCGATCTTCGCGGCGGCGATGGCGAAGCTGCCGCTGCCGCAAATACCGATCACACCGATGCGCTCGCGATCAACCTGCGGGCGGGTGCCGAGGAAATCCACGGCGGCGCTGAAGTCCTCGACGTAGAGGTCGGGCAGCACCGCATTGCGTGGTGAGCCTGCGCTGTCGCCCCAGAATGACAAGTCCAGAGACAAGGTGACGAAGCCTTGTTCGGCCATTTTGGTGGCGTAGAGGTCTGCGCTTTGCTCTTTGACGGCGCCCATCGGGTGCCCAACCACAAGGGCTGCGTTTTTTGCGCCGGGGGCGAGGTTTTTCGGCATGAACAAATGGCCCGCGACCGCCATGCCGTATTGGTTGTTGAAGGTGACGTTTTGCACCGTCACGTTGTCGCTTTTGTAGAAGTTGTCAGCACCGTTGGACATATCGGCTCCCAATGAAGAAAAAGACGTCAGCAGCACGCTCAGGGCGAGCAAAAGGCTTTTCATGGCGTGATCCCAGATGAGGTCGGTCCGCGCATTTTCCCGGCATGGGCCGGCGTTCTGTAGTGCGTTCCAGTGGATTACTTGCCTGATCCTCTGAGTCTTGTGGGTTGTCGGCGACACTTGCCTGCGGTGCGCGGTACAGTTCGGTCACGCGTTAAAAGAGCCTTTTATGACGATTAATCAATTGCCCCTGAACACCTTGATCCAAGCGATCAACGCGCAGGTCGCGGCGCCCGGCGACTACCCTATGCCAGTCCCGGGCCTGGGCTTTTATCGGCGTGAGCAGCCGGCAGCGCCGGTGGTGTGCATGGTCGAGCCGTGTGTTGTGCTGGTGGTCCAGGGTGAAAAACAACTGTGGGTCGGCGGTGAAGGCTACCCCTATGACCCGACGCGATTTCTGCTGACGTCTCTGGATATTCCGGCCAACTCCGAAGTGCTGGTCGCCAGCCCGACCCGACCCTGCCTGGGCCTGACCTTCAAACTGGACCTGCGCATCCTTGCCGAGCTGATCGCCCAGAGTGAGTTGCCACCCACTCGGGAGCGGGCGGTGATGAAAGGGGTGGGCATCGGCACGGTCACCGAAGGCATGCTGGCGGCGTTCGCGCGTTTGGTCGCTTTGCTGGACGAGCCCGAGGCAATACCGGTACTCGCGCCGTTGATTCAGCGTGAGATCCACTACCGGCTGTTAAAGACCGACCAGGCCGGGCGCCTGCGCCGGATCTGCGCCGTTGACGGGCAGGGTTATCGGATCGCCAAGGCGATCGATTGGCTGAAGCTCAATTACACCGTGCCGCTGCGGGTGGAGGAGTTGGCCGCGCGGGTGCAGATGAGCGCAGCCACCTTTCACCATCACTTTCGCCACCTGACGGCGATGAGCCCTCTGCAGTATCAGAAATGGCTGCGTTTGAATGAGGCGCGGCGCTTGATGCTCAATGAACATCAAGACGTGTCCAGTGCGGCGTTCAAGGTGGGCTATGAAAGCCCGTCACAGTTCAGTCGCGAGTACAGCCGGCTGTTCGGTGTGCCGCCCAAGCGCGACATAGCCGCCTTGCGCGGCAAGCTCACTGATCAGCCGAGCTCAAGTTAGCGAAGAAAATACAGCCGATCAGCCGCGCAAACAGGCTCAGGGTTTCCGGCAGATTGGGGTCTTCAAACAGCATCGCGCGCGAATCCAGTGCGCACAACGCGCCGAACAGGCGTCCATCGGGCAAGAAGATCGGCGCACCGGCGTAGCTTTCGATGGCGAACTGCTTGACCACCGGGCGCGCGGCGAAGCGGCCGTTGTGGCTGATCTGCGGGATGAACAGGGTCTGCGGGTTAATGCAGAACTCACTGCACAGTGTGGTCTCGAGGTCGAGCACGTCGTCGACATGAATGCCCATGTCGGCCGTGTCATGCACCGAACAGACGACCCACTCAAGGTCGGTGAATTTGGCGATGCCGGCAAAGCGCATGCCGGTCAGGCGGGTAACCAGTTGCAGGATGCTGGTGGTGGCTTCTATTTCGGCGATGGCAGCGCGTTCGTCGGCGCTGAGTAGCGAATGTGCTGCGGTGACGCTTGGAACCATGCTCAGGCACTCCAAAGGCATGGCGGCAGGGGCCGCCACACCAGGTCAGTAGTCAGTTGATGCGTGGGTGCTGCTGCACCAGGTTCTGGCGCTTGGCTTCCAGTTCGGCAATCTGAGTGTCGATGTCTTCGATCTTCTGCTCGATGTTGTCGTGGTGTTCTTGCAGTATTTCCTTGGCTTCTGCCATGTCCGAGGCCGCAGGCGCGGCGCCGCGCAGTGGCTTGTTGGCGGTTTCCTTCATGGTCAGGCCGGTGATCAGGCCAACCACGGCAAACACCATCAGGTAGTAGGCGGGCATGAACAGGTCGTTGGTGCTTTCCACCAGCCACGCCACGGCGGTGGGGGTGACACCGGCGATCAATACCGAGACGTTGAAGGCACTGGCCAGTGCGCTGTAGCGCAGGTGCGTGGGGAACATCGCCGGCAGGGTCGAGGCCATTACGCCGATGAAGAAGTTGAGGACCACCGCCAGGATCAACAGGCCGGCGAAGATCAGGCCGATCTTGCCGCTGGTGATCAGCATGAACGCCGGAATGGACAGGAACAGCAGGCCCACGCTGCCGGCGATGATGAAGGGCTTGCGGCCGATCTTGTCACTCACAAAACCAATGAACGGTTGCACAAACAGCATGCCGACCATGATCGCGATGATGATCAGCACACCGCTGTTTTCTTTGTAATGCAGGTTATGCGACAGGTAGCTGGGCATATAGGTGAGCAGCATGTAGTACGTCACGTTAGTGGCCGCGACGATACCGATGCAGGTCAGCAGGCTGCGCCAGTGCTGGGTGGCGACTTCCTTGAAGGAGACTTTGGGGCCGTGGGTCAGGCCTTGGCGGTCGCCTTGTTCGAGCTTGTCCATGTGCTGCTGGAAGGCCGGGGTTTCTTCCAGCGCGTGACGCAGGTAGAGGCCGATGATGCCCAGCGGCAGGGCCAGGAAGAACGGCAGGCGCCAGCCCCAGGCCTCGAAGTCGGCTTCACCGAGGATCGTCGAGATCAGCACCACGACACCGGCACCGAGCACGAAGCCGGCGATGGAGCCGAAGTCCAGCCAGCTGCCGAGGAACCCGCGTTTACGGTCCGGCGCGTATTCGGCAACAAAGATCGAGGCGCCGGTGTATTCACCGCCCACCGAGAAGCCCTGGGCCATTTTGCACAACAGCAGCAGGATCGGCGCCCAGATGCCTATCGAGGCGTAGCCGGGGATCAGGCCGATGGCGAAGGTGCTCAGGGACATGATCACGATGGTGGCGGCCAACACTTTCTGCCGCCCGTATTTGTCGCCCAGGGCACCGAAGAACAGGCCGCCCAGCGGGCGAATCAGGAAGGGCACGGAGAAGGTACCCAAGGCAGCGATCATTTGTACGCTGGGCGAGGCGTCGGGGAAGAACACCTTGCCAAGCACGTAGGCGACGAACCCGTAGACACCAAAGTCGAACCATTCCATGGCATTACCCAGCGCGGCGGCGGTGATCGCCTTGCGCACCTTGGTATCGTCGACGATGGTGATGTCTTTCAAACCAATGGGTTTGACGCTTTTCTTACGTAATTTCATGCGGGTCACTCTAAAACTGAACAGGGGAGGTGCCATCGTTGCGATGGCACCGCTCTGTCACTTCAGATACAAGCCGACACCAAATAATTCACCGCTATTTGCGTTTTTTTGCAGATGGGTTGAACTTTATGGCTTCAAGACGGAATTGTGCACATGCCTGACACCTCCTCACGGCTGATCTATCGCAAGCCAGAAGCCAACGATGTGCAGCGATTATTCGCGATCTTCGGTGACCCGCGGACAAACCTGTTCAATCCTACCGGGCCGATGGCCAGCCTGGAGCACGCCCAGCGCGTGCTCAATCACTGGCTGGAACAATGGGCCACCCAAGGTTATGGCTGGTGGGCGATTGCTCGCAAGGAACAGCCCGCACACCTCATCGGTTTTGGCGGCATAGCGCCGCTTAATTACCTGACCGAGCGGCGCATCAACCTGGGGTATCGCTTCGCCGTGGAGGCCTGGGGGCAGGGCTACGCCACCGAGTTGGGTCGGGATGCCTTGGCACTGGCTTTCCAGACACTGAATCTGCCGGAGGTTTTCGGCCTGGTGCGACCCGATCACGCCGCGTCGATCCGTGTGTTGGAAAAGCTCGGCATGCAGCCCTACGGCCTGCTCGACGATGTACCGGGCAAGGCGCCTAGTCGGGTGTTTAGCATTCGTCGTCCTACAACTACTTTGCGCTGATTGTTTGCACGCCCGTGTAATACCTGAATAAACGGCAATCTTTCAGATTGACACCGCCAAGGCGCCCGGCTATAAAAGTCGCAGTTGTACGACGACATATGACGTTACATATGTCCTATCTAACAAAAATAAAAAGTGATGCCATGAATTTGAATGAGCCCATCAACGCCCACCGGGTCGGCCAGGCCGTCGGCAACTATCGCTGGACCATCTGCGCGATGTTGTTCTTTGCCACCACCGTCAACTACCTCGACCGCCAAGTGCTGAGCCTCTTGGCGCCGCAACTGTCGACCCAATTTGGCTGGAGCAACACCGACTACGCCAACATCGCGGCGGTGTTCCAGTTCGTTTATGCGATTTCCATGCTGTTTGCCGGGCGGTTTGTCGACAAGATCGGCACCAAGGCTGCCTATGTGGTGGCCATCGCCATCTGGTCCACCGGCGCGATCATGCATGCGTTCTCGGTGCCGATGGGGGCGGGGATTGCCTCGCTCAGCGCCGCCATCGGCCTGGCGGTGATCCCGGTATCGATTGCCGGCTTTATGCTCTCCCGCGCGGTGCTGGCGATTGGCGAGGCGGGCAACTTCCCGATTGCGATCAAGGCCACCGCCGAATATTTCCCGAAGAAAGAACGCTCCCTGGCCACCGGCATCTTCAACTCCGGCGCCAACGTGGGGGCGATCCTGGCGCCGATCTGTGTGCCGCTGATTGCCGGAATGTGGGGCTGGGAAGCCGCGTTTATCGTGATCGGCATGCTCGGGTTTGTGTGGGTGGCGGTGTGGTCGATGCTCTATGAAAAACCGGAGCAGCAAAAGCGGTTGTCCGCCGAAGAACTGGCCTACATCCGCAGTGACCAGACCGTACAGCCTTTCACACCTGAGCCTGTAGGGGCGACGCCAAAAAAAGTCTCGTGGTTCAAGTTGCTGACCTACCGCCAGACCTGGGCCTTCGCCTTCGGCAAATTCATGACCGACGGCGTGTGGTGGTTTTTCCTGTTTTGGCTGCCCACTTACCTGTCGGCGCAATACAACATGAAAGGCGCGGATATCGTGATGCCGTTGGCCGTGCTGTACAGCATGACCATGGTCGGCAGTATCGGCGGCGGTTGGTTCCCCAGCTACTTTATGGCACGGGGTGATGCCCCGTATGACGGCCGCATGAAAGCCATGCTGGTGATCGCGCTGTTCCCACTGGTGGTGTTGCTGGCGCAACCCTTCGGTTACCTCAGCTTCTGGGTGCCGGTGTTACTGATCGGCGTGGGCGCCTCGGCGCACCAGGCGTGGTCGTGCAACATCTTCACCACCGTGTCGGATATGTTCCCGCAAAAAACCGTGGCGTCGGTGGTCGGCATCGGCGGGATGGCGGGTGGCCTGGGCGGTGTGGTGATGACCAAGATCGGTGGCTGGGTGTTCGACTACTACAAGTCCATCAACGACATTCATACCGGCTACATGATCATGTTTGCGATCTGTGCCCTGGCGTACCTGGTGGCGTGGAGCGTGATGAAAGCGCTGGTGCCGCGCCATAAGGAAATCACGGATTTGTAAAACTATCCTCTGTGGCGAGGGAGCTTGCTCCCGTTGGACTGCGAAGCAGTCCTATGCTCTTGAAACAAAGAGCAGGGGCCGCTTCGCAGCCCAGCGGGAGCAAGCTCCCTCGCCACAGTGAAAAGATTAAGTGGCGGTTATTTATTGCGCGTCACCCGCCAAACGGTGTTGGCCAGGTCATCGGCAATGATCAGCGCACCTTTGGGGTCCACCGTCACGCCCACCGGGCGGCCACGGGTCTTGCCGTCATCGCCGCGAAAGCCGGTGGCGAAATCAATCGGTTCGCCAGCCGGCTTGCCGTTGCTGAACGGTACGAAGATCACCTTGTAGCCCACCGGGTTGTCGCGGTTCCAGCTGCCGTGCTCGCCGACAAACACGCCGTCGGCAAATTGTTCACCCATGGCCGGGATCGAAAAATCCACGCCGAGTGCGGCAACGTGGGAGCCCAGGCTGTAGTCCGGCTTGATCGCGGCCGCGACTTTCATCGGGTTCTGCGGTTGCGCGCGCGGGTCGACGTTCTGGCCCCAGTAGCTGTAGGGCCAGCCGTAAAAGGCGCCTTCGCGTACCGAGGTGAGGTAGTCCGGCACCAGGTCGGGGCCGAGTTCATCGCGTTCGTTGACCACCGTCCACAATTGCCCCGAGCCCGGCTGAATGGTCAGCGCGGTCGGGTTGCGCAGGCCGGTGGCATAGGGCTTGTGTGCGCCGGTGGCCGCGTCGATCTGCCAGACCATGGCGCGGTCGATTTCCACTTCCATGCCGCGCTCGGTGATGTTGCTGTTGGAGCCGATGCCCACATAGAGCTGGCGCCCGTCTTCGCTGACGGCCAGGGATTTGGTCCAGTGATGGTTGATCTGCGCCGGCAGGTCGGTGATTTTGGTTGGCGCGCCGCTGGCTTTGGTTTGGCCGTCGGTATAGTCGAAGCGCACCAGGGCATCCTGGTTGGCCACGTACAGCTTGCCGTCGGCGAAAGCCAGGCCATAGGGCGCGTTGAGGTTGTCGGCAAACACGGTTTTGAGCTCGTATTGGCCGTCACCGTCGGCATCGCGCAGCAACGTGATACGGTTACCGCTTTTGACCTTGGTGTTGCCCTGGGCCTTGATCACGCTGGCGATCACATCTTTGGGCTTGAGCTTGGCCGCACTGCCGCCACGGCCTTCGGCGACGAGGATATCGCCGTTGGGCAGCACCAGGGTTTGCCGTGGAATGGCCAGGTCGGTGGCGATAGCGGTGACGCTGTAGCCCTGGGGCACTGTGGGTTTTTGCTCGCCCCACGGTGTCGGCTCGGCAATCTTCATGCTCGGCAGCAGGCTGCTTTGTTGCGCGGGCAATTTGGGGTCGGGGCCACGTGCCTGGGTCTTGTCGCCGGCGTCGCCACAGGCGCTCAGCAGCAGGGCCGCGCTCAGTAAGGTCAGTGTATTGAGTGGGTTCATTTGGCAGCTCCCGAGCGCAGGTTGGTCAGGCCGATCCACGTGGCAACGATCGCCAGAACTGTCACGATCACCGACAGCACCAGGCCCACAGGCATCATGGCGTAGGCGTCCTTGGCATGCTGAAACGCGTTGACCAGCCCGAGTACCCAGGTGATCAGCAACAGCAGGAAGTACGCGGCGGGGCGTCCGCCTTTATGCTCGGCACGCACCAGGTTGACCAGCGCGAACAACAATGCAAAGCCACAAAACACCAAGGCTCCGGCGATCAGCCAGGAGGCGAAGTTGGCCCATTGGATCTGATAGGTCTGGCCGTAGGCGATGTCACTGAGCAACGCGCCCAGAAACAACGGCACGGTGCCGGCCAACAGGGTCGAATGCAGCGGGCCAGGCCTGACGAGTGGGTAGGCGGGACGGGTGGTCATGGGGTCGCGGCTCCTTGTTTTATCCAACGCCCCGGGGCGGGGCAGCGCATAGGGAAGGAGCGTAGAGCCTGGCGGATAGTTCAGCGTAATTCGTGTCGAAATATTATTTGAGGGTTTGACCGGGGCTTAACGGGGCCATACATAGCGCACCTCTTCCAGCGTTACGCCACCGCGCACCAGCGTGCGACGGCTGCCGGGTTCTTCAGTGCCGCCAAGGCTTGTATAGAAACGAACGGCTCTTTGGTTTGCGGCTAAAACCCATAAAGAAATGCGTTTAAAACCCTGGTCAACCAAACGCTGGAAACCCGCCTGCCACAATTGCGCGCCGATACCCTGGCCCCAATAGTCGGCCAACACGTAGATAGCCATGACCTCTCCGGATGTCGCCTCGGGCGTGTCCGCATCACGGCAGCGGCCCATCGACAGCCAGCCGATAACGTTGCCATCCACGTCGGCGACTAAAGTTTCTGCCTCCTGGCTTTCAATTGAACGCGCCCAGTGAGCCTCCTTCTGCGGCAATGTTGTGGTCAGCGAGGCTAGAAAATCTGCCGGCATCAGGTCCACGTAAGCCTGCTGCCAACTGCGCACATGCACCTGAGCGATGTGCTTGGCGTCCTTGGGCAATGCATCACGAATCATAACCATCTCTTGTCGGTAATTTATCGAAACCAGGGTGCCCATTCACTGTTACAGAATAGGTTCTTATTATGCAGAGCACTGAAAACTGGCATGCTTCAGGGCCTGACAAAAGGAGCCGTGTCCATGCCAACCCTGCACCTGCTGTGCGGCAAGATCGCCTCCGGCAAATCCACCCTGGCCAACACGTTGGCCGCTGAACACGCCGCCATCCTGTTGAGCGAAGACCATTGGCTCGCCACACTTTACCCCGGCGAAGTCCTCTCGATTGCCGATTACGTGAGCTGCGCCCAGCGTATTCGGGGTGTGCTCGGGCCGTTGGTGATCAACGTGCTGCAATCGGGCATCAGCGTGGTGTTGGACTTCCCGGCCAATACGCTGGCTAATCGCGAGTGGCTGCTGAGTTTGGGCCAGGCTGCGCAAGCGCCGCACTGCCTGCACTATTTGGAGCTGGATGACGCCACCTGCCGCAGCCGTTTACATGCGCGCAATGCCCAGGGTGAGCATGATTTCGCCGCCACCGACGCCGAGTTTGACCTGATCACCCGCCATTTCTGTGTACCGAGTGAGGCCGAAGGCCTGGTGATTGAGGTGCATCGCCCATGAGTACGGTGACCGGTGTGGATGCCCAGGGCTGTGTGCTGACGCTCGACAATGCCGCCTTCCAGCCTGAGTTTGAGCCGCTGCTGGCGGACGTCATCGCCAGCCTCTCCCCGTCTGGGCTGGACGGCATTTATGTGTATGGCAGTGTCGCCAGGGGCGAAGCAAGCCCCGGCGAATCGGACCTGGACCTTAGCCTGATTCTGCTCGAACCGCCGGATGCATCGGTATTGGCCCACCTGGAAGCGCTGCGCCAGAGCCTGGAGCAACGCCACCCGGAGGTCACCAAGATCGACTTCGATATCGGCCACCGCGCCGAAGTGCTGGCGCCCGAAAACGCGAATAAATGGGGTTTCTGGCTCAAGCATCATTGCCGTTGTGTGTGGGGCGAGGATCTTTCGCTGCGCTTTGAACGCTTCCAGCCTTCGCGCGAAATCGCCCTGGCGTTGAATGGTGATTTTGAATCCGTGTTGAGCGGCTATCTCAACCTCATCCATCAGGCCAATACTTCAACCGAACGCCTGCGGCTGCAACGCGAAGCGGCTCGCAAACTGATTCGAGTGACCAACACATTGCGCACCCCCGACGCGCCCTGGCCGTACACCCTCGAAGAGCACGTTGCCTTGTTCGTACAGCACCACCCCGCGATGCGCATCCAGATCGCGTATTTCCTATTCGAGGCGCGCAACCCAAGTGCCGAGGGCGAGCCCTTCAGCGTGCGACTGCAAACCTTTATCGCGTGGATGGTTTCACAGCAGGTATAGACAGCAGGCATAGATAGGTAATTTGGCACTCAGGCTCACTTTGCCTACGCTGCGCACATTAGGATTTAAAGCGCCCCACCAGGCCATTCAGCTCCTGCGACAGGCTCGATAACCGCCCCGAATCATCCTGCGCAGCATTGGCCAGGCTCTCCACCAACCTTGCCTCGTCATAGATCTGCTGGATATGCCGGTTGATCTCTTCGGCCACGCTGTGTTGTTCCTCGGCGGCGGCGGAAATCTGCAGGTTCTGGTCGCGGATCTCGTTCACCGACAACTGGATGCCCTCGAAACTGTCCCGCGCGTTTTCGATGGACGACACGCTGGCGCGGGACAGGTCCAGGCAACTGCTCATCTTCTGGGTGACTTCTTCGGTCTTGCTGCCGAGGGTGCCGAGCAGTTGCTCGATCTCGCTGGTGGAGTCGGAGGTGCGCTTGGCCAGTGCGCGCACTTCGTCGGCCACCACGGCAAAACCACGGCCCTGATCGCCGGCGCGGGCGGCTTCGATGGCGGCGTTGAGGGCCAGCAGGTTGGTCTGTTCGGCGATGGCGCGAATGGTGCCAAGGATCTGGTTGATGCTGCGGCTGCCGGCTTCCAGCTCGACCATGGCCTGGGATGACTCGGTCAGGCGGCGGCCCAGGCGGTTGACGTTATCGGTGGTGACTTCGATCTGCTGTTTACCTTCGGCCACACGGCGATGGCCGTTCTCGGCCGACTCCGCCGCGCCACTGCACGAACGCGCGACCTCGTTGGCGGTGGCGACCATTTCGTTGAACGCGGTAGACACCAATTCCACCGCCTCACGCTGGCGCCCGGCGGCTTCGTTCATGTTGTGCGCCACTTCGCTGTTGACCCGTGACGCGTCCTGAAGATTGGTGGAGGCTGCGCCAATATGCTGGATCAGCTGACGGATTGCGGCGAGGAATTTATTGAACCAGCCCGCCAACTCGGCGGTTTCATCCTTGCCCTGTACTTGCAGCTCATGACGCAAATCGCCTTCACCCTGGGCGATGGACTGCAAGCCGGTGCTGACCTGGCCGATCGGTTTGACGATCACCTTGGAAAACGCCGCGGCGATCAGCCCGAAGATCAGCACCAGCACGGCCACGATTACCGTGGTCAGATAAGTCATGCGCGTCGCCGCCGCCATGACTTCGTTGTATTCGATCAGCCCCACATACCGCCAACCCAGGCCCGGTGAGGTCCACACGTTGGCCATGTAGCGCACGCCGTCGATAACCACCTCGGTTGAGCCCTGGGGCGTCTCGGCCAGGTGCGCATACGGCGCGCCGAGGTCCTTGAGCGGCTTGAAGTTGTGTGCGGCGTTGCGCGGGTCGACCAGCACCACGCCGTCCTCGATCAACATCACGTAGCCGCTTTCACCCAGCTTGATGCTCTTGAGCAATTCGGTGAGGTTCTTCAGCGACACGCTGACCACGAACACGCCCTTGGCCTTGCCGCTGCTGTCGAGCAGCGCACGGGCGGTGCCCACCAGCGCCACATCATCCTTGTCGTAGTAGTAAGCCGGTGTGCGCACGGTCTTGTTTGGGCTGGCCATGGCGGCCTTGTACCAAGGGCGGGTGCGCGGGTCGTACTTGGCCAGTTGTGGGTCATCGGGCCATTTGGCGTAGGTGCCGTCTTCAAGGCCGATGGACAGAATCGCAGCGGAAGGGTGAGTGGCGCCGAAACGGGCAAACTGGTCGATTACCTGCTGCGCCTGGGCGGGCATTGGCTGGCTCGCGGCGTTTGCAGGTTGATAATCCTTTAGAGTGTTCACGGAAGTGTATACAGGATCAGTGGACATTTGATCGACGTTCTGCAAGGTGCCGTCGAAGAATTGCCGGATATTGCCATCGATCTGACGTATTTCGCGGGTGCTGCCATCAATGAACTGATCAACCGCTTGAGTCCGCGTGTTCATGACGGAGATGACTGCAACCAGGCTGACCGGAATAAAGGCAACAGAGACGAACGCGAGCACGAGCTTGTTTTTTATTTTCATCGAGACGACCATCGGGCGAAGAGGCGATTTGATATCACTGACTGTTTCGGCCCGAGGGTTATAAAGCTTTAGCTTTATTTTGTGTACAACAAAAAATGTTTTTGTCCTGAAAAGTCCACCTGTCCAAGTATGGCGGCTTGTCAGGTTGAAAGTGTTGAGCCGCGTCGCGTTTTCACCGTTAAGATGCCTTCGATATTTTTCATTAAGGACGAGTCATGCCGCTGATCACGGAGCGTGTAGCGCTGGCCCGCAATGGCGCCAACGATAAGGTTATTTGCCGCATGGCCTCAGGTTGGGCGGTGATGGGTGATGTGCAGTTTTTGCCGGGTTATTGTTTGTTGTTGCCCGACCCGGTGGTTGCCAGCCTCAATGATCTGGACGCCGAGGCGCGTGCAATCTACCTGCTCGATATGGCGTGCCTTGGCGATGCCGTGCTGGCGGCTACCGGTGCTCTGCGCATGAACTACGAGATTCTGGGCAACTCGGAACCGGAGTTGCATTGCCATATTTTCCCGCGTTACGCCTCGGAGCCGGAGGACAAACGCAAGATGCCGGTGTGGTTCTACGACTGGAAAACCGCGCCACCTTACGCTGAAGATCAACACGGTGAGTTGCGCGACACGATCGCGCAGTTACTCAAATCCGCCATGGAAGCTGGATGATGCATAGAAATAATCTGGTCCCGGAATTGATGGTGACCGACCTGAACCGCAGCCTTGAGTTCTGGGTCGGTTGTCTGGGGTTCACCGTGGCTTATCAGCGCCTGGAAGACGGCTTCGCGTATCTTGACCTGGACGGCGCTCAAGTGATGCTTGAGCAAGTCGACCCACGCGCCAATCAATGGCTCACGGGGGCGTTGGAACGCCCATTTGGACGCGGCATGAACCTGCAGATTGATGTCGTGGCGGTGCATCCGGTTATTCAACGGCTGGAGAGGGCGGCACACCCGGTGTTCAAGGCCAGTAAAGACGCGTGGTACCGGGCAGGCGAAGTCGAGGTCGGGCAGCGCGAGTTTCTGGTACAGGACCCGGATGGTTATCTGGTCAGGCTGGTGGAGCGGTTGGGCGAAAGGGTTGTTGCCCATGCGTGAACGTCAAGCTGCGCGCCTGCTGGTGATCAGCCCTGCGCAAAAAGTGCTGCTGTTCCGGTTTGTGCACAAGAAAGGAGCGCTGGCCGGCAGGAATTACTGGGCGACACCCGGCGGCGGCGTCGAAGCCGGGGAAAGCTTCCACACGGCGGCGATCCGTGAGCTGCGCGAAGAGACTGGCATTGTGGTCAGTGACGTGCAAGCGCCGGTAGCAGACCGCCGATTTGAGCTGATGCTGCCCAGTGGTGAAACGGTGTTGGCCATTGAACAGTACTTTGTTGTTCAGGCGCAAAACGAGCACCTTTCGCGAGACGAATGGACGGCGCAAGAAGCCCAGGTCATGGCTGATCATCATTGGTGGTCGATTGAGGAACTGCGATCGACGGCAGACACGGTATGGCCGCAAGGGCTTGTCGACATGCTCGCCCAGGCCGGCGTTTTTTAAAGCAGGGCGAGGATATTGGCGGTGCCTGTGACCCTGGCGTAATCCATCGCCAGGTTGCTCAGCGACAGTGCATGCACATCCTCGGCAGGCCAGAGGCGGCCCGACAAATCAGCTTGATCAAAGGTGTAGCAGGCATCCGCCGCCACGGTGACCTCAAAACCCAGGTTGCCACCGGAGCGCGCCGTAGATTCGACAGAGTTGTTGGTGATCACCCCAACGATCACCAATTGCCGGATCCCACGCCCATGCAGCCAGCGCTCCAGGCCGGTGGCGGCGAATGCATCCGGGACGTTTTTTTCCACCACATGCTCATGCTTGAGCGGCGCCAGTGCCGGCTGGAACTCACAGCCTGGTTGGCCTGGCCAAAACACCGAGCCTTGGCTGCGGGACATATGCCTTACATGCACCACGGGGCGATTGGACTGCCGCCAGGCACGCAGCAGGTGGTGTATCTGCACCTCGGCGTCGGGGTTATTGCGGCGCCCCAGCGTGGGGTCATTCATGCCTTGCTGCATGTCGATGATCAACAATGCGGCGTTTGTGGCTAACGGTTCCATGGCACATCCTTTGGCTGGATCAGGGACGAAACATAGCAGCGATTGGGCGTGCTTAAACAGGTCTGTTGTTCGAAGCTCATTTGCACGATGCGCATCGATCCAAAGTGGGAGCTGGCTTGCCTGCGATAGCGGTCTATCAGTGCATACATCGGTGACTGACCCACCGCCATCGCAGGCAAGCCATCTCCCACAGTCGCCGATGCTCCCATCGAGCGCTGGTGCCTTCAATCGCCGTGTGAACCTTGCGCTACGGCTTCGTTAAGCAATCAGGGCCGATTGAGTGCATTCACATAAGCGCTGAACATGGCGGCCATGCCATCGGCGTACACCTCGATCTCGGCAGCGGTGCGCGGGCTGAAGGAAAAGTCCTTGCCCACGCAACCCAGCGTGCTGCGGATCAGGTCGCACGCCAGTGCGCGGGTTGCGTCGGGCACCTGGGGCAGCAACTCGAGCATGAAGGTCTCGAAGGCTTGCCGGCCGGCTGCGCGCACTTGCACGGCTTGCGGCGCATCGCGGTACAGCGGCGCCGCGTCGTGCAGCGCACCGCGCATCAGCGCCTCTTCGCACTCGGAATGGATAAATGCATGCACCAGGGTGCGCAGGCGCGTCAGCGGCGCTACGGCGGTTTTTTCGAGGATGTCGCGCAGCATTTGGGTGGTCTGCTGCCACTCATCGCTCTGCAATCGAAACAGGATCGCAGCCTTGTTGGGGAAATATTGATACACCGAGCCGACACTCACGCCGGCTTTTTCCGCGACCCGCGCGGTGGTGAAACGCGTAGCGCCTTCCTTGGCCAAAACCTGAATAGCGGCTTCGAGAATCGCCGCCACCAGCTCGGTGGAGCGTGCCTGTTGTGGCTGTTTGCGCGAGGCAATACGGGCAGTTTGGCGGGGCGTCATTTCGGGCTCCGAGCGCTGGGCGAACGCGAATAGCGAAGGCGATGAATCACTCGCATACTTTTAATGCGACGAATCAGTCGCATCTTAGTCCCCCTTCGACGGAAATCAATCATGACCACCCTGAGCACCCTGACCACCGCGCCTCTTGCCGCCTTGATCGAACGCCTCTACACCCAAGCCAATGCGGCGACCAGCCCGCTCATCGACACGGTGTCGCCGCAAGAACGCAACCGCCTGATGCACAGCAAAACCGAATACCTCGAGCTTTATACGATGCTCAAGGACCTGTGGCTGCCCGTCTCGCGTGACACCGGCAACCTGCTCTACATGCTGGCCCGCAGCAGCCGTGCAAAAGCCATTGTCGAGTTCGGCACCTCGTTTGGGTTGTCCACCTTGTTCCTGGCTGCCGCACTGCGTGACAACGGCGGCGGCGTGTTGATCGGCAGCGAATTCGAACCGTCAAAGATCGCCCTGGCCCGTGAGCATTTCATCCAAGGCGGCGTCAGCGACCTGATCGAAGTGCGTGAAGGCGATGCCCTGGTTTCACTGGCGACAAATCTGCCGCCATCGGTCGACCTGCTGCTGCTCGATGGCGCCAAGTCGCTGTATGGCAACGTGTTGAACCTGGTGGAGCAGCACCTGCGGCCGGGCGCGCTGGTGGTGGCTGACAACACCAACTACTGCCCTGACTACCTGGCGCATGTGCGCGAACCTGGGAATGGCTACCTGTCGGTGCCGTTTGCCGATGACATCGAACTGTCGATCCGCCTCGGCTGAACAGGCACCGATCGGCAGCCGATTCGCAAAACCCTGAGACTTCCCGGTGAAAATCTTCATAATGGCGGCCAATTTGTTTAGCTCGTTATTCTGGTGTGCCCGCATGGAAATTAAGGTCAACTTTCTCGACAACCTTCGGCTTGAAGCCAAGTTCGATGACTTCACGGTGATTGCCGACCAGCCGATTCGCTACAAAGGCGACGGTTCGGCCCCGGGTCCGTTCGATTACTTCCTGGCTTCGTCGGCGTTGTGCGCGGCGTACTTTGTGAAGCTGTACTGCGCAACGCGCAATATTCCAACCGAGAATATTCGCCTGTCGCAGAACAACATCGTTGACCCGGAAAACCGCTACAACCAGATCTTCAAGATCCAGGTCGAGTTGCCGGCGGACATTTCCGATAAGGACCGCCAGGGCATCCTGCGTTCCATCGACCGCTGCACGGTGAAGAAAGTCGTGCAGGCCGGGCCGGAATTTGTCATCGAAGAAGTGGAAAACCTCGACGCGGATGCCCAGGCATTGTTGATGCCCCATTCCACCTCCGAGGCGGGCACCTACATCGCCGGCAAGGACCTGCCGCTGGAGCAGACCATCGCCAACATGTCCGGCATTCTCGCCGGCCTGGGCATGAAGATTGAAATCGCCTCGTGGCGCAATATCGTGCCCAACGTGTGGTCGCTGCATATCCGCGATGCACACTCGCCGATGTGTTTCACCAACGGCAAGGGCGCGACCAAGGAAGGCGCACTGGCGTCGGCGTTGGGCGAGTTTATCGAGCGACTCAACTGCAACTTCTTCTACAACGACCAGTTCTGGGGTGAGGAGCTGGCTAACGCGCCGTTCGTGCATTACCCGGACGAGCGCTGGTTCCAGCCTGGGCCCAAGGATGAGCTGCCGAGTGAAATCCTCGACGCCTACTGCCTGAAGGTCTACAACCGCGAGGGCGAGCTGCGCGGTTCACACCTGTTCGACACTAACTCGGGCAATGAAGAACGCGGGATTGTTTCACTGCCGTTCGTGCGCCAGTCCGACGGCGAAGTGGTGTATTTCCCCTCCAACCTGATCGAAAACCTTTACCTCAGCAACGGCATGAGCGCGGGCAACACCTTGGCTGAAGCCCAAGTGCAGTGCCTGTCGGAGATTTTCGAGCGTGCCGTGAAGCGCGAAATCATCGAAGGCGAGTTCGCCTTGCCGGATGTGCCCGCAGCAGTGTTGGCCAAATACCCCGGCATTGTCGCGGGGATCGAAGGCCTGGAAGCCCAGGGTTTCCCGGTACTGGTCAAGGACGCATCCCTGGGCGGCGAGTTCCCGGTGATGTGCGTCACCCTGATGAACCCGCGCACCGGCGGCGTATTCGCCTCGTTCGGCGCGCACCCGAGCATGGAAGTGGCGCTGGAACGCAGCCTCACCGAACTGCTCCAGGGCCGCAGTTTTGAGGGCTTGAATGACCTGCCGCAGCCGACCTTTGAAGGCCAGGCAGTGACCGAGCCAAACAACTTTGTCGAGCACTTTATCGACTCGAGCGGTGTGGTGTCGTGGCGCTTCTTCAGTGCACAGTCGGACTATGAGTTTGTCGAGTGGGACTTCTCGGGCGAAGGTGAGAACTCCAACGCCGAAGAGGCCGCCACTTTGTTCGGCATTCTCGAAGGCATGGGCAAAGAATCCTACATGGCGGTGTACGAACACCTCGGCGCTACAGCGTGTCGGATCCTGGTGCCGGACTACTCGGAAATCTACCCGGTCGACGATCTGATCTGGGACAACACCAACAAGGCGCTGTTTTTCCGTGCCGATATCCTCAACCTTCACAGCCTTGACGAGGAGGCGCTGCAGGCGTTGGTCGAGCGTCTGATCGAAAGCGAGCTGGACGATTACACCGACATCACCACGTTGATCGGCATTGAGTTCGACGACAACACCGCCTGGGGCCAGTTGACCATCCTGGAGTTGAAACTGCTGATCTTCCTGGCCCTGCAGCAATATGAGGAGGCCAAGGAGTGCGTGGAGATGTTCCTGCAATACAACGACAACACCGCTGAACGCGGCCTGTTCTACCAGGCGATGAATGCGGTGTTGGAGATGCAGTTGGACGATGACCTGGACCTCGCCGATTACGAGGCCAACTTCCGCCGGATGTTCGGTCACGAGCGGATGGATGCGGTGATTGGTTCGGTGGACGGCAGTGTGCGGTTTTATGGCTTGACCCCGACCAGCATGAAGCTGGAAGGCCTGGATCGGCATTTGCGCTTGATCGAGAGCTATAAAAAACTGCACTCGGCGCGGGCCAACGTCACTTCAGCCTGACACACCCCCCCCTTGTGAAAGCTGGCTTGTGTGGGAGCTGGCTTGCCTGCGATAGCATCACCGCGGTGCAACTGATACACCGAGGTGTCGGTATCGCAGGCAAGCCAGCTCCCACAGGCGTCTAGATCAGGGCCAGCGCCTGGGCCAGGTCGGCTCTCAAATCTTCCACATCCTCAACCCCCACCGACAACCGCACCAACCCATCGCCAATCCCCAACTGCGCCCGCGTCGCCGCCGGAATGCTCGCATGGGTCATGATGGCCGGGTGTTCGATCAGGCTTTCCACGCCGCCGAGGCTTTCGGCCAGGGCGAAAATCTTCACGTTTTCCAGAAAACGTGTGGCACCCGCCAGATCACTGTTCAAATCCACCGAAATCATCCCGCCAAACCCGCGCATCTGCTGGCGCGCCAGTGCGTGCTGCGGGTGCGAGGCCAGGCCTGGGTAGTACACCCGTGAGACCTGCGGCTGCTGTTCCAGCCAGGTGGCCAGGTCCAGGGCGTTGCTGCAATGGCGCTCCATACGCAGTGCCAGGGTTTTTACCCCGCGCAGGGTCAGGAAGGCGTCGAACGGGCCAGCAATTGCGCCGACCGAGTTTTGCAAAAAGCCCAGGCGCTCGGCGAGGTCCGGGTTGTGGCCTACGATGGCGATGCCGCCGATCACGTCGGAGTGGCCGTTGAGGTATTTGGTGGTGGAGTGCACCACGATGTCGAAGCCCAACTCCAGTGGGCGCTGGATCCATGGGCTGGCGAAGGTGTTGTCGGCCACGCAGATGATGCCGCGATCGCGGCAGAGGCGCGCAATGGCGCTGAGGTCGGTGAGGCTCAGCAGCGGGTTGCTCGGGGTCTCGACCCAGACCATGCGCGTGTCTCTCTGCAGCGAGGCTTCAAAGGCCGACAGGTCGCTGAGGTCGACAAAGCTGAAACGGTGCCCGGCACTGCGTTGGCGCACCTTGTCGAACAGGCGGAAGGTGCCGCCATACAGATCGTTGCCGGAGACAATATGCGCGCCGGCATCCAGCAGTTCCAGCACAGTGGAAATCGCCGCCAGCCCGGAAGCAAATGCAAACGCCGCGCTGCCGCCCTCCAGGTCGGCGACGCAGCGCTCCAGGGCAAACCGCGTGGGGTTGTGGGAGCGCCCGTAATCAAAACCCTTGTGCACGCCGGGGCTGTCTTGCAAGTAGGTGGAGTTGGCGTAGATCGGTGGCATCAGCGCGCCCGTGGTCGGGTCGGGGGATTGCCCGGCGTGGATCACACGGGTGGCAAACGCGCTTTTATCGGGCAGGCTCATGCAAGGGATCTCCGTAGGTGGTTAAGCAGGTCGACACGGGTGATCAGGCCATGGAAGCCGGATGTGTCGGCAATAATGGCGACCAGGCCGCGATCCAGTTCCGCCTGCAGTTCGGCCAGGCTGGCGCTGGGGGCCAGGGTTTGCAAGGTTTTGCTCATGGCGTCTGCCACCACCATGGAAAAATGTGTGGCGTCCTGATGCAGGCCCAGCAGGATGTCGGATTCGTCGATGACGCCGACCAATTCACGCCCATCCACCAGCACCGGCAGTTGCGAGACATCCGCCAGGCGCATGCGCTGGAAGGCGGTGAGCAAGCTGTCGTCGGGGCTGACGCTGATCACTCGGCCGTCTTCAAAGCGCCGCGCGATCAGGTCGCGCAGGTCGCCGTAGTGTTTGTATTGCAACAGGCCTGCGTCGTTCATCCATTGGTCGTTGTAGACCTTGGACAAGTAGCGCGTACCGGTGTCGCAGACGAAGGTGACCACGCGCTTGGGCTCGGTTTGTTCGCGGCAATAACGCAGTGCGGCGGCAAGCAGGGTGCCGGTGGATGAACCGCCGAGGATGCCTTCGGCCTTGAGCAACTGGCGGGCGTGGTCAAAGCTTTCTTCATCGCTGATGGAGTAGGCATGGCGCACGCTGGAGAGGTCGGCAATCGAGGGGATAAAGTCTTCGCCGATGCCTTCCACGGCCCAGGAGCCGGGCGTTTCCATTTTGCCGCTGCGGCTGTATTCGGCCATCACCGAGCCCACCGGGTCGGCCAGCACCATTTCCAGCTCGGGCTGCACGCGTTTGAAGAAGCGCGTAAGCCCGGTGAGGGTGCCGGCCGAACCGACACCGACCACAATCGCGTCCAGATCATGCTGGGTTTGCGCCCATATTTCCGGGGCGGTGCTGGTTTCGTGGGCCAGCGGGTTGGCGGGGTTGTTGAACTGGTCGGCGAAGAATGAACCGGGAATGTCCTTGGCCAGGCGCGCGGCCACGTCCTGGTAATACTCGGGGTGGCCCTTGCCCACGTCGGAGCGCGTGATGTGTACTTCGGCGCCCATGGCCTTGAGGTGCAAGACCTTTTCAGTCGACATCTTGTCGGGCACCACCAGCACCACACGGTAGCCTTTGGCCCGGCCGACCAGCGCCAGGCCCAGGCCGGTGTTGCCGGCGGTGGCTTCGATGATGGTGCCGCCTGGTTGCAGGCGGCCGTCGCGTTCGGCGGCGTCGATCATCGCCAGGCCGATGCGGTCCTTGATCGAACCTCCGGGGTTCTGTGATTCAAGTTTGAGAAACAGCGTGCAAGGGCCAGTATCGAAACGGCTGACCTTGACCAGGGGCGTGTTGCCGATCAGTTCGAGCACGGCGGGGCGTGGGAGGCTGGGCATGAATTCACCTTGGTTGCGAGCAGACAGAGGTGGAGCAGCAAAGTAAACGCGTGCCTTGGAACATAGGCCGGGATCGCGCCGGTCGCAACCGGGCGGTCCGTTGGATGTCTTTTTTTGGCGCATGAACCCGACAGGGCGTTTACAGCAGCTCGCCCAACGCTTGCTTTACGCGCGCACTGGCAGCTTGCATCGGCGCGCGCAGTTCGCCGCCGATCAAGCCTTGCAACGCCAGCGCAGCCTTCACCGGCGCCGGGTTGGGCTCCATAAACAGAGTATTGATCAGCGGCAACAGCGTGAAAAACGTCGCCCTGGCCTCGGCCAGCTGGTGATCGCGCACTTGCTGGCACAGCGCCACAAAGGCCTCGGTGCGCACATGCGCCGAGGCCGCAATCGCGCCACTGGCACCCAGGCACAGCGCGTTGAAGATCTGGATGTCTTCGCCGCACAACACATCCACGTCACCACTGGCCAGCAACGCCAAGGTGTTGGCCAGGTTGCCGCCGCAATCTTTGATCGCAGCGATTCGCGGGTGTTTGACGATGCTTAACAGCGTGGCCTGCTCAAAGGTTACGCCGGTGCGGTAGGGAATGTCGTAGAGGACAATCGGCACGCTTGACGCATCCGCCACCGTGCGAAAAAACGCCTCAAGGCCAGCCTGGGAAGGGCGGATATAGCTGGGCGCGGGCACCAGCAGACCGGCGACCGGGCGCTGGAGAATTTCGCTTTGAAAGTGCAGCAGTTCAATCTGGTTGCTGCCCGCCAGGCCCATCACCACCCGTTGTGCGGGCACCCATTGCAGTACGGCATCGAGCACGGCGAGCTGTTCCTGGCGGCTCAACGCCGCGGCTTCGCCCGTGGTGGTGCAGACCATGATCCCGGCCACGTGTTTTTCCAGCAGGTGGCTGACCAGCCGGTGCAGGCCGATAAAGTCGATGGCGCCATCCTGAAACGGCGTGACCACGGGAACCCAGATACCTTGAAACGATGACATGCACTTTCTCCTGATGGTTGACCGCTAAAGTCACCGTCAGAAGGCCAGAGGGGATTGTGCAGAAGGAGGTGTGGTCCGTCGCGCTCAATGTCCTGTCAGCTCATCTGACGGGACAGCGCGCCCCGGTCACATGAGCGACTGTTTCTTCGATTTGAGGGCGTGCGCCACGCAACCTTGCGCCTTGGCAATCAAGCCAATGACGCAAAGGTTAACGAAAGACGCTGCTGACATGCGCTGGCACACCCTGAATAAGATCTGCATCTTCAGGGGATGTGACTGAATATGTCAACTCCGCCGAAGGTGCTCTTAGTTAAGCGACTCGGTCAACTGTGGGAGCGGGCTTGCTCGCGGATGCGGTGTATCAGTGACCGTTAAATTGACTGACCCACCGCTTTCGCGAGCAAGCCCGCTCCCACATTAGGCCTGTGTTGCGTTCAACGCCCAGCTACCGCAGCTTCGATAGCGGCCACGTCAATCTTGGTCATGGTCATCATCGCATCGAACGCACGCTTGGCGATGCCCAGGTCGGCGTGAGTCACCGCCTCAGACAAAACGCGCGGGGTGATCTGCCAGGACACGCCCCACTTGTCCTTGCACCAGCCGCAGGCGCTGGCCTGACCGCCGTTGTCGATAATGGCGTTCCAATAGCGGTCGGTTTCCGCCTGGTCGTCCGTGGCCACTTGGAACGAAAACGCCTCGCTGTGCGGGAACGCCGGGCCACCATTCAGGCCCAGGCAGGGAATGCCCAGCACGGTGAACTCAACGGTCAACACATCGCCTTGCTTGCCCGCCGAAAAGTCGCCGGGGGCGTGATGCACGGCCTTCACAATGCTGTCCGGGAAGGTCTTTTCGTAGAAAGTGGCGGCTTCCAGAGCGGTGCCGTTGTACCAGAGGCAGAGGGTGTTTTTGTTCATCTCGAGTCTCCACGGGGTGGTCGGGTGTAGAGAGTCTAGACGACAGTCGATCAAGGCTTATCGGGTGTCAGCTGTTGTGCTATCGCGGCTTTGTCGATGACTGACCAGACCTGCGCAATTTTGCCGTCGCGGCACTCGTAGAACACGTTTTCATCGAAGGTCACGGTCCTGCCATTGATCGGCAGCCCGAAGAATTCACCTCTGGGGCTCACGGTGAAATTCAACCGGCTGGCGACGGTAGGTGGGTCGGCTACCAGCAGTTGGATGCGAAATACCAGGTCGGGGATCTCACGAAAGTCGCGTTCCAGCATCGCGCGGTAGCCTGCCAGGCCGACAGCGGTGGCGTTGTAGGTCACCTGCGGGTGGACGAAGTGGCCCAGGTGCTCCCAGTCCTGACGGTTGAGGCAGTCGATGTAGCCTTGGTAAAAGTCGGCGAGCTGGGTTCGGGTCATGCTGCGTTCTCCTGGTTCAAAAGCGCTCGTCAAGGATGGCTGGCAAGGTGATGTCCTTGACGAAACTGGCCGAAGACAAACTCAAGGCCATCCGCACCACCTGCACCACATCGTGCACGGGAATCGAGTGGCCTTCATCGCGTTGCGCGGCCTGGGCGCGAGGTGTGCTCAGCGGGTCTTCGGTGTTCAGGTAGCCAAGGTTCAGGCATGTCACCGCCAGGCGCTGGTGTCGGTAGCCTTCGCGCAAGGCATCGGCGATTCCGCGCAGGGCGAATTTGGAGGCACCGAAGGCGACTTCCGGCCGACCACTTTGCGGCAGGCCGGAGGTGGAACCGGTGAGGATAATCCTCGGGTTGGCGCTCTTGAGTAGCACCGGCAGCAGGCGTTTGATCAGCAGGATGGTTGAAGTGATGTTGCAACTGACAATGGCTTCCAGCTGGTCGTCGCTGTCGGCGGTGAACAGGTAGGCCGGGTCGAAGGCTAACGCTTCCCAGATGCCGAGGTTGTAGATCAGCGTGTCCAGCCCTTGCTCTGCTACTGCGTCGGCAATGACCTGCGCAGCCTTGGCAGGCTCGGCCAGGTTGGCCTCGACCCAGTGCAGGTGCACACCGGCAAGCGGCGCGAGGGTTTCAGGACGGCTGCGGGACACACCGATCAGCGTGTCACCAGGCTCGCCAAGGCCTTCGATCAAGGCTTTACCAAGGCCTTTGCTTGCACCGACTATCAGGGTTTTCATCGACTTCTTCCTTGTCTGTGGTGTGATAATTAAGCCCTGCGCGCCATCAACAACACCGTCGCTGCCGCCGACAACAACCCGGCGCAGCAGCGATTGAAAAGGCGCTTGCCGCTGGGTTCAGCAAACCAGCGGCGCATGTGCAGGCCCATGTACGCGTAGGCGCTGATGGCGACCCATTCCAAGCCCAGGAACATCGCACCCAGCAGTGCGAATTGTGGGGTGATCGGTTGGCCTGGCACCACAAATTGCGGGAGGAACGCGGTGAAGATCAGGACGGCTTTCGGGTTGCCGGCCGCCACCAGAAACTCCTGACGCGCCAAGGCCCACAATCCCACCTGGTGCGTCGCTGATTCAGCTTCTTGCTCTGGGTTAGCCCGCCACAGCTGAAACGCCAGATAAAACAGATACGCCGCACCGAGAATCTTGATCCCGTAGAACAGCAGCTCCGAGGTTTGCAGCACCACCGCCAAGCCGGCAGAGGCGAGGGCGATCATGCCGGCAAAGGCCAGCAAACGGCCAATACCGGCAAGGCAAGACGTGCGATAGCCATAGCGCGTGGAGTTACTCACGGACAGCAGGTTATTGGGGCCTGGCGCCATGTTCAGGGCGAAGCAGGCGGGGACGAAGAGGGCGAGGGTGGCGAGGTCCATGGCGGCTCTGGGTTGGGGCGGATGGGAGCGCTGAGGATAAATGCAGTTGAGGCGCTTGAGCAATTAACACGTGAACCCCAACGTGCGTGGGGCACAATCACGAACGCTGCCCGTGAGGTCAAGCTTATCTTGGCTTACCAAGACACCTAGCCTGTCCCGCGCTTTACTTGAGCCGCCGTGCAAAATAACCTGCGCCCTGCAGGCATCGCTCTGGTTCATCAAAAACCGCGTTTTTCAGGGAGAAAATCAGTTGGTTACCACGAACATTGTTCACACGTTGGGTGTACCGACAGCGCTTGATTACTACGACCGCAGGTCGGTCGTGTTGCCCGCTGATATCACTGCACTGGAGGCGTGGAACATCATGACCGCCGAACCTGGGATGTTCATGCGGTTGGCCTTCCGAATCCGCGACCGGATTTCTTCGATGTTCGGTGTGAAACGCATCGGTGGGTTCTCGGGCTCACCGCGAAACACCGTGCAGGCGGGCGAGCGGCTGGATTTTTTCCTGGTAGAGCACAGCGCCCCGGACGTGTTGGTGCTGACCGAGCGCGACCGGCATCTGGATGTGATGATTTGTCTATCGATCAGTGAGCGGGTGTTTACGATTACCTCATCAGTCCTTACCCATAACACCTTTGGGCGTCTGTATATGTTGCCGGTGGGGCCGGCGCACAAGCTGATCGTCAACAGCAAACTGAGGCGACTCAAAAGCACGCTGGGGGGATAGAAGCGGTTGCGGTCTGACAGCGGTGGGCTCATTTGCTCTTTGCAGTCATCAGGTAATACACGACCATAGCGTTGGCATGGACATGGCCCATCCTGCATTCAGTTTTAAGCTGAAGGTTGGTAGGTGAGGCTAAAACATAGTGATCACTCTTAACGCTTTGTCGTCGGGACGGTATTCAAGTCCAACAAGTGTACGTGCAGGACTGGACGAGCCAGTGCGTGGCGTTTCTATGATTAAATTAAATTTTCTGGTGTTGTGCTCTTCAATATAGCTTAGATTATAAATGTAGCTTGATTCTATCTTGGCCCTGATAAGCGCGATCAAGTCTTTTTGTGTTGTTTGTGTTAGCCCGCTTTTAATTAGCTTTCCAGCGCTTAGTAGGTATTCGTATTTTCTATCTTCTAAAATAATTTCTAAGTTTGAAAGTTCTTGTACGTTTTCGGCAATTGCGTTAAGAGAGAAATGGGTGTCTGTTTCATGTTTTGTTAATGGCCTGCGCTCTATTTTGTAGCTGAGAAATTGAATGAAGTTAAGGCTTTTTAGGCTTTTTATACAGTACCCTTCTTTTTCAAAGTCGTAACTGGTGATGTTCACGTTCTCGTCGTTTGGTCGGTCATCCTCATGCGCTAAAATTATTGTCTTTTCACGCTTTATGCCCACGTGCACTAGGGTTGTGGAAAGGTATGTTTTCGCGGGGGAGTCATAGGTTGTGGGGATGAATCCTATGTAGGAGGCGGTTGTTTTAAGCCCTTCGTTTATTCTGTTGAGTGCCGCGTCCGTGAGATTGTTCAGATAAATGCAAAATATGTCGGAGCTGTAGCGGTACACATATTTTCTTGCTGCTTTTGTATGATTTTTTATGATTTCAAATACAAGGTTTTGCTGTTGGTTGCTAGCAATTAAATCTCCGGCGAGGATGCTTTGAGTGCTTTTAGGTTCGAGTAAAGGTAGCAAGGAGGACATGATCACTTGACCATAACTGCTGGCTTGAATCACCCGTGTGTCAAAAAGAAAGGCTGCCTCATTATTTTCAATGGAAGGGACGAGTGCGGTTTTAAGCTGCTGATAATTGACGCCGCTTTGTGCTAAAGCTTCTACGGTGCGTCGAAACATAGCCTGTATTTGGGGCCTCATTAGCTGTTGAGAAATTTCAAAGTGCTCGGTGATTACCTCAAGGAAAACGTTATTCCTAGCGTCTAGTGTAAAAATAGTTTCCATGTTTCAACCCATCCATGTTTTGTCAATCTTTAAGGGCGCTGGGAGCCAGTACTTCACACGCCGCGTAACTCACTGATGAAACCTCCTCCCCAACGCATCCAGCCGTACCGCAATCGGCGGCAACTGCTCACTGCTGCGCGCCAGGGTTTCCACATCGTCAGCGGTGCTTTGCGCAATGTTCTGCACGGACTGCAGGCGCCCGACAATCTCCAGGTTGGCCGAGGTCTGTTCGCGGGTGGTCGTCACGATTCGTCCGTTCAGCTCGTCGATATGCGCGATGTCGGCGCCTACGGCCTGCAACATTTCCACCGCCAGTTGGCTGTCCTGCACACAGCGCGTCACGCCGGCCTGACTGTCGTGCATCGCCTCGACGGCCTGGCGGCTGCCGTGTTGCAGGCCCTCAATGATCTGTTTGATTTCCTGAGTGGAGACGGCGGTGCGTTGCGCCAGGCTGCGGACTTCGTCGGCGACCACCGCAAACCCTCGGCCTTGCTCGCCGGCGCGGGCCGCTTCAATGGCGGCGTTGAGCGCCAGCAGGTTGGTCTGGTTGGCGATGCTGCTGATCACTTCAAGCACCGAGCCAATCTGTTCGGCCTGGGTGGCCAGGCCCTGTACGGTTTCGTTGGTGCCGTCGATACGTGAGGCCAGCTGGGTGATTTCATGTTGAGCTCGGCCGACGCTTTGCTGGCCGCGCACGATCTGTTCGCGGGCTTGACCTGCGTGCTCCACCGCGTGTTCGACGTGTTGGGTGATGTGGGCGGTGGCGTCTTCCATGCGCTGCATGGAGCCGGTCATTTGGTTGATTTCCGCCAACTGATGGCGCGCGCCGGTTTCCAGGGTGCCGCTGGCGCTGGCCAACGCCTGGCCGAGTTGGCCGAGACCGTGGGAGTCGCGGGTCACGCCATCGATCAGGTGGGTGATCTGCTGCAGGAAGTGGTCGAAACGCTTGGCCAGGGACACATGCGCCTTGCCTTCACCCTGGGCGGTTTCAACGGTGAGCTGGGAGGTCACGGCGAGCATTTTTTCCAGCATTTCCTGGCTTTCGACAGCCTCGGCCTGGCTATGAATGGCGAGGTAGAGCAGGGCGACCGTCTCCATCACTACGTAAAAGGCGTGTACGAACACCATGTCCCAGCCGCCATGATGGTCCATCACAAACACCGGGAAACCCTGGTGCTGTAACGCGTGAAACACCACGTGGTGGACGGCGATGGTCACTGCGGCCACCAGGATCGGCAGCCAGTCGCGGTAAAACGTCAGCACCGCCAGCAGCGCGAAGATCCCGAAGTGCGATTCGATCAAGCCCTCGGACTGGTTGATCTGCAGCGCGGCCATGACCATCAGGCCGGCGCCCAGCAAACAGCGCATCAATCGGGTGCCACCGAGGGCGCGATAGAGCAGCGTAAGCACCACGCTGGCGCCGCCGCCGACGATCACGGCTTGCAGCCAGGTGTCGTGCCAGAAGGCCAGACCCAGGGAGAATAGAAACATCAGCCAGATCAACGCCAGCATGATGCGGTCGGCTTTGCGGTAGTGCTCCAGGAAGCGTGCGCGTGCGGGCATTCACTCTTACTCCATGTGGTCGAGCCAGGAACAAAGCATGCGGCGTGCCACGATGGGCCGCCGGTAAAAAGCAAAGCAGGTATCAGGTTTTTTTGCCGGATCAGCTGTAACAAATCGTTATCGGCAGTGAATAGGAAGACTTAAGAACGGTCGCCCGAGCGGGCGACCGAAAATACAAACAGGATCAGAAGCTATATTTGGCGGTCACCATCATATTGCGCGGGGCGCCGTAGGAATCACCGCCGTAGCTCACGGAGTTGGAGATGGACTTGTAATACGTGCGATCAAAGATGTTGTTGGCATTGAGCTGCAGGTCCAGATGCTGGTTGACCTTGTAGCCGGCCATCAGGTCGGTCACGGCATAGGCGCCCTGCTTGAGGCGGTAGGTGCTGCCGTCGGCGACTTGGAAGTCGTTATACAGGCGGCTCTGCCAGGAGATGTTGCCGCCCACACGGAGCTTTTCCAGAGCGCCCTGGAAGTGGTAGTTGGTGGTCAGTTTGAACAAGTGTTCCGGGACGTCGGTGTCGAACTGTTTGTTAACCTTTTGCGGGTTGGCGTCATCCTTGATGGTGTGGGTGCGCGCATAGGTGTAGCCGCCGCCAACCTGCCAATTGGGGGTCAATGCGCCCTGCAGCTCCATGTCGATACCCTGGCTGCGAATCTCGCCTGAGGCTACCGCGCAGGATGCCTGCGGGCAGTTCGGCACCACCACCGCCACGGCACGGTTTTCCTGGTCTACACGAAACAGTGCGACGCTCGCATTCAGTGCGCCGCCCAGGTATTCGCCCTTGATACCGACCTCATAGTTCTTGCCGACAATCGGTTTGAGCGGTGTGCCGGTGCTGTCCTTGTCACTCTGCGGGGTAAAGATGTCGCTGTAGCTGACATACACCGAGTGGTGGTCGTCCAGGTCGTAGATAAGTCCGGCGTAGCGGGTGAGGTTGCGCGTTACATGGTAATCGCCATCGTTGCTGCCATGGGCATCGTAGTCATACCAGTCCAGACGGGCGCCGAGGATCAGCTTCAATGGGTCGGCCAGGCTCAGACGTGTGGTGAGGTAGACACCGTCCTGAGTGGTGACGTCGCGGTCGTTGGTGGTGTGGACGAAGTCCGGTTTGCCCGCCGTCAGCGGCCAGTTCAAGTTGTACGGGCTGTAGTTGTGGGTGGTCATGTCATAGAGGCGGCGGCTGGCGCCGACCACCAATTCATGGGTACGCCCGAAGGCCTGGAAGGGGCCGCTGGCGAAGGCGTCGACGCCGGCCTGGTTTTCATCGTAAGAGGCCTGGTAAACCGTGCGCGCCAGGGTGTTGTTGACCCAGCGCGACTGGTAGGAGCCCGAAAACAACGCGTCCTGCGCAGCGTAGTTGGCGTTGATCTGCAGTTTCCAGTCGTTGGCCAGGCGCTGACGCAGTTCGGCAAACACCGTGTTGATTTCCTGGTCCTTGTTCTCCCAAGTAGTCCCTGGGTTGTAGGAGCGCGGCAGGTTCAAGTGATGACCGTCCTGGCCGACCATCGAAGATCCCCAGAAGTAATTGGTCTTGTCCTTCTGGTTCGAGAAACCGAGGGTGAGGGTGGTGTCTTCGCTGAGGTCTGCCTCGGTGACGGCATAGAACAAGCCATGGTCTTCCTTGGCTTTATCGATAAACCCATTGGCGTCACGGTAAGAGGTCACAACCCGGCCGCGCCAAGTGCCGCTGTCATTGAGTGGGCTGGAGGCATCCAGTTCGCCACGGTAGTCGTCCCAGGTGCCGGCGGCGCCGGTGAGGGTGACTTTCTGCTCGTCCAGTGGTCGCTTGCGTATCAGGTTGATGGCCGCCGAAGGGTTGCCGGCGCCGGTCACCAAACCGGTGGCACCGCGCACGATCTCGACGCGGTCGAACATTGCCAGGTTCGGCTGGGCGCCGACTGAAACGCCGTTATAGCCGGTGGGGATGCCGTCATACATAAGGTTGTCGATGTCGAAACCACGTGAGGTATAGGCTTCTCGGCCAGGTCCACTGGAGAAATTCAGGAACAGACCTGGCGTGGCTTTTACCACGTCGTTGATGCTGGTCATCGCCTGGTCGTCCATCCGCTGACGGGTAATGACCGTGACCGCTTGCGGGGTTTCACGCAGGGTAAGCGGCAGTTTGGTCGCGGTTGCCATCGAGCCGGTGGTGTAGGACTGGCTGCCTTCGGTCGTCGCACCGAGGACTTGCTCAGTGTTGATCTGCGTCGCACCCAGCTCAACCACCTCTGGCGGCTGTTGCGCGTCGGCGGCGAAGGCCGCAGGTGAGGTGGCAAGACAAACCGCCAACGCCATCAAACTGGGTGTAAAAGCTTTGCCGCCATGAAGTTGCACAGACATGAAACGGAGTCTCCCCTGAACGCCGTCCCTAGCGAATAATAATTCTGTTGATAATTATTCGCATTAGTGTGGCAGATCGGGCCGAAGCAAAAAAGCCTTTGGGGAGACATAGTTAACAAAAATTTCACATTTTCCAGGGTGGCATATGGCTAGAACCGTCACAGCTGGTCGGCGTCTATGACGGCCTTGGCAAACGCCGCCGGCGCTTCTTGCGGCAGGTTATGGCCGATGCCGCCGCTGACCAGACGGAACTGGTACTTGCCGGTAAAACGTTTGGCGTAGTCCTCCGGTAGCGGGTGCGGCGCACCATTGGCGTCGCCTTCAAGGGTGATGGTGGGCACGCCAATGCTCGGCGACTGCGCCAGTGTTTGCTGCAGAGCAGCGTATTGCGCTTCGCCCTGCACCAGGCCGAGGCGCCAGCGGTAGTTGAATACCGTGATGGCCACGTGATCGGGGTTGTCCAGGCCTTTGGCGCTGCGCTCGAAGGTGGCGTCGTCAAAGGCCCACTTCGGTGAGGCGGTCTGCCAGATCAGCTTGGCAAAGTCGTGGGTATTTTTATGGTAACCGGCGGCGCCGCGTTCGGTGGCGAAGTAGAACTGGTACCACCACTGCAATTCCGCTTTGGGTGGCAACGGGTTTTTGCCGGCGGCCTGGTTACCGATCAGGTAGCCACTGACGGACACCAACGCCTTCACGCGTTCGGGCCACAGCGCCGAAACAATATCCGCCGAACGTGCCCCCCAGTCATAACCGCCCAGCACCGCTTGCTGGATCTTCAGCGCGTCCATGAAGTCGATCACATCCTGGGCCAACGCTGCCGGTTCACCGTTGCGAAGGGTCTTATCCGACAGAAAACGCGTGTCGCCATACCCACGCGCATACGGGATCAACACGCGATAGCCCTTGGCGGCCAACAGCGGCGCGACGTTGGCGTAGCTGTCGATATCGTAGGGCCAGCCATGCAGCAGAATCACCACTTGGCCATTGGCCGGGCCGACCTCGGCGTAGGCCACCTCCAGCAGGCCGGCCTTGACGTGCTTGAGCGTGCCGAAACCGGCTTGGTGCTGCGCTGCCGCGGGTTGCGGCTCGGGCATCTCGGCATGGGCCATGCCCACGGCAGCGAAGGGCAACAGGGCAAAGGCCAGGAACAGTGGGTGGCGTTTCAACTGAGCGTGCATGGCGAGCCTCCTTGGGCTTGATGTGTGCCGGGTGCTCAGTTGAACGTTGCGCTGTATCAGCTGTGTTTCAGGAAACGCTATGGGTTAAACGTTGTGTATCGCGACGCCTCCTGTACACAGAGTGATACAAACATGCGGTTTAGAAATCCATGCTGAGCCCCAGTGTGGCTTGGCGACCGTTGAGCGCGTTGCTGTCCAGGTTACGGTTGTAGCCCAGTTGGCTGTACAGGCTGATACCTTTGGCAATGGTCAGGTTGGCGCCGAGGTTGAGGTCCAGCGTGGTCGACTTTTGCTCAGTGTCGATGTCGGTAGCTTCATCGAAGCGCACCGTGTTGGTGCCGGCTCGGGCATGCCAGATGTTGGCGCGCATATACGGCTGCAGCGGCATGCCACGCAGCTCATAACTGCCGCGCAGGCGGGCACCGAGACGGCTGGTGACGTGGGTATCGGCGTCGTAGGCGACGGCGGAGATCCGGTCGTGCTGGCTGTCCAGTCGGGTGCGGTCGACGATGAGCTGGGCTTGTGGCTCCAGTTCCCAGTGTGCGCTCACGGTAAACGGCCAGCCCACTTCGGCGGACGCCAATGCATTGCTGCCTTTGGTTGTCATCTTGATGCCGCGGTCGGACTCGTTGTTGCCGGTGAAGCGGGTGCCCATTACCACCAGGTCCAGATAGGCGCGGTTGGCGCCGATCAGTGTCCAGTAGACGCCCAGGCTGTCGCCGCGCAAGGTGAGGCTGCCCGCGTGCTTGTTCTGGAAACCCGCGTTGAACCCCTTGACGTCGCCTTGCAAGCGGCTGTGGCCGACAAAAAAGCCGAATCGGTGAGTCTTGCCGTTGTCCGTGGTGGTGGCGTACAGGTCGCTGCCCACCTGGAACGCCGACACTGAGCTGTCCAGCGTCGGGCTGACCGTGCCGGCAAAGCTCTGGCGACTGTTGCCGCCGAACACGCGGGCCCAGCCGGTTGGAAACACTCCGGTCGGTTGCTGCCGACCCTGATCGCCCTGGCGTTCATGGTAGGTGCCCAGCATGCCTTGGACGATGTGTTCGGCGGCCTCAAAGAGCACCGAGTAAACCGGCACTTCAGCGCGGTAGAGGGGGATGGCGGCGCTGCCCGAGCTGGGTGGCAGTGCCGGTGTGCCAGGCGCAGGGGCGGGTGCCGCTATCACCGCACCGGGTGCGGGGAGGGCAGGCACAGTGGAGCGCAGGTAATAATTTTGCTCAGTACCGGCAGTCACGCCGCCTTTAAACAAGTGATAGTCAAACGCACCGGCAGACACGGGGCTTGCCAGCGAGAAGGCACCGACGCTGCTGGTGGCGCCCTGGGTTGCCTGCACCACCGCAATGCCGTCCTGTACGGTCAATGCCCCTGCACCGCCCAGGTTGGTAATGCTGATCGCCGTGGTGCCTTGCAGGGTGCCGTGGCTGACCACCAGTTTGTCGCTGGCTGAGTTATCCGCGCCCAGCACCGTTTGCAGTGCAAGTCGGCCACCCGTGCCCAGGTAATTGCCGTTGACCGTCAAACTGTCGGCGGCGCTGGAACTGTCGCTGGTCATGTCGATCAGGCCGGCGTTGTTCAAGCTCGCCAATTGCCCGGCCGTGAAGGGTGAGAGGGTGCCGGTGGTAACGCTCAATCGGCTCGTTGCATCGATGCTCATCGCGCCAGTCCCGGTATCACTGCCTCCCAACACGAATACGCCGCCCAGTGTCAGGGCTGAGCCATTGACTAAAAACACCCGTTCCCAGCCGGTATAGCGGTTCGGGGCACTGGTTTGTGTGGCGTCAAAGGTCAGTGTGTCGTTACCCAGGCCGCCGTCGAGTTGGGGGTTGGAGGCCAGCAAGGTCTCGCTGAGGTTTTTCAGCAGAGCAGCATCATCATCGGCACCCATGAGGATTGCCCCATTGATGATTCCCCCGTCGATCCAGATGAACTGATCGGCGCCGAAGCTGGTGAGGATTTGGCCGTTGACCCTGCCACCACTGACCCGAATCAGATCCACGCCGGCGCTGGTGCTGATGTTGCCGCCGATGATGCTGGTACCCGACACCAGAACGGTGTCCCTGCCAAGCCCTGTGACCAGGTTGTTGACGATGGTCCCGCCGCGCATATCGAAGACGTTGTTATCCAGTTTCATATCGACCCGGCCGATGGTGCCGCCGGTCATCAGCGCTTGATCGCCGTCTTCAAACGCGCCGATGATGGTGCCACCACGCATGTCGAATATGTCAGGGCCGTCACCTTGGGCCAGAGACTCGACAGTGCCACCGTGCATCACAAAACTGTCGATGCCCCCGCCCTGAATGATCGCCCCGGCCTGCCCGCCGCTAATCTGTACCAGGTCCGCGCCATCCCTTTGGGTGACGGCCCCGACGGTGCCCAACGTCAGGCGAAAGATGTTCGCGCCGTCGCCCTGGTCCAACGCCCCATTGATTGCCGCGGTCGCACCGTTGATGGCTACCAGGTCGTTGCCGGCACCGAAGGTGACAGTGCCGTTGACAGTGCCGCTGCCGCTGATGTTCAGCGTGTTGCTGCCGGCGGTGTCGGTAAAGCCCGGTGCGGTGCCGCTGTCGCAGGTCGAGGTGTCATTACCGGCGGTGGTGTTGATCGTGCAGGCGCCTGGCGACGGCAGTGGCCAAGCCGCCATCAACGTGATAGCCAAATACGTGAGAGAAACTGGCAGTGTGCGCATGACTGCTCCTTGTCCGAAGGTAGTTCCTGCACCTGGACAATCAGGTGCAGTTCTAGCCATGGCAAGGAAGTGCGCGATACGGAGCAGGGACTACAGGTTACCTGTTCGGCGAAAACACCGGCGAATGCAAGGGGTTGGCATGGCTTTCTCGACTGCACGTCAACCCGTGCAGGACTTTTTGCACCCTAGTCGCACATTGCGCCGGCCGCTACTGTGAGAATTAACAGGTACAGACGAGCGCTGCCCTAGGCAAACACGATCTCATAGGGCTCACGCATCCGCTCCAGCAATTCCTGGGCAAGCATCGGCGCCAGGCCGATCTCCGGGTCGCCGACCAATTGGCTGGCATACGCGTGGGTGGCGTGAAGTTTGCGCGCAACGCTCCAACTGTCCAGGCGCACTTTGCGCGCGCGTTGCCAGGGGATCACCGAGCCTTCGCGCAGCGGCCAGTGCCAGGCCCATACCGGCAGCTCATACAGGCGCGCGCCAGTGAGCATGCAAGCTTTGGCGCTGGCGCGGCCGACGGCGTCATGGTCGTCATTGCCGTCGTGGCGCCAGGTGGTAAACACCACGTCACCCGGTTGCAGGTAGCGCGCAATGAACTGGCTCATGGGCTGCTCGCGGGCGGCGAGGGCGTTGTCACAAAAACCGCCGCGAATCCACTTCAGGCTGTGCAGCGGCATGCCCAGGCGCCGCAACGCCTCGGCGCTTTCCTGCGGCCGGATCACACTCAGGCGGCTTGCCGGCCAGGCGTTTGAGCCTGGGTGGCTGGCGCTGCCGTCGGTGATCGAGATCAACTGCAGCGGGTGGTTGAGGGTGCTGAGCAGTTGCAATAAACCGCCACACGCCAACACCTCGTCGCCGGGATGAGGCGCGATGACCACCACGCGCGCACCGCGTGGCACCAGGGAGGAGGGCTTGATAAAGGGGATGTGCGCCAACTGCGGCGCACTGTTCCAGATTTGCGCAGGGCCGCGACGGCCCTCGCTCAATGAGGCAGATTTCATGGGTGTCACGTCCTTGTCGAATGATGCCGGGTCGTACCCCGTTGACGGGACGACGCTCTTGTACTCAGCACAGGCTCCGCTGCGATGAACTGCGGCCATCCAACCCTGGATGACCAGCAAGGCGATTTCAGCATAGTCAAGGATTCGGCGTTTTTACATCTTGCACGGCCGAAATTTTCAGGTGGCCTGCATCAGGCTCTTCAGGTAATCACCAAAACCGCCCTGTGCACGGCAGTCCAGGCGCGCGCTGGTAATCACCTGCGGTGTGTGGCTCCAGGCGATTGAGGCGCCGCAGCGTTCCAGGTTGCGCACCAGTTGCACATCCTCGTGGCAGGCCAGCGGCTCGAAACCACCGGATTGCACATAGGCAGCGGCACTCACGCCCAGGTTGGCACCGTGAATATGCCGATGGCCGTCGCGGGCCTCGTAGGCCTGGGTGTAGCGGATCTGCGCGGCTGCATCGAAGCCTTCGCTCCAGGCATCCACCGTTACCGTGCCGCACACGGCATCGGCGCCCAAAGCCAGTTGCGCCACCAACCAGTCGGGGGCGACACGGCTGTCGGCGTCGGTGCACGAAATCCAGCGCGCACCCTGGTTCAACAAGTGCCGCGCACCCACTCCGCGCACATGCCCGACGTTACGTGCTTGTACCTGCAAACACTGCACCGGATACGCCTGGGCAATCGCCGCGCTGCCATCACTACAACTGTCGAGCACGGCCAGGATCTGCACAGGTTCGCCGAGCAAGCCCGGGTGGCTGGCGGCAATCATTGCGGCTTTGAGGCAGTCGCCCAACAGCGCTTCTTCGTTATGCACCGGGATCAGAATGCCGATCATCGCAAGCCCTCATGGGTGGCGACCGAGGTGCCGTCACGGCTCCACAGGTCGAGTAGAAAGTCACTGTCGTGATGCTGGACGAGGTGGGCCATGCCCAGGCGTTGCGCGAGCATTTCGTGCACCTGTTCAGCCGTCTGCGGGCAGCCATCAATGCGCGGGCGCCAGTGGCAGGCGAGCAGTTGGCCGTTGTCGGTCAGTGCCTTGAGGGTGCAGTTGATCAGGCGCTGTAAATCGTCGGCATCGAGGTAGTAGCAAAGCTCGCTCAACACGATCAGTTCGAACTGGCCGGGCGGCCATTCCTGGGGCAGGCGGCTTTGCCGGACTTGGGCATGGGGAAACGCCATCAAGCGGGTTTGCGCCAGCGCCACGGCCGCGGCGGCCGTGTCGCAACACACCAGGCGGTCGCAGCGCGCTGCCAACTCGGCACTCAGCTCACCGTTGGCGCAGCCGGGTTCAAAGATCGACGTGTAATGGGGGCGGGTCAGCACGGCCAGGGTCATTGCGCGCTTGCGCTGTTCGTACCAGCGCTGGCGAAAGGCCCATGGGTCGTCATTGCCGGCGAACAACTGATCAAAATACGGCGTGGCCACGCTCATACAAACACCACTTCAAAAGGTTGCAGCAAACGCTCCACCACATAGGGTGCCAGCACCGGTGCCAGGCCCACCTGCGGGTCGCCTTCCAACTGGCTGGCAAAGGCATGAATGGCGTGACGTTTACGCGCCACCGCTTCAGGTGTCAGTGCGATCTTGCGCGCACGGTGCCACGGCACCTGGCTGTCTTCGGGCGTTGCCCAATGCCAGGTCCACACGGGCAGCTCGTAAAGGGTGGCACCGACCGCCTGCGCCGCCTTGGCGCTGGCGCGGCCAACGGCTTCATGGTCGCAGTGCCCGTCTTCGCGCCAGGTGGTGAACACCACGTCGGTGGGCTTGAGATAACGCTCTATGAATGCGCTCAACTCATCTTCACGGGCCGCGACCTGGCTGTCGGCAAAACCTGCGCGCAGCCACTGCAAACTGTGCAATGGCAGGCCGAGACGGTGCAGAGCCTGGGCCGATTCCTGCGGGCGCACCACGCTCAAACGCTTGACCGGCCAGCGCTTGGAACCTGGGTGACTGGCGCTGCCATCGGTGACGGAAATCAGCTGGATCGGCCGAGCCAGCAGGGCCAGGCCTTGCAACAGGCCTCCACAGCCCAACACTTCGTCATCCGGGTGCGGGGCAATGATGACGGCGCGGTGCCCCGCCGGCACCAACTGCTCGACACTGATCTGCGGCAACTGGGCAATCAGGGCGCAACCTTGCCACTGATGCAATGGCGTGCCCTGGCCAACGATGGGGTTGGGTTTCATAACAGCCACCTCCCTGTGGGTTCGTCCGCCACCAGCTTTCCCAACGCCGCCAGGTCGCGCTCGGCGTGGCTTTGGCGTACATACACGGGTAAGTCCGCCATCAACTGGGCGAAGTGCGGATCTTTGCAATAAGGCCCGGCACCCACCGCGCGACCGACATGGTGCATGACCTGTTCGACGGTATCCTCGATGCACGCCCGTGCCTGTTGGGCCAACTGCTGCGCATCGGCGCGAGGGTCGCGGTCGATCTGCTCAGCGGCGTCGCGCAGTACACAGGCGGCGCTGTTGAGCACGCTGTCGACCGCGCCCAAATGCGCTAGCGCATGGGGTTCAGGACGTTGGCTGCAATGTGCACGCAGCACTTCGGCCAGGCGTTGTGCACCGCCATACCAGCAGGCGGCGATACCGACGCCGCCGTGCCAGAAGCCCGGCCGTGACAAGTAATCGCCCGGCTCGCCAACCGCGATGCCGCGGGCTTCCTCGAAGAGGATTTCGACACTGCCGGTGGCCGCCATGCCCACGGCTTTCCAGCCTTCGTGGGTGACGGTGACAGCGGGCTGATCCATCTCTACCGCGACCAACTGCTGGCGGTCGTCTTCGTCCCAAGCCGTCAGTAAGCCATGGCTGACCACCGCTGCGCCGGAGCACCAGGCTTTGCGCCCATCGACGATCAGGCGCTGGCCATCACGGCGCACACGCACCTTGGCCGTCGGCGGTTCGGCGGCCCACATGCCCCAAACGCTGCCCAAGGGCGGCAAGGGGCTGTCGAGCTCGGCGATGATCGCCAGGGCATCAGTGTGGCCTTCGAACAGCTTGCACAGGCGCAGGTCATGACCTGCCACCTGTGCCAGCCGGCTGAAGCGCTCGAGCGTCTGGCCGCTGCCGGGCAATGGCAGTTGGTCCAGGCCTTCTTCCTGAAGCGCCTTCAGTGCAACGCCCAGCGCCTGAGTATCGGCGTAGCTGCGGTTGCCTTGAAGGAATCCATGCAGGGCCATGTCACACCTCATCGTCTCGTTGCAGTTCGAACAGCAGCAGGGAACGGCCCGTCACCGCGTATTCGTGCTCGAAATCAAAACGTTCCTGCCCGCGCACTGCCGGGGCATTGGTGTCGAGCATACAGGTCCAGAATTCACCCTGGGGCACCGGCGGCAGGCGGAAATTCACCATGTCGTGGTGGGCGTTGACCACCAGCAACAGGGTCGCGTCACCGCCTGGGCGACGAATCCCGGTTTCCTGGGCGCGGCCGTCCATCAGCATGCCCAGGCAGCGGCCATGGCTGTCTTCCCACTGTTCGGTGCTCATCTCGTTGCCATCCGGCGCCAGCCAGGTGACGTCTTTTACGCCGAGATCTTCGTTGTAGTCGCCCACCAGGAAGCGCCCACGGCGCAGGATCGGGTAGGCCAGGCGCAACTTGATCAGGCGTTTGACGAACTTGAGCAGTGCCTTGCCGTCGTCGTCCAGGTCCCAGTTGACCCAGCCGATCTCGCTGTCCTGGCAATAGGCATTGTTGTTGCCGTGCTGGGTACGCGCGAACTCGTCACCGGCCACGATCATCGGCGTGCCTTGGGCCAGCAGCAGCGTGGCGAAGAAATTGCGCATCTGGCGCAGGCGCAGGGCGTTGATTTCCGGGTCTTCGGTGGGGCCTTCGACGCCGTGGTTCCAGGACAGGTTGTTGTTGCTGCCGTCCTGGTTGTTCTCGTCGTTGGCCTCGTTGTGCTTGTCGTTGTACGACACCAGGTCGTGCAGGGTGAAACCATCGTGGGCGGTGATGAAGTTCACCGAGCTGTAGGGTCTGCGCCCCCGGTGGTTGAACATCTCGCCCGAGGCGGTCATACGCCCGGCAAAGTCCGCCAACTGGCCGTCATCGCCTTTCCAGAACGCACGCACGGTGTCGCGGAAGCGGTCGTTCCATTCCACCCAACCCGGTGGGAAGTTGCCCACTTGATAGCCGCCGGGGCCGCAGTCCCAGGGCTCGGCGATCATTTTCAGCTGGCGCAGCACCGGGTCCTGACGGCAGGCCACGAGGAAGCTGTGACGCTCGTCGAAACCGTCGCGGTAGCGCCCCAGAATGGTCGCCAGGTCAAAGCGGAAACCGTCCACGTGCATCTCGGTAGCCCAGTAACGCAGGGAGTCGGTGACCATTTGCAGCACGCAGGGATGGCTCAAGTCCAGAGTATTGCCGGTGCCGGAATCGTTGATGTAGAAGCGTTTGTCGTCGGGCATCAGCCGATAGTACGAGGCGTTGTCGATGCCGCGCATCGACAGGGTAGGGCCGCGCTCGTTGCCCTCGGCGGTGTGGTTGTAGACCACGTCGAGGATCACTTCGAGCTTCTGTTCATGCAGGTGCGCGACCATCTCCTTGAACTCGGCGATCTTGCCGCTGGCCAGGTAGCGCGGGTCGGGTGCAAAAAAGGCGATGCTGTTGTAGCCCCAATAGTTGGTCATGCCTTTTTGCAGCAGGTGCTGGTCGTTGACGAAGGCATGCACCGGCAGCAGCTCAACGGATGACACGCCGAGCTGGCGAATATGCTTGAGCACGTCATCTTCCATCAGCCCGGCACAGGTGCCGCGCACCGACTCGCCCACCGACGGGTGACGCATGCTGATGCCACGCAGGTGAGTTTCGTAGATGATCGTGCGGTCCCATGGCACCCGCACCGGCTGGTCGTTGCCCCAGGTGTGCGCCGGGTCGATGACCTTACACTTGGGCACGAAGGGCGCGCTGTCGCGTTCGTCGAAACTGAGGTCGTCGTCCGGGTGGCCGATGGTGTAGCCAAACAGCGCCTCGGACCATTTGAGTTCACCCACCAGCTGTTTGGCATAGGGGTCGATCAGCAATTTGTTGTGGTTGAAGCGGTGGCCATTGGCCGGGTCATACGCACCGTACACGCGGTAGCCGTAAATCAGCCCTGGGTGGGCGTCGGGCAGGTAACCGTGGAAGGTTTCGTCGGTGTATTCGGGCAGTTCGATACGTTCAAGCTCAACCTCGCCGGTGTCATCGAACAGGCACAGCTCAACCTTGGTGGCATTGGCTGAGAACAGCGCAAAGTTGACGCCCAGGCCATCCCAAGTGGCGCCTAAAGGGAAGGGCAAACCTTCACGAATCCGCGACGGCTCGTTTTCCGGCGTGGCTGAGTTGTTATCGGGTTTGCTCATTAAATTGCTCCTGCAAGGGTCTTTTTTCGGGCCGAGCGCTACCGTGCCGACGGTTGCTCAGCTGACGCACTGAAAAGTAAAAAGGGCCTCCTGCCGAGGGTGTCGGCAGGAGGCGCGTGGGCTGTTAAGGTTTCGGTTTTTTCGGCGCCGCAGGCTTTTTGGCCGCTGGCGGTGCGGGCTTGCTGGCTGCCGGGGCCGGCGGCTTGGCTTTTGGCGCAGGCTTGGGTGCGGTCTTGGGCTTGGCCCCAGCCTTGGGTTTGCTCGGGGTCAGCGCTTCGGCTTCGGCCAACTTGCGCGCCATCTCCCAGTGGCGTGCATCTTCACCGTGGGGCTTGCCTTCGGACTCCCAGATCTGATGCGCCAACTCGCGTATGCGTTTGTCTTCAGTACTCATCGCAATACTCCTCACAGAAAATTTTCAGCTTTCTTGATCATCGGAATTGATAAAGACATTGACCGGGAAATCCCCCAGGGCAGCGCTGATCAACAGCTCCTTGTTTGGTGTGACTGCGCCTGTATGAAAAAGTCCCTTCCAGTTTTGTGTTGTGGTGGCGAACGGTAATTTCACCCGCGTATCGCCCCAAACCTGCGCATTGATATGGGGTTGTTCACCGTTTTCCAGCAAGCGGTGTGGCCAGCGTGGCACCACCACCAGCAGGTGTTTGCCCTGATATTCGCGGCAAAATGCGACGACGTGATCGGCGTGTTTGCCCAGCACTTCCAGCGGGATGTAGCTGCCGCGTTGGAAGAGTTCGGCATTGGCCTTGCGCACGGCCAGCACCTGGGCAATCAGCGCCTGTTTGATACGCCCGTCGCGCCAGTGGGACAACAGCTCGCCGACGTTCGGTGGGGTCTCCAGCGCGTGTTGCCGTGCGTTGAAATCCACCGGGCGGCGGTTGTCCGGGTCCACCAGGCTGAAGTCCCAGAACTCATCGCCCTGGTACAGGTCCGGTACACCCGGCACGGTGATACGAAGCAAGGATTGCGCCAGGCCGTTGAGTGCACCCGCCGTGGCGATAGCCTGGGCGGCGCTGCCGATGGCGTTGCGTAGCGTGGCGCCGGCATCGCTGAGCAACAGGCGTGACAGGAAGGCTTCGACCGACTGTTCATAGGCTTCGTTGGGCGCGCTCCAACTGCTTTGCAACTTGGCTTCGCGCAGGGCTTTTTGCTGCCATTGCCACAAGCGTTGCTGGTAAGGCTGCATGTCCGGGTTGGTGTCCAGCGGCCAACTGCCGAGAAGCACTTGGTAAAGGATCAGTTCATCGCCCGCCGACGGGCTGTGTGCATCATCGCGCAACGGTGCGGCGAGGCGGCGCCACTGCTCGACCTGTTCGACATACCACGGCGCGCATTCGCTCAGTACCGCCAGGCGTGCCCGCGTGTCTTCGCCGCGCTTGTGGTCGTGGGTGGCAGTGGCCAGCAGGTTGTCGGGGAAGGTCTGCAGGCGCTGCTGATTGGCCGCATGAAAGTCCGCCAGCGGCGCACTGAACTGTTCGGTGCTGAAGCCCACATCGTTACGCGACAGCAGCACTGCCGAGCGGTAGAAAGCGGTGTCCTCCACCGCTTTGGCGGCCGCCGGCGACGTGAGCTGCTGGAAGCGCACGCAGGCATGCTTGAGCATCTTGCGCTCACGGCCCACCGGGCGATTGCGCCACGGCTGGCCGCCCAGCCATTTTTCCAGGTGGTCAAGCACCGGCCAGTCGCCTTCGCCCAAGGTACTGCGGGCACCGGCCAAGGCTTGCAGGAAAAACACATCATCGTGCGCACTGCGCCCACGGGCGCTGATGTAGGTGCGGTACACCGGAAAGTGCACAATCAGCGCCTGCAAGGCACGGCGGATCGCGCCCAGGGTCAGGTCGCGGGTCATCACGTCATCGCGGGCCACTTGCAGCAGCGCCTGAGCCACGCTCTCGAAGTCACCGGCCAGGGAACCGTTGAGAATCTGCTGGCGGGCCAGCCAGGCTTCTTCGATAAAGGCAGCAGGCCGTTCGCTGTGGCGCGTCCACAGCTCAGCCAACGGCCCGAAGCCTGCCGGGTCGTGTTGCAACAGCGACAGCTGGTTCATGAATTCATAGCCGGTGGTGCCGTCCACCTGCCAGTCTTCGCGCAGGGTTTCGCCTTCACCGAGGATTTTTTCCACGAAGATCGGCAAATGCCGGTTGGGCGAAAGGGAGTCCACGCGCCGCCGCAACTTGCGGCAATACCCGCGTGGGTCGGCCAGCCCGTCGATATGGTCGATGCGCAAGCCGTCCACCAGACCTTGGCTGATCAGCTCGAAAATCTTGCCGTGGGTGGCTTCGAACACGGCGCTGCGTTCAACGCGCAGGCCGCCCAGTTCGTTGACGTCGAAGAAGCGCCGCCAGTTGATATCGTCCGCTGCGGTGCGCCAACTGGCCAGCCGATACACCTGCTGTTCCAGCAAGGCGTGCAAGTGACTGAAGCCATCCGGCTGGCGCCCATCGAATTCGGCCAGCCGGCTTTCGATGGCGTGCAGCACCGAGGCTTGCGTGGCCCGTTCGGCCAGCACGTGTTTGAGCCAGCCGGCTTCGGTGTAAGCGTCATCCTGGAAGGCAAGGGCGCTGAAACGGTCGGCCAGGGGCTTTAACGGCTCATCGCTGCCCAGGATCATGGCGTAGTCACGCGGGCAAACCGGGAAGCGGTGCTCGTAATGCTCGACGTAAAACCCGCCTTGTTCGGCATCGAACTGGAGCGTCAGGTTGCCGCTTTGCAGCGCTTCACCGTAGTCGCTGCCCAGAAACGGCATCAGCAACTGGCCCTTGAGCAGCGGGTCCGGCGAGTGCCACTGGATATCGAAAAACTCACTGTAGGGGCTCAGGCGGCCCCATTCCAACAGGTCCAGCCACCACGGGTTGTCCGCGCCGCCGACGGCCATATGGTTGGAGACGATATCGAGGATCAGCCCCATCCCGTGCGCGCGCAGCGCCGCAACCAGCCTGTGCAGCGCCGGTTCGCCGCCAAGCTCGGGGTTGACGCGGGTTGGGTCAACCACGTCGTAGCCGTGCATGGAGCCGGCGCGGGCGGCCAGCAGCGGCGAGGCGTACAGGTGGCTGATGCCTAGCTGGGCAAAGTAGGGCACCAGGGGCACGGCATCATCCAGGGTAAAACCTTTATGAAATTGCAGGCGCTGGGTCGCGCGCAGGGGTAATGCATTCATCGGTCACGCTCATGGGCTTGGTTGCGCGCCACGGCCAGCAACTCCAGACGACGGGCGGCGCCGTTGTTGTCGAGCAGGCTGGCGGCCTCACCCGGCAGGCGGCGGCGCCAATTGGGGTGGGTGTCGGTGGTGCCGGGCAGGTTGGCTTGTTCCTCGATGCCCAGCGCGTCTTCCAGCGGCAACAGCACCAACGGCGCGCGGGTATGGCCCAGGTAGCGCACGCTGGCGTCGATCATATGGTCGGTGTCATTGCGGATTTCATCGACGAAGTTCTGCGGGTCCTGGCTCAAGGCCTGGCGCAGCGCCTGGCGTTCGCGCAAGCGGTGTTCGCTCCACTGCTCCACGGTGGGCGCATCGATCAGGCCCAGTTGGATATTCCATTCGATATCGCGGCTGTGCCACCAGCCGTTGAGGGTCGGCAAGTCGTGGGTGCTGGTGGTGGCCAGGGCGTTGTCCGGCCAGTCGAGGATCGGCGTGAAGTGGCCTTCGTGGTTTTGCTCAAAGAGCAACACGCGCATGCCCAGGATCGAGCGGCCGCTGAGTTTTTCGCGCAGGCCATCGGGCACCGTACCCAGGTCTTCACCGAGCACGATGGCCTGATGGCGGTGGGATTCCAGCGCCAGCAGGCGCAGCAGGTCATCCACCGGGTAATACAGGTAGGCGCCATCGCGCGGCGTAGCGTCCATGGGGATGACCCACAGGCGTTGCAGGCCCATCACATGGTCGATGCGCAGGCCGCCGGCGTGGGCGAAGTTGGCCCGCAGCATCTCGATAAACGCGCGAAAACCGTTGCGCTTGAGGCCTTCGGGGGAAAACGCCGAAATGCCCCAACCTTGCCCTGCGCGGTTGAGAATGTCGGGTGGCGCGCCGACGGTAAGGTTGGCCAGCAACTCGTCCTGCCGGCTCCAGGCCTGGCTGCCGCCGCCGTCGGCGCCCACGGCCAGGTCTGCGATCAGGCCGATGCCCATGCCACTGCCACGCGCAGCTTGTTGCGCGCGCTCCAGGCAGCGGGCGATCAGCCATTGGCAGAAGGCGAAATAGCCGATTTCTTGCGCATGCTCGGCGGCAAATTGCACCAGCGCCGGGCTCTGTGGCGAGCGCCAGGCTTCGGGCCAGTGGCGCCAGTCGAGCTCTTCACCGGCGGCAGCGCGCAGGGCCTGCACGGCTTCGAAGCGACAGTGGTTTTCCAGGGCTTCGCCGCCGGCCTGGCGAAAGCTCAGGAAGTCGGCGTGTTGCGGGTGCTGGCCGTGGCGGAAATCTTCATACAAGGCGCGCAACAGGCGCTGCTTGGCGCGGGCGGCGGTGGGCCAGTCGATCAGGCTGAGTTGCTCCAGCTCGTGCAGCTCATCGGTGAGGTCCAGTGCCTCGATGGCGTTGCGCACTTCACGCTCGCCAAGGATGCAGGCGGGCGAGGCATACAGGCTGTTGAGGAACAAACGGCTGGAGGGTGAATAGGGGCTGTAGCGCTCGGTGTCGGCACTGAACATGGCGTGCATCGGGCTGATGGCCAAGGCGTCGGCGCCGCGCTCGGCGGCGCTGCGGGCCAGGTGCTCCAACGCCAACGTGTCACCGAAGCCGCCGTCACCCAGGCGGCGCAGTGCATACAGCTGCGCACTCAGGCCCCAGGCGCGAGCCGATTGGCTGTCGACTGCTTCAGCGACGCTGTAGCAATGGGTCGGCGCCACGGCCAGGGTGAAAGTTTGGTCGTCGATATGCACCTGGTGATAACCCAGTGCGATCACGCCGGGCAGTTCGGCATTGCCATCCAGGCGCAATTCGAGGGTTTCGCCCTGTTCCAGGCTGACGCGGCAGGGCGTGTCCGGGGCAAAGTAACGCGCGAGGTCCAGACCCGCACCGGTGTCCACAGTCATCAGCGGCGGCAGGTGCTTGTCTTGTTGCACCCGTTCCATTTCGAGCAGGCTGGCATCGATCTCGGCGTCGGTATCGGCCGGGTGGCCCAGGCCTTTGAGTACGGCACGCAAGGCGGCGGGTTTGACATGTTGCGGGCGGCCGTTGGCGTCGATCCAATCGACGGCCAGGCCCGCGCGGCTGGCGAGTATTTCCAGGTTCGCTTCGCTCAAGGGTGATCTCCAACAGGGGATAAGGCGACGCGTGCACTCAATGGCGCCAGTTGCGCGCCTCCATGGGCAGACGTCTCGAATAGCAGGTGTGGCGGCGCCGGGTGATCCAGCGGCGTGGCGCCCAGGTTCAGGTCGATCTGCAACACGCTGCCGTTGCCCAGGCGCCAGCGCGCGCTGACGGCGCCGTCGGCCAGTACCTGCGCGCCCAGGGCCACGCTGCCCGGCAAGTGCGGCACGATATGCCGATGGCGCAGGCTCAGCAGCTGGCGGTAAAGCTGCGCGTGTTCGTTTTCGGTGAAGCGGGGCGCCGACTGTAGAAAGGTCGGCAGCGCATTCGGGTCTGGGATGTGTTCGCGCCGTTCAGGATCTTTAAACGCGGCGAAGTCGGCGAATTCGTTACGCCGACCTTCGCGCACGGCTTCGGCCAGCTCACCGTGGTGATCGGTGAAAAACAGGAACGGCTGCTCGGCGTTGACTTCATCGCCCATGAACATCAGCGGAATCATCGGTGACATCAGCAGTAAGGTGGTGGCTGCTTTCAGCGCCTGGGGTGAGCACAGTTGGTGCAGGCGCTCGCCCAAGGCACGGTTGCCGACCTGGTCGTGGTTTTGCAAAAACGCCACGAAGGCGCTGGGAGGCAGGTCGCCGCTGGGCTCGCCGCGCGTATGGCCGTGGCGGGTGGTGTGGCCTTGGTAGACAAAACCTTCGCCCAGGCAGCGCGCAATTTTCTCGGTGGGGTCTTGCGCGAAGTCACTGTAATACGCATCCGTTTCACCCGTGAGCAGCACGTGCAGGACGTTGTGGAAGTCGTCGTTCCACTGCGCATCAAAGTCGTGCTTGAGCAGGCTGGCCTGGTTGAGTTCGTTTTCCAGTACCAGCCACACGTGCCGGCTGGTGTCGACCTGCTGGCGTACCCGATGCGCGAGTTCCTTGAGGAAACCGGGGTTGTCGATGGCGTGCACCGCGTCCAGGCGCAGGCCGTCGAAGCGGTACTCGAGCAACCACATCAGCGCGTTGTCGAGGAAAAAGTCGCGCACCTCGCGGCGATCGAAATCAATCCCGGCGCCCCAGGGCGTGTGCACGTCTTCTTCAAAGAAGCCTTGGGCGTACTGGCCCAGGTAATTGCCGTCGGGGCCGAAGTGGTTGTAGACCACATCCAGGATCACCGCCAAACCGTGTTCGTGGGCACTGTCGATCAGGGCCTTGAGTTGTTCGGGGGAGCCATAGGAGGCTTGCGGGGCGTAGGGCAGTACGCCGTCGTAGCCCCAATTGCGCTCGCCGGGAAATTGCGCCAATGGCATCAGTTCAATGGCGGTCACCCCAAGCTCGGCCAGGCGGGGTAGCTGTTTTTCAACGGCTGCATAACCGCCCATTGCGCCGACATGCAGCTCGTAGATAACGGCCTCGTGCCAAGGGCGACCTTGCCACTGGCTGTGTCGCCATTGGTAGGCGAGGGGATCGACGACGATGCTCCAACCGTGTACGTCAGTAGCCTGAGCCCTGGAAGCGGGATCGGGCACGTCGTGTTCGCCATCGATGTTGTAGCGGTAACAAGTGCCCGCCGGGCACTTGGTTTCTACCTCAAACCAGCCATCTGCCTGGGGCAGCATGGCGATGGACTTGCCGTCTTGCAATTCAACGCTGACATAAAACGCGTCTGGCGCCCACAAGGCAAAACGCGTGTGTTGCGCGTCCAGCATGATTGCGCCGTGGGGCCAGGTTTCCAGAGTCCGTGACGGCATCTATGAAGACCTCCCTTTTTTTAAACAACAACTAAAAATTACTTCGTGGGTTTCCCCAGGGCCTTGGCCACCAGCTGTTCATACAGTTCAGCGTAGGGTTCTACCGCCTGGCTCCAGTTGAACGGCTGGGTCATGGCGCGGCTGCGCATGGCGTTGAGCAGGCCTTTATTGGCAAATACCCTGAACGCGCGGCTCAGCGCTTCTTCATAGCTCTCGACGGTGGACTCATTGAACAGGAAGCCGGTGACGCCATTTTCGATGGTGTCCGCCAAGCCGCCGGTATTGCGCGCCACCGGCAGCGAGCCGAAACGCTGGGCGTACATCTGGCTCAGACCACACGGCTCGTAGCGCGACGGCATCAGCAGGAAATCGCTGCCGGCGAACATGCGCCGAGCATCGGTTTCATTGAAGCCGATGCGCACACCCACCTGGCCAGGAAAGCGCAGGGCCAGTTCGCGCATGGCGTGTTCTTCTTCCGGCTCGCCGCGGCCGATAATCGCGATCTGGCCGCCGTTTTCAACGATGTAACGACTGACCGCTTCGGTCAGGTCCAGGCCTTTCTGGTACACCAGCCGCGATACCACCGCGAACAGCGGGCCGGTGGAATCGTGCAGGCCAAACAGTTCGCGCACATGGGCGGCGTTCACCGCCTTGCCGTCCCAGTCGCCGATATTGAAGTTATGGGTCAGGTGCGTGTCGGTGGAGGTTTCCCAGCTTTCATCGATGCCGTTGGGAATCCCACTGAGCAGGCCTTGCTGGGTCTTGCTGGCGAGGAAGCCATCGAGGCCGCAGCCGAATTCCGGCGTAGTGATTTCCTGGGCGTAGGTCGCACTCACGGTGGTGATATGGCTGGAATACGCCATGCCGGCCTTGAGGAACGACATTTTGCCGTAGAACTCCATGCCTTCCTGTTGCAGGGCGTGGGGTGGAATGCCCAACTCAGGGGTCGAGGCCAGGCTGACCACGCCCTGGTAGGCGAGGTTATGAATGGTGAACAGCGTAGGGGTGCGCGACCCACGCCAGTGCATATAAGCCGGCGCCAGGCCTGCGGGCCAGTCATGGGCGTGCACCAGGTCCGGGCACCAGTGAATCTGCGCGAGGTTGGCGGCCATGTCGGCGGCGGCCAGGCCCAGGCGGGCGAAGCGAATATGGTTGTCCGGCCAGTCGCGGCCGTTGTTGGCGCCGTAGGGCGTGCCTTCACGCTCGTAGAGCTCGGGGCAGATCAGCACATAGATGACCAGGCCATCCTTGAGGTCCATGCGCCCGATCTTGCACGGCGGCAGCGCCGCGTGGCCGCCCAGTTCGCCGATAATATGGATCGGGTTGTCGCTTTCCATCACCTGCGGGTAGCCGGGGATCAGCACGCGCACATCATGCAGGTGCGCCATGGCACGAGGCAGGGCGGCGGAGACGTCGCCCAGGCCGCCGGTTTTCACCAGGTCGGCGAATTCGGACGTCACAAACAGGACTTTCTTACGATTAGGGTTCTGACTCACGATCGGCCGCACAGTGTTGGGCAGGTCGGCCAACGAAGTCGGTCCCCCTGCCGGCTGACTAAAACGCTCTCCCTGAGTATCGACTGCAGCACTGATCATCGTTCTCTCCTACATATTGGGTCGGCTGATGGCCCGCTGCCATCGGCTCCGATTGGCCGCATCCTGCGGCCAGGCGCACAAGCACAGTACAAACTGGCAAGGCGTATGCCAGTTGCACTCATTGCGAAAAAAGAGTGGATGGACGGGCATTCGGCACAAGTGCCTTCGCTCGTCTCCCTTAAAAACTTGACCTGCGGCAGAGTTGTAAAGTTTCGATTTTTTGCGGGGTTTTTGTTTTGGAACGGACCCATCGGCCATGAGTCTAGGACAGATCCCAGAGCCTGTATGGTTTATAGGCGTTTTTTGTAGGACAAAAAACTTGTAACGATATGCACAGTTCGCAACTGTTGTGATTTTGCGAGAACGGCGGGGTGATGGTGGCGAATTGCCTGGGTGTGGTTAGCAGTCTTTTTGTGGCGAGCAGGCTTGCCCTGCGTTGGGTTGCGCAGCAGCCCCATAATGAACACACCCGATCTATCTGATGCACCGAATGGGCCATTTGGGAGCGCTGCGCGCTCCAACGCAGGGCAAGTCTGCTCGCCACAACAAGCCTGCTTGCAACAACAAGCGTGCATGCCAGAAAGGCCTGCTTGGCAAACCGCCTATAGGCTGCGAATCGGCTTCCCGCTGGCCCAGGCTTGAATATCTTCGATCATCTGCTGATAAAACTGCCGATAATTCTGTTCACTCACATACCCGACATGGGGCGTGGCCAACACATTCGGCAGACGCCGGAAGGGGTGATCAACCGGTAGTGGCTCTTCGCTATATACATCCAGCGCGGCCCCCGCCAGTCGCCCGGCGGATAACGCCTCGATCAGCGCTTGCTCATCCACAATCGGCCCACGTGATGTATTGACCAAACGCGCACTGGCCTTCATCCAGCTCAGCGCCTGGGCATCTACCAGGCCGCGACTGCGCTCGCTGAGCACCAGGTGCACGCTCAGAATATCCGCCTGTTCAAATAACTCACGCTTGCTGACCCAGCTCACACCCGCCTCGGCGGCACGCTCCGGCGTGAGGTTCTCGCTCCAGGCAATCACGCGCATGCCGAATGCCTGGCCAAACTGGGCGACTTTCTGGCCGATGCTGCCCAGCCCGAGAACCCCCAGGGTTTTGCCATACAGATCGCCGCCCAAGCCAACCTGCCAGCCGCCGGCGCGCAGTGAGTTGGCTTCGGCCAGCAAGTTGCGGGTCGAGGCCATGATCAGCGCCCAGGTTAATTCCGGCGCCGCCTGCTTGTAGCTGTCGGTGCCGCACACCTGGATGCCCAGGGCTTTGGCCGCGGCAATGTCGATGGCCGCGTTGCGCATGCCGCCGGTCACCAGCAGTTTCAGCTTGGGCAGGCCTTGCAACAGGGCCTGATCGAAGGTCGAGCGCTCGCGCATCAGGCAAATCACGTCGAACGCCTGCAAACGCTCGACCATCGTGGGGGTATCGGCGGGGTAATCGTGCAGAAAGTGCACCTGGCCCACCGCCGCCAGTGCCGACCAATCCACCACACCACTGGCTACATTCTGCCAATCATCAATGACTGCGATCTGTACCGACATTCACGAGTGCCTCGAAAAAGGTTGGATTAAAGGGCGTTCAACCCCTGCAACAGTGCCTGATGAAACTGCGCCGGTTCTTCCATCTGCGGTGCGTGGCCCAGGCCCGGGAATTCCACCAGGGTCGCATGGGGGATCAGCTTGGCCGCCTGTTTGCCCAGCACGTCGTAGTGACCAAGCCTGGCCTTGACCGCCGGCGGCGCGATATCGCTGCCGATGGCGGTGGTATCGCAGGTGCCGATCAGCAGCAGCGTGGGCATCTGCAAGTCCTTGAACTCGTAGTACACCGGCTGGGTGAAGATCATGTCGTAAATCAGCGCCGAGTTCCATGCGAACTGGGTGTGGCCGGGGCCTTTATTCAGCCCTGCGAGCATGTCGACCCAACGCTCGTATTCCGGCTTCCAGCGCCCGACGTAGTAAGTGTTGAGTTCATACTGGCGAATGCCATCGGCGCTGAGTTTCAGCTCGCGCTCATACCATTGGTCGACGCTGCGATAGGGCACGCCCAAGGCATTCCAGTCTTCCAGGCCGATAGGATTGACCAGCGCCAACTGCTCGGTTTGTTGCGGATACAGCAGTGCATAACGGGTGGCGAGCATGCCGCCGGTGGAATGGCCGACGAGGGTGGCCTTCTGAATGCCGAGTTTTTCCAGCAATTGATGGGTGTTGATCGCCAGTTGCTGGAAGCTGTACTGGTAGTGGTCCGGTTTGCTGGAGGTGCAAAACCCGATCTGGTCCGGCGCGATCACGCGGTAACCCGCTGCGCTCAAGGCCTTGATCGAATCCTCCCAGGTCGCACCGCAGAAGTTCTTGCCGTGCATCAACACCACGCTGCGGCCATTGGCACGGCCCTTGGCAGGCACGTCCATATAACCCATCTGCAGGGTTTTGCCTTGGGACTGGAAACTGAAGTGTTCGACCGGGTAAGGGTATTGAAAGCCTTGCAGCTCCGGGCCGTAGGTCGGCCCTTCGGTGACGGCAAAAGCGGGCAGGGCAGCGATCAACAGCAGGCTTGCGGCGCACAGAGAACGGATCGGCGTCATGGGTCAGGCTCCAGGAACAGTGCCCGGATGCTCTGACCAGGGGATTAAGCGAGGATTAACGGCTGCGCAGCGGCCTCGCTGCGCCCCGACGCAGGAGGGTTTAATACGCCAATAAACCCGGCATCAATGCGCTGTGAAAACGTTCGGGATCTTCCACCTGTGGCGAATGGCCAAAGCCTTCGATCTCCACCAGCTTGGCATTGGGAATCAACTGGGCGACGTGCTTGCCCAGGGTTTTGTAGTCACCGAGCTTCGCCCTGACTTCAGGTGAGGCCAGGTCGAGGTTGAGGGCGGTGGTATCGGAAGTACCAATCAAAAGCAGCGTCGGCACCTGCAGGTCCTTGAACTCGTAGTACACCGGCTGGGTGTAGATCATGTCCCAGATCAAGGCGGAGTTGCGTACCACTTGAGTGTGACCCGGGCCGTTGAAGAGCCCGACGAGCATATCGACCCAACGGTCATAGGCCGGCTCCCAGCGGCCGCCGTAATAATTGTCCTGTTGATACTTGCGCACGCCCGCGTAGGTGAGGTTGCGCTCCGATTGCGCCCATTGTTCGAGCGGGCGGTAAGGCACGCCCAAGGCTTTCCAGTCTTCCAGGCCGACAGGGTTGACGAGCCCCAGCTGTTCGGTTTGTGCCGGGTACATCAAGGCATATCGGGTGGCGAGCATACCGCCGGTAGAGTGGCCCAGCAGCGTGGCTTTTTTGATGCCCAGTTTTTCCAGTAACTGGTGGGTGTTGATCGCCAGTTGCTGGAAGCTGTATTGGTAAGCGTCGGGCTTGCTCGAGGTGCAAAAGCCAATCTGGTCGGGGACCACCACACGAAAACCATTGGCGCTCAGCGCCTTGATCGAGTCGTCCCAGGTGGCGCCGCAGAAATTCTTGCCGTGCATCAATACGATGGTGCGGTCTACGGGCTTGCCCGTGGGCGCCACGTCCATGTAGCCCATCTGCAACGACTGGCCCTGGGACGTGAACCTGAACCGTTCGACCGGGTAGGGGTATTGGAAGCCCTGAAGCTCGGGGCCGTAACTGTCATCTTTGCCGGTGGCGCAGCCGGTAAGGGCCGTAACCAAGAGCAAGCCAGTGAGATATAGCGTGCGCGTCGGTCGCATGGTGTGCTCCGTAGTGAAAAACCGGAGGCTGTCGGCACACGATTAATCGAGGATTAATTGTCTCTACCGAACGACAGACACAGCTTATTCCTACGGCAAAAGCACCTGCCACTGACAGTTGTTACGGCTTCGCCAAATGGTTCAGCGTCAACGCTGCCAGCACGGCGTAACGGGCGCCTTTTGCCAGCGTGACCAACAGCACAAAACGCCAGAACGGCTCACGCATGACCCCGGCCACCAAGGTCAGTGGGTCGCCTATAATCGGCACCCAACTGAGCAGCAGGGACCAATGCCCCCAGCGTTGATAGTGGCGGCGGGCTTTTTCCAGGTGCTTGGGGCTGACCGGAAACCAGCGCCGCTCCTTGTAGCGCTCAACCGAACGTCCCAGCCACCAGTTGACCACCGAACCCAACACGTTGCCGACCGTGGCGATCACCAGCAGCCCCCACAGGCTGTAGTGCCCGCTGAGCAGCAGGCCAACCAGCACGGCTTCCGATTGCAGCGGTAGCAGGGTAGCCGCGCCAAAAGCGGCGAAAAACAGCCCCAGGTAACCGGCGAGCATTAATCAACGGGCCGGGTAGTCGGCTACCACTACATCCTGACCCTCGCGCGTCAGGCCAATGACCTGGTAGGCCTCGCGCCGGTCACCCATTTCCATGCCGGGCGAACCCATGGGCATGCCGGGGGCGGCAATACCCAGCAGGTCATCGCGGGTGCGCAACGCCAGCACCTGTTCGGCGGGCACGTGGCCTTCGACGAACTTGCCGTCGATCACGGCGGTATGGCACGAGCCCAGGCGCGGCGCTACGCCCAGGCGCTGCTTGACGGCGCTCATGTCGGCTTCAACGTGGTCGTTGACCTTGAAACCGTTGGATTCAAGGTGACTGATCCATTTTTTGCAGCAACCGCAGTTGGCGTCGCGGTGTACGTCGATTGGGATCAGGTCGGCCGCCTGGGCCAGTGTGGTGGTGAACAGGGCGCAAAGTAAGGCCAGTCGCAACGGGTTTTTCATGCGGGTCTCGTGGGCAATAGGAGGGCGTCGGGATTTTGCGGCGATCATGACGACGTCATCGCAGGCAAGCCAGCTCCCACAGGGTGACAGGGCGTCAGTAATGTATCTGAATTATACGAAGGCCACATTTTCCAGGCGGTGCTTTAGCTGTTCCAGCGCAATGGCCGACAGCTCGACCATGCGCGCGTGCAAGGTGGCCAGTTGCAATTCGGTCTCGTAGGTGAGCACCCGTTTGAACAGCGTGCCGCCACGGTGGGGTTGCAGGAAGTAGTGAATCGAACCGTCTACTGCGAGGGAGGTGAACACGGTCTTGAATTCACTGGGGCGGCGGGCGATCTGCACGCGATAGCTCAAGGGAACGCGCACGCCCAGCAGGTCGATGATTTCGGTAAAGCGCGTGCCGGCCGGCAGTGAGCCGGTGGTGCCGGTGTCGGCACTCAGGGAGGTGGGGTGCCACTCGTGCCAGCGATCCGGCTGGGTCACGTAGTCGTAGATGACCTCGATCGGCGCCTGGATGAAGCGTTCCTGACTGATCCGCTCCAAGCGGACCGAATGCTCAGCAGCGTGCATGACACACCTCCTGTGTGGCGAGAGTTTGTCCTGAGACTGTCAGAATAGTCCCACTCCCGCGCATTGCACGGGAGTGCCTCAGTCTTTTATCAACGCACCTTGAAGCGCCCCATCAACGCAATGACCCGGCCATTGGCATCCAACAGGCTCTGGGTGTTGGTTTGCGTGGCGTGGCCACTTTCTACCAACTCATCGACCATCTGTCGGATCTGCACCATGCTGCGGTTGATCTCCTCGGTCACCGCGCTTTGCTGCTCGGCCGCCGTGGCGATCTGGGTGCTGAGGTTATTGATATGGCTGACGGAGCCGGCCATCTCGTCCAGCCCGGTGTTCACCCGTGCCGTGGCGTCGGCCGCCGACTGGCAACTGGCCTGGGTGTTTTCCATGGCCGCCACCGACGAACTCACGCCGGTAGTCAGGCGTGCGAGCATCTCGTTGATCTGCGAGGTGCTGGCCTGGGTGCGCGCCGCCAATGCCCGAACCTCATCGGCCACCACCGCAAAACCACGGCCTTGCTCGCCGGCCCGCGCCGCTTCAATCGCCGCGTTGAGGGCCAGCAGGTTGGTCTGGCCGGCAATCGCGCCGATCACCCCGAGGGTCTCGGTGATGCGTGCAGCGTCCTGGCGCATGGCCTCCACGGTGTGGGTGGCGCTGGCGACTTCGCCGATCAAGGCGCTGACACTGGTGGACGCTTCGCCCACCACCACGCGGGAGCGGTCGGCGTGCTCGTTGGCGCGCTGGGTGAACGAGGCGGTTTCCGCCGCGTTTTGCGCGACGGTGTCGGCAGTCGAGCTCATTTGCGTGATGGCGGTGACGGTCTGGTCGGTCTCCGAGGCGTGGCGCACCAGGATCTGGTTGGTGTGGGCCGATGTCTGCTGCAGTTGCGCCAGGCTCGACGACATTGCGCCCGTGGCTTGGGTCACTTCACCAATCATGTTCTGCAAGTAGACGATAAAGTGGTTGACCGAATGGCCGATGGCGCCCAGTTCGTCTTCGGCGCGAATGGTGATGCGCCGCGTCAGGTCGGCATCGCCGGCGGACAAGGCATCGATATTGGTCTTCAGTGACCGCATGCGCTGCACCAGTTGGCGGATCGCATAAGCGGCCAGCAGCACCAGCAGCAACACCATGGGGATTTGTATCAGGGCCAGGCTGCCGAGCACGTCATCGCGTTGGGCGGTGATCAACGAGGTGGGCAGGGCGGTGGCGAGGAACCACGGCGTGCCCTCGATCGGGCGCAGGTAGAAGGTGCTGGCCACGCCCTGGTTGTCGAACTCGGCGCGTACAAGCCCTTGGTCGCGGTGGGCCAGGGCTTTACTCACCTGGGCGGCAAACGCCGAGGTGCCGACCAGTTCGCTGATGTTCTTCAACACCACCGGGCCGCTGATGCGCGAACTGTTGCTGATGATCTTGCCGTCGCCTTCGACGATCAGCATCTGGCCGCCGATGTCTTTTTCCTTGCTGGCCACCAGCTCATTGAAGAACCCCAGGGTTACGTCAATGGTGGCCACGCCATAGGCTGCGCCATCGCGCTGAATGGCCATGGCACAGTTGGTGCGTGGCTCCTGGCTGGCGTCGTCCTTGTAGGCGGCGGCCCAGGCGCACTGGCCGCGCGGCGAGGCGAGGCCGCCTTTGTACCAGCTCTGGTCGTAGTAGTTGGGCGCAGCGTCGCTGTTCCAGAACGTGTTGACCGCCAACTTGCCCGAAGCATCGCGGTGCCAGAAGGTACTGAACTTGTTGCGCCCAGGCGCGCGCTGGTTGGGCAGTGGCCAGATACCGCCGCCGAAGACTTTCAGCTCGCCATACTGGTCCACCAGGCCGGGCAGCACTTTGTCGATGGCATCGCTGTCGAGCAGGGGAATGGTTTGGGTGATGCTGCGTTGTTGGGCTTGAACCTTGTTCAGTTCGCCCTGGATGCGCTCAGCCACTTCGGCGACGCGGTTGAGCACCACCTGTTCTTCGGTATGGCGCAGCGTGGGGGCCACCAACTGGCCGATTCCGACGACGGTCAACACCAATATCAGCAGGACGAACAGCACCAGAAACAGGGTGTAGCGGGTTTGGATAGAGCGCAGTGGAGGCATGGGGGTCGTCCTTACGAAGCGTTATTATCGACGCGGCTTTGTTAGAGCTTCGTAGGGCTATCGGCCTGGGGAGGAGGAGCTTTAGGTACGATGGTGCAAAGTTGTTGGGTTGGCGACGACCTTGCTGGCGTTCGTTGCGCAAGGTCGCCTGTTCGCAAAACGTGCTGCTGGGTTACCTGTTGCCCGCTTTGCCCGGGTTCACTTCAGTCAAGGGTGAGGAAGGGGGTCGGTGCCAACCGCCAGGGGCATGAATGAAAATTCGTTTTCACTGCGGCTATCCTGGATGCGGTCGGAACCTCCACCGTTGTAGCGGGTTGTGCGGTCATTCACAAACAGTTGGTTATTACCGTCGCCACCGTTCAGATGATTTTCGCCGTCAAGGGCATAGAGCACGTCATTGCCGTCGCCACCGAACATGAGATTTTTCGAGTCCTTAGCGCCGGTCTTGCTATAGATGCGGTCGTTGCCATTATTGCCGAACATGACGTTGGTGCCGTAGCCGCCCACGATCAGGTCGTTGCCGTCGTCCCCTTGCGCATAGCCGAATCCGCGACCCAACCACAGTTCATCGTTGCCACCTCCACCATAGAGTGCGCTGGGGCCTCCACCCGCCTTGAGGATGTCGTTGCCTTCGCCACCGTGAATTTCCACGACGTGCATGACGTCATCATCAATGCTGACCTTGTCATCGCCACCGTTGGTCTTGATCAAAAGGCTCGGCTGCGGGCCTTGTTGTGCTTGGGCGTCGAGCATATACGACCTGCCATTGACGAGGAACTGCAACTTGTCTCCAGGCCAACTGCGCACCTGAATGTCATCGGCATCATTGCCGCTTTCAACTATTATCCGATTTGACACAATCCTGGGCTTTTCGGAACCCACGGTGCTCCAGGTGATTTCCCGGCTGAAGGTCACATCGCCTTTTTTGAGCAGTTCATGTGTTCTAACGGCTTTTGCGCCTGGCGCCAAGTCAGACGGTGGGTCATAGGGTGAGCGTGCAGGGTTGACTGGCTCGACGCTGGGTACCAGGTGACGCGCGGTCGCTGGGGCGTAAGCGTAGGGAGAGAGCATGCGGATGTCCTTCTCGATGACCAAAGTAGAAAACCTGACAGCGTGTCAGGGCTTCTCTTACGTGGACGATCCATGCGCAAGCGTTCCTGGCAACCGCGCAGAGCTTGCGACTGGATATGTCGCTCGCGCTTGGATGGCTTCAAGCGTCACCTGGCCTATGTGCGGTGACGCTCGAACGCGCAGGGTCAGACCAGGTAGCTCTTGCGCAAAGGCCGGCCCATTTCACGGTGCATGCCATTTTCCGTGAAGTGTTCGGGATTGATGGTGGTGGGCGGGGTAGAGGGGTCGTTGTCGAAGTCAAACGGTTGCGCGGTGCTGCCCGGTAAGCCGACGACCTGAAACTCTGTGTTGTGGATGTAATCGGTAATGGCAGGATCGGACGCTGAACGGTCCAAGGTGTAGCCAGGCAGATTCGTGCCTGTAGCGCCATTGTAGGCGTGACCGATTTCATGGACCAAGTTGACGACTGGCGGGGTAAAAAAGCGTTCGTCACCGGTATCCATCGGATCGTAATTCACCGCCCCCGCATCAGCACGCGACCCGGGCTTGTTGCCAATGACCCTGCCGTATCGTGGGTCGTCAAGGTCGATTTTCTTGAACTGCTCACTCGGTAATCGACCCAGTTCAAAACTGCGAAACGAGTAGCTGTTTGCAACGGTTGCTTTCTGGATGGTGACTTTGGCCCCAGCTTTCGGGGCTTCCTTATCCATATCCGCCAGTATTTTTTGCCCATTGGGCGAGCTGCGCAGGAATTCGAAGTCGTCATCTACTCGTTGCTTGAATTCAGCATCACCACTGACTTCAAAGCCGTCATTACCGGCGAAGCTTGGTTTTACCTCGACAAATTTTGAGCCCTGAGACCGGTCGTAGGCGTCTCCAGCTTTTGCATAAATAAGATCGCCAGGTCGGTTGTTCCAGATCCGATCTCGGCCTTTACCCGTGTAAAAGGTCGTACGATCTGTTCCCAGCAGGTGATCGTCACCCTTGCCGCCGTGAAGGACAGAATGCCCGCTGCCGGCGTACAGGTGGTCGTCGCCGCTGCCGCCATCAACATAGCTTTGCTTGTCAGCCGGCCCTATACCGGCATAGAGGTGATCCTTGCCGTTGCCACCGTAAATGACCGCATTGCCGGTGCCGCCGACGATCAAGTCGTCACCGTCATTGCCTTCGGCGTAGCCTGTTCCCGAGCCCAGCCAAAGCTTGTCGTCACCTGCACCGCCTAGTGCCCTGGTCCTGCCTGCCCCGGCGATAAAGGTGTCATTCCCATCACCGCCTTCAAACGTGACGGGGTTATCGACTGTAGGGCTGATAGTCAGATGGTCATGACCGCCATTGGTTTTGATATGTAACTCAATGGGCTCACCGTTTTTACCCTTGGCGTCGAACCGGTAAGACTTACCATTGATCTGCACCTGCAAACTTCCATCGGGGTTATTGCCGACATGGAGCGTGTCGGCGGCATTACCGGTTTCCAGTGTCAGGGTGACGCGCTCGATTTTAGGCGGTTGGGCATAGATGTCCCATTTGGCCTGCTGGGTGATTTTTACGTAGCCATCATCGATTAAAGTCTCGGTTTTGGTTCGAGTTCGGCCAGTCCCGGGGGCGTAAAAATCCGGAGCGTTATAAATGGATTCCCGTGGAGCAGGGGCTGTTGTGGGGTGTGTGTTAGCGCGATTGCCGGACTGCGGGGCGTAAGCGAGCGAGGTCGGAGTCATAGTTCCAATGTCTGTGGGTCATGGACCCGCTGTGTGGAATTAACCCGCAACACAGTTCCATTATTTCTTACAGACGATGGTAAGAAAACCGACATTCGTGTTTGCTAATTCTGCCATTGACCTTTGCGATAAGCCCCAGGTTGCTGGCCGGTGGTCTTGTGGAACGCGCGAGTAAATGCCGCCACCGATTGGTAGCCCACGGCCAGCGATACATCGGCCACGGTCATGTCTTCTTTGAACAGGCGGCACGCATGGCGCATGCGCATCATCAACAGCACATGCCCTGGAGATTGCCCGCACAGTTCGCTGAAACGCTTAAAAAATGCCGAGCGCGACAAGCCGGTGCAGGCCGCCATGCTTTCCAGGGTCCATGGGTCTGCCGGACGCGCGATCAATTGCTCGAGCAACTCGGCGAACGCCGGTTGGCGGCCCAGCGCTGCCAAGCCGCCCAGTTCGGGGTTATCGATGACCTGCTGACGCAACACATACAGAAACAACAAATGGCACAGACGTTCGAGCAGTGCCGAGGAGGGCGCCGGGACGCGCTCGCACTCTTGCAGGATCAATTCGAACAGATTGCGCGCAGCGGTCAGCGATGGGTCGCCGGCGCGCAGGATGATCCAGGCGGGCAAGCCGTCGACGATCATTGCCGACAAACCGGTATGGAAGTGAAAAAAACCGCAGACCAGGCCCACGCCGTCGTCGGCGTTGCTGTCCAGTGCCAGCATCGGTCGGCGCGGGCATTCCTGCGCGGCCGCCGCCGTGGCCTCGCCGGACAGCCGATACTCAAGGTCACGCAGCAGAAATACCGCATCACCATTATTCAAGTGTAGGGGAAGGGGTTCGCCGTCAATATGCAACCAGCATTGGCCCTGCACAATCAGATGGAAACTCGCGCTGGCCAGCCCATGGGTGCTGGCGTGCCACGCGCCGCAATAGCGTCCGACATGGAACAGGCTGGTGTTGAGTTCGAGGCTGTCTAATAACCAATCAACGAGTGCACTGGACGAATTCATCTAACGGAAAGACTCTAGAGCAAGTAATCGCTACTTTAGCCTATTGAGGCGTTTTTTTATAACCAACAGACTTAGGTGATGAACCCATCAGGAGACCACTCCATGTCCCGTGTACCGTTGCTCACCCCCGAAACCGCCCCGGAAGCGGCCAAGCCCTTCCTGGAAAACGCCCTCAAAGGCTCGGGTTTCATCCCTAATCTGCTCGCCGTGTTGGCCAATGCACCGGCGGCGCTGGAAACCTACATCACCGTGTCCGGGCTCAACGCCAAGTCGCAGCTGAGCCTGGCCGACCGCGAAGTGGTGCAGTTGATTGCCGCCACCACCCACGGCTGCGATTTCTGTGTGGCCGGCCACACCGCCGTGGCGCGCAATAAAGCCAAGCTGCCCGAAGACGTGATTGACGCCTTGCGCCATCGCGGTGAATTGCCCAACGCCCGTTATGAGACACTCGCCGCTTTCACCCGCGAAGTGATCGCCACCCGTGGCGATGTCAGCGACGCGGGTTTTGAAGCGTTCCGCGCCGCCGGCTATACCGATGGCCAGGCGCTGGAAGTTATTTTGGGCGTCAGCCTGGCAACCCTGTGCAACTTCGCTAACGTGTTTGCCCGTACCCCGCTGAACCCGGAACTGGCGCAATACCGTTGGGAAAAACCGGCAAGCTGAATCGGCGATGGTCCACCTGCTGTAAAAAGGAGAATTGAATGCTTGACCCAATCTTGAGCCGTTGGCTCGATGTTCAAGCGCAGGCCCTGGATGTGGGCAGTTGCGATCCACAGGAAGTGCTGCCACGGCTGGCAGAGTCAAATGTATTAAGCATCGGCGTGCCCAAGGCGCTGGGCGGCCTGGGCGGTGATGTGACCGGCGCGGTGGAAGCCATCGCCAATGTGGCCAGCCATTCCCTGGCGGCGGCGTTTGTGTGCTGGGGCCAGCGCTCTTTTATCGAGTATTTGTTGCAGAGCCCGAATGAGCGGTTGCGCGAGCAACTGCTGCCGGACTTGCTCAGCGGCAAGCTGGCCGGGGCCACCGGGCTGTCGAACGCGATGAAGTTTTTGTCCGGCATCGAAACCCTGCAAATCAGCGCGCAGCCTACCGATGATGGCTGGACCCTCAACGGTCGCCTGCACTGGGTGACCAACCTGCGCAAGAACGGTTTTGTTGCGGCGGCGGCGATCGAGCATGCCGGCGGCGGCGCGCCGTTTATCCTGGCGATTCCGGATTCGGTCGCAGGCCTGCAGCGTTCGCGTGACCTGGAGCTGATGGGCCTGCAATCGAGCAACACGGCGGCCCTGGGCCTGGAAGGCGTGGAGCTGAGCCGCGACTGGTTGCTGCATGAAGATGCACGCAAGTTCTTGCCGGCCGTACGCCCGGCGTTCCTGGGGTTGCAATGTGGCATGTCCATCGGCTTGGCACGGCGCTCCCTGGCGGAGGTGGCCAACCACCTGGGCTCATCGCGCACGGTGTTGCGTGACGAGCTGGAAGCCTTGCGAGCGACCCTCGATCACCTGGTCACAGAACTCAAAAGTGGCCTGTTGGCCGGTCGTTTTGCCGTCGAGCCGGTGCCCTTGTTCAAACTGCGAATCGCGCTGGCCGAAACCGCCGCCAGCGCGGTGCAGCTGGAACTGCAAGCCAGTGGCGGCAAGGCCTACCTTACCGCCCATGGCAGCGGCTTTGCACGGCGCTGGCGCGAGTCGGCCTTTGTGCCGATCGTGACGCCCAGCCTGGTGCAACTGCGCACCGAGCTGCACCGCCAGGCCAACCTATGAGTCAGGTGGTAATGAACGCCCAGGGCATTTGCCTGGGCTATGCCAGCGGGCCGGTGTTGCAAGGCTTTGACTTGCAATTGCAGGCGGGTGAAGTGGTGTCGATCCTCGGCCCCAGCGGCGTGGGTAAATCCAGTTTGCTGCGTGTGCTTGCCGGTTTGCAGGCGCCCCAGGGCGGTAGCGTGCAGGTGCTTGGCGAGCCACTGGCCGGACCGCATCCACGGGTGGCCGTGGCGTTTCAAGACCCCAGCCTGTTGCCCTGGCTGAACCTGGAAAAGAACGTCGCCTTCGGCCTGGATTTCGCCCGTCAGCCGCACTTGAGCCCTGAGGAGCGCCGCCAGCGCGTCGACCACGCCATTGCGGCGGTCAGTCTGGAACATGCGCGCCAGCAGTTTCCAGCGCAGCTGTCCGGCGGCATGGCCCAGCGCACCGCGCTGGCCCGCTGCCTGGCCCGCCAGCCGCAGGTGTTGCTGCTGGATGAGCCGTTCGGCGCGCTGGATGAAGTCACCCGCGCCGACATGCAGCGCCTGTTGCTCAAGGTCAACCGCGAGCAGGGTTCGGCGGCGGTATTGATCACCCACGACATTGACGAAGCGCTGCTGCTGTCCGACCGCATCCTGCTACTGGGCAACCGCCCGGCGCGGACCTTGGGCGAATGGCACATCGAGTTGCCGCAACCACGCGACGAGCAGGTTGAAGCCATCGGCGCGTTGCGTATCGAGATTCTGAAAACCTTACGGCAGGCGAGCCGCCCTCAACCCCACCCCATTGACCAACAGGAGTTTTCACATGTGTCTGGATGACCTCACGCACTCGCGCCGTGACTTTCTCAAACTCTCGGCGGTGCTCAGTGCAGCTGGTGCCTTGCCGCTGCTCAGCAGCCTGCAGGCCCGCGCCGCCAGTGAGCCGGACGCACCGGTGCGCATCGGCTATTTGCCGATCACCGACGCCACGCCATTGCTGGTCGCGCATAACAACGGCTTGTTCGAGGCCGAAGGCATCAAGGCCGAGCGCCCGGTGCTGTTGCGCAGTTGGGCGCAAGTAATCGAGGCGTTTATTTCCGGGCAGGTCAACGTGATTCACCTGTTGTCGCCAATGACAGTTTGGGCGCGCTACGGCAGCAAGGTGCCGGCCAAGGTCGTGGCCTGGAACCATGTCGGCGGTTCGGGCCTGACCGTGTCGCCAGGCATTACCGATGTGAAGCAATTGGGCGGCAAGTCGGTAGCAATTCCGTTCTGGTACTCGATCCACAACGTGGTAGTGCAGCAACTGTTCCGCGACAACGGCCTTACGCCCGTGGCGCGTGCCGCCGGCTCTGCGATTGCGGCCAATGAGGTCAACCTGATCGTGTTGCCGCCGTCGGATATGCCGCCGGCCCTGGCCAGCAAGCGCATCGATGGCTATATCGTCGCCGAACCGTTCAACGCCCTGGCAGAGAACCTCAAGGTCGGCCGCGTGCAGCGCTTTACCGGCGATGTGTGGCGCAACCACGCGTGCTGCGTGGTGTTCATGCACGAGCATGACCTGACCAACCGCCCGGAGTGGTCGCAGAAGGTGGTCAACGCCATCGTCAAGGCGCAGGTGTGGACCCGTGATAACCGCGAAGAGGCGGTCAAGCTGCTGTCCAAAGACGGCCCTAACCGCTATACGCCGCATGCCGAGCCGGTGTTGAGCAAGGTCTTGGCCCCGGCCGCCGCCGACCGTGCCGCGTACCTGGCGGACGGCGCGATCCAGCATGCCAATTGGGACGAGCATCGCATCGACTTCCAACCGTACCCATTCCCCAGCTACACCGAGGAGTTGGTGCGGCGCCTGAAGGACACCTTGATCGAAGGCGACAAAAAATTCCTCGCCGACCTGGACCCAGCCTTCGTGGCCAAGGACCTGGTGGACGACCGCTTTGTGCGCAATGCCATCGAATCCGTGGGCGGCATGAAGACCTTCGGCTTGCCCGACGGTTATGAACGGCACGAGGAGATCGGCGTTTGAACAACGGCAGAATCCCTGGCTGGTGGCTGGGGCTGAGTGGTTTGGCGGGGTTGTTGCTGCTGTGGTGGTTGGGCGTGAAGGTGTTTGGCGACGCCGAGGGTTTATCGGCGCGCTTTTCACTGGCGGCAACCGCGAGCAGCTTGTGGGAATTGCTGGGGCGCAGCGAGCTGTACCTGCATATCGCGGTGAGCCTGAAGCGCATATTCGTTGGGCTGTTTCTGGCGCTGTTGGTCGGTGTGCCGTTGGGGCTGCTGGTGGGCAGTTCGCGCAACCTGGAGGCGGCGACTACACCGGCGTTCCAGTTTCTGCGGATGATATCGCCACTGTCCTGGATGCCCATTGTGGTGATGCTGATGGGCGTGGGCGACCAACCCATCTACTTCCTGCTGGCGTTTGCCGCGGTGTGGCCGATCATGCTCAACACTGCCGCCGGCGTACGCCAGTTGGACCCGCGCTGGTTGCAGCTGAGTAAAAGCCTGAGCGCCACGCGCTGGGAAACCCTGCGACGGGTGATCATTCCCGGCGTCGTCGGGCATGTGCTGACCGGCGTGCGCCTGGCCATCGGCATTTTGTGGATCGTGCTGGTGCCGTGCGAGATGCTCGGGGTCAGCGCGGGGCTCGGCTATTACATCCTCGACACCCGCGATCGGCTGGCATATTCGGAGTTGATGGCGATGGTGGTGGTGATCGGGTTGCTGGGGTTTGCGCTGGATGCGTTTGCGCGGTGGTTGCATCAGCGCTGGGTGCATGCTGGTTGAATGGCGCGCCTCTCGTTTTCCATCCTGGAAAGCGAGAGGCGCCCGGTATCAGCGACGTTCGTAGCCAGGGCCGCCATCGTAGCGGTGGTCGTGCCAGCCGCCACCGCCACCGCGTGGGAAAAAGAAGCAGCCGCTCATGGTCAGCATGATCAGCAATGGAATCAGCAATGTGATTCGACGGAGCATTTTCAAATCCTCTAAAGTTCCGACAGGTTCAATCAGGCGCGGAACAAGCCAAAATTTCTCAGCGCCTGTAACATATGACCCTGCCGAACCCGTGCCATCCCCGTAACCGGGTATGTGCTTGGCATGCTCGGCGGTACAAAGTGGATACATTCTTAAGGTTCAGGAACCCGTCATGACCCAAAAGCAACGTTTGAAATATTCGATTCTGATCGCCCTGGCAGTACTGGCGTCGATGTTTGGCCTGTCTTATCTGCAGAACACCGGCGTGATCAGCGAAAAAACGTTCCAGTACCTCGCGATTGCGATTGCCGTAGTGGTGGTGGTGATCAACGGCATCATGCGGCGCAAGGTCAAACCTCACTTCTGATGCCTGCTGGAGCGCCAGGCCAAAGCGTCAGGCGCGACCGTCCAGCACTTTGGCAGCCTCTGCATGGAGGCTGTAGCTTTTATCGGCATTGAGGGTGATCACGCCCTCGCTGCACAGGCGCTTGAGCACCTCACGCACGCTGAGAAACGACAGCGGGATGCCCAGCTCCAGCAAATGGCTGTGCACGCCGCGCACGCCCAGTGTGCGCTGGTTGTCGGCGGCGGTGAGCAGGGCGTCAATGACCTTCAGCCGGATCAGGCTGGTGCGCAAACCGAAGCACTTGAGCAAATGGCGGATACGCTGGTTACCGTGCTCCGGCGCTTTGCCGAATGCTTGTGCGCTGCCGCCGTAATTGGCGTCGGCAGCCGGTGAATGTCCATCCGTGGGCGGTTGCGGGTTGTACATGCAAAAAACTCCTTATCAGAGCCTGATCAGGAAAATGATGGCGCTCTTATTTGAATAAGACGAACGAGCGAGCGAAATCATGAAGTCCCGGATGTAGAAATTTTGTCGGTATCCGCTTTGTCACACTTCAACTGCCGTTTAATAAACACCCGTAGCGGCTAAATTATTCCCGGTTGCCTGCGTTCTTACGGTGGGGTCGTTGCCCCTTGTAAGGGTGTTCAATTTGACTGTGGAGCTTGCGTGATTATTTCCAACCGGTTGTCCAAGGCGTGCGTGGCAGGGCTGTTGCTGGGGCTGAGCCTGAACGCTTCGGCGCGTGAACAGGTGACACAGGCTGCTGCAGATATTCGTCGCACCAGCTTCGGCGTGCCGCACATCCGCGCCAATGATGAGCGCGGCCTGGGCTACGGCATTGGTTACGCGTACGCGCAAGACAACCTGTGCCTGCTGGCCAATGAAGTGGTCACGGTGAACGGCGAGCGCGCGCGGTTTTTCGGCCCGGACCAGGCGACCCTCGAAGAGCGCAACAACCTGGCCAGTGATGTGTTTTTCAAGTGGCTGAATACGCCCCAGGCTGTTGCCGCATTCTGGAAGGCGCAAACCCCGCAGATGCAGCAGCGCATCGAAGGCTATGTCGCCGGCTACAACCGTTATCTGAAAGAGCAGGGCGCGCCGACCCAGTGCCACGCCACGTGGGTGCGCCCGCTGGTAGCGGAAGACCTGGTCAAGCTGACGCGCAGGCTGCTGGTGGAAGGTGGTGTCGGCCAATTCGCCGAAGCCCTGGTCGGCGCCACGCCGCCTAACGCCACTGCCGCCGTACCGCAGGGCGTGAAGGCCTTTGAACTGGCAGCAGCCAATCAGCAACGCTTCAGCCTCGACCGTGGCAGCAACGCCGTGGCCGTGGGCCGTGATCGTTCGTTTAATGGCCGTGGCATGCTGTTGGCCAACCCGCATTTCCCCTGGGTCGGTGGCATGCGTTTTTATGAGATGCACCTGACCATCCCGGGCCAACTGGACGTGATGGGCGCGGCACTGCCGGGTTTGCCGGTGATCAATATCGGCTTTAACCAGCACGTGGCCTGGACCCACACGGTGGACACGTCCAAGCATTTCACCCTGTATCGGCTGACCCTCGATCCCAAGGATTCCACGCGTTATCTGCTGGATGGGAAATCCATCGCTATGGAGCATCGTGCGGTGAAGGTCCAAGTCAAACAACCAGATGGCAGCCTCAAAGAGGTCACTCATACGGTCTACAGTTCGCAATTCGGCCCGGTGGTGCAATGGCCCGGCAAACTCGACTGGGACAGCCACTACGCCTTCAGCCTGCGCGACGCCAACCTGGGTAACGACCGCGTGTTGCAACAGTGGTACGCGATGAACCGCGCCACCAGCCTTAAAGCGCTGCAAACCTCGGTGCACACCCTGCAAGGCATTCCGTGGGTCAACACCGTGGCCGCCGACGACCAGGGCCAGAGCCTGTACATGAACCTGTCGGTGGTGCCCAACGTCAGCGCGGCCAAACTGGGGCAATGCAGCGACCCACGCGCCGGCCTGCAAATGATCATGCTCGACGGCGCCCACAGCGCCTGCGCCTGGGAGGTTGACCCGCGTGCGGCGCAACCCGGCATCTTCGCTGCCGACCAACTGCCGCAACTGCAGCGCACCGACTACGTGCAACACTCCAACGACTCGGCGTGGCTGGCCAACCCCAAGGCGCCACTCACCGGCTTCTCCCCGGTGATCAGCCAGGACCACATCGGCCTCGGCCCCCGCGCACGTTTTGCCGTGCAACGCTTGCAATCCCTGGAGAAGCAACCGATCAGCGTGGCCGACCTGCAAAACATGGTGATGGACAACGAGGTGTACCTCGCCGGCCAGGTCATGCCCGACCTGCTGGAGTTCTGCGCCAAACACCTGGGCGCCGACGCCGCCGCACTGCAATCACTGTGCACCAGCCTGCAAGCCTGGGACCAGCACGCCAACCTCGACAGCGGCATTGGCCTGGTGCACTTCATCAACCTGGTCGAACACCTGCAGCAAATCCCCGACGCCTGGCGCGTGCCTTTCGACGCGGCGCAGCCGTTGACCACGCCGCGTGGCCTGGCGATCGACCGCAAAGAGGTGGCCAACGCCCTGCGCGAAGCCATGCTGGCCTCCAGTGCCGAGGTCAGTACACTCAAGGCCACGCGCTGGGGCGACATCCAGGTCAGCGGCCAAACCCCCATGCACGGCGGCCCGCAACAGCTGGGCATCTACAACGCCATGCAAACCGTGCCCCGCGCCGACGGCAAACGCGAAGTCGTCAGCGGCACCAGCTACCTGCAAATCGTTACCTTCGACGACCAAGGCCCCCAGGCGCTGGGCGTGCTGGCATTCTCCGAATCCAGCAACCCCGCATCCAAACACGCCAAGGACCAGACCCAAGCTTTCTCCGAGAAAAAACTGCGCGCGCTGCCCTTCACCGACGCCCAGATCAAGGCCGACCCGCACTATCAGCAGCAACGCATCCAGGAGTAGGGCAGGCCCGCAACCCCTTGATGGCTATACGAAATATTTTTGAAATCAAGGGGTTGCAGGTAAAAGCAAATACGTACATAATGGCGCCCATCGAACGCAACGAAGCATTTAAAACTTCAATGTATTCAATGAGTTAGAGTAGAGGCAGGGTTTTACAGCCCACTCAAGTTTTTATGCGGTGAATGTCAGCAGTCAGGGCATTGATCGTTTGAGGCCGAGTAGCAAAATGGTTATGCAGCGGATTGCAAATCCGCCTACGCCGGTTCGATTCCGACCTCGGCCTCCACTCTTAGAAACCCCGTAGATTAACGTCTACGGGGTTTTTTATTGGGCGCAGGAAAGTTAGAAGGCAATGGGCTGCCGGCATTTTCAAAGAGAATAGTGGTCTGACCCCGTTTTCTCTTGGATGGGTAGTTTCCAGCAAATTTGATCCGCACTACCGACCCCAAAGTAGGGCGAAAGGATTTATGAAAGCCTCGCCTTATGCAGGGCTTTTTCGTTTTCTGCCGTTCGTCCAGTGCTCGGCACTCACTGTGACCTGCCGACTCCCATGTTTAAGCGCGGATATTCCGCGCATAAAAACGGAGAGTCAGCATGGACATTGATAAAAGTGCCCCAGGCAACATTTCTCAGCAGGAAGTCACACGCGGCACTGATAACGAGACAGGGCATGACCCGAGGCGTAATGAGGACAAGATTCCACTGCCGCCGGACGATGATGCACCTCTTGAAGAGGATATGTCGGACGTAGATGCTGCCGATTCAGTAGCAAGCGAACACCCCGACAACTGAAGATTCGTAGATTAAAAAAAACCGGCCAGTCGCCGGTTTTTCTGAAAAGGTTTCGCCTAGTGTGCACCACAGGAACTTCTATCCTAATGCTCTTTGAGTCTTTAGGGGCGCTCGACCTTGCGGCCTATAGTTGGACTCTTCCAACCAATTGTTCGGACCTTTTTTGTGGCCAAATCCAGCGCAGTATTCGACTCGTTACGCCAGGACATAGACGCATTAGCTAAACAACTCGGTGTCAGCTCCATCCTTGTCATGCGTTCCCTGCCACAGCATATGCAGGTAGAAGCTTCGGGTGGTCATCATGAGGATACCTATCCGATAGGTGCTCAGGGCAAGAAAAGTAGCCTGGCCCACAACGGCCGAGCACTCTATTGCGAACGGGTGGTGGATACCGACCAGCCTTTATACGTAAAAGACTCGCGCTTGGAAGCCGACTGGGCCGGTAATGAAGATGAAGTAGAGTTTGGTCTCAGCAACTATTTAGGCTATCCAGTCCGCGGCCCAGACGGCGAGGTGTATGGCACTGTCTGCGCTCTGCACGAGGATCCCAAGGAATACACAGCCTCGGAGCAGGCTGCCTTGGACGAGTTCCGCAAAAAGGTTGAGGCATTGCTCGCCAGGGACTTGAAGTAACCCGTTTACGTAAGTCTTTAGCGGCCGCGTTGGCAGACTATGACAAAAAATCAGGAAGCCCGAACATGCAAGCCGGGCTTTTTTGGGTACCTCATTCAACTTTAAGCATTGTCCCGGCCATCGCCAGAAGGCTCGCCCGTTTTGCAAGGCCAATTGCGATGGCAATCCATCACGGACACATCTTGTCCCTGTGCATGCATGCGACGCAGGTAAGACACTGGCCGTATGTCGCCTCATGCCTTTCCTGGGGGATAACAATGCAAATATGGCTAATGGTTTTAGCCCCGGCGATGCTCACGGCTTGCGCCGACAGCGGTACTATAAAAGTGGGGCTTGACACCTACACCATTTCAACGCGAGTTCCCCTCGGCGGGCCGGCCTCGGCGAAAGGCCAGGCCCTGAAAGAAGCTAACCTGTTTTGTGATTCCCAAAGCCGGGAAATCCTGCTGGACCATATGCAGTCAAGCGAATGCGCCTTGCACGGCGGCTGCGGGGAAGCGGAGATATTCTTCTTTTGCCTGGCCAAAGGTGATCCGCAATTAAAACGCCAAAAATACAGCCCCGATCCAACGCAAAAAATAGAAATCGACCAGCGCTGATGCGGATAGAAGGGACGGACCTATGTTCAGTGACATGAATCCGTCCCTTTCTTTTGTTAAGCCGCGACCGGCGTAGCAGCCGGAACGCGCAGTGCTTGGTGTTCCTGATGGCTCAGCAACTGCCAGTTTTTACCGACGCGTTTATACAGATCGGCGTCGTGCGCAATCTTTACAGTCTTGAGCAACCGCTGTTGGTAGCAGCCATACAGGTGCTTCATAAAGCCGGGCGGCATCACGATGTCTGCACTTGGCACTTGGAATGAGATTGCCATGGGCCATTCTTTTTGAAGAGCGGAGCCCAGCAGAGCAGGGCTGACGTCTTCAGGCTTGCCAATAGACACCCAGGTGGCAGGGTGTTTGCCATCCATCCAATGGGCGAACCATTCTGGCAGGCGGCCGCGTTTTGCCGGATAGGGCATCAAAACGCCGGCCTGCATTTTCTTGATGAGATTTTCCCGAGTCAGTCGGTGGGTGATTCGTACGCTGGGAAGGCGGTTTATTTCCTCCAGAAACGCTTTGTTATCAGCGAGTGCGCCAAGGTGTGCAGCCACGCACATGATCATCACGATGAGCGCGAGAACCCCAAGGAAAAGCCAGAATTCAATGGACGGGTCCACATGGACGTAAAGGGGGAAGGCATAAACGACAGCGGCCAACGGGATGAACGCGGCGGTGCAATATAGAAATTTCTTGTTCACGCGGGGGCCTCAAAAGAAAAGCGGTGATGCTACATCGCTATCACTGTTTTAGCTTCTCCATTTCATCCATTTTTTTGTGTTACTACCCCAACTCCCTTCTTCCAAGGAGCACCCAGCCCATGTTCAATACTGCCAGCCTGATCACACGCCAGTTCCTCCACGGCGCCCGGGCTGAACTGGAGCTGGGTGACGGGCCATAACGGATTGATGTGGTAGAGCTCACGGGGCCGAGCCCACCTGAAGGCACAAAGTCTGGATGTGATCATTGACTGACTGCTCTCAAGCACATTAATCCCAGCGAACGTCCAGTTCAGAAATCTCCCGTTCCAACGGTTCCCTGGATTCAAACCATGCATCGAAACCGTTGAACTGGTCGTCGGACAGGTAGAGGTAATAACCTCCGGTTTCACCTGCGGTGTCATCCTGGATTGTTATCGTCCAGCCCGTGTGTTCCCCGGATAATATCGTTCCGCTGCGAGTGGTTTGCATGGATGGCGCACACGCCCTCGCAAGCGCCACCGCTGCGGTAATGGCCGCCCGCGCCTGAGGGCTGTTTTTCCAGCAGGTCGAGCCGACTCCTGCCGATGCCTGTGCAAGAATGTCACCCACGTCTGACTTTCCAAGCACTTCCAATGAGTCAATGCCCAACTGCTCCAGCCGTATAAGCACTGTGGGGCCTACGCCCTTGAGCGCGAGCAACGCGGTTCTTTCTTCCAATGAAAACGGCATGTATAAATTCCTTTTTATTGCTCACCAGGCCTCAGCGCGGATAATCCTTTGCGCCTTCACTTCTTCGGCATACACACCAAGCTTTTCCTGCTGCGCAGCCAGCAATGCGCATATTTTCATCAGCGCCACCGCTTCATCGGGTGTCCTGCCGTTCGCGGCCATCGCCGTCAGCTCAACCACCGACCAGCCGATAACTGCCCGTGCATCGTCAAGGTCGTAAAACAGTTCTTGTTGCGCGGTTCTGGGCCCGTCGAGGCCCTCTATCAGTTCGGCCATTTTAGCGCTGCGCCTGCTGTTTTAATTCCAGTCCCATAACGACCATCCCGATGTCGGCAAGGTCCGTGCTGAAGGGGATTTCGCCCATGCGCCGAAACCCGAACGCCTCATAAAAGCCCTGTGCATTGGCATTGGTTTTAAGTACGTTCAGCCACAGCAACGGTTCACCACGTTGCGCGACTTCATCGCGAACATACTGCAACAGTTGCTTGCCGTAACCTCTGCCGGCGGCGGATGTGAGCAAGTAGATTTTCTGCAGCTGCGCGCCTACTTCACCGTTTAACGGCGCAGGCACTGCCCAAATCACTTTGGCAAACCCGGCGGCTTTGCCTTGTTCATCGAAAGCAATGAACCAGCCATGGCTGCCGGGCAATTGGAGGGACTGGCTCAGGGCACTGGATGAAAAGTCCCGATCAAGAAAACCCTGCATACCGGCAGGCGACCATAACGTCGAAAAATGCTCGCGATAGGTCTGGCAGCCAACCTCGCGCAGCGTATCAATATCAGCTGTTGTCGCTTTATGAATGGTGATCATGCTCTTCCTTGGTCTTTGCACGTAGAACCCCTTACCGCGTCCAGCCTAACCCATGCGCCTTATACAGCGATGCAAAATCCTTCAACAGCTCGGCATCCGCGCAAATCCGGCTTTGATGGTCGAGGCACAAAAGCCAGCGCCGCACACTGTCGCCAACTGCTCAATAACGCCAAAGTGTACGCCTCGATCCGCCCCTGGCTGTACGGGGCGACAAGGGCTGTAACCCACTACTGTCGCAGGCATACCACTACCGTTTGGATGCCGCGCCATGTTCATGTCCACCAGCCTGTTGTCCGCTTTTGTACTGTTTGCCTTCGTGTCCTCGATCACGCCCGGCCCGAACAACACCATGTTGCTCGCCTCGGGGGTGAACTTTGGCTTTCGCCGTTCGATGCCCCACGCGCTGGGGATCAGCATCGGCTTCATGCTGTTGGTGATTTCGGTAGGTCTGGGCCTGGGCGAAGTGTTCAAGGTGTTTCCGTGGGCCTACACGGTTTTGCGCTATGTGGGCGCGACCTATTTGCTTTACCTGGCGTGGAAGATCGCCACGGCTGGCGGCATGTCCGAGAACCCTGACGAGCGTGGCAAGCCCATGACCTTTCTTGGCGCGGCGGCGTTTCAATGGGTCAACCCCAAGGCGTGGATCATGGCGCTGGGGGCGATCACCACCTACACGCCGGCCGAAGGTTACGTCACCAATGTGTTGGTGATCGCACTGGTATTTGCCGTGGTCAACCTGCCCAGTGTGTGCGTGTGGGTGGGCTGTGGCAGTGGCTTGCGCAACGTGCTGCGCGAGCCGCGTTGGTTGCGGGTATTCAATGGGTCGATGGCGGCGCTGTTGGTGCTGTCGTTGTACCCGATGCTTTTTGCGTGAGGCAGTGGAGTTGCGCTGAACCTCACACCGGCGAGATGGTTGCCAGCAAGCCGATGCCGATGGTCAGCACCAGAAAACCGAACAGGAAAAGTGCCATCTTGGTCATAAGGCCTCCGAAGGGAAGGGAGTCGACAGGAGTGTCGGGATGGCGCCCATTGTCCGCTTCACTGGCGTTTCGATACAGACGCAGATAGCAAAGAAAAAACCGTATCAGATAGGCCCGCAGCTGCCAGGCTACGGGCCTGGGAGGCGGGCGCTTTTGTAAAGATCAGGCTTGAAGGCCGTGTTGACTATCACCAGACAAGCATTCTTCATCGTGGCGGCTGCCAGTGAAGCGGCGCGCCGCATAGCAATTATTCTTTGCGGGAATGCGGCACGACAGCCGGCGCATTTGCCCCTAAGATAGCGCCCACTGCATCAATAATAAGAGTGGGCCAAGCCTCGATGGAAAGACGCCAGTTCAGCGGTGGCATGAAAGGCAAGAACCTGCGCTACCTGAATGAAAACTTCCAACAGCCGTCGCCGGTCACCCGCGTCGGTTTTTTGCTGCTCGAACACTTCTCCCTGCCGGCATTCACCCAGACCCTCGACACCCTGATCACTGCCAACCTGCTACGCCCCGATCTGTTTGCTACGCGCACGTTCGGCTGTGACGAGGGCGAAGTCATCAGCGACCTGGGCCTGGTGATCCGCCCGGATGCGCGGCTGGAGGCGTCGGCATTGCCAGACCTGGATTTGCTGGTGATCTGTGGTGGTTTTCGCACCGAGCTCAAAGCCGGCGATGAGTTCAACCAGCTGTTGCGCAGCGCCGCCGAACAAGGCGTGAGCCTCGCCGGCCTGTGGAACGGCGCCTGGTTCCTTGGCCGCGCCGGGCTGTTGCAGGGCTATCGTTGCGCGATCCACCCGGAGCATCGGCCGGCGCTGTCGGAAGTCTCCAAGGCTGCCCAGGTCACCAGCGAACCCTACGTGATCGACCGCGATCGCCTCACGGCCTCCAGCCCATCGGGCGCGTTCCACATGGCCCTGGACTGGATCAAAAGTCTGCATGGCAAAGCCTTGGTCGAAGGCATCGAGGACATCCTGGCGTTTGAAGAGTCGCGCTACCGGCGTATCAAACCCACAGAGAACATCAGCGTCAGCGCGCCACTGCGTGAAGTGGTGAAGCTGATGGACGCCAACCTTGAAGAACCCTTGGAGCTGGACCAATTGGCGGTCTACGCCGGCCGTTCGCGGCGCCAGCTCGAACGCCTGTTCAAGGAGCAACTGGGCACCACGCCGCAACGCTATTACATGGAACTGCGCGTCACCGAGGCGCGGCGCTTGTTGCAGCACACCGAACTGTCACAGGTGGATGTGCTGGTGGCGTGCGGGTTTGTGTCGCCGAGCCATTTCAGTAAGTGCTATAGCGCGTATTTCGGCTATCGGCCGTCCAAAGAGAAGCGCTTGGTCAAGTAGCGTTGGGGGCGAACACTGTCACTGTGATTGTCACTGTGGCAAGCCTGCTCGCCACAAAGCCTAAAAACGCGCCAATCGGTAAGGGGCCAGTTCCGGCAGCGCCATGCGCTTGCCCGGCGCGGCCAGTTGCACGATCATCTCCGCGGTCACCGCCGCCTGCGTCAACCCCAAGTGCTGGTGCCCAAACGCAAGCAATACCTTGCCATCCGCCACCCGATCAATGACCGGCAGCGAGTCCGGCAACGACGGGCGAAAGCCCATCCAGGGGGTTGCGTCACGGGTACTCAAGTCCTGGCGAAACAAGCCCTGGCTCAAGCGGTGCAACTGCCAGGCGCGTTGCATATTGGCGGGGCGCGCCAAGCCTGCGAACTCGACCGTGCCGGCCAGGCGCAAGCCATCGCGCATGGGCGTCATGATGAATTTGCGTTCGAACGAGGTCACGGCAAAGGGCAGGCGCTGGTGCTCGTGAGGCAGCATCAGGTGATAGCCGCGCTCGGTGTCCAGCGGGACCGATGTGCCGGTGAGTGCAGCGGTGAGTTTGGCCGAATGGGCGCCGCAGGCGATCAGTACCTGGCGAGCGCTCAGGCTGCCTTGATCGGTCAGCAGTGATACGCCGTCCGATTCCAGGCGCCCATCGAGCACGCGTTGCTGCACAAACTGCACACCGCAAGCCTTGGCCGCGCTCACCAGCGCGCACACCACGCTGTACGGATCGATAAAATGCCCTGTAGCGGGGAAGAACAGGCCGCCCTGGATCGCCTCGCTCAGTTGCGGTGCGGCCTTGCGTATGGCCTCGCGGGGCCAGAATTCCACCGGCACATGCTGCTGCTGCATGCGTTGGCGCAATGCGTCGATGGCTTGCCCGGACTGGGCGCGCTCGAACACTAACAACGAACCGTCCGTATGCAACAACTGCGGCTGCTCAATGGACAGCAGCAGGCGTTGCCACGCGCCCAGGCTGGCCTCATTCAGTGCGCGAATACCCGCCACCGTGCGCCGGTAGCTTGCCGGGCGCAGGTTGAGCAACAGCCGCGCAAACCAGGGCAGGGCGCGTGGCAGGTACTTCCAGTCCAGGCGCAGCGGGCCCATGGGGTCCATCAGCATGGCGGGCAGGCGCTTGAGGATCGACACGTCGGCAATCGGGAACACTTGCTCGGTGGCCAAATGCCCAGCGTTGCCATAGGAGGCGCCCATGCCCGGTGCCTGTGGGTCGATGACCACCACGCGCTGGCCTTGCCGGGCCAATTGCAGGGCGCAGGCGACGCCAATGATGCCGGCGCCGATCACAGCGATATCAGCACGGTTGCTGTCACTCATGGTTCAGGCCTCTCTGTGGCCGTCGAGCAAGCGCCGCAACAGCAGCGGGTTGGCGTGTTGCAGCGCAGCGGGCAACAAGCTGTCCGGGAAGTCCTGATAACACACCGGGCGCAGAAAGCGCAGGATCGCTGCGGTGCCAACCGAGGTGCTGCGTGAGTCGCTGGTGGCCGGGAACGGGCCGCCGTGGACCATGGCATCGCACACTTCCACACCGGTCGGCCAGCCGTTGACCAGCAGGCGCCCGGCCTTGCGTTCCAATACCGGCAGCAGGGCTTGGGCGCGTGCCAGGTCGGCGTCGTCCAGGTGCAGTGTGGCGGTCAATTGGCCTTCCAAATGCTCGGAAACCTGGCGCACTTCCTCGTCGCTAGCACACACCACCACCAAGGAGGCCGCGCCGAAGACTTCCGCTTGCAGATGCTCATTGCGCAAAAACGCGCTGGCCTGGGCCACAAACAGCTGTGCCTGGCCTTGATTCGGGCCTTGCGCCGCCATGCCTTTGGCAACGATTTGTGCGTGTTCGGTCAAGCTGCCGACGCCCGCTTCATAGGCCTGGAAAATACCTGGCGTCAGCATGGTCTGGGCGGCGCACGCCGGGAGCAACTCACTCGCCGTGGCGACAAAGCGCTCGAGTGCCGGGCCTGCGACCGCAATCACCAAGCCAGGGTTGGTGCAAAACTGCCCGGCACCTTGGGTCAACGAGGCGACAAAACCTTGGGCCAACGCCTCTGCACGCGTGTGCAACGCCGCAGGAAACAGATACACCGGGTTGATCGAACTCATTTCCGCATACACCGGAATCGGCTCCGGGCGCGCTTGCGCGGCCTGGGTCAGGGCGATACCGCCGCTGCGTGAGCCAGTAAACCCCACGGCTTTGATACGCGGGTCGGTGACCAATGCCATGCCGACTTCGCGACCCGAGCCATACAACAGCGAAAACACCCCGTCGGGCAAACCACAGTCCTTAACGGCCTTGGCCAGCGCACGGCCGACCAGTTCACTGGTGCCGGGATGCGCGCCATGGGCCTTGACCACCACCGGGCAGCCGGCGGCGAGCGCAGAGGCGGTATCGCCGCCCGCCACCGAGAAGGCCAAGGGGAAATTGCTCGCGCCAAACACTGCCACCGGCCCCAGCGCAATATGCCGCTGGCGCAGGTCTGCACGTGGAAATGGCTGACGCGCCGGTTGCGCGGTGTCGACGCGTACATCCAGCCATTCACCAGCGCGCACAGTGCGGGCGAATGTGCGCAATTGCGCGCAGGTGCGGCCGCGTTCGCCCTGGATCCGCGCGCGCGGCAGGCCGGTTTCGGCTGCGGCGCGTTCGATCAGTTCGTCACCAAGGGCTTCAATGTTGTCGGCAATCGCTTCTAGAAACGCTGCGCGCTCTGCCAGTGAGGTGTCGCGATAGGTGTCAAACGCAGCCCAGGCCAAGGCACAGGCTTGGTCGACGTGCTCGCCATCGCCGCCTGGGTAGGCAGGCGCCAAGGGCAGGTCGGTGGCGGGATTAATCGCCTGGATTGCTTCTCGATGGCCGAGGATTGCGTGCTGACCGATCAGCATCTTGCCCGTCAGAGTCATGGGGAGTCCTTGAAAAGTGAGGGTTGGCCGCTGTGAGAACCACAGCGGCGCGCGAGGGTGTCAGGCGACGTTCTGTTCAGCCGACCAGTTGGCGTACCACTGGCGGAACAACGCGTACTGGTGCTCGGCATAACGCTGTTGGGCGGTGCTGAGTGCGTCGGTTTCGTTGAAGTGCAGGGCGTAGCCCTGGTCGCCGTTGAGCACCATCAAGTGCTTGTAATACAGCACCAGATCGCAACCCTCGTCGAAGGACGACAGCACGGCCAGCGCGGCTTCCAGCTCTCGCGCCAGGCGCCGGGCCTTGGCGTCGCCTTTGGCGGCTTTTTTGCTCAGGGCGACCAGTTGCAGCACTTCGCGCGGCAGCGCGTTACCAATACCGGTGATGGCGCCGGTGGCGTTGCAATTGACGAAGCCGTGCACCACTTGGGTGTCGACGCCGACCATCAGGGTTACAGCATCGTCCTGGGAGGTGATGTTTTCTGCCGCGTAGCGCAGGTCGGCGCCGCCGCCGAACTCCTTGAAGCCGATCAGGTTGGGGTGCTCACGGCGCAGTTCAAAGAACAGGTCTGCGCGGGTGGCGAAGCCGTAATACGGGCTGTTGTAGATCACTGCCGGCAAGTTCGGTGCGGCCTTGAGGATCGCCGAGAAGTGCGCCTTTTGCGCGGTGGCCGAAGCGCCACGGGACAGCACGCGCGGGATTACCATCAAACCATGGGCGCCGACCTTGGCCGCGTGGGCGGCGTGGGCCACCGCTTCACGGCTGTTGACCGCGCCGGTGCCGACGATGGTCGGCACGCCAGCGGCGACCAGGCGGGCCACACCTTCCTGGCGTTCGGCTTCGGTCAGCAGCGGCCAGTCACCCATGGAGCCGCAATACACCACGGCGCTCATGCCGATATCGATCAGTTCACGGCCCTTGGCGACCAGGGCGTCGAAGTCCGGTTTGCGTTCAGGCGTGCACGGGGTCATCAGTGCAGGGATGCAACCGGTAAAGATGTTGTCGCTCATTGTTCTAACTCCAGCGTTCAGTTAAATAAGGCCCGGGCTCAGATGCCCCAGGCAAAAGGGTCCTGCTCGTCGATCAGCAACGTGCTGTCGGCGGTCATGTAGGCGCGGCCGGTGATGAAGGGGCGAATGCGTTCGCCATCCCATTCATAACGGCCTTCGAATTGGCTGCCGGTGATGCTGGCCTGCACCCAGGTGGCCCCGGGCGCGAGTTTGTCGTCAGCCGCCAGGCACGCCAGTTTGGCGCTGGTGCCGGTGCCGCACGGTGAGCGGTCGTAGGCTTTGCCGGGGCACATCACGAAGTTGCGGCTGTCGGCGTGGGCGTCGTCGGCGAACAGTTCGATATGGTCGATCAACGCACCGTCTGCACCGTGGATACCTTGGGTTTCCAGGGCCTTGAGCATCGCCCAGGTGTAGTCGGTGAGGGTGTCGACGTTGTCCATCGCCAGTCTGTGGCCGTGCTGCGACACCAGGAAAAACCAGTTGCCGCCCCAGGCGATATCGCCATGCACCACGCCATAGCCCGGCACGTCCACCGCTACCTGCTGGCGATGACGGTAGGCGGGCACGTTGCGCAAGGTCACGGCGCCGTCGTTGTGCAAGGTGGCCGCTACCGGACCCACCGGCGTGTCGATGGTATGCACGCCAGGCCCAATGCGGCCCAGGTGGTGCAAGGAGGCAACCAGGCCGATGGTGCCGTGGCCGCACATGCCCAGATAGCCGGCATTGTTGAAGAAGATCACCCCGCAGGTGGCGCCGGGCGTGACCGGCGCGCAGTACAGCGCACCGACCAGCACGTCATTGCCACGTGGCTCCAGCAGGCAGGCGCGGCGCCATTGATCGTGTTCGCTGCGCAAGGTGTGCAACTGGTCGGCAATGGTTGCGCCGGCGAGCGCAGGGAAGCCGTCCATTATCAGGCGCGTGGGTTCGCCGCCGGTGTGGGAGTCGATAACATGCAGGCGCTTCATGACAGGCTCCATCAGTGAGTGGCCGGGGACAGTGGTGCGCTGTAATGCGCATCGCTGACGGCTTCGCTTTCGTCGTCTTCGTGTTCCAGGCGCACCAGGTGTGCCGGTACGCCGGTGGCGGCGCCCCAGTAGTAGATGCCCAAGGCGCAGAGGGCGACGACCAGGGTGTCAAACGGATGGCTGATCACACCAATGCCGCCGAAACTGCCAAGCTTGGACAGCAGGATGGTCACCGCATAAAAGCCGATCAGCCAGGCCGACGAGCGCACTTGCTGCTTGAGATTCAGGTGCGCGGTGGGCACCCAGCGTGCGCACAGCAGGTACACCACAAACATCAGAATTTGCAGGCCAAGCAACCACGACACGGTGCTCCAGCCCGACCAGTAAACGATCAGCGCGGCGATGATGAACGACAGCGGGCCGAGCACCGCCATGCCTTTGACCCGGAACGGCCGCGCCATGCCCGGCGCATTGCGGCGCAGCGCGGCGACGGTGACCGGGGCCACCGCGTAGCTGAGAATCAGCGCCGCCGACACCACATTGATCAGCGCTTCCCAGGACGGAAACGGCAGGGTCCAGAACACCGACAAACCAAAGGTCAACCACAGCGCCGGACGCGGGATGCCGGACTTCTCATCAATGCGCGTAAAGATCTTGAAAAACGTGCCGGTCTGCGCCCAGCCGTACACCACACGCGGCGTGGCGTTCATGTAGATATTGCCGCAGCCGCTGGGCGAGATCACCGCATCGGCCACCACCAGGTACGCCAGCCAGCCCACGCCCAGCGCCAGGGCGATATCGCGATACGGCAGCGCCAGTTGCTTGCTGATACCCGCCCAGCCATCGGCGAGCATCTCGGTCGGCACGCCACCGAGGAACGCGGTTTGCAGCAGCACATAGATGGCGGTCGACAGCAGCACCGAGAGGATCAAGGCAATCGGAATCGTGCGTTGCGGGTTCTTTACTTCACTGGCCACCGAGATGATCGGCGTGAGGCCCAGGTAGGCAAAAATCACCCCGCCGGCCGACACTGCCATCTCGATGCCCGACAGACCGAACGGGGCAAAGCCCTGGGTCTGGAAGTTCGCGGGTTTGAAGAAGGTGAACAGCACACCAATCACCAGCAGCGGCACGATGAACTTGAATACGCTCACCAGGTTATTGGCGATGGCGAAGGTCTTGACGCTGCGGTAATTGAGCACAAAGAACAGGCACAGCAGGGCGAATTGCACCAGCCAGCCCAGGGTGGTCGGGTCGCTGGAACCGACTTTGGTCAGTTCGGGAAACCAGGCAGCGGCGTATTGGCGCGAGGCGACCACTTCGATGGCCACCAGGCTTGAAAACGCGATCAGCGTGATAAAGCCCATCAGGTAGCCCAGCAACGGGCCATGGGAGTACACCGGGTAACGCACCACGCCACCGGCGCGGGGCAGGGCGGCGCCGAGTTCGCAATACACGATGCCCAACAGCAGCACGGCGAACCCGCCGATCAACCAGGAAATAATCCCCGCCGGGCCGGCGATGGCGGACACGTGGCTGGCTGCAAATAACCAGCCCGAACCGAAGATGGCGCCTAACCCGATAAAGGTCAGGTCCATCAGTGAAAGTTGTTTCTTGAACTTGCCTTGAGCAGACATGGCGGCGCCTTCTTGTGAGTTATTGGATAGGCATGCAGTGGCGATATCCTGAACCGATCAAGGGGGGCTGCGATTGATGTTTTGCGTTGATGTGGATGACGAATTCGGCACAGTTTGAATCTGTAGATCCAGGCTTTTATGTGGGAGCTGGCTTGCCTGCGATGCGGTTGACTCGGTACATCAGGCACACTGAGTGGATGCCATCGCAGGCAAGCCAGCTCCCACAAGGTTGTGTGGATACTCAGGCTGGCATAGTGCAATCTGCCTAAAAAAACCGGAGCCTCAGGCCATGCTTCCCAGTGCATTTGCGAGCGTTCTACAGGCCAACCGCCCCAACAGCATCGAGCAACTATTGGCCGGGGTCGCGCAGTTGTTGCCCTTGCTCGACGTAATCCCCAATGCCGCGATTTTCATCAAGGATATCGACGCCCGTTACGTGCTCGCCAACCACACACTGGTGCAACGCTGCGGCCTTAAACAGCTGCATCCACTGCTGGGCAAAACCAGCGCCGAAGTGTTCCCCGCGCAATTGGGGCCGGGCTACACCGAGCAGGACCGGCGCGTGCTTGAGCAGGGTTTTGTGCTCGAAGACCAGCTTGAGCTGCACCTGTATGGCAGCCGCGAACCGGGCTGGTGCCTGACGCACAAATGGCCGCTGTACAACGACAAGGGCACGATCATCGGCCTGGCGGGTATCTCGGTGGACCTGCAATCGGCCAGCGAAACGCACCCGGCCTACCAGCGCCTGGCTGCCGTGGATGAACACATTCGCAAGCATTTCAACCGACGCGTCACCCTTGGCGAGCTGACCCGCATTGCCGGGATTTCCGTGGCGCAACTGGAGCGCTACTGCAAACGCGTATTCCACCTCACGCCCCGGCAGATGATTCAGAAGGTGCGCCTGGAGCATGCGCGTCGGCTGTTGCACACTGACCTGCCGATCACCGAGGTGGCGCTGCAATGCGGCTACACCGACCACAGCGCGTTTACCCGCCAGTTCAAGGCGTTGACCGGGTTTACGCCCAGGCAGTATCGGCAATTAGAGTAAATGCAACGAATCATGGCATCCGCTGCTCCTATGCTTACCAATAACCTTTTCACGGCAAGAGGAAACAGGCTTATGACGGCGGCGGACAACGATCATGTGAACTGGCTGGTGCAACAATCCATGCTCAATGCGGCGCGTCAGCGGGCCAGGTTGTATAGCGGGCAAGGGCGCTTGTGGCAGCAGCCGTATGCGCAGACCCGGCCGCGTGATGCCTCAGCGTTGTCGTCCGTGTGGTTCACCGCGTACCCGGCCTCGATTGTGACCCGTGAAAACGGCACGGTGCTCGAAGCCTTGGGCGACGAAAGCCTGTGGCAGGCATTGTCGAAGATCGGCATTCAGGGCATTCACAACGGCCCGCTGAAAAAGTCCGGCGGCCTGGACGGTACGCGGCATACGCCGACCATCGATGGCAATTTTGACCGCATCAGCTTCGAGATTGACCCACAGTTGGGCACCGAGGCGCAGTTGCAGGCGCTGACGCGCATGGCCGCCGCGCACAATGCGGTGATCATCGATGATGTGATCCCCTCCCACACCGGCAAGGGCGCAGACTTCCGCCTGGCCGAGATGGCGTATGAGGATTATCCGGGGCTCTACCACATGGTCGAGATCCGCGAGGAAGACTGGCCCTTGCTGCCGGATGTGGCCGAAGGGCGTGATGCGCAGAACCTCAGCCCCGCGCAGGTGGATGCGCTGCGCGACAAGCATTACATCGTCGGTCAGTTGCAGCGGGTGATCTTCTTCGAGCCCGGCGTCAAGGAAACCGACTGGAGTGCAACCCCGGTGGTCGTTGGCGTGGACGCCAAACCGCGCCGCTGGGTGTACCTGCATTACTTCAAGGAAGGCCAGCCGTCGCTGAACTGGCTGGACCCTTCGTTTGCCGCGCAGCAGATGATCATCGGCGACGCCCTGCATGCCATTGATGTGATGGGCGCCAAGATCCTGCGCCTGGACGCCAACGGCTTCCTCGGCGTGGAACGCAAGCTGGACGGCACTGCCTGGTCGGAAAGCCACCCGTTGTCGATTACCGGCAACCAGTTGCTGGGCGGGGCGATTCGCAAGGCGGGCGGGTTCAGTTTTCAGGAGTTGAACCTCACCGTCGACGATATCGCCGCCATGTCCCACGGCGGTGCCGACCTGTCCTACGACTTCATCACGCGCCCGGCGTATCAGCATGCCTTGCTGATGGGCGACACCGAATTTTTGCGCCTGATGCTGCGCGAGATGCACAGCCAGGGCATCGACCCCGGTTCCTTGATTCACGCGCTGCAAAACCACGATGAACTGACCCTGGAGCTGGTGCACTTCTGGACCCTGCACGCCCACGACAGTTACCTCTACCAAGGCCAGACCTTCCCCGGCAACAGCCTGCGCGAGCATATCCGCGAGCAGATGTACGAGCGGCTGGCCGGCGAGCATGCGCCGTATAACCTCAAGTTCGTCACCAATGGGGTTTCTTGCACCACCGCCAGCATTATCACGGCGGCCCTGGGCATCCGTGACCTGGAGGCGATCACGCCGGCCGATATCGAGCAGATTCGCCGGATCCATGTGCTGCTGGTGATGTACAACGCCATGCAGCCTGGGGTGTTTGCCCTGTCTGGCTGGGACCTGGTCGGCGCGTTGCCGTTGGCGGCCGATGCGGTTGCGCACTTGATGGGCGATGGCGACACCCGCTGGATTCATCGCGGTGCCTATGACCTGGTGGATTTGAACCCGGACGCCGAACTGTCCGCCGGCCAAATGCCAAGGGCGAAAACCCTCTACGGCAGCCTCAACAGCCAGTTGCAGGACCCGGACTCGTTCGCGTCACAGCTGCAGAAAATTCTCGCGGTGCGCAACGCCTATGGCATCGCCGCCAGCCGCCAGATTCTGGTGCCGGAGGTGGAGCATCCGGGGCTGCTGATCATGGTTCACGAGTTGCCGGCCGGGAAGGGCACGCAAATCACCGCGCTTAACTTCGGCAGTACAGCGCTGACCGAAACCCTGCACTTGCCCGACATTGCGCCGGGGCCGGTGGTGGACATTATTAACGAGCGGGTTGAGGGCGATCTGACTGCTGAGGGTGAGTTCACCATCACGTTGGACGCGTATGAGGGGTTGGCGCTGCGGGTGGTCAGCCTGTCGCCGATGCTTTAGGGGCGCGAGGCGCTGATCGCCTCGTCGATCAGCGCTGATTATGAATGTGCCGGGAGCACTCATAATATGCAAATTGAGCATTATTAAATTAATGAATATGCGCTTGATGAATTTTGTCGTTCGAGCTAGCGTAGTCTCAATGGCCACGTTTGAGCACCGGCCACTGACCTGCCGAGGGATTTCCCATGCCTTTAGTTCGAATCGACCTGGCCGCCGACACCTCCACTGAAACCGCCGCTGCGATTGGTGACGTGGTCTACGCCGCCATGACCAGCGTGGCCAACGTGCCTGAGCACGACAAATTCCAGATCATCAATCGTCACGCCAAGGATGAGTTGGTGTATCCGGCAGCAGGTTATCTGGGGATTACCTACACGCCGAACATCGTGTTTATCCAGGTAACCTGGAGCGCCGGGCGTAGCATCGCGGTGAAAAAGGCTTTTTATAAATTTATCGCCGAGGGCATCCACGCCAAGACCGGGCTGCGCAAAGAAGATGTGTGGATCAACCTGGTGGATGTGAAACGCGAGGATTGGTCGTTTGGCAACGGAGAAATGCAGTACGTGCCTGACGAGTGAGGCAGGCCCGCAAGCAGGCGGCGACTCAGTGATGAGTCGCCGTTGTTTTTATTGGGCGTTCAACGCTTGTAGAAACTGGGTGTGTTTCAGCGTTTGCGAGAACATCGGCAAGGTGAAGTTCTCGGCGGCGTGTTGTTGCTCATCACTGAAGGTGGCGGTGCAGTCGGTCAACGTCACCACGTCGTAGCCTTTCTCATAACCCGAACGAACCGTGCCTTCAACGCAGCAATTGGTCAAAAAGCCCGCGACGACCAGGTTCTGGATGCCGTTGTTGCGCAGCACCAGGTCCAGGCCGGTGGTGGCAAACGCATCCAGGCCGCGTTTGCCCTCGATCAGGATGTCAGCCGGCTCACGGCTCAGTGCCTCGCTGATTTCGGCGCCCCAGCTGCCGGCCCGAAAGGCGCTGCCGTCTGCCACACCCTTGAGAATGCCGTAGGAGCGGTGCGTCAGTTCGGGGTAGCCGTCGGCGAACTGGATCGGCATATGGATGATCTTCACCCCGAGTTTTCGGGCTTGTTCAATGGTGGTTGCAGTGTTTGCCAGCATGTCGGTGCTGTGCATGACGCCTTTGACTGCGTCGTGAAACACGCCACCCGCAGTGGTGAAGTCGTTTTGGAATTCAATCAGGACCAATGCGGTTTTCGTCGGGTTCATAGTGATGCTCCGTCAGGTGGTTTTTTCACTACAGCAGTTAGAGGTGCCAAATCCAAGGGCTGCACTCATCGTGTGGGAGCGGGCTTGCTCGCGAATGCGGTGGATCAGTCAGTGTTTACGTGTCTGACACACCGCATTCGCGAGCAAGCCCGCTCCCACATAAGAGCAGAATTGCGACTCGATGACCGCATTCATTTGGCATCGTGAAAGATGATGCCCAGCGTGTGGCGCTCTCCGCGATGCAGACGGCTCACGCCGTGACGCACGCTGACTCTGCAAAAACCACGCGCGGAACGTGCCGGGCGGCTGTTGACGGCAAAGATCAGTGCCTGGCCTTGTTCAAGGGGCACTACCTCAGCCCGTGCGGGTTTGCTGGAGCCGGAGTGGGTGAGGACGAACTCACCCCCTTCGAAGTCCACACCTGGCTGATCCAGCAGAAACACCGCCTGAAACGGAAACACCTGCTCGCCATACAAGTCCTGATGCAGACAGGTGTAGTCATCTTGCCGATAGCGCAGCATCAGCGGCGTGGGCCTGCATTGGCCGGCCCGGTGACAGATTGCCTTGAATTCCACATGGGTGTCGGGGAAGCGTTGACTCATCTTCAGCGCCGCATGCCAGCGGTTGGCGACCGGTGCGAGGTGCGCGTAAAGATGCGCGCGCAGGTTGTCGACGAGTGCCGGCAGCGGGTAGCGAAAGTACTGGTATTCACCTCGCCCGAAGGCGTAGCGCTGCATGACGATGCGGCTGCGAAAGTGGCTTTGATCGGCATAGAGCGCTGCCAGTTGCTGACAGGTTTGCCGAGTCAAGAGTCTCGGCAGCAGCGCGTAGCCGTCGTTCATCAGGGCCGCTTCGATCGTTGGCCAATCGAGGTTTTCCACGTGAGTGTTGATAAAGGCTGCTGAAGTTTCCATTGGCGATACTCGGCCGGCATGCACACGGCGCAAGGGCGATAGCCCGCTGCGATGGCGCTGGATTGGTTGAGGAAAAACACCCGGTGTTGCACATAGCCGCCATGGGCGATGGCGTGCAGCGCCGCGCGGCAATCCAGCAGGCCATAGCGTTTGCCGCGTCGATGACCAGCCAATGTGCCCGGTTCGGCGCTTGAGTAGGCTTGGCCATCACTGCCCAATAGCCGCCACATGCGCTCGTCAGTCATGCGCAGCCCCAGGGCATAAGTGAAAACTGAGCAAAAAACCGTGTCGTTCGCCGCTTCGGACCCTGCTGATCGCGTGTTTCATATTCACCCGGTAGTAACCCTTGCTGCCTTTGAACGGGCGGTAGGCAGTAGTGATTATTGCCAGATCACCTCGCTGCAACGGCACCACCATCGGCCGCGATTGCATTCTGGGCCGTTGCTCGGTGAGGATAAATTCACCGCCGGTGAAATCCTCACCGGGAGCCGACAGCACGCCGACCAGTTGAAACGGAAATACGTGCTCGCCCTCGGCGTCCTGCCCCAGCGCCTGGTGCTCGTCTTTGCGCAGGCATGTCAGTTGGGGCAGTGCGTGCTGTTGGCCGACGGCGCGGCACTGCGCGTGAAAGTCGGTGAGTTGGGGCGGGAAGCGGTAGGGCAATTGCAGGATGTCGTTCCACTGGTTGGAAACCTGAGCCAATGGCGGATAAAAGCCGTTCAGAAGGTGGGTGAAAAAGCCTGGGACCTCAAGCTCGAACATGCCGGGCAGCACGACGAAACCTTCGCGGTCGAGTTCCAGGCCGATGGTGTGCCAGTCCAGGCGTTCCAGGGTGGCGGCAAGGGGAGTCATGAAAGCCTCGGTCACTGTGCATTTGCGCCAGTGTAGGCAGGCGCCAAATCACTGAAACTCCGGTTCTTGCGACGCAATTCTCCCTGGCTGACCGAACATTGATCTCGGTCAGGTGCCCCGCCTGGCAGGCCTTTTAACCTTGTGCTTCCATCAAAGGCCAGGGACGGCTCAATGCGAGCCTGTGGCCGTGCACCTCAAGGAAGAGTCTGCCATGCGATCACTGAAGATCATCTTGTTGTCCTCTGCATTCAACGGTCTGACCCAACGGGCCTGGCTGGATTTGCGCCAGTCGGGGTTTGACCCCAGCGTGGTGCTGTTCACCGATGAAGCCTCGGTGTGCCGGCAAATCGAGGCATCGGACGCCGACCTGGTGATCTGCCCGTTCCTCAAGGACCGTGTGCCGCAGCAGCTGTGGAGCAACCTCGACCGCCCGGTGGTGATCATTCATCCGGGTATTGTCGGTGACCGTGGCGCCAGCGCGCTGGACTGGGCCATCACCCAGCAGGCCCGTCGCTGGGGCGTCACCGCATTGCAGGCGGTGGAGGAGATGGACGCAGGGCCGGTCTGGTCGACCTGTGAGTTCGACATGCCCGCCGAGGTGCGAAAGTCCGAGTTGTACAACGGCCTGGTGAGTGACGCTGCGATCACCTGTATTCGCGACGTGGTGGAAAAATTCACCCGTGGTGTGCTCCCTGCGCCACTGGATTACACGCAGCCCAACGTTATCGGGCGCTTGCAGCCGAACATGAAGCAGGTAGACCGTGCTTTCAGCTGGCACGACTGCGCGCGCTTCATCAAACGCAGCATCGACGCCGCCGACGGCCAGCCGGGTGTGTTGGCCAGCATCCAAGGCGAGCAGTATTACTTGTACGACGCGCACCTGGATGCACGCCGGGGCCTGCCGGGTGAAATGCTTGCGGTACAGGATGATGCGGTATTGGTCGCGGCGGGCGATCAGAGCGTGTGGGTCGGCTCACTTAAACGCAAGGCCCAGCCAGGCGAGGAAACCTTCAAGTTGCCGGCCCGTCACGTGTTGGCCGGGCGCCTGGCACGTGTGCCCGTGCTGGACAGCTCAATTGCCCACCAAGCCTTCAATGAGCAGGCCTATCAACCGATTCGCTACCGTGAACGCGGCGATGTCGGCGAATTGACCTTCGAGTTCTACAACGGCGCCATGAGCACCGAACAATGCCAGCGGCTGGTCGCTGCACTGCGCTGGGCCAAGGCGCGTAGCACCCAGGTGCTGCTGATCAAAGGCGGGCGCGGCAGCTTTTCCAATGGCGTGCACCTCAACGTCATCCAGGCCGCCCCCGTGCCGGGGCTGGAGGCTTGGGCAAATATCCAGGCGATCGATGATGTGTGCCAGGAGCTGCTGACGGCCCGCCAACTGGTGGTCAGCGGCCTGACCGGCAGCGCTGGCGCCGGCGGTGTAATGCTGGCTCTGGCGGCCGATATCGTCTTCGCCCGTGCCGGCGTAGTGCTCAACCCGCATTACAAGAGCATGGGCCTGTATGGCTCCGAATATTGGACTTACAGCCTGCCGCGTACGGTGGGCAGTGAAATTGCCCATAAGCTCACTGAAGAGTGCCTGCCGATCAGCGCCATTCAGGCACAGCAGTGGGGCATGGTGCAGGACATTGGGCCACGTTGCCCGAGTGCGTTCAGTGAATGGTTACTGCAAGCGGCCCAAGGCGCGCTGAGCGATGAGAAATACGCCGCGCAACGCATGCGCAAAGCCACTATCGACCTTGAGCCAATGGATCGCTGCCGCCAAAACGAGTTGGCCCAGATGGAACTGGACATGGTGCACAACCGCCAGCAGTTTGCCGAGAAGTGCCGCAACTTTGTGTTCAAGCGTAAAGCCTGCCAGACGCCGCAACGGTTGATTGCGCCGTGGGCGTTGGCGCGTAAGGGCGAACTGGTCGACTGAGCGGTACTGCGGTTTTAGTCCCAGTCCTATTTGTTTCTGTTTTGGCGCTGATAAGCTTTTTTCCTGAAACAATCTCGGGAAATTTTTGTCATGATCCAAAATGCCGTCGTGCCCAACGAGTTCAGCGCGCTACGTGTCGTCACGTTGGCATCCGATGCTGCCTGTGCGCATCGGCTCGCCTTCGCCTTGAGCAGCATGGGGGTAACTCCGATTGCCAATATTGGCACCTTGAGCGCCGTTGAGGCTTGGCTGCGCGAGTCCCCGATCGACGTCATTGTCTGCGAAATTCGCCCAGAGTGCGGTGATGGGCTGATGTTGCCGAGCCTGCTCAGGGGGCTGCACGAAGCAGGCACACTGGCCCGGTTGCCCTGCATCTTCTGGACCGGAGAGACGGCCTTGGACGCGCCCGCGGGCGAGGTCGACGTGACCCGTAAAACGCCTGCAAGCCCGCTCTGGATCAAGTACATGGGCGGGGTTGCGGTCAGTGCGCTGGAGTCCCATGCGCGGTTGGCGCGAACGGCGGGGATCTCCGTGCAAATCCTGCGCGAAGGCGCAACCCTGGCGCTGGGCGACGCCTTGCGCGCGGTCGTGCTGACGCGCGCGCAGCCGGATGCAAGGCTGAATATGAACACTTTTGATGACTTGGCCGAAGATGAGGTGATCAACGCGCTGACCACAGGCGAGGGCTTGCGTTTTGTGTTCCAACCGCAATTTGAGCTGCTGAGCCGGCGTATCGTGGGGGCCGAAGCGCTGGTGCGTTGGAAGCATCCACGATTTGGGGAAATCCCCCCTTCGGTATTGATGCCCTTGGTCAACCGCTTGGGCCTGGACCTGCTGCTGTTCAGCCTGGTGGAGATGTGGACGATCAAGGCCATGCTCGCGCTCAAACGCGAACATATCGGGATTCCCATTGCTGTGAACGCGTCGGCTAAAACCATTTGCACCCCCGATTTCTCCGAGCGCCTGGCCGCGCGGATGCGCCAGGCCGGCCTGCCGAACCGGCTGCTGAAAATCGAGCTTACTGAAGATGTACCCGAACCGGATGAGCTCTACCTATCCGCTTCGTTGACGGCGATTCGGGCCAAGGGGTTCCAGGTATCGATGGACGACTTCGGCACGGGCGCTGCTACGTTGAACCTGTTGGCGAACCTGTCGTTTGATGAGATGAAAATTGACGGATCGTTTGTGCGGGGGGTTGAACAGCACTCGTCTTCACGCAAAGTCATTGCCGGCATTGTCAATTGGGCGCGACTGCTCAGTTTGAATTTGGTGGCTGAGGGCATCGAAGACGAGTCGACGATTGCGTTGCTCTATCGTTTGGGTTGCCGAGTGGGGCAGGGTTACGCGTTGGCTCGCCCAATGGAAATGGACGATTTCTTGAACTTTGTTATTCAGCGGGAAAATAGTGCTGGTGCTGGGCGCTTTTAGGAGTGATCTGATACCCGAATGAGTGCCTGTGCATTAACTTTCGCATCCGCTCACTGTTTGAAAACTAGCGGTCACTGAGTGGGTTTGGCTGTTGTTATGTGTGTTATGTGCGATTGTTCAATATCACGGATGCCGTTGATTTTATAGGTTCGTCTGCGATGACGAGAACTTACTAAAGATGAGAATGTTGCAGGCCTCATCCTTTTGCTCGTTATAAAGAGTGCCTTCCACGTTATGAAATGCTTAAGAATCGCTTTGCTCGATGATCATGCAATCGTGCGGCACGGGTTAATCAATCGATTGCAGCAGGAACCTGATTTTGAAGTGGTGGGTGTCTACGCCCGCAGCCGTGAAGCGATGGCTGGGCTCGCGTTGCTGCCCGCCGATGTGCTGTTGCTGGATTTCGTGCTCGGGCCCAGTGAACTGGACGGCATCTTGTTGATTCGTGCGTTGCGAGTGAAGTACCCGCAATGCCGCATTCTGATGTTCTCCACGCATCACGATGCCGCCACTGTGATCCTGGCCCTGCGTGTCGGCGCGCGCGGGTTTCTTGGCAAAGGTGAAGATATCAACCAGTTGATCAGTGCGGTTCGGTTGGTGGCATCCGGGGAGGTCTACCTGAGCCCGGACATGGCCTACCGGGTAGCCGAAGCGACGGCGGTAAACCATATCGGTGACGAGCAGAACCGCGATGAAGCCTTGCGTTTTGTCAGCCTTTCCGCGCGTGAACAGGACGTGATTCGGTGTTACTTGACGGGTATGACCATTACCGATATCGCCGAAAAATTCAATCGCAGCATCAAGACCATCAGCTCACAAAAAGCCTCGGCGTTTCGCAAGTTGGGCGTGGTATCGAACAATGAGTTGTTCAGGATCAAACACATTATTGATGGTATTTGATCCTGGTTTCCGACACCCAGCAACGAGCGGGGTGTGATTTACCGATCCTTGCTTATACTCAAAGACGGGTTGAACGTTGTAGCGGTGGGGTATCCCAGTATTCCGACAGCGTTGTGCCGAGTGGGTCGATCACGATGAAACCAATACGTATTGCTTTGCTGGATGATCATGCAGTTGTTCGACACGGGCTAGCCGCCACGTTGGCGGCCGAGGCGAACTTTGAAGTGGTTGGCATTTATGCGCGCAGCCGCGACCTGATCGCCGGCCTCGCCTCGGCGCCAGCAGACCTGCTGCTGCTGGACTTCTCCCTGAACCCTGACGAGCTGGACGGGGTCTCACTGATCCGCGCCTTGCGGGTCAAATTTCCCAGCTGTCATATCCTTGTTTTGTCCACGCATCACGACCCGGCGACGGTCAGCCTGGCCATGCGTGTCGGTGCCCGTGGCTTTGTCGGCAAGGGTGAAGAAATGGCGCAATTGGTCAAGGCCATCCGCAAGGTGGCGGCGGGTGCGGTGTACCTGAGTACCGACATGACCTACCGCCTGGCGGAGACGGTGACCAGCGATACTGGCCAAGGCCGTGGCGATGCGCCTGACGCGTTGGTCCAGGCGGAGTTGACCAGCCGTGAGCAGGAAGTCATTCGCTGTTACCTGGCGGGCATGACGGTGAGTGAGATTGCCGAGAAATTCAATCGCAGCATCAAAACCATCAGCACCCAGAAAACCGCAGCGTTTCGCAAGCTTGGGGTCACCTCGAACAACGAGCTGTTCAAGCTGAATAAACTCATCGGCACGCCATGACAATCGGGTTGTGGAGGGCAGTGCTATTGGCGCTGATTGTGCTGGGCTCGCCGCTGGTCTGTGCGGCTGCCGTCGCGCTGAGCGACGAGCAACTGCAGTGGATAGCACTGCACCCGGTGTTGCGCGTCGGGGTGGTGGAGGGCTTGATTCCGTTCGAGTACATGAACGGTGGAGAACTGCGCGGGCGGTCCATGCAGTATTTGCAGTTTGTGACGGCCGCTACGGGCCTTCGTTTCAGCTACGTGCCCGGAAATACAATGGCCGCACGCGAAAACATGCTGCTGGCAGGTCAGGTCGACCTGCTGTCCTCATACTTGCGCTTTCGCTCTGAGCCTGCGACCCAGGGCATTGTTGCGCTGGTTTACCACACCACCTCGCCGATCATCGTCACGCGTGTCGACAGCCCGGGCATCTTCGACCTTGAACAACTGCAGGGCAAAAACGTGATGGTTCCCGATGTGGAATATTACGAGACGATATTCCGGGACAAGGCGACCAAGTCCCATCTGATCAGAAGCACCTCGGCCCTGCAGATGCTGACCATGGTGAAGGAGGGCAAGGCCGATGCGGTAGTGGCCTCGGAAACTTTTTTAATGCCTTACCTGTATCGACAATTCCAGGGCGTGCTGGAAGTTTCCGGCGTGGTCGGCAGCCAGATGCTGGATGTGAGCATGGCCGTGCGCGCTGATGACCTCATGTTGCGCTCCATACTTGAAAAGGTACTGGGCTCCATAACGGCGGAGCAGCGCAATGATATCTATGAGAATTGGTATCACGACCTGGAAGTGGACGTGCCGTCCCTGTCAAACATCGTCAATCATTATGCGCATGTGTTCATCCTCGGCGTGTTGGCGTTGGCCAGCTTGTGCGCGCAGGTCTATCGCGGTCATCGGTTGCGCCGGCGGGCGTTGCGCAATGAACAAGAAAAATCCATGTTCCTGGCGGTCATGAACCATCAAATACGTTCGCCCATGAACGCAGTGCTGGCGGCGATGGAGTTACTGGGGCACACACGGCTCAATCAGCAACAACGCCACTTTGCCCAGCTGGCAAATAGTGGTGCCGACGCGATGCTGCATTTGCTGGACGATGTCCTTGAAACCTCCGGGTCGCAGGTCAAGCCGAAACGCCTGAAGGTCGAGTCGACCGATGTGACAGCGTTGGTGCAGGCAGTCGTCGGGCTGCATCGCCTGCGGGCCAGGGAAAAACGCCTGGAGCTCAATGCGCATATCCAAGAGGCGTTGCCCCTGTTGATGCTCGACAGTGCGCGCCTGACGCAAATCCTGCATAACCTGCTCTCGAATGCGATCAAGTTTACCGATGCGGGCAGTATTGATATCGACGTGCGCCAGATTGGCCTGGACGCGAGCAACGGCCGCTTGCAGATCGAGGTCCGCGACACCGGCATCGGCATATCGGCGGCGGTGCAGGCGTCGTTGTTTCGACCCTACGCGCAGCATAGCCAGTCATACAAACGCGCGGGCGGCTCAGGCTTGGGGCTGGTGATCTGCCAGCAGTTGGTCAACTTGATGCACGGGACGTTGACGCTCAAGAGCGCGCCGGGCGCGGGCACCACGGTGACGATCTGCTTGCCCGTGATAAACGCCCCGCAACCCCTTGCATCGCAACCGGCAGAGGCGCCATTAACGGCAAACGCTGGCAAAGCATTGCAGATCCTTGTGGTGGAGGACACCCGGGCGAACCAGCAGGTGTTGGGCGCGCAAATCAACAGCTTCGGCAGCCTGCCGGTGATAGCCGGCGATGCCGCCCAAGCCCGCGCCTTGTTTGTGCACACCCGTTACGACCTGGTCCTGATGGACTGTGATCTGCCGGACCAGGATGGCTACAGCCTGACCCGCGAACTGCGCGGATTCGAACAGCAAGTGGACCGACTGCGTTGCCCGATCATTGCCATCTCTGCCTTGACCGGTGAGCAACATCTTCAGCGCTGCCTGGTGGCGGGAATGGACGCGGTGTTGAGCAAGCCTATTCGCCTGGGGCCATTGCGCGAGGTGATTGAGCGTTGGTGCGACGTCACACTGGCAGACCCTCGGTTAAACCTGATGGCCCCTGTGCTGGACCAGGCCGGGATCAATCGCGAAGTGGCCGCTGACCTGGGCAGCCTGACCAAGGCGCTTGCGCTGTGTGATCGCTCCTCCGCTCTGCACGTGACCCACCGTTTGCACGGCGCAGCGCTGATCATGGAATGGTCGGCGATGGGTCAGGCTGCCGAAAACCTGCAGAACCTGCTGCGCGCGCAGTCGGGATGGGATGACCCGGCGTATGCGCAGGCTTTGCGGTTGCTGCTCCAGCAATGGCGTGACCTGGGCGGCGATCGGCAGGTTGATGCACTGCCTGCCACTCGTTCGTACCGGATGCTGCCTTGATGTGGCGCTCGTTGGCGGTGTTGGCGCTGATGGGCCAGATTGGCCTGTGTGTTGCGCAGGCCAACGCGCCGGCGTTGGCGTTGACACCACAGGAACTCGATTGGATTGCAGCCCACCCGGTATTGCGTGTGGGGGTGTTCGATAACCTGTTGCCCTTTGAGTACATCAGCGGTGGCGAACTGCGAGGGCTGTCGGCCAAGTACCTGGACTTGATCGCACGGCGTACGGGGCTGCGTTTCAAGTCTGTGCCGACCACCTCACGCAGTGCGCGCAAAGACATGCTGCTCAGTGGCGAGGTGGATATCTTGTCCACCCGGCGCCGGTCTGACGACCCTGCTGAAGATCGCGGCGTCCTCTATACCGCGCCTTACAACAACAGCTCGACCATCCTTATCAGCCGTTTTGACGATCAGCCGTTTGCCGAACTGGGCCAGCTCGCCGGCAAACGCCTGGTGATGCTGGGGCGTGAAGGCTATTCGGCGTTTTTGCGTGAGCGGGTGCCGGGCATCACGATCATTTCGGCCCAGAACGCGATCGACATGATGGCAATGGTTAAGGACGGCGATGCGGACGCCGCCATTGCTTCGGAGTGGTTGCTGATCCCGTATCTGTCTCGCCAGTACCAGGGCGTGCTGCAGGTTTCCGGTGTGGTGCCCGAACAGCGTACCGGGGTAAGCATGGCGGTGCGCGACAACGACGTGATTTTGCTATCGATTCTGCAGAAGGTACTGGGGTCCATCTCGGGCGATGAGCGCCAGGCGATCTACGATGCCTGGTTCGCGGACATGAACCTCGATATCCCGCCCATCAAGGCCATCCTTGATCACTACAAAAGTGAGTTGTGGTTGCTGCTCAGCAGCGTGCTGATACTCATCACGCTGGTGTGGCAAAGCCGCGTGCAACGCCGGCGCGCCATCCATAACGAACGGGAGAAGGCGATGTTCCTGGCGGTTATGAGCCACGAAGTCCGTTCGCCCATGAACGCGATACTGGCCGCTGTTGAGTTGCTGGAGCACACCGCACTTGACGAACAGCAACATCACTTTGCGGCCCTTGCGAACAACGGCGCCAATACCCTGTTGCGGTTGGTGGACGATGTGCTGGATATCTCCAGGATGGAGGCCGGGCAATTGACGCTGAATGTGGAGGCTGTGGACCTGGGCGCGCTGGTCCAGCGCGTGGTGGACAGCCAGCGCGCGTCTGCCGAGGCAAAAGGCCTTGAACTGACGGTAACGGGTGAGCACCTGCACGCCCCGTTATTGCTGGATGAACTGCGCGTGGCGCAGGTCTTGCGCAATCTGATCGTCAATGCCATCAAGTTCTCCGACAGGGGCCATGTAGAGATTCGGCTTCAGGTGCTTGAGGGCGATCACCACCTGATGATTGAGGTCATCGACAATGGGATCGGGTTGTCCGACCAGGCACACGCCTCATTGCTGAGTTCACCCGCGCGTGCCAGGGGCAGTAACGGGCTGGGGTTGGTGATCTGCCAGCGGTTAGTGCAGTTGATGGGGGGCGAGTTGACGCTCAGCAGCCTCCAGGGCAAAGGCACCCGCGTGGGTGTGAGGTTACCGGTTCAATGGGCTGCGCCGCTTGATTCACCTGCACAGGTGATGCCTTCGCGCGACGAACCTGTGGGCTTGAGGGTGTTGGTGGTGGGGGGCACCAATGTCGACCAGCAAGGGCTGGTGATGCAGCTGCGCGCGTTAGGTTGCCATCCCGTACCGATGGACGATGCCAACCAGGGTTTAAGGTTTTTCAATGCACACAAGGTTGATTTGATACTTATCGACTGCGACCTGCCAGCAGGCGCTGGCTATAAACTGGCCGGTGAATTCAGGCAGGTGCAGAGCCAGCGACAGCGTACACACTGCCCGATCATCGCGGTCTCACAGCTTACCGGCAATGACATGCTGGAATGCTGCTTTGAAGCGGGTATGGATGGCGCGCTGAGCAAACCCATTGGCGAGGGCCTTCTACGCGAAACTATTGAACTGTGGTGCGAGGTCAACTTGCTGCAACCCTCATCGGCGCCGAGTACTTCCGGGCCTGAAATACTGCGCAAACAGCTTGGCGGCTTGCTTGAGGCGGCAGCCCTGCGTGATCGCAGCCTGGCGTTGCTCGCCGCGCATAACCTGCAGGCTGCCGCGCTAGTCGCGGGGTGGATAGACATCGCGACCACGGCTGACCTGATCGATGCGGCCTTGCAGGATAAAACAGCCTGGCCAACTGTCGTTATTGCCGGTCATCTCAGCCGTATGGTTGAACAGTGGGCAGCATTAAGCGCTTGAGTGTTGCCCTTGAGTTGTTGGGGTGACGGCGTTGTTTTTAGGAGTACTCCTATTGACCATAAAGTTGTCTGCAGAATAAAAACCCTCCTCGGTAGATTGATTTTTTTTGCGCGGCCATCGCCAAGTTAATTAATTAAAATCTGCAGGGCTTAGTTGCTTTTTCGGAGCAGTCCTATTTGGACAGTTCGGTGACTTCCTTACACTTAACTCCGCAACAACACAGCAGTTCTCCTGCAACAGGGAACTCACTCTCTACTCAGCATCTTGCGCTCTTGGAGTTACTCATGGATTACAAAGCCCGCGTCCTCGCTGTATTGGTCGCCGCCACCGCCACCTCCGCCGCCATGGCGTCGGACGGCACCATCAATTTCAACGGCGAACTGAAAGCCGAAACTTGCCAAGTCGCAGTCAATGGCGCGGCAGGCTCAGCAGGTAGCACCGTCACGCTGCCGACGATTTCGACCGCTTCGCTGGCTGCACAGGGCCAAGTGGCGGGCCAGACCGGGTTCAGCATTCAACTGAGCAAGTGCTCTGCGGCGCTTAAAACCGCTTCTGCGTTCTTTGAAGCAGGTGGCTCGGTGGACCCGGCCAGCGGCAACTTGAAGAACTTGAGCGGCACCGCCACCAAGGCGCAACTGCAATTGGTTGACGCCTCAAATGGTAAAGCCATCAAAGCCGGTGACACCGGGCAAGTGGCGTCTACCAGCCGTATCAGCATCGATACAACAACACTGAGTGCCGACCTGCCTTACGCCGTTCAGTACTACGCCCAGGCCGCAACTACGCCGGGCACCGTTATCAGTAACGTGACGTACTCCATTAATTATCAGTAAGTCGCTCGCCAATGAACACACGCCCTGTGTGGTCGATAAAAGGGCGTGTTTTCTGGCGGCGATGGGACACTGTCATGCCTTGCAAACTTCCACTTAAACAGTTGCTGCTGGCAAGCCTTCTGGCCCTGGCAAGCGCCCAAGCCATTGCGGGCGTGGTGATTACCGGCACGCGGGTGATCTACCCGGCTGGCCAGAAGGAAGTCACCGTCAAACTCAATAACAACGGCACGCAGCCTGCGCTGATGCAAGCCTGGATCGATACTGGCAGTGTCGAGTCCACGCCCACCAGTTCCAAGGCGCCGTTTCTGCTTTCGCCGCCGGTGGCACGTATCGACCCGGCCAAAGGCCAAAGCCTGCGGGTATTGTTCACGGGGGCGGCGTTGGCCTCGGACAAGGAGTCGGTGTTCTGGCTGAACGTACTGGAAATTCCGCCCAAGCCCGAGGCGGGTGAGGACCTTAACACCCTGCAAATGGCATTTCGCTCGCGAATCAAGCTGTTCTATCGCCCCACCGAGTTACCCGGAACAGCCACTGAAGCGATTGAACAGGTGCAATGGCAAGTGGTTTCCAGCCGTGATGGCTTGGGCCTGGCCTTGCAGGCGTTCAACCCGTCGGCCTTTTACGTGTCGCTGGTTGAACTGGAACTGGTGTCGGGCTCAGTACGTGCTCGCAGTGAGGACGGCATGGTCGCTCCGGGTGAAACCCGGCAGTTCCCGCTGCCGACTCTCAAGACTCGGCCTGCCGCCGATGCCCAAGTGGAGTTCAACGCCATCAACGATTACGGCGCGCTGATCCCGACTCGGAAAGCACTCAAGCCTTGATCAACTCCTGACGTCTTTACACGCGAGTTAATTATGCAAACCTCTTCCAGCTCCAGGCTTGCCCTGCGGGCGCAGCCTCGCTTTGCCTTGAATCCGCTTACAGCCTTGGTGCTCAAGGTGCTGGCCATCGCGCCTGGTGCATGGGGAATACAGGGCGCATTGGCGCAAGAGGTGCAGTTCAACGACGCATTCCTGCCTGAGGACTCGCGTAACCTCGACCTGGGTAAATACCAGACCGGCAACCCGGTGACGCCGGGGCAATACCGCGCCGATGTGTTGCTCAACGGCCAGTTGAACAGCCGCCAGGACATTCGCATTGAGGCCCAGCCCGACGGCAGCAAACCGGTGGTGTGCATGGACCATGGCTTGCTTGAACGTCAGGGCGTGGACATGTCCAAGCTGTCCGAACCGCTGGACACCACAGGCTGCGTGTCTTTGGGCAGTTTGATCCAAGGTGCCAGTGCGAGTTTTTCACCGGAGAACCAGGCGCTCGACCTCAGCATTCCTCAGGCCGCCTTGAAGCGTAATTCCCGGGGTTACGTCAGCCCTGAGTTATGGGACCGCGGTGTGACCGCCGGCATGCTCAGTTATACCTTCAACGCCAACCGTAATCGCACCCGCACGGGCGACTATGACTCGGCGTTCATGGGCCTTAATGCGGGCCTTAATCTGGGTGACTGGCGCCTGCGCCACAACGCGTCGATGAGCTGGCAGTCGCGTCAGGGCAACAAGTACCAGGCTCTGGACACTTACGCTCAACGTGATGTGACGGCGCTGAAAAGTCAGTTGACGGTGGGGGAGTCCAACACCAGCGGCGAGATCTTCGACACCTTGTCCTTTCGCGGCGTGCAGTTGGCCAGCGATGACCGCATGCTGCCTGATTCCATGCGCGGTTATGCCCCGGTCATCCGTGGCATTGCCCGCACCAACGCCCGCGTGACCATTCGCCAGGCCGGCAATGTCCTGTTGGAGACTACCGTAGCGCCGGGTGCTTTCGTGATCGATGACCTGTACTCCACCGGCTACGGCGGTGACCTTAACGTGAGCGTTGCCGAGGCAGACGGCACCGAACAGAACTTTATCGTGCCCTATGCCTCGGTCAGCCAGTTGTTGCGCCCCGGTACCTCGCGATTCAGCTTCACCGCCGGTGAAACCCGCAACAACTTTGTCGACCAACAGGCACGCGTGCTGCAAGGCACGCTGCAGTACGGCCTGAACAACACGTTCACAGGCTTCGGTGGCCTGCAGTCGAGCGACCACTACACGGCGCTGCTCACGGGCCTGGCGTTTGGCACGCCCATCGGCGCCATGGCGGTGGACGTGACTCACGCACAGACCGAGCTGGCTGCCGGGACGGCCAAAGGGCAGAGCATGCGCTTGTCCTATAGCAAGAATGTACTCAGTACCGGCAGCAACTTCTCGGTGGCGGCTTACCGTTTTTCTACCGGTGACTACCTGGATTTCAGCAATGCCGTGCAACTGGTGGATGCCGAGAAAAATGGTTGGGACACCCGTATGTTCGGACGTCCGCGCAGCCGCCTGTCCATCACCGCAGACCAGACGCTGGGGCCTTGGGGCCAAGTGACTCTTAGCGGCTATGCGCAGAATTACTGGAACCAGCCGGGCAGTGATGTGCAGTACCAGTTCAGCTACAGCAAGCAATTCAATCGCGTGAGTTTCAGCGTGAACGCCAATCGCAGCCGCATGGGCCTGGGCGATATGGAGAACAGCTTCCTGCTGACCATGAGCATGCCCCTGGAGTTTGGTGGGTCTGGTTATGGCCCACAGGTGACGGCGCAGGTTGGCCGTGACACGCGCGGCAACTACAGCGAGCAGGCCGGCATCAGCGGCACCGCGGGCGACGATCGCCAGTACGGCTACGGCGCAACCTTCGGGCATGACGGTGGCAGCAATAGCAAAAGTGTAGCGCTCAACGGGCAGTACACCGGTGCCAGGGCGATGCTCAGTGCCGCACTGGGGCGTGGCGACGGCTACACCAGTGCTTCCGTGGGGGCCAGCGGCACGCTGGTGGCCCATGCCGACGGTATGACCATGACGCCTTATCGCGGCGAGACCATGGCGGTGATCAGCGCGCAGGGTGCGCAGGGTGCCAAGGTGTCGGGCTATCCAGGTCTGAGGCTTGATGCAAGCGGTAACGCCGTGGTGCCGTATTTGCGCCCCTATGAATTGAACGAGGTCGCCATCGACCCGATCGGCAGTTCCCTGGACGTTGAGTTCAACGAAACCAGCCAGCAGGTCGCGCCGCGTGCCGGCGCCGTAGTGCACCTCAAATACACCACCAACCAGGGGCGGGCAGTACTGCTCAACGTGCGCCTGGACAATGGCAACAGCTTGCCATTTGGGGCCGGCGTAACGGATGGCGAAGGCGCCACGGTGGGCGTGGTCGGGCAGGGCGGTCAGCTCTACGCACGCATCAAGCCTGATACCCGGCAGTTGCTGATCAATTGGGGCAGCAAAGCGCACCAGCAGTGTGCGTTGGTCATTCCACCGGGCCCGGGCGAGGGCCAGCAGTTGCAGCAGCTGGACGCCGTGTGTGCGGCAGGCAAACAGGTCGCTGACCGCGTGCGGCCCAACACTATGCAAAAGGTACCGTTATGAACATCAGGGCTTTGATCAACTCGGGATTGGCAGTCATCGCACTGTGGGTAGCGGCCGACACGGCCATGGCGGTCACGTGCACCTACATGAATGGCATCCAGCCAGCGAATGGCTCCATGCCGTTGCAAATATCGTCGATCACCGTCGGGCGAGATGTGCCGGTAGGCGCCGAAGTTTATCGACAGAAGTTCAGCATGGCAGCGGGCCAGGCGGTAAAGCTGGAGTGCCTGTATGCTCCGTATGAACAGTCGACTGAGATTACGGTTGATTCGGGCTATGGCCTGGCCAACGTCACCAGCGGGGTGTATGCCAATAAAGTCTACAGAACCAGCATTCAAGGACTAGGGGTCGCCTTCACTAGCACGGGCGGCCCTCTGCCACGAGCAACGAGCAAAATTTGGACCTCGTGTACGCCGGGCTGGCGGTGCCTGGTCCCGTTTGACGGACCTTCCAATTTTGAATTGGTATTAATCAAACTGGGCGATGTGGAACCGGGCGTGTTGGTGGGCAATACGTTGCCGACCGTGAGCCTATTTGGCAGTTTTGGCGACGCCAGAATGCTGGGCTTCAAAATGGGTATCTCTGGCACTATCCAGATTGTCTCGCGCACCTGCAGCACGCCGGATGTGAACGTCCCTATGGGTACACATCAGACCAAGACATTTACGGGAGTCAACACTGCCAGCGCCTGGGTCGATTTTGCCATTCGATTAAATGATTGCCCGGCGTTTACGGGGACCTTCAGGACAACAGGTCCCGGTTGGATTTCCCAGAGCGGCAATTCACCCTCCGGCAGTAGCACGCCTGGCACCGTGGTCAATAACACCCTGCAATATCGCGTCGACCCGGCACGGGCAGCGATCAACGGCGGCAATGGCGTGCTGAGCCTCGACCCTACAACGGGCGGCAGTGCACCTGCCGCCACAGGCGTAGGTGTGCAGGTCGCAACCCCTAACGGAATCGGCTTGCCTTTAGCGACGAATCAAAACAGTGGCCTGGCCCTGCGAGCGACCGAGGGCAGCTATTCAATCCCGTTGCGCGCACGTTATCTGCAAACCCAGTCCAAGGTCACACCGGGGCCGGCCAACGCGTCGGCAACGTTTACGATTATTTATCAGTGATGGAGTACGTAAGACTAATCGCGAGGATGCGAAAGATGCCAAATAAAGCACTCAGGATTCTGATCGCAGATGACCAGCATTTCTCCCGGTTGAGGATCGAGCGTGCCCTGAACCATCTGGGTTACTACCGGATTGCGCCGATGCACCGGCTGGAGGAGGTATTAAGCGCGCTGGAGTATGACTGCGAACCCTTGGACCTGCTGATCATCAACGCTTCACTGGTGAAAGGCGTGAAATTTGATCTGTTTTCGTTCTGCATGGACAACCCGTACGTGCGTTGCGCAATGATCTACGATGAAAGGCAATCGGGTATCCCGGCGTTTCTGGTGTGCCGTCAGGACAAGGTATTGATCAGTGCATTGCCGTTGCCGGACCTCGACACGCTCACCCAGCTCATGGCCAGGGTTGATCCCAGCCTTGTGGCCACTGCACGCAACAGAGAAGTGGGGGTGTAGCTTCACGGTGGCTCACCGGTTGTTGCGAATGCAATCGCCCATGCGCGATGATCTGGCACTGTCAGCGCCTGGAGTACAGTAATGCAATCGCTACCCATCCCGCCCTCCATCAAGGGCGCGTTACTTGAGCTGCGCCCGCTGGAAGCCGGGGATTTTGAGGCCCTGTATGGCGTCGCCTGCGACCCGTTGATCTGGGCCCAGCACCCCAGCCCCACGCGCTACCAGGAACCGGTGTTTCGCGAATGGTTCGAGCAGGCGCTGGCATCCCCCAGCGTACTGGTGGTGATCGACCTTGAGAGCAACAGGGTGGTGGGCAGCTCTCGTTACTACGACTTCAGTGAGCCGCAACGTGAGGTGGCCATCGGTTACACGTTTCTGGCCCGTGAAAAATGGGGCGGCGGGGCCAATGGCGAGCTTAAGCAACTGATGCTCAAGCACGCCTTTCAGTGGGTCGATACCGTATGGTTCCACGTCGGCGCCGACAACATTCGCTCGCAACGGGCAATGGAGAAAATCGGCGGGCAGCTTTCGCATACTTCGGTAAAAACGTTCGCTGGGCGTTCGCAAGAGAATCGTTTTTATAAAGTTGAGCGTGCTGCATTTGAGCGCTCCGTAATGGGCGAGCGCTACTGATTTCGGCAATTCGATCTATATTCAAAAGGGCAGTCCCTTCTGGAGTGAATGATCATGTTCAAATCTCGCTCGTTGGCAGTCGTCATCACTTGCATTGCTCTGGTCGCGGGCTCGGCGACGGCGTTGGCTGATCCTGGTAACGGGAAGGGGCAAGGCCATGGCAACGGCAACGGCAACGGCCAAGGGGGGCAGGGCAAGAAGGGCAAAGGCGGCGATTCGCACTATGGTCCAAGCGTTGATCGAGGCAGCGTGCTGGGCGTGCTCGGTGGCTACCGTGATTATTGGCGGCCTGGCCCATCACTGCCACCTGGCATACAGAAGAACCTCGCTCGAGGAAAGCCGCTGCCTCCAGGGATTGCAAAAAAACTGGACGGCCGATTACTCGGCAGGCTGCCTCATTACGACGGCTACGAATGGCAGCAGGCAGGCACGGATTTGATCCTCGTGGCTATTGCTTCCGGGATCATCTACGAAGTGCTTAACGGCGCTTTTGACTAGTGCGCTGAAAGCCTGGCGCACGATAAACGTATCGTTCGCCGTCCTCTATGCAACTAGCCTAAATGGCAGGGCCCTTCAGCTCGATCCGGTTGTCATCCGGATCGTTGAAATAAATCGACCAGCCAGTCCCGTCTGCGCCATAGCGCTGCTGCGCCTTCTCAGCAAACACACCCGCCTCAGCCAAGTGGCTGAGAATGGCGGACTCATCAAAAGGCTCAACCCTGAGACAAACGTGATCGACGTTATGCCTCTGCTTGCCCGCCGGCTCCCCACCCTCACGACCAATCGACCCGTTCACATCGACCAGGTCAATCAGGGACGTCCCGGCGCTCAGGTGGATCATGCCAAGGTCGTCACGGCGCTTTTTGACCTCACAGCCCAGTACCGAGGTGTAAAACGCCAGGCTGCGGGTGATGTCTTTCACGCGTAAAACAACATGATCTATATGTTGGATTGAAAAGGTGCGCATTGCGATCATTCCTGTTTGATCATTGGGTTTGGTGTCGCCAAAGTCTTCAACTTAGCTGATTCTGGAAAACGAGTGCTGCATTTAACCCGTGGCATCGGCCCAGGACGGTCAGCCAACTGGCTGGGTGCAATGCCGGGTTCACTGCGTAGATCACTGATCTGACAAGCTTTTTCAGCTTGGAATGAGCACCATAAAGGTACGCTTCGACCTTGCGTCCAAGCGCCAGGGTCTATATATTCCCAACCCTGCAACACCGCGCTACCGCCCGAATGGCGAAACTGGTAGACGCATGGGACTTAAAATCCCCCGCTCGTAAGGGCGTCCCGGTTCGATTCCGGGTTCGGGCACCATAGATATCAAGGGCTTGCATGATTTTTCATGCGAGCCCTTTTTCGTTTGTGCTCCCCAAAATTTTAAAACTCCATCGCTCGTTTTGTCGGTATGACCTGTTTGCCGATCCTTTTGCGTGTGTAGCCATCCTGACATTTCCCTGATCCTTCGCGGCCTTTGCTTTAACTCAGAGCAAAGCGGCAACGCGTTGATTCTTTGTTCGGTTTTTGTAACAGATTGTTTGCGGCGCGCGCAGAAACCTATAAAGTTAACCTTTCGGTCAGCTTTGCACTGTCAATTCCAGCCTTTGGCTTCCAGCGAAAGCGCTCCTGCAAGGATCGATTCCCCAGAACATAACTAAAAGGGCGGACCCATAACCGCCCAGAGGATGATCCATGTCCAACCGTGATATCTCCCGGCGCTCGTTCCTTCAGGGCGGGCTGGTGGCGGGTGTGAGCGTGACGCTTACACCGCTCAGCACCCAGGCGCTGGCGGCCTTGATGGAAAACAGCGTGACCCTGCCGTCCGAGCAATGGCTCGGCAACAACGGCAAGGCGCGCTCGCGTAACGACGCCTTGTCCAAGGTCTGCGGGAGCAAGGTCTTTGCCCGCGACATCCGCGCCAAGGACATGCCAGGCTGGCCGCAGCAGCAGGGCCACGCCATGTTGCTGAAGACAACCAAGGCCGATCGCATCTACGCCGGCTACGATCTGTCGTGGCTTGGCGCCGAGTTGCAGCCTGACCGCATCGTCACCGCCGCCGACCTGGACAAGGACGGCATCGTCTTCCCGGAAGAGCACGCGCCAGATCCGCTGCTGCCGGAAGGCAAGGTGCCGATGTTCATCGGTCACCCTGTGGCGATCCTGATCTGGAACGACTTCGAGCGTTTCCGTCAGGCCAAGGCCAAACTCAAATTCAATGACAAAGCCATCCGTTACGGTGCCCAGGTGCCGTATTACGAGCGTGATCCTTACGGCAGCTTCCGCTACGTGCGCGTCGGCGGTGCGACCTCGGCGGACGCGGATGAATTCGCCAGCCTCAAGGATTCGATCCTGTTCCCGATGCTGAAAAACCGTCGCCCGGTGTGGAATTCCCAGCCGAACCTGCACGGCAACCTGACCGAGCGCGGGCTGTTTTACGCCGACCGGATGCAGCAGCAGATCGATTCGCCGCCCGATAACTGGCTGGTGTTCGACGAGCGCTACAAAACCCCGTCGATTGAACCGGCGGCGATGGAGCCGGACAACGGAAACGGCTGGTACGATCCGGCCACCAAGACGTTGCACTTTGTCGTCGCGACCCAGTGCCCGCTGGAAGCCGCCACCGAAACCGCGAAGATGATCGCGCAATCGCGCTTCGGCCTGGCGAATCTGAACATGCACCCGGGCTACACCGTCGGTTACGGTTCCAAGGACCACAACATTTTTGTCTACTACGCAGCCCTCGCAGCGCTGTACGGCGCCGGTGTGCCGGTGCGCCTGGCCAACGACCGCTATGAGCAGTTCCAGAGTGGCATCAAGCGTCACCCGTTCGACATCCGCTACCAATTGGCGGTGGACAAAAACGATCACAGTTTCCAGATTTTCCGCGCCGAGATGAACGTCGACGGCGGCGGGCGGATCAACTACAGCCCTTCGGTGGCAGCGGTTGGCGCCACGGCAGCGCAGTCGATCTACTACATGCCGCAGAACGATTTGCAGGTCACGGCCTACCATTCCCGCGCGGTTGAAGCGGGTTCGATGCGCGGTTACGGCACCCTGCAAAGCATGGCCTCGACCGAGATGATGGTCGACGAAATCGCCGGGCGTCTGGGCATCGATGCCATCGACCTGCGCAAGAAAAACGCCCTGCTGTCGGGCATGAAAAACACCCAGGGCGCGGTGCCGGCCGGGGCGTTGCGCTTACACGAGATACTCGACAAAGCGGCTGCCCACGACGTCTGGAAAAACCGCGACCAGATCAAAAAGACCCGCGAAGCCGCTGACCCGGATAACTGGTATGGCGTGGGTTTTGCCATCTGCCAGAAAGACTTCGGCACCGGTTCCGAGGCGCCGATGGCCAGCATCGAATTCACCGCCGAAGGCCACGTGACGTTGCGCCATATCGGCATTGAAATCGGCACCGGCATGTCAACCTCGCAAGCCCTGGTGGTGGCGGATTTCATCGGCATTCCGGCCACGCAAGTGAAGACCGGCGAAACCGAATGGGAAGAGTTGCAACTGATCACTGGCGGCAACCCTTACGTCATGAGCCAGGCCGAGCAGGATGGTTTTCTGCGCAACCCGCGTTGGGTCGGCAAACTGGCGTCGGCCTCGTCGGCGACCAACTCGGCGTATTACTTCAGCCACGCCACCCGTGAAGCCTCCCGGGTGCTGTTCAACCACGGCTTGTGGCCGGCGGCGTTGCAGATCTGGGGCCAAGGCCCTTACGGCGGCCAGGCCAACCCGTATGTGGTGCGCCGCGAAGACGCGCATTGGGTCGACGGCAAACTCACCGCCAACGGCATGCAGCCGCTGAGCTTTGAGCAATTGGCCAAACACGCCCACGAAAAAGGCCTGGTGACCGGCGCTACCGTGCACGGCTTCAACCGTTGGAGCTGGGCCGAAGCCGATTACAGCATCGACGGCGTGCGTGAACGCCTGCCGCTCGACGGCCTGGCCGTGAAGTACGGCGACGGCGCGCCAAACGCGAAGAAAGCCCAGATGACCAGCAACGGTTTCCACCTGCTGGATCGCCAGAACGTCCACTACCCGGACACCCAGTTGAACAACGCGGCGGTGACTTACTACAGCCCGGTCGCGACGCTGGTGGAATTGAAAGTGAACAAGGGCTCCGCTGAAGTGCAAGTGCTCAACCATCACTCGTGGGTCGAGTGCGGCCGGGTGCTGGTGGAAGAACTGGTCAAGGGCCAGCTCGAAGGCGGGATCGCCATGGGCATAGGCCATGCGTTGATGGAAGAGATGCCGCTGTACGAAGGCGGGCCGGGGGAGGGGGACTGGAATTTCAACCGTTACCGTTTGCCGATGGCCCGGCACGTTGCGGTGTGGAACCAGACGGCCGAGATCCTGCCGCCGCTGTCGCCGAGCGACCCGTCCAAGGGCATCGCCGAAGTGGTGATGATCCCGATCGTCGGCGCCATCGGTAACGCCGTGGCCCACGCCATCGGCAAACGTGTCCGCGACCTGCCAATCACTTCTGCGCGCATCAAGGAGGCCCTCAATGGCTAACCGTCCGTTTCAACTGACCCTCAACGGTCAATCCGTCGGCCCGGTGGACATCCCTGATGACCTGCCGATGATCGACTACCTGCACGAATACAAAAACCTCACTGGCTCGCGGCTCGGCTGCGGCCAGGGCATTTGCCACGCCTGCGTGGTGATCGTCGACAACCCGGACGGCACCAGCGAAGAAGTGCGCACCTGTATCACGGGGGCACACTATTTTGCAGGCAAAAAAGTCCGCACCATCGAAGGCCACGCAACCCGCGACGAGCAGGGCAAAGTCACTGAGCTGAACCCGATCCAGCAGCGCTTCGTCGATGAGTTCGCCTTCCAGTGCAGCTACTGCGCGCCGGGTTTCGTCAATGCCGCGACCGTGCTGGTGGAGAAGCTGCAGCGTCAGCCGATCGTCAAAAGCCAGCTGGAAAAAGTCATCGAGGACAGCCTCGGCCACCACATCTGCCGCTGCACCGGCTACGTGCGTTACTACAACGCGACCCGCAGCGTGCTGACCGATCTCGGCCTGGTCAAGGAGGGTTAAGCATGAAGCCACTACTTTCCCGCCTTGCGCTGGCGGTTGGCCTGGCTACGCCGGTGTTGCTGGCGCACGCGGACGATCAAGTCAAACGCGGCGAATACCTCGCCCGCGCCGCTGACTGCATGGCCTGCCACACCGCACCGGGTGGCGCGCCGTTTGCGGGCGGTCTGCCGATCGTTTCGCCGTTCGGCACGATCTATGGCACCAATATCACCCCGAGCAAAGAGCACGGCATTGGCCTGTACACCGATGACGAATTCTTCGCCGCGCTCACCGAAGGCAAGCGCCGGGATGGCGCGAATCTGTACCCGGCGATGCCTTACACCTCCTACCACCTGATGCCCCGTGCAGATTCGGACGCGATCCATGCGTACCTGAAAACCATCGAGCCCATCGAGCGTGCGGCGCCGGTTACCCGCCTCAGCTTTCCGTTCAACGTGCGTCTGGGTCTGATGGGCTGGAACATGCTCTACGGCAAGGATGTGAAACTTGCGCCGACCGAGGGCAAAAGTGAAGCATTCAAGCGTGGCCAATACATGGTCGAGGTGCTCGGCCACTGCGGCGAATGCCACACGCCACGCGGCTTGCCCGGCGCAATGCAGCAGGATAAACGCCTGACCGGCGGCGTGCTGAACGGCTATCTGGCACCCAGCCTGTTGGCCACTGACCTGGCCGCTCGCGGCTGGAATCATCAGGACCTGAGCACGTTCCTCAAGCACGGCATGAGTGCCCAGGGCACGATGTTCAACGAGATGTTCCCGGTGTTCCATAACAGCACCCAGGGCCTCAACGATCCGGACCTGGCTGCAATGGCGACCTTCCTGCTGGGCGATCAACCGCCGCAGGCCAAGGTGCTGAGCGAGACGTCGCTGGACGCCATGAGCCCAAGCGCACAACGCGGTCGTCAGGACTATCTGAACGTGTGCGCCGGCTGCCACGCGCCGAACGGCGAGGGCAAGCCGCACATCGCGGTGGCCATGCGCGGCAATACCACGCTGCGCCTGGAAGACCCGCGCAACCTGCTGCGGGTGATTGAGGACGGCATCGGCGAGCAGCAATTCACCGGGTTCGAGCGCATGCAACCGATGCCGGGCTTTGCCGACAAGCTCAATCATCAACAGCTGACCGACCTGCTCAATTATCTGCGCCAGGGTTGGGGCGGCCAGTCGGGTGAGCTGGCGGTCAGCGACGTGCAGAAGCTCGCGGCCGATGCGCCGCCCGCCGAGCACAAGGCGCACTGAACTGCCGACGCCGGGAACGACCGGCAATGCCTGTCAGTCTACCTTGATGTACTCATGGGTAAGGCGCAGCAAAATGGATAAGACAATCACGGTGGATCAACTGGCGATCACCGACCTTGGTGCAATCAACGAAATATGGCTCGGCGGAACTCATACCCAGCTATGCCTATGGCGTGGCGAACAGGTTTTCACCCACGAGATGATGAGCGAGGGCACTCACGATCAGAATGTCCGACGCCTGTGCTTGCAGTGGGTCAACGCTGACGATCAGGCTGCAGTGGCCCGGGTTGAGGTAATGGTGCGCGAACGCCTGAAAAAGATAGGGAAGGAGGGCGTGTTTTATCCCGCTGAGCAGGCGGACACTCACCTATAGGAAAAAGAGCATCGCCCAGGTGATCCTGGGATTTGAGGCACAAGAGGTTGAGTCGGTGTTGCCACAAGTGAGCAGCGCAGAGGTACGGATGCCGGTGACGAATATGCCCTGGGGCACTAAGTCTGCGCTGCTGCAGGATCCCGATGGGAACCGGGTTAATCTGTTTTCAACCCCTGAACAGCTTAGACAAATGGCTGCCCGCTGAAACCTCGTGGCAGGCGCTGCAGTCCAGGCAAGTCGGTGAGGCGTTGCGTCCAGGCACTGCGCCAGTCAACGACAGTATGGGTTTTGACCTTGCGCGCGGAGCGGCGGGCAGCGTTGCGCTGGGTGCGGCGCGCTTCTTTGTAGGCGTCGGTATTGCGGCAGGTACGGCATTTGACTCGGTTCAGCTCGGTGCTGGACGTGAGGTTGGTGCCGTGATGGCCGCAAGCCAGATGCCCGGCGACCTTGAAGTGAGTGACCATGTAAGCGTCTCCTTCTTATGGGGGTACGCGCGGCCAAAAACCAGCGGCGACGCGTGGGCAGGACCGGGGCAATCAACCCCGAGCCCTCAGGGTTGTGACCGCGCGGGCAGCGCGGCGTTCGGTTTTATTCCACGGGCGGTTCACGCTACCCTGTGGTGCCAACAATCATAAAAAGGAGTGAGTGATGAGCGTCGAAACCTTGCCGCTGGAGGGCAGTTGCCGCTGTAGTCGGGTGCGTTTCAGCGTGAGTTTGCCGCCGGTAATCACCATGGCGTGCCATTGCAGCGGCTGCCAGAAGATGACCGCCAGTGCGTTTTCCCTTAGCGCGTTGATTCCGGCCGCGGGTTTCACCGTGATCCAGGGTTGCCCGGTGATCGGCGGCTTGCACGGCGTGGACCGCCATTATTGCTGCCCGCACTGCATGAGCTGGCTGTTTACGCGCCCCCATGGCATCGATGAGTTCGTCAATGTACGCGCAACCTTGCTGGATAACGCCCGCGACTACGTGCCGTTCATGGAAACCTGGACCAGCGAAAAACTGCCCTGGGCTGCGACGCCGGCGGTCGAAAGCTTTGCGCAACTGCCCGAGCCGCAGGACTTCCCGCGCTTGATGCAGGCTTACGCCACGTTCAGTGCCGGCTGAGTTCAATCAACCAGGGCCAGCAAGTCGGTATCACCGACGTCCACGCCCGCCTGGGTCAGCAATGTGGTTGCCTGGCCCCGGTGGTGGGTCTGGTGGTTGAAAAAATGCATCAGCAGTGCAAAGAACGGCTTGTGGTTCGCCACGCCGCGCATGTTGTGGTACTGCAGACGCTGGTCGAGATCGGGCTCGCGCAGGCTGTTGGCCCAGTCGATGATCAGTTGGTCCAGCCAGGCGCGGCGGGCCTCCAGCTCGCGCAGGTTGGCGAAAGCCAGTTGCTTCAAGTCAGAAGGCGTGGCAATCGACGCTAATGGCGCCAGTTGGGCAAAGCCTGCCGGATGCTCGGCAAATCGCTTGAGCCACACCGTGTCCCCCAATGTCAGGTGATTGAGTGTGCCGAGGATCGAGCCGAAGAACGCCTGCCGGTCCGTGGTCAGTTCTGCGTCGGTTAGCTGGCTGGCGGCTGCATAGACTTTGCGGTTCATCCACTGGTTGTAGTCAGCCATCAACACTATGTGCTCAAGACGGTTCACGCGGTTTCTCCTTCAACGTGGTGGGGCCATCATAAGGCGTGCCCGCTCGGCGGTCTTGGTGTTCCTGCGCTGGCGGGCTATGGTTGTTGAACGCCAATACGACGCTGCGGGAGAGTGACACCATGAATACCGGCAATTTACTGGAACAGCTGCTGCGCGCCAGCCAGCAAAACGGCGGCGGCTCAGGCGGTGGACTGGGCGGCCTGGGTGGTTTGCTGGGCGGTTTGTTGAACCGCTCCGGCAGCGGCAACGCTGCGGCAGGTGGTGGCGGGCTGGGCGGTTTATTAGGTGGCCTGGGCGGATTGTTGGGCGGTGCGCCTGCCGGTGGCACCCCTCAAACGCGTTCCGGCGGGATGAATTATGCGGCGTTGGCCTCCTTGGGGATGGCGGCTTTCCAGGCGTATCAGGCCTGGCAACGCCAGCAGGCCAGTGCACCGCAGCAGGCCATTCAGACGGTTGATCAGCTCGATGGTCAAGAAGCTGAAGCCCATAGCCATGCGCTGTTACGCGCGCTGATTGCGGCCGCCAAAGCCGATGGCAGGATTGATGAAAACGAGCAGCAAATGATCTCAACCGAAATAGGCCGCCATACCGATGAGCCGCAGTTGAAGCAGTGGCTCAACGACGAAGTCGCCAAGCCGCTGAATGCCGCAGATTTTGCCGAATATGCCGCTGATCCAGGGTTGGCGTCCGAGATCTACCTGGCCAGCGTGATGCTGGTCGACGATCAGCAGGATGCGGAGCGCAGCTATCTGGACGAACTGGCCGCGCAGTTGCAGATCGATGCGAACCTGCAACTGCACCTGGAGCAACAGGCCAAAGCTTAAAACCGGACGGTCGCGCCGGTGGTCAGCCATTGGTTGTGATCACCGGTGAGGCTCTGCCCCACCACCACATCCACATCGACCAATTTGCCCACATGGAACCGCGGCCCGGCCTGCCACGCCTGGTCACCGCCTTCCTGGCCGTAACGCTCACCGATCAGCGTAAGCGCGTCTGCCAACTGGTACTCAACGCCGGTGCCCCACGTCAGGCGGTGGTTTTGTTCACCGCCGTTGTAGGCGTGGGTCCAGCCGCCATTGAGGCTCAGGCGCAATGCCTGCACCGGTTGCCAGGTCAACGGCACATTAAAGTCCGCGCCGTCGAATGCATGCTGGCGGTCCAGGGCAAAGTGGCCAGTGGCAGACACGGCCATTTGCAGGCCCAGGCTTTCCTGTGACCACACCTGCGCCTTTACTTGTGGACTGATTTGCGTCTCGGCATCCCCCGCATTACTGGCGCGCGACAGTGCGGCGCTCCATTCCACGGCAGGCAGTGCGCTGAAGGTACACGCCGGATTAAGCGTCTGGTTATGAATGTTGCCTTGATGCCGGTTGGCGGTGTACCAGGCGTCAACGCTGCATTCGCCCGGGTCGTTGATCCCGCCGTCGTCGACCACATATGAACCGCCGGCCGCCTGGGCTTTCGAAAACAGCGCGATGAGTAAGATAAGGCCGAGTGTGGTACCGATAAAGATCAGGTTACGTTGCAGTGCGCGGCGCTTGGCCGGTGGCAGCAGCAACAGGGTATGGCGAGCGCCCCGGTAGTGACGTTCGCGGTATTTGGCAAACCCGTCCGGGCGTTGTGGGCTGTGTTTTTTGTGCATGATGCACCTCGCTTGAATTCAGCTTTCTACGGTCAGCACCGAAATGCCGCTGGCTTTGGCCTGGCACACCAGCTCCGAGGTGTCGTCACCACCCGGCAGGGCGATGATCACGTCGGGGCGGCTGTCGGCGAGCATGAAATGGTTGCGCTGGCGTTCCGCCTGCTTGCCGTGGCGTTGCCAATTGGGCGGGTAGCGCACCACGTCGATGCGCATTTCCCGCGCCCATTCCTCGATGTCACTGCCGAGGAACTGGTTGCCGCCGTGAATCAAAACCTGCACCGGGCGCAGGCGGTGGTAGGCGTCCAGCACTTGGCGGGTTTTTTTGGTGTCAGCGTAATGACGACCTGCACAGATAAGCACGCGCATAGTCAGGGTCCTTGTGATGCACGGTGGCGGCCGGGCGACCGCCACCGTTTAAACGGCGGGGGTGATCAGTACCACTGCTTGAAGCGGCGGATGTAGATCGTTTTCATCAGTTGTGCCACGCAGCAGTAGGCGAGCAGGGTGCCGACCAGCCATGGGAAGTACGCGAGGGGGAGCGGTTGCAGGCCGACCAGGGTGCCCAGCGGCGAGAACGGCACGTAGATCCCCAGGCAGATGACGATGGCGGTCATCATCAACACCGGCCAGGCAGCCGTGCTCTGGAAGAACGGGATCTTGCGAGTGCGCAACATATGCACCACCAGGGTTTGCGAGAGCAGGCCCTCGATAAACCAGCCGGACTGGAACAGGGTCTGCATTTCTACGCTGTTGGCGCTGAACACGTACCACATCAACGCAAAGGTGGTGATGTCGAAGATCGACGAGGTCGGCCCGATCCAGATCATGAAGCGGCCGATGTTCTTGGCATCCCACTTGCGCGGTTTGGCCAGGTATTCCTTGTCCATCTTGTCCCACGGCAAAGCCAACTGGGAGATGTCGTACATCAGGTTTTGCAGCAGCAGGTGAATTGCCAGCATCGGCATGAATGGGATGAACGCACTGGCCACCAGCACCGAGAACACGTTGCCGAAGTTGGAGCTGGCGGTCATGTTCAGGTACTTCATGATGTTGCCGAAGGTTTCGCGGCCCTTGAGCACGCCTTCTTCCAGCACCATCAGGCTCTTTTCCAGCAGGATGATGTCGGCCGATTCCTTGGCGATATCGGTGCCGCTGTCCACCGAGATACCCACGTCGGCATCACGCAGCGCCGGGGCATCGTTGATGCCGTCGCCGAGGAAGCCCACGGTGTGGCCGTTGGCTTGCAGGGCTTTAAGTACGCGGGACTTCTGCAATGGCGTGAGTTTGGCGAACACCGTGCGTTCTTCCACGCGGCGCAGCAGCGTGGCGTCGTCCATCGCTTCGATTTCCACGCCCAGCAGCGGCTGGCCGGGTTCGAGGCCGACCTGGCGGCAGATCTTGCTGGTGACCACGGCGTTATCGCCAGTCAACACCTTCACGGCCACGCCGATTTGTTGCAGCGCGGCAATCGCCGGGCCTGCGGTTTCCTTCGGTGGATCAAGGAAGGTCAGGAAGCCCTGGATCACCAGGTTGCGCTCATCGGCGGTGGTGTACTGCTGGCGCGCCATGGATTTGGGAATATTGCGCGTCGCGACCACCAAGACGCGGAAACCGTCTTCGTTGTAGTCGTTGGCCAATGCCAGCAGTTCATCACGGCGTTGATCATCCAGCGGCACGGCGGTGCCACCTTCGAGCGTGTGCGTGGAAATGCTCAGCATCTCTTCCACGGCGCCCTTGCACACCAGCAATTGGTCGCCGGCCGTGTCGCGCACCACAATCGACAGGCGCCGGCGCACGAAATCAAACGGCAGTTCATCGACCTTGCTGTAGGCCAGCGGCAACTGGAACTTGGGATTCTGCTCCGAGAACTGCACCACGGCCTGGTCCATCAGGTTTTTCATGCCGCTCTGGTGGAAGCTGTTGAGCCAGGCCAGGGACAGCACCGCGTCATCGCGTTGGCCGAAGGCGTTGACGTGATGCTCAAGGATGATCTTGTCCTGGGTCAGGGTGCCGGTCTTGTCGGTGCACAACACGTCCATCGAACCGAAGTTCTGGATCGCATTGAGGCGCTTGACCACCACTTTGTGCTTGGCCATGGCCGTGGCGCCCTTGGCCAGGTTGGCACTGACGATCATCGGCAGCATTTCCGGGGTCAGGCCCACGGCAACCGCCAGGGCAAACAGGAACGCATCGCCCCAGTCACCTTTGGAGAAGCCGTTGAGGAAGAACACGATTGGCACCATCACCAGCATGAAGCGGATCAACAGCCAGCTGACGCTGTTCACCCCACGGTCGAAGGCGGTTTGCACGCGGGAGCCGACAATCGCCTTGGCCAAGGAGCCAAAGTAGGTGCGCGGCCCGGTGGCGACCACCACGGCCTTGGCGCGGCCGCTGACCACGTTGGTGCCCATAAAGCAGATGTTCGGCAGGTCCAGCAGGTTGCCTTGGTCGGCCGCCAGCGTAGAGGCGGATTTTTGCGTGACATCGCCGAGGGTGTCGTACTTCTCCACCGGCAAGGCTTCGCCGGTCAGCACGGCCTGGCTGATAAACAGGTCGCGGGACTCGATCAGGCGAATATCGGCCGGGATCATGTCGCCGGCAGACAGCTGCACGATGTCACCGGCGACCAGGTCGTGCATCGGCACTTCACGCAGGATCGGCTGGCTGCCGACTTGCTCGCGGCGCAATACGGTGGCAGTGGTGCGCACCATGGCTTTGAGGGCTTCGGCGGATTTGGCCGAGCGGTGCTCCTGCCAGAAACGCAGCAGGCTGCTGAGCAGCACCATGGTCATGATGATGATGACCTTGGTCAAATCCACTTCTTCACCGGCCTGCAATGGTAACCAGTAGTCAGTGACAAAGCTGATCCCGGCGAGGGTCAGCAGTACATAGATGAACGGGTTGTTCAGTGCCTGCAGGAACTGGACGATGGCGTGAGGCGGCTTGTCGTGGGCCACTTCGTTGTAGCCCTCGCGTTGCAGACGTGCCGAAGCGTCCAGTTCGGTCAGGCCATCCTGGGTGGCACGCACATTGGCGAGGGTGGCCGACAGGCCGTTTTGGGCTTCACGGGCGGCACGCATCGACAGTTTGGTGTCGGGTGCGGTGCCATCTTTCTTGTGCAGAGGCGTGTTTTTTACGGCGCTCATTGTCTGTACTCCTGTCGCCAATTCTCGACAAAACATACCCGGTACTTACCTGAATACAGGCGAGCGAAAGCATGCCGAGCCGCGGACTTCGCGATCGGTTTAAATAGGGTGTTCACATAACTTCTACAGTGCCCGCTTAGTGCGCGTTAGTTAACTGGCGCGCAGCGGGCTACTACTGGATGTGTTCATAACGAACTCCAGAATAATCATCAGGAAGTTGCTGTTTCCAGCTGGTTTAAGCGGCGCGAGTGCTCAGGTAAAACTCGAGCAACAGGCTGGCTTGAGCCAGGGTGGAAACCTGAGGTCTCTGCGGGTCTTGAGGGTCGGCGTGGTCCCAGTGCTGCAGCAATTGGCCGCTGGCAGGGCAGATACGCCAGTGCGCCAGCGGGGGAGCTGGGCGCAGTTGATCTTTGCTTGCTTGAGGGAAGGGTGCAGCAAAGGTTGAGCGCGTAGGTGAAAAGCCTACAGGCTCGCGGCACAGCTTGGCGCGCAGGGCTGCGGCTAGCGTGCGAATGTCAGGCAAAACAATCAGTTGAAAGGTCATAACACACCTCGGGACCGGACGGGCGACCGGCGAGGCAGTTACGGTGGAGCATCAAGCTCTAGCGCAGCTTACCGGACCTGGAAGGCGTCCTGTCATATTCTGGGTTTGGCGCCCGATGCCCGCGTGAGCGGTGCTCGGACAGCGACTAGATACTGTGTCCATTGGCTTCTTTTGTGAGGTTTAAAAAAGGCCCCAGTTGTGGGCAGGGGCAATCTACTCAGCGGGGTACAAAATGTCAACGCATAGTTGGTTAAATACATCGGTGTTCAGAGTTCATTCAGATAAGCCGCATCGACAAGTTGTGCGATATATAACTTCATATCCCTTGTGCAGCCAAAACGGCCAGATAGATCAATACCACACCGCAGGCGCCATAACTGATGCGTTGCCATAACGGTGAGGCGTTCTTGCGCAGCAGGTTGACCAACGCTGCAATCAGAAAGCACGACAACACCGATGCCAGCATAAAGCCCGCAAAAAACATCAGCGTTTGCCCATGGCTGGGCGTGGTGCCGACGATGCCGGACAAGGCGCTGCCCAGTGCACCCCAATAGACAATGTTTTTCGGATTGGCCAGGGAAATCGCCGCGCCTACCGCCAGCGCATTTTGCCCGGAACTGGCGGGCGCGCTGCTCGCCTCGGGCAAGCGCCAGGCATCGATCAAGCTGCGGATCCCCAACCAGGCCAGGTACAGCGCGCAGACCACCGTGAGCGGCACACGCACTGCGTCATGCTGGATCAGCAAGGCGATGCCGGTAAGGCCGATCACTGCCCACACCGCATCGCCTACCAGCGAGCCGATCTGCACCAGCAAGGCCGGGGTAAAACCGTGCAGCAGGCCCCGGCGCAGCGTCTCTGCCAGCACGGCGCCGGGCGAGAGGCAAAATACAAAACCGAATACCAGCGCGTAAAAGAAGATCGTCAACATGCCCGCGTTCCTTCAAGAGAGGGCGGGCAGTGTGGCGGCAGGTGGGGCAGGCGTCTTGAACCAGATTGCGCTTCAGCGTTTAAACAACACGCTTTGATAGAGGCCGGGCGTGATGCCATAGGCGGCGCGAAAATGCCGGTTGAGGTGGCTCTGATCAGCAAAGCCCAGGTCATGGGCGACTTCGCTGGCTGCTATGCCATTGCGCAACAAGCCTTTGGCGCGGCGGGTGCGCAGTTGCATCGCCCATTGCCGCGGGCTGAGCCCGGTTTCCTTCTGGAAGGCGCGCAGCAGGTGAAATTTGGACAATCCCAGCTCATCGCCGAGGTGGTCCAGGGGCAACACTTGATGCAAGTGCGCAGCCAGCAATTCCTGGGCGCGGCTGATCATGCTTTTGCCCGTTGCTGTGCTGCCAGGTACACGCACACCACTGACGCCGACCACTTCACCCAGTAGCAACACCAAGGCTTCCTCATTGAGATCGCGGACCAATGCATCGGTACTCATGGCGCCTTTCACCGCCACAGCCAGGCGCTGCGCCAGATCAGGCTGAAAGCACAACGAGCGATCAAACTCCAGCTGCCCCAGCCCCAGGTCAGCCGCCAATTGGTCGGCTGTGGCATACAGGCTGACAAACTGCCAAGGCGCGCCTTGCGCCGCGCCACCGCCCTGAATCTGACCGGGGTTGTACAGCGTAATGCTGCCCGGCCCGGCTTCGAATTCGCGGCGGTCGAGCCAGACCTTTTCCTCACCGACGAGGTTTACGCCGATCACGCATTCATCATGGCTATGGCGGGCAAAGGTCAGGCCGGTGCAGGCGGTGCTGCTGACTTCGTAATTGCCCAGCCAGGCGTGATATATGGCGCTCATGCGTCAGCTCGAAAGGAGTTCAGCGTGAGCATACGCTGACAGGGCCGCTCAAATCGACCGTTGGCTGACACGTTGCGTCAGGGTTGTGCTCGGATTTGGCAACCTGGTCATCCGCTTCTCCAGTTACAACTGCGCGATGTGGTCGAGTTCGGTCTTTAGCGCGGCAGGGCTAAGGCTGGCGAAGTGCAGAGCGAAAAACGCCCTGCAGCGCCTGGCGATGATGTCCAATGTTGTGTTGAAGGCCGCGTCGATACTTGCCTCGTTACCGTCAATGTCGGACGGGTCTTCCAAGCCCCAATGCGCCTTCACCGCCGGCCCGAAATACACCGGGCAGGCTTCGCCCGCAGCTTTGTCGCACACGGTAATCACTAGATCCGGCGGGCTGCCCTCAAAGGCGTCATTGCCCTTGCTGTACAGACCTTCGGTGTTGATGCCCGCCGCCTGCAGCGTGCTCAGGCTGCGCGGCAGCACCTGGCCTTTGGGGAAGCTGCCGGAACTGATCGCCTCGAAACCTGACGGCGCGAGGTGGTTGAACATCGCCTCGGACAAGATGCTGCGGCAGCTGTTGGCGGTACACATGAACAGGACTTTCATTGCGGTATCTCCTTCAGAGACTCAGGCGCAAGGCGAGGGCGGCGAGGGTGATCAACAGCACCGGCAAGGTCAGCACGATGCCGACCTTGAAGTAGTAACCCCAGGTGATGGTGATGCCTTTGCGCGCCAGAATATGCAGCCACAACAAGGTGGCCAGGCTGCCGATCGGGGTGATTTTCGGGCCCAGGTCGCTGCCGATCACGTTGGCGTAGATCATCGCGTCCTTGACCACGCCCACGGCATGGCTGGACTCGATCGACAGCGCGCCGATCAGCACCGTCGGCAGGTTGTTCATCGCCGATGACAACAGCGCCGTCAGCACGCCGGTGCCCATGGCCGCGCCCCATACGCCGTAGGTGGCGAAGGTGTCGAGCCAAGTAGCGAGGTAGGTGGTCAGGCCGGCGTTGCGCAGGCCGTAGACCACCAGGTACATGCCCAAGGAAAACACCACGATCTGCCACGGCGCTTCTTTCAACACTTTGCGTGTGGAGATCTTGTGGCCCTTGGCGGCGATCACCAGCAGCAACACAGCGCACACGGCGGAAATCGCACTGATGGGAATGCCCAGCGGCTCTAACGCGAAACAGCCCACCAGCAAGATGCCCAACACCCACCAGCCGGCGCGAAAGGTCGCACGATCATGGATGGCGCTGGCGGGGTCTTCGAGGTCGGCCGGGTCGTAGGCCTGGGGAATATCGCGGCGAAAGAACCACAGCAGGACCGCAAGGGTGGCGGCGACACTGACGAAGTTCACCGGCACCATCACCGCCGCGTATTCGTTGAAGCCGATCTTGAAGTAATCCGCCGAGACGATATTCACCAGGTTCGACACCACCAGCGGCAGGCTCGCGGTATCCGCGATAAACCCCGCGCCCATCACAAACGCCAGGGTCGCTGCCGGAGAAAAGCGCAAGGCCAGCAGCATCGACATGACGATGGGCGTGAGGATCAACGCGGCGCCGTCGTTGGCAAACAGCGCCGAAACCAGCGCGCCCAGCAGCACCATATAGGCAAACAGCCGCCGGCCACGCCCACGACCCCAACGCGCCACATGCAGGGCGGTCCAGGCAAAGAAGCCGGCCTCGTCGAGCAACAGGCTGATGACGATCAGCGCAACAAAGGTGCCGGTGGCGTTCCAGATGATGTGCCACACCACGGGGATGTCCGCCAGGCTGATGACCCCGCAGGCCAGCGCCAGGATGGCGCCCATGCTTGCACTCCAGCCGACTCCTAGGCCTTTGGGCTGCCAGATGACCAGAACGATGGTGAAGATAAAAATGCCAATTGCGACAAGCATGAATTAACGCTCCGATGGCTCAGCAGCAGGTGCTGGCCCGTTGTGGTCGGTCGCCCATGGCAGCAAGACGCTGCGCGTCGTGGTGCAACCAGGGTTGGTTGGCTTGCAAGGTGGTGTCCAGCACTTGAGTGACCCAAACGGGCAGTGCCGGGTTGATGCGGTAGTAGATCCATTGGCCCTGACGACGATCCAGCAACAACCTGCAACTGCGCAGTTGCGCCAGGTGACGGGAGATCTTTGGCTGGCTGTCGTCCAGAGCATGGATCAGTTCGCACACGCAAAGTTCGCCTTCGCGCAGGATCAATAACGTCAAGCGGGCACGGGTGGCGTCGGCCAGGCATTTGAACAGGGTGGGCGGGGAGAAGGGGTCTGACATGATGAAGGTCTTTTTCATATGCGTTTATTCGAATATACGTATGTCCATATATGTAGGTCAAATCCTGTATTCGATTGATATGGATCAAACCCCGCCCAATCAACCACAAGTGACTGAAATTAAAATGAAACACGAATGTCCTAAAGTGCCTGCCCATTGCTGATGAAGGATGAACCCGCGTGACCCGTGCCACTCGCAACCTGCGCAAGACCCTCGATTCCGTCGCGGACAATAACGAAATCGCGGCGTTTGACCTGATGCGCGCCGTCGAAAAACTCGGCGATGAAGTGCTGCGCCAACGCCTGCTCAATACCATTCACCGGCTCAATCAGGACGCCCATGAACTGCGTGAGGCGCGCGACTCGGTGGAGCAGGTGTCGGTCAAGCTCGCCTGAGTGCGCAAGATCGTTCAAGACAACCTGCTTTAAACGCTGGCATGCTTGTCGACTGTTTGTCGATGAGCCGTCTCCATGCCTGCTGCCTTACCGCATTACGCCTTCGCCCGCGGCGCCATCGCCGTTATTCCGTTATCCCTGGCCTGTGCGCCGTGGGGGCTGCTCGCCGGCTCCATGGCCATTGACGCGCAATTTACCCCACTGCAAGCCCAGGGTTTGTCCGCCATCGTGTTTGCCGGTGCTGCGCAGTTGGTGGCCATCGGCATGGTCAAGAGTGGCGCCAGCCTGATTTCGATTGTGCTGACCACCTTGCTGCTGACTTCCCAGCATTTGCTGTACGGCATGCATATGCGCCCGACACTCTCGTCACTTAACGCCCGCTGGCGCATGAGCCTGGGCTTTCTGCTCACTGATGAGTTCTTCGCGCTGGTCAACCACTATGACCGCCAGACGTTCAATCGCTGGTATGCGCTGGGGGTGGGGCTGACGTTTTACATCGCCTGGAACCTTTTTACCCTGGCTGGCATTGTGCTCGGCAAAAGCATTCCCGGGCTTGACCAGTTGGGGTTGGAGTTTTCGATTGCCGCGACCTTTATCGCGCTGATTACCCCGGTGGTGCGTGATGTGCCGACGGTGGTGTGTGTGGCGGTGTCGTTGCTGTTTTCGGTGTGGCTGAGCTTTTTGCACTGGGAGTCGGCGGTGGTGGTGTCCGGGGTGGTGGGCATGACTGCGGGGTTTGCCTGCAAACGGCTGGGGGTAGGGCAGAAGTGATCTACATCATGATTGTGGCCATGGGGCTGGTGGTTTTCCTTAACCGTTACCTGTTTATCGAGCCGCGTTTGCCGGTGCGGCTTAACCGTGGGGCGCGGGAGTTTCTGGGGTTTGCAGTGCCTGGGATGCTGACGGCGATTTGCGGGCCGATCATTTTTCTTGCTGACCATCAGTTGAATCTGAGTCCGGCTAATCCTTATTTGCTGGCGGGAGCCTGTGCGGTGGCGTTGATGTTTTGGACGCGTAGCGTGTTGATTACGGTGCTGTTGAGCATGGGGTTGTTTTATTTGTTTCGCTGGTGGTTTTGAGGGTACATATCCGTTGCTGCGGTAACGGCGGCCTATGGTTCCGCTCTTACAGCGGGTCACTTTTGCAAGGACGCAAAAGTAACCATGGACTTGTTCCCTCAAAACGTACGCCATGAAGCGAGTGTTAAGCAGTTTGCTTCAGTTGCTTTGCGTAGTCATTAGGTGAGCTGTATCCCAGCGCCGAGTGCAGCCGTGCCGCGTTGTAAAACCCATGGATGTAGCTTGCGATTGATGCATGGGCCTGTGCTTTGCTGGGATACACACCGATGGCTTCCTCCTTCTTGAGTGTGGCAAAAAAGCTCTCTGCCACGGCGTTATCCCAGCAATTCCCCTTACGGCTCATGCTTTGCACGAAGCCTCTTTCCGCGATCATGCTACGAAAACCGCTACCGGTGTATTGTCGGCCTCGATCAGAGTGAAAAATTACACCGTGATCAACTGGCGCTCTGGTCCAGGCGTTCATGAACGCCTGTTGTACCAAACCCTCGGGCATACGATCCGACAGGCTGTAACCCAGCACCTGCCGGGTCTGGATACTCAACACCACAGCCAAGTACAACCAACCCTGGCGAGTCGAAATATATGTGATATCCCCCACCCAGGCGGGTGCCGGGCTTGTCACGGAAAAACGTCGTTTCAACACGTTGTCAGAAATGGGTTGGATATACCGGTTATCCATCGAGTGTTTGAACCGGGCTTTGATTTTTCCTCGCAGCATCTCCTCTCTCATCAGACGAGCTACTCGCTTGTGCCCTATCGCGTACGAACGGTTATGAAGCGCCTTAACCATGCGTGGGCGCCCATAAGTGCCTCGGCTTGCCCGATGAATCGCACGAATTTCCAAGCGAATCGCCGCATCTGGATCAGGACGTTTCTGACGCTTCAAATAGCCGTGAAAGCCCGACACCGAGACCTCCATCACTCGACATAACAGCCTGACTGGAAAGTGAGTCCGTTCACGGGCGACGAAGGCGTATCTCAGTTGGACTCTCTGGCAAAGAACGCCGTCGCTTTTTTTAGGATTTCTCGCTCCATTTTGAGCGTGGCATTTTCAGCTCGAAGCCGAGCCAGCTCACTTTCCAGGTCAGAGACCGGATGCCGGGCAGGAGAACTGAGAGGACGCCCGTTGCGTGCGGCGTCCAGCCAATTACCTAAGGTTTTGACCGAGATATCCAACTGTCGGGCAGCTTCTCCTCGACCAATGCTTTCAGCGAGTGTCACTGCCTGAGCTTTGAAGTCATCGGTGTAACGGCGGCGAGTTTGCTGTGCCATAAGTGCCTCCAAGATTGCGATTAAAATATCGCTTCTTGGCGTCCGCTGCGAGGGAACAAGTCCACCAAAAGGTCCTCGCCCCACCACTCGGCACCTCGCTAATGCTCGGTGTGCCCTCACTCCGGCTTGAATCCGTGGGCCGCCGCGATGGGCCGTCCTTGGCCCAGCGCGGCTAACCCGGCGTCCTGCCGGGTTACCCACGGATTCAAGCCTGCGTTCGGCCAGCGTGGTTAACGGGGCGTCTTAGATCAAAAGCAGATCAAGATCAAAAGCAGAGCACGGCGGCCTAGTAGCCGACCTGAGTGGTTAGATCAAAAGCGAAAAGCGGATTTGCATACACCTGGGATCTGCTTTTCTGTGGGAGCTGGCTTGCCTGCGATGCAGACACCTCGGTGTGTCAGGTACACCGAGTTGATGCCATCGCAGGCAAGCCAGCTCCCACATTAGACCGAGTATGGCTTTGCTGTTGCTGTTGCTGTTGCTGTTGCTCTTACATCCTTTTGCTGGGCCGGCATTCCGGTCCCTCAAAAAGTAAGCCGCTGTAAGAGCGGAACCATAGGCCGCCGTTACCTAAATAATGGATATGCCCCCAACAAACATCACCACCGCGTGCTCAACCGCCGCCAAAAAAACCAGGCAAAAAAAAGCCCGCGGGAGAGCGGGCAGAAGGGATACTTCTTAAAAATGAGCCTGATGACTATAGGGGCCAGTCGCGCCCTTCACAGTGAAACAAAGTTCATGCACGCATCAGACAATCACCGGAGAGTGGTAGAGTCGCATTTTTTCCAAGGAAGCAATGGCATGCGAAAGCTGGTAATTGGCGCATTGGCAGTGGCCGCACTGTCCGGTTGTGCGGGCTCGAAGATGAAGGACGCGCGCAGCGGTCAGCCCTACAAGACCCTGGCGTCGGACAAGGCCACATTGGTGGTAGCCCAATGCATTCAGTTCGGCTGGCAGGACGAGGCTGTGTTCGGTATTGACGCGGGTGGCTTCAAAGAGCCGCTCGAAGCCGGTGGTTTTACCGTCTACACCACGGGCGGTGACTACTTTGCCGATGTGCGCGTAGCCGGTGGCGGTTCCAGCATCAAGTACTATGCCGCCCAGGACACGATGCCGGCCAAGCGTCGGTTGGCCGCACTGGCAACCTGTCTGTAGGCTGTCTCCTTAGCATTTTTCGGAAATGCCCGGCGGGACAGGCGCGGGGCATAGGTTTATCATTCGTTTCGCTCGCTCGACGTGATGGCTCTTTACCAGTACACGGACGTCGAGGCCTTATCGTCGAGCGGGCCTCGTTTTCTTCCTAGCGCGGCATGTAGCCCAAGTGCCAGCGCCGGGGAATCTTCAGTGACACCAGCCCCAGCACGGCAGCCAATGCGCCACTGACCAGCAGCGCCTTGAGCCCGAGTTGGTGCTCCAGCACCGCGCCAATCACGGCGCCCACGAACATGCCGACCCACGGCACCAGTTGCACCCGCCAACCATTACGCCGTTCCCCCAGTATCCAGCGCCCCAACCCGCGGCCAAAACGTGAGAGCGCGCCGGTCACATAGGTCAGGCCCACCGGCAAACCGTTGACCTCTTCCACGGCCGCATTGAGCATGCCCATGGCCAGGATCGCCGCCAGCAGCGCCGGCAACGTATCGTCGAAGGGCCACAGCGCTGCGCCGCACAACAAGGCGGCGATGCACAGCAGCAAAGGCAGCGCATGCCGGCGGCTGAAGCGGCTGACCACCACGCCCAGGGCGTTGCCCAGCACAAACATTGCCACCAGCAACAGCAGGCGCCCGGTCAGGCCCAGGTCACCGGCGCTGATTGCCACCGCCAGGCGCGTGGTGTTGCCGCTCATGAACGAAACAAAATCTCCGCTGGCCATAAAGCCAATCGCATCGGTCATGCCCGCCAGCACCGACAGGCTGGCCACCAGCATCAAGCCGACCCGCCCGCGCCAGCGTTGGCGATGGGCAAGCGCTGCATTGGCGTAAGGCCTTTGGGACGAAGGCAACATAGGACCGGGCTCCGCGGTGAGATTATTCGGCCACTACCGTAGGACGCTTTGGCGGTGCATGCAATGACCTCAGACACTTTCCAGTCGCCAGCCGCTGGGCTGCCAGGTCAAATGGTGGGTCGGCCGGATCGCCTGGATGAACGCCTCGTCATGGGACACCGCGACAATGGCCCCGGTAAACCCGCGCAACGCCTGCTCAAAGGCCAGTACCGATTCCAGGTCCAGATGGTTGGTGGGCTCGTCCAGCAATAACAGTTGCGCCGGGGAATCGCGCCACAGGGTCACCGCCATCGCAGCTTTCAAGCGTTCGCCGCCGCTCAGTTGGCCGGTGGGTTGGGTGACGCGCAGGGCATCCAGTTGCAACCAGGCCAGGCGCGTGCGCAGCTCGGCTTCGGCCAGGGGCGTGTCGAGCAGGTTGAGTTGTTCGACGATGGAACGCTCATCCATCAGCAGCGCCAGGTGCTGATCGATATACGCGGCGGGTATCGACACCGTACAGGTGCCGCTGACCGCTTGCCATTGGCCCGCCAGCAGCTTGAGCAGCGTGGACTTGCCGCAACCGTTCGGCCCACGCACGGCCACGCGTACCGGGCCGATCAGGTTGAGCGTGAGGTAAGTCGCCGGCTGGTGCGGGTCGAGCCACGGCAGTTGGGCATGCTCCAGGGTGAGTACGTGTCGGCCGTTGGGCAAGGCCGAGCCGGGCAGGGCGAGCAAGGTCGGGGTTTCATCGACGACACGTGCATAGGCTTGGCGCACCTGCCCATCCAGCTCATTCTTGTAGGCGTGGTGAGCGCTGCGCACCGTGCTGACGATTTCCTTGGCGGCGCCTTTCCAGCGGGCTTTGGTAAAGCGATCAACGTTGGCGGTTTCGGCATGCTTGCGTGAGCGTGCGGCATTGCGTTGCAGGCTGTCGTGATCTTTTTGCAGGCGCTTGCGTTCGCGGCTGCGTTGCAGGCGAGCTTGCTCAAGCGCCATGGCGGCAGCGTGCTGTTCGGTATCGCGTTGCTGGCGATAGGCAGCGTAATTGCCGCCATACACACGCATGCCAAGGGGCGACAGCTCGACGATGCGCGCCAGGGTATTGAGCAGCTGTCGATCATGGCTGACCACCACCAAACCGCCGCGCCACTCGCGCAAAACCCGCAGCAGCCACTCGCGCCCATGGCTGTCGAGGTGGTTGGTGGGCTCATCCAGCACCAGCAGATCCGGCGCTGCCAATAGCGCACCGATGACGGCAACCCTGGCCAGTTGGCCGCCACTCAGTTGATTGGCTGGCGCGTCAAAGCCGAGCGCGTGTAAACCCGCGTCATCAAGTGCGGCACGCAAGCGTTCGGCAAGGTCCCAGCGATCGTCAATCAGCTCAAGGTCACCGCCCCGGGCCTCGCCTCGGGCCATGCGCTCAAGCGCGGCCAAGGCCTGGGCAGTATCGGTGATCTGCGCAAGGCTTGCTCCCGGTTGCAGCGTCAGGCTCTGTGCGACGTAAGCGACGCGGGCCTTGCCGACCAGCGTACCGGAAGAGGGTGCAAGCACCCCGGCAAGCAGCTTCGCCAGGATACTTTTACCGCGACCATTACGGCCGACAATCCCGGTGGGTGTGTAATCAATGGACAGGGTGAGGTCGTCCAGCAAGGTTTCGCCATTGGCGAACTGGAAGCACACGTGTTGCAGGGAAACCAATACGGGCAGGCGTTTGACGTCAGTCATCAGCACCTCCAAAAAAATGTCGGACAGGCCAACAAGCGCGCCAGGCGGCTCGTTGCAGGTACATTTTGGAAGGCTTAGTGGTTCACGTCGGCGCTCATCCCGTGAGTCAGAAGGGACCCGAAGGCTAACCCAGCTTGGCGCCCTTGGGCAAGTCGGTGGCCAATTGCTCGAGGAACATCGCCAGCGCGACTTCTTCGGCTTTGAGGCCCTTGCGCACCCGTGGCTTGGGCAATTTGGACAGCTCGCCCAGGCTGAAATGCTCCAGCACGGCGGGGTGGATGTAGCACTTGCGGCACACCGCTGGCGTATTGCCCAACTGCTTGGCGACATCTTTAACCATCGCAACCACGTGGCGCTTGGCATCGGATTCGGGCTGCCACTCCAACTCGCGCAACACCGCCAGCGCCATCGCGGTGCCGGCCCAGGTGCGGTAGTCCTTGGCGGTGAAATCGGCGCCGGTGAGGCTGTGCAAATAGGCATTCACGTCGTGGGAACTGACGGTGCGGCGCTCGCCGTCTTCGTCCAGGTACTGAAACAGATTCTGCCCCGGCAACTCCAGGCAGCGCTTGACCACCGTGGCCAGGCGCCGGTCCTTGACGCTGACCTGGTGCTCGACGCCACTCTTGCCGCGAAACTGGAACTGGATCTCGCTGCCCTTGATGTCCACATGGCGGTTGCGCAGGGTGGTCAGTCCGTAGGATTTGTTGTCGCGGGCATATTGGGTGTTGCCGACGCGGATCAGTGTGGCGTCCAGCAGCATCACCACGGTGGCCAGGACTTTTTCACGGGTGAACCCCGGCGCGGCGATTTGCGCTTCCAATTGCTTGCGCAGTTTGGGCAAGGCATTGCCGAACTCTTGCAGGCGCGAGTATTTGTCGGTGTCGCGCACTTCGCGCCAGCGCGTGTGATAGCGGTACTGCTTGCGGCCTCGCGCATCACGGCCGGTGGCTTGCAGGTGCCCGCGCGGGTCGGCGCAGATCCACACATCGGTGTAGGCCGGTGGCACGGCCAACGCATTCAGGCGCTTGATTTCATCGGCATCGGTGATGCGCTGGCCTTTGGGGTCGAGATACTGAAACTTGCCACGCAGCTTTTTGCGGCGGATGCCGGGTTGGGTGTCGTCAACATAATGCAGGTCGCGGGGCAGGTCGGCAGGCAGCGCAGAGTCGGGCATGGTGCAGGTTCCTTGGCAACAGATCAGGCCGGTATACCTGATTGACCACAGGGTTTTGCGCGGGTGCCAAATACTTACGCCAGCACGGCTACCGCCTTGATTTGCGCCCACAACGCCTGGCCCGCATGCAGGTGCAGTTGGTCGCGGGAGAAGCGTGTAATCCTCGCCAGCAGTGGCGTACCGCCGGCATCCAGGCGCACCAGTACATGGGCGCTGTTGTCCGCCGCTATTTCCTGGGAGACCGTCACCGGCAAGCGGTTGAGGATGCTGCTGGCTTCTTCGGCGTGCAGGCTGAGGCTGACGTCGCGTGCCTGCACCTTGACCCGCAACGGTTTGCCCAACGCCAGCGGTGCATGAGCCACGCGCATTTGCAACGGGCTGTCGGGCAATTGCAGGGTGAGCAGTTGATAGTGTTCATCGTAGGCAATCACGCTGCCATTGATGACCACCCCGGCGTTATCGCCCAGCGCCATCGGCAAGTCCAGGCGTGCCAGGGTTTCGCCGATGGGGCCGCTGGCCAGCGCTTTGCCGTCGCTTAATAGCACGATGTGATCGGCCAGGCGCGCCACTTCGTCCTGGGCATGGCTGACGTACAGCACCGGAATATCCAATTCGTCATGCAGGCGTTCGAGGTAGGGCAGTATCTCGCTTTTGCGCTTGCTGTCCAGGGCTGCCAGGGGTTCATCCATCAACAACAGCTGCGGGCTGGTGAGCAGCGCGCGGGCAATGCCGACACGCTGACGTTCGCCGCCGGACAAGTGCTGCGGGTGGCGTTCAAGCAAGTGGCCAATGCCCAGCAGTTCGGCGGCCTGGGCCAGGTCCACGCGGCGAAGCGAGCGGGCAATACGCTTGAGGCCGAATTCCAGATTGGCGCGCACAGACAGATGCGCAAACAGGCTCGCCTCCTGGAACACATAACCCAATGCGCGCTTATGCGGCGGTACAAACACGCCGTTGCGGCTGTCTTGCCAGACCTCTTCGTTGATCTGGATAAACCCGTCTTCAGCCCGCTCAAGCCCGGCGATACAGCGCAGGCATGTGGTCTTGCCAGACCCGGAATGCCCGTACAGTGCGGTCACGCCACGGCCGGGCAGGTGCAGGTCTACGTCCAGCGCAAAACCTGGGTACTTCACGTTCAGGCGAACATCAATCATGGCGGTCAGCTCCAACCCATCCTGGTTTTACGGCTGGAATAGAGCGCCAGCAATACGAGAAAAGCGAACACCACCATGGAGCCGGCCAGCCAGTGGGCCTGGGCATATTCCATGGCTTCGACATGGTCGTAGATCTGCACTGAGACCACGCGGGTCTTGTTGGGAATATTGCCACCGATCATCAACACCACGCCGAACTCACCGACGGTGTGCGCGAAGCCCAGAATCGAGGCGGTGATAAAACCGGGGCGGGCCAGGGGCAGGATCACCGTGAAAAACGTGTCCCAAGGGTTGGCGCGCAGCGTCGCGGCCACTTCCAGTGGGCGCGTGCCAATGGCGGAGAAGGCGTTTTGCAACGGCTGCACCACAAACGGCATGGAATAGATCACCGAGCCGATCACCAGCCCGGCGAAACTGAACGTCAGGGTGCCCAGGCCCAGCCATTGGGTGAACTGGCCGAAATAGCCGTTGGGGCCCATGGTCAACAGCAGGTAAAAACCGATCACCGTCGGTGGCAACACCAACGGCAACGCGACAATCGCGCCTATGGGGCCGCGCCACCAGGAGCGGGTGCGCGACAGCCACAGGGCGATCGGAGTGCCGATGATCAGCAGGATCACAGTCGTCAATGACGCCAGTTTGATGGTCAACCAGATGGCGGAAAAATCGGCACTCGACAGCGGCATATTCAGTTGGCCAATTCGTAACCGTAGGACTTGATCACCGCAGCGGCTTTTGGCCCCTTGAGGTATTCAACCAAGGCTTTGGCCGCCGCACTGTCCTTGCCTTTATTGAGGATCACCGCGTCTTGTTTGATCGGGTCATGCATGGCCGCCGGCACGATCCACGCCGAACCGCTGGTGACCTTGCCGTCTTTGTAGATCTGCGACAGCGCGACAAAGCCCAGCTCGGCGTTGCCGGTGGACACGAACTGGTAAGCCTGGGTGATGTTCTGGCCTTCGACCAGCTTGTCCTTGACCTTCTCGCTCAAGCCTTCTTTAGCCAGCACTTGAGTGGCGGCCAGGCCATAAGGTGCCGCTTTGGGGTTGGCGATGGACAGGTGTTTGAAGTCGTTTTTCTTCAGCACATCGCCCTTGGCATCCACGTAACCTTCTTTGGCCGACCACAGCGCCAGGGTGCCGACCGCGTAAGTGAAGCGTGAACCTTTGACCGTGTCGCCTTCGCTTTCAAGCTTTTGCGGGGTGGTGTCATCGGCGCTGAGGAACACTTCGAACGGCGCACCGTTCTTGATCTGGGTATAGAACTGGCCGGTAGCGCCGTAGGCGGCGACCAGTTTGTGGCCGGTGTCTTTTTCGAAATCGGCGGCAATCGCCTGGATCGGCGCGGTGAAGTTGGCGGCGACAGCCACCTGGACTTCATCGGCGTGGGCAGAGCCGAAGGCAAAGGCGGCAATAAGGGGGGCCAGGCGTGAAGCGCGGATCATCATGAAGCAGCTCCTTGGGAATGTACGGCATGCTCTAGGCAGAAGGCTTTACCGCTATGTATGAGAATATATAGCGGTTGGCCATTGCCGGTACAGTGCAAAGTTGCCCCAAATGTCAGTCGCGCTTGAGCTTGGCAAGCACCTGTTCGGCCAGCTGACGGGTCAGGTCATACGTGGAAATATCTCTACCCAGACGCAGTGCCTGGCCTGCCCACAGGTTGCTGAAGCCGGCTTCATCCCTGGCCTTGAGCGGCATCAGGGCGCCGCCAGAGGTGGGGAATGCCGGTGCCGATGAGTTGATCGCGCCCAGTTCACGCATCACTCGATTGACGATGCCGCGCGCCGGGCGGCCGGTGAACAGGTTGGTCAGCGCGGTTTCGCTGGCCTGGGCGTTACGCAGTGCATGGTGGTGGGACGCGCTGACATTGGCTTCGGGAGTAAACAGGTACGCGGTGCCGATTTGCACCGCCGAGGCACCCAGGGCCAATGCCGCGACGACGCCGCGTGCATCGCCAATGCCGCCTGCGGCGATCACCGGCACCTTCACCGCGTCGACCATTTGCGGCACCAGCGCCATCAAGCCAATTTGGGTGTTGAGGTCGTCACTGAGGAAAATTCCTCGGTGGCCACCGGCTTCAATGCCCATCGCAATGATTGCATCGCAGCCATGCTGTTCGAGCCAAACGGCTTCTTCAAGGGTGGTCGCCGAGGACAGCACCTTGGCACCGGTGGCTTTAACCCGATCGAGCAAGGCTTGTTCCGGCAGCCCAAAGTGAAAGCTCACCACCTCGGGGCGAAATTCTTCGACGACTTTGCAGGCCGCTTCGTTGAACGGCGCGCGGTTGGACACAGGGGTGGGTGCATCAAAATCGGCGCCCAGCTCGCGGTAGTAGGGTTCCAGCAACGCCTTCCAGCGCTGGTCACGCGCTTGATCAGCCGCTGGCGGTTGATGGCAGAAGAAATTGACGTTGATCGGGCTCGCGCTGGCTTGGCGAATGGCGCTCAAGGCTTCGCGCAGTTGCTCGATGCTCAGCGCGGCGGCGGGCATTGAGCCCAAGGCGCCGGCCTGATTGGCGGCGATGACCATCGCGGTGGTGGTGGCGCCGGCCATCGGCGCCTGGATGATGGGCACGTCGATGCCCAGCAGGTCGAGAATGCGAGTGTCTGGCCAGGTGCTCATGGGGCGTCTCCAGCGTGAGTAAGACTTTGCGCTGTTTTAGCAGGGCCATTGGCACCCGGCCAGTCTGTTTTATTCACTGGACGAGGTAGCGGTTTCGTGCTTTTGCGTCAGTCGATGGCATGCCCCAACACCGTATGAATGCGCTCGGCGATATGCGCGGCGTGGGTTTCCAGGGCGAAGTGGCCGGTGTCCAGCAACTCGACCACGGCATTGGCATTGTCGCCCTTGTAGGCGTGGGCGCCGGGTGGAATGAAGAACGGGTCGTGCTCGCCCCAGATCACTAGCGTTGGCACCTGCGTGGCCTTGAAAAATGCCTGGAATTGCGGGTACAGGGTGAGGTTGTTGCGGTAGTCGAGAAACAGGTCCAACTGGATCTCGTCATTGCCGGGGCGCTGCATCAACAGCACATCAAGCATGTAGGATTCCGGCGCGATCAACTTAGGTGTACTCACGCCGTGCAGGTACTGGTAGCGCGTGCCCTCCAGGCTGATCACCGCGTTGCGGATCACCTCGCGGTTGGCCTGGCTGGGCTCGGCCCAATAGGCACGAATCGGTGCCCAGGCATCACCGAGGCCTTCCAGGTAAGCATTGCCATTTTGCGAGACCAGCGCGCTGACCCGTTGTGGGTGCGCCACCGCCAGCCTCAGGCCAACCGGTGCGCCGTAATCGAAGACGTACAGGGCGTAGCGCGTGAGTTTCAGTGCATCGACAAAATGCCCCACGGTGGTTGCCAGGTTGTCGAAGCTGTAGTGGTAGTCGCGTTCTGCGGGCACTTCGGTAAAGCCGAAACCTGGCAAGTCCGGCGCAATCACCCGAAACCGCGTGGCCAGCAGCGGGATCAGGTCGCGGTACATGTGCGAAGAACTCGGGAAGCCGTGCAGCAGCAAAATCACCGGGGCTGCCGGGTCGCCGGCTTCACGGTAGAACATGCGCACGCCGTCGGCATCGACGTGGTGGTAGCGAACGACAGGGGCTTGGATAGACATGATCAGTACGCCTTTTGTAACTTGATTGATTTGGTTTAGTGGTTACACGCCCTAAAAAGCTGCGCTCAAAAAAGTAACCTGTCAAATGATTTATACCGGTTATAAATTTGCCTGGTGTAACTACACAAAATTGGAAATAACGGTTACGATTGCGCCGTGATCAAGAGGATTCACCATGGCCATCTCTACGCCCTCAGTTGCACCGCTCGAACCTTATGTCCTGGCCGATGAGCCGGTGTTGGACATGCTCAATACCCTGGCGAACATCGACGGCGTGCCGTGGGATTTCTGGCAGGCGGACGCGGACGTGCAGCGTTGGCTGGTGCGTTTGCAGTGGGCCGAGGCGGGCGGCATTCCGGTATTTGATGACGGCGCGTTGCTGCGCGCCGCGCGGGAGCTGCGTGAGGTGATTCGTGAATTGGTCGCCGCACGCAAGCAGGGCCAGGCGGGCAACCCGGCGGCCCTCAATGGCTTTTTGCGCAAGGCGGTGAGCCACCCGCAGCTGCTTTGGCCGGCATCCGGCGCGCCGCAATTGGAGCGCCAACGCAAGGTGCAGAGCGCCGAGCAATTTTTGTCGCCGATTGCCGAAGCAGCGGCTAATTTATTGGTGGCTGGCGACTTCAACCTGATTCGCCGCTGCGAGCATCCGGAATGCATCCTGTGGTTTTATGATCGGACCAAGGCTCACAAGCGCCGCTGGTGCAGCATGGCGTTGTGTGGAAACCGGCATAAGGTGGCCGAATTCCGTAAACGAAAACTGGGGCTTTGAAGGCGAGGGCGCTGCAAGCGATCAAATAACAGCCGGTGTATATATCGGTATTCCCTAGCGTTTCACCGACTGTTCGCGCTCCAACAGTTGCCGTTTGCGCTCTACGCCCCAGCGGTAGCCCGACAGCTCTCCATCACTGCGCACTACCCGGTGGCAGGGAATCGCCACCGCCAGGCTGTTGGCGCCACAGGCCTGGGCCACCGCGCGAAATGACTTGGGCGCGCCGATCTGCGCAGCTATCTGTGCGTAGCTGGCGGTGCTGCCCACCGGGATGTCGCGCAGTGCTTGCCACACCCGTTCCTGAAAGGCGGTGCCGCGCAAATCCAGGGGCAAATTCAAACCCAGGGCAGGGGCTTCGATAAAACCCACGACCTGGGCGATCAACTGTTCGAATTCATGATCTGCGCCGACCAGTTCGGCTTTGGGGAACTGGTCTTGCAGGTCGCGCAGCAGGGCGTCCGGGTCATCGCCCAATAAAATCGCACACACGCCGCGTTGGCTTTGCGCCACCAGAATCGCCCCCAGCGAGCATTGGCCCACGGCAAACAAAATCGTGCTGTTGGTGCCGCCGGCTTTGTAGTCGCTGGGCTTCATACCGAGCAGTTGATTGGCTGACTCATAGAAGCGGCTGTTGGAATTAAAGCCCGCGTCATACAACGCGTCGGTCACCGAATGCTCGCCCTTGAGGCTGTGGCGGACTTTGCGCGAACGCAAGGCGCTGGCGTAGGCCTTGGGTGTAAGGCCGGTGACGGCTTTGAATACGCGATGAAAATGGAATGCGCTTAGGCCGGCGCCATGGGCGAGTGCTTCCAGGCTGGGCGCGGTTTCGGCTTGCTCAATCTGCCGGCATGCCTCGGCCACCAGTTGGGCGTGGTGGGCCGCCAATTGCGTCTGGTCGCCGGCCGTGCGTTTGCTCGGGCGATAACCCGCCGCTTCAGCCTGTGCCGGGGTGTCGAAGAACTCGATGTTTTCCGGGCGTGGCAACCGCGAGGCGCTGCTGGGGCGGCAATACACGCCGGTGGTTTTAACGCCGTAGACAAACAGGGCGTCGGCCTTGGCATCACGGGCGACGATAGCGGCCCAGCGAGGGTCTTGTTCGGTGGTCATGGCCTGCACTCTTGACGGATCACAGCCAGATTAACCGTGTTGCTGATGGCCGACACTCTGAAGCTTGCGGTCAAATTAGCCGGCAGTGCGAAAGGTCAGGTTGATGCGCTGCGGGCCCATGACCGCATGCACGCCTTCCTTGATGGGCATCACCCCATGAAAACGCAAGCGATCGACGCCACCCCAGACCACCACGTCGCCGTGGAACAGTGAAATTTTTTGGGTTTTGCTGCTGCGCTCATGGCCGCCAAACAGAAAGATCGCCGGCAGGCCCAGGGAGACTGAAACCACAGGGGCGTTATAGGCGCGTTCGTTTTTATCCTGATGCAGGGACATCTTGGCGCCCGGCACATAGCGGTTGATCAGGCAGGCGTCCGGGGCAAACGCGCTGAAGCCCGCTTCGGCTGCGGCAAGCGTGGCCAATTCACGCAACGTCTCGGGCATAGCCGGCCAGGGCTGCTGATTGCGTGGGTCAACCGGGCTGTAGCGGTAGCCGGCGCTGTCGGTGGTCCAACCCAATGCGCCGCAACTGCTCAGTGCAGCCGACATGGTGAAGCCGCCGGGCGTGACCATTTGCCGGAACGGCGATTGGGCCAACACCCGTCGCAACTCAGGCAGCAGGCGGTCAATCCAGGGCAAGGCGAAGCCCTTTAGCACGTAGGACTCTTCGCCAATCTGCTCGCGCCCCGCCGGTTGCTGCAAGGCGTCCTCAGCGAACAGATCAGCCGTCGGGCCTGGCATGGTTTACAGCGCCTTGCTCACGGTGATGTCGGTGATTTCATCGGTGGCATCGTGGATTTTTGCCAGGGCTTCCTTGGCTTCTTCAACGCTTCCCGATGGCAGCAGGGCGAATTCAAAGCGACGTTCGCCATTGAGCTTGTACTTCATAACGTATTTAGTCACAGCGGTTTTCCTGTCGAGGGTTCGGCTCAGCTCAGTTTGGTGCTGGTGCGGCGAACAATGCGAATCTTGTGGGACAACGCAGGTTTGCGGGTCACGCTGATGGCGCGGCGCGTGACCACATCCAGGGTAATGTTCCAGAATCCGGTGCTGGGTGCGGTGATTTTCGCCGGGAATTTGTCAAACGCGCCGCCATGGTAGGTGTGGCGGCCGCCGTTCTTGAAACTGCGGAAATTGGCATCGCTCATCAGGCGAATGTTGCAGGTCTGCGAGCATTCGATGACAACGATGTCGCCCTCGTTGAGGTGCTCGCGCTGGTGGATGAATTTCATGGGGGTGTCTCCAGAAGGGCTTTTTCTGAAAAATCAGAATGATACGTAGGTTAAGATAGAGTTTATCAGCCCTGACGCGATTATTATCGGGTCGTCGTCGACGACTTCGACAATTTAAAACAGTTATTTCCCGAGTTTTCAGAGATAAATCCTACATATGCGGGAGAAATTTTCTCTCTACGCTGTCGTAGGGTCTTTATCGGAGGTTTAAGTATGAAGTGGAGTGTGTTGGTTCTGGCCTTGGCGTTAGGTGGATGTGCTTCGGTTGCAGATATCAAGCAGACCCCGCCAACCTTAGTGGTTATTTCAGGCAAAAAACCGCCTGAATATGCCGCGTGTGTGGTCCGAAAACTGGAAGCGACGCGCCGGCCGCCGCAGATTGAGCCGCATAAGGACGGTGTACAAGTGATTGTGCCGCAGAAATTCTCGGCCGACCCTTCGGCGATCTTCGAGATCGAAGAGCGCTCCAGCGGCAGCAGTATCAAGCTCTATGAAAGCATGTCAAATGTGCCGATTCGCCCAGGCGACATCAAGAAAGCCGGGGAGGATTGCATCTCCGGCTGAGCCTCTGGTTTATCCGCGTACTGAACCCGATAAAAAAGCCTGACCCTGCCGTTGCAGCGTCAGGCTTTTTTTTGCGTCTATTCGAGTGTTGTCGCCTGAGGATCATTGCCCTACTATTTGTAAGCTTATGCGTTTGTAGTCTAAGCATATAACTATAAGGAAGGAGCCGTGATGATGTTTCTGGAACGACTGTTGATAGGCAGCGCGTTGTTATTGCTAGTGGGCAACGCCCACGCGCTGGAGGGAAAAAAAGTCTTTACCGAAGGCGGCTCACAGCCCGGCGCCATGCCCTGTGTGGCGTGCCACGGTGCCGATGGGCTGGGCCTGGCTGCCGCCGGTTTCCCCAGGCTGGCAGGGTTGCCGGCCGAGTATGTGCGCAAACAGTTGGCGGACTTCAGCAGCGGGGCGCGCAGCCATCCGGTGATGCAACCGTTGGCCAAGGCGCTGACTGAAGAGGAAGTGACGGCGGTCAGCGAGGCGGTGGCGGCAATGCCGTTTCCGGGCGTCGCAACGGCGTATCGCAGCGATATGCCTGTGGGTGCCGCGCAAAAGCTTGCACTGCAGGGCGCTTGGGAACGTCAGATCCCCGCGTGCGTCAGCTGCCATGGGCCTGCCGGTGTTGGTGTAGGTGATGCGTTCCCACCGCTGGCGGGCCAGCCTGCCGCGTACCTGGCAGCGCAGTTGATGGCCTGGCAGAACGGCAGCCGTCACAATGACCCCAATGACTTGATGGGCCATATCGCCAAGTCCCTGACGGCAGAAGAAGTGCAGGGCGTGGCCCAGTATTTCGCAGGGTTGAAACGGGAGGCCAAGCCATGAAGCCCTTCACGTTAGCGGCTGTACTCGGCTTGCTGGTTGCACTGCCTGCCCACTCGGCACCGATTGCCATGGAAGACCAGTCCCAATTGCAGCCATCGGCCAAGCTCGCAGCGGCCGACCTCTTCCAGCCGCCACAGGAAAGCGAGCTGCCCGACAATGCCTACGGCAAGCTGGTGCGCCAGGGCTACGCCTTGTTCGTCGACACCAAACGCCTGGCGCCACAATTTGTCGGCAATGGGCTCAACTGCAGCAATTGCCACCTGGATCAAGGTCGCCTGGCCAACTCAGCGCCGCTGTGGGGCGCGTACCCGATGTACCCGGCGTATCGAAAGAAGAACGACAAGGTCAACACCTTCGCCGAACGCTTGCAGGGCTGCTTCCAGTTCAGCATGAATGGCGGCACGCCACCGGCCGCCGACAGCCCGGAGATTACCGCGCTGTCAGTCTATTCCTACTGGTTGGCCAGCAAGGCGCCGCTGGGCTTGGAACTTGCGGGGCGCGGCTACCCGGACGTGGCGCAACCGGCCAAGGGTTACAACCTGGCTCAGGGCGCCGAGGTGTACAAGGGCCAGTGCGCGGTGTGCCACGGCGGCGAAGGGCAGGGGCAAAAAGTCGGTGACAGCTATGTGATGCCGCCGCTGTGGGGCAAAGATTCCTACAACTGGGGCGCCGGCATGCACCGAATCAACACGGCAGCCTCATTCATCAAGCACAACATGCCGCTGGGCAAGGGTGGGAGCCTGAGTGATCAGCAGGCGTGGGATGTGGCGGCTTACGTCAACAGCCACGAACGGCCGCAGGATCCACGCCTGGTTGAAGGCTCCATAGAGAAGACCCGGGTCAAGTTTCACGCCAATGACGGGGTCAATCTTTACGGTCAGACGGTAGAGGGCGTGCTGATCGGGCAGGGCATCCGTTAAACTGTCGGCCATTCAATGCGCCATTCAATGCAAAAATGCCGCTCAAACCCTGGGTTTGCGCGGCATTTGTCCTTCCTGGAAAGCCCGTCATGAAACGAGAACACGTCAAAGCCCGACATGCCGAAGGCCATATTTCGGCCACCCATGTTATCCAGAACCCCGCCGACCTGGGCGAGTGGATCGTATTTTTCAAGAAGAGCGGCGGTCGCAGTTACTTCCTGGTTGACGATCAGGACGAGGTTGAGTCATTCCCGCGCCTGGACGACCTTATCGAGACCTTGCGCGGCCTGGGGATCAAATTCGCCGAAGTTCATCTGTAGCGCGCAAGGTTACTTGCACACCACCACGACGCTGCGGCTTTTGAAGTTGCCCACGTCTTTACCCAGGGTCTTGTCGCTTTCCTTGAGTGCCGGCGTGCCTTCGGTGCCGACGATGCGGTAGCCGGTGCCTGCACACGAAGCATCAGCTTTTTCGTAGCAACTGGCCCACGAATTGGCCTCGCCCGAGCAGTCGATGGTCAGGCCTTGCTCGCCGTTTTTCAGGTAGGTGTCGGACGTGGTGGTGCAGCCGGTCATCAGCGCCAGGGCCGCAGTCAATGCCAGAATCTTGTTCATGAGTTGGGTCGTCGTTGAGGGTGTAGGTGGGGCGCAGACACTGTCGTGGGGCGTTTTCTGCAAGATTATAGCGAACGGCCATCAAGGTACAGACAAACACAAAAAAGCCCCGTCGACCGGGGCTTTGTGCGCAAGCAATGACGCTTACTTTTTATCTTTTGGGCGCTTGCTCGACGCGTGGCCGGCTTCGTCCACAAACACTTCAGCCACCGCAACGGCCATGCTTTCGCTCGCGAATACCCCGGCGACGCTGTCGCCGTGGAAGTTGATCAGGTGCCAGCCGTCCGCTCGCTTGGTGATCAGGTAGCCGTTTACGCCTTTTGGTTCTGACATCTATCAATCTCGTGGTGTGGTTCAGGCGAGCAATGATAGCGCCAATTGGCCCCGAGGCGCGCAAGTTGTTGCAGGCCAGTGCCGTGCAGCGAAAAGCGTGCTAAAACCATTGAGGCGCTCGTAAGCAAAGGGGCGATGACGGGTTATGTCGCGTCCTGAGTAAATGCTCTTCGTAGGATCAGCGGAACTTACGCGCACATTTTTTCTCTATGTTGACATCGCAACGCCAGCAGGACCCATTGTAAGGTGACTGCGGCCTGATTAGACTGCGCCGAATTCCGTACGCACAGCCCTTTGTAAGGACTTATATGATCAAGAAATGCTTGTTCCCAGCAGCCGGTTACGGCACTCGCTTCTTGCCAGCGACCAAAGCCATGCCCAAAGAGATGCTGCCGGTGGTGAACAAGCCACTGATTCAGTACGGCGTCGAAGAGGCACTGGATGCCGGCCTGAACGAAATCTCCATCGTTACCGGCCGTGGTAAGCGCGCGCTGGAAGACCACTTCGACATCAGCTACGAGCTGGAAAACCAGATCAAGGGCACCGACAAGGAAAAGTACCTGGTCGGCATCCGTAAACTGCTCGACGAGTGCTCGTTCTCCTACACCCGTCAAACCCAGATGAAAGGCCTTGGCCACGCCATCCTCACCGGCCGCCCGCTGATCGGTGACGAACCGTTCGCCGTGGTCCTGGCGGACGACCTGTGCGTCAACCTGGAAGGCGACGGCGTACTGACCCAGATGGTCAAGCTGTACCAGAAATACCGTTGCACCATCGTTGCGGTTCAAGAGGTCGACCCTCAGGAAACCAACAAATACGGCGTGATCGCCGGCGACGACATCGGTGATGGCCTGATTCGTGTGCGCGACATGGTTGAAAAACCCGCGCCGGAAGATGCGCCTTCGAACCTGGCGATCATCGGTCGTTACATCCTGACGCCGGACATCTTCAAGTTGATCGAAGAAACCGAGCCAGGCAAAGGCGGCGAGATTCAAATCACCGACGCCCTGTTGAAGCAAGCCAAAGATGGCTGCGTGATTGCCTACAAATTCAAAGGCCGTCGCTTCGACTGCGGTGGCGCTGAAGGTTACATTGAGGCCACCAACTTCTGCTACGAGCACTTCTACAAGACCGGTAAGGCTTACTGATTCACAGTAGCTCGCCCAAAAAGCCACCTTCGGGTGGCTTTTTCGTTTTTCAGCCCCATGTAAGTCGGTATGCTGATGAGCTGCCGAGGAGAGTGAAATGGCCTACGATTTTGATCTGTATGTAATTGGCGCCGGTTCCGGCGGTGTTCGCGCAGCGCGCTTTGCCGCAGGCTTTGGCGCAAAAGTGGCGGTAGCTGAAAGCCGTTACCTGGGCGGTACCTGCGTGAACGTAGGCTGCGTGCCGAAAAAGCTGCTGGTGTACGGCGCGCATTTCGCCGAAGACTTTGAGCAGGCCAGCGGTTTCGGCTGGTCACTGGGTGAAGCGAACTTTGACTGGGCGACCCTGATCGCCAATAAAGACCGAGAAATCAACCGCCTCAATGGCATCTACCGCAACCTGCTGGTTAACAGCGGCGTGACCCTGCACGAAGGGCACGCGCGTTTGGTTGATCCGCACCAGGTAGAGATCAATGGCGAGCGCTTTACGGCCAAACACATCCTGATCGCGACGGGAGGCTGGCCGCAGATCCCGGAAATTCCGGGGCGTGAGCACGCCATCGGGTCCAACGAGGCGTTCTTCCTTAAAGAGCTGCCCAAGCGCGTGCTGGTAGTCGGCGGTGGCTACATCGCCGTCGAGTTTGCGGGCATCTTCCATGGCCTGGGCGCACAGACAACCTTGCTGTATCGCGGCGACCTGTTCCTGCGCGGGTTTGACGGCGCGGTGCGCACGCACCTGAAGGAAGAGCTGACCAAGCGCGGCCTCGACCTGCAATTCAATGCCGATATCGAGCGCATCGACAAGCAGGCCGACGGCAGCCTCAAGGCCACCCTCAAAGACGGCCGCGTGCTCGAAGCCGACTGCGTGTTCTACGCCACCGGTCGCCGCCCGATGCTCGACAACCTGGGGCTGGAAAACACCGGCGTCAAATTGGATGAGCGTGGCTTTGTCGAAGTCGACGACCTGTACCAGACCGCCGAAGCCTCGATCCTGGCGATTGGCGATGTGATCGGGCGGGTGCAATTGACGCCCGTCGCGCTGGCCGAAGGCATGGCGGTTGCTCGTCGGCTGTTCAAGCCTGAGCAATACCGTCCGGTGGATTACGCGATGATCCCGACCGCGGTGTTCAGCCTGCCGAATATCGGCACCGTGGGCCTGAGCGAAGAAGATGCGAAGAAAAACGGCCATAAGGTGCAGATCTTCGAAAGCCGCTTCCGGCCGATGAAGCTGACGTTGACCGATTGCCAGGAAAAAACCTTGATGAAGCTGGTGGTCGACGCCGACACCGACAAAGTCCTGGGTTGCCACATGGTCGGGCCGGATGCAGGTGAGATCGTTCAGGGCTTGGCGATCGCGCTCAAGGCGGGCGCGACCAAGCAGCATTTCGATGAAACCATCGGCGTGCACCCCACAGCGGCGGAAGAGTTCGTCACCATGCGCACGCCTGTGGCGGGCTGATCAGGCCTCGGCGGTTGCCTCTGGCGGCGTTGCAACGACGGCCGCCAGGCGCAATGCCTCGATACTGGCCTGGGCCTTGATCAGGTCCAGCTCCAGGGTTTTGCTGACCTGCTGTTGCTCGCTCAGCGCCGCCTGGCGCGCTTGACTTTCCTCTACCGCAACCCGCAAACGCTCCTGAAGCAGGGTGCGTTCGCTTTCGATTCGGCCCAGTTGCTCGCTGAGTGTTTGCTGTTGCGCCTGCTCCTTGCGTGATTGCTCCTGCAGGGCGGTCAATTCCTTGCTCGTCACGCGGTGCTCGATCAACAGTCGCTCATTGTCGCGATGCAGCTGGGTGATCTCATCCTGACGCACCATGGCGCTTTGTTGCGCCTGGCGCAACTCGGCCTGCACCTGCTGCAACTGGCCTTCATGGCGCCGTTGTTCCTGCTCGCGTTGCTCCTTGACCGCATTGCGGTAGTGCTCAAGCGCGTCGCGGGCGTGCAGGTGCTTGTCTTCCAGCGAGCGAATCTGCTCGTCCTTGTCATTGATGCGCAACTCGTAATCGCTGCACGCCTGGCTGAGCCCCGCATTGCGGGTTTGTTCGGTTTGCAGGCTGGTGCTGGCGGTCTGCAAGGCGGCGCTTTCTTCGGCGAGTGCGGCGGCCTGGATATCAAATTGCTGCTTGAGCTGGCCGTGGGCTTCTTCAAGCGCTTGCACCTGGGCGAGCAGGGCGGCTTTTTGCTGTTCGAATTGCGCCAGCGCCAAGTCAATCGGCTCCTGGGCCTTGTCTTTAAGGCGTTGGGCCAGCCGCGCTACCAACTCGCCCAGCTCGTCGTCGATGGGCGCCTGGGTGATAGTCAGCCGGGTTTCGCTGTCATCCAGCTCCTTCAAATAGCGGTGAATGGTAGTTTTTGAGCCGGTATTGCCCATCTCGATGCGTACCGCATCGATGCTGGGGTTTTCGCCACGGGCCAGGATCGCCAGGCGTGCCGTTTGAACCACTGCTTTGTTTATGCCGCCGCGCGCCATGGGGTCTCCGTCGATTTAGTACTGTGGTACGTGGTATGTAGATACATACTGTATCACGAATAAAATACCGTTTAAATTCATGAATTAACAGATGGGATATTGGCGTATTATCCCGTGTCAGAGCGTTTTTAACCGTTAATACACCCGCCAGCAGTACGAATAGGCCTTTTATGAGCGACCTGGACCGTTACCTCAACGCCGCCACCCGCGACAACACGCGGCGCAGCTATCGCGCGGCGATCGAGCATTTTGAAGTGAGCTGGGGCGGGTTCCTGCCGGCCACCAGCGACAGCGTGGCGCGCTACCTGGTGGCCCATGCCGGGGTGCTGGCGGTCAACACCTTGAAGCTGCGGCTTTCGGCATTGGCGCAGTGGCACACCAGCCAGGGTTTCCCGGACCCGACCAAGGCGCCCGTGGTGCGCAAGGTGCTCAAGGGCATCCGGGCGGTGCACCCGGCGCAGGAGAAGCAAGCCGAGCCTTTGCAGCTCAAGCACCTTGAGCAGGTGGTGGCCTCCCTTGAGGTTGAAGCCAGGCAGGCCATTGAGGCGCGGGATCAGCCGCGATTACTGCGCGCCAAGCGCGACACCGCGTTGATCCTGCTGGGCTTCTGGCGCGGCTTTCGCAGCGACGAGTTGTGCCGCCTGAGCATCGAACACGTGCAAGCGGTGCCCGGCACCGGCATCAGCCTGTACCTGCCGCGCAGCAAAAGTGACCGCGACAACCTCGGCAAGACCTACCAGGCCCCGGCACTGCTGCGCCTGTGCCCCGTGCAGGCTTACAGCGAATGGCTCAGCGTTTCGGCCTTGGTGCGCGGCCCGGTGTTCCGTGGCGTAGACCGCTGGGGCAACCTGGGCGAGGAGGGCTTGCACCCCAACAGCGTGATCCCGCTGCTGCGTCAGGCCCTGGAACGCGCGGGCATCCCTGCGGATCAATACACCAGCCACTCACTGCGCCGTGGCTTTGCCACGTGGGCCCACCGCAGCGGCTGGGATTTGAAGTCGCTGATGAGTTACGTCGGCTGGAGCGACATGAAATCCGCCATGCGCTATGTTGAAGCGACACCCTTTTTGGGCATGACCTTGGCTACTCAACCGCTGCTTTGAGATTTCTTCTATTAATACAGAGACCTGATAGGGAAAACCAATCGTCAGCATCAGGTTTGCCAATGAGCCATCGACGGAAAGAGTGAGTAGGATTCATCTCATCAACTTTTCAACCACTGACGGAGAGTCACCGATGCCTATCATCAACAGCCAAGTAAAACCGTTCAAAGCGACCGCCTACAAAAACGGCAACTTCGTAGATGTGACTGACGCTGACCTGAAAGGCAAATGGTCGGTAGTTTTCTTCTACCCAGCCGACTTCACCTTCGTTTGCCCAACCGAACTGGAAGACCTGGCTGACAACTACGCCGAATTCCAGAAACTGGGCGTCGAGATCTACAGCGTTTCCACCGACACCCACTTTGCCCACGCTGCCTGGCACAACACTTCGCCAGCCATCGGCAAAATCCAGTACACCATGATCGGCGACCCAACCCTGACCATCTCGCGCAACTTCGACGTACTGATCGAAGAAGCTGGCCTGGCAGACCGCGGTACTTTCGTGATCAACCCGGAAGGTCAGATCAAGATCGTTGAACTGAACGACGGCGGTGTTGGCCGTGACGCTTCCGAGCTGCTGCGCAAAATCAAAGCCGCTCAATACGTCGCTGCTCACCCAGGTGAAGTTTGCCCAGCCAAGTGGAAAGAAGGCGAGGCTACTCTGGCTCCGTCCCTGGACCTGGTCGGCAAGATCTAAATCTGTGAAACATCAAGGGCGGATTGCCGCACCTTAAGTAAGCTGCACCGCCCTCAAAACGCCCGGGCGAGAGTCGCTCGGGCGTTTTTTTGTCTGCAATAAACCGAATTAACAGGAAATCGCCCGTATGTTGGACGCCAATCTTAAAGCTCAGTTGAAGTCATACCTGGAACGGGTCACCCAGCCGATCGAGATCGTCGCCTCCCTCGACGACGGTGCGAAATCCCAGGAAATGCTTGCCCTTTTGCAAGACGTAACCAGCCTCACCACGCTGATTACCCTCAACACCGATGGCAATGATGCGCGCAAGCCGTCGTTCTCCATCAACCGCCCGGGTGCCGATATCAGCCTGCGTTTTGCCGGCATCCCAATGGGCCATGAATTCACTTCGCTGGTGCTGGCCCTGCTGCAAGTCGGTGGCCACCCGTCGAAGGCCAGTGTCGAAGTGATTGAACAGATTCGTGCCTTGAAAGGCGAGTTCAGCTTCGAGACCTACTTCTCGCTGTCGTGCCAGAACTGCCCTGACGTGGTTCAGGCGCTGAACCTGATGGCCGTGCTTAACCCGAACATCCGCCACGTCGCCATCGACGGCGCGCTGTTCCAGGCTGAAGTCGATGAGCGCCAGGTCATGGCGGTGCCCAGTGTGTACCTCAATGGCGTGAACTTCGGCCAGGGCCGTATGGGCCTGGAAGAAATCCTCGCCAAGCTCGACACCAGCGGTATCGAAAAGGCCGCCGAGAAAATCAGCGCCAAAGACGCCTTTGATGTACTTGTTGTGGGTGGTGGCCCGGCCGGTTCTGCTGCTGCCATTTACGCCGCACGTAAAGGCATTCGCACCGGTGTTGCGGCTGAGCGCTTCGGCGGCCAGGTGCTGGACACCATGTCCATCGAAAACTTCATCTCCGTGCAGGAGACCGAAGGGCCGAAACTGGCCAGCGCGTTGGAAGCCCACGTGCGTCAGTACGACGTGGACATCATGAACCTGCAACGTGCCAGCAGCCTGGTGCCGGCCAAAAACGCCGGTGACTTGCACGAAATTCGCTTTGAAAGCGGTGCGACCCTCAAGTCCAAAACCGTGATTCTGGCCACCGGGGCCCGCTGGCGCGAAATGGGTGTGCCGGGCGAGCAGGAATACAAGGCCCGCGGCGTGTGCTTCTGCCCGCATTGCGACGGCCCGTTGTTCAAGGGCAAGCGTGTGGCAGTGATCGGCGGTGGCAACTCCGGCGTTGAAGCGGCCATTGACCTGGCCGGTATCGTCAGCCACGTGACCTTGCTCGAGTTCGACAGCAAATTGCGCGCCGATGCCGTGTTGCAGCGCAAGCTACACAGCCTGCCGAACGTGGACGTGATCACCAGTGCGCTGACCAGTGAAGTCAAAGGCGACGGCCAGAAGGTCACCGGCCTGGCGTACAAGGATCGTGACAGCGGCGAGTTCAAGACCATCGACCTGGAAGGCATCTTTGTTCAGATTGGCTTGTTGCCCAACACCGACTGGCTCAAAGGCACGGTGGAATTGACCCCGCGCGGCGAGATCATCGTCGATGCGCGTGGCGAAACTTCACTGCCTGGCGTGTTTGCTGCCGGTGACGTGACGACCGTGCCGTACAAGCAGATCGTGATTGCGGTAGGCGAGGGCGCGAAGGCTTCGCTGAGTGCTTTTGATCACCTGATCCGCACGTCGGCACCGGCATAAATTCAGGTACCGCACATAAAAAACCCCATGAGTGATCATGGGGTTTTTTTCGCTTACAGCGGCGCTGGCTGAATAATCTCTACCCAGTAAGCATCCGGGTCTTTGATGAACGCCAGGCTTTTCATGCGGCCATCGCTCAGGCGCTTCTGGAAATCGCAGCCCAGCGCTTCAAAACGCTCACAGGCCGCGACGATATCCGGCACCGAAATGCAGATATGGCCAAAGCCACGCGGGTCGGTATTGCCGTTGTGGTAAGCGAAGTCGGCATCGTTTTCGGTGCCGTGGTTGTGGGTCAGTTCCAGGATGCCTGGGATCGACTTCATCCACTGCGTGCGCGCAGCGGCGTCGGCCGGGATCTGGGCCTTGTCCACCAGGGCCAGGAAATACAGGCTGAATTCGGCTTCAGGGAAGTCGCGTTTTTCAACCAGGGAAAAGCCCAGGACGCGGGTGTAGAAATCCAGCGACTTGGTGATGTCCTTGACCCGCAGCATGGTGTGGTTGAACACGAAGTTCGCGGTGGCGGTGTCAGGTTGGGCAGTGACGCCCGGGAAAGTGTTCAGATCGTGCAGGCTCATGGGCCCTCCAGAAAAAATGGGGCAAACGCGACTCGTGACTTGAGTGGTCCCTTGGCTTGCGGCCGGCATCCGTGCCGCACCGTCATGATACGCAAGCGTGGCCGGCCGAGCCAAATGAAAAAGGTCACTCAGCCCTTGCGAGTCAAGGGTGCCAGGCTCAAACTTCGACGCTTGAACCTTGGGTGTTTGTCTTGATGATTGAATTTCGTAAACCGCTGTTGAGCGCTGTCTGTATGTTGCTGAGCAGCCCCTTTGTGTTGGCGGCCGATCCGGAAATTCATTGGCCCAGTGGCTGGCAAGTCGAGGAAGTCGTACCCGACGACGCGCCGGCAAAACCTCAGGCGGTGTCCCGTCAGCGCGCCATCAAGAATGATGAAAACGGTAACACCTTGATGGTCATGGAGTTGACCGGCACACCGATTGAGGCAGGTCATAAAGTTAATCTTGAAGGTGTACTGCTGGAAATGCGCAAATCCATCCAGAAGGATTTTGCCGGCAGCGGTTATCAAAGCGTGTGCACAAAGATGCACACCAGCACATTGAGCCGTCTTGACGCGCTGGAAACTACTTGCGTGATTACCGAGAACGGCCGGCACATATTGTCACAAACATTGGTTGGCGCAGTTGATACCGATAAAGCCTATGTCTTTTCATTTGCCGGCCAGGCCCAAGCCTATGAAGCCAGTAAGGACGAAGTCAATTCGGTGCGTGATAGCCTTAAACTTTGAACGGGTTATCTCGCTGGTTTTTGAACAACGTGAGCCGTTAATCAAGTTCGTTTTCGAAGCAAAAAAAACCCCGCTTCCGCGGGGTTTTTTGTACGCGTCTTTCGATCAGCCGCGCAACCAGGAATCTACAGTGGCAGCGCCATACTGTTCTTTCCAGGCTTTCAGGCCGCGGTGATTGCCGCCTTTGGTTTCGATCAGTTCGCCGGTGTGCGGGTTGTGGTAAACCTTGACCACACGTGCGCGGCGCTGTTTTGGTGCGGCGGCGGCAGCGCTGGCTTTGCCAGGGTTAGGATCAAGGATCGAGATGATGTCGCGCAGGCCTTTGCCGTAGTGCTTCATCAGGCCTTGCAGCTTTTCTTCGAATTCGATTTCTTTTTTCAGGCCGGCGTCGTTCTTCAAGGATTCCAGCTGAGCCAGCTGCTCTTGAAGGGCTTTTTCTGCTGCGCGAAATTCGGCGAGTCTGGACAAAATCTGTACTCCAATAGTGTAGTTGGCTGATATCAACTGCAGATAAAGCGTGTAAGCCAAGAGCTTTAAGGTAACTCAAAGAAAGAGGCCTTTCTGCGAGTTCAGCACAGGCAGGAAAAATTGTAGTAGTTAATGCCGCACGAGTAAATCACGGCGTTACCTAAATAAGATTATTTCATCCGGCGCACTAGATGGCTGTTCAATGGCTGGCCAGCGACTTAATGAACTCTTCACCGGGTAACGGCCGACCGAACAGGTAGCCCTGCAGGAAATCCACACCTTGGGCCGCGAGGTATTCGCATTGCTCTGCTGTTTCCACGCCCTCGGCCACAATACCCAGGTCCAGCTTGCCGCTGAGTTCTATGATGCTGTCCAGAATATGCCGTGAGAGTGCGTCGGCGCCGATCATGGCGACAAAGCTTTGATCGATTTTCAAGTAATCGACATTGAAGTTGCGCAAGTAACCCAGGCTGGAATGGCCGGTGCCGAAGTCATCAATCGCGATCATCACCCCCAGTTGATGCAGGGCCTCGAACAGGCGGGCGGTGGTGTCGGTCGGCTGAATCAGCTCACGCTCGGTCAACTCCAGTACCAGCGTCACCTGGCCCGGGGCGAAGGCGGCGAGAAACTCCCGACAGTCCTGCACCAGATCCAGGTCCTGGCAGTGACTGGCGGTGATGTTCACGCCGATATGGAAGCCCGGGCTGAAGCGTCCGGCATGCGGGGCCAGTTGCGCAGCGGTCTGGCGGAGCAACGAGCGGGTCATCGGCACGATCAGGCCCGAATGTTCGGCCAGCGGGATAAACAGGTCAGGGCGAACCAGGCCTTCCTTTGGGTGCCGCCAGCGCATCAGCACTTCACAGCCGGCCCATTCGCGGGTGTCGCCACGCACCACTGGCTGGAAATACGGAATGAATTCATTGGCCCCCAGTGCCCGCTGCAACTCATGGGTCGGCGCGGATGAGCGCTTTTGCAGCCAGTGGGCCAACACGCCCGCCAGCACCCCAAAGAACACCAACAGACTGAACAGCGCCGGGTAACGCGCCTCCATGTACCGCCACACTTCACCGACGGGCATGCCGGCATCGACACTGTACGGGTAACGCTCAGAGGCCAGGTGCTGATGGGCCACCGCAAACTGCGGCATTGCAGTGGTGTGCACCTTGCCGTCAGCGTCCAGCCAGTTGGGCCCCACGTTCAGGATCAGGTGCGCGTAGCGGCTGATCAGGCGCAAGGCGTTGGTCAGGTGGTAGCCGTCAACCGAGGCAAATGCGGCTTTATCGCCATCGACCAGGCGGTAAACCAACAACGCGGTATCGGGCGTTACCGGATTGCCGTTCATCAACCACAGCCTGCCCGCTACGTAGTCGTCCGGGTTGACCGGTGACTGGTAGCTGCCGCCGAACAACGAGCTGCAATAGATGTTTTTTTGCCAGGACAAGGTGGTTGCCCGCACAAAAGGGCGCCGCGTGACCTGCTCGCGCAGGGCCAGTTGCGCGCCGTTGTCGCACGGTTGGCCGGCCAGCGGCAGCAATGTCTGGGCGGCGAGGGCGGTGTTGTCGAGCATTAAATCGAACTGGCGTACAGCCTCCTGCGCGGTTTGGGCGGTGCTTTGCTCAAGGGTGCGCTCGGCTTGCCAATGAAGAATCACAACCCCCAATAAAACGGGAATCAGGCCGCAGGCACTGGTGATGAACGCGCGTGCGGTTCGGCTTCGGGGGCCTTTGGCGGTGAGGGGCATAGAGGCAGCCAATATCGGAATAAAAAGACGGGTGTGTGCCGATGATAGTTGGCATTGCGCAGTGCCGCTCACTTGTTTGGTGCGACGTGACCTAGCCGTTCGGTCAGTTGTTGCGATTGTCTCAGCTTGGCAAGATAAACATCGTTGCAAAAAGTAAGAGACTTCGGAGTACCGACCCTTCCAGCCTCTCTCTCAGCCGTTTCAGCCCACTTCTGGCGGGACGGTCGACCCTCGTCTTTCAATTGTTGAAATTCGTTTCGTAACCCGTTAACGCGACTTGATAAGGAACTACCTGCAATGAATAACCTCCGACTGGCCGCTGCCTTCCTGGCCGCTACCGGCGTCGCCGCGCTGCCTGCTTTTGCCGCAGACGGTACCATCAGCCTGACCGGTGAAATCACCGGCACCACCTGCAGTATCAGTGGCGGGGCAGGCTCGGCGCCTGGCGCCAGCCCGAACTTCGCCGTGGTGCTCAACAAGGTCCAGGCCAGCACACTCAAGGCAAAAGGCCAGACGGCCGGCACCACCCCTTTTGTTGTGCGTGTGGGTGCGTGCCCCAAGGATACGACGGTGGCGGTGTTGTTCGAGAGCGGCAGCCCGGCGATCAACCCGGCTACCGGCAACTTGAAGAATCAAGCGCCGGCCAACCCCGTGCCTGCCAGCCTCGTTGAGGTGCAGATTGTCGACGGCACCACCCAAAAGCCTATGGACCTGCGCCTGGCGCTCAATTCGAGCAGCGCAAAAGTCCCCGAGAAGGGTGAGGTGTCGCTGCCGTTTGCCGCGCAGTACTTCGCCACCGGCGCCGCAACCCCAGGCCCGGTAAGCACGCAGGTGCTGTACTCCGTCACGTTCCCCTGATCAGGGCCCGGAGCCTGGCGGTTCGCCAGGCACTGGACAGCGCCTTGGAGGACCGCCCCATGTTTTCCCGACTCCTGTTCGCAATTGCCTTGCTGTTCGCCATTTCGGTGTGCAGCGGATGGCCATCCATTGCCCATGCCGGCGTAGTGATCGACGGTACGCGGCACATTTACCCGCAACAGCGTCGCGAAATCACCTTGCGCCTGACCAACGACGACGAACGCGCTCCGCGCCTGGTTCAGGTGTGGCTGGACCAGGGCGACCCAGCGTCAGACCCCTCTAACAGCGAGGTGCCTTTCAGCCTTTCGCCGCCGGTATTTCGCCTGAACCCACAGAAAAGCCAGGCCGTGCGCCTGGTCTACACCCAAGAGCCACTGCCGGCGGATCGGGAATCGTTGTTTTGGCTGAATGCGCTGGAGATCCCGCCCAAGGTCAACACCGAGGCCGATGCCGATGCCGATGATGCCCCGGCCAACCACCTGCAGTTCGCCTTTCGTATCCGTACCAAAGTGTTTTTTCGCCCCACCGATCTGCCCGGCAGCCCGAACGAAGCGCCCACGCAATTACGCTGGACCTTGCGCCGCAGTGCCCAGGGGGCGCTGCTGGAGGTACACAACCCATCGGCCTATCACGTGACATTCAACGAGGTGGCGTTGGCCATGGGCCCGCAAAAAGACGCGCCGCTGCTGCAGGCGCAAGAGGGCATGGTGCCGCCTGGCGGCAACCTGACCCTGACGGTGCGCGAGGCCGTACAGGCCATCCCCGCCGATGCGCAAGTGCATTTCAAATTCATCAATGACTACGGCACGTTTTCCGCGCCGCAGCGTGCTCCTCTGAAGTTCTGACTATGCCTGCCTTGTTGCCATTCACATTCTGCCAAGGCGCTGCCTGGCTGCTGTCCCACCCTCGACTGCTGTTGCTGTTTGGCTTGCTGAGCACGCTTGTGTTATCGGCCGAGGCGGCCCCGTTGTTGTTTGATCTGGAGGCCTTTACCAGCGGCATGTCCAGCGCGGCGGATCTCTCGCGCTTCAATACCGGCAGCGTGTTGACGCCTGGGGTTTATCGCGTTGACGTGATACTCAATGGGCAATCACTGGGCCGTCGCCCGATCACCTTCGTAAACGTGGACAAACAGAACGCTGCGCAACCCTGTGTGAGCGCGCAACAATTGGCCGAACTCGGGGTGGTACTGCGCAACGCGCCGAGGCAGCCGCCGAGGAGGATTGTCGCGATTTCGCCGCATGGATTCCCATGGCCAGCAGCCATGTCGATGTCGAGTCCCTGACCCTGGACGTGAGTATCCCGCAGGTCTACATCAGTCGCTCTGCTCGCGACTACGTTGACCCCGCCCAATGGGACCCAGGCATTGATGCCGCGCTGCTCAATTACATCTTCAGCGCCGCGGCGGTGACCTCGGGTGCGGGTGAAGATCGTGGTTACCTGGGCCTGGACGGCGGGGTCAACCTGGGTGACTGGCGGCTGCGCCACCAGGGCGGGCAAGCCTGGGCTTCGCGAAGCGGTCATTTGCCTTATCAAGCCACGGCCACCTACCTGCAACGCGCCGTTGCCGCCTGGCAGTCGCAACTGACCGTGGGCGACAGTTTCAGCAGCGGCCAGATCCTCGACGGCGTGCGCGTGCGCGGCATTACCCTGGCCACTGATAACCGGATGCTGGCGCCGTCGCAACAAGGCTATGCGCCCCAGGTGCGCGGCGTTGCCGACAGCAATGCCACGGTGACGGTGCGCCAGAACGGCTACACCCTTTACGAAACCACGGTGGCGCCCGGGCCTTTTGTGATCGATGATCTCTACCCCACGGGCTACGGTGGCGACCTCGACGTCAGTGTCACCGAGGTAGACGGGCGGCGCAGCACCTTTGTCGTGCCTTATTCGGTGGCCCCGCAGCTCTTGCGTTACGGCGCCACGCACTACAGCGCAACGGTGGGGCAGGTGCAGCAGCATGGCGTCAGCGATGCCAACGCCTCGGTGTTTCAAGGCACGCTGCAACATGGGCTGATCGATAGCCTCACCGTTTACGGGGGCGCCACCCTTTCCCAGGGTTATAGCCAAGGCAAGGCGGGCCTGGCGATCAGTACAGCCGTTGGCGCATTCGCCCTGGACACCACCTACTCGCGCACACAGGTGCAGGGGCAGGCGATAGCGCGCGGACAAAGCCTTGGCCTGGCCTATAACAAGAACCTGCCGTTGTCGGGAACGCATTTTGCGCTCGGCGCCTATCGCTTCTCGACCGCTGGCTACCTGAACCTGCCGGACGCCTTGAATGTGCGCGAACTGGGCCGTCACGGCGGGAACCTGGACAGCTATGCCCGGCAAAAAAGCCGCCTGGACCTGACGATCAGCCAGCAGTTGGGGGAGGGCACCCTGAGTGTGTATGGCAGCTCTACTGACTACTGGGCCGGGCAGCAAGGGCGCCAGACCTCGTTCACCGCCAGTTATGGGGCCAACTGGAAGTCACTGAGCTGGAACCTTTCGGCGCAGCGTTCGAGGATCAGCGAGCTGTATCGGGCGAGCGACCGTGAGCGCGCCGAGGATGTTTTCTTCGGCCGCTCGGCGCGCACCGAGCGCGTGGAGAATCACTGGGTACTGAGCCTCTCCATGCCATTGGGCGAGGGCACGCGCGCACCGACCCTGAGCAGTTCACTGTCGCGGGATGCGGGTGATTCGCGCGGCAGTCAGCAACAACTCGGCATCAATGGCTTGCTGGGGGAGAAGGCGCACACCCATTACGGTTTGGTCGGCAGTCGTGGCAGCGGCGATCACGGCGGTTCAAGTTTCAACGCTTACGCAGGCTATCGCAGTCACGCCGCCAACCTGCGCGGCGGCTATGGTCAGAGCCAGCGCAATGCACAAGTGTCCATGAGCGCCGACGGCGGCCTGATCGCCCACAGCGGTGGCATCACCCTGGCGCAAAACCTCGGTGAAGCGTCGGCGCTGGTGCATGCGCCGGGCGCCCAGGGCGCGCAGCTCGGCGGTTCCGGGGTGCGTATCAACAAGCAGGGTTACGGGGTCATGTCTTCTTTGCGGGCGTACCAGCCCAACGCCGTGGACATCGACCCGCAAGGCATGCCCATGGACGTGGATTTAAAGGAGTCGAACCGTTCCGTGGTGCCGACCCTGGGCGCAATATCGCTGGTCAAGTTCGAGACCGTCAGTGGCCGGGCGGTGGTGATCAAGGCCACCCACCCGAACGGCAAGCCCCTGCCGTTCGCAGCCCAGGTATTTGACGCACAAGGTCATGAAGTCGGGGTGGTCGGCCAGGCGGGCAAGGCCTTTGTACGCGGAGTTGCCGACCACGGCAGGCTGACCGTGCAGTGGGCTGAAGCGGCGGGTGAGCGGTGTTTTATCCATTACCGTTTGCCGCCCCGGGCACCCGACGAGCGTCAGCAAAACGCCGACCAACTGGCCAGCCAGTGCTCGCCCGACACCCTTGCACACGAGGAAAACAGCTGATGAACCGCACGCGCTGCCAACGGCCGGCCCTGCTTGTTGCACTGGCCTGCCTTGCACTATTGGTCACGGCAAACACCCAGGCCAATGCCCGCTGCGAGCCCGGCGCGCCCACGGTGTTTTCGCTGCCGCGTATCACTGTGCCCGCCAACCCGGCGGTCGGCCAGGTTCTGGGCAACCCGGACGGCTACCCCATTGAGGCACCGCACGGGCTGAGCTGCACCTATTCCAACCTGGTCATCCAATACTGGTCGAGCATCGACATCTCCCGCGATATTCGCTGGACCGGGCGCTATTTCGGGCATTCATCGCTGGCCATGCCGGTGTATGAAACCGGCGTGCCGGGGGTCGGCTTTGCATTTATGGCCCAGGACCGTGACGGCGGCCCGATGAAAATTGTGTCGACGGGTGTCACCGTACTGCGTGGCCCCCTGCATCCCGGCCTTTCCACCTGGGGCATGCGCGGGCGCTTGTTTTTTGTGGTGACCGGCGCGATCCAGGGCGGCTTTGTCACGCCGCGAACCTTCTCGGGCCTTAACCTGTACACCAACCCTACGTACCACGCCTTTAACTTTGGCAGCATCGAAATCGGCGAACCCAGTCGGCCCACCTGCAGTGTGTCGACCTCCACCGTGGCGATTGCCTTGGGGGCCGTCGAAAGCCGAGCCTTCAAGGGCATCAACAGCGTCGCCGGCAATGGCAGCGGGACGATCACTTTGCAATGCCCCGTCGGCAGCCCGGAGCAGTATGTGCGGGTGACATTGGTCGACCAGACGCAGCCGGCCAACCGCAGTGACCGGCTGTCGCTGACCGCCAGCTCCACCGCCAAGGGCGTGGCCTTGCAGGTAGTGTTTGGTGGTCGCGTGATCACTTATGGCCCTGTGACGGGCGCTCGTACTGCCGATCAACCCCTGGGCCGCGCTCGCGCCAATGGCACTTACCAAGTGCCGTTGACGGCTCACTACATCCAGACGGCCGCGACGATTGAACCCGGCACGGCCAATGGCCTGGCGACATTTACCCTGGTCTATCGGTGACCCACTTCTGCGCAAGCGCGAGAAAAGCCAGTGTGGCAGGCGAGGCCTGGCGGCGATCCAGCACCGCCAGGCCGATGCGGCGCGGCACGGGCGGCGATAACGGCCGCTCGACATAACGGCCGTCGGCGTGTTCGGGCAGCGATGCCTGCGCCACGATGCTCACGCCGTCGCCACGGCTGACGGCCGCCAGCGTGCTGAGCAATTGCGCGCAACGAAAACGCACGTTGGGCCGCAAACCGGCGACGCTGAACAAGCGCATCACCAGTTCCGAAGAGCCGGCTTCGGTGAGGATGAACGGGTCCTCGCAGAGTGCCTGTAACGGCACCGACGCGCTGGCAACCAGCGCATGGGTGGCCGGCAACAACGCGACCAGCTGATCCTCGAACAACGCCACGGTGTCGAAACGTTCACTGTCTGTTGGCGTGTCGGCAAGCACCACAAAACCCACGTCGACGCGCCGCTCGTCCAGCCACTGGATGACTTGCCGATCTGGCCCCTCGTCCACATGCACTTCAATGCCGGGGTAGGCCAGCCGGAAGTGGCTGAGGATTGTCGGCAGCAAGCGCACCGACGCAGTGGGGCCGAAGGAGCCGATGCGCAAGGTGCCACGCTTCATGCCGCGGGCGTCGGCGGCTTCCTGCTGTAAGGTCGCGGCCAGGCCGAGCATGGCACGGGCGCGGCCGAGTAATTGCGCGCCGATGTCGCTCAGCTCCACCAACGTCTGGTGGCGCCGAAACAATTCCACGCCCAGCTCCTGTTCCAAAGCCTTGACGGCATGGGACACCGCCGACTGGCTGATGCCCAGGCGGTGCGCCGCACTGGTGAAGCCTTGCAGCTCAGCCACCAGAGAAAAAATTTCCAGTTGGGTCAAGGTCATGAGTAAAGGCTCATTTTACGATTACTGATCATTAGTCGAAGAATATGCCCATCCTGTCGCCTGTCGAGCAACTGCTGATGCAACCTCCGTCTGATCGCCTCACCTACCTGAAGCTCGCCGCTGTGACCATGATCTGGGGCGGCACTTTTGTCGCCGGGCGCTACCTGGCCAATCAAGTTGACCCGCTGCTGGCCGCCAGCCTGCGGTTTATCCTGGCCAGCCTGGCGCTGCTGCTGTTTATGCTGTGTGCACGCATCCCGCTGGCGCGGCCACGTCCCCGGCAACTGCTGCGTCTGGCGGTGCTGGGGTTTTTCGGGATCTTTTTTTACAACCTGTGTTTTTTCTACGGCCTGCATTACATCAACGCCTCGCGCGCTTCGTTGATCGTGGCGTTGAATCCGGCGGTGATCGGCCTGGCTTCCTGGTGGTTGTTCAAAGAGCGCCTCGGCGCTGCCAAGGTGCTGGGTATCGCGTTGTGCCTGGCCGGCGCTGCGGTGGTGATCGTCAGTCGCAACCCGCAGTTGCTGCAAGGTGCATCGAGTACCTGGCAGGGCGACGTGCTGGTGTTTGGCTGTGTGCTGGGGTGGGGGATTTACTCGTTGTTTTCCCGCGCGTTGAATCAAAGCCTGGGGCCGTTGCAAACCGTCACCTGGTCAGTGCTGCTGGGCACCCTGATGCTGACGGTTGTCACCGCGCTCGCCGGGCGCTTCACGCTTGCCGGGCTTGGCAGCCTGCACCTGCCGCAGGTTGTGAGCCTGTTGTATTTGGGCGTGCTCGGCTCCGCGCTGGCGTACATCGGCTATTACGATAGCATCCGGCGTATCGGCGCGACCCGCGCAGGCGTGTTCATCGCGCTGAACCCGCTGACGGCGGTGATCTGCGGCGCGCTGCTGCTCGGCGAACAACTAACGTTACCCATGGCGCTCGGCGGCGCGGTGATCCTGTTGGGCATCTATTTGTGCAACAAACCCCTTGCGCCGCCCAGCGCAATAGGGATTTGATGAGAGTGCGGACAAATACTGTTACGCTGTGTAGAATCGATTTACGCATACAAGAATATGGACTTGCGCTCACGCAAGCCTCGGCCGTCAGAGACTGATGTAATCATGAAGCTACTCGGCTCCCCCCTGATCTTTGGTGACTTCCTCGCCCGCAGCGTGCGGGGTCTGTCGTGCGCGCCACCCTGCAACCTCATCCTTGCCTGTAATTGACTGCTTGCTACTTACAAGAATGATGAGGTGCCGAAATGGCCGACCAATACGAAAACCCAATGGGCCTGATGGGCTTTGAATTTATTGAATTCGCATCGCCGACTCCGGGCACCCTGGAGCCGATCTTCGAGATCATGGGTTTCACCAAAGTGGCGACCCACCGCTCCAAGAACGTGCACCTGTATCGCCAGGGCGAGATCAACCTGATCCTTAACAACCAGCCCGACAGCCTGGCGTCGTACTTTGCCGCCGAACACGGCCCCTCGGTGTGCGGCATGGCGTTCCGCGTCAAAGACTCGCAGCAAGCCTACAACCGCGCGTTGGAACTGGGCGCCCAGCCGATCCATATCGAAACCGGCCCGATGGAACTCAACCTGCCGGCCATCAAGGGCATCGGCGGTGCGCCGCTGTACCTGATCGACCGTTTTGGCGAAGGCAGCTCGATCTATGACATCGACTTCGTGTACCTCGAAGGCGTTGACCGCAACCCGGTAGGCGCGGGCCTCAAGGTCATCGACCACTTGACCCACAACGTGTACCGCGGCCGCATGGCCTACTGGGCCAACTTCTACGAGAAGCTGTTCAACTTCCGTGAAGCACGCTACTTCGATATCAAGGGCGAATACACCGGCCTTACGTCCAAGGCCATGAGTGCCCCGGACGGCATGATCCGCATCCCGCTGAACGAGGAATCGTCCAAAGGCGCCGGCCAGATCGAAGAGTTCCTGATGCAGTTCAACGGCGAAGGCATCCAGCACGTGGCGTTCCTCACCGAAGACCTGGTCAAGACCTGGGATGCGCTGAAGAAGATCGGCATGCGCTTCATGACCGCGCCGCCCGACACCTATTACGAAATGCTCGAAGGCCGCCTGCCCAACCACGGCGAACCGGTGGACCAACTGCAGGCGCGCGGTATTTTGCTGGACGGCTCCTCGATCGAGGGCGACAAGCGTCTGCTGCTGCAGATCTTCTCGGAAACCCTGATGGGGCCGGTGTTCTTCGAATTCATCCAGCGCAAAGGCGACGATGGGTTTGGCGAGGGCAACTTCAAGGCACTGTTCGAGTCGATCGAGCGTGACCAGGTACGTCGCGGTGTACTGACCACCGACTAAGCGTCAAGCAACAAAAAAGCCCGGCCGAGAAGGTTCTCAGCCGGGCTTTTTAGTGCCTGCACATTTTAAGCTTTACGCTGACGCACCAAATGTTTGAAGCCTTCATACACCAGCACCATCACGGCCAGCCAGATCGGGATATACGTCAGCCACTGCCCGCCCTTGATGCCTTCGCCCAACAACAAGGCGACAAAGAGCAGTAACACTGGCTCCACATAGCTGAGCAACCCGAACAGGCTAAAGGCCAATAAACGGCTGGCGATGATGTAGCTCACCAGCGCCGAAGCACTGATCAAACCCAGCATCGGAATCAACGCATACAGCTTGGGGTACACATCGAGCACGGCAAAACCTTGTTCGCCGTGCTGCACAAACCACCAGGCCACCGGCAACATCAGCGCCATGTCCAGCCACAAGCCACCCAGGTGATCAGTGTGCAGGTATTTACGCACCACGAAGTACACCGGGTAACCGATGATCACCACCAGGGTCGCCCAGGAAAAACCACCGGCCTGGTACAGCTCATTGAGCACCCCAAGCGCGGCAAAAAATACCGCAATTTGCTGCAAACGCGACAAGCGTTCGCCGTACACCAGGCGCCCGGTCAGCACCATGGTCAGCGGCAACAGGAAATAGCCCACCGACACATCCAGGCTGCGCCCATTCAGAGGCGCCCACATAAACAACCACAATTGCACGCCCAGCAGGGCCGACGACAGCAACACGCCGCCGATCAATCGCGGTTTGGCCGCAAGCATTCGCAGCAACTCCCACACGCGTCGCCATTCACCGCTGACAATCATGAACACAGTCATACACGGCACGGTCAGCAGCATGCGCCAACCAAAAATCTCCAGGCCGCTCAAGGGCGTTAGCAGCGAGGTGAAGTAATACATCACGGCAAACAACACCGAGGCCAAGACCGATAAAACAACACCTTTAGACACACTGTCCTCGCGAAACTGTCTGATACAAAAAGAAGGGGAATTTCAGAAGGTGATTATGGTGCTTTTAGCGAGAGGCGGTTGCGCTGTTTAGGGGCGTTTTGCAGAAATTTACTCACGAGCAGGGCTTCGCTTGAAACGGTGGCGAGCAGGTTTACCTGCTCGCCACAAGGGCAGGGTGAGCGGTTTTTATCTGCTACGAGCGCGCAACGCGCCCCGAGACAAAATGGCTCACATCATTAAACCCCGGCGTAGACGAATGCCCCGGCGTCACCAGCGAGTCAATAAACGCCTCATCTTCTGCCGTGATGTTCACGTCCAGCGCCCCGGTGTATGCATCCCACTGCGCCTCGGTACGCGGCCCGACAATCGCCGAACTCACCGCCGAGTTGTTCAGCACCCAGGCAATCGCAAACTCGACAATCCCCACGCCACGCCCTTGGGTGTACTGCTGAATCTGCTGGGCGATGCGCAGCGACTCCACCCGCCATTCGGTTTCCAGGATGCGTTTGTCCTGGCGCGCCGCACGGCTGCCGGCTTCGGGTGTCACGTCGGGCGCGTACTTGCCGCTGAGTACCCCACGCGCCAATGGGCTGTAAGGCACCACGCCCAAGCCATAGGCGGCGGCTGCGGTGATCTGCTCGACCTCAGCCTGACGGTTGACGATGTTGTACAGCGGCTGGCTGATGATGGGTTGATCCACACCCAAACGCTCGGCCACGCGCATCACTTCGGCGATACGCCAGCCCCGGTAGTTGGACAGGCCCCAGTAGCGGATCTTGCCTTGGCGGATCAGGTCGCCAATCGCTGACACGGTGACCTCCAGCGGCGTGTCGTGGTCCTCACGGTGCAGGTAATAGATGTCCAGGTAATCGGTATCCAGGCGTGTCAGGCTGGCTTCCAACGCATTGAACATGCGCTTGCGGCTCAAGCCACTGCGGTTGGGCAAACCGTCTGCCGGGCCGAAACCGACTTTGGACGCCACCACCCAGTCCGCCCGATGGCGGGTGATCGCTTCGCCGACGATTTCCTCGGAGCGCCCGCCGGTGTAGACGTCGGCCGTGTCGATAAAATTGATGCCCTGGTCCCAGGCCTTGTCGATGATGCGCAGCGAGTCTTCCGTGTTGGTCTGCTCGCCAAACATCATGGTGCCCAGGGTCAGTGCGCTGACCTTCAACCCGGACTGGCCCAATGTGCGGTAAATCATGCAAAGCTCCTCGTGGCAGGGAAACGTTACCCATGCAATACCAGACTCGGCAGCTCTGGAACAAGCCCTGCGCGTGTTTCTTCATGGATTCAGCAAGGCCTGGCAACGCTGCTGTAAAAAGCCATGCAGCACTTTCACCCGTTCCGACACTTGCAGGCGGTGTGGGCACATCAGGTTGAACGGCGTGGGCTCGCCTTGCCAGTCGGGCAGCAACGGCACCAGCCGCCCGGCCTTGATATCGCCGGCAATATCGAGGTTGGCCTTATACGCGATGCCGTGGCCTGCCAGCGCCCAGCGCCGCACGATTTCACCGTCATCGCTCAGGTAGTCGCCCGACACCTCGACCTCCTGCAGCAAGGCGCCTTGGCGAAAGTACCAGGTGCTATTCGCCTGCCCACGGCGCATGTAGCGCAGCGTACTGTGCTGCGCCAGGTCAGCCGGCGTGCGCGGTGTGCCATGGCGCGCCAGGTAGTCGGGGCTGGCGCAGGGGATGCGACGGTGGCCAGGCACCACAGGCAACGCCACCAGGCTGGAATCCCTTGGCACACCAAAGCGCAGGGCGATGTCGACGGTGTCACGAAACAAATCCGCGTTGCTGTCGTTGAGCAGCAACTGCAGGCGGATAGCCGGGTGTTCGAGCTTGAACTCATCCAGCCAGCCCAGCAGTACGTTACGGCCAAAGTCCGAAGGTGCCGCCAGTTGCAATAACCCACTCAAGCTCTGGCCTTGTTGCTTGATCGCCTGTTCACCTTCGGCCAGCGCTTCGAGGGCCACCCTCACGCTGTCCAGGTAGCGTCGGCCTTCTTCGGTCAGACGCATGCTGCGCGTCGAGCGGGCGAGCAAGCGGATGCCCAACCGGGTTTCCAGGCGCTTGAGCGCAATACTTGCCGCCGCCGGGGTGAGGTTGAGGCTGCGCGCCGCCGCCGACAGGCTGCCGGTGTCGGCGGTACGCACGAACACTTCAAGGTCCAGGGTCGAGCTCATTTGTAAAAATCCTTTAAAGATCTTGTCGTTTTACCGGGATTTTTCGCCGATTGCCAAGCTGAGAAGATCAACGCTCACTTTCTTAGCCAGGTAGCAACCCCATGACATCTTCCCTCAGCGGTAAAACCGTCATCGTGATCGGCGGCAGCAGCGGCATCGGTGCCGCCGTGGCCAAGGCCGCCACCGCCCGTGGCGCACACGTGGTGCTGGCCGGGCGCCGTTTGACCTCCGGGGCGGACAATGGCGTACGCAGCGAACCCGTCGACGTAACAGACAGCGCTTCGTTGCGACGGTTGTTCGAAACGGTCGGGCGCTTTGACCATTTGGTGTACACCTCTGGCCCGTCGGTGCGGGCCAAACCGCTGATCGAGACGGACCTGGACGAGGCCCAGGACAATTTCAACGTGAAACTCTGGGGCGCATTGCGCGCGATTCAGCAAGCGCTGCCGTTTTTGGCAGAGCATGGCAGTATCAGCCTGACCTCGGGCCAACTGGGTCGTAAGTTGATGGCGGGTCAGTTCATCAAGACGGGTATCAATGCTGCAACTGAAGCGTTGGGCAAGCAGCTTGCCAAAGAGTTGGCGCCACGTCGGGTCAATGTGATCAGCCCGGGCGTGATTGATACACCGGCTTATGCAGGGTTGGCAGAAGAACAACGCCTGGCGATGTTCGCCAAGGCCGGTATGGCATTACCGGTGGGCCGAGTCGGGCAGGCAGAGGAGGTGGCGGCGGGGTATGTGCTGGCGATGGAAAATGGTTTTGTAACGGGCGCGGTCATCGATATCGACGGCGGCGGCCTGTTGTAAACACTGGATAGAAATGTGGGAGCTGCTTGTGTGGGAGCTGGCTTGCCTGCGATGGCATCAACTCGGTGCACCTGACACACCGAGGTGTCTGCATCGCAGGCAAGCCAGCTCCCACACAAGCCAGCCCCACAGTGTGCGCTATACCTTCAAGGTACGCGTCATGCGCAACGCCAACACACTGCCGGCCACAATTACCGCCGCCAGCAGGTACAACGCCATGTCTGTGGACCCGGTGGCATCCTTCACAAAGCCGACGATATACGGGCTCAGGAACCCGGCCATCTGGCCCATGGAGTTGATCAGCGCCAAGCCGCCAGCCGCCGCACCCGCACTGAGCAGGGCGGTGGGCACCGGCCAGAACATCGGCAGGCCGGTAAGCGCGCCCATGGTGGCGATGGTCAGGCCGAGAATGGCAAGGGCAGGGGTGGTGGCGAAGTTCACCGCAATCACCAGGCCAATCGCGCCCATCAACATCGGTACCACCAGGTGCCAGCGACGTTCCTTGCGCAAATCGGCGGAGCGGCCCACCAGCAGCATGAACACGGCGGCCAGCAGGTAAGGGATCGCACTCAGCCAGCCAATCACCAGGTTATCGCTGAAGCCCAGGTTCTTGATGATCGATGGCAGCCAGAAGTTGATGGCGTACACGCCGCTCTGGATGCAGAAGTAGATCAGCCCGAACGCCCAGATCGCCGGGTTCTTGAACACCTCGCCGAGCGAATCGGTGGTGGTTTTCGGCTTGTTGGCCAAATCCGTCGCCTGATCGGCTTCCAGCACCGCACGCTCACGGGGCGTGAGCCACTTGGCGTTGGCAAAGCTGTCGCTGAGCAGGAAGTAGGCGAGGGCGCCGAGTATCACGGTGGGGATACCTTGCAGCAGGAACATCCACTGCCAGCCCGCCAGGCCGCCCTGGCCTGCGGCGAAGTGGTTGAGGATCCAGCCGGAAAACGGGCTGCCCAGCAGGCCGGACACTGGAATGGCCGACATGAACAACGCCATGATCCGCCCACGGCGAAAGGTCGGGAACCACTGCGAGAGGTACAGCACCACGCCGGGGAAGAACCCGGCTTCTGCGGCGCCGGTCAGCAGGCGCAAGCCGTAGAAGTGGCTGGGGGTGGTGACGAACAGCAGGCACGTGGAAAGCGTGCCCCAGACAATCATCATCAGCGCAATCCAGCGCCGTGGGCCGAATTTGGTCAGCGCCAGATTGCTCGGCACGCCGCACAGCACGTAGCCGATAAAGAAGATCCCGGCACCGAGGCCGTACACCGTCTCGCTGAATTTCAACGCATCGAGCATCTGCAACTTGGCAAAGCCAACGTTCACCCGGTCAAGGTAGTTGAACAAGTAGCAGATAAAAATGAAGGGGATCAGGCGCAGGGTAATGCGCTTGTAGATGGCGTTTTTATCGTCATCGGTGGCCAGTGTGGCAGCGGCGCTCTGTGACATGGCAGTCTCTCTTTATTATGATTTTTCGCGATGCGAGGGTAACGTTGATCGCCCAAAGAGTCTCGGCCACCTTGTTGGGTGCTGTCTTTGTGCCTGTGCACTGTCAAGCGGGCTTTGCGCTGTGCCTCTGAACAACGGCATGAACAAGAGCATGAACAACAACATGAACAACACCATGAACAACCACGCCTTTAAAGGAACTCAGCCCCATGTTCGAGCTGGATCATGACCTGGCGCAGGATATCGTCAATCGCACCATGGCGATCCTGCCCTATAACGTCAATGTCATGGACAGTCAGGGCCTGATTCTCGGCAGTGGCGAACCGGAACGAATCAACACCCGGCATGAAGGCGCGCAGTTGGTGTTGGCCAACGGCAGGGTGGTGGAAATCGATGGCCAGACCGCCAAACACCTGAAAGGCGTGCAGCCCGGCATCAATTTGCCGTTGATGCACGACCAGCGCCTGATCGGCGTGCTGGGCATCACCGGCGAGCCTGAGTTGTTGCGCACCTACGCGCAACTGGTGCGCATGACGGCCGAAATGCTGGTCAGCCATCGGCATCAACAAGCCGAGCAACAGTGGCGGCGCCAACGCTGTGATGACCTGCTGGCCTTGCTGCTGGCCGACAGCGGTGACTCACCGCGCCTGGTCGATGAAGCCCGGCAGTTGGGGCTCAAACCCCAGCTGGCCCGCACACCGTACCTGTTCGAACTGGGTGCAGGCCAATCAGCGGAGGCCTTGGGTAACTGGCTGAGCAGCCGATTCCCGGACAGCTGGTGCGTCAGTTCTGCACAGTTTTCCTTACTGTGGTGCAGGCCTGCGGCGGCCCAAGTGGATAACCCAAAGCTGCTGGAAAAGCTTCAGGGCCTGGGCTGGAAGGTCTTGCGCGTGGCGGTGGGCGGGCAGGCCGATGGCCTGGCCGGGTTGCGCCGTTGTTACCGCCGTGTCACAGACTTGCTGGCCTATGGTCGCGATATCCTGCCGCAATCGCAGCTGTTGACCCTCAATCGCTATCGCCTGCCGGTGATGCTCTGGCGCCACCGCAACAACGACGCCTTGGACGAATTGCTCAACCCCTTGCGCAAAGTCCTGGCCAAGGACGCCAATGGCCAGTTATTGGCTACTTTGCGCAGTTGGTGTGAACACGACGGCCAAAGCCAGGCTTGTGCCGATGCCCTGGGCATTCATCGCAACAGCCTGCGTTACCGCATGGAGCGCATTGCCGAACTCAGTGGTGTCGACCCGCTGAAACTCGACGGCATGCTCGCGCTGTACCTCGGCGTACAGCTATTGCCCCAGGCTTTGTCGGAATGAACAACAAACCTCACCGGCACTTGTGCATCGGACCGGCGTCATTGCCGATGGCAACTGGCAGCATGGGCGTTATAAAAACCGGAGAAAGCCCATGAAAATCATCATCGCCCCCGACTCATTCAAGGACAGCCTGAGTGCCGAAGGCGTTGCCCAGGCGATTGCCGACGGGCTCGTTCAGGTATGGCCGGATGCGCAGTTAATCCAGTGCCCAATGGCCGACGGCGGTGAGGGCACGGTAGATGCGGTACTCGCCGCCTGCAACGGCGAACTGCGTCGCGAAACGGTGCGCGGGCCCTTGGGTGAGGCAGTCGAAGCACGCTGGGGTTGGCTTGCAGACAGTCACACCGCAATGATCGAAATGGCCGAAGCCAGCGGCTTGCAACGCGTACCGACTGGCCAGCGTGATGCGTGCATCAGCAGCACATTCGGCACTGGCGAGCTGATCCGCGCAGCCCTGGATGCCGGTGCGCAGCGCATCATTCTGGCGATCGGCGGCAGCGCCACCAACGACGGTGGGGCAGGCGCGATGCAGGCGCTCGGCGTGCAGTTGTTCAACGCCCAGGAACAGGCCCTTGCACCGGGCGGCCTGGCCTTGGCAGAGCTGACGCGCATTAGCCTGGAGCACTTGGACCCGCGCTTGGCCCAGGTGCGTTTTGAAATTGCGGCCGACGTGAATAACCCGCTGTGCGGGCCGCACGGCGCGTCCGCCATTTTTGGCCCGCAAAAAGGCGCTGACCCACAGCAAGTCGAACAACTTGACGCGGCGCTCGGGCACTTTGCCGATCACTGTGCCCAGGTTCTGCCCAAAGACGTACGCGATGAGCCGGGCAGCGGCGCGGCTGGCGGTCTGGGTTTTGCCGCCAAGGCCTTTCTCGGGGCGCAGTTCCGTGCAGGCGTAGAGGTGGTCGCCGAGTTGGTGGGCCTGGACGCGGCCGTGCGTGGAGCGGACCTGGTGATCACCGGTGAAGGCCGCTTCGATGCCCAGACCTTGCGTGGCAAAACACCTTTTGGTGTGGCACGGATTGCTCAGCGTCATGGCGTGCCGGTCATCGTGATCGCCGGCACCTTGGGCGAAGGCTATGAGCACATGTACGCCCATGGTGTGGACGCCGCGTTCGCCTTGCCTTGCGGCCCCATGAGCCTGGAGCAGGCGTGCAGCGAGGCACCGCGTTTGCTGCGTGAGCGCGCGGTGGACATTGCGCGGGTATGGCGCACAGCGCTCGGCCAGCGTGGCTGACAGGCGCCTCATGTAGCTGGTTGTTCTTGTGTGGGAGCTGGCTTGCCTGCGATGGCATCAACTCGGTGTACCTGATGTACCGAGGTGTCTGCATCGCAGGCAAGCCAGCTCCCACAGAAAAGCAGCTCTTCAGTGTATTCAGATAGGCTTTTGCTTTGCACTTGATCTGGCTTTTGATTCAACCACTCAGGTCGGCTTTCAGGCCGCCGTGCTGTAGATTTTGATCTTGATCTGCTTTTGATCTGAGGCGCCCCGTTAACCACGATGGCCGAACGCAGGCTTGAATCCGTGGGTAACCCGGCAGGACGCCGGGTTAGCCGCGCTGGGCCAAGGATGGCCCATCGCGGCGGCCCACGGATTCAAGCCGGAGTGAGGGCACACCGAGCCAGAGCGAGGTGCCGAGTGGTGGGGCACAGACCTTTTGGTTACTTTTGGGGCGTTTGCCAAAAGTGACCCGCCGTAAGGGCGGAACCATAAGCGGCCGTGACCGCAGAAATGGATATGTACACCGACAAACCGCCACAACCGTCAGCCCCTAGCCAGCATGCAGCCTCGGCCCCTACACTGGCCGGCCACTTGTCTTTCAAAGGATGAAGCACAATGCACGCACCTGAACCCCATATCGTGATCCAGCGCTTTACCGAAGCCCACCTTGAAGGCGTCGCTGCGCTCTATAACGACCCGGCCGTGTGCCGTCAGGTGCTGCAAATGCCTTATCAGTCGGTGGAGGCGTGGCGCAACAAGCTGGCACTCGATAATGAGCGGCGGCTACAGCTGGTGGCGGTGCATGGTGGCGAAGTGATTGGCCAGCTTGGCCTTGAACAGACCCTGCGCGTGCGGCGCAGCCATGTCGGCTCATTCGGTATGGGCGTGGCCACGGCCTGGCAGGGCAAAGGCGTGGGGTCGCGGCTTTTGACCGCCGCGTTGGAGGTGGCCGACAACTGGATGAACCTGCACCGCGTGGAACTCACGGTGTATGCCGACAATCAAGCCGCGCAAGGCCTGTACAAAAAGTTTGGCTTCGAGGTTGAAGGCCTGCTGCGCGATTACGCCCTGCGTGACGGCCAGTTTGTCGATACCTTGAGCATGGCGCGCCTGCGCCAGTCGGCTTAATCCTGCAGTGCAAACGCCACCGCAGCCTGCGCATGCAGCTCGGTGGTGTCCAGCAGCGGCAGGTGGCTGTGCTGCGGCTTGATCAGCAGGCCGATTTCCGTACAGCCCAGGATGATCGCCTGGGCACCTCGCGCCGCCAGTGATTCGATCACACGTTGGTAGACCTGGCGTGAAGCCTCGCTGATCACCCCGACACATAATTGCTCATAGATGATGCGGTGTACGGCCTGGCGCTCGTGTGTTTCTGGCACCAGCACGGTCAAGCCCTGCGCGGCCAGGCGGGATTTGAGAAAGTCCTGTTCCATGGTGAATGCAGTGCCGAGCAAACCCACGGTCAACGTACCGGCGTCGACCGCCGCCGCACCCGCGGCGTCGGCAATATGCAGGAATGGAATCGACACCGCCGCTTCGATACGCGGCGCCACCAAATGCATGGTGTTGGTACACAGCACCACACAGTCCGCGCCGCCAGCCTGCAGGCGGCGCGCGGCGTCTTCAAGGATCAGCGCGGTGTCGTCCCAACGCCCGGCATGCTGAGCCTGCTCCACCGGGCCGAAGTCCACGCTGTACATCAACAGTTGCGCCGAGCGCAGCGGCCCGAGTTGGTCACGCACGCGCTGGTTGATGATGCGGTAATACTCGGCGCTGGACTCCCAGCTCATGCCGCCGATAAGGCCGATGGTGCGCATGCGATACTCCGGACAAGGAAGGTTGCTTCACCTTACCCATCGGCCACGCATTAGTCATATGCAGTTGCCGGCGAAATCACCGGTGCAGTTTCGCGGGCGTTAATCATACGGCCGGCCGCCGCATCTGCCATGATCATGCCTCGCAACCTGGCTCACCCAAGGAAACTGGCAATGGACGATATACAACAACTGGGCGAGATGCTTCGTCATTACGCCGACAGCGAAGCGCATAAAAAACAGCAATTTGATCTGCAGTCGGCGCGCTGGGCACACAAGCTGGGTGAGCTGTTCGGGCACATTGAGCAGTGGCTGGAGCCGGTCAAGCGCGTCGGTTTGCTTGAAGTCCAACGTGAAGCTTATGTCGCCAGCGGCCCTGGCCTGCCGGCCGAGAGTTCGACCTTCAAGACCGAGAAGCTCACCGTGCATATCACTGGCAAGGCCGTGGAATTTGTGCCGGAAGTGATGGGGGCAGGCGGCTCGATAGCCGTGTCGGTAATGGGCTTGACCGCCGCGCGACACGGCAGTGTGTCACTGGTGCTGCCGGCGGACAAAAACGATTGGCTGTGGAAGAAAACCAACGGTTTGAAAGACCCGGACACCTTTGCCTTCGATGCCAACTTCCTGGCCGCGCAGCTGCAGAGCCTGATTCCACGTGACCGGGGCTGATCGCATAAGGTCGACCTGCGCGCTGGCCGGAGCCAGCCGCGCCCGCTGGGCTGGCAGAGCATTGCCAGGTTGAGATTGGCTTCAGCGCGTTTTTTCCAGGATTGGCTATACCTACAGTTCAGTGTCTCGACGATGACTGCCAGGGAGCTCAATGATGAAATCAAGGCTAATAACCAGCACGCTGTGCGTTGCAATCGCAATGGTCGGCTGTGCCAGCAAGGTAACGCAACCGGACGAGTATTCAGGCTTTCTCTCGGACTACAGCCAACTCAGAGAGGCGAAGTCGCCTTCAGGGACCGAGGTGATGCGCTGGGTTGACCCCGACCTGAACCTGAATAACTACACGGCAGTGTTCATTGAACCGACGCAGTTCTACCCCAAACCCCAAGCCACCGCGAAAATTCCCGACAGCACCCTCAACGGCATCAACACCTATTACAACCAGGCGCTCAAGCGTGAGCTGGCCAAGTCGCTGCCGCTGGCCAACGCGCCGGGCCCAGGTGTGATCGTGGTGCGCGCGGCCATTACCGCCGTCAGCAGCAAGACGGAAAGCCTCAAGCCCTACGAGTACGTGCCTGTGGCACTGCTGGCAGCTGCAGTGAGCACCGGCACCGGCATTCGTGACCAGGAAACCACCCTGGGCACCGAGGCGCAGTTCCTCGACGGTGGCAGCGCAAAAGTGATTGCCCAGGTGGTGCGCAAAGGCACCGGCAAGCCGTTGTCCAACGACTCGCAGGTGATGAAGGCCGATGACGTGAAAAGCGTGATAGACGGCTGGGCGTCGGACTTGCATCAGTCCTTTGTGAAGCTCAAAAAGCCCTGAGAACTGACTGTGGCAAGGGCGCAAGCTCCCTCGCCACTGGTTTCAGTCGTGCACGTGATGCTCCCATGTCGGCCTGATGTCTTGAGGCGCGTACCGGAGCATCACTTAAGCGGTGTCAGTGGCGGCAGCTTACATTGACCATTGCCCACCTCGGGCTTGGGCAGGTAAATCCGCAGCACGGCGTAAAACGGACCGGGTGGGGCCGGCAACCAGTTGCTCTGTTCGGCTTTTGGCGGCTCGTGGTGCTGCAAGGCCAGGGTCAGGCCGCCGTCGGCGTCCCGCTTGAGGTTGGGCAGCATCGCTGAGTTGATCAGGTAGCGCTTTTTGAGGTTGGGCGCCAACAGTTTGGTCTTGGCGTCGTACATGGTCAGCGACCAGAACGCTTCGGCCGGTGGCAGTTGGTCCTTGGCAAAATGTACGGTGTAGCTGTGACGTGCGCCGTTGGCCGGTTTACCTTCGCTGTCGACGAAGTAGGTCATGTAGATGGCTTCGTCGGTGGAGTTGCCGAAAATACCCAGGTTGGCGCCGGCGTAGCGGTACAGGTAGTTGTTTTTCAGGCGGTCACGGCTGCCGAACAGGTCGCTGCTGGTGACTTGGTGGGTATCGACTTTGTCTTTCTTGAACGCGGCAAACTCGGCGCGGCCGTCGGCGATCCCTTCTTCCAGGGCTTTGCGCTGTTCAGCGGTCAGGTCCTTGACCTTGAAGGGCGCACCGGGGGCGATACCAATCTTGGCAAAGCGCGCCATCAGGTCTTTTTCGCTGTCCTGGGGCGCGGCAAAGGCCAGCATGAAGTTCAGGTAGCGAAACAGCTGCGGGCCTTCGGTCATGGTTGCCATGGGTTTGGGCCATTCGATCTTCGCCACTTTGGCCGGCGCAGGCTGCTTCACGTAGGCACTCAGCGGCTGCACTTTGTAGCCATTCTGGATCTGCTTGACCTTGTTCAGGTCCTTTTCATCAAACAGCTGCGTGCGGTACAGCGCATAGGCGATATTGCTTTCGCTGTAGATCACGCGGTCGACGTCGACAGGCTGCTGACCTTTCCAGTCGGGCCCGGCGATCATGTAGTGGCCACCATTGTTGCCGGTGCTGCGGGTGCCCAGGTAGGCGATGTTCTGGGTGTAGAGGTCGATCAACTGCACCGAGTAGTAACGGTTGTCGTCGATTTTGGGCAGGGTCAGTACCAGCGGCTCTTTGCGCAGGTCCATCCATACGAAGGAGTAGGGCGTGTCCGCGTTCGGGGTGACGAAGGCGGTGTCCCTGGGCGTGAACACCTGGGCGGTATTGCCGATATGGTTGAACGGCGCCTTGTAGTTGGCACCGCCCTTGTCGACGGCCTGGGTGTAGAGCGTCTTGTACATCTCTACTACCGGGTAGCCATACAGGTAGGCTTCCTTGGCAATGGCCCGGGCTTCAGTCGGGGTCGCCGTAAAGTCGGCCCAGGCGCCGGTGCTCATGAGTATCGAGAGGCTCGCCAACAGCAGGCGCGTCGGTTTTCCAATCATGTTGTTGCGTCCTTCCTGAGTGCTTTATAGAGGGCGTGGGATCAAAGCGCCGAGTTTCCTGTTTTATTGGCCGAACGTCACGTTAATCCCTGCAAACAACGTGAACTGAGGTCATCCATCCCGGTCACCGGCAAGCGAACTGCAGCTAGCTGCCCGAAGAAACTAGTTTGTTCGTGTGGAGATGTTCACGGTTTGAGTGCCGCAGGTGTGGGGTACTATCGGTGAGGTATTGTTTGTGGGTCAGTGTTCTCAAGCAGCTAGCAACATCGATTTGACCTTGTCACGCAGTTGGTCGATGGAGAACGGCTTGGCAATTACCTGCATACCTGCGGGTACGTCGATGTTGTCGGCGTAGCCGCTGGCGAACAGAATCGGCAGGCCAGGGCGTAGTTCGCGTACTTTGGTGGCCAATTGCTTGCCATCCATGTCAGGCAGGCCCACATCGGTCATCATCAGGTCGATAGGCTGACCGGTATTTTCAACAACCTTGAGGGCTTCTTCGGCGTCGGGAGCCTCAAGCACCGAGAACTCCAACTCTTCGAGTACATCGACGATCAGCATGCGCACGATGGCGTCGTCTTCGACTACAAGGATAATGGAGGGGGCAGCGGACATAGGGAGAATTCCTGAAAAATGGAAGGGCAGGTATCTGGCGGTTGAAAGATCGCTCTCTAATGAGTCGCGGTCATCTCGGCAAGTTCCATTGCAGGGGCATTGTGAAGGGAATGGGGGCGAATGTCGCCTGGTCTGCGAGGCTCTGCCGGCAGCGCGGGCGAGGCGTCAATGGCGCGCTTGAAGCGCAGCCATTGACGCAAGGAGTGGGGTCACAGGGTCAAAACGCGACTTCCCGGGTGTTCATTTCAATCTTACCCATCAAGTGAGATCGTCGTAGTCATCAAAATCAATGTTTGGCACTTCACTTCCTCGTCTTTCGTTCAGTACGACAGGCTCTGGTACATAAGGCGCTTTAGGTGGTTTGAGGGGTAGCGGTTGGCCCAGCGCATCAAAATGGACTGGGTTGTAATTTGGATGCTGAGTGTAAGTGAAACGGCCGTCCTCAGTCATTCCTGTGGGGTGGAGTTTGGTGATGTGTTTTTTAGTGCCAATCACCGTATCGTTGATTAGCTCCTGCTGCTTGGCGCCTCCAACTTTGTAGCTGGCGGCTGCGATATCTTCTACCTCTTTACTTGTGTATATGATTCCCTCGAACGCCTCTGTCGGTTTTTTGGTAAGTCTGGAAAATTGCGCCGCAAATGATTGCGCCCCGCCCGTACCGGAATGGCACATCGTCAAACGAATCTCGGCGTATTCCTCCGTTTTGACACCCTTTGACTTGAGCTTTTCCAATAACTCATAGGGGGTTATAAACTCGCCATCTATCTGGATGAGCGCTGAGTTATGTCCTGGGGGTATAACACCATGAGCATCGACTGTTAGACGAAGCCCGCGTTTTGTTGTATCAACAGAGAAGCCTGCATCGTTTGAGAGCATTTTGAATTTTTCAATTTTTCCGCCCATGGCTACGCAATCGGGAGTAAACATCGCAAGCGGCTTGCCATAAGGGCGTCCGTTCACAGGGTTGTAGCCGTACCATTTACCATTGCAAAGTACGGCGGAGCCTTCGAAGGCTGCTTCTCCGATTTTGTAGGTCCCGATTGCGACGACGCCCTGGCTTTTACTGGCAGCCTTGAGCAGGTCGTAGCTGCCGCTTGCGCCTCTTAGCATATTCGCCAATTCAACACTTTTAGTGGCTCCCTTGGCGAGCAGCTTTCCACCCCCCGTTAGCAGGTTACCCACTAGAGTAGTAGGCAGGGGGTTGAGCGCCTGCAATGCGGACGTCCCTATGAATTTGATAACTTTTGAAGCTTTCTGGGTGACGCTCAAACCTTTACCCAAGGCGCTGGAGGCTTGCGCAGCCTTCCCCGCGCCCAGGGTCACGAATCCAAAAATATCAAAGGCCAAGTCTCCCACGGCTTCACCGTAGCGACCGTTAGACAAGTTAACGATGGCGGCGCGAAACGGGATCAGATTGAGAAGGAAATTCCCGATTGCCTGGTCACCCAGCCGATCCTTGTCGAAGGACGTTACGCCCCTCGCGTAGTTGAGGAAATCCTCTCCATCCAGCGCGAGGGCATTGACGTAGAAATCGGCAATGTTGTTGGTCCGGTCGGAGTTGTAGCTGTCGGGGATTCCAGGAGTGTCCGGTTTCTCTGCGCTATTGGGGGCAGGTGAATCGCTGAAAGGGTGATAGGGCCTTACCATTGAAACAATTTTTTCCGATTTCTCATTAGTTGTTTCACGGTGATCAAGCAGCGTTGCCAATCGATCGTTTTGTTTATTAATTGTTCCTTTTGTGGTGTCGAGTTCATACAGATTGGTCTCACCCTTGTGAGTGGTTTTCACAATCAGTGTATGCCCGCGCTTCACCAGTTTGAGTGGTTTACCTTCTGCGCTTTTGTAGTCATTGCTGTAGAAATACTCGAGCTTGCCGAACTCGCAGTTTTTGCGATCAGCCACTGGCAATTGGGAAATCAGGTGTTGGACCATTCCGTGATGGCCTTTTTTTTGCGCTTGTATCGCCGGCTCGAATTGAGCCTCGAAAACTTCGGGCGCGTGAAATCTTTCGGAGCGTGCAAAGTCGTTGAACACATCGATCGGAACGCGGCGGTCGTTGGTGACCCATTTGTAGTTTTCCCCTATCTTTTCCCCTTCCATCACAATATCAAGCATGGAACGTAACCTGGGGTCGCCGGCGCGGGCGCGGCCTGTGTAGAGCTTGGCTACCACTTGGGCTTCAAAAACCGCAGGATCAAGATTCGGAAACTCCGCTTTGAGGCATCGGAGTGCAACCTCCTTTCGAGTGGCCAGTGGCGTATACAAAGCAGTAGACGTGTCTACCAGCGCCTGCAACCGACTGTTGTAGGCCACTCTGACGCGTTCCATTTCGGACGCTGTCGGTTCGGGTTTTGAGGCAACCGGTACGAAATCCACCGGGGTCCAGACAGTTTGCACGATGGGCAGCAAACCATTAGCCACCCCCCACTCTTTCAGGGCTTCGCGTTGTGCATCTTGAACGCCGACGTTTGCGGCCGGCAGGGAGTCCGCTTGGGTAATGACCTCGGCATAGCTCATGCCAGGCACGCGGCCAGGCGTCTGGGCTTCGACCTTGGCTGCCGCTATTGCCAATTGGCCCCAGAGAACACTGCCAACCTTCACGGTAGGGGGAATATCTTTGATCAGAAACTGCGGCGCTTGGCTCGCCATCAGAATGTGGGTCGCAAGTTTAGCCGTCCAGGTTGCCGCCATACCTTGCTTGAGCAGATGATCGCTAAGGTCCTCGACAGCCAGCGAGGGTGATTGCCCCCAATACACGGGGGAGTCCAGATAGACACCGCCGAGTCTGTTGGGTTCTGGATACCCAAGGCTACTCACGTCGAGCCCGTCGATAATCGCGGTCAACAGATAGTCATAAATACTGCTGGGTGTGTCCACACCCTTCATGTGCTTCTGTAACTCCTGCCCCAATGCCTGAGCCCTGGGAGTATCGAGCAATTGTTGTAGCACCGCCTGAGGATCACCCTGCAAGTCACTGCGTGTCAACGAACTGCCTTGGATCAAATAATCCAGCGTGCCGTTGGTATGTGTTGCCCGCAACGGCAGGCCAGGCAACCCGCTCTTATCGGAAAGAAGGAACGAGCGAATACTCTGTCGATCCTCTTTGGACATTGGAAGTAGCCAGGACAGCCCGCCGCCCAAGTTTCCCAGCACAGGGGTTGAAGCCTTTTGCTTGATTTGCTGGGCCAACGTAGCGACTTGATCGGCGGTAACTGGGAGTACATAACCCAGGTCGGTAATGACGGTCGCCAATGTCGGCGGTGTGGAACGAGTCAGCGCGTAGGTTGAACCTACGAAAGGCACGTCGACTTGACTTTTTAAAGCGCTGGCAATTTGATCTGGAGTAAGGGGGGTGCCATCATTCTGGGTACTCATGAGCTTAAGCTGGTCGGCCAGTTGCCACAGGTTCTGTTGGTCTGCCTGTAGCTGGGCTACGGGCTTGGTGAGGGGCTTAGGTGTTGGCGGCGTGTTTTGAGCTTCTGGAGGTGTTGTAGAGCTGGAGGCGATTTCTACAGGGGGGGAACGCTCAGGCGTGTTTTGGCCGGCTGCGATGTTTGTGGTTTGCTGAGGAACGCTGGAAATATTCATTTATCTACCTAGTTGGGTCATATAAGACGCCTTCCAAAAGATCTTCCGTGTTCCTGAGGCGCAGTTCTGAGTGTCGAAACCCTTCCTCTACGTTCCGCCGCATCTGTGTGTATGTGTGTATGTGGCCTGACGAAATCGGCCCGGATTGGCGCGAAACTCACTTGCAGCCTGTAGGCAAGCACTTCAAAACTATGCACAAACATAGCCTTGCCCACTGCTATTCGGGCAAACTCCCCCTTTTTCTGCACTTGGCCAAGGCATGCCCATGACTCCCGCGTCGTCCGTCGATGAAAAGAGCTTCCGTACCCTGCTGAGCCGAAACGTCGCGTTACCTTTGGGCGTCGGCGTACTCAGCGCGGTGTTTTTCGTCTGCCTGATCACTTATTTGCTGTCGGTGATCCAGTGGGTGGAGCACACCGACCGGGTTATCAATAACCTCAATGAGTCGTCCAAGCTCACGGTGGACCTGGAAACCGGCCTGCGCGGCTACCTGATCACCGGCGACGAGCATTTCCTCGACCCTTACGAAGTGGCCAAACCGCGCATCATTGGTGACCTGCACAACCTGCAGGCGCTGGTGGCGGACAACCCGCAGCAGGTCGATCGCCTCAAGCGCCTGGAGTCAATGCAATACGAGTGGAACAAGTACGCCCAGTCGATGATCGACTTGCAGCGCAACAGCGGCGATTACCGCGGGGCGGTGAAGGCCGGACGCGGCAAGAGCCTGACCGACGCGATCCGCAATGAATACGCGGATGCAGTCGCGATGGAGCAGGCATTTCGTGTCAGCCGCAATGCCGATGTGACCCGCACCACGATTATCAGCGTGACCTTGTACCTGGTTTTTGTGCTCGGGTTGAGCGGGTTCCTGGCCTATATCGGAAGAAAAAATTTAGTTTCTCTTTCAGAGAGTTACAGCGCAAACCTCGCGTCGCAACAGAAGATCGCCCGGCGCCTGGAGCAACAGGCCTGGCTGCGTAACGGCCAGACCGAACTGGCCGAACAGGTGCTCGGCCAACTGACCCTGAACATGCTTGGGCGCAATATCCTGCAGTTTTTTGCCCAATACATGGGGTCGGCGGTTGCAGCGCTCTACGTGCGCGAAGAACACGGCGGCCTCAAGCGCGTGGCCACCTACGGGTTTTCCCGCGAGCAAGAGCAAAAAGAACAGGCGATCTACAGTGATGAGGGCATTGTCGGCCAGGCCGCCCAGCTTGATCGCCTGATCCGTCTGGACGATGTGCCGGTGGATTACTTCAAGGTCAGCTCCGGCCTGGGCGAAGGTTCGACCCGCAGTGTACTGGTGGTGCCCACCAGTGATGATGACCGCGTCAATGGCGTGATCGAGCTGGGGTTCCTGCGCCCACTGGAGGAGCGTGACGTTGAGTTGCTGGAACTGATCGCCGGCAATATCGGCACCTCCATCGAAGCCGCGCGCTATCGCCAGCGCCTGCAGGAAGTGCTCGCCGAGACCCAGCAGCTCAATGAAGAGCTGCAAGTGCAGCAGGAAGAACTCAAAACCGCCAACGAAGAACTCGAAGAGCAGTCGCGCATCCTCAAGGAGTCCCAGGCCCACCTGGAAACCCAACAGGCGGAGCTTGAACAGACCAACGAGCAACTCGCCGAACAGACGCAAATCCTGTCCGATCAGCGCGATGCCATGGACCGCAAGAACGTCGAGCTGAACCAGGCCCAACTGGAGCTCGAAGACCGTGCCGACGAGCTGCAGCGCTCCAGCAAATACAAGTCCGAGTTCCTTGCCAACATGTCCCATGAGCTGCGTACGCCGCTCAACAGCTCGTTGATTCTGGCCAAATTGCTGGCCGAGAACCCGCAGGAAAACCTCAGCGCCGAGCAGGTCAAGTTTGCCGAGTCGATCTATTCGGCGGGCAACGACCTGTTGAACCTGATCAACGATATTCTGGATATTTCCAAGGTCGAAGCCGGCAAGCTGGAAATGCGCCCGGAAAACTCCAGCGTGGCGCGCCTGGTCGATGGCCTGCGCGGAATGTTCGAACCCTTGGCCGCCGATCGCAAGCTGGGTTTCCAGGTGGACATTCAAGCGGACGCGCCGCCGATGCTGTTCACCGACCGCCAGCGCTTGGAGCAGATCCTCAAAAACCTGCTGTCCAACGCGGTCAAGTTTACCGAGCAGGGCGATGTCAGCCTGTCGGTGTCCCGTGCGCCAGGGGAGGGCGTAGCCTTTACCGTGCGCGACTCGGGCATTGGCATCGCGCTGGACCAGCAGGAAAGCATTTTCGAAGCCTTCCGCCAGGCCGATGGCACTACCAACCGCCGTTACGGCGGCACGGGCCTGGGCCTGTCGATCTCCCGTGACTTGGCGAGCTTGCTCGGCGGCTATATCAGCGTGACCAGCGAGCCAGGCAAGGGCAGCGTGTTCACCCTGGTACTGCCGGAGCATTATGTAGAGCGCGAGGAAGGTGCCGCGCCGATCGAGGCGCCACGCCAGGTGGTGGCAGCGCCGGCGCCCAAGCCCATGGCGATCTCACCGCTGCCGGTGGCCGATGCCAAACAGATTCCGCGCTTTGCCGATGACCGCGACAAGGCGCCGTTCGCCACCCGCTGCATCCTGGTGGTGGAAGACGAACCCAACTTTGCCCGCATCCTCTTCGACCTGGCCCACGAACTGGGCTACCACTGCCTGGTCGCCCACGGCGCAGACGAAGGCTACAGCCTGGCCGAGGAGTACATCCCGGACGCGATCCTGCTGGACATGCGCCTGCCTGACCATTCCGGGTTGACCGTGCTGCAACGCCTCAAGGAACACGCCAATACCCGCCACATTCCCGTGCACGTGATCTCTGTCGAAGACCGCGTCGAAGCCGCCATGCACATGGGCGCCATCGGTTATGCGGTGAAGCCGACCACCCGCGAAGAGCTCAAGGACGTGTTTGCGCGCCTGGAAGCCAAGCTGACCCAGAAGGTCAAGCGCGTGTTGCTGGTGGAGGACGATGACCTGCAGCGCGACAGCATTGCCCGCCTGATCGGCGACGATGACATCGAAATCACCGATGTCGGCTACGCCCAAGAGGCACTGGACCTGCTGCGCACCAACATCTACGACTGTATGATCATCGACTTGAAGCTGCCGGACATGCTCGGCAATGAGCTGCTCAAGCGCATGGCCACCGAAGATATCTGCTCGTTCCCGCCGGTGATCGTGTACACCGGGCGTAACCTGACCCGTGACGAAGAAGCCGAGCTGCGCAAGTATTCGCGCTCGATCATCATCAAAGGCGCACGCTCACCTGAACGCTTGCTGGACGAAGTGACGCTGTTTCTGCACAAAGTCGAATCCCAGCTGTCCCATGACCGCCAGAAGATGCTCAAGACCGCCCGCAGCCGCGACAAGGTCTTCGAGGGGCGCAAGATCCTGTTGGTCGACGACGATGTGCGTAACATCTTCGCCCTGACCAGTGCCCTGGAGCACAAAGGCGCGGTGGTGGTGATCGGGCGTAATGGCCATGAAGCCATCGACAAACTCAATGAAGTCGAGGACATCGACCTGGTGCTGATGGACGTGATGATGCCGGAGATGGACGGTTACGAGGCAACTGCCTTGATCCGCCAGGACCCGCGCTGGAAGAAACTGCCGATTATTGCGGTGACGGCCAAGGCCATGAAAGACGATCAGGAGCGCTGCCTGGCGGCAGGCTCCAACGATTACCTGGCCAAGCCGATCGACCTGGACCGGCTGTTCTCGCTGATTCGCGTATGGCTGCCGAAGATGGAACGCATTTAAGTGGAGCACGTTTTCTTGGAAAAAAGCAGCGACATTGAGCTGCGCCTGCTGATTGAGGCGATTTACCTCAAGTACAGCTACGACTTTCGCGACTATTCCGGCGCGTCCGTCAAGCGCCGCGTGGCCCACGCACTGCGCCAGTTCGATTGCGCGACCATTTCTGCGCTGCAGGAGCGGGTGTTGCATGATCCGACGGCCTTCATGCAGTTGCTGCAGTTTCTGACGATCCCGGTCAGCGAGATGTTTCGCGACCCGTCGCATTTTCTGGCGATTCGCCGGGAAGTGGTGCCGCTGCTCAAGACCTACCCCTCGATCAAAATCTGGATCGCCGGGTGCAGCACGGGCGAGGAGGTGTACTCCATGGCGATCCTGCTGCGCGAAGAGGGCTTGCTGGAACGCACCATCATTTACGCCACCGACATTAACCCGGCGTCCCTGGACAAAGCCAAGCAAGGGATTTTTTCGCTGGAGAACGTGCGTGCCTACACCGCCAATTATCAGCAGGCGGGCGGCCAACGTTCATTTGCCGACTACTACACAGCCGCTTACGATTACGCGATCTTCGACAAGACGCTGCGCGAGAACGTGACCTTTGCCGATCACAGCCTGGCAACCGATAGCGTCTTTTCAGAAACTCAATTAATTTCATGTCGCAACGTATTGATTTATTTCAATAAAAAGTTACAGGATCGAGCGTTCGGGTTGTTTCATGAGTCGCTGTGCCATCGCGGCTTTCTGGTGCTGGGCAGTAAGGAAACCCTGGATTTCTCCGCCTACAGCAAGCAATTCGAACCCTTGGTCAAACAGGAACGGATCTACCGAAAATCATGAGCGACGCCTCAATTAACCCGCCACGCGGGATTGAAGCCATCGTCGTCGGCGCCTCCGCCGGCGGCGTTGAGGCGTTGCTGACAATTTTTGGTACGTTGCCTGACACCTTCGGCTTACCGATCATTGCCGTGCTGCACCTGCCGGACGAGCGTCGCAGCCAATTGGCCGAAGTTTTTGCGCGGCGCCTGAGCATTCCGGTGCAAGAAGCACGCGACAAGGAAACGATCGCGCCAGGCACCCTGTATTTCGCCGGCCCCGGCTATCACTTGTCGGTAGAAAGCGACCGCAGCCTGTCGATGAGCCAGGAAGACCGCGTGCATCATTCGCGGCCGGCCATCGATTACCTGTTCGCCTCGGCTGCCGACACCTACGGCAACAGCCTGTTGGCGATTCTGCTGACCGGCGCCAACCAGGATGGCGCGCGTGGCCTTGCCCATGTCAAAGACTCGGGTGGCACCACCATCGTCCAAGAGCCCACAGAAGCGCGTATCGCCGTGATGCCCTTGGCGGCGCTGGCCTTGCACACACCTGATCATATTCTCACCTTGAGCCAGATTGGTTCACTGCTGGCTTCCCTGGAATCTTCCCCATGTTAAGTACTGTCCAGGCCAAACTGCTGATCGTCGACGATCTGCCGGAAAACCTGCTGGCCCTTGAGGCGCTGATCAAGCGCGAAGATCGCCAGGTCTTCAAGGCATTGAGCGCTGACGAGGCCTTGTCACTGTTGCTGGAGCATGAGTTCGCCATGGCGATTCTCGATGTGCAGATGCCCGGCATGAACGGTTTCGAGCTGGCCGAACTGATGCGCGGCACCGAAAAGACCAAGAACATCCCGATTGTGTTCGTCAGCGCTGCCGGCCGCGAACTCAACTATGCCTTCAAAGGCTATGAGAGCGGCGCGGTGGATTTTTTGCACAAGCCGCTGGATATCCACGCGGTGAAGAGCAAGGTCAATGTGTTCGTTGACCTGTACCGCCAGAGCAAGGCCATGAAACAGCAAGTCGAAGCCCTGGAGCGCAGCCGGCGCGAGCAGGAGCTGCTGCTGACGCGCCTGCAGGCCGCCCAGGCGGAGCTTGAGCAGGCTGTGCGCATGCGTGACGACTTCATGTCGATCGTTGCCCACGAAGTGCGCACGCCGCTCAACGGGCTGATCCTCGAGACCCAGTTGCGCAAGATGCACTTGGCGCGGGATAACGCCGCCGCGTTCACCCTGGACAAGATGCACGCCATGGTCGACCGCGACGAGCGCCAGATCCAGAGCCTTATCCGCCTGATCGAAGACATGCTCGACGTGTCGCGCATCCGCACCGGCAAACTGTCGATTCGTCCGGCGCGTTTCGACCTGGCGCAACTGGTGCGCAACCTGGTGAAAAACTTCGCCCCGCAAGTGGCATCCGCCGGTTCTTCGATGCACCTGGTTGCCGATGAGCCGGTGGAGGGCAACTGGGATGAGTTCCGTATTGAACAAGTGGTCACCAACCTGCTGACCAACGCCCTGCGCTACGGTGCCAAAAGCCCGGTGGATGTCCGTGTGTACACCGAGCACGGTGAGGCGCGCGTCGAGGTGCGTGACCGTGGCATCGGCATCAGCGCAGACAACCAGAAGCGTATTTTCCAGCAATTCGAACGCGTTTCGGCCAGCCATGTCGCGGCAGGGCTGGGCCTGGGGTTGTTTATTTCCGAGCAGATCGTGACGGCCCATGGCGGCACCATCGAGGTCGAGAGCCAGATAGGCGAGGGCGCGCTGTTCAGGGTGTGCCTGCCACTTGGCGAGCCGCAATGAAATCAATCGTCAGCTCGACGCAACCTCTGCGTGACCCCATGGTCGTACTTGCAGCAACTGACCGGACGAAGGCTTCCCATGAGTGAAGATGCACAAGATGTCGTACTGATCGTCGAAGACGACGAATCCATTATGTTTGTGCTGGGTGAATACCTGGCAGGCCTGGGCTACCGGGTACTGAAGGCGATCGATGGGGAGCAGGCCTTCGAGATTCTGGCCACCAAGCCGCACCTGGACCTGATGGTCACGGATTACCGCCTGCCGGGCGGGATTTCCGGCGTGCAGATCGCTGAGCCTGCGATCAAGCTGCGTCCTGAATTGAAAGTGATCTTTATCAGCGGTTATCCGCAGGAGATCCTCGACTGCAACAGCCCGATCACACGCAATGCGCCGATTCTGGCCAAGCCGTTTGATCTGGATACCTTGCAAGAGCATATCCAGCGCCTGCTGGCCTGAAGCAACGGGGCTGCCTGGCAGCAGCCCTATTGCTTGATCATCTCCCGCACCTTCGCCGTCAACAAATCGAAGGTAAAGGGCTTGGTGATCAACTGCATTCCCGGATCCAGGAACCCCCCGCGCACCGCCGCATGCTCGGCGTAGCCAGTGATAAACAATACCTTGAGTTCCGGGCGCAATTGCCGCCCGATTTCTGCCAGTTGCCGCCCGTTCATGCCAGGCAAGCCCACATCACTGATCAACAGGTCAATACGCTGGTCGGATTGGATGATCGGCACAGCGGTATTGGCATCGCCAGCCTCGACAAAGGCATAGCCCAATTCCTTGAGCACCGCGCTGACTAACAGACGCACGGCGGCGTCGTCTTCGACGATCAGTACGGTTTCGCCGGCATTGGCGAAGGGCAGCAGCGCCGGGTTGACGACAGCGTCCGCGACACGCTCACCGATAAAGCGCGGCAGGAACAGGCTGACCGTCGTGCCCTTGCCGACTTCACTGTGGATGGTCACATGGCCATGGGACTGCCGAGCAAAGCCGTAGATCATCGACAGGCCGAGGCCGGTGCCCTGGCCGATCGGTTTGGTCGTAAAGAACGGGTCGAAGACCCTGCCCAGCAGGCTTTCGGGAATACCACAGCCGGTGTCGCTGACGCTCAGTTCCACGTAATCGCCTGGCAGCAAGGTGCCATAGGCGGCCGTGAACACATTGTCGAGGTGGCGGTTGGTGGTCTCTACAGTCAGGCTACCGCCGTTGGGCATGGCATCGCGCGCATTGATCACCAGGTTGAGCAGGGCGCTTTCCAGCTGATTGGGGTCGGCCTCGGCGGTCCACAGTTCATCGCTCAGGCGCATGTCCAAAGCAATGCTTTCGTTGATACTGCGTTGCAGCAATTCGCCCATGGAACTGACCAGTTGGTTGATCTCCACGGGCTTGGAGTCCAGCGACTGGCGGCGTGAAAACGCCAGCAAACGGTGGGTCAGGCCGGCAGCGCGGTTGGCCGAGGTCACGCCCAGGTCGATCAAGCTGTCGAGGTCGTCCAGTTTGCCGCGGGACACCCGCCTGCGCAGCAGCTCCAGGCTGCCGATAATGCCAGTGAGCATGTTGTTGAAGTCATGGGCGATGCCACCGGTCAACTGGCCGACGGCCTCCATTTTCTGTGACTGGCGCAGCGCTTCTTCGTTGTTGCGCAGTTGCGCCGTGCGTTCTTCAACCTGCTGCTCAAGGGTTTCCAGGGTGCGTTGCAGGCGCAGTTCGCTCTCGCTCAGGTCGATCAAGCGGTCACGCGCTTCGTATTGCCGACGCCGACCGCGCAGGGCTGCGCTCACCAGGCTGATCAAGGTCACCGGATGAAAAGGGCGCTCCAGGAAGGTCACGTTGCCCAGCAAACCGCTCAGGTGCGATGAACCGTTCTGTTCACGGCCGCCATGGTGGGTCAGCAGCACGATGGGCAAGTCGGACCAGGCCGGCTGCTCATGCAGGTAGGTCAGCAGCGGCTCAAGGTCGACACCGCGCAGGGCTTCGGCGGCAATCACCAACATACCGACGCCTTGCTCAAGTGCTTCGCAGAGTACGGTCAGGTTGGCGGCAACCATGCCGGTGTAGCCGGCTTCCTTGAGCATCATCAGCGCCAGGGAGCCATCACGGCCCAGTGGCGCGAGGATAATTGCGCGCTCGGAGACGGGAGAAAGACCGGTCACACGCCCTCTTCCTTGAGCAGTGGGGAACCGGCGCCCATATAAGTCGGGATACCGCGCAGTACGCCCTGGAAGTTGTTCAGAGGCTCGCCTACCGTCAAACCCGTGCTGCCAATACGGTATTCGCGAATGGTGGACTCGTGGGTGCCGGTGCGTTTCTTGATGATCGAAATAGCCCGGCGGACCTTGCCGAGTGCTTCGAAGTAACGCAACAGGATCACCGTATCAGCCAGGTAAGTAATATCGACGGGAGCCTGCATGTCGCCTACCAGCCCGTGTTGAGCCACCGTCATGAACGTCGCCGCACCGCGACGGTTCAGGTACAGCAGCAACTCGTGCATATGCAGGATCAGAGAGTTTTCCTCAGGCATGGCCGCCTGGTAGCCGTTGATACTGTCGATGACCACGGTCTTGATCCCACGTTCATCGACGCAACGCCTGACTCGGTGGGAGAACTCGCCAGGCGACAGCTCTGCCGCGTCCACCTGCTCGATCAGCAGGTTGCCGGTGTCTTGCAGCGCGGCCACGTCAATGCCCATGTTTTTCATGCGTTCGAACAGCAGGCCCAGCTCTTCATCGAAAATGAACAGCGCGGCTTTTTCGCCGCGCGACACGGCAGCGGCGGCGAAGATCATCGAGATCAAGGATTTGCCGGTACCGGCAGGGCCGAGGATCAGCGTGCTGGAGCCGGTTTCTACGCCGCCGCCCATCAAGGCGTCCATTTCACCGATGCCGCTGCTCAAGGTCTGACGCACGTAACCACCACGATGCTCGGCGGCCACCAGGCGTGGGAACACGTGAATGCCGTCTTGCATGATGGTGAAGTCGTGAAAGCCACCCCGGTATTTCTGACCACGGTACTTCACCACGCGGATGCGGCGGCGTTCAGCGCCGTAGGTGGGCGTCAGCTCTTCCAGGCGAATTACGCCGTGGGCCACGCTGTGCACGGTTTTATCCAGGGACTCGGTGGTCAGGTCGTCAAGCAGCAGCACGGTGGCGTCATAGCGCACAAAATAGTGTTTGATCGCCAGGATCTGGCGTCGATAGCGCAGCGAGCTTTGCGCCAGCAGGCGGATTTCCGAAAGGCTGTCGACCACCACGCGGGTGGGCTTGATCCGTTCCACCACTTCAAAAATCTGCCGGGTTGCCTCACCCAGTTCCAGGTCGGAGGAATACAGCAGGCTTTGCTGGTGCTCGGCGTTGAGCAGGCTTTCCGGTGGGGTCAGCTCGAAGATATGAATGTTGTCGTCCAGGTCCCAGCCGTGGGACTTGGCACCTTGGCGCAACTCGCGCTCGGTTTCCGACAGGGTGATGTACAAGGATCGCTCACCGTTTTTCGCGCCGGCCTGCAGGAAGTGCAGCGCTACGGTGGTTTTCCCGGTGCCGGGTTCGCCTTCCAGCAGGAACAGGTGGCTGCGTGATAGCCCCCCGGAAAGAATGTCATCAAGACCTTCGATGCCGGTGGCCGCCTTTTCACTGAACAGCTCTTTGGATGTAGACAAGAAGTGCCCTCGGGTCACGTACATGTAATGGGGGCGCACCACCTTGGGCGCGCCATATTTACTTGACCGTGGCGGTTTGTGGCGGTTCAACCTGTCGTATAAATCGTAGTGGATTTGTGACCTGCGCCAAAGCGCTGCTTTTATGTGGGAGCTGGCTTGTCGAATCGTCGCACCGCTGCGATGCAGGCACCTCGGTGTGTCAGGTACACCCAATTGATGCTATCGCAGGCAAGCCAGCTCCCACCTTTGACCGAGTATGGCTCTGCTGTTGCTAAAGCCCTTGCTGCAACGCCGGATCATCCGGGTTCTGTTGTTCCAGCTGCGCCAGCAATACCTGCACATTCTGCAACTGCCCGGTTTCTTTCCAATAGCTGACCAGTAACACACGCGCCTTGCGATTGGCGGGGTGGCGCTGGACGATTTCTTCCAGTTGACGCTGGGCGGCGTCCACTTCTTCCTGGGCGTGCAGGGTGGTGGCGAGGTCGAAGCGGTAATCCTGATTGTCGGGCTCAAGCTCTACGGCTTTGGACAGGCCAAGCAACGCGTACGGCCGCTCCCCATGGTGCAGCAACCACATGCCCAGAGCGTGTTGCAGGTAGGCCGACTCCGGGTGCGCCGCCAATTGCCGCGCCAGCAACTGGCGGGACTCGTCGGTTTTGCCCTGCTTATCGAGCAATTCGATCTGCGCCACTACGGCTTGCAGGTTGTCCGGCTGCAGGCGCATGGCCTGCTCCAGGGCATGTTGTGCGTCCGGCAGCAGGGCGCTGTGGATGTACAAGCGTGCAAGCTGGATCCAGCCCTCGGCGGTTTCGGGCTCAGCCTTGAGCTTTTTCACAAACTCATCGAGCACTTGCTGCAGAGGCCCGAAATACAGGCCCAGGGTATCCGGCGACAGGCCGAGCAGGGCGTTGGCGGCGGCAAAGCGCACGGCTTGTTCAGGGTCGTCCAGCGCCGGGCCAAGCAGCAAGGTGCGCTGGCCGCTGGGCACCAGGCCGACAATGCTGTGAATCGCCGCTTCGCGAACCAGCGGCGACTCATCGGCCAGGTCTTTATCCGCCAGCTTCAATGCCTGAGGGCTTGGGTAATTGGGCAGTTCAGCGTGTAACGCTGCGCGGCGTTCAGGTGACAGGTCCGGGCGACCCAACTGCTGATACAGCACACGGGCGGCGCCGGGTTCGCCGTTGCGCGCCTGTTTCAACGCCTTGGCGTAACCATGGGCAATCGCCGGCGGCACGGCCACCGGAGTGGAACGGGAGAAAAACCAGGTGACCAACACAAGCAACAACAGGGCGCACAGGCCGAGGATGGAATAACGGCGTGACTTTGACATGCAGGCGTCCAAAAGCTGGGGGCAGCTAATCGCAAAGCCACAAGCTTCGGCCAGACCACGACGAGTGTCAAACCCGTATCAGCCGAGCACGTAATCCACCGGTTCCAGGGCAGGGGGCAGGTCGATTTCGCCCAGGGCGGCAAGAATCTCGCGCTCCAGCGTGCGCACTATCGCATTGCAGGGCAGATCGTTTTCATCGAAACCGAACGGGTCTTCCAGATCATCACCGATTTCATCCAAACCAAAGAACGTGTAGCTGACGATGGCGGTGAACACCGGCGTCAACCAGCCCAACGGCTCGGCCATGGCGAACGGCAGCAAAATGCAAAACAGGTAAATGGTGCGGTGCAACAACAAGGTGTAAGGGAAGGGCAGCGGTGTGGTTTTGATCCGCTCGCATGCGGCCTGGACCAGGCTGAGGCTGACCAGCCGGGTTTCCAGCTGGGTGTAGCGCCATTCACTGATCACGCCCTGTTCTGCCAGCCGCGAAAACCGCGCGCTGAGTTGTTGCAGCACGTGGTCGGGGAGGTTGGGATGCGTCGGGTCCACAGTAATCCAGGGCGTGATAACGCGGGCTTGATCTTCACGGCGCAGGTGCGCGACCAGGCCGTGGGCAAACCCGCACAGCCCACGCAGCAGGCTGGCGCGTTCAGGTGAGTCGCCCAGCACTTGGGTTTCGCGAATCAGCGAGCGCACCTCAATAACCATCTGCCCCAGTTGCTTGCGGCCCTCCCACCAACGGTCGTAGCAGGCGTTGTTGCGAAAGCTCATGAAGATCGACAGCGACAACCCCAGCAAGGTAAACGGCGTGGCATTGACCTTGGAGAAGTAGGCCGGGTGCAGGGTCTCCACCAGCACGATCACCGACGCCAGCAACGTGACCATCAGGCTGCGCAAGGCGATGCGCTTGGCAATCGAACCTTTAAGGGAAAACAGGATACCCATGAGGTTGGGTTTGGGGCGGACGATCATCGGGACACGGCTTCTTTGGCGGCGCAGGCCTGGAGAGTAGGAGTTTGCGCCCAGAGCGTCCAATCACTGCGGCTGACCGGCTGATAGGCCGGATCAATGATTAGCCAAACCAGTCAGCCAAGTTGAAGGCTTTGACCATTGCCGCCACCGCGCGCCAGGGCGATTATTTCAACGATTCTCGTCGTGAAAATGTCCTGAAAATAAAAACACACAAGGATTTGGAACCATGCGTGAGTATTTGGCTGCCACCACCGCATTCGATTACCAGCACACCGTTGACGCCGCCCTGTCCGGCAACCTGCAAGCCTTGAATGCCTGCGTGGAGTGTTGCGACCGCCACGCGCTGCCGGGGCGCATTGCGTTGTTTTGGGAAGGCAAGGATGGGCGCAGCGCCAGCGTGACCTTCACCCAATTGCAGGACCAGGCGGCGCGCTTTGCCAATTTCCTTCTGGCCCAAGGCGTGCAACGCGGTGACAAGGTGGCGGGGCTGCTGCCACGCACGGCAGAATTATTGGTGGTGGTGTTCGCCACGTGGCGTATCGGCGCGGTGTATCAGCCGCTGTTTACCGCCTTCGGCCCCAAGGCCATCGAACATCGGCTGAACAGCTCCGGCGCCGCATTGGTGGTCACGGATGCGGTCAACCGCCCCAAGCTGGCAGAAGTCGAGGGCTGCCCGACCATCGTTACGGTGGCCGGGGACAAGGGCGAAGGCATTGTGCGCGGCGACTACAGCTTCTGGGCTGAGCTGCCGAATTATTCGAATACCTGCGAGCCGGTGTTACTGGGCGCAGAAGACCCGTTCCTGTTGATGTTCACCTCGGGCACCACCGGCCCGTCAAAAGCGCTGTCGGTGCCGCTCAAGGCCATCGTCGCGTTTCAGAGCTACACCCGCGACGCGGTGGACTTGCGCCCCGAGGACGCGTTCTGGAACGTCGCCGACCCGGGCTGGGCCTATGGCATCTATTTTGGCGTGACCGGGCCGTTGTCCATGGGCCACCCGATTACGTTCTACGATGGGCCGTTCACCCTGGAAAGCACCTGCCGGGTGATCAATAAATACGGGATTACCAACCTCACCGGTTCGCCCACTGCTTACCGCCTGCTGATCGCCGGCGGCGAACAGTTCGCGCGCTCGATCAAGGGCAAGCTGCGTATCGTCAGCAGTGCCGGCGAGCCGCTGAACCCGGAAGTGATCCGCTGGTTTGCCGACAACCTGGGCGTGGTCATCCATGACCATTACGGCCAGACTGAACTGGGCATGGTGTTGTGCAACCACCATGGCCTCGAGCATCCCGTGCACGTCGGCTCGGCGGGCTTTGCCTCACCGGGCCACCGCATTGTGGTGCTCGATGATGAGTACCAGGAACTGCCGGCGGGCCAGCCGGGCATCCTCGCCATTGACCGTGAGCATTCGCCGATGTGCTGGTTCGCCGGTTACGACGGGGTAAAGACCAAGGCATTTGTCGGCAAGTATTACCTCAGTGGCGACACTGTGGAGCTGAATCCCGATGGCAGCATCAGCTTTGTCGGGCGCAGTGATGATGTGATCACCACGTCCGGCTACCGCGTAGGGCCATTCGACGTCGAAAGCGCACTGGTCGAACACCCGGCCGTGGTCGAAGCCGCCGTCGTCGGCAAACCCTGCCCGGAGCGCACCGAACTGGTCAAAGCCTTTGTGGTTCTCAACGAACAGTACCGCGCCACGCCGGAGCTGGCCGAGGAGCTGCGTCTGCACGTGCGCAAGCGCCTGGCGGCCCACGCCTACCCACGGGAAATCGAATTTGTCAGCGACTTGCCCAAGACCCCGAGCGGCAAGCTGCAACGCTTTATTTTGCGTAATCAGGAAATTGCGAAGGCACAGGCCAACGCCTGATCCACTTTTAAGGAAACAATGATGCAGATTGAAAACAAGGTATTCCTGGTCAGCGGAGGCGCTTCGGGCCTCGGCGCGGCCACCGCTGAAATGTTGATTGCCGCCGGTGCCAAAGTGATGCTGGTCGACCTGAACGCTGACGCCGTGGCGGCCAAAGCCAGGCAACTGGGCGACAACGCCCGCAGCGCCGTGGCCGATATCAGCCAGGAAGCCGCCGCCGAAGCGGCCGTACACGCCGCCGTTGCAGCCTTTGGTGGCCTGCACGGGCTGGTGAACTGCGCCGGGGTGGTACGTGGCGAGAAGATCCTCGGCAAGAACGGCCCACACGCGTTGGCCAGCTTTGCCCAGGTGATCAACGTCAACCTGATCGGCAGCTTCAACCTGCTGCGCCTGGCGGCTGCGGCCATCGCTGAAACCGAGGCGAACGCCGACGGTGAGCGTGGCGTGATCATCAACACCGCCTCGGTGGCCGCGTTTGACGGGCAGATCGGCCAGGCGGCATATGCCGCCTCCAAAGGCGCCATCGCCAGCCTGACCTTGCCCGCCGCCCGCGAACTGGCGCGCTTTGGCATTCGCGTGATGACCATTGCTCCGGGCATTTTCGAAACCCCGATGATGGCCGGCATGACCGCCGAAGTGCGCGATTCGCTGGCCGCAGGCGTGCCATTCCCGCCGCGTTTGGGCAAACCGTCCGAGTACGCCGCGCTGGTACGCCACATCATTGAAAACAGCATGCTCAACGGCGAAGTGATCCGTCTCGACGGCGCCTTGCGCATGGCAGCCAAGTAAGGAGAACACCGCATGAACGATCCGATTGTCATTGTCAGCGCTGCGCGCACCCCCATGGGCGGTTTCCAGGGCGACCTCAAAGGCCTGACCGCGCCGCAACTGGGCGCTGCCGCGATCCGCGCCGCCGTCGAACGGGCCGGGATTGCCCCGGATGCCGTGGACGAAGTGCTGTTCGGCTGCGTGCTGCCCGCAGGCCTTGGCCAGGCGCCTGCGCGTCAGGCAGCGTTGGGCGCCGGGCTGGACAAGGCCACGCGCTGCACCACCTTGAACAAGATGTGCGGCTCGGGCATGGAAGCGACCATCCTCGCCCACGACTCGCTGCTGGCCGGCAGTGTCGACGTGGTGGTCGCCGGCGGCATGGAAAGCATGTCCAACGCGCCGTACCTGCTCGACCGCGCGCGCAGCGGCTACCGCATGGGCCACGGCAAGGTGCTCGACCATATGTTCCTCGACGGCCTCGAAGACGCCTATGACAAGGGCCGCCTGATGGGCACCTTTGCCGAAGACTGCGCCGAGCACAACGGCTTCACCCGTGAAGCCCAGGACGCCTTCGCCATTGCCTCGCTGACCCGCGCGCAAGAGGCCATCACCCACGGCAGCTTTGCCGCCGAAATCGTTCCGGTGCAGGTCACCGTCGGTAAAGAGCAAAAGACCATCCTGCATGACGAACAGCCGCCCAAGGCCAAGCTGGACAAGGTCGCCAGCCTGAAACCGGCGTTCCGCGAGGGCGGCACGGTGACGGCGGCCAACTCCAGCTCGATTTCCGATGGGGCGGCGGCGTTGTTGCTGATGCGTCAGTCCGAGGCGCAACAGCGTGGTCTCAAACCCTTGGCGGTGATCCACGGGCACGCGGCGTTTGCCGATGAACCCGGGTTGTTTCCGGTGGCGCCGGTGGGCGCGATTCGCAAGCTGATGAGCAAGACCGGCTGGAGCCTGGGCGACGTTGACCTGTTTGAAATCAACGAAGCCTTTGCGGTGGTCAGCCTGGTGACCATGAGCAAGCTGGAAATCCCCCACAGCAAGGTCAATATTCACGGCGGCGCCTGTGCCCTGGGCCATCCGATTGGCGCTTCCGGTGCGCGTATCCTGGTGACGTTGCTTTCGGCCCTGCGCCAGAAAGGCCTCAAGCGTGGGGTTGCCGCCATCTGCATCGGCGGCGGTGAAGCCACGGCCATGGCCGTCGAATGCCTGTATTAAGGACTCAACATGCTGCCCAATGACGAACAACTGCAAATCAGCGAAGCGGCCCGGCAATTTGCCCAGGAACGCCTGAAACCCTTCGCTGCCGAGTGGGACCGTGAGCACCGTTTCCCCAAGGAAGCCATCGGCGAAATGGCCGAGCTGGGCTTTTTCGGCATGCTGGTGCCGGAACAGTGGGGTGGTTGCGACACCGGCTACCTGGCCTACGCCATGGCCCTGGAAGAAATCGCCGCCGGCGATGGCGCGTGCTCGACCATCATGAGCGTGCACAACTCGGTGGGTTGCGTGCCGATCCTCACATTCGGCAACGACCAGCAGAAACACCAGTTCCTCACGCCGCTGGCCAGTGGCGCCATGCTCGGTGCCTTCGCGTTGACCGAGCCCCAGGCCGGTTCCGACGCCAGCAGCCTGAAAACCCGCGCCCGCCTTGAGGGCGACCATTACGTGCTGAATGGCTGCAAACAGTTCATCACCTCCGGGCAGAACGCCGGGATCGTGATTGTGTTTGCGGTCACCGACCCGGCCGCAGGCAAGCGCGGGATCAGCGCGTTCATCGTGCCCACCGACTCGCCGGGCTACACGGTGGCGCGAGTGGAGGACAAACTCGGCCAACATGCGTCCGACACCTGCCAGATCCTCTTCGAAGACGTAAAAGTCCCGGTCGCCAACCGTTTGGGCGAGGAGGGCGAAGGCTACAGGATCGCCCTGGCCAACCTCGAAGGCGGCCGCGTCGGTATCGCCTCGCAATCGGTGGGTATGGCCCGCGCCGCCTTCGAAGCCGCCCGTGACTATGCCCGCGAGCGCGAAAGTTTTGGCAAGGCGTTGATCGAACACCAGGCCGTGGCCTTCCGGTTGGCCGACATGGCTACCCAAATCGCGGTGGCGCGGCAAATGGTGCATTACGCCGCGGCCCTACGTGACAGCGGCAAGCCGGCCTTGGTCGAGGCGTCGATGGCCAAGCTGTTTGCTTCGGAGATGGCCGAGAAAGTCTGCTCGGCCGCCTTGCAAACCCTGGGCGGTTACGGTTACCTGAGCGACTTCCCACTGGAGCGCATCTACCGCGATGTGCGGGTCTGCCAGATTTACGAAGGCACCAGCGATATTCAACGCATGGTCATCTCACGCAACCTTTAAGGAGCCGATACATGAGTTACGAAACCCTTTTGCTTGAAGTCCAGGGCCGCGTCGGGCTGATTACCCTCAATCGCCCGCAAGCCCTGAACGCCTTGAACGCCCAGTTGGTCAGCGAGTTGAACCAGGCGCTGGACGGCCTGGAAGCCGACCCGCAGATCGGCTGTATCGTGCTGACCGGCTCAAAAAAGGCCTTCGCCGCCGGTGCCGACATCAAAGAGATGGCCGAGCTGACCTACCCGCAGATCTACCTCGACGACCTGTTCAGCGACAGCGACCGCGTGGCCAACCGCCGCAAGCCCATCATTGCTGCCGTTAACGGTTTCGCCCTGGGCGGCGGTTGTGAACTGGCCTTGATGTGCGACTTTATCCTGGCCGGTGACGGCGCCAGGTTCGGCCAGCCGGAAATCAACCTCGGCGTACTTCCGGGCATGGGCGGCACCCAGCGCCTGACCCGCGCCGTGGGCAAGGCCAAGGCCATGGAAATGTGCCTGACCGGGCGCTTTATCGACGCCGTCGAAGCTGAGCGCTGCGGGATTGTGGCGCGTATCGTGCCGGCCGATGACCTGCTTGAGGAGGCGCTGAAAACCGCGACCTTGATTGCCGGCAAGTCCGTGCCGATCAGCATGATGGTCAAGGAAAGCGTGAACCGTGCGTTTGAGGTGAGCCTGTCTGAAGGCGTGCGCTTTGAGCGCCGAGTGTTCCATGCCGCGTTTGCCACCCAGGACCAGAAGGAAGGCATGGCGGCATTTGTGGCCAAGCGCGCGCCTGAGTTCAAGGACCAGTAACCCGGCCTCAAAATCACTGAAGTTCAAAATGTGGGAGCTGGCTTGCCTGCGATGCAGACACCTCGGTTTATCGGTTAGATCGAGGTGATGCTATCGCAGCGGTGCGACGATTCGACAAGCCAGCTCCCACATTGGTTTTGTGTGGCTTTTAGAGCTGGTAGTTCTTCAGCTCCCTGGCAATCACCATCCGCTGAATCTCGCTGGTGCCTTCGTAAATCTGCGTAATCCGCGCATCCCGGTAGTAACGCTCCACCGGGTAATCCTCAAGATACCCATACCCGCCATGGATCTGCATCGCCGAGGAGCAGACCTTTTCGGCCATCTGCGAAGCAAACAGCTTGGCCTGGGAAGCTTCCGACAGGCACGGCTTGCCGGCACTGCGCAGGCGTGCAGCGTGCAGGATCAGCAAGCGGGCGGCATTGAGCTGGGTCTGCATGTCGGCCAGCAGGTTGGCAATGCTTTGGTGCTCGATAATCGCCTTGTTGAATTGCACCCGATCACGCGCATAGGCCAGCGCCGCCTCAAACGCCGCACGGGCGATGCCCAACGCTTGCGCGGCGATGCCGATACGCCCGCCTTCAAGGTTGGACAGGGCGATGGCCAGCCCTTTACCGCGTTCACCCAACAGGTTGGCTTCGGGTACTGTGCACTGGTTGAGCGTGACGGCGCAGGTGTCCGAAGCGCGAATGCCCATCTTGTGTTCGGTACGGTCGACCACAAAGCCCGGCGTGTCGGTGGGCACCAGGAAGGCGGAGATACCTTTCTTGCCCAGCTCCGGGTCCGTCACCGCAAACACAATGGCCAACTTGGCGCGCTTGCCGTTGCTGACAAACTGCTTGGCGCCGGTGATCACCCACTGGCCATCGCGCAATTCGGCGCGGGTGCGCAGGTTATGGGCTTCGGAACCGGCCTGGGGCTCGGTGAGGCAGAAGCAGCCAATGGCCTGGCCGCTGGCCAGTTCGGCCAGCCAGGTGTGTTTTTGCGCATCGGTGCCGTAGTTGAGGATTGGCCCGCAACCGACTGAATTATGGATACTCATGAGTGCGCCGGTAGCGCCATCACCGGCGGAAATCTCCTCGACGGCCAGGGCATACGCCACGTAGTCGACATAGGTGCCGCCCCATTCTTCAGGCACCACCATGCCCAGCAGGCCGAGTTCGCCCATCTTCGCGACCAGGGCGTCATCGATCCAGCCGGCTTTTTCCCAGGCTTGCGCATGCGGGGCGATTTCGCCACGGGCAAAGTCGCGGGCCATGTCGCGAATCATCACTTGTTCTTCAGTATATTCAATATCTTGCATGGCTTATTTCTCGCTCTGCGTGAAGTTGCTGAAGAAGCTCTCGACATGGCTCGCGTCCAGCTCATGGACCGTCGCGGGGTTCCAGTGTGGGGTTTTATCCTTGTCGATAATCAACGCGCGAACCCCTTCGATCAGGTCGCCGCGTTCGAACCACTGGCGATCCAGGTGAAGCTCCAGCGCGAAGCATTGTTCCAGCGGCAGGCGGCGGCCACGGCGCAGCATCTGCAGGGTCACGGCCATCGCCAGCGGCGAGCGGGTCTGCATCAGGCTGGCGGTGGTGAGCGCCCATTCGTGGCTGTCGGCAACGGTGACTTGCTGCAGTTGCTCGACCATGCTCGGCACATCCGGCAACGCGAAGAAGTGGTCGATCGCCGGGCGCAGCGCGGCCAGTGGGGCGTCGGGCAATTGTTGAACCGCAAGCTTGGCCAGTACGCCTTGCAGGTCCTTGAGCGGCGAATCCTGCCATTGCAGGCGGTCGAGCTTCTGGTCGAGTTCGGCGAGTTTGGCGCTGTCGATACACCAGTCGGCCAGCCCGCAATACAGCGCATCGGCGGCGCGGATCTGCACGCCGGTGACGCCAAGGTAAACCCCCAGCTCACCAGGGATGCGCGAGAGGAAATAGCTGCCGCCCACGTCCGGGAAATAACCGATGGCCACTTCCGGCATCGCCAGGCGGCTGCGCTCGGTCACTACACGCAAATCGGCGCCTTGCACCAGGCCCATGCCGCCGCCGAGAACAAACCCGTCCATCAGCGCCAGCACGGGTTTGCAGTAATGATGAATCGCCAGGTCGAGGGCGTATTCCTCGACGAAGAAATCCTGGTGCAGGCTGTCGCCCTGCTTGAAGCTGTCGTAGAGGGAGCGAATATCACCACCGGCGCAGAACGCCTTGTCACCGGCGCCGCGCAGGACCACGGCATACACCTGCGGGTCATCCGCCCAGGTCTGCAACTGCGTGGTCAGACTGCGGACCATGTCCAGGGTGATGGCATTCAAACCGGCGGGGCGGTTAAGGGTGAGGTGGCCGATATGGTTGCGGACTTCAGCCAGTACCTCGTCTTGAAGAATTCTGGCCTGGCTTGCTTCGGATGAAACCTGAGCAGTCATCACTAACTCCCTGCTTTTATTGTTCTTTATCAAGATGTTCGCGTACGAACTATCTCGCGATCGTACCAGTGCAAATTTGCCCAGTACAACCCGGAATCATGCAGGTCGTTTTTGCATTTATGCAGCGCTGCGGCCACCCAGCACTTCAGCGATGCTGCGGCGCCGGGCATGGCCTTCTGCTGCGTGGATCAATTGCTCCAGCTCGGTCGGCTCCACATCAAAGAACTGCTCCATGTCGGCCAGGGCCAGCTTCAGATCGGCTGCCGTGATGGCCGCGTCGGTCACCGGCGCGGTGTTGCCCAGCACGATGGCAGGCGGCTCGACTGCGCCCTTGGGGTAACGCGTGCGTGTCAGGTTGTTATAGGCCAGCGCACAGGCCAGCAGCGCGCCCGCGCCGAGCATCACCGGCGCCACTTCCTGCCAACCCAGGGCGATGGAGGCCGGGTCTGCGAGTACCAGGGTCATGGCCAGGCCACCGGCGGGCGGGTGCAGGCAGCGCAGCCAGCAAATCAGCACCACCGTCATGCCCGCCGCCAGGCAAGCACTGCCCAGGGTGCGGCCAAGTACCCGCGCCACCAGCAAGGCGACGACGGCGGCACACAAGTAGCTGCCGATAATCGACCAGGGCTGAGCCAGCGCACCGGACGACACGGCAAACAACAAAACCGCCGATGCACCGAGCGGTCCGAGCAGGTGCAAGGCGACTTCCATACCGAATACCTGGGCACACACCCAGACACTCAATAGCGTGCCCAAGGCCATGCCAATGGCGGCGCGGCTCCATTCGGCGGGGCGGGTATTGATTGCAGCGGGTAACCAGCGAGCGAGCATCGACACGATCCATAAAGCAGCAGGCGAAAAAAAAGGCTCGCCTGGTTACCCGGATAAGCCCTTTGAACGTTCCAACAGTTGGGGGAGGAACCTGTGCAGTGTGCCGAGCTTGCTGCCATGGTGCCAATGCATATTAATGAAGATTAAATGCAAAAATAATGCAGTTAATGGCCCTCGTTATAGAAGATGCGATGCGTCGGTTGCGGCAGTGGCGTGCAGATGCGTCCGAGTACACGAGTGTCCGTCTCTTCATTGAACAGCTGTCTTTGCAGGTTCTCCTGCAATCCAGGGTCGTCGGCCAGCGGCCCCTTCAGTGCCACCAAGGCGTCGCGCAACGCCATCAATCGATCCAGCCTCGGCGCAGGTATAAGCAACAGGTCTTCTGGCACGGCATTGCCCTTTTGATCAAGCAGGTCGGTGTGCGTGGAAGGCTGACTGCGCCCGGTAGTAGATAGTTAACGCACATGACAAAGGAGTCTACATTTGGGTTCCGGGCATCGGAAGGCAAAGTGCGCCAGCGTTTACGCATAGCTGTGTAGGCGCTTTCCGGGCGGTTATAACGAAAAACGCCCACTCTCGAAGGAGTGGGCGCCGTTTCCGTCAGACCGCTGTCAGCGTGATTACGGCGCGCTGACTTTCTCCAGGTGGAGCAACACATACGGGTCTTTGTCGAATTCCCCGGTCAGCGTCGGCGTGATCGAGCGCAAGCGCGGATCCTGCAGTTTTTCGAAGTCCTGAGCACTCATCACCAGCCACGCCGGGCCCTGCAGCGGCGCCAGGTCTGCCGCCGACTGGGTAAACAGCGGCACCTTATCGCAGTTGAAGTTGACCATGAACTTGATGGCTTTCGCATCCTTGCCCAAACCATGCAGCACCACCGGTGCCGGTTGCTGCATGATCTGCTCTTTTACCCCAAGGCTGAATGTGCGGGTGTCGTAGAGGGTGCGTTCCAACGGTTCGACCACCACAATGTAGGTCGACCACAGCGCCAGTACCGCCGCCAGTGCCGACCCCAGCGGGCGTAGACGCGGCTTGAGCAGTGACAACAGCGCCACGGCTTGCAGCACGCCAAGCACGCCGAAGACCAGCCCCAGGCTGTCTAACTGTGCCGGGTAACGCTTGCGCGCCACCACCAGCCCGACTACCAGCAGCGCCGGCAGCAGCGTCCAGATGCCCAGCATCAAGCCGCGCAGCCAGGCGAACAGCCGCCCTTGTCTGACCTGGAACGGATAGGCCGCAATGATCGCTGCCATGGGCAGCATCGGCAGGATGTAGCGTGCCTTCTTGGCCTGAGGGACCGACAGGCCGAGCATCACCAGCAAACCCGCCGCGGCGCAATACAGCACCAGTTTCAGTGCCGGGTCGGGTGCCCGACGGCCACTGATGGCGACTGCCAGCAACACCAGCAACGCCAGCGGATAGGCCAGCGCGTAGTTGCCCATGGAACTGGTGAAGTAATACAAAACGCCGCTGGAACCTTCGGTGCCGTCCATGCGCCCCAGGAACTGCATGCGGATCACGTCCTGCATGAAGTCCTCGCCACCACTGAGCTTGGCCAACAGCAACAACAGGCCGACACACGCCGCCAGCACGGCCAGGGCGATAAAGCCGAAGGTGAACAGTTGGCGCCATTGGCGGTTGATCAGGTAGTAGCTGCACAGCACGCCGGTGGGGATCACCAGGCCGATTGGCCCACGCACCGCAAAGCCCAGGATCAGCAGCAAGAACAGCCAATGCAAGCGTTTAGCCGCGCCGAAGTGGTCATGGGCATAGCCCAGGTAGAACACCGTCAAGGCGATGGCCGCGAGCATCTGGTCCAGCGAAACTGAGCGGGTTTCACTGATAAAGGTGCTACTGAGCAGCAACATCGCGATGCTGAGCAGGCCCCAGCGCGTGGAGTAGGGCGCCGTGAGGCGATACACCAGCACCACGATCAGCGCCGAGGCGATGGAGGTGGGCAACCACGCCGTCAGGCTGCTGACCTCGCCAAACGGCAAGGACAACAGCCAGGTCAGCAGGGTCGAGGTCGCCAGGTAGTCAGCGTAAGGCTGGCCATAGGTGGTAGGGAAAAAACTCGGCCCATGGCGCAGCATTTCCTGGGCAAACACCACAAAGCGCGAGTCAAAGCCGATGATTGCCTGGTGCCAGTTGCCGACAATAAACAGCACCAGCGCCAGGAGCCCGAGCCCCAGCGACTGGTTGCGCAGCGTTGCTGTAAGCAGCGGCGGTTGAGCTTTGTTCACGTCTTTAGTCTTCCTTGGCTGGCGCGACCCAGTTTTGCTGGGGAATCGGCAGCTCGCAGGAGTCGCCACGGCCCATCGGGAAATACTTGAAGCCTTTGCGCGCCAGGCGCTCGCCGTCGTAAAGGTTGCGACCGTCGAAGATCACCGGGTTTTTCAGGCGGGCGTGGATCAGTTCGAAGTCCGGCGCCTTGAATTGCTGCCATTCGGTGCAGACGATCAACGCATCGGCGCCGCTCAAGGCCGATTCCGGCGTGCCCAGCAGGGTCAGGCGCGACTCGTCACCGTAGATGCGCTGGGTTTCCTGCATGGCTTCGGGGTCGAACGCACGGACATTGGCGCCGGCCGCCCAGAGGGCTTCCATCAGCACGCGGCTTGGGGCATCGCGCATGTCATCGGTGTTGGGCTTGAAAGCCAGGCCCCACAAGGCGAAGGTTTTGCCTTGCAGCTCGCCCTTGAAGTAAGCGTTGATGCGTTCGAACAGCTTGCTCTTCTGGCGCTGGTTGATCGCTTCAACGGCTTCGAGCAGGTCGCTGGAGCAGTTGGCTTCCTTGGCGCTGTGGATCAGGGCGCGCATGTCTTTAGGGAAGCACGAACCGCCGTAGCCGCAGCCTGGGTAGATAAAGTGATAGCCGATGCGTGAATCGGCGCCGATGCCCAAACGCACGGCTTCGATGTCGGCGCCCAAGTGTTCGGCCAGCTCGGCGATCTGGTTGATGAAGCTGATCTTGGTGGCCAGCATGCAGTTGGCGGCGTACTTGGTCAGTTCGGCGCTGCGCAGGTCCATGAAGATGATGCGGTCATGGTTGCGGTTGAACGGCGCGTAGAGGTCGCGCATGACTTCACGCACTTCTTCGCGCTCGCAGCCGATGATGATGCGGTCCGGGCGGCGGCAGTCGGCTACGGCCGAGCCTTCCTTGAGAAATTCCGGGTTGGAGACGATATCGAACTCCAGGTGACGACCGGCAATGTGCAGGTTTTTTTCGATATGGGCGCGCAGGGTGTCGCCAGTGCCGACCGGCACGGTGGATTTTTCCACCAGGATCACCGGCTCCACGCGATGGCGGGACACGGCATCGCCCACCGAGAGCACGTATTTGAGGTCGGCCGAACCGTCTTCGTCCGATGGCGTGCCCACGGCGATAAACAGTACTTCACCGTGTTCTACGGCGAGTTTTTCGTCAAAGGTAAAGTGCAGGCGCCCGCTTTCCAGGTTTTCCTTGACCATGGCCGCCAGGCCCGGCTCGAAGATGGTCACGTGGCCTTTTTGCAGCGACTCGACTTTGCTCTTGTCCACGTCCATGCAGATCACATCGTGACCGACTTCGGCCAATACGGTGGCCTGTACCAGACCGACGTAACCGCTACCAAATACACTGATTTTCATGGGGCATTCCTGGGGCTTGCAACGCTAGCACGACGAGAGTTAATAACCAGAACACCGAGAATGACCAAGGCCACTCCCAGGGTTTTTGAAAGCGAAAAATGTTCGTTGAACACCGGCAGGCTGGCGGCCAGCAGGTACACCAGCGCGTAGCTGATGCTCAGCAATGAATAGGCGCGGCCCAGGGGCAGGTGTTTGAGCGCGCCAAGCCAGCACAGCATCGACAATGCGTAGGCGATGATCGCCAGCACCACCACGCCCAGGGCGCCCAGATCAATGGCGTTGCTGTTGAACGCATTCAACCATTCGGTCGGCAATGGCAGGCGCGTCATGCTCCAGCGCATGCCCAACTGGGCGGCACTGACCAGGCCGACACTGCCCAAAGCCAGGGCAAACCCTTGCGCGCGGCTCATACGTGACGCCCCAGCAGCACTACGCCACCGATCACCAGGACGACACCCAGCCAATGACGGCCATCGATGTGCTCATGGAAGACAAACCGCGCCATCAGCGTGACCAGCACAAAATTGAGGCTGAGCATGGGGTAGGCGATGCCCACTTCCAGGCGCTGCAACACCAGCAGCCATACCAGCAGGCCAAGGCCCAGGCACACCAGCGCCGACCACAGCCACGGCGAGCGCAATTTGGGCGCCCAACCGTCGGGCTGGTCACGCCAGCTTTCCACCGCAAACTTTTGCGAAACCTGGCCCATGCAGGTGAGCAGACAGGCGCCCAACAGGAGAAGCAAAGTGGTCATTGCGCAGCCTGTGGGAAAATCAGGATGACGATATTGCCTTGCTCATAGCGCTTGCCGTCTTGGGGCAGCAGGTTCACTTCGGCCACTTCATCGTCGCCCTTGACCCGCATGACCACGCCAACCGAGCCTTTTTTACGCGCTTCGCTCATCCACTGTTGAACGTCAGCGGTGCCGACCTTGCGATAGGCGGTGTCCGGATAGGCAATGCCGTATTTCACCTCACCGATGGTGTTGTATAGCGCAACGTCGGGGCGACCCAGGCGCCATGACAACGCCGATGCAGCGCCAAGGTCATTGCTGAGCAGGGCGGTGGTCGGTTGCAGTTCGGGCAAGTGGTCGATGATGAATTGGTCCGGGGTTTTGTTATAAACCACCGAATGGGGCAGGGCGGCCGGCACCAGGGCCACCAGCAACCAGCTGCCGATGACCGGCGCAGCCCACAGTTTCAATGGGCGCGCAGCTTGCAGCAGGTTGACCACGATCCAGCCGAACAGGAAGGTAAACACCAGCACCAGGCTGAAGGTTTCCTGACCCGGCTCATACACCGGCTTCTTTAATTGGAACCAACTGATGGCCAGCAGCGCCACGATCCCAATAACCAGGTTCAACCAGCCATTGATGCGCAAGGCGCGGCCATGCCCCTTGGCCAGCTTGTCGCTGAGTGTCGAGCCCATCAACAGCGCCAAGGGCAGCAGGCACGGCATGACGTAGGACGGCAGCTTGCCTTTGGCCAGACTGAAGAACGCCAGGGGCATCAACAGCCACAGCAGCAGGAACGCGGTCTTGGGCAGGCGCTTTTCCAGCCAGGCCTGTTTGACCGTGGACGGCAGCAGGGCGATCCATGGCAACGAGAACGCGACCATCAGCGGCAGGTAGAACCAGAACGGCTCGGCATGCTGGGCGTCATCGCCGGCAAAGCGCTGGATATGCTCGTGCCAGAAGAAGAAGTTCCAGTAGTCCGGCTCTTGCAGGTGCACGGCCAGTGCCCAGGGCAGGCTGACGACAATGGCGACGACCACCGCGACCACGCCATAGCCAAGCAACTCACGAAAGCGTTTCTGCCAGATCGCATAGGGCAGGGCAATCAACACCGGCAGCAGCCAGGCCAGAAACCCTTTGGTCATAAAGCCCATGCCGCAGGCAAAACCGAGCAAGGCCCAAGATCCCAAGCGGCCGTTGCGCGTGGTGCTGTCGAAACAAAACCACAGGGCCACGCCCGTCAGGTTGACCCAGAAGGTGAATTGCGGGTCCAGGTTGGCGTAACCGCCGAGCAAGGCCACGCTGACAAAGCTCATGTACAGCACGCTGCTGACCAGGCTTTTTTGCGGGTCGTTCCACAACCGGCGCGAAACCAGATATACCAGCAGGATGCTCAGCCCGGTGCTCAAGGCCGACGCAAAGCGTACGCCGAACAGGTTCTGCCCGAAAATCGCCTGGCCCAGCGCAATCATCCAGTAGCCCGCAGCGGGTTTCTCGAAGTAGCGGATGCCCATGAAGTGTGGCGAGGCCCACTTGCCGGTCAGCAGCATTTCCTGGCTGATCTGCGCGTAGCGGGTTTCATCCGGGATCCACAGGCCATGACTGGCTAGCGGCAACAGGTAAAACACGCCAAACGCCAACAGGAGCAGGGGCAATGCCCAGCGCCGGATCATGCCTTTTGCACTCCGAGCCAACCCTCACGGCCGCTGAGCGCGCCGCGCACCAGCTGTTGCCGGGGCAGGGTGGAGACATCCGCGGGCAACAGGTCGCCCAAGGGTTTGAAGTCGATGCCGCGCTGCCCGGCCTGGGCGAGCAGTTGGCGAAAATCGTCAGCCATCAGAATCCCTTCTACTTCTGCGTGGATCGTATAGACGTTCAGCTTCGACTCGGTGAACCGGTCAAGAATGAAGCCGTTGAAATCTTTGGCAGCCACTACCGGGCCGACGACTTCGTCGAAGGTCGGCAGGTCTACCGGAATTTGTGGGGTGCCCGCGCTGCCATCGGCCAGGGTCGGACGAAACAGGCTGGTGCCCCGGCAATCGCTGTTATAGCGAAAGTTAAAGCCTTGTTTGGCTTGCACCACGCGCTCATCGGCACGCCAGCCGGCGGCGGCTGAACAGTCGATGCGTTCACCCAGGATGTCGCTCAGGGTGTCCACGCCTCGACGGATCTGCTCGACCAGCTGTGCGTCGCTCCAGCGCCCGGTGTTGGCTTGCCAACCATGATGGTCCCATGCGTGGAGGCCGACTTCATGGCCGGCGGCCTTGGCCTGGCGCATCAAGTGCCCCAGGTCACGGCCGATCGGCTTGCCCGGCCAGGCGGTGCCGGCCAGGAGAATATCCAGGCCATACAAACCGACGGCATTGGAACGCAGCATCTTCCACAGAAACTGCGGGCGGATGAGACGCCACAAGTGGCGCCCCATGTTGTCCGGCCCGACACTGAAGAAGAACGTCGCCTTAACCCCGGCTTCATCCAGGGATTCGAGCAACCGCGGCACACCTTCACGGGTGCCTCGGTAGGTGTCGACGTCGATGCGCAAGCCTGCCTTCATTACTTTTTGTCCGCGATTTCGAGCATGGCTTCTTTGAGGAAGAAGTCCAGTGTGTTGCCGATGGTCTCGCTCATCTCAACGGTCGGCTCCCAGTTCAACAGGCGCTTGGCGTTGTCGATGCTTGGCTTGCGGTGTGCCACGTCCTGGTAACCGGTGCCGTAGAACGCCTTGCTTTCTACGTCGCGGAAACCGGCGAACGGAGGGAAGTTGCTGCGCAGCGGGTGAGCTTCGAACTGACGCAGCAGTTCTTCGCCCAGCTGACGGATGCTGGCTTCGTTTTCCGGGTTGCCGATGTTGATGATCTGGCCGTTGCAGACATCGTTGTCGTTATCAATGATGCGGGCCAGGGCTTCGATGCCGTCGGCGATGTCGGTGAAGCAACGCTTTTGCTCACCACCGTCGAACAGGCGGATTGGCGTACCTTCCACCAGGTTCAGGATCAACTGGGTGATGGCACGGGAGCTGCCGATACGCGCCGAATCCAGACGGTCGAGGCGTGGGCCCATCCAGTTGAACGGACGGAACAGGGTGAAGTTCAGGCCCTTGTCGCCGTAAGCCCAGATCACGCGGTCCAGCAGTTGCTTGGATACCGAGTAGATCCAGCGCTGCTTGTTGACCGGGCCGACCACCAGGTTGGAGGTGTCTTCGTCGAAGTACTGGTCCTGGCACATGCCATAGACTTCGGAGGTCGACGGGAAGATCACGCGCTTGTTGTACTTGACGCAGTAGCGCACCAGTTTCAGGTTTTCTTCGAAGTCGAGCTCGAACACGCGCAACGGGTTACGGGTGTATTCGATCGGCGTGGCGATGGCCACCAGCGGCAGGACCACGTCGCACTTCTTGATGTGGTACTCGATCCACTCGGAGTGGATGCTGATGTCGCCTTCCACGTAGTGGAAGTTCGGGTGGCTGCGCAGGCGCTCGATGGCGTCGGAGCCGATGTCCAGGCCGTAGATTTCGTAACGGTCGTCACGCAGCAGGCGCTCGGACAGGTGGTTACCGATAAAACCGTTAACACCCAGGATCAGTACACGGGTGCGACGTGGCTTGCGGCCGGACTCGGCGCCGCGCAGCACGGAACCGTCGACCAGGCCCAGTTCGTCAGCCAGGGAAGGGCCGGCCAGGTACAGGCCGTTTTCGTTGCGCTGGCCGAACTTGACCACCAGGGAATCTTCACCGCAGGCGATGCGCAGCGGGTTGACGCTGATCACACGGCCGGGGGCCAGGCCTTCGTTGCCCTTGACTACGTCAGCTTGCCAAACGATGAGTTTGTGCTCGCCGACAGCGCAGAAGGCGCCTGGGTACGGCTGGGTCACGGCACGAACCAGGTTGAACAGCTCTTCAGCCGGCTTTTTCCAGTCCAGCTTGCCATCAGCAGCAGTGCGGCGACCGAAGTAGGTGGCCTGGCTTTCGTTCTGGGCCGTTTCGGCCAGTTTGCCTTGAGCCAGTTGTGGCAGGGCATCGCGCAGCAGGTTGGTGGCCGCGTCACGCAGTTTGGCGTGCAGGGTCAGGCCGGTGTCGGTGCGGTCGATGATGACTTTTTGCTGGGCCAGGATCGCGCCGGCATCGGCACGCTTGACCATGCGGTGCAGGGTCACGCCGGTTTCGGTTTCACCGTTGACCAGCACCCAGTTGGCCGGAGCGCGGCCACGGTACTTAGGCAGCAAGGAACCGTGCAGGTTGAACGCGCCTTTCTTGGCGGTGGCCAGCAGGGCTTCGCTCAGCAGGTTGCGGTAGTAGAACGAGAAGATGAAATCCGGGTTCAGCTTGGCAATACGCTCGATCCACAGCGGGTGGTTGGCGTCTTCCGGTGCGTGCACCGGGATGCCGTTACGGGCGCAGAGTTGGGCGACGGAGCCGTAGAAATTGTTTTCCTTGGGGTCGTCGGCATGGGTGAACACGGCAGCAATGTCGTAGCCGGCGGTCAGCAGGGCTTCAATACCTGCACAGCCAATATCGTGATAAGCGAAGACAACAGCTCTTGAATTCATGACGAAACCTGATCGGAAGGAGAAGTAGGAGAGTGGGAAGTTGCCAGGCCGTCGACGACGACGACCGGAGCCGGTTCTGCGGGTTGGTTACGCAGCACCTTTTCAATAAAGAACCGTGGACGGGCACGCACGTCACTGTACATGCGCCCCAGGTATTCACCCAAGAGGCCCATGCCGATGAATTGGCCGCCGGTGAACACAAACAGCACCGCGAACAGCACGAACATGCCTGAACCGGCCCATTCGGCGCCGAACACCAAACGCAGGAACACCAGCGCAAAGGCAAAAAGCATGCCCAGCGCCGCCAGGCTGAAACCAACGATGCTCAGCAGGCGCAGCGGGGTGGTGGTCATGCAGGTGAGCAGGTCGAACATGAGGCTGATCAGGCGCATGGCGCTGTACTTGGACTCGCCATGCTCACGCTCGGCGTGGTGCACCAGGATCTCGGTGGTGTGGCGTGCGAAGCCGTTGGCCAGGATCGGGATGAAGGTGCTGCGCTCACGGCAGGCCAGCATCGCGTCGACGATGGTGCGGCGGTAAGCGCGCAGCATGCAGCCGTAGTCGGTCATGGCCACGCCGGTGGAGCGTTGCACGGCCAGGTTGATCAGGCGCGAAGGCCAGCGGCGGAAGGCCGAATCCTGGCGGTTGTTACGCACGGTGGCGACGACGTCGTAGCCCAGGGCGGCTTGCTCGACCAGGCGCGGGATTTCTTCGGGCGGGTTCTGCAGGTCGGCGTCGAGGGTGATGATCACCTCGCCACGGCATTGCTCGAAGCCGGCCATGATCGCCGCGTGCTGGCCGTAGTTGCGGTTGAGGATCACCGCCACGACGTTGCTGCCATCTTCTGCGGCGGCGTCTTCCAGCAATTGGGCGGAATTGTCGCGGCTACCGTCATCCACCAGGATGATTTCGTATTCGTAAGCCAGTTGCTTGCACGCTGCGGTGGTGCGACGCAGCAATTCAGGCAGGCTCTCTTGTTCGTTGTAGACCGGGATAACGATCGACACGCAATGAATAGGGTAGGGTTTCAAAGATTCATGACCTCGGGGCTAGAACAATTGGAGCGTGAAAACAGCAGTAATCCATCGATAAACAACGCCGAAAGATTAAACAACGTAGCGTGGGTGTGCGGCATTCATTCGACTTTCCTGAGGACGGGCAACGGTTTCTTCCATGGGCTAGCAGATTAAAGACGAAAACTATTAAAGGTAAAGCGTAATCAACAGGTTAGTCGGGGAAGGCGCGGTTCGTTCTCAAGTCCTGGGGCCAAGATTAAGCGGAAAATTGTTGAACGAATATGAAAGGCGGATGAAAAACTCGTTTATTTGACAGGTAGACAGGTAGGGTTCAGCTAAACCACTGAGGCGCCTGGGGATTGGTTCTGCGGGCAAAACCGCGACGGATTCTGCACCGTTGCGCTGATGCGCAGGGTAATTCAACAAACTTCTCTGCATTGGCCCTCAAGTGCCGGTAAAGTAAGCCATCTCTTGCCAGGGTAGTCGGATGAATAGTGTGCGGATTTTGCGCGGCCAGTTGCGGCCTGCATTGATGGGCGTGTTGATGGCGGTGGCCTGTGTCACCACCGTTCGAGCCGACGATGGCGTGGCGCTTACCAGCGTCGAGCAGGTGCCGGACGGCGTGGAAGTGCGTGGCAAACAGGTCGCGGCCTATACCTGGGATGACCACCAAGGCAAGAACTTGCTGGTACTCGCCGAGCAGGTCAGCGAACGCGATGATGACGGCACCCAATCGGCATTTGTCTACGCGGCCCAGTATTTGCTCGGTGGCGAGCGCCCCAAGCGGGTCTGGATGCTTTATGACGATGTGCAGCATTGCGAATTCGACGCGGGGTTGCGCTTTGATATGGCGGCAACCAAGGTCACTGACCTTGCCGGCGATGGCATTACCCAGGCCACGGTGGGCTATTCGCGCACCTGCACCAGTGATGTCAGCCCGCGTGAGTTCAAGCTGATCATGCATGTGGGCAAGTCGCAGAAGTACCGCCTGCGCGGTGTTGATCGCGTCGGTGCAAGCTGGTGGGACGAGGACGCCGGTGCCCTGCGGGGAATGCCGCTGCCTACCGACTGCAGCGTTGCCGCGCAGCAGGCACTGGTCAGCCAGTACAAGGAGCAGGGCACCGAGTTGCCGCTGCCGGGCTGTTACGGCGATGAAAACGACTTTGCCAAAGCGCCGGACAGCTACCTGGCGTTCATGCGTCAGCACTGGTTTGCACTGATGCAGAAACAGGACGCCGACTGGAGCCAGTCCCAGGCGCAGCCTCAGGGTGAAAACCCGACCGAGGACGACGAATCGGTGCCGTGATTTTGTGCCGTGATTTGGTGCCAGGCCCGGTCCTGGGTTAGACTCGGCCTTCGCCAATTCACTAAATACCTCGATTAAACAATGGCTTGAACGAGGTATTTAATCCAAAGGCTGATCTACCTTGACTGAGTCTATCCGCAACCCACTGACCCTTTATCTCACCCGCTTGGCGCCCTCCAGCCAACTGACCATGCGCTATGTGCTGCAAGATGCTGCCGACCGCCTGGGCTATGAAGACATCAACCTGGAAGAGATCGACTGGCACCTGCTGCAACCCGAACAGGTGATTGCCCTGGTCGGCGCCTTGCGCGAGGACGGTTGTGCGCCAAACACTTCGTCGCTGTATGTGAATGCGGTACGCGGGGTGATGAACGAGGCCTGGCGGATGAGCCTGATCAGTCAGGACCATCTGTTGAAGATGCGCTCGGTCAAGGCCACTCCGGGAACGCGCCTCAGCCAGGGGCGTAACCTGCGCCGCAGCCTGATCCGCGAAATGATGGAAGTCTGTGCCGCCGACCCACGCCCCCAAGGCTTGCGGGATGCCGCCGTGATCGGCATTTTGTATGGTTCAGGCATGCGCAAGTCGGAGTCGGTGAACCTGGATCTGGCCCAGATCAATTTCGATGAACGCAGCTTGCGTGTGATTGGCAAAGGCAACAAAGAGCTGATCAAGTACGCTCCAACCTGGGCGTTTGACAAGCTGCAGGCCTGGCTGGCGTTTCGTCGCGAGCAACTGAAGGACGGCGAGCAGGACGATAGTTTCCTGTTCAACCGTATCCGCCGTGGCAGCCATATCACCCGTGAACGCATCACCAAGCACGCGATTTACTACATCGCCCGTCAACGCGGTGAGCAGGTGGGCGTAAAGATCATGCCCCATGACTTTCGGCGCTCGTTTATCACGCGGGTGATTGAAGAACACGATCTATCGATTGCGCAGAAGCTGGCGCATCACACCAATATCCAGACCACCGCCAGTTATGACGTGCGCGATGACAACGAGCGGCGTCGGGCGGTGGACAGGTTTGATTTGTAGTTTTCAGGCCAGACACTGATTAAAACTGTGGGAGCGGGCTTGCTCGCGAAGGCGGAGTGTCAGGTAGTCAATCTGTAACTGACACACAGCCTTCGCGAGCAAGCCCGCTCCCACATTAGGGCTATGTGAGGCTTAGAGAATCGGTTTGCCGCCGGTGACCGCGTAGCGTGAACCGGAGATATAGCTGGCTTCGTCCGAGGCCAGCAGCACATAGATCGGTGCCACTTCCACAGGCTGGCCTGGCCGGCCGAGCGGTGTTTCGCTGCCAAAGCTCTGCACATCCTTGTCGGGCATGGTCGCTACGATCAGCGGCGTCCAGATCGGCCCAGGTGCCACACTGTTGACGCGAATACCCTTGTCACCCAGCAACTGCGCCAGGCCACCGGTGAAGTTGGCGATCGCGCCTTTGGTGGCGGCGTAGGCCAGCAGAGTTGGCTTGGGCATATCGGAATTGACCGAACTGGTGTTGATGATCGAGCTGCCGGCTTTCATATGGGGCAGGGCTGCCTTGCAGATGCGAAACATCGAGGTGATGTTGATATCGAAGGTCTTGACCCATTCTTCATCCTCGATTTCTTCGAAGGTTTCGTGGGTCATCTGAAATGCGGCGTTATTGACCAGCACATCGATGCGACCAAACTGCTCGACAGTCTTGTCCACCAGCGCCTGGCAGTTGGCTTTTTGCGCGATATCGCCTGGCAACAACAGGCATTGACGCCCGGCTTCTTCGACCCAGCGCGCGGTTTCCCGGGCATCTTCATGCTCATCCAGATAGGCGATGGCCACGTCGGCGCCTTCACGGGCAAAGGCGATGGCCACCGCACGGCCAATACCGCTGTCGGCGCCAGTAATCAGCGCGATTTTGTTGGCCAACCGGCCGGAGCCTTTGTAGCTCTTCTCGCCGCAATCGGGGTACGGGTCCATTTTCTTCTGGGTGCCTGGCACGGATTGGGCTTGAGGCGCGAAGGGTGGGCGAGGGTAGTCGGTCATGTCTAACTCCATAGATCGTCAAAGGTGCTATGGAGTTAGTAGTTTTTTGTTCCGCCATAGTTTTAGTGAATGTTGGGCAAAACCGACGAAAGGTTTCCCTTGCTGGAAGGCCGACGCTCGAGACATGTCAGCTCGAAAATCAAAATCAATTGTGTCGATTCTAGCCAAAGATGGGAGAAATTTCGGTATTTGCCGTACTGGAAGTTGAGATTTTATTCGTAGTATCATTTTGATCTCATTTTGCATTTTTTGGCTTCGTTGCAACGCACACGTGATATTTCAATGATGATTGATACCTCGATTTGGAAGGAACTGAATTTTGCTCTCACGCATTGAACTGGGTTCAAAAACAATCTGCATGAAAGAGGAAGGACAGGGGAATATTTTTGACATTGATTCTCTTTCCCTCTTGATTGGCCCCAACGGCTCTGGCAAGACTATGATTTTGAAAAGATTAGTTGACTACTTCACAGGACAGTTTACTGAGCGGGTTAACAGTGAGCTTAAGGTTTATAAGGTTGGAAATGTACAAATGGATTCTGCTGAAGCGGTAGAAGAGTGGGGTATAATTTATTACTCCTCGCTGCCTTACACTCCAAATTTTCAGCGTTCACAAAACTTGATCGATGCCTCGCCAAAGCGAAAAAAACTATCGATACTTGATGAGCTAATTTCGAATCGAAAGCATATTGAGCAGTTTGCGTTTGATCCTCGTTTAAATATAATGACTCGAATCAATTTTGATAAATGTATAGGCAACATAATGCACGCGTGTGTTTCCTCGAAAAATTTCAGTGGCGAGATCTTTCCAGGAAGTAAAATTTTTGAGAATATTTATGAAGACTCGTCAAGAATCAGATTAAGAAACTCACGACGAGCAGGCTCGTCGTGGTGGAAAGCTATTGAGGCACTTAAAAGTCATCTTCTGAACTTGCCGAATAAAAATCTGACGATTGCAACGTTAATAGTTGTCGATCGAATGATCATGTTTTCTTCTCGCGTGGAGGAGGCTGTTAGTTATTGTCATCGAATCTTGAAGATCCCAATGAATCGCACGGGGTATTCAAAGACGAAGTTTGATAGTTTTGACGATGTTCGTGACGTATTAAAGGTAGTGGATGCTTCCCACTCTCGGATAACAACGGTGCAGCGCGAAGATTGGATTGAAGTGGATTTGCAAGTAGATCTTTACAGTCGTCCTTCGGCTGCATTTAGAAGAGTCACCAGCGTGTATTTTGAAACACGTCTAGATAAGATGAGTTCTGGAGAGATCGCGATCTTATTGCAATTTTGTAGTCTTTCAGCTGCTCTGAAAAAAATAGCGAAAAAGTACAGTAAGGTTTTGTTACTTGTCGACGAGGGTGACGCTTTTCTGCATTTGGAGTGGCAGCGGATGTACATACAGCAGCTAAATAATTTACTGGGCACTTTGAGTGGAAAAATTGGACTTGACGCGCTGCAAGTACTCATGGCGACGCATTCCCCGCTCCTTGCGACAGATGTCCCAAAGCAGTATGTTTGCAGCCTGAATGACGGTCAAGATGGAAGAACACCTAAAGCGTTCGCCGCGACCCTTCATACTCTGTTTGGGCAGTCGTTTAACGCAAAAACTATAGGTGAATTTGCGTCTGAAAAAATCAATGAAGCTGTCGAAAACCTACAAGCTGGCGAAGGCAACCTAAAAGACACACTTATCATCAACTGCATTGACAATCCGATTATAGGGCGAGAAATCGCCGAAATATTAGCGCAAAAGGAAATTGTGTCTTGATTGTTTCTATTTCGAATAGCTGGGCGGGAGCTTATAAGGAACACACAGCGTTCCTTAACAGAAAAATTGATCTCTTTGTCAATCCCAAGCGAAAGTATGGGAAGCGAATAAAGAAGCCGCTTCAGCATTCCGTGAAATTTGTAAATGCTATTCGATATCATCTGACATCAACTGAACTTCCGGTTATTCTCGACAGCATAGCCGTGTTCAATACCTATGCTGCGAGTGCTGGAAAAAGTCGCTTGCGGTTCATCTCGGAAATAACATATCTTTTTAACTACGAGAATTTTCGAACAAAAAAAATTGGTTGGGACGCCTATAAGCTTTGCCTTTCTTCAACTATAAAAGTCTGCCCGTACTGCCAACAAATAGACATTCCTACTCTGCTAGATCAGAATACGGGTAGGGGGTTCAGACCGCCATTAGATCATTATTTTTGCAAAACTAAGTATCCGCACCTGGCACTCAGCCTAGGCAATCTCATTCCTTCGTGCACAAACTGTAATACGAATCTGAAAGAGAAAGCTGATTTTTTTAATGAAGCCCACCTGCATCCATTTCATGATGAGGAAAATATATTTTTTTCATTGTGCCGAACATCAGGGGAGTTATTTATTTGGGACGATATCACTAAGGGTGGTGACTTTTTAAGAGTAGGAGTCAGTGCCGGCAATTCATGTGATAAAACTCTAAAATCACTGGAGACATTTATGATTTCGCAGCGATATGGCACTGTTGAAATTGCCCTTGAGGCCATCGATTACGCAGTGAGCAAACTTGACTGGGAGGGCACAAAAGATAATACGCAGATAGCGGTTATCAGAGGCGCGCGAAATAAAGAGTCGGCGCTTACGCAGTTTGATCGTGCAAATTATAAAAATCTTCGCCTGGGTAAACTTCGTGCAGATATTCATGACCTGCTCAGCTAATCCACCACATTTGTTGTGCGCACCTACAAATGAGACTGGGAATGAAAATGCGCCGTCAAACGACGCAAGGTCCACAAGGTCACCAGCATCGCCGCCACCGCGCACAGCGCGATGCCGACCAGCATGGGCGCGGGCGTATGGTCGGCAAACACGCCAACCAGCGTCATCGACACGGCCGCCGTGATCATCTGGATAGCCCCCAGCAGCGCCGACGCAGAACCCGCGACTGCGCCGTGATCCTCCATGGACAACACCCCGGCGGCCGGCAGCAGCAGGCCGAGGAAGCCGAAACCGATAAACAGCAGCGCCATCATCAAGGCGAGGTTGTCGCTCCACAAGGTGGTGACGGCCAGCGCACTCATGACCACCGCCACGCCGATCACCGACCCGCGAATCAACGGCGCCAGGCCAAAACGCGCACTCAGGCGTGCGGTCAGCTGGCTCATGGCGAAGAACGACGCGGCGTTGACTGCAAAACACAGGCTGAATTGCGTGGGCGTGAGGCCGAAATACTCGATGTACACGAACGGCGCGCTGCCGATAAACACAAAGAACGTCGCCAGGCCAAACCCGCACACCACCGACAGGCCGGTGAATACCGGGTCGCGCAGCAAGGCGCCGTAGCTGCCGATCGCACTGCCCAGGGTCTTGCCCAGGCGGCGTTCGGCAGGATGGGTTTCGGGCAGTTGCACAAAGGTCATCACCAGGCACAACAGCGAAACCACCGCGAGCACCAGGAACACTTCACGCCAACTCCAGAGTGAAATCACCACGCTGCCGGCCAAGGGCGCGAGGATCGGCGAAACACTCATCACCAGCATCAGCAGGGCCATCAGGCGCGCCGCTTCGTGGCCGGTGTACAGGTCACGCACCACCGCCCGCGGGATCACCATACCGGCGCAGGCGCCGAAGGCTTGCAGGGCACGAAACCCAATCAGCACTTCAATCGTCGGCGCCAGCGCACAGCCGACGCTGGCCACCGCGAAAATCGCCAGGCCCGCGTAAATCGGCGGCTTGCGCCCGTACACATCACTGATAGGCCCGTAGAACAACTGGCACACGCCAATGATCATGAAGAACACCGTGAGGCTCATCTGCACGGCCGCCGGCGACGCCTGCAGGCTGGCGCCCAGGGTCGGGAGCGCAGGCAGATAGCTGTCGATGGCGAAAGGGCCAATGGCGGTGATCAACCCCAGCAACAAGGCCAGGTGGGCAATACTTCGAGACATGGGGGTTCCGGGTTAAAGCAAAAGATCGGCCAGCTTAGTGAGCTGTACCTGGGCACACAAGGTGACGCTTACACAGACGCTACATTTTCCTGCCGCTTGACGAGTCTTCATAAAATAAAGATTGAATAATCACACTTAATGTTATTTAAATAACAAAACAAGAGCGCTACGACCTGCCTGGTCGTGCCGCAACAAGGTGAGATAGCAATGGGCAAGATCGCAGTCATCGGCAGCAACATGGTGGATTTGATTACTTACATCGACCGCATGCCGGACCAGGGCGAAACCCTGGAAGCGCCGGGCTTTGCCCTGGGGTGTGGCGGCAAAGGCGCCAACCAGGCGGTGGCGGCGGCCAAGCTTGGCGCGGATGTGCTGATGCTGAGCAAAGTCGGTGACGACATGTTCGCCGACAATACCCTGGCCAACTTCCAGCGTTTTGGTATCGACACCCGTTACGTGCAGCGGGTGCCGGGCGTCTCCAGTGGCGTGGCGCCGATTTTCGTGCGCGCCGATTCCCATAACAGCATTTTGATCGTCAAAGGCGCCAATGCGCATTTGTTGCCGGCGGATATCGAGGCAGCGGCTGCCGACCTGCGTGAATGCACGCTGATCGTGCTGCAACTGGAGATCAACCTGGACACGGTCTACTACACCATCGAATTCGCCCGTCGCCATGGCATTGCAGTGCTGCTTAATCCGGCACCAGCCCTGGCCAACTTGAGTGCCGAGCACCTGGCGCAGCTGGATTTCCTGATTCCCAACGAATCGGAGCTGGCATTGATCACCGGCCGAGTCGTGGATTCGCCGGACTCGGCCCGCAGCGCCGCGCACTCACTGGTCGCCAGCGGCATTCGCCACGTGATCGTCACCCTCGGCGAGCACGGCGCGCTGTACGTGGGCGCGGAGGGCGAGTTCCAGGTGCCTGGCCAGCGGGTAGTTGCCCGTGACACCACCGGCGCCGGTGACGCCTTTATCGGTTGTTTCATCCAGCACTGGTGCCGCAGCGGCGCTATTCGCCAGGCCATGGAGCAGGCAGTGGCGTATTCGGCCTGTTCGGTCACAGCGCTGGGTACGCAGACCTCCTATCCCGACGCCGAAGCGTTCGCCCGTTTCCAGCAACAACGGTAAGACCCTCATCCCAGCCCGGAGAACAATAATGAACAAACCTGCGCTGCAACAGACACCCGATGGCTTCTATCTGAACCGAACGCCCTGGTTCGCGTTTATCCTGCTGTGCAGCATCTTTGCGTTGTGGGCCGCAGCGGCGAGCATGAACGACGTGTTGATCGCGCACTTCAAGAAAGCCTTTCTGCTCAGCGATTTCCAGACCGCCTTTGTGCAGTCGGCGTTTTACCTGGGTTACTTTTTCGTGGCGATTCCGGCCGCGATGGTGGTGCGCCGCTTGAGCTACAAAAGCACGATCCTGATCGGCCTGTTGCTGTACATGCTGGGCTGCCTGCTGTTTTTTCCCGCTGCGTCCACCGCCAAGTACGGCATGTTCCTGCTGGCGCTATTTGTGATCGCGGCGGGCCTGTCGTTCCTGGAAACCGCGTGCAACACCTATTCAACCCTGATGGGTCCACGGGAAACCGGGACGCGGCGCTTGAACATCTCGCAAACTTTTCACCCGTTCGGCGCCATGGCCGGGGTGTACGTGGGCAGCTTTGTGATGTTCAAGGACACCGATGCCACCACCGAGCAACTGACCCAAATGAGCGCCTCCGAGGCGGCGGTGCAGCAGTTGCAGATGATCCAGTCCACGCTGTTGCCCTACAAGTGGATGATCGCCGTACTGGTGCTGATGTTTATCCTGATCGCCATCACCCGCTTCCCAGCCTGCAAGGGCAATAAGCCCGTCGACAATAAATCCGGCAGCCTGCGTCAAAGTCTGGGCCGGCTGTGGCGCAACCCGCGCTTTACCTTTGGTGTACTCGCGCAGTTTCTGTATGTGGGCGCGCAGGTTGGTGTGTGGAGTTTCACCATTCGCCTGGCCATGCAAATGGGCGGCATGAATGAGCGCAGCGCTTCATGGTTTTTGCTGACCACGTTTGCCGCCTACTTTGTCGGCAAGATGATCGCTAACCTGCTGATGCGCCGCCTGCACCCGGCCCGGGTATTGGCGATTTACGGCGTGCTGTGCATTGTGCTGCTGGCCTACACCATCCTGGTGCCGAACATTTCCGCGGTGTATGCGGCAGTTGGCGTGAGCATTTTTCTCGGCCCGTGCTGGCCGACCATCTACGGCCTGACCATCGATGGCCTGGGTGAAGACACCGGTGTCGGCGGTTCACTGCTGGTGATGAGTATTGTCGGTGGCGGGGTGATTCCGATCTTCCAGGGCCTGTTGTCCGACGCCAGCGGTGGCAACATGCAGTTGGCCTACAGCGTGCCGTTGCTGTGCTTTATCGTGATCGTGATGTATGCGCTCAAGTGTATGCGCCAGTCGGACAGCGTGCCGTCGGGTGCAGCGGCGGTGGCCTCATGAACGCGCGTATCCCGTTGTATCCCGTGCTGTTCAGCGAGCAGGAAAAGGTCCTGCTGCACTCCGACGACTTCAAGGTCAGTGCCTGGGTTTACCCGTCCGGCGTGCTGGCCGTGAGCCTGGAGAACAGCCGTGGACGCCTGGTGGTGTTGCCTTATCAGGGGCAGATGATCTGGTCAGCCGTGTTCGACGGCTGCGACCTGACCATGACCCATCTCTTCGAGCAGCCAAGGCCCAGCCCGACGATAATCGACACTTACGGCTGCTTCATGTTTCACAGTGGCTTGCTGCGCAACGGCTGCCCGGCGCCGGATGACACCCATGCCTTGCACGGCGAAATGCCCTGCGCGCCGATGGACACGGCCTGGCTGGAAACAGGCGAGGGCGTCGTGCGCCTGGGTGGCACCTACCAATATGCCAAAGGCTTTGGCGATCGCTACAGGGCAACCCCAAGCGTGACACTACGCGCCGATTCGGCCCTGTTCGATATCGACCTGGACGTCACTAACCTGGCCGGCAAGCCCATGGAACTGATGTACATGGCCCACATGAATTACGCCTATGTGGCCGGCGCGCAGTTTGTCGAGCCGCTAGGGATGCAGCGCTTGCGCCTGCGCACCAGCGTGCCGGACCACGTTAAGCCAACGCCGGACTGGAGCGCCTACATGGCGCAACTGGCCGAGCATCCGGCGCAGTTGGCGTGTCTCGACACACCGGCGTTGTACGACCCTGAAATCGTGTTTTTCTTCGACGATGTGGGTGCAGATGCCACTGGCCATGCGCATTTTCTGCTGGACCACCCCAATGGTGCGGCGTTTTATACCCGTTATCGGCCCAAGGAGTTTGAGCACGCCGCACGTTGGATCCTGCACTCACCGGACCAGCAAGTGGCGGCGTTCGTACTGCCGTCAACCTGTGAACCCGAAGGTTATACCGCCGAAAAAGCCAAAGGCCACGTGCGGGTGCTGGCGGCCGGGGCCAGCGCTTCGTTCAGCGTGACCACCGGCTATTTGAATGCGCGGGAGCGCCAGATGTTGCTGGGTTAAACCAGCAGTTGCGCGCCGCTGGCCTGGATGGCGTCTTTGTAGGCCTGGGGGATTTTCTTGTCGCTGACCACGTAGTGGAAGTCTGCAAGGCTGGCGAAGTGCGCCGTGCGCACCGTGTCGAACTTGCTGAAGTCCGCCAGCAACACGCGCTGCTGGGCTTGGCGCAGGACCTTTTGCTTGACCTCGACTTCATTGAAATTGAAGCAGGTCACGCCAAATTCCTGGCTGACGCCCGCCGCCGTCACGAAGGCCCACGTGAGACGCACGCTGTCGAGAATGCTGCTTTCGGCACTGCTTTCAAACACCTGGTTCTTGCGGTGAAAGGTGCCGCCGCACAGCACGATATGGCAGTTGGGCTTGTTCTGCAGCTTGAGCAGCACGTTCAACGAGCTGCACACCGCCGTGAATTCCAGCTCGTCGGGAATGAAATCAATCACAAACGGAGAGGTGGTGCCGCAGTCGAAAAATACCGTGTCACCGGGCTGTATCAACCGCGCAGCGAGTTTGCCGATGCGACGTTTTTCTTCGACGTGACGCGTGCCTTGGTCAGCGACCCGGTAATCACCGACCTCACTGCCGACCCGTGTGATGTAGCCACCGAGCAGGCGCAAATGCTCGCTGAAGTGGCTGAGGTCGCGGCGCAGGGTCATCTCGGAAACGTCCAGCAGCGCCGCCATTTCCCGCAGGTGAATGGCGCTCTGGTCCTGCAGGGCTTGCTGGATAAGCTTGAGTCGCTCGGCTTTTTTACTGTCCACGGGCATTCCAGGGCTTGATTGTTTGTGTTAACTAAGTAACATTAATTGTGATTATTGTAACGCTTAATGTGAGCGCCGCAACACGCGGCACACCACCATTGGCAACATACAGGCAAGGGCACGTTATATGAATACGCTTCAACCCGCAGTATTGGCCAAGTACATCGATCACACCTTGCTGGCCCCCGATGCTACCCGTGAACAGATTCGCACCCTGTGCGAGGAAGCGCAGGCGCACGGCTTTTATTCCGTGTGCCTGAACTCGGGGCAGGTGCCTTACGCCGCGTCCTGCCTGAGCGACGATCGCGTGGTGATCTGTGCGGTGGTAGGCTTCCCGCTGGGCGCCGGCCTGAGCGACACCAAGGCCTTCGAAGCCGAACGGGCGATAGCCGCCGGGGCAGGGGAGATCGACATGGTGCTTAATATCGGTTGGCTGAAGGAAGGGTTGCTTGACGCAGTGCGCGAAGACATAGCCTTGGTGCATAAAGCCTGCGGCGCCGTGCCGTTGAAGGTAATCCTGGAAACCTGCCTGCTCAGCGACGAACAGAAGGTCCAGGCCTGCGAAATCTGCCGGGATTTGGGGGTGGCATTCGTCAAGACGTCCACGGGGTTCAGCCGCAGTGGCGCCACGCTTGAAGACGTGGCCTTGATGCGCAAGACAGTAGGCGCCGGCGTTGGGGTCAAGGCGTCCGGCGGCGTACGTGATTATGCGACGGCGGTGAAGATGATTGAGGCCGGAGCGACGCGCTTGGGCAGCAGCTCGGGGGTTGCGATTGTGGGTGGAGAAATGGCGGCGGTGGGTAGTTATTGAAGTACTGTTTATATAACTCAACTAAATAGACATTTAGTTGAGTTATGCTCATTGGTTATATTGTTAGGGCAGAGCTAGTTGATCCTTTACTCTAGTGTGGGTACATGCGCGTTACTTCACATTTGGCATCATAAAGGGACGATCTATATGCGGGGAAGGCTTACGTCAGGTCTGTGGGTGGCATGTTTCATGACCAGTGCTACGGCGCTCGCGGATGAACTACCGCGTAGCGAGCAGTTAAAAGCATTCCGCGCTGCTGGATTTAACCAACAGACGTCGGAGTGCGAAATCGAGACAACAGGTGCCTACACGCCGGTAACCATGGAGCTGGTTAAGGACCTGAACGGTGACGGCCGGCCGGATGCGTTGATTACCGAAGGCAGCACTGACTGTTATGGACAAGCGGGCACAGGATTTTATCTAGTCAGTCAGCAGTCTGACGGCCACTGGAAACTCATGCTCAAAGAAAGCGGTGTCGCTGAGTTTCTCGCTAGCAAAGGCAGTAATGGTTGGCCTGATGTCGAGGTCGGCGGCCCAGGCTTTTGTTTCCCAGTACTGCGTTACGACGGGCAACGTTATCGATTTCACCACAGCGTTGGTGAACGGTGTGCTGACTCGCCGTAAACGTCCGATGGCCCAAGGGTCAAACGAAGGCAGGTCAGCGACGACGACGGAGGCTGTTTTTGAATCTGGCGCGCGGTGGTTCTAGGTTGCTTAGTGAAAAGCAGCCTCAGAGCCCTCAGGCCCGTATAGGGTTTTTCGCATAATGTATATTATGTTAAACCAGATGCTATGTTAGAAATGTTCATGAGGCTCATAAGGTACTGATTCGACAAACCTGCTTCTGACGTCCACCTGTTAACGGGCCATGTAGGTTGTGTTCATGGTGAGACATTGAATGAGGTGGCTGCCGAGTTCCATTCATCTACGTTCAACTCAAGCTCAGATACCGCGCTTACAATACTGCTGCGGCACATCTGCGCGCGATCCAGGCTTTATCTATGCCAAAAGCCGCGACCTCAATAAGGCGTTTACAGAGCGCTACCAAGTGCTGTCTGTGGACATTGAGTCTGCCGTGCAGAAAAAAATCTTCCTTCAAGGAGCAGTCGCACGCGATCCCCATATTTCTGGGCAACAAAACAGTCATCGATCTGCTGGAATGCGACCGCTACAACCACAACTGGAGTTTCGCGAACAATCGCTGTTTGCTTGATTGGACGCGAACCGACTTCGAGAGCTACTCGGCCTTCATCATTAACCCAACTAGCGGTCACCACAAAGATCTACCACCCCACCTCCTCCTCGCATCACTACATTCACCCGCCATTGCCAACGGTCCCTTCACCCGACCGAGCAGACTCTGGAGCGTGAACCATGACCATCGGATCCACCTACGACTACCCCGCCTTCGCCGCCAAGCACCTTACAGCACATGACACATCCTCTTGGCGAGGCCGTTTCCCCAGCCCTCCGGACTTGTGCTTCAACTACCGGAAATTGGTCGAGCAGGAACTCGGCATCGCCAAAGCGACCCAACCCGACTACAAGATCTGCATCGTCGGCGCTGGCGTAACCGGACTAACTGCTGCGCGTGAGTTGCTTCGCTGCGGATTCACCAACGTCACCTTATTGGAACAGTCGCGTCGCATTGGTGGGCGCCATCTATCGGTGCTCAACTTAGGCCAATCACTCCTGCTGGGGCAGACACCTTTTGAGATGGGTGCCATGCGCATGCCACTTTTCAATCAGGTCGGTGAATCGCCTTTAGACGGCCAATCCCTGATGGCCTACTACTGCAAACTCTTTGAACTGCGGCTATCCGATTTCCCCAACCCAGGCACACCGCATGTGCGCAGCACCGGTATTTACCTGCGTGAAGGGTTGCTTGAGGGGCAGCCTGAGCCGCAAATGCTGATCTGGAAAAACCCTCAAGGCCACACACCACCACCCACAGAAAAATTGCAGCAGGTGTATGCCAAGTGGCGCCAATTCGCTGATCAGATGACGCGACAAGTCGCGCAGAGCTATGGCACGCCACAGTGGGAATCTCTATGGGCCGCGATCGTCATCCGCTACCAGAACCTGTCCTTTCGCGACCTTGTGACGCTGGCAAGCGTTACGTGGAAGACCACTACCCCCGACGACTTTGGTGGGCTCGGCATGACCTCGGAAGAGTCCACCCTTTTCTATTCCATCGGTATCGGCGATGGCAGTTGGGGCGCGTTTTATGACGTGTGCTGCCTCTATCCCTTACGAACGGCGATTTTCGGCTTCAGCAGCCAACTGCAACTGGTGCACGGGCGCGTGGGCCCTAACGGCAACCCTACGCCGTCTCCGTATCTAGGGGAAACCACACTGAAAGACTGCAATGACTTGGCGTTCGACGCGCCACGTTATCTCGGCCTGGCAGCACTGGATGAGTGTTTGCTGTTTATGGAAACCAACGTCAACGGCCAGTCCTTTTATGATCACAGCCGGCAACGCGGCGCAGGTTTTCTCACCGACAGCTCGGTGACACGACTGACCAAGCTGGAAAACGGTCAAATCCGTGTGACTTACGACTGGCACGCCAGCAGCGCCAACGGCAAAACCGAACGCCATGAAGACTTCGACGCCGTGATCATGACGCTGCCGTCCTGGATCATCGAAACCCATATTCAACTGGAGAACTTCAATCAGGCCATGCTGCCGTACACCGTCACCAACGCTTACAAAACCGCTCACTGGGAAACCAGCTGCAAGGTCTACGCGCCGTTGAAAAAGAGCTTTCTGTCGAAAAACAAAAAGATCCCGCAGATCATGGTCACCGACAGTTTTATCCACGATGTGTACACCTACCGCTACCACGACACCTATCCCTATGACTGCATTTTGCTCAGTTACACCTGGGAGGATGACGCCACCAAACTGGCCGCCTTTGACGATCAAACGCTGATCAAGAAATGCGTCACGGAACTGGACCGTATCTTGTTGCGCAGCGCCAATATCAAAACGCCGATATCGCCCTATATCGACACAGAAAACGCCGTCGTTCAACGCTGGATGACTGACAAGAACGCGCTGGGCTGCGCCAAGCTGTATCGCGCAGGCACTTATTACGACGCGGTCAGCTTGATGCAGTACAACCGCGACTACGCCCATGTGTCCGGGCTCTACCTTGCAGGCGAATCGTTTTCCGTGGATGCCGGCTGGACCGAGCCCTGCCTGCGCGGCGCCGTCGACGCGGTGATCAACCTCTGCCACACCACCCAAGCAGCCTTCAATGGAGGGTTTAGCCTGGACGATTACCCACGCTATCAGGGGCAATCGTCAATACAGCAACAGCCTACGTTTTAAACGGAAACAACCTACTGACGCACAAGCAAAAAAGACTTCCTATTAAACGCCCACCCCTACAGGTGGGCTCAAAACAATAAAAAGAGGTCTAAAACATGAACGACTCTACAAGTCCCGTACGCGTCGCCGTTGTGCAATTCGATCCGCAAGTCGGCACACAAAACCGCCCCGCCAATCTGGAGACCAGCCTCAGCCTTGCGCTGCAAGCGGTGAACAATGGTGCCAACCTGATTGTGCTGCCCGAGTTGGCCAACACCGGGTATCTATTCAACAATCGCCAGGATGCCTATCTCCATTCCGAACCCGTTCCAGACGGCCCCAGCATCCAGGCCTGGATGGATTTTGCACAGTTTCACCAGGTGTATCTGGTGGCCGGTTTGGCTGAACGTGACGGCATGCAACTGTTCGATACGGCTGTGCTGCTGGGGCCAGAGGGCCTGATCGGTAAGTACCGCAAGGCCCACCTGTGGAACAAGGAAAAGCTTTGGTTCACTCCCGGCAACCTCGGTTTCCCAGTGTTCGAAACACCCATCGGCCGCATCGGCTTGCTGATCTGCTGGGACATCTGGTTCCCCGAAGTGCCACGCATATTGACCCAGCAAGGCGCCGATATTATTTGCAGCCTGAACAACTGGGTGTGGACGCCGCCGCCGTTGTTCGACGAAGCCGGCAAATGCATGGCCTCGTACTTGACCATGACTGCCGCCCACGTCAACAACGTGTTTATTGCGGCCGCCAACCGCATCGGCGAAGAACAGGACGCGCGTTACCTCGGCTGCTCGTTGATTGCCGGCACCAATGGCTGGCCTATCGGCAAGGTCGCCTCACCCAACGAACAAGCGATTATTTACGCTGACATCGACCTCTCCAGCGCCCGCAGCGCACCGATCTGGAACAGCCTGAACGACCTGCAGCGCGATCGTCGGGCGGACCTCTATGACAGCATGCTCGGCTATCGCCATCACCCGTGCCTGCCACGCTGACGGGGGGTGGGAATATGGACGTCAAACCAACAAAAACGTCGTCTGACTCATCGGTTCGCCACCTTGTCATCCTGATCCTGGCCTCCCTCACCCTGGTCGTGTCGCTCACGGGATTGTCAGTGGCTTACTCCACATCGGCGCCGGTGCTCTGGCCCAGCTACAACGACATGATGGCCAGCCTGCCCGCACCGACCGCGTGGTTGCGCTGGGTGGTCGGCGATATCAGTGAAGTGGCGTTTTACAAACACGAGTTTGCGTCAATCGGCTTGCTGCTCGGTGGCGCTTTCGGTTACTGGACCAGTCGTTATGCCCAAGGTTGGCAAGGTTTCAGCATCGCCTACGGCACGGGGCTTTGGCCTTGGTTGGTGACCAGCTCATTGCTGGGGCTGTTACTGAGCAATGCACTCTGGGGCTGGACACTGACGGCTGACGCTTGGCAACCGACGTTCGCTGCCTTTGTATCACTGCCGGCGGCCATGGTGCTGTTGTTTGGCGGAGGTTGGAAGGTCACGCTCAATGGTGCCCTACTCGGCGCGCTCCTGGTGACGCCAAGCTGCCTGTTGATGGTCAACTTTTTATGCATCCCGTTGGGCTTGCCGGTGGTGATTGGCAATGTGTTGGGTATGGCTTTAGGCAGTGTGGTGGCATTTTTATTGTGCCGTGCAATACCGATGCTGGTTAGTCGTACACCTGAAGCCGAGGTCAGCATTCCTCCCGCTACACCTCTGAGAACACCCGATTACGGCCTACGCTGGACGTTACGTCGTGTACTGGCAGACTTTTCCGAGGCGCCTTTTTTCGGAAATGAGTGGGCCAGTCTGGGTTTGCTCGCGGGTGTGTTACTGGCTTACTCGCTCAATCCCCTAAGCCCCGCCTATGGATCGGGCTGGGTACTGCATCTGGTGGCAGGCCAGGCGCTGACCTCACTGCTGGGCATCCTGCTGTGGCGACAGCAATGGCGTAAGCGCGGTTGGTACCCGACCTATGTGCCCTTGGTGTCGGTGGTGCCTGCTGCTGTGCTGACCTATGGCGGCAGCACGACGGTCATTGTGCTCAGCGCGGTGCTGGGCGCGCTGATTGCGCCGCCGTTGGCGTGCGCGATTGCGGGCCGGTTGCCGAGTTACCTGCATCCGTATATTGGTAATGTGCTGTCGATGGCGATCAGTACGGCGTTGATTGTTCCTGCCATCGGCTTACTGATCGCGGATTGATCCAGGGCGATGGGCGAGTATCTTAGTGAGGCTCGCCCATCTGCATCTCTGGTGGAAACACAGGCATCAACCAACCGGATCGCCACAAACAAAACATCTCAAAGAACAGCATAAATCTCAGCAACCACCTGCCCCGTCGCCTGTTCAATCGCCCCCTCATTACGGCACAAAACCCAACCCTGCTCTTGCGCCGCTCGCACGAACGCCTGGGTACATTCGACATGCTCCTGCAGCGTATGGATCAACGTACTGCCCAACCCGCGCCGTCGTTGCGCGGCCCTCGACCATGAAACCTCGGGGTCGGTGATAACGCCCACATGCAGGTCCGGCACTTGCACGTGTCGGTCCAGGTTTAACTGCAATATGTCTGCGAACGGGACTGTCCGGCGAAACGCGGCATCTGAAGGGTACCAACGGTCTATCAGGATGATGCTGTCGGCTGGCTGTTTAGTCAGCACGTGCCGGGAAATCCAGAGTCGGCTATCCGCAAAGCGCTCACACACTCTCCACTCCGAATCATCGGTGGGGTTTCTGGCGTGTGTGTTGACCAGGGCCATGGTCTCAGCCCTGTAGGGATCGCTTTTTCTTTCGCAAAGACGGATCACTTTTTTGTTGTCTGCCCGCAGTGCTTGGGTGACGGCTTCCAACAGCGTAGTTTTACCCGTGCCTTTGGGCCCATCCAGGGAAACAAATAATGGACGATTCATGCTTCACGTAATGATGGATAAGTGATGAGCACCTTAACTTAGTTTGAAGGCGATGACGCTTGGCGATGCTATGGCTCACGCAGCAAAAAGGAAGCCCCCCACGCCAACGGTTCCAACCCCAAATGCACCGCCAGCGTCTGGCCGATATCGGCAAAGCTGGCTCGCTCGCCCAACCAGCCCGCCGCCACGCCTGCACCATAAGCCAGTACGGGCACATGCTCGCGGGTATGGTCGCTGCCCGGGCGCGAGGGGTCGCAGCCGTGGTCGGCGCTGATCATCAGCAACGTTTGCGGGTCCATCAACGCCAGTAATTCCGGTAGCCTGCGGTCGAACGCTTCCAGCGCGGCAGCGTAACCGGCCAGGTCTCGGCGGTGCCCGTAGAGCATGTCGAAGTCGACGAAGTTGGCAAACACCAGGCTGTTGTCGGGTGCTTCCCGGTAGGCCCTGAGCGTGGCGTCGAACAGCGCGTCGTTGCCATCGGCCTTGTACAAGCGGCTGATGCCTCGGTGAGCGAAAATATCGCCGATCTTGCCCACCGCATGCACGCTGCCGCCGGCGTCACAGAGGCTGTCCAGCAACGTCGCTGACGGTGGCGGCACGGTGTAGTCGCGGCGATTGCCGGTGCGGCGGAACTGGCCTGCGTGCTCGCCGGTGAACGGTCGGGCAATAACCCTGCCGACCGTGTATTCATCACATAAAGTACGGGCGATTTCACACACCCGGTACAGCGCTTCAAGGCCAAAATGGCTTTCATGGGCGGCGATTTGCATCACGCTGTCGGCCGAGGTGTAGCAGATCGGCTGTTGGCTGCGGATGTGCAATTCACCCAAATCATCCAGCACCGTGGTGCCCGAGGCGTGGCAATTGCCCAGGATACCCGGCAACCCTGCCCGCTCAATCAGGTCCGCCAGCAGTTGCGGAGGAAAGGACTCGGTCGGTTGCTCGAAATAACCCCAGTCGAACAACACCGGTACACCCATCATTTCCCAATGCCCGGACGGCGTGTCCTTGCCGGATGATTGCTCGCGCGCATGGCCAAAGGCGCCGATCGGTGCCACGTCGCCCCAATTGCCTGGCAACGGTCCATTGCCACTGGCCGCCGCTGCGGCGCCCAATCCCAATTGGCCCAGATTCGGCAGGTTCAAAGGTCCACGTCGCAATGGCCCATCGGCCTCACCACGGGCACAGGCTTCGGCGATATGGCGCAAGGTGTCGGCGCCGGTATCGCCAAACAGCGCGGCGTCCGCACTCGCCCCTATGCCCAATGAGTCCAGCACCAACACAATGGCCTTGCTCATAGGATTGCCTGGATCAATTCGCGCGCGGCCGGGCTTGCACCGCCTAGCCGATACGCTGCGCGCAAGGCGGATGCGCCCTGCCCGGCCTGCTCTTGGGTGCGCGCGTGAACCCAGCCCAGCGGTCGTTGCGCGCTCACGTGTTCGCCGACAAAGGCCAACTCGCTGAAGCCCACGGACAGGTCCAGCACGTCGTCCGGATGGCTGCGTCCACCGCCCAATGTCACCACCGCCAAACCCACCGCTCGGGTGTCGATCTCGGTGACACAGCCCTCCTCCTCGGCCCACACCGGCACCGACACGACAGCCTTGGGTAAAAACTCATCGGGGGTAAGGGTAAAACCCTGCGGGCCGCCCAGCGCAACCACCATCTGTTCAAATCGCTGCAAGGCCGCGCCGCTCTGCCAGGCTTGAAGCAATTGATCACGGGCCTGAGCCTCGTCCCTCGCCAGGCCGGCCATCGTCAGTGCCTGGGTGGCCAGCGCCAACGTCACCGCCCACAGGCGCTCGCTGCGCACCTCGCCTTTGAGCAGGGCTACCGCTTCAGCCACTTCCAGGGCATTGCCGGCACTGCGGGCCAGCGGCTGGTCCATGTCGGTGATCAGGGCGCGGGTATTGACCCCGGCACCGTTGGCCACTGCGACGATGCTGGCGGCGAGTGCTCGCGCCTGCTCAGGCTCAGCCATAAAGGCGCCGTTGCCGGTCTTCACATCCATGATCAATACATCGAGGCCGGCGGCGAGTTTCTTGCCGAGGATCGACGCGGTGATCAGGTCTATCGACTCCACCGAACCCGTCACATCACGGATCACGTACAAGCGCTTGTCCGCCGGCGCGAGGTTGGCGGTCTGGCCGATGATCGCGCAGCCGACTTCAGCCACCACCGCACGCAGGCGTTCGGTGCTGGGGTGGCAGTCGTAGCCGGGGATGCTTTCGAGCTTGTCCAGGGTGCCGCCGGTATGCCCCAGGCCGCGCCCGGAGATCATCGGCACGTAACAGCCGCAGGCGGCCAGCAAGGGCGCGAGCAACAAGCTGATCATGTCGCCGACGCCGCCAGTGGAATGCTTGTCGACGATCGGCCCCGGCAATTCCCACTTCAGTGTCTGGCCGGAGTCGCGCATTGCCTCGGTCAAGGCAATGCGCTCGCTCACGTCCATGCCCTTGATGAACACCGCCATGGCGAACGCCGCCACTTGCCCATCGCTGAGGCTACCGTCGGCAATGCCGGCGACGAACCGTTGAATGTCGATAGCGGCCAGGGCATGCCCGTCGCGCTTACGGCGAATCACTTCTTGTGGCAACCACATACTGTGCTCCTTACAGCGAAATGAAAAAGCCGACGATCGCCGCGCTCATCAGGTTGGAAAGCGTGCCGCCGATCATGGCCCGCAGGCCCAGCCGCGCCAGTTCTTGACGCCGTTGCGGGGCGATACCCGTGAGGCCGCCCAGTTGGATGGCAATCGAGGACAGGTTGGCAAAGCCGCACAGGGCGAAGGTGACGATCACTTGGGTGTGTGCCGACAACAACGGCACCCCGGCTGCGGCGGCCTTGTCTGCGGTCAGGTAATTGGCCAGGTCGGCATAGGCGACGAACTCGTTGAGCACCAGTTTTTCCCCGATAAAGCCGCCGGCCAGCACCGCTTCATGCCACGGCACCCCGAGCAGAAACGCGATGGGCGCCAACACGTGCCCGAGCACCAGTTGCAAGGTCAGCTGCGGGTAGCCGAACCAGTTGCCCGCCCAGCCCAGCAGCCCGTTGAACAAGGCGATCAACGCGATAAACGAAAGCAGCATCGCGCCCACCGCCAAGGCCAGGCGCAAGCCGACCTGTGCGCCCTCGGCCGCCGCGTCGATGATATTGGTCGGCCGATTCTCGGCCTGCCCCAGCTCTTCAATCACCTCGTCGGTGCGCGCCGCTTCGGTTTCCGGCTCCATAAGCTTGGCCATTAACAACGCCCCAGGCGCCGACATGAAACATGCGGCGATCAGGTACTTGAGTTCCACCCCGAGCCCGGCGTAACCGAGCAGCACCGAACCTGCCACCGCGGCAAAACCACCGACCATCACCGCGAACAACTCAGAGCGCGTCAGCTTGGCAATGAACGGCCTTACCACCAGCGGCACCTCCGACTGGCCAATGAAAATCGCCGACGTCACCACCATCGACTCAACCCGACTGGTACCCAGCAACAGGCGCAGGCCGCCGCCCACCAGCCGGATAATCCAGCCCATCACGCCGATGTAATACAGCACCGAGATAAAGCTGCCGAAGAACACAATCATCGGCAACACCCGGATAGCGAATACAAACCCGCCATTGCCGAACACTTCAAACATATGCGGCGAACTCAAACCGCCGAACAGAAACTCGATACCTTTGTTGGCATACAGCTGCAGCGAGGCTACCGCGCCCGATAGCGCGGCGAGCACCGTCTGGCCCCAGGGCACGTACAGCGCAAAAGCGCCGATCAACACCTGGATCACAAAGGCGACCGAGACCGTGCGCCAGTTGATCGAGCGTCGCTGGTGGGATAAAGCAATGGCAATGACAATAAGGGTCGCTATTCCGACAAGACTGATCATGCAGGCGTCTCAACAAGGGACCAAGCGGACGCAGGCCGGTTGGCCTGCCCAGGATTAGAAAGCGTCGAAGGCGCCCGGCAGCAATTGCGCCAGGGTCCAGGTACGGGTGGCGGCCGGGTCACTGCCCTGGCAAATCACCACTGCATCCTTGGCCATCAACTCCAGCATCACCTGGCGGCAGGCACCGCAAGGGCTTATCAGTGAAACGTTGGGTGCGTAAACCGCGATTGCCCTGAAACTGCCCGGCGCATGGCCCTGGCTGATGGCACTGAACAAAGCGCTGCGTTCGGCACAATTGGTCAGCCCGTAGGAGATGTTCTCCACGTTGCAGCCCAATACGACCTCACCGTCGGCGGTCAGCAACGCCGCGCCGACCGGAAATTTGGAATAAGGCGAATACGTACGCTCGGCCGCCCGCTTGGCCTGTTCCATCAAACGCTGTTCAATTGTCATTTACAGGGTGCATCCCATTTTTTGCGAGCACGTCCAGGACGGTCGTGACGCTCTTATGGGTGTTATTAAAATAACATTTGATGTGAATACTCAATCTTTATTTTTGCCCAGACACAAAAGCACCAAACGGTGCCGCCATGCTGGGCGTCGGTGCACGTCACTCAACTTTGTGTGCAACCCTCGGAATCTTTAGGCCAAGGCTTTCGCGCAACGTCGTACCTTCATACGCCGCGCGATACACACCGCGTTCCTGCAATAACGGAATGACTTCCCGGGTAAACCGCGTGAACTGCCCCGGATGCCCAATATAAATATTGAACCCATCCACCGCCCGCGCCTCCAGCCAATCCGCCATTTTCTGCGCAACAGTATCCGCCGTCCCCACAAACGCCCCCGGCCGCAGTTGCCGGCCAAATTCCACCGCCTGACGCAAGGTAAACCCCTTCTCCCGCGCCTGATCGGCAATGCGCTTGGCATTGGTAAAAAAGCTGCTGCGTGCAGCTTCCAGGCTCTCCTGCGGAAACGGCGCATTCAAGTCGTATTGGCTGAAATCATGCCAGCCAAAATTACGCCCGAACTCCTTCAACGCCAGCTCAAAGCTGTGATCGACCTGGTGGTAGTACTGCTCGATTTCACGCGCATGCGCGTCAGTGTCACCGACATAGATCTCCGCGCCGGGCATCACCAGCAATTGCTCCGGAGCGCGCCCGTGTTGCAGCGCCCTGCCCTTTATGTCCCGGTAAAACGCCTGGCCCTGTTCGATGCTGGCGGCGTGGGTGAAGATCACATCCGCCGTAGCGGCGCCGAGGTCGCGGCCTTGTTCCGAGTCACCGGCCTGGAAGATCACCGGCTGGCCCTGGGGCGAGCGTTGGATATTCAGCGGGCCGACCACGGAAAAGTGCTCGCCCTTGTGGTTCAGGCTGTGCAGTTTGCTCGGGTCGAGGAACTGGCCTGTCGCACGGTCGCGCACGAAGGCGTCATCCTCGTAGGAATTCCACAAGCCCTGCACCACTTGGACGTGTTCGGCGGCGCGGCCGTAGCGGGTGTCGTAGTCGTAATGCTCGTCGCGGCTGTAATTGCCGGCCGTGCCGGCATCGCCGCTGGTGACCACGTTCCAGCCGGCGCGGCCTTTGCTGATCAGGTCCAGGGAGGCCAAACGCCGTGCCACGTTGTAGGGCGAGTTGTAGGACGTTGTCAGCGTGCCGACCAAGCCGATATGCCGTGTGCTGACGGCCAGTGCCGACAACAGTGTCAGCGGTTCCAGGCGATTGAGGTAATGGGACGGCGAGCCGGGCGTGATGAACTGGCTGTCGACGATAAACATCAAGTCGAACAACGCGGCCTCGGCCTGGCGGGCAATGTCGATGTACCAGTCGACGTTGACGCTGGCATCGGCCGGTAACTCGGGATCAAGCCACAGGTTGTGGCGGCCCGGCCCGCCGCAGCCCATCGTCAGGGCGCCAAGTTTCAGCTGTCTTTTAGTCATTGATTAAGTGTTCCTTGAAGCGTTTTGGCCACGGCGGGTTGCAAAGCGGCCGCGAATGAGTCGTCAAACAGGCTGGCCGCCGAATAGGATTTGACCAGGCCCTGGCTGGCAAAAAAGTCCACGGTCTTTTGCGCTTCCATCGGCGACTGGGCCGTGACCGGCTCGACCGTGGTGCGCGCGCGGGCAAACCAGGCGCGGGCGATGTCGGCATCGGCGCGGGTGCGTTTGGCCCAGGCATCCGCATACGCGTCGGCATTGGCCGGGTTTTGGCGGGTCCAGTCGCGGGCTTTTTTCAGGCGCTGGAGAAAATCACTGATTGGCGCACGCTTGGCCTCGATAGCCTTGGCGTTGGCGGCGATGAAACTCTGGGCCGGGATCAACCCCTCAGCCGTCGCCAGCACCCGCGCGCCTTGGCGTTCCTGCTGGGTAACGTAAGGTTCCCAGGTGGCGATCACATCGACAGAGCCGCCTTCCAGCGCATGGGAAGCATCCAGCGCGCTGAGGTAGCGCAGTTCCAGCGAGTCACGTGGCACGCCGGCTTTGTCCAGCGCCGTCATCAGCAACTGCTGGCTCCAGGAGCCTTTCCAGACGGCCGCGCGCTTGCCGGCAAGGTCCGCAAGGCTGTGGATCGAGGAGTCTTTTCTGACCAGAATCGCCACGCCCTCGAGGTTCTGTCGGCTGATGCCAATCACTTTGATCGGCGCGCCAAGTGCGCCCAGGAACAGCACCGGCGCATCCCCCAGCAGGCCGATGTCCAGGCTGTTGGCATTCAGCGCTTCGGCGACGGGCGAGCCGGCGGTGAATTGCTTCCATTCCAGCGTGTAAGGCAGATCGTTGAGCACCCCCGCCGCTTCCATCACGGCCTGGGCGTTGTAGCTTTGATCGCCCACCACCAGCGTTTGCGCGTGCACAGTCAGGCATAGCAAGGCGGCCGTCATGCCGGCCGCCAGTGTTGTCAGGTAACGCACGTTTTTCTCCAAATGCCTGTTTATAAGGAGGGAGAAGATGAGGGACTGATCACGCGGTGTAAAATACTGATAATGCATATCCTAATTCTATAAGAATGCGGAATATGCATTTTATAGGCGTGGTTGTGTTCGCAGCTCAGGGGCCGGTATTGCGTAATTCGCGGCACCACCGACACTGGCTTGAGTCCACCCATCCCCAGATGCACCGCTCGCGGCGCCAAACAAGCGGGCCCCGTGCCCGTGGCGGTGCCTGACCACAGCCGGTAACCTGAGCGCTCACCCACGCTGACCATCGAGGCGGCACTTGGATTATTTCGCTGCGCTAACCGCCTTTGTCGAGGCCGCCGAAGGCAATAATTTTTCCCGGGCGGCTGAGCGACTGGGCATCAAGGCATCCACGGTCTCGCGCTACGTGAAGGACCTTGAGCAGGATTTGGGCATCGCCCTGTTCAACCGCTCGACACGCACGCTGCACCTGACCGAAGGCGGCCAGACGTTTCTGCTGCACGCCCGCCGTGTGCTGGATGAGCTTGAGCAAGCCAAGGCCGCCACCTCGGCGCTCAACCAGCAACCCCGTGGGGTGCTCAAACTCAATTTGCCGCCGGCGTTTGCCCGTCACCATATCCTGCCGGTCTTGAACCTGTTCCTGGCGCGCTACCCGCAAATCAAGCTGGAATTGGTACTGGATAACGCCCAGGTCAACCTGATCCATTCAGGCGTTGACCTGGCGATTCGGATTGGCGCCCTGCCCGACTCCACGCTCAAGGCGCGCAAGATCTGCACGGGAAAGTACCTGCTGGTGGCCAGCCCGGGGTTTTGTGCGCAGCACGCGGCCCCGGCGACACCGGCAGACCTGGCCGGCCTGCCGGCCATCCTGAGCCTCCATGATGTTGCCTTCGAGGCCGGTGGTGAAGTGTTGCCGCTGGTATACGGCGACTGTATCCGTATCAACGACCTGGACGCGCAACTGCTCGCTGCACGCCAAGGCCTGGGCTTTGCCTTGCTGCCGGATTGGCTGGTGAGCAAAAGCCTTGAGGCGGGTGAGCTACAGGTGTGGCTGCCGCACTGGAACATCCTGGGGGCTGAACAGGCGTTTGCGGTGTGGTTTGTCTACCCGCCCAAGCGCATCGTGTCGTCCAAGGTGCGCTGTTTTATCGACTTTATCGTCGAACAGCTGGGCGAAACGCCGTATTGGAAATAGGGCCGACCTGAATGGCTGGCACTAAAGCAAAACCTGTGGGAGCTGGCTTGCCTGCGATGCAAGCAGCTCGGCACATCAGGCATACCGAGTTGATGCAATCGCAGGCAAGCCAGCTCCCACAGAAAAGCAGATATTCATTTGCGTTCAGCTGAAGCGGATATCCAGCGCCCGCAGGTAGGTTTGCAGCCCGGCGTCCTGGATCGGGATCAGGAATGCCTCGGTGTCCGATTCGTTGAAATGCGCATGCCAATAACCCGGCGGCGTTACGAACGCCAAGCCTGGCGACCAGTCAACCCGCACCGGGTTGCGGATCTGGCCGTCGGCGTCCAACTCCGTACCCACCAGTGAATAACAGCCCTTGGGGCAGTCGATGATGAAGTCCAGCGCAATCGACTGGTGCCGGTGCGGCTTCTGGATCGAGCCCGGCGGCAGAATGCCGTACATGGCCCAAAGCACATGCGTGACGGTTCGGGTCTGGGGGAAGTTGCGGTTGCCGAGCAAAATGCTGATGCGGCTGCGGTCCTGGGCGCGGGGGTCATCCGCGGCTTCCCGCAGCTTCTGGTTGGCCAGCGCGGCGGGATACAGCGTCGGCACGAAGCGATCAGCGCTGCGCGTCACGCCCAGGTAGCGCAACAGCGGTTCATCATGCACGTAGTACAGGCGTGCATCCTGTGACGCAGTGAAACGCGCGGGCTGCAGGCCAGGCAGCGCGATAAAGCAACCGCTGGACCATTGGATATCATGCTCGCCCTGCACCACCCGGCCCTCGCCTGCGATGACATAAAACACCTGTGAGGTCGCATTGGGGTGCAGGTCCAGGGCATCACCGGCGTTCAAGCGAATAAAGTTGGCACACAACCCCGGCCCGGTCGCCGGGCCGTCACAGCCCAACGCGTCGCTGAGGTCCAGCGCGACCACCCGCGAGGCGCCGCTGTCGTACAACGAGGCCGGGAAGCTGTGGTAGGGAATGCGGGTAATCAGGTTGGCACTGAGCGGGTTGGCCGCCTTGCTGTATTCGAAGTACTCGGCGTCCACTTGCTCGTTTGGCACTGCATCGGTCAGGTCGGGTTTGAATTCGCGGTTCATCAATCACCTCAGGCTTGGGCGGGTTTGAATCCACTATAGGCAGTGCGTCTGCAGGAATTAAGCACTGCGTCGGCACAGCAGTTGTGCAGGATGGGGCGGCTCTGCCCTGTGACGGTGCAATCGGCCTGTCCAGCGCCTGAGTGTGAACCGATGATCCATGTATTCGGCGTGTATCTCATGCTCAAACGTCATAATCCCCGGTTCCTCTGCGTGGTAATCTTGGCGCCACCACGAATAGACATTGATCGTCACATGACGATGACCAAAGCCAGGAAAGAACATGCCAAAGATTTCTCACTCAGCGTTGCGCCGCAACTTCCGTGAACTGCTTGCAAAACACATCTGCGTTGAAACCGCCTCCGTCTTCGACCCCATGTCCGCGCGCATCGCCGCCGACCTGGGTTTTGAAGTCGGCATCCTCGGTGGTTCGGTTGCCTCGTTGCAGGTACTGGCAGCCCCCGATTTTGCGTTGATCACACTGAGTGAGTTCGTTGAACAGGCCACCCGCATCGGCCGCGTCGCCCAACTGCCGTTTATTGCCGACGCCGACCACGGTTACGGCAATGCGCTGAACGTGATGCGCACGGTCGAAGAGCTTGAGCGTGCCGGTGTTGCCGCGCTGACCATTGAAGACACGCTGTTGCCGGCGCAATTCGGGCGTAAATCCACCGATTTGATTTCCGTGGAGGAAGGCATCGGTAAAGTGAAAGCCGCGCTGGAAGCGCGTGTCGACCCTGAACTGTCGATCATCGCCCGCACTAACGCCGGTGTGCTGCCCACCGAAGATGTCATCGCACGCACCAAGGCCTATGAGAAAGCCGGTGCCGACGGCATTTGCATGGTCGGCGTCAAAGACTTCGACCACCTTGAGCAGATCGCCGCCAACCTGACGGTGCCGTTGATGCTGGTGACCTACGGCAACCCGCAGCTCAATGACAGCGAGCGCCTGGCGGCCCTGGGCGTGCGCATTGTGGTGGCCGGCCACGGTGCTTACTTCGCGTCGATCAAGGCCACTTACGACAGCCTGCGCGCCCAGCGCAAGCTGACCAGCAGCACCTCCAACCTCAGTGCTACTGAGCTGACCCATACCTACACATTGCCGGAAAGCTATGTGGCGTGGGCTGAAGAGTTCATGGACGTCAAAGAGTAATTGCCGCAACGGTGCTGATTGTTGCAATCAGCACCGGATGCACGCGGTGCGGGCTGCTTCAATCAATCCTCCAGCGTTCCCCGCGATTATTGCCCGTGCCTTTGTAGCCGCCCTCCCCATCCGGCTCCCAGCCGCCGCCCGCATTCAAGCCGGTGCCGATAAAACCACCGCGACCATCGGATTCAAGCCCCCGGCCCTCGTTCTTGCCGGTGCCTATATAGCCGCCGCGACCATCGGACTTGTACCCACGCTTGCGGTACTCACCGCTGCCCTCATACCCGCCGTTGCCATCAGAGCGCCAACTGGCGCCTGAAGCCTTGCCGTCGCCACGGAAATAGCCCTTGCCGTCAGACCGGTAGTCCTCACCCGCGTTAAAGCCTGTGCCCTTGTAGCCGCCCGAGCCATCCGGGCTGAACCCTCGGCCATTGTTGTAGCCGATGCCTCTGAGGCCACCGTCATCAGCGGGAATATAGCCTTTGCCCATATTTTTACCGGTGCCCCTGAGCGAACCATCCTTTTGCAACTCATAGTCACCGCCCAGGTTTCCCCCAGTGCCTCTAAGACCGCCGCGGCCGTCCGGCTCATAGCCGTTGCCTGTGTTGATGCCGGTGCCAATAAAACCTTCGGCTGCCAGTGCGCTGGCGCTTAGTCCCAATAAAACAGCGGCGAGCAGGATGTGTGACGCTTTTTTCATGAGGCCTCTGGTCCTTTCAGAGAGGATGATGGGCGTCATGATAGGGCATGGGCTTTGCGCCGCAAGTGCAACAGTCTTGTTACAAATAAATAATTAGACGCGCGCAGCCATATCGCCACTATTTATGGCGAGTTTCAAGTATCAACTTTTTATATAAGGATTAAAAAATCCGCCACAGAGCCTGCGGCGGCAAACCAAAGGTTTTGTCGAAGCAGAGCGGCTAAGACCTTATCAACGCTACACCCGTAGAAAATTAAAAGAGGTGAAGTTTAATTAATCGAGTTTAATCCGCGCCACCGCTGCAGCCCTCGAAAAATATGATAAAAATCGGCTTCGACAACCACGTCGAGCACAATAAAAACAGCATTACGCTCACCTGAAATATCTGCCATACAACCTTAAGCGCACTCCAAGCATGCGGTGTTTCTGTGCACGCGTTAATTATTCCGGGGAAGTAACAACATGATCAAACAGTGGAGCCTGTTAACGCTGGCGGTGTGCGCCAGTATCAGCCAAGCGGCCCTCGCCGAGTCAGTCAGCGACCAGGCCGATTCCAAAGGTTTTATCGACGGCAGTAGCATTACCGGGTTGTTGCGCAACTATTACTTCGACCGCGACCGCCAAAGTGGCAAGGCCGACAACCGCGACTGGACCCAAGGCGCGATGCTCAACTACGCCTCGGGCTTTACCCAGGGCACCATCGGTTTTGGTGTGGATGCCTACGCCTACGGCGCGATGAAACTCGATGCCACCCACGCCGATGCAGGCACCGGTGAATTGCCGACCAACCGCAATGGCGACCCGGAAAATGGCTATGGTTCGGTGGGCGCTGCGGTGAAGATCAAGGTTTCCAAGACCCAGCTCAAATTCGGTGACATGCAACCCACCGCGCCGGTATTCGCCACCGGCGGCACGCGCATTCTGCCGCAGACCGCCACCGGGTTTGACCTGACCAGCAGCGAAATCGCAGGCCTGGACCTGGAAGCCGGGCACTTCACCAGCACCAACAGCGGCATGACCAGCAACCATGACCATGATATCTACGCGACCTACGCCAACGTGGCGGCGAACAGCGCAAGTTTTGTCGGCGGCAAATACACTTTCACCCCATCGTTGAGCGCGACCCTGTATGCCGGCGAGCTGGAGGACATCTGGCGCCAGTACTACACCAACCTCAACTACGTCATCGCGCTGGGGCATGACCAATCACTGGCGCTGGACGGCAACCTGTACCGCACCCTCGACACCGGCAGCGCCAAGGCCGGGGCCATCAACAACACCACCTACTCGGTGGCGGCGGCCTACTCGTTCCTGGCGGCGCATACCCTGACGCTGTCGTTCCAGAAAGTCCACGGCGACACGCCGTTCGACTACATCGGCACCGGCAACAACGGCGCGGGCGAAGGTGGCGACTCGGTGTTCCTCGCCAACTCGATCCAATGGGGCGACTTCAACGGCCCGGGCGAACAGTCGTGGGGCATTCGTTATGACCTGAATATGGCCAGCTACGGCGTACCGGGCCTGAGCTTCATGACCCGCTACGTCAACGGCTCGGACATCAACGGCACCCACACCCCCACCAACAGTGCCTACGCCGGCGACTATGGCGCCGACGGCGACCACCACGAGACCGATGTGGAAGCCAAATACGTGCTGCAAAGCGGCCCGGCGAAGAACCTGTCGTTTCGTGTGCGTGACGCCATGGTTTCATCCAACGCCGACCAACGCGACGGCAAGTTGAATGAACTGCGGGTGATCGTCGACTATCCGTTTACCCTGTTGTAAGTGACTTGGATGCGCGGGCCGATGGTTTCGTGGCCCGCGCAGACCGGTCTGGGGCTGTGCAGCACGTTTTCAAACGTCTCACGACCTGACAATGAACCCGCTGTAATCGGTGGACGGCTGCATTTCATAGTAAGTCTGCTGAGCATTGAGCGTAGGAACAGGACCATGCAGGAATAATCTTACGTGCTGGCCACTGGTCCAGCCTTCAGCCACAGGGTCATTGGGTTTGATTTTCACCCGGATGGGCACGGGCTTATTGGCTGTCTCGAACTTCAGCCAAGTCACGACCAAGATGGCTTTGTCCAGGACAGTGGCAGTCGCTTGGGCATACATGACCTTCTGATCACATCCCAGCAGCGCAATGTTCTTTTGGGATGCGTTCATCTGAGCGAAAGCGTCGAAGTAAGTCCGTTGTTGCCCGGCGATCGATAACGGCACTTGCTGATGTTTACTCACTGACATTGCGGACCATGCGTCTACCACTTCGGCCAATGTGCCCGGGTGCATGGCAGGCGCCTTACTTACCTGCGCTACCAAAGCTTGCTTTTGCATCTGCGAAGGCTTGGCTCCTTTACGTCGCTTGGCCAGTTTGCCCAGATGAGTGGGAATCAACGGCGGCGCTATATGGGCAGGTCTTGGAGTGAGTTGCACAGGAACGTCGGACGCTTGAGTTTTCTCCTTTTCGTGGGCGCAGCCCGGCTCGTGTGAATTCAGGGCTTTGAAAAAAAAGTTATTCCTTTTCGAAATTGAAGCTACAACTTCTTCAAGGCAACAATCGCAAAAATAGAAGAGTTCTCTGTCGCTATGGGCAAAGCTGGCTGACACCTTCGCATCCATGTCCCAGCACACTGCCACCGTCATCAGTTCTTTTGCCATTAGGTGTGCTTCCGTTCACTTAACGTTGTTTAGCACACCAGCTTACCCATCAACGTTGTGAACGACCACCGCAACGGACGCCGTGACCTTGCCGTCCCCTGTGTTTAAACTGCGCGCCAACGTTCGTTCAAACTTTTATGAGGCGCCCATGGCCAACCACGACCTGTCCTTCACCCCCGACCCGGATGCCGATTCCATCTCCAGCGACGTCATCGGTTTCAATGGCATCCTGGTTTCCACCCAAATCCCCACTCACGCCGACGGCAGCCTGGAACTGGGCGATATCACCCTGCAAAGCGAATGCACCCTGCAAGCGCTGAAGGTCGCGCTGGAGAAAGCCGGCAGCTCCATGGACCGGGTGATGCACCTGACCATCTACCTCACCGACATGGCTGACCGCGCGGCATTCAACGAAGTCTACAAACGCTTTTTCGCCAAGCCCTGGCCTGTGCGTGCAGCCGTTGGCGTGGCTGCGTTGGCGGTAGAAGGCATGCGTGTGGAAGTCACCGCGATGGCAGCCAAAGCCTGAGTTCCAAGCCACAGCACACATCCACTGTGGGAGCTGGCTTGCCTGCGATGGCATCACCTCGGTGTGCCTGATGGACCGAGTTGCCTGCATCGCAGCGATGCGGCGACCCGACAAGCCAGTTCCTACATGGCAGCCCTGCGGTAGATGCCGGTCAGGCATTTCACAGCTACAATGCGCGCCTCAACCGTGACAAGCCTGACTAAAAAAACTATGTCCTTGCCCAAGCACCACCTGGAATTGCTCAGCCCCGCCCGTGATGTCGCCATTGCGCGCGAGGCGATCTTGCATGGCGCCGACGCCATCTACATCGGCGGCCCAAGCTTCGGCGCACGCCATAATGCGTGCAACGAAGTGAGCGATATCGCTCAACTGGTCGAATTCGCCCGCCGCTACCACGCCCGCGTGTTCACCACCATCAACACCATCCTGCATGACAACGAGCTGGAACCTGCGCGCAAGCTGATCCATCAGCTCTACGACGCCGGTGTCGATGCCTTGATCGTGCAAGACCTGGGCGTGATGGAGCTGGATATTCCGCCCATCGAGCTGCACGCCAGCACCCAGACCGATATCCGCACCCTGGCCCGCGCCAAGTTTCTCGACCAGGCCGGTTTTTCGCAGTTGGTATTGGCCCGTGAGCTGAACTTGCAAGAGATCCGTGCGATCGCCGACGAGACCGATGCCGCCATCGAGTTCTTCATCCACGGCGCCCTGTGTGTGGCGTTCTCCGGGCAGTGCAATATTTCCCACGCGCAAAATGGCCGCAGCGCCAACCGTGGCGACTGCTCCCAGGCCTGCCGCCTGCCCTACACCTTGAAAGATGACCAGGGCCGCGTCGTGGCCTTTGAAAAGCACCTGCTTTCGATGAAAGACAACAACCAGAGCGCCAACATCCGCGCCCTGGTCGAAGCCGGCGTGCGCTCGTTCAAGATCGAAGGGCGCTACAAGGACATGGGCTATGTGAAAAATATCACCGCCTATTACCGCCAGCGCCTTGACGACGTGCTTGAAGACCGCCCGGACCTGGCCCGCGCCTCCAGCGGCCGTACTGCGCACTTCTTCCTGCCCGACCCGGAAAAAACCTTCCACCGGGGCAGCACCGACTATTTCGTCACCGACCGCAAGGTCGACATTGGCGCTTTCGATACCCCGACCTTTACCGGCCTGCCGGTGGGTGTAGTGGAAAAAGCCGGCAAGCGTGACCTGCAGGTGGTCACCCATGAGCCGCTGTCCAATGGCGATGGCCTCAATGTGTTGGTCAAGCGCGAGGTTGTGGGTTTCCGTGCGAACATCGCCGAAGCCAAGGGCGAGTTTGAGGAAGACGGCCAAAAGCGCTATCGCTACCGCGTCGAGCCAAATGAAATGCCGGCCGGCTTGCACCAGCTGCGCCCGAACCATCCGCTGAACCGCAACCTCGACCACAACTGGCAACAAGCGCTGCTCAAAACCTCCGCCGAGCGCCGCATCGGCCTGGCCTGGGTGGCACGCCTGCGTGAAGACCAGCTTGAAGTCACCGCCACCAGCGAAGAAGGCATCAACGCCAGCGTCACCCTGCCCGGCCCGTTTGGCGTGGCCAACAAGCCGGAACAGGCGCTCGACACCCTGCGCGATCTGCTTGGCCAACTCGGCACCACCGAATACCACGCCACGCACATCGAGCTGGATGCGCCGCAGGCGTTCTTCATCCCCAACTCGCAACTCAAGGCCTTGCGCCGTGAAGTGATCGAGGCATTGACTGCCGCACGCGTTGCCGCGCACCCGCGTGGCGGGCGTAAAGCTGAAACCTCGCCGCCGCCGGTGTACCCGGAAGCGCACCTGTCGTTCCTGGCCAACGTCTACAACCAGAAGGCCCGCGACTTCTACCACCGTCACGGCGTCAAGCTGATCGACGCCGCCTTCGAAGCCCACGAAGAAACCGGCGAAGTGCCGGTGATGATCACCAAACACTGCCTGCGTTTCTCGTTCAACCTGTGCCCTAAACAGGCCAAGGGTGTGACCGGCGTGAAAACCAAGGTGGCGCCGATGCAGTTGATTCACGGCGATGAAGTGCTGACCCTCAAGTTCGACTGCAAGCCGTGCGAGATGCACGTGGTGGGCAAGATCAAGGGGCATATCCTTGGGTTGCCGCAGCCGGGCAGCAAGGTGGAGCATTTCAACCCGGAAAACATCATCTTTCAGGGTACGCACTAGCGCTTGGGACGCGGGGCCACCACCAGCCCCGCTGCAACCCCGCTGCCGCCAGCAGGATTGCGGCCACACCCAGCCATTGCAGCCAGCCCAGGCGATGGCCGAACGCAATCCAGTCGACGAAAATCGCCGCAATCGGATAGATAAACGACAGTGCCCCGGTGATGGCAGTGGGCAGTTTCTGGATCGCGCCGTACAACAACACGTACATCAAACCGGTGTGCACCACGCCCAGCGTGACCAGCGCGGCCCAGGCAGTTGGCGCTGTCGGCAGGCTGTTCCAAGGCACCAACGGCGCCAGCAGTAATGCGCCGGTTGTCACCTGGATCAACGCCATCAAATGCGGCGGCACTTCCTTCAGGCGCTTGATGATCAGCGCGGCAACCGCATATAAAAACGCCGCGCCCAGGGCCAGGGCGATACCCGCCAGGTAATCAGCGCCACCGCTTTGCTGCTCGCCATGGGCGGTGACAATCGCCAACATGCCGAGGAACGCGACGCTCAACCACGCGAGTTTCCGTACGGTGAGTTTTTCCCCCAGAAACACCGCAGCCAGCATCACCAACATAAACGGCTGCACGTTGTACACCGCCGTGCTGATAGCAATGGACGCGTGGGAATAGGACTCGAACAACAGCAGCCAATTGCCGACGATGGCCACGCCACTGAGCATCGCCAAGCCGAACTTGGCCCAGGTGAGCAGTTCCAGGCGCAGATAACCCAGCAATGCGCAGACCAGCAACAAGGCCACTGCGCCGATCACGCAGCGCCAGAACACCACCTCGATCACCGATACACCAGAGACCAATACAAACCAGCCAATGGTGCCCGAGATCAGCATGGCGGCGACCATTTCCCACGACCCGCGACGGATAGATGTGTCCACGATGAAAGCTCCTCAAGTGAGGCACAATTATGGCAATCTGCTGCTTAAGAGCTCCAGCGACTAAAAAAGGCAAAAACCTATATTCACCTTTTGTTATTAGGCAGACAGAATGATTGACACCATCGACCAGCAACTGATCAGCGCCTTGATGGACGACTCGCGCCTGTCGCTCAAGGCCTTGGCGGGCATTACCGGGCTGTCATCGCCCAGCGTCGGCGAACGCTTGCGGCGCCTTGAAGAACGCGGCGTGTTGACCCACTACACGGTTGATATCGACCCCAGGCATTTTGGCTACCTGCTGCAAGCCATCGTGCGCATCCGCCCCTTGCCGGGCAAGTTGCAGGAGGTGGAGCGCCAGATTCAGGCGATCCCCGAGTTCACCGAGTGCGACAAGGTCACGGGTGACGACTGCTTTATCGCGCGCCTGCATGTGCGCACCATGGACCAGCTCGACAGCCTGCTCGACCGCCTCAACGCTTATGCCGAAACCAATACGGCCATCGTCAAGAAAACTCCGGTAAAACGCCGTTTGCCGCCCCTGGAGGATTAGTGATTTTGCGTCACTAACGCAGTGACGCAATCGCTATTCTGTCATCACTGGCCGATCTTTATGCTGGGCTCCACTCAATGGAAACCACAGGTATAAAGCTCATGTATGTGATTACGGGTATTACCGGCAAAGTCGGCGGCGCCCTCGCGCGCAACCTCATCAAAGCCGGCCAGCCGGTGCGCGCGGTGATGCGCGATGCGGGCAAAGCCGCTTTTTGGGCCGATCAAGGGTGCGAAGTGGTGTTTGCGCAGATGGATGACGCGCAGGCGTTAACCGAAGCGTTCAAGGGCGCAACCGGCGTGTTTATCCTGCCACCACCCGGGTTTGATCCGCAGCCTGATTTCCCCGAAGCTCGAGCGGTGATTGCCGCCGTCAGCCAGGCGCTGCAGGCGGCCACGCCGAAAAAGGTGCTGTGCCTGTCGACCATCGGCGCCCAGGCCACAGAGGTCAACCTGCTGACCCAACGCACCCTGATGGAACAGGCCCTGGGCGCGCTACACATCCCGGTCACCTTCCTGCGCCCTGCCTGGTTTATGGAAAATGCGCTGTACGACCTGATCTCCGCGCGTGAAACCGGTGTGATCCACAGCTTTCTGCAACCTCTGGACAAGGCGGTGCCCATGATCGCCACGGCGGATATCGGCACTCTCGCCGCGCAACTGCTGCAACAGGAGTGGGCCGGCCATCGGGTGGTTGAACTGGAAGGCCAGTGGGTCAGCCCCAACGACATCGCCCAGGGCTTGTCGCAGGTACTCGACCGCGACGTGCACGCTGAGGCGGTGGCGCGTGAGACTTGGAAGGCATTGTTGCACGCCCAGGGCGCCCAGAACCCATTGCCACGTATGCGCATGGTCGATGGGTTCAATGAAGGTTGGATCTGTTTTGAACATAAGCAGGTGCTTAAAGGGCAAACATCGTTGCTGACGGTGTTGCGCGAACTGGCTGACAACACCCACTGAGAAAACAGGCTCCCTGTGGCAAACACGCTCCCTGTGGCGAGCAGGCTTGCCCTGCGCTGGGCTGCGCAGCAGCCCCAAAACACTCACCGCGTATTTCCAGGGGTATTGCATCGTCAGGTACAGGGGCCGCTGCGCGCCCCAACGCAGGGCAAGCCTGCTCGCCACGGTAGGATTGGTCGACGGGTTTAAAGCGTGAGCAGGTGCTTAAAGGAGAAACATCGTTGTGCGTGAACTGGCCGATAGCACCGCTGATTTTCGCAAACACGCTTCCTGTGGCGAGCAGGCTTGCCCTGCGCTGGGCTGCGCAGCAGCCCCAAAACACTCACCGCGTATTTTCAGGTGTATTGCATGGTCAGGTACAGGGGCCGCTGCGCGCCCCAACGCAGGGCAAGCCTGCTCGCCACAACAGGCCTGTTCGCCACAGGAAATCGGTTCAACACGGGGATGGGCGTAGAAATATCGGGACACGCAAGTGTTCCGGGCTGGGACGATTGCGCTGCTAGCGTCAAAGCTTCTTATTCATGCAAGGAACAACGGAGTGTGTCCTCAACCCAATTCCCATCTGTTACGTCGTGGCCGCTATTCAGAAAATGGTCGAGCGTATTTGGTCACTGCCGTGGTGCATCAGCGTCTGCCCTTGTTTCGGGATTTTCAGCTGGGCCGTTTGTTGGTCGCAGAATTTAAACGAACTCACGAAGCGGGCCTGGTCAACTCACTGGCGTGGGTGGTGATGCCGGATCATTTTCATTGGTTGTTCGACCTGAACAACTCAACACTGCGCGATGTGATGCGCCAGGCCAAGTCACGCAGCACGCTCAGTATCAATCGAACGCGCGGCAGTCGAGAAAGATTCTGGCAGCGTGGTTACCATGACCGCGCCGTTCGAGCCGATGAAGATGTTCTGAAAATGGCCCGCTACATCATCGCTAACCCGCTAAGAGCCGGGCTGGTGGAACACATTGGCGATTATCCGTTATGGGATGCGGCCTGGTTATAAAACCGGCTTACTGGATGCACCGACCTGTTCTAGCAATCAGCATCCCTGTGGCGAGCAGGCTTGCCCTGCGTTGGGCTGTGCAGCAGCCCCAAAACAGCCACCGCGTATTTCCAGGTGTATTGCGTCGTCAGGTATAGGGGCCGCTTCGCGGCCCAGCGCAGGGCAAGCCTGCTCGCCACTACAAGCCTGCTCGCCACAAAAGCTGTGTTCGCCGTGTTAGTCGTGCAGCGCTTTTGCAGCAGTCAGCAAGCCTTGAAATTTGCAATACCGGACCTTCAGCGTCGTTTGTTGCCGAGCATCCGGTCTGTAGCGCATCTTCACACTCATCCCCGCCGCCAACAGGTCTATACCGATCGCCATAAACCCCAACTTCGCCGCCCCCACACACACGCTCAATTCACTGCCCTGCAGCGTGAAGATCTCCCGCTGCAGAATGTTGGCCAGCAACTGCGCCCAATACTCACTCCGGGCCCCGCCGCCGACCAAGGCGCAGGCGGTCACGTCGGCACCGGTCGATTGCACCGCACGCAGCGCATCGAGCAGGCCGAAACCTACGCCCTCCATCACTGCATAACCGAGCATCGCCGGGGTGCAGTCGTGGCCCAGGCTCATAAACCCAGCGCGCAATAACGGGTCGTTGTGCGGCGTGCGTTCACCGGCCAGGTACGGCAGAAACAACGGCGTCGACAGCGGCACCGGCTGCTCGATGGGCAACTGCGCCTGCACCTGGTCAAGCAGAGTCTGCTCATCCGGCATGCCGGTGAGCCGCGTCACCCAGCGCAAACAACTGGCCCCGGCGAGCATGGCGCCCATGGTGTACCAGCGGTTGGGCAAGGCGTGGCAGAAGCTGTGCACGGCACTGGCCGGGTTGCCGGTGGCGTGGTCGGTGATGGCGACAATGGCCGCGCTGGTGCCCAGGGTGATAAAGCCGTCACCGGCGTTGACCGCGCCAATACCCACCGCCGCCACCGGGTTATCGCCGCCGCCTCCGGCAATCACCACCTCGGGCGACAGGCCCAACCCGCTGACATTCAGGACCCCACTCGCCGCACCGCCTTCCACCAGCCGGGGCATTTGCGCAGGCGAAAGCCCCGTGGCGTGGAGCATCGGCGCAAACCATTCACGCTGCGCTACGTCCAGCCACAGGGTGCCGGCGGCATCCGACATGTCGCTGATGCGCTCGCCCGTCAGGCACAACCGCAGGTAATCCTTGGGCGACAGCACACACTTAATCGCCTTGAAGACTTCGGGTTCGTGCTGCTGTAACCACAGCAGTTTGGGCGCCGTGAGCCCGGCCATCGGCAGGCTGCCGGTGGTGTCGGCAAAGCCGCTGCCCAGTTGCTCGGCCTGGGCCACTGCGCGCGCGTCATCCCACAGGATGGCCGGGTACAGCACACGATTATCCTTGCCCAGCAACACCGCGCCGTGCATCTGCCCGGACAGGCCGATACACGCCACACGCGCAAATGCCGCATGCTCACGTAACTGCGCCAGCGCCTGCAAACAGGCCTGCCACCAGTCTTCGGGGGCCTGCTCGGACCAGCCGCTGTGGCGTCGTGAAACACTCAGGCGCACACCGGCGTGGGCCAGCACGCTGCCATCGACGTCCATCAGGATCGCCTTGAGCTCTGAAGTGCCGAGGTCTATGCCGAGGGAAACAGGGTTGCGCATATGTAAGTTATTCCACTTCAATACAACCACAGGAGTCACGCCGCTGCAGGCTCGGCGCCAGGCGCACGCTTTGGGTGGGTGCGCCGGGCGTGGCCATGCGTTGCAGCAGCATATGCACCGCGCGGGCGCCCAGCTCCTTGACCGGCTGGGCGATCAGGGTCAGGCGTGGCACGAAGAAATCCGCCCAGTCAAAGTCATCAAAGCCCACCAGGGCCATCTGGCCGGGCACCTCAATGCGCGCATCACGCAGGGCATGCATGGCACCCAGCGTCATCAGGTTATTGCCGGCCATGATTGCCGTGGGTGGCACCGGTAACGCCAACAACTGCGCGGTTGCTTGCCGCGCAGGCTCGCTGTTGGAACCGCCGTTGACCAGTAACTGTGGGTCGAACACCAGCCCCGCGGCCTGTAACGCCGCACGGTAACCGGCCACGCGTTCATCGGTAGTGCTCAGCCCTTCGCGCCCGGCAATAAAGCCGATGCGCCGGTGCCCATGTTCAACCAAGTGTGCGACCAGCGCCTGGGTGGACTGAGTGTTCTCCACCCCGACCTGATCAAACTGCGCGCTCATCATGCGGTCTACCAGCACCGTCGGCATCTCATTGGCCTGCAGATAGGCCAAGGCGCTGGAGCCGGTCGACGGCGCCAATAAAATCCCGTCGACCCGCCGGTGATGCAGCGCCGTGACCACCCGCAACTCCTGCTCCGGGTCGTCGTGCGGGTCGGCAAACAGCATCATGTAGCCGTGGCGAACGCACTCGGTTTCAATCGCTTGCACGGTTTCGCTGAAGTAATGGTTGGACAACGCCGAGATCGCCACGCCAATGGTATTGGTGCTCGAACGCGCCAGCGAGCGCGCCAGGGTGTTGGGGATATAGCCCAACGCCTGAATCGCGCGCTGCACCGCCTGCACCGTGACCGGGCTGACCTTGCGGGTGCCGTTCAACACGTGGGACACGGTCGAGGTGGACACCCCGGCCCGGCTTGCCACGTCATCCATGGTGACCACGATGCTTTCCCCTTTGACTCAATGTTTGCTCGACCAGCCGCTGTACGTCGCAACGTTGTCGCGGGTGATCAGTTTTGGCGTGAGCAGGGTAACCGCTTCGGCCGGGGCTTTGTCATTGAGAATGTCATTGCCGACGTTGACGGCAGTCTGGGCCATTGCCCAAGGGTCCTGGCTGGCAGAGGCCTGGATCTGGGTGTCGGTCTTCAGCGCGTTTTCGATATCCGGCGCACCGTCTACCGAGGTAATGATAATGCCGCTGCGCTTGAGCTGTTTGGCCGCCAGGTCGCTGCCGATGGCTTGCGGGTCATTGATCGCGAACAAGCCATCGATTTTCGGGAAGCGCGTGAGGTAACCCTGCATCACATTCAAGCCCCCTTCCCGTGAGCCTTTGCCGTCCTGGTCATCGGACAGCACCTTGATATCCGGTGCACCGGCCAATGCCGCCTTGCAGCCTTTGACGCGGTCGGTCACGGCGGTCACTTGCGGGCCGTTCTGGATAATCACATTGCCCTTGCCCGCCAGCTTGTCCACCAGGAACTGGCAGGCCAGCTTGCCGGCTTCGACGTTGTCGGTTTGCACCGTGGCGTTTACGCCTTTGGCGTCCACATCCACCGCCACCACTACAATGCCGGCATCCCTGGCTTTCTTGATCGCCGAGGCCATGGCCGATGGGTCGACGGCATTGAGCAGGATCAGGTCGACCTTGGATGAGATGAAGTTGTCGATCTGGGAAAACTGCTTGCTCAAGTCATAGTCGGCCGACACCGATGTCACTTTCACAGCGGGGTTCAGCTCTTTGGCCCGCGCAGTGGCTCCGTCGGCCAGGGTCACGAAATACGGGTTGCCCAGCGAGCCCATGCTGATGCCCAGGGCTTTGAGTTCGCGGGCTTCGACGCCATGGGACATCAGGGCAGCCAAGGCCATAACGGGAAAGATACGTTTGAAGTTCATACCGGTCTCTCTTGTGATTGTTGTTGAGGTGAATCAGGTACGTGCGCCGGACTGGCGATAGCGATCCAGCGCCACTGCGCCGATGATCACGATGCCCTTGATGATGTACTGCCAGATATCCGATACCCCCAGCAGCACCAGGCCGTTGGTGAGCACCGCGATAATCAGTGCGCCGATCAGCGTGCCGCCGATGGTGCCCACGCCGCCGGTAAAACTGGTGCCACCCAGGATCACCGCGGCAATAGCGTCCAGTTCATAGGATTGCCCCAGTTGCAGACCGTTGGCGGCGAACAGGCGCGAAGCACTCATCACGGCGCCAAGCCCGGCCAGTGCGCCGGACATGGCATACACAAACAGCAGCACTTTCCACACCTTGATGCCCGACAGCCGCGCCGCTTCCGGGTTGCCGCCCACCGAATAGATCTGCACGCCCATCACGGTGCGGCGCAATATGAACCACGACAACAGCACCACGGCCACGGCGATGATCACCAGCCACGGCACGCCGAGCACGGAGTCATTGCCGATAAACGCAAACGGCAGGTCGGGGTTGAACACGGTTTTGTCATCGGCCAGCAAACGCGCCAAGCCACGCATGGCCGTCAGCGCCCCCAGGGTGACGATAAACGGCGGCAGCCGCATGAACGCGATCAGCCCGCCGTTGACCAAGCCCAGCAACAGACCAAAACCAATGCCCGCCGCAATCCCGAACATGCCGAACTGCGGCGACATCGAAGCCTGCAAGGCCACCACCGCAGACGCCGCCAGAATCGCGCCCACTGACAGGTCAATACCCGCCGTCAGGATCACAAAGGTCATGCCCGCCGCCAGCACCACATTCACCGAGGCTTGCTGGGTGATGATCGACAGGTTCTGCACCGTGAGGAAATTCTCGCTGGCCAGGGCAAAGCCCACCAGCAGCAAGACCAGCACAGGCAGCATGCCGACGGTGCGCATCAGCTCACGCACGCGTTCGGCCTTGCCGGTTGTTGCACTCATTGAATCAGCCATGGGCAGCCACCTGATCGCCACCAGTGGCGAGGTCGATAATTCGTTCCTGGGAAATGACGTGGCCTGAAGCCCCGCCGACTTCAGCCACTAATTGGCCTTCGCGCATGATCAGCACACGGTCGCAGGTGCCGATGATTTCCGGCAGCTCGCTGGAGATCACCACAATGCCCACACCGGCCAGCGCCAGTTGATTGATGATGCGGTAGATCTCGGACTTGGAGCCGATGTCCACGCCACGGGTGGGTTCGTCGAGGATCAGCACATGCGGCTTGACCTCCAGCAGCCGCGCCAACAGCACCTTTTGCTGATTGCCACCGGACAGCGCGCCAACATTGACCTTGCCCGACGCCACGCGAATCGACAGCGACCTGATCGCATCGTTAGCGCGTTGCGCCGCGTGCCCACGGTCCAGCACGCCACCGGCATGTGCATCCGGCACACAGGCGCACACGTTGATGTTGTCGGCCACGCTCATGTCCAGGAACAGGCCTTGAGCCTTGCGGTCTTCGGTGAGGTACACGACCCCTGCGCGAATCGCATCCGCCGGGTTTCGCAGTTGGGTGACGGTCTTGCCGACCACTTCCAGGGCGCCGGACGTGCGCGGGTCGGCGCCGAAGATCAGCCGTGCCAGTTCGGTGCGCCCTGCCCCGACCAGCCCGGCAATGCCCAGTACTTCACCGGCGTGCAGGTCGAAGCTGCAATTGCGCACGCGCTTGCCGTCAGCCATATCGCGCACGCGCATCACCACATTGCCGGGGTTATACGCGGCATGTTCCTTCTTGTAGAAGCCTGACAGGTCGCGGCCGACCATCATCTTTACCAGCACGTCGGCCGACAGCGCATCGCGGGTCAGTTCGCCGATGTACTGGCCGTCGCGCAGCACCGAGACCCGGTCCGACAACTCGTAGATCTCGGCCATGCGGTGGCTGATATAGATGATCGCCAGGCCCTGGCTGCGCAGTTGTTTGATCAAGGCAAACAGGCGGTCGGTTTCACGCGATGACAGCGGCGTGGTCGGCTCGTCCATCACCAGAATGCGTGCATGGGCATGCAGGGCGCGGGCGATTTCGACCAATTGGCGCTCGGCAATCGACAGGCTGCTGACGGGCGTCGCGGGTTTGAACTCGGCGCCCAGGCGTTGCAGCACTTCGATGCAGCCTTCTTGCATGCCCTTGCGGTCGATGGTCCAACCACGCCGCAGTTCACGGCCCAGGTAGATGTTCTCGGCCACGCTGAGGTTCGGGCACAGGCTCAGTTCCTGGTAGATCACGGCGATGCCGAGGGTCTTTGCAGTGGCGGGGTCGAAGGTGGCGACGGGCTGGCCGTCGATGCGGATTTCGCCGCCGGGGTCGGCCTGGTAAGCGCCGGAGAGGATTTTCATCAAGGTCGACTTGCCGGCGCCGTTCTCACCCATCAAGGCGTGAATTTCACCGGGGTAAACCTTCAGGCCGACATTCTTGAGCACGCGCAAACCATTGAAGGTTTTGCTGATGCCCTGCATCTCAAGCAAGGGTTCAAGGCTCATGGATGAGCTCCTGGATTTATTATTTTTGTAATCGAGTGTTGCCGACTCTATGTCAGATGCATTTGCACACGCAAGCGCTTGCGTGAGCATTTTTTCGTTTGATTAAACGTTTCATCACGTGCAAAACGCTGAGATGCATGTCAGGCGCGGCCAGATGAAATGAATTTTAAAGCCCCCCGGAATCATCCCCCGCGTTGATCTATCCGTTTGAAGGCAGAAAGTTTCCGGAGGGACGCTTCCAGCCTTCGAATCGCCATAATCTCTGCTATTGTCCAAAGACCTCATCTCCTCCTTATCGCTTCAACGCGATCTTCTGTGAGCATGCTCTGCGACACCGCCGCGCCGGTGTCGGACCTGAATGTCACGGAAACCAAGCGATGGACTCAGCCTTACCCGACCCGCCGCAATCGCGCGCAGAAAAGATCGTCGAATTCAAACGCCAGAAAACCCTGCTCAAGACCGGCGCACTGCAAGACGCCATCTTCAACAGCGCGTATTTCTCCAGCATCGCCACTGACGAAAAAGGCGTGATCCAGATCTTCAACGTCGGCGCTGAACGCATGCTCGGCTATGCCGCTGTTGACGTGGTCAACCGCATTACTCCCGCCGACATCTCCGACCCCGCCGAGTTGATCACCCGCGCCGCCGCCCTCAGCCAGGAACTCGACACGCCCATCACCCCAGGCTTCGAAGCCCTGGTATTCAAGGCCTCGCGGGGCATCGAAGACATCTATGAGCTGACCTATATCCGCAAGGACGGCAGTCGCCTGTCGGCCATGGTCTCGGTCACGGCCTTGCGCAATCGCCACGATACGATCATCGGCTACCTGTTGATCGGCACCGACAACACGGCGCGCAAGCAGGAAGAACTCGAGCGCCAGGGCTTTGAACGCGCCCTGGAAGAAAAGAACCTGGAGCTGGAACACGCCAACCATATGAAGTCCGAGTTCCTCGCCACCATGTCCCACGAATTGCGCACCCCGCTGAACGCCGTAATCGGCTTTTCCGAGGCGCTCAAGGACGGGCTGGTGGGCGACATGAGCGACATCCAGCGCGAATACATCGGCGATATTTTCAGCAGTGGCCAGCACTTGCTGTCGCTGATCAACGACATTCTCGACCTGTCCAAAGTCGAGGCCGGGATGATGGACCTGGAACTGGAGCCGGTTGAACTCGCAGGCTTGCTGGCCAACAGTTTGCTGATCGTGCGCGAAAAAGCCGCGCTGCAACGCATCCAGCTGAAACTGGACAGCCAGGGTGACTTCGGCACCCTGGCGCTGGACCTGCGCAAGACCAAGCAGATCATCTACAACCTGCTGGCCAATGCGGTGAAGTTCAGCGCGCACGGCAGCTGCGTGACCCTGACCGTGCGTGAAGTCAGCCGCGATCAAGTCGGGCGGATTGCCGGCGACTGGCCCGTGCACAGCTTCGCCCTGTCACCCAGTGCGCAGCAGCAGTTCCTTGAATTGAGCGTCAGCGATACCGGTATCGGCATTGCCGTGGACAACATGGGCAAACTGTTCAAGGCCTTCAGCCAGATCGACAGCAGCCTGGCGCGCAAATTCGAAGGCACGGGCCTGGGCCTGGCAATGGTCAAGCAGTTGACCGAACTGCAGGGCGGTAGCGTGGCGGTGGCCAGCCAGCCCGACCTGGGCGCACGCTTTGTGGTGTGGTTGCCACTGCATCGCGCCAGGGAGGCAAGCTGATGGCCGACATCCTGATCGTCGAAGACAACGAGGCGAACATGCGCCTGGCGCGCCTGTTACTGGTCAATGCCGGGTACAACGTGCTGTGGGCCGCCGACGCCGAAACCGGCCTGACCCTGGCCCGCGAACAGCAACCGGCGCTGATCCTGATGGATATCCAATTGCCCGGCATGGACGGCCTGGCGGCAACGCGCTTGCTGAAACAAGACCCCCACACCGCGCACATCCCGGTGGTCGCCCTGACGGCCATGGCCATGAAGGAAGACTGCGAAAAAACCCGCCAGGCCGGCTGCGACGCGTATGTCAGCAAGCCCCTGAGCTACAAAGAGCTATACCGCGTGATCGCCACCCTGCTGCCCCCACACATCACATCCTCTGTATGAGTCCTCTCCATGGCCAGCTCACCCGCAACGCTGTTGATCGTTGATGACGAACCCCAGGTTCGCAAGCTGCTGGAAACCCTGCTGCAACATGAGGGCTACCAGACCCTGACCGCCAGCAGCGGCGAAGAAGCCTTGCAATTGGTGGCGCAGCAGCCGCCCGACTTGATCCTGCTGGACATCATGATGCCAGGCATGGACGGCTATGAAGTCGCCAGCCAACTCAAGGGCAATGCCACTACCGCGAACATCCCGATCATCATGCTCACGGCGCTCAGCGAGTCCGAGGCGCGGGTCAGTGGCTTGGAAACCGGTGCCGAAGAGTTCCTCAGCAAGCCGGTGGAGCACATCGAGTTATGGCTGCGGGTGCGCAACCTGCTGCGGCTCAAGGCCCATGGTGATCAATTGAAAACCCATAACCTGATGCTCGAACTGCAACTGCAGAATCAGACCCACGAAACCGTGCATGACCTGGCCCGCGAGGCGCTGGAAAACGACCTGCGCCTGGCGGTCGAGCGCAGCGATTTCACCCTGCATTACCAACCCAAGGTCGAGCTGGCCAGTGGTGCCGTGTGTGCCCTTGAAGCCCTGCTGCGCTGGGACCGCCCCGGCCATGGCGCGGTCTCGCCGGCAGTGTTTGTGCCGCTGCTGGAAAGCCTGGGCCTGATCGTGCCCGTCGGCCGCTGGGTCATCGACAACGTGTGCCGGCAGATCGCCGCATGGCAACGCAGCGACATTGGTGCGGTGGAGGTCTCGGTGAACGTCTCCGGGCATCAATTGATTGAAGGCGACCTGATTGCCGATATCGCCGCCAGCCTGGCAAAGACCGGCGTTGCGGCCCATTGGCTCGAGGTGGAACTGACCGAAAGCTCACTGATGGAAAACACCCAGCACACCATCGCCAGCCTGCAACGCCTGCGCGCGATGGGCGTGAAAATCTCCATCGACGATTTCGGCACCGGCTATTCCAGCCTGGCCTACCTGCGGCGCTTTGCGATCGACACGCTGAAAATCGACATTGCGTTTATCCGCGAAGTCACCAGCAACCCGCAGGACGCAGCCATTACCCGCACCATCATTGAATTGGCCCACAGCCTGGAATTGCGCGTGGTGGCCGAAGGCGTCGAGTCCCAGGCGCAACTGGCGTTTCTGAAGGCAGCCGGCTGCGATCAGATCCAGGGCTACTTGTTCAGCCGGCCGTTGCCGATGCAAGAGCTTGAGCGTTTGCTCCTGGAAAAACGCAGCCTGGAACGAGGCTGACGAACTGCAGCAGCCAGACTCCTGCGCATACGAGGGTAAATTGTGGGAGCGGGCTTGCCCGCGATGGCGGTGTATCAGTGAACGATGAGCTGGCTGACCTACCGCTATCGCGGGCAAGCCCGCTCCCACAAGGGTTATGTGTAGGTCTGGAGATCTAAGGGTCCAGCACCCCGCCGCTGTAGCTGTCCGACAAGCGTGTGCCGGTGAATTTGGCCACCACCGAACCCTGGGCCACCAGGCGCTCGCGGTGGCCTGTGACCCTGCGCCCGGTTTGTGCGGCATGCAAAACCACTTCCGAAGACGGGTCGCCAGGGCGGCCGATAATGCGCGCGAAACGCTCGCCCTCTTCAACCGGGTCACCCAGGTTTTTTTCAAACACCAGCACGCCGGCACAGGGCGCCAGGACGGTTTCCATGCAGCCCATGTCCACCACTTCGCCCTGCCATTCGCTGATCGCGGCGACTTCATCAATCACGCCATTGATGCACAGCCACGCCCACAGCCCGTCGGCATCTTGCTGCGCGAGCGCGTCGCTGACATCGGCTTGGCCGCGCAATTCGACCGTCGCGGCCAAGCGCGGTGCGCCATGGTTGATGATGGTTTCTTCAAAGGAGCCGTCACCACCTTCATCCCACACAATCACCACCTCGACCTGCAACGCGGCCGCCAGTGCCAGGCCGTGTTCGGGCCAGAAACTGCGATGAATGTAAAGGTACGGCAGGGCCTCATCGTCGGTGTGCAGGTCCAGCACCAGGTCGGCGTCGGCCGCCAACTGCACTAAACTTTTTTGCCATTGCGCCAGGTTGCTTGCCGGGCGTTCCATGGACAGGGAATGATCGAAGGCGCGGTTAAAGTTTTGCCCGGTAGCTTCATGGAAACGCCCGAGCAATTTGCCCTGGCGAAACTGGCCAATGCCAAAGGGGTTGGCCTGGGGCACCACAGTCACGCTGCCGCGCAAACGGCCCTGCGCCTGGCACACCTGCAAGCGCGGCAGCAGCTGGTGCAGCACCAGCATTCCGGCGATTTCATCGGCGTGTACGCCAGCCTGCAGGTGCACGTTGGGGCCACTGCCGTCGCCTTCAAAGCGCCAGGCGCCGATGTGCAGCGTGTTGCCGGCATCGCCTGGCACCTGCCACGAAAGGTCTTTTGCCATGCCTTGCCCTCCTCTGATCATTTAATCGCTAGAGATTGAACACACGTTCAATTAACCTGAGCACTCTGGTCTTACATCAAAGGCATCTCTGTGACTGTCGACCCTCCTAAACTGCGCCGCGCCGACCCCGATGAACGCCGTGACTTATTGGTTGCCGCGACCCTCACCTGCCTGGCCCGCGACGGCCACGCCGGGATTTCGGTGCGCCGCATCGCCGCCCAAGCCGGGGTGTCGGTGGGCTTGCTCAACCACCATTTCGGCAGCATCGACGCGTTGATCGCCGAGACTTACCACAAGCTCGCCAATGAGCTGACCAGCGCGTTATGGGCGCAAGTCGAGCTCGCCGAAGGCGCCGCCGCGCGTCTGGACGCGTTTCTACGCGCGTCGTTTTCGCCACGGGTGATGGACCCCGACCTGCTCGGTGTGTGGGTGGTGTTCTGGAGCCTGATCCGCCACTCGCCCCACGTAAACCAATCCCACGAAAACAGTTACCGCGCCTACTTGGCGTTGATCCAACAACTGCTGGACGACCTGGCCCGCAGCGAAAACCTCAAGATCCACGACAGCCATCTGGCGGCCATCGGCCTATCGGCGATGCTCGACGGGCTTTGGCTCGAGGGGTGTCTGAACCCCGGCACTTTCAGCCCCGCCAACGGGCTGCACATCTGTCGCTGCTGGGTACAGGGGTTGCGTCACGGAGCATTCGGCGCCGACCACGTCCTGTGATTCCGGGTGGCGGGCGCTGAGCATGGCCAGGGTGCCGCTGACCGCGATCAACACCGCGCCAATGATCAGCGACACATCCATCGACGTACCCCAGATCAGGCTCGACAGCAAAAACGCCCAAATCAACCCGGTGTATTCGAACGGCGCCAGCAAGGTCGCCGTGGCCCGACGGAAACTCGCAAACAACAAAAACTGGCCTATGCCGCCGACCAGACCTGCGGCCAGCATCCCCAGCCAGGCCGGGGTCGGCGCCGGGGTATGGGTCCAGGGCAAGGTCACCGCCATGCAAATCACGAACACCCCGTTGGTGATCAGCATCTGCTCCAGCACCGAGGTTGCCGGGTCGACCTGGCGCAGCTGGATATAGGTGAACGCCCAGCACAATGCCGCGGCCAACGTCAGCACGATAGGCACCGGATCGACCATGTTGTTCGGGCGACAAGCGATTACCACGCCGACAAAGCCGATGATCAGCGCCACCCATTGCCCACGGCTCGCACGCTCCTTGAGGATCAGCGCAGCCAGCAGCGTGACCATGATCGGCGCGGAGAAATACAAGGTGGTCATTTCCGCCAGGGTCAGGTCCTTGGCGGCGGTGTAATACAGCAACCACGCCAGCAGCGAGAGCAGCCCGCGAATGATCAGCAGCTTGCGGCTCACCGAGGTCCATGCCCTGCGCAACAGGCCCATGCGGCCGGCGATCACACAGGCGCCGACCACCACCAGGCTGCGCCAGAACAGAATGCTGAACACCGAGTAATCGGCCACCAGCCATTTGATCGCCGCGTCCTGCAACGCCAGGAACGCGTAGGCCAGTGAGCACAGGGCAATGCCCTGCAGCGCGCGGTCCTGTTTCATCCCGCCGACCTGCGCAGCGGCGTGCCGCGCCGTTCGGCGATGGCGTAGACGCCCTCGATCAGGAAGGTCAGGCACAGGTAAACGCTGGCCACCAGCAGCAAGGGTTGATAGATCTGCAAGGTCTGCGCACGCACGACGTTAGCCGCGCCCAGCAGGTCGACCACGGCGATGGTCGACGCCAGCGCGGTGGATTTGAGCAGCATCACCGTCTCACCGGCCAGGGTCGGCAAGAGCAGGCGCATCGCCCGTGGCAAGCGCACCCGCAGCAGCGCCTGACGCGGGGTCATGCCGAACGCCGAAGCGGCTTCCATCTCGCCCTTGGGCACCGCCAGCAGGCCACCGCGAATCACTTCACCGACATAGGCGCCCACTGACAGCACCAGGGCAAACACGATGTACCAGTAGCCGTCACGCAGGAACGGCCACACAAAGCTGCCCCGAATCATCGGGAACTGCGCGAACAGGCTGCCCAGGCCGTAGTAGAAAATGTAGATCTGGATCAGCAGCGGCGTACCGCGCAGCACGCTGGTGTAGGCCAGCGCACCGCGCGCCAGCCACTTACGGCGTGACAACCGTGCCAACGCCACCAGCACCGCCAGGGCAAAACCCAGTACGGCGCTGATCAACAGCAACGACAAGGTGGTCTGCAAGCCCTTGGCGATCAGCCCCGCGTAGTAACTTATCCACTCAGGCATGCGCGCCTCACTCGACAACCGGCATCCAGCGACGGATACGTCGCTCCAGGCGCCCGGACAGGTAGTTGGAAGCCAGCGTCACCAGGTAATACAAGGCGGCGGCCGTGAGGTAGAACAGCAAATAATGACGCGTGGAACCCGCCGCCTGCTTGGCGGTGTACAGCAGCTCGTTGGTGCCGACCACGCTGATCAAGGCACTGTCCTTGATCAGGTTGATCCACAGGTTGGACATGCCCGCCAGCGCGTACGGCGCCATGATCGGCAAGGTCACCCGGCGAAACAGGCCAACGCCGCTCAGGCCAAAGGCCCGCGCCGCTTCTATCTGGCCGTGGGGAATCGCCAGGATCGCAGCGCGGAAAATCTCCGAGGCATAGGCGCCCTGCACCAGCCCCAATACCAGGATCGCCACCAACGGCCCGCTGATGTTGACCTGGGCAAACCCCAGCCACAGCATCAAGGCGTTGAGGCCCATGGAGCCGGCGTAATACAGCAGCAGGATCAGCAGCAGTTCCGGCACCGCGCGAAACACCGTGGTGTAACCGCGCATCAACAGCGCAATCGGGCGCGGCGCACTGAGCTTGGCGCAGGCCACCACCAGGCCGATCAGCAAGCCCACGGCAAATGCGCCGACAGAGATTTGCAGGGTCATCCATAACCCTTTGAGCAGTGCGTTGCCCCATCCTTGGTCACCAAAGCTGAGGAGATCGAGCATTATTCGGTCTTCTGGGCGATTTGCTTGTAGGGGCTGTCACAGGTCTTGCTCACAAACGCCGGCGTGTCGCCGCGCTTGCACGGGCTGACCGACAGGCCGAAGTAGTGCTGGGACAAGTCGTCATAGTCCTTGCTCACCAGCAGTTCGCCGATGGCCTTGTCCAGGCGGGCCTTGAGCGCGGTGTCTTCCTTGCGCAAACCGGCACCGACGCCACGCCCGATAATCGGGTCGTAGGGCACGCTGGCGATATGCGCCAGGCCGCTGGCTTCCGGGGTCTTGACCATCATGGCGATGGCGGTGTCGTCGGCCATCATGTAGTCGATACGCCCGGCGATCAGGTCGGCATTCGCTGATTCCTGGGTGTCGTAGTACTTGAGGTCAGCGATATTTTCGTAATACTTCTTCAGGTAGTTGGCGCTGACCGTGGAGATCTGCACGCCGATCAGCTTGCCCTTGAGGCCTTCGGGGGTGATGTCCACCGTGGCGCCTTTGGGGCCTGCCACGCCCAGCAGTGAATCGTAATAGGCGCGGCTGAAGGCGATCTGTTTTTCACGCTCATCGGTCACCGACATCGAAGAGAAAATCACGTCGATTTTCTTCGCCAGCAACGATGGAATGATGCCGTCCCACGCCACTTCCTTGATCTGACACTCGGCTTTCATGCCTTCACACAGCTTGTGGATCAGGTCCACTTCAAAGCCCGACCACTGGCCGTTCCCACCTTTTACGGTGAACGGCGGATAGGGTTCGGCCGCCACCGCAAACACGATGGGTTTTTCTGCCGCCAGGGTAAAACCTGCGGTCAACATCAACACTGCACTGCCCAACCACGTTGCCATGCGTTTGCATTTCATGATTTGCCCCGTCTTTTTCTGGAGTTAGCGAGTTTGATGCGCGTTGACGAACTGTCGGCAACGCTCACTGCGTGGGTCGAGGAACACCGCGTCCGGCGTGCCGGTTTCTTCGATCAAGCCTTGGTGCAGAAAAGCCACTTTGGAGGACACATCCCGGGCGAAGGCCATTTCATGGGTGACCAGGATCATGGTGCGGCCTTCTTCGGCCAGGGAGCGGATCACGCGCAGCACTTCGCCCACCAGTTCGGGGTCGAGGGCTGAGGTGGGTTCGTCGAACAGCATGACTTTGGGGCGCATGGCCAACGCACGGGCAATCGCCACACGCTGCTGTTGGCCGCCGGACAGGAACGCCGGGAATTCATTGCGTTTGGCGGCCAGGCCAACGCGGTCGAGCAAGGCTTCGGCGCGCTCGATGGCTTCGGCACGGCTTTCGCGCAATACCTGGGTGGGCGCTTCGATAAGGTTCTCGAGGACGGTGCGGTGCGGCCACAGGTTGAAGTTCTGGAACACCATGCCCAGGGTCGAACGGATGCGCACCAGTTGCTTGGCGTCTGCCACCAGTGGCGCACCGGGCATGCCGTAATTGAGCTTGATGCTTTCACCGTCGACATGGATGCTGCCCTGGTCGGGCACTTCAAGCATATTGATGCAGCGCAGCAAGGTGCTTTTGCCCGAGCCGCTGGCACCGATCAGCGAAATCACCTCACCTTCGTTGGCCGTAAGCGAAATGCCCTTGAGCACTTCGATATTGCCGAAGCGCTTATGCAGGTCGATCACCTCAATCATCTTGCGCGCTTCGACCGGCGCCAGCACCTCGATTTCAGGCGTCGGCGCCACACGCGGCTCGCGGGCGAGCTTGGCGACAAACTCGGCGATCCGCTCGCAGGCCTCAGCCAGGCGGGCTTCGCCCAAGGTGAACGACAGCCGCACAAACCCTTGCGCCGGCTCGCCAAACGCCGCGGCATCCAGCACCGACACGCCGGCCTCGCGGAACAGGCGCCAGGCAAAATCCAATGAGCCCAGGCCCGTGCCGCGCACGTCCACCAGCACAAACATCCCGGCTTGGGGCGCCTGCACCTTGATGCCGGGGCACGCACTCAGGCCGGCCACGACCAGGTCACGGCGGCGCCGGTAGATGTCGAGCATGCCCAATGTCACTTCATCATGGGCCAGCACAGCCGCCGTGGCGGCTTCCATCACAAACCCCGGCAAGCCGTAGAGCATGCTCAGCACCAGGGTTTCGGCGTGGCTGATCATGTCCGGCGAGGCGATTAGCCAGCCAGTTCGCCAGCCGGTCATGGCGTGGGATTTGGACAGGCTGCCGATCACGATGCAGCGCTCGGCCATGCCGGGTAAGGCGGCGAGGCTGTGGTACTGGCCGTCGAACACCAGGCTTTCGTAGACCTCATCCACCACTACCCACAGGTCGTGGGCAATGGCCAGGTCGGCTATCGCTTGCAGTTCCTGCGGGTTGAGCACCACGCCGGTGGGATTGTTGGGGTTGGAGAAGAAGATGGCGCGGCTGCGCGGGGTAATGGCGGCGGCGAGCAAGCGTGCATCCAGGCGAAACCCGGACTCCGGCGAGCACGGTACGCGCACCAGGCTGGCGCCGCTGGCTTTGAGCGTGGCTTCGTAGGTGACGTACATCGGGTCGAGCACCAGCACTTCATCACCGGCTTGTAACAGGCACAGGGAGCTGATGAACAACGCGTTCTGCGCGCCGGGCACGATGATCACGTTTTCGGCGCTCAGTGAGCGCGCCAGGGTCTTGCTGTAACGCGCCGCGACGGCCTCGCGCAGGGCGCTGCGGCCGGGGATTTCGGTGTAGTGAGTGTCGCCGCTGCGCAAGGCGCTGACGGCGGCGTCGGTGATGAACGACGGCGTGGCGAAGTCGGGGTCGCCAACGCTGAGGATGATGATGTCTTCGCCCTGGCTGGCGGCCTGGAACGCTGCGTGGTGGATGTCCCAGGCGGCGACGCCCTGCCCTGCAATTCGTTCGACGAAGGGGGAAAACCGCATGCCAGAGCCTCTCGTTCAAGAAGAAAACGCGCGAACCCGTTGGTGTGCCAACGGGTGGATGCGGTCAACATAGTGCAAACTGAACAGTCGTTCAATGGGTATGTTTGAGGGGGTGTCGTTTATCGAGTGAACAGGTCGTGAATAACTTTTTTCGGGGGGCGTTTGGATTTGGAGAGGCATGCACTGAAGATCTGCTTTTGCCAGGCCCGCCGACAGCACCGCACGGTGCCGCCAGGCCTGGGTAAAGTAATGCGGCAACGGATGACGGCCCAAGGCCGGGTCCTCAATGCCGGTGATTTTATCCACGAGGATCAACAGGTCCTGGAACGGGCCGTTGCGGTCCTTTAGCAGGGTGTAGCCACGGTCGACGAACAGGGATGGTTTTTGTGCCGACATCCCTGTCGTTAAGGCTAACGGCCTGTGGGGGCAGAAATATAGAGCAACGACATAATCGGCGGGTCGAGGGAATCAATCCGGGGGCGGTTGTCACGCAAGGGAAACACTCTGTGAGCACCCCAGGCCAAGGGGGTGTTTTCAAACGCCAAAGGACGCTCCCCCTATGAACAGTATTTCCAAGCAGATCATCGCCGCGCCTCAAGCGGGTCCAACTATGTCGCTACCCCCGCCGCTTTCACGGCTGAAACGTGATACCGCTTCCCCGCAGGAAGAGCAGGCCACCACACGTGCCACTGGAGACAGCGAGCTGGCAATGCAATACGCGATCGCCCTGAACCTGGCTGGCCGTCGTACTCCTGTTAAAGACATCGATCACATTCCTCCCCACTCCACCTTTGGCCAATGGTGGCGGCACTTGCATGATGCCTTCCAATCGCCCGATGTTCAGCAGTGGATGAAAGCCCTGGGAGTCGATACCACCTCGATAAAAATCGATGCCAAGTCAGGGCGAATATCCTTTTACCTTGAGCACTTTCTTGACCCGCTGCGCACGTTGCACACGCTGGGTCAGGACGACAGCCAATGGGCGGCTCTGAGCGGGCCTATCCTTCGGGCCGCGAGCGTCTTAGAGGGCGAATTTCCTTTTGCACCTCCCGTCAATACCCCGGACGCACCTGTACCCTGGCAGCTGGTCGGCGGATTTTATCTGGAGCCACGGAACCTGACGCTGTCTGGCATGCTCAAGCGAGCGGACGAAATCAGCCACCAGACGTATAACTTCAAGCGCCTCGATCCTGCCCGCTTTACGGACAAGATCCAGGCGCGCAGCGAAGAAACACTTGAGCATCAGAAAGCGGCGCTGGGCGACATCCGCAACTGGCACCTGGCGGGCACTGCACTGCAACGCCTGGCGATGGCCCTGGAAGATGGCAGTAAAAAGATCGAGGAGCTTCAGACCGAACTCGAACAGCCGCTCTCTCTGTCCGCAGACAGTACCTACCGGCCAACGGGCAGTGGCGCCCCAACTGAAGTCAGCCTGCAGCAGTTTCTGCAGGATCATGGCTGGGACATCCCCACCAACTCCGAGCAACTTGAAAACTTGGCCAGCGCCCTCCTCGCGCCGAATTTAAAGTCCGCCACCCATGGCAATCTAGGGGGCGCGTTAGCATGGCTCGAACCTCTTGCGCCTGACGACCAGACACGGCTGAGGAGTTATATCAGCGAGGGGAAATTCGGCGACCTCAGTTTAAAACCCTTCAAGCATGTGCTGGGCTATCTGCTCAACGGCCGACCGATCTCCGCGCAGGAACAGCGCAATCCCAGGCAACTGATCGACAGTTTGGTCAGTTCACCCCGGGCCATGGCACTGGGCGAGGCCATTCAAGCCACATTCGAGGCACACTCGGTTAAAGGCAGTGCCACCGACTGGCTGCTGGCGGCCTTAGGCGTGGGAAAATACGGCGACAAAGGCGGTGAGACGAGTATTGAAGGCTACCCACTGGTATCAGCGAGCAACAGCCACAAATCGCCATCCGCGGTGGTCAAGGAGCTGGAAGCGCATCTGCTCGCCGGCAGCCTCGCCGACTCCGCGCAAACAGCATCAGTACAGGCCTACGCCATGCTCGCCAGTCGCGCACCGCAGTTCCTGGTCAAGGGTATCCCGAATGAAGTGACGATAGGTTCCCACAGCTGGGTCAGCTTCACCACGGCGGTTGCCCGCGTGGAAGCAAAAGCGCCGGGCGCAACAAGCAGAATGAACTATGCGCAAATCATGTTGGCGGCCAACACGGCACCGATCTCGGATGAGGAGCGCCAGGTTGAATATGCCGCCCAGAACGAAGCGATCAAAACATGGGCGATTGCCAGTGGCATGGGCTATCCGACAACCGATACCGCCCTGACCGAGGTACGCACCGCGTTCGACCAGCATGTCAGAGAAATGAGCGAAGCAGCCGCGCTGCCCCCCCTCCAAACACCGACCACCAAAGCCATTGCGCTCGAACATCTGAAAAAAACCTTCCCCGACATGGACCCCGCGCTGTTTGAGCAAAAGTGCATTGAGTCCAAACCCTACACCTACCAATTCCCCGGCCCCTACTCACTGTTGGACCTGTACATCGATGGCAGAGCGCTCAGGTCCCCGCCGCCCGATTCCGACGACAGAAAGCCTGCGGCATGGGTTTCATCGTCAGACGAAATCAATATCAGCGATCTGCTGCCAACCCTCAAGTCCCTGCCGGATCCGATCAAGCAATTTAATCAGGACTTTCGCACATACTCTGACGCCGTCAAAAAGGCCACGTCGGCGCAGCTCAAGGTTATGATCTCGAGATTGCCTCTGGAAGACAGGCAGAATCTGGAGTTCGGCGAAATCGTCGTGCACCAGGACATTCGCTACGACCGTGTGCCTGGCTCCAGTTATGACAAGCGTGTTGAAACAGGCGTGGTGCTGGTCGAGACCCGGCGCACCGTCAACGGTAAAACCCAGAGCATGCAGTATGCAATCAACCGGATGGAGGGCACTATCACCCGGCAGCGGAGCCAGTTTTATGAAGAACTCTCGCCCGCCAGTCTTGCGTCTACTCGCCCACGTTATATCGCAAACCAGATAACGCCCAGAGGTGGTTCCCCCTCCGGGATAACGAACGAACGCAAAGACGCCACGGGTGCACCGAAGAGCTTTGCCAGTGCCAGAACCCAATACCTGGTCGATGCATTGATCGAGGATATGAAGCTGCCTGAGTTGGGCGCATATTCCAGGGGAGCAACGACCTTTCAAACCGAACACCGTACCACCGAAGCCATTCGCGAGGTCATACTGGGCCTTATTCCGTTCAGGTCCGCGATCAAGAACTTCAGCGATGGCAAGACGGGCGCAGGCGCTGTCGACTTGGCGTTCGATATCTTTGGTTTCCTGGTCGGCGTCGGCACCGCTGCCAAGGCCGCAAGAGCTGCATTTGTCGGTGCTTCTGTGCTGTCAAAAGCTGGCCTGGTGCTCAAGATTGTTGGACGGGCAGCAGTGGGCGCGCTCAATCCGTTGGGTGGTATTGATGACCTCGCGCGTGGGGCCGCAAAGGGCGTAAAGTTTGTAGCCGGCAAAGCCTATAAAGGTGTCAATTACCTGCGCGGTTCGTACCGCCGTGTCAACCTGTTGGAGTTGGCCAAAAAGGCCGATATCGCTGAAGGCACATACAGTGCCGCCAACAGTGCTCGCAGCACAAAAGCCCTGGCTAAGTTCGATGAGGCAACCCATAAGTGGTACGCCTTGGATCCTCGCACGAAACAGGCCTACGGCAAGCCGTTGGAGAACTTCGTCCCAGACGTGCCCAAGCCGGGCGACTCGAACAGTTTGCGAGCAATCGCCAGTGACGACGCAATCCAGAACGTCAGCAAGCAGCACGGCCTGGCAGCAACCGGGACGACCCGGGTGGGGCAAGAAACAGTCGAGCGCCAGGCTGTGATGTTCCAGGGCAATTGGCATGAATACGATGCGTTGAAGCAACGCGCTATTGGCCCACCCTTGAAAGACTTTAAACCCAATCGCGTTGCTGCCAGTGGAGAAGTACGCTCACTGGACGATCTGCACAGCTATGAAGCCCGCTACATCGCCGCAGACGAGTTATCGACCAAGGGCTTGCAGAACAACGTTTGGGTGGGCCGCAGTCAACGCGAATATGTGAAAGTGGATGGCAGGCTCTTTGAATCCCAGGTCAAAGACGGCCAGCGCGTCACCCGCCATCCAAACGGCACTGGCCCCGATATACCTGTCAAGGATCTAGGCGCTTCAGGGTGGGCACCTTTATCCCGTTCCGAACGTTTGCTGGGCGGCGCAAGTGATATATCGACGCCTTTTAGATTGGGGGATGGAACCTACGTAGTGCCGATGGACGATATTAAAATCGTGGAAACGTCAGGCAATCCCTTCAGGATCAATTACAAAAACGCCGATCAGGAAGTTGCGTTCGATACCACGGCGGGCGCATGGAGAAGCCCCCACGAACAAGGCCATCACTATTATTGGCGAACGCCCAAAGGCCACTGGCAACGGGGAACACTTGATGAATCCAGAAAGGCTAAAAAAGCCACCGACCACCACTATAACTTTGTTGATATTTCGTCGATCCCCAGAATTCCCACACAACTGGCTCCCGTGCCCAAAACATTGAACTATTTTTGGGCAGGCCAGGAGATTCCCGCCCATTTGGTCGACAACATGGCCAAAAACGCCAGCCGAGCCTCAGGGTATAAAACAGTCCTTCACGTGGACGCCGACAGCCCTGCTGTTTTCAAACAAATAGAAAGCAAGCTAAAGGAGAAAGTGCCTGGCGTGACGGTGCTCAACCTTAATGAAGATGCCGCATTCACGCAGTTGAAGAACGGTGAAATGTACAGTTACTTCCGACAAGGGCAAGGCAAGAATCTGGCCGCAGCTTCGGATGTAGCCCGCTACCCGATCATGAATAAACACGGTGGTTTTTATCTGGACACCGATGATCTGATTCAAAGAAACATCAGTGCCGCCGATGATCTAGCCGCTGGCGCTAACGATGTGCTGCTCGGTTCACCAGTGGTCCACCAAGTGAGCGATTACAAGACGTTCTATAACACCAGTAACTTTGCGACTCGACCCAACAATCCAGTGCTGGGCGAAATGATCAGTGAAATGAATAAACGGTTTGCGGCGAACAAAGCCTACTTTGCGAATAAACGACCGACAGTCGCCCGAGGCCCCGATGGCAAAGTCCAATACACCCCGGAATTCAAGGCGTATGAGGCAAAAATATTCGATACCGTAGGGCCGAATATGTTTAACGACATGCTTAAAAAGAAACGACCCGACATGTACGACTTGGGTTTAGATGGCCTCCCTAGAGAAGCGGTACTGACCGATGGCAAACTCGTGCCGCACGGTCCGATCGTCAACATTGAAGAAAGGGTGAGGGAGGCCTATGCGCATCAGGGCGTGGTGGTACCGATAACAGCGCCCTACCAGATCCTGAAGACTAAGCAGCATTACTTCCCGCTTCGCTACAAATTCGATGTGAAAGTTGGCGCTGACCATTCCTGGATCAATACCTGATCGAACCCGATTGAACCTGCACCGAGCCGTGGCCCTCCAACCGAGATAGACCACGGCCCGGTACACGCTCGATGACGTTTATTCTATGGATGGCCGTACTCGGCGCTGTACTGCTCACCCTCGCCCTCACCTCCGCCTACCTGCGCTGGATGCCGGTGACCACCTCGGCGGTGTGCCTGTTGCTGGGTATCGCCATTGGCCCGCTGGGCGTCGACCTTCTGGGCTTGGATATCAAAGGCTCGGCGCGCTGGATGGAGCACCTGACCGAAGTCGCGGTGCTGTTCTCTCTATTTGTCAGCGGCTTGAAACTGCGCCTGCCGCTCAAGCATCGCACCTGGCGTGTGGCATTTGGCATGGCCGGGCCGGTGATGCTGCTGACCATCCTCGGTGTAAGCCTGGCGCTGCATTATGTGTTTGCGTTGTCCTGGGGTGTGTCGCTGCTGGTCGGCGCGATTCTGGCACCGACCGACCCGGTGCTGGCCGGGCTGGTCCAGGTCAATAATGCCCAGGACTATGACGCGCTGCGGTTCGGCTTGTCCGGTGAGGCCGGTTTGAATGACGGGACTGCCTTCCCGTTTGTGATCTTTGCCCTGCTGTTTATGCAACACGGCGGGTTTGATGGCGACTGGTTCGGTGGCTGGGTCCTGAAAAACCTGGTGTGGGCGGTGCCCGCCGGGTTGTTGATCGGTTATTGGATGGGGCGTGGTATCGGCCGTGTGACCCTATGGTTGCGTATCACCCATGCCGACAGCACGTTGTCACCCAACGACTACCTGACCCTGGCGCTAATTGCGCTGGCTTATGTGGCCGCCGAGGCCGTGGGCGGTTACGGATTTTTGTCGGTGTTCGCCGCCGGGTTGGGCTTGCGCCAGGCGGAGTTCCGCTCCACGGGGCAATCGCAGACGCCCTCGGAGCACTTGGCATTACCGGTGGTGGGCCATCTGGAAGTGGAACCTGAGCGCGCCCTGCAAGGCGATGTCAGTGAACTGCAAGATACGCAAATTGCTGCCGGCGTGATGATGGGCGACATGCTGTCGTTTGGCAGTTTGGTGGAGCGTTCGATGGAAGTATTCCTGGTGACCGTGCTAGGCATTGTGCTGGTCAGCCACTGGGATTGGCGGGCGCTGCCGGTGGCTGCGCTGCTGTTTTGCGTGATCCGGCCATTCAGCGTGCTGGTCATCCCTTGGGGCCGCCTGATCAGCACGCGGCAACGCGGCTTGATGGGCTGGTTCGGCATCCGCGGTATCGGCAGCATTTACTACCTGTTCTACGCGCTCAACCACGGGCTGGTCGGCACCAGCAGCGCGTTGGCGGTCGACCTGACGATTTCAGTGATCGCCTTGAGCATCGTCGTTCATGGCCTGAGCACCCAACCGATGCTGGCCTGGTATGAACGACGAGCCAAGGCGAACGCTCAGTCCTGATTTTCGGTGTTGCCAACATCCGCTGCATCATCCAGATCGTTGAGCGGTACTTCTGCATCGTCCATCAATGAGCCCGGGTCTTCGTTGCCCGGGTCATTGAGTTCTTCTTCATCATCGAGTTCCTGGGACATGACTGTCTCCTCTAACCGCCTTGGGTGTCGATATCGGCATCAGTTTCAGGCTTGGGCGCACGCTCGGGCTTGAAGTCTGGACTGTAGTCGTTTTCCCGTGCTTTGGGGTCGCTGGCAGGCTTCGGGTCTTTGGGCGCATCGGCAGCGGTGCCGGGCGCCGGCTCGCCGCCATCGATGGCCGGGTCGTTACGGTTGCTGGTTTGGGGGTCGTTACTGGTGTTCATGGATCACCTCTGTGTAAAACGCACACTGCGTAACGTTAAGGTTCCACCCAGCGCCACGAAGTTCAAATTGCTTAAGACACTGGGTTATCCACCTGAATATAAAACGCATAGGCGCCCAGCAGCACCCAGAACACCATGAACAGCCACGGCGCGCGCATGGAGAACAGCAGCGACTTGCGATAGCCCTTATGGGATGACTCGGTCTCGCAGAACAGCGGTGAATCGTCATAGGCCAGGCCCATCACCGGCTCGCTGCGCAGCAACTCGCTCTGCTTGTAGTGCCAGTGGTCGATGATTTCGTAGGCGGCCCGAATACCCGGCCAGGCATTCAGTGAGCTGAGAATGCCGAGGGCGGCCAGAAACGCCGGCACGATCAAAGTAAAAAACTTGCCCCATTCCGGGTTCAGGTTGCCCATGCCGGAGACAAACGCGATCACCAGGAACGACTGGGCCGTGAGGTAGGCGTCGGTGCGGTTGGCCAGGATGCTGGTTTCGTACTGGATTTCACGGCGATAGAAGTCGAGGCGGTCCTTGGGCGAACCGAAGATCTTGGCATTGTGTTCGCTGTGATCGTCCACGGCAGCAGCCGGGGTGTTGGCAGAGATGATTCTGGGCACGACGTGCTCCACAAGGTGACGAAACTTGTTAGAAGAATCAGGGCGGGATGAAGTTCAAGTTTGTTCATGCACCAATTCGGCGCATACGCCGCACCCTTCTAGTGAGCGGTTTTTTGTGGCGCTGCGCTTTTGTAGGATTGGGCTTGTGTGGCGAGCGAGCTTGCTCGCGCTGGAGTGCGCAGCGCTCCCGCTTTTTTGGGGCCGCTACGCAACCCAGCGCGAGCAAGCTCGCTCGCCACAAGGGAATAACCGCCTTGAACAGCGTTCCGGCACAGGCATTGCTTAATGCATTCATCTGCCCGGATACAGGAGCATTCGTTACCCCCCGACCCAGAGCCGACCCCATAAGAAAGTAAGGACCAGGCCCGTTGGCACCGTCAGCCACAGGCTCATAAAAATATGCGTTTTTTTAAGCGGCAGTGCCACCCAAGGCAATCCTGGGCACTGACAAGGTACTGGAATGGCTCGATCTTTCTTTGATGAAATGAATGACGCAAACGGCGCCTGCCGTGCGCACTATCAGGATTTCTCCCGCTGGCTGGCCAATACGCCGCCGGAACTGTTGGCCCAACGGCGTCGCGAGGCCGATTTGCTGTTCCACCGCGCCGGAATCACCTTCACCCTCTACGGCGACGAACAAGACACCGAGCGCCTGATCCCCTTCGACATCATCCCGCGCAGCATCCCCGTCAGTGAATGGGCCGTGATCGAGCGCGGCTGCATCCAGCGCGTGAATGCGTTGAACATGTTCCTTGCCGATATCTATCACGACCAGCGCATCATCAAGGCCGGGATCATCCCGGCCGACCAGGTGCTGGGCAACGAGGGTTATCAGAAGGCCATGGTCGGGCTGGACCTGCACCGCGACATCTACTCGCATATTTCCGGTGTCGACCTGGTGCGCGACGGCGACGGCACCTACTACGTGCTCGAAGACAACCTGCGCACCCCCAGCGGCGTGAGCTACATGCTCGAAGACCGCAAGATGATGATGCGCCTGTTTCCGGAAGTGTTCGCCAAACAGCGCATTGCGCCGGTGGACCACTACCCCAACCTGCTGCTCAAGACCCTTAAAAGCGCCAGCCGGCTCGACAACCCCAACGTGGTCGTACTGACGCCGGGGCGCTTTAACAGCGCGTTTTTCGAACATGCGTTCCTGGCGCGGGAAATGGGCGTGGAGCTGGTGGAAGGCGCCGACCTGTTCGTGCACGACCTCAAAGTGTTCATGCGCACCACCGACGGGCCCAAACCGGTGGACGTGATCTACCGGCGTATCGACGACGCCTTCCTCGATCCCAAAGCCTTCAACCCGGATTCCATGCTCGGCGTGCCCGGCCTGGTCGCCGCCTACTGCGCCGGCAATGTGGTGCTGGCCAATGCGATCGGCACCGGCGTGGCCGATGATAAGTCGATCTACCCCTATGTGCCGGAAATGATCCGCTTCTACTTGGACGAAGAGCCGGTGCTGCAAAACGTGCCAACCTTCCAGTGCCGCAAGCCGGATGAGTTGTCCCACGTGCTGGCCCATCTGCCCGAACTGGTGGTCAAGGAAACCCAGGGCTCCGGCGGCTACGGCATGCTCGTCGGCCCGGCGTCGAGCGCCGCCGAGATCGAGGACTTCCGCCAACGCATCAAGGCGCGCCCTCACGCCTACATCGCCCAGCCGACCCTGAGCCTGTCCACCTGCCCTACCTTCGTCGAAAACGGCATCGCACCCCGGCACATCGACCTGCGCCCGTTCGTGCTCTCGGGCAAGGAAACCCGCCTGGTGCCTGGCGGGCTGACCCGCGTGGCGTTGAAGGAAGGCTCGTTGATCGTCAACTCGTCGCAAGGCGGCGGAACCAAGGACACCTGGGTGGTGGAGGGCTGAGTATGTTGAGTAGAACCGCCGCAGATCTGTACTGGATGTCCCGTTACCTGGAACGTGCCGAGAACCTGGCGCGCATGTTGGAAGTCAGTTATTCGCTGTCGTTGATGCCCCAGGCGGGGCGCAGTGACGGGCTGGATGAGTTGGCCATGTCGCTGCTCAGCAGCGGCACACTGGACAGCTACCTCGAACGCCATAAACAACTGGACGCCGAACGCATGCTGCACTTCTTCGCCCTAGACGAAGAAAACCCGGCCAGCATCTACAACTGCCTGCGCGCCGCCCGTGGCAATGCCCACGCCGTGCGCGGACGCATCACCGCCGATATGTGGGAAAACCTCAATGCCACCTGGCTGGAAATGCGCAGCATCGCCGCCGGCGGCCTGGCGCGCCATGGCATCAGCCACTTCTGTGACTGGGTTAAACAGCGCTCGCACCTGTTTCGCGGGGCCACCTCCGGCACCATCATGCGCAATGACGCCTACCGATTTATACGCCTGGGCACCTTTGTCGAACGTGCGGACAACACCTTGCGCCTGTTGGATGCGCGCTACGAGATGTTTGGCGAGGAATCCGAAGAGGTCAGCGACTTGTCGGCGCGCGGTTATTACCAATGGAGCGCCCTGCTCCGTGCGTTGTCGTCATTCGAGGCTTACACCGAGCTGTACCCGAATGCACTGAATGCGCGCTCGGTCTCGGAGTTGCTGCTGTTGCGCAGTGATGTACCGCGCTCACTGCATGCGTGCATCGAGGAATTGAGCCATATCCTCGCCGACTTGCCCGGCAGTTACGGGCGCACGGCCCAGCGCCTGGCGGCCGAGTTCGAAGCGCGCCTGCGTTATACCGGCATCGATGAGATCCTGGAGGACGGCTTGCACAGCCGGCTCACGGACTTTATCGACACCGTGCGCGAACTGGCGCGGGCAATTCACAGCTCGTACCTGGAAGTGGTGTGAGTGCATTCGGGTTACTTATCTGTCAATTCGGGTGATTGACCCTGCTTGAGTGCCGCTCTTATGTTGGGCAGGTGAACGACCTTCCCAACATAAGAACAGGTACAGCCCATGTCCGAACTCCACCTGAATCCCGCCGCCGCCCACACCCTGCAACGCTGGCACGCCATGCTGGCCACTCGCGACCTCAACGCCCTGCCCGAACTGCTTGCGCCTGACGCGGTGTTCCGCTCGCCCATGGCCCACACGCCCTACCCCGGCGCGCCGGTGGTGTCGATGATCCTCAACACCGTGATCAAGGTGTTCGAGGATTTCGCCTATCACCGTGAACTGGCGAGTGCCGACGGGCTCAACGTGGTACTGGAGTTCAGCGCACGCGTGGGTGAAAAACAGCTCAAGGGCATTGATATGATTCGCTTCAACGAACAGGGGCAGATCGTCGAGTTTGAAGTGATGGTGCGCCCATTGAGTGGGTTGCAGGCGCTGGGTGAGGAGATGGGCCGGCGGCTTGCACCGTACCTGGCCAAGGCCAAATCCTGAGCCCTGAGTAGCACTAAGTGTGGGAGCGGGCTTGCTCGCGAATGCGGTGGGTCAGCCACACATGTGCTGACTGACACTACGCCTTCGCGAGCAAGCCCGCTCCCAAATTGGGTACTGCGGTGTTTATTGGTTTTTGACCAATACCGGCTCAGCGCGGTACTGGTCGGGGAACAGTTTCTTGAGCTGCGCCACCTTGGGCAAATCATTGATTACGATGTAAGGGTAAGACGGGTTCTCGGTCAGAAAGTCCTGGTGATAGGACTCCGCCGGGTAAAACGTCTTGCCCATCTCCACCTTGGTGACAATAGGCTTGTCGAAAGCTTTCGCCGCCTCCAACTGGGCGATGTAAGCCTGGGCGATTTTTTGCTGTTCGGCATTCTGCGCAAAGATTTCCGAACGGTACTGGGTGCCGCTGTCCGGGCCTTGGCGGTTCAGTTCAGTGGGGTTATGGGCCACCGAGAAGTAGATCTGCAACAGCTTGCCGTAACTGACTTTGCTCGGGTCGTAAGTCACTGACACCGACTCGGCGTGGCCGGTATCGCCGTCGCTGACCGACTCGTACTGGGCCGTGTTTGCCGCGCCGCCGTCGTAGCCGGACACGGCGTTTTTCACGCCTTGCACATGCTGGAACACGCCTTGTACACCCCAGAAGCAACCACCGGCGAACACTGCGGTTTGCAGGTTGCCGGACTCGGCGGGCAGGTCCATGGCCGGTGGCGCGATCATCACCGCGTCATCGGCACCCCCGAAGGAGAACGCCGAGCTTTGGCCGACGAAAGCGGCGAATGCCAGTGCGGGTAAAATCTTGAGAAGCTTCATCACAGTCACTCCAGTGCAACTGAATAAACAGGGCGAAAATGTGGGAGCGGGCTTGCTCGCGAATACGGTCCAACAGTCACAAAAGCTTTGGCAGATCGACCGCTTTCGCGAGCAAGCCCGCTCCCACACTGATTGGGTTATCACTTCATGTCAGGCTTAGCCGAAGGTGAAGGCATACGCCGACACATGCGGGTCGAGAAATTCGATGCTGAACGTGCGGTCTTTAACGCCGGCTGGCTGACGCACCAGCTGGTACAGACGCTGCTCGGTCACGGTACCGCTGCCATCCGGCGCCACATCGGTGCCATGGGCATCGCCTGGTGCCTGGCCATCAATCGTCACCTTGAAGCGTACCGGTTTGCCATCTGCGCCAGGCCCCAACACCAGGTGCAGGTCACGGGCATGAAAGCGGTACACGACACGCCCACCGGCCTGGTCGAGGGTGGCTTGCTGGCCGCCGACATTCCATGGGCCTTCCAGGGTCCAGTTGTTCAGGGCCAGGTGGCCGGCGGCCGGGTAATTCACGACTTTGTCGGTGCCTAACGTGCCGGTAGTGACGAAATTTTCCGCACGCTGAAAGCCCAGGTAGGTTTCCGGCGATTGCACCTCGTTCATGTCCGGCGCCTGCTGCACACCCTTGGCATCAGCCTCGATCAAACCACCGGCGACGTGGGTTGCACCGGCCTCACGCAGCAGTTGCTGAATCACCCGCTCCGACTCGGCGTAATCGCCTTCACCGAAGTGGTGATAACGAATCTGGCCCTTGGCATCGGCAAAGTAATGCGCCGGCCAGTATTGGTTGTTGAAGGCGCGCCAGATCTTGTAGTTGTTGTCGATCGCCACCGGGTAGGTGATGCCCAGGTCTTTCATGGCCTTGGTGACGTTGTTCACATCGCGCTCAAAGGCAAACTCCGGGGCGTGTACGCCAATCACCACCAAACCCTGGTCTTTGTATTTCTCGGCCCAGGCTTTGACGTACGGCAAGGTGCGCAGGCAGTTGATGCAGGAGTAGGTCCAGAAATCCACCAGCACGACCTTGCCCTTGAGTGCTTCGGCCGTCAGCGGCGGGCTGTTGAGCCATTGCACCGCGCCCTCCAGCGGCGGCAGCGAGCCTTCGATCGGCAGTGTGTCGCTGTGGTTGGCTGCCGCCATCATGGCGCCACCGGCCATCATCGCCCCGCTCTTCTGTGCAGGCTTGGCGCTCAGTTGATCCACCAGGCGTTGTTCCAGGCCGCCGGTTGAGGCGGTCGACAAGCGCGACAGCACGCCCGTGTCCAGGCCCAAGGCGATGGCAGCCACACCGGCCAGCATCAGCGCACCCAGGCCACGGCGCAGCCATTCACCGGCGCCCAGGGATTTTTTCATCAAGCCAAAGACTTTACCGCCGACCAGCAGGGCCAAGGCCAGGGACGTGGCAGCCCCGGCGGCGTAGGCCAGCAAGAGCAAGGTAGTGCCGATACTGGCCCCTTGCAGCGCGGCGCCGGTCAACACCAGCCCGAGGATTGGCCCGGCGCAAGGCGCCCAGAGCAAACCGGTGGCCACGCCGATCAGGAACGACGCGCCCGGACGCGGTTTGGCATCGGCCCCGGCGGCTTCCGACAAGCGACTGCCGGCGGCCACCAACGGCCGCGTCAGGCGCTCCGACAGCTGCGGCAGCAACAGCGTGAGCCCAAACAGGGCAACGCACAGCAACGCGAGCCAACGCCCGTATTGATTGACTTGCACCACCCAACCGCCGCCCACCGCAGCCAGTGAGGCCACCAGGGCGAATGTCACCGCCATCCCCGCTAACAGCGGCAAGCCACTGCGCATAAACGGCTGCCCGGTGCGAGCGAAGACAAAAGGCAGAACAGGCAGGATGCACGGGCTGACAATTGTCAGCACGCCGCCCAGATACGCGAGAACCAGCAGCCACATGGGATCGACCCTTATACGAATTAAAAATAGACATCGGCTTAAGCCGCCGTGAACGTCATGGCGACGCCATTCATGCAATAGCGCAGGCCGGTAGGCGCCGGGCCGTCGTCAAATACGTGGCCTTGATGGCCACCGCAACGGCGGCAGTGGATTTCCTTGCGCACCACGCCATAGGAGGTGTCGACGTGGCTGGCGACCGCGTTGTCCAGCGGCTGCCAGAAGCTTGGCCAGCCGGTGTGGCTGTCAAACTTGGTGGTCGAGGAGAACAGCGGCAATGCGCAACCGGCACAGGCAAAGGTGCCGGCACGGTGTTCATCATTGAGCTTGCTGCTGTAGGGGCGTTCGGTGCCCTCCTCACGCAGCACGTCGAATTGCTCGGCCGTCAGCAAACTGCGCCACTGGGCTTGGGTGTGGTTGACCTCAAAGGTCTCGGCCGCTTCGACTTCGGTGACCATGTTGAGCTGTTTCAGCAGGCCACCGGCCAGGACGGCGACGCCCAGGCCACCACCGGCCAGCAGCATTTGTCGACGTGAGTACATACGATTCTCCTCAACCCATAGGCATTCATGGCGAGCGGGCTTGTTGTGGCGAGCGGGCTTGCCCCGCGTTGGAGTGCGCAGCGCTCCCGCTTTTTTGGGGCCGCTACGCAGCCCAACGCGAGCAAGCTCGCTCGCCACAACAGCGCACTTGCAATGTCGCCATCCTGAGCCTTGGACGGTCGCGAAATCCTCACGCAGAGTTAAACAATTCGTGATAACTACACTCTGGCAAAAGCCGCACAATGCGCGCACTACAAGCGAAGGTTTTCTGTTATGGATCAGCCCAAACGTGTCCTGGTGGTCGAGGACGATGCCCATATTGCCGACTTGATCTGCCTGCACCTGCGCGACGAGCAGTTCGAGGTGGTGCACAGCGCCGACGGCACCGAAGGCCTGGGCCTGCTCGAGCAAGGTGGCTGGGATGCACTGATCCTCGACCTGATGCTGCCCGGCGTCGATGGCCTGGAAATCTGCCGCCGTGCCCGCGCCATGGCGCGCTACACACCGATCATCATCACCAGCGCGCGCTCCAGTGAGTTGCACCGCATCCTCGGCCTGGAGCTGGGCGCCGACGACTACCTGGCCAAGCCGTTTTCGATGCCGGAGCTGGTGGCACGGGTCAAGGCTCTGTTGCGCCGGGTCGACGCCATGGCGCGCAACCTGAAGATGGACGCCGGCAGCCTGGAGCTGGGCGCGTTGTTCATCAACCCGCTGACCCGTGACGCTACCCTGCAAGGCCAGCGCCTGGACCTCACGCCGCGCGAATTCGACCTGCTGTACTTCTTTGCCCGTCAGCCCGGCAAAGTCTTCTCGCGCATGGACCTGCTCAACGCGGTGTGGGGCTACAGCCACGAAGGCTACGAGCACACCGTGAACACCCATATCAACCGGCTGCGCGCCAAGGTCGAGGTCGACCCGGCCAACCCGGCGCGCATCCTCACGGTGTGGGGCCGTGGCTACAAATTCGCCGAGAGCGCGCCATGAAGCTGACCCTGACCCAACGCTTGTCGGTGGTGTTCGCCGTGTTGCTGGTGATCTGCAGCGGCACCTCGGCGTGGCTGCAAGTGCGCTCCAACCACATGCATGAACTGGAAGTGGTGCAAGGTTTGTCCCGCGACCTGGCGGCGCACATTGCCCGCGATACCCAACTGATGGACGCCGACGGCCTCAAGCCGGATGCCGTGCGCAACCTGTTCAGCCAGCTGATGCTGGTCAACCCGAGTGTCGAGGTGTACCTGCTCGATATCGACGGCCGTGTGGTCGGTAACGCAGCACCCAGCGGGCATTTGCTGCGTGACCATGTGGATCTTGCGCCAGTGCGGCGCTTTCTCAGCGGCGCCATGCTGCCGATCCTTGGCGATGACCCGCGCAGCGTCGACGGGCGCAAAGTGTTCAGCGCTGCGCCGCTCAAGGCCAACGGCCAGCAAACCGGCTTTCTGTATGTGGTGCTGCTGGGCGAAGCCCATGATGTGTACGACGCCAAGGACGCCACGGGCATGGCCTTGAAGATCGCCCTGTGGTCCATCGGCCTGATCGCCCTGCTCTGCCTGATGGCTGGCCTGCTTGCCTTTGCCTGGATCACCCGGCCACTGCGTCAACTGACCGACAAGGTCGGCCAATTCGACATTAACGGCGCGCCGAAAGCCACCGAAACCAGCGCGCCTGAACTCGACAGCGGCGATGAAATCGCGGTGCTCGATCACGCCTTCGTGCAGATGCAAAACCGTCTGGGCGAACAATGGCGCGCCATTACCCACCAGGATCAGGAACGCCGCGAGATGGTCGCGAACATTTCCCACGACCTGCGCACACCACTGGCATCCTTGCATGGCTACCTGGAAACCCTGTCGCTCAAGGACGCGAGCCTGAGCTCCGAAGAACGCCGGCGCTACCTCGGCATCGCCCTGGACCAGAGCCGCAAGGTCGGCGGGCTGGCCCAGTCACTGCTGGAGCTGGTGCGCCTGGAACATGGTTTTGTGCAGCCGGTGATTGAGGGCTTTTCGCTGCCGGATCTGGTGCAGGACATCTTCCAGAAGTTCGAACTCACCGCCGAAGCCCGCGCCATCACCCTCACCGCCACGCTACCGCCCAAAGTGCCGACGGTGTTGGCCGACCTGGGTTTGATCGAGCGGGTGCTCACCAACCTGCTGGACAATGCGCTGCGCCATACGCCGGTGAATGGCGAAGTCGAGGTGATCCTGGCCCCTGAGGGCGGTGCCGTGGCGGTCACCGTCAGCGACAGCGGCCCGGGCATTGATGCGCAGCTGCGTGAAGGCTTGTTCCTGCGCGCCTTCACCATCGGCGGCGCGCGCCGCGATGGCGGCCTGGGCCTGCGCATCGTGCACCGCATCCTGCAATTGCATGGGCGCAGCATCCAGTTGGTGGAACGCCCTGGGCACGGCGCAACCTTCAGGTTCTCCTTGGAAACCCGCGCATCAGTGCGTTGACTGACTTCTGAACTGGGGTGGCGGCCTGTCCTTTGGAGTGCCTCCGTCCTTAGGGCGCTGGCTTGTGTGGGAGCTAGCTTGTGTGGGAGCTGGCTTGCCTGCGATGCAGACACCTCGGTTTTCAGTGTCACCCGGTTGATGCCATCGCAGCATGGGTATTAACGTTGAAGCGGTCTTGGGGCTGGGCGGTCGGGGGGCATATCCGTTGCTGCCGTAACGGCTGATATTGGTTCCGCTCTTACAGCGGGTCACTTTTGCAAGGACGCAAAAGTAACCAAAAAGTCCTCGCCCCAACACTCGGTGCCTCGCTGTGGCTCGGCATGCCCGCAATCCGACAGTGATTTGGGGGGCCGCCGCCACGCGCCATCCATGGCGCGGGGCGGCTAAACCGGCATCCCTGCCGGTTTACCCCCCAAATCCCTGTCGAATTCCGGCCATCGTGTTTGACGGGGCGATTTCAGATCAAGATCAAAAGCGCAGATCAAAAGACCGCTGACTTCGTCATCGGGAAGGATGTAAGGGCCAGAGCAACAGCAACAGCAACAGCAACAGCAAAGCCATACTCGGTCAAAGGTGGGAGCTGGCTTGCCTGCGATGGCATCAACTCGGTGTACCTGACACACCGAGGTGTCTGCATCACAGGCAAGCCAGCTCCCACAGAAAAGCAGCTATTCAGTGCATGCAAATCTGCAGTCGACTTCATATTCAAAACTGCATGCGGTCAACTGTGGGAGCGGGCTTGCTCGCGAATGCGGTGGGTCAGTCAATTCATCTATAACTGACATACCGCATTCGCGAGCAAGCCCGCTCCCACATTTAGACCGCGTTGCATCAGGTAGATAAGCTTTTGCTTTGCACTTGATCTGGCTTTTGCTTCAACCACTCAGGTCGGCTTTCAGGCCGCCGTGCTGTAGATCTTGATCTTGCTTTTGATCTGAGGCGCCCCGTTAACCACGATGGCCGAACGCAGGCTTGAATCCGTGGGTAACCCGGCAGGACGCCGGGTTAGCCGCGCTGGGCCAAGGATGGCCCATCGCGGCGGCCCACGGATTCAAGCCGGAGTGAGGGCACACCGAGCCAGAGCGAGGTGCCGAGTGGTGGGGCACAGACCTTTTGGTTACTTTTGGGGCGTTTGCCAAAAGTGACCCGCTGTAAGAGCGGAACCATAATCAGCCGTTACCGCAGAAATGGATATGTACACCGAAAAACCGCTATAGCAGGCAAGCCAGCTCCCACATTTTCCACCGAGTTTGGCCTGAACTGATGTTCCAGCGGCTACATCCCATCCACCGCCCACCAGCGCGGCAACAACTGCCGCACACGGGCTTCGCCAAAGCGGTCATCGATCAACATCACCACACCTCGGTCCTGCTGGCTGCGGATCACCCTGCCTGCCGCCTGCACGACCTTTTGAATGCCGGGGTACAAATAAGTGTAGTCGTAACCCGCGCCGAAAATCGCGCCCATGCGCGCTTTCATCTGCTCGTTGACCGGGTTGAGCTGCGGCAAGCCCAGTGTGGCGATAAACGCGCCGATCAAGCGCGTGCCGGGCAAATCGATGCCTTCGCCAAACGCGCCGCCCAGCACGGCAAAGCCGATGCCCCGGCTGTGTTGGGTGAACTGGTCCAGAAACCCTTGGCGCTCGGCTTCGGCCATGCCGCGTGACTGCAACCACAGCGCAATCTGCGGGTGCCGCTCGGCCATCAACTGCGCCACCTGTTGCAGGTAATCAAAACTTGAGAAAAACGCCAGGTAGTTGCCCGGCTGCTTGGCAAACTGCTCGGCAATCAACTCGACAATCGGCGCCAGGGAGGCTTGGCGATGCACAAAACGTGTGGAGATGGCATCGATGATGCGCACCTGCAGTTGCTCGGCCTGGAACGGCGACTCCACATCGATCCACGCGGTATCCCCAGGCAAGCCGAGCAAGTCAGCGTAATAGTGGCGTGGGCTTAAGGTCGCAGAGAACAGCACACTGCTGCGGGCGGCGGTCAACCTGGGGCGGATGAATTCGGCGGGCACCACGTTGCGCAGGCACAGGGTCGAGGCGCTGTGCTTACCGAACTGGCGCTTGCTGATATCAAAGATGAAGTGTTCATTGAACAGCTCCGCCACCTTGGCAAACTGCAGCGCCTCGAAATAGAAGGCTTGCAGGTCGCCGCTGAGGGCTTCGGGGTGGTCGTTGAAGTAATCGCCCATGGCGCTGCTGCACAGGCTCAGGGCCTGGAGCAATTTGTCGGGTTTGCCGGCGTAAGCCTGGTACGGCGCGAGCTGGTCCTTGTGCACGGCGTTCCATTCACGGCTCAGGCGCTGCAATGGTTTTTTCAGCAGCTGCGGGGCGCTGTCGCGCAGAGTCTTGAGGCTGTACTGGTCGAGACTGGCGCTGTACATCGAACGGGCGCGCTCCACCAGGTTGTGGGCCTCGTCCACCAGCACAGCGGCGCGCCATTGGTTCAACTGGGCCAGGCCGAACAGCATGGCGCCGAAGTCGAAGTAGTAGTTGTAGTCGGCCACCACCAGGTCGGCCCAGCGCGCCATTTCCTGGCTCAGGTAATACGGGCACACCTCATGGGCCAATGCCACCTCGCGCAGGTTGCGCTGGTCCAGCAGGCGCACCTTGGACGCTGCCACGCGTGCCGCCGGCAAACGATCATAAAAGCCCTTGGCCAACGGGCAGGAATCCCCGTGGCAGGCTTTGTCCAGGTGCTCGCAGGCCTTGTCGCGCGCCACCAGTTCAAGCACGCGCAACGGCAAGTCGGGGCTGCTGGTGTAGAGCACGTGCGCGGCGTCGAGGGCCAGCTTGCGGCCGGGGGTCTTGGCGGTGAGGAAAAACACCTTGTCCAGCTGCTGCGGCGCCAACGCCTTGAGCATCGGAAAGATCGTGCCGACGGTCTTGCCAATCCCGGTAGGCGCCTGGGCCATCAGACAACGGCCGGTGCTGACGGCCTTGTAGACCGACTCGGCCAATGCACGCTGGCCGGTGCGAAATTCGGCATGGGGAAACGCCAGCGCCTGGGCGGCGTGGTTGCGCGCCTCGCGGTGCTGCATTTCCTGGTGGGCCCAGCCGAGGAACAGCGCGCATTGCTGGTTGAAGAACTGCTCAAGGTCGGCCGCTTGAAAGCGCTGGTTCAGCAAGGTTTCGCCTTCGCCGACAATATCGAAGTACACCAGCGCCAGGTCGATCGCTTGCAGGCCGAGTTTGTGGCACATCAGCCAGCCGTACACCTTGACCTGCGCCCAATGCAATTGGCGATGGTTGGCGGGCTGGGCATCGAGGTCGCCGCGATAGGTTTTGACTTCTTCCAGGCGATTGCTGTCCGGGTCGTAGCCGTCTGCCCTGCCCCGCACCTTGAGCTGCTGATACTCGCCTTCCAGCGCCACTTCATTCTGGTAATGGGCGCTACGGCGCGAGGCTACCGTGCGATGGCCGATGATGCCTTCCTGGGCGCTGGGCGACGGCGTAAAGCGCAGGTCCAGGTCGCCGACCTTGGCCGTGAACTCGCACAGCGCGCGTACCGCAACGTTGTAGCTCAAGCGGTTTGCGCCCAGCGCACATAACAGACGGTGACGGGCATCTGGTACTCGCCGCAGAACTCCAGCCAGCGCAGTTGGTTGTCCTGCAGGCGGTCACCAGGGCCTTTGACTTCGATCATGCGGTAGCTCTTTTGCGCCGGCCAGAACTGGATCAGGTCCGGCATGCCGGCGCGATTGGCGCGGATATCCAGCAGCAGGCGTTCAAACCAGTAGCGCAGGTGGTCGGCGGGCAGGCAGGTCAGGGCCTGTTCCAGCAGCTCTTCGCTGAGCAGGTTCCAGAACACGAATGGCGACTGGATGCCCCATTTGTCTACGTAGCGCTGGCGGATGGTGGTTTTGTAACGCTCATCCGTGAGCTGTTCGAAGCAGGCGGCGAACAACGCTGCGCGACGTTGGTGAAAGTCCTCGCTGTGCAGGTCCACCGGCCCGCGCTGGAACGGGTGGAAAAACGAACCCGGCAGCGGCGCGAAAATCGCCTCCCAGCACAACAGCCCGAACAGCGAATTGATCAACCCGTTTTCGACGTAATGCACCGGCGCATCGGGCTCACTCAAATGCGCCTGCACGCAGGATTCCACCGACATCAGCGGCGCCTGCACCAGTGCCAGGTCCAGGCGCGTGACCTCACGCGGCTTGACCTTGGGAAGCGCCGGCTCGCCGAGCTTGCGCCGCAGGCGTGGCAGCACGCGCAGCAGGTGTTGCTGTTCGGCAGCGCTTTGCGGTGCTTGCTGCGCCGCGCATGCCAGGGCCATGGCTTGCGCGTACTCCTCCTGGCGTTCGAGCACGCGAATCAAGCGCGAGCGCGCGCCGGGATAGGCGCAATCACGGTAGATCTGCGCCGCCAATTCCAGCTCGGCACTGCGCTCACAATATTGGCCGATCTGGAACAGCAATTTAGCCCGGCGTTTTTCCAGCCAGGGGTTGTCGGTGGCCAGCAGCACGATCTGCGCCAGTACCTCGTCCAGCGCCTGACCGGCTTCGAAGGCTTGCTGGCATTGGTGCAGGAACAGAAAACCATGCACGTCGTCACGGCTACGCAAGCCACGGGATTCGGCGCAGAACTCGACTTTTTCGTAGGTGTAGATGCCCAGGTCAGCCAGCACGAACTCCGACCAGTCCTGGTGCAGGTTGCCGAAGAACATCAGCCGCAGGCGGTCGCACAGGTCCATCACGGTGAGGCTGTAGAGCGTGTCGCTCAGCTCGGGGCACCACTGGGCAAAGCTGCGTGACTCGGTGAACTGCGCCGCCAGCCCTTCCAGCCAGTCGGCCTTCTTGCCTTTGGGTTGGTCAATCCATGGCGCGAAGGCGGCGAGGATTTCGCTTTTTTGCAGCAGCGCGAACAGCTCATCAACACTCAACGGGCCCTGCTGATCGACCCAGCCCTGCTGCACCAGCGCAAGCGCCGCCGTGTGGGTGCAGCCAATTTCCAGATAATTGAGTTTGCTCCCGCGAAAATGCACACCTTTGCGCATCACCATGCGCACCAATAACGCCTGGGACGGCTGCGGCAACCTGTCAAATTGCTGAATAAACTGCATTTCGTCCGGGTCCAGCAAATCGGCATAGCGCTGCCCCAGCCACACTAGCACTTGGCGGAAGTTATGCAGGTAATACAAGGGGTCGTCGAGGGGGTTGGCCATGTCGCGCACTGATCAAATACTGGTTATGCATACAGAGTGCCGCCAGTGGCGGGCTGTTGCAATCAGTAATAGATAAATGGCCCACGCAACTTTTTGTATAAAAGTGATCAGATAGGACAGTTGATGGCGTAACATTTGTGGCCCGAAGCCTTAGGCGCGGGACTTTTCAGGGTTAAAGGTAAGGGTAATGAACATGAAGAATTTGGGTCTGCCGCTGGTTGCACTCACTTTTCTGCTGATGGCCGGTTGCTCCACGCAAACCGTAGTGACATTGCAAAATGGCACGCAGTATTTGACCAAGGACACCCCCAAGACCAAGACAGCCGATGGGTTCTATGAATTCACCGACATCGCCGGCAAGCACATCCGCATCAAGGCTGACGACGTTGCCACGGTACGCAACGAAAAGTGAAAGCAAACGCCTGAACGTAAAAAGCCCCGCAATGCGGGGCTTTTTCTTACCTGCTTGATTTTGATCGTTCCCACAGCGTGGGAACGATCAGTACCGGTAGTACGGGTGGTAATACGGGTGATAGTAGGGATGGTAATAGTACGAGTGGTAGTACGGCCGGTAGCAGCATGGGCCGGGATAGGCCGGGTACACCGCACACCCACCCAGGCCCAACAGTACCAGGGCACACAGCAGCAATCGAAGTCGGGACATGCTCGGTTCCTCACATGACGCGCGAAACAGCTCGCGACGAGTGATTAAACGTGTGAGGCCCGTCCAACCCGTCGCAGCGCTGCGCCGTTGATCGATGAAGATTTATTTACCGAAGGATTTTCGCCAACCCGGCGTTTAACCGATAAGCCGCCTTCATCTTCGAAGGCGGTAGAACGGAGAAAGACGGCCATGGCACTCATGCCCCGGACGGTACGCGCGCTGTTACTCATCCCCCTGAGCCTGGCGGCCCTGGCCAGTGCACCGACGTTTGCCGACACCCTCATCATCCGTCAGCCGCCGCGGGTCATCGTGGTCGCGCCCCCGCCGCCGCCGGTTTATTACGGGCGTTGGGGTTACGCCCCACGGCCTTACTACTATCCACATCATGTTTACAGCTATGGCTACGGCTACCCCCACCGGCCGTATTGGGGCGGTGGCTGGCGGGGGCAACACTGGCATTGATCAGCCGATGCTGACGCCGTCCGCCCACAGGCCGCCATGCCCGACGCCGACCAGGGTCACCGAGTCGGCGCCAAAGGTCAGCACCGTGTCGGCACCGACCACTTTGGCATGGTCGCGCAGGTCGGTGCTGCCTTCCACATTCTGGAACACCAGCTTGTCCGTGGTTTGGTAGCCGATCACCCGATCATTGCCAAAATTGCCGCTGAACAGGAAGGTGTTATGCCCACTGTTGTCGCGGATCGTGTCATTGCCTTTGCCGCCTTCGATAAAGTCTGCGCCCTTGCCGCCCTGAATCAGGTCATTGCCGTGGCTGCCGATGATGAAGGTATTGCCCTTGTGCGGTTCGGCATTGCGGTTGAGGTCCTGCACCCAGGTGGTGGCCCGCGCCGGGTCGGACAGGTTGGCGACGATTACCGTGGAGTCACGGGTCATCTGGTCGTAGAAGCCGGACTCGAGGATGCGCGTCATGCCGTCGCCATAACCGGTGGGCAAATGCGAGACCCAGGTCGGCAGGTTGACGATGGAAAACGGCAGGATATTCCACAACGTCGAGGCGTAGTGGTCGTTGAAGCTGACGATATTGTCAGTGGTCGACTCGTGGGGTTTGTCGTGCACGCCCAAGGACGACACGTTGAAGGATGAGCCGTCAAGCGCGCGGAACACCGGGTCGTTTTCGTAGCCGATGTTCAGCACTTTATCGCCCGCGCTCTGGGTCGGTGAGGCATAGGCCACGTAGTTGGCGTCCTTGTAGAACCCCGACCATTTGTTGTCGCTTAAATCCGCCATGCTGTTGACCGCGAGCCCGCCCAGGCTATGGCCGCTGACCACCACGTCCTTGCCGCTCAGGCCATGGGCACCGGCATAGTCGGCGACATTTTTGAGCAAGCCGCCAAAGGCTTCGCCCGCATAGTTCTTGGCATAATCCTTGGGGCCAAAGGCCGCCAGCAGGTCGCTGATCACGTCGCCGATGGAGTCGGTGATCAAGCTTTCCCGTGGCCCCGAGGTGCCACGAAAGCCGATGCCGATTTCGAGCAGTTTGCCGGCGTCATCGTACTTGCCCAGCACCTCGACCTGGGCCGTGGTGTAGCCGGCCTTTTCGCCAAAGAAAGTGCCGCGCGCATCGACCTTGCCGCCATAGCCCAGGGCACTGGCGCTGATGGGCGTCCAGCCGGCTTTTTGCACGGCTTCCAGCGCGGCTTTTTCCGAGTCGGGGTTCCAGGGAATGCCGGGAATCACACCTTGTGAATCCGTGCTGCCCAGCAACGCCCCCACCAGCGTGGCCGGCAAGCCAAGCCCCAGGCCATTGTGCTGGTAACCCACGGCAAAGCCGTTATCCAGGTTGTGGTAGGAATACAGCGTGATCGCCATGGCATCGGCGAACAGCGTTTTGGAGCCCTCGGTGCCGAGGTTTTTATAGTCAAAGATACCCATGGTAGTGCCTCTCTGTTGTTGGATTTGTAGAGAAAGCGAAAAACACGTTTTAGCGTTGGACGCTGGCTTTATGTGGGAGCTGGCTTGCCTGCGATAAACTCACCTCAGTGTCACTGACACACCGAGTTGCCTGCATCGCGGGCAAGCCCGGCTCCCACATAAACCCAACCCCATACAAGGGGTGAAGCCTTTTAGAACGCCCAGTCGAGGCTCAACCCCACCCCGTGGACCTTGTCCTTGCTGGCCAGCAGGCCGTTGTAATCAAAGTTCACCCGCGCATCCTTGCTCAACGCCAGGCTGACCCGCGCACCGACCAACGCCGCGTCACGCACCATCGGCGCACTTTCCACCGCGAACGCCGGGCCGCCCGAGGCAAACGCCAGGTGCCGCTCGGAATCGGTGCTGCTCAGGTTGTGCTGCCAGCCCAGGGTGCCGGACACTTCCAGCTGCTGGTGATCGTTCACGTTAAAGGTCTTCAAGGCGCGCACGCCCAGGGTGCTCAGCACCACATCGCGGGTGTCGTCGTGGCCTTTGAGCGCGGCGGCGTCACCCTTTTCGGTGAACCCATCAGTGTTCAGATGCACATAGGCCAGGTTGGCGAACGGCTCCAGGGCCAGCGGTTGCAGGTTGACGCGGTAAGCTGCCTCACCGAACACCTGGGTGCTGCTCGCGTCGACTTTGACCTTTTGCTTGCCGGCCACATCGCCGTATTGCAGGTCACGCTTTACATCGCCGCGATGCCAGCTGTAGGTCGCCCCGCCGCTCAGGCGCAAGGCACCGATCTCATGCCCGGCATAGGCACCGAAGTGGTAGCTGTCGACCGAGGCACGGGAGTGGGTGTCGTTGCCCATGTTCAACGAGGTGTCGCTGTAGCCGGCGACCAAACCGATACGCGTCGACTCATCCAGCGCGCCATCCACACCGGCGAGCATGCCGCCCAGCGACGTGGTGTAGCCCGCGGTGTCGCTGCGGCTGTCGGTCTTGCCCCATGCGCCCAAGGCCTTGACCCACACGTTGCCACGGCTGTCGAGGGTGTCGCTGCCGGCGCCCATCTCGCCATGGCGCAGGCGTTCGCCCACGGCTTCGCGCACGTAACGGCTGTCGTTGATCAACGCACTTTGCAGCGCCGGGTAGATTTCGCCGGAGAGCTGCTGGAACGCGCCTTGGGCCGAGGCCGCATTCGGCGCCAGCAACAGGCTTTCATACACCGCATTGCCTGCGCCCAACTGGTCCGCCGCCGCCGCGACCGCACGCTGGTTCGGCGTGACCGCCACACTGGCGAAGCTGTTGGTGCGCGCCACGTCCAGTTGCACGCCGTTGGCGGCATAGTTGAGGGTGCCGCCGATAAACAGGTAGTTCGGCAGCACTGCGCCGAAGCTGCCGGTCACCCCGCCAGCGGCTTGCAGGATGTTGTACTGGCGGCCGATCAGGCTTTGTGCCTGGGAATTAGTCAGCAGTGTCGGGCTGTTTTCCAGGGCCAGGGTCACGGTGCCGCCATTGAGCGTGGCGGTGCCGCCGGCAACAATGCGGTCGCTGCTGGTGGGCGACAGCTCCACCGCGTAGGTCGAACCCGCGTCAAAGGTCACGTTGCCCGCCACATTCAAGGTGCCGATGGAATTACCCGGCGCCACGGTGCCGCCGCTTTTGGCCGTCAGCGAGCCGATACGGCCCGAGCCTCCGAGCACACCGGTCTGGCTGACCGTGACGTCGGAAGTGACCGAACCATTAATCGCCAGCAAGCCCTGGTTGACCAGGGTCGGCCCGCTGTAAGTGTTGGTGCCGCTCAGCACCAGCGTGCCGATGCCTTGCTTGGTCAGGCCGCCATGGCCGGAGATGGCATTGCTCCACACATCCAGGCCGCAATGCACGTCAGTGCACAGACGCTGGGTCGGTTTGCCGGCGTCCACCACGGCGCCGATGCCTGGCAAGTCGGCGACAAACTGGCTGCTGCCATAGGCGCCGTCGATACGGAACTCGGCAGGAATATCCTCGGCGGTGACGAACATCCCTGGCCCGTTGACTGCTTTGCCCAGGTTGATCATGCCCCAGCCATACAACGCGTCGATGCCCGGTGCGCCGAGGTCGGTGGCGGTGGTTTTGAGCACGGTGGCGACCTGCTCGCCGCTCATGTAGGGGAAGCGCTCCATCAGCACCGCCGCTGCGCCGGCCACATGGGGCGCCGCCATGGAGGTGCCGTTTTTGTTGGCCCAGTCGCTGGTCAGGTTGCTCAGGTCGGTGCCGTTGATGATCGAACTGAAGATCTTGGTGCCGGGCGCCGACACACAAAAGCTTGCCGCATAACCACAGCGCGACGAGAAGGTGCTGATCACATACGGGTTGGCACTCGCGGTGTCCGGATTCTGCTGCAAGGCCGCTACCGACAGCCAGTTCGGTGCAATTTCCGGCACAAAGTACGCCAGGCCCGACATCGCATCCGGGTTGTTGCGGTTGTAGTCGTTACCGGCAGCAAAGATGGTCAGCACGCCGCTGCGGGCGGCATCGATTGCGCCTTGGTAGGCGCCGCCAGCGATGGTGCCGAGGATCGGCCGGATGTTGTTGAACTGCGCCTGGGCTTCATTGACCGTGAAGTTGGGGAACGCCGGATCGCGGCCGCCCTTGGCGTATTGATCGCCAATGCCGATGCCCCAACTGTTGTTGATGATGCGTGCGCCGCTGGCCACCAGCCCATCCCAGCCGGCCTTGTACACCGCGCCGTCGTTGCCGAGGATGATCCCGTCTTCCGGGCCTGGGTCGCCGTTTTCGGCGCTGAGGATTTGCGCATTGAACGCCACGCCGTGCATCGGCCCGCCGTCACGGTTACCGGCGGCAATCCCGCCGACGTGGGTGCCGTGGTTACCCAGCTTGCCGTTGGAGTCCTTGGACGGCGTGCCGTCATAGCGGAACGCATCGCCGGCCTTTACCGGAATATACGGGTCGGTGTATTGGCGGATGCCTTCGGTGACAATCGTCACCACCTTGTTGGGGCTGGCGAACTCCGGGTGCTGCGCATACACCGGCTGGTCAAAGATGCCCAGTTTGACGCCTTTGCCGGTGTAGCCGGCGGCATACGCGGTGTCTGAATGGATGGCGCCCAGGCCCCAGTCGGCCTTGAACTCGTTGCTGCGCCAACTGGCGGCGTCGCCCAGTTTGCCGGTTTCCACATAGGGTGCGGCCTGGGCGGTCCCCAGACTTGCCAGGCAGCACAGCAACGCGCCATATGGCACGCAGCTCAAAGCCTTGAGCGGGTAGCTCGGGCCTGTGTGAGTGGCGATCATTAACCCTGGTTTGCGTTTGTTCACGGTGACCTTCCTTAGTTTTCTTATTGCCGGTATGTGAATCACTTTTCTTCAGCGCCGCAGTGCCCAAGTGGGAGCTGGCTTGCCTGCGATAGCGTCAGCTCAGCCAACCTTTTCATCGACTAACCCGCCGCCATCGCAGGCAAGCCAGCTCCCACAGTTAGAACTTCCAGTTCAGGCTCAGGCCCACGCCTTGGGTTTTCGCACGCCCGCCCAGCTGGCCGTTGTAATCCAGGTTGACCCGCGTGGCCTTGCTCAGCGCCAGGCTGGCCTGCACACCGACCAGCGCGGCATCACGCAGCAACGGCGAACTGCGCACGGCAAAGGACGGCCCGCCGGCGACAAACGCCAAGTGTTCTTCGGATTCAACCGCCGTCAGGCTGTGCTGCCAGCCCAGCGAGCCGGACAACTCCAGCTGCTGATGGTCGTTCAGAGCCAGGGTTTTCAAGGCCCGCACGCCGAGGGTGCTGAGCACCGCATCGCGCCGATCACTGCCACGTTCCAGCGCCGCCGCAGCGCCTTTTTCATGAAAGGAATCACTGTCCAGGTGCACATAGGCCAGGTTGGCGAACGGCTCCAGCGCCAGCGGTTGCAGGTGAATGCGGTAGGCAGCTTCAGTGAACAACTGCGCCGTACGCGCATCCAGCTTGGTCTTTTGCTTGCCGCTGACTGCGCCGTATTGCAAGTCACGCTTTACGTCGCCGCGGTGCCAGCTGTAGGCGCCGCCCACGCTGAGGCGCCAGTCACCCAGTTCACGCCCGGCATACGCGCCGAAGTGGTAACTGTCGATGGACGCCGATGAATGCGTGCCGCTGCCCATATTCAACGAGCTGTCGCTGTAGCCGGCGACCACACCCACGCGGGTTTGCTCGTCCAAAGCGCCGTCCACACCGGCGAGCAAACCGCCAATCGAGGTGGTCGAGCCTGCCGTTTCGCTGCGGCTGTCGGTCTTGCCCCAGGCGCCAAGGGCCTTGAGCCACAGGTTGCTTTCGCCGTTCACCGGCACATGGCGCAGGCGTTCGCCCACGGCATCGCGCAGTTGCAGGCTGTCGTTGATCAACATCGCGCCAATCGCCGGGTAGATCTCACCCGACAGTTGCTGCAAACCCTGGCGGGCCGTGACCACCGAGTCCGACTGCAACAGGCTTTCATACACCGGGTTGCCGGCGCCCAACTGCTCGGCCGCCGCCGCGACACTGCGCTGGTTGCGCGTGGCGGCAACGCTGGCGAACGCAGCATTGTTGCGCCCCACCTCCAACTGCACGCCGTTGGCGGCGTAATCGAGGCTGCCGCCGAGGAACAAGTAATTCGGCAACACCTGGCCAAACTGGCCCTGAATGCCGCCCGCCGCCTGCAGGATGGTGTACTGGCGGCCGATCAGGCTTTGCACTTGGCTCTGGCTGAGCAGTGTGGGGCTGTTTTCCAGTGCCAGGGTCACGGTGCCGCCGCCCAGCACGGCTTTGCCGCCTGCGACGATGCGGTCGCTGCTGGTGGGCGTCAGTTCCACCGCATAGGTGGAGCCTGCGCCCAGGTTCACATCACCGGCCACCTGCAAGGTGCCCACGGAATTGCCCGGTGCCACGGTGCCGCCGTTGTTGACGTTCAAGGCGCCGATGCGCCCGGAACCGCCGAGGGTGCCGCTGTTGTTGACCGTCACCGCCGAGGTCAGCGAACCATTGACCGCCAGCAGGCCGCCATTGACGCTGGTTGCACCGCGATACGTGCTGTCGCCGCTGAGCACCAGGCTGCCGGCGCCGGATTTGATCAGGCTGCCCTCGTATACGCGGTTGGCGGCTGCCTGATCACGGGCAGTGCCAACGGCGTAATCGGTCTGGTCCTGTTGGCTGGCATTCGCCCCCACGCCGTTCTGCCAGCCCTTGTCGATCAGGGTTTGCTGCCAGGCGCTGTGCTCGGCGCGGTCTTCAGCCTGGCGCTGGACCAAGGCCTGATCCGAGATGCCGTTACTCCACACATCCCCCTGCCCGGCCGCCAAGTTGACGTTCATTGCACCGAGCAATTGCCCCGGCCCGTGCATGGCCCGGCCGAGGTCCGGCACGCCCCAGCCGACGATGGTATTCGGTGCTTGAGTAACAGAGCCATCGAGCTGCGTGGCGGTGGTCAACAGCACCTGCAACGCCTGCTCATTGGTCATGTACGGGTAGCGCTCCATCACCAGCGCCAGCGCGCCGGTGGCATGGGGTGCCGACATCGAGGTGCCGGACTTGACCCCATAACCGCCGTCGGGAATGGTGCTGTTGATCAGTGCGCCGGGCGTGGAGATGCACCAGTACTTGGCAATCCCGCATTTGTTGTATTTCTGGTTATTGGCCTTATCCAGGCCGGACACCGCCAGCCAGTGGCCTTCCAGTTCCGGCTGGAAATACGGCAAGGCCGAGCGCACGCTGGCATTCGCATACCCGCTGTTGCCGGCGCTGAACACGTTGATCACGCCAGCCTTGGCCACATCCGCTGCGGCATCCAGCCAGGTGCCTCGGTTGTAATGCTGGGCATAGGCCGCATGCAGGTCGCCGAGGGTCTGGTAGCTGACATCCTTGGGCTGGCTGCCCCAGCTGTTGTTGATGGCACGCACGCCGGAATCCACCAGCGCGGTGTACACCGCCTTGAAATACTTGGGGTCCGGGGTCGGGCCAAACAGGAAGCTGTCGTTGGCGTTGGTGTTGCCCACGTAGATTTGCGCGTTGTACGCCACGCCGTGCATGCCCACGCCATCACGGGCCGCGCCCATGGTGCCGGTGACATGGGTGCCGTGGGAATCGTTGTTGGGGTTGAGTGCGCCGGTGGTGCTGAACGCGCTGCCATCCACATACGTGCCGCTGGCGCTGACCGCGTGGTAGCGGTCTTTGGAGGCTTCGGGGTGGTTGGGGTCGAAACCCGAGTCCAGCGCGCCGACCTTGACCCCGTTGCCGGTGATGCCGGCTGCGTAGGCTTCGTCGGCCTTCATGCGCCCCAGGCCCCAGTCACTCTGGAATTCGGCGGAGCGCCAACTGGCGGGGTTACCTGCTTGGCCGGTTTCGGTGTAGGCCGCCTGCGCCGCAACGGACAACAGGAGTAACGAGCCTGCGGTAAACGGTTTGAAACGTGGTGAATGGGTGATCATCTAACCCCTCCTTATTCTTCTTATGGATGCTCATTTCACCGGGCCGAAAGCCTCATCGACTTTCGCCAGGTCGGTGTCGCGCAAGTTGCCCGCGTAGTAGTGCAATTTGGTCCAGGCCATCAGGTAGTCGTAACGCGCCTGGGCCAGGTCGCGACGGGTGCTGTACAGCTGTTGCTCGGCGTTCAGCGCATCCAGGTTGACCCGCTCGCCGCCGAGGATGCTTTGCTTGGTCGACACCACCAGCGCCTCGGCCGAGGTCAGCGCCTTTTGGTACGCGCGCAGTTTGCTCACGCCCGATAGGCACGCACTGAACTGGCGGCGCAGTTCGATCAGGGTTTCACGGGTCTTGCCTTCCAGCTCGTACTCGGCCTGTTCCATGCCACGGCTGGCCTGACGGGTGGAGGCGGAGATGCCGCCACCGGCATACAACGGCAGGCTGACTTCAACGCCGATGGTGTTGGTGTCGTAGCGCTGGTTGTAAGTGTTGCCGCTGTCGGACTCCTGTTTGCGCGAGCTGGCATACGCGGTGATCTTGGGCAAATGCCCGGCGCGGTTGCGCTCAACTTCATAGCGCGCGACTTCCACGGCCTGGCGTTGCGACGCCAGCGTGGGGTTATTGCTCAGCGCCAGTTCATGCCAGGTGTCGTAGTTGGCCGGGGTCAGGGTGAAGGCGGCAAAACTCTGGTTCAGCGGCGCCAGGTCGTGGATGTCGACGCTTTGCACGCCGATCAACGCCCCCAGCTCGCGCAACGACGCGTCCTGCTCATCCAGCGCCTGGATCTCTTCGGCGGTGGCCAGCTCATAGCGCGACTCGGCTTCGAGAATATCGGTGCGCGTGCCTTCGCCCTGTTGGAACAGGTGCTGGTTCTGCTGGAACTGCTGCTCGTAGGCCTTTTTCTTGGCGCGCGCGATGTCGATCTGGTCCTGGGCAAACAGCGCCTGGGTGTAATAGCTCAGCACCCGCACCAGCAACGCCTGGCTCTTGTCGCGAAAGCTTTCATCGGCAAACAGCGCCTGGGCCACGCCCTTGCGGTAGTTGGCGTAGGCTTCGTAGTCGAACAACGGCTGTTGCAGGCTGAAGGTCGAGCCATAGCTGTTGTAGTTGCGGTCGTCGCGGTAACTGCCGCCGCGCCCGTCCGGCAGGTGCGCTTCGGAGTTGTTGCGGCCCTTGTTGTAGTTGTACGACAGGCGCGGCAACAGCCCGGCACGGCCGATGGTGCGGTTTTCCAGGCCGGCGTCGCGCTCCTTGATGGCGCCGAGGAACACCGGATCGTTACGCAATGCCTGCTCGTACACATCAAATGGGCCCATGGCGGCGTGGGCACTGGTGCAGCTCAACAATAAGGTGATGAACACAACGCGCATGCTCATTCCTCAGTCAACGCAGAACCGGCGCGATCGAGCAGCGGCTTGAACAGGTAATTGAGCAGCGAGCGTTCGCCGGTGCGCACAAACATCTCGGCGGGCATGCCCGGCTTGATCACCAGGCCGTGGAGTTTTTCCAATGCCGCCTCGCTGACCGTGGTGCGCAGCACGTAGTAAGGCTGGCCGGTCTTTTCATCGAGCATCTGGTCGGCCGAGATCAGGCTGACTTCGCCCGGCACGCGCGGGGTACGGCTTTGGTTGAACGCCGTGAAGAGGATATCGACCGGCAGGTGGGTGCCTACTTTATCGACCAGATTCACCGGCAAGCGCCCTTCCACCTCCAGGCGCGTGCCTTGTGGCACGATCTCCAGCAGGGTTTCACCGGCGCGCACCACGGCGCCCTCGGTGTGCACGCTGAGGTTGACTGCAATGCCATCGGCCGGCGCATTGATTTCGCTGTGCTGCAAATCAAAACCCGCCGAGGTCAGCTGCTGCTCCAGGGTCAGGCTGCGCAGTTGTGCGTCGGCCAATTGGCTGCGCACTTCTTTCTGATATTCCTCGCTGTGCTGCTGCAACTTGAGGCGCGACTCGAGAATGCCCTGCTCCACTCGGCCACTTTCGCCGCTGTTCTGGGCCAGGTCCTGTTGCACCTGGGACAGTTGGCGCTGGTAATCCAGCAAGCGGTTGCGCGGGATGTAACCGTTGTCGGCCAGGGGTTGCAGGTTGGCCAATTGATCACGCAGCGATTGCGCCTGGGCGGACAGGTCGGTGCGCGCGCGGCGCATGCCGCTCAGCTGTGAAGTGGCACCGTCGATGTTGGCGCGAATACCGGCCTGTTCACGGGCAAAGGCTTCGCGGCGGCTGCTGAACAGCTGGCGTTGGCCTTCCAGCACCAGCGCCAGGGCCGGGTCGGGGTTGGCGCTCAGCTCAGCGGGAAAGGTAATCGCGGCCTGGTTGTCACGCTCGCTCTGCCAGCGCGCGACGCTGGCCCAGGCCATGCGGTACTGGGCTTGCAGCGACTGCACGTCGGCCTGGTTCTGGGTCTGGTCGAGGCGAAACAGCGGTTGGCCCTGTTTGACCTGTTCGCCCTCCTTCACCAGGATGCGGCTGACCACGCCGGGGCTGAAGGTTTGCACGGCTTTGCGCTTGCCCGAGACCACCACCGTGCCTTGCACCGGGATGCCCTGGTCCAAGGGCGCGAGGCTGGCCCAAAGGAAAAACCCACCGGCGCCGACAACCGTCAGCAACCAGCCCATTTTCACGAAAAAACCGGCGTCACGCTCTTTAAAACGGGGCTCAACTGTAAGGCTGCTCATGCGCCTGGATTCCTTCCGGTCTGGTACTGACGGCTAAGGCTCACACCGGCCCTTTCCCGTGGCGCTTCCTGCTGTTGCTGGCCCGACAACGCGCGCAGCACTTCCTGGCTGGGGCCGAAGGCCTGCAATTGGCCTTCACTGAGCACCAGCAACTTGTCGGCCTGGGCCAACGCCGAGGAACGGTGGGTGACCAGCACCACGCTGCTGCCCTGGGCTTTCATCTGCACGATGGCGCTGGCCAAGGCGGCCTCGCCCACGGTGTCGAGGTTGGAGTTGGGCTCATCCAGCACGATCAAACGCGGCGCGCCATACAGCGCACGGGCCAGGGCCACCCGCTGCTTCTGGCCGCCGGAGAGGCCGCCACCGTTGTCGCCCAGCACGGTGTCGTAGCCTTGGGGCAGACGCAGGATCAACTCATGCACACCGGCCTGTTGCGCGGCTTTCACTACCCGCTCCGGGTCGGCGTCACAAAAACGCGCAATGTTGTCGGCGATGCTGCCGCTGAACAGCTCGATGTCCTGGGGCAGGTAGCCGATATGCGGGCCGAGGTCGTCGCGGTTCCAGCGATGGATATCCGCACCGTCCAGGCGCACGGTGCCGGCCAGGGTGGGCCACACGCCAACCAACACGCGGGCCAGGGTCGATTTGCCCGAACCCGAGGCACCGAGCACGCCCAGCACTTCACCGGCGCCGAGGCTGAAACTGACCTGCTGCAACGTCGCCACACGCCGCCCCGGCGGACCAGCGCTGACCTGCTCAAAACTCACCTGGCCCTTGGGCGCCGGCAAGGTCATGGGCTCGGCTTCGGGTGGAAACTCACGCAGCAGGTCATCAAGGCGCTGGTAAGCCAGTTTGGCCGAACTCCACTGCTTCCAGACCGCAATCAATTGGTCGATGGGGCTGAGCACACGGCCCATCAGGATGGACCCGGCGATCATCATCCCGGCCGTCATCTCGCCCTTGATCACCAGGAAAGCCCCCAGGCCCAGCACCAAGGATTGCAGGCACAGGCGCAGGGATTTGCTCAGCGAGGTGATCACCGAACCGGTGTCGCTGGCCTTGTTCTGAAACCCGAGGAACTGCGAATGCACCGCGAACCAGCGCTTGCGCAACGCGCCGAGCATGCCCATGGCCTGGATGGTCTCGGCGTTGTGCAGGTGGCTGGTGGCCAGCTGGGTCGACTGCTGGGAAAAAGCACCCGCCTCGCCCAGTGGTTTTTTGGTCAAGTATTCATTCAGGCACGCCAGCGCGATCAACAGCACAGCGCCTGCCGTGGCCAACACGCCCAGCCACACGTTGAAGAGGAAAATCACAAACAGATAGATGGGAAACCACGGCGCATCAAAGAACGCGAACAGCGCCGGCCCGGTGATGAATTGACGGATCACGGTCAAATCGCCCAGCGACTGCCCGGCATGCCCCTGGCCGCGTTGCAGGTTGCGTTCAAATGCGGCTTTGTACACGCGCAAGTTGAAGCGCCGCTCCAACTGGCTGCCGATGCGGATCACGACAAAACTGCGCAGCACTTCCAGGGTGCCGATAAAGACAAAGAAGCCCACGACCATCAGCGTCAACATCACCAGGGTGGTTTCATTCTGGGAGGACAACACACGGTCATACACTTGCAGCATGTAAATCGACGGCACCAGCATCAACAGGTTAATCAAGGCGGTAAAGCAACCGATGCTGATCAAAATGCTCTTGTATTCACCCAACGCCCTGAATAAAGGCGCAACCACATGGGACTTCGCCATAGTATCTGTTCTTCCCCAAAGCCAATGACGCGCAATAGTTGCCCCAGCCCTGAAGTGGCACGGCCAACTATTAATCTCTAGTTATAAGCTTATAACGTTTTAATTAAGGTGTTCGTTGCAGCACAACTTCCGCTATTGAAGCTGTATGCCCTTTGTATTCACCGTCTTTTTCGCGGTTCAAATGAATAATCCCGCTGCCCTCGGTGTTAAACAGCCAGATACCGTCCGGGGTCGGCGACCAGCTCATCGGTTTATCACCCAGCCAACGTTCGGCGCAGGCGACATCACCAGCCAGGGCATTGGGCTGATCCAACAGATCGAGTGCGCACACCTGATCCTGCTGCTTCAACTCCCAATGGCCGGCCAGCTGCGCGGTGGTGGGTAAAACAAGACTGCTCGCCATGACGTGGGCTCCTGCCGAAACGAACAACACCTGTGAAGCACAGGCGATCAAATGAGAAAAACGCGGCATCTGCTGCTCCATCCTGAGCGCGCGGCGCCGGGGCGCCGCGCGCTTTACATCAAGCTACGATATCGCTGGCGACTGCCTGCCCGACGGTGGTGACGAGGAAATCCGCCACGCCGTGCCCGGAGAAGTCCACCGCCAAGGTGCCCAGGTTGGTACCCGAGGCATAGCTCAGTACAGCATCGCCGGCATGCCCGGTGAATGCATTGACGAAGCTCAAGCCTGCACCTTTGGTGATCCCGGACAGGTCGATCTTGTCCGAACCGGAGGTGAAGTCAAAGATCTTGTCCGCCGCACCCGGCTTGGAGTCGGAACTGGCACCGTACACGAAGGTGTCATTGCCGGCGCCGCCCCACAGTTGGTCCGCACCGCCACCGCCGTAGATGATGTCGTTGCCGGCACCGCCCTTGATCACGTTGACGGCGTTGTTGCCGATGATCAAGTCATTGCCCGAACCGCCGAACGCGTTCTCGATGGTGACGCCCTTGGCGATGGACACGTTACCCACCAGGCCGCCAACGTCGGAGAACGAGGCCTCATTGAGGTTGATCTTCTGGTTTTGGGTAAAACCGGAGAAGTCCAGGGTGTCGTTGCCGCCGCCGTCCCATACCGAGAACACCAGCTTGTCGGCATTGGAGGTGGCGCTGAGGAAGTCACGCCCGGTGTTGGAGTTGAAACCGTAGGTGGTGTCGCCGGCGCGGGTCGCGTAGTTGGCGCCGTAGAGCTTCTGGATCGCGGCAATGTCGTCGATCAGCGGGCCGGACGAATAGGCTTCGACCCCGCCTTTACTGAAGTTCTGGTTGGTGTTGCTCTCACTCCAGTAACTCATGACGCTGTAGCCACGCGTGTCCTGTCCATAGTCCGCGTCTTTGTAGGAAGGGTTGCCGGTCCCGGCGTTGTAGTCGCCAGGGTGATCCAGGCCCAGGGTGTGGCCGATTTCGTGGGTCAGGGTCTGCCGGCCATAGTTGTTCAGGTCCGGCGTCTTGTTCGGCGTGTAGCTGTTGTTGGTCAGGTACCAGGAGGTCCCGTCCAGCCCGCTCTCGTTGTACTTGGCATTGGTGCCAGGCAGGTAAGCAAAGGCCGCTGCGCCGTCCTGGCCGCTGCTGTAGTTGCCGAAGGTCATGTGGAAGTCACCGCCCGAGGCTTTCTCGGTGAAGGTGACCTTGGCCACATCCGCCCAGGATTGCATGGCCAGTACGGCCTGTGCTTTCTGCTGGGTGTTGAACTGGCTGAACCCGGAGATGCCATGTTTGTTCATGGTGGCCGAGGAAGCCGAGGTCAGGAAGGTGTAGGTGAGATCGATCTTGCCGTTGCCATCAATGTCCCGATACGCAGCGTTCTCGCGCAGCAGGTGGTCGGCGGCCTGGTCCACGGTGAACGAGGGCTTGCCGTTGACCGTGAGGTTACCGCCACGGTCATACAGATGGCTGAAGCTATCGATTTGCGAGTAAGCAGTGCTGGCTTGCGCGGCAGATACAATAGCTTTGTCTTTTACTTTTGACATAAACGTACTTCCTTGTTTGCAAGTGCATCAGTCTTTGTTCGATAGGAACCTCGCGGGCGAGGATCGTCCTATCACTCGCCTCTTTTGAAGGCGTATCGAAACTGACACAACTTGAAATCTTTCGTCTACACATATTTCAGCAACAAAAATGTGACGTAGATTCAACTTATGGAAGTCGCACACAGCGTTTATTGGGGGTAATTGCGCTGGCGTCGCAAATCGCCGCCGAGTGTTATTTAAATATTAAATAGCGGTAAAGCCGCTCTTGATGAGCGGCCCTCTGGAATAATGGATCCAATATATTGACACGGTGTCATAGTTCAATATTAAAGAGCCACTACCGGCACTATTAAAGTGCATGTCCCCCCTTACCGGGGCAGGCTCCAACCGCACTTGTTTAACGCGCCGATTAATACTTCGTCGGCAAGTCCTGGCACCGTGACGCCGTCTTCTGTGGTCATGTCCTCGCCCGCCAGGATCGCGTTGATGATCGCCTCCTCCACCGCCTCTGCGGCGGCACTGAACAACGGCGAAATATGGTCGTTGTTGACCATGCGCAACACGCTGCTGAGTGCCAGGCCCTTGCGCCCGTAATCTGCCGGTGGCAGCCCGTGATTGCCGGTGGCGAAGGCCAGGAACAGGTCGCCACTGGAATCCTCGGTGCCGCCGCCGGTGCGCGCGATACCGATGGACGCGCGTTGTGCCAGGCGCTGGCATTGATGGGGCAGCAACGGCGCATCGGTGGCGATGATGACCACGATCGAACCCATGCCCGGCGTGCCGCGCGCGGCGAAGGGCGATGGTATGTCCATCAACTGGCGCCCCACCGGGTAGCCATCCACTCGCAACTCCTGGCGCTTGCCATGGTTGGCCTGCACCAGCACACCGACGGTCCAGCCGCCCTGCTCCTCAGGCACACGTCGGGATGCGGTGCCGATACCGCCCTTGAACTCATGGCAGATCATGCCGGTGCCGCCGCCGACTGCGCCCTCTTGCACCGGGCCGCCCTCGGCCGTGTCCAGCGCCTGGCGCACATGTTCTGGCTTGACGTACTGGCCCCAGATATCGTTGAGCAGGCCGTCGTAGGTTTCCATCACCACCGGCATGCACCAGTACACCGCCGGGTCCGCCAGGCGCTCGCGCTCCAGGGCGATCAGGCTGTCGCGCACAATTCCGATGCTGTGGGTATTGGTGATGGCGATCGGTGTGGTCAGCAGCCCCGCTTCGCTGATCCACTCAAGGCCGGTGGCGTCGCCGTTGCCGTTGAGCACGTGGTAGCCGGCGAAACACGGTTGCTGTCGCGCCTCCCCGGCGCGCGGCTGGATCACACTGACGCCGGTGCGCACCTGCTTGCCGTCGACACTCGCCTTAAGCGTGGCGTGGCCCACGCGGACGCCGGGAACATCGGTGATGGCATTCAATTCGCCGGGCGTGCCCAGCCCCAACGTAATGCCCAATTGACGTGCACGCATACCCACTCCTTACAATTTCTGAAACGCCGGACTCGTCCGGCCACTGATGCAATACAAAATCACCGACAAGGCCAGCAAGCCGATGATGATCATGATGTCGCGCACCGACGCCGCCGCGATCAGGGTCACCAGCAGGTAGCCGGCGCCCAGCACGGCCAGCACTGCCGGCAGCGGCCATAACGGCATGCGATACGGATGCTCGCGATCACGCAGCAGCACCCGGCTCATCAGCGCGCTCAGCGCCACCACCAGGTACACCAGCATGATCAGCAATACGCTGAACGACGTCAGGTCCGCCAGGTTCGAGCTGAAACTCAACAGCGCCGAAGGGATGGCCAGAAACAATGTCGCCAGCCATGGAGAGTCCCAGCGCGGGTGGATACGTGTAAACAGCGAGTTGATGCGCGGCGTCCACAGGGCATCGCGGCCGCTGCTGAACACCACCCGGCCAATCTGGATGACGATGGCGACAATCGCGTTGAACACCGACAGGAAGATCCCGGCGCTGACCAGACGTGACAGGGTTTCATTGCCGTGGCTGGTCAGCAGATAGCCAATCGGGTCGGGGCTGCTGATCATCGCGCTCAGCGACGGCGCCCCGATCAATAACGCCGTGATCGGCACCAGTTCGATCACCACCACCAATCCCAGCGACCACAGCACCGCCTTGTGTACGCCTTTGCCACCGCACTTCATGTCTTCGGCCAGCAATACCGCCGGACCATAGCCATTGAACGAGAACAGGCCGATGCCCACGGCACCGATCACCAACGCCCAGGGCGCCAGGTGCAACACGCCGTTTTCGACGATCTGCGGCTGGAACAGCACGCTGGCCGGTTGTACCGGGTTGCCAAAGCCGATAAATACGATCACCAGCAAGGCCGCCACTTCCAGCAGCAGGCACGTGCCGGTAATCCAGGCATTGAGCTTGATATTGAGGATGCCCAGGGCATAGCTGCACACCACGATGACCAGGGCCACGGTTTGCGAGTCGAATGTTGTGCCCAGGGCGTTATTCAGGTACGTCGCGGCGCCGGTGGCCAATACCGGCGGGATAAACAACAGCATCACCAGCACCGTCAGAAATGTCGCGTAACCGGCCATGCCGCCAAACACCCGCTTGGCATATACGTATTCACCACCGGCGCTGTTATGGGCGCGACCGAGTTCGGCGTAACAGAAGGCGAACATCAGCGCGAGCAAGGCCGCCATCACAAACGCCAGGAATACACCACTGCCCGCCTGCTGGATGGCAAAGGGTGCAATCACGAAGACCGAGCTGGCCGGCGTGACCGCCGACACTGTAATGGCCACCACATCGAACACACTCAGGGTTGGCTTGAGCACGCCGTCTGGCGCGGGGGAAGCACTCATATCGTTATCCTCTATCGTTGTTTTTGGTAGGAGGCAGAAACGAAAAAAATCGGGCGCTTGCGAGATATGCTTCTCGCTGGATGACGGAAAAGTAAACGCTGTGTTTATGCAGGCCAATTCCCCTATTGGCGTACTCCCCTTGACGATACGCGGCAAAAGCCGAACCCTTGGCCGATCTATTGAGGGCTGGAGCCGTGTTTATGAGCCTGTTCAGAGAGGTCGGCATGCATGCTGGCCTGGGCCGCACCGTCGCACACCTGGGCAGCGAGCGCTTCTGGAAACAGCTGGTGCTGTTGCTGCACCAATGCCTGCCGTTCGATAACGCCCTGGCGATTTTTTATCCCCTCGATGGCCCGCCCCTGGCCCTGGAAGAGTACGACGCCCAGCCCAGCAGCAAACCGGCCTCGATGCTGGTGTACCTCAATGGCCTGTACCTGATCGACCCGTTTTACCAGGCTTACCGCGAAGGTTATGCCAGCGGCGTGTATCGCCTGGAGGAAGTGGCACCCGACCATTTTCGCCAGAGTGAATACTTCCTCAACTACTTCCACGACAACGTGCTGGAAGACGAGGTGCAATTCATTCTGCAATTGCCGGGTACAGGCACGCTGTCGTTATCGCTGGGCATGCAGCGGCGCTTCAACTTTGAAGAAACCGGGTTGATGACCACACTGGCGGCCTGGGTGCTGCCGCTGATGCAGCAGCACTGGCAGCAAAGCACCCAGCGTGTACCGGCGATGGACACGCAGATTCGCGACGCGTTGAGCCACTTTGGCAGCGGTGTGCTGTCGGAGCGCGAGCTGGAAGTGGCGCGCCTGGTGTTGCGTGGGTTCTCGTCCAAGGCCATGGCCGAGCGTTTGAAGATCTCGCCGGACACCGTGAAGGTGCACCGGCGACACCTGTACGCAAAGCTGGATATTTCGTCACAGCCGGAACTGTTTTCGTTGTTTATCCAGTCGTTGGGGCATGATCTGGAAAATCCCTAAAAACCGGCATTGCACAGTCAAAATGTGGGAGCGGGCTTGCCCGCGATAGCGGTGTGTCAGTCACCCAATGGCCAACGGACAGGTCGCAATCGCAGGCAAGCCAGCTCCCACAGGGGCTCAGGGTAACGCCTAGCGCCCGGTACGAATGGTGTTCCACACCCGCGTACGAATCCGGTCGATGTTCAGCGGCATCGCTTCCAGGGCAAACAACTTGCCCATCATTTCCGGGCTTGGGTACACCTTGGTGTCGGCCTTGATTGCAGGGTCTACCAGGCTGTCAGCCGCCGCGTTGCCGTTGGCGTAGTGCACGTAGTTGGTGATGCTGGCCATCACTTCCGGGCGCAGCAGGTAGTTCATGAACGCGTAGCCGCCTTTTTCGTTCGGGGCATCGGCGGGCATGGCGACCATGTCGAACCAGATGGCGGCGCCTTCCTTGGGAATGTTGTAGCCGATGTTCACACCGTTCCTGGCTTCCTTGGCGCGGCTTTCGGCCTGCAGGATGTCGCCGGAGAAGCCGACCGCCACGCAAATGTCGCCATTGGCCAGGTCAGCGGTGTATTTCGAGGAGTGGAAGTAGGCCACATACGGGCGCACTTTCATCAGCAGGTCTTCAGCCTTTTTGTAGTCCTCGGCCTTCTTGCTGTGGGGCGGCAAGCCCAGGTAGTTGAGCGCCGCCGGCAGCAGTTCCGGGCCGTTGTCGAGAATCGCCACGCCGCACTTTTGCAGCTTGGCCATGTTCTCGGGTTTGAAGATCAGGTCCCAGGAGTCCACCGGCGCGTTGTCGCCGAGCACCGCCTTGACCTTGTCGATGTTGTAGCCGATGCCGGTGCTGCCCCACAGGTAGGGGAAACCATGTTCGTTGCCCGGGTCGTTGTTTTGCAGAGCCTTGAGCAGCACCGGGTTGAGGTTTTTCCAGTTCGGCAGCTGGCTCTTGTCGAGTTTTTTAAGGGCGCCGCCCTGGATCTGCCGGGCCATGAAGTGGTTGGAGGGGAACACCACGTCATAGCCGGATTTGCCGGTCATCAACTTGCCGTCGAGGGTTTCGTTGCTGTCGTATACGTCGTAAGTGAAACCGATGCCGGTTTCTTTCTGGAAGTTCTTGGTGGTGTCCGGCGCGATGTAGTCCGACCAGTTGTAGATCTTGACCGTCTCGGCGGCCTGGCTGATAGCGGCCACCCACATCAAGGGCAACAGGGCAATGGCTTTCATGGTTCGATTTCCTGGCGGTTTTAGGGCTGTTTTTATGGCAGGCGATCAAGGATCAAAGCGTTACAGGATCAATACGTAGGTCTTGCGCACGGTCTCGTGGATATCCCAGATGCCGGTGCTGTTGGCCGGCAACATCAGTGCATCGCCGGCTTGTAGGTGTACGACTTCACCGTTGTCCGGCGTGAAGGTGCAGCGGCCCTGGATGAAGTGGCAAAACTCCTGGGATGTGATCTGCCGGCGCCAGCGGCCTGGGGTGCATGCCCAGATGCCGGTTTCGACGCCATCGCTGCGCTCCACGCTCAAGGTCGAGGCCACGGCGATGGGCTCGCCCAAGGGCACGGCTACCGGTGACGAGTCCGGCAGATGGGCGTTCAGCGCGTCTTTGAAGTGAGTGATGCTCATGGGTTTTCCCGTGTGAGTGAAACGTCTCAGTGCATGAAGCCTTCCATGAACCCGGCCACGCCGGTCGCCAATTTGCGCCGCCACGGCGCGGTGTTGGGGTTGACCAACACTTGGTCTTCATGGACAAAACTGCGAATGATCGCGTTGTAACCCAGCCAGCGGCAGGGCTCGGGCTCCCAGGCCTTGAGCGCGTCCAGGCCACGCTCGCGAATCACCCAGGGCTGGGTGGTCAGCGGCGTATCGAGGCCCAGAATCATATCGGCGAGCGTACGACCACCGAGGTTGGTGGCGCCGACGCCCTCCCCGCCATAACCGCCGGACAGCGCGATGCCGGTGGTGTGATCGCACAGCATGTGCGGCCGGAAGTTGCGCGACATGCCGAGGTTGCCGCCCCAGGAGTGGGTAATCTTGACGTGTTTGAGCTGTGGGAAGAGTTCGCTGAACAGGTAGCGACGCAGCTCCACTTCGTCGGTGCTCAGGTCGAAGTTATGGCGCAGCCTGCCGGCAAACTGATAGCCGCCACGGGCGCCGAATATCAGGCGGTCATCCGCCGAACGCTGGCCGTAGGTGACCTGGCGGCTGCTTTCGCCGAAGGCCTGGCCCCGGTTCAAGCCAATCTCATCCCAGGTGCTGGCCGGCAACGGTTCGGTGGCGACCATCAGGCTTTGCACCGGTAGTTGATAGCGCCCCAACGGCGGCAACGTGGTGGCGTAACCCTCCACCGCCGGCACCACCCACGCGGCGCGCACGCTGGCGTTGGCTGTGCGCACGCTGCCGGACTGCCATTGACTGACGGGGCTGTTCTCATAGATCGTCACGCCCATGCTCTCGACCACTCGCGCCAGGCCGCGCACCAGTTTGGCCGGGTTGATAGTCGCAACATGGGGCGCATAGATACCGCCATAGGGCTTGGCGATGCGGATCTGCTCGGCCAGTTGTTGCGGGCTCAGCCAGCGGTAATCCTCTTCGGTGAGGCCCTGAGCGTGGAGCTTGTCCAGGTAACGGCGCAGGCTGCCTTCCTGCTCCGGGTAGCGCGCCGCGCAGTACAGCACACCGCCCTTGCGGTAGTCGCAGTCAATGCCTTCACGGGCCAGTACTTGGGCAACTTCGTCGGGGATGCCATGCAGCAGGTCAAACGAGGCGCGCCGTTGTGGCGGTGACAGGCCGGCCAGCAGGCGGTCTTCGCCCAACAGGTTGCCCATCAGCCAGCCGCCATTGCGGCCCGATGCACCGAAGCCTGCGGTCTGCGCTTCGATAATCGCGATCTTCAGCTCCGGGGCCTGGCGCTTGAGGTAGTAGGCGGTCCACAACCCGGTGTAGCCGGCGCCGATAATCGCCACATTGACGTCCAGGTCATGCGCCAGGGACGGGCGCGCCACCAGCGGGTCGTCCAACTGGTCCATCCATAAACTGATGTTGCGCCATGCCGGCATGCCAAGCTCCCCAACCTCGTTTCGATAGGCTGGATCCTAGAGCGCGGCGTCAGGGAGTGTCTTGCGCGCGTGCACGCAGAGAAATATGTTTGACGTAGGCCTTGGGCGATTGCCCGGTGTGTTGGCGGAACGCGCTGTAGAACGCCGACAGCGAATTAAAACCGGCGGCGAACGCCAGGTCATCGACCTTTATCGGCGGCACGGCCTTGTCCAGCGCGGCCAGCAGGTGCTGAAGCCGGGCCTGGTTGACGTAGCGGTAGAAACTCTGGCCCAGCACCTGGTTGAGCAGGTAGGAAATCTGATTGCGGCTGTAGCCACACTCATTGGCCACACGTTGCAGGTCCAGCTCCGGGTCCAGATAGGGTTGCTTGAGTTCGAAGTACTGCTGCAGATCGTTGGCCATATGCCCCAATTGCTGGGGCGACAGGCCCAGGCGGCTGACCGTCGGGCGCAGGTTTTGGGCCGGCTGTTCATGCACCAGGGAGGCGTACTCGTTGACGCGCCAGATCAACCCATCGCGCACGGTGATCGCTTCACTGGTGCGAAATGACACCAGGCCCTGGCCGCCGCGCAGCGTAATGCGGTACTGGATAAACGCGGTGTCGCCGTCGGCGCGAATGCGGTCGATGTGCTCGATCGCCTCGTCGGCGCCACGCGGCATGCTGGCTTGCAGATACTCGCGCAACTCGGCCTGACCCACCACGCGGTTTTGGAAGAAGTCGTGGTACTGAATGTCGGGGTGATAGTAGGACATCACGCCATCCAGGTCGCGATGGCGCCAGCACAGGTGATGGCGCAACACCAGATCGCCGGTGGCTTGGGTTTGTTCGCGCTCTTCACTCAAGACGGGCTGCATGGAAGGCTCTGCGGCGGGAATGCCTGGGAGATTGCCGAATTTGCCGGCGGCATTCAATGGTCAATTGGAACTTCTGACTAGTGGCCTTTTGCTTAGTCATGAGTAAGACATGACCCATGTCATATAATCGCGAAAGAACTGCCGAACGGCTCCTAAAAAGTCACCGCGCGCTTGCGAACGAATGCTACTTTGAACTTCTTGATGCCACGACCAGTGAAGGTCATGGCCCCCCTGCCGCGAGCTAAAGGAAGCGCTCAATGAACAAGGTGGGCAACATGAACAAAGTGACATTTCCCAATGCCTGCCAACTGATGCGCTGGCACTTTCATCCGATGGGCTTCGAGGGGAGCATGGACGCCCCCGGCAGTATGGTCGCCCGCCTGTTCGACCGAGCCAGCGGCGAGACGTTGATCGCGATTGCCGGCATTCCTTGCGCCACGGTGATGAATGCGGCGGATGTGGAGCGCATTATCGAAGCGGTGGAGGATGAGCTGGAGTGTTTTGTGCCGCCGCTGTCGTTGCGGGCGTGAACCCGGTCCTTCAGGCTATAGGTGTTCAGTGTGGGAGCGGGCTTGCCCGCGAAGACGTCGGCCCAGCAAACATTGATGTTGACTGACCCACCGCTTTCGCGAGCAAGCCCGCTCCCACAGGGGATTTGCGCTTAACTGACTGGCATTAGGGCTTGCCCGCGATGGCGGAGTGTCAGTTTGCAAAGTTGCCAACTGATCTACTGCTATCGCGGGCAAGCCCGCTCCCACATTGGGTACTGTGTTTAGCTGCTAGCTGCGTCGGTCATCAAAAAACGCCTTTCGCCCATCAACGCGCTCCGAAGCCCTTGGCACGTTCACGCCCTGGCCTTCCGGCTTCTCCACATACCAATAACAATGGCTCACCGCGCGGGTAATCCCGACATACGCCAGGCGCAGCACTTCGTCTTTCTGCGCGCTGTCGTAGGGCTCGCTGTCGCCGTCCTTGCCCAGGCCCGCCATGCGATAAACCTGGTTTTTGTAAGGCGAGCTGGTGACGTGCTGGCAGTCCCCAAGCAGGAAAACGGTGTCCGCTTGCAGGCCCTTGGCACTGTGATAAGTCAGCTGTTTGAGCCGACGGTCCTGTGGCGGCAAGCTAGAATCAACATTAACTACAGACTTAATATGCTCTTGTATCAATAACTTATCGCTACTTTTTCGATAAAGCATTAGCACTGTATTACCGCGCTGATAGTGCTCCAGCAACTGCCGTCCCAGTGCGGCGTCGTCCCGCTCCAGTACCACCACGGGTTGCAAAGCCTTGGGCTCGCCACTGGCCTTGGCCTTCTTGCCGGGGATCGCCGGGGCTGCGCGCACCACATGTTCGGCAGCGTCGATGATGTGCTGGTGGCTGCGGTAATTCTCGCTGAGCATCACGCGGGTGGTGCTGGGCGACGGGAATTCCTGGTTGAACGCCACGAAGTACTTGGGTGAACTGCCGCGCCAGCCATAGATCGACTGCCAGTCATCACCCACGCACAGCAAGGAGGAGCGTTGCGCGCCACGCCCCACATGCATCGCCGGGCCACGGCTGCGGATCTCGCGCAGGCTGGCGCGGATCCACGAGACGATCTGCGGCGATACGTCCTGAAACTCGTCGATCATCAGGTGCGACATCGGCCGCAGCAGTGGATCGCTGAGCAGTTTGAGGTTTTCCGGGGTGTTCTCACCAAACAGCGAGAACATGCGGTTATAGGTCATGATCGGCGGCGATTGATCGAGCAAGTGATCTTCCAGCGCCTTCCAGAAAATGCTCAAGGCTTCAAAGTAGCCGCGGTCCGGGTCGTCTTTGGCGAAGCTCATTTGGCCAACGGCCGTGGGCACATCCAGCCCGAGGTTCTCGATAAACCCGGCAGCCATCACGAAACTGTCCAGCAGCGGCGCCGAGGCCAGCTCGCCCTTGACCTTGTAATCAAAGCCAGGCCCGGCGCTGGCGTCGCCCGCCAGGCTGCTTAAAAGGCGCTTTGACGATTCGTAGTTATCCAGCCATATCAATGGCTTGCGACAGAAAGCTTGAAACAGGGTGCGCTTTACCGCCCATTCCGCCCGCACCGAAAGCTTTGAATTGGGCCGGTTGATCTGAGGGTTTTCCCGTGGATCAAAACCCAGCACCACCCAGGCATCCAGATCCGCGATGTAGCCGTGACAGTGAAACAGCGCACCATTGATTTCGAAAGTCTGGCGACTCGGTTCTATGCCCTTGATCGGCCAGGCGCCGGCGCGAAACCACAGGTCCTCGATCACGTCGCAGAGTTCTTCATCGCGCTTGGCCGCCAGTTCGGTGACGGCGATGCGCTTCTGCACGTCGGGGTGGTCGCGCTCCAGTTCCTTGAGTTGCAGGCCATGGCGGGCCAGCGGTGCGATCAGCTCGCGAAAGCGTGCATGGCGGCCATGCAACCGGTGATAACAGGTGTTCATCTGTTGGCGCTGGGCGTCACTGATACGCAGGTCGAAGGGGTTGCTGTCGGCATCCTCGAAACCGCTGCTGAGGTTCTCAAACGCTTGCAGCCGTTCGAAGCCTGGCAGGCTGCGCACCATCGGCAGGATGCGTGAATGAAAGGTACGCACCACGGCCTGAGCTTCTTTGAAACCAAGGGGCTGGCCCCACAGGCCGAGAATTTCCATGAGCTTGTTAATGAAGTCTTTGCGCGATTCGCGGGTGAAGGTCACCACGGTCATCGAACTCAGCTCAAAGCCCAGGTAGTGGCTCAGCAAGAGGATGCGCAGCACCAGCGAGGTGGACTTACCCGCGCCGGCACCGGCAATCACCGAGGTCGAGGGGGTGTCACTGAAGATCATCTTCCACTGCGCGGCACTGGGCTGGGCGTGGGCCGGCAGCAAACGTGCTACGTCAGCCTTCATGCGCTTTTTGACGTCGGCCGTGAGCGGCAGGCGCCAATCGTCGAACAAGCTGTCATCCACACCCGGCGCGCGGTGCTCGTCCGGGCGAAAGTCGCGGATCAGCAACACCTGGCGGCCTTCCTCGATGCCGTCGGCCTTGCCCTCGCGGTAGCCATATTCCACGCCGGCTTCGTGCCCGCTGCGAAAGCCGTCCGCCTGGCCGTGCAGCCAGGAAAACCGATGCTGGGCACGCAAACGCGTCAGGCCATGGCCAAACAAACGGGCGGCGAGTCGTTTCAGCAGGGGCATTTCTGCCAGGGGACGCAGTTCGGGGGGCAGATCAGGCGTTTGTTGCGGCACGCGGACTCCAGCGATGAGGTTGGTTCTGGCGAAGGTGCCATGGTCGCCGGAATCGGCGCGCAGTTCCAGCCAATTGCTTTGTTGTCATGCAGTTAGGCGATGAAGTAAAAGTCAAAACGCCAGCAATCAATCGAATAAACAGATTGGAATCCGGCATTTTTTACGCTTTTTATCGATCATGTGCTGCTGGATGATAGCCACCATCCACAGGAGACCCATCATGCTCGAACTTCGACCTTTCACTACCCTGGGCGGCGCCCATCATGGCTGGCTCGATGCCCATCATCACTTTTCCTTCGCCGAGTACCACGACCCCAAGCGCATGCACTGGGGCAACCTGCGGGTGTGGAACGACGACATCATTGCGCCCGGCACGGGCTTCCCGCAGCACCCGCATCGCGACATGGAAATCATCACCTACGTGCGTGAAGGCGCCATCAGCCATGCCGACAACCTCGGCAACAAAGGCCGCACCGAAGCGGGTGACGTACAGGTCATGAGTGCCGGCACCGGGATTGCCCACAGCGAATACAACCTGGAAGCCACGCCGGCCAAGATCTTCCAGATCTGGATCATCCCGAACGAGGCCGGGCTGCCGCCTTCCTGGGGTGCCAAGCCGTTTCCCAAGGGCAATCGTGAGGGCTTTGTGACCCTGGCCAGTGGCAAGGCTGGTGACACTGAGAGCTTGCGCATTCGGGCAGATGCACGCCTGGTGGCGGCTAACCTGAAAGCTGGGGAAAGCGCCGAGTATCGGCTGGACAGCGGGCGCCGGGCGTATCTGGTGCCGGCGACGGGGGTGATTGAAGTCAATGGCCTGCGTGCGCAAGCGCGAGACGGGGTGGCGGTTGAAGATGAGCAGGTGTTGCGGGTAACAGCGGTTGAAGACAGTGAAATCGTCCTGGTAGATCTGGCTTAACAAAAAACAATGTGGGAGCGGGCTTGCTCGCGAATACGGTGGTTCAGTCAATATATCCAGCGACTGACACACCGTATTCGCGAGCAAGCCCGCTCCCACATGTCTGGATCTGCGGTGTTACTGAGAGATGGCGCCGTCTACCAGCACCTGCGCCTCTTCAACCAACTGCTTGAGGTGGTCTTCACCCACAAAGCTTTCGGCGTAGATCTTGTAGATGTCCTCGGTGCCCGATGGCCGTGCGGCGAACCAGCCGTTCTTGGTCATCACCTTCAAACCACCGATTGCCTGGTTATTACCCGGCGCATGGCTGAGGATCTGCTCGATGCTTTCCCCGGCCAGTTGCGTGGAAGTGACCTGCTCAGGCGACAGCTTGCCCAACAGCGCTTTCTGCGCCGGGGTCGCCTTGGCGTCGACACGAATCGCGAACGGCTCGCCCAGCGCATCCGTCAGGCCACGGTAGATCTGGCTGGGGTCCTGGCCTTTGCGCGAGGTCATTTCGGCAGCCAGCAGAGCCGGGATCAAACCGTCTTTGTCGGTGCTCCAGACCGTGCCGTCCTTGCGCAGGAACGAGGCACCGGCGCTTTCTTCGCCGCCAAAGCCCAGCGAGCCTTCAAACAGGCCATCGGCAAACCACTTGAAGCCGACTGGCACCTCAAACAGGCGCCGGCCGATACGCGCCGCAACGCGATCGATCAAGCCGCTGCTGACCACGGTCTTGCCCACGGCTGCATCGGCGCGCCATTCTGGGCGGTTCTGGAACAGGTAATCAATTGACACCGCGAGGTAGTTGTTCGGTGCCAGCAGGCCACCGGATGGCGTCACGATGCCGTGGCGGTCGTGGTCCGGGTCGCAGGCGAAGGCGACGTCGAAACGCTCCTTGAGGCCGATCAAGCCTTGCATCGCATAGCTGGAGGACGGGTCCATGCGGATCTGACCGTCCCAGTCGACGCTCATGAAGCGGAACGTCGAGTCGACCTCGGTGTTCACCACGTCCAGGTTCAAACGGTAGTGTTCGGCAATTGCCGACCAGTAGCGCACCCCTGCTCCGCCCAACGGATCCACGCCCAGGCGCAGGTCGGCGCTGCGGATGGCGTCCATGTCGATCACATTGACCAGGTCGGCTACGTAGCTGTTGAGGTAGTCATGGCGATGGGTGGTATCGGCCTTGAGCGCCTGGGCGTGGGTAATGCGTTTAACCCCGGCCAGCTTGTTGGCCAGCAGCTCGTTGGCCTTGGCTTCGATCCACTTGGTAACGTGGGTATCGGCCGGGCCGCCATTGGGCGGGTTGTACTTGTAGCCGCCGCTTTGTGGCGGGTTGTGCGACGGCGTAATCACGATACCGTCTGCCAGGCCGCTGGTACGGCCACGGTTGTAGCAGATGATGGCGTGGGAAATGGCCGGGGTCGGCGTGTATTCATCGCCTTCGGCCAGCATCACGTGTACGCCGTTGGCGGCCAGCACTTCCAGGGCGCTGGCGCCCGCCGGGGTCGACAGCGCGTGGGTGTCCAGGCCGACGAACAAGGGGCCATTGATGCCCTGGGCTTCACGGTACAGGCAGATGGCCTGGCTGATGGCAAGCACGTGCCATTCGTTGAAACTCAGCTCGAACGAGCTGCCACGGTGCCCGGAAGTACCAAAGGCCACGCGCTGGGTGGAGATCGCTGCATCAGGCTGGCCGGTGTAATAGGCCGTGACCAGTCGCGGGATATCCACCAGCAATTGAGCTGGCGCCGGCTTGCCCGCAAAAGGACTGATTGTCATGCATAAACCTCGAAGAAGAAGGATTCGGAAAAAATGACAGTTTACTGAGAGTTGGACTACTGCGCGACGGTATTGATCCTACAAGCCACAGAGAAGTTTCATGCATTTAGCTGATCTGTGCATCACGCAGCGCCTCGCCCACCAATGCCAGGGCACTGTCCAGGTTGGGCTGCCCGTGGAAGGTGTTGCTCAACCGCAGGTGCTGGTGGTGCAGGCCGCACACGCTGAACAGCTCACCGGGCGCCATGACGACCTGACGCGCCAGCAGGTAGTGGAAAGCCTTGCGCATGTCCACCGCCCGGGTGACGCCTAACCAAAAGGTCGCGCCGCCCGCCGGCATCCGGTAAGTCACTTGATCACCCAGGTGCTGGCCGAGTAGTTTGCTCATTTCGCCTGCCTGCTCAAGCAGCAGCCCGCGCAAGTGGTGCAGGTGCTGGTCGATTTTGCCGCTCAGGTACAAGCGTGCAATCGCGCGCTGGCGAATGGCGGACAGTCGGAACGAGCGCAGCAGGAACTGTCGCTGCAATTCACCGCTCAAGTGCCGCGACAACGCGTAGCCAAACGGCGCCTCTGGGCCGAGGATTTTCTCGAAAGAGGCAAATACCACCAACCGCTCAGGGTTGACCAGGTCGCGCAGGGCAACCGGTGCCGGCTTGAATCCCAATTCGCCGCAGGTGTCGTTTTCCAATAGCCAGCAATCGTACCGATCAAGCAGTTGTGCCACCGCCAGGCGGTCTTGAGGCTGCAAGGCAAAGGCGGACGGCAGGCTGAGCGACGACGAGAGCACGAGCAACTGCACCGACTCGTTACGCAGCATCCCTTCGAGCAAGGCCAGTTCCAGGCGGCCATCGTTGCCCCAGGGCAGCTCAAGGATACGCACCCCGGCATCCTGCAGCAGGCGCAGGATTGACCACTCGCAGGGCGATTCGACCACCACCGAGGCGCCGCGCAAGCCCAATACCTCGATAAGGATGTCGAGCACACCGCGCACGTCTGCGCCGATGTACACGTCATCAGCCTGCCAGCAGCGGGTCGGTGATGAGGTGTAGCGAGCCGCCAGCGCCGCCCTCAGTTCCCACACCCCGCAAGGTTGTGACCAAGGCTGCAGATGCCCTGGATATTGACGCACCAGCTCGCGCTCGAGGCGCAGCAAGGTGCCGTCCAGTGAGGCCAGCAAGGCCGGTTCATCGCCACTGAGCACGGTCATGCCCGGGCGCCGGGACGCCATATAGAGGCGTTCAAGCAAATCCCCGCTGGGACACCCCACTGGGCCAGCGGCAAGCGGCCAAGCGTAATACCCCGACTTGGCCACCGAATACACCCGGCCCTCCTTTTCCAGCAGCGAATACGCATACTGGATGGTGGAGATCGACACGTTGAGTCGCTGGGACAACTGGCGCAGCGACGGCAGCTTTACGCGCGTATCCGTGCTGACTTCGTTGATCAGGTTGATCATGTAGCGATAAACCGCCTGATAAGCAAAATCAGCCTGCCGTGCGCCCCGCAGCGTCATCGTCCGGACAGCTGAAAGGCCCTGCCACCACGGGCTTGAGACCTTTGCACAGGTGCATTGTGGGCGCCGCGAAGGGCCAGGTTCATCGGCCGCTTGCGGTACAGATGCTGGAGCAAAGGCAGCGGCAACCCGCTGGCATCGGCGACCCATTGCTGCAGCATCTCGGCTGCCGGTTTGCCCTGCAATACCTTGTGCAGTTCAGGCAACGCCACCAGCATGCCAGGGTGGCACTGACGCAAATAGCCTTCCAGGCGTTCGCCGTGATGAATGAAAGGCGAAAACAGCAGGCAGACCAGCTGGTTCTCGTCCAAGCCGAAAAATTGCTGGGCAAGGCTGCTCGCCAACGCACGCTCCCCGCGATTGGCCAGCTGGCTCACCAGCTCTTCGGGCACCCGCCGACGCCGCAGGTGATTGCGCGCCTGCTCGAGGAACTCCTCGACACCTTCCTCGTAATGCAGCTCGCGCAGGCATTCGGCTTGCAGGCCGCGCAGGTGCGCCATCAACGGTGGGTTGGCAAAGCTTGGGTGGCTGAAGTGAAAGCCCAGCGGATCTGGCGTATAAGCCATGAAGTCGACGAGCAACGGTGCGCTGGCGCGGTCGATGCCTTCAAGCAAGTCGGCGATACCGATATAGGCCAGGTGGCGATACCCTCCCGGGCTGACGTCAGCCTTGGGCACATAGTGCTCGCCGTACAGGTCACGGTAGAAGTCGCCGCTCCACTCATCCATGCGCGTAAACAACCCGCCAAGCGACGTCGGCTTACCCTTGGCAGCCTTGACGCATTTGGCCTGAGCGGCTTTTTTCAGCCAGGCCAGCAGTTGGCTCTGTTTGCGCGCGGAGTCGCCACTGACCAGTGCGTGCACGCCACCGTTCCAGGCGGTGACGCGCTGATAGAAATCCCCCAGTGCCAGGTAGGCATCGTTGCACAGCGTGGCGCGCACATCGCCGGAGGTCAGATGCCCCACCATCAACATGTTGCGCTGGTGAGCTTCACAGCCGCGGCTGGGGGCCGGGCGCTGATGGTTGAAGGGCAACACCTGTTCGTTTTCGACCATCAACAACTCGACTCGGTCGTCATCATGGAAAAACAGCCGGCTGTAACCGCGATGAATCGCCTCGAGGGTGTCTTGCGTCATACCCGCGTGGCGGAGCGTCGCCACCCGTAACTGGAAGGTCCTGGGCGCACGCGCGGCGATACTCAACTGTGCGGCACGCAGTAACGCCAGGGTGTAGCTGCTGACTTCACCACCGCCATGGGCCACCAGCACTTTGTAATCGCCCACTTGTTCCATGCCGCCGGCGGCCACGACAATACGCTGAATCAATAATTGAAGTGCAGTGCGCTCCGCGCGTGTGAAATACCCAACCAAGCGTTGTTGAACTTGCTGGTAAACATAATTCATGGCCTGCTCGTGAATAGCGCTCATAGTTCTACTACCTGAGTTGAAATATCAGTTCAAAACAACTACCGAGCGTAGTTGCCCGATCTATTGCATGTGTAAGAACGTTGCCTGCGGTGCAGTGTGTGCGACAGATAAACACTAGCACCCGGTTACAAATCGATAAGCGCTGATCAGGGGGCTCGTCTCCCAGCATTCCTGGGACGAAGGCGCCGTGTCACAGCATCTTGGCGATTGGCAGCAATGCTCCTAGGAATATTCAGACAGGCTCCTACAGCCCTTTAACCTTGAATTCAAAGACACATCTGACAAATAGAACTTGTCAAACTTCAACCTCCAGCTATGCATCGTTTGAAAGCCACCCTTGGAATAGCGATTGCCTCGCGTCCTGGCAGAGGCTGTACCACTCGTAGTTGCAGGAAGTGCCTGCTGATGAATCAGGAAATCATTCATAACTCAGTCCTTGAGTTGAAAGTGAAGTGCCAATTATCAGGGCTGAAATAATGATTAACAGATACAGAAGCTGACCAAAAAGCAGTTCAGATAATGACGGGGGCAAATGTGCAGGGCACAGACACAACAACGCCGCGCTGAATTTCAGGGCGGCGGCGGGGAAAAGGGCATCGTTTGCGGGACCGGACGGCCGTTGCGCGTTTCAGACAACGCGCGGATTCAACCCTGTCATATGGCGCATTTGCCCCATGCGCCCAGGGTTTGCAAAACTCATTTACGAATCTTCCTACACCTCAAACAGCCTCAACCTGCAACGCAACACGCTCGCGGCACGGGCATTCATCCATGTAACGGTGCGCTTCTACAAACTGGTTGAAGGCAAACACGGTGGTTTTCAGTGGCACCAGCACGCGGTCGGCCGTCAGTTGGTTGATGTCACGCAATGCGCGTTGCAAGGCGACGTGGTCCTGAATGATGCCCAGTTCCGGCTTGCCGGTGAAGTTACCAATACAGTGCACAAAGAACTGGATGTTCTTCTGGAACGCTGCACAGGCCGGGAACGGCGTCTGGTTGCCGCCCTGCAAACCGTAGAGCACCAGGCTGCCACGGGGCGCCAGCACATCACCGAGCAGCGACATCTGCGGACCGCCCAAGCCATCGAACACCACATCCACGCCGCGGTTATCGGTGAACTTGTTGATTTGCATCAGCAGGTCCTGCTCTTCGGTGACGATGACCTTCTCGGCCCCCAGCGACAGCAGGTATTCGCGCTCGGCGCTGTCCTTGGTGGCGGCGATCACCCGAACACCCAGCGCCTTGCCCAGTTGCACAAACGAAGGGCCGGCACAGTGGCTGGCGTCGGTCACCAGGGCAAATTGGCCGGGTTTGACCCGCGCCAGATCCATATAGGCAAAGTAGGCGATCAACAGCGGCGTGTAATGCACGCTGGCTTCAATCGGGCTCAATACATCCGGATAACGGGTCAATGCCGAGCGCGGCAATACGATTTGCTCGCCATATACCGGGTAATCATTGGGGCTTTCGGCCGGAAAACTGGCGACTTTATCGCCTACCGCCAAGTCATCCACGCCCTCACCGAGGGCCACCACCACACCGGCCATCTCATGGCCAAGGCCGGACGGCAAGCGTGCATGGGAGGACGCCAGGTTCTGGCGCCACAGAATGTCATACCAGCTGATGCCAATCGCTTCGACACGCACCTGCACTTCGCCCGGTGCGGGCTGTGCGGCTGCATGCTCTTCGCATTTGAGCACCTCGGCCGGACCAAACTTGTGAAAACGGATCGTGCGGGACATCGCAAACCTCGTCAAAGTAACCTCTAATGCCATGAACTCTATCTGGGCTTTCCGGGTAAGGCCACCGGTCGCCATTAATAGTCGACATGTCTGTCATTGATTCCGCAAGTGAGGCATTCACCTCAAGTATCGTAGGAAAACTCAATTATCCGGTGCAGAGTACCAGCCTTTCCCCGTAAGATTCATGCCGGTCATTGTTTACATGTGGCCGCTCACGTCAAGTTTGCTGACTCTTCCAGGACACAAGATGAACCGTAACGACCTGCGTCGTGTCGACCTTAACCTCTTGATCGTATTCGAAACCTTGATGCATGAGCGCAGTGTGACCCGCGCTGCCGAGAAATTGTTCCTTGGCCAGCCGGCCATCAGCGCGGCGTTGTCGCGCCTGCGCGGGCTGTTCGATGACCCGCTGTTCGTGCGCACCGGGCGCAGCATGGAGCCGACGGCGCGCGCCGTGGAAATCTTCGCCCTGCTCTCCCCGGCCCTGGACTCGATCTCCACCGCCGTGAGCCGCGCCGCCGAATTCGACCCGGCCACCAGCACCGCCGTGTTTCGTATCGGCCTGTCCGACGACGTCGAATTCGCCCTGCTGCCGCAACTGCTCAAACGCCTGCGCGCCGAGGCGCCAGGCATCGTGCTGGTGGTGCGCCGCGTCAACTACATCCTGATGCCGGGTCTGCTGGCCTCCGGGGAAATTTCCATCGGCGTCAGCTACACCGCCGACCTGCCCGCCAACGCCAAACGCAAAGTGCTGCGCCGCAGCCTGCCGAAACTGCTGCGCGCCGACAGCGTGCCCGGCTCCCTGAGCCTCGACGACTTCTGCGCCCGCCCCCACGCCCTGGTGTCCTTCGCAGGCGACCTGAGCGGGTTTATCGACGAAGAGCTGGAAAAGCTCGATCGCAAACGCCACGTGGTATTGGCCGTACCGCAGTTCAACGGGCTGGGCACATTGCTGGCGGGCACCGACATCCTCGCCACCGTGCCGGACTACGCCGCCGAGGCACTCACCTCGGCGGGCGGTTTGCGCGCCGAAGACCCACCGTTGCCGGTACGCACGTTTGAACTGCATATGGCCTGGCGCGGGTCGCAGGATAATGATCCGGGGGAGCGGTGGTTGAGGTCGAGGATTCAGATGTTTTTTGGCGACCCTGACAGTCTTTAGGGTCCGTCTGGCGGGCTGTTCGGCTGATCATTTTGCCTTTTTCACTGTTGCGCGGAATGCACCGTGGCGGTGCCTCGGTGGCGTCGACGCGAATCCCGCTGCCGGCAGTCTCCAGGGCCAGGTAGGCCGTCAAGGCATTCACGCCGCCCTTGGCCGCGCCCAGCTCCAGCATGTGGGCAGCACGTAATGGCAGCACCACAACGTAGGGAACAGCGAGCGGCGCACTTCGGCCTCGACTTCGGCCTCGGCGTAATGCTCGAAAGGCTTGGCCTAGAGCGTCCCACCGACGTAGTCCGGCACCGCGCAGGCATCGGCGCCCTGGAGGTATTGTCGGGCGTTCTGCGCCAGGGTTTCAGCAGTGCACTTGGGGACCTAGCGATACCCCCGCGCCTGAACATCGAACAACTCGGCATAGCGCCCAGCCGCCGCCATCAGTTGGTGATGGCTGCCCTCCTCCAGGATTCGCCCGCCGTCCAGCACGATGATGTGGTCGGCATTGCGCACGCTGGAGAATCGATGGGAAATCAACAATGTCATGCGGCCCTTGGCGTGTTCGCGAAAGTGCTCGAACACCGCCGCCTCGGCGCCGGCGTCCAGCGCAGCCGTCGGCTCATCAAGAATCAGCAGGTCCGCCTCCTGGCGCATATACGCGCGTGACAAGGCGACCTTCTGCCATTGCCCACCCGACAACTCCTGGCCGCCCAGCCAGCGCCCTAACTGTGTGCCGTAGGTTCTGCTCAGGCGCTCGATGAATTCGGCGGCCACGCCCTGGGTTGCGGCAGTGCGCCAGCGCGCCTCGTCGTTCAGCGCATCGACGTCACCCACGCCAAGGTTCTCGCCGACGGTCATCTGGTAGCGGATGTAATCCTGGAAAATCACCCCGATGCGCTGGCGCAGTGTCTGTTCATCCCAGTCTTGCAAGTCGCTGCCATCCAGCAGAATGCGCCCCTCGTGCGGTGTATACAGGCGCGTGAGCAGTTTGATCAGGCTGGTTTTGCCCGAGCCATTCTCGCCCACCAGGGCCAGGCTTTGCCCCGGCGCCAAGTGCAGGTTGATGTCAGTCAATGCCGGCCGCTCAGCGCCGGGGTAACTGAACCCCACGTGCTCGCAGCGCAGACCGTCGCCGGGACGCGCGCCCTGGGTAAGCTGGCCACGCGGCACGACCACGGGGGTCAGCAGGTACTCATAAAGGTCCGACAGAAACAGGCTGTCGTCATACAGGCCGGCAATCGCGCTGAGGCTGGCGGTGATCGCGCTTTGCCCCTGCTTGAACAGCACGATGTACATGGTCATCTGTCCCAGGCTGGTCTGGCCGCGCACGGTGTCCAGCACCACCCAGGCGTAAGCCACATAAAACGCCGCGGTGCCCAGCAGGCCCAGGGCAAAGCCCCAGGCATCCCGGCGCACCGTCAACTGGCGGTCTTCGGTGTACAAGCGCCGGGCGTTGTCGCGGTAGCGCTTGAGGAACAGCGGCGCCAGGCCGAACAGTTTGACCTCTTTGGCGTGGGTCTCGTGGGATAGCAGCGATTCCAGGTAATTCTGCTGACGGGTCTCGGGCGCGCGCCGGTGGAACAGGCGAAACGCATTGCCCGAGAAATGCGTCTCGGCGAAGAACACCGGTAACGCGCCGACCACCAGAATCACCAGCGCCCACGGCGAAAAGTGCACCAACAGCACGGCAAAGCTGATCAGCGAGATCAGGTTCTGCACCAGCCCCAGGCCCTTGGTGACCAGGCTCAGCGGGCGTGTCGACGCGCCCTGGCGCACGCGCACCAGCTTGTCGTGGAACTCGGCGTCTTCAAATTGCAGGAGTGAGAGAGTCTGGGCTTTCTCCAGAATCATCAGGTTGACCTTCACCCCCAACTGCACCCGCAGCAACGATTGCTGCATGGACAACGCACGCTGGGCGGCGGCCAGCAGCGCCAACACGCCCGCCTCGGCCAGCACGTACTGCATCACCGGCCACACGGGCGCCTGGCTGCCGGCTGCATGAATCTGCATCGCGTGCACCACGCCATCGACAATGCGCTGGCCGATCCAGGCAGCCAGCGCAGGCAACAGACCGGCAACGATGGTGGCCAGCAGCAGGCCTATGAATAAGGGACGCGACGTCCCCCACACCAGCTTCAGTGCCCGGCGCGCCTGGATGGAAAACGCGCTCAATCGATTGAACAGCACCATGAATGGCATGGACTCCGTGTGGGGGCTGGGGTGAGACGGGTGGATTATGGCAGGCGATGGCGTTGCGCACATCCAACAGCGAGGCAACAGGGGCAAGTGGTGGAGCAAGGGGCACCACGGCAGATTCTCGGCGCGCCGCAGCATGACAACCCCCGCAATCCCTATGCGCAGCCCAGAACCTGCGACATTCAATCCTTGCTCAATTTGGGTATGGCCATACGGCTGCCCGCTTTGATTTCACGCAACGCCAGACTCGACTGAATAGACGCGATACCGACCTGGCGCCTCAGTACTTGCTCGATAAAGTCGCTATAGCTATCAAGGTCCTCCGCCAAGACTTGGAGCACGTAGTCGGCGTCTCCGGTGATCTTGTGGCAGGCCAATACCTCTGGCAACTGCGCAATTACTGCCTCGAAGGCGTCCGGAGCGTGATCGGCATGGGTGGAAAAGCGAATGTGCACGAATGCCATGATATCCAGCCCCAGCATTCTTCGATCAAGCGTTGCCTGATAGCCCTTTATCACCCCCGCCTCCTCCATTCTCTTGCGCCGTCGCCAGCAAGGCGTAAGGCTCAATGAAAGCCGCTCACTGAGTTCGGCATTGGAAATGCTCGCGTCCTCCTGCAATAGCTCAAGAATGGCCAGATCGGTCTCATCGAGGCTGATGCGTCTGGATATATTTTTCTTCATTACGCCATTCCTGAGTTAAATCGCCCGATAAATATAGAGAAGCACAGAAACAAAGCAAAGAAATCGCGTCCTGACCAGAACAGAATATTTGCACTGGCCCACATTAACGGATGCGCAGAATGTTTACAGTTTTCAGTGATTCCCACCGTCTGCACCATGGCACCGAGTTGAAGGATGGCGTGCTCAAGCCGTCGTTCGAGCAGCCCAGTCGGGCCGACACCGTTCACAACCGCGTCAAGCAAGTAGGCCTTGGCCAGATAGTCGAACCCCGCGTGTTCGACCGCTCGTGTTACGTCAACGCGCACAGCGAGCGCTACGTGAGCTTCCTGGAAAGCGCCTGGTCGCAATGGTGCGCCACAGGGCGCACCCATGATGCGCTGCCACTGGTGTGGCCTGTACGTGACTTGGCCAACGATCAGGTGCCGACGTTCATTGACGGCAAACTCGGCTTCTATGCGATGGATGCCGGCTCGCCGATCACTGCCACCACCTGGCAGGCGGTCAAGACCAGTGCCGATATCGCCTTGACGGGTCTGGCGCTTATCGATGAGGGCCATGACAGTGCCTTTGCCCTTTGTCGTCCGCCGGGCCATCACGCGGCGCGTGAATACATGGGGGGTTACTGCTATCTCAACAACGCGGCCATTGCTGCACAGCAGGCAATCACCCAGGGCGCCAAACGCGTCGCGGTACTCGACGTCGATTTTCATCACGGTAACGGCACCCAGAACATTTTCTACCAGCGCAATGACGTGATGTTCATATCGCTGCACGGCGAGCCGGCCGTGTCCTATCCCTACTATTCGGGGTTCAGCGATGAAGTCGGCGCCGGCCGTGGCGAAGGGTTCAACCTCAACTACCCGCTGCCGAAAAACACTGCCTGGGATACCTACCGCGACGCCCTGCTGCATGCCTGCAGGAAACTCCAGCAATTCTCGCCGCAGGTATTGGTGATCTCACTGGGGGTCGACACCTTCAAGGACGACCCGATCAGTCACTTCCTGCTGGAAAGCGAGGATTTCATCGGGATCGGCGAACTGATAGCGAGTGTGGGTTGCCCCACCCTCTTTGTGATGGAAGGCGGCTATATGGTCGATGAAATCGGAATCAATGCCGTGAACGTACTGCATGGCTTCGAGAGCAAGCGCGCTTGAGCATCCGCCCGAAGACGGTGTGATCGACCTGAAAATATAAAAAACCTGTTCCAGAGGCTTGATCAGCAGCCGACCAAAGCCGCCCATCTGCGCACGGCCCGTTGACCGGCGAGTGACGCCCCCAGCCATGTGCAAGGGGCCGGCGCTGTCCACCCTAAACCAACACCGTCAACCGCCATTGCCTCCTGACAATGGCGCTGGCTATGCACTTTTCTGCCAAAACTCAAAAACATAAGATCAAGAGGTTTTGAAATGAAATCGAATGTATCAGAGCAGGTTGAGCAACCTGCTCTGCAGCGCACGCTCAGCAATCGTCACATCCAGTTAATGGCAATGGGCGGAGCCATTGGTACAGGTTTGTTCATGGGCTCCGGCAAGATCATCGCCCTCTCCGGCACCTCGATCATCCTTATCTACATGATCATTGGCCTGTTCGTTTACTTCGTCATGCGTGCCATGGGAGAAATGCTGCTTTCCAATTTGAATTTCAAGACCTTTGCGGATTTTGCCGGCGCCTACCTGGGGCCTCGCGCTGCGTTTTTTCTCGGCTGGTCATATTGGCTAAGCTGGAGCGTTGCAGTGATCGGCGATGCCGTCGTTGTCGGCGGCTTTTTCCAGTACTGGTTCCCCCATCTGCCGGCCTGGATACCGGCTATCGGGATGCTGGCGACACTGTTTGCCTTGAATGTGCTGACGGTCAGGCTTTTCGGTGAAGTCGAATTCTGGTTCGCGATCATTAAGATCATCGCCGTCGTGACGCTTATCGGGGTCAGCATCGTGCTGATTGCCAGCGCGTTCGTTTCCCCCAATGGCGTCACCGCGTCCCTGGGCCATCTGGTGGATAAGCAGGCTGCATTCCCTCATGGCTTGCTTGGTTTTTTTGCCGGTTTTCAGATGGCGATATTCTCATTTGCCGGCACCGAGTTGATCGGCACCGCTGCAGCAGAAACCCGTGCTCCGGAGAAGACGTTACCCAAGGCAATCAACTCGATTCCGCTGCGAATCATCCTGTTCTACGTGTTGGCATTGGCCTGCATTATTGCCGTAACGTCCTGGCAACAGGTTTCACCGGTAAAAAGCCCTTTTGTCGAGCTTTTCCTCGTCGCAGGCTTTCCCGCAGCAGCCGGCATCGTTAACTTCGTGGTCCTGACATCCGCCGCGTCATCGGCCAACAGTGGCGTATTCTCCTCCAGCCGCATGCTGTTCGGGCTGGCCAATCAAGACAACGCTCCGGGTATTTTTCGGCGTCTATCGGGCAACAGCGTGCCTCTGTTGAGCCTGGCCTTCACGACACTGTTGATGCTGTCAGGTGTGCTCGTGCTGTTCATCGTTCCGGAAGTCATGACAGCATTCACCATCGTGTCCACCGTGTCGGCGATTCTGGTGATCTTCACGTGGTCGACCATCCTCGCGTCTTACATTGCCTATCGCAAAAAACGTCCTGAGCTTCACGCCAAATCTGCTTACAAGATGCCAGGCGGCGTGCCAATGGCGTGGTTGTCACTGGCTTTTATGGGCTTCGTGCTCTGCCTGCTGGCATTGAGACCGGACACACGCGTTGCGTTGATGGTCATGCCGGGGTGGTTTATATGGCTGGCAATTGCCTATCAGCTGACACGTAGCAGGAAACCAAAAACCGCCGTTGAATCGGCAGGCCAATTCGGTTGAGTCAAAAGACGTATTTCAACCGGCAATGACCACGGCGCAGACCCCCACGCGTGCACGCCTCAGAGGTTAATTAAAACAGAATAAAAAAGGCGCTCCGCAGAGCGCCTTGAACACAATTATTGCAGGCTTACTTGACGCTGGTCTGGCTTGCCGGCAGTACCGATCTCGATACGCTTTGGCTTGGCTTCTTCGGGTATAACCCGAAGCAGCTCGATGGCTAACAGACCGTGGGTGAGCGATGCACCTTGCACTTCGATATGGTCAGCCAGCCGGAAGGACAAGCGGAAGGCGCGTTGCGCTATCCCTTGGTGCAGGTAAGTCACCTTCTCGTCGTTTTCACGTTTTCCACCAGAAACGCTCAATACGCCATTTTCAACCTGAATGTCTATGTCCTCCTCAGTAAGACCCGCCACTGCAATCACAATGCGGTATTGATCCTCACCATGCTTCTCCACGTTATGCGGTGGATAGGTATTACCAGCCTCACTACGAAGCGCTGATTCAAACAGGTCGTTGAAGCGATCAAAACCCACAGACTGACGAAACAGAGGGGCCAAAGAAAGAGTAGTAGCCATAGTAAATCTCCTGAGTGTTCTCCAAGTGATTTAAGACGCGACCCGATTGCGGCATCGCGTAGAACCGAAAATAGGTGCTACCAAAACGTTTTCAAGAGCCTCTCGAAAAAATTTTTTCAACTCGATTGTTCGGGCAGGCGGAGCCCGATCCCCCATGGCTCCGGGTAGGTAGATGCAGTACTCACTGATCAGTGGCGAGCAGCTTTTTAACTTCGGCAATGATCAAGTCGATGTTGAATGGCTTCGCCACTACCGCATCAAACAGATCCGATCTCTGCATGCCGATGTGTGCCTGAGCACCGCTCATCAAGATGATCGGCAATTGATTAGCGCACGGGAGAGCTCGAACGGCTGTGGCGAATTCCAGGCCGTCCATCACGGGCATCATAAAATCGGTGATGATCAAGGCTGGCCGCTCTCTATCCAGCACTTCCAGCCCTTTTCGACCATTGCTGGCAGTCACCACCATGAACCCCTCATCCTCCAGTGCGAAGCTGAGAATGTCAGCGATCAAATACTCGTCGTCGACGACCAGGATGGTGGTCATGTTAATTCAACCCACTCAAAAGCTTAAGAAAGTGAACCGGGCGATGTCTCAGTGGGGGCTGAAGGTTCATGTCTCGAAGCCTTTTTCAGGAAAACATCGCGATCTTGAATGACAACCTCAAATCTGGAGGGGTCATAAGAGCTATCTCGTACCTTAAGAATGGAAAGCGTCCTGCTTAGTTCAGAGTGATTCTCAGAGAAACGCATCAGCATCAAGTTATCGACGATGCTGGACAGGTCAGAGTTTGGCGCGCTGACCTCGGAGCCAAATAGATCACGCATTTCCCAGGATGCGAATACGGTTACGCCCCTGGATCGAAGCTCATTCATCAGCGCACTGAAGAATTCAGTAGTTCGCGCCGGGTTTGTAGAGACTCGGGTCATACCGCTGAGGCTATCGATGAACAGGCGCTTGATGCCCTTTTCTTCTACAAGGCTCAACAGGCGTGCGCCCAACCCATCCAGTAACCCCTCAGTCGTCGGCTGCCAGGCAATGCTCAGGGCGCCGCTGTCCTCCATGCCTTGGATATCGATACCCAGTGATTGGCCTTTGAGTCGTAACCGTTGTGGGCTTTCATAAAAGCCAAAATGCAGTCCTGGAGCCGCCACCGTCGACTCGGCCAGAAACTTCAGGCCCAGCGTCGTTTTACCAATGCCGGAGGGGCCCATGACCAGAGACACGCTGGAACTGTAAAGGCCGCCACCCAATATGCCGTCCAACGAACCAATGCCACTGGGAATACGCGTCATGTCGGCGCTGTCGGGGGCGGACGGGTGGCTATAAAGGCTTTCGAGACGAGGGTAAACCACTAAACCATTGTCGGTAATCTCACATTCATGAAGGCCTGTCATGGCTCCACTGCCGCGCGTTTTACGCAGTTGAATACGACGTACCGAGCGCGTGCCAAACAGCTCTTCGCCCATTTCAATGACGCCATCAACCATGGTGTGCTCAGGGCTGCCGTCGTCGAGACGGGAACTGGTCAGAAATAGCACCGTGCAACCGGCGAAAGCAGCGTGCCCTTGCAACTCGGAAATGAATTTCTTGGTGTCGATGTGCGAGTCGGCTTTTGAGCGAGCATTGAGCAAGCCATCCACCACCATCACCGTAGCTTTTTGGCGACTTATCTCGCGCCGAAGCAGTTTCACCACCTCGTCCAGCCCTTCGTTTTCCAACGTGTCAAACGCGCTGACAAACTGAATGTCGGCGCCCACTTTGGACGCGTCGAAAAAGCTCAGAGTAGAAAGAAACTGAAACAGACGGTCGTGTGACTCGGCCAGCAGTGTGGCGACCAGAACCCGGCCGCCATTGTTCGCATGATGGAACCCAAGTTGGTTGGCCAGGATGGTTTTGCCAGACCCTGGCCGCCCCTGGATTATGTAGGAGGCGCCCGCGACCAGCCCTCCCTTGAGCAGAGCGTCGAGCCCTTCGATTCCACTTTGGAGGCGTTTTAGCTTTTCCACAATGCGACCCTGATCTGAAAAACAGGCTGTTTAAGCCCAATGATGGGAATGCTAACGCCATTTACGCTTTAGAGCCATTCAGACCTGGAGCACGGTGGGTTAATCAGCGGCGATGGAGTCCCAGATCATCTATCCCATGCGCGTATTGCGCAAGAAACGCTCAAGCACGTTGTTGGTGATCATCACGGTGTAAATGTCTGCTTGCATGAGCCCATGCACCCATTCGCACGTGGCCGCAGTAAAGACCTCGCCTCGACCTTTGTGGAAGTGCACCACCATACCGGCCCCGCGGCTATGCACATCGACACTGGCGTCACCAGGATCGGGCGCCAGGATGGAGGCACGAAACCGGGCATCGCCATCGCCGAGCATGAATGAATAGGCATCCTCGGACCGGCCATGCTCGGCATTGGTCGCCCAGCCCATTGCGAGGATTTGCAGTCCGCCGGGCGCATCGTCGGTGTAGAGCGGTTCCGGGAGGCCATCGACGAACGTGTAGTCCAGGCCATCGACCTCATAGCCAAAGATGTTGGCTTCGTCTGCGAACATGTCCGCGTAACCCAGGCCCGTCCCCATGAACGCCCAGTGCTCAGGCCTGAAGACGGTGTACCCGCGAGGGCCGCGCGGCGCCATTCCCCCGAAGCTTGCGTATATGCCGCGCAAAGCGTTGACCCCAAACGTCTTTGCCCCTGGGTGATTGACCCGCGGATCTTCCCAGGCCCCCGTTAGCCGATGAGGCGCGGTAGCGGCCACAGGATCGAGCGCAGCGGCATCGTACTTGTAGGCCACCTGCCGCCGACCCTCATCCTCCAGGCGGATCTGCCACATGAAATTGCCGGCGAAACGCGCGACCTTGCCGCCCTCCTCGACAAACGCGTCGACATGGTCACGCATTTCCCGCGTCCAGTACTCGTCGTGCCCGACGAAGACGGCGCAAGCGTAGCCCTCAAGCGCGTGCGGGTCGTGATGCAAATCGTCCTGGGTCAGAATATGTACCGTGTAACCCTGCTGTTCGGCCCAGACCACAAAAGGTCTTTCAAAGGAGGCCCAGCCCGCCAGCGCGTAGTACTTGGCGTAGCCGTTAAGGCTGGCCCATTCGATGAACTCATAGCGCGCCGGCCCTGGCTTACGGGGCCGGGTCGCGTTGACGCAACGAGGTGCATCCTCCGGCAGCCACACCTGCCCTCGCGCCCAGGGGCGCTGTGTCGACAGCAACGGTGAGCGACCACGCGGCGTGCCGGGGTGAAGGCCAAAGTAATGATTGGCACCGCCCCAGTCGTTATAAGCCGCCCACGTTGAGGTGGCCGCAACGAGCACCAAGGCATCGGCACGCTTGAGTAGCGCCTTGACGATAAACAGATGATGCCCCAGGACGCTGTCGTCGCCGTCCCGTACTTCCACGATATAGCCACCCGGCTCGGCATCCGCCGGGATTGACCAGTGCATGAAGGCGGGCCATTGGCAGCCATGCTCGTAGGCGCGTTCGGGGATGGGATGGAAGCGAGCATCAAGGTTGTCGGTGGTATGCAGCGTGCGGGCGATGGCGCCATCACGGTAGATGCGGATTTTCACCTGCGGGCGGTTCGACGACAGATACAGGCAAACCGAATCACCCGGGCTATAGGCGCGGCGATCCGAATAGCACCAAGCGGCCGCGGGGCCCGACTCGGAAGGGACTTCGACCCAGGTCTCGCGGGCGCCCTGACGCGGCCCCGACGCCTGACTGACGGTCACATTGGTGCCCGGTCGTTCGCCTCGTGCAGCGGCGGTTTTGAGGTGTGCGGCATTCATAGCGTCGTACTCCTTTGATCGGCTGAATCTGCGAATCGTAAAGGCGATTGATTGACGCTGGCTCGAACGCCAGGCGCCTCGATGTGCGCAAGGTCGATGCCCGCCGTTTCGTCGATAAGAAACCCGGCCAGGACGGTGACGACGCCCAAGCCGATGACATAGCTGACGTACAGATAGCCAAGGTCGGCGCCGCCGAGATAGTTGTGCAGATAGGGGGCGGTGCCGCCAAAGATCGCCACCGAAACGGAAGACACCAGGCCCACACCCTGAGCCCGCGCCTGGGTCGGCACCTGCTCGGAGAGCACGGCAGGGAAAATCGCCGCGATCAGCGACCAGGCGCCAAGCCCCAGCACCTGGGCCAGGAACAGCGTGTAGGGCTCGGTTGTCACCATTATCGAGAGGGGGTAGGTCAGCACAATCACACCCAGGCCCCAGGCGATGACCATGGGCCGGCGCCCTACCCGATCCGACAACATCCCGCAGACCGGCAACCAGCACACACAGAGGATCTGCGCGAGGAGACTGGCCACATAGGCACCCGTGGCGTCCATGCCTTGGGCGATCGCCGTCGACGCGCCGAACGTGACCCACGCGTAGTAAGTGACATTGGCGGCCGCTGCAAGCATGACGATGTTACGCGCGACTCGCAGCATCTCCCCCGTGGACAGCTTGCGCGGCCGCGCCAGCCCCTGCTGCGCTACGAACACATGAGACTCCTGCGCACCACGGCGCAAAAACAGCGCGTAAATACCGAGTACTCCACCAATGGCAAAACCGATCCGCCAGCCGTAGTCACCCATGGCCTGGGCGCCCAGCAGCCAGGTCAGCGCCGCCGCCACGGCCGTCGCCGCCATCACCCCGAGCGTCACGCCCACATAAACCGAACTCGACCATAAGCCACGGTGCTTGCTGGGGGCGATCTCAGCGACATAGGTATAGGAAACCCCTGTCTCGCCGCCATGGGCGAGCCCCTGCATCAGGCGAAAAAACAACAGCGCGACCGAGGCATACAGGCCAATGCTCTGGTAGTCAGGGATAAGCGCGATGCCAAGACTGCTGATCGCAAGCAGCAGCATGGTCATCACCATGATGGTCCGGCGCCCCAGTCGGTCGCTCAGCCGGCCAAACAACCATCCACCGACAGGGCGAGCGACAAAGCCAACCGCAAACACGGCAAGGGTCGCGAGCATCGCCGAGCGCGCATCGGTCTTGTCGAACAGGTTGCTTGCCAGGTACACCGAAAAGGTTGCGTACAGGGTCCAGTCGAACCATTCGAGCGCATTGCCGATACCTGCCGCGCGCAACGATTTGAGGCGTCCTTGGTGAGACGTCGTATTGTTCATGGTGTATCTCCTGGTTACGGACGGGTTCGAAACGGTTTGGCAAACCGGATCAAAGGTGCAACGCGGGCTTGGACTGGCGGATGCCATGGGCGCAAGGGACGCGGACACGCAGCGCTATCAGCAATGCGGCCAGCAGCATCAGCACGGCCGCGGCGACGAATACGCCTGCGCTGCCGCCGAGGCTGAACACCGCACCGCCAGCGGCGGCGCCCGTTGCGATGGCGGACTGCACCGAGGCCACCACCATGCCCCCGGCGCTTTCCGCCTGGTCGGGGACCGCGCTGGCGACCCAGTTCGACCACGCCACCGGCACGCCACCAAAGGCCAGGCCCCAGATCGCCAGCAGGACCGCCTGCCCCGGCACCGAGGCCGGCAACAGCACCAACGCCAGCGCGGCGACGCCGACCAGTGCGGGCATCAACACCAGCGTGGCCAGCGGGTGGCGCTCCAGCAGCCTCCCGGCCAACAGCGTGCCGACGAAGTTTGCGACACCGAACCCCAGCAACATCAGTGACAGCCCTTGGGCGCCGATACCCGTAGTCCCCTCGAGGAATGGCCGAACATAGGTGAACATCGCGAAGTGCCCGCTGTGCACCAGTACACAACCGAACATCCCCATGGCGATGCCCGGGCGCAGCAACACTTCAAGAACGGTGCGCAGGCGTGCCGGCCGGCGCGGCGCAAGGCGCGGCAGAGTGAACGACTGAAAAGCCAGCGTGACCATGCCTACCGCCGCCGCCGCAAAGAACGCGCTGCGCCAGCCGTATAGCCCACCCAGATAGCTGCCCAGCGGTACCGCAACGACCGTGCCGATGGCGATGCCGCTGAAAATGATCGACAGCGCCCTGGGCAACAAGGCACTCGGCACCAGGCGCATCGCTACCGCCGCCGCCATGCTCCAGAACCCGCCAAGGGCAATGCCCAGCAAGATACGCATCAACAACAGCACCGCGAAGCTGGATGAAACGGCGACCAACAGATTGGAGGCGACCATCAACGTGGAAAAACCCAGCAACACCCAACGTCGGTCGATGCCACGGGTCAGGCCTGGCACCAACAAGCCGGCGAACAGCGCCACCACCGCCGTCACGGTGACTGCCTGGCCAGCCAGCGCTTCGGACACGCCCAGGTCAGTCGCCATCAGCGTCAACAAACTGGCCGGAAGGTACTCAGCGGTCAGTAATCCGAACACACCCATGGCCAAGGAAAATACTGCCATCCACGCGGGGGATGCAGGTTCTACGTCCGAGTCGACGCCAACATGGCGGTCGGAAACGGCATTACACACACAGTCAGTCATTGCACGGATCTCCCAATCTTCATTGCGAGCCGCAGTCTAGGCGCGGGAATCCGGATGATCTATGATCTAAAGTCTCTACTTTTTGACTAAAACACCTGAACGATGCCTACAGATCAGTTTGCGCTTTCCTCAGATCTCATCAACGAGCTGTTACGCGGCATGCGCCTGCGTGGGGTCGAATACCGGCGTATCCAAACGGGGCCGACCTTTGGTTTGGGCTTCGCGGAAAAACCCGGGCACGCCTGGTTCCACTTCATGGCCGTCGGCACTGCGGTCTTGAAGATGGAGGACGGAACCACCTACGCGCTGTCTGCCGGCAACGCCGTGTTTATTTCCCATGGCGCGGCCCATCAACTGCTTTCCCATACGGACGTGCCGGTTCAAGACATCGACCGTTTAGACGGCGACCCTCTCGGCGACACCGTCAGCGCGGTGGATACCGGAACCGATGGCAGCCCCACGCCAAGCACTATTGTGTTCAGTGGTTGCATGGAGTTTGAACTGGGCAGCATCCATGGTCTTGGTCGGCTGATGCCGGGCCTGATGCTGATTGATGCCGGTGGCCAGCGTTACCCCGGACTGGTACCGATCCTGACCACCATGGAACGCGAGGTCAGCGCCGCCCGTGTCGGCTTCGCCGGTATCCTCGCGCGGCTGGCCGACGTGGTGGCGGCCATGGTCGTTCGCGGCTGGGTGGAGTGCGCCTGCGGCAATGCCTCTGGGCTGGTCGCCGCCTTGCGCGATCCACGTTTGGCCGGTGCGCTGCTTGCGCTCCACCAACAACCGGGTCGCGAGTGGACCGTTGCGCAGCTGGCAGAGCACTGCAATACCTCGCGCTCGGTGTTCGCGGACCGCTTTCAAGTGACTATCGGCATGACCCCGCTGCGCTATGTCACCGAACTGCGAATGCGGCTTGCAAGCCAGTGGCTGACCCTCGAAAGGCTGCCGATCGAAGAGGTGGCGCAGCGCTTGGGCTATACCTCCCAGGCCGCCTTCAGTCGTGCATTCAAGCGCATTACGGGGCAGACACCGGGATTGAGTCGCAAGGTCAGGCAGCCCGCGCTTACTTGAACCGAGCGCAAGCAACCGATGATCCGTGGCGCCGGCTCATTTACCGCCCGTCACGTCGAGGAATGTACCGGTAACGAAGGATGCCTCAGCGCTCGCCAGCCATAGAATCGCGCGCGCCACCTCCTCGGGCTGTCCACCGCGCCCCATGGGGATCGAATCCTTGACCCGATCGACCCGCCCCGGCTCACCGCCACTGGCGTGCATGTCGGTATAGATATGCCCGGGGCGGATACAGTTGACGCGTATGCCTTCGCGCGCCACCTCCTTTGCAAACCCAATGGTGAACGTCTCCAACGCGCCCTTTGACGCCGCATAGTCGACGTACTCATTGGGGCTGCCGAGGCGCGCCGAGGCCGAAGAGACATTGATCACCACACCGCCCGGGCCGTTGTGGCGGTAAGCCATGCGTTTCACCGCCTGTTGGGCACAGAGTATTGGCCCAATGGCATTGACCGCAAAGATGCGCTGCATCCGCTCCACGCCAAGGTCTTCCAGGCGAGACTGAGGCCCCAGCATCCCGGCATTATTGACCAGCACGTCGATACGTCCGAACCTGCGGTCGATGGCCGCGAACAAATCGGCCACCTGTTGCGGGTCCGCACTGTCGGCCCGCATCGCCAACGCCCGGCGCCCCAGTGCTTCTACATCCGCAGCCACTGCCAGCGCTGCGGATTCGTTGGCAACGTAGCTGATAGCCACGTCATAACCCCTTTCGGCGGCGAGCCGGGCGGTGGCGGCCCCCACTCCACGACTGCCACCCGTGATTAGAATCAGCGGTGCCTGCGAGACATTGACCATTGAACATAGCTCCTGAGCTGTTGGCTGTATCAACCGATGATGAGAGTACCGCCGGCGATCACCACGCACGCCAGTATTCGGCGTGCAGTGAGCGTCTCGCCAAGAAACGCATAGCCGATCAACGCCGCGAACAGCACGCTGGTTTCGCGCAGTGCCGATACCGCGCCCAGGGGCGCTTCGTTCATGGCGTAGATGATCATTCCATACGCGAGCAATGAGACCAGCCCGCCGACCAACGCGGTCATTGTTCCGGGCCGGAAACAGAACAAGCTGCGGCTGTCGCGCAGGCCGATGTAGACCACCGGCATCAGTACGCCCCACAGGGCGCACATCCACACCGTGTAGGCAAGTGGCGCACCGGAGAGCCGCGCACCGATGCCGTCGACCACGCTGTAGGCCGCGATAAAGCCGCCCGTTCCCAGCGCATAGGGCAAGCTGGGAACCGACAGACTGCGGCCTCTGAAGGCCAGCGAAATAATCCCGCCCGACACCAGCGCAATACCGACGAGCTCGCCAGGGGTGATGGTTTCTCCGGCAAACACGGCGGCACCGAAGGTGATCAGCACCGGCGACGATCCACGTGAAATCGGATAGACCTGCCCCAGGTCGCCGACCCGGTAACTGCGCACCAGAAACAGGTTGTAGCCCACATGCAGCAACCCCGACACCACCGCGTAGCCCCAGCTTTCAATCGCCGGGGGCGCCATGAATGTCGCAGCAACCACACTGGTGATGGCGATGGCAACGCACATCACCGTCATCGACCACAGCCGATCGGCGCCGCTACGCAGCAGCGCGTTCCAACTGGCATGCAGGAGCGCGGCGAACAGCACGAGGAAAACGAGATGAATAGGCATGCGCCACTTTAGGCAATGCGGCGCCGGGGCTAAAGCGAAGTCTCCTCATTGCACCATGAGCAAATGCTCATAACTCACGGATCTACGCCTGTACTTTCAGCGCCTCGCTGACCAGCCATTGGCGAAAGCTGGCGATGTGCGGCTGCGATTCGATGCCCTTGGGGCAGACGAAGTAGTAAGCCAGCGGCGATGGCAGCGGTATGTCGAACAGCCGTACCAAACGGCCATCGCTGATTTCATTCTCGACATGCCCGCTGCGCACCAATGCAACGCCCTGGCCGAGCAAGGCCGCCTCGACCGTCATGTTGGTATCGCCAAACCTGACGCTCTCCTTGAGCGGCAAATAGGCCAGGCCGACGGTTTGAAACCACACCTCCCACTTTGGCACCAACTCGGCGCCATCGCGCGTCAGCAGCGGGAAGTGCAACAAGTCTGCGGGGCTCAGCGGCGTTCCCACGCGTCGCAGCAGTTCGGGGCTGGCCACAGGAAACACCTGCTCCCCAAACAGAAACTCCGAATGCAGACCTGGGTAATTGCCCTTGCCGAGCCTGATCGCAACATCCGCCTGGCCGTGCGAGAAGTGGATAATTTTATCCGTGGTGTCCAGCGAGACCAACAGCTCGGGGTGCTGACGAGCCAGACGTGGCAAGCGTGGCAGCAACCATTTGAGCGCGAAGGAATAGGTGGTGCTGACGCTGAGTCGCACCCTGCCCTTTTGCTCGCGCAAGTCACCCAACGTCGCCTCCAGGCTGATGAAAAACTCCCGCACGATGGGCGCCAGCGTAGCCCCCGCTGCCGTGAGGCGTAACGCCTTGCCACGCTCAAACAACTGCACGCCCCAAAGCGCCTCCAGGTGCTTGAGCTGGTGACTGACCGCGCTTTGAGTCACATGCAACTCCTGTGCGGCGGCTGTAAACGTCGGATGGCGGGTCGCAACTTCAAAAGCACGCAAGGTCGCGGTGGGCGGCAGATCTCTCATTGAGGCGGTATCCAGCGAGTTTTCGCAAAAGCGCGTACATGAAAGTTAGCTCATGCCGAAGCGAAGTTCACTGTAAACGTCGCATCCCTGGCGGGACAGTGGCTCAATTGAACCCTTTACTCCTTCGCCCTCAGCACAACAATCCCCGGCGTATTGGCCACATACGCCAGAAACGGCGAATCCACCACCTTCTGGCTGCCTGAATGCGAAGACGCATTGCGCAGTACGGGGCCTTTGTCCGTCATGATAAAGAACCCCACATGGGTCACATCCAGCCCGGCCAGGGGCGTATAGATGCCAATAAAATCGCCCTCGTGCAGGCGATTGATGACCGTCTTGTCGATAAAATCGGCGGGAATGTAGGTGACCGTACGCAGGACCACCGGCAGGCCAGGCAGGTAGGCGCTGCCGTCGGCTTTTTGGTTGAGGCGTTTTTCGCGGCGAACGGCATGGGCGCTTAGCTGCGCGGTGATGTCTTGCGCCGGTTTATACGTGCCGCTGTAGGCCCAATCGGTGTAGAAGTGCTTACGGCTGAGAAAATCAAGATCGCCATCCACATAACGCGTGCGCAACAGGTTTTTCATAAAGTCGGGTTGTGCTGCTGATTGTCGCAGGGCCTCGACGTAATCCAGGTAGGTGAAGCAATCCAGGCCTCGAAAATCGACCACCAGTTGTTCGGGGGTGCTCAGTGAGCCCTGTAACTTGTTGGCAACATAGGGCGTGCCTAAAAAGGCCTCCGAGATGAGGCCGATCTGTTGGCCTGCGGGAAGCAACCGGTAGTTTTGACGCTCATGAAGAATCGCATTGAGCTTCTCAACGGTGTAAGGATCCAGCCGTGCATTGGACGTCAGCGGCGCGTTTTGCTGGCGTTCGAACGCATGATTTCCAGTGGTTGCCCCCGACGAACCACAACCCGCCAACAACATCGACATCAAGATAAAAACATAGGGTGTGCGCATCTGACTCTTCACTTATCCAAAGGGCATCCGAACATACCGGCCAGCGCCGGTCAGCCGTGGCCAGCGCTCAAGCGCTCCCACAAAAAGCCGTAGACCAGTGCTTTCATGTACGCACTCTGGGCATTATCCGCTGCGCCGCCGTGGCCGCCCTCGATGTTTTCGTAGTACGTCACGTCCTGGCCGGCATCGATCATCCTGGCCGCAAGCTTGCGGGCATGGGCCGGGTGTACGCGGTCATCGCGGGTCGAGGTGGTGAACAGCACCGGCGGGTAGGTCTTGGCCGGGTCGAACAGGTGGTAGGGTGAAAACGTCTGGATGTAGGCCCATTCTTCGGGCACGTCCGGGTTGCCGTACTCTTCCATCCACGAGGCGCCTGCCAGCAAATGGTGATAGCGCTGCATGTCGAGCAACGGCACCTGGATGACCACGGCCCCGAACAGCTCGGGGTATTGGGTGAGCATGTTGCCGGTCAACAGGCCGCCATTGCTGCCACCTTGCACGGCCAGGTGCCGGGGCGAGGTGATGTTGCGGCTGATCAGGTCTTGCGCCACTGCGGCAAAATCCTCATAGGCGCGCCCACGCTTGTGCTTGAGTGCCGCCTGATGCCAACGCGGGCCGTATTCGCCGCCGCCGCGAATATTCGCCACGGCATACACGCCGCCTTTGGACAGCCAGGCGCGACCCAGCCCGCCGGAGTATTCCGGGCACAGCGAGACTTCAAAGCCGCCATAACCGTAGAGCAAGGTCGGCGCGTTGGCGTTGTACTGCAAGCCCTGTTCGTGCACCAGGAAATACGGCACGCGGGTGCCATCTTTGGACACGGCAAAATGCTGTTCAACCACATGCCGGCTCGCATCGAAGAACGCCGGCATGGCTTTCAGCACTTCGGGTTGCGCGCCAAGCTCGGCCAGTGACAGCGTGACCGGCGTAAGAAAACCTCGGGTGACCAGCCACACGGCGTCGCTGTCATCGCTGTCGACGGCGCTCACATCCACGGTCGCCATCGCCGGCGCGCCGACAAATGCGCTGCGTGCCCAGCCTTGTGGACCGGGCGTCAGCACGCTGAGACGGTTTCTGACGTCCTCCAGCACGTTGAGCACCAAGTGGTTGCGGGTCCAGTCCATGCCGGCCAGCGAGGTGCTGTCCGATGGCACGAACAACAGGTCGAAATCCCGCGCGCCGGCCATGAAGCGTGCAAAGTTGATCGCCAGCAACGAGCCGGCCACATAGCCATCCCCCACCGCCCAATCATCACGCAACTGCAGGAGCAACCAGTCTTTGTGCACCGACTTGTCGGCCGAGTTCGGCGCGTCGATTTTGCTCAGCGTGCCATCCGGGGCGCGCAGGTACAGTTCGTTGTTGTAGAACGCCAGGGTGCGGCTGACGAAATCACGCTCGTAACCCGGTGTGCTGTCGTGCATCGCCGCGATATACATATCGTCGTGCCGGCCTTCGTAGACGATCGTCGCGGCACTCAGGGGCGTACCGCGCGGCCATTGCTTGACGATGCGCGGGTAACCCGAGCGGGTCATGCTGTCTGCACCGAAGTCGGTAAACACATACACGTTGTCGTGGTCGATCCAACCCAGCCCGCCCTTGGATTCGGGCAACTCGAAGCCGTCTTTGACCCAGGCTTTTTCGACCAGATCAAATTCGCGCGTGACACTCGCGTCCGCACCGCCACGGGACAGTGCGACCAGCGCGCGTTGATAGCCAGGATGCAGGCAGTCGGCGCCGTGCCAGACCCAATTTTCACCTTCCAGGGCATTCAACGCGTCGATATCCAGCACGGTTTCCCAGGCCGGTTGCGCCTTGCGATATTCCGCCAGCGTGGTCCGCCGCCACAGGCCGCGAGGGTGCGCGGCGTCGACCCAGAAGTTGTAATAGTGGGCGCCGATTTTTTCCACGTAGGGGATATTGCTGTCCGAGTCGAGCACCGCCAGCAGGTCGGCCTGCATAGCCTTGAAGGGCGCGGATTCGGCGAGCCGGGCGTGGGTCTTGAGGTTTTGTGCGCGCACCCAATCCAGCGCCTGCGTGCTGTCGACGTCTTCCAGCCAAAGGTAAGGATCGTCGCCCGTGGAAGGCGGTGTCGGGAGGTTTGGCATCTGCGCATCCTGTGGAAAATTTGTTCGGAAAATCAATGAGTGTCACTCAACCGCGCCCAACCCTGCAACCAGCACTTCCACCACCGCACGCACCTTGGGCAGCGCGTGGCGGTGTTTGACCCAGGCCACACTGATGCCCATGCCGACACAGGCCAAGTGCGGCAAGACCTGCACCAGCGCGCCGTCCTGCAAGTGTTGCTCGACCAGCCACGACGGCAGTTGCGCGATACCGCAGCCGGCCAGCGCGGCCAACTTCAGCCCGGCGCCATGGCCGATCACCAGTTGCGGCTGTATGTGTGTATGCAGCGCCAGGCCTTGTTCGCCGGTATGCCGCCAGGGGCTGACGCGGCCATCGACCCAGCCGTAGGCCATGCACTGATGCTGCTCGAGGTCATGCTCGGACTGTGGCATGCCGTGGCGAGCGAGATACGCCGGGGATGCGCAGAGCACATGCCACTCTCGGGTGAGTAACTGATGCCCTACCGTCTCCGGCCAGGCCGGGGCGTCGCCGATGTGCACGACGATATCCACACCTTCCTTGAACGGATCGACAAAGCCATCGGAGAAAGAGATGTGCGGGGTCAGCAATGGATGAGTGTTCAGCCACGGCAGCAGGATCGGCAGCACCTGCGCCTGGCCAAAGGCGCCGGGCAGGTCGATGCGCACACGCCCGCGCAGTTCGGTGTTTTCAGCCTGCAATGCCCATTCGGCTTCTTCCAGGTCGGCTAACACGCCGGTGCAGGTGCGCAGGTAGGCCACGCCGGCATCGGTCAGCGACAACCTGCGCGTGGTGCGGTGGAACAGTCGGGCACCCAGGCGGGCTTCCAGGCGCGCAATGCTTTTACTCACGGCCGAAGCAGTCAGGTTCATCTTCCCGGCGGTCGCCGTAAAGCTGCCGTACTGTGCGACACAGACGAATACATCGATGCCCTTCAGGCGCTCTGAAGAAAACATGCACAGCCCTTATTCATGAATTGAGTTCCTGTATCTGGATAAAAACCATCCTAAATCAGAACCCGGTTCAAAGGTAAGCTGCTTGCACTCTGATAAATGGACGCTGAGGCTCGAATGCTGGCCACGCTGAAACACTATCCCCCTGCCCTAAACCTGCTATTGAGTGCCTCGCTGATACTGACGCTCGCCCGCGCAATCACCCTGCCCTATCTGGTCATCTATTTGTCGGGCCACTTTGGCTTGAGCATCGCCGATATCGGCCTGGTGATCGGCAGCACACTGATCATCGGCTCGCTGCTGAGTCTGTATGGCGGCTTCCTGGTGGACCGGATGCGCAGTTACCGGCTTATGCTGACCTTCTGCGCCGTGTTCACACTGGGCTTTCTCGGCGCCGCTATCGCGCCCGCGCTCTGGCTGTTTTACCTGTGCCTGGTGGCGGTGAACCTCGCGTATGCGGTGATCGATATCGCGGTAAAAGCCGGGTTTGGCAGCCTGCTTGCCGTCGACCGGCGCAGTGAAGCGTTTTCGATCAAATACACGCTGACCAATATCGGTTATGCCGTCGGGCCGTTCCTGGGCGCGGGGTTGGCCACCGTAGATGCCAGCCTGCCATTCATGCTGTCGGCCGGGCTTGGCGCCGGGTTCTTGTTGATCTACTGCGTGTGGGGTGACAGGCATCTGCTCACGGCCGAAGCCAACCCGCCCTCCATTGCGTTCCTGGCGGTCGGCACACTGCTGCTACGGGATTACCGCCTGGTGTGCTTTACCTTGGGCGGCTTACTCAGTGCCGTGGTGTTCGGCCAGTTCACGGCCTACCTCTCGCAATACCTGATCGTCACCACCACGCCTCAAGAGACCTACCGGATCATCAGCACCCTTGTGGCCACCAATGCCTTGATGGTGATCAGCTTGCAATACAGCCTCGGCAAGCGGATTTCCCCGCGTTACCTGAATCGGTGGCTGGCCGCTGGCCTGAGCCTGTTTATCGTCGGGCTGGGCGGGTTTGCGCTGTCGACCACGCTGGTGATGTGGGTGCTGTCGATGGCAATTTTCACCCTCGGCGAAATTATCGTGTTCCCGGCCGAATACATGTTTATCGACAACATCGCGCCCAATCACCTGCGCGGCATGTATTACGCCGCGCAGAACCTGAGCAACGTCGGCGCGGCGTTGGGGCCGGTGTTGTGTGGGTGGGTGTTGGCGACGCAGCCGGCGTACAGCATGTTTTATATGTTGGTGGTTTTTGTTGTGGCGGGCGGGTTGATGTACTGTTTAGGCGGTTCGATCGGCAGCCAGCGCGGCCACCTGACGCCACCGGCTGACGGCTGAAAGGGAATTGCTGGGCAGCGACCTCCGCCTGTAAGCGTCGTTCCTTGCACGCTGCGCAATACACCTTTGTCATCACGCCCATTGATAGCTCCCTAACGAAAACGCCATTCTAGAGGGCTCGCCTCTCGCTTATATCATTCCGAATGATAGTTACCTTTGTTTCATTCGATTCGTGACATAGCACCTCGCCGCGCATGATCCGCCCATCTCAAATACATTGGCGGATGCACCTCATGGAACAGTCACTCAAACACTTGCGCTTCCCCTTGGCGATTTTGGCCGTGGTGGTGATGAGCGCCTGCGGCAAGACCCCGGACCAAGCGGCCGCCATGCCCCCGGCGAAAATCAGTGTGGCCAAGGTGCTGGAGCAACCGGTCAACGAGTGGGACGAATTCACCGGTCGCCTGGAAGCCCCGGAAACCGTGCAGATTCGTCCGCGCGTGTCCGGCCAGATCGACCAGGTGGCCTTCACCGAAGGCGCCCTGGTGAAGAAAGGCGACCTGCTGTTCCAGATCGATCCGCGCCCGTTCCAGGCTGAGGTGCGCCGCCTCGAAGCCCAACTCGCACAAACCAAAGCCGCCGCCAGCCGTAGCGATAACGAAGCGCAACGTGGCGAGCGTCTGCGCCAGAGCAATGCGATCTCTGCCGAACTGGCCGACTCGCGCACCACCGCCGCCCAGGAAGCCCGCGCTGCTGTCGCCGGGATTCAGGCGCAGTTGGACCTGGCCAAGTTGAACCTGAGTTTCACCCGCGTGACCTCGCCGATCAGTGGCCGCGTCAGCCGTGCTGAAATCACCGCCGGCAACCTGGTGACCGCCGACACAACGCCGCTGACCAGCGTGGTCTCCACCGACAAGGTTTACGCCTATTTCGACGCCGACGAGCGCGTGTACCTCAAGTACACCGAGCTGGCCCGTGAAGGCCGCCGTGGCGCGACCACCCCTGTGTACCTGGGCCTGTCCAACGAAACCGGCAACCCGCACCTGGGCCAGATGAACTTCGTCGACAACCAGGTCAACCCGGCCACCGGCACCATCCGTGGTCGCGCCGTGTTCGATAACAGCAAGGGCGAATACACCCCTGGCCTGTATGCGCGTTTGAAGCTGGTCGGCAGCGGCACCTACTCCGCCGTGCTGATCAACGACGAAGCGGTCGGTACCGACCTTGGCAAGAAGTTCGTGCTGGTGATGGACGGCGACAAGCCGGCTTATCGCTCGGTGGAACTGGGGCCGAAGATCGAAGGCCTGCGCATTGTGCGCAGCGGTTTGACCAAGGACGACACCATCGTCGTGAAGGGCTTGCAGCGCATTCGTCCGGGTTCGCCGGTTGCGCCGGAAACGATCCCGATGGCCAGCAAGGAAACCCTCGCCGCCTTGGCACAACAACGACAAGCGCTTGAAGCCAGCAACCTCGAGCAAGTGGCGCCGGATAAAGCCGCGCCCAAGCTCGCAGCCGTCGCGACTCCACGCGGTTAAGGGATACAACTCAAGATGAATTTTTCCAAGTTCTTCATTTCGCGGCCGATCTTCGCAGCGGTGCTGTCGCTGTTGATTTTGATCGCCGGTGCGATTTCGCTGTTCCAATTGCCGATCAGCGAATACCCGGAAGTGGTGCCGCCTACCGTGGTAGTACGTGCCAACTTCCCGGGCGCCAACCCCAAAGTCATCGGTGAAACCGTGGCCGCTCCGTTGGAGCAAGCCATCACCGGCGTCGAGAACATGCTGTACATGTCCTCGCAATCGACCGCCGACGGCAAGCTGACCCTGACCATCACCTTCGCCTTGGGCACCGACCTGGACAACGCGCAGGTACAGGTACAGAACCGCGTGACCCGCACGCAGCCAAAACTGCCTGAGGAAGTGACGCGCATCGGTATCACCGTGGACAAGGCGTCTCCTGACCTGACCATGGTGGTGCACATCACCTCCCCGGATCAGCGCTACAACATGCTCTACCTGTCCAACTACGCCATCCTCAATATCAAGGATGAGTTGGCACGGCTGGGCGGCGTGGGCGATGTGCAGTTGTTCGGCATGGGCGATTACTCCCTGCGTGTATGGCTGGACCCGAACAAGACCGCCTCGCGCAACCTGACCGCCACCGATGTGGTGACGGCCATTCGTGAACAGAACCGTCAGGTGGCGGCCGGTGCGCTGGGCGCGCAGCCTGCGCCCAACGACACCAGCTTCCAGCTGTCGGTCAATACTCAGGGCCGCCTGGTCACTGAGGAAGAGTTCGAAAACATCGTGATTCGTGCTGGCGCTAACGGCGAAATCACGCGCCTGAAGGACATCGCACGGGTGGAGTTGGGTTCCAGTCAATACGCCCTGCGCTCGTTGATCGATAACCAGCCGGCCGTGGCGATTCCGATCTTCCAACGCCCTGGCTCCAACGCCATCGACATCTCCAATGAAGTGCGCGCCAAGATGGCGGAGCTGAAAAAGAGCTTCCCGGAAGGCATGGATTACCGCATTGCCTATGACCCGACAGTCTTCGTGCGCGGCTCCATCGAGGCGGTGGTTCACACCTTGTTCGAAGCACTGATTCTGGTAGTGCTGGTGGTGATCCTGTTCCTGCAAACCTGGCGTGCCTCGATCATTCCATTGGTGGCGGTGCCGGTATCGTTGATCGGTACGTTTGCAGTCATGCACTTGTTTGGCTTCTCACTCAACGCGCTGTCGCTGTTCGGATTGGTGCTGGCCATTGGTATCGTGGTGGACGACGCCATCGTGGTGGTGGAGAACGTCGAGCGAAATATCGAGTTGGGACTGGAACCGTTCCCGGCCACTGAAAAGGCCATGAGCGAAGTGACTGGCCCGATCATCGCGACTGCATTGGTACTCTGTGCGGTGTTCATTCCGGCGGCCTTTATCAGTGGGCTGACCGGGCAGTTCTATAAGCAGTTCGCCTTGACCATTGCGATTTCCACGGTGATTTCGGCGTTCAACTCGCTGACCTTGTCGCCCGCACTGGCTGCGGTACTGCTTAAAAGTCATAACGCACCGAAGGACGGCTTCTCCAGGTTCCTCGACAAGATGCTGGGTGGCTGGTTGTTCAAACCGTTCAACCGCTTCTTCGACAAAGCCAGCCATGGTTATGTAGGCACCGTGCGCCGGGTGATTCGCGGCAGTGGCATTGCGCTGTTCCTGTACGCCGGCCTGATGGTGCTGACATGGTTGGGCTTTGCCCACACGCCGACCGGTTTCGTACCGGCCCAGGACAAGCAGTACCTGGTGGCCTTCGCGCAATTGCCGGACGCCGCCAGCCTGGACCGCACCGAAGACGTGATCAAGCGCATGTCCGACATCGCCATGAAACAGCCCGGCGTGGAAAGCGCTATTGCCTTCCCCGGCTTGTCTATCAACGGTTTTACCAACAGCCCGAACAACGGCATCGTGTTCGTTACCTTGAAGCCGTTCGATGAGCGTAAAGACCCGAGCATGTCCGCCGGCGCAATTGCCGGGGCACTGAACGGTAAATACAGCAGCATCGAAGAAGCCTACATGGCGATCTTCCCACCGCCGCCGGTACAGGGCCTGGGTACGATCGGCGGGTTCCGCCTGCAAGTCGAAGACCGTGGCAACCTGGGTTATGACGAGCTGTACAAAGAAGTGCAGAACATCATCACCAAAAGCCGTGGCGTACCTGAGTTGTTCGGCCTGTTCACCAGCTACACGGTCAACGTGCCCCAGGTCGATGCCGCCATTGACCGCGAAAAGGCCAAGACCCACGGCGTGGCGATCAGCGACATCTTCGACACCCTGCAGATCTACCTGGGTTCGTTGTATGCCAACGACTTCAACCGCTTCGGGCGTACCTATCAGGTCAACGTGCAGGCTGAGCAACAGTTCCGCCAGGATGAAGACCAGATCGGCCAGCTGAAAGTGCGCAACAACAAGGGCGAGATGATCCCGCTGGCGACCTTTATCAAGGTCAGCGACACCTCGGGGCCGGACCGCGTGATGCACTACAACGGCTTTATCACCGCTGAAATCAACGGCAACGCCGCACCGGGCTACAGCTCCGGCCAGGCTCAGGCTGCGATTGAAAAGTTGCTGAAAGACGAACTGCCTAATGGCATGACCTACGAGTGGACCGACCTGACCTATCAGCAAATCCTCTCGGGCAACACCGCGCTGTTCGTGTTCCCGCTCTGCGTACTGCTGGCGTTCCTGGTACTGGCCGCCCAATACGAAAGCTGGAGCCTGCCACTGGCGGTGATCCTGATCGTACCGATGACGCTGCTGTCGGCCATCACCGGGGTGATTATCTCCGGCGGCGACAACAACATCTTCACCCAGATTGGCTTGATCGTACTGGTGGGCCTGGCGTGTAAGAACGCGATTCTGATCGTCGAGTTTGCCAAGGATAAACAGCAGGAAGGTCTCGATCCGCTGGCGGCGGTACTGGAAGCTTGCCGCTTGCGTCTGCGGCCGATCCTGATGACCTCGTTCGCCTTCATCATGGGTGTGGTGCCACTGGTGATGTCCAGCGGTGCCGGTGCCGAGATGCGGCATGCCATGGGCGTGGCGGTGTTCTCCGGGATGATCGGGGTGACCTTCTTCGGTCTGCTGCTGACGCCAGTGTTCTACGTACTGATCCGTCGCTTTGTGGAGCGCGGCGAAGCACGCAAAGCGGCCAAGGCCTTGAAGCTGGAGACACAGCAATGAGCGTGAAAGTATTTTTGCCGAGCTTGCTGGTACTGGCGCTGAGCGCCTGCGCCGTGGGCCCGGACTACAAAACCGAAAAATTGGAGGCGGCCAATGTTACGGCCGCCGCCGACACCAAAAGTTATGACCACGCCCAGTACGAAGGCATCTGGTGGCAGCAGTTCGACGACCCGACCCTCAACCAACTGGTGACCCAGTCGCTGAGCGGTAACCGCGATCTGCGTGTGGCGTTCGCCCGTCTGCGGGCGGCACGTGCCATCCGTGATGACGTGGCCACCGATATCATGCCGGTCGTCACCTCTCGCGCCAGCAGTGACGTGGGCAAAGGCCAGATCCCGGGCCAGACCACCCAGCGTGTCAACAGCGAGCGCTATGACCTGGGCCTGGACATGGCCTGGGAAGTCGACTTGTTCGGCCGTATCCGCCGCAACCTGGAGGCCAGCGACGCTGACCAACAGGTCGCCGAGGCCGACCTGTACCAACTGCAAGTCACCATGATTGCCGAATTGGTGGATGCCTACGGTCAACTGCGTGGTGCGCAACTGCGTGAACGTATCGCCCTGGACAACCTGAAGAACCAGCAGGAATCGCGCACCATCACTGTGAGCCTGCGTGATGCAGGTGTTGGCGATCAGCTCGATGTGGAACGCGCCGACGCACGCCTGGCGGCCGTTGAAGCCAGCGTGCCGCAACTGCAGGCCGAGCAAGTGCGCGAGCGTAACCGCATCGCCACCCTCCTCGGCCAGCGCCCCGACAAGCTGAGCGTAGACCTGAGCCCCAAAGACCTGCCGGCGATTGCCAAGGCCTTGCCGATCGGCGACCCCGGCCAGTTGCTGCAACGTCGCCCGGACATCCTCAGCGCCGAACGCAAACTGGCTGCGGCCACCGCGCGTATCGGTGTGGCCAAGGCCGACCTGTTCCCACGGGTCAGCCTCAGCGGCTTCCTCGGCTTTACCGCCGGGCGCGGTTCGCAGATTGGCTCGGCAGCAGCGAATGCCTGGTCCCTTGGCCCAAGCATCACCTGGGCTGCATTTGACTTGGGCAGCGTGCGTGCGCGTTTGCGCGGTGCGAATGCCGAAGCCGATGGCGCTCTGGCGACCTATGAGCAGCAAGTGTTGCTGGCGTTGGAAGAATCGGAAAACGCCTTCAGCGATTACGGCAAACGCCAACAGCGTCTGGTCTCGCTGATCCGTCAAAGTGAATCCAGCCGCGCCGCCGCCGACCTTGCCGCGATTCGTTACCGCGAAGGCACCGTGGACTTCCTGGTGCTGCTCGATGCGCAACGTGAGCGCTTGGCGGCTGAAGACTCCCAGGCCCAGGCCGAAGTCGACCTGTATCGCGGCATCGTCGCGATCTACAAGGCCCTCGGTGGCGGCTGGCAGCCGGACACGGTCGTCGCCAGCAGCAAGTGATGTAAAGAGCTCCTTTGGTTGGTCGCATCCAGCCAATTTTTAGCCCCGCGCCCCATTCGGTCGCGGGGCTTTTTTTGTTTGGCGGTTGAGGAACGGATTGTTGCTGAGCAGTACTTCATTTACGTAGCCAGATAAATGCGCCACAAACGAAGAAAAACATGCTGACGAGGAACATACCTTGAAAAAGTCTTTTAAAAACGCGAGGAAATTCCTGAACTTGATGCCCGGCCACTGAGAAGGCGACCTGATTAAGGGCAAAGATAATGGGTCGTCTGTCGGCACTATTGTGGAGCGCACGAGTGGCTATTTGATGTTGGTGAAAATGAACGATGCTACGGCTACTTCTGCTGTTCAAGGCTTCAGTGCAGCACTGAACAGCATGCCGCTGGCGGTGCGTAAAAGCATGACGTATGACCAAGGCCGCGCAATGGCAAAACATGCTGAAATCACGCAGAACACCGGGGTGACGCGCAGTATCTGGATAAACCAGCGAGTAATAAGCATCCCTGCTCGAAACAGCAACCGCCAGGCGTTAAATCGCCAGGGAGTTGCTGCCTTTAGACACTTGGGTCGGTGATTGCTCGGCAAAATCTACCATGCCTTTAATCGTGTTCGGCAAGGCAATATTTCCCATCAAGTTATTGACCTCTTTGCCTATACGCTGACGTGGCGATAGCCTGAATAATTTCTGAGCGTTTTTGCCGCCACACACCAGTCTGCTGAAATCAGTGAGTCCTTTGGCGAGTGTTTTCGGTACGTTCACGCCCATGCTTCTGACGCCCATTGCGGTGAGCCGAAATAAGGATTTCGCCGTGCCCGCCACGGCTCCCGGTAAATTAAACATCGACACCACGGCTTTACCAACACCCGCAAACCTCGTGGCTATCGATGCGGCCTTGGCGACGTCCGCAACCGCAGTGGCGACCACCACCAGAGCCCCTACAATTTCCAGGCCCAACCCAATAGCGCCCAGGGCAACACGACGGCGATCACCCGAGGCGATCTCTTCGATATTGCCTTTGAACGGAATCAGGGTATTGATAATGAAATTATCGATGACGTCCAAGCGCTGCTGAACGGCTTCGTTATACGTCGTGCCTGCAGCTTGCTTCGTCAGAAGCTGGGGGTCGACAAGCAAGTTGTCCAATTTCAGCACCCTGAGAACTTCAGTTGTCCGCGTCGATGCATAGGTATTGGGCAAACCCGCTGATGCACCCTGACTCTTTGACTTCGCGGGGAAGTGCGCTTTGACGTCAATATCAACCGGCAATGTCGGGTTGAGACGCCGGCGCATGATTCTGCCAAAGGAATTGGTACCCGAATCGCTCATGAACGTCATCGCATCGACCAGTTCCGGGCGCTCTACGTAGCGATGAGTGGTGGGGTCAAGCTCATAACACTTGGCGCCCACCTCATCCCTGAGAAATAGAATCGGCCCTATTTTTTGCTGGGCCTGTTCTTGACTGAGGTCCCCCTCCTGACTCGAAGCACCATAGACAGTGACTTCGCCAAACTCCAACCGTCGCCTGTCTTCAACGGGCAGTTCGCTCAGCAGCATTTTCGCGGCCATGAGCTGATAGTTTTCCAGGTTATTAAGCCCGAGCATGACGGGCATATCAAACAACGCCTGGATCGGCTTCAGATTCACCAGTTGACGTTTTAACGCCTCAAAGGCTGCTTTATCCAGAGGGTTAACAAAATTCAGGTCCTGCGTGTTTATATTTTCAGCGGTCAACACGCCTGACAAGTAAAGATCCTTGATCGAACAAGGTCCCGATAAAAGCCCAAGGGCCGTGGTGTCGGGTCCTCCCCACAGGCTAGCGAATGCGTCCGTAAGGTTGCTGAATGGCAGTGCATTAACAAGTAACGACTTGGGCGTGAACAGCACCGTGCGTCTATTTAAGAACTCATTCTGGCCAGGGCACACCCGCTCCAGCTCCTGCTCACCCACTTCCATGCGGGTTTTAAACGATGACCTGGCCTCATCAAGACTCGTGGCCATTAACCTACTGTCCTGCACGCGCTCATTGTAAGTATTCAACGCGGTATTCAGTGCCATGGAGGAATAATCATCCTCCTCGGTCACGACGCCTTGGGCCAGCGCCCAGTCGTATATCGGCCCGGCACTGTGCATCACCTCTAACTGTTTGTGTTCAGGTGAGATCGGCGTAAATAAGGCACGAGCGCTGAGTTGTTCTGCGCTCATCAGGCGCGAGCTGCCTTGGGAGACCATTTCCACCAGTGCCACTTGAACGCGCAGGCTGACCAGTGACAACGTCCCCACACGTATGGTCTCGGCGCCCTTCACCAGAAACTCGGGGGCGACGGTCGATAACAACGCATGCGTGACCAGTATGGCTTGGTCGAGGGGCAGTTGCTTTTCCCGGGCGAGGTGCTGTTCAAGCTCAGTACGCACCTCGAACAGGGTTTTGCCTGTGTTCGATGCCGAATACAGGTTGTAACCGCCAATAACATTGCGCTGGGTGCCCAGGGTTGGATCAATGACCAGCAGATCACGGGTCAGGATCATCTGTTTGCGATAACTGGGCGAAGACTTTTCAGGCGCCGCTGGCGGATCTTTAAGTGCTGCCAGAATCGGTTCGCAGCGCTTTAGTCCTGCGCCTTGAATCAATGCCTGGCTGATAAGTTCGTCGGCATGCTGGCGGATGTCTTCCGGGCTCTGGCCTGCCCAGGGTTTGGGTGAGCAATCCAGCAGTGTCAGCTGTGGCGGTATGCTGGTGCCGGGCGCTGACCGGCGCACTCTGATACGTTGCTCCTCGGTCAGGGAATCAGGTGATTGCTGATCTTCCAGAAAATTACGGGCATAGCTGCCAAGTGGTGGCTCTGGTGGTAGCGGGTTGAGTTTCCAGTTCAAAATGTTGCGCAAGTCGCTGGCAGTCATGACGGCCGGTAATTCGCTCGACGTTGCAAACCGAAGCAATTGCCATAGATCGTCGACTGATTGTGATCTGATTATTTTTCCGGTTGCTTCAGATTGCTGAATGGCACTGTCGAGCAGTTGCGCAAGCGTTGGATGGGCCAGAACTTGCTCCGTCACGTTACGCCACGATCCAGATGTGCCATTGGCGCTGACCATAAACTGCCCATTCTCCAGCCGAACCTGGGCATTCACACCTAAGTTATTCGCGCTCAAGATGGGCGCCATCAGGGGTTCACGCATCAAGTGCTTCAATATTCTGAGCCCCGAGCGATTGGCAATGCCAAGTGACGAACCCGGTGCAATGGCCTGGGAAATCGCTCTGAGGTCGATGTCCTCGTCGTCTGGTTTGTCCTTGAGCTTACTGAGCAGCGTCTTTATCAATGCGCTTTCATTTTCTACATCCATAAACTCGCGTTCTGCCAGCTTGCGCATTTCAGGTGAGCGCAGGGGGTCATCCTCTACACGCTTTACGGGAAAACCGTTGGCTCTGAGTGCTTCGCCACGCTACTGTTGATTGGCCAGCGAACGCCGTAGAACGCCGCGATCTCAGAGGGTAAAAGCCTGGTTCCGGGGTTGCTCAGGCCATTCCCTTGCGGATCAAGCATGCCAGCACTGGCTATCACCTGCCGTCCGATCGGCCACCAACCGCTGCCATCAGAAGGGGTAAACGTAGTGACTTTGCCGCTATCGAGCGATGTTACCGTTAAGGTGGAACCCACTATGCGAAACGAAGGTATCCCGAAGTTTTGCGCCCTTACCCAAGCCTGCATGGCCGGCGAGTTCCACGAGTCAACAAAATGGCCCACCCACTTACCAACCGACGTCTTTGACGACAAATCTTGAAAGCGCCAATCGCCTTGGTGATGATCTGCCAGCAGGGTGGCCAGTTCAGTGTCAGCTTCAGCGGTTGTTTTAACGACAACAACCGGCTTGTCCGATTGAGGGGTTGACGCCGCCAGGTTCAACTCACCGGGTGGCGGACTTGATCGGTGGGAGAGCGCACTACTGGCTGATTCAATACGGGATAAGCTCATCAAACGTACTCCAGAGAAAGGAGCCTGATAGTCTGAGAACCGGCCCTTCCAAATGGATCGGCTTATTCCGAAGCTGAGCATAGCAAGTGTATGTACGCATTTCCTCCTGCGGGTTATCGCATCAGCCTGCGTCACACAGACGGCAACGCGTCACTCAGGATCAGACTGCGATAGTGCCCAGGGTTTGAGCCGGACCATTTGCGGAAGGCTTTGTAAAAGGAGCTGACATCCGCAAACCCAAGGCGCACGGCAATTTCAACAAAACTGATATCGGCTTCGGCGAGCCACACAATCGCCAATTCCTTGCGCACGCTATCCTTGAGCCCCTGATAAGTCTGGCCCTCATCTGCCAGCCGGCGACGCAGGGTCGACGCGGATATACACAGGTTGGCGGCCAAGCCTTCGGTTTCCGGCCAGGTATTGGCAGGCATATGGCGCAGGTCATGTTTGATGCGATTGGCCAGGCTCGTCGGGTCGCGGTATTTGACCAGTATGTTGGCCGGCGCATGCGCCAGGAAACGCTTGAGTTCTTCCGGGCTGCGCTTGATCGGCAGGTCCAGGCAGTCGGCAGAAAAGATCATGCGCGTGCGCGGCCGGTCGAAGCGCAGGTTGTCGGAGAACATCACGCGATAGTCGTCACAGAACTCCGGTGGCGGACAGCGCAATTCAATGGCGAGAATCGGAATCCGCCGACCCGCCAGCCAGCAGGCGACGCCGTGGACAATCATCCAGTAGGTGAAATAGGTAAACGCGCGTTTGGGTTCGGGTTCGAGCAAAACGATTTCTGCCAGGCTCTGTTGGCGCACCAGTTGTGCGGGCATCTGCTCGAGCATCAACGACAAAAAACCCAGGCCGGTTTCCAGGCCGGCATCCAGGCTCGGTTGCGCCATCGCGGCGCGGCACAGGAACGCCAGGCTGCCGGACTTGAGTGGGCGCGGGTCCATGCCAAAAAACTCGTCGTCCATGCGCCGCGCCAGCAAGCGCCACAGGCGTGCGTAGGCGGTGGCGGGCACGCGGGCGTCGGGATGCTCGAGCAGCGCTGGGTCTATCCCGACCTTGCTCAAGGCTTCAACCGTGGCCGCGCCGGGCGCGCAGCTTTGCAGCAGGGCTTCGCGCACAAGATGGATGGAGATGGTGTCTTTTTCCGCCATGGGAACCGGGCTATTCAATGCTGCAAAAGATGGGGTGCATCATAAGGGCGGTTGCGATTCGCCACCACCGTTCAGCCGCAGTTCAGCAAAGGTCCATATTGGCTGTTTAGTAATGAGTATCATTATGTTACAAATTAGCATCCTATCCAGCCTTGATGCGGTGCCGAATGCTCGTTCCTTTTCTAATCATGCTGCGCGAAGGCATTGAAGCTGCATTGATCGTTGGCATTATCGCCAGTTACCTGCAACAGACCGGCCGTGGCCAGTGGATGCCCGCCGTGTGGATCGGCGTGTTCCTGGCCGCCGCGTTGGCCCTGCTGGTAGGCGGCGGCCTGGAACTGGTCAGCGCGGAGTTCCCGCAGAAACAACAGGAACTGTTTGAAGGTATCGTCGGCCTGGTAGCCGTCGGCATCCTCAGCTCCATGGTGTTCTGGATGCGCAAGGTGGCGCGCTCCATCAAGCATTCCCTGCACGAATCCCTGGATCACGCGTTGGCCGGCTCCAAGCACCAAGTCATCGCGCTGATCGCCATGGTGTTTTTCGCCGTGGCCCGTGAAGGCCTGGAAACCGTGTTTTTCCTGCTCGCAGTGTTCCAGCAGAGCGAAGGCCCGGGCGCACCGATTGGCGCCCTGCTCGGCTTGATCCTGGCAATTATCGTCGGCTTCCTGATCTACACCGGCAGCATGCGCCTGAACCTTGGCGCGTTCTTCCGCTGGACCGGTTTGTTCATCCTGGTGGTGGCCGCCGGCATTCTTGCCAACTCGGTGCAGGCCCTGCACGAAGCCGGGGTGTGGAACCACCTGCAAACCGTGCTGTTCGACTTCAGTGCCGTGCTGCCGATGGACAGCCCGCTGGGTTCGGTGCTCGCCGGGATGTTCGGCTACCAGGAAGCGCCGACCGTGAGCACCCTGGGTGCCTATCTGATTTATCTGGTGGTGGCACTGGTGATGTTCTTCCTGCCCTCGCCCCCTGCCAAGCCTGTCGCCCAACCTTCTTCCGTTTCCAGCCAGTAAGGACCGTCTCTTGTCCAACCCAACCCTTCAACCGGCACCGCCGTCGCGGGCCCTGCGCTGGGCAGTGGCCGGCTCAGTGGTGGTGATGATCGCCGCCGGTGCGCTGTTTTATTACGCCTCGCAACTGGCTGCCGCCAAGCGCCAGACCAACCACAATGAAATCGCGGTGACCATTCACGGCCACGCCTGCGAGCCGAATGAAATCAGCGTGCCCGCCGGGCGCGCGAGTTTTCGCATCATCAACCGCTCCGACCGCGCGGTGGAATGGGAAATCCTCGACGGCGTGCTGGTGATCGAAGAACGCGAAAATATCGCGCCGGGCCTAAGCCAGGTGATCAACGCCAACCTGTTGCCCGGCGACTATGCAATCACCTGCGGCCTGCTGAGCAACCCGCGCGGCACGCTGCATGTGACCCCGACCGCCGAGTCCGACGCCCAGGCCAAGGCCAAGCCGTCGATGGTGGCGTTTATTGGCCCACTGTCGGAGTTCCGGGTGTACCTGAGCGGCCAAGGCAGTGCGCTGGTCAAGGCCGTGACCGCGCTGCAGCAAGCAATTGCCGCCGGTGACCTGGCCCAGGCGCAGGCGCTGTATGTGCCGGCCCGTGAGGCGTATCAGCGCCTGGCTCCGGCCGCGCAACGCCTGGCGGAACTGGACAACGCGATCAACGCCCGCGCCGATTACTTCGAAAAACGCGAGCAAGACCCGGCGTTCAGCGGCTTCCACCGCCTCGAATACAGCCTGTTCCAGCAGCGCAGCCTTGATGGCATCGGCCCGGTCGCCGAGCGCCTGGTCACTGACGTCACCACCCTCAAGCAACAGTTGCTTGCGCAATCACTGCCGCCGGAACAACTGGTCAGCATTGTGGTGCGCAACCTCAACAGCCTGGCGGATGTGCGGGCCGCCAGCGGTGAAGAGGAGCGCTACAGCCATATCGACTTGAACGGCTTTGCCGCCAACCTGGAGGCTGCCCGCAAGGTGGTCGACCTGATGCGTCCATTGCTGACCAAATCGGCGGCGGACCTGCTGCCAAACATCGACAGCGCCCTGGAGGCCTTCGATGCCCAACTCAACAGTTTGAAAGTCGACGGCCAGTACAGCCGCTACGACAGCGTCACGGCCGACCAGCGCAAGCAGATCGCCGACAAGGCCAAGGCTCTGGCCGTTGCACTCGATGGAATCGACCCCGCCCTTGGCCTTTCCGGCCTGCAGTGAAGACGACCTAAGACATGAGTGATTCAGAACAGTTTTCCGCACACTTTTCAGCACAGCGCCGCCGCGTCCTGTTGGGCATGGCCGCCACCGGCGCCGCGATTGCCGGCAGCACCCTGACCTGCCCGGCCATGGCTGCCGCAGCCGAGCAAGTCACCACCGCACCGCGCAGTGACAAGACTCAGGACCATCATGACTTTTTCGGCCAGCACCAGACCGGCATCGTCACCCCGCGCCCGGCTTGCGGCATGCTCGTCGCCTTCGACGTGCTGGCCAGCGATCGCGAAGACCTGGAGCGCCTGTTCCGCACCTTGAATGAGCGCATCGCGTTCCTGATGACCGGCGGCACCGTGCCGCAAGTCGACCCGAAACTGCCGCCCACCGACTCCGGAATCCTCGGCCCGGTGGTGACGCCGGATAACCTGACCATCACCGTCTCGGTCGGCGAATCGCTGTTCGATGAGCGCTTCGGCCTGGCCCCAGCCAAACCCAAGCGCCTGAGCCGCATGGTTGGCTTCCCCAACGACGCGCTGGAGCCCGCGCAGTGTCACGGCGACCTGAGCCTGCAATTCAGCTCGAACACCCCGGACACCAATATCCACGCCCTGCGCGACATCGTGAAGAACCTGCCCGACCTGCTGCTGGTGCGCTGGAAACAGGAAGGCAGCGTACCGCCCCAGGCACCGGCCAAACCCGGTGAGCCGGCGCAGAGCGCACGCAACTTCCTCGGTTTTCGTGACGGCTCGGCCAACCCGAACTCCAACGATGCCAAGGCCATGGACCAGATCGTCTGGGTACAACCCGGCAGCGACGAACCGGCCTGGGCCGCCAACGGCAGCTACCAGGCCGTGCGTATCATCCGCAACTTCGTCGAGCGTTGGGACCGCACGCCCTTGCAGGAACAGGAAAGCATCATCGGCCGCATCAAACCGACCGGCGCGCCCATGGACGGCGACAAAGAAACCCAGGTACCCGACTACAGCAAGGACCCGCAAGGCAAGTTGACCAAGCTCGATGCGCACATCCGCCTGGCAAACCCGCGTACCCCGCAGACTCAGGCGAACCTGATCCTGCGTCGGCCGTTCAACTACTCCAACGGCGTCAACAAAAACGGTCAGCTGGACATGGGCCTGCTGTTCATCTGCTACCAGGCTGACCTGGAGAAAGGCTTCATCAGTGTGCAAACCCGGCTCAACGGCGAGCCCCTGGAGGAATACCTCAAGCCGGTCGGCGGCGGGTACTTCTTCACCTTGCCGGGGGTAACGGGGCCCAAGGACTTCCTTGGCCGCACACTGCTCGCTGCAACGCACTCTCAAACCACTGCCAACACCTAAAACACATCAGAGCGGAAAACGTCCCATGAAGAAGTCGATTATCGCGTTGTCGTTGCTAATGACCCTTTCACCGTTGGCAGCCTTCGCCGCCACCGCGCCCCTGGACCTGGTAGGCCCGGTGTCGGACTACAAGATCTACGTCACCGAAGAAATCGGCGAACTGGTCACCCAGACCAAGGCGTTCACCGATGCCATCAATAAAGGCGACCTGGCCACCGCGCAGAAGCTCTACGCGCCGACCCGCGTGCACTATGAGTCCATCGAGCCGATCGCCGAGCTGTTCAGCGACCTCGACGCTTCGATCGACTCACGTGTCGACGACCACGAGAAAGGCGTGACCGCTGAAGACTTCACCGGTTTCCATCGCATCGAGTACGTACTGTTCTCCGAGAAAACCACCAAGGGGCTGGAAGCGCTGACCGCCAAGCTCAACACCGACGTCAACGACCTTAAAACCCGCGTGGACGGCCTGACCTTCCCGCCGGAAAAAGTCGTCGGCGGCGCTGCAGCGCTGTTGGAAGAAGTGGCGGCCACCAAGATCTCCGGTGAAGAAGACCGTTACAGCCACACCGACCTGTATGACTTCCAGGGCAACATCGACGGCGCGAAGAAAATCGTCGACCTGTTCCGTGGCCAGATCGAGAAGCAGGACAAAGTCTTCCTGGCCAAGGTCGACAAGAACTTTGCCACCGTGGACAAGATCCTCGCCAAGTACAAAACCAAAGATGGCGGTTATGAGACCTACGACAAGGTCAAGGACACCGACCGCAAGGCTTTGGTGGGCCCGGTCAACACCTTGGCTGAAGACCTGTCGATGCTGCGCGGCAAGTTGGGTCTGAACTGATTAAACACCCAGGTGTTCGTGCGGCCCTCGGGGGCGGCCGAACACCTGGGCGCTCAAAAACATCAAACGGCGTCGGGTGTGAAGTGCTCCAGCGGCGTCCCTTCGGGTTTATGGCTTATGGGGTTACCGTCGCGTATCACAACGCCCATAACGTGATCATTGAGTACCCGTATGGTTTCGGGCTTCAACGCTTGAGAACGGAACCACGCCTGGACGGATGGCTCATTAACCGCCTGGTTGTACATCTCGATGAAGGGCTCTACGGATGATTTTTTAGGATTGGCTTTTTCATCCGTTTTGCCAGTGTTCAACCCGTTAACCAACCGTTTCTGCAGCGCAATGTCCGCCTTTTCAGCGTCAGCTGTTGCGGGGTATCGCCGCCCGACGTTGCCTGCTTTGGCGGGTGGCACCGCTGCGCTTTGAACGTCAGTGTCACGTTTAACCCGGCCTGCCTGTTCCTGCAGCTTCACCTCGCGCAATGACCTGGAATGATGCGTATGAGTTGGGCTGGGGCCTGGGGTCACAGCGATAACGGAGGGAGAAGCCGGTACATCGGGGGCGGGTAAGTGTGGGGTACTGACCTGAGCGGAGGAAGAAAGGGGTAAAACCGGAAAGCCACCTTTTGCAACGATTGTCGACATTCAAAAGCTCTCTACCGATTGGGTTGATGAGAGTTCTCGTCCCTAAAAACAGATGGCTAATAAAATATTAAGTAATGCGAAGTTGGGCCGTAGGAGTTTTCTCAACTAGGTGGTAGTAAAATCTTGGCAATAACACCCCCAAGCCTTGGCCAGGCTTGGGGGGGCGTTTTTTATGCAGCCGTCGCGTTCAGCGGTTTAAACCCGTCCAACGGGGTGCCGATCGGCAGATGAGTGGTGGGATCCGTCGCATACCAATAGCTACCCATTTGCACCGCTTGAACCAGCACCGAATAGTTGTGCCCATTGTGAGTGGCCATCTGCCCGGCAGGGCTTCGGATTGCCTGAGGTTGCTTCAGCGCGCGGCTCACGCCCAGGCATGTACGCATTTTTTCCTCCACAGAGCCCAGCGAGGTCAACAACGAAAGCTTGGGTGCTTTGTCCAGCAGTTTAGGCAGGGCGAATATGCCTCTGGTAGCGCCGTTCAGCAGGTCCGCCGTGCCATCCAGTGGGTTCAGGAAACCACTGACGACGCTGACCCCTTTTTCCAGTACACGAAAAGCCTTGGCACCGAAGGGCGCGACAACTTTTGTAGATTTGAACAAGGGTTTCACCGTCGAGCCTGCGCCCCCGAGAAGAGCGCCCACCGTGTCGATAATGAGCCCTCGCGTGCCGTCGACGATGTTGCCCTGCACCAGATCCATGATTGCTCCTACGAACGGAATCATGCCCAGCAGCACCTGGTCCCTGTGAGCCGATAGCTCGCGCTGTTGCTCCAACGGCAACTTGCCCTGAGCGAGCTTCAACACGGTATCGCGATGATGAACAAAGTTGCCCGACATTATGCGGTCGACAATCGTCTGGGTGCGGTCCGAAGAAAAACTGTTGGGCACTATCGTTTGCATATCGCTCTGCCCGGTAGACTGCGCAGGAGGCAAGGTATCCCCAATTTTTTCGATAATTATGCGTGGCGATTTGACGCCGGGCCTTGGCACTGCGTCGGAGCTGTAAGCCATAAAATCAAACGGTTCCTCTAAACCGTTCTGCAGTTTCGTTTCGGTGGGCGCCCAAGGCCCGTACACCTTGGTGTGGTTTTGCAGTTCACCGCCCAGTTTCAATGTGTCCGGTAGATCATCACGTTTGATGATCAACAACTTATCCGGGAACACCTCGAAATAGCTGATCACACCCAAGTGTTCGCAACGTATCACCGTACCTTTGCGCCCTCGCCGCTCCTCCACCTGATCGGGTGTCTGGTCCACAGTGGGCACGTCGTCCACTTGTTCACGCAGTGCAAACAGCTCGACCTTGCCAAGTTCCAGGGCCTGGCGATCAGCCAAAGGCAGGTTGGCAATCATGCGTTTGGTGACGGTGCTCAAGCCCTGCTTGAGGTTGGCCAGGTAGGTGTCGACCTCTGCGGGCAACTGGGCCTGCACATTCGGTAACTGAACGATTTTGGCATTCAGGGCCCGGACGTTTGCATCAATAGCGTCCTGGTCCGCTTTGCTCAGGTCCTGGTTGAAATCAAACGGGGTTTTGCGGGTGGGCGATTTTGGCAGCGCCTGCCCCGGCGTCAGGAGCATCCAGCGGCCCTCAGCCAGGTCGTCGGTCATGTACGTCTCGACCAACGGGCGTGTTACCGGCTCCGACGGCTTCTTGTTGCGACGCTCATTTGGGTCTGCAATATACACGCGCAACGCTTTTATTTGCTCAACGCTGAGATCGGGAAAGACTTGCTGCAAGTTCTCAATCGCGCGTTTTTCTCGTGTCGGCAGCGCCACATTGAAGTGGTTCAAGGCTTGAAGGAGCTGCGTGCGCTGCACGTCGAAAGCCTCGTTGGCCTGCTGGTACATCTGGGGTGTATAGCGCCCATCCGCCGGTCGGGTGTAGACGCCCTGCATCATGCCCCAATCGAGTAATGCGTCCATCCCGTAATTATCGAGTATGGCGGCCTCTTCCGGCGTGCGCGGGTCCAGCCGGCTGAGTGCCATAACCTGCGCGTAACTCATGGCACGCGAAACGCCGGCGCCGCCCTGACGCTCGGCAAACATGACGCCCAGGCGCAAATCTGCCCATTCAGGCGAACCTATGCGCAGCGTGTCGGGAATGCCCCGTACAAGAAACTCAGGCGCAGCATTGGCCAGCAACAAATGGGCCACGAGCGGCGCGGCTCGGGGATCGAGTAGTTTGTTCCGTTTGAGATGGGCTTCGAGATCCCTGCGTACTTCGCCCATACTGCGCCCACTGTTGGCTGACTGATACACGTCATAGCCGGCGATTGTGCCTGGACGTGCCGCCGCCTGCGGATCAATTTTGAGTTTGATGGCAGCGATGATCCACTGCTTGCGTTCAGCGTCTGTCAACTGCTGGGTGCCAGACGCCCCATGAAAACGCCGGTCAAACGCTAAGCTATCACCCAACAGCAATACCAGCGGGTCACTTAGCAACTGGCTGATGAAGTGATCGGCTTGAGTACGCAAGTCCTCGGGCGTATGCCGATCGAGGATACCTCCCGTATTGAGTAGCCCAAGCATGGGGTCGCTCGAGTTGCCATCAGTTTGGTCCTCTCCCACCGCAACCAGCGCGGCTTTATCGGCGGCAGACAAGTCTCCGGGTGCCCAGGTGTGGCCTAACAGGCCGGAGTAATTTCCCAACGGTGCAGGCGGCGGTAATGCCGTGGTCAGCCAGCGCACGGCATTACGCAACTCACCCACGGTCTTGGGCAATGACAATCCATAAGCCTGTAAGGCGTCGCTGATCCCGACCTTGCCGGCTTCGTTACGGGTCAGTCCTGAGGTGCTGCTGACCGGCACGGCCAACTCGGCCAATTCCACGGTTTGCTCATCGGGCTTGTCTGTGATGTGTTGAGTCAGGACGCCTGCCAGATGAGCGCGCTCATCCAGGGCGCCAATCGCTTGCCTGGCTGTTTGCACGCGAATGCCGAGTTCAGCCTTGTTTTCGGGTGCTGACCAGTCAGCCGCCGCCAGTGCTTGCTGAGCTTGCGTCACAGTGGTATCGCCGCCGGGCGGTTGCACTCCATACCAACGCATGACCGCATTGCGCGAAAAAGTACTGCCGTTGGGGCTGGCATATGGCAAACCTGCGCCTTCAGGGTCAAGCCCCTGGGCAGCGGCACGCAGCCTTGCACTGACTTCCCACCAACCGGATGCATCGCCGGTAGTAAAGGTTTGCACGCGGGTGACACCGTTAAGGGTTACGTTGCCCGTCACCGAGTGCGGCTTGATCACCACCGTCGATAATGCCATGCCTTTTTTCAGAAACCAGGCATGGATTTCAGGTGTGTTAAACGCGTGCCGGTAGGCGTCGAAGAGCGGAAAAATTGTGCTATCGGCAACCAGATTCACACGCCTGTCTGCTGCATGAACCAAGGCCTGGCTGCCCAGCGCAGTCTGCAGCATATGGTCGGCAGTGGCAGAGGCCTCGGCAGTGGCTGTGGGCAAAGAAGGGAGTGTCCAGGCCGGGGGGGCCTGCGGGTCAAGGCTGCGCTTGGGCCGAGCCGGCGTGTCGGCAGGGCGAATCAGATCAGGTGCCGTAGGCAGCACCTGTGGAGTAAACGTTCGCGCTTGATAGAGTGGCGAGATGTTCGACATTTCTAGTTCCTCTGTACCAGTGAGTGGCAAGAGTTCTCGTCCCTAAGAACTGTCTAGGGCGAAATGTACGAAGTTGGGCCGCGCCCAGGTGCAGGCAAACTCTCAAAACAGCGAAGGCCATAAGAGAGTTTGCTGTAGGTAGGTACCGATTACAGGATTCTGTAAAGCAGCCGCTCGATTCGTACCCGACTGACCCGGCGTAGGAACCTGCCCACCGCTGGCGGATACTCCACCAACGTCTGCAAGTGTTGATACCGCTCGATACGCGTGGTGTGCTGGAAGATCTGCGCGAGCTCTGTGCGCCGCGGCGCCAGCCACTCGCCCTTGGGATCATCGATCAGCAGGGCATTTTCCAGATCCAGGCGGAACGCCCGTGGGTTGAGGTTGTTGCCCGTCAGCAAGGTGTAACGCTGGTCGACCCACATCCCCTTGAGGTGATAGGTATTGTCACCGTCACGCCACAGATGCAGGTTCAACTGGCCGCTGTCGATCATCGGTTGATGGCGTTTGGCGAAGCGGCGCAGGCTGATTTCATACAGGTAAGGCAACGCCGAGATCACCTTGAACGGCTCGCTGGGCGGAATGTAGAAATCGTTGGCGGTTTTGTCGCCGACGATAATGTCGACCTTCACCCCACGCGCCAGGGCGCGGTTTATTTCGCGGGTCACCGGCAGCGGCAGGTTGAAATACGGCGTGCAGATGGTCAGTTGATGCTGGGCACTGGCGATGAGTTCGAGGATCACCCGGTTCAACGGGTTGTTCTTGCCCACACCCAGCAACGGGCTTACCGACAAGTGCCCATTGGGCAGCAAACCCGTGGTGGTGTCGTAGGTCGCGTGCTTCAAGCGGCTACGCAAGTCACCGATGTCATTGCGCAGGCTGCGGGTGGTCGGCAGGTTTGGCAGGTCCAGGCGATGCACGGCCTTGGACGCGACCAGGCCGTGTTCCACCAGGTGTTGCATCGAGTCAGCCAAGGGCTTGCTGTGGATCAGGTGATAGCGGTCAAAGCGGTATTTGTCGAACTTGTGCAGGTACACATTGTTCAGGCTGGCGCCGCTGTAGAGCACGCTGTCATCGATCACAAAACCCTTGAGGTGCAACACGCCGAACAGTTCGCGGGTTTGCACAGGCACGCCATACACCGGCACTTCGCTGGCGTGGGAGTGGGTCATGGCCTGGTACCAGGCGCTGTTGCCCGGCTGCTTGCCGGCGCCGATCAGGCCGCGCTGAGCGCGCAACCAGTCAACCACCACCACGATATCCAACTCGGGCCGTGCCGCCTTGGCAGCATGCAAGGCGTCGTAGATTTCCTGCCCCGCTTCGTCCTGCTGCAAGTACAACGCAACGATGTAGATGCGCTGGGTGGCCTGGGCGATTTTTTCCAGCAGGCACAGGCGGTACGCAGCGGCACCGGACAGCACGTCGATGGCATCGGGAGACAGCGGGAAACCACGCAGTTTGGGCAGCAGGGAGCGTTTGAAGAACGACGGCATAAGGCTCGCAATGGGTCGAATCCGAAGAGGCACAGAGCTTACACCATGGGGCTGCTCAGGTCTCGCCGCGGCAGATGGAAAAAATTTAATTGACCAAGAAGAACGATCGTTCTACTGTCCACACCATGAACGATATCAACAGCAATGAAACCCGCGACATTATCCTTGACGTCACCGAGAAGTTGATCTATCGCCACGGCATCGCCGCCACCGGCATGGAGTTACTGGTGAAAACCGCCGGCGTCTCGCGCAAAAGTATTTACCGTTACTTTGCCAATAAAGACGAACTGGTCATCGCCGCCCTGCAACGCCGCGACGCACGCTGGATGCAGTGGCTACGCACTGAAGTGGAACGCAGCGAAGGCAGCGGCGAGCGTCTGCTGGCGCTGTTCAGCGCACTCAAGGCCTGGTTTGGCTCGGCAGACTTTCGCGGTTGCGCCTTTATCAACACCAGTGGCGAAACCGGCGATGCGCAAGACCCGGTGCGCCTGTTGGCCAAGGCGCATAAACAAAAACTGTTCGAGTACGCCCTTGAACTGTGTAAAGCACATGGCACCCCCGACCCCGAACGGCAGGCCGCGCACCTGCTGATCCTGATCGATGGCGCCATTACCGTTGCCCTGGTCATGGGCGATTCAACAGCGGCTGATAATGCGCAATGCATGGCGCGAACGTTATTGGGGCTTTGAACGCACACGCTGAGCAACTTTCGACACCACTTTGGTCTTTACAGGAGCTGCCCCATGTCATCGACAGCAGAACAACGCCCTCCACTGCCACCGTTTACGCGTGAATCGGCGATTCAAAAAGTGCGCCTGGCCGAAGACGGCTGGAACTCCCGCGACCCGCAACGGGTGTCGCTGGCGTATACCCTGGACACGCAATGGCGAAACCGCGCCGAATTTGCGCATAACCGCGAAGAGGCCAAGGGTTTTCTCACGCGCAAATGGGCCAAGGAACTGGATTATCGGCTGATCAAGGAGTTGTGGGCATTCACCGACAACCGTATCGCCGTGCGTTATGCCTATGAGTGGCATGACGACTCCGGCAACTGGTTCCGTTCCTATGGCAACGAAAACTGGGAATTCGACGAAAACGGCCTGATGGCCAACCGTTTTGCCTGCATCAACGATCTGCCGATCAAAGAAACCGAACGCAAGTTCCACTGGCCGTTGGGCCGGCGCCCGGATGATCATCCGGGGTTGTCTGAACTGGGCCTGTAAGCCTTACGCAAACCAAATAGGGGAGCTGGCTTGCCTGCGATACAGACGATTCGGTTAATCAGGAACACCGAGGCGATACTATCGCAGGCAAGCCAGCTCCCACATTGGCCTATAAGCCTCTGTCATTCCTGATTCAGTCCTGATTCAGCCCGACGCGATACAGCACGCCCTTGTCCTCATCGGTCAGCACGTACAGGAATCCGTCCGGCCCTTGGCGCACGTCGCGAATCCGCGCTTTCAACCCGCCCAGCAGGCGCTCCTCATGGATCACCTTATCGCCATCGAACTGCAGGCGAATCAACTCCTGGCTGGCCAACGCACCGATAAACAGGTTGTGATCCCAGGCTTTGAAACGCTCGGAGTCGTAGAACGCCATGCCACTGATGCCGGGGGACTTTTCCCAGACGTGGTGAGGTTCCACAGTGCCCTCCACGGTCTTGCCCTTGGCTTCCGGAATCGGCGTCAGCGAATAATTGATACCGTGGGTTGCCAGGGGCCAGCCGTAGTTCTTGCCGCGCTCGATGATGTTGATTTCATCGCCGCCGCGCGGGCCATGTTCGTTTTCCCAGATCGTGCCGCTCCAAGGGTTCAACGCCAGCCCCTGAGGGTTGCGCTGGCCGTAGGACCAGATCTCCGGGCGCACGCCCTGCTGGCCCACAAAGGGGTTGTCGTCCGGCACACGGCCGTCCGGGTAAATGCGCACGACCTTGCCTTGCAACTTGTCCAGGTCCTGGGCCGTCGGCCGGTCATTGTTCTCGCCCAGGGTCACAAACAGGTAGCCATCGCGGTCGAAGGCCAAGCGCGAGCCGAAGTGATTACCGGTCGACAGCTTGGGCTCCTGGCGCAATATCACCTTGAAGTCTTTGAGCCCGCTCAAGTCATCGGCCAAGCGCCCACGCCCCACGGCAGTGCCGGCCTTGCCACCCTCGCCGCCGCCTTCGGCATACGACAGGTAGACCAGGCGGTCCTGCTTGAAGTCTGGCGACAGCACCACGTCGAGCAAACCGCCCTGCCCTTTGGCCCACACCTGCGGCACGCCAGTCAGCGGCGCGGACAGCTTGCCGTCCGGGCTGACAAAGCGCAGGTGGCCAGGGCGCTCGGTCACCAGGAAGCCTTGTTTGTCCGGCAGAAACGCCACGGCCCACGGGTGGTCGAGGCCTTTGGCAATGGGGGTGGCGGTGATGCTGCCTTGTTCGCTGGGGAACTGCTGGGCATCCGCCGCCATGACGGCCGTCGCGGGCAGCAGGGTTGCGCAAAGAGCGGCTAACAGGGTTTTACGTAGGAACATAAGACGGAGTCCTTACCGGCGATTGCCGTTGGCATCGTAAGTGGGCGCTTTGGGTGCAGTGGCTGGACGGCTCGGGGCCGCGTTACGGGTCGGGTAACGATTGCCGATACCACCGTTTTCGACGGTGGGTGCAGGGCCGGTCGGCGCGGGTTGTACCCCACGGGTGGTGGCCGGCGCATTGGGTTGGGTGCCCTGCATGCTGTTCGGGTTAGCCCGATGGATTGGGCTGTTATTGGTGTTGTAGCTGCCGGGCAGGTTCTGCGCCTGGGCCAATGGCGCGATGGCCAGGCCCAGCGCGACTACGGCGAGGTAACGCACACAGCTGTTCATGACAAAACCTCTTTGGGGCGAGTAGTACGTGCTTTCGATAACACGCTACGCCTTGGGTTCGGCTTTCGACATTAAATAGTTTCTCATCAGATGTAACACGATCTGTCCGCGCATCTGTCCGCGCATCTACCAGCCGAAACTTTTGCGCCCGCCTGCGAGTCACCAGAACACCGACACTTCTCAAGGAACCGCAGCCATGCCAAGGGCAATCTGGAAAGGCGCCATCAGTTTCGGCTTGGTCCATATCCCGGTCTCGCTGGTCTCGGCCACGTCCTCCCAGGGCGTTGATTTTGACTGGCTGGACAAACGCAGCATGGACCCGGTGGGCTACAAGCGCATCAACAAAACCACGGGCAAGGAAGTCACCAAGGACAATATCGTCAAGGGCGTGGCCTTTGAGAAAGGCCGCTACGTGGTGCTCAGCGAAGACGAAATTCGCTCGGCCCACCCCAAGTCGACCCAGACCATCGAAATCGTTGCCTTTGTCGCCGCCGACCAGATCCCGCTGCAAAACATCGACACGCCCTACTTCCTGGCCCCGGACAAACGCGGCGGCAAGGTCTACGCACTGCTGCGTGAAACCCTGAAAAAAACCGCCAAGGTCGCCCTGGCCAATGTGGTGCTGCACACCAAGCAGCACCTGGCAGCGCTGATGCCGCTGGAATCAGCGCTGGTCCTGGTGATGCTGCGCTGGCCCGCCGAAGTGCGCAGCCTCGACGAGCTGGAACTGGGCAGTGACGTGACCAAACCGAGCCTGGCCAAGGGCGAATTGGACATGGCCAAGCGCCTGGTCGAAGACATGAGCGCCGACTGGCAGCCGGACGAATACCGCGACAGCTTCCAGGAAAAGATCATGGCGCTGGTGGCGAAAAAGGCCAAGGCCGGCAAGGTTGAAGACGTTGAGAGCCAGGCCGGCAGCGAAGAGCGCAAATCGGCCGATGTGATCGACCTGACCGAATTGCTCAAGCGCAGCCTGGCCGGCAAGCCCGCCGCGAAAAAGCCCGCGACCAAAAAACCGGCCGCGAAAAAAGCCAGCAAAAAGGCCTCTTGAGCCCGCCATCAGCCGGAGAACGCCATGGCCAAGCCCCTGAGTGAGTACAAACGCAAACGCGACTTCGAGATCACCGCAGAACCGGCAGGCGAAGTGCCCGCCGGTAAATCCAAGGCCTCGGCGCTATCCTTCGTGATTCAAAAACACGACGCGCGCAACCTGCACTATGACTTTCGCCTGGAACTCGATGGCGTACTCAAAAGCTGGGCCGTGCCCAAAGGCCCGAGCCTGGACCCCAGCCAGAAACGCCTGGCGGTCCACGTTGAAGACCACCCGCTGAGTTATGGCAATTTTGAAGGCAATATCGCCGCCGGGCAGTATGGCGCCGGTGATGTGATCGTGTGGGATCGCGGGGTCTGGCAGCCTCACGACGATCCGCACAAGGCGTATGCAGCCGGCAAACTCAAATTCACCCTGGTCGGTGAAAAACTTTCCGGCGATTGGGCACTGGTACGCACTCGGCTCAAGGGCAGTGGCGACAAGGAACAGTGGCTGCTGATCAAGGAAAAGGATCAGCAAGCCCGCCCGGCCGAAGACTACGACATCGTAAAGGCCCAGCCCAAAAGCGTGCTCAGCGACGCCACCGTGGGCAAGCCCGCACCCGCGCCTGCAGCGCGTGCAAAGCGCCAGAAAGCCAAGACCGCCCTGCCCGATGAATTCGCGCCACAACTGGCCACCCTGGTCGACCGCGCCCCGGCCGGCGATTGGCAATACGAGATCAAATTCGACGGCTACCGCATGCTGGCGCGTATCCGCGACGGCGACGTGCGCCTGTTCACCCGCAACGGTCATGACTGGACCGAGCGTTTGCCGCGCCAGGTCAAGGCGCTGCAAGCCCTCAAGCTCCAGGACAGCTGGCTGGATGGCGAAGTGGTCAGCCTCAATGCCGACGGTTTGCCGGACTTCCAGGCGTTGCAAAATGCCTTCGATATCGGCCGCAGCCTGGATATCGTCTATTACCTGTTCGACGCGCCGTTTCTACAGGGCCAGGATTTGCGCGAAGCCCCCGTGGAACAACGCCGTGCCGCGCTTAAGGCCGCGCTGTCGAGCAGCCGCAGCAAATTGCTGCGGTTTTCCGAAGCCTTCGCCGCCAACCAGCGCGACATCTTCGAAAGCGCCTGCGACCTGGCGCTTGAAGGCGTGATCGGCAAGCGCGTCGGCAGCCCTTACGTGTCCAGCCGCAGCGCCGACTGGATCAAACTCAAATGCCGCCTGCGTCAGGAGTTTGTGATTGTCGGTTACACCCGCCCGCAAGGTTCGCGCACCGGCTTCGGCGCACTGTTGCTGGCGGTCAATGACGACAACGGCTTGGTGTATGCCGGGCGTGTCGGCACCGGGTTTGATCAGCACACGCTCAAAACGATCTACGCCCAGCTCACGCCTTTGGAGCGCAAGACTTCGCCGCTACACAAACCGCTGACCAGCAGCCAGGCACGCGGCGTGCACTGGGTGAAGCCCGAGTTGGTCGGCGAAGTCAATTTCGCCGAATGGACCCGCGAAGGCGTGGTACGTCAAGCCGCGTTCATTGCGCTGCGCAGCGACAAGCCTGTGGCGCAGATCATCCATGAACAACCGCGTGCGGCCAAATCGCTCAAGCAGGCTTCAGCACCGAAAAAAGCCGGCAATGGCGTGAACATCACCCACCCCGACCGCGTGATCGACCCACAAAGTGGCACGCAAAAGCAGCAGTTGGCAGATTTCTACGCCAGCATCAGCCAATGGCTCCTGCCGTTCCTGCACCACCGGCCGGTCTCGCTTCTGCGCGCGCCGGAAGGCATCGAAGGTGAGCAATTCTTCCAAAAGCATGCAGAGCGCCTCGCGATTCCCCATATCAAGCAACTGGACCAGCGCCTCGACCCCGGCCACGCACGGCTGATGGAGATCGACACCGCCAAAGCCCTGCTCGGCGCCGTGCAGATGGGCACGATCGAGCTGCACACCTGGGGCGCCACTGCCGACAAAATCGAAACCCCGGACCTGTTTGTGCTCGACCTCGACCCGGACCCCGCATTGCCCTGGAAAAGCATGCTGGAAGCCGCGCAACTAACCCTGTCGGTGCTCGACGAGTTGGGCCTTCAAGCGTTCGTCAAAACCAGCGGCGGCAAAGGCCTGCATCTAGTCATCCCGCTGGCGCGCCGGGATGGCTGGGACACGGTGAAGGCCTTTGCCAAGGCCATCGCGCAGTTCATGACACAGCAACTGCCCGAACGCTTTACCGCCACCAGCGGCCCGAAAAATCGCAGCGGCAAGATCTTTATCGACTACCTGCGCAATGCCCGCGGTGCGAGTACGGTGGCGGCCTATTCGGTACGGGCCCGCCCGGGCCTGCCGGTCTCGGTGCCGGTGAGCCGGGAGGAATTGAAAGGGTTACGCGGTGCGCAGCAGTGGACGGTGGCTAATCTGCATGAGCGTTTGGAGAAGCTCAAGGACGACCCTTGGGCCGGTTACGCCAACCGGCAGAAGATCAGCAAAAAGATGTGGGACAAGCTGGGGGCTGAGCCGCCGCAGTGATAGTAGTAACCGTACCAGGTCAATAGGTGGGAGCTGGCTTGCCTGCGATGGCATCAACTTGGTGCGCCTGAACAATGTTGCTGCGCAGGGCGTTTTTTTGGCTGTGTACATATCCGTTATTTGGGTAACGGCGGCCTATGGTTCCGCCCTTACGGCGGGTCACTTTTGCAAGGACCGGAATGCCGGCCCAGTCAAAAGTAACCAAAAAGTCCTCGCCCCAACACTCGGTGCCTCGCTGTGGCTCGGCATGCCCGCAATCCGACACTGATTTGGGGGGCCGCCGCCACGCGCCATCCATGGCGCGGGAAGGATGTAAGGGCCACTGCAACAGCAACAGCAACAGCAGAGCCATACTCGGTCAAAGGTGGGAGCGGACTTGCTCGCGAATGCGGTGGGCCAGTGACAGATAAATTGACTGACCCACCGCATTCGCGAGCAAGCCCGCTCCCACATTTGGACCGAGTTGCATCAGGTAGAGAGGCTTTTGACTTGCACTTGATCTGGCTTTTGCTTCAACCACTCAGGTCGGCTTTCAGGCCGCCGTGCTGTAGATCTTGATCTTGATCTGCTTTTGATCTGAGGCGCCCCGTCAACCACGATGGCCGAACGCAGGCTTGAATCCGTGGGTAACCCGGCAGGACGCCGGGTTAGCCGCGCTGGGCCAAGGATGGCCCATCGCGGCGGCCCACGGATTCAAGCCGGAGTGAGGGCACACCGAGCCAGAGCGAGGTGCCGAGTGGTGGGGCACAGACCTTTTGGTTACTTTTGGGGCGTTTGCCAAAAGTGACCCGCCGTAAGGGCGGAACCATAGGCCGCCGTGACCGCAGCAACGGATATGTACACCAAAAAAACCCCATAAAACGTAAACCAGGCAAGTCAGATCAGAATAAATATCACCGCCAACCCAGCAAAAATCGCCCACTTCTCCAGGTAATACCGCGCCCGATTACGCTTTTTCAGCTCTTTGCCACGCAAACGGATCTTGTACAACCGCGTAAACGCACGGTTCAACCCGCCCGTCTTGTCACCCTCATCATTAGGCGAACCCGCAGCCGCCATCACATTACGACTGAACCACCGGTTAAACGCCGCCGCCCAGCGGTACTTCATCGGGCGCTCAATGTCACAGAACAAAATAATGCGGTTCTGCTGCGTCGTGTTCTCAGCGTAGTGAATGTAAGTCTCGTCAAACATCACCGGCTCACCGTCACGCCAGTAGTAACTCTCGCCATCCACATTGATATAGCAACCCGGATCGTTCGGCGTATCCAGCCCCAAGTGGTAACGATAGGAGCCTGCATAAGGGTCGCGGTGGCGCACCAGCTTGGAGCCCGGCGGCAACTCGGCAAACATCGCCGCCTTGATCGAGCCAATACCTTGCACCAGCTCAGTGGTGCGCGGGCACAGCTTCATCGCCGACGGGTGACTGTCGCCGTACCACTTGAGGTAAAAGCGCTTCCAACCCGATTTGAAGAACGAGTTGAAACCCACGTCATTGTATTGGTCCGAGCGCTTGATCTCGCCCGCGCGCATCAGGTTCTGGCCTTCCTGGCGAATTTCCTCCCAGTGCTCCTGCAGCGGGCTCAGGTCCGGAAAGTCGCTGGGCGACAGAAACGGACGGCTTGGCTGCTTGGAAAACAAGTAGAGGAAGCAGTTGATCGGCGCCAGGAACGTCGAGTGATCGCTAAGCTGGCGACCCAGCTTGTGTCGCACTCTGCCACGCAGGTGAACATACGCAATGGAGGCAACGTAGAGAACAACAATGATGAGTTTCAAGGGATTCGTCACAAGTCAGAAGAGAACAGGCTGCTCCTGCGTGCACACAACGGCCGAGGATTAATAAGCAGCACCTGAAATCACAATTACACATTGGCGGCTGGCCGGACGAGTCACTTCCGGAACCAGGCCATTGGCCTTTATTTAGCCACAGTTTGTAACCAAAGGTTAACTAAGAATTGTGAAAAGCTGTCTACGCAGCGTGCAGGACGCGCAACCGCCTGTCTGGACGCAAGCCCGGAGTGGGGCTACTTACCGTGCAGGCGGTTGCGCGGCCAACGCAGAAAAAACTCGCCATCCAACCAGGTTCCAAGCCCCTTTCAGTTACAATCGCGCCGATCAACCTCCAGCAAAAGGAACTTGCATGACACCTCAACCAGACCCGGACTTCACCGCGCTCCAGGGCGCCTGGGAGCAAATCGCCCTGGAAGACAGCGGCATACACAACCCGCCCGACGCACACAGCGCGCCGGGTGCCATTACCACTATTCGTGGCGATCAGTTCGAAGTCCAAACCGTCAATGGCGACATATTGCTGGCTGGCCGGTTCACACTGGACAGCAGCACCACGCCCAAACGCATTACCTGGGTGGACTCCATGGGCGATGACGCCGACAAAGCCTTACCCGCCAGCTATCGCCTCGAAGGCGACGATTTTGTGTTTATCGCGGCGGATGAAGGCATGCCCCGCCCGACCGTCTTCAGCACCGGGCCAGGGCAAACCATGCGCACCTTTGTGCGTCGCCGGTGAAACCGCAGGCATCCGAAACGCCGACATGGTTTTCACACAGCCTTCACCTCCAGGCCTTTAGCGTGAGGCCACCTACTCCAGTGATTCACTTGGCCCGCCGCTACCGTCGCGGGCCTTTTTTTGTGCGCAAAAACCGCTTTAAACCGAGCGTTTGATGGCCGTCAGGGTGAAACACAACGGCAATTGAGCCGGCTGGTGTTCGTACTGGTCATACAGCTCTTCCCGGTTAGAGTGCGGGTACTCCTGCAGATGCTCGATCTGCAGGTGCGCCGCAATCGCCCCGCTGACCACGCTGCCCAGGGTATGCACGTACCAATAGGACGTCGGCCCTGGAACCTGTGTCAGTCCTTCATACACAATCGACGCCTGCAGCACGAACGGATCGCGTTGAAAGTACGAACTGGCGGGCAATAGCGGATTGCTGGCCTGAGGGTCGAAGACTTCCAGGAAAGGATGCGTCTCATAGATCACCAGGGTGCCGCCGGGCTTGAGGGTACTGGCCACGTGCTGCATGAACAGCGCCACATCCGGCATCCAGCCGAGTACGCCAATGGTGACCAAGGCAATATCAAACCGGCCAAGCAGTTGCTCAGGCAGGTGATAGATATCGGCTTCGATGAACTGCGGGTTATGCGGGGAAACATCCGCCAACGCCCGAGCTTGTGCCAGGAAGGCTGCCGATTGATCGACGCCCACTACCTCGCGCGCCCCCAGGCCAAACAACGACAGGCTTTCACGCCCGTTGTTGCAGCCGAGTTGCACCACCGCCTTGCCGGCAACGCCGACGGTTTGCAACAGCGCGGTAATGGTGGGGTCGAGGCACGAAAAGGTCGGTTCAGCGACTGATTGCAGGAGTGTGTTCCAGGTCGCGGTGCCTTTGTGCAGCGCGGCAGAGGCGTCCCAGGCGGCCTTGTTACTGGCGATCGCCTGTTGAGCTGAGGGCATGTCCATTGCGTCTCCAAAGAGTCATTTCAGCGGGCTTCGAAAAATAATCCAAATACCCGCCAGATAAAACCCTCAGCAGCAGCGAAACTTCTGTTCAGGCCCATGGGTCACTAACCCAACGAGTGTCCAGCCCCTGAACACCCTTTGCGAAGACAACGCCGTGGCCAATCACTCTGACCTGCGTAATACCTTGTCCCTGGACAGTCTCAACTTTTTCCTGGCGGATGTGCGCGACGGCCTCGGACCATACCTGGCGATTTACCTGCTGGCCGTGCACCAATGGGACCCGGCCAGCATCGGCGTGGTCATGACCCTGGCCGGCATCGCCGCACTGGTCACCCAAGGCCCGGCGGGCGCGCTGATCGACCGCACACGCAGCAAGCGCGCCGTGATCGCCGTGGCTGCGATCCTGGTGACCGCCAGTTGCCTGCTGCTGCCATTTGTCAGCACCTTCAGTTGGGTGGCCCTGACCCAGGCTGCCAGCGCCGTGGCCGCCTCGGTGTTTGCCCCGGCCATATCCGCCATTTCCCTTGGGATTACCGGGCCACGCGCCTTCACCCGGCGTACGGGGCGCAATGAAACCTTCAACCACGCCGGCAATGCCGTGGCCGCGCTGCTGGCCGGCGGCCTGGCGTACCTGTATGGCCCGGTGGTGGTGTTTTACCTGATGGCCTTTATGGCGCTGGCCAGTATCGTGGCCGTGAGCTGCGTGTCGGCCAAGGCGATTGACCATGAAGTCGCCAGGGGCTTTGACCCGGCCCACCACAGCGATCACGAACAACCGTCCGGCGTGAAAGTGCTGCTGGCCAACCGGCCGCTGCTGATATTCGCCATCTGCTGCGCCCTCTTCCACCTGGCCAATGCGGCAATGCTGCCGTTGGTCAGCCAGAAGCTCGCGCAGATCAACCTGCAGATGGCCACGCCGCTGACCTCGGCGTGCATCGTCGCCGCGCAGTTGGTGATGGTGCCGATGGCCTGGCTGGTCGGGCTCAAGGCCGATGTGTGGGGGCGCAAACCGTTGCTGCTCGCAGGTTTCCTGATCCTGCCGCTGCGCGGCGTGCTGTACACCTTGTCCAGTGATCCTTACTGGCTGGTGGCGGTGCAGATGCTCGACGGCATCGGCGCGGGGATCTTTGGCGCACTGTTCCCGGTGATCGTCAAGGACCTGACCCAGGGCACCGGGCGTTTTAATGTGAGCCTTGGCGCGCTGTCGACGGTATTTGGCCTGGGTGCGGCGTTGAGTAGCAGCCTGGCCGGTTTCGTGGTGCAACAGGCCGGCTACAACGCGGCATTCCTGACCCTGGCCGGCGTGGCCGCCGTGGCCTTGGCGCTGTTATGGCTGGCAATGCCGGAGACTCTGGAGAAACCATCGTTCGCCTGCCATACAACTGTCGCCTGACATATGCGACAATGCGCGCCAAATTCCAACACACAGCCAAAATATTCTGCTCAGCGACCGGGTTTCGCGCCTTGATGTCGCTGTTGACGCATGCCTGAAGGCTCCTGCCGCCACGCTCGCAACTCATTGATAGGTAAAGTAATTGATCTCCACAGCTAACATCACCATGCAGTTCGGCGCCAAGCCGCTCTTCGAGAACGTCTCGGTCAAATTCGGCGCCGGCAACCGTTATGGTTTGATCGGTGCCAACGGTTGCGGCAAGTCGACCTTCATGAAAATCCTCGGCGGCGACCTCGAGCCGTCCGGCGGCCAGGTCATGCTGGAGCCAAACGTGCGCCTGGGTAAACTGCGCCAGGACCAGTTCGCCTACGAAGAATTCACCGTACTCGACACCGTGATCATGGGCCACGAAGAGCTGTGGCGGGTCAAGGCTGAGCGTGACCGCATCTACTCGCTGCCGGAAATGAGCGAAGAAGACGGCATGGCCGTCGCCGAGCTGGAAACCGAATTTGCCGAGATGGACGGCTACACCGCCGAGTCCCGCGCCGGTGAACTGCTGCTGGGCCTGGGTATCCCGCTGGAACAACACTTCGGCCCGATGAGCGAAGTTTCTCCAGGCTGGAAACTGCGCGTGTTGCTGGCCCAGGCGCTGTTCTCCGACCCTGAAGTGCTGTTGCTCGACGAACCGACCAACCACTTGGACATCAACACCATCCGCTGGCTGGAAAACATCCTGACCCAGCGTTCCAGTCTGATGATCATCATCTCTCACGACCGTCACTTCCTGAACAGCGTGTGCACCCACATGGCTGACCTGGACTACGGCGAGCTGCGCCTGTTCCCGGGCAACTACGACGAGTACATGACCGTGGCGACCCAGTCCCGCGAGCAACTGCTGTCGGACAACGCCAAGAAGAAGGCGCAGATCTCCGAACTGCAATCCTTCGTCAGCCGCTTCTCGGCCAACGCCTCGAAAGCCAAGCAAGCCACGTCCCGTGCCAAGGCGATCGACAAGATCCAGCTGGCCGAGGTCAAGCCATCGAGCCGTGTGAGCCCGTTCATCCGTTTCGAGCAGAACAAGAAGCTGCACCGCCAGGCGGTGATGGTCGAAAAAATGGCCAAGGGTTTCGACGGCAAGCCGTTGTTCAAAGACTTCAGCTTTCAGGTTGAAGCCGGCGAGCGCGTGGCGATCATCGGCCCGAACGGTATCGGCAAGACCACCCTGCTGCGCACCCTGGTCAACGAACTGACCCCGGACGCCGGCAGCATCAAGTGGACCGACGCTGCGGAGCTGGGCTACTACGCCCAGGACCACGCCCATGACTTCGAAGACGACGTGACCCTGTTCGACTGGATGGGCCAGTGGACCCAAGGCGAGCAAATGATCCGTGGCACCCTGGGCCGCATGCTGTTCTCCAACGACGAGATCCAGAAGTCGGTGAAGGTGATTTCCGGTGGTGAGCAAGGCCGCATGCTGTTCGGCAAGCTGATCCTGCAAAAGCCGAACGTGCTGATCATGGACGAACCGACCAACCACTTGGACATGGAATCCATCGAAGCGCTGAACCTGGCGCTGGAAAACTACCCGGGCACGCTGATCTTCGTCAGCCACGACCGTGAGTTCGTATCGTCCCTGGCCACCCGCATCATCGAGTTGAGCGCCACCGGCGTGATCGACTTCAGCGGCACCTATGACGACTACCTGCGCAGCCAAGGCGTGGTGTTCTAAGCACCCGCTGTGGCAAGCCGGCTTACTGTTGCAGACCCGCTTGCTGTGGCAGGCCGGCTTGTTGTGGCGAGCAGGCTTGCCCTGCGCTGGGCTGCGAAGCGGCCCTAAAACCAAACACCGCGTTTTGCCTGGCAGAACGCGGTGTTTTTTATTGGGTCTGCTGCGCAGCCCAACGCAGGGCAAGCCTGCTCGCCACATCGAGCCTGTTCACCACAATAGACCTGCTTATGACGACGGGCCTCTTCAGCAAAACCCGTTAGCCAGCTTCCTTTTCCCCCACGCCCTTGCCATCATGCCCTCACCGCCCGCCCGCGAATGAGTGACCATGTCTGCCGCCGCCCCCAACTCCCTGTCGATCACCCTGCAGATCGTCTCCATTGTCTTCTACACCTTTATCGCCTTTATCTGCATCGGCCTGCCGATCGCGGTAATCCCAGGCTATGTGCATGAACAACTGGGCTTCAGCGCCGTAGTCGCCGGGGTCACCATCGGCGCGCAATACCTGGCCACCCTGCTCAGCCGCCCGATGGCTGGGCGCATGTCGGATAACGTCGGCACCAAACGCGCGATTGTGCTGGGTTTGGCGGGTATCCTGGTCAGCGGCGTGCTGACGTTTTTCGCGACACTGGTTGAAAGCATGCCCGCCTTGAGCCTGGGCATTCTGATCGTCGGCCGCCTTTTGCTCGGCGTGGCCCAAGGCCTGATCGGCGTTGGCACCATCAGCTGGTGCATGGGCGCGGTCGGCGCCGAACACACGGCGCGCTCAATCTCCTGGAACGGTATCGCCTCCTACGGCGCCATTGCCATAGGCGCGCCGCTGGGCGTGGTGATGGTCGCCGACTACGGCTACACCAGCCTGGGTATCGCGCTGTCGGTGCTGGCTGCCGTGGGCTTGGTGTTGATCCGTAATAAACCCTCGGTGCCGGTGGTGCGTGGCGAGCGGCTGCCGTTCTGGGCGGTGTTCGGGCGCATTGCGCCGTTTGGCGCCAGCCTGTGCCTGGCGTCGATCGGCTACGGCACGCTGACCACCTTTATCACCCTGTATTACCTCAACCGTGGCTGGGCCGGTGCGGCGTACTGCCTGACGGTGTTCGGCCTGTGTTTTATCCTCTCGCGCCTGGTGTTTATCTCGGCCATCAGCCGCTTCGGCGGGTTCAGTGCGGCGATTGCCTGCATGACCATCGAAACCGTCGGCCTGACCCTGTTGTGGCTGGCGCCGTCCACCGGTGTGGCGCTGATCGGCGCCGGGCTCACCGGCTTCGGTTTGTCGCTGGTGTACCCGGCGCTCGGCGTGGAGGCCATCAAGCAAGTGCCCAACAGCAGCCGTGGCGCGGGGCTGAGTGCGTATGCGGTGTTTTTTGATCTGGCCCTGGCGATTGCCGGGCCATTGATGGGTGCCGTGGCACTGAACCTCGGCTATGGCTGGATCTTCTTCTGCGCCGCGCTGCTGTCGGTCACGGCCCTGTGCCTGACCGTGCAGCTCAAGCGCCGTGCTTACTGATCAGCAGTCTGCAAACCGGCGCGGGTCGACTGGCCCAGGGTATGCACGAAAAAGCGCCCCGCCTCCGAGATCAGGTCGCGGTGGATGCCTTCGCGATCGACACCGTCGGCATCCGTGCAAATCGCCGGCATGGCCAGCAGTTGGTCACTGTCACACGGCGCCATGAACACAAAGTGCCCGGCCCCGGCCAATAGTTTGAAATCCGGCGGTTGCGGCAGTTTGCGCGCCAGGGCGGCGGCGTTCTTGTCCACGGCCACCAGCTTGTCGCCGTCGCCGCTGTAGAGCAGCACCGGCACATGCACATCAGCCAGGGTGTGGCGGCCGAACATCAGGCTCAGCGGCGCCATCAGCATCAAGGCATGAATACGTGGGTCGGCTTGCGGCTGCAGGTCTTCGCGGTCGACCACCAGTTCGCCCTTGGTGGTGCAGGCGTCGCGGTCTTCCGGGCGCTCCTGGCAATAACGGCGCAGGCGGTCGAAGTCCGGCTTGGCCCCGGCCAGGATCAGCGCGGTTTCACCGCCGGCTGAGTACCCGATAACGCCCACCTGGTCGATATTGACGAACGGCGACAGCATCGTATCCCCGAGCGTGGCGGTAATCGCTGCAGAAATCTGGATCGGCCGCCCGTACAGGTTGCTCACCGTGCCCAGGCGGCTGTGATCCTTGTAGTTGTCGCCAGGGTGCAAAACGGCCACCACCACAAACCCCTTACGCGCCAGCGAAGTGGCCAGGTCGTGCAGCGCCAGCGGTGTACCGGTGTTGCCGTGGGACAGCATCAGCATCGGGAAACGGCCGATAGCGACTTTGGAATCCTGGGTGGCCGCCACGTGGTAAGGGCCTAACTGCGTGGAATGTTCATCGTCGGTGGACGGGTAGAACGCGATGGCATTCATCGGCTGCTGATCCAGCGGGTCGAGAAAACTCATGCGATGAAAGCCCACACTCCAATGCGGGTGCGGCGCCGGGGCGGCGTGCACTGAAATCAGGCCGCCGAACAGGGAAAGAACCAAAACAGCACAAAGACGCATCATGGGGATGTCCACCTTTGCTGCGCGACCACGTTCAACACCCGCGGCATGTCGGTTTGAAAAGTCCATGGGCCAAGGCACTCGCTCCGGGTGATAAACCCATGCGTGCATAACCTGGGCCAAAGTAATGACAGCGGGCAAACGAAAAAACTCCGTACTCCGGTCGCGTTCAGGCGATCAGAATACAGAGTTTAGGCGCCCCGGCTCAGATTGGAACCGAACGGAGGCGAACTTTACACAAGCCTTACGCGGCGGCGAACAATTGTTCGTTGATCACGACGTTGGCGTCGCTCAAGGCCTTGCTGCGAACTTCTTCACCGTAGGCCAGGCCTTGGGCGCGGACAAATTCGATATCCGTGATGCCGAGGAAGCCAAATACCAGTTTCAAATAGTCCTCGTGGCCCACATTGCTTGCCTGGCCTGCGTGCAGACCGCCAGCGGTGGAAACAATGATCAGCTTCTTGCCGCCGCACAGGCCTTCAGGGCCGGCTTCGGTGTAACGGAAGGTTTGGCCGGCCACCGCAATACGGTCGATCCATGCCTTGAGCTGGGACGGCACCGAAAAGTTGTACATCGGCGCACCGATGACTACAGCGTCGGCGGCGATGAATTCAGCCAGGGACGTGGCGCTCAGTTCAGCCTCGTGTTTTTGTACGGCGTCGCGCAATTCGGCAGCAGTGCCCAGGGCGCCCAGGGTCAGGCCGGAAAAGTGGCTGATGCCTTCGGCAGCCAGGTCACGATAGGTCACTTCCACACCCGGCTCAGCCGCTTGCCAGGCCTTGACCACACCAGCGCTGAGCTGACGCGAAGCCGAGTTGTCGCCGAGGATGCTGGAATCGATATGCAACAGTTTCATGCGGGTTCTCCAAGTGAGGATCGCGGCTGGGCGATCGAATGAGGTTAATCCTACACATGAACCCAATAGTCGATTAGACGGTACAAATGTGATTGTTCGTCCTGCCAGCAGGACAATCAACCTAAATACTTAGTGCGACGACACATAAATAGACGCCGACGCAGGCGCCGGGAGCGCGTAAGTGCGCTTCATCCACTGAATCTCTTGCTGGGGCGTGCGCCCGAACAAGCGCTTGAACTCTCGGCTGAACTGCGAAGCGCTTTCATAGCCCACCTGGGCACACGCCGTGGCGGCGCTGATGTCGTTGCGCAGCATCAACAAACGCGCCTGGTGCAGGCGCGTGGACTTGAGGTATTGCATCGGCGAGGTGTCGGTGACGGTGCGAAAGTGCGCATGAAAACTCGGCACGCTCATCATCGCCTCCTGCGCCAGCACTTCCACGTCCAGGTGCTGGTGGTAAAACCCATGAATCTTGCGAATCGCCCGCGCCACCTTGCCGAACTGGCCCTGGCGGTTAAGCGCAGCGCGCATCGACCCGCCCTGCTCGCCCGTGAGGATGCGGTAGTAGAGCTCGCGCATCAGCGTCGGGCCGAGGATCTGCGCATCCATGGGTGTGCTCATGGCCTCAAGAAAGCGCAGCAGTGATTCGCTGAGTTGCTCATCCATCGGCGATGAATACATGCCTCGGGGTTTGGCCTCGACCAACCCCGGAAAGTCATCCAATGCCAGCATCAGTTCGGCGGCCAGGGTGAAATCCAGCCGCAGGTACACCGCCAGCATGGGTTCCTCTGCGCTGGCCTCGGTTTCCATGGTGAACGGCACCGGCACCGACACCACTAGGTAATGCTGGGCGTCGTACAGGTAAATCTCTTCGCCCAGATAACCGCGCTTGCGCCCCTGGCAGACAATCACAATGCCTGGGTCATAGAGCACCGGAACGCGGTGCAAGGGCTGATTCGAACGCAGGAAGCGCACGTCATCCAAAACGCTCAGGTTATAGCCTTCGACAGGCGCCAAGCGGCCCATCAGCTCGATGATTCGTTGGGTGCGGCCCATGGCACGTGGCTCCTGACGAAAACAGCACGGTACTGCGCAAAAACCGCCATGGCTATGCACTCATAGGAATAGGCAATCAGCACATTGGAATGGATATTCGCTCAAACCGCCGTGTTCCGTAGCCTGAAACAGCACTTTCAGCCTTCGGAGTTTGCCCATGCTTATCGTCTACAACCCCGCCACCGGTGAAGAAATCGGCCGTGTGGCCAAGCACACCTCAGCCCAGGTCAAGGCCGCCGTGGACCGCACCTGCGCCGCCTTTGCCGATTGGTCCGGCAAACTCGCCAAGGAGCGCAGCGACATCCTGCGGCGCTGGCACGACAGCGTTAAGGCCGACAAGGAAGCCTTCGCCGAACTGCTGTGCCGCGAAAACGGCAAGTGCCTGAGCGAAGCCCGAGGAGAAATCGACTACGGCCTGGGCTTTATCGAGTGGTACGCCGAAGAGGCCAAACGCGTGTACGGCGACACCATTCCCACCCACGACCGCAATGCCAATGTAATGGTGACCAAAGAAGCCATTGGCCCGGTTGCGGCCATTACGCCGTGGAACTTCCCGTTCATGATGATCACCCGCAAAGTCGCCACGGCCCTGGCCGCCGGCTGCACCATGGTGATCAAACCCGCTGAAGACACACCGCTCACCGCCCTCAAGCTGCTGGACTACGCACGCAAGGCCGGTATCGAAGCCGGCGTGCTTGAAGTGGTGGTGGGTGACCCGCAGGAAATCGGCCTGATCTTTACCGGCGACCCACGCATCCGCAAGATCTCGTTTACCGGCTCCACCGGCGTGGGCAAATTGCTCGCATCGCAGTGCGCGGCAACCGTCAAGAAGATGACCCTGGAACTGGGCGGCAACGCGCCGTTTATTGTGTTCGCGGACGCCAACCTGGATGAGGCGGTACAAGGGCTGGTCAGCGCCAAACTGCGCAACTCGGGCCAGGTGTGCATCTCGCCGAACCGGATCTTTGTGCAGCACAACATTCTCGAAGCTTTTATCGAACGTGTGAAGGCTGCCATCGCCAACATCGAGGTTGACCAGGGCTTGCGCGAAGGCTTTGTGGTCGGGCCGCTGGTCAATCAACTGGGCTTTGACAAAGTCGTGCGTCTGGTCGAGGACGCCAAGGCGGCGGGCGCCAAGGTGCTGATGGGCGGCAAACCCCACGCCAAGGGCGGGTTGTTCTATGAACCGACCGTATTGACCGGCTTGCTGGACGACTCTCCGCTGGCGACTGAAGAGATCTTCGGCCCCGTGTTCGCCCTCTACTCGTTCAAGGACGAAGAAGAAGTCATCGCCCGCGCCAACCAGACCGAGTTCGGCCTGGTGGCCTACGCCTACACCAGCGCACTGGGCCGGTCGTTGCGCCTGTCACGTCAATTGGAGGCTGGCATGGTGATCCTCAACTCGGGCTCAGTGGGCACGGCGTCGGTCCCGTTTGGTGGCATCAAGCAGTCCGGCTATGGGCGTGAAGGCAGCTATTACGGGATCGAGGAGTACGTGCATGTGAAGTATGTGTTGATGGCGGGGGCGCAGTTCTAAGCCCTCTGCCCCTCCAAAAGCCAGTGCCTGCAAGGTGCTGGCTTTTTTTTAGGCTGGATTTGCGCACGCCAGACGCGGATAGTTCGTCCCACTGACAGGACAATAGGTTGACCATGCAAGACCTCAACGACCTTTACTATTTCGCCAAAGTCGTCGAAGCCGGCGGCTTTGCGGCGGCCGGCCGGCTGCTGGGGATTCCCAAGTCACGGCTGTCGCGGCGCATTGCCGAGCTGGAAGAACGCCTTGGCGCCCGCCTGTTGCAGCGCACCACACGCCAATTGACCCTCACCGCCGTCGGCGAGCGCTACCTGCGCCATTGCCAGGCGATGCTGCTGGAAGCGGAAATGGCCGACGAGGCCGTGGCCAGCATGTCCAGCGAACCCCGAGGGCGCCTGCGGGTGAGTTGCCCGGTGGGCATGGCCCAACACATGTTGCCAGGCATAGTTGCCGGCTTTCTCGCCGCTCACCCACTGGTGCAGCTGGAGATGACCCTGGTCAACCGACGCGTCGACCTGGTGGCCGAAGGCATCGACGTGGCCCTGCGCGTGCGCGAGTTGGGCGATGAAGACCCGTTGCTGGTGACCAAGCGCCTGCGTCAGGCCCAAACAGTCTTGGTGGCCAGCCCGCAGTTCCTGCAAGGCCGCCAAATCAATACCCCGGACGATCTCAAGCAATTGCCGGTACTCGCCGCGCTTGAGGCCGACCGCCTGGTGCACCTGCGCTTGATCGACCCGCAGGGCAATACCGAAAACTTATCCATGGAAGCGCGACTGGGCATCGACGACTTTATCGTGCGCAAAGCCTGCGCCTTGCAGGGCCTGGGCTTTACCCTGCTGCCGATGATGTATTGCGAAGAAGAATTGGCCAGCGGCCAATTGGTACAGTTGCTGCCCCAATGGTCCTCGCCGGGCGGCTGGCTGCAAGCGGTCTACCCGCATCGCCGTGGTGTTTTACCGGCGATTCGGGCCTGGATCGACTATCTGGAAGAAGCCTTCAAGGGTTGCGGAGACCGTTTGCTATGAAGATGAGCGAAGCACAAGTCGCGGCGTTCTGCCTGGGCCTGCCTGGCGCACGTGAAGACTACAAATGGGGCGGCGTACGCGTGTTCTCGATTGCCGGCAACAAGATGTTCGCCCTGCAGAACCTGCGCGGTGACTCGCTGGCGTTCAAGGTCGACAAGGAACTGTTCCTCGGCCATGTGGACCGCCCCGGCATCCACCCGGCGCCGTATCTGGCGCGGGCGAAGTGGGTGATCATGAACACGCCCTACCCGCTGGGCGCCGAGGAACTGCGTGGCCTGTTGCAGCGTTCACACCAGTTGGTGGTGAGCAAATTGCCCAAACGTACGCAGGTGGGGCTGAAGCTGGATTGATGCTTCAACGCGCAAACGGCAGTGCGCGCTCAATGGTCATCGCCGCCGCCAGCGCCAAATGCTCGTGCCAGGGTCGCGCAACGATCTGTACACCCACCGGCAAACCCGAGTCAGCAGTACCGGCGCGCACCACCACACAGGGCCAACCGGCCAGACTGTATGGCAGCGTATGGCTGAACAGCCCTGGCCGGGCGGTGCCCAGCAGCGGGGCCGGGGCCGCGTCAACCGGGCACAGGATAATGTCGTAGTCCGCGATGAACCCCTGCATTGCACTGCGAAACTGATCCCAATCCGAGAGCAACTGTATCGCCTGTGCCCCGGTGCCTTTGCTCATTGACCAGTAGCGCTCGGTAATATCACGGGCACTGCGCAGTACTGAAGGGAACGCCGAACGGACTATGGCGCCGGCGCCCGCCAGCAGGTCGGCAACCACCTGCAGTGTGGCCTGGGTGCACGCGTCCACCGGTTCGATGCCGCCCTCGCTGTACCAGGCGACGCGCAAACCATTCAGTGCCTTTGGCGGCACATCCGGCAGCGGCATAGGAATCACCCCGCAATCGTACCCATCCTCACCGGCGATCACCCTGAATACCAGGTCCAGGTCTTCGACATGCCGGGCCATCGGGCCGATCTGGCTGCGGCTATCACTCAACCCACCCGGGTGATCGAAAACTCCGGTGTTGGGCACACGGCCCGTGGTGGGCTTCAAGGTGCTGACGCCACAAAAATGCGCGGGTATGCGCAAGCTGCCACCGGAATCGCTGCCCAGCCCCAGCGGTGAAAGGCCGGCAGCCAGCGCAGCAGCTTCGCCACCGCTGCTGCCGCCGGGGCCATAGGACAACGCATGGGGGTTACGGGTAGCGCCGTAGACCGGGTTATCGGTCACCCCACCGCCACCGCCCGGCGGGCAGTTGCTTTTACCCAAAAGAATGGCGCCGGCCGCTTTCATGCGCGTCACTGCAACAGCATCGTGCTGCGGACAATAATGAGCCCGATCAACCAGGCCCGCTGCCGACACCACCCCACGAGTATCGAAAACATCCTTGACCGTAAAGGGAACACCCTGCAACACGCCGCCATACTCGCCCTGAGCGATAGCACGATCAACCGCCCAAGCGTCGGCCAACGCCGTATCGGCACAGACCTGCACCAGCGCGTTGACCGAAGGGTTGAGCGCCTCGATACGCGCAAGGTAAAAGCTGACGACGGCGGTGGAAGTGAGCGTGCGCTGTTGAATAAGCGCCGCCAGCGCTGTCGCTGAATGGCGTAGCAATGAATCGGGTAGAGACATTCGTGTGGTGCCCATGGGTTCAAGTGCCTGGAGCATAACGCGTACCCGCTACTGGTTTACAGAACTGCCTGGGCAAGCTGCTTCTGACAATTAAGCAGGTAATTTCTCAGGCATCTCAGTGCTATAACACCGACAGCAGCGTGCCGCCGAGGAATAACTGGTCCAGCCAGAACACTTGGTGCAGCAACACAATCACCCAGAACAGCACCTGATACGACACCTTGCGCGTCTTGTGGCGAAACACCTGTTGGGCAATCAACGCCCCCGGCCAACCACCGGCCAGTTCCACGGCATGCAGGATATTTTCGCGCACGCGCGGGCCTTCGGCCTGGGCCTTGCGTTTGTCGCCCCAGTACAGGACAAACGCCACCACGCTGACCACGCCATAGGCGGCCAGCGGAATCAGCGTTTCGCCGCGATACCACAGCAGCGCCGAGCCGATCAGCGGCGCGGCGCACAACAACACAAAAATCAGCGCCTTCAGGCGCGGGTATTGAATGCTCATGGCTTGACCGCCGTCCAGTCGATCCAGCCAAACTGCCAGGTGGCCAGGATCACCAGGCCGAACGCGATCCGATACCAGGCAAACGCCGCGTAACTGTGGCTGGCGATGAACTTGAGCAACGCCTTGACCGCTATCATCGCGAAGATGAACGAGGTGACAAAGCCGATGGCAAACACCGGCAAGTCATCGGGCTGGAACAGGTGACGGTATTTGTAGCCCGAATACACCGCCGCGCCGACCATGGTGGGCATGGCCAGGAAAAACGAGAACTCGGTGGCGGTTTTACGCGACAGGCCGAACAACAGGCCGCCGATAATGGTCGCGCCGGAGCGCGAAGTGCCCGGAATCATGGCCAGGCACTGGGCCGCGCCGACCTTGAGTGCGTCTTTCCAGGTGATCTCATCCACCGTTTCAGCGTGCACTGCATGTTGGCGACGCTCGGCCCACAGCATGATCACCCCGCCCACCACCAACGCGGTGGCCACCGTGATCGGGTTAAACAGGTAATGCTTGATCAGGTCGGCAAAAATCACCCCCAACACCACCGCCGGCAGCACCGCGATGATCAGGTTGACGGTAAAGCGCTGGGCCTTGGGCTGGGTCGGCAAGCCCATCACCACGTCGAGGATCTTGCGCCGAAACTCCCAGACCACCGCGAGGATCGCGCCCAGTTGAATAATGATGTTGAACGCTTCAAAGCGTTCGCCGCCGAAGCCGATCAGGTCGGCAACGATGATCTGGTGCCCGGTGCTGGAGATCGGCAGGAACTCGGTCAGCCCCTCCACCACGCCAAGAATCAATGCCTGTATGGCGATCCAAAAATCCATGTATCCCCCAAAGGTCATGCGCTGCGGCACGCCTTGTCTGTCTTTTTAATGTTCACTGACCACGTGCAATCGTGATGCGCTGCTGATTTTCACCAGCCGTGCGCAAAAATTTCGTGAAAAATCAGGGAGTACTCAGGTTTTTAGATTCCTGGCCGAAAGCCTATCAGACACGCTGGAATTGTCGATGCAGCACACAACTATAAAAAGCACGGAGTGACAGGACGATGAACAGTTTGCGCAGCATGTCGATCAGCCGCCGTCTTTGGCTGATCCTGATAGTCGCCGTGTTGATGCTGCTGACCCTCGGGTTGCTGATGCTCAAGCAGATCCATGACGACCTCTACCAGGCCAAACGCCAGCAGACCCAGCACGTGGTGCAGACCGCCAGCGGCGTGCTGGCTTACTATCAGAACCTTGAAAAAACCGGCGTACTCACCCGCGAGGCCGCGCAACAGCAAGCCCTCAGCACAGTGCGTGGGCTGCGCTACGACCACGATGATTACTTCTGGATCAACGACCTGACGCCCGTGATGATCATGCACGCGGCCAACCCCAAGCTCGACGGCAAGAACCTCTCGGCCATCCGCGACCCGGACGGTTTTGCGGTGTTCAATGAATTTGTGCTCCTGGCCAAGGCCAAGGGCGCCGGCATCGTCAACTATCGCTGGCCCAAACCGGGCGCCGACGCGCCGGTGGAGAAAACCTCGTACATCCAACTGTTCGAGCCGTGGGGCTGGATTATCGGGTCCGGCGTGTATGTGGATGATGTGCAGGCCGAATTCAACGGCCAGGTTTGGAAAGCCTCGCTGATCGGCCTGGGCATTGCGCTGGTGATGGCGCTGCTGGTGATCCTGATCGCGCGCAGCATCGTGCACCCACTGCAGGCGGCAGTGAACGCCATGGGCAATATTGCCAGCGGCGAAAGCGACCTGACCCGCACCCTCGACACCCACGGGCGCGACGAGGTCACTCAACTGTCGCAGCACTTCAATAGCTTCACCGCCAAGCTGCGCCAGGTGGTCGGCCAATTGCAGGCGTGTGCCAACGCGCTGGGCCAGTCGTCCACGGAGCTGGGCACCAATGCCAGCCAGGCCCACGACCGCAGCCAGCAGCAGTCCCAGCAGATGGAGCTGGTGGCCACGGCGATCAATGAAGTGACCTATGGCGTGCAGGACGTGGCAAAAAACGCCGAGCATGCCGCCAGCGAAATGCGTGACGCCCAGGCCCAGGCGCAGCAGGGCCAGGTGAATATCGACGGCAGCCTGCAACAGATCGACCAGCTCTCCAGCACCATCAGCCAGGCCGTGGAGGTGATCCGCACGCTCTCCAGTGAAAGCACACAGATTGGTGGCGTGCTGGAAGTGATCCGTTCAATTGCCGACCAGACCAACTTGCTCGCGCTCAATGCCGCCATCGAGGCGGCGCGTGCCGGTGAGCAAGGCCGTGGGTTTGCCGTGGTCGCCGATGAAGTGCGGCTGCTGGCCCAGCGCACGCAAAAATCCACCGCCGAAATCCAGGTGATGATCGAGCGCCTGCAAGGCCATTCGGAAGCGGCGGTCAAAGTGATCAGCGACAGCCACAGCGCCTCGCAATTGACCATCGAACAAGCTGGCCAGGCGGGGGCGAGCCTCACCGCCATCGGCCAGGCGTTGCGCAACCTCAACGGGCTGAATGCCTCGATCGCCAGCGCGACCTTGCAACAGGCGCATGTGGTGGAGGACATCAACCAGAACGTCACCCAGGCGGCGGGTTTGTCCCACAGCACCGCGCTGGCGGCGGAGCAGTCCAGCGTGGCGAGTGCACATTTGCGCGGGTTGAGTGAGCAGCTTGAGGGGCTGTTGCGCCAGTTCAAGATCTGAGGCCGGAGCTGGACTTGTGTGGGAGCTGGCTTGTGTGGGAGCTGGCTTGCCTGCGATGGCATCAACTCGGTGTTCCTGATACACCGAGGCGCCTGAATCGCAGGCAAGCCAGCTCCCACAGAAAGCATTTTCATGCTCGTTCCTACGACCCATCATCTTGGTTACAATCACCGCCCTCACCCACTCTCCCAAGGAACCGCCATGTCCGGGCTTGAACTGTTCGCCGCCGCCCTGGGGGTGATCGCTGTCTGGCTGACGGTCAAACAAAACCCTTGGTGCTGGCCCATCGGCCTGGTGATGGTGCTGCTCTACACCTGGGTGTTCTTCGACGTAAAACTCTACTCCGACATGCTCCTGCAAGTGGTCTACGCCGGCCTGCAACTCTATGGCTGGTGGCAATGGACCCGCGCCGGTGAGGTCAAGCAGGGCCGCCAGGTCACAAGCCTGGGCTGGCCCGCGATCATGGTCAGCCTCGCCGTCGGCGCCGTGTTCAGCGCGCTGCTCGGTGCCGCCATGGCCCACTGGACCGATGCCGCGCAACCCTGGCTGGATGCCGCCCTCACCGGTTTCAGCCTGGTGGCGCAAATGTGGATGGCACAAAAACGCGTGCAATGCTGGGCGCTGTGGATCGTCGTAGACGTGATCTTCGTCGGCCTGTTTCTCTACAAAGGCCTGTACCTCACCGCTGCGCTGTATGCACTGTTCACCGTGATCGCCGTGCAGGGCTGGCGTGAATGGCGCGCCGACCCGGCGTTGCAGGCATGAAAGTGGTGGTACTGGCCGGCCCCGAATCCAGCGGCAAAAGCTGGCTGGCCGCGCAACTGCACGCCCGCTTCGGTGGGCTGATGGTGGGTGAATACGTGCGCTATTTCATCGATCATCACCAGCGCGACACCACCCTGGCGGACATCCCGGCCATCGCCCGTGGCCAACTGGGCTGGGAAGACGCTGCGCGCGCCGAGCAGCCTCACCTGCTGATCCTCGACACGAACCTGCTGACCAACAAGCTCTGGAGCCAGACCCTGTTCGGTGATTACCCGGCATGGCTGGATGACGAGCTGCTGGCCCGCCATTACGACCTGCACCTGCTGCTGTCCCCCGAAGACGTGGAATGGAGCGCCGACGGCCAGCGCTGCCAGCCGGAACTGGCAGATCGACGGGTGTTTTTCCAGGGCAGCCTGGACTGGATCGAACAGCACCACCAGCCCGCCCTGGTGATTCGTGGCGACTGGGAAGCACGCCGCGCCATAGCCTTTGAGGCGGTCGAGCAACTGCTTGCCCAGCCGTGCCGAGGACATCTTGCATGACCAGCTCACTGCGTATCGCCATTGTCGGTGCCGGCCCCGGCGGGCTGACCTTGGCGCGTACCCTCCACCGTCACGGGCTGGATGCCTGCGTGTTCGAGCGCGAACGCGGGCCGCTGGAACGCCCCCAGGGCGGCACCCTCGACCTGCATGTCGAATCCGGCCAACTGGCGCTGCAACAGGCCGGGCTGGAAGACGCGTTCCGGCGTATCGCGCGCTACGAAGACCAGGGCACGCGCCTGATGGATCAACACGGCCGCCTGCTGTTCGAAGACCCCACCCCCGATGACGGCGAGCGCCCGGAAGTCGACCGCACCCAATTGCGTCAGATCCTGCTCGACTCACTGCCTGAAGGCTGTGTGCAATGGGGCGTGAACATCAACGACATCCGCCCGGCCGGCGCTGCACGCTGGACCCTGCATCAAGGCGAGTTCACCCACGGCCCCTTCGACCTGGTCGTCGGTGCCGATGGTGCCTGGTCCAGACTGCGCCCATTGCTGTCGCCCTACTTGCCGCAGTACAGCGGGCTGACGTTTATCGAATTCGGCATCGACGATGTCGACCGCCAACACCCGCACATTGCCACGCTGGTGGGGCGCGGCAGCCTGCAAGTGCTGGGCGGCGCCAAAGCGATCATCGTGCAGCGCAACGCCAATGCGCATCTGCGCGGTTATGCGATCTTTCGCGTGCCCACCGAGTGGGCAGCCGACCACCTCAGCCTGCCTGCACTCAAGGCTCAGTTTGCAGGCTGGCACCCGGACATTCTGGCGCTGTTTGAAGCGGCAAATGAAAGCGTCCTGGCCAGGCACATCCACGCCCTGCCGGTGGGCCATCGCTGGGTCCACCGCCAGGGGTTGACGTTAATTGGGGATGCGGCGCACCTGATGTCGCCGTTTGGCGGCGAAGGCGTGAATGCCGCAATGCTCGATGCGGCCGAACTGGCCTGGCAGCTGCTCAGCACGCCTGACTGCTCAGCCGCCGTACAGGCGTATGAAAACCACATGTTCGAACGGGTGATACCGGCAGCCCAAGGCAGCGCCGAGGGCGCCGCCATCCAGTTATCCCATGACAGCCTGGCGCTGTCCCTGGCCTTCCTGCATCAACACCTCCCGCCTCAGTAACCGAGCGACAACCCGGTATTGCGGCGTGGGTCGTTCGCCCCGTAGAAGCGGTTGTTGCCCACCGGTTTGCCCCCCAGCGAAGGCGCGCCCACCAGGATCGCCGCCAAATGGTTGGCATCCTGGGGACCGGCAAACTTGTGGCCCCAGCTTTCGAGAATCTTCTGGGTGTCCGGGCTGACCGCGAAGGTTTCCAGGTTGGTGGTTTCCGGCATCCACTGCTGGTGGAAACGCGGCGCGTCCACGGCTTCCTGGATGTTCATCTTGTAATCGATGACATTGAGGATGGTCAGCAAAGTCGCGGTGATAATCCGGCTACCGCCCGGCGTACCGACCACCATCACTGCCTTGCCATCCTTGGTGACGATGGTCGGGCTCATCGACGACAACGGCGCCTTGCCCGGTGCGATAGCGTTGGCTTCGCCCTGCACCAGCCCGTACATGTTCGGCACGCCGACCTTAACGGTGAAGTCGTCCATTTCATCGTTGAGGATCACCCCGGTTTTGCTCGCCATCACGCCGGCACCGAACCAGTCGTTGAGGGTGTAGGTCACGGACACCGCGTTACCCCACTTGTCGACGATGGAATAGTGGGTGGTGTTGTTGCCTTCATGGGGCGATACACCTGGCTTGATCGCCTGGGAATCTCCGGCTTTCTGCGGGTCGATGGCGGCACGCAGCTTGGCGGCGTAGTCCTTGTCCAACAGGTGCGCGATGGGGTTCTTGACGAAATCCGGGTCGCCCAGGTAGCTGTTGCGGTCCACGTAGGCGTGACGCATGGCTTCGATCTGGTAGTGCAGGCCTTGGGCCGAGTGATAACCCAGGTCAGCCATCGGGTAGCCTTCGAGGATGTTCATGATCTGGCAGATCACCACACCGCCGGAGCTTGGCGGTGGCGCCGAGACCACGTGGTAGCCACGGTAGTCGCACTCGATGGGCGCCAGTTCGCGGGTCTTGTACTTGTCGAGGTCAGCCTGGGTGATGATGCCCTTGCCGGCCTGGCTGGAATCCACCAGCGCCTTGGCGACCCAACCTTTATAGAAACCGTCGGTGCCCTTGGCGGAGATTTCCTTGAGGGTCTTGGCCAGGTCTTTCTGCACCAGCTTCTGGCCGACCTGCATCGGCTGGCCGTTGTGCAGGAAGATCCCGCGCAGGTCCTTGTCTTTTTCAAACTCGCCGGTGGCGGTGTGCAGCAGGTCGATATCACCCTGCTCCAGTTCAAAGCCGTTTTCGGCCAGTTTGATCGCCGGGGCGATCACCTGGGCGCGCTTGAGGGTGCCGTATTTGTTCAGCGCGGTTTCCATGCCGGACACGGTGCCGGGTACGCCGACGGCCAAGTGGCCCTTGGCGCTGAGGCCGTCGATGACCTTGCCGTCTTTGTCCAGGTACATGTCGGCGGTGGCTGCCAACGGGGCTTTTTCACGGAAGTCGAGGAAGGTCTTGCGCCCGTCTGCCAGTTGCACGGTCATAAAGCCGCCGCCGCCGAGGTTGCCCGCTGCCGGGTACACCACAGCCAGCGCATAGCCCACGGCAACCGCCGCATCCACCGCGTTGCCGCCGGCCTTGAGCACATCCACACCGACATGAGTGGCCAAATGCTGGGCGGTCACCACCATGCCATTTTCCCCGGCCACTGGTGCCTGTGACGCGGCTTGCACGCCGTTGACCGTCAACACCAGCGCAGTGGCAATCAGGGTACGGCTGAAGGGTTGGTATTTCATCCATGGCTACTCTATTTATTGAGGTGCACCAAAATAGCCCGACTCGAATCCAATCCCCAGCGCAATGGCGTTTTTATTACAGAACTTGTCGGTCATAGAACGGGCACGAAAAAGCCCATGCTATATTTCGCGCCCAGCCTGGCGGCAAGGCGCTTTGTGATTGGCTGGGGTTTATCAGTAACTTGGTGCTGCGTGGTGTAACGCCGATTTCACTGTAGAAACCGGTTCATCCTGTGGGAGCGGGCTTGCTGTGGCGAGGGAGCTTGTCGAATCGTCGAACCGTCCCGCTCGACAGCGAAGCTGGAGTCGGCTTTTTGGGGGTGCTTCGCACCCCAGCGCAAGCAAGCTTGCTCGCCACAGAAAGCCCACTCACACATTTGGTTTGTGACATGCCCGCAGTATCTGCAGCAGCCTCACCGCCAGCTCAGTGGCCTGTTCCGCCGTCGCCACATTGGTAAAGCCCATCAACAACCCCTGCCCACCTCCCGGCTCAAGGGTCCACGACGACAAGGCGTTAACCGCCAACCCCGTCTCATTGGCTGCCTTGGCAACCACGCGATCCGGCACGGGCACCAGCAACCGCGCCAACAAATTAATCCCCCCAGCCTGTTCATCCACGCGTAAAAAATCCGCGCAATGCGCCTGTAAGGCGGCCACCAAAAAGCCCCTTCGCAACGCATACAACTGACGCATCTTCTTCAAATGCCGGGTGAAGTGGCCCTGCTCGAGAAAGTCCGCCGCCGTCAGCTGCAACAACTGCGCACCGCGCTGCTGCAAGGCCTCGGCGCTGCGCCCGAACACCTCCACCAACGCCGCCGGCACCACCAGATAGCCCAAGCGCAAGCCCGGAAACAGCATCTTGCTGAAGCTCCCGGCATGAATCACCCGGTCGTGCACGTCCTGGCTCTTGAGCGCCGCCAATGGCTGGCCGTGGTAGCGAAACTCACTGTCGTAATCATCCTCCAGCACCCAACTGCCCTGCGCTTGCGCCCAGGCCAGCAAGGCCTGGCGCCGCGCCAGGCTCAATGCCACACCCAGCGGGCTCTGGTGGGCCGGCGTGACAATCGCCAATCGCGCCTGCGGCTCACGCTGGATGCCCTGCGCCACATCCAGCCCATCACGGTCGACCGGTACCGGCACCAGCTCAAGCCCTTGATGGAGCAACAACTGCCGCGCATGCACATAACCTGGGTCTTCGTACCAGCAGCGCTGCCCGGCCATCTGCAGCGCGTCGCACATCAGCGTCAGGGAGCCGGCATACCCCGAACAGATAAATACCTGTTGGGGCGTGCATTCCACGCCCCGGTACAGCGCGAGATAACTGGCAATCGCCACGCGCAACGCCTGGGCGCCGCGCACATCGCCCATGGCCAGGCTGTCGGCGTCGGTGCGGCGTACCTGCTGGGTGACCAGCCGCGCCCAGAGCTTGCGCGGGAAAGCATCCAGCGCCGGCTGGCCCATTTGCAAGGCTGGCGGCGCCGAGGTTGGCGGCGGTGCGACGGGCTGGGGTTTCATTGCCACCTGCGGCAATGTGCGCGCAATCACGGTGCCCGCCTGCCCACGCGCCTCGAAAAAACCCTCGCTGACCAGCAACTGGTAAGCCGCCTCCACGGTCCCGCGGGCGATCTTGAGTTCCAGCGCCAGGCTGCGCACCGACGGCACCCGATCACCGGGGCCAAGTTGGCCCTGGTCGATGGCCAGGCGGAAGCGGCGGTAGATTTCCTGATATTTGGGCAATGACGACATCACAAGGGGGCTCGGCAAAACGACAAGGTGGAGTCTGATCATGTCCCAACCCACTTGTCCAATCATGCCCCTGTCGAGCGACCCGGCCACCACCGAAAATGACGCATCTCTTAACGCAACCCAAGGATCACCCATGAAACACCGTCTCGATTACGGCCACGCCGCCCCTGTTGGTTACAAGGCCCTGGGCGCCGTGCACAGCTATGTCCATGGCTGTGGCCTGGAGAAAGAACTGATTGAACTGGTGTACCTGCGGGTTTCGCAGCTCAATGGCTGCGCCTATTGTCTGGACTCCCATTCCCGCGACCTGCTCAAGCAAGGCGTGAGCCTGGAAAAGATCATGCTGCTGGCCGCCTGGCATGAAGCCCTGCCGTTGTTCACGGTGCGTGAACAAGCCGCCCTGGCCTGGGCCGAAGTGGTCACCCAGGTGGCGCAAACCCACGTGCCGGACGCCGATTACGCCGCCGTGGCCACGGTGTTCAACGACAAGGAAATCGCCGACCTGACCCTGGCCATTTCCTTGATGAACGCCTTGAACCGCGTGGCCATCAGTTTTCGTAAAGTACCGGAGGCGATCAAGGCCCACCTGGTGAACCTCAATGACCAATGAGCACGTCGAGTTCGCCCTCATGGAAACCGAGGCCGACTGCATTGCAAGCTTTGCCGTGATGCAGCAACTGCGCCCGCACCTGGCCGACGCCGCCCGTTTCGCCGCACAGGTTCAGCGCCAGCGCCAGCACGGCTATCACCTGCTGGCCGCGCGTGAACACGGCAAGGTCATTGGCCTGGCCGGCTATCGCCTGACGGAAAACACCCTGTACGGCGAGTTTATCTACGTCGATGACCTGGTGGTGGACGCCACCTTGCAGCGCCGTCGCCTGGGCGAGCAGTTGCTCGACCGGGTCCGCGCCGAAACCCGCGCCCGCGGTTATCGTTACCTGGTGCTGGACACCGGCCTGCATATGGCCCTGGCCCAGCGTTTCTACTTTCGCCAAGGCCTGCTGCCGCGAGGCATGCACTTTTCCCAGGACCTGCGCCTATGACCCGCGCCCTGCTCCTCAGCTTCAGCCCCCACGGCAAGGCCGCGCAGACCTTCAAGCTGGCCCGTGCCCTGCTCAACGACCTGGTGCCCGGCGCCGACGTCATCGAGCGCGACTACGGCAGCCAGGCGCTGGCGCCGCTGACCCGTGAATACGCGAACGCACTCACCACCCCTGGCGGCTTGAGTGGCAGCGCCACGGCGTTGTCGGAACAGTTGATCGTCGAACTGGAAGCCTGCGACCTGTTGATCGTCTGCACGCCGGTGCACAACTTCACCGTGCCGGCGGCGCTCAAGGTTTGGATCGACCATGTGGTGCGCATCCATCGCAGCTTCACCATCAATGCGCAGTTCGAAAAGGTCGGCCTGCTCAAGGACCGACGCACCTTTGTGCTGGTCAGCAGCGGCAATGCGCGCAAGGGTCATGAGCCGGACTTTCTCACGCCGTACATGACCACTATCCTGTCTACGGTGGGTATCCATTCGGTGGACTTCGTTTACCTGGGCGCCATGGTGCGCGGCGAAGAAGCGGTGGCCCGCGCCGTGGAACAGGCACACCGGCAGCTGTCGGCGGCAATCAGCACTGGCCTATAAAATTAATGGCGCTAAAATCAGCGCCATTCCTGCACCTGCCTCCCTGATACGAGCCCCCCATGAGCTTTGATTTCGACACGATCCACCCCCGCCAAGGCACCGGCAGCACCAAGTGGAACCGATACCCGCAAGACGTTCTGCCGATGTGGATCGCCGACATGGATATCGCCGCGCCACCCGCCGTTCTGCAAGCCCTGCACGCACGCCTCGACCAGCAGATCCTGGGCTACAGCGTGGCTGGCCCGGATGTGCGCGAAGCCATCATCGCGGACCTGTGGGCCAAGTACGCCTGGCGCGTACAGCCTGAAGAGTTGCTGTTCCTGCCCGGTGTCGAGCCTGGTTTCAATATGGCCCTGCATGCGTTCGTACAGCCGGGCCAGCCCGTAGTGCTGCAAACCCCGAACTACCGGCCAATCCGCCTGGCACCGGGCCACTGGAACCTGCCGCGTATCGAAGTGCCGTTTGAATTGATCAATGGCGAGTACATCACCCCCATGCCCGCCATGCGCCAGGCGCTGAACGGCGCCGGTGCGCTGCTGCTGAGTAACCCGCACAACCCGGTGGGCAAGGTCTTTGCGCGTGAAGAATTACTGGCCGTGGCCAATGCCTGCTTGGACAACGGCACACTGATCATCAGTGACGAAATCCATGCCGAGCTGTGCTTTGACGGCCGTCGCCATATTCCCACCGCCAGCCTCAGCCCCGAGATCGCCCAACGCACCATTACCCTGATGTCGGCGAGCAAGGCCTATAACGTCGCCGGCCTGAAGACCTGCTTTGCCGTGGTGCAAAATGCCGAGGTGCGCGAGCGCTTCAACAATGCCCGCTGCGGCATGGTCGACAGCGTCAGCCCGCTGGGCCTGGAAGCCACCCGCGCCGCCTACAGCCAATGCAGCGAATGGCTGGACGCTCTGGTGCAGTACCTGCAAGCCAACCGTGATTATCTGCTGCACGCCGTGCAAAACCGCTTGCCCGGCGTGGTGATGCACGCGCCACAAGGCACCTACCTGGCCTGGCTGGATTGCAGCGCCCTGGGCCTCGCCGACCCACAGCAGTTCTTCCTGGAACAGGCCAAGGTCGGACTGAGCGCAGGCATCGAATTCGGCGATGACAGCCAGCAGTTCGTGCGCCTGAACTTCGGCTGCCCACGATCGATGCTCGAAGAGGGTTTGCAACGCATGGAACGTGCACTGCGTCAGCGCTAAAACGCATTTCACAACGTTTCGCAACGCGTGCCGAACCCTGCCACGATGCGCCGCCGGATAAACCGCAGACGCATCAGTCGGGCGGCGGTGGCCCACAAGCTATCTGAACAGACATAGAACAATGTGGGAGCTGGCTTGCCTGCGATAGCGAATTAACATTTGCCATGTATATGACTGATACACCGCCATCGCAGGCAAGCCAGCGCCCCCCACTTGCGAACACATTTACAGCTTGGCGATCGACACTTCAGTCGACTTCACAAAGGCAATCACTTCACTGCCCACTTTCAATTCCAGGTCACGCACGGAGCGGGTGGTGATCACTGAGGTGACGATGCCGGACGCGGTTTGCACATCAATTTCGGACACCACTTCCCCCAGCAGAATTTCCTTGATCACGCCCTTGAACTGGTTGCGCACGTTGATCGCTTTAATGGTCATGTCGGCTTTCCTTTTGGCTGTTGGGTCAATCCGCACGAATGCGCAGGCCCTCAAAATGCGTTATCGGCACCAACATTAAAAGGAATATATAAGTCTTTATTTATACGATACAGATATATGCGAAGTGTTCGCCTGCCAACAGCAGTTCAACAGACTGCCCTCTCCCGCTACAGCCGCATCGGTAAAAACCCGTGTATATACGCTGCGCACAAGGTGGCACAGAGACTGCATATTCCTATAAAGCATGATGGAACATGCCATTTCAATTTTCTGAATATAAGAAAAGCCTTCTCTCAACGCCTTGTCTGGAGCTGTTCCATGAAACCCTTTGCTTTATTGAGCGCCTGCGCCCTCGCCCTGTGCCTGCAACCCCAAGCCTTTGCCGCTGAAACCGACCCCGCCCAGGTCAACCTGGATTACGCCTACTACTCGCCCGTGAGCCTGGTACTCAAGCATTTCGGCTGGCTCGAACAGGCTCTTCCTCACACCAAGGTCGGCTGGGTGCTGAGCCAGGGCAGCAACCGCTCGCTGGAATACCTCAACAGTGGCGGCGTCGACTTCGCCTCGTCTGCCAGTTTGTCGGCGGTGTTGAGCCGCGCCAATGGCAGCCCGATCAAATCGGTGTACGTCTACAGTCGGGCTGAATGGACCGCGCTGGTGGTGCGCAAAGACTCGCCGCTCAAAACCGTCACAGACCTCAAAGGCAAAAAAATCGCCGCCACCAAAGGTACCGACCCGTACCTGTTCACCCTGCGCAGCCTGCAACTGGCGGGGCTGAAAAAGGATGATGTGGAGCTGGTGCATTTGCAGCATCCCGACGGCCGCACCGCCTTGGAGAAAGGCGACGTGGACGCCTGGGCCGGCCTTGACCCGCACATGGCCGCGAGTGAAATCCAGGCCGGTTCGCGCTTGCTGTATCGCAATAAAGACTTCAACAGCTACGGCGTGATCAGCGTCACCGAGCAATATGCCAAAGAACACCCGCAGACCATCACCAAGGTCCTCGGTGCCTATGAAAAGGCCCGCGATTGGGCCGTGAAGCACCCGGATGAATTCGCCAAATTGCTCGCTGACGAAGCCGGCCTGCCGCTGGAAGTGGCCAAGCTGCAATTGTCGCGCACCGACCTCGGCAACCCACTGCTGAGCGCCAAGGACGTGGCGTCATCCAAGGCCGCCGCGCCGATCCTGGTGTCTGAGGAATTGGTCCGTCGTGGCGTGGATGTCGACCCCGTGATCGATCAGTTGATCGACACGTCGTTTGGCCAAACCCTGCCCAAGCCTTAACGGAGGCGTGATGACCGATAAAAGCCAATCACTGCCGCTGCCGACGGCCGTGGTGATCAACCGCAGTGCCTGGCCAAGACGCCTCAAGGGCCTGGTGCTGCCGGTGTTGATCCTGCTGGTGCTGGAGGGAGTGGTGCGCATCGGCTGGCTGCCGTCCTACCAGATGCCGGCGCCCAGCGAAATCGCGGTGACCCTCACCGACCTCGCCGAAGGCGCGTTGTGGAAACACATCAGCGCCAGCCTGTTACGGGTACTGGCGGGGTTTGCCATCGGTGCCAGCCTGGCCCTGGTGTTTGCCGCCTGGGTGGGGTTGAGCCGTGAAGCCGAAGCGTATCTTGAGCCGACTTTCGCCGGGCTGCGCTCGATCCCGAGCCTGGCCTGGGTGCCGCTGTTGCTGCTGTGGCTGGGTATCGATGAAACCTCCAAGGTCGTGCTGATCGCGATTGGCGCGTTCTTTCCGGTGTACCTCAACGGTGTCGCGGCGATTCGCGATATTGACCGCAAGCTGGTGGAAGTCGGGCAAATGTACGGTTTCAAGCGGTCACGCCTGGTACGCCGGATTCTGCTGCCCGCCGCCCTGCCCGGCCTGTTCACCGGGCTGCGCAGCGGCCTGAGCCTGGCGTGGATGTTCCTGGTGGCAGCGGAGCTGATCGCGGCCACCAAAGGCCTCGGCTACTTGCTCAGCGATGGTCGAGAAACCTCACGGCCAGACATCGTGCTGGCCGCCATTATCGTGTTGGCACTGCTGGGCAAGCTCAGCGATGGCCTGCTCGCAGCGCTGGAAAAACGCTGCCTGGCCTGGCGCGACACCTTCTCAGGCCAGGGTGCGGAGCAATGAGTATGCAAGCGTTATTGGAGCTTCGCGTGGCGCGCAAAAGCTTTGCCGGCATTGTGGTACTGAACAATCTGCAGTTGGCGTTGCAACCGCGCGAAACCGTCAGCCTGCTGGGCCCCAGCGGTTGTGGCAAAAGCACGTTGTTGCGCATCGTCGCCGGCCTGGAGACCGACTTCCAGGGCGAACTGCGCAGCCCGGAAGGCGAAGTCGCCTTTGTGTTCCAGGAACCACGGCTGATGCCCTGGCTGACGGTGGAACAGAACATCGGTTTCAGCGATGACCGCCACTACGACAAGGCCTGGGTCACCCAGTTGATCGAAGAAGTCGGCCTGACCGGCTTCGCCCAGGCGCTGCCCAAGGCCTTGTCCGGCGGCATGGCGCAACGCGTGGCCATTGCACGCGGGCTGTATTCACGCCCGCAGGTGTTATTGCTCGATGAGCCGTTCAGCGCAGTGGATGCCTTTACCCGCATGAAACTGCAGGACTTGCTGCTGCAACTGGCCGAACACCACGCGATTGCCTTGCTGCTGGTGACCCATGATGTCGACGAGGCGCTGTACTTGAGTGACCGGGTGCTGGTGATGGACAACCGGCCGAGCAGTATCCGCCAGGAACTGGCAGTCGACCTGCCACACCCACGGGACCGGCGTGACCCGGCGCTGGCGCAGCTCAAGGCACAGTCATTGACCGAGTTGCAGCGCGCGCATGTGATTTAGGCCAGGGTTCGGCTGAGTGTCACCCAATACCGCGTGCGCGCTCGCACCTCGAACCCCAGGGTCTGGGCCAGCAGCGTGAGGATGCGATCGGTGTCATCCAGGCGAAAGCTGCCGGTGACCCGTAGCGTTTCCAGGCTCGGGTCCCAGCGCAACACACCAGGGCGGTAACGTTCCAGCTCACGCAGGAAATCCCCAAAGGGTTGGTTCTGCGCGGTTAATACGCCGTCACGCCAGCCCAGTTGCTGCACATAAAACGCCGCCCCGGCACTCAGCCCGTGAGGCCTTAACGAGGCTTGCTGACCGCTGTTCAACGTCGTCAATTGCCCGGCCAGATCACGCACCTGCACTGCGCCCTTGAACACCGACACCAGGCAGCCGGACGCCAATTGCCGCACGCACACGTCGGCCTGGCGCACCGCTACCTGGCCATAGCGCGTGTGCACGCTGATCGCCGCTGCGCCCGGCACCGTCAGCGCCAACTCGCCGTCCACCAGCGTGATGCGCCGCTGTGCCAGGTCAATATCCACCGCCGTCGCCGTGTTGAGTTGCAGGCTGCTGCCATCGGCCAGTGGCAGGCGCTTGCGCTCGCCGGTGGCGGTGTGCAAATCAGCCCGCCATGCCTCGATGGGCAACTGGCGGCTGATCAACCAGGCGGTCGGCACCAGCGCCGCCACGCCCAGGGCCCGCTTGAGCAGCGCACGCCGCCCCGGTTGCGGGCGGTCGAGGCTGGCCATTGCCACGGCCTGGGGCAAGTCACTAAAGCGCCGGCGCAGCGATTGGGCCTTCTGCCAGGTCTGTTCGTGCTGAGGGTGGCTGTCACGCCACGCCTGCAAATTGGCGTGGTCACGCTCGGTGGCCGCGCCGGATTCCAGCAGCGCCAACCATTGGGCGGCGGCGCGCGCAACCTCGCGGCTCACATGTCCACCAGCAAGCAATGTTCATAGGCCTGGGCCATGTAGCGCTTGACCGTGCGCTCAGAGACGTCGAGCCGCTCGGCAATCTCGCGATAGCCCAGGCCCTCCAACTGGCTCCACAGAAAGGCACGGCGCACCACCTGCGGCAAACCGTCAAGCAACTCATCCAGGGCGTGCAGGGTTTCCAGTACCAGCCAGCGTCGCTCGGGTGACGGCACGCAGGTTTCGGGCAAACTCGCCAGCGCCTTCAGATAGGCGTGCTCAAGGCTGCGGCGCTGATGAAAGTTGGCCAGCAAGCGCTTACCAACGGTCACCAGATACGCCCGTGGCTCCTGCATTTGCGCAATCGGCTGGGCACTGGCCAGCACCCGCACGAAGGTGTCCTGGGTCAGGTCCGCTGCATCCCAGGCATTGCCCAGGCGCCGCCGCAACCAGCTTTCGAGCCAGCTGCGATGATCACGGTACAAACTCGACAAGGTCAGTTCGCCAGTGTGGGTCTGGGCAACAGCATCAGTCATGGCAAGCAACCTGCGCGGCGCGAGTGAGTCTCAAATGAGATTCATTCTATTTAATATCGCGCTGGTGCACCATGCTCTTTTCAACTTTGCGTTTATGCCGTGAGTTCTGCGTCAAACACTTGCCCACGCCCTACTACGCTGGCAGGCGCCAACACCGCGCCCGGTGCCAATACCGCGTTGGCACCAATCCGGCACTGATCGCCCAGCAAGGCGCCAAACTTGTCGCAGCCGGTACGCTGCAACTGCCCGGCGACGCGCACCCACACCTCCTTGTCCAGCCGCTCGTTACGGTAATTGGCGACAATACTGCCGGCTTCCAGATTGATCCCATGCCCCAATACCGAATCGCCGACAAAGTTGAAGTGCGCCAGTTTGCTGCCACTGAATACAAATGAGGTTTTCAACTCTGCGCCGGGGCCGATGATGCACTGCGCATCCAGCCAGCAACCGCCGCGCAACAGCGAGCCACTGGCAATAAAACACTCGGCGCCGATGATCAGCGGGCCTTTGAGCAAGGCGCCGGGCTCGACCGTGGCGGTACGGTGGATGGCGATTTCATCCTGAATGATGTAATCGGCTGCCAGCAGTTGAGTGAGCATCTGGCGAACAATCACGGGGGCCTGGGTTGTCAGAGCCCAGGGTGCGAGGTCAGCCCAGGGTGCCAGCGGCGATTGGGAAAAGTCGGCGATGTATTCGGCGAGTCGTATCAACGTCGAGCCCTCTCGTAGTCAGAGAAACGCAAAACTTTAGCACTTCGACAGGAGCAGGCAGAGCTTTACTATTTGTCTTTATATAGATATTTTATCTAGATCAGCAAACGAGGACCGCTCATGCAATTGCCCGACTATTCCGATGTCGTCGCCGCCGCCCAACGCCTTGAAGGCTTCGCCCATCAAACACCGGTGTTCACCTCACGCACCCTCGACGCCGAAACCGGCGCCCAGGTGTTTATCAAATGTGAAAACCTGCAACGCACCGGCTCGTTCAAGTTTCGCGGTGCGTTTAATGCCCTTTCGCAGTTCGACGCGCAGCAGCGCAAGGCCGGGGTGGTGGCGTTCTCCTCCGGCAACCATGCCCAGGGCATTGCGTTGGCCGCCCAATTGCTGGGCATGCCGGCGACCATCGTGATGCCCACCGACGCGCCCGCCGCCAAGGTCGCCGCCACCCGGGAATATGGCGCCAGCGTGGTGCTGTATGACCGCTTCAACGAGGACCGTGAGCAAATCGGTCGCACCTTGGCGGTTGAGCATGGCATGACGTTGATCCCGCCTTACGACCACCCGCACATCCTCGCCGGCCAAGGCACGGCCGCCAAGGAACTGTTGGAATTCAGCGGCCCCCTCGACGCCCTGTTCGTCGGCCTGGGTGGTGGCGGCATGCTCTCGGGCACCGCGTTGTCGACCCGTGCGCTGGCCCCCGATTGCCAGCTGTTTGGTGTTGAGCCCCAAGCAGGCAATGACGGCCAGCGTTCATTCCAGACCGGCAGCATCGTGCACATCGACACCCCGGCGACCATCGCCGACGGTGCGCAAACCCAACACCTGGGCGACTACACCTTCCCGATCATCCGCGACAAGGTCACCGACATCCTCACCGTCTCCGACGCGCAGCTGGTGGCCGCGATGAGGTTCTTTATGCAACGCATGAAAATGGTGGTCGAACCCACCGGCTGCCTGGGCCTGGCGGCGTTGCGCCAGCTGGGCGAGCGGTTCAAGGGCCGGCGCGTGGGCATTATCGTCACCGGCGGCAACGTCGATATCGCGCGCTACGCTGCGCTGCTCAGCGAGGCACCATGAACATCATCCACACCGAAACCGCCTCGGCGCCTGCCGGGCATTACTCCCAGGCCGTCAGCCACGGCGACACGCTGTATATCTCCGGGCAATTGCCGGTCAGCCCCGACGGGCGCCACAACCTTGAAGCATCGTTTGCCGAACAGGCCCAGCTTGCGCTGGCTAATCTGCTGGCCATCCTGAAAGCCGCTGGTGGCTCGCCGCAGGATCTGGTGAAAGTCACGGTGTATGTGGCCGGGGTGCAGCATTGGGCGCAATTCGACCGTATTTACGCCGCTGCGCTGGGCGAGCACCGCCCCGCCCGCGCGGTGGTGCCGGTGCCCGAGTTGCACCACGGTTACCGGGTGGAAATTGAAGCTGTAGCGCGCTACTTGGCGTAGGTGTAGACCGCCGCACGGGACACGCCCAGGTGCGCAGCCACGGTCTCCATCGCCCGGCGAATGTCCATGCAGCCCGAGTCTTTGAGCTCTTGCAGCAACAGCCGTCGATCCGCCGCCTTGAGCGCGCGCGGCGTGGTGGCCAGGCGTGCGGCGAACTGGTCGATGCGGGTGCGAATCACATCGGCGCCGGACGGCTCCAGGGATTCAATCAAGGTGTCGCCGGTGACCGAGCCAAATTGCTCGAGCATGCCCTGCAGGCCACGGAACAATGAGAGATCGACGTTCATGCACAAGGCCGCGACGTACTTGCCGCTGGTGTCCTTGATGCCGATGGAGGTGCTTTTGACCTGGCGGCCATCGGCGAACTGGTTGCGGTAGTTGGCAATGATCTGCGGGTAGTCGGGGTCGGCAATCCGCGCCAGGCCCAACTCGGTGGTCGGGTCGCCCGGCGAGCGCCCGGAGAGGTTGTTATGGATCGCCAGGATCGCCTGCTGCGGGTCGCGCAAATCGTGCAGCACCACTTCGCAGAACGGGCTGAAGGTTTTGCTCAAGCCTTCGGCAATCTGTTCGAGCTGGCTGATCAGGGTGGTTTCTTCAAGAGAGGTCTTTTTCATGCAAGACAACATATCCAGTCCTGGACAGGCCGTCAATTTGGCCGCTGTCCGCCCTAGTGGAGCTTCAACCATGGACACCCCGGCAGCATTGATAGACACGTTGAAAATGCAGCGCAACATCCAACGCATGCAACAGCGCGCCGACCACCTGGGCGTGCACCTGCGCCCCCACGTCAAAACCCACAAATGCGCCGAAGTGGTGGCCGCGCAGATAGCGGCCGGTGCCCATGGCATCACCGTGTCGACGCTCAAGGAAGCCGAATATTTCTTTGACTTGGGCATCCAGGACATCCTCTACGCCGTCGCCATGGCCCCGCACAAACTGCCCCAGGCCCTGGCATTGCGCCGCCGGGGTTGCGCGCTGACGCTGATCACCGACAGCCTCGCCGGCGCCCACGCTATCGTCGATTTCGGCGCCGCACAGGGTGAAACCTTTGCGGTGATGATCGAGATTGATTGCGACGGCCACCGTTCCGGGGTCAAGCCGCAGGACGCGTTATTGCTCGACATCGCCCGACTGCTCGGAGACAGCCTCGTCGGCGTAATGACCCACGCAGGGGAAAGCTACGGGCTGGATACGCCCGAAGCGTTGCAGGCCATCGCTGAACAGGAACGTGCACGCTGCGTTGAAGCGGCGCAGCGTATCCGCGCCGCCGGGCTGGCCTGCGATCAGGTCAGTGTCGGCTCCACGCCTACCGCACTGTCAGCCGTCAGCCTTGAAGGCGTGACCGAACTGCGCGCGGGTGTGTACGCGTTTTTTGACCTGGTGATGCACAACGTCGGCGTATGCCGCATCGAAGAACTGGCCTTGAGCGTGCTGACCACAGTGATCGGCCATCAAGCGGAAAAAGGCTGGATCATCACTGACGCCGGCTGGATGGCCATGAGCCGGGATCGCGGCACACACGCACAAAAACGCGACTTCGGTTATGGCCAGGTGTGCGATGAGCACGGGGAGTTGCTCGACGGGTTGCTGTTGAGCAGCGCCAACCAGGAACATGGCGTGGCACGGTTCGAAGCGGGCGGCGTCGATGTGGTGGCGCAATTCCCGCTGGGTACGCGCCTGCGTATTCTGCCCAATCATGCGTGCGCCACGGGGGCGCAGTTTGGCAGTTACAACGCCGTGCTGCGCACCGGTGACGTGCAGGTCTGGGAGCGACTGCGTGGTTGGTAGACCCACCGCTACAGGGCGAGCTCCATCTTGATGATCTCGATGGACACCGGGCTGTTGCCCCGGCTGAAGGTGCCCTCGCCGACCTTTTCAAAGCCGAACGCGGCATAGAACATTTCGGCGTTGAGGGTCGCTTCCAGGCAGGCCTTGGCATGGCCGGCGTTCTTGATGCGCTGCAAGGCCTCATTGAGCAGGCGTGCACCGACGCCCTGCCCGGCGGCAGCGCCGCGCACGAACAGTTTGCTGATTTCATTGCCATCGATCTCGATGAACCCCTGCAGCCTGTCGGTGTACGCCAGCCACAGGTTGCCGGCGGCGATGGCCTCGCGGTAGGTCGCGGGTGATCGGCCGTTGAGCCACATGGCGATCTGCTCGGGGCCATAGTCGCCCGTGCAGAGGTTTTCGACGGAGTTCTTATGCACCTCGAAGACACTTTGCGCGTCTTCCAGCTGGGCGGAGCGAATCAGTACTTTTTTCATTCCCTTGAAATTCCACCGGCAGCCAATGAACCCAGGTTTTATAGCTCAACCGGCGCTGCGCCGCGACCCAAGACCGCACATCTTGTGCGTTGACCTGTTTTGTTACACACCATATAGTGTGCCCACAAACACAAACCACCACTACATAGTGTGCAGTATCGGTATTTACCGACCACACTCTGCGCAGTATTTCAATGCCTTGAAGCCTGCAAAAACCTATTTTTCGAGTACCAGGAAGGAGAATTTCAATGTTGAGTTGGGATGAAGTCGACAACGAAGACACCGGTGCAGCGGTGATCAAGGGCGCCAACGCCGGCCACGCCAGCGAAGCCAACATGGACCGTCTCGACGGTGCCGGTGCTGCCGCCGCCCTGGAAGCGCGCAACGTGACCGCCAGCGACTCGGCTGCGATCATCCGCGCCAAGGCCGCCCTGGACAAACTCGACGTCGCCGAAGGCCTCGCTGAACTCGAAGGCTCCGCCGCCCGCGTCGCCGTTGACGAAAAGCGCATGATCAACTGCCGCGCCGACCTCAACCAACTCGTACCCTTCAAGTACGACTGGGCCTGGCAAAAGTACCTCGACGGCTGCGCCAACCACTGGATGCCGCAAGAGGTCAACATGACCGCCGACATCGCCCTGTGGAAAAACCCGGAAGGCCTCACCGACGACGAACGCCGCATCGTCATGCGCAACCTCGGCTTCTTCTCCACCGCCGACTCCCTGGTTGCCAACAACCTGGTGCTGGCCGTGTACCGCCTGATCACCAACCCGGAGTGCCGCCAGTACATCCTGCGCCAGGCCTTCGAAGAAGCGATCCACACCCACGCCTACCAGTACTGCATCGAATCGCTGGCCATGGATGAAGGCGAGATCTTCAACATGTACCACGAGATTCCATCGGTCGCTAAAAAAGCCGCGTGGGGCCTCAAATACACCCGTTCGATCTCCGATCCGAAGTTCGAAACCGGCACCGTCGAAACCGACAAAGAACTGCTGCGCAACCTGGTCGCCTACTACTGCGTCCTGGAAGGCATCTTCTTCTACTGCGGCTTCACCCAGATCCTGTCCATGGGCCGTCGCAACAAAATGACCGGCGTGGCGGAACAGTTCCAGTACATCCTGCGCGACGAGTCGATGCACCTGAACTTCGGTATCGATGTGATCAACCAGATCAAAATCGAAAACCCGCATTTGTGGGATGCCGAGATGAAGGAAGAAGCGACCCAGATGATTCTGCAGGGGACGCAGCTGGAGATTGAATACGCGCGCGATACCATGCCACGTGGGGTGTTGGGGATGAATGCGGCGATGATGGAGGACTATCTGAAGTTCATCGCTAACCGTCGGTTGTCGCAGATTGGGTTGAAGGAAGAGTATCCAGGGACGACTAACCCGTTTCCTTGGATGAGCGAGATCATGGACTTGAAGAAAGAGAAGAACTTCTTCGAAACCCGTGTGATCGAGTACCAGACCGGCGGCGCGCTGAGCTGGGATTAAAAATGTGGGAGCGGGCTTGCCCGCGATGGCGGCGGGTCAGTTAAGCATGTATTGGCTGACACTCAGCTATCGCGGGCAAGCCCGCTCCCACATGGGTTAGCGGTATTTTTTAGACTTGCGTACAAACCTTATGCCCAACCAAACCATCAAAACGCCCTGCGTCGGCCTGTGTTCCACCGTTTACGGCGACCTGGTCTGCCGGGGCTGCAAGCGTTATCACCATGAAGTCATTCAATGGAATGGCTACAACGCCGAGGAAAAACAGGCGGTGTGGCTGCGCCTGGAACAGTTGCTGGTGCAGGTGATGGCCAGCAAGCTTGAGGTGTTTGACCCGCAGCTTTTGCGCCAGCAACTTGAAACCCGCAAAATTCGCTTTGTGCCGCACCAGTCGCCGTACTGCTGGGCGTACCAGCTGATTGCCCGGGGTGCGCGGGTGATTTCCAGGCTGGACGCGTATGGGCTGGCGCTGCTGCCGGAGTTTCGCGAGCGTCATCTGGCGGATTTGCGTGATGCGATTGACCGCGAGTTTTTCCTGCTGTCCGAGGCGCATTACGAGCGCTATATCGCGCCAGGCTTTTTGCGTGAGTCTTTTGGCGCTCCATTGATCGCAAGTATTTAAGCGGCAGCACAAAACCAATGTGCGGTGCGCGGCCTTCGCGGGCCAGCAGGTCGAGGATCTGGCGCGCGCGTTCTGGCCCGTCATTGGCCACCAGCGAGGCCAGGGCGTCGCGCCACTCATTCAGTGCTTGCGAGTCTTGGGCGGTGTGATGGCTGCACTCGCGAAACCGTTCATGGGGACCTCCGGGGTTTTTTTCCAGTTTATGTCGGTGACTGTGTTTAAAATGCCGCCCGCTCAACGACTGACGCTCAACGATGAACCCAGACGCACTCGCTACCCTGCACGCCCATTTGCTCGCCGCCCTGGCCAACCCGCCGAGTGAGACCCGGCGCCTGTTCCACGGCCGTGGCCGCTGCTGGCCGGGCCTGGAGCAACTGACAGTGGACTGGTTGCAGGGCGTGCTGCTGGTCTCGTTGTTCAAGGAACCCGAGCCTGCGCAGCTCGAAGCCCTTAAACAACTGCTGCAAACGCAGTTCAGTGCTCACACCGTTGCGCTGCAACACCGCTACCTGCCACAAAGCACCACCGAATGGCTGGCGGGCGAAGCGGTAGACGAGCTGACGATTACCGAAGGCGGCCTGCGTTACCTGATCGACCTGGGTAAAAAACAGAACAGCGGGCTGTTCCTCGACATGCGCTACGGCCGCAACTGGGTGCGCGAACAGGCCAAGGGCCAGCGTGTACTCAACCTGTTCGCCTACACCTGTGGTTTCTCGGTGGCGGCCATTGAAGGCGGTGCCGACCATGTGGTGAACCTGGACATGGCCCGTGGCGCCTTGAGTCGCGGGCGCGACAACCATCGCCTCAATGGTCATGACCTGAGCCGCGTCAGCTTCCTGGGCCACGACCTGTTCAAGTCATGGGCCAAGGTGACCAACAGCGGCCCTTACGATCTGGTGATCATCGACCCACCGTCCTTTCAGAAGGGAAGCTTCCTGCTGACCAAAGACTACCAACGCGTGCTGCGCCGCCTGCCGGATTTGCTCACGGCCCAAGGCACCGTATTGGCCTGCATGAACGACCCGGCCTTCGGTGAGGACTTCCTGATTGGCGGCGTAACCCGCGAAGCACCGGGCCTGCGCTTTGTACAGCGGCTGGAAAACCCGCCGGAATTTCCCGATGTCGACCCGCAGAGCGGTTTAAAGGCATTGGTGTTCCGTCAGGGTTGATGCCGAAACGTCTGACCCTTGCTACGCTAAGTGATACGCCGGGGCGGTGAACCTTATACCTCCCTTCCCGGTCGATACCTGCATTCCCCGGCCAGACTCGACGGCGTTACGTCGTCGGCTGCCCTGTTTCATCTTTTGGAGAGCCGCCCGTGATATCGACCCTGCATGTAGCCAGACTCAAAGCCTGGGGCGCCCACGGCTTTACCGCCACCGGCGTGGTGCTGGCGTTCCTGGCCACCCTGGCCTTGCTGGAAAACTCACCCAAGGCCTGCCTGCTGTGGCTGGGCCTGGCGCTGGTGGTCGATGGCGTCGATGGCTCGCTGGCGCGACGGGTAAATGTCAGCACGGTACTGCCCAGCTTTGATGGCTCGGTGCTGGACCTGGTGATTGACTACCTGACCTATGTGTTTATTCCGGCGCTGTTTATCTACCGCTATATCGACCTGCCGGACTTCACCCACTTGTTTACAGTGTCGGTGATCCTGGTGTCGTCGCTGTTCTGCTTCTGCAATGTGAACATGAAGAGCAAAGACAACTATTTTGTCGGCTTTCCTGCGGCCTGGAATGTGGTGGCCTTGTGCGTTTACATCATCCAGCCGGACGCCTGGGTGACCCTGGCCACGGTGATCGGCCTGGCGCTGCTGACCGTCACACCGATGAAGTTTCTGCACCCGTTCCGGGTCAAGCGCTTTATGCCGATCAACATCGCCGTGACCACCATCTGGTTGCTGTGCAGCTTTTTGATGGTGGTGGACTACCCCAATACCAACCCGTGGACGTTTGGGTTGTGGTCGGTGATGTCGGCGTATTTTCTCGGGATTTGTGTGTGGCGCACGGCGTTGGAGTGGCTGGGAACCCACAAATAGTCAGGCGGGCACGGTTTAAAGGTGGGAGCTGGGTGCATCCGGCAGGTAAGATGGCGATCTTTGACGCAGCCCTTTTCTGCGCCCTGCCAATAATAAGCCCTGCCCATGCCCTTCGAACTCAGCGTTGACCTGACTACCCTCGCCATTCTTGCCTGCGTGGCCTTTATTGCCGGCTTTATCGACGCCATCGCCGGCGGCGGCGGGCTGCTTACCACGCCGGCCCTGCTCACCGCCGGCATGCCACCGCACCTGGTGCTGGGCACCAACAAGCTCAGCTCGACCTTCGGCTCCGCCACCGCCAGTTTTACCTTCTACCGGCGCAAGCTGTTCCACCCGCGCCAATGGGTACACGCCATCGTCGGCACGCTGGTCGGCGCCTTGGCCGGTGCCGTGGTTGCCCACTACCTGCCCGCCGAAACCCTGAACAAAATGCTCCCGGTGATCGTGTTCGCCTGTGGTGTGTATCTGCTGTTCGGCGGCACGCCCAAGGCGCCGCTGGATGCCGATGCACCGATCAAGAAGAAATGGCAGTCCACCCAAGGCTTCGGCCTGGGTTTCTATGATGGCGTGGCCGGCCCCGGCACCGGCGCGTTCTGGACAGTCAGCACGATGCTGCTGCACCCCATCGACCTGGTCAAAGCCAGCGGCGTGGCGCGCAGCATGAACTTCGTCAGCAACGCGGCGGCGCTGTCGGTGTTTATCTTCAATGGCTCGGTGGACTGGATCGTCGGCCTGGCGATGGGCTTCTCGGTAATGTGTGGCGCGTTTTTTGGCGCACGCAGCGCAATCAGCGGCGGCGCCAAATTCATTCGCCCAGTGTTTATCACCGTGGTCCTCGGCCTGACGGTGCGCCTAGCCTGGCAGCACTGGTTCAGCGTGGCCTAAACGGCGCGCCAGGTAGAGGTCGATCAGGTAACGCGCAATCGAACGTGACGCCGGCAACGGCGGCAAGTCGTGGATGTTGAACCACTGCGCGTCTTCGATCTCGTCGGCCTGGGGCACGATGTCCCCCCCGGCGTACTCGGCATGGAAGCCCAGCATCATCGAGTGCGGGAACGGCCAGCACTGGCTACCCATGTACTGGATGTTCTTGACCTCCACCTGCACTTCTTCGCGCACTTCACGAATCAGGCAATCTTCGGCCGACTCACCCGGCTCGGCGAATCCCGCCAGCGTGCTGTACACGCCCGTAACAAAACGCGGCGAACGCGCCAGCAGGATCTCGTCGCCACGGGTCACCAGCACAATCATGCTCGGCGAAATCCGTGGGTAACTGCGCAGGTCGCAGGCCTGGCAATACATCGCCCGCTCGCGTGGTACCTGCACCATCGCCTGGCCGCAACTGCCACAGAACCGGTGCTCCCGCGCCCAGGTGCCGATCTGCGCGGCGTAGCCCAGCACTTTGTACAGGGTGTGGTCGCCCTGCAACATAAAGCCGCGCAAGCCCTGCCAACTGCAACCCGGCACCTCGGCCGCCGCGTTCAGCTCCAGCAAGTACACCGGCTCACCGTCAAGGTGACCAATGCCATGTTCAGCAAACACCGACAGGTCCTGGCGCTTGAGCCATTCACGCGGGAACAGCGGACCATTGGTGTCATGTAAAAAGCCCTCGCGGCTGCGGGCGACGGCCCAGCCGCCAGGGGCGTCGTTGTCCAGCAGCGTTGTGGTAATCCAGCCTGGTGTCATATCAGTCAATCCACGAATTCGGGTTTCTGCTTACTCATATGGGCCGCGATGGCCACGCGCAGGTCGTTGGATTGCAACATAGCCGAGTTCCAGGTGGCAACGTATTCCAGACCATCATTGACCGTATGGTCACGCATGTAGCTGATCATGGCCTTGGTGCCGGCCACGGCAATCGGTGATTTGCTCGCGATTTCATGGGCGATTTCCATGACCCCGGCCAACAGGCTGTCCTGATCGGGATACACGCGATTGACCAGGCCGATGCTGCGTGCTTCTTCGGCGCCGAACGGGCGACCGGTGTAGGCCAGTTCACGCAACATGCCGTCGCCGATAATGCGCGGCAGCCGTTGCAGCGTGCCGACGTCGGCAGCCATGCCGATATCGATTTCCTTGATCGAGAACTGCGCGCCTTCGGCGGCGTAGCGCATGTCACAGGCGCTGATCAGGTCAATGGCGCCGCCGATGCAGTAACCCTGGATCGCCGCCAGCACCGGCTTGCGGCAGGTGTCGACGGCATTGAACGAGGCTTGCAGTTCGAGGATCTTGCGCCGCAGCAGGCGTGCGTTGCGGCCCACGTCCTTGCCAAAACTATTGGCCACCGAGGCCATCATCATCAGGTCGATGCCGGACGAGAAATGCTTGCCGGCACCGCTGAGCACCACGGCGCGCACGGCGTCGGTGTCTTCGACCCACTGGAAGATGTCGATGATCTCGGTCCAGAACGCCGCGTTCATCGCGTTGATTTTTTCCGGGCGGTTGATCTGCACATGGGCAACATTGCCGGTGAGTTCGACGATGAAAGCTTGGTATTCGGACATGGCAGTGATCCCTGACTGGCGAGTAATAAGGCTCGAACTATAACAAGGGAACATGACGGCGCATCGGCCAAAAACGGGACTGGCAAAGTAATGAAATGTTGTGGCGGCCGGGTTTATCGCCTGCCGATACATTTCACCCAGGCGCCGCGCTTTATCGGCTATACACTCAGGGCCACTGCCTGGAGCCCGCTATGCCGTCCACCTTTCGTTCATCATTGATTCTGGCCCTGGTGGTCGTGCTGACCGGCATTGGCGCCGGGCTGGGCGGTATGCTGCTGGCGTTGCTGCTGCACGGCATCCAGCACCTGGCCTACGGTTACAGCCTCGACAGCCTGGTCAGCCACCAAACCTTTTTGTGGGGCGTCACCGCTGCCGCGCCGCAGCGCCGTCTGCTGGTGCTGGTGGTGTGCGGCCTGGTCGCCGGGTTGGGCTGGTGGATGATTTATCGCTATGGCCGACCGCTGGTGAGCATCAAGCAGGCCGTCTCTGAAAAGATGCCGATCATGCCACCCAAAACCACCCTCGCCCACGCCGTGCTGCAGATCATCACCGTGGCCCTCGGGTCGCCATTGGGCCGTGAAGTGGCGCCGCGCGAAGTCGGCGCGCTGGCCGCGACCTGGCTGTCACAACGGGCTCGCCTGGAACCCAACATGCACCGTTTGATCGTGGCCTGCGGCGCCGGCGCGGGGCTGGCGGCGGTGTACAACGTGCCCTTGGGCGGCGCGGTGTTTGTGCTGGAAGTGCTGGTGGGCGCCTTCAGTTGGCCGGCGGCGGTGATTGCGCTGGCGACCTCGGCGATTGGTGCGTCGGTGGCGTGGATCGGGCTGGGTGCGGAATCGCAATATGCAGTGCCGCATTTTGTGTTGAGCCCGGCGCTGATCACTTGGGCCGTGGTGTGCGGGCCAGTGTTTGGCGTGGCCGCTTATGGGTTCAGCCGTTTTACCGGCGCCGCCAGGGCCAACGCCGCGCGCGGTTGGCGCCTGCCAGTCATGTCGCTGATCAACTTCACCATTATCGGCGGGCTGGCGATGCTGCTGCCGCAGATCCTCGGTAATGGCAAAGGCCCGGCGCAACTGGGCTTCGACAATGAGCTGACGATTGGCCTGGCCGCCATCCTGCTGCTGGTCAAGGTGTTGATCACCGCCAGCAGCCTGCGCGCCGGCGCCGAAGGCGGCCTGCTGACGCCGGGCCTGGCCAACGGCGCGTTGCTCGCGATTCTGCTCGGCGGTGCCTGGAGCCTGGTGTGGCCCGGGGTGCCGCTGGGCGCGTTTGCGATCATCGGCGCGGCGGCGTTTTTGGCGTCCAGCATGAGCATGCCGCTGACCGCGATTGTGCTGGTGGCGGAATTTACGCGTATCGAGCATGACTTTCTGGTGCCGATCATTCTGGCAGTGGTGGGTTCGATGTGCGTGAGCAAGCTGTGTCAGCGCTGGGAAATAAGTGGAAAAAAGCCCGCCCAAGCGCCATCCTCTGCGCTTTAAGCCGCCCACTTCGCGGCGCTCGACGTTTAAAGGATATGCCCATGCTCGCCCAACCCCTCACCCCTGCCGATTTCGACTTCATCGACGAAACGCTGTTGAAATACGGCGACGATCATTCGGTGCTGAACCTGGCTGAACTCGACGGCTACTTCACCGCGCTGGTCTCCAGCCCGGCACAAGTGGACGTCGCGCAGTGGTTCCCGGCGATCTGGGGTGGGCAGAACCCGGCCTGGGAAAACGTGGAAGAAGCCCAGCGCTTCCTCGAGCTGTGCGTGCGTCATATGAATACGCTGGCGGCGCAATTGGCCACCGACGCGCAAAGCTTCAAGGCGCGCTTTGATGACACCGAACACCAAGGCCACCCCCTCACGCTTGCCGAGGAATGGTGCTTTGGCTATATCCGTGGTGCGGCAATTGGCAACTGGCCAGAACTGCCTGCCGAACAGGCGGCGCTGCTGGAGAAGATTTCCTGGTGCGCCGAGCAGGACAACTTTGAACTGCCGGCAGACCTGGATGTAAACGCCCACCAACAGCGGGCTCGAGCGATCGAACCCGCTGCGCGGGCGCTGCATGACTACTGGTTGGCCCAGCGTTAACAGCGCTTATTTGAAGTCCAGGTCAAACGCCTGATAGAACGCGTTGCCGGTGTTGGCCACGATCCACATCAACACCACCACATGCCGGCCTTTCTTGCCCTTGGGCAGCGTGACCTGGTGTTCGACCTTGGCTTTCATTTCATCGGCGTGCTGGTAGTACGGCACCTGGGTGTAAAAGTCTTCGAAAAACGGCTGGGCCTCAAGCTGCGCACGGCTGATGCGTTGTTTGGGGTCCCAGCCATCCTTGGTGATCAGCCAACGATAACCACGGGTGACGTGGGCGGCGGTGTAGTCCCATTGCACCTTGAACACTTGGCCAGCCTCGACATTCAGCAATGGCCAGGTAAACGGCGTGTTGAGCTTTTTGCTCATCTCCTCGTCGGTGAAGTTCAGGCAATCGCGGTCGTCGGTCTTGCCGCCGCTCAGGATATGCCCGTCGGCCGGCGGCGTGACGCTTTGATCATCGGTTTGATAGGGTGCCGGGAACGGCCCGGCGGTGAGCGCCGGAAAGTTTTTGCCGCCTTCCATCTCGTTGACTTGCCAGTTGCCGAGCAGCCCGCGCTCTACCGCCACCGAACCACGGCTGGGCGGGGTCACGACGCGACCGTGACGAAGTTGGGTCTGGGGTTTGTTCATTTCATTCACTCCTTGATTGAATGTGCCCCGTCATGGGGCACGCTTCGAACTTACCTTGGCGGGCGTTTTTGTCCAGCCGCTGCTTCTCTCGGAAAATTCGCGCGCTGCCCGCGTATCGCTGAGTAAAGGGCGTTGTCCTGCATCGGATTTGCTGCTTGTCCTACGCCCACAGAAGTAGTTCGACTACAGGAGCAGTCCGTTCCCAGGACAAGTCGGCGACCGCCTCGAAATACGCGCCCTGCCACGATCCCTGCTCGACAAGGGTGGCGTGTTTGGCTGATTATTCGGGTCCGCCCGTCGGCCACTCCACACCGCCTTGCCTTGATCAGGAGCCTTGTACCTTGAGTTCGCAGAAAACCGTGACCGTTACACCGCCCAATTTCGCCCTGAACGGCAAGGTCGCGCCCCCCGGCTCCAAATCCATTACCAACCGCGCCCTGTTGCTGGCCGCCCTGGCCAAGGGCACCAGCCGTCTGAGCGGCGCGCTGAAAAGCGATGACACCCGCCACATGTCGGTGGCCTTGCGCCAGATGGGCGTGAGCATCGATGAGCCGGACGACACCACCTTCGTGGTCACAGGCTCCGGCAAGCTGCAATTGCCCTCGCAGCCGCTGTTCCTCGGCAATGCCGGCACCGCGATGCGTTTTCTCACCGCCGCCGTGGCGACCGTCGAAGGCACCGTGGTGCTCGACGGCGACGACTACATGCAAAAACGCCCGATCGGCCCGCTGCTGGCCACCCTCGGCCAGAACGGCATCCGCGTCGACAGCCCGACCGGCTGCCCACCGGTGACCGTGCACGGCGTGGGCAAGGTGCAGGCCAAGCGTTTCGAGATTGATGGCGGCTTGTCCAGCCAGTACGTGTCGGCGCTGCTGATGCTCGCGGCCTGTGGCCAGGCGCCGATTGAAATAGCGTTGACCGGCAAGGACATCGGCGCCCGTGGTTATGTTGACCTGACCCTGGACTGCATGCGTGCGTTCGGTGCGCAGGTCGAGGTGGTCGACGACACCACCTGGCGTGTAGCCCCCACCGGTTACGGCGCCCATGACTACCTGATCGAACCCGACGCCTCCGCCGCCACTTACCTGTGGGCTGCCGAAGTGTTGACCGGCGGGCGCATCGACATCGGCGTGGCCGCGCAGGACTTCACCCAGCCGGACGCCAAGGCCCAGGCCGTGATCGCGCAGTTCCCGAATATGCAAGGCACCGTGGTCGGCTCGCAGATGCAGGACGCGATCCCGACCCTGGCGGTGCTGGCCGCGTTCAACAACACCCCGGTGCGTTTCACGGAACTGGCCAACCTGCGCGTCAAGGAATGTGACCGTGTACAGGCACTGCACGACGGCCTCAACGAGATTCGCCCAGGTTTGGCAACCATCGAGGGCGACGACCTGCTGGTGGCCAGCGACCCGGCACTCGCCGGCACTTCATGCAATGCGCTGATCGACACCCACGCCGACCACCGCATCGCCATGTGCTTTGCCCTGGCCGGGCTGAAGGTGGCGGGAATCCGCATCCAGGACCCGGACTGCGTGGCCAAGACCTACCCTGATTACTGGAAGGCCTTGGGCAGTCTTGGGGTTGCGCTGAGCTACTGAGCCAGCACGTCGGCATGGGGAGGGACTGCGCATGACCATCCGCCAACCCTGCCCACCCGGCGTGTGTGCCTGTGACCGTGAACAGCTGTTGCAAGCGCCCGGCGCCGACCTGCGTATCCTCAGCCTGACGCGTCAGGAAGAGAAGAAGCTGGTCGAGCGCCTGGAAAACCTCCAGAGCCTGCAAGACCTGGAACACATGCAACAGCGGATGTTCGAGCAATTGGGCATCCGCGTGCAGGTGGCGCCAGGGCACACCGAGGTCAAGAGCATGCGCGGCATTCAGATCAACATCGACGAGCAGCCCGGCCTGTGCCGCAAAACCCGCCAGGCGATTCCGGCGGCGATTCGCCGTGGCCTGGAGAAGCGCCCGGAAATCGCCTACCGCCTGCTGGATGCCCACGATCTGTTTCGCGAAGGCTGACTACCCGGCCACCGTTTCGGCTTCAAACAAGCGCTGCCCGATGGCTTTTGCGGTGTGCAAATGCGCCTGCGCAGCGCCGCTTTCCGTTTCCAGCAGCAGCTTTGACGTCACCACCTGCGCCCCGCAGTAATCAAAAATCCCGTAGTCGATCTGCGTGCGCATGGCCTTGGCATAACCGTGCCGATCGAACGCGCTTTCATCTGCCGCACCCAGCGCCAGCAGGTGCACCTGCAAGTGCCGCAGTTTTTTCACCACCGGCGTATCGGGGCCGTAATCGATCGCCCAGCCGTTGACGAACACGCGGTCGATCCAACCTTTGAGCAGGCCCGGCAGCGACCACCAATAAATGGGGAATGCCAGCACCAACGCATCGGCGCGGTCGATGCGCGCCTGTTCGGCCAGCACATCGGCGGGCGCCTTAGCGCGAGTGCGGTGTACCAAGTGGTCGGCGGCGGTATAACGCGGGTCGAAGCCTTCGGCGGCGAGGTCGGCAACCTCATAAGTGTGGCCGGCCGCCGTGAGCCCGGCCGCCACCTGTGCGGCCACGCTATGGGTGAGGGATTGCCGGTCGTGATGGGCTACAACGATCAGTGCGTGCATGACATTCACTCCATTTCGGGCTAGGCTGGGCGCTAGCTACTTTTAGTAGGTTACGCACCTTAAGTTACTTTTGGTATATAATCATGTCAAGCGCTGAATCCCCTGCCCCACGCCGCCGCCTGTCCCGCGAGGATCGCCTGCGCCAATTGCTCGACATGGCCTGGCAACTGGTGCGCGAAGAAGGCACCGAAGCCCTGACCCTGGGCCGCCTGGCCGAGCTGGCGGGCGTCACCAAACCGGTGGTCTACGACCATTTCGTCACCCGTGCCGGCTTGCTGGCCGCACTGTATGAAGACTTCGATAGCCGCCAGAACCAGGTGTTTGCCGATGCGCTGGACTCCAGCGCCGCCACCCTGCACGAGCAAGCCTGGGTCATCGCGTCGTGTTACGTCGATTGCGTGTTGTTGCAAGGGCGGGAAATTCCGGGGGTGATTGCCGCCTTGAGCAGCTCGCCGGAACTGGAAACGCTGAAGCGCAAATACGAGGCGATCTTTCTGCAAAAGTGCCGCGATGCACTGGCGCCGTTCGCGCCCAACGGCACTGTTTCCCAAGCGGGCTTGCGCGCCATGTTGGGCGCCGCCGAGGCCTTGTCCCAGGCGGCCGCCAGTGGTGAGATCAGCCGTGAAGAGGCACAGCAGGAGCTGTTGGCGACGATTCTGGCGATGGTCAATCGCGGCACGGTGAAATGATTCTTCACGTGGGAGCAGGCTTGTCGAATCGTCGCACCGCTGCGATGGGATCAACTTGATGTACCTGCGATACCGAGGTGCCTGCATCGCAGGCAAGCCAGCTCCCACAGAACAGCAGAGCTTCGGTGTATGCAGATCCGCTTTTCGCTTTTGATCTAACCACTCTTTTTCTTAACTCAGATCGACATCATGAAAACGTCAAGTAAGCTTATTTGTGTGCAAGCGCTTTCCAGCCTCTCACTATGGCTTGATATTTTTTTGATCTTCACGGTCCCCGTGTATTTGTGGCATGCCTCGCCTTCGTCGATAGCGCTCCTGGCTTTTTGCCTAGGTGCCCCCATGTTGTTTCTAGGCCCTATTGTCGGAACGCTAATAGATCGACATGACGCACGGAAAACGCTGGCAGTCGGTGCTTTACTCCGCACACTGTCTACCTTAGCCCTTGCCATGTCTCCAGACCTTGAGATTTTTTTGCTTTTTGTGATTTTGAAAGGCGTGTCAAACTTATTCTACTTCCCCTCAATAACCATTATGGTTCGGCAACTGATACTGGCTGACGAGCGCAAATCTTTTTTCAGCTGCGTCAGCGTATTTGACCAGTCAACCAAAATTCTTGCGCCGTTATTAGCAGGCCTATTGACGATAATATTACCACCCAAAGACCTGTTCTTTTTGTCGGCTGCTGCAGTCCTTTTAACCTTCCCACTTCTGAGGTCTATCTGCCTAGTATTCAAAACGAAAATTAATGACGCCTCGACGAAAACGCTGCCACTCTATCGCGACATAATAAGAGGACTTGCTATATTTAAAGCCTTGCCCTTTCAACTACGGATCGGCTTCATGTACTCCCTACTCACTTCACTTGCTTTAGGAATCTACGACCCGCACTTGGCATCCTTCTTAGCCTTCGAAGGTTTACCTTCAGTTAATTTCTCAGTGATCGTCTCCGCTACAGCGGCTGGCGCGATAGGCGCCGCACTGCTGGTAAAGTTCAAGTTTAGCCATATTGATGAGCTACTACTTCGAACATATGCACTGGTTGTTTTTTCCACCGCATTGATCCTGACCGCGATCATAATTTTTTTCCAAATACCTGGGAGAGCCTATATTTATCCGCTGGTTTGGTTTTTGAATGGCTTCGGTTATGAGGCTCTAATAATTTCTTCCAATATAATCCTTCAACAATTATGCCCTCCTGACACTATCGGAAGGGTCTCCATGTCTTTCAGAAGCGTCCAAATTTTATGCGTTATAATCGGACCTTCTTTAGGAACACTAATAATAGTCGCAGGTGGTCGCCCAGCCCCCTTTATTGTGTCAGCCTGCATAGCATTTTTAACTGCTTCAGTGTCAATTGCGGTCTATTTATATGTGTGCAGAAAACAAGCACATACTCCCATCAGTGAGTACGATTAAGCCGATTTGTCGCGCGCAATAGAAAACCTCCCAAGCGAGGTTTTTGCATTTAGTCCCGATACTCACTTACAAACAACTGCACCTTGCGCGTCAGCTGATCAAGATGCCGATCACGCTGCTTCTCGGCATCAACCATCGCGCGCTTGCCGTGTTTTTGCAGCAAGTACGTATGAATCTGCCGCACCTCCAGCGAACTGTAGATCGCAGCCACGTCCAGCACGCCCATCAAACCATCGGTGCCGTAATCGCGAGTGTTCATCAACACCTGGGTGCCCCGCGCACCACGCACCTGAAAGCCCATCGCTTTAAATGCCGGCACTTTTTCCACTGAGCAGGCCAGCTCTGCGTGGGGGTAATGCGCCAGCACCTCGCCAAGCATCGCGCGGGCCACGCCCTGGCGCCGATGCGCGGCTTGCACGGCCATAAAGGCAATGCCACAGGCGTGCGGATCGTCCTTGACGGGCAGGTACAGGCAAAAGCCGATCACCTGTTCTTCCTGCATCGCCACCACCAGTTCAACCGCGATGCCCTTGGCGCCATTCAGCGCTTCAAGGTACAGGTGCACCTCAAAGCCGACGGCATATTGATAGATGTTGTAGAGCAGGTTGCTCGGCGGCAATGCCACGCTGCTGATGTCGGTGAGGTTGTCTACCACCATCTGCAGGATCTGGCTGTTGATCGGCTCGGGGCTGGCGGTGGTGAAGCGGGTAAGGCTGAACATGCAAATTCCTGGGTTTAGCGTCAAGGCAGCGGTGATTGTACCTGCTGCCCGCACACCTCGCGCAAACAGCCGCGCAACCAGCGGTGGGCCACGTCGGCATCCAGGCGCGGGTGCCAGAGCATGGCCACGGTGAACGGCGGCACGACTACCGGCAGCGCAAAGCTGTGCAGCCCGTCGCGCTGATGGGCGGTGTAGCGTTCAGGCACGCTGGCGATCATTTCGGTATCGCGGGCCAGGGCGATGGCGGTGGCAAAGCCGGCGACGATGGTGCTGATGTCCCGCGTCAGGCCCAGCGCGTGCAGCGCGTCATCGACTTGGCCACGGTCGAGACCACGGCGCGACACGTAGACATGCTGGCCCTGGGCAAAACGCTCAGCGCTGACACTACCCTGGCTCAGCGCATGGCCGCTGCGGACCACACCGATCAGTCGGTCACGGAACAGCGCCTGGGTCAGCAGTTCGGGGCTGGCGCTGGCGTCGACCACGCCAATGGACAGGTCAATTCTGCCCTCGCGCAGCAGCGCCGAGTCTTTGTCACTTTTGTCGACGAAACGCAGGCGCACGCCAGGCGCTTCCTGGGCGATACGCGCGAGCAATGCCGGGCCGAGGTTTTCCACAAACTCCTCACTGGAGCGCAGCGTGAAGGTGCGTACCACCTGGCCCATGTCCAACGCTTGCGCCGGGCGCAACACCGCCTGGGCCTCCTGCACCAAACGGCTGACCTGCTCACGCAGTTCGACCGCCCGCGGTGTCGGCACCAGGCCGCGCCCGGCGCGCACCAGCAAGGGGTCGCCGGTGGTTTCGCGCAGGCGGGCCAGCGCTCGGCTCATGGCCGAAGGGCTCAGGCGCAGGCGCCTGGCGGCAGCGGCGACACTGCCTTCGCTGAGCAACGTATCCAGGGTAACAAGCAAATTCAGGTCGGGCATACGCGCTCCTTATCAGGCGTTTGATGCAGGTGTTAGCTGCAACCCATGCGTCTTCCGCCATAGTAGGCCCAGCCGTAGAGTTGTGTCAGTTGCCTTCACTCAAGGAATCGTCCATGCACAACTCTTCACGTGGCGCGCTCGTCAGTCTGTCGCTCTCCATGTTGCTGGCCTCTTTGGGCACCAGCATTGCCAATGTCGGCCTGCCCAGCCTGGCCCAGGCATTTGATGTGTCGTTTCATGCCGTGCAATGGGTAGTGCTCGCCTACCTGTTGGCGATTACGGCGGTAATTGTCGGCGCCGGCCGCCTGGGCGATCGCTTCGGGCGCAAGCGCGTCTTGCTCGCCGGCTTGCTGCTGTTTGCCGTGGCGTGCGCACTGTGCGCGGCAGCCCCATCGCTTAAATGGCTGATTGCCGCGCGCGCCCTGCAAGGGTTGGGCGCAGCCAGCATGATGGCGATGACCCTCGGGCTGGTGGGTGACACGGTGACCAAAGCACGTACCGGCCAAGTGATGGGTTTGCTCGGCACGATGTCGGCAGTCGGCACCGCCATGGGCCCCAGTGTCGGCGGGGTGCTGCTGAGCCTGTGGGGCTGGCGCGCGTTGTTTGCGTTCGGTGTGCCGCTGGGACTGTTGGCCGCCGCCCTCGCCTTTTATTGCTTACCGGCAGATCGACAGGCCAGCGCCCGCGCATCGGCAGGTGCTTTCTGGCAGCCGTTGCAAGACCCGACGCTGCGCGCCGGGTTGGCGATGAGCGCACTGGTGGCGGCAGTGATCATGGCCACGTTCGTGGTCGGGCCGTTCTACCTGTCCCGTGGACTGGGGCTGGATCCGGCCTCGATGGGCCTGGCCATGGCCGTCGGCCCCTGTGTTGCGGCGCTGACCGGCGTACCGGCGGGCCGCCTCACCGACCGTCTGGGCAGCCAGCGCATGACCCTCGCGGGCTTGGGGGTGATGGCTCTGGGCGCGCTGTCGCTTTCGTTGACGGTGGGACTGCCCGCTTACCTCGGCGCCCTGATCCTGCTGACGACAGGCTACAGCCTGTTTCAAGCTGCCAATAACACGGCGGTGATGGGCGACGTCGCCCCCACACGCCGAGGCACCGTGTCCGGGCTGCTGAACCTGTCGCGCAACCTGGGTCTGATTTTCGGTGCTTCGGTCCTGGGCGCGGTGTTTGCCTGGGCCAGTCCCGATGTGGCCCACGCAGCGCCGCCCAGTGTTGCCTCTGGCTTGCACGTGACCTTCGCCGCCGCATTGGCCCTGATCGTCACCGCCAGCACTTTTGCCTGGGGCCGCAACCGCGCCACGATCTGCCCGCAGAACACCCGTTGAGGCAAAAAAACAAAAAAGGCGTTGCCCCAAACCGGGTTACTTCGCGCATCATGGGCACTTTCAAGCTCAAGGGTAACGTCCATGCGCGTGCTGTCATTGATGATGGGTCTGACGACGCTGGCCGCCAGTTTGGTGTTCTGCGCCAGCGCGATGGCGAATGAAGAAAGTCAGTTGGTGCAACAGATCAACGAATACCGCAGCCAGGTGCAACGCTGCGGCGACCAGGGTTCCCAGGAACTGCCACCGCTGACCAGCGATACGCGGCTGGTGTTGCCGGCCACCAATGTCGGCGACTTGCAGCAGGCGCTGGCACGGGCCGCCTACCCGATGGTGAACGTGCAGGCCATCAGCCTCTCCGGCCCCAAAAACGCCGAGGCGGCGATGAAGGCCGTGCGCGAAAGCTTCTGTCGCGTGGTGCTGGACCCACAATTTGTCGATATCGGCGTGAGCAACAGCGGCCAGGACTGGCGCATTGTGCTGGCACGCCCGCTGCTCTCCAGCGGACTTGGTGACTGGCAGACCGAGGGCAAAAAACTTCTCGAGCTGGTCAACGCTGCGCGTCAGCAACCGCGCCAATGCGGCACCCAGACGTTCACCGCGACCACGCCGCTGTCGTGGAATGATGACCTGGCCAACGCCGCCAATGGGCATTCCCGCAACATGGCCAATGGCAACTTCTTCGACCACCTGGACCATGACGGCCGTACACCGGGCGACCGCGCGGAACTGGCGGGGTATATCGCAAAAAACATCGGTGAAAATATCGCCGCCGGCCTCGACACCCCGCGCAAGGTGGTGGACGGCTGGCTCGCCAGCCCCGGGCATTGCGCCAACCTGATGAACCCGCAATTTCGTGAATTGGGCGCGGCCTACGCCATGGACCCAAAAAGTGATGCCGGCATTTATTGGACGGGGGTTCTCGGCGCGCAATAAAAGGCTTGAGACCCGTCTGCCGCTCTATTCATTTGGATAGAGCGTCACATTGCCATCACCTGGATAATCGTGCTGAACTGGCGGCATTCATTCCGGTCTGTAGCTTGTTAGCCTGACCGCTTCAGGCCCTCGACAGACCGTGGTAAACAAGGTGTTCTCGCAATGATGAATTGGCTGCAAAGCAGCAGCGACATGGCTGAGCGGGTTCGCCAGCATGACTGGGCCAACACGCCACTGGGCCCGCTGGAGCAGTGGCCCGACGTGCTCAAGACCACCGTAGCGCTGTGCTTCGCATCGAGCTTCCCCCAGGCGATTGTCTGGGGCCCGCAGTTGATCACGCTCTATAACGACGCATTCATTCCGATACTGGGCGCCAAGCCCGATCCGTTGGGGCGCCCGTTCAGCGAGGTGTGGCATGAGGTGTGGGCGGATATCAGCCCCATCGCCGATGCCGCCTTCCAGGGCCATGCCACCTACATCGAAAATTTCCCCCTGGTGATTGAACGCGGCCCCACGCGGGACCAGGCGTATTTCACCTTTTGCTACAGCCCGATTCGCGACCCCGAGGGCAAGGTGGTGGGCATTCTCGACACCGTGTCGGAAACCACCACCACGGTATTCCTCACGCGGCGCCTGGCGGTGCTGGATGCCATCAGTCACACCGTGGCCAACGCGGCCGATGCCGAAACCATTCTGACCGCCACCACCCAGTTGGTGGCCCAACATCTGCAGGTGAGCAACTGCGCCTACGCCGATATGGACGCCGATGAAGACGGCTTCACCATCCGCGACAATTGGGTAGCACCCGGTTCGCCCAGTATCATCGGCCGCTACAGCCTGGCGGCCTTTGGCGAGATGGCGGTCAAGTGCCTACGGGCCGGTGAGCCACTGGTGATCCATGACAACCTGCGCGAGCTGCCGCCAGAGGAATCGGCGTCCTTTCAGGCACTGGGGGTCAGCGCCACCATCTGCATGCCCTTGATCAAGAATGGCCGGCTGACGGCCTTGATGGCGGTACACGATAAACGCCCACGGTTGTGGTCGAGCTACGACCTGGCGTTGCTGCGCGAAGTCACCGAGCGCTCCTGGGCGCATATCGAGCGCGTGCGCGCCGATGCCCATGTGCGTGAAGGCCTGGCAGCCTTCGCCGAACTCAACACCACCCTGGAGCAGCGCGTCGAGGAACGCACCCTGGCACTGGCCCAGGCCGAAGCCGCGCTGCGCCAGTCGCAGAAGCTCGAAGCCATCGGCCAGTTGACCGGCGGCGTGGCCCACGACTTCAACAACTTGCTGACCATCATCCGCTCCTCGGTGGATTTTCTGCGCCAGCCGGGGTTATCCGAAGAACGCCGCCAACGCTACATGAGCGCGGTGTCCGACACCGTCGAGCGGGCCAGCAAGCTCACCAGCCAACTGCTTGCCTTTGCCCGCCGCCAGCCGCTTAACCCGGAAGTCTTTGATGTGAGCCTGCGGGTCAAGAACATCGGCGAGATGCTCGAAAGCCTTACCGGTGCGCGTATCCGCGTGCAGCTGGAACTGCCACAGCGGCCATGCCATGTGCGCGTCGACTCCAGCCAATTTGAAACCGCCCTGATCAACATCGCGCTCAATGCCCGCGATGCCATGAAGGGCCAAGGCACCCTGACCCTGCGCGTGGCCCACATCGCCAAGCTGCCGCGTATCCGTGGCGATGCCGAATCAAATCAGCCCTTTGTGAGCATTGCCCTGGCCGACACCGGCAGCGGCATTGCCGTTGACACCGTCGAGCGCATTTTCGAACCCTTCTTTACCACCAAGGCGGTGGGCAAAGGCACCGGGCTTGGCTTGTCCCAGGTGTTCGGGTTTGCCAAACAATCCGGTGGCAACGTCGACGTCACCAGCAACCTCGGCCAGGGCAGCGTGTTTACCCTGTATCTACCCGAGGCCGAGCCTGTGGCGGTGCAGGCCTGCCCGGTTCAGGAAGACCAAGGCCCGGTGCCCGACACTACGGCGCGTCACATCCTGATAGTCGAAGACAACCTTGAGGTTGGCCGCTTCGCCAACCAGATCCTGCAGGACCTGGGCTACCGAACCACCTGGGCCACCGATGCCGAACAGGCACTCGCGCTGGCCGGCCCGGACGGCATGGCGTTTGACGGGATTTTCTCGGATGTGGTGATGCCCGGCATGACCGGCGTGGCCATGAGCAAACTGCTGCGCGAGCGCCGCCCCGACTTGCCGGTGGTGCTCACGTCAGGCTACAGCGAAGAACTGGCCGACAGCGGCTATGAAGGCTTCGAATTCCTCCCCAAGCCCTATTCCGCCGACCAGGTGGCGCGGGCATTGGCCAGGTCGATGCTCAAGGAATGACGCGCTACTGCGCGACGGCCACCTGATTACGGCCCATGGCCTTGGCGCGGTACAGCGCCTTGTCGGCGTTGTTCATCAGGCTGTGCAAGTCTTGATCAAGGCTGCGGGTCGTGGCCACACCGAGGCTGGCGGTCAAGCCTTTTACCGGCTCGGAGCTCAGGCCCGAAATCGCTTGGACCAGTTGCTCGGCGATGCCCTGTGCAGTTTCCAGCGAGGTGTTGGGCAGCAACACCGCGAATTCTTCACCGCCGAGTCGACCATAAACGTCGGCCTGGCGAAACGACGCGCTGATCACCCCGCCAATCTGGCGCAACACCTGGTCACCGGCCTGGTGGCCGTAAGTGTCATTGATGTCCTTGAAGTGGTCCATGTCCATCATCAGCGCGCTCAGCGGCTGCTGGTTGTGGCGACATTGCGCGTACAGCAGGTGGGCCTGTTCGAAAAACGCACGACGGTTCATCAGCCCGGTAAGTTCGTCGGTCTGGGCGGCACGCGTGGAGATATGGTGGGCACGTTCCATCTGCCGGGTCAGGCGAAAGGCTTTTTCCAGCGCATCCGAGAGCTTGCGCGTGGCGCTGGCCACAAAGGTCGAGAACACCAGCACCGCAATCGCCACGCCTACTTGCATCGGCGCCGGCTGGAACAACAACCACAGGGTGCACGGCAACAGCACCAGCGCCATGGAACCCAGAGTCATATAGCGATAGGCCGAATAACACGACACCGCGCTGACCGACATGCCCACGGTAAACAGCATGACCAGCACCTGGGAGACGCGATCATCCGGCGGCATCACCGCCAGGGCGCCGAGGCCCCAGGTGCCGGCTGACAGCATCAGCGTGACCCAATAGCGCCGCTCCCAGCGCGCGGGCGTGCGCTCGCTGTCGGGGCAGCGAAACCAGTCGGTGAACAGCTTGACCCGCACCAGCGAGGTCACCGCCAGCCCCCCCAGCCAGGCCAGCATGACCTCGTGGTCAAACCGGCTCCAGCACAGCCAGCAGAGCATGACGGCGCCCAGGTAGCTGCCTAAAATGGCCGAGAACGATTGGCGAAACAGCTGGTGCAACCGGTCGGTTCGCACCTGCTGTTCGATAAGTTCATCCGGGTCTTGCCCACGCCCAAGGCCGTTCATGAAATACGCCCGCTTCGACTGCCACGACAAAGGCGCCATTGTGGCACCCTGCCAGTAGCGCGGACAACAGAATCCACCACGCTAGAGCCTTTAAAGCGCTTCCGGCCGCAGAATCAACACGCCCAACGGCGGCAGGTTCAGCGACAGCGACACCGGTTGCCCATGGCGCGGCTCCTCTTGGGTGAATACTTCGCCGCCGTTGCCATAATTGGAGCCGGCATACGTATCGGCATCGCTGTTGATCACCTCGCTCCAGCGCCCGGCAAACGGCACACCGACCGCATAGCCCTCACGCGGCACCGGGGTGAAGTTGGCCACCACCAGCACCGGCTTGCCGTCCTTGCTCCAGCGTAGCCAGGCAAAGACGCTGTTTATTGCGTCGTCGCCAATCAACCACTGGAACCCTTGGGGCGCATCGTCCTGCTCATGCAGCGCCGGTTCTTCGCGGTACAGGCGGTTCAGGTCGCCGACCAGTTTCTGCACGCCGCGGTGTTCGGGGTATTGCAGCAAGTACCAGTCCAACTGCTGGTCGTGGTTCCACTCGCGCCATTGGCCGAATTCGCAGCCCATAAACAGCAGCTTCTTGCCGGGGTGCATCCACATGAAGCTGAGGTAAGCGCGCAGGTTGGCGAACTTCTGCCAGCGGTCGCCAGGCATCTTGTCGATCAGCGAATGCTTGCCGTGCACCACCTCATCGTGGGAGATCGGCAGGATAAACCGCTCGGACCACGCATACACCAGGCCGAAACTCAGCTCATTGTGATGATGAGCGCGGTACACCGGGTCTTGCTGGATGTAATGCAGCGAATCGTGCATCCAGCCCATGTTCCACTTGTAGTTGAAGCCCAGGCCGCCTTGCTGCGTGCTCTGGCTGACGCCCGGCCAGGCCGTGGATTCTTCGGCGATCACCAGTGCGCCCGGCGCTTCCAGCGCGACCACATCATTGAGATGGCGCAGGAAGTCGATGGCCTCCAGGTTCTCGCGGCCGCCATGGCGGTTAGGCACCCACTCTCCGGCTTTGCGCGAATAGTCGCGATACAGCATCGAGGCCACCGCATCCACACGCAAACCGTCGATGTGGAAGTGCTTGAGCCAATGCAACGCCGAAGCCAGCATAAAGCCGTGCACTTCGGTGCGGCCCAGGTTGTAGATCAGCGTGTCCCAGTCCTGGTGGAAACCTTCCAGCGGATTGGCGTATTCGTACAAGGCCGTGCCGTCGAACTGCGCCAGGCCGTGGGTATCGGTGGGAAAATGCGCCGGCACCCAATCCAGAATCACACCGATGTCGGCCTGGTGCAGGGCATTGACGAAAAACCCGAAGTCTTCCGGCGAGCCAAAGCGTGCGCTCGGCGCAAACTGCGACAGCGCCTGGTAACCCCAGGAGCCGCCGAATGGGTGTTCCATGATCGGCATCAGCTCGATATGGGTAAAGCCCAGTTGCTGCACATAGGGAATCAAGCGCTCGGCCAGTTCGCGCCAGCCATATTGGCGCGACACTTCGCCGGCCTCATCCAGTTCGCACTGCCAGGAACCCACGTGCAGCTCATAGATCGACAAGGGTGCCGAGGCTTTCTGCTTGTCGGCACGCGCCTGCATCCATTCATGGTCTTGCCAGTCGACCTGCAACGGCGCGGCGACTTTCGAGGCAGTGTCGGGCGGCAATTGAGTCGCAAGTGCCATCGGGTCGGCCTTGAGCGGCAGAATCCCATGGGCGCCGAGAATCTCGTACTTGTAGGCTGCACCCGCTTGCAGGCGCGGGATAAAAATTTCCCACACGCCAGACGGATGCCGCAGGCGCATCGGATGACGGCGGCCGTCCCAGATATTGAAGTCGCCCACCACCGACACGCGCCGCGCATTCGGCGCCCACACCGCAAAGCGCACGCCTTGCAAGCCGTCGACGCTGGTGACCTGCGCGCCCAGGCAATTGCCGAGGTCACGGTGATTGCCTTCGGCAAACAGGTACAAGTCCATTTCGCCCAGCAGCAATTGGCTGAAGCTGTAAGGGTCTTCGGTGATCTGTTCGCCGCCGGCCCACTGGACCTTCAGCAGGTAGGCCTGACGCGTGGAAAAATGCCCGACAAACAAACCCGGCACCTGGGTCGCATCCAGGCTGCCGATGGTTTCACCGCTATCGCGGGCCAACACGTGGACGCTCAAGGCTTCGGGCAGGAACGCACGGATAAATTGCCCGCCCTGCTCGTCATCGTGCGGCCCCAGGATGGAAAAAGGGTCCGGGTGTTCCGCGCGCACCAGCGCCTCTACATCTTTGGGCGCCGGCATGGCGGTCAACTTCGCTTGCAGCGGTTCTCTCTGTGTAAAACTCATGACGTCTCCCCACCGCGTGCATTATTCGCTTGAGATACCAGCCCGCTGAGTAAACCGTGCAGCCCTTGCAGGGGCACCGGCAACCAGGTCGGGCGATTTTCTGCTTCGTAAGCCACTTCGTACGCGGCCTTCTCCAGACTGAACAACGTCAGCGCTGCGTCCTGGCCGTTGGCATCCTGCCAGTCATGCGCCAGTGTAGACGTAGCCTGATGATAAGCCTGGATAAATGCGCTGCGCGCCTCACTCAGGTAGCGGTCAGTCACACGCTTGCGGGCGGTATCCGCTTGCGGTGAATGATCCACGCCTTGCACATTCAGGGCCATGGCGGCGGCGTAATCAAACGAGCGCAGCACACCACTTACATCCTTATACGGGCTGTGCTTGCCGCGCCGTTCATGCAGCGGGCGCGCCGGCTCGCCTTCAAAGTCGATCAAGTACGCATCGCCCTTGACCACCAGCACCTGCCCCAGGTGCAAGTCACCGTGGACGCGAATGCGCAAACCGCCCGCCGTGGCTTTCGCCAGGGCCTGGACACTGCTGGCAAGGGCTTTTTTCTGCCCCAGCATTTCACTGACCAGCGCCTGATCGGCGGGGTTCAACTGGCTTTGATGAAGTTTTAACAACTGCAGCGCGCGGTCGATCTGTGCACCGACGTCCTTGGCCCAGGCCTGGGTGTCCTTGGCCGTGGTGGTCTCGGGCTTGAAGTCTTTGTTGGTGGTTTTCGCTGCCAGTACCGCGTGCATTTCACCGAGGCGCTGGCCAAGCAAACCGGCAAAATCCTGCAGCTCGCCCAAGGCGTTGTAATGCTGCTCCTGCTCGGAAATCGCTTGGGCCAGCTCGTCGCGAATCGCACGTTCCAGGTTGTTCTGGGTCCAGCTCCAGGCGTCGCCCTGGTTGCTCAGGTAGCCTTGGGCAATCATCAGCAGGTTGTCCTGGCCCTCGCCATCGCGACGAATCATCGAGCCCAGCAACGGCGAAATATTCGGGTATTCGGCGGCCGTGAGGTAAGCGCTCATTTCCAGCTCCGGGTGCACCCCGGCGCTGACTTTGCGGATCAGCTTGAGCACCAGGCTCTCGCCCACCACCACCGAACTGTTGGACTGCTCGGCCGACAGGTAGCGCACCTGCGCCTCATCGGTCAGTTGCAATGCGGCCAAGTGCGGCGTGGCTTCAAAACGCAAATCACCTTCGTGGGAGTTCAACACCGTGCCTGCCTGCAAGCCCTGGATCACCGCCCGGATAAAGTGTTCCAGGCTGAAGGCGTCGGTCACCAAACCGACCTGACGCCCCCGGCGTACGCGGGCCAGCGCCAGTTGCTGGGGCAAGGCACTGGTGAACTGGTCTTCGGCTAAAAAGCCGAACGGCAATTGATAACGACTGACCTGGCCGCCGCTGGTCACCTCGACCTCGCTGAGCAGCACCGGGTGCTGCGGGTCGCCAAACCGCACGCCGTAGGCAATCCGCACCTGATCAATGGCCGTGTCTTTACCGGCAAACCAGCGCCGCTTGGGCAACCATGCCGGCAACGAGGTGTGTTCCAGGGTGGTGCGGCACGGCTCGTCGAGTAACTCTTCCATGCGTTGCTTAAGCACCAGCGTGGTGAAATCCGGCATGCTCTGCGCCGGCTCCACATGCCAGCTGGGCATCTGGTTTTCGGCCGCCAGCACAAACCAATAGAAACCGTATGGCGCCAACGTCAGCAGGAAATTCAGCTGGCCGATGGGCGGAAACGCATTACCGCCGAGCATCTCCACCGGCACCATGCCGGCGAAAGCGGACAAGTCCAGCTCGGCCGCCTGGGCGCTGCGCGACACGTTGGCCACGCACAGGATGGTTTCTGTGCGGCCATCGTCGCCGGTGAATTCACGGGTATACGCCAGGATGCGGCGGTTGCTCGGCGAGAGCATTTTCAGGCTGCCACGCCCAAAAGCCTTGGACTGCTTACGCACCGCCAACATGCGCCGGGTCCAGTTCAGCAGTGAATGCGGGTCTTGGGCCTGGGTTTCGACGTTGACCGACAGGTAGCCATATTGCGGGTCCATGATCGGCGGCAACACCAGGCTGGCCGGGTCGGCGCGCGAGAAGCCGCCGTTACGGTCGATGGACCATTGCATCGGCGTGCGCACGCCGTCGCGGTCGCCCAGGTAGATGTTGTCACCCATGCCGATTTCATCGCCGTAGTACAAAGTCGGCGTGCCGGGCATCGACAGCAACAGGCTGTTGAGCAATTCAACGCGGCGGCGGTCACGCTCCATCAGCGGCGCCAGGCGCCGACGAATACCCAGGTTGATGCGCGCACGGCGGTCGGCGGCGTAGTAGTTCCACAGGTAGTCGCGCTCTTTGTCGGTGACCATCTCCAGCGTCAGTTCATCATGGTTGCGCAGGAAGATCGCCCATTGACAGTTAGCGGGGATCTCCGGGGTCTGGCGCAAAATATCGGTAATCGGGAAACGATCTTCCTGAGCCAGCGCCATGTACATGCGCGGCATCAGCGGGAAGTGGAAGGCCATGTGGCATTCATCGCCGTCGTCGCCCTTTTTGTCACCAAAGTACAGCTGAGTATCTTCCGGCCACTGGTTGGCTTCGGCCAGCAGCATGCGGTCGGGGTAATGCGCGTCGATCTCGGCGCGGATCTGCTTGAGCACGCCGTGGGTTTCCGGCAGGTTCTCGTTATTGGTGCCATCGCGTTCGATCAGGTAGGGAATCGCGTCCAGACGCAAGCCATCAATGCCCATGTCCAGCCAGTAGCGCATCACCGACAGCACGGCTTTCATGACTTGCGGGTTATCGAAGTTGAGGTCTGGCTGGTGCGAGTAGAAACGGTGCCAGAAGTACTGGCCGGCGACCGGGTCCCAGGTCCAGTTGGACTTTTCGGTGTCGAGGAAAATGATGCGGGTGCCGTCGTACTTCTGATCGTCATCGGACCACACATAGAAGTCCCGCGCCGCCGAACCCGGCTTGGCCTTGCGCGCCCGCTGGAACCAGGGATGCTGGTCGGAAGTGTGGTTGATCACCAATTCAGTGATCACCCGCAAGCCACGCTTGTGTGCCTCGCTGATAAAACGCTTGGCGTCGGCCATGGTCCCGTAGTCGCTGTGCACACCCCGGTATTCGGCGATGTCATAGCCATCGTCGCGACGTGGCGAGGGGTAGAACGGCAGCAGCCAGATGGTATTGACGCCCAGATCGGCGATGTAATCGAGTTTGGCGATCAAGCCGGGAAAGTCGCCGATACCGTCGTTATTGGAGTCGAAATAGGATTTGACGTGAACTTGGTAGATCACTGCGTCCTTGTACCAGAGCGGGTCTTTGATAAAAGTGGCTGGGGTGGGTTTCTTCGCCATTGGAAACTCCTGGAACACTGAAAAATCTAGGGTCTGGACGCCGTCAGTGTGGGAGCGGGCTTGCTCGCGAATACGGTGGATCAGTTACAGATGTATTGCCTGATAATCCGCTTTCGCGAGCAAGCCCGCTCCCACATTTTGATCTTCGTCCGATCAGGAGACGGTGATACGCCAGATACCGAATGACATCTGCGGCTCGATACGCATCCACTGGTTCTTGCCATACCAGGTCCAGCGATGGCCATTCATCAGATCTTCACCTTGTGTCTGGGCGTCGTCCGGCAGGCCCAGCTCCCACAGTGGCAATTCGAAATGGGCCTCTTGGGCATTGAACGGGTCAAGGTTGACCGCCACCAGGATAAAGTTGCTGCCATCGTCACTGCGTTTGCCGAAGTACAGGATGTTGTCGTTCCAGGCGTTGTAGAGCTTCAAGCCCAGATGCGTTTGCAACGCCGGGTTCTGCCGACGAATGCGGTTGAGCTGGGCGATCTCGGCAATGATGTTGCCGGGCGCCGTGAAGTCCCGGGGGCGGATCTCGTATTTCTCCGAGTCCAGGTATTCCTCTTTACCCGGCACCGGCGCCGCTTCGCACAGTTCAAACCCCGAATACATGCCCCACAGGCCCGAGCCCATGGTGGCCAGCGCGGCGCGGATCAGAAAGCCCGGGCGCCCGGATTCGTGCAGAAACCCTGGGTTGATGTCCGGTGTATTCACAAAGAAATTCGGCCGGAAGCACTCGCGCCATGGCGATTCGTTCAGCTGCGTGAAGTACTCGCTCAACTCGGCCTTGGTGTTACGCCAGGTGAAGTAGGTGTAGCTCTGGGAATAACCGACCTTGCCCAAGCGCGCCATCATCGCCGGCGTGGTGAAGGCTTCGGCCAGGAAGATCACCTCCGGGTGCCTGGAGCGCACGTCACTGATCAGCCATTGCCAAAACGGCAGCGGCTTGGTGTGCGGGTTATCCACACGAAAGGTTTTCACACCCTCTTCGACCCAACCCACGACAATGTTGCGCAACTCGGTCCACAGGCTCGGGATCGAGTCGGCGGCGTAGAAGTCGACGTTAACGATGTCCTGGTATTTCTTCGGCGGGTTTTCGGCGTATTTGATCGTGCCGTCCGGGCGCCAGTTGAACCAGCCTGGGTGCTGCTTGAGCCACGGGTGGTCCTGAGAGCACTGGATGGCAAAGTCGAGGGCGATTTCCAGGCCATGTTCGGCGGCAGCCTTGACCAGCCGGCGAAAGTCGTCGCGGCTGCCCAACTGTGGGTGGATGGCTTCATGGCCGCCCTCCTCGCTGCCAATCGCATAAGGGCTGCCGGGGTCATCGGCACCTGCGGTCAGCGAATTATTCTTGCCCTTGCGATGGCTGCGGCCGATCGGGTGGATCGGCGGAAAGTACAGCACGTCAAAGCCCATGTCATGGATCATCGACAGCCGAGCATGCACGTCATTAAAGGTGCCATGGCGGGCCGGATCGTCGGTGATCGAGCGCGGAAACAGCTCGTACCAACTGGCAAATTGCGCGGCCTCGCGCTCCACGTCGATCGGGTACACCGTGCTGACGCTCAAGTAGGCACGGTGGTCGGCCTGGGTCATCAAATGTGCACTGTCTTCGTGCAGGAACTGCGCGACCTGCTCGGTTTCCAGCAGGCCCGACAGTTCGTGGTGCAGCAGCATCAGGCGGTCGCGCAACTCATTGTCGCTGCGCTCGGCGGCCTGCAACACCAGGCTGCGGCCCTCCTGAAGTTCAAGGCTGACCGGCACCCCGGCCTCATGTTTTTTGCGCAGCTCGTAACAAAAGCTCGCAAAAGTGTCGATCCAGGCTTCGATGCAGTATTCGTGCGGCCCCTGCTGGGCCACGGTGAACGCGCCTTCCCAGCCATTATTGCCCACATCGGTCATCACCACGCTGTGCCAGCTTTCGTCCTGCAGCGGGCGCCAGCGGATCAGCACCGCGAGTTTGTCATGGCCGTCGGCAAATACTTTGCTGGTGACGTTGACGCGCTGGCCCACCACGGCCTTCACGGCAAATTCACCGCCGTCAATGACGGGTGTGGTGCTTTCAATCGCGATCCTGGGCAACAGCAACGCCTGGGACAGCGGCAATATGGAGTCTTCTGGAGTCAGTGTTTCAGCAGTCATCGAGCATCTTCCCCTTACGCCCTGTGGACGCTCTTTGCTTGTTCAGAATTCTGAGACGGCGACGCTCTCCCTCAGCAGGGCCGTAATAGGTCCGAGCCTGGGCTGCGGTGAAAAGTTCAGGTGGATGTACCGCCATTGGGCGGGAATCAAACGTGCTCGGCGGTTGTCCACCGATAGAGCAAAGCACAAAGGAGGCCACACCGATGAGTATCCCGATCCCGGCTGAAACCCCGGACCCTAATATCGACAACCCCACCCTGCCGCCCAGCGAACCGGAACCGATTCCGGAGAAGGAACCGCCGGAAAACGTGCCACCACCGGTGGAGGAACCTCCCACGACCATGCCGCCGGTGATTGTGCAATCCTGTTGATCAACGGCCGCACTCACACGTACTCGGCACCAGGTGCCGGCCTAAAAACGCGTTACCCTGCACGTACAGGTGAAATGGCCTACATCTCACCTGTGCGCCTATTGCTACAGTCCTACTCGCGATTACTTGAGCACCTTTCATTTTTCCCCTTCTTAAACGCGAGCAGGTTAATACCATGTCGGACATTAATGTGAAGCAGGGCCACCACCATCACGTAGATTCAGAGGCTTCTGTCAGCCGGCGTTATCTCAAGGAGTTTAAAGCCAGCCTCACAGAGGACGATATCGCCCAGGTTTTGCGCGCCCCCAACGAACTGAAGTCGCGAAAAGTGCTCAATGACATGCGCGTGCATTTCAGCCAGGAAAGTGTCGACGCCATGTTGAAAGAGCCGGATGCCAAGGAAGTTTCTGAGATCCTGATCGAAATCGGCAAATTTCTGGAAAAAAACTGCGACGAGGCCTGCGTAAAAGCCTCCACCCAACTTTTTTTCAGCGACTATCAGGCAGCGTATAACGAGCGAAAAATCGCATTACTGTTAAGGTTGATCTCGGGTAAGGACGACTATGGATTCCGCCATGTCTTTCAGTTTTTCAAAGGCACGGCCGGCGCGTTCGCGCAATTGAATGATAGCGTGAAGGACACAGCCCAAACGGTAACGAACATGAACACCATCACCGCAACACTCAACCCAGAACATATTCAGACAAGAATGAAGGCGCTCTGAGCGCGCAATCAACGTCCTTTCTCGAAGAGCTTGACGATTTTGGGCATGACGCCAAGTACGACGAGCGCCAGCAGTGTACTCAAGACCGCCGTTGATTCACGCCCAACGCCTGCCGCCACGCCGATCGCAGCGGTCATCCACAACCCGGCCGCAGTGGTCAGGCCTTTAACGTGCTGTCCCTCTTCATCTTCCTTGCCCTTGAGGATAGTGCCGGCACCCAGGAAGCCGATCCCGGCGATAACCCCCTGCAACACCCTGCTCATGGCGTCCGACTGGCTGCCTGACATCTGTGGCACCAGCACAAACAGTGCCGCGCCCAACGCCACGAGCATGTGGGTACGCACACCCGCCGCCTTGCCCTTGTGCTCACGCTCAAACCCCAGGATACCGCCCAGAATCGCGGCAATAAGCAGGCGAACGGTTATCTGCGTGAGCTGCTTTGCATCGGCGATGTCAGCGAATTCAGCGTGCAGGGTTTGAAGCACTTCTTGCCACCAGGCGTCCATGGTCGTCATCCGTTTTATTGTCGTTAGCCGATAGACAGCAGCGACCGCCAGTCAGTTGCCTGGAACACTCGGCATTGCGCGAAACCCTAACGCAAAACTGCCCATGAAAAGGAGAGCACCATGCCTGTACGTATCGACAACCAGACGTGCTATTTCAAGGTCACTGATGACGGCCAGGAACACGCCCTGCCTGCCGATCAAGTGACGGTAAGTACCGACAGCGCCAAATCCATGTCTTTTGTAGAGCTCAAAGGCGATCGGGTCTACATCACCGAAGCCGAAGCGGATGCCCTGACCGTCGCCGGTGCCACGGACGGTCGCAAGCACTTGAAGGCGACGGACAGTGATTCGGTGATTTGATTGATCTGTATCAAACCGCGCACAAGCCAGCTGCGCCCCAGGCGCTACGGGGTGCAGCACATTGTCACAGTGACGTATAAAAAGCTCATCTGATCCGCTTTTTATCGACCTACCTGAGTCTGTTATGAAAACAGCTTGAAGCTCATAGTCCATTGGCCTGATGGAGGCTGATGAGCGAATGACCATGAGCGAAAGAATCCCAACCGTGGACACCTTTGAGCCCATACACCCAAAGAAGGTGAAGGCCAAATCCAGCGACAACCTGATCCATACCCGTAGTTTTACCGGCCTGTTCCGCACCTTGCGGGTGAGCGGCGCCGCGGTGCTGTTCCTGGCGTTTTTTGGCACCGTGTGGCTGAACTGGTCCGGGCGCCAAGCCGTGCTGTGGGACTTGGCCGAAAGCAAATTCCACATCTTCGGCGCCACGTTCTGGCCCCAGGATTTCATCCTGCTGTCGGCGCTGTTGATCATCTGCGCGTTCGGCCTGTTTGCCATTACCGTATTTGCCGGCCGCGTATGGTGCGGCTACACCTGCCCGCAAAGCTCGTTCACCTGGCTGTTCATGTGGTGCGAAAAGATCACCGAAGGCGAACGCAACCAACGCATCAAACTGCAAGCGGCGCCGTGGAGCCTGAACAAACTGGCGCGGCGTTCGGCCAAACACACGCTGTGGCTGGGTATCAGCGTGCTGACCGGGCTGACCTTCGTCGGCTACTTCACGCCCATCCGCCCGCTGGCCACTGAGTTGCTGACCTGGCAAATGGGCGGCGTGAGCCTGTTCTGGGTGCTGTTTTTTACCGCCGCCACCTATATTAACGCTGGCTGGCTGCGTGAAGCAGTGTGCATGCACATGTGCCCGTATGCGCGCTTTCAGAGCGTGATGTTCGACAAAGACACCCTGACCATTTCCTACGACGCGGCGCGTGGTGAAAGCCGTGGCCCGCGCAAACGCGAAGTGAAACCGGCGCAGGTTGGCCTGGGGGATTGCATCGACTGCCAACTGTGCGTGCAGGTGTGCCCCACCGGCATCGACATTCGTGACGGCCTGCAAATGGAATGCATCGGCTGTGCGGCGTGCATCGATGCCTGCGATTCGATCATGGATAAGATGGGCTACCCCCGCGGGTTGGTCAGCTATACCAGCGAACATCAACTGCAAGGTGGCAAAACCCACCTGCTCAGGCCACGCCTGATCGGCTACAGTGCCGTGCTGCTGGTGATGATCGCGGCCTTGGTGGTGGCCTTGATTGAACGGCCAATGGTCTCGTTGGACGTGACCAAGGACCGTGGCATGTTCCGTGAAAACAGCCAGGGTCTGATCGAAAACATCTACAGCTTGAAGGTCATCAACAAGACCCAGCAGCGCCAGGATTACCGCTTGGAACTGGTGGACGCCGAGGGCTTCCAGTTGCAAGGCAAAACCCAGCTCAGCCTGGCGCCGGGGGAAATCAGCGATGTGCCGGTGTCGGTGGCGTTGTTGGCCGATAAGCCGGCGAGCAGCTCGCAGACCTTGCGCTTCAAGGTTGTGGATGTGGATGAGCCGTGGATTTACAGCGCAGCAGACAGCCGTTTTGTGGCGCCGTTGAATCGTTGATATCCAACACACAGAAGATCAAGTGTGGGAGCTGGCTTGCCTGCGATGGCGTCCGGTCTGGCAAGGATGATGTTGAATGAGCCACCGTCATCGCAGGCAAGTCAGCCCCCACATTGAGTCGGCGTTCAATTTTATAGAAAGTTAATCAGGCCCTCATGAAACGCTACGAAAAATTCGCCGATGACATCGCAGAACTGATCCGCTCCGGCGTGCTCGGCCCTGGCCAACGGGTACCGTCGGTGCGCTATGCCAGCCAAACCTACGGCGTCAGCCCGTCCACGGTGTTCCAGGCTTACTACCTGCTGGAACGCCGTGGCCTGATTCGTGCGCGGCCGCGCTCCGGCTACTTCGTCAACACTCACGCGCCCAGCCCGTTTTCCGAGCCGGTGGTGAGTGAACAGGTGCACGAATCCACCGAAGTCGATGTGAGTGAGCTGGTGTTCTCAGTACTCGATTCCATCAAGGACCCCAACACCGTGCCGTTCGGCTCGGCGTTCCCCAGCCCCATGCTGTTCCCGTTGCCACGCCTGGCGCGTTCACTGGCCAGTGCCAGCCGTGAGATGGACCCGCGCCTTGTGGTCACCGACATGTCGCCAGGCAACCCGCAACTGCGCCGCCAGATTGCCCTGCGCTATATGGTGGGCGGCCTGATGCTGCCGATGGAAGAGCTGCTGATCACCAACGGCGCCCTCGAAGCGCTGAACCTGTGCCTGCAAGCGGTCACCGAGCCGGGCGACCTGGTCGCTATCGAAGCCCCGGCGTTCTATGCCTGCCTGCAAGTGCTCGAACGCCTGAAGCTCAAGGCGGTGGAGATTCCCGTGCACCCGCGCGACGGCATCGACCTCAATGCCCTGGCGCAAAGCCTGGAGCGCTACCCGATCAAGGCCTGCTGGACCATGACCAGCTTCCAGAACCCCATGGGCGCCACCCTGCCGGAAGCGAAGAAACAGGCGCTGGTGGAACTGCTGCGCAGCCATCAAGTGCCACTGATCGAGGATGATGTGTACGCCGAGCTGTATTACGGGCAGCACGCGCCGAAACCGGCCAAGGCTTTCGACACTGAAGGGCTGGTGATGCACTGCGGCTCCTTCGCCAAGAGCCTGGCGCCCGGCTATCGCGTCGGCTGGGTCGCGGCCGGGCGCTATGCGCAGAAGGTTGAACGCCTGAAGCTGATGACGTCACTGTGCCCCTCGATGCCGGCCCAGGCAGCGATTGCCGACTACCTGCAACACGGCGGCTATGACCGACACCTGCGTAAATTGCGCTACGCCCTGGAAGAACAACAGAGCGCCATGCTGGCCGCGATCGCGCGGTATTTCCCGGCACAGACGCGGGTCAGCCAGCCGGCCGGCGGCTATTTCCTGTGGCTGGAACTGCCGGAGCAAACCGATTCGTTGAAGCTGTTCCAGATGGCCCTGGCCCAGGGCATCAGCATTGCGCCAGGGCCGATTTTCTCGGCGACCCAACGCTTCAGAAACTGCATTCGCTTGAACTACGGCAGCCCGTGGACCGAGGCATCGGAGAAGGCCATGGAGACATTGGGACGCATTGTGCGGTCCTTCTAGGCTCGGTTGTTGCCTTATCTGACGCCATCGCGGGCAAGCCCGGCTCCCACAGTGAAATGCGTTCCACTGTGGGAGCCGGGCTTGCCCGCGATGGCGCCTTGACTGGCGCTAAAGACTCAACGGCCACCGCCCAAATCCAGAAAAGTGCCAGTGGTATACGAAGCCTTGTCCGACAACAACCAGATAATCGCTTCCGCCACTTCATCCGGACGCCCGCCACGGGCCATGGGGATGCCGGATTCCAGCTTGCTGACGCGGTCCGGGTCACCGCTCAGGGCATGGAAGTCGGTAAAGATGTAGCCAGGGCGCACCGCGTTGACACGGATCCCTTCACCCGCCACCTCTTTGGACAGGCCGATGGTGAAGGTATCCAGCGCGCCCTTGGACGCGGCATAGTCGACATATTCGCCCGGCGAACCCAGGCGCGCGGCGACCGAAGACACGTTGACAATGCTGCCGCCCTGCCCGCCATGCTTGGGCGACATGCGCAGCACCGCCTGCTTGGCGCACAGGATTGGCCCCAATACATTGGTCTTCATGATTTTAAGGATGCGGAACTCGGACATTTCATCGACCCGCGACTTGTGCCCCACGGTGCCGGCGTTGTTGACCAGTGCCGTTACGCGCCCCAGCTCGGCGTCAACACGATTGAACAATGCGATCACTTCATCTTCGATGCTGACATCGGCCCGCACCGCAATCGCTTGTGCACCCAAGGCGCGCACCTGGTCCAGCACACGCTGGGCCGCCGCCTCATCGGACTGGTAGTTGATGCAAATGCGATAGCCCTGGCGTGCTGCCAGCAAGGCCGTCTCGGCGCCTATACCACGGCTGCCTCCGGTGATGATGACGACTTTGTCCATGGGTGCGGTCTCCTGAATAAACCAACGGTTTAAGGTTGGATCCAAGAATACCCGTCATCCACGGCTTTTGTCAGGCATCAAGGCGTCTTCGACGCGCTGGATGTCGGCCATGAAACCCTCGGCCGGCAATGGGTGACCCAGCAAGTAGCCTTGCAAGGCATTGCACCCCAAGCGGGTAAGAAAACTCTGCTGCACTTCGGTCTCCACCCCTTCGGCGACAATGCGCAGCCCAAGTGCCTGGCCAAGGGCAACGATGGCCGAAACAATGGCGGCGTCGTCGCTGTCGTGTTCCAGGTCCCGCACAAACCCACGGTCAATCTTCAGCTCGTTGGCGGGTAGGCGTTTGAGGTACATCAGGCTCGAATAACCGGTGCCGAAGTCGTCGATGGACAGGTCCACGCCCATGTCCGAAAGTTGTTGCAACACCGTCATGCTCGCATCGGCATCGCTCATGGCGGTGGTTTCGGTGATTTCCAGGGTCAGGCTGTTGGCCGGCAAGCGGTGACGCTCCAACGCCGCCGCGACACTCCTGACCAGCCCGGCATGGCAAAATTGCAGCGCCGAGAGGTTGACCGCAATGCGCCAGTCTTCATAACCCTGCGCGTACCAGACAGCCATCTGGCGGCAAGCCTCGTTGAGCACCCATTCGCCGATGGGAATAATCAGCCCGGTTTTTTCCGCCAGCTCGATAAACATCGCCGGCAACAACAGCCCCTGTTGCGGGTGCTCCCAGCGCAACAACGCTTCGGCGCCGACCGCAATGCCGCTGAGCGCGTCGAACTTGGGCTGGTAGTACAGGCGGAACTGCTCGTGCTCAACGGCGTTGCGCAGGTCCTGCAACAACTGCAGCTGTTTGCGTGCATTGGTGTTCATCGACACATCAAAGAAGCTGTAGCCGTTCTTGCCCATGCCTTTGGCATGGTACATCGCGGCGTCAGCGTTCATCAGCAGTTCCTGCGGGTTCACGCCGTTACCGGGGAACATGGCAATGCCGATGCTCGCGGAGATCTTCAGTTCATGCTCGGCTACCTTGAACGTACGATTGATCAAGCCGACCTGGCGTTCGGCCAGGCCCATGGCGTCGTCCGGCTGGGTCAACTGCACCAGCAGCACAAACTCATCGCCACCGATGCGCGCCAGGGTATCCTGGCTGCGCAGGTCCTCGCGCAGACGCAAACCTACTTCGCGCAGCAATTGGTCACCCATATGGTGGCCAAATGCATCATTGACCGGCTTGAAACCGTCCAGGTCGATAAACATCAACGCAAAACAACCACCCCGCTCCATGACGGCCTGTATGGCTTGTTGAATGCGGTCGGCGAGCAAGGTGCGATTGGGCAGGCCAGTGAGCATGTCATGCAAGGCCAGGTGGGTGAGCTCCTGGTTGGCCAGGGTCAATGAGTCAGTGAGCACGGCGGTGCGGGCTTCAAGCCGGGCGTCGAGCAATGAGGTCAATAGCGCGATGATCAACACCGCCAGCGAGGTGACCAGCACCAGGTTATCCAGTCCCTTGCCACTCAGGCCCGTCAGCGCGGCGCCGCAGAAACTGTTGTTATCAAAACGCGCGGCAGCCATGCCGGTGTAGTGCATACCCACGATCGCAATGCCCATCACCACCGCAGCGCCACCCCGCGCCAGGCGTACGTAAGGCGTATTGCGCCGCAGGTTGAACGCAATCCACAAGGCCGCGCCGGACGCCACCACGGCGATCAACAACGAGACGCCAAACAGCGCGGGGTCGTAATCGATGCCCGGGGTCATGCGCATCGCGGCCATGCCGGTGTAGTGCATGCAAGCAATTCCTGCGCCCATCACCAGCGCGCCAAACGCCAACTGCCAGGCCGGCAGACGTGGCTGGCTGACCAGCCACAGTGCAAAGCCACTGGATAACACCGCGATCAATAACGAAAGCGCGGTGATGCCCAGGTCAAACCCGAGGGCAAAGGGCAGGCGCAGCGCCAACATGCCGATAAAGTGCATGGACCAGATGCCCACGCCCATGGCCAACGCCCCGCCGGTCATCCACATGTACGCCGCGCGCCCCCTGGCGGTCGCAATACGGCCGGCCAGGTCCAGCGCGGTGTAGGACGCCAGGATTGCGACGCACAGGGAGATCACGACCAGAGAGGGGGAATAGCTACCGATCAGCATGGGATTTCTCAAGACTGACGGGCCTGAAACGCCCGTGCCAAATGACAAAGCGGGCGATTGTAGCGAGAATAATTATTGCCGGTTTGATTAATTATCAAGGGGCCATTAGTGGCATTTTGACGCCAATCTACTGACCTTAAAATGCCACCTGCTTCAACCCGCTGAGCCGGATCATCTGCTTGAAAATCAGGCCGTGGGCGATTGAACAGGCGCGGGCGGATTTTGATCAGCGATGTGCCGAGGAGTAACAAGTGCGGGCTGTTGTGGCGAGGGAGCTTGCTCCCGCTCGGGTGCGCAGCGCCCGCAAGTTTTATGGGGCTGCTGCGCAGCCCAGCGGGAGCAAGCTCCCTCGCCACAGTGACAGTGCCCAGCCTTGATTGGGAAGGTGCTTGAGTTGTTTTTAAAAGCTACTCAGTCACTGCTTTTCAGCCAAAGACGTCTGCCCATCCCAGCCGCCACCCAGCGCCGCAATCAACTGCACACTCGCAACCAGGCGTGTCTGTAACAAGGTCAAGACCGTGCGTTCATTACTCAACGCCGTGGCCTGCACCGTCACCACATCGAGGTAGGCGATCAGCCCGGCCTTGTACTGATTCTGCGTCAAGCGCAGGGACTCGCGCGCGGCCTCCAGGGCTTCATTGCTGACCACCGCCTCATCTTCCAGCACCTTCAACTGGACCATATAGTTTTCCACTTCGCGGAAACCATCCAGCACTGTCTGGCGGTACTTGGCCACTGTCTCGTCATAGGACGCCACGCTACGATCGACCTCAGCCGAACGCTGCCCACCGTCAAACAAGGTCATCGCAAGCTTGGGCCCCACCGACCAGAACCGGTTGGGCAAACTGATCCAATCCGCATAGGTGCTGCTGGAATACCCACCCGCCAGGCTCAAGGTCAGGTCCGGGTAATACGCCGCCTTGGCCACGCCGATATTCGCGTTGGCCGCAATCACCGACCGCTCCGCCGACGCGATATCCGGGCGCCGCTCAAGCAATTGCGACGGCACGCTCACCGGAATTTGCGGCAAGGCTGGAATGTCCTTGCTCACTGCCAGATTGAAATTGGCCGGCGCTTCGCCGATCAACACCGCAATGGCATTTTCCAACTGCGCACGCTGCCAGATCAAGTCGATCAAGCTGGCCTGGGTCGTCTTCAGTTGGGTCTGCGCCTGCGCAATCGCAGCCTTGTCGGAAACGCCCGCGCGGTACTGGTTTTCAGTCATCTTCAGGGAGCGCTGATAAGTCTCCAGCGTGGCCTGCAACAAACGCGTCTGTTCGTCCATCACGCGCAGTTGCAGATAGTCCTGCACCAACTCCGATTGCTGGCTCAAACGCATCGCCGCCAGATCCGCCGAGCTGGCTTCAGCCGTGGCTTCATTCGCTTCAAGACCACGGCGCAACTTGCCCCACACATCCGCCTCCCAACTCACGCCCAACTGCGTATTGAGCGTGTCGCGGATACCACTGCTGGAACTGCTGAGGCTGGCGTTACTGCTGCCGGTGCCCTGACTGGCACGGGTTTTACCGGCACTGAAATCTACCGTGGGGAAAAACGCCCCGCGTGCACTGCGTACCTGGGCCTGGGCCTGGCGGAAGCGCGCTTCAGCCTGAGCCACGGTTTGGTTGGAGTTATTCAGGCGCGTGACCAGCTCGTTAAGTTGACGGTCACCGTACAACTCCCACCAGGCACCACGGGCCAGGGAATCGCTTGGGTTGGCCTGGCGCCAGCCTTGGGCTTCCTTGAACTGCGCGGGCTCGACCACCTCCGGGCGTTTGTAATCCGGGCCGATGGCGCAGGCGCTGAGCAATGCACCGCACAGCAGCATCGTTAGCCCCTTCACACCCTTGCCGATACGTTTGGTGTGGCGAAGGCACTGGTTTGGGGCCGCTGCGCAGCCCAGCGCGAGCAAGCTCCCTCGCCACAGTTTCTGGGCATTCGTTGAATCGGTCATAGCGCAGTATCCAAGGCAGCATCGGTACGCACGCCGCGCCAGGCGTTGAAGCGGTGGCGCGCGCGGTCAAGATAGAGGTAGACCACCGGGGTGGTGTAAAGGGTCAGGATCTGGCTGAACACCAGCCCGCCGATAATGGTCAGGCCCAGGGGCTGGCGCATTTCGGCGCCATCGCCGGAACCGAGCAGCAACGGCAAGGCGCCCAGAATGGCCGCGAGCGTGGTCATCAAAATTGGCCGCAGGCGCAGCAGGCAGGCGCTACGGATCGATTCCAACGGGCTCATGCCGTCGTGCCGCTCCAATTGCAGCGCCAGGTCAATCATCAGGATCGCATTCTTCTTCACTACGCCGATCAACAGGAACAGACCCAGCAGGGATATCAGGCTGAATTCACCGCCCAGCAGGTAGATCGACAGCAGCGCGCCGACACCGGCCGATGGCAAGGTCGACAGAATGGTCAGCGGGTGAATATAGCTTTCATACAGAATGCCCAACACCAGGTACACCGCCACCAGTGCGCCCAGAATCATGAACGGCTGGCCCTTTTGCGTCGCCGCAAAGGCATCGGCGGTGCCGGCCATTTTGGCAATAACGTCTTCCGGCAAACCGACCTTGGCAATCGCCCGCTCGATGGCGGCCGTGCCCTGCTCCACCGTCACCCCGGGCGACATGTCGAAGGCGATGTCTTCCGAGGCGAACTGGCCTTCATGGCTGACGCGGTCGTCGGCCAGGCTGTTTTCGTAATGGGCAATGGTCGACAACGGCACCCGCGCGCCCGTGGAAGTGATCACCTGCATCTGGTTCAGGGTGATCGGGTCCTGGGCGTATTTCGGGTTGACCTCCATCACCACCTGGTACTGATTGAGGCTGTCATAGATGGTGGAAATCTGTCGTTGACTGTAGGCGTTGTTCAACACCGAGGTGACCATGCTCATGTCGATGCCCAGGCGCTTGGCCTGGTCGCGGTCGACCACCAGCGTCACCTGTGCCGCACCGCGACCTTCGCGGGCGTCGATGGCGGTCAGCTCCGGTAGCTCGCGCATGGCAGCGACCACTTTCGGGTACCACAGGCGCAACGCAGCCAGGTCGCCGCTTTGCAGGATGTAGGAGTATTGGGCGCTGGTCTGGTCCCGGCTGCCGCCAAATTGCAGGTCCTGGTCGGCCATCAGGAACAGCCGTCCGCCCGGCACCAGCGGCACTTCTTTGCGCAGACGTTCGATCACCGCCTGGGCCGAGAGCTTGCGCTCGGCAATAGGCTTGAGGCGCACCAGCATCACCGCGTTGTTGGTGCCGTTGTTGCCGCCGATAAAGCCCGCCACGCTGAGCACTGCCGGGTCCTTGAGCACCGCCTTGCGGAAGGTTTCCATCTTCGGCTGCATCACATTGAACGACAGCCCGTCATCACCGCGCACAAACCCGATCAACTGGCCGGTGTCCTGCTGCGGCATGAAGGTTTTCGGTACCACCACGTACAACGCGATGTTCACGCCCACAGTAATCAACAGGCTCAGCAGGGTCAGGCGGCGATGGCGCAGCACCCAGTCCAGGCTGGTGGCGTAGGCCGCAACCATGCGGTCGTTGACCTTCTGGCTCCAGCGCTGCAAACCGGTCATGTGCCCCTTGATGTGCGGTTTGAGCCAGCGCGCGCAGAGCATCGGGGTCAAGGTCAGCGAGACGATCAGCGACACAATGATCGCCGCCGACAAGGTGATGGAAAACTCACGGAACAGATTGGTGACAATGCCGCCCATAAACAGGATGGACAGGAACACCGCCACCAGCGACACGTTCATCGACAGCAAGGTAAAGCCGACTTCCTCGGCGCCCCGGTACGCCGCCGTCATCGGCGGCACGCCCTCGTCGATATGCCGGGAAATGTTTTCCAGCACCACGATGGCGTCGTCCACCACCAGGCCGGTGGCCAGGATCAACGCCATCAGCGAAAAATTGTTCAGCGAAAACCCAAACAGGTACATCACCGCAAAGGTGCCGACCAGCGACACCGGCACTGCCAGGGTCGGGATCAACGAGGCGCGGAAGTTACCCAGGAACAGGTACACCACCAGCACCACCAGGGCCACGGCAATCAGCAGGGTCATCTCGGCTTCATGCAGGGTCGCGGTGATCACCGGCGAGCGGTCCATGGCCAGGTTGAGCTTGACGCTGGACGGCAGCACCGCCTGCAACGCGGGCAACTGGGCCTTGATCTGCCGGACGGTCTCGATGATGTTGGCGCCGGACTGGCGGTTGATCACCAGCAGCACCGCCGAGTCATTGTTGAAGAAGCCGCTGTTGTAGCGGTCTTCCACGCCGTCGCTGATCTTCGCCACATCGCCCAGGCGCAAGGCTGCGCCGTTCTGGTAGCGGATCAGCAGCGGCTCGTAGTCCTTGGCCTTTTCCAGCTGGTCATTGGCCTGGATCTGCCAGTTACGTTCGCTGTCTTCCAGGGAACCCTTGGGCCGCCGCTGGTTGGCATTGGCGATGGTGTTGCGCACATCGTCCAGGGCCACGCCGTACTGGTCCAGGGCCTTGGGTTCCAATTCGATACGCACCGCCGGCAAGGAACTGCCACCGATCTGCACTTCGCCCACCCCCGGCACCTGGGACAGGCTTTGCGAGAGGATGGTCGAGGCCAGGTCGTACAACTCGCCCTTTTGCAATACGTCGGAGGTCAGCGAGAGCACCATGATCGGTGCCTGGGACGGGTTGATCTTCTTGTAGGTCGGCATGCTGCGCATGCCACTGGGCAGCAGGTTGCGCGAGGCATTGATGGCCGCCTGCACTTCCCGCGCCGCACCGTTGATATCACGGTCGGAGTCAAATGCCAGAATCACCCGCGTGGAGCCTTGGCTCGATGAGCTGCTCATGGTGGTGATACCGGCAATCGCGCCGAATGAGCGTTCCAGCGGCGTCGCCACCGTCGAGGCCATCACCTCTGGGCTGGCGCCGGGCAAGCTGGCCGACACCACGATCACCGGGAAGTCGATCTGCGGCAACGGCGACACCGGCAGCAAGTTGAAGCTCACGCCACCGAGCAACATGATCGCCAGGCTCAGCAGCATGGTGGCTACCGGCCGGCGAATGAAAGGTCCGGACAGGTTCATGACTCAACCGGCTCCAGGCTTTGCGGCTCTTTGCGCCAGCGACGGCCGAGGCGGTCGAAATACAGGTAGATCACCGGTGTGGTGAACAGCGTCAACACCTGGCTCACCAGCAAGCCGCCGACCATCACCAGGCCCAGCGGTTGGCGCAACTCCGCGCCGGAACCCGTGGCCAGCATCAGTGGCACCGCACCAAACAAGGCCGCCAGGGTGGTCATCAAAATGGGGCGGAAACGCAGCAGCGCAGCCTGATAAATCGCAGTCTGCGGGTCCAGGCCCTGGTTGCGTTCGGCGTCGAGAGCGAAGTCGATCATCATGATCGCGTTCTTTTTGACGATACCAATCAGCAGGATGATGCCGATGATCGCGATCATGCCCAGGTCATTGCCACTGAGCAGCAACGCCAGCAAAGCGCCCACTGCGGCGGATGGCAGCGTGGAAAGAATCGTGATCGGGTGAATGTAACTCTCGTACAACACGCCGAGCACGATGTACATGGTCACCACCGCCGCCAGGATCAGCAGCAAGGTGCTCGACAGCGAGGCTTCGAAGGCCTGGGCCGCGCCCTGGAACTGGGTCTGCACGCCCACCGGCATGCCGATGTCCTTCTGGGTCTGGTTGATCAGCTCCACGCCTTTGCCCAGGGCGACGCCAGGCGCCAGGTTGAACGACATCATCACCGCCGGGAACTGGCCGATATGCGCAATTGCCAGTTGCGCCTGACGCTGCTCCACATGCGCCAGGCTCGACAGCCGCACCTGGCCGCCGTCGGTGGTTTTCACATGGATCTGGTTGAGCGCCGCCGGCCCCAGGGTTTCACCCGATTGCGCCTGTAATACCACGCGGTACTGGCTGGCCTGGGTGTAGATGGTGGAAATCTGCCGCTGGCCGAAGGCGTCGTACAGCGCATCGGTGATGGTCGACACACTCACGCCCAGGCGCGAGGCCGCATCACGGTCGATCACCAGGAACACTTGCAGGCCCTTGTCCTGCAGGTCGCTGGCCACATCGGTGAGTTCCGGCAACTGGCTGAGGGCGTGCACCAGCTTGTCGCTCCACAACGCCAGCAGGTCGGCGTCCGGCGAGGACATGCTGAATTGGTACTGGGTACGACTCACGCGGTCTTCAATGGTCAGGTCCTGCACCGGCTGCATGAACAGACGAATGCCCACCAGCTTGTCGATCTGCGGTTGAAGGCGCGTGATGACCTGGGCCGCGCTCACGTCGCGCTGGCCGTGGGCCTTGAGGTTGATCAGCAAACGGCCGCTGTTGAGGGTGGCGTTATCGCCATCCACACCAATGTAGGACGACAGGCTTTCGACCGATGGGTCGGCCAGGATCACCTTGGCCAACTCCTGCTGGCGCTGGCTCATGGCGGCAAACGAAATCGACTGCGGTGCTTCCGATATGCCCTGGATCACCCCGGTGTCCTGCACCGGAAAAAAGCCCTTGGGCACCACCAGGTACAGCACCACGGTAAGGCCCAGGGTGGCGATGGCCACCAAAAGGGTCAACGGCTGGTGCTTGAGCACCCACTGCAATTTACGCCCGTAGGCTTCGATCAACCAATCGATCCAGGCGCCGCTGGCCTTGTAGAAACGGCCTTGTTCTTCTTCCTTGGGTTCGCGCTTGAGCAGGCGCGCGCACATCATCGGCGTCAGGGTCAGGGACACCACCAGGGAAATCAGGATCGCCACCGCCAGGGTGATGGCGAATTCGCGGAACAGCCGCCCGACCACATCGGCCATGAACAGCAGCGGAATCAGTACCGCGATCAGCGACAGGGTCAGGGAAATCAGGGTGAATCCGATTTGCTTGGCGCCCTTGAGCGCAGCCGCCATGGGCGTCTCGCCTTCCTCGATGTAGCGCGAGATGTTCTCCAGCATCACGATGGCATCGTCCACCACAAACCCGGTGGCGATGGTCAGTGCCATCAGCGTCAGGTTGTTGATGGAGAAGCCCGCCAGGTACATCACGCCAAAGGTGCCCACCAGCGACAGCGGCACGGCGATCGACGGAATGATTGTGGCGCTGACCCGGCGCAGGAACAGGAACGTGACCATCACCACCAGGGCAATGGCGATCAGCAATTCATGCTGTACGTCCTTCACCGAGGCCCGAATGGTCTGGGTACGGTCGGTAAGCACCGTCACATCCAGGCCCGCGGGCAGGTTATCGGTGATGCTCGGCAGCAACGCCTTGATGCGGTCCACCACCTCGATCACGTTGGCACCGGGCTGGCGCTGGATATTGAGCAGCACCGCCTGGTTTTCATTGGCCCAGGCGGCAAGGCGCTCGTTTTCGGCGCCGTCGACGATCTGCGCCACGTCTTTAAGGCGCAGCGGCGCGCCATTGTTGTAGGCGAGGATCAACTCGGCGTATTGCGCAGGCGAGACCAACTGGTCGTTGGCATCGAGCATGGAGACGCGTGTGGGGCCGTCAAAGTTGCCCTTCGGCTGGTTGACGTTGGAGGCGGCGATCAGGGTGCGCACGTCCGACAGGTTCAAGCCGTTGGCGGCCAGGGCCTCGGGGTTGACCTTGATGCGCACGGCCTGGCGCTGGCCACCGGCGATGCTGACCATGCCGACGCCGCTGATCTGCGCAATTTTTTGCGCCATGCGCGTGTCAACCAAGTCGTTGAGCTTGGGCAGCAGCATGGTCTTGGAGGTAATTGCCAGGGTCAGCACCGGGGTGTCTGCCGGGTTGACCTTGTTGTACACCGGCGGCGCCGGCAAATCCTTGGGCAGCAGGTTGGTCGCGGCGTTGATCGCAGCCTGCACCTGTTGCTCGGCGACATCCATATTGATGTCGAGGTTAAAGCGCAGGGTCAGCACCGAGGCGCCGCCCGAACTGGTCGACGCCATCTGTGTGAGGCCGGGCATTTGCCCGAACTGACGCTCCAGCGGCGCAGTGACCGCGCTGGTCATCACGTCCGGGCTGGCGCCTGGGTACAGGGTCATCACCCGGATCGTCGGGTAGTCCACCTGGGGCAAGGCCGAGACTGGCAACAAACGGTAAGAAATGATGCCGGCCAGGACAATGGCCAGCATGCTCAGCGTGGTGGCAACCGGGCGAAGGATAAACAGTCGCGACAGGTTCATGAACCGACCTTTTGCGCCTTGCCGGCGTTAGCGCCGGTCTCCCCTTTTGCCGCAGGCTTGCCTTGCAGGTGTTCGGTCGGCGTGGTCGGCACTTCGCTGCTGGCGTTGACCACTTCAATGTCGCTGCCGTCCTTGAGGCGATCGGTGCCTTCCAGCACCACGCGGTCACCGGCCACCAGGCCTTCCTTGATGACGGTGTTGTCGCCATCGGTATCGCCGACCACCAAGGGTTGCATCTTGACCTTCTTGTCGCCGTCGAGCTTGTAGACGAAGGTGCCGCTGTTGCCGAACTGGATCGCGGCAGACGGTGCCAGTACCACATTGTGCAAAGTGTCGGCCAGCAGGTGCACATTGACGAACTGATTAGGGAACAGCGCCTGGTCCTTGTTATCGAAACGGCCTTTGAATTTGAGCGTGCCGGTGGTCACGTCGATCTGGTTGTCCAGGCTCTGCAACACGCCGAGCGCCTGCTGCTTCACATCGCCACGGTCCCAGGCTTCCACGGGCAGTTTGTTGCCGGCGTGGTAACGGGTGAGCACGGTGTCGAGGGTGTTTTCCGGCAGGGTGAAGACCACACTGATCGGCTGGGTCTGGGTGATCACCGCCAGGAAGGTGGTGTCGTTGGCCGCCACCAGGTTACCGACGTCGACCTGACGCAGGCCGACCCGGCCACTGATCGGCGCGCGAATCTTGGTGAATTCGAGGTTGAGCTTGGCGTCGTCGACCGCACCCTGGTTGGTCTTGACCGTGCCCTGGTACTGCATGACCAGGGCTTCGGCGGTGTCCAGGGTCTGTTTGGCGATACTGTCCTGGGCATACAGGTCGCGGTAACGCTGCACGTCAACCTGGGCGTTTTTCAGTTGGGCCTGGTTCTGCAGGAGCGTGCCCTGAGCCTGGAGCAAGGCGTTCTGGTAGCTGCGCGGGTCGATCTCCGCGAGCAGGTCGCCCGCCTTGACCATCTGCCCTTCTTCAAAGGCGATCTTGACCAGCTCACCGCCCACCCGGCTGCGCACATTGATGGTATTGAGCGCAGTCACCGTACCCAGGGCCTTGTAGTAGACCGGGAACTCGCCCAGCACCGCCGGCGCCACGCGGACGGGGATCGGGCCGGTGGAACCACCGAAACCGGGCCGCGCCATCCCCGTCTTGCCGGTATGCCCGGCCGGTTTCTGCGCGGTGTCATCTTTATGGCCGGCGGGCCAGAATTTCCAGCACAGGCCGGCGATGACCAACAGCACGAGCAGGCCAAACAGCCAGCGGCGGGAATTGCGGGGGGAGGATTGCATGGAGTGATCAACCATTGGGCGCGAGAGCTTCTTCTTTGGGAGGCTGAAAGATAAGCACTGGGGCGCATTAAGAAAAGCGCCTTTACCGGCTATTTACCTTGGATTACAACTTTTAACGGTTGACCTTAGTCCGTTGGCTATTTCGCTAAACGTCTGAAGCGCAAATAAAAACGGCCTGGACTAGGCCAGGCCGCAATCTTGCCGCAAGCGTGCTACTGCAAAATGACAGTAATGCGCCGAAACAGTTACTTCAAAACAGCCAGGGCTGCTTCGTAGTTTGGCTCTTGGCCGATTTCAGGCACCAGTTCGCTGTGCAGCACGTTGTTGTTTTCGTCCAATACCACCACGGCACGGGCGGTCAGGCCTTGCAGCGGGCCGTCGGCCAGGGACACGCCGTAGTCTACGGCGAAGTCGGCGTTGCGAAAGTCCGACAGGCTCAGCACGTTGTCCAGGCCTTCGGTGCCGCAGAAGCGCTTCTGGGCAAACGGCAGGTCAGAGGAGATGCACAGTACAACGGTGTTGCTCAAATCGTTGGCCTGGGCGTTGAACTTGCGTACCGAAGTGGCGCAGGTCGGGGTGTCGACGCTTGGGAAGATGTTCAGCACTTTGCGCTTGCCGGCGAACGTTTCCAGGGACGCTTCTGACAGGTCTACAGCGACAAGGCTGAACTCAGGAGCGGTGGCACCGGTTTTCGGCAATTCGCCTTCAACCTGGACAGGGTTACCACGAAGGGTGACTTGGGCCATGAACGGAATCCTTATGCTGGGTTTTGGTTAAACGAATTCGAGAGGCCGAAGTTAACCACAAACTGAGGTGGCTACCTACCGCCAGACACAAATTCTCATGTCGCCATGGTGTGCTTTAATTGCGCGTTTTTTGCCCGCCCTTCAAGGATCCGCTTTAGATGAATCAGCCCGCCACCAAAGTCCTAGTCATTGGTTATGTCTGGCCGGAACCCCGCTCCTCCGCCGCCGGCGGGCATATGATGCAGATTCTGCAAAGCTTTCTGGACCAGGGATGGGACATTACTTTCAGCAGCCCGGCGACCCTTGGCGAACACAAGGCCGACTTGCATGCCCTGGGCATCACCGAGTGCGCCATCGAGCTCAACAACAGCAGTTTCGACGATTTTATCCGCGCGTTAGCCCCGGACATCGTGCTGTTCGACCGTTTCATGATGGAAGAGCAATTCGGCTGGCGCGTGGAGCAATGCTGCCCCGATGCCTTGCGCGTGCTGGAAACCTCCGACCTGCAAAGCCTGCGCGATGCGCGCCATCAGCGTTTCAAGGCCCATCTCAAAGCTCACCCCGACAGCGACGATTTCAGCGCACTGTTCAAGCCGGCCCTGCAGGAAGCGTTCCAGTGGATGGCCGACACCGACATCGCCAAGCGCGAGATCGCCGCCATTTACCGCTGTGATATCAGCCTGATGATTTCCGATGTGGAAATCCGCCTGCTCACCGAGCAATTCATGGTGCCTGCCGCCCTGCTCCACGGGTGCCCGTTGATGCTGGAGCCGCCGACCGAAGCCTTTGCGCCGTTTGAAGATCGCGCGCACTTTCTCAGCATCGGCAATTTCCGCCACGCGCCCAATTGGGATGCGGTGCTGTGGATGAAGAACAGCGTGTGGCCGTTGATCCGCCAGCAACTGCCGGGTGCACAGCTGCATATCTACGGCGCCTACACGCCGCCCAAGGCCACCGCACTGCACAACCCGGCGCAAGGTTTTCATGTGATGAATTGGGCTGAAGATGCGCTGCAGGTCATGGGTGCTGCGCGTATCTGCCTGGCGCCGCTGCGTTTTGGCGCCGGCATCAAGGGCAAGCTGATGGATGCCATGCTCTGCGGCACGCCAAACATCACCACGCCGATCGGTGCCGAGGCCATGGGTGACGATCAGCCGTGGCCCGGTGCTATCGAGCAGAGTGCCGAGGCACTGGCCGCTGCCGCCGTGGCGCTGTATCAAGACCGCGAACGTTGGACCCAGGCCCAGGAAGACGGCCGCCAATTGCTGGCTCGGCGCTACGACCAGAGCCTGCATGGCCCCGCACTGGTGGCCTGCCTGGAACACTGCCGCAGCCGCCTCGCTGCCCATCGTCGGGACAACTTCACCGGCAGCATGCTGCGTCACCACGCCCATAAAAGTACCCAGTACATGTCGCAGTGGATCGAGGCAAAAAACCGCAGCCTGTAAAGGCTGGCGCTGGCGAGGTTGCGCGCAAGGGGGCATTATCCTGTGCAGCAACCACAATAAAGCGACGGCAGCATGACCCGAGCAATGCGCATTACCGACCCTTCCTACGAGTTGATGGACGACCACAACGGTCTGTCCATCATCTATCGCCAGCATGGCTTCCCCTGCCCGCTGGTGCGCTGGCACTTCCACAAGGAATACGAGCTGCACCTGATCGTTGCCAGCGCCGGCAAGGTGTTTATCGGCGACTACATCGGCAATTTCTATCCGGAAAGCCTGTTCCTCACCGGCCCCAACCTGCCCCACAACTGGATCAGCCAGGTGGAGGAAGATGAAGTGGTGCCCAAGCGCGACATGTTGGTGAATTTTACCGATGAGTTGTTTGAGCAGGGCAACCACTTGTTCGCCGAACTCAAGAGCCTGACGCCGTTACTTGAACGGGCACAGTACGGCGTCGAGTTTCGCTGCAAAAAAACCATCGCCCAGGCCATGGACCTGATGCAGCGTATCGAAGACAGCCGGGGCATGGCGCGCCTTGGCCATTTCTTCATCTTGCTCGACGTATTGAGCACCTGCGAGGACTACCAGTTGCTCTCCGGCGTGACGACGCCGCAACTGGCCGACGAGCACAGCATCGACCGCACCAACCGCGCGGTGGACTATATCTTTGCCCACTACGCGCGTGAGTTGCCTTTGGAGGAAGTGGCCGAACACCTGGGGATGAAGCCGACGTACTTTTCCCGCGTGTTCAAACAGGCCACCGGGCGCACCTTCATCGAATTCGTCAACCGGCTGCGCATCAGCAAGTCCTGCGAACTGCTCGCGGACGGTGACAAGGCCGTCACCGATGTGTGCTTTGAGTCGGGTTTCAACAATATCTCCAACTTCAACCGGCGCTTTCAGCAGCTCAAGGGCATGACGCCTTCCCACTACCGGCGCCTGGCGGTGCAGCGGCTGACCGAGCAGAATCTGGTTTAAGCCGGGCGGCATTCAAACGTGTCGAATAACAAGGGTGAAACAACCCGTTTCTGTAAAGCGCCAAAGGAACCTCATCGGCCCCACGGCCACTCAACGAAGATACCCAGCCTTCCCAGCGAGGGAAGGTGATGCCCCTTTAACGTATGAGCAAAAGGCCATCCGATGATCAATGGTTTCCCGCTACCCACTTGCGCGCCGCCCCTTCTACCTGCCGAGCTGACGCCACTCAAACCAGTGGAGCCACACCTGCACCCGCAACCGCAGGATCAGGCATTCCCCACCCACCACTCGCGGGTCGCGCCAGCCCCGCTCAATAGCGTGTCGCGCTCACGTCGAAACCTGCACAAACCTATCCCCAGCAAAACACGCCTGCAAAAGTTCGCCAGTGCTCTGATTGATCAGGGTGACCGGGAACTGGCCGGTAAGGTCGCCAACAGCTTGATCCGCCTGCAGCAGGCGATTGACGCCGGTAGCTCAGACCTAGCCACCGATAAAATCTCAGTCACGGCTAAATCCACTTTCGGGCTGGCCTGGAGCACCCTTGCTGAGGCAGTGCGCTCGGAACCGTTCGCATCGTACGCCAAACACAACAACATCAGCATTTACGAAATGTTCGTTCACCCCAGTGGAGTGATTGTCAGTTGGGGCAGCAAACCATTCGCCACCTTCAATGTGAACGCGAACGCCGAAGCCAAAGCCGCTACGGCAGCCGTTATCGCTGCCGCCAAAAACGTGGTAAGCCCCGACTACGATGCGCTTGAGCATCCAGGCGGGGTCATGTTCTACGGCGAAACTCATACATCGAACGCAACCGTCGCGCAGTTCTACGGCTTGCCTTTAGACACCGAAAACAGCGATGCCATACTGTCCACCCTCGGAACACTGAGTCGCGAAGGGACGTTCCCTGGTTTAACCAGCACCGACCCACGTCATGCTCTGCTCCATCAGCGGCAAAAGGAGGCTGCCCAACACGTCGTAGACTTACCCCGGCCAGCGCTGAATACGCTTCTCGAAGGGTTCCGTCCAGCTCTTAACGGGGCAAGACTTCTACGCGCCGATAAAGAACTGGCAGTCCTGTGCTGTCGGGGCCTGATAAAGCTGATTGCAGGAGCGGGCGCGCACGAGTCACCGGTGATGCTAAAAAATCTTCCTGAGTTTTCCTCATTCAGCGTGGCGCGCAAAGAACTCCTGTTAGCACTCACTGGCAATGCGTTTACCGACTTTGCACAACAGCACAGCATCGACCCCGCCAGCGTTCGGATCAACCCTCGCACCGGTGATCTCACGGGCACAGTCAACGGCGCCGAGACCCACTTCACACGACATGACGATTCGGGCTGGTCGGCTGTTTGGCCCCAGCTTCAGGGTGTCGTACAGACAATGGCGGGGCGTTCCAATACCGATGTGCCCTACCCGTCCACCGCATCAGCTTCGCTGGATGAAGTCATGAACTTTTACAAGGAGAGTATGCCGACCCAATACCACGCCCCGGAATACCGATGGGAGCAAAAGAACCGTCAGTCGATATTGGCCAAAATTACCGAAATGGAAAACAACAAAAGCTTTCCATTCACCCACCATCACCAGCTGTCTTCACCTTGGGGCAAACCCATAGCAGCCGCGCCTCTGTCCGCACTTGAATCCCTGGCGCTGGCGGTTAAACGGCAGCAGCAAGCGCGCCCGTGAGCCAGTAGCACAGCGTTGGAGCGCGACGGTTTAAATCGTCGCGCATGACGCGCGGGAATTGTCGCTGGCGGAAGTCGCCGAATACCTTGGCATGACGCCTTCCCACTACCGGCGCCTGGCGGTGCAGCGGCCAACCGAACAAAACCTGGCTTAAACCTGACAGCGGCGACACACCTCGAACATAAATCCCCGGCCAAAACGGCACCCTTACCACGCCCCCAGAGGAACCCTGTTGCTGTCCCTGCCACTCAGCGAAGGCATCGCCCGATTTCAATCGACGGGTGTTGCCCCTCATTAACGCTAGAGCAAAAGGACAACCCATGATCAATGGCCTGCCACACCCCCTTATTGCACCCACCCCGCAACCCGCATAGCCGACGCCGCCGCTCAATCAGCGGGAACAAACCCCAAACCCGCCAAGCGCACTCACTCCGCCAAAACAGGATCAGGCAAAACCCTCAGGCCAACCGCCCGCCGCATCGGGCGCGCTCAATAGCTTGTTGCGCCTGCGCCTGGACCCGCAGAACCCGCCAAGCACTACACCTGTGCAGAAGTTCGCCGATGCCGTGGTTAAAAACGCTGACCGGGAACAGGCCAACAGTCTCGCCAACAGGTTGATGGACCAGCAGCAAGCGATTGACTCCGGTAAATCAACACACAGGAAGGATATTGCGACTGTTCAGCCTGAATCGACCTTTGGCCAGATCTGGGCCAAGTTCGCTCAAGCCGTGGAATCGGAACCGTTCAAGTCCTATGCCGAAAAAAACAACATCGATCTGGACGACATGGTCATTCACCCCAATGGAACGATTACCAATTTAAGCGGCAAAGAACCCAGGACCTGGAATGCGAACGCGAGCGCCGAATCAAAAGCCGCTACGGCAGCCGTTATCGCCGCCGCCAAAGACCTCGTGGGGCCTTACCAGGACGCGCTCATCCCCCCCGTTGGAATAAGCTACTTAGGCTACACCGAAGATCTGACATCGATTGCTACCGTCGCCCAGTTCTACGGCTTGCCTTTGGACACCACCAACAGCGACGCCATAATGGCCACCATCGGACACCTGTTGCGCGAACAGACTTTCCCGAGTTTAAGCAGTAACGACCCACGCGATGAGCCCCTCAAGCAGCTTCAACAGGCGGCCGTGCAACACATTGAGCAGCTTGAGGAGGGACCGCTCAACGAACTTCTTGCCGCGTTCAAAACTAATGGCAACGCCGCTAGAGTCAGGTCCGCCGATGTGGCGTTGCAAGCGTTGTGCGCGCAAGCACTGGCAACGCTGATTCCAGGCATGGGAAAGCACGAGTCACCACTCATGCTCGACAACCTTCCTGAGGCTTCCTCATTCAGCCTGACGCGCAAAAAAATACTGGCAACCCTGAGCGGCGCTGCGTTCAAGGACTTTGCGCAACGCAACGGCATCGATCCCACCAGCGTTCGGATCAACCCGTTCACCGGTGATCTGACCGCAAAGGTAAACGGCGCCGACACCACCTTCACAAAACAGGATGATTCGGGCTGGTCTGCTATCTGGCCCACGTCAACGTTTGTTGTCAAACCAGAGCAGGCTGATTCGAGTACTGTCGTTTCCTATCCGTTCACCGGTCCCGCGTCGTTGGAACAGGTCATGGGCTTTTACAAAGAAAGCATGCCCGCCCAACATCGCGTGCCAGAACACCAATGGGAGGAAAAAAACCGCCAATCCTTATTGGCCAAAATTAAACAGTTGAACAGTGGCCAAGGTTTCCCGTCAAAAGGCAACCGTCAATTATCTCTTGCCGTAACGAAGTTCTACGCACCGTTGTCGCCACTTGAAAAGCTGGCGCAAGCGGTTAAAGAGTCCAAGTCAAAGCCACAGTAAGCCAGTCACATTAGGCGCTGTACGAAAAGTACTGTCTCAAACACCGCATGGCACAAGCCAGTGAAACCATCGCCGCCTAACTTTTTGCGAGTTTGTCGAAGCGCGTAACGATGCGACGGCTCTCCTTCAACCAGCCGAACATGCGCTCGATGATGTTGCGCTGCCGGTACTTGGGGCGATCAAGCAGTCTCGGTATACCGGCTTGGGTTTGCGCTTCATCATGCGTAGCGGGATTACCGGCTGCATCCGGTAGCGGTCGCAGTAGCGACGCAACGCTTCGGCGTCATAACCCTTATCAGCCAGCAACCAGCGACAGCGCTTGCGGGGGCGACCGCGCAAACTCGGGATGTAAGCGTTATACAGCAGCGGTTGCGCATAGGTGATGTCGCTGGCGTGCCCACCTGACAGTAGAAAGTTTAGCGGTACGCCATTGGCGTCACACAGCATATGGATCTTCGTCGTCAGGCCGCCCCGACTTCGACCGAGGGCGTGGTCGTGCGGTTCTTCAGGCCCCCTTTTTTCCCAGCACCAGAAGAGGCCCGGGTTGCGCGTACCACCGTGGAGTCAATCATCCAGGTCTCCAGATCAATTAACCCTTGGGCTATCGAACTGCGCAGGAAGCACAGCGTGATATCAGCCATTTTTTGATGCATCGCTACAACTGGATTCGGCCTCACCAATTCAACGATGGGTTGGCGCCGGCTCGGGCCGAGGAAAAACTTAACGTCGTGTCCGGGATTAGTTGACCACTACACACCCTGCAATATCAGGAGGTGAACTTCTGCCCTCTTAAAACCAATCATCCTACGGTTAAACGATAAGTTTCCAAGAAGCGTATTCGCAAAGTACGCACTAAAAACTACAGCCTATAAGTCAGCTGTCGTACCGCCCAGGAAGACACTCTCATGAAAATCGAACCCTTACGCTCTAGCCTGCTCCCCTCTTTTACACCCGCCACTCAAACCCAGTCGGAAATATCCTCTATTGAACATGCACGGCCCAAACGCGCCAGTGCGGTGGTGGATCTGGAAACCAAAAAAGCCGCCACCACACTGATCAGAGCAGGCGATGCCGCCCTTTCCTCTCTGCATAGCGCTGCATTGATGGATGAAGTCATGACTAATCCCACTGGCAAGTATCTGCCGGTGAAGAGCTCGGTTATTTCCGATATTCCGCCCGTCTCAACGTTCGGTAGAGCCTGGGCTCAGCTAACCCATGCGATTCAAAGCGAACCTTTTGCAAGTTTCGCAAGCAAACACAACATTGACACCTCAACCCTCAAAATAAACACGCAGTCAGGCTGGGTTATTGATTGCATTGCAAACGGCAAACGTGCCTCTTTCAGCAGATATGATGCAGGTTATGAGCAGGCTACGGCTGCCGTTACAGCCGCCGCTCGAGCGTTCAACTCGCCGCCTAAATCATCGGTTCTGTATACCGGCGCAAACCGTGCCTCGACCGAGGTAATCGGCAACTTCTACGGCGTGCGCCAGGACGGCACACAGGCGAACGCGCTCCGCTTGATCACCGAGCAGCAACACCACCTCACCTTCGACTCGCTACGTGAGCCTGACTCCAAGGCACCCGAGTTCAACCCTGCGACTTATTCGCGCATCCGAGAGCGCCAACGCGAAGCGATTGACGATTTTGCCGGGGAAATCGCATTAAAACCCGAGCTTCTCTCTCCTTCGCAACGCACGCCCAAGCCGTCTGTTGAGGACGCAGATCGGGAAATGGCCAGAATGTACAGCGGTGCGTTGTTAAGCCTCAGGCCCGAAATGGCGGCATACGGCAAAGGCCCACGCACTGGCTTTTCAATCTCTGAGATACCGGAATACTCAACCCTGGGGCAGACCCTGCGTAACCCGCGGCTGCCGTCTGACAAAGACGCGCAGATCAGCCTCGACTGGATAAGTAGATTTTACGCTGAGCCGAAGCCCATCGATCTTACGTTGGTGGGTACCCTTACACACGCTTCAAGGCTCACTCGTGATGGCTTCCGTGCCTTGAACAAAATCAATCCGCCAACCGATGAGCATTGCCGCGCGGTCCAGGAACTTCAACACGCTGCGATCCAGAGGCTCGAAAACCCAAGCACCACGAAACCTGTAGTGCCTGCCGCACCGCCGCAAACGCCCATCGCCGCCCTCAACCCCGTGGCTGCGATTGCACGCCGTCAGTTTGCCGGCGAGCCCAACCTGTACTCGGTGGTCGCGCGATTGCTCGGCGAGCGGATAAAACAGGCGGCCCCGTCACTGGACGTCGACGTCAACCAACTCGCCATTGAAACACCCGACCCGGACAACCCAGGGAAAGTTAAGCGAACACAATTGATGGCGCTTGCGTTGGACCACCTGGCCGGCGGTGAGGCCCCGAACTTCACCAGCACCGACAGAGCGTTTGACACTCGCCCTGATTTATTTGCCCACACCGGCAACGACCCCGAGGTGCCGCTCCTCCTCGATTTGTCAGCCCTGAGCACTGCCATAGGGGCACTGCCGGACCATCTGAACTCAGCCTACGAGGCTGATTCGCACAAGTATTGGAACGAACTGGCGTTCAGCACTCCGACCCATGCCGCCAGCGTCTTCCCCGACAGCCGTCGTACGTTGATCAGTCATATTCTGCGCAGCAACCTGCAACTGGCCAGCATGAAGCAGCCCGGCCTGGATGAGGAACAACGTAAAACCGTGGACATGGTCGTGAGGCATCCCGAAGGCTCGACGCGGCCCGCGCCACTTGACCGCAACTCATCGGGTGCCACCGTCTATACCTTGGGCGGTTCTACGCCGAACGTGGTGATTCATCGATACCTGTCGCAATCAAACCGCGACATTCTTTTGCTGGTGGAGCCCAGTGGAAAAATCACCCCCTATGACTCCTGGGATGACGTCGAAAAGGCAGGGCATATCCGGGTGGAACTCACCGACAATATGTTCGACACCCAGGCCAACACTCTCATTAAACAGCATCGAGGCGACAGCCTGTTCAACCCGCCACCAACGTTTGGCCCAGAGAACCCGCCACAAGCCAACACCAAGCTGCCCGACTGGATGAATAATGCCGACGAAGCGCAACGGTTTGTGCTGCACGAGCTCAGCCAGGGGCTGGCAAGCTTCATACAACGTAACAAAGGCCGTGCGTATAACAGCGGCATCCCGGACATCAGCACGTTTGCGCAAGAGCAATTTGACCGGTTGCCCGAAAGCCAAAAGCTGACGCGGCACCACGCCAAGGATCTGAGCGTGACCTTCCAAATGAGTTACGGGGGGGCGGCTAACGGGTCGACGGCTTATGGCGGTAACCATTACAAAAACGAAAGCCTGACTGAAGTGCTGATTAATAACCTGTCGGGGTTACCGAGTGGCACGCTGGAAGTCTCCAAGCGGGTCAAGGATGAAAACGGCAGAGAAGTCACCTTCAGGGTGCCCGCACTCGAGAAACACGGGGCACTCCAACAGGTGATTACTGACCTTGACATTGGTAAAACCTACCCCGCTTTACTCAAGGAAAAGCTACTCGACAATCCTGCCGAAATGGCGGAACGCCGATCACTGTTTGTCCAGCAAGTCCCCATCGAGATACAGCTCAAGGCGCTGGAACTTGGCATCAAGGGCGAAGCCGGTTTCGACAATACCGGGGTTCGGTATGTCCAGGAGATATTCAAACCGGGCACAGGTCCCAGGATCGTAGACGGGAAGGAAATCGTCATCCGACCGCTGGCCTTTGATAACAAGGGGCAAGGTACAGTAGATGTCGTCGAAGGTGCCTACCTGATCGAACCCAAGGACGGAACGGACGGCCCGGTTATTTTGTATCGCCCGCTGATTAGCGATGCCCCACTCCTGCAATTTCCCAATCGCCAGGCACTGCTGGAGGCCATACAGAAGCCAGGCAAGCTACAAGACGATACTCTCGCCTGGTTAGCTGACAAAAATACGCGAAAGATCTACAGCGGCAACGGTTTTAAACACCCTAACTTCGTGGCCTTCGGGTTGAATTTTGGGTCCGTTTCCCTCAACGAGACAATCCCCTTGGCCATGGACAACCGACTGGAGCAAACGCTGCAGGAAGGTAAGTTGATGGAGCACCTGTACCAGGCCAATGCGCAAAATTTGATCAGCCTGGCCGAGCAACAATCGACATCCGACGCAGAAAGCCGCTGGGCGACTCTCAAGACCGGGGGGTTCCTGTTACTCAATGCGGTACTGCCGGCACTACGCGGCCCCGGCGCCGTACTCGGCTATGTGCTGCAGGCAGGGGGCGTTATCAATGACCTGGAGGTTCTGAGTGATGAGCGCTCCCAGGGGAAAGAGGCGGCGCTGGCCGATCTGTTGGTCAACATGGCGTCCTTATTGGCCCATTTCAAGATCCGGTCACAGCCCGAGACATCCACGGCACAGTCAGCCAGGCCTGTAATCGGCAGCAACCCGTTGGTGACTGACCTTCCCGGCCGCAGCCTGCTGGTGGATGACGTGGCAGCACCCACTCCACCCTCGAATAATCGCATAGTCCTGGGAGGTCGCGCAGATATCAAACCACTTGCCGGCGACATTCAAGTCTTTGAGGACACCTACAACGGCAAGCCACGCCTCAACATAATTGGCCACGGTAAGAAACCCCTAGATGGACAACCTACACACATCGAAGGAGAAGATGGCAAGCGTTACGGGGCAGAAGATATTGACCTGGAATTGTTGGCGCGTGGCATAGACATTCGAGACTATAAAGACGTGCGGCTATTAACCTGCTACTCCGCCAGCGGGGGTGAACAGTCCCTTGCGGCGAAACTGAGTGCACGCACGAACGTGCGTGTAAAAGGTTTTGAGCAGGAAATCATTACAGACTACTACAGCGTTGACGATGAAGATCCATTCAAAATCTACGAAGACGCCTCGGCATATTACCAGGAACACTATCCAAACCTCAGTGTCCGTGACGTCCACCGCCTGGCCGAAACAGAACTGAACCACAGGCTTGCTGGGCGTGATATCCAATTTAATGTCCGCAAAGATGACGGCACAGAGATTGAGGTAAATCTCGGCAGTGACGAAAAGCCTGTGATCTATAAAACCAGGGTCGACTATCAACCGCGCACCTTTGGTAAACCGAAAATCAAGACTGTGCCGGTAAAACCAATTGAAGTAGAGATGGGTTACTTGCATACCGCTGAAGACGCTCACTCCGTACTGTCGACTCGCGGCTTGACGGATTGCTCCGCACTCGCGGTGCTGACTGATCTGAAAGACGGGGTGTATCAAAAACGCACGTTGATGCACCTGACCGGTAGCCATCTGGATTTCGCTTTAGAACGCAGAGACGCTTACGAAGAACTGCAGACGCTGAATGAGTTGTTGGCCAATGGCGGAAAGGTGATATTCGTAGCCGGTGTCAATTCACAGTCTACGGCAGGGTTGGGGTTTATATTGGGGCAAGAGCACCAGGGGGGAAAACCGCTGCTGGATATCCTCAAAAAGCCGGGCGTCGAAACCACTATCGCCAGCTCTGTGGGGGTTGAGATCAACCCAGATGGCACATTCAACTTGATTGAAGGAACAGGTAAGGGCGTGTTCAACAAGACCATGACCCAGGAAGTACTCGACCGCGCCCGTTGATCCAGCCCCTCCGCCACCCGCAGTAGCCGTCTGGAGCGACTACTGCGGGGTTTAAGCCTGCGGCTTGTACGTTCGAAGCCATGCTTGCAGTGCGAACCCCAAGAGTGCAAAAAAGTATCAGTCCCAGTGTGCCCAAGGATTTGTCACACGCCCATTTCAAGGCTGTAATCAACGCACACTCTTCCTGACAGCTTGTAGGAAGACACAACAACAATAACTGTCCTTCTGTAGCCCTTGGGCGCAGAAATGGAGTGCGCGATGAAGTTCACAGCAAAAGCACTGCTTGTCTCCACCTGCATGACCACCTGCATGACCCTCAGCGCCGTCAGCTTTGGCGCGCAAACCCTGACCATTGCCACCGTCAACAACAGCGACATGATCCGCATGCAAAAGCTCTCGAAAACCTTCGAGACCGAGCACCCGCAGATCAAGCTTAACTGGGTGGTGCTTGAAGAAAACGTACTGCGCCAACGCCTGACCACCGACATCGCCACCCAGGGCGGCCAGTTCGACGTGTTGACCATCGGCATGTACGAAGCTGCACTGTGGGGCGCCAAGGGTTGGTTGGAGCCGATGAAAGACCTGCCGGCGTCCTACGACCTCGACGACGTGTTCCCTTCGGTTCGTGACGGCTTGTCGGTCAAAGGCTCGCTGTACGCCCTGCCGTTCTACGCCGAAAGCTCGATCACCTACTACCGCACCGACCTGTTCAAGGGCGCCGGGCTGAGCATGCCCGAGCACCCGACCTGGAGCCAGATCGGCGAATTCGCCGCCAAACTCACTGACAAGAGCAAAGAGCAGTACGGCCTGTGCCTGCGTGGCAAAGCCGGTTGGGGTGAGAACATGGCGCTGATCACCACCCTGGCCAACGGCTACGGCGCGCGCTGGTTCGATGAAAAATGGCAGCCTGAATTCAACGGCCCGGAATGGAAGGACGCGTTGAACTTCTACGTCGACAACATGAAGAAATCCGGCCCGCCGGGTGCTTCCAGCAACGGTTTCAACGAAAACCTCGCGCTGTTCAACAGCGGCAAGTGCGCGATCTGGGTGGACGCCAGCGTGGCCGGTTCGTTCGTCACCGACAAGTCTCAGAGCAAGGTCGCTGACAACGTCGGCTTCACCTTCGCGCCGCACGAGAAGACCGACAAGGGCACCTCGTGGTTGTACTCCTGGAGCCTGGCGATCCCGACCAGTTCCAAAGCCAAGGATGCCGCCAAGGTGTTCACCACCTGGGCAACGTCCAAGGAATACGCCGAGCTGGTTGCCAAGACCGATGGCATTGCCAATGTGCCGCCAGGCACGCGCAAATCGACCTACAGCGACGAGTACCTCAAAGCCGCGCCGTTCGCCAAGGTGACCCTCGAATCGCTGAAAGTCGCCGACCCGACCAAACCGACGCTCAAGCCGGTGCCGTATATCGGTATCCAGTTGGTGACCATTCCTGAATTCCAGGCGATTGGTACCCAGGTCGGCAAGTTCTTCTCGGGCGCGCTGACCGGTCAGCAAACGGTGGACCAAGCCTTGACCGCCGCGCAGACCACTACCGAGCGTGAAATGAAGCGGGCGGGTTACCCCAAATAACTCAGCATCACCGCGATAAATGCTTTGTGTGGGAGCTGGCTTGCCTGCGATGCGGGCGACTCGGCCTGTCAGCCAGACCGATGTGATGCCATCGCAGGCAAGCCAGCTCCCACATTGAGCGCGCTCCGATTCTAGTGTTGCATGCACCCGACTGGTCTTGATCCTAATGAATACGACACCCAAAAACCGCCTGGCCAACCCCGGCTGGTTCCTCGTCAGCCCCTCGGTGGCCATGCTGCTGCTGTGGATGGTCGTGCCGCTGGGCATGACCCTGTACTTTTCGCTGATCCGCTACAACCTGCTCTACCCTGGCGAAAACCAATTCGTGGGGCTGGAAAACTTCACCTACTTCATCACCGACTCGGGCTTCCTGCCTGGCGCCACCAACACCCTGTTACTGGTGGGCAGCGTGCTGCTGATCAGCGTGGTGTTCGGCGTGTTGATCAGTGCGCTGCTTGAGGCCAGTGAGTTCTTTGGCCGCGGCATTGTGCGGGTGATGCTGATTTCGCCGTTCTTCATCATGCCCACCGTCGGTGCGCTGATCTGGAAGAACCTGATTTTCCACCCGGTATCGGGGATTCTCGCCGCCGTGTGGAAGCTGTTCGGGGCCGAGCCGGTGGACTGGCTGGCGCACTACCCGTTGCTGTCGATCATCATCATTGTGTCGTGGCAGTGGCTGCCCTTCGCCATCCTGCTGCTGATGACCGCCATGCAGTCCCTCGACCAGGAACAAAAAGAAGCCGCACGCCTGGACGGTGCCGGCGCCATCGCGATCTTCTGGCACCTGACCCTGCCGCACCTGGCGCGCCCGATTGCCGTGGTAGTGATGATCGAAACGATCTTTTTGCTCTCGGTGTTTGCCGAAATCTTCACCACCACCAACGGTGGGCCCGGCTACGCCTCGACCAACCTCGCCTACTTGATCTACAACCAGGCGCTGGTGCAGTTCGACGTGGGCATGGCCTCGGCCGGCGGCTTGATTGCCGTGGTCATCGCCAATATCGCGGCGATCATCCTGGTGCGGATGATCGGCAAAAACCTGACTGACAAGCCTTGAGGGCCGCGCCATGACGCTTCAACAATCCCGCCGCCTGCAAAGCCTGTTGCTCGGCACGCTGGCCTGGGCCATCGCGATTCTGATTTTCTTCCCGATCTTCTGGATGGTGCTGACCAGCTTCAAGACCGAAATCGACGCGTTCGCCACGCCGCCGCAGTTCATCTTCACGCCGACGCTGGAGAACTACCTGCACATCAACGAGCGCAGCAACTACTTCGCCTACGCCTGGAACTCGGTGGTGATCTCGTTCAGCGCCACCGCCCTGTGCCTGCTGATCTCGGTGCCGGCCGCCTACTCCATGGCGTTCTATGAAACCAAACGCACCAAGGGCACCTTGTTGTGGATGCTGTCCACCAAGATGCTGCCGCCAGTGGGCGTGTTGATGCCGATCTACCTGCTGGCCAAGAGCCTTGGCCTGCTGGATACGCGCATTGCGCTGATCATCATCTACACCCTGATCAACCTGCCGATTGTGGTGTGGATGGTGTACACCTACTTCAAGGACATCCCCAAGGACATCCTCGAAGCCGCACGCCTGGATGGCGCCACCCTGTGGCAGGAAATGGTCCGTGTGCTGCTGCCGATCGCCAAAGGTGGCCTGGCCTCCACCGTGCTGCTGTCGCTGATCCTGTGCTGGAACGAGGCGTTCTGGTCGCTGAACCTGACCTCCTCGAATGCCGCGCCGTTGACCGCGCTGATCGCCTCTTACTCCAGCCCCGAAGGCTTGTTCTGGGCCAAATTGTCCGCCGTTTCGACCCTCGCCTGTGCGCCGATCCTGATCTTTGGCTGGATCAGCCAGAAACAGCTGGTGCGTGGCCTGTCCTTCGGTGCAGTTAAATAATAATTCCAAGCGGAGGCCCATCATGGCCAACCTGAAAATCAAGAATTTGCAAAAAGGCTTCGAAGGTTTCTCGATCATCAAGGGCATTGACCTTGAGGTGAACGACAAGGAGTTCGTGGTGTTCGTCGGCCCGTCGGGCTGCGGTAAATCCACCCTGCTGCGTTTGATCGCAGGCCTTGAGGAAGTCACCGAAGGCACCATCGAACTGGATGGCCGCGATATCACCGAAGTCACCCCGGCCAAGCGCGATTTGGCCATGGTGTTCCAGACCTACGCGCTGTACCCGCACATGAGCGTGCGCAAGAACATGTCGTTTGCCCTGGACCTGGCCGGCGTCGACAAGAAGCTGGTGGAAAGCAAAGTCAGCGAAGCGGCGCGCATCCTCGAACTGGGCCCGTTGCTGGAGCGCAAGCCCAAGCAGCTTTCCGGTGGCCAGCGTCAGCGCGTGGCGATCGGCCGTGCAATCGTGCGTAACCCGAAAATTTTCCTGTTCGACGAACCACTGTCCAACCTCGACGCCGCCCTGCGCGTGCAGATGCGCCTGGAACTCTCGCGCCTGCATAAAGAACTGCAAGCGACCATGATTTACGTGACCCACGACCAGGTCGAGGCCATGACCCTGGCCGACAAGGTGGTGGTCCTCAACAGTGGCCGCGTTGAGCAAGTCGGCTCGCCGCTGGAGCTCTACCACCAGCCGGCCAACCTGTTTGTGGCGGGCTTTCTGGGCACGCCGAAAATGGGCTTCCTCAAGGGCAAAGTCACCCGCATCGAGGGCCAGGGCTGCGACGTGCAGCTGGACGCCGGCACCTTGATCAGCCTGCCATTGAGCGGTGCCAGCTTGAGCGTGGGCAGCGCGGTGACCCTGGGCATTCGCCCGGAACACCTGGAAATTGCCTCGCCTGGCCAAACCACCCTGACCGTCACCGCCGACGTCGGCGAGCGCCTGGGCAGCGACACTTTCTGCCACGTCATCACCGCCAGCGGTGAGCCGCTGACCCTGCGCATCCGTGGCGACATGGCCAGCCAATACGGGGAAACGCTGCAGTTGCACCTGGACCCGGCGCACTGCCATCTGTTCGACACCGATGGCGTGGCCGTGGCTCGTCCACTGCTCGCTGCCGCCTGATTTCGCGAGACTTGTGATGAAACTGAATAAACAGAACCTCACCCAATTGGCGCCGCACGTGAAAATTCCCGCCTATGCGATTGCCAGCACCACCCAGGGCATCGCGCATATCGGCGTCGGCGGTTTCCACCGCGCGCACCAGGCGTATTACACCGATGCGCTGATGAATACCGGCACTGGCCTGGACTGGAGCATCTGCGGCGTCGGCCTGCGCAGCGAGGACCGCAAGGCCCGCGACGACCTGGCCGGCCAGGATTATCTGTTCACCCTGTATGAACTGGGCGACACCGACGACACCGAAGTGCGCGTGATCGGCGCGATCAGCGACATGCTGCTGGCCGAAGACGGCGCCCAGGCGCTGATCGACAAGCTGGCCAGCCCGCAGATTCGCATCGTTTCGCTGACCATCACCGAAGGCGGCTACTGCATCGACGACAGTAACGGCGAGTTCATGGCGCACCTGCCGCAGATCCAGCACGACCTGGCGCATCCCAATGCACCGAAAACCGTGTTCGGGTTTATCTGCGCCGCACTGACCCAACGCCGCGCCGCCGGCACCCCGGCGTTTACCGTGATGTCCTGCGATAACCTGCCGCACAACGGCGCCGTTACGCGCAAGGCCCTGCTGGCGTTTGCCGCCCTGCACAACGCCGAGCTGCATGACTGGATCAAGGCCAACGTGAGCTTCCCGAATGCCATGGTCGACCGCATCACGCCAATGACCAGCACTGCCCACCGCCTGCAACTGCACGACGAACACGGCATCGACGACGCCTGGCCGGTGGTGTGCGAGCCGTTTGTGCAATGGGTGCTGGAAGACAAATTCGTTAACGGCCGCCCGGCATGGGAAACCGTCGGGGTGCAGTTCACCGATGACGTCACGCCTTACGAAGAGATGAAGATCGGCCTGCTCAATGGCAGCCACCTGGCCCTCACCTACCTGGGTTTTCTCAAGGGTTATCGGTTTGTGCACGACACCATGAATGACCCGGTGTTCGTCGCCTACATGCGCGCCTACATGGACCTGGACGTCACGCCAAACCTGGCGCCGGTGCCGGGCATTGATTTGACCCACTACAAGCAGACGCTGGTGGATCGTTTTTCCAACCAGGCGATTGCCGACCAGTTGGAGCGTGTGTGTTCCGATGGTTCGTCCAAGTTTCCCAAGTTCACGGTGCCGACCATCAATCGCTTGATTGCCGATGGGCGTGAAACCGAACGTGCGGCGTTGGTTGTTGCAGCCTGGGCGCTGTACCTCAAAGGCGTTGACGAAAACGGCGTGACTTACAAGATCCCTGACCCACGCGCCGAGTTCTGCCAGGGGCTGGTGAGTGACGATGCGCTGATCAGCCAGCGCCTGCTGGGTGTGGAAGAGATTTTTGGCAAGGCTATTCCCAACTCGGCTGAATTTGTGGCAGCGTTTGAGCGTTGCTTTGTCAGCTTGCGCGACCACGGTGTCACCGCAACCCTGCAGCAACTGCTGAAGAAACTCGATTAGAAATGTGGGAGCCCGCTTGTGTGGGAGCTGGCTTGCCTGCGATAGCATCACCTGGGTTTGACTGATAGACCGAGGTGCTGGCATCGCAGGCAAGCCAGCTCCCACACAAGCCAGCTCCCACAGTTGATCCGGTTACCACTCTAAAAATAATACTGCTGAGCACTCCTTCATGACCCAGCAAAACCTGTACCTCGGCATCGATTGCGGCACCCAGGGCACCAAAGCCATCGTCCTTGACGCGTCCAGCGGCAAGGTCCTGGGCCTGGGCGCCGCCGCGCATACGTTGATCAGCGGCGCCAATGGCCGCCGCGAACAGCACACCCAGGAATGGCTGGACGCCTTCACCGAAGCCACTCACCGCGCCCTGCAACAGGCCGGCGTCGACGGCCAGGACATCCTCGGCATCGGCGTCTCCGGCCAGCAGCACGGCCTGGTGCTGCTGGACGAGCACGGTGAAGTGCTGCGCCCGGCCAAACTCTGGTGCGACACCGAAACTGCGCCGGAGAACGAGCGCCTGCTGGCCTACCTGGGCGGCGAAAGCGGCTCGTTGGAACGCCTCGGCGTGGCCATTGCTCCGGGCTATACCGTGTCGAAACTGCTGTGGACCCGCGAACAACACCCGGACGTGTTCGCGCGCATCGCCCATATCCTGCTGCCCCACGACTACCTCAACTACTGGCTCACCGGTCGCGCCGTGGCGGAATACGGCGATGCGTCGGGCACCGGCTACTTCAACGTACGCAGCCGTGAGTGGGACGTGGCGCTGCTTACGCACATCGACCCGAGCGGGCGCCTGGAAAAAGCCCTGCCGCAATTGATCGCGGCCGATCAAACTGTCGGCACCCTCCTGCCGGCCATTGCCGAACGCCTGGGGATCAACCCCAATGCCAAGGTGTCCAGCGGCGGCGGCGACAACATGATGGGCGCCATCGGCACCGGCAATATCGCCACCGGCGTGATCACCATGAGCCTGGGTTCGTCCGGCACCGTCTACGCATTTGCCGATCAGCCGAATGTGAGCCCGCAAGCGTCGGTCGCGACCTTCTGCTCATCCAGCGGCGGTTGGTTGCCATTGATCTGCACCATGAACCTGACCAACGCCACCGGGGTGATTCGCGAGCTGTTCGAACTTGACCTTGCGACCTTCAACAGCCTGGTTGAGCAAGCGCCGATTGGTGCCGACGGCGTGAGTATGCTGCCGTTCCTCAACGGCGAACGCGTGCCCGCCCTGCCCCACGCCACCGGCAGCGTGCACGGGCTGACCATGACCAACCTGACCCGCGCCAACCTGTGTCGCGCGGTGGTCGAGGGCACCACCTTCGGCCTGCGCTACGGCCTCGACCTGCTGCGCCAGACCGGCCTGCAAAGCCACAGCATCCGCCTGATCGGCGGCGGCTCGAAAAGCCCGGTGTGGCGGCAGATGGTGGCCGATATCATGAACACCGAAGTGGTGTGTACCGAACAAAGCGAAGCCGCCGCCCTCGGCGCGGCGATCCAGGCGGCCTGGAGCCAGTCCGGCGAACCCCTGGCCAGCCTGTGCGACAAATGCGTAAGTGTCGACCCGAGCAGCCGCACGCTGCCGGTGGCGACCCGTGTCATTGCCTATCAACAGGCTTACGAGCGCTACCAGCAGCTCGTGGCAACCCTTTAAGAGCGAACGACTATGTATCTGGTGTGTGGCGAAGCACTGTTTGATTTTTTCAGCGAGGAAGAGGCCAGCGGGCAGGCTTCCAGGGTTAATTACAAGGCCATTGCCGGTGGTTCGCCGTTCAATGTGGCCGTGGGCTTGCGCCGCCTGGGCATTGAGTCCGCGCTGTTGGGTGGCGTGTCCAACGACTTCCTTGGCCAGCGCTTGCAGCAAGTGCTCAAGGACGAAGGCGTCAGCCAGCAGTTTCTGCTTGAGTTCGCCGCGCCGACTACCCTGGCAATGGTTGCCGTGGGCGCCAACGGCTCACCGCAGTACAGCTTTCGCGGCGAAGGCTGCGCTGATCGGCAATTGACCCTTGAGCATCTGCCGACGTTGGGCGATGAGATTCGTGGCCTGCATATCGGCTCGTTCTCGCTGGTGGTGCAGCCGATTGGCGACACCCTGCTGAGCCTGGTCAAGCGCGAAAGCGGCAAACGCCTGATCAGCCTGGACCCCAATGTGCGGCTCAACCCGCAGCCGGATATCCAGCTGTGGCGTGAACGCGTGGCCGGGCTGGTTAAACATGCCGACCTGATCAAGGTCAGCGACGAAGACCTGCACCTGCTCTACCCCGACCAGTCGCCCGAGAGCGTGCTGCAAGGCTGGTTGCAACACCGTTGCCAGTTGGTATTCCTCACCCGTGGCGGTGATGGCGCGACAGTATTCAGCCGCCAGCACGGCAGCTGGTCGCAACCTGCGGTCAAGGTGGTGATGGCCGATACGGTGGGCGCCGGCGACACCTTCCAGGCCGCGTTGATTGCCTGGCTGACCGAGCAGCAGCTGGATTCGATTGACGGCCTGCAACAGCTGACGCGCGCGCAGATCGACAGCATGCTCGGCTTCGCCATCCGCGCCGCCGCGCTGACCTGCAGCAAGACCGGGCCGGACCTGCCGTATCGCCAGCAGTTGGGCTGAAGCCTGGGTTTCATGAAGGTTTTGTCAGCCAAGGCAAAATTAATCGATGGTTAATCCCGCAAGCCGAGAGTGAAATTGAACTCACTTGCGGAGCACCAACATGAAACTGCGCACATTGTTATTCACCGCCACCCTGGCCCTTGCAGCAGTATCGGGCATGGCCCAAGCCGACACCGCCGCCAAGCCCGTGCCTTATCAATACGGCACGCCGTTGAACATCGACAAAGTGATCGCCATGCACGAGGAAGACACCGACGCGTGCAAGGTGATCAATGCCGATATCAAATTCGTGGACAAAGCCGGAAAGATCGAAGACGTAGGCTATCGAAAAATGTCCGAAGCCTGTGACTTTCAGAACTGAAACAGACCGTATTGGGCCTGGCGATTACCAGGCCCACAGGTCTTCGGTGACTCAACCTCAAACACCTGGCTGACTAGTAGCCGCGCCCCGCCACTCTTTGCTGAGCAGGCGCCTGGGTGTGCTTGAGGTCCTCGCGCAACCCGCTGATCAGGTTGCAAATGGCTCGACTGCTGTCGAGTTTTTCCGCGTTGATACCTTTGACCTCCAAATCTACCCGGTCACGGTCGCGGTCGTCATAGACCTTGATCGTCAACGAGGCGTCTTCGGCTTTGGTGCATTCACACCGCTTGGGCAGGAAACTTCCTTCAATAATGCTGCGTAATTCCAGTTCCGAAAGCATGGCCAACCTCTCCTTTCTTGAGACTGCCAACAGATTTTTTGTGTGTCCGGCAGGCGCAGGCCCGCCACGTCTTACCGACCCTGGCAGACGCTTACAGTCAATAAGCCTACTCGGCAAAATCCGTTCTTGTTGTAACTTTTCCTCATAAGCGCAACGACCCTCTATATAAGCCAGTTTATGTAGCCAGCATCGTCGTCGAACCGCGCCGATTAAACGTTTATGCATTAAATTACACATTGCGCCGCGACTCTCTCTGCAACATGTCGCAAACTATCAAAGTTGATATTGGCCCCGGAATTCACCGCCACCAAGGTCTGCCCACGCACGCCGTTTTGGCTGACGTACTTGCGAATGCCCGCCACCGCCAATGCGCCGGATGGCTCGGTGATGGAGCGCGTATCGTCGTAGATCAGCTTGATGGCGCTGCACAGTTGGTCATTGCTGACGGTGATCACTTCATCGACCCAATCGCGGCAGATCTCAAAGCCATAGGCGCCGATCTGTGCCACGGCAGTGCCATCGGCAAACCCATCGACACAGGGCAACACCACTCTTTCACCGGCGCGCAAGGCGGCCAGCAGGCAACTCGAGCCCTCGGGTTCGACCCCGACGATGCGCACCTCGGGCCGCAGGTATTTGACATAGGCGGCAATCCCGGCGATCAGGCCGCCGCCGCCCACCGGTACGAAGATCGCGTGCAGCGGGCCTTGCTGCTGACGCAGTATTTCCATGGCCACAGTGCCTTGGCCGGCGATCACGTCGGGGTCATCGAACGGCGAAACAAAGGTGCAACCCGTTGCCTCGGCCAATTGCAGCGCGTGGGCCAGGGCAAACGGAAAGCTTTCGCCATGCAACACCGCTTCGGCGCCCCGGGAACGCACGCCCAGCACCTTCAATTCCGGCGTGCTGCACGGCATGACAATGCTGGCCTTGATCCCCAGCTCCCGCGCCGCCAGCGCCACGCCCTGCGCATGATTACCCGCCGAGGCGGTCACCACGCCACAGGCTTTGTGCTTATCGCCGAGTTGCACCAGCTTGTTGTAGGCGCCACGGATCTTGAAGGAAAACGTTGGCTGCAAATCTTCCCGTTTGAGCAGCACCTGATTGCCCAGTAGCGCCGACAGCGCAGGCGCCGGCTGCAAGGGCGTGCGCACTGCCACGTCGTAAACCGGGGCGGCGAGGATCTTTTTTACGTAGTGCTCAAGCAGCCCGGTATTGGCGGTTTGCGCGGCGCGGTGGGTACTCATGGGCGTCTCCTGGTGTTGGTGTGCTGCCCAGGAGTCGGAAAAACAAAACCCGCCTCTAGGGCGGGTTTGGGTGCAGCCGTGTGCTATCCCGCCAAATGAGGAATGGCGGTAATAATAATGCTCGGCTGGCGGCGCAAGGCTTGAAATGTCATGCACCGAAATTAACCGGCGGTGGTTGGGCAAGTCAATGGCCTGTCGCCATTTGGCCGGTTGGGGTTTACGATCGATATACGAAACGTATACGCTTTGTATATCCATCTAACACAGTGAACCCCATGGGCATCGTCAAGATCACCGACCAACTGCACGAACAGCTACGCCTGGCCAGCGCCGCCATGGACCGCTCCATCAATGCCCAGGCCGAGTTCTGGATCAAGATCGGCCTGCTGGCCGAACTCAACCCGCACCTGCCCTACAACGAGCTGATCAACAAGCTGTTGCTGGACAAACCCGACCTGATCCGAGGGCGCGGCTGATGATCAAGACCCCCGCACAACTGGCGGTGATGCGCGAATCCGGGCGCCTGCTGGCCCAGGTATTCAGCATGCTCGACGGTTTTGTCGCTGCCGGGCGCTCGACCCTGGAGCTGGACAGCGCCGTCGAGGCCTTCATCCGCAACGACCTCAACGCCCGCCCGGCGAGCCTTGGGCAATACGACTACCCCTTTTGCATCAACACCTCGATCAACGAAGTGGTGTGCCATGGCATGCCCAGCGCCAAGGAGGTGTTGAAAGACGGCGACATCATCAACATCGATATCACGCTGGAAAAAGGCGGCTTTATCGCTGACTCCAGCAAGATGTACATGATCGGCAATGTGGCGCCCAAGGCCCGGCGCCTGGTGGAACAGACCTTCGAAGCCATGTGGGCCGGCATTCGCCAGGTTCGCCCCGGCGCCCGACTGGGCGATATCGGCCATGCGATCCAGAGCCATGCGCAAGCCAACGGCTACAGCGTCGTGCGTGAGTATTGCGGCCACGGCATCGGCCGGCAGATGCACGAGGAGCCCCAAGTGCTGCACTTCGGCCGCCCCGGCACCGGGCTGGAACTGCGCGAAGGCATGGTGTTTACCATCGAGCCGATGCTCAACCAGGGCAGCGCCAAGGTGCGCGACCTCAAGGATGGCTGGACGGTGGTGACCAAGGACAACAGCCTGTCGGCGCAGTGGGAACACACCGTGGCGGTGACGGCGGGCGGCTTTGAGGTGCTGACACTGCAACCGCACACCGACGCATAACCTGTGGGAGCTGGCTTGCCTGCGATAGCATCGACTGTGTGTCACTGACACACCGCTTGCACAGGAGCGCTTAACTGACGGGCTTGCCCTAATGCCCGTCAGTTAAGCGCAGATCCCCTGTGGGAGCGGGCTTGCTCGCGAAAGCGGTGGGTCAGTCAACATCAATGTTTGCTGGGCCGACGTCTTCGCGGGCAAGCCCGCTCCCACATTTGATCTTCGCTGCTTTGAGCATTTCGTTCGCTTAACTGACTGGCATTAGGGCTTGCCCGCTCGCCACAGAGGAATTTGGCCACCCTACCTGTCAGCTCCCACACGCTGCAGTGGGTTCACGCGCGACTGGCGCCGCCGGCTATGCGCTTGAGCCCGAACACCATCAACCCCGCCGCCACCCCCATTGCCACCATCAACAACGGGTACGACACCCACCACGGCGTGCCTGCCGTCATCATGCTGAACTCCGACATCCCGCCCACGCTGGCAATCAGGTTGAGCGGCAGAAACACCACGTTGATCAACGTCAGCTTGCGCAACAGGTTGTTCATGCTGTTATTCATCAGGTTGCCGCGAGCATCGATCAGCCCGGAAAACACGTTGGAATAGATCTCCGCCTGCTTGTAGCACTGGTGGTTCTCAATGATCAGGTCATCGATCAAGCCCAGCACTTCGGCGCTGAAATGTTCCTTTTCCGCGTGGTTGCGCAACCGCGACAACACCGCGCCATTGCTGTGCAGCGCGTTGATGTAATAGATCAAACTCTCACTGAGGTTGAACATCTGCATCAGGTGCTGGTTGCTCATCGACGCGTTGAACTGTTGCTGCAACTCCCGCGCCACCAGCTTGATTACCTTGAGGTGGCCCAGGTAGTGGTGAATGTTGTTAAGCAGCAGATCAAGCAACACATCCAGTGGCGTATGCAACGGCCGGCGTGCGCCGAGCCCGGACAACGGGGTGTCATCCGTGGCGATCACCAGCAAGCGGCCAGGCGAAAACAACAGCCCGCAGGAGGCCACTTCGAACATCAGGCTGCCGCCGCCGGAGTAGTTCTCCGGGCGTTTCCAGATCAAAAACAGATTATCGGGGTGAAACTCGATGCGTGAGACTTCATCCGGGTCCAGCGCCGAAGCCAGGGCGTGTTCATCGAGTTTGTGATGGTCGCGCAGCCACTCGCGCTCGGCCGCGTCCGGGTTGTTGAACAGCATGATTGCTGCGTCGTCCTTGTCCGCTTTGCACAGTTTTCCGTCGGCCAGTTCAAAGCGCTGGATCATCGCGCGTCACCAGCCCTGGCCCTGGCGTTTCAACTCCAGGCGCCGTACGAACTCCTCCAGCACCAACGCATACAGGTCGTCTTGCAAATAGGCATCTTCGATACCGGCGTCCATGTTCGGGTTGTCGTTGACCTCGATCACCACCACTTTGTCGCCGGACTGTTTGAGGTCGACGCCATAAAGGCCGTCGCCGATCAGGTTGGCGGTTTTCACCGCCAGCTCCACCACCGCCTTGGGCGCTTCGTGAACCGCCAGCGTGCGGCATTCGCCGTTGATGTCCTGGCCGATGGCCTTGTGGTTATAAATCTGCCAATGGCCCTTGGACATGAAGTACTGACAGGCAAAGATCGGCTTGCGGTTGAGCACGCCAATGCGCCAGTCGTACTCGGTGTAGAAAAACTCCTGGGCCAGCAACAGCACCGAATGTTCGAACAACTCGGCGGTAGCCTTGAGCAGGGCTTCCTGGCTTTCCACCTTGATCACGCCGCGCGAGAAGCAACCGTCGGGGATCTTCAACACCAACGGGAAGCCCAGGCGCTCGCCAACCCGTTCGAAGTCCTCCGGTCGCTCCTTGTAGAGAATCTCGGTGGCGGGCATGCCCAATTGATGGCTGTTGAGCAGGTCAGTGAGGTAGACCTTGTTGGTACAACGCAGGATCGACGCCGGGTCGTCCATCACCACCAGGCCTTCGCTTTCGGCTTTTTTGGCAAAGCGGTAAGTGTGGTTGTCGACACTGGTGGTCTCGCGGATCAGCAAGGCGTCGTACTCGGCCAGGCGTGAATAATCCTTGCGCTCGATCAGCTCCACATCGATGCCCAGGCCCTTGCCGACCCGCACAAAGTTGTCCAGGGCGCGGGCATTGGACGGCGGCAGTTGTTCCTGCGGGTCGTGAAGAATCGCCAGGTCATACCGCGCCAAGCGGCGTGAGCGCGGCTGGCGCCAGATCTTGCGGCTGAAGTTGTCGAGGGCGTGGGCGAACTGGTCTTCCTGGTCATCGCGCAACTTGTGCAACACGCCGGACTTGACCCCGTCGATATGCCAGCCATTGTGTTTGCGAAACTCAACTAACAAGATCGGGCACGGAAAGGTTTCAAATAACTGGCGGGCCAACTCTTGCAGCGGCTCTATATTGGTTCGACCAAAATAAAGTGTCAGGGTAAAACCTTCGGTATTGCTGTAAAGGTGATGACTCAGGGCTTTATCGAGGGTTTTATCCAGGTCGTCCAGTGCCAAGCCATACAGCGACTTTTTAGTCAGTTCACTGATGGTGCGCACCGACGGAATCACCTTGTGCCCACGCGCTTCGGCCAGCAACGAGCAGTAGTAGCCGTGCCCCAGATACTTGTAGCTGCGCCACAGGTTGATGACCTGCACACGCTTGCCCGTCTCGCTTTCACGGGTTTGTTCAAGGTATTCCTGGGCCGTCACGATGTCTTCGCTGGGAAAGTAGGAGGCCCAATCTTCCTTGCGTTCGACAATGATCACCACTTGACTGGACCCTTTGGTCGCGACCGATAAATAACCGCTGGAAGTTATTGTCGCCGCGACGTTTTGCTCGGATACTTCACGCCAATGACCTTGTACCGCTGACATAATATTTGATCCGCTTTAGAGAACTCGACCTTTTCTATTAAGCACGATCTTTTAGAGAAGTCCCGTTTCGTTACGCAACTTTTACGGCGGTCATATGGCTCTTTCCTTTCGCGTTGCAATACCCGCTGATGTGCCCGAATTGGTCGCGCTGGAACAGCACTGTTTCACCACCGACCGGCTCTCGCCGCGCAGTTTCCAGTGGATGATCAGCCGTGCCCATGGCCAGTTACTGGTGGCGGAAAACGACGCGCAGTTGCTCGGTTATGCACTGGTGTTGTTCCATCGCGGCACCTCGCTGGCGCGCCTGTACTCCATCGCCATCGCCGAGCACGCGCGCGGCATGGGTTTGGGCAAGCAATTGCTGACGCGCATCGAGGCCTGCGCCCTGGAACATGACTGCGCCTACCTGCGCCTGGAAGTGCGCACCGACAACCCCGGCGCCCTGGCGCTGTACGAGCGCAATGGCTATCGCCGCTTTGCGCTGATCAATGACTATTACGAAGATCACACCGCCGCTATTCGGCTGGAAAAACGCATCCTCCAGCACCAGGTCGCACGCCCCCAGAGCGTGCCGTATTACCAGCAGACCACCGACTTCACCTGTGGCGCCGCATGCCTGCTGATGGCCATGGGCGCGTTGCTGCCAGGTCGCGTGGCCGGGCGGCGCGAAGAACTGCAGATCTGGCGTGAAGCCACCACCGTGTTCATGACCGCAGGCCATGGCGGCTGCAGCCCGCAAGGCTTGGCTTTGGCGGCCTGGCGCCGGGGTTTTCGGGTGCGTATGCAGGTGAATGTGCGCGGGCCGTTGTTTCTCGATGGCGTGCGCGACCCGCACAAAAAGGACGTGATGCGCTTAGTGCACGAAGCGTTTGAAGAGGAATTGGCCGGCAGCGACGTCGAACAGATACTCGGCGGCGCCCTGGATTTACCGCAGGTACTGCAGGCCGGCGGGCAGCCGCTGGTGCTGATCAGCAGCTACCGCCTCACCCGTTCCAAGTCGCCGCACTGGGTGATGGTCACCGACTGCGACGAAGAGTTCGTCTACCTGCACGACCCCGATGTGGACCACAGCCAGCATCGCCAGCCCCTGGACTGCCAGCATCTGCCGGTCAGCCATGGGGAGTTCGAGCGCATGTGTCGTTTTGGCAGCAAACAATTGCGCGCGGCGGTGGTGCTGTTCAAGCCACCTGCTTGACCCCGGCCTTGGCTTCCAGCTCGCGCACCAGCGGCAGGACGCGCTTTCCGAAGTATTCGACTTCCTCCTGAAAATGCAGGAAGCCAGCCAGTATCAGGTCCACGCCCACAGCCTTGAGCGCGACAATGCGCTCGGCGATCTGCTGCGGTGTGCCAATCAGGTTGGTCTTGAAGCCGTCGTTGTATTGCACCAGGTCCTCGAAGCTGGACTTGGCCCAGTTGCCCTCGCCTTCCGGTGAGGCCTTGCCCGCCTGTTTGGCCGCATCGCCAAACGCATTCACCGCTTCCGGGTCGGCCTTGTCGATGATTTCGGCGAGCACGGCGCGGGCTTCTTCTTCGGTGTCGCGGGCGATCACAAAGGCGTTTACCCCCACCTTCACCGAATGGTGATTGGCCGCGGCCTTGGTGCGGATGTCGTCAACCTGGGCCTTAATGCCTTCGGGCGTGTTGCCGTTGGTGAAGTACCAGTCCGACACGCGGGCCGCCATGTCCCGCGCCGCCCGTGAGCTGCCGCCCTGGAACACTTCCGGCTGGCCAAGTGGCTTGGGTTTGAGGCTGTAATTGTTGAAGCGGTAGAAGTCACCCTTGAAAGTGAAATCGTCCTGGCTCCAGATGCCTTTGAGGGCGCGGATAAACTCCTCGGAGCGGCGATAACGCTCGTCATGTTCCAGCCAGGGTTCGCCGATGGCCTGGAATTCGCCCTTGAACCAGCCGCTGACGATATTCACCGCAATGCGCCCGTTGGTGAGCTGGTCGATGGTCGCCAGTTGTTTGGCTGCCAACGCCGGCTGCCAAGGGCCAGGCAGGATCGCCGCGATCACCTTGAGCGTGGTGGTTGCCGCCAGCAACGCATGGCTGAACGCGACGGACTCATGCTGGTTGTCGGCGCCGTACCCTGCGGTGAAGCGAATTTGCGTCAGGCCATATTCGAAGCCGGCCGCCTCGGCCAACTGCGCAAGCTTGCGGTTGTAGTCGATGCCCCAGTGAGTGCGCTGTTCGATCTTGCTGACCACCAGCCCACCGCTGACGTTGGGTACCCAATAGGCAAATTTCACGGCTTGCAGACTCATCTGGCAGTACCTCGCAGGAAAGGATGTAACCAGGCTTGAGCAGCAAGCGTGCCAGACATCATCAAAGCACCACCCCATGGGCGTTGTGGCGCAAATCGCCGTGGTGGTTGCCAAGCGGGCGAATGTCGCAGATGGCCTTGATTTGTCGATTTACTGTTGCTGGAGCAACAGCAGTTGGGCTCCAGCCCCAGCAAATACGGGCTGCGCCGCCCGGCACGGACTGTGCAATCCGCTAAGCATTGATCACTGCCCAGGAGCCGTATCCCATGACCGAGCAACATGTCATCAACCCGCTGTCCATCGGCGTCGATTACCCCACACTTGCCGCGCGCTTTCGGCCGATCTTCCAGCGCATCGCCGAAGGGGCCGTGGCGCGTGAACAGGCGCGCGCCCTGCCCTATGAGCCGATCGAGTGGCTCAAACACGCAGGGTTCGGCGCGGTGCGGGTGCCGGTGGAATACGGCGGCGGCGGCGCGTCCCTGCCGCAATTGTTTGAGCTGCTGATCGAACTGGCGGCGGCCGACTCCAATGTGCCCCAGGCGCTGCGCGGGCACTTCGCCTTTGCCGAGGACCGCCTGAACGCGCCACCTGGCGCGGGTCGCGACCTGTGGTTCAAGCGTTTTGTCGACGGCGATATCGTCGGGTGCGCCTGGACCGAAATCGGTAACGTGGCGATCGGCGATGTGGTCACTCAGGTCAGCCCGGATGGCGACAACTGGAAGCTCAACGGCGAAAAGTTCTACAGCACCGGAAGCATTTTCTCCGACTGGATCGACGTGTACGCCCAGCGCAGCGACACCGGCGCCGATGTGATCGCCGCCACCCGCACGCGCCAGCCTGGCGTGGTGCAACGTGATGACTGGGACGGGTTCGGCCAGCGCACCACGGGCAGCGGCACCACGCGGTTTACCGATGCGGTGGTTGAGGCCGACAACGTGATCGACTTTGCTACCCGCTTCAAATACCAGACCGCGTTTTACCAACTGGTGCTGCTGGCGAGCCTGGCCGGCATCGGCCGTGCAGCGCTCAACGACGTGGCGCAGCAGGTGCGCAATCGTAAACGCATCTACAGCCATGGCAATGCGGCGCATGTCAGCCAGGACGCGCAGGTTCAGCAAGTGGTGGGTGAAGTGGCCGCCCTGGTGTATGCCGCCGAGGCCAGTGCGTTGAAAGCTGCGGTGCCGGCGCAACGGGCTTACTTGGCACGGTTTGCCGGGGATGCGGTGGCTGAGCGTGAGGCGAACGTGGCTGCCGAGATTGAATCGGCGACAGCGCAGGTGGTGGTGTCGGAGCTGGTTCAGCGGGCTACCAGTGAGCTGTTCAATGCGCTGGGGGCGTCGGATGTACGCCAGGGTAAAGCGCTGGATCGCCATTGGCGCAATGCGCGAACCGTGTCGTCGCATAACCCGGTGATCTATAAGGCGCGGATTGTGGGGGATTGGGTGATCAACGGAGCCGAGCCGCCGTTTGTGTGGCAGATCGGGAATGGGCCCGGGAAGGCCTGACGCGGACCACCTGTGGGAGCTGGCTTGTCGAATCGTCGCACCGCTGCGATGCAGACACCTCGGTACATCAGGCACACCGAGTTGATGCCATCGCAGGCAAGCCAGCTCCCACCTTAGAACGCGAGCTTATACCCAATGGCCATCAACATAACCGCCAGACACGGTCGCAACACGCCGTCCGGGACTTTGCCGGTCATGTGGCTGCCCAGGTAAATCCCCGGCAACGACCCCATCAGCAAAAAGCCCAGCAGATGCCAGTCCATATTGCCCATGCTGGCATGCCCCAGGCCCGCCACCAGGGTCAGCGGCACGGCGTGGGCGATCTCGGTGCCGACCAGACGCCGCGTGGCCAGGAACGGATACAAGATAAACAACGCCACAGTCCCGAGGGCACCGGCGCCGATAGACGTCAACGCAACCATGGTGCCCAGGATCGCACCGGTGAGCACCGTAAGCGCGTTAAGGTTACGCGGGCTCATGTGATAATCATCACCCGCATGCCGCTGGGCGAAAGCCAGCAGGCTTTTCTTGAACAGGATCGCCAGCGCCGTCAGCAGCAGCACAAAACCCAGCGCCTGCTTGATCACCGCATTCATCGCACTGGGGTCGGTGTGCAGGCTGGCCAAAAACCACAGCGTCAAAAGCACCGCCGGCACACTGCCCAAGGTCAGCCAGCCAGTGATGGCCCAATCGATATTGCGGTTCTTGCTGTGCACCAGCACACCACCGGACTTGGTGATGGCGGCATATAACAAGTCAGTGCCCACGGCGGTGGCCGGGTTGATCCCGAACCACAACAGGATCGGCGTCATCAAAGAGCCCCCGCCGACCCCGGTCATGCCGACGATAAAACCAACGATCAGGCCAGCAACTACAAAACCAATATTGCCTACATCCATTACAACTACCCGCGGCCTTATAAAATTCTGGCCGCAGGATAGCGATTTTTCTTATAACGACTTATATCAATATGATCTGACTTTATGCTTTTTCTGTCAGACGCTGGCAGACATACGCTTGGGTCTGATACGGGAACGCCACAGTGTCGCGCCCACGCAGTGCCGGGTGCGTGTCGATCAGCTGACGCAATTGCTCGGTCACCGTGGCCTTTTGCGCGGCGGGTAGCGCCGCGATGAAGCTTACCGACAGGAAGCGATCCATGATCACTTCCTGAGGGCTGCCCACATGCTGATAGGCAAAGCAGCTCATTTGCGGCGCGGAAAAATACTCACCCGTGAAGGCTTCGTGCCAACGCCCTGTATGAAAACGCGGCGTGTCGCCTTCATAGGGCGTAATGATTTCGGTGATGGCCGCAACCCAATCCACCGATTCATCGCGCACATTCCACACCAGCCCCAGGCGCCCATCGGGCTTGAGCACGCGGTGGATCTCGGCCAGTGCGGCCTCGGTTGCGAACCAGTGGAAGGCTTGCGCACACACCAGCGCATCGGCGCTGGCATCCGGCAGCGGTATAGCTTCAGCGGTGCCGCTGAGCAGGCGTACATCCGGCAACAGTTTGCTCAGTTGCGCGCCCATGGCCTCGACCGGTTCGACGGCAATCAGGCTGGGCGCCAGGGTGCTGAGCAAACGGGTGAACTTGCCGGTGCCGGCGCCCAGGTCGATCACGGTCGACTGTGCATTGATCAGCAGCGTGTTGGTCAACCAGCCAGTGAGTTGGCGGGGATAATCCGGACGACCTTGGGCGTAGGTGGCGGCCTGGGTCGAAAAACCTTGTTGAGCAGACGTGTGAACACCAGTCATTGCGACTCTCTCCTCGGGTAAAGCGGGGCACACAGTGTGCGCCCTTCCCGGCGTTTTTTCTAACCAAGCTGCGCAGGCAACCACACCCTGAACCGCGCCCCGCCCAGGGGCGAGGCCAGGGCCGTCAAGGTGCCGCCCTGGGCTTCCATGGCGCGCCGGCTGATCGCCAGGCCGAGGCCGAAGCCGCCAGTGGCGCGATCGCGGCTGCGGTCCAGGCGGTAAAAGGGTTCGAAGATGCGCTCGCGCTGTTCCACCGGAATGCCGATGCCGTCGTCGTCCACGCAGATTTCACAGCCGTCGGCGCAGACCTTGACCCCCACCTGGATGCGCCTGTCGCAATAGCGTGTGGCATTGCGCAACAGGTTCTGCAACGCCCGGGCCGTGAGACGTGGGTCGAGGCTGAAACGCTCCACGGTGCAGTCGAGCGCGACGTCGATGACGATCTCGGGGTTTTCCAGTTCGTCATCGACGCTGCCCAGCACGCTGTCGATAAACTCATCGAGCACCACGTCGACCCGCTCCGGCAGCTGCGCCGGGTTTTGCAGGCGGCTGTAGGAGAGCAATTCCAACACCAGCTCGTCCAGCTCGCGAATATGCGCCACCAGGCTTTGCAGGCGCTCGCGGCTGGCCTGGGGCAAGTCTTCGGACAGCGCCAGGGCCAGGCCGAAGTCCAGGCGCGTCAGCGGCGTGCGCAGTTCATGGGACACGGCGTTGAGCAAGTCGCGCTGCTGGTTGAGCAGGCGTTCGATGTCGTCGGCCATGGTGTCGAACACCGACGCCAGGCTGCCGATGTTGGAGCTGGCGGGAATCTGCGTGCGCTCACTGAGGTTGCCCCGGCCCAATTGCGCGGCGGTGCTTTTCAGGCGCTCCAGGTCACGCCAGTGCGGGCGCAGCCAGAACAGCAGGCAGGCGAGCAAGGCCGCGCCGATCAGTACGTTCATCGACCAGTACAACAGGTTCATGTCCAGCGGGTCCGGCGGGATGCTCAGTTTCACCGCAAACTGCTGGTTGATCGGCGAGCTGATGTCTTCCATCCAGCCCCACTCGCCCAGGCGGATCACCGGCTTGCCGTGCTCCAGCAGTTGCTCCTCCTCGGGCGTATAGCTGGCGTCCTGGCGCAGCAGCAACTTGACTTGCAGCGGTGCGAAATCCCGGTTCAGTTGTTCGGTCACATGTGACCAACGCTCCACCGGCGCGCGCAGATACTGCTTGACGATAAGTTTTTGCAGGCCACGGGTCTGTTCGACGTTGTAGTCCATGTAGCGGTGTTCAAACAGCTGGATCACCAACTTGGGTATCAGGAAGATCGCGGCACTGAAGGTAATGATGGTGACCAGGTAGAGGCGCAGCAGTACACGAAACATGGATCAGCATTCCCACTCGGAACGGCTGAACAGGTAGCCCTTGCCCCACACGGTCTTGATCTTGCGCGCCTCCCCGGCGTGGTCGTCGAACTTGCGCCGCAGCTTGGAAATGGCCACGTCCACCGAGCGGTCGGTGCCGTTGAACTCGATACCGCGCAGGCGTTGCAGGATCTGGTCGCGGCTGAGCACTTCACCGGCATGCCGGGCCAGTACCACCAGCAGGTTGTACTCACCGCTGGACAACTCCACCGCCTGCTCGCGCCACGTCACAGTGCGCTCCGACAGGTCGATGCACAGGTTGCCCATGACGATCTGGTCATTGGCCACCTGCGGTTCGGACAAACTGCTGCGGCGCAGCAAGGTGCGTACACGGGCGAGCAGCACACGTGGCTCGCAGGGCTTGGTCACGTAGTCGTCGGCGCCCATCTCCAGGCCCAGCACTTGATCGTGGCTGTCATCGCGGGCGGTGAGCATCAGAATCGGCAGGCCCGCCGAGTCGGCACGCAGCAGGCGGCAAACCTGCAAGCCGTCGAGGCCGGGCAGCATCAGGTCGAGGATCACCAGGTCCGGCGGGTTAAGGCGTGCCCGTTCGCGCACATGGTCGCCACGGCTGAGCACGTTGACGTGGTAGCCATTGCGTTCCAGATAGCTGGCAATCAGCTCGGAGAGTGCGGCGTCGTCTTCCACCAGGAGGATGTTGGGCATGGTGTTTCCAAATAATACTGTTTGTTGGTGTGTTGCAGGATTGTGCAAGGATATACGCCCCCGTCGCGCAGCGCGCCGCACCTTACACTTCTTCACACACGGCCTACACAGCTTCACAGCACCAAGGCGCAGGTGTCTTTAGGATGCGCCAGTCAATATTGGGATATGAGCATGTCGAAGAATCTGTTTGCGCCGTTTTGCCTGCTGGCCCTGACGCTGGCCCTGAGCGGCTGTGGCCAGTCGGCCGATGAAGCGCCAGAGACGCCACTGGCCAAAGTGCGCATCGAAACCCTGCAGAGCAAGCCTCTCTCGATCACCAGCGAATTGAGCGGGCGCATCGCCGCGCCGCGCATTGCCGAAGTGCGCGCACGGGTCGCCGGCGTAGTGATGCAGCGGGTGTTCAAGGAAGGCCACGACGTCAAACAGGGCGACGTGCTGTTTCGCATCGACCCCGCGCCGTTCAAGGCCGACCTGGACAGCGCCCAGGCCAACCTGAGCAAGGCCGAGGCCAACGCGTTCCAGGCCCGCCTGCAAGAGCAGCGTTACAGCCAGTTGGTCGAAGGCAACGCCATCAGCGGCCAGGACTACGACAATGCCCGCGCCAACCTGCGCCAGACCAACGCCGAAGTCGCCGCCAACAAGGCCGCGGTCGAGCGCGCCCGGTTGAACCTGGGCTACGCCACCGTCACCGCGCCGATTTCCGGGCGTATCGGGCGTGCGCTGGTAACCGAAGGTGCGCTGGTCGGCCAGAACGAGGCCACGCCACTGGCAATTATCCAGCAACTGGACCCGATCCACGCCGACCTCACCCAGTCGACCCGCGAACTCAATGACCTGCGCCGCGCCTTTCGCGCCGGCAACTTGAAGCAGGTCGGCCAGGACCAGGCCAAGGCCACGCTGATCCAGGACGACGGCAGCCTGTACCCGTTGCCGGGCAAGTTGCTGTTTGCCGAAATCAGCGTCGACCCGGGCACCGGGCAGATCATCCTGCGCAGCGAGTTCCCCAACCCGGACCTCGACCTGTTGCCGGGCAGCTTTGTGCGCGTGCGCCTCGAACAGGCCGTGGACAAGCAAGGTATCAGCGTGCCGCAACGCGCCATCACCCGTGACAGCGCCGGCATCCCGATGGTGCTGCTGTTGGACGCCGAGCAGACCGTCAGCCAGCAGCCGGTGGAACTGGGCGCGGTGATCGAGGACCGCTGGATCGTCAGCAGCGGCCTCAAGCCCGGTGACCGTATCGTCGTCGAAGGCCTGCAACACGCGCGCCCCGGTGAAAAAGTCGAGGTGGATGACAGCCCCGCCTCCGGCCAGCCAGTCAAGGAATAACCCGCCATGCCGCAGTTCTTTATTGACCGCCCGATTTTCGCCTGGGTGGTGGCCCTGTTTATCCTGCTGGCCGGCGCGCTCGCCATCCCGCAGTTGCCGGTGGCCCAGTACCCCAACGTCGCGCCGCCCAAGGTGGAAATTTACGCGGTGTACCCCGGCGCCTCGGCCCAGACCCTGGATGAAGGCGTGGTCAGTCTGATCGAGCAGGAGCTTAACGGCGCCGATCACTTGCTGTACTTCGAATCCCAAAGCAGCCTGGGCTCGGCCACCATTACCGCAACCTTCCAGCCGGGCACCAACCCGGAAATGGCTCAGGTGGATGTGCAAAACCGCTTAAAAGCGGTGGAGCCGCGCTTGCCGCAAGCCGTGACCCAGCAAGGTTTGCAGGTGGAGAAAGTCTCCGCCGGCTTCCTGCTGCTGGTGACCCTGACCTCCAACGACGGCAAGCTCGACGACGTGGCGCTCAGCGATTACCTGGCGCGCAACGTGATGAACGAGCTCAAGCGCCTGGACGGCGTGGGCAAGGCCCAGCTGTACGGCGCCGAACGCGCCATGCGCATCTGGATCGACCCGCAGAAGCTGATCGGTTTCAACCTGACGCCGGCTGACGTGAATGCCGCGATCAGCGCGCAGAACGCCCAGGTCTCGGCGGGCAGCATTGGGGATTTGCCGGGCACCAAGACCCAGGAAATCACCGCCGCAATCCTGGTCAAGGGCCAGTTGTCGACCCCGGCGGAATTTGCCGACATCGTGCTCAAGGCCAACCCCGACGGCTCCACCGTGCGCATCGGCGATGTGGCGCGGGTGGAAGTCGGCAGCCAGGAATACCAGTTCTCCACGCGCCTGAACGGCAAGCCGTCGACCGCCGTCAGTGTGCAACTGTCGCCCGGCGCCAACGCGCTGAACACCGCCACCCTGGTGCGGGCGAAGATGGACGAGCTGTCGCGCTACTTCCCGGCCAACGTGGAGTACAAGATCCCTTACGACACGTCGCCGTTCGTCAAAGTCTCGATCACCAAGGTGGTCTACACCTTGCTGGAGGCGATGGCGCTGGTGTTTGCAGTGATGTTCCTGTTCCTGCAGAACGTGCGCTACACCTTGATCCCCACCCTGGTGGTGCCGATTGCACTGATGGGCACTTTCGCCACCATGCTGTTGCTGGGTTTCTCGATCAACGTGCTGACCATGTTCGGCATGGTGCTGGCGATCGGTATCCTGGTGGACGATGCGATTGTGGTGGTCGAAAACGTCGAGCGCATTATGGCCACCGAGGGCCTGTCGCCCAAGGACGCAACGAAAAAAGCCATGGGCCAGATCACCGGCGCCATCGTCGGTATCACGTTGGTGCTGGTGGCGGTGTTCCTGCCGATGGCGTTCATGCCAGGTTCTGTGGGTGTGATCTACCAGCAGTTCTCGCTGTCGATGGCCACCTCGATCCTGTTCTCGGCGTTCCTGGCCCTGACCTTGACTCCGGCACTGTGCGCCACCTTGCTCAAGCCGATTGCCAAGGGCGAGCACCATGCCAAGGGCGGTTTCTTCGGCTGGTTCAACAACCGTTTTGAGCGCCTGACCGACCGCTATGAAGGCTGGGTGGCCTATGCCCTCAAGCGCAGCGGCCGCTACTTGCTGATTTATCTGGTGCTGCTGGTGGGCCTGGGGTGGATGTTCAGCCGCCTGCCCTCCTCGTTCCTGCCGGTGGAAGACCAGGGTTACACCATCACCGATATCCAGCTGCCGCCGGGCGCGAGCAAGAACCGCACGGTGCAGGTGGCCGAGCAGATCGAGGCGCACAACGCTGGCGAGCCTGGGGTGGGCGATACCACCATGATCATGGGCTTCAGCTTCTCCGGTTCCGGGCAGAACGCGGCGCTGGCTTTTACCACGCTCAAGGATTGGTCGCAGCGCAGCAGCGAAGATTCGGCCTCGGCAATTGCCGACCGTGCCAACGAAGCGTTCAGCGAGCTTAAAGACGCGATTGCCTACGCGATCCTGCCGCCGCCGGTTGACGGCCTGGGGACTTCCAGCGGCTTCGAGTTCCGCTTGCAGGACCGTGGTGGCGTCGGCCATGCCGCGCTGATGCAGGCGCGCACCGAGTTGCTCGCCGCCGCCGAAAAAAGCCCGATCCTGGCCAACGTGCGCGAAAGTGCCTTGGCCGAAGCACCGCAAGTGCAGTTGCAAGTGGACCGCAAGCAAGCCAACGCCTTGGGCGTGTCGTTTGCCGATGTGGGCAATGTGCTGTCCTCGGCCATCGGCTCGGCCTATGTCAACGACTTCCCCAACCAGGGCCGCATGCAGCGGGTGGTGGTGCAGGCTGAAGGCGACCAACGCAGCCAGGTTGCGGACTTGATGAAGATCAACGTGCGCAATAGCGCCGGCCAGATGGTGCCCTTGTCATCGTTTGTTGAAGCCAGCTGGACCCAAGGCCCGGCGCAGTTGACGCGTTACAACGGCTACCCGGCGATTTCCATCAGCGGCGAAGCGGCGCCGGGGCACAGTACCGGTGAGGCCATGGAAGAAATCCAGCGCCTGGTCAGCCAATTGCCGGCCGGCCTGGGCCAGGAATGGACCGGGTTGTCGTTGCAGGAACGCTTGTCCGGCTCCCAGGCGCCGCTGCTGTTGGGCCTGTCGTTGCTGATCGTGTTCCTGTGCCTGGCGGCACTCTACGAAAGCTGGTCGATACCCACCTCGGTGTTGCTGGTGGTGCCGCTGGGTGTGCTTGGCGCCGTGTTGGCGGTGAGCTTGCGTGGCATGCCCAATGACGTGTTCTTCAAGGTCGGCTTGATCACCATCATCGGGTTATCGGCGAAGAACGCGATTCTGATCATCGAGTTTGCCAAGGACCTGGTTGATCAGGGTGAAGACTTGATCGACGCCACCCTGAAGGCCGCGCGGCTGAGGTTGCGGCCGATCATCATGACCTCGCTGGCGTTTATCCTCGGTGTGGTGCCATTGGCGATTGCCACCGGCGCCAGCTCGGCCAGCCAGCAGGCGATTGGTACAGGCGTGATCGGCGGGATGATCACCGCGACGCTGGCGGTGGTGTTTGTGCCGGTGTTTTTTGTGGTGGTGATGAAGCTGGTGCGCAGGCGCAGCAAGCCTGATTAACCCGACAGAACTCGGTCAAAATGTGGGAGCGGGCTTGCCCACGATAGCGGTATATCAGGATCAGATGTTTTGACTGGCACACTGCAATCGCGGGCAAGTCGAAGCTTCGAACCGCCGCTCCCACAGGGGGGCATCGTGCAGTTCATGATCAAGTCCGCCTGAATGCGCTATGGTGCTCACAACCTCCCCCTTGTTGTGAGCACCTATGGCCTTCCTCGCCCGCACCCACCCTCGCCTCTCATCCGCCGCCGTCCTTGGCCTTGCCGTGGGCATTCTGGTGCCGGCCGATACGCTGATCAGCAAAATCCTGATTGGCTGGAACGCCGGGGTCTGGACCTACCTGGCGCTGATGCTGTGGCTCACCAGCCGTTCGCGTGCCGATGATGTAAAACGCATCGCCGAGATCGAGGATGAAAACGCCGGGCTGGTGCTGTTCATGGTGTGCATTGCCGCGATAGCCAGCCTTGCGACCATCACGGTGAACCTGGTGGGCAGCAAAGACCTGGACAGCACGGCACGCCTGCTGCACTACGGTTTTACCGGCATGACGGTGATTGGCTCATGGTTACTGACCGGGGTGATCTTCAGTGTGCATTACGCCCGTCTGTTCTACACCTGGGACGGCGATGAGCCGGCGCTGCGCTTTGCCGAAGGGCTGCGCAACCCCAATTACTGGGACTTCCTGTATTTCTCGTTCACCATCGGCGTGGCGGTGCAAACCGCGGATGTGGGGGTTGCTACACGTGCAATGCGCAAAGTCGTTTTGGGCCAGTCATTGATTGGATTTCTGTTCAATACGGCGATTCTGGGGTTCTCGATCAATATTGCTGCCGGACTGTTCAGTTGAACCCAAATGCTGCGGCGCCAATCCTGATCTAACCGGGAAAGGCGATTGAAAAGCGCTTTTGCGTTCATCAAAAAAAAAGCCCTGATCTTTCGATCAGGGCTTCTTAGCGTTGCCTGTTTATTTAGAACGCATAACGCAGGCCAACGTTAACAGCGGCTTTCTGCTTGATTTTGTCACTGGTGCTGGTCTCCACGTCGACATGCGCCTGCAGGTCCTGGGTAAACGACACCGCCACACCAGCACCGTACTTGGTGCGCGAGCCCGACAAATCATTGTTGAAGGTCTGGTTGTTGACCGTGACCTTATTGTTGTTGGCAAACTCGTGGACCATTGCCGCACGCAGGTAAGGCTTGATCAGCGTACCATCATCGAGTTGGAACTCATGACCAAGGGTCGCACCGGCCTCGGCAGTCCTTGAGCGGGTGCGCTCACCGTCCACTTGCAAACCGTTTTTCAGGCTGTACGTGCCACCTTGGACCACAATGGTCGACAGTCGGCCGTAAGGTTCAATAAAGGAACTCTCACCGAGCTTGATATGACGGCCGAGTTCAGCCGATACACCACCGCCTACGTTGTTGTAGCCACCCTTGGTAGACGTGTTGTCACTGAGTGTTGCCTTGGCCTGGTTCTGGAACCGGTTGGCTTTGGCCACGGCATCAAAATAGAAACCGCTTTCTTCGTCCATCCAGGTGGCATAGGTACCCAGGAAGTAGCTCTTGACGGTACCGGCAGCGCCGCGAGCCGGGTTTACGTCAGAGTTACTGTGGCCGCCGAATACACCCACCTTCCATTGGCTGTCGCCCAGCGGCATATCAGCACCGATGGAGAAACCCTTCAGGTTCTGCGAGTAACCGGTGCCCGAGCTCTGGGACACATCATATTGACTGCCGAAACCACGGACCCAGAGACCGGTACTGTTCGGGGAGTAGCGCAACTCACCCATACGAGCACGCAACGAACCCTCTTCGGCGGTCATGATGGTCACCGGGGTGTTGAACAATGCCGTCACCACGCGGGCACTGCGGCTGACTACACGGGTTTGCGTGTCCAGAAACCAGTCATTGCCTTCCTGTTTCAGGTTGTAGGCATAGGCGCCCATGTCGACCGGGCCGCCCTCGAGGGAGAACGCCGCATCACCGCCGCCGGTGTGCACAACCTGGGTTTTGACCAGTTCACTGCCGCTGGCTGCGAGTGCCAGACTGTGGTTACCCGTGGCTTCGCCGGTCACATTGATGAAGTCGGTTTTGCCCTCATCAAAGTTGGTGCCCATGACAAAGGTGCCTTCGCCGGAAAGCGTCTGAAGGTTCAGCTGGTAAAACTCATTCGCCGCGCCCATGGTCACCGTACCACCGGCCATGTTCAGCGCACCCACCTGGCTGTCGCCGGTCATGTTCCAGTTGGAAGCATTGCCTACGCTCATGGTGGAGACGTTCTGCAACTGGCCCGTCAGCTCGGCGTTTTTTTGCAGGTTCAAATGCACAGTGCTGGTGGCGTCGGCGACCACATTACCGACCAGGTTCCGGCTGTTATCCACATTCATCGTCGCCGTGGCACCACCCGACACCGACAACAGATTGCCATCGCCGCCCTTCAGGGTGGAACCGTTGAGTACGTCGATCGACACCACTGGCACCAGACCTGGCGTGCCCCTGACCGAGAGGGCCGAACCCGTGCGTCCCTCAACCACAGACTGGTCCAACACCAGTTTGCCATCGGTTGTATCCGAGCGACCGCGAGTGAACAAGACACCCTGACCGTTGCCGATGATCGTACTCTGGTTGGCGGTTGCCGTTGCACCGACCAAAGCGAGGCCAAAGGCTGCGGCTCCCGTACCCTGCACGACTGAATTCTGGGTGAAGTGAAGTTCGCTGCCACTGGTGGCTAGCGCACCGCCAGCAGCCCCGCTGATAGTACTGTTGGCGATTTGTGCCAGTGAGGCTGCACCTGCGTTGCTGACCGCCTGCAAACCCATGCCGGCTGAGTTGGTGACCGTACTGTTAGTAATAAAAGCTTTACTGTTTTCAAGCCGCACGGCGCCCAGAACAGGGTCGCTCGACGTCACGTGCGAATCGTTGATATTGACGGTAGAACGGCCAGAAGCACGCACTGCACCCGACTGGCTGCCGCTGTTCATGTTTAACGTAGAAGCTGACAGGTCGATGCCGGTGGCGCTCGCGCTGTTCATCGTCAGCGTGGACCCGCCCGTCAGTTGCCAATCCGTAGCGGCCGCATCAGGGCCGAGAGTACGTAGGGCACCATTATCCAGCTGAATCGCCTGTGCTTGTCCCTGTACTGCGACGAATAAGCAGAATGTAAGGGTGGGAACTTTCATCTTCACACTCAATGGCTTGAGGTCAAACGTATTCAGTGTCGACATGCTCAATCACTCTCATGATGAAACTTACAAAAGCGGTTTGGCCTACTGCTGAAAAAATGAGGCCTTACCTGTGCAGCGCGTAGAGTAAGAATTAAACGCTCCCGTTTATGTAGGATTAGTCTGTAGAACCCGGGTAAGAAACCTGAGTAATGGGTGATCTATGGGATGGAGTGTGTGAGGGAGTTCCCCCTCTCTCACGTAAAGAGAGGGGGATGCTGTCACCGCCTGACTAACGCCTGTTACGGGATAACCAGTGGCGAGAGATCACACCGCGAGGCCGCCAGCCCAGTACGCATAAGAACCGTAGCAGTACCGACCCCCAGCGTACCGTCGTTTAGCTTGGTAAAGGCACGCGCATAACCGCGCCCTGCCTGTGCGTTCCCGACGAAAGCGAAATCGAATGTGAAAGTGTGCCCACTGGCCTTGATCGCATCCGTAATAGGGACGCTAGGGGACTGCGTTTGATCAAAAGCCAGAGGTGCTACGCTGGGCCTCGTAACCCGCATGGCCAAAGTCAGCCGTTCACCCACCACCATTTTCGGATTCCCGGGTACGAAAACCCGCAGCTCATAGATTCTTGGCGTCGTCACCGGCATCCTGGTCAGCGCATCGCAGTTAACCGAAAGGGTCGCCCCCATGCCTCGAGCGCCACCAAATTGAGGTGCTGACAAGGCAGTAACCACGGCGTCTATCAGATTAATGTCGGTGTAGGGTGCAGGGTTCAGGTTAGTGACCGCTGTTGGCGTTGGCGTAGGCGAAACAACATATCTAATCTTATGCGGGCCGTTCCCCAATGCGGCGAAGTAGGACCAGGGGAGCTTCCAACTGACCGGAGTTCCGGCTACCTGAGTGTCATCCAACTCTTGAGCAGGTGCCAGAAACGTTCCATCGGGCAGCTGAGGAACCAACCACATGCCTCTGGTCGGCGTTTCAAGGCCGGTCCATGTCACAACGGTAATGGTCACGTCCTGGTTAGCGTCTGCCTCCCTGAGTATATTCAACTCCTTCGAGACTTCACCCATAAAACTTGCAGCAAGCAATCGGCCATTTTCACTACCCGGCGTTGTGGTAGTCGGTCCAGAGTAACTCAGATCCACTCTGATCGTGGTGGTCGGGCCGGCTACACTGTCTCCGTCTTGTTCGATTTCATAGCCCACCACGGTGGTTTTGGGGCCCTTTGCATTACCATAGTCAGCCGTACACAGCGGGTTCAGGAAGGCCCGATCCAAGGTTATCGGAAACGTGACAACATCAAACCACGGGCTCGCAGGCTGACCGCCCCATGTCACCCGAAACCGGTACTTGCTCGCACTGCTGAAGTTCCCAAAAACCGGGATTTTACCGGTTGGGCCTACGGCGAGGTCTGCAAGATTGATCAGGTCGTCAGCCAAGCCTGGAGCCTGATCAATCGTAATCGGCTGCAAATCCGCTGGCGCTGGCGTCAGCACTATTGTGAAAGGTAGGGAGGGCAATGAAGGCTCACTGAGATTGCCTGCCCGGTCCTCGATTTGATAGATAAGCCGCCAGCCAGTACCGCTTTTATCCAAGTCACGCTCGGTCAGTACGCCGGTATTGCCGGTTTGCAGCATGGGCCGCGGTGGAACTAGCGCCCCCACCTCTTCCGCAGGAATGACGATGTCGCCTTTAGTGAGATAAATCCGGACTTTATCGTTCGGGCCCCACTGCCCGCTTCTAAAAGCGTAAGTGTTGGCAGGAATGCTGAATGGGAATCCGAACAGGGTCAGATGGGGCAACGTAAAGGGCTGACCCGCCGGGAGCGTACCCGTATAGACCAGTGGCGGTGGCCGAATGGCAGTGCTGCCATTGGAATAGGCAGGAATCAAGTCGATCTCAAACCTGGTAGATGGCGAAGTTTCTGACGTGTCAGCGGGAACGTCTACGTCGCCTGGATTGCTCGCCGGATAATTTTCTGTTAAATCAAAACAGAAAAGCCACGCACCATGTTCCTGCAGGCCCGTATCCGGTTGAACTTTCAGTTCATAAGTAAAGGTATCGCCTGGATTCGCAATGGTGAACTGGAAGTAGTCTTCCACCAGCGTCCATTGAGTGGGGTTTGGACTATTCACAGGTTGTTTATAAATCCTGCACCAGTCCCTATCAAACGAATTCGGTCCCGACGTGATTGTAAAGATTAAATTTTTACTGGCTCCATCTTTTGAAATAAGCCCCAGTGCCGGATCCATGACAACTGATGGATCAAGCGCTGCCGCGCTTAAGTTCAGGCTGGGAGTACCGATAAGAATTCTTGGAACGATTTTAATAGCCATTTCATACTCTCCGTTATCATCAGATTTGCTTTACCTACAAAGCCATTGCTCACGACCAATTGACTACCTGGCATTGAAACACTTTTAATTGCTCGACCACCCTGCCTTAACTGTAACTGTGCGCCTGCTATCTTGGGCGAATCAATCCACGCCTTTACCTGTCGGCGTACAGTAACCCCCGGTCGGATACTTACGATCAACCTGTGCGTAGCCGATTTTAGACACCCCTATTAATGCGCCGTTTCGAAAAACACTGTACTTGGCACTCGCACCGGCATAATCCTTCAACGGCTGAAGATAGTTCTTATAGTCTGTAATCACAAAATCACGCGAGGTTTGTGCAGTACCCCATCGTTCAGTGATTGTATGTTCCGTGGACTTTATTGGCTCTCGATCGGGGTATATTAAATTTCCAACAAATAACACTTTCAGCGTATCGTCCGGCAATAGTTTAATACCTGGGGTCACCCGAATGGTCAGCCCCTTCCAAATCGGCGGATCCGTTCTGCACGTAATAAACCCTCTATCGTCTGCGTGCGGATAGGTAGGTTTGGGCAAGGCAATGGGCGGCGTAATATTTACCGCCACCTGCTGATCAGCCGATTGTTGTTGGTTGACCCCATTGGTGGACAGGTAGTAGAACAGCGCAGTTTTATTACTGACAGACTGTATGACCGACCAGGGGATCGGATCATCAAAGATTATATTGATACCGGCGACGTCCCCCTTCTTGACGGTATAGGTCGTTACTACATTTGTCTGTCCTTGCACATAGAGCGACAGCATGTTACCCACTTGAGGGTCGCCGGAGAGCACCACTTCAGCCCTGCAAGGCTGGTTATTGTCGCGACTGTCCAGCTGATTAGCCGTATTAGACTCAGCGCCAAAGATGTTGACCTTGTCCAGCAGGAGATTCAACAGCGCGGGCGCCAGATTATGATCGCGGCCGAAAACCGTGAAATCCATATTGATCAATTTCAGAGGGGAAGGCGTCCCACCACTCCCCGGGTTGGAAGCGCGTCGAATAAAGTAGCGGAACGGTACATTGTTCTTGCGCTGGAGATTGGCGCCATTGGCAATCAACTGCTGCCAACTTAACGTCCCGGTAAACGGCAATGACATTACGGGTATTGCCGGGTACTCAACCCCGGCCAATACAGGGATACACAGATCCCCCTGCCGATAATGGGTGTAGGTGCTGATACCGAACGATACGATATTACGCGCGTCTTCCCGATTGATAAGGCGATCAAAATCAAACGCGGGCACCGTGGGCACAGGCAAATCGGCTGGTAACGCCTCCAGAGAGAGCTTGGTACTTCCGAACAAGGAAAACTGCGGGGTTATATTGCCTGCCTCGTCCATGACTTTATAACAGGCATACAGTGTTGAGGTACCCGCATACTTACGAATTTCAGCAACCGGTACTTTCAGAACCATAGCATCGGTGGTGGCAGCAAATTCCTTGATTAAAATTGGCAGGCCGACTGGAAATGCATTAGCGCCCATGAGATACAGGTATATCTTGTCAAGCGCAGCACGACCTGAATAATCCCCCGGCACGACAACATCGAAGGTTGCATTATCAGTCGCATCAGACTCAGTGATGTCGTCATCCGCAAACCAGGGCGCTTTAAGCACCTCACTTTCTGCTGGCGGCCTGCGATCAATAATAATGTCCACCGGATGCGAAAACTCGAACACCTGAGCATCTTCGTACAGGTTATGTATACGGTAGTAAATACGCACACGGGCATTGTTAAGCAGGTAAGACGCAGGAATAGAGAGTTCCAACGGAAAGTCTCTAGCGGTTATAGGCCCCACCAACTCTCTGGCAGGAAGAGGGAAAGGCACATTTCCTGCCACCTCCCAAACCACTACAAAAAAATCACTCTCCCCTAACTGAGGCAGCAGTGTCCAAGGTGTATCCAAAAAAACTTTCAACGGTTGATATAAAAAGGCTGTAGGGATGACACCACTCGGCAACCTGCCCTCCACCCTGAGTGCGGGTAACGTCGGCGTACCGAAAGCAGCTGCCATTGCATCGATGGGCAACGTTGTGGCTCTATTGATTTGACCATTGTTTTTCGTCGGGGGGGTGCTCATATCGCTCTCCAGAACATCAACATTGCGCCAGCCACTGGTTTTTTGTCTGATTGCTGTAGCGACGATTGAATACCTACCGACAACTTCTCGTAACTGTCAGATTTAACAGGTCGCACCGCCGTTCGTCGGATTCGCGACCGGCTGAGCCGTTGTTTTGCGCTGAATGACACTTGACGTTGTTTCGTGAATGAGTTCTCCTGAAACCGGTTTCAGAGCATCACTACTTCCAATAAGAAAGGCCTGCCACCGTGACTCCTTTTTCCGCCGCCCAGCGCAGCCGCGTGACCATGCTCGACGTTGCCGAACGCGCCGGCGTGTCCAAAGCCAGCGTGTCGCGCTTTATCGGTGACGACCGCGCCCTGCTCTCCGACGCGATTGCCTTGCGCATCGAGCAGGCGATCAGCGAACTCGGTTACCGCCCCAACCAGATGGCCCGCGGTTTGAAACGCGGCCGCACGCGCCTGATCGGCATGCTGGTGGCCGATATCCGCAACCCCTACTCCATTGCCGTGATGCACGGCGTCGAAACCGCTTGCCGCCAGCATGGCTACAGCCTGGTGGTGTGCAACACCGACCGCGATGACGAGCAAGAGCGCCAGCACCTGGCGGCGTTGCGCTCGTACAACATCGAAGGGCTGATTGTGAACACCCTCGGCCACCACCTTGACCAACTGCTGGAGTTGCAGCGGGAAATGCCCCTGGTGCTGGTAGACCGCAAGGTCGAGCCGCTGCACAGCGATATGGTCGGCCTGGATAACCCTGCAGCGGTGCGTGTTGCCGTGCAGCACCTCGCACAGCAGGGTTATCGCGACCTGTTGCTGGTGAGCGAAAAGGCCGATGGCACCAGTTCACGCGTGGAGCGTCAGGCGAGTTTCAATGCCGAGATTGCGGCCCGGCCGGAGTTGATCGGCGCGGTGCTGGAACTTGATGACAGGCTGGCAAACCATCTGCACAGCTTCCTGGCCAAGCCGGGCCCCAAGGCGTTGTTCTGCGCCAATGGCGTGGCTGCGCTGGCCTGCACCCACGCGCTCAAAGCGCTGGGCTGCAACCTCTTTGATGACATCGGCCTGATTGCCCTGGATGACCTCGACTGGTACCCGCTGGTGGGCAACGGCATCACCGCCCTCGCCCAACCCACCGACGCGATTGGCGCCAGCGCCTTCGACTGCCTGCTTAAACGCTTGCGCGGCGATGACGCGCCACCGCGCACCCTGGATTTTTTGCCCGAACTGATCGTTCGCGGCTCCACCCAATCCCTTGTGGGAGCTGGCTTGCCTGTGATGGCAGTCAATCAGACGAAGCCGTAGCCGACTGACCCTCCGCTATCGCAGGCAAGCCAGCTCCCACATTATTTTCGTATAAAAATGAAACCGGTTTCAGAGGTACATAACAATGCATAAATACCCCGTTTCCATCAGCCTATCCAGCTACGGTGCCGACCTGGTACGTACGCTTGGCCAATTGAGTTTTGTCGATCTGCTCAGTGCCGCCGGCGCCCAGCGCATCGAATGGCGCGAAGAACTGTTGACCAGCGAACAACCCGCCGCCCTCGCGCAAGCCGCTGCCGAACACGGCCTGGAGTCGGTGTTCTCTTCACCGCTGGAGCTGTGGGTGGCCGGGCGCGCCCAGCCGAATGCCGAGCTCAGCGCCACCCTGGACCGCGCCCAAGCCTTCGGCTCGCGCTGGCTGAAAGTGTCCCTCGGTTATTTCACCGACACCAACGACCTGCAAAGCCTGCAGGCCCTGCTCAACCGCCACCCGGTCAAGCTGCTGGTGGAGAACGACCAGACCCTGCACGGTGGACGCATCGAGCCGATGCAGCGCTTCTTCACTGAGGTGGAACGCCTGGGCTTGCCGGTAAAAATGACCTTCGACATCGGCAACTGGCAGTGGCAGGACCAATCTGCGCTCACTGCCGCACGCCTGCTGGGCCGGCATGTGGACTACCTGCACTGCAAGGCCGTGGCGCGGCGCCAGGACGGCAAGCTGGTGGCCTTGCCGCCCGGCGCCACCGACCTGCATCTGTGGGAACAACTGCTCAAGCATATGACTCAAGGTATTACCCGGGCCGTGGAATTTCCGTTGCAAGGCCCTGACCTGGTTGCCGTCACCGCACAGCAGGTGACCGCCCTCGCCCTCCTTGGCCAGCCCCGTGCGGAGAACGCCCATGTCTGAGATCGATATCCTTTCGTTTGGCGAAACCATGGCGATGTTTGTCGCCGAACAGACCGGCGACCTGGCCCAGGTGGCGCAGTTTCACAAGCGCATTGCCGGGGCCGACAGCAATGTCGCGATCGGCCTGTCGCGCCTGGGTTTCAATGTGACGTGGCTGAGCCGTGTCGGCGACGATTCCCTGGGGCGCTTTGTGGTCGACACGCTGAAGAACGAAGGCCTGGATTGCCGCCACGTGGCGGTCGACCCGCTGCACCCGACCGGCTTTCAATTCAAGTCCCGCGAAGAAGCCGGCGCCGACCCGCAGGTGGAGTACTTCCGTAAAGGTTCGGCGGCCAGCCACTTGTCGATTGCCGCGATCAGCCCCGCCGTGCTGCAAGCGCGCCACCTGCACGCCACCGGCATTCCGCCCGCCTTGTCCGAAGCCACCCGCGAGTTGTCCGTGGAACTGATGACGCAGATGCGCAAGGCCGGGCGCAGCGTGTCGTTCGACCCGAACCTGCGCCCGTCGTTGTGGGCCAGCCAAGCGCAGATGATCCGCGAAATCAACGCCCTCGCCGCCCTCGCTGATTGGGTCTTGCCGGGCCTGGGCGAAGGTCGCCTGCTCACCGGTTTTGACGACCCGGCCGACATCGCCGCGTTCTACCTCGACCAGGGCGCCGAAGCCGTGGCGATCAAGCTGGGCGCGGACGGCGCCTACTACCGCACCCACATGGACCAAGGCTTTATTGCCGCCGTGCCTGTGGAAACCGTGGTGGATACCGTGGGCGCCGGTGATGGTTTTGCCGTCGGCATGATCAGCGCCCTGCTCGAAAACCTGAGCTTCCCCGAGGCGGTACAGCGCGGCAATTGGATCGGCAGCCGCGCCGTGCAAAGCCGCGGGGATATGGAGGGTTTGCCCACCCGATCTGAATTACCCAGCCGATCTGTTGCATGACCCACTCCCTGTTGCCACAACTACAACAAGCTCAGGAGCAACCCCATGGAAACTGTGAAACTCGCCACCCGTCGCTGGTGGTACATCATGCCTATCGTGTTCATCACCTACAGCCTGGCATACCTGGATCGCGCCAACTACGGCTTCGCCGCGGCCTCCGGCATGGCCGAAGACCTGATGATCACCCCCGGCATGTCGTCGTTACTGGGCGCGCTGTTTTTTCTCGGCTACTTTTTCTTCCAGGTGCCGGGAGCGATCTACGCGCAAAAACGCAGCGTTAAAAAGCTGATTTTCGTCAGCCTGATTCTGTGGGGCAGCCTGGCCACGCTGACTGGCGTGGTGTCCAACGCCTATATGCTGATCGCCATTCGCTTCATGCTCGGCGTGGTCGAGGCGGCGGTGATGCCGGCGATGCTGGTGTACCTGTGCCATTGGTTTACCCGTGCCGAACGCTCACGGGCCAACACCTTCCTGATCCTCGGCAACCCGGTGACCATGATGTGGATGTCGGTGGTGTCGGGCTACCTGGTGCAGCACTTCAGCTGGCGCTGGATGTTTATCATCGAAGGGCTGCCGGCGGTGATCTGGGCGTTTATCTGGTGGAAGCTGGCGGATGAAAAACCCGCCGACGCCAAGTGGTTGAGCGAGCAGCATAAACAAGACCTGCAAAACGCCCTGGCCGCCGAACAGGTCGGGATCAAGGCGGTGAAGAACTACGCCGAAGCCTTTCGTTCGCCCAAGGTGATCATCCTGGCGCTGCAGTTCTTTTGCTGGAGCATCGGTGTGTATGGCTTCGTATTGTGGCTGCCGTCGATCCTCAAGGCCGGCTTGCAGATGGACATGGTCGAAGCCGGTTGGCTCTCGGCGCTGCCCTACCTCGCGGCGGTGATCGGCATGCTGGCGGTGTCGTGGGGCTCGGACAAACTGCAAAAGCGTAAACGTTTTGTGTGGCCGCCGCTGCTGATTGCGTCTATCGCCTTCTACGCCTCCTACGCACTGGGCGCTGAGCACTTCTGGTGGTCCTACACCCTGCTGGTCATCGCCGGGGCGTGCATGTATGCGCCTTACGGTCCGTTTTTCGCCATCGTCCCGGAAATCCTCCCGGCCAACGTCGCCGGCGGCGCCATGGCGCTGATCAACAGCATGGGCGCACTGGGCTCGTTCGGCGGGTCGTACCTGGTCGGTTACCTCAATAGCAGCACCGGCTCACCCGGCGCCTCCTACCTGCTGATGAGCGGCGCGCTGATGTTTGCCGTGGTACTGACGATTTTCCTCAAGCCCGGCGCCAGTGATCGCGTGCCGGTGCCAACCCTGGAGTTGAAGGTAAAAACCTCATGAAAAAGTCTGTGGTCCTGTACAAAAAACTCTCCGCGCCATTGATGGCTCGCCTGCACGAACAGGTCAATGTGACCCTGATCGACGCCCTCGACGAACCCGGCCTGGCCCGGCTGCGTGACGCCCTGCCCAATGCCCACGGCCTGCTGGGTGCGAGCCTGCGCCTGGATGCCAAGCTGCTCGACCTGGCCCCTAAGCTCGAAGCGGTGGCCAGTGTGTCGGTGGGTGTCGACAACTACGATATCGACTACCTGACCCAACGCGGCATCCTGCTCAGCAATACCCCGGACGTGCTGACCGAAACCACGGCGGACACCGGCTTTGCGTTGATCCTGGCCACTGCCCGCCGGGTGGTCGAGCTGGCCGATATGGTGCGCGCCGGCCAGTGGAGCAAAAACATCGGCCCGGCGCATTTCGGCACCGATGTGCATGGCAAGACCCTGGGTATTATCGGCATGGGCCGCATCGGCGAAGCCTTGGCTCAGCGTGGGCATTTTGGTTTTGGCATGCCGGTGATCTACCACAGTCACTCGCCCAAGCCACGGGTAGAGGAGCGCTTTGGGGCACAGTTTCGTAGCTTGCCGGACTTGTTGCAGCAGGCTGACTTTGTGTGCCTGACCTTGCCGCTCACGGCTGAAACCGAAAAGCTGATCGGCGCACGAGAGTTTGCGTTGATGGGGCCGGACACTATTTTTATCAACATCTCACGCGGCAAGGTGGTGGATGAGGCGGCACTGGTTGAGGCGCTGCAACAACGCACGATTCGGGCGGCGGGGCTGGATGTGTTTGAGCGCGAGCCGTTGAATCATGACTCGCCGTTGTTGCGCTTGAACAATGTGGTGGCCACGCCGCATATCGGTTCGGCGACCCACGAAACGCGGGAGGCGATGGCTGCCTGTGCGGTGGAAAATTTGTTGATGGCGCTGGCTGGGGAGCGGCCGAACAATCTGGTTAATCCGAGTGTGTATTCTTGAGCTTGCGGTGTGTGGGAGCTGGCTTGCCTGCGATGCAGACACCTCGGTTTTCAGTGACACCCGGTTGATGCCATCGCAGCATGGGTATTAACGTTGAAGCGGTCTTAGGGCTGGCCGGGAGGCTGGGCGGTCGGGGGGCATATCCGTTGCTGCGGTAACGGCTGATATTGGTTCCGCTCTTACAGCGGGTCACTTTTGCAAGGACGCAAAAGTAACCAAAAGGTCCTCGCCCCAACACTCGGTGCCTCGCTGTGGCTCGGCATGCCCGCAATCCGACACTGATTTGGTGGGCCGCCGCCCCGCGCCATCCATGGCGCGGGGCGGCTAAACCGGCATCCCTGCCGGTTTACCCCCCAAATCACTGTCAGATTCCGGCCATCGTGTTTGACGGGGCGATTTCAGATCAAGATCAAAAGCGCAGATCAAAAGACCGCTGACTTCGTCATCGAAAAGGATGTAAGGGCCAGAGCAACAGCAACAGCAGAGCCATACTCGGTCAAAGGTGGGAGCTGGCTTGTCGAGTCGTCGCACCGCTGCGATGGCATCAACTTGGTGTACCTGACACACCAAGGTGTCTGCATCGCAGGCAAGCCAGCTCCCACAGAAAAGCAGCTCTTCAGTGCATGCAAATCCACAGCCGACCTCATATTCAAAACTGCATGCGATCAACTGTGGGAGCGGACTTGCTCGCGAAAGCGGTGGGTCAGTGACAGATGAATTGACTGACCCACCGCTTTCGCGAGCAAGCCCGCTCCCACAGTTAGACTATGTTGCATCAGGTAGACAGGCTTTTGCTTTGCACTTGATCTGGCTCTTGCTTCAACCACTCAGGTCGGCTTTCAGGCCGCCGTGCTGTAGATCTTGATCTTGATTTTGATCTGAGGCGCCCCGTCAACCACGATGGCCGAACGCAGGCTTGAATCCGTGGGTAACCCGGCAGGACGCCGGGTTAGCCGCGCTGGGCCAAGGATGGCCCATCGCGGCGGCCCACGGATTCAAGCCGGAGTGAGGGCACACCGAGCATTAGCGAGGTGCCGAGTGGTGGGGCGAAGACCTTTTGGTTACTTTTGGGGCGTTTGCCAAAAGTGACCCGCTGTAAGAGCGGAACCCTACTCAGCCGTTACCGCAGCAACGGATATGTACACCGAAAAACCACCACAGCAGGCAACCCAGCTCCCACACTTAAAGCACCCAACCCCTCACATCAACGCAACGCCCGCCGCAGCACTTTACCCACCGTGGTCTTGGGCAATTCGATACTGCGAAACTCGACATACTTGGGCACCTTGTACCCCGTGAGATATTCCCGGCAATGGGCCAGGATCTGCTCCTGGGTCAAGCTCGGGTCCTTGCGCACCACAATGATCTTGACCTTCTCCCCCGTCACCGGATCTTCCACCCCGATCGCCGCCACCTCCCCTACACCGGGATGCAAGGCCACCACGTCTTCAATCTCATTGGGATACACGTTAAATCCCGACACCAGGATCATGTCTTTCTTGCGGTCCACCAGACGAATATACCCACGCTCATCCATCACCCCAATGTCCCCCGTGGAAAGCCAGCCCTCGGCATCCAGTACTTCGGCCGTTTCCTTGGGCCGCTTCCAGTACCCCTGCATCACCTGCGGGCCACGCACTTGCAGTTCACCCTGCTCACCGATGTCCGCCAGCTCGCCATCCTCACGCATAAACCGCACCCAGGTCGACGGCAACGGCACGCCGATGCTGCCGGTGAATTCCATCTCGCGCATGCGCGCAATGTTGATCGGGCTGATGCTCACCACCGGCGAGCACTCGGTGAGCCCATAACCTTCAATGATCGGCAGCCCAGTCACTTCTTTCCAACGCTTGGCCACCGCCGTATGCGTGGCCATGCCGCCGGCGATGACCATGCGCAAGTCAGAGAAATCCCGCGCACAGAACTCTTTGTTTTCGAGCAAGCCGTTAAACAAGGTGTTGACCCCGGCGATGCCATTGAAGCGCTCCTTGCGCAAAATCATCTGCACCCGTTTCACGTCCCGCGGGTTGGCAATCAGGATGTTGCGCCCGCCCAGGCACATGAACATCAGGCAGTTCACCGTCAGCGAAAAGATGTGATACAGCGGCAGCAAGGTCACGTTGGTTTCCTGCTTGTCCTGGTCCAACTGGTCCCCAACCCAGGCCTTGGCTTGCAGCAGGTTGGCGATGATATTGCGATGGCTGAGCATCACGCCCTTGGCATCCCCCGTGGTGCCGCCGGTGTATTGCAAAAACGCCAGCTCGTCGAGGTGCATCGCCACCGGAAAATGGTTCAGCGCCCGCCCCTGTTTCAACACGTTGTTGAACCGCACTGCGCCAGGCAGGTGAAATGCAGGCACCTGCTTTTGCACTCGACGCAGGATGAAGTTCATCGCCGCGCCCTTGAAAGTGCCGAGCAGATCGCCAATGGCCGCCACCACCACGCGTTTGACACGGCTGCCCTGCGCGACTTTTTCAAAGGTGTGGGCGAAGTTTTCAAAGATCACCAGGGTTTCGGCTTCGCTGTCCTTGAGCAAATGCTTGAGTTCATGGGAGGTGTACAACGGGTTGACGTTGACCACCACCGCACCGGCCAGGATCGTGCCCAGCAGGCAGATCGGGTACTGCAAGCAGTTGGGCATCATCAGCGCCACTCGGTCGCCCTTTTTCACGCCCTGGCCCTGTAACCACGCGGCAAACGCCTGGCCTTGTACCTGCCAGTCGGCGTAGGTCATTTCGGTGCCGATGCTGACGTAGGCGACCCGCTCGCGGAATTTTTCCAGGTGCTCCAGGAACACCTCGCGCAGCGACGGGTAGGCCTCGATACCGGCCTCGATGTCCGCCGGCACGCCCGGCAAGTAGGCGTTCAACCAGACCCGTTCGGTGTGTTCCTGGCTTACAGCGTTCATGGCAGTCTCCTTATTGTTGTTTTTGATCAGGCTATTTTTCGACGATGGCGGTAATGCCCAGCCCGCCGGCTGCACAAATCGAAATCAGGCCGCGCCCACCCCCGTTCTCATGGATGGTCTTGGCCAGCGCCGCCAATTGTCGGCCACCGGTAGCGGCGAACGGATGACCACAGCCCAGGGACCCGCCATTGACGTTCATCTTGCTGCGGTCGATGGCGCCCAGCGGTGCCTCCAAGCCTAGACGCTCGCGGCAATACTCGGGGTCTTCCCAGGCCTTGAGCGTGCACAGCACCTGGGCGGCAAAGGCTTCGTGAATTTCAAAAAAGTCAAAGTCGGCAAACCCCAACCCCTCACGCTTGAGCATGCGCGGCACGGCATACGCCGGGGCCATCAACAAGCCTTCGGTGCCGTCGACAAAGTTCACCGCAGCGGTTTCGCCGGTGCGTAAGTAGGCCAACACCGGCAAACCGTGTTCGGCCGCCCAGGCTTCGCTGGCCAGCAAGACCACCGAGGCGCCATCGGTCAGCGGCGTGGAGTTACCCGCCGTCAGCGTGCCGTTCTGGCGATCATAGGCGGGCGAAAGGCCGGCGAGCTTCGCAAGGCTAGTGTCGGCACGCAGGTTGTTGTCACGCGCCAGCCCGCGATAGGGGCTGATCAGGTCATCGAAAAAACCGCGTTTATAGGCCGCATCCAGGCGCTGATGACTGGTGAGGGTCAGCTCATCCTGGGCCAGCCGTTTGATCTGCCAGCGCTTGGCCATTGCTTCGCAGTGCTCGCCCATGGACAAACCGGTGCGCGGCTCGCCATTGCGCGGCAGCAACGGTTTGAAAAACATTGACGGGCGCACCTTCAGCAAGGCCTTCACCTTGGCGCCCATGCCCTTGGCGCGATTGGCCGCCAGCAAGGTGTGGCGCAGCGATTCGTTGATGCCGATGGGCGCATCGGAAGTGGTGTCGGCGCCACCGGCGATGCCCACTTCGATCTGGCCGAGGGCAATCTTGTTGGCGACCAGCAAGGCCGCTTCCAGCCCGGTACCGCAGGCTTGTTGCACGTCGTAGGCAGGCGTATCAGGCGACAATGTGGTGGACAGCAAGGCCTCACGCGCCAGGTTGAAGTCCCGCGAGTGCTTGATCACCGCGCCCGCAGCAAACTCGCCCAGGCGCTGGCCGTGCAGGTTATAGCGCTCGACCAGACCTTGCAGGGCCGCCACCAGCAGGTCCTGATTGCTGTCGTGGGCATACACGGTGTTGGAGCGGGCAAACGGGATACGGTTGCCGCCGATAATCGCCACGCGGCGGGTCGGGGCCGGGTTGAAGCTGTAGTCACTCATTGATGGCTCTCGTTCCAGATAAATAGCCCGCGCATATGCGGTTTGTCACCGGCAGCATTGCGCACTTCGAACTCACGGCGCGGGCCGGTCACCGGGCGGTTCCACAACGCAACCTGGCCGGGCAGGAAGATCGGCAGCTTGAAGTCACAATGCGCCTGGGCCTGATCCAGGCCGCCCGGCGGTTGCTGCGCCGCCAGTGCGCGGCCCAGGGTCCACATGCCATGGGCGATGGCGCGGCGAAAGCCGAAGATTTTGGCGCCGATCACCGAGGTGTGAATCGGGTTGAAATCCCCCGAGACCTTGGCAAACCGGCGCCCCAGGTCGGCGGGCAGCACCCAGCGCTGGGTGCGCAACAGGCCATCTTCCTGCAGGGGCAACACGTCTTCCCAAGGCTCACCAACCGGGTCTTTGACGTCGCGGCGCAGGTACAGGCTGTCGCTTTCCCACACCAGCGTATCCGCCGCAAAAGCGCGGGTGGCGATGCTCAGCGCCTGGCCCTTGGGGTGCGCCACCCAGCGCTCGCAATACACCTCCAGGCGCAGCGCCTGGCCTTCTTGCAAACGCTGGTGCTGACGAATGCGATTGGCCAGGTGCACCATGCCACTGGCCGGGTACGGAAAGCTCGGCCGGGTCAGCAGCATCAGGTGCAAGGGGAACGCCAGCACGTGCGGATAAGACAGCGGCACGCCCTGCTCACGGCGAAACCCGCAGGCGCGGCCATAGGCGGCAATGCCTGGTGCGCTCAGCTCCACTGCCGAGCGCACCAGGCGCGCGGTGGGCAGCGGCGGCGGCCCGTCGAGCTTGGGTTTGCGCAGTGCGCGCACGCCGTCCAGCAACAGCTGAGTGCGGGACGGTGGCGGGTCGATGATCTGCGTCACATAGTCCATGGTTCAGGCTCCCAGCAGGCTTTGGCCGCACACGCGCACCACCTGGCCATTGACCCCGCCGGACGCCGGGTGCGCCAGCCAGGCGATGGTCTCGGCCACATCGATCGGCTGCCCGCCCTGGGACAACGAGTTCATGCGCCGCCCGGCCTCACGGATCATCAGCGGGATCTTCGCGGTCATCTGGGTTTCGATAAACCCCGGCGCCACCGCATTCACCGTGACTTGCAGCGCGGCCGCCTGGGGTGCCAGGCCCTGCACCAGGCCAATCACGCCCGCCTTGGAGGTGGCGTAGTTGCTTTGCCCGAGGTTGCCGGCGATACCGGAAATCGACGACACGCACACAATCCGCCCGCCGGGGTTCAAACCCTGGCCTTCCAACAGTGCGGTGCTGAGCTGCAACGGCGCTTCGAGGTTGACCGCCAGCACACTGCGCCAGGCGGCTTCGGTCATCTTCGCGATGGTCTTGTCGCGGGTGATCCCGGCGTTGTGCACCACCACGTCGAATGCGCCGTATTGGCTGACATGCGCCTGCAACAGCGCGGCCGCATCGGCTGCGGTGATGTCCAGTGGCAAGGCCGAGCCGTTCACACTGTCGGCGGCTTGAAGCAACGCTGCCTGGGCTTGGGGCACGTCCACGCACACCACATGGGCGCCGTCGCGGGCCAGCACCTGGGCAATCGCCAGGCCGATGCCGCGCGAGGCGCCGGTGACCAGGGCACGGCGACCGGCGAAGGGTTTGTCCCAGTTCACCGCCACCTGGGCGTCCACGGGTTTTTCCAGGCGCACCACCTGGCCCGACACATAGGCCGAGCGGCGTGACAAAAAGAACCGCAGGCTGCTGTCCAGCGCGTCTTCGGCGCCCGGCGCCACGTAGATCAATTGCACCGTGATCGCCCGGCGCAATTCCTTGGCCAGCGAGCGCACCAGCCCTTCAAGGGCACGTTGGGCGATGGCCTGGGGCAAGTCCTGGCAATGTTCCGGCGCCGTGCCGAGCACTACCACGCGGCCGTGCTGGCCGAGGCGCTTGGCATTGGCGTGGAAGAACAGGTAGAGCTCGTCGAGTTGTTGCAGGTCGAGCACGGCCGTGGCGTCGAACACCGCGCCCTGCACCTTGACCGTGGACGGTGCCTTGAGGGTTGCAGACGTGGCGACGACGGTGTCGGTGTCTTTGAAGAGCTGTTGCACCTGCGCACCCAGGCGCCCTGCCCCGGCGACGATCACCGGGTTGGCCAGGCCCTGCTGGCCGCTGCGGTGGCGTTGCAATGGTAAGGGTTGCGGCAGGCCGATGGCCTGGGCCAGGCGTCGGCCCCAGGGGGAATTGACGAAGGATAGGTAGCTGTCACTCATTGATAGTTCCACTCACAAACACTGTCTTGCCGTGTAAACCCAATCAAATGTGGGAGCGGGCTTGCTCGCGAAAGCGGTGGGTCAGCCCACACATATGCCGCTGATAGACCGCATTCGCGAGCAAGCCCGCTCCCACATTTTGATCGCGTTCCTCCTAGTTCACCGAGGCGTTTTCGCTTTGGCTGCTGCGGCGCTTGGTCGTCGGCTCCAAAGCTTGCTTGCGTTGCTGCAAAGCCTCCAACAAGCCAAAATCCTGCGGGAAGTCGTCAACCTGAATACCGTGGTCGGCATATTCCACGTAGCGCCCGAGCAAGCTGTCTTCCTCATCGCTGATCAGGTCCAGCGCCCGCGCCTTGACGCGCCAGGCGGTGAAGGCGGTGGCGGAAATCGGCATCGGTTCGATCAGGCCCTGCTTGATCGCGGGCTTGAGCCGCGCCTCGATCAACTCCACTTGCGGCAACAGCCGGAAGCCCAGCTCGCCGTAGGCCAGCTTGTCGACTTCCGGGCGCGGGATGTAGGAATTGGCCAGCAAGCGGTCGCGGGTTTCACCGGGGGTTTGCACCACCTCGGCCACTTGGGCCAGCAGGCGGTCCGAAGGCTTGTGCAGGGGAATACCAAACGGGAAACTCAAGGTGCGCACCACGGCTGCCGCCGGTTTCGACGGGTAGTTGTCGAGCACTTCGGCGAGGGCCTCATGGGCGCGCAGCAATGCGTCCTGGGCCGACCAGTGCACCAGCGGCAAGTCGGACTGAGGCCGACCGTCGTCCTCAAAACGCTTGAGCACGCAGGACAAGATGTACAGCTGCGACAGAATATCGCCCAGGCGCCCGGTGATACTTTCCTTGCGCTTGAGCGCACCGCCGAGCACGCCCATGGACACATCCGAGATCAACGCCAGCACCACCGACAGCCGATTGGCCTGGCGGTAGTAGGACGCCAGCGCCGGGTCGGTCTTGGCCGGTGCGGCAATCAAGCGCCCGCCGGTCAGCGAATGCACTGCAGCGCGCACGGTATTGGCCAGCACAAAGCTCAGATGGCCAAACATTGCGCTGTCGAAGGCTTCCAGGGCCTTGCGCCGATCCGGGTTGTGCGCCGCTTCCATCTCGCGGAACACATACGGATGGCAACGGATCAGCCCCTGGCCAAAGATGATCAGGCAGCGGGTCATGATGTTCGCGCCCTCTACCGTGATCGCAATCGGGCTTTGCTGGTAGGCCCGGGCCAGGAAGTTATTCGGGCCCATGCAGATGCCTTTGCCGGCCACGATGTCCATGCCGTCGTTGACGATCATCCGCGCGCGCTCGGTGACGTGGTACTTGGCAATCGCCGAGATCACCGAAGGCTTTTCACCGGCATCCAAAGACGCCACCGAGACCTTGCGTACCGCATCGCAGGCATACAAATGCCCGGCCATGCGCGCCAAGGGCGCCTGCACGCCTTCGAACTTGCCGATAGGCAGGCCGAACTGTTTGCGCATCGCCGCATAAGCCGTGGTACCGCGTACCGCCACCTTGCCCAGGCCGACGTTGGCCGACGGCAGCGAAATCGCGCGCCCGGCCGCCAGGCACTCCATCAGCATGCGCCAGCCATTGCCGACCTGTTCGCGGCCGCCGATCACCCATTCCAGCGGAATAAATACATCCTTGCCGGTGGTCGGCCCGTTCTGGAACACCGCGTTCAGCGGCCAATGCCGACGACCGCTGTTCACGCCCGGATGGGAGGTGGGGATCAACGCACAGGTAATCCCCAGAGAGCCGGCCTTGCCCAGCAATCCGTCCGGGTCTTCGGCGCGAAAGGCCAGGCCCAGCACCGTGGCAATCGGGCCGAGGGTGATGTAGCGCTTGTCCCAGGTCACTTTGAAACCCAGCACTTCCTCGCCTTCGTGCACACCTTTGCAGACGATGCCCAGGTCTGGAATCGCCCCGGCATCGGAGCCGGCATACGGGCTGGTCAGGGCAAAGCACGGGATGTCGTCGCCGCGTGCCAGGCGCGGTAAATAGTAATTGCGCTGGGCATCGGTGCCGTAATGCAGCAGCAGTTCCGCCGGGCCGAGGGAGTTGGGCACCATCACCGAAATCGCCGCCGCCGAGCAACGCGTCGACAGCTTCATCACCACCTGCGAATGCGCATAGTGAGAGAAGCCTTTGCCGCCGTACTGCTTGGGAATGATCATGCCCAGGAACCCGGCGTCCTTGGTGTACTGCCAGCCTTCGGGGGACATATCCTGCCAAACCTGGGTGGTTTCCCAGTCGTTGGCGATGTCGCAGAGGGTTTCCACTTCGTTGTCGAGGAACGCCTGTTCTTCAGCGCTGAGGCTGGCAGGCGCGGCTTGCAGCAGACGCTGCCAGTTGGGCTTGCCGCTGAACAGCTCGGCGTCCCACCACACCGTGCCGGACTCGATGGCGGCGCGCTCGGTGTCGGACATCGCCGGCATGATCGTGCGAAACAAGCCCAGCGCCTTGCTGGTCAGCAGCGTGCGGCGCAGCGGTTTGATCGTCATCAGCACGGCGGGCAGTACCACCAGGATGGCTGCGACGCTGGCGCCAAAACCTGCGACCACATTGAACAGATAACCAAGCGCCAGCCAGACCAGGCCGACGCCCAGCCACAGGGCCGCGGTGGCTTGTCGATAGGCCAGGGCAATCGCGGCGGCGACACCCATCAATAACCAGATAACCATGGGGATACCTCTACTTGATCAGGGCACGGCCAAACGCAGGCAGATCGAAATGATCTGCGGCGTAAAAGCCACACTACAAACTTGATACGGAATATTCAAATTTTGTTTTGAAATTTTTATTTAATCTCTTAACCAAACAATCAAGGCTGAACACGTCAGCCTGCTGGATCAACATCAGAGGAACTTCACCCGCTCGCGTAAAAGTCCCGCGACACGAGCGCTGAACAAGAGCGCCAAGATGCGCTTGTCGCCCTTATCCAAGGTTCTGCGTGACTTACCTGGAAGACACAAGCTTAGAATGCATAGGTTGCCGAGACAGCCACTACGTCACCCGAAGATTCGGCCTTGCCGTCCAGCCTTGCACCACCCAGCCGGTCCACGTTCTTGGTCTTGAGATTGACCTCCTGCACGAACTGATGGGAATACGCCACGTCCAGACTCAACCCCGGAATAGCCCTAACGTCGTAACCCGCCCCCAGAGACAGGAACGTACGGTCACCGTCAGGTATGCGTGGGTCGCGTGTGGAGTTACGGGTCGGTGTCTGGTCGAAAGCAAGGCCAGCACGCAGTGTCAGCTCATCGGTGGCTTTAAAATCGCCACCCACGGAATACATCCAGGAGTCCCGGTAGTTGTAGGGAATTGCCACGATGGTGTTCCCGTCGGACTTGAGGGTCAGGTTCTTGAAAGATGACCATTGCGTCCACACCGCACTCATGCCCATTGTGAAGCGATCATTGAACTGGTGTACCCAATCCAGGCCCGCAGTGGCCGGGATGTCCAGTTGAGTACTGGCATTGGCGCCGTCCGGGATCAGCTTAAGGCCCGGATACGCCACTTCGGTAATGGTGCCGTTTCCGCCAAACGGGCTCGGGGCAGTTAACAACTGATTTGAAAATGCATCGGCGCGAATATTGTACTTGCCGGTCATCTTGTTCTTGATTTTTGCGTGATAGTTGAGGCCGAGGCTGTCTTGCTCAGTGGGCTTCCAGACCACCCCCGTGAACCAGCCTACCGAGGTGTTATCAACCTTGACCCTGATCAGCGACGTACCCAAGCCTGCCGGGAATGGAATACCACCCAGTTCAGACTGAGAGTTGGCGGCGGCCGCAAGCAAATCAATGTTCTGGCTGACGAAGCCTTTACTGTGCTGAACGATCATCCCGGCACCGATGGAAAGATCATCTCGCACCTTGAAGGACAGGGAGCCGGTCAACCCTACAGTTTCAATCTTGGTGTCGACTGCAAAGTCACGCAGCTTGGAGTTTTCGTTCCAGGTGGTGCGCATACCTTGCGGTACTACCTGCGCCAAACCGAACGCAAACCGGTCACCCAGCGGCATGACCATGAACCCTGTTGGCAGCCAGGCGGTGAACCCACCTTGGCCCCCGTCATTGTTGTTAAGCACCGCAGCATCGGGATCGAACGTACCGTCCGGATTGAACGGTGTATTGGATACCGGGTTACCCTGGTAGTCATTCGCCTGGCCTTTGTACTTAATCTTGATGCGCGCGTAATCGACGGTCATCTGCGCCACGTTGTGGTCAACAAACGCCATTGCAGCGGGGTTGTTGAATGCGGAACTCGGGTCATTCTTGAACAAGGAGCCGCCGCCGAATGCCCGGCCCCAGCCCGGTGCGCCATAGGTTGGCGTAGAAAAACCACCGGCCTGCACGGGCGCGGCCACCATCAGCCCGCTCATCAAAGCCAAACCCATTAAAGCTTGCACCTGTTGTTTTTTATTATTCATGAGGCACTCCTTATTGTTATCACACTGAGCCGGCCCTGGCCGTCCCGTCTTTCTGTTCGTCAGATCAGCCATTACGTTTCACATCGCTCCCTGCCCAAGTTCAAGGGTTAATCGTGAGAGCAGGTGAGGGTTTGAAGGTGAAAGTGGTGACCCTGCAGGTCGCATTCACGGTGTGAGGGCTGACGATGCTGAACGTGCCGTCGGCGGCACTCCACTGGGTGGTCAGCACACTTGGCGTCAGGCAGCTTTCATAAGGAAACTTCTCGGTAAAGCCCGAAAGCGTGGCGGTATTGGCATTTGTCGGCGCAAGTGTCCACGGCAAGTTCAGCGGGCCGGAAATACCACACAGCGCATTCCCGGTGAACGTGGCGCTGTTGATGGTTGCGCTTGAGCCATCCGCCGCGACTTGGCCGCTGAGGGTCATGGTGCAAGGCACCGGCGTCCATGCGAGTAGCTTTACTGCGGTAGCGATGGTGCCCGAGGCGGTAAATGCAGCGCCTGCCTGGGCAAAGGTTGCCGCGCTCGCCATAGACGATGCAGCGCTCAAGGTGAGTAACATCGAGCCCAAGAGGGTCGCTTTTTTAAGGCTTTGCATTGTCATGTTCCCCAGACAATAAGTACCGTATCCACCCGGCTCCGCCGGTGGTTTCCCACAGCCGGCACCTCTTGCGAGGCGCCGGCCTTTGAACGGGTGATCAGCCCTATGCGGAGTTACCCGCTTACGGGTTGACCGTCAGTGTCGGGGCCACAACATTCAGGGACACCACGGTGCAGTTGCCGCTCAGCGATTGGTTGGCAGCCGACAGGGTCTTGGTGCCTGGAGTCCATGCCACTGCGATAGGGGTTGGGCCGCAGTTGGTGGATGGGAGCGAAGTGATTTTGTAGCCGACATTGGTCACGGTACCGGTGGTGCCCGTTGCAGCAGTGAGCACCCAAGGCAGGTTGGTCAGGGTTGGCAAACCGCACAGGCCGCCACCGGTCAAGGTCGCACCATTGATAGAAGCCACGCCACCGCTAACGTTGCCGGTAAAGGTGATGCCGCAGGTCACCGCAGCACCGAAGGACGAAGGCGACTTCACCACGATAGTGCCGGGGTTAGTCGAGAACGGGCCATCCGGGGTGATGGACGCCGCACTGGCCATCGAAGCCGCGCCAAAGCACAGAGCAAAAGAAGTTGCACAAACGAGGGTTTTCAAGCTTTTCATTGTTTTTCCTCACATGTTATGGCGAATCATTTCGCCAGGGGTAATGGCCATGATCGAGAGGTCACGGTGAAACTGCAGAACTTCCCTTTCCAGCCAAATTTCAATGCATATACCGCTACAGTTTTAGAATTCGTTTATTCGACCACTTTGAACGTCGGCGGCATCTTGATCGACACCGTCTTGATCTTGCAGTCTTCGCCAATCGGCACATTCGCCGCTTCCAACTTACCGGTGGCGTTATCCCAGGTACCGTTGGCGGTGGACGGGCCGCACTTGCCGCCTAAACCGAAGGCATGCACATCCACGCTGATGTTCGACATCGAGCCGCTTTTAGTGTCTTTGGCAATTAATACCCAGGGTAAGTTGATGGCCTCGACACGGCTGCATTTAAGGCCTCCGTCGAATTCAACTTTGTCGACGTTCACCGACGTGCCATCGGCCGCGACCTTGCCGGCCACTTTGATGGTGCAGTCGGCACTGATCAGCGCGCCCTTGGAAAAGCTGATCGGGCCTTGGGCCGTAAAGGCGCTGCCGGCTGGCTCGATACGCGCAGCCTGGGCCTGTTGGTAAACCATCAGGCCCAGTGCGGCCAGGATGACATGGGCAGTAAAGGTGGCAGGGCTTTGCATGGTGTACGTCCTTCCCTTGAAATTATTGTTGTAGGGTCAAACCACTAACTTGCAATAAAACCGATGAATCCTGGGCGAAGAAGGCCTGCGTGGTACACAGACCCCGAGTTCACCCACACACGCGTTAGTTCAGATTAAAACGGCGTCGCGCTGTTGCTGTACTTCTCCAGGTACTTCAACCGCTGCGAGGGTTGAAGGTTGGTCAGGGTGATATCCCCGGCATAGTGATTCAATACACGATGGTCCATGCGACGTCGCCACAAGTACGGCACATAGGCCCACACAATCATGCTGGCGTAACCGTAAGGCAGTTGCGGAGACTCATCAAAGTGGCGCAACGACTGGTAACTACGGGTTGGGTTGGCATGGTGATCGGAGTGGCGCTGAAGTTGGAACAGAAAGATATTGGTGACAATCCGATTACTGTTCCACGAATGCCGAGGTGAACAACGCTCATAACGACCGTTGGGCAACTTCTGACGTTTAAGCCCGTAGTGCTCGACGTAGTTGACCACTTCCAGCAACGAAAACCCGTAGATGCCCTGGATAATCAGGAACGGAATCACCGCCGCGCCCAGCCAGGCAATCATCGCACCCCACAACACCAGGCTGTACATCCAGGCGCTGAGCACCGCGTTCTTCCAGTGCAGAGCCGGCAAGCCGAGTTTGCGCAGGCGTTCGCGCTCCAGGTTCCAGGCCGAGACGGCGCTGAACCACACCGAGCGCGGCAGGAACGCCCAGAAACTCTCACCCAGGCGCGAGCTGGCCGGGTCTTCCGGGGTGGCGACGCGTACATGGTGGCCACGGTTGTGTTCGGTGTAGAAGTGCCCGTAGAAGGTCGGCGCCAGGGTGACTTTGGCCAGGAACACTTCCAGCGGCTTGGGCTTGTGCCCCAACTCGTGGGCGGTGTTGATGGCAATGCCGGTGGCGGCGCCGGTGGACATCGCCATGCCCAGGTAGGTGAACCAGCTGACGGCGCCGTGCAACTCAGTGCGCGCGGTAATGAAGGCGGCGGTTTTGGCCAGCCAGCTCGACGGGTCCAGGTGGGCGGTGGCGTTCAGCAGACCGCCGCTGATGATCCAGTCGATGCCGCCGGCGGCGAGCCAGCCGGTGATCACCACCGACGAGATGACGAACAACACACCGGTGTAGACGATCCAGCGGTAGTAGCTTTGGGATTCGAGGTGGTTGACGGCCGACTCGGGTGGGTTGCTGACGTCTTCACCGAGCAGGCCGTCGATCAGCGGGATAAGGCCGAAGATCACCAGCACACCGACCCACCACAGTTGCTGTACGCCGGTGGTAATTGCCAGGGCGCCGGACAGCAGCGGGGTTGCCAGCGGCATGATGCCGAGCCACCACAGGTGACGCTTGCCGTCGGTCCAGACAGCTGGGGTTGCCATAGTCTGATTCATGGCAGCCTCCGAACGAGGCAGATTGGACATGCGATAAAAGGCGTTTTTTTCATTATTTTATTCGCTCTTAGGCATTTCAAAAATTGTTTCAAATTACACATTGAAATAATTTTTTAAAATTAATAGCGCGGAATCGTTAGGTCGTCAACTAGTTTCTCGAAGGCTTTTTTACGTGACCGGGCAGTCTCTTTTTCAGCCGTTTGGTCAGGTGTCTAAAGCAGGCATCGACGCCGTTGAACCGCGAGTCGGTTAGCACAATTATTTGCTTAGCTCTTTACTCAGCTACTTGCCCACCAAGGCCAATGGCCGCTGCGGCAGCGGGTCGTTTTGGGGCGGCTTGACGCGCTTGGCAATCTGCTCCACCACCGCCACTACTCGCTCTGTGGCGGTGATCGGCAGCATATGGCCCCTGCCCTCCACCACTTGCAGCTTCAGGCCCGGCACCTTGCTCGCCAGGGCCTGGCCGTGCTTCTGGAAGTCCAGCACCTTGTCGCGCGCGCCATAGATCAGGCCGATGGGCAGGGTCAGTTGCGGGTAGCGTTTAACCATGTCCGGCAAGTGATCGTTGACCGTGTTGATCTCGGTGGAGGCGGCGTAGAAGTTGTCCGGGCGCATCCCCAACAAGCCGCCGCCACGGGTGGCGAAGTCCGGTGGCGCGGCGTCCGGAGCAAACACGCCCTTGACCACTGAACCTTTGGTCAGCAGCCCCACGGGCATAGTCAGGGTGTGCGACAGCCAGCGACGCAACCACGCAGGGCGCACCGCCAATGAAAAAAACACCAGCGGCAACAGGCGCTGCGGGTGGGTCAGCGGCGCGACCAGGACCAGGCCGGACACCGCATGCGGATGATCAAGCGCCAACGCCAGGGCAACCGCACCGCCAAGGGAATGCCCCAGCACCAGCGGTTTACCCAGGTCGAGGGTCTTGATAAACGCGGCTATTTGCCGGGCCTGGGCCGGCAGGTCTGCCGCCGTGTGTGCACCCCGGCTGGAATAGCCGGAGCCCGGACGGTCCAGAGTAATCACCCGAAAGCGTTCACGTAATTGCCCGGACAATGCATAAGTGAGGTTGCGACTGCTGCCCATCAGCCCGTGAATCATCACCAGCGGTGGGCCTTTACCTTCGTCTACATAATGAAAGCGCTCGCCATCGACCTCGACGAAACGCCCGTTGATCGGAACGGTGGCTTCTATGCGCCGCGTCATCCAGGCACTCAAGCCCCATAACAGCACACTGGCACCCACTAACACACCCGCAGCGACAACCCATTCAACCGCCATAGCTCGGTCCTCTGCTTCCCTGCTGCTGGCGACCTGACCGGTATTGGTCAAGGCCTCAGCCACCGTCCACACCCTGGACCCGGACTTGCTGCCCAGCATGCTCGTCCGTCGGACAAGGCGCACATTGGGAACAAGGTCCTAGCGTAGGCGATATTTTCAGGTAGATTATTTAAAATCTTTTTTAAAATAATTAATTCATTTTTCCTTTGCAATGGTGTTCTATCTAAAAGACAAAACAAAAACAGGAGCACATCTGATGCCCATGCAGGACAGCCTATGAATGCCCACAGTGATTACATCGACATCGCCATCATCGGTTCAGGTTTTGCCGGCCTGTGCATGGCGATCAAACTCAAGGAAGCCGGGCTTACCGACTTCTTTATCGCCGAGCAGGCCGATACCCTCGGCGGCACCTGGCGTGACAACCATTACCCGGGCTGCGCCTGCGACGTGCAGTCCCATGTGTACTCGTTTTCGTTTGCACCCAACCCCAACTGGACGCGGCAATTCGCGCCACAGGCAGAGATCCGCGCTTACCTTGAGCAGTGCGCGCAGCGCTTCGGGCTGGCGCCTTATTTGCGCTTCGGCATGGGCCTGCAACGTGCGGTGTTTGATGAGCAGCAGCAACGCTGGCACCTGAGCTTCAGCGACGGCCGCAAGATGAGTGCGCGGGTGCTGGTGTCAGGCATGGGCGGGCTGTCGCGTCCGGCGCTGCCGGATATTCCAGGGCTGGACAGCTTCAAGGGCAAACGCTTCCACTCCCAGCACTGGGATCACGACTATTCGTTGAAAGGCAAGCGCGTGGCGGTGATCGGCACCGGCGCCAGTGCGATCCAGTTCGTGCCGCAGATTGCCCCGCAGGTGGCGCACCTGGACCTGTTCCAGCGCACGCCACCGTGGATCATGCCCAAGCCGGATCGCGAGATTTCAAGGGTGGAACGCTGGGCCTTCAAACACCTGCCGTTTACCCAACGCCTGGTGCGCGGCGCCTTTTACTGGGCGCTGGAAGGCCGCGTGGTGGGCTTTGCCCTGCATCCACGGCTGATGAAGATGGTGCAGAAGATCGCCCTGCGTCACTTGCGCAAACAGGTGGCGCGCCCTTCCCTGCGCAAAACCCTGACGCCGGACTACACCATCGGCTGCAAGCGCGTGTTGATCTCCAATGACTATTACCCGGCGCTGTCACGCAGCAATGTCGAGGTGGTCACCGACACGGTGCTGCGCATCGAAGCTGACGGCGTGATTACCAGCGACGGCATCAAGCACCCGGCCGACTGCCTGATTTTCGGCACCGGTTTCCAGGCCACCGACCCGCTGCCCCGCGACTGCATCATCGGCCGCGACGGCGTCGACCTGATGGACGCCTGGCGCGATGGCGCCCACGCCTATAAAGGCACCACGGTGCCGGGTTATCCCAACCTGTTCCTGATTGTCGGGCCCAACACGGGCCTGGGGCATAACTCGATGATTCTGATGATCGAGGCCCAGGTCACCTACATCCTCGATGCCCTCAAGCACATGCAGCACCAGCGCATTGCCACGGTCGAGGTCAAACCCGCCGTCGAGCAGGCCTACAACCAACAGTTGCAGGACAAGCTCAAGCGCACCATCTGGAACACCGGCGGTTGCCAGAGCTGGTACCTGGACCCGCGCACCGGCAAGAACACCACCTTGTGGCCCGGCTCGACCTGGCGTTTCAAACAGGTCACCCGCCACTTTGCGCTCAAGGACTACCTCGCCAACCCGTTGCCGGCCGCTGCGTCGCGCGCGGTTGTTGTGCCCCCGCAACCCACTGCAGAAGGCAGCCTGTCATGAAGTCATTCAAGGGCCGCGTGGCGGCAATCACCGGCGCAGCTTCCGGCATGGGCCGCGCCCTGGCACTCGCATTGGCGCGCGAAGGCTGCCACCTGGCGCTTTCGGACAAGAACAGCCAAGGCCTGGAACACACCTTGGCGCTGATCAAGTCATCAACCTTGTCGCCGGTCATGATCACTACCCACGTCGTCGATGTGGCCGACCGCCAGGCCATGCAAGACTGGGCCGCACGCTGCGCGACGGAGCATGGCCAGGTCAACCTGGTCTTCAACAATGCCGGCGTGGCGCTGTCGAGCACGGTCGAGGGCGTGGACTATGCTGACCTTGAGTGGATCGTCGGCATCAACTTCTGGGGCGTGGTGCATGGCACCAAGGCGTTTCTGCCACACCTCAAAGCCAGCGGCGAAGGGCATGTGGTCAATACTTCCAGCGTATTCGGCCTGTTTGCCCAGCCGGGCATGAGCGGTTACAACGCGACCAAGTTTGCCGTGCGCGGCTTTACCGAATCCCTGCGCCAGGAGCTCGACCTGCAGGGCTGCGGTGTGTCCGCCACCTGCGTGCACCCCGGCGGCATTCGCACCGATATCTGCCGCAGCAGCCGCATCGACGCGAACATGACCGGCTTTCTGATCCACAGCGAGCAACAGGCCCGCGCCGACTTCGAGAAACTCTTCATCACCGACGCCGACCAGGCCGCCAAGGTCATTCTGCACGGCGTGCGCAAGAACAAGCGCCGCGTGCTGATCGGTCGCGACGCGTATTTTCTCGACCTGCTCGCCCGTTGCCTGCCGGCGGCCTATCAAGCCCTTGTGGTGTTCGCCAGCAAGCGTATGGCGCCCAAACCGCGCACGCCGGTGTTCGAAACCAACGACGAAACCCGACTCTGAACAGGAGCACGCACCATGCTGCCGATCCGTCGCGATATCCGTTTTGCCTTGCCTGCCGAGCGCATCAAGGACTGGCACGAACAAGGCCCGTTCATCACGCACTTTTTCAACGCGTTGTCGCTGCTGTTTCCCCAGGGCGAGCTGTTTTTCATGGACAGCGTGCGCCACTACCGCCAGCGCATCGACGACCCGGCGTTGAAGAAAGAAATCCAGGGGTTTATCGGCCAGGAAGCCATGCACAGCCGCGAACACGTGGCCTACAACGATCACTTGCAAGCGGCCGGTCTGCCGGCGCACACCCTCGACAAGCGCCTGAAGTTCTTCCTCGACCTGCAAAAGAAACACCTGCCACCGTCGTTCAACCTGGCGGTAACCATCGCCCTGGAACACTACACGGCGATGCTCGCGGAAATCCTGCTCAGCGACCCATCGCGTTTTGGCAAGTCACTCAAGGGCTACCAGCAGATGTGGTACTGGCACGCCCTCGAAGAAACCGAGCACAAGGCCGTGGCGTTCGATGTGTGGAACACCGTGATCAAGCCTGGGCCGATGCGCTATCTGTTGCGCACCGGCACCCTGTTGACCACCACGCTGCTGTTCTGGCTGGTGGTGTTTGATTTCCACGTGCGCCTGCTGTTGGCCGACCGCAAAGCCGGTGGGCACCTCAAGGGATTCTGGCGCATGCTCAAGTTTCTATACGGACCCAAGGGCGTGTTCCCACGCATGCTGCGGCCGTGGCTGCACTACTTCAAACCGGGCTTTCACCCCTGGGACCATGACAACCGTGCACGGCTGGCGGGTATCGACGCGCTGGTCGAAGAGATCGAACAGACCCAGCGCGAATTCGCATCCGCGCAGGCTTACAGCTGAGCCGCCGCCCGCCTGCGGACAAAGCCCGGCAGCAGGTCGCCGGGCAGCGCCTTACTGAAATACCAGCCCTGGATAAATAGCTCGGTGCCAGTATTCAAAAAGGCCAACTGCTCGGCGGTCTCCACGCCCTCGACCACCACGCCCAGGTTCAGTGCCTCACAAAAGCGCAGCATGCCGGTCAATACCTGGGCGCCTTTGGGGTCGCGCTGGGCTACCACGAAACTGCGGTCGATCTTGATAAAATCCACCGGAAACTGGTGCAGATAGCTCAAGGCCGAAAACCCGGTACCGAAGTCATCGATATACACCTTGGCGCCGATCGCCTGGAGCCTCTGGATGGTCTGGCGGGTGGCCTGGATATCACCGACCAATGCGTCTTCGGTGATTTCCACCGAGACCTGGCCATGGGCCTGGGCGAGGATCTCCACCAGGCGCTCGCCATAGCCGGCCTGGGTCAGCGTGGCGCTGGAAATATTGATGGTCATGGGCAAGTCAAAGCCGATCTTTTGCCACTTTTGATACTGGCGCACGGCCTGGGATGCCACCCACACATCAACGTCCGGCATCAACCGCGCCTGGGCCAGCCATTGCAGGAATTCCCAGGGCGAATGCACCGTGCCCTGGCTGTCCCGCGCGCGCATCAGCGCCTCACAGCCGGTGCACAGGCCGGTGCGGGTCGAGACTTGGGGCTGGAATTCCAGGTAGAACTCGTAATCGCTGATCTGCTGGATACGGCTAAGTTCGACGGCCTGACGGGCGGCAGCCTTGTGGGACGCCAACACCGGGTCCAGTTCCAGCAAGCGGCCTTTCTCTTCGAGGCCGCGGAAGGTCATGTCCAGCGACTTGAGGTACACCGTACTGCCATCACTGGACTGGCGATGAATCGCGCGCACATAGGGCGCATACACCAGGGTGCCCAGGCCCAATAGCAGTACTTGCAGCACCACTGCCGCGATATCGCCGTGGGTGCTGAGGTAAGCATTGAGCAGCACGGGCGCGGTAAATGGCACGCTGGCCACTGCCGGCGACACCCAGCCCAACTGCACCACCGTCAAGGCCAGCAGGGTGTTGAACGCCGGCACCAGCAAAAACGGGATAAACAAACGCGGGTTGAGGATGATCGGCAAGCCGAACAACAGCACTTCGCTGACATTGAACAACGACAGCGGCAGGCTGGCCATCGCCAGCAAACGCATGGACTGGCTTTTGGAAAACAGCAGGATCGCCAACAGCAAACACAACGCCCCGCCCGAACCGCCGATAAACGCGAAAGAGCCGAGCAGGCCACTGTTGAGCAGGTACTTGATCGGCTCACCCGCCGCCAGCGCGGCGCCATTGAGCACCACGGCCTGGTCCAGTACGTCGAACAGCGGCTGCATGGCGTATACACCGTGAATGCCGAAAAACCACAGCAATGAGTTCATCAGGGTGACAAACAACCCGCTGCCATACGGCGATTGCAGCGCATCCAATACCTGCGGCCCCTGCAACTGCGCCACAGAGGGAATCTGCAACAGCAATGACAACACCAGCACCAGCACCAGCGCCGTAATGGCGCCCGGCACCACCATATTGATGGTGCCGCGCAGGTTGTGGCCCACCAGGTCTTCGTTGACCAGGCGCGTCCAGCGAAAGCGGTGCAGCCAGGCGATTGCCGGCACATTCAACAGTGGCGACGCGATGGCAATAAACAACACAAACGTCGCCGATGCGCGCGGGTAGTCGCGCAATACAAAGGTGGCGACCACCACGTGGGCCAGGCACAAAAATGCCACCGGCAATTGTGGCAGGCGGTGCTGGATGGCGAGCATGTAGCCAATGGAGGCCGCCACCAGCAGCGGAATCACCGAGCTGATCTGGTTATGCAACCCCGACAGAAAAGCCACTACCTGCGGATCGAAGCCCAGCGCGTTGGCGCATTCGGACAAGATCAGGAAACCGGCGGACACCAGCAGGCACGGCAGGATCCACAACAAGCCCTCGCGAATAGCGCGTAATGACTCGGTGCTGGCCAAGGCAGCCAGGCGCTGGGTGAGGAAAAGTTTGAACAGCGTTTGCGACATGCCCCGTCCCTCTGCCCGTATCGCTTTCTGCCCATGCTTGGCAGTGCCCAAATCCCATGTAACGCTACACGGCCACCTACTGGTAGCGAAAGGCTTTTGCCGCACTACGATTAATTATTCAGAATTAATGTCAGTTTGCGCGATTTGTCGGGCCCGTCGGGCTAGCCTTCAAACCGGTGTTCCCGATGCCTGGCCAGCGACCCTGCTCGCCTGCATGGCGATTGCCCGCTGGCTGATTGCAAAGCGTTGTGCGTGCCCCCATCTATTGACTTCATCCAATCAGGAGTAAGCCCTTGTCAGAACCCGGTGATAACCACCAGCGCGCCCTGGACCGTTTCTTGAGTGAACACCCCCAGGTGGCGACGCAACTGGACACCCTCAACCCTCTGGCCGCCCAAGCCAAAGGCGAAACCCTCGCGCAGTATCGCGCCGAGCGCTTGCATGAGGCTTTCGAGGCCGAGGCTGAGCGCCAGAATCTGTTTGCCTGGGAGCTGACGCTCAAGTTGACGGCCGAATCGGCCGAAGCCTTTGAGGCTCAGCGCCTGGAAGTGCACAAGGAAGTCGCGCAGATGGCCGGGTTGGGGTGGGAAGAGTACTGCCGGCTGCATGACTTGGCTGGGTAGCTAATGTGGGAGCTCCCCACAAAACAGCAGATACACAGCGTCGGCCAAATCGAAACATCGGCAGGCCCCCATAGCTATCTGAACCAGCGCCATCGACACCGCGCCATCACCTCGCCCAACGCCTCCACGCTGATCGTTCGACGCTCAGGATCCATCGCCAACGCCAAGCGCAGCGCCGGCCAGCACGCTGCCGGCAACTGCCGGGGGCGCTGCAGTCGGTCAGTGGTGCCACGCTCACCCAAGCGCCTGCCATGGGCCAACTCATACACCACACACGCCACCGCATACAGATCAGCACTCGCCGTCAGCGCACCGCCCGCCAACAACTCCGGCGCCGCATAAGCTGGAGTCCAGGCACTGAACCGGTCACGACTCACACTCGCCAGCCCCGCCATCGCCTCTGCCGTCGCCTGCCCCAGGCCGAAATCGAACAAACGAATACCGTCGTCACCCAGCATGATGTTCACCGGTTTTACATCACCATGCAGCACACCCTGGCGATGCACATACGCCAGGGCATCCAGCAGCTGCACGGCCAGTGGCTGCAACTCACGCCAGGGCAAGCCATCGGGACACTCCAGCAGCAGCCGGTCCAGGGTCATGCCGTGCATCAACTCCATGGTGAAAAAAGCCATCTGGCTGCTGATATCCACCTCAAACGCAAACATGCGCACCACACGCTCATGCTGCAGGCTGCGGGTCAGGGCAAACTCGCTGTAGAGCAGCACATGTGCATCGGGCGCCAGGCGCAGACTCTCGCCGAGCACCTTGATTGCCACACTGGAACAGGGCTCGCCAAACTGCTCATGCAGCAGGTCGCGCGCGCGGTAGACCACGCCCATGCCGCCCGAACCCAGCACGCGCTCCAAGTGATAACGCCCCGCCAGCAAGGTGGGCATGCCAGGTGCCGTGGTCATGCGCACACCGCCACGGCCGTCAGGTCATCCCGCGCCGGGCCGCGTAGCGCCGCCGTGAACAGCCGTGCCACCACCTGTTGGGGCGTACCGCTGTCCATGGCGCAGCCCAGCTCGGCGTGCGTCATCGCCTGGTACACACCGTCACTGCACAGCAAAAAAACATCGCCTGGCTGCGCGCCCAACTCCAGCACCTCGAGTTTCAGCGGGTGCCGCGCGCCTACGGCACGGGTCAATGCCCTGGCGTCGGGATGCGCCTGGGCCTGTGCCAGGCTCAACCGCTGCTCATCCATCAATTGGCGCAGCAGTGAGTGATCGCGCGACAGCTGATATAACCGCCCGCCTCGCCACAGATAACAGCGACTATCCCCCGCCCAGATACACGCTGCGCGCCGGCTCTCCAGCAGCAGGACCACGACGGTACTGCCCATTCTGTCGTCGCGACCTTCGGCCGGCGCAGAGGCGTTATCCCCCCAACTCTGATTGAGCCGTTGCAGGCATCGCCGCACTGCATCAATGCGCTGATCGAACGTACCCTGGGCCGGCAACGCGGCAAGGCTGTCGATCACCCATTGGCTCGCCCTGTGTCCGGCGCGGTGGCCGCCCATACCGTCGGCAACCGCCCAGCAACCCTGCTGGGGGCAGTCGAGGAACGCATCTTCGTTGCGCTGCCTGGCCTTGCCACGTTGGCTGCGTGCCGCGCTGTTTGCAGCGGCTTGCGACGCGATCATAGTCGCTCCGGCAAACGGAACGTGCGCCACGCGTCCATCTGAAACGGGCTGGGTGTGCGCTGGCTGACCAACAGGTAATTGGCACGCAAACCGGCAAGATCGGACTTGAGTAGCTGCGCGTCGCGCCCACTGGCGGGCTCGCTGTGCAGCAAGTCAAAGAAGCGAAACAACGACCAGGCCCCGCTGTTCTTCTCGATGCCCAATGGCCGCTGTGCGCCGCGCTCCAAGACCAGGCTGCTGCGACCATTTTCCACTTCGCTGGGCCACTGGAACGTCACAGGCACAATCGGCCCATGGCGGTACTCCAGCTGCTGACCGCCAAAGCTCAACACCGCGCGGCTGACCGCCTGGTCCAGGCTATAAGGCGCCAACGTAAATCGAACCGCCAGTTCGGTGGAGTCGCCACCGAAAAAACCACGGCGGATGGTCTGCGCTTTGTCGAGTTGCTCCAGCAACGCGCGTGACATTGGCAGGCTCTGGCCTTCCAGGCCGCGCAAGCGATAACGCCCGCCGTCGGCGCTGATAAACGGGCGCAGGTAATGGTCATAGAACCTTGCCAGCACGCCCTGGGGTTTGAAAAACTCCTCGAAATCGCCCAAAGCCACGTCGCTGCTGGCATGGGCATTGAACGGGTAACGCTGGCGGATAGCCCTGGCATACAAGCTATACACCTCGCTCTGATAGCGTTGGTTCACATGCGTATAGGCCTCATCGAACAAATGCCGCCAACTGTCGTCGGCAAGGCCCTCGACCCAACCTTTGAGCGGCAGCGGCAAACGTGCGGCACTGTCGCGTAACTGTCCCAACCCGGGTTGTTGCCCTTCCATACGCCGTTTCACCATCTGGAACGCCGCCTGCTCCGGTGCCCCTTCGCGGTTCAGCGCCGCCAGTTGCAGGTGCACAGCATCAAGCTGGCGCAATGCCTGGGTCAGTTGTTCACCCGGGTTTTGCTGCTCATCAAGCAGTTGATGCAAGGGCTCGAAACGGCGTTGCAAGGCGCGTCTTGCGGCGTCATCGCCTGTGGGCTTGGGCAAAACGCCTGCGTGTACACGGGCAGCCATCGACTGAGCAATAGCCGCCACATCACCGGCCTCCTGAGGCATCGCTGCCATCGGGTCATCGGTGGATAGCAAACGGGTATTTTCACGCACCTGCTGTAACAGCAACACCAGCGGTGATTGCGCCGAGGTAAGGCGCGCCAGTTGTTCGGCGTCCTGGCGCAGGTTGTCGGTTTCGCGCAATCGAACCTGGCCCAAGGCCTGGCTCCACGCATCGGCGTACTCACTGAAGTAGCGCTGTTGCAGCTCGACGATCAACCGGCGCAATTCCATCGCACTGAGGTCAGTCGCCTGCCCCAGCACCCAATTGTCCAGGACAATCGCGTTAACCAGTCGCGGGCCTTGCTGGTCGAAATACTGCACATAGCGCTTGCTGTAAAACCCGGCAATCGGTTGATCCAGCGCCGTGAACACAGTGCCGTCCGTGAGGCGGCTGGGTTCCAGCGTGTGCGATTGCTCGCGCAGTACGCGATACACCACATCTGCCAGCGACTCTGCGCGCAACACCTGGCGAGCCTGGGCGACCAGCTCATCATTGAGTGGAGCGGCAAAGGGTTGTTCAAGCAGCCGGGCGAAGTGCTCACTCAGGCGCGCCTGCGTCGCAGCCTCACCGGCAAAGCGCTCGGACCACCGACTGGCTACGCGCTCCGCCAGCCACCCGGCGTCACGTCGCTCGCGCAGATTGAGCATCAGGTAGGCGCGCAGGTTATCCAGTAACCGTTCGCGATCCCCAAGGCTCGACTGCACCTGTTCTTCGAGCAGCGAAGCGACTTGCACAACCATTTGCTGCAGGGCATCGTTGTAGGCCCTGACTAGCGGCGGTCGGCTCACTTCGCCCTGAAACAGTCCGGCTCTCTCCAGCACGCCTGCCTCTGACACCGACGGAAACACCCGCGTGGCCGCCAGGCGATTATCCAGCAACGTCAGTAACGCCAAGGTCTGGTCCGCATCGGTCGGGGCCGACGTATCCACCTGACCTAACTGCGCCAACTGCTCCAGGCGTTGGTGGTTGATCCCATAGCTGTGCATCCAGAGCATGCCCGCCGCACCGATGACCAACGCTACGGCGCTCGCCCATCCCGCCTGCTGCCAACGAATGCGTCGATGCTCCTCGGTGTGCAACCCCGCAAGATCGGCCTCGGCGAAAATCACTTGGTTGAAAAGACCTTGCACAAAGCGTTCGTGCCGCTCACCCGCACTGGTCAAATAGAAACCTCGCAACCCCTGGATGCGCTGATTGCGATGGGCGCAGAACGCCACTTCGATAAACAGGCACAAACGCTCACCGATGCGTGCCACCTGGGGCACAAAATCCAGCATCCGGCCACGGCGCTCGACATTGCGCTCCTGGTGCAGGCGCTGCACCAGTTCGCCACTCACACGCTGCAGCAACGCCTCGAACGCCTGGCGTACCTGCGCCATGGGCACACCCGTGGGGCCGCCAGTGATCAGCTCACCGAGCACGCCCTCTGCGGCGCTGTCGTGCGGTGTATCAAAAAACGCGCTAAAGCCCGGGATGTGGTCAGCGTGGGTCAGCACCAGATAAACCGGAATATCGATATGCAGCGTCTGCTGGATATCTTGTAACCGGGAATGCACATGCCGTGCATGGCGCTCCAGATCATGCTCATTGCTGCCCAACAGGGTGTCCACCGACAACGTCACCACCACCCCATTGAGCGGGCGTACCCGGCGCCTGGACTTGAGCAGCCCGAGTAACGTCGACCAACCTGCGGCATCGACTGCGCGGTCGGGTTGGTCCAGGTAGCGCCCGGCACTCTCCATCAGGACGCCCTGATCGGCGAAGAACCAGTCACAGTAAGCACCGGCCCCTGATGATACGGCCTGAAGGTGATCCGGCGGGCGCTGCAAGCCATTGGCCGCCAGCAAAGCACTCTTGCCGCTGCCTCGCTGTCCGATCAACAAGTACCAGGGCAGCTCATTGCGTGCGCGCAGGCTGCGCCCGACATATTGGCGAGATGTTTTCAAGGTATGCAGCGCCTCCTTGAAACGTCCCCGCACCTGTTTGCGCTCATCCTCTACCAGCCCAGGGTGCTGACGGCCAGCCTGGTCTTCCTCGATCCGGGACCGCACGCTGCGGCGTGTTCCCATAACAGCCATCGCCAGCCCCCATAGCAGAAACAGCGTGCTGATGGTCAAAAGGCGAGCCGTAGCGCCCTGCCAGAACCGGTGGTCATCCACCGCCAGCAGAGGCCCGAAAAACCACACCAGGCAGGCGCTGCAAAGCACCAGCAACAAGCTCCATACCCAAACGATGCGCAGCAGGGTGCCCGCGCCCTTGAAAAAAGCGTTCATTGAATGTTCCCAGCGTTACAAGGGCGTCGGAGTCAGTTCCGGCGCCGAAGATTGAAAGGGTTGCAATGCATGGGCTCGCTCCTGCCCCAGTACCCAGGCAGTCGTCGAATACATCGCCAGCAAAGCGATCACGCCCAACGCCACACACCAGGTTGCAGAGAGCGTGCGCAGCCGCTTGCGGCGTGCCTGCTGCGGTCGGGAGGCACAGGCAGACACAGAAACCGGGGCGCCACGCACATGCCTTATCTGGCGATACAGCGCGTCACGTACGCCCTCAAGCTCGGTCACGCCGCGCTCCATGACTCTGTATTTGCCTTCAAACCCCATCGACAGGCACAGGTACATCAGCTCCAGCATGGCCAAGTGTTTTACCGGGTCGCGAGACAGTCGCTCCAACAGCTGAAAAAACTTTTCGCCGCCAAAGGTTTCGTTGTGAAAACGGCTTAGCAGACTGATCTTCGACCAGTCGCTGCGGCTCCCCCACGCCGTGGTGACTACCGCCTCATCAACGACGCTGCACAGCACATAGCGAGCAGCAATCACCTGAGCGCTTTCAATGCCTTCATGCTGGGCGCGGACCTCAAAGCGTGTGAGGCTCGCGGCCAGGCGGTCGTTGAGCGTCTGCAGGTTCTCCCGGCCGCTGCCGAGTTTAAGTTCAAGCACCTCGGACATCAGTTCCCAGGCCGCTGTCACCAGCGGGTTAAGGCCCACGTTGAAACGTGGCGCGCCCTGTACAGCGGCGGCGTAGACCATGCGGTCTTCCAACTGCTCAAAACGCGGTGGTGAGACGAAGTCCGTCACCGGCCCCTGTGCCGGGCCGTGGCCGTTACGGTCCAGCAAGACGGTTTTCTCATCCAGCGGGTATTCACTGTCCATGTTCATGATGTTCAATTCCTGATAGCCCAGAAGGTCAGTTCCAACTCGCTGAACTCGCCGCCGACATGGAACGCAAAACCACCCGATTGCTCCAGTTGTGCGATGTCACGGGCACTGAGCTCGAGCATGAAATAGGTTTTACCGGCATGAAACGGGATCTGGCGTGGCGCGACCGGCAGCGGTTTGACCTTGATGCCCGCCAGGTGCAGGTTGACCAGTTCACGGATGCGCTCTACGGGGCCGACCTTGAGATGGGCCGGCAAACGATGGCGCAGTTCTTCCGAATCGCATTGAGCCGCGACCGCCAGGATGAATGTCGCGCTGCCCAGCAGCTTGAGATCGGCCACAGGGCAGACCATCACCCCGTACTGGCGTTGTTGCAGCAGCAGCTCCAGGGCATGCTGCTCAAAGACCATCGACAGCACCGTGCGCAACCCCGCCATCAACCCACGAAAACTCGCGCCCTGGTCACCATGGAGGTAGCGCACCTGCTGGGTGGCACGTTTGCTGTCGCTGGCAAACGTCGCCAGTTCGCCCAGTATCGACAGCATCTCGCGGAACAACGCCTCTGAACGCACTTGCGGCTGAGCCAGGTAATGACGCAACACCGGCTCGGCCCGATTGATCAGTTGCAGCATCAGAAAGTCGGCAATCTGCGCACCCGCCGTGGCGCCATTGCCGCCAATCCGCTCAGCAATCGCATCTCCCCGGCTGGCCAGCAGGCTGATCACTTCTTTGAGGCAGGACGAAACAAACCCCGAGCCCTGCACATAAATAAACGTCGGGGCAAAATCAGGCTCCATCCGCAGCCCCTCTTGCGCAGAGCATTCCAACACCTGGGCAATCTTCAGCTTCACGTAGACCTCATCACCCGGCTGCTCACCCAGCAACAGGCGCAAATCCGGGCGTGCGCAACTGATCTGGCAACGCGCGTCCCGGCCCGCATTGGAGTCCGCCACTTCAACGTCACAGGCGATGTAGCGCGCCAGCACATCCGACGCCTCCTGCGTGCGGGTTTCAACCTGGTTGCCGGTCGCCATCGGCAACGCCAGGTACACCGATTGGCTGCCCGCGTTGGCCGGCACCTCCAGTACCAGTGGCGCCATGGTAGTGGTCAACTCGAACAGACTGCCGTCCGGCAACACGCCACTGGCTTGATTGACCACCAACTTGCCCAGGCCCAGGTACTGCAGGTCGATGTCCAGGCTCATGAAACCCCAGGCATCACTGCCCAGCAAACGGGTTCGGTTGAGCTGCTGCTGGTAATAACGGTCGTTGTGTTGCAAATGCTGGGGGCGCAGCAACATCCCTTCCTGCCAGATGACTTTATGAACCTGCATCTCAATTCTCCAAGGCGCTGACGAGCGGGTCGCCAGCACGGATGCCCGCCTGGTCAAGCACCAGGTGCGCTCGCGTCACTTGCTGTGGCGCCAGCGGCAGCACCCAACGCCATTGCACATGGGGCAAATCGCGATACGCCGCGATGATGCCCACGTAACGGCTTTGCGGTTCGCTCCTGAGCTTGAGGGCCACCTGCTCGCCGGGGCGCAACTCGAGTTCCTCGCTGCTCACCCAGTCTTTGGGCAATGCCTGCTCGGCATGCCCATACAGCGTGAAAAAATCCGCGTTTTCGAATGCCACCGGATGCTTGAGTTCGAACAGCTGCACCACCACCGGAGAGGGGCGCCCATGCAGGTCGGGGTTCACTTCGTCACTGGCGGCCAGCGTCAGGTCGAGCTTGGTCACTGTGGAAAAGGGTGACAGGCTGCTGCAACCCCCCAGCAGCATCAATACGACCAAAAGAGGTAGAGCGACACGGGTCATGGGCATCCTCCTGGCGGTGTGGCAAACAAGGCTGAGGCCAGGCGTACCTGCTCCTCATAGGCCTTGGCAAAATCGCCGCGCAACGGGCCCGAGTTCAATGCATCTGCTTCGACCAAGCGTTGATAATGGCGCTGGTAGGCCCGCCAATGCGCCCTGTCGGTAAAGAACCTTGGCACCTTGTCATCGCGCGCAAAACCGGCCTGCAAATGGCCGGGGGCAAACGTCGCCAGCGAGGTGCGCAGCGCCGTGCGGCACGCAACGAGCAGCGCGACCTGATGCACTTGCATTTGCCGGTACACCTGCGTAATGGCCGCTTCGGCGCTGGGTTGCGCCAACTCCCCCATGCCCAGCAGCGCCGCCAACACAGAATCCATGCCCAGGTTGTCTTTCAACGCGTTCGGACGTTTGATCAAGGTGCTCGCGTCCAGCCTCAATTCGTTGTGCAGTTCCTCGTGAGTGCGCAGGTTCTGTTGCAACCCATCAATTGCGTGCCTGAGTAAATTCGCAGCCTTAATCGCCAATGCCTCGCGGCCAGCGCAATCGAGCGCCTGCACACTGACCCCCAACGCCGTGGCGAACTGAGCCCAGAACCCTTCGTCGGCTGCGGGCGCCTGCGAGTCAGGCAATACAGGCTCGACCCTGTCTCCCGGAGCGTCTGCCTGTGCGGGTAAGGCCAGGTAATCGCGCTCAACACAGTCACCCGACATCCAGACACTCGGTGCCTCTTGTACGTCGTTCAAGGCGTCCAGCTCGCACGGCGGTGCCCCGTGCATCGACTGGCGATCCCATTCATGCACGGGGTCCAGGCCCAGATAAGCGTCCTCGGGTATCACCCCGCCCGCGGTGGGTAATGGCTGGCGATGCGATGCCACGCGCTCAATCAACCGCGCACGGACAGCAAACGGCCCCAACTGGAAAACATCACCCTCCACGATCAGCCGCGCCTGCCCCTTTTGCAGCGACTTGCCACTGCCCACCTCACGGATACCGTTACTGCTGATATCCGTCAGGAAATAACGCGCGTCACGGTAAGCGATCAACCCGTGGTGACTGGAAAGCAAGCGACTGGGGTCAGGAATAATCCAGTCGCAACCGGCTCCACGACCGAACACGCCGCCTATTCCATCGAACACCTTGCGCGGTGGCGGCTCACCGCCCCCGCCCTCACACACCTCAAGCACTAATCGCATGAAAGGCTCCATTTCATTGGCCGCGACGGGTCGCTTGGGGGTCACCCAAAGGACGATAGTCAGCATCATCAAACACGTAATTGGCGCTGCAGCCGCTCAGCAAATACAACACAAGCACCACGGCTCGCCATGGACGATCAGGCATCGGGGTTCTCCCAGGTAGATAAGACAAACGGATAAGCGCAGCGCCCATGAGCACGCCAGCGTGAACACGCCATTCAACATTCCCCTCGAGTGGGGATATTCAACCGCGCAAGCCGGTACAGCAGCGTGCGACGCGCTACCCCAAGTTCACGCGCAGTGCGCGTTCGATTGCCACGGTTCTTGTGCAGGCAATCGATCAGAAAGACCCGCTCCACCCGCTCCATGCGCTGACGCAGGGTTGCCTCGAGGGTTGCACCTGCGGGCGCCGATGACAGCGACAGGTGCGCAGGTAAAATTACCCCGTCATCACACAGCAGCACCGCCCGTTCGACCAGGCATTTGAGCTCACGCACATTGCCTGGGAAGGCGTGGCCGGAGAGCTGATCAAGCGCTGCGCTGGACCAGCTGACCAGCGGTTTTTCGAGTGCCGCGCAGACCTTTTCAGCAAAGTGCCGGGCAAGCAGCAGCACATCGCTGTCGCGCTCACGCAATGCCGGTAATTGGATAGGGAACTGGGCCAATCGGTAATAGAGGTCCTCGCGAAAAGTCCCCTGGCTGACCATTGCCAGCAGGTCGCGATGGGTGGCGGCGATAATTCGCACGTCGACCTTGTGAGCGGTATTGGCGCCCAGCGGGCGCACTTCACCTTCTTGTAGAACCCTCAGCAGTTTTGCCTGCAGGGAGAGCGGCATATCGCCAATCTCATCCAGCAGCAGTGTGCCGCCATCGGCTGCGTCAAACAGCCCGGCATAGTTACGCTCCGCACCGGTGAACGCGCCTTTGCGGTAGCCGAACAGCTCACTCTCCAACAAGCCCTCAGGGAAGGCTGCACAGTTTTGCACCACAAACGCTCGCGTGCTGCGCGGGCCGGCGGCGTGAATCGCACGCGCCACCACCTCCTTGCCCGTGCCGGTTTCACCGTGCAACAGCACGGTAAACGGGGCCTGCACAACCTTGCCGATCAGGCGGCAAGTGGCCTCCATCGCAGCGCTGTTGCCGATCAAGCCATAGGCGCCGGTCACAGGTGTATTGCACGGGGGAACAAGCATGACTTGCCTGGGCTGGGCAAGCCGCAACAGGGTTGATTGGCCCAGGGCAAAGCTGCCCAATTGGCCCAAAGAAGCGGCGTAGCCGTGCAATTGCGCAGGGCGCAGGCTGGCGCAAAGCAGAACGCCGCACACCGCTTTGCTCCGATTAAACAAGGGCAGGCATGTCAGCGAGTGCCAAGGCAGCGCCGCCAAGGGCAGAAAACCGCTGTCATAGGCGCTGTTGCACAGTTCATCAATGGTCAGTTCCCGCCCCTGATCAAGGACGTAGTGCAATAACTGCTGGTGCTGAACATCTACGCTTGCGGCCCGCTGGCCTGAGGGTTCCCCGTCGGGAAAATACTGAGCGATCAGCCCCAGCTGGCCGGTGGTTTCATCCCGTGCATACAGTTGGCACAGGTCGCACTGGCTCAACTGCGCAGCGGCCGTGACGCAAAGGTCCGCCAACCTCGATTCCTCGCGCTCGAAGCCCAGGCGGGTAAACCAGCCCAGCAGTTGGTCGGCGTAGGCCAGCGAATCAGGCAACGGCTTGAATGGGCTGTGCGTCATAGGCTGAACTCACACACTGGCACACCGCTGCCATCCAGCGTCGCGTGGGTGGCCGAGAGAGATTCACCAACGGCCATCGCACCGAGCAGACGATCAACGATCGGCGGCAGCAGGTGAGACTCGATCCACTGGTCGATATAACGCGCGCCACTGTCCTGGTGCATACAGCGCTCGACCATGTGCGTGACCAGTTCGGCGCTGTAGCTGAACACCAGTTCGCGCGCCTGCAACCGTTGGCCAAGGCGCGCCAGCTTGAGCCTTGCCACGTCCTGTAAGCGTTCGCCTGCGAGCGGGTAATACGGCACGACACGCATGCGGGCCAGCAGAGCCGGCTTGAAGTGAGCGCGCAATACCGGGCGAATCACTTCCTCCAGGGCCGCTGCGTCAGGGCGCCGGCCGTCGGCGCACAGTGTGCTGATGCAATCGCTGCCCAGGTTGGACGTCATCAGGATCAGCGTATTACGAAAATCAATTTCGCGGCCTTCACCGTCATTGGCCAGGCCCTTGTCAAAGACCTGATAGAACAGGTTCAGCACCTCTGGGTCGGCCTTCTCGATTTCATCGAGCAACACCACTGAATAAGGTCGCTGGCGCACGGCCTCCGTCAGCGCCCCGCCCTCGCCGTAACCAATGTAACCGGGAGGCGCTCCAATCAATCGGGACAGCGAGTGTTGCTCCTGGTACTCCGACATATTGAGCGTGATCACAAACCGCTCACCGCCGTACAGCAAGTCCGCCAGCGCCAGCGCCGTCTCGGTCTTGCCGACCCCGCTTGGGCCGGCGAGCAAAAATACGCCCACCGGCGCCTCAGGATTATTGAGGCCCGCAGCCACCGCTCGCAGGTTACGATCCAGCGCCTGCACCGCCGGTTCCTGCCCGATAATTCGCTCGCGCAGGGCGTCGGCAAAACCCAGGACGCGCTCACTGTGCTCCAAGGCCAGTTGCTCAACCGGGATGCCGGTCCAGCCGCTGATTACCTGGGCGACTACCCGTGGGCATACTTCATGGCTGGCTTGCTGCTGTTCACGCTGCATCCAGCGCTGCTCGATTTGCTGGCGCTCAAGCTCCAGAGCGTCCAACCGCTGGGCCAGTGCTTGCAACGCCGGTTGGTCAACGGGCAAGCCGGCTTCAACATCGCGCTCAAGCGCCACACGCTGGCGAGTGCCCTCAGCCCATTCAGCGCACAGCTGCTGCAACGCCTCAGGCGCCGTCGTCAGGCGTATACGCACTTGCGCACAGGCGGTATCCAGTACGTCGACGGCTTTGTCCGGCAACTGTCGCCCTGCCAGGTAACGAGCGCTCAGTTGTGCTGCCGCCACCACCGCATCGTCACGTATATAGACGCCGTGGCTGGCTTCATACACCGGCACCAACCCGCGCAAAATGGAGACCGCCTGCGCAATACTCGGCTCGCCGACTTTTACCGGCTGGAAGCGCCGTGCCAACGCCGGGTCTTTTTCGATGTATTTTTTGTACTCGGACCAGGTCGTGGCGGCGATGGTGCGCAATTGACCACGCGCCAGGGCGGGCTTGAGCAAATTGGCGGCATCGCCTCCACCCACCTGCCCGCCGGCACCCACCAGGGTATGTGCCTCGTCAATAAACAGGATCACGGCCTGTGGTGAGGCGTTAACCTCGTCGATCACACCTTTGAGCCGCCGTTCGAACTCGCCCTTGATGCTGGCGCCGGCCTGCAACAAACCCATGTCCAAGGTCAGTATGCGTACGCCTTTGAGTGGCTCGGGCACCTGTGAGGCAACCACTCGCAATGCGAGCCCCTCGACGATGGCGGTCTTACCCACGCCCGCGTCTCCCACCAGAATCGGGTTGTTCTTGCGCCGACGCACAAGGATATCGATCAATTGACCGATCTGCGCGTCACGACACAGGACCGGGTTGATCCGCCCTTCACGAGCCTGATGCGTCAGGTCATGGGTAAAGCGCTCCAGCAGTGACTCGCCTTGTCGCAACGGCGCGGTTTCGCAGCCCCGGCTCAACAAAAAATCACGCACGCGTTGCGCGTCCAAGCGGCTCAATAACGGCTGATAAGCACTGCCCGCGTGTTGCAGCGGATGACGCAGAAGTGCCAGTAATAAAGCACCGGCGCCGACCTCAACCTGCCCCAACTCCAGGTGGGCAACCATTAACGCTTGTTGCAACCATTGCACGAGTGCCGGGGCAAACACCGGGCTGCGCGATGCACTTTGTTCGCCGTTGAGCAGTAACAGAGCCTGAAGCTCACCTGGAGCAATTCCGGCATCCGCCAGCGCCTTTACCAAAAGCCCCTCGGCATGTTCCAGCAGCGTCAGCAGCAGGTCCTCAACCAACACTTCCTTGCCGCCACGCGTTACACAACGCTCGGCGGACCGCGCCAGGTCAAGGCGCGTCTGAGGCGTCAAGGTCCGGATCAGTTGTTGCAGGTCTACATTCATCATAATCATCAGTCCCTAATCAGAGTTGCTGGCCAGAGTGACCACACCGTCGGCACTCTCGTACCCCAACCAACTGGTCCAACCGAGACGACACACGTTGCGCTCGCCAATATGCAGCGGCCGCACTTCGCCCTCGGCCAGTACCAGGCGCACGTCATATTCCAGTGGCGTGCGCAGCATCAGGCGAACCAGCGAGCACAGCGGCTTGCAGGCGCTGCCAGCGGGTAGAAACGCGTGAAAGCGCGGCCAGCTCAAGCCCTCGACATGCACCCTGAATTTGCCGCTGCGATCGGCAACCTGGTGCCCGAGCAGCAGGTCTTCGCCAAGCACGTTGTTGGCCGCCCCGAGTTGATTGCGTTGCTGTTGCGCGATAACCACCGTGCGTTCAACCCATTGCTCTATGAACAAACGGCTGTGCTTGAAGTAATGACGCAGCACCGTTTCGATCAAGGTGGCCGAGTGCACTCGCAGGCTCAGCAACCCCAGGTACGGCAACAATCGCTTGCAGTCCAATTGCGCCGCGTCGCGAATCTGGTGGCTGCCCAGCCCGACCAGCGCGAACATCTGTGCGGAAAAAGCATCACTGGCGTCGGTGCGAAAACTCGCTCGGTAGCGATATTTGCGCCAGATCGGCAGCATCAACCTCTGCAGGCGATGGTGAAATACGTCAAGAAAGCCACGGCTCACGCTGCCACTCGCCTGCTCTTGATAAAACCCGGGCAATGGCGAACCGGCGCCAAACAGGCCGAGCACGTTAAGCCGCAGGCGAGCGCGTAACTGTCCGTGCTCGACAAAAAAAGCCACCCGGTCAATGTCGTGCCCAGGGAACCCCAAGCTTGGGTTGGCCTGGAACTCGAGCAGGTCATAGAGCGCGTCGTCATCCAGCGATGGATGGCTGTCGCGCAGGCGTTCGATCACCTGCAGCACCGCCTGGAACAACGAATACTCGCGAATGGTGCGTGTTAGAGCGGTCAAAGCAGGGCCTGCCGGCCCATCCGGGGTGGCCATAGATACACGTCTCCTTGTGTGCTGGTGACCCGCAGTTCGTGATACGAATTGAGGCCGGCGTAGAGGGCAAAAAACTCATTGAGTGCCGAGGCGAAGACAAACAGGTCGCCCTGGCCGGCAAAGCCGTTGGCGTCAATATTCAGGTCGACCTGCAGGCCGCGTATTGGCAGCCCTCGATGCATTCGGTCGACGGCTTGATGACGGATGGCCTTCAACGCATCCAGTCTTCGCTGACTGACGTTGTGTGCCTGTCGATCGTGGTAGCGCGGCAGGTCGTAGGTCTGGAGGATGACTTTCAGGGCGCTGGTATCGGTCAACGAGAGGTAGTTGAGCGACATGTTGCTGATCAACTTCCAGAGGAAGTCCTGGTCCAGAGGCGGAGCAAAGCTCGCCGTCGGCGCACAGATATTGCGAAACGTCAGGAATTCCGGTGTTTGTTCGCAGGGCTGGTTGATCTCTCCCACTTGCAGCAGCTGTGGCAGGTTGTGGTTGGTGCAGGTCAATTCAATCGAGAGGGTTTCCTGCTCATGGCCTGGGCCAATACCAAAACTCAACCAGGTATCCAGTTCGGCACTTTGCACCGACGAGCGCTGACGAATGCTGTAGCTGGGCGTGCGCGTTGAAGTGGCATTGCCACTGCCATGCTCGAAGGATTCGAATGGCACATACGCCTGGTAGCCCAACCCACCCGGGCGCCATCCGGTCACCTGGTCCACGGAAAAGACTGCGGCATTGCCCCGCGCTATGCCACCCGGCAGCAGCAAGTACTCATCCTGCTTGCCATCCAGGCGAATGGGCACTGCATCATGTTTGAACAGGTTGGCAATGGGCGTGCAATACAGCTTTACGTTGTCCAGAGTGGGACGGTACGTCGCATGCGCGTGGTGGCTTAACTTGAAACGCAGCTCTACACACCTGGCCCGCTTGAGCAGCTCATGCGGCAACGCCTGCAATACATCCAGCCCCAGTACATCGACAAACAGATACTTGTCCGCAAACGCAAAATATTCCTGCAGGTGGCGATAGCCGCAAAAAGTGTTCGCCGGATAGGGAATCAGTGCATGTTCCTCATCGAATCCCACCGGTTTTACCTGGTTTGCAGCAAGCCGCAACGACAACGGCTGGCCCTCGCGATCACTGATCACAAGCCCTTCATGGTCAAAGAGCCGTAATTCAATGCCTTCCAGATGACGCAGCAGGCTCAGATACAAGCCTTGGCTCACCTGTCGATCACCCGCAAGGTGCAAGCGCAATTGATCGAATGCCAACTGACTCAGATTGCCCTCCACGCTCATCTCCATGCGCAGGTTGAGGAGCGTTTGTGCGCCCTGGGCCACGTACTCCAGGCGGCTCAGTTGCAACGCCAGCACCTGGGTGGCGTAGCAGGTACGAAAGCGGCAGCGCTCACCATTGACCAGTACGCTTTCAACCGGCGTGTCCCGTTCTACGCTTACCGTGGTGCACGCATGTTTCAACGGGTCAAACTGCAAGATGCTGAAGGCCGGCAGCGGCCGCATATAGTTGGGCCACAGCAGATGCATCAATGAATGAGTCAGCTCTGGAAGCTCGTCGGCAAGCTTCTGGCGCAAGCGTCCAGTCAGGAACGCAAAGCCCTCCAATAGACGCTCTACATCCGGATCCTGGCCTGAATCGGCGAGAAAAGGTGCCAAGGCAGGATTACGCTCAGCAAAACGCCGCCCAAGTTGACGCAAGGCACTGAGTTCACTTTGGTAAAAGTGGTTAAAGGACATCAGGCTGTACCTCAACCTGACCACCACCGGCCAACTGCGCGTTAAAAACCACCGGTTGCACAACGCCGTCGATGAGCAGTGTTGCCTCAATCACAAACGCCAGGACCAAAGGGTTGCCGGTATCGGGCAAGCCCCTGACACGCACATTCGACAGACGTGGTTCGTATACCTGGATGAACCGTTCAATCGACAGCCGCGACTGGCTCAATGACTCATGCAGGCTCAAGCGCATGTCATTGAGGTCGGGCAGCCCGTAGTCTGGCAGCGTCAAGACACTGCCTGCACGTGTGCCGAGCATGTTCTCCAAGTGCGCGGCAATCGACGCTACGCTGCCGGCCCTGCCGGGTGCCAGGCCTTCGAGACGCTCAAACAGGCTGCGATAGTCGGGTATCCCCTGCCCCTTTCTCATTCTTTGTCGAGTTTGCCGACGAGGGACAGGGTGAAGTCCGCGCCCATGTACTTGAAGTGCGGCCGTACACTGAGGTTGACGCGGTACCAACCCGGTTCGCCCTCGACATCACTGACCACGATGCGAGCAGCCCGCAATGGGCGTCGCCCACGCACTTCGGCGCTGGGATTTTCCTGGTCGGCAACGTATTGGCGGATCCATTTGTTGAGTTCCAGTTCCAGGTCGGTGCGCTCCTTCCATGAACCCAACTGCTCGCGCTGCAACACCTTGAGATAATGCGCCAGCCGGTTGACCACCATCATGTAGGGCAGTTGCGTTCCCAGGCGGTAGTTCAACTCAGCGTCCTTGCCCTCGGCGCTGTTACCGAAATACTTGGGTTTTTGTACCGAGCTGGCGGAAAAGAACGCCGCGTTATCACTGCCTTTGCGCATGGTCAGGGCAATAAAGCCTTCCTGCGCAAGCTCGTACTCGCGACGGTCAGAGACCAGGACTTCGGTCGGGATCTTGGTTTCAATTTCTCCCATGCTCTGGAAGTGATGCAGGGGCAGGTCTTCCACCGCGCCACCGCTTTGCGGACCGATAATGTTCGGGCACCAGCGAAAGCGGGCAAAACTGTCCGTCAGCCGGGTGGCAAAGGCAAACGCGGTATTGCCCCACAAATAATGTTCGTGGCTGTTGACCACGTTTTCCTGGTAGGCAAATGTCTTGACCGGGCACTCAAGGGGATCGTAAGGGGTACGCAACAGGAATCGCGGCACGGTCAGGCCAATGTAACGGGCGTCTTCGCTCTGACGAAAGCTTTGCCATTTGGCAAATTGAGGCCCCTCGAAATGATCCTTGAGGTCCTTCATGTCAGGCAAACCGGTAAAGCTTTCCAAACCGAAAAAGCTCGGCCCTGCGGCGGCGATAAACGGTGCATGGGCCATGCAGGCAACACTGGAAACGTATTGCATCAGCTTCACATCCGGCGCGCTTGGCCCAAGGAAGTAGTTGGCAATAATGGCGCCCACGGGCTGGCCGCCGAACTGGCCATATTCGGCACTGTAGATATGCTTGTAGAGCCCGGACTGAGTGGTTTCCGGGGAGTCTTCGAAATCGTCCAGCAGGTCCTGTCGTGAGACGTTCAGCAGTTCGATCTTGATGTTCTCGCGAAAATTGGTGCGATCGACGAGCAGTTGCAACCCTCTCCAGGCAGCTTCCAGCGCCTGGAAATCCGGGTGATGAAGGATTTCATCCATTTGCTCGCTGAGCTTCATGTCGATCTCGGCGATCATTCGATCGACCAGACGCTTCTTGACCGGCTCGCCGCTGTTGTGCGGTTTGACAAGCTCTTCGATAAACGCCGAGACACCGCGTTTGGCAATGCTGTAGGCCTCGTCATCCGCGCTCAGCAGTGTCTGGGCAATGATGGTATCGAGAATGCTGTGCTCGTCAGCCATTCGGGTGGGTAGCGCATGCTGTGGGATGGTCATGGCATCAGTGTCCTTTACTGAAAATGTCAGGCTGCGGGGTCACTCAACCCCAGTTCGGCCAATACCCGGGCGCGGGAGTCGTCATCCGCCAGCGCCTGTTCGATCGCCTTGCGAAAGCTCGGCGTGTTACCCAACGGCCCCTTGAGGGCCATCAGCGCTTCACGCAGCGCCATGAGTTTTTGCAGCTCCGGGATCTGCTCGACCAGGTTCGCCGGGGTGAAATCCTTCATCGAGTTGACCCGCACCTGGATCGACAGCGCTTCGATATCGGGCTGTTCCTGCAGGCGATTAGGCACGCTCAGGGTCAACGCCAGTGCCTGTTTGGCCAGTACGTCATCAAAGGTGTGCTTGTCGATACCGATCGGCTTGCGGTCTTCGAGCTTGCGTGAGTCTTCGCGCTGGGCGAAGTCGCCCAGCACCAGCAACTTCAGCGGTAGCTCGACCTCTTCCTGGGCGCCCCCGACGGCGGGCTTGAAGGTGATATTGATACGTTCCTTGGGTGCTACCGAACCTTCTTTGGCCACGGTAAATCTCCTTTTTTCGAGGGGGTTCAAAAGCCTATTCAAGTACCGCTTCAACATCGAAGTGGCAGAGCCTTCGGTGGGTAGTTTCCTTGCGCTCGCGTATGGCCTGGTTTTGCGGCAAAAGCTCGCAACAGCGATACAAAAGCTGTGCAACCTGCAGTGCCAGTTCAGGCTCCCAACGATCCAGACTGTCGCGCTGAAGCTCGTGGTCCAGGCCTTCCAGCTGCACCTTCGCCAGCGCATGCTTGCCTGCCGATAGGCACAATCGCGCCAGTGCCAGCCGCCAATGAAAACGCGCGCGCTCGCTGCGTGCGCTGCGCATGCCCTGCTTGAGTTCGTGTATTGCCTCCTTGAGCCCGTCCTTGCGCAACCTGGGCATGACCTCTTGCAAGGCCGCCTCCCAGGGTTCGGCGTTGGCATCCTCCACCACGGCGGACGGCGCAGGCGGCTGCAAGTGCCGAGCGACCTGAAGCGTGATCCAGTCCCGGGTGGCGGTATCGGCAAACGGCGCACCCTCGTGAAACCTGAATTGGGGCAGGTCCGGCAGCCGTTGCAGTAACAGCGCGAAGCTGACTTCCAGTTCGGTCATGGCCAGATCGGCCTGCAAGGCCTCAAGGCATTCCCAGACCATGCGCAAGCCGTCAAACCAGAACAACGCACCCGCCAGGCTGGCCTCAAGCTCAAGCAACAGTTCGCCGTAATGCCCTTGGGCAAAACGCTCCCGGTAGCGCTTGAGCTTGTCGGGCGTCGGGCCACGCAGCACCGTGAGGCGGTCACTATCAGCGTCCGGGTAGCTGTTGAGTGCCAGCCAGGTCAATGCACGGTTAAGGCGCAAGGCGCGCAGGTCGGTCGCATCCTGGCGCAGCCACCAGTTGCATAAGTGCCGTCCATGCTCCTGCAATGTGCGCAGTGACTTGTGGGCCTCTTTTTCGCTGGCTATCGCAGGGTTGCCTGTTTTTTCCTGACCTGTTGCCGGCTCGGGGCTCAGCAACCGCGTCGCCGCCTGCTTGACCTGAGCAATCACACCCGCCGAAACGGCTTCTGGCAGTTCTGCTTGTGCGGCCTGCTCCAATCGCTGCGTCAACTGCCTGCGCAGCGGCAACAACAGCGGCGCCTCATCACTCAAGTGCGCAGACCAGAGCCGATCAAGGTGCGCCAGGTGCTCAAGCATGCAGCGAAATAGTGGCTGTTGATCCTTGAGCGAAACGCTGTGTGCAAACACCTGCTCCAGGCGCAGCGCCAACCAGCCCAGTGCGGCGCCACGGGTGCGCATTTTTTGCGGATAGACAACCGCCCAATGGTGCTCACACAAATGACGCATCAACCCCAGGCCCGCCAACAGCCCTGGAAAAGATTCGCGTTGGTACAACGCCCAGGTCAACCAGGCCGCCAGCCGCAGATCCTTGGTGTGCTGACGCAACAGGCCTTCGCTGATCTGCATGACCGCCTGCCAGTCCGGCTGGGTGCTGACGTGCATCGATTGCAGCTTGCCAATCTCGGCCTCCAAAGCCTCATATTCACTTGAAAAGCGCATGTCTGCACCTGCAAAGTTACCTGGCGAACAGGGCACTAAGGCAAGTTCAATATAATAACCACACAAAGCGCCTGAATAATCCATTTTGGACCGCACACCATTTAAAACAATAAAATTCTGCGCACCTGAAGCACGCTCAGGCGCAAAAAACACGACTATAAAAACCTCGCCACTCTCTCCACGAAGTTCGCAAACACTAGCCGGACAAATAACATCCGGCAAGTGTCAAGTCGGCACTTAAGGATTTTCCTACAACCCCCTAAATCATTGGCGTGCGCACCATTTTGCGCAGCAAAACCAGCACATCATGCTCCATCAACCCTCTCCTCCAACAAGCACACGAAAAAACTAGACGAGCAAATTAATGCACACTTCTGCGCAACCAATTTCATTTAAATCTGATTAAAGGACCCACCTTCTTAATGAAATCAAGTTCAATAACAAGCAAACCCCCTGCTTTTACTGGGCTTGTTAATTTCAGGCACGCTTCTTGTTATAGGAACTTGCCCAGCCGGCACAACTACGGCTGGGCACTACTTCAACCATCAGGCAAGGAAACCCGTCATGCCAACACCCGCATACCTCTCGATTACCGGTGTCAAACAAGGACTGATTACGGCAGGCACGTTCACCCAGGACTCGGTAGGCAACATTTACCAGGAGGGCCATGAAGACCAGATCCTGGTCCAGGCTTTTTCGCATCAGGTGATCATTCCCCGTGACCCGCAATCCGGTCAGCCAACCGGCCAGCGCGTTCACAAACCGCTGATGATCAGCAAGGTCTTCGATAAATCATCGCCCCTGCTGTTCAGCGCGCTGACCAGTGGCGAGGAAGTCAAATGCCAACTGCAATGGTTTCGTACCTCCTCGGCCGGCACCCAGGAGCACTATTTCACCATCGAGCTTGAGGGGGCGACCATCGTGGACATCCAGTCACGCATGCCCAACTGCCAGGCACCGGAAAACGCGCACTTCACGCATCTGGAAGACGTGCATTTCACCTATCGCAAGATCATCTGGACGCACGAAGTGGCGGGTACTTCCGGCTCGGACGACTGGCGTAGCCCGGTCGCCGGCTAACCCTGGGTGACGCAGAAACGGCGGCCATGGACGGCACCGTTTCTGCGGGTCTGCTAGACCATTGACAGTGGATGCTTGCGCTTGGGTGCACCGAACACGCGATCAATCGCATCCAGATCGTGCTCGTCGAGCACCAGTTTCGCGGCGTTCGCGTTAAGCCGCACATGCTCGGGGCTCACCGCCTTGGGGATGGCAATCACACCGTCCTGGCGCAGTACCCAGGCCAGGGCGATCTGTGCGGGTGTGGCCTCATGTCGATGGGCAATTTGCTTGAGCGTCGGGCTGGACAGCAGTTCGCCGCCCTGGGCAATTGGGCAGTACGCCATCAGTGGCAAATGGTGCTGTTGCCACCAGGGCAACAGGTCGAACTCGATACCCCGCTCTTCGATGTTGTAGAGCACCTGGTTGGTCGCACAGGCGGGGGACGCAAGTTCCTGCAGGTCGGCGACGTCAAAGTTGGAAACACCCCAGCGGCCGATCTTGCCTGCCTCGCGCAGACGTTCAAACGCTTCGACGGTTTCTTCAAGCGGGTACTGGCCGCGCCAGTGCAGCAGGTACAGGTCGATATAGTCGGTGCCCAGCCGTTTGAGGCTGGCCTCACAGGCACGCGGCACGCCCTTGTGGCTGGCATTGTGAGGGTAGACTTTACTCACCAGGAACACCTGCTCGCGCTTGCCGTGAATGGCCTCGCCCACCACCTCTTCGGCGCCGCCTTCGCCGTACATTTCAGCGGTGTCGATCAAGCTCATGCCTTCGTCGATACCCAATTGCAACGCGGTGACTTCGGCTTTGCGCAGGTCCGGGTTTTCACCCATGCGCCAGGTGCCTTGGCCGATGACAGGCACGGGAACACCGGCCAGATCAATGGTACGCATAACAACCTCCTGATGAGTTGGCGAATTAACAGTGTGGCACTGACCGGACAAAAGGGTTCAATCGAAGTATGGTTAGCCTTTACCCAATCACCAGGCAGGAACTGTAATGCTGTTTGTGGTCATGCTCGGGGGCAAGCACCCAAGGGCAAAAATCGAAGTTCACGATGTGGTGTTCGCAGTGGCGGACACGCTGCAAGCCACCTACTCGCAATTGCGCAATGGCTGGTTCGGCAGCCCCAAGGGTATGCACATCGACGCCTGGATGGCGGTCGATGGCGTAGACGGCTGGAAGGTCGAACTCAGCCAAATGGCGCCGCCTGCCGGTGCCCATCACCTGTACTTCATCAACCTGGGTGGTTATGAAGCCAAGGTGTTCGGCGAGGCCCACCATTACTTACTGGTGGTGGCCCGCGACAAACAGGAAGCCAAGCGCAAGGGCCAGCAGCAGCGATTGCAGCACTGGTCGCAGGCCCATACCGATGGCGTGATGGACATTGACGACTGCCTGCCTATCGATCTGGTGGACGGGCGCTATGTTCACCTGGTGCAAGGCGCACACCTGCCGATCATCCAGCAGAACGACTACATCCCCCTGCCCTGAGCCCTTATGTGCAGGGCTCCAAGGTTTTGCCAAATAAACGATTGCCGTGGGTTTCTCCCTGGAAGGAATAGGTCGGCGAGCCCAGCACCTCGTAACCACGTCGAGGGTAAAAACCCAACGCGCGTTCATTGCCTTCCCACACGGTCGCCCACAATAAAGACGCGGCGCCCAGGGCCGCGCGCTGTTCCGCCGCCTGCAGCAACCGATAGCCAATGCCCTGCCCGGTAAATCGCTCCTGGATGTAGAGACGCTGCAACTCGGCGGCATCCGGTGCTGGGATCATCGAATGAGCGGCATGGAGTTTGATCTGGGCGAAGCCGACAAGGTGGCCGTGCGACTCAGCCACCACCAGCGAGAGACCGGGCTGTGCCAGCAGTTGGGCGATGGTCTGCGGCGCAAAGGCTTGCAACGCCTCTTTGGCAATCGAGGCGCGGATGCCTTGGGTGGCATACGTATCGAGAAACACCTGCATACCGAGCACGCCAATGCATAAGGCGTCCTCGGCAGTGGCATCCCGAACAGTCATGGGCGGCGGCTTGATAACAGGCATTGAGTCTCCGTGGGGTTAAAGCCGGATTCGAAGGCGTGGAGCTGTTCTACGCCGGCTTCAGTTTTAAAGGATGGGTAGGCTACAAACCGCGCTAGCGCTTACCAACTGCCGGATGCACCCCCGCCACCACTGGAACCCCCACCCCCGGACGAGCTGCTGCTTGAACTGGAACTTGAACTGGAACTTGAACCCGAGCTGCCGGAGCTTGAGCCAGAGCCGCCCCCCGAACCCGAGCCGCCATCGGAAATGCTCTGCAAAAATACAATAAACGCCACCACCGATGCGGCGGGTATGGCGATGATCCAGCCTTGGTAACCATGCCCCAGCAGCAACCCGACGACCACATACACCGCTGCCACCACCAGCACCCGCATGAGGAAAAAGCGCGGGCTATTCTTCCAGGATTGGTGGATAACGAAAAACAGCCCCACGTACAACCCCAGCACCAACGCACTGCCAAACGGCCACACCAGCCAATGGACGAAGTTGACGGCCACGAAGTGGTCCACCACCAGCAGCCCGACAACGTAGGCCAACACGCCAATCACGCAATAAAATACGGTGCGCGCCAGCCACAACGCGCCGAAAGTCGCGCCGCCAATCAGCAGGGTCAGCGGCAATACCAGCAGGTACATCGGCCAATCGCGGCCGCCCCCATACAGCGTCAACAGCAGCGTAACTGCCACGGTGGCGATTAACGCCCGGCGCCAGGGCAGCTTGCCGGCGGCGATCAGCACGCCGCCGACGCCTCCCAAAATAAACGCCAACAACACTGCAATAGCCTGCGGGTTGACCTCAGGCCCCACTGGTTCGGGCAGGTCGCCGCCGTCTACCAGCACGCCCAGGTCATCGACAGCTTGTTGAATCCCTCCCGCATAGTCGCCCTGGCGAAACGCCGGGGTGATGTGTTCTTCGATGATGCGATGGGCCAGCAGGTCGGTAACCGTGGCTTCGAGGCCGTACCCCACCTCGATACGCACTGTGTGGTCGTTCTTGGCCACCACCAGCAGGATGCCGTCATTGACGTCCTTGCGCCCCAGTTTCCAGGCACGGAACAGTTGATTGGCAAAGTCCTCGATGGTAGCGCCGCCGGTAGTGGGCACCAGCAGCACGGCAACCTGGGCGCCTTTGCGTTGTTCGAGGGCGGCGAGTTGAGCCTTCAAGCGCTCGGTTGTGCCGTTATCCAGCGAGTTGGTGAGGTCGATCACCCGCTGGTTGAGGGCGACCTTGATCGGCGAAGTGTCCGCCTGGGCCATGCTCAACAGACCCATCAGCAGCAGGGACAGCAGGCTCAAGACGGATTGGCGCACATACAGCCGCATGCTTTGTTACCTGAAGTTTCTTCGAGGAGGCGTCGACTTTACCTTATAGACGTATAACGCGTGACCCCACGCCCACGACTATCTAAACTGCCCACACATATAGCAATGCGCCATAGCAGAGAACTCCATGAACCTAAAGCACCGCAACAACGTCAGTGTGATGGGCAACGGCACGGCGACCTTGGTGTTCTCCCACGGTTTCGGCTGCAACCAGGCCATGTGGAATTATCTGGCGCCGCACTTTACCGGGCGTTTTCGCGTCGTGATGTATGACCTGGTGGGCGCCGGCCTGTCGGACCTCAGCGCATTCGACAAGACCAAATATGCTGCGCTGGAGGGCTACGCCCGCGATTTGAACGAGATTATCGACGCGTTCGCCAGCGGTCCGGTGATCCTGGTCAGCCATTCGGTCAGCGCGATGATCGCCACCCTTGCTGACCGCCTGGCACCAGACCGTATCGCCGCCCATGTGATGATCGGCCCTTCCCCGCGTTATATCGACGACGTGGGTTACGTCGGCGGTTTCAAGCGCAGCGATATCGATGACCTGCTCGAAACCCTCGACAGCAACTACCTGGGCTGGTCCAGCACCATGGCCCCGGTGATCATGGGCGCCTCCCCCGAGCCAACGGCGTTGAGTGCCGAGCTGAGCGACAGCTTCTGCCGCACCGAACCGGACATCGCCAAGCAATTTGCGCGGGTAACCTTTATGTCGGATAACCGCAAAGACGTGATCGGCCTGACCACGCCCGTGCTGATCCTGCAATCCCGTGACGACCTGATTGCGCCAGTGGCGGTGGGCGAATACCTGCACAGCGTGCTGCCCAACAGCACCTATTGCCTGGTCGATAACGTCGGCCATTGCCCGCATATGAGCGCGCCCCTGGCCTGCACGGCGGCGATGGACGACTTCCTGGCGCCGTGGGCCGTGGCCCATGTCGGCTGACCTGTTCGACAGCGCCGCCTGTGCGCTGGCCGTCACCACTGAGGACGGCACGATCCTGCGCGCCAACACGCTGTTCGGCGAATGGCTGGGGCTGCGCAGCGCCGAGCTGGGCGGGCGGCGCTTCCAGGACTTGCTGACCATGGGCGGGCGAATATTCCACCAGACCCACTTGGCACCCATGCTGCGCATGCGCGGCAGCGTGAGCGAAGTCAAACTCGACCTGGTGCACCACGACGGGCACAAAGTGACCGTATTGCTTAACGCCAGCGCCCGCGAACAGGCCGGCGCGTTGGTACACGAGATCGCGCTGTTCGGCACCACCGACCGCGACAAGTACGAGCGCGAGCTGCTCAATGCGCGCAAGCTTGCCGAAGCCCTGTTGCAGGAACGCACCAGCACCGAATTGGCGCTGCATCAGGCCCAGGCCGAGCTGAGCGAAGCCTACGCCATCGCCCAGCGCCGCGCGTTGTTTGCCGAGCAGATGGTGGCGATCGTCAGCCATGACTTGAAAAACCCACTGACCGCCATCCGCATGGCCACGGACATGCTCGCGCGCAGCGAGCGCACGCCCAAGGAGCGCCAGTTGCTGGGCCATATCGGCCAGTCCTCGGAGCGCGCCCAGCGAATGATTGCCGACCTGCTGGATTTCACCCAGGCGCGGGTCGGCCACGGGATCAGCATCAAAACCACGCCCTTGGACTTGCACAGCGTGATCCTGCACGCCGTGGATGAACTGCGCGTGGCCTTCCCCAAGGCCACGTTAAAGCACCAGGCCGAAGGTATGGGCGAAGCGTGCCTGGATGCCGACCGGGTGCAGCAGATCATTGGTAACCTGGTGGCCAACAGCGTGGCCTACGGCGACTTGTTGATGCCCATCACCGTCACTTCACGCCTGGGCGAGGGTGGCTGCCAAGTGGCCGTGCATAACCACGGCGCCGCGATCCCGCAAACACTGCTGGCCGGGCTGTTCGAGCCCATGACCCGTGGCACCGACCAGGGCAGCGAGGTGCGCAGTGTGGGGCTGGGCCTGTATATCGTGCGTGAACTGGCCAGGGCCCACGGTGGCGACGTGGTGGTGAGTTCCTGCGCCACCAAGGGCACGACCTTTACCGTGACGCTTTAGACCAGGTACGCCGTGCCCTGCATGACCGGCTCGACACGGCCGGTCAACACCACACCGCCCTGCCCATCCCACTGCACAGTGACCGTGCCACCGTCGCACTGCACCTCAACCGTAGCGCTCAGCAACCCGCGTCGAATCCCATTGACTACCGCGCCGCAGCAGCAGGAGCCGGAACCCAGCGGCACGCCCCCGCCGCGCTCCCAGATCCGTAGGCGGATGTGAGAGCGGTCCAGCACCTGCACAAAATGCACATTGGTGTTGGCCGGGAACAGCGGATGGGTTTCCAGCGCCGGGCCCACGGCCTCCAGGTCGATGCCGCTGATGTCGTCGACAAAATAGGTGCAATGCGGGTTGCCCATGCTGCAGGCGGCAGGCGCGCCATCGATGGGCAAGGTGCGGGTGTCCAGCGCTTCGGCCAGCGGCACGGCAGACCAGTCCAACGAGGGCGCACCCATGTCCACCGACACTTGCTGCCCGGCGGCCCGCACACAGGTCAGCAAGCCTCGATCGGTGCGCAGTACGAGGGTGTCGCGGCCGGTTTCATGCATCAAGCGGTCGGCCACGCCGCGGGTGGCGCTGCCGCAGGTTTGCAGCGGTGTACCGTTGGGGTTCCAGAACTTGATGCGGGCCAGGGCATCTTCGCAGTCGAGCACCACGGCCAGTTGGTTGAAGCCGATACCGGTGTGGCGGTTGCCCAGGCGCCGGGCGACCTGCGCAGTGATCGGGTCATCCTGGCCACGGCGGTCGATGATGATGAAATCGTCGCCATGGGCATGCATCTTCACAAAGGGCAAGGTCATGGGCGGTCCTCGGTCGAGATCAGCCCGCAAGCATACGGGAGTTTCATCCAGGCTGTTTCAGCCGCGTGCTAGCGTTGGCGCATCCCTGTCCAACAGAACCGCTCATGAACAAAACGACTTTTGCCTTTACCTTACTGCTGGCCGCGTTGCCCGCGATGACGATGGCTGCAAGCCTCTGCCAGCCTGCGGCTGCAAACCCTGCCGCCAAAGCCCTGTTGGCCGCCGCCCAACGGCATTTGGTCGACCTGCCAGCGCCGTTGCCGCATGTGCACACCGAAGGCACCCTGCCAAACCATGGCATTCGCGAGCAAAGCATGGTTGCCGAAAAGGACTGGCCGCTGATGCGCCAGGCGGCGCTGGCCTGGCGCATCAGCGGTGACCCGCGCTACCTCAAGCAAGTCGACGAGTACCTTGCCGCCTGGGCCGATGTCTACCAGCCGGACTTCAACCCCATCGACGAAACCAACCTCGATATGCTGATCACGGCCTATGCGCTGACCGCCGACCATTTGCGCCTGGAAACCCGCGCCGCAAGCCGCCGCTTGATCAGCAGCCTGGGCAATGGCTACATCGCGCATATCGAGCAATTCCACGGGCAGAAAAAAGCCACCCAGACCAATAACTGGCAGAGCCACCGCGTCAAGTTGGTGACCCTGGCCGCCACCGCACTCGACGACCGAGCCATGCTTGAGCAGGCCCATCAGCTGTTTAAACAGCAAGTGGCCGACAATATCCTGCCTGACGGCTCGGTCACCGACTTCCAGGACCGTGACGCCCTGCATTACGTGGTCTACGACCTTGAACCGCTGGTGCAGGCCGCACTGGCCGCCAAGCCCTACGGCGGCGACTGGCTCAACCTCAAGACCAATGGCACGTCGCTGCGCGCCGCCCTGGATTGGCTGGTGCCTTACGCCACCGGGCAACGCAGCCACCAGGAATTCCTGCATACCCACGTACAGTTCGACAAAGACCGCGCCAAGGTGGGCGAAGCCGGCTACAGCGGCACCTGGGATGCCAAAAGCAGCGCAACGTTGTTCTGGCTGGCGGCGCAACTGGATAAACGCTACCTGCCCGTGGCCACGCAATTGGCCGCCCGCCCCGCCGGCTGGATCAGCGCCTGCTATTTGAAGTAAGCAACGCTAGACTGGCCAGGCGCCCTACTCGAAGGATTGACCATGCTTATTGTATTCAGCGGCCTGCCCGGCACCGGCAAGACCACCATTGCCAGCGCACTGGCACGTCGGATAAACGCGGTTTACCTGCGTATTGACGTGATTGAGCAGGCGCTTAGGGATGCAAACGTATTGAACGCTGATGTGGGTGCCAGCGGTTATGGCGTGGCGAATGCGCTGGCGTTGAGTAACCTGCGACTGGGGCAGACGGTGATTGCCGACGGTGTAAACCCGGTGAAGGAGAGCCGGGAGGCGTGGCAGGCCGTGGCGGCGACAGCGGGTGTCGAGCTGCTTGATATTGAAGTGGTTTGCTCTGACCTGCGGGAACATCGGCGCCGTGTGGAAAGCCGCACCGGTGATGTGGCCGGGTTGGTGCCGCCTTCCTGGCAATCCGTTTCAGTACATGAATATGAAGCGTGGGCTGAAACGCCACTGACTGTCGACACTGCACGTGCGACAGCTGCCGAGGCCGTCGACGTGATCCTGGCGCACATCAACCTTGTGGCGAGCAGGCATGATGTGGAGAACAAGCCTGCTCGCCACAACGACCCCGTCTGACACAATAAGCCTGCTCGCCACAACGAACCCATCTGCCACGCGAGCTTCAGAGCACCGCGCCCATCGCCTTCACCAACACCGGGTCACGCCCATAAATATCCGGCGAGTACACCAACCCGCCCTGGCGATCGACTTCCACTGTCCAGTAGCCCAACAGCACCGGCACCGGCGTGGCCAGCCTGAATTCATGGGTTGTGCCGGTGGCGAGCAATTCTTCGGTGCGTGTGCGTTCGGCCGGGGTTACCAGCAGGTCGCGCAGCATCATCGGTTGCTCAACCCGCACACAGCCCGAACTGAAGGCCCGTGGGCCTTTGGTAAACAGCGGCTGGCTCGGCGTGTCGTGCAGGTAAACGGAATAGGGGTTGGGAAAGCGCATCACGATACGGCCCAGGGGGTTGCGCGGGCCGGCTTCCTGGCGCAGCAGAATGTTGCCGGGGTGCGACCAATCCACCTGGTCGGCCGTCAATGGGCGGCCCTGAGCGTCGAGCACTTGCAGGTTTTGCTGGCGCAGGTATTCGGGGTTAAGGCGGATGGCCGGGAGTTTGTCCTCACGCATGATGGTCGGCGGAATGGTCCACGTGGGGTTAAGGGTCAGCCGGGTAATGCGCGACTTGAGCAGTGGCGTCTGGCGCTCGGCACGCCCGACTTGCAGGCGGGTTTGCCACACCGGGATGCCGCTCTGGTAGACGCTCAGTTGCGCGCCCGCGACATTGACCACCACGCCTTCGGGCTCCAGGTCCTGGGCCAGCCAGCGGAAGCGTTCGAGGTTGATGCGCAGCTGGTCGCGGCGCATCGCCGGGCTGATATTGAGTTCGGCCACGGTGCCCGTGCCTATTACACCGTCGGCCTGCAGCGAGTGGCTGAGCTGGAAGGCCTTGACCGCCTTGACCAACTCATCGCGGTACTGCCGGCTGTTGCCCGTCGGCGCCTTGGCCAGGTAGCCACCGCTGTACAAGCGCCGCGCCAGTTCGGGCACGCGCGGGTCGTCCATGCCTGGCTTGAGCAGCGGCCCGGTGGCGACCGGGTCCCAATGGGGCAAAGGCTGCAGGCGCACAGTGGCATAGGTATTGCGCAAACTGCGGTACAGATCAGCGCTGGGGCGCGCCTGGTCAAAGGCTTGGGCCATGTCTTGCAGGCCGGTGGCGGCGAAGGCCAGCACTTGAATATTGGGGTCGAGGGTGGGTGGCTGGGAATGCCACAGCGGCTCGAAACGCGATTGTTGCAGGCGCCCGTAATGTAAATCCTGCAGGGCTTGCAGGTATTGCCGGCTGCTGCCGATATCGCTGCACAGCATGTTACCCGTGGCCTCCACGATAGGCAGGCTATAGTGAGAGGGCTCCAGGCCATCGTCGGCCAGCATCAACAACTGAGATTGCAGTGCGTGGCGGCGCTCATCGGACCACAGCGTCACATTGCCCTGTTGCTGGTAGAGCGCCTGCAAGCGTGCTTGGGCCGTGGCGTCTATCTGCGCGGCAAGGTCGGGGCAAACGCTGGGCAGTTGAGAAAGGGCCAACTGCACCGGGCTGGTCGAAACCACCGGTACGGCATCCACCGGCAGCTCATCAGCTGTCGCGACCAATGGTGCAACGAGCAGGCAAATGCTCAAGTAACATGCGTGTTTTTTGAACAATTGACTCAACTCCAATCCACAGCGGGGGGGATGTACTGTACATGCTGACTTTAATATGCCGCGCCGGCTTGATCGCCGTGGCCCTGGCTTCGTTGAGCAATGTTACGCTCGCCGCCACTGCCAACCCTCCTACTTTGTATAGCAGCCTGGCGCGCTCGGCTCCAGAACTCAATCCCACTGTACTGAAAAGCGCCCTGAGCGCGGTGCAATGCGCGGTCAATAACGGCGAAGAGCGTTCGGATCGCCTGGCCGTCATTGACTACTCCCAGCCCTCGACCGCCCGTCGGCTGTGGATCTTCGACCTGCGCAAGAAGACCCTGGTACTGCGCGACCTGGTGGCCCATGGTGCCAAATCCGGGGAAAACTTCGCCACGCAATTTTCCAATCGAGAAGGCAGCCACCAATCCAGCCTGGGTTTGTTCCGCACCCAGGAGAGTTACCTGGGCACCCACGGCTACTCGTTGCGCATGGACGGCCTGGAGCCGGGCTTCAATGACCAGGCCCGCGACCGCGCGCTGGTGATTCATGCGGCCGACTACGTCAACCCGGCCTGGAGCAGGCGCGAAGGCCGTATCGGCCGCAGCCAGGGCTGCCCGGCCGTGCGCCCGCAAGTGGCGCGCCAGGTGGTAGACAAACTCAAGGATGGGCAGTTCATGTTCTCCTGGTACCCGGACCAGCGCTGGCTGAAGTCTTCGACGTACCTGAACTGCAAGCCCCAACAAGTGGCGAGTAGTCGTACAATCCGTGGTGGTTAGCCTGTCCCCACAGATAAAAGAGAGCGTCGCATGCTTCTACACACATCCACCTGGATCGAGATCGGGCAGTTTCTGGAGCGCAGCCGCACGGTGGTGATCCCCATCGGCTCCAACGAACAACACGGCCCTACCGGCCTGCTGGGCACTGACTGGATGTGCCCGGAAATCATCGCCCATGAGGCGCAGAAGAACGCCGACATTCTGATCGGCCCGACCTTCAATATCGGCATGGCCCAGCACCACTTGGGCTTTCCCGGCACCATTTCATTGCGCCCTTCCACCTTTATCGCTGCAATTGGCGACTGGGTGCGTTCATTGGCCGGGCATGGTTTCGACAAAATCCTTTTCTTGAATGGTCACGGCGGCAATATCGCCACCATCGAAGCGGCCTTTTCCGAGCTGTACGCCGAAGCCAGCTACGCTCGCCGCCCGGCCGGGTTTGCGCTCAAGCTGGTGAACTGGTGGGACCTGGAAGGCGTTAATGAGCTGGCTCACCGCCAATTCCCGGTGGGCCACGGCAGCCATGCCACGCCGTCGGAGATTGCGGTGACGCAGTGGGCGTACCCGGAATCGATCAAGTCGGCCGAGTATTCGCCGCAAATCGCCAACACTGGGCCGATCCGCGAAGCGCTGGATTTTCGCGCGCGTTTCCCGGATGGGCGCATGGGTTCGGACCCGGCGTTGGCGACGGTGGAAAAAGGCGGTGAATTGGTAGCGTTGGCGGCCAAGGGGTTGGTCAACACCGTGAACGCCTTCAGCAACGAAGCCAAACCTTAAGCCTTACATAAAACAAAATGTGGGAGCTGGCTTGCCTGCGATGGCGGTGTATCAGTCGAGAAGTATAGTGACTGACACTCTGCTATCGCAGGCAAGCCAGCTCCCACATTGAACAGTGTGAAGGTTTGGGTTACTTGCAATCCTGCGCCGCCAACTCCAGCCGCGAAGGCTTGATTGCCGACGCCAGTGGCTTGCGCTCATACAGGAACACCTTGGTGCCGTCCTGGGACTTGTAGGCTTCCAGCACATCATCGGCAGCAATCTTGCTGGTCAACACCACTTTGGCGTGACGCGAGTTCTGGGTCACGGTCGAGGTAATGCCATGCTTTTCAAGCTTGGGCAATACGCACTGCACATAGCCCTCAGGCGTCTTGCTGGTTTGCAGGGTCAAGCTCGGAGCATTGGGAGCGGTGATACAACCGGTCAGCAACAAAGGTGCCGCGGCCAGGGCCGGAATGAAAAAAGCGCGCATATAAAATCCTGAGTATAAAAAGAAAAGTTCATATCAACTGGCGCGTACCAACGCCTTGAGCGACACATCGAACTGCTTCAACGCATCAAGCTGTACATCACGCTGCTGTTCAATCTGTGCGGCAATTTCCGGCGCCGCCTTGTCATGCACCCACACCGCCGGCACTTGCTTGTGCACCGAGCCTTCGGCCTTGGCGATGTATTGCAGGTTCGCGTCATAGAAGCGTGCAACAAAGCGCGCCTCAACCTGATCGTTACGCTGGGTCAACAGTTGGTTGTGGGTATCGAGCACCACCACCACATCCGGGTGCGCCTGCACCAGTTCATCCAGGCTGCTATAGACCGTTACGGCAAGAAAAGTGCCCTGCAACGAACTCATTAACCAATCGATCGCCAGTTCCGGGTCGGAGCTGTTGACGAATGCCTCACGGATGCGCCCGTCGAGGGCGTCCTTGGCGCCGTTCATGGCCATGGCGTGGTAGCGTTCAAGGTAGCTGAGGTTGTCGCGGGTGTTTTCGCTGTACAGCACTCCCACCGATTGCGCGTGCCGCAGGGAGTCTACGCTACCGACGAGGGGCAGCAAATGGCCGGTACGCAGATCATCGGCAATCGCCGGGTTGGCCAGCACCGTGGTGCCGAGCATCAGTATCATCAGGCCCAGCTGAATAATCGTCCTCATCGCGCATTTCCTTGAGCAGCGTGTCGATGGGGCGATTGTCCGCTTTTGGCGCAAAAACAGAACCTGTGATCCTTGATGGTGACTATCATTTGAACCGATAGTGTCAGGCAGCCTCTTCTCATAAAACCTATAAGGACCACGCCATGAAGCCCCACCAGAAAACCTTCGACCGCATCCGCGAAGCCGTATTGCCGGAGTTTCGCGAGCGGGTCGCCGATTACCTGGTCGATTATGAAGACGTGCTGCAGGACGAAACCGCAGAAGCCGACCTGCGTTACGCCACTGTCCAGCAACTGCGCGGCTACCTGCGCGGTTTGAACACCACACGGGTGCTGGGCATGGCCGATTGGGAAGACCTGGACCGGCGTGTGGCCCAGGAATGGCTGTAACCCCTAGAGCGCCGGGCGTTGCAGGTTGACCCAGGCCTGCACCGAGGGCCGCTGCCATTGGCGTTGTGCATAGGCCACCAGCTCGGACGGCACGTTGTCACCGTTGAGGATCAGGCGGTTGAGCATCACGGCCAGGTCAACATCAGCAATCGACCACGCGCCGAACAGGTATTGCGCGTTGCCTGCCAATAACGCCTGTGCCGCGCTGATCAACTTGCGCGCGGCCGCCTCACCTGCAGGCGACAGCGGCGGCCTCTTCTGTTCGTAAAACACCACCAGCGTCGAGCGTTCCTGACGAATCGCCTGCAAGTCGCTGCGCAGCCACGCCTGGACCTGACGCGCCCTCGCCCGCTGTTTTGCGTCCGTCGGGTACACCGTGGTCTCGGGGTAAGCCTCATCCAGGTATTCGCTGATCGCCGAGGACTCCGACAATGCAAAGTCGCCTTGCACCAACGTGGGCACGCGCTGGGTCAGGGACAGTTGGGCAAATTCCGCCGCGTGGTTTTGCGCCGTGTCCAGGTCAAGGGTGACGGTTTCGAAGGCCAGGCCCTTTTCCAGCAGGGTGACGAACACCGACAGGGCGTAGGGGCTGGTGAATTGAGCATCGACATAAAGGCGCAACGACGGTGCGGGCATAGAGGTTCTCCTCGGGTGAAGGCCCACGCTACGAGATCGGCGCCCAGAAAGACAATGCGCAGTTTTTATGGAGGCATTCCTGGCGGGAATAGCAGCATTAATGGCAAGATCATAGCTCTTTGCCACCTGGCGAAGCCGTGCCGGCCTTCGCACCACTCACCCATAGCTTTCAAGGAAGATAAGCTTATGAAACAAGCAGTTGTCGTTATCCATGGCATCGGCGAACAGCGCCCGATGGACACCTTGCGCGGCTTCGTCGAAGCGATGATCCCGGCGGACACGCCCGATGGCACGCCGTTTTACTGGAGCAAGCCGGACCGGCTATCGCGCAACTTTGACCTGCGTGTATTGAAGTCGTCGGGTCGCACCAGCACGGATTTCTACGAGTATTACTGGGCCCACAAGATGCAGGGCACCAAGGTTGGCCACCTGCTGGGCTGGTTGTGGGATATTTTCAAGCGCCCACGCCGTGACATTCCCGAGGCCATCGTGCCGATCTGGCGCACCACGCGCTGGACGGTGCTGGTGCTCCTGCTGCTGATTGCCAGCGGCACCCTCGCCACGGCCTGGGGCCGGTTCGACCACAGCGACAACCCCTTCGCGCTGGTGCCACTGCTGCTCGGGGCCATCGGCCTGGGCCTGCGTTATTCCGCGCTGTCCTACCTGGGCGATGCGGCCCGCTACCTGAGCCCCAACCCGCAGAACGTGGTGGTGCGCGAACAGATCCGCGCCGATGGCGTCGCGTTACTGCGCGCCCTGCACAACAAGGGCGACTACGACCGCATCATCGTCGTCGGCCACAGTTTGGGCAGTGTGATTGCCTACGACATCGTCGGCTACCTGTGGCATGAACATCACGATCAACTGACCAAGGTGATTCCCAGCAACCGCGAGTTGGCCAACCGTTATGCCGAGCACCAACCGCTGCAACCGGTGATCAACGAAACGCTGCCCAACGCCGGCGCCGCCCTCGACGGTAGCCTGGGCAGTGTCCTGAGATTTCGTGACCAACAGGCCCAAGCGTTTATCGAACAGCGCGGCCTGGGCAACCCCTGGCGCATTACGGATTTGGTCACGGTGGGTAGCCCCATGGCCCACGCCAGCCTGTTGCTGGGCCGCAGCGTGAGTGACTTTAAAAAACGCATCGAGCGCCGCGAAGCGCCGGCCTGCCCACCTACCGAAGACACCAAGGGCTACGGCTACAACGCCCGCCAGCCGGTGATGCTCGGGCAAAAACCGTTCACTCCACAGTACCTGCACCACGCCGCGGCGTTTGCCGTGACGCGCTGGACCAACCTGTACTTCCCCGCGCCCTACGGCTTGTTTGGCGATATCGTCGGCGGCCCGGTCAAGCCGGTGATGGGTGCAGGCGTGCTGGATTTACCCGTCACCGTGGGCACCTGGAAAGGCTGGCTCGCTCGCTCCTGGCTCAGCCACACCCGCTACTGGAGCGAGCGCGGCGGTGCACAGGGCTACCTCGGCACGCTCACCCAGGATGAAAACGCGATTACCCATGGCCCGCGCCCCTCGGCCACCGAAGCACTGCGCTGGGCGGTCGACCTCAAGGGGCTGCGGCGCTTTCGTCCAGTGGCTACCAAGGAAACCCTGGCGCCCGCCGAGGCCTAGGACCACGCACGTCCAAACGGTTTCGATTGAAGGTGGGAGCTGGACCGAGTCGTCTCTGGCCTAGCCGGCGAAGCCGCCGGCCTTGAGAAACTCGTGCTCGAGTTCGGTGGTTGCCCTGGCCAATACCGCATTGCGATGGGGAAACCGCCCAAACCGCTCAATGATATCGGCGTGCTCCTTGGCCCAATGGTAGGTGCTGGCGTCCAAATGCTGGTTCAACGCCAGCGAATGCTGCTGGTCCGCCGGGTCTTCGGAATGTTCAAACGGCAGATAACAGAACGCGCGCAGTTCCGGCTCGATCTGTTGATCCAACCCGGCGTCCACCATCCGGTAGGCGTATAAACGCGCCAGCGGGTCGGTAGCAAACATATGTGCTGTACCGCGAAAGGCATTGCGTGGGTATTGATCCAACAGAATCAACAAGGCCAAAGCGCCCGGCGCCGAATCCAGCCAACCCTCCAACTCACGCCGGGCGGCTTGCATATGCGTGGCGTGAAAGGTCTCGCGAAAGGCCGCGTCAAACGCCTCATCCTTGGTGAACCAGCGCTTGGGCCCGGCCTGCCTCCAGAACGCGATCACTGCCTCGGCGGATTGTTCGTTCATGCTCGTCATTGTTCTCTCCCACTCTTTAACGCAAAAAAAGCCCGGTAGATTTCATCATCGACGTCGGCGATATCCATCAAGTTTCCCACAAGAGCCGCTCAAGCTCGTGCGCGGTCGCACTTATGGGGTATGGATCGCCCTTGACGTCGGAGCCTGACACTGCGCGCCACCGAGGCTGCCCCACGGCTTAAGGTGTAAAGACGTGCAGGTAGAACGCATGAAACATGAAATACGCACACCCGGCCAGCGCCAGCCCCATGCAGCGGTTGAACCAGATAAACGCCGCCGCCCCGTTGATCCGCCGCCCCAGCAGCGCGCCCAGCAAGGCGTACACCCACGGCGCGCCGACCGCGCCCAGCCCCAGCAAGGCCGACACGCCAAAGATCGAGGCGCCGGTAATATGCGCCGCCGGCAACATCACGCTGGTGATCGGCAACACCGCGACGATGCCCTTGGGGTTGAGCAGCTGAATCACCAGGCCATTCCAGAAGGTCAGGGTCTTGGCCGGCGAACCTGAAGAATCATCCACCTCGGTACGCGCGGTGAACACCTGGTACGCGAGGTACAGCGTGTACACGCCGCCAATCAAAGAAATATACGGCAACGCCGCCTGGGAGATGATCGCTTCGCCGGTGTAGCCGAACACCACGAACATCAACAGCATCGCGCACCCCACGCCGATGTAGAAGCCGGTGGAGCGACGGAACTTGCCCGTGAGGCCGGCGTTCAGGCCCATCAGGTTGACGGGGCCGGGGCTGTACATGACGCTGAACGCGTAGAGAAAAATGTCCATGGGGAACCTGCAGTAGAAGAAGTCAGGCGAGTCTACTGAGGGGGTTAGTGCGCATTCTTGAACGTTTGTGGTTCAGCGCACCTGTCGCCCAAACCACTCCATGATCACTGCACAAGCCGGATGGGATGCAGCCATCGGTTGCAGGCACAGCGCGTACACCCCGCCCGTTTCCAGCGGCTCACCCAACGGCACCACCAACATCCCGCGCTCGATCGATTCGGCAGCCAGCGTCAGGTCAGTCATCGCCACACCAAGCCCCCGCGCAGCGGCATCCAGCGCCAGCTCGTCAAGGTTGAACGGGATGTGCCGGTAATCCTCCAGCACACCAGCGCCGTGGGCGGCCAGCCATACACGCCAGTCTTGTTTGTCCACCGAACGGTGCAGCAGCGCCACGCTACGCAGGTCATCCAGCGTGGCCAGCGGCCTCAGGCCGGGTGTGCACACCGGCACCAGTTTTTCCTGGAACAGCGTCAGGCATGCCGGATCATTCGGCGGTTTGGGCAGGTATTGAATGTACGCATCGCTGTCGCCCGCTGGCTCAACCACTTCGGTGGCGACGGTCTCGATCGCCAGGGCAATATCCGGGTGCAGTCGGTAGAAATCACTGAGTTTGGGCAGTAACCAACGCACGGCCAGCGACACATGCAAGCGAATGCGAAAGGCGCGTTTTTGCGGTGAAATCCGCTCCTCCAGCACCTTCAGTTGCCCGAGTATGCTGCGGGCGCTGGCCAACACTTGCTCGCCCTCGGCGGTCAGGCACAGGCTACGACTGGTGCGGGTCAACAGCGGTACGCCGAAATGGCCTTCCAATTGCTGAATCTGGCGACTGACTGCGCTTTGAGTCAGGCACAGGGTTTGCGCGGCTTGGGTAAAGCTGGCGCTGTCGCTGACTTCTACCAACGCTTGCAGGCCCTGCAACGAAGGTACGTGACGAATCTTATCCATGCGTTTTCCGAATAGCTGGATGATTTTATAACGTTGGTTGTATCACCCAAGCCCCTATAAATTCCAGCCATCGACTTAACTCATTCATGCTATCAACGCATGCATCCGAGGTTTTCCGTGGACAATATCTGTGGCTGGATCGCCCAAACCGTCGCTCTTCCCATCCGCAGCAGCTTGCAGGGCACGCAACAAGCCGACTGGCTGGTGATCGGCGCGGGTATCACCGGCCTCTGCGCAGCTCACAGCCTGGCAGCCATGCACCCGCAAGCGCGCATCGTGATCGTCGATCGCCAGTGTGCGGCCCAAGGTGCTTCCGCGCGGAACTCGGGGTTTGTGGTGGCCCATGAACATCCGGCCGAAAGCGAATTGATGGGCCGCCCCGGGTTCGCAGGATTCGAGGTGGACACTGTCATCTCCCGCGCGGCCAGTGACGAAGTGCGAAAACGCATCAAGCACCATGGCATCGACTGCGACTTTCGCGACAACGGCTATTTCTTTGCTGTGCATGACAGCGACAAGCTCACCCACGTCGATGCCAAGCTCGCCACCCTGCATGCCCTCGGCGCATCCGCGCAACTGTTGCAAGGCGACGCACTGCGCCACACGCTCGGTACCGCGCATTATCAGGCAGGGATCTGGTGCGGCGATGGCAACGCTCTGCTGCAACCGGCCAAGTATGTTAAGGGGTTACTGGACGCTTTACCGACCAGCGTCAGCCTGTTTGAAAACACCGATATCACCGGGTTGGAGCGCATGGCAAACGGTGCCATTCGCGCCACCAGCACTCATGGGAGCGTCAAGGCGCGGCAGGTGCTGGTGTGCCTGAACGCCTTTATCCCGCGTGTCGGCCTGGACCGCAGCGCCACCTTTCCCATGGAACTCAGTGCCAGCCTCACCCGCCCGCTCACACCAAAAGAATGTGCAGCCGAGCCCTGGGGCGTGCTGTCGACGCGGCCGTTGGGCGCCACCGTGCGCCTGACTCCGGACCGGCGCTTGATGATCCGCAACACCGCCGAATACCGCACCCGTGACTTGTCCAACGGCGATTTGCTGCAACGGCGCCATCACCATTTGCTGGGTTTGCAACGGCGCTTCCCATGGCTCACTGAGCAGGATATCCACTACACCTGGACCGGCCACCTCAGCGCCTCACGCTCTGGGCAGCCCTACTTCGCCAAAGTCGAAAACAACCTGTACGCCATCGCCGGCTGCAATGGTTCCGGTGTAGCACGCGGCACGTTGTGGGGGCGATTAATAGCCGAATGGGCTTCAGGTGAAAGCTCGCCTTTGCTGCAATCGGTCATCCAGCGCGCGCAACCCGGCTGGTTGCCACCGCGCCCGCTGTTCGACCTCGGTGCCCTGCTGCGCATGCGCGTCGAAGCTGTGCGTGCCCGTTCAGAAATCTAAAACAAGAAAAGGTGAATGCAATGCACATCAACCAATTGCCCATGGCGGTTTTACTCAGCGCGTTTTCAGTGGTCGGCTACGCCGCCGAAGAAGTGAATATCTCCAACTGGAACGGCTACATCGCCGACGACACCCTCACCCGCTTCACACAAGCCACCGGCATCAAGGCTACCTACGATATTCACGACAGCAACGAAGTGCTCGAATCAAAGCTGATGACCGGCAATACCGGCTATGACGTAGTCAGCCCTTCCAACCACTTTTTGTCGCGACTGATCAAGGCTGGCGCCATCCAGAAGCTGGACCGCAGCCAGCTGCCGAACTGGAAAAACCTCGACCCATTGCTGATGAAAAAACTCGAGGTCAACGATCCGGGTAACCAGTACGGCTTCCCGTACATGTGGGGCACGGCAGGCATCGGCTACAACGTCGAGAAGATCAAGGCGATTTTCGGCAACACTGACGTCACCCGCTCATGGAAGATGTTCTTTGATGAAGAAACCCTCAAAAAACTCAGCACCTGTGGCGTGGCGATCATCGACAACCCCACACAGATCCTGCCCATCACCCTTAACTACCTCGGTCTGCCCCATCACAGCCATGAGCCCGCCGACTATAAACAGGCCGAGCAGGCCTTGTTGAAGATCCGGCCCTATATCCAGTACTTCCATGCGTCCAAGTACATCAGCGACCTGGCCAACGGCAATATCTGCGCGGTGATCGGTTTCAACGGCGACGTAGTGCAAGCGGCTGCGAGCGCGAAGGAGGCCAAAAACGGCATAGAGATCGCCTACTCGATCCCCGAAGAAGGCTCGACACTGTGGCTGGACATGGTGGTGATGCCAAAGGCTGCGCCCCATGAAAAAAATGCTTACTCGTATATGAATTATTTGCTCGACCCCAAGGTGATCGCCAACATCAGCAACAGCATCCACTACGCCAACCCCAACAATGCTGCGGATGAGTTTCTTGACCCGGCAGTGAGACAGGACATGGCGATTTACCCGCCAAAAAGTGTGGTGGACAAATTGTTTATCGTTGAAGACTTGCCACCTGCAATAGCACGCCTGGCGACGCGTTTATGGACCAAATTGAAGACCAATACCTGAATCAAAACCTGGCAATCGGTCTGAAATTACGCCTACCATGTAAAGACTTGCCGCCTTAGACAAAGCCCCATGATCAAAGCCAGTCTGCGTAGTCACCTGACCCTGTGGTTTGCCGGTTTATCACTGCTGACGTTGTTGAGCGTCGGGGTCTACGTGGGCCGTATCGCCACTGAACAGATGAAGCAGGCCAGCGGCAATGCCCTGCTGAGCACGGCGCGCTCCACTGCGGCCTTGCTCGCTGTGCAACTGCGTGAACGCCAGCTGGAAGTGTCTTTGCTGAGCAAGGCGCCGATCATGCGCAAGGGCAACCTGGATGCGCCGGACATCCTCACCCTGATGGAACTGCGCACCCAGTCACGCGCCGAATATGCCTGGATGGGTATCGCCGACGCCGAGGGGCATGTTCGTCAGGCGGTCAATGGGTTGCTGGTCAACCAGTCGGTAAGCCAGCGGCCCTGGTTTCAGGCTGGTCTTCGCGGCGAATACACCGGTGACCCTCACGAAGCGGTGTTGCTGGCCAAGCTGTTGCCCAGTTCGGCCAGCGGCGAGCCATTGCGTTTTATCGACTTTGCCGCACCTATCCGCAATGCCCAGGGAGAGACCATCGGTGTGCTGGGTGCGCATGCGCATTGGCGTTGGGTCACGCAGATCGTCGACTCGGCGGTGATGCAAAAAGACGCTATCCCCGATATCGAGGCCCTGATCGTCGACTTCGACGGCAAGGTGCTCTACCCCGAAAGCCTTTCCGGCGAGCAAATGCCGCAAGGCAAACTGATCACCCATTCCGGCTGGTGGGCCGGCAACGGCTACGTCACTGCCTCCGTCGCCGTGCCGAGCCCGTCCAATGCGAACATGACCTGGTACATCATGGTCCGTCAGCCGCTGGACGTGGCCCTGCAACCGGCGCGCACACTGCTGTATAAATTGCTGATGCTCGGCGTACTGGCAGCGGTCGCGTTCGTATTGGCGGCCTACTACCTCGCCTCCTCCCTCAGCCGCCCGATCGAACGCCTGGCCAAATCCGCCAGGCTCGTTCAGGAGCAGCAACCTGGTGCCGCGTTTCCCCAGGAACACTCAGTGCTGGAGATTGCGCAACTGGGCCGCTCCCTTACCAGCATGACCCAATCGCTGCTGGCCAAAGAGCGCCAATTGCAAGAAGCCAACGCCTCTCTGGAAGCCACCGTCGCCCAACGCACGGCCGACCTCACCCAGGCCAACGCCGACCTGCTCAACCTGGCGACCCACGACGCGCTGACCGGCGTCTACAACCGCCGCCGCTTCGACGAAAAACTCGCCGAGAACAGCCTGCTGTTCCAACGCACGGGCCGCACCTTCGCCCTGCTGCTGATCGACGCCGACTACTTCAAGCGCGTCAACGATACCTACGGCCACGCGGTCGGTGACGAGGTACTGTGCCAACTGGCAGCCCTGATCGAAAGCAACACCCGCGCCACCGACTTTGTCGCACGGTATGGCGGTGAAGAATTCGCGGTGTTGCTGCCGGAAGTCGAAGAGCCGGACAGCCCTGAGGTGGTCGCCGAGAAAATCCGCGCGGCGGTGGCGGCGGCGACATTTGCGACGGTGGGGCATGTGACGGTGAGTATTGGCGTGAGCATCGCAGAGTCAGCCGACCGGGATTCCTCGGCATTGCTCAAGCGTGCGGATATGCAGTTGTATCAAGCCAAGGACGCGGGTCGCAATCGGGTGGCGTGATGGTTCTCAGCCAAGACTTTTCGATAAAACGACTGGAAGATCTGCCCGAGCAGATCCACACGCTGCAAGTGCAGGCCGTGGCCGAGGGGTTCAGGTTCCTCACGCGGCTTATCACCGAATGGGAAAACCGCACCACTCGGTTTGATCAACCCGGCGAATGCCTTTTGGGTGTGTTCCGCCACGACCAGTTGGTCGCAATCGGGGGCGTTTCACGCGATCCGTATTCCACTCCCGACAACGGCCGAATACGCCGCGTCTACGTCGCTCCATCGATGCGTGGGCAACATATTGGAAAAGCGCTGGTACAACAGTTGCTGGCATTCGCCGCCATGCACTTTCAAACGGTGCGCCTGACGACAGACACAGCGCAGGGCGCAGCGTTTTATCTACAGTGCGGGTTTCACTCGGTGACTGATGACACCGCCACTCACGCCAAGTCCGTGAAGTGATTTGGCTCACCTGCAGCTACCGAAGACCGGCGTTGTAGCCATAAACAGTCATACTCAGACGCTACCCTTGGAAACCTGGCGCGCAAAATCCGCCCGCTAACCTTTCGATCTGATCCAAGTGCGGGCACAATGCGTGTCCTTTTTTGGCAGGCACCGCCGCAGGCTCTCAAAAATGATCAAAACGCCGTACTACCTCATCGATAAACAGAAGCTTCTGGTCAACATGCAGAAGATTGCTTACGTGCGCGAGCAGTCCGGCGCCAAGGCGCTGCTGGCGCTCAAGTGCTTTGCCACCTGGTCGGTGTTTGACCTGATGCAGGAATACATGGACGGCACCACCTCGTCGTCGCTGTATGAATTGAAGCTCGGTCGCCAGAAGTTCGAAGGTGAAGCGCACGCCTACAGCGTGGCGTGGGCTGACGACGAAATCGAAGAGATGCTGGAGAACTGCGACAAGATCATCTTCAACTCCATCAGCCAATTGCAACGTTTTGCCGAACGCAGCGAAGGCAAGACCCGCGGCCTGCGCGTCAACCCGCAGGTAAGCAGCTCCGACTATTTGCTCGCCGACCCGGCGCGCCCATTCAGCCGCCTGGGCGAATGGGACCCGGTGAAGATCGAAGGCGTGATCGAGCAGATCTCGGGCTTCATGTTCCACAACAACTGCGAGAACGGTGACTTCAACCTGTTCGACCAGATGCTGAACACCATCGAAGAACGCTTCGGTGCGCTGCTGCACAAGGTCAACTGGGTGAGCCTCGGCGGCGGCATCCACTTTACCGGTGAAGGCTATGCCATCGACGCCTTCTGCCAGCGCCTCAAGGCGTTCTCGCAGAAGTACGACGTGCAGGTGTACCTGGAACCCGGCGAAGCGGCGATCACCAACAGCGCTTCCCTGGAAGTCACCGTGCTCGACACCCTCTACAACGGCAAGAACCTTGCTGTAGTGGACAGCTCCATCGAAGCCCACCTGCTGGACCTGCTGATCTACCGCCTCAACGCCAAGCTGGCGCCGAGCGAGGGTGAACACACCTATATGGTGTGCGGCAAATCCTGCCTGGCCGGGGACATCTTCGGCGAGTATCAATTTGATCGTCCGCTGGCCATCGGCGATCGGCTGTCGTTCATCGACACCGCAGGCTACACCATGGTCAAGAAAAACTGGTTCAACGGCCTGAAAATGCCGTCCATCGTAGTGAAACAACTCGACGGTACAGTCGAGGTGGTTCGTGAATTTGGTTACGACGACTACCTGTCCAGCCTTTCGTAAGCTGGCGGATAAAGGAGAGATAAAGCAATTGAAAAAGAACGTTCTTATCATTGGTGCAGGAGGTGTCGCCAAGGTGGTGGCCCACAAGTGCGCGCAGCACAACGACGAACTCGGTCGTATTGCTATCGCGTCGCGCAACATCTCCAAATGCCAGGCCATCATCGACAGCGTCAAGGCCAAGGGTAGCCTCAAGGTGCCTGCGGATATTAAAGCCTTTGCGCTGAACGCCATGGACGTGGAAGCGACCAAGGCCCTGATCCGCGAGACAGAGTCGCAGATCGTCATCAACGTAGGTTCCTCGTTCCTCAACATGTCGGTACTGCGTGCCTGCATCGACACGGGCGTTGCGTACCTGGACACCGCCATTCACGAAGAGCCGGGCAAGGTCTGCGAGACCCCGCCGTGGTACGGCAACTATGAATGGAACCACCTGGAAGAGTGCAAACAGAAGAACATCACTGCCATTCTTGGCGTGGGCTTCGACCCGGGTGTCGTCAACGCGTATGCCGCGCTGGCGCAGCAACAGCATTTCGACCGCATTGATTCGATCGACATTCTCGATGTCAATGCCGGCAGCCATGGCAAATACTTTGCCACCAACTTCGACCCGGAAATCAACTTCCGCGAGTTCACCGGGCAGGTGTGGAGCTGGCAGAACAGCCAGTGGACCAGCAACACCATGTTCGAAGTCAAACGCACCGACGACCTGCCGGTCGTCGGTTCGCAGAACCTCTACCTTACCGGCCACGATGAAGTGCACTCGCTGTCGAAAAACCTCGACGTGCCCAACGTGCGTTTCTGGATGAGCTTCGGCGAACACTACATCAACGTGTTCACCGTATTGAAAAACCTCGGCCTGCTCTCCGAAAAGCCGGTCACCACCGCCGAAGGCCTGGAAGTCGTGCCGCTTAAACTGGTCAAGGCCGTGCTGCCCGACCCGTCTTCGCTCGCCCCGGGCTACACCGGCAAAACCTGCATCGGTGACCTGGTCAAAGGCACCAAAGGCGGCCAGCCACGTGAGATGTTCATCTACAACGTGGCCTGCCATGAAGAAGCCTTTGCCGAGACCGACAGCCAAGGCATCTCCTACACCGCAGGCGTTCCCCCAGTAGCCGCAGCGCTGCTGGTAGCCCGTGGCGAGTGGGATGTGAAGCACATGGCCAACGTCGAGGAACTGCCGGCTGAGCCGTTCCTGAAGGCGCTGGACGTGATGGGCTTGCCGACTCGGATTAAAGACGAGCACGGTGATCGGGCTTGGGATGCGATTGCCTGATCAGGTGATTACTGACCGAACAAAAAAATGCGCCCTCAGGGGCGCATTTTTTATTGGCCGGATATCAACCGCAACCCCAATGAAGATCAAAGTGTGGGAGCTGGCTTGCCTGCGATAGCCATAGGTCTCTACACAATTTTTTAAAGCTGCCACATTCCTCTGTGGCGAGCAGGCTTGCCCTGCGTTGGGCTGCGCAGCAGCCCCAATGTAGACACCGAGATACTCCTGAAAGAACGCTGAGTCTGTTTTTTTGGGGCTGCTGCGCAGCCCAACGCAGGGCAAGCCTGCTCGCCACAACAGCCCACTTGCCACAGACGTTGTGTTCACCAGAAGTAGATACCTATGCTGCGATAGCAGGCTTCCAGTGCCGCATGGGTTGGCTGACACACTGCTATCGCAGGCAAGCCAGCTCCCACAGGAGATCGCGTGCGTTCAGATATTTCCCACAAGGGTTTCAGGTTGTCGGTCGGAAGTGGGCTGACTAATCTCTGTGCCGTCGCTGCCAATTCAGCGGCCGGATTTGACCGTCCGATTAATTAAAGTACAGCTTGGCTCAAAGCTATTTCAGGTGTTTTTTTCACGCCTGAGGTATCGTGTTGCGGTGGCTGTACGCGGGATACCTTCGGGTATGCCGGATTTCCTTTGATTGCCGGTCGGTCAACCCGTGTACAGCTGCCACCCTCTTCGCTTGACCGCGAACGTTGGCAGCTCCACTCAATCTTAGGACCTTCACCATGATCAAAGACAGCCCAAATCCCCCAGGCCAGTCAGACTACGACACCAGCACCCTGCACGAAGTGGCCTACCGTGCGATCGCCCACTACCTCAACCCCGGCAAACCCATTCCCGAACCCAGTGAAGGCATCTTCACCGTGCGCGCCGACCTGGGCACCGAAACCCTGCTGGTCAACGCTTCCCAGGACTTGGCGTCCATCAGCGATATCGCCAACCACCTGGCGTTTGAAATCGACGGCTCCCAACGCAATGTCGCGCTGGGCATCTGCCGCATGCTCGAAGGTGTGCAGTTGCTGGTGGACAAAGCCCTGAACGTAGCCCACCCAGCCGCCTAAAGATGGACGCGATAGAGCGCCTGAGCTATCTTCGGGCGCTCTATCGACAGACCGGAACAGGAAGTTACCGCTTGAGTACATCGCCCCTTCTGCGAAGCCGCACCTTCGCCCTCCTCGCCGGCCTTGCCTTTGTTGCCGTGGACCAGTTGGTCAAGCTGCTGGCCTTGGTTTCGCTTCAAACCAGCAGCTTCAAAATCGGCTCCAACCCTCTCAACCTTGCGCTGGAACTGAGCCTCAACCCAGGCGCCTTCCTCAGCCTGGGCGCCGCATTGCCGCCGCAGGTCAAACAGCTGATCTTTATCGTTGGCGTAGCCGTCGTGGTGACGTGGGCCATGGGGTGGTCGCTTTCCAACTGGAGCCAGCCGCTGCGTAAAGTCTTGCCGCTTTACGCAATTGCCTTGGGCGGTATCGCCAACTTGATCGACCGTGTGTTTCGCGACGGGCATGTCGTGGATTACATGGTGCTGAGCGTGGGGCCCACACACACCGGGGTGTTCAATATTGCCGATATCGCGATCACCGCCGGGGCGCTTTATTTGTTGGTGGATTTGCTCAAAAAACCGCGAAACGCTTGATTAGCCAAAGCCCTTACCCTTTGCTCTACGTCAGCTTTTCGATGACATACTGCTGAAACCAGGCCGGCTGGGTATTAGAGACGATATCGATATCTTCGCCTTCTGTAATTTCAGCAAGCTGAGCAAAGCTAGGCTCACCGTCCTGCGAGTTGTCAAAAATATAAGCTCGATTGGATAGCAATATCGCCTCGAAAAGATTCTCCAAAGAGCGGTTATATCGAGATCGGATTTTGTCGGCAGGAACATCATGCCCGCCAATGGAAGCTCTGTAAGCAACCCGAGCAACGTTGATATCTGCGTCTGCCGTAGCGACGTAATAAACGTAGACGCGATAACCGGCAGCTTTCGCGTGCCGCAACAACTCAATCTTGCTAGTGTCCGACATCACGGTTTCAAAGGTAAAACTCACGCGTTCTTTAATCAGAGACACGCGAATAAAGTCAGATAAAGCCGACGCAATATAGGAATCAATTTGCCGGGATGGAAAGGTCATCCACTCGCCGTCCACAACCAGGTTATCCAGCTTGGCAAGAGAGTCGGGGAACCTTAAAAGTAGCGTATGACTGCGCAAGAATGGAAGCGCCAGCCTGGCATATTGCTCAAGTCCAAACGTAGCGAACTCGAATGCCCCGTTTCGCGGATGCCTAACTCAATCGCGTCAGGATTGATGTAGTTAACCAGCAAATGCGCCGGAACCTTCGAGTTGAACGTACTTTTCCCGCTCCCGTTAGGTCCGGCGAACATCCGGACTCGGGGCGTTGTACTCAAGCCTGGATCTGCGCCTGGGCGGATCGGCGATCCAACAGAGACTTTCTGGTTTTCAAGCGCGTGCCGGCCTTGAGGGTCCCGTAGGCTTCGACCGGTCGAATAACCAGAGCCTCTGTGTTTGAAACTTTCATGAGTTGGCCCGCACGCACCACGAGGACAGACTCACCTTTGGAAATGGCAACCTCGTAAGCGTCCCGAAATGCCTTGGCTGCTATAGAGGGAATACTCGACTCTTGGGCGAGCACCTGTGCTTCAGTGATCTGCGGCTTAACTTTTTTACGCGACATGCTGGTCTCCGGCTTAGGACAAGGGAGGATCAATGACGATTAGCATAGATCACCCCGGGCGTCGAACGCTGGATCAACTTTACCTCAACGTGTATCCCCTGTCCTCTCAGCCAGTGTTAGCGTCACTTGCCTTCAAGGTCGACGCTTTCAAAACACCGACCAGCCAATCCGCTCACTCAGCAACTCCAACGCCTTCATCCCCGCCAGCGAGTTCCCCGCCGCATTCAATTCCGGCGACCACACGCAAACGGTAAACTGCCCCGGCACCACCGCGACAATCCCGCCGCCAACCCCGCTTTTACCCGGCAAACCCACGCGGTAGGCAAAGTTGCCCGCCTCGTCATACAGCCCGCTGGTGGCCATGATCGAGTTGACCTGCTTGGTCTGGCGCGCGGTCAAGATCTGTTCGCCACTGTGGGCACTCACGCCCTCATTGGCCAGGAAGCTGAAAGCCCTGGCCAGATCCAGGCAGCTCATTTGCAGCGCGCAGTAGTTGAAGTAACTGTGCAGCACCGCGTCGACGTCGTTGTGGAAGTTGCCGAAGGCCTTCATCAGGTAGGCCATGGCCGCGTTGCGCGCGCCGTGTTGGGCCTCGGAGTCGGCGACGACGCTGTTGACCAGGATGTGCGGGTTACCCGACAGGCGCCGCACGAAGTCACGCATCGACAGGATCGGCACGGCAAAGCGCGACTGGTTGATGTCGCAGATCACCAGAGCGCCGGCATTGATGAAGGGGTTGCGCGGGCGGCCGCGTTCGAACTCCAGCTGCACCATGGAATTGAACGGTTGCCCCGAAGGCTCGTGGCCCAGGCGCTCCCAGATGGTTTCGCCGCCATGGTCGATGGCCTGCACCAGGCTGAACACCTTGGAGATGCTCTGTACCGAGAACAGCGTGTCGGCGTCGCCGGCACAATAGGCCGAGCCGTCGTTGCCGTACACGGCGATGCCGAGCTGGTTGGCGGGTACATCGGCGAGTGCGGGGATGTAGTCGGCGACTTTGCCCTGGCCGATCAGGGGGCGAACTTCGCCCAGGATCGATTCCAGCAGTGCCTGCATGTCTTGTCCGGTCATTCTTTTTGAATCAGTGATAAGCGGGGCGCGGAGGATACTTTAATGTGCCCGTAAGCACACCACTCAACCAATGTGGGAGCAGGCTTGCTGTGGCGAGGGAGCTTGCTCCCGCTGACTGCGAAGCAGTCTCCGGCTTTTTAGGGGCGCTTCGCACCCCAGCGCAAGCAAGCTTGCTCGCCACTGTTAGCCCGCATACATTTTGTATCGCATAGCCGCTCAGAAATGCGCCACATCCGACACCTGCTCATCGAGCACATCCCGCGCCAGCGCCCAGGCGCGATCCCTGGATTCCACCACCAGCAGCGGATAGCCCCAGGCTTTGCCGAACATCACCGCAAACGGCTTGAGGGCCAGGCGTTGCGCGGCGCTGGGCTCCACCTGGATCATGCCTTTGACGTAGGCACGCAGCGCCTGTTTGTTTTTCTTCATCCAGATCGAAGCGTGTTTGCGCTCTTCGTGGGAGTGCTCGTGGTTGTTTTCGTCGACGGCTTTTTCGTGCAGCAGCACAAAGGCTTGCTGGCGAGCCAGCAGGCTTTCGAACACCACAAAAGCATCTTCGGGGCCGCCTTCGTTCGGCGCGTCAAACACGATTTTCACCACAGGGAAGGTTGTACTGTCGAGTCGCACGGCAAAGCTCCTGAATGAGAGTGGCTCTCACTATAGTGATGTCACGACTGGACGGCATTGCACAGAATAGCCAGAATGTTTCGCAATTCGGCCAATGAGCGAATCCGCCATGCAACGCCACCGCCTCGAAGAACGCGACCTGTCACGGTCCAGGGACGCCGACCTCATCCCCCGCGCCGTGGTGGCCGTGGGCGCCACCAGCACGTCCGAGCGTTGGGAACACACGCCGCATTCCCATCGCAAAGGCCAATTGATGTACACCCTGCGCGGGGTGATTCATTGCCAGATCGAGGCCGGAATCTGGATCGTGCCGCCCCAGTGCGCGCTGTGGATTCCCGGTGGCCTGGCCCATGCGGCGCGGGGCGCCGGCGAGGCTGAGGTGTATTGCCTGCTGATCGACCCGGACGCTGCCGGCGCCCTGCCCGCTCGAGGCTGCACGTTGGCTGTGTCCGGGCTGTTGCATGAGTTGATCAGCAAGGCGGTAACGTTTCCTCACTTGTACGAAGAAGACGGCGCACAGGGGCGCCTGATCAACACTCTGCTGGATGAACTGGCCCAGGCGCCCATTGAAGACCTGCACCTGCCCATGCCTCAGGACTTGCGGTTGCGGCGCCTGGCCGACAGCTTGCTGGCCAACCCCACTGACAAGTCCACGCTCGAACAATGGGCACTGCGCATCGGCATGAGCGAGCGCAGCATGACGCGCCTGCTGCTGGAAGAATTGGGCTTGAGTTTTGGCCGCTGGCGCCGGCAATTGCATGTGATTTTGTCACTGCAACGCCTGGCCAAAGGGGAAAGTGTGCAACGGGTGGCACTGGACCTGGGTTATGAGAACGCCAGCGGCTTTATCACCATGTTCCGTAAAGCCGTTGGCCAGCCGCCGGCGCGTTACCTGGCGGATCGCGCCGGCGCGTCGAGTGCAACGGCGGTTGGCGCCATCGCGTTGCACCCCGACAGTTGATTAACGCTGCACCGGAATGCGGATATCGCCGCCCCTGCATTGGCTCTTAACACTGCGGGGGCAGCCGGCAAAACGCAGCTCTTTGCTCAGGCACACGCGCACTTCGGACAGCACCCTGCCTTTGCAAATGACCGCCATGCCATGGTTGCCCATGGCCGGGTTGCTTTGTCGGAACAAGCTCTCGATCTCTTGTGCCTCCATGTAATTGGGCACGTTGAACGGCTGCAGCTGCTGCGGAATCTGCACGGCCGCCAGCGCCGTATCACTCGCCTCCAGATAGCTCGAAGCATCCAGCCCGCTGCAGGTGCCATGTTTGGCCCACTCGTGCTTGAGCAAGGCCTGCGTAGGGAAGATCAGCGCGCCCTTGGCGAGGTCCGCCGCCGACAGCCGAGATTGCGTATCGCACGACGCGGGCCAGCCGCCTTTGGCGTACTGCGGCCAAAGCCCGTGCAGCACAAACCCATAGCCTTTGCCCGTGCATTGCTCGTTGCCAGGGTGCGTCAGGCAGAACGTCGGCGACCATGACAACGACAGCACATAAAAATCAAACTCCCCAGGCACCCCCTGACTACGCGGGGCCGCCAGCACATGGGTGGCCAGTAACAGCCACAACAGCATCCAATATTTCATTTGCCTATTCCTGAGAGAAAAAACAGGTATATCCCGATTAACCCGGCAAATTAGGGTTACGGAGTAACACCTTATCGAGGATCCGATCTGTCTTCAGCGCCTCGATCGCCAGCGAAGGGTGCTCGGACTCGCCACGAATATGCGCATTCATGGCCAGTACGTGATGCCACTGGATATGTTCATTGCAGGGTATTTCCAGCACCTCATTCACCTCACCTTCCAGGCGTAACGGCTGGTCTTCAAACACAGCAAAGGTGATGCGGCCACGGCTGCCGATCAGCTCCACGCGGTCTTCGCGCCGGTCTGCGACAAAGTTCCAGCAGCCCATGCCCAGCGCGCCGTTTGCGAAGGTCCAGCAGGCCGTTACCGCATCTTCCGCCGCGTAATTGCCGGCCTGTCGTGCGGTAAACCCGGTGACCTCGACGATATCGCCCGCCAGGTACTGGAATAAATCAAACCCATGGCTGGCCAGGTCGGCAAAGTAGCCGCCACCGGCAATGGCCGGGTCGGTGCGCCAGTTGGCAGCGCTGGCATCGGCGGCGGCCGGCGGCTTGCACAAGCTCCAGGTCACCTGGCGCAACTCGCCAATGCGCCCTGCCTGCAGCCAGTCGCGTATTTGCTGGAAGCGCGGCAACGAACGGCGGTAATAGGAAACAAACAGATGCAGCCCCGCCCGCTCGAAGGTGCGCTGCATCAAGGCACTCTGCTCGGCATTCAGCGACATGGGCTTTTCGACGCAGCAATGCTTGCCGGCTGCCGCCACCATCAAGCTGTATTCGAGGTGGCTGTCGGGCGGTGTGGCGATGTACACCGCGTCCACTTCGGGGTCGTCGATCAAGGCCTGGGCGTCGGTATAGAAGCGGGCAATGCCGTGGCGTGCCGCATAATCACGCACCGCTTCTTCACGGCGCCCCATCACGGCCACCAGCGCCGAACCTGGCGCTTTGTAGAAAGCGGGTCCACTCTTGAGTTCAGTGACGCTGCCACAGCCAATCATGCCCCAACGTACGGTATTCATCAGTTGTCCTCGTCCGTTTTCATCAAGGGGGCAGTATCCACATCACCGCTGGTGCATGCCAGCCTCAATCAGTATGACAATTGCATTACACTTTCATGACAGTCACTGAGCCAGGCAGGTGTAGACATTGAAAATCCGTGCAACCGTTATTTGTGAACACGAGGGGCATATCCTCTTCGTGCGCAAGGCCCGCTCCAAATGGGCGTTGCCGGGCGGCAAGGTCGAGCGTGACGAGCGCCCGGTCGGCGCCGCCGCACGCGAGCTGGAAGAAGAAACCGGGTTGAATGTGGATGGTTTGTTGTACTTGCAGGAGTTAAAAGCCCGCGACACCGTGCACCATGTGTTCGAGGCCTCGGTGGTGAACATCAGCGAGGCGCGCCCTTGCAATGAGATCATTGACTGCCGCTGGCACGCCTATGGGGCCATAGACGAGCTAGACACCACCGACGCCACCCGGCACATCGTCAAGTCCTTCGTGCGTCGCCTCTGACTCCCTGCTCTGCCGTTCGACAAAGGATTTGACGAACGCGGCAGCGGCTGCAAATCCCGTCCCACCCAACGCGTACTGGATCACTCTCTCCCCTGCTGCCGCTTAAAGCCAGATAGACCGAGGCGCCTGCATCGCAGCGGTGCGACGATTCGACAAGCCAGCTCCCACAGAAGAGCGGACCGGTGAAGCTATTGAAACCTCACTCGGTTAAAAATGTGGGAGCTGGCTTGCCTGCGATAGCATCAACTCGGCTTACCTGATGTACCGAGGTGTCTGCATCGCAGGCAAGCCAGCTCCCACAATTGGATCGCATGGCATCAGCTGGATGTAAGCAACCGCTCAAGAACGCGGCCTGGCCCCGGCCACCTGCGGCAGCTTATCGCGGTTTTTAGCCTGCCCACGCTGGTACAGCGCCTCGACCAGTTTCTGCCGCTCATCCTGGGGCAAATTGCTCGCGAACTGTGCCAGCGTTGCGTCCACCAACGCCCGCAACGCCGCATCCGCCTCGCGGGCCTTGGCCAGTTCAGTCACCAGTGCCTCACGATCCAGCGTCGGCGCTTCGAGCTGCTTGATCACCCCCAGGCGTGCTTCGCGACCGGCCATGATCAGCGGCTGGCTCTCGGCGCGGTTGTGGCGCAGCAACTGCCGCAATTCCTTGCGCCGCTCCATCGGCAACTTGATCATCGCCTGGCGCAGGCCGTGCTGGTTGACCACCGCTTCGGCGGGCTTGGCAGTGACCATCCAGTGATAGAGGCCGCCGCCTACACCGCCGATCAAAAACACGTTGAGCAATACCGAAAAGACCAACCAGGGTTTAAGGGATGTTGGGGTCATTGCTCGGTTTCCTCGGCGTTGACGGTGAAGACGACATCGGCGTCGCCCTGATCGAAGACGCTGGGCAGCACGTCGGATGAGAGCATCGGCAACGGCACACTCAGTGACGCCACCAGTACTCCGGCGGCGATGCCGGCAATGCCCACGCCCACCAAGCCTGCGGGCGACAGCCAGTTGGCATAGCGCGACCAGAACGACGGCCGTTTCGGCGCAGACTCGCGAATCTGTCGCGCAAGGGCCGGTTCGTTGAACACAAGCGGGTGGCTGTCCAACTGGGCATCGAGCCAACCGACCTCGCGCAATGCCTCGCGGGCTTGAGGGTTGCCGCTGTCGAGCAGTGCCTGGGCAGCGGCTTGTTCGGCGCTGGGCCAGCGATGCAGGCTGGCGCCATAGGCGTCAGCCAAGTGCGCAAAGCGTTCAGGTGTCATGGTTTTCCCCTTCCTGGGCGGGCGAGCCCGGGTGTGTCGGCAAGTTGACTGCGCAACTGGCGTCGGGCCCGCGACAGCAGGCTCTCCAGTGCCTCGACGCTGATGTTCATCAGGGCCGCGGCGTCGATGTTCGACAGCTCCTGGTAGTACTGCAGCACAATGGCTTCACGCTGGCGCTCGGGCAAGCTCGCCAGGGCGGCGGCCATCCTGGCGCTGCGGTCCGCCGTTTCCAACTGTTCATCCGGCGAGGGTGCGCTGTCCGCCAGTTCCAGCGCCTCGTCCTCATTCAACGGGCGCGCCTTGCGCCGGCGCAAGCGGTCATGGCACAGGTTGAGCGCCACGCGGTGCAGCCAGGTGTCAAAACGCGCTTCGCCGGGGCGCCAGTTGGCCGCCTGGCGCCAGATGCGCAGGAAGCTTTCCTGGGCCACGTCCTTGGCTTCGTCGGCATCCCCCAGCAGCCGACCGGCGAGCGCAAGCAGGCGCGGCAGCTTGCGCGTCACCATTTCGTTGACGGCCGCAGGTTCGTTGTTGCCGATACGTGCCAGTAGCTCAACGTCCGGATCAGTGTCTTTCAATCAGGTAATACTCGGTCCGGGGGCTAAGAGGTTTCAGCGGATCCAGTGCCCTTCGCGCCAGTACCAGTTGGGGCCACGGGATTCCCAGTGCCCAGGCTCCCAGCGTGCGTTACGCACCACTTCCTGCCAGTGGCCCGGCACCCAGGCATAGGCGCCACGTTCCCATTGCCAGTGGCCACGGTCCCAGACGAAACCTGGGCGTTCAGCCGGGATCACTTCGACGCGCTCCGCCGGTGGGGCCTGGCGAATGATCACTTCGGTCTGGGCGAAGGTCGGGGTGCTGACAAGTGCGGCGAAGGCCAGCGGGACCAGCAAGGCGTAGCGCAATTTGGCCAGTGGGTTCATGGCAACTCCTTCATACGGCGGACGAAAATGTCCGCTGCTGATGGGTTGAACGCTGGGCACAGGGAAATCCGTCGCGAGAAACCCAAGTTTTTTCTCGACGCTGGAAGTATTGCTCAGAGGATGAATACGCTGGATGAAATGTTCGAAAGTATCGCGACGGATTTGCGCCGGTGGTTGCGTTCAAGACGTAACGCAGAACACACAATGAGGAAATATCATGACCCGTCGACTCTCTATGCTGGTTGCCGCCCTGCTGATTGTCAGCCTGAGCGGCTGCGTGATCCTGCCCGAACACCGGCATTGCTGCTGGCGCTACTACGGCGCAGTCGACACCTCAACCAGCACCGTGAACAGCTAGCCTACCGCCGCAAAACCACGGCGCCCGGCCTTGATTTCGGTGCGCAGTTCGCCAATAAGGTTTGAGATGGAACGGATGCTGTCCAGGCCTTGGGGCGAGACACGGGTCAGCAGCAGATCGACGCGACCCGACGCCGGCTCGAACACACTGATGCGCAGTGAGCCGTCGCTGTTGAGGCTGCAATCACACGCCAGCGGCAGGAAGCCTGTGGCCATGATGTTATTGAGTTCATTGATCGCAATCATGCTGAGCCCCCGTCCCTGGCTTCGACCCTGTGGGTGTGATGCAACCAGCATAGGTAAGGTTTTGCCTGCGACTGAACAATTAATTCAAAAGTGATACCTGTGCCGCATTTCGCCCTGTAAACGCTGGTGCACTGGCGCCAGAAACCCAGCACCCGACCTCTCGTCTGCTGCTTTGGCAAGGGCTTGACTCACGATCTGTATCAAAAGACGCTCTTGGCTTTTCGCCATCATCCCGAGCCGACCGCCATGAGCATCGTTCCTCCGAGCCAGCCCGACAGCGACGTGTACAAAACCCTGCTGGAGTCGACCAACGCCATCCCGTGGCGCATCGATTGGCAGAGCATGACGTTCAGCTACATCGGCCCGCAGATCGAAGCGCTGCTGGGCTGGAGCCCGCAAAGCTGGGTGAGCGTGGATGACTGGGTCGAACGCATGCACCCGGACGACCGTGAATACGTGGTGAACTTTTGCGTGTCGCAATCACGCGCCGGCGTGGACCACGAGGCCGACTACCGCGCACTGACGGTCAACGGCGACTATGTGTGGATCCGCGATGTGGTGCATGTGGTGCGCAAGGACGACGAAGTCCAAGCCTTGATCGGCTTTATGTTCGATATCAGCGAGCGCAAGAAGACCGAAGAGCACTTGATTCGCCTGCAAAAACAACTGGAGGAATACTCCTTCCAGGACGGCCTGACCGGCATCGCCAACCGCCGCATGTTCGACACCGTGCTCGAGCGCGAATGGTCCAGTGCGCTGCGCAGCCAGTTGCCGCTGTCGTTGATCATTCTGGATATCGATTTTTTCAAGCAGTACAACGACCACTACGGCCATATCAAGGGCGATGAAGCCTTGCGCCAGGTGGCGCGCACCTTGTCGTTGGCGGCTAACCGACCGCGGGATTTCATTGCGCGTATCGGCGGCGAGGAATTTGTGTGGCTGCTGCCCGAAACCGACGCAGCCTCAGCCCGGCAAGTGGCGCAACGCTGCCTGCACTTGATTTGCCAGCAGCAGATTGAACACGCCGTTTCGCCGGTTTCCAAGTTGCTGAGCCTGAGCCTGGGGGTGGGCACGCATACCGTGACGCCCAACAGCGACCTGCTGGCGTTCGTCGAGTCGGTCGACAAGTTGCTGTATCAGGCCAAACGCAATGGACGCATGCGCGCAGAGTTTGCCGACAGCCAAGTGTGACGCGAGGTCAAATTGCGGGCAAAAAAAATCCCAAGTAGCTGATGGAAACTTGGGATTTAAAAATGCATAAACCGTGGGAGGTGAACGCCCGGCTATAGTAACGACTGTAAAAACCTGTAACAAGATTATTTTATTCCTTTCGTCGGATTAAAATCCGCGTAAGTCATTCAATAACCACATGATTTTTAAGGTAGCCAAGCAAACAAGTGCCACTTTTTGGTGCAATAAACCGGTATAACCCTGATCACTTCGTGGCTATATATCCATTATTCAAATGGGGTTATTACTCATAACGGCGCGACACTCTCGCTGTATCGCTTTTTGAGTTGCTTACAGGCTTCAAGCAATTCAAGGTCGGACGTCGAAGTGGCACAGGCCACACTTTCAAGCTGTTGGCACAGCACCAAGCGTTCGGCGGCCTCCTCTCGTTCCAGGTCGACCCGAGCATTGAAACGCATAAACAAGACGCCCAGCAGCACCGCAGCGCACACCACCCCGATCGCCGCATAGCGAAGGCCGTTGGTGGACGCGGATTCTGCCGGGTTCATGAGTTAAGGTGCCCTGCTCTTTTCATACCGCACATCATCGCCCTCGACCCGGCCGACCTGCGTCCAGCCCAGCCGTTGATAGAACCCGTTGGCGCGGATCTCATCGCGCCCGTCGGTGATCAGGTACAGCGTCGGGTGGTGCTCAAACAGCGCGGCTTCAGCCACCGCCATCAGTTGGCGGCCCAGGCCCCGGCCTTCATGGGCGGGCAGTACGAACATCGCAAATACCTCGCCGCTGTCAAAATTGACCATCGAAAAAGCAGCCGGCTCGCCCGCCACTTCTGCCAGCCACACGCACGGCGCTTCACGGATGCTGTCGGCCAGCACCTGTGGGGTAATGCCCAGATCCGCCATCTGCTCACGGCTCAAGTGGTTCTGCACCACAGCGGTGCGAATGGCGAACAACGTATCAATATCTGCCAGCGTCGCCAGCCGAATAAGGGTTTGCATACATGCCTCCTCCGTGGATGCACGCAATTGTATGTAAATAGAAACACATAGATTGTCGTGGATTTGTAAGAAGGCGCTCGACTACAGGGGTTTTGCCTGTTGTTGTCGCCGAAACTGCCCTGGCGCCAGGCCATGGGCCTTGCGAAAACAGCGGGAGAAGTACGCCTCGTCGGTAAACCCGCAACGCAGGGCAACGGCACCGATCATCTGCGCCGTGTTGAGCAATAAGGTGCGCGCCAATTGCATGCGGCGGTCGAGCACCCACTGGGAGAAGGGTTTGCCGGTTTCTTTGCGCAGCAAATGGGTGAGGTAGTTGGGTGACAGGAACGCAGCGGCCGCCGCGTCAGTAAGATTGAGGCCCGGCTCGTGCAGATGCTCGCGAATGTAGCCGTGTACCCGTGCCAGAGCGTCTTTGCGTCCGCGCCGGGTGGCATTATTGGCGGCAAACGCCTGCAAAGGTTCGGCGTACTGCTGGCAAACCAACCCGACCAGTTGGAACAGATACCCCTTCAAGCGCTCACGGGCGCCGAAGGTGCGCTGGGCGTCCAGCGTGCGCATATGGCCGAGCCAGGTGTGCACTTGCTCAAAGTCCGCGTCGTCAAGGATGAAGTCCAGATGCTCCTGAAAACGAAACGGTGACAGCTCCGGCGCCTGGCTGATGGGGATGTCTTCCAGGTCCAGCGGGTCGCAGGTCAACTGCGGCAGGAAGAACGCCTGGCTGAAGTTGATCAGCATGAACTCGCCGTCTTGTGGGTGGGGAATCACATGCAAGCGATGGGGCAGGATAAACGCCAGGGCTTTGTGCGGGAACGGACGCACCGCACCGCCGATATGTTGCACGGTGTCGCCGCCCAGGTTGATCTGGATCTGGAAGTATTCGTGCCGATGCGGACTGGTCAGCGCCGCCCGCCCGCGCTTGTCGCGGATATAGAAATCGGGGCGGTCGCTGCGTTGTTCCATGCCATAGGTGGTGACGCGGGTGCCTGGCATAACGGTCTCTCGAATGGCCTGGGCACCACTTTAGCCTCAACCCTGGCTGAGGGTGAAACTCAACTCGCCGATACCATCGATGCCGGCGGTCACCACGTCTCCACGCTGCAACGCGCCGACGCCTGCCGGGGTGCCGGTAAAGATCAGGTCACCGGCCTTGAGTGCTACGGATGTTGAGGCGTAGCTGATAACTTCACTCACCGACCAGATCAGGTCAGCCAGGTCGCCGACCTGGCGCTGCTCACCATTGACCTTGAGCCAGATCTTGCCGCTGGCCGGGTGCCCGATGACGCTCGCCGGTTGCAAGGCGGTGCTGGGCGCCGACTCATCGAACGACTTGCCCCACTCCCACGGGCGCGCGAGCTTTTTCGCCTCGGCCTGCAGGTCGCGACGGGTCAAGTCGATGCCGACGCCATACCCCCATACGTGGGACAAAGCGGCTTCAGGACTGATATCCACCCCACCCTTGCCGATGGCCACCACCAGTTCCACCTCATGGTGCAGGTCGGCAGTCAGCGGTGGGTAGGCGATCACGCCTTCGGCCGGCACCACCGCATCCGCCGGTTTCATAAAGAAAAATGGCGCTTCGCGATCCGGGTCATGCCCCATTTCGCGGGCGTGTTCACTGTAGTTGCGGCCCACGCAGAACACGCGACGCAGCGGGAAACGTGCGTCGCTGCCCTGTACGGCCAGGGATGGGGTTGGCGCGGGGGTGAATACGTAATCAGTCATGGCCTGTGCCTCTTGGTTTACCTGGCACCAGTATGGCCAGCAGCGCCGGGGCAAAGTTGGACAGGTTTACGCAGATTTTGCACTGGCCGGTGTTTGTGCCCGCAACGCTCGATCAAGCAAGCGATACAGCGGCAGGCACGCGGCCTGGATCAGTAACATGCGGATAATCTGCATCGCCGTCACCAATGTCACTGCCAGCCCAAGCGCCTCGGCGGTCAAGCTCATTTCGGGCGCGCTACCAGGCATCATGCCCAGCGCCAGCGACAACCACGAGAAACCCAACCCGGCACCCAAGCCCCATGCGGCCAGTGCGGTAGCAATCACCGAGCCAGCCAGCAGTAACATCACCTTCAAAAGAAAACCGGGTGCGCGGCGCAAAAAGCCGCGGTCGAACGTGGCGCCCAGCGCACACCCTATCAACAGTTGCCCGCAGCCACTGAGCCACACGGGCATGCTCATCGACAGATTGTTGCAACCCACACCGACCGCACAGATCAGCAACGGCCCAAACGTCCAGGGATTGGGCAGGTTGCAACGCTTGAACGCCAATGCCGCCAGAAAGCCCATGGCCAGGAGGAAAATCAGCCACGGCCAGACCACCGGCAACGCCGTGCGCGCACCGCTATGTGCCACGCCAAAGTTTGCAACAGCAGGCACTGCCAGCAGGATGAGCAACAACCTGAGACTGTGGGCGGCGGCGATGAAACTGGTGTCGGCCTGGCGCTGCCGGCCCAGGTGTACCATCTCGGTGGAATTGGCAGGCATCAAGGCGAAAAATGCGGTTGGCAGCGGTACGCCCCACCGATGCAAAACCAGTACCGAGCACAAAGCCAGCACCAGCGTCAGCAAGACAGCCATACCGATCAACCCAAAGTGGGCCGCCACTTCCTGCATGACCGGCAACGTGAAGTGGCAACCGATGGCAACCGCCACAATCAACTGCCCGGCTTTGCGCCCGTGAGGTATTTGCGGTACCTGGCCGCCGCCGCAACGTGTCAGCAGAACTGCCAGCAATGAACCTATAACCCAAGGCAAAGGCCATCCCGCCCAGTGGGCAAGGCTGCCGCCCAAGGCACCGACGATCAGCGTTGCAGGCCAGTAATAACGAGGGTCACGGGGCATGATGAAATCCGACATGGAGAAGAATGCCGACAGGTTATAGACTTGCGCTCATCACAAAAAATATCCATTTGTGAAGCTTCTTATCATTCTTTGTTATGTGAGCCTTATGAATCTCAAAGCGCTGGAGTACTGCGTAGAAATTGCTCGCCAAGGCAGTTTCACTAAAGCTGCGCAGACCTTGCACGTAGCACAGCCGGCCTTGAGCATGGCAGTCAGTCGCTTGGAAGATGAGCTGGGGGTGGCGCTGTTCAACCGGGCCACGCGCCAGATCAGTGTCACGGCCGAAGGCCAACTGTTTCTGGCCCACGCCGAAAAATGTTTGCAGGGGCTTGCCGGCGCTCGCCGCGAGCTGCAGGACCTGGACCAATTGCACAGCGGCGAAATCCGCGTCGGCGTGCCGCCCATGTACGGCATCCGGCACATTCCCGAATTGCTGATGCAGTTTCGCGCCCGCTACCCGGGAATTGCCATGCATGTGGTGGAAGGCAGTGCCGATGACATCAGCGAACGCCTGGCCACACGCAACATTGACGTGGCGCTGCTGGAGTCACGGCGGGTCAATCCGCAGTGGCAATCGGAATGGCTCGGCAGTGATGAGATGGTGCTGTGCATGAACCAGGAGCATGCATTGGCCGGGTTCGCCTCAATCCCGGCAGAACGCTTGCAGGATCAGGCCATGCTGGTGTTCGACAACACGTTCCTGCAACGCCACCTGCTGGATACTTTTTGCAGCAACGCCTGCGTGCAGTTCAGCATTGCCCTGGAAAGCAACTTCGTGCCGCTGGTGATCGCCGCCACGCGCAACGGCATGGGCGCGTCCACCCTCTTGCGTTCGGTTCAAATCCAGGAAGCGGGACTCGTGGGTGTTTCATTCGAGCCCGCGCAGTTTATGCACTTCAACCTGTGCTGGCGCGCCAATGAGTACCTGTCACAGGCCAATCGGCGTTTTATCGAAATAGCCCGGGCGTTTTTCCATGAGGACGCCGGTTCGCCGCTGTCACGCTGAACCGGCGAAGCGATCATTTACGCGCCACTTTGTAGCGCAGGCAGTCCTGATAAAAACTCTGGCGGATGGCCTCGGGCTTTAGCCGTGAGTGGCTGTCGTAGGTCTGCTCGGTAATGCCCATGGCCATCATGCGCATCCACGACTTGCTGAACTTGATGGTCTGGATCTTCTGGCGCGCGGCATACAGCGACACACCCGACAGCTTGAGTTCCTGCGCCCTGGCGGCGGTGCCGGCGCCCCAACTGCACATGTACTTGTCGCCCTCGCGCAACTCCCGTGCCTGCACGCTCGCCGCGCCGCCAGCCAGGGAACAGGCGATCAGCATCATTCCAACAGTGCGCATTTGCATCCCCACCTAACCACCTGAAAATAAAAGTGATTTTGGCGGGGATTTTGTTACAAAGGGGCCATTAAATTGCCTTCCTGGGTAAACATTTACTTAATAGGTGTTGGCAAAAACCCTGTGGCGAGCGACTGTGGCGAGCGAGCTTGCTCGCGCTGGGGCGCGCAGCGGCCCCTCGACCGGATGACCGTGTACATCAGGTGTACCCAAGTGTCAGGTTTTGGGGCTGCTGCGCAGCCCAGCGCGAGCAAGCTCGCTCGCCACAACAGCTCGCTTGCCACGAAAGCTCGCTTGCCACAAAAAAATGATGACCGTAGAGGGTGCCGATTACCACTGGTAGGTGGCACTCGCCTGCACGGTACGTTGCGAGCCATACCAGCACCACGAATAGGAGTAGCACGAGGCCACGTATTCCTTGTTCGCCAGGTTGGTGGCGTTCAGCGCCAGGCGCAGGTTGTCCTTGGGGTTGGCGATATTCGGGATGTCATAGTGCACCGCCGCATCCATCAAGGTGTAGCCCGGCACTTTCAGGGTGTTGGCGGTATCACCCCAGGACGACCCCACATACCGTGCGCCGGCACCTACGCCGAAGCCCTTGAGCCGGCCGTCGTGGAAGGTGTAGTCGGCCCACGCAGAGGCGGTATGGCGTGGCACGCCGTAGGTGGTGGTGCCCTCAACGGGAACCGCCGGCCCGGTGCCGACATCGCTGATCGGCGCGTAGCGAACGGTGCTGTTGGATTTGCTCGCGCGGTTGTCCAGGTAGGCATAAGCCGCGGTAATGTCCAGGTTGTCATTCAGGCTGGCCTTGCCTTCCAGTTCAAAGCCACGGGACTGTTGCTCGCCGTCCTGGATCTGGCAACGGCCACTGCCGCACAGGTGCGTCGGGTCCGGGTCCATGGTCGGCACGTTGGATTGGCGCAGGTCGAAAATTGCCGCCGTAATGAAGCTGTTGCTGCCCGGCGGCTGGTACTTGATGCCGATTTCATACTGCTTGCCTTCGGTGGGCTTGAACACCGAACCGCCGTAACCCGTGCCCGATTGCGGGTTGAACGACTCCGCATAGCTGGCATACGGCGCCAGGCCGTTATCGAACAGGTAGACCAGGCCGACCCGTCCGGTAAACGCCTTGCTGTCCAGCGACGACTTGCTCTTGGCGCCGGAGCTGATGGTTTTGGTGGTGCTGTCGGTGCTGGCCCAGTCATAGCGACCACCGAGCAACAGCACCCATTGGTCCCACTTCATTTGCTCTTGCAGGTAAACACCCGTCTGCTCGCTGCGCGCGGTGGCGTCGGTGATGAACGCGGGCGTGGTGACCGGCGCGCCGTAGACCGGATCGAAGATATCCAGGTCCGGGCCACTGCCATAGCCAGTCTTGGTGTCGGTGCGAGTGTTCTGGTAATCGAGCCCCATCAACAGCGTGTGCTGCAACGGCCCGGTGTCGAACTTGGCCTGCACCTGGTTATCGAGGGTGTAGGCATCCATATCCACATCGGCGGCGATAGTCGAGCGCTTGGAGGTGCGGTAGTCGCCCATCAGGTAGCTGTTGTAGATGCTGCGATATACGCCTTCGGCGCGCAGGTAACGAGCATTCTGACGCACCGTCCACACGTCGTTGAAGTGATGTTCGAAGGCATAGCCGAGGGAGTAATGCTCGCGGTCGCTTTTTTCGAAGTTCTTTTCACCGTCATAGAAGTCCACATCAATCTTGCGTCCGGTAGGGCTGCGCAACACCGAGCCCCAGGCCGGCACCGACCCGTAGGACGCGCCTTTCGGGTCTTTCTGGAAATGCCCGAGCAAGGTCAGCGAGGTGGCATCGTCAGGGCGCCAGGTGAAGGCACTGGACAGCGACTGGCGGCGGGTTTCGGTGTGTTCGACCTGGCCATCGGCGTCATCGAACAACCCCGCGACGCGGTAGGCATACACACCCTGATCGTCAATCGGGCCGCTCAGATCGAAGGTGGTGCGCTTCTTGTTGAAGGTGCCGTATTCCACGCCGACTTCATGAAAGGGTGTGTCCAGCGGGCGTTTGGTGACCATGTTAATCACCCCGCTTGGCGTGCCCTGCCCGTACAACACAGAGGCCGGGCCGCGCAACACTTCGACGCGCTCCAGGTCGAAGGCGTCTTTCTGCGGCAAGGCATCCCGGCTTGACGGCATGCGCAAGCCATCGAGGTAGGTAGCCGGGGCAAAACCACGAATGGTCAACTGATCAAGACGCGACGCCGTGGCGCCACGGGTCTCCGGCACCACGGCAGCGCTGTAGCGCAGGATCTGGTTGAGGCTTTCGGCGTTTTGCGCGCGCATCTGGTCCTTGGTGACCACCGAAATCGACTGCGGCGTCTCGATCAGCGCGGTATCGGTCTTGGTGCCCGACAGGCTGCGGGTGGCGACATAACCCGCCACCGGCCCGGTGGGGCTTTCGCTCTGGTAGGCGCCGCTGATGGTGGTGGCCTGCAACTGCATGGCGCCGCCATCGTCCGGGATCGCTTCGAGGCGGTAACGGTCGGCGGAGATCTTGATGGCCTGCAAGCCACTGCCCGCGAGCAATTGCGCGAGTGCCACGTCGGTGTCGTATTGCCCGCTCACACCGTTGCTGTGCTTGCCGCGCGTCAAGCCTGCATCAAACGCCAGTACCAGCCCGGCCTGCTCGGCAAGGCTATTGAGGGATTGGCTCAAGTCACCGGCGGCAATCGAGAACCGGCGCAACGTGCTGCCGGTCTCTTCGGCAAAGGATGGCTGGACGACGAACAACGGCACAGCGGCAAAAGCCATCGCCACTGACAGGGCCAGTGGGTGCAAGGGACGAGCAAGGCGCGACATGGGAAATCCTGCGTAATGGAGGTTCTATTAACCATGACGGCCATGTCGCCAAATCGGGCAAGGATGAGAGTCATTTTTATTTGCATGACTTAATTGCAATGAGCCGGGTCGCTTTTTCGCGTAGTCCTCCGGGATAGTTTTTCGCGGTTTTTACCCATCTCGCGTCATCCCATTCTGATTTTCCCAACCATTCGTCCAGCGGCTTTTTCCTGCAGCAGACTCCGACGCCTTGCCCTTTTTGCCGAGACGTCACGGATGACCAACGCCGCCCACATCGCCTTTATCGAACATGAGCTCAATGGCTTTCATCAGAGCCTGACGGAGTATCGCCAGCAGATGGGCGCCTGGTATGCGCGGGCATTGGATACGCTCAGCCATGCGGCGGACATGCCGTCGCTGCTGGGGATGGACCGCGTGCTGCGGGTTGGCGATGCGCAGCAGTCCGTGAGTATTACTGACATGGGCTTTTCCACCGTGGCCCAGTGCCCGGCGGGCGGCGAGCTGAAAATCCAGAGCCTGTTCGAATCGGTGTATGACGTGCCGATCGGCAATATCCCCGTTGAGGTTGTCGGGCTGGATGACGGCAGTTCCACGCTTGTCATGCTCGATGAGCACGGCAAGGGCTCCCATTTTTGCGCCGCTGGCGGGCGCTATCAGGTGCGGGTACAGGGCGGCGTTTCTGCGCAGCAAGTGGACGTGCTGTTTGCCTCTTACGCAGGGCTGACGGCCGACCTGGAGCACTGGCTGCGCGAGCAGTGGAAAGATTTCAAACCCTATTGGCAGCAATCGACCGCCAGCGCGATTGGCAGCGGCGTACTGGCGGGCAGTTGGGCGGCAATCCGCGACGTGTGGGACAGCATCAAGCAGGTGCAGGCGATTCTTGAAGACCCGCTGAAATTCGCTGAGCAACTCGGCGCCCAGGCCGCCAAGTTGGCGCAGTTGGCAACCGATGCGCCCAAGGTCATGGAACAGGCCATGTTACTGGCCAGCGATGAGGCCGCGCTGTACCTGATCCTGCGCACCGCGATGCTCTGGCTGGATGCGTTGCCACCCGGCGAAATCGCGGAAACAGCGGCAGGGTTTGTAGTGTCGCTGCTGATTGATCTGGTGATCGGCGTAGTACTGACCATCGCGTTGCCGGCGGCGGGCGTGGCTTATCTCGGCTTGCGGCTGGCCAAATACGGCGCGCGGGTGCTGGAGGCCGCTGTGGGTTTTGTCAGGAGCCTGCTCGGGATGCTGACCAAATTCATGCAGGCGGTGGATCGCTACAAGGCGGTGGCGGTTCGCGGTGTGGTTGGCGGGTTGAAGCAAGGCACGCTGCAAATGCGCTGGCGGGCGCGACAGAACGCGGTGGTTAAGCAAAAAGAACACGTTGATGACGTGCCTGCTTCGGGCAAGAACCTTAATGGCGATGCGGCGGCACCTGCGGACAAAACTGTTACCCACGGTTGCCCCGTTTCGATGGTCACCGGCGAGGAATTGCTGACCCTCACCGATGGCACGCTGGACGGGATTTTGCCGTTTGAATGGACACGGCTGTATCGCACCAGCGCGGTGGAAGTGGATTGCGGGTTGGGGTTTGGCTGGAGCCATTCGCTGGCGCAACGGCTTTCTGTTTCCGGTGAGTCGGTGGTGTGGACGGATCATGAAAATCGCCGCACTGAGTTTGTGCTGCCCTCCGCTGCTCGACCGGCGATTACCAATAGCTTGGCTGAAGCGGCGATCTATTTGGGCGACTTGCCCGATGAACTGGTGCTGGCTCAGGCATCGCGGTTTTATCACTTTCAAGAAGGTGTGCTGACCGCCATCAGCGATGCGTATGACAACCGGCTGCGAGTTTTTCACGATCGTTTGGGGCGGGTTGAGCGGCTGGACAATGGCGTAGGCCGCTCGCTGCTGTTGCGGTATGAATTGGGCCGCATTGTGGCGGTGGACTATCAGGTTCATCGCGCCAAAGGGCATGAACCCTTCGAATGGGTGACGGAGCAGAAGGTTGTTTCCTACGCCTATGACGACCTTGGCCGACTGGTTTCTGCGACCAATGCTGTAGGTGAAAGCGAGGTTTATCGCTACGACGAGCAGCACGTCATTCTTGAGCGTGGGTTGGCCGGTGGGGCGAGCTTCTTTTGGGCATGGGAACGGGCTGGCAAGGCGGCGCGGTGTGTTCGGCATTGGGCCAGCTTTTCGCAGATGGATACGCGCTATGCCTGGGGTGACGACGGTCGTGTCACGGTGCATAACGCCGATGACAGCCGGGAAGTGTATGTCCACGATGATCGTGCACGTCTGGTGCAGCGCATTGATCCGGACGGCGCTGAACACTTCAAATCCTATGACGACAAGGGCCGGCTGACAGTTGAGCAGGATCCGCTCGGGACGGTGACGGCGTATCAGTACGACGACGCCGGACGCTTGGTGGCGCTGTTTCCGGGGGACGATGAGCCGACGTCCTACGAGCATGACAACGGGTTCGTACGGGTCGTAAGGCGTGGGCTCGCCGTCTGGAAGTATGAGCGCAATGACCAGGGCGACGTCATTCGCAAGACCGATCCTGACGGCACTATTACGGACTACAGCTACAACAAATATGGGCAACTGACGGGGGTTTGGTTTCCCGACAACAGTTGCCATCGGCTGGTCTGGAATGAGCGTGGGCAGCTGCTTGAGGAGCTGCTGCCCAATGGGGGTATCAAGCGTTATCGCTATGACGACCTTGGGCGACAGATCACGCGGGAAGAGGAGCACGGCGGGCTCACGCAGTACCAATGGGACGCTGCCGGACGCCTGCGAAAACTGACCCAATCCGGCGGCGCAACGCGCGAATACAGCTACAACGCCTACGGAAAAATCACCGCCGAACACGACGAACTCGGCCACGTCACCCGCTACGAATACGCCGACGGCCTGCACCTGATCAGCCGCCGAATCAACGCCGATGGCAGCCACGTTAAGTACCGCTACGACAATGCGCGCCTGCTGCTGACTTCAATCGAGAACGAGGCAGGCGAAACCTACCAACTCAATTACCACCCCAACGGCCTGATCCAGCAGGAAATCGGCTTTGATGGCCAGCGCACGGCCTATGTGTATGACCTCAACGGCAACCTGGCGGAGAAAACCGAACACGGCGACGACGGCAGTCAGCTCGTTACCCGCTACAAGCGAGACCACGCCGGCCGCCTCGTAAGAAAAACCCTGCCGGACGGCAATATTGTCGACTATGCCTACGACCGCCAAGGCAATCTCCTCAGCGTCGACGACGGCCACTGGGCGCTGGCCTACGAATACGATCCACAAAACCGCCTCACCGCCGAACACCAAGGCTGGGGCACCTTGCGCTATGGCTATGACGCCTGCGGCCAACTGCACAAACTGCGCCTGCCGGACAATAACCGGCTGGTGTTCAACCACGACAAAGGCGGCCACCTTTCCACCGTCGAACTGAACGGCGAAACCCTCACCTCCCACCTGTTCAAAACCGGCCGCGAACACCAGCGCCAGCAGGGCCAGCTCCTCAGCCACTACCACTACGACGACCAAAACCGCCTGCACGCCCACGCCGTCAGCCAACAGCAACACACGCTTTACCAACGCCAATACGACTACGACAAAAGCGGCAACCTCACCCGCCTGCTCGACACCCGCAAAGGCGAACACCACTACCACTACGACCCCCTCACCCGCCTGACCCGCGCCGACCACTCGCAAGACGTACAGGAACGCTTCGGCCACGACCCCGCCGGCAACCTGCTCATGCAAGACCGTCCCGGCCCGGACATCGTGGCGGGGAATCGGTTGATGATTCAGGGCGATCATCACTACGACTACGACGCCTTCGGCAATTTGATCCGCCAGCGGCGTGGCAAGGGTCATCAGCTCGTTACGGAATACTGCTACGACTGCCAGCATCGGTTGATTGGCATTACCCAACCCAATGGGCAAACCGCCAGCTATCGCTATGACCCGTTTGGGCGGCGGATCAGCAAGACAGCGGATGGGAAAACCACGGAGTTTTTCTGGCAAGGCGACAAGGTAGTTGCTGAGCACCACGCGGATCGGCATCGCAGCTATATCTACGAGCCAGACAGTTTTCGGCCACTGGCACTGCTGGAAGGTTTTGGCCCAAAAGAAACAAAGCCCTTCCACTACCAACTCGACCACCTCGGCACCCCGCAGGAACTGACAAACCCCGAAGGCGAAATCGTCTGGTCCGCGCACTACCGCGCCTACGGCGAAATAGCCCGCCTAGACGTCAGAAAAATCGACAACCCGTTGCGTTTTCAGGGGCAATATTTCGATGCGGAAAGCGGGCTGCACTACAACCGGCATCGCTACTACAATCCAGATATTGGTCGTTACCTGACGCCGGATCCGGTGAAGTTGGCGGGTGGGATTAACGCGTACCGGTATGTGCCCAATCCAACAGGGTGGGTCGATCCGATGGGCCTAAGTACTTGCCCTGGTGGAGATAAGTGCAAACCAAAAAACAAAGTTGACGATCCAACACTCAAAACGACAGGCGTGGAGGGAGAGCCACTCAACCCCACGACCTCAAACATTGGAATGGGTTATCACAAGGAAGTCTACGCTAACAAGCCAGTAAAACCTGAAGAAGCCACCACGAAGTGGGATGAGTTCTTAGGACCTGGTCCCCATACGAACACTAATCCTAGAACTGGCAAACCCGACGACAACAGGATAGTTTCTAGCGACGCGAAAAGAAGTATCCGTTACGGCACTCATGAAATGAACAGTAAGCCAAACAAGCATCACTACCACGAGGAAACGTGGACACTCGAACTCAAAAGCAACACGATGAATGTGGACAATACTGTTGTAAGAGTCCCTCTACCGAAGAAATAAAATGAAAATACGGGTCACCGATACGTTTTTTAAACAAAATATATTGCATGTGTGTTTCCACTCGACCATCGGAGAGGCCACGGCATTATGGGGCGAAATTGCGCCGAAAATCGGTGAAATTATCGACGTTGAGTTTGATTTTGAGGAGGTTTTCTCATGGAATATAAACATGAAGCCAACCTCTGAAAAATCTTCAAAAATCAAAATGAAAGATAGCCTCATCCAAATAACCGCCGAGCTGGTCCAAGCTGACGAAGACGGATGTGCAGCATTAAAACTCGGCGATTCAATAATCCTAATTGAGTTGGATGGTCCCATACCTCAGAAATCAGGATTTGTTGAACTCAGCGCTACCGCAATTCAACTTTACCCAACACATATTTGAGTCCACCTAAGTCAAACGCTCAAACCGGGGCCACTCGCCGCAGCCCCTATCCATTCTCAACTCATAACCGGCGCAGCCCCCACCTGCACCCCACGCCCACCAGCCGCCATCTCAAACAACCCCTCCACCCGCGCTTTCTCCACCGCACTCGGCTTGATCACCAGCGCACACACCACAAAAATCGCAGCATTCACCACCAGCCCCACAATCCCGCTGGTCAACGACCCCAGCGCGGGGATGTCATCCGGGTACAGTGTGGTCAGCACAATCGCCACCACAATCCCCGCCAACATGCCGGCAATCGCGCCTTGTTTGTTGCCACGGCGGCTGAAGATGCCGAAGAACAGTGGCACGGCCAGTTGAATGATGCCCTGGTAGGAGATCTGCGCCAGTAATTGCAGGCGGGAATAATCAAAGGTCAGGTAGGCCAGCACCGAGGCGGCGACGATAAACACCACCATGCCGGCCTTGGCCAGTACGGTGAGTTGGCGGTCGGTGCGTGGGGTGTTCCAGGTGGCCAGGTCGTTGGCGAACTGGGTGCCGCAGACTTGTACGCAGCCGTCGACGTGGCCGATGCTGGCGGCCAGTACGATGACGATGGCCAACGCCAGCAGCCAGGGCCCGCCGATGTCGAACAGCGAGAGGAACCAGCCTTGTTGCGGGTGGGCCAGCACGTTGGGGTCCTGGCTGATCGCAGCGGCGAACAGCATAAGGATGCCGTAGAAGCCGCCCACCAGCAGCATGGTGTACAGCGTGCCCTTTTTCACTGCGCGCACGCCGCTGGCGGTGTAGATGCGCTGGAAGCTCATCGGCCAGCACATCGAGCCGATCACGCCGGTGAAGATCAGGCTGAACATGTACATCGGGCCATAACCGGTGCCGGTGGCACCGGGGATTTGCAGCATTTTCTCCGGTAATTGCGCGAGGTTGGAAAACGCTGCCTGATCGCCGAACAACAGGAACACGCAGACGCCGGCGCACACCACGTAGGCGATCAGGCCCTGGAACATGTCGGTCATGATCAACCCGCGCATGCCCATGCTCACGGTCCAGTATTGGCGGATCAGTACCACCGCCACGCCTGCGAACAGGCAAGTGGTGACGCCCCAGCGGCCAAAGCTGGCGAACTGGAACAGCATCGCCAGGGCCTGGATGCCCATCACCACCCACGGAAACACCGAGATGATGCCGATGATCGAGGCCACCCGTTTTACCGCCGGGCTGCCGAAGCGCATGCCCAGCAGGTCCGGCTGGGTGCGCAGGTTGAAGCGTTTGCCCCAGGTCCAGGCGCGGCTGGCCATCAGGTACATCGCGGTCACGCCCAGGGTCGCATAGACCATGCCGTAGAAACCCAGGGCGCCGCCGACGCTCAGGGCAAAAAACGCGGTGAAAGTCGAGCCCGGCCACCAGGAGTTGGTGTAGCACATGGCGATATACCACGGCCCATAGGAGCGCCCGCCAACAGCGTAATCGGAAAAACTGGTGCTTTCGCGGTTGGTGGCATAGAGCACGGCGATCATCCCGGCCAGGAACAGGCCGATCACACCGAAGGTAATCAACAAATGGGCATCGCTGCTAGTGCTGATCATCACACGCCCTCCTCGTCAGGAATGTCACCGGCCTTGAGTTCGGCCAGATACAACGCCCACACCCCAAGGGCGGCGAGTACGGCAATGGCGATCCAATAGAAGATCGGCAGTGGGACGCCCACCACCAAGGCGCGACTTCCACTCACGCTCAAGTAAAACGGCGGGAATAACGCCAGCATCAACAACAGGAAAAAGTAGCCGCCGAAGATCTGGTTTCTCAGGCGTGCAGGTGACGCGCTTGCAGGTTTCATGATGGAGGGTGCTCCTTGAATTTCTGGATCGGTTTGTTGTGTGATCAATCAAAAAATCAAGCAGTGAAACGTCAGCGCAAACCAGCGCCAAAAGAGCTACAGGGTGACGCGTCGTTATTGTGCTGGCGCAGGCTCAGGCCTGTCTTAGCCAGGTTTCCCATTGCGAATCATTGATCACGCTTCGGGCGCGCATATGCTTCCAGGCACCGTATTTGTAGAAGTCGAAATCCAACTGCGACACCGCGTGCTGGACCATCGCCCAGGTCGACCATTTGATGTCGGCCAGGGCCTTGTGCAATTTGATCCGCGCCAGGCGTTGCGGGGTGACCTGGCCGAAATAGTCTTCGATCAGCGCCAGTTCCATCTCGTCGGTGAAGAACATCTCGCCAAACCACAGCGCCAACTCGTAATGACGGTCGTTGTTGGAGGCGTATTCAAAGTCCACCAGGCGAATCTGGCGGCGGTCATTGAGCATGAAATTGCCCGCCAGTGTGTCGTTCATGCACGGCGCCAGGTCGATGCCTGATGCTTGCAATGCACCACGCGCGCGGTCGCACTGACGGCGCAGCCAAGCATCATCGGTGGGCTTGCAACCTTGCAGTTCTTCGACCTGGCGCTGGTGCTCGGCAATCATGTCGAATACGGTTTTGGTCTGGCACAACGGCGATTGGTCGTTGAACGCCTTCAGCGCATGCAAGGCGTTATGGCGCACATCGCGGTCGAGAAAGTCCTGATTCGAAGAGGCCCGCCAGCCTTCCATGAACTCGAAGACTTCAACACCAAACTCTTCGAGGAAGGCGAACACCGGCGCGCCATAGCCGGTTTGCGCGGCCTTGACGCTGGCATCATGGGCGGTGCGCCGGTCGATAAACATCTCGGTGCCGGTACCGGGTATTTTGAAGAAGTAGGCGGTGTCGAGCCCGCTGACCTCGACCCGCCAGTTGCTGTTGGAGATCCCACCGCTGACCGGCTCGTAACGAATGCCCGAACCGCCCCAATCGCGCACGCCGCGCACGGCGGCCTCCAATTGGCATTCCTGAGGCGTACAGGCCTCACCCATTGCTTTCATGCCTGCCCCTCCTGTACCTGCCGTAACCAACTTTCAAATCGCGGGTCTTGCAAGCTTTGCCGGCAACGCAGCAAGGTCCACTGCCCCACCTTGGAAAACTCTAAAGGCCGCGTCGAAGTCGCGCCGACCCACAAGCCCCACAGCGTCCAGTACCAATCATTGATCAGCGCATAGAGGCGGCAGCGGGCGTAATCGCACTCGCGACACTCACCGGCCCACGCCTTGATGCCGTCACGCCACTGGCTTTCGAAGGCGTACAACTCGTTGAGGCTGAGGGCCACGTCGTACCAGGGGTCAAAGCAGCCAGCGTAGTCGAAGTCGATCAATTGCAGCGCGCCGCCGGGGCCGATCATCACATTGCTCGCCAGCCCGTCGCCGTGCAAGGGTATGCAGGTGCCAGGGCTCAATTGCAGTGCGGTCCAGGCCAGATCGATGCAGGTTTCAATCCACCCATGATCAGCGGGCAAGCCCACACCATCGCGACTGCACAGCTCACGCAGGTGCTGGATATCCTGCAGCGGCGAGCGGTTGAAGCCCGGTGAAGTGCCGACGTGCAACTGCCGCTTCAAGGCCCACAGCGCTTGCAGGCGCTGGGGTTGCAGTAACTCATCGAGGCGTGCCCAACGCCACTCGTGGGCCGGCAACGCATCCAGCAGCAACACACCTGCGGCTACGTCCACCAGGCGCACGCCGGGGGTTACGTCACAGTCAGCCGCCAGTTGGGTGGCGCGGCCGGTGCGCTCGATGTCGATCAGCGCACGCATGTCGTCGTGCAGCACTTTGGCGTAGCACCGGCCCCAGGGCGCCGTGAGGTGAAAGCCGGTCCACTCGGTGGCCAGGCGTATCGGCGAGGCGATACCGGCCGTGCCGTCCGTGACCTCGACATGGGCGGACAGGCCGGCGGACTCCAGGGCGCCCATCAGGCGCGACAGTGCATCAATACGGTTCGACATGGTGTCCCTCACCGGTAAGCGTTGGGGCAAGTACAGGCGCAATGCAGCAGCGCGGTCAGCATCTGCAGGCCGGTGCGCATGTCGCGGTCGTGGGTGAACTCCGCCTCGTTATGGGACACGCCGTGGCTGCTCGGAATGAACAACAGGCACGCCGGGTAATGCCGGCCGAGGCTGATGGCGTCGTGGCCGGAGACCGTGACGCTGTTGCCGACTGCCAGCCCTAGCTGTTGACCGACACCGTAGGCCAATTCGGCAAAACCAGGGTGCAACGTGATCGGCGCACGCAGGGCTCGGCTTTCGACTTCGTAAGTGGTTGCGGTCGAGGCGGCGACGGCCTTGAGGCTGGCATCCAGCCGATAACCGGCAACCGCCAGCAATGCCGTGTCCGGCGAGCGGTATTCCACATGCAAGGTGACGCGCGACGGCACTACGTTGGGCGAGTTGGGGTAAATTTCCAGGCGCCCTACCGAGCTGTGAAACTGCAGCCCGTGCACGTCCGCTTCGGCGCGCACGGTGGTAATCGCATGGGCCGCCGCGAGCAAGGCATCTTTGCGAGCGGCCATCGGGGTTGGGCCGGTGTGGTTCTGTTCGCCGTCGAAACGGATACGCTGCTTGAGCGCCGCCCAGGTTTCACGCACTACCCCGATGTCCAGGCCTTGGCTTTCGAGGCCATCGCTTTGTTCAACGTGGATTTCCACGTAACCGGCCACCTTCAATTCAACCAGGCCGTCGCCCAGATAGCCGATTGCATGCAGCGCATCCTTGAGGCGAATGCCGTCGCCGTCGCGGCATTCCCAGGCGTCGTGCAGCGCCAGGTCGCCGGTAAACACACTGCTGCCGATCAGGCTGGGTTGAAAGCGCGCGCCTTCTTCGTTGGTCCAGTTGACCACCGCCAGGTTGCACGCCGGGGTTTCGCCGCGCGCGTGCAGTTGGCGCGCCAGGCTGGCGACAGCAACTGCGCCGGCCAACACCCCATAGATACCGTCGAAACGCCCTGCGCTGGGCTGGCTGTCCAAGTGTGAGCCACACAGCACATAGGGAGCGTCCGGGTTGAAGGTAATCAGCCCGAACAGATTTCCGATGGCGTCTACCCGCACTTCGAAACCGCGTTCGCGCAGCCACGCACTGAACAGGTCACGCACCGCGCCGTCTTCGGCCGACGCGGCCAGGCGGTGCAAGCCACCTGCCGGTGTCGCGCCGATGGCCGAGCTGTCGCGAAACAGCGTCTCGAACGCCTCGATGTCCGCCTCACTGGGAGACAACCATTCAGGGGTAAAGGATGTCGACATGGGCGTGCTCCAGGCAGGTCGCAAACTCCGCGGACGGAGGGCGATTGGTGACTAAAGTGGTGATGGCGCTGAACGGCAGAGTGTTGATGAACGTGCGATGGCCGAACTTGGCGTCGTCCGCGAGGATGACGCTGCGCAGGCAGTGTTGGGTCAGGGTGCGGCGCAGCAGCGCCTCGGGCTCCTGGTAGTCCATGAAGCCCAGCTGCAGGTCCACCGCGCCGATGCCCATGAAGGCGATGTCGTAATGAAACTGGCGGACAAATTCCAGGGTGTGGGCGCCGATCAGCGCGTTGTCATTACGGCGCACATCGCCGGGTACCACCAGCACCTGGTTGCTGCTTTGCTGGGTGATCAACTGGGCGATGTCCAGCGAGTTGGTGATGATGCGCAGCTGGCTGAAACCAATTAATTGCTGGGCCAGGGCCAAGGTCGAGGTGCCGGTATCGAGAAACAGCACCATGCCCTCGCTGACCAATTTGGCAGCACAGACAGCCATGCGCGTCTTGGCCTGGGCCTTGATGCGGGTGCGCACTTGCAGCGGCTGTTCTTCGTTGAGCCTGGGCAAGATCGCGCCGCCATGGATGCGGCGCAACTTGCCGGCCTCCTCCAGGTATTTGAAGTCGCGCCGAATGGTTTCTTCGCTGACAAACAGCGCTTGCGCCAGGTCCGACGCCTTGACGCGCTGATGTTGGGTGAGCATGAGCATGATTTCGTCGAGACGCGGCTGGTTAAGCATAAAAGGTGCATTCCAAGGCAAATTCGAGCCATCAGTATCGCGCGCTTTGCGCCCACCACGGTACGCGGCATGCACCGCTCCGGCAGGGGGCAAAGGACGATTGACGGCAGTTGATCGGGTCACGGGTACCTCTCACTCATCAAGGTGTGAAAGGGCAGAAACACTACAAAAGGATCTGTCCAGGGCAGGCTTCTAACGAGCCGGCTCCACGGGTAATCAGGTCAGGACAACAAAGGAGGCAGGTGCTGATCCCAAGGCGCAATGGCTTCCACTGCAGCGCAGAACTGCAACACCTGGGCGTCGGAAAAGCGCGGGCCGACCACTTGCAACCCAATCGGCAAGCCGCTCGGGCTGAAGCCGCAAGGCAGGCTGGCGGCGGGGTTGCCGGTAATATTGAACGGGTAGGTAAAAGGCGTCCAACGCGCCCAGGGCACGGCGCCGTCTGCACCCGGCCAGCCGTCGGGCGCGACCTGGTCGGCGGCGAACGGCAGGGTTGGCAGCGTCGGCAGTAGCAACACGTCGTACTCATTAAACAACGCGTGCACCTGGTTGGCGAACTGCGCCCGCTGCTGCACGGCCTTGAGGTAGTCACCAAGGTCGTACTCGCCCGCGCGCTGGATCAACGCGGCAAAGCCTGGGTCCAGTTGGTCGAGGCGATCGGCCAGGGCTTTGCCGTAAGCAATGCCGCGCCCGCCGACCCACAAGGTTTCGAACGTGGCGAGCGGGTCCTGCCAGCCCACTTCCAGGGTGGTCACGGTGACCGGCAAACGTTCCGCCAGGTTGTACACGGCGGCCTCGACGCTAGCGGCAATGACCGGGTCGACCGGGGTGTTGAACAATGTCGGGCAATACGCCACCCGCAGCGGCCCCAGTGGCTGGTCGCAGCGTGCCAGGCAGGATTCGGTCAAGGCCGGTAAGGCTTGGTGATCCAGCGGGTCAGGCCCGGAAAGAATGTCGAATAATAAGGCGCTGTCGCGCACCGTGCGCGTGATCGGCCCGGCATGGCTGAGCATTTCGGTGGCCGACCATGGCCAGGTCGGAATGCGGCCCAAGGAGCCCTTCATCGCGAACACTCCGCAGAACGCGGCCGGAATGCGCACCGACCCACCGCCATCGGAGCCCAGCGTGCCCGGCACCATGCGTGCCGCCACGGCAATCGCCGAGCCGGAGCTGGAACCACCGCTGGTGAGCTGTGGGTTCCAGGGATTGCGGCCGTTGCCGAACACACGCGAGGTACTGGCGCCAGTCCAACCGAATTCGGTGGTGGCGGTTTTGCCGAGGATAATTGCACCGGCGTCCTTGAGGCGGCGAATGATCGGCGCATCCTGGCTGGGCACATGCTCAAGGCCGGTCAACGAGCCTCGGGTGGTGCGCAGGCCGGCGGTGGAAAACAGGTCCTTGATACCAAAGGGCACGCCATGCAGCGGGCCACGCAACTGCCCTGCCCTGGCCTCTTCGGTCAGCACCTGCGCTTGCGCCAATGCCGAGTCGGCGTACACGTCGCCAAACGCATTGAGTGTGGGATTGTGGGTTTCGATTGCGTGCAGGCTTTGCTCGACCAGGTGTACCGCAGACAGCGTGCCCGCGCGAATGGCCTCGGCAGCGTCGATCACAGTGGGCATCAAAAGGTCTGCGTTCATTGAGTATCCTGGGCCGTCTGCACATGAGTCCGGTGGGTACGTCAATAAACGCCCACGCCTGGGGGCGTGTCAAGTGGGTTTTGTTGGCTATGTGGCTTTTGTGTGTTTTGTTATCAGCTCCACGCCACGATCAACAAGCCCGCGCCTAACACCAGGCACAAGGGTGAGTAGAAATAGGTGTCCCAACGGGCAAATCTGGACCCGCTCACCTTCTTGAAAAAGCCCACCAGTTCCGAATCGCCTATCGCCCTCGCGAACATCACCAAGGCAATCGCACTGATGCCCCATTGCAGAGCGCCGTGGGACACCGGCGAAAAATACAACCCGGCCCGCAGGCACACCAGCAACGCAATCGCCACCAAGCCCATCGCCACCAGAAACGTGCCCAACGCCGACGGCTTGAACGCCGGCCGCGGCCCCTGGGCGAACTCGCCGGGCAATTCGGGGATGGCGGCCAGGCTGCCGAGCTTGCCGCCGGCGGCCCAGTACAGATGCACCATGCTGATGCAGGTAAAAATCGCGACGATCCAGCGTGCGACGAAAAAGCTCATGGCAGGCGCTCCCTCAAAGGTGCGAATGAGGATAGTCGGCCTGAGATTTTTTGTAGGCATTTCGTCGGCGGCTGATGGTAAAGTGCCGCCCCATGAAAATCGCCCGTGCCGACCGCTCACTCATTGCCTGGATGCTGTATTGCTGCGTCCTGTTCAATGTGTTCGCGTGCAGTATTGGTCATGGGCAGATGCTGGGCATGCAGCTCAACGGCATCGGCGGCCAGTTTTGTACGGTCGACCCGCGCACCCAAGCGCCTGCGCAGAACAACTCCACCGACGAGAACCTGCCGACGCTGTCCAAGGCGTTCGGCTGCCCATTGTGCTCGACCGGCGGCATGGGCCCGGCACTCAGTTCCAGCCTCAATGTAGCGGTGTTGCCGCAACCCCACGCGCCACCGCCGGCGGTGGTGCTTGCTGCTGATATTCCTGCCCGCTTCACCTGGCCCACGGCCAACCCACGCGCGCCTCCCGCTTTTGCCTGATCCCTGCGCTTTCTGATCTGCATCAGCCACCGTTCCCTTTAGGACTACGGAGCGCTGTGCGTTGTTTTCAAGCCAAGATTTTCAGGATTCAACCATGAAACATTTACCCTTGTTGGCGGGCCTGTTCGGCTGCCTGCCTGTCTGTGCCTGGGCGCTTGAGCTGGCCCCCACCACCATTGATGGCGAACAAACCAGCGAACCGGGCCTGGCCCTGGACCAATCCAGCGGCACCGCGTCACGCCTGGGGTTAAGCCTGCGCGAAACCCCGGCGTCGGTGGCCATTGCCAACCGCAACGACATTGAGCGCCATGGCGCCAAGACCTTCCGCGATGCGGCCAACACCTTGCCCGGCGTCAACGCCAGTGCGCCGCCGGGGTTTGGCGGGTTTGTGTCCTATCGTGGTTTTACCAGCAGCCAGATCACCCAGATGTTCAACGGCATCAACGTCGCCACCGGCCTGGCACGGCCGGTGGATGCGTGGATCTATGACCGGGTGGAGCTGGTCGGTGGCCCCTCCTCCCTGATCAACGGCGCCGGCTCCGTGGGCGGCTCGCTCAACTACGTGACCAAGCTGGCCACCCGTGAGGAACAAGCCGCCGAAGGCCAGCTCAGCTATGGCAGCTACGACACTGCCGGCATAGCCTTTGGCCTTAACCACGCCCTGACCGAACCGGGCGCCGAGGTGCAGCACTACGCGCGCCTGGATGTGAGCCGCAACACCAACCACAGTTACATCGACCGCGACCAGCGGGATGCCTGGAGCCTGGCGTTTTCCTTGCTCAGTGACCTCACCCCCAACCTGTCCCACACCCTGGCCCTGGAATACCAGGATGAGCATGAAGACAGCCCGTATTGGGGCACGCCGGTGCTCAACCCCAAGGCGGGTGAGTTGAAAATCGACAAGCACAACCGCTTCAACAACTACAACGTCGCCGACGGTCGTTACGAGCAACGCACGATCTGGATGCGCTCGATCATCGACTACCGGATCAACGACAGCACCACGCTGAAAAACATCCTGTATCACCTGGACAGTCAGCGCGACTACCGCAACCTGGAAACCTACCAGTACAACGCCGACAACAGCGCGGTGAACCGCTCGACCGCCTACCAGGTGCGCCATCAGGGCGAGCAGCACGGCAACCAGTTCGAACTGCGCCATGACGACAGCGTGTTCGGCCTGTCGACCACCTGGTCCGGTGGCTTCGAGTACAAGGTCAACAGCACCACCAATAACCCGTTGAATGTGCCGGGCAACAGCACGGTGGACCCGAACGCCTACAACCCCGGGCACTTCTACGACATTCCGGGCACCAAGCCAGGTTTTATCAAAGACAAGACCAACGAGGTCACCACCAAAGCCCTGTTTGTGGAAAACCGCCTGGGCCTCACCGATAAACTCTCGCTGCTCACGGGCCTGCGTTACGACGCCATCGACCTGGATGTGACTAACCATCGCGTAGTCACCGCCACCAACCCACGGCACTTCAAGCGCAACTGGGAACCGGTCACCGGCCGCGTGGGCCTGACGTATCAGTTCATTCCATCGGCCAATGTGTATGTGCAATACAGCACCGCGGCCGAGCAGCCTTCCACCACCACTCAAGTGTTCGACGTGTCGACCGGCAAACAGTGGGAAGTCGGCAGCAAGTTCGACTACCTCGACGGTCGCGGTTCGGCCACCGTCGCCGCCTACAAGATCGAGCGCAAGGACTTTGCCGTCACCGACCCGCTCGACCCGAACAACAGCATCCCGGTGGGTGCGCAGACCTCCAAGGGCATCGAGCTGGCCAGCTCGTTACGCATCACGCCACGCCTGCTGGCCGAAGGCAACGTTGCCTGGGTGGATGCCGAGTACGATGACTTCAACGAGAAAATCGCCAGCGGCGCGGTGGTCTCGCGCAAAGGCAATACGCCCACCAACGTGCCCAAGCGTGTGGGCAACCTGTGGCTGACGTATGATTTTGCCGAGGACTGGCAAGGCGGTGTGGATGCGCGGTATGTGGCCCAGGTGTATGCCGATAACGCCAATACCCAGACAGTGCCGGCCTATACGCTGTACGGCGCGTTCCTGCGTTACAAAGTCGATGCACATACCTCGGTGACCGGGCGGGTGCGTAACCTGACGAATGAGGTGTATGCCGAGTTTGCGCATGTGTCGCCGGCTTACTATTTGGGCTCGCCGAGGACGTTTGAGTTGGCCGTACAAACCCGATTCTAAACCTGGAATAAAGAACCAAATGTGGGAGCCGGGCTTGCCCGCGATGGCGGTGTGTCAGTCATGTATACGTTGACTGTTACACCGCCACCGGGGGCAAGCCCGGCTCCCACATTGGAGGTTACTTCAGGCTCGCCTCAACCTTCTGCGCCACCTCCGGCGTCAACCACGCCTTCCACACTTCTGGATGTTCCTTGAGGAACATCTGCGCCACTTCACGCGGCGCCGTGTGATTTTCGCTCATCGCCGCCAAGGCTTTATTTAACGGCTCGATCGGGAACTGCACCTTGGTAAAGAACTCGGCAATCTGCGGCTGCGCCTGCTGGAACGGTGTCGACACACCGATGCTCAGCTTGGACGCCAACGAGCGTGTCGGCCGTGGGTTGGGGTTGTCTGCATCGGTCAGGGTCTTCCAGGCATCGGCGTCAAATGGCGGTTCTTCCAGCTGGATCAGCTTGTAGCGGCCCATCAAGGGTGTTGGCGACCAGTAGTAGAACAGCACCGGCTTGCCCCGGCGAATCGACGACGCAATCTCCGCATCCAGCGCCGCACCCGAGCCACTGCGGAAATTCACATAGCTGTCGTTCAAGCCATAAGCCTTGAGCTTCTGCGCATTGACCACTTCCGAGGTCCAGCCGATCGGGCTGTTGAGAAAGCGCCCTTTGCCGGGTGACTCCGGGTCTTTGAACACGTCCTTGTAACGCGCCAGGTCCTGCACGGTCTTGAGGTCCGGCGCCAACGGCTTCAGGCCTTTGGCCGGGTCGCCCTTGACCACGTATTCCGGCACCCACCAACCCTCGGTGGCACCTTTGACCGTATCGCCCAGGCCGATGACTTTGCCTTCGGCTTCGGCCTTGATCCACACCGGGCTGCGGCCGGCCCATTCTTCGCCGATCACCTGGATGTCATTTTTTGCCAGCGCGGTTTCCAGGGTGATGGTGGTACCGGGCAACGTATCGGTGGGCAGGTCATAACCCTTTTCGACGATAAAGCGCAGCACTTCGGTGATCAGGCTGCCGCTTTCCCAATTCAGGTCGGCAAAGTGCACCGGCGTTTGCGCAGCCGATACCGGCAACGACAGACTCACGGTCGTCAGCGCCGCAGCCGCAGCCGCCACCACCCGGGTTCTCAATCCTTTCATGCCTCTGCACCTCGCATTTTCACAGCCATAGCGGGCGGCTTTGCTGCGGATGCGCGAAGCCTCTGAATAGTTAAGTCAACTCAACTGTAGTAGAGGTTCCGGAGGAGCAAGAATACACGTGGCGTTTAGCAGTTATTCACTGGCCTTGAACGTCACCAGTTCACCCTTGCGCCACTTGGCAGCCTTGCCGGTCACGGCCTTGAGGGTTTTGGTCAAGCCTTCCTGCAACTGTTCATTGGCGGCGAACACCAGCATCACGCTGTGGCCTTCCTTGAACACGATGCCCTGGCCTTCGGTCGACGAAACAAAGGCGTAATCGCCCAAGCCATACACCGTCAACTTGATGTCGCGAAACTTCAATTCGAACTTGCCGCCTTCGCGGCTCGGCAATACGGCGGCACGAAAATGGTCACCGACCTTGAGTTCCAGGCGCGGTTTGTCATCCACGACCAGCGCCGATTCAGTATCGATCTCGGCGATGTAAATGCCTTCCGGCGTCTGTTCAGTGATGTAAACGAAACGGGATTGAAACTGCTTGACCAACTTTGCGCGCAAATCACCCAGCACGAATAACGCGTGCATATCCAGATTACTGACTGCCAAGGAAACGCCCCCACATCAAAAAAGGCACTGACCGCCGGAGCGGGCAGCACAAAAAAACGGCCGTTACGGCTCGATCACACATTCGTAAAAAACTGAAGAAACCTGCTACCACGCCATAAGACTAGTACAGCGATACACGATGGACCTTATGCAAGGTCATCAGCCAGCACAGCAAATCACAGGTTCAGCCGCCCGAGAACTCGGACCGACCCACTTCAGAGAATAACCCGGTTAAAAAAGCGATTTCCGACAGCCTGCACATTACATAACACCCGGAATGGAACCAGGCATCGGCTGGTAACGACAATACTAAAACAGCAACCCGGTTCAAAACCACTCGAAACGCTGCTGGTAAGTCCACAAGATCGATCGACAGGAGCTGAGCATGCAACCACGTCAACACGCCGTTATGTCGTCCCGCACTCGTTCATCATGTCCCGACGAGCGCCAATACTACTGCTTACATAACCCCAGCGGGTACTCCAATTGCGTTCTTTACCAAGTGGTACCGGCCGGGCGCAATTTCTTTCATATCCTGGAAGTGACCAGTGGCAGGATCAAAGGCTTTCGCAGCACGCACTCGAAGGCCTGTGAATTGGCCAAACAGCTCGAAGCCAGCCTGAATGCAATTCACGGCGCGATGGTTTCGTCCCCCGGATGACTTTACTGCGCCGCCGCCCTTCAACTACTGCCATACTGACCCGCCCATTGAAATGTGTCCCTTGCGGGTCAGTATTCATCAGTGCAGTGACCTTGATGCAGTTAACTTGAAGGGAAGGCGATACGTGACGGAATTTGATATTGGCGAATTTTTCATCCATGGCGATGCGCGGGAAGTAGACGGTGAATTTCAAGCGGTGATCATTATGCGGGCCAAACCACCGCTGACCACGGTTACCACGCATCAGGTCGAAAAAGATCGTTGGTTCAAAACCGTCGACGCTGCGGCCATTGCCGGCAAAGATGCCGCCAAGGCGCTGAAGTCCGCCGTGGATTCAGGTGCACTCAATTCCTGACCAGTGCAAATCCTGAACTCTGTCGCGTCCCAGGCCTCACATGCACAACATCCCTCACCTTGCATGGAGAACCCACCATGGACGCGCCAATTCCAACGCTTGAAACCCTGTTTGATCAACTCGGCCTGGATTCAACACCCGAAGCCATCGACGCGTTTATCATCGCGCATCCGCTGGCCGAAGACGTGAAGCTGATCGACGCACCCTTCTGGTCTGCGCAACAAGCGGCATTTCTCAAGGAAGAACTGCGCGACGACGCCGAATGGGCAATACCGGTGGATGAGCTGAACCAGCGCCTGCACCAGCCCCAATAAAACGCTTCAATGCAGGCTGTCTGACTGTTCCAGGTGCATCAGCGCCTGCCAGGCAGCTCTGCACTCCTCGGCTTCACTGCGGCTGGCGAATGCCGTGCCGCGTTGCTCGCCATTGAGCAACACTACCCAGCAGGCTTTCTGGCCCAGCGCACGCAGGGTTTCGGGAACACCGCTGCCGATCATTACGGCGACATCGACCTTGTTTTGCATGGAGCTTCTCCGCCACATTAGTTAGCTACCTAACAATGTTGGCCATGCTACGGTTTTATTCCAGTTGGAAAAAGCTATCCCCGGAATAGCTCCATTGCATAAACAGTAACAATCCTAATGCCCAGCCTTGGCCCCTTCCGGTTTATAGCCCAGACGCAATCCACCCCAATGCCGCCCCTTGACCATGATCGGCACCGACAAATCGTGCATCAGCTCGCCCGTGTCGCGGGTATAGGTCTGCAACAGCACTGCTTGTTGATGGCTGCCGCAACGAATGCCGGTACGGTCGTCGAACTTGCGTTTGGTACGGTTCTGCACGGCGTCAACCTGTGCATCGCCGGTCAGGGTGTGGGAGAACGCCTTGTTATGCGTGGGCACATAACCCTGCGGTGTGCAGGCAATCGCAAACACCAGCCCCTCATGACGCGGCAGCAATGCTTCCTGGATCGCCGGCAGCACTTGGTCGGTGTAGCCATCAAAGCGCGTGTGGTATTTGCTCGGTTGGGTATTAGGGATGGGGGTGTAGCTGCGGTCGAACAGGTCTTCCAGGCTGATGCGGTTTTGCAGGATGTCAACCTCGAACTGCGCACCAATACGGCTCGCCCCTTCACGGGCCAGGTCGTAGATGCGCTGGTGATAGTCATCCAGCCCGACTTCAGCCAGGCGTTCACTGATGGTTTCTGCCTGCCCTTCCATCTGCACCGCGACCTCGGCCAGTTGCCGTGTCTGCTGGTCGCTCACCGATAGATCGCTGCGCATCTGCTCGACCGCGTGAAACAGGCTGTCGAGTTGCGCGCGGTTGGTGTCGGTGCCTTGGGCGATCTCGTTGACCTGCCCTTCTACGTCGGCGGCCAGGCTGGCGATATTTTCCAGTTGCTCACCCGCCTGCTCTACCTGCTCGACGCCGATGTGCAAGTCGGCGGACAGTTGACGAATCTGCTCCACGACCTGGGTGGTGCGTTGTTGAATATCGGCGACCATCACGCCGACCTCATCCGTCGCCGTGGCCGTACGCCCGGCCAGGCCACGCACTTCATCGGCCACTACGGCAAAGCCGCGCCCGTGCTCACCGGCGCGCGCCGCTTCAATGGCGGCGTTCAGCGCGAGCAGGTTGGTCTGGCTGGCAATGGACTGGATCACCAGGGTCACACGCTGGATCTCTTCACTGCGCTGGCTCAGCGCTTCGATCAACTCTCGGCTGGCATTGGCGCGCAGGCGCAGTTGGTGCATGCGGGTGATCGATTGGGCCAACACTTCGCGCCCTTCAGTGCTGCGCTGGTGCGCCTGGCTGGCCGCGCCCAAGGCCTGCCGGCTGAGTTGAGAGGTGACTTGCTCGGTGCCGATCATCACTTCGGCGCTGCTGACAATTTGCTTGGCGGCGCCTAATTGCGATTGCACGCGCGCGGCCAGTTGCTTGACCGAATAGGCCACGCCGGCAGCGGAAAGCGCGTTATGACTGGTGGTATAGGAAAGATCGCGAGTCAGCTCACCCAGCGTATCAATCGCCAGGGGCGGCGCGACACGCGGCACTCGGGCTTTGAGCGCAGGCAGCCAGATCACCAGCAAAGCCAGTGGCAGGCACAGGTACAGCGGCAAACCGGCAAACGACAGGCCCAGCAAAACCAGCACCAGCGCGGTGCTCTGCATAAGCGGCGTCAGCCAGCCGGGCAGCACACGCACCACCATTTGCGGTGGCGCTGCTGCGCCCATCAGAGATCCGTCTCCAGCCATCGTCGTCACCCCACTGTTTGTCGTTATTGTTGCTGCATTAAACGCCACTATAGAGCCATTATCCATGGGCCTTTCGTGGGGGGCTTGCAGCAGATCAATAGACAGGGGCGTAACCGGTGTTTCTTCGGGCATCACAGCTGCGATGCCCGACTTCAGGGGATCAGGCCTGGCGCTGGTGCTTGTCGATCTGCTCGTGGCGCTCTTGCGCTTCGATGCAGTACTTGGTGGTCGGGCTGATCAGCAAGCGCTTGAGGCCGATAGGCTCGCCGCTGTCATCGCACCAGCCAAAAGAATCTTCCTTGATGCGTTCCAGGGCACGCTCAAGCTGCGGCAGCATGCGCTGGTCGCGGTCGATGGCGTTTACCAGCCAGGTGCGCTCTTCTTCCACAGAGGCAGCGTCAGCCGGGTCCGCCGGGGTGTCCAGGCTTTCGATGGCGATGCGGTTCTGCTCAATGCGCTCGTGGTGTTCCACTTTCATGTCTTGCAGCAACTTCTCGAAAAAAGCGTGCTGTTCGGCATTCATGTAGTCATCCGCCGGCATGGCCAGCAACTTTTCCTTTGTCATTGATTTCTCTATAAAAAATACGTGCATTAAGGCGAATAAGGGAGCGTTCCGGCAGACCTTCGCAGGCCTCGGAAAGGCGCCGTCCATTTCAAGCGCCACCCGGCACTCAATTTACGAGGGGCGGCAGTCTAAGGCCGACTTGAGGGCTCAGCAACTGAAAAGACAGGCAATTTTTCCCAATTAACCCCCAAAGGCACCAGGACGGGCTTGGCGAACGGTCATCGGAGTGCGTTTATAGCAAGAAATTCAGTGCTGTGGAGCTATATAGAAGACAAACGGTTAGAACTGATTGATAAAGACTAACTGTGAGAGCTGGCTTGCTGTGGCGAGGGAGCTTGCTCCCGTTCGACAGCGCAGCTGGAGCAGGCTTTTTAGGGGCGCTTCGCACCCCAGCGCAAGCAAGCTTGCTCGCCACAGCAAGCCAGCTCCCACATTGGATAGGTGTTGCCCGTAACTCGGTATCAGCGCTTGAGCTTGCGCTTGTTGCGGTACTGGTCGATCACCACCGCAATCACGATGATCAAGCCCTTGATGATGTCCTGGATATACGCATCCACCCCCACAAAGGTAAACCCGCTGGCCATCACCCCGAGGATCAGCGCGCCGATCACCGTGCCGGTGATGCGCCCTACCCCGCCCGCCAGGCTGGTACCGCCGATCACGGCCGCCGCAATCGCATCCAGTTCATAGGACATGCCCATGCCGGCCTGGCCGGTGGCCGCCCGTGCCGAGGCCACCACACCGGCCAGGCCCGCCAGCAGACCGGCGATACTGTAGACGATGATCAGGTGACGCTTGACGTTGATGCCCGAGGTGCGCGCCGCCTGCATGTTGCCGCCGATGGCGTAGGTGTACTTACCGTACTTGGTGTAGCGCAGGGCGATATGGAAGATAACCGCCACCACCAGGAAGATAATCACCGGCATCGCACCATGGCCGATGGCCGTGTACGAATCCGAGAGCATGCTCACCGGCTGGCCTTCGGTGTAGTAGCGCGCCAGGCCACGGGCCGAGACCATCATGCCCAGGGTCGCAATAAACGGCGGAATGCCGGTCACCGCAATGATACTGCCGTTGATTGCCCCCGCCAGCAGCCCGACCCCCAGGCCCATGGCCACCGGAATCCACACCGGCAAGTCGGTCAGGCTGGGAAACACCGCCCGGGAAAAGTCCGAGGTTTGCGCCAAGCTGGCAGCGATCATCGCCGATAACGCCAACACCGAGCCGGACGACAAGTCGATACCGGTGGTGATGATCACCTGGGTCACGCCAATCGCCAGCAGGCCGATGATCGACACTTGCAGGATCATCAGCACCAGACGCTGGGAGTTCATCAGGAAGCTCTGGTCGCGCACGATCCAGCCGAACAGTTCAAACACCAGGCCGATGCCGATCAACACCAGGAAGATACTCAGCTCGGTGGGTAAACGCCGACGGTGCTTGACCGGTGCCGTGGCAGGCTTGTTGTCTGTTATTGCGTTCATAGCCAATCACCTTCTTATTCTGTGCGGTTCGTCAGTGGACTACGGTCATACCGGAAGCCAGCTGCATGACTTTTTCCTGGGTCGCATCGGCGCGGTCCAGGGTGCCCATCAGTTCGCCTTCGTGCATCACCATCACCCGGTCGCTCATGCCCAGCACTTCCGGCAACTCCGAGGAAATCATGATCACCGCCATGCCTTCGCTGGCGAGGAAGGAAATCAAGCGATAGATCTCGGCCTTGGCGCCAACGTCGATGCCACGGGTCGGCTCATCGAGGATCAGCAAGCGCGGGTTGGTCATCAGCCAGCGCGCCAACAAGGCTTTTTGCTGGTTGCCGCCGGACAGGGTGTCGATGCACTGCTCCAGTGACGGGGTTTTCACCCGCAGCTTCTTGCACATGTCTTCGCACAGCGCGCGCAGAGCTTTCTGCTGGATAAAGCCGTTACCCGAGTAATGCGGCAGCACGGCCATCTCCATGTTCTCCAGCACCGACAGGCACGGGAACAGGCCACTGAGCTTGCGGTCCTCGGTCAACAGCGCAAAACCTTTCTCGATGGCCATATGCGGGTCGGTGATGCGCACCGCTTTGCCGTCAAGGGTAATCTGGCCGCCGGAGCTTGGGGTGATGCCGAAAATGGTCTCTGCCACGTTGGTACGCCCCGAGCCCATCAACCCGGCGATGCCGAGAATTTCACCGGCATGCAGGTCGAACGACACGTCCTTGAACACGCCGTCCAGGCTCAAGTCGCGCACCGACAAGAGCAAATCGCCGATGGGTGTCTCGCGCACCGGGAACAACTGGCTCAGTTCGCGGCCGACCATCATCGAGATCAGGCTGTCGCTGTTCATGCTGTCGGCGCGCTGCAGACCGATGTACTGGCCGTCGCGAAACACCGCCACTTCATCGGCGATGGCAAACACTTCGTTCATTTTGTGCGTGATGTAGACGATGCCTTTGCCCTGGGACTTGAGGTCGGCAATGATCGAAAACAGGTGGGCCACTTCCTTTTCGGTAATGGCTGAAGTCGGTTCATCCATGATCAGGATGTCGGAGTCGTAGGACACCGCCTTGGCAATCTCGACCATCTGCCGCTCGGCGATGCTGAGGTTGCCGACCTGTTCTTCCGGGTCCAGGTTGATGCGCAAACGGGCCAGTAACTCGGCGGTGCAGCGGTGCATTTCGCGGTGGTTGACCATGTGCAAGCTATTGAGCTGCTCGCGGCCGATCCAGATGTTCTCGGCGATGCTCATGTGCGGCATCAGGTTCAGTTCCTGGTGGATCATCGCGATCCCGGCCTTCTGCGCCGCCAGCGGTGTTTCAAACACAATCGGCTTGCCGCGCAGGCGGATTTCACCGGCGTCGGGCTGGTAGATGCCGGCGATGATTTTCATCAACGTCGACTTGCCCGCACCGTTCTCGCCCATCAGCGCCAGCACCGAGCCCGGGCGCACGCGCAGTTGCACATCGGCCAGGGCCACGACGCCGGGAAAGCCTTTGCTGATGTTGACGATTTCCAGCAGGTAGGGTTCTTCCAGCAGCGCGGGCTGGAGACCGGGGGGCTGCGAGACAGTGGCGTGAGCGAGCATAGAAAAGTACCTCGACTGCAGGGCGACCGTGGCCGCCCTGCCGGCTTATTGTTGTTGTGTGCGGGCTACTTGAAGTCTTTGACGTTGTCCGGCGTGATCAGCTGGAACGGGATCACCACGTTCTGCTCGATGGGCTCGTTTTTAGCCATCTTGCGCGCGGTCTCCACCGACTTGTCGGCCTGGCCTTTGGCGTCCTGGAAGGCCGATACGGTCATGTCGCCCTTGGTGATCGCATTGAGGCCGTCCGGGGTGCCGTCGACACCGGCGATCAACACGCCTTTTTTGCCCGCCGACTTCAGCGCCATGGATGCACCAATGGCCATCTCGTCATTGTTGGCCAGTACCGCGTCAAAATCGCGGCCCTGGGTCAGCCAGTCGTTGACCAGGGTCATGCCCTTGTCACGCAGCCAGATACCGGTCTGTTCCTGTTCGATCTTGATGCCCGGGTACTTGGTCAGGACTTCCTTCACGCCCTTGGTACGGTTGGTGGTGGAGTTGTTCGCCAGGTCGCCCAACAGAATCACAATGTTGCCCTTGCCGCCGAGTTTTTCGGCGATGTATTGCATCTGCAGTTTGCCGGCCTCGACGTCATCGGACACCACCGCTGCCACGCCCGGGGCCAGGGTTGGGCTATCCGGGCGGCGGTTGACGAACACCAGCGGGATTTTCGCTGCGGTGGCGGCCTTGATGATGTTGGCGGTCGATGCGGTGTCCACCGGGTTGACGATAATCGCGTCGACCTTCTGGCTGATGAAGTTCTCGACCTGGCTCAGTTGCTTGACCACGTCGGCGCGCGCATCTTCAAACTGCAATTGCACACCATCGCCCTTGGGATAGGACTTGGCTTGTTTGTCCATGTCTTCACGCAGGTAGGTCAGGAAGGTGTCATCGAAGGCGGACATGGTCACGCCAATCTTGAGGTCGGCGGCCGAGGCAAAACCACTGGCCAGCAACATCGACAGGGCCAGCGCGGTAAAACGGATCGGGGTCTTCATGAACGGTCTGTCTCCACTTTCTTGTTGGTTTTTTGGACGTTGCGTTTATCAGCGTTCGGCAGGCAGTCGAACCACCGGTGCCCCCGGGATGCAGCAGACCAGCGCGCCGTGGTTTTCGACACACAGCACATTAAGGAAGGAGAAGTAGAACGGCCGGGCGCGGGGCAGACCGCGTGGCGCTGAGGCAGGGCGTAAAACTCGCAGTACAGCGTTGAAGATTTTCATCTGACGGTACCTGGTTGTTTTTGATCTTGTTTTTGTTGAGCCGTGCGAATCGAGTTCGAACGTACTTTATGCAACCTGGAAAAGACTTTATTAGAAAATAATTTCCATATCAACCTGTTTTAGAATTTTATTCTATTTTTGTCGAAACCACCTGCTGGCGCTCGGCGCTGAGGCGTGCGGCGTCCAATATACGGGTGGTTTCCAGCGCGTCATAGGCACTGACGGGCAGCGGCCCCTGCCCTTGAACGGCCAGTTGCAACTGGCTATAGAACTGCGTCCAGCAGCCCTTCTCGGACGGCACGCGCTCGCGCTCTTCACCTTGCTCAAACCAGCCCCAGCGTCGATGTTCCTCGGCGCCCCAGTGCTCGCCTTCGGTTTTCGGTGACTTGCCGGCCATCAGTGCCTCCTCCTGGCCGTCCAGACCGTCAACGGTGTAACAACCCAACGTACCACTGACGCGAAAACGCGGGGCCTGGCTGTTTTGCAGGGCGTTACCCCACAAATGGGAAACCACCCCATTGGCGTGGGTCAGGGAGACAAAAAAACCGTGGTCGAGGGTTGGGTGTTCGGGGCTGAACTGCAATTGCGCGAATACCCGATCCACCGGGCCGAACAATTGCAGCGCCTGGTCTACCAAGTGGCTGCCCAGGTCACGCAGCCAGCCGCCGCCACTGGCATTGCCCACCGCTTGCGGGCTGTAGCGTTCGACGCGGGATTCAAAGCGCGTGATCTCACCCAAGGCACCGGCGTCGATCAGCTTGCGCAAGGTCAGGTAATCCGAATCCCAGCGGCGGTTCTGGTAGACGCTGAGCAGCGAGCCCTGGCGCTCGGCGGCGGTAATCAGCGCCTGGGCCTGTTCGGCGTTACTGGCGAAGGGTTTGTCGCTGACCACCGCCACGCCGTGCTCGATGGCTTCCAGCACCAGCGCCGGGCGGCCTTTGAGGGTGGTGGAGATCACCAGCGCATCCACGCCGGCCTCGACGATCTGGCCGATGCTGTCAAAGGCCTTTACGCCCGGAAGGTCGGTACTCAATTGCTGGCGGCGCTCCGCTGAACGGGTCACCACGCCAACAAAGGTCGCACCGGGCAAAGTTGCAATCAGCGGCGCATGAAAAAAGCGCCCTCCGTGGCCGTAGCCGACTAGTCCGATTCGCATAAGTTGTTTCCTTGTTGAATTGCAAACCCAATCAAGTGTGGGAGCTGGCTTGCCTGCGATAGCGTCGTGTCAGTCGATGAAGCTCTCACTGATAGACCCCTATCGCAGGCAAGCCAGCTCCCACAATGACTGCATTCCACCTGGCAGATTGTGATTAGCCGTAAAAGTGCGGACGCTCCGGCAAGCTCACCTTCACGATCTGCTCACTGTTCTGCGCCTCGATGCACGCATCTGCCGCCACTGCCGCCGCAAACCCGTCCCAGGCCGAAGGCCCGCCGACCTGGCCCGCACGCACGCTGTCGATAAACGCCTGCAATTCCACGTCGTACGCCCCGATAAACCGGTCCTTCCAGTCCATCAAAATGGCATTCGACAGCTTCGCACCACTGCGCATTTGCACCTGCGAAGGCTCCGGCAGCTTGGCAATGCCAGTCTCGCCCACCACTTCACACTGGATGTCGTAGCCGTACTGGCAGTTCACGAACACTTCCACATCGATGCGTGTGCCCTTGGCGGTTTCCAACAGCACGATCTGTGGGTCGCGCAGGTGGGCCAGGGCTTTGCTCGATTTGCGCGGGAACACCACCTGCACCGACACGTAGTCATCGTTGAGCAACCAACGCAGCACATCCAGCTCGTGGATCAAGGTGTCGGTGATCGCCATATCGGTCTTGTAGTTCTCGCCCACCGTCGGGTTGCGGTGCGCGCAATGCAGCATCAGTGGCTCGCCGATCTGGCCGCTGTCGATCACGGCCTTGAGGGCGCGATAACCTTCGTCGTACGGGCGCATAAAGCCCACTTGCACCAGACGCTTGCCATAGGCCAGTTCAGCATCGACGATCTTGCGGCAACCTTGCGCCGTCACCGCCAGCGGTTTTTCGCAGAACAACGGCTTGCCGGCGGCGATGGCGGCCAGTACGAACTCTTCGTGGCTCGGCCCCCAGGACGTGACCAGAATGGCTTCGACCTGTGGCGAGTTGATCAGCGCATGACCATCGGCGTAGACCTCGGCGGCAAGCTTCAAATCAGCGACGACCTTGGCGGCTTGCTCAAGGTTGATGTCGGTCACCGCCACCACCTGGCTATTGAGCAAGGTCTGGCTGCAACGACGGATATGGTCACGGCCGATAGCGCCAGTGCCAATCACTCCAAGTTTTAACGACATACACAACTCCTCTTGTTATTAGTACTGCCGGGCCTTGGCCAGCTGTTCATTGAGTTTTTTCGCGGCGGCATTCGTGCGTTCACTGGTGGACACTTGCGCCACGCCCACACGCCACCACGACAGGTAGCCGTGGACCATGGTTTTGGGCAGTACCTTGATATCAATCAGCGTGGACACCGTTTGCGTGCGCGCATCGGCCAGGGCCGCTTCGAGCTGCTCCACGCTGCTGACCTTGTAGGTCTTGCAGCCATAGGCTGCCGCGCTCATGGCGAAATCCACCGGTACCAGGCCGCCGTCGAGCTTGCCGCTCTCGGGGTTACGGAAACGGAACTCGGTGCCGAAGCTGTCCATGCCGTTGCCGATCTGCAGGTTGTTGATGCAGCCGAAAGCCATGTTGTCGAGCAGTATCACGTTGATCTTGCGTCGTTCCTGGATCGAGGTGGCCAGCTCCGAGTGCAGCATCATGTAGGAGCCGTCGCCGACCAGCGCATACACTTCCTTGCTCGGCTCGGCCAGCTTCACACCGAGGGCGGCGTTGATCTCGTAGCCCATGCACGAATAGCCGTATTCGACGTGGTAGGTGTTGACGCCCTTGCTACGCCAGGCGCGTTGCAAGTCGCCGGGCAGGCTGCCGGCGGCGGCAACGATGATCGCATCGTCTGCCAGGGTGTCGTTCAACACGCCGAGTACACGGCTCTGGGTCAGGCACGAACCGGTCAGCTCGATAAATTCGCGCAATACGGCGCGGTCCAGGTGGTCATCCACTTCCGGCACAAAATCGTCGCCGTGGTATTGCACCTGATGCACGCGATCCACTTCCGCGTCCAGCTGCACCTTGGCGTCGCGGACCTGCTCGCCCCAGCCGGCGCGGTAGTCGCCCAAGGCGTCAGCCAGCGCGTCGAGGGCAACCTGTGCATCGGCCAGCACTTGCACGCCGTCGAGTTTCAACGCATCGCACGGGCTGATGTTGAGGTTGAGAAACTTCACCTCGGCATGCTTGAACAGCGACTTGGACGAGGTGGTGAAGTCGGTATAACGCGTGCCGATGCCGATGATCAGGTCCGCCTCGGGCGCCAGCAGGTTCGCCGCCAGGCAGCCGGTTTCACCGATGCCACCGACGTTCAGCGGATGGCTGGACACCACTGCACTCTTGCCCGCCTGGGTTTCGGCGAAGGGAATCTCAAAACGCTCGGCAAACGCTTGCAGGGCCGCATTCGCGCCGGAGTACTTCACCCCGCCGCCACAGATAATCAGCGGCTTGCGCTTGCCCCGGAACGCCGCCAGCGCATCGCCAATCATCGCCGCCGTGGCCGGGCGCCGTTCGATGCGGTGTACGCGTTTTTGCAGGAAATAATCCGGGTAGTCCCAGGCTTCGGCCTGCACGTCCTGCGGCAGCGCCAGGGTCACGGCGCCGGTTTCGGCCGGGTCTGTGAGCACGCGCATGGCATGGATCGCCGCCGTCATCAGTTGCTCAGGGCGGTTGATACGGTCCCAGTATTTGCTCACCGAGCGGAACGCATCGTTGGTGCTGATGCTCAGGTCATGGAATTGCTCGATCTGTTGCAACACCGGGTCCGGCTGGCGGCTGGCGTACACATCACCGGGCAACAGCAGCAGCGGAATTCGGTTGGCCGTGGCGGTCGCCGCCGCGGTGAGCATATTCGCCGCGCCGGGGCCTACCGAGGCGGTGCACGCGTAAATCTTGCGGCGCAGGTGCTGCTTGGCGAAACCGATGGCAGCGTGGGCCATGCCTTGCTCGTTACGGCCCTGATGCACCACCAGGTCGCCGCTGTCCTGCTCCAGCGCCTGGCCCAGGCCCAGCACATTGCCGTGGCCGAAAATCGTGAACACACCGGCGACAAACTTGCTCTGCACGCCATCGACTTCGATGTATTGGTTATCCAGGAACTTCACCAGGGCCTGGGCCATGGTCAGTCTTGTTGTGGTCATCACTTGCACCTTGTGTGAATGCAATTGGATTGATTAACACTGCTTCAATGTGGGAGCTGGCTTGCCAGCTCCCACAGGTTAATCGGCGTCAGGTTCGGGGGTTTTGCAGGTGGGCGATGCTGGCCCCGATGGCCTGCTGGATATCCGCCAACCCATGCACACTCTCGGCAAACGGCTCAAACGACAGGTAACCGCCGTACCCGCTGCTGAGCAAAGTGTCGATCTGCGCGGCATTGCCAAGGATATCGCCCTCGCCCACCAGCACGCGGTGGCCGTCACGAATCGAATTGAGCGGCGCTTCGGCGTCTTCTACGCCAGAGATATGCACCAGCCCGGTCAGTTGCGGGAAGAACTCCTGCTCACTGGCCAGGTGGTGGTGAAAGGTGTCATGCACCAGCCGGAACACATCCAGGCCGCCAATCGACTGAATCGCGTCCACCGCCCCGCGCTTGCGGCGCAGGGCACATTCTTCAAAGCCCAGCGGCTCGATAAACCCGAGGATGCCGTACTCGCGCAGGATCGGCGCCAGCTCGCTCAGCGCCGTGCGCAAACCGGCGGCACGCTGGGCTTCGTTGCGCGTATCGCCGCGCTCATTCAACGGGCACATCACCAGGCCCTGCGCGCCGCATTCACGGGCGTAAGTGGCGAGCTTGATGGCCTGGGCCCGGCGCTCGTCATTCCACACATCAAAGGGGTACAGCGCATTGATCGACAGCACCGTGATGCCCTGCACCGCGCATAATTCACGCACGCGGCTGGCCGGGGTGCCGTATTCGATTTCATGGCCTTTAAGGTCGTTGCGAATCTCGATGGCATCGCACTTGAGGGCCGCGGCCAACTGGATAAAGTCCGGCAACGAGAGGTTGGGGGCGACCATGCGGTTAAGGGCAAAACGTAGCGGCGACTTCATTGTTGTTGTTCTCCGTCCAAAACCGTTTAGAGGTCCAGCAGCCAGCTGTGCTGCGGGTCGTTATGGAAATGCCAGGCGCGTTTTGGCCCGGCCATCACGTTGAGGTAATACGATTCATAGCCATACGGCACGCTGACCGGGTGATACCCCTTGGGCACCACCACCAGGTCGCTGTTTTCCACGGCCATGGCCTGGTCGATGCTGCGGTCGTCGGTGTACACGCGCTGGAACACAAAGCCCTGCGGCGGGTTGATCTGGTGGTAGTAGGTTTCTTCCAGAAAGCTCTGGTGCGGCAGGTCGTCGGTGTCGTGCTTGTGCGGCGGGTAGCTCGACGAGTGCCCGGACGGCGTGCGTACTTCCACCACCAGCAGCGAATGGGCCGGCTCGCTGTCGGGCAGGATGTCGCACACGTAGCGGGTGTTGGCGCCTTTGCCGCGCACGCTGCGTTTGCACTGCTCGGGGCGAATCAGGCGCGGTTCAAAGCCAGGCGCACCGGGCGCGGCGCAGACGGCAATCTGCACGTCGCTCAAGGCGGTAATCTGCGCATCGGTGCCGGGCGGCAGGTACGCGGCGAACGGCGATTTGTCTTCGAACACCGACTGGCGGTCGCCAAGGTTCTGCCAGTTAAAGCCTTCGCCTTCGATATTGACGCGACCGCTGAGCAGCACCAGGCACAGCTCTTGATCCCCGGCGGTGACCGGCAGCGTTTCGCCCAGGCTCAGTCGATAAGCGGAAAAACCCACGTACTCCAGGCGGCCTGCTTCCAGGGCTACCATGGTTTGCCCGCGTTTGCTGCTTTTGACCAACAAGCTCATCACTTAGTCCTCTCGTTGAGCAGCGCGCGCAGGGTGTCGTAGCCTTTTTTGGCATAGACATAGCTAGGCGCCACGGCCGGGTCCTGCTCGGCTTCGACCACCAGCCAGCCCTTGTAGTGGGCCGCCAGCAGCACATCGAGCAACTCGGCAAAATCGATGTCGCCATCGCCGGGCACGGTGAACGTGCCGTTGACGATGCAGTCAGGGAAGCTCCACATCTGGTTGCGCGCCAGTTGCACCACCGGCTTGCGTACGTCCTTGAAATGCACGTGGCAAACGCGGTCGATGTGTTTGCGCAGGACCTCGAGGGGTTCGCCGCCACCCATGTAGCAATGGCCCGAATCAAACAGCAGGCCGACTTCCGGGCCCGTTCGTTTCATCAACTGGTCAATGTCTTCAGGGGATTCAACGTAGGCGCCCATATGGTGGTGATACGCCAGGCGCACGCCTTGGGACAGGGTGAAACGCGCCAGCTCCGTGAGCTTGTCGGCGTAGTCCTGCCAGGCGTGTTCGCTGTGAAAACGCGGGCGTTCGATCAGGCGCACCTTCGAGCCCTGGATCGAGTCGGCGACTTCGCCGTACACCAGCACGTTAGCGCCATTGAGCTTGAGCAGCTCGACATGGCTGGCGATGGCTTCGATTTCTTCGGCCACCGAACGGCGCGCCAGGCGGCTGGAATACCAGCCGGAGACCAGCGCCAGGTCATAAGGGCGCAGCACATCACCAACGCCCTTGGCGTCTTTGGGGAACTTGCCGTTGAGTTCAAAACCTTCGTAGCCGATGTCCTTGCCTTCACTGAGCGCAGTGCTCAGCGGCGTTTCACCGCCCAGGGCCGGCAGATCGTCGTTGCTCCAGGAGATCGGGTTGATGCCAATTCGGATTGCGGGCATGGCTGCACCTTTTATTGTTTTCAGATAACACTGAGATCTGCTTTATGTGGGGGCTGGCTTGTGTGGGAGCTGGCTTGCCTGCGATGGCATCACCTCGGTTTCATGGGTAGACCGAGTCGATGCTATCGCGGGCAAGCCCGACTCCCACAAAAGCAGCGCCTACATTTGACTGTGTTTAGTTTCTAGCACTGCGCCAGGCATTGATGAGCTGCTCGAACGTGGCCTGCACCTGCTCAATCAACCCTTCATCATCAATCTCCCCCGCCATCCACGCACGGCTTGGCTCCTGGAAGATCGTGCGGCCCACGGCGAACCCACGGCAGGTGGTGCTTTGGCTGGCTTGCTGAAAGCCATCGGCCAAACACTGCGCCGACGCATTCAGGCCCAGCAGCACCACACCACGGCAGTACGGGTCACGCTCATGGATCAGTTCGTCGAGCTTTTTCCAGTCTTCGGCCGACTGCGCCTCAATTTTCCACCACGCCGGGTAGATGCCCAGGTTGTACAGGCGCTTGAGGCTGCGGTAGAGCACATCGGGATAGGTCGACGGGTGATCCTTGGGCGGCACGACTTCCAGCAGCAGTTCATGGCCGCTGACCAGGGACGCCTCGTACACCGCCTTGAGTTGCGCCTCTTGCTCCAGGCGCAGCATCGGTTCGTCGTCCGGGTGGAACTGCACCAGGCACTTGATGATTTGCTCCTGGGGCCAGGCAATCAGGTTGCTGCCCACCGAGCGGCCATGTTCAAACGCCAGTGGCCGCGAGTTCTGCACCTCCACCGGGCGGGCGATCCACCAGCCACGGCCGCTGGCGGCATTCAACGCGTCCTGGCCGAAGCGCTGGTCGGCCAGCAGGCCCACATCGGCTTCGATGCCCTGCTGCGCCAGCTTGGTTTCCACACGTTCGATGGCCTGGATAAACAGCTGCTTGATGTCGCTGATACGGGTCAGGTCCTGGCCGCCTTTTTGCGCCAGGTCCACCAGTTGCCAGCGGTGGTCGAAGGCAAACACAAACAACTGCTTCCAGGTTTTGCGCGGCACCGTGACGCGGTGCAGGCGTTGCAGGGTCACGTCCTGGTCCGGCCGGGTGATGGGCACCGGGCTGTTGAACAGGTAATCCAGTTCGGCCGGCGTCGGCATGGCCGGCGCGCAAGCGTGGCGGGACACGACCAGGCCGCCGCAGGCGTTGGCCAACTGGCTGCAACGCTCATCGCTGGCGTCATTGATCCAGCCGCTGAGGAAGCCGGACATGAAGGCGTCACCGGCACCCAGCACATTCAGCACTTCAACCCGCACGCCGGGGTAAATCGCGCCGTCTTCCAGGCGCGCCGGGATGGCGCCGTGGATCACCGTGCAGCCTTGCGGGCCGAGCTTGACCACCAGGGTCGCCGGGGTCAGTTCACGTACGGTGCGCAACGCCGTCAGCAGGTCTTCACTGCCACCGGCGATCAAGAACTCTTCTTCAGTGCCGACGATCAGGTCGAAACGCGGCAGGATGTTCTGCACATGCTGGCTGACGTTCTGGTCGGCAACAAACCGCGTTTCGCCGTCCGCCTTGCCCGCCAGGCCCCACAGCACCGGGCGGTAGTCGATATCCAGCACGCGCTTGACGTTGTGCTTGGCGGCGTAATCCAGCGCCTGGATGCTGGCCTTGTACACGCCATCGGTGGAGAAATGTGTGCCGGTGATCAGCAAGGCTTTGCTGGAGGCGATAAAGCCCTCGCTGATGTCTTCGGCGCGCAGGGCCATGTCTGCGCAGTTTTCGCGGTAGAACACCAGCGGAAAGGTTTCGCGGTCTTTAAGCCCCAGCAATACCAGGGCGGTGAGGCGTTCCGGGTCGACCTTGATACCGCTCACATCACAGCCTTCACGGGCCAGGGATTCGAGCAGGAACCGGCCCATATGGTCATCGCCCACGCGGCTCAACATCGCCGACTTGAGGCCCAGCCGCGCCGTGCCGAAGGCAATATTGGCGGAGGAACCGCCGAGGTACTTGGCAAAGCTGGACACGTCCTCAAGCCGCGCACCGACTTGCTGCGCATAGAGGTCGACGCCCAGGCGCCCGAGGCATATCAGATCCAATTGACGCCCACTGGCAAAACGAGTCTGGCCCATGCTGGCTCCTGTTATTTTTATCAGCCTGCGTGGTGCCGCCGTGGTGACGGCACACGCTCTTGGTGCAAGCAGACTAGAACGTCCGGCGGCGGCAATCAATATTTATTCCATAATTATTTTTAGTGGAATATTTTTTCCAATAAGCCAGCATAATGGCATGCCAGCCGCCGTGCATCGTTTCAGCAGCCCACGTGCGCCGTGATGCCGAGGTATTTTTTTGCGCCTACCCTGTAGACTTGCGTCACCCATCAGCGCATCAGACGAACACGCCAGAAGGATTGCCCATGTCCCGCACCGATCCCGAGACCACCCTGGAAGATACGATCGCCAGCCCTCCGATCAATGCCGAACGCCTGTTGCAGCTGATCACGGACGAATACGAAAGCCTGCCGCGCCAGCTCAAACGCATTGCCAGCTACATGAGCCAGCAGAGCGACCGCATTATGGTCGACCGCATCAGCGACATCGCGCGCGAATGCGAAGTGCACCCTTCGGCCATCGTGCGGTTTTCCCAGCGCTTCGGTTTCAGTGGGTTCAGCGAGATGCAGGCGCTGTTTCGCGAGGCTTACACCCACAAGACCACGCCGGTGCAGAACTATCAGCAGCGCATCCGCAGCATGATCGCCAACAAGTCGCAGAAGGCCAGTGGCGGCGACCTGGCGCGTGAGTGCGTGAATGCCACCCTCTCCGGCATCGAGCGCCTGGGGCTGGAACTGGATGATGTGGCGTTCGAGAAGGCGGTGGACCTGGTGGTCAACGCCGACAATATCTACGTGGTCGGCGTGCGCCGCTCGTTTGCCGTGGCCGATTACCTGGTCTACAACCTGCAGCACACCAACAAGCGCATCCACCTGATCTCGGGCCTGGGCGGCAGTTATCGCGAGCAGATGCGCAGCGTGCGGGCCAACGACCTGGTGATCGCGATCAGCTTTACGCCCTACGGTAAAGAGACCCAGCATTGCCTGCGCATTGCCCAGCATCATCAGGCCAAGACCCTGATCATCACCGACAGCAACCTGTCGCCCCTGGCCAAACGGGCGAACGCGGTGTTGTTGGTGAATGAGGGTTCTTCGTTTGCCTTCCGCTCCTTGAGCGCCACGCTATGCCTGTGCCAGGCGTTGTTTATTGCCGTGGCGTATCGGTTGGAATTGAAGGTGGATGAGATTCACGAGCAGGTCGGTTTCGACGACTGACCTGCCGGCAACGCGGGTCTCCTGTGGGAGCTGGCTTGCCTGCGATAGCATCAACTCGGTATGCCTGATACACCGAGTACTGCCAAGGGGCGGTTAAGCCGCCTTTAACAATTTCGTGAGCACTCGCCCGTGAAAGCGAATCTGCGCCAGGGTCAGCGCGGTGTAGCCGATGATCACCGCCGGCGGCAGGCTGGCTTCGTTACAGAACTTGCCCAACGGCTGCAAGGTCAGGCCGACGGCGGCAGCGCGGCTGCAAAAGTCCGCCTCGCCGACGCCCGTCGGCAACCACAGCACAAAATGCAACCCGGCCTGCTGGCCGCTGACCGTGCAGCCCTGCGGCAGGCAGGCGAGCAACGCATCGCGGCGTGCCTGATAGGCTTGGCGTGAAGCGCGCAAATGGCGCACGAACGCCCCACTGCCCAGGAATTCGACCAGGCCCAATTGATCCGTGGCGCCCACCGAATGCCCGGTCAATTGTGAAGTGCGCAACAACCCGGGCCGCAGCGCCCTGGGCACCACCATGAAGCCCACGCGCAAGCCGGGAAACAGGTTCTTGTTGAAGCTGCCGCAGTAGATCACACGGTCGCCGGAGTCGAGGGATTTGAGCGCGGCCAGTGGCGCGCTGTTGTAGTTGTATTCGCTGTCGTAATCGTCTTCGACCACCCAGGCGTCAGCGCGGGCGGCCCAGTCCAGCAATGCCAGGCGGCGCGAGACCGACAGCGTCATGCCCAACGGCGCCTGGTGGGCAGGCGACACGTAAGCCAGCCGCGCCGTGGCTGGGAGCTGGTCGGTATCGAGGCCGTCGGCTGTGACCGGGATCGATCGAACCTGCGCACCGGCCAGGCTGAACAAGCGTCGCGCCGGTTTATAACCCGGGTCTTCGACGCACGCCGTGTCGCCGGGCTTGAGCAAGGTGCGCGCGATCAGGTCAAGAGCGTGACGAATGCCCGTGGTGACAATCACTTCATCCGCCTCGCAGTGCATGCCGCGATAACTGCGCAGGTAGTCGGCGATTTGCTCGCGCAACGCCGGCAACCCGGCCGGGTGCGCAGCCTCCAGGGCCCCCGGCGGCGCCGACAGCAAGCCTCGGGAAATACAGCGTGCCCAGGTTTTCAAGTCGAACAGGCCGGCATCCGGGCGCCGGGCCACAAAGGGCACGTGGCTTTGCACGCCGGCGTCGGGCTGATCAGGCACGGCCAGGCGGCGTGGGTTGCCGCTCGGCGCCGGGGCCGCGATAAATTGCTCGGGGATCACCGCACTCACCCGCGTGCCGGAGCCCGCCACGCGTTCTACGTAACCCTCGCTGTGCAAGCGCTCGAACGCCGCTTCCAGGGTGCCACGCGATACCAGCCAGCGTTCGGCCAGGCTGCGGGTCGAGGGCAAACGGCTGCCCGCCGGCAACTGCCGGTTGAGGATGGCGGCGCGCAACGCGTCATAGGCGCCCTGTTGTTTGCCGGCGTTCAACGTATCCGGGCGCGGCAGGTCCAGGGTGGCGGCGGTTTTTCCTCGGCGCATAAGTGGTCCAGTGTTTTAAGCCATAAGTGGCTCAAAGGATTAAACCACAAAGTCGTTAGAGTTCAGGCTCTACTCGTTAGCGAAGAAGCTTCCCATGACTCAACGCGCCCTCTCCACCGGATTCTGGCTGGTCCTGCTGACCGTGCTGATCGCCCTGCCCCGTCTCACGCTGGACCTGCACCTGCCAGCCTTGCCCGCCATGGCCGACTACTTCCACAGCAGCGACAGCCAACTGCAATTGACCCTCACGCTATACACCCTGGGTTCGGCAATTTCCCTGCTGGTCAGCGGCCCGTTGACCGACCGCTTCGGCCGGCGCCCGGTATTGCTGGCCGGGCTGCTGCTGTACGTGGTGGCGACCGTGACCTGCGCCCAGGCCGACAGCCTTGGCGTGCTGGTAATCGCCCGGCTGTTCCAGGCCCTCGGCGGTTGCTGTACCACGGTGATCGGCCGAGTGATCGTGCGCGATTACTTCGACCGCCACGAGCAGGCGCGTCTGCTGGGGTTGATCTCCATGGCCATGGCCATCTCGCCGATGGCCGCGCCGGTGCTTGGCAGCCTGGTGCTGCCCTTGATCAACTGGCGTGGCTTGTTTGTGCTTCTGGGCTTGATCGGCGCCGTGCTGTGCCTGGTGGTTTACCGCCGCCTGCCGGAAACCCGCCCGCCGGAAGTTGCCGCCGCGCCACCGAGCAACCTGCTGCGCGTGTATGGCCAACTGCTGCGCGATCGTTATTTCCTGCGATACGCCCTGGCCATCGGCTGCGTGTACAGCACGTATTTCCCGTTTATCAGCGAGTCGTCTTCGCTGTTGCAGCGCGGCTACCAACTGACGGCCACGGAATACGCACTGGTATTCGCCGCGACGATCAGCGGCTACATGCTCGGGGCGAACCTGTTTCGCCGTTTGGTATTGCGCTTCGAGCCCGACCGCTTGATCAACGCTGGGATCGGCCTGAATGTGCTGGGCAGCGTATTGCTGGCGATGGTTACCCTCACGCTGCCGGGAGAATGGCTGGCGATTGTGCTGCCGATGGTGGTGATCATGGTGTCGGTGGGGATGGTGATTCCGGCCTGCCAGCTGTCGGTGCTGCAGCCCTATGGCGCGATTGCGGGGACGGCGTCGGGGTTGTTCTTTTTTATCCAGATGATCCTGACGGCGGTGAGCAGCTGGGTGACGGGGTTGTTGTCGGATGGCACTTCACTGCCCTTGGTGATCATGACTTCCGTGGCGAGCGCGCTTCTGATTACAAGCTGGCTGACACTGCACAGAACCCAATGTGGGAGCGGGCTTGCTCGCGAAAGCGGTGTATCAGTCAACTCATGAATAGCTGACAGACCGCCTTCGCGAGCAAGCCCGCTCCCACAGGGGGACCGAGCTTGGCTCAGGTTTTAGTGCATAAAGATCGCGATCAGGATGATCAACGGAATCGGCACGCCGAGGAACCACAGTAGTAATGAGCGCATGATGTTCTCCTTGAATTAACGAACGTAGTTTTCGGTTTCGACGTACACCACGGCATCCCGACGACGACCGCCGAAGGTTGCCGCGAAACTGGCAAAGAACGCGCCGATCAACAGGGCCACGAAGGTCCACAGCGAGGTGTAGGCAGCGACTTTGGCGGCAGTGTCGGCCGCTTGCTTGGCTTTGAGCTTGGCATCGTCAATGGCTTTACGGGCTTCGCCGTACACCTTGTCGATACGCGCTTCGGCGTCGGCCTGGCTGAGGTTGGTGCGCTGGCTGATCAACTGGGCCAGGTAGGTACGGTCTTCCGGTGCCAGTTGGCCGTCGTTGCTCAGGGTGCGGGTGAGGATGCGTGCAACCACGCCGTGTACCGCGTCATCGCCAACGGCAGCTGGGCGGTCATCGCGGAACAGGCTGTCGACGTAGTAGTCGAAGTCGCCGCTGTTGGCCCCCTTGGTTGCGCTGCCGGCGGCCTGGCTGATGCCGCTGGCGGCACCTGCGGCCACACTGGCACCGGCTTTCACGCCGCCGCTGACCACGCTGCTGACCGAACCGACCACCAGTACTGCGGTGACCAGGGTTGCGACGGCCCAGGCGAGGAAACCATGGGCCGTGTCGCGAAAGTACACTTCATCGCCATGCATATTCGCCCACTTCACACGCAACCGGCCGGCAATGTAACCGCCCAGTCCCGAAGCGACGATTTGGGTGAATGCCAGCCAGATAATCGTGGAAATACCCAGCCCCTTGGCGCTCATGCCACTGTCGGCCCACGGCGACACCGCCGAAAAGCCCAGGCCGAAGCCCAACAGCACCAGGATAAGCGACAGTGCAGCCGCCGCAGCGGCCCCGGCAAAGATTGCGCCCCAGGAAACCCCAGAGCGCGCGCTTGACTCTTGCAGCGTGGATGACGATGTGATCATTGTTGTTTTGCTCCTGGCAGGAAAAATAGTGTTACAAGTCTCAAAAGGGACAGTGCAGGCAGCGTGCCAGCCGGAGCAAAAATTAAAATCCTTTTATTTCAATAAGTTAAGTAATTTGAACTTCCCAGGACCGTGCAACTTGCAAGAAACCACAGTGGCGGGCGTGCTTTATGCAATCTCGCTTCAAACCCGCTCACTGTGGGAGCTGGCTTGCCTGCGATAGCGGTGTATCAGATACAAAATATCAGGAGGGAAGACCGCTATCGCAGGCAAGCCAGCTCCCACAATAAAAGTGTGCAACCCGGATATTTGTGGTGGTTTTGCCAAGATGAAGTTTAATTTAGGAAACATTCAGCTACTTCTTGGCAAAATGACCCCACTTCTAGTGTGAATCGCTCACCAGGTAATCCTATGACCCGTATTTTGACCATCGAGGATGACGCCGTAACAGCCCGCGAGATCGTCGCCGAGCTGAGTAGCCATGGACTGGATGTGGATTGGGTGGACAACGGCCGCGAAGGCCTGGTCCGCGCTGTGAGTGGTGATTACGATCTGATCACCCTCGACCGGATGCTGCCGGAGCTGGATGGCCTGGCCATCGTCACGACCCTGCGCACTATTGGGGTGTCGACGCCGATCTTGATGATCAGCGCCCTCTCCGATGTCGACGAGCGCGTGCGCGGCCTGCGGGCCGGTGGCGATGACTACTTGACCAAGCCGTTCGCCTCCGACGAAATGGCCGCACGTGTCGAAGTCCTGCTGCGGCGCAAAAGTACGGTCAAGGAATTCGAAACCGCCCTGCGCGTGGCCGACCTGGAACTGAACCTGATCAGCCGCGAAGCCAGCCGCGCCGAGCAGCCGCTGAGCCTGCTGCCCACCGAATACAAACTGCTTGAGTTTCTGATGCGCAACACCGGGCAGATCCTGTCGCGGATGATGATCTTCGAGGAAGTCTGGGGTTATCACTTCGACCCGGGCACCAACCTGATCGATGTGCACATCGGTCGCCTGCGCAAGAAAATCGACCCACCGGGCCTCACGCCGCTGATCCGCACGGTACGAGGTTCCGGTTATGTCATTGCTGAACCCCTCTAAGGGCTGGCGCTCCTCCAGCAGCCGCTTGCTGGCGCTCTACAGCTCGTTGTTTGTGGCCTGGAGTTGCATCCTCATGGGGGTGCTGTATTTCGAAGTGTCGGGTTACCTGGGCGACCTGTCCCGCCACTCGTTGATGCAGCGCCAGCACTTGTTTCAGCGTTTCGACGGCGAAGAACTGGTGGAAGCCCTGACCACCAGCATGACCTTCGACATGAAGGGCGTGGACGCCTATGGCCTGTTCGATGAGCAATTTCGCCCCCTGAGCGGACCGATCCGCGCCGTGCCGCCGGACTTGCCGCTCGATGGCAAGATCCACGCGCTGGCCAATTGCGTCGAGTCCGACGACCCCAAACTGCCCAAAGACAGCTGCGACGCCGTCGCCACCCACACCGAAGACGGCCGCTGGCTGGTGTTGGTGCGGGCCAACGGTTCGCTGTTCGGCGTCACCCGGATCATCTGGCATGCACTGCTGTGGGCGCTGTCGCTGACCATTATTCCCGGCGCGGCCGGCTGGCATTTGTTGCGCCGCCGCCCGTTGCGGCGTATTCGCGGGATCCAGGCGAGTGCCGAGGCCATCGTTGCCGGCGACCTGACCCACCGTTTGCCGCTGTCGAATCGGCGTGATGAGCTGGACATGCTTGCGGCCATCGTCAACGCCATGCTCGACCGCATCGAGAAGCTGATGAACGAGGTCAAGGGCGTGTGCGACAACATCGCCCACGACCTGCGCACCCCGCTGACACGCTTGCGTGCGCAGCTGTACCGCATCAAGCAGGAAGCCGAGGAAAACTCGGTGTACGCGGTGAAGCTCGACGACGCCATCGCCGAGACCGACACGCTGATGGCGCGCTTTCGCGGGCTGTTGCGCATCTCGGAGCTGGAAGACCACCAGCGCCGCTCGGGTTTTTTGGTAATGGACCCGCTGCCGCTGCTGCGCGAACTGCATGACTTTTATCTGCCGTTGGCCGAAGAAGGCGAATTGCAGCTGCGCCTCGAAGTGCCCGAAGCGCTGCCGTGGATCACCGGCGACCGTGCGCTGCTGTTCGAAGCCTTGGCCAACCTGCTGAGCAACTCGATCAAGTTCTCGCCCGCCGGTGGCGAGGTGATCTTGCGTGGTGTGAATGACGGCGGCAGCACGCGCATCGAAGTGCACGACTCCGGGCCGGGTATTCCGGCGGCGGAACGTGATGCGGTGTTCCAGCGTTTTTATCGTGTGGATGAAAGCGACCAGCAAGGCGGCTTCGGTTTGGGCCTGTCGATTGTGGCGGCGATCATCAACTTGCACGGGTTCAAGCTGGAGGTTGGCAGCAGCCAGCGTGGCGGTGCGCGGTTGGTGCTGGAGTGTCGGCAGCAGTTGATGCCCGAAGCCTGAAGATCACCTCGGTCAAAAAATGTGGGAGCGGGCTTGCTCGCGAATGCAGTGTGTCAGTCAACAGATTCATCGACTGACCCACCGCATTCGCGAGCAAGCCCGCTCCCACATTGGACTTGCAGTGCCTCTTATATCAGGCCGGAAAGTTGGCGCGCAACGCCTCTAGGCCGCCGCTGTACACGCCGGTAAACAACTCTTCCACCGCCGCATCCGTGGTCCCGGCTGCCGGGGTGAACACGCCGGACCAGGTCACTTTCGCCGAGCTGTCGGTGAGCGCCTCAACCTGCAAGGTCGCAAGGTAGGCACTCACCGGAAACGGCGATTGCTCGATGGTGTAGCTGTAGCTGCGCGCTACGTTATCAAAACGCTGCAAACGCTCGACCACCACACCGCCATCCGCGGTTTGCAGGTGGCGCACGCGCCCGCCCTCGCTCGGCTCGCTCTTGACGATAAACGGCAGCCAATCCGGCAGCGCGTTGAAGCCACCGACCAATTGCCAGACCTGATCGGCCGAAACCGGGATTTCAATTACAGAAGAAGCTGTCGCCACACTAAATACTCCAGGAAAAATAAGATTTCAGATCGCCATGCTGTCGACCACACCACCGTCGACCCGCAGCGCAGCGCCTGTGGTTGCAGAGGACAGCGGTGAAGCAATGTACGCCACCAGGTTCGCCACTTCATCCACATTCGCCGCGCGCTGGATGATCGAGGTCGGCCGTGCGTTACGCACAAACACATCGGCTTCGTCCCGCGCACTGCGTCCGGACTTTTGTGTGGCGTCCTTGAGCATCTGCTCCAGGCCGTCGGTAAAAGTCGGCCCCGGCAGCACTGCGTTCACCGTCACGCCGGTGCCCGCCAGGCGCTTGGCCAGGCCATGGGAAACCGCGAGGTTGGCGCTTTTGGTCACGCCGTAGTTGATCATGTCGGCCGGTGTGGCCACGCCAGACTCCGACGACAGGAAGATCACCCGCCCCCAGCCCTGCTCGACCATGCCGGGCGTGTAATGCCGTGCCAGGCGCACGCCGGAGATCACGTTGACCTCGTAGAAGCGCGTCCACTCGCTGTCGGGTGCGTCGAAGAAATCCACATCGTTGAAGATGCCAAGGTTGTTGACCAGGATGTCGGCACGCGGTTCGGCGGCGAACAGTTTCTCGGCGCCTGCGGCGGTGCCGAGGTCGGCCACCAGCCCGCGCAGATCGGCACCTGGCACCGCCTGGCGAATGCTCGCCAGCGCGTCGTCGACCTTGCCCGATTCGCGCCCGATCACCACCACGGTGGCGCCGCAGGCTGCCAGCGCCTGGCTGATGCCCAGGCCAATACCGGCGGTGCTGCCGCTGACGATGGCTACTTTGCCGCTTACATCAATTCTCATCGGTGGTACTCCTGAAGTTAAAGCGGCAGAGGCGCACGGGCCGAAATCAACCGGGCCTCGCGCAGCGCCTGCCAGAAGGCTGCCGGGATCTTCTCTGACAACGCCGCAACGTCTTCGGCAATCCGCCCCGGACGACTGGCACCTGGAATCACCGCCGCCACGGCCGGATGCGCCAGGGAAAATTGCAGGGCTGCGGCTTTTACGCTGACCCCGAACGCTTGGGCAATCGCCTTGATCTGCTCGACTTTATCGATAATCGCGGGGCTCGCCTGCTGGTATTCGAAGTGCGCGCCACCGGCCAGAATGCCGGAGCTGTAAGGCCCGCCGACGACGATCTCGACATTCTGCGCCAAGGCTGCGTCCATCAAGCGCTGCAAGGCACGTTCGTGGTCCAGCAAAGTGTAGCGGCCGGCCAGTAGGAAGCCATCGGGCTGGGCTTCGGTGAGGTCAAGGGTCAGCTCGCAGGGTTCAACGCGGTTTACGCCCAGGCCCCAGGCCTTGATCACGCCTTCTTCACGCAGGCGGGTCAGCACCTTGAAGGCGCCGGTGCGCGCCTGGTTGAAGTAGTCCAGCCATTGGTCACCGTAGAAATCCTGAGCGATATCGTGAATCCACACGATGTCCAGGCGGTCGGTTTGCAGGCGCTTCAGGCTGTCTTCGATGGAACGCAAGGTGGCGTCGGCGCTGTAGTCGTTGAGCATCTTGTTGGGACGGCCGTGTTCGAACACGCCGCTTTTTTCGCCGAGGTCGCGGGCGCTTTCTTCGACTTCATCGAGAATCACCCGGCCCACTTTGGTGCTGAGCACGAAATCATCGCGGTTGTACTGCGACAGCGCCTGGCCCAGGCGGATTTCCGACAGGCCCGAGCCGTAGAAGGGAGCGGTGTCGAAGTAACGCACGCCGTGGTTCCAGGCGGCCTCGACGGTGGCCTGGGCTTCGTCTTCAGCAATCGCGCGGAACATATTGCCCAGCGGTGCGGTGCCAAAGCCCAGCGGGCCGGGCAATTTGTCTTTCAAGCTCATGGTGGATCCTCAATCGGTTGTGGGTCGCTGTGACCGTTGAGCAGATCCTAGATTGCAGAGATCGGACCGTCCAAGACATACTGCGACCAACTTGAGTCCTGAAAGGTCTTACACATGATTGATCTTCGCCAACTGCGCTACTTCGAAGTGGTCGCTGAAGAAGAACACGTCGGCCGTGCCGCCGAGCGCCTGCATATCTCGCAGTCGCCGCTGAGCCGGCAGATCGCCCAGCTGGAAGAGCGCCTGGGCCTGACCCTGTTCGAACGCAGCCAGCAGCGCATCCGCCTGACCCGCGACGGCCAGACGTTCCTGGCGGAAACCAAGGCGCTGTTGACCCACGCCAATCGCTTGGAATCCTTGGGCAAACGCCTGGGACGCGGCGAAGAAGGCGGTTTGTGCATCGGCTACATCGAAAACGCCATGCATGCCGGCGTGCTGCCCAATGCGTTGCGGGTATTGCGCGATGACCGGCCCACCGTGCATATCAAGCTGTACAACTTGCCGTCGCTGGAACAGCTCGAAGGCTTGCGTCAACGCAGCCTCGATATTGCCCTGGTCGGCGAGCCACCGGCTACCGACGACCCGGACCTGACGGCGCTGCAGGTGCTGGACGACCCGATGCTGCTGGCGCTGCCGGAGCAGCATGCATTGGCGCGCCACAGCGAGTTGTTGCCCGAGCATCTGGCTGATCAGGAGTGGATCGGCGTGCAACGCAAGCCTGGCGCCAACCCCGCCGATGACTTCGTGGCTGCGTGCATTCGTGCTGGTTTTACGCCGCAGATTCCCATGGAAGCCAGTGAGCCATTTACCGCCCTCGGCCTTGTCGCCTCGGGGTTGGGTGTGGCGATGGTGCAAAAGGGGCTGAGCCGGAATGCGCCGCCTGGGGTGGTGTTGCGTGAACTGCCATGGCTGACCTACACCACGCCGCTGTGGGCGGCGTGGCATCGAGTTAATTTGCGGCCGTTGGTGGAAACGTTCAGGAAGGTGCTGACTGAGCCGCGGTGATGGGTGTTGGTGTTGGTGTTGGTGTTGGTGTTGGTGTGTATATCCGTTATTTAGGTAACGGCGGCCTATGGTTCCGCTCTTACAGCGGCTCACTTTTTGAGGGACCAAAAAGTAAGCAAAAAGTCCTCGCCCCAACACTCGGTGCCTCGCTGTGGCTCGGCATGCCCGCAATCCGCCAGTGATTTGGGGGGCCGCCGCCACGCGCCATCCATGGCGCGGGGCGGCTAAACCGGCATCCCTGCCGGTTTACCCCCCAAATCCCTGTCGAATTCCGGCCATCGTGTTTAACGGGGCGATTTCAGATCAAGATCAAAAGCGCAGATCAAAAGACCGCTGACTTCGTCATCGAAAAGGATGTAAGGGCCAGAGCAACAGCAACAGGAACAGCAACAGCAGTGCCATACTCGGTCAAAGGTGGGAGCTGGCTTGCCTGCGATGGCATCAACTCGGTGTGCCTGATGTACCGAGGTGTCTGCATCGCAGGCAAGCCAGCTCCCACAGAAAAGCAGATCCCAGGTGTATGCAAACCCGCTTTTCGCTTTTGATCTAACCACTCAGGTCGGCTACTAGGCCGCCGTGCTGTAGATTTTGATCTTGATCTGAGGCGCCCCGTTAACCACGATGGCCGAACGCAGGCTTGAATCCGTGGGTAACCCGGCAGGACGCCGGGTTAGCCGCGCTGGGCCAAGGATGGCCCATCGCGGCGGCCCACGGATTCAAGCCGGAGTGAGGGCACACCGAGCATTAGCGAGGTGCCGAGTGGTGGGGCACAGACCTTTTGGTTACTTTTGGGGCGTTTGCCAAAAGTGACCCGCTGTAAGAGCGGAACCAATAGCAGCCGTTACCTGAATAACGGATATACACCCATACCCACTACCGCCCCAACCTAACCATAATCCCCGCCGACTTGACGAAAATCGCAATCCCCACAAACACCAATCCAATCGCACCCCCCTGCTCCCCCCTCAGCTGTTCGCCAAAAAACCAGTAGGCGATGAACAACCCCGACACCGGCGCCGGCACCATCAGCGACAACGGCGCCAGCACCGAGGCCGGGTATGTCTTCATCAGGTTACTCCAGACCCGGTAACCAACGATGGTGGTGACATAACACTGGAAAACAATCGAAAACCCCGCGCCCCAGGTCGCGCTTGCTCAGTTGCATACCGCGCGCCTTACGCCAATGCCTTCGGTTGCTTGCCGAGGTCAGCGAAGTTGTCGAATGCTTCGGGCGGTAGATGTCGTGGCGCTCGTAGTAGTTGTACACCACCGAAAGCTTTTGCTCGGTCACCGTCGGCTCGCTGTGATGCAGGGTTTTCCGGCCTTGCATGATCAACAACGAACCCTTGGTGGCAAAAATCCTGCGGTGCTCGATCCAGGGTTTTTCCTGGCTGGGATGGTGGCGCTCGACCTGCATGCACAGCGGCGCTTCCTGGTTAGTGGTGAGAAACAGCAGCACGGTGATGCTATTGGTGTCGTAATGCAGCCCAAGGGTGCCGCCACCGGCCGGACAGACTTTGATATTGATGTCGGAAAGCGGGTACGGCGACACCACTGTGTCGGTATGCGTAATGAGGCTGATCAGCGGCACCAGGCTGTGGTAGATCGCAGTCAGTTCCGGCACATAGCGCCGGATGTCGTCGCCCTTGAAGATGTGGTGGTTGTACAGCCCACTCAGCTCCGAAACGGCATCGGTGCCCAGGCCCTGGTGCTTGACCCAGTCGACGCCCTGTACCGCAATGATGTTGTTGACACGGGCCACGAGCGTATCGCACAGGTCATCGGGGAGTATCCCGCCGATAACCGTGGCAAGGTTGTAGAAGTAGTCGTGTCGGTGTTGATTGACGTCAAACATAGGCATCCTCCCTGGACAGTATTTCGTGCGGGGCAGAATCTACGTAAGAATTGGGCGGCGGGTAACTAACCGTACGGTCAGTAGCAAAACTGTATAAAAAGTGCCTGCACACAGGCACTTCATCACTTCCCCATCACACTCCAAACGTTAAATGTGACGTCAAGTCAGAGCATTTCCCGCAACCGGTACCACAGCATCCCCAATGCCAGCAGCGGTGAGCGCAAGGCCTTGCCGCCGGGGAAGGTCATGTGCGGCACTTGGCTGAAGATATCCAGGCCGTGGCTTGCACCGGCGTGAATGCCTTCGGCGAGCAGGCGCGCGCACCAATGGGTCACGTTCAGGCCATGCCCGGAATAGCCCTGGGCGTAGAACACATTCGGGTACTGCTTGAGGCGCCCGACCTGGGGGAAGCGGTTGGCGGTGATGCCGATCTTGCCGCCCCACTGGAACTCGATGGCGGTGCCTGCCAATTGCGGGAACACCTTGAGCAGCTTGGGCTGCATATACGCGGCGATATCCGCAGGGTCACGCCCCGAATAATGGCAGGCGCCGCCGAACAGCAGACGCCGGTCAGCCGAGAGCCTGTAGTAATCGAGCCCGACTTTCTGGTCGCACAGGGCAAGGTTTTGCGGGATCAACTGCTGGGCCAGTTCGACCGACAACGGCTCGGTGGCGATGATGTAGCTGCCCGCCGGCAGCACCTTGCCGCTCAGGCGCGGTTCCAGTTCCTCCAAATGCGCGTTACAGGCCAGTACCAGATTAGCCGCACGCACCGTGCCGCCGGCGCAACGCACCTGCACCGTATCGCCGTGCACAATCTCCAGCACCGGGGTTTGTTCGAAAATCCGCACCCCGAGCGACTCGGCCACCTGCGCCTCGCCCAGCACCAGGTTCAACGGGTGCAAGTGCCCGGAGCCCATGTCCACCAGGCCGCCAGCGTAGACGCTGGAGCCCACCACCTGCGCCATGTCTTGCGGGCCGACCAGGCGGGTTTCATGGGCATAACCCAACGCTGCCAGGCCCGCCTGCTCGCCCTTGAACGCGGCAAACTGCGCCGGGGTGTTGGCCAGTTCGCAAAAGCCCCAATGCAAATCGCAGTCAATGCCGTGCTGGGCGATACGCTCGCCCACCAGCGCTACCGAGTCGATCCCGGCGCGCTGCAGGTAACGCACGCCCTCCTCGCCCACATACTTGGCGAACCCCGACACGTCATGGCCGATACCACGAATCAGTTGCCCGCCATTACGCCCACTGGCGCCCCAGCCAATGCGCCGGGCCTCCAGCAGGATCACCGAGAGCCCACGCTGGGCCAGTTCAATCGCGGTGTTGACGCCGGTAAACCCGCCGCCGATCACGCACACATCAGCGCTCAGATCGGCGCCCAGTGACGGGCGCTCCGGCATGGCGTTGGCCGAAGCCCGGTAGTAGGACCGGGCGTGGTCATTGGACTGGATCATTTGTTGGTCTTCACTTTGCTCCAGGCGCGGGTCATCAGGCGCATGGTCGCCGGGCTAGGCGTGGTGGAAATATAGAGTTTGTCGAGCACTTCCTGGGGCGGGTACACCTCAGGGTTGTTCACCAGCTCCGGCGCCATAAAGGGCTTGGCCGCCGGGTTGGCGTTGGCATAACCGACCGCGGCACTGACCTTGGCGATCACCTCTGGGTCGAGCAAATAATTGATAAAAGCGTGGGCCTCTTTCGGGTTGCCGGCGTCGGCAGGAATTGCCAGCAAGTCGAACCACAGGTTGGAGCCTTCCTTGGGAATCGAGTAGGCGATATTCACGCCGTTCCTGGCTTCCTTGGCGCGGTTGGCGGCTTGAAATACGTCGCCTGAATAGCCGAAGGCCACGCAGATATCACCGTTGGCCAGGTCAGAGATGTACTTGGAAGAATGGAAGTAGGTGATGTACGGGCGCAACGTCAGCAGCTTGGCTTCGGCCTGTTTGTAATCCTCGGGGTTTTCGCTGCGCGGGTCTTTGCCCATGTAGTTGAGGATCGCCGGGAACAGCTCATCCGCCGAATCCAGGAAGGCTACGCCGCACTGGTTGAGCTTCTTGATGTTCTCCGGTTCAAACAGCACCGCCCATGAGTCGATGTGGTCGATGCCCAGCACTTGCTTGACCTTGTCGACGTTGTAGCCGATGCCATTGGTGCCCCACAGGTACGGCACCGAGTGCGCGTTGCCGGGGTCGTTTTTCTCCAGCAGTTTGAGCAGTTTGGGGTCGAGGTTCTTGAAGTTGGGCAGCTGCGAGCGGTCGAGTTTCAAGAACGCGCCGGCTTTTACCTGGCGCGCCAGGAAGTGGTTGGACGGCACCACCACGTCATAGCCGGTGCGCCCGGCGAGTAACTTGCCTTCCAGGGTTTCGTTGGAGTCGAACACGTCATAGATCACCTTGATCCCGGTCTTGGCCTGGAAATCGGCCAAGGTGGTCTCGCCTATGTAGTCGGTCCAGTTATAGACGCTGACGGTCTGGGCGGCCTGGCCGGTGCTGCTGAACGCCGCGACAAGAGCCAGCGGGAGAAGCTTTTTCACAAGACGCATATCGACACCCCTTTATTGGTTTTTTAGACGCTCAACAGCAGGAACTCACGCTCCCAGGAACTGATCACCCGCTTGAAATTCTCGTGCTCGGCGCGTTTGACCGCCACATAGCCACGCACGAACTTGTCGCCCAGGTACTGCTTGACCGTGTCGCAGTCCTCCATGCGCGCCAGGGCATCTTCGAGGGTGAACGGCAGGCGCAGGTTGCGGCGTTCGTAGGCACGGCCTTCCACCGGCGCGCTCGGCTCAATCTGTTCGATCATGCCCAGATAGCCGCACAGCAAGCTCGCGGCAATCGCCAGGTAGGGGTTGGCATCCGCGCCCGGCAGGCGGTTTTCCACGCGCATCGCGTCGGGGCTGGAGGTCGGTACACGCAGGCCGACGGTGCGGTTTTCTTCGCCCCACTCCACGTTGACCGGCGCCGAGGTGTCCGGCAGAAAGCGGCGGAACGAGTTCACGTTGGGCGCAAACATCGGCAGCAGCTTGGGGATGTACTTTTGCAAGCCGCCGATGTGATGCAAGAACAGCTGGCTCATCTTGCCGTCGGCGTCGACGAACACCGGCTTACCAGTGGCAATATCCACCACGCTCTGGTGCAGGTGCATGGCGCTGCCCGGCTCGTCGGCCACCGGTTTGGCCATAAAGGTCGCGGCCACATTGTGCTTGAGCGCAGCTTCACGCAGGGTGCGTTTGAACACGGTGATCTGGTCGGCCAGGTCGAGGGCGTCGCCATGGCGGAAGTTGATTTCCATCTGCGCCGGGCCGTCTTCGTGGATCAGTGTGTCGAGGTCCAGACCCTGCAGTTCACACCAGTCATAGACGTCTTCGAACAGCGGGTCGAATTCGTTGGCGGCGTCGATGGAAAACGACTGGCGCCCGGTTTCTGCACGGCCCGAACGGCCCACCGGGGTTTTCAGCGGCAGGTCCGGGTCTTCGCAGCGCTGGGTCAGGTAAAACTCCATTTCCGGCGCGACAATCGGCTGCCAGCCTTTGTCGGTGTACAGCTGCAAGACTTTTTTCAGCACGTTGCGCGGCGACAACTCGATGGGGTTGCCCTGCTTGTCGAAGGTGTCGTGGATCACGATGGCAGTGGGCTCGATCGCCCACGGCACCACGTAAGTGGCGTTGGACACCGGGCGGCAGATCATGTCGATGTCGGCAGGGTCGAGCAGGTCGTAATAGATATCGTCGTCGACAAAGTCCCCGGTCACCGTTTGCAGCAACACACTTTCCGGCAGGCGCATGCCTCGCTCATGCAGGAACTTGTTGGTGGGCGCAATCTTGCCGCGTGCGATGCCAGTCAAGTCACTGATCACGCATTCGACTTCGGTAATCTTGTGTTCTTTCAGCCAGGCGGACAGCTGATCGAAGGGGGCGTTCATAAGGACCTCGTCATGGGTTGGATGCTGCGCCGACTTGTACTCCCGGCGCATTGAGGTCTATCTTGGGCCAGCCTTCAAACGGCATCTATCCACTTTGCACGAACCACAACGCACCAATAGAGTGCGCCCAGGTCACTCATGACACAGGCAACAGCTTTGCGCGTACAGGCCTTCACCACCGGTGATGTGGCCGCTCAATGCAGTGCGACACCCGGTTGGGTGCAGCAGTACCAGCAGATGTCCCCGGGGCATTTTGCCGGGCAGATCCGCTACCTCGACCTGCACGGTGTCGAGGTCTACGAAGAGTGCATGAACACGCGCGTCGAACAGCATTTCAACGCGCCACCGGGCTCGCTGGCGTTCTGTTTCGATGGCAGCGACAACGCGCTATACATGCTCAATGGCGAAAGCCGCAACACCTGGATCACCCCGGAAAACTACCGCGAAGTGGCGGTGGTATTCGGCCCGCAGTTTGTGCAGCGCCATGGCCTGGATGTGGCGAAACTCGAGGGGTTGTTCATGGCGCCGCTGACCTGCCAGCAGAACGCGCTGTTCAGCCGTTGGCTCAGTGGCACGCTGACGCGGCTGTCCGCGCTGACTGACCCTATCAGCCGTGATGCCCTCACCCAGCAACTGCTCGATGACTGCCTGTTTATTCTCGACAACGCCTGTGTGTGCCTGGACCGCAGCTCGTTGCAGCGGCGCAGCGACGAGCGCCGGCTGATGGCGCGTATCGGCGAATGGGCGGCAGACGCACCGGATGAAACCGTCAACCTGCTGGAACTGGCACAGATTGCCGGTGTGCCGTTACGCCAATTGCAGCAGGGATTCAAGACCTACACCGGGATGAGCCCGGCGCAGTGGTTGCGCTTGCGCCGGTTGAACGGGGCGCGCCGTGAGTTGTTGAGCTCGACTCGGGCCACGGTGGCTGAGGTGGCGATGAACTGGTCGTTCTGGCATTTGGGGCGGTTTTCGCAGAGTTATCGGGCGTTGTTTCGGGAGTTGCCCAGTGAGACGCTCAGGCGCTTGGGTTGACGTGTGTTTTTGGTACTGACCTGGGGGGCCGCCGAATTCGTCAGCGAAAAGGATGTAAGGACCGGAGCAACAGCAACAGCAGAGCCATACTCGGTCAAAGGTGGGAGCTGGCTTGTCGAATCGTCGCACCGCTGCAATGGCATCAACCGGTTGTTCCTGATGTACCGAGGTGTCTGCATCGCAGGCAAGCCAGCTCCCACAGAAAAGCGGATCTCGGGTGTATGCGGATCCGCTGTGGCTCATGATTCAACCACTCAGGTCGGCTTTACACAAAACAACCCAACACAACCCTTCTCAATAGCTTGTAAATCCCGGCACATCCCCCTAGCTTATGCGCCCCCCGCCCCGCGCATTAAGGCCCTACACCCATGGTTGTGCGTTTTCGTCCCGTCGTTACCTCACGTTTCGCCCTCGGCCTGTTACTCAGCGGCAGCCTCGGCAACAGCATGGCCGCCGACATCGAACTACCGGCGGTAAACGTCCAGGGCCAGGACGAATCCGGCTATCGCACCAACAGCGCCTCGGTCGGCGGCTTCAACGAAGCGCCGTTGCTGGACACTCCGGCATCAATCACCGTGATCAACGCCGAACTGATCAAAGACCAGCAAGCGCGCCTGCTCAGCGAAGTGCTGCGCAACGACGCCTCGGTTGGCGACAGTTATGCGCCCATCGGTTACTACGAAAACTTCGTGGTGCGCGGCTTCTCGCTGAACGCAGCGAGCAGCTACAAGATCAACGGCCGCACCATCACCGGCGAGCAAAACGTCGCCCTCGAAAACAAGCAGCAGGTCGAAGTGCTCAAGGGCCTGGCCGGTTTGCAAAGCGGCATTTCCGAACCCAGCGGCGTGATCAACTACGTGACCAAGCGTCCGGAGGATGTGCGTTCGGTCACCGTGTCCACTGACGACCGTGGCAGCGGTTATGTCGCCACCGATGTGGGTGGCTGGTTTGGCAGCGAGCAACAGTTCGGCCTGCGCGCCAACGTTGCCCACGAAGACCTCAACTCGTATGTCGAGCACGCCAACGGCCAGCGCGACTTTGTGTCCCTGGCCTTCGACTGGAACATCAGCCCCGACGCGGTGCTGCAACTGGACGCGGAATACCAGAACAAGCAACAGCGCTCCGTGCCGGGTTATCAACTGCTGGGCGGCACTGAAGTGCCCCATGACGCGTCACCGAAGAAGTTGCTGGGCCACCAGAGTGGTTCCCATCAGGTGGGCATCGATTCGCTGAACCTCAATGGCAAGTTCGAATACCGCTTCAGTGACCAGTGGAAAGGCAGCCTCAGTGCCGCCCACAGCAAAGTGGTGATTGATGATTACAGCGCGTTTGCCTGGGGAGGCGCCACGACCGGCGTAGGCAACTACTTCACGCCGGACGGCAACTACGACATTTACGATTACCGCAGCCCGGACGACACGCGCCGTGATGATGAAGTGCAAGCTGCAATGACCGGGCTGTTCGACACTGGCGGGCTGGGCCATGAACTGACTTTCGGCACCAGCGCGTTTCGCCGGGTGATCGACAAGCGCAAGTCCGTCAACGAGTGGATCGGCAGCGGCAACATCAACCAGGACGCACCGACCTTCGAGCCTACCGACAAGCCGCTGAACCCCAGCCATCGCAACCTCGACAGCCGCCAGTACGGCCTGTTCGTCACCGACCGCATCCGCTTCAACGAGCAATGGCAAACCATCATTGGCGGGCGCGAAGTGCGTCTGGATGAAAAAGCGTTCGATGAAGCAACCGGCAACGAAAATCGCCACACCCAGCAATATGTGTTCCTGCCCCAGGCCTCATTGGTCTACAAACCGGTGGAAAACATTTCGCTGTACACTAGTTACAGCAAAGGCCTGTCCCTGGGCGGCACGGCGCCGTGGTTCGCGAGTAACGCCGGTGACACCCTGGCCCCAACCGTGTCCCGGCAAATCGAAGCCGGCGTGAAATACGACTGGCGCCGCATCAGCTTCGCCGCCGCCGTGTTCCAGACCCGCCAGGCCTACCAGTATTCCAAGCCCGATGGCACCGGTTTATTCACCTACGTCCAACAAGGCCAGCAGCAAAACACCGGCCTGGAACTCTCCGCCAACGGCTGGGCCACCGACCGCCTGCAGATCGCCACCAGCGTCGCGGCGATTCGCGCCCGGGTGACCAACAGCGGCACGCCGGACTACGAAGGCCACCAGGCCATCAACGTACCCAAACTGCGCGCCAGCCTGTACGCCGATTACGCCCTGCCGTGGATGAATGGGCTGGCCGTGCTGGGCGGCGTGCAATACAGCGCCAAGAAGTACGCCGACCGCACCGGCAATGTGCAGGTGGGCGACTACGCCGTGGTGAATGTCGGCAGCCGCTATACCACCAAAATCGACGGCTATGAAACCGTGTTCCGCCTCAGCGTCGACAACCTGTTCGACAAACGCTACTGGCGCGATGCGGGTGAATACCTGGGCGACGACTACCTGTTCCAGGGCGCGCCCTTGACCGCGCGCCTGAGTGCTTCGGTCAACTTCTGAGCCCGCACGGCGCTGCCAGCCACAGCGCCGCCAAACCACAGACCAACAGGCTCCAACCCAGGTCCTGGGCCCAGGCGACCAGGGTCAACCCGGCGCCGATCACCAGGTAATACAACAAGCCAAACAGCGCGGCGGCAGTGCCCAGGCGATCCTGATAAGCCACCAGCGCGGCCCCCAGCACATTGGGAATGGCCATGCCGAACGCCAGCACCACCAGCAGCATCGGCCATACAAACATCCAGCTGTGTTGCAGCAGCACGACCAGCAAGCCGCCCAGCACCGCGACACCGGCGGCGATCAGCACTAATTGCCCGCCATTTATTCCACGCTTGAGCAGCCGCTTGTTCAGCCACGCACCAAACCCCGAGCCCAGCGCCAGCAACACGCCGCTGTAGCCGAAGTCGGCGGCAGACAAACCCAGCCGCGAAAAGATGAAGGGCCCCACGCTGCAATAGCTGAACAGCGCAATATTGAACGCCGCCACCAACCCCACCGAACGCCAAATCCCGGCATCCCTGAGCAGCAACCGCAACGTCTCGCCCAGCGCGGCGGTCGGCATCGAGGCTGCACGTGTCTCCGGAAAAGCCCAGAAGCACACGGCCCACAAGGCCAGCGAGAGCAGCAACAAGCCACTGAGCACACCGCGATAACCGAAGGACTGCACCAGGCTGGCGCCCGTGAACAAACCCACGGCCGGGCTGGCGGCCAGGGCAATGCCCATCAGCGAAAATACCTGGGCCAATTGCACGCCTTGGAAACGGTCACGCAGCACGGTCTGCGTCACTACCGAGCCGACCGCCGCGCCAAACGCCGCCAACGCCTGGGCCAGCAGCAAACCGTTGAAGGTGGTCATGCCCAGGGCCAGTACCGTGGCCGCCACATACAGGGCCAATCCGGCCAGCATCACCGGCCGCCGCCCCCAACGATCACACAGTCGGCCCCACACCACCACGCCAAAAGCGAACGCCAGGAAGTACACCGACAAGGTCTGCCCGGCCCGCTCGGGCCCCACCGCAAAGGCCCGGCCGATATCTCCCAGCGCTGGGCTGTAAAGCGTTTGGGCCAGTTGCGGGAACATCAGCAAGGCCACGGTCAGTGGCAAAAAAATTCTAACCTTCATTCCCCAACTCCTTTGCTTGAAACAGCGCAAGAAGTGTAAGGACTGTGGATTGGGGTATTATCCAGACTTTGACAATTTACCCATCAAATCGGACAACCTATGGCCTGGCTCACCGCCGACGCCCCTTTCGATCCCGACCACCTGACAGCGCCGGTCATCGGCATCGCCGCCCTGCTCGGTGATCACGACTCCGGCTTGCACCGCCACCAGCGCGGGCAACTGCTGTTCACCCGCCGAGGGTGCACCCGTATCACCCTCGACAACCAACTGTGCCTGCTGCCGCCTTCGCGCGCCGCGTGGATCCCGTGTGGCGTGCCGCATCGCGCGGTGATGCACAAAACCGTGGACTATCGCTCGGTGTATCTGAGCCCGGCACTGGCCGATCAATTGCCCCCGCAGGTTGGGGTGATCGAGGTCAGCCCATTGCTGCGCGCGGTGCTGGAACCCATAGCGATGGCGCCCTTCGATACCGATTGGCAAACGGGCCGCTACGCGCATTTGCTCGCGCTGTGCCTGGATGAAATCCAGGCGGCCACCGCACAACCGATGCTCCTGCCCTTACCCCATGACAAACGCCTGGCGCCCTTGCTCGCGGATCTGCAAAGGTTACCGCCGACCCTGCAAGCGCTGGAACAACAGATAGGCGCCAGCACCAAGACCATCGGCCGGATATTCCTGCGGGAAACCGGCCTTGGTTATCAGCAATGGCGCCAGAAGTGGCGCTTGATGCGGGCCATTGAACTGCTCGCCATCGGGCGTAACCTCGGCTACTGCGCGTTCGAGTTGGGCTTTGCCAGTGACAGCGCGTTGATCGCCTTCTTCAAAAGCATGACCGGGTGCACACCACGCGGGTATTTGAAGGTCGACTGAGGGCGTGCATGAGGCCGCTTCAGCCCGGTAGCGGAATCACCCGCAAAGGCCGCACCGACTTATAGGAAAAACTCGAGTAGATTTCTTTAACACAGGGCAACGTCTGCAACACCTCACGCGCAAACTCGCCGAACGACTCCAGGTCTTTGGCCACCACCTCGAGCAAAAAATCATAGCGCCCCGACACGTTGTGACAGGCGACCACTTCGGGAATCTCCAGCAGCCGCTGCTCGAACGCCCGCGCGATTTCTTGAGTGTGGCTTTCCATCATGATGCTGACAAATGCCGTCACGCCATACCCCAGCGCCTTGGGCGACAGGATCGCCTGGTAGCCACTGATCACCCCGCTCTCCTCCAGGTTGCGCACCCGTCGCCAGCACGGCGAAGTGGTCAGGGCCACGCGGTCGGCAAGCTCGGCCACGGTCAAGCGGGCATTGCCTTGCAAGGCGTTTAAAATGGTTTTGTCGGTGCGGTCCAGACTCACGGGCATAACGTGCCTCTATTTGTTGTTTTTGTCGCTGATTCGCCCCGTAATCCGGGATTTTCCTGGGTTTTTTGCAATGTTCAGCTTTGGTTATGAGCATAGCATTGTAGGAAACAAGGAGCGTCCGACATGAAAAACAAACACAATACATTCGGCTTTTCTACCCGCGCCATTCACCACGGTTACGACCCCAAGGACCATCACGGCGCCCTCGTACCGCCGATCTATTTATCGGCCACCTTCGCGTTCCCGACTGCCGAATATGGCGCTGCCTGTTTTGCCGGGGACGCCAGCGGCCACTTCTATACCCGTATCTCAAACCCGACCCTTGCGCTGCTGGAATCACGCATGGCCACCCTAGAAAACGGCGAAGCCGCCGTGGCCTTCAGCTCCGGCATGGGTGCAATTGCCGCGACGTTCTGGACATTGCTGCGCCCGGGCGATGAGGTGATCGTCAGCCAGACCCTGTATGGCTGCACCTTTGCCCTGCTGCACCATGGCCTTGCCGAGTTCGGCATCCGGGTGCGACACGTCGACCTCACCGACCTGGCCGCCCTGCGCGCGGCGTTGTCCCCCGCCACCCGCATGGTCTACTGCGAAACCCCGGCCAACCCCAACCTGCGTCTGGTGGACATCGCCGCCGTGGCCGAGCTGGCGCACCAGCAGCCGAATATCACCGTGGTGGTCGACAACACCTACTGCACACCCTACCTGCAACGGCCGCTGGAACTGGGAGCCGATGTGGTGGTGCACTCGGCCACCAAGTACCTCAGCGGCCATGGCGATATCACCGCCGGTATCGCCGTGAGCAACCAGGCCCTGGCGCAACGTATTCGCCTGCAAGGCCTCAAGGACCTGACCGGCGCGGTGATGTCACCGCAGGACGCATCCTTGCTGATGCGCGGCCTCAAGACCCTGGCCCTGCGCATGGACCGCCATTGCAGCAACGCCCAAGCGGTGGCCGAAGCCTTGCAGGCCCACCCTGCCGTGCAGTGGGTGACTTACCCGGGCCTGCGCTCTTTCCCTCAATACGCCCTGGCGGCGCGGCAGATGAAGCAGTCCGGCGGCATGATCGCGTTTGAACTCAAAGGCGGCATCGACACCGGCCGGCGCTTCATGAATGCCCTCAACCTGTTCACCCGCGCCGTCAGCCTGGGTGACGCCGAGTCGCTCGCCCAGCACCCGGCGAGCATGACCCACTCCACCTACACCCCCGAAGAACGCGCACAACACGGTATCAGCGAAGGCCTGGTGCGCTTGTCGGTCGGGCTTGAAGACATCGCGGACCTGCTGGCCGATATCCACCAGGCCCTGGCCAAATGCACACGTGCGGCACCGGGCCGCGCCGTGGTGGAAGAACACGCTGTGAAATAAGGCCTACGGTTGAGGTAATCCTTTCCCACAGACGGTGGTCGGACTGGTCCGACCGCCGTTATGCGTTTTAATCTGGTTTTTTTGCCGATTGGATCCCCCTGCTTGTCCCAGGCTGTACTAGCATAGGTGCTCGGCGGGTGGATTATCACTGTAGGTTATTCACTTTGGTTACCTTGTTAAACCCCGTCGGTATAAGGATGAATACCCGCACTCGACATTCATGGACGAACTGATGAACCCACACCTGTTCCCCCATATAGGCAAAGTCATCGCCAGCACCGGCAGCCGCCATTTCCCGCGCATGCTGCATGACTTGATCCTGACCCAACTGGCAGTGGACGCCACCCATATCACCCAACTGCAGGTCAGCGCCGAAGGGCACACCCGGCGCCGGATCAGCCCGGTCTACACCGACTCGGCGGCGGCGCTGGGCGAAGAACAACCCGCCGCCCAATTGCACCTTACGCGCCGCAAGGACGATGTGCGGTATGTGCTGTCGGTGTATCGCTCGCATCAATCGGAAAGTTTTTCGCCGCAGGAACGCAGCATGCTGCAGGATTTTTCTACGCTGCTTCTGCCTATGGTCGAGAAGCACATCACTGCGATCCAGCCGTGCAGCCAGGACGGGTCACCTGTGGTGGCAAATCAGGGGCTTGAAACCTTGCGTCGGCGTATTGAAGAGCGTTTGGTGCAATCGGGGTTGACCTTGTCCAACCGTGAGCTGGAAGTGTGTGTGGGCTTGCTGGCCGGGCGGACTGCACCGGAGTTGGCGGAGCAGTTGGCGTTGAAGGTCAACACTATTGAAAGCTACCTCAAACGGGCGGCGATCAAGCTGGGGATCAGCGGGCGGCATTCGTTGTTGCGGTGGATGTATGCGGGTGACGAGGGCGTCGCCACGGATCTCTAGATTACGGCAGAGTTTTATGGGGTGGTTTGTCGGAGTACATATCCGTTATTTAGGTAACGGCGGCCTATGGTTCCGCTCTTACAGCGGCTCACTTTTTGAAGGACCAAAAAGTAAGCAAAAAGTCCTCGCCCCAACACTCGGTGCCTCGCTGTGGCTCGGCATGCCCGCAATCCGACACTGATTTGGGGGGCCGCCGCCACGCGCCATCCATGGCGCGGGGCGGCTAAACCGGCATCCCTGCCGGTTTACCCCCCAAATCACTGTCGAATTGCGGCCATCGTGTTTGACGGGGCGATTTCAGATCAAGATCACAAGCGCAGATCAAAAGACCGCTGACTTCGTCATCGAAAAGGATGTAAGGGCCACTGCAACAGCAACAGCAACAGCAGAGCCATACTCGGTCAAAGGTGGGAGCTGGCTTGCCTGCGATGACATCAACTCGGTGTGCCTGATGTACCGAGGTGTCTGCATCGCAGGCAAGCCAGCTCCCACAGAAAAGCAGCTCTTCAGTGCATGCAAATCTGCAGTCGACCTCATATTCAAAACTGTATGGGGTCAACTGTGGGAGCGTTGCATCAGTTAGATAAGCTTTTGCTTTGCACTTGATCTGGCTTTTGCTTCAACCACTCAGGTCGGCTTTCAGGCCGCCGTGCTCTGCTTTTGATCTTGCTTTTGATCTGAGGCGCCCCGTCAACCACGCTGGCCGAACGCAGGCTTGAATCCGTGGGTAACCCGGCAGGACGCCGGGTTAGCCGCGCTGGGCCAAGGATGGCCCATCGCGGCGGCCCACGGATTCAAGCCGGAGTGAGGGCATGCCGAGCCACAGCGAGGCACCGAGTGGTGGGGCGAAGACCTTTTGGTTACTTTTGGGGCGTTTGCCAAAAGTGACCCGCCGTAAGGGCGGAACCATAGGCCGCCGTTACCGCAGCAACGGATATGTACACCAGCAAACCACCCCCCACCCCAATCAAACGCTACCAGCAAAAATCAATCCCGCGCCAACGCCTCAATCGGGTCCAACCGCGCCGCATTACGTGCCGGCACAAAACCAAACACAATCCCGATCAACGTCGAACACGCAAACGCCGTCACAATCGACCCCACCGAAAACACCATCTCCCACTCCTTCACAAACAGCGAAAACAGATAACCAATGGCGTAAGACAACGAAATCCCGATAACCCCGCCGATCAAACACACCATCACCGCCTCCACCAGAAACTGCTGACGAATATCCGACTGCCGCGCCCCCACCGCCATGCGAATCCCGATCTCACGGGTGCGCTCAGTGACCGACACCAGCATGATATTCATCACCCCAATCCCACCCACCAACAACGAAATCACCGCAATCAGCGACAACAACAGCGCCAGGGAGCGGCTGGTTTTCTGCACCGTCTGCATAATGCTATCGAGGTTATTGGTGAAAAAATCCTTGGCCCCATGCCGCTGCAGCATCAGCTTGTTAACGTTGTCTTCCACCACCTTGCTCGGCTGCCCATCCTTGATACGCACGGTAATGCTGTCCAGATGCCGCTGCCCCAACAGCCGCCCCGCCGCCGTTTCATAAGGCACCCACACGTTCAACGCCTTGCTGGCGGCGAACATGTTTTTATTGTCAGCCGTCACCCCGATCACCGTACACGGCAGGTTGCCGACCAGGATCACCTGCCCCAGCGGGTCCACATTCGGCCCGAACAGGCGATGCCGCGTGTTGTGGTCAATCACCACCACCTGCGCCTGACGCCGCGCATCACTTTCACTGAAGGCAATCCCGGCTTCGAGCTTGAGCCCCTTCACCTTGAAATACCGATCACTGACGCCGTTCACCTGCGCATCCAGGTCGATATTGCCAAAACGCAGCAACAGGTTGCGCCCCACCACCGGCGTGGCGCTGTCGACGTAATACAGCTGGTTCAACGCCTCCACATCCGACGGCATCAATGTCTCGATGGCCGACGCCCGACTGTCGCCGAAACTGGTGCCGGAAAAGATATCGATGGTGTTGCTGCCAATCGCCTGGATGTCCTTGAGCACATAACGCTTGGCCCCCTCGCCGATCGCCGAAATCGACACCACCGAGGTGATGCCGATCACGATACCCAGCATGGTCAGCAAGGTGCGCATGCGATGGGAAATCAGCGCGACCCAGGCCATATTGAAGGCCTCCTTGAACAACCCCAGGCTCGCCACCAGACGCCGGGCGCCGCTGCGCTTGGGTTCGATCGGCGCCTCGCTGGGCAACTCCAGACCCACACTGTCATTGGCCTTGTCGCTGACTATTTCACCATCGCACACCTCGACAATACGCTGGGCGTTCGCCGCCACCTTGGGGTCGTGGGTGACGATGATCACCGTGTGCCCGGCCGCGTGCAGCTCGGCGAGGATGCGCATCACCTCTTTGCCGCTGTGAGTGTCGAGGGCGCCGGTGGGCTCGTCGGCGAGGATCACTTCACCGCCGTTCATCAAGGCCCGGGCGATACTCACGCGCTGTTGCTGGCCACCGGAGAGCTGGCTCGGGCGATGGGTGGTGTGCCCCGCCAGGCCCAGGCGCGTGAGCAGGTCGTGTGCGCGGCTGTGCCGTTGGTTCTCGGGCGTGCCGGCGTAGATCGCCGGCATTTCCACGTTGTGCAAGGCGCTCAAGTGCGCGAGCAAATGGTAGCGCTGGAAGATAAACCCGAAGTAATCCCGGCGCAGTTCCGCCAACTGTTCATCGCCCAGCGAGCGGGTCTCGATGCCGTTGATCTTGTAGCTGCCGGCGGTGGCGTAGTCCAGGCCACCGAGGATATTCATCAGGGTGGATTTGCCCGAGCCCGAGGCGCCGATGATCGCGACCATTTCGCCGGCATGAATCGTCAGGTCGATGCCCTTGAGTGCGATGAACTCGCGTTCGCCAGCCATGAAACTGCGGGTAATGCCCTTGAGCTCCAACAGGGGTTGGGTCATGGCTCAGTTCCCCGCCACGGCTGGGGTGGCATCGCCGATCACGACCTTGTCGCCCTCGGCCAGGCCTTCCAGGATCTGCACCTTGACGTTGTTATTGATGCCGGTCTTCACATCCCGCGACAGCGCCTTGCCCTTGGCGTCCAGCACCCGCAACGGGTAAGTACCGTCGTTATTGCGCGCGCCGAGCGCCGCCACCGGCACCATCAACGCCGCCTGGGCGGTGTCGAGCACGATGCGCACCTGGGCGGTCATCGCGATGCGCAGGCGATGGTCCGGGTTGGGCACGTCGAACAGCGCGTTGTAAAACACCGCGGTGTTCTGCTTGGGCGTGCCGGCGGTCTGGGTTTCGAGGAAGTTCTGCGGCGCCGGCTCCGTGCCGCGCAGCTTGGCGTAGTAGCGCTTGTCGGCTTCACCCAGAATGGTGAAATACACCTGCTGGCCAGGGCTGATATGAATCACATCGGCCTCCGACACCTGGGCCTTGACGGTCATGGTGTCCAGGTCGGCCAGCTTGAGCAGCACCGGCGCCAACTGGTTGGCGATCACGGTCTGGCCTTCCTGCGTGACGATGCCGACCACATCCCCGTCGATGGGCGCGATGATGCGCGTATACGCCAGGTTGACCTTGGCGGTGTCGATCTGGATATGCGCGCTTTTGATCTGCGCATCCAGGGACAACAGGTTGGCCTGTTGCACCTGGAAGGTCGACTCGGCGTCTTCAAAATCCTGGCGCGATACCGACTCATCCACCTGCAAACCCTTATAACGCTCATACACCGACTTGGCCTGCTTGAGCTGCGCCGCCGTGGCGCGGCGCTGGGCCTGCAGGTTTTCCTCATCCACCTGGGCTTTACGCAAGGTGTTTTGCAGAATCAGCGGGTCGATCTCCGCCAACCACTGGCCCTTCTTCACCTTGTCGCCGACCTTGACCTTGAGCGACTTCAACTGCCCCGACACCTGCGCGCCAACATCAACCTGCTTGATGCCCTCGAGCAACCCGGTGGCCAACACCGCATTCTCGATATCACCGCGCTCAGCCGTGGCAGTGAGGTACTGCGGCGCATCGGCGGGTGCCTGCACCATGTACACCACCAGGCCAATGGCAACAGCCAACACCGCGAGCATTCCAATTTTGCGAAACTTTGACTTTTCCATAAATGACCATAAAAAGATGAAGAGGGCCTACAACGAGCACGGGTCAACAATGTGGGAGCGGTGTACCGTCTTCACGACACCACCTCCCCAACCACCACCCCTTCCAGCCACCACCGCGCCAACCCCAAAACATTCGGCGCCTTAAGCAACGTAAAGTGGTTCCCCGCGCCATACCAAACCTGCAACCCGTTCCCCTGGCGCCGCCACCCTTCCACCATCAACCCCTGCTCACGCTGATTACCCGCCGCATCCAACGCTGGATCCTGCGCCAGCACCAAGCGCACCACCCCGTTGAACCGCTGCGTCGGCCGATACACCGTGCGCAACGCCGCCGCATAAGTACGCGCCGGCCCCGCCATCGCATCCACACTGGCACGCCCCGGCAACAACCCCACGCTCACCATCCCCGCATGCAGCCATTGCTGCTGCGCCACCTCATCGCGCCCGGCAAAATCCACCCGGTCAATGCCCAGCGACTTGCCCGCCGACAACTGCATGGCCTCGATCAAGCGCAACAGCGCTGCAGTGGTCGAATACGGCTTGCCCGCACCACCCGGCGATTCACTGTCGATCACCGTCAACGACGCCACCTCGCGGCCCATCGCCTGCAAGCGCAGCGCCATCTCCAGTGCGACCCAGCCACCAAATGAATGCCCGACCAGATGCACCGGCCCACGCGGGCACTCCTGCGCCAGCGCCGCCAGGTAACACTGCGCCGCCGCTTCCACCTGGCTATGGGGCACCGCCTCGCCATCCAGCCCGCGCGGCTGCAAGCCGAACAGCGGCCAGTCCCGCCCGAGTGCCTCGCTCAACCCCACAAACCCGGTGACACTGTCCCCCGCTCCCGGCACGCAGAACACCGGCGCAAACCCCGCACGCCCACTCTGAATGCGCAGCACCGGTTGATGCAGCGCTTGCGTCACCGGCGCACTCACGGCCAGGGCCTGCGCCATCGCCGCGCCCAAGCCTTGAATATGGGGCGCCTGCATCATGCTCTGGTGATCGCCCGGGACCTCGACCCGGCGCAATTGCCCAGGCGCCAAGGCGTCTTCCCAACCCAGCGATTCACTGCGCCGCGACAGCTCGGTCGGCCGCTCGCGGGCACTGAACAGATGCACCGGCACCGGCAACGGGAACAGGCTGTAGTGCGCCAGCGCATGCCCGTGGCCGACTTCCCGCTCGATAAAGCTCAAGAGGTCCGCGTCCGTAGCCGCTGCCATTTGCGCGTATAGCAGACCTTGATCGCGACAGCGTTGCAGCAGACCCGCAAAGTCCAGCTGTCCAATGCCCGCCTCAAGCTGTTCAAGGCTCGCCAGTTCATCCACACCTCCCTGTGCTTTCCAATACGCCGTGCACTGCAACAGCAGATGCCGTTTAAGGGCATCCGGCCCACTCCAGCGCGCCTTGCCCTGATCGGTCATGCGCGGCACATAGCTGTCGATCAAACCGAGGAACGCCACCGGCTCATCCAGCCCCAGCAATTGCATCGCCACTTCATAGGCCAGCACGCCGCCAAACGACCAGCCCGCCACGCGGTAAGGCCCGTGCGGCTGAACCTGGCGGATCAGGCCGACCATGCGCGCCGCCAAGCCTTCCATGGTGTTCAGGTGCGCCTCGCCCAGTGCCGCGCCCGGCAGGCCGTAGATCGGATAGTCACCGGGCAAATGCTGGCCCAACGCCGGGAAATACACGTCCATGCCGCTGAACTCGTGCACCAGGAACAACGGCGGCTGCGCGCCGCTGCTGCGCACGGTAATCAGCGAGGTGTCGCGCACCGGCTCGCCAGTACGCTGACGCAGCATCGCCGCCACCGAGGCCACGCTGACGTGCTGGAACAGCTCGGCCAGCGACACCTGCAACCCCGCCGCCTCCATCAGGTTGACCAGTCGAATCGCCAGCAACGAGTGGCCGCCCAGTTCAAAGAAACTGTCATGTCGACCCACTTGCTCAAGTTTCAACACCTCGGCCCACAGGCCTGCAAGTGACTGCTCCAAGGCATCGGCCGGCGCCTCGAAGTCACGGCTGAGCAAGGCCTCCAATGCCGGAACCGGCAAGGCTTTGCGATCGATCTTGCCATTGGCCGTCAGCGGCAACTGCGCCAGCGGCACATAGGCCGACGGCACCATGTAGTCCGGCAATTGGCTGTGCAGGTGCGCACGCACACTCTCGACGTCGCCAGGCTCGCCGGCCCAGGTGAAATACGCCACCAGGCGCTTGTCACCCGGCACGTCTTCACGGGCCAGCACCACCACGTCCTGGATACTCGCGAAGGTTGCCAGACGAGCTTCAATCTCGCCCAGTTCAATGCGGAAACCGCGGATCTTCACTTGGTCGTCGTTACGCCCGATGCACTCCAGCAGACCGTCCGCCGTCCAGCGGCCAAGGTCGCCGGTGCGGTACATCAAGGCGCCTGGGTTGAACGGGTCGTCGACAAACTTTTCGGCGGTCAGCTCCGGCCGGTTCAAATAACCCTTGGCCACGCCGTCGCCACCGATGCAGATTTCGCCCGTCACGCCCACCGGCAGCGCCTGCAAGTACGCGTCCAGCACGTGGATTTGCGTGTTGGAAATCGGTCGACCCACTGGCACGCTGTCAGCGTCGGCAGCAATCGCCTGCACCTCGTAAGTGGTGGCGTAGGTGGTGGTTTCGGTCGGCCCGTAGCAATGCACCAGGCGCAAGCCCGGCGCCTGCGCCAGCAGGCTGCGAAACGCCGCCGGGTCGGCACGCTCGCCGCCGCAGAGCAACAGGCGCAAGCCGGCCAGGGCTTCGGGGATCATCTGCACGTACTGGTTGAACAACGCGGTGGTCACGAACAGCACCGTCGCACCGTGCAGCGCACGGCCGAATGCAGCGGGGTCGAGCAACGTGGAATGGTCGATCACCTGCACCTGGCCGCCGTTGAGCAGCGCGCCCCACACGTCCATGGTGCTGGCGTCGAACGCCGGGTTGGAGGCAAACGCCACGCAGTCGGCGGCGTTGAAGTCGGCGTAACCGTTGTTGAGCACCAGCCGCGTGATGCCGCGATGGGGCACCAATACGCCCTTCGGCGTCCCCGTGGAGCCGGAGGTGTACATGATGTACGCCACGCTGTCCGAGGACTGCGACAGGTCGGGGTTGTGGCTCGGTTGCGGGTCCAGGTTCAGGGTGTCCAGGTTCAGGGTATGCAGGTCCAGGCGCCGCGCCGGGTGCTCCAGCGCCGCGTCGCTGCGGGTCAACAGCCAGCTCGCACCGCTGTCCTGCAACATAAAGCCCTGGCGCTCGGCGGGCGCGTTGATGTCCAGCGGTACATAGGCCGCCGCGCACTTGAGGATCGCCAGTTGGCTGACCAGCAGGTCCAGGGAACGCGGCAGCAGGATCGCGACGTTATCGGCCGGGCGCACGCCCAGGCTCATCAGGTGATGGGCCAAGCAGTTGGCGCGGGTGTTGAGTTCGCCATAGCTCAGCACCGCGTCAGCGTGCAACGCCGCTATCGCGTTAGGCCGTGCCTGGGCCTGGGCTTCAAACAAGCGCTGCACCGTGTGCTCGCGGGGGAACACACGGGTGGTGGCATTGAAATCCGCCAGCTGTTGGCGCTCGGCTGTCGGCAGGATCGGCAGACCGCTGATGGCCGTCTCGCTGTGCTGCTCCAGCGCTCCAACCAGCTGTTCCAGTGCGATAGTCAGGTAATCACACAAACGCCGGGCGCCCTGCCCCATGGCGGTGAGGCTGAAACCCTCACCAAGGTCATCGACACTCATCGACACCCCGTAATTGGTCTGCTCCTCGGCGCCGAGCAGCGCAATCCCCTGCCATGCCTCGGCCACGCCACCCGTGTGCGGCGCGCTGTGGCGGTAGTTGAACAGCACGTTGAACAACGGCGTACCCACTGGCACGCCGCTGCAGCGCTGGGCCAACGCGAGCGGCGCGTGTTCATGGCTGAGCAATTGGGTCAGGCGCGCATGGGTGGCGCGCAGTGCGGCGCGTACCGAGTGTTCGCCCAGGTCGACGCGCAGCGGCAAGGTGTTGATAAACACGCCCATGGCCCGCTCGGCGCCTTCGCCGCCTTGCAGGCGCCCGAGCATTACAGTGCCGAACACCACCTGTTCGCGGCCACTGACCTTGCCCAGCACCTGCGCCCAGGCCAGGTGCATCAGGCTGGCGGCACTCACGCCTGCCTGACGGGCCTGTGTACGCAGACGTTGGCTCAACTGAGGGTCGACGGCCAGATGCGCGTGTTCATCAACGCCCAGGTAGTGGACGTCGGTTGGTTCTTCGACTTCACCGAGCATTTCGCGGAAGAAAACCTCGTGATCGTCAACGCCCATACGGGTCTGGGCCGACGTCTGGGCCACCGTCTGGGCCACATAGTTGCGATACGGTACGGCCGCGTCCAGCGTGTGCTGAGTGCCGAGCAGAAACGCCTGCATTTCATGCTGCAGGATGTCCAGCGCGATGTGATCCATCACCAAATGATGGAACAGCAACGTGGCCACCACACGCTGCGGTTCCTCGGTATAGATCAGGCGCATCAACGGCGCTTGCGAAAGATCCACGCGTTGTGGCACAGCACCGGTTTCAATGCTTAACGAGGCCTCACGCCACACCACCTGCACCGGCTCTTCCAGGCCCTCCCAATGGAAGGAGGAACGCAGGATGTCGTGCCGCTGGATCACCGCCTGCAATGCATGGGCAAAGGCGTCCAGGCGCAGACGGTTGTCGAAGGCAAACTGCGCCCGCAACAGGTAGGCATCGCCTTCAAGCACCGCCCGATGGTGATACAAGATGCCGGCCTGCAACGGCGCCAGCGGGTAGATATCCTGCACATTCGCCGTACCGCCGGGGATGCACGCAACGATGCGGTCGATGGCGGCCTGGTCCATCTGGATCAAGGGCAGCATAGCCGGGGTGATCCGGGGGCAACCTTCGACAATGCCATTGGCCGGCACCGCCACTTCGCGCCCACTGCCCAGCGCCGCCGCCAAGGCCGAGAGCGTCGGCTGGCCGAACAGCACCTTCACATCCGCCGACAAGCCCAGGCGACGCATGCGCCCCATCAAACTGACGGCCAGCAGCGAATGCCCGCCCAGTTCGAAGAAGTTGTCGTGACGGCCCACGCGCTCAACATTGAGCAGTTCGGCCCACAGGCTGGCCAAGGCGATTTCGGTATCGCCTTGGGGCGCCTCGTACGCGCGCACCACCACCGAGTCCAGGCCCGGCGCCGGCAGCGCCTTGCGGTCGAGCTTGCCGTTGGGGCTGAGCGGCAACGCCTGCAGATGCACGAATATCGCCGGCACCATGAACTCCGGCAGATGCCGCAGCAGGTGGCCGCGCAGCACGTCGATGTCGCTCGGCGTGCCGGTGTAGTACGCCACCAGCCGCTCTTCACGGGCGACCACGGCGGCTTCGTTGACCTGCGGATGCTCGAGCAGCCGCGCCTGGATTTCACCCAGTTCGATGCGCAAACCACGGATCTTCACCTGGTCATCATTGCGCCCCAGGTACTCGATATTGCCGTCCGGCAAGAAACGCCCGACATCACCGGTGCGGTACATGCGCCCGGGCATGAAAGGGTCGTCAAGGAAACGCTCGGCAGTCAGTTCCGGCCGGTTCAAGTAGCCGCGCGCGACTTGTACGCCCGCGATAAACAATTCGCCCACCACGCCCAGCGGCACCGGTTGCAATTGGCTGTCGAGCAGGTACATGCGCGTGTTGGCGATGGGCTTGCCGATCGGCGTATTGTCCGGGGTGACCGGGCCTGCACAGTTCCAGGCGGTGACGTCGACGGCCGCTTCGGTCGGACCGTACAGGTTATGCAACTCGCTGCCCGGCAGTTGCTGCTTGAAGCGCCGCACCAGGCTGCCCGGCAAGGCTTCGCCACTGCACATCACCCGCACCAGCCCGGCAGCCTGGCGGATATCGCCATGGGCCAGGAACACGTCGAGCATCGACGGCACAAAGTGCAAGGTGGTGATCTGTTCGGCCTCGATGACTTCGCACAGGTATTCGGGCTCTTTGTGCCCGCCTGGGCGCGCCATCACCAGACGCGCGCCGGTAAACAGCGGCCAGAAGAATTCCCACACGGAGACGTCAAAGCTGAACGGGGTTTTCTGCAGCACCGAATCCTGCGCGTTCAGGCCGTATTCGTCCTGCATCCACAGCAGGCGGTTGACCACCCCGGCGTGGTCGTTGATCACGCCTTTGGGCTGGCCGGTGGAGCCGGAGGTGTAGATCACATAGGCGCTCACGCCCTGTACATGAGGGTTGCCTGCGGGCAGATGCTGCCAGGTCGGCTGGTCCAGATCGACTATCGCCACCTCACCGAGCAACCCACGTGTTGCGCCTTGGGCCAGCACCACCCGCGGCGCACTGTCTTGCAGCATGTACGCCAGGCGCTCCTGCGGATAGGCCGGGTCCAGCGGCACATACGCCGCGCCGGCCTTAAGGATCGCATACAGGCCAACGACCATTGAAAGGCCGCGCTCCACGCATATCGCCACCCGCGAACCCGGCTGTACGCCCAGCGCCAGCAAGTGATGGGCCAGCTGATTTGCCTGCGCATTCAGTTCGGCGTAGGTCAGTTGCTGTTCGCCCGCCTTCACTGCAATCGCGTTCGGCGTGCGCGTCACCTGCGCTTCAAACATCCCGTGCAGGGTCTGGTCGAGGTTGTAGGCCACTGCAGTAGCGTTGAAATCGACCAGCAGGTGCTGACGCTCACGCTCATCCACCAACGGCGCATGTTCCAGCACCGCCTGGTCGTTATCGACCATGGCCTGCAAGGTGCGGGTGAAATAACCGGCGTAACGCTGTACGGTCGACTGATCAAACAGCGCCACGGCAAATTCCAGTGCGCCGAGAATACTGCCCTGCACTTCACTCAGGTTCAGCGACAGGTCGAACTTGGCAAAGTGGCTGTTCTCGACGATGCCTTCCAGGGCCAGGTCGCCCAAGGCCAGGGTCGGCGCGCTGCTGTCCTGCCAGCTCAGCAAGGTCTGGAACACTGGGCTGTGGGCCAGGCTGCGCACCGGCCGGGTGATTTCCACCACCTGTTCGAACGGCAAGTCCTGATGCGCCTGGGCCGCCAGCGTCAGCGCCTTGACCCGCGCCAGCAAGGCCTCGGTGCTCAGCTCGCCCGAGGTGTCGATGCGCACCGCCAGGGTGTTGACGAACAGGCCGATCAGCCCTTCCACCTCGCTGCGGGTACGGTTGGCCACCGGCGTGCCGATTACCAGGTCCTGCTGCCCGGACAGCCGTGCCAGCAGTGAGGCCCAGGCCGTCATCAAGGTCATGTACAGCGTGGTGCCATGGCGTTGGCTCAAGGCCTTGAGCCCGGCGGTCAGGCGTTCGTCCAGGCGCACTTCGACGCTGCTGCCGGCGTAGTCCTGCTGCACAGGGCGTGGGCGGTCGGTGGGCAGCGTGAGCAAGGCCGGCGCACCGGCCAGGGCCTGTTGCCAATAGGTGCTTTGGCGCTGCAGCACTTCGCCGCTGAGCCACAAACGCTGCCACACGGCGAAGTCGCCGTACTGGATCGGCAGGCTTGGCAACGGGTCAGGCATGCCGTGGCTGAAGGCTTGATACAGCGCCATCAGCTCGCGGGTGAGCACGCCCATCGACCAGCCATCGGAAACGATATGGTGCAAGGTCAACAGCAGCACATGGTGATAGTCGGCCATCACCACCAGACGCCCGCGCAGCAGAGGGCCGCGCTCCAGATCGAACGGCGCCGAGGCTTCGCCCTGAATCAAGGCATCCAGCGCCTGCTGCGGTTGCGGGTGGCGGCGCAAATCCTGCACTTGCAGGGGCAGCCTGTCTTCGGCCGGTACGATCAGTACCTGGGCTTCGTCGCCCTGTTGGGCAAAGCGGCTGCGCAGCGTTTCGTGGCGCGCAACAATGCGCGCCAAAGCGCGTTGCAGCGCCTCGACATGCAACTGGCCACGCAGGCGCAGGCCGATGGGAATGTTGTAGGCGGTGTTGGCGCCTTCCATCAGCGCCAGGAACCACAGGCGCTGCTGGGCAAACGACAGCGGCACGTGTTCATCACGATTGGCCGGCAGGATATCCGGCAAGGTGCTGCGCGCCGACTTCGCCAGCACTTCAGCGACTGCCGCCAGCTCTGCATTGGCAAACAAGTCGCCCAGCACCAGTTCCACCCCCAGGCGCTGGCGCACTTGCGACACCATGCGCATCGCCAGCAACGAGTGCCCGCCCAGCTCGAAGAAATGGTCGTGGCGCCCGACACGCTGCACCTGCAGCACATCGGCCCAGATCTGCGCGAGCACGCTTTCGATCTCGCCCTCGGGCGCGGCGTATTCGCGGGTAAACACGGCAGCCATGTCCGGCGCCGGCAAGGCCTTGCGGTCAAGCTTGCCGTTGGCGGTGAGTGGCAACGCCGCGAGCTTCACATAGGCCACCGGGACCATGTAGTCCGGCAGATGCGCGACCAGGTGGGCGCGGATATCACCGACAGCCAGCGGGTCGAGTTGCGAATTTTCGGTGAAATAAGCGATCAGCCGTTCCTCGCGCACCAGCACCACCGCTTCCTGAATCCCGGGCAGTTGCCCGAGCTGGGTTTCAATCTCGCCCAGCTCGATGCGCATGCCCCGGATCTTCACCTGATCATCGTTGCGCCCCAGGTATTCAAGCGTACCGTCCGGCAACCAGCGCGCCAGGTCGCCGGTGCGGTACATGCGCCCCGGGTTGAACGGGTCTTGCAGGAAGCGCTCGGTGGTCAGCTCCGGGCGGTTGAGGTAACCACGCGCCACGCCCTTGCCACCCACGTACAGCTCACCGGTCACACCCAATGGAACAGGCCGCTGTTGTTCATCGAGCAGGTACACCGTGGCATTGGCCACCGGTTTGCCGATATGCAACGGCTGGCCTGCTTCGACCTTGCCGGAGGTGGCGACCACCGTGGCTTCGGTGGGGCCGTAGTTGTTGATCAGTTCAAATCGCTGGGCCCGCGCAAACTGGCGCAGGCGGTCACCGCCGATGAGCAAGGTGCGCAATGTAGGGTGTTCGATTTGCTGGCTGAACGCGTATTCGGCCACCGGCGTAGGCAGGAAGCACACGTCCAGCGGCTGCGCGCACCACCAGCTCAGCAGCGCGTCGATATCTTCGGCGCCGTCCGTGGCCGGCGGCAGGTGCAGGGTCGCGCCGACACACAGCGCCGGCCAGACTTCCCAGGCCATCGCATCAAAACCAAAGCCGGCCACACTGGCCGTATGGCGCCCGGCGCACAGGTCGAAGGCGCGGCAATGCCAGTCCACCAGGTTGGCCACCGTGTGGTGTTCGACCATCACACCTTTGGGCAGGCCGGTGGAGCCGGAGGTATAGATCACGTAAGCGAGGTTCGATGGGTTGGCGCCAGCGTTGGGATTGCCGGCTGAATGGTGCTGCCAGGTGTAGCGGTCCAGCTGGATCACCGGCACGTCCAGCACCGGCAGGCGCTCAAGCAGCGCCTGCTGGGTCAGCACGGCCACCGGGGCGCTGTCGCTCAACAGGTAGCTCAGGCGCTCGGCCGGGTGCGACGGGTCGACCGGCACATAGCAGGCGCCGGCCTTGAGGATGGCCAGCAACCCGGCCAGGGTGTCCAGGCCACGCCGCGCGACGATGGCCACGCGGTCGTCGGGTTTGACCCCCAGCGCCAACAGGTGATGGGCCAGCAGGTTGGCTTGCTGGTTGAGTTCGGCGTAGGTCAGTTGGCGGCCCTGCTGCACGGCGGCGATCGCGTCCGGCGTGAGCGCGGCCTGGGCTTCGACGCGCCCGTGCAAGGTGTTGCCGTGAGGGAAATCGGCCTGGGTGGCGTTGAACTGCTCAAGCAGCAACTGCCGCTCGGCGGCGGGCACCACCGACAGCTGATTGAGCGCGGTGTGCGGTGCTTGCTCCAGCGCCGTCACCAGGTTTTCCAGGGCGGTTTGCAGGTAGCCGCACACCCGCTGTGGGTCGACCCGCTGGCTGGCCAGCAGGCTCAGGCCAAAGCCGTCACCCAGGTCATCCACACTCAGGGTCAGCGGGTAGTTGGTGCGCTCTTCGGCGCTGAGCGCGGCGATCCCGTGCCAGGCCGACACGGCTTCGGCGCTCGCGGCCGGGGCGCTGTGGCGATAGTTGAGCAAGGCGCTGAACAGCGGCGTCGGCGCCACCACCCCGCTGCAGCGTTGGGCCAGGGCCAGCGGCGCGTGTTCATGGCGCAACAAGGTGGTGAGCCGCGCGTGAGTGGCCTTGACCCCGGCGCGCACGTCCTGGGCGTCTACGTCGACGCGAAAGGGCAAGGTGTTGATGAAAATACCCAGCGCTCGATCCGTGGCATGGCTGCCTTGCATGCGGCCCATCAATACGGTGCCGAACACCACCTGCTCTTTACCGGCCAGCACCGCCAACACCTGCGCCCAGCCCATATGGAACAGGCTGGCGGCACTCACTCCCAATTGCCGGGCTTGCGCGCGCAATCGCCGGCTGAGTGCTGCGGGCAGAGGCAGGCTGACTTCGCTGATGCCACGGGCATCGCCCTGCACGTCCTGCAAGCCGTATGGCAAGGTCGGTTCGCTGATATCGCCGAGCATCTGGCGGAAGAAACCTTCGTGCTCCGGCTCGCTGATGCCCAGGCGTGCCTGCGCCACATAGTTGCGAAACGGCACGGCCTGGCCAAGCGCCGCGCCCTGGCCCAGCAGGCACGCCTGCATTTCATGGCACACCACTTCGAGGGCGCTGTGGTCGAGGGCCATATGGTGGAACAGCAAGGTGGCGACAATGCGCTGGTTCAGCGGGTCGTCGGCCCGTACCAGGCGCAGCAGCGGTGCCCGGGTCACGTCGAGACGATAATGGCGAGCGTCGAACAGCCCATGCAGTTGGGCGGCGATATCGCCGTCGGCCGGGTTCAACTGCAGCGCCTGCACCGGCAGGCGTGCCTGGCGCCACACCACTTGCGAGGGTTGTTGCAAGCCGTCCCAGACCACGCCGGTGCGCAGGATATCGTGGCGGTCCATTACGCTTTGCAAGGCTTGGGCGAAGGCCTCGAAACGCTCCAGGCTGTCGAACGCAAACTGCGACTGCATCACGTAGGGGTCGCCCTGTTCGGCGCTGACGTGGTGGAACAGGATGCCTTCCTGCAACGGCGCCAGCGGGTAAATGTCCTGGATATTCGCCACACCGCCATCGACCGTGGCCACGATGCGCTCGACCTCGTCCTGGCTCAACGTCGACAGGGTCAGCATGGCCGGGGTGATGTGCTCGGCCCCCGTCGGGATGCCATTGGCCGGCACCTGCACTTCACCGGCCTTGGAGGCCGAGTATTCACCGGCCTTGATCAATTCGATCAAGGCGGCTTTGTGCTCACGCAACGCCGCCAGGATCAAAGGGTCGCTCAGCGCTTGTTTGTTGCCTTGCACCGACAACTGCTCGCCCTTGAGCGCCAGTTGCACGTCCTTGGTTTTCAGCGTGGTCAATAACTCAAAAATGCTCACAGGACGATCTCCATTCGTTCGGTAATGGCGGCGTAGCCGGCCAGGCTCGGCTGTTCGAACAGCGCCCGCACATCGGCTTCCAGGCCTTCCTGGCGCAGGCGTCCGATCAAGCTCACGGCCAGCAGCGAGTGCCCGCCCAGCTCAAAGAAGTTGTCATGGCGCCCAACGCGCTCAACGTTAAGCAGCTCGGCCCACAGCGCTGCCATGAGAGTTTCGGTGTCGCCTTCGGGCGCCGCGTATTCGCGCACACTCAGTGCGTCCATGCCCGGCACCGGCAGCGCCTTGCGGTCGAGCTTGCCGTTGGGGCTCAGTGGCAATGCGTCGAGGTGCACAAATACCGCGGGCACCATAAAGTCCGGCAAGTGCTGCAACAGGTGGGCACGCAAGCGGTCGATGTCGATGTGTGCGCCGGTGTAGTACGCCACCAGGCGCTCTTCACGGGCGACCACGGCGGCCTCGTTGACCTGCGGATGCTCCAGCAAGCGCGCCTGGATTTCGCCCAGCTCGATGCGCAGGCCACGGATCTTGACCTGATCATCGTTGCGCCCCAGGTACTCGATATTGCCGTCGGGCAGGTAACGGCCGACGTCGCCGGTGCGGTACATGCGCCCTTCGGTGAACGGGTCCTTGAGGAAGCGTTCGGCGGTCAGCTCCGGGCGGTTCAGATACCCGCGTGCCACTTGCACGCCGCCGATGTACAACTCCCCCACTACACCCAATGGCACCGGCTGCAACTGGGCGTCCAGCACGTACATGCGTGTATTGGCAATCGGCTTGCCGATCGGTGTGTTGTCCGGCACGTCGGGCCGCGCGCAGTTCCACGCGGTAACGTCGACCGCCGCTTCCGTCGGGCCGTACAGGTTGTACAGGCCAACCCCCGGCAGTTGCGCCTTGAAGCGCCGCACCAGGCTGCCCGGCAAGGCTTCGCCGCTGCACATCACCCGCACCAGCCCTATGGCCTGGCTGACATCGCCATGGGCCAGGAACACATCGAGCATCGACGGCACAAAGTGCAAGGTGGTGATCTGCTCGGCCTCGATTACCTCGCACAGATACGCCGGCTCTTTATGCCCGCCGGGGCGCGCCATTACCAGCCGTGCGCCGGTAAACAGCGGCCAGAAGAATTCCCACACCGACACGTCGAAGCTGAACGGGGTTTTCTGCAACACCGCGTCATGGGCCTTGAGGCCATAGGCGTCCTGCATCCACAGCAAGCGGTTGACCACGCCGGCGTGTTCGTTGATCACGCCTTTGGGCTGGCCGGTGGAGCCGGAGGTGTAGATCACATAGGCCTGGTGCCGGGCGGTCAGGCCTGGCACCTGCGGGTTGCGCGCGCTCTGCTGTTGCCAGGTGACGTGATCCAGGTCCAGCACCGGCACGTCGCCCAACAACTGGCGGGTCGCGCCTTGCGCCAACACCACCACCGGCGCGCTGTCTTGCAGCATGTAAGCGATGCGTTCGAGGGGATACGCCGGGTCCAGCGGCACATAACCGCCGCCGGCCTTGAGGATCGCAAACAGGCCGACCACCATGTCCAGCCCACGCTCCACGCAGATACCCACGCGCGAATCCGGCCGCACGCCGAGTTCGCGCAAGTGATGGGCCATGCGGTTGGCACGCTCGTTGAGTGCCCGGTAGGTCAACTGCTGGTCACCGGCCTTGACCGCCAGCGCATCCGGCGTGCGTTCGACCTGGGCCTCGAACAGGCCGTGCAGGGTCTGGTCGAGGTTGTAATCGACCTCGGTGGCGTTGAACGCTACCAGCAGTTTCTGGCGTTCCTCGGCGCCCACGATCGGCAGGCGATTGAGCGCCTGGTGCGGCGCCTGTTCCAAGGCCTGAACCAGCCCGGCCAAGGCGTTCTGCAGGTAACCACACACCCGTTGCGCGTCAACCTGCGCCAGGGCGGTGATATCGTAACCATCGCCCAAGTCATCCACGTTGAGGGTCAACGGGTAGTTGGTGCGGCCATCGTTGGCCAGCGTCTGCATGCCTTCCCAGGCGTGTTGCGCCTCGGCAGAGCGCGTGGCGGCGCCGCGATGGCGATAGTTGAGCATCGAGCTGAACAACGGCGCCGGGGCCGCCACCCCACTGCAACGCTGGGCCAGGGCCAGGGACGCGTGTTCATGGCCGAGCAATGCAGTGAGCCGCGTGTGGGTGGCACGCACGGCATCGCGTGCGCCTTGCGCGTCGATATCCAGGCGCAGCGGCAAGGTATTGATAAACACCCCAAGGGCGCGGTCGGCGCCCTCGCCGCCTTGCAGACGGCCGACCAGCACGGTGCCGAACACCACGCTGTGGCGCCCCGAAGTGGCCGCCAGCACTTGGCCCCAGGCCAGGTGGAACAGGCTCGCCGTGCTCACGCCGAGTAAACGTGCCTGGGCCCGCAGGCGGCGGTTGAGGTCGCTGTCCAGGTGCAGGCTGTATTCCTCAATCGCGCTGCCGTCACCGCGCACGTCCTGCAAGCCGAACGGCAAGGTCGGCTCATCCACATCGGCGAGCATCTCGCGAAAGAACGCCTCGTGCTCCTGCTCACTGACGCCCAATCGCGCCTGGGCCACGTAGTTGCGGTATGGCATCGGCGGCGCTGTCGGGGCGGCATGCCCCAACAAGTGCCCTTGCATCTCACGCAGCACCACGTCGAACGCGGTGTGGTCCAGCGCAATATGGTGATAGAGCAACACCACCACCACGCGCTGGTTGGCCGGGTCCCTGGCGTATTTGAGGCAGATCAGCGGCGCCTGGCTGATGTCCAGGCGATAACGCCGCGCATCAAAACGCTCATGCAGGCCGGCGAGTACATCACCCTGCAACTGCAGCTCTTCCAGCGGCAATTGAGCCTGGCGCCACACCACTTGCAGCGGTTGCCCGAGGCCTTCCCAGACCACGCCGGTGCGCAGGATGTCGTGGCGGTTGATCACCTGTTGCAGCGCCTGGGCGAAGGCCTGCAGGCGCTCGAAGCTGTCGAAGGCCAGGTGCGATTGCAGCAGGTACGGGTCGCCCTGCTCGGCGGTGAGGTAGTGGTAAAGAATGCCCTCCTGCAACGGCGCCAGCGGGTAGATATCCTGCACATTGGCGGCGCCGCCGGGGATGCGGCTGACGACTTGATCGAGGGTTGACTGGTCGATATCAACCAAGGGCAGCATGTCAGCGGTGATGCGCAGGCAATCCGCTGCGATCCGGTTGGCCGGCACCTGCACTTCGCGGCCACTGCCCACGGCAGCCGCCAGCGCGGCCAGGGTTGGCTGGCTGAACAACACACGGACATCCGCGCTGAGGTCCGCTTGACGCATGCGTTCGATCAGGCTCACGGCCAACAACGAATGGCCACCGAGTTCGAAGAAGTGGTCATGACGGCCGACCTGTTCGACCTGCAACACCTCGGCCCAGATCCGCGCCAGAGTGGTTTCCACTGCGCCCTGGGGCGCTTCGTAGTCGCGGGAGAGCAACGCCGCGTGATCGGGTTCCGGCAGCGCCTTGCGGTCCAACTTGCCGTTGGCGGTCAGGGGTAACGCGTCGAGCCTCACGTAAGCGACGGGCACCAGGGCGTCGGGCAGCTGCGCCTGCAATTGCGCACGCAGGGTTTCGATCGCCAGCGGGTGGTGTTCAGTGAACCAGGCAATCAGGCGCCCTTCGCGCACCAGCACCACGGCCTCACCAACGCCTTCCACTGCGGTCAGGCGGCTTTCGATCTCGCCCAGCTCCACGCGCACGCCACGCACTTTGACCTGATCGTCATTACGGCCCAGGTACTCGATATTACCGTCGGGCAACCAACGCGCCAGGTCGCCGGTGCGGTACATGCGCCCTGGGTTGAACGGGTCTTGCAGGAAGCGTTCGGCGGTCAGGTCCGCACGGTTCAGGTAACCGCGCGCCACGCCGCTGCCGCCCACATACAGCTCACCGGCCACGCCCACCGGCACCGGGCGCAGCTGTGCATCGAGCAAGTAGGTGCTGGCGTTCGCCACCGGCCGGCCGATATGCAGCGCCTGCCCGGCGCGGACACGACCCGAGGTGGCAACCACCGTGGCCTCGGTCGGCCCGTAGTTGTTGATCAGCGCAAAACGCCGCTCCTGGGTGAACTGGCGCAGACGGTCGCCGCCAATCAGCAGGATGCGCAACGTCGGGTGATGCAGGTGCTGGCTGAAGGCGTATTCGGCCACTGGCGTGGGCAGGAAGCTGACGTCCAGCGGCTGCGCCAGCCACCAGGCGAGCAGTTCGTCGATGTTTTCATTGCCCACCGTGGCAGGCGGCAAGTGCAGGGTCGCACCGGCACACAGCGCCGGCCAGACTTCCCAGGCCATGGCATCAAAGCCAAAACCGGCGACACTGCTGGTATGGCTGCGTGCGTCCAGGCCGAAGGCTTCGCAGTGCCAGTGCACCAGGTTTTCCACGTTGCGGTGTTCCACCATCACGCCTTTGGGTTGGCCGGTGGAGCCGGAGGTGTAGATGACGTAGGCCAGGTGCGCCGGGGTCAGCGCTGCGAGCTGGGGATTGCTGACGGCGTGGTGCTGCCAGCTTTCGCCCAGCAGGTCCACCGTGGCGGACGTGCCCAGCAACGCTTGAGTGCTGGACTCGGCCAGCACGGCCACCGGTGCACTGTCCTGCAACAGATAAGCAATGCGCTCGGCAGGGTAAGCAGGGTCGACTGGCACATAACCGGCGCCGGCCTTGAGAATGCCCAGCAGCCCGATCAGCATCTGCGGGCCACGACGGCAGCAGATCGCCACGCGGTCGTCTGGCTGTACGCCGAGCGCGAGCAGGTGATGGGCGAGTTGGTTGGCGCGCTGATTAAGCTGCTGGTAGGTCAGCGAAAGCGCGCCCTGCTGCAGCGCAATCGCGTGGGGCTGGCGCTCGACCTGGGCTTCAAAGGCACCGTGCAGGGTGTGCCCGGTGGGGAAATCCGCAGCCGTTGCGTTGAATTCGCGCAGCAGGGTGTCGCGTTCGGCCGACGGCAGTATCGGCAGGCGGTTGAGCGCGGTATCGGCGGCGTTTTCCAAGGCCGCGACCAGTTGCTCCACGGCGTTATGCATATAGCCGCACAGGCGCTGGGCGCCAATCTGCGGCAGCGCCAGCACGCTGAGGCCAAAGCCTGCGCCAAAATCATCCACGCTCAAGGTCAGCGGATAGTTACTGCGCTCTTCACCGCCCAGCAGTTGCACGCCTTCCCAGATACCGTGGCCATCGCGGGCCATTGCGTCGGGGCGGCTGTGGCGAAAATTGAGCAAGGCACTGAACAGCGGCACGCTGGTGGGCACGCCGCTGCAACGCTGGGCCAGCGCCAGGGACGCGTGTTCGTGCCCCAGCAAGGCGCTCAACCGTGAATGGGTGGCCTTGACCGCCACGGCGGCACCCGCCGCGACATTCACCCGCAGCGGCAAGGTGTTGATAAACATGCCCAGCGCCCGGTCGGCGCCCTCACCCGCTTGCATACGGCCCATCAATACAGTGCCGAACACCACATCATTGCGCCCGGACACCAGCCCCAGCACCTGCGCCCAGGCCAGGTGCATCAGGCTCGCCGCACTCACGCCCAGTTGCCGCGCCTGCTCACGCACGCGCATGGCCAGCGCCGCGTCCAGGTGTTGCTCGGCCTCTTCGATATCGCGGCCATCGCCCTGCACGTCCTGCACGCCGAACGGCAAGGTCGGCTCGTCCACATCGGCGAGCATCGCGCTGAAGAACTGCTCATGCTCGGCCACGCTCACGCCCAGGCGTGCCTGGGCCACGTAGTTACGAAACGGCGCCGCCACGGGCAGCGCATCCGCCTGGTTGAACAGGAACGCACGCATCTCCTGGCCCACCACTTCCATGGCCGTGTGGTCCAGCGCCAGGTGGTGGAACAGCAGGATCGCCGCCACCCGGTTATTCGCCGAGTCCTGGGCGTAAACCATGCGCAGCAGCGGCGCCTGGGTAATGTCCAGGCGGTAATGACGGGCATCGAAGCGTGCATGCAACTGCTCGATGATGCCGCCCTCGGCTGGGTCCAGGATCACCTCCTGCACACTCAGTTGCGCGTCGCGCCAGACCACTTGCACCGGGCTGTCCAAACCTTCCCAGACCACGCCCGTGCGCAGGATGTCGTGACGCGCTACCACCTGTTGCAGCGCGCCCATAAAGGCGTGCAAACGCGCCAGGCTGTCGAACGCCATGCGCGATTGCAGCAGGTACGGGTCGCCCTGTTCGGCGCTGATATGGTGATAGAGAATGCCTTCCTGCAACGGCGCCAGCGGGTAGATATCCTGCACATTGGCCGCACCGCCGGGCACATGGGCGACGATGCGCTCGATGGCCGTTTGGTCAAGCTGCACCAGGGTCAGCATCGACGGCGTGATCTGCGTGCAGCCCGGCGCAATGCCATTGGCCGGCACCACAATTTCACGCCCGCTGCCGACTGCCGCCGCGAGTGCCGCCAGGCTTGGCTGGCTGAACAGCACACGTACATCCGCGCTCAGGCCGACCTGACGCATGCGCTCGATCAGGCTGACCGCCAGCAACGAATGCCCGCCCAATTCGAAGAAATGATCATGGCGCCCGACGCGTTCGAGCTTGAGCACGTCCTGCCAGATTTGCGCCAGCAGGGTTTCCACTTCACCCTCCGGGGCTTCGTAGCCACGGCTGAGCAGCGCACTTTGATCCGGGGCCGGCAAGCCTTTGCGGTCCAGCTTGCCATTGGCGGTAAGCGGCAACAGCTCCAGCCACACATAGGCCGACGGCACCATGTAATCCGGCAACTGGCCTTGCAGATGGGCGCGCAGGGCTTCGAGGGGCAAGGGTGCCGGGGCGGTGTAGTACGCCACCAGACGCTTGTCGCCGGGCTCGTCTTCGCGGGCCAGTACCACAACGTCGCGCACGCCCGGGAAGGCCGCCAGGCAGGTTTCGATTTCGCCGGGCTCGATGCGGAAACCACGGATCTTCACCTGCAAGTCATTGCGCCCCTGGTACAGCAAGGTACCGTCGGCCTGCCAACTGGCGAGGTCGCCGGTGCGGTACAACAGGCCTTCGCCGAACGGGTTGGGAATGAATTTTTCGGCCGTCAGTTGCGGCTGGTTCAAGTAACCCTTGGCCACGCCTGCACCGCCGATGTACAGCTCGCCGACCACACCCAGCGGCAGCGGCTGCTGGCGCGCATCCAGCACGTAGGCCTGGGCATTCGCGATGGGCCGGCCAATCGGCACCGCGCCCGCGCCCGGTGTGGTGATCTCAAAGGTGGTCGAGAAGGTGGTGGCTTCGGTCGGCCCGTAGCCGTTCAACAGGTGTTGCGGCTTGCCGTGCTTGAGCACCCGGCCGATCACCAGCGGGTCGAGCACGTCGCCGCCGACGATCAGGTAGCGCAACTGGCGCAGCACCGGCAGCAATGCGTCGGCGTATTGATGAAACAAGCCCGCCGTCATCCACAACACGCTGACGGCCTGTGCCTGCAACAGCTCGGCAAAAGCGGCCTGGGACAGCAGCACCGCGTGCTCGACCACCACCACGCAACCGCCATTGAGCAACGGTGCCCACACATCGAGGGTGCTGGCGTCGAACGCCGGGTTGGAGGCGAAGGCCACGCGGTCGCGCTCGTTGAAGTCGGCATACCCGTTGTTGAGCACCAGCCGCGAGACAGCGCGGTGCGGCACTTGCACACCTTTGGGCGCGCCGGTGGAGCCGGAGGTGTACATGATGTACGCCACTTCGTCCGAAGACTGCGCAAGCTCCGGGTTGCGCGGCGACAGGCTGTCCAGGTTGAGGTCGGCCAGGGTATGGAGCACATGCCGCGCCCCGCTGTCCTGCACCATAAAGGCCTGGCGTTCGAGCGGCGCGTTGACGTCCAGCGGCACATACGCCGCCGCGCACTTGAGGATCGCCAGCTGGCTCACCAGTAGATCCAGAGAGCGCGGCAGCGCAATCGCCACGCTGTCACCCGGTTGCACGCCCTGGTTGATCAGGTGATGGGCCAGGCGGTTGGCGCGGCGGTTGAGGTCGCGGTAGCTCAAGGACAACCCGCCATGCACCGCCGCCACCGCTTCGGGACGCGCCAGTGCCTGGGCTTCGAACAGCTGGTGCACCGTGAGCTGCGACGGGTATTGGCGGGCGGTGGCGTTGAACTCGACCAACAGCTGGTGGCGCTCGGCCGCCGGCAAAATCGACACCGCCTGCAACGCGGTAGTCGGCGCTTGTTGCAGCGCGGTCACCAGGTGGCTGAGCGCGGTGAGCATGTAGTCGCCCACGCGCTGCACATCCACGCTGGCCACGCCTTGTACGGTCAGCGCAAAACCTGTGCCGAGGTCATCGACGTTGAGCACCAAGGGGTAGTTGCTGCGTTCCTGGGAACTGAGAATCTCGATACCGTGCGCGGCAAACGGGCTGTCTCCCGGCGCCTCGTCCGCGGCGCTGTGGCGATAGTTGAGCAAGGTGCTGAACAGCGGCAACGAACCCGGCACACCACTGCAACGCTGGGCCAGGGACAGCGAAGCGTGCTCGTGCCCCAGCAACTGCGCCAAGCGCGCATGGGTGGCGCGTACGCCGGCCTGCACGCTGGTGGCGCCCAGACTGACGCGCAGCGGCAAGGTGTTGATGAACATGCCCAGCGCCCGGTCAGCGCCCTCGCCGCCTTGCATGCGCCCCAGCAGCACGGTGCCGAACACCACATCCTGCTGGCCGGAGACCTGGGCCAGCACCTGCGCCCAGGCCAGGTGCACCAGGCTGGCGCTGCTGACGCCCAGTTGCCGCGCTTGCTCGCGCAGGCCTTGGCCGAGTGCCGGGGCCAGCGGCAAATGCGCCTCGACGATGCCGCTGCCGTCACCATTCACATCCTGCAAACCGAACGCCAGCGTGGGTTCGTCGATATCGCCGAGCATGTCGCTGAAGAAGGCTTCGTGTTGCGCCTGGGTCACGCCCAGACGCGCCTGGGCCACGTAATTGCGGTATTGCACCGCCGGCGGCAGTTGTGAGCTGTGGCCGGCCAGGCTGGCGCTCATCTCTTCCACCAACACCTGCAGGGCGGTGTGGTCGAGCAGGATATGGTGCAGCAGCAGGATGCCGACGAAACCATCCTGTTGTTGCGCGTAACCGAAATGCATCAGCGACGCACGGCTCAGGTCGAGGCGGAAATGGCGCGGGTCAAAGCGTTGCTGCAACTGTGCCAGCGCAGCATCGGCCGGCACGTCGAGGCGCTCAATCTGCAGCTGCGCCTTGCGCAACACCACTTGCACCGGCTCATCCAGGCCTTCCCACAGAATACCGGTGCGCAGGATGTCATTGCGCTCGATCACACTGTGCAAGGCGTGGGTAAACGCGTCCACCGCCGCTTGGTCGGCAAAACTCAATTGCACCTGCAACACGTAGGGGTCGCCCTCGGTGGTTGCCAGGTGGTGATACAGAATGCCGGCCTGCAACGGCGCCAGGCCGTAGATGTCCTGCAGGTTGGCAATGCCACCGGGCACGTGCTGGAGGATGTGGTCGATGGCCGCCTGGTCCAGCGCCACCAGCGGCAGCATGTCGGGGCTGATGTGTTCGCTCGTCGCCGTGATCTGATTGGCCGGCACTTGGACTTCCTGCTGCCCGCCCACCGCCGCAGCGAGTGCGCGCAAGGTGGGTTGGCCGAACAGCACACGCACGTCGCAGCTCAACTCCACTTGCCGCATGCGTTCGATCAGCTTGACCGCCAGCAGCGAGTGGCCGCCCAGCTCGAAGAAGTTGTCGTCGCGCCCCACCTTGTCGACCTTCAACAGCGACTGCCAGATACCGGCGAGGGTGCTTTCCACAGCGCCTTGCGGGGCGGCGTAGTCTCGCCGCGCCAAAGCGTCGGCATCCGGCGCGGGCAAGGCTTTGCGGTCGAGCTTGCCGTTGGTGGTCAGCGGGAATTGATCCAGCCGCACGAAGGCGCTGGGCACCATGTATTCGGCCAGGCTCAGCAGCAGATGGTCGCGCAGTTCGGCGGCGCCGAGTTCGCGCTCGGCGATCACGTAGGCCACCAGGCGTTTGTCACCGGGTTCGTCTTCACGGGCGATAACCACCGCGTCGCGCACGCCGTCGGCGCTGGCCAGAGTGGCTTCGATTTCGCCCAACTCAATGCGGAAACCACGGATCTTCACCTGGTCATCGTTACGGCCCAGGTAGTCGACGCTGCCATCGGCCAGCAGGCGGCCGAGGTCACCGGTCTTGTACATGCGCAGGCCAGTGGCCGGGTCGGCCAGGAAACGTTCGGCATTCAGTTGGTCACGGTTGAGGTAACCGCGCGCCACACCCGCGCCGCCGACATACAACTCGCCGACCACACCGATCGGCAACGGCTCACGACGCGCATCCAGCACGTACAGTTGCAGGTCGGGAATGCGCACGCCAATCGGGCTTACGCCAACCAACTGCGCATCTGCCGCTTCCAGGGCGCGGTAGGTCACGTGCACGGTGGTTTCGGTGATGCCATACATGTTGACCAATTGGGTGCCGGCGTTGATGGCGCGGGCGTACCACGGCTTGAGCATGCCCGGCTCCAGGGCTTCGCCGCCGAAAATCACCTGGCGCAGTGAATGCGCCTGGGCGCTCTGGGCGGCGATCAACTGGCGAAACGCACTGGGCGTCTGGTTGAGAATGCTCACACCCGCGTCGCAGATCAGCGCGTAGCACTCATCCGGCGAGCGGCTGACCAGTTGCGGCACGATCAGCAACTGGCCGCCGTGCATCAGCGCGCCCCAGATTTCCCAGACCGAGAAGTCGAACGCGAAGGAATGGAACAGCGCCCACACATCGTTGGCGTTAAAGCCAAACCAATGCTCGGTGGCGGTGAACAGCCGCGCCACCTGGCGGTGTTCGATCATCACGCCCTTGGGCAGGCCGGTGGAGCCGGAGGTGTAGATCACATAGGCGAGGTGGGCCGGGCTGAGCGCAACGCGCGGGTTGACGATGGATTCTGCGCGCAGGTTGTTGAGGTCGATGCGGGTCAAATCACCGATCAGATGCTGCGTGTCGGCTTGCACCAACACCGCCACTGGCGCGCTATCGGCCAGGGTATAGGCGATGCGCTCCAGCGGGTAAGCCGGGTCGATGGGCACATAACCGGCGCCGGCCTTGAGGATGCCAAGCAGGCCGATGATCATTTCCGGGCCACGCTCTACGCAAATGGCCACGCGGTCATCGGGACGTATGCCCTGGGCCAGCAGGCGGTGGGCGACCTGGTTGGCGCGTTCGTTGAGTTGGCGGTAGGTGATGCGCTGGGTGTCGAAACGCAGAGCGATGGCATTGGGTTGAGCGGCGGCGTGGGCTTCGACTTGCGCGTGGATCAGGGCCGTGTCGTTGTAGTGTGCGGGGCTTTGATTGAGGCGGTGCAGCAGATGGTGACGCTCGGTGTCAGGCAGGATATTCAGGCCGCAGAGCGGCATATCCGGTCGCTGTTCCAGGGCCTCGGCCAGGCTGTGCAGGGCCGTGTGCAGGTAGCCGGCGACGCGTTGCGCGCCGATGGACGCATCGACCATTACCGTCAGCGCAAAGTCTTCACCCAGGTCGTCGACGTTGACCGTCAGCGGGTAGTTGGTGCGCTCTTCGGCGCCCAATACCTGGATGCCTTCGGCCACGTCGATCACTGCGGCCATGTCGGTGGCGGCGCTGTGGCGATAATTGAGCATGGCGCTGAACAGCGGCGTGGGTGCCGCTACACCGCTGCAACGCTGGGCCAGCGCCAGGGACGCGTGCTCGTGATTGAGCAAGGCGGTCAACCGCTCGTGGGTAGCCTTGACCCCGGCGCGCACGCCCTGCTCGCCCACGTCCACGCGCAACGGCAAGGTGTTGATAAACATACCCAGCGCGCGTTCACCGCCCTCGCCGGCGCCCATGCGGCCAAGCATCACGGTGCCGAACACCACGGCATCGCGCCCGGACACCACGCCCAGCACGCGCGCCAGGGCCAGGTGCATGATGCTTGCCACGCTGACGCCCAACGGCCGTGCCAGGCTGCGCAGGCGGCGGCTCAGGCTGCTGTCGACGGGCACCCGCACTTCATCGATGCCGTGCCCGTCGCCTTGCACATCCTGCAGGCCGAAGGGCAAGGTCGGCGCATCGATATCCGCCAGCATGTCGCGAAAGAACGCCTCATGCGCCTGTTCGCTGACGCCATGGCGCACCTGGGCGATGTAGCTGCGAAACGCCACTGGCTCGGCCGCCCGGGCTTGCTCACCGGCCAGGTAGAGCTGGATTTCATGGCGCACCACATCGAGGGCGGTGTGGTCGAGGATGGTGTGGTGGAACAGCAGCATCGCCACCACGCGCTGGTTGGCCGGGTCGTCGGTAAACACCAGGCGCAGCAGCGGCGCCTGGCCCAGGTGCATGCGGTAGGTGCGGGCGTCGTAGCGCGCCAGCAGTTGGGCCAGGGCGTCGCCGCCGTTGAAGTGGGCTTCTTCGCAGGCCAGGACTGCCTTGCGCCACACCACTTGCAACGGCTCGTCGAGGCGCTCCCAGACCATGGACGTACGCAGGATGTCGTGGCGGTCGATCACCCATTGCAGCGCTTGCGCGAAGGCGTCGAGACGCGCGCGGCTGTCGAACACAAATTGCGCATGCAGCACGTAGGGGTCGCCCTGCTGCGCCGAAAGATGGTGGTAAAGCATGCCTTCCTGCAACGGTGCCAGCGGGTAGATGTCCTGCACGTTCGCCGCGCCGCCGGGGATGGCGGCGACGATACGGTCGATGGCCGCCTGGTCGAGCGTGACCAGCGCCAGCATGTCCGGGGTAATGCGGTAGGCCGGGCTTAGCCAGTCACCGCCGTGTTCAGCCACAAAGGCAAGCAGTTGGGGTTTGTGCGCGATCAGTTGATCCCATAGCGCGTCATCCAGGGCTTGGTCATCGCCGAGGATAATCAGGTCGCCTTCTTCCAGTTGCAGACGGATCGCATGGGTGGAAATCGCTGCCAATAATTCACTGAACTGCATGGGGGTAACCTGCCTGGTAAGTCACGGTTGAGGAGAACGTCCGTATTCAGCTGCCGTTTGAATCGGGTGTGCTGGGCGCCAGGAAAAAATCGCGGGCGCAGCCGGGGGCCTGGAGAGGCTTCCGGCAGGCTTGAAAAATTAAGGGATTTGGCAGGCAGGGGGTGACATGGGAAGCGGGGACAAGCGGGAATCAGGCAAGGTTCAGTTTTATTAAGCCTACAGGCTATCGATAGGCCGATAATCCAGTTGCAGCTCAAGCGCCAGCTGCTTCGCGCGGCCCAGCCTGATCGGGCCGCGCTCGATATCCACCAGCAATCCAGGGCAATCGAGCACAGGCAACCCAGCGATATCCTTGAGCCGCCCATCGGTGATCACCAGCAGCCGTTGCTGCTCGGCCGGGTAACGCTGGCGGCGTGCGTGCAGCCATTGGCCGGCTTCGGACAACGCCGCCAGCAACGGTGTGCCGCCACCGGCACCCAACTGTGCCAACCAGCCGCTCAAGCTTTGGGCGGCCTTGAGCCCCTGCACCTGCCACTTGGGCGATTGCCCGCTGGCGGTCAATAACGCCAGGCGCGCCCGCTGCCGGTAGGCGTCATCAAACAGTTGGGCGAGCAAGCCTTTGGCGTCACTCAGCGCGCCATGGCGGCGGGTGGACGCCGAGGCATCGACAATCACCAGCCACAGCTCATGGGCCGCGCGGCTGCGCAGGTGATAGAGCAGATCCTCACGCGATTGCGGGCGACCACCGAGCAAAGTGCCCGGCCAATTGATCGCGCCACGCTGGGCGCTGCGCGCCTTGCCGTGCCTGCCGTGTTCCAGTCGTCCTGCCTTGGGCCGGGCATCCGCCCCCGCGTCAGGTCGAGGGCGAATGCCTAGGGCTTTTTTGGCCAGGCGGGTACTTCGCGGCGGGCGCCCGTGGGCAATGCGGGCGCGGGCATATCGCCCCACTGGCCCTGGCCGGGTGACGGGTCAGACGGTTTTGCTGCCGGGCCTTGATCGGGCGGGCTTGGCGGCGGGGTTTGCGCTTGGCGGCGATGGCGCAAGGCAAATTCGGCCACGGCTTCGATGTCTTCTTCGCCGATGGCGCCGGCACCACGCCAGGCCGCATGGGCGCGGGCGCCGCGCAACCAGACGAGGTCAGCGCGCAAGCCATCGACACCGGCGGCAAAACAACGCTCGGTGATCTGCGCCAAGGCCTGGTCATCCAGTTCGATGCTGTCAAGCCGCGCCCGCGCCTGGGTGCAGCGTTCGCGCAAGGCGGCTTGCTGCTCGGCCCACTGCGTGCAGAACGCGGCGGGGTCGCTGTCGAAATCCAGGCGGCGCCGGATGATTTGCCCACGCTCGCTGGGCAAGGTCTGCCCGCTCAGCGCCACATTGAAGCCGAAGCGGTCGAGCAGTTGCGGGCGCAACTCACCCTCCTCCGGGTTCATGGTGCCGATCAGCACAAAACGCGCCGAATGGCGATGGGAGATACCGTCGCGCTCGATCAGGTTGGTGCCGCTGGCGGCCACATCCAGCAGCAGGTCCACGAGGTGGTCGGGGAGCAAGTTGACTTCATCGACGTACAGCACGCCACCATCGGCCTTGGCCAATACACCGGGAGAAAACTGCGCCCGGCCCTCGCCCAGCGCGGCGTCCAGGTCCAGGGTGCCGACCAGGCGCTCTTCGGTGGCGCCCAGCGGCAAGGTGACGAATTGACCACTGGCGAGCAGGTCCGCCAGGCCACGCGCCAGGGTCGACTTGGCCATGCCGCGTGGGCCTTCGATCAGCACGCCGCCGATTTTCGGGTCGATGGCGGTCAGGCACAGCGCCAGTTTCAGCTCATCGGCGCCGACCACGGCGGACAGCGGGAAGTGGGGGATATCGGTCATACCTGCTCTCTTTAAATTCTGCTATTTCTTGTGGCGAGCGATCGGTCAGCTGTCTTCTTCTATGTCCAGCAACAGGTTTTCCAACGCCTCGCGGTACGCGCCCGGCTCCTGCCACATACCGCGCTGCTGGGCTTCGAGCATGCGCTCGGTCATGTCGCGCAGTGCCGCCGGGTTGTGCTGCTGCACAAAGGCGCGGGTGTCGACGTCGAGCAGGTAAGCGTCGGCAAGCAAGGCGTATTGGTGATCGTCGATCAGCGCAGTGGTGGCGTCGAATGCGAACAAATTGTCTACCGTGGCCGCCATCTCGAATGCGCCTTTATAACCGTGGCGTTTCACTCCGTCGATCCACTTGGGGTTGGCGGCACGGGAGCGGATCACCCGGTTGAGCTCTTCCTTCAAGGTGCGGATCTTCGGCAAGTCCGGCTGGCTGTGGTCGCCATGGTAGCTGGCGGCCTTGTCGCCACTCAGGGTTTCCACGGCGGCGAGCATGCCACCCTGGAATTGGTAGTAATCGTTGGAATCGAGCAGGTCGTGTTCGCGGTTGTCCTGGTTGTGCAAAACCGCCTGTACCTGGCTCAAGCGCTGGGCGAATTGTTCGCGGGCAGCGGTGCCTTCATCGGCCCCACCATAGGCGTAGCCGCCCCAGTTCAGGTAGACCTCGGCCAAGTCTTCGCGGCTTTGCCACAGGCGACCGTCAATCGCGCCCTGCACGCCCGCGCCATAGGCACCGGGTTTGGCGCCAAAGATGCGCCAGCCCGCCTGCTTCGCAGCCGCCGCTTCGTCCAGGCCCGACTTGAGCAACGCTTCACGCTCACTGCGCACCTTGGCCGCCAGCGGGTTCATGTCGTCCGGCTCATCCAGCGCCGCCACCGCCTGCACCGCTGCGTCGAACAGGCGGATCAGGTTGGCAAAGGCATCGCGGAAGAACCCGGACACGCGCAACGTCACATCCACCCGTGGGCGATCCAACAGGCTGATCGGCAGGATTTCAAAGTCATCCACACGCTGGCTGCCCGTGGCCCATACCGGGCGCACGCCCATCAGCGCCATGGCCTGGGCGATATCGTCGCCGCCGGTGCGCATGGTGGCGGTGCCCCAGACAGAGAGACCGAGCTGGCGCAAATGGTCGCCATGGTCTTGCAAGTGCCGCTCAAGGATCAGGTTGGCGGATTGAAAACCGATGCGCCAGGCCGTGGTGGTGGGCAGGTTGCGCACATCAACGCTGAAGAAATTACGCCCGGTGGGCAGCACGTCGAGGCGCCCGCGACTTGGCGCGCCGCTGGGGCCAGCGGGTACGAAACGACCACTGAGCGCATCCAGCAAGCCGCGCATTTCGGCAGGGCCGCAGGCGTCCAGGCGCGGCGCGACAACAATGCGCAGGCTCTCGATGACTGACTTGACGTCCTCCCAGCCGGGCTCTTCAAGCTGTTCCAGCGGCCCTTCCAGTGCTTGCTCGATCAGCCGCGCGGCAAACAGCTCCAGACGTTCACGGGTGTCACCGGCGGTGCGCCACAGCTGCGCGTCGATCTTCTGCAACACCTCGGGACGACGCCCGGTCCAGGGCTCGGACAGGGCACAATCGAGTGGGTCGAAACCCAGGTCGAAGGCTTTGGCCAACACCCGCAGCAGGCTCGATTGGGGGCCACGCCCATCGCCACGGGGAATACGCAACAAGGCCAGCAAGGTGTCGATGCGCAGGCGGCCTTCGGGCGACTCGCCAAAGATATGCAGGCCGTCGCGGATCTGCGACTCCTTCAAGTCGCACAGGTAGGTGTCCAGGCGCGGCAGCCAGACTGCCGCGTCGGCGTCGTTGTCCAGCTCAAGTTCCTGGTCGATACGGGTTTCGCGCACCAGCTTGAGAATGTCTTTTTGCAGCTCGAGGGCGCGGCGTGGGTCGAGCAACTGCGCTTCGTAATATTCGTCTGCCAACAGCTCCAGGTTACGCAGCGGGCCGTAGGTTTCGGCGCGAGTCAGCGGCGGCATCAAGTGGTCGATGATCACCGCCTGGGTGCGGCGCTTGGCCTGGGCGCCCTCGCCTGGGTCATTGACAATAAACGGGTAGATATTCGGCAATGGCCCGAGCAGCGCATCCGGCCAGCAATGTTGCGACAGCCCGACACCCTTGCCCGGCAGCCATTCAAGGTTGCCGTGCTTGCCCACATGGATCACGGCATGGGCGCCGTAGGTGTGGCGCAACCAGAAGTAGAACGCCAGGTAGCCATGGGGCGGCACCAGGTCGGGGTCGTGGTACACCGCGCTGTGGTCCACCTGATAACCGCGTGCCGGCTGAATGCCGACAAAGGTCAGGCCCAGGCGCAGTCCGGCGATCATCATGCGCCCGTCGCGGCACATCGGGTCGGTGTGCGGCGCGCCCCAGCGTTCCAGCACCGCCTGGCGATTGGCTTCGGGCAAGCGCTGGAACATCGCCTCGTAGTCGTCCAGGCCCAGGCTTTGATGGCACGGGCGCAGGTCGAGGCTGTCGAGGTCGTTGGTGACGCCGCCAAGCAGTTCATGGATCAAGGCAGTGCCGCTGGCGGGCAACTCACTGGGCACCGGGTAACCTTCGGCTTGCAGCGCACGCAGGATATTCAGTGCCGCCGCTGGCGTATCCAGACCGACGCCATTGCCGATGCGGCCGTCGCGGGTCGGGTAATTGGCCAGGATCAGCGCGATGCGTTTATCGGCATTCGGCACTCGCGCCAGTTCGACCCAGCGCCGCGCCAGTTCAGCGACAAAATCCATGCGCTCCGGCGCTGCGCGGTAGCACACCACGTCGGATTGGCTGCGCTCGCTGCGCCAGGCTAAATCTTTAAAGCTGATGGGCCGGCTGATAATGCGCCCGTCCAGCTCCGGCAAGGCGATGTGCATGGCCAGGTCACGCGGGCCAAGGCCTTGTTCACTGGCCTCCCAGCCGGGCTGATTGTCCTGGGCGCAGATCGCCTGGATCACCGGGATGTTGCGGCGAAACGGGCGCAGGTGCGGGGCTTCCGGGCTGGATTGGGCAAAGCCGGTGGTGTTTAAAATCATCGCCGCCTGCACTTCATCCAGCAGGTCCTCGACCACCGTCAGGCAGCCGGGCTCTTTTAAACTGGCCACCGCCATCGGCAACGGGTTAAGACCCGCCGCCTGCAAGCGTTGGCAGAACACGTCGATAAAACCGGTATTGGCCGCCTGCAAGTGCGAGCGGTAGAACAACACCGCCGCCACCGGCCAGTCGGTGTGCCAATCGGCCTGCCAGTCGTTCAGCCGTGGGTGGGGTTTATGCGGGTGATAAATCGCCGTGCGCGCCAGGGTTTGCGGCTCGGCCCAGGCGTAGTCGCGGCCCAAGTGGCTGCTGGCCAGGCAACGATAAAAATCCAGCGCATTGCCCAAACCGCCCTGGCGCAGGAAGTGCCAGAGGCGGTCGCGCTCAGCCATGCCAACGGTGCTTAAGCCGCTGAGTTCCGGGTCGGGGCGATCATCGCCCGGCACCAGAATCAACTGCACGCCGCGCTCGGCCAACTCCACCAGACGCTCAATGCCGTAACGCCAATAACCGATGCCGCCGTGCAGCGAAATCAGGATGACCTTGGCATGGCGCAGCACCTCGTCGACGTAGAGGTCGACCGAGGCGTGGTTTTGCACCTGCATGGGGTTGGCCAGGCGAAAGCTGGGGTAGTCGTCGGGCAACTGCTGGCCGGCCTCGGCCAACAGTGCCAGGCTGGAATCACCGCTGCACAGGATCACCAGCTCGGCGGGGGTTTGGCCCAAGTCGGCAATATTGTCGTCCGAAACGAAACCACCCGGCTGAGTCCTGAGCAGGTGCATGGGTTAAACGCTGAGCGCTGCGCGCAATTGCGCTTCGAGGCCCGCCGCGTCCAGCGCCTGGCCGATCAGCACCAGGCGTGTGATGCGTGCTTCGTCGGCGCCCCAGGCGCGGTCGAAATGCTTGTCGAAGCGCGTGCCCACACCCTGGATCAGCAGGCGCATCGGCTTGTTCGGGATCGCCGCAAAGCCTTTGACGCGCAGGATGCCGTGCTGCACCACCAACTGGGTCAGGGCGTCGAGCAGCAGCGCTTCGTCGGCTTGCGGCAGGTCGATGGAGATGGAGTCGAACGCATCGTGGTCGTGGTCGTGATCGTCTTCACCGTCGTGGTGATGATCGTGGTGGCTGTGGCGGCCGTCGATGTGTTCTTCGGAACCGGCGCCCAGGCCGATCAGCACGTCCAACGGCAAGCGACCGCTGCTGGCTTCGATGATCTTCACGGCCGGTGGCAGTTCCTCGGCGACTTCCAGGCGCACGCGGGCCAGGTCTTCGGCGCTGATCAGGTCGGATTTGTTGAGGATCACCAGGTCGGCGCTGGCCAGTTGGTCGGCGAACAGCTCGTGCAGCGGCGATTCGTGGTCCAGGTTCGGGTCGAGTTTGCGCTGAGCGTCAACCTGGTCCGGGAAAGCGGCGAAGGTGCCGGCGGCCACGGCCGGGCTGTCGACCACGGTGATTACTGCGTCAACCGTGCAGGCGCTGCGGATTTCCGGCCACTGGAAGGCTTGCACCAGCGGTTTTGGCAGGGCCAGGCCCGAGGTTTCGATAAGGATATGGTCGAGGTCGCCGCGACGAGCCACCAGCTCGCGCATCACCGGGAAGAATTCTTCCTGCACGGTGCAGCACAGGCAGCCGTTGGCCAGTTCGTAAACGCGGCCGTTGGCCTCTTCTTCGGTGCAACCGATGGAGCACTGCTTGAGGATTTCACCGTCGATGCCCAGCTCGCCGAACTCGTTGACGATCACCGCAATGCGACGGCCTTGGGCGTTGTCGAGCATATGGCGCAGCAAGGTGGTTTTACCCGAGCCGAGGAAGCCGGTAACGATGGTGACGGGAAGTTTGGCCAGTGTTTTCATCGGATGCCCTTTGGGGCGGGCATACGGGACGATAGGCCCTGCGACGGCGCGCAGCAGCGGATTTCGTCACCGGATCACCCCGCCCGGTTAAGTAGAAAATCAGTTACGAGGCAGGTCTCCTGGCTTGGGGCTTGCGAGTCGGGTGACTCGCGCTGGCTGCGCCTTCCCGCCGTTATGGCAGTGGCGTGGCAGTCAGCTGAACCCTTCACAGTTGCGGGGGCAGCCGCGGCTTGGACCGCGTTCCCTTCTTAGCTTCGGCGTGGGCCGAAGAACCTCGAAGGTGCAAGGCTACAGGGGCTCGCGCCATTTGACTACCGTCGCCCGCCCATGCTTTCCTACACATCTTGTTTCGGGTGCCCTTCACAGGGTGAAACGGGAAACCGGTGAGTCATCGCGTGATGACGAGTCCGGTGCTGCCCCCGCAACGGTAAGCGAGCGAAGTGTCAAATCCACTGTGCCTGTGCATGGGAAGGAGACACTTGATACGGCCCAGCTCTTTTCCCAAGAGCGCCCCTCGCAAGCCCGGAGACCGGCCCGAAAAAATCAGATAACAAACCCGCGGTGGGCGGGCGCTGTTCAGAACCCTGCGTGCCTGCCTCGCGGGGTTTTCATGCGCCTGCGTCACCCTGAACCCCTGAAGGGACGCGCCATGTCGATCATCAGCAGCACTTCGCACACCGCCAGCAGCACCGCCACCTTGAGCCAACGCCTGGGCGCCGCCATCGGCGCGTCGATCCTCGGCGCATGCCTGGTGTACTTCGCCGGTTTCTCGCATATCGAAGCGGTGCACAACGCCGCCCACGATACCCGCCACAGCGCCGCGTTCCCGTGCCACTGAGACCTGCCGACATGATCAAGCGTATTGCGCAAACCGCAGGTTTCACCGGCCTGCTGGCCGCCCTGTTGCTGACCCTGCTGCAAAGTTTCTGGGTCGCCCCGCTGATTTTGCAGGCGGAAACCTTTGAAAAGGCCCCGGTTGCCGAAGTCGCGCACGAACACGCCGCCGGGGCCGCAGCCCACACCCACGACGCCGAAGCCTGGGAGCCGGAAAATGGCTGGCAGCGTGTGCTGTCGACCACCGGTGGCAACCTGGTGGTAGCGGTGGGTTTCGCGCTGATGCTCGCCGGTCTCTACACCTTGCGCGCGCCGACCCGCACGGCTCAAGGGTTGCTCTGGGGCTTGGCCGGTTACGCGACGTTTGTACTGGCGCCGACCCTGGGGCTGCCGCCGGAGTTGCCGGGCACGGCTGCCGCCGACCTGGCGCAACGGCAGATCTGGTGGATCGGCACCGCGGCCTCTACCGCTGCGGGTATCGCACTGCTGGTGTTTGGTCGTAGCTGGCTGCTCAAGGTGCTGGGCGTGGCGATCCTGGCCGTGCCCCACGTGATCGGCGCACCACAACCGCAAGTGCATTCGATGCTGGCACCCGAAGCCCTGGAAGCGCAGTTCAAGATCGCCTCGCAATTGACCAACGTCGCCTTCTGGCTGGCCTTGGGCTGGATCAGCGCGTGGCTGTTTCGCCGCAACCGCGACGGCCAATATTCGGCATGACGCTGGTGGTCGGCCTGGGTTGCCAGCGTGGTTGTGATGTTCACACCCTGCTTGGCCTGCTTGACGCAGCCCTCGCCGACGGCGGCATTGATCGCCAACGCATCACCGCGTTGGCGAGCATTGATCACAAACAGGCTGAACCCGGCCTGCTGGCCCTGGCCCGGTTGCTGGAACTGCCCTTGCAGTGTTTCAGTGCAGAACAATTGGCGGGTTATGAAGACCGCTTGAGCCACAAGTCAGCCGTCGCATTTGCGCATACCGGTTGCTACGGCATCGCCGAAAGCGCGGCCCTGGCCCTGGCTGAACAGCTGTCCCAACGCCCTGCCCGCCTGTTGATCACGCGCAAAAAAACCGCCCAGGCGACGTTTGCATTGGCGTGCGCCGACTAAAATCCCGATAATTGCGCTCCTCGATCATGAGCAACTTTCATGCTCGCCCGTTTTTCAACAGGAACTCCCATGACCGTCTACTTTATCGGCGCAGGCCCCGGCGACCCGGAATTGATCACCGTCAAGGGCCAGCGGCTGATCCGCAGTTGCCCGGTGATCATCTACGCCGGCTCCCTGGTGCCGGCGGCGGTATTGCAAGGTCATCAGGCCGAACAGGTGGTCAACAGCGCCCAATTGCACCTGGAGCAGATCATTGAGCTGATCAAGACAGCCCACGCCAACGGCCAGGATGTGGCGCGCGTACACTCCGGCGACCCAAGCCTGTATGGCGCGATTGGCGAGCAGATCCGTTATTTGCGTGAGTTGGGCATCCCCTTCCAGATCATCCCTGGGGTGACGGCGGTGTCGGCGTGCGCAGCGTTGCTGGAAACAGAGCTGACGTTGCCGGACATCGCCCAGAGTGTGATCCTGACCCGTTATGCCGATAAAACCAGCATGCCGGCCGGTGAGGCGTTCGACAGCTTGGCGCAACACGGCACAACGATGGCGATTCACCTGGGGGTCAACCATCTGGAGAAGATCGTCGCCGAACTGCTGCCGCACTACGGCGCGGACTGCCCGATTGCCGTGGTGCACCGCGCCACATGGCCGGATCAGGATTGGGTGGTGGGCACGTTGGCGGATATTGCCGCGAAGGTAGCGGCCAAAGGGTTTCGGCGCACGGCGTTGATTGTGGTGGGCCGGGTGTTGGCCAATGATGGTTTCAGCGAGTCTTCGCTGTATCGGGCGGGGCATGCTCACCTATATCGCCCCTGAATTCACAGAACCAAAATGTGGGAGCTGGCTTGCCTGCGATAGCGGTGTGTCAGCTACCGGACTTGTTGACTCATAGGCCGGCATCGCAGGCAAGCCAGCTCCCACAGTTGATCTGTTTTGTTAAGTAGATTGCGTAATACATTGAATTTTAAGCATAAAAAAAACGGCGCTCACGGGGCGCCGTTTTTTTTATTCGCAGTGAACACCTTACTCAGTAGTAGGCGTTTTCTTTCTGCGTGTGGTCGGTCACGTCACGTACGCCCTTGAGCTCCGGGATACGTTCGAGCAAGGTGCGCTCGATGCCTTCACGCAAGGTCACGTCCGCCTGGCCGCAGCCTTGGCAGCCGCCGCCGAACTTGAGCACGGCAATACCGTCTTCGACCACATCGATCAAGCTGACCTGACCGCCGTGGCTGGCAAGCCCCGGGTTGATCTCGGTTTGCAGGTAGTAGTTGATGCGCTCGTTGACCGGGCTGTCGGCGTTGACGTTCGGCACCTTGGCGTTGGGCGCCTTGATGGTCAACTGGCCGCCCATGCGATCGGTGGCGTAGTCGACCACGGCGTCGTCGAGGAAGGCTTCACTGAAGTTGTCGATGTACGCGGTGAAGCTTTTAAGCCCCAGGGCGGTGTCTTCAGGTTTTTCTTCCCCAGGCTTGCAGTAGGCGATGCAAGTCTCGGCGTACTGGGTGCCGGGTTGGGTAATAAAGACGCGGATGCCAATGCCTGGGGTGTTCTGCTTGGACAGCAGGTCAGCCAGGTAATCGTGGGCGGCGTCGGTAATGGTTATGGCAGTCATGGAAACTCCTCACAGGCTTGCCGGCAGTTTACGCCAAAATATTACGCAGGTACAAAGTCCGAGTAATTTTGTCGGAAAAGACCAATCCACCTCATCAAAGGTTTTCATAGCGATTCATATCCAGCACACCCTCTTCCACCGGCGTCGTCTCGCGAATGTACTGCGACAGGTCGTGAAAGTAGTGCCAGAACAGCGGATGACTGCGCCGCACACCCCACCGATCAACAATCTTCTCGAACCGCTTGGCGTCCTTGGCGTTTTCCATGGCCGCCACAAACGCCGGCACTTCCTGCGCAGGGATGTTGAAGATGAAGTTCGGATAGCTGCTAAGCACACCCGGATAGATCGTCACCGTATCCAACCCCGGCTGATAGCGATAAGCCTCGCCCAGCAGGAACGCCACATTGCTGTGCGCGCGGTTACGCAGCAGGCTGTAAACCACGCGCTTGCCGCTGGCGGTCTCGATACGCAGCATGGTTGCCTCAGGCAACTGATCAATCACTTTGAGCCCCGCCGCCGGGCGCGATGTCAGCCGGCTCAACGCCTGCTCCGCGTCCTGCAACGCCGGGACGATACCATCGCGCGAGCAGTAAGCGCCCGTGCAGCGGTTGATCGGATCCGGGCTGGCATTCAAATCGCCGTAACGCGTCAGTAACTGGTTGGCAAAGTCACGTTTCGGGTCTTTTTCATCCAGATGCAAGCCGCTTGGCTTGTCGTCGTCAATCGCCTCGTAGTCCAGCCACAGCTTGAGCTTGCCGCTGTTCTGGTACCAATCATCCATAAAGTCATCGCGGGTATCGGCCGGCATCAGGCGCAGGAAGTTCTGCTCGGCGCCGTTGCGGATCAGGTCGAAATACAGCCGGGTCTGGGCCTGGTGCGACACATTGCCGAACACATCGAAATTCACCGCCAACTGGTAATAGGTGCGCTCCAGCAGCGGATAGTCGAACAACCACATCGTCTGCGGTACATCGCCAATCAAGCCTTTGGTCACCGCAGCACTGTCGAAATGCCGGAAAATCGTCAGCAAGGCATTGTCATTCCCCGCCCACAAGGTCGACCAGCTCGGCGGCGGCACGTCCGCGTAGCTGTCTCGGCGCAAGGCTTCGTACTGGTTGCGCTTGTCGCGATAGGCCAGCCACAGGCTCAGCACGCTGCCCACGTCATCGTTCTGCCCCGGCATCGCCAGCAGCGGCGTGGCTTGGCCGCGATAACGTGCATCGGTGATGTACAGATCATGGTCCGGGTCCTGGAACAGGGTCCAGAAGTTGTCGCGGATCACGTCCGTGGCGATCTGCCCACGGCAGACCGGCCCGCGTATAAAGGTGCGCACAAAATACTCGGCGTTATCGAGCATGAACTGGTAGCGCGCCTTGGCCGGGATGGCTTCGAAGGTCTCGAACGGGTTGGCACGACGACCAGGGCCATAGCCCGGCAAGGCACTCACCTGCCAGTCGCCGGAATAGAACAGGTCTTTGATACGCAGCAACTTCGCCGCGCTGAACGGGTAAGTGATGTGGGTTTTATGCACGATCACGCCCTGCACCGGCCACAGCCGGTAATACACCTGGGTGCCGGGATCATCATTGGGGCGACGGGTGGCGATCAGGTCGATGGGCTGGCCACTTGGCGTGCGCGAACGCACCCACTGGAAGAAATGCCCCGGCTCGCCGTTTTCAAAGTAGATATGCGCCAGGTACAAATGCTCGTACAACCAGCGCGCCACCAGGCTTTCACGGGCGCCGGGCTGGTTGAACAGGTTTTCCCACTGCTGTACTTGCAAGGCCTCCCTGGCACTTGGCGCCAGGCCTTGTTCATCAATCGGCGCACCGGAGGCGAGCCAGCGCTGCAAGGTTTGGTATTGCTGGTCGGTCAGGCCGGTGACCGCCAAGGGCATGCCTTCCTTGGGATGGCTGCCGGCGTAGGCATTGAACTCGCCGGGCATGGCGCACATGTTTTGGCGGTTGAGGCCCAACACAATCTCATCGGGCAACTTGGCATTGGGTTGCAGCGGCGCGTTTTGCCCCAGCTCCAGCATGCGCGCCATCAACGCGGCCTGGCTGCCTTGGGCGTCGAGTACCGAATAGAAGCCTTTTTGTTGCCAGGCCTGTTTGCCGAATGCGTCGTAGAACAAACGCGTGGTCGGTGTGGCCTGGCTGCGCTCGCCGTCATACACCGGGGTTTTGCTCGCGCCACGGGCCGCACCCTCGGCGCTGCCCAGGTTCAATTGGCACGCGGAGTCGTAGCAGGCATGGCAGGCCACGCACTTTTCGGTGAAGATCGGTTGAATGTCGCGGGTATAGGAAATCGCCGGGGCGGGTCCGTTGGCCTGTGCAACGCAGGCGACCAGTGCCAGGACGGCGCTGGTGAGTAGACGAAGTGACATGTATCCGGTCCCGATTCAATGCGTGCGCTAATAAGTGCCGGCGAGTCTACCGGGCCAAGGCCCACCCCAACATGAACGATATTCATGCAAAACCACGACATGCTCTAAATCGGCACAGGTTTGTTATGATTCACGCCCTCCGAAATGCCTGACCAGAGTAGCCCCATGTCCGACCGTAGCGTTCGTCTGCAAGCCCTTCATCAAGCCCTCAAGGACCGAATCCTGATCCTCGACGGCGGTATGGGCACGATGATCCAGAGCTACAAGCTCGAAGAGCAGGATTATCGCGGCAAACGCTTTGCTGACTGGCCCAGTGACGTCAAAGGCAACAACGACCTGCTGGTACTCACCCGCCCGGACGTGATCGGCGGTATCGAAAAGGCCTACCTGGATGCCGGCGCCGACATTCTGGAAACCAACACCTTCAACGCCACGCGTATTTCCATGGCCGATTACGGCATGGAAGAACTGGCCTATGAACTCAACGTCGAAGGCGCCCGCCTGGCGCGCAAGATCGCCGATGCCAAGACCCTGGAGAACCCGGACAAGCAGCGTTTTGTCGCCGGCGTGCTTGGCCCGACCAGCCGCACCTGCTCGCTGTCGCCGGATGTGAACAACCCCGGCTACCGCAACGTGACCTTCGATGAACTGGTGGAAAACTACACCGAGGCCACCAAAGGCCTGATCGAAGGCGGCGCCGACCTGATCCTGATCGAGACCATCTTTGACACGCTCAACGCCAAGGCCGCGATCTTCGCCGTGCAAGGCGTATTTGAAGAACTGAATATCGAACTGCCGATCATGATTTCCGGCACCATCACCGACGCCTCCGGCCGTACCCTGTCGGGCCAGACCACCGAAGCGTTCTGGAACTCGGTGGCACACGCCAAGCCGATCTCGGTGGGCCTCAACTGCGCCTTGGGCGCCAGCGAACTGCGCCCGTACCTGGAAGAACTGTCGAACAAGGCCAACACCCACGTTTCGGCGCACCCCAACGCCGGCCTGCCCAACGAGTTCGGCGAGTACGACGAGCTGCCGTCACAAACCGCCCAGGTCATCGAAGAGTTCGCCCAGAGCGGTTTCCTCAACATCGTCGGCGGTTGCTGCGGCACCACGCCGGGCCACATTGAGGCCATCGCCAAGGCCGTGGCCGGTTACGCGCCACGCGTAATCCCGGACATTCCCAAGGCTTGCCGCCTGTCGGGCCTGGAGCCGTTCACCATTGATCGCAGCTCGTTGTTCGTCAACGTCGGCGAGCGTACTAACATCACCGGTTCCGCCAAGTTCGCCCGTCTGATCCGTGAAGACAACTACACCGAAGCCCTGGAAGTCGCCCTGCAGCAGGTGGAAGCCGGCGCGCAGGTGATCGACATCAACATGGACGAGGGCATGCTCGATTCGAAGAAGGCCATGGTCACCTTCCTCAATCTGATTGCCGGCGAGCCGGACATCTCCCGCGTACCGATCATGATCGACTCCTCCAAGTGGGAAGTGATCGAGGCCGGCCTCAAGTGCATCCAGGGCAAGGGCATCGTCAACTCCATCAGCATGAAGGAAGGCGTCGAGCAGTTCATTCATCACGCCAAGTTGTGCAAGCGCTACGGCGCGGCGGTGGTGGTGATGGCTTTCGACGAAGCCGGCCAGGCCGACACCGAAGCGCGTAAAAAAGAGATCTGCAAACGCTCCTACGACATCCTCGTGAATGAAGTCGGCTTCCCGCCGGAAGACATCATTTTCGACCCGAACATCTTCGCGGTCGCCACCGGTATCGAAGAGCACAACAACTACGCTGTCGATTTTATCAACGCCTGCGCCTATATCCGCGACGAACTGCCGTATGCGCTGACCTCCGGCGGCGTGTCCAACGTGTCGTTCTCCTTCCGTGGCAACAATCCGGTACGCGAGGCGATCCACTCGGTATTCCTGCTGTACGCGATCCGCAGCGGCCTGACCATGGGTATCGTCAACGCCGGCCAACTGGAGATCTACGACCAGATCCCGGCTGAACTACGCGATGCCGTGGAAGATGTGGTGCTCAACCGCACCCCGGAGGGCACCGACGCCCTCCTCGCCATCGCCGACAAGTACAAGGGCGACGGCAGCGTCAAGGAAGCCGAGACCGAAGAATGGCGTGGCTGGGAGGTCAACAAGCGTCTGGAACACGCGCTGGTCAAGGGCATCACCACGCACATCGTCGAAGACACTGAAGAGTCGCGCCTGTCGTTCGCACGTCCGATCGAAGTGATCGAAGGCCCGCTGATGTCGGGCATGAACATCGTTGGCGACCTGTTTGGCGCCGGCAAGATGTTCCTGCCCCAGGTGGTCAAATCCGCCCGTGTAATGAAGCAGGCCGTGGCCCACTTGATCCCGTTCATCGAACTGGAAAAAGGCGACAAACCGGAGGCCAAGGGCAAGATCCTGATGGCCACGGTAAAAGGCGACGTGCACGACATCGGCAAGAACATCGTCGGTGTGGTGCTTGGTTGCAACGGCTATGACATCGTGGACCTGGGCGTGATGGTGCCTGCGGAAAAAATCCTGCAAGTGGCCAAGGAACAGAAGTGCGACATTATCGGCCTCTCCGGTCTGATCACACCGTCATTGGATGAAATGGTGCACGTGGCCCGCGAGATGCAGCGCCAGGACTTCCACCTGCCGCTGATGATCGGTGGCGCCACCACCTCCAAGGCGCACACGGCGGTGAAGATCGAGCCCAAGTACAGCAATGACGCGGTGATCTACGTCACCGACGCCTCGCGCGCGGTGGGTGTGGCCACGCAGCTGCTGTCCAAGGAGTTGAAGGCCGGATTCGTCGAAAAGACCCGCCTGGAATACATCGACGTGCGCGAGCGCACCTCTAACCGCAGTGCCCGCACTGAGCGTCTGAGCTACCCGGCCGCCATCGCCAAGAAGCCGCAGTTCGACTGGGCTACTTACACGCCGGTGGTCCCGACCTTTACCGGTGCCAAGGTGCTGGACAATATCGACCTCAGGGTGCTGGCTGAATACATCGACTGGACGCCGTTCTTTATCTCCTGGGACCTGGCCGGTAAATTCCCGCGCATCCTTGAAGACGAAGTGGTCGGCGAAGCGGCGACCGCGCTATACGCCGATGCCCAGGAAATGCTCAACAAGCTGATCGACGAAAAGCTCATCAGCGCCCGCGCGGTGTTCGGTTTCTGGCCGACCAACCAGGTGCAGGACGATGACCTGGAAGTCTACGGTGACGACGGCCAGCCGATTGCCAAGCTGCATCACCTGCGCCAGCAGATCATCAAGACCGACGGCAAGCCCAACTTCTCCCTGGCCGACTTCGTGGCGCCCAAGGACAGCGGCATAACCGACTACATCGGCGGTTTCATCACCACCGCAGGTATCGGCGCCGAAGAAGTCGCCAAGGCGTATCAGGACGCTGGCGACGACTACAACTCGATCATGGTCAAGGCCCTGGCCGACCGTTTGGCCGAAGCCTGCGCCGAATGGCTGCACCAGCAGGTGCGTAAGGAACACTGGGGTTACGCCAAGGACGAGCAACTGGACAACGAGGCGCTGATCAAGGAGCAATACAGCGGCATCCGCCCTGCCCCGGGCTACCCGGCGTGCCCGGATCACACCGAGAAAGCCCAGCTGTTCCAGTTGCTCGACCCCGAGGCGCGGGAAATGCACGCCGGGCGCAGCGGTGTGTTCCTCACCGAGCACTACGCGATGTTCCCGGCGGCGGCGGTCAGCGGCTGGTACTTCGCCCATCCCCAGGCGCAGTATTTTGCCGTCGGCAAGGTCGACAAGGATCAGGTTGCCAGCTACACCGCCCGCAAAGGCCAGGACCTGGCCGTGACCGAACGGTGGCTGGCACCGAACCTGGGCTATGACCACTGAGGTCGATCAGGCCAGGTCAGGGGCGACTTACGTGCGCCATGACGGGCCGGGCTGAGGCGACGGCGGAGCGGGCACTGGCGCATTTCGACCAATACTCGCCAGCCGTTGCATCTCCGTGCGCGACAGCTCCATCAGTTTCTGGGTGCGGGCAGTGAGGCGCTCAACCTCAAGTTGCCCCAGCGCAACCTCATAACGTTGGAGGCTGGCGGCATCCGATCGATCGATGTGCTCATCCTCCAAGGTGCCAAGCCTTTGATCGAACTCATCGGTAAGTGCCGCCAGCGGCCCGGCGTAGCGCTGCTCCAGGTAGCCAACCCAAGAGGGCTGGCCAACCAGATATTCAATAAACGCAGTGGAGTTTTCCGCCGCGAGAACTCCTGCCCTGGCCCTCGCCAACACCGTCCCTTCAATTGGCCTGCCATAGAGCATGCTCAACGGCTGCCCCGGCAGTTCCAGTCCGTCAGGCCACCCGCTGGTCAAGCCGATGCGGTATTCCAAGCGGACCTCGGCACGGTCGGCGTGGAACGCCGCCGCCTCGGCCAATTCCTCGGTTCTTTGCAAACGGAATAACTGCCGCGCCAGGTCCAGCAGAGCACGGCCTCGCAGGTCGGAGTTTCCTGGCGGAAGGCCCCGCAAGGCACGGTACTCATAGGCCCGTACGCTCATCTCGCTGAACGTCAGAATGCGTCCATCACCGCAGGCGGCGTGGGTTTCCGCTTCGGCGAAGACCAAGGCGCGCAACTCGGCATTTTCTGCGATATTCGCCATCAGGTCCCATAGACGCTGGATGAGAACCGATCGACGCAGGGTAAATTCCGAGGTGTTACGCAAGGTAGAAATCAAATGGAAAAACCGCTCGTGCCCGGGCGTCTGTGCCAGTTGGTTCCACAGTGTCGTTCGTTGCGCGACTTCGTCCCGGCCAGACGTGCTCAACCATGGCTCCAATGCCGCCGGCGCAACATCCGCGTGCGGATTGACAAGCACCTCAGGCGCTTGCACCTGCCCCATCGCATCATTGCTATCGCCGTCGGAATCCGAATCGCTGCTATCGTTATCAGAACCTTGTGAGTCGGAGCCGGGCTCGTAGTCAGAATCGAGCCGGCGCGCCGCGCGGTCCATGTCGCCTCGCGAAATCCCCATCACCTCCTGGGTGCGACCACGGGCAATACCGTAATCGCGCATGGCCCGAAGATCAGAAGGATTGAGTTCATTCTCGGACAAGTCCGTTGCGAGAACCAAGCCATCATGTTGACCATCGAGAAGCACATCGTCCGGAATTTCCGTCAAACTATTGCCACTCAGGTCCAGTGTGGTCACGTGCTGTGCGTCCAAGAGGCCGTCAGGCCATTGAGCGATGCGGTTATAACCCAGGTTCAATGTTTCCAGGCGCGTGAACGGTCGAGCGTCAAACGCTTGCAGGTCATTGTGGCTCAGATCCAGCCAACGCAGACGCTCGCCGGCCAGCCCCGACAAAGAGGACGCATTCTGGAACTGATTGGCATACAAGGCCAGGTGCTCAAGCTGCCCCATGTGCTGCACCGCTTCGGGCAGTACCGTCAACTCATTGCCGCTGAGAACCAGCCGGGTCAATTGCGGGAATCTTCCCAGAAATCCGTTGCTGCCTTGGTTCGTCAACTGAACCGCTGTGAGGTCCAGGCTGCGAACGTGCGGAAGCTGCACCGCAAGCTCTGGGAGATCACCGGTTTGCAAGCCTTGCAGGCTCAGGCTTTCAACCGCGGCGCCGGTGCGGCCCGCGACCACGCCCTGCTGCCAGGAGGAGCGGATGGTGGCTGCAGCCTGGCTGCGACTCTGGGCGCTAATCAGCCCATTGGCCGTGCGCACCTGGCGGGTAAAGATCCAGCCATTCAACTGGCGCGTCAGCTCATCATGATCCCGGGACCATTGGTTGATCTGTGTGTCTATCGCCTCGGCGTCCATTCCCGTGTTGCGCAACTGTTCGAGCCTCAGCGCGGCCTGTTCGGGGGTCAATGTCGAATTCAACCGTAACAAGCGTTCGGCAGGTCCCATTGCGCCCTCGATTGCCGGAAGCGGCGGCAACAAATGAGCGGCAATCGAGGCCGCCGTTTCCGTCGGCGCAAACACCGGCGGCGCCGGCTCTTGGGCAAAACGACTCAATGTACCGCCAGGCAACCCCCTGGTCGTCTCGATTTGCCCCCGCGCGGTGTTCAGCGCAGCCTCACCCTCGGGGCTGAATCGGTTGCCTGCAAGTTCAGTGCACAGCAGTACGTCCGGGTGACTGAGGACGGCCGGTGTGAGCGTGGTCAACTGGTTGTCACGCAAATCCAGGCCGGTCAGTTGCCCCAGGCGCTCGACGCCCGTCGGCCATGCCTGCAGATGGGTCTGGCGCAGGTTCAACGCCGTCAACTTGGTCAGCTCGCTGACGTCTAGTGTGCCCAGCAGATTACTTTGCAGATTCAACACTTGCAGGTTTTTCAACTGATTGAGTCGAGCCTGTACGGCGGGCGTGACCACAATGGAGTTATCCGACAGATCCAGTCGCGCCAGTTCTGGCAGGCCAGCTGCGGGCGTCGGTATTTCGGTGAGACGACTGTAGCGTATCGACAGGTTCTCGACGCCTTCGAATGCCCGGACGAAACCGCTGACCTGGGCCTCGGGCAAGCCGTCCAACCAACTGAGATTCAAGGTTTTTACATGGGAAAAGGTACCGGCCGGCAATACCGGCAACTCGGTAATGCGCTCCTCGTTCAGATCCACGAGCGTCAGGTTATCATCGGGCAGTTGGAGCGTCGTAATGTCGTTATCAACCTCCAAGCCATAGCGTTTGCGCACGACGTCACGCCAGTTGCTCTCAAGGGCGCGCAATACCTTGGCATTGACGCCTGTCCTCCAGCCGTCCACCGCGAACTGGTTGCGGAACCCGGCGACAGGGGATTTGCGGTAGAACTTTCCGAAGATGCCTGCGTACTCAGCGCGCAGCACCTCAACGGCCGCCATCCGCGTTTGCGCGGTGTCCCACCGGGCCATCACGGCGTTCGTCAAACGCTCGCTGATCATGTTCATGTTCATCAGCACTGCCAGTTCTCCACGGGCAAACCCTCTGACCATCTCGTCCAGGTTCACCACGTGCAGCCCTGGCGTGCCTTTGTAGGTGGTGATGTAGCCGTAAGCAGGCATGAATGCCTCATGCGTGAACTTCGACCAGTCCAGGGACAGCCCCGCCCACAGCCATTCATGCCGGGTATATAGCGAAATGGGCAGCTCACAGATGGCTGTCTGCCCCAGGTCCAGGCGTTCAAGCGACCTGAGCTGCTGGACATACGCCGGCCAGCGCATCGGCACATTGGGAGCCTTTATGGTGAGCTTTTTCAACTGCCGCAATGGCGTTAGATCCAGGGCGTTGAACGAGTCGCCACTGAAGCCGAAGTAACCGACTTCAAGGCTTTCGAGCCGGGTCAATGCCGCCAGCCTCGAGGGCAACTCGGGTGCCAGGCGCGCGGCATTGAAATACAGGTCCAAATGCTTGAGGCCCTGCAGTTCACTCAGCGCCTGGGGTACGTTGGCCAGCGTCGGACTCGTCATTCGCGGTGGATCGATCGAGAGTTTTTCAACCTTGGGGAAACTGCTCAGCAGCCCATCGACACTACCGTCGTGTATGCCGGCGCCCCCTACCCATAACTCCCGCACATGGGAAAAATCCGCCGTCAGTGGCGGTAGAGGGTCAGCCAGCGTCATGGTCAGCACATCCGCGCCCGGCTCCTTGCCGGCGAGAAAAGACCTGCTCCAGCTGCGCTTGAGCATGTACGCGGCCGCTTCATTGTAGACCCGGTTAGATCCTGAGTTATTGGCCCATTGCTCAAGTGTCGACTCCAACTGGACCCGTTCGTTAAAACGCTCACGCAACAGAGTGGCAATCTCCCGGCCATTCTTGCCGGCCTTGGCTTGCTCGAAGAGAAACTGGCGGACGTGCTCTTCCTGCATGTCCGGATAAACTTTGTTCACTTCACGCGTGATCGCCGGGTTCAGGCCCGGACCACGTCCACTGGCGTAGTAACCCAGCAATGTGGCGCTGACCCTGACCGGTGGCTTGAAGGTGCGCCCGGGTGTTTCCAGCCAACCTGGCGCCTCAATACGATGCCGATCGGCCAACTCGATGATTTTTTGTTGCAACTCTGCATGCTGACTGACCTGCGGCAGCCCCAGACTCTGGCGGGCCTCGTCGGGCATGGCGTGCATCAGCGAAGCGAAGAAATTGTCGCCGACCCTGGGTATGCTGTTCAGCGCTTGCCGCTGTTCGTCGAACGCTTGAAAGGTGGGGCCTTGTTTGACCACATATTTTTTCTCGCTCGCGGTGTCTGCCCCAATACTGTCGAGCAATGTGCCGTGGGTACTACCGTCACGCACTTCCAGGCGTAACGTGCTCGGCCAGCCCGGAAGTTTTTCCAGCGCCCGCAGCGCCAATCGTCGACTGTCCCTTTGGCCCATGACCTCGCTGCGCAGCCCCGCATAGGCACGCGTCACCCGCCCTTCCCGTGCATACCAACGCGCCTCCTCCAACAGGTTCAAAGGCACGCGCTGCGTGGTGTCAAACCGCACGATTTCATCGGGGAGGGCATGGTCGATGACCGTTTGAGCGGCGGCCTCGCTGAGCCCCGGGCAAACACGCTGCAACCGTTGGATACGGCTGTTCACCGGTTCGGTGCCCTTGTAGATACTGTCAAAAATCGCCGGTTGGCGCTGGCGTGCGTAATCGACGAGCTGCTTGTCGAACTCCTGTGGCCTCGATTCGTAGACCCGTGCCGGCTCGGCTCCGAGTAACTGCACGACTTCGGTCTCATCGAGCCCTGCCAGCACCTGCCGGGACAGATTGCCGCCAAGCACGTCAGCGCGATGCACCTTGATGGAAGGTTTTACAGCAGCGCCCTTGGACGCCTGTCGAGCGGTGTACTTGCCCGATTTCCCCGACAGCTCATTGCCTTCGAACACCTCCAAAACCCGACCCGATGGCCATCTGGGCATATCCGTGATCAGCGGCAACGCATACAGGTACAGATCATCAATCGGCTGCGCCCCTTCCAGCTGCTTGATCACCCGTGCGACGTCCGCATCGGCTTTGAACAGGCGCAGACTGTCTTGCAGCTCAGGGGGTGCAACGGTGTGGTCCACATGCATCTTGCGCAGAGTGTTGTCGCTGACACCACTGACATCCGCGATCTTGAGTAACTCCTGATCGGTAAACATCTCGGTTTCATGCCCCATGCGACGCAACAACGTCGTGCGATCCCACTCCAAAGGCCGCTCCAGTGTATGCTGCCAGGCGCCTCGGCCGTTGTGATTGAGGATCGGTTGGTACGCCTCAGAGTCGCTGGGGTGCTTGATCCGCCACTTCTTCAGCGAGTCGTCGAAGTACTGCTCATACACCTTGCTGCCTTCACGAATATAGGTCCTGCCCTCTTTCACGTATTGGCCCATGGTATTGGGGCGCAGCTCGGCGCCCAAGGTTACCGGGCTCTCATAGCGGCTCAGGCTCGGCTTCCACAGCCGTACCTGTCCGTCGGGCTGCTTGACTTGGCTCAGCGCTTCAATCACCGGTTCAGGGTTGGCCGCTTTCCACTTGTTGACCCCGGCGCCTACACCCGCCATCAGGGCAATCTGTGCGAGGTTCTCGGCCACATCGATCAGGTGCGCTTTGGCTGCCTTCAGGTCGCCCTCGCCCCATTCAATCGCCCCCTCCAGGGTTTCGTAGAGCAATTGCCCGGCCATTACCACCATCATGACCTCTCCCAGGACCGGGACGAACATCGAGATCATGTTCAAGCCCAGCATGCCCAGCTCCAGCAAATGCGCAAGCTTGGCTTCGCGCGCGCGGGCATCGACATCCGCCGTAGGCACTGCGTGAGCGCGGGCGTCGGCGATGAGCCGCTCGCGATGTTGTTCGTAGGAGTACTTCCAGAGGTCGATATTTTCAGCCCATATGCCATGCCCGCGCCGCACCAGCGTCGAGGGCGAGAGGTACGGGTTGTTGTTCGGCTCCAGTTTCGCGGGCTTTTCGGGAGGCAGCTCTTTAATCCCGGTAATGGAGTGCGGCGTGACGAAGTCGATAATTTTCCTCCACGGCGAGCGCCAGACGTCTGTCGGTGAATCAGCGGCCTTCTGAGTGAACTGGCTGAAGTAATAGCCTCTCTTTTCGTAAGGCACGAACTGACTGAAAAACACCTGGTAAGGCGTCGGCGACGGATCATCGGGCTTTGCCGCGTCGCGGGCGGTGAACAGGCGCTTGAACTCGGCCTCCATCTGCGACCAGCGGTAGCGCTTGAGCGGATGCTCCGGATCCTGGGGGATATACAGAATCAGTTCATCGGGATAGGTGTATTTTTTGCAGATGACGAAGGCTATGCAGCCGGTCATCCTGAGCTTCATCAGGCTAAATGTCCTGAACCAGACTTGCTTGTCACCCATCCAGGGATGAACTTCACCATTGATCACCGACACAATCATCCGATGGTCCGCAGGCTCGATATCGCCCTTGAGCAGCGCCTGTTCGGCGGCTGCCTTAACAGCAGCCTTGTGGCTGGCGACAAAGTGCTCACGCAAGGTGACTTGCGTCGCGCCTTCCTCAGGGTAGAAAAAGCCCTGCAAATACGCCTGGTACTTGGCGCCGATATCCAGGCTGCGGCACAGGCTCAGAAACTGGCTGACCGTCAGGTTGACGGTCACTGCATGGTAGGTGCCGGGCGTAGGGGTGGCCTCGATAAAACCCGAGGTATTGTGGTACGCCCCTTCCTCGCACTCATAAGCCTCGAAGTTATGCAGGGCAGCGTCGAGCATGGACAATTTCAGGAAATCGAAGGACGCAAGTTCTATTTCGGCAATCCCGATTGCCAGGGGACGCCGCAGACAAAGCAGGGTTTTATCGACATCGACCTGGACCTGGACCTGGTATTGGTCCTTCAAGGCTTTAAGCAGCAAGGGCCTGGCAAAGTCATTGATGTCCTGGAAGGTGGACATCGTTTTGTCCAACCGGGTCTGCGCGATGAAACTGTCGAGCACACTGCTGGTTACCACACTGCGCTGTTCGGGCGAAGCGTTCTGGAAAAAGGCAGGCATTTTCGTGCCGGCTTCCTTGAGCGCTTGTTTGCGTGCCGGCGTGGCATCGATCAGCCATTGCGGGCTGGCTTTCTCAAGGAAGTCGCCGTGCAAGCTCTCGGTGGCATGAAGTTTTAAATGGGTTGCTTCGCCCGTTGGCGGAACGGGCGAAGCAGACTCGGGTGAATCGACCATGTTGTCACTCCTTTGAAATGGAATGACAGAACATCACGCCGCTCGCCGCGCCCGGTGGTGCATATGTGACGGCGTTTTCTGTGTATCTGCACGTACCCCATTACCGCCTGCCGAATCGTCCAGTGGGGTTTGCTGTGCCGCACCGATCACTGGAACCGGTGGCCGATACACCGGATACCCACAGAAAAAGGATTTCGTTATGCCCACCCCCACTACGTCCCCCATGCCCAGCGGCCTGGAGCAATTACCCGCGCAGGCTATCCACGCCCGTTTCGCCACGCGCCCAGCCTTGTTTTCAGTGGTGCTCAATGCACTGCGCAGCCGTATCCTGGAGCGCTATCCCTCGCTGAAACTGAACTTGCCAGCCACCCAACTGGGCATCCCGACGCCCTCTGGCCATTACACGTTCAAGGCGTTGATGGAGGTCGCTATCGAACATGTGTTGAAACCGCAACTGCTCGAGCTGCACAGTCAACGCGAGCTGCCGTACTTCCTCACTCAAAACCCACCCAAAATCCTCAAGCCCGAGACCCCGCCCCTCATCGACATGCAGGTCATTGCGAAGATCATCGACGAGTTGCCCTCTTCAATTTACCTGCATTTCCAGAACGACCTGGCCGCCTACTGGAGCACTCTCGATAGCCATGGCAGCAGCCGTTGGCAATGGCTGAGCGAATTTCTCAACTGTCAAATGACCGCCGCGGCAGCCGGCCCCTCGGACCTGACCGAAACACAGCGGGACATGCTGGCGGTGACCGCCGCCTGGCCGGAGCGCGTTGAACGCCTACCCCGCTCCACTCCTGCCACCTATGCCTATTTCATTGAAACTACCTTCTCCAAAGCCGGGCAAGACCAACGCCTGCTGACACCGGACCTGCTGCTAGTACGTGATAAACAGGTGCTGCTGTGCAGTGTGGCCGGGGTTATCGAGCCGTTTGACTCCATTGATGCCTTCGGTGACGCCTGGGGCAGCAGAATGCAGCTTCAGTTCCAGTGCGACAGCATCACCTGGGCCCGCAATGAGCCCGAAGCCAACGTGTTCGAACAGCAGGCCGGGCTTATTCTCAATCAGCAGCTCGAAGACCTGGCGACCCTGTCATTTCAGGGGCAAGACGAAGCCACGCTCGGACGCGCCCTGGAAAAACTGACGGACCCGGCCCTGCTTTTCATCAAGGCGCCCGTGGCCCCCACGGCGGTGCTGCAAAAGGTCAACGATCAACTGCCCGATTGGCTCAAACAGGCCAATGTCGACGACCGCTTTGCCTATCACCGCCATCTGCAGGACATGTCGCGGGTGATGAAACAGAACCAGGGGCGCTCTTTCAACGAGGGCATTGAAAACATCCACGACTTCACTCGCGACGCATTGCGCAAACAGATGCAGGTCGACCACGCAGATTACGACCCTGACACGGTGGAGGTGGACTTCGCCGTGTCTACCGGCACCCCTGACGGTTTCGGCATTACCGAGCATGTGATCATGTCGCTGACGGAGCTGGCCGTGAAAAACCTCTCCGATAAACCCAGAGGTACGCCGACGTACTCTTCGACAAGCGCCGAGCCGCTGCCGGACTGGTTGAACGACGACTACGTGTCGGGCAGCGATGGGCTGATCCAGCGTGTCGACATTGGTACGATCTACCCGCGGAAAATCAAGGACCTGCTGCTGTCCGACACCGACGAGGCGCACCGACGAGAGGCCGTGTTTACCCGCGAACTCAAGGTCAAACTGCCGATGCAGGCGCTGGAATACAGCATCAGGCAGCAGTACGGCGTCACCACCACCGGCTATCGTTATGTGAAGGCGCTGATGGGCGAAACACCCGCAGACCGACTTGTAGACGATCAAGAGGTCGTCCTGCGCCCATTGGCTCTGTGCCGCAAGCTGGGCGCCACACCCGATACCGTCAATAATATGTTCGTGATCGAGCCCAGGGACGCCAACATCGGCCCGCACCTGCTTTATCGACCGCTGTATACCGAATGCCTGTATCAATACCCGACGCGCCAGGCGCTGCTGGATGCAATTGCAGCCCCGGGCGCATTGCAAGACAGCGTATTGACTTGGCTAACGGAAAAAGCCCGTCCCATTTACGCTCATGGCGGTTTTAAAGAGCCGCATATCATTCGCTTTCTGCCTGGGGATGAATTCGATACAGCTGAACAGCCCGCCCCCGCAACACTGACCGTCGATGAAGGCGCCGACGAATGGCTGCAATCGCAGGTCAACGGCAAGCTGCTCAATCATTTGTTCGGCAGTGCCGCACGCGCCATGGTCGACCTGGCGGATCGCGAGTCGGTCTCCAACAGCGAAAGTCGTTGGGCCATTATGAAAGAAGGTTTCTGGCTGCTGTTCAGTATCGTACTGCCGCTGCTGCCGGAGCCAGCGATGTTGGCGGGTTGGCTCCTGACCCTGGCCAACAGCATGGAACAAGACGTGGCGGGGCTGGCCAGCACTGACCCGGCCACCCGTGAACTGGCGCTGATTGATCTGTTTCTCAATATCGCGCAGGTGCTACTGCATGTCGCCACGCCTTCCACCCGAGCACGACAGCCGCTAGTGAAACTTGGCCCGCAAGACAGTGCCCTGCACCTGAAATCCTGGCGCCGCCCCGAGGGTACGTCTGATGCGCAGGGTACTGTGCGGTTTCGACAGGGCGCGGTGACCCTGCCGGGCGAGCCTCTGGCGACAGGCCAGACCACAGTGGACTTGCGCAGCTCGCTGGCCAGCCCCAAGGCTGGCGCGACACTGCTCAAGGACTTGTTCGATGCGCGCGTGCCGTGGCCCGAGCCTCTGCCCACCCCAGAGCCCAGCGGGCGTCTCAGGGGCTTGTATAAAATTGGCAATGCCTGGCACGCCAGCGTCGGCGGGCTGTTGTTCCGGGTCAGTGTGGTGCCTGGCTTCGGCGAGGTTTTTCTGGCTGATCCACGGCGCCCGCGGCATCCCGGCTTCAAGCTGACCAACGATGGTCAAGGCCATTGGCGGTTGGACCGAAAGGTCAGACTGGAGGGGGGCATGCCTAAGGATCGGATCAATAAATTGATCAAAAAACGCGAAGATCGCATCAACCAGCTGAAGTCAGAGTTGACAATTTCCGATGCAATAACGGAAAAATTGAAATCTAAGGTCCAACCGTTTTTCGACGCCATAAAAAATGCCCAGGATGTATTGACTCGACGCAAGGCCGCGCTGAGAGCGGATTGGCAAATGCTCAACCGCACCGACTTGCAGCCGCAAGAGCGCGACAACGTCGTTACGCGTCATCAACAAAGACAACAGTCGGCGGCCCAAGCCGAGACCGAGTGGAACCGCGCAATCGCCAAGCACCGGGAAGAAACCCAAGCGCTGGTATCCGCACTTGAGCGAAGCGAAACAGCGGCGCGAGAACTCGAAGACCTGGATAGAAAGCAAACGCAAATACGATACGGGACAACTCGAGATAACGCCGCAGAAAACCTTTTCGGTCACTGGTTATCGACCTATAACACCCTGCTTGAAAGACTCATATTTCTTCAGGAAAACCGGCTCGGCGAGAACTACGTTGAAACGCTGCGCCGTGTCGACACAGAATTGTCCGGCGGCGGCACTAACGCCTACGTGGAGTTCATCGACGACGAGATGAAACGACTGGAGGCCCTCAATGGACTCTTCGAGGCCGCAGAAAAAATCGAAGCCGTCCTGCAGCGATCGACCACGGCACTGCGCGAGAAGCTTGTAAAAAATTTTACACCTGGGCGCACGGTATCCTCAGTTCTCATAAAACAACAAAAACTGATACCGCTTTTTGAGTTGATACTCAACCGCGCGCTTGGCTCCGGTACAGCAGAGGAACGTCCTTTCGTTGATACACTCGCCGATCGCCACGCAACTATCCGCACAATAAACGCGCATACGGAAATGCGTACAGCCAATGGTTACACAGCGGCCGAGCAAATTGCTGTGCTCAACGATGTGCTCCACCTGTATGAGCGACTGGAGAACGCCGTTAACTCGTTGACTGAAATGGATTCTGTGCTGTTGCGAGCGCGCTATCGAACGCTTTTCATGGAGCAACTCGGCGAGAGCCGAGCAAGTCTTGAAGCCCAACTGACGAGCTTGATCCTGGCCGAAGAAAAACTTGCCCCTCAACCGGCTCCCGACAAAGCCAAACGCTCGAAAAAACCTGATCGCAGAGTGATCAAAACCAGCGCCAATCGGAATCTGATTGGCGACTTGCGCCCCAGTCAGCCTGAGACACCCGGCAACTTCGTCGATATTCAAGATCCCATCACCGGGCAAACGCTCGCCACTTACCATGAACACGCCAATGATGGGCTTTGGCACAGCGTTGAGCCTGCCGCCCCAACGAGACCGGTTACCCCGCGTACGGTGCGTTCATTGAACACGATAAAACGCAGCGCGGAGACTGTGATAGCCCAAAGGGCGGGAATTGAAAGCACGATACGCGCCCAGAAGCAAAAACTCGGTGACCCCACCCGCAGAGAAGCCCTAAGCCCGCTGGATTGGGATGACATGTTGACCCAGCACGCCAACAAGGTGTCGGCCCTGGCCGATGAAGTCGAACGCGACCACAGTGTCAACCCGGCGTCCGCCGCACTGATAAAAACATACCGTGACGAGGCGAATAACCTGATAAAACTCGCCCATAAGGAATGCGCTGAGGGGTACATGCAACAGCGCCCCGAAGCCTTCAAGGTTGCCTATCTGTGGAGACACGGATTTGTCGATATCAATATCGTCCAACGTCGTAAAAAATTGAAGACCGGCTACCTTGACGAATACACGATCCGGGTTAAAAGCAAAATAAAAGCAGGCCTACCGATCGAGGACACCATCTTGTGGTACGCACACTTCCATTACCCGGACGTCAAGACCCCCGCATCGGAATCCAGCTTCGGTCACCTGAAGACTAAAGCCGAGCAGCTCGTTACACGTAGACAATTGATCGAGCAGGCACGCACGGACAATCGTGAAGTGATCAACCTGGCTAAAGCCACGATCAAGCCACCGCTGGATCGCGAACTCTTCCTGAATCTGGAAATCGCGCGGGAAGCACGGGAAGCTGCCCTGAATAAGCCCTGATACGCAAGATAGCCGCAAAAAATCCGATGCCATTTCTGTGGCATCGGATTCTTATGGCAACCCATCAAGCCCCATGCGCTTTCCGACCGTTGAAGGAAGTCGCTATCGCACACGTGCTAAGCCCACAACCGCTTGACCTGCACTCAAAACGTGAGCTGCCGTACTTCCTCACTCAACAAATCCCCAATATCCTCAAACCCGCAAATCCACCACCGGATCTGCTACTTGTGCGTGATAAACACACGTTGACAGATTGTCTATGCTCTTTTAGGAAACCTTCCTGACGAGGGCTATATGGACGATCCAATCGGCAACAAACCGCCAACCTTCTGGCAGATGCTTCACAGCGTGATGGCTGCAGCCTTCGGTGTACAAAGCGGCAAGAACCGTACCCGCGACTTCACCCATGGCAAACCCAGCCATTTCGTTGCCCTGGGCATTCTGTTCACGCTGGTATTCGCGCTGACGCTGTATGGCATCGTCACGCTGGTAGTGCACTTGGCGGGGGTGTAGCGCAAATAAGACGAGGGAGCGGTGTGATCGCTCCCTCATTTGCCTTACCTCAGGAGCTCGCCCTCTTCCCTATTGATGGCTTACCCAGAATACGGCGGTCCCGACCACCAGGATGATCAGAAACAAAATCGCCCAGGCATCCACGGTACTGTCGGGTTTACGGGCTTTAGTCGGATTGCTCATCGCATCGCCTCTTATCGGTTTTGTAGGTGATTGCACTCAAACACGCTCACAGTAAAGTCGATGATTGCCCGCATGACAAATGTGGGTATGGCGATAACGGTTCTCATTAGTCAGTTTGGTTATTTACATATACCCAAACATCACTTTTGCGCATATACGCAAACTGGTATCGTGCGCCGGCTCCGTTGGGAGTGCGCGGCCGTGCGCGCAGATTTGCCGAGAACAGGACCTATATGTACGTATACGACGAATACGATCAGCGCATCATCGAGGACCGCGTCAAGCAGTTCCGTGATCAGACCCGACGCTACCTAGCAGGTGAACTGAGCGAAGAAGAGTTCCGCCCTCTGCGCCTGCAAAATGGCCTTTATGTTCAGCGCTTTGCGCCGATGCTGCGGGTGGCCGTGCCTTATGGCCAGCTGACCTCGCGCCAGACGCGCATGATGGCCAAGATTGCCCGCGACTTCGACAAAGGCTACGCCCACATCAGTACCCGCCAGAACGTGCAGTTCAACTGGCCGGCGCTCGAAGACGTGCCGGACATCCTCGCTGAGCTGGCGACCGTGCAGATGCACGCCATTCAGACCAGCGGTAACTGCCTGCGCAACGTGACCACCGACCAATTCGCCGGCGTTGCCGCTGACGAGCTGATCGACCCACGCCCGTGGTGCGAAATCGTGCGCCAGTGGACCACCTTCCACCCGGAATTCGCCTACCTGCCGCGCAAGTTCAAGATCGCCATCAATGGCTCGACCTCGGACCGCGCAGCGATCGAAGTGCACGATATTGGCCTTGAGCCGGTGTACAACGCTGCCGGTGAGCTGGGTTTCCGCGTGCTGGTGGGTGGTGGATTGGGCCGTACCCCGGTGGTCGGCGCGTTCATCAACGAGTTCCTGCCGTGGCAGGACCTGTTGAGCTATCTCGACGCCATCCTCCGGGTCTATAACCGCTATGGCCGTCGTGACAACAAGTACAAGGCCCGGATCAAGATCCTGGTCAAGGCGCTGACCCCTGAGGTGTTCGCCCAGAAAGTCGACGCCGAGATGGAACACCTGCGCGGCGGCCAGACTACCCTGACCGAAGCCGAAGTACACCGTGTGGCCAAGCACTTCGTCGACCCTGAGTACAAAGCCCTGAGCAATCAGGACGCCGAACTGGCTGCCCTCGACCAGCAACACCCAGGTTTCGCCCGATGGCGCACGCGCAACACCCTGGCGCACAAAAAGCCGGGCTATGTGGCCGTGACCCTGTCGCTCAAGCCTACCGGTGTTGCCCCGGGCGATATCACCGACAAGCAGCTGGACGCCGTCGCCGACCTGGCCGAGCGCTACAGCTTCGGCCAACTGCGCACCTCCCACGAGCAGAACATCATCCTCGCGGACGTCGAGCAGAGCCAACTGTTCACCCTGTGGGGCGAGCTGCGCGAAGGCGGTTTTGCCACGCCGAACATCGGCCTGCTGACCGACATCATCTGCTGCCCGGGTGGCGACTTCTGCTCCCTGGCCAACGCCAAGTCGATCCCGATTGCCGAATCCATCCAGCGCCGTTTCGACGACCTGGACTACCTGTTCGACATCGGCGAGCTGGACCTGAACATCTCCGGTTGCATGAACGCCTGTGGTCACCACCACGTCGGCCACATCGGCATCCTGGGCGTGGACAAGAAAGGCGAAGAATTCTACCAAGTGTCCCTGGGTGGCAGCGCCAGCCGCGATGCGAGCCTGGGCAAGATCCTCGGCCCGTCCTTCGCCCAGGAAGCCATGCCCGAGGTGATCGGCAAGCTGATCGACGTGTACATCGAACAGCGCACCGAAGATGAGCGTTTCATCGACACCTACCAACGCATTGGCATCGACCTGTTCAAGGAGCGCGTCTATGCAGCGAATCATTAAGAACAACGAAGTCCTCGACGAAACCTGGCACCTGCTGCCCAAGGACGCGAGCTTCGACGGCATTTCCAACTGCGACGACCTGATTGTGCCGCTGGCCCTTTGGCGCGAACACGGACACGCCCTCAAGGCCCGCGACGGCGGCCTGGGTGTGTGGCTGGACGCCGACGAGGAAGCCGAAGAGATCGGCGACGACGTGCAGCACTTCCAGGTCATCGCCCTGAACTTCCCGGCCTTCACCGATGGCCGCAACTACTCCAACGCGCGCCTGCTGCGTGACCGTTATGGTTACAAGGGCGAATTGCGCGCGATTGGCGATGTGCTGCGCGACCAGCTGTTCTACCTGCGCCGTTGCGGGTTCGATGCCTTCGCCTTGCGCGCCGACAAAGACCCGTATGAAGCGCTGGAAAGCCTCAAGGATTTCTCGGTGACCTACCAGGCCGCCACGGATGAACCGTTGCCGCTGTTCCGTCGCCGCTGAGCCTGTTGCTGTGAAAAACCCTGGCTTGCCAGGGTTTTTTTATGGGCGGCGTTTAGTCGGCCCCATGACGCAATCTTCACATTTAAGGGTGAACATCCGTCGTGTTCGAACTGTCCTCTACTGATCAGCAGCCTTTAACCTCACTGACGATTGGAGTTCTTCATGGCGAAAATCAACCTGGCCCAGCAGTTGGCGACCACCCTTGAACAGGCGGGCATCAAGCGCATCTGGGGCCTGACCGGCGACAGCCTCAACGGCCTCACCGACGCCCTGCGTACCATGGACAGCATCGAGTGGATGCACGTGCGCCACGAAGAAGTGGCCGCCTTCGCCGCCGGCGCCGAGGCCGCTGCCACCGGCGAGTTGACGGTGTGTGCCGGCAGCTGCGGGCCGGGCAACCTGCATTTGATCAATGGCCTGTTCGACTGTCATCGCAACCATGTGCCGGTATTGGCCATCGCCGCGCAAATCCCCTCCTCCGAGATTGGCCTGAACTACTTTCAGGAAACCCATCCGCAGGAACTGTTCAAAGAGTGCAGCCACTTTATCGAGTTGGTCACCAACCCGGCGCAGATGCCCCAGGTGCTGCACCGCGCCATGCGCTCGGCGATCCTCAACCGTGGCGTGGCGGTGGTGGTGATCCCGGGCGATATCTCGCTGCTGGAAGTGGAAGACAAACTCAAGCCTTGGCCGGCCCTGCACGCGCCGCGCACCTTGCCGGCGGAACAAGACCTGCAGCGCCTCAGCGAGATCCTGCACAGCAGCGAGAAAGTCACCCTGTTGTGCGGCAGCGGCTGCGCCGACGCCCACGACCAGGTGGTAGCCCTGGCCGATGCCCTGGGCGCGCCAGTGGTGCATGCCTTGCGCGGCAAGGAGCATGTGGAGTGGGACAACCCGTTTGATGTGGGCATGACCGGCCTGATCGGCTTCAGCTCCGGTTACCACGCGATGCTCAACTGCGACACCCTGATCATGCTCGGCACCGACTTCCCGTATCGCCAGTTCTACCCGACCGATGCCAAGATCATTCAGGTCGACCGTAACCCGCAGGCGCTGGGCCGTCGCGCCACGCTGGACCTGGGCATCGCTGCCGATGTGAGCGAAACCATCGACGCGCTGTTGCCACGCCTGACACGCAAGACCGACCGCAGCTTCCTCGACACCTCGCTCAAGCACTATGAGAAAGCCCGCCAAGGTCTGGATGACCTGGCGCAGCCATCGAAGGCCGACCGACCGATTCACCCGCAGTACGTGGCGCGCTTGCTCAGCGAGCTGGCCGACGACGATGCGATCTTCACCGCCGACGTCGGCTCGCCCACCGTCTGGGCTGCACGCTATTTGAAGATGAACGGCAAACGTCGCCTGATCGGCTCGTTCAACCACGGCTCGATGGCCAATGCCATGCCCCAGGCCATTGGCGCGCAGGCCGCGTTCCCCGGGCGCCAAGTGATCTCGATGTCCGGCGACGGCGGCTTTGCCATGTTGATGGGCGACTTCATCTCGCTGGCGCAATTGAAATTGCCGGTGAAAGTCATCGTGTTTGATAACTCGTCACTCGGGTTTGTCGCCATGGAGATGAAGGCCGCCGGTTACCTGGACACCGGTACCGAGCTGAAAAACCCGGACTTTGCCGCCATGTCCAACGCCATGGGCATCCTCGGCATTCGCGTGGAGCAGTCCGAAGACCTGGAACCGGCCTTGCGCCGCGCCCTGGCCCATGACGGCCCGGTGCTGGTGGACGTGGTCACCGCTACCCAGGAACTGGTGATGCCGCCGACCATCAAGCTGGAACAGGCCAAGGGGTTCAGCCTGTACATGCTCAAGGCGGTGATGAGCGGGCGTGGCGATGAAGTGCTCGAACTGGCGCGCACCAACTGGTTGCGCTGAGCCTCAGTGGCGACGAACAGCGCCGTAGCGGACCACCACCTGGGTGATTATCTCAACCAGGCGCGGGTCCGCCTCCGGCGCGCTGAACAAAGCGCGGCCTGGACCACCCTCAAAGCGCTGGCGGCTCACCTGCATCAGGCCGATGTGCTGGTGTTTTCGGTGCCGCTGTGGAATTTCGCGATTCCCTACAAGCTCAAGCACTTTATCGACGTGGTGTCGCAGAAGGACGTGCTGTTTGAGTTCAGCCCGGAGCATGGGGTGCGGGGCTTGCTGCACAACAAGATCGCGGTGAATGTGTATGCGCGGGGGTGGCGCTTAAGCTTGCTGATCGATTGGGGGTTAGGATCTGCTGAGTGTATATCCGTTATTTAGGTAACGGCGGCTTATGGTTCCGCTCTTACAGCGGCTCACTTTTTGAAGGACCAAAAAGTAAGCAAAAAGTCCTCGCCCCAACACTCGGTGCCTCGCTGTGGCTCGGCATGCCCGCAATCCGACAGTGATTTGGGGGGCCGCCGCCACGCGCCATCCATGGCGCGGGGCGGCTAAACCGGCATCCCTGCCGGTTTACCCCCCAAATCACTGTCAGATTCCGGCCATCGTGTTTGACGGGGCGATTTCAGATCAAGATCAAAAGCGCAGATCAAAAGACCGCTGACTTCGTCATCGAAAAGGATGTAAGGGCCGGAGCAACAACAACAACAACAACAACAACAGCAACAGCAACAGCAACAGCAACAGCAACAGCAACAGCAACAGCAACAGCAACAGCAACAGCAACAGCAGAGCCATACTCGGTCAAAGGTGGGAGCGGGCTTGCTCGCGAATGCGGTGGGCCAGTGACAGATAAATTGACTGACCCACCGCATTCGCGAGCAAGCCCGCTCCCACATTTAGACCGCGTTGCATCAGGTAGATAGGCTTTTGACTTGCACTTGATCTGGCCTTTGATTCAACCACTCAGGTCGGCTTTCAGGCCGCCGTGCTCTGTTTTTGATCTTGATCTGCTTTTGATCTGAGGCGCCCCGTCAACCACGCTGGCCGAACGCAGGCTTGAATCCGTGGGTAACCCGGCAGGACGCCGGGTTAGCCGCGCTGGGCCAAGGATGGCCCATCGCGGCGGCCCACGGATTCAAGCCGGAGTGAGGGCATGCCGAGCCTAGGCGAGGCACCGAGTGGTGGGGCGAAGACCTTTTGGTTACTTTTGGGGCGTTTGCCAAAAGTGACCCGCCGTAAGGGCGGAACCCTAAGCAGCCGTTACCGCAGCAACGGATATGCCCCCAACCACCACGCCCTAACCCCCCCATCAGCCCAACTGTTTCTCAACCCACTTACCATACCCATCAATAAACGCCTGCAAAAACGGCCGGGTCTTCTCAGACACCTTACCCGCCTCATCAAACACACTCCCCGCCCCGCCCAGGTACGCCTCGGGCTGCTGCATGCAAGGCACATCCAGAAACACCAGCGACTGGCGCAGATGGTGGTTGGCACCAAACCCACCAATGGCCCCCGGCGACACACTGATAATCGCCCCAGGCTTACCCCCATAGGCACTTTGCCCATAAGGACGCGACCCAACGTCAATGGCATTCTTCAACGGGGCGGGCACGGAGCGGTTGTATTCCGGGGTCACAAACAACACCGCGTCGGATGAACGTACTTGCTGACGGAAAGTACTGTAGGCTGCCGGCGGTGCTGCACCGTCGATGTCCTCGTTGTAGAGCGGCAAATCGCCAATTTCCACAATGCTCAACTTGAGATTGGCGGGGGCCAGTTCGGCCAGTGCCAACGCGACCTTACGGTTGATCGAGTCTTTTCTAAGGCTGCCAACCAGGACGGCAATCGTGTAGACCTTGCTCATGAGGTTTTCCCGACGTCTGACTAAAGGAGCTTGTAGTTATAGAGACTTCACGACAGCTTCACCAGTGAGTTTTGATAATCTCAACGCCGTTTGCCACGCACTCACCAGCGTAGGAAACGTCGAAAAACATCAAAGAATAGTATTTTTTTTCCATAGGTAAACTACCCCGCTCCATGACGGTCTACAGAACCGCAAATCGAGTGTTTATCTCCAGAGGTTCTAAACAGATGGCTGCAGTACTTGTCGGACAGTTCCATGCCAGAGACGCGGAAGGACGCGTGTATTCCGTGCATGAGTTCCAGGAATCCAACCCGGCGCAGGACAGCCAGGCTGGCTCGCCGCCTACCACCACCTACAAGCTGGCCATTGGCGACCGTGTAGAAAAATTGGAAGGCGATGAATTCAAATTGATCCAGTCGGGGACCATCATCACCCGCGAATCGCAAACCATCCTCGCTTCATAAGATCCCGCCTTATCGACCTGCTCAGTCCTGGCCATTACTGGCGTTGACTGGGCCGGGGGGATCACGGGCGCCGCATCTGCGTCACCTCCACGTCCTGCTCGCCGTCCAGTTGCTTGAGCGTTACCAGCAACCGCCCCCGCTCGCCTTCAACGGCATACAGCGAACGCCTGTAGCCCGGCGTGCCGTAAGCGGGATACGCCACCACCTGCCTGACCAGCGCAATCTCCAGCACCGCCCCCACCTGCTCGCTCACCTGTTCCTGAGAACGGATAAACGCCTCAAGGGCGTGGTTTTCCGGGGTGCGTTCGTCTTGATTATTGAGGAGATAAGCAGCCACGCAACCAATGGTCACCAAGACCAGCAGTTGTTTGGCCCTTATCCCGAAAAACGTCGAGGGTAGAGGCATGTGAGACCAGACCTGTTGTTGTTTTAAGTGCCGTGCGAGCGGCATTGGTCGTTGATGATCAGCTGCGTCATTCTAATCGGGTCGATGGGGAATGCCAGGTGCTTCAGTGGTCGCCGTAAGTAATATCCTTGTTATCGCCGACGCCGCCGAGGGTCCGGTCCTTGCCGAATGAAAACAGATCGAAGGCGGTGTTGGGCTGGGTCGCCGGGTAGTGGTACTGATAGGCAATGCCCCAAGGGTCGGTCAATAGCTCTTCCTTGACATAGGGGCCTTTGCCGTTGGCCGACGGCGCAGATTGCGCGGTCAACACCTCCAGGCCCTCCTCATCCGTAGGATAGCGGCCGGTGTCCTGATGGAACTGCTCGACAGCCTTGCCCAGCTCAGCCACCTGAGCCTTGGCGGTAGCGATCTCTGCCAGCGTCACATCCCCGAACAGGCGTGGCCCCAGCGCCAGGGCCAACAAGCCAATGATGACCAGCACCACCAGCACAGCCCAGCGCGTGAAGCCACGCTGGGTGGGTATTTTTGCGGTTACAAGACTTGCCGGCATGATGAGGCTCCCCCTTTCCCTCGATTGATACATTCTTTGTATACCCTGCCCGTGACAGTGACATACACACTGACGGTAGCCAACACTCACCCAGGCCTGTGCTCTTTTTTACCCAGCCATTGAAACCCCACCACACTGAACATAGACTCCGGCGATGCGTTTACGTCATATCGAAGTGATTCAGGCCATTTTGCAGACCGGAAACCCAGGCTTGGCCGCCGAGTGGTTGCAACTCTCCGTGGGCGATGTGGACGCAACCCTCAAGGAGGCCGAGCAGCAACTGGGCTTCATGCTGTTTGCCAGCGTGCGCGGGCGTTTGCAAGCCACGCGCGAAACCCTTGAGTTGCAGGCTGAAATCGCCCACCTCTATGAGGCGCTGGAGCCGGTGCAGCGCCTGGCCAGCCGCCTGAAACACCATCATGCGCCGACTTTACGCACGCTGTGCACGCCGCCCCTGGCCAATCAACTCTTGCCGCAAAGCTTGGCGCTGCTGCGCCGGCGCTTTCAGGACACACCGTGCAACCTGTCGAGCCAGCCGACGCGGGAGATCGTCAGGAGCTTGTTATTGCGTGAAGCCGACGTGGGCCTTAGCTTGCATGATCCGCAACACCCGCAAATCCAAAGCACCGTACTGGCCCAGGGCAAGTTGCAACTGCTCGCGCCCCATGGCTGGCTCAAACCCAAACAAAAGTACATTGCGCTGCAGGACCTGGCCGGGCAGTCGATAATCGGGCTGGAAGGCCACGACCCCCTAAGCCGTGTGTTGGACGCCAAACTGCAAGCCCTGCGCCCGCTGCCGGTGGTGCAAACACGGGTGCAGACCTACCAGATGATGCGCAGCATGGTAGAGGCCGGAGAAGGTCTGGCGATTGTCGACCCGTTCACTGCCTACGGGGCTCGGGAAGCTGGGCTGGATGCGTGCCCGTTGTCACCGCCGATACCTGTGGTCCTTTACGCATTGACGCTGAAGGCGTCTGAAACCGCCCCAGCGCTGAATGCACTGCTGGAAATCGTCGCCTCTAAGGCCGACGCCTTGCTGGCGGGCACAGCTGCCACCTGACCCGTACTGCGCAACTTTTTGTATACCCTTTCACCGACACAAACGCTAAATAATCACGTAGGAACCTTGTTCTAGAGACGTCGCACTCACAGAGGCAGAAAGCACAGCTGCGTGCTTTCTACTGGACGACATACTCTAACCAAGGAAGCGTTTTCTATGACAACCCTCCAACCTGCCCTTTCTCATCAAGCGCTACAGAACTCTGCCAACCTCACTGCGTCGCAGGGCACCGGTGCGCTGATTACCGCTGAGCCGGCTTTGATTGAAGACTCAGCCAACGACGCAACACCTGATGAACTGGACAACCCGGCAGCGCTTAAAAAAGCCTTTGCCGATCGGTGTAACTGGGGAACCCTGGCGGCAAAACTGCGCACGATCCTGGAAGATCTGCACACCGCCTTCCCGCCCCCCGTTTCCAGTGAGCAGCAAAGCCTGCTTGAGGCCCAACTGACGTCGCACTTGAACAGCGCCTCAGTACCGGTCTGCGAAGGCTCCAGCTACTATCAGCAGCACAATCTGGCGCCCACCAGCATCGTCAAACTGGGCACCTTTCTCAGCGGCAGCGACCTGCCCCTTCCCAAAACCCTGGACGCGTTGCAGGCGCTTTATCAGTTAGCGACAAAGCACGTTCAGACACCGCCCCTGGGCAACTTCAGCGGCGCGCTGTCCTGGCCGACGCCGATTTCGGCGCAGGAAAAACAAGCCATCGTCGATCTGTTGAGCGCCCCTGATCCAACGCTGCCCGACCTGCCATTGACTGACAAACAAGGCCTGTTGGGCTATCTGTTATCTGCCTGCGAACTGTCCAACAGTGACTTCAAATTTCCCAGCAGCGCAGTCGAGACACTGCTCGGGTCAGCCAAGGCGCAAGCCCTGGGCCAGGCGATTGAGACCCGATTGGGCGGCATTGCCACCAATACCAGCGTCAATGACTACCTGCTCGCCGCAATCCAGCTGGGGCTTGACCCGCAATCCACCGGCACACCGGCGCGTAACAGCGTTGGCGGCTTTGATCTGGGCCAACAGTCACTCTGGAATCAAGCGCCCAGCGCAGTGATCGAGGGTTTGAGCCGTCACTTGGTCCAGGAAGGCCGGGCCTCTGCGGCATCGGCTGAACTGGCTGCGCGTATGTTGCTGGCTCGCACTGCGCCTGAATATCTGGTCAAGGACATTCCGGCCACCGTGACCTACGGCAGCATTCCCTGGACACAGCTGACTATCGCCACCGCCAAGCTGGAAGCCGAATCACCGGGACGTGTACTCGCAATGACCTATCGCGAAGTGCTCGCCGCCGCAGAGGGCATCGACGTCGGCACACCGCTCTCGCAGCATATCCATCGCGACGCGTTGCACAATTGGGGGGAGGTCAATGGCTACTTGATGGCTGGCACGACGCCCGACGACACGCAGATGCGCACTGTGCAGAGTGCCTTCAGCGTCCAGCAGACAGCCTTGCAAGCCACTGCCCTGGCACTTGCAACCCCCATTCCGATGCGTGAAAACATGGGAATGGATTTGCTCAGGGAGAAATTTCCAGGCGTACCGGATGAAGTCTTCAAGGCGAAAAACCTCACGAAAGCCCGATTGATCGAAGGGCGCCCCGGACGTTTCCCCGGTACGTACTCAATGCTGGATGTCGTCATGCACGGCGACACAGTCAAAAATGATGACAACGAACATTGGGTCACCAACGACAAGCGCATCCCCATCAAACAGTTTTGCGCGCTTTCCGATAGTGGCGAACTCTCTGTCGCAGACACCTTTACCCAGCGCTACAGGCCGGCCGTGGCAGAGCTGGAAAAAGGTCACACGGGAATGGCCAAGCACCTGATCTCGATGTTGCCCCCCGAGGATCGGAAAAACTTCGAATATGGGCAACTCGAATTTTTTCATACCGACAGCTATCTCATTGGCTTGGATTTCTCGACAAAAACCCTGACTCAAAAAGGCCATACACTGGATGTAAAAATCACCCGTGAGGGGCAGGTCAGTATTTACCGCATCGATACACTCGCCGGGACCATTTCAAAACACGACTATTTGCGCAATATCTACTCGCCGCCCTACTCCAGGCTCGATAGCAGAAACGCCAACGTACTGCATAGAACTGTACGATTTAACCCCTTCGAAGACGAGCACACCGAACAAGCCAGGGAAAAGCCGGCGGTCGCAGAAACGCCACACGCGTTCGATTCCGACCGCACCCGCTACATCGCCAAAGTACTCACCACACGCCTGGACTTGCAGGGCGATGACCTCCTGCAACATGCCCGCGGAACAACGTCCTACGATGAAACCCGCGCTGCTGACAAGGCCATCGGTGAGTTTTTCCTGAATATGATTCCGTTCAGGTCTGCGATTGTTAACTTCACGCAGGGCAATATCGGCGATGGCTTGCTTGACCTGGGCATGGATGTGATCGGCCTGGTGACCCTGGGGGCAGGCAAGGCCGCTCAGGCGAGCAAAGTGCTCGCCAAAGGCGTGGCCGGCCTCAAGGGCGTAGCCAGAACCGCTCGGTTTCTGGGTACCGTTGCCATCGACGCGCTCAACCCGTTAGGCGGTGCGGGTGACTTGCTCAAGGGCACCAGCCGCTGGACCTGGTCCAAGGGAAAGAGCGCGTTTAATGCCCTCAAAGGCGCCAGCGGCAGCTACGACGTGCTCAAAGCGGCCAGCACGCAGCATGGCTTGGTTGCCATAGGCACCTCCAAAGTTGCCGGTGAGACTCTGGAAGGTGATGCGTTGTTCCGAGGCGGTAACTGGTATGCCTTCGACGCGGCCAAGGGGCGGCCCTACGGTTCACCGTTGAAAGATTTCCAGCCTGCGGTGGCGGCTGCCGGTGAAAAGGTCAAAGTCTTCAATAAGCCATCGCTGCTTGACTGTGAGACCACCGTTTCACCGGGCCTGCTGCGGGTCAAAGGCTTGCAGGCGAATGTCTACGTCGGCCCGAACAATAAAGAATATATAAAAGTCGACGGCAAGCTCTATCCGTCCACTGTCAAGGATGGCCAGCGGGTAATCCAACACCCCAGCGGCCCCCGAGACGACATTGCGGTCAAGGACCTGGGCAGTGCCGGTTGGGAGCCGTCTGCCACTGCCAATCGCTTGTTCGGCGGTGACTCCCTCTCACCCTGGAAAATAAACGAAAACACCTACGTCGTGCCGGTAGACGACGTAAAAATAACCACGGGTTCCTCATACCCCTTCACCATCAATTGCCGAGGCATGAACTATGTCACCACCTTTGATACCAAGGTGGGTGCCTGGATGTTCGGTTCGGGTAACGCCAACGGCGTCACCACCAAGTACTTCTGGAGAAGCGCAAAGAACAAGTGGCAGATGGGCCCCCTGGAGGAACTTAAAAAAGCCCCAAAGATCCCCGAGCACAATTTCAGGTTTATCGAGATAACCCCGCCGGCCATCTTGCAGATGCCCAGGAATATCAGGCCCATCCCTACCGACATGCACTACTTCTGGGCCGGTGGCGAAATACCCGACAAGCTGATCAAGAATATCGCAGCCAACGCCGAAAAAATGCCAGGCTTCACATCCATTGTGCACGTCGACGCCGACACTCCAGAGTTGCTGCAAGCCATCAAGCTCAAGCTGGAAAAGGATGCGCCCGGCGTCACCGTCATGAATGTGCATGAAGAAGACTTTTTCCAACCCTTGAAGAACACCGAACTGTACGCCTACTTCCGCAGAGGCCAAGGAAAAAACCTTGCCGCCACTTCCGATGTAGCTCGCTATCCGTTGATGAATAAATATGGTGGCATTTATCTCGACACCGACGACACCATCAAAGGTGCGGTGGGATCCGCCGGTTTGAACGCGGGTGACTCGGATATGCTGCTCAGCAAACCAGTCGCTCACACAATCACTGACTACAAATCCTTCTACAACACCAGTAACTTCGCCACGCAACCGGATAACCCAGTTGTGACTGAGATGATCGCCGAGATGAACCGGCGCTTCACTAAAAACAAAGCGTACTTTGAGACCAATCGGCCAACCCTTTCCAGAAATATCACAGGCGGATTTGCCTACACCTCAGACTTCCTGGAGTACGAAGGCAAGATCTTTGAAACCGTCGGCCCAACGCTGTTTGACGATGTACTGAAAGCCAAGCGACCGGACATTTACTATGCGGGGTTCGATGGGCTGAACAACAAAAAAATGCAACAGGCCGACAGCAGGTTTCCGCAGGGCAAGGCGTTCAACGTGGAAAGTGATACGCGCCAGTACTATGCCAATCAAGGCCTGACGGCGCCGGAAGGGCTGAAACAGAGCGTGGATGAGGCCAAAAAGCACTACAGCCAGTTCCGTACCCAACTGCAGATCAACATCGGCGCCGAACACTCCTGGATTGATTCATGACCTAGGCGGCAACACCTCAACTCGGCCTGAAGCTGGGCAGTCAGCCGCGATCAGGCCGAGTTCGATTCAACGGTGAACAACCGATACCAGAAAATCGCCACTTCGCGGGTTTGTGGATCAATCCCGCGATAGCGCAATTGATCGATCCCGCCCATCACGTACCCGCAGCGCTCATACAGGCGGCAGGCACCGAGGTTGTTGTTCTGGGTCTCGAGCATCATGCCCGGCAGATTCTTTTTGCGCGCCCAGAACTGCGCCACATCCAGCAAGGCCTTGGCCACCCCATGGCGCCGCGCAGGCAAGGCCACCGCCAGTTCGTCGACATGGGCAAAACCGTTCCAGTTGGTGCTGACCACAATGTGCCCCACGGCGCGATCATCCAGGTATGCCATAAAAATCGCACTGTCGGGCGCATCGCGAAAACTGGCGAATTCTTCCGGGTCGATGCCATAACACTTGCGGTACGGCAGGATGCGCTCCACCGCCCATTGGTCGACACGCTTGCCCATCTCCGGCACGCCGTAGGCGCCGACCTCAAAGCTGAAGTCATTGCCCCACACATAGGCGTCAAAGCCCTCGTCGGCGATTCGAACGCTGAGCCCGGGATACTTCGGGTTCATTACAGCTTGCATAAACATCCTTAACCCTTGATGCAATCGACGGTGTAACAACGACCACTGCCGCCATCTTCGTGCTGCAACCCATGCACATCAGCGACAAAACCGGGGAAACTATTATCGAACGTGCGGGCAAATGCCAGGTAATCGATGATTGAACGGGTTGATTCGGTAAAGCGCTCGCCCGGCATGATCAACGGAATGCCCGGCGGATAAGGCACCAGCATCACGGCTGCGATGCGTCCTGGCAAGGCGTCAATGGAAACGGCTTCGACTTCACCCCTGACCAGATGATCGTAGGCATCGGCCGGTTTCATCGCAATGTCCGGCAACACCGTGTACATCCGCTTGAGGTGCTTGGCCGTGGCGTTGCTGCGGTAACAACTATGCAACTGGTCGCACAGGTCACGCAAACCCAGGCCTTGATAGCGCGCCGGGCCCTCTTTGAACACCGAGGGCAAACAGCTGGCCAGGCTGGCATTGGCGTCGTAGTTGCGCTTGAACTCCAGCAATTCGGTGAGCAAGGTGCTCCATTTGCCCTTGGTGATGCCCATGGAAAACAACACGAGGAAGGAATACAAGCCGGTCTTTTCCACCACCAGCCCACGCTCCCAAAGGAACTTGCTGACCACTGCGGCGGGAATCCCGCAGTCGCTCAAGGCGCCGCCGGCGTTAAGGCCGGGCATTACCAGGGTGACTTTGATCGGGTCCAGCAACACGTAGTCTTCGGCCACATCGCCAAAGCCGTGCCAGTCGTCCTGTGGGTGCAACAGCCAATCCGCCGTGGCGACCCGGTCGATGCCGGCCACCGACGGCGGCTGCCAGATCGAGAACCACCAGTCTTCGGCTGCAATATGCTGGCGCAAGTTGGCCAGGGCACGGCGAAAGCTCAGGGCTTCGTCGAACATCTCCTGCAGCAGCGAGCGCCCGGCCGGGCCTTCCATCATCGCCGAGGCCACGTCCAGCGAGGCGATGATGCTGTATTGCGGGGACGTGGAGATGTGCATCATGAAGGCTTCGTTGAAGCGGTCGCGGTCCAGCTGGCGCGCGCCGCCATCCTGCACATGAATCATCGAAGCCTGGCTGAAGGCCGCGAGCAATTTGTGGGTCGAGTGGGTAGTGAACACCAGCGGGCTGTCCGGGGTGCGCGAAGTGCCCATGCCATAACGCCCGGCGAAGAATTCGTGAAAGGCCGCGTAGGCGTACCAGGCCTCGTCGAAGTGCAACACCTCGACACTGTTGCCTAATTGCTGCTTGATCAGCTCGGCGTTGTAGCACAGGCCGTCGTAGGTAGAGTTGGTGACCACCGCCAACTTCACTTTCGCCGGCCGGCCACGGGTCAAGGGGCTGGCGTCGATTTTGGCGCGGATCGATTCGGGGCTGAATTCGCTTAAGGGGATCGGGCCGATAATCCCCAGCTCGTTGCGCTCCGGGCACAAATACAGCGGGATGGCGCCGGTCATGATGATCGAATGCAGCACCGACTTGTGGCAGTTTCGATCCACCAACACCAAGTCGTCGCGTGCCACCATGGAATGCCACACGATCTTGTTGGCAGTCGAGGTGCCGTTGATCACGAAGAACGTGTGATCGGCACCAAAGTTACGCGCCGCACGGGCCTCGGCTTCGGCCAATGGCCCCGTGTGATCGAGCAGCGAACCCAGTTCCGGCACCGACACGGACAAATCCGAACGCAGGGTGTTTTCACCGAAGAACTGGTGAAACGCCTGGCCCACCGGGCTTTTGCGATACGCCACGCCGCCGCCATGGCCGGGAGTGTGCCAGGAATAGTTGGAGTCGGCCGTGTGCTGCACCAGCGCTTTGAAGAACGGCGGCAACAAACCATCAAGGTAGGCGCGTGCGGCGCGTGCGACCTGGCGGGCCAGAAATGGCACGGTGTCTTCGAATAGGTACAGAATGCCGCGCAGTTGGTTGAGCTCGCTCATGGCGTCGGCCGGCGCGTTTTCCAGGGTGACCTGCTCGCCCAGGGCAAAGATCGGCAGGTTGGGCGCCCTCACCCGCGCCAGGCGAATCAACTCGACCATGTTTTGCAGCAGGTGGGTGTTTTCGCCAGCGCCCTCGGCGGCGATCAACATGCACGCCAGCCCATGATGGGTAGAGGCCACCAAGCGGCCTTCGGCGTAATCCACCGCGGAAAAAATACTGAAGCCCTCTTGCTCCAACTCCCTGGCGATGCCTCTGACCCGATCACCGGCAACGGTGTCGGCCTTGATGTCACGGTGCACGATAAGAACAGGGAACTTCAGGTCTTTGTACATGAGTGCTTGGAGTCCTGAGGGCTATGCACTCAGGGTAGAAGCTGGGAGTGGATGTGGCGAATGAAGATTTTACAGACGACGCAAATCTACTGTGGGAGCTGGCTTGCCTGCGATAACGGTGGGTCAGCGGGCTCAGCGGTGACTGATACACCGCTATCGCAGGCAAGCCAGCTCCCACATTGTTTAATTGCGATCAGCGGTGATTATTGCTGAGTCAGTTGCGACCACAACGCCGGCGCACCCGCCGACTTGGCAATCGCTTCCAAGCGCGCCGCATGCTCGGCCAGGTCCTGCTCGCTGGCACGGATGATGGTGGTCGGCTTGCGATCCGCCGCCAAACGACGGATTTCCGAAGGCCGGTTGCCCGAACCTTCCGCCGAGCCGCTGCCATCGGAAGCGTTACCGGCCAGGGACAGGCTGGTCTGCCCGCCGGTCATGGTCAGGTAAACGTCGGCAAGAATCTCGGAGTCGAGCAAGGCGCCGTGCAGTTCACGGCCGGAGTTGTCGACGCCATAACGTTTGCACAGGGCATCCAGGCTGTTGCGCTGGCCGGGGTGACGCTCACGGGCCATCATCAAGGTATCGAGGATCGAACAGTGCCGGGAGATATCCGCACGCTCGGTCTGCCCCATCAGGGCAAACTCGTTATTGATGAAGCCGACGTCGAACGCCGCGTTATGGATGATCAGCTGAGCGCCGTTGATGAACTCGAAAAACTCGTCCGCCACTTCAGCGAAGCGCGGCTTGCCCTTGAGGAATTCATCAGTGATACCGTGGACACCAATCGCGCCCTCGTCACTGTCACGATCCGGTTGCAGGTAGACGTGAAAGTGACGCCCGGTGAGACGGCGACCCATCAGTTCGACACAGCCGATTTCAATGATCCGGTGACCATCGGTCACCGGCATGCCGGTGGTTTCGGTATCGAGTACAACAGATCGGATCGCCATCAGGGTTCAGCTCTCAACGGTGGTGTGCAGTGTGGTGTGAATCAAGGGGCGCGATGTTAACACGTCAGCCGGCTCAGCTCTGTTTGTAGCCCCGCACTTCATCCACGCCACGATTGGCCAACTGGTCGGCGCGCTCGTTGCCAGGGTGGCCGATATGCCCGCGTACCCATTTCCAGGTGATGTTATGGCGATTGCATTGCTCATCGAGCAGTTGCCACAGGTCGGCATTCTTTACCGGCTCCTTGGCCGCGGTTTTCCAGCCGCGCTTCTTCCAGTTGACCATCCACTCGTTGATGCCCTTCATCACGTATTGCGAGTCGGTCACCAACAGCACGTCACAGCGACGCTTGAGTTCTTCCAGGCCGCGAATGGCGCCCATCAGCTCCATGCGGTTGTTGGTGGTGTTGGCTTCGCCGCCCCACAGTTCCTTCTCCACGCCTTTGCACACCAGCAACGCGCCCCAGCCGCCGGGGCCAGGGTTGCCCTTGCAGGCGCCATCGGTGAAGAGTTCTACGGTATCGGTCATCAGTTGCTCGGTCTTCAATCAGAAAAAGGGTTTTACGGTTCGCTTTGCTTGCGGTTGACCTTGGCCATCGGCATCGGCACCAGCTTGCCCATGGGCTGACGCGCGACCTGGCGCACCGGCCGCAGCCCGACCACGATCTTGCGCGCCACCAATAAATAGAAGCCACCGCCCGACAATTGCCAGGCACCCGCCCGGCGTTCCCAGCCGGCCAGACGACCTTGCCACTTGGCAGACGCAAGCGGCGGACGATAGCACCCGAAGCGGCGTTTCTCCAGCGCGAAGCCCAGCAGGTTCAACCAGTCGCCCACCCGCGACGGCGCGATGCAGCGCGCCAGGCGCAGGCCGTCATGGGCGAACACATGGCGCAGGCCCCAACTGCTCCAGGGGTTGATGCCGATGATCAGCAAATGGCCACCTGGGCGCACGCTGCTGGCAGCCTCGCGCAGCAAACCGTGGGGCGACAGGCAGAAATCCAGGCCATGCTGCAGCACCACCACGTCGGCGGCATGTTCGCTCAGCGGCCAGGCCTGTTCCTCGCACACAATCTCTACCCCAGGCAACGGCGCGCCCAGGCGCACATTACGTTGCACCTGCGGCGCAGCGGGCGGCGTCTGGGCCGACGGGCCGTAGTGCACCAGGTAGCCACCAAAGAACCGGCCCAGTTCGTCTTCGAGCATGCGCCGCTCTTCATCCAGCAAAAATTGCCCGATCGGCCCGGACAGCCAATCACGGGCTGCGCTGATCAGGGCCAGCCATTCAGGATCGGCCTGGGCGAACGCTTTATCAGTCATTGCATTCTCCAATTCGCCTAGACGTTCTAAGATGCACCAATGTGTTCAGCTTGGCGAATCGAAGAATGATACAGATCAGTGCCCTGCCCGCCTTCACCGATAACTACATCTGGTTGTTACAAGACCCTGATACCCAACGCTGCGCCGTGGTCGACCCCGGCGATGCCGCGCCAGTGCTGGCCTGGCTCAAGCAAAACCCGGGGTACAGGCTCAGCGACATCCTGATCACCCACCACCACCATGATCATGTCGGCGGCGTCGAACAGCTCAAACAGGCCACTGACGCCAAGGTTTACGGCCCGGCGAACGAGAAGATCCCCGCGCGCGACGTGGCCCTGCACGATAACGGGCGCATCAGCGCACTCGGCTGGGACTTCGACGTTTATAGCGTGCCCGGCCATACCCTCGGCCATATCGCCTATTACCACCAGGGCGTGCTGTTTTGTGGCGACACCCTGTTTGCCGCCGGCTGCGGGCGCCTGTTCGAAGGCACCCCGGAACAAATGCACACCTCCCTTGAGCGCCTGGCCGCCCTGCCTGCCGACACGCTGGTGTACTGCACCCACGAGTACACGCAAAGTAACCTCAAGTTTGCCCACGCCGTGGAACCGGACAATGCCGATATTGCCGAACGCGTCGAAAGCGTCAAGCAATTGCGCGCCCGTGGCGAGATGACGCTGCCGTCCAACCTGGCCCTGGAAAAACGTACTAACCCTTTTCTGCGTACCGCCGAAACATCCGTTAAACAAAAAGCGGACGAACGGAATGGTCGCGACAACCGCACTGGGGCCGAGGTGTTTGCTAGCTTGAGGGCTTGGAAAGATAAGTTCTAAGCGGATGCAATCTGATACGGAATTTCTGAATGGTTGACCGGAACCAAAGCGCTTTCTAGAATCGCCCGACATTTTTGCCCGGAACTTACTTCCAGCCAATGTCGTCATCTATTCGTAAATCCATTTCTTCAGACGCATTGACCCGCCTGGCTCAAGCCGTGGCGGTGGCCGTTTCCGCGACTCTGGCGGGCTGCCAATCGACAAATTTCGCTGCACAATCCACCGTGCAACCCAAACCGAATCTTGCTGCCAAGATCAAGCAAAAACCTATTTGGCTCTCAGAGAAGCCTAGCCCCGAAGTGCCCCAGGATGTCTGGGAACGCATGCGCCGGGGCTTTCAATTGCAGGACGGCCTGGGTGTGAACCCGCGCATCGAGCAACAACGCTTGTGGTTCGCCAGTAACCCGTCCTTTTTAGAGAACGCCGGAGAACGCGGCAGCCTCTACATTCATTACATCGTCGAACGCCTTGAAGAACGCAACATGCCCCTGGAGCTGGCGCTGCTGCCAGTGATCGAAAGTGCCTACAACCCGATGGCCTATTCGCGCAGCGATGCGGTCGGCTTGTGGCAGTTCATCCCCTCCACCGGGCGCTACTTCAACCTGCGCCAGACCCGCGCCTACGACGGCCGCCGCGATATCACCGCCTCCACCACCGCCGCCCTGGACTATCTGACGCGTCTGCATGACATGTTCAACGGCGACTGGCTGCTGGCCCTGGCGGCCTACAACGCCGGCGAAGGCACGGTCAGCCGGGCGATCGAGCGCAACGAAAAGCTCGGCCTGCCTACCGACTACTGGAACCTGCCCCTGCCCCAGGAAACCAAGGACTACGTGCCCAAGTTCCTGGCGCTGTCCCAAGTGGTGCTGGCCCCCGAGGCCTACGGCGTCAACCTGAGCCCGATTGCCAACACGCCGTACTTCGAAGTGGTTGAAGTCAAGCAAAGCATGGACCTGTCCCGGGTTGCCGCGCTGGCCGAGATCGACGAAGACGAACTGTTCCAGCTCAACCCGGCCCTGAAACAACGCACCACCCTTGACGGCCCGCAGCATTTGCTCGTGCCCAGCTCCAAGGCGCAGTTGCTCACCAGCACCCTTTCGACGATGAAGCCGGAAGAATTGCTGGCGATGCGTCCTAAAAAGCAGGTGTTCGACGAAGTTGAGAGCACACGGGTGGCCGGGCGTACCCGCAACTACAAGGTACGCAGTGGCGACAACCTCACATTGATCGCCAAGGCGAACAAGGTCGATGTGCATGACCTGCAGCGTTGGAACAAGCTCAACGGCCAGGCCCTCAAGGTCGGCCAGACCCTGGTGATGCAGGACACCCGCAAACTGGTGGCCAGCAGCAAAAAGCCGGTGCAGTACAAGGTCAAGAAAGGCGACTCGCTGTATATCGTCGCCAAGCGCTTCAACGTTGAGATGCAACATCTCAAGCGTTGGAACCCGCGTACTGGCCAGGCGTTGAAGCCAGGGCAGATGCTGGTGGTTTCCGGGCCGCGCTAATCCCCTTTCAGTGTTGAGCAGGCTTGTTGTGGCGAGGGAGCTTGCTCCCGCTGGGCTGCGCAGCAGCCCCAAACCAGACACCGCGTTTTACCCGGCATGATGGGGCTGCTTCGCAGCCCAACGCAGGGCAAGCCTGCTCGCCACAACAAGCCTGGTTACCACAACAAGCCCATCAAGCTCATTCCCCACAACAAGCCCACACACATCGGATCCCCCCGGTGTTTTCAGCCACCTTTTTCCAACCGGAACAAGCTGTTACTGTACCGATCATAAAGCCCAAGCCGCCTGGATCGGATCTCTGACTTGAAGCGTCCCCTCCTTCTACTAATAAGTCTGGCCTTGAGCTTTGCTGCGAACGCGACGATTACCGAGAGCCACGGTTACACGCAGTTCGGCACACTCAAGTACCCGGCCAAATTCACCCACTTCGATTGGGTAAACCCTGCAGCGCCCAAAGGTGGGACCTTGCGGGTCATGGCATTTGGCACCTTCGATACCCTCAACCCCTACACTTTCAAGGGCACCAGCCCGGTTTCCACGCCCAATTTCCTGCAATACGGCGTGAACGAGCTGAACGAGCCGCTGATGGTCGGCACCGGCCAGTATGCGCCGTCCGGTGACGAGCCCACCTCCAGCTACGGGCTGATTGCCCAATCGGTGGAGTACAGCGAGGACCGCAGCTGGGTGGTGTTCAACCTGCGCCCCGAAGCGCGTTTCCATGATGGCAAGCCGATCACCGCTTATGACGTGGCGTTTTCCTATCGCACCCTGCTTACCGAAGGCCACCCGCAGTACCGCACCAACCTGCAGGAAGTTGCACGGGTCGACATCCTCAACCGCCATCGCATCCGTTTTGTGTTCAAGCGCGCCGGCAACCCACTGCTGATCCTGCGTCTGGGCGAACTGCCGGTACTGCCCCAGCATTACTGGAAGAACCGCGATTTCAAGGCCACCACCTTCGAGCCGCCCTTGGGCAGCGGGCCGTATCGCATCACCAAAGTCACCCCAGGCCGCCAACTGGTGTTCGAGCGGGTCAAGGATTACTGGGGCAAAGACCTGCCGGTCAACCAGGGCTTCTACAACTACGACAAGGTCGAAGTGGAGTTCTACCGCGACAGCGACGTGGCCTTCGAAGCCTTCAAGGCCGGTGAATTCGATATCTATATCGAACACCAGGCCAAGAACTGGGCCACCGGCTACAACTTCCCGGCGGTCAACCGCGGCGACGTGATCAAGGCGCAGATCGCCCACCAGATCCCGACCCAGAGCCAGGGCCTGTTCATGAACTCGCGGCGACCGATTTTCAGTCAGACCAAAGTGCGTGAGGCGCTGGGGCTGATGTTCGATTTTGAATGGACCAACCGCACCCTGTTCAGCAACGCCTATAAACGCACGCTGAGTTACTACCCCAACAGCGAGTTTTCTGCGACGGGTGTGCCGGTGGGGCATGAATGGCTGATGCTCTCGCCCTACCGTGATCAGTTGCCGCCCAACCTGTTCACCCAAGCCTTCAGCCTGCCGCAGACCGACGGGCGGGGCATTCCGCGCGAAACCATGCGCCGCGCCCTGGCGTTGCTCGGCGAAGCCGGCTGGAAACTCTCCGACCAGCGCCTGCTCGACAGCAAGGGCCAACCGCTGCGCTTCGAGATTCTGCTGGTCAACCCGAACCTTGAACGCATCCTGCAGCCCTACGTCGAAAATCTCAAAAGCATCGGCATCGACGCCCGCCTGCGCACCGTTGACCGGGCGCAATACAAGCAGCGCCTGGATCAGTTCGACTACGACATGGTCCTGATCACCCTCAACCAGACCTTGAGCCCCGGCCTTGAGCAGTGGCAGTACTTCCACTCCAGCCAGGCGGCCATCAAGGGCAGCAAAAACTACGCCGGCATCGCCAACCCGGTGGTCGACCACCTGCTCGACCAACTGCTGGCGGCGCAGACCCGCGAAGAACAATTGGCCGCCGGCCGCGCCCTCGACCGGGTGCTGCTGTGGCAGCACTACAGTATTCCCAACTGGTACCTCAACTATCATCGCTTGGCGTACCGCAACCGGTTCGCCTTTGTCACCACGCCGCCCTACAGCCTGGGTTTGAGTGCGTGGTGGCTGAAAGCTGCGGAGAAAGCCCAATGATGACTTTGCGCACCGCCCTGTTTGGCGCGCTGTTAGCGTGCGGCGCAGCCAATGCCGCACCGCAACATGCGCTGACCCTGTACAACGAGCCACCCAAGTACCCCGCCGACTTCAAGCATTTCGATTACGTAAACCCCGACGCGCCCAAGGGCGGCACCTTCCGTGAATCGAGCATGGGCGGCTTCGACAGCCTCAACCCCTACATCAGCAAGGGCGTGCCCGCGGACAACCTGCCGCTGATCTACGACACGCTGGCCATGCAAAGCCTCGACGAGCCGGTCACCGAGTACGGCCTGGTGGCCGGCAAGATCGAAAAGGCCCCGGATAACAGTTGGGTGCGCTTCTACCTGCGCCCCGAAGCGCGCTTTCATGATGGCCACCCGATCCGTGCCGAAGACGTGGTGTTCACCTTCCAGGCGCTGATCAAGGACGGTTCGCCGCTCTACCGCAACTACTACGCCGACGTCGACGAAGTGGTCGCCGAAGACCCGCTGCGTGTGCTGTTCAAGTTCAAGCGCACCAATAACCGTGAATTACCGCTGATCCTCGGCCAACTGCCGGTATTGCCCAAACATTGGTGGGCAACGCGCGATTTTGCCAAGGGCAACCTGGAAATACCGCTGGGCAGTGGCCCGTACAAGGTCGCCGAGGTCAAACCGGGGCGCATGGTGCGCTATGAGCGGGTCAAGGATTACTGGGCCAAGGATTTACCGGTGGCCAAGGGGTTCTACAACTTCGATAACCGCATCACCGACTACTACCGTGACAGCACCGTGGCCCTGGAAGCCTTGAAAGCCGGGCAGTTCGACTATTGGCTGGAATTCAGCGCCAAGAACTGGGCCAACGCCTACAACATTCCGGCCGTGGCCCAGGGCCGGTTGATCAAGGAAGAAATCCCCAACGGCAACCCCACCGGCATGCAAGGGTTTGTGTTCAATACGCGCAAACCGATGTTCCAGGATGTGCGGGTACGCAAGGCCATCAGCCTGCTGCTGGATTTCGAGTGGAGCAACAAGCAGCTGTTCAATGGCGCCTACACCCGCACCCGCAGCTACTTCGAAAACTCGGAGATGGCCGCCACCGGCCTGCCCGGCCCGGCGGAAACCGCCATCCTGGCGCCGTTTCGCGACAAGCTCCCCGCCGAAGTCTTCACCCAAGCCTTCGAGCCGGCCAAAACCGACGGCAGCGGCATGATCCGCACCCAGCAGCGTGAGGCTTACCAGCTGTTGCAGGAGGCTGGCTGGAAGATCGTCGACGACAAGATGGTCGACGCCACCGGCAAGCCGGTAAACATCGAGTTTCTGTTGACCCAGACCGATTTCGAACGGGTACTGCTGCCCTTCAAGCGCAACCTGGCAGACCTTGGGATCAACCTGGTAATCCGCCGCGTTGACGTTTCGCAATACATCAACCGCCTGCGTTCACGGGACTTCGACATGCTGGTAGGCAGCTTTCCGCAGTCCACCTCGCCGGGTAACGAGCAGCGCGAATTCTGGTCGTCCGCCGCCGCCGACAAATCCGGCAGCCGCAACTACATGGGCCTCAAGGACCCGGTGGTCGACCAACTCGTCGAAGAACTGATCAACGCCGACTCGCGCCAAAGCCTGGTCGACCATGCCAAGGCGTTGGATCGGGTCTTGCAGTTTGGCTACTACGTGATTCCCAACTGGCACATCAAGACTTACCGCGTGGCGTACTGGGATCACTTGGGCCACCCCAAAGTGCCGCCACGTTACGACGTCGGCACGGCCACCTGGTGGGCCAAACCTGAAGTCAAACCTGCCGTCGACACTGTCCAGAGCGCCGATCCGGCGAGCGGAGGCGATTAAATGCTGGACTATATTGTTCGCCGCCTATTGCTGATCATCCCCACACTGTTCGGGATCCTGCTGATCAACTTCATCATCATCCAGGCCGCCCCCGGTGGCCCGGTGGAGCAGATGATCGCCAAACTCGAAGGGTTCGACGGCGCCACCAGCCGTATTGCCGGTGGCGGCGCCGAGGTCTCGGTGGCCGGTTCCAGCTACCGCGGCGCCCAGGGCCTGGACCCGGCGCTGATCAAGGAAATCGAAAAGATGTACGGCTTCGACAAGTCGGCGCCGGAACGCTTGTGGATCATGGTCAAGAACTATGCACGACTGGATTTTGGCGACAGCTTCTTTCGCGATGCCAAGGTCATCGACCTGATCAAGGAAAAAATGCCGGTGTCCATCTCCCTCGGGTTATGGAGCACGCTGATCATGTACCTGGTGTCGATCCCGCTGGGCATCGCCAAGGCCACGCGGCACGGCAGCCACTTTGACGTGTGGACCAGCTCGGCGATCATCGTCGGCTATGCCATCCCGGCGTTTTTGTTCGCGATCCTGCTGATCGTGGTGTTTGCCGGCGGCAGTTACCTGGACTGGTTCCCCTTGCGCGGGCTGACCTCCAACAACTTCGAGGAACTGAGCTTAAGCGGCAAGATCTTCGATTATTTCTGGCACCTGGCCCTGCCCGTCACGGCGTTGGTGATCGGCAACTTCGCAACCATGACCCTGCTGACCAAAAACAGCTTCCTCGACGAAATCAACAAACAGTATGTGGTCACCGCCAAAGCCAAGGGCCTGACCAACCACCGCGTGCTTTACGGCCATGTGTTTCGTAACGCCATGCTGCTGGTAATTGCCGGTTTCCCCTCGGCGTTTATCGGGATCTTCTTCACCGGCTCGCTGCTGGTCGAGGTGATCTTTTCCCTCGACGGCCTGGGCCTGATGAGCTTTGAAGCGGCAATCAACCGCGATTACCCGGTGGTGTTCGGCACGTTGTTTATCTTCACCCTGCTGGGGCTGATCGTGAAACTGATCGGCGACCTCACTTACACCCTGGTCGATCCGCGCATCGACTTCGCCAGCCGGGAGCATTGAGATGAACCTGTCCCCCCTCAATCGCCGCCGGTTCGAGCGCTTCAAGGCCAACAAGCGTGGCTGGTGGTCGCTGTGGCTGTTCCTGATTCTGTTCGTGCTCAGCCTGGGCGCCGAGTTGATCGCCAACGACAAACCGCTGGCCGTGCACTTTGACGGTGGCTGGTATTTCCCGGCGCTTAAACGCTACCCGGAGACCACCTTCGGCGGCGAATTCCCGCTGGAAGCCAACTACAAGAGCCCGTATATCCAGGAACTGCTCAAGGCCAAGGATGCCTGGACGCTGTGGGCGCCCATCCCGTTCAGCTACCAGAGCATCAACTACGACCTGAAAGTCCCTGCGCCAGCGCCGCCGTCTTCGGTGAACCTGCTGGGCACCGACGACCAGGGCCGCGATGTGCTGGCGCGGGTGATCTACGGCTTCCGTGTGTCGGTGCTGTTTGCCCTGACGCTGACCGTGCTCAGCTCGATCATCGGCGTCATCGCCGGCGCCTTGCAGGGCTTCTACGGCGGCTGGGTCGACCTGGCCGGCCAGCGTTTCCTGGAGATCTGGTCGGGCCTGCCGGTGCTGTACCTGCTGATCATCCTCGCCAGCTTTGTGCAGCCCAACTTCTGGTGGCTGCTGGGCATCATGTTGCTGTTTTCGTGGATGAGCCTGGTGGACGTGGTGCGCGCCGAGTTCCTGCGCGGGCGCAACCTGGAATACGTGCGTGCAGCCCGAGCGCTGGGCATGCAGAACGGCGCGATCATGTTCCGGCATATCCTGCCCAATGCGATGGTCTCGACCATGACCTTCATGCCGTTCATCCTTACCGGCGCCATCGGCACCCTCACCGCCCTGGATTTTCTCGGCTTTGGCCTGCCAGCCGGTTCGCCGTCCCTGGGCGAACTGGTGGCCCAGGGCAAATCCAACCTGCAAGCGCCGTGGCTGGGCATGAGTGCCTTTGCCGTGCTGGCGATCATGTTGAGTTTGCTGGTGTTTATCGGCGAGTCCGCTCGCGATGCCTTCGACCCGAGGAAATGAGATGAACCAGGACAATCTGATCGAAGTCCGCGACCTCTGCGTCGAGTTCGTCACCGGCGAGCATCACCACCGCGTGGTCAACCATGTCAGCTTCGATATCAAACGCGGCGAAACCCTGGCGCTGGTCGGCGAAAGCGGCTCGGGCAAATCGGTGACCGCCCACTCGATCCTGCGCCTGCTGCCCTACCCGCTGGCGCGGCACCCGGCCGGCACCATCAGCTATTCCGGGCATGATCTGCTGACCCTCAAAGAGAAAACCATCCGGCATATTCGCGGCAACCGCATTGCGATGATCTTTCAGGAGCCAATGACCTCGCTGAACCCGCTGCATTCGATCGAAAAGCAGATCAACGAAGTGCTCGGCCTGCACAAAGGCCTCACCGGCAAAGTCGCGACCCGACGCACCCTGGAACTGCTTGAACTGGTGGGCATCCCCGAGCCGCACAAGCGCCTCAAGGCTCTGCCCCACGAACTGTCCGGCGGCCAGCGCCAGCGTGTGATGATCGCCATGGCCCTGGCCAACGAGCCCGAACTGCTGATCGCCGACGAGCCGACCACGGCCCTCGACGTCACCGTGCAATTGAAGATCCTGGAACTGCTCAAAGAGCTGCAGGCCCGGCTGGGCATGGCATTGCTGCTGATCAGCCATGACCTGAACCTGGTACGGCGCATCGCCCACCGCGTGTGTGTGATGCAGCAGGGTTGCATTGTTGAACAGGCTGATTGCGAGACGCTGTTTCAGTCGCCCCAGCACCCCTACACCCAGGAACTGTTAGCGGCCGAACCCAGCGGTGGGCCAGCCAGTAACGAAGTCGGGGCGCCCCTCTTGGAAGTCGACGACCTGAAGGTCTGGTTCCCGATCAAAAAGGGCTTTTTGCGCAACACCGTCGATTACGTCAAGGCGGTGGACGGCATCAACTTCAGCCTGCCCCAGGGCCAGACGCTGGGCATCGTCGGTGAAAGCGGCTCGGGCAAATCCACCCTGGGCCTGGCGATTTTGCGCTTGATCGCCAGCAAAGGCGGGATTCGCTTTGAAGGCCAGCAACTTGACCGCCTGACTCAGCAACAAGTGCGCCCGCTGCGGCGGGAGATGCAGGTGGTGTTTCAAGACCCGTTCGGCAGCTTGAGCCCGCGAATGTGTGTGAGCGAGATTGTTGGCGAAGGCTTGCGTATCCACAAGATGGGCACGCCGGCCGAGCAGGAACTGGCGATTATTGCAGCGCTCAAGGAAGTGGGCCTGGACCCGGAGTCGCGGCATCGTTACCCCCATGAGTTTTCTGGCGGGCAACGGCAACGCATCGCCATCGCCCGTGCCTTGGTGCTCAAGCCCCGCTTGATACTGCTCGATGAACCGACATCCGCGCTCGACCGCACGGTGCAGCGGCAAGTGGTGGAGTTGCTGCGGGGCTTGCAGGCCAAATACAACCTGACATACCTGTTCATCAGCCATGATTTAGCGGTGGTGAAGGCGTTGAGTCACCAGTTGATGGTGGTCAAGCAAGGGCAAGTGGTGGAACAGGGCGACGCGGCGGGGATCTTTGCAGATCCGCAGCATGCTTATACGCGGCAGTTGTTGGAAGCGGCGTTTTTGGTGCCTGCTGGTGTGGTTTGATCGTGTACATATCCGTTATTTAGGTAACGGCAGCCTATGGTTCCGCTCTTACAGCGGGTCACTTTTGCAAGGACGCAAAAGTAACCAAAAGGTCCTCGCCCCAACACTCGGTGCCTCGCTGTGGCTCGGCATGCCCGCAATCCGACACTGATTTGGGGGGCCGCCGCCACGCGCCATCCATGGCGCGGGGCGGCTAAACCGGCATCCCTGCCGGTTTACCCCCCAAATCACTGTCGAATTCCGGCCATCGTGTTTGACGGGGCGATTTCAGATCAAGATCAAAAGCGCAGATCAAAAGACCGCTGACTTCGTCATCGAAAAGGATGTAAGGGCCACTGCAACAGCAACAGCAACAGCAACAGCAACAGCAACAGCAACAGCAACAGCAACAGCAAAGCCATACTCGGTCTAATGTGGGAGCTGGCTTGCCTGCGATGGCATCAACTCGGTGTACCTGATGTACCGAGGTGTCTGCATCGCAGGCAAGCCAGCTCCCACAGAAAAGCACATCTTCAATGCATGCAAATCTGCAGTGGACCTCATATTCAAAACTGCATGGGGTCAACTGTGGGAGCGGGCTTGCTCGCGAATGCGGTGGGTCAGTCAATTCATCTGTAACTGACCCACTGCATTCGCGAGCAAGCCCGCTCCCACATTTAGACTGCGTTGCATAAGGTAGATAAGCTTTTGCTTTGCACTTGATCTGGCTTTTGCTTCAACCACTCAGGTCGGCTTTCAGGCCGCCGTGCTGTAGATCTTGATCTTGATCTGCTTTTGATCTGAGGCGCCCCGTCAACCACGATGGCCGAACGCAGGCTTGAATCCGTGGGTAACCCGGCAGGACGCCGGGTTAGCCGCGCTGGGCCAAGGATGGCCCATCGCGGCGGCCCACGGATTCAAGCCGGAGTGAGGGCACACCGAGCCTAGGCGAGGTGCCGAGTGGTGGGGCACAGACCTTTTGGTTACTTTTGGGGCGTTTGCCAAAAGTGACCCGCTGTAAGAGCGGAACCATAGGCCGCCGTTACCGCAGCAATGGATATGTACTCAATCACCCCAACCCACCACAAGATGGAACTTTGCCAACAAAAAACCACCTGAATCCGGTAGGCTCACCCTTTTTACTTCAAGGAGTTACCCCCATGGCCAAAGCCACCGCCCGTCACATCCTCGTTTCCACCGAAGACAAGTGCAACGAACTCAAGGCCCAGATCGAAGGCGGCGCCGATTTTGCAGAAATCGCCAAAGCCAACTCCAGCTGCCCATCCAGCCGTCAAGGCGGTGACCTGGGCTCGTTCGGCCCTGGCCAGATGGTCAAGGAATTCGACACCGTCGTCTTCAGCGCCCCCGTCAACACCGTGCAAGGCCCAGTAAAAACCCAGTTCGGCTACCACCTGCTGGAAGTCACCAGCCGCCAGGACTGATCCCGTCCGCGCTGATGCTATAAACAACGGCCCGCCTTTTGGTGGGCCGTTGTGCATCAAGTGACTGGCAACCCATAAGCCGTTAACGTACAAATCCCTATTACTGTTCACCCGGCGCTCAAGGCTGATAATGCGATTGGTTTTTTCCACAAAACTCTTCAGCTCCACCCTGGCCCTGCTACTGGCCAGCACCGCCGTGATCGCGGCCCCGCAAACCTACCTCACGGTCTACGGCGAGCCGGCCAAGTACCCCACCGGCTTCACCCATTTCGACTACGCCAACCCCAGCGCGCCCAAAGGTGGCAGCCTGCGACGCTCGGCCATCGAGATCGGGCGGTTTGACCACGTGCTGCCGTATATCGACAAAGGCATCGGCGTCTCCCAGGTCGACGGCTGGCTCTACGCCCCACTGGCCCAGCGCTCCCTGGATGAGCCCTACACGGTTTACGGCCTGGTCGCCGAAAAAATGGAACGCGCCGACGACGGCCTTTTGCTGCGCTTCTACCTCAACCCCAAGGCACGTTTCGCCGATGGCACGCCGATCACCGCTGAAGACGTGCGCTACAGCTTCGACCTGCTGATGACCCAAGGCAGCCTGCGCTTTCGCACGCTGTTCGCCGACGTCAAACACGTCGAAGTCGAAGGCGAGCGCCAAGTGCGCTTCGACTTTTCCAGCAATGAAAACCGCACCCTGCCGCTGGATATCGCCACCCTGCCGGTGTTCCCCGAGCACTGGTGGAAAACCCGCGACTTCGCCAACGGTGGCGGCTACGAAGCGCCGTTGGGCAGCGGCCCGTATAAAATCAGCAAGATCGACTCCGGCAGCACCATCACCTTCACCCGCGACCCCGACTGGTGGGGCAAGGACTTGCCCGTCAGCCGTGGCCTGTACAACTTCGACCACCTGAGCCTGGAGTACTTCGGCGACACCGAGGTGGCCCGCCAGGTGCTGCGCGGCGGCGCCTATGACTTCAACCGCGAGTTCTCCGCCACCGGCTACTCCATCGGCTACAACGGCCCGGCCCTCGACGATGGCCGCCTGCAACGTGCGCACTTGGCCAAGGAGATGCCGCAACCGGCCCAGGGCTATGTGTTCAACGTGCAAAAGCCGATGTTCAAGGACCGCCGCGTGCGCCAGGCGCTGGCGATGTTGTGGGACTTCGAATGGGCCAACCGGCAGATGATGCGCAATATGTACATCCGCCAGCAGAGCTTTTTCTCCAACAGCCCGCTGGCCGCCAGCCAACTGCCGACCCAGGAAGAACTGGCGATTCTTGAGCCACTGCGCGGCCAGGTGCCCGATGAAGTATTCACCCAAGTGTTCAAGGCGCCGGTTACCGACGGCAGCGGCATGATCCGTGACAAACAGCTGCAAGCCCTGGCACTGCTCGAAGCAGCCGGCTGGACACCCAAAGGCGACAAGCTGGTCAACGCCGACGGCGAGCCACTGGAGTTTACCTTCCTCAATGCCCAGGCCGGCCTGGAACGCCTGTTGCTGCCATACAAGCGCAACCTGGCGCAGATCGGCATTACCCTCAATATCCGCCGCATCGACTCGTCCCAGTACGTCAACCGCATCATGGCCCGCGACTACGACATGATCGTCATCGGCTTCCCGGTTACCACCTCGCCGGGCATGGAGCTGTATAACTACTTCGGCTCGCAGGCCGCCTACGACCCTGGCGCGAACAACTACATGGTGCTTAAAGACCCCGCCGTCGACAGCCTGATCAGCGGGCTGGTAAAAGCCAACACCCAGGCGCAGATGCTCACTTACGCCCATGCCCTGGATCGCGTGCTGCAATGGAACTACCTGTGGATCCCCAACTACTACCCGCCCGGCACATCGGCTGCCTGGTGGAACCGTTTCGGTCGCCCGGCCATCGAGGCCAAAAACGACGAAGCGCTGGAAACCTGGTGGGAAATCAGCCCCACACCACTGACCAATGAACAGATGAACGCCGAGTTGAAAAAACGCGGAGGTACGCGCTGATGTTTGCCTATATCGTGCGGCGCCTGCTGCTGATCATCCCCACGTTGGTGATCATCCTGCTGGTCAACTTCGTGATCGTACAGGCCGCGCCCGGCGGCCCGGTCGAACAAGCCATTGCGCACCTGCAAGGCATCGGAGGCGGCGGCATCGGCGGTGGTGGCGGCGAAGCCGTCAACGGCTCGCGCGCCAGCCGTGGCCTGGACCCCAAATTGATCAAGGACATCGAAAAACAATACGGTTTCGACAAGCCCGCGCCGGAACGCCTGTGGTTGATGCTCAAGAACTACGCCCAACTGGACTTCGGCAACAGCTTCTTTCGCGGCAAAAGCGTGATCGACCTGATCCTGGAAAAAATGCCGGTGACCATTTCCCTCGGCTTATGGGCCACCTTGATCACCTACCTGGTGTCGATCCCCTTGGGGATTCGCAAGGCGGTGCGCCACGGCAGCAGTTTTGACGTATGGAGCAGCACCGCGATTGTCATCGGTTATGCCATGCCAGCCTTCCTGTTTGCGATGTTCCTGATCGTGCTGTTCGCCGGTGGCACCTCGCTGAACTGGTTCCCGGTGCGTGGGCTGGTCTCGGAGAACTTCGACGAACTCAGCACAATCGGCAAAATTGCCGACTATTTCTGGCACCTGGTGTTGCCTGTCAGCGCGTTGGTGATCGGCGGTTTCGCCACGCTGACCATCCTGACCAAAAACTCATTCCTCAATGAAATCACGCGCCAGTACGTGGTCACCGCCCGCGCCAAGGGTTTGAGTGAACGCCGTGTGCTCTACGGCCATGTGTTTCGCAACGCCATGCTGTTGGTGATCTCGGGGATTCCCCAGGCATTTATCAGCGTGTTTTTTGCCGGCTCCCTGCTGATCGAGGTGATCTTTTCCCTCGATGGCCTGGGCCGCATGAGCTACGAAGCCGCCGTGTCCCGCGACTACCCGGTAGTGTTCGGCTCGTTGTTTATCTTCACCCTGTTCGGCCTCTTGATAAAACTCATCGGTGACCTCTGCTACACCCTGGTGGACCCGCGTATCGACTTCGCCGCGAGGAACGCCTGATGCTTAATCTGTCTCCGGTGGCCCGTCGGCGTTTCGAGCGTTTCAAGAAGAACCGCCGCGGCTGGTGGTCACTGTGGCTGTTTATCGGCCTGTTTATCCTGACCCTGGGCGGCGAGTTGATCGCCAATGACAAACCTTTAGTGCTGAGCTTCAAGAACGAGCTGTATTTCCCGGTGTTCAAGCGCTACACCGAGCAGCAGTTCGGCGGCCAGTTGCCCTTCCAGGCCGACTACCGCAGCGACTACGTGCAAAAGCTGATCAAGCAGGACGGCGGCTGGATGCTGTTCCCGCCGATCCCGTTCAGCGACGACACGCCCAATTACGAATTGACCCGCCCTGCCCCCAGCCCGCCCTCGACGGTGAACTGGCTGGGCACTGACGATCAATCCCGCGATGTGCTGGCACGCGTGATCTTTGGCGCACGGGTGTCGATCCTGTTTGCCCTGGCGCTCACGGCCATCAGCGCGGCAATCGGCATTGCCGCCGGCGCCTTGCAGGGTTACTACGGCGGCTGGGTCGACCTGCTCGGCCAGCGCATCCTCGAAGTGTGGTCGGGGTTGCCGGTGCTGTACCTGCTGATCATCTTGTCGGGTTTTGTCGAGCCGAATTTCTGGTGGCTATTGGGGATCATGGCGCTGTTTTCCTGGCTGGCCCTGGTGGACGTGGTGCGCGCCGAGTTCCTGCGCGGGCGCAACCTGGAATACGTCAAGGCCGCACGCGCCCTGGGCCTGGGCGATGGCAAGATCATTCGCCGGCATATCCTGCCCAATGCCATGACCGCCACCTTGAGCTACCTGCCGTTTATCCTGACCGGTGCGATTTCGACCTTGAGCGCCCTGGATTTTCTCGGTTTCGGCATGCCCGCCGGCAGTGCGTCCCTGGGCGAGTTGATCGCCCAGGGCAAGCAGAACCTGCAAGCGCCGTGGCTGGGCCTGACGGCGTTTTTCACCTTGGCGCTGATCCTGTCGCTGCTGGTCTTTATCGGCGAGGCATTGCGTGATGCCTTCGACCCACGCTCATGAGTAATTGCGTATGAACCTGATCGAGATCCGCGACCTCAGCGTCGCCTTCAGCGGCCAGACCGTGGTGAGCAAACTGTGCCTGGACGTACGCCCTGGCGAATGCCTGGCATTGGTCGGCGAGTCGGGCTCGGGCAAATCGGTCACCGCCCACTCGATTCTGCAATTGCTGCCCGAGGCCGGCACGCACACCACCGGCTCGGTGAAGTATCGCGGCCAGGAGCTGATCGGCGCCTCGGCGGCCACCTTGCAAAAGCTGCGCGGCAACCGTATTGCGATGATTTTCCAGGAGCCGATGACCTCGCTCAACCCGCTGCACAGCATCGAAAAACAGATCGGCGAAACCCTGCTGCTGCACAAGGGCCTGGGCGGCAAGGCGGCACAGGCGCGTATTCTGGAATTGCTCGAACTGGTGGGCATCCAGAAACCCCAGGAGCGCCTCAAGGCTTACCCGCATCAACTCTCCGGCGGCCAGCGCCAGCGGGTAATGATCGCCATGGCCCTGGCCTGCGAGCCGGAACTGCTGATTGCCGACGAACCCACCACTGCGCTGGACGTGACCGTGCAGCGCAAGATCCTGCTGCTGCTCAAGTCCTTGCAGCAGCGCTTGGGCATGTCGCTGCTGCTGATCAGCCACGACCTAAACCTGGTGCGCAGCATCGCCCAGCGCGTGTGCGTGATGCGCGCCGGGGAGATTGTCGAGCAAGCCGACTGCGAGACGCTGTTCACCGCGCCGCAACATCCCTACAGCCGCCTGCTGCTGGATGCCGAGCCGGCCGGTGATGCGCTGTGCAGTGATGAACGCGAAACGGTGTTGCAGGTCGACGACCTGAGCGTGCAATTCCCCCTCGGCGGCGGGCTGTTCAGGCGCAAAACCTGGTTGCGCGCAGTCGACGGCATCAGCCTAAGCGTGCAACGTGGCAAGACCTTGGGGATTGTCGGCGAGTCCGGCTCGGGCAAATCCACCCTCGGCCAGGCGATCCTGCGCTTGCTCGATTCCACCGGCAGCATCCGTTTTCAGGGTGAAGCCCTCGACCCGCTGAACAATCAGCAGATGCGCCCGTGGCGCAAACAGATGCAGGTGGTGTTTCAGGACCCGTTCGGCAGCCTCAGCCCGCGCATGTCGGTGCAGCAGATCATCAGCGAAGGCCTGGAAGTGCATGCGCCCTGCAGCCTGGCCGAGCGTGATGCGCAAGTGATCCAGGTGCTCAAGGATGTGGGGCTCGACCCCGAAAGCCGCCACCGTTACCCGCATGAATTTTCCGGCGGCCAGCGCCAACGCATCGCCATCGCCCGCGCCCTGGTGCTCAAGCCGGCGCTGATGCTGCTGGATGAACCCACCTCGGCCCTCGACCGCACCGTGCAGAAACAAGTGGTGGCGCTGTTGCGTGAACTGCAGGAAAAATACGGCCTGACCTACCTGTTTATCAGCCACGACCTGGCGGTGGTGCGGGCCATGGCCCATGACATGATCGTGATCAAGGACGGCAAGGTGGTGGAGCGCGGCGCGAGCCATGTGGTGTTCGATGCGCCGCAACATCCTTACACCAAAGAGCTGCTGGCGGCGGCGCACATTCCCTTGTAGGAGCTGGCTTGCCTGCGATGGCGATCTTGAGGACGCCATCGCAGGCAAGCCAGCTCCCACAGGACCGTATTCCAATCATATTTTGCGTTGGCAGTGTGAGCATGAACATCAGCGACAGCCTCAAGGACTACCAGCAGGTTCGCGGCCTGGCCATCCAGTCGCTGTTCGAGATCATCGAGCAGTCCAGCGAAGGCACGGTGATTGTCGATCGCGACGCGAATATCGTGTGGATGAACGAACGCTATGCCAAGCGTTTCGGCCTAAAAAGCGCCGATGAAGCCATCGGCCAACCGTGCGAGCAGGTGATTTCCAACAGCCTGCTACGCCAGGTAGTGCGCAACGACCAGCCGATTCTGCTGGATATCCAGGACACGCCCAAAGGCCCATTGGTGGTGATGCGCCTGCCGATCCACGATGACGCAGGCGCGGTGATCGGCGCGATCGGGTTTGCGCTGTTTGATGAGCTGCGCAACTTGTCGCCGCTGATCGAGCGCTACCTGAGCATGCAGCAGGAACTGGCCTCCACCCGCTCACTGTTGCGCTCGCGGCAGAGCAAATACAACTTCGCGCATTTTATCGGCACCAGCGCGGCCAGCCTGGAAGTCAAACGCCGGGCACGACGCAGTGCGAGCGCGGAGTCGCCGGTGTTGCTGCTGGGCGAAACCGGCACCGGTAAAGAGTTGCTGGCCCAGGCCATCCACGGCGCATCCACGCGCGCCCATAAAGCGTTTGTCAGTATCAACAGCGCGGCCATTCCCGGCGACCTGCTCGAAGCCGAGTTCTTCGGCACCGCGCCGGGCGCCTTCACCGGTGCCGACCGCAAGGGCCGCCCCGGCAAGTTGCAGATCGCCCAGGGCGGCACGCTGTTCCTCGATGAAATCGGCGACATGCCACTGCCGCTGCAAAGCAAACTGCTGCGGGTGTTGCAGGAAAAGGAATACGAGCCGGTGGGTTCCAACGAAATGGTGCACAGCGATGTGCGGGTGATCGCCGCCACGTCCATGGACCTGGAAGCGGCGATCAAGCGCGGCGAATTCAGGGCGGACTTGTATTACCGACTGAACGTACTGCCGATCCAGGTGCCGCCGTTGCGTGAGCGCCTCGAAGATATTCCGGCGTTGAGCGAGGCGATTCTTGAAGAACTGCGCAGCCAGCATGAGCTTGACCGCGAAGCCCTGGCGTTGCTGGCGCAGCACGCGTGGCCGGGGAATATCCGTGAACTGCGCAACGTACTGGAACGCGCGGCGTTATTGAGTGATGACCTGGTGCTGGATGCCGAAGAGATTCGCGCGGCGATCGGCACGTTCAGCCCGGTGGCGCGTGGGCGGGTGGAGACGGTCGAGGGCGAGACATTTGCGGCGGCGCGGGAGCGCTTTGATCGGCAGGTGATTGCGGTGGCACTCAAGGCCTGTGAAGGCAATGTGGTGGAAGCGGCCAAGCGGTTGGGGCTGGGTAGATCGACCCTGTACAAAAAAATGGTGGCATTGGGCATGAGCGAGTCTCAATAAATAGACACAATTCCACAAACAAAGACAGTCCACTGTGGGAGCTGGCTTGCCTGCGATAGCGCCGCCTCAGTCAATACCTATTCAACTGAACCACCGCTATCGCAGGCAAGCCAGCTCCCACCTTTGATCCTTGTCAGTCTCAAAAAAGAGATAATCTCAAGAATCGCACGCGCGTAAAATAATAATACTCATATATTTCAATGACTTATTGATTTGGCACACATCTCGCTATAGCCCCTCTCCAACGCACTACCCCCACAAAAATAACAATTCGATCTGGAGACACACCATGAGTGTGATCATTGCCCTGGCAGCCCTCGCGCTGCTGATGCTGGCTGCCTACCGTGGCTACAGCGTGATCCTGTTTGCCCCCATCGCCGCCCTCGGCGCCGTGCTGCTCACCGACCCTTCCGCCGTCGCCCCTGCGTTTACCGGGGTGTTCATGGAAAAAATGGTCGGCTTTATCAAACTGTATTTCCCGGTGTTCCTGCTCGGCGCGGTGTTTGGCAAGCTGATTGAGCTGTCGGGCTTTTCGCGCTCGATCGTGGCCGCCGCCATCCGCTTGCTCGGCACGCGCCAGGCGATGCTGGTGATTGTGCTGGTCTGCGCCCTGCTCACCTACGGCGGCGTGTCGCTGTTTGTAGTGGTGTTTGCGGTGTACCCGTTTGCGGCGGAGATGTTCCGCCAGAGCAACATTCCCAAGCGCCTGATCCCGGCAACCATCGCCCTCGGTGCATTCTCGTTCACCATGGACGCCCTGCCCGGCACGCCGCAGATCCAGAACATCATCCCCAGCACCTTCTTCAACACCACCGCCTGGGCGGCGCCGTGGCTGGGCTTGATCGGCACGGTCTTCGTGTTCTGCACCGGCATGCTCTACCTGGCGCGCCAGCGCAACAAGGCGCAACGCGCCGGTGAAGGCTATGGCACCGAGCTGCGCAACGAGCCGGAAACCGCCGACAACCTGGCGCTGCCCAACCCGTGGGTCGCGCTGTCGCCGTTGATTCTGGTGGGCGTGATGAACCTGCTGTTCACCCACTGGATCCCGCAGTGGTATGGCAAGACCCACAGCCTCAGCCTGCCGGGCATGAGCACGCCGGTGACCACCGACATCGCCAAGCTCACGGCGATTTGGGCGGTGCAGGCGGCGTTGCTGGTGGGCATCGTCATGGTGCTGGTGTTCGGCTGGTCGGCGATCAAAAGCAAGCTCGCCGAAGGCAGTAAAAGCGCGGTCAGCGGCGCGCTGCTGGCGGCCATGAACACCGCCTCGGAATACGGCTTTGGCGCGGTGATCGCCTCGTTGCCAGGCTTTCTGGTGCTGGCGGACTGGCTCAAGGGCATCCCCAACCCGCTGGTCAACGAAGCGATTACCGTGACCCTGCTGGCCGGTATTACCGGCTCCGCGTCAGGCGGCATGAGCATCGCCCTGGCGGCGATGTCCGAGAGCTTTATTTCGGCGGCCCATGCGGCCAATATCCCCCTTGAAGTGCTACACCGGGTCGCGGCCATGGCCAGCGGCGGCATGGACACCCTGCCCCACAACGGCGCGGTGATTACCCTGCTGGCGGTCACCGGGCTGACCCACCGCGAAGCCTACAAGGACATTTTCGGCATCACGATCATCAAGACCCTCGCGGTGTTCGTGGTGATCGGTACTTTCTACGCCACCGGCATTGTGTGAGGTTTTCATGACGACTTTGAATGGCAAGACCGCCCTGGTTACCGGCTCCACCAGCGGCATCGGTTTGGGCATCGCGCTGAGCCTGGCCAAGGCCGGTGCCAACCTGATCCTCAACGGTTTTGGCGATGCCGGCGCGGTGATCGCCCAGGTGCAGGCGTTTGGCGGCAGGGTCGGGCATCACCCGGCCGACGTCAGCGACCCGGCGCAAATTGCCGACATGTTTGCCTACGCCGAGCGCGAGTTTGGCGGCGTCGACATTCTGGTCAACAACGCCGGCATTCAGCACGTGGCGGCCGTGGAAGACTTCCCGGTGGAGCGCTGGGATTCGATCATCGCGATCAACCTGTCGTCGGTATTCCACAGCACGCGTTTGAGTCTGCCGGGCATGAAGGCCAAGGGCTGGGGGCGCATTGTCAATATCGCGTCGGTGCATGGCTTGGTCGGCTCGGTGGGCAAGGCCGCCTATGTGGCGGCCAAACACGGTGTCATCGGATTAACCAAAGTGGTGGGCCTGGAGACCGCCACCGGTAACGTCACTTGCAATGCCATCTGCCCCGGCTGGGTGCTGACGCCGCTGGTGCAAAAGCAGATTGATGATCGCGCGGCCAAGGGCATTGATCCGCAGCAGGCCCAGCATGATTTGCTCGCGGAAAAACAGCCGTCGCTGGAGTTTGTGACGCCGCCGCAGCTGGGTGAGTTGGTGTTGTTCCTGTGCAGTGAAGCTGGCGCCCAAGTGCGCGGCGCCGCGTGGAACATCGATGGCGGCTGGCTGGCCCAGTAAATCAGGCACTGAAGGTCACATGTGGGAGCTGGCTTGCCTGCGATAGCGGTGGGTCAGTAACCAATGAGCTAACTGACCCACCGCTATCGCAGGCAAGCCAGCTCCCACAGTTTCGACCTGTGTTGGCTGGAGGTTTTGTACAAAAACAAGAGACTTCCCCATGTCCGAGATCCTCTGGCAACCCTCCCCCGAACGCATCGCCAACACGCGAATGGACCAGTTCCGGCGTTTCATCAACCAACGCTACAGCCTGCAGCTGGGTGACTACCCCGCCCTGCACCAATGGAGCATCGACCAGCGCGCCGACTTCTGGCAGGCGATCGTCTCCTTTTTCGACGTGCAGTTTGGCAGCCCGCCCAGCACCACGCTGATCGAAGGCGCGGCAATGCCCAGCGCCGAGTGGTTCCCCGGCGCGACCCTGAACTTTGCCGAACACCTGCTGCGCCGTCGGGATGCTCACCCGGCGGTGGTGGCGGTCAGTGAAGACGGCCAGCGCGAACAGCTGACCTATGCCGAACTGGCCGAGCATGTCGCAGGCTTGCAGCGTAGCTTGCGGGCAGCCGGTGTAACCCGGGGCGACCGCGTGGCCGCGTGCATGCCCAACACCTGGCAAACCCTGGTCGGCATGCTTGCCACCACCAGCCTGGGCGCGATCTGGTCGTGTTCCTCGCCGGACTTCGGCACCCAAGGCGTGATCGACCGTTTCGGCCAGATAGAGCCCAAGGTGTTGATCACCTGCGCGGGCTACCGCTATGCCGGCAAGGACATCGACCAGAGCGCCAAACTCAATGAAATCCTCGAACGCCTGCCGACCCTGGAACAGTTGATCATCGTGCCGTATGCCCGGCCCCAGGCGCGCAGCGAGGACTACCGCACCCACGCCAGGGTCGCACTGTGGAACGACTTCTACCAACCCGGCGGCGAGCCTGAATTTGTCCCGGTGCCGTTCGATCATCCGCTGTATATCCTCTATTCCAGCGGCACCACCGGCGTGCCCAAGTGCATCATCCACGGCACCGGCGGCGTGCTGCTCACCCACCTCAAGGAACACGGCCTGCACGCCGACCTGTCGCGCGAAGACTGCCTGTTCTACTACACCACCTGCGGCTGGATGATGTGGAACTGGCTGGTGTCGGTGCTGGCCCTGGGTGCCACGGCGGTCCTGTATGACGGCTCGCCGTTTCACCCCGGCCCCGAGCGGCTGATCGACCTGATCGACGCGGAAAAAATCAGCGTGTTCGGCACCAGCCCCAAGTTTCTCGCCACTCTGGAAAAGGCTGGCCTGCAACCGCGTCTGAGCCACGATTTGGGCAGCCTCAAAGGCCTAATTTCAACCGGCTCGCCGCTGTCGCCGCAGAGTTATGACTATGTATACCGCGAGATCAAGGCCGAGCTGTGCCTGTCGTCAATGTCGGGCGGCACCGATATCGTCTCCTGCTTTGTGATCGGCAACCCGGTGCTGCCGGTGCGGCGCGGCGAAATGCAGTGCAAGAGCCTGGCCATGGCCATCGAAGTGTGGGACGACCAGGGCCAGCCGCTGATCGGGGAAAAAGGCGAGCTGGTGTGTACCCGGCATTTTCCGGCCATGCCGATTGGCCTGTGGAATGACCCCGACCAGCAAAAACTGCGCGCCTCGTATTTCAGCCAGTTTCCCGGCGTGTGGGCCCAGGGCGACTACGCCGAGCAGCGCGCCAATGGCAGCCTGCTGATTCACGGGCGCTCCGACGCGGTGCTCAACCCCGGTGGTGTGCGCATCGGCACGGCAGAGATTTATCGCCAGGTGGAAAAAGTCCCGCAAGTGCTGGAGAGCCTGGCCATCGGCCAACGCTGGCAGGACGATGTGCGGGTGGTGCTGTTTGTGCGGCTCAATGACGGCATCACGCTGGATGACGCCCTGGAGCAGCAGATTCGCCAGGTGATCCGCGCCAACACCACGCCGCGCCATGTCCCGGCGAAGATCCTCGCGGTCAGCGACATACCACGCACTATCAGCGGCAAGATCGTCGAACTGGCGGTGCGCAATGTGGTGCATGGTGAGCCGGTCAAAAACACCGATGCCCTGACCAATCCGCAGGCACTGGAACAGTTTCGCAACCGGCCTGAACTGGCGGACGGATGAAAGGTTTCAGCGCTGACGCACGCAATTGAAGACAAACCCTCAAGGCATGCTATTTTTCGAGGGGTAGTCAGCCGTTCCCGTCTCGCGGGATAATCGGCTTTTGTCGTATTTCAAAGTGTCAGGTGCAGGGCTTTTTCATGAATGGAACATCCACCGGTAGCGAAGCCGCCGCATTGATTGCGCGGCTGGACTGGGCGCAAAGCCCGCTCGGTGAGGCCGGTGACTGGCCGCAGAGCCTGCGCACAGCCGTCGATATCGTCGTCCATTCACCGATGCCGATGCTGCTGTTGTGGGGCCGCCAGCTCACCCAACTCTACAACGACAGCTTCGCGGTGCTCGCGGGCAACAAGCACCCCGAGGCGCTGGGCCGACCGGCCCATGAAACCTGGCCGGAGCTTGAAAGTTTTACTGCGCCGATCTACGACGCGGTGCTCGACGGCCAGGTGCGCACCTTCAGCGAACAGCGCTTTGTGCTGCAACGCAATAACCGCGACACCGACATCTGGCTCGACCTCACCTACAGCCCGGTGCGCGACGAAGGCGGCAGCGTGGCCGGGATCCTGGTCACCGCCATCGAGACCAATGAGCGGCGCAGCAAAACCCTCGAACTGCAACAGCGCTCCGAAGACAGCCTCAAGGCCCAGCACAACAGCGAACAGCGCCTGCAACTGGCACTGGCGGCAACCGATGCGGTGGGCACCTGGGACTGGGATATCAGCGAGGACCGCTTTATCGCCGACGCCCACTTTGCCCACTTGCACGGTGTCGACCCGCAAGACGCCGGCCTGCTGCCGATCAGCGACTACCTGCACGGCGTTCACCCCGAAGACCGCGGCATGGTCGCGCGCAGCATCAAACATTGCATCACCTTCGGCACCGAATACGCCGAGGAATACCGCCTGCTGCAAGCCGACGGCCAGGTGCGCTGGGTGTTTGCCCGCGGCCGCTGCTACAAGGACCATCAAGGCCGCCCGGCGCGGTTCCTGGGGGCCGCGCTGGACCTGACCGAGCGCAAGCAGACCGAACAGGCGCTGCGCCAAAGCCAGACCGAGCTGCAACTGATCATCAACGCCATGCCGGTGCTGATCGGCTATGTCGACCACGAGCAGCGCTTTCGCCTCAACAACAGCGCCTACCTGGAGTGGTACGGCATGACGCCCCAGGAGCTGTACGGCAAGAGCATCCGCGAAGTGCTGGGCGACGAGGTGTATGCCGGGCGCGTGGACAAGATCGACGCCGCGCTGCGCGGCAAGGCCTGCAGCTTCATGACCATCACCCCGCACCGCGACGGCAGACCGCGCCATGCGCTGATGAAATACTTGCCGCGCTTCAGCAATGACGGCTCGGTGAATGGTTTCTACATTTTTGTGATCGATGAGACCGAACGCAAACTCACCGAAGAAGCCCTGCGCCACCTCAACGAAAACCTTGAAGAACGCGTGGCCCAGCGCACCCAGGCGCTGGCCGAGGCCAACCAGCGCCTGCAAAACGAGATGTTCGAGCGTGAGCGCGCCGAAGACGCACTGCGCCATGCACAAAAAATGGAAGCGGTCGGCCAGCTCACGGGGGGCATCGCCCATGACTTCAACAATATGCTCACCGGCATTATCGGCAGCCTGGACTTGATGCAGCGCTATATCGCCGCCGGGCGCAGCGACGAAATCGGCCGCTTTACCGACGCGGCGGTGTCGTCCGCCCACCGCGCGGCCGCCCTCACCCACCGGCTGCTGGCGTTCTCCCGCAGGCAGTCGCTGGACCGTCGGCCACTGGACCCGAACGAGCTGGTGGCGTCCCTGGAAGATTTGTTCCGCCGCACCAAAGGCGCACATATCGAGCTCAAGGTGCAACTGGGCAAGGATATCTGGCCGGTCAACACCGATGCCAGCCAGCTGGAAAACGCCTTGCTCAACCTGGTGATCAACGCCCGCGACGCGATGCCCGACGGCGGCCAATTGCGCATCGAAACCGCCAACAGTTACCTGGACGGCACCGATATCACTACCCTGGAGCCCGTCAAGGCCGGCGACTATGTGATGCTCGGCGTCTGCGACAACGGCACCGGCATGGCGCCGAAGATTCTTGCCAAGGCGTTCGACCCGTTCTTCACCACCAAGCCCATCGGCCAGGGCACCGGCCTGGGGTTGTCGATGATCTACGGCTTTGCCCAGCAATCCGGCGGCCATGTGACCATTCAAAGCGAACCCGGCCAGGGCACCTGCGTGCGTCTGTACTTGCCGCGCCTGCATGGCACCGCATTGGAAAGCAGCTTGCCGCCGCACTTGGGCGAAGCGCCGCTGGCACTCGCCGGTGAAGCGGTGGTGGTGGTCGAGGATGACCCGGCGGTGCGCATGCTGGTGGTCAACGTGCTCGGTGAGCTGGGCTACACCGCCCATCAGGCAGCGGATGCTCGCACCGCGCTGCCGCTGCTGGAGTCGGACCTGCGCGTGGACCTGCTGGTCACCGATGTCGGCCTGCCGGGCATGAATGGCCGACAGTTGGCGGAAATCGCCCGTCAGCACCGGCCGGGCCTGCGCGTATTGTTCATGACCGGTTACGCCGAACAAGCCGCCGAGCGCCAGGGCTTCCTGGAGGACGGCATGGACATGGTGGCCAAGCCGTTTTCCATTGACCTGCTGGCGACTAAAATCCGCAGCATGATCAACGTTGACGAATGAGTTCAGGCATAATCGCGCGCCGTCGCACAGCTGGTAGAACGTTATGAAAGCCCAAGCCCGTCATATTCTGGTGAAAACCAGTGAAGAAGCCGAACAGCTCAAGCAGCGCATTGCCAAGGGCGAAGCGTTTGATGTGCTGGCCAAAAAGTACTCCACCTGCCCGTCCGGCAAGCGCGGCGGTGATTTGGGTGAAGTGCGGCCTGGGCAGATGGTGGGGGCGATTGATGCGGTGATCTTCAAGAAGCCGGTGAAGGTGGTGCATGGGCCGATCAAGAGCAAGTTCGGGTATCACCTGGTGCAGGTGTTCTACCGCGACTGAGGGGTTGGCTCAGGACCGCTATCGCAGGCAAGCCAGCTCCCACACTTGAGCGCATTTCAACTGGAAAAATGCAGTCAAATGTGGGAGCTGGCTTGCCTGCGAACCGCCGCAGGCGGCCATTCACCGCGCAATCAAAGCCCCCGGCACCTGAATCACCCGGCTCGCCAACCGATGCCCAGCCAATGCCGCCTGTTCAGGCGAGCCGCCCGTGAGCCGACTGGCCAAATACGCCGCGCTGAACGAATCCCCCGCCGCCGTGGTGTCCACCACCTTCTCGACCTTAAGCGCCGGCACCGCAAAGCGCTCGCCATCACAACGGATCAAACACGCATCCGCGCCACGCTTGAGCAGCACTTCTGCAATCGCCGGGTACGCCGCGAACACCTGCTCGCTGTCGGCATAACCAAACAATGCGCGCTCGTCATCCTCGGTCAGCAAGGCGATATCCACCTCGGCCAGCACCTGGTGATACGCCGCGCGCGCCGCGTCGATGCTCGTCCACAGGCGCGGGCGATAGTTGTTGTCGAACACCACCTTGCCACCGCGCCGGCGCGTTTCGATCAGGGTTTGCAGCAAGCGCTTACGCCCGACTTCACCCAGTACCGCCAGGGTGATGCCGCTGAAATACACCACGTCGTAGTCCGGCAACGCCGCCAGGATCGGCTCGGCTGCCGGTGTGGTGAAGCAGTCGCGCACGGCCGCTTCGTTGCGCCAGTAGAGGAATTTGCGCTCGCCCTTGGCGTCGGTCTGGATGCAGTACAACCCCGGTAGACGCCCGGGCAGGCGCTGGACCATGCCCAGCCCGAGGCCTTCGGCGGTCCATTGCTGGCACATGGCATCGCTGAAACTGTCATCGCCCAGGGCGGTCACGTAGTCGACCGTGCCGACGGCGCCCAACTCGCGGCGCAGGTACACCGCCGCGTTCAAGGTGTCGCCGCCGAAGCTCTGTTGCAGGCTGCCATCGGCGCGGTGTTGCAGTTCGATCATGCATTCGCCGATCAGGGCGATGCGAGGGTTTGTGTTCATGCCTTGGGTCTCTCGGTGTTCTGGAGGGCCATCGCAGGCAAGCCAGCTCCCACAGTTGGAGTGCATTTCAACTGTGGGAACTCGGTCAAATGTGGGAGCTGGCTTGCCTGCGATAGCTACGACGCGGTCTAGAAGCAGGTATGCAAGGATTCAACGACCTGCAACTGCTCATCCACCAGGCAGCCCACCTGCCACTTGTCAAAGGTCAGGCACGGGTGCGAAGTACCAAAGGAGATGATGTCGCCGATACGCAACTCAATCCCCGGCGCCACCGTCATGAACGCATGCTGGTCCATCACCGCCGTGACTTTGCACGCAGTCACATCATCGCCTTCGACCGGCACAATCCCGGCCTTGTAGCGCTTGAGCGGCACCGGCAAGCCGGCGTCGTAGGCCACGTCACGCTTGCCCAGGGCAACTACCGCAAAGCCAGGCTCGGGCATCGATTGCACGTGTGCCCAGACTTCCAGGGCCGGACGCAGGCCCTCGTTGAGGTCGCTGCGACGGTCGAGCACGCAGCATTGCGCCTCTTTGTAGATGCCATGGTCGTGGGCCACATAGCTGCCGGGGCGCAACACACTGAGGAAGCGGCCGGCGGCGTTTTGCGCTTCAAACGACTCGGCGATCAGGTCGTACCAGGCCGAACCCGAAGCGGTGATGATCGGCTTGGGCAAATCGAACGCGCCATTGTTTTGCAGGTCCACGGCCAGGCGCACCAGGCTGGCGGCGAAGTCACGGATGCCGCTGACGGCGTGTTCGCCGTGGATCACACCTTCGTAGCCTTCAATACCGGTCAGGGCCAGGGCCGGTTGGGCCTTGATCGCCTTGGCCAGCTCGCGCACTTCCTGCTCGCTGCGGCACCCGCAACGGCCGCCGACCACGCCGTATTCGATCATCACGTTCAGGCGCAGGCCACGGGCGGCGAAGAACAGGCCCAGGTCGGCGACGTTGTCCGGGTGATCGACCATGCAGTGGAAGTCAAAATCCGGGTCCGCCAGCAGGTCGGCGATCAGCGCCATGTTCGGCGCGCCCACCAGCTGGTTGGCCATCAGTACGCGGCGCACGCCGCCGGCATAGGCGGCGCGGGTCTGCACGGCATTGGCCAGGGTGATGCCCCAGGCGCCCGCCTCGATCTGACGCTGAAACAACGCCGGCATCATGCTGGTTTTGCCATGGGGCGCGAGCTGCGCACCGCTGTTACTGACAAATGCCTGCATCCAGCGGATGTTGTGTTCCAGCGCGTCACGGTGCAGCACCAGGGCCGGCAGGCTGACGTCGCGCACCAGGTGGGCACCGACGGCGGCGGCGCCTTTTTCAACGGCATTGAGGGCAGACATGAAGTACTCCTATTCGTTGATACGCCGGGCCAGGTTATTGGCGCTGTCGATCAACACCCGGCGATAGTCGTTGTAGTTTTTGAGCGCATCGGCGCGCGGTGCAACGATGCACAAGGTCGCAATGCTGACGCCCTGCGCGTCCCGCACCGGGGCGGCAAAGCAATGGGTGAAGGTGTCGGCCACACTGTCGAAGGAGAAAAACCCATCGAGGGTAGCCTGACGAATTTGTGCCAGGAAGGTCTCCAGTGGCAGGCGCTGGCCGTCCGGCAGGATGAAGTCGTCGTGGTCGATCAGGTCGATGATCTGCTGGTCGCTCAAGTGCCCCAGCAGCAAGCGCCCGGAAGCGGTCCAGGGGATTGGCGCGTTTTCGCCGATGTCCGAGGAAATTCGAAAATGCCGCTCGCCTTCGCGCATCAGCGCCACCGTGTATTTGCGCCCGTTGAGCAGGCACATCTGCGCGGTTTCGTGGGTCTGGCTGACGATCTCCTGCAAGGCGTGGTCGGCCTCGCGGGTCAGGTCGAAATGGCGCAGGTGCGCCTGGCCGAGAAAGTACAGCTGGCGGCCGAGGTAGACGTGACCGTCCTTGCCCACCGTCTCCAGAATGCGCCGCTCCAGCAACGACGCAACCAGTTCATAGACCGTGGACTTGGGGCTGCCGATGCCGCTGGCAATATCATTCGGGCGCAGGGGCTGGCCGATCTCCTTGAGAAAATCGAGGATATCGAATGCACGGTCCAATCCTTTGGCGCGGCGTTTGATGGTGTCTTCGGTCATGGCAGTCGTCGGTCCGGTCAAAGTCTAAAAGCGAGTGGAAATCCTGTGGCGAGGGAGCTTGCTCCCGCTGGAGTGCGCAGCGCTCCCTTTTTTGGGGCCGCTTCGCAGCCCAGCGGGAGCAAGCTCCCTCGCCACGACAGCGTGCTCTACAAGGCAGCCATCTTTACTTCTTCTTGTAGGCCACGCAATCGATCTCGACCTTGCAGTCCACCATCATGTTGGCCTGCACACAGGCGCGTGCCGGGGCATGTTCGGGGGTGAAGTACTCGCCGAATACCTTGTTGAAACTCCAGAAGTCCCGTGGGTCTTCCAGCCAGACGCCAACGCGCACCACGTCTTTGAGTTCGTAACCAGCCTCTTCCAGAATCGCCACCACGTTGCGCATAGTCTGGCGGGTTTGCTCGATGATGCCGCCGGTGATGATTTCACCGTCCACCGCCGGTACCTGGCCCGACACGTAGAGCCAGCCGTCGGCTTCCACGGCACGGGCGAAAGGACGCGGCTGGCCACCACCGGCGGTGCTGCCGGCGCCGTAACGAGTAATGCTCATAAAAATTGCTCCTGATTAAAAACGAATGTTCTTCAAAAATTCCGCCAGGCGCGGCGATTGCGGGCGTTCGAAGATCTCCTTCGGCGCGCCCTGCTCTTCGATGCGGCCCTGGTTCATGAAGACGATCTTGTCCGACACTTCATAGGCAAAACGCATTTCGTGGGTGACCAACAACATGGTCATGCCCTCTTCCGCCAGACCCTTGATCACACTGAGCACCTCCCCGACCAATTCCGGGTCGAGGGCCGAGGTGACTTCATCAAACAGCATCAGGCTGGGGTTCATGGCAATGGCGCGGGCAATCGCCACGCGCTGTTGCTGGCCGCCGGAAAGTTGACCGGGGAAATGATTGCGCCGCTCCAGCAGGCCCACGCGGTCCAGCCATTTTTCGGCCAGGGCCACGGCCTCGTCCTTGCCCATCTTCTTGACCTTGAGCAGGCCGAGGGTGACGTTTTGCAACGCGGTGAGATGCGGAAACAGGTTGAATTGCTGGAAGGCCATGCCAGTCATTGCGCGGTGTTGGGCAATCACCCGTTCGGGGTGACGCACGCGCTTGCCGGCGATTTCGCTGTAGCCGATGGACTCGCCGTCCAGGCTGATCTGCCCGCCCTGGAACTCTTCGAGCAGGTTGACGCAGCGCAGCAAGGTGGTCTTGCCCGAGCCGCTGGAGCCGATCAATGTCACCACGTTGCCACGCTGCATGGACAGGTCGACGCCCTTGAGCACCTCGACCTGGCCATAGTGTTTGCGCAGGCCACGAATGTTCAGCAGCGGTTGGTTGGTTTGAGGTTGGTTCATGGCAAGGCCACCCGCTTTTCAATGTAGCGCCCGAATAACTCGATGGCGTAGTTGATGACAAAGAACAGAAACCCGGCGAACAGGTAGAACTCCAGGGTCATGAAGGTACGTGCGATGACTTGCTGGGTGCTGAGCAGCAATTCGGCCACGCCGATCACCGAGAGCAAGGTCGAGGCCTTGACGATTTCGGTGGAGGAATTGACCCAGGTCGGCAGGATCTGGCGCAACGCCTGGGGCAACAGCACGTAGGTCAGCGACTGTTTGAACGTCAGGCCAATCGCCCGGCCCGCTTCCAGTTGCCCACGGGGAATGGCTTGCAGCGCACCGCGCACGATTTCCGCTACGTGGGAGCCGCAGAACAGCGTCAACCCGACCGCACCGGCCTGGAACGCGCTGATCTGCCAACCCAGCGCCGGCAGCATGTAAAAACACGCCAGCACCAGCACAAACACCGGCGTACCGCGCACCAGGTCGACGTACAGACGAAACGGCGCGCGCATCCAGAACTTGCCGTAGGTGAGGATCAACCCGGCAAAAATGCCGATCAGCGTGCCAAAGATAATCGCCAGCACCGAGCAATAAATACTGGTTTGAAACCCCGCCCAGAGGGTATCTCGGGCGATCCACAATTCATGCAGCCAGCTTGGGGACTCGTACATGCAAACCCTCCTTAACGACGGATCGCCAGACGCTGTTCCAGGTAACGGAGCAGCATGGCAATGAGGTAACAGGCCGCCACATAGAGCGCGGTCGTGACCATCCAGGTTTCAATCACCCGGTAGCTTTCGACGTTGATCTTGCGGGCGTAATAGGTCAGCTCCGGCACCGCAATCGCGGCCGCCAGCGACGTGTCCTTGAACAGCGAAATAAAGTTGTTCGACAGCGCCGGCAACACGTTGCGCAGCATCACCGGCACGGTGATGTAGGCGCGGATCCGCCACTCGCCCAAACCGATGGCCAAGCCGGCTTCACGCAAGCCCTTGGGAATATTCAACAGCCCGGCGCGGAACACTTCGGTCAGGTAAGCACCGGCATACAGCGACAGGGTGATGATGAACGAGGGGATCTTATCGAGCCGAATCCCAAGTGTGGGCAAGGCAAAGTAAATCAACAGGATCAGCACGAGGATCGGCGTATTGCGGATCACCGTCACATACACCGAGGCGAAGATTCGCAACGCCCGGTGTTTGGACAGCATCGCAAACGCCATCATCAGGCCGATCACGCAACCGATGGCGATCGACAGCAAGGCCAGTTCAAGGCCCAGGCCGAGCCCCGCCAGCAAGCTGGGGAAATCACGCCACACGGCGGCAAAGTTCAACTGATAGTTCATGGTCGGCAGTACCTGATCGGGGCGCCGTCAGCGACGCCCCAGGATTTACGATTTACTTGAACTCAACCGGGAAACCGATCGCAGGTTCTGGCAAATCCACACCGAACCATTGTTTGAACGAGGCTTTGTAGGTTGGGAACTCCACGCCGGTCATGGCTTCATGCAGCGCGGTGTTGACGAAGTTCAGCCAGTCCTGATCGCCACGCTTGACCGCGCACGCATAGGTTTGCGGGCTCCAGGCGTAGGTCGGGCTGCGGTAGCGGCCCGGGTTTTGCACCATCAGGTACTTGACCGAGGACTGGTCGGTGGCGGCGGCATCGGCACGGCCGGAGTTCACCGCCTGGTACATCAGGTCGACACTGTCGTACTGGTCAACCTTGGCTTTTGGCAGGGCCTGGTGCACCAACTCTTCGGCATACACGTTTTGCAGCACGGCCACGGTCACGCCATCGCCGGCCGCTTGCAGGTCTTCAATTTCTTTGTATTTGCTGTTGTTCGGCAGCAACAGGCCCACGCCTTCACGGTAGTACGGCAGGGTAAAGGCAACCTGCTGCGCACGGCTGGCGGTGACGGTGATGAACTGGCAACTCATGTCGACCTTGTCGGTCAGCAGGTTGGGAATACGCGCGTCGGACGACTGCACCACAAACTCAACCTTGCTTGGGTCGTTGAACAACCCTTTAGCCACGATACGGCCGATGTCGATATCAAAACCCTGCAACTTGCCATCCGCTCCCTGGAAGTGCCACGGCGCATTGGTACTGCCTGTACCCACGATGAGATGCCCACGTTTGAGCACATCATCGAGCTTGCTGTCCGCCGCGTGCACAACGCTTGCGAGGGAAGCCGATGCGGCGAAGAGAAAAACACACGCTTTAAACACGGAAGGTCGGTGATGCATGACAAGCACTCCAGGAGTTGTGTATTCCGCTATACCGGAACTTAGTATGTAACAACGGAATAGACAGCAGAAAGTGTGCCACACGCAGTAACAGAAAAACATGCCAGGGATATATTCGTTTTAAATCAGATAGATAGTTAACAGGGCAGGATGCGGCGCTACGCCAGCATTTCGAATCGGCTTGCTACCCAAGGCCCCACACACCGGTGACAGGCCCCAATCGAGTGCGCCACAACGGTGTTACCGCGCCCCCTTGCAGTGCGCGCGCGCCATGGATAAATCCTCACACTGGACTAGCCTTTGCACATCCACGCCAACAAGGACGCCCTTCCCCATGAAGCTCAGTCTCGCTCTGGTTTTGCTTTCATTGCTGGCTGCCGGCAGCGCTTCGGCCGCCAACGATCGGCACGAATGCAAGGAAGAACTGCAAAAGCTCAAGGAAGCCTTCGGTACTGACTACACCAGCCAGAACCACCACGGCTATCGCCGGGCCAAGGCTTCCAGGGATAACGAGGAATACAGGAAGTGTGCAAGTCAGGCGCGCAAGGCCCGCGAGCGTGTGGAGCGGGACAAGAATGCGTGAGCATGCTACCTGTGAAGGTTGACAGTAGACGGCGGTGATCTCCCGATTTAGCGTACCCAACAGCAGCATTTCGATGGGCACACAAGGAGATCGCCATGGGCTTGGCAAATACCGTTATCGATCACCCTGACGAATATTGGTCGTTAGTGAACCAACATCCACTGGTTTTCGTGCTGTTTGTGTCTGAGTACTGCGAAGCGTGCCTGGGCGCCAATAAGCGGTTTGAGAATATTGCCGCAAACCACACCGACTCAGCCAAAAGCATGGTTCTGGATACGAGACAGACCCCAAAAATCGAGGCATTAGGAGATATCGGTACACCTACCCTGGTGGTGTACCAAAATGGCAAGGAGGCCGGAAAGTTCCAGGGAATCGGCTTTCCGGAAGATCAAGAAGAGTACCTGGCGGGAGTTTTCGCACACTTTGTAAACGGCGCACCGCTTCCCGAACTTCCGGCTTATCTATTGCTATGAGCCTGCGATACCCCTTTCCTGGGCAACCACCGGCTCAAGCAACACCTGTGTAACACGGCGCTCTTCAACCGCCAGCACGGTGAGGCGCCAGCCCTCATGCTCCAGGCTATCACCCACCACGGGCAGGCGATCGAGCAAGCTCATCACCAACCCCGCCAGGGTTTGATAGTCCTGGGTTGCGGCAGCCTTGAAGCCGGTACGCTGACGCACCAGGTTAAGGTTCACGGCCCCATTGACGCGATACCCCTCGCCTTCCTCAATAACATCCGGCCCTTCGATTTCACTGGCATCGGGCAATTCACCGGCGATGGACTCGAGAATGTCGGTCATGCTCAACACGCCCATGAAGTCACCGAATTCGTTGATCACGAAAGCAATATGGGTCGACTCCTGGCGCATCTGTTCCAACGCATTGAGGATCGAAAAACTCTCCAGCAAATTGACCGCCCGGCGCGCCAGGTGCTCAAGGTTCGGCTCGTTACCGGCCAGGTATTCCTTGAGCAGTTCTTTTTTGTGCACAAAACCCAATGGCTCATCCACCGCACCGTTGCGGATCAACGGCAGGCGCGAATAGGACGATTGCATCAGCGTTTGCCGGATGGTGTCGGCATCGTCCGCCAGATCAATACAGTCGACTTTGGCCCGCGGCGTCATCAAGGTACGGATCGGCCGCTCGGCCAATTGCAGCACGCCGCTGATCATCACGCGTTCACGTCGATCAAACAGCGGGCCCTGGCCGGCCTCCGGCTCGCCGAGCAGGTCAGCCACGTCATCATCCACGCCCTCCACCGCCAAACTGCGACCACCGAGCAAACGCATCACCGCATGGGCGGTACGCTGGCGCACTGGCAAGGTGCCTTGCGCCGACTTCTTGCGACGCGCACGCGCCAACTGGTTGAACAACTCCACCACAATCGAGAAGCCCATGGCCGCATACAGGTAGCCTTTAGGCACATGGAAGCCCAAGCCTTCGGCGGTCAGCACCAGGCCGATCATCATCAAGAAGCTCAGGCACAGCATGATCACGGTCGGGTGCGAGTTGACGAAACGCGTCAGCGGCTTGCTCGCCACGATCATCAGGCCGATGGAGAAGACCACGGCGATCATCATCACCGCCAGCTCATCGACCATGCCCACGGCCGTCACCACCGCATCCAGGGAGAACACCGCGTCGAGCACCACGATCTGCGCGACGATCGGCCAGAACATCGCGTAAGTGGCATTGCCGGTGCGTTGCGCCACATGCCCCTCAAGGCGCTCATGCAATTCCATGGTGGCTTTGAACAGCAGGAACACACCCCCGAACAGCATGATCAGGTCACGCCCGGAGAAACCTTTGCCGAACACTTCAAACAGGGGCTGGGTGAGCGTCACCATCCACGAAATACTTGCCAGCAAGCCCAGGCGCATCAGCAATGCCAGGGACAGCCCGATCAACCGCGCACGGTCGCGCTGCTCCGGTGGCAACTTGTCCGCCAAAATCGCAATAAACACCAGGTTGTCGATGCCCAGCACCAGTTCCAGCACAATCAAGGTCAACAGGCCGAGCCAGGCCGTTGGATCCGCTAACCATTCCATTTATAAAAGTCTCGTAAGTGATTTCAGAATGCCGGGCACGGCAAGGCGCGGTCAGTGGACCGGGACAAGGTTAGCAGTCGGAATACGGGGTGCTTGAGCAGGAACGGCGACAGCGAATGTCTTGGGGAAAGACGACTGGGAGGCTCCGAGAGGGTGTTCATGCAAGTCCTGCAGTGAGAAAAGGACTTGAATCGTACAGTCGAAACTCAAATTTCCCACACTGCAAAACTATTACAAAATCTGTAAGCCCAACCCATAACCTCTGTGGGAGCTGGCTTGCCTGCGATAGCATCACCTCGGCGTGACTGAAAGACCGAGTTGTCTGTATCGCAGGCAAGCCAGCTCCCACAGTTTTTGACCTTTGTACATTCAGGATTTACGCGTCGCATCATCCAGCGCCAGAATCGTGTGCGCATTCGTCACCGTGGTCGCCAACGTATTGATCACCCCCGAGCGCAACGCACCCAAGGTCGCCGCCGCCTTGGTGTTCTCGCTGGCTATTGCCACCACATCCGGGATGCGAAACAACTCCTGCACGGTCAGCCCGATCACCCGTCCTTGAATCGCGTTGACCGCCGGCTGCCCATGAATGTCGATAAAGTCATACCCCATCATGTCGCCCACCGTGCCGGACAGCCGCGCCTGGGCGATTTCCTGGGGCGAGAACCAGCCCATGCGCACCATGTTGCTGTTCTCGCTCATGTCACCAATGCCGATCAGCGCAATATCTGCGCGCCGCGCGCGATCAAGGGTTGAGCGCACGGTGTCATTGTTGATCAGCACGCCACGCAATTCCGGGTTGGCCACCAGCGCCGGCGCATACAGACTTTCACTCTCGCCACCAAAACGCAGGGCCAGGCGTCGGCAGATATGGTCAGGGTTCATGTATTCGCCCGCCTTGAGCGAACCGCCGATTGCACAGACAAATGTGCAGTTGCGCGTCACCGGCAAAAACACATTGTCGGCAACCGCGCCGACGTTACGGCCCATGCCGACGGCGACGATCATGCCGTCGCTCAAGGTTTTGTTCAGGTAATTGGCCACCAGGCTGGCGACGGCCGAGCGCTGGGTGTCGGGGTCGCTGTGGTCGACTGCGATCAACGCGCGGTCGAGCTTGAAGCGCTCCACCAGCGCGCGCTCCAGTTCGTTGTTCATTGCCGGGTGCTGCAACACCCGCACCTCGACAATCCCTTCATCGCGCGCACGTTTGAGCAAGCGGCTGACTTTGGCCCGCGACAGGTCGAAGCGCTTGGCAATCGCCTCCTGAGTGACGTTCTCAAGGTAATAGAGCATCGCCACTTCGGTCATCTGATCGATATCGCTGGCGATGCGCTGGGTACTGTCACTCATGGGGACGGGCTTCCGTTTCGGCGTCAAAAACCCATTCTCCCGACTCTTGCCCCGTCCCGTCCACTACTGATGCCCATCGCGCTCGATCGCATTGATACGCTCGACCTTGGCCCCGGAACGCGCCGCCTCGAACTCCGACTCCAGAAACGATTTGACGATGCTTTTGGCCAGCTCGGCGCCGATCACCCGCGCACCAATAGAGAGGATTTGCGCATCGTTGCTCTTGCGGGCGCGCTCCGCCGAGTAGGTGTCGTGGGCCTGGGCTGCACGAATGCCCAGCACTTTATTCGCCGAGATAGCCATGCCAATCCCGGTGCCACACACCAGCACCCCGAGGCGTTGCTGCCCGGCATTGATGGCGGTAGCCACTGCCAGCGCGATGTCCGGGTACAGCACCGGCGCGGTGGAATGGGTGCCGAAGTCGGTCACCGGGTAACCCAGCGCCTCGATATGGCGCTTTAACAGCTCTTTGAGCTCAAAACCCGCTTCATCGCATCCGATAGCCACCGGGAAAGGTGTGTTCATGGCGTCTGGCTCCGCTGCCGTTTAGGTGCTTTAGACTGATCATATGATCACTCAATGAAATTTCGATCAGTTATTTCTCGGGTATTCCGCCCTTTCTGTCAAGCGAGTTTTAGCTGACCTCCCAGTCAAAGCCGTCTAAACAGGGGTACTTTGCGCAAACAGGCGTATTTATAACTTTTTAATGAAAGCGATTGACTGATCAGAATTTCATTTGGTACACATATGATCACAGCAAAACATGACTGTGCGACCTAATAAGAATTCACAGCACGAGGACACGCCGATGGCCACGCCATTACTGCTCCAGGCTGAACACGTCGCCAAGGCCTACGCCGGGGTGCCTGCCCTGCGTGATGGGCGCCTTTCTCTGCGGGCCGGCAGCGTGCATGCGCTGTGCGGCGGCAATGGCGCCGGCAAGTCGACCTTCCTGAGCATCCTGATGGGCATCACCCAGCGTGACGCCGGGACCATCCAGCTCAAAGGCACGCCCGTACAGTTCAACCGCCCAAGTGAAGCGCTGGCGGCGGGGATCGCGATGATCACCCAGGAGCTGGAGCCCATCCCTTATATGACCGTCGCCGAAAACATCTGGCTGGGCCGCGAACCGCGCCGCGCCGGTTGCATTGTCGACAGCAAGACCCTCAACCGCCGTACCCGCGAGCTGCTCGAAAGCCTGGAGTTCGAGGTCGATGCCACCAGCCCCATGCACCGCCTGAGCGTGGCGCAGATCCAACTGGTGGAAATCGCCAAGGCGTTCAGCCATGACTGCCAGGTGATGATCATGGACGAGCCGACTTCGGCGATCGGCGAGCGCGAAGCGCAAACCCTGTTCAAGGCCATCCGCCGCCTCACCGCGCGCGGCGCCGGCATCGTCTATGTGTCGCACCGCTTGAGCGAGCTGGCGCAAATCGCCGACGACTACAGCATCTTCCGCGACGGCGCCTTTGTAGAAAGCGGGCGCATGGCCGATATCGACCGCAACCATTTGGTGCGCGGGATTGTCGGCCAGGAGCTGACACGCATCGACCACAAGGTCGGCCGCGAATGCGCCGCCAGCACCTGCCTGCAAGTCGACAACCTGAGCCGCAATGGCGAGTTCCACGACATCAGCCTGCAACTGCGCCAGGGCGAGATCCTCGGCATTTATGGGCTGATGGGTTCGGGGCGCAGCGAGTTTCTCAACTGCATTTATGGGCTGACCGTTGCGGACTCCGGCAGCGTGACCCTGCAAGGCAAGCCCATGCCCATCGGCCTGCCCAAAGCCACGATCAACGCCGGCATGTCGCTGGTCACCGAAGACCGCAAAGACAGCGGCCTGGTGCTCACCGGCAGCATTCTGTCCAACATTGCGCTGTCGGCTTACAAGCGCCTGTCGAGTTGGTCGCTGATCAATGCACGCAAGGAAACCCAGCTGGCCGAAGACATGGTCAAGCGCCTGCAGATCAAGACCAGTTCCCTGCAATTGCCGGTGGCCTCCATGAGCGGCGGCAACCAGCAGAAAGTCGTGCTCGCCAAATGCCTGTCGACCGAGCCGGTGTGCCTGCTCTGCGATGAGCCGACCCGCGGCATCGATGAAGGCGCCAAGCAGGAGATCTACCACCTGCTCGACCAGTTCGTACGCGCCGGTGGCGCTGCCATCGTGGTGTCATCCGAAGCCCCGGAACTGCTGCATTTAAGTGATCGCATCGCCGTATTCAAGGGCGGCCGGCTGGTGACCATCAGCACCGACGCCGCCCTTTCCCAGGAAGCCTTGTTGAGTCTTGCCTCATGAATGCCAAAACCATCGCACCGCCCATGACCACCGCGCCGCGCAATCGCCTGCGTTTGTCCCTCGACCGCTTCGGCCTGCCGCTGGTGTTTATCCTGCTGTGCGTGGTGATGGCGTTTTCCAGCGAATACTTCATGACCTGGCGCAACTGGATGGACATCCTGCGCCAGACCTCGATCAACGGCATCCTGGCCGTGGGCATGACCTACGTGATCCTCACCAAAGGCATCGACCTGTCGGTGGGCTCGATCCTGGCCTTTGCCGGGCTGTGCAGCGCCATGGTCGCCACCCAGGGCTACGGCCTGCTCGCGGCGGTGAGCGCGGGGATGTTTGCCGGCGCAATGCTCGGTGTGGTCAACGGTTTTATGGTTGCCAACCTGTCGATCCCGCCGTTCGTGGCCACCCTCGGCATGCTCAGCATTGCGCGCGGCATGACCTTCATCCTCAACGACGGCAGCCCGATCACCGACCTGCCCGACGCCTACCTGGCGCTGGGCATCGGCAAGATCGGCCCGATTGGCGTGCCCATCGTGATCTTCGCGGTGGTCGCGCTGATCTTCTGGATGGTGCTGCGCTACACCACGTACGGCCGCTACGTATACGCGGTAGGCGGCAATGAAAAGAGCGCGCGCACCTCGGGTATCGGCGTGCGCAAGGTGATGTTTTCGGTGTACGTGGTCTCGGGTTTGCTCGCCGGGTTGGCCGGCGTAGTGCTGTCGGCACGCACCACCTCCGCCCTGCCCCAGGCCGGGGTTTCCTATGAGCTGGACGCGATTGCCGCCGTGGTGATCGGCGGCACCAGCCTGTCGGGCGGCACCGGCAGCATTGTCGGCACGCTGTTTGGTGCGCTGCTGATCGGCGTGATCAACAACGGGCTGAACCTGCTCGGCGTGTCCTCCTATTACCAGCAGGTCGCCAAGGGCCTGATCATCGTGTTCGCAGTACTGATCGACGTGTGGCGCAAGAAAAAACGCTAGAGAACGACCCACAACAATAACCGGAGTTCTACTCATGAAACTTGGTACCACTTTGGCCGCCGCGGCGACCCTCACTCTGCTCGCCAGTAGCATTGCCTTTGCCGCCGATGGCAAGACCTACAAGATCGGCGCCGCCGTCTACGGCCTCAAGGGCCAGTTCATGCAGAACTGGGTCCGCGAGCTCAAGGAACACCCGGCGGTCAAGGACGGCACCGTGCAACTGACCGTGTTCGACGGCAACTACGATGCCCTGACCCAGAACAACCAGATCGAAAACATGGTGACCCAGCGCTACGACGCCATCCTGTTCGTGCCCATCGACACCAAGGCCGGGGTCGGCACAGTGAAAGCCGCCATGAGCAACGACGTAGTGGTCATCGCCTCCAATACGAAAGTAGCCGATGCCTCCGTGCCTTATGTGGGCAACGACGACGTAGAAGGCGGCCGCCTGCAGGCCCAGGCCATGGTCGACAAGCTCAATGGCAAAGGTAACGTGGTGATCATCCAGGGCCCGATTGGCCAGTCGGCGCAGATCGACCGGGAAAAAGGCGAGCTGCAAGTGCTGAGCAAGCACCCGGACATCAAGATCATCGAGAAAAAGACCGCCAACTGGGACCGCGCCCAGGCCCTGACCCTCACCGAGGACTGGCTGAACGCGCACCCCAAAGGCATCAACGGCGTGATCGCGCAAAACGACGACATGGCCCTTGGCGCCGTGCAGGCACTGAAGTCCCACGGGCTGACGTCCAAGGACGTGCCGGTGACGTCTATCGACGGCATGCCGGACGCGATTCAGGCGGCGAAAAAAGACGAAGTCACCACCTTCCTGCAAGACGCCCAGGCTCAATCCCAAGGCGCGCTGGATGTGGCGTTGCGTGCCCTGGCCGGCAAGGACTACAAGCCGCAATCGGTGATCTGGGAGCGCTACGCCAAGGACGTGAAATGGGGCGATGGCACCGCCAAGAATTACATCCTGCCGTGGGTGCCCGTCACTAACGCGAATGCCGATGCGCTGTACCAGCAGGTCAGTGGCGGCAAGTAGTTCTCACCTTGAAATAAGGTCAAGTGTGGGAGCTGGCTTGTGTGGGAGCTGGCTTGCCTGCGATGGCATCAACCGTATGTAACTGACACACCGAGGTGTCTGCATCGCAGGCAAGCCAGCTCCCACATAAGCCGGCTCCCACATTGGATCTCTACTGTTTTCGAAAATGGAGTCATTCATGTCTGGATTCTGGAACCAAGCCTTCGACCTCACCGGCCGTTGCGCGGTGATCACCGGCGGCGCCGCCGGCATTGGCCTGGCCTGCGCCCACCTGCTGGTGGAACGCGGCGCGCGCGCGGCCTTGCTTGACCGCGACCCGGCGGTGGTGCAAGTCGCGGCCGGCCTGGGCGACGGGCATTTGGGGATTGCCGTCGACCTCGGCCAGATCGGCCAGATACAGCGCACCATCGACAGCATATTCGAACACTTCCAGCGCCTGGATTACCTGATCAACAGCGCCGGCGTGGTGTTACTGGACAAGGCCGTCGACGTCAGCGAGAGCGCCTGGGACACCACCCTGGACATCAACCTCAAGGCCAGCTTCTTTGTGGCCCAGGCCTGCGCCAGACACATGCTGGCGCAGGGCGGCGGGCGCATCGTCAACCTGGCCTCCCAGGCTGCCGTGATTGGCCTGGACCGTCACGTCGCCTACTGCGCGAGCAAGGCCGCCATCGTCGGCATGACCAAAGTGCTGGCCATGGAGTGGGCGCCACAGATCAACGTCAACGCCATCTCCCCGACCATCGTCGAGACCGCCCTGGGCAAAAAAGCCTGGGCCGGTGAAGTGGGTGAAAAGGCCAAATTGCAGATCCCGGCCGGCCGCTTTGCCCAGCCGGAAGAAATCGCCGGGCTGGCGCTTTACCTGCTCAGCGACGCCGCGCAGATGATCACCGGCGCCAACATGGTGATCGATGGCGGCTACAGCATTCAGTAATTCATCTTTTGCCGTGAGGTTTTTGTCATGTCCACCATCACCGAACGCACACCTGAACACCTCTCCCCGGTCATCCCGAAAACCATGCAGGCCGTGGTCTGCCATGGCCCGGAAGACTATCGCCTGGAAACCGTCGACGTGCCCACGCCCGGCCCCGACGAGATTCTCACCAAAGTCGAGCTGTGCGGCATCTGCATGGGTGACATCAAGACCTATCGCGGCGCGCCGTCGTTCTGGGGCGATGCCGAGCAACCGCGTTATGTGAAGCCGCCGATGATTCCGGGGCATGAGTTCGTCTGCCGGGTGGTCGCCCTCGGCCCAGGTGCAGAAAAACGTGGCGTGGCGGTGGGTGATCGAGTGATCTCCGAGCAGATCGTGCCATGCTGGGGCTGCCGTTTCTGCAACCACGGCCAGTACTGGATGTGCCAGAAGCACGACCTGTATGGCTTCCAGAACAATGTGCAGGGCGCCATGGCCCAGTACATGATCTTCACCAAGGAAGGCATCATCCACAAAGTGCCGGAATCCATCGCCCCGGATGAAGCCATTCTGATCGAGCCGCTGGCCTGCTCGCTGCACGCGGCCGAACGCGCGAATGTCGACCATGACGATGTGGTGGTGGTCGCCGGCGCCGGTACTTTGGGCCTGGGCATCATTGGTGCCGTGCGCTTGCGCAACCCGAAAAAACTCATCGTGCTGGACATGAAACCCGAACGCGCCGCCCTCGCCCTGCGCATGGGCGCCGACGAAGTGTGGAACCCGGCTGAAGTCGACGTGATGGCCAAGATCCGCGCGATCACCGACGGCTATGGTTGCGACATTTATATCGAAGCCACCGGGCACCACAAGGCGGTAAACCAGGGCCTGGCGATGCTGCGCAAGCTGGGGCGTTTCGTCGAATTCAGCGTGTTCAATGACGAGGCCACGGTAGATTGGTCGATCATCGGCGACCGCAAGGAATTGGATATTTTGGGCTCACACCTGGGGCCGTACATGTACCCGCGCGCCATCGACTTTATCGGCAACCGCAAGATCGACATGCGCGACGTGGTGACTCACACGTTTGCGCTGGCGGACTTCAAGGAAGCGTTTGCGGTGATGGAGCGCGGGGACAAGTCGCTCAAAGTAGTCCTGCAACCCTGACTTCAGCGACACCACCTGATCCTGTGGAGGCCGGGCTTGCTCGCCACAATAAGCCAGCTTTCACAATTAACTGTGTTGCCCTTTAAGAACAAGAACAGGAACCCGTGTTATGAATCGAGTCATCAACGATCCGGACCAAGTGGTCGAGGACATGCTGCGCGGCATCCTGGTCGCGCACCCCGAGCTGCGCCAATTCGAAACCAACCCACGGGTCATCACCAAGGCCAGGCCCTCGGCAGCCGGCCGTGTCGGCATTGTCACCGGCGGCGGCTCCGGCCATGAGCCGGCCTTCCTCGGCTACGTCGGCCCGGGCCTGGTGGACGCCGTGGCCGTCGGCGAGATTTTCTCCTCGCCCACCGCCAAGAGCTTCTTCGACGCCTTCCGCGCCGCCGACCATGGCGCGGGCGTGGCCTGCCTGTACGGCAACTACGCTGGCGACAACATGAACGTGAAGCTGGCAATGAAAATGGCCGCCAGCAAAGACATGCGCATCCGCACCGTGGTCGCCAATGACGACGTGGCTTCTGCGCCCAAGGCCGATATCGCCAAGCGCCGTGGCGTGGCCGGCGAAATCTTCATGTGGAAGGTCGGCGGTGCTGCGGCCGCCCAGCATTACGACCTGGATGGCGTAATTCGCGTCGCGCAGAAAACCGTGGATAACTGCCGCTCCATCGGCATCGGCCTCACGCCCTGCACCATCGCCGCCGTGGGCAAGCCGAACTTCCAGATTCCCGACGGCCAGATGGAACTGGGCATCGGCCATCACGGCGAACCGGGCATTGAAGTGATCGCCATCGAACCGGCCGCCGCCATGGCCGAGCGCATGCTCGCGCCGATCCTGGCCGACCGCGATTTCAGCCAGGACGACAGCGTGGTGGTGCTGGTCTCGGGCCTCGGCGCCACGCCGGTGATGGAGCTGTATGTGTTCTACGCCGAGGTCGAAAACCAACTCAAGGCCAAGGGTTTGAAGATTCACCGTTGCTACGTCGGCAACTACTTCACCTCCCTGGAAATGATGGGCGTGACCCTGACCCTGCTCGGCCTCGACGCCGAGCTTAAAACCCTGATCGACCAACCCTGCCGCTCCATCGGCATGACCCAGGCGGAGTGAACCATGAGCCAGCATTTTTCCACCCGCGACGGCAGCGCCATTGTCGCCGACCTGGTCAGCGTGATCGTGGCCAACCGTGAATACCTCAGTGAAATCGACGGCGCCATTGGCGACGGCGACCACGGCATCAACATGGCCAAGGGCTTTGCCCATTGCGGGCGCAGCCTCGAAGGCCGCCAACTGACCCTGGCCGAAGCCCTGGATGAACTGACCTTGAGCCTGATGGAAGGCATCGGCGGTTCCATGGGGCCGCTGTATGGCAGCCTGTTTATCGGCATGGCCGACGAAGTGCGCAGCAGCGACGCGATCGACGCGGCAACCTTTGCCCACCTGTTGCGCGGCGGTTTGACCTCGTTGCAGGACATCACCGAAGCGGGCGTGGGCGACAAGTGCCTGATGGACACGCTGATCCCGGCGGTTGAAGCCTTTGAGCGTGCGCAGGCCAGTGGCGCGTCCTTCAGTGATGCACTGGAGGCGATGAAAACCGCGGCGTCACAGGGGCGTGATTCGACCAAAGACCTGATCGCCAAAATCGGCCGCGCCAGCCGCCTGGGCGAGCGCTCGCTGGGGGTACTGGATGCCGGGGCGGTGTCGTGCTGCCTGATTCTTACGCGCCTGGCCGATTCCGTGCAACCACGGCTGACTGCTTGACCTGCTGGATATACCGCGCCACCGCCGGCGCTTTCTCAAAGCGCCGGTGAATCAGCGACAGCCACGAAGACGCTGCATCATCCTGATGAATCGTGCGGTACACCACGCCCGGCAAACTCACATGCCCGACCATCGACGCCGGCACCACCGCCACGCCCTGCCCTAACGACACCAGCGCCACCACCGCGACCAGCCCGCCCGGCTGCGCCCCCAGGCGCGGCGCGAAACCACCTTGCGCCGCCACCTGCAAGGTGCCGTTGATTTGTTCCGGCAATATAAACGTCTCATTTTTCAGGTGTTCGCAGCCGATGACCTTAAGCCCCAGCAGCCAGGAATCCTGAGGCAGCGCCAACACAAAGCCTTCGCTGTCCAGGCGCACCGCCTCCACGCCATCGGGCAAGGTCATGGGCGAGCGGATATAGCCGATGTCATAACGCCCGTCGGCCACCGCGCCAGGCAAGGACGCCATGGCGCATTCGCGCACATTCACGCTCACATCGGGAAACGCCTGGCTGAACGCCTGCATCTGTTTTTGCAGCAGCCCCGAATACACCGCCGACGCCACATAGCCCAATTCGATATGCCCGATGTCTCCCCGCCCGGCACGCTGGGCGTTGCGTTGGGCAAACTCGAATTGGCGCACGGTGGCTTCGGCCTCAATCAACAACGCGGCGCCAGCTTCGGTGAGGCTGACCTCACGTTGCTGACGGATAAACAGGCGCGTGCCCAGCGTGGCCTCCATGTCCTGAATCTGGCGACTCAAGGTCGGCGGCGCGATGCCCAGTTGCTCAGCCGCGCGGGTGAAATTGCGCTGCCTGGCGACGGCGAGGAAGTAGCGGAAATGGCGGATTTCCATTATTGCATTAGCTCAAAGGTAATGAAGTGCAGGGTTACAGCTAATAAAACCGAGCATGGCCGGAGATAAGCTCAACGTACTCCCACACTAGAGAGCCCCTGCGATGCACGTCAACTGTCTATCCCATATTACCTGTAAGGCAATCAAGCCATGAGCCGGGTCAGCCCGCGCCTCACCCTGCTGACCGCCTCCGGCGTCTGCTCGCTGATCGTGCTCGACACCAATATCGTCGCCGTCACCCTGCCGAGCATTGCGCGCGACCTGGGCGCGAACTTCGCCGATATCGAGTGGGTGGTCAGCGCCTACATGCTGGCGTTCGCCGCGTTATTGCTGCCCGCCGGCAGCATCGCCGACCGCTTTGGCCGCAAACGGTCGCTGATCTGGGGCTTGAGCATTTTTATCCTCGCCTCACTGGGCTGCGGCGCTGCACCGAATGCGTTGTTCCTGGACATTGCCCGCGCTGTCAAAGGCGTCGGCGCAGCTTTGCTGCTGACCTCTGCCCTGGCCTCCATCGGCCACACCTTTCACGATGAAGTCGAGCGCGCCAAAGCCTGGGCATTCTGGGGCGCGTGCATGGGCGTGGCGATGACCGCCGCGCCGACACTGGGCGGCGTGATCACCCAGTACCTGGGCTGGCGCTGGATCTTCTACCTCAACCTGCCCGTGGGCCTGGGGTTGATGGCGTTGGCGCTGCGGGCGATTCCCGAATCACGCGACACTCAATCGGCACGCCTGGACCCATGGGGCAGCCTGGCCTTCAGTGCCAGCCTGTTGTGCCTGATCTGGGGTTTGATCGAGGCCAATCGCATCGGCTGGGACAGCCCGCTGACCTACGCGCGCTTGATCGGCGGCGCAGTGTTGCTGGGGGTGTTTGTGCTGGTCGAACGTGTGCAACAGCGGCCCATGGTCGACTTGCAACTGTTCCGGCACCCGCGTTTTATCGGCGCGCTGCTGGGGATGTTTGCTTACGCCGGTTGTGCCCAGGTGATGATGACTTTGTTGCCGTTCTACTTGCAGAACGGCCTGGGGTTTTCCGCAATCGCCTCAGGCCTGGGCATGTTGCCATTTGCCTTGACCATGTTGATTTGCCCACGCATCGGCGCACGGCTGGCCGGGCGTTTTGCGCCAGCGACGATGATGGCAACCGGTTTGGCTCTAGTGGGCTGCGGCAACCTGTTAAGCGCCTGGGCGGTGAATGTGGGCGGTTATCTGCCCTTCGCGCTGGCGATTGCCGTGACTGGCGCCGGTGCGGGCTTGCTCAATGGCGACACGCAGAAAAACATCATGGCCTGCGTGCCCCGTGACCGTGCGGGCATGGCGTCGGGCATGAGTACCACCATGCGTTTCAGCGCGATCATGTTGGCCATCGGCGTGTATGGGGCGCTGTTGAGCAGCCATAGCGAGCAACTGCTCAGCGCGAGTATCGACGTGCAATGGCAGGCGCAAGCGGCGGGGATTGCATCGAGGGTAGTGGCCGGGGATATGCCGGCAGCCATGGCTTTGTTGCCGGAACCGGCGCGGGCGCTGGTGCAGCCGCTGGCGCGGCAGGCGTTTGTGGGTGGGTTCAGCGGGGTGTTGTGGGTGGCGGGGTTGTTGGGTTTGCTGGGGGCGTTGGTGGTGGGAACGTTGATGCGAAAACCGATTCCCGCCCTGCCCCAAAACTAAATGTGGGAGCGGGCTTGCTGTGGCGAGGGAGCTTGTCGAATCGTCGAACCGTCCCGTTTGACAGCGCAGCTGGAGCCGGCTTTTGGGGGCGCTTCGCACCCCAGCGCAAGCAAGCTTGCTCGCCACAGCAAGCCCGCTCCCACACTGGGATCACCTACAGCCTGTAGTTACCAGAACCGCTGCTGGGTCAACCGGCTCCACCAAGTCAGCAACACGCGGTCCACCGAGCCGCTGGCCGCCAGGCCTACGCGTTCTTGCAGGCTTTTACGCTCGGCGTAGTGCAGGTGGAACACCTCGGCCGTCTTGGCCTTGGTCGCCAGGTATTCGTCACTGGTTTGCAGTTCGTCGACCAGTTGTTTATCGAGCGCTGCAACACCCAGCCACACTTCTCCGGTCGCGACTTCATCAATTGCCAGCTGCGGGCGATAGCGCGACACAAAGTTTTTAAACAACTGATGGGTGATGTCCAGGTCTTCCTGGAACTTCTCCCGGCCCTTCTCGGTGTTTTCGCCAAACACGGTGAGGGTGCGTTTGTATTCACCGGCGGTCAGCACTTCAAAGTCGATGTCGTGCTTTTTCAGCAGGCGGTTGACGTTGGGCAGCTGCGCCACCACGCCAATGGAGCCGAGGATGGCAAAGGGTGCGCTGATGATCTTCTCGCCAATGCACGCCATCATGTAGCCGCCGCTGGCCGCAACCTTGTCGATGCACACGGTCAGCGGCACGCCGGCCTGACGGATACGCGCCAGCTGCGACGAGGCCAGGCCATAGCTGTGCACCATGCCGCCGCCGCTTTCCAGGCGCAGCACCACTTCGTCTTTCGGCGTGGCCAGGCTCAACAGCGCGGTGATTTCATGACGCAGGCTCTCGGTGGCCGAGGCCTTGATGTCGCCGTCAAAATCCAGCACAAACACCCGTGGCTTGGCCTCGGGCTTCTTCTTGCTGTTCTTCTTTTCGGTCTTGCTTTCGGACTTGCGCAGGGCCTTGAGCTGGTCCTTGTCGAGCAGGCTCGATTCGAGGCGTTCACGCAGGCCTTTGTAGAAATCATTGAGCTTGCTGACCTGCAATTGGCCGGCGGATTTGCGCCGCCCCTTGCTGCGCAGCGCGGCGAAACTGATCAGTACCACCAGAATAGCGACCACCAGGGTGACGGTCTTCGCCAGAAAGCTCGCGTATTCGGCCAAAAAATCCATATGTCTCCTTAAAAAAGCACGGCGCCAGGCGCGGATGGCCCCAGCATACCGGCGGCACCGCCTTCGGACCAGTGCTCAAACCGCCAGCAGTCGGCCTCTAACGCGCTTTTAAAACAAGCGTATGTTTTTTCATTGACAGCTCCCTGCCATCCTCATAACCTCGCCAGACTTTCAACGTACCGGGAAAACGGACGTGGGCAGCATCTATCTGATTCGACATGGCCAGGCCTCCTTCGGTGCAGACGACTATGACGTCCTGTCGCCCGTCGGCGTGGAGCAAGCACAGGTACTCGGTCGCCACCTGGCCGACCTGGGCCTCACGTTCGAGCGTTGTGTCTCGGGCGACCTGCGTCGCCAGCAACACACCGCCACCGCCGCGTTCGATCAATACCGCGCCCTCGGCCTGCCAGCCCCAACGCTGGAAATCGACACGGCCTTCAACGAGTTCGACGGCGAAGCGATCATCCGCGCCCTGCTCCCCGACCTGCTGACCACCGAACCCCACGCCGTGGATATCCTGCGCAACGCTGCGCAAAACCGCAGTGAGTTCCAGCGCATTTTCGCCCTGATCATCGAGCGCTGGCTGGCCGGCACCTACGACCCGCCTGGGCTGGAAAGCTGGCTGGGCTTCGTGGAGCGTGTGCAGGGTGGCCTGCAGCGCATTCTGGAAGCGGCCGACAACAGCGACAAAATCGCCGTGTTTACTTCCGGCGGCACCATTACCGCCCTGCTCCACCTGATTACCCGAATGCCTGCCGCGCAGGCCTTCGAACTGAACTGGCAAATTGTTAACACCTCGCTCAACCAGCTGAAATTCCGTGGTCGCGAGGTGGCACTGGCTTCCTTCAACAGTCATACCCACTTGCAACTGTTGAAGGCGCCGCAGCTCATCACGTTCCGATGAATTGCGGCCAACCGTGACCCCAAGGTCACTGGACTCTACCTTAAAGGATCGAAACCATGACTGACGTAGCCAAAGCTGTAGAAGCAATGAAAGCCAAATTCAACCCGGCCGCTGCCGACGGCCTGGACCTGGTGTTCGGTTTCCGTATCGACGACACCCAGAACTTCTCGCTGGTGGTGAAAAACAACACCTGTGAACTGCTGGAAGGCGAAAACCCTGACGCCCAGGTGACCCTGGTGACCGACGGCGAAACCATGGAAGGCATTGTCAGCGGCGATACCGACGGCATGCAGGCTTTCATGAGCGGCAAACTGCGCACTGAAGGCGACATGATGCTGGCCATGAAACTGAGCGAGCTGTTCCCGGCCTGATAACGCCGCGCTCAAAAAAAATCCCGCCTTCCGGCGGGATTTTTCGTTCAGCCAGCCTCCCGGTCAGCGGGTGTTGGCGTTATCCATTTCTTCGAACGTGTCCATGTACGCAGGGTCATTACCATCGTTTTCACGAATCACACGCCCTTCATACTCGGCGGTGATTTCACCGGTATTGACGTCAAGCCCAACCACGATCACCAACTTGTATTTGCCCACCTGCAAGTACATGTCATAGAGGTCCCGGGGTTCATCAGGCGCCATAAAAAAGCTGTAGCTGTAACGTACGCGCTTGGTTAACACGGGCCACTGTGCTTCAAACGTGCGGGTATCGAAGGATGGGAGCACATCGCTGATTCCACGCAGCGCGGCCTCTACCAGTTGGTCATTGTCCTTGGCTTTGAAGACCACCGGATGAGTGCGAGTCATCGACCGCATCGGGTTGGGAACAATATCCGTTTCTAGGCGGTACATACCGCTGCTGAACCATTTTGTTGCATCGAAGGTGTTCTCACCTTTCTCGCATTCGCGGCAATGCATCATCAGCGCGGCCGCAGCGCTTTCTCGGGAATACAGTGAAGTGATGGACACACCGAAGGTGATCAGCAATGCCCACAATAGGCCTGCACTGCCAACTCGCGCGATAACATTAGCCATCGTCTACATCCTTGTCTGGAGGGGCGGCGAATTTACCTGATTCAGACCTTTTGGTGACGGGATTTTTTGGCTGCCATTTCGCAAGCAATGTAGTTTTAATGTGGGAGCTGGCTTGCCTGCGATAGCGGTTTGTCGGTGTGTATATCCATTTCTGCGGTAACGGCTTCTATTGGTTCCGCTCTTACAGCGGGTCACTTTTGCAAGGACGCAAAAGTAACCAAAAGGTCCTCGCCGGTATGACTCACCCACATGGGTTACAAATCAGTTCACGCACATAGGTAACAGTTTTTAACTGGCAGGGTCGATTTCGTGAGGATCTGACCATGCCCTGGAAAGAGCTGAAACCTATGGACCTCAAAGTGATGTTTGTCGCTGAATACCTGACTGGAAAACACAGCCTTAGCCAGCTATGTCGAGACTATGAAATCAGCCGAAAGACCGGCTACAAGTGGATCGAGCGATACAAAGCAGAAGGCCCCAGTGGGCTTGATGAGCGTAGTCGCCGTCGGCACCACCAGACTTATGTGGTGCCTTTGGCGGTAAAGCAGGCGATTATCGAACTTCGTTCTATAGGCGAGACAATCCCTGGTCCGAAAAAGATCCAGAGTGATCTGATAAAGCGCTTTCCGGGCCAGGATCCGCCCTCGAAAACGACTATTTATAACATCCTCAAAGCAGCTGATCTGATCACGCAGCGACCCTTGCGGCCAAGAGTTGCGGTCTATCCAAAACCTTTACGTAAGGCAGATGTGCCCAATCAGCTTTTTAGTGCCGACTACAAAGGCCAGTACCTGACAGGTGCGGGCGTATGGTGTTATCCGCTAACAATCATGGACCATGCCAGTCGCTTCTTGCTTGCCTGTCAGAGCATGCCCAGCACCAATTTCAAGGAGACCCAAGAGACGTTCGAACGGGTGTTTCGCGAGTATGGTTTGCCTGAGCGGATCCGTACTGACAACGGAGTGCCGTTTGCCAGCACAGGGCGCGGAGGGCTGTCACAGTTGTCGATCTGGTGGCTACGGCTGGGGATCATTCCTGAGCGTATCGAGCCTGGTCGGCCAGACCAAAATGGCAGGCACGAGCGTATGCACCGAACACTGAAAAGCACTTTGCCCAATCCACCTGCGGTTGCTTGGGAGTCTCAGCAGAAACATTTTGATCGTTTCATACAGCACTACAATTACGAGCGAGGGCATGAAGCGCTGAGCCAGAAAACACCGGCTTCATGCTATTCACCTTCACCTCGAGCCTATCCTGAGAAACTGCCGGAGATGGGTTATGCAAGTCATATTGAGTGTTACCGGACTGACTCAAACGGGATGATTTATCGGTCAGGTCTGCGGATTTATGTGGGGCATTTACTGAAATACCAGACTATTGGAATGGAGATGCTGAGCGACGATGTGTGGGCTGTTATTTTCGGCCCAGTGATCCTCGGACAAGTGGATGCGAGGAATGCAGACAAGGACGGCTATATTTCACTCAAAGTGTTACCTATGTGAATGCACTTTTGTGTAACCCATGTGGTTGTTCCATACACGCCCCAACACTCGGTGCCTCGCTGTGGCTCGGCATGCCCGCACTCCGGCTTGAATCCGTGGGCCGCCGCGATGGGCCATCCCTGGCCCAGCGCGGCTAACCCGGCGTCCTGCCGGGTTACCCACGGATTCAAGCCTGCGTTCGGCCATCGTGGTTAACGGGGCGCCTCAGATCAAGATCAAGATCTACAGCACGGCGGCCTGAAAGCCGACCTGAGTGGTTGAAGCAAGAGCCAGATCAAGTGCAAAGCAAAAGCCTCTCTGCAAGATGCAACGCGGTCTAAATGTGGGAGCGGGCTTGCTCGCGAATGCGGTGGGTCAGTTACAGATGAGTTGACTGGCACACCGCATTCGCGAGCAAGCCCGCTCCCACAGTTGACCGCATACAGCTTTGAAAATGAAGTCGGCTGCGGATTTGCATACACCGAAGGTGTGCTTTTCTGTGGGAGCTGGCTTGTCGAATCGTCGCACCGCTGCGATGCAGACACCTCGGTACATCGGGCACACCGAGTTGAGGCCATCGCAGGCAAGCCAGCTCCCACAGAAAAGCAGAGCAGTGGTGTGGCTTAGCTTTTGGGCTGCAGCAACAACGCCACCAACGCACTCCATCCCGTCTGATGCGACGCCCCCAGGCCACGCCCGGTCTCGCCGTGGAAATACTCATGAAACAACAGCAGATCGCGACTGGCCGGGTCCGCTTCCAATTGCGCGTACCCCGCCATCGAAGGGCGCAGGCCATTTTCATCGCGTAAAAACAAACCGGTCAGGCGCTGGCTGAGGCTGTCGGCCACCTCCTCAAGGGACGCCAGATAACCGCTGCCCGTGGGGTACTCCACCGAGAAGTTATCCGCGTAGTAGCGGTGAAACTCGCGCAGCGATTCGATCAGCATGTAGTTCACCGGCATCCACAGCGGCCCGCGCCAATTGGAGTTGCCGCCGTACAAACGTGAGTCGGACTCGCCAGGCTGGTAGCGCGCACACAGGGTGTCGCCATTCATCTTCAGCGCCAATGGCTGTTCGGCAAAGGCCTTGGATAACGAGCGCACGCCAAACGTCGACAAAAACTCATGGTCATCGAGCATGCGCCGCAGCAGGTCCTTGGTGCGCTCGCCGCGCAGCAAGGCGAGCAACAGACGGTTGCCCTGCCCCGGTTCGTTCCAGCGCGACACCAGCTTGGCCAGGTCCGGCCGGTGTTTCATAAAACCCAGCAGTCGCTCACGCAGGCCTTGCAGCCCTTCGTGCTCGCGCTGCTCCAGTACCAACACGGCAAACAAAGGCATCAGGCCGACGATGGAGCGCAGGCGCACCGGCTCGTTCTGGCCGTCCGGGCGGTGCAGCACATCGTAGAAGAACTGGTCCTGCTCATCCCACAAGCCTTCGGCGCTGTCGTCGACGCGGTTGATCGCGCCGGCGATGTAGAGGAAGTGCTCAAAGAACTTCACCGCGATATCCACGTACACCCCATTGCGCTTGGCCAGCTCCAGGCCGATGCGCATCAGGTCCAGGGCATACGCCGCGACCCACGCGGTGCCGTCGGCCTGATCCAGCTGGTAGCCGGGCGGCAAGGTGGCAGAGCGGTCGAACAAGGCGATGTTGTCCAGGCCCAGGAAGCCGCCCTGGAACAGGTTGCGGCCCTCGGCGTCCTTGCGGTTGACCCACCAGGAAAAATTCAGCAGCAGCTTGTGGAAAATCCGCTCGAGAAAGTCCATGTCGCCCATGCCGGTCAGCGCCTTGTCCTGCTGATACACGCGCCAACTGGCCCAGGCGTGTACCGGCGGGTTGGCGTCGTCGAAACGCCATTCATACGCCGGCAGTTGGCCATTGGGGTGCATAAAGCGATCTTTAACCAGCAACAACAACTGTTGCTTGGCATACCCCGGATCAATCAGCGCCATCGCCACGGCCTGGAAGCCCTGGTCCCAGGAGGCGTACCACGGGTACTCCCAGGTGTCGGGCATGGACAAAATGTCGAAGTTGGACAGGTGCCGCCAATGGGTATTGCGGATATGCAGGCGTTCGGGCGGCGGCGCGGGTTGGGCCGGGTCGCCGTCGAGCCACTGGTTTACATCAAAGTAGTAGAGCTGCTTGGACCACAGCAACCCGGCCAGGGCCTGGCGCTGCACATTGCGCGCGTCATCATCGGCAATGCCTTGCTGCAAGGCGGCGTAGAAGTCGTCCGCCTCTTGGCGGCGCAGCTCGAACAACTTGCGTGCATTGACCTCGGGCGCGTCCACCGGCGCAAACCGCAGGTACAGGGTCTTGCTCTCCTGGCCCGCCAGTTCGAGGCTGAAACGCGCGGCGACCTTGGTGCCCGTGTCGCGGCGAATTGCCGAGTCTGCGCCGCCCACCACGTAGTCGTTGATGCCATCCTTGAACGGCCCCGGCGCCGGTTGCCCATCGAGCTTGGGGAAGTTGCTTTCGTTTTCGCAGAACAGCCACTCCAGGCCGTCCTGGCCCCAGGCGCTGAGGTGGCGGTCGGTCAACTCATGATGCCGGGCCAGCACCCGTTCACCGTCCAGGCGCAACTGCGGCTTGGGCGCGTCCAAGGTCCAGCTCCAGTCATTGCGCGCCCACAGTTGGGGCAGCACCTGCACGCGCGTCGGCTGGTCTGCGCGGTTGTGCACGGTGACGCGCATGAAAATATCGTCGGGCTGATGCTTGGCGTATTCGACCGTTACATCACAGTAGCGGTTGTCTTCGAATACGCCGGTGTCGAGCACTTCGTACTCGGCATCCTCAAGCCCACGGCGGGCGTTTTCGGCGAGCAGGTCGGCATAGGGGAACGCCGCATGCGGGTATTTGTAGAGCATGCGCATATAGGCATGGCTGGGCACGCCGTCGACAAAAAAGTACAGCTCCTTGACGTCTTCGCCGTGGTTGCCCTCGGCGTTGTTGAGGCCGAACAGGCGCTCCTTGAGGATGCTGTCACGCTCGTTCCACAACGCCAAACCCAGGCACCAGCGCTGCGCCTTGTCGCTGAAACCCGCCAGGCCGTCCTCGCCCCAACGGTAGGCGCGGCTGCGGGCGTGTTCGTGGGGGAAGTAGGCCCAGGCATCGCCATCGGCGCTGTAGTCTTCGCGCACTGTGCCCCATTGGCGTTCACTTAAATACGGGCCCCACTCGCGCCAGTGCTCAGCGTCCTGGGCGGCCAGGCGCTGGCCTTCAATAGTTGCAAGGATGTTGGTTGCGGGCGTGGCCGTCATTGGGTCCTCCATCACTGACACAGTGGGGGCAGTGTAAAACCCATCCGTGCGCGGATGCACATGAAGTCGTGTTCGCGCGCGCAAAAAAAGAGGCCGCTGTTCAGGCGGCCTCCGTTTGTGGCGACGCGAGCTTAGAAGATCGCGTAGGTGTAGTTGAAGATCAGGCGCGTCTGGTCCTGGTCCGCAGTGCCGGTGTTGTGACCTTTGTAAGTACCGGTACGGAAGGTGGTGCCGAAGCCTTTGAGCGGGCCTTGCTGCACCACGTAGTCCAGGCGGAAGTCGGTTTCGTTTTCTTTTTGATCCGACCCACCGGCCACTTTGGACTTGATGCCCGTGCCGTCCAGGTACGCCACGGAGGCTTTCAAGCCGGGTACAAAGGCCTTGAAGTCATAGGAGTACTGGCCAAAATTGACCTGCTCGCCCGCGCGGGAGAACTGGCCCACCACGGCGTCGGTGAACAGGTAGAAGTCGCTGCCGCCCGCGCCTTGTGCGTTTGGATCAGCGATGCTGCCCTGGTTGACCCAGACGAAGCCGCCGTCATCGCTCACACCGATGTGACCGAGCATCAAGCTGCTGCCGCCCAACTGGTAGGTGAACGCGGCGCTGTAGGTTTTGTTGTCCACTTCGCCGGCGTGCTTGGCGTAGCCGCCGTTGTTGTTGAACTGGTAGCCGGCTTCGCCATTTTTGCCGTCGCTGGTGCTGTCGAAGTAACGCAGGTCAGTCTTGAACGACTGGTCGTTGCCCAATGGCAGCACGTGAACCAGGCCGAAGTAGTTCTGTTTGTAGAAGTCCTGCAGGTCGGCGTAGTAGTACTGCAGCGTCAGGTTTTTAGCGATGGCGTTGTCGGACGAGCCAAACGGTTTGTAGTCCACACCGCCGAACTTGAAGCTGTCGCTGTCGCGGGTACCGCCGGCAACGCTCAAGCCCGTGGCGTTGCTGGAAGCACGGCCTTCGGCACGGTTGAGCTCACCACCGGTGAAGGTCACGTTGGGGATGTCGTTGGAGGTCAGGATGCCGCCGTCAAAGGTCTGCGGCGCCACACGGCTGTCGTTGGAGACCAGGATAGGCAACACCGGGGCCAAACCGCCACCGACGTGCAACTCGGTCTGGGAAATGCGGAACTTCACGTTACCCGCAGCGCGACCGAAACTGTCGGCGGGTTCGGTGCCGTTGTTTTTGGTCGGGAAAAAGCTGTTGCCGTTACCCGCCAGGCCCGGGCCTGCGGCGTGGCCGTCGCCACCGTCCAGACGCAAGGCGCCGAACGCCATCACGTCGAAACCGACGCCGAGGGTGCCTTGGGTGTAACCGGATTTGTAGTCAAAGCGCAGCAAAGTCGCGGCTTCGCGCAGATCGTTGTTGGTGCCCGAACGGTTGTCGGCGCTGTAATACATGGTCCGCGAACTGATAGCCGCATGGCTGTCTTCAAGAAAGCCGCTGTGACCCGTGCCCGTGCCCAGAGAACCGAGCCCGAAGTCATCAGCGCACGCGTGTTGCGCGAGCAACGCTGCGGTGATGGATAACGCCAGTGTAGAAATTTTCATGTGTAACGGCCCCTAAACATTTTTTTATGTGCGTTGTGTGCAAACGGCGTTTTCATCCCTACAAACGTAACGATTGTTTCATGAGGACCGGGGCGCGCCTCGTGAAGAATTAGTTAGGAAAGTAGCCGCGAAAATGAAATTTTCCTGGCGCTGATTTTTGTCATATTTGCGTCATTTCATTCATTTGCAGAATGAAGTCCTGAGGATTCTTCGTTTGCCAGCCCCCTTAAAGCCCAACAGAATCCAGAGAAAGGCCGCACCCTCACCACCGTGTTCAGGAATTTTTCTATGCCAGGCGCCGCGTATGTCAGCCCCGACGAGATTCGCAAAGACTTTTCCAGGGCCATGTCCGACATGTACCGAGATGAAGTTCCGCTTTACGGCGCGCTGATGGCGCTGGTGGCCGAGACCAATACGCGGGTGCTGGAGAGTGATTCCGGCCTGGCCAAACACTTGCAACGCACCGGTGAAATGGATCGCCTGGCCATGGAGCGCCACGGCGCCATCCGCCTGGGCACCGCCCATGAGCTGGCCACTATCGGCCGTCTGTTTGCGGTGATGGGCATGCAGCCGGTGGGCTATTACGACCTCACACCCGCCGGCGTGCCGGTGCATTCCACGGCCTTTCGCGCCGTGCATGAACAGGCGCTGCAGGCCAGCCCGTTCCGCGTCTTTACGTCCCTGCTACGTCTGGAATTGATCGAAAACCTCGAGCTGCGCGCCTTCGCTGAAAGCGCCTTGGCCAAACGCTCGATTTTCTCCCCTGGCGCCTTGGCGCTGATCGAGCAAGCCGAACGCGACGGCGGCCTCAACGCCGCGGATGCCCAAGTGTTTATCCGCGAGGCTCTGGAAACCTTTCGCTGGCACCACACCGCCACCGTGACCGGCGCCCAATACCAGCAATTGAGCGACCAGCATCGCCTGATCGCCGACGTGGTGGCGTTCAAAGGCCCACACATTAATCACCTGACGCCGCGTACCCTGGACATCGACCAGGTACAGGCCGCGATGCCCGGCAAAGGCATCACGCCCAAAGCCGTTATCGAAGGCCCACCACGTCGCCAGTGCCCTATCCTGCTGCGTCAGACCAGCTTCAAGGCGCTCGACGAGCCCATCGCGTTTACCGACGCAAAAGGCAGCCACAGCGCGCGTTTCGGCGAAATAGAACAACGGGGTGTGGCGTTGACGCCAAAGGGTCGCGCCCTGTACGACCAGTTGCTGAACGCGGCGCGCGACGAACTGGGCGCCTTCCCGAATGAGGGCAACGCTGCACGTTACGTCGAATTGATGGCGCAACACTTCCAGGCCTTCCCCGATAACCACGCGCAGATGCGTGAACAGGGCCTGGCGTATTTCCGCTACTTCGTCACCGAGCAAGGCTTGGCGGCACGCGGCCAGGCTAATCAGCCGCAAACGTTGGAGGCCTTGATGGCATCTGGGCACGTGGCGGTGGAGCCTTTGGTGTATGAGGATTTTCTGCCGGTGAGTGCGGCGGGGATTTTCCAGTCGAACCTGGGCGATGCCGCGCAAAGTCACTACACAGCCCATTCGAACCAGGCTCAATTCGAGCAGGCACTGGGCCGTCGGACGATTGATGAATTGAAGCTGTATGCCGAGACGCAGCAGCGCTCCATGGATGAATGCATCCAGGCGCTGCGTGCATGAGATAGGATGCCCGCCCGGCTCAGCAGCGCAATCCTTGCGCCGCAACAGTCCCCAGAGCCGGGTGGACGGCCGGCATCATAAGCAGTGAAACGCCGGCTGTCGCTTAGACAATTCTGAACAAATATGTCCGCGTCCTGTAGGACGTTTTATTGCAGCAAGTCCCTGATCTCGTCTTTAACCAACAGGCGTTTATCCTTCAGCTTCTTCAACACCTCATCACTACCGGATGCCTTTTCGGCGCTCACCACCTGCTCATCGACGGTGTTGTACTTATCAAACAGCGCGTTCAAATGGGGATTTTTCGCCCGACGCCCGTCGACCTCTTCCTTGCTCAAACCCAAATCCTGATACAGGTCGTGTTTCACTGGCATGGAGTACCTCCGCAAGTTGATCAATGGCCTACGCCTTGAAACTAGCCCATTCCAAGGGGTCTTGTCATGTCTTGGGTCAAGGCGGTCCCGTTCGTCGTAATGCGCACGATGGGATCAAACCTTTGCCGTGCCCTGCCCTCCACTGTAGATCGCCACCCGAGGGAGAACGGTTTCATGACTCACGCTGCCACTGCTGTCGACACCCAATGCATCAACACTATTCGTACCCTGGCCATGGACGCCGTGCAAAAGGCCAACTCCGGCCACCCCGGCACGCCCATGGGCCTGGCACCGGTGGGCTACACGCTGTGGAGCCGCTTCCTGCGTTACCACCCCGAACACCCGGATTGGCCTAACCGCGACCGCTTTGTGTTGTCGGTGGGGCACGCCTCGATGCTGTTGTATTCGCTGCTGCACCTGGCCGGTGTGGTTGAGATTGATGCCCACGGCAAGCGCTCCGGCCAGCCGGCGATCAGCCTGGACGACATCAAGCAATTCCGGCAGATGAGTTCCAAGACCCCCGGCCACCCCGAGTACCGCATGACCACCGGCGTGGAAACCACCACCGGCCCGCTGGGCCAGGGCTGCGCCAACAGCGTCGGCATGGCCATGGCCGAGCGCTGGCTGGGCAAGCGCTTTAACCGCGACGGCGAGGTGCTGTTCGACTACAACGTCTACACCCTGTGCGGTGATGGCGACATGATGGAAGGCATCAGCAGCGAAGCGGCGTCGATGGCCGGGCACTTGAAGCTCGATAACCTGTGCTGGATCTACGACAACAACACCATCAGCATCGAAGGCCACACCGAGCTGGCGTTCAGCGAAGACGTGATCAAGCGCTTCCAGGCCTATGGCTGGCACACCTTGCACGTTACCGATGCCAACGACCTGCAAGCCCTGAGCGCAGCGTTGGAAACCTTCCAGGCCAACACCGGCGCGCCGACCCTGATTGTGGTCGACAGCGTGATCGGCTACGGCTCACCGCACAAACACAACACCGCCGCCGCCCATGGCGAGCCATTGGGCGACGAAGAAATCCGCCTGACCAAAGAGGCCTACGGCTGGCCGCAGGATTCCAGCTTCCTGGTGCCCGACGACGCCCGCACGGTGCTGCGCGATGCGCTGCTGGAACGCAGCCAGCCGCTGTATGAAACCTGGCAGCAACACTTGGCGCAGCTGGAGCAGTACGAACCGGAACTGGCCGATGAATTGCACCGCATGCGCGCCGGCGAAATGCCGAAGCACTGGCAGGACGAATTGCCCCACTTCGACACCGACGCCAAGGGCGTGGCCAGCCGCGCCGCCGGCGGCGAGGTGCTGAATGCCTTCGCGCAACAAATCCCCTGGCTGCTGGGCGGCTCGGCGGACCTGTCGCCCTCGACCAAGACCAACCTCACCTTCGACGGCGCCGGGCGTTTCAGTGCCGATGACTACAGCGGGCGCAACCTGCACTTCGGCATCCGCGAACACGCCATGGGTGCGATTGCCAATGGCATGGCGCTGTCCTACCTGCGGCCGTACACCTCGACCTTCCTGGTGTTCAGCGACTACATGAAACCACCGATCCGCCTGGCGGCGATCATGGAATTGCCGGTGGTGTTTGTGTTTACCCATGACTCGATTGGCGTAGGTGAAGACGGCCCGACGCACCAGCCCATCGAACACCTGACACAACTGCGCGCCACGCCAGGGTTGCTGACCCTGCGCCCAGGCGATGCCAACGAAACGCTGGAACTGTGGAAGGTGGCCCTGGCGCAAACCCATCGGCCGAGCTGCGTGGTGCTGTCGCGCCAGGCGCTGCCGACCTTGGATCGCACAAAATATGCGGCGGCGTCTGGGGCGGCCAAAGGCGCTTATGTGTTGGCGGGTGCTGATAAACCTCAGGTGCTGCTGTTGGCGACGGGCAGTGAAGTGAGCCTGGCGGTGGCGGCTTATGAGCAGTTGCAAGCTGAAGGCATTGCCGCTCAGGTTGTGTCGATGCCCAGCTGGGAATTGTTTGAAGACCAGGATCAGGCGTACCGCGACAGCGTCTTGCCGCCAGCGGTAAAAGCCCGCGTAGTGGTGGAACAGGCTGGGCCCCTGGGTTGGGACCGCTACGTCGGGCAGACCGGCGCTAAAGTGGTAATGAACAGCTTTGGCGCGTCGGCACCGCTGGCCAACTTGCAGGAGAAGTTCGGGTTTACGGTGGAGAATGTGGTGAAGCAGGCCAAGGAGCAGATTCGCCTGGCTGGGCGTTGAGGGGGCATATCCGTTATTTAGGTAACGGCGGCGTATGGTTCCGCCCTTACGGCGGGTCACTTTTACAAGGACCGGAATGCCGGCCCAGTCAAAAGTAACCAAAAAGTCCTCGCCCCAACACTCGGTGCCTCGCTGTGGCTCGGCATGCCCGCAATCCGACACTGATTTGGGGGGGCGATTTCAGATCAAGATCAAGATCACAAGCGCAGATCAAAAGACCGCTGACTTCGTCATCGAAAAGGATGTAAGGGCCACTGCAACAGCAACAGCAACAGCAACAGCAACAGCAGGAGCAAAGCCATACTCGGTCAAAGGTGGGAGCTGGCTTGCCTGCGATAGTATCAACTCGGTTTACCTGACACACCGAGGTGTCTGCATCGCAGGCAAGCCAGCTCCCACAGAAAAGCAGCTCTTCAGTGCATGCAAATCTGCAGTCAACCTCATATTCAAAACTGTATGGGGTCAACTGTGGGAGCGGGCTTGCTCGCGAATGCGGTGGGTCAGTCAATTCATCTATAACTGACATACTGCATTCGCGAGCAAGCCCGCTCCCACATTTAGACCGCGTTGCATCAGGTAGATAGGCTTTTGACTTGCACTTGATCTGGCTTTTGCTTCAACCACTCAGGTCGGCTTTCAGGCCGCCGTGCTGTAGATTTTGATTTTGATCTGAGGCGCCCCGTCAACCACGCTGGCCGAACGCAGGCTTGAATCCGTGGGCAACCCGGCAGGACGCCGGGTTAGCCGCGCTGGGCCAAGGATGGCCCATCGCGGCGGCCCACGGATTCAAGCCGGAGTGAGGGCACACCGAGCATTAGCGAGGTGCCGAGTGGTGGGGCACAGACCTTTTGGTTACTTTTGGGGCGTTTGCCAAAAGTGACCCGCCGTAAGGGCGGAACCCTAAGTAGCCGTTACCGCAGCAACGGATATGTACACCAACAAACCGCCATCGCAGGCAAGCCAGCTCCCACAATTAATCGGCGTTGAAACTTACACTAACTCCCGCGCCAAAAACGGTGCAGTACGGCTGGCTTTGCTTTTGGCGACCTTCTGCGGCGTACCATGAGCCACCACCTTCCCGCCCAAATCCCCAGCCCCCGGCCCAATATCAATCACCCAATCCCCCTGGGCCACCACGCGCATCTCATGCTCCACCACAACCACCGTGTGCCCCGCGTCCACCAGATGATTAAGCTGACTCAGCAAACGGTCCACATCCCGTGGATGCAAACCCGTAGTCGGCTCATCCAACACATACAACGTCGCGCCTCTGGCATTACGTTGCAACTCGGTCGCCAACTTGATCCGCTGCGCCTCACCGCCGGACAGCTCGGTCGCCGGCTGCCCCAGACGCAGATACCCCAAACCGATATCCCGCAACACTTGCAACGAACGCAACACCCCAGGCTGCTCGGCAAACACCTCGACCGCCTGCTCCACCGTCAACCCCAGCACCTGGGCGATGTTCAAACCTTGCCACTTGATCGCCAACGTCTCAGGGTTATAACGCGCCCCATGACACGTCGGGCACGGCGCATACACGCTGGGCATAAACAGCAACTCGACACTGACAAACCCTTCCCCCTCGCAATGGGGGCAACGGCCCTTGGCGACGTTGAACGAGAACTGCCCGGCATCGAAATGACGCTTCCTGGCCGCCGGCGTTGCCGCAAACAATTTGCGCACGTTATCGAACAACCCGGTGTAAGTCGCCAGATTGGAGCGCGGCGTGCGGCCAATGGGCTTCTGGTCCACCTGCACCAAACGTCGAATCTGTTCCAAACCGCTGCTGATCCGCCCGCCACTGCTTTGCGGGGCATCGTCTTCAAGGCTCGGTTCTTCGTCGCTTTCCAGCACACGGCCCAAGCCCGTGCCCACCAGTTCCAACAGCGCCTGGCTGACCAGGCTGGATTTGCCCGAACCGGAAATACCCGTCACCGCCGTAAAGCAACCCAGCGGGAAATCCACGCTCAGGTCCTTGAGGTTATTACGCGTCACGCCTTCAAGCTTCAGCCAGCCGGACGGCTCACGTCGCGTACGGCTGCAAGTGCGCCGCTCGGCGAACAAATACTCGCGCGTCTGCGATGCCTGCACATCGGCCAACCCGGCGGGCGGGCCGCTGTACAGCACTTGCCCGCCGTGCTCACCGGCAGCCGGGCCCACGTCGATCAGCCAGTCGGCGCGGCGCATGGTTTCCAGGTCATGTTCCACCACAAACAACGAATTGCCGGCGGCTTTCAAACGCTCAAGCGCAGTGAACAATGCTTCGCCATCCGCCGGGTGCAGGCCCGCCGAGGGCTCATCCAGCACATAGATCACGCCGAACAATTGCGAACCCAATTGGGTGGCCAGGCGCAGGCGCTGCAATTCCCCGGACGACAATGTGGGCGTGCTGCGCTCCAGGGACAGATAGCCCAGGCCCAGCTCGGTGAGGGTGCTGACCCGCTCCAGCAAGTCCTGGGCGATACGCTGGGCCGCCAGGCGTTTTTCCACCGACAGCTTCATCGTGTCCCGCCCCGCCGCCACCGGACGCAGCAGCTCGGCCAACTGCGCCAGCGACAGCTGCGACAGCGCGCCGATGTCCACCCCGGCAAACTTCACCGACAGCGCCGCCTTGTTCAAGCGCTTGCCCTCACACGCCGGGCAGGCGCTGCCCTGCATGAACTGCGACACGCGCTTTTTCATCAGGGCGCTTTGGGTGTGGCTGAAGGTGTGCAGGATATAGCGCCGCGCGCCACTGAACGTGCCCTGGTAGCTCGGTTCCAGCTTGCGTTTCAGCGCGTCGCGGGTCTGCTGCGGGGTGAAGCCTGCGTACACCGGCACGGTCGGGGTTTCTTCGGTGAACAGAATCCAGTCGCGCTGCTTTTTCGGCAGGTCGCGCCACGGGATGTCCACGTCATAGCCCAGGGTCACAAGGATGTCGCGCAGGTTCTGCCCCTGCCACGCCAAGGGCCAGGACGCCACCGCACGCTGGCGAATGGTCAAGGACGGATCGGGTACCATCAGCGCCTCGGTCACCTCATACACGCGGCCCAAACCGTGGCAGTGCGGGCAAGCGCCCTGGGGCAGGTTCGGTGAAAAGTCCTCGGCATACAGCATCGCCTGCCCCGGCGGATAACTGCCGGCACGCGAATACAGCATGCGGATCAGGCTCGACAAGGTGGTGACGCTGCCCACCGACGAGCGCGCACTCGGCGTACCGCGCTGCTGTTGCAGGGCCACGGCCGGTGGCAAGCCTTCGATAGCATCCACATCGGGCACGCCGACCTGGTCAATCAGGCGCCGCGCATAGGGCGCCACCGATTCAAAATAACGGCGCTGAGCCTCGGCATACACCGTGGAAAACGCCAGGGATGATTTGCCCGAACCCGATACGCCGGTAAACACCACCAGGGCATCCCGGGGAATGTCCACATCGACGTTACGCAGGTTGTGTTCGCGGGCGCCGCGCACACGCACAAAGCCTGGGCGCTGGGCAGTGATCGGGGGGATGTCGCGCTGTGACGTCATGGGCAACCTTGTCTGGCGGTGAGCACGCTGCGCACCCGTTGCGTGAGGGCTTCGGGGCTGTAGGGCTTGCTCAGCAGATGAATGTCGGGGCTCAGCAAATGCGTGCTGGAAAGAATGTCGCGGGTGTGGCCGGAAGTGAACAGCACCGCCACCGGCGGGTGCTGCACGCGGGCCCAGTCGGCCAGGTCGGTGCTTTTGACCCGGCCGGGCATCACCACGTCGGTAAAGATCAGGTCCGGGCGCACGTCGTTTTGCAGGGCCTGCATGGCCCGGTCGCCGTCTTCGGCGGTCAGTACGGTGTAGCCCGATTGCTGCAGCAACTCGACCACGGTCAGGCGCACGCCTTCGTTGTCCTCGACCACCAGGATGGTTTCCTGGCCGCCGCTGTGAGTCGCCTGCTCGGTGTCGACCTCACAACATTCGGGTTCCAGGCTGTGGGGGAAATACATCTGCACCACCGAGCCTTTGCCCTCCTCGCTCCACACCTCCACATGCCCGCCGCTTTGGCGCACAAAACCAAACACCATGCTCAAGCCCAGGCCGGTGCCGTGCCCTTCGCGCTTGGTGGTGAAGAACGGCTCGAACGCACGCTTGAGCACCTCCTGGGGCATGCCGACACCGGTGTCGGTCACCGCCAAACGCACGTATTCACCGGGTTTTATGCTTTTACCGATGCAATCGCCCGGGTTGAGGATGACGTTTTCCCCACTGATGCGAATCACGCCCTCGCCTTGCATGGCATCACGGGCATTGATCGCCAGGTTGAGCAGCGCGTTTTCCAGTTGGTTGCGGTCGACATTGATGCACCAGGAATCCTGGGGCAGTTGCACGTCGATATGAATGGTCTCACCCAACGCCCGTTGCAGCAGTTCGCCTAAACCGGCGTAGATACGTTGTGGGTTGTACACCGCCGGCGACAACGGCTGGCGACGCGCAAACGCCAACAGTTGCGAAGACAGCTTGGCGCCGCGCTCCACCGCCGCGATAGCCGCCGTGACCCGACGCTGCACCTGGGGGTTGTCCGGCTCGTGGCGGGCCAGCAGGTGCAGATTGCCGGCGATCACTTGCAGCAGGTTATTGAAGTCATGGGCCACGCCGCCGGTCAGGCCGCCGATGGCTTCAAGCTTCTGGGATTGGCGCAACTGGTCTTCGGCGGCGGAACGCGCTTGCACTTCGGCGGCGACGCGTTGCTCCAGGTTATGGGTGAGTTCCTGGCGCAGGCGCTCGGAATGCACATGCTCGGTGGTTTCCACCACAATCGCCAACACCCCGGCCGGCTGCTGATTGTCCCCGGCGACGGGGCTGTAATAGAGGTCCAGCCAGACGGTTTCCGGCTTGCCGTTACGCAACAACACCAGGTCTTTGTTGTTAAACGTCAAGGTGCCGCCCGCCAGGCAGGTGTCAACCACGTGGCGATTGAACTCGGCCACCTCCGGCCAGCCTAGCTCCACCGGCGTGCCGAGCAAGTACGGATGCCGGCCGCCGGCAAACACCGAATAGCTGTCGTTATAGATCATGTAGCCCGCCCGCCCCCACAGCATCACCATCGGCACGGGCGAGGCCAGCATCATTTGCACGTTGCAGGCCAGGCTGGCGCTCCAGGTGTCAATCGGGCCAAGATCCGTGGCGGACCAATCGAAAGCACGGATACGCTGGGCCATTTCACCGGACCAGCCTTCACAGCCATAGGGGTTGGATAAAAATTGCATCGGTTGGCTCTGTGCAAAGAGAGGGTATTTGCAACGTTTTGGAGCGCGCCAGCGGCAGATGGTTTCACTTGTTATAAGTTAGGAGGTAATGGCGGCAAAAACCACTGCCCTCAATGAAAATCCCGGCTGCGCACATGGATGCCTTCCAGCAGTGGCGTCAGGTCGGTCAGACGCCCGGCGATCAGGTGCCGCACCTCACCCACCGCCTCCCAGCGCCCGTCGACTTTGAGCAACCGCGAACCCACTAATGCTGGGCGCTGGCGTTCTGCCAGGTCGCGCCACACCACCACATTGAGGTTGCCGAATTCATCCTCCAACGTCACAAAGGTCACGCCACTGGCGGTGCCAGGGCGCTGACGCCCGGTCACCAGACCGGCGACGCTGACATTGCGCCCATGCTCTACCGCCATCAACTCCAAAGAGCTGCGGCAGCGGCGTTTGCGCAACTCATCACGCAGCAACGCCAGCGGATGCGGGCCCAGGGTGGTGCCGACAGTGGCGTAGTCGGCCTGCAGGTCTTCGCCAACCGTCGGCGCCGGCAATTGCACCGCCGCTTCGTCGGGGCTCGGCAGGCCCGCGAACAACCCCAACTGTTTATGCACGCCCGCCACTTCCCAGCGTGCCCTGTGCCGGTTGCCCGCCAACGCACGCAAGGCTCCGGCATCCGCCAGCAACGCCTGGGCCCGCGCATCCAGGCCGGCGCGGTCGTCCAGGTCGGCAATGTCGCTGAACACACGACGCTGGCGCGCCGCCTCGATGCGCCGCCCATCCTCCTCACGAAACCCCGAGATCATGCGCAAGCCCATGCGAATCGCCGGTTGCTGGCCGTCGACAGGCTCCAGGCTGCAATCCCAGTCACTGGCCAGCACGTCCACCGGGCGGATCTGCAAGCGATGGCGCCGCGCATCCTGCAGGATCTGGTCCGGGCTGTAGAAACCCATGGGCCAGCTGTTGATCAGGGCGCAGGCGAACGCCGCCGGTTCATGGCACTTGAGCCAGCAACTGGCGTAGGTCAGCAAGGCAAAACTGGCCGCATGGGACTCGGGGAAACCATAGCTGCCAAAGCCTTTGATCTGCTCGAAGATCTGCGCGGCAAATTCCTCGCTGTAGCCGTTCTTGAGCATGCCGGTGCGCAGGCGCTGCTGATGCGGTTCGAGGCCACCATGGCGTTTCCACGCGGCCATGGAGCGGCGCAACTGGTCGGCTTCGCCGGGGCCATAGTCGGCGGCGACCATGGCGATCTGCATCACCTGTTCCTGGAACAGCGGCACGCCCAAGGTGCGCTTCAGCACCGCCTCAAGTTCCGGCGATGGATAAGTGGTGGGCTCTTCGTTATTCCGGCGCCGCAGGTACGGATGCACCATGCCGCCCTGGATCGGCCCAGGCCGCACAATCGCCACCTCAATCACCAGGTCGTAGAAATTCTTCGGTTTGAGCCTGGGCAGCATCGACATCTGTGCCCGCGACTCGATCTGGAACACGCCGATGGTGTCGGCCTTGCTGATCATTGCGTAGGTTGCCGGGTCCTCCTTGGGGATCGTCGCCAACGCAAGATCGCGGTTGCGGTGACGGCGCAGCAAGTCGAAGCAGCGGCGGATCGCGCTGAGCATGCCCAACGCGAGGATATCCACTTTGAGCAGGCCGACGGCGTCGAGGTCGTCCTTGTCCCACTGGATAATGGTGCGCTCGGCCATGGCGGCATTTTCCACTGGCACCAGGGTGTCCAGCGGGTATTCGGAAATCACAAAACCGCCAGGGTGCTGGGACAAGTGCCGGGGGAAGCCGATCAGTTGTTGAGTCAATGTCAGCACACGCCGCAGGATCGGGCTTTGCGGGTCGAAGCCGCCTTCGCGCAGGCGTTCCAGCGGCGGCGCATCTTCACTCCAGCGTCCGCAACAGTCGGCCAGCGCGTTGATCTGGTCCGGCGGCAAACCGAGGGCCTTGGCCACATCACGCACCGCGCCGGACGCGTGATAACTGCTGACCACCGCCGTCAACGCCGCACGGGTGCGGCCGTAGCGTTGGAACACGTACTGCAGCACCTCTTCACGGCGTTCATGTTCGAAGTCCACGTCGATATCCGGCGGTTCATTGCGCTCCTTGGACAGGAAACGCTCGAACAGCATGCTCGTCAGGCTCGGGTCGATTTCGGTGATGCCCAAGGCAAAACACACCGCCGAGTTGGCCGCCGAACCCCGGCCCTGGCAAAGGATTGAACGGCTGCGGGCGAAGCGCACGATGTCGTGCACCGTCAAAAAGTAGCTTTCGTAGCCCAGTTCGCTGATCAAGCCCAATTCCTTATTGATCTGCTGCAAGGTCTTGGCGTCGACACCGTGTGGCCAGCGTTGGGCAATGCCTTCTTCAGTCACCGCGCGCAGCCAGGATTGGGCGTCATGGCCGGCGGGCACCAGCTCGCGTGGGTAGTGGTAGCGCAGCTGGCTGAGGTCAAAGGTGCAACGTTTCGCGATGGCCAGGGTTTCGTCGCGCAAGGCTTGCGGGTACAGCGCGGCCAACGCCTCGAGGCTGCGTAAATGTCGCTCGCCATTGGGGTGCAGGCGCGTGCCGGCTTCGGCCACCGGCACGTGATGGCGGATCGCGGTCATGGTGTCTTGCAAGGCGCGGCGACCCCGCGCGTGCATGTGCACATCGCCGCAAGCCACCGCCGGGATCTGCAGGCTGGCGGCCAGGGCCAGACGCTGTTGCAAATGGCGCGCATCGTCCTGGCCGCAGTGCAGGTGCACCGCCAGCCACAGGCGTTCGGCGAAGGTGTGTTGCAGCCATTGGAGGGTGGCCTGGGTGTCGCTGTCTTCGGCCACCCACAGCGCCAGCAGGCCGGGCATCGGTTGTTCGAAGTCGGCGTGCAACAGGCGGTAACGGCCTTTTTCGGCGCGGCGGCGAGCCAGGGTAATCAGCCGGCACAGGTGTTGATAGCCGCTGAGATCTTCGACCAGCAACACCAGTTTCGGGCCGTTTTCGATGCGCATCTCGCTGCCGATAATCAGCGGCAAATCCACCGCCTTCGCCGCCTGCCAGGCCCGCACGATGCCCGCCAAGGTGCATTCGTCGGTGATCGCCAGGGCGCTGTAGCCTTGGCGCTTGGCACGTTCGAACAGCTCCAGCGCACTGGACGCGCCGCGCTGGAAACTGAAATTGGACAGGCAATGCAGCTCGGCGTAGCTCATGCGAACCAGCCTTGCAGCCACAGCCCGTCGTTTTGCCCCACGCAGCGATAGGCCCAGCCTTGCTGGCCGGCACGGGTGCGGATCAGGTAATAGTCGCGGCGGATATCGGCGCCGTCCCACCAGCCGGATTCGATACGTTCCGGCCCCATCAGGATCTGCACGCCCTGCTCGGCCAGCAAGGTCGGTTCAGCCAGCAACCAGCCGGGGCGCTGCACCTTGTGCAAGGTCGGGCACGCACGGCTGTCGGCGCTCGCCTGCCAGGCACATTCGGGGCGATGGTCGGCGTGAAAGCGCAGGCTCTGTACGGCCTCATCGCCAAGCCGTGCGCGCAGGCGTTCGCGCAGTTGCTCCCAAGGCAAGGTTTGTTGTGGGCGATCGTCGAACAGGTCCTGGCGTTGCGGCACAAACGCCGGCAGGTCCTGGGCCACCAGGCGACAACCGCGCACCGGTGAGGTGACTTGCACTTGTTCCAGGCGACCACGGGCCAGTTCGAACAGCATCGACGGTTCACGCTCGGCGCTGAGCAGGCCGACCTTGATCACGCTGTCGGGCGCCTGGGCGTGTTCCAGGTGCAAGTCGAAGCGCTGCACGCCACTGTCGCGTCCACAGAGAAAGGCGGACAAGTCACCGGTCAGGCGCCGTAACGGGAACAACAACGCCTGATGGGATTGCACGTCGAAATTCAGCTCGATGCGCACGTCGAACTGATCCGGCGGCTGGTAAAACGCCAGGGCCAGTGGGCGCTGCCCGCTCAGGGCATCCAGGTGCTTGAGCAAGCCGGCGTCAAAGCGCCGCGCCAGGGTATGCCGAGGCAACGCCTGCACCTGGGCCAAAGTGCGCAAGCCCATACGCGACAAGGCCGTGGCCGCCTGCGGGTCAAGGCCGGCGCGGTCGATGGGCAGTGGCGCCAGCGCCTGCTGCAAGGCGTCCTCACCGATCGCCAAACCATCGTAAATATTCGCCAGCACCCGCGCCGCCGCCGGGTTGGGCGCGGCGACGATACGGTGGCGAAAACCCAATTCGCTCAACTCCTGACGCATGCGCGCCTCGAACTGCGGCCACGGCCCGAACAGGCCCAGGCTCGACTCGATCTCAAACAGCAACGCACGCGGGTAATACACGCTGACCTGGGAGCTGAAACGGTAGGCCCAGGCGGCGAGGAACTGCTGCCAACGCTCGATTTCGGCAGGGTCGTATTCGGCGCTGGCAAAGGTTTTGGCCAGGGCATGCGCGGCCGTCAGCGATTGACCTGGTCGCAGCCCCAAGGCCCGGGCAGCAGCATTGACGGTTTGCAGCACGCGACGCTGCGGAGTGCCGGCCAGCAGTACCAAGGGTTGGTCCGGCTCGGGGTGCACACGCTGCACCCCGTCCAGCGCCAATTGCGGGAAGACAATACACACCCAGCGCATGGCAACCTCAGTGCCCCGCCAGTGCAATCGGCGCCGGGTGGGCCAAACCGCCCCGGCACTTGAGCACTCGCACTTGCGCAGGTTTTGCCTCGACGGCCAGGCGCAAAGCGGCGGGCGATGAATTGACCGCCTCGCTCAAAGCGCGCCAGGCAAACGCCAGGGTCTGGCCGGTCTCGGCCGCCACCTGCAAGCGCCGCAAGGCACGGTCATCGGCCTTGCGCGGCCAGCACAACACCGCGCCGCAACTGCCGGAACGCAGGCACTGCTCCACCGCCCACAACACGTCATGCGCCTCGGCCTGGATTACCGAAAGCTGACGCAGATCCACCCCGGCATTCTGCCAGGCGTGGGGGTACGGCGTGTAAGGCGGCGCCACCAGCACAATGCGCTCGCCCGCCGTTGATAAGCGTGCCAGGGTGGGCAACACCAATTGCAACTCGCCAACGCCCTCCTTCGCCATCAGGATTTCACTCAGCGCCGATTCCGGCCAACCGCCCGAGGGCAACACCGCGTCCAGCGCCGCCAGCCCAGTGGGGTGCACGCTGGCGGGTGGCGCGGCGGGCCGGCCTTTCCAGACGCGGCCGCCATTGAACAGCGTGTCCAGAGCAACGACGGCGCCCATCAACCTTGCCTCACCAGGCCGCAGAACACCCCTTCGATGGCCAGGTCCTGATCCGGCCCGACCACAATCGGTTGATACGCGGGGTTGCGCGGCAGCAGGCGCACCTGCTCGCCGTGGCGCTCAAAGCGTTTGATGGTGACTTCGCCGTCCAGGCGCGCCACCACAATCTGCCCGTTCAAGGCTTCGACGCTGCGGCGTACGCCCACTAGGTCACCGTCGAGGATGCCGTCTTCGATCATCGAATCGCCCTGCACACGCAGCAGGTAATCCGGGGTTTTGGCGAAAGTGGCAGGGTCCAGTTGCAGACGGTTGTGCACTTCGGCATCGGCGCCGATGGGCAGACCGGCGGCGACACGGCCGAGTACCGGCACGTCCAGCCACTCAGGGCGCGCCGGCTGGTTGAGCAGCCGGATGCCACGGGCCTGGTTGGGGTTGACCTCGATAAAGCCGGCTTCGGTCAAGGCCACCACATGTTTGCGTGCGACGCTGCGCGAGGCAAAACCGAACGCCTCAGCGATCTCGGCGAGGCTTGGGGGCTGACCTTGTTGCGCGATGCGGTCGCGGATAAAGGTCAGGATGGCGGTACGGCGGGGGGTCAGGGTTGTCATGGAGTACATTTGTACTCTTGTGGGAAATTTCTGACAATAGCCGGTAGTCGGGATGGGGTTGGGGTTGCGGTTGTCGCGGGGTTGCTGAGTACATATCCGTTGCTGCGGTAACGGCTGCTATTGGTTCCGCTCTTACAGCGGGTCACTTTTGCAAGGACGCAAAAGTAACCAAAAAGTCCTCGCCCCAACACTCGGTGCCTCGCTGTGGCTCGGCATGCCCGCAATCCGACAGGGATTTGGGGGGCCGCCGCCACGCGCCATCCATGGCGCGGGGCGGCTAAACCGGCATCCCTGCCGGTTTACCCCCCAAATCCCTGTCGAATTCCGGCCATCGTGTTTGACGGGGCGATTTCAGATCAAGATCAAGATCAAAAGCGCAGATCAAAAGACCGCTGACTTCGTCATCGAAAAGGATGTAAGGGCCAGAGCAACAGCAACAGCAACAGCAACAGCAACAGCAACAGCAACAGCAGAGCCATACTCGGTCAAAGGTGGGAGCTGGCTTGCCTGCGATAGCATCAACTCGGTTTACCTGACACACCGAGGTGTCTGCATCGCAGGCAAGCCAGCTCCCACAGAAAAGCAGCTCTTCAGTGCATGCAAATCTGCAGTCGACCTCATATTCAAAACTGTATGGGGTCAACTGTGGGAGCGCGTTGCATCAGGTAGATAAGCTTTTGCTTTGCACTTGATCTGGCTTTTGCTTCAACCACTCAGGTCGGCTTTCAGGCCGCCGTGCTGTAGATCTTGATCTTGATCTGAGGCGCCCCGTTAACCACGATGGCCGAACGCAGGCTTGAATCCGTGGGTAACCCGGCAGGACGCCGGGTTAGCCGCGCTGGGCCAAGGATGGCCCATCGCGGCGGCCCACGGATTCAAGCCGGAGTGAGGGCACACCGAGCATTAGCGAGGTGCCGAGTGGTGGGGCACAGACCTTTTGGTTACTTTTGGGGCGTTTGCCAAAAGTGACCCGCCGTAAGGGCGGAACCCTAAGTAGCCGTTACCGCAGCAACGGATATGTACTCAATCACCAACCCTCTTTAAGCATCCGCAATTCCAGATGCTGCAACAGCATAATGGTCTTGCCATCAACAATCTCCCCACTGCGCACCATCGCCAGCGCCTGCTCAAACCCCAGCTCCAGCACTTCGATGTCCTCACCCTCTTCTTCCAGCCCGCCCCCCGTACCAATCTGATCCGCCTGCGTATACTCACCGATAAAAAAGTGAATCCGCTCAGTCACCGACCCCGGACTCATAAACGCCGCATAGATTTTTTCCACATGCCCCACGCGATACCCGGTCTCTTCCTCAGCCTCCAGGCGAATACGTTCTTCAGGGCTGGCATTGTCCAGCAACCCGGCAGCCGTTTCGATCAAGTAGCCGGGGTAATCGTTGACAAACGTAGGCATGCGAAACTGCCGGATCAACAGCACCGTGCGCTGCCAACGGTTGTACAACAAAATGGTCGCGCCATTGCCCCGGTCATACACCTCACGGGTCTGGGCCTGCCAGCTGCCATCCTGGCGACGCAGGTCGAAGCTGTACTTTTTCAAGTTGTACCAGCTGTCTGAAAGGGTTTCTTCAGCGGTGATGCGAATAGGGCTGTTGTCCATGGTCGGGCCTTTGCTCATAGAAGCCGGGAGCATGTCGCGCCAGCAATGTCAGCGTCAAGCGGCCCGCTTACGGCACATTCGCCCCCCAAGAACGCAGGGACGCAACCGGGTTCAACGGGGCACGCCGGCCTGAGCCAGCGGCTGCTTGATGCGCGACCACGCGGCGGCGACCTCTTGCGCATTGGCCGCCTTGATGCGTGCGAGATTGCGCGGGTACTCCACTCCGGGGTTTTCCGTAAAACGCGTGGCGGTAAATTGACCATTGCTGGCGCGCAGGATATAGCCGGTGTCCTGGCACTGCTCAGAGGCCAGGAACACTACGCCCGGCGTCACCCACTCAGGCTTGAGTTCATCCGGTTCGTCGGTCACGCCCCACATGCGCGTCTTGGCCACCGGCGAGATCGCGTTGACTTTGATGCCTGCCTCGGCGCCTTCATGGCTCAGTGCGTTCATGATGCCCAATTGCGCCATCTTGCCGGCGCTGTAGGCCACCAGCCCGGTTTGCTCGTATTGCACGTACATGGCGCGGTCAGAGGTGGTCAGGATGATGCGCGGCGCCGCCGAGCGCAGCAGGTGTGGCCAGGCGTGCTTGCACAGCCAGAGCGGCGCGTAGAGGTTGATGTCCATGGCGCGCTGGAGGAACGCGGCGTCGAGGTCGGCGATGTTCTGGTAACCGACCCAACCAGCGTTATGGATCAGGATATCGAGCTGGCCGTAAGCCTCGAGGGTGAAGCTGATCAGTTGTCGGCAGCCCTCGTCCGTAGACAGGTCGCCGCCATGCCCGAGTACCGCCAGCCCTTCGGCCTGCAAAGCTGCGGCCGCCGCGTGCACCACCGACGCATCGGTGCCGGCGCCCAGCTTGTCGGCGCCGATATCACTGATCACCACGCGCGCGCCGCCTTGGGCGAGCGCCCGTGCATAACTGAGACCCAGCCCGCGCGCGCCGCCGGTGATAATTGCCGTTTTGCCGGTGAAATCCATGTCTGTGCTCTCCTGTTCGGCCGCCCACCCTAACAACCCGAGCAGGGGTTGTTCAAGGCTGCAACACTTTGCAAGCAATCCCCGTCTACGGCCGTCGAATTAATGCCTGCCTGCCCACGCCATCTGGTAAAACGCCTGCTTCACCTTTGTCCTGGAACCTTCATGTCCGCACGTTTTCTGTCCCGCATGGGCCTGCGCTGGTTTCCCCTGCTGTGCATGGCCATCCTGATTGTCGGCCTGCCGGTGGGGTGCGCCGTGCTGCAACACAAGGAGCGCGAACTGGTGTTTCGCATCGAGCCGGGCACCGCCGGCTGGTACACCGGCCTGCCCAAGGCGGTGCAGGAATTCGATATCAAGCCGGCCAGTTTCAAATCGGGGCAGAACCTGCACGGTTGGTGGTACCCGGCCGACCACAAGGATGCGCCGGCCATCCTCTACCTGCACGGCGTGCGCTGGAACCTCACCGGGCAGTTGCTTCGCATTGAACAGCTGCACGCGCTGGGCTTCTCGGTGCTGGCCATCGACTATCGCGGGTTTGGCCAGAGCCACGGTGATTTGCCGTCGGAAACCAGTGTGTATGAGGACGCGCGCATTGCCTGGGAACGTTTCCAGGTATTGCAGCCTGACCCCGCCAAACGCCTGCTCTATGGGCATTCGCTGGGCGGCGCCGTGGCCATCGACCTCGCCGCTGAGCTGAGCAGGCAAACGCCTGTGCCGGTGCGCGGGCTGGTGATCGAGTCCACCTTTACTTCCCTGGGGGATGCGGCCACCGCCGTGGCCAATACCTCGTTGCCGGTGCGTTGGCTGCTGTCGCAGAAATTCGATTCCATCGACAAGATTGCCGATGTGCACATGCCGTTGCTGGTGGTGCACGGCCTGGCCGACCAGTACGTGCCACCGCGTTTCAGCCAGCAGTTGTTTGAAGCCGCCCAGGAACCCAAGCGGTTGTTGCTCGTACCCGGCGCCACCCATAACAACAGCATGAGCCTGGCGGGTCGCAGTTATGGCCAGGCATTGGAAAAACTGCTGCAGGCGAAGAAGCCAGCAACCATCGCCACGCACTCCACAGGTCGAGACGGCGAGTCGTAACCGCACTTTTCGGCACTGGGTTCGCGCTTGGCTGTCAAGCGCCAACCCTGCCCATACTGGCCCAAAACCAATTCTGATCAAATATTAACCGAAGGTTAAATCGCCAACCCTGCCGGGCCTTCGCAAAGTTATCCACAGAGATACCCACGGTTTTCGTGGACAACTCTTTTTACTTTTTTACGATTTTTTTGCTCAGCAAACCCCTGTGGGAAAGCTACCCGGCAGCAAAATCTCGCGATTCACATCGCGTATATCGTTATAGCCACACAGTGCCATCGACACATCCAACTCGCGGGCGATGATGTCAAGGGCCTTGGTCACACCGACTTCACCCAGCGCGCCCAACCCATACAAATGCGCGCGGCCGATCATGGTGCCTTTGGCGCCGAGTGCCATGGCCTTGAGCACGTCCTGGCCGGAGCGAATGCCGCCATCGAGCCACACTTCAATTTTTTCGCCAACCGCGGCCACAATCGCTGGCAATTGGCTGATGCTCGACGGTGCGCCATCGAGCTGGCGGCCACCGTGGTTGCTCACCACCAGCGCATCCGCACCGCAATTGGCGGCCAGCCGCGCGTCTTCCACATCCAGGATGCCCTTGATAATCAGCTTGCCGCCCCAGCATTGCTTGATCCATTCCACATCGTCCCAGCTCAGGCGCGGGTCGAATTGCTGGCCGATCCAGGATGACAGCGAAGTGATATCGGCCACACCTTTGACATGCCCGACGATATTGCCGAAGCCATGGCGCTTGGTGCCGAGCATGCCTGCTACCCAACGCGGCTTGGTCAGCATGTTGAGGATATTCGGCACGGTCAGCTTGGGCGGCGCCGACAAGCCGTTGATCAAGTCCTTGTGGCGCTGGCCAAGAATCTGCAAATCCAGGGTCAGCACCAGCGCGTCCACACCGGCAGCCTTGGCGCGCTCGATCAACTGCTGCATAAACGCGCGATCACGCATCACATACAACTGGAACCAGAACGGTTTGCCAACGTGGGCGGCAATGTCTTCCAGCGAACAAATGCTCATGGTCGACAAGGTATAACGCAGGCCGAACGCGGCGGCGGCGCGGGCGGTGAGGATCTCGCCGTCGGCATGCTGCATGCCCGCCAGCCCGGTGGGCGCCAGGGCCACGGGCATGGCCATGTCCTGGCCGATCATAGTGGCGCGGATTGAACGCTCATCGATATTGCGCGCCACCCGTTGGCGAAACTGGATGCGGGCGAAATCGCTTTGATTGGCGCGGTAGGTGCTTTCAGTCCAGGAGCCGGAGTCGGCGTAATCGTAGAACATCCGTGGGACACGTTTTTGCGCGAGCCTGCGTAAATCTTCGATGGTTGTGATCAACGGCATCTAGGTCACCTCTCCCTGAACTGAGCCTGGAGAGTAACCGCCCATCGGCTTGGCAGCCAGCCATTGCGTTTGCAGTGGCGGGCGACTAATCTCGCACAAAACCGCAAAAAGACGCATAAACATGCATAACACCCATCAAGCCATTGACCTGCCCTCGTTGCGCAAACAGAAGATTTTGCTGCTGCTGGAACGTGACGGCAAAGTCACCGCATCCGAATTGGTCGAACACTTTGCCGTGTCCCAGGACACCATCCGCCGCGACCTCGGCGAACTTGCCGCCGCCGGCCTGCTGCAACGCGTGCACGGTGGCGCCCTGCCCAGGCCCAAAGACACCGGCAAAGACTTTTTCACCCGCGTCGGCGAAACCAACGAGATCAAGCGTCACCTTGCCCGACTGGCCGCCGACCGGGTGCAGGACGGCCAGATCGTGCTGTTCGATTCCGGCTCGACCACGCTGCAGATTGCCCAGTCTTTGCCGCGTTCGATCCGCCTGACCGTCGTCACTCCATCGCCGATGATCGCCATCGCCTTGGCCGATCATCCCGAGGTCAAGGTGATTCTCGCCGGCGGCCAACTCAACCCCGCCACCTTGTCCACCAGCGGCCAGGAAGCCGTGCGCCTGATCCAGAGCATCAAGGCCGATTTGCTGTTTACCGGCGTATGCGCGCTGCACCCGCAAGTGGGCATCAGCTCGCTGCATTTCGATGAAGTGGCGGTCAAGCAAGCCTTGCTCGACAGCGCCTCCCACGTGGTGGCCGTGACCCTGGCGGACAAGCTCGGCGCAGTGGAGCCCTTTGTGGTGGCGCCGTGTAACCGCATTCATACGCTGATTACCGAGTGGCATGTGCCCAATGTCGAGGCGTATGAGCAGCTAGGGTTGGAAGTGCTGCGGGTAGAGGTCGAGTAGCAACAAGCCATCGGTCACGGCGTGGCCGCTGGCGGTGTTGTCGAAGATGCACCAGGCGGGCATGCCTGATTCGGCACATTGAAGCAGCTGTTCCGCCAGCGCCTGCAACCGTTGCGGGCCATAGGCGCTGTGGTAGATACGCGGCGAGCCATGCAGGCGCCAGTACTGCACGCCCTGCCAACCTGCGCCGGCATCGAGCACCGCTGGGTCGGCGGTTACGCGGCCTATCTGCAGGTCCACCAGCAAAGCCTGCGCCTCAAGCCAACTGGCGTGCCGTGGTTCAAGCACCACCGCACCAGCAAACCGCTGGCGCAATGCGCTGAAAAAAGCCAACGCCACGCTGGGTTCATAACGCAGCGAAGGCGGCAATTGAATCAGCAGGCAACCGAGTTTTTCACCCAGGTGCAAGCACTGCTCAAGGAACTCGTCCAGGGCCGTCTCGCAGTGCTGCAAGCGCAGTTCATGGGTGATGACCTTGGGCGCCTTGACCGAAAACCGAAACGCCGGCGGCACCGACTGCGCCCAGCGCTTGTAGGTGTTGGGCTGGTGCGGCCGGTAAAAGGAGCTGTTGATTTCCACCGCGTTGAAACGCGATGCGTAGCGCTGTAAATGCGTGCCCTCGCCCGTAAAGTCCGGCCAGTGCGCGCGCGGCAAACTCCAGCCGGCACAGCCCACGTAGAGCGGCGCTATCAAAACAGGACCTTGGCCGCGTCACGCATGAAAATTTCAACGGTCTTGGGGCCCACGCCGTCGAATTCGGCCAGGCGCTTTTCGAATGCCTGGCGGTCAGGGCTGGCGCTGCGGATATGGCTGATCTTGCCCGCGTACTCGGCATTCAACTTGGCACTGAGGTCGAGCAGACGCTGCGCCGTGCTTTCGTCGTAACGCACGTAATGGGCACGCCCGAGCATCGAAACCAGTTCACGCGACGTGCAATGTTGCAACTTGCGTGCAGTGTCGCGGCCCTCCTCCTCCACGATCACCTTATAAGCCTGCGCGGCGATGGGCGCCTGAATACGCTTGCCCATCAGGAAGCTGGCGATAAACCATTTGAACAGGCTGGCGTCATCGTCGGGCGCCAGTTCAATCCCCAGTTCAGCCGCCGTGATCGACCGGGCCATGCTCAGTGGCCCAGCTTGCGCTCGGCCTTGGCGGCCTGCTCGTTGATGGCGTCAGTCTGGCGTTCGATGTCCTTGATCGAGGTGGGCGTGAGCACCTTGTCCACGGTTTTGGTCTTCGGGTTGGGCTGTTCCAGCGTCTGCCCCTTGGCAGGTTGTTGACGGCCTTTCTGGGCGTCTTCAGAGCTGATGGGTTCCGGGGTTTTGTCGACAGTCTTGGGGTCGGTCATGGTCAATCTCCTGGCTATTGAACGCCCGCAAAAAGCAGCAGGCACCTATGCAGCAGAGGCCGGCGCTTTTCGATAGTTCAGGATTTTTGCAGGCCGGGCTTTCTCGAAAACCACCCACGAAAAAAGTCCAAATTAATTTAAACCTTTGCCGCCCACGCTCGATCCACTCTCCCACACAGCATGATTAATCCATCCAGCAGGAGAGACTCGACCATGAGCTCACAACTCAACGGCAAGAACATCCTCATCATCACCTCCAACACCGGCATCGAGCGCGACGAGCTGCTCAAGCCTCTGCAAGCACTGCGTGGCTATGGCGCGACGGTGACACACGGTTCCAGCGAAGGCGGCACCGTGCAGACATTCGTCGGCGACACCGAGAAGGACCAGACCGTGGAATCCGAGGTCAAGCTGTCGCAGGTGGTGAGCAGCAACTTCGACGCGCTGGTGATTCCCGGTGGAACCGTGAATGCCGACACCCTGCGCCAGGACGCGGCTGCGCTGAAGCTGATCAACGACTTCGTCAAGGCGGGCAAAACCGTCGCCGCCATCTGCCACGGGCCATGGACGCTGATCGATGCCGGCGTAATCAAGGGCAAGACGCTCACCGCGTACAAGAGCGTGCGCATCGACCTGGAAAACGCCGGCGCTGCAGGCGTGGTGGATGCCCAGGTCAAGGAGTGCAAGGCCAACGGCTGGACCTTGATCACCTCGCGCACACCGGATGACTTGCCGGCATTCAACGAGGCGATTGCCAAGGCGGTCGCAGGTTAACGGGCAGGCTTAAATGCAAACAGGCGCCCGTGGGCGCCTGTTTGCTGTGTGGCTTGTGTTCAGTGTTTACGGTGCTATTTATTTATGGTGCTGGGCCATCTCACGTTTTGGCCCGAACATGGCCCAGGCAATCAGCCCGAACAGCGGCACAAAAATCAGAATGATCAACCACAACCCCTTGGTCTCCCAGCCGCCGGTGCTGCGCAACACGATGTTGATCGCCCACAGCTCCAACACCAACAAAATCACCGCCAGCACGATCCAGATATAGTCTATTTGCATGCATCACCTCCTGAGGTCGTATGCATTAGGTCAAGGGATCGGCGTGAGGGTTCATTAAAATTATCGGTACGTGGCCTTTCGTCGTGGCGGCGAAAAAAATCCAAACTTTGCCACATCCCCTGCACTCCCAATTAACGCCTCCCTTGAGATTCACAGGAAGGGACGCTTTTGACAGGTGAAGCATGGAAAAGGATTCTCGTGATGAAGACCGGTATTTCCTGCAAGATCGTGTTAGTCATTTGCCTGACCGGATGGTTGGCAACCCCCGCCTACGCAGCCTTTGGCGATGCCATACCCGGCTCGGCCCTGCCTCCGGGCACCTACCCCAGCACCCCGTCGGACAGCAACAAAAAAGCTCAAACGCCGCCGAAGGAAAAGACCTCCTCCAGCGGCTCGTCAACTCAGCAGCAAGGCGGGAAGAAAACCCAGAAAAAAGCCCCCAAAAAAGCCCGTTGATCCAGCGCCATAACCGGCGGGCGCCTCCCGTCATGCGTCGCAACACCTGTGGGTTACCGCACAGGTAATGCACGATCATCATGCCGATATGCCCCACAATCAACGCCAGCATTGTCCAGCCCAGCAAGCTATGAAAGTTAAGCCCCAGGTCAATCATCCACTGGATTTTTTCGCCCTCGAACCCCGCCATTATCGGCATGCCAAACGCCGAAAACTCACGACCGGAGCCGTACTGGCGTACCAGCCCGATAAAGGGGACCAGGAACATCAGCGCATACAGCACAGCATGCCCGACAGCTGCCGCACGGTTCACGCTCGGTGGGCGGTTGTGCCGGTTCAGCAGGTTCCAGCCGGCTCGCACACCACAGTGATGGTGATCGTCCCTGGAGCCGCAGTGTCACGCCATGGATTCGCCAGAACCTCAAGGTACCGGCAACCAGCCACTGAAACCGTTTTTGGCCAGCGGGCACCAGGCAAAGTCGCCTGCCGGGTCCGGCAGTACCTGATGCTCAACGCCCGTCAAGGCGTCGCCCTTCCAGTCGAACACCCTTGCATTTCGCCAGGCCAGGACCACGCCTTGGGCCTGGCTTTCATCGGCACTGATCCAACGTGCCGCCGCGGCCGCCATAAAGGCCTCTATCGGTTCCTCATCGATGCGCGCCCGATACGAAGACGCCAACAGCCAGCGGCACACATTCAGGTGGTAGGTCCAATCCTGGGCGACCTGGTTGCGATAGGCCCAGGTCATGAAGCTGCGAAACAGGTTCAGGCCCTCTGGCGGGTCGAGCTTGAGCAGCGCCGGGCAGATATCGAACAAGGTGTGCCAATACGGCAGCAGGCGTGCATCCAGGTGCACAAAGCAGCGCGAGTTGCTGGGGTATTCAGGGCGCAAGGGGTCGGCGTGCAAACGCCGGGATGCCTTGCTGACCAGGCGGCTGGCGCCTGCTGGCAATGGTGGGTTCATGAAACGCACTCACAGTCGTGACGATAGAACGCCTCCTGATCACAGGAAGCCCAAGGCACACGTCAGAAAGTGGGGGAAGCGCGAGGGTTGGCCGACGGCCACGAATAGCGGGGTGGGGCTTTGTTGCGCCGGTCATGGGCCGGGCGTGGGGTTGACCCAAGGCCGAGCAGCCAGGCCAGGCCGATCATGAACACGATGGCCACGGTCACGGCCGCGCACACCGGGCAGGCAAAGTAGTTCGAGATGTTGCTGGAGGCCGTATTTCCCAACCCTTTGTCGGAAAGCGGCGCCTGGCTGCCGTCCACCGAACAGAACGCCCCGCCGATACCATTGAGCTGCAGGCCCATCATCTGCCCATGCCCCAAACCGCAGACGAACAGGTTCATCAGCACGCAGAAGTACAGGGCCCAGGCGATCAGTGAACGGTCGGGGTGGCTCAATTTCATGGCGGCGACTCTACCACCGAAGCCGCAAAAGGATGAAGCGCCACGCGCCCCTGTGGCAGAACGTCGCAGATTACGTGGGCTGGCCGGGGTTGGTAGACTGTGCGCCCGCATCATTACTCCTTTTCAAAGCCTGAACTGTCGATCCAGAGCAATGCAGGCGTTTCACAGGATGCACAGTTGATGAGTACGTTATTCACCCGCCGCAAAGTGCTGACCGGTATGGGCCTGCTGGGCCTGGGCAGCCTGCTGGGCGGCTGTGACTACAGCCCCAAGCTGAACTTCAAGTACGGCAAGGACCTCAGTGACAAGATCATGGGCCGCACCTTCAAGCTCAAGAATACCGACGGCGAAACCGTCACCCTGAGCTCGTACCGTGGCCTGATGCCGGTGGTGTTCTTCGGCTTCACCCAATGCCCGGCCGTGTGCCCCACCACCCTCGCCCGCGCCGCCCAGGCCAAGAAGCTGATGGGCCGCGATGGCAAGATCATGCAGGTGGTGTTTATCACCCTCGACCCCGAGCGCGACACTCCCGAATTGCTCGACCGCTACGTCAAGGCCTTCGACCCCAGCTTCGAAGCGCTGTACGGCACCCCGGAAGAAATCGCCGTGGCCGCCAAGGAGTTCGGCATCTTTTATGAAAAGATCCCGGCCGGAGACACCTACACCCTGTCTCACACCTCCACCAGTTTCGTGTTCGATACCCGTGGCAACCTGCGCCTGGGCCTGTCGGCATCCCTTACCGCTAAAGAGTGCGCAGAAGACCTGCTCACCGTCATGGAGGTCTGCTAATGACTGCCGTTCAAACCCTCAAGCGCCTGACATTCGGCCTCACCCTGCTGGGCCTCGCGGCGCACGCCAGCGCTCAGGTACAGGTCAGCGACGCGTGGGTACGCGCAACCGTGGCGGGCCAGACCTCCAGCGGCGCGTTCATGACCGTCACCGCCGACAGCGACAGCAAACTGCTCAGCGTGGCTTCGCCTGTGGCCAAGGACGTGCAGATTCATGAGATGAGCATGAAGGACGACGTCATGCGCATGGGCCCGGTGGATTCGGTGGCCCTGCCTGCCGGCAAAGCGATCAAGCTCGACCCGGAGGGCTACCACGTGATGCTCATGGGTCTCACCGGCCAGATCAAGCAAGGCGACGTGGTGCTGCTGACCCTGACCGTGGAAAACGCCAAGGGCGAGAAGCAGACGATTGAAGTAAAAGCCCCGGCCCGCGCGCTGACCGACATGGGTGACATGGACCACAGCAAAATGCACTGAGAACCGCTGATGAATGTGGGAGCTGGCTTGTCGAATCGTCGCACCGCTGCGATGGCATCAACTCGGTGCGCCTGATGTACCGAGGTGTCCGCATCGCAGCGGTGCGACGATTCGACAAGCCAGCTCCCACAGAAAAGCAGTTCGCGGCGCACACAAATGTGCTTTTGATCTTAATCTGGCAAGCGCTATCAGCCATATCCAAAACCTCTGCCATCAACACTTTCTATATATTTTCAATCTACCCGCACACCCGCTAGCCTGATTGCGCCGCAACGACGGCCCATAATGCCAACAATAAATCAGGTGCCCCCGTGATCAACACATCTCCCCAACGTGCGGTGAAAAGCCTGCTTTCCCTCGCCGTGACCTTCGCCCTGTGCAACAGCCTCAGCGCCTATGCCGCCAACACCGGCGAGCTGCCCTGCACCACCACCGAACAATGCGCGGCCCAGGCGGCCAAGGTCGGCGCCACGCCCGACAGCTCGCAAACCGAGCACAAAGCCAAGGGCGACCCCACCCAGACCCAGTTCGCCTGGCTCAACCGCATCAACAAAGCCTCGATCGTGATGCTCACCGAAGCAGGCATCGTCGAACCCGAGATGGGTCAGAAGATCGCCGGCGGTGTGCGCTACGCCATCGCCCAGGCCGACCAGCCCGGCGGCACGCGCCCCAGTGATGTGCTGCAACTGGAAAAAATCATGACCGACAAGATCGGTCCCGAAGCCTCATTGATCCACTCCGGCCGCAGCCGCCAGGACATGCTCGCCACCTACCGCCTGGCCGCCCTGCGCAGCCAGGTGCTGGCCTACAGCGAAGCGCTCAACGCCACGCGCCAGCGCTTGCTGAACATTGCCGATAAAAACGTCGACACCCTGGTGCCCGCCTACACCAACGGCGTGCAGGCCATGCCCATCAGCTATGCGCATTACCTGCTGGCGTTTGAAGCCGCTTTCGACCGCGACGGCCAGCGCATCCGCGAGCTGTACACGCGCTTGAACCAGAGCCCGATGGGCACCGCCGTGCTGGCGAACTCGGCGTACCCGCTGAACCGCGAGCGTCTGGCTGAGCTGCTGGGCTTTGATGGCGTGCGCGAGAACTCGCTGGATTCCAGCCAGGTCTCGACCTATGACATTCCCATCGAAGCGGCCAATATGGCGTCTTCGTCCGCCATCCGTGTGGGCGCGATGATTGGCGATATCCACACCCAGTACCATCAAATCCGCCCCTGGCTGTTGCTCGATGAGGAAGCCACCTACACCAGCAGCGCCATGCCGCAAAAGCGCAACCCGGGCTTGCTGATGCGGGCGCGTGAGAGTGCCTCGGACGTGGTGGGGCTGGCCCAGGCCGTGACCTTGCGCGCGCATAACGTCACCACCGGCATGACCGACTACAAGTTCGCCTTCGACTCGCTGGGCGTGTTCCGCTCGACCCAGGAAATGTTCCACAGCCTCGACGCGGTGCTCGACGCGCTGCAGATCAACCCGCAGCGCGCGCTCGAAGAACTGGAGTCGGAATGGACCACCTCGATGGAACTGGCCGACACGCTGGAGCGCCAGTACAAAGTGCCGTTCCGCATCGGCCACAGCTTTGCCTCGCTGATCGTCACCCAAGCGCGCAGCAACGGCACCACGCCGAAGACCTTCGCCTATGCCGACGCGCAGAAGCTGTATAGCCAGGCGGCGGACAAGTACAAATGGACGCCCAACACCCTGCCGCTCGATGAAGCGGGCTTTCGCGCGGCGCTGTCGCCCACCAACATGGTCCAGACCCGCAAAGGCACCGGCGGCCCGCAGCCGCAAGAGGTCAAGCGCATGCTGGTGGAGGCGCGCAAGACGCTGCAGGCTGATCAGCAGTGGCTCAAGGAGCGGCGTGAAAAGCTCAAAGGCGCCGAAACCCATCTCGACCAGGCCTTCGATAAGCTGGCCGACAGCAAACGCTGAACGGATTGTGGTGGTCGCAGGCTTTGGGCATATTGACGGCCGGGCCGCTTGCGGCCGCCCACCACTGCGTCTTGTCACGGGATAGGCCACCATGGAACTACGCCATTTACGCTATTTCATCATGGTGGCCGAAGAACGACATTTCACCCGCGCCGCCGCACGCCTGAACATGCAACAACCGCCCCTGAGCCAGCAGATTCGCGCCCTGGAGCAGGAGCTGGGGTTCGATCTGTTCAAGCGCCACCCCAAGGGCGTGGACCTGACGGCCGGCGGCCGGGTGTTCCTTGAAGAAGCCCAAGCCATTCTGGCCCGCGTCGAGCATGGCGCAGTCAAGGCCTCCCGCGTGGCCCAGGGCATCGAGGGCACCCTGGCCATCGGGTTCACCAGTTCGGCCGCCGCTCACGCGCTGATCCCACGCATCATCCGCGCCTACCGCGAGCGCTACCCGGCCGTAGAGCTTTCAATCAATGAAGGCAGCGCCCGGGAATTGACCGAAGACGCCATCGAAAAACGCATCGACGTCGGCATCCTGCGTGCCCCGGTCAGCACCCATCAAAGCCTGAGCTTCCACCGCCTGCTCAACGAAGAAATGCTGCTGGTCCTGCCCACCGGCCATCCGTTGCTGGACGCCGCCGGCAGCGCCATCCCACTCATTGCCCTCAAGGACGAACGTTTTATCCTGGTACGCCGCCCCGGCGCACCGGGCATGTACGCCAACCTGATCACCGCCTGCCAGAACGCCGGCTTCGAACCCAGGATCGCCTTTGAGGTGGAACGCATGCTGACCAACGTCAGCCTGGTGGCGGCCGGTGAAGGCATCTCCGTGGTGCCGGCGTCGATGCGCGATGTGCACCGTGACAGCGTGGTGTATTGCCGAATCAAAGACGCCAGGCCCAAGCTGTTGGCGCCGATTACCCTGGTGCGGCGCACGTTTAATCCGTCGGCGCCGTTGCAGAATTTTATTGGGCTGGCACGCGAGTTGGGGGCGGTGTATCGCAAAGGCTGAGACCCTTCACCCTCGGTTGCGTCATCAAATGAAACCCCTCGCTGAGCAATTCGACCGTGGCACGGATGCTTTCGGTCTGGCGCGGCACCGCGAACAACCCGTAGTTGACGCTCAATGTGGCGTTGCCAGCGGGCGCCAGCGCAATCACGCGCATGGTGTGCGGGTTGATATTGTCGGCGGGCAACAGCGCAACGCCCAGACCGTTTTCGACAGCCGCGCTGATTACGCCGACGTTCGGGCTGGTGACTGTCACACGAAAGTCGCGACCCGCCGCCAGTAATGCGTCGAACATCAAGCGCCGCCATGCGCAAGGCTCGGCGTACACAATCACGTCCAGAGGCAGCGCCGGATCGACTTCATCGTCAATCGCGCACACCCAATAAAGCGGCACATTCCAGGTGCGCACCGGGTCGGCGGCGAATACCGAGCTGACGCCGATGGCCACATCCAGCAGGCCGTCGTGCCAGCGCTGCGCTAAAGCATCGCCGTGATCCACGGTGATATCCATGTGCATATGCGGGCAGGTGCGGCGCAAACGGCCCAACGCCGCCGGCAAGGTAGTGACCGCCACGTCTTCGGACAAGCCCACGCGCACAGTGCCGATCACCGTACGCTCCTTCAGGCGTGTGGCGACCGTTTCACCCAGGGCCAGGATGCGTGTGGCGTAGCTGAGCAACAACTCGCCCTCAGTGGTTGGCACCACGCCACGCCCCGTTCGGCGCAGCAGGCGTTGCCCAAGCACCTCCTCCAGACGGCGAATCTGCGCACTCAGGGCCGATTGCGCCCTGCCCGCTTGCTGGGCGGCGCCACTGAGGCTGCCGTGGTGGCACACCGCGACGAAAGTGCGCAGCAAATACGGTTCGAAGGCATCGGATATCATGTTTGGCATAACTCTGAATCAACTGCTATGAGCCTACCTTGATAGCTTGCCGATGGCTACGCTGCTCAGCCTGTTCAATCAGTGAGTGATACGCCATGAACCCCACCGATAACACACGCATCGTTTTGGCCGCACGCCCCGACGGGCGCCCGAAAACCAGCGACTTCCACCTGGAACACTCACCGGTCCCCGAGCCCGCCGACGGCGAAGTGTTGCTGGAAAATCTCTACCTGTCCCTCGACCCCTATATGCGCTGGCGCATGAGCGCGGCCAAATCCTATGCCGAGCCGGTGGGCATTGGCGAGGTGATGGTGGGTGGCACCGTCGCGCGCATCAAAGAGTCGCGTCACAGCGATTGGCATGAAGGCGATACAGTGCTGGCCTACGCCGGTTGGCAGCGTTTTGCCTTATCCAATGGCCAGGATTTGCGCCGCCTCGACCCCAGCATCGCCCATCCCACCACTGCTCTGGGTGTACTCGGCATGCCGGGGTTTACCGCCTACGCCGGGCTGCTGAATATCGGAAAGCCAAAGCCGGGCGATACCGTCGTGGTGGCAGCGGCCAGTGGCGCAGTCGGCTCGGTGGTCGGCCAGATCGCTCGGCTGCAGGGTGCCCGCGCCGTGGGGATTGCCGGCGGCGCCGACAAGTGTGCTTTCGTGAAGGATGAACTCGGCTTTGATGCGGTCATCGACCACCACGCCCCGGACTTTGCCGAGCAACTGGCCAAGGCCTGCCCGGACGGCATTGATGTGTACTTCGAAAACGTCGCCGGGCCGGTGTGGGACGCGGTGCGCCCACTGCTCAATAACTTCGCGCGGATTCCGGTGTGCGGGCTGATCGCCCACTACAACGACGGCGCGATCCAGCACGCACAGGCCGACCGGCTGCCGGCGACGATGCATGACATCCTCGCCAAGAGCCTGACGGTGCGCGGGTTTATCCAGACCGAATTTGTCGACCAACAACAAGACAGGTTCTTGCAGGAAGCTGCGCAGTGGATCGCCGAGGGCAAACTGAAATATCGCGAGGACATCATCGACGGCTTGGCCCAGGCACCTGAAGCGTTTATCGGGCTGCTGGAGGGACGCAATTTCGGCAAGCTGATCGTGCGCCTCAATCCACAATAAACAGCTTCGCGCCACTGTGGGTGGATGAGCGATGGCCTTCCATGTCATTGCCCACCTGGTAACTCATCCCGGCCGTCAGCGTGAACTGGCGGCCGTCTTCCAATTCGGTGCGCAATTCCCCTTCCAGGCACAGCAGAATATGCCCGCGCCAACACCAGTGATCGGCCAGGTAACCGGGGGTGTACTCGACCATGCGCACGCGGGTGGTGCCGAAGTGGCAGGTACGCCACAGGGCACTGCCGGTAACGCCTGGGTGAAGTTCGGGTTCGACAGTGGACCAGTCGGTGGTGCCAAACGGGACAGCGGTCAGTTCCATGGTGGGCTCGGTCGTCAGTTAACGTGGCACGACACTATCCGCCTGGCACCCTCAGCGACAGACACAGATCGCCAGATTTTATGAGATACAGGCGCCCACGCTTGTTATCCTGCCCACCCTGCCCTCATGGACGTGTGCTTATGCAGATCGACCCCGCTTTTATCCTTCATGAAACCGAGCACTGGCGGCTCAACCATCATCTGACCTCAAAGCTGCCGGGCTACCTCATGCTGGGCGCCAAAGCCCCGATCGACTCCCTGGCTGCTATGCCCGAGGCCGCGCTGGCCGAGTTGGGTGGCCTGCTCGCCAAAACCCAACGGGTGATGGAGACGCAACTGCGACCGAAGTGGCTGTATATCAGCCGCTACGGACACATGCCGGGCTTCGCGCTGCACTTTCACTTCATCCCGGTGCATGACTGGGTGGAGCAGGCGTTTTGGCGGGATGAGCGCTATCGGGTGCTGCAAGGTTTTGGCTCAAAGGAACAAGGGCTGACCGATGGGGCTGAGCTGACGCTGTTCGTATGGCGCGAACTTGGCGAGAGCCTCACGCCGCCGTCCATCCAAGGTCCCACCGTGGAACAGGTTATTCAAACACTGCGCACAGCCTTCGGCGCCGAATGAAATCAACGGTGGGAGCTGTCGAGCCCCAGCGAGGCTGCGAAGGCGGCGGCACTGGCGATACATAAGTTGCCTGACCCACCGCTTTCGCAGCCTCGCTAAAGCTCGACAGCTCCCACAGGGGATCGGCTGTGTTGGTCAGGCCTCGGTTCGCAGAGGCCATCGAGGCAAGCGCAAATTCCCCCAGCGACAACGCTCAAATGTGGGAGCTGTCGAGCCCCAGCGAGGCTGCGAAGGCGGCGGCACTGGCGAAACATAAGCTGCCTGACCCACCGCTTTCGCAGCCTCGCTAAAGCTCGACAGCTCCCACAGGGGATCGGCTGTGTTGGTTAGATCTCAGTCCGCAGGGCCATCGCGCCATACACAAATCCCCCCAGCAACAAAGATCCAATGTGGGAGCTGTCGAGCCCCAGCGAGGCTGCGAAGGCGGCGGCACTGGCGATACATAAGTTGCCTGACCCACCGCTTTCGCAGCCTCGCTAAAGCTCGACAGCTCCCACAGGGGATCGGCTGTGTTGGTTAGATCTCAGTCCGCAGGGCCATCGCGCCATACACAAATCCCCCCAGCAACAAAGATCCAATGTGGGAGCTGTCGAGCCCCAGCGAGGCTGCGAAGGCGGCGGCACAGGCGAAACATAAGCTGCCTGACCCACCGCTTTCGCAGCCTCGCTAAAGCTCGACAGCTCCCACAGGGGATCGGCTGTGTTGGTCAGGCCTCGGTTCGCAGAGGCCATCGAGGCAAGCGCAAATTCCCCCAGCGACAACGCTCAAATGTGGGAGCTGTCGAGCCCCGGCGAGGCTGCGAAGGCGGCGGCACAGGCGAAACATAAGCTGCCTGACCCAACGCTTTCGCAGCCTCGCTAAAGCTCGACAGCTCCCACAGGGGATCGGCTGTGTTAGTTAGATCTCAGTCCGCAGGGCCATCGCGCCATACACAAATCCCCCCAGCAACAAAGCTCAACTGTGGGAGCTGTAGATCCCCAGCGAGGCTGCGAAGGCGGCGGCACTGGCGAAACATAAGCTGCCTAACCCACCGCTTTCGCAGCCTCGCTAAAGCTCGACAGCTCCCACAGGGGATCGGCTGTGTTGGCTAGATCTCAGTCCGCAGGGCTATCGCGGCATGCGCAAATCCCCCCAGCAACAAAGATCCAATGTGGGAGCTGTCGAGCCCCAGCGAGGCTGCGAAGGCGGCGGCACTGGCGAAACATAAGCTGCCTGACCCACCGCTTTCGCAGCCTCGCTAAAGCTCGACAGCTCCCACAGGGGATGGCTGTGTTGGCTAGATCTCAGTTCGCAGGGCTATCGCGGCATGCGCAAATCCCCCAGCAACAAAGATCCAATGTGGGAGCTGTCGAGCCCCAGCGAGGCTGCGAAGGCGGCGGCACTGGCGAAACATAAGCTGCCTGACCCACCGCTTTCGCAGCCTCGCTAAAGCTCGACAGCTCCCACAGGGGATCGGCTGTGTTGGTTAGATCTCAGTCCGCAGGGCCATCGCGACATACACAAATCCCCCAGCGACAAAGCTCAAAGGTGGCAAGGGTCAAAGCCGTTTTACCATTGGGATACACGCCAACTCCAACCCCGACGGCGAGTGATACACCGCCTGCTCCTCGCCTACATACCCGCAGGCCCGGTAGAAGCTCGCCGCATTCAACGTCGAGTCCAGCACGACCTCTTCAATCGCCAGTTGCCGCGCGAGTTTTTCCAGGTGATCAAGCATCGCCTTGCCATACCCACGCCCGGCGAACTCCGGCAGCACAAACAACGCACCCATTTCATTGTTGTCGAGGTCGAGCATTCCGGTCACAACGGGCTCACCGTTCACCCAGCCCAGGTAAAACGGCTTGTCCATCAGTGTGTCGTAACCGTCTTCAGCTTTGCCGCGTGTCCACAGTGCCATTTGCTCGGCGGTGTAGGCGCCGATGCATTGGCTGCGGATGGCCAACAGGCGAATGGCGAACGCCGCCTGGGCGTCCGCTGGGGTGGCGCGTTTTATCTCTAGCATTGCTGTCTCCGTCCATGACCTCATCGTGCCATTAGCACACTTGTGCTAATCGACCCCTTTACCCAGCGGCGCTATATTCCCCGGCACTTCCAACGTTCCCCCGGCACCGCACACCTGTTGCGCGAGGGTGCGTTGCGCGTTGGAAAAACCCTAACAACCCCAAGGAAGAAGCATCATGAACCTGCATGCCCCCGTTACCCGTCTCACCCTGCTCGGCGCCCTGATCATCGGCGTCGCCGGTTGCAGCAACGTCAAACCCAGCGAAGACCATCTCAAGACGCTGTCGGAAACCAACCTCGGTGAACCGGTCAAGCGTATTTCCAATGTACGCAGCGACTCCATGACCACCTACTACATCGCCAGCGCCGCGTCCGGTGATTACAACTGCTCCGTGCCCAGCGGTGCCAGCGGTGGCATGTTTGCCGTGGCCAGCTTTGGCCTGATGAAGCCTGCCGCCTACTGCCAGCCCAAGGGCGCGCGGGGCAATGGCTTGACGCCGTTTAACCAGTAACCCCCGATTGGCTGAGGTCACGCAGCGTGCCGCGCAGCTCTGCAGGCCGCACCGGTTTGGAGAGAATCGCGATCTGGCGGTCGTGCAAGGCCGCCTGGATTTTCTCCACGTCGTGGCCGGTGAGGATCAGTGCCGGCACCGCCCAGCCGCGTTGCTGGCGCAGGGCGTCGATGCATTCGATGCCGGTGGCGTGGTTGCCCAGGTCGTAGTCGGCGACGATGATGTCGCAGTCGCTGGCCAGGCCCTGCCCGCTGGACTCGGCCTGCACCTCGCAGCCCCAACGCTCCAGCAAGGCCTGGGTGGCCAGCAGCACGTTGTGGTCATCTTCCACCAGGCAGACTTTCAAACCCGTCAGCAGGCCGGCCTGGCGCGCGTCGTCGCGCGCAGCCGGTTGGCGTGGCGCTGTCGCCAATGCCAGGCCATGCAGGCTCACGGAGGTGCCATGGCCCACCCGTGATCGCAGGCTCACCTGCACCCCCATCAATTGCCCCAGGCGCTTGACGATGGACAGCCCCAGGCCCACGCCTTCGACGTCCTTGTCGCGCAGTTGGCGGACCCGATAAAACTCTTCAAAGACCTTCACCTGATGCTCCTCGGCAATACCGCGCCCCTGGTCATGCACCTCCACCGACAAGCCGCCGTCGCGCACGCGCACGCCGATCAGCACGGGCCGCTGTGCGCCGTATTTAAAGCAATTGGAGAGCAGGTTCTGCACCATCGTCGCCAGCATCGCGGGGTCGACCTGCACCCAATGCGCACACGGGCGCAGGCGCAGTTCCACCCCGGCCCAATGCGCCGCCTCGGCGTGTTGGCGCACCAGGTCGGCGAGGAATTCGCCCAAGTGAACCACCTGGTACTTGGGCAACAGCCTGCCGTTGTCGAGGGTGTAAAGGTCAAGAATCGAACGGAACAGCTGCGACACGTTGAGCAGCGAGCGGTCGATATTGTCCACCAAACGCTGCTCAGCCTCGCCCAACTGCGCTTCACGCAAACAGGCGGTGAACAGGCCGATGGAGTGAATTGGCTGGCGCAGGTCGTGGCTGGCCTGAGCCAGGAAGCGCGATTTTTCCAGGTTGGCGGCGATGGCTTCTTCGGACGCCTTGCGCGTGCGCTCAAGCAAAATATGCGCGTACACCGGGATCACCGTGCTGGTGATCATCAGCATCAGCACCATAAAAGGCTGCGCCTGCCACAGTGGCGTCAGCCGGTACACGATCAGCAGTGCAAGCAAGGCCAGGCCGGTGGCAATCGCCAGGTAGCGCGAACCGTAGCGCATGCCGTTGCCCAGGTTGACCCACACCATCACCGCATACAGTGGCAACGCCGGTTCGCCGCCCACCACCAACCCGAAGGAGGTGCCGGTGTAGTCGTGGAGCATGCCGAAAATCCGCCGCACCGGGTAATGCCCGGGCCAGCGCGCGATCACCTGGCGCAACGCAATGGAGACCAGCAGGAACGCGACGATATACAGGATCACCGGCAAGTAGGTGTCGACCGACTGGCCCGGCAAAAAGCCCAGCGCGCCGATGTAGACAATGGCGATGGCGGCCACCACGATGCGCAGGTTGGCCTGGTCGAGTTCGGAATTGGTCTCATGACTCATGGGTGACGTCCTTGTGCGGCATTCGGTCTATCCTTTACGCGCCAGAGGCTAAAGTAGCATGCCAACGCACACCCATGCCCCAGGAAGGAGCACGCCATGACCGGACGAATCATCATAGCCGACGACCACCCGATGTTTCGCGAAGGCATGCTGCGCACCGTGCAGCGCCTGTTACCCGAGGCCGTGGTACATGAGGCCGGCGACCTCGACGCGGTGCAGGCGCTGATCCGCGAAGGGGGCGACATCGACACGCTGATCCTCGACCTGCGCTTCCCGGGCCTTACCTGCATGAGCCAACTGGCCGACCTGCGCCAGCAACTGCGGCGCACCACCTTGATCGTGGTGTCGATGGTCGATGACCCGGCGCTGATCGATCAGGTCATGGCCCTGGGCGCCGATGGTTTTATCGGCAAGAACATCAGCCCCGATGAAATCGGCCAGGCCCTGTTGGCGATCCGCGAAGGCGAAGTGCTGGTCAAGTTTTCTCCCTCCGGCCTGCTGCCACTGGGCACCCACACCCTCACCGCGCGCCAGCAGGAAGTGCTGCGCCTGATCGCCCAAGGCAAGACCAACAAGGAAATCGCCAAGGCCCTGGCGATCTCGCCGTTCACCGTGCGCATCCATGTGTCGTCGCTGCTGCGCAGTTTGAAAGTGCCCTCGCGCGCGGCGGCAGCGGTCAAGTATTCCGGGGAGTTCTAGGCGTTTTCATGGCGTGGGCGATGCCCTGGCGGCGCGAGTCCGGCAGTACCAGCAGATGTTGCAGGTAAGCGTGCCGGCCGTGCACCCATGAATACACAACCGGATGACCGTTTTGGCTATCGCAGCGCAAACCAGGTGGTTTTCAGCTGCGTGTACTTATCGAATGAGTGCAGCGACAGGTCACGCCCGAACCCGGATTGCTTGCCACCGCCGAACGGCACCGCCACATCCAGGGCATCGACGGTGTTGACCGAAACGGTGCCGACATTCAACGCACGGGCCACCCGATGCGCGCGATTGAGGTTATCACTCCAGACCGAGGCCGCCAGCCCGTAGAGGCTGTCATTGGCTTGCTGTATCGCTTGCTCCTCAGTGTCAAAGGCGCTGATCGCCAGCACTGGACCGAACACTTCATCGCGCGCGATGCGCATGTCACCGGTCACCTCGCCAAAAATCGTCGGCTGGATGAAGTTGGAGCAACCATTCACCATCACCTGCTCACCACCCGCCAGCAGCCTGGCGCCCTCGCCCTGGGCCTGATGGATCGCCTTCATGATGCGGGCGGTTTGCTCACTGTCGACAATGGCGCCGGCAGCGCTGCCAGGGTCGAGCGGATCCCCCGGCATCCAGGCACGCGCCTTGGCAATCACACGCTCGACAAATTCATCATGGATGGAGCGTTGCACATACAGCCGCGAGTTGGCCGAGCACACTTCACCCTGGTTGAAGAAAATCCCGAAGGCGGCTTTCTCGGCCGCCAGGTCCAGGTCCTGGCAGTCGTCAAACACCAGGTTCGCGCTCTTGCCGCCACACTCCAGCCACACCTGCTTCAAGTTGGACTGCGCCGAGTACTGCATAAAATACTTGCCGACCTGGGTGGAGCCGGTGAACACCAGGCAATCCACGTCTGGGTGCAGCCCCAGCGCCTTGCCGGCACTTTCGCCAAGGCCCGGCACCACGTTCAGAACCCCTTCCGGGATACCCGCTTCCAGGGCCAGCTGGGCCAGGCGCAGGGCCGAAAAGGGTGATTGCTCGGCGGGTTTGAGCACCACGCTGTTACCGGCCGCCAACGCTGGTGCGAGCTTCCAGGCCGCCATGTCGAGTGGGAAATTCCACGGCACCACCGCCGCAACGACGCCCAGTGCTTCACGGGTGATGGTCGCCAGTGCGTTGTGCGCGGTGGGCGCAACTTGATCGTAGAGCTTGTCCAGCGCCTCGCCGTACCAGGCGAATACATTAGCGGCGCCGGGCACATCAATGGTGTAGGCGTCCATCACCGGCTTGCCCATGTTCAGCGAATCCAGGAGGGCCAACTCTTCGCGATGGGTCATCAGCAACTCAGAGAGCCTGATCAGGATTTTCTTGCGTTCCACCGGCGGCATACGCCGCCAAGGGCCGGTGTCGAAGGCCTGGCGTGCGCTGCGCACGGCGAGGTCCACCTCTGCGTCGCCACAGGCGGCCACACGCGCCAGCAGTTGGTGGGTGGCGGGGTTGATTGCATCAAAAGTCGCCCCGCTGGCTGCGCTCACGGGCCGACCACCGATCAAAGCGGTGTCGATGAAGGTCTGGCGGGCAACGCGTTGTTGCCAGTAATGAAGGTCGAACACGGTGTACTCCCAATAAAAGTCGATGGACAGGCGAAGGTTTTATTCCGCGATCTGCAGTTCAGGCATCTTCACGCGCAAGCCGCGCGTGATGCCCAGCAAACAAATAAGGCCAACCCCCATCCAGCACAGGCCGATGGTGAAGGACAGGCTCGACAGGCTGGTCCACAGCCAGACCGTGCCAAGAAACCCCAGCGCCGGCAGCGCGGCATACAACAGGTAGTTCCGGGTGCCGCGCAGTTGCTGGTCGACCACGTAATGCTTGATCACCGCCAGGTTCACCGCCGAGAACGCGAACAACGCGCCGAAGCTGATCATGTTGGCCACCGTGTCCAGGGTGATGAACAGCGCAATCAGCGAGAACAGGCTGACCAGCACAATCGCGGTGGCCGGCACGCGTTTTTTAGTCACCAGCTTGCCCAGCACGCGAGGCAGCGCGCCGTCGCGGCCCATGGCAAACAACACCCGCGACACGCTGGCCTGGGAGACCATCGCCGAGGCGAAACAGCCGGCCACATAAGTGGCGGTAAAAGCCGTCACCAGCAGCTCGCCGCCGACACGGCGCATTACATCCACCGAGGCCGAATCCGGGTCGGCGAACGTGTTCCATTCCGGGAAGACCATTTGCGCGAAATACGACACCAGCAAAAACAGCAAGCCGCCAAACAGCGACACCACCATGATCGCCAGCGGAATGGTGCGGCGCGGGTTGGGGGTTTCCTCGGCCATGGTCGACACGGCGTCAAAGCCCAGGAACGACAAGCACAACACTGCCGCCCCGGCCATGATCAAGGGTGCGCTGAAGCCTTCATGATGGAACGGCGCCAGCAATGAAACGGGCGCCGCCTGCCCACTGAGGTTGTGCACCGACAGCGCCACGAACACCACGATGAACACCAACTGGGCCACGATCAGGATCCAGTTGACCCGTGTGATGGACTCGATGCCCACCAGGTTGAGCGCCGTGACCAGCGCAATCGAGCCCAGCACCCACACAAATGTCGGCACCGCCGGGAAGTACTCGGACATGTAGATGCCGATCAGCAAATAACTGAGCAGCGGCAAAAAGATGTAGTCGAGCAGCAAGGTCCAGCCGGCGATAAAGCCGAAATACGCACCGAACGCCTTGCGTGTATAGGAGTAGACCGAGCCGGAAAACGGATGCGCCTGGACCATGCGCCCATAGCTGTAGGCCGTCAGCAACATCGCAGCCAGGGTCAGCATATAAGCGGTCGGCAAGTGCCCCTTGGTCATCTGCGTGACCAACCCATAGGTGGTAAACACCGCCAGCGGCACCATGTAGGCCAGGCCGAACAGCACCAGCCCGACCAGCCCCAGCGGCTGGCGAAAGCGGCGCGTTGAAGCGGTTTTGGGTAACGTGTGATGGGAGGGAGTTTCGGCCACGCTTGTTATTGTATTCATGGGTGACTCCTGGAAAGAGGGATGCGGGCCATCGCGGCAGTCGATGACCTCGCTGCCGTTCAAGCCGTGTCTGATGGAGGTTGCCCGCCACCCCGCACCTGGGGTGGTGGGCAGGTCACTTCAGAGTTTTCCCGCGATCCGTGCGGTGCGGTCTACCGCAATCCGGGTCTTGTCGACCAGTTCATCCAGCTCTGCGCGCGTGGCCACCAGGGCTGGCGCCATGATCATGCGGCCCAGGGTCGAGCGGATGATCACGCCCTCTTCGAAGCCAAAAGTGCGGCACTGCCAGGCCAGGTCGTTTTCGTTGGCGAAGCGTTTGCGCGTGGCCTTGTCTTCGACCAATTGCAACGCGCCGAGCAGGCCCGTGCCCTGGATCTCGCCGACCATTGGGTGGTTGCCGAACACGTCGTGCAGCAGTTGCTGCAAGTACGGCCCGGTGTCGTGTTTGACCTGGCGCACGATGCCTTCATCGCGCAGCGCCTTGAGATTGGCCAGCGCCACTGCCGCCGCCACCGGGTGGCCGGAATAGGTGAGCCCGTGGGCGAACACACCGCCCTGCTCCACCAGTGCCTCGGCGATACGCTTGCTCAGCACCAGGCCGCCCATCGGCAGATAGCCCGAGGTCAGGCCCTTGGCGATCGACAGGGTGTCAGGCTCGAAGCCAAAGTGCTGATGGGCGAACCATTCGCCGGTACGGCCAAACCCACCAATCACCTCATCGGCGCACAGCAGCACATCGTATTGACGGCAAATGCGCTGGATCTCGGGCCAGTAGCTTTGCGGCGGGAAGATCATGCCGCCCGCGCCCTGGAACGGCTCAGCGATAAAACCGGCGACGTTCTCGGCGCCCAGCTCCAGAATCTTTTCTTCCAGTTGCAGCGCGCAACGACGGCCAAATTCGGCCGGTGTCAGCTCGCCGCCATGGGCAAACCAATACGGCTCGTCAATGTGTGCGACGTCGGGAATCATGCCGCCCATGTCGTGCATGAATTTCATGCCGCCCAGCGCCGAGGCTGCCAGGGTTGAGCCGTGATAGCCGTTCCAGCGGCCGATCATGATTTTCTTCTGCGGCTGGCCGACCACCTGCCAGTAGCGGCGCACGGTACGGATCAACACCTCATTGGCCTCGGAACCGGAGTTGGTGTAGATCACGTGGCTGTAGTGCCCCGGCAACAGGCTGAAAAGCAGCTCCGACAGCTCGATCACCGCCGGGTGGGTGGTGTGGAAGAACATGTTGTAGTACGCCAACTGGTCCATCTGCGCGGCGGCGGCGGCGGTCAGATCCCGACGGCCATAACCCAGCTGGGTACACCACAGGCCGGACATGCCGTCCAGGTAACGCTTGCCTTCGCTGTCCCACAGGTACAGGCCCTCGCCGCGCACCATCACACGTGGGCCTTCGGCATTCAGCGCCTTCTGGTCGACAAACCCATGGATGTGGTGGGCCGCATCAGACTGCTGGTAATCCTCGGTGCGGCGTTGCAATTGGGCGGGTAGATTCATGGTTTTTTCTCTCTTATTAGTCGTGACGCAAGGGCTAGCAAGGCCGCTCAGCGCAGCTTGCTCATGTAACTTTCAAGCGGGTCTTTGCTCAGCACGCCCTGGGCTGCGGCGAGCGAGTCGATAAACAGCGCAAACAGTTCCGACTGCGCGCCAATATCGAGCTTGGTGTAGATGTGTTTGCGGTGAGACTTGATGGTGTCTTCGGACACCTCCAGGCGCTCGGCCAGCGAGCGGGTGGAATGCCCGCGCAAAATGAGTTGGGCGATGCGGCATTCACGCTCGGTCAGGATCGACGAGCCGAAGTTGTTCAATGCTGCGTGAATACGTTGCTCCAGCAGGTTTTCGAAGCGCGCACCCTGGGCATCCAGGCCGACAAAATGTTTGCCCAGCACGGCCAGTACCCAAGGGGTTATGCGCTTGAATTGCGCGGTGGTGGCGGCGTCGAGCTTTTGCGTAAAGGCCAGGGACACCGCCAGGCTGGAGCCTTTGCTCGATTGCAGGAGGTAATTGAGCTCGTCTTCGAGCTGAGAGTGGCGGTAGAACGACTGGAAGTATTCGCTGAGCTCGAAGTGGTCAGGCGCAACGTCCGCCAAGGCATAACAGCCTGAACCGAGGCCTTCCACACAGGCGTCGTAAAACGGGTCCAGCAGGTAAAAACCCGACAGGTACTGGCGCACATTGCCTTGCGGCAACCACGGCCCGTCCAGCTCGAACAGCGCACTGGGCATGCCGCCGCGCGGGTAAAAATACAGCGTCGTGGCCTGTATCGGCTGCACGAACCCGAGGGCATCGAACAAGGCGGCAGCGAACCCCGATTGCCCGATGTTATCGGTCACCAGGGCCATCTGTTCAAACCATTGCGCAGAAGAAAGCCGGTCGTTGTTCACTTCGAAGCCTCGCTCAAAGAACTGCAAGGATGGTCACACACCCGCCCCGTCCTCGAAATCACCCGATAGGGTGAGCTTGCATCCGATATTTATGCTCACTCCGAAGCTTAATAATATTTTATTAAAAATCGCCCTCCCCCTAGCCTTGAAGCCATGCCCAAGCTGAATCCAACTGCATTACGCAAGGACAGACACATGACTCAAGCCATAACAAAAACAGACACGCTGGTAGTGGGAGCCGGTCAGGCCGGTGTGGCCATGAGCGAGCACCTGAGCAAGCAAGGCGTGCCGCACCTGGTGCTGGAGCGCAGCCGTATTGCCGAGCGCTGGCGCACCGGGCGCTGGGATTCGCTGGTCGCCAACGGCCCGGCCTGGCATGACCGCTTCCCTGGCCTGGAATTTAATGATGTCGCCGCCGACGGTTTTGCGCCAAAAGAACGCGTGGCCGATTACTTCGAAGCCTATGCCCGCAAATTCAACGCGCCGATCCGCACCGGCGTGGACGTGACCTCTGTGGTGCGCAACGTGGGCCGCCCAGGCTTTACCGTGCACACCAGCGAAGGCGTGATCGAAGCCAACCGTGTGGTCGCCGCCACCGGGCCGTTCCAGAAGCCGGTGATTCCGGCCATCGCGCCTAAAGACAGCGCGCTGCACCAGATCCACTCCGCCGACTATCGCAACCCCGCACAACTGCCCGCCGGCGCCGTACTGGTGGTGGGCGCCGGTTCATCCGGCGTGCAAATTGCCGATGAGCTGCAGCGTTCCGGGCGCCAGGTGTACCTGTCGGTCGGCGCCCACGACCGCCCGCCGCGTGCCTATCGCAATCGTGATTTCTGCTGGTGGCTGGGCGTGTTGGGCGAGTGGGACCAGGCGGCGATGAAGCCCGGCCGTGAGCACGTGACCATTGCCGTGAGCGGCGCCCACGGCGGCAAGACCATCGATTTTCGTGAGCTGGCTCAGCAAGGCATGACCCTGGTCGGCCTCACCCAAGCCTTCGACGGCAACGTCGCGCGCTTCCAAGCCAACCTGGTTGAAAACCTGGCCCGTGGCGACGAGAACTACCTGGCCTTGCTGGATGCGGCAGACGCCTACATCGAGCGCAACGGCCTCGACCTGCCGTTGGAACCCGAAGCGCGGCGCGTATTCCCGGATGCCGAGTGCATCAAAAACCCGATCCTGGAACTGGACCTGGCCAAGGCCGGTATCACCTCCATCATCTGGGCCACCGGTTTTGCCGTGGATTACAGCTGGCTGAAAGTCGATGCGTTTGACGCCGCCGGCAAGCCGCAGCACCAGCGCGGTGTGGCCAGCGAGTCGGGCATCTACTTCCTGGGTTTGCCGTGGCAGTCGCGCCGGGGCTCGTCGTTTATCTGGGGCGTTTGGCATGACGCCAAATACGTGGCCGACCACATCGCCATCCAGCGCCAATACCTTGAATACCGTGAGCCCGCACCGGTTGCGCACACGTCGCCTGTCATTGCCTGAGCACTTTTTTCGGAGTTTTTTGATGCCTACTCACACTCGCATCCGCATGTTCAACACCAAGGAAACCTACCCTAACCAGAGCCTGGACAACGACCTGTGCCAGGCCGTGCGTGCCGGCAACACCGTGTATGTGCGCGGCCAGGTGGGCACCGATTTCGACGGCAACCTGATTGGCCTTGGCGACCCGCGTGCCCAGGCTGAGCAAGCGATGAAAAACGTCAAGCAACTGCTCGAAGAGGCCGGTTCGGACCTGAGCCATATTGTAAAAACCACCACTTACCTGATCGACCCGCGCTACCGTGAGCCGGTGTACCAGGAAGTCGGCAAGTGGCTCAAAGGCGTGTTCCCGATCTCCACCGGGCTGGTGGTGTCGGCCCTGGGCCAGCCACAGTGGCTGATGGAAATTGATGTGATTGCCGTGATCCCCGAATAAGGAGCTGCCCATGACCTTTTCAATCGTCGCCCGATGCGCAGACACCGGCCAGCTCGGCATCGCCATCAGCTCCTCGAGCATCGCCGTGGGCGCCCGCTGCCCATGGCTGCGGCCCGGCGTGGGCGCAGTGTCGACCCAGAACATCACATTGCCGGCCCTCGGCCCCGACGTGCTCGATTTACTGGAGCAAGGCCTGGACCCTGCGGCCGCCGTCGACAAAGCCCTGACCAGCAACGGCTACAGCCAATACCGGCAACTGACGGCGATTGATCACCTGGGCCGCAGCGTGCATTTCAGCGGCAGCGAAACCCTTGGCACCCACCATGCCGTGTCGGGCGAACAATGTGTGGCGGCAGGCAATATGCTTGCCGACCGCGCGGTGATCGAAGCCATGGTGCACGCCTTCGAACACGGCGAAGGCCAACTTGCCGATCGATTGCTGGCGGCGATGCACGCCGCCATCAACGCCGGTGGCGAAGCCGGGCCGGTGCATTCCGCCGCGCTGGTGGTGGTGGGCGAACTGACTTGGCCGATCATCAACCTGCGCGTGGACTGGGCCGATGAACAGCCCATTGCCGAGCTGCAAAAGCTCTGGGACGCCTACCGCCCGCAAGTGCAGGACTACATCGACCGCGCCCTCGCCCCCGACCGCTCACCGGGCTACGGCGTGGCCGGAGACGAGCGATGAGCTGCAGCCGAGCGATGAGCCGCAGCCGCGAACTACTGCACACGCTGGTGGGGTTCGATACCACCAGTCGCGCGTCCAACTTGCAGTTGATCGAATTCGTGCGCGATTACCTCGCAGGCTTCGGCCTGGCTTGCGAGTTGGTCTATAACGAAGAACGCAGCAAGGCCAACCTGTTCGCCAGTATCGGCCCGGCGCAATTGCCGGGCATTGTGCTGTCGGGCCACACCGACGTGGTGCCGGTGGACGGCCAGCCGTGGACGGTGCCGCCGTTTGAATTGACCGAGCGCGACGGCAAGCTGTTTGGCCGCGGTACGGCGGATATGAAGGGTTATATCGCGTGTGTGCTGGCGTTGGTGCCTGCTTTAGTGAAAGCCAACTTGCGTATCCCGGTGCATATCGCCCTGTCATACGACGAAGAAGTCGGCTGCCTGGGTGTGCGCTCGCTGCTCGCGGTGCTGGAGCAGCGGCCGGTGAAACCGATGCTGTGCATTATCGGTGAGCCAACCGAGCTGAAACCGGTGCTCGGCCATAAGGGCAAGCTGGCGATGCGTTGCGATGTGCATGGCGAGGCCTGCCATTCGGCGTATGCGCCCTATGGCGTGAATGCGATTGAGCATGCCGCCGAGTTGATTGGCGAGCTGGGGCGCATTGGCCAGCGCCTGCGCGAGCAACAGGACCCGCGGTTTGATCCACCGTTCAGCACGGTGCAGACCGGCGTGATTACAGGCGGCAAGGCGTTGAATATCGTGCCGGCCGACTGCTGCTTTGATTTTGAAGTGCGCGCATTGCCGTCGATGGACCCGGGTGAAGTGGCTGAGGCGCTGCAGGCTTATGCCATGCAACAGGTGTTGCCGCGTATGCAGGCCGTGAGTAAACAGAGCGCGATTCGGTTTACCAAGCTGTCGGCGTATCCGGGGTTGGTGACGGATGAACGCAGCCAGGCGGCGGAGTTGATTGCCGCGTTCAGTGGCTCGCGGGATTTCGGTACTGTGGCGTTTGGCACCGAAGGCGGGTTGTTTGATGCGGTGGGCATTCCCACGGTGGTGTGCGGGCCGGGGAGCATGGACCAGGGGCATAAGCCGGATGAGTTTGTGAGTATTGAACAGTTGGCCGGCTGTGATGCCATGCTGGAGCGCATGCTCGATTCGATTCGCGCCTGAATCGCCTCTGCACCAAACACCACAAATCAACTGTGGGAGCGGGCTTGCCCGCGATGGCGGTGTATCAGGTGGCACATTTGCAGCTGACCCACCGCTATCGCAGGCAAGCCAGCTCCCACATTTTTTTGCCCTGTGTTCCAGTCCAAACACTGCAAAACCTGTGGGAGCCGGGCTTGCCCGCGATGGCGGTGTATCAGGTGGCACATTTGCAGCTGACCCACCGCCATCGCAGGCAAGCCAGCTCCCACATTTTTTTGCCCTGTGTTCCAGTCCAAACATTGCAAACCCTGTGGGAGCCGGGCTTGCCCGCGATGGCGGTGTATCAGGTGGCACATTTGCGGCTCACCCACCGCTATCGCAGGCAAGCCAGCTCCCACAGTTGCGTTTCGTTGCTGCGCATACTCGACGTGGTTCGCCTCCAGGCCAAACCCACTCGATCTGCTCCCACCTATTCTGCGAATGCTTAGGGGAACTCATTGGGTATTGAGCGCCACACAGGTGTCAACTTTTCGCGTTTGTACGAAACGGCCAGGCCTCGAGTAGTCAAGTACTACTCGCTCTTTACGATGAAGGTAAACCTCATGCGAGCAGAACCCGCCCATATACCTTACATCAGCTCAGGCATCAGATATGGGCTGCAGCACTTGGGAAATCCTTTCGATACCGGCGGCTTGGAGAACATGAGTCAGGCAGATGTCGCGCAACACGCCAATGTTCGCTTCAAACCGAACCATGGCGCGCCGACCTATGAGGTAGCCCAGCAGTCCAACGGTGAAATCTTCGAGGGGTGGCGTGTCAAAAACCACGCGCCTGTATCGAAGAAGTACCCATTTATCAAGTTCGTACGCACACCCGCCAAAGAAGAAGGAAAATCTGTGGGCGACAAGTTTCACATCAGCGTCGCACCAAAGGATATGCCGAAGGCCTTCGACGTCATCAGCAAACTGATCAGTTCAGAAGACAGCCCGATCAATAGCTGGAAAGCCACAGATGTTAACCGTGTCGACCCAAGAGACACACGAATATCCCAGGGCGCACAGTTCACGCTCTACGCCAAACCAGATCGCACTGATGGCACCTATAGCCCCGAGTACATGGGGAAAATACAGGCGTTGGTAAAGACCATCGAGCAGGCGCTGCAGCAAGCGGGTATCGGTAAAAGCGACAATAAACCCGACTCCGACGTATCGGTGCCACAGTGGGGGTATGTGTCCTATCGTAATGAAATCAGGAGTGACCGGCAGGGCTCCGAGAGCCAAAGTGCCTCGTTGAAGCGAGAGCCTTTTTTCAAGCTCGCAGTCGGTGTGGAGTAAACCTCACGATCCGTGCAACTCAGCCAGCAGCCACGGGCTCAGTTGCGTGTTGAACCCTAGGCATATGGCTGTGCATGCTCGGCTTGATGCGCATCTAAGCCAAACACATTCGCACGAGCCACACAGCTCCCACAGTTGATTTTCAGTGTTTATCAAATGGTATTTCAAGTTTAGCCAAGGAGTCTTGCGAGTTCTTCGCGGCAGTAATCCACAAACAACTGCACCGGCTTGGTCAACGGCGCCCGCCGTAACCAGACGGCGGATAATCCTGAACCGGTGACCGTTTCCGCCAACGGCACACACACCACTTTCTGCCCGTCGTAGGTGTACTCGGTAAACGGCTTGGTCACCAGAATCGAAAAGCCAAACCCACGCCCGACCATGCCGCGCACCATCTCGATGGACGGCGAGCTGAACACGATATTCGGCGTCAACCCGCGCTCTTCAAAGATGCTCACGAAGTACGTCCGGCTCGGCAGCACATCCAGCAAAATCATCGGCTCCAGCACCAGGTCCGCCAGCGATACCTTGGCCTGTTGCGCAAAACGATGATCGGCCGGCAGCAGCGCATACGGCTGCTGCGGCGGCATCAGCGGCGTGGTTTCGATGGTGCCGCCCAGGTCGTGCTCAAACAGCATCGCCACATCAATGCTGCCCGCCGTCAGCGCCTGCACCAGCTCTTGCTGCTCGCCGTCGCGAATGCGGATTTCCACCCCCGGCCACAGCGCCTTGAACCCCGCGATCAAGCGCGGCAAATACAAGGGCGCCACCGTCTCAAAGCAGCCGATATCGATCTGCCCCGCCACCACGTCATTGTCGGCCAGGGCGTTTTGCTCGAACTCATGGGCCACCCGCAGCAACTCCAGCGCCTTGCGATAAAAGCGCGCGCCGCTGGGGGTGAGTGAAACGCCTTGGGCGTGATGGCGGATAAACAGCTGCACGCCAAAACTGTCTTCGAGCTGTTTGATCGCGGTAGACACCGACGGCTGGGCGATATACAGCTTGCGCGATGCCTCGGCGACGCTGCCGCACTCGGCCGTGGTGACAAAATATCTGAGCTGGCGCAGGTTATAGGCAGCCATCGGGACCTCCAGAAACGTGGGACTTCGCCCCAAACAAGTGCGTAAAAATCGGCTTTTTCACACTAATTCAAGACCATGCAACATACCGGAGCAAAAAAACCGGTGAGCTATATTTTTTAAGGTCTATAGCAACAAACTTACTAATTTACCTCCCTGCGCCCATTGCTGATGATCACTCCAACAACAAAGCGCCGCCTTGGCTGCGCACAGCGAAGTACGTCAACGTACTCACCTTGCCTTGGAGCTCGTCATGGTCACCACTGCAACATCCTCCGCCCCGCTTATCGAAAAACACACGATCGGATACGTGCCCCCCGAAGACCGCCATGGAAAGGTAAGAGACCTGTTCACCCTGTGGTTCGGCGGCAACATCGCGCCGTTGCCGATCGTGACCGGCGCATTGGGTGTGCAATTGTTCCACTTGAACCTGGTATGGGGCATCGTCGCCATCCTGGTGGGCCACCTGGTCGGCGGCGTGCTGATGGCGCTGCACTCGGCCCAGGGCCCGCAAATGGGCATCCCGCAAATGATCCAGAGCCGGGCGCAGTTCGGCTCCCTCGGCGCCCTGTTGGTGGTGGTGATCGCCGGCGTCATGTACATCGGCTTTTTCGCCTCCAACATCGTGCTGGCGGGTAAATCCCTTCACGGTGTGGTCGACAGCGTGCCCGTGCCCGTGGGCATCGTGATCGGCGCCATCGGCTCCGGCATCATCGGCATCATCGGTTACCGCTTTATCCACGTGCTCAACCGCATCGGCACCTGGGTGCTCGGCGCCGGTATCGTGCTGGGCTTCGGCTACATCTTCACTCACGTGCAGACCACTGATTTTCTGACCCGTGGCAGCTTCAATATCTCTGGCTGGCTGGCAACTGTATCCCTGGCTGCGCTGTGGCAGATCGCGTTCGCGCCCTACGTGTCGGACTACTCCCGCTACCTGCCGGCCGACGTGCCGGTGGCGTCGACCTTCTGGACCACCTACCTGGGCTCGGCCCTCGGCTCCAGCCTGGCCTTTATCTTCGGCGCCGTCGCCGTGCTCGCCACCCCGGTCGGCATGGACACCATGGAGGCGGTCAAACTCGCCACCGGTGCCATCGGCCCGTTGATGCTGGTGCTGTTTTTGCTCAGCGTGATCAGCCACAACGCCCTCAACCTCTACGGCGCCGTGCTGTCGATCATCACTCTGATCCAGACCTTCGCCTACCGCTGGATCCCCACCGCCAAAAGCCGTGCGGTGATCTCCACGCTGGTACTGGCCGCCTGCGCCATTGCTGCCGTGTTCGCCTCCAAAGACTTTATCGGCCACTTCGTCGACATGGTGCTGGTGCTGCTGGTGGTGCTGGTGCCGTGGACGGCAATCAACCTGATCGACTTCTACGCGATTCACAAAGGCAAGTACGACATTGCCTCGATCTTCCGCGTGGATGGTGGCATCTACGGCAAATACAACCCACAGGCGCTGCTGGCGTATGCGATCGGGATTGCAGTGCAGATTCCGTTTATGAACACGCCGCTGTATGTGGGGCCGATTTCCGAGCACATCAACGGGGCGGATTTGTCCTGGGTGGTGGGGCTGGTGGTGACGTCGCCGTTGTACTTCTGGCTGGCGAGCAGGGACAGCGCTTACAAGCGCCGGATGGACGGTGGCAAGTTGGTAAGTGGGATTTGAGCTAACTGACTGAAACGGGCTGGCCCCGTTCAACAGGGGTTCGATTGTGAACCCCTGTCACCAGTGCCCCGCCATACACTGGTTCCGCCCCGCCGCCTTGGCGCTGTACAACGCCTGATCCGCCACCTCGACCAACCCTTGCAAATCCTCGAGCTGAACACCTGTTGCAGTCGCAATGCCGATGCTCGCTGTCAGCCGCTCGAACGGGCTGGTGCTGTGCACGATGTGCTCTTGCTTCAACCGATCGAGAATCAGCTGGGCCACCACGGCGGCGCCGTCACTGTCGGTGTCCGGCATGATGATGCCCATCTCCTCGCCACCATAGCGCGCCACCAGGTCTGACGGCCGCCTTACGCACGACTCGAAGATTCTGCCCACCGTCTGCAGGCAGGCGTCCCCTGCCACATGCCCGTAGGCGTCGTTAAAGCGCTTGAAGTAGTCGATATCGATCATCAGCAATGCCAGCGTCGTGCCCTCCCGCTTGGCGCGCAGCGCCTCCCTGGCGAGGCTCTCATCAAAGCAGCGGCGGTTTGCCAGACCCGTGAGGGCATCCTTCATGGCCAGCAACTCAAGCTGCCCGTTGGAGGTGAGCAACTGCTGCTGGGTTTCACGCAACTGATCTTCCGCCTCGGTGCGCCGACGGATATCCAGGATCAAAAACCAACCGATAAAGCCGGTAAGCCCCAGCAACCCCGCCACCACCACCGCCGACAGCAGCGCCTCGGTGCGCCACGCGGCAAGGGCTTCGCGCTTGCCCAGCGCCACCGTGGTGATCAGCGGCAACCGGTCACTCTGGCGGAACGCGTAGAGCCGCTCCACACCGTCCAGGCTGGAGGTAAACGACGCAGTGCCGACCGACTGGTCAACCAGGTACTTGGCATAGATGGGCGACGTGGAAAAGTTGCGCCCCATGTCTTGCTCGCGAAACGGAAAACGCGCCAGCAACGTACCGTCGGTATGCGACAAGCCAATTGCGCCGTCCTGCCCGACATCGATCTTGCCAAACAAGCGCAGGAAGTTTTCGATGCCTAAGGTCACCGCCACCACACCGGCAAAATCACCCTGCGCATCATTGAAACGCCGGCTGATGGTCATCACCCATTCCTGATTCGACCGGCTGACAATCGGCGGGCCGATAAAGATCTCGCGGGAAGGATCGTCACGGTGATGGATGAAATAGGCACGATCAGTGCTGTTGGCGCCCGCAGGAATCGGCCGGTTGGAGGACATCAACCAGTGCCCATGACTATCGTAGATCGTGATACCACTGAGCTGCGGCATCAGCGGCTGCTGGCGGTTGACCAAGCTACTCAGCCGCTGAATCTGCGCCGGCCCGCTGCCTTCGGTTTCCAGACGCTCGACCAGCCCGAGCAACAGCAGCGCACTTTGGCGCACGATGCCTTCGGAATAAGTCGACAGCGCCTGGGTAAGGTTCAGGCCATGGACGTCCACCTCCTGCAGGGCGCGATCTCGAGAGGCAAACACCTTCCAGATCGTCAATGACCCCAGGGAGCAACCGATAACAGCCAGCAAAAGCACAACCAGGTGGGTATCACGCTTCACATTGCTACCTTTGGAACCTACGGTTTTCCGTAACAGCGGACAGTGGACCTGGGCACCGGCGGCAGCCATTCGCCCTTATTCGCGGGCAAGGATACAAGCAGTTACAAGCCACCGCAGCAACAGATTATGCGCACGAGAACGGTTCATATTGCCGCGCCTCACGGTGGCCCCACGCAGGCGCTTACAACTGATGATGTTCGAGCAAAAAGTCCACAAACAAGCGCACCCGCGCCGGCATCGCCGCGCCGCCGACGAACACCGCGTGAATCGGCTCAACGTCGCCGGGGTTCCAGGCTTGCAGCAGCGGTATCAGCTCGCCGCGCCGCAGGTCTTCACTGACGGTGAACTCACCGATACGCGCAATACCGGCGCCCACACGCGCAAGCTGTGCCAGCGCTTCACCACTGCTGCATTCGATGTTGCCGCCGACCTTGAGGGAAAACCCCTGGCCGTCGCGCATAAACGGCCAGTTGGGTTCGGCACGCCGAAAGTTGAAGCGCAGGCAATTGTGCCGCAGCAGGTCTTCGGGTTGCTGCGGGGTGCCGTGGCGTTGCAGGTACTCGGGCGAGGCCACCACCACCTGGCCGGTTTCGCCGAGCCTGCGCGCGGTCAGCGGGCTGTCGGGCAGAAGGCCAAAACGTATCGCCACATCGGCCTGGCCGCCGAGGATATCGACTACTTCGTCGCCCAGGGTCAGGTCGACCACGATGTTCGGGTAGCGCGCACTGAAGGCAGCCACCAAGGGCACGATCGTCATGCGCCCGTGGCCCAGGGCGGCGCTGACCCGCAACCGACCCCTCGGCACGCCCTGGTCGGCAATCGCCTCTTCCACCTCGTCCATGTCGGCCAGGATACGCCGTGCCCCGCGCAGGAACGCCTCGCCCTCGGCGGTAAAGGTGATCGCGCGGGTAGTGCGCAACAGCAGCCGCGTGCCAAGGCGCTGTTCGGCGCGCGCGATGATCCGGCTGACCGCCGACGGCGTGAGCGCCAACGCCCGCGCCGCCGCCGATAAGCTGCCTTCCTGCGCCACGCTGGCGAATACCAGCATCTCACCCGACCTGCCGTTGAAGTCCATTTGTGCCCCTTACGCAAAGGTGATTGCCAAAAACGCCATCTACCGCCTTAAAACGTTGGATCGTAGCATTGGCGGCATAGATAAGGAGCTTTCCATGCGTATCAATCCACCTTTAGTTGCACTCGCCATGGGTGCCTTTGGCATCGGCGTCACCGAATTCGCCCCCATGGGCATGTTGCCGGGCATCGCCGCCGACCTCGGCGTCTCGATTCCCGCCGCCGGCTTGTTGGTCAGTGCTTACGCCATGGGCGTACTGCTCGGCGCGCCACTGATGACCCTGACCACCGGCAAGATCCCCAGGCGCTACCTGCTGATCGGGCTGATGGCGATTTTCACCCTGGGCAACCTGATGTCCGCCCTGGCCACCGACTACTACAGCCTGATGATCGCCAGAGTCGTCACCTCACTGAACCACGGCGCGTTCTTTGGCGTGGGCTCCGTGGTCGCCGCCAGTGTGGTCGCCCCGGAGAAACGCGCCGGCGCGGTGGCCGCCATGTTCATGGGCCTCACCCTCGCGACCATCGGCGGCGTACCACTGGCCGCCTGGTTCGGCGAACTGTTCGGCTGGCGCACCGCCTTCTGGGGCATTACCGGCCTCGGCGTCATCGCCATGGCCGCGCTGTGGTTCGCCCTGCCCAACCTCAAGGCGCCGCCACACGTGAGCGTAATGGCCGAAATCCGCGTACTGGGCCGCGGCCCGGTGCTGGGCGCATTGGCCCTTACCGTCATCGGCTCGGGCGCCATGTTCACCGTCTTCACCTACATCGCGCCCATCCTCAGCAGCGAAACCCACGCCTCCACCACCTACATCACCGCCATGCTCGTGCTGTTCGGTGTGGGCCTGACACTCGGCAACCTGTGGGGGGGCAAGGCGGCCGACCGCTCGATAGATCGCACCTTGATCGTGTCGCTGAGCGTGCTGATTGTGGTGTTGCTGGCGTTTACCGTACTGATGCGCTGGCCGCTGCCGGCGGCGGTGGCCATTTTGATATGGGGCGTGGCCAGTTTTGCCCTGGTGCCGCCGTTGCAGATGCGGGTGATGGAGGCGGCCAAGGACGCGCCTAACCTGGCGTCGGCGGTGAATATTGGGGCGTTTAACTTTGGCAATGCGATTGGGGCGGCGCTGGGCGGTGTGGTGATTAATGCGGGCTGGGGCTATCCGGCGATTTCGCTGGCGGGCGCGGGGATGGCGGGGTTGGGGTTGTTGATGGTGGTGGGGTTTGCTTGGCGGTCAAAGGTTAAGGGACTGTTAGCCGTCAATTAGGCGTGAAGGCCAGCGCTCCAGAGTGTGCCAAAACGGACGCCGAGGAGCATCCTGTCCAACTAGAGCGCATCGGGGTCAGCCCCTTGGGAGTCCTCAGGGTTTGCCCCCGATTTCTGACCCCGATTTCCCAGCAAGATAAAAGCTGAAAGATCAATAATAGTTGTTTTCGTACATGTATTTTATAATTTTATTTTTAGAACTTATATTACGAGCAACGTCACAATACGATGGATTTCTATTTGCGTCAAAGTCAAAGCATGTCGCTTCTTCATTTGCAGAACTGCCACCCATGTGAACAGAGATTATAATCCCCGTTGTGGTATTTTTACTTTTTAGATACTCTAACTTCTGCACATATTCATAGGGTGCATATTGAGTGACTTCAATGAGCTCATTTTTAGAGTTAAATTTAAAGCTTTTTACAATCTCTCCATTTTTCCTCACCTCGGATATCAAATTACTTTCATAGATATACTCTTCATTGGTTTTTATATTTTTCACTATCTTGCAATCAGCATCAAGATCATAATATTCCTCTTCAGCCTTCCCGTGAAACGAGGTCATTTTGTTTTTTATTTTTTTTAAGTTTACAGAAGCCTCTCCAGCATATGTATTTTGCAATTTCATGGACTCAATGCATCCATTGGCACCAAAAGAAACAAAGTATTCTTTCGTGACTTCTCAATCCTCAACATATCTAATAAATTGAAGGCTATCTTTAACATTCCCATGCATAGGTTCAAATCCAATCAAGGCTGCATAGGATGCTATTGCATCGGAATATTCTTTTTCAGTCGGTGCACCCTGGCTACCAGCAGCTGCAGTAGTTGCAAAAACACTCAATAGAATTAAAAGAAAACTCCCGATATGGTTAAAGGTCTTGAAAGGCTGCCTTGGATTGCTATTGGGATCGTTCACTTTCATCAGGTTGGATTCAGTTCTACTATCGATCATTTGCAAAGTCCTTTTTTATTCCGGCTAGAGCACTCGATTATTATTTGTAACGACCTGCACCAGGTTCCGAAATAGACAGAGTCATGGATGCGCCTCGATTTACGGAAATAATTTCTTCTGGCATATCGATTTCCTTTTTCAAACTGAGAACAAAAACAAGAGCCAGAACAAGCTTATTTGAATGAAAGTCTTCTGACTAGTCAATGATCGCCCTCCTGTATCTACGACGCGTTAGAGGACACAAGCCAACACACAGAAAAACTGTTTATAAACACAGCCTTCGCAACGAGAAAACACCCGCCAACGCAAAACACGCCGACAGGTGGCGATGAATTCTATTGGCCATCATTGGAAGTAGTCAGCCAATTTGGGAATGCTTCTGCTGCGATAGGCGAAAAAGGCGCCATATCGGCGCCTTAACGTCATTAAGCGATTTTGATCACAACCTTTCCAAATGCCCCCCTCGCCAGATGCTCATAAGCTTCCCGCGCTTTCTCGAACGGGTATACCTGATCGATTACGGGATGGATCTTGTGTTCGTTGAGGAATGCGTTCATGCGGTCGAATGATGAGCGTGGCGCCACGGCGATGCCGCGAAGGGTGGTCTGGCGGAAAATCAGCGGCATCAGATTGAGTTCAACGGTTTGGCCTGTCAGAAAGCCGATCTGCGCAATACGCCCTGACGCTTTGGTCGCTGCGACCGATTGATTGATGCCGCTGCCGCCTGCTACATCGAGCAGCAGATCCACGCCCTTGCCTTCGGTCAGTTTCAGCACTTCGTCCGCCCAGTTCGGGGTCGTTTTGTAGTTGATACCCGCCACGGCCCTCAGCGCCTTCACGGCTTGCAAATTCTGGTCGCTGCTCGACGTCGCAATGACCTTTGCGCCAAGCGCAGTTGCGATCTGCACGGCAAATATGGACACGCCTCCGGTGCCCTGAACCAACACGGTCTGGCCCGGCTGGATGTGTCCAAAGTCCACCAGCGAATACCAGGCCGTGAGCGCAGCAATCGGAAGCGTTGCCGCCTCTTCGTCGCTCATGTTGTCAGGTGCGCCGACGGCGCTGTCTTCATGGATGATCATGTATTCGGCTAAACCGCCGGGCAATGGCGAACCGAAGCAGTAATCGGGTTCGTTCGGCCCTGGCTCGCCATCCAGCCAACGTGAATAGAGGTGCGAGTTGACGCGATCACCGACTTTGAAACGTGTGACGTTATCACCGACCGCTACCACGGTGCCGGAGGCATCGCTCACTGGGATAAGTGGTTTGGGCACCTTGTGCGGCTCATAAATGCCGTCGACGATAGCCTTGTCGCGAAAGTTGAGCGAGACGGCACCGACCTTGACCAGCAACTCGCCAGCCTTGGGGTGCGGGGTCGCTACCTCTCCCAATTGCAGGTTGTCGAGTCCGAAATCTTTCAATAACCAAGCTTTCATTGCGAATCTCCCAATACACGTCAATGGCCACCGACCAGGATCGATTCGGCCTTGCGTGCATTTTTTGCTTTTGAGGGCGAGCAATAAATGCGTGGAAAAAGACATGATTGTTCTATCCTTGGACAACAATCATATTCAACTGGGTTATTCAGCCGCGGCTCATGGGAAAGCGTCATGGAATTGCTTCAATCGATGCGGCTGTTCGCCAGGCTTGCCGAACTTGGCAGCTTTACCAAAGCCGCCGAATCGCTGGACATCGGGCGACCTCAGGTCACTCGGTATATCCAGGAGTTGGAGACGTCATTGGGCGTGCGCCTGTTCCAGCGCACCACCAGAAAGGTGGCACTCAACGCCGAGGGTGAGCGGTTTTATGAGCGGGTACAGGAAATTCTGGCGGGTATTTCTGCTGCGACGTCGATGTTCTACCGATCGGGGGCAACGCTTGCAGGCCGACTTCGCGTCGATATACCGACCGCTTTCGCGCAAATGGAATTCATCAAGAGCCTTAAAGAATTCACTGGTTCCTACCCTGGTATCAACATGATTCTTGGCGTGACGGACCGGGCTGTCGACTTGGTTGGTGAAGGCATTGACTGTGCGTTGCGTATCGGCGATCTACCGGATTCGACCTTGATCGCTCGCCCTATCGCGATGGCGACCATGATCACCTGTGCTGCACCCGAGTATCTGCGCGAACACGGCGAACCAGAGACACTCGACGATCTGGCCACTCATCGAGGCGTCAACTTCTTGTCCGGTCAGAGCAACAGGCCATTACCTTGGCATTTCTCGGTAAAGGGTCAGGATCGAGCGTTTGTCAGTAATGCCGGCATCACCGTCACCGAGTCGAATGCGTACGTTCAGTGCGGCGTGTCGGGTTTCGGAATAATCCAGGCGCCGGGGATCACCGTGGCAGAGCATTTGGACAGTCGCGGTTTAGTCGAAATTCTAAAGCCCTATCGGCCAGCCCCTCGCCCGGTGTCGTTGCTGTACCCCAGCCGGACGCATCTGGCGCCACAGGTTCAAGTGTTTATTGAGTGGCTGCAAGAGCGTTTTCCGCAGCTTCATTCTGACTGGCTGGAACCATAGCGATCATTGGACCGGTTGCGCATAAAACGGGGTCACATAAAACGGGGTCAGACCCTCAGGGATTCTGACAAGCTGGATTATGCTGAGGCTGGCCGGGTCAGTCGGTCTGGTCTTCCTCAAGTCTATTGCGCAGGTGGTTTAGAACCTGATGGGTAGTCTGGATAGCATCGATGTCCAAGCCCTCCGCCAGCTCATTAATCCAGGGCGTCTGAAGCTTCATCGCCAGATCGAATGCTTCTCTTCCAGCGTCAGTCAGGACAACTAACTGCGCCCTACGGTGGTGTGGGTTCGGCTGAAACTCCAGCAGTCCATCCTTCACCAGATCGTTAACGATCCGCTGAACGTTTTGCCGATTTGCCCCCATGTCGCGAGCAATCCATGAAACCGGTTGTGCTCGTTCGGCGTACACAATAGTGCCCAGCAGTTGCCAGCGGGCGCTTGTCAGACCTAGCTCTGCGACGAGTCGATCGCCTGCAGTAAGCAGACGCGCACTTGCTCGAAAGATCTCAAGAACCAGATCGCTCATGGCGCGTCCTGCGGGGGTGTAGTTTGTCTTTTTCATGGCGCGAATCCTTCCACGTTGACACCATGATGTCAATCGCAGTAGGTTTGGAACTTGAAACCCAAATTGTCATCATGATTACAATGTAGAGGTCGCCATGCTTTCTATTCGCCCCCTTGATCCGATCGTGCCCATCACTCAACAGCTGCATTGCAGCGAAGCTCCAGTGGTATTGATCAACCTCTTCACTGTCGACGCAGACGATATACCTGACCTCCTTTGCGCATGGGAGCTGGATGCCAACTGGATGAAACAACGTGCCGGTTTCATCTCCACGCAGCTCCATCAGGCCATCGGTGGCAGCAACATGTTCTTGAATTACGCCGTATGGGAATCGGTAGAGCGGTTTCGCGATGCTTTCAATCATCCAGAATTCACCAATGCCTTGGCGCGGTATCCCTCAAGTGCCTTGGCCATGCCGCATCTGTTCACCAAGGTAGCTGTGTCGAATATCTGCACGGCCTGAGTATTAACCAACTGTCTGACGGTATTAGATAAATGCTTAGACGATTACATTTGATCTCCAGCACGCTGGCACTGATGTGCATCGCCACCTTCTTTCTGTCGACTATTTTTGTCGAGCTCATCGGATCCGGACACTCGATAGCCTCACTCAAGCACCTGATCGTGAGTCCCGGGCTTTGGATACTGGTACCGACAATGATTGCGACCGGTGCAAGTGGAGTGCTAATGAGTCGGAAACGACAAGGACGACTGGTCGCTTTGAAGAAGAAACGCATGCCATTCATTGCCGCTAACGGCCTGCTGGTTCTGATGCCGTGCGCCATTGTGCTTAACCAATGGGCGTCGGCGGGAAGCTTCGATACGCGTTTTTACTTCGTACAGGTAATCGAACTGATCGCAGGGGCCACCAATCTCGCATTAATGGGGCTGAATATGCGTGACGGCCTGCGCCTCAGCGGCCGACTGCTGCGGGTTGCACGTCACAGACAGTAAGCTGAATACTTGTTTGCGCTTGTCTTAAAAAGCTGGGCCGAAATCCGCCATTTGTGACCGACAGCTATCGGTCAAAAGTGGCCATTGCGCCTAGCTAATAAACCAGGGGCAATTCATCTTTATTTCAAACCTGGTCAGACGCCTATTCTTCGCAGTTATTGCTTGACTCATTCTCAGTGATCAGGCCTGTTAACGCCGCCTCTACCGCCATTAAGGATTTCTCAGGGTCTGACCCCGATTTTCCTGTTCAGTGTTCTATAAGGAACCAGCTGATAGCCATTCCTATGATGGATCCAACCGCGACGAGCGGCGGCATTACCATCCAGAACTTGAGACGTTGTGGGATTTTTTCAACGTCCTCAACCTGTACCAAATGCCGCCACTGAAACACTTTGGGGATAAGTATGATGAGCGCCATGGCGACTACACGCACGTGCCGCCCCTCAAAATGAGCATTACGGAAAATATGCCTGCACCCGACTACATAGTCGCTGTGTTGCACGTAGTGCTCTGCGGCATCGAGTCTTTTGAACATCACGTAAAAAGTGAGCGGAATGCTGAGCATCATTAGGATGAGGGAGCACATGCCCAGATATAGCCAAGCCATTTAATTACTCACAGTCCTGTAGATAAACTTGCCTGCGCTTTCCGCCAGTCCGCTTCCGAGCGCCCCTGTAGCCAACCCACCTGCTGCACCGCCTACGATTGCACATGCCAAGGCTCCAGCACCCGCTGTAGGTATGCCAAAAACCACTACACAGGCGCTGATACCAATACCAGCCCCAATGCTCCCGCCAACTGCTGCGCCCGTAACTCCGGCTACCAATTTACCCCCTTCAACATACTTCGCCTGCGTACACTCTTGCTCACGCCCTGTGGAACACGCCTCCGTTATCTCCAGCGCCGTCGCCCCAACATCCAGCGCTATGCCAATGTAAGTCCCCTTCTTCAATATTTGCGAGGCCTTGGCCAAACGCTTGACCCTTTCCTCATACCCCCGAATTTCTCCGTGTTGCCAGTAGCTTTTACTGGAAATCCCCAACATCTTTTTAATCGAACCTTCGTTTCGTAACCCCGTACCAAAGCGCGCCATGCCCGAGATTTGGCTGTCCAACTTGGCAAACAGCGCCCTTCGCTTAACCAAAAACTCCTCCCTTGCCCCAGTGGTGCCTTTGCTCAAGTACTGCTTATGCAAACTCTCGATTTCGATAAGGGTCTTCTCAACTTGCGCCAGATGCTTGCTCCATGCACTGCTGGCACTGCCGATGCCAAGGGACGAATAGGTCAAGATGGCCTGCACCTGATCATAGTTTTTGATCAGGAACTGGTCAGTTGCGGAATACGCCAACAGGGCGAGCTTTATATTTTGTGCCGAGCGCATAAGCTGTGCCTCTTCAGCGGTGCAAGCGGCGGTTCGGCCATCTTCAATGATCACCAATTGCCCAGGCAACACCACCGTGTTGCGGATGTGCTGGTTGAGGATGTCGAATTTGGTCTGCGTACGCGGATCAAGCGCCAAGCTTAGTTTAAGCAATGGATAGGGCTGGGGTCGTTCATTGATAAATGCGTAGGGTCCCTGCATGCGTGCACCTCCTAGTGACTGAGGCGCACGACTATAAGAAGGCGCCACAGCGGAGGTAAGACGTGTATAGGGGTGGTTTTAACGTTTCAGAAACGGACTACTTCACTCTGAGTGCATGCCTACGCACTGGACGCGCTTATGAATGACTGCTATCGGCTATCGCCCAATTTCTGCCGTTCGGATTTTGGCGTCTTCATCAGTTCAAAAGCTGACTCTGCAGGATCTGACGCCCTGCGAAAAATCAGCGACTTGACGATTTGGGCCTTCTCGCATCCCAACGTTTGGGCGGCGTCGTCGGCGGTGCGGGTCGAGTCCGGCAACTCCTGAACGGACAGGCCGAGGCCTCGCGCGTAAAGCGCCCTTTTGCGCGGGCTTTGTTGGCGTCCTTGATTGCAGCTAATGTTATACAGGGCAGCTAAATAACCAATAAAATCATAATTATTAGTTTTTTATGCTGTAAATAATGATTTTTTTGAGATGCTTTGCAATTGGTTTTTGTCTGTTTCGTTTAGTGTTTGATCCAGCGAGCGAGCGTTAACGGCAGCTTCGGCTGCGCACTGTCGTAACTGTCGAAAAAGGAGAAAACGTCATGATGCTCAAGGATCCGCCCAGCCCATATCGCCATTTTAATACCGTGGACTTGCCTGACCGCGGTACCTTCCTGAGATGATCGCGCACACCGCATTGGCGGCGCTCGCCGGTGACTATGGTCATGGCGACATAGTGGCTTCGCATCGGCATGAAGAAGGTCAACTGGTATATGCCATTAACGGTGTGATGCTGGTATCGGTCGTCGGGACCACTTGGGTGGTGCCTTCCGGGCATGCGCTTTGGGTTCCTTCGGGGGTGGAGCACCAGATCCGCATGACCGGCGAGGTGCGTATGCGCACCCTGTTGATCTCGCCGGGCGCACACCGGGCGTTGACGGAGGAATGCCACGTTCTCAAGGTTTCGCCGTTGCTGCGGGAGTTGATCATCGCCGCGGCCGATGAACATGACACTGAACCCGCTCTGTTGCGCCATGTGCAGATTGTCGACCTGATTTTTTCGGAGCTCGACATTGCGCAGCGGGTACTGGCGCATGTGCCGATCCCCGATGAGCCAAGGCTCAAGTCGCTGTGTGCCGAGTTTATCGACAACCCTTCACAGGAGTCGAAACTGGAGAGTTGGGCGGTGCAGCTCAATATGAGTTCGCGCACCCTGGCGCGGCTGTTCCAGAAAGAGTTGGGCATGAGTTACGGGGAGTGGCGCAAGCGCACTCGGCTGCTACTCAGCATGCAACGGCTGGCCTGCGGCGTATCGATCCTGGAAGTGGCATTGGAGCACGGTTACCAGAGCCCGAGCGCGTTTACTGCGATGTTCAAGCGCACCATGGGCTACACCCCGAGCACCTGCCGCCTGGTCTGACACCCCGGCGAGCGCGCAACCCCAAGCGTCCATGGCCCCGCCTCCAGGCAGGGCCATGTCTTTGCGCGTGCCTGGCCCGTGAGCGCCTGCGATAAGGCGGTCTACAGGCACATTGTCCAAATCGAAACGATGGTTGTCTGGAACTCGGGAGATGCGCGGCCCGGTGCTCTCTTAACCTGTGCGTCTTCTTGGCATTCTGGGTTTTTTCGATGGGTCCGCCTTTTTTCTGTGCATGGCATGGTCGTCTTTCACTCCTGGGTGTGGCGGTCGTTTTGTTGGCGGGTTGTTCCTCTTGGGTCACCCATATACCCGTGCAGCCGCAGCCGGAGCGCTTTAATGCCCTGAGCCGCCTGCCGCAGGGTGTTTCGGCCCAAGCGTTACCCGACCATTGGTGGCAGTTGTATAACGATCGGAAACTTGACGCGCTGGTGCAGCAGGCATTGATGCATAACCGCGACCTGGCTGCAGCTCAGTCCCATGTGCAGGCGATGTTGGCCGGGATCATGCAGGCCGATGCCGGGCGCTGGCCGTCGACCCAGGCCTCACTGGGCGCCGAGTACGGCAAGACAGCCGATGATCAGACCCTGGCCAAAGCCACGGATAGCCATGCTCCGTCACAGTGGGCGTTCAATCCAGGCTTCGAGCTGGCTTATCAGGTGGATATCTGGGGCTAGGTTCAGCGCAGTATCGAGCGGGCTCAGGTCCAGGCGGCTGCGGCGCAGGACGCCGAAGACTTGTTGCGCATCACGGTGGTGGCGCAAACCACTCGCGCTTATGTCAATGCCTGCGCCATGGGGGCACGCGCCAGGATTCAGCGCCATTCGATGGATGTGGTCGGGCACAGCTTGGCGTTGACCGACCGGCAGCGTCAGGCCGGTGTGGTGACAGATCTCGAATACACCCGGATGCAGGCGCTACAGGGTGAAACCCTGGCGCTGCTACCGATGTTGGAAGCACGCCGACAAGCTGCCCTGTACGAGCTGGCGATGCTGACCGGCGTGGCGGACCTGGAACAAGGCATTGGCGCGGCGACCTGTGAGGTCGTGCCGCAACTCAATGCCGAGCTGCCGGTGGGTGATGGCTGGCAATTACTCGCGCGCCGCCCCGATATCCGTCGGGCCGAGCGAGCGCTGCAAGCGGCCACGCTGCAAGTGGATATCGTCCAGTCTGACCTGTATCCGAAGGTGACCTTTGGCGCTTCAGTGTCCTCATCCGCCAACACACCCCATGAGTTGGGAGACAGTAGCGCGGTGGTGTTTGGCGTCGGGCCGCTGATTACCTGGCAATTCCCCAACTGGCGGGTCAATCGCGCGCGGGTCAACCAGGCCAGGGCGTTGGAGCGCATGCAAGTGGCGCAATTCGAGGCCAGTGTTCTCAAGGCCCTCAAGGAGGTACGCCAGGCTCTTGCGCTCTACGACGGCGAGCGCCGGCGCCACGCCGCGTTGAACCAGGCCCTTGCCAGCAGTCGCCAAGCCTACACATTGGCCCAGTTCAATTACGACGCCGGGTCTATCGACTTTCTCGACGTGCTGGACAGCGAGCGTGAGCTGATCCGCCTGCAGGCCACGCTCGCCGATGCCGATGGCCAGCTGTTGCAGCGCCAGATCGGCCTGTTTCGCGCGCTTGGCGGCGGTTGGCAGTCTTCTGCCTCTGCAACCGCTGCCCTGAGCCGCACTTCCGTCAATTTTTCCGGTACCCAGCCATGAATATTGCTGTCGATGAAAAAACCGCTGTCCAGGACGAGCAGCTCATGCATGCGCGCAAGCAACGCCGCAAACGTAACCTGATCCTGCTGGGATGCGTTGTGCTGTCGATCGCGGCGGTAGGGTTCGGGGTGTACTGGATGACGGTTGGACGTTACCTGGAACAGACCGATGATGCCTATGTGCATACCGACTGGATCCCCATCAGCCCGAAGGTCTCCGGGTATGTGGCCCAGGTGCTGGTGGAGGATGACCAGCCCGTCAAGGCCGGGGATGTGCTGGTGCGCATCGAGGCCCGCGATTACCAGGCGCGGTTGGCGCAGGCGCGTGCGCAATTGGCGCAAACCCAGGCCTCGGTCGCGGCCCAACAGGCCAACCTGCAAGTGACCGACAGCCTGATCGCCCAGCAAAAGGCCGGGGTAAACCAGGCTGAGGCCCACACCCGCAGCGTGGCGGCCGAGTTGCGCCGCGCGAGCCTTGACCAGCGCCGCTACCAGGGCCTGGTGCGCGAACACGCTGCCAGTGCCCAGCGTCTGGAAACGGCGGCTGCCAGCTACACCCAGGCCAACGCCGCGGTGGAAATCGCCAAGGCCATGCAGCGTCAACAGGAAACCAGGTTGACCGTCGCCATTGCCCGGCGCCAGCTGGCCGAAGCCTCGCTCCAACAACAGATTGCCCGGCGCAGCCAGGCCGAGGCGCAGTTGAGCCTGGCGTCTCATGCGCTGGAGGACACTTTGATCCGCTCGCCCATCGACGGGGTCGTGGGGCAGCGCAAAGTGCGTATTCGCCAATACGTCGCGCCGGGCTTGCCGTTGCTGGCGGTGGTGCCCCTGCAGCAGGCCTATGTGGTGGCCAACTACAAGGAAACCCAGTTGCGCGACATGCGCGCCGGTCAACCGGTGGATATCAGCGTCGACAGCTATTCGGGACGCAAGCTCAAGGGCCATGTGGTGAGCTTTTCGCCAGGTTCCGGGGCCGTGTTCGCGCTGTTGCCGTCGGATAATGCCACCGGCAACTTCACCAAGATCGTGCAGCGCTTCCCGGTGAAGATCGTCATCGATGAACATGACGAGGGCGGGCCTATTCTGCCTGGCATGTCGGTGATCACCACCGTTGACACCCGGTCCGGCACACAGGGCGCGACCCATGACTGAGTCCGTTGAAAAAACCGTCTCCTTTCGCGCCTGGGTGGCGGTGATCGGCGGGCTTTTCGGCTGTTTCATGGCCGGTATGAACGTGCATGTGACCAGCGCCGCGCTGCCGGAAATCGAGGGTTCCCTGGGGGCGACCTTCGAGGAGGGCTCGTGGATTTCCACGGCTTACCTGGTCGCGGAAATCGTGATGATTCCTCTGACGGCCTGGCTGGTCCAGGTGTTCTCGCTGCGGCGGGTGATGCTGGCGGGCTCGTTTGTGTTCCTGGTGGCGTCCATTGCTTGCTCCTGGGCGCCCAACCTGGAAGTGATGATCATCATTCGGGTGATCCAGGGTGCTGCCGGCGCGGTGCTGATCCCTTTGTCATTCCAGCTGATCATCACCGAGCTCCCGCCCAGCAAGATCGCGATGGGCATGGCCTTGTTCGCCTTGTCCAACAGCGTTGCCCAGGCCGCCGGGCCATCCATTGGTGGCTGGTTGACCGATGCTTATTCGTGGCGCTGGATTTTTTACCTGCAACTGGCGCCGGGCATTCTCTTGTTGCTGGCGGTGGCATGGTCCATCGATGCCAAGCCCATGCAGTTGAGCCTGCTCAAGAGCGGTGACTGGGGCGGCATCCTGGCCATGATCGTCGGCCTGGGGGGTTTGCAGATCGTGCTGGAGGAAGGTGGTCGCAAGGACTGGTTCGGCTCCGATTTCATTGTGTGGGTGTCGCTGATCGCCGGCGTCGCCCTGGTGTACTTCGTGCTGTCGCAGTTGTACGGCAGCCGTTCCTTCATCAACCTGCGCCTGCTCAAGCGCTACAACTTCGGAGTGGCCAGTGCGGCGATGTTCATTTTCGGCGGAGCTACCTTCGGCCTGGTGTTCCTGGTGCCCAATTACCTTTCCCAACTGCAGGGGTACAACGCCCGGGAAATCGGCATCAGCCTGATCGCCTACGGCATGGTGCAATTGGTGCTGGCACCGTTCATGCCGCGCTTGATGAAGTGCCTCAGCCCGAAACTGATGGTCGCCAGCGGCTTTTTCATCATGGCGCTGGGCTGCTACCTCGGCGCGCACCTGGACGTCGATAGTGCCGCCAACGTGATCATCCCTTCCACCGTGGTACGGGGTATCGGACAGCCGCTGATCATGGTGGCGCTTTCTGTTCTGGCGGTTTCCGGGCTGGCCAAAGATGAAGCCGGTTCCGCATCCGCGTTGTTTTCCATGCTGCGCAACCTTGGCGGGGCCGTGGGTACTGCAGGGTTGACGCAAATCGTCGCCATGCGCGAGCGCTTTCACTCAGAGCGGGTGGGAGAGTCGATCACGCTGTTTTCCTTTCCCTTGCAGGAGCGCCTGCGCGCCAGCATGGCAGACAGCGAAGACTTCATATTCAACCAACTGTTACCCGCCCAACAGCAGGTCCTTGAAAGCTTGGCCCATACCGTGCGTCGTGAGGCGTACCTGATGGCCTACAGCGATGCGTTCTATGTGTCCTGTATCGCACTGATCTTGTGTGGTGTAGCGGCCTTGGCATTACGCCAACAATCTGGACGAGCATAGGTTCAGATACCGATGGCCACCTTTACTTCAAACCTGGCCAGCCGCCCAGCCTTCCCACTTATTGCTTGACTCACTGTGATTGATCAGGCCAGTTAGTGCCGCCTCTACCGCCATTAATAAGGACATTATGAAGCCTCTTTACCTGTGTACCGTTCTGCTGCTTGCAGGCTGCGCCCCAGCGCCGAAATACCTGGTGCCTGCCGGGGCGCCCCAGGCAATGATCCGCAGCGAATTGGTGTCGATGGAAAATTATCGAAACGGCGTGACGCTGGTCCAGGCGCCTGCCATCGGCTGCAAATACGGCAGAACCGTGGCGATTGAGTCGGGGATAGGGAAGCAGTTGGTTTCCGTTTATAAGAACGTCTCGACGCCGGAGGGTTTTTTCCCGATTGAAGCCGGCAAGCCTATGCACTTGGAAATGCGCGGCGTGGCCAATGCCAATCGCTCGTGCAGCGTATCGTTTATCAGCGAATTTGCGCCGGGCGCACGTTATGTGATCAAGGGAGGGATTGCCGACGTCCCGGGCTCGTTGAGCCGTTGTTACATCGACATATTCAATGTCGACTCGGGCGAGCGCGTGCCCACGGCAGATGAACCGAAAATAGAACGTACTTGTGCGTTGGATCGGCTGCCGACGTTCTAGCGTAAAAGCGAGGTCATATGTGCCTGTGATCTGACCCCGGTTTTATAAAATACATAAAACGGGGTCAGACCCTCAGGGATTCCTCAGGGTCTGAGCCCGATGTCCTCAAGCACTCAGGCGTGCCGTCACTTCATTCAACTGCCCTGATAACCCGTGAAGGTTGCGGCTTGCGGCTTCGGTACGCTGCATGTTGTCCAGGTTGGTACTGGCAATCGTGGTGATTTCGGTGAGGTTGCGCGAGATGTCTTCCGCTACCGAGGTTTGCTCTTCGGCGGCGGTGGCAATCTGGCGGTTCATGTCGCGAATGGCTTCCACGGCATGGGTGATGCGCTCCAGCATGGCGCCGGCCTCATTCACTTGCGCGACACTTTCCTCACTGCGCGACTGGCCACTTTCAATAGCATGAGCCGCGTCCACCGCGCCGGTTTGCACCGTTTGGATGATCTGGTTGATTTCGATGATCGACGCTGCCGTGCGCTGGGCCAAGCTACGCACTTCGTCAGCCACGACCGCAAAACCGCGTCCGGCTTCACCAGCACGTGCCGCTTCGATCGCCGCGTTCAGCGCCAGCAAATTAGTCTGCTCGGCGATGCCGCGAATCACTTCCAGCACCTTGCCGATACGGCCACTGTCGGTTTCAAGGCGACGGATGACCGTGGCGGTGTTGGCGATCTCGCTACGCATCTGGGTGATCGTGTGAATGGTGCCCTGCATGACTTTTTCGCCCTGCTGCGCGGATTGGTCGGCATCATCGGCGGCGCGTGCGGCATCGGCTGCGTGACGAGCAACTTCCTGGGCGGTGGCGGACATTTCGTTCATCGCCGTAGCCACCTGATCGGTACGGTTGAACTGCTCGTTGGTGCCGCTGGCCATGAGAACGGCGATGGCGTTTAACTCACCACTTGCGCTGTCCAGATCCTTGGCGCTGCGCTGCAAACGGTTGAAGGTTTCAGCGAGAAAGTCGCGCAACGTGTTGGCGGCCATGGCCAGTTTGCCCAACTCGTCTTCTCGGCTGCTGGCCACGCGTTCGGCAAACTTGCCTTGGCTCAGTTGCGCCACGTAGTCGATCAGCTTGCGGATGGGGTCAACCAGGTTGCGGTTGATCAGCCAAAGGCTCAACAAGCCGATCAACAACCCCGAGGCGAGCATAACGATAATCCCCAGCATCACCGTGCGCTTGGCAGCGGCGCTGATCAGCGTGGATTGCTCGGTGCCCTGCTTGCGCAAGTCGCCGACAAGCTCGCTCATCTGATCGCTGGTGGCACGGTCCACTCCTTTGACGGCGGCGTCGCCTGCGGTGGGGTCTGCACCCGCGGCGATATAGGCATCGCGACCTTTCTGGTAAGCGCTGTCCAACTGACGGTGTTCGTCACGCAGGCGTTCGATGCGGGTCTTGAGTTGGCCGTCCAGGCCTTTCTGGTTAGCCAGTTCGCCAAGGATGCCCTGTACGTCGCGCTGACGGTCTTCGAATTGCTTCCAATATTTATCCAGGTCCGCCGGCTGCTTACCCCGCAGCAACACGTTTTTCCATTCCTGAACCTGCACCTTGAATTGCAGGTTGGCCTCGTCGATCAATTGCGAAGTGTGCAACGGACCTTCGATCAGGTTGGCGTAGTTTTGCACGCCGCTGGACAGGAAATGAAAGCATGACAAAGCAATCAGCAACATCGCCAACAGGCTGCCGCTCAACAACGCGAGGATTTGGGCTCTTAGGGATTTTTGCAGCATCGGATGATACTCATGACAGGAATGAGGTGCGCCTGGTTGGGCGCGAAAAACGTCCAAACATCCCTGTCTGCGGTTCCGGTTCGTGGCCGGAGCCGCGCAAGCTAACACCTGCGTCATCGGCGTGCCAGAGCGGTTCTTGAGATGAGTCCGACAGCCGGTGCCTGCAGTCGTCGAGACCTGGCACATCGAAGCGGTGTTGAAGGCTGTGCGCGAGAGGCTGTATTCCTCAGGGCAACCCCCAATTCACTTTGAATAACCTCAAAGCCTAGTTGCCCCGCCCTCCCCCAAACGACCACTCATCACCGGCCGTGGTGGTGATCACCACCATCACGTCTTCCGCGTTCAGCCCCGTCGCCCGCCCCAGTTTCTCGACCAGATCACGGTAAAAATGCTGTTTAGTCGTAACACTTCGAGCACGACCGGCGGTAATCGCGATCAGCACAAAGTCATGGCTACGCGGCCCACCCAGGTAGTGGGGATCGAATATCAGCTCGCCGACCTCATGCTGGTGAATGACCTGGAAGCGATCTGCCTTCGGTACTTCGAAGCTCTCGACCAAGGCGTCGTGCAAGCCCTGAGACAACGCCTGTAAATACTCGGCCGACTTGCCTCGGTGCAGTGAAATTCGTGCAAACGGCATCAGCGGTTACTCCGGGCGTGCTGAAAGGCAAAGCTGTAGTTCGCTCAGCACATTCAGCGCCGAAGCGGCCGTCGGCCAACCAGAATAAAACGCCAGATGGGTGATGACTTCGGCCAGTTCGTCGGCACACACGCCGTTATCCAGCGCACGTTGCAAATGAAACGGCAGTTGCTCAAGACGGTACATCGCCACCAGCGCAGCCACCGTCACCAAACTGCGTTCACGGGGCTTAAGTTGCGTACGCGTCCACATGTCGCCGAACAATACGTTGTCGGTCAACTCGGCAAACTTCTGCGGATAGTTGCCCTCGGGCTCTCCCCCAGTGGCCATAGCTGTATTCATGATGTTTCCCCTCCAATGTCCCGATCTGAAGGACGAAAATTATCAAGTCGCAACCCTTCCGAATATCAGATTTAATAGCGTTGACCATCCGGAATTAGTGGACTATTGAATGCGCCGCCCCACCTTCGACCTTGATGTATTGCGCACCTTCGTCACGGGTGTGGAGTGCAACAGCTTTGCCAAAGCCGCAGATCGTCTCGGTCGGTCGACGTCTGCCGTGAGTGCTCAGTTGAAGAAACTTGAGGAGCAGATAGGCACGCCGGTACTGGCTAAATCCGGTCGCGGGCTGGTCTTGACCCCCACGGGGGAATCACTGCTCAGCCATGCCCGCCGGTTACTGGAGTTGAACGACAGCATTTTTCACAGCGTGCATCAAAGCCAGACCGCCGGGACCCTGCGCCTGGGGCTTCAAGAGGACTTTGGGGAACATTTCCTGAGCGATATCCTGCGACGCTTCGTACAGACTTACCCGAGGGTGAGCCTCGAAGTCAGGATCGCCCGTAATGCCGAACTGCTGACCCTGGTCGAAAGTGCAGCCCTGGACTTGGCCCTGACCTGGGACACCGGGCACCTGTCGCCCTATGCCACGCGCCTGGGCGAAACACCGATGCACTGGATCGGGCCGCGCGATACGCCCTTGCTGACGGCCGCTGACGACTCACCACTGCCCTTGATAATGTTCGACGCGCCCTGCGTACTTCGCAGCGCCGCCACCCAGGCGCTGGACGCCGCGCAAATACCCTGGCGCATCGCCCTCACCAGCCCCAGCGTCGCGGGTATCTGGGCAGCCGTCGCTGCCGGCCTGGGCGTGACGCTGCGTACGCGCATTGGGTTGCCGAGCCATCTCAGTGTTGTTTCTGGTTTACCCGCCGTGCCTAGCCTTGGTTATGTGCTGCACAGCGGTGGCGGCGAGCCCACTGCGGCGGCCCAGCAATTGGCTGGTTTGATCAAAGCAGGCCTGCAGGAACAGGCGTTTCGTTTCACGGTTGCGACATAATTGAAAATGCGTAAGGGGTCAGTTCGAGTGATGGATGGGGAGCGTAATTGAGCAGAATCGGCCAAAAGCAGACATTTAGCCTTATGCCCCAGTCATTCATAATGATTGTTCCAGTAAGAGCGAGAATTAAGCGCTGATGTTTGATCAATACTTGAAACGATGGGAGTTGACGATCGACGGTGACGCTTTCGGCTCGCTGAATGGCAAACTACTGCCTGTTCGTCACCATGGCATGCCAGCCATGCTCAAAATCTCGCAAGAGCCGGAGGAGCAAGCAGGCAATCTACTCATGGCTTGGTGGGACGGTGAAGGGGCGGCGCCCGTGCTGGCACATGATGGCGAGGCCTTACTGATGGAGCGCGCGATCAGCCCTGTCTCACTTACGCAGATGGTGAACTGCGGCGAGGACGACGAGGCTACTCGCATACTCTGTGCTGTGGCTGGCCGCCTACACACACACCTTGCAAAACCGGTTCCTGCTTTAGTCCCACTGGAACTACGGTTCGAAGCCTTATGGAGCGCGGCGGCAACGCACCGGGGGGTCTTTGAACAATGCGCCAAAACCGCTCGCGAACTTCTGGATGCCCCGCGTGACGTCAGGGTATTGCATGGTGATATCCACCACGGCAATGTGTTGGACTTCGGAGCTAAGGGGTGGCTCGCCATCGACCCTAAGGGACTCTACGGTGAGCGCGGCTTCGATTATGCGAATATTTTCTGCAATCCCGATAGCAAAAGCGCTTTGGCGCCCAGTTGTTTCGCACGCCGGATCGGTATCGTGACACAAGCCTCCAGCATTGATCGCCACCGATTATTGCAATGGGTGCTTGCCTGGGCCGGATTGTCAGCAGCCTGGATGCTTGAGGACAACATGGAGCTGGATACCCCCATCGGCGTGGCAAAGCTTGCAGCGTTGGCCCTAGACTTGTGACTTTTACGGCAGGGCAAGGCCAGCATCATTTTTTGTCAGCGCTGGGTTGGTTGTGCCCGTTCTCCGTTTCAAACAAAAGGACTTCCATGCACATTCGTGGGCTCAAAGCGCTATTACCGTTACCACTGCTCTTCATCATGTTTTGTGCCGAGGCTGCCTCAGTAGTGGCGAGCGACAAGGTAGTAAGCCTTTTCGAGACGGAACAATACCAGGCGACCATTGAGGAAGCGGACCGCTTGCTTGAAACGGACCCCGCCAACTCCGAGGTATTGAATATCAAGGCGCTGGCAGTCTACGTGCTGGGCGATGACCGCACCGCGATCCACCTGGTCACCCAGGCACTCGAGGCGGCTAAACAAAACGGGCAGGCATCCATCGCGCAACAGGCGACCTACTGGAACAACCTCGGCTTTTTCCACGAACGACAACGCAATCTCGAAATTGCTCTTGGCTACTATGAAAAAGCCTTGAAAATGCGCCTCGCGGTACTTGATGCAGATGACCTGCAGATTGCCGACAGCTACAACAACATCGGTACCGCGCAGAGCAAACTGGGCAGGTATGAAGAGGGTTTCGAAAACCTGCGCAAAAATATCGCGTTGAGAAAGCGGCTGGGAGAACACGACGCTTCGGTAGCCACCGCCCTAAACAATCTGGGAAATGCCTATAACGTCCAGGGCAACCACAAGGCCGCGTTGCCGCTTTTTCAACAAGCACTGGATATCGACATGGCCCTGCGTGGCCCCAACCATCCAACGGTCGCCATCCGCTGGAACAACCTCGGCGACGCCTATCGAGGCCTGGGCCAGTACGACAAAGCTGAAGCCTTCTTGACTAAGGCCCTGAACAGTGACCGCGCAACGTTCGGAGAGAACCACCCCAAAGTGATTTTGCGCTACTTCAACCTTGCAAGAGTTTATGAGGCTCAAGGCGACACTGCCAAGGCGCGCGACGCTTATACAAAAGCGCTTCAGCTACTCAGGCAGGTCGACCCCGATGATGTTGCGCAAATTCGCTACTTCGAGGAAAAACTGCGAACACTGGAAGGCTAGTGCATGAGCGACTGCGGGAGGTCTTCGGCAACGCCAGTTCACTCGCGAATGTCGGCAGCCTCCAACAATCGGTGCTTACGCGTCGGTCGGTTACGGCCGATTGTGACGGGCAGAAAACGGCAAGGAGCAGCCATTAGAGGCGAACTGCGTTTTTGTTCATCCAGCACTGATACGCAGGAGTTCCCCTTGAAATACCGTCCGGGGTTTCTCTACGTATGCTTCAAACTTGTTAGTCTCCTGTTCTTCCTGTTTTCACAGTGGCGTGAAAAACTGCGCGCTCTTTGCCGCTCACTTTTTGTCTGTTTTGATGGAACTGCCGATGGACATCATGGATACCCAGCAAGAAAATAACCTCGAAAAATCACTCAGGCTGGCGGCGGATGAACCGGCCCATCGTCCAGACTTTTTCAAGACTCTGTTGAATTCCACTGTCTACGTCCTCGGCACTGCCGGCACTGGCGAAGGTCAAGTCAACATCGAGTCTGGTAGCAACATCAGCATCGCGCATTGGCAAAAACCTGACGGCAGCGCTGTCATCCCGTTTTTTTCTTCGTTGCAAACCCTCCAAAGATCCATAGATAGCCAAGAGTCCTACATAGAGATCCCGGCCAGATCGCTGTTTGAAATCACACTAGGCACCCCTCTTTTCCTCAATCCAAAGTCGCCTTACGGCAAAGAGTTTTTCCCAGAGGAAGTGCGCCATCTGCTTTCTGACGGAATCGGCCAACAGCCGGTGCAGCGCACAGTGGAAAAAGACACCAACGTGCTGCTCGGGCAGCCGTCGCACTATCCGTCGAAGATGGTCAACTCGCTCACGCAATTACTCGCCAAACACCGCAACGTAAAGCGTGCATTTCTGGCGTTGATGCATGACGCATCGTCTGATCAGAAGCCTCATCTGATCATCGGTATTGAAGCGGATGGAGATATTGAACGGGTCATGCGCGAAGCCGGTAACGTAGCCGGGGATAGCGCTCCGGATGGCGAACCCGTTGACCTCTATCGCGTTCACGAAGGGGAATCAGGCCTTAGCGATTACTTCCTCAAACAAACCGCACCCTTCTATGAACGGAAGTCGGCAGGCTGGCTGCGATCGTTGCTTGGCTTGGGCAAAGCGTGACTGAGATCAACGCTTTGATAACCGCAGAGCAGGCCTGTGAAATCGTGCTTGGCCTGTTTGACGGCGTCATGAGAGGTGGCAAACCTGAGCGTTTTGTCATTCAGTCATGTGAGCTTTCCGCCAACGGTGATTTCTGGGTTATTCGCAGTAACAGTGAGGATTACGTCGTCCACGGCATGACGCAGTTCTGCTACGTAGGTGTTAACGCGCACTTGATCAACGTCATGACGGGCGACCATGAGACGGTCGTCAGCTGGAGCGTCGATGAATATCTGCAAGACAAATACGACATGGAAGCAGCGTCGGGCAACACGTATGTACTGACCCCGGCAAGTGACCGAAGCGACAAAGCGGCACTGGTCAATTTGCGCCGAAAACTGCAGTGCACCTACCCGCAAACCCTTGCGTTGCTGACGGGCAAACAACGACATTGGCTCACAGGTAAACGCAGGCTTCTTGAAGACGCGCAGCGATTGCTTTTCGAGCAAGGCATAGCCACTCAAATCGAGCTGGTGTTTGATGCCGGCGAAGCAGTCGCCATCGGCGTCGAAACCTGGCACATCGAAGCGGTGTTGAGGGCTGTGCGCGAGAGGTTGTGCTGAGCCGACGCCAAGGAGCAGTCATGTAACCTGCCGTAAGCCACCAAAGCGAATACGGGACAGATTTATTTTCCAGATAAATAAATGCGTCCCCTTTCCCGCTGACCGAACATTTTTCCCTGTTCCGAGGCTGATAGCTGCTGGTAGTAATGGTGTTCATGGTTTGTTCTCCGTGTGTGGGAAGACAAAGATGGTCAGGCCGACCCAGAGGCGCTAATGGACCCACAGCTACCCGTCACTTTTTGTGTAGCAATCGACCAAGAACAGATCAGAAATCGTAATGTAAAGGCAATTCGGGTTTGAGGTAAAACATCTATACCAAAGCTGTCTACCTCACTCGCGGCGTGATCTAATATGCTCCACACCGAAGAACACTTAACAAGTACGAAATCATGAACGAAAAAAAAGAGAGTGTATACTTTGAAAATATCCAATATCACATTCTTCGCAATCTGAACAAAGCCAAAGCGTCAATTAAAATTTGCGTAGCTTGGATTACGTGGGACGTCTATGCCCCTCACCTTAAAAAGCTGGCAGAAAGAGGGGTAAGGGTAGAAATTATTTACAACAACGACAGCAAGAACATTAGAGCTAACGTACTGGAGGACATCGGGGGAATTAGGCTGATTCCAATAAACGCTAGAAAATACAGTTCCCTTATGCACAACAAATTCTGCATAATCGACGATAGCTTACTAATAACCGGAAGCTTTAACTGGTCAAGAACTGCAGAGTCTCACTTTGAGAATATAGTGATATTGCAGAATCACTTCACATTGATAAATGATTTTAACCATGAATTTGAAGACCTTTTGCATTATTTTGAGAGCTATAAAAACAAGATAAAAATACTTTGCAACTCCACTGAGGACGGAAACAAACACCCTTGCCGAAGCCATGCCTACCACGTGGGCGTTATTGGTGCACCGTCCGGAATTCACGAAACTTCCACAGTTTACGTATGGAAAATATGCAATGTCTACAAGCACGCTGAAAAGCTATCTACCAGCCACGAGGTATTTTTAAACTCCAATTTGCTTGGTATTGGTGATGACCTCGAAGAAGAAGAAATATATGACAAAAACTCAATGCATGAAACTTTTAAGAGAGAGAGGAACAAAATACAAAAAATTCGGCGACATTTTAAAAACAGGCACAATATAAACATACACGCCGTTGGTTTCGCCGGAATGACAAATCAAAATGAATACCATAAGGGTTATGAAAGCGCAGAGTACGCCTTACAGATGATGTGGATAGACATGTACTATAGGAAGACTATTCCTTACGAGATCCATGAGTGGGATTCTGACGACATAGAAGAAGTCATTCAAGAAGCCCTTAGCTCCGCATACTAACTAGATTGCCAATACTGCCTTCTTACGAGTAGGCGAAGGTGAATTCCCCCTTGCTTTGGAAAACAGCCTAGAGCAGGAAGAAAATTTTCCACTCAATGGAACGTTCAGCTATAAATATAACGATTTTTGGATAGAAGTTTCCGCTTTGGGACAATAGCAGGCATCTGTGAAGGGCCGCTATGGGCTGCTTGATGCCGCTCATATTCGACGGATCTCAGCGATTTGCGCCCGGGTTCGCTAGTAATAGATCGGCATATTTCTGCCAGCTATGCTCGCAGACCTACTGAGGTTCCCGCCGCAAACGACTGAGCAGGTCGAACGCGCATGGCTGCCCCGACCTGTAAAACTAGCCAAATCTTCCGGACCTAGGGGTGGGAAAGCCAATGACTGAGGTTGATACATCCTCTCAGTTGCACCCTGACTAACCACACCTTATAGTTCGCCCCGTCGCCAGCCTTGGCCAGCGACAGGGTTTCGCAGCCCTAAAAACTATTACCAGTACCGTCAAACCCGACGCAGCCGATTCACAGCTGTGTCTCGTTTTATGGCGGTTGTGCGTGGGAGACCTTCGGGTCTGCCGGGTCTGGTAATAGTCCTCCGGTCTGCGAACCCGCGCACAGCTGCCACCCGTTTGTTTCGCAGCAAAAGGTGGCAATTTTTCTTTTTTAAGGACTATTACCATGACTACTCAACACCCGCCCCGCCGCTTCACCCCCATGTCCCAAACCGCAACTGAATACCCTGTCCTGCTCATCGACAGCGACGCCCCGCTCAGCGAGCTGCACGCCTGCGCCAGCGAGCGTCTCAACGCTGCCCTCGCCTACCTGCACCTGATGGCCTGTTCCAATGTGTCGGACTACGCCGAGCATGATGTTAATACCGTCGCCAATACCGCGCGGATCATGATCCAGGATGTGTCGGATGTGTTTACGGTGATGGAGCGACGCGGGTTTGATTTGCCTGCTGTGAGTTGATGTGATGTGAGCTGTGAGGAAACCCGCTTTGGCGGGTTTTCTGGTTTTTGTGGGGTTGGAAATAGGGGGTTGATCCAGTGTTGATGGCGGCTGTTCCGCCGCCTTCGCTGCCTCGCTGGGGCTCGAGAGCTCCCACAGTTTGGTGTGTGCTCGTCACCGGTTTGGCGTAATGTTGGGGGCTCAGCTTCGCCATCCGATGCGTGCCGATGATTGTATGTCGCGAGAGGCCGTTTTCGGCCTAGAGCGGGCAGTGCCCGAATCATCGCGAGCAGCCCATCAACTGCCCAAGGTCGCGCGCTCTCTGGCGGACCTTGAACAAGCCGACGGGATCAGACGCGAACACTTCGACCGACAATGCTCCAGCCGATGTCACTCCTTGGTCAGATCAACCAACGGCGTCTGCCGCACTTCAGTCTCCCGCCCATCCTGAATCTCGCTCACCTGCTTCAAGGCCTTATCCACCGCTGCCTTATCCGCTAACAAGCTGTAGCTGATGCGGAATTGCTTGTGTTCCTTGGGCCCAATTGTCGGTACCAGGTTAAGTGGCCGCTGGTAACGGCGGTTGTAGGAAAAACTTGTCCCTGGCTCCAGCCCCGTGACATAGCCCTGGCCTTGGGTATCGGTGTTTTTCCACAGGGAAAACACCGGCAGTGTCTGGGTATTGAAGCCGACCGAAACGCCCAGGCTGCCGGCCTTGTTATGCAACACGGTCAACGTATCGCCTTTGGCATCGGCATACGGCACCACGTTGTAAACCGTTTCGTCGTAGTCCTTGGTCGGTGCGCGGTAGGTTTGCCAGTCGGGCAGATCGCCCTTGGCCTTGTCGTTGAACGGCGACACCTGTTTCACCGGCGCGGCGAAACGAGCGCCCTGCTCCAGGAACGGGGTGCTGAAGTTGCTGTGATACAGCGCCTGGTATTCCTTCGGGTAGTCGCCGTTGTTGGTCAGGGTGTCGTTGAGGGCGAACACGACGCTGCCAGGTTCGGTGACCAGTTCGGTCGCGACCGAGAAGTCGACCTTCTTGAACGCCTGCTCTTTCAATTCGCCGCGCAGGGTGATGGCGTACGGTGGTTTTTCATCGATATGCAGGGTGACTTTGTTCGCAGGAATGTTGGCGGCCCGACCGTGCAGGGTCAGCAGTTCGCCGTTATCGACGCCGGGGTGGCCGACCCATTCGTAGCCGCAGCGGGCGACCAGTTCATTGAAACCTTCCAGCCAGCCCAGACCACCGCGGCCATTGAGTTCGATGAAGGACGGATTGACCACTTCCTTGACCGGAGAATCCCAGCCCATGCGCACATCGCCGACCGAGGCCTGCAAGACGTTCATGCCGCGAGTCGGCACTACCGAGAGTTTCATGGTGCCGTTATCGATGTCGACGATGCTGACGCCCTCCTGGCGACCGCCATGCAAGGTGCGCAGGCTAACGCTGAAGGGCTTGTCGGTTTTTATTCCGAGTTGCTGGCTGGTGATCTGCCAGCTCTGGGCGGCTTTGTCGGTGTCGAGCAGAACGTAATCCCAGGCCATGGCGTGGGAGGCAGCGGACAGCGCGCTGAGGGCAACGAAGAGTTTAAGCGGGGTCATGGCGACAGCCTTTCTTGGAGTTGTGCCATTTTTATAAACTTGATGAAACGTTTCAGCAAGCTAAAAATAGGCTTAACGCCGATGAGGTAGGCAGGGTGCAGTGAGCGTAAGGCAAAAAACGGTAATGTCGCTGATAGCCGCTTGCTGCCCTTCGTTACAGTCAGCAATCGGCCAAAAGCCCGTCATTCGCGGCCCATCGTTTTGGACTCAAATTAACTTTCTGCTCCGAGCATAATCATCGCACTTCTACTGAAGCTACTCTTTGAGTGAGCGCCGTCACTACACCGGCTCCACCGCATCGACCGGCAATGAAGCAACCATTTCTGCCCGGCACACTTCAAGTATTTCATCAGCAAGTGCGGAGTCATCCGGGCAGGCGCGCGACAAAATAATCGCGCCGACGGCACGTGAAAGCAGGTCGATCATTTTCTTTCTGCCCTCACCCGACTCAGGATCCGTTGCTGTCGGGTATTTCTCTTCCAGCGTCTGCAAGGTGTGCTCTATGCCTTCGGCGAACGTCGCTTTCACATCGTCCGCCTGACGCGCCGCGTCGCCACACAGCGCGGCCATCGTGCAACCACTGCCGCGTCCGTCGCGATGTTCTCTATTCACGTAGACGTTGATGAAGCCCGGAACATCCAGAGCTTGGGCGGCTGTCAGCGATTTGGCCAGACTGCACGCCGAGGCTTCGGCCATCAGGTCTGCCTTCGACCCGAAATGTTTATAGAAACCACCATGAGTGAAACCAGCGGCCTCCATGAGATCAGCAACGCCGACGCCGTCAAAGCCCCGCTCACGGAACAGCTCAGAGGCGGTTTCAACGATGTGCTCTCGATTTGCCTGCGCCTGGGCCTTGGTTACTCTCATTTGCAATACCTCGTGTTTCCCGGGAAATCCTCAGTCCGATGATACATAGATGTCACTCATAATCAAAATTGTTGACAGTTTAGATTTCGATCATCATCCTAATTGCAAGCACCACTGATCTTCATCAACGGGCACGGAAGATTCATCAGATGACCAAGCAGACTCTGTTCACTCCTTACCTACTAGGCAGCCTCACGCTATCAAACCGCGTCGTTCTCGCGCCGCTGACACGCAACCACGCCGGTCAAGGCTTCGTCCCTAGCGAATTCGCGGCGACCTATTACAGCCAGCGCGCCAGCGCCGGCTTGCTGATCAGCGAAGCCACGCAGATTTCCCGGCAGGGACAGGGTTATCAAGACACCCCGGGAATCTACACGCCGGCACAGATCGACGCCTGGCGCGCCGTGACTGATGCCGTGCATGCCAAGGGAGGAAAAATCTTTCTGCAACTGTGGCATGTCGGCCGCGTCTCGCACGTCGACCTGCAGGAAAACGGCGCTGCCCCCGTGGCCCCTTCTGCGCTTCGCGCCGCCACCAAAGTGTTCGTCAACAACCGCTTCGAAGACGTCTCCGAGCCTCGCGCACTGGACATCAGCGAACTGCCGGGAGTCGTCAGCGACTTTCGTCAGGCGGCGGCCAATGCGATCGCCGCTGGCTTCGATGGCGTGGAAATTCACGGTGCCAACGGCTACCTGCTCGATCAATTCCTCAAGGACAACGCCAATCTGCGCACCGATGCTTACGGCGGCTCGATTGAAAATCGTGCTCGTCTGTTGCTCGAAGTGACGCAGGCTGTGGTTAGTGAGATCGGTGCCGACCGCACCGGTGTACGCCTGTCACCCGTGTCGCCGGCCAATGACGTATCCAGCAGCGATCCGCAGGCGCAATTCGATTACGTCGTAGAACAACTCGACGCCCTCGGCGTGGTTTACCTGCACGTGGTCGAAGGAGCGACCGGCGGCCCGCGTGACGTGGCGCCCTTCGATTTCGCCGCCCTGCGCCAGCGCTTCAAAAACACCTACATCGCCAACAACGGCTATGACCTCGGTCTGGCCACCTCGCGGCTCGCTGAGGACCAGGCAGACCTGATCGCCTTCGGTCGCCCCTTCATTGGCAACCCGGACCTGGTGGAACGCCTGAAACGTGGCGCGCCGTTGTCCGCGTTCAATCCCGCCACCCTCTATGGCGGCGGCGCGGCAGGCTACATCGATTACCCGACACTGGCTGAATCGAGCGTCAGCGCACGCTGAGCTCGTTCTGTTTCCCATATCCTGAATGAGAGATACCCCATGAGCACTCGCCCCACTGTTTTGATCACTGGCGCCTCCACCGGGATTGGCGCCGTCTACGCCGAACGCTTTGCACAACGCGGCCACGATCTGGTGTTAGTTGCCCGCGATCAGGCGCGCCTGGATGCACTGGCCGCGCGCTTGCGCAGCGAACACAACGTCACCGTCGAGGTGATCCCGGCGGACCTGACTCAACCCGGCGACCTGAGCAACGTTGAAAACCGTCTGCGCGACGACACCCACATCGGGATCCTCGTCAATAACGCCGGCGCTGCACTGTCCGGTCATTTCGTCGAGCAAAGCACCGATAAAGTAGCGCAACTGGTCGCCCTCAACACCACGGCGCTGGTTCGGCTCGCCAGCGCCATCGCTCCACGCCTGGCCAAGGCCGGTGAAGGTTCGATCATCAACATCGGTTCGGTTGTAGGCCTTGCACCGGAATTCGGCATGACGGTCTACGGTGCGACCAAGGCCTTTGTGCTTTTCCTGTCCCAAGGTTTGAGCCTGGAACTGTCGCCTCAAGGCGTCTACGTGCAGGCCGTGCTGCCGGCCGCCACGCGTACGGAAATATGGGATCGCTCCGGCGTCGACATCAACACCCTGAGTGAAATCATGGAAGTGGGCGATCTGGTGGATGCCGCTCTCGTCGGCTTCGATCGTCGCGAACCCGTGACCATTCCGCCGCTGCACGAAGCGCAGCGTTGGGATGCCCTGCAGGACGCACGACTGGGCCTGATCGGGCAAATCCGTCAGTCCGCGGTTGCTCAGCGTTACCAGACTCCAGAGTGATCTTCAGGTAGTGAGCATTTGGGGCGGATTCGATGCAAGCGCAAGGCGCTGCATCGAATCCGTCCAGAAATCGGGAGTGGTAATGAATTCAGCCCAGACAAATCCCCCTTCGGGTTCGCCAACGTCGTTCATCAACGCTGCGAACCAATCGATCACGGTCAACGGTATTCCAATCGCCTACCGCGATATGGGCCCCACTACCGGTGTGCCCCTTGTAATGTTCAACCATTGGGGCGCGGTGCTCGATAACTTCGATCCCGCAATCATCGATGGCCTGGCGCAAACCCGACGCGTCATTACCACCGACTATCGTGGCATCGGCGGCTCGGGTGGAACCGCGCCACTGACCGTTGGCGAGATGGCCGACGATGCGATTCAGTTGATCCGTGCGCTGGGGCTGGAAACCGTTGATGTGCTTGGATTCTCCCTCGGCGGCTTCGTCGCTCAGGACATCGCTCTGAAGGCGCCTGATCGGGTGCGGCGGTTGATTCTGACCGGCACCGGGCCGGCCGGCGGCAGCGGTATTGGCAAAGTTGGCGCGGTGTCGTGGCCATTGATTCTCAAAGGCCTGCTGACCCTGCGCGATCCGAAGTTCTACCTGTTCTTCACTTCTACGGCCAACGGCCGTCGATCTGCCGCGCAGTATTTGCAGCGCCTGCAAGCCCGCAAGAACAATCGTGACCAAGGCCCGACGCCCCGTGCGTTCCTGCGCCAGTTGAAAGCGATCACCGCGTGGGGCAAACAGCCGCCGCAAGACCTCGAACGCTTGCAGGCACCCGCGCTGGTCGTCAACGGCGACACCGATATCATGGTGCCCAGCATCAATTCGTTTGAACTGGCCAAGCGTATCCCCAACGCAGAGCTGGTGATTTATCAGGATGCCGGTCACGGCGGGATTTTCCAGCACCACGTTGATTTTGTGGCCAAGGCGCAGGCGTTCCTCGATGCCTGACCACACACCAGCTACCCTCCCCGCAACCGACAAGAGCCGCACCTCGATGAAAGCATTTCTTATTGATCGCTACGGCAAGCAACCCGGACGCCTCGGCGAAGCGTCAGCCCCTGAAGTGGGTGCCCACGACGTCTTGATCGAGGTCCATGCCAGCAGTGTCAACGTGCTGGACTCGAAGATCAGCACAGGCGAGTTCAAGCTGATCCTGGCCTACTCGTTTCCGCTGATTCTGGGCAACGACCTGGCAGGGGTAGTGGTGACGGTCGGCTCGCATGTGACACGTTTCAAACCAGGTGACGAAGTGTACGCTCGCCCGCCGCAAACACGGATCGGCACGTTCGCCGAAAGGATCGCCGTGGACGAGAACGCGATCGCCCTGAAACCAGCCAATACCAGCATGGCGCAAGCCGCGTCCCTGCCCTTGGTGGCACTGACTGCCTGGCAAGTGCTGGTCGACACCGCCCGGCTACAAAAAGGCCAGAAGGTGTTGATTCACGCAGGCTCCGGCGGCGTCGGCACCATTGCCATCCAGCTTGCCAAACACCTGGGTGCCTTTGTCGCCACAACCACCAGCACCGCGAATGTCGAATGGGTCAAGGCGCTGGGGGCTGACGTGGTCATCGACTACAAAAAGCAGAATTTCGAAAATGTCTTACACGGCTACGACGTGGTGTTGAATAGCCTCGGCACCGATGTCTTGGACAAGTCACTGAAGGTCCTCAAACCCGGCGGCCAACTGATTTCCATCTCAGGGCCGCCCACTGCGCTGTTCGCACAGGAGCAAGGGTTATCATGGCCATTGCAGCAGGTTATGCGTCTGCTGAGCCTCGGCATTCGGCGCAGGGCACGCAAGCAGGGCATCACGTACACGTTCGTGTTCATGCGCGCCAACGGTACCCAATTGCAACAAATCAGCGCATTGGTTGAGGCGGGCATCATCAATCCGGTGATTGATCGAACGTTTTCCTTTGAATCAACGGCAGAGGCTCTTGAATACGTCGAACAGGGACGAGCCAAAGGTAAGGTCGTCGTTACGATCAAATGACTACCCGCCTATCAATGCCGACTGCGCCGCCGCCTTCGCTGCCTCGCTGGGGCTCGAGAGCTCCCACCGTTTGAGGTGTGTTTGTCAGCGGGTTAGCGTGAGATGGCGAGGGGTTGGGCGCACCGCTATGATGTGGCCTTTCGCTCAATGCCCCAGGACACGCCCATGCCCGCCCTCACCTTCCGCAACGCCCTGCCCGCCGACGCCGCGCGTTGCTTTGAAATCGAAACCAGCGCCTACGAAGGCGATGAAGCGGCGACGCTGGAGAAGATCGCCACGCGTATTGCGCAGTACCCCGAGGGCTTTTTGATTTTGGAGGCGGATGGCGCGGTGGTGGGATTTATCAATTGTGGCTGCGCCCATCAGGTGGTGATGTCGGATGAGGCGTTCAAGGAGTTGGTGGGCCATGCGGCCGAGGCGCCGAATGTGGTGATCATGTCGGTGGTGGTCGACCCGGCGCAACAAGGTAAGGGTTATTCCCGGCTGTTGATGACTGAGTTTGTGCAGCGCATGCAGGCGATGGGCAAGCAGACGATTCATTTGATGTGCAAGGAGCAGCATGTGCCGTTGTATACGCGCATGGGTTACGGCTATGTGCAGCCGTCGCCGTCGGAGCATGGCGGGATGGCGTGGCATGAGATGGTGATGGCATTATAATGGCGCCTCATTAAGCTAACCCTGCGTCTTACCAGGCTTGCCGAATTGACTCGGCCAGCCACGCTTCGCACCCCGCACTTTTGAACCATGGAAGGAACTTCCCCTCGTGACCAGCGCGACACCGCTCACCTTTCAACAAGCCTTGAAAAAAAACCTTAAACGCCTGCTGACCTTCTGGGCACCGCTCAGCGTTATCTTGACCGGCCTAGGGGCGCTGCTGGGGTTTTATACGCTGTCGACCTATGCCACTGCGATTGGGCGCCCGGACTTGATCGCGGCCGCGCTGGAGGCAAAGTCAGCCCTGCTTCCCTGGCTCGCCACCGTGATCGGGCTGCTCGCCGCGTACATTCTCATCCTGTTAGCCACAACGGTGTTATTCGGGCTTACGGTGTCTATGTTCAATGACGCTGCGCCCCTGCAGTCCACGCTCACAGCCATCATTTTAGTGCCTGTGGTGGTCGGCATTCTCGGTTTGCTATGGCTGATTTTTCAAGAGCCGTCACTGAGTAACTGCTGTAAAGGCGGCTGGACCGGGATATGGCTCGCCTTCACAGTCTGCTGGACGCTGTTGATGTCCCCGTTCAGGCGTGCGGTTTGCACCTGCGCAGACGATGCCGGGCCGCCCCGCACAGCGAGCTGGCCGCTAAGGTGCTGGTTCATGCTGGGGGTGGTTCTGCTGCTGATCAGTACGGTGATATCCGCCATATTCCCCGCCCTCCTGATCATCAAGGCGTATACCGGGGAAGACACGCCAGAGGCTGTCGGGCGGTTGATGACGCTGTCAATGTTCGCCGCCTGCATCGCCTTGTTGCCGGTGATCATTTTCTATTTCAGCAAGGCTGATCTGTTCAACCGCGTGGTTTTAACCTTGCTGGCAATCGTGGTCGTTGGCTTGGCGATTATTAATATGTCGCCAGGCAGCCCGGGGGCAATCGTTTACTCGGCAGCACAGCTCATGAAGGTTCGAGACCCTGTATCGGCCAATTTCATGCTGACAAAAACCTATGCCGCAGAAGATTTCGACAGCAAGGTGTGGGGCAGTGTCGAAAAAAGGCGCGGCCAGCCCGTGGTGTCAGCGTTCCCGCTGTTTTCCTTCGGCGATGTGCTGTTGTTGTGCCCAACCAGCCTGGTCGACAAGCAGCGCAAGGACTGGCCGCAAGCATCGGTTTACTGTGTGCTGACCCAAAGCAGCAACGCCATTCGCGTGCCGAAAAGAGAGACGCCAGCAGCGGCCCCGACCGCCAAGCAGGTAAAAAAAACCCGCAAAAGCCCGGCCAAATGTTCAGTGGTCGGCTCGCCTTCTGGAGCTTCCCACGATGCAGCCACCACGTGTTGAAATTAGCGACCAACCCAACCCCGAGGCCGAGCGCCTGCTGGGCGATGGCCTTGCCGCGTTCAATGAGGCCGTCACCGGCTGCAATGATCGTCGGCCGTTGATGGTGTTGCTCAAAGACCCGGACACTCAGCAGCTCCTCGGTGGCATCACGGGCAAAACCACCTTGGGCATGGCCTTCCTCGACCTGTTCCACTTGCCCGACGCCCTGCGCGGTTCGGGCCTGGGCAGCCAGTTGCTGCAGGCCTTCGAAGACGAGGCGCGGCGCCGGGGCTGCCAGCATGCGGTGCTGTACACCCTGAGTTTTCAGGCACCGGGGTTTTACGAGAAACAGGGGTGGGTGCGGTTGGGTGAAATACCCTGCCAGCCCGAAGGCAGCAGCCGGGTGTTTTTGTCCAAGCAGCTTTGAAGCTGACGACCCCGGCGGTCTGTGCAATGATCGCAACTCGTCTCAAGGGATGGAGCCACCGCCATGTCGCTGAACACCCCGCCTCACCCCGCGCACGCGCCACGCTTCTGGCGTGACGAGCGCTTGCCGTTCATCGAGGCGCGCACCATCGCCGACGGGCGCAAGGTCACTTACACCCGTCACGCCCACGAGCATTTTTCCATCGGCGCCATCACCAGTGGGCGCAGTTATTACCACTATGGCGCGCAGACCTTCGAGATCAGCGCCGGCACGGTGGTGTTGATGAACCCCGGCGATGTGCACGCGTGCAACCCGATCCACGACCAGCATTGGTCGTATCACATGATTTACCTCGACACGCCGTGGCTCACGGACCTGCAATACCAACTGGGCTTCAGTACCGAGCAGGGTTATCGGCCGTTCAATACCCCGCATACCCGCGACACTGTTTTGTATAACGGCCTGATCGAGCTGTACGCAATGCTGCTGGATGAACAGGCCGAGTTGCTGCAGAAAGAGAGTGCGCTGGTGAGTTATTTCACCGAGGTGCAGCAGCGCCTGAACCCGTCGTTGACGCCGCTGCGTGAGGTCAACCACAAGCTGGAGCGCGCCGCCGAGTACATCCGCGCGCACTGCACCGAAGCGTTGAAGCTGGAAGATATTTGCCTGGCGGCCGAGCTGTCGCCGTCGTACCTGATCCGCGCGTTCAAGCAGTATTACGGGCTCACGCCCCATGCGTTCCTGGTGAACCGGCGCATTCAGTTTGCCCGCACGCAATTGCGCAATGGCGAGCTGATCGCCGATGTGGCGCTGGCCGCCGGGTTTGCCGACCAGGCGCATTTTCAGCGCACCTTCAAACTGCATTTTGCCGCCACGCCGGGGCAATACCGCGACTTGCTCAAGCCATCAGCAAATAACCCACACTGGCCACCAGCAACGCGGCCATTGAGCGGTTGAACAGGCGCACACCTTGGGGGTTGCTCAAGTAGCGCCGCAAAAACGTGCCGGCGTAGGCCCAGCACGCCACCGACAGGTAGCAGATCACCAGGTACAGCGCCGCGAACAGCCAGACTTGGCGCGCATCGCCATCGGCCACGAACAAGCCCATACCCGCCACGCAGGCCAGCCAGGCCTTGGGGTTGAGCCATTGCATGATCGCGCCGTAGAGCATCGACGGCGCGGTGGCGGTGCCTTCGGCGTCAAGCCGGCCATCGTCGACCGCAAGTTTCCAGGCCATGTACAGCAAAAACGCGACCCCGCCCCACTGGATCAACTGGGTGAGGATCGGCCAGCGCACCAGCACTTCATGCAGGCCCAGGCCGATCAGCACCAGCAGCAAGGTAAAGCCCACGGCGGCGCCGAATACGTGTTTCTGGCTGGCGACAAAGCCAAAGCGCGCGCCCGAACTGAGCGCCACCACATTGACCGGGCCGGGAGTGATGGACGTGGCCAGAGCGAAGGCGGCCATGGAGATGATCAAGCTCATTGCAGTTCCTTTTGGTGATGCCGAGTGACGATGGCTTCACGGTAAAGGGCTGAACGGCGGTGGTATTGAAGAAAATGCCCCTGACGTATTGGAGACTTTGCCCGAGAGCGTTTCAGGTCGCCATGCCGCCTTTGTGGCGAGCCTGCTTATTGTGGCGAGCAGGCTTGCCACAACAAGCCTGCTCGCCACAACAGTCCATTTGCCACAGGTTCTGTGTAAATAGATACCTAGGCTAATGCCGCTGGCATCTGCGTGATGATGTCTTCCAGGCCCAGCACCCGGCCGTCTTCGGACACGATCTCAACCTTGCGCAGCGGCTTGAGCAAGCGCGCATCCAGCAAGTGGGTGCTGCCATCGGCCGGCTGCGTGAAGGTTTCGCCCCATTGCGCCAGGGTTACCAGCACCGGCATCAGCGCACGGCCTTTGTCGGTGAGTTGATATTCGCTGCGCGCACCCACTTCGCTGGTTTGCAGCAGGCCTTGTTCGACCATGTCCTTGAGGCGCGTGGCGAGGATGTTTTTCGCCACGCCCAGGTGTTTTTGGAAGTCACCGAAGCGCGTCACCCCGGCGTAGGCGTCGCGGATGATCAACAGCGTCCACCAATCCCCCACCACGTCGAGCGCGCGGGCGACCGGGCAACAGTCGCCTTCCAGGCATTTGCGTTTCATCGTCGGGCCTCCGGGCATGCTGAAATATTAGGTTGCATTATAGGACCAACAGGCCCAAGATAAAAACGGTTTCATTATTAAACCTAATTAGTCGCCTGGAGTGCATCATGGATATTCGTGGAAAAGTGGTGTTGGTTACCGGTGCCAATCGTGGCCTGGGCAAAGCGTTTGTCACCGCGCTGCTGGCAGCGGGTGCGGCCAAGGTGTATGCCGGTGCGCGTGACCCGGCCAGTGTGGATATCCCCGGCAGCACGCCGATTGCCCTGGACATTACCGACCCGGCCAGCGTGCAGCGCGCCGCCGAGCAGTGCGGCGATGTCAGCGTGTTGATCAACAACGCAGGCTGGCTCAAGTACGGTTCGTTGCTGGCCGAAGACAGTATCGAAAACCTGCAGCAGCACTTTGAGGTGAACACCGTCGGCACCTTGCGCCTGAGCCGCGCGTTTGCGCCGATCCTGGCCCAGCACGGTGGCGGCGCGTTGATCAATATCCTCTCGGTACTGAGCTGGCTGAGCCCGCCCGGCTCCGGCGGCTACAGCACTTCCAAGTCGGCGCAGTGGGGCCTCACCAATGGCCTGCGCGGTGAATTGCGCGAACAGAACACCTTGGTGATCGGCGTGCACCCGGCCTACATCGACACCGACATGGTGGCGGATGTGCAGGCGCCGAAAAGCACGCCGCAGGAAGTGGTGGCCATTACCTTGAAGGCATTGAGTGAAGACCGCGAAGAAGCGCTAATCACCGACATGACCCACGCGGTAAAAGCCTCGCTGTCCACCGACAGCCCGGTGTATTTGAGCCATTGAGCAAGCAGCAGTGCGTGCCGAACCCGGTGCGCATTTTCCAACTGAAACAACTCAGTCTGAATGTGGGAGCGGGCTTGCTCGCGAATACGGTGGGTCAGTCACCTTTGCATCGACTGACACACCGCATTCGCGAGCAAGCCCGCTCCCACATTTAGATCGCGTTACATCCCGACGATATGGCGTTACGGCCTCACAACCCGCGATTACGCAGCCATTGCAAAAAGCCTTTCTTGACCGGCACCACCGGCGCGTCCTGGGTCAGGACTTGCGCGGCGTGCAGGCGGAAATCCAGCAGCGCTTTCATCGCTTCGCTGATGTCATGCCGCGCGTCCAGGCAAGGTTTGAGGTATTCATTTTCGATGCGATACAGCGTGCAGAAGGTCTTGGCGGTAAAGTCCGCCAACGCCGCTTGCTCAGACAAAATACCCGACTCGCCAATCACTTCGCCCGGCCCCATGCGCCCGGCTTCGAACGTGTGGCCACCCTTGATCAACATCACCGAGACCACGCCGGATTCGACGATAAACAAATGGTCGCTGACCTCCCCGGCCGGCAGGATCATCTCGCCGGCGCGGTAGGTGTGAAGGGTCATGTTCTGGCTGAAGGTGTCTTTTTCTTCCTGGCGCAACGTGGAAAAAATCGACGAACGCTCCAGCAACGCCCGTGCAGGCGACATCAGCGGTGGCGCGCTGCTTTCGGTGGCCGACAGCACACCCACGCCCGCCGCTTGCAGGTGACGGAATGCCAGGTCGTAAAGCTGGTTACGCACTTCACGCTTTTGGCCCATGGCCGGCACGAACCCGCTGATCTCGTATTCCACACCGCCACTGGCGGAGGTCTTGAACGCCACACTGGGCGCGGGTTTGGCCAGCAAAGGGCGACAACCTTGCATCGCACGCTCCAGCGCTTCGATCACGGTTTGCGGGCGCGCATGCGGGCTGACTTGCAGGCTGACCGCCAGGCCGAACATGTCCGCCGGGCGTGAGAAGTTGATGATCTTGGCCTTGGCCGCCAGGGAGTTGGGGATCACCGCCATGCTGCCCTGGGAGGTTTGCAGGCGCGTGGCGCGCCAGTCGATGTCGGTGACGCGCCCTTCGGTGCCGTCGATGGAGATCCAGTCATCCACCTGATACGGCTTGGTGGTGTTGAGCACGATCCCGGAAAACACGTCGCTCAAGGTGCTTTGCAACGCCAGGCCGACGATGATCGCCACCGCGCCGGAGGTGGCGAGCACGCCCTTGACCGGCAGGTCGAGTACGTAGGCCATGGCGGCGATGATCGCAATCAAAAAGATCACCGCGCCCAGCAGGTCTTGCAACAGGCGCCCGCCGTGCCCGACGCGATTCATCATGACCGTGCCGAGCAATACCGTGAGGGTCCGCGCGGCAAACAGCCACCAGCCGATCTGTAACGCCGTGGCGGCCAGGTGCAAGGCGGTGTTGTCGCCATAGGGCGCGAGTTGCATGGGGTTCATGCCGTCGTTGAACAGCACGGCGCTGAACACCGCAAAGATCGCCAGGCGCGCCGCCAGTTTCCAGTTGGCGAGGTCGGCGGAAATAAGCCGCCACACGGCGATGTCGATAAAGATCAGCGCCACGGCGCACAGCATCGGGTGATCAGCGATAAATGAGGGCATCCAGGCGACTCCAGGGTGTGTGGCGAGAAGATCGCATGAATTGAAGTTAGCGGGTATAGCGCAGCACAAAATGTGTGTGGGCTTAATGTGGAAGCTGGTTTTGTGTGGGAGCTGGCTTGCCTGCGATGGCATCACCTCGGTTTATCAGTCATACCGAGGTGCCTGCATCGCAGGCAAGCCAGCTCCCACTCAGAGCCCGCTCACACAGGGGGTATGTGGCAAACCTTGGGTCTCGCGCTTGCTTGGCGCCAGTCAGCGCGTTATAGCGGGTGAACAGGTTGCGATAGTCCGGGGTGAATCAGTGATGCATCTGGCCGAACTGGCCGGACTGGAAGTCGGCAAAGGCCTGGTGAATCTCTTGCTCGGTGTTCATCACGAACGGGCCGTGGCCGACGATGGGCTCGTCGATGGGTTCACCGCTGAGCAACAGGAACATCACGTCGTTGTTGGATTCCAGCGCCAGCTGATCGCCGTCGCGTTCGAATAACGCCAGTTGCCCTTCGCGCACCAGTTCCTGGCCATTGACCTGCACCGTACCTTTGAGCACCACCAGCGCGGTGTTGCGCCCGGCGTGCAGGTCGAGGGTCACCGACTTGCCGGCATTGAGGCGCACATCCCACACGTCGATCGGCGTGAAGGTGCGGGCCGGGCCTTTTGCACCGGCAAACTCCCCGGCAATCAGGCGCAGGCTGCCGGCGTTGTCGGCCAGGGGCAGCGCCGGGATATCGCCGTCGAGAATGGTTTGGTAGCCGGCATCGGTCATTTTGTCCTTGGCGGGCAGGTTGACCCACAACTGCACCATTTCCAGCGCGCCGCCCTTTTGGGCAAACGCCTCGGAGTGGAACTCCTCATGCAGGATGCCTTTGGCCGCGGTCATCCATTGCACATCGCCTGGGCCGATGGTGCCGCCAGCGCCGGTGGAATCGCGGTGCTCGACTTCGCCCTTGTAGACGATGGTCACGGTCTCGAAGCCGCGATGCGGGTGCTGGCCGACGCCGCGACGGGTTTGAGTCGGGGTGAAATCGGCCGGCCCAGCGTGGTCCAGCAACAGGAACGGGCTGATGTGTTTGCCCATGGTGTCGTAGGAAAACAGCGTGCGAACCGGAAAGCCGTCGCCTACCCAATGGCTGCGTGGGCTGGTGTAGATACCGATGATGTTTTTCATGGTGTGTCTCCAAAGGCGTGAAAGCAGTGCATGAGCACAGCTTAAAACCGCCACCTTTACAGCGCTAGATGGCAAAAACAGCACGTAGCGTTCTATCTGGAGAACGACATGGCCTGATTCAACCACGGTTCAAATGTGGGAGCTGGCTTGCCTGCGATGCAGACACCTCGGTCTTTCAGTAGAAACGCGGTGATGCTATCGCAGGCAAGCCAGCTCCCACAGAAAAGCGCGGCTACGCCGCGGCCAGCACCGCCCGGCGCTGGCGCAGCAGCTGGAACGCCACAAACGCCGACACCGCAAAGCTCGCCTGGATCATGATCATCGGCGTGGCACTGCCATCGCGCAGCTGGCTCAACAACAGCCCACTGCACGTCGCGCCAAACATCTGCGAAAAGCCCATCAACCCCGCCGCCAGCCCTGCGCGATGGGCGTTGGGCATCACCCCGCCCGTCACCGAGCCCGGCAACACCAGGCCGCCGCCGAGGGTGACCAATGCCACCGGAATATCCAGGCCCAGCGTCGACAGGCCGAACAGCTCGTAAATCACCACCGCCAGAATCCCGCCGATGGCCACCAGCGTCACGCCCATTGACACAATGCGTTGCGGCCCCAGGCGCAGGATATTGCGCCGGGTGTAGGTAGAACCCACGATCAGCATCGACACGATCAGGCCAAAATTAAGCCCGTACTCCAGGCTGCTGAACCCTAGCAAGTTGATAAACACCGCCGATGAACCCGCAATCACCGCGAACATCGCGCCGTAGGTGCAAGCCAACGCCACCGCGTACGCCCGATACTGGCGGCCCTTGAGCAAATCCAGGTATTGCCCGCCGAGCGTGCGCCAATGCCCGGCCTTGGGGTCCAGAAAGTGATTGCTCTCGCGAAAGAACAGCAGCGCCAACACCAGCACCACGCTGCCGATCACCAGCGCCAGCACGATCGGCGCCTGCCAGCCCAGCAGCTTGATCAGCAACCCGCCAATCATCGGCGCCACCACGATGGCGTAGAGCATGCCGATCATGGTCAACGCCAGCGCCGGCCCCGCTTCAGCCTTCCACACATCGCGCACCACCGTGCGCGCCAACACCAACGCGGCGCAGGCGCCCAGGCCTTGCAGCACGCGGGCGGCAATGAACTGTTGAATGTCGCTGACCAGCAGCATCGACAGGGTCGCCAGCACATACAACGCCAGCCCGCCAAGCAGCACGGGGCGACGGCCGATGCGGTCCGACAGCGGCCCGAACAGCAACTGCCCAAGGCCAAAGGCGGCGACAAATGCCGACAACGCCAGCAACGCCGAACCCGCTGGCGCCGCCAGTGCCTGCTCGATAGCGCCCAGGCCGGGGATCAGCAATTGGGTCGAGACTTCACCGAGCGCGGTGAGCGCCACCAGTAAAAACAACAGGCTTCGCGACGGGGCCGGGGCGTTCGACATTAGGAATATCCGGGGGCTGGATTAATTTATATTTCGACCATAATATGAGCGAAAAATTATGTCCATAATTTTTTATCCATTGGCCACCCCTGGAGCCCGTCATGCCCCCTCTTCCCCTGCGTCTTCTCACGCCCCTGGCCCTGTTGATTATCCTCAGCGGCTGCAACAGCAAGGCCGACACCGCTGCTGAAGTGCCCCTGCCGCGTCCCGTTCTGGCCGCCAAGGTAGAAGCCGCCGGCACCCAGCAAAGCGCCTACACCGGTGTGGTCGCGGCGCGCACCGAAAGCGATTTGGGTTTCCGGGTCAGCGGTAAAGTCATCGAACGCAAGGTCGACCCCGGCCAGCACGTCGCCCGTGGTGACACCCTATTGGTGCTGGACATCGGCGACTTCGAACTGGCCCTGCGTTCGGCCAAAAACCGCGTCAACGCTGCCCAAGCGCAATTGCGCCAGCGCCGTGATGACGAAAACCGCTACCAGCGCCTGGCCAGTACCGGCGCTGTGTCGCGGCAGATCTTCGACCAGTCGGCGACCAACCTGCGCGTGGCCGAAGCCGAGTTGGCCGCGGCGCAATCGGATGCCAGCCAGATCGAAAACCGCCGCACCTACTCGGTGCTCAAGGCCGACGGCGACGGCATCATCACCGATGTGCGCGTGGATCGCGGCCAAGTGGTCGCCGAAGGCCAGATCGTGGCGCGCCTGGCCCATGACGGCGCCCGCGAAGCCATCGTCAACCTGCCGGAAAACCAGCGTGACCAAGCCGCGCAAAAAGCCCTGGCCTTCCCGTTCGGCGCACAGGACCAGGCCGTGACAGCCACGCTGCGCGAGCTGTCGGCCAGCGCCGACCCCACCACCCGCACCTACCGCGCACGCTACGTGCTGCATGGCGCCGTCGACCGTTTTGCCCTCGGCTCGACCATCACCGTGCGCCTGCAAGGCAATGGCCAGGCCCAGCAAACCCGCGTGCCCATCGGCGCGTTGCAGGATGCGGGGCAAGGCACCGGCGTGTGGGTGATCGGCGCGGACGACAAGGTCAGCTTCGCCCCCGTCAACGTGGCCAGCCTCGGCCAGGAAGACGCGCTGCTAGAGAGTGGCGTAACGCCGGGCCAGATCGTCGTCGCCCTCGGCGCGCACTTGCTGCACAGCGGCGACACGGTGCGCCTGCTGCCGGCCCAGACACTGGCCCTCAACCGTAAACAGGACCACTGAGCATGCGCGGCATCAACCTCTCCGAACTGGCGGTAAAGCACCGCGCCGTCACGCTGTTTCTGATCATTGCGATCCTCGCCGCCGGGATCTTCTCGTTCGGCAAACTGGGGCGCGCCGAAGACCCGTCGTTTACCGTCAAGGTCATGACCATCACCGCCGCCTGGCCCGGCGCCACCGCTCAGGAGATGCAGGAACAAGTCGCCGACCGCCTGGAAAAACGCCTGCAGGAACTGGACTACTACGACCGTGTAGAGACCATCGCCCAGCCGGGTTTCGTGTCGATGCGCATGACCTACAAGGAGTCCACGCGCCCCAGCGAGATCCAGGACCTGTTCTACCAGACCCGCAAAAAACTCAGCGACGAAGCGGCGAAACTGCCCAAAGGCGTGATCGGGCCGTTCTTCAACGATGAATATTCCGACGTGTATTTCGCCCTGTATGCGCTGGAAGCCGAACACCTGCCCCATCGCCAGCAAGTGCAGATGGCCGAAGACTTGCGCCAGGGCTTGCTCAACCTGCCGGGCGTGAAGAAGGTCAATATCCTCGGCGAGCAGGCGCAGCGGATCTTTGTCGAGTTCTCTTATGAGCGCCTGGCCACGTTAGGCATCAAGCCCGACCAGATCTTCGCCGCCCTCGCCGCGCAAAACGCGGTGGCGCCGTCGGGTTTTGTCGAAACCTCCGGCGCGCGTGCCTATATCCGTATCGACGGCGCCTTCGACAGCCCGGCGCTGATCGAAAACGTACCGCTGGAAGCCAACGGCCGCGTGCTGCGCATTGCCGATGTGGCGACCGTGAGTCGTGGTTATGAAGACCCGCCCAGCTACCGCATCCGCCATCAGGGCGACCCCGCGCTGATGCTGGGCGTGATCATGGAGAAACACTGGAACGGCCTGGAACTGGACAAAAGCCTCAAGGCCCAGGAAGCCAGAATCCAGGCGGACCTGCCGCTGGGCGTAAACTTCGCCAAGGTCTCCGACCAAGCGAAAAACATCAGCCTGGCGGTGAATGAATTCATGCTCAAGTTCTTCGTCGCCCTGGCCGTGGTGATGGTGATCAGCCTGTTGGCCCTGGGCTTTCGCGTCGGGCTGGTGGTGGCCGCCGCAGTGCCGCTGACCTTATCCGTAGTGTTTGTGATCATGCTGCTCACCGGGCGTGAATTTGACCGCATTACCTTGGGCGCGCTGATTATTTCCCTGGGTTTGCTGGTGGACGACGCGATCATCGCCATCGAGATGATGGTGGTAAAACTCGAAGAAGGGTTTGACCGGATTCACGCCGCCACGTTTGCCTGGAGCTCCACTGCGGCGCCGATGCTCACCGGCACCTTGGTGACCATCATCGGCTTTCTGCCGGTGGGTTTTGCGCGTTCCGGCGCAGGCGAATATGCCGGCAATATCTTCTGGATCGTCGGTTTTGCGCTGATCTCGTCCTGGCTGGTGGCCGTGGTGTTCACGCCGTACCTGGGCGTGAAGTTGCTGCCGCAGATCAAACCGGTGCCGGGCGGGCATGACGCGATTTACGCCGGCCGTTATTACCAGAAACTGCGCAGCCTGGTTGAAGCCTGCGTGCGCCAACGCTGGCTGGTCACGGGCCTGGTGGTCGGTGCCTTTGTACTGTGCGTGCTGGGCATGGGCGTGGTGAAGAAGCAGTTTTTCCCCAACTCCGACCGTTCCGAACTGATCCTTGAGGTGTACATGCCGCCCGGCAGCGCCTTCAAAAGCACCGAAGCGGTGGCGGCGCAGCTGGAAAAAGCCTTGCTGCAAGAGCCGCAAACCAGCCTGGTCGACACCTATGTGGGCGGCGGTGCGCCACGCTTTTTCCTGTCGCTGAACCCCGAACTGCCCGACCCGGCGTTTGCCAAGCTGATTGTGCAAACCCCGGACTCCCATGCCCGTGACGCATTGAAAGTGCGCATGCGTGAACGCATTGCCGCCGGTGAATTCCCGGCAGCGCGGGTGCGCGTCACGCAATTGCTGTTTGGCCCGCCGGTGCCGTTCCCGGTGGTGTTTCGTGTGTCCGGGCCGAACCTGGATGTGCTGCGCGGGGTGTCCGAAGACGTGCGCCGCGTCGTGGCGGCCAACACGCTGACCAAGGACGCGTTCCTCGACTGGGGCGAGCGCACCAGCGGCTATCGGCTGGTGCTGGACCAGGACCGCCTGCGCCTGCTGGGCTTCACGCCCAACGAGGTCAAATCCCAGCTCAACGCCTTGCTCAGCGGCAACCCGATCACCGAAGTGCGCGAAGGCAACCGCACCGTCTCGGTGGTCGCGCGCGCCCAGGGCAACCAGCGCGAAAACCTCGGCAACCTCAACAACATGACCCTCACCAACAGTGCCGGCACCTCGGTGCCGCTGGCCCAGGTCGGGCACTTCCAGGCGGTGATGGAAGAGCCGATCCTCAAGCGGCGCAACCGTGCAAGCACCGTGGAAGTGCGCGCCGACATCATCGACGGCGTGCAACCGCCCGACGTGGAAATGGCCGTGTACAAAGACCTGCAACCCTTGATCGCCAAGCTTCCCGCCGGTTACCAGATCGAGATCGGCGGCCCGGTGGAAGAAAGCGCCAAGGCCAACGTGGCGCTGGCGGCATTGTTCCCGATCATGATTTTGCTGACCCTCACGGTGATCATGTTCCAGGTGCGCTCGTTCGGCGTGATGTTCATGGTCTTCGCCACGGCGCCGCTCGGTTTGATTGGCGCGGTGCCGACCTTGCTGCTGTTCAACCAGCCGTTCGGCTTTAACGCGATTCTGGGCCTGATCGGGATCGGCGGCATTCTGATGCGCAACACGCTGATCTTTACCGACCAGATCCGCCAGAACCAGGACCATGGCATGGCGGTGCGCGAGGCGATTATCGAAGCCACCGTGCGCCGGGCGCGGCCGGTGATCCTCACCGCCTTGGCGGCGGCGCTGGCGTTTATTCCGTTGACGCTGTCGGTGTTCTGGTCGTCCCTGGCCTACGTGCTGATTGGCGGGGTGCTGGTAGGAACCGTGTTGACGCTGCTGTTCCTGCCGGCGCTGTGCAGCCTGGTGATTGGGCGGGAGCGCACGAAGGCCGTTGAAACTTCCCACGTAAACGCCGGATAAGCTCTACAGAGTTGTCCTGAAAACCTCTGCAAAGTCCTTCGCCTGATCACACAGTGCGAGGGATTGCAGATGGTTTTTCCGACTTACAAGGTTGTCTTTTGATCGCCGCCACCGGCCAGACCATTGGCCTGTTGGTGCTGGCGGCCATGGATTCGAAGACGCGGGACGTCGAGTCCGTTCTCGGCGATTTCAGACGCTGCCTCAATACCTACGATGCCTGGGCAGAAAGCTTTTTCAGCTTTTCAGCGCTGGACGTCGAACAGGTGTTCAAGGTCGGTGACGAAGTGGCGCTGGTGGCGCCGATCGACCGTTCGATCATTCCAAGCACTACCGTCGCCACCTGCCAGGCCAACGGTACGTTGACTCTGGTGCACATGTTCCAAAGCGCGCGCTTTGTGCCCATCGGCAATACGCCGGTGGTGCTGCAACGCGTCGCCCCCAACGGCGGCCCATTGGGCGAGCCGATCCACAAGACCATCGGCCCCAGCGGCATTCTCGAAATCACCGAGTGTGATCGCAACCAGCAGTACCGGGTCAATTTTTACCCCAACGTTTCCAGCGAACACTTCAAAGCGCTGTATGCCTCCTATCAGTCGGTGATCGCGCCGCTGGAAGGCTGGCTGCGCAGCGAGTGGAGCGGCACATTTGCACCACTGTGGCAGGACTACTCCGAGGCCAATGTCCTCAAGCGCTATCTCATGCTGGACCAGGCTTATGCCAAAGGGTTTGGCGAGGCGCTGTACTCACTCTGGGACAGCCTCAAGCAGCTGTTTGAGTGGCTTGCACACCCGCTGGACAACGCTGAAAAGCTGCTGAGTTACCTGTCCCAGGCCGAGTTTGAACAGCTGCTGAATGTCAGCGCCGAGGCGCTTGCAAAAGGCCTGTTGGTGCTCAGCGATGAGCCGCTGCTGTTTATCTACCTGTCGGCCATGGTCAGTTGGATGCGGTTGTTGCCGCCTGCCTACATGAACGAGTTGCTGGGTGAGATCAGCGCCGACGTGCTGATCAACCTGTTGCTGGCCCTGGCCACGGGCGGTATGGGGATTGCGATACGCATGAGCGCCCAGGTGCTGGGCGGCATCAAGTCTCGGCGTGCGCGTGAGTGGTTGGAGCGACTGGCCGGGCAATTCGGTAAATCTCGCTTGGGTGAGCATGTCGAGGCGGCCAAGCCGATCTTGCTGGGCAGTGGCCAGACGCCGATCAAGACCGTGCCGGTTGCCCCGTTGAAGGCTGGGGACCAGTTGGTTGCCAACCCCGTGCCGGCGGTGCGCGGCAAGACGCAACAGACCGCATTGGTGCGCCAGGAACCTGTGGATGATGTGCCGGCTTCGGGCAAGAACCTGAATGGCGATGCGGCGGCACCTGCGGACAAAACTGTCACCCACGGTTGCCCGGTGTCCATGGTTACCGGCGAGGAATTGCTGACCCTCACCGATGGCACGCTGGACGGGATTTTGCCGTTTGAATGGACACGGCTGTATCGCACCAGTGCGGTGGAAGTGGATTGCGGGCTTGGGTTTGGCTGGAGCCATTCGCTGGCGCACAGGCTTTCTGTTTCCGGTGAGTCGGTGGTGTGGACCGATCATGAGAATCGCCGCACTGAGTTTGTGCTGCCCTCCGCTGCTCGACCGGCGATTACCAATAGCTTGGCTGAAGCGGCGATCTATTTGGGTGAATTGCCCGATGAACTGGTGCTGGCCCAGGCGTCGCGGTTCTACCACTTTCAAGAGGGTGTGCTGACCGCCATCAGCGATGCATATGACAACCGGCTGCGAGTTTTTCACGATCGTTTGGGGCGGGTTGAGCGGCTGGATAACGGTGTGGGGCGCTCGCTGTTTCTGCGGTACGAGTTGGGCCGCATTGTGGCGGTGGACTATCAGGTTCATCGGGCCAAAGGGCATGAACCCTTCGAATGGGTGACGGAGCAGAAGGTTGTTTCCTACGCCTATGACGACCTTGGCCGACTGGTTTCCGCGACCAATGCTGTAGGCGAAAGCGAGGTTTATCGCTACGACGAGCAGCACGTCATTCTTGAACGCGGGCTGGCCGGTGGGGCGAGCTTCTTTTGGGCATGGGAACGGGCTGGCAAGGCGGCGCGGTGTGTTCGGCACTGGGCCAGCTTTTCGCAGATGGATACGCGCTATGCCTGGGGCGATGACGGCCGTGTCACGGTGCATAACGCTGATGGCAGCCGGGAAGTTTACGTCCACGATGACCGCGCACGCCTGGTGCAGCGCATTGATCCGGGCGGCGCTGAACACTTCAAATCCTATGACGCCAAGGGCCGGCTGACAGTTGAGCAGGATCCGCTCGGGGCGGTGACGGCGTATCAGTACGACGACGCCGGACGTTTGGTGGCGCTGTTTCCGGGGGACGATGAGCCGACGTCCTACGAGCATGACAACGGTTTCGTGCGGGTCGTAAGGCGTGGGCTCGCCGTTTGGAAATACGAGCGTAACGATCAGGGCGACGTCATTCGCAAGACCGATCCTGACGGCACTATTACGGACTACAGCTACAACAAATATGGGCAGCTGACGGGGGTTTGGTTTCCCGACAACAGTTGCCATCGGCTGGTCTGGAATGAGCGCGGGCAGTTGCTTGAGGAGCTGCTGCCCAATGGGGGTATCAAGCGTTATCGTTATGACGACCTTGGTCGGCAGGTTGCCCGCGAGGATGAACAGGGAGCGCTGACCCAGTATCAGTGGGACAGCGTGGGTCGGTTGATTCGCGTCGTACTTCCAGGCGGCGCAACACGCGAATACAGCTACAACGCCTACGGAAAAATCACCGCCGAACACGACGAACTCGGCCACGTCACCCGTTACGAATACGCCGACGGCCTGCACCTGATCAGCCGCCGTATCAACGCCGATGGCACCCACGTCAAGTACCGCTACGACAATGCGCGCCTGCTGCTGACCTCAATCGAGAACGAGGCAGGCGAAACCTACCGGCTCGATTACCACCCCAACGGCCTGATCCAGCAGGAAATCGGTTTTGATGGCCAGCGCACGGCCTACGTGTATGACCTCAACGGCAACCTGGCGGAGAAAACCGAACACGGCGACGACGGCAGTCAGCTCGTTACCCGCTACAAGCGAGACCACGCCGGCCGCCTCGTAAGAAAAACCCTGCCAGACGGCAATATTGTCGACTATGCCTACGACCGCCAAGGCAATCTCCTCAGCGTCAACGACGGCCACTGGGCGCTGGCCTACGAATACGATCCACAAAACCGCCTCACCGCCGAACACCAAGGCTGGGGCACTTTGCGTTATGGCTATGACGCCTGCGGCCAACTGCACAAACTGCGCCTGCCGGACAATAACCGGCTGGTGTTCAACCACGACAAAGGCGGCCACCTTTCCACCGTCGAACTGAACGGCGAAACCCTCACCTCCCACCTGTTCAAAACCGGCCGCGAACACCAACGCCAGCAGGGCCAGCTCCTCAGCCACTACCACTACGACGACCAAAACCGCCTGCACGCCCACGCCGTCAGCCAACAGCAACACACGCTCTACCAACGCCAATACGACTACGACAACACCGGCAACCTCACGCGCCTGCTCGACACCCGCAAAGGCGAACACCACTACCACTACGACCCCCTCGCCCGCCTGACCCGCGCCGATCACTCGCAAGACCTACAGGAACGCTTCGGCCACGACCCGGCCGGCAACCTGCTCATGCAAGACCGCCCCGGCCCGGACATCGTGGCCGGGAATCGGTTGATGATCCAAGGCGATCATCATTATGACTATGACGCCTTCGGCAATCTGATCCGCCAGCGGCGTGGCAAGGGCCATCAACTCGTCACCAAGTACCGCTACGACTGCCAGCATCGGTTGATAGGGATCACACAGCCCAATGGGCAAACCGCCAGCTATCGCTATGACCCGTTTGGGCGGCGGATCAGCAAAACGGTGGACGGAAAAACCACGGAGTTTTTCTGGCAAGGCGACAAGCTGGTAGCTGAACACCACGCGGATCGGCATCGCAGCTATATCTACGAACCAGACAGTTTTCGCCCGTTGGCACTGCTGGAAGGCTTTGGGCCTGAAGACACCAAGCCCTTCCACTACCAACTCGACCACCTCGGCACCCCGCAGGAACTGACAAACCCCGAAGGCGAAATCGTCTGGTCCGCGCACTACCGCGCCTATGGGGAAATAGCCCGTCTAGACGTCAGGAAAATCGACAACCCGCTGCGTTTTCAGGGCCAATATTTTGATGCGGAAAGCGGGCTGCACTACAACCGCCATCGCTACTACAATCCAGATATTGGTCGTTACCTGACGCCGGATCCGGTGAAGCTGGCGGGTGGGATTAACGCGTACCGGTATGTGCCTAATCCTACGGGGTGGGTGGATCCGCTGGGGCTGAGTAATTGTCCTGGCAGCGGTGGATGCAAACCCAATGCGACTGTAGAACCGCCCAAGCCAAACGTTGATGACGGAGTACCTGCTCTGCCTCACTTGGCGAGAGCTGAACGACAGGCAAGAATAGGTGAACTAACAGAGTCGAATGCCAAGCATAGAGTGTTGAGCTGGGAAAAAAAATACAACATGCATGCCACTGAAAAGCACGGCCCCGAAATACCAGACCACGCTTTAAAACAACGCTCTATAGACGGTACAAACCCAACCACAGGCAAGAAAGAGCCGATAAATTCAAGCTCTCAATTTAAAACTTGGAAAATGCAACTCCACGCTATAAACAAGGCCCTAGGTAAAATGCAGGGCGATTCGCCATCACCGACAGGTTTCGACAAACAGGGCAATCCTGTGGTTATAGTTGAATTGCCTGGAGCAGGTCGAGGTTACAAACCTAACAGCAAAAACCCAAAAAACCCAAAATATATAGAAAACATGGATAGAGCTGAAATCAGATTTGATAAAAACAACCCAACTCGACCATTCACCGCATTTCCTAAGTAAGCAGCCAATGTTGAAGTCTCCTTTCATGGACATACCCTACATTCCCAGCATTTCTCATATATTAGGAGCGCTATCGATTTACGACCTTGAAGACACCGTCGGCGAAGCACTATGGAAACATGATCCAAACGATGAAAAAGATAGAAAAACAATCATTATCGAGTTCATTTTAAAAGACCTAATGTATCTTTCTTACAGACATCGCTTCGTACTGATATCGACGCTCAAGGAAGCTCTAGATTCGCCTGATTTTAACTTCACTAGAGAATTTGAGAGTGATTATGACGAGTACATAACGATGGCCTGGGACGAAACAGAAATAGTAAACCCCCGCGGTTTCTTCGCAGACATTCACCGACTAGCCAACGAGGTATGGAAAGACGACCTCCAAAAAGCCAGCCTGGAAGACCCATCAACATGGTAGGCACACCACCTTTCTCACTGGCCCACTCCCCCTGTGGCGAGCGAGCTTGCTCGCGCTGGACCGCGAAGCGGTCCCAACGAGGGCGACGCGTTTTTCCTGGCATATCGGGGGTAACGGTTTTGGGGCTGCTGCGCAGCCCAGCGCGAGCAAGCTCGCTCGCCACAAAAACATCACTTACAACGAAAACCTCGCTCACCACAAAATAGCCTACGACGAATGAGTGTGGAAAATGCGACCTCCAAAAAGCCAGCCAGGAAGACCCATCAACATGGTAAGCACACCACCTTTCTCACTGGCCCACTCCCCCTGTGGCGAGCGAGCTTGCTCGCGCTGGACCGCGAAGCGGTCCCAATGAGGGCGCCGCGTTTTTCCTGGCATATCGGGGGTAACAGTTTTGGGGCTGCTGCGCAGCCCAGCGCGAGCAAGCTCGCTCGCCACAAAAACCTCACTTACAACGAAAACCTCGCTCACCACAAAATAGCCTACGACGAATGAGTGTGGAAAATGCGACCTCCAAAAAGCCAGCCTGGAAGACCCATCAACATGGTAAGCACACCACCGTTCTCACTGGCCCACTCCCCCTGTGGCGAGCGAGCTTGCTCGCGCTGGACCGCGAAGCGGTCCCAATGAGGGCGCCGCGTTTTTCCTGGCATATCGGGGGTAACGGTTTTGGGGCTGCTACGCAGCCCAGCGCGAGCAAGCTCGCTCGCCACAAAAACCTCACTTACAACGAAAACCTCGCTCACCACAAAATAGCCTAGCTTGCCAGCCACAAAGCCAGCTCACCCAGAGTAACCAGGTGAGCCGCCTTATTACCGCTTCGACAGCTCCATAATCATCCGACTCAACAAATAAACCCGTGGCGCCACGCTCTCCACCTCGGCATATTCCTCCGGCGTATGGATATTCCCACCCACAATCCCAAACCCATCCAACGTCGGCGTCCCGACCCCAGCCGACAAGCTCGCGTCTGCGGCCCCGCCGCTGCCTTCAATGGTCAACTTACGACCCAATTCGCCATAGATCCCCTGGGCAATCGCGACCAATTTGTCCGACTCCGGCGTCTGTGGCATCGGCGGCAGGCCGCGCAGCAGGCTGGTCTTCACTTCGGTGTCGGGGATCAACTTATTGGCTGACACCCGTGCCAGGTCTTTTTCGATTCGATCGAACTCTTCAGGCAGCGCTGCGCGCACGTCGGCTTTGGCGGTGGCTTGGTCGGGGATGACGTTGGTGCGGTCGCCGGCCTTGATCACGGTGAAGTTGATGGTGGTTTTCTTCTCTTCATCGCCGAGTTTGCCCAACTGCAGGATCTGGTGCGCCGCCTCCATCGCAGCGTTGCGGCCCAGTTCGGGGGCGACGCCGGCGTGGGCGGCTTTGCCTTTGACTTCGACCACCGCAGTGGCGCTGCCTTTGCGCCATACCACCAGGCCGTCAGCTGGGCGGCCGGGTTCCAGGTTCAAGGTTACGTCGTGGGCCTTGGCGGTTTTGCGGATCAGTTCGGAGGCGGCTTCTGAGCCGGTTTCTTCGCTGGCGTCGAGCAGGAAGGTGATTTGCGCGTAGTCCTTGAAGCCCTGGTTTTTCAGGACTTTGAGCGCGTAGATGCCGGCGACGATGCCGCCCTTGTCATCCATCACGCCGGGGCCGTAGGCGCGACCATCCTTGATATGAAACGGGCGCTCGGCGGCCGAGCCTTCCTTGAACACGGTGTCCATGTGCGCCATCAGCAGGATTTTGGCTTTGCCGGTGCCTTTGAGGGTGGCGATCACATGGCTGTTGTTGGCCGCTTTGTCCGGCACCAGTTCAATGCTGAAACCGAGCTGCTTGAGCTCATCCACGGCGATGTCGCGCACTTGGGTCAGGCCCGGCTCGTAGCCAGACCCCGAGTCAATATTCACCAGGCGCTCGAGCAGTTTCAGGGCCTCGGCCTTGTACTGTTCGGCATCCGCCTGGATTTGCTTGTGGGGTTCGGCGCTGTAGGCCGGCACGGCGAAGGACAAAGCCAGGGTGGCGGCCAGAAGGGTACGGGAGAAGGTGAAGAGCATGGACCGATCCTTGTTGTTGTGGGGAGGTGCTGCGCTACCCTACCCCACTAAACCGAGCGTAACCAACTGCCTTGCACCGAACTGACGCGGTTGCGCCCGCTGCTCTTGGCCTCATACAGCGCCTGGTCGGCATCGTTGAGCCAACGGGTGGAGTCGGCGTGCGCCGGCTGGTACAGCGCCAGGCCAATGCTCAAGCTGGCGCGCAGGGTCGGGTCTTGCGCATAGGCCAGTGCACTGAAGCGGTCACGCAAAGCGTCCATCACCTCGGTGGCGCGGTTGAGCGGCATGCCCGGCAAAATCACACAGAACTCGTCGCCACCATAGCGCCCGGCCAGGTCGGACGCGCGCAGGTTCTGGCGCAACACCTTGCTGAGTTGGCGCAGTACGATGTCGCCGGTGACGTGCCCGTAGGTGTCGTTGATGGTCTTGAAATGGTCGATATCGATCAGCGCAATGGCCGCGCCCACCTGTTCACGGCGGCAACGTTGAAACTCGATTTCCAGATGGTCCTTCCAGGCGCCGTGATTGAGCAGGCCGGACAGGCTGTCGGTGCGGCTCAAGGCCAATAACTCGCGCTTGTGGCGGGCCAGGGTCACGGCCTGGCGGTAGCAGATCCAGCCCAGCGCCAGGGGATACAGCATCAGGATCGGCAGGCACGCATACAACTGCGCCTCGCTGGTCACCGCGACAAACGCCGGCGCGAACAGCAGCAGCGCGGCGCCGATGCCCAGCCCCTGCGCCACCCAGCCGGCGAGCATAAAGCGCGGCCCGCCGATGGCGACGTTGTTCATGCTCATCATCGACAGCGTGGTCACGCTGGGCAGCGGGTTGAAGTGCATGGCACCGACCCAGAACCCGCCGCAAAACGAATCGAAGAGTAAATTACGCCGTTCGCTGCGCAGCGAGTTGCTCGCCCGGCGCGACCACTGGTAGGCCACGTGCGGCCACACAAAGGCGTTAATCAGCATCCAGGCCCACACCCACAGCGACGGGTGCAAGGGGTACATGCCAAAGACCACGCAGACAAAACCGAGCGTCAGCCCCAAGAGCCGCGATTTGAACAGGCGCGAAGCGAGCGGAAGTCCATTTCCTCCGGCGGCTGGCATGGTGGCGGCAATCCTGAATGATTGCCTGGAGTCTATCAGGGTAACGTCAAAGCGCCACTACTGCTTACCTGCTAATACTTCAGTGCGAAAACCCGCGCGCCAGCATCAAGGCAACACCCAATAGCAGCACCGCGGTGATCCGTTGCAACAGCACCCGGCGCTTGGGGTTTTCCAGCACGTGCTTGATACGCTGGCCGAAATAGCAGTACAGGCAGCCACTGGCAAACTGCAGGGTCAGAAACGTCAGCCCGAGGATGGCGATATCCGCCGCCGAGCTGTGCTCGCCTGCCCCTGCAAACTGCGGGAACACCGCGCTGAACATGATGATGGTCTTGGGGTTGGAAAACCCGGTGAGCAAACCCTTGCCGAACAGGCTGCGCGAGCCTTCCACGGCGCCGCCCTGGTTGATCGACACACCGCTGCTGGTCCACTGCTTGTAGGCCAGGTACAGAATATAAGCCACGCCGACAAACTGGATGGTCTGGGTAATGGCGAGGTTGCCCTTGATCAGTTCCGAAAAGCCTACGGCAAAGATCAGGATGGAAATCAGGTAGGACACACTCGCGCCGATCTGCGCCGGGATCGAGCTGCGCAAGCCGTCCTTCAAACCCAGGCTTAATAGCAGCAGGGTCATGGGGCCGGGGCTGAAGGTCATGGTGGCGCAAAACAGCAGGAAGTAGAGAAACGAAGACAGCGTTAACGCACTTGTCATGGGGCCAGAACCTTGGAGTGATAAAAACAACAACGGGGCGCGCTTAAAGCTCGCGCCCCTGGGCCTGTCAGGCGACGGCAATTTCAGTGGTCAGGGATTCGCGGTACATCAGCGCCAGGTCGGCCAGAGCGGCCTTGGCGGTCTGGTTGCGGGTTTCGAACGCCACCAGGCCCTTCCAGTTGGTTTCAACGATGGCCTGCACCACGTCGGCGTAATCACAGTTGCCGTCATGAATGCCGAAGTGCTGATCCTGCACGCCATTGTTGTTGCTGAAGGAAATGCCCTTGATCAAGTGGTGATACTTGCGCACCACTTCGGCCGGCAGGCCGTTCTCGATGTTGGCGTGGCCAGCATCCAGGAAGAAGTACACGTTGCCATGGGCCTGCAGGCGCTCGAACACAAAGGCGTATTCGGCCTCATGGGTAAAGATGTAGTGAAACGGCCGGTAGTTGACGTAGTTGGACAGGTTCTCCAGGTAGATATCCGTGCCCTTGGCCTCGGCGTAGCTCGCCAGTTCCTGGACCGACTTGAGGTAGTGTTCCAGCGCAACCTTCTTGGCCATCAGCACCATTTTTGGCTCGACGATGCAGCCGCCGTGGATGATCAACGGCGCGCCGAGGCGGCTGGCGATATCAATCTCTTTTTTCACGTAGTCCACCGCCGCCGCGCGGAACGCCTCGACATCACTGCCCAGCGGCGCCTTGAAGTTGCCGTGGAAGATCGGCGTGACGCCGGTGGCCGCGATTTGCGCCTGCAGGCTTTCAATGCGCGCATCGGTCCAGTCGTCGACCATCTCGCCGAACAGGCTGCCGTCGATGTACCAATGGGTGCAGTCGCCCTCGATGGCGGTTTGCAGGCCTTTTTCGGCGCTGAGGTATTTCTGGTGCGCCACGCCGGTGCAGAACGGTACGGTGGGGTTGATCAGTTTGCTTTCCATGGAGCGATTCCTTTCGTTGATGGAGGGTTAAAGTTCAATGGCCATGAAGTCGGCCTTGGTCACGCCGCAGTCAGGGCATGTCCAGTCTTCCGGCACCTCTTCCCAAGGGGTGCCAGCCGGGATTCCGTCCTCCGGAATACCCAATTCTTCTACGTACATAAAACCGCAGGGTGCGCACATATAAGTCTTCATGAGAATGCGAAATCCATTGCTCGCGTGTAAGAGACTTCGCCAATTTCCGGCGAGATGGCGCGCAGTCTAGGGCAGCGTCATTGCACAAGGCAGGTAAAGTGGTGCCTAATCCGGCCTAACTTCACCGGTAAAAGCACCGGCAAAGACAAGGAAGGTTTATGTTTGTATCCGCCATCGCTTTTGTGGAAGGCACGCCCAAGGTGCAGCAGATCGTCGACGCCTTCAGCCAGGCCATCGAGGGCGGTGAATGGGCACCCGGCAGCAAGTTGCCGTCGGTGCGTGAGCTGACCCAGACCCTGGGCGTCAGCAAGTTCACCCTCAACGAAGCGCTGGACCGCCTGCGCGGGCGCCACCTGCTGACCTCAAGCCAGGGCCGCGGCTATTTTGTGGCGATGGAAACCGCACGCCCGGCCGCCGCGACCTGGGTCGACCTGCTGCCCCAAGACCTGCTCAGCGTGCTGCGCCGCCCGCTGGTCACCGCCAGCGGCGAGCTGCGCCCCGGTGGCGGGCACTTGCCGGAGGACTGGTTGAACGGCGAGGCCATCCGCCAAACGATGCGCAGCGTGGTGCGTGCGCCGTCACTGCGAATTGCCGGCCTGGGCACACCGGCCGGGCTGCTGCCCTTGCGCCAGGCCCTGCAACAAAAGCTGCACGGCGAGGGCCTGTCGGTGCCGGTGGAACAGATCATCACCACACCCAACACCGTGCAGGGCCTGGACATGCTTATGCGCCTGCTCGCGCGCCCCGGCGACACGGTGCTGCTGGACGCGCCGTGCTACTTCAACTTCCACGCCAACCTGGCCCTGCACGGGGTCAAAGTGGTGACCATCGAGCGGCGCCCCGACGGCTTTGACTTTGCTGCCCTCGAACAGCTGCTGGCCGAACACCGCCCCAGCCTGTACCTCACCACCAGCGTGCTGCATAACCCCACCGGCCATTCCTTCAGCCCCGGCCAGGCGTTTCGCCTGCTGCAACTGACCCAGCAGTACCATTGCCACATCGTCGAGGACGACCTCTACGGCGACCTGCACCCCAACCCGCCGCCGCGCCTGGCCGCCCTCGCCGGGCTGGATCAGGTCACCTACCTGTCCGGGTTCTCCAAGATCCTCAGCGCCAACACCCGCGTCAGCTACGTGGTGGCCGCGCCGCAACTGGCCGCCAACCTCACCAACATGAAGCTGATGAGCGGCGGCGTGACCTCGGAGCTGTTCGAGCAAATCGTCTACCGCATGCTCAGCGAAGGCAGCTACGCCAAGCACCGCAAGCGTATGGTCCAGCGCTTGATGGAGTCTGGCGGGCGCGTCGAGCAATGGCTCAAGCGCTGCGGCTGCGAGCTGCCGATGGCGTATGAAGGCGGGATGTTTATCTGGGCGCGCCTGCCCGATGGGGTAAACGGTGAACTGCTGGCCCAGGAGGCGTTGAAACGCAGCCTGGTGCTGGCGCCGGGCGCGCTGTTCGGCTACGACCCGGCGCACCTCAATTCGATGCGTTTCAATGTCGCCCACACTGATGAGCCGCGCGCCCAGCGGGTGTTCGAGGCACTGTTGCTCAAGGCCGTGCGCCACTGATTTTTGCTTCGCCGTGTATCTGGTCAGCGCCAGATACACTGCAATACAAAGGGCACAAGGCAAAGCCTGCGGCGATGGCTAGACTGCGCCCCAAGAGTATTTAACGAGGAAGGCAGCATGGATCATGTCGATCACATTCTGATCGTCGATGACGACCGGGAAATCCGCGAACTGGTGGGCAATTACCTGAAAAAAAACGGCATGCGCACCACCGTGGTTGCCGACGGCCGCCAGATGCGCAGCTTCCTCGACACCACGCCCGTGGACCTGATCGTGCTGGATATCATGATGCCCGGCGACGACGGCTTGCAGCTGTGCCGCGAACTGCGGGTGGGCAAGCACAAAGCCACGCCGGTGCTGATGCTCACGGCGCGCAACGATGAAACCGACCGCATCATCGGCCTGGAAATGGGCGCCGATGATTACCTGGTCAAGCCGTTCGCCGCGCGTGAACTGCTCGCGCGCATCAACGCCGTACTGCGGCGCACCCGCATGCTGCCACCGAACCTGGTGGTGAGTGAAACCGGGCGGCTGATCCGCTTTGGCCGCTGGCGCCTGGACACCACCGCCCGCCATCTGCTCGACGAGGACGACACCCTGGTGGCTCTGAGCGGCGCCGAATACCGCCTGTTGCGGGTGTTTCTCGACCACCCGCAGCGCGTGCTGAATCGCGACCAATTGCTGAACCTGACCCAGGGGCGTGACGCCGACCTGTTCGATCGCTCCATCGACCTGCTGGTGAGCCGCTTGCGTCAACGCTTGCTGGATGACGCCCGCGAACCGGCCTATATCAAAACCGTGCGCAGCGAAGGTTATGTGTTTTCACTGCCGGTGCAAATCCTCGGGGCCGAGCAATGAAGCCATGGCGGGTTGGCTGGCCGCGCACACTGGCGTCCCAGCTGTCGCTGATTTTTTTGATCAGCCTGGTGTGTGCTCATGGGTTGTCATTCAGTGCGCAGTTCTACGAGCGCTACATCAGCGCGCGCACGGTGATGCTCGGCAATCTGGAAAACGACGTGTCCACCTCGGTGGCCATCCTCGACCGCCTGCCCGCCAACGAGCGCGCCAGTTGGCTGGCGCGTCTCGACCGGCAGAATTACCGCTACTTGCTCAACGCCGGCGAGGCCGGTGAACCGATGAGCAGCAATGACGTGCCAATGGCCGCCACCTCGATTGCGGACGCTCTGGGCGAGCACTACGCCCTGACCTTTCGCGATATTGCGGGCATCCAAAAACACTTCCAGGTGCACCTGACCCTGGCCGATGGCAACCCGATCACCCTCGACGTACGCCCCGCCGCCCCGACTGTAGCCTATTGGTTGCCGGTGGTGCTGGTGCTGCAACTGGCGCTGCTGCTCGGCTGCACCTGGGTTGCGGTGCGCCTGGCCGTGCGCCCGCTGACACGCCTGGCGCGTGCGGTCGAAACCCTCGACCCGAACGCCCACCCCACGCCCCTGGACGAAACCGGCCCGAGTGAAGTCGCGCATGCCGCCGCAGCGTTCAATGCCATGCAACAGCGCATTGCCGAATACCTCAAGGAACGCATGCAGATCCTCGCCGCGATTTCCCACGACCTGCAAACGCCGATCACCCGCATGAAACTGCGCGCCGAGTTTATGGATGACAGCGCCGACCGCGAAAAACTGTGGAGCGACCTGAGTGAAATGGAGCACCTGGTGCGTGAGGGCGTGGCGTATGCGCGCAGCGTTCACGGCGCCACCGAGGCCAGCCACCGCATTGACCTGGACGCCTTTCTCGACAGCCTGGTGTTTGACTATCAGGACATGCAAAAGCAGGTCAGCCTGCGCGGCAAAAGCGCGCTGATCCTCGACACTCGCCCCCACGCGCTGCGCCGCGTGTTGGTGAACCTGGTGGACAACGCCCTTAAATTCGCCGGCAACGCCGAGCTGGAAGTCGGCTGCGCAGCGGATGGGCAGCTGTCGATCAAGGTGTTGGACCGAGGACCGGGAATTGCCGAAGGCGAACTGGCGCAGGTGTTGCAGCCATTCTATCGGGTGGAAAGCTCACGCAATCGCGGCACCGGCGGCACCGGGCTGGGGTTGGCGATTGCCCAGCAACTGGCGGTGGCGATCGGCGGCTCGCTGACCTTGAGTAATCGGGCTGAGGGTGGCTTGTGTGCCGAGATTCGTTTAAGTTTTTAGCACACTGTTCTGTGGCGAGCAGGCTTGCCACATTGAATGCACAGCTTTAATAACATATACGCATGATAATTCTGTTTTTTTATAATTAGGTTAGAACCAACAGGCATTTTACAGACCCCGCCACTGCCCTTACTTTTGACCCGAGTGACCGACCCCACGCCCGGAGGAGGTGTTAATCGCGCAAACGACAAGGACAGACCATGAGCATCGAATTTATCGGTTACATCGGCGGCCATCACGCTTCCGAGATTCACCCGCGCAGCGGCCCTACCCTGCAACCGGATTACGTCGAAACCGTGGCCCGCGCCCACGAAGCGGCCGGCTTTGACCGCGCATTGGTGGCGTTTCATTCCAACAGCCCGGACAGCACGCTGATCGCCGCGCATGCCGCCAGCGTGACCCAAAAACTGCAGTTCCTGATCGCCCATCGCCCGGGTTTTGCCCAACCCACCCTGGCCGCACGCCAGTTCGCGACCCTGGACGTGTTCAACGGCGGGCGCACAGCCGTGCATATCATCACCGGCGGCGATGACCGTGAACTGCGCGCCGATGGCAGCCATATCGGCAAGGACGAACGTTACGCACGCACCGACGAATACCTCAGCGTGGTGCGCCAGGAATGGACCCATGAGCAGCCTTTCGATTTCAAAGGCACCTACTACCAGGTCGAAGGCGCGCATTCGACGGTAAAGTCGCCGCAGCAGCCGCATATCCCGCTGTATTTCGGTGGCTCTTCAGCGGCCGCGATTGCGGTAGCCGGCAAGCATGCCGACGTGTATGCACTGTGGGGTGAAACCTACGAGCAAGTGCGCGAAGTGGTGACCCAGGTGCGAGCAGAAGCGGCCAAGCACGGGCGCACGATTCGCTTCAGCTTGTCGTTGCGCCCGATCCTCGCAGAAACCGAGGAGCTGGCCTGGGCACGCGCCGAGACGATCTTGCAGCAGGCGACGGCACTGGCTGACAAACAGGGCTTCGTGCGCCGCGAGCCACCCAACGAAGGCTCGCGCCGCTTGCTGGCAGCGGCGGCGCAGGGTTCGCGCCTGGACAAGCGCCTGTGGACCGGGATCGCCGGGTTGCTGGGCGCGCAGGGCAACTCCACTTCATTGGTCGGCACCGCCGAACAAGTCGCGGAGGCGTTGCTGGACTACTACGACCTGGGTATCACCACCTTCCTGATACGCGGGTTCGACCCGCTCAATGATGCGATCGACTACGGCAAGCGGCTGATCCCACTGACCCGCCAGCTGGTCGCCGAGCGTGAACAGGCCAAACAGGTCGCCTAATCACACCACAAAACCCATGTGAGAGCTGATCAACTGTGGGAGCTGGCTTGCCTGCGATAGCGGTGTCTCAGTCGACATCAATCTTGACTGTTATACCGCCATCGCAGGCAAGCCAGCTCCCACAGGAGTTTGGCGTCAAGCATGGGTTCAGTTTTTGTAGTCGGTATCCGTACGCTCCAACTGCCGAATCAACGCATTCCAATGCCGCGCCACGCCCGGCCCTGCGCCATTGCTGAACACCTTGGCCTGCTCCTCCACCTTGGCCACCACCTCTGCCGGCGGGAAGATAAGCTCGGCATTGCCGCCTGCCTGCGCCGCGATCTGGATAGTGCACGCGCGCTCCAGCCCTTGCAGTTGCTGGAAGGCGTGTTCCACGCTGATGCCAGCAGTCAACAGCCCGTGGTTGCGCAAAATCATCACACTCTTGTCGCCCAAGTCAGCCACCAACCGCTCGCGCTCATCCAGGTCCAGCGCCACGCCTTCATAACCGTGATAGGCCACGCGCCCGGAGAACGCGATGGCGTGCTGGGAGATCGGCAGCAGGCCATCCTTCTGTGCCGACACCGCAATGCCGTCACGCGTATGGGTGTGCAACACCGCTTGCAAGTCATGGCGCGCGCCGTGGATGGCGCTGTGGATCACGTAACCTGCGTAGTTGATACCCAGGCCGGTCGGGTCGTCGACAATCGTGCCGTCGAGGTCGACCTTGACCAGGTTGGACGCGTTGATTTCATCAAACAACAGCCCGTAGGCGTTGATCAGGAAATGCTCATCCGGCCCCGGCACACGGGCGGAGAAGTGTGTGTAGATATGGTCGGTCCATTTGTACAACGCCGCCAGCCGATAGGCCGCCGCCAGCTTGACGCGCACCTCCCACTCTTCTGGCGTGACGCGCTGGCGGACGTTACTGGAAACACTGGAAAGCGAGGTGACGCTGCTCATGGCAAAACTTCCTGGATGGCCTTAAGGACTTCCAGTCAGCCTAGGGGATGGCCAAAAATAATAAAAAGCACATTTTAATCTAAGCTAATTATTATTTTTTTTTATGAAAAGGGTGGGGACTAGACGCGACCAATGTGGGAGCTGGCTTGCCTGCGATGGCGGCTTGTTGGTGGTGTACATATCCGTTATTTGGGTGATGGCGACTTAGGGTTCCGCCCTGACGGCGGGTCACTTTTGCAAGGACGCAAAAGTAACCAAAAGGTCCTCGCCCCAACACTCGGTGCCTCGCTGTGGCTCGGCATGCCCGCAATCCGACAGTGATTTGGGGGGGCGATTTCAGATCAAGATCAAAAGCGCAGATCAAAAGACCGCTGACTTCGTCATCGAAAAGGATTTAAGGGCCACTGCAACAGCAACAGCAACAGCAACAGCAACAGCAACAGCAACAGCAACAGCAACAGCAGAGCCATACTCGGTCAAAGGTGGGAGCTGGCTTGTCGAGTCGTCGCACCGCTGCGATGGCATCAACTTGGTGTACCTGACACACCAAGGTGTCTGCATCGCAGGCAAGCCAGCTCCCACAGAAAAGCAGCTCTTCAGTGCATGCAAATCCACAGCCGACCTCATATTCAAAACTGCATGCGATCAACTGTGGGAGCGGACTTGCTCGCGAAAGCGGTGGGTCAGTGACAGATGAATTGACTGACCCACCGCTTTCGCGAGCAAGCCCGCTCCCACAGTTAGACTATGTTGCATCAGGTAGACAGGCTGTTGCTTTGCACTTGATCTGGCTTTTGCTTCAACCACTCAGGTCGGCTTTCAGGCCGCCGTGCTGTAGATCTTGATCTTGATTTTGATCTGAGGCGCCCCGTCAACCACGATGGCCGAACGCAGGCTTGAATCCGTGGGTAACCCGGCAGGACGCCGGGTTAGCCGCGCTGGGCCAAGGATGGCCCATCGCGGCGGCCCACGGATTCAAGCCGGAGTGAGGGCATGCCGAGCCTAGGCGAGGCACCGAGTGGTGGGGCACAGACCTTTTGGTTACTTTTGGCTGGGCCGGCATTCCGGGCGTTTGCCAAAAGTGACCCGCTGTAAGAGCGGAACCAATAGAAGCCGTGACCGCAGCAACGGATATGTACACCGACAAACCGCCCCCCCTCAGCCTCAAGCAGCATTGCGAATCTTGTGCAACGACGCCGCCACCAGCGTCCCAAACGCATCCACCGGCCCCTGCAGGTTGCCCAGGAAGTGCGGGGAGATCAGCCACAAATCCATCACCGGTTTAAAGTCCTTGAGCGGCACCACTGCCAGTTGCTCAAGGTGCGCGCTGCGCTCCAACAGCGGGCGTGGCACCAGCCCCAGGCCCAGGCCGTCCGCCACCAGGCCCAGTTGCAACTCTGTGCCGAAGGTTTCCAGGTTCACCCGCAGCGCCAAGCCCTGGTCGGACAAGGTGCGCTGCAAGCCGGCACGGAAACCACAGCCATCCGGGTTGAGAATCCAGCCGCCCTGGTACACATCGGCCAACTTGCAGGGCTTTTTCGGCAGCTGTGCCTTGGCACACACCACCACCAGTTCCATCTTGCCGATGGACTCACCGACGATGTTGTCCGGGAATATCTTGCCCGCCGGAAACAACGCCACCGCCGCATCGAGCTCGCCGCGCTCGATCTTGCCGACCAGTTGGCTGCCCCACCCCGTGGCGACCTGGGCGCGCAAGTCGGGGTATTCGCTGCGCAGGTGCTTGAGCGCATCCAGCAGCACCACATCGCCGATGGTCTGCGGCACACCCAGGCGCAACACGCCGGTGGGCGGTGCATCGGTGGCTACCAGCTCACGCAAGGCATCCATCTCGCGCAGGATCAGCCGGCATTGTTCATACACACGGGTGCCGATCAGCGTAGGTTTGAGCGGCTTGGTGTTGCGGTCGAACAGCTCCACGCCCAGCGCCTGCTCGAAGTTCTGCACGCGGCGGGTGATGGCCGGCTGAGTCAACTGCAACGACTCCGCGGCGTGGCTGATGGACTGGCAACGAATCACTTCGACAAAGGCATCGATATCGTCAATTTTCATTTGGGCCGCACATAGAGAACAGTCATTAAGATGTGTGGCAAGCATAGTTGCCGCACGGCTGTCTGGATAGCCTGCGCTGTGATCGATAACGTCTAACGCTATTCAGACCGGTTCTAAATTACCTAAAGCTATAAGCTAATCATTAAAAAATAGCATATTAACTATAAACATTATGCTTATATAAACCCATCACGCCATCCCCATAACCGCCATGATGGAATTGCCATGACCCAGTCCCGACACCCCGAAAGACTCAGAGCCTTTATAGGCGCCCTGGCGGAACTGATCGACGGCAACCCACGCGAAGGCGACCTGTTGCACCGTGGCGGCAAGCTATTGGCGCAACTGGTCAGCCATGACGACTGGCTGCCCGACGAGTACGCCCAACCCGACCCCGAGCGCTACCAGCAGTTTTTGCTGCATGCCGATTCGCGCCAGCGTTTCAGCATCGTCAGCTTTGTCTGGGGGCCGGGCCAGCGCACGCCGATTCACGACCATCGGGTGTGGGGCCTGATCGGCATGTTGCGCGGTGCGGAGTTTTCCCAAAGTTTTGAACGGGCGCCCGATGGCAGCCTGGTGGCCGAAGGCACACCGGTTCAACTGCTGCCCGGCCAGGTTGAGGCGGTGTCGCCCAAAGTCGGTGATATCCATCAAGTCAGCAATGCCCACAGTGACCAGGTGTCGATCAGCATTCACGTGTACGGCGCCAATATTGGTGCCGTGCGCCGCGCGGTGTACCAGCCCGACGGCAGCGAGAAACTGTTTATCTCCGGTTATTCCAACGCCTACCTCCCGAACATCTGGGATTTGTCCAAAGATAAGAGCCCTGCCCTATGACCACCGTATCGAACCGCAGCTTCGCCCAGATTCGCCAGGCCCTGTTGGACCGTGAAGAAGTCGCCTTGGTCGACGTGCGCGAAGAAGCGCCCTTTGCCGAGTCGCACCCGCTGTTCGCTGCGAATATCCCGCTGTCCAAGCTGGAGCTGGAGGTGTATGCGCGCATTCCCCGTCGCGATACCCAAGTGACGGTCTACGACAATGGCGAAGGGTTGGCCGAACGTGCCGCCGCGCGCCTGATTGCGTTGGGCTACACCCAGGTCAGCCTGCTCGAAGGCGGCCTGGATGGTTGGCGCCGTGCCGGTGGCGAGCTGTTTATCGACGTCAACGTACCGAGCAAAGCCTTCGGCGAGTTGGTGGAGAGCGAGCGCCACACGCCGTCTTTGGCCGCCGAAGAAGTGCAGGCCCTGCTCGACAGCCAGGCCGATGTGGTGGTGCTCGACGCGCGCCGCTTCGACGAATACCAGACCATGAGCATTCCCACCGGCATCAGCGTGCCGGGTGCCGAACTGGTACTGCGCGCCCGTGAACTGGCGCCGGACCCGGCCACCCGCATCATCGTCAACTGCGCCGGGCGCACCCGCAGCATTATCGGCACGCAGTCGCTGATCAACTCAGGCATCGCCAACCCGGTATCGGCACTGCGCAACGGCACCATCGGCTGGACCCTGGCCGGGCAGAAACTCGCCCATGGCCAAGCGCGGCGCTTTGCACCTACCCGCGAAGAACACCGCCAGATCGCCGCACAGGATGCGCGCCGGGTGGCCGACAAGGCGCGGGTTGGCCGCGCCACGTTAGCCGACCTGCACAACTGGCAGCAGGCAGCGACCCGCACCACGTACCTGTTCGATGTGCGCACGCCGGAGGAATTCGAAGCCGGCCATTTGCCGGGCGCGCGTTCCACACCCGGCGGCCAGCTGGTGCAGGAAACCGACCATGTGGCCAGCGTGCGCGGAGCGCGCTTGGTGCTGGCCGATGACGATGGCGTGCGGGCCAATATGTCCGCCTCATGGCTCGCGCAACTGGGCTGGGAGGTGTACGTGCTGGACGACCTGCAAGCGGCGAACTTCAGCGAGCACGGGGCGTGGGTCGCGCCGGTGCCGGCGCCCTTGCAGGCCGAACTGATCAGCCCCCACACCCTGGCCGAGTGGCTGCCCCATGGCGACACGGCGGTGCTGGATTTCACCCCCAGCGTCAACTACGTCAAACGCCATATCCCCGGTGCCTTCTGGGTCTTGCGTGCGCAATTGCCCCAGGCCCTGGCCAAGGTGCCGCCCGCCGAACGTTATGTGCTGACCTGCGGCACCAGCCAACTGGCGCGCCTGGCGGTCGCCGAAGTCGAAGCCATCACCGGCAAGCCGGTGTTCCTGTTGCAAGGGGGCACGCTTAACTGGATCGCCGAAAAACTGCCGCTGGAAGAAGGCGAAACCCATCTCGCGTCACCGCGTATCGACCGCTATCGCCGCCCGTACGAAGGCACCGACAGCCCGAAAGAAGCCATGCAGGCGTATCTGGACTGGGAATTCGGCCTGGTCGACCAGCTGGCACGCGATGGCACCCACGGTTTCTACGTGATCTGAACCACCTTCACGCCTGCCCCACACCGGGGCAGGCCGCACCGACCCCTTGCCAGGCGGAGGTAACCCACACTTTTTCAATTTGCCTGGGATTTATCCATCATGGTCTTTAGCACGCCCTTCAAACACCTGCTCCTGAGCAGCGCCCTGGCCCTTGGCCTGATCAGCACTGCACACGCCGCCGACTTGCAACCGCTGCGGGTGGCCAACCAGAAATCCACGATCAAGGCGCTGCTGGAGGCCTCGGGCGAAACCAAAAACGTGCCCTATCAAATCCAGTGGTCGGAGTTCCCTTCCGCCTCGCCGCTGGGCGAAGCCCTGAACGCCGGTGCCGTCGATATCGGCGCCCTCGGCGATGCGCCGTATGTGTTCGCCTTGGGCGCCGGGGCCGCGCTCAAAGTGGTCAGCATCATTCACGCCGAAGGGCGCAACACCACCGCCCTGGTGGTGCCCAAGGACTCGCCGATCAAGACGGCCGCCGACCTCAAGGGCAAGAAAATCGTCACCGGGCGCGGCTCCATCGGGCACTACCTGGCGATCAGGGCCTTGGCCGGCGCGGGCCTGACGAGCAAGGATGTGCAATTCATTTTTCTGTTGCCCGCTGAATCCCGGCTGGTACTCGATAACGGCACCGTCGATGCCTGGGCGACATGGGACCCCTACACCACGGTGGTCACCTCACAAAGCCACGCCCGGGTCCTGGTCAGCGGCAAGCAGTTGTTGAGCAACCACCTGTATTTCGCCGCCACCAGCCAAGCGATCGCCGACAAACGCCCGCAACTGGATGACTTCGTGGCCCGCGTCGACCGTGCCTACGCCTGGGCCAATAAACACCCGGATGAATACGCCGCTGCCCAAGCGAAAATTACCGGCCTGCCCTTGGCAGTGCACCTGGAGGTGGCCAAAGACACGCAACTGAACCCCGTGGTGATTGACGACAGCGTGATCAAGGGCCTGCAAGCCACCGCCGACACCTATCAGCAAGAAGGCCTGCTGCCCAAGCGCATCGACGTGTCCCAGGGTTTCGACACCAGCTTTAACGCCGAACGTTTTCCCACTTCCCAAGCATCGCGCTAAGCAAGGAGCCGCCTATGAGCACGCCACGTCATCTGAAACTGGGCGCTATGGTCCACGGTGTCGGTCACGGCTGGGGCGAATGGCGCCATCCGCAGGCGCAACCGAATGCCAGTACCAACTTTGGCTTCTATAAACAACAAACTGAACTGGCCGAAGCGGCCAAGTTCGACTTCGTGTTTATCGCCGACAGCCTGCACATTCACGCCAAATCCAGCCCGCACTACCTCAACCGTTTCGAGCCGCTGACCATTCTCTCGGCCCTCGCCGCGTTGACCACCCATATCGGCCTGGTCGCCACCGTGACCGTCAGCTACACCGAGCCCTACCAGGTGGCGCGCCAGTTCGCCTCTTTGGACCATATCAGCGGCGGCCGCGCCGGCTGGAACGTGGTCACCTCGTGGCTGAGCGGCACCGCCGACAACTTCGGCAAAGCCGAGCACCCGCCCCACGCCGTGCGCTACCGCATCGCCAAGGAACACTTGAACGTGGTCAAGGGCCTGTGGGATTCCTGGGAAGACGACGCCTTTGCCTACAACAAGCAGAGCGGCGAATTTTTCACCCCCGACAAGCTGCACGCGCTGAACCACAAGGGCGAATTTTTCTCGGTCAAAGGCCCGCTGAACATCGCCCGCTCGCGTCAGGGCCAGCCAGTGATTTTTCAGGCGGGCACCTCTGAAGATGGGCGCAACTTCGCCGCCGAGCATTCCGATGCGATTTTTGTGCATGTGGAGACGCTCGAAGAAGGCAAGGCTTACTCGGCTGATTTAAAACGCCGCGCCAAGGGTTTTGGCCGTGATGCGGCGAGCCTGTCGATTTTGCCGGGCATTCGCCCGATTGTCGGGCGCGATGCCGCCGAGGTGGAAAGCCGTTATCAGCAGGCCGTGGACCTGGTCACCGTCGAAGATGCGATTGTGGCGCTGGGCCGCCCCTTCAACGACCACGACTTCAGCCAATACCCACTGGACGCCCCCTTCCCGGAGCTTGGCGACCTGGGCAGCAACAGCCAGAAAGGCGGTTCCGACCGTATCAAGCAACTGGCCAGGGACGAAGGCCTGACCCTGCGCGAAGTGGCCTTGCGCTTTTCGCGGCCCAAGCGCGATTTTGTCGGTACCCCGGAGCAGGTCGCCGATGCGATTCAAACCTGGTTCGAGTCCGGCGCCAGCGATGGTTTCATCATCAACTCGGTACTGCCGGATGGCTTGCAGTACTTCACCGAACTGGTGGTGCCGGTGTTGCAACAACGCGGGCTGTTTCGGCGCGAATACAACGGCCAGACCTTGCGCGACAACCTGGGGCTGGAGGTGCCGACCAATCGGTACAGCGTGATTGAAACACCCCTGAAAGCACGGGCTTAAACGCTATCCCCTGTGGGAGCGGGCTTGCTCGCGAATGCGGTGGGACAGTTACAGGTGAATTGACTGACCCACCGCATTCGCGAGCAAGCCCGCTCCCACATTTTTGACCGAGTACAGACTTATGACTCAACCGTCTTTACGCTCCGTGGAAGTCGCGCAATTCGACGCCCTGCTCGAACGCCTCAGCGCCGAGCTGGCCAGCACCGCGCACCTGTATGACGAAAGCGGCGCCTTCCCCCACGCCAACTTCAAGCAGCTGCATGAACATGGCCTGGTCGCCCTCACCGTGCCCAAGGCCCTGGGCGGTGGCGGCGCCAGCTTGGCGCAGGCGCGCAAAGCCATCAGCGCAATTGCCAGGGGCGAGCCGTCTACCGCGCTGATTCTGGTGATGCAGTACCTGCAGCACACACGCCTGCAAGACAGCAAAACCTGGCCACAGCACCTGCGCGTGCAAGTCGCCGAAGACGCCGTGCGCAACGGAGCGTTGATCAATGCGCTGCGCGTCGAACCCGACCTCGGCACCCCGGCCCATGGCGGGCTGCCGGCGACCACGGCGGTGCGCACCGCCGACGGCTGGCGCATCAGCGGCCGCAAGATTTATTCCACCGGCAGCCACGGCCTGAGCTGGTTCAGCGTGTGGGCGCGCAGTGATGATGCCGACCCGCTGGTGGGCGCCTGGCTGGTGCCGAAAAACAGCCCTGGTGTGAGCATCATCGACACCTGGGACCACCTGGGCATGCGCGCCACCTGCAGCCACGACGTGGTGCTCGATAACGTCCTGGTGCCGCTGGACCATGCCGTCAGCGTGAGCCCCTGGAGCGCACCGCAGCCTGAGCTGGATGGCGACGGGTTCCTGTGGATGTCGGTGCTGCTGTCGTCGGTGTATGACGCCGTGGCCCAGGCTGCGCGGGACTGGCTGGTGAATTGGCTGGAGCAGCGCAAGCCGTCCAACCTCGGCGCCGCGCTGTCGAGCCTGCCGCGTTTTCAGGAAACCGTCGGCCATATCGACACCCTGCTGTTCGCCAACCGCAGCCTGCTCGATGCCGCCGCCCAGGGCCACACGCCAGCCGCCAATGCGGCGCAGCTTAAATACCTGGTGACCGGCAATGCGATCCGCGCCGTAGAGCTTGCCATCGAAGCCTCGGGCAACCCTGGCCTGTCGCGCCATAGCCCGCTGCAACGGCATTACCGCGACGTGCTGTGCAGCCGCGTGCATACCCCGCAGAACGACGCAGTGCTGCAAGGTGTGGGTAAAGCGGTGTTCGCTCAACGTGCGCAACAGTGAATAAGGAACGCTCATGAGTCAGGTGATTATCGCCAGCCAGCTGGACGAAGACTACAACGAGGTACTGCGCGAACGCCTTGCCTCGATCCACCCCCAGGCCCAGGTCATCGGCGTGCCGGCCGGCGTGCCCAGCGACCTGCCGCCCCAGGCCAATATCCTGCTGCTGCGCCCGATCAACGTGCGCGGCTACACCGCGCCCGATACCCCGCCGCCGGGCTGGCCGTATGGCGCGCAATGGGTGCACCTGGTGTCGTCGGGCATCGACTTCTACCCGCAGTGGCTGTTCAACGGCCCGCCGGTGACCACCTCACGGGGCAGCGCCGCCGATAACCTTGCCGAGTTCGCCCTGGCGGCGATCTTTGCGGCGGCCAAGCATTTGCCGGCTATTTGGGTGAAGGATGCCCAGTGGACATTCACCGCCATGCGCCCGCTCAAGGGCAGCACATTGGGCATTCTCGGCTTTGGTGCGATCGGCAAAAGCCTGGCGCAAAAAGCCCTGGCCTTGGGGATCAACGTGGTTGCGCTGCGCCTGCGCCAGGCGCCCTTTGAGGTGGAACATGTTGAGGCCGCCAAGGACATCCACGACCTGTTCGCCCGCGCCGACCACCTGGTGCTGGCGGCACCGCTCACCGAGGCCACGCGGCATATTGTCGACCGTGATGTGCTCGGCAGCGCCAAGCCGGGATTGCACCTGATCAACATTGCACGCGGTGGTTTGCTGGATCAGGAGGCCCTGCTGGAAGCCTTGGATAACGGTCAGATCGGCCTGGCCTCGCTGGATGTGACCGAACCCGAGCCACTGCCGCCGGGGCACCCGTTGTACAGCCATGCGCGGGTGCGGTTGTCGCCGCATACCTCGGCGATTTCGACCAACAGCAAGCAGGAGATTGCCGATACGTTCCTGGCGAATCTGGAACGGTATGTGCAAGGTTCGCAATTGGCCAACCTCGCCAATCGCTGAGCCGGACACTCATCAAAAATGTGGGAGCGGGCTTGCTCGCGAATGCGGTGGGACAGCCAACACATGAATTGACTGATACACCGCATTCGCGAGCAAGCCCGCTCCCACATTTATTTTGTGTTGTGTCAGTGGGTCAGCAACCGCTAGCCAGGCGTTCGCGCAAAAACTCCACCAGCGCCTGCACTGGCCGCGAACTTTGCCGGTGCTGCGGGTACACCGCCGACAGGGTCAGGGCCTCGGGGGCAAAGTCGTCCAGCAGGGTTACCAAGCGCCCGTCTTTCAACGCCTCGGCAACAATAAAAGTCGGCAGGTAGGTCACGCCCAACCCGGCGATTGCGGTGTCGCGCAGCAATTCGCCATTGTTCACGCGCATGCGACCACTGACATTGAGCGCCTGCAACTTGCCTTTGAAGCGCCATTGCACTTGGCGGCCATGGCCATAGGGCAGGCAGTCATGATCAGCCAGGTCTTCGGGCTTGAGCGGCGTACCCCGGGCGGCGAGGTAATCAGGGCTGGCGCAATACACCCGCTGCACGCTGGCGATGCGCCGGGCAATCAGGGTCGAGTCTTCCAGCGTGCCGATGCGCAAGACCAGGTCGTAGCCCTCGCCGATCAGGTCCACCGGGCGATCACTCAAGTCGACCTCCACCGACACCTGCGGGTGGCGTTGCAGGAACTGCGGCAACAAGCAGCCCAGGTGGGCCATGGCAAACGACAACGGCGCGCTGAGCCGGATCGTGCCACGCGGTTCGCTGTTCTGGCCGGCGATGCCCTGCTCTACTTGCTCGACTTCGCTGAGCAGGCGCAAGGCCGATTCGTAGTAGCTCTGGCCGAGCGGTGTGACGTCCAATCGACGTGTGGAGCGATTGAGCAGGCGCACGCCCAGGCGGTCTTCCAGTTGGATCAGGCGGCGGCTGACGAATTGTTTGGACAAGCCCAATTGCTCGGCCGCGGCGGTGAAGCTGCCGGATTCCATGACCTGGCAGAACAGGCGCATGTCTTCAAAGGGGTTCATTGTCGCTTCTCGGTGGACAGTTGACTGGTTTATAGCCTGTCAGCCGCTACGACACAATCAAATGCAGGAGGGGCTTGCCCCTCCTACGGGGTTAATCTACCCCATCAAGGCCCGCTTACTTGGCCGTAAACGCCGAGTAGCTGTTCATCAGGTTACGGTAGTTGGGAATGCGCGGTGACAGCAGGTTAGCGAGGCCTTCCATATCGTTGCGCCAGTCAACTTGCAGTTCACAGGCGACAGAGAACCAGTTCACCAGTTGCGCGCCGGCGGCCGTCATACGTGCCCAAGCGGCTTGTTGCACGGTTTCGTTGAAGGTACCCGAGGCGTCGGTCACCACGAACACCTCAAAGCCTTCAGCGAGGGCGCACAGGGTCGGGAACGCGACGCACACATCCGTTACCACGCCGGCAATGATGATCTGCTTGCGGCCGGTGGCCTTCACGGCCTTGACGAAATCTTCATTGTCCCAGGCGTTGATCTGACCAGGGCGGGCGATGTAAGGCGCATCCGGGAAGAGTGCCTTGAGTTCCGGAACCAATGGGCCGTTAGGGCCACTTTCAAAACTGGTGGTGAGGATGGTCGGCAGGTTGAAGAACTTGGCCACGTCGGCCAGGGCCAACACGTTGTTCTTGAACTCGTTCGGAGAGAAGTCTTGCACCAGGGAAATCAGGCCGGTCTGGTGATCGACCAGCAATACAACGGCGTCATCTTTGTTCAAGCGCTTGTAAGTCATGGGTTAACTCCTTTGGGTGTTTTTAAAATCAGAAGGCAAAGCACGAGCAACCGAACGCGCCCCAGAAACCCTGGAAGTCGCTGACCGGCACGCTGGAAAGCCGCGCTTTTTCATGGCCGTGGGCATGCACGCCGCACGGTCCGCTGCATTGGTGAACTTGAGCTTGCACCGGTGAACCTGGGCGCCAGTGCCCCGGCACCTTGACCACCGGCGACCAGTCCGGCAGCACCGGCACTTGGGGCGGTGCGAAACCGTCGAAGTCACCGGCGCCGTACACCACCTTGCCGCCGACCACGGTCAGAACCGACTCGATCCATTTGATGGCTTCTTCATCCACGCTGAAGAAGTCCGCCGAGAGTGCCGCCACATCCGCCAACTGGCCGACCTTGATCTGGCCCTTTTTGCCCTGCTCCGAGGAGAACCAGGCGCTGCCGTGCGTGAACAATTCCAGCGCAGTGAGGCGCGGCAGGCCTTCGGCGTGCAGCTCCAGGCCGCCGACGGTGCGGCCGCTGACCATCCAGTACAGCGAAGTCCAGGGGTTGTAGCTCGAGACCCGCGTGGCGTCGGTGCCCGCCCCTACCGGCACGCCTTCGGCCAGCATGCGCTTGATCGGCGGCGTGGCTTCGGCGGCCTTGGCGCCGTAGCGCTCGACAAAATATTCGCCCTGGAACGCCATGCGGTCCTGGATCGCAATACCCCCGCCCAGGGCCCGGACGCGCTCGATGTTTTTCGGCGTAATGGTTTCGGCGTGGTCGAAGAACCACGGCAGACCATTGAACGGAATGTCGCGGTTGACCTTCTCGAACACATCGAGCATGCGCGAGATGGATTCGTCGTACGTGGCGTGCAGCCGGAACGGCCAGCGCTGCTCAACCAAATGGCGCACCACCGGCTCCAGTTCCTGCTCCATGGTCAACGGCAGGTCGGGGCGTGGCTCAAGGAAATCTTCGAAATCCGCCGCCGAAAACACCAGCATCTCGCCTGCGCCGTTGTGGCGCAGGTAATCGTCGCCCTGATGCAGGGTTACGCTGCCGGTCCAGTGCTTGAAATCGCTGAGTTCTTCCTTGGGCTTTTGGGTGAACAGGTTGTAGGCGATGCGCACCGTCAGCTGTTGGTCCTTGGCCAGTTGTTCAATCACCGCGTAGTCATCGGGGTAGTTCTGGAAACCACCGCCGGCGTCGATGGCGCTGGTGAGGCCCAGGCGATTGAGTTCACGCATGAACTGGCGGGTCGAATTGACCTGGTATTCCAACGGCAGCTTCGGGCCCTTGGCCAGGGTTGCATACAAAATCATCGCGTTGGGACGCGCCACCAGCATGCCGGTGGGGTTGCCGTTGCTGTCGCGCACAATCTCGCCGCCCGGCGGGTTCGGCGTGTCCTTGGTGTAACCGGCCACGCGCAGGGCGGCGCGGTTGAGCAAGGCACGGTCATACAGGTGCAGCACGAACACCGGCGTATCTGGCGCGGCCTGGTTCAACTCTTCCAGGGTCGGCATGCGTTTTTCGGCGAACTGGAATTCGTTCCAGCCCCCCACCACGCGCACCCATTGCGGCGTCGGCGTGCGATCGGCTTGATCCTTGAGCATGCGCAACGCATCGGCCAGAGACGGCACGCCTTCCCAGCGCAGTTCAAGGTTGTAGTTCAGCCCGCCACGGATCAGGTGCAAGTGCGAGTCGTTAAGGCCAGGGATCACGGTGCGGCCCTTGAGGTCAATGACCTGGGTGCCGCTGCCGCGCAGGGCCATGGCCTCGCCGTCGGTGCCGACCGCTACAAATCGGCCTTGGTGGATAGCGACCGCAGTGGCCCGTGGGTTTTCACGGTCCACGGTGTGGAACTGGCCATTGAACAGAATCAGATCGGCGTTCATAGGGTTTCCTTTACAGAGGCTTCAAGCCAGGGAGCGAACAGGCGGGTGGCGGCCGGCATCAGCAGGTACACCACCAGCAACACAATGGTCAGCGTCACCAGAAAAGTGGACACCACATAGTTGGACAGGAACGGGTGCAAGCGCAGGATCGGGCCCCAGATAAACGGCAGCAGCAGGGTTTGCGGCAGGATCACGCACAGGCTGACCACGGCCTGCTTCCAGCGCGGCGGCTTCGCGGCGCTGTCGGCCAGGGGCGCGAACCAGAACTCGTTGGCGGCACCGATTTCGGTTTTGTCGCCGTCGGCCAGCATCGGCGCCGCTTCAGCGATCAGCGCCTGGCGTTCGGGGGAGTCGAGCCAGCGTTGCAGCGCGTCGGTGGAGCGATAGCGCAAGACGCAGGTAAACAGCGCCTGCCCGCCCTGCTTGCCGCGCACCACATCCACACCGAGGTGGCCGGGGCGCTCGCCAGCGATGCGCACGATACGCCGCAGCCAGGCCTCGTAATCGGCTTCACGGCCGGCCTTGATCAGGTGTTTGACGACCAGGGTGACGACTTCGTCGGGGCTGGTTTCAGGTGTCGGGTCCATATGGTGTGTTTCCCCCCTGGAGAGTTGAGCGATGGGGGGAGTCTGGCGGGGAACGAGGGTCGGGAATTGGATGTTTGTGCTGTCTCGCCTGGCGCGCTCACGCCATACGCGCCATATGCTCACTGATGCGCGAGCGCAACCAGCGCTCCGCCGGGTCGTTGTCATGCACGCCGCTCCAGACCATCGACAATTCCGAGGCTTCAATCGCGAACGGCGGGTCCTCGGCGCGCAGCACGGTGCCTTCGGTCAAGGCACAGGCGGCGTAGTCGGGCACTGTGGCGATGATCTGCGTGCCCGCCAGCAGGGCGCGCAAGCCGCTGAACTGGGGTACCGCCAGCACCACCCTGCGCGCCCGGCCGATGCGGGCCAGGTCAAGGTCGATATTGCCGCTCAAGTCCCCCGAAAACGACACCATGGCGTGGGGCCGCGTGCAGTAGTCATCCAGTGTCAACGGCGCCGCACCGTCGTCGCCGCGCAGTACCTTGCAGGGAATGTCCCGCAGCTTCTTGCGCTTGGCATTCGCCGGCAGTTCGGTGGTGTAGCTGACGCCCACGGAAATCTCGCCGCTGGCCAGCAACGAGGACATCAACAGGTAATTGGCGCGGCGCACCACCACGATGATCCCCGGTGCCTCTTCGCGCAGCTGGCTGAGCAACGGCGGGAACAGACCGAACTCGGCATCGTCGGACAGGCCGATACGAAACACTGCGCAACTGGTGGAAGGGTCGAAATCCTTGGCGCGGCTGACTGCGCCTGAAATGGTGTCCATCGCCGGTTGCAGCTCCTTGAGTATGGCCACCGCCCGTGGCGTGGGCTCCATGCCGCGCCCGTTGCGCAACAGCAATGGGTCGTCGAACAAGTCGCGCAGGCGCCCGAGCGCGGCACTCACTGCCGGCTGGCCCATGAAGAGCTTTTCGGCGACCCGTGTCAGGTTCTTCTCGAACATCAGCGCCTCGAAAATCACCAGCAGGTTCATGTCGACGCGGCGCAGGTCGTTGCGGTTCATGGCGGTATCCAAACGGTTATCAGGCCGTCAGGTAAGCATGCCGGGCGGATCGCAGATTGCATGCCTGTGCTGTCTTTTTCGGGCGCGCACCTGGCGAAATTAACAACGATTAACTCGCCAGCCAGACGGCCCGGCGCCAAAAATACAGCGGTCTACACTGCACCCATTCACCGGGATCGCTCCCATCGACTACGGATAATTGTCATGGCCCGACTTGATGACTGTGCCCCCCGCTTTGGCGTCACCGGTGGCTTGTGCCCCCGGCGCGAGCGAATTGCCAAGCAACTGATCCTCGCCAACCTCGGCGAAAGCCTGGCGATTGCCGAGTTGGCGCAGGCCTGTGCGCTGTCGCGCAGCCATTTTTCCCGTGCATTCAAGTGCACCACCGGGCTGTCGCCCCAGGAGTGGATTCGCCAACAGCGCATTCAGCGGGCCAAGGAACTGATCACCGGGTCGTCCTTGAGCCTGACCCAGATCAGCCTGGAGTGCGGCTTTTGCGACCAGGCGCACTTCTGCCATATGTTCACACGCAGCGAGGGCGTGAACCCGATGACCTGGCGAAATCACCACATTCGTCAAAAATCACAGGGGGTTGCAGCCTAGTGGTCTGCACCTGCCTGGAATATGCTGGCCGGACTTTTTTTCAGAACAGGGGGCCAGCATGAGTGACCTCAGCGACCAGGCCGTGCATTTCGGTCCCTACCGTGTCCACCCGCGCCAGCGCCTGGTGCTGGAGGCTGGCCGCCCTTTGCGGCTGGGCCGGCCCGCGATAGAAATCTTGCTGATCTTGCTGGAACACGCCGGCAATGTGGTGAGCAAGCAGGAACTGATCACGCGGGTATGGCCCAAAACGGTAGTCGAAGACGGCAACCTGCGTGTGCATGTGGCCGCATTGCGCAAGGCTCTGGGCGATGGTCAGGTCGGGCAGCGCTATATCGTCACCGTCGCCCAGCGCGGTTACAGCTTTGTCGCCCCTCTGAGCATCGAACCGATGACCACAGCCATCGACGGTATTCCCCACAACCAGGGCCATAACCTGCCGCTGCGCCGTACGCGGATGATCGGCCGCCAGGTATTGATCGACGCGCTGGTGCAGCAACTGCCGCAGCAACGGTTCATCACCCTGACCGGTGCGGGTGGCATCGGCAAGACCACCGTGGCGCTGCGTGTGGCGGAATTATTGATCGGCCATTACCGCGACGGCATTCGCCTGCTGGATCTGGCGGCGCTCAGCACGCCGTCGATGATCCTGCCCAACCTGGCCGCCCTGCTCGACCTCGCCCCCAGCGAACATGAGCCACTGCTGAGCCTGGCCCGCAACCTGCACGCACGACAGTTGCTGCTGGTGATCGACAATTGCGAACACCTGCTGGACGACATCGCGCTGATCAGCGAAACCCTGCTGCGCCATGCGCCACAGCTGCACATTCTGGCCACCAGCCGCGAAGCCCTGCGTGCCGAGGGAGAGTATGTGCAGCGCCTGGAGCCGCTGGCCTGCCCACCCGCCACCGGCAACCGCGCCCAGGCCCTCGGCTACCCGGCGTTGCAACTGCTGATCGAACGCGCCATGTCGCACCAGGACAGTTTTGAGCTCAGCGAGGCAGAGCTGCCCCTGGCGATTGATATCTGCAAGCGCCTGGACGGCATTCCCCTTGCAATCGAATTGGTCGCCACGCAGATCGAGCGTTTCGGCTTGCCGGGCTTGCTGGTGCAAATGGAGGACAACCTGCGCCTGCTTAACCGCGGCCGGCGCAGCGACTTGCCCCGTCAGCAAACCTTGCGCGCCACGCTGGATTGGAGTTTTGACCTGCTCACCACCTGCGAACAGATTTGCCTGCGCCGCCTCGCGGTGTTTCGCGGCGGGTTCAGCCTGGCGAGCGCGGCGGCGGTAATCGCCGGTGAGCAGATCGTACCGGCCCAAGTGCTGGGCTCGATCAGCCAGCTGGTGGCCAAGTCGCTGCTCAACGTCGAGGCCGGCGATGATGAAATGGTCTATCGTCTGCTGGATATCACCCGTAGCTATGCCCTGGAAAAGCTCGCCCTTGCGGCTGAACTCGACAGCACACGCGAGCGCCATGCCGCGCGCTGTCTGGCGCTGATGGACCAGGCGCAGGAGGACTGGGAACTCACCCCCACCGAGCTGTGGATCAACCGTTATGCACCGTTGCGCGAGGACATCCGCGCCGCCCTCGACTGGGGCTTGGGCGAACACGGCGCGCACCTGCTGGGCATTCGCCTGACGGTCAGCGCCATGCCCCTGTGGCAAGAGTTGTCGCTGCTGCGCGAACATGGGCTGTACGTAAACCAGGCCTTGGCGCTGATGCTGCAATCGGACGCGCCCTGCACGCAGCTGACCATGCAACTGCAACTGGCACTGGGCAGCCTGTCCTATCACGCCCTGGGCGGCGCGCCGCAGACCATCGCTGCATTCGTGGCGGCCCGGCGCCTGGCTGAGGCGCTCCAGGACAATGGGGGCCAGTTGCGCGCCATCTCCGGGCACATGGCGGTCAACCTGTGTGCCGGCCACTACCATGAGGCGCTGCAGCAGAGCATACAGTTCGACCGCCTCGACCCGCGCACCGATCCGCTGCTGGACTTGAGTGCCCAACGCTTACGGGTACTGGCCCAGCATTACGCGGGCGACCAGGTCCTGGCCCTGCACAATGCCGAACAAGTGCTGCAGCGCATGGCCCACAGCGGCCATCTCAACCGTTTCACCCATGGCTTTGGCGTGCAATACGACCAGAGTGTGGCGTCGCTGACGGTACTGGCGCGCATCCTGTGGCTGCGCGGGTTTCCTGAGCGGGCCGCGCGAACGGCAAGCCAGGCGCTGGCGTTGGCGTTGCAGATCAACCACGGCACCTCGATCTGCTACACCCTGGCCCTGGCCGGCGTACCGATTGCCCACTACAACGGTGACAGCGACGCGGCGCACACGCTGCTGGCGCTGTTGCTGGAACACGCACAGAAACATTCGGCGCAGTTGTTCCACACCTGGGCGCGGCACTACGAGGGCACCGCCCCCCATGAGGCATTGCAAGGCCTGGGCCTGGCTCAGGACATACGGGTGACCTTCAATGCCACGCAGGTAGATGACAGGGTATTTGAGCGCGCCAGAAACGGCGCGGCCGGTTGGTGCACGGCCGAGATTCTCAGGGTGCACGCCGAGGCCCTGCCCGATCTGCGCACGCGCGAATCGCTGCTGCACGAAGCATTGGGCATGGCGCACGAACAAGGCGCACTGGCCTGGGAGCTGCGCTGCGCGACCTCGATGGCCCGCCTGTGGCAAAGCCAGGGCCGTGTGCGGGAGGCACGTGAGCTGTTGAATTCGGTCTATGGGCAATTTACCGAAGGCTTTGCCACCCAGGATCTAGTCCGCGTGCGCAGCCTGCTCGACCAGTTGCAGGACAAACGGCCGGCCTGAAAATGGCCCCAGGTAATGCTCATAGCCCTGCTGCAAACGCGCCACCTGCAACGGGTCACGCAGTTGCGCCAGGGCGTAGCTGCGCACACTGTTGAGCAGGCGATAGCGCCGCGGGCCGGGGCCGGGCTCGACCGCCAGGGCGGACGTCGCGGTCAGACGTGCCAGCAGGTAAGCCAGGTCGGCATGCGCAAGTTCAGTACCGGCCACCAGTTCGGTCAAGGCCGGCAACGTCACCGCGCTTTTGAACAGCGCCAATTGCAGGAACAGCCAACGCTGCGGCAGGCTCAGGCGTTGATACGTCCAATCCAGCGCTGCCGTCAGCGATTGATGGCGCTCGACCGCCGTGCGTCGGCCCCGCCTCAACACCTGCACGCCTTTGTGTAACTGCTTTTGCAACCCGCGTACTCCCAGGGCTTCAACCTGCGCCGCCGCCAGTTCCAGAGCCAGCGGGATGCCGTCCAGGCGCCGGCAGATATCGCGCAACGGCGCCAGGTCCTGAGACCGCACGACAAATCCCTGCTGACCGGCACGCGCCCGTGCCACGAACAATTGCAGGGCGGGATACCTCATGGCCTGCTCGACACTGCCCCAGTCAGTCGGCGTCGGCAACGCCAGCCGGGGTACGTGTTGTACCCATTCGCCGGGCACCTGCAAGGCTTCGCGGCTGGTCAGCAGCACGCTCACCTGTGGCGCTCTGGCTTGCAGCGTATGCACCAGGTGGCGGCAGGCACCCAGCAACAGATCGGCACCGTCGAGCACCAGCAGCAGTTGCCGGGCGGCCAATTGCTCGCACAGCGCATGGGCGCTGCCACAGGGTTGCAGGTGCAGGGTTTCGGTCAGATAGTCGAGCAACCGGGTCGGCGCCTGCACAGTTGCCAGGTCCAGCCACCACACGCCATCGCGGTAACGCGGCAACACCCGTTCGGCCAGGGCCAGCGCCACGCTGCTCTTGCCGATTCCGGCGCAGCCGGTGAGCATCATCAGCCGTTGGCCGCCCAGGCGTCGCACCAGGCTGCCCAGCAGTTCGTCGCGGCCGATCACCGGGCTGAGCCGTGCGGCCAGATTGTGCCGAGGCTGCGGTGCCGGTGACGGCGCCACGCAACAGTAGCCGCGTTGCGGTTCATTGAGGATATAGCGTTGTCCGTCCAGCGCACGACGCAGGGCGGCGATGTGCACGCGCAAATTATTGTCTTCCACCACGCTGTTCGGCCAGACCCGGCCGATCAAGGTGTCCTTGCTGACAAATTGCCCCGGCGCCTCCAACAGCACCGCGAGGATATCCAGCGCACGCCCACCCAATGGCACCGGCAGGCCGGTCTTGCTGACCAGGCGTTGATCGCGATGAAAGGTATAGGGGCCAAAGCTCACCGTGTGTGCATGGTTCATCTGCTGACAGCGCTGGAACACCCGGCCTTGGGCGTCTGCGCCTCCTTTCTAGGGGCCTGGGGCTATCTTGCCAGCTATGCGTGACAGGACAATGCTGGCACAGGGAGCGACACGGACAATCAGGGCAGCCAGACGGACATTCCGGCGTCAACTGAACTGTTGTCGGTACTGCGTGGGGTTAAGGCCGAGTTTTTCACTGAACAGAAAGCGCATATGCCGCACGCTGCCGAAGCCTGCGCGGAAAGCCACGGTCTTGAGCGGCAGGTCAGTGCTTTCGAGCAGGTGCCGGGCACGGTCGATGCGCGCGCCTTGCACAAAGGCCATGGGCGTCATCCCCACTTCTTTAGCGAACAGCCGCGCAAAATGGCGCGCGCTCATGCCCGCCAGCGCAGCCATGGACACGATGCTCAATGGCTGGTCCAACTGCGCCAGCACCTGGTTCTGCACGCGGGTGATCGGGGTTTCCAGCGGCGCGACGGCGGCAGTCATCGGGCTGAACTGCGCCTGACCGCCCTGGCGTTTCATCACCACCAGCAACACCTTGGCGACGTCGACCGCGACCTGCCGGCCATGGTCCTGGGCGATGATCGACAGCGCCAGGTCGATGCCGGCAGTGACCCCGCCGGAGGTAATCAAGCGGCCATCCTGCAAGTAAATGCGGTCGGTCTCGACGATGGCCTTGGGAAAGCCTTTGATCAAGCGGTCGGTGTAGTGCCAGTGCGTGGTGACGCGGTGGCCGTCGAGCAGCCCGGCGTGCCCCAGCACAAAGGCGCCAGTGCAGATCGAACCGAAGCGCCGTGCCCGTGGCGCTGCGGCTCGAAGCCACGGCAGCAAAGCCGGATGGCATTCGTTATAAGCGCCTGGCCCGCCGGGTACCAATAGAAGATCGTAGGCCTCGCCTGCCTGGTCCAGTGGCAGGTCGGCATGCACGTGCACGCCATTGGAGGCGCGCAGCGGGCCGGGCTCAGTGCCGATCGTCAGGATCCGATAATGCTCCGCTGCCGGCAGGTAGCGGTTGGCTATGGAAAACACCTCCAGCGGCCCGGCCATATCGAGCAGCAGGAAGTCTGGAAACAGCACCATGGCCACGGTTTTCATGAAGAGCAAGTCCATCGTAACGGGAGTCGGGACGGCATTATGGCACGCCCACACTGTCAACTAAAATGAGACATTAATTCAATTTTCAGCTTATTAATGAATCCATGGAAAACCATTAACCTTCTTCTCAACGCAAGCGCCCTGCATTTCGCAGCCTGCGCTCACTAGAGGACAAGATCATGCTGACCCTTCGCAAAGCCTCGGAACGCGGCGCCGCCAATCACGGTTGGTTGAAGTCGTTCCACACCTTCTCGTTCGCCAACTACTGGGATCCCAAGGAGCAGGGTTTTTCCGACCTGCTGGTGATCAACGATGACCGCGTCGCCGCCGGCAAAGGCTTCGGCCAGCACCCGCACCGCGACATGGAGATTTTCTCTTATGTGCTCGAAGGCGCCCTGGAACACAAGGACACCCTGGGCACCGGCTCGGTGATCCGCCCTGGTGACGTGCAACTGATGAGCGCCGGCAGCGGCGTGGCCCACAGCGAGTTCAACCACAGCCAGAGCCATGGCGTGCACTTCCTGCAGATCTGGATTGTGCCGAATGTGGTCGGCGCCGAACCGCGCTATCAGCAGGAGCACTTCAGCGCGGCGCAGAAACGCGGGCGCTTGCAATTGATCATCTCGCCGGAAGGCAGCGATGGCTCGCTCAAGGTTCGCCAGGATGCACGGGTGTATGCCGGGCTGTTCAACGGCGACGAAGCCACGACCCTGGACGTGCCGGCGGACCGCCATGTGTACGTGCATGTGGCCCGCGGCAGCGTCGAACTCAATGGCCAACGCTTGCAGGAAGGCGACGGCGCACGGCTGCGCAATGAACGGCAGATCCGCCTGAGCCAGGGCGACGACGCCGAGGTGCTGGTATTTGACCTGCGCCCTCAGGAACTGCCGCAGATGCCTTGAGCGCCTGCACGATGGCCCGCCAAAACGGGCCATCGCTGGCGTCGATAGTCACCATCAGCGCAATGAAGTTCTCTTAAAAAATCCAACGCGTACCATCAAACCCATACCCGGCAACACCCAACTACAACTCTCGGAGCACACCACCATGAAACGCCAACTCTTGCTTAGCCTCGCTTTCTCGGTACTGGCTGCCAACGCTTTTGCCCACCCGGTTGTCGCTGAAGGCGGCGCGGATCGCCTGCAAGGCAGCCACGTAGCCGAAAATGGTTCCGACCGCCTGCAGGAACGCCGTATAGCCGAAGGTGGCGCTGATCGCCTGCAGGAACGCGGCCTGGCTGAAGGCGGTGCTGATCGTCTGCAAGAACGTGGCCTGGCTGAAGGTGGTGCGGATCGTTTGCAGGAACGCGGCCTGGCTGAAGGCGGTGCTGATCGTTTGCAGGAACGTGGCCTGGCTGAAGGCGGTGCTGATCGTTTGCAGGAACGTGGCCTGGCTGAAGGTGGTGCTGATCGCCTGCAGGAACGCGGCCTGGCTGAAGGTGGTTCGGATCGTCTGCAGAGCAACCACGTATAACCCTCGCGGTTGGCGAGGCACCCCAAACCGGCCTGATCAGCCGGTTTTTTTTCGCCTGCGATCTGGCCATGTACCCCACCCAACTTCTGGTTAACGGGCTGTTGTGGCGAGCAGGCTTGCTAGCCACAACAAGCCCACTGATCACAACAAGCCCACTCACCCCAACAAACCTACTCACACAATCAAGCCTGCTCACCACACCCATCAGCGCAGATCGCGGTCCACCCACAACACCGCCTTGCCAATCTGCTGGCGTGCCTCGATGCGTGCGTGCACCTGTTGCACCGTCTCCAGGCTGTAATGGCCCTCGATCTCGACGCTCAACGCCCCTTCCAGCATCGCCGCGAACACCGCATTGGCACGCCGCTGCACGGTTGCCCCGTCGGCCATATGGTCGGCCAGCCGTGGTCGGGTCAAAAACAGCGAGCCCGCCTCGCCCAATTCAATCGGGTCCAGGTCAGTCAGCGAGCCCGACACGTTGCCATAATTGACGATCAAACCCCGCGTGCGGCAAGCGCGGAAACTCTCGCGCAAGGTGGTTTTGCCGAGTGAATCAAACACCACATCCACTCCGCGCCCATCGGTGGCTTGCAGCACCTGATCAGCAAAGCCGTCATAGGTCCAGGCCTGGTGGGCGCCGCGTTGCCGGGCAATCGCGCATTTTTCGGCGCTGCTGCCGGTGGTGAACACCGTCGCGCCCAACTGCCGTGCCATCTGCACCAGCAACTGGCCGATGCTGCCGGACGCCGCGTGAATCAGGCAGCTGCTGCCGGCCTGCAAGCGTGCCACGTCCTCAACCAGGTAGTGCGCGGTGCAGCCCTGAAACATCGCCGCTGCGGCCTGATCGAAGCGGATCGCCGTGGGGATCTGCGCAACTTTATCGGCGGGCACGTTGGCATATTCGGCATAGGCGCCCCAGGCAATGCACCAGGCCACCCGGTCGCCCACGGCCAAATGCTTCACGCCGGGGCCAACCTCAACCACCACGCCGGCGCCTTCCATGCCCAAGGTGCAGGGCAACCGCACCGGGTAAGTCATCGACGCAGCGTATTTGCCTTGGCGCGTATGAATATCCATGAAATTGATCCCGGCGCAGGCCACCTTGACCAGCACATGCCCCGCCGTGACTTGGGGCTTGGCCACATCATGGCGCAGTTGGGCGAGGTCGGGGCCGCCGTAGGCTTGCAGGGTGATGGCTTTCATCAGGGAACAACTCCGTTTGCACTGGGAAGCGGCCATGGTAAAAGGGATTATTCGGTTGGAATATTCCCCAATCTTTCCCAGCCTCTGTGCGGAAATAACCCGATGTTCGATTGGCAGGACCTCTACTACTTCACCGTGCTGGCGCGCACCCAGTCACTGTCGGCCGCCGCCCGCGAGTTGCAGGTGGAGCACGCTACCGTCGGGCGCCGGGTCGATGCGCTGGAAAAAGCCCTGGGCGTAAAACTGGTGGACCGCCTGCCCCGCAGCCGCCCGCTCACGGCGCAAGGCCTGGCCTTGGCGCAAGTGGCGGCGAGCATGGGCGATATGGCCACGCAGGTGATGCGCCTGTCGCGCGTGGCCTCCATCGAACTGGCCGGCACAGTGCGCGTCAGCTGCCCGCCCTCCATCGCCAATCACTGCATTGCCCCTCAGCTTGCGCGTTTACGCGCCCACTACCCGCAGCTGAATCTGGTGCTGATGCCGTCCACTCAACTGGCTGCGCTGGACAAGGGCGAAGCCGACATCGCCTTGCGCACCGTGCGCCCCGACGAAGCAGCCTTGGTGCGGCGCAAGGTCGGGGTGGTGCGCTTCGGCTTGTACGCCGCGCCTGCGCTCGAACATTTGCCGGCGGCGCAATGGACCTTCATCGCCTACGACCCCAGCCGCGATCACCTGCCCCAGCAAGCCTGGCTGCACCAACTGCGCGGCCCGCGCCCCGTGGTGTTTGCCGCCAGCGAGTTGATCACCCAGCAAATGGCCGCCCGCGCGCAGGTCGGCGCAGTGGTACTGCCCACCTTGGTGGGCGATGCCGACCCGCTGTTGATGCGGTTGCCCACGCCCAGCGACGGCCCGGCGCGTGATATCTGGCTGACGGTTTACCCGGATATGCGCCGCTCTGCGTCGGTGAAAGTGGTGATGGAGTTTCTGGTGGAATGCATTGAAGCGCAGGCGCAGCTACGTCGCTGATTCAGGCCGTGGCGAGGAATTTCTTGCGATACGCCGCCGGCAGCATCCCCACGCGCTGCTGGAACAGGCGGCGAAACGAATTACTGTCTTCATACCCCACCGCGTAGGTGATGCTTTCGAGGGTCATGCGCGTGGACTCCAGCATCTGCTTGGCCCGCTCCAGGCGCAGGGTCTGCACATATCCCACGGGCGTATAGCCGGTTGCTTCCTTGAAACGCCGCTTGAAATTGCGCACACCAAAGCCAAAGCGCCGCGCCACGTCGTCAATCACCAACGCCTGGGCAAAGTGCTGCTCCAGCCAATGCTGCACCCGCAGAATCTCGCCGTCACCGTGGTTCTTGGGCAACGACCACAGGGCGTACACCGACTGCTCGGTACGCACGCCGTCGATCAGCAGGTATTTGCCACAGGTATGCGCAAGCTCGGGTGAACCGAAGCGGCGGATCAGGTGCAGCATCAGGTCCATGGCCGCGCTGGCACCACCGCTGGTGATCACGCGGTTTTCTTCACACAGGATCTGCGCGTCCTCCAGGGTCACGTCGGGGTAACGGCGCCGGAACAGCTCGGCAAACGCCCAGTGGGTGGTAGCGCGCAAGCCTTGCAACAGGCCGCTTTCGGCCAGCAAAAAAGCTGCGGTGCACATCGATGCCAGCACCGCGCCCTGGGCATATTGCTCGCGCAACCACGGGCCGTAGGCAGGAAAGGTGGGCAACGCCTGCTTGAGGGTAAACAGGAAACCGGGGATCAGGACCAGGTCGGTGCGGCGCACCTGCGCCGCCGCGCACGCCACCTGCATGCACTGCCCGCTCCAAGTGGTGACGGGCTGGCCGTCCAGGGAGACCACCACAACCTCAAAGGGTGGGCTGTCGGCAAACAGATTGGCGGCGCTGAGCATTTCCAGGACCAGGGTGGCGTTGGCGGCAGAACAATCATCGGCCAGGAGCAAGGTAATGTGCATAAAAAACCTGTTTGCGCTTTTCGCATGTAATAAGTCATTTGCGCATCTACCTTAGCCGATTCCGGCTCCGTACAGTGCGGCTTCTGATCAACTGCCTGGCACGTGTATGAATCTCTGGTTTCGATTGCTGTTTATGTTGTTCCGTCGTCCCTGGCGCAAGCCCGTGCAGGCTTTGGACACCACGGTGGTGCGCATGCGCGTGTGGCCGCTTGATCTGGATATCAACCGGCACGTCACCAATGGCCGGTATTTCACCCTGGCAGACGTTGCGCGGATGGATTTTGTGCTGCGTACCGGCGCCTTCCGTGTGGCCCTGCGCAACAAGGCGCTGCCCGTCGTGGGCGACACCTGGGGCAAGTTCCGCCGCGAGCTGAAGCTGTTTGAAGTGTTCGAGGTACACACCCGCATGCTCGGCTGGGACCACAAATGGAGCCTGATGGAGCACCGTTTTGTCAGCCAGGGCCGAGTGGTGGGCGTGGTGGTGATGCGCGGTCTGTTCCGCTGCGCCGAGGGCACCCTGCCCCCGGCCGACTTTGTGCGCGAACTCGGCTTGGCCGAAGCATCACCGCCCATGCCGCAGTGGCTGAGTGACTGGGCAAAAAGTTGTGATGACATGAGCGTGCAGTTGCGGGCCGCGGAGCGCCCCAAGCGGCATTCCCACTCAGAGAGTGGGAACGATCAGACCGACAACTACCAGCTCTCCCCCAACCCCAACAACCCCAGAATCTGCCGGCGTAAATCCACCAGATAGGCATCATCGCGATGCCGAGGGTACGGCCGATCAATGGTCAACTGCGCCTGGATCTTCGCCGGGCGGTCGCTGAACACGATCACGCGGTTGGCCAGCAGCAGGGCTTCTTCCACGTCGTGGGTCACCAGCAGCGCCGTGTAGCCCTGGCGCTGCCACAGGTCGATAAGCTCCTTTTGCATGGTGATGCGCGTCAGCGAGTCCAGCTTGCCCAGGGGTTCATCCAGGATCAGCAGCCGTGGCTGGTTGACCAACGCACGGGCCAATGCCACGCGCTGGGCCATGCCGCCGGAAAGTTGCCGAGGGTAGGCGCGCGCGAAGGCGCTGAGGCCGACTTTCTCCAGGGCTTGATCGACCTTGGCCGAGTGGGTCTTGAGCAAGCCTTGAGCCTCCAGCCCCAGTGCGACGTTGTCCCACACGCGGCGCCACGGGTACAGGGTCGGGTCCTGGAACACCACCACGCGGCTCGGGTCGGGGCCGGTGATGGCGTGCCCGTCGGCCAGCAAACGCCCGGAGTCAGCCGGTTCCAACCCGGCCACCAGGCGCAGCAAAGTGGATTTTCCGCAGCCCGAAGGGCCCAGCAACGCCACACATTCACCGGGCGCCACCTCCAGGGAAACACGCTCCAATACCGGCAAATGCTGGCCGTCCAGTGCAAAGCCATGGCTGAGGTTCTCAATCCGCAGCGCCAGCCCCGACGAGGGTTGAACTGCCTGTGCCAACGCTACCATTTCATCGCTCCTTTCTGCCAGGCCAACAACCGGTCACGCACCAGGAACAACCCGGTGATCAACCCCGAACACGCCAGCGCCATGATCAACAGGGCCGCGTACATATTTGCGTAGGCGGCCCAACCCTGGGCCCACTGCAAGTACCAGCCGATGCCGGATTTAACCCCCATCATTTCCGCCACCACCAAGGTCGAAAACGAGGCACCCAAGCCCATGAACAAGCCGACAAACACGTGGGGCAACGCGGCGGGAATCGCGACTTTGAAAATCAGGAAGCCCGGCCTGGCACCCAAGGTGCGCGCCACGTCGTAATAAGCTTTATCGACACTCGCCACGCCGGACCAGGTCAGCACCGTGACCGGAAACCAGGTGGCCAGCGCGATCAGGAACACACTCGCGCTCCAACTGCTGGGGAACAGGAAAAAACACAGTGGCAGCAACGCTGTCGACGGCACCGGCCCGAGGATGCGCAGCACCGGGTGCAGCCAGTAGCCGATGCGCGTGGACCAGCCGATGGAGACGCCCGCGACAAACCCGGTGGCAGCGCCCAAAGCCACGCCCGAACCCAGCAGCAAGGCCGAATGCAGCAGGCTGTCAGCCAGGCGCGCATAGTCTTCGATATACACCGCGAGCAAGGCCTGGGGCGGCGCAAAAAACGGCACCGGCAGCAGCGCCAGCTTGGCGGTGAGCAGCTCCCAGATACCCAGCAACACGGGCAAGGCAATCAGCCAAGGCCCGGCGTTTTTCAGGCGCTGGCCGAGCCGCGAAAAACGCAGGCCCAGCACGCTCAACACAATGAACAGCGCAGCCACAGCCACGCACACATTGGCCAGCCCTTGGGTCATTGGCCAATTGCGTACGGCATTGGGCCAATAGCTGATCAACAGCGCCACGGCCACCCAGGCAGCCACCACCGTTGCGCCCTGCCAGCCGGCCTTGAATGCCAGGCTTGGGTTCAGGGTGGTTGCATCAACTGAAGACATCAGCGGTGATCTCCTTGGCAAACTCCACCGGGTCGGTGCCCTTGCTGATCACCTCGACGGTTTTCAGGTCCGTCACATAGGTGGTGATTTCCTGCGTCAATGCCGCGCCGACCGCATGGTGACCGTGGGTGTGATCGTGCAGGATCGCCTGCACTTCTTCTGTCGTAGTATTGAGCGCATAGGCCTGGAAGCCCTTGGCGACCTCTTCGGGGTGCTGCACGGAATAATCATGGGCCTCCAGAATCGCCTGGGTCAGCGCCGCGACCACGCGCTTGTCTTCACGTACCAGCTTGCCGGTGACGCCGACCACGCAGCAGCTGAGGTTGGCGTATTCCTCCACCAGGTTGGTGGACAATTCCCGCGCCACGCCGGACTTGATCAGGCGGTACATGAACGGGTCACTGCCGCTGACCGCCTGCACTTCGCCACGCTCCAGCGCGGTGCCCAGCAGGTCGGCCGGGTACAGGCGCCATTCGACGTCGCGCACCGGGTCGACGCCGTGCTTTTTCAGCAGGATCGAGAAGAAATTGCGGTCGGGGCTGGCCATGTCGGTGACGCCGATAGCCTTGCCCTTGAGGTCTTCGAGCTTATTCACGCCACCGTTCGCCGCACTGAGCAAGCGCAAGCAACCGCCGTGGGTGCCGGCCGTGAGCTTGACGTCAAAGCCTTGTTCCAGAGCCTTGAGCCAGCGCAGCGCCATGCCGATGCCGGCGTCCGCCTTGCCGGTGGCGATGGCTTCGAGCAGCACTTCGGTGGAGTTGCCGAAGTTGACCAGTTCCACATCGAGGTTATGTTGGGTGAAGAAGCCCTGCCCGTGGGCGATCACTACCGGCGCCAGGCACACAGCGTTGAGGTTGACCGCCAGTTTGAGCTTACGCGGCGCATCAAGGCGGATGAACTCACCGGTGCCTGCTGGTTCCGCAGGCGTGCCGTGCCCGGCGTGCTCGTCGGCCGTAAAGCCCAGGCTGGGCAGCGCCAGGCCGGCCATGGAAATGCCCGCTATGCCGAGCAAGCGGCGACGGGTCAAGTGATCGAAAGCAGCCATGCGCAATTCCCTTTTTAAATTGATGTACCCAATAAAAAACACCGCCGCCCTAATGTGGGAGCTGGCTTGCCTGCGATAGCGCAGTGTCAGTCAACAACGATGCAAACTGACCCACCGCTATCGCAGGCAAGCCAGCTCCCACATTCAGTGCATTCAGTGTGCGAGATCCGCCAGACCGAGGTGCTCACGCAGCGTCGAACCTTCGTACGCCGTGCGGAACAGGCCCTTGCGCTGCAAGTGCGGAATCACGCTCTCGACAAATTCGGTGAACGAGCCCGGCAAATACCCCGGCGAAATCACAAAGCCGTCGCAACCGCCTTGCTCGAACAGCTCGGCCAATTGGTCGGCGATCTGCGCGCCGGTGCCCACCAGTTGCGGCACGCGCACGCTGCTGGCGAAGATCCGGCCAAGCTGTTCCAGGCTCAGTTCGGGGCCTTGCATCAGCAGTTTTTCGGCGGCCGCCGCGTGGATCAGCGGCGACTGCGCCACCTCCGCCAAGGTGGCCGACAACGGGAACGGCGACAGGTCCACATTCAATTGCGAAGCCAGTGTCACCAACCCCAACTCCGGCCGCGCCAGGGCGTTGTGCTGGTCGCGCTTGGCGCGGGCTTCGGCTTCGCTGCCGCCAATAAATGGCATCACCGCCGTGAGTATTTTGCAGCTGTCGGCGGCGCGGCCTTGTTGCACCACCTGGGCGCGCACGTCATCGCGAAAGGCCCGCATGGCCGCCAAGTGCGGGTGAATGGTAAAAATCGCCTCGGCCCACCGTGCGCCAAAGCGCCGACCCCGCCCAGACGAACCGGCCTGGATCAGCACCGGCCGGCCCTGGGGCGAGCGCGGGATATTCAGCGGGCCTTCGACCCGGAACCACTCGCCCTGGTGTTGCACCGAGGTAATCAATGCCGGGTCGGCGAGCACGCCGCTTTCGCGGTCGAGCTTGAGCGCGTCCTTGCCCCAACTGTTCCAGAGTTTGAGCGCAACCTCGACAAACTCATCGGCGCGGTCATAGCGCAGGTCATGCTCCAGGTGCTTGGCCTTGCCGAACAGGCGCCCTTCGCTGTCATTCATCGAGGTGACGATATTCCACGCCGCGCGGCCCTTGGACAGGTGGTCCAAGGTGGCAAATTCGCGGGCAATGTGCGCCGGTTCGTAATAGGTGGTGGAACGGGTTGCGCCCAGCCCGAGCCTGGTGGTCTGGCCGACCAGGTACGACAGGATCGGCAACGGGTCCAGGCGCGTAGCGTCCTGCGCGCCATAGCGCAAGGCAAACTCCCGGGAGCCGCCCATCTGGTCGCCCACGGCCAGGCGATCGGCGAAGAACAGGAAGTCGAACAGGCCTTCTTCCACGACCTTGGCGATGCGCGTGTAGTACTCGGGGTCGAGGTAATTGCCGACGGTTTCCGGGTGGCGCCACACCGCATGGCTGTGCACCACCGGGCCGCTTAACAGGAAGGCTGACAAATGGATCTGGCGGCGTGTGGTCATAAAGCGTCTTCACGGGAAAGTTCGCTTTTGATTATATTAATCACGCACGATTATGAAAGAATCATATAACTCTATGGTTATGCCCGATTGGTCGGACGCTGCAAAAAGCGCCCTAAGCTCAGATCGAAAGAGTATTTATCGAATGCTTTTCATAACTTTAAGCTTGGCGCTATTTCGCTGAAGAACGAGCGCGCCATGTCTATTCGTCGTCCCCTCGCCGTGGTTATCGGGTTATTGGCTTTCTCCGTCGCGGTAAGTGCCGCGGCCCAGGAAACCGTGCGCATCGGTTACCAGAAATCCTCAACCCTGATCACCTTGCTGAAAACCCAGGGCACCCTGGAAAAAGCCCTCAAGGCCGACAATATTGACGTGAGCTGGCACGAATTCCCCAGCGGACTGCCGCTGCTTGAAGCGCTGAATGTGGGCAACGTGGACATCAGCGCCGACGTGGCCGACACCGTGCCGATCTTCGCCCAGGCGGCGCAGGCCAAACTCACCTACTTCGCCCAGGAAGCGCCCTCGCCATCGGCCCAGGCCATCGTGGTGCGCAAGGACTCGCCGATCCAGCAGTTGGCGGATTTGAAAGGCAAGAAAATCGCCGTGACCAAAGCGGCCGGCACCCACTATCTGTTGATCGCTGCCCTTGCTAAAGCCGGCCTGGCGTTCTCCGATATCGAACCGGCTTATCTGTCGCCCGCCGATGGTCGCGCGGCGTTCGAAAACAACAAGGTGGATGCCTGGGTTACCTGGGAACCCTTCCTCACCAGCGTGCAACGACAATTGCCGACACGCACGCTGGCCGATGGTGCAGGCCTTGCCAGCTACAAGCGCTACTACCTGACCGGCACGCCGTACGCCAAGGCGCACCCCGAGGTCTTGAAGGTGGTGTATGAGCAATTGGAAAAAGCCGGCCAGTGGGTGAAAACCCACCCGCAGGACGCGGCCAAAGTGCTGGGCCCGCTGTGGGGCAACCTGGATGTGGCCACGGTGCAAGCAGCCAATGCGCACCGCAGTTATCAGGTGCAGCCGGTGACGGTGGAGCAGTTGGGTGAGCAGCAGAAGATTGCGGATGCGTTCTTCAAGGCGGGGTTGTTGCCCAAGGCGGTGGACGCCAAGGATGTGGATACCTGGAAGCCTTAAAGCGCCCGGCGCGGTAAACAAGGTGCCCTGGAAGTGGTACAACAGGTGCCCTTGCCTCTTTCCTGGAGACCGCCGCTCATGACGTCCAAGCTCGAACAACTCAAGCAATTCACCACCGTGGTCTGCGACACCGGCGACCTGGAAGCCATCAGCCGCCTGCGCCCGGTGGATGCCACCACCAACCCGTCGCTGCTGCTCAAGGCTGCCGCCATCCCGGAATACGCCGAGCTGCTGCGCAATGCCGTGAGCCTGTCCAAAGGCAATGTGGACCTGGCCTGCGACCACTTTGCGGTGTCGGTGGGCGCGGGCATTCTCAAGGTGATTCCGGGGCGTATTTCCACTGAAGTCGACGCACGCTTGTCGTTCGACGAAGACGCGTTGTGGGCCAAGGCCAACCAGCTGATCGCCCTGTATGACCAGGCCGGTGTCGGCCGCGACCGCGTACTGATCAAGCTGGCCTCCACCTGGGAAGGCATCCGCACCGCCGAGCGCCTGGAAAAAGCCGGCATCCAGACCAACCTTACCCTGTTGTTTTCCTTCGCCCAGGCCCAGGCCTGCGCCGATGCCGGGGTGTTTTTGATCTCGCCGTTCGTGGGCCGCATCTACGACTGGTACCGCAAAAACACCGGCCTGGACTACACCGGTGCCGAAGACCCGGGCGTGCAGTCGGTGACGCGTATCTACAACTACTACAAGGCCAATAAAATCGACACCGTGGTGATGGGCGCCAGCTTCCGCACCTTGAGCCAGATCGAAGAACTGGCCGGTTGCGACCGCCTGACCATCAGCCCTGACCTGCTGCAAAAACTGGCTGACGATAACGGCGTGCTGCAACGCAAATTGGCGCCGGGCGCAGAAGGCGAAGCGCGCCAGCCATTGACCGAAGTTCAGTTCCGTTGGGCGTCGAATGAAGATGCGATGGCCACCGAGAAACTCGCCGAAGGCATTCGCCAGTTTGCGCGGGATCAGGAGAAGTTGGAGGCGGTGCTGGCTGCGTTGTAAGGGTCTAAAACCGCATGCGGTCAAATGTGGGAGCTGGCTTGTCGAATCGTCGCACCGCTGCGATGCAGGCTCCTCGGTGTGTCAGGTACACCGAGTTGAGGCTATCGCAGGCAAGCCAGCTCCCACAGAAAAGCCTGCTCGCCACAACAAGCCCGCTCCCGCAGGTTGCTTTTTTGCCTAGGATTGCTGGCTCAAAACGGCCCTTTCGTCATCACCCGCTCATCAATGAACGCGCGCAACATGCCGATCCGCTGCGTATAAGCAGTGCTCAGGCAACTGAATTTCGCCCCGCAGGCATGCCGCCGCTTGAGCCACTCGGCCTGCCCGTCCATCAACGAACCGCGCCCGCCCATGGCCATGAAGTGCTTGTTCAGGTCGTAGAGCAACGCCATGGTGACGTCCTGGTCGTTGAGGCTGACGTTTTTGCAGATGGTAATTTCGTCAGGTGCCCGAGCCTTGGCGCAGTCGAAACTGGCGGCAACGCTCGAAGGGCTGAGCAACAGCGCAGACACACTGGCAAGCATCGCGAAAACAGCAGGTTTGATCATCAATCGTTACTCCTCAGTTACGCACCACACCCGTCCCAAACTTGCGAATCGCCAGGCAATACCCGATCAACGCCACTGCCGCCAACGCCCCGCCCGCCACGCCGATCCAGGCGAAACCGAAGTGGCTGCCGACCCAGCTGCCCATCAGGGCGCCGCCGCCGATGCCGATGTTGTAGATGCCGGAGAACATTGCCATGGCCACGTCGGTGGCGTCCGGTGCCAGCACCAGCACCTTCGATTGCATCGCCAGGCCGAAGCCCATGATGGCCATGCCCCAGAAAATGCTCAGTACCACCAGGTACGACTCGGCGCCGCTCAAGGGCAGCATCAGGGTCAAGCAGGCCGCGAGCAGGAACACCGCGCTGACCACGAAAATATGCGGATTGAAACGGTGCACCAGGCTGAACAGCAGCGAGCCGATGATACCGGCGCCGCCGAACACCAGCAAAATCAGGGTCACGGCGCTACCGCCCAAACCGGCCACGCCTTCGACGAAGGGTTCGATGTAGCTGTAGGCGGTGAATTGCGCGGTGACGGTCATGGCAGTGAGCACGTAAAGCGCCACCAGTGCCGGGCGTTTGAACAGCAACGGCAGGCTGCGCAGCGAGCCGGAGTTCTGGCTCGGCAGCGGCGGCAGGGTGCGCGCCAGCCAGAACACCAGGGCGGCAGCGAACGCGGCGATCACCAGGAAGGTGGTGCGCCAGCCCATGGCTTCGCCGAGCAGGCGGCCCAGGGGAATGCCCAACACCATCGCAAGGGATGTGCCGGTGGCCAATAACCCAAGGGCTTGCACCTGCTTGCCTTCCGGCGCCAGGCGCACGGCCAGGGACGCGGTAATCGACCAGAACAGCGCGTGGGACAACGCGATGCCGATGCGACTGACCATCAGCAGGCCGAAACTGTTGGCGACGCTGGAGAGGATATGGCTGGCGATAAACAGGCCGAACAGCACGATCAGCAACTTGCGCCGCTCGACGTTACGCGTCAGCAGCATCACCGGCAGCGAGGTCAACGAGACGATCCAGGCATAGATGGTGAGCATCAGGCCGACGCTGGCGATGGGCATGTCGAAGCTCGCACCGATGGCGCTGAGCAGCCCCACGGGCACGAATTCGGTGGTATTGAACACAAAGGCGGCCAGCGCCAAGGCGATGACCGGTTGCCAATTGGCTTGGGGGGTGGCGGCTGAAATGCTCATTGGCGGGCGAGATACTCTGGCGATGATTCAACGGCTGCGCAGAACAGCGCCGCCGCCGAGCATTCTATAGGTTTCTTGGCCCGCTGTTGACGCGGATCGTCGCCCGACGGCTTAGGGCGAGGTCATGGTAATCACGTAGTTGCCCGACTGGATCGGCTTGCCGGCGGCGTCCACCAGCAGGTAACGCTGGTTGTAATAACGCCCGTCGCCGCTGTCTGCCACCAGCTTTACATGGGCGGCGTTGACGCTGGCCACTGGCGCCATATTGCGCACCTCCAAGCGACTGCCGCGATTGGAACTGGCACACCCGGTCAGCTCCATCACCGCGCCACTGCGCGCATTTGTCGCACAGCCAGGTTCGACGATGGCGCCGCGAAACTGAATGGTGCCCTGCCCTATGGTCTGCGCGGCACCACAGGCGCCCGCCCATAGGCAAAGCAGGCCGGTAAACAGCGAAATACCTTTAACGTTCATGCCGACACTCCTTATTGGGCTCTCAATAAGGAAGTCGTCCGCTCGGGCGTTAACTTGAGGTCAATCGCGCCAAGGTGTGCGCTGGATCACGGATCGACCTGACCCATCATCTCGGGGATGCTTTCCGGGCGCCTGGCATAGCGCTGCGCCAACGCCGCACAGACCATCAACTGGATCTGGTGAAACAGCATCAACGGCAAAATCAGCACGCCCATGGTCGCCCCGGCGAACAGCACCTGGGCCATCGGTACGCCGGTGGCCAGGCTTTTCTTCGAGCCACAAAACAGGATGGTAATGCGGTCTTCCTGGCTGAAGCCAAACGCCTTGCCCAGCACGGTGGACGCCACCAGCACCAAGGCCAGCAACACGCAGCAGGCGACGACCAGACCGCCCAGCTCCCACAGCGGGATCTGGTGCCAGATGCCTTCGTTGACCGCTTCGCTGAACGCGCCATACACCACCAGCAGAATCGAGCCCTGGTCGACGAACTTCAGCCAGGACTTGTTACGCCCCACCCACTCGCCAATCCAGCGGCGGGCGATTTGGCCCGCCACAAAGGGCAGCAACAGTTGCACGCTGATTTTCAGGATGGCGTCGACCGTGGAGCCGCCATCGCCATGCACGTTAAGCAGCAAAGTCACCAGCAACGGCGTGAGGAAGATGCCGAACAGGCTGGAAGCCGCCGCGCTGCAGATGGCTGCCGGGATGTTGCCGCGCGCCAGCGAGGTGAAGGCAATCGCCGATTGCACCGTGGCCGGCAGCGCACACAGATACAGCATGCCCATGTACAGGTCATTGCCGATCAGCGGCGACAGCAGCGGCTTGAGCGCCAGGCCCAGCAACGGGAACAGCACAAAGGTCAGGCTGAACACCAGCAAATGCAGGCGCCAGTGCCCGGCACCGGCGACGATGGCCTGGCGTGACAGCTTGGCGCCGTGCAGGAAAAACAGCAGCGCGATGGCCAGGTTAGTCACCCAGCCGAAGGCCACGGCGGTCTGGCCGCTGGCGGGCAGCAGTGACGCAAGGATCACCGTGGCGATCAGGGTCAGGGTGAAGTTGTCGGGTAGAAAACGCGGGCGGGTCATAAGCAAATCTTCCAGGGGTTGCCAAGAGCATCGCTGCGACTCTAACGTAACGGCTAGTTACCGACTAACGCCAATGAGCCAGTAAATGCCGCCTAAAGGACATGAGAAGACGGTTCGACGCAGTGTGCCCGGGCTTTCCAGCCTGCCACGCCCGGTGTATGGGCGCACCGAATCGCTGCCCAACCGCGCGCTGACCCGCCGGCACAGCCACCCGTGGGTGCAGCTGTCGTATGCGATTTCGGGTGTGCTGGAGATCCAGACCAGTGTCGGCCGTTTCGTCGCCCCGCCCCAGCGTGCCGTGTGGATTCCGGCGGGCGTGCCGCACCGGGTGTTCAGCTCACCGCACACGGAAATGCGCAGCCTGTACCTCGATTGCAGCGTCACCGCCTGGGCGGCCGAGCGTTGCCAGGTGCTGGAGGTGAGTAGTTTGTTGCGCGAGTTGATCCGCAGTTTCAGCGAGTTGCCGGTGGAATATGCCGTAGACGGGCCGGACGGGCGACTGGCCCAGGTGGTGCTCGACCAGCTTGCGGCCGCCCCCCAAGTGGATTTGATGCTGCCGTTGCCCCATGACCCACGGCTGCGGCAGATTTACCGCAGCCTGAACCTGCACCCGGAGCAGCAGACCACCCTGGGTGACTGGAGCCAGAAGCTTGGGGTCAGTGAAAAGACCCTGAGCCGGTTGTTTTTGAGGGATACCGGGCTGACCTTTCGCGCCTGGCGTCAGCGCCTGCGCTTGCTGAGCGCCCTGCCCGCGCTGGAGCAAGGCGAGCGGGTGACGGATGTGGCGCTGGGGTGTGGGTATGAGTCGACGTCGGCGTTTATCAATGCGTTTCGGCAGCAGTTTGAGTCTACACCGGGCGAATTCTTCCGCTGACATAACATGAGTAGGAGATCCAATTGTGGGAGCGGGCTTGCTCGCGAATACGGTGAACCAGCCAATGAATCTGTCGACTGACACACCGCATTCGCGAGCAAGCCCGCTCCCACACTTTGACTGTATTTCAATTCAAAAAAGGCGCTTAGCTGCCATCACCACCATGGGCCTCTTCAAAGAAGTAATCCTTCCAGCTCGCCGCCTTGTTCTTCAACACGCCCAATTCCTGCAACTTCTGCGCATAGATAAACGTACGCTGCGGCACGATGGTGAAGTCAATTTCCGGATCCTGAACAATTTTCTCCACCAGATCCAACGGCAGTTTGGATTCCTCTACGCGAATATACGTCTTGGCGGCCGCAGGCTTGTCAGCCTTGATGATCTTCTCGGCCTCCGCCAGCGCGTCATAAAACGCCTTGTAGGTCTTGGGGTTGTCATCGTGAAATTTCTGCGTGGTGTAGAGCACGTTGAACGACGCCTGCCCGCCAAGAATGTCGTAGGAACTGAGCACCTTATGCACGTTGGGGTTCAACAATTCCTGATACTGAAACGGCGGGCTGGAGAAGTGTGAGTTGATCTCCGAACCACCGGCAATCAATGCCGCCGTGGCATCCGGATGGGCCAGGCTGATGGAGATGTCGTCGAACTTCTTGAAATTGGCATCGCCGAACAGCTTGGCGGTCTCGATCTGCAAGGTCCGCGACTGGAAACCCACGCCGGCGGCCGGCACAGCGATGCGGTCTTTCTCGGTGAAGTCCTGCAGGGTCTTCACGTTGGGGTTATTGGTCAGCAGGTAATTGGGCATCGACCCCAGCGAGGCGATGGCCTTGACGTTCTGCTTGCCCTTGGTGCGGTCCCACAGCGTGAGCATCGGCGGCACACCGGCCGAGACCACATCCAGGGCACCCGCCAGCAGCGATTCATTCATGGCGGTGGCGCCGGAAATGCTGTTCCATTCCACCTGGATATCCAGGCCCTGCTCCTTGCCGTGCTTTTCGATCAGGTGCTGGTCGCGCACCACGTCGAGGATCAGGTAGCCGATACCGAATTGCTGGGCAATGCTGATCTTGCCTTCGGCCTGGGCGCCGGGGCTGAGCAAGGCACTCGCGGCCGCCAGGGACGCGGCCAACAGGGTCAGGGAGGAACGCTTGAAAGTCATGGGAATCTGCCGCGTTTTCGAGAAGGTGATAGAGCCTAGCGACGAATTTTAAGACTGGAAAAGAATATCGGGATCTATTGTTATGCTAATCATCCCCAAAATGCCGTATGGCTGTTATTGTGCCGCGCTTTGAAATACACCTGCCAACCTGCGAGGAAATAGCCGTTGAACACTGACGATAAAATGACTGGGGATCTGTTCGAGGTCGATAAGCGCCTGTCACTCAAGCCCGTGGTGGACTTCAACGCTTACCTGCGCAGCGCATTCGGCGATGGCCCGTGCACCTGCGTGCGCTGCACCGCCGCCAACGGCGACGAAACCGGCTACGCGTTCCAGCACACCTTCAGCTTTGACGGCAAACCCACGCACCGACGCTTCGCCTCAACGGCGGGCAGTGATGTGTTGATGGTGTTGAAGAAGGCGTGGTTGTCCTACACCAAGGCCGAGCTGCCGCTCAGTGGTGCGTTGGTGCTGGGGACGGTGAAAGAGTTTGTCGAACCGCAGTTGCACAAGCGTGTGGCGCCGCTGTTTTTGGCCAGTGGGTTGGTCAAGGATGTGGATGGGCAGTTGCAGGTTCAGCCGCAGGCCGCCTAACCTAGTGTTTACCTGCCCTTGTGGCGAGGGAGCTTGCTCCCGCTGGGCTGCGCAGCGGCCCCAAAAATGGGCCTGCTACGCAGGCCAGCGGGAGCAAGCTCCCTCGCCACAGGTACAGTGTTTCGGCCTATGGGTTATTTACGCGCCGCCTCCCACTGTTTCAACAGATCACCATAAGCCACGGTCTCGCCTTTAGGCTTCTCATTCGCCAGCTTGGGCTTCGGCGCACCCGGCTGGTCAAACCAGTATTGCGCATCCCGCTCCGGGTTCATTTTCGGGCCGCACACCGGCTGCACCTTGGAGCGCTCCAGGCGCGTCATGATCGCGTCCTGTTCCTTGGCCAGGTTGTCCAGCGCCTGTTGCGGGGTTTTCTCGCCGCTGGCCGCTGCGGCGATATTGCTCCACCACAGCTGCGCCAGGCGTGGGTAGTCGGGCACGTTGGTGCCGGTCGGCGTCCATTCCACCCGCGCCGGGCTGCGGTAGAACTCCACCAGCCCGCCAAGTTTCGGCGCCATGTCGGTCATGGCCTGGGAGTTGATGTCGGACTCACGAATCGGCGTCAGGCCAACGATGGTTTTCTTCAGCGATACGGTTTTCGAGGTCACGAACTGCGCGTACAGCCAGGCCGCGAGTTTCTGCTTCTCGGGCGTCGACTTGAGGAAGGTCCAGGAACCCACGTCCTGATAGCCTTTCTTCATGCCCTTTTCCCAATACGGCCCGACCGGCGACGGCGCCATGCGCCATTTCGGCGTGCCGTCGGCATTCACCACCGGCAGGCCCGGCTTGGTCATGTCGGCCGTAAACGCGGTGTACCAGAAGATCTGCTGGGCGATGTTGCCCTGGGACGGTACCGGGCCGGATTCGGAGAAGGTCATGCCCGCCGCTTCCGGTGGCGCGTAGGCTTTCATCCAGTCCACGTACTTTTGCGTGGCAAACACCGCGGCCGGGCCATTGGTGTCGCCGCCACGGGTGACGCTGGAACCCACCGGGTGGCAGTCCTCCACGCGAATGCCCCACTCGTCCACCGGCAAGCCGTTGGGCAGGCCCTTGTCGCCGCCGCCAGCCATGGAGAACCAGGCATCGGTGAAGCGCCAGCCCAGGGACGGGTCTTTTTTGCCGTAGTCCATGTGCCCATAGATGCGTTTGCCGTCGATTTCCTTGACGTCTTCGCTGAAGAATTTGGCAATGTCTTCATAGGCCGACCAATTCACCGGTACACCCAGCTCGTAGCCGTACTTTTCCTTGAACTTGGCTTTGAGGTCCGCACGTTCAAACCAATCGGCGCGGAACCAGTAGAGGTTGGCGAACTGCTGGTCGGGCAACTGGTAGATCTTGCCGTCCGGCGCGGTGGTGAACGAGATGCCGATAAAATCCTTGATATCCAGGGTCGGCGAGGTGAAGTCCTTGCCTTCGTTGGCCATCAGGTCGGTGATGGATTCGGTCTTGCCATAGCGAAAGTGCGTACCGATCAAGTCGGAATCGTTCACCCAGCCGTCATAGATATTCTTGTCGGACTGCATCTGGGTTTGCAGCTTCTCGACCACGTCGCCTTCTTGCAGCAAGTCGTGGGTCAGCTTGATGCCGGTGATTTCGCTGAAGGCCTTGGCCAGTACCTTGGATTCGTACTCGTGGGTGGTGAGGGTTTCCGACACCACGTTGATCTTCATCCCACGGAACGGTTCCGACGCCTTGATAAACCACTTCAACTCTTCGAGTTGCTGGGCTTCGGTGAGGGTGGATGGTTTGAATTCGCTGCCGATCCATTTTTTTGCGGCATCTTCATACGCATCGGCCCAGGCCGTCGCGCTCAAACCGCTTAAGGCCAGTACGGCGGCCAATGAAATGCTATGTCGCAGCTTATTGTTTTTATTCAACATAGAGACCTCCTGGTTAATTTCAAACGGGACTACGGGCACCACGCGCCTCTGAATCTCTGCCGGAACGCGCTTGTTGTGGCGAGGGAGCTTGCTCCCGCTGGAGTGCGCAGCACTCCCAAACCGATCACCGAGTTACAACAGATGTATCTCGAATTGCCATTTTGGGGCTGCTTCGCAGCCCAGCGGGAGCAAGCTCCCTCGCCACACAAGCTCGGGCCTGCACAGAACATGTCTAGCCCCAACGCATCACACTCAACAGCCATACCAGGGATAGCGCAGACGCCACCCAGATGCTCCAGTCGGTAACGCCGATCACCAGCAAATGCAGGTAGGCGCTGCCGAGAAGACCGATAAACAAACGATCACCACGGGTGGTGCTGATCGGCAAAAAACCGCGCCGAGGAATACTCGGCGAACGCAGTTCCCAGGTGGTCATGCCTGCCAGCAGCAGGCCAATCGCCACAAAGAACAGTGCGGTGGGGGTGGTCCAGGCCATCCATTCCATCATCGAACCCTCTAGACCCGGCCCAGGGCAAAGCCCTTGGCCACGTGGTTGCGAACAAACCAGATCACCAGCATGCCCGGCAAGATGGTCAACACCCCCGCCGCTGCCAGCACGCCCCAATCAATGCCGGAAGCCGAGACCGTGCGCGTCATCACCGCCGCGATGGGCTTGGCGTTAACCGAGGTCAAGGTGCGCGCCAGCAGCAGTTCGACCCAGGAAAACATGAAGCAGAAAAACGCGGTCACGCCGATACCGGAGCCAATCAACGGGATAAAAATCTTCACGAAAAACTTGGGAAAACTGTAGCCGTCGATGTAGGCGGTTTCGTCGATTTCCTTGGGCACGCCGGACATGAAGCCTTCCAGGATCCACACCGCCAACGGCACGTTGAACAGGCAATGCGCGAGCGCCACGGCGATGTGCGTATCGAACAGCCCGATGGACGAATACAGCTGGAAAAACGGCAGCAAAAACACCGCCGGCGGCGCCATACGGTTGGTCAGCAGCCAGAAGAACAGGTGCTTGTCGCCCAAGAAGCGATAGCGCGAAAACGCATAGGCCGCCGGCAGCGCCACGCTCAGGGAGATCACCGTGTTCAGGCTCACGTAGTACAGCGAGTTGAGGTAGCCGGTGTACCAACTCGGGTCGGTGAAGATCACCTTGTAGTTGGCCAGGGTAAAGTCCTGCGGAAACAGGGTCAGCCCGCCGAGGATTTCGGTGTTGCTCTTGAAGGACATGTTCAGCAGCCAGTAGATCGGCACCAGCAGAAACAGGATGTAGATCAGCAGCGGGATAACCTTGCGCTTGCTCATGTTGGCGGCCTCAGCGGTTGGCGTCGGAGTGGGTCATGGCGGTGTAGAACAGCCAGGACACCAACAGGATGATCAGGAAGTACACCAGGGAAAACGCTGCCGCCGGGCCCAGGTCGAATTGGCCTACGGCCATTTGGGTCAAGGTCTGACTGAGGAAGGTGGTGGCATTACCCGGCCCGCCGCCCGTCAGCACGAAGGGTTCGGTGTAGATCATGAAGCTGTCCATAAAGCGCAACATCACCGCGATCAGCAGCACGCTTTTCATCTTTGGCAATTGGATATGTCGGAACACCGCCCAAGCGGATGCGCGATCAATCCGCGCTGCCTGGTAGTACACGTCCGGAATCGCACGCAGCCCCGAGTAGCACAGCAGCGCCACCAGTGACGTCCAGTGCCACACGTCCATCACCAGCACCGTCACCCAGGCGTCCATGGTGTTGGCCGCATAGTTGTAGTTGATGCCCATTGCGTTAAGCGTCGAGCCCAACAGGCCAATGTCGGCGCGGCCAAAAATCTGCCAGATGGTGCCGACCACGTTCCACGGGATCAGCAGCGGAATCGCCAGGATGATCAACACCAGTGACGACCAGCGGCCCTTGGTCGGCATGGTCAGCGCGATGGCGATGCCCAGCGGGATTTCGATCAGCAGCACGCAGGCCGAGTAGATGAACTGGCGCAGCAAGGAATCATGCAGGCGCGGGTCGAGCAGCACCTGTTTGTACCAGTCGGCACCGACAAAGTAGCGGCTGGACTGGTCGAAAATGTCCTGCACCGAATAGTTGACCACGGTCATCATCGGGATCACCGCGCTGAACGCCACCAGCAGGAACACCGGCAACACCAGCCACCAGGCCTTGTTGTTCTGCACCTTGTTCATGGCTGCACCTCCAGCAGGTAGTCATCGGCGTACACCATCAACCATTGCGCGGGAAAACTGATGGAGGCTTTGCCTTCGGGTACCGGTTTGTCTTCGGCCAGGCGCACTTTCAACGGCGCGCCGTCGAGGTTGAGGGTCATGATCTTGTAGGTGCCGAGGTCTTCCACATGGACGACGTCGGCCTGCAGGGCGTCAGGGTTGTACTCGTCCCACACGTGGATAAATTCCGGGCGGATACCCACCTGCAGCTTTTTGTAGTCCGCCTCGCGCAGGCGCTGTTGCAAGGCCTCGGATAACGGCAGCAACGTACTGGCAAAGCGCACGCCACCGGCTTCGGCCTGCACCTCGATCAGATTCATCCCGGGGCTGCCGATGAAATAGCCGACAAAGGTGTGGCTGGGCCGCTCAAACAGCTCACGCGGCGTGCCGAACTGCACGATCTGCCCGCCATACATCACCGCGATTTTGTCAGCGAAGGTCGACGCCTCAAGCTGGTCGTGGGTGACGTAGACCATGGTGATATTGAACTGCTCATGAATCTGCTTGAGCTTGCGGCGCAGTTTCCATTTGAGGTGCGGGTCGATCACCGTCAGCGGTTCGTCGAACAGGATCGCCGACACGTCATCGCGCACCAGGCCACGGCCCATGGAAACTTTTTGCTTTTCATCGGCGGTGAGGTTGCGGGCTTTTTTGCTCAGCAGGGCTTGCAGGTCGAGGACTTCGGCAATTTCCTGCACCTTGCTGTGAATTTTCGCTTCGGCCATGCCCTGGTTTCGCAGAGGAAACGCCAGGTTGTCGAACACCGTCATGGTGTCGTACACCACCGGGAACTGGAACACCTGGGCAATATTGCGTTTCTCCGGGGTAAGGTCGTTGACCACTTTGGCGTCAAACAACACCTGGCCTTCGGACGGGCTGAGCAAGCCGGAGATGATATTGAGCAATGTCGACTTGCCGCAGCCCGACGGCCCGAGCAAGGCGTAGGCGCCGCCCTGCTCCCACACATGGTTCATGGCCCGAATGGCGTAGTCCTCAGGGCCATTGGGCGTAGGGCTGTAGCTGTGCGCGAGGTTCTGCAAATGGATCTCGGCCATCAGGCAACCCTCGCAACGCGGCGCCCGGGGGCCTGGACCAAACGGCCCTGGCCATCGAACACAAAGAGTTTATGGGTGGGGATATACACGCGGATCGGCGCGTCGACGTCGTACTCATGGACGCCCGGTAAGTGCAGCACCAACAAAAAGTGCTCGCTGCGCACATGCAGGAAGGTTTCCGAGCCGCTGATCTCGGCCACTTCCACGGTCACCGCCAGTTCCAGGTCATCGTCGTTGCTCGGCACCAGGCTGATATGGCTGGGGCGCACGCCAAACTGGAACTCGCCTTCGCCAATCGGGCGCAGATCCACGTTCAGCGGGAAGTGCACGACATTGGCAAAACTCACTTCATTGCCGCTGATACGCCCCGGCATCAGGTTGATCGGCGGCTCGGAGAACAGTTCGGCGGCCAGCACCGTCTGTGGCTGGTGATACACCTCGGCAGCCTTGCCGCTCTGGATCACCCGGCCTTCGTGCAGGATGGTGGTGGTGCCACCGAGGGCCAGCGCCTCGTTGGGTTCGGTGGTGGCGTAGATGGCAATGGTGTGGCGCGCCTTGAACAGTTCGCGCATTTCCTGACGCAGCTCTTCGCGCAGTTTGTAGTCCAGGTTCACCAGCGGCTCATCGAACAGGATCAGCTCGGCGTCTTTGACCAAGGCGCGGGCCATGGCCGTTCGTTGCTGCTGGCCACCAGACAGCTCCAGCGGGTGGCGCTGCAGGAACTTCTCGATGCGCAGCATCTGCGCGGTTTCCAGCACCTTGCTGTGGATCAGTTCGTTGGACACACCGGCCTGGCGCAACGGCGAGGCGATGTTTTCGAACACGGTCATGGTCGGGTAGTTGATGAACTGCTGGTAGACCATCGACACGTTGCGCAGGCGCACCGGCTTGTGGGTGACATCTACACCGTTCATCAGGATGCGGCCGCTGTCGGGCTTGTCCAGCCCGGCCATCAGGCGCATCAGGCTGGTCTTGCCGGACAGCGTGCGGCCGAGCAATACGTTGAAGGAACCGGCTTCAAAACGCAGGTTGGCGTCGTCGATCCAGGTTTGGCCTTCGACAACGCGGGAGACATGTTCCAGGGTCAATGACATGACACGCCCTTTTTATTATTGGAATGATTCTGGCCATTCGTAGCAGCGAGTTTCATGCCAGAAGTGGCAGGTGCTTGATCTGTAAGGAAATGGGCCGAACAGGATGTTCAGGCATGAACACAAATGAACAGCCAGCGCTGAACATCTGAACAGCGGGTGGGTTGACATTGAACAGTTCTGAACAACAATCATTGGGCGATGCCGCTCCCACATTTTGAACCTGTTTCTGCAGCCGGACTGTGCAAGCCCAATAACAATAAAAAGAAGGTCGCCCCCATGGCCGAACCCCTCGCACACGACACCCTTATCCAGGAATCCTGGCGCCGTTGCCGCGCCTTCGGCCTGGACCACCACAGCACCCCCAGCTTTGATCAACTGCCCGCCGAAGGCATCAGCCGGTTGCTCGAAAGCCAGCATTCGCTGGTGCAGACCACCCATCAGGAAGTGCTGCCCTACTACGAAAACATCCTCAGCAATTCCAACTGCCTGATCATGCTGGCCGACAATCAGGGCCAGGTGCTGACCTCGTGGGGCACCCAGCGTTTTATCGAGCCGAAGCTGGCGCGCGGTTTCAGTGCCGGCGCCAGCTGGATGGAGCGCGCCAGCGGCACCAATGCCATCGGCACCGCGCTGGCCTGTGCCCAGGCGGTGCATATCGAGCACGATGAACACTTCCTCAAGGCCAACCGCTTCATGACCGGTTCCGCGGCGCCGATCTTCGATGCCCAGCGCGAAATCATTGCGGTGCTGGATGTGTCCAGCGACAGCTACCTGCCGCCCTCCCACACCTTGGGCATGGTCAAGATGATGAGCCAGACCGTCGAGAACCGGCTGATCCTCAACCTGTTTCGCGGCGAGCATTTTCAACTGACCTTCAACACCGGCCTGAACAACCTCGACAGCCAGTGGGCGGGCTTGATCATTTTTGATGACAGCGGCCAGGTGCTGTCGGCCAACCGCCGCGCCGATAACTTGCTGGGCATCAGCCTGTCGCGGGTGCTGATCGACAGTTTGTTCAAGGTCTCGCTGCTGGAGTTGTTGAATCAACCCGAGGGCTTGCCGTTTTCGTTGCAGGCGGCGGGCCGCAATCGGTTCCAGTGTTTATTGAAGCGGCCGCAGAAAATGCCGGTGCAGGCGCGGGTCTTTGCTGAGCCCAAACCCAGCAAACCTGCGCCGATGACCATCCAGACCCTGCATTTTGGCGATGTGCGCGTGGAAAAGGCCGTGCGCCAGGCCGAGCGATTGCTGGAAAAGGACATTCCGTTGTTGATTCACGGCGAGACGGGCGTCGGCAAAGAGGTGTTCGTCAAAGCCCTGCACCAGGCAAGCTCGCGCAGCAAACAGGCGTTCATTGCGGTGAATTGTGCAGCGATCCCGGCCGAACTGGTGGAGTCCGAGCTGTTTGGCTATGAAAAAGGCGCCTTCACCGGTGCCAACCAGAAAGGCAGCATCGGCCTGATCCGCAAGGCGGACAAGGGCACGCTGTTTCTGGATGAAATTGGCGATATGCCCCTGCCAACCCAGGCCCGCTTGTTGCGGGTGCTGCAGGAGCGCTGCGTGCAGCCGGTGGGCAGCAGCGAGCTATTCCCGGTGGACTTGCGCATTATCTCGGCCACCAACCGCGTGCTGCGCGACTGGGTGCAGGCCGGGCGCTTTCGTGAGGATTTGTACTACCGCATCGGCGGCCTGACCCTGGAACTGCCGCCCTTGCGCGAGCGTACCGACAAACAGGCGTTGTTCCAGCAGTTGTGGCAACAGCACCGTGAGCCGACTCAATGGGCCGGGCTGAGTGCCGAAGTGTTGGCCTTGTTCGAGCAACACCCGTGGCCGGGCAACCTGCGCCAGGTCAGCAGCGTGTTGCAGGTGGCGCTGGCGATGGCCGAGGAGCAGCCGGTGCGACCGGAGCATCTGCCGGATGATTTCTTCGTCGACCTGAACGTGGCGGCGCCCTTGCCCGTCCATACAAGCGTGGAAGACAGCAGCGACCTGGCCCAGCGCCTGAAAGCGGCGGGCGGCAATATCTCCCACCTGGCGCGGGAACTGGGCGTGAGCCGCAACACCCTGTACAAGCGCCTGCGCCAGCACGAAGGTTGATCTAGCGCGGTGTGACCACCACCATCAGGTCGGTGAAGTACTCCACCCGAATCGGCAGGTTATCGGCCAGCGCCGAGAGCGCCGCCGCCGTGTCGTCGAGTTTGAACACCCCGGAAACGCGCAGGTTTTTCAACGCCTGGGCATCGAAGCGCACCAAGCCGTGGCGGTAGCTGGCCAGGGTTTGCAGCACCTCACTCAGCGGTTGGTCGTTGACCTTGAGCAGGCCACGGGTCCAGGCATCCGGGTCGGCGCTGGCGCTCGCCTGTGCAGGCCCCGCGTGGCCATGATCAAGAATCGCGCGCTGCCCGGCCGTGACCTTGACGCCCTCGCCCGTGTCGCCTTGGACCGCCACGGTGGACTCGATCACCGTGACCACGGTGCTGCCGTCCGCCGCACGCTTGACCAGATAACGCGTGCCCAAGGCCGTGGCCGTGCCTTGATCGGTGCGTACCACGAACGGCCGTTGCGCGTCCTTGGCCACGTCAACCCACAGCTCGCCTTGCAGCAGTTCGATCACGCGCTGGTGGCCGTCGAATTTTACGTCCACTGCCGAGTTGCTGTTGAGCTGCAACTGGCTGCCGTCTTCAAGGGCGACCTGGCGGCGCTCGCCGATGCCCGTGCGCTGGTCGGCCATCCACACCGGCATGTGCTGCACACCGACCCAGCCGCACAGCAATACGCCGAGCACACCCAAGGCCTGCACCCTGCGCGAACGTTGGGGCGCAAAGGCGCGATTCAGGGCGATGCGTGCCGGTTGCGCGGGCAACGTATCGAAGTCACCCCATAGCGAGCGCATACGCTCGATGGCTACGGCATGACGCGGGTCGGCCTGGCACCAGGTGTTGAAAGCGTGGCGCTCGGCATCGCTGACGTCTTCGTCGTGCAGCCGCGTCAGCCAATTCGCCGCTTGTTGAATGATGTGTTCGGAGTTCACGGCAACGGGTCCGCCCCGTATAGGCTGTGGTAGCAATGCACCAGCGCGGTGGACAGGTAGTTTTTGACCGTGCTGGATGACACCTCAAGGCGCGTGGCGATCTCACTGTAGGTGAGCCCGTCCAGGCGGCTTAACAGGAAGGCTTCACGGGTTTTCGCCGGCAGGCCGGCGAGCATCTCGGCGATACGCTCCAGGGCTTGCAGCGCCACGTGGATGGCGGCCGGGTCGGGCATGCCGGCGTCTTCACACTGCACCAGCAGGGCTTGCAGGTAGGCCTTTTCGATCCGGCGGCGCCGCGCGCCATCGATCAACAGGCGCCCGGCAGTGGTGGCGAGAAAGGCGCGGGGTTCCTTGATGGCCTGCGGATCGGCCAGCATCAACACGCGGATAAACGCATCGTGGGCCAGGTCGGCGGCGTAGTGGGAACAGCCGAGTTTTTTGCGCAGCCAGCCGTGCAACCAGGCATGGTGCTCGCGGTACATCGCCGTAAGGGTCTGCTGACGGGCGCAATCGCCCGGCGCGGCCGGAATGTCATGCATGCGCAAAAACTTCTCAAATGGGAAATATTACCAATTGCGCAAACAATGCCAGTAAAACGGCGACGGGGCAAGGGCCACTCGGGTGGACCGGATATCGTGGGCGGGCTTGTGTGGGAGCTGGTCTGTATGGATGCTGCCAGCTCCCACACAAACCAGCCCCCCACACAAGCCCTGCTCCCACAGTTTGACCTGGCTGACAGTTAAATTGGCTTAACGCCAGCTCCACGACACGCCGGTATAGATACCGCGCCCATCGGCCGGCGTAGACCGCGCCACATCCACCCCCTTGTCGTCATACCCCGGCGTGACGGTATTGGCATAACGCCGATTGGTGAGGTTGCGCAGATCAACCCAGGCTTGCCAGTCCTGTTTCGGCGCGTCATAGCCGAAAGTGGCGCCCAGCGTGGTGTACGCCGCCGCGTAGTAAGAGTTGGCGTAATCCACCGCCACCCGTGAAGCGTGCTCGGTGTTGAGGCTGGTGTAGAAACCGGTGGGGTGGCTGTAGCGCACTTGCGCCTGGTAGTAATGCTTGGGGATGCCCGGCAGGGTGTTGGCGCCGAAGCGGTCGTCGTCGCGGTAGTGGAAATCGCTGTAGGTGTAGGCCTGGCGCAAGGCCACCTGGCCATTGCGACCGCCGTCCCACAACGGGCTGAGCAGGCTCAGTTCCACGCCCTGGTGCACGGTGGGGCTGGCGTTGGCTTCGGCGACAACGGCGCTGCTGGTCTGTGTCTGCGCCTGGGTTTCCACCGTGAGCAGTTCGTGACGCACTTCGGAGCGGTACAACGCCAGGTCCCACTGACCAAACCATTGCTCACCGCGCCCACCGATCTCCAGGGTGGTGGCGGTCTGATTGCGCAAGCTCACGCCTTCGCGGGCCAGTCCGTTAGCGGGGCCGCCCGAAAAGTACTTGTTGGAACCCCAGATCATCGACCACGCGTGCGGCGGCTCGACCGAACGGCTGAGGTTACCGTACACCTGCAACTGCGGGGTGAAGTCATAGCGCAGGCCAATGCGCGGCGCATAGTCCCAATCATGCTGACTGAGCGGTGCCTGCCCTTCGGGGTAGCTGACCTGGGTTTCGCGGCGCGTGTAGATCGCCGCCAGTCCGGTGGTCAGCCACAGATCTTGCGCCAGTTCCAGTTCGTTGCCGATATGCAGCACCGTGTCGGAACCCAGGTAGCTGTAGTCGCGGGTTTTGGTGCCGGGGGCGTAATAGGTAGCCGGGTTGCTCGAAGGCACGCGCACATATTCCGAGGCGCCGTTGTTGGGCATCGCCTGGGTGGTGCGCAGGCCAACGGTGGTTTTACTGTCGTGGCCGAACCAACTGTCCTGGCGGATGTAGTTCAGGGTGCCGCTGACATCCGTGTAGGCGACTTTCAGGCGGTTAAGCCCTTCGCGCAAATCCATCGGGTAGTCGTGGTAGGCCAGCCCCACTTCGACACGGGAAGCGTCGTCGAGCTGCAAGGTGGTCTTGTTGGCGATCCAGGTCGAGCCCGGCTGCAGGCGTTTCGAGTCGCGGGCGGCGTTGAGGCGGTTGGCGGCGGTTGGGTCGTGGCTGATCTGGTAGCGCGTCAACTTGCCGGGGCTGTCGTTGGTGGTCTCGCGGTAGCGAAAATAGAAGCGCGTCTCCAGGTCCGGGTTGAAGCGGTAGCCAAAGTTGGCCGCGATGCCCTTGCCGGTGCCGGCGCTCTGGTGCTGGTAGCCGTCGGATTCGGAGTCGGTGAGGCTGATGTAGTAGTCGGCGTCGCCCAGCACCTGGCCGGAGCTGATTTCGCGCTGGGCATAACCGCGACTGCCCACTTCGTAGCGTACCTGCAACTTCGGCGCGTCATAGCCGGTATGCGTGACATAGTTGACCGAGCCACCCAGGGCCAGGGCGCCCTGGTCAAAACCGTTGGCGCCGCGCAGCACCTCGACGCGGCTTTGCCACAGCGGGTCCTTGAGTTCATAGGGCGTGCCGCCGGGGCCGGTGAGCGGCAAACCGTCGAGCATTTCATACAGGCCCGAGGCGTGGGAGCCGGGGCTGCGGTTCAGGCCCGAACCGCGGATCGACAGCTTCACCCCTTCATTATTTGCCGCCCTGGCGTAGACGCCGGCCTGGTACTTGAACACGTCTTCGTTGGTGCTGACGCGCCCCTGCTGCACGCTGCTCATATCGATGAAGTTGGTGCCGCCGGGCACGCTCTTGAGTTGCGCCTGGGCCACTTCGGCGGCGCTGGCTTCGCTGCTGGAGACCTCGACCGGGGCCAGTTGCAGGGTGTCGGCGTGCGCCAGTGAACTGAGGGTCAGGGCGGCAAACAGCAGTGGGGGTTGGCGCAACAGCATGGGTTAAATCCTTGGCATTCGGGGGCGTGACAAAGCCTGGGCCATCACGCGAACAGTGATGGGAAGCCAGGCAGGCTCACCAGGTCACGCTTAATTAACGGACCAGACCCTTCCCACAACAGCCTCGGACCGGGATTATTTTCTAAGTCCAAAATCGCATTAACACATGCAAACTCAGTATTTAAAGAAATAACCAGCACGCATTACTGTGGAGCCATTGAGTCGCCCACGAGATTTCCCCATGCAAACATCCGCCAGCGTTATTGACTTCACCCTTCACCGTAAACGCCGCCAGGCGCGCGCAGCGGCTGAGCTGATGTGGGCCATGTACGCAGCACGCGCGGGGCTTGCGGTGTTCACCGCCCAGGCCGCAACCGCCAGTGATACGCGCCGGGCGTAACGCCGATGAATTTTTTACAGGTACTGCCCGAATCAGCCGAACCACTGCCAAAACCTGCGATTGAGGATGACGACACCAGCCTGTGCGTGGCGCAGAACCTGCAACGTTTACGCAGTAAACGCCACCTCTCGCTGGACGGGCTGGCACGCGCGTGCGGCGTGAGCCGTGCGATGCTGGCGCAGATCGAGTCCGGGCGCAGCGTGCCGTCGATCAAGGTGCTGTGCAAAATCGCCAAAGGCTTGAAGGTATCGGTCGCGGCCTTTCTGGAAGACCGTGCCTTTGAAGGCGTCGAGGTGTTGCCGGCGCAACAGAGCAAACGCCTGGTGAGTGCCGACGGGGCATTCGTCAGCCGTGCGTTGTTTCCCTTTGATACCGCACGCCAATCGGAATTTTACGAAATCCGCCTGCGGGCACTCGGCGAGGAAGTTTCAGCCGGTCACGGCCCCGGCATTCAGGAAAACCTGGTGGTGGCCCAGGGCGTACTGGAAGTCAGCGTCAACGATGAGCGCTACTTGCTCTCCACCGGCGACTCGATCCTGTTCTACGCCGACCAGCCCCACCGCTACCGCAACCCGGCGGACAGCGAGGCGGTGGCATTTTTGGTGATCACCTACCCGGAACGCCTGGACTGAATGCAAAAAGCCCCGACAAGTCGGGGCTTTTTATTGGCGAGCGGTCAGCAGGTGCAGCACATCATCGGCATGCCGTTGCAGCTCATCATCATCGGCATGGCGCAGTCGTTCATCAGCGTGTTCATGAGCATGCAGCAGTTTTCCATCATGGCCATGCTCATGCCTGGCATCGGCATCATTTTGCACATCATGCTGTCGCTCATCAGGGTGCATTCCATCATGCACTTCATCATCGGCATCGACATGCCCATGGTCATCATCGGCATGTTCATGTCAGCCATCATCTTCATGGCATCGGCCGACATGCACAGCATCGACATGTTTGCGCACTGCATCATCATCGGCATGCCGCAGTTCATCATCATCGCCATCATCTCGGCGTTGGTCTTGAACTGCGCCATGTCCATACCGGCCGCCGGCTTCATGGTGCACATCATGGCATCACCCGCCATTTCGCACTTCATGGTCGCCATCATCATCGGCATGCCCATCATCGGCATCATTGGCATGGATGTGTTCATCGGCATCTGCATTGCGTTCATCATGTTCGAAACTCCGTAATCGACAGGAAATGGCTAAGTTCTGGCGCCGATTCTAGAGACACCGAGCGACGGCGCAAGACGACGGCAGAGCAGCACAAACGGCTGTTCGGGAGCTTGCTTGGGTGACCAAGACAGCGACGCTTTACGTGATAACAGACGCATCGCTGCAAAGACGTTTAAAGCCGCTACTGACACCGCATAAACGTCAGCATGGATATGCGATTAAAGCCTTGCGACCTCACTTAAGGAAATAAACGATCTAACCCGAGGGCAAAACCCGGTAATCGGTCTCGTCCGTCAGCGGTTCGATCGTGCGCATAAAGTCATCCGCCTCAGACCCCCTGGGGAAACTGAACCCCGCCATTTCATCGCATGCCAGGATCTCGGCCAGGGCTTTGCGTAACTGAGACTCCGCCGGCGAGTCACGCAGCAGTTTATGTGCGGTCAATAACACCTCGGCAGGAACGCCTTGGGCGCTTGCCACATCGATTACCGCAAAGAGAATAAATCGCAGGCGAACTTCGCGATCCGTAGGCCAAACCGTTTTACGCTTACCCAAGGTAGGCACTCATCCGTTGAGAAAAGCCCGAGGCTATTGCCCACCGAGGGGTGTTTCAAGCGTGGGGGCTTAAGATAGGCCGCTTCCTACACCTGAAAGGGAAATACCGTACCTACATTACTGCACCGGCAAGAAATTCATCAGCAGCAAACTCTGCGCATAGTTGAGCGCCACACGTCGGTAGCGTTCATCGAGCATCTGCGCGAGCAGGTCCAGGCGCGCAACCACTTTGCCGAACTCGACCGCAAAGCTGAGGTTGCTGCCCTCCTCCGATATCTCGTTGGAAAACAGCAGCAACACCCCGTTGGCGTCCTGGCGCTGGCTGAGCAGCCAGGTGGCTTTCTCGATATTACGTGCGGCGTTGCTGACAAACTGCGGGTTGATCGAGTCGGTCATATAAAACTGGGTGCGGCCGCCATGGGCGGTCACCAGCATGCTGCCGATCGCGTAGATAAACGCGCCGACCCGGTCGCCTTTAAAATCCGGGCTCAACGAGTAACTCAAGGCCGCGAGATCGCGCCGCTCGCCCAGTGCCGGCAGCGGTTTTTGCTGCTCGATGGCTTGGCGGATTTCGCGCGCGGCGCTCACCGCATCCGGGTAACCGGATTGGCGCCACTGGCTGGGGTTGCGCAGGTATAGCTTGCTCATCAACAGATACAGGCTTTGCAGGTTGTCGCGCATGCTCAAGGTTGCCATGCGGTCGACGCTGGTCTGAAAGAACTCATCGGGCCTGCCATTGCTGAACTGGCTGGCGATATCGCGGCCCTGCTGCTGGCTGCAACCGCTGGCAAACAGTGCCAAAAGAACCGCCAAAAACAACGGCCAGCGGGAGATACAAATATGTGACGTTCGATCCATCGGCACCGGGTCTGATTGTGCTGCCCACACTCTGAATGAGTGGGGTCGTGACAGGGGTAGATCAGGAGAATCAAAAAAAGTGCGGCGAGCCGGGTCGGATCAGAGGTTGCCTACGCGCCAGGTAGTGCATTCCTGCGAAATACTTGCCTGATCCTCCGACTTATCGACTGGTGGATAGATAGCTTTTGCGCCGTGGTCTAGAGTGCAACGATGGGCCACAAGTCCCACTCTTCTTATAAGAGCTCAAAAGAGCTCAGCACCACCCACCGATGATCAGCAGGTAAACCCGCCATGGAATTACGTATCAACCAAAAGACCTACCAGGTCGATGCCGACGCCGACACGCCGCTGCTGTGGGTGATCCGCGACGACCTCGGCATGACGGGCACCAAGTACGGCTGTGGCCTGGCCCAGTGCGGTGCGTGTTCGGTGCTGGTGGACGGCAATGTGGTGCGCTCCTGCGTTACCCCGGTGGCGGGTGTGGTCGGCCGCGAGGTCACGACCATCGAGGCCATTGAGGACGATGCGGTGGGCAAGCAGGTGGTCGCCGCCTGGGTCGAACATCAGGTGGCGCAATGCGGTTATTGCCAGTCCGGGCAAGTGATGGCGGCCACGGCGCTGCTCAAGCACACCGCCGCGCCGACGGTTGCGCAAATTGATGCCGCGATGGTCAACCTGTGCCGCTGCGGCACTTATAACGCCATCCACACCGCCATGTATGACTTGGCCAAGCAGAAGGAGCGCGCCTGATGAATACGCGCAACGAACTGCTGGATGTGGCCCTGGGCGACCCGGTCAACCTGTCGCGCCGACGTTTTCTGGCCAGCACCGCCGTGGGCGCACTGGTGATTGGTTTCGGCCTGCCGCTGGGTGGCGGCCGCGCCTTCGCGGCCACTGCCAACCCTACGGAGCGCGGCACGCAGGTGCCGGCGTTTCTCGAGATTCGCCCGGACGGCACGGTGCGCCTGCTCAGCCCCTTTATGGAAGGCGGCCAAGGCACCCACACCGCCATGGCGCAAATTGTCGGTGAAGAACTGGACGCCGACCCTGCCACCTTTGTCGTCGAGGCCGCGCCACCGGGCGATGCCTATGTGGTGATGGAAAACGGCATGCGCATCACCGGCGGCAGCATGTCGGTGCGCATGAGTTACCCGACCATGCGCCGCCTGGGCGCCCTCGCCCGCGCCATGCTGTTGCAAGCCGGCGCCGAGCAACTGGGCGTGCCGGTCGCACAACTGACCACCACCCCCGGCCGCGTAGTACACGCCGCCTCCGGCCGCTCGCTGGGCTACGGCGAACTGGCCAGCCGCGCCCTCGACATGCCGGTGCCTGACCCGTCCACTATCACCCTGCGCGACCCAAGCCAGTTCCGCTGGATCGGCAAGCCGGTCAAACGCCTGGATGCCTACGACAAATCTACCGGCAAGGCGCAATACAGCATCGACCTCAAGGTCGACGGCATGCTCCACGCCGCCGTGCAGCATGCGCCGCGCCTGGGCATGACCGTGGGCAGCCTGCGCAATCAGTCCCAAGTCGAAGCCATGAAAGGCGTGCACTCGGTGCATCAATTGCCTGGCGCCGTGGCCGTGGTGGCCGAGCGCTGGTGGCACGCCAAGCGTGCAGTAGAAGCTATTCAGGTCGAATGGCTGGAAGCCGCCGCCGACTCTACAGTGCGCGCCATGCCGGCGGACTTTTCCAGCGACAAATACCGTGACTTCCTCGCCGCCCAGCAAGGCCCGGCCCGCGACGAAGAAAACGAAGGCGACGTCAACGCCACATTGGCAAACGCCAAGACCAAGGTCGAAGCCACCTACCACAACCAGTACGTCAACCATGCCCAACTGGAGCCGCCATCGGCCCTGGCGCGCTATAACCCGGACGGCACGCTGGAAGTCTGGCTGCCGAACCAGGCACCCGACATGTTCCGCGCCGACATCGCCAAGCGCACCGGGCTGGACGTGTCGAAGATCACCTTGCATTCGCCGTTGCTGGGCGGTTTTTTCGGCAGGCACTTCCTGTACGACTCGGCCAACCCGTACCCGCAGGCCGTCGCATTGGCCAAGGCCGTGGGCCGCCCGGTCAAGTTGATCTGGAGCCGTGAAGAAGAGTTCCTGCGCGATGTATTGCGCCCGGTCGCGGTGGTCAAGTTCCGCGCGGCGCTGGATGACAAAGGCTTGCCGGTGGCCATCGAAGCCGTGAGCGCCACCGAAGGCCCCTCCGAGGCCATCGCCGGCAAACAGGGCGACAAAATCGACCCGACGGCCCTTGAAGGGTTGTCGGGCAAGTCCTACGCGATTCCCAACAAACGCATCGCCCAGATCTACGTCAAAGGCCCGACCATGCTTGGCTACTGGCGTTCCGTGGGCAACTCGCTGAATGACTTTTTCTACGAAGCTTTCCTCGATGAACTGGCCGACAAAGGTGGCCATGACCCGTACGAGTTGCGCCTGCACCTGCTGCGCGACAACAAACGCCTGACCACCTTGCTGCAAGCCGTGGGCGAGTTGTCCGGTGGCTGGAAGCGTGGCCCCTACACCGCCGAAGACGGCAGCCGCCGCGCCCGCGGCGTGGCCATGGCCTCGCCCTTTGGCTCGCACGCGGCGGTGGTTGCCGAAGTGTCGATCGAAAACGGCCAGGTCAAGGTGCATCACATCTGGGAAGCGATTGACCCTGGCAGCATCGTCAACCCGGCGATCATCGAGGCCCAGGTCAATGGCGCCGTAGCGTTGGGCTTGTCACAAACGTTGGTGGAAGAAGCGGTGTACGTGGACGGTAAACCACGGGCGCGCAACTACGACCTTTACCCGATCCTGCCACCCTCGCGGATGGCCAAGGTGCACGTAAAGATCGTCGAGAGCGGCGAAAAGATGGGCGGTATCGGCGAGCCGCCGCTGCCCGCAGTGGCGCCTGCCGTGGCCAATGCGGTGGCGCACTTGACCGGCCAGCGCATCCGCAGCCTGCCCTTGAGCCGCTACACCTTCGCCTGACCGACAAGGAACGCCCATGAACAACCAACGATTGGCTAGAACCGCTGGCTGGCTGGTGCTGGCCGGCGCAGTCGCCGCCGGCCTGCTGGCCTGGTACGTTACCCGTCAACCTGCTTCGCCGTTTGAACAGGCCAACGCCACCGCCGACCCGACACTGGTCAGCCGTGGCGAATACGTCGCTCGCGTCAGTGATTGCGTGGCCTGCCACAGCCTGCCGGGCAAGGCCCCCTTTGCCGGCGGCCTGGAAATGGCCACGCCGCTGGGCGCCATTCATGCCACCAATATCACGCCAGACAAGAACGTCGGCATCGGCACCTACAGCCTGGCTGACTTCGACCGCGCAGTTCGCCACGGCGTGGCGCCGGGTGGGCGACGGCTCTACCCGGCCATGCCCTACCCGTCCTACGTAAAACTCAGCGACGATGATATGCGTGCGCTGTATGCGTTTTTCATGCAAGGCGTGCAACCGGCCAGCGAGCCGAACATCCCCAGCAGCATTCCGTGGCCACTGAACATGCGCTGGCCTATCGCACTGTGGAACGGTGTGTTCGCGCCGACTAAAACCTATGCCGCCAAACCCGAGCAGGACGCGTTGTGGAACCGTGGCGCCTATATCGTCCAAGGCCCCGGCCATTGCGGCAGTTGCCACACGCCGCGTGGGCTGGCGTTTAACGAGAAGGCATTGGACGAATCCGGCGCGCCGTTCCTCGCCGGTGCCCTGCTCGACGGTTGGTATGCACCCAGCCTGCGCCAGGACCACAACACCGGCCTGGGCCGCTGGAGCGAGCCGGAGATTGTGCAGTTCCTCAAGACCGGCCGTAATAAACACGCGGTGGTGTATGGCTCGATGACCGAGGCGTTCAACAACTCCACGCAGTTCATGCAGGACGACGACCTGGCCGCCATTGCGCGTTACCTCAAATCGCTGCCGGGCGACCCGCAGCGTGACGGTTCGCCGTGGCAATACCAAGCGGTTGCCGCCGACGCCAGCGCCCCAGGCGCCCACACCTACGCCACCCGCTGCGCCTCCTGCCACGGCCTGGACGGCAAAGGCCAGCCGGAGTGGATGCCGCCTTTGGCCGGTGCCACCTCAGCCTTGGCCAAGGAAAGCGCCTCGGCAATCAACATCACCCTCAACGGCTCGCAACGCATCGTGACCGCCGGTGTGCCGGATGCGTACCGCATGCCAGCGTTCCGCGAGCAACTGTCCGACCAGGAAATCGCCCAGGTGTTGAGCTACGTGCGCGGCACATGGGGCAACAACGGCGGCGCGGTGGACGCTGCGGCGGTGAACAAGCTGCGCGGGCATACCGACCCGGCGAGCAGCAGCCCGATTATCCTGCACATGCGCTAACAATCCGCAACCCCGCCGGCCTGAACACAATCAAAACTGTGGGAGCGGGCTTGCTCGCGAATGCGGTAGGCCAGACACATAGATGCTGACTGACCCACCGCATTCGCGAGCAAGCCCGCTCCCACATTTGGTCGGTTCTGTCAGTTAGATCGTTCCCACGCTCCCGCTTGGGAACGATCTGTGGCGAGATTAGTGGCATTTGGTCATGGTTTTTAAAGGGCCAGCAGGGCGCGTCTCTTTAAATTGCAGGACGTTTCCTAGACAATCCTTGCCGCCTTGTGCCTGTTGGAATCGATGGCTAGTCTGCGATCCGTCACTGCTTATCAGTGATCGGGTTTAGTCGCTCGGGTCTTACATGGCGCATGGTCCTCCGTGAAGTTTTATGGTGGCTGTGCGTAGGGCGCCTTCGGGTGCGCCGGTTTTCCATGTGACCGGTCGACTAACCTGCGTACAGCTGCCACCCTCGTTTAGTCGCGACAAGTGTCGGCTCCAACCATGTGGAGTTACACCATGAAAAAAGTCGTCCCCGATCCACCCCGCAACACCACCAAAGACCGCGCCGCCTTCAACCGCGCCATTGACCATTACCTACCCTCCAACGGTGTTCAAATCGAAGATTTGAGCTTCGAAGACGCCCTGCTCTACACCGCCAGCTTGCTCGACAGTGCTTGCGCTACCGCACTCAATTGCGGTGATTTGCTGGCCAGCCCGCAGCGCGCGAAGATTCTGGCGGTGTGGCATTTGCTGGAGATGGCCAAGACCACCGTGGACCGTTCCATCGAGTGCCTTAAACCCACAGCCCCGCCTGCCTGAACACAATAAAAACTGTGGGAGCGGGCTTGCTCGCGAATGCGGTGGGTCAGACACATAGATGCTGACTGAACCACCGCATTCGCGAGCAAGCCCGCTCCCACATTTGCTCGGTTCTGTCAGTTGGACACCTGCGCTTGCCGGTGCACCCTAAATCTGTGCTTGGATATTGCTCTACAGAACTAAAAGTCCATAATGGACAAATTAGTTTATCTGCGGAGATTGCCATGTCCAGCACGCCTCTTGTCATAAATCAGGCCCAGGCCCGTGAATTGCTTGCCCAGGTCGATGTGCCCCACATCCTGCACAAGCTGTTCCGCGACCTGGCGGCCGGGCTGGCCGTGCAGCCGGCGCAACAGCTGGTGGAGTTCCCGTACGGGGCCGGCGACTTTATCAACTACCTGGGCGTGCTGGCCGACGAGGGCGTGTATGGGGTCAAGACGTCGCCCTATATCGTGCGCGAGCAAGGCCCGCTGGTGACGGCCTGGACCCTGTTGATGTCGATGCACACCGGCCAGCCGCTGTTGCTGTGCGATGCGGCCGAGCTGACCACCGCGCGCACCGCTGCCACCACCGCATTGGCGGTGGACGTGCTCGCGCCTGCAGCCGCGCGGCGCCTGGCGATTATCGGCAGTGGCAAGGTGGCCCAGGCGCACCTGCACTACGTGCGTAATCTGCGCGACTGGCAGCACATCCGCCTGTATTCACCGAGCCTGGGCCGTGCCAACGCCGACACCCTCGCCCACCTCAAAGGCCTGGACCCACGCCTGACCCTGGCCGACAGCTGTGACAGCGCCGTGGAAGATGCCGATGTGATCTTGCTGTGTACCTCATCGGCCGGCCCGGTGCTCGACCCGGCGCGTTTGCGCAAACCCGCGCTGATCACCTCCATCAGCACCAATGCGCCACGCGCCCATGAAGTGCCACCCGCCAGCCTGCGAGGTATGCACGTGTTCTGTGACTATCGCCAGACCACGCCGGGCGCGGCCGGGGAAATGCTGATCGCCGCCGAGCAATACGGTTGGGACAAGCGCGCCATGGTCGGCGACCTGCCGGAGTTGCTCTGTGACATGGCGCAGCGCCCGGAGTATGACCGCCACGTGTTTTTCCGCTCGATCGGCCTGGGCCTGGAAGATGTCGCACTGGCCAATGCCTTGTACCTAACCCAGCGCTAATCATTGTTTAAGGAGATGTTTATGAGCCATGCAGACTTCATCATCATCGGCGGCGGCATTGCCGGTGCATCCACTGGGTTCTGGTTGTCGCAGCATGGCAAAGTGTTGGTGCTGGAGCGCGAAAACCACCCGGCCTATCACTCCACCGGGCGCTCGGCGGCGCTCTATACTGCGGCCTATGGCACGCCGCAGGTGCGCGCGTTGACCCTGGCCAGCCGTGCATTTTTTGATAACCCGCCGGCAGGCTTCTGTGAACACCCTTTGCTGACGCCACGCGGGGAGATCACCGTGGACTTCAGCGGCGACCCGGCGGAACTGGAGCGCCAATACCAGAGCGCCAAGGCCACTGTGGCGCAGGTGGAACGGCTAAATGTCGATGAGGCGTGCGCACGCTTGCCGATTTTGCGTCGCGAAAAAGTCCACGGCGCCATCTTCGACCCGACCGCCAGCGACATCGACACCGATGCCCTGCACCAGGGCTATTTGCGCGGTATCCGCCGCCACCACGGCGAAGTGCGTACCGACAGCCATGTGCTGGGCCTGAGCCGTGACGCCGACGGCCTGTGGCAGGTGCGCACCCAGGACGCGACCTACACCGCGCCGATCATTATCAACGCCGCCGGCGCCTGGGCCGATCATATCGGCGGGCTCGCCGGCGCGGCGTCCATCGGCCTGCAGCCCAAGCGGCGTTCGGCGTTTATCTTCGCCGGGCCAGAGGGCGTCGACACGCATGCGTGGCCGATGCTGGTGGCGCTCGACGAAGCCTTCTACATGAAGCCCGATGCAGGCATGTTCCTCGGCTCGCCCGCCAACGCTGACCCGGTCGAACCCCAGGATGTACAGCCCGAAGAGCTGGATATTGCCATGGGCATCTACCAGATCGAAGAAGCCACCACGTTGACCATCCGCCGCCCGACCCGCACCTGGGCCGGGCTGCGCAGTTTTGTGCCTGATGGTGATTTGCTCGCGGGCTTTGACCCGCAGGTGCCGGGGCTGTTCTGGGTGGCGGCGCAAGGCGGTTATGGCATCCAGACCTCACCGGCCATGGGCCAGGCCAGCGCGGCGCTGGTGCGTGGCGCGCCTTTGCCGGAGCCACTGACACGGTTTGGCCTGGACGCTGGTATGCTCTCGCCCGTCCGCCTGGAGCCGCATTGATGAGCATTGCCGAACAAGAAAACGTTGTGCAGAACTTCCGGGCGATCGCCGATGCGATCGCCACGCTGTTCTTTCCCCACGCCGAAGTGGTGCTGCATGACTTGCGCACGCAAAAGGTCGATTACATCGCCAACAACCTGTCGAAACGGGCCATTGGTGACGACTCGTCGCTGGAGGACATGCTCAGCGATGACATCCGCGAAGTGAATATCGGCCCGTATGAAAAGCTCAACTGGGACGGCCAGAAAATCCGCAGCCTGAGCACGGTGTTGCATGACCACACAGGTCGTCGGCTGGCGGTGCTGTGTATCAACCTGAATATCTCGCTGTTCGAAAACGCCAAGGCGGCACTGGACCTGTTCCTGTCACCGAGCAAGCTGATCCCGCAGCCGGATTCACTGTTTCGTGATGACTGGCAGGAGCGCATCAACACTTTCTTGCATGCCTGGATGCGTGAGCGTCAGCTGAGCCTGAACCTGCTGACCCGCGACCATAAGCGTGAACTGGTGCTGGCGTTGCATGCCGAGGGCGCGTTCAAGGGCAAGAGCGCGTCGAACTATGTGGCGAATGTGCTGGGGATGGGGCGGGCGACGGTGTACAAGCACCTCAAGGAATTGAAGGGCTGAGCAACCCGTCTTGGAACACCGCTGATCAACTGTGGAAGCCAGCTCCCACACAAGCCAGCTCCCACAGTTGACCGAGTATGGCTCTACTGTTGCTGTTTCACGCTCAGTCGCCGTAGATATCGGACTTGAAATACTGCTGTGAAATCTTCTGATACTCGCCATTTGCGCGGATGCCGTCGATGGCCGTATTCAACGCGCTGACCAGTTCGGTATTGCCCTTTCGCACCGCGATCCCGGCACCCTCGCCCACGTATTTGGGGTCCTTGAGTTCCGGCCCGACAAACGCATAGCCCTTGCCGCGTGGCATCGACAGGAAGTCACTCAACGGGATGGTATCGGCAAAAATCGCATCCAGGCGCCCCGAGGCCAAATCCATGTAGATCTCTTCGTTATTGCTGTAACGCTTGACGTTGATACCCTTGGGCTCGAACACCTCGGTGGCATAGCGGTCGGTGGTGGTGGCGCGCTGCACGCCAATGGTCTTGCCCTTGAGGCTGGCGTACTGGTCATCCACCACCGCGCCGTCCTTCATCACCAGGCGCGACGAGGTGAAGTAATACTTGTGGGTGAAATCTACCGACTTCTTGCGGTCTTCGTTGATGGTCATGGACGACAGGGCCATGTCGATTTTCTTCACTTTAAGCGAAGGAATCAGGCCGTCGAACTCACCTTCCACCCACACGCACTTGACCTTCATCTGCGCGCACAAGGCGTTACCGATGTCGTAGTCGAAGCCGACGATCTTGCCTTCCTGGGTCTTGGAGGCGAACGGCGGGTAGGCCGCTTCAATGCCGATACGCAAAGTTTTCTCAGCGGCCAGCACATGGCTTGAAGCCAACAGGCCCAGGGCCAGTGCAGTGATCAGCGCGGGTTTCTTCATGGTCGTTATCTCGCAAGTTGTTGTTGGTTTGGCAAGCGTGAAGAAAGAAAGGCATAGGCTTTTTGTACTTATAATTCCATATTGGACTTTTGTGTATTGATCGTCAATCCGCCTGTTTCATCCACGCCGGCGCCATGAAATCTCCCATGAAGCTCCATACCCATTGGGTACACTGAGCGTCCAGAGACGGCGATAAAGGCTTGAGGTTTTTATGTTTCGAACCCTAACGGCGAGCATCCTGATGATGTCCTCTTCAATGGCTGCGGCGGTGGATGCAGCAGCCCTCAGCCGCGAACAAAGCATGGCCGTTGACCGCTATGTCGCCGCCGAAATGACCCGGCAGGGCTTGCCGGGGCTGGCCTTGGGGATTTATCGAAACGGCCGCGTCGTACTCGCCAAGGGCTATGGCCTGGCGAACGTCGAGCTCAATGTGCCGATGAGCGCAGACAGCGTGCTGCAGTCCGGCTCGGTGGGTAAGTCCTTCACCGCAACGGCGGTGATGATGCTGGTGGAGCAAGGCAAAGTCCGCCTGGATGACAGCATCATCGAGTACTTCCCCGAAGCGCCGGCCGGGTGGACGCCGATAAAGGTTGCCAACCTGCTATCGCACACCTCCGGCCTGCCCGCTTATGACACGCCGGCGCTGCAAAAGCCCGGCGGCCCACTGGACATACGCCGTGACTATTGCGAAGCCGAGTTGGCAGCAGCCCTTGCCACGTTGCCCTTGGACTTCAAGGCGGGTGACAGCTGGGCTTACCAAAACTCCAACTTTATGTTGCTCGGCATCCTGATCCACCGTGTCAGCGGGCAGCCGTATGGCGAGTTTCTGCGGCAGCATATTTTCACGCCGTTGGGCATGAGTGCGTCACGGGTCATTTCCGACCTCGATATCGTGCCGAACCGGGCGTCCGGTTACGAAAACGACGACGGCGTGCTCAAGAACCAGGAATGGGTGTCGCCTACGTTTAATGCCACGGCAGACGGCACGCTGTACTTCACCGTGCGCGATATCGCGCGCTGGGACCGCGCCCTCTATGGCGAAACCCTGCTGACCAAAGCCTCGCTGCAAAAAATGTGGACGCCCTACCCCTACGCCGGCAAGCAACACGCCGAGGGCTATGGGTTTGGCTGGGAAATCCGCTCGATCAACGGCCATCGGGTGGTCGAGCACGGTGGCGCCTGGCAAGGCTTCACGTCGCACCTCGCTCGGTTTATCGACGACAAGTTGACTGTGGTGGTGTTGACTAACCTCGATTCAGAACACAGCTACCCGGAGGTTATCGTGCGTGGCGTGGCCGGCCTGATTGAGCCTGAGTTGAAATAAGTGCGACGGGCACATTATTGCCCGCCTCCATCGTGGCTCCACAAAACCTCCCATGAAAGCGCACGTTGGTTGCGCACAATCGCGCTCACCCGTATGCCCCGCTGAGCGCGATTTGCCCGCAGAGCGCAACTTACCTGGAGAGCCCATGATTCCTGCCCTGTACGTCGCAAAAACCGGCCTGTCTGCCCAGGACACTCAGTTGACGACCCTTTCCAACAACCTGGCGAACGTCTCCACCACCGGGTTCAAACGTGATCGCGCCGAGTTCCAGGACCTGCTCTACCAGATCAAGCGCCAGCCTGGCGCGAAGTCGACACAGGACAGTGAGCTGCCATCCGGGCTGCAGTTGGGCACCGGTGTGCACATCGTCGGCCCCCAGAAAAACTTCAGTGCCGGCAGCTTGCAGACCACCGGGCAACCCTGGACCTGGCGGTCAACGGCTTCGGCACCGCCCTGCAACGCACGCTGGAAACGTCGAACGTGAGCACCGTCGAAGAGAGGGTGAATATGATCACCACACAACGCGCCTATGAAATGAACTCAAAAGTGATTTCCACGGCCAACCAGATGCTGGGCGCCCTCACGCAGAAGCTTTGATCACCCCTTGAAATGTGACCATGGACGGCACAGAGAAAGAACCCCCAGCAACACCGTTTTTTTCAGCTAAAGTCCTACGCAACGCGTCGGCAGCGTCCGACATGACAAACATGAATCGGCTGTTTCTAATACTCCACCTTTACGGGATGAACAGGATCTTCTGCATGCCCAAGGTGAGTCGCTGCCCGGCATGCATTCCCGCCAGCGGGACAAGGCGCTGCAATTTTTAAAGCCCGAACACGAGCCAAAGGAAGGCGTTCATGGCAATCACGCAAAACACCCGGCTGGCACAGGTCGACAGCCCTCTGGGCAACGATGTCCTGCTGCTGCAGAGCATGACAGGCAGCGAAGAGCTGGGGCGCCTATTCCACTATGAGTTGGAACTGACCTGCGAAGACCGAGCTATCCAGTTCGATCAGATACTAGGCAAGCCCATCGGCCTGACCCTGGAACTGTACGGCGGCGCCCAACGCTACTTCCACGGCATTGCCAGCAGTTGCCGGCAAAAAACCGGTCACGGCCAGTTTGCGGGTTACCGCGTCAGCCTGCGGCCTTGGTTCTGGCTACTCACGCGCACCTCGGACTGCCGGATTTTCCAGAACAAAACGGTGCCGGACATCATCAAGGAGGTCTTTCGCGACCTCGGGTTCTCCGATTTTGAAGACGGCCTGAGCGGCACCTACCGCGAGTGGGAGTATTGCGTGCAGTACCGCGAAACCAGCTTCGACTTCGTCAGCCGGCTGATGGAGCAGGAAGGCATCTATTATTACTTTCGCCATGAAAAGACCCGCCATGTACTGGTGTTAGCCGACGCTTATGGTGCCCACTCCACGGCGCCGGACTACGCCTCGGTGCCCTTCTACCCTGCCGACCAGCAAATGCGCGAGCGCGATCACTTCTACGATTGGCAAATGGCGCAAGAAGTACAACCCGGTTCGCTGGCGCTGAACGACTATGACTTTCAACGCCCGCGCGCCAGCCTGGAAGTGCGCTCCATTGTGCCGCGCAGCCACAGCAACGCCGATCATGCGCTCTACGACTACCCGGGCGAATACGTCCAGTGCAACGACGGTGAGCAATATGCACGAACGCGTATTGAAGCCATACACAGCCAGTTCGAGCGTGTGCAGTTACGCGGCTGTGCCCGCGGCCTGGGCTGCGGCCATCTGTTCAACCTGACCGGCTACGACCGTACAGACCAGAACCGCGAATACCTGGCGGTGCTCGCACGTTATCAAATCCGCCAGGACCCCTATGAAAGCGGGCAGGCAACCTTGGCCGAACAGTTCATCAGTGAGCTCGACTGCATGGACGCTAGCCAAGTCTTTCGCCCTCTCCCGCTCACCCCCAAACCCATCGTGCGCGGGCCGCAGACCGCCGTGGTGGTCGGCCCCGGTGGCGAGGAGATCTGGACCGACCAATACGGCCGGGTCAAAGTGCATTTCCACTGGGATCGCCACGACCACTCCAACGAAAACAGCTCCTGCTGGATTCGCGTGTCCCAGGCGTGGGCCGGCAAAAACTGGGGGGCCATGCACATCCCGCGTATCGGACAGGAAGTGATCGTCAGCTTTCTCGAAGGTGATCCGGATCGCCCGATCATTACCGGGCGTGTCTACAACGCCGAACAGACTGTGCCCTACGCGCTGCCGGCCAATGCCACCCAAAGCGGGGTGAAAAGCCGTTCAAGCAAGGATGGCTCACCGGCCAACTTCAATGAAATCCGCATGGAAGACAAGAAAGGCGCGGAGCAACTGTTCATTCACGCCGAGAAGAACCAGGACATCGAGGTCGAGAACGACGAAACCCACTGGGTCGGCCATGACCGCAGCAAGACCGTCGACAACGACGAGACCGTGCACGTCAAACACGACCGTACTGAAACCGTGGGCAACAACGAAACCATTACCATCGGGGTGAACCGTACCGAAGAAGTGGGCAGCAACGAGACCATCACCATTGGCGTCAATCGCACCGAGCAGGTGGGTAGCAACGAGACCATCACCATAGGCGCGGACCGCACGGAAACGGTCGGCGCCAACGAAAAAATCACCATCGTCGGCAACCGCACCGAAGACGTGGGCGGCAACGAGATCCTGCACGTCACGGGCAACCGTGGCGAAACGGTCATCGGCAACGAAGGCATCGGCATCAACGGTAACCAAAGCACCCTGATCGGCCAGAACGAATCCCGCGACGTCGCCCAGAACCGCTCCACGGGCATCAAGCAGAACGACACCCTGCACGTTGGCAAGCATTTTGTACTCACCGCCGGCGACTCCATCAGCCTGACCACCGGCGCGGCCAGCATCACCCTGAAGAAGGACGGGACCATCATGATTCGCGGCAAGAACATCACCCTTAACGGTTCCGGTGCCATCAGCCTCAAGGCCATCAAGAACGTGGTGATCAAAGGGCAGAAGATCCTGCAGAACTAGGACAGTGGAGGTACGTATATGACCGTTCAGCACCCGCTACCCACCCAGGCCCGTATCGACGCTGTGGTGATCGGCACCCTGCTCGATCTTCCGCACGCCGGTGCGCCCTTGGTCACCTATCCGGGTTGCCCGAGCCGCAGCGGCATCGTCGCGCGTTGCACCGCACGGCTGAGCCCGGCGGATATCGGCAGCCAAGTGGCGCTGATGTTCGAAGGCGGCGACCCGGCTTACCCGCTGGTGATCGGTCATCTGCTCAGCGCGCAGGCCTCAACGGCTCCCGTCGCCAGCGTACGGTTGGATGACCAGTGCCTTGCATTAAGCGCCGAACGCGAGATCGTGCTGCGTTGCGGCAAAGCCAGCATCACCCTGACCCGCGCGGGCAAAGTGATTATCCAAGGCGCCTACCTTTCCAGCCGTTCCAGCGGGGTCAACCGCATCAAGGGCGGCTCGGTGCAGATCAACTAGACAGGTATTCGGCCCTATGGAACTGCTCAACGCCAGCCAACTGATTGCGGCCTATACCCTGGGGATGGAGCGCGACGGCCGCGAATCCCTGGTCGTGGTGGCCAAGGGCACGTTCAACCTGCCGATGGACGGCCGCGCCGCGACCCTGGCGGACACCCAGCAACCGCTACTGATGGCCGACACCTTCCTCGGCGAACCCGGGCTCAGCGCGCCGCGCCAGGAAATGGACTTCGCCCCGGCCAAGCGCTTCTGCGATGTGCTGGTGTGTGGCAAGGCCTATGCACCCGGCGGGCGGCCAGTGACGCAGTTGACGGCGGGCATTCGGGTGGGGCGAATGAGCAAGGCCTTTTCGGTCCTGGGCCCGAGGCACTGGCAACCGGGGTTATTGGGTGTTTCGCCAAGCTCACCGCAGCCTTTTACCGAACAGCGCATCACCTACGACCAGGCCTACGGTGGTTCCCATCCAACGGTGAATGCCCCCCACCTGCGTGATTGCTACCTGGACAACCCCAGCGGTTGCGGCTGGTACCCGCGTGGCATGGACAGCGCGCATATCGTCGGCAGGCCAATGCCCAACACCGAGGAAGTGGGTAAGCCGATCGACAGTCACAGCGGCACCTTCCGCCCTATGGCCTTGGGCCCCATCGGCCGTAGCTGGCCGCAACGCGCCCGCTTCGCCGGTACTTACGACGATGCCTGGCTGGCCGACTGCTTTCCGTTTCTACCCGGGGATTTCGACCCGCGCTACTTTCAGGCGGCCCCTGAGGACCAGCAGATTGATCACCTGCGCGGCGGCGAAGATGTGCTGCTGCTAAACCTCACTGCCCAAGAGCACGCAGGCTTTCGTATCCCTGAAATGGAGGTGCCGGTGACCTTCTTCCTGAAAAAAGGCGGCCATCAGACGGTGTCGGCGGTGATCGACACGTTGCTGATCGACACGGACGCCGGCCAGGTGCAATTGACCTGGCGGGTGTCCCGTGTGCTACGGCGTAACGTGTTCGAGATTGCCCAGGTGCTGGTCGGCACCATGCCCACCGGTTGGTGGCGCGCCCGTGCACTGGGCAAGGACTATTACCCCTCGCTTGGCGCGTTGGTAAAAGCCAAACGTTCCCCCGAGGGGGCCCACGAATGAGCGCGCTGTGCATTATCGGCTCCGGCATGGTCAGCGCAGTTGGCCTCAGTGCACCGGCGAGCTGCGCGGCGATCCGCTGCGCCATCGACAATTTTCAGGAAACCCGCTTCATTGCCCGTGGCGGCGAATGGCTGATTGCCGCCAGCGTGCCGCTGGAACAACCCTGGCGCGGCCGCACCAAGTTGATCAAGATGGCCGCCCGCGCCATCGCCGAGGCACTGCAGAGCCGCCCCGAGGTCGATCCGCAAGCAACTCCGCTGCTGCTGGGGGTAGCGGAGGCCGAGCGCCCCGGTCGCCTGCCCGGGCTGGACCAGGGGCTGCTGCACGCCATCGAAGACGAGCTGGGCCTGCGCTTTCATCCTGCCTCCGAGATCATCGCCCAGGGTCGGGTCAGCGCCGCCGTGGCCCTGCTGAACGCGCGTGCGCTGATCTACCAGGGCCGCCATCGCCATGTGCTGATTGCCGGCGTCGACTCTTTCCTGAACGGTGCCACCCTGACCGCCTTCGAAGCACGCGAACGCCTGCTCACCGGTAAAAACTCCAACGGTTTTATCCCCGGCGAAGGTGCCGCCGCCGTGGTGCTGGCCGCCCCCGTTGCCAGCGAAACACCGCAATTGGTCTGCATCGGCCTGGGTTTCGGCCTGGAGCACGCCACAGTTGAGGCCGACGACATTCCGCTACGCGCCGAAGGCCTGACCCAGGCGGTCCGCGCCGCCCTGCGCGAAGCCGGCTGCGGGTTGGAGCAGATGGATTATCGGCTGACGGATATTTCCGGCGAACAGTATTACTTCAAGGAAGCCTCCCTGGCCCTGAGCCGGAGCCTGCGGGTACGCAAGGAGTTCTTCCACCTCTGGCACCCGGCCGACTGCATCGGCGAAGTCGGCGCCGCCATCGGCCCGGCGATGCTTGCTGTGGCACTGGCCGCCAGCCGCAAGGGCTACGGCGAAGGGCCGAACATCTTCTGCCACCTGGGCAACGACGCCGGCCAACGCGCCGCCGCGCTGCTCAGCTACCGCACCGTGGGGGCTGCCTGATGGCTAACCAAGTCTTTGCCAACAATATGGAAGTGTCCTGCAAGGCGGCCGACGGCAAGTCGATCGCGTGCTTTCCGGATGTCTGCTTCACTCCACCCTTGGCCCCGCCCACCCCGCTGGGCGTGCCCATTCCCTACCCCAACACCGGCCTGGCCAAGGACACGACCAAGGGCAGTCGGACGGTGAAGATCAGTGGTAAGGAAGTGATGCTCAAGGACCAGAGCCACTTCAAGACCAGCTATGGGGATGAGGCTGGCAATACGCCCAAAAAAGGCATCGTCACCAGCAAGATCAAGGGCAAGGTGTATTTCACCTCGTGGTCCATGGATGTGAAGTACGAAGGCAAGAACGTGGTGCGCCACATGGACCTGACCACCCACAACCATGCCTCCCAACCAGGTAATACCGTGCCCTGGCCCTATATGGACCGGATGGCACTCGCCAACGAGACAGCCCAATGCGAAAGCGAGAAAAAGCAGGCGCAAACGGCTTGCAAGGACACCCCACAGGACAAGTTCTGCCCGGATATCGGCCCGCTGCGCACGGCGAGCAAAGCCAGGCAAGCCGCCAAGCGTGTAGCAGGCGACGGGTTTAAAGGCGACCCTGACTACCAACGCAAACACGCCGCCGTCCAAAGCGAGTATGGGTCCTTGGCAAAAGCCATCAACGATGACCCTTGCCAGCGGGCAATGCGCTGTTTTCTCGCCCCCTACAGGCCCAACAAATGTTGCCCGGGGCAAACCGGCGACCACCTTATCGACTCGGCGTCCTTTACCGAAGGGCCGGCCTTTACGGGCCAACCCCGACACCAGCACCCGACAAAAGCCGGGTGGAGCAAATACAAGACCAACAAAGCCCCGGTGATGTGCGCCGAGGGGCCGAATCAAACCACCGCCACCCATGGCCAGTTGCATACCCGGCGCGGGGTGGTGGCGTTGCAGGAGGCGGATGCCAACGGTGAATGGCCAAGAGCCAAGGCAACGGAGACAGGGGCGCTGGCTGCCAAGAAAACTTTTCCGGACTCTGATTGTTCACAGGAGTGTTTGGAAGCTCAGTTGAACACGTATCACGACAAAGCGAAGGACCCGGGCAAAGAGCGGCCGATCAACGCCTGTGCGTCGATGACCAGTGATCCACAACAGCGCGCCAAGGCTATGTCCGAGATGCGCCCTAGCAGCCCCAGCCCTTAATTTATTCACATCAGGAAACCAACATGGACCCTCAAGACCCAGGATTCAGCGGACTCAGCATTACTACTGGAGTCGTTCGCCGCTCAGACCTCTGTTATTTTATTGCTACACACGACGCAGCTATAAGCGAAGGTTACGCAGATTCGATACTGTTCACTCTGTATCTTGGAACCGTGTACGCAGGCACAGTGCCATGGCTCGCATGCTCCGGATCGGTTTGCCAAGTGCCGGCGGAGCGTTTCCTGATGCTGGGCACCGATGGGTCGGTAGAAGCCAGCGGTGGCGGCACTAAAAACGAAGAATCCATCGCCACCTGCGGCGTAGACCCAAAAAAACGCGGCCCTCTGCGCGAAATCCGTGGCATCGCAAAAGGTCGAGCCTACGCCGTAGGCACCTGCCGGCAAGCCTACCTTCGCGAAGGTGAAGATCAGTGGCGCTGCATTGACCAGAGCGCCCAGGTCGGTGACACCCCGATCACCGACACCAGCTTTGAATCCATCGATGGCTTCAGCGAACAGGAAATCTATACCGTCGGCTGGGAAGGCGAAATCTGGCAGTACGACGGCGCCCTCTTCACCCAGCGCAACAGCCCGACCAACCTGGCACTTTACAAAGTTCGCTGCGCGCCGGACGGTTTTGTCTACGCCTGCGGCCAGCTCGGCACCTTGCTTCGGGGCCGCGACGATCAGTGGGAAATAATCGAACATGAAAGCACCCGTGAAGACCTCTGGGGCATGGAAGTTTTCGATGGGCAGGTGTACGTGTCTTCCACCCATTTCGTCTACCGGCTCGAGGACGACAAGCTCACGCCGGTGGATTTCGGCGATGACGTTCCACAGACCTGCTATCACCTGAGCGCAGCCGACGGGATCATGTGGTCCATCGGGCCCAAGGATGTGATGCAGTTCGACGGTTCAAGCTGGACGCGGTGCCTGCGCATTGACTAACCCGACGCCAGCGGCCTGCCCCTGCACAAGGACCGGCGACAGATGAACACACTGCCCGTGGTGCTTGACCTTCACGTCGAAGAAGCGAGTTTTCTCGCGGTCCTGCGTGGCTACGCTTTACACGCGCCGCATTACGACCTGGACGACCTGCGCAAACTCGACGACCGCATCGGCGCACACCTGGACGGCTTGCGTATCGCCGGACCCACCGGCTTGGACACATTAGTGGCCCAGCTCGACCCACAGGCGATTGGCGAGCTGTTCGCCAGTACGGTGCTGGCGTTCGAAGCGAACAATGCGACCGTGCTATCGCAGCTCGGCGCGCACGTGAGAAGCGCTGTGGAAACGCAGCGCGGTTTTCTGATGGCCCTGGGGTGGCTCGACTGGGCGCACATAGCGCCCTGGATCGACCGTATGCTCGCCACCCCTGAGCCGCTGTTCCGCCGCCTCGGCTTGGCCGCTTGCGGCATGCATCGCCACGACCCCGGCCCCGCCTTGCTGAACGCGCTGGCGCATGCCGACCCCGGCGTGCTGGCACGGGCTGCCCGGACGGCCGGCGAACTGCGCCGGCACGACCTGCTGCCGAGCCTTCGTGCCCACTGCCTGCATCAGGATCCAGCCACGCGCTTCTGGGCCAATTGGGCCAGCGCACAGCTGGGCGATGAGCACGCCCTGGAGCCCCTGCGACAGTTCGCCGAGCAGCCGGGTGAGTTTCAGTACCGTGCGCTGTGTGTGCTGCTGGCCTGGCAAAAGCGCGAGTTCAGCTTCGCAGGGGTCCGCCAATGGGTGCAGCACCCCGAGCAGCGCCGCATCGGCATCCAGGCCTTGGGGCTGCTGGGCGATCCGGTCAGCGTGCCATGGCTGATCGAGCAGATGAGCGAGCTGCCGTATGCCCGCGTCGCCGGTGAAGCCTTCAGCCTGATCACCGGCGCTGACTTGGCGCTGCTCGACCTGGAACTGCAAGACCCGCCGGATTTCGATGCCGGCCCGAACGACGACCCCGAGGACGCCAATGTGCGCATGGACCCCGATGAGAACCTGCCCTGGCCCGACCCGCAGGCAATCACTGCCTGGTGGCAGGCCCATGGCCGTAATTTTGCGCCGGGTGTCGGCCATATACTGGGGCTGGCGCACAGCGAAATCAGCTTTCACCAAGCACTTGCCCTAGGCCAACAACGCCAGCGTATTGCCGCCGCCTGTGGCCTCGCCCGCTTTCGGCCGACCGACGTACTGTTCCCCACCAGCGCACCGGCCTCGCGGCAAAAGAGGCTGTTGTGAGGCTAACCCGCCGATAAAACCTTAATTGCAACAATTATTGGCTGTCTCCATCGTCTCTCCACAAAACCTCCCATAAAAGCGCACGTTTGTTGCGCACAATGCACCGACCACGGTCGAATGGCATCTCCCAGAGGCTATGATCAACGCTTGAACACGTGGCCACGGACGGCAGCTACGACACGGCAGATAACCGCGAGCACAGGGATGCGACGGCGCGCGACCTCTTCACCGAGCAGACCATGAATGATTTTCCCGTTGCATCGATGCCCCGAGCCGACAACGCCCGCGAAACCCAGGCGCTGGTGTTGATTGCAGAAGACGAGCCAGAGATCGCCGACATTCTGATTGCCTACCTCAAACGCAGCGGCTTTCGCACCGCCCACGCACGTGATGGCCAACAGGCGCTGGACATGCACCTGGCGCTCAAGCCGGAGTTGATGTTGCTGGATGTGCTGATGCCCCACGTGGATGGCTGGCAAGTTCTCGCGCAAGTGCGCCAGCGCGGCCATACGCCGGTGATCATGCTGACCGCGCAAGATCAGGACATGGACAAGCTGATGGGCCTGCGCATCGGCGCCGACGACTATATCGTCAAGCCGTTCAACCCGGCCGAAGTGGTGGCGCGTACCCAGGCGGTACTGCGCCGCTCCATCGCTTATCGCGGCCACGCCTGCCCCACGGTACTGCGGGTGGATGCGTTTGAAATCGACCTTGAGAGCTACGAAGCCACGGTGTCGCTGGCCGGGCGACGAGTGCCGCTGGCCTTGACCGTCACCGAATTCAGGCTGCTGGCGCAACTGGCCAAGGCGCCGAAACGGGTGTTCAGCCGTGCCGAGCTGCTGGCCCAGTGTTTACCGGAAAGCGACAGCCTGGAGCGCACGGTCGACAGCCATATCAGCAAACTGCGGCGCAAGCTCGAAGACCTCGGCGTGCAGGGTGTGCCCACCTGTATCCGTGGCGTCGGCTACCGGTTCGGGAGCGTGGTGTGAAAGGGCTCAATGGCCTGAGCCGCCAGATTATCTTGTCGATGTGCGCCGTGGTGCTGTGCGTGATCGCCCTGGCGGTGATCGGCTCGTATATTTTTTATGCATTGCTATGGACCTACTGGCCGCTCACCGACGCCGAAGTGGATGCCTGGCTGCCGGCCAAGGCTGAATGGGTGTGGATGGGCCTGACCACGTGCGTGAGCCTGGCGGTGGGCTCGATTGTGGCGCTGAAACTGTCGCGGCGCATTCTGATGCCGCTCAATTCCGTGGCCGAGAACCTGCGCAAACTGGCCGACGGCGACCTGGACGTACAGGCGGTTGCCGGTGACCAGTCGATCGGCGAAGCGGCGATCCTGGTCAATGACTTCAACAGCATGGCCAAACGCTTGCAGCGCATGGCGCAGGAGCAAGCGTTCTGGAATGCCGCCATTGCGCATGAACTGCGCACGCCACTGACTATTCTGCGCGGGCGCCTGCAAGGGTTGGCCGAGGGTGTATTCGAACCCGACACCGCGCAGTTTTACAGCCTGCTGGGCCAGGTCGAAGGCTTGACGCGCTTGATCGAGGATATGCGCGTGGTGGGCCTGGCCGACAGTGGCTACCTGGAACTCAACCTGCAAGAAGCCGACCTGGCGACAGGCATCGAAGACGATGTGCGCTTGTTTGAACCGAGCCTGGTGGCCGCAGGTTTTGTGCTGCAACTGGACCTGCAACGCCGCACCCTGCGTTGCGACCCGGCGCGCATCCGCCAGGCCTTGCTGGCCCTGCTGGATAACATTCGGCGGCACGCGACACCGGGCAATGTCATCGTGCACCTGAGCACCCGCGACGGCTTCAACTACCTGCGTGTGCGCGATGACGGCCCCGGCATCGACGAAGGTTTTGCCACGCGCCTGTTTGACGCCTTCCAACGCGGGGAAAACTCCCGCTCACGCGCCCAGGGCGGCAGTGGCCTGGGCCTGGCCGTGGTACGTGCCATCGCCCTCGCCCATGGCGGCGCAGTGACCTGCCGGCGCATGGAAAACGGCGGCACGCTGTTTGAACTCAGTTGGCACGTTTGATTGAGCGAGGCACGGCGATGCGTATGTTTTTTTGGCTGTTAAAGCGCCCGCCCCGTTACCGGCACTTTGTTTTATTGGACGCAAGGCAGGTGTGTATTGCGTTTAAAAGCTGCCGCACAAAACCCGCCGGCAAGCATTGGGTAGAAGTTGAACGGGTCAACCTGTCTTGGCTGGGAACCATGCTCCCAAGCTGCGCCCGTACTATTGAGGGAGGGTAAACATGAGCAATGACATATCCCGACTCGAAGCCTCGTTAAGGCTGCACACGGCCCGTTTGAAAAGGTTGCAGCGCTTCTGGGTGCCCCTGCAACGTCGTGCCCCCAAGTGGGTGCTGGCACTGTGGATTGGAGGCGTCTGCATATCGCTGGCCAGCCAGTGTTACGAGCACTGGCTGGTGACCGCGCCGATGATCTGCGCATTGATCGTGGCGGAAATCATCGTCGATGAGCGGCAAATGACGCTGTTATTGCGCGTCGACCAGGTGCGCGACTTGCTCCGCGAGGCGCGCAACCGTTTCCTGTGCTGATCAGCGCAGGTTCCTGGCGAGCCCTTGCGCAATCATCGTAGTCAATTTTGATCAGCAGATTCTTCAGGTCCTGGAACTACGACTGGACTATGTAAAGGCCGAGCGAAGCCGACAGTAAAGGCCAGTATCTGCACCGGTAACCTGTGGCGAGGGAGCTTGCTCCCGTTGGACTGTGCAGCAGTCCCTTTTTTCAGGGCCGCTTCGCAGCCCAACGGGAGCAAGCTCCCTCGCCACAGAAGCGATACTGATCCTTAACTATTACAACGCTTGCTTGCACCCAATGCGCCCCGGCAACTGCCCTTGCCTGGCCTTCAACGCGGCCTGCACCGCCTGCGGCAAACCACTCCAGAATGTCAGGCCCGAGCGCTCTTCGATTTGACTCACGGGCACCTGGTAATCGCAGAAATTGGCGCCCTTGGGCGTTTCCTGGTTCATCACGAACGAGGCATACATGCCGCCTTCAGGCGAGCTGCCGACGAAGATGATTTTCCAGTAGCCACTGGGAATGGTGTGCACCTTGTTCGTGCCCGGCAGCGTGCCGACAAAATGCTCATACAGCGGCCCGGTGGCAACATACACCGCGTCGACTCCCGCCTGCTTGCTCAGGTTGCGCTCCTGGTCTTCCAGGTGCGCCCACGGCCCCTGGTTGAGGTCGGACTTCTGTGGCGTGATGTTCGAGAGGTAATTGAGGCTTTGCCAATCCGCCACGCCCGCCATCGAGGCCAGGTTGGCCTGATGGCCGCGGTCGACTTTGAGCGCGACATTGGCGCCGTTGTAATCCACCGGGTCGAGGGTTTCGCCGGCCGGGATGTCCGGGTCGGTCTGCCAGTCGCGCGCGCGCCCGCTGGCAGGGGTGGTCTTGGTGATTTTGTACGACACCCAGTTGGCAAACTTGGTCGAACCGTTGTTGTTCAGGGTGTACGCCTGGCGGTTCAGCGTCAGTGGGCTGCCGCCGCTGGGGCAGCCGACCGAGCAGTTGTCGAACTGCCAGGCCTGTTGGGGCTGGGCTTGGGGGGTGATGGCCGACTCACGGGTTCTGTCCGGTGTGGTACAGGCGGCAACCAGCGGGATCAACAGAAACGCTAAGTGTTTGGACTTTATACTTCCTTGCATGGTGTAGCTCCTTGGGTATAGCAACTTGGGCGAATCAATGACAAAAGGTCTCTCGGCGGCTGCGATCCATCGCAAGCCGACATAAACATTAAACCACTTAAACATTTCAAATTGTGTACAGGTTTCAGGGGACGCAAAAAAGCCGGTCACGCCGGCGAAAAGGTGACGATCGAGAGCAACGTACTGAGCAAATATTTCATGGACCGGTTTTCAATCCATGCGCGGTCAAGCCCGCCCCCACACTCAGATCGCGTTACATCAGGTTGCTGCTCTGCTTTTGATTCGTTGGTGAGGATCACGTCAATGCAGGCGATTGGACGCACAGGCCTTACAATGAGAGGGTCTGCTGCGGGTGCAGGCACGGGCACTTATCATGACCGCTCACTTATTCCCAGGCTGGGGCTTTAAATGGACATCAAGCAACTCAAATTCCTGATCGCGCTGGAGCAGACTCGGCACTTCGGCCAGGCGGCTGCGCGCTGCCATATCACCCAGCCGACCCTGTCGATGCGCCTGCGCAATCTGGAGGATGAGCTGGGCCTGGAGCTGGTCACCCGTGGCCAGCGCTTCGAAGGTTTCACCCAGGCCGGCGAGCGCGTGCTGGCCTGGGCCAGAACCCTGCTCGCCGCCCATGACGGTTTGTTTGCCGAAGCGGCGGCGTGTCGCGGGCAGTTGGTGGGCAGCCTGCGCCTGGGGCTGGTGCCGCTCAGCGGGTTCAACTCGATCAGCTACATCCAGGGTCTGTCCCAGACGTTTCCAGAGCTCAAGTTCAGCCTGTCGTCGATGAGCTCGGACAAGATCATCGAAGCCCTGGGCACCAACCAACTGGACTTGGGCGTGTGCTACCTGGACCACGTAAACCCCAATTACCTGGAGGTTTTCGAACTGGGCGAAACCCGCGTCGGTCTGCTGTACGACACGCGCCACTTCCAGTTCGAAGGCACCGAAATGAGTTGGGAAGATGCCGCGCAATTGCCCCTGGGGATGATCAGCAATGGCATGCACTATCGAAAATCCATTGACTTGAGCTTCCGCAGCCGGGGCCTGGACCCGCAGCCCATTCTCGAAAGCGATTCGACCTATCAGCTGTTCCAGGCGATCCACGAAGGGTTTTGCTGCGCGATCATGCCGCTGGACAGCGGCATGGAAAACCCGATCGAGAACCTCGCCTTTATCAACTTGCCGGACGCCAGCGTGCTTGCGCCGTTGGGTTTGGTGATGCGCAAGACCGAACCGCGCTCGGCCATCGCCGAGAAGTGTTTTGCCCACGCCAAACAAGTGTTTGCCGCCAAGGACACGCACTGACGCGAAAGGACGACACTCTCACTGTGGCGAGCAGGCTTGCCCTGCGCTGGGTGGCGAAGCCGCCCCAATTCAGGCGACTCGGTGAGTCAGTCGTAACCTGATGGGGCTGCTGCGCAGCCCAACGCAGGGCAAGCCTGCTCGCCACAGGCCCAGCGTCGCATCACGGTTATGTCGATAACTGTGCAAGATAACGAATGGCTCAGTTCGACACTTGCTCAAGGAAGATCAGTTGCAACGGCTCGCTGAGCAAATCGTCGGCCGTGGCTGCAAATTGCTTGAAATACGGCGTGGCAAAATGTGCATCGAGGGCCGCCTGGTCCTTGAACGCTTCACGCATGTAGAAGGTGCCGGGCGCGTCGCGCAGTTCAAACAGCACATAGTCGAGGTTACCGGGCTCGGTGCGCGTTGGCGCAACCAGGGCCAGCAAGCCGTGTTTGAGGGCCTGCTGTTTGCCAGGTTTGGCTTTGAGTACGGCGATGGAAACCAAGGGTTTTGGCATAGGGGTCGCTCCGTCAGGGGAATGGCTCGCACAACCTGCAATCAACAGCGCAAGCAGCGTCACACCGATCGAAGTGATGGGGGTTTTAAAGACCATGTTGATAAACGCCGCAGGTGGTTAAGGAGAACCCCAGCGTAATGAAACCCCGGTTGCGTCAGCCATCCGCACGGGGCACATAGACTTTCAATGGAATATTGAAAGTGACTTGAACAGCAGATGACGGCACAGGGTTCTGACGCTCACACCCGAAAACGCAGCGGCCGAACGTTGCTCAGCAATGGCGAAGCCACCCCGGTGATCAGTTCTTCGCTCAACAGCCGCGCCAAGGTGGGCGCCAGGGTCAAGCCTGGATGGGCGCTCAAGATATACAGCCTGCCGTCGTCGCCCGCTGGCCCCACGATAGGCAGGCCGTCGTCAGACAGCGGCCGCCACCCTACCGCTACGGACTTCAGCGCTATGGATTGCGCACCGTTCAACTGCCCACGAATCGCGTCGAGGGCTCTGAGCCCAATGGCAGCGGGGCCATTTTCCGGCGTATCGTCGATGTAGTCTTCAGCCGCAATCAAGGTATGCGTGTCGCCCTGACGAGCCTCCATTTCGGTGTTCGAAACAATGCCATTGAGCAGTGCCTTCGCCACTTCAAACGTCAGCAGAATCGCCGGGGACGGTCGAATGGGCAGATGCAGGTTTTGATCAGCCAAAAGCTCAAGCACTCCCAAGCCCGCAGCCAGTACCGTTTTATTGCCATACCGATTGCCTGCCTGGGTATGGACGCCGACAACCTGGCCATTTTCAACGAGCAACTGGCGCACTGCGCAGTCGCGAACAACCCGTGCACCAAAACCTTCAGCGGCCAGAACCAGGCACTCAATGGCTTCGACCGGCGAGATGACCCCTGCCGCCTGCGTACAGCAGGCTTGAAGAGGCGGATCAGCAAGGTTGGGCTCAAGTGCTCGGATTTCACTCTGCGAAACAGTACGAGATTGAAGGGCAGAAAGGCTCAGGCCCGCTGCTGATGTTTGGAGATTCTCCAGGCGCAGGCCATAGGTCAACTCTGCACACCAACGCAACGGGAACGACGGCAACGCAGCCTGAAGGTGGTGATAATCATCTATCACGCTTTGCGCCAAATGCTGCACGGGTTGGATCAATGCACTGGCATTGATCCAACCGAAGGCGTGGCCGCTGGCACCGCTGGCAGGCCGGGCCTCTTCAATAAGCATCACGCGCTGCCCGGCACGGGCGCAGTAATAGGCCAAAGCCGCACCATGAATGCCGGCGCCCACAATAATCAGATCGTATTGGTTCATTAAAACGACTTCCTTGCCTGGCACTGATTACTGCTTCCCCGGGCTGCAGATCAGCCCTGCCCGTTTGCCGCATGCTGATGCCTGCGATAGCCGGAAAGTGAAACCCCGGTTTGACGCTTGAAGTAGCGGCACAAGTACGACGCATCGGCGAAGTTGAGAGCGTCCGCTACACGACCAATCGCCAGGTTACTGTATGAAAGAAGCGCCTTGATCTCCAGCGTGACCTGCCGATCGATCAAGCCCTTGGGGCTGTCATTGAAAAATGCCTTGGTCAGCTGCGACAGGTAGAACGGCGTGATACTCAGCGCATCGGCGTAGAACTGTACCTCTCGATGACGGGTGCAATGTTTGCCGATCAACTCCCAGAAGCGCCAGCTGAGCATTTCCTTGCGGCTGAACGCCCAGCCTCCCGTTGGCTGGGCGGGAAGTTGTTCGGCGATTTTCAGGAAAAACGTCTGCAACTGGTTGCGCAGCATGATGTGCCGATAAGTCGGACAGCTGCGTGCGATGTCGCGCATCTGTGCGACCCAACCCGCTATCAGCGGCCTGTCGTACTGGGTGGGCACGCAGTGAGGATGGTCGTGCAAAAACACAAACAAGGGGTTTGGCAATGGGTAGGCCACCTCCGTTGCAAAGCGTTTGGGTATCAGGCAAAAAAATACGTTAAACCCACGTGAGCGGCGTTTGAACAAGGCAATCGTGTCCTCAGCCAGTACCACCACGTCACCGCGCCGCACCGCATGCTCTTTGAAATTCAGCGTGAAGCGCGCACGGCCGCAGAGGCACACCAGCACGGTCAGGTACGCATGGCCGAAAGCGAGCGGCAGCCCCAGCCCTTCGGCCAGTGTGGTCTCCCCCATTCGTAGCGGGTCGTCGGGGGCAGAAAGTTTCGGTATGTGATGCATTGAGCCTCAGTGCTGCAACCTGCAAGAGCGTAAATCCTATCACCAGCGGACACGGGAGTTTCGATAAGTACCGAAATCGCCAAGGTACTGGCGTGTACCGATCAGCCGCCTGTCACCTAGGCTGTGCCAAACGAACCCATCGCTGACGGACACAGGCCATGCCACTGAACACACAACGACTCTTGCTGCGCCCCTGGCAAGACACAGACGCCGCCGACCTTTACGAATATGCCCAGGACACCCGTGTCGGTCCCATCGCTGGGTGGCCGCCGCACACCAGTGTGCAGAACAGTGCCGAGATCATCCGCACCGTTTTCAATCACCCAGAGGTCTACGCCGTCGAACTCAAAGAGAACCGCCGCGCGGTGGGCTGCGTGGGTATCCTGATCGGCAGCCACAGCAACTTTGAGATCAGCGAGCGTGAAGGTGAAATCGCCTACTGGATCGGCGTGCCGTACTGGGGCAAAGGCCTGATCCCCGAAGCCGTGCGGGAAGTGATGCGGCACGCCTTTGAAACCCTGCGCCTTGAAGCGCTCTGGTGTGGTTACTTTGCCGATAACACCCAGTCCTGTAGCGTTCAATCGAAGTGTGGCTTTCGCGTTCATCACACCGAGGAAAACCGATACAACGCCTTCTTCGACGATTATCGGACCGAGCACATCAGCCGTATCACTTACCAGCAGTGGCTGGAACATACTCCAGCCAGATAAAGCCCCACGCCGAACACCGCATGACTGATCAGACTGCGCAGGCAGTTCTTGCCCGGCGTGGGTGTCTTGGAGGAGGCAAACCCCGCGCCCATGGCAGGTTGTATTACACACAGCGGGACAGCCACGGTGGCGATACCCAGCACCAATGCCGGCGTGAGTGTGGGCGCCTGCAACCAGGCGACTCCTTCGATCCCCACCAGCAACAGCGCAAACACAATCCCGGTGACGTAGTGCGCGATCCAGCCCAGCGCGACCTCGCCCCGCACGGGCGCCGCTTGGGCAATGCTGCGATGGGTAAACTGTCCTTGGCACGCATGCCCGACCCAGCGCCCCACGAAGGCGAAATTCAGCGTGGGCACCTTGAGCGCCTTCATCAACAACATCCACATATCCATCACGAGCGTCGCGCCGCCCCCTAACAAAATTACCTGTGCAATCACGTGCAGCGATGCCATACCGACCTCTTATTCATGGACCCATTTAACCTGCGCAGGCATCATAGAAGTTGAAGTCAACTTCAAGTCAAGGGTCTGCCAATGGATATCACTGAGGTGGTCAAACGCACGGGCGTGCCGGCTCACACCTTGCGTTTTTATGCGAAGAAAGGGCTCATCACCTCCATCAGCCCGCCCGGCGCTCGCCGTCAGTTTGGCGCGGCGGTGATTGAGCAGTTGGCGGTGATCGCCCTCGGCCAGGCGGGCGGCCTGTCGCTGGACGAGATACAGGCCATGCTGTCCCCCAATGGCCAGGCCACAGTGGACAGAACGCTGCTGCTGGCCAAGGCCGATGAACTCGACGCGACGGTCAAACAACTGCAAGCCATGAGCCGCGGCTTGCGCCACGCTGCGGCCTGCCCTGCTCCCGACCACGCGCAATGCCCGAATTTTCGTCGGTTACTCGACATTGCCGCCGCAGGGGCCTTCAAGCGTGCCAGGCACGCGGGCGCGAGCCTGACACGTTAGTGTTCACTTGACCCATCCGATGCTCGACTGAGGTGGGCGCGTGACGTTGATGTTTGGCTTGATTCCGGGTCTGGCTGCGATAGCAACATGCCCTACCAAAACCACGCTCTACCAAAACCAATAGGGCAGAAACTTGGGGGTCGGCTCATCGGCCAACTCGAGGTGGTAAGTAATCGAATTAAAGAAGAACATATCCAGGACCAGGAACGCGGCAGCACCAAAACACAACAGCACGAACTCCCGTTGTGGATGTGCATAAAACCGTAACTGTATCCAGGGCCGAATGACAATAAGGCCGATCAACCCTGCACACGCGCCAAGATAGTTAGGCCGCAGCGGCGTGGCTGCATACAGGCCATAAATAAAGGCAAGTAACAACAGGCCCAGACCGACCACAGGCAAGTTGAGGCAGAACCTCAGCAACTTGTCGCGGGTACTTGCAAAGCGCTGGCTGCGATCCACGAAGATATAGGCGGCCAATAATGAAATCGCCGGCGTAATCGAAAGGATGTAACGCGCTTTCTTGGAACTTGGGAGGGTGAACAGTACGATCACCACCAACAGCCATCCCGTCAGGTACAGCAGCAGTTGAGTGGCCGGCGCCGGCGAGCGCTCAAAGAAGTGTTTGCCCTTCTTGATGATTACGTTCAACGCAATAAAGGCAGTGATGCCATAGCTGAGCAAACCTGCGGAGAAGTAGAAGTAATAACGCGGCGCGTGATCGGCGCCAAAGCGCCCCAACCCTTGCATGACCAGCACCTCTTGCAGGAAAGCCTGCCCACCTTGCAGGTAGGCCGCGCAGCTCAGCACCGCAATGCCTGCGGCCAGCACCAGGCCCGCGAGCAGGCAGAACACCAGCAACAGGCGCCACTGTCGACTTAACAGATAATACGAGGCGACCACGCCCGCCGGGCCGATCAGGCCAATAGGGCCACGAAAGGCAAAGCCCAGCGCCAGGCCCAGGAGTACCGGCAGCAAGTGAAAGCGGTACGGGTGCAGTTGGCCCGCATAGGCCAGGTAAAAACACATCACGGTGAACAGCGCCGGATAGATGTCCAGCGCCAAGGAATTCACGCCGTCCAGGAATGACCAGGTAAACAGCGCAAAGACCACCGCAAAGGCGCCCCATTTTTTTTCATGCAAGGCGCCCAGCTTGTAAATAAACACCAGCATCAAGGCGGCCGCCACGCAAAAAGGCAGCCCCATCGACAGGATGGATACACGCCCGAACGGCAAGGAAACCAGGTACACAAGCAGCGTATTGAGCACCGTGTAATCAGGGTATGGTTGCAGGTCATCAGCAATGGGAAACAGGGTCACGCCATGGGCGAGCATGTACTCGGCAAAGTCGACAAAGCGTGTGGTGTAGTTGAGCACGGCCGGTTTGTATTGCAGCGCAGCGAATACAATAAACGCCACTATAAATATAGATGAACAGGGCTTGTTTACAGCCAGTTCCTTTAGCCTTTTCATGCACGCCTGCTGCCTGTCGAAAACGCGCAGGCTAGCATGTTGTTTTTTCGCTCATCCAGACTGCAAAGGTAAAGAGTTGTAAAGGCTATACGCTCTATTTATTCAGTTTAATTCGGCCTGAACATCAGCTGAATAACCATCAATAAAAGTGCAAACTGCTAACTTCAGGCATTGATTTTTTACTTATAAACGCTCATGCGCCGTGAAGTAACGCCCAGGCGTCACCCCAAACGTGCGGCGAAACAGTGCGATAAAAGCACTGACGTTGTCATAGCCCAACTCCAGCGCCACACGCGTGACCGGCACACCCGCCGCCAGCCTCTCCAGCGCACGCAACATACGCACGCGCTGGCGCCACGCGGTGAAACTGAACCCCGTTTCCAGCACAAACCGACGCGTCAGTGTGCGCGGGGCGATGCCCGCCCAGGCCGCCCATTCCTGCAGGTGACGCTCGTCGTCCGGGCAATCGGACAGCGCCTGGGCGATCTTGCGCAGGCGCGCATCCTGAGGCATCGGCAAGCCCAGGGTCACACGTGGCAAGGTCCGGATCTCATCCACAATCACCCCGGCCAGGCGCAACTGCGCAGCGTCCAGCTGAGGGCTCTGCCAGGCGGCAGCGCGCATCAGCGCCTCGCGCAAAAGTCCGGAGATTGTCAGGACGCAAGGCGTATCCGGCAGCTCGACACAGCCCTGCGGCGACACGTAGACACTCCACCCCGCGAAGGGGCCGTGGGAGCGCGCGCCATGGGAGATATTCGGCGGGATCCACACCGCATGGGTCGCCGGCACCACCCACTGGCTGGCCCCGGCGTCCACCGATAACAAGCCGTGGCGTGTGCCCAGCAACTGCCCACGCGCATGGCAATGGCGCTCGGTGATACGCGGTTCAGCGTCCACTCGGACCACGGCGACAACCAGCGGGTCATCGGCAGCCGTTAATACCGAAGGGGGAATCAGCGGAGCGGACATGAGTGGCCTTGATGAACTATTGATTGTCTTCAATAGCGTACCCAGGCCACTTTGGCGCGTCTATAGTCGCAGCCTCAACTCCCAGGAATACACCGCATGCGCGCCGAAGAACTGTTGCCCGATAACCAGAATCAGACTGAACGCCACGGCGTTGTCATCCGCAAAGGCAGTGTGGGCGCCTTTCTGGTGAATGCCCGGGCCTGGTGTGACCCAAACACCGATGCACAGCAGCGAACCATCGCCGAGCAGGACCTGCTGGCGCTGCTCCCTGCATTACGTGCGCTGGGGCTGTTCGAGGTGTTCAAGGTTCGAGACCCGCAGTTGCAGCGCCTGGTGGATCAGTATTGAACGCACGACTAGCGGGCTGCGTACTGCGGATGTAACGTGCCGGCGGTGAACCCAGGGTCTTGCGAAACATACTGATAAACGAGCTGACCGACTCATACCCCAGCGCCTCGGCGGTGCGCTGTACCGACTCGCCTTCGGCCAGGCTCTGCAAGGCCACGATGATTTGCCATTGCTTGCGCCACTGGCCAAATGTCAGCCCGGTTTCACGCTTGATCAACCGCGCCAGCGACCGCTCGCTCATCGCCACTTGATGTGCCCAATCGGCCATGGTGCGGCGGTTTTCCGGGGCCTGCGCCAAGCTGCGCGCAATAGCGCGCAGTTGAGTCGAAGCCGGCAGCGGCAGGTACAGCTGTTCCGAGGGCGCCTGCTCCAATTGTTCGAGCAGTACGTTGGCCAAGCGTGCGGTCGCACTGTGAGCCGGATAATCCTGCTCCAGGCTGCCCAGGTGCTTGATCAACTCCAAAATCAACGGCGACAACACCAGGGTGCAGCATTTTTGCGCCAGCGCGGCGGCCCCCGGCTCAATGAATAAAAACCCGACTTTGCCGTTGGCGGTGATGCGGTTGCTGTGCGCAACCTCGGCCGGAATCCATACGCCGAACCCTGTCGGTACCATCCACACGCCATCCTCTACGGTGCACACAATCGCGCCATGATAGGCCACCACCAGTTGGCCTTTACGGTGGCGGTGTACAGCGTATTCGGCGTTGTGGCGCTGGGTACCCAGCATCATCGCGACTGCGGGCTGATGCAGCGCATCAAATTCAAACTGTTCAACCGTGTAGAGCGTGGTTTCGTCCATTAGCTGCCACTCGCGTGTCCGAATTTGATTATAAGTTGGCAGCATACTCAATATCGGCACACTTGAGCATTCCTTACCATCGTCAACAGGGCCTTCAGCGTGAAGGCCGATGGCGAGACTCACGCAATGCTCAGCGAAATCACGATTGCCAACCTCTACCTGCCGCCTTTCCTGCTCTACCTGGGCACTGCCGCGCTGATTTACGCGGCGCTCGAACGCCTCCTGCGAGGCTGGCTGGATTGGACCTGGCACCCCAGCCTGACGCGGTTCTTTGTGTCCGTGATCGTCCTTTCAATACTGGTAGTGAAGCTGTGAGGACCACGCCATGACGCTCGATAGAATCCTCAAGAGGCTGGTGACCCTTGGGCTTGGGCTGCTTGCTGTATTTTTCTGCACCCAGTTGTGGCGTGCCTATGTGCTGGCGCCCTGGACACGCGACGGGCGCGTCAGCGCGCAGGTCATACGCATTGCGCCCGAGGTGTCCGGCCAGGTCGAACAGTTGCAGGTGGGCGACAACCAGTGGGTGGCCAAGGGTGCCTTGCTGTATCAGATCGATCAGCGCGCCTACCTGCTGGCCCGGCAACAGCGCACGGCCGAGCTGGCCCAGGCGCGCAGCGTGTTCGAGCAGCGCACCGCGCAGTTCAGGCGGCGCCAGCAACTCGGGGACGCCATTGCGCGGGAGCAGACCGACAATGCCGCCCAGGACCTGGCCGTGGCCAAAGCGCGGGTGGACGCGGCCCAGAGCCAGTTGGCCCAGGCGCAGCTGGACCTGGCGCGCACCACCCTTCGTTCACCCGTCGATGGTTATGTAACCCAGCTGCGCTTGCAACCGGGGGATTACGCGGTGGCGGGCAGCACCAATATCTATGTGGTCGACAGCCACAGTTTCTGGGTTAGCGGGTATTTCGAAGAGACCAAGCTGCCGGGCATTCGGGTGGGTGCGCCAGCGTCGATCAAGCTGATGGGGTTTGCCCCGCTGCTTACAGGGCATGTCGCCAGTATCGGTCGCGGGATTGCCGACGGTAACGAGTTGCGCAGCGACAGCGGCTTGCCCCAAGTGGCGCCGACGTTCAGCTGGATACGCCTGGCGCAACGCGTGCCGGTACGCATTGAACTGGACAGCGTGCCAGCGGGTGTGGAGCTGGCGGCCGGCATGACCGCCAGCGTCGAAGTGACTGAGGCCGGTGCCGAGCCGCATTGGCGACTGACTCGCTGGCTGCAGGAGTACCTGTGATGACGGGGCCGGTGGCGCGCATGTTGGCCGTACTGCCCGGGGTGTGGACGCCCGGCTCGTCGGGTTACGTGTTTCGCAGCCTGGCGGCGGCCTCACTGGCGTTATGGCTGGGCTTGCACCTGCACCTGGACGCACCCTTCTCGGCCACGTCGACCGTGTTACTGCTGATTCATCCGCTACAGGGCGCGGCGGTTGGCAAAGGCCTCTATCGGGCGCTGGGCACCGGGCTGGGGCTGATCGCGGCGGTGTTTCTGACGGGTTTGTTTGCACAGAAGATGTTGTTGTTCATCCTCGGAATCGGGCTGTGGCTGGGGCTGTGTGTCGCCGCCATGACCTTGCTGCGGCACTACCACGCCACCGCGGCCGTGGTCGCCGGCTACACCGTTTGCCTGGCGCTCGGCCCGGCGATCGTCGCCCCGGCCCAAGCTTTTGATCATATCGTCACACGGGGATCGGCAGTGGCGCTGGGCGTGTTGAGCTTGAGCCTGGTGGCCACGCTGTTCGGGCGCAAGACGGTCGAGCAGCAACTCAAGCAGGTGCTTGGGGATGTCTGCGCTCGCACGCTGCGGTTGCTGGCGGCTCACTATAGCGGTGAACGTGAGACCTCTACGGCTGAGCAAGGCCAACTCGGAATCGATATCGGCAAGGTGGATGACCTGCTCGGGGTTGGTCGAGGTGAGTCACAGCTGATCCGCACCCAACTGTCGACCCTTCAGGCCGGGTTGGCGTATTTGCATGCCGCCGTCCTGCACAGCGTGCCGACCTGTGCGCCTGCTTTACCGGCGTGTATTCACACGGGCCAGGCGCTGCAGCAAATGGCCGAAGCCCGCCCGGACTTTTTCACGACCGCCGCGCAGGTCAAGGCCTTGCAAGACCGCCTTGAGGATGAACCTGAACACCCCGCGCAGTTGAGCGAGCCACTGGCGGACCTGTCCAGCGCCCTGGAGTGCTTTGCCTGCCTTGAGCGCACCACCCCTGCCCCCGCCCGTGCGGTCGGTTTCCATCGCCATTATGGCGATGCACTGCACAATGGCATTCGCGCGTTGGTCGCAACATTGGCCACCGCCGCCGTCTGGTACCTCACGGCCTGGGACCAGGGCCCGTCGTTGCTGGCGGTTTTGGGCCCCTATTGCACCTTGCTGGCGGCCACTGCGGCGCCCACTCGCGGCGTTGCGGCGTTCTTCAAGGGCACGCTTTACGGCGTATTGGCGGCGACGGTGTGCAAGTTTTTATTACTGCCTCACATCAGTGGCGTCGCGCTGCTCATCGTCGTACTGAGCCTCTTCTGGATCATCGGTATTCAGGCCACCACCCGGCCGCGACACGCGTTTCAGGGCATTGCCTACCTGGTCACCTTTAACACGCTGGTCAGCACCGGCGGCACAGCTCAATACGACTTCATCGACTTTGCCAATCAGGCGCTCGCGTGGCTGGTGGCACTGGCGATTTGCCTGTTGGCGTTCCAGCTACTGCCCAGAAACGCCGAGCGCCACGTGCGCGCAATAAAGCGCGCCGTTCACGCCAGCACCCGACAATTATTGCGCGATGGCGCACGCCTGGACCTGCTCAAGTGGCAGGCCCGGCAACAACACCGGATCGTGTCGTTGCAGGCGCTGGCCGGCCCGGATGCCCCAGCGGTTCACGGGGCCGGCTATCTGTCACTGCAACTGAGCCGAAGCCTGCAACGGCTGCAAGCCCAGGCCCGGCATCTGCCACCCGGCACACCCCTCGCACGCTGCGCACAAAGTGGCGCCCGGCGCTTGTCCCGGTTTGCCGCTCACCCTGCGCTCAATGCCCTCCAGGCCCGACGCACAGCCCACGCATTGACGCGTCTGGGCGCACGCGAACTGGCGGGTTGCTACCAGGATGCGGCCGATCTACTGGCGCAATACGCGCGTGCGGATAGTTAAGCGTTCGAGCTGACAATCATTGACCCGTGGCGAGGCAGCTTGCTCACGTTGGACTGCGTAGCAGGCCCATTTTTGGGGCCGCTTCGCACCCCAGCGGGAGCAAGCTTCCTCGCCACAGTTGCGAAGCGACAAAACCCGAACTACTGTTTATCTATACAGCATTCGGTGCACGCTTATGCTGTAGAAAAAATAGCGCTATGACGGCGGTCATGCGCGTCGGGCCATGTCGACCCACACCCAAGCACGCACATTACTTAAGGATGAGTATCATGAATGACGACTTGCAGCAGTCAGGCTCTACCACAACCACCCAGGCCACGGTCTCGCAAGAGCAGATCAAAACCGGCAGGGTCCTGGATTTCACCTGGGCGCCTAACGCCAACACCACCAGCACCATCGTCTCGGCAGACTACATCGACTACCAGGTCGATACCTCCCAGGGCAGCCCTACGGGCGATAGCCACTCCATTGCCCGGTTTACCTATGCCCAGGGCAAAGGTGGCGGCCAGATCAGCACACTGTTTCTGGAAGAGTTACGCGCCGGTGTGCGTGCCAACACCCGGATCGGGCTGATGGTCGGGCGCAAATGGGCGCTGGACCCCAGCACGGACGTCTCCGGCAGCATCGGCACCTATGTGCTGGAGCAGTTCGATGACATGCGCGCCAGTGTCAACTATGTCGACACCTTCGCGCGCGTCTTCGCCGACCCCAGGATGGTCACTTACCACGCCGGGGGCCACGTGCACACCAGTGCCTCGATCACGGCCAGCAGGCCTTTGACCATGGCCGATTCAGGCAAGTCGATCCTGGTGATCAGCAACACTGACGTCACACTCACCCTGGGTGACGATGTGACTGAAGGGTTCAAGGCCACGCTGATCCAGGCGGGTGCCGGCAAGATCAACATTGCGACATCGGCCAGCCACACGCTTTACAGCAACGCAGGGGTGCGAACAAACACGCTCAATCCACTCGATGAGCTGGAAGTCAGTACCTTCCCGGCCGGCCCGGTATTCCTGGCGTTCCGCGTCAGGCCTGGCGCTTGACACGCTGACAGCAAAGCGCTGGCCAGGGAGGCGTTCAAGGCCAGCGCTACCTGTATGCCGCTGATGCACTTGCCTATGGTACTTTTTTGAGCACTGCAAACGCCTTCAACACTTACACCTTACCCATTCGCTCCGACGGTGATTCCAATGCCCCAAGACCGACACCCGCCGGCCCCTGAAAACCGGCTAATCCGCCAGGCCAAGCCTGATGACGTACGCGCCCTGGTGGAGTTGGACGCCTACGCCACAGCCCACGCTCATCGGCGCGTGTTTATCCATGACGCGGTGATTAGCCAACGATGCCTGGTCGTCGTCACGGCCGGTGAATGTGCGGGCTACCTGGTGTTGACTGATGAGTTTTTCAGCTACGACTTTGTTGCGCTGGTGGTCGTGTCGCCGATGCATCAACGCCAGGGTCTGGCGCTGCAATTATTGGCGGGCGCAGAAGCATTGTGCAAAACGCCCAAGTTGTTTGCGTCAACCAATGCCTCCAACCTGGCGGCCCAAGCCATGCTCGCCAAGGCCGGGTTTATACCGAGCGGGCGAATCGAGAACCTTGATGATCATGACCCTGAGATTGTGTACGTAAAATTCATAAGATGATCAACGAGCCGCCCCAGGCCGGCCAAAACCTTCCCCGTAACCTCCCAGTGACCAGCCGTAGGCCAGGTTACGTTCTGGGTCTATGACCAGGTAATAGTCGTACCCTGCATCGTGGCAACTATGGAAACTTGCTCGGCCTGACGCCTGTACATCCTTCAAACCACGGAAGAACTCTTCAATCTCGTAGACCCATCGGGACCTCGGCAGGCGCAATTGGTCGGCCAGCAGTTCGCTACATTCCTCGGGTGGCCTATTGGAAGCACTCGCGTAACTAAACCAGACCTCATTCGTATCAATATCATGTGTTTCACGTATGCCAACTGCCGACGCTGGCAATTGGCTGGGCAACCACCGCCCTTGCCCTATCGCGCCGGCATCGAGCGCCGCCGCATAGGATTCGTAGCGGCTTGATGAAATGTCCAATCGCCCGCAGGCCAACAGGGCCAGTGGAACGAACAGGAAAAATAGTTTTATCCGCAAAAGCATTCAGCGACTCCACACAAAAACAAAGAGGACGGCGCAACCCTGTAAGCATGCGGCCAACCTACCCTCATGATCCTGATGCGATAGGCAACGGTAACCACCAAAAATAGGCGCAGCGATGCTAAAACACCTGACGTGGCGACCGTTCAACATCGTATCTGTATGACATGAAGGCATTCTCAGAGGGGAACAAACGGCGAAACATACCGCTCAGTATAGTGTTGCCGCTTCGCCTCTACCGGCCGGCAAGCAGGAGGATAGCCTTTGTCCACTTCCACGCTGACTTCGCGTGTTTACAGCACGCCCCGCCATACCACGCACTATCTGGAGTCGGGCCCGGCCGATGGGCCGTTGATGATATTTCTGCACGGCTGGCCCGAGCTCAGCCTGATCTGGCGCGCGCAAATCGAAGCGTTCGCTGCCCAAGGCTGGCACTGCGTCGCACCCGACATGCGCGGCTATGGCGGCTCCTCTGCGCCCTGCGCCCTCAATGCCTACACCCTTGAACACATCGTGGCCGACATGGCAGAGCTGCATGACCATCTCGGTGGCGCACCCGCCATTTGGGTGGGCCATGATTGGGGCAGCGTGGTGGCAGGTGAACTGGCCGCCCATCAACCGCAGCGCAGCCGTGGCGTGGTGCTGGTGTCGGTGCCGTACTTCCCGAGCACCAATGCACTGCCCACGCTCGTCCCGTTGGTGGACCGAACGCTCTATCCGGTGGACCAGTATCCTGATGGTCAATGGGATTACTACCGCTACTACAACACGCACTTTGCGAGCGCTGTCGCTGATCTTGATGCGGATAAAGCCGCATCGCTGGCGTCTATTTATCGACGCGGCGACCCGGCGAACATCACCAAGGTGGCATCAAACGCGCAAGTGACCCGCAAAGGTGGGCGGTTTGGCGAGGCGCATCGGGCGCCACCCACCCAACCAGACGTTGCGCTCTGGCCGCAGGCGGACTTCGCTGCACTGGTGCACAGTTTCGAAGCGCATGGTTTCCGCGCGCCCTGCGCGTGGTACCTGAACGACGATGCCAATATCAACTATGCGCACCGAGCGACCGATGGCGGCCGCCTGTCATTGCCCGTGCTGTTTGTGAACGGCGACTACGACCCGATGAATACCATCAAGGGCAATCGGTTGGGCGACCCCATGCGTGCGGCTTGCGCAGACCTCAGCGTAACCAGCTTGCCCGGTGGGCATTGGTTGCCGGTGGAGTGCAAGACCGAACTGGTTGAGGTCATAACTACCTGGCTGCAGAGTAGAAATTTACCGTAATCCCTAAAACAGGATTACCAGCACCACCAGCAGGCCGGAAAACAGGTAGGCCAGCATCACCGCCGGGCCCGCGGCCGCAATGGCGTGCCCAGACCCGACAAACAACCCTGCGCCGATAATCCCTGCAATGGAGAGCATGGTGACGTGACGCGGCTTGAACCCTGCGCCAGCTCAATGCCAGACCACTGCTACCCTCCAGCAGCCCATTTTAAGACGCGCTGACGGGCCAACATTTATGCGTGAGTGAGGTACCAGCGCCAGTCCTGTTCTCCGACTTCAGCATTGAATTGACGGAACTCGCGCCACTTGATCGCCAGGAACACCTTCAGAAACTCAGCGCCCAGCGCCTCACGTGCCCAGGTTGAACGTTGCAATGCCTGCAACGCTGTCAGCCAGTCGGTGGGTAGAAAATCGGTCGCCTGTTCATAGCCATTCCCCACAATCGCCGCGCCGGGATCGCTTTCATGCGTGATGCCGTAGTGAATGCCCGCCAGTAACGCGGCAGCGGCGAGATAGGGGTTGGCATCGGCACCGCAAATGCGGTGTTCGATGTGCCGACTGAGTGCAGGGCCGCCGGGCACGCGGAACGAAACTGTACGGTTGTTGACGCCCCAACTTTTAGCCAGCGGCGCGTAACTACCGGTCTGGAAGCGTCGATATGAATTGGCGTGGGGGCAAAATATCGCCAGCGAGTCAAACAAGGTCTCCATCATCCCGCCGATGGAGTGCCGCAACAGTGGCGTGCCCTGTGGGTCTTCGCTCGCATACAGATTATTGCCGTGCTCGTCGGCAAGGCTGACGTGCAGGTGCATACCGCTGCCGGCCTGATCGCTGAATGGCTTGGCCATGAAGCATGCTTGCAGCCCATGTTTGTTGGCCACACCCTTGACCAGGCGTTTGTAGCGTACGCCTTCATCAATGGCCTGGAGTGCGTCGAACCGATGCTCCAGTGTCAACTCGACCTGGCCTGGCGCGTATTCGGATATCGCCGTACGTACCGGCAAGCCCTGCAGCGCGCACGCCGCGTAGAGGTCATCAAGAAACGGTTGAAGCTGCTCCAGCTCGTAAACGCCATAGACCTGTGGTGCAACAGGGCGTACGCCATTGGCCTGCAACGCCGGCTGCGGCCGACCGTTGACGTCGCGTTGTCGGTCCAGCAGGTAAAACTCCAACTCAACCGCCATGACCGGATGCAATCCATCGGCTTTCAGCCGCTCAATGGTGTTCACCAGTACGTGGCGCGGGTCCGCCGGTGCGGCGGGGATACCTTGGGTCGGGTGCATGCTCACCTGCACTTGACCGGTGGGGTTGGTGCGCCAGGGTTGCAAGGTCAGGCTTCCCGCCAAGGGGTATGTCCAACAATCGGCGTCAGCAACCTCCCAGACCAAGCCTGTGTCTTCTACGTCTTCACCCTGCACGGTCAAGGCGAGAATGGAACTTGGCAATGGCCGACCATTTTCGTAGATCGCCAGCAGTTCGTCGCGATGCAACAGTTTGCCCCGTGGAACGCCATTCGCGTCGATAAGGAACAACTCGATGCTCAGCACTTCAGGGTGGGCGGCCAGATAATCCAGGGCCTCTTTTTTATCCGCAAATTGCATGTCAAACCTCTTAGCGCTCATTCAAGCGACTGGCAGTATTTAAGAACAATGGCGTTTTCAGACGTGCCGTTATCAAGCGATAACCCGCGCGCCAGGCAGGGCAAGCAGCGTGGTCAGCGCGTTATCCAACTCAGCGATCAGCCTGTCGATATCCGCGTCACGTGTTTGCGGACAGCACAGGGTCATGTTGTGAAAAGGCGTGATCAGAATTCCGCGATTGATCAGATAGAGATGCAGCGCCATTTGGAGGCTGTCGTGAAAAGCCGCCTCGGCTTGCGCGCCTGTTCTTGGCGGTGTGGCACAGAATTGAAATTCACAACGCGCGCCCAACTCTGTTACCGACCAGTTCAGTTGGTGCCGCTTGAACAACGCTCGAAACCCCTGGGCCAGCCTTGAGGCCAGCGCCAGCATGTGCTCGTAGGCAGACTCGGTCATGACCGCTTCGAGACTGACGCGCATGCAGCGCATCGCCAGTGCGTTGGCCGACAGCGTCGTTCCCATGCCGCTATGGCCATGCCCGCCGCTCTCTTCGCTGATGGTCTTCTGGACGTCGCGCATGGCCGAGGCGACTGGCTCGCTAACGCCAAACACCGCGCAAGGCACGCCACCTGCAATGGGTTTACCCACCACGAAAAAGTCGGGTTTCAAATCCCACTGGCGCGTGCATCCACCGAGGCCGGTGGAAATAGTGTGGGTTTCATCAATGACCAACAGGCTGCCATATTTAAGGGTCAGCTCTCGACACTTTTGCATGAACCCCGGATCCGGCAGAACCATGCCAATGTTCGTCATCGCCGGCTCGCACATCAGTGCGCACACATCGCCCTGAGCTAAAGCTGCCTCCAGTGCGGCGACATCGTTGAAGGGGATGGATCGACTGTATTGGCTCAAGTCGTAGGCTTGGCCCACTAGGCCTGAACGGTGCACTGTCTTGCCGTCGCGGTAGCGCACCATCACGTCATCCACGGTGCCGTGGTAGCAGCCATCGAACACCAGCAAGACCTTGCGCTGGGTGATAGCGCGCGCCCAGCGCAGCACATAACGGTTGGCATCAGTCGCATTGGCGGTCACTTGCCAGTAAGGCAGCTCGAATCGCTGAGCCAGCAACTCGCCGCAGACCACCGCGTCTTCGCCCGGCAACATCGTGGTCAAGCCATTGTTCGCCTGTTCGGCTATGGCGCGGGCAATAGGATCAGGTGAATGGCCAAACATCGTACCGGTGTCGCCGAGGCAAAAGTCGATGTATTCATGCCCGTCAACGTCGGTGAAGCGCGCCCCTTTGGCACGCTGGACGAAGAGCGGCGAAGGCATCGACCAATCGCTCATCCAGTGCATGGGCACACCGTTGAACAGATTCGCCTTGGCGCGCTCGGCCAGCGCCAGTGAAGTGGGGTTGTTTTCTATAAACCGGGCACGCTCGGAGGCGGTAAAAGCAGCAATCGCTGATTCACTAATTCCACTTTTCGACATGATCAATACCCCATGTTAATTATCAAGTTAATTAAAAATTCGTTGCTCAATGACAGCCGGATACGGCTCAAAGAACTCAACTGTTCCTTGATACATCGCGCTTTTATAAAGCTCGGTTATAGCCCCCCGCCCACCATCGTGATTGAGCGCGCTGGAGCGTATTCAAACTTAATAATCGCCGTGAGGGGCTTTGTTCTCGACCAGACAGTTCCCGCCATCCACCACAAGGACTTCCCCTGTGATGTAACTGGCGTCAGGCGATGCCAGAAATGCAACCGCCGCCGCCACTTCGCGGGGGCTGCCTGCGCGCCCTATCGGGGTGAAGCGCCCTGCCTCGGCCTCAACGGGGGTGGTTGAGCCCGTGGTGATCCAGCCGGGGGCCACGCTGTTGACGGTAATCCCCTGCTTGGCGACTTCAAGCGCAAGCCCCATGTTCATGCCCACCATCGCGGCCTTGGCGGCGCTATACGCGGCTTCCCCCGGATTGCTCCCGCGGGTGCCCGTGGTGGAACTGATATTGACAATGCGCCCGTAACTTCTCGCCTTCATACCGGGCAACACGGCTCGGGTCAGCAGAAAGGCAGTGGTCAGGTTTCGGGCCAGTGAAAGGTTCCAGTCATGCAGTTCCATCGACGCCAATTCCGAGAAAATCTCAGGGCTGCCGTGCATGGACATACCGGCATTGTTCACCAGAATATCGACCTGCCCCCAGACTGACTCTGCCCAGAGGCTGAAGTCTCGCACCTGACTTTCATCGGTAAGATCAGTGGGCCTGCCTTCAACTTCAAACCCTTCAAGGCGCAGCTCTTTAACCCGATCCACAATGCGGTTGCTGCTGGCAGTGATGATCAACTTCGCCCCGGATGCACCTAGCCTGCGAGCAATAGCCATGCCGATGCCGGATTCACTCCCGGCACCACTGACGAGTGCAACATGCCCTCTCAATTGCATATCCAACATGGCGTGCCCCACGTATTTAATGTGAAAGAGAGTAGAAACTAGGCGAATAAATCTGATACATAAAGACAATCATCATCAGAAAATCTGACAACTCCCATGGCATTTACCAGTGAGTCACTTAAAATTTTCCTCTCGGTCATCGACAGCGGATCCTTTTCGGCGGCGGCGCGAAAATTAGGCCGGGTACCCTCGGCCGTTAACATGGCGGTGTCGCAGCTTGAAGCAGAGTTGGATTTGTTGCTTTTTGACCGATCAACTCGCAAAGCCATTCCTACGGCCGCCGCCAAGGCACTTGAGCCCCAGGCACGACAGGTCGCAAGCCAGATAAACCTGCTGGATGCGCATGCCCTCCAGTTGCATCAGGGGTTGGAGGAGCGCCTGGTCTTTGCGATGGCGCCGGAGTTGCAAACAGGCGTATGGAATCGTCCGCTGTCGATTATCGCCAGGGAGTTTCCCACACTGGAAATCGAGATCCGCTCCGCGTCCCATCCGGAGGCAATGCGCATGCTCCATGAAGGGCGTGTGCAGTTGGCACTTGGATTTGAACGACCAGGGCTTGATGAGCGGGAAACATTTCTTGAAGCGGGGAGCCAGCTGTTAGTAGCGGTTGCTGCTCCAGACCACCCTGCGGCCGCCGGCAAGAAAAGCCCCTTGAGCGAGGAGCAACTGGTCAACGTTCGGCAGATCATCGTCGCCACAGGAGGACCTGCAGACTCTGACCCGCGTGTTGTGCTGTCACGGCGGATTTGGCACAGCGACAATTATCTGGCCACGCTGGACCTGGTGCAGCAAGGATTGGGTTGGGCTTATCTTCCAAAATCGCTGGTACACCCTCTCATCACGTCAGGCGCATTGACAGAGGTGGTGTTTGACTACATGCCGAGTCAGATGCGGTTATGGGTCGATATCATTTGGGTAAAAAATCGGCCCCTGGGACTGGGCGCGCTTCGTTACCTGAGCCTGATACGCGAAATTACACAGGGCGAGCCTCGTCGTATTTGATGAGTAAAAGTGCAGATTGAGGCTTGCGGCGGCGCCCACTCGCCGTCGCGAAGATCAAACAACTCATCCCCCCGTCATTATTAGCCGTCTGGCTCAGCGCTTGTGTAGCCGCTCACCAAACCGCGATATGTGAGTCTGCCCTTGGCTCAGTGCCCCCGCACAACACGCCGGTGGCCGGGTCACGCAGGATGATCTGCCCACGCCCGTAGTCGGTCAGGTCGCTGTCGGTCTGCACCTTGTGCCCGCGCCGCGCCAGCGCATTGACCAGGTCGCGGGACGCGCCGTGTTCGATGCCGACCTTCATGTCGCCCAGCCATTGCCAGCGCGGTGCGTCGAGGGCCGCCTGGGGGTTGAGGCCGAAGTCCACCAGGTTCATCACCATCTGCACATGGCCCTGGGGCTGCATATAGCCGCCCATCACGCCGAACGGTCCAAGGGCCTGGCCGTCCTTGCTGAGAAAACCCGGGATGATGGTGTGGAAGGTTTTCTTGCCCGGTGCCAGGCAATTGGAGTGGGACTCATCGAGGCTGAATTCCTGCCCGCGATTCTGCAAGGCGAGGCCGCTGTCGGGCAGCACCACGCCGGAGCCGAAGCCGTGGTAGTTGCTCTGGATGAACGAAACCATATTGCCTTCGGCGTCGGCGGTCGCCAGGTACACCGTGCCGCTGGCATGGGGGGCGCCGGGTTTGGGCGGCTGCGCCTGCTCGCCGATCTCGCCACGGCGACGGGTGCTGTAGTCGTCACTCAGCAGGTCGGCCACCGCCACGCGCATGTGCGCAGGGTCGGTGATGTAATGCAGGCCGTCGCTGTAGGCCAGCTTCATGGCTTCCAGCTGGCGATGCCAGGTTTGCTGGCTGTCGCGGTGATCGAAGTTGAAGCCTTCGAGGATCTTCAGCGCCATCAGTGCAACCAGGCCCTGGCCGCTCGGCGGGATTTCCCAAACATCCACGCCCCGGTAATTGATATGGATCGGCTCCACCCACTGCGCGCGGTAATCCTTGAGGTCGCTGGCGCGCAGGTAACCACCGCTGGCGCGCGAATGCGCATCCAGGCGCTCGGCCAGAGCGCCGCGATACAGGCTTTCGCAGCCGGTGGCGGCGAGTTCTTCCAGAGTACGGGCCTGGGCCGGGTTGCGGAAAATCTCGCCGGCCTGGGGCGCGCGCCCGTCGATGAGGAAGGTGTCGAACCAGGCTTGCAGCACGTCATCGCGGTACGGGCTGAATTCGTTCAAGGATACCTGCCATTGATGGGCGACCACCGGCGACAACGGGAAACCGTCGCGCGCCAGGCTGATGGCCGGCTGCAGCACATCTGCAAACGGCAATTTACCGAAGCGTTTGGACAACTCGGCCCACGCCGACGGGCAACCGGGCACCGTCACCGAGGTCCAGCCGTACAGCGGCATCTGTTGATGCCCTGCCGCCTTGACCGCCTCGATACTCAAGGCGGCCGGCGCATGGCCGTTGCCGTTCAGGCCATGCAACTGCCCCTTGCACCACACCAGCGCAAAGGCATCGCCACCCAGTCCACAACCGGTGGGTTCTACAACGGTCAGCGCAGCGGCGGTGGCGATGGCGGCATCAATGGCATTGCCGCCCTTTTGCATGATTTCGATGCCGGCCTGGGACGCCAGCGGCTGGGACGCCGCGACCATGCCGCGACGGGCAAATACGCTCTGGCGTTGCGACGGGTAGGGGTATTCGTGAGCGGAGAATTTCAACATGGCAAAGGCTCTTCAAAAATAGGTCATAACACGCGGCTGAGAAACGCCCGGGTACGCGGATGGCTGGGACGGCTGAAAATCTGCTCCGGCGGCCCTTGCTCGATTAATTCGCCCTGGTCGAGCACCACCACGCGGTCGGCCACTTCACGGGCAAAGCCCATTTCGTGGGTGACCACCACCATGGTCATGCCCTCCTCGGCCAGCTCCTTCATCACCTGCAGCACTTCGCCGACGGTTTCCGGGTCGAGGGCGCTGGTGGGTTCGTCGAACAGCATCGCCTGGGGTTTCATCGCCAGCGCACGGGCAATCGCCACTCGTTGCTGCTGGCCACCGGAGAGCATCGACGGATAGTGGCTGGCCTTGTCCGCCAGGCCGACCCGCGCCAGCAAGCCCCGAGCCTGTTCCAGCGCCTGGGCACGCGGTACGCCGAGCACCTGGATCGGCGCTTCGATGATGTTTTCCAATGCAGTCATGTGCGGGAACAGGTTGAAGCGCTGGAACACCATGCCGATGTCGCGGCGCTGACGGGCGATGTTGCGCTCCGAATCACGTACCAGGCTGCCATCGGCGCGTTCGCGATAGCCCATGGCACGGCCGTTGACGCGAATGCGCCCGCCCTGGATGTCTTCCAGCAGGTTGATGCAGCGGATAAAGGTGGTCTTGCCGGAGCCGGAGGCGCCGATCAGCACCACTACTTCGCCGCGCCGCACTTGCAGGGAGATGCCCTTGAGGATCTGCAACTCGCCGAACGACTTCTGGATATCCTGTGCGTCAATGATCAGCTCTTCACTTTGGTGCGCCATGGTTAACGTCCCCTCAGCAGTTTCAGGGTGCTGCGACCGAACATGCGGCTGGCGGCCGGAGGTGGCGCCGAAGGTCGATCGGATTGGCCGAAACGGTTTTCGAGCCAGCGTTGGAAAAAGCCCCACAGCGTGGTCAAGGTCAGGAAGTAAATCGCGACGACCAGGTACAACTCGAATACGCGAAACGTCGCCGAGGTCACCATCTGCGTGCTGAGCAACAACTCCTGCACGCCGATCACACTCACCAGCGTGGTGTTCTTGAGCATCACATTGAACTCATTGCCCAGCGGCGGCACGATCACCCGAAACGCCTGGGGCAACACAATGCGCCGCATCAGTTTGCCGAACCCCATGCCCAGGGAACGCCCGGCTTCGTACTGGCCCTTGTCCACCGCGCCGATGCCGGCGCGGATGATTTCGGCCATGTACGCGCCTTCATTCAGGCCCAGGGCGATGATCGCCGCCTGGATATTGCCGGGGATGATCAGCCCGAACAGCTCGATGTCCTCGAAGCGGAAGATCCCGCCCGCTGCCAGTGCGGTGTACAAAAACACGATCTGCACCAGCAGCGGCGTGCCGCGCATCAGCCACACATAAAGGCGTACCGGCAGGTGCAGCAGTGGGTTCTTCGACAGGCGCAACAGCGCGGCCGCCAGGCCCAGCGCACAGCCGAGCAGCATCGCCAGCACGCTGATCAGGCAAGTCAGCCACAACCCGGTGAGGTAGACCCCACTGGGCTGCAGCAGGTATTGCCAGAACACATCCCAATTGAAATTCATCGTGGTAGAACCTCAGTCAAGTGAGTCGCTGCTGACATGCCATTTGTTGAGCAATTGCACATAGCTGCCGTCGCTGCGCATGTCGCTGATGATCTGCTGCACGGCGGCGGTCAGTTGCGGGTCGTCCTTGCGCATGCCCAGGCCGGTGAGGATGCGGCTGAATGCAGGTACCCCTTCCTGGAACAGCTCCGGGGCCATCGCCGCGTAGTAACCGGCGGTTTCCACAGTGGTGCCATAGGCGTCGACCTGGCTGATGCGCAGTGCCTGGAACGCATCGGTGTCGGTGTTGTAGACCACCAGTTTCATCGGTGGCTTGCCGGCCTTGGCGAGGCTCTCGTTCTGGGTATCGAGCAGGGCCTTGATGGTAGAGCCGTTGAGCACCGCCACCTTGCGCGTGGACAGGTCATCCAGGGTCTTGATGCCTTTGGGGTTACCCTTGGGCACCACCACCGCCTGGCTGGAATACATGTAGTTGACGATGTCGATCACCTGGCGCCGCTCGGGCTTGTCGAACAGTTGGTCGGCGATCATGTCGCACTGCTGGGCAAGCAGCGCCGGCACCAGGCCGGAAAACGGAATGACCCGCCATTGCACGGTTTTATTGCCCAGGCGCTTGGCGATTTCCAGGCCCAGGTCGACGGTGAGCCCACGCGGTTTCTGGGATTCGTCGAAGGACACCAGGGGCGGTGAATCCATCCCCGAGCAATAGGTGAGTTTGTCGACGCTCTTCAGGCGCTCAGGCACCTGGACTGCGGCGCAGGCCCATTGCGTACAGAGACCCATGGTTACAGCCACCAGCAAGGCGCGGTGTTGTTTATGCATGACCAGACACTCCACTTCGTTAAATAACGGGGCAGGAATCAACGCCTAAACATGGGCGGGTTGGGACCCGCCTCTTTTATTTTTCCAATTGCAGAAATTGAATCAGCAGCGGCACGGTGCCTTCGATGTGTTCGCGTACCACAGCTTCGGCACCGGCGGCGTCACCGGCGCGAATCGCGTCGAGGATTACGGCGTGTTCCTGGCGCGCGCTGAGGGGTTTTTCGCTGTGCTGCAGCCACAAGCGCATGGGCGCTTCCACCAGCGAATACAACGCCGAAATCTGCTTGAGCAAGCGTGGCCGACCGCTGAGCCCGCACAGGTATTCGTGAAAGGCACGGTGGCAACGGACCCACGCGGCGCTCTCGTCGCGGTAGTCATCCATCTCGTCCAGCAGCCGCTCCAGAGCCGCCATCTGGCGCTCACCGATACGGCTGACCGCGACGCGCACCGCCAGGCCTTCCAGTGCGCTGCGCATCTCGAACACCTCGTGCAGCTCAGCGATATCCAGGCCGCTGACGATCGCACCGCGATTGGGCCGCAGCGTCACCAGGCCCTGGGCGTCCAGGCGGCGGAATGCCTCACGCACCGGCATGCGGCTCATGCCGATTTCGCTGGCGATATCCTCGGCGATCAGGCGATCGCCCTTGCGGAAACGACCGCCGCAGATGGCGTCGAGGAGGAAGTTGTAGGCCTCCTCCTCGGCAGTGAGGGGCTGGCGGTCAACGTAAGCGGGGGCAAATTGCATTGGCAGCCTCTTTGTATTTTTGTATCCAATTATCCACGAATACAAAAAAGCATAACGCGTGCCAACACCTCGCGCAGAACATTACTCATTGATTTAAATGAAGTCTTCCGTTTGGGTGGGGAGAATTGCGCAAAGCGGGTAAAGCGATTTGCTACTAAATGACGCAGCAACTTCCCATTTCTGCGCAAGAAAGTAGCGGATGTCCGTTGAAGGGCCGGGTGACGCCTGATGATCTACACAGGGTATTTGGCAGCATGCGAATTCAACCTATCCAGGGCAATCACGGAATTGAGCAGGATCAACAGCCTCTGTACGTGAGGTCGGATCCAATGAGCAAATCAAGTCATTTGGCAGGCCTTTTTTTCTGCCATCAGCGCACCAAACCCCTCCCGCTTAATGGATCCAGTAAAATCGAATCGATCGATAATCGCCCAAAACAATCTTAAAATTACTGGCCTACATATTGACTCACAGCAGCTCTAGAAATTTAATGGATCCATTAAACAAAAATAATTAATCAACCAGAGAGTCGCCATGTACCCCAAAAACACTTGGTACGTCGCCTGCACACCCGATGAAATCGCCCAAAAACCCCTGGGTCGGCAGATCTGCGGTGAAAAGATGGTGTTTTATCGTGGCCCGCAAGGCAGCGTCGTCGCCATCGAGGACTTCTGCCCCCATCGCGGCGCACCGCTTTCACTGGGTTATGTCGAAAATGGCAACCTGGTTTGCGGCTATCACGGCCTGGTCATGGGGGCCGACGGCAGGACTGTCGAAATGCCCGGGCAGCGGGTGCGTGGTTTTCCGTGCAACAAGACCTTTGCCGCGGTTGAACGCTATGGCTTTATCTGGGTATGGCCCGGCGATCAGGCCCTTGCCGACCCGGCACTGATTCATCACCTGGAGTGGGCAGTGAGTGACCAGTGGGCGTACGGCGGCGGGCTGTTTGATATCCAGTGCGATTACCGCCTGATGATCGACAACCTGATGGACCTGACCCACGAAACCTACGTCCACGCTTCCAGCATCGGCCAAAAGGAAATCGATGAAGCGCCGCCCGTCACCACGGTTGAAGGCGACGAAGTCATCACCGCCCGGCACATGGAAAACATCCTGGCTCCGCCGTTCTGGCGCATGGCCCTGCGCGGCAACAACCTCGCCGACGATGTGCCGGTGGACCGCTGGCAGATCTGTCGCTTCACCCCGCCAAGCCATGTGCTGATCGAAGTCGGCGTGGCCCACGCCGGCAAGGGCGGCTACCACGCAGCGCCCGAACACAAGGCGGCAAGCATCGTGGTCGACTTCATCACCCCGCAAACCGAGACCTCGATCTGGTATTTCTGGGGCATGGCGCGCAACTTCAACCCTCAGGATGAGGCGCTGACCGCCAGCATTCGTGAAGGCCAAGGGAAGATTTTCAGCGAAGACCTGGAGATGCTTGAACGTCAGCAGCAGAACCTGCTGGCCCACCCGCAACGCAACCTGCTCAAGCTGAATATCGATGCCGGCGGCGTGCAGTCGCGCAAAATCCTGGAGCGACTGATTGCCAAGGAACGCACCCTCGAACCACAACTGATCACGACCACCACCGCCTGAATGGCGCGACAACTCTGCGAGGACCGAACATGATCGATGTGGTGGTGGTATCCCGTAATAACGAAGCCCAAGATATTTGCAGCTATGAACTGGCCAGGGTCGATGGCCAGCCGCTGCCCGCCTTCAGTGCCGGCGCGCACATTGACGTGCATCTGCCGGACGGGCTGGTGCGCCAGTATTCGCTATGCAATCACCCCGAGGAGCGTCATCGCTATCTGATCGGCGTACTCAACGACCCGGCTTCTCGCGGCGGCTCGCGCAGCTTGCACGAGCAGGTACACGAGGGCGCCCACCTGACGATCAGCGAACCACGCAATCTATTCCCCCTCGCCCATGAAGCACGACGCAGCCTGCTGTTCGCCGGCGGCATCGGCATCACCCCGATCCTGTGCATGGCCGAGCGCCTGGCCCATGCAGGTGCCGACTTCGACCTGCATTATTGTGCCCGCGCCAGTGAACGTGCGGCGTTTGTACAGCGGCTCAAGACGTCGCCGTTTGCCGAGCGCGTGTTCCTGCATTTCGATGAGCAGCCCCACACGGCCCTCAAGACTGCCGAGGTGCTGGCTGCGCCCGCAGACGATGTGCACCTGTATGTCTGCGGCCCCGGCGGTTTCATGCAACACGTGCTCGACAGCGCGCGGGCGCAAGGCTGGCAGGAGGACTGCCTGCATCGCGAGTACTTCTCGGCGGCACCAGTGGACAACAGCCTCGACGGGAGCTTTTCGGTGAAGCTCGGCAGCAGCGGCCAGGTCTTCACGATCCCCGCCGACAAGACCGTGGTCCAGGTCCTGGAAAGCCAGGGCATCGAGATTGCCGTGTCCTGCGAACAAGGGATCTGTGGCACCTGCCTGACCCGAGTGCTGGACGGTATCCCAGAGCACCGCGACCTGTTCCTCACCGAGCAGGAACAGGCGCTGAACGACCAGTTCACGCCCTGCTGCTCACGCTCGAAAACCCCACTGTTGGTGCTCGACATCTGAACCGTGTCACGACGCGGGCAAAATCACCTTCATGCGCGCGTCGGCGGTGGCTGAACTGAAGATCTCGGCATAACGCAACGTCGCATTGGCGTGTTCGCGCATGATGGCTTCGGCGCGCGCGCCCTGGCGATTGACCAGGGCATCGAACACCGAGTGATGCTGCATGTGGGCATAGTTGAAGCGCCGGTATTCACGAGCCATGTCCTCACGATCTACCGCCAGCGCGGTCACCGATGCGAATGGCAGGTGATCATTGCGTGCCAGCGCATCGGTGATCGCCGGGTTGTGGCTGCCCTCCACAATGACCTGGTGAAAGCGCATGTTCAGGTCGTGGTAAACCTCAAGGTCATCTTCGGTCACGTAGCCTTTGTCGAACAGTTGGTCGCCTTCCACCAGGCAGCGCTCCAGCGCCGCACGCGCCGCGTCGGAAAGACCATGCTCGGCGGCTTGCCGCGCAGCCAGGCCTTCCAGCACACCGCGCACTTCGACGGCGCCGGCAATGTCACTGGGGCTGACCGACCGCACCTGATAGCCGCGCCCGCCAAACGGCACCAGCAGCCCTTCCTGCTCAAGGGTACGAAACGCCATGCGCACCGGCATGCGCGACACACCAAAGCGTTGCGCCGTAGGGGTTTCCATCAGGCGCTCCCCCGCCACCAACTCACCGTTGGCAATCATCTTGCGCAGTGCAACCAGCACCAATTGACCGGGCTTACTCATCCAGGCAACTTCCAGAAAACGTGGCCTGCCATAGTACCGCAAGCATCCGATCCCGTCAGACGAACGCCAGCGCGGCGCGCGCGCCCTCTATGGCACCCAGGTGTTGCGCCAGCCGCGACGGCAGGTAATCGAAAAAGAACCCGGCGCTTTGCAGCTTGGCGGCACGCAATGGGTCATCTTCGGGCAATGCCCTAGAGACCCGCGCTGCCCGCGCCCAGGCAAAGGCCAGCAACGCCACGCCACAGAGCTGGAGGAAATCCGGCGCAACCCGATAGGGGTATTCACTGTCTTCCTTCGCGCGTTCACGCACGGCGCTCACCACACTGGCCAGCGCGTCGCACAGACTGCCCAATGCGCGGGAGAACCCTGCGCACTCGACAGACTGCACGCCCTGCCCGGCCTCGGCACGCAACTCGGCCAGCAGCAGGCCAAAGGCTCGACCTTCATCCCCCAGCACTTTGCGCAGCAACAGGTCATTGGCCTGGATCTCGTTACTGCCCTCGTAGATCATCGCGATGCGGCTGTCCCGCAGGGTTTGCTCGATGGCGAACTCGGTGACATAGCCGTAACCGCCAAATACCTGCAACGCATTGCTGGCCTGGCGAAAGCCCTGCTCGGTGAAAAACGCCTTGATGATGGGCGTCAGCAAAGGCGCCAACTGAGCCGCCGAGGAGTCCCGGCTGTGCTCGGCCTGATCCAGCAGGTGCGCCGCCCAATAGCCGATGGCACGCATACCCTCGCTGGTGGTGCGCAGCTCCAGCAACACGCGGCGCATGGCCGGGTGATAACGGATCGGGTCAGCGGCCTGGGCCGCCACGTCTTCGGGCCTTGATGGTGCACGCATCTGCACACGCTCGGCAGCGTACTGCCGGGCATTCTGCCAAGCCGCCTCGACATGCCCCAGGCCTTGCAGGCCGACATGCAGGCGCGCCGAATTCATCATGACGAACATCGCCGCCAGGCCCTGATTGGCATCACCGATCAGCCAGCCTTGGGCGGCGTTGAATACCAGGGAGCAGGTGGCGCTGCCCTTGATGCCCATCTTGTGTTCGATACCGTCGCAATGCACACCATTGGCCCGGCCATCGTCCAGCTGCTTGGGTACCAGGAACAGTGAAATGCCGCGACTGCCCGGCGGCGCATCGGGCAGGCGCGCCAGCACCAGGTGCAGAATATTGGCCGTGAGGTCATGCTCACCGCCGGAGATAAACAGCTTGCTGCCGCTCAAGCGATAGCTGCCATCCGCCTGGGGTTCAGCGCGACAGCGCAGCAAACCGACATCGCTGCCAGCCTGGGACTCGGTCAGGCACATGGTGGGCAACGCCTGGCCACTGACAATCTCCGACAGGTAGCGTGCCTGCAGCCAAGGGTCGGCGTGAGTCTTGAGGCACAGGTAGGCGCCGTGGGCGATCCCGGTGTACATGGCCCAGGCATGGTTGCTGGCGTAGAGCATCTCTTGCAGCGCCGCCTCGAGCAGCTGCGGCAGGCCCTGCCCGCCCTGCTCTTCGGCGCACGCCAGCGCCGGCCAGCCACCCTCGACGTAAGCACGATAGGCCTCGACGAAGCCGTCCGGGGTGCTGACCTGGCCCGCCTGCCAGCGGCAGCCCTGGCGATCACCGTGGCTGTTCAACGGCGCCAGCACGCCCTGGCTGAAGCGTGCCGCCTCTTCCAATACTTGTAATGCCAGCGGCAGGTCGAGGGCCTCGAACGCCGGGTTGCGCCGCCAGCTGTCGGGCGCCTGCAACCAGTGTTCGAGGACAAATTGCATATCGCGCAGGGGCGCCTCATAGCTCCACATCGGGACACCTCATCGACTAAAAAAGAATCACGCACTCAGGCGCGAAAAGCAGGGTTCTCGATCAGCAGCGCCATGCCCTGCCCGCCGCCCACACACGCCGCGGCAATCCCGTAGCGCAGGTTGTGCTGACGCAGTTGTCGGGCCAGGGACATGACCAGGCGCAGGCCCGTGGCAGCCAGTGGATGCCCCAGTGCCAGCGAGCCGCCCTGGACGTTGAGGCGGGTGCTGTCCAGCTCAAGTTCATGGGCCACCGCCAGCACTTGGGCGGCCTGGGCTTCGTTGATCTCGAAGCGGCCGATGTCATCCAGATTCAACCCACTGCGTTGCAGCAGCAGACGAATCGCCGGCGCCGGGCCGATGCCCATGAACTCGGGGGCCACGCCGACCACCGCGCTGGCCAGCAACCGCGCCAGGGCTGGCCGCGTGCAGGCCGAGGCGCGGCCCACCAACGCCGCCGCCGCGCCATCCACCACGGCACAACTGTTGCCGGCGGTTTGCACGCCGCCGGGATGCACGGCGCGCAAGCGTTTCAAGCTTGCAAGGTCGGTGGGCCGAGGGTGGCTGTCCTCGCTGACGGCACCGGTCCGACGCGCCAGGCTGATGCCTCTGGGCTGGTATCCCTCAAGCTCGAATACCTGGTTATCGACCGCCACCACCTCGTCAACCCAAGCGCCGTCACGCTGCGCCTGCAACGCTCGCTGGTGGCTGGCGCAGGCGTAGCGGTCCACCGCCTCGCGGCCCAGGCCATAACGGCGCGCCAGGTTGTCGGCCGTGGCGATCATGTCCAGGCCCGGGGCCGGGTCGTACAGGGCTTCCCACAGAAAATCCTTGAACTGGACCTCGCCGCCAAGACGAAACCCGCCCCTGTGGGTGTAAGCCGCGATGGGGTTGCGCGACATGGATTCACTGGCCACACACAAGGCCAGTTGCACGCCGTCCCGCAGTTGCCCGGCAGCCTGGCGCAACAGTTCGAAACCGGTGGCGCAGATGCGCTGCACCCCCAGTGCCGGGACCGCTTGCGCCACCCCGCTGTACAAGCCGATATGCCGTGGCAGCAAGTAGGCATCGAAACTGGCCTGGGCCATGGAGCCGGCCAGAACGCTGTCCACCGCCTGCGGTTCAATACCGGCCCGGGCCATTACCTCACGGCCTACCTTGATCCCCAGGTCGATGGGTGAAACCTGAGACAGTGCTCCACCCAGGTCAATCCAGGGGGTGCGCACGGCCTCGAAAATCGCCACATCGGCAAATGCCGAATACTGCCCGTTCAAGGTTTCGGCTCGGCGCGCAGGATCGTCGCCTCTTCGCCGCGATACAACGCCTCGACCTTGGCCGCGCGCCATTGCAGCACGGCGCGCTGGTTGATCGAACCTTTGTCGGTGATTTCCCCACGGTCGATGGACGCCGGCTCGTCGAGCAGGGCAATCCATTCCAGGCGACTGGCATTGCCGGTGGCCCCGCGATTGAGGCGTTGCAACCAGTCGCCGAACCACTGGCGCACCGGCGCACTGCCGAGCACGTCGGCGTCGCTGGCGGCGGCGTCCAGGCCCGCCAGCCGACGGCATTCGTAGAGCCTGGGGAACACCAGTGCTCCGAGGCACTCGCGATCGGGCGCGGCAATCACCAGGTCCTGCACATAGGGCGAGCCGTCGAGCACCGCGCGATTGCGCAACGGACCCACGCTGACAAACACCCCGGAAGACAGCTTGAAATCCTCGGCAATTCGCCCATCGAACATCAGGCCCAGTTGCGGCTGCTGAGGGTCGGCGAGCTTGATCGCGTCTCCTGAACAGTAGAACCCCTGCTCATCGAACACCTCGGCGGTTTGCTGGGGCGCCCGCCAGTATCCCGGCATGATATGCGGCCCGCGAAAGCGCCCTTCGAACTTGCCGTCCACCGGTACCAGGCGCACCTCGCAGCCCGGCGCGGGCAAACCGATATAGCCGGCCATGGACAACGGCCCGGTGGTGAAGGTGCAGGACGGCGCGGCTTCGGTCATGCCCAGCCCGGCCATCATGCGGATGCGTTCACCGCAGTGCTGTTCGGCCACCCGATCGAGGCGATCCCAGATACTTTGGGACAGGCCGGCGGCGGCGAAGAAGAACAGTTTCATCCGCGCAAAAAAACGCTCGCGCAACTCGGCGTCCTGTTCCAGGGCGTTGACCAGCTCTTCCCAGCCCTTGGGCACCGTCAGGTAAGCCGTGGGCGAAATCTCCTTGAGGTTGCGCAAGGTCTGGGCAAAACCCTGGACCGTGGGCTTGCCGTCGTCCAGATAAAAAGTGCCACCGTTGTAGAGCACGATGCCGACGTTGTGGCTGCCGCCAAAGGTGTGATTCCACGGCAGCCAGTCCACCAGCACCGGAGGCTCCTCACCGAACACCGGAAACGTCTGCAACAGCATCTGCTGGTTGGCGCAGAGCATGCGCTGGGTGGTGATCACGGCCTTGGGCAATTTGGTCGAGCCCGAGGTGAAGAGAAACTTGGCGATGCTGTCGGGACCGGTGGCATTGAAGGCCTGCTCGGCCTCAGCGCCCCCCGACGTGTGCAGCAGGCTGGCGAAGCTTATCTGGCTGCGCCCGGGCACTTGGCCGCGCACGCAGATCAACGGGGTTTCGGCCGGCAATACGGCCTCGATCGCACGCTGGTAGGCCGCTGCATCGCTGACGAACACCAGCCCGGGTTGCAGCAGGTCACAGACATGCCGCAGCTTGGCGAAATCCTGGGACAACAACGCGTACGCCGGCGAGACCGGGCAGTAGGGAATACCGGCGTACATGGCGCCGAGGGCGACCTGCAAATGCTCGATGTCGTTGCCGGACAGCAAGGCCAACGGCTTGTCCGCCGACAGCCCGTAGCTGAGCAGGCTCTGGGCAATTGCGCGCACGCTGTCGAGCATCTCGCGGTAGCTGACACGGCGCCAATCACCACCGGCCTGGCGTGCCGCGATAAACGTCTGCTCGGGCCGTACCCGAGCCCAATGCACCAGGCGATCGAGCAGGCGCGCCGGCAACTCGGCCAGGGGTTCCAGGGAGCGCATGTGCAACACGCCGTGTTCTTCAGTGACCGCCACTGGTGCGTGGCCGATGGAGACCTCGCGGTATCGCGGTGCGGGCTGGGGTTGCGGTCGGAATTCGGAACTCACAAGGGTGTCCTCCAGCAAGGCGGATCACAGCCGCCTTGTTATTGTTATGTCGCAGCAACTGCTCAGATCGGGTAATGCCGTGGCCCGTTCTGCAAGGTCACCCAGCGCAATTGCGTGAAGTGCTCAATGGACGCCTTGCCACCAAAGCTGCCGTACCCACTGGACTTGACCCCACCAAACGGCATCTGCGCCTCGTCATGCACGGTCGGGCCGTTGATATGGCAAATACCCGACTCGACCCGCTGCGCCAGTGCCAGCGCGCGCCCGGTGTCGCGACTGAAGATCGCCGCCGACAGGCCGAACTCGGAATCGTTGGCCAGGCGCAACAAGGCTTCATCACCCTCACCACGCAGCAGGACGGCCACCGGGCCAAAGGACTCTTCGCGGTACAAGCGCATCTGTTCGCTGACGCCATCGATCAGGGTCGGCTGCAGGATGCTGCCCTCCAGTTGGCCGCCCACCACCAGCCGCGCGCCCTTGGCCAGGGCATCGTCGATCAGGGCCTTGATGCGTGTGCCGGCGCTGGCGTCCACCAGGGAACCCAGTACCGAATCCGCCGCCACGGGGTCACCCGCACGCAGGGTCGCGACCTTGGCCGCCAGCTTGGCAACGAAGGCATCGGCGACCCTGGCATCGACGATCAGGCGTTCGGTGGACATGCAAATCTGGCCCTGGTTGAAATAGGCGCCAAAGGCCGCTGCCGCCACAGCCGCGTCAAGATCGGCATCGTCGAGCACCAGCAACGGTGCCTTGCCACCCAACTCCAGCAAGGCCGGCTTGAGGTGACGGGCCGAGAGTTCGCCGACAATCCGCCCAACATGGGTCGAGCCGGTGAAATTGACCCGCCGCACGGCCGGGTTGGCGATCAACCGCTCGACAATCGCGGCGGCATCGGCCGGGGCATTGCTGATGACGTTGACCACGCCATCGCCCAGGCCGGCGTCCTGCAATACCTGGCCGATCAGGCGGTGCACCGCCGGGCTCAGCTCCGAGGCCTTGAGCACCACGGTGTTACCGCAGGCCAGCGGCATGGCGATGGCGCGCGTGGCGAGGATGACCGGAGCGTTCCACGGCGCGATGCCCAGCACCACACCGCAAGGCTGACGCAAGGCCATGGCGAAACTGCCGGGGACATCGGAGGGGATCACCTCCCCCGTAATCTGGGTGGTCATCGACGCCGCTTCGCGCAGCATATTGGCCGCCAGACGCACGTTGAAGCCATACCAGTTGGCCATGGCGCCGGTCTCGCCGGCGGCGGCGATGAATTCGCTGCTGCGCGCCTGCAATTGCTCGGCAGCGTTGAGCAAGCGGGTGCGGCGTTCGTTGGGCGCCAGCGCCGCCCACGCGGGGAACGCGGCGTGGGCGGCGGCGACCGCGGCGTCGGCATCTTCCAGGGTCGCCGCAGCCACCCGCGAGACCACTTCACCGGTCACCGGGTTGCGACGCTCGAAGGTTCGACCGTCGCGGGCGGGGCACGACTGGCCGCCGATCAACAGGGGCACGTCCAGCATGGTGATTCCTCTTTATTGTCTTTATCGGGAATACGTTCAAGCAGGGTACAACGGCGCGGCCAGGCGGCCGCGCTCTTCAGCGTTTATAGGCCTGCAGGCCAGGCTTGATGCTCTTGTCGTCGAGGAACTGTTTCATGCCCTGCTCGCGACCGCCTTCGGTGTCGAGCAGGCGCGACTGGTCGAGCTTGGCGTAGAGGTAATCCTCGTTCTGCTCCCAGGTCAGTTCACGGCAGCGCTTGAAGCCATGCTTGGCCGCACGCAGCACCACCGGGTTTTTCTCCAGCAGGTTGCGCGCCAGTTCGATGGTCACTTCGCGCAGTTGAGCCAGGGGCACGCTTTCGTTGACCAGGCCCATTTGCGCGGCTTTCTGCCCGCCAAAGGTCTTGCCGGTCATGATGTAGTACAGCGATTGACGATGGCCTACGGTGTCGGCCATGGCCTTGCTCACCAGGTTGCCCGGCGGGATGCCCCAGTTGATTTCCGAGAGGCCGAAGGTCGCTTCGTCGGCGCAGATCGCCAGGTCGCACGCCACCAGCGGGCTGAAGCCACCGCCGAAGCACCAGCCATTGACCATGGCGATGGTCGGCTTGGCGTACATGCGCAGCAGCTTCCATTGCCATTGCGAGGCTTCGCGGCGGATTTTTTCCTGGAGGATTTCCGGGCCGGCATCCACTTCGCGGAAGTATTCCTTGAGGTCCATGCCCGCCGTCCAGGCTTCGCCCGCTCCGGTGAGGACCAGCACGCCGGCGGCAGGGTCCTGCTCGAGGGTTTCCAGGACGTCGATCATTTCCCGGTTCAGGGTCGGGCTCATGGCGTTGCGTTTTTCCGGACGATTGAGAATGACCCAGGCAATGCCTTCTTCGATCTCAACCTTGACTGTGGTCCAACGGCCTTCGTAATTGCTCATGGCGGTACGCTCTTGTTCTGGGTGTGAAGATGATTCGAAATTAAACCGCAAATATAGTTATGTCAATTAACTATTAATCTTAATAACCAATATTTTTCCTGCTTAAAACCCATGCGTTGCAGGCGCTGTGAAAACCCGGCATAGCCATAGCGCGCCAACACCGGCAAACTAGATAGCCTTATTAACCTGCACCTTTTGAGGATTGCACTGCCAATGGCCAAGCCTTCCAACATCGCCACCGCCAGCCAGGCCCTGCCCGACAACGACGAGGTGCGGCCGCCGCTGGATTCAGCCCTGGACGATCTGATCGGTTACGCCATGCGCCGCGCCCAGCTCAAGCTGTTCCAGAACCTGATCGGCCGGTTGTCGGACCACGACCTGCGCCCGGCGCAGTTCTCGGCCATGGCGATCATCGAGCAGAACCCCGGGCTGATGCAGGCCGACCTGGCACGCGCCCTGGCCATCGAGCCGCCCCAGGTGGTGCCGTTGCTGAACAAGCTGGAAAGCCGCGCCCTGGCCGTGCGGGTACGCTGCAAGCCGGACAAGCGCTCCTACGGGATCTTCCTCAGCAAGAGCGGCGAAACCCTGCTCAAGGAACTCAAGGCGATCGCCGCCCAGAGTGACCTCGACGCCACGGCCGCCCTCGACGGCCAGGAACGTGAAGAGCTGCTGCGCTTGCTGAAGAAGGTCTACCAGGACTGATCGGCCTACCAGAGCGCCACGGTGTAGAGCACCAGGAAACGGGTCTGGTTTTCATCGCGAAAGGCAGCGCCGCTCGGGAAGTCATTGCGGTAGATCGACTTGCGCGCCATGAATCCGACGTTCTTCAGCGGACCGCTCTGAATCACATACCCCAGTTCCATCTGGAACTCGCGCTCCTTGCGATCCTCGGCGTTCAACGCGGCCAATTCGATGTGGTCGCCACGCACATAGCGCAGCCGAGTCTTCAGCCCCGGCACACCCGATGCCGCGAAGTCATAGTCGTAGATGGCTTGCCAGGTGCGCTCCTTGGCGTTGAGAAAGTCCGAGCTCATGGTCAGTTCGCTCATGCCCATCAACTCCGTTCCCGAGATATAGGGCGTGGCCGTCTCCCCGCTTGAGTGCATGTAGCCAAGGCTGACGCGATGGCCGCCCAGGCGATAGCCAAACAACGCCGAGAGGTTGCGGTTATCCACCCTGCCCGCCTTGGCACTGCCATCATCACGGCTGAAAAAACTGCGCAGGTCGCTGGTGAGCACGCCATCACCCACCGGCAAATTGTGCAGCAGCGCCAGAGTGTCTTGCTGGTAGAGGTCCGCGATCTGCGCGTGATAGACCCGCAGGCTGAGGTCTTTGTTGACCTGGTAATCACCGCCGACGTAAGCCAGGTGCGAGGTGGTGGCGGTGGCGTTGAAGCGCCGGTTGGGTGAGGCGATGGTCATGGCCTGGTAGTCGGTGGAGTCGCGTTTGTTGATGCGGTCGATATAGCCCGTGTTGAGGGTCAGGCCATCGATGTCCTTGGAGCTCAACGTGGTGCCGCGAAACGTTTGCGGCAGCAGCCGCGACGGACTGGCAAAGGCAAACGGCAGGAAGATCGACACATCGCCGGCCTTGACCGTGGTTTGGGCGAACCGCAGTTTGGCGGTTGGGGCCAGGCGCGAGTACTCGTCGGCGGCGCGCTTGTCGCTGGCCGACACCGGCAACAACTCGGTACCGCTGCGGTCCGGCGAAGAGTCGAGCTTGACCCCCATCAACCCTCGGACATCCAGGCCAAAGCCCACCGGGCCAGGGGTGTAACCCGATTCCAGGTTGAGGATGAACGCCTGGGCCCATTCCCGTGCGGCGGTCTTCGCACCGTCGTCCTTGTAGTCACGGTCCAGGTAGTAATTGCGCAAGGTCAGGGTGCCGTGGCTGTCGTCGATAAAGCCGGCAGCCCACAGCGAACCGGGCAGCACGCTCAAGGCCAGCAATGCCATCAGCCGGCATGGAGTGTTGTTCGACACACAGGAGACGGACGCCACGGCAACGGCGTCCTCCATAGGGAGTTCTGGCATGTTCGATGTCCATTTTTGTTGTTATTGGGTTGGCACACGCTCGGGCCTGTCAGCCTCGCGAGCCAAGAATGGAAACAGCCGACGGTACTCGTCAACCGCAAATGACCGATAATCGAACATTAATAAAGCTATCTATTTTTTAGCCATGAACAAACAAGTATCTCAATTTATTGATTTTAGTGACTTTATTCTGTTTTTTTACTGATATTATTCCACGATTCATTTTTTAGTTATATTTGTTATCTTAATCTTCAGCAGCCACTCAAGCTCGCCACCACAACAAAAACAACAATGAGGTTTGCCATGGACAGTCCATCGCGTCGTTCGACGCTGACTATTGCGTTGTGCTTTATCGTTGCGCTGATCGAAGGGTTCGATCTGCAAGCCGCCGGCACTGCCGCCGCCGGGTTACGTCAAACCTTCGCCCTGGATCCGAAGATGCTCGGCTGGGTGTTCAGCGTCGGCATCATCGGCCTGCTGCCGGGGGCGTTCTTCGGTGGCTGGGTTGCCGACCGGATCGGGCGCAAGAAAATCCTGGTCAGCGCCGTGCTGCTGTTCGGGTTGTTTTCCCTGAGCACCGCATTTGTCGAGAGCTACTCAAGCTTGTTGCTGGTGCGTTTTCTCACCGGCCTGGGCCTGGGCGCCGCGTTGCCCAACCTGATCGCGCTGTGCGCCGAAGCGGTGAGCGAACGCAACCGTGGCACGGCCATTAGCGTGATGTACTGCGGGGTGCCGCTGGGGGGAGCATTGGCCGCGCTGGTGGCGATGTTTTCCAGTGAGCACTGGCAGACTACGTTTATTATCGGCGGCCTGGCGCCCTTGCTGGCCGTGCCGTTGATGATCCTGCTGCTGCCTGAATCCAGTGCCTTTCGCCAACAGCTCGACAACCCCCACGGCGCCCGCCCCTCCACCGGCCAGGCGCTGTTCGGCGAAGGTCGCGCACGTACCACGCTGGCTTTGTGGCTCAGCTACTTTTTCACCTTGACCGTGATGTACATGCTGCTTAACTGGCTGCCGTCGCTGTTGCTGGAACAGGGTTTCAGCAAACCCCAGGCGGGCATGGTGCAGATGCTCTTCAATATCGGCGGTGCTCTGGGTTCACTGCTCGGCGGCGTGCTGCTGGACCGCTGCAATGCCGTCAAAGTGGTGCTGTCGGTGTATGCCGGATTGCTCGCGGCGTTGGCCGGGGTCGGGTTGTCGGTGGGCATTGTGCCCATGGCCATCGCCGGTTTTGCCGCCGGCTTGTTCGTGATGGCTGCGCAGTTGGTGCTGTACGCCTCGGCACCGCCCTCGTATCCCACCTCAGTGCGTGCCACCGGCGTCGGTGCTGCCGTGGCCGTGGGCCGCCTGGGTTCGGTGGCCGGGCCGCTGGCGGCCGGGCAACTCCTTGCGGCCGGCGCCGGCACCGCGGGGGTACTGCTGGCGACGTCCCCCGGGGTGGTGATTGCCGCACTGACCATCATCAGCGTGATGGTGCGTACGGCACCAACTAGAACTTATGCAGCCAATTGAGCACCAGTTTGTTGCCCTCGGTGCGGTTCTGCGCCTGCTGTTCAAAGTAGGCGTTTACCGATAGCACCTCTTCCTTGCTGAACGCATAGACCAGGCCTGGGCCAATGGCCCAGACCTTTTCCCGGCGCCCGCTCACGGCGTGCCCATCAACCTGGGTGTCGGTGATCTGCTTCAACCAATAGCCGTTGACCCCTACGCTCAGTTGCTGACTCAAGGCATATTGCAGCGTCAGGTTGGCATGCAATGCCTGGCCGGCCTGGGTATCGGAAACGTCCCCGAAGCCAGCCTGCGGATCATCATTCTTGCCATTCCACAGGTACATGAAACGCCCGCTCGCCGACCATTTCGGGCTCAACCAGTACGTCGCCGCGTAATACGGGTTGAATGACCAGAAGTTGCTGCCGGGGTTGATCGAGCGATTGCGGTCATAGGCCCCCACCGGGATCGAGACATCAGCCTCCACACGCTGGGTCAACAGCGGGCTGCCATCGGCGCGGTTCAGGGTTGGCAATTGCAGAAAGGCACCCACCGTCAGGTCACCGAAGCCCGCACGGGAACTCAGCGCCGCATTGTTCAACCCGTCGTCGACATTTACATGGGCCAGGGAGGTGTTGATCAAGGTGAAGCCGGGCATCGCGCCATTGGCCAGGGGTTGGCCGACGTAGATGATCTGCGTGGTGGGCGCCACCACTTCCAGGTCCTGCCTGGGCAGCGCCAGCTTGTTGCCGTGGGCATCATTGAAACGGCTGGAACGGGAGTACGTCAGGTACTCCTCCAGGTACCAGCCGGGGCCGGCCGGCGCTGGCGAGCCGTCGTAGAAACTGGTGGTGCCGAGGTTGAGTCCGGGCAGGTCGTAAGCATGTGCAGTCGATGTCAGTGCGACAAATGTCGTGGCCGCAACCGTCCGCAAGATAGGCTTGAGCATCTTGTATGTCCTGTATTTTTGTTGTTGTTCAAGACTCCCGGCACGAGGGGCCGCACCGGGATTTATCGCGGTGGCAGGCCCTACACGTAGGTGGCGGCCAACCCGCCGTCCACCGGCAGATTGACCCCGTTGACCCAGCGCGAAGCATCCGAGCAGAGGAAGGCAATCACCGCCGCCACCTCATCGGCCAGGGCTGGGCGGGTCATGCGCTGGCTGTCCTCGGCCACCCGCTGCGGCCCGAGCATGCTGACGAAATCGCCGAGAATCGGGGTAAACACCGGCCCCGGCGCCACGCAGTTGATACGCACCGAGTGATCGCGAAACCAGCCCTGGGATTGTTGGAAGCTCCACACGATCAGCGCCTCCTTGAAGTATTGATAACAGCTGGCCTGCTCCACCGGATTGGCCGCCAGCCACTGCTGCCCGGCCTCGAAGCTGTGTATCGCGGCCAGCGCCTTGTGCAGCTCCAGCCGTTGCGGCCATTGCGCACCAAGCACCGAGGCGACATTGACGATGCTGCCGCCCGCCGGCATGCGTGGCAGCAGCGATTGCGTCAGGTGCCGCAGCCCCAGGTAATTGACCGTGGCCACCGCTTGCACGGGCGCCGTACCGGGCACCCCGGCGATGTTGCACAGCCCGTGAACCCGCGCGGGCAGGCGCGCCACCAGCGCATCAATGCTGACAGGGTCACCCAGGTCAGCCTGGAAGAAGCCATCCAGGGTCAACTGCGGTTCATGGCGATCCACACCGATCACCGTGGCGCCCTGGAAACGCGCGAGCCGCGCCAGTTCGGCGCCAATGCCGGAAGCGACACCGGTAACAATCAGGATTTTGTTGTGCAGGTTCATGTTCAAGCCCTCTTATTTTTGTATAGGCATGGGTGTATCAAAGCGATGAGCCAGACCCAAAACGGCCACGGCTCAGAATGGATAGACAGGCGGAGTATTTTTCACCGTGACCCACTGCCACTGGCTGTACTCGTCCCAGTCGGCCGGCCCGCCGACGCTGCCGCCGTTGCCGGAGGCACCGCGCCCGCCGAACGGGTTGATGCATTCGTCGGCCACGGTCTGGTCGTTGATGTGCAGCAGGCCGCAGTCCAGCCGCTCACCGATGGCCATGGCGCGCCCGACCGACGGCGAGATGATGGCGGCCGAAAGGCCGTACTCCGTGCGGTTGGCCAGTTCGATCGCTTCCTCGTCGCTGGAGAAACTGACCACCGTGGCCACCGGGCCGAACAGTTCTTCCTCAAAGGCGCGCATGCCCGGACGTACGCCACTGAGCACGGTGGGCTGGTAGAACAACCGGTCATAGTTGCCGCCCGCTTCCAGCCGTGCGCCGGCCTGCAGGCTGTCAGTGACGATCTCGTGCACGCGCTGCAGTTGCCGTTGGTTGATCAACGGGCCGAGCGCCGCTTCACCCTGGGCGGCATTGCCCACCGTGAGCACCCGGGCCTTGTCCACAAGCTTGCGGGTGAGGCTTTCGGCGATGGATTGATGCACGAGAATCAGCCCGGTCGCCATGCAGATTTGCCCCTGATGCAGCCAGGCGCCCCAGGCTGCATTGCTCGCGGCCAGGTCGAGGTCGGCGTCTTCGAGAATGATCAGCGGGTTTTTCCCGCCCAGCTCCAGTGCAACCTTTTTCAGGTGTCGACCGGCCACTTCAGCGACTTTGCGCCCCGCCGCCGTGGACCCGGTGAACGCAATCATCCGCACATTCGGATCGCGGCACAGCGCTTCGCCCGCCGGCGCCGCGCCGGGCAGCACCTGCAGCAGGCCCTTGGGCAAGCCCGCCTCTTCGAACAGCCGGGCAATGAGAAAGCCCCCGCTGACCGGGGTCTGTGGGTCGGGTTTGAGCACCACTGCATTGCCTGCCGCCAGCGCCGGGGCCACTGAACGCAGTGACAGCACCAGCGGGAAGTTGAACGGTGAAATCACCCCGACCACGCCGTGGGGCTGGCGCCGTGCATAGGACAGTCGGCCTGCTGCACTGGGCAGCACCACCCCGTGAGGTTGGGACAACAGCCCCGCCGCCTGATGCAGCAGCACAATCGCTTCACGCACTTCGTGCTCGCCCTTGAACAACGCGCCCCCGGTTTCCCGGGCGACATACAGCGCCAGCTCGGCGAAGGACCGCTGGGCCAGGTCCGCCGCTGTGCGAAATACCTCGGCGCGCTCCCGTGGGCCCAACGCAGCCCAGGCCGGCTGCGCCAGGGCCGCGCTGCGGCAGGCGATGGCGATGTCGGCCGCGTTGGCCATGGCGCAGCGCATTAGAGGTTCGCCGGTGGCGGGTTCAATCACGTCAATCACAGATCCCGACACGGGAATCCAATCGCCGTTGAACAGGCATTCGGACGCGATGGCCCGCTGTAGAAAGGGGGTGGTTTCAGACACTGGCATTGGCAACTCCGGTTCTTGTAATTGTCATCGTCTGCACAGGGTGCAAACGCCGCATCCCGTCTTGAGCAAAGGCTGTGCCGCTTGCACGCAACGGCGCGTACATAAACCGGCGAGGGCTCTGGGTCGGGGGCTGCCACGCAGCGTTCACACGCCTGGGGCGTTCACCCGCAAAAAACCCGGGCTCTGCCACTTGTTCAATTGATAAGGTTATGTTTTATAACTATCTGAGCAGTTGCTCATATCGATCACTCGCTTTGCAGGGGCATAACAATGACTAATCCCCACAGCGCGCTGCCCGACGACCGGGTGGCCACCGCGCCCAACCCTTCGCGTGGCGACAGTCGCCAACTCAGTGACAGCAGCTCGCCCACCACCGCGGAACTGGCCGACTGCCTGTTCTTTTCCCCTGAAGACGGGCGCATCTGGCTCAACGATCAACGCATGTTGTTGCTGCACAGTTCGTCGTTCGGCGCCCTGCGCGCCGAGGTCATCGAGCGCCTGGGACTGGACCAGGCCCGGGGCCTGTTCACCCGCACCGGTTATGCCTCCGGCGCACGGGATGCGCGCTTGATCCGCGAGCGCTGGCCACAGGCCGATGCCGCCGCGGTGTTTCGCGCCGGGACTCACCTGCACACCCTGGAAGGCATGACCAAGGTCGAACCGCTGCACTTCAAGTTCGATGCCGACTCGGGGTTCTATGAAGGGGAATTTCTCTGGCACCACTCGTGCGAAGCCGATGAACATGTGGGGGCCTACGGCATCGGCCAGGACCCTGTGTGCTGGACCGAAACCGGCTACGCCATCGGCTTCGTCAGTGGCCTCTTCGGGCAAATGGTGATTTTCCGCGAAGTGGAATGCCGTGGCATGGGCCATCGCCGTTGCCGCGTGATTGGCAAGACGGCCGAGCAATGGGGTGATGTCGAGCAGGACCTGCGCTACCTGAATGTGTCCCAGGCCGTCACTGGCCCTGCCACCCCCGCGCTCGCAAGCCCCGTAGCCAGCAGTGGCGGAGCCCGCCAGCCGCAACCGTTGGTGGGCGCCAGTGCCGCGTTCAACGCGGCGATGCAAGCGCTGCAAAGGGTTGCACTGACGCCCGCGACGGTGCTGATCAGCGGTGAGTCCGGCGTGGGCAAGGAGATGTTTGCGCGCCAGCTGCACCAGCTCAGTCGTCGCCATGACAGCCCGTTTGTGGCACTCAATTGCGCCGCCATCCCGGATAACCTGGTGGAGGCCGAACTTTTCGGTGTCGAACGCGGCGCCTATACCGGCGCGACGCACTCGCGCCCCGGGCGATTCGAACGGGCCCAGGGTGGCACCTTGTTCCTGGATGAAATCACCAGCCTCAGCCTGCCCGGGCAAAGCAAGTTGCTGCGAGCCTTGCAGGAACGGGAAATCGAACGGGTCGGCGGGGTGCGCGGGATCAAGGTGGATGTGCGCGTGGTGGCCGCCACCAATATCGACCTGCGTAAAGCGGTGGCAGACGGAAGCTTTCGCGAAGACCTGTTCTACCGGCTGAATGTCTACCCCATCGCCCTGCCCCCGCTGCGTGAACGCCGGGACGACATCCCGCTGCTGATCAATGCGTTCCTGACGCGCTTCTGCCAGGACTACGCCCGGACCCCGGCAGGCCTGACCATGCGCGCCCTGAAGACGTTGCTGCGCTACGACTTCGCGGGCAATGTGCGCGAGCTGCAAAACCTCATCGAGCGCGGCCTGATCGCCAGCGATGAAGGCCAGGCCATTGACCTGGTGCATCTGTTTCGCAACGAACCGATGCCCGCCGAGCCCTATGGCCTCGACGACCAGGGCGGCCTGTCAAATACCGCGCAGGCGCCGCGCTCGACACTGCTGGATACCCTCGACCCGTTGGACCAGGGGGTTTCCATCGAAGGCCTTGAATCGCGCCTGATTACTGAAGCGTTGCAACACAGCGCCGGCAACCTGGCCGCGGCCGCCAGGCTCGTGGGGCTCAGCCGTGCTCAATTTGCTTACCGTATGAAGAAGCACCAGCGGCAAACCCCTTGAGTGGCAATTAGTGCTTTAAAAGCTTTACCCAATTAAGTATTTTGCAGGGGTATGGGGCCGACACGCGCCCCTCTTTTTATTCGTGACAAGGATCTCCTGTGAGTGGACTGCGTGAACGTCAGAAAGCCGAGCGCCGGCAAGCTATCAGTAAGGCCGCGGTCGAACTGTTTGAGCGCCAGGGTTTCCAGAACACCACCATCGAACAGATCGCCGGCCAGGCCGGAGTGTCGCCGCCGACGGTGTTCAAGTACTTCGGCAACAAGCAGGAAATCATCCTGGAGATCCTGCACCACGCCGATCAACGCGCGATCAGCGACACCCGCAGCCTGATCCACCAAATAGACGACCCGGTCGAAGCGCTCTGCCACCTGGAACGCCTGCTCACGGGCTATGCCCTGGAAGTCATGCACCCCAGCCTGTGGCGTGAACTGCTGCCGCTGATTCTGTTCGGCGCCAGCAATGGACTGCCCGAAGGCTACCGGGCCATGAACGATGCGCTCAGGGCCGAAATCAGCGAACTGCTGCGCGAGTTGCAACGGGCCGGCAAGCTGCGCCCGCAACTCGATGTGGAATTGGCCGCGTTCCTGTTGAACGACTATTCGCACCTGCAACTGTTCAGGCTGGTGAACCAGGAACACCCGGATATCGAGGCGCATTCCCTGCAGGTCAGGCGTATCACCGAGCTGGTGTTTTACGGCATGCAGGCCTGATTGCCTCCCCAGTCGAGCCCGGCGCGCACGCACCGGGCCACACTGATCAGCGGTTGCTCTTGATGGCGGTCCAGGTGCGGGTACGGATGCGCTCCGTGGCAGCCGGGATCGGCTCCAGGGCGAACAGGGTCTTGCGCGCTTCGTCCGGCACATACATGTTGGGGTCGTTGCGGATGCTGGCATCCACCAGCGCGGTGGCGTCCTTGTTCGGGTTGGGGTAGCCGATCTTGTTGCTGATGCGCGCAATCACGTCCGGGCGCAGGATGTAATTGATGAACGCATGGGCCTCCGCCGGATCGGGGGCCTTGGCCGGGATCATCATCACGTCGGACCACATCGGCGCGCCTTCCTTGGGCAGTGCCATCTCGACCTTGACGCCCTTGCCGGCGGCATCTGCCAGTCGTGTGGCCAGTGCGACACCGCCGGACCAGCCCACGCCCACACAGATATCACCGTTGGCCAGGTCCATGCCGTAGCGCGACGAGTTGAAGTAACTGACGTAAGGGCGAATCTTCATCATCACGGACTGGGCTTGCACATAGTCCTCACGCTTCTGGCTATTGGGGTCGAGGCCCTTGTAGTGCAAGGCAATCGGCAGGATCTCGTTGCCGGCGTCGAGGAAACCCACGCCACAACTGGCGAGCTTGGCGAGGTTTTCTTCGTTGAAGATGATGCCCCAGCTGTTCATCTGCACGTCGGGCCCCAGGGCTTTGCGCACTTTGTCGACGTTGTAGCCGATCAGTGTGGTGCCCCACAGGTAAGGCACGGCATAGCGGTTGCCTGAGTCACCTGCGGTTTCCAGGGTTTGCATGAATTGCGGGTCCAGGTGCAGCCAGTTGGGCAACTGCTTGCGATCCAGCGGTTGCACGGCCCCGGCCGTGATCAAGCGTCCCAGGTTAGCGGAGCCGGGAAACACCACGTCATACCCGGAGTTGCCCGTCAGCAGCTTGGACTCCATGGTTTCGACGCTGTCGAACACATCGTAAATCGGGCGAATGCCGGTTTCCTCCTGGAAACTCTTGAGCACTTCGGGTGGCAGGTATTCGATCCAGTTGTAGATCCGTACGGTTCGTTCTTCAGCCAGGCAAAAACCACTGATGAGCAACGAGGCGACAGCGCCCAGCACGGTGTTACGCAAAAATCTGTTCATGACCAAAACACTCCAGCGCGGCCGCGATGGCTCGCAGCACTTAATAGCGGTAGGTGAAATACAGTTCCAGCGCACTGAACATCTGGTCGTTGCCGAACACCTGTTTGGCGGCGGCCAGTGGCTTGACCCAGTTGTAGGACAGCGACGTATAGAACGACGGCGTGGGTGTCCAGTCGAGGAAAACCACACTTTCGTCAGCAAAGCGCCGGTCGCTGACCGGTGCGCCCAGGTAGTTTTTCTCATCCAGCCAGAACTGGTAGTGAATCGCGCCGAGGGTCAGGGTTTCGTTGAGGTGGGTCTTGAGGGAGAACTGCTGGACGTTTTCGTTGCTGTTGAACAACAGGTAGTTGCCGACCACGTCCCCGACCAACCACGTGCTCCAGTCGACGAAGCCTTTGCTCAGTGGGTCCCAGGCTTTTTGCCGGTTGTCGGTGAGGTTGTCGTCGCCGGAAAAGCTCGCGTAGCGGTAGCCAAGGACCGGCGTCAGCGGCAAGGTGTTGAAGGCATAGTCGGCCTGGGCATACCAGGCGTTGGCAGCGTAGTCGAATCCCTCTCCGCTGCCGCGCTCCAGCGCGTACTCGGCATTCAGCGTCAGCGCCTGTACGCCAGGCACCTTGGCGTTGAGTGCCCGCAGGTTGTACACCTGCATCCCGTCCCGGCGGCGCGGGAGCGTGCTGCCTCTGGGGCCAAGGGCATTGACCTTCATGGCCATGGCGCCGAGCATCACCTGGTCGTCGAGGTTGTAATCCACATTGACGCCGTTCATGCGGAAATCGCCCAAGTCATCATCGGTGCGCAAGGTGAAAGCCTGAGACTTCAGCGCGCCATGATCCCAGGCGAGGATCGCCGAATCCCTGAAGGCGGTTCGCGGGCCGAGCCAGTAAGCGCCATCCTTGGACTGGTCGAGGTTACCGTCCATGACGATGAACCCCGTACCGATCATGTAGTTCTGGCGGCCGGCGGTGAGCTTCCACTCGCCGGCGCGAAAACCGCCATAGCGTTCTTCGGCTGCGGCCTTGCCATCGGAGCTGCGGCTGAAGCCACCCGCGTCGCCGTCGCCGAATGTGCTCGCCGCCACCAGGGAACCGCCCGCGAGCAGGCTGAAATCCGGTTGCAACGCATACTCCAGTTTAACCCCCGGTTTTACGTAGACCTCTTGCCAGTTGATCCGGGCGCCGCCGTTTTTACCGTTGCGCGCATCGACCTGGCCGCTGCCGAAGTTGACACCACGGGTAAACAACGTCGCCCCGCCTGCGGTCAGATTGACTTCGCCCTTCAGATCGCCGTCCTCAAAGGTGTAGCCCGCGAATGCAAAGTGGGTGGTCAAGGGTAAGCCGACCGCCAACAGCGCTCGAGAGAAACGCTTGGTGAATACCATAAGAAGCTCCTGTGGAATTATTGTTGTTACAGGGCAGTCAATGGCGACGCAGGGCGCCGCCAACACCTGGGCAAGCCAGGTGAATAGAACGCAAAACTCTTATTTTTTTGGCGTGGGTCAGTGGCTCAAGTGGGCGGCGATCGCGCGCAGCATGCGCACGCTGTCGGTATCGAACGGGCTGACCGCATCGGTAAGCGAAGACTGCTTGACGATCACTACGCCGGACGGCTTGTCGACGAACAGGTACTGGCCGTGAATACCCCCGGCCATCAGGGCCTGGCTGTGGTCGTTGAACACGTACCACTGGCTTCGATAGGATGCACCGGGCGTCCAGCGGGAGAACTCGGCATTTAGCGCGTAGATAGCCGGGTCCGCACCGGCGGTGATACGGGCCACAGTCTCGGGCGACAGCAGCTCAACACCAGCGTGGCGACCGTCGTTGGCCAGCAGGCGACCGAAACGCGCCATGTCTCTCAAAGTGGCGCTGAAGCCCGCCCCGGCCACGTTACGGCCCCAGGGATCGGCCAGGAAATAGCCGTCGCGCTCGCACCCCAGGCGCCCCCAGACCTCCTCCAGCATCTGACTGCAGGCCTTGCCCGAGGCACGTTCCATGACCCACGCCAAGGCTTCGGTGGTGGCCGTCACATAATGGAAAAAGCCCCCGTGGCTGCCGCGTTTCTTGAGGGATGGCAAGTACTGGTACAACGATTCGAACTGCGCGTACTGCGCCGGTGCGGGTTGAAAGCCGCAGGCATAGCCGTACTGCGAGCTTTCTGAATTGGGGTCGTCATACACTTCGCTATAGTCGATGCCCACCGCCATATCGAACAATTGGCGCACCGTCGCATCGCCAAATGCGCTGCCCGCCAGTTCAGGCACGTAGTAAGCGGCCGGCCGCTCGGGCTTGAGCACGCCGCGCGTCACCAACTGTTCACCCAAGGTACCGATCAGCGACTTGGTGACCGAGAACATGATGTGCCGGTCACAGGCGCGCTGACCGTTGAAGTAGCGCTCGTACAACACCGTGTCACCCTGCATCACCAAAAAGGCGTCCGTCTGGCTGGCGACGAGATGCTCGATCACACGGATGCCCAGCCCACTCTCACTGTCGAAACACAGCTGATCCAGCGCGCGCGGGGCCTCCTGGAGCTGACCGGCAGGCCCTGGCCCCGCCGACACATCAATGCTGGGGCGCAGTCGAGACAGATGACGGAACCCCCATTGATTGAAGGGCGCGCGCATCCAGTTGTTCCACGTTACCCGGTGTTCCGGCGCGGCGGGAAAACCCTGCATCAGCAGCGGGGCCACGCGAGTGGCCAATGAAGATTCATTGGCCACGACGTAAGAAGTCGCGAGGGAGAATTGGGCTTTATGACTCATCGGGATAACCCTGAAGATGACTCTGCATGAAGCAGATGCAGAGAAATAATTACCCCGTATAATATTTTAGTCAATAAAACTTTTTACCATGAAAATAAATTTCCTTGCACGTAGTGCTTGCCAAGCCTTCAGGCGATTTGGATCGACAATGTTCATACCGCACCTTTGAATTGGCAGATGTCAGTGGGTTGAGGCTGATTATTCTTATTAAATCCAATTGGCTGTCAGCTTCTCATCGCAGGATAAAAACAATTTATTTATCAATAGATTGGCGCTTCTCTTGCGTCGATAATTTGAGGGTTTCACGTCAAAAGTTTTAATAGCGCGGTCATTTGACGCACCCTAAACTCCCCTCTCGAAACATTCTGAATCACCCCGCTCGTTCTTCTTGCGCCGCCCATGTTCGTGTGATTGCCGCTGGCCCCAAGCCCTGCGGGCGCTGCCGTGCGCGCATGGGAAACGTGCCTGAGCCTCTAAGGAACCCCCCATGCAGCGCAGAGACTTCTTATCATCGGCCATCGCGCTGGCGGCTGCGTCGACATTACCCGTTGCACGCGCCGAAGAAATCACCGGTGGCCAACCCTGGGCACCGGGCACGGCCAGCCTGCCAGCGTTGCCCAGCGTACGTCAGGGCGGCCTGGCGTTCTTCAATCAACATGAATTCCAGACCACTGAAGCGATTGCCGAACGGTTGATCCCAACGGACGCGCTGTCCATCGGCGGCAAGGAGGCCGGCTGCGCGACGTTTATCGACCGCCAATTGGCTGGTGACTACGGCAAGGGCGCCACGCTGTATCGGCTGGGACGTTTCGTCAAAGGTACGTACGAGCAAGGCACACAGTCGGCACTCACCCCCGCCGACCGCTGGCGCAAGGGCCTGGTGGCGATTGACGAATACAGCCAGGCGCAGTTCGGCAAACCCTTCCTGCAACTGCAAGGCGAGCAACAGGACCAGGTGCTGCGCAGCTTCGAAAAAAACGCGGTCAAGGTGGGTCCGGAGTTTGACGACGGCGCCAGGGAGATCTTCGAACAAGTACTGGCCAACGTGCGTGAAGGCTTCTTGTCCGACCCGATCTACGGCGGCAACAAAGGCATGGCGAGTTGGAAAATGCTCGGTTTCCCAGGTGCGCGCTATGACTTCCGTGACGTTATCGCCAAGAAGGGCCAGAAGCTCAACATCATCCCCACCAGCCTGATCGATAACACGCTCTGATCCACCAGAACACTTGAGTGATGAGGCCTTGCCATCATCGCCGACTGACCGTGATTTGCTGTAACGAAGAGGAATTCCCGAATGGCCAATGTACGCCCCAAAGTCGACGCAGTGATTGTCGGCCTCGGCTGGTGCGGCTCGCTGATTGCCGAAGAACTGACCCGCGCCGGGCTGAATGTGGTCGCCATCGAGCGTGGCCCGTGGTTCGAGACCGCCACTGACTTCCCGCCCTCGGTAGACACCGACGAACTGCGCTGGGACACCCGCCGCAGCATGCTGCTGCCGCCCGCCATCGAGACCACCACGTTCCGCAACAACCGTTCGCAAACCGCCCTGCCGACCCGCGACTGGAGCATGAACGAACTGGGTTATAACGTCGGCGGCTCGGGGACACATTGGGCCGGCATGGCGTGGCGCTTCCTGCCGTTCGACTTCGAGCCATACAGCTTTACCCTCAAGCGCTACGGCAAGCAGCAGATTGAAAAAGGCCTGATCGTGCAGGACTGGGGCGTCACCTACGACGACCTAGAACCCTTTTACGAGCGCTTCGAACGGATCGCCGGCGTATCGGGCAAAGCCGGCGTGTTGAATGGCGAGAAGATCGACGGCGCGAATATCTTCGAAGGCAACCGCAGGAGTGAATTCCCGCTACCGCCGCTGGCCACCACGCGTCTGACCGACCTGTTTACCGACGGCACCAAAAAGCTCGGGCTGCATCCGTTCATGGTACCTGCCGGCCAGGCGTCGCAGGCCTATACCAACCCGTTGGGTGTGCGCATGGGGCCCTGCACCTATTGCGGTTACTGTCTGTATTACGGCTGCGGCAATTTTTCCAAGTCGAGTCCCAATGCCTGCGTGATCCCTGCATTGATGCAACGCAGCAACTTTACCGTGCTCACCGAGTCGGCCGTGCTGCGTGCCAACCTCGCCGAAGACGGCAAGACCGCCACCGGCGTGAGCTACCTGGACCGCAATAAAATGGAATGGGAGCAACCTGCAGACATTGTGATTTTCTCGGCATTCCAGATGCAAAACGTGCGTTTGCTGCTGCTGTCGAAAATCGGCATGCCCTACAACCCCGAAACCCGCACCGGGGTCGTGGGCCGAGCCTATAGCTTCCAGACCGTGTCCGGGGCCAACCTGTTCTTCGAAGACGAACAGCTCAATCAGTACATTGGCGCAGGTGCCCTCTCCGCCCAGGTAGACGACTATAACGGCGACAACTTCGACCACACCGGCAAGGACTTTATCGGCGGCGCAGGGATCCTCGTGGTCGCCCGTGGCGCGCGCCCCATCGGTAACGCCGATGCAGTACCGCCAGGCACGCCACGCTGGGGCAGCGAGTGGAAAAAGGCCTATAACCATGCGTTCCAGAACGGCACGTTCATCTTCAACCAGGGCACCAGTTTTTCCCACGACGAATGCTACCTGGACCTGGACCCGGAATACCACGACGCCAATGGCGACCCGTTGATTCGCGTGACCTTCGACTACAACGAGAACGACCGGCGCATGGCCCGGTTCACCGAAGAAAAGGCCGTTGAAATCGGCAAGGCCATGGGCGCAAAAATCGTCAATGGCTTTGATGCCGCTGCCGTCAACTACGGGCCGTATTTGCCGTCCAGCGACCACACCATCGGTGGCGCGGTCATGGGCCTGGACCCAAAAACCAGCGTACTCAACCGCTATCAGCAGAGCTGGGATGTACACAACGTATTCGTGCTGGGCGCCTCGTCGTTCCCCAACAACGCCGGCTACAACCCCACCTCGACCATCGGTGCGCTGAGCCTGTGGACAGCCAAGGCGATCATCGATCGGTACCTGGCCAAACCCGGGCCACTGGTGGAGATGCCAGCATGAGCCCACGCCTTCGCATGGCCCTGACGGCCACCGCCGTATTGTCTCTGGGCTCAGCCATCGGTTTGTACGGTGCATTAGGTGTTGCCGATGCAGCCGACAGCATTGCTCAGCCCGGCCAGCAGTCCGACAGCAGTGCAGGTATCAAGGCACCCGCTACCCAGGCCCAGGAGGACCCGGCAGTGACGCGCGGTCGCTATGTGGCCATCGTCGGTGACTGTGCGGCCTGCCATACCGACCCGCACCACGGCAAACCGTTTGCCGGTGGTTACGCACTGGAAACCCCGTTCGGCAAATTGCTCGCCAGCAACATCACCGCCGACAAAAACACTGGCATTGGTGCCTGGACTGAACAGGAGTTCACCCGTGCAGTGCGCGAAGGCAAAGGCCGGCACGGTGAAAACCTGTATCCGGCGATGCCCTACAACGCCTACGTCAAAGTCAGCGACCAGGACATGCGCGACCTGTGGGCCTACATGCAGACAGTGCCGGCGGTGGACAACGAAGTCGTGTCCAACCAACTGCCGTTTCCGTTCAACATCCGCCTGATGATGATGGGCTGGAACCTGTTGTTCTTTGATAACACGCCGTTCGAACCGGTGGCAGGTGCTACCGGGCAAATCAATCGCGGGGCCTACCTGGTCGACGGCCTGGGGCACTGTGCAGCTTGCCATACGCCGAAGAATTTCCTCGGCGGTGACAAGGGCGGCGCGTACCTGCAAGGTGGCGAACTGGCCGGCTGGCATGCACCGCAAATCACTGGCAACCCCTACGTCGGTATCGGCGGCTGGAGTGATACGCAAGTGGTGCAATACCTCAAGACCGGCAGCAACCACGTGGCGGTAGCATCCGGGCCGATGGCCGAAGCGGTCACCAACTCGACCCAACATATGCGCGACGAAGACTTGTACGCCATCGCCGCTTACCTTAAAACCCTGCCGGGCTCGGATACCCGCAGCCCGCGCCCACTCAACGCCAGCGATAAGACCCTGCAGCAAGGCGCCAATGTGTATTCGGCAAACTGCTCCGCGTGCCACAACAGCGATGGCAAAGGCATCAATCAACTGGCTTCGAGCCTGGCCGCCAACCCCGGCGTTCAGGCTGAAAATGCACAGAGTTTGATCACCACCGTGCTGGAAGGCGGCCGTGGCGCGGTGACCCTCGACAACCCCACCAGTGGCGCCATGCCCAGCTTCGCGTGGAAACTGTCGGACCAGCAGATTGCGGCAACGCTCACCTACATCCGCAACAGCTGGGGGAATGCCGCGCCGCAGGTGAGCGCCAGACAAGTTGCCGAGGTGCGCGAGGCGCGCAAATTGCCGGCGCAATTGAGCGCGGACGGAACCTCTCACTGACGCCGTATCGGGCCTGCCGGTACACTCACAGGCCCACCCCTCACAGGAAGCGTGCTTGCATGAGCAGCCCCCTCAAGCGTCACGGTCTGATGAAGGTCGCAGAATTGGCGGGCGTCAGCCTGAGCACCGTAGACCGAGTGCTCAATGACCGTGGCAAGGTGTCCGATGTCAAACGGCGCAAAGTCCTTACCGTCGCACGCGCCCTGGGGATCCGCCCGGGCCTGCCTGCGCCATTTACCGGCCCAATGATTGTCGATGTGTTGCTGAGCGACAGCGCAACCGACCACTTCAAGCGCCTGGCTGCAGCCTTCGAGCGCCAAGCCCAACGCCTCAGCGCCCACCTTACACTGCGCCATCAACGCTGGGCGGAGGGAGCACCGCAACAACTGCTCGACGCCTTGCGCAAACCGCGTTCCAGACGCCACGGCATGATTGTGATCGCCCCTGACACCCCCTCCGTGCAGCAGGCGTTGAATGCCATTGTGCAGGGCGGCACGCCCACGGTTTTGCTCACCAGCAACCTCACCGATGTGCAAGGCGCTGTGTATGTCGGCATCGACAACCACGCCGCCGGGCGCAGTGCCGGACGGTTGATGAGCCAGTGGATGGGCCAGCGGCCAGGGGTGGTATTGCTGGTGGTCAACTCACTGGCTTTTTTTGCTCACCAGGAGCGCGCCAAAGGCTTTCTCGACGTGATGGCTCAGCATGCCCCCGACACGCGCGTCATCGGCCCGGTGGAGTGCTTCGACGACGATGAACTCACTCGCGCAGCCGTCGCGCAATGCCTTGCAGATCACCCTTTGGCGGGGCTATACGACACCGGCAGCGGCTCGCTGGGGATTCAGGCGGCCGTGGCCCAGGCAAATATCCACCCCGTGTGGATCGGTCATGAGGCCAGCCCATTGCATACAAGCCTGCTGCGCCAGGGCGTGATGTCGCTGGTACTGGATCAAGACCCCGAAGGCCAGGTGCAAGCCTGTATCGATTACCTGTTGCATCAGCAGGGGATAATCGATGCGCCACCCGTACTGCCGCTGGCGATGAAGATCGTTATCGACGAAAACCTCTGACCTCCCAATCTCCCCGCTCTGCCAACCAGTCTCAATCAATACGCCTGCCGGGTGCCGCTCACGTTGAGACGTCCTGATCGTCGGCAGACAACTTTCAATAAACCCCTATAACGAAACGGCCGCCAGAAAGCAGCCGTGCGGCACCCCCGAGGGCGGCTTCGCCCATCGCCGCCCCGTTAATGGCAAATGCCTTGACACTTAACATAGTGATCACTATAGAATGATTTAAATATGTAGCGACCACTATGCAAAGGAGTTTGACCATGAGCAAAAACATCAAAGCAGTACCGACCCAGGACTACAACGCCGTTGTCGCTGTAGCCCAGCAATACGCAGACGGCCTGCGTGCCGGCAGCCCGGAAGTTCTGGAGCAGGCCTTCCACAAGCAAGCGGTGATGTACGGCTTCACCAACGGCAAACTGTTGGGCGGTCCGATCAGCAACCTGTTCGACTTCGTTCGAACCCATGGCAAGGCCCCGGATATCAGCACACGTCTGGATGTGCTGGCGATCACCCCGACCACTGCCGTGGTGCGTGTGGACATGGAAAAGGACGCGATTGGCGCCGACTACAACGACTACCTGACCCTGATCAAAATCGACGGTACCTGGAAGGTGATCGCCAAGGTGTATCACCAGTTCGAAGGCTGAGCCGAACGGCCTGAACGCAATGCTGTTTCTAAGGTGATGAATCATGGCAAAAGTTGAATACAGCGCCGTTGTCGACGGCGGCGCCGAACGCGTTTGGGATGTACTCAAGCGCTTCGGGGAAATCAGCCAGTGGCACCCGGCGATCCTACAGAGCGTCATCGAAGGCGGTCAGCCGGACGGTCTGGTTGGCTGCATTCGTCGGCTGACGTTGCAGGACGGCGCCGTTCTGCGCGAGCAGTTATTGTCGGTAGACGCGGTGAATCTGCAGTTTTCCTATCGCTTCGTTGAAGCGCCACTGCCCGTCGACAATTACGTGTTGAGCGTGCGATTGATCCCGCTGTCCGGCGAGCAAAAAACTGTGATCCTGTGGTCTGCGACCTTCGACACGCGAGAGCCTGATCCTCAGGGGCAATGGACCTCAACCATCGAGTCGCTCATCGTCGGCGGTCATGAAAGCCTTCAGGTTTACCTGAACCCTACCGCCACCGCGTGAATGTGCCTTACCCCGCTCCAGCAATGGGTGCGGGGTTTAATTCTTCTCGATTCACGATGCACGAACACATTGCCGAAGTGCCGCTTGAAAAAGCCTGTCGGCGGATCAACCAGCGCCTCACCGCCAGCGCCTGTAGCGCCCAGGCAGACGGCGTTGCGCCAGTGCCTGAGCCGGGTGATTTCAACGCTTGTGGCTTACCAATCCTGACGGGTCGGCGAGATGATCAAGTCGTTGACGGTGACGTTTTCAGGCTGATTCAGTGCATACACCACTGCGCGGCCAATATCGTCCGGCGAGATCGCGATTTTATTCAGCTCTTGAGCCGCTTTACGGCCTGCCGGGTCGGTGACTTTATCGGCCCAACCGGTGTTGATCACACCTGGGCTGACCGTGTTGACACGGATGCCGTGCTGCACGCCCAGCTCTTTGCGCATTGATTCCGTCATGGCCTGTACAAAGAATTTGGTGGCGCTGTAGATACCCGCAGCAGGCCCGACCTGATGACCGGCGACCGAGTCCATATTCAGGATCTGGCCCGACTTCTGTTTCAGCATGAACGGCAACACCGCGGCGATACCATGCAGGTAGCCTTTGATGTTCACGTTGATCATCTTTTCCCAATCATCGGTGGCCAGGTCGACCCAGTTGGAAAACAGCATCAAGCCTGCGTTGTTGATCAGGATATCCACCGAACCGAACGTGTCCTGGGCGAATTGCGCGAGCGCTTTCATATCCTCAGGGTTGGTCACGTCGCTGACGCGACCTACCGCATCACCGCCCGTGCCTTTCAGCTCGCTGACGATGGCATCCAGGCCTTGCTGGTCCAGAGCTGCTGCGACGATTCGAACGCCTTTCTCCGACAAGGCACGTGCCGACGCAGCACCCAGGCCAGACGATGCGCCAGTGATGATCGCGGTTTTATTCTGCAGATAGTTCATGGGCGTTCCTCTCGTTGGTGACTGCCCGTCTGTGCGGGCAGTTTTTGCGGTTATCGCGGATATACAGGGGGGATCAATAATTGCCGACGGGCCAGTCGGTGTAGCCCTTCGCGCCGCCGCCGTAATACGACTCGCGCGGTGCGATGGTCAGTTCGGCGCCACGACGCAAGCGCTCAACCAGGTCCGGGTTGGAGATAAACAGGCGGCCAAACGCAACGGCGTCGATCTTGCCTTGGGCGCGACGTTCAATAGCCATGTCCAGGTCGTAGTTGTTGTTGCCGATGAAAGGCCCGTTGAACTGCGCGCTCAATGCGTCCATATCGACGCCTTCCGGCACTTCTCGCGAGGTGGCGGTAGCGCCTTCGACGAAGTGCAGGTAAGCCAGGTCGAAGGCGTTCAACTGCTGGATCAGGTAGCCGTACATCGCCATGACATTGCTGTCGGGCGGCGTGTTGCCGGCGTCAGGCGTGACCGGCGACAGGCGGATGCCAACACGGTCATTGCCCCAGATCTTGACGATCGCTTCGGTGACTTCCAGGGTCAGGCGCGCACGGTTCTCGATAGAACCACCGTACTGGTCGGTGCGATGGTTGGTCGAATCCCGCAGGAACTGATCCAGCAGGTAGCTGTTGGCCGAGTGAACCTCAACCCCGTCAAAACCAGCCCGCTTGGCATTCTCGGCAGCACGTTTGTACTGCTCGATGATCCCCGGGATCTCATCGGTTTCAAGCGCCCGCGGCATCGACACCGGAACGAAGCCGTGGGTGGTATAGGTGTCGCCTTCAGCCTTGATCGCAGAAGGTGCGACTGGTGCGGCACCGTCAGGTTGCAGCTCGACACTGGAGAACCGCCCCACATGCCATAGCTGGCTGACGATCTTCCCGCCGGCGGCATGCACGGCATCCGTGACTTTCTTCCAACCGGCAACCTGCTCTTCGCTCCAGATGCCAGGTGTGGCCGCGTAACCGCGGCCTTGCGCGGAAATATTGGTGGCCTCGGCGACGATCAAGCCCGCCGTGGCGCGTTGAGCGTAATACTCGGCGTGCAGCTCGTTGGGGATGCCATCTTCGGCATAGCGGCTACGGGTTACAGGTGCCATCAAGATACGGTTGGCGAGTTTCATCGCGCCCAGATTGATGGGCATGAATAAGTCGGTACGCGTGGCGTTGTCTGTCATGATTGACCTCGATTAAATAGACCGGTCGTCTAGTAGATTGATAAAAAAAAGCTACGACAAAAGTCGCTTTGCCAGAGTCAGGGAGGTTTCGAAGGCGTCGTCGCGCTTGCCGATCTTCATCATCAACGAAGCGCCGAGCCAAACTTGATAGAGCGATTGCGCAAGCGTCGCGCTGGGCGCTGTGGACGTGATCGAGCCATCGACAAGCCCCTGCTCGATACAGCGCTCAAGCTTGGCGTGGATGGCCTGCGTACCTCGGTCGAGCACCAGGCGCATGCCCTCCGAGAGGTCACAGACCTCGGCGCCCAATTTGACCACCAGGCACTTGTCGGTAGGCAAATCGGAGCACTGGGTTTGCGCCCAATACTGGAAGTAGCTCAACAACCTTTGCGCGGCAGGTGCAGAGCCCATCAACAGCGTGTCAACCGTTTCCAGGTAGTCGGAAAAGTACTGCTCAAGCAACGCCTGACCAAACTCTTCCTTGGATTTGAAGTAATGGTAGAACGATCCTTTCGGCACGCTCGCCGCTGCCACCACCTCAGCCAAACCTACGCTGGTATAGCCTTTGTGCGTCATCAATGTCCTGGCGACATCCAGGATATGCTGGCGTGTTTCAGAATGATGCTTTTTCATAATGCCGCCACTCTAATTAATACTAGACCGGTCGTCTAGTAAATTTTAGAATATCCTCACGTTCTACGACCAACGGCGAACGACGACAAATGACAGGGTCAAGCCCATGAACACCCCTACTCCCACGTCTACGTTCAACATCGAATGCCTTGCGCAATTCAACCTCAATTGCCTGGTAATCTTCGCTGCGCTTTACCAGGAAAAAAGTGTCACCAGGGCGTCCGAGCGTTTGAATATCGGACAGCCCGCGGCCAGCAACAGCCTGTCCAAGCTCAGGCTGATTTTTCAGGACCCACTGTTTTTTCGCCGAAACGCAGAGATGGTGCCCACTGCAGTTGCCGATGATATTGCCAAGCATGTAATACCGCTATTGAGCGGTATTGGCGAAGTGCTTGAACGCTACAACGTACCGCCCTGTGTGCAGGCGTCAGGGTCGATCTGAACTCTCAAAATTGCGCTGCGCAATCGAAAAGTTCATTTTGTGTATCATTAGGGCAGAAATCTCTTCCAGGCATGTTCGTCTGGCGATACACCCCAAGGTGCTACGCTCAATGACTGATTCCACCCTAATCCCTGTTCCTCGTGCAAAAGGGCGCCCGCGTGCATTCGACCGCGACGAGGCTCTGCTGCGTGCACTGGCAGTGTTTTGGAAGCGTGGCTACGAGCCGGCCTCTGTGGCGGAATTGTGTTCAGCGATGAGCATCAGCCCTCCCAGCCTGTACGCGGCGTTTGGCAACAAAGCCAAATTGTTTCTGGAAGCGGTTGCCTACTACGAAGCGACCTTCTGGGATGCCACGTGGGAGCGCATGGACACCGAGCCGGACATCGTGCGCGCCATCAGCGACTTCTTTCACACCTCAGCCTCGATCCTGACCGAACCCGAAGCCCCCTGCGGATGCATGGTGGTACTCGCGGCGGTCAATGTTTCCGACGATGCGGGTGAAGTCACCGCAACCCTCAAGGCCCTGCGTCAGGAAGGCCGCGATTACCTGCAGCAGCGCCTGGATCGCGCGGTGGAGCAAGGTCAGCTCAAACCGAACACCAACACTCGCTTGCTCGCCGCGGCCTTGAATACATTGCTCGAAGGCATGTCTCTGCAGGCGCATGACGCGGCCAGCCGAGAAGATCTGCAAGGCATCGGCGCAACAGCCGTCGCGATGCTGAGCCCTTCCCTCTCAACGTGACCAAACCCGGCGCTGCATTCAAACAAGCTGTTCACACGCGGCCTTGATGCGCGCGCACGCCTGCTCCAGCAGCACCGTGGAGGTCGCAAAGGAGATGCGCAAATACCCCTCCAACCCAAACGCACTGCCCGGCGCTTGACACATTCTGTAGTGACCAATATAAAATGCAGCTCAACATGCATTCGTCAATACCGTTTGCAGGTTCGCTTGAGCGGGCCAATTTTGAAACATCGCCTGATCTGGAGGAGCTATGCACTCGGTTTTTATCGTCGGTGGTTCGGGTAAAGTGGCCCGAAGCCTTGCTCGACAACTGGCAAAACAAGGCCATCAACCACGTTCGTTGTACCGGCATGCGGAACAGGCCGAGGAGCTCGAAGCGCTCGGCGCCAGCCCCGTTGCCGGTAACTTGCTTGAGCTCGACACCGAGTCGCTGGCCAAGCTGATGGCGGGCAGTGATACCGTGGTCTTCGCGGCCGGTGCCGGTGGTAAGGGCGGCGCGCAGATGACAAATGCCATCGACGGTCATGGCCTGGAGCTGTCTGTAGCCGCGGCTCAGTTGGCGGGTATTCGGCGCTTCATTCTGGTCTCGGCGTTCCCAGAAGCATCACGTGGCAAATCGGTTTCCGAGACCTTCGAAAATTACATGGCCGTGAAAAAACGCGCCGACGTGCACTTGGCCGCAACCGATCTCGACTGGGTCATCCTGCGCCCAGGCACCTTGCTGGACTCACCCGGAACGGGCAAGGTCCGTGCCGGCCTCGCTATCCCCTATGGTGACGTACCGCGCGACGATGTCGCCGCAGCCTTGTTGCAGATCATCGAACAGCCCGGCGTGAGTCGCGTGATCATCGAACTGACCCAAGGCACCACGCCGGTCACCGAGGCTATCCAGAGCTTTACGCGCAATTGCTCTCAGGCATGAACGAACCCGTGACATTCATGTGGTGCCATCGAGCAGCATGGCCAAGCCGGCCGAGCGACACTAAGCCAACAAACGTCGGCTCATATCAAGCGCAGCGTCAAAAGGCTCGCGTGTTCTATTGACCTTGACCAGCAATGAAGCGCCCAACCACATCTGGTAGAGCGCTTCAGCCAATGTTGCTGAGTCAACGGATGCACTTATGGAGCCATCCGCTTTACCCTGCTCAACACAACGACTCATCCGCTCGATGATCAGGGCCGTACCCTTCTCAAGCACGCCACGCATGTTTTCGGACAGGTCACACACTTCCGCACCCAATTTGACCACCAGGCATTTTTGATCAGTGTGATCAAACGCCTGCGTTTCGGCCCAATAGCGTAGATAGATCAGCAGCCGTTCGGCGCCGGAGCCCTCGCTCGCCAATTGCACATCGACCCTGGTGAGGTACTCCTCGAAGTACTCTTCGAGCAGCGCCTGGCCAAACTCATCCTTGGAACGGAAGTAATGGTAGAACGACCCTTTCGGCACACCCGCGGCCGCGAGCAACTCGGTAAGGCCGACGGCGGTGTAACCTTTTTGGGTCATAAGCGACCTGGCGACATCAATGATGTGCTGGCGCATATCTTGGGTGGGCTTCTTCATAATGCGGCGCATGCTAGCAAAAAAATCGCTCAAGCGGCAGGCGCCTGATGAAGCCCCTGCCGCTTGTAAACCTGTGTCGCAAGCAGATGTACGCAATGTTTAAGCGACAAAAATATAAATATATTTACCCGCAAAACATAATTATTATTTGGGAATGATCAAAGAACTGAAAACACTTATCGCGGTGGCGAGAGAAGGTACGTTTGCCGCTGCCGGCAGCAAAATCGGCCTCACTCAAGCCGCCGTCAGCGCCCAGATGCAGCGCCTTGAAGCAGAACTGGGCGTGGAGTTGTTCGACCGTATTGGTCGCTCCGCCCAGCTCAATCAAATGGGCCGACAGGTTTTGTTGCAGGGCCAGGAACTGGTGCGCCAGTTCAAGGATCTGGGCACGGCATCAGTGGACCTTCCCGCCAATGTTTTGGTGACCATTGGCGCGATTGCTTCGGTTCAGCGCTCCTTCTTACCGGATGCCCTGGCAGAATTTCACCAACGCTCCCCACAGTGCAGGACGCGAGTCCTTCCAGGGCTGTCAATGGAATTGGTAAACCAGGTCGATTCAGGTGAAATCGACATGGCGGCGATCATCCGTCCACCCTTCTCTCTTCACAGCGATCTACGCTGGACAACCCTGGCACGCGAACCGTATCGGCTGATTGTCCCGATTGATATGCCAGGCGAGGATTGGGCTGAGTTGGTATCAACCCAACCCTTTATCCGCTATGACCGTTCATCCTTCGGCGGACGTCAAGTCGATCGGTTTCTGCGACAAACTCATTTTTCTTTACATGAAGTCTGCGAACTCGACGAACTGGATGCAATCGTCAAACTGGTTGCCAACGGCGTCGGAGTCGCTTTGGTGCCAGAAACAGCCACCCGTAAAGAATGGCCTGCGCAGATACGTGCAATCGATCTGAAACAACGTACATTCCATCGCGATATTGGTTTGGTGCACCGCGCACGCCGCGGCCTGACTGAGCCAGTGAAACTACTGGCTCAACTGATTACCGAGTATGCAGTGAAGAAGAACTAGATGAGTGCTGACGCGTACTGAGTGAAGTTCATCTTTGATTTCGAACTTGAATTCAGCGCTGCCCTTACTCGCCAGGCGCTTCATGGGTTTGGAAAATCTTGCTAACGACCGTCCACTTGCCTTCCACTTTCAGCAGTTGGAAGAAGTCGGTGAAAGAGAGACCGGACATGCCGTTGGCGTCAATGCGAGCACTCGCGGCATTACCGACGATTTCAATACGGGTAATGGCAGCCTGCGCATCCGGAGATGGGCGAAAACCCTTGTCAATCCCCTCGAACAGGATTGGAATCGCGCCGCCTTCCAGCTTGCCATCGGCACCGACGCTGTACATCGTCGCCTGTTCATTGAAAGCAGGTTTCATGATACTGCTCTTGGCCTGCTTGCAACCCTCAATATACGCGTCAAGCACCCTGGTGATCGCTTGATAGTCTTCTACATATGTAGCTTTGCTGACTGTTTTACTACTGACCAATTGCGGACTGCTCGGTGAGTTGTCTGCGTGAGCCAGCGCGCCGACGCTCGAAATCAAGCCGACAAAAAACAACTGTTTAATAGATATAACTTTCATTTAGTCGCTCTTCACAAGGAGTGTAATTATTGAGCTGTGCTCATGTTTTTTTAAATTACTTGCTCAGGTGGGTCTTGAGTTCCTCAGATGCCTGCGCAACTGCGCTGCGCGGCGTCGGCAGCTGGCTGAACGCGTTCGACAGCCCGAAGTCGTGAATCATGCCGTTGTAGCGAACGGTCTTCACAGGTACACCTGCAGCGTCGAGCTTGCGGCCGTAAGCCTCAGCTTCATCGCGCAGGACATCGAATTCGGCAGTCTGGATCAGCGTCGGCGGCAAGCCCTTCAACTGTTCGGTCTTCGCCTGCAGCGGCGAAGCGTAAATCTGCTTGCGTGCCTCGGCGTCGCGCGTGTAATTGTCCCAAAACCACACCATCAAGTCCTTCGTCAGGTAATAGCCGCTGGCAAATTCCTTGTACGACGGCGTGTCGAAGTTGGCATCTGTTACCGGGCACAGCAATACTTGCGAACGCAGTGTGGGCCCACCCTTCTCGTTGGCCATCAAGGCAACCACGGCGGCAATGTTCCCACCTGCGCTGTTGCCCACTACGGCGAGGCGCGCGCCATCTACCTTGATCTCTTCGCCATGCTCGGCAACCCATTTTGTCGCGGCATAGGCTTGTTCGGTAGCCTCGCCATAGGCTGCCTCTGGCGAGAGGCTGTAGTTGACGAAGACCGCCACCGCACCCGAACCTGCCACCAGGTCACGCACCAGCCGTTCATGAGTTGGGAAGTCGCCCAACACCCAGCCGCCACCATGGAAATACATGAACGCGGGCAGGGTCTTCTGCTGGCTACCGACCGGGCGCACGATGGTCAACTTCAGATCGCTGCCGTTGACGCGTATCGTCTTCTCGCTGACTTCAGCTGCAGGCAAGGCCACTTGGGCAGCAGCCTGGGCACCCGCCAGCGCGGCACGAGCATCGACCGGCGTCATGGAGTCGAGGGTCGGGACACCTTCAAGGGATTGCAAGAGTTTCGCCGTGTTGTGCTCAACTCCAGGGTACGAGGCGGCGCAGGCAGTACCGGGCGCAAGTGTAACGACGGTAAGAGCGAAAGCAGAGGTAAGGGTTTTCATGACGTTTCCATTTGTATGGCTGAGTGCCGTAGAGCAATCAGCTACAGAAGACTCAAGGACGACAGAGGTTCAAGGCGCGACGTGGGTATGAAAGATCTTGCTGACGACCGTCCACTTGCCTTCAACTTTCAACAAATGGAAAAAGTCCGTGAAGGAAATGCCTGACATGTCATTGGCGTCGATGCGTGCGCTAGCCGCCGTACCGACGATCTCAATGCGCACGATGGCTGCCGGTGCGTTCGGAGATGGGCGAAAGCCCTCATCAATCCCCTTGAACAGGATTGGAATTGCGCCGCCGGCCAGCTTACCGTCGCCATCGACGCTGAACATGGTCGCTTGCTCATTGAACGCAGGCTTCATGATGCTGCTTTTGGCTTGCTTGCAGCCCTCGATGTACGTGTTCAGCACCTCGGTGATGGCTTGGTATTCGTGTACGTAAGTAGGTTTGCTCATGGTTTTTCTCCTGCATCATTGGATGGGATTGAGGACTGGCACCGTCCCGCCGCCCGCTCGGGGCGCGGACTCATTCAGGCTTTGGTATCAAGCCAAACAGAACCGTAACGCGTGTAGGCAGCAGGAATCTCAATGACTTCTTTCAAATCATCTGCTGCAGTGCGCACCCAGAATGGATCACGCAACATTTGCCGCCCGACAAACACCAGATCAGCGCGGCCGTTTTGCAGGATTTCTTCGGCCTGACGACCACTCTGGATGACACCCACCGCACCCGTCGCAATATGCAGCTCATTGCGCAGCAACTCAGCGGCCGGTACTTGGTAGCCTGGGTAGGTCTGAACCTTGATCATCTTGATGCCGCCGGAGCTGCAGTCGATCAGGTCCACGCCCTGCTCTTTCATCCAGCGACCGTATTCAAGGAATGACTCGGGGGTGTTTCCGCCTTCGGCGTAATCAGAGCTGGAGATACGAACAAACAGAGGACGATCGCCCCAATGGGTTTTGACTTCCTCCAGCACTTCGCGCAGGAAGCGGTAGCGACGCTTGGCATCACCGCCATATTCGTCGTCGCGGGTATTGGCGAGTGGCGAGAGGAACTCATTCAGCAAATAACCATGCGCGGCATGGATCTCAAGCACATCAAAGCCCGCTTCACTGGCGCGTCGTGCGGCATCGCCATAGAGCTTCACCAAACCCGGAATTTCGTCAGCCGCGAGCGCGCGAGGCACAGGGCTGGTTTCCGTGAACGGGATAGCCGACGGCGCAATGTGAATAAGGTTGGGCAGGTCAGCATTGCGCCCCGCATGGCCGATCTGAGCACCGGCTTTGGCACCAAAGCTGTGAAGCAGTTCGGTCAGCGCCTTCAAGCCGACGACGTGCGCGTCACTCCAGATACCGAGGTCGCCGGCGCCGATACGACCATCGGCGTGCACTGCCAGCGTCTCGGGGAAAATCAGTGCCGCCTGACCCAGGGCGCGAGCGCCGTAATGCACTCGGTGCCACTCGGTCACAAAGCCATCATCCGCAGCCATGTGCATGCACATAGGTGACATGACCACGCGGTTTTTCAGTTTCATGCCTTTTATTTCATGAGGGGAAAGCAACAAGCTCATATTCAGTATTTCCGTAGTGGTCGATACGGAATGATGTTAGCCTACGCACAACATACGCGTAAGTACGCACATTTTTGTGCGGTAGGCACATTTTTTATACCAAGGGAGTTCCTGTGAAAAAATGCATCCCACAGAATGAAGTTGAAGCATTCGCTTGCCCTGTCTCCTTTACCGTCGATGTCATTGGCGGGAAATGGAAGTCGCTGATCCTGTTCCATCTGATGTCCGGAACAAAGCGCTTCAACGAGTTGCGCCGGCTGATCCCCGATGTGACGCAGCGTATGCTCACCTTGCAACTCAGAGAGCTGGAGACTGACCGGGTTATCCATCGCGAAATCTACCGTGAGGTGCCGCCCAAGGTTGAATATTCGCTCACAGAATTAGGCAACACGCTGGCTCCATTGATCAGTGCGATGCGTGAATGGGGAGCGGTGCATGAAGATGCAATCCTGGCGTTCAGGCGCGCCGAAGCCGATGCCAATCCACTTGAATCGCTCGCCCGGCTTTAGGCTTTTTGCCAATGGATGTCACGCCCCTGCCCCTGGGATCAGACACGGGCTCAGGCACGCCATGCTCAACGCGAATTGCCTGAATATCACCGTTGAAGCCCTGGTTAGCCAGGTAGTAGCCAGCGACGTCAAGGTCTGCCGCCAGTTGCCCGGAAATCGGCGCATAGGGCTCCCAGAAGATCGTATTGGCAGGTAGCAACTGGTGGTGAAAACGCATCGCCCCCACCGCATCTTTCAGCCCCAGGTGGAAGTCATACACGTTACTGACAACCTGGAAGATGGATGTGAAAATCCGCGAGCCACCCGGTGTACCAATGACCAGGGCGACCTTGCCATCCTTCAGGAAAATCGTCGGTGTCATTGACGACAATGGCCGCTTTCCGGGTTCAATGGCATTGGTGTCGGTGCCGACGACGCCCATCTGATTGGGCACCCCCGCCAGCGCCGAAAAGTCATCCATCTCGTCATTGAGCAAAATGCCGGTTTTTTTCGCGACGACGCCAGAGCCGAAAAAGCCATTGAGCGTGTAGGTGTTGGAAACCGCGTTGCCCCACTTGTCGACGATTGAAAAGTGCGTGGTCTGGGGTTTTTCCGGTGATTCAATATTGATGCCGGCGACGACCTTATCGGTGTCCGAAGGCACCGACAAATTGACCTGCGACGCACGGCCTGCCAAGTAGTGTTCGTCGATCAACTCATGCACCGGCACGGCGTAAAAATCCGGATCTCCCAGGTACTGCGCCCGATCAGCAAACACCCGCTTCTCGATCTCCGCCACCAGATGCATGTAGCGCGCGGAATTGAGCGGCACGCCCTTAAAATCCTCGCGACGCATTTCTTTCATCTTCAATAGTTGCACCAGCGCAACCCCACCGGAGCTGGGCGGTGGCGCGGTGATTATCTGGAAGCCGTTCCAATTGGCTTGTATCGGTGCACGCCAAACAGCTTTGTAGTCGGCGAGGTCTTGTGCGCTGATCAGGCCACCATTGGCACTCATATCGGTCACGATCAGCGCAGCGGTTTTACCCGCGTAAAAGCCTTTCGGTCCCTGCGCGGCGATGCGCTTGAGTACCGCCTCCAGTTCAGGCTGCTTGAAGTGGTTACCCGCCTGCAGCTGACCGAAGTGTTCAGCGAAGTTGGTTTTACCGGCGAAGCGTTTTTCGTTTTCGCTCTTGGCGCTACTGGCCAGCGCTTCATCAACAACGAAGCCATGGTGCGCATAGCCAATGGCTGGCTGGATCAGCTGCGACCATTTGAGCTTGCCAAAGCGTTTGTGCGCCTCCCACATACCGGCGACCGTGCCGGGCACGCCCACGGACCGGTGGCCGATCACACTGCCTTGCGCCTGATCTGCCGCAATGACTTTTTTACCCGAGCTGTCGACGAACATGTCTCGGGTCGCTTTTTGCGGCGCACGTTCGCGATAATCGAGAAAATAGGGTTTGCCTTTGTAATAGACGGTCATGAAACCGCCGCCGCCGATGTTCCCGGCTTCTGGGTAAGTCACGGCAAGGGAAAATGCAACGGCAACGGCCGCATCTACGGCATTCCCGCCTTTGGCAAAGATCGCATTGGCGGTGTGCGCAGCAAATGGGTCAGGCACGGCCAGCGCACAATGTGTTAACGCCGTACGTGGGCTGGCGGTCGCCAGTTGATAAGTACCCATAAGTAGCAACACCACCCATAGCACGACGCAGCGACGCGTGCGGTAAAACACCGATTTCTTGTACATAGACCACCTGTTTTTTTTATAAATAATGGCAGCACAGTGGCAACTGACAGGGCGTGATTCGCTACATGAACCGCACACCCAAGTGCCTGAAAAGAATCAACACGCAACAACTTTTTATTGATTTACCAGCCAAAAAAAAGCCCTCGACGCGATTAACGTAGAAGGCTCTTGTGTCACTGATTAAGCGTTAGGTTCGACCCCGACAGAGCGTTTGCGCTCCAGGGGCGTTTTCTCCCACTTGGCGATGACCAGTGGGGCTATCGCATTACCCAGCACATTCAAGGTGGTGGTGCCGCTGTCGATGATCCGGAAAATCCCGGCGATCAACGCAACCCCTTCCAGCGGCAGCCCGGCAGATGCCAGGGTGGCCGACAGAATGATGATGGCAAACCCAGGCACACCCGCGGCGCCCTTCGACGTCAGCACCATTGTGACCACCAGCAAAATCTGCTGAGTCAACGACAGATCAATGCCATAGAGTTGGGCAATGAAGATTGTCGCCACACCAAGGAAGATCGAAGCACCGTCCAGGTTAAACGCATACCCCACCGGCACCACGAAGCTGACGATGCGCCGAGGCACGCCGTAGGCTTCCAACTTGGTCATCAACTGCGGCATGACCGCCGCAGAGGCTGCGCTGGAGAAAGCCAGAATCAGCTCGTCACGGAAGTACTTGATCAACTTGAAAACGTTTTCGCCGATCAGGTAGCAAATGCCGCCGAGCATCACCAGCGCAAAGGTGATCAGCGCCAGGTACACCACCCCGATCAACTTGAGCAACGGCAGCAACGAGGCAAATCCGAAGGTCGCCACCGTAGCGCCGATCATGCCGAATACACCGATCGGTGCGTAGGCCATGACAAACGACACGACTTTGAACATGGCATCGGAGAAGCCCTGCACCACCGCAATAACCGGTGCGCTCTTCGCTTTAGGCAAGGTATTCAACGCCATACCCAGCAACACGGCAAAGAACAGCACCGACAGCAACTTCGCTTCTGACATCGCGACAATCACGTTATCGGGCACGATGTTTTGCAGGATGATCAGCGCGCCTTTCGAGGGTTCCATGTGCACGGCAGCCGCGTTATGGGCGATCCCCGCGATTTCGGTGCCTTTACCCGGCTCGAACAGATTGGCGAAGCACAAGCCGAGCACGATGGCGAGACTGGTGATTGCAAAGAAGTAGATCAACGACCTTGCGCCCATGCGCCCAAACGATTTGTTATCTCCGCCCCCGGCAATGCCGAGGATCATGCAGCAGAAAACAATCGGCACGACGACCATCTTCATCATCTTGATGAAGATATCACCGAGTGGTTTAAGAATTTCGGTACTGACCCACACTTGATTTTCCGGGTGGGTATTGAAATACCAACCCACGAGCACGCCAAGCAACAGCCCGGCAACGATTTGCCAAACTAAGGGGATACGTTTCATGTCTAGCCTTTTTGTTGGAATGAAAGGACTGCTTTAAGCAGTAGCTAGATTCATGAGCTTCCAGCTCATTTATGTTTGCCCGGCGCACTCTATTGCGTGCGCCAGTTTTTATTATTTAGCGAAGAGCTGGCTCATATCCTTGAACGCCTTGAACTCCAGTGCATTGCCGCACGGGTCGAACAGGAACATCGTGGCCTGCTCGCCGACCTGGCCCTGGAAGCGAATGTAGGGTTCGATCACAAACTTGGTCGCGCGCGCTTTCAAACGTTCGGCCAGGGCTTCCCATTGCGCCCACTCCAGGATGATGCCGAAGTGCGGAACCGGTACGTCGTGGCCGTCTACCGGATTGCTGCGCACGCTTTCCTGCGAAGCAGTCTTGGGATGCTCGTGGATGACCAACTGATGGCCGTAGAAATCGAAGTCGACCCACTGGTTGCTGGAACGACCTTCGCAAAGACCGAACACCTCACCGTAGAAGTGACGTGTAGCGGCCAGGTCATACACAGGGATTGCGAGGTGAAAAGGAGAAAGACTCATCAGGACTCCGATAACAATTTTTTATTGGTTTGTGGTGCCGGACACCGTGGTCGCTGCCCGACGACTTTTTTGAAGGTGGATTTATGCTAAAGCCGCACCACCTTAAAAAAAATCAATATAAATTTTTCACAAGCACAATTTTATTTTGTTAATAGAAGCGTTCTGCTCACTGCTCCCAGCCTGCCATCGCGCACCGCCGCGCCAGCCTTCAACCACGACCTTCACGTCAACATCGGTTGAGATCTGCACAGCCAGAAAGCGTCGAACTGGACGGCTGAGGTCGGCGTTTAATTCAACTCGCGACCTTTGATACGGGCAAGCGGCGCCAGCAGCGATGGGTCGAAGGGGTCGGGCGCACGGCCATCGAGCAACCGTTGCAGCAGGTCAGAATTGGCCAAGGCAGCTTTGCCAACGGCGATAATATCTGCGCCCGCCTGCAGGGTTTGTTCAACGCTGGGCGAGTCCTGCACGCCGCCATTGGCGATCAACGCGACACCGGGCGCATAACGGCGAGCCAGCGTTACCAGGCTTGCCTCGTTACCGGGGAAGGCCGGCTGCCAGGCTCGATGCTCCGTCACATGGATGAAGTCGACACCAGCGTCAGCCAGGCTGCCGATCGGTGTAGATCCCTTCCGTGATGATCAAGCCAAAACCGCCACGGGCAAAACGTTCGTAATATCGGGCCATTGCAGGCGTGGCATTGCCGTTCTCACTCACACTGACGCGTGTCATGGGTGCAAGCGCCATGCGATTTTTCAGTTTAAGAGCGCCCATATCGAATGGAGTTACACTGCGCAGGTTTAGTGCTGTCATGATTTTCCCTCACTTATTCGCCAGCCATGGCGATAAGCGCGGCAATAGCCCATTAGAAGCGCACACTTGCAATAAGGCGCCTTAACGGAAAAGGTTATTACCATGCAAATTCCCGAGATAGAGGTGTTCGCCAACGTCGCCATCAGCAGCAGCTTGTCCGAGGCCGCGCGACGGCTTGGGTTATCGGCGATGACCGTCTCACGACGCCTGGCGGCCCTGGAAAAAGACTTGGGTGTGCGCCTGGTACACCGCACTACGCGCTCCGTCGCACTCACGCCGGAAGGCGAAATGTACCTGCCTTACGCAAAGACCATGCTCGAGGCGAACCAATCGGCACGGGCCACGTTGAAATCCAGCACAGGCAGTGCCAGCGGCACATTGAGGGTCACCGCGCCCAGCGTCTTTGGCCAAACCGTTATCATGCCGCTGCTGCCAGCGCTGCTGGCTGACAACCCAACCCTAAAGGTCGACCTGACATTATCGGACAGCATCATCGACATCGCCGGGCTCGGCATTGATGTGGCCATCCGCATCGCCACGTTGCGCGACTCAACATTGGTGGCGACCCACCTGGCACCCAACCCACGCATCGTCTGCGCAAGCCCGACTTACCTGGCGCAATGGGGCACACCGGCGGTGCTGGATGACCTCAACCATCATCAGTGCATCGCGTTGCACGGCATGCCCTACTGGCCGTTCACCAAAAACGGTGACGCTGTAACTTATCGCGCTCACGGCAGTTTCTCAGCCAACAGCGTCGAGGCGGTGCGCACGGCGAGCAAGCAGAACTTGGGCTTGGCGATGTTGACATACTGGGACATCAGAAACGAACTTGCCGAAGGCTCCCTGGCCCTTGTCACATTGGCGGATCCGGTACCCGAGCAACGGTCCATCACTGCGGTGCTTGCGACACGTCAGCATGTTCCGCGCAGAGTACGCGTGTTCGTTGAGCACCTGGAACAAGCGCTCAACAGATGAAAGGAGCCGCGACAGAATCGCGGCGTATGACTCAGCGGCGCAGGAGACGGTCCAGCACCAGCAGCGCTACTGCACCGATTGCAAGCGCAGCAACGGGTTTCTCTTTTACGAACGTAGACACGCTGTCCAGTGCGTCGCCGTAACTCTGGGTGAGCTGACCAGCAACCTGCCGACCCGCACCTTCAGCTTCCAGCCTCGAATCACCGAACAATTTCCCAACGGCGCCCTGGGCTTTGCCGGCAAGTTTTTCTGCAACACCTTCGACTTGTTCACTCTTCATAATTCACCACACCTTAGCGCGTAATAGGTAGATAACTCAGGTCGACCTGAGCCACGGCAATCTGCACAGCGTTAGGGGGATGGGCATTATGATTAGTTCAAAATTGATGAGGTTCCGAATCTGCGCGCACTGCGCCTACTTTGCGCATGTTGCAGGAATACGAGGTGCTCTCACTCGTGGACTTCAATGGTTTTGCGCATAAGCGAAAAAAGATGCCGAAGCATCTATTCAGTCAATCGAAGGCAAAAAAAAGCCACTCGTTAGAGTGGCTTTTTCTTTGTGTTAGGAGCGGGAAACGAGACGAAGAAAACCACTCTATCTCCTTGAAAATCCTTATTTTTTGTTAAAAAAACGGCGTTTCAATGGGCTAATTTTGTACCGCTTCGCGGCCGCTGGCAATTCCTCTCGTCAGCCCGGTCTGCGGCGGGTGTCAGTCAGGTCCGAGAGGGTTGTGCGGGGGTCACCGACAGCGGATTCTGAAAAAGTCGCTTGGGATGAAAAAGTGCGGCGGCCACCTGCACCAGCTCAACCTCAATGGCCGGGTGATCTGCGATTTCGAGCGAGACGCGCTGCACGAGGAAGTGCCGCGCACCCAGGGCGCCCTGCACAATCACACCTCTATCCAGCCTGCCTTGAAAGATCGCTCCTACACCTTCTCCAAACACTTCCGACGGCCCCCTCTGAAATACCCAACAGTCACGAAAAATGACGAGCCCTTTTCTACAATAAACGTTATGTATTCAGTTGTCCTGGGCAAGAAGCCCACGTTTCCATTCATCTCATGAAGAACTTGGATCATGCTGAATACCTCATTTTTCCCCTCATTACGTACCGCCATCGGTACAGCCCTGCGGCCCCGACAACTCAATCGAGAAGAAGAGCGCCTGGTCCACTACTACCGTTGCTTGTCGGAACAGGATCGTGAAGCGGTGCGCTGCCTGATGTTTGCGGTCAGGGAAACCCACGAGGTGAACACCCTCACCCATAAAAAGTGACACCGGCATGGGTCAGCGAACGATGAAGTACCTGCGGGTCGGACATCTAGCCGGCAGCCTGTCGCCAACACCCTCGCGATGGATTTTCCTAGCCATCCAGAGCATGCCTGCCGCCCTCATAGGCAACGCCATTACGCGCGTGATTGTGACCTCGCCGTCGAAACGTTCTACCTTGCTAAAGTACGAAGCCCCCATCGCCGTGAGGATCTGCATCTTCCCATGCCTGCCTTCGTCACCCTCCAGCCTCGATTTCCCTTCGGTGGCCTGACCTTCTCCCGCTGTGTGGACGCCCTGATCCGACAGGATTTGCTCGACCCGCTGCCCTATGTACGTCGGCACATTGCGGCGACTGGGGCGATGCGCGAGCGATCACTTTATCTCTAGACTTGTTTGCACCGGATCACCTGGACTCCAGCGGTTGTATGCAAAAACAAAAAAAGACGCCGAAGCGTCTATTCCTTAAATTCCAGGCAAAAAAAAGCCACTCGTCAGAGTGGCTTTTTCTTTGTGTTTGGAGCGGGAAACGAGACTCGAACTCGCGACCCCGACCTTGGCAAGGTCGTGCTCTACCAACTGAGCTATTCCCGCGTCTTGGTGGTGTGCATTCTATAGAATCCAGAACCCCCGTCAACCCCTTGATTCAAAAAAGTTTTATTTCTTTTCAACGGTGGTGCGCAGATGCGGCCAGGCAGCGCGCAAATACTGAAGCATGGACCACAAGGTCAGGCCGGCGGCGATCAGCAGCAAAGCGTAACCAATCAGCACCCACATCGAGAAGTCCGACGGGTTGGCCAGCAAAATCACCAGCGCAAGCATTTGCGCGGCGGTTTTCCATTTGCCCATGTTGGAAACGGCCACGTGGGCGCGGGCGCCGATTTCGGCCATCCATTCGCGCAGGGCCGAGACGACGATCTCGCGGCCGATGATCACGGCGGCCGGCAGGGTCAGCCACAGGTTGCCATGTTCCTGCACCAGCAGGACCAGGGCCACGGCGACCATGAGTTTGTCGGCCACAGGGTCGAGGAACGCGCCGAATGGCGTGCTTTGCTCCAGGCGGCGTGCCAGGTAGCCATCGAGCCAGTCGGTGGCGGCAGCGAAGGCAAACACCGAACTGGAGGCGGCGTAGCTCCATTCGTAGGGCAAATAGAACAACAAAATGAAAATCGGGATAAGCAGGACGCGTAGAACGGTGATCAGATTAGGGATATTCATCGGCACAACTGGCTACGAGGTGAGAAGGCATTCTATTCGCTGTGCAGACTTGCATAAATCAATTCTGCGAGCTTTTTACTGATACCGGGTGCTTTGGCTATTTCGTCAATGCTGGCACGGGATAGCTCTTGCAAGCCACCAAAATGTTTAAGCAGGTCGCGACGGCGGGTCGGGCCAACGCCTGCCACCCCTTCCAGCGTTGAGGTTCGCCGGGTTTTGCCACGGCGGGCACGGTGGCCGGTAATGGCAAAGCGGTGAGCTTCGTCGCGGATCTGTTGAATCAGGTGCAGCGCGGGTGAGTCGCCCTTCAAAGTGAACTCATGGGCGGCATCATTCAAGTACAACGTCTCGAAACCGGCCTTGCGCGTGGCGCCCTTGGCCACGCCAAGCAGGATCAGGTCAGGCACCGCCAGTTCGTTGAGCACGTCACGGGCCATGGACAACTGGCCCTTGCCGCCGTCTACCAGCAGGATATCGGGGAGCTTGCCCTCGCCGTCCTTGAGTTTGCTGAAGCGTCGTGTGAGCGCCTGGTGCATGGCAGCGTAGTCATCGCCGGCAGTGACGCCTTCGATGTTGTAGCGCCGGTAATCGGACTTGATCGGCCCTTCCGGCCCGAATACCACACAGGAAGCCACGGTGGCTTCGCCGCTGGAGTGGCTGATGTCGTAGCACTCCAGGCGCTGGGGCGGTTCATCCAGGTTAAGGACTTCGGCCAGGGCATCGAAACGTGCGGCAACGTGCTGACGATTGGCCAGGCGCGCGCCCAGGGCCTGTTCGGCATTGGTCACGGCCAATTGTTGCCAGCGCGCGCGGGTGCCGCGTACACGGTGACTGATGTCCAGCTCACGGCCGCGCAATTCGTGGATCGCCTCGATGAGCGTGGGGAAGTCCTCATGCACCACGTTGACGATCAGTTCGGACGGCAAGTCGCGCTCGGGGCTACTCACGTAGTACTGGCCAAGGAAGGCCGCCATGACTTCGGCCACTTCCTCGTCGATACCGGTCTGCGGGAAGAAATTCTTGCTGCCCAGCACTCGCCCGCCACGCACGCTGATCAGGTGCACGCAGGCGCCGCCGGGGTTGACGAAGGCGGCGATCACGTCGACATCACCGGTGCCCCCTTCCATGCTTTGCTGGTCCTGCACGCGGCGCAACAGCGAGATCTGGTCGCGCAGCTCGGCAGCCCGTTCGAAATCCAGGGTGCTGGCGGCCTGTTCCATGGCGCCTGAGAGTTCATCGGTGAGGGCATTGCTGCGCCCTTCAAGGAACATCACCGAATGGCGCACATCTTCGGCGTATTCCGCCGGTTCAACCAAGCCGACACAGGGCGCCTTGCAACGCTTGATCTGGTATTGCAGGCACGGCCGCGTGCGGTTCCTGTAGAAGCTGTCTTCGCACTGGCGCACAAAAAAAGTCTTTTGCAGCAGACTCAGGCTTTCGCGAATCGCACCGGCGCTCGGGTACGGGCCGAAATACTTGCCCTTGGCCTTCTTCGCGCCTCGGTGAATACTCAGGCGCGGGAAGTCACCGTCGGACAAATACACATAGGGGTAGGATTTGTCGTCACGCAGCAGGATGTTGTAGGGCGGCCGCCATTCCTTGATCAGCGTCTGCTCCAGCAGCAGCGCCTCGGTTTCATTGGCAGTGATGGTGGTTTCAACCTGGGCGATACGCGCCACCAGCGCGGCGGTTTTCGGCGCCAGCCCGGTCTTGCGAAAGTAGCTCGCCAGGCGGTTCTTCAGGTTCTTGGCTTTGCCCACGTAAAGCAGGCGTGCCTCGCTGTCGAACATGCGGTACACGCCAGGGCGGCCACTGCAGGTTGAGAGAAAGGCACTCGGATCAAACGGTGTGGTCATGTCAGGCGCTGGCGTCCACCATGCCGTGGCGTACCGCGAGCAGGGTCAATTCAACATCACTGCTGATGGCAAGCTTCTCGAAAATACGATAGCGGTAGGTGTTGACGGTTTTAGGCGACAGGCACAGCTTGTCGGAGATCGTCTGGACTTTCTGGCAGCCGACAATCATCAAGGCGATCTGGATTTCCCGCTCCGACAACGCATCAAACGGCGAGTCGCTGGTAGGCTGGAACGATTTGATCGCCAACTGCTGGGCAATCTGCGGGCTGATATAGCGCTGGCCGGCAAATACCAGGCGTATGGCTTGCACCATCTCGGCCAGGCCTGCGCCCTTGGTCAGGTAGCCGGCGGCTCCCGCTTGCAGAAGCCGGGTAGGAAACGGATCTTCCTCGCACACAGTGACCACCACGACCTTGATGTCCGGATGGCTGCGCAGCAATTTTGTCGTGGCACCAAGACCGCCAATCCCGGGCATCTTGACGTCCATCAATACCACATCGGGTTTCAACTCCCGGGCCTTGATCAGGGATTCCTCCCCCGATTCGGCCTGGCCGACTACTTGCAGGCCATCGATGTCAGCCAGCATTCGTGTAATGCCCGTACGAACGAGATCATGGTCATCGACTACTAGCACCCTAATCAAGCAGACACCTCGCGATATGGTCTTATAGGTTGCTGAACACCTTAGCAAAAAACCAAGGCGCAGACCTAGCTGCTAGCGTCATATATATAGAGTTTCAACGCGATAAGGCTGCCCGTCGGATGACGAGCAGCGCTGTTTCCTGGGTAAAAGGTCAGGAATCCTGGGCTTGCGGTTTGATTTTCCCATTCAACGCGACTGAATGTTCGGCCAGGGTGGATGTCAGGCGGCGGATTGCATCCTGGTCTTCCTTGAACATGGCGCGATAATCGACCAACACCTTCTCTTCGATCTGGCTGAGGTTTTCCAATTGAATCGGCGTGGCATTGCCGGTCAGCACATACAAGATGTCCACGCCTTTTTCGGCTACCCGTGACAGATAATCGGCTTTAGGCGCTCGCCCTCCATTTTCATATTTGCCCTGGGCATTGGCCTCAACCCCTCCAATTTCACCAAACACTTTTTGCGACAGCCCAAGTCGCTCTCTTTCCTGCCTTAAACGCGAACCGATTCCACTCATTTGGATGTATCATCCTATCTGGCACACCCCAAGAGGTGACACATTCATCTCGTTTTACACAAACTTGAACGGTTTTGAACTATGCCCGGAATCCGTACTGCCGCACAAGCCAAGGCTTGGCTGGAATATCAAGGAAAGTCAGTTCAAGCGTTCGCACGTGAACATGGTGTTGATCCGGCCACCACGTATCAAGTGCTCGCTGGGCGTAAAAAGGGACGGCGTGGGGAAGCCCATAAAGTAGCGGTCCTGCTGGGCATGAAAGAAGGGATTATCGTGGATGAGCCCGTGGCTCAACACCGCGATCCAAGCAGCGTGTCCTGAGCGCAGTATGCGCTTATTCCTACGCTGTGCTTGATTTAGTCAACAGCGCCAGCCTGACACTCGCGCTCCATGCGCCAAAAGCAATCCTCCTCCCCGACAATGCTCAAACCCTGGCGCTGATACAGGCGCTTCGCCGGATTGGTCTTGAACACCGTCAAGCGTAAAAGGCCCAAGCCCTGCGCGTGCGCCTTGAGCACCATCTGCTGCAACACCCAACTGCCCGCGCCCTGTTTACGACAGCGCTCAAGCAGGTGCAATTCGCGAATATAAAGCGCCCGGTTGTCACGGCTGACGCTGATAAACCCCATCACGGCTTCACCCTGGCAAATCAGCCAGTTTTCACGCGAAGCCCAGGCGACATCAAAGCCATGGTCAGACCACAACAGATCGTACTGCAGGTAGTAGCGATTCATGGCTTCATGGGTCAGCGTTCGCGCGAATGGCAGGTCACGGTCCGTCGCCGCGCGCAGGTGAAAACCCATTTCAGAGGGCTACGACTTGGCCAGTCCAATGCTGGCCGTCGCGACGCCCAATCACCAGGGCCTCGCCAATGCCCGGTGCGCCGGCAAGCAGGCGCCCATCCGCAGTCCAGATAGCGCTGCGCCCTGCACAGGTATAGCCGCCGGACGGACCACCATGGTTGGCCATCAGGACCAGCATGCGATGCTCGGCGGCATACCCCTGAAGCAGCGTGCTGTCGGTTGCGTACCCGCCTTCGCTGATCAGCACACCGGCGGCGTACACCGTAGCACCGGCCTCTGCTGCCAGACGCGGATGGCTGGCGTGGGAAAAATCCGCACAGACCGCCAGTGCAATCCGATCATCCGCCCATTCGAGTGCTGCGCCGCCCTGCCCTGCGACAAACGCCACCTCTTCGCCCGGGTGCAGATGTTGCTTGGTGTAGACCGCCAGCGAACCGTCCGCGCCCAGCACCAGGGCTGCGACAAACACACCCGTCTCGGGTGCCAGACGAATCGGCATGCCCACCACTGCGGTCATTCGCAGTTCCTGCGCCATCTCGCGCAGCGGTGCGAGCAACGCGTCCTCGGGAGCAATCGCCAGTTGGGCTGCCAGGGCCGGCTCATAGCCGGTCAACGACAGTTCCGGAAACACCAGCAATTGCACGCCCTGCTCCGCCGCTGCCTGCATAAACGCCAAATGCCGCTGGAGGTTGGTCGGCACGTCGCCGGCGATGGAGATGGTTTGAGCAGCGGCAAGGGTCAAGGCAGTCATGGTCGCGTCCTGGCAATCATTATTAACGTGTGAACAGCATATCGGTACTCACCCCATAGCCGTAAGTAGGTCACGCGATAGAAATTACTGATTGAACCCACACGCGTGCCTCTAGTAAGCTCCCCTCATCATTTGGAGACACACCATGTTGCAACTCACCCACACTCAGGTTTGCCCTGCTGCCAGCGCCCCGCGCTCGGTGTCGGCTACCCGTGTGAGCGGTTTGAGCGCACTGGTCAGCTTTTATTTTGGGTATTGGTTTAGCCACTGGCGCGCCTGATACCTGAAATCGGCGCCCACTACTCAAGGGGTCGCCTACCAGAGAAATCTAACCCCCGGTCGGCTCCCCGACCGGGGGTTTTGTTTTTTCAGGCCCCAATAATTCTGCTTCACACCGAACACTAAAAGGACTCACGACATGAACTACGCCACCTATTACCGTTACGACACTTCGACTGCATGGCGATTTAGCAAGCTCCGTTCGGGACAGCCTGCCGCCTCCGATCGGTCACCTATTGGTGGCAAGCCAACACACGTAGCCAATACGGCCAATTGTCGAACACCCCAGTAGGGCAGAGCGTGCGGGAACAGCCCGCCGCTTGCCCAGGAAGCCTTGAATATGAACTCTGCCACCGCCGCCTTGCCTGTTGCCAACCTGTCCAGCGCCAATGAAGCCCTGACCCAGCGCCTGCCCAGCTCGCTTGAGCTTAAGCACCAGTTGCCTCTGAGCCCGTTCCTGAATGAACAGATCCACGCCCATCGCCAAGCCGTGCGCGCCATCCTCAATGGCCAAGACTCGCGTTTGCTGGTGATTGTCGGTCCGTGCTCGATCCACGACCCCGAATCAGCCATGGAATACGCGCGCAACTTGAAGAAGCTCGCGCTGGAAGTCAGCGACCAGATGCTGCTGGTAATCCGCGCCTACGTCGAAAAACCGCGCACCACCATCGGCTGGAAAGGCCTGGCCTACGACCCGCACCTGGATGGCAGCGACGACATGGCCGCCGGCCTCACGCTGTCGCGCGAACTGATGCGCGAGATGCTGCGCCTGGGCTTGCCGGTCGCCACCGAGCTGCTGCAACCCATGGCCGCCGGCTACTTCGATGACCTGCTCAGCTGGGTCGCCATCGGCGCACGCACCACCGAATCGCAGATCCACCGCGAAATGGCCAGCGGCCTGGGCATGCCGGTCGGCTTTAAAAATGGTACCGACGGCGGCGTCGCGATTGCCTGTGATGCGATGCGCTCAGCGTCCCACCCGCACCGTCACTTCGGGGTGGACAGCCAGGGCCATCCGGCGATCATCCAGACACCGGGCAACCCCGACACGCACCTGGTATTGCGCGGCGGTCATCGTGGGCCGAACTACGATGCGCAAAGCGTGGCGCAGGTGAAGCACGACCTGGCCAAGTCCAAGGTCGCGGCGCGCATCATGGTCGATTGCAGCCACGCCAACAGCGGCAAAGACCCGCTGCGTCAGCCGGCGGTGTTCAACGACGTGCTGCAACAGCGCCTGCAAGGCGATACGTCGCTGATCGGCATGATGCTCGAAAGCCACCTGTTCGAAGGCTGCCAACCGTTGAGTGCGTCGATGAAGTACGGGGTATCGGTGACCGATGGTTGCCTGGGTTGGAGCGGCACCGAGCAATTGCTGCGCAGTGCGGCTGAGCGCCTCCGCCAGCAACACATACCCGACTGACAGAAGAAGGTGAAAATGTGGGAGCTGGCTTGCCTGCGATAGCGGTGTGTCAGGCTACAACTTTATAGCTGATGCACCGCCATCGCAGGCAAGCCAGCTCCCACATTTGAATATCGTTGCGTTCAGAACAGTGGATACAACGCCTCATCAAACTGCGCCAGCTTCGGAAATACCAAGGGCTGCTCATCCGCCAGCCCTTGCAGCCGCTGTTCATATCCCAGCAGAAAATTTTGCCGCGCCTCGGCACTGATATACGGCACATGCCAGGCCACAAACGGCGCCAGCACGTCATACCCGACATACGCCAAAGTGCCGCGCAGAATCGGTCGCAGCATCTCCTCCAACGGCCCGTGAATTGCACCCTCACCAAACATATGCTCGCGCCCGCCCAAGGTCACGGTGACGAGCGCGCGCTTGCCCGCCAGCCCGCCCTGATCGTAAAAACGCTTGCCGCCGTAACACACGCCGGACACCAGCACCCGGTCGATCCAGCCCTTGAGCATGGCCGGTGCCGAGAACCAGAAGATCGGGAAGTTGAGGATCAGCAGGTCGGCCCACAGCAGCTTGTCCAGTTCGCCCTGGATGTCCGCCGCAATCGACTGATTTTTCACGCCCAGGCGCTGCTCCAGGGCATACACCAGATAATCCGGATTCTCCCGCGTGGAAAAGTCAGCGGCCGATGCCACCGGGTTCCACTGCATGGCGTACAGGTCGCTGACCTGCACTTCGTGGCCCTGGCTTTGCAACGTGCTGAGCGCCTGATCGCGCAGCGCTGCGGTAAACGACTGCGGCTCAGGGTGAGCGTGAACAATCAACACCTTCATGTGCATTCCCTCAAACAGTGGGCGCCGCCCGTTGGGCCAGCAAATGGTCGAGCCAGTCCGGATCCATTTCCGGTTCCGATGAAAACAACAGGTCGGTGTAAGCCTGGTACGGCGGGGTAAAAATCGCGCGGCGGCTGCCGTGGTCGACCACCCTGCCCCGCTGCATCACCAGCACCTCGTCGGCAATCGCCCGCACGGTAGCCACGTCATGGGTGATAAACAGGTAGGCCACGCCCAACTGCTGCTGGATTCGGTTGAGCAGTTTCAGCACGCCCTCGGCCACCAGTTGATCAAGGGCCGAGGTGACTTCATCGCAGATGATCAGTTGCGGGTCGGCCGCCAAGGCGCGGGCAATGCAGATACGCTGCTTTTGCCCGCCCGATAATTCACGGGGCTGGCGCTGCATGAACACCGCCGGGTCCAGTTCAATCATCTCCAGCAGCTCGGCGACCCGCGCGCGCATCGCCTTGCCCTTGAGGCCCAGGTAAAACGTGAGCGGCCGGCCGATGATATCGACGATGCGCTGGCGCGGGTTCAGTGCGGTGTCGGGGATCTGGTAGATCATCTGGATGCGCCGCAATTGCTCCTTGCTGCGCCGCCGAAAGTCCAGCGGCAGCGCCTCGCCGTCATACAGCACCTGCCCTGCCGTCGCTGGCAGCAGCCCGGTAATCAAGCGCGCGGTGGAGCTTTTGCCGCTGCCGGACTCGCCGATCACCGCCAGGGTCTGGCCGCGATACAGCGTCATCGACACCTCATGCAGCACCGGCTGCTGCCCATAGCTGGCGCTGGCCTGGCGCACCTCCAGCAACGGCACCTGCGCCACCGGGCATGCCTTGGGCTCGGTGCGAAAGCTGCGCACCGCCCACAGCGATTTGGTGTAGTCCTGCTGCGGCTGGCTAAGCATGCTGCGGGTGTCGGCCTCCTCCACCCGCATGCCGTGGCGCAGCACCATGATGCGGTCGGCCATCTGCGCGACCACAGCTAGATCGTGGCTGATATACAACGCGGCGCTGCCGAAGGTCTTCACCGCGTCGCGGATCGCCGCCAGCACTTCGATCTGGGTGGTGACGTCAAGGGCGGTGGTGGGTTCGTCGAAGATAATCAAATCCGGATGACAGGCCATGGCCATGGCCGTCATCACCCGCTGTAACTGCCCGCCCGAGACTTGATGCGGGTAGCGTTGGCCAATGGTCTCCGGGCTGGGTAAACGCAGCACGCGGTACAGCTCCACCGCTTCGCGCTCAGCCTGGGCGCGACTGATGCCGCCGTTGATCACCGCCGTTTCCACATGCTGGTCGATCAGGCGATGCGCCGGGTTGAATGAAGCCGCCGCGCTTTGCGCCACATACGCGATGCGCAGGCCGCGCAGCTTGCGCAAGGCTTCTGGCTTAGCCTGCAGCAACTCAATGCCATCAAAACACACCGAACCGCCGATGATGCGGCAGCCGTCGCGCGCATAGCCCATCGCCGCCAGCCCGAGGGTGGATTTACCCGCCCCGGACTCACCGATCAGCCCCAGCACTTCACCGCGCTGCAAGGTCAAATCAATGCCCTTGATCAACGGGTGCCAGGCATCCTCGTAATGCCCTTGCACCTGCAGGTTGCGGATTTCCAGCAATGGCCTGTCCATCCTCAACCCTCCTTCAGGCCGCTGGATTTATGCAGCATCCAGTCGACGACAAAATTCACACTGACGGTGATCAACGCCACCGCCAACGCCGGCAGCAAGGGGCTGATGTCGCCGAAGGTGATCAGCACCGCGTTGTCGCGCACCATGCTGCCCCAGTCGGCGGTGGGCGGTTGAATGCCCAGGCCGAGGAACGACAGCGCGCTGATAAACAGGAACACAAAACAAAAACGCAGGCCGAATTCGGCAATCAGCGGCGCCGCGGCATTGGGCAGCACTTCGCGGGTGACCAGCCACCACAAGCCTTCACCGCGCAGCTGCGCGGCTTCGACAAAATCTTGCACCACCACGGTCATCGCCACCGCGCGGGACAAGCGAAACACCCGCGTAGAGTCCAGCAGCGCAATCACCAGCACCAACGAGGTGGCGTTGGTGCCGACCACGCTGAGAATCAACAAGGCAAAAATCAGCTGCGGGATCGCCATAAGGATATCCACCACCCGCGATAACCCCTGGTCGACCCAGCCGCCCTTGATCGCCGCGACCAAACCGCTCAAACCACCGAGCAGAAACGCCAGCGTCGTTGTCAGGAAGGCAATGCCCAGGGTATTGCGCGCGCCGTACACCAGACGGCTGAACATATCGCGCCCCAGGTTATCGGTGCCCAGCAAAAACTGGCCGCTCCAGGGCGCGAAGCCTTCGCCCACCACCTGGGTTTCGCCATAGGGCGCCAGCAGCGGCGCCAACACCGCCACCGCGACGTACAACAGGATAATCAGCAGGCCGAACTTGGCGCTCAACGGCGCCCGGGCCACTTGGATCAACAGGCTCATGGCTTACCCCTTGGGATGCATCAGGCGTGGGTTGCTGGCGATGGACAGCACATCCGCCCCGGTATTGAGCAGGATGTAAGTGGCGGCAAAGATCAGGCTGCACGCCTGCACCACCGGGATGTCACGTTTGGACACCGAGTCCACCAGCAGCTGGCCGAGACCTGGATAGACAAACACCACCTCGACCACCACCACACCCACCACCAGATACGCCAGGTTCAGCGCCACCACATTGACGATCGGCGCCAGCGCATTGGGCAGCGCGTGCTTCCAGATAATCCGCGCTTGGCTGATGCCTTTAAGCCGGGCCATCTCGATATACGGGCTGGCCAACAGGTTGATCAGGGAGGCGCGGGTCATGCGCATCATCTGCGCGATCACCACCAGACTCAGGGTGGCCACTGGCAGCACCGAGCGCTCCAGAAGCGTGCCGAACGTGGCATCCGGCGCCAGGTTGGACAGGCTGGGAAACCAGCCCAGCTTCACCGAAAACACCAGGATCAGCAGGTACGCGACAAAGAACTCTGGAAACGACACCGCGCTCAACGCCGTGGTGTTGAGCAGGCGATCGAACCAGCTGTTACGGTACAACGCCGCCAGCATGCCCAGCACCAGTGCGGTGGGCACCGACACCAACGCCGCCAGGGCGGCCAGGCTCAAGGTGTTGCCCAGCCGCGCACCGATCAGCTCGGCGATGGGCCGCTGGTTGGCCAGTGACGCGCCCAGATCACCCTGCAACAGGCGCAACAGCCAGTGCGCAAAGCGCGTCAGCGGCGGCAGATCCAGGCCCAACTGCGCGCGAAACGCGGCGATGGTTTCCGGCGTGGCCGACTGGCCGAGCATGGCCTGGGCGATATCGCCAGGCAGCAGGCTGACGGCGAGGAAGATGATCACCGAGACGGCGAACAAAGACAGTACGCCGAGGGCCAATCTCTGGAGGACCAGTTTCAACAGACTATTCATATTCGGTTCTCATGGGCTGGGCATTTTCCTGAAGGCCACACACGACCAATGTGGGAGCGGGCTTGCTCGCGAATGCGGCGTGTCAGTCAACACAAATGCAGACTGATCAACCGCATTCGCGAGCAAGCCCGCTCCCACATTTGATTTGCGGCGTTTCTGAAACTTTCATGCCTGCCACCACCGCTCAATCAAACGCAACCCATCCAGCTCTCCATAAGGCGCCGTCAGCGGCCCGTGACTCACGCGGTTCGAACGCGCCGCCACGGAGCTGGCGAACAGCGGCACAATCGCGCCGCCGTCATCGCGGCACAGGGCCTGCATTTCGTTGTACATCTCTTGGCGCAGCGGCGCGTTCATCTCGCCACGGGCGGCGGTAAGCAGTTGGTTGAAGCGTGGGTTGTCCCAGTGGGTTTCGTTCCAGGCTGCACCTTTGGCATAGCCGATACTGAACATGCGGTCGGCGGTCAGGCTGCTGTACCAGAACGAAGTGGTGAACGGCTGCTTCATCCACACATTGGAGAAGAACCCGTCAGCCGGCTCGCGCACCACGTCAATGTCGATACCGGCCTGGCGCGCCTGCTCCTTGAACAGCACCGAGGCGTCCACCGCGCCGGTATAGGCGGCATCGGAGGCTTGCAGGCGGACCTTGAGTGACTCCACACCGGCTTTGCGCAGGTGAAAGCGTGACTTGTCCGGGTCGTAAGCGCGCTGCTCCAGGGCGGCGTTGATAAAGCGGCTGCCGGGCTGAATCGGATGGTCATTGCCCACCAGGCCGTAGCCGTGCAATACCGAAGCCAGCAAGGTTTCGCGGTTGATCGCGTGCTTCATCGCCAGGCGGATGTCGTTGTTCTTGAACGCGTTGCTGTCGCACAGCATCGGGAAGGTGTAGTGCTGGGCGCCCTTGGTTTCTTCAATCACAAGGCTCGGGTTGCGCTTGAGCAAGGCCACGGTTTTCAGGTCGACCTTGTTGATCACATCCACTTGCCCGGTCACCAGCGCATTGACCCGCGCCGCGCCGTCGGCGATGGCCAGCAACTCGGCGCTGGCGAAGTGTGCACGGCCGGTTTTCCAGTAATCGGGGTTGCGTTCCAGGTCCATGCGCACGCCGGGTTCAAAGCTTTTCAGGCGGTAACCGCTGGTGCCCACGCCGGCCTGCCAATCGGCGGCACCGTCCTTGGCGGGCATGATCACCAAGTGGTAATCGGCAACGACATAAGCAAAGTCGGCATTGCCGGAATGCAGCTCGAACACCACCGTATCATTGCCCTTGGCGCTGACACTGGCGACGTCGCCGAGCACGGTCTTGGCCGCCGACGTGGAGTCTTTGCTCAGGTGGTGATTGATCGACGCCACCACGTCCTCGGCGCTGAGGCTTTTGCCGTTGTGGAAGGTCACGCCCTGGCGCAGGTGGAAGGTCCACACGCGGGCATCCGGGGTGGACTCAAAGCGTTCGGCCAGTTCAGGGATCGCGGTGCCGTCGACGGCGATTTCGGTCAGCGTGTTGTACACCGCCGAGAAGCCGACGAAGGTGAAGGTGTCGACCCAGGAGCCGGGGTCGCGGGAATCGGTGGTGCTGCCGCCGGCCAGGCCCAGGCGCAGCACGCCGCCGGCTTTAGGTGTCGCCTCTTCGGCAAACGCGTGCAGCGGCAGGCCCATGGAAAACGCTGCCGCCACTGCACCTGCCACGGCGCTGTGTTTGAGGAAGTCCCGTCGGTGCATCGCTTGAGTCATTTTGTTGTTGTTTTCGCTCATGGTCTTGCTCCTCTAAAGGTCAACAGGCACAGGCATGTTTCAGCTCGATCAAGGTCACGCCATTGCGTTTGAAACCGTTGCGCAAGTCCGTCTGCAACTCATCCAGGTTTTTGGGCCGGTTCACGGTGCAGCCAAACGCCTGGGCAAACAGCGCGAAATCCGGGTTGCGCGGCAGCACGCCGATGGGCTCGATATCCAGGTTGAGCATGTCGTCGCGGATCTGGCCGAGGGCGTCGTTGTTCCACAGCAGCACCACCAGCGGGCTGTTCAGCTCCTCGACAGCCGTGGCCAGCTCTTGGGCGGTGTAGAGAAAGCCGCCATCGCCCACCAGCACCAGGCCCGGGCGCAGCGGCGCGCCGAACTTGGCGCCAATGCCGGCGGGCAAGCCATAGCCCAAGGTGCCGTAGCCGGTGGGGTGCAGCCAACTGCGCGGGGCGCGGCTGCGGTAGGCGTAGTTGCCGGTGTAGGCCAACTGGGTCATGTCGCTGCTGATAAAGGCGTTAGCGGGCAGCTCCGCCTCGATGCGGTCAAAAATGGCCTGGTGAATGGACTGCAAAGGGCCGTGCCCCAGCTCCACTGCCTCAAGTAATCTCGCGACCTGTTGGCGTGCCGCATCGGCATTTCGCGGTGCTGGCGGCAGATGCTCGAGCAAGGCCAGCAAGGTCTGTTGGGCATCGCCTTTGAGCGCCACGGCGCAGGGGTAGAAATCGTTGAACTTGCGCGGGTCGATATCGATGCGCAGCAGTTCGCCGGTGATGGGCAAGCGTTCGCGCCAGTAATCGGTGTCGGCCATTTCCGTGCCCACGGCCAGCACCACATCCGCCTCGCTGATCAGCTGCCAGCCGGGTTCCACACACAGGGTGGCACCGGCATTCAACGGGGCATTCACCGGCAGTAAACCCTTGCCGGCCACACTGCTGAAAAACGGCGCCGCCAACAGCGTGCTCAAGCGCTGCAAGGCCTCACCCGCCGCCAGCGCGCCGCCACCGCCAATGATCATGGGGCGCTTGGCCGCCGCGAGCTTGGTCACGGCCTGCTCCAGCGCGTCGGCCGATGGCAGGCCGCGCCCCGGACGCCGCACGACTTCATGGCTCCAGTCGCGCTTGATCGGCGCTGCCAGCACATCCAGCGGCACCGAAATGTGCACCGGCCGTGGGCGCTCGCTGTCGAACACTGCATAGGCGCGGGCGATCAATTCGGGCAAATCCTCGGCACTCAAGGCCACCGCCGAAAACGCGGTGATCGGCGCGGTGATGGCGCGCTGGTCCTGGGTTTCGTGCAGGCTGCCCCAGCCTTTGCCGAGGCTGGCGGTGTGATTGACGCTGGAGATCACCAGCATCGGGATCGAGTCGGCGTAGGCCTGGCCAATCGCTGTAGCGGCATTGGTCACGCCGGGCCCGGTGATCACAAAACACACGCCCGGTTTGCCGCTGACCCGCGCATAGCCGTCGGCCATAAAACCGGCGCCCTGCTCGTGGCGCGTCAGCACATGGCGAATGCCACTGCCGGGCAAGCCGCGATACAGTTCCAGGGTGTGCACGCCAGGAATGCCGAACACCGTGTCGACGCCATAATGGGCCAGCAACCGCACCAGCGCCTGGCCGCCGGTCAGGGTCTTATCTTGCATGTTCATCTCCTAGGCGAATCAACGCATCCACCGCGAGCGTGCCGTGGGCATTGACCAACAATGGGTTCACATCCAGCTCCAGCAACTGCCCGGCGTTGGCGCAGGCGTAGTCGGCCACCGCGCGAATGGCCGCCACCAGCGCATCCATATCCGCCACTTCACGCCCGCGAAAACCTTGCAGCAAGGCCGCGCTGCGCAGGCTGAGCACGGCGTTGCGAATCGCCTCATCGGTAGTCGGCAGCAGCAGGCTGCGGCTGTCTTTGAGCAACTCCACCAGGACGCCACCGGCGCCAATCACCAAGGCCAGGCCAAAGTCATTTTCGCGCTTGATGCCCACGATCAACTCGGCCAAGGGCTTGGTAGCCATGGCCTCCAGCAGCAGCTGGTCGAAGACCACGCCCGGCGCATAGGCGGCAATCTGCCCGCGCATTTGCACAAGCGCGGCGGTCAGGGCGAACCCATCCTGCAGGTTGAGCGCGACGGCCCCGGCTTCGGTTTTGTGCGGCAGGTCGGTGCTGACGGCCTTGAGCACCAACGGGTAGCCCAACAGTTTGGCGTCTGCGATGGCGCGCCCTGGCGTGCTCAGCACCGCCGCAGGCGTGCTCAAGCCAAAGGCGCGCAAGGCCTGTTTGGACGCCCACTCATCCAGCGCCAGGCCATGGCCCGCAAGCGGCTGCGGGCACAGCGGTGCAAGGATCGACTCGCCGCGCTCGAGCAACACACGGCGATGGTTTTGATAGTCTGCAATCCGCCCCCAGGCGGCGAGTGCATCTTCCACGCCTTGCAGCGCGGCAATGCCGTGGGCATGCAGGCGTTCGCGGGCATGGGCCGGCAGTAATTCGGGAAAGGCCGAGGTGACAAACCCGGTTTTGCCATGGCGGCTGAGCGCGGCGCAAAACAGCTCCAGCAACAGGTCGCATTCCTTGCGCTCGCCGGTAAATTCGGCCGGGTAATCCAGCACCAGCATCGCCGCATCGGCATCGGTGCGCAGGGCCGTCTCGAGCATGCGTTCGAGCGCTTCGCGGTCGCCCCAGATGGCGGTGGTGAAGTCCAATGGGTTGACCAGGTTGGCGTAGCTGGGCAGCACCTGCGCCAGCTCGGCGCGCTGGCCTGCGTCGAGTGTCGGCAAGGCCAGTTGGTTGCACTCGGCGTAGTCGGCAATCAACCCCGCGTCGCCGCCGGAACAGGCCAGTGCGATCAGGCCATTGCCGCCAGGTAGATTGCCGCAGGCCGCGGCTTTCAAGGTTTCGACAAAACTCACCGGCCCGCTCACCCGGATCACGCCCAGCCGTGCAAACAGGCTGTCGTACAGCGCATCGGAACCGGACAGCGAACTGGTGTGACTCAAGGCCAACTCGGCGCCGATCTGCGACATACCGGTTTTCAGCGCGATAATCGGGATGCCTTTTTCCAGCGCCTTGTGCGCCGCACGGGCAAACCCCGGCACATTCTTCAAGCCTTCCAGGTGCAGACCGATGGCGGTCACGCGCGGCTCATCGAGCAGCACGTCCATCAACTCGGCAACCCCCAACTGTGCCTGGTTGCCTACCGACGCCATATAAGCAATGGGCAGCGAGCGGTCGCTCATCGACAGGTTGTAGGCGAAGTTGCCGCTCTGGGTGAGCACCGCCACGCCCTTCTCTACCGCCTTGCCGCCGTGGGCCACCGGCCACAGCGCGGCGCTGTGCAAGTAGTCCAACAGGCCGTAGCAGTTGGGGCCGAGCAAGGCCATGTCGCCCGCCGCTGAAATAAGCTGCTGTTGCAAGGCCGCACCACTGACGCCCGTTTCGGCAAACCCCGAGGCATAACAAATGGCGCCGCCGGTGCCGATGGCAGCGAGTTCGGCCACACAGGCCAAGGTCAGCTCACGGTTAGTCGCGATAAACACCGCATCCGGGCCGTAAGGCAAATCGGCAACCCGACGCACACACGGGATGCCGTCGAGGCTGTCATGCTGCGGGTTGACCAGCCACATCGGCCCGGTAAAACCGCCGTCGGCGCAGCGCTTAAGGGCGCGGGCCATGCTGCGCCCGCCGACAAAAGCCAGGTGCCGGGGCGCCAGCAGGCGCTTGAGGTTGTCGCGAATAGCCTGGGACATAAGCGTTCTCCGCGCCGATCAGCGCAACAACGGCCGCAACAGTTCACGGGCAATAATGTGCCGCTGGATTTCCGACGTGCCTTCCCAGATCCGTTCGATCCGCGCGTTACGCCAGATGCGCTCCACCGGCCCTTCGTCCATCAAGCCCATGCCGCCGAAAATCTGCACGGCTTCATCGGCCACCTTGCCCAGGGTTTCACTGGCAAACAGCTTGGCCATGCCGGCCTCGCCATCGGTCATGCTGCCCTGGTCCATCTTCCAGGCGGTGTGCAGGGTCAGAAGCTCGGCGGCGCGAATCTGCGTGGCCATGTCGGCCAGCTTGAAACTCACACCCTGGTAGGTGCCGATGGGCTGGCCGAACTGCTTGCGGTCCGCCGCCCATTGCAGCGACACGTCCAGCGCACGCTGGGCCTGGCCGACACAGTTGGCAGCCACCATCACCCGGCCGGCGGTGAGCCAGGCATTGGCCACGTCCCACCCCTTGCCGACTTCGCCCAGCACTTTGGAGGCGGGCACGCGGCAGTCGTCGAAGAACATTTCATAGGTGTGATAACCGCGGTTACTCACGCACTTGGGGCCACGGCGGATGGTCATGCCAGGCGTATCGCGATCGACCAGGAATGAGGTCACCGCATTGCGCTGGCGGCCGTTGTGTTCGTAGGTGTCGGTCACGGCAAACACGATGGCAAAATCGGCGTGGCCGGCGTGGCTGATAAAGTGCTTGCTGCCGTTGATCACAAAGTCATCGCCGCTGCGCACAGCGCGGGTCTTGATCGCGTTGGCGTCGGAGCCGGCGCCGGGTTCGGTCAGCGCAAAGCAGTCGATTTTCTTGCCTTGCACGCACGGCAACAGGTAGTCCTCGACCTGCGCGCCGGTACAGGCCATCAGGATCTTCGACGGGCGCGCGACAAACACATGCAGTGCCCACGAGACCTTGGACAGCTCGCGTTCGATCAACGCCTGAGACAGGTAATCCAGGCCACCACCGCCCACCTCTTCGGGCATGTTGAAGGCATAGAAACCGGCCGCGACAGCCTTGTCGCGAATCTGCGCGGCCAGCTCGGGCGAAACCGCGTCGGCGCGGTCCACCGCTTCCTCATGGGGCAGCAGTTCCTTGGCAACAAAGCTGCGTACCGCGTCCACCAACATGTCTTGTTCTTGGCTGAGTTGGAAATTCATGGCGCTACCTGTGTGGGCTTCCTGTGTGGGCTTAGCGACCGGAGAAAACCGGCAGGCGTTTTTCCATCGAGGCACGCAGCGCTTCGGCGCCGTCGTCGCTGCGCCCGCACAACAGCCCGGCGGCCAGTTCGGCCTTGAGCTGTTCAGGCAGGCTGCGCCCGGCGCCTTCGCGGATCAGGGTTTTGGTCTGGGCGAAGGCGAAGGTCGGGCCGTTGGCCAGGCGCGTGGCCAGCTCGCTCGTGTGAGCATGCAGATGCTCATCAGCGACCACTTCGCCCACCAGCCCGGCGGCCAGTGCGCGCTCGGCGCTCCACAGCTCATCGAGGAACAGCAGGCGCTTGGCTTGCTCGCTGCCGATCAGGCGCGGCAAGTGCCAGCTGGCGCCAGCGTCCGGCGAATACGCCATGCGGGTGTAGCCGGCCTTGAAGCGCGCCGATTGGGCGGCGATACGCAGGTCGCAGCACACGCTCAGGTCCATGCCGGCGCCGACGGCGGTGCCGTTGATCGCAGCAATTGTAGGTTTGTCGAGGGTTTGCAGGCGGGTCATCAGGCCGTGAGCGGTTTCGGTCCAGCCGTAGGTTTCCAGGGCGCCGCGGGACTCGGCGTCGGCCCATTCAGCCAGGTCGGCACCGGCGCAGAAACTGCGGCCGCAGCCGGTGAGCACCACCACGCGCACACCGGGGTCGGTGTTGAACGCGTCGAGCACGGCATGCAGGTGTTTGAGGGTTGGGATGTCGAGTGCATTGCGCTGCGGGCCACGGTTGAGCGTGATCCAGGCAACGCCTGCTTGCACCAGAGTGAGCACGGGCGAATCGGTAGTCATGGCTTCCTCGAATTATTTTAATTGGCGTGAGGGGTGCGACATGACGAGATACTAAACGAGTGTTCAGCAATGAGGCAATCGGCAAACTGCAAATTTTTTCAGGGCGAAAAAAAACGCTCGAAATGAGCGTTCAGGCGCTGAAGCGCAGGCTCAGGCTTTGAGCTGGTAGCGCGCGCGACCACCGCCTTGCAGGCCGTCGACCCAGGCTTCGCAGATCTGGATGCCCTGCTGCGGCGTGAATGTGCCGGGGTTGAGCCCCGACTCCAGCCACAACCCATCGAGCAACGCGCTCAAGCCGATGGCGGCCAAATCAGCATCGAATTGCTCCCAGCCTTCCTCTTTGGCCATGTCCGCCAACGCCGATCGCATGATGGTGCGGTACTCGCCGTAGGAATGCTCGTGGGCCTGGTTGATCGCCGGCGCAGTCTTGACTGCGCCCCAGAACACCAGCCAGGCATCCAGCAATTGCGGGTCGAGCAGCTCAGCCGAAAAGGAGCCACGAAACAGCGCCGACAAACGCTCACGCGGCTGCGGCGGCGCCTTGGCCATGGTTTCGCGCAACAGGCTCATGACTTGGGCGGTGATGGTGCGATAGGCCTCGGCCACCAGCTCATCCTTGCCCGAATAGTGATGGCTGATCAGCCCGACCGACACCCCGGCCTCGGCGCTGATCTTGCGGATCGAAGCGCCCTGGAAACCGTCACGCTTGAGGCACGTCAGCGTCGCCTGGACCAGATTGGCCTTGCGCAATTGCGGCTCCATGCGGGAGAAACGCGATTCCTGGGTCATGGGGCGGTGTCCTTCGGTTGAGTCGGCTGCACGACTCTACCTCAGTCGCGGTAACCGGGCGACACCCGATCCAGCATCCGCAGCAACGCCGCCCATGCCAGTTGCATGGCATTCACATCGGTCAGCTCGCCCGCCTCCAACGTTCGGTTGGGGTTATTGAATTGCTGCTCGGTGTAAGCGCAGACCTCAGCCGACGGCAGGACCAGCTTGCCGCAGGCCTGGGCGGCGATCTGAATATCGCAGGCCTTGTCCAGGTAATACATGCGCAGAAACGCCTCACTGACCGTCGCGCCCACCGTCAACAAACCGTGGTTGCGCAGCATCAGCACCGGCTTGTCGCCGAGGTCCTGCACCAGCCGGCGCTGCTCGTCCATGTCCAGGGCGATGCCTTCGTAGTCGTGGTAAGCCACCTTGCCGTAGAACTCCATCGAGATCTGATTGACCGGCAACAAACCGCACTCCAGCGCCGCCACCGCGCAGCCGGCACGGGTGTGGGTATGCAGCACGCACTGGGCATCTTCGCGAGCGCCATGAATGGCGCTGTGAATGACAAAACCGGCCGGGTTGACGGCATAAGCAGAAGGTTCGACCGCCTGCCCGTCCAGGCCGATCTTGACCAGGTTGGAGGCGGTGATTTCATCAAACATCAGTCCATAAGGATTGATTAAAAAATGATGTTCCGGCCCGGGAATACGCACCGAAATATGCGTGAAGATCAGGTCGCTCATGCGGTAGTGCGCGATCAATCGATAGCAGGCCGCGAGCTCTTCGCGCAGTTGCTGCTCGGTGGAGTGAGTCATTTTTATTCTCCAGGCACGGGGTGGGTGAAGGCGACGCTAATCCAGCCACCAGTAAAAAAACAAGTTGATTTTTTACTGGCGCTCGCCTCTTACTAGAAAAATAACAATAACAGCGCCTGGAGTATCCGCACCATGTCGCCACCTGCCTTCGCGCACCTGTTCGAACCCTTGGTACTGCGCGGCAAACGCCTGAAGAACCGCATCATGTCCAGCGGGCATGACACTTCGATGCCGACGGATAACCGCGTCAATGCGCAGTTGATCGCCTATCACCGTGCGCGCGCCGAAGGTGGTGTGGGGCTGATTGTGTTGCAGGTGGCGGGCGTGCATGACAGTGCGCGGTACACCTCCCATGTGCTGATGGCCACCGACGACGAATGCATCGACGGCTATCGCGAGCTGGCTGATATTTGCCATGCTCAGGGCACCGTGGTGCTGTCGCAAATCTTCCATCCGGGCCGCGAGATCATGGAGTCGGCAGACGGGTTGCTGGCGGTGGCGTACTCGGCGTCGGGAGTGCCCAATGAACGGTTTCGGGTGATGCCTCGGGCGCTTGACCAGGCGATGATCGATGAGATCGTCAGCGGTTACGCAGCGGCGGCCAGGCGCTTGCATCAGGCGGGAATTGATGGCGTGGAAGTGGTCGCCAGCCACGGCTACCTGCCCGCGCAGTTTCTTAACCCGCGGGTTAACCGGCGCACCGATGGCTACAACGGCGTGCTTGAACAGCGCCTGAGATTCCTGCGGGAAATTATTGCCGCTGTGCGGGCCGCGACCGACGCGCAGTTCATCATCGGCCTGCGCATTTCAGCCGATGAGCGCGACAGCGAAGGCCTTACCGAAAGCGAATCCCTGGAGGCCGTGCAGCACCTGCAAACGCAGCTGGATTATGTGCATATCGTCGCCGGCACCTCGGCGTCCACCGGCGGCGCGGTGCATATCGTGCCGCCCATGGCCATCGCCGCCGCGTACCTGGCCGATGCGGCCGCGACGTTCAAGGCCAGCCTGTCGATACCCCTGTTTGTCACCGGGCGGATCAACCAGCCGCAGGAGGCCGAGCTGATCCTGGCACGCGGCCAGGCCGATGTGTGCGGTATGACCCGCGCACTGATCTGCGACCCGCTGATGCCAGCCAAAACCCTCGAAGGCCGCGCCGAGGATGTGCGCGCGTGCATCGCTTGCAATCAGGCCTGTATCGGGCACTTTCACAAAGGCTTGCCCATCTCCTGTATCCAGCACCCCGAGACGGGGCGCGAGCTGCAATTCGCTCACCTGCAACCGACGCTGAAACGCCGTCGCATCATGGTGGTCGGCGGTGGCCCGGCCGGCATGAAAGCGGCCGCTGTAGCCGCGCAACGCGGCCACGACGTGACCTTGTTTGAAGCCAGCGCACAGTTGGGCGGGCAAGTGTTATTGGCGCAGCTGCTGCCACGGCGCAGCGAATTCGGTGGCGCCAGCACCAACCTGCAACGGGAGATGGCGCTGGCAGGCGTGCGTGTGGTGCGCAATACCCGTGTCGACCGCGCCCTGGTGGTGCAGGAGCAACCCGACCACGTCATCATCGCCACCGGCGCCGAACCCTATTGGCCGGCGTTCGAGCGCGGCGGCGAGCTGCAAGTAGTGGATGCCTGGCAGGTGTTGCGCGGTCAGGTCACCTTGGGCCGTTCGGTGGTGGTGGTCGACTGGCGCTGCGACTGGATCGGCCCCGGCATCGCCGAGCGTCTGGTGCGCGCCGGCCATCAGGTGCAACTGGCGGTCAATGGCACGCATTGCGGGGAAAACCTGCCGCTCTATGTACGCGATCAACTGGCGGGCGAGCTGCACCGCCTGGGCATTCCCATCATCCCTTATGCGCGCCTCTACGGCTGCGACGACAGCACGGTTTACTTGCAACACAGCGCCAGCGGCGAACCGATGCTGCTGGAGAATATCGACGGCCTGGTGTTGTGCCAGGGCCATCAGCCGGTGGACACTCTGGGCGCGGAGCTTGCGGGGCTGGTGCCCTTTGATCGCATCGGCGACTGCCTGGCGCCGCGCACCGCCGAAGAGGCGATCTACGAAGGACTCAAGGTAGCGTGGAAACTCTGAACGACGAACCGCAGCCACTGTTTCTCGGCACCCGCATTCGCGGCCTGCGCAAGGCACGCGGCCTGACGCTGACCGAACTGGCGCAACTGAGTGAATTGACGGCCGGCTATCTCAGCCAGTTGGAGCGCAACCTGGCGTACCCATCGATCCCGGCGCTGTTCAATATCGCCCGCAGCCTGGGCGTGACTATCCAGTGGTTTTTCGCCAGCGAGGCCGCCCCTGCCCCAGCGGATGAAGGCTACGTGGTACGCAAGAACAATCGTCAAAGCATCCGTTATGAAGATGGCATCGTCGACCAACTGCTGACGCCGTTGCCCAACCACCAACTGGAGATGCTGCACGCATGCTTTCCACCCGGCACCTACAGCCAGCAAAGCTACAGCCATGAAGGCGAAGAAGCCGGTTATGTGTTGAGCGGCACGTTTGAGCTGTGGGTCGGTGAGCGGCATTTCCGGCTGGCTGAAGGCGACAGTTTCAGCTTTGCCAGCAGCGAGCCGCACCGGTATGGCAACCCGGGCAAGGTAAATACAGTGGTGATCTGGGTGATTACCCCCCCGACATTTTAGGCCGCCAGCGCAAATGCAGACGTTTCCTACAGGAACCGACGACAGTGGCGCGGCTTGCCATCAGTGGTGAGGCGCCCTGTCGCTTGCTATAAAAATGGCTACTTCTTTTCGAGGTTGTCGCCATGTCTTTATTGCATGTGTTGTTTGGGAAACCGACTCAGGATGATTGGGATCGAGTAAGGGATGTCAAATCCCGTAAAACCTGGAAGCTCGTACGTGGAGGCATCGGCCTGGACATCGATGAGGTTATTGCGTCAGAGGGTTACAAGGACGCTGTGCGCCAAGTACAAAAAATGGAGTCCGATCATTCATGGGCCTGCTGATCATTGTGCCGTTACTGGTCAGTGGCTATCTGGTCTGCCTCAGGCACCCGTTTTTCTACTTGCGCCTGCACCGTTTCCAGGGACAACTGCTTTACCTGCAGGTAGCCAGGCTCGGCATGCTCTGCCTGATCGTTGCCACGTTTTTAAGTGCTGCCCTGCTGACGTTGTCAAAACAAACGGCCTTTATCGCAGGGCATGAAGTGGCCGCAGACTACAGCCAAAAACTGGGTACGCTATTGGTAGAACTCGACATTGCCAATGAGAAAAACTGCACGCTTTGGGTTTTCATGTTGCAGGCGGGTATGACCGCTCTGGCGATTCCCTTTTTCTGGGCAAGGCTTTATGTACGCATGAAGAAGAGAATGCTGAAGCTTAAAACCGACACGCAGCTCTACCACGTGCTTTCGCTGGGTATTCTTGAAGGCACGCCATTCAAGCTTTTATTGAGAGAATCCATCGTCAAGTGCGTGCCGTGCATGTTCAGTTTGAGCGACAGGAAGGTCTATGTCGGGATTGTATTGTTCGCAGGCACCCCCTCGGAGTCCGAAGGCATTGGCCTGGGGTTCAGCCTGGTGCCCATACTCAGTGGTTACCGCGACAAGGACACATTGGAGGTCACGCTCCACACTCACTACTGCGCTATAAACCGCCCCAGGCCGATCCTGCTGGTTCAGGAAAACGTCGTGTCGGCCACTCGCTTTGACTTCACCACATGGACCCGTTCCCAGTCCCGCAGAAGCCGAAAGGCGCAGCAGGGGCAGTTCCATCACCACCGCCCTGCGCGCCCGGTAGAAGCCTCGCGCATCTGCGCATGAGGTTGGGTATCACGGCCACTTGAACATATCGTCCACCGGCACACGGTAGCCGGTAGCCAGGCGATTGGTCTCGTTGGCCATGCCGACCACGGCCTGCAACTCGCCAAACATTTCGTCGGTCATGCCGGCCTTGCGTGCGGCGGCGGTGTGGGAGGCGATGCAATACGGGCAATTGTTGGTCACGCTGACCGCCACATACAGCAACTCCTTGGTCAGCGGGTCGAGTGCTCCCGGTGCCATGATTTCCTTGAGGCTTTCCCAGGTGCGGCGCAATGTCGGCGGGTGGGCAGCCAGGCATTTCCAGAAGTTGTTCACCTGGTCGACCTTGCGTGTTTGCATGATGTCGTCGTAAACCGCACGCACTTCAGGGCTGGCGTCGGCGTATTCGGTGAGGTGTTGGGTCATGGTCTTTCCAAGGCTGGCATAGAGCATTCTGGAATACCGCGCCGCACCCACTGCTGGCAAGTGAAGCCGCTAAGCGTCGGGTGGCAAAGTTGACCAACGGTCATGCGAACCCTTGCTGCAGTGAACGAGCGTGCAAGGCCCCGCCACCTCGCCACAGCAAGGCCATGGGTATTCGTGATTTGTGGTTAAGAGTCCTTTTCGCAATGGACGGTTTTTCCGAGTGAACGACGGGCGGATACTCGACTCCATTGTTCACACCTCTTCTGGAGTTACTGATGTCTACCCCAACCCCAAACGTCCCCGCCTTCGGCCTCGGCACCTTCCGCCTGCAAGGCCAGGTGGTGATCGATTCTGTGAGCACAGGCCTGGAACTGGGCTACCGCGTCATCGACACCGCGCAGATCTACGAGAACGAAGCCGATGTCGGCCAAGCCATTGCCGACAGTGGCATAGCGCGTGATGAACTGTTTATCACCAGCAAGATCTGGATCGCCAATTTCGCCGAAGGCCAGTTGATTGCGAGCCTGCGCGAAAGCCTGCGCAAACTCAAAACCGATTATCTCGACCTGACGCTGATCCACTGGCCCTCGCCGGAAGACCAGGTGCCGGTCGCCGAATTCATGGGCCAGTTGCTGGAAGCCAAGCGCCTGGGCCTGACCCGCCAGATCGGCATTTCCAACTTCACCATTGACCTGATGAAGCAGGCAATCGCTGCGGTGGGTGCCGAGAACATCGCCACCAACCAGATCGAGCTCCACCCCTACCTGCAAAACCAGAAGGTTGTGGATTTCGCTACCGCCCAGGGTATCCAGATCACTTCGTACATGACCCTGGCCTACGGCGAAGTGCTCAAAGACCCGGTGATCCAGCAGATCGCCGAACGCCATCAAGCCACACCGGCGCAGGTCACGCTGGCCTGGGCCATGCAATTGGGTTACGCGGTGATCCCGTCGTCGACCAAACGCGCCAACCTGCAAAGCAATCTCGAGGCCCTGCACCTGACCTTGAGCGCAGCCGACATGGCGCAGATTGCAACCCTGGAGCGTGGCCACCGTTTGACCAGCCCCAAGGGCATTGCGCCGAAGTGGGACTAAACCCCGGCCAGTGGTTTGCGCGATAACTCCCGCAGCCATGGCAACACCCGCAGGCCCGTCGTGGCCTCGGGTGGGTCGATGATATCCATGAAGTGTTCAAGATTGACGTTGTCCGGCACACCCGGTAACCGCACCAGCACGGCAGACTTTGTACCCATCGACCTGCCCAGGTCCTGATGGTCATAGAGCAGCACATGCCGCACCTGCGGCTGCGGCCTGCAAGCCTGCTGCGCCAGCCCCGCATTAATGATCAACACGTCGAAGGGTTCGGCCGGGATCGCGGTGAGTATCTGGACTTCCTGGTAGGTCTGCACCGGCACAATTCGGTGGTACCCCAATTGATTGAGCATTTTTTCGATATACAGTCGTTGCAGGTGTTGTTCATCGGCAATCAGGATGGTCAGTGCTTTGTTCGGCATGGCGAACCCCTGGGCTGGCAGCGCTCGTCAGTGAGCGTCACCCATTTTCCAGACATATACCGAAGACAAAATCAGGCATATTCCCCCTTCATGTAGGAGTTCTCCCAAATCCACCGAATGCCCCTCAACGGCGGTCAGAGCTGCTTGCAATAAGCATCCATGCGCTGGTGCAAATCAGCAATCGCCGCGTCTATCGCTTTAACCGCCACGGCCAATGCACTGCGCTTCTGCCGCTCACACACCGCCTCCAATGTTTCGCAACAGGCGATCAACGTCTCAGCCTTGACCATTCGCGCCCCTCCTTTAACGCGGTGCGCAAGTTCGTGCAGCTCGCCAAAACTGTGCTGGCGTAGGGGCAACGCCAATATCGCACGGTCCACCTTAAGGCTGTCGAGCAAGGCGCCCAAAAGCTCCTTGAGCGCGGCGCTATCGTCCCCTGTCACCACGGTCAAAGCCTTCAAATCAAACCCCGGCTCAGCGTCGGGTGACCCAGGCCCGAGCGCACAGGCGCTCAGCGCCGAGCGCAAGTCCTCAAGCCCGGCAGGCTTGAACAGGCAACCATCCATGCCCGCCTGCCGGCAGCGCTCGGTTTCTTCGGGCTGGGCATTGGCGGTAAAACCCAGCAGCAGGCAGGCGTGCAAGCCTTGCTCATGCTCTTGCGCACGGATTTCACGCGCCAAGGCATAGCCATCCTTGAGGGGCATGTTGCAATCGGTGATCACCACATCGGGCCGCTGGGTTTGCCAGCGCTCCAAGCCCTGGACGCCGTCTTCGGCAGTGCTGATGCGGTACCCAGAAAGCTCAGTTGCCGGGCCAGCAGCAGGCGATTGGCCGGGTAGTCATCTACCACCAGAATGTCCAACACACGCACGGGCCGGGTGGGTGCCGGCGTGGCCGGAACCTCGTGTGTTATTGCCGCAGTGGTAGCCAATGTGAGTGCCACGTCTACCCGCGTCCCCTGCCCCAGCGTACTGCTCAACTGCAGCTTGCCCGCCATCATTTCGCACAGCGTGCGGCTGATCACCAACCCCAGGCCCGAACCGCTGCGCGCCGATTGCTCGGTGTTGCTGCCCTGGATAAACGGGTTGAACAGCCGCCGCTGGTCCTCGGCACTGATGCCTATGCCGGTGTCTTCTACCCACAAGGTGAGGTTCAATTGGCCGAGGTCCGATGCCAACCCGCAACGCCCGCCCAAGCGCACCCGGCCCTGGTCGGTAAACTTGATGGCATTGCTCAGCAGGTTGGACACCACCTGCTTGAATCGCAACGGGTCGATCAACACCGCGCGATCCATTTGCGGGTCAAGCTCGACTTGCAGCGCCAGGCCCTTAGCGCGCGCCAGCCCTTCAAATACCCGTGCCACCGACGTCAACAGTTCATGCAGGTTGGCCGGTTCAAGGGCTAATGACAGATGGCCGGACTCGATTCGGGCAATATCCAGAATGTCGCCGATCAGCTCCAGCATGCCATGGGAGGCCACCGAGGCCACTTCCAGGGCATCGCGGTCGGCACGCCCTTGTTCGGCGTTGGCCAGCGCCAGCTCAATCATGCCGATCACCGCATTCATGGGGGTGCGGATTTCGTGGCTCATGGTCGCCAGGAACGTGGTCTTGGCACGGTTGGCGGCGTCAGCGTCCTCCTTGGCCTCCTGCAACTGGCCCAGCAAGCGCTGGCGCTCGCTCACATCAATCCAGCCGGCAATCATGCCCACGACGTTCTCGTCGCCATCACGGTACGGCAGCATCCAGTGGTAAATGGTCAACACCTTGCCCGCAGGCAACCTGAGCACCCGATCATGAATCTGCGGCTCGCCCCGCTCCATCAAACGCAGATAATCCTCATGGAATGACTCGGCCTGCGGCGGGTTGCCGGTGTCGGTTTCGATCACCGTCTTGCCGATCACCGTTTCAAGCTTGAAGCCAAACACATCCAGGTAAGCGCTGTTGCACGCCATCAGCCGGCCCTGGCGATCACGCACGTAGATGGGGTGGGGCGTACCGTCAATCAGCACGCCCATAAAGCGCATCTGGTCGCTCAATGCCCGTTCGGCCTGAGCGCGCTTGCGTATCAGGCTGCGCAGGTAAATCGCCCACCCCAGGGTGATCAGCAGCAATACCGCCGCCAGGCCGAACCCTTGGATAATCGTGCTGCGGTGGCGCAGCCAATGGTCTTCGATGATCACATCGGTGCGCCATTGGCTGATCAGTTCATCCATTTCCTGGGGCGGGATGCTCAGCAACGCCTTGTCCAGTATCGAGTACAGCTCCAGCTGACCCCGATTGACCCCGAACGTCATACGCACGGGTTCAGAGCCGACGGTGCTGGTGACGTGCAAGCGGTCGCGGTACTCAAGGGCGATCAGGTAACGCGCATAGATCAGCGAACTGACGGCGCCCTCGGCACTGCCGCTGGCTACAAGGGCCATGGCATCCGTAGGGTTCTTCGCCTCCACAAACTGGATGCCGGGATAGTCGCGATTGATGACTTCACGCAGCGCGTTGCCGCTGGGGATTGCCAGGCGTTTACCCAGCATATTATCCAGGGTCATGGTGCCAGGCATGTCGGTGCGGGTGACCAGCACCAGCGGATTGGTCAAATAGGGCCGGGTAAAGCGCACCTGGTCAGAACCTTCGATGCTGGGCGTGACCACCGCCATCATGTCCGCCCGGCCCGAACGAACCGCCTCGATTTGCTGGGGCATCGCGCCCCCTGGGACCACATCGAACTTCAAGCCGGTGCGCAGGCTGATCCGGGATAAAACGTCCGCACTCAAGCCCTCTGATTGCCCCTGTGCCGTGAAGGATGCCAACGGCAGCATCTGGTCGGACGCCACCACCCTCACCCGTGGGTGTTTTTCCAGCCAGCGTTGCTCGCTGGTACTCAGGTGCAGTCGCTCAGCCCCCAGGACACCAAGATTGCCAGCACTCCAACGGCGCACGATATCCAGCTGCTGGTTAGTCGGGATCGACCTCAGCGCGCTGTTGATAATGCGCAGCAAGCGGATATTGTCCCGGCTCACCGCAAACGCAAAGGCGTTGGACTCCAAGGTAGAAAAGTCCGCCAGCTGTACATTGTTGAGGTGGTTGCGGTTGATCTGGTAGTGCGCGGTGATGGCATCTCCGAGGTAGACATCGGCACGGCCAAAGGCCACGGCGCCGATGGCTTCGAAGACCGACGCAAACAGCTCCACATGGGCCTTGGGGTAAAACGCCTCGACCACATCGGGCGGCATATAGTGATAAAGCATTGCCACACGCTTGCCGGCCAGGTCGACACCCAGGGACTGGGTGTCTCCGGTACGGGTAACCAGGACGGGTTGATCATTGGCATAGGAGCGCGACAGGACGAGTTGTGGGTCCCCCGCTTCAAACCCGTTGGCCGAACCCAGGAAATCGATGGAGCCCTGCTTGAGCGCTTCGATCACCTCATCACGCGTGTCATAGCGGCGCACTTCAACGCTGACGTTAAGCGCCTGGGCAAGCAACTTGGCATAGTCGGCGGTGATACCTTCCAGTTCATCGTTGTTGTTGGTCAGTTCGAAAGGCCCGTAATCGGGCGCGGAAACCCCCATCCATAGGGTGCGCCGCTCACGCAGCCAGTGCCAGTCAGCGTCCCCCAGTACCACGGGCGCGTCATTCCCATTGAGGCTGGAATGCCCCAGCAACCGCAAGGTCTGCGGCTCATCAAGGGCAACAGCGAGCAGCGGCAGCAGGCTCAGCGACACCGTCAGGATGAACCGTCGAACCAGGGCCGGGATCATGTCGAATCAGATCAGACAATTGCGCTGGGCAAACTTGGCCATGTGCACCACAGAAGACATCCGCAACTTCTCCTTGAGTCGACACTTGTAGGTACTGATGGTCTTGTGGCTCAGCAGCATATCCTGGGCAATCTTGTTGTTGGTGTAACCCAACGCCAACATCCTCAATACGGCCAGTTCGCGATCCGAAAGCGAATGCACCAGTTCTTGCTCGGTGGCCTGCAAATCGTCACGGCGCACCGAACTGCTTGGCAGGCTGGGGAAACAGTTGTAGTTGGACATCACCGCCTTGATTGCTTTTTGCAGCTCTTCCAGCTCTCCGGTCTTGGCAACAAACCCCATGGCTCCGGCACGCATGCACCGGGTGGAAAAAAACTCCGGCGGATACGACGTCAATACCAGAATCTTGCAGGGCGCACCCAGCGCCTTGACGCGGGCGATCACCTCCAGCCCACCCAGTTTTGGAATGGCCAAGTCGAGAATAATCAAGACGGGGCACCATTCTCTAACCTTCTGAAGCGCGTCCGCCCCCGTGCCGGCTTCCTCAATGTCAGTGAAGCCTTCGCACTTGAGCAAATACCTGACAGTTGCCCGTATAAACGGATGGTCGTCCACGATTAATACTTTGTTCCCACTAACTGACGCTTTGCTCATATCACTACCCTGAGAAGATAAGTACCTTACACATCACGTGCGACACAGGTACCTGTGAGAAATGACAGTGCCGACCAGTGGCACTGCCTTCACTCAGGTGGCCCCTTCGATCGAAGTCATGCCGAGCACATGTAGCCGAACCGTGACCACCGGCTAGCTGCAAGTGCGCAACCTTAACAACGAAATAACGTATTGACCGAAGGGGGAATCCCAATTATGTGTAGGACTTTTCCTCGCAAAACAGCGTTTGCGCACGTTTCTCAGTCGGTGGTGCTCGGGCTCCAGAACGCCTGCACGACCAGGCTCGATGTGGAAATACGCGCCACCAGCGCGTCCAGTTCGTCACCGTCTACCGAGGTCGCGGCCAGGGTGGCCTCGATTTCCACTTCTTCGCTGCCGAACGGCCGCACATCAACGTCGCTGGCGGGGTAGTTGCAGCGCGCCAGTTCGGCTTCCAGCAGCACCATCACCGCCTGTTGCTGGCTGCGCCGGGCGATGACATAGAGGATGTTGGTGACCTCCGCCGACACCACGTCCAGTGGCTGGCGGTTGATGTTATTGACGATCGGCCGCAGCAAGGTGTTGGCCGCCAGCACAAACAGGGTGCCCAACAGCGCTTCAAGGATCAGATCAGCCCCCGCACACGCCCCCACCGCCGCCGAAGCCCAGAGTGTGGCGGCCGTGTTGAGCCCACGCACGTTGCCTTCTTCGCGCATGATCACGCCAGCGCCCAAAAAGCCGATGCCCGACACCACGTACGCGACCACTCGCACCGCGCCCTCCGCGCCGCCCAGGCGGTTGGCCATGTCGACGAAGATCGCCGCGCCCACTGCCACCAGCACGTTGGTGCGCAAGCCCGCCGTACGCTGGCGGTACTGGCGCTCGAAGCCGATCAAGCCACCGAGGATAAACGCCGCGGTGAGGCTGACCACGGTATCGACCAAGGAGTTGAGGTTGATGTTGTTGATTGCCTGCATAAGAAAAATCTCCATGACTGCTGCGCATGCCAGAAACCTTCGTGCAGGTACGACCGACTGCACCGCGCCCGTTGTAAAGGCACAGTCAGCTTGGCCCGCCCGCCGTAAAAGGCAGGCGCGTGCGTAGCATCTCAAGTGATTTGAGGTGCTGGTCAGCGTCGATGAGAGGGATGCAGGCAGGTGCCAGGACTGGCCGCTGCCGGAATGCCGCTTCTCGCTTTTTGAGGCGAGACAACGGCATCAGGAAAAATGCGCGTTACCTTGCCAAGTAGGTGCCGGTTACCGAAACCGGCCGACGACTGTCGCTCGAACAAGTACCCACTGAGGGTCTCCGCTATTGATGAAAACGCGCGGAGTTTACCCCGCGTTTTCGAGGGAGTAAACCGTAGGAGAATTTACCGATGGCGTTTGAATGGATCGTTCAGGGTGAGTTCAGGAACTGTTTTTTTGGCCACGCCTAAGACCAAATGTGGGGGCTGGCTTGCCTGCGATGGCGCAGTGTCAGGCAATAAAACTCCAGCAGACATACCGCTTTCGCAGGCAAGCCAGCTCCCACAGGAACTGTGTACGTCCGTTATGACGGCATATCGGGCCGATCCCGCTCAACCAGTTTCAGGTAATCATGCAGTTGCCCGCCGGCGACGGGCTTGACCTGAATCGACACCCTGTTCACCTGCCGTCCCATCCTGATGCCTTCGCGCGTGCGCACCTGCACATACCCAAGCTTGGGCCAGAAGCGCTCGGCCTTGGTATTGCCGACCACCACCGTCAACCGCAGCCACTGGGCACCGTTGCTCACCGCCCAGGCTTCAAGATCGGCATGCAATTGTCGCGCAAACCCGGTGCCATGCAGGCGCGTATGCACCAGTAGCAAACCGATATGCCATACGCCGACGGCCAGCAGATCTGCCGCGATGTTCACCACGGCAACCCGTTGGTCCTGCGCATCGCGATAACCCAACCAGTACATCCGGCTGCAATGCCAACCTGCAGGCAAATAGCCCTGCAACGCTTCGTGCGCTTCGGTCGGTGATGCCGGTTCACCATTGACCGCGATGAAATACTCGGGTGCCTGGTCAAAAAAACACTGCAGTTCACCCGCGTCGCCGTCGTGCAGCTCAACCACCCGAATACCTTCGAGTGAGCAACCAACTTCCATGTTTATTTGCCCTTTAATCGTCGCGCGTCAGCACTTCCAGCAACTCGATTTCAAAACGCAGATTACTGTTGGGTTTGATATGCGCGCCCATCGAACGCTCGCCATAAGCCAGGTGTGCCGGCACAAAAAGCGTGCGCACGCCGCCGACCTGCATGCCCATCAAGCCCAGGTCCCAGCCCTTGATCACGCGCCCGGTGCCGATCACACACTGGAACGGCTTGCCGCGCTCCCAGGACGAATCGAACACGCTGCCGTCTTCGAGGGTGCCGGTGTATTGGGTGGTGATCAGCGCACCCTTGACCACGGTTTTGCCGGTGCCCTGGCGGGTGTCGGTGATCTGGAGTTCATCGTTGCTCATGGGGCTCTCGTTGGATGAGTCAGGGCTGGGGTTTTCCCAGAATAGAGTGAGCTTGGCAAGTGCGCCCTCGCTACACCCTTATGCCGATCATTCATTACAACCAATGCCAGAACCGGCTCCAGAACCCGCGGCCCAGATCATCCTTGCAACGCGCATATTGCGCCGCGTACATCTGCGAGCGCGCCTGCACCTTGCTCGCCACCGGCGGCAGCCAGGCTTTGGCCGCATAGGTGCGCTGGCGATAGCCGCCCCAGCCTTCGTGGTAGTTCAGGTATTGGCCGTAGGCGTCGTATTTGTACACGCCGTTGATGGTGTAGGTCTTGTCCATGTACCAACCCACAAAGTCGATGGAGTCGTCGAAATCCTGACGGCTCGCACCACTGCGGCCGGTGCTCTTGCGGTAGTCGTTCCACACTTCATCCTTGGCCTGGGAATAGCCTTCGGCAGTCGACACGCGCCCCCACGGGATAATCCATAGCAGATATTTGCGCGGGGTCTTGGCATCCTGGCGAAAGCCCGACTCTTGATACATGATCGCGAACGGCACCTGGATCGGCACGCCCCAGCGCTTTTGCGTGACTTTGGCGGCGTCGTACCAGTCGTCTTTTTCACGAAAGATGCCGCAGATGTCGTTTGGCGTGCGTGGCGGTGAAGTACCGCACGCCGCCAGCAGTGAAGTGAGTAATAACAGCCCGACAGCTTTGCCTGCGCTCAAAGTGCACCTTTGCGTGATACGCGTAAAAAGCCGGTATTTTACGCATTCATTCGGGCGCAGGGGGTAGCGAGTTATCCCCAGCGCCCACAGGCGGCATCCATGCCGCACATGCTCAGCTTAAGCCAACGGCACGCGACGCGTGGTCAGTGCGGTACGACCCACAAAGAAGCTCAACGCCGCACCCAACAGCAACATGGCCAAGGTGCTCCAGGCTGCGCGGGACAGCTGTTTAGCCGCCACTTCACCGGCTTCACGGGCTTTCTGCTCGGCTTGCTGCTTCAGCTCATCAACCTTCTGCATGGCTTGCTGATAAGCCTGGGCATAGTTGTCGACGATCTGGGTGGCTTCAGCTTTGCTCTTGCCGGTACGGGCGGCCACGATGTTGACCAGCGCGTCTTTGTCCGCTGCATTCAACGCAGGCTCGCCTGAAGCTTTGACGCGTTCGAACCACTGTTTCAACTCATCACCGGCCTGGGCAGGGTTGGTCGCGGCGTCCTTGGCCGATTGCTTGCCGTCGGCGGCGGCCTGGTCGGTTTTCTGCTCGACGTTGGCCGGGTCCAGCTCAGGCTTGCCGCTCTGCTTGAGCAAGGTGTCGAGTTGGCCTTGCAGGCTGTTCCAATCGAGTTGGATACCCTGCTCGTTCAACTGCTGCTTGATGCTATTGCCGATCCCAGGCGCAGCAGCGGCGATACCACTGCCGGCGGCGGACAAGCCTTTACCCACCACATTACCGGCGGTGCCGACCACGCTGGCGGCCAGACCAGCCAGCAGCCAGGTGGTGAGCAAGGTGGTAAAGGTCCAGGTCAATACGCCGTGCAAGCCGCCACGGTCCGGTGCAGTGCGCCCGGCCACAAAGGCGCCGAGGCCGACAGCCACCAGGGTGGAAACAAACAGCCAGATCCCTGCACCGGTGCCGAAGCCGCTCAGGGGGTTACCCGCTTCCATCGGGTTGACGGCACTCGCGCCAATGGCCGTGCCCAGCACGCTGAGCACCAGGTAGGTCACCAGGGCAATTGCACTGCCGGCCAGCACAGAGCTCCAGGACACGCGAAACGGTGAACGGTTGGTTTCATAGACAGTTGTCATGATTAATCCTTTGAGTGGTTGACCGTTGCAGTCTGGCGAGCGCGTTGCCGGTCGTCCCCGCTCAAATGCACCAGAGCCTCTGGTGCATTCGCACCCCGCAGTGGGCACTTTGTATGCACTATCCTGATGCCTGGGTGTCGTACCCTTCATGCGCCCACCCCCGGAGAGATCATGACCCAGGACGTTCTTGCCAAAGAAACCAACCGCCGCCAATTGCAACAGATCATCTCCGGGTTATCGGACGGTGTGATCCTGGCCGAAGTCGACCAGACCATTCTGTGGGCCAACGAAGCCGCGCTGGCCATGCACGGGGTCAGTGAGGTCGAGCAGCTCGGCGCCAATACCGAGCAGTACGCCAAGCGCTTTGCCTTGCGCTATCGCAACAACCATCCCTTGCCGCTGGACAGCTACCCGCTTAGCCGAGTAGCAGCCGGTGAAGAATTCAGCGATGTGGTGGTGGAAGTCACCCCCGCCGACGACGAAGGCCGCCGTTGGGTGCACCGCTTGCGCAGCCTGGTGCTGACGGACGCCCACGGCGAACCGGAGCTGTTGGTGCTGATCCTCAGCGACGCCACCGAGTGGGCCAGCGCAGAACAACGCTTCGAGAAAACCTTCAACGCCAACCCGGCGCCTGCGGTGATCTGCCGCCTCAGCGACCTGCGCTACATCAAGGTCAACCAGGGTTTCCTGGAGATGACCGGTTACAACCGCGATCAGGTCATCGGCAAATCCGTCTATGAACTGGATGTACTGGAACACGCCGATCGCAAGGACCTCGCCATTCAGCGCCTGGGCGAAGGTGCGACCATCCCGCAGATGCAGGCTGAACTGCGCCTGCCCGAAGGCGGCAGCAAACTGGTGATCGTCGCCGGCCAGCCGTTGGACATGAACGAAGAAGACTGCATGCTGTTTTCCTTCACCGACCTGGAGCCACGGCGCAAGGCAGAAATCGCCCTGCGCCAGAGCGAAGAACGGTTCGCCAAATCCTTCCGCCTGACGCCGGTACCCACCTTGGTATGCAACGCCGCCAACCGCCAAGTGGTGGATATCAACGAGGCGTTCATGAACATTACCGGCTACACCAGTGAAGAACTGATCGGCAAGAACGTTGAGGATATCAACTTCATCGACAGTGCCCCTGCCTGCACGCAGCTGTTCACCACCCTGGAAAACGCCGGCAATCTCGAAGGCCAGGACCTCAAGGTGCGCAAGAAAGGCAACGAGGTGATCGACTGCGTGGTCTCCGCCGACACAGTGAGTATCGAGGACGTGCCCTGCTACCTGCTGGTGCTGATGAACATCACCGAACGCAAACGCTCGGAGCTTGAGCTGGTGGCGGCCATTGAGGAAGTGATGCAGGACGCCTCCTGGTTCAGCCAGACTCTGATCGAGAAATTGGCCAACGCCAAGAGCGTCAACAGCCCCAACCTGCCGAACGTGGCCTTCACCGACCTCACCGCCCGTGAGCGTGATGTGCTGGGTCTGATCTGCGAAGGCCTGGCCGACAAAGAGATTGCCTCGCGCCTGAAACTTGCGCCCAACACGGTGCGTAACCATGTGGCCACGGTGTACTCCAAGCTCGGCGTGCACAGCCGCAGCGCGGCCATTGTGTGGGCCAGGGAGCGTGGCTTGTTTGCCGGCGAACTGCGCATCAAAAGCAAACCATAGAGTGCAAATGCACTAGTGCGACCAGTGCAAATTCGCCTTATTCCATCGCAGCACGCTGCTTAACCTTGAAGAGTGGGCACAGGGCCTAGGGCCCCGTGCCGAAATGGTTTGATCTCTTCCAAGGAAAGCACGATGAAAAGCGAACAAGTCAAAGGCGCCGTAGAGAAGGTTGCCGGCAAGGCCCAGGGCTTTATCGGCGACCTCACCGGCGATGAACAATTGCAAGCTGAAGGCGTGGCCCGCCAGGCCGCAGGTCAACTGCAGCAAACGTACGGCGACGCGCTGGACACTGTGAGTGATTTCGCCAAAAACAAACCCCTGGCTACCGTGGCTGTCGTCGCCGGTATCGGCCTGCTCGTGGGCCTGCTGTTGCGTCGTCGTTGAGGAGGCCGAGGCCCATGTTTACCCTCTCTCAATTGCGCAACTGCATCGAAGAAGGTTTGTCGCCCTTGACCTGCGAGTTCACCCTGTGCCGGGACGCGTCACTGACCCTCAAGGTCTACGACGCCGAGACCGGCCGGGTTGACCTGGTAGTCACAGGCATCAGCACCAACCGACTGCAGACCCCGCAAGAAGTAGCCAAGATGGTTGAAGAGTTGCGCTACGAACTGCAGAGCAACAACGTCGGCAAGCTCACGCTGGATGATTTTGCTTCAACGACGACCCAGTAAAAATGCAGGCGGGCTGATATCCAGGCGGACCTGGGTGAGGTCGAGGCCGACGTGATGGGTGAGGTAACGCGACCAGGATGGCCGGTTACCTTAATGCGTTATCGAGGAAAACACACCGATCAGCGCTTGACGGGAGTGATCTCGAGAATGGTGCCGTTGGTGGTTTTGAGCAGCACAAACTTGTCCCCCACCCGTGCCCATTGGCTGTCTGCCTCTGGCTGCTTGAGGCCACGTTTTTTCCAGTCGCTGACCGCCGATTCCTTGCGCATCAGGATATCCGGGGCGCGGTCACCCTCTTTCAAATCCCGCGTATTGATGCTCGAAGGCTGCACGGTTTCCTGAGGTGTATCACCGGCCTGCACGACAAAGCTGGCGGTGGACAGCCCAGCGGTGAGCAGCAGGCAAGCGGCTAGGGTCTTGGACTTCATGGGTGCTCCTTCAATGAATGATGCGTACCCAGGTTCCGACCGCAGGCGCATGGAATCATTCAAGTTTGTATCTTTCCTGTGGCGAGGGAGCTTGCTCCCGCTGGGCTGCGCAGCAGCCCCAAAAAGGCTGGCCGAGTAACACCTGAACCAACGCGGTGGATCGATTGGGGCCGCTTCGCTGCCCAGCGGGAGCAGGCTCCCTCGCCACAAAAGCTGTGCCACATCCATTGCCAGCATGAAATAAATCCTGTAATTTTTCATGAAATTTCTCGACATTAATTTCATGAATCAACAACAAGAGCTCGACGCACTGGCCGTCCTCATCCACGACCTGCGCAAGCACAAGAAACTCACCCTCGCCCAACTCGCGCAAAAAATCGAGCGTTCGGTGGGCTTTGTGTCTCAAGTCGAACGCGGCCTGTCGCGCCCTACCGTGGCCGATCTCACCGCCATCAGCCACGCCCTCGATGTGCCCACCACCTATTTCTATAGCCTGCCCAAACCCAAGGCGGTGGATTGGGTCACGCGCCCCAACGAGCGGCGCACGGTGTATTACGCCAATGGCATCACCGACATTCTGGTGTCGCCCAGCATGCACGGCGCGTTTTCGATGCTCGACAGCCTGTTGGCGCCCGGTGCCAACAGTGGCGAGCAAACCATGAGCGACCGCGCCGAGCAGGCCGGTTTTGTGCTGGAGGGCGAGTTGACGCTGTGGGTGGAAGGTGAGACTGACCCGGTCACCCTCGGCCCTGGCGACAGCTTCCACCTGGCCAGTTTTGCCCATTGCCGCTACGCCAACCTGACTGATCTGCCCGCCCGCGTATTGTGGGTTTACAACTAGGAGCAACACCCGTGAAAAGCCAATCCTCCACGTTGCTGGCCGAAGTACGGACCTTTCGCCAGAACCACCCCGAGGTGCGTTACGTCGACCTGATCGCCCTGGACATTCCGGGGCATTTCTACGGCAAGCGCTACCCTGTGGAGATGCTTGAAAAAGTCGCCGCCGGCAGCCCGCTGAAGCTGCCGCAAAACGCCGTGCTGCTGGGCGCTCAGGGCGGGCTGTTCAAGATCGGTGATTATTGCTTTCACGACGGCGACCCGGATGCCAACCGCCGCCTGGTGCCAGGCACGCTCAAGCCGGTGAGCTGGGAAGCGCAGCCGCTGGGGCAGATGCTGATCACCTCGGATGGCACCGAAGCGCCGATTGAATTCGAACCACGTGAAGTGCTGGCCAAGGTGCTGGAACGCCTGCAGCACAAGGGCATTCACCCGGTAGTGGCGTTTGAGCTGGAGTTTTACCTGCTCGATAAAAAACTCGACGACGGCCTGCCGCAATTTGCCCGCGACCCGTTGAGTGATGACGCTGACGACCAGCCCAACCTGCATATCGAGCGGCTGTCGCGCTTCAGTGAAGTGCTCGACGACATGGCGCAAACCGCCCAGGCCCAAGGCATCGACATCACGGTGATCACTGCCGAACTCGGCCCCGGCCAGTTCGAGATCAACTTCGGCCACTGCGACGACGGCCTGCGCGCCGCCGACTGGGCCGCGCTGTTCTGCCGCAGCACGCGTGGCGTGGCACTCAAGCACGGCTACCGCGCCAGCTTTATGGCCAAGCCTTACCTGCAATTTCCCGGCAGCGGCATGCATGTGCATGTCAGCCTGTATGACGGCGCGGGCAATAATTTACTCGCGGCGCACCAGCAGCAACCGCTGCGCCACGCGGTGGCCGGTTGCCTGCAATTGCTGCCGCACTGCATGCCGATCTTCTCGCCCAACCACAACGCCTTCCGCCGCTTGGGTGGCACCGTGAACGCGGCCACTCGCGCCAGCTGGGGCTTTGAAGACCGCGATGCGTGCGTGCGCATTCCCGAATCCGACCCGCGCAACCTGCGCATCGAACACCGCCTGGCCAGCGCCGATGCCAACCCGTACCTGGTGCTGGCAGCGATCCTGGCAGGCTTGGAGCATGGCCTGGAAGCCGGGCAAGAACCCATCGCGCCGCTGAACGAGGACCGTAACAGCGGCGCCGACTTCCCCCTGGAAATGCTCGACGCCGTGCGCGCCATGCAGCATCAAGCGGTAGTGCGCGATAAGCTGGGCGCCGAATTTATCGACGTGTACTGCGAAAACAAACGCCAGGACCACCTGGCCTTTCAACAAGAGATCAACGCGCGGGAATACCGCTGGTTTCTCTAGCCCTGGAATCACCGATGACCGACCAAAGCGCCCCGGCTCTCAAGGAAATCTTCAACGTCGAACGCCTGCAACACATTGCCAGTGAAATGACGGCGGTGTACCCGGCGTTTGACGCCAAAGGCTTTCTAAAGCACGCCAACGCCGGGCTGGCCGAGTTGTCGGTGATGCAGCGCATGGCGCGGGTCAGTGAGAGCCTGCATGCGGTAATCTCACTGGATTACGCGCACACCCTCAAGCTGCTGTATGCGCTGGCCCCGCGCTTGAACAGTGCATTTGTGTGCCTGTTCCTGCCGCACTACGTGGCCAGTTACGGCCTGAATGACTTCAAGCGCTCCATGGCCGCGCTCAAACACTTCACCGTGTTTGGCTCGGCCGAGTTCGCCATTCGCCCGTTCTTGTTGAACGACTTTGAACGCACCCTGGCCGTGATGCAGCAGTGGTCGCTGGACGCCAACGACCATGTGCGTCGCCTTGCCAGTGAAGGCTCGCGCCCTCGCCTGCCCTGGTCTTTTCGCTTGGCGGCGGTGCAGTCCAACCCGCAGCTGTGCGCCTCGATCCTGGATAACCTCAAGGCCGACAGCAGCCTGTATGTGCGCAAGTCGGTGGCCAATCACCTCAACGACATCGCCAAGGACCACCCGGACTGGGTGCTCAGCCTGATAGAAGGCTGGAACCTGGACAACCCGCACACCGCCTGGATCGCCCGGCACGCCTTGCGCAGCCTGATCAAGCAAGGCAATCCCCGCGCACTGACGATCATGGGCGCCGGCGCCAGGGCCGAGGTCAACATTCACCATCTGAAAGTCACACCGGCCGTGATCAAACTGGGCGAGCGGATCAACCTGTCGTTCAGCCTGGAATCCACCGCCACCGCCGCGCAGAAGCTGGTGGTCGACTACGCCATCGACTACGTAAAAAGTGCCGGCCATAGCGCGCAGAAAGTGTTCAAGCTCAAGGCCTTTACCCTGGGCGCAGGCGAACATCACGCCATCCGCCGCGAACAACATATCCGTGAGTTGACCACGCGCAAGCATTACGCGGGCAAGCATTGGGTGCATGTGCTGGTGAACGGCGAAAAGCTCGCCAGTGCCGAATTTGAACTGCTAAAACCCTGACATAAATCAAACAAAAGGCTCTAGCACGGGCCTTTCAGACACATTTATTGTCAGACAATCCTGGCTTTTGTTGTTGCGACCCATTATCATCCGGCGCCTTCTCACTACCCATCGGGTAGTTGTTCCACTGTGTCACCCGAGGCGCCCATGTACCGTTTGTACCGTTTTTCGTTTCAAAGCCCCTTGCTTGCCCTGAGTCTGGGGCTGGTTTCCCACGGTGTCAGTGCCGCCCTGCAACCCATGGCCGAAGCCCCGCTGGCCAGCGACACCGAGCTGCACTGCCACTTCAACCGCGACGCCAGCACCGACTGCACCACCACCCAGCACTACACCATCCTCAAGCCCAGCGGCCGCGAAATGCTCTCGCGCATCGACTTCGATTACTCCGAAGGCGACACCTTTGAAGTGATCAGCGCGCAATCCACCCAGCCGGGCGCCAAGCCGGTCGCGCTGGACGCCGCGCAAATCGACACACGCACCGCGCCCAACCCGGACCAGGGCTTCAGCCGTGACAAACAAACCTCCCTGGCCTTCCCGAACCTGCGCGTAGGCACGCAAATTCGCTACACCGTGCGCGAAGGTCGCGCCGCCAAACCGTTGGTGACCCAGTTTCACTACGCAATCATGTTTGGCCCCAGCGCATTCCGGCGCGACCACGTCAAAGTGCGCTTTACCGCCGAACGCCCGATCCAGTGGCGCAGTGAGTTGTTCGACGGTTTCAAAGTAACGGCATCCGCCAACGGCAAGACCCTGGACGTGGTGCAAAAAAAGCCGACCTATCTCAATTACATCAACGAATCCTCCAGCGCCGCGCTGCAACGCGTCCCGCGCCTGGAAGTGGGCAGCGCCCTGGACCGCCAAGCGTATTTCGGTGATTTCGCCCAGCGTTACAACCAGATCCTCGGTGCCAACCTGCCCGCGCAGGCGGCCGCTGCCGTAGCCGCCGCACGCGACCTGGCGCCGGCACAACAGGTCGAAGCGCTGATGCAGCACATCAACGACCACTACCGCTACCTGGGCGACTGGCGCGCTACCGAGCGCGGTTATGTGCCGTTCAACCTGGCGGAAATCGAGCAGCATGGTTATGGCGACTGCAAAGACCTGGCGATCCTGCTGACCGCAATGCTCAAAGCCAGCGGCATCAAGGCCGAGACCGCCTGGGTCAGCCGTGGCGACGTAGCGTTCTCATTGCTGATCCCTGGCACCAACGCGGCGAACCACGCCATCGTGCGTGCCGAAGTCGACGGCCAGGTCTGGTGGCTCGACCCGACCAACCCGGTGTTCGCCCCCGGCCAGACCATGCCCGACATTCAGGACCGCTGGGTGCTGGTCAATGATGCTCAGGGCCAGGTACGCGAAGAACAGATCCCGCTGGAACGCCCGGAAACCACCCTGCGCCTGGACAAAAAAGTGCACTTCGACAAGCAAGGCAATGGCGCCACCCAGGCCACCATCACCTTCAGCCGCCTGCCGCTGATGCAAATGAGCGTCGCCGATCGCCAACAAGGCACCACCGCCACCGACCAGAACATCTGCGGCAACTTCGGCAACGAAATCAGCGACTGCACAATCACCCGCCCACCCACCGCCTTCGTGGTGCATGACGGCTACACCGTCAACGCCAGCATGAACGACCAGCGCGCGCTGGAAAAGCTCGCGAACGACTACGTCTACACCGACGAGTCACTCAAAGGCCGCTGGGATGGCTTCATCAACTACCGCCGCCATGATCAACAAGCCGACCTTTACCTGGGCAACCCCGAAACCTACGACTACCGCTTCACACTGACCGGTGGGCAGATGGAAAAAGCCATCCCCGGCTGCCAGGTGCGTTCGCCGTGGTATGACCTGGATCTGGACGGCAAGCTTATGGATAACGGGCTGCAATATCACTATCGCCTGAGCCAGAAAACGCGCTGGCTGACCCATGCGGAAGTCGCCAGTGAAGCATTCGGCAAAATGATAAAAGAGGCGCGGGCGTGTGCCGAGCAGGTGCATCAGGTGGTGAAGCTCTAATAACTCACTGACACAACACCGACCCAATGTGGGAGCTGGCTTGCCTGCGATTGCAGTGTGTCATTCAACAAATAAGTTGACTGACAGGGACTCATCGCAGGCAAGCCAGCTCCCACATTTTTATCCGGTTTCTTCAGTGAGTTTCGCCGAGCAGCAACCCCTGCTCCCGCGCGCACAACTCCACCACATAATCCCACAACACCCGCAACCGCACCGACTTGTGCAGCTCTCGGCGCGAGCTGATCCAGTAGCTGCGCTGGATGCTTTCTGCCGGCAGCAATGGCACCAGGTCCGGGTCGCCGGCGGCCATGAAGCACGGCAACACTGCAATCCCCAACCCCGAACGCGCCGCCTGGTGTTGAGCAATCACGCTGGTGCTGTGAAAAACCACCTTGGGGTTGCGGCAAAAGCTGCTGAGGAACTTGAGTTCCTGACTGAACAGCAAGTCATCCACGTAATCAATCCAGGCATGGGCGGCGAGGTCTTCACGCTTTTCGATCGGCGGGTTGCGCGCAAGGTAGGCACGGCTGGCGTAGAGCGCCAGGCGGTAGTCGGTGAGTTTGCGCGTGACGAGTTGGTCGACGCTGGGGCGCTCGAGGTGGATGCTGATTTCCGCTTCACGGTTGAGAATGCTCACAAAGCGCGGCACCGCCACCAGCTCCACTTCCAGCCCCGGATAACGCTCGAACAGCCCACCCATGCGGCTGGCGAGGAACATCACGCCCAACCCCTCGGCCACGCCGAGGCGGATCTTGCCCAGCGGCGCAGCGGAATGGGTGAGTTCGTCTTCGGCCAGCAACGCGACGTTTTCCATGGCCTCGGCGTGCTTGAGCAGCGCTTCTCCGGAAGGCGTCAGTTCGTAGCCTTGGGCATGCTGCACGAACAGCGCGGTGCCAAGGCTCTTCTCGATGGCCTCGATATGCCGGGCCACGGTGGCGTGCGTGGTTTTCAGGCGCTGCGCAGCGGTGAGCAGGCGGCCACTGCGTTGCAGCTCAAGAAAAAACCGCAGGTCATTCCAGTCGAACATGTCGCCTCCAATGCGAGAGCCTGAGCCGCGCTGTTTAAAAACGCACAGCAGCTGGGTAAAAACTAACATTTTTAAGACGAAAACTAACAACTAGGATGGGGCCAATAAGAAAAACAAGCGAGACCTCAGATGCCCATTGCAACTGCTGAATACGATTACATCGTCGTAGGCGCCGGCCCCGCAGGCTGCCTGCTGGCTAATCGATTGTCCGCCAACCCCGCCCACCGCGTGCTGCTGCTCGAAGCCGGTGGCCGCGACAATTACCCCTGGATCCACATCCCCGTCGGTTACCTGTTCTGCATCGGCAACCCGCGCACCGACTGGTGCTTCAAGACCGAAGCCCAGGAAGGCCTGCAAGGCCGTGCGCTGAGTTACCCACGCGGCAAGGTGCTGGGCGGCTGCTCGTCCATCAACGGCATGATCTATATGCGTGGCCAAGCCCAGGATTACGACGGCTGGGCCGCCGCTGGCAACCCCGGCTGGGCCTGGAAAGACGTGCTGCCGCTGTTCAAACAGAGCGAAAACCATTTTGCCGGCGGTTCGGAATTTCACAGCGACGGCGGTGAGTGGCGCGTGGAGCAACAGCGCCTGCACTGGCCGATTCTCGATGCTTTCCGCGATGCCGCGGCGCAAAGCGGCATCGCACCGATCAGCGATTTCAACCAGGGTGACAATGAAGGCTGCGGCTACTTCCAGGTCAACCAGAAGGCCGGGGTGCGCTGGAACGCGGCCAAGGCGTTTCTCAAGCCGATCCGCCAGCGCCCCAACCTCACCGTGCTGACCGAAGTGGAAGTCGATCGCGTGGTGCTGGAAAACGGCCGCGCTTCGGCCGTGGTCGGGCGCCAGCATGGCCAGCAATCAAGCTGGAAAGCACGCAAGGAAATCGTCCTGTGCGCCGGCTCCGTCGGCTCGCCGAGTATCTTGCAACGCTCTGGGATTGGCCCATCCAATGTGCTCAAGCCATTGGGCATCAACGTGCTGCATGAACTGCCGGGTGTCGGTGGCAACCTGCAGGACCACCTGCAACTGCGGCTGATCTACAAGCTGGAAAACGCACGCACCTTGAACCAGATCGCCGCCACCCTGTTGGGCAAAATGGGCATGGGCCTGCGCTACCTGTATGACCGCAGCGGCCCATTGTCGATGGCGCCCAGCCAGCTCGGCGCCTTCGCCCGCTCCGGCCCGGAACAGACATCAGCCAACCTTGAATACCATGTGCAGCCACTGTCCCTGGAGCGTTTTGGCGAGCCGCTGCATGCGTTCCCGGCATTTACCGCCTCGGTCTGCGACCTGCGCCCGCAAAGCCGTGGCCGCATTGATATTCGCTCGGCCAACCCGGCAGATGCACCCCTGATACGGCCCAACTACCTCAGCCATCCCGAAGATTTGCGCGTAGCCGCCGATGCGATTCGCCTGACCCGGCGCATTGTCGCCGCACCGGCCCTGAGCCAGTTCAAGCCGGTGGAATACCTGCCGGGCGACGCGCTGCAAACCGAAGAACAGCTGCATGAAGCCGCTGCACGCATCGGCACGACGATTTTCCACCCGGTGGGTACTTGCCGCATGGGCGATGACAACGATGCAGTGGTCGATGCCCAACTGCGCGTGCATGGCGTGCCGGGCCTGCGCATTGCCGATGCCTCGGTGATGCCACGCATTACATCCGGCAACACTTGCTCACCTACACTGATGATTGCGGAAAAAGCAGCGCAGCTGATGCTTTCGCCGAACACAAGGAGTCTCGCCCCGCAGAGAGAAACGGTTCATGCAATCTGAATAGCGGCGCCGCACCCGGCGCCGACAGTGGAACAACAATAAATAATCACTGTGAGGGATACCCGATGTCAGAACATGCTCAACCCCTGGGCTCGGCCGTCAAGGCGAGCACCGGCAGCGAATCAAGGAAAGTCATCTTCGCCTCGTCTTTAGGGACGGTGTTCGAGTGGTACGACTTTTTCCTCTACGGCGCCCTGGCGGCGGTGATCAGCAAGCAATTCTTTGCCGGGGTGAATGACACCACGGCGTTTATCTTTGCCTTGATGGCCTTCGCCGCAGGCTTTGTGGTGCGGCCGTTTGGCGCGTTGGTGTTCGGCCGCCTGGGCGACATGATCGGGCGCAAGTACACGTTTTTGGTCACCATCATCCTCATGGGCGTGGCGACCTTCTGTGTCGGGCTGTTGCCGACCTATGCCAGCATCGGCATTGCGGCGCCGATCATTCTGATCGTGCTGCGCATGCTGCAAGGCCTGGCGTTGGGCGGCGAATATGGCGGCGCAGCCACTTATGTGGCCGAGCACGCACCGGCCGGCAAACGCGGCCTGCACACCAGCTGGATTCAATCCACCGCCACCTTGGGCCTGCTGCTGTCGCTGCTGGTGGTGCTGGCTTGCCGTTACTTCACCGGCGACCAGTTCGAAGTGTGGGGCTGGCGCATTCCGTTCCTGTTCTCCATTGTGCTGCTGGGCATTTCCACCTGGATCCGCATGAGCCTGCATGAGTCGCCGGCATTCCTGAAAATGAAAGAGGAAGGCAAGGCGAGCAAGTCGCCGATCCGCGAATCCTTCGGCAAATGGGAAAACCTCAAGGTGGTGCTGATTGCGCTGTTCAGCATCAACGGCGGGCAGGCAGTGACCTTCTACGCCGCGCAGTTCTACGTGCTGTTCTTCCTCACGCAGTTCCTGAAGATGGACCCGGCCCTGGCCAATATGCTGCTGATCATCAGCGTGGTAATCGGCGCACCGTTCTTCATCCTGTTTGGCTGGCTGTCGGACAAGGTTGGGCGCAAACCGGTGCTGATGCTCGGCTTGCTGCTGGCCACCGCGCTGTACTTCCCGATCTTCAAAGGGCTGGCGCACTACACCAACCCGGCGATGGACCAGGCCAGCCACCAGGCGCCGATCACCGTATTGGCCGACCCGGCCACCTGCACCTTCCAGTTCGACCCGGTAGGCAAGGCGCGTTTTGACAGCCCGTGCGACAAGGTCAAGACCTTCCTGGTCAAGCAAGGTCTGCCATACAGCAGCGCCGCCGCGCCAGCCGGCAGCCCGGTGCAGGTGAGCGTGGGTGATGTGCGCATCGACGGTTACGACGAAGCGGCCCTGCGCGGCGCGGTGACCCTGGCCGGCTACGCGACGTCGGCGGATGTGGCGCAGGTCAACAAGGTGATGGTGGTGGTGCTGATCGTGGTGCTGATCCTGATCGCCGCCATGTGCTACGGCCCGCTGGCGGCGCTGATGGTGGAACTGTTTCCGACGCGTATCCGCTACACCTCGATGTCCCTGCCCTACCACATCGGTAACGGCTGGTTTGGCGGGTTCCTGCCGACCGTGTCGTTTGCCTTGGTGGTGTACACCGGCGATATCTTCTACGGCCTGTGGTATCCGGTGGTGGTGACCGGGGTGAGCTTGATTGTGGGGTTGTTCTGCCTGAAAGAAACCAAGGACGTGGATATCAATAACAACTGATCCTCAGAACGCTGAAGATCCCCTGTGGGACCTGGCTTGTGTGCAAGCCAGCTCCCACATTTTGCTGTGTGGTGCCCATACAAATTGCTGTACATCCATACAGATAATGGTTGCTCAATTGCCTTTGACTGAGCATCCTGCAAGGCATCGACCCGATTTGATGTGATGACCATGCGGCTGTACCTCTGTGAAAAACCCTCCCAGGCCAAGGATATCGCGGCCGTGCTCGGCGCCAGCCGGCGTGGCGACGGCTGCTGGCTGGGTAATGGGGTCACAGTCACCTGGTGCATCGGCCACCTGCTGGAAACCGCCCCGCCCGACGCCTACGACGCCAAATACAAGCGCTGGGTGCTGGCCGACCTGCCAATCGTGCCGGAAAAATGGAAGATGCTGGTCAAGCCCAAGACCGCCAGCCAGTTCAAGGCCGTCAAGCGTTTGCTCGGGGAAGCCCAGGAACTGGTGATCGCCACCGACGCCGACCGCGAAGGCGAAATGATCGCCCGTGAGCTGGTGGAGCATTGCCGCTATCGCGGGCCGATCCAGCGCTTATGGTTATCGGCGCTGGATGAAGCCTCCATCCGCAAGGCCTTGGCGGCCCTCAAACCCGGCGCCGAAACCTTCAGCCTGTACCACTCGGCCCTGGGCCGCTCGCGCGCCGACTGGCTGATCGGCATGAACATGAGTCGCCTGTTTACCCTGCTCGGGCGTCAATCCGGCTATCAAGGCGTATTGCCGGTGGGCCGCGTGCAAACCCCGACCTTGCGCCTGGTGGTGGACCGCGATCGCAGCATCGCCGACTTTGTGCCGGTGGCTTACTGGGCCATTGATGTCGACCTGCGCCACGGCCCCATGACCTTCACGGCTCAATGGCGCGCCGCTGAGGATGCCTGCGACGATCAAGGCCGCTGTCTTAACCCGCAACTGGCCCGCGATGCCGCCGATGCGATGACCAGCGCCGCCAGCGCCAGGCTGGTCAAGCTGCGTACCGAGCGCGTGCGCGAGGTGGCGCCCCTGCCCTTCGACCTCGGCACATTGCAGGAAATCTGCTCCAAAAAGCTCGGACTCGGCGCCCAGGAAACCCTGGACATCGCACAGTCCCTATACGAAACCCACAAAGTCATCACCTACCCTCGCAGTGATTGCGGCTACCTGCCGCTCAGCCAACACGGTGACGCGCCGAAGATCCTGGCCGCGCTGGCCCGCGCGGATGCGGCGGTGAATGAGCTGATGGCGCATATCGACCCGCAACGCCGTTCGCGGGCCTGGAACGACGCCAAGGTCAGCGCGCACCACGGCATCATTCCTACGGGTGCCGGTAAGGATGTCGCGCAACTGGCCGGCAAACACCGTGCGGTCTACACGCTGATTCGCGCACGTTACCTGGCGCAGTTCCTGCCCAACCATGAATACGATCGCACCCAGGCGGATTTCGACTGCGCAGGCCAAGCCTTGCGCGCGGTAGGTAAAGTCATCATCGAGCCGGGCTGGAAGCGCGCCCTGCCCGAGGCTCTCGCGCCCGCCAAAGGCCGCGAAGCCCCCGCACCGCAGGCCTTGCCGACCTTGGTGCAAGGCCAGGATTATGCGGTGGCCAAGGTCAACCTCAAGGACCTGTGGACCCAGCCGCCCAAGCCCTTCACCGAGGGTGACCTGATCAAGGCGATGAAAAACGTCGCCAAACTGGTGCAAGACCCGCTGCTCAAGCAAAAGCTCAAGGACACCACCGGCATCGGCACCGAAGCCACCCGCGCCGGGATTATCCAGGGTTTGCTCGACCGGGGTTATCTGGTCAAAAACGGCAAGGCACTGTCGGCCACTCCGGCGGCGTTCAGCCTGATCGACGCGGTGCCGCGAGCGATTGCCGACCCAGGCACCACTGCGATCTGGGAGCAGGCACTGGACATGGTGCAAAGCGGAGAAATGAGCCTGGAAGAATTCGTCGCCAAGCAGGCGGCCTGGATGAGCAAACAAGTGGCACGCTGCAATGGCATGCGCATGACCATCACCGGTCCGGCCAGCCCGGCGGGCCGAGGCGCCACGCCGTGGAAAAACAAACGCAAGGCCGCACCGCGCAAGACGACAGGGGCTCCAAAGCGGGCGAAAAAACCGAAAAGTGCCAGCTAAAACGCGAAATAAACCAGTGTATGACGTTTTTCGACGGGTTTAACGCCGCTTTAGGCCTTGCAGCGCTGTAGCCCGTCTAGGATTCTGTAAGGGACTCGCTGACTTCCTAACAACAACACCGGAGTGGCCGCCATGAAAACCGTTGCACAAGTGCTCAAAGCCAAGGACCAGAAGAATCAGGACGTGCATACCATCCAATGGGATCACACGGTGTTTGAGGCGCTGGTGCGGATGTCAGAGAAAAACGTCGGAGCCTTGCCGGTGGTCAAGGACGGTGCAGTTGTCGGGATCATCAGCGAACGCGATTACGCACGCAAACTCATCCTCAAGGGCCTGTCGTCGGTCAAAACCCGAGTGGATGAGGTGATGAGTTCCCCTGTGATCACCGTTGATACCCATAAAAGTGTCGAAGAATGCATGAACATCATGACCGACAGTCACCTGCGCCACCTGCCCGTGGTCGAAGACGGCAAACTGCTGGGCCTGCTGTCCATCGGTGACTTGGTAAAAGAGGCCATTGCCGAACAGGCCGACCTGATCAAACAGCTGGAGCAGTACATCCGCGGCGAATAGGGGAACCCATGCTCGATACGCTGGACCATCAAGAAAATCACCTCGACACCCTGTACCGGGCCATGGCTGAACGACGCTTTTTGGTCTTGACCGGTGCAGGTATCAGCACGTCATCGGGCATCCCGGACTATCGCGACAGCGAAGGCGTGCGCCGTGGCAAGGCGCCGATGATGTACCAGGAATTCCTCGCCACCGCGCAAGCGCGCCGCCGCTATTGGGCACGCGCCATGCTGGGTTGGCCACGGGTGCGTATTGCGCAGCCGAACCAGGCTCATCTGGCGCTGGCAACACTGCAGCAGCGTGGCCGTATCAGCGGGCTGATCACGCAAAACGTCGACACCCTGCATGATCAGGCCGGCAGCCATGATGTGATCGAACTGCATGGCAGCCTGCATCGTGTGCTCTGCCTGGACTGCCAGCAGCGCAGTACCCGGGATGTGATCCAGCGGCAGATGGAAATCGACAATCCTTACCTGACCCAGGTCCACGCGGTGCAGGCGCCTGACGGTGACACCCTGCTCGATCCGACGTTTGAAGAACGCTTCCAGGTGCCGCGCTGTCCCCATTGCAATGGCGAGCGCTTGAAGCCAGACGTTGTATTTTTTGGCGAGAACGTGGCACCGGCGACGGCAGCCAGGGCCATGGCTGCCGTGGAGCATGCCGACGGGCTGCTGGTGGTGGGTTCTTCGCTGATGGCCTATTCCGCATTTCGCCTGTGCAAGGCGATGGTGGAGCAAGGCAAGCCGGTGATAGCCATCAACCTGGGCAAGACCCGTGGGGATGAGCTGTTGCAGGTGAAAATCGAGGCGTCATGCGAGCGCTTGTTGCCTCTGCTGGCCGAACGACTGAGTTAGCAAAACCACCGAAAAACCAACTGTGGGAACTGGCTTGCCTGCGATAGCGGTGTATCAATCAACAACTCTTTGGCTGACACACCGCTATCGCAGGCAAGCCAGCTCCCACAGGGTTTGCGCGTTGGATTGGCTAGCTGCCCACCACGACCCACCGCACAAAAAATGACGCCCAAGTCACGTTTTCCCGCATTCTCCCGTCCCCACAGCAATTTATGTAGTGACTGAAAATAATCACTACATAACCGTTGACGTAACCTTTTTGTCCTTGCATTATCGAGACGTCTCCCGGATCGGGAGCGTTGGTAACACGCGTTTTGAGCAAGCTCGTCTGACCGCCGAGCTGTTTTTTCCGGATGTGCACTGCCCACAAGGCAGATTGATGAAGCTGACCGGCCCGCAAGGGTTGGTACAAGGAGCTCAAACGCTGCTTGTCTTCGTGATGAAACCATTGCGTAGCCGTTCATCAGCAAGACTACATGCATCAGGTTCAAGACCCTGCCCGTATTCGGCAGACCGTCACTGACGCCCGGTTTTCGCAACCGGAGACAACTAAGCAGTTTTAACGGAATCAACTGATAGATCGCCAACTGGTCAAGGGGCTTACATTATGAATCTGAACAACCAACCAACTATCGATGAATTGGCTGAGATGTTCGCAGCGCAGAAAGACAAACTCGACGACCATATCCTTTGGGTTGGCAAATCGGGCGAAGTCAAAATTGACTGCCTGGCGCCCCATACCGAAGAAGCCGAGTTCGACCGCAACCACCGCGAACTGGCGGCGCGCCTGAGGATGTACCGCCGCGGCCAGGGTTATGTTGGCAAGAAAGCGGCAGCCGATCGCAATTTTATCGAGCAAGTATTCGACACACTTAACAGTGCCTGGGCGTCTTTCAAAGACAACTCGCAAGTTAAAGTGATCGACCGCTACTACTAATTAAAACTTGCCCACTGTGGGAGCTGGTCTGTTTACGATAACGGTTTAACTGCCAACACTGTTGTTGAATGTTAACTAGCTATCGCAGGCAAGCCAGCTCCCACATTTGTTTTGTGGCACGCTCAAAAAGTTGGAAAGCGCCCTTTTGCCGCTTCATCGCGAAAAATATCAAACAACACCTGCGCCGCCGCCGACAACTCATGCCCAGGTTTGGTCAGCACGCCAATCGGCCGCTCGATCACCGGATCGCTCAAGGTGATGCAATGGGCGCCCGCCTCCTCCATCTGACGTGCGCACAATGCAGGCACGGCGCTGACACCCAGGCCACTGGCAACCATCTTGCCCACCGTGGCCAATTGATGACTTTCCAAGGCCACCGGCAATTTCATCCGCAAGGCCCCCAAGTGCTCCTCCAGCATCACTCGCACCGTCGAAGGCCGTTGCAGCGTGATGAAGGGGTGTTCCAACAGGGTTTTCCAGTCGACTTCGGTACATTGCGCCAGGGGCGAATCACCGGGCACCACCGCAATAAACCGGTCCAGGTATAAAGGCGTGAAGGCCAGGGACGAGCCTTCAGATGGCTCGAACGCCACGCCCAGCTCCACTTGGCGATCGCGGACCATCTCCAGCACCTGTTCATTGATCAGGTCGTGCACCGTCACATTCACCTGCGGGTAACGCGCGCGGAATATCTTCAGGATCGGCGGCAGCAGGTTGCCCGCGAACGACGGCATCGCCGCCACCGTGACGCGACCACGTTGCAGGGTGAAACGCTGGCGCAGTTCATCTTCGGCATTGTCCCAATCGGCAATCAACCGACGTGCCAGCGGCAGCAGCGATTCACCCTCGGGCGTCAGCGCAACATTGCGGGTATTACGGCTGAACAGGCGGCCACCCAGGCCCTCTTCCAAGCCCTTGATGGTCAGGCTCAGCGCCGACTGGGAAAGGTGCAGGCGCTCGCAGGCAGCGGCAAAACTCAGGCTTTGGGCCACGGCGAGAAAGGCACGCATCTGTTTGACGGTCATGAGGCTGCTCCGGGTGCGGATTGGACTATGCTGTTTTCTAAATCAATCAACCTTAAAAAACAACTTAACAAATCAATCCGTCGGCGCAACACTCAGTTCATTGGCTGGCCCACAAACAATAAAAGAGGTGCATATGGCAGGTTTCGATAAACGCGTGGCGTCCTATGAAGAAGCACTGGCAGGCCTGGAAGACGGCATGACCGTGCTCTCCGGTGGTTTTGGCCTGTGCGGCATTCCAGAAAACCTCATCGCAGAGATCAAGCGCAAAGGCACCCGCGACCTGACCGTGGTTTCCAACAACTGCGGCGTCGACGGGTTTGGCCTGGGCGTATTGCTGGAAGAAAAGCAGATCAGCAAGGTAATCGCCTCCTACGTCGGTGAAAACGCGCTGTTCGAAAAGCAACTGCTCAGCGGCGAAATCGAAGTGGTGCTCACGCCCCAAGGCACACTGGCCGAGAAAATGCGCGCAGGCGGCGCCGGCATCCCGGCTTTCTTCACCGCCACCGGCGTCGGCACTCCAGTGGCCGAAGGCAAGGAGACCCGCGAGTTCAACGGTCGCCCGTACCTGATGGAAGAGTCCATCACCGGCGACTTCGCCATTGTCAAAGGCTGGAAAGCCGACCACTTCGGCAACGTCATCTACCGCCATACCGCGCAGAACTTCAACCCGCTGGCGGCTACTGCGGGCAAGATCACCGTGGTCGAAGTTGAGGAAATCGTCGAACCGGGCGAGCTGGACCCGGCGCAGATCCACACCCCAGGCATCTACGTCGACCGAGTCATTTGCGGCACCTTCGAGAAGCGCATCGAACAGCGCACCGTCCGCAAATAATCCGCCAGCCCAAATAATAAGGAGACAACACATGGCTCTTACCCGCGAACAAATGGCTCAACGCGTCGCCCGCGAAATGCAGGACGGTTTCTACGTCAACCTCGGCATCGGCATCCCCACCCTGGTAGCCAACTACATTCCCGAAGGCATGGAAGTGATGCTGCAATCGGAAAACGGCCTGCTTGGCATGGGCCCGTTTCCGACCGAGGAAACCATCGATGCCGACATGATCAACGCCGGCAAACAAACCGTGACCGCACGCATCGGCGCCTCGATCTTCTCCTCTGCGGAATCCTTCGCGATGATTCGCGGCGGGCATGTCGACCTCACCGTGCTCGGTGCTTTTGAAGTGGACGTGCAGGGCAACATCGCGTCGTGGATGATCCCCGGCAAGCTGGTCAAGGGCATGGGCGGCGCCATGGACCTGGTGGCCGGTGCAGAAAACATCATCGTGATCATGACCCACGCGTCCAAGGACGGTGAGTCCAAATTGCTCAGCCAATGCAGCCTGCCGCTGACCGGCGCCAAGTGCATCAAGCGCGTGCTGACAGACCTTGCGTACCTGGAAATCGAAAATGGCGCTTTTGTCCTCAAGGAACGCGCACCTGGCGTCAGCGTTGAAGAGATTGTGAGCAAGACCGCCGGTAAACTGATCGTCCCGGACCACGTTCCAGAAATGCACTTCCAGTGAGGACAGATTCCATGCAAGACGTCGTGATTGTTGCTGCCACCCGCACCGCCGTGGGCAGCTTTCAAGGAGCGCTGGCCAGCATTCCGGCACCGGAGTTGGGCGCGGCGGTGATCCGTCGCCTGCTGGAGCAGACCGGCCTGGACCCGGCTCAGGTCGATGAAGTGATCCTCGGCCAGGTACTGACCGCAGGCAGCGGCCAGAACCCGGCGCGCCAGGCCTCGATTCTGGCTGGCCTGCCCCACGCCGTACCGGCTTTGACCCTGAACAAGGTCTGCGGCTCCGGCCTCAAAGCCCTGCACCTGGGCGCTCAAGCCATCCGTTGTGGTGACGCTGATGTGATCATCGCCGGCGGCATGGAGAACATGAGCCTGGCGCCGTACGTCTTGCCCGCTGCGCGCACCGGCTTGCGCATGGGCCACGCCAAGATGCTCGACAGCATGATCACCGACGGCCTGTGGGATGCGTTCAACGACTATCACATGGGCATCACCGCCGAGAATCTGGTGGACAAGTACGGCATCAGCCGTGAGGCCCAGGACGCCTTCGCCGCAGCCTCCCAACAGAAAGCCGCCGCCGCTATCGAAGCCGGCCGGTTTGTCGATGAGATCACCCCGGTCCTGATCCCGCAGCGCAAGGGCGACCCGGTGGCCTTCGCCGTGGATGAACAACCGCGCGCCGGCACCACTGCCGAGTCCTTGGCCAAGCTCAAGCCCGCGTTCAAGAAAGACGGCAGCGTCACCGCCGGCAACGCCTCCAGCCTCAACGATGGCGCCGCCGCTGTGCTGCTGATGAGCGCTGACAAAGCCAAGGCTCTCGGCTTGCCTGTATTGGCGCGTATCGCCAGCTACGCCAACGCCGGTGTCGACCCTGCGATCATGGGCATCGGCCCGGTCTCGGCTACCCGCCGCTGCCTGGACAAAGCCGGTTGGAGCCTGGGCGAGCTGGACCTGATCGAAGCCAACGAAGCCTTCGCTGCGCAATCTTTGGCGGTGGGCAAAGAGCTGGAATGGGACGCGAACAAGGTCAACGTCAATGGCGGCGCCATCGCCATCGGCCACCCGATCGGCGCCTCAGGCTGCCGCGTGCTGGTGACCCTGCTGCATGAAATGATCAAGCGCGACGCCAAGAAAGGCCTGGCCACCCTGTGCATCGGCGGCGGCCAAGGCGTAGCCCTGGCCCTCGAGCGCAGTTGATCTAAAGAGCAACAGGCTAATTGTGGCGAGGGAGCTTGCTCCCGTTGGGCTGCGCAGCAGCCCCTGTCGACAAGAGCAACATGAGAAAAGGCTCGATTCCACGAAAAATCGGGCCTTTTCTTTGCCCGGTTTTCCTGAAAAAACACAATACTCATGTGGGAGCTGGCTTGCCTGCGATAGCGGTGTGTCAGCCAAGCCGTTGTTACCTGATACACCGCTATCGCAGGCAAGCCAGCTCCCACAGTTGATCGCGGTTATCCTTCGGTATGAGGCACCGCAAACACCGCATTCGCCCGTGCCACCACCTTGTCCCCCACTTGCAGGCTCACTGTGGCAAACGCCATCTGCCGGCCACGCTTGTGGTGCTCCAGGCGCACCACAATCCACTCCCCCACCTGCACGGCACCCAGGTAGTCCAACGTCATGCTAGCGGTTATCAACGGTAACGGCGGTTCGCTGGAAAACGCCATCGAATAACCCATGCCGACATCCGCCAGGGTCGCCAACACCCCACCGTGCACCGTGCCGCGCCCATTGGCGTGGCGGTTGTCGGCACGCAGGCCGATTTCCAGTTGCAACCCTTCACCCCGGCAATACGCCGGACCTAACAGGTCGAGCAACGGGCTGCTGCGTGGCAGCGAGACAAAGCCTTCGGGCACGGCGTGCGTGATCATGGCGAGTGCTTCCTTGGCCAAAACACGAGGTGTAACCCAGCTGCCGCAAGACCGCTATCAAGATCAGCCAAGCCAATGATCAACAATCAGCTAACGCTTCATGCAACGCTGATAGCGCTCATCTACGCGCTTGGCAAACCACGCGGTGGTGAGGTTGCGGGTGATCTTCGGGCTTTTGAGCACGATGCCCGGCAAAATCGCGCGCGGCACCGGCTTGCCGGCGGCCTTGTCGGCCAGGGCAAAGACGCGCTTGTAGAGGGTGGTTTCCTCGAAATCGAACTGCTCACCCTTTTCCAGCTGGCTGCGGATGCTGGGGTTGCGCATATCCAGCTTCGCGCCCAGGGAACGCACCGCCAACTCGGTGGTGCCGGGCAGCAGTGAGCCATAACGAATCAGATCCCCATCCAGCGCCAGCTCGGTGCCGCTGACTCGGCTGACAGCGGCCTGGAACGCGGCATTGCGGCTGGCATACCACCCTGCGTTGAAATCGGCAAAGCGGTACAACGGCTGATCGTAGCTCACCGGGTAACCGAGCAAATGCGTAATGCCGAAGTACATGCCGCCACGACGGGTGAAGACTTCGCGGCGAATGGTGCCATCCACGGTGTAGGGATAATCGCGGGCGTGTTGCTGTGCAAAGTCGATACTGACCTGCATGGGGCCGGCGGTGTGCACCGGGTTGAACCCTGCGAACAAGGTATTACCCAAGGGCACCATGCTGATGAAATCGTCAAAAATGCCGCTCAAGTCCCTCTCTGTGCGTGCGGCACTGAGGCGCTCGGCGTAGGTCTTGCCGGTGGGCGAACGCAATTGCAGCGTGGTGCGCACCACAAAGGCCGGCACATGGACCTTGCCGGCGCGGCGCAGGATTTCATCCTGGGCGATCTTGCCCATATTCGGCACCGGCGGGTCTACCTGGTAGGTGGACTCTTGCTCGGTGACCGCCAGCACGGCGCAGATATTTTCGCTGCTGGGGTAGATTTTCTGGGTGTCGAAGGCGGTGTAGATGTCTGTGGCCCAGCCGTTGCGGTCCGCCACCGTGGCCGGTAACAGCCGCACAATCTGCGCCTTCACCTCGGCCTCGCTGCGCTCAGGCTGCTGCGGGCCGCGTGGGGTGGAGCAACCGGCCAGCAACAGCAACATGGTGAGGCACAGGATCAGGCGGCTTGAATACATGGGGCTTCCTTGAGTAACGACGGGCCGGGTGGTGCGGATATCGACAGGTAAGTCTAACCGGGGTTCGCCGACCTGCTGCACTCGCCAGTTATCACTGAACGTGACAGGATCGGTCATCGACCATTCGTACAAGGAGTTTGAATGCCATGCTCAGCCTGAATTTCCTCGTTACCTGCCTGGTCGTCGTGCTGATCCCCGGCACTGGCGTGATCTTTACCGTGTCCACCGGCCTCACCGCCGGCAAGCGTGCCAGCCTGTTTGCCGCGTTGGGCTGTACCGCCGGGATCATCCCCCACTTGCTCGCATCGATATTGGGCGTTTCCGCCCTGCTGCACACCAGCGCCCTGGCTTTTGAGGCGTTGAAATTCGCTGGGGCGGCCTACCTTTTGTATCTGGCCTATGCCACCTGGCGCGACCGCTCGGCCTTCGCCATGAGCGACACGCCGACGGTCGCGACTGCACGCAGCCTGATGTTGCGCGGCTTTCTGCTGAATATTCTGAACCCCAAGCTGACGATTTTCTTCCTGGCCTTCCTGCCGCAATTCGTCACCCACGGCAGCACGGCGCCCGCTTTGCAGATGCTGGTACTAAGTGGCGTTTTCATGGCGATGACATTTGCGGTGTTTGTGGTGTATGGCCTGCTGGCCAATGTATTTCGCCGTGCCGTGATCGAGTCGCCACGGGTACAGAATTGGTTACGCCGCAGTTTTGCCGCAGCCTTTGCGGGGCTGGGGTTGAACCTGGCGTTTGCACAGCGCTGACAAGGACTACCGAAACCTCCTACCCAACACCCGGATAAGCTCTACAGCTATCGCCTGAAAACCTCTGCAAAGTCCTTCGCCTGATCACACAGTGCGAGGGATTGCAGATGGTTTTGTTTGTTAGAGCCCGGGCCAAAGGGGCTACCGCTTGAACCCGGCCATTGGCAGGCTGGCCCTGACCCCAATGGACGTAAAGACGGTCGACGTTGAAAGCGTCTTCCGCGATTTTCGCGAATGCCTGAATACCTTTGACGACTGGGCGTCGAGCTTCTGGAGCTTCTCGGCGCTGGATGTCGAGCAGGTGTTCAAGGTCGGGGATGAGGTGGCGCTGGTCGCCCCGATAAACCGCTCCATCATTCCCAGCAGCACCGTCGCCACGTGCCAGGCCAACGGTACGTTGACCCTGGTGCATATGTTCCAAAGCACGCGTTTTGTGCCCATCGGCAATACGCCGGTGGTGCTGCAACGCGTCGACCCCAACGGCGGCCCATTGGGCGAGCCGATCCACCACACCATCGGCCCCAGCGGCATTCTCGAAATCACCGAGTGTGATCGTAATCAATCGTACCGAATCAGTTTTTATCCCGATGTTTCCAAAGATCACGTCAAGGCACTGTACGCGTCTTATCAGACAGTGATTGCGGGGTTGGAAGAGCGCCTGCGTAAAGCGTGGAACGACACCTTCCAGGCGCAGTGGGCAATTTATACCGACGCCAAACCGCTCGACCAGCGCAGGATGCTGGAGAAGGCGGTTCTCAATGGCATGGGCACGGCGCTCTACACCCTTTGGGACAACTTAACGCAGCTGTATGAACTGTTGGCGGACATCAGGCCCAACAGCGAAAAGTTGCTGAAGTACATCTCCCAGGCCGAGCTTGATGAGCTGCTGACACTCAGCAACGACGCGATCGCCAACGGCCTGCTGGTACTCAGCGATGAGCCGCTGTTGTTCATTTACGTGTCGGCGATGGTCAGCTGGATGCGCCTGCTGCCGCCGCAAGACATGCACGAGCTGATGGGCGAAATCACCGGCGAGGTGTTGATCAACTTGCTGTTGATTCGGGCGACGGCGGGCATGGGCGTGGCGGTACGCCTGGGCACTCAAGTCCTCGGGCACATCAAGTCCGGACGGGCGCGGAGTTTGCTCGAGTTGCTGGCAAAACAGCATGTGGGGCCGACGTTGGAGCCCCATGTAGCGGCGGTAAAACCTCTGTTGCTAGGCAGTGCCGCGACGCCGATAAAGACTGTGCCGGTTGCCCCGTTGAAGGCTGGGGACCAGTTGGTTGCCAACCCCGTGCCGGCGGTGCGCGGCAAGACGCAACAGACGACGTTGGTGCGCCAGGAACCTGTGGATGATGTGCCGGCTTCGGGCAAAAACCTTAATGGCGATGCGGCGGCACCTGCGGACAAAACTGTCACCCACGGTTGCCCCGTTTCGATGGTCACCGGCGAGGAATTGCTGACCCTCACCGATGGCACGCTGGACGGGGTTTTGCCGTTTGAGTGGACGCGGCTGTATCGCACCAGTGCGGTGGAAGTGGATTGCGGGCTGGGGTTTGGCTGGAGTCATTCGCTGGCGCACAGGCTTTCTGTTTCCGGTGAGTCGGTGGTGTGGACGGATCATGAAAATCGCCGTACTGAGTTTGTGCTGCCTACCGCTGCTCGACCGGCGATTACCAATAGCTTGGCTGAAGCGGCGATCTATTTGGGCGACTTGCCCGATGAACTGGTGCTGGCCCAGGCGTCGAGGTTTTATCACTTTCAAGAGGGCGTGCTGACCGCCATCAGCGATGCGTATGACAACCGACTGCGGGTTTTTCGTGATCGTTTGGGGCGGGTTGAACGGCTGGACAATGGCGTAGGCCGCTCGCTGCTGTTGCGGTATGAATTTGGCCGCATTGTGGCGGTGAACTATCAGGTTCATCGGGCCAAAGGGCATGAACCCTTCGAATGGGTGACGGAGCAGAAGGTTGTTTCCTACGCCTATGACGACCTTGGCCGACTGGTTTCCGCGACCAATGCTGTAGGCGAAAGCGAGGTTTATCGCTACGACGAGCAGCACGTCATTCTTGAACGCGGGCTGGCCGGTGGGGCGAGCTTCTTTTGGGCATGGGAACGGGCTGGCAAGGCGGCGCGGTGTGTTCGGCATTGGGCCAGCTTTTCGCAGATGGATACGCGGTATGCCTGGGGCGATGACGGCCGTGTCACGGTGCATAACGCCGATGGCAGCCGGGAAGTGTATGTCCACGATGATCGCGCACGCCTGGTGCAGCGTATTGATCCGGACGGTGCTGAGCACTTCAAATCCTATGACGACAAGGGCCGGCTGACGGTCGAGCAGGACCCGCTTGGGGCGGTGACGGCGTACCAGTACGACGAAGCCGGACGCTTGGTGGCGTTGTTTCCGGGGTACGATGAGCCGACGTCCTACGAGCATGACAACGGGTTCGTACGGGTCGTAAGGCGTGGGCTCGCCGTTTGGAAATACGAGCGTAACGATCAGGGCGACGTCATTCGCAAGACCGATCCTGACGGCAATGTCACGGACTACAGCTACAACAAATATGGGCAGCTGACAGGAGTTTGGTTTCCCGACAACAGTTGCCATCGGCTGGTCTGGAATGAGCGGGGGCAGTTGCTTGAGGAACTGTTGCCCAATGGGGGTATCAAGCGTTATCGCTATGACGACCTTGGTCGGCAGGTTGCCCGCGAGGATGAACAGGGAGCGCTGACCCAGTATCAGTGGGACAGCGTGGGTCGGTTGAATCGCGTCGTACTTCCAGGCGGCGCAACACGCGAATACAGCTACAACGCCTACGGAAAAATCATCGCCGAACACGACGAACTCGGCCACGTCACCCGTTACGAATACGCCGACGGCCTGCACCTGATCAGCCGCCGTATCAACGCCGATGGCAGCCACATCAAGTACCGCTACGACAATGCGCGCTTGCTGCTGACCTCGATCGAGAACGAGGCAGGCGAAACCTACCGGCTCGATTACCACCCCAACGGCCTGATCCAGCAGGAAATCGGCTTTGATGGCCAGCGCACGGCCTATGTGTATGACCTCAACGGCAACCTGGCGGAGAAAACCGAACACGGCGACGACGGCAGTCAGCTCGTTACCCGCTACAAGCGAGACCACGCCGGTCGCCTCGTAAGAAAAACCCTGCCAGACGGCAATATTGTCGACTATGCCTACGACCGCCAAGGCAATCTCCTCAGCGTCAACGACGGCCACTGGGCGCTGGCCTACGAATACGATCCACAAAACCGCCTCACCGCCGAACACCAAGGCTGGGGCACCTTGCGCTATGGCTATGACGCCTGCGGCCAACTGCACAAACTGCGCCTGCCGGACAATAACCGGCTGGTGTTCAACCACGACAAAGGCGGCCACCTTTCCACCGTCGAACTGAACGGCGAAACCCTCACCTCCCACCTGTTCAAAACCGGCCGCGAACACCAGCGCCAGCAGGGCCAGCTCCTCAGCCACTACCACTACGACGACCAAAACCGCCTGCACGCCCACGCCGTCAGCCAACAGCAACACACGCTCTACCAACGCCAATACGACTACGATAAAACCGGCAACCTCACCCGTCTGCTCGACACCCGCAAAGGCGAACACCACTACCACTACGACCCCCTCACCCGCCTGACCCGCGCCGACCACTCGCAAGACGTACAGGAACGCTTCGGCCACGACCCGGCCGGCAACCTGCTCATGCAAGACCGCCCCGGCCCGGACATCGTGGCCGGGAATCGGTTGATGATTCAGGGCGATCATCACTACGACTACGACGCCTTCGGCAATCTGATCCGCCAGCGGCGTGGCAAGTGCCATCAGCTCGTTACGGAATACCGCTACGACTGCCAGCATCGGTTGATTGGCATTACCCAACCCAACGGGCAAACCGCCAGCTATCGCTATGACCCGTTTGGGCGGCGGATCAGCAAGACCGTTAACGACATAACCACGGAGTTTTTCTGGCAAGGCGACAAGCTGGTAGCTGAACACCACGCGGATCGGCATCGCAGCTATATCTACGAGCCAGACAGTTTTCGGCCGTTGGCACTGCTGGAAGGCTTTGGGCCTGAAGACACCAAGCCCTTCCACTACCAACTCGACCACCTCGGCACGCCACAGGAACTGACAAACCCCGAAGGCGAAATCGTCTGGTCCGCGCACTACCGCGCCTACGGTGAAATCGCCCGTCTAGACGTCAGAAAAATCGACAACCCGCTGCGTTTTCAGGGCCAATATTTTGATGCGGAAAGCGGGCTGCACTACAACCGCCATCGCTACTACAATCCAGATATTGGTCGTTACCTGACGCCGGATCCGGTGAAGTTGGCGGGTGGGATTAATGCATACCGGTACGTCAAAAATCCTACTGAGTGGGTGGATCCGCTAGGCCTGAGTAGTTGCCCGGGTGGGGATGGATGCAAGCCAACTACAAATACAGAAAACACGGGCAAACAACCAAATGTTGATGATCGAAGCCCCTCACTACCCACTTCCGATCAAAAACGAGAATATCTGTATCGTGGAGACTCGAGGCATCCAGATGAGATTTTTGAGGGGGGCTTTGAAAGTAGAGGCAAAAGCACAGATCTCTATCTGCACTCACAAAATAATGCGAATCCCCCAAGCAATTTTGTGAGTACATCAGTATCTAGATTGCAAGGCGTGATGTTCGCAACGACTTACGGGCTAGAAGATGGCTATCTTTACATCTTGAAAAAAATTCCAGGCCGAGATGTCAACAAAGAGCTCGGAATTCTATCCGACTTCCAAAAAGAACGTGAAATTGCTATACCTGGCCGAATAGACACAAAAGATATTTTAGGAGCCACGCCCCTACACGATGATGGCACACATAAAGGCTACTCACTAATTAACCCCAACAGAAGCTAAAAAATGAAAGAATTAGAGATAACCATAATAAAAAATTCGATTCGCGAAAATGCGACCATCGAATATGACAGAAAAACAGCAACACTCTCGATAACATTTTCTAACGGCGTAAAAAAAACTTACACCGACATTGACATCTATATGTGTTTCGGCTTAATGAGAAAAGACTTTAATGACATAAAATTTCTCTGCAAAGGAGCAAAGGTCAACGTGTATCCTTCAGCAATGGCATCACAAATGTCTAGTGGAGTGGTGGCTTACGAAACAAAACTAGGCGATCCGGATGCAAAGCTTGTTCGTATATTTGATTATGATGAAAATGAACTAACAAACGACATCAACGAACAGATTGCATACCGCACAAAATGGTCTGAATCGCTGTAGGTGCTGAGTGAAAACCTGTGACGAGCAACCTTTCTAGCCACAGGCCAGTGACCTCACCTCGAAATTTTAGGATCAGAATCCCTCCCCAAAATAAAAAAGAACTTTCATTCACCACAAAATATACACAGCAGGCACTCTAGCTTCCATGCCAATAAAACCCAATGAAGGCCATGAAACCCACTCAACCCAACCCCAAACAGAAAAAATATGGAAACGAAAAAAATAAACATACTGATAAATGATAAAAAAATAGAAACAACAGTAAAGTTTGACACAAGAAAACTCATCATGAAATTTTCAGAAGCAGAAAACTTCAAGAAAATTTATGAGGGAAGGGATATTTACGTTTGCCTCGCAAAAGTCAGAGCCGACTTCCCCCATATGACCTTCTTATGCAAAGGCGCAAAATTAAATGTAATGCCTTCAAGAATGGCATCTCAAATGAGTGCAGGACTTGTTGCTTACGAAATAACCTTAGGCAAACAAGCCACCAGAAAAGATATAGTTCACATCTTTGATTACGAGGAAGAAAACCTAACGAACGATCCAAAAGAACAAATCGACTTCTTTAAAAAATGGCTCGCATCATTGGGTGCACAAGACTATGAAAAATTCAACTGAGCGTGATCGCAAAACATCCAAGAGCACTGCTCCTGTGACGAGCAACCTCACTCGCCACAGGCCCACCAAACAAAATCAGATCCCAGCCAACGCCAGATCCATCGCAAAATACGTAAAAATCAAATCCGCGCCTGCCCGCTTGATCGACCCCAACGTCTCGCGCACCACCCGCGCCTCATCAATTGCCCCTGCCTGGGCGCCAAACTTGATCATCGCGTATTCGCCACTTACCTGATACGCCGCCACCGGCAAGCGTGAGGCTTCGCGAATGTCGCGGATGATGTCGAGGTAGGCGCCAGCCGGTTTGACCATCAGCGCATCGGCGCCTTCCTGTTCGTCGAGCAGGGATTCGCGCACGGCTTCGCGGCGGTTCATTGGGTTCATCTGGTAGCTTTTGCGGTCGCCTTTGAGGGCGCTGCCGCCGGCTTCGCGGAACGGGCCGTAGAGGGCCGAGGCGAATTTGGTGGAGTAGGCCATGATCGGGATATGGGTGAAACCCGCGTCATCCAAGGCGCGGCGGATGGCCTGGACCTGGCCGTCCATGGCGGCCGACGGTGCGATGACATCGGCGCCGGCACGGGCGGCGGCCACGGCTTGTTTGCCGAGGTTGACCAGGGTCGCATCGTTGTCGACGTGGGCGCCGTGCATCACGCCGCAGTGGCCGTGGTCGGTGTATTCGCAGAAGCAGGTGTCGGACATCACGATCATGTTCGGCACAGCATCCTTGATGATTGAGGACATGCGCGAGACCAGGCCGCGCTCTTTCCAGGTGTCGCTGCCGTTGGCGTCCAGGTGGTGGGACACGCCGAAGGTCATCACCGACTTGATCCCGGCACGGGCATAACGCTCGATTTCACCGGCCAGTTTTTTCTCAGGAATACGCACCACGCCCGGCATGCTGGTAATCGGCACAAAGTCGTCGATTTCTTCTTCGACAAAAATCGGCAGTACCAGGTCGTTGAGGGTGAATTCGGTTTCCTGGAACAGGCCACGCAGCTCCGGGGAGCGGCGCAGGCGGCGAGGACGGGCTTGGGGGAACTGGCTGGTCATGGCTTTCCTGGATAGCATCAGAATATTTGGGCAAAAGCTTATGCCCCATGGCCCCCGCAGCACAAACGCCTGGGGACCAATAGTGTATTGCGTGGGTCGTAACAATATATTGATCTAGAGCTGGACTCGCCCTTCGATACACGCCGCCACTGCGCCGCCCACCCAGATTTCATCGCCCTGGCGCTCTACGCGAATCCGCCCGGCGCGCCCAATCGCGGTGCCCTGGCTGACCACATACCGCTCGGGCGCAAGGCCTTCGGCCAGCAACCATTGGGCAACACCGGCATTCAAGCTGCCGGTGGCCGGGTCTTCCTGGGCGCCGTCACCGGCGATAAAAGCGCGCACTTCAAAATGGCTGTCCACCTCGTCACGCGCCGGGTCACAGAGTGCGATGACGCCAATGGCCAAGCCGTGCAATTGCGAGTAATCGGGCTGCAAGGCCAACACTTGATCGCGGTCGGCCAGCATCACCGCCAACCAGCCAGCGCCGTTATCCACCCACTGGCTGCGCACAATGGCTTCAGGCGCCAGGCCCAACCCCAGGCGCACGCGCTCCAGCAAGGGCGCGTCCACCGGCCCCATGCGCAACAACGGTGGTGCAATAAAGGCCAGTTCATCGCCTTGACGTCGGACACGCACCAGGCCGATTTCGCACTCCTGGATAATCTCCTCGCCTTTGGGCACGCCGCCTGCCTGCAGCCACGCATGGCAGCTGCCCAATGTCGGGTGCCCGGCAAACGGTAGCTCTTTAAGCGTGGTGAAAATTCTTACTCGGTAATCCGCCCGTGGATCACGCGGCGTCAGCAAAAACGTGGTCTCGCTGAGGTTGGTCCAGTTGGCGAAGTCGGCCATTTGCTGGTCCGTGAGGCTATCGGCGCCGAGCACGACCGCCAGGGGGTTGCCCTTGAGCGAAACACGGCTGAACACATCCAGTTGCTTGAAATCGAAAGTCGGCATGTCTTAGCTCGGAATACTCAGACCGCGCATCACCGCCGGGCGGGCGACAAAACCGTCCAGTGCACGCAGCACATTAGGGAAATCAGCGATGCCGACCAGGTCACCGGACTCGTAAAACCCGATCAAATTGCGGATCCACGGAAAGGTGGCAATGTCGGCGATGCTGTATTCATCACCCATGATCCAGGTGCGACCCAGCAAGTGTTTTTCCAGCACGCCGAGCAAACGCCGAGATTCGGCGGCGTAGCGGTCACGCGGACGTTTGTCTTCGTATGCTTTGCCGGCGAACTTGTTGAAGAACCCGACCTGGCCGAACATCGGACCGATACCGGCCATCTGAAACATCAGCCACTGCAGGGTTTCGTAACGGGTGGCCGGGTCTTCGGAGAGCAACTGGCTGGTTTTTTCCGCCAGGTAAATCAGGATCGCGCCGGACTCGAACAACGCCAGCGGCTGGCCGCTCGGGCCATTGGGGTCGATGATCGCGGGAATCTTGTTGTTGGGGTTCAGGGACATGAACTCCGGCGACAACTGGTCCTGGGTCTCGAAACTGACCTTGTGTGCTTCATAAGGCAGCCCCAGTTCCTCCAGCATGATCGACACCTTGACCCCATTGGGCGTGGGCAGCGAATACAGCTGCAAGCGCTCCGGGTGCTGGGCGGGCCATTTGCTGTTGATCGGGAAAGCGGCGAGTGCGTTCATCGGGAAGTCCCCAGGCTCAAAGTCCCCATGATAGCCACCTGCACGCCGTCCTGCATGGGTCATCATTGCGCAACATAGCCGCGCTATGGTGCGCGCAGGCGAACCAAAGAGCCGATTCACACTCTTAACTGCGCCATGACGGTGAAAGGAAGACACCCCGTAACAATCACAGGTTAAACCGCAGCACGCCGGATGCGTCGCTGGGGCCAGGCTTGCCCGCCTTAATCGCTGCACTGAAGACTCGAACCTACAATGACAATCAAGCCTCTGTGCCTTGCGCAACGTCTTAAACGTTATGCCTACATCATGTTGCCGCTGTCGCTGGTGGGCGGCGCCATCGGCCTGACTCTGGAGTCTCGAATCAGCCGCGCCGCGCCGGTGGACGGTGTGCAAACCCTGGTGTTCCTGCGCCACGGCGAAAAACCCGTCGGCGGCCTCGGCCAGCTCAATTGCCAGGGCCTGAATCGCGCAATGAACCTGGCCACCGTGCTGCCGGAAAAATTCGGCAAGGCCAATTACGTGTTTGCGCCCGACCCGACGCGCAATGTCGAGGAAGGCGAGCAGGACAATTCCTACAGCTACATTCGGCCCCTGATGACCATCAGCCCCAGCGCCATCAAGCTTGGCCTGCCGGTGAACATCAAGTACTCCGCCAATGACACCCACGACCTCGCCGATGAACTGGTGGAAGACAAGTACCACAACTCAATCATCTACACCGCCTGGTCCCACGGCTATCTGCCGGAGCTGATCAACCGGGTGGCCAGTGAAGCCTCGGGTGAAAAACACACCATCACCGACGATTGGTCGGGCGGCGATTACGACACGCTCTATGTACTGACGCTGACCTGGCATAACGGCAAGGCTTCACTGCTGAGCCGCAACTACAAGCAAGGCCTGGATAACGGCCAGCAGACATGCCCGGATGCAACCCAAGTGAGCGCGGATATTTGAAACCCTGCCGATAGAGCCTACGCTCCCGCGTAGGAATTCACTCCGTGACGCTCAAGGTGTTGGGGCCAGCGTCACGACGCAGAGCGTCTCAGCCTGCATTCCCACGCAGGAGCGTGGGAACGATCGGTGGTAGGCGCGTATGATGCCCCGCTATTGAATCATCTGCGGACCTGCACCATGCCCAACCTCATCTCCACCCAGCCCAACCGGGGCTGGTCGTTCTGGTGGAAACCAGCGCTGTTCGTGTTGGTGGCCTGCATCGGCCTCTATTACGTGAAGTGGTCGCCCTACTACCTCAAGGCCTTTGTCGCTGCGGATAACCACAGCATCGGCGCCTCGATACTCAACGATCAGCAAAGCTCACCCTTGGCCGCGGCACTGGCCTATGCCCAGGTGTATTTCCTGGCGATCTGGAAAGCAGCCGTGCTGGCGGTGATTCTGGGTTCGCTGCTGCAAGTGTTGATCCCCCGTGACTGGTTGCTGCGCCTGTTCGGCCGCGCCGGGCTGGGTTCGACCGTGCGTGGCGGGCTGTTCGCCTTGCCGGGGATGATGTGCAGTTGCTGCGCGGCCCCGGTGGCAGCGGGCATGCGCCGTCAGCAGGTGTCGGTGGGCGCGGCGCTGGCCTTCTGGATCGCCAACCCGGTGCTGAACCCGGCAACGTTAGTGTTCATGGGCTTCGTACTCGGCTGGGGCTTTACTGCGCTGCGGCTGGTGGCGGGGGTTGTGCTGGTGGTGGGCGTGTCGCTGGTTGCACAACGCATTGCCCGCCCCGATCACGTGCCGGAAGCGGCATTGGACGCCGTGGCTGAGGTGAGCCAGACCGAGTCGCAGCCATTTTTGAGTCGGTGGCTGCAGACTCTGTGGCAGCTGTTCTGGAGCACGATCCCGATCTATATCGTCGCCGTGCTGATTCTGGGCGCCGCACGGGTGTGGCTGTTTCCCCATGTCGACGGCGCCATGGCCAACAGCCTGGTGTGGCTGGTACCGCTGGCCATCGTCGGCACGCTGTTCGTCATTCCTACGGCAGCCGAGATTCCTATCGTACAAACCATGATGACATTGGGCATGGGCACCGGCCCGGCCGTGGCATTGCTGATGACCTTGCCCAGCGTGAGCCTGCCGTCGCTGTTGATGCTGCGCAAGGATTTCGACGCGCGGGTGCTGGTGACAGTGGCTGGGCTGACCATGCTGGTGGGGGTGGTGTGTGGGTTGATCGGGGCGGTGATTCTTTAGGCTTTGTTGTGGGGCTTAGGGCCTAATCGCAGGCAAGCCAGCTCCCACATGCTGATCTGTGAATGCAGTCAAATGTGGGAGCTGGCTTGCCTGCGATGAGGCCCTCAAACCCACCGCATCACCCCCGCCTGGCACCCCGCTCGCGCAAGTACTCCACCACCGCGCCCTGCTCCCCGGCAAACTCGATCCGCGCGCCTTTGCTTTCACGCTGGAACGCATACATCGGGTCGTAATACTCGCGCAACAAGCCTTCGATCCACACCCGGTGCAAATCCACCGCACCGCTGCGCGCCTGCTCTGCCAAGGCTTCCTGCAAAATGGCCTGCAAGCGCTGGAAGCGCTCACCACCCAGGCGCTTGTGGATGTTGGCCAGGCTCTGGGTCAGGCGCTCGGCGAACAAGGCCTGCCCGCTGTCGCCAAACACCTGGATAAATTCGGCGCAAAGATCAACCACGTATTCGCGCAAAATCCGTTCGACGCGGCCTTCAACACTGTCTTGCAGCCACACCATCGGGAAGGTCTGCATGCCCTTGTGCAACGGCAACGGCAAAGCACAGCTGCCGATCATGCGGCTCTCGTCCTCGACCACAAACTGTTCGATACCACCCGCGCGCTTCTTCAGCAGGTCGACCGCCAGGCGGTTTTCAAAGTCGATGTTGGACGGTTGCGCCGTGGCGCGCTTGCCGAAGCTGGAGCCGCGATGGTTGGCGTGCCCTTCAAGGTCCAGGGCATTGCGCAACTGGCCCAACACCTCGGTCTTGCCGGTGCCGGTCATGCCGCCGAGCAAGACAAAATCACACTCGGCGGTCGCCTGCTCCAGGGTCCCCAGCAGAAAGGTACGCATGGCCTTATAACCACCGCCAACACGCGGATAGTCGATACCCGCCTCGGTCTTCAACCATTGCTGCACGATCTGCGACCGCAGCCCGCCGCGAAAGCAGTACAGATAGCCGTCGGGGTTGGCCTGGGCGAACTGCGCCCAATGCTCGATGCGCTCGGCCTTGATGGCCCCGGACACCAACTCATGGCCCAGCACGATGGCCGCTTGCTGGCCTTGCTGTTTGTAGCAGGTGCCGACCCGCTGGCGTTCGTCGTCGGTCATCAGCGGCAGGTTGACCACGCCAGGGAACGCGCCCTTGGTGAACTCGATCGGCGCGCGGGTATCCATCATCGGCCGGTCATTGAGGAAGATGTCGCGGTAGTCGGTGATGTCAGTTGCCATCAAAACACCTCTACCGCGTGGGTCTGTCGCTCAACCAGTGCGCCGATCGGCTCAAGGTTCAGGCCCAGTTCGGAGGCGACGGTGTGAAATTCGGCGTCGCCTTCCGGGGTGACGGCGATCAGCAGGCCGCCGCTGGTCTGGGGGTCGCACAACACGCGCTTGTGCAGCTCCTGCAGACGCCCGAGCTTGCTTGAATAGCTGTCGAAATTGCGCAAGGTGCCACCGGGCATGCAGCCCTGGTCCAGATAGTCCTCGATCCCAGGCAGGAGTGGGACCTTTGCGTATTCGATGCGGGCCGTGAGACCACTGCCGTCAGCCATTTCCACCAGATGCCCCAACAGACCGAAACCGGTCACATCGGTCATGGCCGTTACGCCGGCCAACTTGCCAAAACGGCTGCCAGGCTTGTTGAGCGTGCACATCCAGTCACGGGCCAGGCCGATATCCGCCTCGCGCAATTTGCCCTTTTTCTCGGCGGTGGTAAGGATGCCGATGCCCAGCGGTTTGGTCAGGTACAGCTTGCAACCCGCGGTGGCGGTGTCGTTGCGCTTCATATGGCGCTTTTGCACGATGCCGGTCACGGCCAGGCCAAAGATCGGCTCCGGCGCGTCGATGGAGTGCCCGCCTGCCAGTGGAATGCCGGCGGCGTCGCACACCGAGCGGCCGCCACGGATCACTTCGCGGGCGACTTCCGGCGCCAGCACATTCACTGGCCAACCCAGAATCGCAATGGCCATCAGCGGGTCGCCGCCCATGGCGTAAATGTCACTGATGGCGTTGGTGGCGGCAATACGGCCGAAGTCGAACGGATCATCGACAATCGGCATGAAAAAGTCGGTGGTGGAGACCACGCCACGCTCGTCATCGATGGCGTACACCGCCGCATCGTCGCGCGAGGCGTTGCCCACCCACAGGTTGGGGTCGAGGTTCTGTGCGCCGCTGCCGGCAAGGATCACTTCCAGCACCTGGGGCGAAATCTTGCAGCCACAACCCGCGCCGTGGCTGTACTGGGTGAGGCGAATCGGCTCGTTCATGGTGGACCTCAAGGTAACAAGTGGGCCGATTCTAACAGACAGCAAAAAGCCGGCTGGGCTCTTGTGAGCGCAGCCGGCTTTTGGGTTCAGCGCTTACTGGCGGGCTGCGAGCAAGCGTTTGTGGCGGTTACGTCGGGCAATGTTCAAGCATTCGATCGCCGCCGAGAACGCCATGGCCGCATACACGTAGCCTTTTGGCACATGGGCACCGAAGCCTTCGGCGATCAGCGTCATGCCGATCATGATCAAGAAGCCCAGGGCCAGCATCACCACGGTCGGGTTGTCGTTGATGAACTTGGCCAATGGTTCAGCCGCCACCAACATCACGATCACCGAGACGACTACGGCGATGATCATGATCGGCAAGTGCTCGGTCATGCCCACGGCGGTAATGATGCTGTCGATGGAGAACACCAGGTCGAGCAACAGGATCTGCCCAATCGCGGCGGCAAAGCCGATGGCCACGGTGTTGCTGACGGAGGCCTTGTCCTCGGGCTCCGGATCCATGCTGTGGTGGATCTCGGTGGTGGCCTTCCACACCAGGAACAGGCCACCGGCGATCAGGATCATGTCTTTCCAGGAGAACGCCTGACCGAAGATCTCGAACACCGGCGCCGTCAACTGCACGATAAACGCGATGGTGCTCAACAGGCCCAGACGCAGGATCAACGCCATGCTGATGCCGATACGCCGCGCTTTGGCCCGGTGTTTTTCGGGCAGCTTGTTGGTGAGGATCGAGATGAAGATCAGGTTGTCGATGCCCAGCACGATTTCCATGACGATCAAGGTGGCCAGTGCGACCCAGGCGGTCGGGCTGGCGGCCAGTTGTAAAAGGTAGTCCATAAGTCAGTCCTGACGTTGTGCTGGGAAATTAAGCTTCTTTACGCTCGGTTTCAGATTGTTTTTCGGCCTGCTCAGCGTCTTTTTCAGGCTGGATCAGACCTTGGGTCGCTTCACTCAATGCCTGCTCGGCGGCCTTGTGGGTGTCATCGATGGCTTGCTTGGCCGATTCGGTGGCTTTGCCCAGCACCTGCTGCGCGCTCTTTTCAACTTGATCACAGCCGCTGATCATCACCAATGAAAGCGCAAGGACGGACGCCGCGCCCAGGGAATTGAGTTTCATCATGTATTCCTCGTTAGAACCATTGGGTCCAAATAGTGGCCCCTCGATAGCGAGGCATTCTATGCAGCTGAACAGTTCAGTAAAATTCGTATTTTTCTCACGTATACTTCGATTTTTACGAAGTGTAGACCGCCATGCTCAATTACCGTCAGTTGCATTACTTCTGGGTGGTGGCCAAGACCGGCAGTATTGTGCGCGCCTGTGAGCAGCTGAACCTCACGCCCCAGACCATCAGCGGCCAGATCAGCCTGCTGGAGCAGACCTTTGGTATCGCGCTGTTTCAACGCGTCGGTCGCCAATTGGAACTCACCGAAGCCGGGCGACGGGCCCTGCCCTACGCCGAGCAGATGTTCCAGACCGGTAACGAGCTGGAAGCCATGTTGCGCGCAGCACCCGACGAACAGCAGATCCTGTTTCGGGTCGGGGTCGCGGATGTGGTGCCCAAATCCATCGTTTACCGGCTGATCGCGCCGACCATGGAGCTGAGCGAGCCGATGCGCATCACCTGCCGTGAAGACAAACTCGAACGGTTATTGGCCGACCTGGCGATCCAGCGCCTGGACCTGGTGATCTCCGACAGCCCGATGCCCACGCATTTGGACATCAAAGGTTACAGCCAGAAACTCGGGGAATGCGGCATCAGCTTTTTTGCCACTCAGGCGCTGGCTGACCAATACGGCGGCGATTTCCCACACTGCCTGCAGGGCGCGCCGTTATTGATTCCGGGTGCGGAGACGGTGGTGCGCAGCCGCTTGCAGCGCTGGTTTGCCGAGCAGCAGATCCAGCCGAGGATCATCGGTGAGTTCGACGACAGCGCGTTGATGCAGGCGTTTGGGCAGTCGGGCAGCGGGATATTTATCGCCCCCAGCGTGATCGCCGATGAGGTGGTGCGCCAGTATGGCGTGGCGCTGATCGGCCAGACCGATGCGGTCACCGAGTCGTTCTACGCGATCTCGGTGGAACGCAAGATCAAGCACCCCGGCATCGTGGCGATTACCGAAGGGGCGCGGCGCGAACTGTTTACCGCCCTGCCCTGACGGACAGGTGGGAGCAGGTTTGCTCGCGAATGCGGTGGGCCAGTCAATATATCCAGTGACTGACACTCCCTCTTCGCGAGCAAGCCCGCCCACCACAGGGATCAGACGCGGGCAGCCAGAGGTTTCGCGGTCATCAACCACAGCGCCAGCAAAATCGACACCAGGATAAACCCGGACGCCGCAAAGCCCAGGCTGGCAAGGCCCAGGGTGTCGATCACATGCCCACCCACCATTGCTCCCAGGCCAATCCCCAGATTGGCCCCGGCGATGTTCAATGACGCGGCAAACGCCGGGGCATGGGGCGCGGCCTTCATCAGGCGCACATGGCTGACCAGAAACATCGCCGCCTGGGTCACGCCCCACACCGCCATCGCCGCTGCCAGGCCAATGCTGGAGTGAATCGCCGGGACCACCGCGACCATGCCGGCGATCATGAACCCGCAGAACACCATGGACGCAATCAGCGGGTGACGGTCCACTGCCCGCCCGCCAAGGGCGTTGCCGATCAGGCCGACCGCGCCAAAGCCCATCAGGCACCAGCCCACCAGCGTGCCGTCGAAGCCGGCCAGGCGTTCGAGGATGTCCGCCAGGTAGGTGTATGCGGTAAACATCCCACTGAACACCAGGACCGACAGCAGGATATGGCCCTGCATCAACGGGTTGCGCAGGAGCTTGAACTGCGAGCGCAGGCTCACCTGATCGTTCTTGGGTGTGGTCACCGGCAGGTAGATAAACAGCAGCAAGGCCTTGGCCAACGCGACCACGGCGAGAATGGCAAACGCGGTGCGCCAGCCGAACATATCGGAAATCAAGGTGCCTACCGGAATGCCGAACACCGTGGCGCAGACAATCCCGAAGCCGATTTTTTCAATGGCCCGGCCGGCAAATTCCGGCCCGACGATATCCACCGCCGTTTCACTCGCCAAGGCCCAAAACACCGGCAAGCCCAACGCCGGAATCAAGCGCGCCAAGGCCATGATCCAGATATTCGGCGCCAATGCCGCCACGGTATTAGCCAGCGCAAACATGATCAGGATGCAGATAAACAGGCGCTTGCGCTGGAACCGAGCGAAGTATGCCGTCAGGAACGGTCCGAACGCCGCCACGGTAAACGCGAACAACGTCACCAGTAACCCGGCCTGGGACACGCTGACGTTCAGGTCGCGGGCGATCGACGGCAGCAGCCCGACAATGATGAATTCTGTGGTCAGCACGGTAAAACCGGCGGCCGACAGCAGCAGGATAGGGAACAACATGAAAACTCCAGAAACGACGACATCAACGACAGCCCGAAGGGCTCGCTGACAGAGAGGAAAGATGAGAAGCGGCAATCTTAACAGAATATGTCTTGGCCTGGCCAAACCCTACAGGTGCGGGTGACGGAATGCCGCACCGAATGGGACGCTTCCTACAGCATGTTAGACTTTGGGCCTGCTTCCTACGGCGCTATCTGCCTGCAATGCTGCGTCCTACTAAAAAAACTAGAGACAACTGTTTATGACTGCTGCCCCTTCCCTGCTGCAACGACTGATGCGCGTCAGCCTGGTCACCCAAATTGTCATCGGCCTGCTGGCCGGTATCCTGCTCGCCCTGTTCTTGCCCGAGGCGGCACGTGCCACCGGGTTTATCGGCAAGGTGTTCGTCACCGCGCTGAAAGCCGTTGCACCGATTCTGGTGTTTGTATTGGTCATGGCGTCTATCGCCAACCATAAACATGGCCAGGAAACCCATATCAAGCCAATCCTGTTCCTGTACCTGCTCGGCACCTTTGCCGCTGCCGTCGTCGCGGTGGTTGCCAGCATGCTGTTCCCGTCGTCTTTGGTGCTGGCCACCCATGACGCCACCGTCAGCGCCCCCGGTGGCATCGGCGAAGTGCTGCAAAGCCTGCTGCTGAGCGTGGTGGATAACCCCGTAAGCGCGCTGATGAATGCCAACTTCATCGGCATTCTGGCCTGGGCCATCGGCATGGGCATCGCGATTCGCCATGCAGGTGTTGCCACTCGCACGGTGCTGGACGACCTGTCCAACGGCGTCACCTTGATCGTGCGCGTGGTCATCCGCTTTGCGCCGCTGGGCATCTTCGGCCTGGTGGCCTCGACCCTGGCCACCTCAGGTTTCGGCGCCCTGCTCGGTTATGCCCACCTGCTGGTGGTGCTGATCGGCTGCATGCTGTTCGTCGCGCTGGTGATCAACCCGGCCATCGTGTTCTGGAAGCTGCGCCGCAACCCTTATCCGCTGGTGCTGATGTGCTTGCGCGAAAGCGGGATCACCGCGTTCTTCACGCGCAGTTCGGCGGCGAATATCCCGGTGAACCTGGCGCTGAGCAAACGCCTGGGCCTGCATGAAGACACCTATTCGGTGTCGATCCCGCTGGGCGCCACCATCAATATGGCCGGCGCGGCGATTACCATCACCGTGTTGACCCTGGCCGCCGTGCACACGCTCGGTATTGCCGTGGACATGCCAACCGCCGTGCTGCTCAGCGTAGTCGCGGCGGTATGCGCCTGCGGCGCGTCGGGTGTGGCCGGTGGCTCGTTGCTGCTGATTCCCTTGGCGTGCAGCCTGTTCGGCATTCCCAGCGAGATCGCCATGCAGGTGGTGGCCGTGGGCTTCATCATCGGTGTGCTGCAGGATTCGGCGGAAACCGCGCTCAACTCGTCCACCGATGTGCTGTTCACGGCAGCCGCTTGCCTGGGCAAGGAAGAGCAAACGGCTTAAACACAAGGCGTAAAAAAGCCCGGGGCGTTCGACAAGAACGACCCCGGGCTTTTTTGTATCTGGATGCTTAGAACGCGCCCATGTAATCGCGCTTGCCCACTTCCACACCGTTATGGCGCAGCAAAGCGTAAGCAGTGGTGACGTGGAAGAAGAACTGCGGCAGGCCGTAGGTCAGCAGGTAGGACTGGCCGCTGAAGCGCTTCTCTTTCGGCGTGCCTGGGCGGGTGATGATTTCGATGCCTTCCTTGCCATCGATTTGCTCAGGCTTGATGGTGTCGACAAATGCCAGCACCTTGGCGATCAGCGCTTGCAGGTCGGCGAAGGTCACTTCGCTGTCTTCGTACTTCGGCACTTCGATTTCGGCCAGGCGCGCGGAAACACCCTTGGCGAAGTCGACGGCGATCTGCACCTGGCGCACCAGCTGGAACATGTCCGGGAACAGACGCGCTTGCAGCAAGGCATTGGGTTCGATGTTCTTGGCGGTAGCGTGGGCTTCGGCTTTGTTCAGTACATCGCTCAGGGCGTTGAGCATTTGCTTGAAGACCGGGATGGAAGCGGCGTACAGGGAAATAGTCATGACAGTCTCACGGTAATGGCAGGGTTTGAACCAGCGGCGATTATAGCCATGCCTGCGGCTTGTCTTTTATTTTTTCAGGATTAGGCTAGTGAGCTTCACTGCATAGGGAAAGCGCGATGACTGCCGAGCACGACACCGACATTGCTGAGCCACGCCTGAACAGCACGGAAATCCGCATCCTAGGCTGCCTGATCGAAAAACAGGCGACCAACCCGGAAACCTATCCGCTCACGCTCAATGCGCTGGTGCTGGCCTGCAACCAGAAGACCAGCCGGGAACCTGTGACCAACTTGAGCCAGGGCCAGGTCGGCCAGAGCCTGCGGGTGCTCGAGGGCCAAGGTTTTACCCGCCTGGTCATGGGCAGCCGCGCCGACCGCTGGGAGCACCGTGTGGACAAGGCGCTGGAGCTGGTGCCGGCCCAGGTGATTTTGATCGGGCTGCTATTTTTGCGTGGGCCGCAGACCGTCAACGAACTGCTGACCCGTAGCGGGCGCATGCATGATTTTGAAGACGCCGAACAGGTCGTGCACCAGCTCGAACGCCTGATTGCACGCGGGCTGGCCGTGCTGGTGCCGCGCCAGGCGGGGCAACGGGAAGACCGCTATACCCATGCGTTGGGGGATCCGGCGGATATTGAGGCGATTATCGCGGCACGCGGGAGCCCGGTGGAGCGTTCGGCCGGCGGGGTTTCGGTGGAGCGTATTGAGGAGCTTGAAGCCAGGATTGCAGCGCTGGAAGAGCGCCTGGCCCAGTTGGAACAGGCTTAACCCGATTAAAAATGTGGGAGCGGGCTTGCCCGCGATTGCGGTGGGTCAGTGATGTATAAGGCGGCTGACACGCCCTCATCGCGGGCAAGCCCGCTCCCACATTTGGATCTGCGCAGCGCTTCAGGTTCGGGCAAAGGCCACCGCCGCCTCAAACTGCTCTTGCGTCGGCCGCACACCGGTGTACAACACAAACTGCTCCAACGCCTGGATCGCGATCACTTCCAACCCGGTAATCACCCGTTTGCCCTGGGCACGTCCGCGCAGGATCAACGGCGTTTCTGCGGGGATCGCCACCACATCGAACACAGTCTCAGCAGCGTCCACAGCGTCGGCGTCAAAGGCCAACTGGTCCGCTTCTGCCCCGCCGGTCATGCCGATCGGCGTCACGTTGACCAGCATCTGCGGGCGCAACTCGCCCAGTTCTGCTCGCCATTCATACCCCAGGCTCTGCGCCAACGCCCGGCCCGCCGCTTCATTGCGCGCCACAATCACGCCGTTGGCATAACCGCCGTCACGCAGGGCACTGGCCACCGCCTTGCCCATACCGCCGCTGCCACGCAGGGCAAAGGTCGAGTCTTTAGGCACCGCGTGCTTTTTCAGCAATTGTGCCACCGCAATGTAGTCGGTGTTGTAGGCCTTGAGATGCCCGTCGGTGTTGACGATGGTGTTGAGCGAGGTGATGGCCTTGACCGAAGCGTCCAGCTCATCCACCAGGGCGATGCTGGCTTCCTTAAACGGCATGGACACCCCGCAACCACGGATGCCCAGCGCCCGGATTCCGCCGATCGCACCGGGCAAATCCTGGCTGCTGAAGGCTTTATAGTAGAAATTCAGCCCCAGTTGTTCGTACAGATGGTTGTGAAATCGCAAGCCAAAATTCCCCGGGCGCGCCGACAATGACATGCACAGTTGGGTGTCCTTGTTGGGGTGCATCTGCATGGAAAACTCCTTTGAGTAAGCAAATCGGTACAGACCTTACACAACCTTTACCTAGCGGCGGTGCTGTTTTTCAGAAATACGTTGTCTTAAAAGTATCCCCGCGACAATCCTTGAGTCTATTGATTGCAGACCACAAGCGCAGGGGCTAACCGAGGAATGACCATGATTCGTAAAATCCCCAAAATCGCCTTGCTTATCGGCGCACTCGCTATGGCAGGCCAAGCCTCCGCCCACGGTGGTGGTTGGGGTGGCCCGGCCATATTGGGTGGTTTGATCGGCGCAGCCGTTGTCGGCTCCGTAGTTGCCAGCCAATCCCAGCCGGTCTACGTGCAGCAACCGGTGTATGTCCAGCCGCAACCGGTGTATGCCGCGCCGCCGCCGGTCTACTACGCACCGCCACCGCCGGTGTATGTGCAACAGCGGGTTTACTACCGCCCGGCGCCGGTCTATTACGGCCCACCGCGCGGCTACTACGGCCCTCCCCACGGTTATTATGGCCGCGGCTGGTAATACGCAGTCACGCTGGAAATGAACAGGCCTCGCCCACACGCGGGGTCTTTTTTTTGCCTGGGTTTTGCCTGAGCGTTGCCTGAAAAGCCCGGTTTTATCATGCCAAGGTCGCTATGAGGACAATGCTCGAGCCGCAATCCCACATCATGACAGTCAAATGTCCGCTTGCAAGACCTGAGCCTGCGCTGTCATGTTTGCGTAACCCAACGGTCTCACTATCGAGCGGTCCACCCAATAACAATTAAGGACGACTGAACATGCCCACGCAAAACCCGCACCGCACCGCCGGCCTGTGCACGTCCAGCAAGGTCTACAGCGCACTCACCGAACTCAAGCACCTTGAGGGCCACCGCAGCGCAAAATTTCTCGCGCTGCTGGCAGAAAACCTGGTACGCAAAGGCCTGCTCAGCGAACAGGAAGTGGTGAACATGCTCGATCAAGTGGTCGATTGACGCCTGGCGTTAATGTTGACTATCGAGATGGGTGATTTTTCCTACGCGCTATCAGCCCGTAAGGTGACCCCCATAGCCATTGGAGGTCCCTATGCCCACTGTTCAAATCATGTCCGTTGTCGGCAGTGCCGTCCCCGCCCCACTCCGGGAGCTTGGGTTGTTGGCCTGCTGGTATGTGGTACGCGATGGCGAAACCATCAGCGGCCCGCTCACCTCGCTGTCCGCTGCGCAACAACAGCAACAGCAGGCGTCGAACTTCAGGCTCCATGCCTGAAGCCTCTGGCCTGAAAACTAAGGCAATGGCAGCTTGACCCGCGGCTTGCTTTCGACGAACAACGCCCAGCTGGACATAAACAGCGCCGCCACCAGCGGCCCGATCACAAAGCCATTCAAGCCAAACACCGACAGGCCGCCCAAGGTCGAGATCAGGATCAGGTAATCCGGCATCTTGGTGTCTTTGCCCACCAGGATCGGGCGCAATACATTGTCCACCAGCCCGATCACGAACACGCCGAACAAGCCCAGTACCACGCCCTGCCAGATCGAGCCGCTCAACAGGAAGTAGGCCGCCACCGGCCCCCATACAATCCCTGCGCCGACCGCCGGCAACAACGACAGAAACGCCATCAATACCGCCCAGAGCAACGCGCTGGGAATGTCCAGGAACCAGAAGATCAAACCGCCCAGCGCACCCTGGGTCACGGCGACCAGCACGTTGCCCTTGACCGTGGCGCGCACCACCCGATTGAACTTGAGTTGTAACCGGCGCTTTTGCGGCTCGGCCAACGGCACCGCCGTACGTACTTTGCGCACCAGTTCCGGGCCGTCACGCAGCAGGAAAAACAGCAGGTACAGCATGATGAAAAAGCTCACCAGGAAATCAAACGTGCCCTGGCCGAAGCTGAACGCCTGGGTGGCAAAGAACTGGCTGCCCTGCATCGCGCTCTTGACGATTTTTTCCCGCAGGCCCTCCAGGTTGCCCATGCCGAAGCGGTCGAGCAGGTGCTGGAAGTACGGCGGCAGGAAGTTCTTGAACTGTTCGATATAGCCCGCCACGTCCAACTGACCGCTTTCTATATTTTTGTAGAGGGTGGCGCCCTCTTGCACCAGCAGCACGCTGGTGATGATCACCGGCAGAATCGCAATCACCAGGCAAACCGTCAGAGTCGCCAGCGATGTCAGGTTGCGGTTCCAGCTGAAGCGTTGCTGCAGGCGCCGCTGCATCGGGGCGAAGATGATGCCAAGGATGACCGCCCAGAACACCGCGCCGTAGAACGGCAGCAATATCCAGATAAAGGCGATGGTCACCAGGACCAGCAATAACAGCAGGGTTTTGAATTGAAGGTTGGTTTGGTTCATGTCCGGTCCATGTCAGAAAAGCAGAGGGCCTTCAGCGGGCCTGTTGCTTAGTCCGCGGCAAAACCTGGGAGTGCCCTTCAAGCATAGACCGCCTTATTGAATCGTCTTGGCCTCGGTCAACAGTGCCTGGATCGCCTGCTCCTGAGCGTCGTAGCGTCCCTCGCCGAAGTGGCTGTAACGCACCTGCCCCTTGGCATCGATCAGGTAGTGGGCCGGCCAAACCTGGTTATCGAAGCTGCGCCAGATCGCGTAGTTATTGTCGATGGCCACCGGGTAGCCGATGCCCAGCTTGCGCACCTGCTCTTTGACATTGGCCGGGATGTGCTCAAACGCGTATTCGGGGGTGTGCACGCCAATCACCACCAAACCGTCCTGTTCATAGCGTTTGGCCCAGGTATTGACGTAGGGCAGCGCGCGCCGGCAGTTGATGCAGTCATAGGTCCAGAAATCCACCAGCACCACTTTGCCTTTGAGCGCTTCAAGGCTCAGGGGCGGCGAATTAAGCCATTCGACCGCCCCCGCCAGTGAGGGCATGGCGGCGTCAGGGTGTTTGCTCTCGCCACTGGCTACCCAACTGGCGGCCAGGGCAAAAGCCAGCAGCAGCATGCCAAACAGGAACGTGATAGGTCGCATGGTGATTACCTTGTCGAGTCGCAGAGTGCCTATTGGAACCCTGCGAGGTATCTCGCCTGTGTCGGGCAGCAGCCACCGATACACGGCGATACAAAACCGGCAAAAGCCCGACCTGGATCAATAAAAGCTCAGGCCAGCTCCCTTACCCTCCCGACCTTTTGCGACCTGAGCCCATGCCCCCCGTGATTGCCCCCGAACTGCTCGCCCCCGCCGGCACCCTGAAAAACATGCGTTATGCCTTCGCCTACGGCGCCGATGCGGTCTACGCCGGCCAGCCGCGCTACAGCCTGCGGGTGCGCAATAACGAGTTCGACCACGCCAACCTCGCGCTCGGCATCCAGGAGGCGCATGCACTGAGCAAGCGTTTCTACGTGGTGGTCAACATTGCCCCGCACAATGCCAAGCTCAAGACCTTCCTCAAGGATTTGGCCCCGGTGATCGCCATGGGCCCGGACGCGCTGATCATGTCCGACCCGGGCTTGATCATGCTGGTACGCCGTCACTTCCCGTGCATGCCGATTCACTTGTCAGTGCAGGCCAATACAGTGAACTGGGCCAGCGTCGAGTTCTGGCAGCAGCAAGGTATCGGCCGGGTGATCCTGTCGCGAGAGTTGTCACTGGAAGAAATCGGCGAAATCCGCCAACAGGTGCCCGCCATGGAGCTGGAAGTGTTTGTGCATGGCGCCCTGTGCATGGCCTATTCCGGGCGCTGCTTGTTGTCCGGCTATATGAACAAGCGCGATGCCAACCAAGGCACCTGCACCAACGCGTGCCGCTGGAAATACTCGGCCACGCCGGCGGTGGAGAACACCACGGGCGATATCGTCCAACACTGTGAACCGACCTTGGGTATCGGTGCGCCGACCGACCAGGTGTTTTTGCTGCAAGAAGCCAACCGCCCGGATGAGCAGATGCCCGCCTTCGAAGACGAACACGGCACTTACATCATGAACGCCAAGGACCTGCGCGCCGTGCAGCACGTGGAGCGCCTGACGCACATGGGCGTGCATTCGCTGAAGATCGAGGGCCGCACCAAATCACACTTCTATTGCGCGCGCACCACCCAGGTGTATCGCCAGGCCATTGACGATGCGGTGGCGGGCCGTGCGTTTGACCGCAACCTGATGACCAATCTCGAGTCCCTGGCCCAACGTGGCTACACCGAAGGTTTCCTGCGTCGCCATGTACACGACGAATACCAGAACTACCAGAACGGCAGCTCGGTGTCGGAGCGCCAGCAGTTTGTCGGCGAATTGACCGGCGAGCGCCGGGGCGAGCTGGCCGAGGTCAAGGTGAAGAACCGCTTTGCCGTGGGCAATCATCTGGAATTGATGACACCGGCCGGCAACTTTCACTTTGACCTCGCCAACCTGCACAACGCCAAGGGCGAGGCCATAGACGTGGCGCCCGGGGATGGGCACACGGTGTATGTGCCACTGCCGAGCGACATGGACCTGCGCTTCGGCCTGCTGATGCGTGACGTCTAACGCAGGGGCGGTGACAGGCCTATGCGTATTAGCACTAGGCAAACATACGCTGAGGCCAGGGTTGATCAGATCCTGAACTGCCCCACCAACTGCCCCAGGCGCTGGCCCAGGTCCGCCAGGCTACGCGAGGTTTGCGCGCCCAACTGGGTTTCATCAGCCACGCTGTCTACCGCCACGGCAATCTGATGCACGCTGCGGTTGATCTCTTCGGCCACGGCGGTCTGCTCTTCGGCGGCGCTGGCGATTTGCGCGTTCATCGAGTTAATGGTGCCGATCAACTGCGCCATGGTGTCCAGCGACGCGCCGGCTTGGTTGGCCTGGGCCGAGGTGCCATCACCGGCATCGCTGGAGCGGCGCATGGCATCCACAGCGGCAACCGTGCCTTTTTGCAGGCGGTCGATCATGCCCTGGATTTCCTGAGTGCTGGTTTGAGTGCGGCTGGCCAGCGCACGCACTTCGTCGGCGACCACCGCAAAACCCCGCCCGGCTTCGCCTGCGCGTGCGGCTTCGATGGCGGCGTTGAGGGCCAGCAGGTTGGTTTGTTCGGCAATCGAGCGGATCACGCCGAGCACGCTGACAATCGACGACACGTCCTGCTGCAAGCTGTCGAGGGACACGCCGCTGCTGCGAATGTCATTCACCAGTGCATGGATCTGCGCGATGCTGCCGTCCACCACCCGCTTGGCGGCCTGGCCTTCGGCGTCGGTCTGTTGCGCGGCGACGGCGGCGCCTTGCGCACTGCGTGCCACTTCGTGGGCCGCCGAGGACATTTGGTTGATCGCAGTCGCCACCTGATCGGTCTCGTGACGCTGGCGTTCCATGGCGGTTTCCGAGCGCTGGGCCTGCTCGGACACCTGGCTGACCAGCCCGGTAAGTTGCGCGGTCATTTCGGTGATCTGACGCACCAGGCCGTGGATCTTGTCGACGAAGCGGTTGAACGCGCCGGCCAATTCCCCCAGCTCATCCTGGCTGGTGATGGCCAGGCGGCGGGTCAAGTCGCCCTCGCCCGCGGCGATATCGTCAAGGTTGGCTTTCATCAGGTTCAGTGGGCGCAAGATGGTATTGGCCACCAGCATGCCCACCGCTGCAATCACCAACAGCACCACCACCGCCACGCCGAGGATGCTCAGCAGCACGCCTTCCATGCGTTTTTCGACCTTGGCCTCGACCACCGCCACCTGGGCTTCGATGCCATCGAGGTTCACCGACGTACCAATCACCATGTCCCACTTGGGCAGGTACTCGGTGTAGCCTAGCTTGGGCACCAGCTCGGTCTGGCCGGGCTGGGTCGAGCTGTATTGCAGGTAGTGGGTGCCGTCCTTGCCGACCTTGACCAGATCGCGGTTGACGTAGACACCGTTGGGGTCACGGTTGTCCTTGAAACTCTTGCCCACGCCGTCGGGGCTGTTGCCCTTGAACAGGCGGATGGTCTCGGAGTCGTAGCCGAAGAAGTAGCCGTCCTTGCCGTAAGCCGTGTTGGACAGCAGCTTGACCACCTGCGCCCGCGCCGCCGTGTCGCCGGGGGCGGCCGCGTCGTAGAGCGGCTTGATGGTGGTCATCGCCACTTCCACATACCCTTGCAGGGTGGCCTTGGCGTCATTGAGCAGGCGCTGGCGGGTTTCGTCCACCTCATTGCGCGCCTGGCCCTGCAGGATCCACACCGTGGTCAGGCTGATGACCACGGCAAACAACAACACCGGCACGACGGCCAGGGACAGGACTTTGGCCTTCAAACTCAGACGCATGGCTTTTCTCTCTTATTCGTGGCGACTTGAGAGGTTAACGGCCAGTGGCGAAATATCTGTAGGACACCGGGACGTGGTGGAGACTGGGACTGTTGTGGCGAGCAGGCTTGCCCTGCGCTGGGCTGCGTAGCAGCCCCCTTTTCAGGCGCCGTAACACGCCAGGTAGATCGAGGTGTCTGGATTCAGGACCGCTTCGCGCTCCAACGCAGGGCAAGCCTGCTCGCCACAATTGAACCTGTTCCAGATACTAGAGGGTCATCGCAGCAATCCAGCCAAACGCCAGCAACGGAATGTTGTAGTGCAGAAAGGTGGGCACCACGGTGTCCCAGATATGGTGATGCTGGCCGTCGATATTCAGGCCGGACGTCGGGCCGAGCGTGGAGTCCGACGCTGGCGAACCAGCATCGCCCAATGCACCCGCCGTACCCACGATGCACACAATCGCCAACGGACTGAAGCCCAGTTGCACACACAACGGCACAAAAATCGCCGCCAGAATCGGCACCGTAGAAAATGACGAACCAATGCCCATGGTCACCAACAGCCCCACCAGCAACATCAGCAACGCACCCACCCCACGGCTATGCCCGATGAATGCCGCCGAGGCTTGCACCAGCGAACGCACGTCACCGGTAGCCTTGAGCACCTCGGCAAACCCCGAAGAGGCGATCATGATGAAGCCGATCATCGCCATCATCTTCATGCCTTCGGTGAACAGGTCGTCGGTGTCGCGCCAGCGCACAATGCCCGACACCGAGAAGATCAGAAACCCAGCCAGGGCGCCGATGATCATCGAGTCCAGCCACAGCTGAATGATAAACGCCGAGGCAATTGCCAGGCCGGCCACCAGCAGGGTCAACGGGTTGTATTGCACCGCCACTTGCTCGACGCGCTCGATTTTTTCCAGGTCATACACGCGCTTTTTGCGGTAGCTGATAAACACCGCCACCAGCAGGCCGACCACCATGCCCAACGCAGGCAAACCCATCGCGTGAGTGACGTTGACCTGGCTGATGTCCACGCCGCTCTTGGCCACGTTGGCCAGCAGGATCTGATTGAGGAAGATATTGCCGAAGCCCACCGGCAGGAACATGTAGGGCGTGATCAAGCCGAAGGTCATTACGCAGGCGATCAGGCGACGATCCAGTTGCAGCTTGGTCAGCACGTAAAGCAGTGGCGGCACCAGCAGCGGAATAAACGCGATATGGATCGGCAGAATATTCTGCGAAGCAATCGCCACCCCCCACAACAGGCCAATCAGCAGCCATTTGACATGACTGCCGCCGGTGGCTTCCTGGCGATCGACCAGCAGCAGCGCCTTGTCCGCCAGCGCGTGAGCCAGGCCGGACTTGGCAATCGCCACCGCGAACGCGCCGAGCAAGGCGTAGGACAACGCCACGGTCGCGCCGCCGCCCAAGCCACCGTTAAAGGCCTTGAGCGTGGCCTCGATGCCCAATCCGCCGGTCAAGCCACCGACCAGGGCGCCGACGATGATGGCGATGACCACATGCACGCGGGACAAACTGAGCACCAGCATGGTGCCGACCGCGGCGATGACTGCGTTAATCATGGTTACCTCAAGCAAAAAACATAAAAGACAGACAGGCCCGCGACCGGGCGGCCATCAAGTGGCGTCCGCGTGCAGGCGTAAAGAGGTCTTATTAGAGGGCGCGCACTTTGCAGCAGGCGGGCGTGCATGTCAAAAACTGTGGCGAAGGAGCTTGCTCCCGCTGGGCTGCGCAGCAGCCCCAAAAATCGCGACCTGGGCGCCTGCTTCGCAGTCGAACGGGAGCAAGCTCCCTCGCCACAACAGCAGCTTTAAATTGAACGTTTGAATAAAGAAATATCCGGAACAGCCGATAAACGGGTCTCTCTGTGTTTTCAGGTAAGGATGTCCCGATGTCGCTTAGACAGCTCTCCATTCAATGGAAAATCACCCTGCTCGCGGGCTTGTGCCTGCTGGGGATCGTGACCCTGCTGGTGGGTCTGTCGCTGTTTCGCATGGAGCAGAGTTCACAGCAGGTCAAAGCGTCCAGCATGCAGATGCTCGACGCGTCCGCCCAGGCGCGTATCGAGGCCCAAGGTGAAGTGCAGGCGCTGGGCATTCGCCAGCAATTCATGGACGCCTACCAGTACGGCCATGGTTTTTCGCGCCAGGTGCTGTTTTTGCGCGAACAAGCCGAAAAACGCTTCCTCGACGCCTTCGACACCCGCGAAGACCTGACCCGTCAGGTCAAGGCCGCCTTGCAGGCCAACCCCGATCTGCTGGGCCTGTCGCTGGTGTTTGAAGCCAATGCGCTGGACGGCAAGGACGAGTTGTTCGCCAATCAGGCAGAACTGGGCAGCAACGACAAGGGCCGCTTCGCCCTCTACTGGTCGCAGCCCACGCCGGGCAAACTCACCTCCATGTCGCTGCCCGAAAGCGACATGGCCGACGTCAGCGTCGGCCCCAGCGGCGAAAAAGCCAACGCCTGGTTCACCTGCCCACGCACCACCCTGAAACCCTGCGTGATCGAACCCTACTTTTATGTGATCGACGGGCAAAACGTGCTGATGACCAGCATCGTCTTCCCGCTGATGGTCAACGGCAAAGTCATCGCCTCGCTGTCGGTGGACATCAACCTCAACAGTTTGCAGGCCGTGAGCCAACAGGCCAGCCAGAAGCTGTACGACGGCCAGACCCAGGTCAGCATCCTCAGCCCCACTGGATTGCTCGCCGGCTACAGCCCGGACGCCGGCAAACTCAGCCAGCGCCTGGATCAGGTCGACACCATCAGCGGCGCGCAACTGATCAGCGTGCTGGCCAGTACCCCCCAGACCAGCAGCCTGCGTACCGGTCACCAACTCAAGGTGCTGGCGCCCTTCGCGCCGATTCCCGGCGGCAAGCCGTGGGGCGTGTTGCTGGATGTGCCGGAAAAAGTCCTGGTCGGCCCCGCCGAAACACTCAAGGCACAGTTGGACGCGGACAACGCCCGTGGCACGCTGCTGGAGTTGAGCCTGGGCCTGCTGGCGGCCGTGGTTGGCTTAGTGCTTGTGTGGCTGATGGCCCGCAGCGTGACCCGGCCGATCCTTGGCGTGGCGCGCATGCTTGAAGACATTGCCAGCGGTGAAGGCGACCTCACCCGCCGCCTGGCCTATGACAAACAGGATGAACTGGGCGAGTTGGCCGGTTGGTTCAACCGCTTCCTCGACAAGCTGCAACCGATCATTGCCCAAGTGAAACGCTCGGTGCAGGACGCCCGTGGCACTGCCGACCAGTCCGCCGCGATCGCCACGCAAACCAGCGCCGGCATGGAGCAGCAGTACCGCCAGGTCGATCAAGTGGCCACTGCTTCCCACGAAATGAGCGCCACCGCCCAGGACGTGGCCCGCAGCGCTGCCCAGGCGGCACACGCTGCTCGCGATGCCGACCAGGCCACCCGCGACGGTTTGAGTGTGATCGACCGCACCACCACCAACATCGGCAACCTGGCGGCGGACATGAGCACCGCCATGGCCCAGGTCGAAGGCTTGGCGGCCAATAGCGAGAAGATCGGCTCGGTGCTGGAAGTGATCCGTGGCATCGCCGAGCAAACCAACCTGCTGGCACTCAACGCCGCCATCGAAGCCGCCCGCGCCGGTGAGGCTGGGCGTGGCTTTGCGGTGGTCGCCGACGAAGTACGCAACCTGGCGCAGCGCACCCAGGAGTCGGTAGAAGAAACCCGCCTGGTGATCGAGCACCTGCAAAGCGGCACCACCGACGTGGTCGGCTCCATGGGCAACAGCTATCGCCAGGCCCAGGGCAGTGTCGAGCAGGTTGGCCAGGCGGTAACCGCCCTGCGCCAGATTGGCGAAGCGGTCACGGTGATCAGCGACATGAACCTGCAGATCGCCAGCGCCGCCGAACAGCAAAGCGCCGTGGCCGAAGAGATCAACAGCAATGTGGCGACGATTCGGGATGTGACTGAATCGCTGTCGGAGCAGGCCAATGAGTCGGCACGGGTGAGCCAGGCATTGAACAGCCTGGCGAATCAGCAGCAGGGGTTGATGGATCAGTTTCGGGTGTAAGTGACCTGCAAAGGATCTGATCTTTAAGGAGATCCAATGTGGGAGCGGCGGTTCGACGCTCCCACAGTTTGTTCGGTGTTAACGCTTGGGTAATTCGATCAGCACCTTGAGCCCGCCCAGTTCGCTGTCCTGCAACTGCAACGTCCCCCCCCACACCTCGACGATATCCCGCACGATCCCCAGCCCCAGGCCATGGCCGTCAATCTGCTCATCCAGGCGCGCACCGCGGCTGAGCACTTGCTCACGCTGGGCCTGCGGAATGCCGGGGCCGTCGTCTTCGACGGCCAGCAGAAAGCTGCGCGGGGTTTCGTTGAGCGTCAAACGCACGTCGGCGTCCGCCCATTTGCAGGCGTTATCCAGCAGGTTGCCGAGCAGCTCCAGCAGGTCTTCGCGGTCCCAGGGCAATTGCAGGCCGGGGTCGACGTGGTAGCTCAAATCCAGGTGCTCACCGTGGATCATGCTCAAGGTGGCCAGCAGGCCGGGCAATTCTTTTTCACAGTCGAACAGCGCGCCGGGCAGGGTTTCGCCGGCCAGGCGGGCGCGGTTGAGTTCGCGGTTGAGGCGTTGCTGCACTTGATCGAGCTGCTCGCGCAGCAGTTTGCCGAGTTCGGGGTGATCCTTGAGCGCTTCACTGGAGGCCGCACTCAACAGCACCGCCAACGGGGTTTTCAGCGCATGGCCAAGGTTGCCCAAGGCATTGCGTGAGCGCTTGAGGCTGTCTTCGGTATGGGCCAGCAGATGGTTGATCTGCGCCACCAGCGGCTCCAGTTCCAGCGGCACTTGGGTATCGAGTTGCGAGCGCCGGCCCTGTTGCAGTTGGGCAATCTGGTTGCGTGCCGTCTCCAGTGGGCGCAAGGCACGACGCACGGTGACCCGTTGCAGGATCAGCACCAGCAACAGCGCCGCCAAACCGATGATCAGGCCAATCTGGCGCATCAGGCGAAAGCTTTCGCGCACGGGCGTGTAGTCCTGGGCCACGCTGATGGAAATCAACTGCCCGAAACGCTTGTAGTCCGAACGCAACACCAGCAGTTGCTGGCGTTCCGGCCCCAGTTGCAGGTTGCCCTTGAGCCCAGGTTCAGTCAGGCGCGGCAGTTCCTGGTCCCACAACGAGCGGGAGCGCCAGTGAACGTCGGCAAAATCAATGCGGAAATAATGCCCGGAAAACGGCCGTTGGTAGGCCGGTGACAGACGCTGCTCATCCAACTGAACACCCTCGGGCCCACGCACCAGTGCTGTCAGCAGGTTCTCGCTGTCGTTGCGCAGCCCGGCTTCCAGGTAGCGCTGCAAACCGGCCTCGAACAACCACAAGCTGGTCTGCGCCAGCACCACGCCGACCACTACCATGACGCTGATCAGCCCCAGGCTCAGGCGCCGCTGAATCGACCTCATGCCGGGGCGGCGCCAAACCGGTAACCCTGGCCACGCCGGGTTTCAATCACACTGCGCCCCAGTTTGCGGCGCAGGTGGTTGACGTGCACTTCCAGTACATTGGAGTCGCGCTCGGTCTCGCCGTCATACAAATGCTCGGCCAAGTGGCTTTTCGAGAGGATCTGTTCCGGGTGCAACATGAAGTAGCGCAGCAGGCGGAATTCGGCGGCGGTCAGTTGGATCTCGTCGCCATCGCGCAACACACACTGGCGCCCTTCATCCAGGTGCAAGCCGGCGGCTTGCAGCGTCGGCTGGTTGGCCTGGCCGTGGGAACGGCGCAACAGCGCCTGGATGCGCAGGTAGAGTTCTTCGGGGTGAAAGGGTTTGCTCAAGTAATCGTCGGCGCCGGCCTTGAGACCTTCGATACGCTCGGCCCAGGAATCGCGTGCGGTCAGCACCAGCACGGGTGTGGCCAAGGCCGCCGCGCGCCATTGCGCCAGCACCTCCAGACCCGGCAGGCCCGGCAAGCCAAGGTCGAGGATGATCAGGTCGTAGGGTTCGCTGCGGCCTTGATACGCGGCATCGCGTCCATCGGCCAGCCAGTCGACTGCGTAGCCCTGGCGCTGCAGGCCAGCCAGCAATTCGTCAGCCAGGGGTACGTTGTCTTCTACCAGGAGCAGGCGCATCAGTCGTCTTCCTTATCTTTGAGCAGCTTACCGGTACTGGCGTCCAGCTCGATTTCGCGCACCACGCCTTCGACGGTCAACAGTTCGATTTCGTAGATATAGCGCACCGGCCTATCCTTGTGTTCCTCAAGTTCGGCGTCCAGCAGCTTGGCGCCCGGGTAGCGCTCCAGCGCCGGCCCCAGCAACTCTTCCAGCGGCGCGATGACGCCCTCCTGACGCAGGCGCAGGGCTTCATCCTGCCCGAGGTCATGGGCCGACAGGCTCGCGCTGCTTAGAAGCATTACCAGCGCCGCTAGCCTGCCCGCGCGTAGATTTACCTTCATTACGTATCCTGATGTTCCTTGAGGGCGGCCCGATGAGGGACATGGGCCACCACGGTACCCGTGACAACTTAACTGAAACTGAATTGCCACCATGGCAATTTTCAATCGGCAACCTTACCCGCCGCTGCAGGATTTCTCTTATATTGCCTGTTCGCTGCAACCGAGACCTGTATGACTGCCATCCACATCAAGTTTCCCGCGCTGACCCTCAAGGCCGGCAAACGCGCTTTCACACGCATTCGCGAGCAAGGCCTTGCGCCGGCGGATGTCGGTATCCTACCCGGTGCGGCCGGTGGCCCCAAGGCGTTGGGCATTCAAGGCCTGGACCTGGCGCTGTTCGGCGATTGGCTGCCACGCGCGCCGCGTGAGCGCGCACTGATCGGCGCGTCCATCGGCTCCTGGCGGTTTGCCAGTGCGTGCCTGCCCGACCCGGTACAAGGCTTGCTGGACCTCGGCCGCCTGTATAACGAACAACGCTTCGCCAAGGGCGTGACCATGGCCGAAGTCAGCCGCAGCTGCCAGCGCATGCTCGACGACCTGCTGGCCGGCCGCGATGCGCGGGTGCTGGACAACCCCGACTATCGCCTGAATATCATGGTGGTCAAGAGCCACGGCCTGCTCGCCGATGACCACCGTGGGCGACTGGGGCTGGGCCTGTCGTCGGTGATTGCCGACAACCTGCGTGGCCGTGCACGGCTGTCACTACATTTTGAGCGGTTGATCATCCACGACCCGCGCCAGGCGCCTCCGGTACATGCGCTGACGGACTTCCCCTCGCGCTTCCTCGACCTGCAGTTGGGCAACCTGCGCCAGGCGCTGCTGGCCTCCGGTTCCATCCCCATGGTGATGCAAGGCGTGCGCGACCTGCCCGGCGCAGGCGCGGGCACTTACCGCGATGGTGGCCTGCTGGACTATCACCTCGACCTGCCCTATCACGGCGACGACATTGTGCTGTACCCGCACTTCACCGACCGGGTGATCCCCGGCTGGTTCGACAAGGGCTTGCCGTGGCGGCGCAGTAACCCACAAGGCTTGCAGGATGTGCTGCTACTGGCGCCCTCGAGGGACTACCTGAACCGCCTGCCCCACGGCAAATTGCCGGACCGCAGCGACTTCAAGCGCTTTATGGGCGATGACTCGAGCCGCAACAAATACTGGCAAACCGCGATGAGCGAAAGTCGGCGGCTGGGGGATGAGTTTCTTCAGTGGGCGGATAACGGCACATTGGGCGAGCACCTGCAGGCACTTTGACGTACCAGCGGCCTGCTCACAGTGGGCTGTATCCGGCTGAGCCGGCGCGCTGAATGCGTGCCGGCCCGCAGCTATCAGTGGCTGACTGGCGCCGGGGCGGGCACGCCGCCCCTGGGCTGCGAGCGGATGTGCTGCAACAAGGGGCGCAGCGCCCCGCCCCAGATCACCGCATTGGCAAGCTTGGTAGGGTGGTTAATCATGTTTCCACCCTGGCTGCCGGGGTTGGTGGCGAAATCCCCGAGACCATATATTTGAACATCATTCAAATCTGGAACACCGCGCGCCTCAGGCACGCCCAGATTCGCGACCCAGTTGGAGATAACACCCTCGGCGCCTGACACCAACAAGCCGACTTTACCGAAGCGCAGGTTATTGAAGTCATACGTGGAAATAACGTTGATGCCATTTAAATACACGTCGTGCTTCGCCCCGCGCGCCGTTACTTTCAGGCTGACCGAAGTCCCATCCGGGATGTCGGAGTAAACCGGTGAACGACCAATAAGGGTGCCACCCCAATAAAGCAGCACTTGGCTGGCCGTCACTTGCGCGGTGTACTGACTCAGGCCAGAACCCATGGACCGATAGCGAATGCCGCCGATTTGCCCAGCCCAGTGGGTCATGGTGAACGTGGCCGACAGACTGACATCCTGGCTCTCCCGGTTCAGCATCGTGGCGCCCTGCCCCTTCAGGGTCGATTGCGCAGGCGAACCCGATACCGCAAACGTAGTGCCGGGTTCCGGGTTCCAGCCGGCAGGATACGTCGCCAGGTTATCCTCGCGAATAAAACTCAACTTATCGACATCGATGGCAGCGCGGTGAATATTGAACAGTCGGTTAATGTCCAGCACCGTAATATTGCGTACTTTCGCAACATCCCGCGCAGCGTCAGCCGCCACTTGAACCTGCTCTTGATAGCCAAACGCAACGGACGGTAACGCCGCCGGCGCAATCGCCGTAGACGGCACTTTTGCCCAGGTATTCTGGTAATCAAGCGACTTGAAATAGTAGTCGGCGTTGACACTGCTGCTACCCGTAAGATCATTGGCACCAAACATGTAAATCACCAGGTCCGGAGCAAAATCCCGGACGTGATCTGCCCAACTCTTGCCCTCAACCGACCCGCCAGGCCATTGCCCCGTCACCTCGCTGCCGGGCTCTCTGAAGAAACCCGTGAGCGGGTTTTCGGCGGCGGCCGTCGCCCCCTTGTAGTTGGGGTTGAAGTACATCCCCATCCCACGCCCCGCCAGGCTGAAATTACCAAATGTGAAAGCAATATCGGGGTTCTGCTCACGGGCTGAGCGCATCAAGGTGGCCACCACCGAGTTTTCGTACTGCCCATCAACATCGCCTTGGGAGATCGAGTCGCCGACCACTGCGATTCTCACCGCGCCCTCTTTAATGGCGGCATCCAGCCGCTCCAGATTGCCCACGCTCGACAGCGTGGACACCTCATCCGGCGCGGCCTGGTCGGGCACGGGGCTCGGAACGCTGGCAGCAATAGCGCCAGCGCTTATCTGCCCGTCGCTTTGGGCGGGTGCAACCACGCCAGCAGGATCCGCCGCAAAAACGTCCCCCCCCAAACCAAAGAGGTTCAGCGGGACGCTGAGGAACAAAGCAATCAAGAAAGTCAGGGATTTGGTTCTGTGGTGAGCAAGGGAAGCAGACACGTCGTGACGCCAATCTAATAGAGAATTCTAATTCTACTGACTTCTCCCTTCGACCGTCACCGCCCTGCTCTTTTTTGCACCCGAATGTGATCCACCAGAGCCGAGAAAGCCGCGGCCCAGCACACGCGATTGGCGTAGCGGGTGGGGTGGTTGATGCCGTTGCCGTCTGGCACCCCCGTGTGAGTCGCCACGTTATCGCCGCCGTACAGCTCGAGATCACTCAGTTGCGGCACTTCAGTTGCGCAGTAGTCACCTGTGTGCACGATAAAGTCAGCGATGGTTCCCGTGCCGCCGATTATCGCCACCCCGTGGCTGCCGCGCCGCAGGTGGTGGTAGTCGTAGACCGTCAGTTGCAGCACGTTGTTGACATAGACCCTGTGCAGCGCGCCTTGCACATCCACCTGCAACACCACCTTTGAGCCGGATGCCAGTGCCCCCATGGCCTTGAAGCCCAGGGTGTGTGTCCCCCAATAAAGAACCAGGGAGCCCGATGAGATTTGCGCGCTGTATTGGTGTGCAGGCAACCCCATCGACCGATAATGCAGGGCACAGGTCGTGGAGAACCAGCTTGGGCAGCTGAACGTGGCCTTGATAAGGATGTCCAGCGACTGCACGTTACGCAGCGCCGAGCCATTACCGCTTATCGAGCCGCCACCGGCAGTGGCGAGTGAAAACGTGGAGCGCGCCTCAACATTCCAGCCCGCGGGGTAGCCGGCGAAGGTGTCGTCACGCGTGTAGACAAGGTGTTCGACATCCACACCTGCGCGCAGCCGGTTGAATGCCCGGTTGATATCGACCAGGGTCAGGTTCAGTTCCCGAGCCACGCCGCGCACGCCATCGGCCGCGATTTGAGCCTCTTCCTGATACCCCGCTGAAATGGCTGGCAAGGCCGTGGTGGCTACGCCGACAGACGGCGCCTTGGGGAAATGGCGAATCAGGTCGAGCACATGCTTCAGCGCGGTCGTGTTCGCCAGGCTTGAACCAGACAAATCGTTGGCGCCGTGCATGACCATCACAAAGTCGGGGGCAAAGTCCCTGAGGTGCGCCATCCACGACTTGCCGACAACCGATCCCCCCGGCCACTGGTCAGTCACCGGGCTGCCATCCGGGCGATAAAACCCGGTAGCCAGGTCTTCCGGGTAGGGTTGCCCCACATAGCTCTCGGTTGCCAGTGCTCCGATACCACGGCCTGAAAGGCTGAAGTTACCCGCTACGAAGTCGATGCCAGGGTTCTGCTCGCGCAAGGCGCGCATGAGCGTTGCGACAACCGAGTTGTCATAGAGGCCGTCGCGGTCGCCCTCGACAATCGAATCGCCAGCAAAGGCAATGCGTACGCTGCCTTCGAAAACAGCGGCATTGAGCCGATCCAGATTACCCAGACTGGAAAGCCTCTCGACATCGCTGCAGGCGCGTCGCTGCTCAGTGCCTGCGGGGTGAACAACCTGCGTCGCCTTCATGCCGGCCCATCTCTTCAGAGCCTTGGCCAACCTTGCACGCCAGGTAAGGTCTGAATGATCGCTCGAGTCATTCGGTTCGACAGGTGTTTCGGTGTTAAAAACCATGGTGTTCCCCGAGGCAAAAAAAACCCGCGCAGCGGCGGGCCTTGAAACAGTTGGTAGTATGCGGCGGCGGGTGGGCCGTTGTCGTCGTCCGTGTAAAGCAGCGGCAAGTACCGCCAGAGGGTTTATCGGCGATCAGGCGGGGCAGATTCACAAAACAGGTTAGAATACGCGCCATCTCTGCACCAGAAACCGGCAATCACCTCAAACCCACGCAACACAAGCCCTACAGGTCACACCGTGGAAATCTTCAAAGAGTTTACCTTCGAGTCCGCCCACCGCCTGCCCCACGTACCGGAAGGCCACAAATGCGGGCGCCTGCACGGGCATTCGTTCAAGGTGGCGATCCACCTGAGCGGCGACCTGGATCCCCATACCGGCTGGATCCGCGATTTCTCGGAAATCAAGGCGATTTTCAAGCCGCTGTACGAACGCCTCGACCATAACTACCTCAATGACATCCCTGGCCTGGAGAATCCGACCAGCGAAGTCTTGGCCAAGTGGATCTGGACTGAGCTCAAACCCCTGTTGCCGGAACTCAGCGCGATTCGCATCCATGAGACTTGCACCAGCGGTTGCATCTATCGCGGCGAGTAAGCGGCTGAGTGTTTGAAACCACCTGCGGGTGGTTTTTTTATGCCTGGCCAGTGCCAATGTAAAGCGTGCTTGACATGAAAAGCCTGAACGCCCAGTGTAAAGCTCCCTTTACTCATGGAGAGAGTCATGTCGACCAAACGCTTCCTCGTGGAATTTATAGCCATTGTGCTGCTGTACATTGCCTGCGTGGTAATTTCCAGCGCATCTGTACGCGCCATGCCTGACGGCGCCGCCAAAATCGCCTTGGCATTGCTGCCGGTTATTCCAATGATCGCGATGGCCGTGTCAATCATCCGCCGGCTGAACAGCATGGATGAGTTGGGCCGCAAGATTCAGTTGGAAGCGCTCGCCGTGGCGTTTGTGTGCACCGCCCTCACCACTTTCAGCTACGGTTTCCTGGAAACCGCAGGCCTGCCGCGCCTGTCGGCCTTTATGGTATGGCCGATCATGGGCGGCGTCTGGTGTGTGGCCACGATCATTGGCACAAGGCGCTATCAATGAACAATCAGCTGCGCCCGTTGCGCGCCGAACTGGGTTGGTCCCAGGCCGAGCTGGCGCAGCGCCTGGGCGTATCGCGCCAGACCATCAATGCCATCGAGACCGGCCGCTACGACCCGAGCTTGCCGCTGGCGTTCAAGATCGCCAAGGTGTTCGAACGGCCCATCGAGGCGATCTTCGAAGCGCCAGTGGATTGAGCCTTTATGACAGGAGCACGCTGAATTGATACGCCCCGCCACTGCCGGTGACAGTGCCGCTATCGAGGCCATCGTCCAGGCTGCCTATACGCCCTACATCGAGCGCATCGGCCGAAAGCCCGGGCCAATGCTGGAGGACTACCCGCAGCGGGTCGAAGACGGGGGCGTGCATGTGCTCGACCACGCCGGGCAGGTTCAGGGCTTTGTTATCCTGATGCACACCGACACGGCATTGCTGTTGGATAACCTCGCCGTCGCCCCACACGCCCAGGGCCTTGGTTTCGGGCGACAGCTGATGGATTTTGCCGAACAGCAGGCCCTCGATGCCGGCTACAGTGCTATCCGTCTGTACACCAATGAGGTGATGACCGAGAACCTCGCGCTGTACAGTCGCCGTGGCTATGTGCGCACCCATTGCGCCGAGGAGCACGGCCTGCGCCGCGTCTATATGATCAAACATCTATAGGAGCATCCCATGGAAAACCTCTGGCTGGCCCAGGCCAAACGCTTACAGGCACTGGCGTCTACGGGGCTGCATTTTTGCACCGACGACTTCGAACGCGAACGCCTTGAGGAAATTGCCGAGATTGCCCACAGCATGCTCGCGCAACTGGCGGATGTGCCGCTTGCGCGCATCACCGGGCTGGTGCCGGATTTTGCAAAGCGCTATTCAACCCCAATGATTGACGTACGTGGCGCGGTGATCGAAAGCGACCGGATTCTGCTGGTGCGCGAATTGACCGACGGCTGCTGGGCGCTGCCCGGTGGCTATGCCGATATCGGCCTGTCGGCGGCGGAAAACATCGTCAAGGAGATCCGCGAGGAAGCCGGGCTGAGCGTCACGGCACGCGCGCTTTACAGCGTCACGCACAAGGCCAAGGGCTTGTATCGCCCGGATGTGCGGGACTTCTACAAGCTGTATTTCCTGTGCGAGCGGGTCGACCAACTGGCGCCAGTGGCCGGGTTTGAAACCACTGAAGTGGGCTTTTTTACCCTCGACGAGCTGCCCCCGCTGTCCCGTGGACGCACCATCGAAAGCGATCTTGAAGCAGCGTTTGCGTTTCATCGTGGCGAGACCACCCAGACGTTGTTCGACTGATCCACTTTGTCTCACCGCTGCACTGCTTTCGTGCCTTCCTGGGCGCGCTCGACATAGTGCCTGGCGACAAATACGCCGCGCTGCCGGTTTGGCACGCGCAGTGCAACAGCACGGCTGTCAGTCATCCAGGGAGCAAGGCCATGACGCAGCAAGAACCGGGTAACGATTACCCCCTCAGCGAAGTGCCGATGCATGCGCGCAAGGGCCTTGCGTCCACCGCCATGGTGTTGCTGGGCTTCACCTTCTTTACCGCGACCATGTTCGCCGGCGGCAAGCTGGGCGTGGCGTTCAGTTTTACCGACATGCTCGGTGTCGTGGCTTTGGGTAACCTGTTGCTGGGTATTTACGCCGCAGGCCTGGGCTATATCGCGTTCAAGAGCGGCTTGAATTCGGTCCTGATGGGGCGCTTCTGCTTTGGCGAAGTGGGCAGCAAACTCAGCGACCTGATCCTCGGCTTCACCCAGATCGGCTGGTACGCCTGGGGCACCGCCACCGCCGCCGTGGTGCTGGGCAAATATTTCGAATTGAACCAAGGCACGGTGCTGGCACTGATGGTGCTGTTTGGCCTGCTGTTCTGCGCCACCGCCTATGTGGGCTATCGCGGGCTGGAGATTCTGTCTTATATCGCGGTGCCGGCCATGGGCATCCTGCTGTTGCTGTCGATGTGGGTCGCCACCGTCAAAGTCGGCGGCCTGGAGGGCTTGCTGGCCGTGGTGCCGACGGCGGAACTGGACGTTTCCACCGCCATCACACTGGTATTCGGCACCTTTGTCAGCGGCGCCACCCAGGCGACCAACTGGACGCGTTTTTCTCGCTCGGCCAAGGTCGCGGTGCTGGCCAGCCTGATCGGTTTTTTTATCGGCAATGGCTTGATGGTGTTGATCGGTGCATATGGTGCCATCGTCTATCAGCAGCCCGATGTGGTCGAGGTACTGCTGCTGCAAGGTTTCGCCATGGCGGCGATGGCCATGTTGCTGCTCAACATCTGGAGCACCCAGGACAACACCATCTACAATTTCGCCGTGGCCGGCTGCAACCTGCTGCGAACCCGGCGGCGCAAAACCGTGACCCTGGCCGGCGCAGTGATCGGCACGCTGCTGGCACTGCTTGGCATGTACGACCTGCTGGTGCCTTATCTGATTCTGCTGGGCACCGTGATCCCGCCGATTGGCGGGGTCATCATGGCGGACTTCTTCTACCGCTATCGCGGCCAGTACCCACGCCTGGCCGATGCACGCCTGCCGGCGTTCAATTGGCCGGGGCTGGTGGCGTATGCCGTGGGCACAGTGCTGGCGTTTCACTCACCGTGGGTGGCGCCATTGGTGGGGATTGTGGCCGCGTCCTTGGCCTACGTCGCACTCACCGCAGCCCTGCGCGTGCGCGCACCGTTGACTGACGTGCAGGCATGAACCCGACTGCCGCCATGAGGATGGTAACCTTGTGGCTGATAACCCTGATGACCTGGCGGCTGCCTGCCTGATTATCCAAAGCCAAGAGGAACTTGCCCATGCATATCATCAATGCCCGCCTGCGCAACCGTGAAGGCCTGCATGATCTGCACCTGGAACACGGCCGGATCGCCCGCATTACCGCACAAACAGTGGCCCCCATATTAATGGCCGGTGACCTCGACGCCGCCGGCAACCTGGTGATACCGCCCTTCGTGGAGCCACATATCCATCTCGACGCGACCCTGACCGCCGGCGAGCCACGCTGGAACATGAGCGGCACCCTGTTCGAGGGCATCGAGTGCTGGGGCGAGCGCAAAGCCACCATCACCCAGGAAGACACCAAGGCTCGCGCCAAGAAAACCATCCAGGCCCTGGCCGCCCATGGCATCCAGCATGTGCGCACCCATGTCGATGTCACTGACCCTGACCTTACCGCGCTCAAAGCCATGTTGGAGGTGCGCGAAGAAAGCACCCACCTGATCGACCTGCAAATCGTCGCCTTCCCGCAGGAAGGCATCGAGTCTTACCGCAACGGCCGCGAGCTGATGCAGGAAGCCATTCGCCTGGGCGCTGATGTAGTCGGTGGCATCCCGCACTTCGAATACACCCGCGACCAAGGGGTGAGTTCGGTGAAGTTTCTGATGGACCTGGCCGAACGCACCGGCTGCCTGGTGGACGTGCACTGCGACGAAACAGACGACCCGCACTCGCGCTTTCTCGAAGTGCTCGCCGAAGAGGCCCGCAGCCGCGACATGGGCGCGCGCGTCACCGCCAGCCACACCACAGCGATGGGTTCCTATGACAATGCCTATTGCGCCAAACTGTTTCGCCTGTTGGGGCACTCGGGCATCAGCTTCGTCTCCTGCCCTACCGAAAGCATTCACCTGCAGGGGCGCTTCGACAGTTTCCCGAAACGCCGAGGCGTCACCCGCGTCAATGAACTGCTCGAGGCCGGCATGAATGTCTGCTTCGGCCAGGACTCCATCGTCGACCCCTGGTACCCGCTGGGCAACGGCAACATCCTGCGCGTGCTGGAAGCCAGTCTGCATATCTGCCACATGCTGGGTTACCGCAACCTGCAAAGCGCCCTGGACCTGGTCACCGACAACAGCGCCAAGGCCATGGCCCTGGGTGACCGGTACGGCCTGGAACCCGGTCGCCCGGCCAACCTGCTGATCCTTTCGGCAGACAGTGACTACGAGGTGATCCGCAGCCAGGGCCTGCCGTTGTATTCGATCCGCAATGGCAAGGTGCTGATGCAACGCAGGCCGGCACAGGTGGAGTTTTTGTAAGCACCGGGGTCGTAGGTAACCGGGGTCAGACGATTGAGTCGATATCCAGTGGCTGCACCTGGCCGGCGCTGTCCTTAAGCGGCGCAGGAATACTGGCGATTTGCGCCAACCTGCGGTTTTCAGGGTGGCGCAACCAGCGCTTCACGCTGGGCCGCAGGCCGGTGGAATCGGCGTGGCTGCCATACACGTCACGCAGGTCCAGACGGCGCCAGCGCAACGACTCCAAGCGACGTCGGCTGCTGCGCAAGCGGTCGACTTCAGCGTTCAGCGCTTGGTTATGCGCATGCCCATAATCGCGTTGGTTCGGTGGGCGACGACGCTCGAGCTCGCGGTTCTTGTCGCGCAGTTGTTGCGTCATTGTGTCAAGCGCCACGTCTATCAACTCGAACTCTCTGGCGGTGATCAAAGGCCCCTGGCTATCGACGGTTTGCTGCCAGCGACGCAGAGTGGCCCACGCGGCTGGAATGTAACTGGCGGTCATGAAGTGCTGGCTGGCCTGGAACAGTTGTTTCAACAGGTTGGCACGCTCGGGCATATCGCCTTGCAGTTGCAGCACACGGTTGCATCCGGCCTCGAGGATGGACTCACAACCGGGCGCCCATAACACCGAGGAGTGCGTGCCGTCCGGTAGCTTGATAGGCATGAAGTGCTGCTGTTCGCCGTGGTGCTGGTAGGGGTTGCCGCCGACACCCACAAGGCCGGCGGCGAACAGCAGGCCACCCGCACCGGGCGCGGCAAAAAGTGTGATGGCGCCCGGCACCCAGAGTTTGGCGGTGGTATTCATCCACGTGGCCGGGACACTGGGGACCGGATCGTTGTGGTTGACGATGCGGTGATGGATGAGGGCTGAGGCGCCGTCGGTGAACTCGGAGTCTGCGGCGCGGGGAGCGCCGTAGGTGTAGAGGAGGATGTTGTACTTCACGCGAGTAACTCGGCGTAACCCCTCTGCCAGGAGCAACGCGATGGCGCCGCCAAGGCTGTGGCCACAAATCACAATACGCTGGCCGCTGTGGAATTGATCAAGGTAGTGCAGAACAAAATCGCGCATCGCTCGATAGGCCAGATAAAAGCCCTCATGGGCTTTGCCAACACCATCGGTAAATGGCACTTGGTGGGCATTAGCGTCGCGTAGTGCATCGGCACCACTGGCGGTGCCTCGAACAGCGATCAGAATTACTTCGTTGTGATGACTGATAAACGCCTGGGTATCCGTACCGGAAGCTTCATCATCAAAAAAGTGCAGGCTAGCGGGATGTTCCTGTTTCTCTCCAAGCTCCGGCCGATTCTGTGGATACAACTCAGGATCGAAGGGCAAAATCTCAAACCGCTGGGAGTATGGAACCTCTTCATACAACGGGAAGAAGCGCTGAGTTTGATCACGATCGACCTTCCAGGCTTCTTGAAACCCCGAGAGTTTTTCCGCGAACAGATTGCCTGCGCTGGGATCCAGGGGGAAGTTGACGTTTTCCACTGGCGGCTTTGGAGGTTGCTGGCCAAAATCGCAGTAACTCAATGTAGACATCAACGCCAATTGATACAGGTTCAACGCACACAACTGATCATCGGTCGACAACATCGGGCGCAGGGCCCGCAAAGGCCGTACCTCCAACACCGTGTGCAGGTTGGGGAACAACACGACGCCTGACAATGCGGGCTGCGGTGGACCAAACCCCAGTTCGGCCATCATTTTCAGCGCATGCCTTGCGGGGTGATAGGTTCGGGAGGCAAACGGCGGCAGGTGGGCAATATGTCGTACCAGATCGCGCACCTCAACCTGATAAAACCGGTCGGCCTGGTGTTGTGCAGGGTTGCCCTCGATACGTTGGCCATCAGCCGCTGAAAATCGGGTGTGTTCGGCGCGGGCTTGAAGTTCGGTGATAGGCAACGGGTAAGTCTTGCGTTTTCTCAATGTCGAATACGGCTCTTCCTCGCCGGAATACTGCGAATCCAGAGAAAGAATGACCGGGCCACAATAAAACCCTTCGAGCTTGGCGTACCCCTCCCCATTCAACCTTCCTTTGTACAGACGCCCGGTATTGTCCTGGATCGTGTAGACAAGCCCGCCATAAGCCTTCCCGCTGCCCGTTTCATCAACCAGAGAAACGCTTGCCCAATGCCCTTTCAATGGGCAAGCAGACATCTCGCTACTGAAAAAAGATTGCTTCCATGCTGCCTGGTTCATGAATCAACTCCTTGTTAATTGCACGTTGGATAAACATCGCAGACACGTCCATCCGGCATCGTTATAGGTTTAAAGTCCGTGGTGTTACTGCCACAGTATCCGGACAGATCTTCAAAACTTTTACCCCTGCACCGTCTCCACCCCCCCGGTACAGCCAGCCAGGTATCCTCAAAAGCGGGTGCCTCTTCGTCTGTAACGCTCAACGTCAGCCTTACTTTTTTCCCAGGGAGCAGCTCTCTCTGAACTACACCACCCGGGCGCGTTTTTTGCCTTTTCCCCTTCGCGTCCAACGCGTTACATTCCAAAAGTTTTCTGATCGCATGCTCGGGGCCGGCCGTTCGGAAAAACCACATGCATTGTCCAAATAACTCCTGTACGCCCGACTCAGGCATCGCTGCTACGCGTTCAGACTCAATAGGATCTGCGAAAGAAATTGCCGCGAAACTACCCCCTACATCAGTGTCAAGCTCACCCCACTTCGCATAAAGAGTGAACTCCACGCTACGCAACACCGTAGGGCACCCCTCAATGGTTTCAGTCAGCGGGAACTCATAGCTCACTCGTTCAGCCACGGGTTTGTAATCGGCAATAAAGATCTTGCGTTCAGGCCTTTTGCCTCGACGCTGCGGCAAGGTACAGAGCTCATACCTGGCGGGACGGTAGTTGGCCGCACCGATAAATCGAAATTGCGCCGGCAAATCCACCTCCAGCGTAAAACGCTCAGCCGGCGGTGCCAGCGCACAACCCGAGAGCCATCCAGCACCGAGCGTTATCAAAACGCTGTGCGTCCACCTATTCATGCTTTTGCCACTCCCGTAGCACCCGCTCAAAATGTTCCGCTGATGCCTCGCCCTCTATCGGCTGCCACCGCATCGTGCTGCCTTGCGTCGCCTCCTCCAACCGGCGCACCACCAGGAATTCGAGCTGCTGGGGGCTTCGCCATTGCCAGGCACGAGCTTGCTCCAGAACCTGCGCCAGCCAGATTCTGGGGTCTTGAAACTCAACCAGGCCGGCGAGCTTTTCGCTGTGTTCAGTCAGTAGATAACGCAGGATATTGGCGTGCAGGATCACTTCGGCCTGAGGGTTGGGCGTGTTCAGCCAGGGCGCAGGCACAGGCACCGGATACTCACCAGGCGTTGGGTTCTCACCCTGACACCAACGGCCTTGGTGCCAATAGCACACACTGATCAGTGGGCCGAGAAACACTGGCCAGTGCTCGCCCTGCAAATGGGTCAAAGCACGTGCCAAGGTACGATTATCGTGAAAGCGATACAGGGCCTGGCTTCCCTGGCGCCCTACCAGCAGACGTTCGCGCCAATGCCGAACCACACCAGCCAGATCATCGCCGGGCAGGCTGCCCAACCAGCCCCAGTTCGCTTCGGGGCGCTGCAGCAGGTCAACCAGCGCAGGTTCGTCCGCCTGCTCCACCAGCAGAATCACCGGGCCCGCCGCTGCCAACTCGGCCAGGGCGGTCTCAGCGTACAGGCAGCAATACTGTGACAGGTTGCGCACCGCCAACAGCTGCTGACATGCGTCGTGGTGACCATCAAGGATCAAGCACAGTCGGCGCCCCGCCTGCTGTTGTTCAGCCATCCACTGGCCTGGCTCACTTGGCATCAGGCTGCCCTCCGCATGAGGGTGCACTGGCCTTCACGACACGCCTCGCACACCGGGCAGAAGTCCGCGCCCAACTGCCGGGCCTCGTCCAGAAGGGTACCCTGGGCCATCGAAAGGTTCGGCGCATCCATGGCCGATAGTGGGTTCGCTGACAGAGTGAGGGGCGGCAAGCCGCCAACGGTGACAGGCCGGCTGCTGAAAATGCCGCCCGCCTGGATAATCAGGTGCTCGCCCCCAGCCTTGAGGCTCAATTGTGCGCCCGCATCGATGACCAGGCTGGCGCCGGCCTTGAGGACGATTTGCTGCCCGGCCTGGATAACCAAGGACTGACCGATATGCGTCTGGCTGTCTCCCTGCACCTCCAGCCGATCGTTCGTGCCAAGCATGACAGTGCGGTCTCCGGTGATGTGTCGCTGCTCGCCACTTTCCAAGTGAACCGTGCTTAAACCGCGGATGATTTCCCGCCGCTCTCCCGCCACCTCAAGGCGACTGTCATGGCCGACCTGCTGTTCCAGGTCCCGTTGGGCGCGCAGATAGATGAGTTCCTCGCCGTGGCGGTCCTCGAGGTGCAGTTCGTTGGTCCCCCTGCCCCCCGGCACACTGCGGCTGCGCAACACGCTGCGTGTCTTGTGTTGCGGTAAAGGATAAGCCGGCCTGTGCAACGCATTGGGCAGGCAGCCGTTGATCAACGGCTGGTCCGGGTCGCCTTCCAGAAAGGTTACCAGCACCTCCATGCCCACCCGCGGAATCAGCATGGCGCCGAAGCCATCACCCGCCCAACCGGATGCTACGCGTACCCAGCAACTGCTGTTGTCATCCGTGGGGTCGAGGCGGTCCCAATGAAAACGTACCCTCACTCGGCCGTAGGCGTCGCAGTGCACCTCCTCGCCTGCTGGCCCCGTCACGATGGCGGTTTGGCTGCCATTGAGGGTAGGTTTTGGGTGTCTAAGGGGGGGGCGATGCACGGCGCGCCAGGGAGTTGCGCTAAACCGGTTGCGATAGCCATGGAATGTGCCCGCCACAGGCGCCGCTTCCTCCAGCACCTGCGGTTGATACCCCTCGTGATGCACCGACGTTAGCAACCACAGGTCGTTGCAGGTGGGGTCCGGGTGGTCACACAGCTCAAGAAAATGGCCGCTGCCCAGCACCGGTTGATCACTTTTACCCACGGCACGCTGGCGGTCGCGCTGATGCCGCTCCAGGCCCCTGTGCGCCAATTGCCGACCTCGCGCATGGTCGCTGAAACCAGCCGGGTAATGGTAGTCCTCAAGGCGCTGCGTCGATGCAGGCCCGGCCTTGTCTTCCAGGCGCAGCGACGGATGCTCGAAGTCATGATCACGGCGCACCGTCAGCTGGGTACGGGTCTCCAGACGCACGCCGAACTGCCGGATAGCTCTTGTTTTGGTCCGCTCGTGCGTCGAACAAAATCGCTGTGCAGCCAGGCGCCGAAACACCGTCTGGTCATCACCAAACACCAGCACGTGATTATCCGGGTCATGGCGAAAGTGGTAGTGAATCCCCTCCTCCTCGCACAACCGCTGGATAAAGTGCAGGTCGGTTTCCGCGTACTGAACGCAGAACGAACGGGGTGGGTAGGCCGCGGGGCCCAGTTCGAAGGCATAGGCGTCCGCCAGAATGCCGTGGTACTCAAGGACCGCCGCAATAATCTGCGGCACACTGCGTTGTTGGAAGATCCGCTGGTTGTGTCGATGGGCAAGGTACGCCAGGCGTGGTGCCAGGGTGAGACGATAGCGAGTGAGCCGAACGCCGGGCCCCTCACGGCCGATAGCGTAGATATGCCCATGCAGCCCCGCATCGGATTCGCCAAAGTCAAGGTAAGCCGGCTGGTGAAGCAGCGCCTCCAGATCCAGAGAGGGATTTTCGCTGACTAAATGCACGGTAATGAAGTAAGGCTGATCAAGGACTTCTCGGCCTTTGAAAGCGAGTACCTGAAAGTCATTGTTTATTTCTGGAAGTATCAACTTGAAACGTGGCGCGGCAGATATTTCAACCATCCCTAAGTTACCCGTCATCCATTATTTGACTGAAAGGCCTCCCCCCATCGGGCATTGATTGAACTGCCGGGAAAAAGCGCCTGAACCCAATAAATCTTAGCGACTTCAGGCGGAATTTGACCCCTTAAAAATAAAAAAGACGTTTCGCACAACGTGGTAGGACGCGTCTTTTACAAAATAATAAATTCGCAGAATTAAATAGCGCTCAACAACAAGAAACTTCTTACACCAACTCTAACCATACAACTAAACGATAAAGAAACGGCTGACACGTATTCAAGATATCAGCCACTTCTACTACTTTAGGCTTGCACGCATGCAGTCCCGAACAGACTGACGCTCAGCAGCGTTTCGGCCTCGCACTGTAAATGCACCGGCACTGTGCCACCCGGCATGACCACGGCCACCTCGCCGGCGTCAACCCAACTCGCGCGCCATGCCGCACAGGCAACTGCACTGGCGCTGGTACCCGAGGACGCGGTAGGTCCTTCTCCTCGCTCAAACACCCGTGCGATGACCCGATTGCCTGAAGAATGTACGGCCCATTGCAGGTTGACCCCAGCCGAACAAGGTTGGCCGCGCCCGCCTGGCGGCGCAAAGGCAATGGCCCGTAACGGCTCAAACAGTGCGGGCTGGTGCATCGACTGATTGTCCGGCAAGGCCTGGACATGCTCGACGAGCGTCACACAATGAGGATTGCCCACACGGACAAACTGGCTAACAGCCCATTGCGGATCGATCGCCGCCAGTGCAGCCACATGGCTGAAATCACGTTGCCCCAGCGTTACGGCATCAACACCGGTAGCGGCTACCGCTGCTGGCCCGAACTCCGGTTGCCCCAAGGCCAACCAGAAACCAGCAACCTGTTCAAAGGTCGCCGGCTGCGAATAGGTCGCCACCGGCGAGGCTGCATCGTGCTTGTCGTGATGCACGTGCAACTCACATCCCTGGGCCATCAAACCTTGATCCGTCAGCGCCTGGGAAAAAATCGTCAACCCGTTACCACTGCGTTCGGCGAGCGTGCCATCGGTATTGACGATCAACACGTCAAACGGCGGCGCAGACTGGAACGGCCCCACCAGCAAACCATCGCAGCGGTGCGCCTTGGCATTGCCCGCACGCGGTAACGTACCCCACTCACACTCCGAAGCGATCGCTGAGGCTGTCCATTCTTTTCGAGTGCTGGCAGCCAGGTTGGCAGACTCAGGCACTGCAATGCCTCTGCTGCGTAGATAGCCGGGGCTGACCACACCGTAAATATTGCCCCGCGCGTCATAGAACAGCGTCATAGCGATGCCTTCACAAGAATATTCATCGGCGTATTTCTCCGGTTGCTCACACACTTGGCAGCAGCGTATTACAGAAAGGCTGCGCAGTGGGCAGTGGACTGGAAGGTGGTAATCCAACGCAAAAACCTGGGGTTCATCCGTTCTCACGCAGATTACGCACCTTCCAGACCACCGCCGAAGAATCCGATAGCTTCTGTGTGGTCGCCACCGTCGAGGACGTTCCGCTCCTGTAACAATAAACCTGCACCTGGGTGTCAGGCCCTCGCTTGAAGGGAACCCGGCTCGCTCGACAGGGCCTGATGTGCAAGGATGTCGCGCCGGACATCGTTCGTTGAACGCAAAACCAAGGATTTTTCATGACTGCCATCCCCACCCCTGCGCCCGTGGTTCCCGGGCGGCTGGAACAAATGTCGACTCGTATCGCCTTTTTCATCGCCGGCTTCGGTATCGCAGCCTGGGCGCCGCTGGTGCCTTACGCCAAAGCACGCGCCAATCTGAATGAAGGTACGCTGGGCCTATTGCTGTTGTGCCTGGGCGTCGGATCGATCATCGCGATGCCGATGGCGGGTGCACTGGCCTCTCGCTTCGGCTGCCGACGGGTACTGACGGCCGGCACGATCATGATCTGCCTGGCACTGCCGATGCTCGCCACGGTCAGTTCGATCCCCTTGCTGATAGCCGGGCTGTTCCTGTTTGGAGCGGGCCTGGGCACTGTGGATTCGACCGTCAACCTGCAGGCCGTCATCGTTGAACGCGCCAGCGGCAAAACCATGATGTCGGGCTTCCACGGTTTGTTCAGCCTTGGCGGCATCGTTGGCGCAGCGGGGGTTGCCGGGTTACTGGGGCTGGGCTTGTCGCCGTTCCAGGCGACCCTGGTGGTGATCGTCATCATGGCGCTTGCGTTGCTAAAGGCCGGGCCTCATCTGCTGCCCTACGGCAGCGAAAGCTCTGGCCCGGCATTTGCCGTGCCACACGGTGTGGTGTTGTTTATCGGCTGCCTGTGTTTCATCGTGTTCCTGGCCGAAGGCGCCGTGCTGGATTGGAGCGCGGTGTTCCTCAGTGCAGAACGCGGTCTTGATGAAGCCTACGCCGGCCTGGGTTACGCGGCGTTTGCCTTGACCATGACCGCAGGGCGCCTGACCGGTGATTCGATTGTCCGCCGCCTGGGCGCCACCCGCGTGATCGTCATCGGCGGCGCGCTGGCCACTGCTGGCATGTTGCTCGCCACGTTATTGCCGGCCTGGGAAACGGCGCTGCTGGGGTATGCCCTGGTGGGTGCCGGCTGCTCGAATATCGTGCCGGTGCTGTACACCGCCGTCGGTAAACAAAAGGTCATGCCGGAACATATCGCCGTACCGGCCATCACCACGCTGGGGTATGCCGGTATTCTCGCCGGGCCTGCAGTTATCGGGTTTATCGCCCACGGCAGCAGCCTGAGCACGGCCTTTGTGCTGATTGCGTTGCTGCTGGCCGGGGTGGCCATCAGCGGTAAAATTCTCAAGGTGTAAAAGGCTCAACCTACAAAGCCAGGGGTTATCTGGCTTTGTAGGCTTCGTATTGTTCCAGCCAGCGTTCCAGGCTTTTGTTGCAAAGCCAGCCCTCGTGCCTGGGGCGCCCCAGCAAACGCATGTTGTTGGCACGTTCCAGCGAACGCAGCAGGCCTGGGCGCTCAATGATGTTCTTGGCGGTGTAGACGCAGTGTTCACTGTACTTTTTCCTCGGTAGCCCAGTCGCGGGCTCCAACAGCGGTCGGCCTTGCGAATCGAGGTCGTCAGGGTCACTCATCACGGTTTTGAGTTGGGTTATTTCCAGGTATTCAAACGTTTCAAAAAATACCGTGCGATCTTTGTGTATATCCCGCAATTGTTTGAAATAGCCTTGCAAAGCCTTTACGACCTCGGCGTTGCCCTGATCATGAAAAGGGTCCTGACTGAAGGCGGCAGGGGAGCTGTTACCCAGCAACGCCGCAGCGGCTGCGTTCAGGCTGTCACGGGTGATGTACCCCGCACCGTCGATGATTGCGTCGTTCAGCAGCGGGCGGTTGAGAATTTCCCTGACCAGCAGGATCATACGGTCGCGCACCTTACTCTCCACTCAAGGTTTGAGCTGCGATCTGGCGCAACGATGCCTGCGTCAAACGGCCTTCCTTTAAAAACCCGTGCAGCTCGCCAAAGTGTTTCTCCAACTCGCCCGCCAGTTGGCTATCGGTGGAGTTCGGACCCGGCGGTGTGGTGTTGGCGCGAGCCGTGGGCGCATTTTGCAGGGCCTGCTGGCGCAACGAAGACAAGCCTCCACGCCACAGCATGGGCCGCTGCGACGGCAAATCTCGCGTTGCAAATGGCTCATCGCCAGGCGAATGAAAAACGCGGGGCGATAAAACCCGACATACCTCTGGCCCGCCCACGCCGATTGGCTGCGCGCGCAGTAATGCACCCTCAATCTTCATGCTTCATCTCTCGCCTTTTGCAGATCCGTGCTTGCCTGAAAGTCAGTACCAGGGGCCCCGAATCATCGATTCACCCTCTGGGTAGCAAGCAACCGATATGTGGTTAGCGCCACGCGATAGTTCCGGGTGGCAGGAGAATCCCAATAACAGCATGTAACACTGGATCACCCAGGTGTTTGCCCTCGCCAACTGGCGGTGAGGCTGTTGAGCAGCGCGGCCCAACGGAAAGTGGGTTGCCTCAAACAGTGAGTGTCAGGACGGTTGGCAGGCTCTGGCGCAAGCAGCCCGCGGGCAAAATCATCTGCAACGGGCGCCTGGAATTTTTGCTGCCCCACGAACGCTTTCATGCGCAGCGTTTCGGCGGCGTACACCGTTGACAGGGCCGTGCTGTTGCCCTCCTCGCCTGGCAATGTCGAGCGGGCATCCCCACGCCAGCCATTAACGGTGCACCGGCCCTCGGTCGGGCCGGATTGAAACGAAGGTGAAGTCATGTCTGGCCCCTGGCTCGGCGTCTGAAAACGACCAGTACGATCAACGTCGCTGGTTACAACCTGTGTGGCGAATGCGCGCAAACAGTTCCTGCCAAGGCTCAGGCAGCTCGGTAAGTCCATGGAAAAAAGCCAAAAAAAATCGCCGCCCTTGAGCTGCGATTTTTCTTACACACGACCGATCAGAAACCAACGCTCGCCTGCACGAAGAACGTACGCGGCTGACCGAGGTACAACCCGGCGTTATTGTCACTGGAGCGCGTGTAGTGCTGCTGGTCGAAGAGGTTCTTCACGCCCACACCCAGTTTCAGGTTCGACAGTTGCGCACCGAAGTCATACCCACTGCGCACGTTGACCGAGACATAACCGGGGATATCGCCGTACTGGCCGTCGGCGGTACCCTGGGTGATGTAGGTGGTGCCGGTACCCGGCGCACGTTGACCGGACTGGGCATAGACGTCCAGGTTATGGGTCCAGTGGTTGATGTCGTAGCGCAGGCCCGCCGTCAACACTTCACGGGAATAGAGCGGCAGGTCGCGACCCTTGAACGGCACATCACCCTCGGCGGTAGCCTTGGTGTAGGTGAAACCCGCGTTGGCAGTCAAGCCGTCCAGACGTGGGTCCAGGTTCGACAGGTCGTAGTGAGCCGAGGTTTCGATACCCTGGTGCTTGGTGGCACCGAGGTTGGTCCAACCCACGTCGTTGCTCACATATTGCAGCTCATCCGAGAAATCGATGTAGAACAGCGTCACTTCGCCGCCCCAGACGCTGTCGTTATAGCGTGTGCCGATCTCGTAGGTCTTGGCCTTTTCCGGGTTCAGGCCGTCGGCCGTCTGGTTGACGCGACCGCCCTGCCCGATCTGCGCGTACTGCAGGCTGCCGAAGGAGGTTTCGTAGTTGGCAAAGACTTTCCAGGCATCGGAAATGTGGTACATCACGCTCAACGCCGGCAACGGCTCGTTACTATTGATCTTGCGATTTTTTTCCACGGTGCGCACACCGTTCAAGGCGACCACCGGGCGGTCATGCCAATTGGTTTCTATGTTTTCGAAGCGAATGCCCGGCGTGACGGTCCACTTGCCGATATCGATTTTGTTGTCGATATAAAACGCGTTGGCCACGGTACCGCCGGTGCGATCCTGGTAAACATGGCCGTCATTTTGACCGCCCGGTGTCGGCACGTTGTTGACCAGATTGAGGCTGCTGGCCTGTTCATGCATGCCTTCTTTGAGGTAGCGATAACCGACGCTGACTTCCTGGGTGCTTGGCCCTGCGTCGAACACATGGGACACCCGTGGCTCGATGCCGAAGGTGTAGTAGCTGCGCGGGTAGGAACCGATGGTCTTGAGGTCGCGGTTGGCGATGTTGCTGCCACGGAAGCTGTCGATGTAATAGGTCAGCACTTCGGCCTGGGTACGGTCGTCGATCTGGCGGATGTACTTGAAGGATACGTCCTTGCGACGGCCGCTGAAATTGTCCCAATCGCGCACCGATTGATACGGGTTGGCGTCAAACTGCTTCTGGGTCAGGCCGCCGGGCATATCGGCATTGGCATTGTAATAGTGGAGGTTCAGCGAGAAATCGTCTTGATCGGTCGGCGCCCAGTGGGTCTTGAGGATCACGTCGTCGATGTCGTTGGCGTTATTGCTGTTGCGGTAGCCGTTGCCATTCACCCCGGTATACAGCAAGGCCACACCCATGCCGTTATCGGCGGTACCGCCGACAAAAGCATTGTCGACGTGTTTCCAGCCGCCGTGGGCGGAGGTTTCCAGGGTGGTGCCGACTTCACCCAAGGCTTGCTCCGGAATAGCGCGGGTCACGAAGTTGATCACGCCGCCCACGTTCTGCGGCCCATAACGCACGGAACCGGCGCCGCGTACCACGTCGATGCTGTCCAGGTTACCGGCAGAAATCGGCGCCATCGACAGTTGCGGCTGCCCATACGGGGCGAACGCCGCCGGTACGCCATCAATCAATACGGTGGAGCGTGGTGACAGACGTGAGGTCAGGCCACGCACGCCGACGTTGAGGGAAATATCGCTGCCACCGGTGCCGTTGGCCTCTTGCACCTGCACGCCAGGGACGCGGCGCAGCACATCACTGATATTCATCGCCCCCTGCTCCACCATGGCTTCACGGCGGATCACGGTACGTGCGCCCGGATGGTTCTGCACCACTTGGGCATTGGCATCGCCCAGCCAGTCGCCGACCACTTTGATATCCGTGACGCCCAGCTCCAGCGGCGAACCGGTTTCACCCGTGCCGCCGCGCAGTGGGCGAAGGGTCACGGAACCGGCATCGATCTGGTAATCCAGGCCGCTGCCCTGGAGCAATTGGCGCAGGGCCTGTTCGGGCGACAGGTTGCCGTCCACTGCAGGCGCTTGTTTGCCCGCGACCATGTCAGGGCTGAAGAACACTTGCAGGGAAGTCTGCTGGCCCAGCTGACTCAGCGCAGCGCCCAGCGGTTGGGAGCGAATATGGATGCCTTCTGCCGCATAGGCCGCAGGCAGCGCGGAACTAACGGCAAGCGCCAGCGCCAGGGGCGCCCAGCGGGAGAATTTATTGTTGTTCACGACAAGTTTTTTCACGTCGAACCTAGTCCTGTGATCGCAAGAGTGTGCGGCTGTTAATGCAAACCAGTTGCAGTTGCAGAAGAAGACGAAGAACTCGAAAAAAACCTGAATGTCAGCGTGAAATAATTTCCTGGCTGCCGTCCGGCAAGGCGCGTACGGCCACTGGAAGGATATGCGGCAGCGCTTTGAGCAGCGCGTCCGTGTCGCTGGATTTGAACACGCTGGTCAGCCGCAGATTGCTCACCGCCGCCGTGTTGACCCGCAACGGCTGCTCGCGATAGCGCGATACTTCCCGCGCCACTTCGCCGAGGGTGGCGTTGTTGAACACCAACTTGCCCGTGCGCCAGGCTGTCAGTTCATCGGCATTCACCGCATACGCCGTAACGACTTGCCCGGCAGAATCGACATGGGTGCCGAGCCCTGCCGTGAGCATCACGACTTGATCCGACGCTCGCCCCCGCACTTTGACCGTGCCGGCCTCGACCACCACGCGGGTCTGGTCGTCATCGCGGCGCACATCAAAACGCGTGCCGGTGACCGTGACCTGCCCCGCCCCGGCGGCCACGACAAACGGGCGGCTGGTGTCGTGCTCGACGCTGAACATAGCTTCGCCCTGTTTGATGTCTACGCCGCGTCGGCCCTTTTCATAGTGCACCGCCACCACGCTGCGGCTGTTCAGGTCCATCACTGAACCGTCGGGCAATGCCACTTGGCGATGCTCGCCCAAGCGCGTGCTGAACTCAGCGCTATAGGGTTTGGGATGATCAAGCCCGCTGAACAGGCCAAGCCCCAAGGCGATGGCTACCACACTGGCAGCCACGGCGTAACGCACAATGGCGTGACGTATGGGGCGTTCGACCGGGGCCTCGCACAGCGCTTGCAAACGCGCCGTGGGCACAAGGTCGGCGGCGCTCCACAGGCCTTGCAGCACTTCAAATTCGTATTGATGCTCAGGCCGCTCGGCACACCACGCATCAAAACGCTGTCGTTCTTCGGGGCTCAACTCGGCGTCTTGCAGGCGTACAAACCATTGCGCGGCTTCGTCGCGAGCACGGCTATCCATCGTGGAAGATCCTGTTTCAAAACGGGCAGAGTTCATGGGGCCATGGCGTCCAGGCGGTCGCGCAGATGCCGCAAGGTGCGGATCATATACTTTTCCACCATGTTTTTAGACAGGCCCAGGCGTACGGCGATTTCCTGCTGGGTGAGGCCCTCGATTTTCTGCCAGATAAATACCTTGCGACAGTTAAGCGGCAACTCGGCCAAGGCCCGCTCGATGGAGTCGGCCAATTGGATCGCGTGCATGACATGCTCCGGGTCGCCGCTGTGGGGCGAACGCTGATCAATGGCGTCCAACGCCAGCGCCTCTCGCCGGTCTTCGCGGCGGTATGCGTCCACCGCGATGTTGCGCGCCGTTTGATGCAGATAGGCGCGCGGTTGCTCAACGTCGCTCGAACGCGACTCAAGCACCTTCACGAAGGTGTCGTGCGCCAGGTCTTCGGCCTGCTGACGGTTTCTCAGACGGCGTGCCCAGGTTCCGATCAACTCTTCGTAATGCTCGAAAAAGCCTGTTCTGCGGGGCGGCTGAGGAATCATCGCGTGAGCACTGGAAGGCGGGGCGTGAATAGTAATATTTCCTATTAAGCGGAGCAATTGCTTCCCGTCGCCCACCGTATTGCGTTGCAACTAAAGATGACCGGCCACCTGTTTGAGTCGGCTCAGCTTCTCTCGGCTGCCACACACACTCATCTGGCACCATTTGCGTTGTTTACTTTTGGAGAGGTCGAGAAATATCCAATCGCAATCGGTACAACTGCAGCTCCTCAACGTGTGAAGCTGGCTCGATACCAGCAGTTGCGTCGCGTCTGTGGCCAGGCGCGCTATCAGCATCGACGTCAACTCTTGCGCAGAGCTGCAGGTGCGCCAGCCCCACGCGGGCACCCCGTCGATGGAGCGCAACACTCGCCACCCCGTGCCCTGCTGGTAGTGCAGATTGATCTGCTGTAATGCCTCATCGGTGACACTTTGGCGTAATGACAGCGTATGGAAGACGCCGTACAGAAGCTCTCGCAAAGCAATAATGGCGTCCAGGTCTGGCTGGAAGGAAATAGCCGAGTCAACCACCATAGGTGTGTAGTCAGCGTACTCTTGCTCAGAGAGCAAAGAGGCGTGTAATGCCCATTCCATGAAGAACTTGAAACTGGTGAGTCGTTCTTCCCGAACCTTGAGTGCGGAGTGCGGCCTGCGACCATTAGTGGTATTGATGAAGTCCAATACCCGGGCCCCGCCGATCAGCCGGATTGATTTTGCAGTGCCCGTGAAATGTGTCATTCCAACTCCCGAAAGAACCTGCATGCTCCGCCCTGGCAGAGAATACCTCGTTTCCTGGAGTCGAAGTCACTGCCCCGCGGCTAGAAGACCAATGGCTGAACGGGGTCCTGCGCACGCGCCATCCAGTCAAGAATAATCCCGACCGATTGTTCAACCGAAATCACGTCAGTCGGCAAATGCACTTCAGGAAACAACGGAGTGTCGTAGTTCGAATCAATCCCCGTAAAGTTCTTGAGCAGCCCCGACCGCGCCTTTTTATACAAACCTTTAGGGTCTCGCTGTTCGACAGTTGCCAGTGGAGCGTCCACGTGAACTTCGACAAAACGCTCGTTGCCAATAATCGAGCGGGCGTAATGCCGACTGGCCGATGACGGCGAGATCAGCGCGACGATGACGATAAGTCCCGCCTCCACCATCAAACCCGCCACCTCCGCGACCCGCCGAATGTTTTCATCCCGGTCGCTGTCGGTGAACCCCAAGTCACGACACAGCCCACTGCGTACCGAGTCGCCATCAAGGATGCAGGTAAACCGGCCTTGGGCCCGTAAGGCAATATCCAGCGCATTGGCAATGGTCGACTTCCCGGAGGCCGAGAGCCCCGTCATCCAAATGACCCTGGGTTTGTGCTTCATTCGCGACTGTTCGGCACGCACGTGATTGAACGCAGACGCATGCAAATTCTGTTGCGGTTCTTGCGCAAAATAGCTCATGGCCGTTCTCCCTCCGTCAGCGAAACAGACTGTTTGCCCAACATGAACACCATCACGCATTGCAAAAACAGAAGCAGTGAAACCACCCAATAGACTGTTGAGAACGAGCCTGTCAGGTCTTTGGACAGCCCGCCCAGGAAGTTACCGCACACGCCACCCAGGCCAATCAGCACATTGGCAATGCCAAATGCCTGCGTCAGTCGGTTGACCGGAACGATTTGTCCGATATAGCTGGGGACCAGCCCAAAGATGGGGTAGAACGCCAGCGCAAACAAAAAAGCCGCCAAATAGAACAACGCGATAACGTTAAAACTGAACACCAGCATGGCTGCCAGACCCGCACTCAGAAAGCACATGGCCAAGGCCGTCCTGGCACCCACTTTGTCCGCAATCCACCCCACCAAAAAGCCCGACGCCATCCCCACAGCGCCGATCGTCGTCCAGATAAACCCTGCGTCCTGTACCGAAACGCCTAATTCATCGCGAAGGTAAGGTGCCAGGTAAGTCTGAAACGGCAGCAGTGCCATCCCATTGAGAAAGGCGATGCCCCAGATCAGGTACAACGAACGGCTCAGCCAAGGCGTCTGGCCATCGAACGACCGCGAGCGCTTACCTGAAAAACCAGCCGCCTGGTCAGCCCCCATGTTACGCAACAGAAACCAGGCCACGAAACAGAGGCCCAATGACACAAGACCGGCCGTCAGCCAGATCGAGCGCCAGCCACCCTGCAAGGTGAGAAATGACACCAGTAACCCGTTGATAAACACGCCGTAGCTGGTGCCACTGGAGATCAACCCCATGACCCGGGAGCGATTACCTGGGCTAAAACCCTTGGTGACGATTTCTGCCAGCGGGATGTAAACCGAAGCGGAGCACCCTCCCAGCAATATCAACAACCCACCCGACAACCAAATATTGTCGCTGACGCTCAAGCCCAGCAGGGCCAGAGACGTCACCACGGTGGACACCAGGCTGATTTTCCAACCTTCGAAAAAACGACTGATGTAACTGGTGACTGAAGAAAACAGCAGGAAACCTATTTGTGCGCCCCCGGTGATCAAGCCCACAGTGGTGTAGCCAAAGCCGATATCTCGGCGCATATCAACGACCAGGTTGGCGAACAAATAAACGCCGAACCCGTAGGTACTGGCCACAAACCCTGTCAGTACGACTGCCAACACCACGCTGTCCAGCACGCGAGGATTATTCTGTACGAGTGTGCTCATCATGACGCCCTCAAACGGCGCGGGCAGTGTGGATGACAAAATCACAATTCATCCCGTCGAAGACAGGCTGAAAATCGCCGTATTCCTTATGGGCAGAGAAGCCGCTGACCCGAATCTCGTCGGCCAGATCCGCAGGCAATAACGGATACACTTTCAGGCTGTAGCGTTGTTTATCGTCAAAGTCGTAAATGAACTCGCACACCTGTGCATCGACCCTGCCCAGGCTGACCGACGCGCTCGCACCGCAGTAATAATAATTGCCGCTGGATTTGAACTTGCCCGCGCGAATAGCACGGAAATTACGCTGATCAACAATCAACACACCGCCTGGCTTGAGCAAGGCCCTGAACGTGCGCAGCACGCTTATACGGTCGCTGGCCTCAAACACGTGGCACAGTGAACTGCCCAGACACACCACGGCATCGAACGTGCCCAGCACGTCCGGGTCGAGCTCAAGCCACTCTTTGTGGTGGGATTCAATTGCCAATTTACGCTCAAGAAAGTTTTGTCGGGCTTTGTTCAGCATCGTGCCGCTACCGTCCGTAGCGACCACCTCGAAACCTGCCTGCTTGAGTTGCACGGCATGAAAACCACTGCCCGTGGATACATCGAGTACTGATTTCACTCCGTGACTTTTCAGCAACTGCTCAAAGAACCCCTGTTCGCCGGCCTTTCTTTTTTCCCAATCAATCAACGCGTCCCAGCGCTCGACAAAGTCTGGCGAATACTGCGTTGAGTAATGGGCTACTTCCTCGTGTTCATACCCCAGGATTTGACTCATGGCACACCGCCCCTAGCCGATTGAATTTTTGAAAGACAGGTACTTTCCCGCCAACTCCCGAGCACAGTCCGCAGACTGCTGAACCGACATGATGTCCTTGGAGTACCCCAGCATCGTCTGCATGATTGCCATGCACCTGGGGTTGAAGGTGACCGAGCCGTCGCAATGGATTTCGTCGATACCATCGTGGCTTTGGCAAATGCTGTTGAGGCGCACCGCGTCGTCGTAGGGGCACTCGTCGGAGAACTGCACATTGATGCGTCCATCCTGAAGCCAGACCGGATAGCCCCCCGGAAGCCCCAGCGGGCCTGGCGCGTGCACCAGTACCGGCGTCGGGGAGAACAGCCCTTCGATCACAGTGACCGCAGAACACGCGGTTAGAAACTGCCCATCAACCCCGCCCAAGCGACGAAACTCGTTTTTCACCGTAGAAAAAATCACCTCATTAGACAGGCGAGCGACCTCACGCCGGCCGCGAACCTCATACAGCAAGCGATAGCTGGCACGTGGAGGCAAGCCGCCGCGTGGCACGTAGTGGCTGAAATAATGCTGGGCATACAGCATCACCTCCACGTCAGCGGGAGAGCACTTGAGCAATCGCGCGATGGAAAAACGCACGGCCGGAATCAGGTTGGCGACATTGCCCACGCCGATATCAGGGGCCAGCCCGACCCTGGCCAGGATAGGGTTGACGGCATCGGGAAAGGCCGCATTGACGGTCAGGGTGGCAATACCGGAGGCCTTCACGGCTTGCATCAAGTCATGCATCAGTGTCAGGTGCATGGGTAGCCAGGGACCGAACTGTGCCTGGTCAAGCTGCTCGAACGAGCGTTTGGGCAACCCGGTGATCACTCTCCATGACTGCAACGAGGCGCAGTTCACGATGATGTCCGGCGCGTGCTCCCGGAGCACCTGGGTAACGCTGCCGATATCGGTCAAGTCAGCGATCACCGGCGAGATAGCAACATACTGTTCCAGTTGTGCGCACGCCAGCGTCACCAGATTGCACAGCCTGATGGTCGCTTCTTCGTTGCGCCCCAACACGACAAACTCGAACCTGTTCCTGGGCGCCAGAATCTTGAGAATTTGCAGGCACAAGTTACCGGCGCCCACCAACAGCAACTTTTTTTTCGCTATGGACTGGTTCACCGTGGGTAGGCTCCGTTATCAACCGGGATAACCTTGCCGGTCATATGCCGCAAACCTTTACCGACCAACAGCAGGATGACCTCGGCCACACCACTGGGCAGGATCGGGTCTCTGAGAATTTCCTGGCGCGCGTACTCCGCCCGCCGATACTCAGGAATAGTGTCGTAAATAGCGGTGTCGTGAATCAGTGCGGGCGATACCGCGTTTACCCGCACAAAAGGCGCGAAATTCCAGGCATTGGCCTTGGTCAAGCCGATCACGGCAGCCTTGGTGGCGCCGTACAGGGCGTCACAACTGCCCACTTCCCCTGCCACTGAGGTGATATTGACGATGCTGCGCGGCGCTTCGTGCTTCATTTCCCGTTCGGCGAAGTCTTTGGAAAGATAAAGTAATGCTTTGAGGTTAACGTTAAGCATTTCATCCACTTCGTTATCGGAATAGGCGTAAATACTTTTGCCGTGATACAGCCCTGCATTATTAACTAACCCATAGAGCGTGGAATGACGCTCATACAGGCTTGGCATAAAGCCCTTGATCACCGCATCATTGGAAAGATCGGCAACATGACTCTCTAATACACTCGAACCGTAAGTCTGTTGCAGCCGGTTAAGGGCGTCCGCGTCCCTATCCACGGCAATGACAAAGTAACCTTCAACAATCGCCTGCTCCAGGTTGCCCGACCAATTCCATTCGCGGCACCGGTAATCACCAACTTTTTCATGCCCTGCTCCCTATTGACAGAATTCGTTCATGCGCGCGTAAAAAACCCGGTGATAGTCATACATCGCTTTTAACGCGGGTATATTTTCGAGTTCCTCTTTATTGGGGCGAGGCTCACTCGACGGAATAATGCACTCACTGTTTTCTGCTGCGACGTGCCAACTTCTCCAGGTTTTCCATTGGGGTGGGCACTCGCGCTTCCACATCATGGCTTGCGGCAGGAATTCAATACCCAAATAGTCACACAGTTTGCCAATCACCCGTTCCGGATCTGCCGCCAGGTCATCAGCATTAATCACATAGGGCACTTTGCCAGTAAGTTTGGTGACCACACAAAAGATTTCGTACAAGGCTTTATGCCCAATGGCTTGCAGCGGCATATTGGGGTGTACGCGATAATGCGAAAGAATGCTGCTGGCGGGCTCGCGAACAAGAAAGATATTGTCCTGTTGTGCCAGAAACTCCACGTCAACTTTCAAGTCATCGAGGCAGTGATAACACATGTCTTTGTGAAATACGTTGGCCGTTTCCCTGGTCTTTACCAGTCGTTCTTTTATTCCCTGATAAGTGGTTGGGAAACTGTGATCCCATTCATCCGACGGAATTTCAGAATCGGCAGAAAATGCCATATGGGCAAACGGCTCGTGGAAAACTTCGAAGTCTCCGCGCTCGATAAACACGCGTTCCAACACCGTGGATCGCGAACGGGGGTGCGCCCATAAGCCGACCATCTTGTTCATACCAGCACCCCGTATTCGGCCGCCATGATCGGACTGAGGGAGCGGCTGAAAGCGTGCGCAGGGGGGCAGAGTCGAGTGCAGAAGTCGGCCAGGCGCCGGTGCGCACTGTTGGCCTCATTGCACGTGTTGATAAAAGCCTCATGGTTGCAAAAGTCATAAGGCTCGATGCCGTCCAGAAAGTAGGCTTCGCAGAAATATGGAATACGCAACAATTTCGCGAGTGTCGAAGCCGGCGGTTTCAAGGGTTCCCCCGCAGGAAATACCGGTTTACCGCGACTTTCGCGCACAACCAAAAACTCAACCACTTCCGGCGTCAGTGTGTAGCACGTCGCCAACAAGCCGGTCTTCTCCAGGTGCCAGCAGTGCCTGTTGCCACGCTCGTCGACATCGACTTTTATACTGGAAAGCAGGGTTTTGACCGGCGCGGCCGACGCCGAGACCAGCGCCTGTACCTGCTCATAAACCAACAACTCGGCCCAGCGCAGGTCCTCCGGGCTCAGCGCCAAGCCACGCTCTGCCGCTTGTAACGCAAACTCGGGCTGACAGGCAAAGCGGCCGATCATGAACGTGATCACATACTTGCAGCGGCGTGTGTCGACACCCTTGCTGCGTGCAGTCACCCTTCCACGTTCTATGGCCTCGATGCCTGCCTGGAACTGCGAAACCGTGAAGCAGAAGGTGATGTTCACTGAGCTGCCTTGCGCCACTAAATGCTCAACCGTCGCAAGGCCCTCCAGGCTTGCGGGAACCTTCACCATCACATTCGCAGCCAACTGACGCAGCGCCACTCCCCTTGCAGTCATGCGTTCGGCACAGCGCACATCGACAGGATCGACTTGCGCGCAAATCCAGCCTTCACGCTGGCCGGATTGAACCCAACGCTGCTTCAGATCCGAAGCGCCCTGCACGATCACTTCGTCGTACAGCTTCCTGCGCAACTCTTGGGGCGCCAGCTTGGCGAGATTGAACCGCGACAACCAATAGTCACGTTTTTCAAGAATCACCGCCGTTACCAGACGAGGGTTTGTCGTTACATTACTGAACCCGCCGGGTTGCGCAAACGTGTCGGGCATTAACTGTTCTATGGAACTGAAGGCTGCGGGGTATTTTTCAAGCAAGTGTTTCTTATAAGCTACATAGACGGCCGGCGACGAATCCCACCACACCTCCGAACGTTGATCATTACTCTTTAGTCGCTCTGTATAACCTGAAATCTTCACAACGCCTCCTCCTTGAGTAGTCATATCACGCTAGTAACGTGCGTAATTCACGCATATCAGAAAAAGGTAACGCCCCGGCATCGGCCAACATTGAATGTCTGTCTACTGGCCCAAAACCCAACACACTTATATTGGCTGCAACCGCCGCGTGAATACCGGCAATACTGTCTTCAATAACCCATGCATCACAGGGGTCGACGTTATAAGCAGCGCACGCTGTTAAAAACACCAAAGGGTCCGGTTTCCAACGGCCTAATTCGTAACAACTGAATAGGTGCCCCTCAAAATAAGACCACAGCTCCGTGAGGCGTAAACAGTGTTCTATTTTATTAAGGGGCGCACTGGAGGCTACGCAAAAAGGCAGCGTCAGACCTTCCAGCACTTCAAGGATTCCATCGGTAGGTTTTAACTTCGCCGTCAAATCGAGCCGTGCTGTTTGGCGAAAGGTTTGTTCAAACTGACTGTCCAGGCAAATATTAAAGCGCTGCTCAGCTTCACTTAAGCAGTCGGCAATCTTGCGCCCACGAAAGCGCTCAATGAATTCTACTGAGTCAAGACCCTTAGCCTCTGGCGCGTCACGACGTGCTTGTTCATTCAGCAGGGAAATCAATACAGACAGGGTGATTTCTTCGCTTTGCACTAATACACCGTCGCAATCGAAGATCACTAACTTAGGCACGCCCACGCGGACAGGCGCTGCCTCCTGAACTGGTAGTTCCCCTATAAAGGCCAATGGGTGCATAGGCATCTCTTATAGGTATATCCGCGATGACTTCTGAACTACCAGCGGAGCACATTGATGAGTGCCTATAAGACGCTCAGAGCAAAATCCTGTCAAACGATTCTTAGTAGATTATTAATTACTTTTAATTATTTATAATGTGTTTTTTATTCCGATAGATGCATCATCACCACAGAAAAACCCATTTGAGCTCGCTGAACTTCTACCGACGCGTGTCAGTCAGCACAAAGGACTCTCATAAAACGGTGGGCGGGCAATGCAGATCTCCTTGCAGCAACAAGTGGCCCTGGTCACCGGCGCCAGCTCCGGCATCGGCGCAGGTGCGGCCAAGGCGTTGGCCGAGGCCGGGGCGGCCGTGGTGCTCAACTACAATTCTCAGGCGGCGCCGGCGCAAGCCCTTGCCGCTCAGATCAACGCAGGCGGCGGGCGGGCGATTGCCATCGGTGGCGACGTCTCCAAAGAAGCCGACGTGGAGCGTTTATTTGCAAAGACCCTCGAGGCCTTCGGCCACCTGGACATTCTGGTGGCCAACTCGGGCCTGCAAAAAGACGCCAATCTGGTCGACATGACCCTTGATGACTGGAACACCGTGATCGGCGTCAACCTCACCGGCCAGTTCCTGTGCGCCCGCGCCGCCGTACGGATCTTCAATCGCCAAGGCATCCGCGATGGCGTCTCGCGGGCGGCCGGCAAAATCATCCACATGAGTTCGGTGCACCAGGTCATCCCGTGGGCCGGGCATGTGAATTACGCAGCCTCCAAGGGCGGCGTGGAGATGCTGATGCGCACCCTCGCCCAGGAAGTCAGTGAACAGCGCATCCGCATCAATGGCATCGCGCCAGGGGCGATTCGCACGGCAATCAACCGTGCGGCCACTGAAGGCGCGGCTGAACAAGAACTGCTCAAGTTGATTCCCTACGGTCGCGTTGGCGACGTGGAAGACGTGGCCAACGCGGTGGTCTGGCTGGCCAGTGATGCCTCCGACTACGTGGTGGGCAGCACCTTGTTTATTGATGGCGGCATGAGCCTTTATCCGGAGTTTCGCGGCAATGGTTGATTTCAAGAACGAACCGCAAAGCGCCATCGATGCCCATGGCATCATCGGCGATATGCGCAGCGCAGCGCTGGTGAACGACAAAGGCAGTATCGACTTTTTCTGCTGGCCGGAATTCGACAGCCCGTCGGTCTTCTGCTCGCTGCTGGACTCGCCCGAGGCCGGTGCTTTCCAACTCACCCCCGACCTGCCCAACGCGCGTCGCGAGCAAATCTACCTGCCCGACACTAATGTGCTGCAAACCCGCTGGCTGAGTGATGAAGCGGTGGTGGAAATTACTGACTTGCTGTCCGTCGGCGAAGACGTCGACGACCTGCCGTTGCTGATTCGCCGCGTGCGTGTAGTCAGCGGCAAAGCCACCCTTCACCTGCGTTGCGCTGTGCGCCATGACTACGCCCGCGCAAAAACCCAGGCGACGGCCGACAACGGCGGTGTGCTGTTTACGGCTGACGGCCAGCCTGGCTTGCGCCTGGTCGGCAGCCACCCGCTGGACCTCGAAGACCAGGCGGCGGTCGCACGCTTTAGCCTGAGCCAGGATGAAGGCGCCGAATTTGTCCTCGGTGGCGCCGACGACCCACGCGTCACCAACGACTGCACCGACCTCTACCTGGAACGCACCCTGAAGTTCTGGCGCGGCTGGATCGCGCAATCCAATTACCGTGGGCGCTGGCGCGAAATGGTCAACCGCTCGGCGCTGGCCTTGAAGCTTTTGACCTCACGCAAACACGGCGCGATCATCGCCGCCGCCACCTTCGGCCTGCCCGAGTCTCCCGGCGGCGAACGCAACTGGGATTACCGCTACACCTGGATCCGCGACGCCTCGTTCACCGTCTACGCGTTTATGCGCCTGGGCTTTGTCGAGGAAGCCAACAGCTACATGCGCTGGCTCAAAGGCCGGGTCAGCGATTGCTGCGGGCAGCCGACCAAAATCAATATTCTCTATGGCATCGATGGGCGTCAGCAGCTGCCGGAAACCACACTCGACCACTTGAGCGGGCATGGCGATGCCAAGCCGGTGCGCGTCGGCAATGAGGCGTTCGACCAGATCCAGTTGGATATCTACGGCGAACTGATGGACGCGGTGTACCTGGTCAATAAATACGGCGAGGCGATTTCCCACGAAGGCTGGAAACACACGGTGGAAGTGGCCGACCAGGTCTGCGAAATCTGGAACCAGAAAGACGTGGGCATCTGGGAGATGCGCGGCGAGCAGCATCACTTCCTGCATTCGCGGCTGATGTGCTGGGTGGCGCTGGACCGCGCGATCCGCCTGGCCTCCAAACGCTCGTTGCCCGCCCCATTCGCACGCTGGGACCAGACCCGCCAGGCCATCTACGCCGACATCTGGAGCAACTTCTGGAACGAAGAGCGCGGCCATTTTGTGCAACATATCGGCAGCACCGCATTGGATGGCTCGATGCTGCTGATGCCGCTGGTGCGCTTCGTCGCGGCCACCGACCCGCGCTGGCTGTCGACCCTGGAAGCGATCCAGAAAAGCCTGGTGCGTGACGGCATGGTCTATCGCTACCGCAACGACGACAGCCAGATCGACGGCCTGCAAGGTACCGAAGGCGCCTTTACTGCCTGCTCGTTCTGGTACGTCGAATGCCTGGCCCGCGCCGGCCAGGTGGAGAAAGCCCACCTGGAATTCGAACAACTGCTGCGCTACGCCAACCCGTTGGGCCTGTACGCCGAAGAATTCGACAGCCAGGCCCATCACCTCGGCAATACGCCCCAGGCGCTGAGCCACTTGGCGCTGATCAGCGCGGCGACTTTTTTGGACCGCAAGCTCAGTGGGGTAAAGACCGTGTGGCAACCCTGAGGCGGGCTGGGCACAATGGCCAGACGCGTCGTTCGATTGTGCGCAAAACATGGAGGTAGAGGTGGGGCGGCATCCTTTAGTCAAAATCGTTGATCGCGATCCGGTTTTCGCGACCCTGGCGCCATGAGCGGATTTCCTACCCTCGCAACCCCACGCGTGCGCCTGCGAGAACTGCAATTAACCGACGCCCCCGCGCTGTTCGCCATCCACGCCGATGCCGCGAGCATGCGCTGGTTCGGCGCCGACCCCATGACTGACGTCGCCCAGGCCGAAGCCCTTATCGACACCTTCGCCCAGTGGCGCACTCACCCCAACCCAGGCACCCGTTGGGGCCTTGAACACCAAGGCAAATTGATTGGCAGTTGCGGCCTGTTCAAGTGGAACCGCGCCTGGAACAGCTGCGCTTTGTCCTGCGAACTCGCCCCTGCTGCTCGCGGGCAAGGCTTGATGCGCGAAGCCTTGCAGGCCATGCTCGATTGGGGCTTTAAGCATATGCAGTTGCATCGGGTAGAAGCGATGGTGCACCCTCAAAACACTGCTTCTCTAGCGCTATTGAAACGCCTGGGTTTTAAAACCGAAGGCACATTGCGAGAGGCCGGATTCTGGAATGGCCAGCGGCATGACCTGACAGCACTGGGATTGTTGGTGCGCGAGTGTCCAGACAAGTAAGAACATTGCCTTCGATCGTTCGATCTCCCGTCACAGCGTTCGACTAAAGTTTTCACCTTTGGCCAGCTACGAGAAGACCGTCATGACCCCACTCGCCCCACTGCTCTACGTGCGCACCTCCATGCTCGACGTGGCCTATGAAGCCCACGGCCCTGAAGACGGTGCGCCGATCATATTGCTGCATGGTTTCCCTTACGACCCGCGTGGCTACGATGACATCGCGCCGGTGCTGGCCGAGCGTGGCTACCGCGTGCTGGTGCCCTACCTGCGCGGCTATGGCCCGACGCGGTTTATCAATGCGCAGGTCATGCGCTCCGGCCAACAGGCGGCGTTGGCCAAGGACCTGCTGGACTTCATGGATGCCCTGCACATCCCGCTAGCCACGTTGGCGGGTTTTGACTGGGGTGGCCGCGCCGCGTGTATCGTCGCCGCGCTGTGGCCCGAGCGCGTACGTGGGTTGGTGACGGGAGATGGCTACAACATTCAGGACATCGCCCATTCACTCAAGCCGCGTGCGCCCGACACAGAGCATCGCCTGTGGTATCAGTTCTACTTTCACACCCAGCGTGGCGTGGACGGCTTGAGCGCCAATCGCCGCGAGCTGTGCGAGCTGCTGTGGACGCTGTGGTCGCCGACCTGGGCCGAAGGGCCGAGCCTCTACGCCAAGACCGCGCCGTCGTTTGATAACCCGGATTTTGTCGAGGTGGTCATTCACTCCTATCGCCATCGCTTCATGTACGCCCCCGGCGACCCGGCGCTGGAAGCCATCGAGCAGGCACTGGCGCTGCAGCCGCCGATTTCGGTGCCGAGCATCTCGCTGTGCGGCGCCGATGATGGCGTCGGCCCGGCACCGGTCGAGGACGACGATGTGGCGTGCTTCAGCGGCGTGTATCGGCGCCAGGTGTTGCCGGGCGTTGGCCACAATGTGTTCCAGGAAGCGCCGCAGGTGACCCTTGAGGCGCTGTTTGAACTACTCGACAGAACGTGAGAGCGCCGCCGCGCTCCTGAAGCTGAAGACACTGCCCTGCCCCACCACGCTTTCTGCCCAAAGCGAGCCGCCGTGGGCTTCGACGATGCCATGGCAGATATACAAGCCCAGGCCGCCGCCATTGGGGTTGCCCTCGCGGGACGTCCAATAGCGGGCTGCGCAGGTCATGGGAAACCACCGCCACCAGCTCATCCCGCGCCCGCACGGCTGCATGCTCGCGCTGTACCTGGCGCGCCAGGTCATGCTCGAGGGCGTTACGGCGCAGGCTCTCCACGGCCTGTAACTCCGAGGCCGAAATTGCAGCGCCTTGGCGTCCACCTGCTGCTTAAGTTTTCATTCAAACCGGTTGGCAGAAGCGTTCCCGGTAGGCTTGGGGCGTGACATCCAAGGCCCGCAGAAAACTGCGCCGCAGGGTTTCCTCACAGCCAAAACCGCATTGCACCGCAATGCGTTTGATCGATGCCGTGCTGTCGGCCAACTGCCGCCGCGCTGTTTCCACGCGGATCAGTTCGACGGCGCGGGCCGGGGTCTGGCCGGTTTCGGTGCGGTAGTGGCGCACAAAGCTGCGCTCGCTCATGCCGGCCTGGGCGGCCAATGTAGCAATGTTCAAATCCAGGGTGAGGTTGTCGGCCATCCAGGCGTGTAAGTCGGCAAAGCGGCTGTCGCCCTTTTGCAGCGATAACGTCGCGCTGAATTGCGATTGTCCGCCCGGACGCTTGAGGAATACCACCAAATGCCGCGCCACTTCCAGGGCGACGGCGCGGCCCAGGTCTTCTTCCACCAGGGCCAGGCACAGGTCGATGCCGGCGGTGACGCCGGCGGAGGTCCACACCGCACCTTGCTGGATGAAGATCGGGTTGGACTCCACCGTCAGTGCGGGAAACTTGCGCGCCAGTTCTTCACAGCGGGTCCAGTGGGTGGCCACACGGCAGCCGTCGAGCAGGCCGCTGGCGGCGAGCAAAAAAGCCCCGGTGCACACCGACGTCATGCGCCGTGTGTGCCTGGCCTTTTCGCGCACCCACTGCACCAACGCAGGGTCTTCGGCGGCGCCATACACGCCCCAGCCGCCGGCAATCACCAGCGTGTCGCAGGGTGTATCCGCCGCGGGCAGCGGCTCGGCCACCAACGCCAGGCCGGCAGAGGTCATCACCGGCGCGTCCTGCGCGGCGACTACCGAGACCGCGTAAGGCAACGCCAGGCCGCGCTGGCGCGCCAGGTCATTGGTCGAGGCGAACACCTGCAACGGCCCGGTCACGTCGAGCACCTGGGCATTATCAAAAGCGAGAACGTGAATGATCCGGGTCATGATTGGCGTGATTTGTGGGTTCAATGGCGTATTCGCCAAAGCCTAGGCCTCTACAGTGAAGCCGTCCACCCCTTTATCGGAGCTTGATTCATGACCTTGCAGATCGGCTTTCTGTTGTTTCCCGGCATCCAGCAACTGGACCTTACTGGCCCCTATGACGTGCTGGGTTCGCTGCCGGATGTGAAGCTGCACCTGGTGTGGAAAGACCTGGCACCGGTCACTTCCAGCACCGGTTTGGTGTTCACTCCGACCATGACGTATGCCGACTGCCCGCGCCTGGATGTGATATGCGTGCCCGGCGGTTCCGGCGTCGGCGCCTTGATGGAAGACCCGCAAACACTCGACTTCCTCAAAGCCCAGGCACAGACCGCCCGCTACGTGACCTCGGTATGCACCGGCTCACTGGTGCTCGGCGCGGCCGGTTTGCTGCGCGGCCGCAAAGCCACCACCCACTGGGCCTACCACGACCTCCTCGCCCCACTGGGCGCTATCCCGATCCAGGCGCGCGTGGTGCGTGACGGCAACCTGTTCACCGGTGGCGGGATTACTGCGGGGATCGACTTTGCGCTGACCCTGGCCGCCGAGCTGTACAGCGAAGCCGCCGCACAGCTTGTGCAACTGCAGATCGAATACGCGCCGGCACCGCCGTTTGACGCGGGCAGCCCGAGCACCGCGCCTGAACATGTGCTGGAGGAAGCCCACAAGCGCACGGCGGAATCGCGTCGGGTGCGCGGTGAAATTGTGGCGCGTGCGGCGGCGCGGTTGGCCTGATGGCACCTGCGCAGCAAATTCTGTAGCGGTAGTGCTGTTATGGCGGTGGGTCAGGCAGGTCTGGACATCACCGCTAACCGCGCCGCCAATAGCATCAGCACGCTCGCAAGGCCCCATTTCTGTAGCCTGGCGCTGTGGCGACTGCCCGCAAACATTCGGCTGATCGCCCCGCCAAAAATGCCCAGCAAGGCATGAAAAACCCCGGCGATCAGGGTTAGAACGCCGCCCAACACCCACAGTTGCATTGCGATGGAGCCGGCCTCGGGCCTGACGAATTGGGGCAGGAACACCATGAAAAACAGCAACGCCTTAGGGTTGAGCAAACTGTTGAGCATGGCCTGCGCAAATACATGCCGCAAACGCACGCGACGGACCTGGGTCATGTCCAGGCCGGTGTTTTTTTGCAAGGTCTTGAACACCAGCCACAGCAGGTAGATCACCCCGGCGTAACGAATCAAATCAAACGCCGGCGGCCAACTGGCGACTAAGGCGGTCACCCCGCTGGCCGTCAAGGCGGTCAGCAGCAAATCCGCCACGCAGATCCCCAGGCTTGAAGCCACGCCACCGCGCCAGCCATAACTCACGCCATGGCTGATCACAAACGCCATGTTCGGCCCCGGCGACAGCAGCAACAGCAAAACAGCGCCGGAAAACACCGCGAGGGTTGCGAGGTCGATCATGCTCAAGCCATCCACCAGAGAAAGCCTGCAGATTAAACGGCGCGCCGTGCGGCAACAAAAAATTGTGCTGGATACATTCTTCGCCAACGGTCATGTCGGGTGATTGCTCAGTGCCATAACCAACGATTAGAATGCGAAACATTATCAATAAGACCCTGCGTCAGGATGCCCCTGTTGAGCGACCATCCCCTGGACTCCGCCGCCATCGGCCAGCTCTACCATACCCATTCTTCCTGGTTGCGCGGCTGGTTGAGCCGGCGCACGGGCTGCCGTGAACATGCCGCTGATCTGGCGCAGGAAACTTTTGTGCGTCTGCTCAACATGCGCAAACAACAGACCTTGCACCAACCGCGCGCTTACCTGAGCAGCATTGCCCGCAGCCTGATGATCGACCAGTACCGGCGCCGCGAGCTGGAGCGCGCCTACCTTGAAAGCCTGGCGCACTTTCCGGCACTGGAAGTGCCGTCGGAAGAAACTCGCTTGCTGATCCTCGACAGCCTGGAGCGCATCGACCGCTTGCTCGATCAACTTAAGCCGCGGGTGCGCGAAGCGTTTTTGCTGGCGCAACTGGACGGCCTGACCTGCGCACAAATCGCCCTGCGTTTGGGCGTCTCCAAGGCCACGGTGGAGCGCGACCTGGCCAAAGCCCTGCATGCCTGCTACCGGTTACGTTATGCAGAACTTTGACCCACGCCTGGTCGACCAGGCCATCCAGTGGATGATCCGGCTGCGTTTCAACGTTGCCGACGACGTCAGCACCGCCGCGTTCGAACAGTGGCTGCAAAGCAGCCCCGAACACCCGTTGGTGTGGCAACGGGTGGCAACCATGAGCGATGAGCTCAGCCACGTGCCCGCCGGTGCCGGGCGCCATGCCCTCAACGGCGCACGCCAGCGCATCAGCCGCCGTGACACCTTGAAGATGCTGGGTCTGTGTGCCGGGGCCGCTGGTCTCACCTGGCTCGGGCGCGACTACACGCCTCTGCCTGAGTTGATGGCTGACTACCGCACCGCCACCGGTGAGCGACGTTGGGTGACGCTCAACGATGGCAGCCAGATCCAGCTCAATAGCGCCAGTGCGATCGACGTTGCGCTCAGTACCGAACGGCGCCGGGTACACCTGCGCCAGGGTGAAATGCTGATCAACACCGGCGCCGACAGTCGACCATTCTGGGTGCAAACCCGTGACGGCTACCTGCGTGCCCTCGGTACGCGCTTTCTGGTGCGCGAAGAAAGCCAGGGCACGTTGCTCGCCGTGCAACAAGGCAGCGTGGCGGTGTATGCCGACCAGCACGACAGCAGCGCGCGCCAGCTGATCAACCCCGGCGAACAGGTGCTATTTGACCGCAGCCACCTGCGCCCACCGATCGCCAACGGCCTGGACCCCTGGGCCTGGAGTGACGGTGTTATCAGCGCCCATGACATGCGCCTGGATGACTTTCTCGCCGAACTGAGCCGCTACCGCAACGGCTTGGTGCGCTGCAGCGAGACCGTGGCCGGGTTGCGCGTGTCGGGCACTTACCAGCTGGATGACACCGACCAAGTGCTCAACCTGGTGGCGAGGTCGCTGGCGGTGAACGTCACCTATCGCAGCCGTTATTGGGTCACGGTCACGCCCCGCGTTTAAGGCTTCAAAAATAAATGAGGTTATTTCTCATTGCCGCTCGACCTGTAAGGAAAGGCCGATCAACAGGCCGGTTCTGTTCACCTTCCTTAAAGGAGCATCCCGCGGTCATGCAAGCGTTCCCTTCCCGTAGTTCCCCCCTCAAGCGCGCGGTGCAGGCCGCCCTGCTGGGCGCCTGCCTGAGCGGCGGCGCCCTGCCGCTGGCCGTGATGGCCGAAACACTCGCCAACGACACCCAGGCACGCGATTGGCAGGTCGCCCCAGGCGCGCTGGCCAACGTGCTGGACCAGTTCGCCCGCCAGGCCGGTATCAGCCTGTCCTACGACGCTACCAGCGTCGCCAACAAGTCCAGCCCAGGCTTGAACGGGCACTTTGACCGCGCCCAAGCCTTGGGCGAACTCTTGCGTGGCCAGGGCTTACAGGCACAACGTCAAGGCGCTAGCACCTGGCTGCTATTGCCCTACATGGCCGATAGCGGCGCGCTGAACCTCGGTGCCACCACGGTAACGGGCGAGCATCTGGGTGCTACCACCGACGGCACCGGTTCCTACACCACAGGCGCGGTCACCATCGGTAAAGGCCAACACAGCCTGCGTGAAACCCCGCAATCGGTCAGTGTGATGACCCGCCAATTGCTCGACGACCAGAACCTCACCACCATCGAAGACGTGATGGAACACACCCCGGGGATCACAGCCTACGCATCGCCCATGGGCGGCAAATACTTCTATTCCCGTGGCTTCAAGATGCTCGGCCAGTACCAGTACGACGGCGTACCGCTGGACATGGGCAAAGACTACGTACAGGCCGACAGTTTCAGCGCCAACATGGCGATCTACGACCGCGTTGAAGTGCTCAAGGGCGCGGCCGGCATGCTCAAGGGGGCCGGCACCGCCAGTGGCGCGGTCAACTTTGTGCGTAAAAGACCCCAGGCCAAGCCGACCTCCAGCCTGTCGCTGGCCGCCGGCACCTGGGACAACTACCGCGCCGACGTCGACACCGGAGGCCCCCTGAATGACAGTGGCACCGTGCGCGGCCGCGCAGCGTTCAGCCAGCAGGATCGCGGCTCCTACATGGACATTTCCAAACGCAAGGACCAGGCCTTCTACGCCGCGCTGGATGTCGACCTCAACCCCGACACCACCCTGGGGCTGGGCGCCAGCTACGAAGACATCGACGCCAGCCCGTGCTGGGGCGGAGTGCCGCGCTACAAGGATGGCAAGAGCGCCAAACTGAGCCGCTCCACCTGCCTTGGCCAATCCTGGAACGACTGGCAAAGCCAGCGCGCCACCTTCTTCGCCGACCTCACCCACCACTTCAACGACGACTGGCAACTCAAGGTCGCGGCCGTGCATAGCCGCAACCTGCAAGACACCAAGTACGCCGCCAGCGAAGGTACTATCGCCTATGGGGACCCTGCGCCCACTGCCAATTCCTACGCCGCGCTGATGGACTACGATCACAAGGACTTCGGCCTCGACGCCTACCTGGACGGCAAGTTCGAAGCCTTCGGCCTGGAGCATGAACTGATCATCGGCGCCAACGGCAGCCGTGGCACCCAGGACGACGTCTACGCGATCCGGAACCTGCCGACGCGCCAGAGCATCTACCAACCCGACCACCACTTCCCGGAGCCGGCCAACGACACCTTCTGGCCGAATATGTACCGTGGCGGTACAGTCAAGGAAACCGCCACCCAGTACGGCACCTATGCCACCTTGCGCCTGCGCCTGGCCGAGCCGTTGATGTTTATCGTCGGTAGCCGGGTAAGCTGGTACCAGAACCGCCGTCAGTCCAATAACCTGGCCTGGGGCGAATGGGCCGTGCAGGATGCACGCACCAAAGAAACCGGCGAGGTCACGCCGTTTGCCGCGCTGATCTACGACCTCGACGATCACCTGTCGGTGTACGCCAGCTACGCCGATATCTTCCAGCCGCAAAGCTCGTATGCCACCGTGGATGGCGCGGCCCTCAAGCCCCTGATCGGTGAAAACTACGAGCTGGGCATCAAGGGCGAATGGTTCGACGGGCGCCTCAACAGCTCCCTGGCGCTGTTCCGTGCCGTGCAGAAAAACGCCGCCGAAACCGACTACCTCAGCTTCTGCCCGACCTCCTCCGATGGCTATTGCTACTCCGACAGCGGCAAGACCCGCGCCCAGGGCGTCGAGGCCGAAGTGAGCGGCGAACTGCTGGAGCGCTTGCAGGTGTCCGGCGGCTACACCTATACCCAGACCAAATCCCTGAAAAACATCGACAGTGCCATCGAAGGTGGCGTAGGCAACAGCTACGTGCCACGGCACATGCTGCGGATGTGGGCCGACTACCAACTCGACGGCGCGCTGTCGAAATGGAGCGCGGGCACTGGGGTCAACGCCCAGAGCAGCAACTATCGCGTGCAGGGCATCAAGCTCGAACAGCCCGGCTACGCCCTGTGGAGTGCGCGGCTGGCCTACCGGGTGGATGACACCTGGACCGTGGCGCTCAATGGCAACAACCTGTTCGACAAACATTATTACCAAACCGTCGGCACTGCCGCCTGGGGCAATTTTTACGGCGAACCGCGCAATTTCACCGTGAGTTTGAAAGGCAACTTCTAACCCCTGCACACCCCGCAGGCAGGGCGCTGAGGGCGCCCTGCCAACCTCCCGTTGTCCCCTTTTCCTACGTCCCTTCGAAAAAGGTTTTCCTGTTGAACAGGAAAATTCCCATATTTGTTCCTACACTCAAAATCACACCCCAAGACCGAGTGCATGAACAAGGAAGGTCAAGAACATGACACATAAAAACACCTATCAACGTGTCTGGAATACCACCTTCGCTCCACAGTCAATTTTCTGATCAAGCCAATAAAAGGAACACTCCTTTAGTCACTGCCCCTGCCAATTTCCTCCATTTGGAAGGTTGCACGTGGATGAAATAGTTGCGTTTTACCCAGCATAGCCGTCGTTCGATTTGTCCTCTTATCAAGCAGGGTGAAGTAGCCGAACAGAGAGTCTGGAGTGCAATGAGGGATGTTTTATGCGAGAAAAGTCGTCAGTCGATAGCCTGTTTCTGACCCGTGCTGGATTTGTTGAATTTTTTGTTGTTTTCGTCAAGTTGGTACATGGCCTGACTGCGATTTTGCCGCCGCTGGTGCTGGTGTTGTTCCTTGACCCGCTGGAACCAGAGATGCGCTCCCACTTTCTCGGTCTGCTGCTGTTTTTCGCAGTCCTGAGTATTATTCTGTTTCAGGCCCTGGGGATTTACTCCGAAGAGCTGTTCAGCAATCGCCTGCGCCTGCGCACCAGTATCGTCGCCTGGTCCGCTGCGTTCTGCATCTTGCTGTTCATGTACCAGATCCTGCAGTTTTTCCCGCAATTGACCCCGCGCAACCTGGTGGTCTGGTACATCGCCAGCCTGGGTTTGTTTTGCGTAGAGCGCCTGGTGATGCTGCGCCTGTATCGCAACCTGATGCGCAAGGGCAAGTACCTGCAACGCACGGTGATCCTGGGCTTTACCGACACCGCCGTACATATTGCCGACCACTTGCAACGCAATGGCGATATCCGCTCCGGCCTGATCGGCTTCATTGACGACCGCACCGAGCGCATTCCCAAGGAATTGAGCAACCTGCCCTTGCTGGGCAACACCCGTGACCTGGAGAAGCTGATCCGCGCCGAGCAGGTCAACCAGGTGATGATCTGCCTGCCATGGGCCGCCGAGCAGCGTATTCACGTGCTGGTCAACCGCCTGCGGCAGATGTCGGTGAACGTGATGCTGGTGCCCGACATGGCCGCCCTGCGCTACGGCCACAGCCGCATCACCGACGTGGGCGGCATCCTGATGTTCAATACCTCGCAGTTGCCATTGCGCGGCTGGTCGCCGTTTATCAAGCGCTGTGAAGATTTACTGCTGGCCAGCCTGGCCCTGGTGGCGTTGTCGCCGGTGATGCTGCTCACAGCCATCGCCATCAAGCTCGACTCCAAGGGCCCGGTGCTGTTTCGCCAGAACCGCTATGGCTACAACGACAACGAAATTCGCGTGTTCAAGTTCCGCTCGATGTTCACCGACCAGAGCGACTTCACTGCCGAACAACAGACCACCCGCAAAGACCCGCGCATTACCCGCGTGGGCCGCATCATTCGCAAAACCAGCATCGACGAGCTGCCGCAGCTGTTCAACGTGCTGCTGGGCAACATGTCCATGGTCGGCCCGCGCCCGCATGCCACGGCCACCAAAGCCGCAGGCATACCCTTCGAGGTGGCGGTGAGCGAGTACAGTTCGCGCCATCGCGTCAAGCCAGGCATCACCGGTTGGGCGCAGATCAACGGCTATCGGGGCGAGACCGATACCCTGATCAAAATCCAGAAACGTGTCGAGTACGACCTGGAGTACATCTCCAAGTGGTCGGTGTGGTTTGACTTGTACATCGTCTTCATGACGGTCCCGGCCGTCCTCTCCACCAAGGAAGTCTATTGATGAACACCCTCAACGGATTAATTCCCTGCATCATTTCCGGTGGTTCGGGCACGCGGCTGTGGCCGGTCTCGCGGCAGAACATGCCCAAGCCCTTCATGCGCATGCGTGACGGCCAGAGCCTGTTGCAAAAGACTTTCCAGCGCGCAGCCAAGCTGCCCGGCGTGGAAAGCGTGCTCACAGTGACCAACCGCGACCTGCTGTTTCGTACCCTGGATGACTACCGAGGGGTCAACAAGGCCCACTTGCCCCTGGACCTGCTGCTCGAACCCTTCGGGCGTAACACCGCAGCGGCCATCGCCGTGGCGGCCTTGCATGTGCAGGAGCATTTCGGTGACAGCGCACAGCTGCTGGTGATGCCCGCCGACCATCTGATCCTCAATGAAGTCGCGTTCGCCGAGGCGGTGACCCAGGCGCGCGACCTGGCTGAAGCCGGCTACCTGGTGACCTTCGGCATCCAGCCCGATCACCCCGAAACCGGTTTTGGCTATATCGAAAAAGGTGACGCGCTGGGCACCGGCAACCGCGTCAAACGCTTTGTCGAAAAACCCGACCTGGCCACCGCGCAGGCCTACCTCGACGGCGGCAAGCACCTGTGGAACGCCGGCATGTTCTGCTTCAAGGCCGGCACCCTGGTGGACGAACTCGCCGCCCATGCCCCCGAGGTGCTGACCGCTGCCAGAGCCGCTTTGGAGCACAGCCATGGCCTGCAAAACAAAACCTCACGCCAGCGCGAACTCGATGCGGATGCGTTCGGCAGCGCGCCGGACATTTCCATCGACGTGGCCTTGATGGAGAAGTCCAAGCAAGTCGCCGTGGTGCCCTGCGATATCGGCTGGAGCGACATCGGTTCCTGGGAAGCGCTGCGCCAGCTCACGCCCAGCGATGCGCATGGCAACCAGGTCAATGGCGAAGCGATTTTGCATGACGTGCACAACTGCTACATCGACTCGCCCAAGCGCGTACTCGGCGCCGTCGGCGTGCGCGACCTGATCATCGTCGACACCCCCGATGCGCTGCTGATCGCCGACGCCAACCGCAGCCAGGATGTGCGCTACATCGTCGCCGAACTCAAGCGCCAGAACCACCCGGCGTTCAGCCTGCACCGCACCGTCACCCGGCCGTGGGGCACCTACACGGTGCTGGAGGAAAGCAGCCGCTTCAAGATCAAGCGCATCGTGGTCAAGCCCCAGGCTTCGCTGTCGTTGCAGATGCACCATCACCGCAGCGAGCACTGGGTGGTGGTCAGCGGCGCCGCGCAGATCACCAACGGCGAGCGTGAGTTTTTGATCAATGCCAACGAGTCCACTTACATCCCGGCCGGGCACAAGCACCGCCTGACCAACCCCGGCATCATCGACCTGGTGATGATCGAGGTGCAGAGCGGCGAGTACCTGGGCGAGGACGACATCGTGCGCTTTGACGACATCTATGGGCGTGCACCGGCGCAAGTGAAGAAGTGATATGCGCACCTCGTTGATCATCCCGACCCGCAACGCGTCCAGCCACTTGGCGCGACTGCTGCCTGCGCTGAACATGCAGACGCTGCAACCGGACGAGATGCTGGTGGTCGACAGCGCGTCCAGCGATGACACCGTGGCGCGTTTTCGCGAATTCGGCGCCCGGGTCGAGGTGATCGATGCGCGTGATTTCAACCATGGCGGTACACGCCGCTGGGCCAGTGAGCAGGTGAGCGGTGACGCACTGATCGTGATGACCCAGGACGCGATCCCCGCCGATGCCGAGACCTTCGCCAACCTGCTCGATGAACTGCAGCAAGACCCACTCACCGGCGTGGCCTACGGGCGCCAGTTGCCACACCCCGGCGCCGGCGTACTGGGCGCACAGTCGCGGCACTTCAATTACCCGGACCAAAGCCGCACCAAGCGCATGGCCGACGCGCCCACGCTCGGGATCAAAACCTGCTTCAGCTCCGACTCGTTTTGCGTGTACCGACGCAGCGCCTTGCAGGCCGTCGGCGGCTTCCCCGCCGATGTAATCGGCAGCGAAGACGCCTACGTCGCCGCACGCCTGCTGCTCGAAGGCTACACCGTGCGCTACGCCGCCACGGCGCGGGTGTACCACTCCCACGATTACCGACTCATGGATGAGTTCCACCGCTACTTCGACATTGGCGTGTTCTACGGTCGCGAGCCGTGGATTCGCCAGGCGTTTGGCGATGCCGGCGGTGAAGGTAAACGCTATGTACTGGCTGAGCTCGCGGCATTGCGCGCAGCCGGTGCATTGCACCGCGTGCCCGAAGTACTGGTGCGCAGCGCGTTCAAGTTGCTCGGCTACCGGCTGGGCCATCTGGAACGTCGGCTCCCCCTCGCCCTCAAGCGGCGCATCAGCATGTTCCCCGGTTATTGGAGGTGAGCATCATGACCTACAGGAAGTCCCCCTTGATGAAACGAACCTTGCTCGTCCTGGCCATGATGGCGTTGGCCGCCTGCAATACGCCCGCACGCATCGTCCCGCCGGACGACCAGACCGTTGAAGACGGCAAACGCGCCCTCGACCAGCTTGCGCAACTGCCGCCGGCGGTGGAGCGCATCCGCATCGGCGACCAGTTGCGCATCGTGCGGGATGCCGGGGAAATGCCGACGCTGTCGGCGTTCAACGTCAGCACCATCTATGAGCTGACGCTGTACACGGTGCAGACCGACGGCAAGATCAACTACCCGTTCCTGGGGCCGATCCAGGTCGCCGGGCGCCAGCCCTCGGAGCTGGCCACCGAGCTGAGCAACAAGCTCGCGCCGGTGTATCGCGAACCGCGGGTGACAGTGAATATCAACCAGGCCCCGGGCAACTCGGTGATCGTCGGCGGCGCGGTGAATAACCCCACCGCCGTGCAGCTGGGTACGGCCAACACCCTGGAACAAGCCATCGTCGGTGCCGGTGGGGTCAACCCGTCGGGCAACGCGAGCATGGTCGCGCTGCTGCGCGAAGATGCCCAGGGCGCCTATCACGCCTACTTCCTGGATTTCAGCCAATACCTCAAGCCCGGCCCCAACGGGCGTAAACCGGTGCACCTGCAACGCGGCGATGTGGTGTTCGTGCCCAAATCCAACGTCGGCGAGCGCATCCAAGGGGTGGATACCTACTTGAACCAACTGATCCCGTTCACCAAGTCGATCGGGGTTGGCTACAACTACACCCGAACCAGCGGCGGCAATAACTGAAGGAGCGACATCCCATGATCGAGATCCGTTCTTTTCGTGATCTTCTGCGCCTGTTCTTCATCTTTCGGCACGAGTTCAAACTGGCGGCCATCGCGGCGCTGGTGATCATCTTGCTGGGGGCCTTTTTGCTGCCGGCCAAGTACGAATCCACCGCGCGCCTGCTGGTCAAGCCGGGGCGTGATTCGACCTTGCCGATCGAGATCAGCAACCGCCAGGCCATCGTGATGCCCAGCACCCAGCGCGACCCGATTGTCGACGAAGAGCGCCTGCTGACCGGGCGGCCGATTGTGCGCACGGTGGCCGAGCATTACCTGGAAGTGATCGCCAACGCACCGCCGCCGGAAGGCTTCTGGAAGCGCACCAAGTACTACGTCAAGGAAGGTGTGGGCGCGGTATTCGACGGGATTCGCGTGGTACTGGAAACCGTCGGCATCCTGGAAAAAACCACCCCCGTGGAGCGCCTGGCCGCCAGCCTTGAGAAAAACTTCGAGGTCAGCCACGCCGCGGGTTCCACGGTGATGGACATCAGCTTTCGCTGGGGTGACCCGCAAATCGCCCAACAGGTGGTCAAGGATTGGGTCGAGACCTACATCGCCGAACGCACCCAGGCATTGGGCCGCAAGAGCCTGTATGCCTTCTATGAAGGCCAGGTGAACACCAGCGCCACCGAGATCAAAAGCTACAAGGAGCAGATCCTCAAGCACTTGAACGAGATCGGCGCGGCGAGTATCACCGACCGCCTGGAGGACTTGTCCGAGCGCATCAATGTGCTGCGTGGCGAGACCTTCAACACCACGCGTCTGATCGCTTCTTCCGACAGCGCGATCCAGAGCACCCGCGACCAGCTCAAGGGCCAGCCCAAGGAAGTCACCACGGTGCGCCAGATCGCACTGAACCCTCAGCAACAGGATTTGCGTCGCCTGCTCAACCAGAAGCTGCTGGAAAAAGCCGACATGATGCGCACCTACACCGATAACGCGCCGCCGGTCAAAGCCCTGGATGCGTCGATTCGGGCGATGCAGGCGCAGGTGGCCGGTGAAAGCAACACGGTGCAAAGCTCGGAAAACCGCGCGCCGAACACCCTCGAAATTCACTTGCAGCGCGTGCTGCTGGATGAGTCGAGCAATAACCTGGCGCTGCGCACCCAACTGGTTCAGCAGCAGAAACAACTGGTGAACCTTGAGGCGCAACGCAAGGAGGCGCTGGAGATTGAACCGGAGCTGACCCGTCTTTCCCGCGAGCTGAGCGCCACCGAGCGCAACTACGCGCTGTATGTGGACAACCTGGAAAAATCGCGCATCGACCGTGAGCTGGACAAGAGCCAGATCAGCAACATTGCAGTGATCGAAGAAGCCACCCTGAACCCAGGCCGGATCTTCCCGAAAACCCTGCTGATGCTGCTGTTGGCGATTCCGTTCTCGATCGTCGTCGGCCTGCTGGTGATTTACCTGTGCTACCTGCTGGACCAGCGCATTCACGATGGCGGCTTGGTGGAGCGCAAGTTCGGCCTGCCGCTGTGGACTACCCTGCCGGAGCTGGACACCAGCACCGCGCAGGGTACCAACGCGTTCAATGCGAGCATTTACCGCCTGTATGGGCTGCTGCAGTTGGAGCGGATTGCCGAGCGCGGCATGACGTTGGGGCTGACCTCGGCACGCCATGGCGAAGGCGTGACCTTTGTGGTCGAACAACTGCGCCAGTTGCTGCAAGAGAACGGCATCAACGTGCGGGTCGGCGGCGCGCAACCGGCGGCGCCCGGCGAGCTGGTCCTGCTGGATGCCTCGGCGCTGCTGGATAACCGCGATGCCTTTATCAACCTGCGTCGCGCCGACCTGATCGCTTTGGTGGTGGAAGCGCAGAAAAGCACGGTGCCGGTGGTGGAACACGCGCTGTCGATTCTTAACACCGCGTTCGGCAAGGTGGACGGCATCATCATCAACCGGCGTAAATTCGAAGTGCCGGCCAAGGTGCTCAAAACCATCGCCAAATACCGGGGAGCGTTCTGATGCGCATCGCCCTGCTCGCGCCTTTGCCACCGGAAAAAAACGGGATCGCCGATTACGCGAACCATTTCAAGACGGCCTTGGAGCAGTTGGGCGTGACGGTGGCGACACCGTTGAGCGGCGTGGAAGGCAGCAGCGCCGCGATCCGGCAGGCGATCGCCGGGTTCGACTGGCAACGCGTGGACCTGGTCCACGCCGAGCTGGGCGGCGGGCGGTTGGGGGAGTTCCTGGCCCTGCGCGAGTTGCGCAAGGCCCATCCCACGCTGCCGCTGACCGCCACCGTGCATGACCCCGAACGCATGGTCTGGCGGCGCGAGCACCTGCCCTTTCCACTGAACCTGCTGGAGCGTCTGCCCAGCCCATTGCCACAAGCGGCCGTGGTGCTGGCCGACCCGCTGACCTTGGGTGAGGAACGCCAGGTCGCCCAAGGCCTGACGCGGCTGATTACCCTCACCCGACTGGGCGCCGATTGCTTGTCACAGCGCATGCAATTGCCGGCCGGCAAAGTGGCGGTGATCAACCACGCCAACCTCGCGATTACGCCGGCACCGTTGCCGTCGCTGGACACCTTGCACCTGCTGTATTTCGGTTTTATCTACCGTGGCAAAGGCATTGAAGACCTGTTGCAGGCGTTGGCCGATGCCTTCAAGCAAGCCCCCGAATTGCGTGACCGTGTGCGCCTGACCCTGGCCGGTGGCACGGCCGCCGAAATGGCGTTTGGCGCAGGCGGCAATTACCTGGAGCAGTTGAACGGCCAGATCGCCGACCTCGGCCTGGCGGGTGCCATCGACTGGCGGCTGAACCTGCCGGCGGGCGAGATTGCGCAGACGATCCAGGCGCACCATGTGATGGTGCTGCCGTACCGCGAATCAAAAAAGCTTGGCCTGCTGGGGCGCCAGCGTGGCACCAGTGGCGCGCTGTCCTGGGCCGCAGCGTGCGGGCGCGGGGCGATCACTTCGGATGCGCGCGCGTTTGCCGAAGAAGTCGCCAGCGGCAATGGCGCGATTTATCCCCAAGGTGATGTGGCGGCCTTGAGTGCACAGCTGCTGCGCCTGGCGCGCACACCGACCCTGGCCCGCGACTGGGCCGAACGCGCCGGTGAAATCGGCCGCGAGCGCCTGTGGCCATTGACCGCGCAGAAGTTCAAGCAGCTCTTTGAACAGGCCATTGCGGGAGCACCTTATGGCAGCTAAACGCACGTGGTTAGCTACCCTGGCCGTGGTCGCGGCAATCGGCCTCAGCGTCTTTATGTGGGGGCGCCAGGCCGACGCCGAAAACCATGTGCTCAAGGGCAACAAGGTGGTGGTGTGGAAGGACTTCCTGGGGGTGAATGCGCAGTTCCTGTGGTTCAGCCCGACGCTGTATCAGCTGCAAATCAACCGTCTCAAGGCCCTGGGCCTGCAATGGGTGCGCCTGGATCTGCATTGGGACCAACTGGAGCCCGCTGAGGGCCAGTATCAGGTCGCGACCCTGGATCAGTTGGTCGCCAACCTGCAAACCAACCAGCTCAAATCGGTGTTCTACCTGGTGGGCTCGGCGCCTTTCGCCACCACCGCGCCGGTCGGTGCGCCGTATCAGGACCAGTACCCGCCCAAGGACCCGAATGTGTTCGCCAACCGCATGGCGTTGTTGTCGCAACGCTACCCCAGCGTCGATGCCTGGCAAGTCTGGAACGAGCCCAACCTGCTCGGCTTCTGGCGCCCGGTGGCCGACCCGGCCGGCTATGCCAACTTGCTCACCGTCAGCGCCGCCGCCTTGCGCGCAGTGAATGCCAACAAACCGGTGGTGGCCGCCGGCATGGCGTTCTTCAGCGAAATGCCCAACGGCCAGACCATGCTGTCGGCCCTTGGCGCATTGGGCGTGGCGAGCTTGAACACGGTGATTTCCTATCACCCTTACACGCAGTTGCCCGAAGGCAACGACCCGTCGAACCTGGACTTTATCGCCAAGACCACGGCGCTCAACCAGTCCCTGCGCGCCGCTGGCGTGCACACCCTGTGGAGCACCGAGTGGGGGTGGTCGACCTACCCCGGCCCCAAAGACGCCCAGGACCTGATCACTCTGCAAGGCCAGGCCGACTACGTGGTGCGCCGCGTGGCGCTGATGAGCGCGATGGATTTCGACAAAATCTTCCTGTTCACCTTGAGCGACCTCGACCAGCGCGCCAGCGTGCGCGACCAGTCTTACGGCTTGCTCGACATCGACGCCAACCCCAAGCCGGTCTACACCGCCTTGAAGAACTTTCTCGACGTCAGCGGCCCGCAACTCACACCCGGCGACCCGCCCACCGCCGATCAAGTGCCGGACGGCTTGTTCAGCATCGGCTGGACCCGCGCCGACGGCCACAAACTCTGGTATTTCTGGTCGGCCCAGGGCGGCAACGCGCACTTGCCCGGCCTGACCGGCGCGACCCTGTACGACCCGCTGCGCGGCACGCAAACCCCGCTGAGTGGCACCGACGGCCTGACCGTACCGGTCAAGTCGAACCTGCAAATTCTGTTATGGGATTGAGGCCTGCCATGCGCATTTTATGGATCCTGCCCTACTCACCCTGGCCCGCCACCAGCGGCGGCAAGACCCGCCAGTTTCACCTGCTGCGCAGCCTGGCCGCGCGGGGGCATCGGATCACCCTGCTGCTGCATGACAAGCACCCGGTGTCGCTGACCGACCGCCAGGTGCTGGAAGCCTTCCTCGAGCAAGTGATCATCCTGCCGCGCCGCCCGCTGCGTAGCCTCAAGACCCTGGTGGCCGGGCTGTTGGCGCCCTACCCGCTGCTGGCGAGTGTGAATGGCCTGTCGGCGGGCTTGCAGGACACCTTTGAGCAACTGCTTAACGAGCATTGGGACGTGGTGCAGATTGAGCACACCTACACCTTCCAACCCTACGAAGATGCGCTGGCACGCAAATCCCGGCCGTTCGTGCTGACCGAACACAACGTGGAGTCGGCGTTGGGCGCCGCCACCTATGACCGCCTGCCGCGCTGGGCGCTGCCGTTCATTCGCTACGACCAATGGCGCTACAGCCGCTGGGAACACCGGGTGATGCGCCAGGCGGCGCAGGTGGTGGCGGTAACCGAAGCGGATGCGCAAGTGCTGGCCAAAATCGCCGGCAAACCGGTGCCGGTGGTGGTCAATGGCGTGGACTGCGATCACTTTGCCGCCGCCCATCCCGACCCGTCGACCCGCCGTGTGTTGTTCCTCGGCAACTATGAGTACGCGCCCAACGTGGACGCCATCGAGTGGGCGCTGGATGAGATCCTGCCCAAAGTCTGGGAGCGCTGCCCGGATGCGCGTATGAGCGTGTGCGGGTTCGGCATGCCTGGCAGCTGGCGCGAGCGTTGGAAAGACCCGCGCATCGAGTGGCAAGGGTTTGTGCCGAACCTGTTGAACCTGCAATCGAGCTGCTCGGTATTCCTGGCGCCGCTGCGCCATGGCGGCGGCTCCAAATTGAAAGTGCTCGAAGCGCTGGCCGCCGGGTTGCCCCTGGCAAGCACCGAGCAAGGTGTGTCGGGCCTGGACCTGGTGGAAGGCCTGGACTACCTCGGCGGGCAAAGTGCCGACAGCCTGGCGGATGCCGTGGTGCGCCTGCTGCAATTTCCCGAGGCCGCCGCGCCCATGGGTGAAGCCGGCCGCGCCTATGTGCGCCGGGCCCATGACTGGAGTGTCGCCGCCAGCCAGCTGGAGCAGGTGTATGGCTCGCTGGCGCCACTCAATCAAAAGGAAACCGTATGCGTGTAGGCCTGGATTACCGCACCGTCGGCACCTCACCGCAATCGGGCATCAGCCGCCAGGTGTATGCGCTTGAAACAGCCTTGCGCAGTTTGCCCGGCATCGAGCTTGAGCGCTTCACCGTGGCGCCGCTGGGCGATGAAACGCGCTTGCAGGCCCACTGCCCGGCGTGGGGCTGTGCGAAGACGGCCATGCATCAGCCGCAGAATCGTTTGAGGTTCGAGGCCGGTTTCCTGCCACGGGCCTTGCGTGAACAACAGATCGACCTGTACATCAGCACCTTCAATATGGGCCTGCCACTGCCACCCAAGCCCAAAGGCTTGCGCACCGTGGTATTGCTGCACGACCTGTTCCAGATCACGTTGAACAACTACCACGCCAACCGTTTAAAGGCGTTGATCTACAAAACCAGCGATCGCCTGTCGATCAGCTATGCGGTACACAGCGCCGACCGAGTGTGGACGCCGTCGCAGTACAGTGCCGATGAAACCACGCGGTTGTTTCCCAAGGCCGCCGGCAAGGTGCGCGTGCTGCCCAATCAGGTCGATGGTTTTATCGAACTGGCGGCGGACCTCACCGCGCGCCAGCTGCCGCCGCGCTATTGGCTGTTGGTGGGCACCCGCGAACTGCGCAAGAACGTGCCGTTTCTGGTGGACGCCTGGCAACAAGCGCGCAGCCTCTCCCCCGCCGTACCGGAGCTGGTATTGGTCGGCAGCCTCGACCACCTGCCCGAAGCCCAGCGCAGCCTGCCGGGGATTCGCGCCCTGAGCGGCGTGTCGGATGCCGAGCTGCACGCCTTGTACCGCCAGGCCTCACGCCTGTGGCAGCCGTCCTATGCCGAAGGCTTTGGCTTGCCGGTGATCGAAGCGCTGAGCGTCGGCACGCCGGTGGCGGTGGCCAGCGGCACCTCGCTGGATGAAATCACCCCGCCGTCGGCGCCGCGTTTTTCGCCCACCGATGGCCCGGCGCTGGTGCAATGGATGCTGGCCCTGAGCGATCAGTCGGATGAAGATTCACCCGCGCAACGTCGGCAATGGGCACAGCGTTACAACCCGCTTGCCTATCGCCAACGCCTGGCCGAACTGATCGAGGAATTGAAATGAGATTCTCCCTGGCAAGCCTCGTCGCCATCCTGTTCGGCCTGCTGTTTGGTGCACTCGCCTTGATGCTGTCACCGGCCAAGGCGTTTCTCGCGGTGATCGGCCTGGCCGCTGCGGTGACCATTTTGCGCTTTCCGTTCTGGGGCTTGCTGCTGTTCGCCGGGATGGCAACCTTTATGCCCTACTCCACGCTCAACCTGGGTATTCGCAGTACGGTCAGCGAAGCAATCCTGGCGCTGACCTGGGGCGCGGTGCTGTGGCACAGCTTTCTGGCCCGCGTGCCGGCCACACCCCGCCTCACTCGCCGCCCCACCGACCAGATGCTGCTGTGGCTGATGCTGTTCAGCGTGTTCCCGTTTATCGTCGGCCAGGTCACCATTCACGCCGACAGCAGTGGCGTGGCGAACTGGCTGCGTTGGTTGCTGAACCTGTCGGGGGTGTTTCTGGCCGCCAAGTTGCTGGTGGACCACAAGCATCGCGAAACGCTGGTGATCGCCCTGTTGCTGGGCACCCTGGCGATGCTGGTGCTGTCGATTGCGGTGTTCGTGCGCACGCGCTCGGGCGCCGGCATTGCGCCGGTGCTGGCGCTGTTCAATTACGGCAACTTCGACACCCTCAAATTCGGCCTGGAGGCGATGTCCTCGCGCATGGGTTCGCCGTGGATGCACCCGAATGCCATCGGCGGGATCATGGCCCTGCTGCTGCCCTTGGCCTTCTGCTTCGGCATGACCGAACAGGGCTGGAAGCGTGGGTTGGGCCTGGGCGTGGCGTGCCTGGGGGCCGCCGCCTTGCTGCTGGCCAGTAGTCGTGGGGCGATGGTCAGCCTGGCGTTGGTGCTGATCTGGATGGCCACGCGCCGCGTGCCGTATACCGGCCGCTTGTTGATGATCGGTGCGGCGCTGACCGTGGCGCTGGTGATGGCTTATCCACCGTTGCAGGACCGCCTGGCGACGATTTTCTCATCGGATAACGCCAGTACCGCAATCCGTTTCGACGAATACCGCATGTTCCCCCAGGCGGCGGCAGCCTACCCGTTCGGCATCGGCTTCAAGGTCGACCCACCGGTGCCGGGCACGCACTTTCTGGGGATCTCCAACCTGTGGCTGAACTACGTCTACAAGATCGGCATTGTCGGCATGCTGTTGTTTATTGCCGTGACAGTGCGCTGGTGGCGTGAAGCGCGCCCGGAAAAAGGCCCGATCCGCCTGACCAAAGACAACGCGCTGTGGCTGGGCAGCACGGCCGGGATTCTGGCGGCGCTGGTCAGCGGCCTGTTTGACCACTACTTCAGTTTTGCCGTGGTGATGGTGTCGCTGTTCTGGCTGATGGTCGGCATCAATGTGCTGGAGGCCCGCCGCCTGTTTCCGGCGCGCCTGCCGCAGGTCAAGACCGTGGTGTACCGCAAGCCACTGCTTGACGGCGTGCGGCCTTAATCATGCTCGGCTCTGCCGTCTGGCTGACGCTTGCGACCTTGCTGGGCCTGTGCCTGGGGTTCGCCCGCGAATGGCTGCTGGTGGCTGCGTGGGGCGCCGGAGAGCGCAGTGACGCCTTCCTCATCGCGCTGTTTTTGCCCGAGGCGTTGCGCATGTCGTTGGCCGGTGGCGTATTGAGCGCCGCCGCGCTGCCACTGTACCTTGCGCGCAAAGACGGCGAGCGCCTTGACTGGCTGGCGGTGCTGTTCCCGGCCTTGATGTTGATCGCGCTGGTCACCAGCCTGGTGCTGACGTTGCTGGCGCCGTGGCTGGTGCAATTGCTCGGCCCGGGGTTGGCGGCCAGTGCTACGGCGCTGGCCGCCAGCAACCTGCAAATCGTCGCCTGGTGCGTGCCCGGCTTGATGCTGCATGCGCTGTTCAGTATTCCATTGCAGGCCAGCGAGCGGTTTGTGCTGGCGGGGTTGGGCTCGTTGCTGTTCAACCTGCCGCCGGTGACCTACCTGGCGTTGGCGGGCACGGCCACGCAACCGCATTCCCTCGCCTTGGCGTGCCTGGTCGGCAGCCTGTTGATGCCGCTGGCGTTGCTGCCGTCGATCTGGCGCCAGGGCTGGCGGCCGTGGCGCTGGCGACTGGCCTTTGCGCCGCTGCGCGAACTGGGCCAGCGCATTGGGCCGCTATTGCTGAGTAACGGCGCCAGCCAGGGCTTGGCCTTGATCGAACGGCTGGTGGCGTCGCTGCTCGGCGAAGGCGCGGTGACTTGGGTCAACCTCGCCCGCAAGCTGATGAACCTGCCGCTGATTGCGCTGATGAGCCTCAACCAGGTGCTGCTGGGCATGATGAGCCGACGCCAGGGCGATGAGCGCCTGGCCCTGCTCAAGCGCGGCCTCGAAACCGCCAGCGTGCTGACCCTGCCGGCAGGCGTTGGCCTGGTAGCCGCGGCGCCGAGCCTGGTGGCCCTGCTGCTGCCCAAACAATCGGCGGACTCACCGTTGCCGCTGCTGCTGGCTTGGTTTGCCGTGCCGCTGGTGTTCGGCGCCTGGAATGCCTTGCTTGCGCGTTATGCCTACGCCGCCGGCGATACGCGCCAGCCGCTGCGTTGCGAGCTGCTCGGCAGCCTGGTCAATGTGCTGCTGCTGGGCGTGCTGCCGTTTGTGTTTGGCCTGGCGGGTATTCCCTTGGCCGCATTGGCAGGCGTGATATGCACCGCACTGCTGCTGATGCAACGCCAGGCACTACTCAATGCTTTGCCCTGGACGCGGCACTGGCTGCTCAGTGCGCTGGTGATGAGCCTGGCGGCGCTGTTGCTGTTTCCAATTCAAGGCGTGTGGCTGCAACTGGGGCTAAGCACCCTGGCCGGCGCCGTGGTGTTGCTGGGCATGGGGCTGTGGCTCAAGCCATGGCGCAAGGCATGAACGATCGGTCGGGGGCAGTCGGATGAAACATCGTTGGATTCAAATGGATATCGCCAAGGGCATCGGCATCCTGCTGATCGTGTATGGCCACAGCTGGTTCGTGGCCAACTCCCTGGAGTTGCAGTATCCGATCATCGCTTCGTTCATATTGCCGCTGTTCTTTTTCCTCTCCGGGGTGTTCTTCAAGCCCGAGCAACCCTTTGTGGAGATGGCAGTGCGCAAGGCCGACGGCCTGCTCAAGCCGTTTTTCTTCACCATGCTGGTGTACGTGCTGGTGCGCGATGTACTGCGCGGCCAACCGCTGCTGCCGGATGTCGGCGGCGTGTTGTATGCCTCGGTGGACACCATCCCCTGGCAGGCGCTGTGGTTTCTGCCGCACTTCTGGGTGGCGATTCTGTTCAGTTGGCTGATGCTGCGCCTGATCCAGCGCCTGAAGCTGTCACTGCCCGTCAGTTGCCTGCTGATCGTGGTGCAACTGCTGATCGGCATCTGGGTTTTGCCGTGGTTCTGGCAAATACCGGTGACGGTCGGCGGGCAGACCTGGACGCTGCCTGGCTTACCCTTCGGCCTCGAGATAACCCTGATCAGCAGCACTTACTTCATCTACGGCTACCTGCTGCGCGACTGGCTGCGCAGGCATGAGGGTTCGCTGCTGACGCTGGTGATTTCGGTGGTGTTGTTCGCCGCGGTATTTCTCTACAGCCACGACACCATGGACCTGGCGCAGCGGCGCTACGACCATTGGCTGTGGACCAGCCTGCTGGCGGTGATCGGTGTGTACGCGAGCTGGTCACTGGCGCGGGTGCTGATGGCATCGGCGGTGATCACGCGGGTGATGACCTATATCGGGCAGTCCACTTTGATTCTGTTGATTTTTCATGGAGAGATTCAGCATAAGACCGTTGACCTGATGGAGCGCGTGGGCCTGCATCCGCTGCTGTCGGCGTGTATCGGTTTGGTGGTGGCGGTGGTGGTGCCGTTGCTGATCGGTGAAGTGATCAAGCGGGTGGCGTTCTTGCGGTTTTTCTACTTTCCGTATCCAGTGCGTAAGGCGCCAAAACCTGTGGAACAGCGCTGAACCCATGTAGGAGCTGGCTTGCCTGCGATGGCATCAACTTGGTTTACATGACACACCGAGGTGTCTGCATCGCAGGCAAGCCAGCTCCCACAGAAAAACAGATCCCAAGTGTATGCGAATCCGCTTTCGCTTGTGATCCAACCACTCAGGTCGGCTTTCAGGCCGCCGTGCTCTGCTTTTGATCTTGATCTGCTTTTGATCTGAGAATCGCCCCGTCAACCACGCTGGCCGAACGCAGGCTTGAATCCGTGGGTAACCCGGCAGGACGCCGGGTTAGCCGCGCTGGGCCAAGGATGGCCCATCGCGGCGGCCCACGGATTCAAGCCGGAGTGCGGGCATGCCGAGCCTAGGCGAGGCACCGAGTGGTGGGGCGAAGACCTTTTGGTTACTTTTGTGTCTTTACAAAAGTGACCCGCTGTAAGAGCGGAACCCTAGGCCGCCGTGACCGCAGCAACGGATATGTACACCGACAACCAGCTCCCACATTGGCTCATGTATGTCAATCATCGAGTTGTGAGGCGGCGGGTTTGCTGCCGGCCTTTGCGGGCTTGGCAGGTTTACCATTCTTGGCAGGCGCCGCTGCAGCAGCAGGCTCAGGCTCAACCGGTGCGGCGAGGTCTTTTTCAGCCTGGGGCATCTGGTCAATGGTGCTGAAGAATTCCTTCAAGTCGAGGGTATCCGGTGGCACGGTCTTCTCGAGTTTCTTCTCACCGTCCTTGCCCACCAGGATCACCTTGGTGCCACTGCCAGCGCCCAGCTTGAGGGCACGAATCAGCGCATTGGTCTCCGGCGGCGTGAGCTTCTTGTTGTCCTTGGCATCCTTGGCGAATTTCTCGCCTTCAGCGCCGATACTGCCGAACTTAACGGTGTAGAACACCATGTTGCGTTCTTCAAAGGACTGCTTGTTGGCAGGCTCGTCCAGCTGTTTCTTGAGGGTCGCCAATGTTTCGTTGCCGGAATCAAGTTCCACCACCACCAGTGGGCGGGACTTGTTCAAGTCCTGCTTGAGTGGGTTGATATCATCCGCGGCCAACAGCGGCCCCGTAAAAGCCATCAAGGTAGCCAGGGTCAGCGACCGGATGAGCATGCGCACCTCCTTTGAATTCCATGCAGGGTTCTTGAGTTTCATGTCTGCGACAGTCAATTTCAAGGATGATTCCTACACCTCGTTAAGAAGCGTAGGTCAGTAAGCCTGCCACGCAAGGGCGCAAATGGGGTTATCAGTCATTGTTTCTTCTGATTGCGACGGCCCAGGCAGCCAGTTTTTCACACGCATCCAGGGCGACCTGCTGGTCGGTTTTATCTCGATAGTGCCGGTCCACGGCGTCGCCGGCGATCAGCCCGGCAATCAACGGCGCACCCACGGCGTCGGTCAAGTCCAGCCACTCACCCCAATTGGCCGGGGCGTCATACCAGCGCAAGTAACCGTCCCTGGAGACCGGCCACCAGCGTTCTTCGAATTGCAGCACCACCTTTTCCAAACGGCCCATGGTGAACAGTTCAAGGGCCTGGCGATACGCCTGGGGCAAGCCCGGTGAAAAGTGCATCTGCTTGAGCACCGGGATCGGTACGGTGCAGATGCACGCATCAGCGCGCAAGCCGTTGACCTGCACACCGTGGGCATCCCAGGCGATATGCTGCACGGCATGCTTGAGCCGGATATCCAGGCCGGCGCCGGCATCTTCGAGCAATTGCCCATAACCCTGGGGAAGGAACTGGTCGCCATGACCCACACCCTCTTCGTCCAGCGTATGGGCCGACAACTGCTCCAGGGGCAAGCCAGCTTCGAGAATCAGGTTGGCATCGATGGCATACCGGGCAACACGCTGCTCATCAGCGCCCAGCGTGGCCAGATAACGCTCGACACCAGACGCCAACGGCTGGGTCCGATCCACGGCAGCTTTCAATCCCTCGTAGGCGCGATTGATATCCGGCAATGGGCCGTCCCAGGCAGCCGCCAGCGGCTGTGAAAAGTCTGTGGGTCGGCGCTCCAACCCCAGTTGCTCGGCCCGGCGCGCCAGGGGGTTGAGCGCGTATTGCTGCAACCAGGCGGCGCCGACATCCACGCAATGACCACCGAGCGAGGCACTGTGCACCCGCCCGCCAATGCGGTCGCGCGCTTCAAGCACATAGGCCTCCACACCTTGAGCCTGCAAAGCACGCGCAGCGCCCAAACCGGCAAATCCGGCCCCAATGACGATCACCTTGCGTGCCTGGGTAGCAGCTACGGCCTGCGCCGCGCGCAGGCCGCTGTCCCAGGCGCTGTGTGTCATGGCCGCGTGCGCGTGGTTGAAGGCCTCACCCGCCAGAAACAGGCGATTGTCGATGGGCGTGGACAACAGGTGCCGCAGGCTCACATCACCGCCTGGCAGCAGCGCACTGTAGGCGCCCTGGCTATACGGGTCGTCGCACCAGCGCGTAACGTGCCAGGCAAGCGGGCGTGGCGCGCTCATTGCTGGGGCCAATGCCGTGCAAACACTGGCGCCACCACCGGGTCGGCATCCACCCGTGCCAGCGTTTGGGCAAAGCCTGGCGCGAGGTTGTTCAACACCTCCCGCGCCGCGTCCCAACGCGACACCGCAGCCGCCATAATGCCCAGCGCGTTCGGCACATTGCCCGGGGCGAACAACTGGTCGGCAAACTGCTCGGCGAACACCACCCAGGCCTGGTGCAGGTAACGGCGCGTGCCGCTGACCAGTTGCGCCTGTGCGGCGTCATCCACATGGCCCAGCCAGCGTTGCGGGTAGTCGATGATGCCGACCGCCGAATAGCAATTGGCGGCGATATATACCAGCCCGCGCAGGATCTGCGCACGGTTGCCGGCGAGCAGCTCGGAGGCGGGAAATTCCAGGCCCAGGTGGATCAGGATCGCGGCGCTTTCGGTCAGCACTTGCCCATCGGGCGTCACCAACGTGGGGATTTGTTTGAGTGGGTTGATGCGGGCCAGGGCATCACTGCCTTCGCTGTCTTCCCAGGAACTGGCGTCGATTCGCCGCCACGGCACCGCGCAACGCTGCAGGGCGATTTCGATCATGCAGGAACCGGATTCGTCGATGCCGTAGAGCGTGTACATGGGCGGTATCTCCTTAGCGCCGCAACTTGGCTTGCAAGCTGGCCTTCACCTGCGGCCATTCCGAATCGATGATGCTGAACCGCACCGAGTTGCGCTTGCGCCCGTCGGGCATGATGCGCTCGTGGCGCACAATGCCCTCTTGCACGGCGCCAAGGCGCAGGATCGCAGCGCGGGATTTTTCGTTGAGTTCATCGGTGGTGAATTGCACCCGCACACAGTCGAGCACTTCAAAGGCGTAGGTCAGCAACAGGAGCTTGGCTTCGGTGTTGATGCCGGTTTTTTGCGTGGACTCGGCCAGCCAGGTGTGGCCGATTTCCAGCTTGCGATTGACCCGGTCGACCTTCCAGAACCGCGTGCTGCCCACCACCTGGCCAGTGCCTGCGCGCACCAGGGTGAAGGGGATCATGCTACCCGCGTCGCGGCCGGCCAAGGCCGTGTCGAGGTAGGTGTCGATGGTGCCCGGGCCTGGCACGTTGGTGACCTTCAGGTTCCACAATTGGCCGTCGGCAGCCGCTTCAAGCAAGGCGGCCTTGTGCTCGCGTTGCAGGGGCTGGAGTTCGACCGTGCTGCCGGTCAAGGTGATCTGAGTCATGGGAGCTGCGCCGCCTGAGGGTGTCGTCAGAGGCCAAGAGTGCAGGCTCGCCCCACGTGCAGGCAAGCGTTTTAAAACAGGCCCATTTGCCCGCCGACCAGCGTGCCGAAATCATCATTTACGAACGGCAGGATCGCATCGGCCACCGGCTGCAATTGCCGGGTGACGTAGTGGTCGTAGTCGATCGGCGCCTGGCGCACTTCCAGCGGCTGCGGGCCGTTGACCGTGATCACATAGCTGATCCAGCCGCCGCGCTGGTACTGGCGCGGGCGCCCCAGGCGGTCGTTGTATTCATCCGCCAGGCGTGCAGCGCGCACATGCGGCGGCACGTTGCGCTCGTAGTCGTCGAGTGGGCGGCGCAGGCGTTTGCGGTAGATCAGCAGGTCGTCGAGTTCGCCGCTCAAGGTACGCCGCACATAGTCGCGCACGTAGTCTTGATACGGCTGGCGATGGAAGATGCGCTGATAGAGTTCCTGCTGGAATTGCCGGGCTAGGGGCGACCAGTCGCTGCGCACGGTTTCCAGGCCTTTGTAGACCATTTCTTCGCTGCCGTCGCCGCGTACCACCAGGCCCGCATAGCGCTTTTTGCTGCCCTCCTCGGCGCCGCGAATGGTCGGCATCAGGAAGCGGCTGAAGTGGGTTTCGTATTGCAGCTCCAGGGCGCTTTGCAGGCCGAATTCGTTGTGCAGATGTGCGCGCCACCACTCGTTGACGTGCTGCACCAGTTCGCGGCCGATGCGGCTGGCGTCATCCGCAGCATGCGCGCTGCCGAGCCAGACGAAGGTGGAATCGGTGTCGCCGTAGATTACGTCATACCCCTTGGCCTCCACCAGTTCACGGGTCTGGCGCATGATCTGGTGCCCACGCATCGTGATCGAAGACGCCAGCCGCGTATCGAAAAACCGGCAGCCGCTGGAGCCAAGCACGCCGTAAAACGCATTCATGATGATTTTAAGGGCCTGGGACAACGGCGCGTTATGTTCACGCTTGGCCACTTCGCGGCCTTCGGACACCCGCGCGACAATCGATGGCAGGCAATGCCGGGTGCGGGAAAAACGTGCGCCGCGAAAGCCCTCTACCGACTCGCTGTCGTCCGGGTGCTTGAGGCCTTCGACCAGGCCCACCGGGTCGATGAGAAAACTGCGGATGATCGACGGGTAAAGGCTTTTGTAGTCCAGCACCAGCACCGATTCATAGAGGCCGGGACGCGAGTCCATCACGAACCCGCCGGGGCTGGCCTGGGGCGGTTTGTCGCCCAGGTTTGGCGCGACGAAGCCCTGGCGGTGCATCAGCGGCATATACAGGTGCGTGAACGCCGCCACCGAGCCGCCATTACGGTCGGCCGGCAGCCCGGTGACGCTGGCGCGTTCGAGCAGGAATTTGAGCAGTTCGGTCTTGGCGAAAATCCGCGTGACCAGCTCGCAGTCCTTGAGGTTGTAGCGCGCCAACGCGGGCTTGTCCTCGGCGAACATGCGGTTGATTTCGTCCATGCGCTGGTACGGCGTGGAGATGTCCTTGCCTTCGCCGAGCAGGGTTTGCGCGACGTTTTCCAGGCTGAAGGATTCGAAACTCCAGGTGGCCGAACGCAAGGCCTCGATGCCGTCGATAATCAGCCGCCCGGCTGCGGCGGCGAAGTAGTGGTTGCGGCTGCCATGTTCGCGCCAGGCCATGACCTCACCGCCACGCCCGAGCAGCAGCGGCACGTTGAGACGCTGGGCATGTTCGTGGAGCACGCGCAGGTCGAATTGCACCAGGTTCCAGCCGATGATTGCATCGGGGTCGTGGGCGGCCAGCCATTGGTTGAGGCGTTCGAGCAGTTGGGCGCGGGTATCGCAATAGTCGAGCTTGAAGTCCACTGCATCGGTTTTGTTTGGCGGGCCGAGCATATATACCTGGCGCTCACCGCAGCCTTCCAGGGCAATGGAATACAGATCGCCTTGGGCGGTGGTCTCGATGTCCAGGGACACCAGTTTGAGCGGCGGGCGATAGTCCGGCGCAGGTTTCATCTGCGCCTCAAGCAAGGTGCCGCTGGCATCCGGCGTGCCGCCGAACCACACGGGCGCGGTGATGAAGCGCTCCATCATGTAACGCTCGGGCGGGCGCACGTCGCCTTCGTAGACGTCGACACCGGCGGCGCGCAGGCGCTTTTCCAGGTCCATCAACTGGCGGTGCTGGCGGGTGTAGAGACCCAGGACGGGACGATGGTGAAAATCGCACAATTGCAACGGGCGCAGTTCGATGTCGCGCTCGCCCTTGAGCAACCAGTCGAGCGGCTTGCGATGGGCTTGCGGGATAAACATCACCGAGGTTTGCACGGGTAGGCGCACACAGCGTGGGCCCTGGTCGGTGGCCAGCCAGAAACTGACTTCCGTGCCCGCCGCCGTGTCGCGCCAATGCCGGGTCAGGACAAAACCCTGCTGTAAATCCACCGTACCGCACCTCAGGAATCGCTCTCAGGGCGTGATTCTACTCGGCATCCGGGCAAACGCGATGGGCGATGGCATTTACCTTTGCGTTTGTACTCAGCGCCTGGTCCATCGCCCTTGCCCAGACGGCCGACGACGCGTCTGCCGCACGCACCTCTGCCGCCGCTGGTCGGCAGCTCGCGCCTGCGCGGACAACGATTTCACAAACTGGTTGCGAAACATTAATGACAATTACTATCATTCGCGTCGGAGTCGTATCCGCGCAGTGAGGAAGCGCAACGTTGTTGCCCTTTTCCTCACATTGACGGTTCGCCGTCCGGATCGACCATGCCCACCTGCAACCAAATTTCTGCGCCGTTTCGCCCTACCCTGCTTGCCCTTTGCTGCTCCCTGAGCCTTGCTGCTCATGCGGCAACCCCAGATGCCAACAACCACCCGGACGGCAATGCACTGGAATTGGGGGCCACCACTGTCAGCGCCGACGCACCTGCACCGAATGCATTGCCGCCGGTTTACGCCGGTGGCCAGGTCGCGCGCGGCGGCCAGTTGGGCGTGCTGGGTAACCAGGACATCATGGACGCGCCGTTCAGCATGTCCTCCTACACCGAGAAGTTGATCCGCGAGCAGCATGCGCAAACCGTCGGCGATGTGTTGCTCAATGACTCGTCCGTGCGCCAGGCATCGGGCTATGCGAACCAGGCTCAAGCCTTTGTGATTCGTGGCCTGCCGCTCAACGGCGACGATATTTCGTTCAACGGTTTGTACGGCATCCTGCCACGCCAGATCATGTCCACCGATGCCCTGGAACGGGTTGAAGTGTTCAAAGGCCCCAACGCGTTCATCAACGGCGTCACACCCAGCGGCTCCGGCATCGGCGGCGGCGTCAACCTGCAACCCAAGCGTGCTGATGATGTGCCTTTGCGCCGTTTGAGCACCGATATCAGCAGTGATGGCCGGGTGGGTGAACACCTGGACATCGGCCAACGCTTCGGCGAAGACAACCGTTTTGGCGCGCGGGTGAATATTTCCCAGCGCGAAGGCGACACCGCCATCGACGACGAAAGCCAGCGTTCGAAGCTGTTTTCGGTCGGCCTGGACTATCGCGGCGATGCCCTGCGGGTGTCCGGCGACTTTGTTTATCAGAAGCAGCAGGTCAATGGTGGACGCAACACGGTGTTGCTCGGCAGCGGGCTGACCCATATCCCGAATGCGCCGTCGGCCGACACCAACTACGCGCCGAACTGGGGCACCACCAGCCTGGAAGACACCTTCGGCATGTTGCGCGGCGAGTATGACCTCAACGATAACTGGACCGCCTACATCGCCGGCGGCGCCAAGCACACCAACGAGCTGGGCCGCTATTCGTCGGTAACCTTGAGGGACACACTGGGCAATGCCACAGTCAGCGGCTCGAACATTGCGCATCAGGAAGACAACACCAGCCTGATGGCTGGCCTGAACGGCAAATTCCAGACCGGCGCTGTCAGCCACAAATTGAACCTCGGCTTGACCGGCATCTGGACCCAGACCCGCAACGCCTTTGACTTTGCGTCCGGCAGCCAGCCGACCAACATCTACAACCCGGCTGACGTGACGGCACCGGCCAAAGGCGGTTTCACCTCCGGCAGCGACCTGAACGACCCCGGCATCACCGCCAAGACCTTCGCCCGCAGCGCGGCGGTGTCGGACACCTTCGGCTTTATGGATGACCGCTTGCTGTTCACCGCCGGCCTGCGTCGCCAGGAGCTGGTGGTTCAGGGCTACGCCTACGGCACCGGCACACGCACGGCCAACTACGCCAAGGGCATCACCACGCCGGTGTATGGCCTGGTGTTCAAGCCGTGGGAGCATGTGTCGCTCTACGCCAACCATATCGAAGGCCTGGCGTCAGGGCCGACTGCACCGTCTACCTTCAGCAGCGCCATCGTGACCAACGCCAACCAGACGTTTGCACCCGCGCGCTCGAAACAGACCGAGGCCGGCGTCAAGGTCGACATGGGCACCTACGGCGCTACGCTGGGTGTATACCGAATCGAACAGCCAACCCAGGGTTTTTCCCAGCTGAATGGGGACGGCACCGCGACTTTTGTCTTCCAGGGCGAGCAAGTCAACAAAGGTGTGGAGCTGAACGTCTTCGGCGAACCCGTCAGCGGCTTGCGCCTGCTGGGCGGCGCGACGATCATCCACACCGAAGTCAACGGCACGGCAAACGGCGCCAACGACGGCAACCGCGCCATTGGCGTGCCGTCCTTCCAACTTAATGCCGGCGTGGATTGGGATGTGCCGGGCCTGCAAGGCGTGAGCGTCAATGGTCGTATGCTACGTACCGGCGGCCAGTACGCCGATGCGGCGAACAACCTCAGCCTGCCGGCCTGGAATCGCTTCGATGTGGGCGCCCGCTACAACTTCAAGGTGGCCCAGCGTGATGTGAGCCTGGGCGCGACGGTGGAGAACGTGGCGAATACCAAATACTGGGAATCGGCGCTGGGCGGTTACCTGACCCAAGGTGATCCACGTGTGGCCAAGTTCTCGGCGACGGTGGATTTCTAAATACGCAATAACCTGGGAGTCAGCAGATTTGCCCATCGCTGACTCAGCAGTGGACTCAAGACGTCTGACAGCAATGAGAACGGGCATCTTCACGATGCCCGTTTTGGGTCAGGCGCTGCGTGCCTGGTTCAGGTAATTTTCGATGTTGCCCATTTGCTCGTCCCAGCCTCGGGAATTCATCCTGAAGGCTTTTTGGCGACGGGCTCCGGGCACTGCGTCAAAACCGGATTCGACTACCCGCAGCACGATGCCGGGCGCGCGGTCTTCGAGGGTGAACTCTACCAGGGTCGGTGTTTCGTGGTCGTAGTCGACGCCCTTTTCTACAGCGTAAGGGTGCCATTTGAATGAGAACAGGGTTTGGGGCAGGATGCGCACGATTTCCGCCTTCCACACCACATGTTCGTAGCCTGGGTAGGTGATCGGCGCCTCGATGGTTTGTCCAGCGGTAAAGATTTTACCCTTGAGGGCGATCCCGAACCATTCGCCAAATTGCTCGGCATTGGTGAGCGCTTCCCAGATTTGTTTGCGTGGTACGTTGAGCAGGACTTTTCGTTCGATGCGATCTAACACGTGCATAAGTCACCTCCTCCATTGAAAGTAGGCGACAACAAACAATGCGCAACCTCAGGTTGTAAGCAATGATGATTGTCCCCGTCCTTAATCAGGCAATACGTGTATGACTGACCCGCTGAATGGAAGTTGCTTCTGCAAAGCCGTGCGCTATCAAATCGACAGCTTGGACATGCCCATCAGCCACTGCCATTGCGACAGTTGCCGAAAGGTGCATGCAGCCGCATTCGTGGCCACGGCCGGGGTGATGCGCGAGCACTTTCGCTGGATGCAGGGTGAGGCGCTGCTGTCGTCGTTTGAATCTTCACCGGGCAAGCTCAGGCATTTCTGCTCGCGCTGCGGCTCACACCTGATGGCTGAGCGTGGGCATCAGCCCCATGTGATTGTGCGAGTGGCGACGCTGGATGATGACCCTGGCGTGCGGCCCACCTCGCACATCTGGACGGCCCATGATGTGCCCTGGCTTGCTTACGCAGGCGTAGAGCACTGGGATGAGTGGAAGACTTGACTAGACGTGCGGGTCACCGGGCGCCTTGGCGGGGGTCGCATATTGCGGCTTGAGATGGCCTTCCTGATCCAGCAACCAGGCGTCCATGATCTGCCGCACTACCGGGCCTGCCACGCGGCCACCGGCCTCGCCGTTTTCGATCATCACCGAGATCACAATTTTCGGATGTTCGGCCGGCGCAAAGCCGACGAACAAGGCGTTGTCGCGATGGCGTTCCAGGGTCGTATTGCGGTTATAGCGCTCACCCTGCTTGATCGCCACCACCTGCGCAGTACCACTCTTGCCGGCGATCCTATATTGAGCACCGGCGGCTGCCGCACGGGCGATACCACGCGGGTCGTGCATCACCAGTTGCATGCCGTGGTTGACCTGCTCCCAATCACGCGGATCCTTGAGCACCACGTTAGGCATCGGGTTTTCGTCCACCGGCGGCACGCCGTTGATGGTCTTGGCCAGGTGCGGCCGGTTCCACACACCTTTGTTGGCGATCAATGCAGTGGCTTGGGCCAATTGCAATGGCGTGACCTGCATATAGCCCTGGCCAATGCCGAGAATCACAGTTTCGCCCGGGAACCAGGGCTGGCGCCGCGTCGCACGCTTCCAGGCCTGGGAAGGCATCAGGCCGGCTGATTCTTCGAACATGTCGAGGGAGACTTTCTGACCGAGGCCGAACTCGGCCAGGTAGTCGTGCAAGCGATCGATACCCAGCTTGTGGGCCAGGTCGTAAAAGTAGGTGTCGTTGGAGCGCATGATGGCTGCGTCCATGTCCACCCAGCCGTCACCGCTGTGGTTCCAGTTGCGGTATTTGTGGTCAAAGTCGGGCAGTTGGTAGTAACCGGGGTCAAACACTCGGGTTTGCGCGGTCACCACGCCACTGTCGAGGCCGGCGATGGCCACTTCCGGCTTGATGGTCGAGCCGGGCGCATAAAGCCCGCGTAGCACACGGTTGAAAAGTGGCCGGTCGATGGAGTCGTGCAGCGCGGCATATTCCTTGAAGCTGATGCCGGTGACGAACAGATTCGGGTCGAAACTCGGCTTACTCACCATGGCCAGCACTTCGCCGGTTTGCGGGTCGAGGGCCACCACCGAACCACGGCGATCGCCCAAGGCCTCTTCCGCGGCTTCCTGGAGCTTGACGTCGAGGCTCAGCACAATGTTTTTGCCGGGGATCGGATCGGTATGCTTGAGCACGCGCAACACGCGGCCCTGAGCGTTGGTCTCGACCTCTTCATAGCCGACATGGCCATGCAGCTCGGACTCGTAGAAACGCTCGATACCGGTCTTGCCGATGGACTGGGTACCGCGGTACTCCACCGAGTCGAGGGCCTTGGATTCTTTTTCGTTGATTCGACCAACGTAGCCAATCGAGTGGGCAAAATGCGCGCCCAACGGGTAATGCCGCACGAACTGCGGTTCGACGTCGACGCCCGGCAAGCGGAACTCGTTAACGGCCAGCACGGCAATCTGCTCTTCGGTCAATTCGTAGAACAGCGTCACCGGCACAAACGGATGACGGGCTTGTTTCAACGCCTTGTCGAATACCGCGCGGTCTTCGGCGGGTAAATGCAACAGGCTGACGATAGCGTCCAGCTCGCCCTTGAGGTCAGTGGTGCGCTCACGAGTGATGGTCAGGTTGTAGCTGGGACGGTTGTCGGCCAGCACCACGCCATTGCGATCATAAATCAGCCCGCGCGTCGGCGTTATCGGCAGTACATGAACCCGGTTGTTCTCGGAAATCGTCGAGTGATAGTCGTACTGCACCACCTGCAGGAAATACATGCGCCCGACCAGGGCGCAAGTAATACCAATCACCAACAGCGCGCAGGCGAGCAAGCGCTTGTTGACCAGGCGGTTTTCTTTTTCGTGATCCTTGATCGGTATCGGTTCAGGCATTTCTACAGCATCTCGTTGAAGAAGGTCGACGCCGCATCCTGCGGGTGAAATATCCATCCTTGTGAAAATGTGCTGCACCTTACCAAAAATGCAGAAACACTTTGCATTGATTTCCCCAACGGCATGTTGTTTTGTCAGACAAGCACCGACTTTGTGCTCGAAAAAGGCCTCAATCCCGGAAGTGCGATCACTGCGATGCCCTTCCAGTGTTGTGCAGGGTGCGTGTGAGGATGGCGACCTGGAGGGTGCCGATTGAGCTGATCAAGGCGCGGAGGCTTTGAAGCCGCTTGGCGCTTTTCGGGCGCCCAAAACAAAACCCCTGATTGCGTTAGCAATCAGGGGTTTCGGAATTTAATCTTGACGATGACCTACTCTCACATGGGGAAACCCCACACTACCATCGGCGATGCATCGTTTCACTACTGAGTTCGGGATGGGATCAGGTGGTTCCAATGCTCTATGGTCGTCAAGAAATTCGGGTACTGAGTCGTAGCCAGATGGCTTCGCTTCAGCAAATTGGGTATGTGACAGCTTTCGGTGTTTTGTGAATGTCGAACTTTCGGTTCATCTCGTCTTCACACACCGCAATCTGGCCTTTCGACTCAAATTGCTTGGGTGTTATATGGTCAAGCCTCACGGGCAATTAGTATTGGTTAGCTCAACGCCTCACAGCGCTTACACACCCAACCTATCAACGTCGTAGTCTTCGACGGCCCTTCAGGGGACTCAAGGTCCCAGTGAGATCTCATCTTGAGGCTAGTTTCCCGCTTAGATGCTTTCAGCGGTTATCTATTCCGAACATAGCTACCCGGCAATGCCACTGGCGTGACAACCGGAACACCAGAGGTTCGTCCACTCCGGTCCTCTCGTACTAGGAGCAGCCCCTCTCAAATCTCAACGTCCACGGCAGATAGGGACCGAACTGTCTCACGACGTTCTAAACCCAGCTCGCGTACCACTTTAAATGGCGAACAGCCATACCCTTGGGACCGGCTTCAGCCCCAGGATGTGATGAGCCGACATCGAGGTGCCAAACACCGCCGTCGATATGAACTCTTGGGCGGTATCAGCCTGTTATCCCCGGAGTACCTTTTATCCGTTGAGCGATGGCCCTTCCATACAGAACCACCGGATCACTAAGACCTACTTTCGTACCTGCTCGACGTGTCTGTCTCGCAGTCAAGCGCGCTTTTGCCTTTATACTCTACGACCGATTTCCGACCGGTCTGAGCGCACCTTCGTACTCCTCCGTTACTCTTTAGGAGGAGACCGCCCCAGTCAAACTACCCACCATACACTGTCCTCGATCCGGATAACGGACCTGAGTTAGAACCTCAAAGTTGCCAGGGTGGTATTTCAAGGTTGGCTCCACGCAGACTGGCGTCCACGCTTCAAAGCCTCCCACCTATCCTACACAAGCAAATTCAAAGTCCAGTGCAAAGCTATAGTAAAGGTTCACGGGGTCTTTCCGTCTAGCCGCGGATACACTGCATCTTCACAGCGATTTCAATTTCACTGAGTCTCGGGTGGAGACAGCGCCGCCATCGTTACGCCATTCGTGCAGGTCGGAACTTACCCGACAAGGAATTTCGCTACCTTAGGACCGTTATAGTTACGGCCGCCGTTTACCGGGGCTTCGATCAAGAGCTTCGCGTTAGCTAACCCCATCAATTAACCTTCCGGCACCGGGCAGGCGTCACACCCTATACGTCCACTTTCGTGTTTGCAGAGTGCTGTGTTTTTAATAAACAGTCGCAGCGGCCTGGTATCTTCGACCGGCATGAGCTTACGGAGCAAGTCCTTCACCCTCACCGGCGCACCTTCTCCCGAAGTTACGGTGCCATTTTGCCTAGTTCCTTCACCCGAGTTCTCTCAAGCGCCTTGGTATTCTCTACCCAACCACCTGTGTCGGTTTGGGGTACGGTTCCTGGTTACCTGAAGCTTAGAAGCTTTTCTTGGAAGCATGGCATCAACCACTTCGTTAACTAAAAGTTAACTCGTCATCAGCTCTCGGCCTTAGAATCCCGGATTTACCTAAGATTCCAGCCTACCACCTTAAACTTGGACAACCAACGCCAAGCTGGCCTAGCCTTCTCCGTCCCTCCATCGCAATAACCAGAAGTACAGGAATATTACTTAACCTGTTTCCATCGACTACGCTTTTCAGCCTCGCCTTAGGGACCGACTAACCCTGCGTCGATTAACGTTGCGCAGGAAACCTTGGTCTTTCGGCGTGGGTGTTTTTCACACCCATTGTCGTTACTCATGTCAGCATTCGCACTTCTGATACCTCCAGCAAGCTTCTCAACTCACCTTCACAGGCTTACAGAACGCTCCTCTACCGCATCACTTACGTGATACCCGTAGCTTCGGTGTATGGTTTGAGCCCCGTTACATCTTCCGCGCAGGCCGACTCGACTAGTGAGCTATTACGCTTTCTTTAAAGGGTGGCTGCTTCTAAGCCAACCTCCTAGCTGTCTAAGCCTTCCCACATCGTTTCCCACTTAACCATAACTTTGGGACCTTAGCTGACGGTCTGGGTTGTTTCCCTTTTCACGACGGACGTTAGCACCCGCCGTGTGTCTCCCATGCTCGGCACTTGTAGGTATTCGGAGTTTGCATCGGTTTGGTAAGTCGGGATGACCCCCTAGCCGAAACAGTGCTCTACCCCCTACAGTGATACATGAGGCGCTACCTAAATAGCTTTCGAGGAGAACCAGCTATCTCCGAGCTTGATTAGCCTTTCACTCCGATCCACAGGTCATCCGCTAACTTTTCAACGGTAGTCGGTTCGGTCCTCCAGTTAGTGTTACCCAACCTTCAACCTGCCCATGGATAGATCGCCCGGTTTCGGGTCTATTCCCAGCGACTAGACGCCCTATTAAGACTCGCTTTCGCTACGCCTCCCCTATTCGGTTAAGCTCGCCACTGAAAATAAGTCGCTGACCCATTATACAAAAGGTACGCAGTCACCCAACAAAGTGGGCTCCCACTGCTTGTACGCATACGGTTTCAGGATCTATTTCACTCCCCTCTCCGGGGTTCTTTTCGCCTTTCCCTCACGGTACTAGTTCACTATCGGTCAGTCAGTAGTATTTAGCCTTGGAGGATGGTCCCCCCATATTCAGACAAAGTTTCTCGTGCTCCGTCCTACTCGATTTCATGACTAAGAGATTTTCGCGTACAGGGCTATCACCCACTATGGCCGCACTTTCCAGAGCGTTCCGCTAATCTCAAAGCCACTTAAGGGCTAGTCCCCGTTCGCTCGCCACTACTAAGGGAATCTCGGTTGATTTCTTTTCCTCAGGGTACTTAGATGTTTCAGTTCCCCTGGTTCGCCTCTTACGCCTATGTATTCAGCGTAAGATAACCATCTTATGATGGCTGGGTTCCCCCATTCAGACATCTCCGGATCAAAGTCTGTTTGCCGACTCCCCGAAGCTTTTCGCAGGCTACCACGTCTTTCATCGCCTCTGACTGCCAAGGCATCCACCGTATGCGCTTCTTCACTTGACCATATAACCCCAAGCAATCTGGTTATACTGTGAAGACAACATTCGCCGAAAATTCGAATTTCTCAATTAAGAGAACTCACAAATTTTACCTTAGCCTGATCCGTCACCAGTGAAAGTAACGTTCAGTCTATCTTTCTATCACATACCCAAATTTTTAAAGAACGATCTAATCAAAGACTAGAAATCAATATTCACTTCAGAATATTCATTTCTAAACTCTAACAGCAGAAGCAGTTAATGGTGGAGCCAAACGGGATCGAACCGTTGACCTCCTGCGTGCAAGGCAGGCGCTCTCCCAGCTGAGCTATGGCCCCATAACAAAATTGGTGGGTCTGGGCAGATTCGAACTGCCGACCTCACCCTTATCAGGGGTGCGCTCTAACCAACTGAGCTACAGACCCAATTTCGAGCGTCACTGATTAGCTAAGAGCTATCAGCTTGGAGCTTAAAGCTGCTTCTATCGTCTTCTTCAATGAATCAAGCAATTCGTGTGGGAACTTATGGAGCAGCTGATGTCGTCGATTAAGGAGGTGATCCAGCCGCAGGTTCCCCTACGGCTACCTTGTTACGACTTCACCCCAGTCATGAATCACACCGTGGTAACCGTCCTCCCGAAGGTTAGACTAGCTACTTCTGGTGCAACCCACTCCCATGGTGTGACGGGCGGTGTGTACAAGGCCCGGGAACGTATTCACCGCGACATTCTGATTCGCGATTACTAGCGATTCCGACTTCACGCAGTCGAGTTGCAGACTGCGATCCGGACTACGATCGGTTTTGTGGGATTAGCTCCACCTCGCGGCTTGGCAACCCTCTGTACCGACCATTGTAGCACGTGTGTAGCCCAGGCCGTAAGGGCCATGATGACTTGACGTCATCCCCACCTTCCTCCGGTTTGTCACCGGCAGTCTCCTTAGAGTGCCCACCATTACGTGCTGGTAACTAAGGACAAGGGTTGCGCTCGTTACGGGACTTAACCCAACATCTCACGACACGAGCTGACGACAGCCATGCAGCACCTGTCTCAATCCCGAAGGCACCAATCTATCTCTAGAAAGTTCATTGGATGTCAAGGCCTGGTAAGGTTCTTCGCGTTGCTTCGAATTAAACCACATGCTCCACCGCTTGTGCGGGCCCCCGTCAATTCATTTGAGTTTTAACCTTGCGGCCGTACTCCCCAGGCGGTCAACTTAATGCGTTAGCTGCGCCACTAAAAGCTCAAGGCTTCCAACGGCTAGTTGACATCGTTTACGGCGTGGACTACCAGGGTATCTAATCCTGTTTGCTCCCCACGCTTTCGCACCTCAGTGTCAGTATTAGTCCAGGTGGTCGCCTTCGCCACTGGTGTTCCTTCCTATATCTACGCATTTCACCGCTACACAGGAAATTCCACCACCCTCTACCATACTCTAGTCAGTCAGTTTTGAATGCAGTTCCCAGGTTGAGCCCGGGGATTTCACATCCAACTTAACAAACCACCTACGCGCGCTTTACGCCCAGTAATTCCGATTAACGCTTGCACCCTCTGTATTACCGCGGCTGCTGGCACAGAGTTAGCCGGTGCTTATTCTGTCGGTAACGTCAAAACACTAACGTATTAGGTTAATGCCCTTCCTCCCAACTTAAAGTGCTTTACAATCCGAAGACCTTCTTCACACACGCGGCATGGCTGGATCAGGCTTTCGCCCATTGTCCAATATTCCCCACTGCTGCCTCCCGTAGGAGTCTGGACCGTGTCTCAGTTCCAGTGTGACTGATCATCCTCTCAGACCAGTTACGGATCGTCGCCTTGGTGAGCCATTACCTCACCAACTAGCTAATCCGACCTAGGCTCATCTGATAGCGCAAGGCCCGAAGGTCCCCTGCTTTCTCCCGTAGGACGTATGCGGTATTAGCGTCCGTTTCCGAACGTTATCCCCCACTACCAGGCAGATTCCTAGGCTTTACTCACCCGTCCGCCGCTCTCAAGAGGAGCAAGCTCCTCTCTACCGCTCGACTTGCATGTGTTAGGCCTGCCGCCAGCGTTCAATCTGAGCCATGATCAAACTCTTCAGTTCAAACATCTTTGGGTTTTTAAGAAACCCTAAACTTGGCTCAGCAATCGTTGGTTACATCTTTGATTTCTCGCGGAGTAACTTGTGATGCTGATAATCTTGTTGACTATCAGTCTGACTCCACAAGCACCCACACGAATTGCTTGATTCAGTTGTTAAAGAGCGGCTGGTTAAGATCTTTCGTCTCAACCGAGGCGCGCATTCTACAGCAGCCTCATTTGCTGTCAAGTGGTTATTTTCAGAAGTTTTCGAAGAATTCTTCAACAACTTCAACCACTTGCGCTTACGATCTCTCGTTAGCGGGAGGCGAATTCTACAGCGTTACACGCTGCTGTCAACACCTCTTTTTCAACTTCCTTTTGGCTTCGATGAACTGAAGCAACCTGCTGCCGAAAACCTCATAACTCTTTGTTTATCAAGGAGTTTTCCGTTTCGACTGCGCCGGAATTGGGGCGAATTATAGACAGATGTAAAACGCCGTCAACACTTAATTTAGATTTTCTATCAAACAACCCCAAATGCCCTATCCCCTTCTATATAAAGGGCACAGCGACCCGAACTGAGCAATATATTGCTCAAAGTCAGACAGTTAAGCATCATAGGCGCTCTGCTTCTTTACCATGACTTCGGACACCCGCCCCAATGACTACACCACCTCGCAGCCTGGCCTCGGCATTGTTCCCGGTCGGCCTGCTGTTGATCGCCATGGCCTCCATCCAGTCCGGTGCCTCGCTGGCCAAGAGCATGTTCCCCATCGTCGGCGCACAGGGCACTACGACTCTGCGGCTGATTTTCGCCAGTGTGATCATGCTGCTGCTATTACGCCCATGGCGCGCCAAACTCACGGCCAAATCCTTGCGCACTGTCGTCGTCTACGGCATGGCGTTGGGTGGCATGAACTTTCTCTTCTATATGTCCTTGCGCACAGTGCCCCTGGGCATCGCAGTAGCGCTGGAATTCACCGGCCCGCTTGCCGTGGCTATCTATGCCTCGCGCCGGGCGGTGGACTTTGTATGGATCGGCCTCGCAATCGCGGGCCTGCTGTTATTGATCCCCACCGGCGAAACCAGCAGCGGCATCGACTTGGTTGGCGCCGCCTATGCACTGGGTGCCGGCGTTTGCTGGGCGCTCTACATTCTGTTCGGCCAAAAAGCCGGCAACGACAACGGCGTGCAAACTGCCGCCCTGGGCGTGATGATCGCCGCTTTGTTTGTCGCGCCGATCGGCATCGTCCATGCCGGCGCCGCCCTGCTGACGCCCTCGCTGATTCCCGTTGCCATCGGTGTCGCGATCCTCTCCACCGCTTTGCCCTATACCCTGGAAATGGTCGCGCTCACTCGCCTGCCCGCTCGCACCTTCGGCACCTTGATGAGCATTGAGCCCGCATTCGGTGCGCTCTCTGGCCTGTTCTTCCTGCAGGAGCACTTGTCCCTTGCGCAATGGCTGGCAATCACGTGCATTATCTTCGCCTCCGTCGGTGCCACACTGACGATGCGCAATGAATCCAAACCATTGGTGCCCGCCGATTGATTCTCATCGCAGGTAGCTCTGGTATTTGCCGCTCATTTAGGCCATGTTTAAGCCGTAAACGAATGTCTTTCATGGAGAATTTCGACAGGGACTGCTGAACGCTACAATCGAGAGCGAGTGAAGCCTGCATCGAGCCTTTTTGCGACGCGGCTATAAGGATAGTAATGAAACGAATTTTGATACTGTTACTGGTCGTGGGTATTGCTGGCTGTGCTGCGACCACCAAGACAGAAGTGAAACGGGGCAAAAAAGGCATGCACATCAATTGTTCCGGCCTGTCCTCCTCCTGGGACCAGTGCTACACCAGCGCAGCCAACTCCTGCGGCGCCAAGGGCTACCGGGTTGTCGCCAAATCCGGTGACAATTCCGAAGAGCCAGGGGACTATCCTTTCGGTATCAACCCTGCCGGCTACACCAGCCGTAGCATGATCGTCATCTGTAAATGACCGCCCGAGCAGTCCTCTTCCGGCTGCTCCTTCCTCTTTACATGCCCTACGCCCTGCTGCGGCTACACTCCTGCTCGACATTCGAGCAACGGAGTTCCCATGACACCCAACAAGAAAATCGTATTGGTGGTTGGTGCCGGTGATGCAACCGGTGGCGCCATTGCACGGCGCTTTGCCCGCGAAGGCTATGTAGCCTGCGTCACCCGTCGCAGTGCCGATAAGCTGCAGCCCCTGGTCGATGGCATCCAGGCAGCGGGCGGCGAAGCCCACGGCTTTGCCTGTGATGCGCGTAAAGAAGACGACGTGATCGCGCTGGTTGAACAGATCGAAACCCAACTGGGGCCCATCGAAGCCTTCGTCTTCAATATCGGCGCCAACGTGCCGTGCAGCATCCTCGAAGAAACCGCGCGCAAATATTTCAAAATCTGGGAGATGGCCTGCTTCTCCGGGTTCCTGAACGCCCGCGAAGTCGCCAAGCGCATGGTCACGCGCGAACGCGGCACTATCTTGTTCACCGGTGCCACTGCCGGGCTGCGTGGCGGTGCAGGGTTTGCCGCGTTCGCCGGCGCCAAACACGGCATCCGCGCGCTCGCGCAAAGCATGGCGCGGGAATTGGGCCCGAGGAACATCCATGTGGCCCACGTGGTGGTCGATGGCGCCATCGACACCGACTTTATTCGCGACAATTTCCCGCACAAATATGCGCAAAAAGACCAGGACGGCATCCTCAACCCAGAACACATCGCCGACAACTATTGGTACCTGCATAGCCAACCACGCGACGCCTGGACCTTCGAACTGGACCTGCGCCCCTGGAATGAACCCTGGTAAACACGCCGCCCCTGATCAAGAACAACAATAAGCAGTGAGAATCGACCATGAGTAAAACCCTGGAATTTTTTTTCGACCTCGGCAGCCCCGCCACTTACCTGGCCTATACGCAATTGCCTGCGCTATGTGCCGAGACCGGTGCGCAACTGGTGTATCAGCCCATGCTGCTGGGTGGCGTGTTCAAAGCTACCGGCAACGCCTCTCCCATCACTGTGCCCGCCAAAGGGCGTTACATGTTTAATGACCTGGCGCGATACGCCAAGCGCTACAACGTGGCGCTCAAGTTCAACCCGCACTTCCCGATCAATACCCTGGTGCTGATGCGTGCCGTCATGGGTATCCAGATGCGCCAGCCCGAGCGCTTCCAGGCCTTCGTCGATTGCCTGTTTCGCGCCCTTTGGGTCGAAGGTCGCCATCTGGGCGACCCCGCCGTCGTGGCCGCTGTGTTGAGTGAGGCGGGTTTCGACCCAGAGGAAGTCCTGAACCTGGCCAACGATGAAAAGGTCAAGGCCGCCCTCAAGGACAAAACCGAACAGGCCGTTCAGCGCGGGGTATTTGGTGCACCCAGTATGTTTGTAGGCAATGACCTGTTCTTCGGTCAGGACCGTCTGGAGTTTGTGCGCGAAGCGCTCCGCTAAAACTTGATCGCCAAGCGCCCTTGAGCGCCGCTTGCGAGCAAATCGTAAGCGGCGCTTACCGTTGCCGGTCGAAACGGTGTGGGTCCATGTCACGTTGCGTATCGGCGAATGACGCGGTGTCGGCACCCAATCGACGCAGTCAGCCAGGGTCAAGGCGTTCGACAACTAACTCGCCGACGCCCTGGCCAAGGCCCCTGAGCTGCGACCGATCAGATAGCGGCGGTACGCACCTGCAGCCATTCCAAGGCTGCTCCGCTAAGCAGCGGGCTCAGGCGTTCACGCACCTCGGCGTGGTAAGCGTTAAACCACTCGCGCTCATCCGGCGTCAGCAACGACGGCTCCAGGCAACGGGTGTCGATCGGGCAAAGGGTCAAGGTTTCAAACTTGAGGAACTCACCAAACTCGGTCTTGCCCGCTTCGCGGTTCAACACCAGGTTCTCGATGCGTACGCCCCAGCGACCCGGACGATAAGTGCCCGGCTCAATCGAAGTAATCATCCCCGGCTGCATTGCAGTCTGCGGTGCCGCGACGGCCTGGTAGGCGATCACCTGCGGGCCTTCATGCACATTCAGGAAATAGCCTACGCCATGGCCTGTACCGTGGCCGTAGTCCACGCCTTCGGCCCAGATCGGCGCACGGGCGATGGCATCCAGCAATGGCGAGAGAATGCCCTTGGGGAAGTGCGCACGCGACAAGGCAATCACGCCCTTGAGCACGCGCGTGCAGTCGCGCTTCTGCTCATCACTCGGCGTGCCGATCGGCACCATCCGCGTAATGTCCGTGGTGCCGCCCAGGTACTGGCCGCCGGAGTCGATCAGCAACAGGCCATCGCCTTCGATCAACGCATGCTCTTCTTCGGTGGCGTGGTAATGGGGCATCGCACCGTTGGCGTTGAACGCCGCGATGGTGTTGAAGCTCAGCGACACATACTCGGGGCGACGGGTACGCGCGGCGGTCAAGTGCTCGTCGATGGTCAGCTCGGTGATGCGCTCACGGCCCAACGCACTGTCCAGCCAGGCGAAGAATTCGCACAGCGCTGCGCCGTCCTGCTCCATGGCTTGGCGGATATGTTCGGCGTCCGCCAGGCTTTTGCGCGACTTGGCCAGCGTGGTCGGGTTCAAGCCCTCGACCAGCTTGACACCGGCATCGAGGTTTTCCAGCAAACCGGTGGTCACGCGTGCCGGATCAACTTGCAGGCTCACACCCGCCGGTACTGCACGCAGCGCATCTGCCACTTCGCTGTAGTCGCGCAGGGTCACGCCGTCCCGCTCCAGTACCGCGCGCAGCTCGGCATCGACCTTGCTCAGCGCCACAAACAACGTGGCCTGCTGTTGATTGATCAAGGCAAAGGACACAAACACCGGGTTGAACGACACATCACCGCCGCGCAGGTTGAACAGCCAGGCGATGTCATCCAGGGTCGCGATGAAGTGCCAATCGGCGCCCTTCTCTTTCAAGCTGGCACGCAGGGCCGCGAGTTTGTCGCCACGGCTGACAGTCGCCTGCGGCGGCAGGTGTGGGTAGATCGGCTGGTTCGGCAAGGCCGGGCGGTCTTGCCAGACTTCATTCAACAGGTCGATATCGGTACGCAGGCGTGCGCCGCGTTCGGCGAGCTTGCCACCCAGGGTACGTGCCGAGGCCACGGCCATCACTGCACCATCCACTGCGACCACGCCGCCCTCCGGGGTTTGCTCGGCCAGCCATTCCAGCGGGCCGGGTTGGCCTGGCTGCAGTTTCACCAATTCGATGCCGCTGCCCTTGAGTTCCTTGGTCGCCTGCTCCCAGTAACGGCTGTCGGCCCACACACCGGCAAAATCCGCGGTGACAATCAACGTGCCTACCGAGCCATAAAAACCCGACAGCCATTGCCGCCCCTGCCAATAACCCGGCAAGTACTCGGACAGATGGGGGTCGGCCGATGGCACCAGCAGGGCATGGATGCCCTCGCGGCGCATCAGTTCGCGGGTATGCGCCAGGCGCTGGGGAACCGTTCCATGGGTCAAAGGCTGCGTACTCATCATGTCTCCTGCTAAGCACTCATAATTGTTATGTGTTGTGACTGAAAAATCAGACCGCCCAGAACGCTGGCGCACTGGCCAACGCGGCTTTGATCAACTGCACGGCGGCGTCGATATCCTGCTCGGTGGTAAACCGGCCCAGGCTCAAGCGAATGGTCCTACCGGCGCTGCGTGCGTCATGGCCCAAAGCCAGAAGCACGTGGGACGGCGCATTACTCGCCGAATTGCACGCCGAGGTGGCCGAAAACGCGATGCCTGCGCTCAGTGCGGCGGAATTGAATTCGCCCTCTGTGAACGTGAGGCTCAGTGTATGGGGAATGCGCTGGGTGGCGCTGCCATTGAGGCGCACGCCGGCAATCGTTTCCAACTGATCGAGCAGGCGCTGACGCAACGCGACGATAGCGGCTTTTTCTTCAGCAAAGAACTGCGCCGCCAGGGCGAATGCAGTGCCCATCCCGGCAATCTGATGGGTCGCCAGGGTACCGGAGCGCAATCCGCCTTCGTGGCCGCCGCCGTGAATCTGCGCCAGCACCTTCTGCTGCGCACGCGGGCCGACATACAGCGCGCCAATGCCCTTGGGGCCGTACAGCTTGTGCGCCGAAAACGACATCAGGTCCACTGGCCATTCAGCCAGGTCGATCGCGACCTTGCCCGCGCCCTGCGCCGCATCCACATGCAGCAGCGCGCCGTGCTCACGTACGCGTGCACCAATGGCAGGAATGTCATTGAGGGTGCCCAACTCGTTGTTCACCAGCATCAGCGACACCAGGAAGGTATCTTCACGCAAGGCCTCACTGACGGCCTCGGCGCTGATCAAACCTTCAGCGTCCGGCACCAGGTAAGTGACGGCCACGCCGGCTTCCTGCAACTGCCGCGCCGTATCCAATGTGGCCTTGTGTTCGATCTGGCTGGTGATGATATGTCCACCTGCCACACCTCGCGCCTGGGCCACGCCTTTGATGGCCAGGTTGTTGGATTCTGTGGCACCGGAGGTCCAGACAATTTGCTCAGGCTGGGCACCGACCAGCTCGGCCACTTGGCGCCGCGCCTGCTCGACCGTGTGCCGGGCCGCCTGGCCGAACGCATGGGAGCTGGACGCAGGGTTGCCGAAGTTGGCATTGAAGCCCAGACACTCGACCATCACTTGAATGACCCGCTCATCCACCGGCGTGGTGGCGGCGTAGTCGAAATACAACGGACGTTTATTCATGACGTTAAGACTCGCAGAGCGTATTCCCCAGGACAGCGCCTAGGGGGGGCATCGACCGGGACAGAGGTCGTCAGGTTTAACCAGTCGGATGCCATAAAAGAAGGACCACTTTATGTAAATGTGCGTAGGAACGCTCCTGAAATTCAGCTTAACAGGCTGAAGTATCCCAATGGCAAACAAAAAGCCCGAGGTTCCTTAAGGGAATCCTCGGGCTTTTTGCCGTTTGGCGCCGGCTCAACTGGGGCGACCGTGCATCACCACGCTGCGTTCGGCGTTCATTTCGCCCTGGTGATCGAAGCCGAACGGCTTGTGTGGCTGGCCGGTCAACGCGGCGCGTTGCTGTTGATATTCATCAAACGACAGGCCGCGACGGCTCAAGGCCTCAAGGGCCAACTGCTTGGTTTCTTCGGCGGTGTAAGGACGCGATTCAGGTGAAGGATGGGTCGCACATCCGGCAAGGACGGCGCTGACAACTATTAAGGAAACAGCCAGGAAGTGGTTCATGGTGAAGGCTCTGCGAAGGAGGTTTTTAGTCAATGAACACAGGCTACTCCCGCCCTTGCGCAGTGAAAAATCATCCGCCGTGATAGTCGCTATCAACCGTTCCGGCATGCTTGATAGCGGGCCGTGCATATTCATTTACGATCTATAAATATGGAAATACGTTCGTTTACGGAATAACCATAACCTTCTATAAATGGCTCTGCGCGCAATCAACACTGTTCGCCACGCAACTGTTGCTCAGGCAACAGCCATTCAACAAAACCGCAAACAGGCAACAGCTTCTTTTTCAACAGGACGTCTGCAGCCCTCGTCAATCAAGGCTCGCAGCCATTGGTACAGCTCTTGCTCAACACGTTCCATCTCACCGGCTACCCACCCCTGTTAAAAAAGGAACTGTTCATGTCCCGTCCTCTGAATGTCGTTGCCCTCTCCGGCGGAACCTGGCGCCCGTCGCGCACCTTGGTGCTGACCCAAGCCGTGCTGGCCGAACTGGCGACGTTGCTGGCGATCCAGACCACCCTGATCGAGTTGGGTGACATTGCCCGGCCCTTGGGCGGCGCACTCTCACGTGATGAACTGCCGGCCGAGGTCGAAACGCAACTGTTGGCCATCGAACAGGCCGACCTGCTGATCGTCGCCGCGCCGGTGTATCGCGGCTCTTATCCTGGCCTGCTCAAGCACCTGTTTGACCTGGTTGGCCTCAACGCCTTGATCGACACTCCGGTATTGCTCGCGGCCACTGGCGGCAGCGAGCGCCATGCGCTGGTTCTCGATCACCAATTGCGCCCGCTGTTCAGCTTCTTCCAGGCCTTGACCCTGCCGATCGGCGTGTACGCCACCGAAGCTGACTTCACCGACTACCAAATAACCAGCGAGCCCTTGAAGGGCCGCATACGCCTTGCCGCAGAACGCGCAGCGCCGTTGTTTGCCGCGCACTCCCCTTCTCTGCTGAAAATCGCTTAAGGACTTGTCATGGATGTTTTCTGGTTTCTGCCCACACACGGCGACGGCCATTTCCTCGGCACCACCCAAGGTGCGCGCCCGGTCACCCTCAATTATCTGAAGCAGGTGGCGCAAGCGGCTGACAGCCTCGGTTACTTCGGCGTACTGATTCCTACCGGGCGCTCGTGTGAAGATTCCTGGGTAATCGCCTCGGCACTGGTGCCACTGACCGAACGCCTGCGTTACCTGGTAGCGATTCGCCCGGGGATTATTTCGCCCACGGTGTCGGCGCGCATGGCCGCGACCCTGGACCGCCTGTCCAACGGCCGATTGCTGATCAACGTGGTCACCGGCGGCGACCCCGATGAAAACCGTGGCGACGGCAGTTTCCTCGACCACAGTGAACGCTACGAAGTCTCCGACGAATTCCTGCAGATCTGGCGCCGTGTGTTGCAGGGCGAGTCGGTGGACTTTGAAGGCAAGCACCTGCGTGTGCAGAACGCCAAAGCGCTTTACCCACCGGTGCAGAAGCCGTATCCGCCGCTGTACTTCGGCGGTTCGTCGGATGCTGCCCACGACCTGGCCGCCAAGCAGGTCGACGTGTACCTGACCTGGGGCGAGCCGCCCGCCGCCGTTGCGCAAAAACTTGCCGACGTGCGTGAACGCGCAGCGCGCCATGGGCGCACCGTCAAGTTCGGCATTCGCCTGCATGTAATCGTGCGCGAAACCGAAGAAGACGCCTGGAAAGCCGCCGACAAACTGATCGAACACATCAGCGATGAAACCATCGCCGCCGCGCAAAAGTCCTTTTCGCGCTTTGACTCTGAAGGCCAGCGGCGCATGGCGGCGTTGCATGACGGGCGCCGCGACAACCTGCAAATCGCCCCCAACCTGTGGGCCGGTGTCGGCCTGGTACGCGGCGGTGCCGGCACCGCGTTGGTGGGCAACCCGCAGCAAGTGGCCGAGCGCATCAAGGAATACGCCGATCTTGGCATCGAGAGCTTCATCTTCTCCGGCTACCCGCACCTGGAAGAAGCCTATCGCTTTGCCGAGCTGGTGTTCCCGCTGTTGCCGGAACCTTACGCCAGCCTCGCCGGGCGCGGCATCACCAACCTCACGGGGCCGTTTGGCGAAATGATTGCCAATGATGTGTTGCCGAACACCAAAGCCTGAGTGCACCGAGTTCGGCTTCAGGTGGGAGCGGGCTTGTTGTGGCGAGGGAGCTTGCTCCCGCTGGGGTGCGAAGCGCCCCCAAGAGCCGGCGACTGCTGCGCAGCCGAACGGGAGCAAGCTCCCTCGCCACAGGTAATCACCCACTGAGCCATCATTGCCAGACCGACATTGAGGAACCCCGTGTGACAGCCAAACCCCACAGCGTCCTGCCCTCACCTTTGCAGACCGCCAAACTGCTGGCCGCCGAATTCGCCCTCACCGCCGTTGAACGCGATGAGCGCGGCGGCACGCCCAAGGCCGAACGGGACGCGCTGCGCCAAAGCGGCCTGCTGGCCCTGAGTATCCCCACGCAATACGGCGGCCTCGGCGCGCGCTGGAGTGAAACCCTGGGCATCGTGCGCGAGTTCGCCAAGGTCGACAGCTCCATCGCCCATGTCTTCGGCTTTCACCACTTGATGCTTGCCACCGTGCGCCTGTTTGCGCGCCCCGACCAATGGCAGCCGTGGTTCGAACAGACCGCACGCAAAAACTGGTTCTGGGGCAATGCCCTCAACCCGCTGGACACGCGCACGCTGGTCAAGGATTTCGGCGGCTGGCGCGAATTTTCCGGCAAGAAAAGCTTCTGCTCCGGCGCCAGCGATTCGGAAATGCTCATTGCCTCGGCCGTGGACGAAAGCGCCGGCGGCAAGCTGCTGATCGCCGCGATTCCCAGCGGACGCAGCGGCATTACCTTGCACAACGACTGGAACAACATCGGCCAGCGCCAAACCGACAGCGGCAGCGCCAGCTTTGAACGGGTGCGTGTCGAAGAGTCGGAATTGCTGCTCGATCCCGGCCCGTTGAGCACGCCCTTCGCCTGCCTGCGCCCGCTGATCGCGCAGTTGACGTTCACGTATATGTTTCTCGGGATTGCCGAAGGCGCCTTTGAAGAAGCGCGCAACTACACCCTCACCGAAACCCGTGCGTGGCACAAATCTTCGGCTGGCGATGTGCGCCAGGACCCTTACGTGCTGCACCACTACGGCGAATTCTGGGTGGCCCTGCAAGGCGTTCGCCTGTTGGTCGAACGCGCTGGCGAATTGCTCGACCAGGCCTGGGCCAAAGGTGCCAGCTTGAGCGAACAGCAACGCGGCGAACTGGCCATTGCCATCGCCACCGCCAAAGTCGCCGCCACCCGCCAGGGCCTGGACCTGTGCAGCCGCCTGTTTGAAGTCACCGGCGCGCGCTCGACCCATGCCTCGCTGCGCCTGGACCGCCATTGGCGCAACTTGCGCACGCAAACCCTGCACGACCCGGTGGATTACAAACTCCACGAACTGGGGGACTGGGCGTTGAACCAGTCCCTGCCGATCCCGACGTTCTACTCCTGAGAGAGGTGCCCATGCAGCTGTTGACCTTACCGCCCTCGCCCGCCCTCGCGACCTCGATTCGCGCCACGGCCCAGGTCTTCGAAGACCCCAAATCCCAGGCGTTGCTCGACCATATCCAGCAAGTGGCACCGAGCGAAGCCAGCGTGCTGATCATCGGCGAGACCGGCACCGGCAAAGAGCTGGTGGCGCGCCATATTCATAACCTCAGTGCGCGGCGCAACCGGCCCTTTGTGGCGGTGAACTGCGGCGCGTTTTCCGAATCCCTGGTGGAAGCCGAGTTGTTCGGGCATGAAAAAGGTGCGTTTACCGGCGCCCTCAGCGCCAAGGCCGGCTGGTTCGAAGAGGCCGACGGCGGCACCTTGTTCCTCGATGAGATCGGCGATTTGCCGATGGCGATCCAGGTCAAATTGTTGCGCGTTCTACAGGAACGCGAAGTCGTGCGCCTGGGTTCGCGCAAGAGCATTCCGATTGATGTACGCGTGCTGGCGGCCACCAACGTGCAGCTGGAAAAAGCCATCAACGCGGGGCACTTTCGCGAAGACCTCTACTACCGCCTGGATGTGGTCAGCCTCGAACTCAGCCCACTGCGCGAGCGCCCCGGCGATATCCTGCCGCTGACCCGGCATTTTATCGAAGCCTATAGCCAGCGCCTGGGTTACGGCCCCATCACCATCAGCCGCGAGGCCGAACACAAGCTCAAAAGCTACAGCTGGCCGGGCAATATCCGCGAGCTGGAAAACGTGATTCACCACACGTTGCTGATCTGCCGTAATGGCCTGATCGAGCGCGATGATCTGCGCCTGTCGAACATGCGCATCGAGCGCCAGGACGACAGCCAGCACGGCACCGACAACAGCGCCGACGCCTTGCTGGCCCGCGCCTTTCAAAAGCTCTTCGAAGAACAGGCCGGCGCCCTGCATGAAAAGGTCGAAGACGCGCTGTTGCGCGCCGCCTACCGTTTCAGCCATTACAACCAGGTGCACACCGCCAACCTGCTGGGCCTGAGCCGCAACGTCACGCGCACACGCCTGATCAAGATCGGCGAATTGGCGGTGAACAAACGCCGCCCCGGCGAAAACGTGCAGGGCGAACGCATGCTGCACTTATCCATTTAGGCGGCAGTGCAACGCGTTGTCATGGCTGCGCTCGAAACTGCGCAGCACCTGGAATGAACCGAAGGTCACCGCCGTGGCCTGGTGGGCGCGAATCAGCGTCCAGAAGTCTTCCTCGCCGTGCTCAAAACACTTGAACGCCGCCTCGCCGTCCTCACGCGAGCGCCATTGCAGGTAATTGAGCACTCGCCGCCCGTCGTCGCTGACTTGCACACTGGCATTGATAAAGCCGCCATGGCCCTGGGCCAGGCGTTCGCTCTGGGTGGACAAGGCCGCCACCAGGGCAAATTGCTGCTGAGGTTCGATCTGAAACTCGATCAACTGAGTGAAGCTGCGATTTTTCTCTGATACCTGCATGAACACTCCCCTCTCTCTGTAGGCAGAATCTTGCGATTCGATGCCACGCAGGGTAAAACCTCTAGTTAAGTCAAGGTCAAGCGCTTATCTGGAGTTTTTATGCTTACCAAGGAACTCACCGTCGGCCAACTCGCCGCACGTAGCGGTGTGGCGGTTACGGCGCTGCACTTTTATGAGTCCAAGGGGTTGATCAAGAGCAACCGCAACGCCGGCAACCAGCGGCGCTATCCACGGGATGTGTTGCGGCGCGTGGTGGTGATCAAGATCGCACAACGCTTGGGGATTCCACTGGCAACGATTGGCGAGGCGTTGCAGACCTTGCCGGACGGGCGCACGCCCACTGCACAGGACTGGGAACGCTTGTCGGCACTGTGGCGTGAGGATCTGGATCAGCGCATCAACAAGCTGATGCTGCTGCGCGACAAACTCAGTGGTTGTATTGGTTGCGGGTGTTTATCGCTGGAGGCGTGTCCGTTGCGTAATCAGGATGATCAGTTAGGTGAGCACGGGCCAGGCGCCCAATTACTGGAGCCCACCACACCCGCCTGAGTTGGTAATGCGATCAATGTGGGAGCTGGCTTGCCTGCGATGCAGACAACCCGGTCTGTCAGTAAAACCGACTTGCCAACACCTCGTCGGTTACCTGCAGGCCACGGCGGACGTGGCCTATAGTGAAAAGACCGGACCTTTACAACCACCACCTAAGGAGAACGATATGAGCGTTAAGCCAATCCCCGAGGGTTATCACAGTGTCACGCCGTATATGGGCATCGACAACGCTGCTGAGGCCATTGAGTTTTACCAGAAAGCCTTCGGTGCCAAGCAGGTCATGCGCCTGGACATGCCCGACGGCAAGGTCGGCCACGCCGAGCTGCGCATCGGTGACTCGGCGATCATGCTCGGCTCGCCGTGCGCCGACATGGCCCTGCGTAATCCCGATGAACACACCAGCGTCGGTTTGCACCTGTATGTGAACGATGTGGATGCGCAGTACCAACAGGCCATTGATGCAGGCGCCCTTTCGGTGTCTGAGCCAAAAGATCAATTTTACGGCGACCGCTCGGCGAGCGTGAAGGACCCCTTCGGTCACCTGTGGTTTTTGGCTACGCGCAAGGAGGATCTGACTGAAGCGCAGATTCGCGAGCGGGCCATGGCGATGTTCGAGCAAGGCTGAAGTTTCAGTAAACCTGCACATCCAATGTGGGAGCTGGCTTGCCTGCGATGGCGGTCTTTGGGTGGTGTACATATCCGTTGCTGCGGTAACGGCGGCTTAGGGTTCCGCCCTTACGGCGGGTCACTTTTGCAAGGACCGGAATGCCGGCCCAGTCAAAAGTAACCAAAAGGTCCTCGCCCCAACACTCGGTGCCTCGCTGTGGCTCGGCATGCCCGCAATCCGACACTGATTTGGGGGGCCGCCGCCACGCGCCATCCATGGCGCGGGGCGGCTAAACCGGCATCCCTGCCGGTTTACCCCCCAAATCAGTGTCAGATTCCGGCCATCGTGTTTGACGGGGCGATTTCAGATCAAGATCAAGATCACAAGCGCCAGATCAAAAGACCGCTGACTTCGTCAGCGAAAAGGATGTAAGGGCCAGAGCAACAGCAACAGCAACAGCAACAGCAACAGCAGAGCCATACTCGGTCAACTGTGGGAGCGGGCTTGCTCGCGAATGCGGTGGGTCAGTCAATTCATCTGTAACTGACCCACCGCATTCGCGAGCAAGCCCGCTCCCACATTTGGACCGAGTTGCATCAGGTAGAGAGGCTTTTGACTTGCACTTGATCTGGCTTTTGATTTAACCACTCAGGTCGGCTTTCAGGCCGCCGTGCTGTAGATCTTGATTTTGATCTGAGGCGCCCCGTCAACCACGATGGCCGAACGCAGGCTTGAATCCGTGGGTAACCCGGCAGGACGCCGGGTTAGCCGCGCTGGGCCAAGGATGGCCCATCGCGGCGGCCCACGGATTCAAGCCGGAGTGCGGGCACACCGAGCATTAGCGAGGTGCCGAGTGGTGGGGCACAGACCTTTTGGTTACTTCTGGGGCGTTTGCCAAAAGTGACCCGCTGTAAGAGCGGAACCAATAGAAGCCGTTACCCAAATAACGGATATGCACACCGAAAAACCGCCACAGCAACCAACCCCGCAACACACTTCATGAACAACCCCTCCACGCTTTCCCCCTTGCCCCAAACCCCGCGTGATTCCACGATGCAAGCACTTACAAAGAGGAGTCATTCCATGTTCGCCGGATTCCAAAAAGACCAGTGCCACGTCAACGGCGTGGACATCAGCTACCGCAAAGGCGGTACAGGTCCCGGTCTGCTCCTGTTGCACGGGCACCCGCAAACCCACGTCATCTGGCACAAAGTCGCCGAACAGTTGGCCGAACACTTCACCGTAGTTGCCGCCGACCTGCGCGGTTATGGCGACAGCGGCAAGCCACCGGCCAACGACCAGCACACCCATTATTTCAAACGCGAAATGGCCCGCGACGCCGTCGAGCTGATGCAAGCCCTGGGCTTCGACAGTTTCTCGGTACTGGCCCATGACCGTGGCGCCCGCGTCGCCCATCGCCTGGCCCTCGACCACGCCGCCGCCGTGCAGCGCATGGTGCTGCTGGACATCGCACCCACCTTGTCGATGTACGCCCAGACCGACGAAGCCTTCGCCCGCGCCTACTGGCACTGGTTCTTCCTGATCCGCCCGGCGCCGTTGCCCGAAGCGCTGATCGAGAGCAACCCCGAGTTGTACCTGCGCAGCGTCATGGGCAGCCGCAGCGCCGGGCTCAAACCGTTCACCGATGAAGCCTTCGCCGAATACCTGCGCTGCCTGCAACTGCCCGGCACCGCTCGCGGTATCTGCGAGGACTACCGCGCTGCCGCCGGCATCGATCTTGAGCACGACCAGGCCGACATCGACGCCGGCAATCACCTGAACCTGCCGTTGCTGGTGATGTGGGGCGCTGAAGGTACCGTCGGCCGCTGCTTCGAGCCGCTCAAGGAATGGCAGAAAGTCGCCACAGACGTGCGTGGTAAAGCCCTGCCGGCCGGGCACTACATTGCCGAAGAAGCCCCTGAGTTGTTGCTTGGCGAAGTCCTGGCCTTCCTACGCTGAATGCACTGACACCCTGATCTGAAACACCCGCCTCGCAGGCTGCCAAAGCCTGCGACGGGTTCGCTTTGCCCAAAAAACATCCCGAGATAATAACAATGACAATCCGAAAACTGCTGGGAACCCTGTATGTCCAGGTGCTCATCGCCATCGCGCTGGGTGTGTTGATCGGCCATGTCCGGCCGCAAATCGGTATCGACCTCAAGCCGCTGGGCGACGGGTTTATCAAGCTGATCAAGATGATCATCGGCCCGATCATCTTCTGCACGGTAGTGTCCGGCATCACCAGCATGCACGATGTGAAACAGGTGGGCCGCGTCGGCGGCAAGGCACTGCTGTACTTCGAGATCGTCTCCACCATCGCCCTGCTGATCGGCCTCCTTGCCGCGCACCTGCTGCAACCGGGCGTGGGTTTCAACATTGATGTGAAAACCCTCGACAGCTCGGCCATCGCCGGTTTTGTCGGCCAGGCCGAACAGGGCGAAGGCATCACCGGGTTCCTGCTGCACGTGATCCCCACCACGTTTTTTGATGCCTTCTCCAAGGGTGAAATCCTGCCGGTACTGTTTGTCTCGGTACTGTTCGGCGTCGGCCTGGTGATGGTCGGGGAAAAAGGCCGGCCATTGGTGGGCGTGATCAACCAGGCCAGCGAAGTGTTCTTTCGCATCGTCGGCATCATCAGCCGCGTGGCGCCCATCGGCGCGTTTGGGGCGATTGCCTTCACCATCGGCAAATATGGCGTGGGCTCGTTGCTGCCATTGCTGAAGTTGGTGGGTACGTTCTACCTCACCGCGTTTTTCTTTGTCGCCGTGGTGCTGGGCAGCATCGCGCGCTACGCCGGCTTCAGCATTTTCAAGTTGATGGGCTATATCAAGTCGGAGCTGTTGATTGTGCTGGGCACCAGCTCGTCGGAGTCGGCGCTGCCGCAACTGATCCAGAAACTCGAAAGCCTGGGTGCGTCCAAAGGCGTGGTGGGCATCGTGGTGCCGACCGGCTACACCTTCAACCTCGACGGCACCAACATCTACATGACCTTGGCGGTGTTGTTCCTGGCGCAAGCCACCAATATCCACCTGCCGCTGGAGCAACAATTGACCTTGCTGGCGGTGGCCATGCTCACCTCCAAGGGCGCCGGTGCGGTGGTGGGTGCAGGTTTTGTGGCGCTGGCCGCGAGCCTGGCGGTGGTGCCCACCGTGCCGGTAGCGGCGATGGTGCTGATCCTGGGTGTCGACCGCTTTATGGCCGAGTGCCGCTCGCTGACCAATATCATCGGCAATGCCGTCGCGGCATTGGTGGTAGCCGCCTGGGAAGGTGAGCTGGATCGCGAAAAAATGGCCCCTATCGCCCTCAAGCATGGCCGCCATGCGCGAGCTGCCGCGCAGGCGAAGATCGCCGCCGAGTAAGCAGTAACGGATCGGCATGCCGGAAGGCATGCCGATCCGGTGCTATTCTGGCGGCTCATGCCGCCACGGTATCTTTCTGATGAATCATAAGAAAGATACCGTGCCCCTACCCGAAGACCTGCGGGTGTTCCTCACCGTGATCCGCAAGGCCGGCTTCGCTGCCGCCGCTGATGAACTGGGGCTGTCGCCTGCGTATGTGAGCAAGCGCATTCAGATCCTCGAAACCACCCTGGCCACGCGCCTGCTGCACCGCACCAGCCGCCGCATCGCCCTGACCGAAGACGGCGAGCGAGTGCAACGCTGGGCTGTGCGCATCCTCGAAGATTTCCAGCAACTGTCCGATGAACTCAGCGATGCCCACGACAGCCCGCGCGGGCATCTGCACCTGTGCAGCAGCTTCGGCTTCGGCCGCAATCATGTGGCGCCGGCCCTGTCGCTGCTGGCCGAGCAGTACCCGGACCTGGAAATCCGCCTGGACCTGTTCGACCGCGTGGTGGATATCGTCAGCGAAGGGTTCGACCTGGAGATTCGCGTCGGCGATGACATCCCCGGCCAGCACATCGGCAGGCGGCTGGTGAGCAATCGCCGGGTGCTGTGCGCAGCACCGGCGTACCTGCAACGCAAAGGCACGCCGCAACAGTTGAGCGACCTGGAGCAGCACGACTGCCTGGTGCTCAAGGAGCGCGACAACGCCTTCGGTATCTGGAACCTGGAGCGTGACGGCGCGCCCGAAAGCGTGCGTGTACGCGGGCCGCTGTCATCGAACAACGGCGAGATCGTGTTGCAGTGGGCTTTGGACGGGCGCGGCGTGTTACTGCGCTCGATGTGGGACGTAAAACCGCTGCTGGAACAGGGCAGGCTGGTGCAGGTGCTGCACACCTACACCCAAAGCGCCAACGTGTGGGCGGTGTACCCGACACGTTTGGCCTACTCCGGCAAATTGCGCGCCTGCGTGGAATTTTTACAGGAGCATTTCAAGGGGTTGTCGATCTGACGCCCCGCGTGGCGTTGACACCCAGCCATACCGTCATGATCACCAGGGCCGTCAACGGCAGCCCGTGGAACAGCACGATCACCTGGGCCGGCGTCCACGTCAGGTAGAACGGCCCCACCACCAGCATGCCCACGCCAAAGCCGGCCATCTGGATCAGCGTCAACAGGCTGAACAGCGGCAGGCGCAAGCTATCGGGTTCACTTTGTGCGCGGGAAACCAGCGCCACTTCGGAGATACCATCGCCCAGCCCGGCCCACACCACCAGCAACAGCGCCAGCCACAGTTCGGTTTGCTGGAAGGTCAGGATAAAGCCGCTGGACATCAGCGCCACACCCGCCATGAACCAGCGCTCCATGCCTTGGGTGCCACGGCTCTTGAGTAGCGCACTGGCCACGCGCGCGCCGATGAACTTGCCGCAGGCCCACACCGCCAGCAGGTAGCCCATGACGGTTTTCGCGGTGTCCGGCGAAATGTATTGCGACAACACCGGCCAGCCGACGTTATGTGCAGCACTGCCGAGGGTGTCGAGCATGCTGATCAACAACATCGCCGCCAACACCGGCGCACCGCGCAGGCCTTTGGTCAGCTCATGCCATTCGGCGGCAAGCCCGCGATGCGCGGCCACGGCGACTGAATACAAGGCGCGCAACGGCAGGATCAGGCAGGCCGCCGCCACGTAAGTGCCGATGTTGACGGCAAACACCGCCTCGAATCCGCCCGTGGCGATCAGTAAGCCGGAGAGCAAGCTGCCAAATACCGCACCGGTAGCCGCCGCCGAGGTGATCCAGGCATTGGTGCTCACCCGCTGCTCGAGCGCCACCCAGGTCGGCAACTGGCTATTGAGGCCAATGGCAAACAGCGAGTTGCACAGGCCGATGCCGAACGCGATAAACGGCAGCACGTTGAGTTGATGCGCCGGTATCAACACCAGCAGCGGCACCAGTAACAGCGCACGGGCCAGGTCCAGCCCGGCCAGGGTACTGCGCCCCGCAAAGCGCCGGAAAAACGGGATGCCGAACAGGCTGGCGACAATCCCGCCCGTGACCCGGCACGCCAGGAACACACTGACAAACACCACGCTTTGGCTGAGCCAGTAAACGTAGGTCGAGAGCGCCACCATGTTGAGGAATGCGCCGAAGTCCGACACGCCCCGCGCAAAGATGATCAAGCGGGCGTTGCGGGTCGACAGGCCCAATGGCTGAACGTCGCTCATGCAGGGTGTACCTCGTCTTCCAGCCGTACATCAGCAGCCACGCCGCGCAGGCTGACCAGCAGCACGTCACGCCAGGCCGGTGCCGAATCGGCCTGCGGACGGACAGCGCCGGCGCGGTGATAGAGCCCACGGTCGTTGATCACAATGGTTTCCAGAAACTGCTCCATCGCCAGGTTCAGCACGCGGCTGTGCTCCGCCTCAGCCGTAAACACCTCGGACACCACCGGCACGGTATTGCTCTGGCCAATGAAATGCATGAACACCCAATCCAGGCCGTCCTGGTGAATCCCCGAGGTGGTCGGGCTGGCCGATGGCCCCTCTGCACGCACGCGGAACTGGTGGATATCAATGGTGTAGGCATGCGGACCCAGGTGCGGTTCGATCACCGCCAGGTCGGTGGCGAGCAATTTCTGCATCAGTGGGTGCTCGATAAAGCCCTCCTCGCTGTAGCTCAAGTGGTTCACGCCCTGGCGATAGTTGACCGCATAGGTGACCGGTGACTTGAACGCGGTCGTGCGGTCGATCTGCAACTGCCGCGACGGGGATAAACGATAGCGCAGGATCCGCCGTTCGCGATGTGTGTATTCCTTGAACGCCTCGTCGCGCACCAGGTTCGCCCAGTAGGCGCGAAAGCTTTGCTCTTCGCCAGGCTCAACGTTGAGCAACTGGCCAAAGTCCCGACGGTGACAATAGTGGTGCTCGCGCAAGTGCGCGCCAATCTGTGGGATGTCCATATCGCTAAACCTTACTGTCGATGATCACGCGCAGGTTGTGCCGGATTGCATCATGCACGGCGTGGGCGTCGGCAGCATCGTCGACCTTGGCCCAGCACTTGAGCAAATAGTGCTCCTCGATATCTGCATCGATGCAGTTGCCGGGTTCCTGCTGGAAATACTCCAGCACCGCTGGGTGTTCATCGAGGAACTGCATCCCCTCAATGCCCTTGAACTGACCACTGTGTTCCGGGTAGATCGCCAGCATCGAGTAATGCTGGGAGGCACTCGCGATGTTATGCGCACAGGCTTGCAACCGGGCATTCAGGTCCGGCTCACCCAACAGCAGAGACAGATAAAGGTCGTACGGGTCAATACCGGCCAGGTCACGGAACGCCGCATTGACGTAAAGCCCGCCGACGCGCGGGTTGATCTCAATCACCACCGGCCCCGCTTCCGTCATACGAAATTCGAAATGCACCAGCGCGTTGGTCAGCCCCACAGCACGCAGGCAATCCCCCGCGTACTGACGAATCTGCTCGCACTGGGTGTCGGTAAAAGACGTGGGCGGGGAAATCAGCAGGTTCTCCAGCACCGTGCCACTGCGCTCGGTCAACATCAGTTTTTCGTTGATCAACAGCGCATGAACCTGACGGCCGACGATTACACACTCCACGCTGCCTTCAACGCCTTGGATAAACCCCTCCAACAACAGGCTGTGCCCTGGAATGTAATGGCGTTGCTGCCCTTCTTCGTCAGCCAGGATGTGCTCACAACCGTAGAAATCGGCGTAGGCAGCGTTGGCGTGGCCACTGCGAAATTGCGCATAGTGCCGGCTTAACTCTGGCCAATTGAAGCACTTCTTGATAAACGCCGAGGCGCCACCAAACGGCGGTTTGGCAATCAGCGGATAGCCCATGCGCTCGGCGCTTTGTTGCAGTTGTTGTTCGTCATTGCACAGCGCGAAGGGCACGGAGCGCACGCCATGCTGGCTCAGCGCCCGGCGCATCAGGAACTTGTTGTTACACGCGGCAATGGCTTGCGGGCAGCTGTACACCAGGCCCAGGCGCTGACTGGCCTGCGCTACGATGCAACCGACTTGCCCCAACGCAGACGAATGGCCGGCCTGGCAGAAAATCGCGCGGATCTGATAGCGCCCATCCAGTTCGCCCACCAAGTCGAGAATGGCCGGTTCGCTGAGTGTATCGAGCAGGAACACTTCATCACTGTCGTCCTGCAGCCGTTGCAGGTGCTTGCGCCCCACCAGACCCGCAGTCAAACACACCAGGCCTTTGGCCCGGGCCGCAACAAAGTGCGGCTCTCGGTAGCTATAGCGAATGGAAGCACTGTCATCGACATCAATAAAAAGAATGGCATCTTGTTTCATTATTCATACCGCCTCATGCGTCAATTACGTCAGGCATCCTGCCAACTGCACCACTGCCCTTCCCAATTACGGAAACGGTAATGACGTTGCCCATCGCGCACTTCAAAGTGCGGCAAGTCTTGTGGTTGTTCAAAGTCCAGCAGCGGCACGGTAAACTTGCCCTGTGCATGGGGCAGTACATATTCCGGCATGGCTATATTGGACACGCGCCGCTTGAGGCGATCCATAATAGCGATGGCGTGACTGATGGAAGCTTTATATTCTGAAGCCCCGGGTGAAAACGGCATGAAGTGATACAAGTAATACGGCTTTACACCCAGCCGATACAGATCAATAAACAGTTTATGCAAGGTGGCCTCATCGTCGTTCACGCCACGCAATAGCGGCATGTTGGAGAACACAATCGGCACCACACTTTGGATACGTTTAACCGCCACGGCAAAGTCTTCACTCAGTTCCAGCGGGTGGCACACATGCACGCCAAACGCATTAACCTTGTACTTCTCCAACATCGCCAGTAACTCATCGGTCACGCGAAACGGGTTAAAGCTCAAGGCCCGTGTGTGCAGGCGAATCAGCAAGTCATCGCGGATGCCACGCAGGGCGGCGAGGTTCTCTTCGAGCTTGCGGTCGGCGAGCATCAACGGGTCACCGCCGCTGAGAATCACCTCTTCGATGCCCGGGTTGTTGCGGATGTACTCGAGCGAGTCCTTGAACGAGTCGGCGCTGGCATTGGCCTTCTCGGTGCCGACTTGCAAGGTGCGCAGCGCTTCGAAGCAGAACTGGCAATAGGCGTTGCAGGTGTTGGTCATGCGCAGGATCACGCGGTTGTCGTACTTGTGCTGGCAGATCGGCGTTTTCATCTCGTGGCCGAGTTCCCAGTTCTCCGAGGTGCCGTCGTAATCGCCAGCGACCTGCTCGCTCCAGTAGGGCACCACTTGGCGCCACAGCGGATGGTCCATCACCTCGCCCTCGGTGAGAGAGCGCTTGATCAGGTCAATGTAATAAGGCGTTATCTGCAACTTGCGGTCTCGCAAGTTGTGCTCGATATGCGCGCTGGTTTCCTCGCTCCAGCCACCGCAGGCAGCCCGCAGTGCCGGTTCGTCGCGGATGGCATTCTTCTGCTGCCAACGCCAATCCTGCCACTGTACCGAACGAAGGATTGCTTGATCAAAAATCGACATGAGTTTGAACTCTCTGTGTTCTGAACGGATGTTAAGGCATAGGCTTACGTGTCTTTTCACAGTGGAAAAAACAGGGATAACCGCAACAATGACAACTGATTGACAGGTGGCAGCACTCGATCAAGTGATAAACTTGACCACCGCCACCAGAGAGGTATGAAAGCTAACTAATTCATCGGTCATGGCTTCAACTTCCTTTTCTTATAATGTGCGACTTTCCAAGTCAGCACTCACTTAAGCCGATGGCCTACAAGGTGTCAATAACCTGCCCATGTATTTTTTCAGGGTTTAACCTAGCCTCTCGACTACGCCTTTGAAATCACTGCAGTTACGTGGTGTAACGTGCGTTATTTGAAAAATCAATAGTCCAAAAAAACGCCCTCCCGTAACGCGAGGGCGTTGTTCTCTACTTATATGACTACGTAGTTAAATCATTAGGGTCATTAACCCAACCACGGATTGGCCGCCAGATGCTGGCGCTCGAACGTTTTGATCTGCTCACTGCGTTGCAACGTGCTGCCAATCGCATCCAGGCCGAGCAATAACGCGGTCTTGCGCAAGGTGTCGATCTGGAACGGGATCACCTGGCCATCGGCCAAGCGAATCTGCTGCGCCTCAAGGTCCACGCTGATCTGCGCCTGCGCAGGCTGGCTGACCGTCTGCCCAAGTGCGTGCAACGTCGCCTCGTCCAAGGTAATCAACAACACCCCGTTACGCTGGCAGTTGTCATAGAAAATCCCGGCAAAGCTGCTGCCGATCAGCGCGCGAATGCCCATCTGCTTCAAGCCCCACACCGCGTGTTCACGGCTCGAGCCACAGCCGAAGTTGGGTCCTACCACCATAAAACTCGCGCCCTGCCAGGCCGGCTGGTTCAGCACGAATTCGGGGTTGGGCGCGCCATTGGGCAAAAAGCGCAGGTCGAAGAACAGCCCACGGTCGAGGCCGGCACGGTCGATGCCTTTAAGAAATTGCTTGGGCATGATCACGTCTGTGTCGATATTTGCCGCCAACATCGGCGCGGCCTGGCCGGTGACCTGGGTGAACGGTTGCAGGCTCATGGGCGGTCTCCAAAATGACGAATATCGGTGAGACGGCCGGTGATGGCCGCGGCGGCGACCATCGCCGGGCTCATCAAGTGAGTGCGCGCCCCGGCGCCCTGGCGACCTTCGAAGTTGCGGTTGGTGCTGGACGCGCAGCGGTCGCCGGGGGCCAGCACGTCATCGTTCATCGCCAGGCACATCGAGCAGCCCGACTGGCGCCATTCGAAGCCGGCGTCGATAAAAATCGCCGCCAGCCCTTCGGCTTCGGCCTGGTCGCGCACTTCGGTGGAGCCCGGCACGATCATTGCCCGTACATGCTCGGCCACTTGCTTGCCACGCACCACACTGGCGGCGTCGCGCAGGTCTTCGATGCGCGCGTTGGTGCACGAGCCGATAAACGCGTGGCTGATCACGATTTCACTGAGCGGCATGCCGGCCTCCAGGCCCATGTAGTTGAGGGCGCGGCGCATGTCCTGGCGCAGGATCAGGTCGCTGACGTCTTGCGGGTCCGGTACGCGGGCACCGATGGGCGCGGCCTGGTCGGGGCTGGTGCCCCAGGTGACCATGGGTTCCAGAGTGCTGGCGTCTAGCTGCACTTCCTGGTCGAACACCGCATCGGCGTCGGTGTGCAACGTGCGCCATTGCACCAGGGCTTGTTCCCACAGCTCGCCCTTGGGCGCACGCGGCTTGCCTTTGAGGTAGGCGAAGACTTTTTCGTCAGGTGCCATAAAAGCGCCACGCGCGCCGGCTTCCACCGCCATGTTGCAGATGGTCATGCGCGCTTCGACGCTCAGCGCATCGATGGTGGCGCCGCAAAACTCGATGGCGTAACCGGTGGCACCGGAAGCGCCGATCTTGCCGATCAGCGCCATGATCACGTCCTTGGAGGTAAGGCCATTGCCCAAGCGGCCCTCAACCGTTACACGCATGCTTTTCAGGCGTTTGTACACCAGGGTCTGCGAGGCCAGCAGGTGCTCGATTTCCGAGGTGCCAATGCCAAAGCCGAAGGCGCCGAGGGCACCGTAGGTGGTGGTGTGGCTGTCGCCGGCGGCGATCACCATGCCCGGCAGGATAAAGCCCTGCTCCGGGGCAATCACGTGTTCGATGCCTTGGCGTTTGTCGAGGATATCCAGCAACTCGATGCCAAAATCCTGGCAATTTTCTGCCAGGTACGAGACTTGCCGCGCGCCGCCTGCGTCGGGCATTGCGGCAATGCGCATGGGCGTGGTGGGGTTTACGTGGTCGACCACCGCCAGCGCGGTGCCGGGGCGCCATACGCCACGCTTGGCCTCGCGCAATCCGCTGAACGCCTGGGGGCTGGTGTATTCGTTGATCACCTGGCGGTCTATATAAAGCAGCACATGGCCCTGGTCATCCAGGGCGCACACCGTGTGGGAGTCGATGTGTTTGTCGTAGAGGGTTCTGGCTGTCATTTTTTGTGGACTCACTTTTATAAGCGCTCGCTCAACGGTATGAGCCCATCCTACGCAGCCCCCCGGCCCCATCAATGGCACCTGGGTGATGGCTTGGAACATGTTTCGTGTTCAATCCGGCAACGCTGAAACATTTTCTTTCATATCCCGCTTAGGGATTTCTCATTCTCATCCGTCTTAACTTAGATACAGCCCGTCGCGTCAGCAAAAGCTACGACCGGCCTTTTCCGGGCCTCCTTCGCCCTCCTCCGATCAAGACCCGCATCCACATGTCGAAGAAGTCACGCTCAAAACTCTGGTTTCTGGTTCATAGCTGGCTGGCGTTGCCCATCTGGTTTTTTGTACTGATCGTCTGCGTCACCGGCACCCTGGCGGTGGTCAGCCAGGAAATCGTCTGGCTGGCCAACCCGGATATCCGCGCCAGCAAGCCGTCGGACGATGCCGAACGGCTGAGTTACGACCAGGTCATCGGTGCCATCAAGCGCAACGAACCCCAGGCGATCGTGCAGTCGATCATCCGCCCGGACGAGTCGCACTTCGCGCTGAGTGTCGACCTCAGTTACCCCGATGGGCGCTCGGTGGAGGTCTACGTCAACCCGTATACCGGCGTAATCCAGGGCATCAGCCCGGCCTTCAACTTCCAGCAATTTACCCGCGCGTTGCACGGTTGGTGGCTGGTGCCGTTTACCAATGGCTACAGCTGGGGCTGGTACCTGGTGTCGGCACTTGGCATACCGCTGCTGGCATCGCTGGTCACCGGGCTGGTGGTCTACAAGCGGTTCTGGAAGGGTTTTTTGCGCCCGACCCTGCGCATCCGCCATGGCGCGCGGATCTTCTGGGGCGACTTCCACCGTTTGAGCGGTATCTGGTCGATCTGGTTTATCGCGGTGATTTCCATCACCGGCATCTGGTTCCTGATCCGGGCAATTCTGGGTGACAACCAGATCTCCATCTCCAGTGAGCCCATCGTGCCGGTGATTGCGCGGGAAAAAGTGCCTGTGTCGGCGCCGGGTGTACCGGCACCGATGATCCCGATCGATCGGGCCATTGAAATCGCCACGCAGCGCATCCCAGGGCTTGAGGCCAGTTTTGTTTTCCTGCCCAGCAACGCTTATAGCCACCTGCAGATCGGCGGGCGCGGCTGGTATCCGTTGATGTTCCAGACGGCGCAGCTCAACCCGTACGACGGTGAAATTGCCGTGTCGCACCTGCTGTCCGATCGCTCGACACTGGAGTTCGTCACCGAATCCATGCGACCGCTGCACACCGGCGACTTTGGCGGCCTGTGGGTCAAGCTGATCTGGGCGTTCTTCGGCCTGATCATGAGCATGATGGTGTTGAGCGGTCTGCTGATCTGGACCAAACGCACCGCGCTGGCCACCCTTAACGCCTTCAAGCGCGAGGCCAAGACGCAACGCGCACCGGCCCCCGCCACGGCCAGGCAGGCTGAAACCTCGGAGGCCAACTGATGAGCAAACGTGCGACCACAACACCACCTTCGCCGCTGCGGGCCTTTTGGCTCAAGTGGCGCTTCCACATCAATGTCCTGCTATTGCTGGTGCCCCTGGGGTTCATGCCCAAGTACTTTGCCGACGCCGCGTTGTTTCGCGGTGACAGCGGCATTGGCGAGCGGGTGGCCGGCGAAGTGCAAGTGGGGCCGTGGAGCCTGACCCTGGCAGAGTTTCGCAACGAAGGCCCGCGCCCGGACCCGGCCGGCCCGATGAAATTTTTCAACGCCGCCCTGTGCGACACCTGCGCCGAGCAGGTCAAGGCCACTTACCTGCGTATCGGCAAACCGCGCAGCCTGCGCGCGGCCGGGGTGATTTTCTTCGGCACACCGTACCGCATGGGCGCGGTGCTGCCGGTGCCGGAGCGCACCCCCGTCGATGCCGAAGTCTGGGTGACCATGGAAGGCTGGGACGGCTCCATGCACCAGGGTTCCATCCCGCTGAGCCAGGCCTCGCCTGCCACCATTGCCTGGCTGAACAAGCAAGGAGTTAAACCATGACGTTAATGCGCACGACTCGCGCCGTTTTACTGCTCTGCGCCGGCTTCAGCAGCGTCGCCCAGGCCCATAACCCGATGTGCGAATGCAAGGAAATCCCCGGCGAGCAGATCCAGTGCACCGGCGGTTTTTCCGACGGCAGCGGCGCGCCAGGCGTGACCCTGGACGTGATCGGCTACGACGAAACCATCCTGCTGCCGGGCAAGCTTGGCCAGGACTCGACCCTGACCTTCAAAAAGCCCTCGGCCGAGTTCTATGTGCTGTTTGATGCAGGCCCCGGCCACGTGGTGGAAATCGACCAAGCGGATATCCAGCCCCAATGAGCACCACACAGGTTGTACGCCCCGCCGGGGCCGGCCATGAAACCCTCTACGTGTTACTGCTGTGCCTGATCATCCTCGCGGTGGCTGGCACCGTGGTGGCGCTGCACGGTGAAACCCAGGAGGTCGTCGCCGTGCCCAGCCACCAGCTGGACGCGCGCCGCGACCTGAGTGCTGCCGAGCAAGGCATCTACGCCGACCTGCGCGTAACCCTGGATGAAATCCAGCTGTTGCAGCAGGAGCAGAACGCCCTGCCGACGCCTGCGCAACTGGCCGAAGAGGGCTTCGCGCCGTTTGCCCAGGACGCCAGTTCGATCAGCCGTGGCGACCATCACTGGCAGCTGCTTGAGCCTGCGGCCTACCTGGGTTTGAGCCAAGCGCCGAGCACCAGCGGCTCGGTGCTGATGCGCGTGCAAGGCGCCGAGCCGGATGTGTGGCTCAACCGCCAGGCCAACCTCGCCGCCCCTGCCGACCTCACCGACGCGGCGCTGATCGCCGCCGGCTGGCGCCAGGTGGTCACGCAATTCGATGCCGGCGTGACCCGCCAGCACCGTCACTGAACCAGAAGACCGAGTGCCCATGTCTATCTCATCGCCCCTGTTACGCCTGTTGCTGGTTAGCCTGTTCAGCCTGATGCTCGCCCCGCTCGCGAATGCCGAGGAGGCCAAGCGCCTGCGCATCGGCATCACCCTGCACCCGTATTACAGCTACGTGGCCAATATCGTCGGCGACAAGGCCGAGGTGGTGCCGCTGATTCCGGCCGGTTTCAACCCCCACGCCTACGAACCGCGCGCCGAAGACATCAAGCGCATCGGCACCCTGGACGTGATCGTGCTTAACGGCGTCGGCCATGATGATTTTGCCGACCGCATGATCGCCACCAGCGAGCACCCGGACATCCCGGTGATCGAAGCCAATGCCAACGTGCCGCTGCTGGCCGCTACCGGCAATGCCGCGCGCGGTGCGGGCAAGGTGGTCAACCCGCATACCTTCCTGTCGATCAGCGCATCGATTGCCCAGGTCAATAACATTGCCCGCGAACTGGGCAAGCTCGACCCGGACAACGCCAAGACCTACACCCAAAACGCCCGCGCCTACGGTAAGCGCCTGCGCCAGATGCGCGCCGATGCCCTGGCAAAACTGACCAGCGCACCGAACCCCGACCTGCGCGTCGCTACCGTGCACGCGGCCTACGACTACCTGCTGCGCGAATTCGGCCTGGAAGTCACCGCCGTGGTCGAGCCCGCCCATGGCATCGAGCCCAGCCCCAGCCAGTTGAAAAAGACCATCGATGAACTGCGCGCACTGGATGTGAAGGTGATCTTCTCGGAGATGGATTTCCCGTCTACCTACGTCGAGACCATCCAGCGTGAATCCGGAGTGAAGCTGTACCCGCTGTCGCATATTTCCTACGGCGAATACACGCCAGAGAAATACGAAGTGGAAATGACCGGCAACCTCAACACCGTGGTGCGGGCGATTCAGGAGTCGGGGGCATGACGGCAGCGCAGCAATTGAAGGTCGCCAGCATTGGCCCGACCCTTGAGTTCGACACGGTCTCCCTGACCTTGGGCCGCACGGTGATTCTCGATGCGGTGAGCTTCCAGGTCGAACCGGGCAGCATCCACGCCTTGGTCGGCCCGAACGGCGGCGGCAAAAGCTCGCTGATCAAGACCTTGCTGGGGCAAACCCCGCACCAGGGCCAATTGCGCCTGCACTGGCCGAACTCGCCAGGTACGGTTGGCTATGTACCCCAGGCGTTGGAGTTCGATCGGGGCCTGCCGATGACCGTCGACGATTTCATGGCCGCCATGTGCCAGCGGCGCCCGGCATTTCTGGGCCTGTCCCGGCATTACGCCGCCGCGATTGGCGAAGCGCTGGAACGGGTCGGCATGCAGGACAAACGCAAGCGCCGCATGGGCGCGTTGTCCGGCGGTGAGCGTCAGCGCGTGCTGTTGGCCCAAGGGCTGATCCCGGCGCCACAGCTGCTGGTGCTGGATGAACCGATGTCGGCGCTCGATGAGGCCGGTATCCAGGTGTTCGAACGACTGCTCAATGACTGGCGCCTGGCCGGGATCACCGTGCTGTGGATCGAGCATGACCTGGAAGCCGTGGGCCGTCTGGCCGATCGCGTTACCGGCCTGAACCGCCGCGTGCTGTTCGACGCCACGCCGAAGGAAGCGCTGACCCCGGACCGCCTGCTGACCCTGTTTTCCACCCACCCTCGGAGCCCGGCGTGATGAGTTATGAAGCCTTTCGTTTGATGGTCCAGGGCTGGGCTTCATCCGGGTACCTGCCGGAAGCGCTGGCCTATGGGTTTGTGGTCAACGCCTTGCTCGCCGGTTTGCTGATCGGCCCGGTGCTGGGCGGCCTGGGCACGCTGGTGGTGGTCAAGCGCTTTGCGTTCTTCTCTGAAGCCGTCGGGCATGCCGCGCTGACCGGCGTGGCCGTGGGCATCCTGCTCGGCGAACCCTATACCGGGCCTTACGGCAGCCTGTTCGGCTACTGCCTGTTGTTCGGCATCCTGCTCAACTACCTGCGCAACCGCACGGGTTTGGCGCCGGACACCCTGATCGGCGTGTTCCTCTCGGTGTCCCTGGCGTTGGGCGCGAGCCTGCTGTTGATTCTGGCGGGCAAGATCAACGTGCACATTCTGGAAAACGTGTTGTTCGGCTCGGTGCTGACGGTTAACGGCAATGACCTGCTGGTGTTGGCGGTCGTCGGCTCACTGGTGATGGCCCTGGCGCTGCCGCTGTACAACCGCATCATGCTGGCCAGCTTCAACCCGCAATTGGCCGCTGTGCGTGGCGTGGCCGTCAAAACCCTGGATTACCTGTTCGTGATCCTGGTGACCTTGATCACCGTGGCGGCGGTCAAGGTGATCGGCGCTATTTTGGTCGGCGCCCTGCTGGTGATTCCGGCGGCGGCAGCGCGCCTGTTGAGCCAGTCGCTCAAGGGGTTTTTCTGGGTCTCGGTGGTGATCGCCACGCTCAGCACGCTGTGCGGCATTCTGCTGCCGATCATCTTCGACCTGCCCATCCCGTCCGGTGCCGCGATCATTCTGGTGGCCGGTATCGCCTTCGCCTTTGCCGCCATCGCGCGCGGCACCGTGCCCAGCCTCAAAGGGAATCTTGGATAATGCGCTCTGTTTTTCATCCGCTGGCCCTGGCCGTTGCGTGTTTATTCACTGCACCGTTGATGGCCGCCGAAGCCTCAAAACCGGCGGTTCACGCCGCCAAACCGGTGAAAGTGCTGGCCTCGCTGCCCATCACCTACGGCCTGGCCGAGGTGCTGCTCAAAGGCACCGATGTACAGCTTGAGCGCGCAGCACCGGCCAACCTGCCCGGTTCGCGACAGGTGTCCTACTTCACCGGCCGGGGTGCGCCGGCCTTGGGCAATTTGGCCCAGGACGCCGACGCGGCTATCGGCCTGCGCTCGCTGTGGGCGGATGACCCGCTCTACCCGGTGGCGCGACGCAGCAATATCCGTATCGTCGAAGTGGACGCCGCGCGCCCGGTGGACGGCGGCTTGCCGGGTATCGCCGTGCAACCGGGCAGCGCCGACGGCCTGAACAGCCAGCCATGGCAGTCGAGCAACAACATGGGGCGCATGGCCGATGTGATGGCGGCCGACCTGAGCCGCCTGGCGCCCACGGCCAAACCCAAGATCGACGCCAACCTCGCGGCGCTCAAACAGCGCCTGCTCAAACTCAGCGCCGACTGCGAAGCAAGACTGGCCAAAGCGGACAACCTGAGTGTGGTCAGCTTGAGTGATCACTTTGCTTATCTGGTCAGCAGCCTGAACCTGGAAGTCTTCAGTACCGACGCCCGGCCGGATGCGGAGTGGACGCCAGAGGCCTTGCACACACTCACTGCCGACTTGAAGAGCAACGACGTAGCCGTGGTGCTGCATCACCGCCAACCGAGTGAGGCCGTTAAAACGGCAGTGACGGCAGGCGGTGCGCAACTGTTGGTGTTGAATGTCGACGGGCCGGCCCCGGTGGCGGAGCTGGAAGGCAATGTGGATCAGGTGATCAAGGCGCTGATGCCCTGAATGCGGGAGCTGGCTTGCCTGCGATGCAGACACCTTGGTGTATCAGGCACACCGAGTTGATGCCATCGCAGGCAAGCCAGCTCCCACATTGGACCGAGTTTGGCTCTGCTGTTGCTGTTGCTCTGGCCCTTACATCCTTTTCGATGACGAAGTCAGCGGTCTTTTGATCTGCGCTTTTGATCTTGATCTCAAATCGCCCCGTCAAACACGATGGCCGGAATCTGACAGTGATTTGGGGGGTAAACCGGCAGGGATGCCGGTTTAGCCGCGCTGGGCCAAGGATGGCCCATCGCGGCGGCCCCCCAAATCACTGGCGGATTACGGGCATGCCGAGCCATAGCGAGGCACCGAGTGTTGGGGCGAAGACTTTTTGGTTACTTTTGTGTCTTTACAAAAGTGACCCGCCGTAAGGGCGGAACCCTAAGTAGCCGTTACCGCAGCAACGGATATGTACTCCCACCACCCCACTGCAGCGATGCGGGCAACTCGGTATCACTGCCAGCTCGCGGTGATGCAATCGCAGGCTAGCCAGCTCCCACATTCAGCTCGTGGTGCATCTATTGAATATCTGCCAGTCAAACCACATCCACACCCACATGAATCGCATCATGGCGCCAGAACTCCAGGTCGCAGTCGATCAGGCGCTCATGCTGGTCATAGTTAACCCGGGCGATCCGCAAGCCGGGGCTGCCCACCGACACACGCAATGCGGCGGCGGCCTCCACCGGCAGTGAAGTCGGCACAATCTCGAAACGCACGCGGCCGTAATGCAGGTCGTATTTGCGTGCATACAACTCGGTCATCGACTGGTTCAGGTCGCACGCCAGAATCCCCGGAAAATACTGCGGGTTCAGGTAATGCTCCACATACAGCACCAAGCGCCCATCGATCCGCCGGCCCCGGCAGATCTGGATCACGCTCGACAACGCCGGCAACTGCAACCACGCACACACCGCCGCCGACGCCGGTTGCAGCCGCGCCGAAATCACTTCGGTCGAAGCTACGCGCCCTTGTTCACTGACCATCGCGTGAAAGTGGCTGCGTTGCATCAGGTTATAAGCCAGGCGCGGCGGCGAGACGAACCAGCCACGTCGTTCCTCGCGATAGATCTGGCCCTGGGCCTCCAGTTGTAACAAGGCTTCCCGCACGGTAATGCGGGTGGTACCAAACAACTCGCTGAGTTTGCGCTCGGCAGGCAATTTACTCGCAGGCGGCAACAGCCCGTGGACGATCTGCTCTTGCAGTGCCAGGCCGATGGATGTCACCGCTTTGATTGCCTCATCACGCATCAACGTTACCTATCTGGACTAGACCAGCACCGTTCAGGTGCATAAACCGTGCTGTATTCGGGCGTCTGCCGTTACCTGCCAGCCTAGGCATTACAGATGACCGACAGATGACAGTCCGTGCCGCGGCTTCACTCCACACCCTGCAATACATCGGCCAAGTCCAGGGTCTGCGGGCACTTGGGCATGGTCTACGCTGAGTCTGACGTCAGCGACATAAACGCTTTAAAAACGACATCGACATGAAACTGTCATCCACCGAGCCTAAATTGGCTCAGGTATTGCTGACCTAGACCAACACCATCGCAATCGTTCGTAAAAACGCAGCGTTGAAAACGCCCAAAGGAGCTTCGGATGAAACAGCTTTTCCTGGCATCACTGTTAGGCTCGACCATTGCCATGTGCACCGCCGCCATGGCTGCTGATACCGATCTAAAAACGCTCGAAGCCGCCGCGAAATCGGAAGGCGCCGTCAACAGCGTCGGCATGCCCGATGACTGGGCCAACTGGAAAGGCACTTGGGACGACCTGGCCAAGACCTATGGCCTCAAGCACATCGACACCGACATGAGCTCGGCCCAGGAAATCGCCAAGTTCGCCGCCGAAAAAGACAACGCCAGCGCCGATATCGGTGACGTCGGCGCCGCTTTCGGCCCGATTGCGGTGAAACAGGGCGTGGCACAGCCGTACAAACCGACCACTTGGGCACAAGTGCCGGATTGGGCCAAAGATAAGGACGGCAACTGGGCCCTGGCCTACACCGGCACCATCGCCTTTATCGTCAACAAAAAACTGCTGCACGGCTCTGAAGCCCCAAAAAGCTGGGCTGACCTGAAAACCGGTAAATACAAAGTCTCTATTGGTGATGTGAGCACCGCCGCCCAAGCCGCCAATGGCGTGCTGGCTGCCGCCCTGGCCAACGGTGGCGACGAGAAAAACATCCAGCCTGCGCTGCTGATGTTTGCCGAGATCGCCAAGCAAGGTCGCCTGTCGCTGGCGAATCCGACCATCGCCACCATGGAAAAAGGCGAAGTCGAAGTGGGCGTGGTCTGGGACTTCAACGGCCTGAGCTACAAAGCCAAGATGGCTAACCCGGATGACTACGTGGTGCTGATCCCGTCGGACGGCTCGGTGATTTCCGGCTACACCACCATCATCAACAAATACGCCAAGCACCCGAACGCCGCCAAGCTGACCCGCGAGTACATCTTCAGCGACGCAGGCCAGACCAACCTGGCACGCGGCAATGCACGTCCGATCCGTGCCGAGCACCTGACCTTGCCGGCCGATGTACAGGCCAAGCTGCTGCCGAACGAGCAGTACAAGAAAGTCACGCCGATCAAAGATGCCGACGCGTGGGAGAAAACCTCCAAGGCACTGCCGCAGAAGTGGCAGGAAGAAGTCATCATCAATATGCAGTAAGGCTCCCGGGTCTCATTTAGACCCAGAGCTGTGAAAGCGGTCAGTGTGGGAGCTGGCTCCCACACAAGCCCGCTCCCACAGTTTTGACCCCGTTCCCCAAATGAAATTGAGTCAAGCCTATCGTCGCGGAGCGTCTCCCTCTATGAAGCACAACGTCATCCTTGTGGTGCTCGACGGCCTGAACTACGAGGTTGCCCGACATGCCATGGGGCATCTCCAGGCCTATATCGGCGCAGGACGCGCAGCGCTTTACAAACTGGAATGCGAACTGCCGGCCCTGTCCCGGCCCTTGTATGAATGCATCCTCACCGGCGTGCCCCCGATCGACAGCGGCATTGTCCACAACCATGTCTCACGCTTGTCCAACCAGCGCAGCATTTTCCATTACGCCACCGATGCGGGTCTCACCACCGCGGCGGCGGCTTACCACTGGGTCAGCGAGTTGTATAACCGCACGCCCTTTGAAGCCGCGCGTGATCGTCATACCGACGACAAGGCGCTGGCGATCCAGCACGGGCATTTCTACTGGAATGACCACTACCCCGATTCCCACCTGTTCGCCGATGCCGAAAGCCTGCGGCTCAAGCACGCGCCGAACTTCCTGGTGGTGCACCCGATGAACATCGACGACGCTGGCCACAAGCACGGCCTGGACACCGCGCAATACCGCAACAGCGCGCGCTCGGCCGATATCATCCTCGCCGACTACCTGCAAGGCTGGCTCAACGCTGGCTACCAGGTGCTGGTGACCGCCGACCACGGCATGAACAACGACCGCTCCCATAACGGTTTGCTGCCGGAAGAACGCGAAGTGCCGTTGTTCGTACTGGGCTCGGCCTTCACCTTCGACCCTGGCGCCATCCCGAAGCAAACCGACCTGTGCGGCACCGTCTGCGAACTGCTCGGCGTGCCCCACGACAAACCTGTATGCCGGGAGCTACTGAAGTGAACGCCATAACCCGTGGCAAATGGCTGGCGATCCTGTGCCTGGTGCCGTTTGCGCTGTTCTTTATCGTGTTTGAAATCGCCCCGCTGCTGTGGGTGATGATCAACAGCCTGCAGTCGGAAGAGTTCGGCTGGGGCCTGGCCAACTTCACCAAGATCTTCAGTTCGAAGTTCTACCTGCAAGCCATCCAGTACAGCCTGGAGATCAGTTTCTACTCCAGCGTGTTCGGGATCATCATCTCGGTGCTCGGCAGCTACTCGTTGCGCCGCGTGGATGGCCCACTGCGTAACTTCGTGACGGCCTTCGCCAACATGACCAGCAACTTTGCCGGCGTGCCCCTGGCCTTCGCCTTCATCATTTTGCTGGGCTTTAACGGCAGCATCACGATCATGCTCAAGCAGGCGGGGATCATTCAGGACTTCAACCTGTACTCCAAAACTGGCCTGATCATTCTGTACACCTACTTCCAGATTCCACTGGGCGTGCTGCTGCTCTACCCGGCCTTCGATGCCTTGCGCGAAGACTGGCGCGAATCGGCCTCGTTGCTCGGCGCCAGCGGTTGGCAGTTCTGGCGCCACATCGGCCTGCCGGTGCTCACTCCGGCCCTGCTGGGCACTTTCGTGATCCTGCTGGCCAACGCCCTCGGCGCCTATGCCACGGTGTATGCATTGACCACCGGCAATTTCAACGTGCTGCCCATTCGTATCGCGGCAATGGTTTCCGGCGACATCTCCCTGGACCCGAACATGGCCAGCGCCCTGGCCGTGGTGCTGGTGGCACTGATGACGGTGGTCACCGTCGTCCATCAACTGCTGCTCAAGAGGAGCTACCATGTCTCGCGCTGAAGCCGGCTCGGCCTCCGTCTACCATCGGGTAGTGGTGTACCTGTTATTTGCGATCCTGGTGTTGCCGCTGGTGGGCACCTTTGTCTACTCCATTGCCAGCAGCTGGTCGGCCACCATCCTGCCCGCCGGGTTTACCCTGAAGTGGTACGTGCAGTTGTGGAGTGACCCGCGCTTTCTGGCCGCCTTCGGTCAGTCGCTGTTGGTGTGCGTGGGTGCGCTGGTGTTATCGGTGGTGCTGATTCTGCCGCTGCTGTTCGTGGTGCATTATCACTTTCCCAAGCTCGACGCGCTGATGAACATCTTGATCCTGCTGCCCTTCGCGGTGCCGCCGGTGGTGTCATCGGTGGGCTTGTTGCAACTCTACGGCTCCGGGCCATTTGCGATGGTGGGCACGCCGTGGATCCTGATCGGCTGCTACTTCACCGTGGCCTTGCCGTTCATGTACCGCGCGATCACCAACAACCTGCAAGCGATCAACCTGCGCGACCTGATGGACGCCTCGCAGTTGCTGGGTGCCAGCACCTGGCAGGCGGCGATTTTTGTCGTGCTGCCGAACCTGCGCAAAGGCCTGATGGTGGCGCTGCTGCTGTCGTTCTCGTTCCTGTTCGGTGAGTTCGTGTTCGCCAACATCCTGGTCGGCACTCGCTACGAAACCCTGCAGGTGTACCTGAACAACATGCGCAACACGAGCGGCCACTTCACCAGTGCCATCGTCATCTCCTATTTCTTCTTTGTGCTGGTGCTGACCTGGGCCGCCAATATCTTGAACAAGGACAAAAGCCAATGAGCTTCGTCAGCGTCCAACACCTGCAAAAAGCCTACACCGGCACGCCGGTATTCAGTGATATCAACTGCGAAATCGCCAAGGGTGAATTCGTCACCCTGCTCGGCCCGTCGGGTTGCGGCAAGTCGACGCTGCTGCGGTGCATCGCCGGGTTGACCTCGGTGGACAGCGGCAAGATCCTGCTGGATGGCCAGGACATCGTGCCCTTGAGCCCGCAAAAACGTCACATCGGCATGGTGTTCCAGAGCTATGCGCTGTTCCCCAACATGACCGTGGAACAGAACGTCGCCTTCGGCCTGCGCATGCAAAAGGTCAACGCCGACGACAGCCACAAGCGCGTGCAGGAAGTGCTGCAACTGGTGGAACTCAAAGACCTCGCCGGCCGCTACCCGCACCAGATGTCCGGCGGCCAGTGCCAACGTGTGGCCCTCGCCCGCTCGCTGGTGACGCGCCCTCGCCTGTTGCTGCTGGATGAACCGCTGTCGGCGCTGGATGCACGGATTCGCAAGCACCTGCGCGAACAGATCCGCCAGATCCAGCGTGAGCTGGGCCTGACCACGATTTTCGTGACCCATGACCAGGAAGAAGCGCTGACCATGTCAGACCGTATTTTCCTCATGAACCAGGGCAAGATCGTACAAAGCGGTGATGCCGAGACCCTTTACACTGCGCCCGTGGATGTATTTGCCGCCGGTTTTATCGGCAACTACAACCTGCTCGACGCCGACAAGGCCAGCCAGTTGCTGCAACGGCCTATCAGCGGACGCATCGCGATTCGCCCGGAAGCCATCGAGCTGAGCCGCAGCGGTGAGCTCGACGCGCTGGTACGCAGCCACAGTTTGTTGGGCAACGTGATCCGCTATCGCATCGAAGCGCGTGGCGTGGAATTGGTGGTGGACGTGCTCAACCGCTCGGCCGACGACCTGCACCCGGATGGCCAGCGCCTGGCACTTTCCATCGACCCCAGTGCGTTGTGTGAAGTAGCCTGACACAACGATTGATTTGAGAGAGCGTGACCGATGGCATTGGTAATTTTTGATCTGGACGACACCTTGATCCACGGCGACTGCGCCACCTTGTGGAGCGAACAGATGGGCCGCCTGGGCTGGGTCGACCCGGAGTCGTTCATGCGCCAGAACGACGAACTGATGGCCGCCTACAGCCGTGGCGAGCTGGCCATGGAAGACTTCATGGACTTCAGCCTGGAGCCGATGATCGGGCGCACGCCGGAAGAGATCGAGCATCTGGTCGAACCGTGGGTGGAGGACGTTATCGAGCCGCTGATCTACAGCGACGCCACCAAGACCATCGCCCGCCACCGCGCGAAGGGTGACCGGATCCTGGTGATCTCGGCCTCGGGCACGCACCTGGTCACGCCGATTGCGGCACGTATCGGGATTGATGAAGTGCTGGGGATTGATCTGGAGATCAGTCATGGCGTGTACAGCGGCAAGACCGTGGGGGTACTGACTTACCGTGAAGGCAAGATCACACGGTTGCTGGCATGGTTGGAGCAGGAAGGTGAAAGCCTTGAAGGCGCGTATTTTTACTCGGATTCGCGCAATGACTTGCCGTTGTTGCTGAAGGTCGATCATCCGCAGGTGGTGAACCCGGATCCTGTGCTGCGCGAGCATGCTGAAAAGGCTGGCTGGCCGATTCACCATTGGGTTTGACCGTTTGAATTGAAAACCCAATCCACTGTGGGAGCTGGCTTGCCTGCGATAGCGGTGCATCAGATGAAACATTCTTCATTGATACACCGCTATCGCAGGCAAGCCAGCTCCCACAGTGGCTGTATTTCTGCTTGAGATCAGATCAGGGTCTCGTCTATCACCAACACCAACTTGCCGGAAATCCGGTTGGTCGCAAGCTCCGCAAACGCCGCCTCGGCATCCTTGATCGCAAAAGTCTTGGCCAGTTGCGGGCTCAAGCGCCCCTCAACAAACAGCGGCCACACATGCTGGCTCAAATCGCTGAACAGGTCTGCCTTGAACTGATCGCTGCGGCTGCGCAGGGTCGAACCCAGCAGCTGGATGCGCTTGCCCAGCACCTGTGCCAGGTCCAGTTGCGCATCACGGCCGCCCATCAAGCCGATCAACACCCAGCGCCCATCGAGGGCCAACAGCTTCAGATCCATCGCCGCATAATTGCCGCCGACCGGGTCGAGGATCACGTCGAACGGCCCGAAATCGCGCAGCCCTTCAAGGCCGTCGGTACGCACCACGCCGCCCTGGGCACCGAGTGCTTCGCAGTAAGCCAGGCGTTCTGCCGAGCCGACGCTGACCCAGCACGGGCTGCCGAATGCCTTGCACAGCTGGATCGCCGCCGAGCCCACGCCGCTGGCGCCGGCATGCAGCAAGACTTTTTCACCGGGCTTGAGGCCCGCCAACTGGAACAGATTCAGCCACGCAGTGCTGTACACCTCGGGCAACGCCGCCGCTTCGGTCAACGACAAACCTTCCGGCACCGGCAGCACATGACGGGCATCCACCACCACTTCTTCGGCCATGCCGCCCCCGGCCAGCAGCGCGCAAACGCGGTCGCCGACTTGCCAGGAAGACCCCGCGCCCACTTCGCTGATGACCCCGGAACACTCCAGGCCCAGCACTTGGCTGGCGCCAGGAGGTGGCGGATAGAGCCCCGCACGTTGTAATAAATCGGCGCGATTAAGGCCCGCGGCCGCTACACGAATGCGAACTTGGCCTACATCGCAGGTAGGACTGGGTTCTTCCATCCACTCCACATGACCTTCAACGCCTTGCAATGCTTTCACAGTGCCTCCATAGTGAGTCTGGACTGAGCCCGTAGCTGTAGCGCCGGGCTTTTTTGCATTATGCGACCGGATCATATGGAACCGGCTCCCTCAAAGACGGCCTAATATGCGTTATCAATTGCCCCCGCGTCGAATCAGCATGAAGCATTTGTTCCCCAGTACCGCCCTCGCTTTTTTCATTGGTCTCGGCTTTGCGTCGATGTCGACCAATACGTTCGCAGCCAACAGCTGGGACAATCTTCAGCCTGATCGCGATGAGGTGATTGCCAGCCTTAACGTCGTCGAGTTGCTCAAGCGCCATCACTACAGCAAGCCGCCGCTGGACGACGCGCGCTCGGTGATCATCTACGACAGCTACCTCAAGCTGCTGGACCCGTCGCGCAGCTACTTCCTGGCCAGCGATATCGCTGAGTTCGACAAGTGGAAGACCCAGTTCGACGACTTCCTCAAGAGCGGGGACCTGCAGCCCGCGTTCACCATCTACAAGCGCTACCTGGATCGCGTCAAAGCGCGTCTGGACTTCGCCTTGGGTGAACTGAACAAAGGCGTCGACAAGCTCGACTTCACCCAGAAGGAAACCCTTCTGGTGGATCGCAAGGACGCGCCATGGCTGACCAGCACCGCCGCCCTCGACGACCTGTGGCGCAAACGCGTCAAGGACGAAGTGCTGCGCCTGAAGATCGCCGGCAAAGAGCCCAAGGCCATTCAAGAGCTGTTGACCAAGCGCTACAAGAATCAGCTGGCACGTCTGGATCAGACCCGTGCCGAAGATATCTTCCAGGCCTACATCAACACCTTCGCGATGTCCTACGACCCGCACACCAATTATCTGTCGCCAGATAACGCCGAAAATTTTGATATCAACATGAGTCTGTCGCTGGAAGGCATCGGTGCCGTCCTGCAAAGCGACAATGACCAGGTCAAGATCGTGCGTCTGGTGCCGGCAGGTCCGGCCGACAAGACCAAGCAGGTCGCACCGGCCGACAAGATCATCGGCGTCGCCCAGGGCGACAAAGAGATGGTCGACGTGGTCGGCTGGCGCTTGGACGAAGTGGTCAAGCTGATCCGTGGGCCGAAAGGCAGCGTGGTGCGCCTGGAAGTGATTCCGCACACCAATGCGCCGAACGACCAGACCAGCAAGATCGTGTCCATCACCCGTGAAGCGGTAAAACTCGAAGACCAGGCGGTGCAGAAGCAAGTCCTCAACCTCAAGCAGGATGGCAAGGACTACAAACTGGGCGTCGTGGTGATTCCTGCGTTCTACCTGGACTTCAAAGCGTTCCGCGCCGGTGACCCGGACTACAAGTCCACCACCCGTGACGTGAAGAAAATCCTCACCGAACTGCAGAAAGAGAAAGTCGACGGCGTGGTCATCGACCTGCGCAACAACGGCGGCGGTTCCCTGCAGGAAGCCACCGAGCTGACCAGCCTGTTTATCGACAAAGGCCCGACCGTGCTGGTTCGCAACGCGGACGGCCGTGTCGATGTGCTGGAAGACGAGAACCCGGGCGCGTTCTACAAAGGCCCGATGGCGTTGCTGGTCAACCGCCTCTCGGCCTCGGCTTCGGAGATTTTCGCCGGTGCCATGCAGGACTACCACCGCGCCCTGATCGTCGGCGGCCAGACCTTCGGTAAAGGCACCGTGCAGACCATTCAGCCGCTCAACCATGGCGAACTGAAGCTGACCATTGCCAAGTTCTACCGGGTTTCCGGGCAGAGCACCCAGCACCAGGGCGTATTGCCGGATGTGGATTTCCCGTCGATCATCGACACCAAGGAAATCGGCGAAAGCGCGCTGCCTGAGGCGATGCAGTGGGACACCATCCGCCCTGCGATCAAGCCGGCTTCGGACCCGTTCAAGCCGTACCTGACGCAGTTGAAGGCAGACCACGAGACCCGCTCCGCCAAGGATGCCGAGTTTGTGTTTATCCGCGACAAACTGGCCCTGGCCAAGAAGCTGATGGAAGAAAAAACCGTCAGTCTCAACGAAGTCGATCGTCGTGCGCAGCACACCAGCATCGAAAATCAGCAGCTCGTGCTGGAAAACGCCCGCCGCAAGGCCAAAGGCGAAGACCCGCTCAAAGAGCTGAAGAAAGAAGATGAAGATGCGCTGCCGGCCGAGCCGGAAAAAACCAAGCCGGAAGACGACGCCTATCTGTCCGAGACTGGCCGGGTGCTGCTGGACTACCTGAAAATCAGCAAGCAGGTGGCCAAGCAGTAAATGATGGCAATTTAATGTGAACGCTCCCTAGAGTGTCATCATATAGACATCATTCTGTCGTGAAATAAAGGGACCGCAGGCGTTAAGCCTGCGGTCCTTTTTTTTCGATCGAGATCGCCATGACCATGACCGAACAGCTGAATGCATTGGGCTCAATCCTGGCTCAAGGCAGTTTACACAGCCTGTTCCAACCGATCATTTGCCTGTCCGAACGGCGTATCCTCGGCTACGAAGCGCTCAGCCGTGGCCCATCCAACAGCCCCTTGCACTCCCCCGTCGCCCTGTTCAGTGTGGCCAGCCATGCCGGGCGCCTCAGCGAGCTGGAAATGGCCTGCCGCGAAAGTGCCTGCCGCCGCTTCAGCGAGCATAAGCTGCCGGGCAAGCTGTTCCTGAATATCTCGCCGGAGTCCTTGATGGAGACGGCGCATCAACCGGGCCGCACCTTGCAGTTGTTGCGCGACTTCGGCATCCCCCCAAGCCAGGTGGTGATCGAACTCACCGAGCAAACGCCCACCGACGATTTCGACCTGCTGCAAACCGCGCTGCATCATTACCGCGACATGGGGTTTGCCATCGCCCTGGATGACTTGGGCGCCGGGTATTCCAGCCTGCGTCTGTGGTCGGAGCTGCGCCCGGACTACGTGAAAATCGACCGGCATTTTATCGACGGCATCCATCAGGATGCGCTCAAGCGCGAGTTCGTCGGTTCTATCCTGCAAATCGCCAAGGCATCCCGTGCCCAGGTGATTGCCGAAGGTATCGAGCTGCCGGAGGAGTTGGCGGTGTTGACGGAAATGGGCGTTGACTTGGTCCAGGGCTACCTGCTTTGCCGCCCCCAGGAACAACCGCCCCGGGAAGCGCGCCTGATGCTGCCCAAGCAGGACCACACCCACATCACCCTCAGCGAAGAAGGCAGCGACCTCAGCGCCTTGCTCAACGAACAACCGGCGGTGGATCAGGACACCGCTACCGCCCAGGTGCTCGAATCCTTCCGCCGTCAGGCCAACCTCAACTCCCTGGCCGTGCTGGATGGGCGCGGTCACCCGGTCGGCATCGTGCATCGGCATTCGCTGTCGGATGCGCTGCTCAAGCCGTTCGCCACCGACCTGTTCGCACGCAAACCCATCAGTCGCTTGATGAGCGATGACTTCCTGGCGGTGGAGTTGAGCCAATCCCTGCAACAGGTCAGCCGCCTGCTCACCAGCCGTGCGCGGCAACGGATCGAGGAAGACTTCATCATCACCCTCAACGGTGACTACCTGGGCCTGGGCCGGGTGATCGATGTGCTCAAGTTGATCACTGAGCTGAAGATCCAGCAGGCGCGTTATGCCAACCCGCTGACGCTGCTGCCGGGCAACGTGCCGATTCAGCAGTGCCTGACGCGGTTGCTGCAACAACAGCGCGAGTCGGTGATCTGCTACGTGGATATCGACAGCTTCAAGCCGTTCAACGATATCTACGGCTACGGGCGTGGGGATGAGGTGTTGTTGTGCCTGGCGCAGTGCCTGAACGATCGGGTCGACCCCAGCCGCGACTTTGTCGGGCACATTGGCGGCGATGATTTTTTGCTGGTGCTGGGCCCGCAGGATTGGCGCAAGCGGCTCAACCAGTTACTGGATGACTTCCACACCCAATGCCGACGTTTCTACCGCGCCGAACACCTGGACGCTGGTTGTTTCGTGGCGTTGAACCGCCAGGGCGTGCGCCAGGAGTTCGCCTTGCTGTCATTGTCGATCGGCGTGGTGCATTTATATCCACAGGCCTTTGCACACCTGGATGCCAGCCAGCTGGCGGAGCTGGCCTCGCAAGCCAAGCACCACGCCAAAGACATTGCCGGTTACAGCATCCATGTGATCGACAGCATGGACAGCCTGCACGCTTAGGCCTCGGCGGACTCCGGGTACTCGTACTCGAACACGCGCACCACTTCCGAAGCGTGCCAGGACGCAGCAGCCACACCGTCGGACGGCCCGCTGAACCGCCCCAGGCGCTCCACACATTCAAAGAAACCGGTACGCGGCAAGCGGCTGGCGCCCTGGCTGATCACCAGCGAGCTGCGCAAAGGCTGCTCGGCCTTGGCGTCCAGCGCGGCCAGGTGCTCAAGGGCAGCGGCCAGGGTTTGCATTGCCGGCGTGGGAAATTGCAGGCGCTCCAGCAGCGCGCGGTAGGTGAGCAAATGGCGCTGCCGGCGTGCCTGGTCCAGTTCGTTGAGTAACCCATCCCAGTGTTGACGACTGATTCGAAGACTCAAGATTCATCCCTCCAACCTGCAACGCCCAATTCCCAGGCCAGGCTGCGGCGGATGGCGGCATCCGGCTGGCGTTCACCACTTTCAATCAATCCGAGGTACGAAGGGCTGATGCCCACGGTGCGGGCCAGGCTTTCAATGGCCAAGCCCTTGGCCTCACGCAGGCCGCGCAAGTCCGCGAGCGGGCGCAAGGCCTGATCGGGCGTGACTTGAGCGGTAGAAGAAGGAGTGGCGACAGGCTGTTGCTGACCGGCAGCTTTTAGTAGCGCTTGGTACTGGTCCCATGGCAACACCGCATACTCGGGTGCGCCATCGCGTGAAATTATCTGAATATCCATGACTGCCCCGTAGGATAACAACACTTACTAAGTAAGTTCTTTCCTTAGAAGTGTAATCCTAACAGCCACAAAGGTCGCAGGGGGATATAAGCGCGTTCAGTTTTTTTGCGGGTTCTCCTGGGCCAGCAGCCCAGGCGTCGCAGGCAGCCGCTCAACCACCGCGAGTTTTTCCGGGCGCTGGGCGTCGCGCCAGGCGCGAAAGGCGCTCAGTTCGCCATCCAGGGTCTTCATGACCCATGCCAGCACGGCAATGTCATCGAGCATGCCGAACATCGGGATAAAGTCCGGGATCGCGTCAATCGGGCTGAGGAAGTACATCAGCCCCGCCACTACCGAGATCAGCGCCTTGGGGCTGATGGCCCGGTACTCACCGCGCCAGTAAGCCAGGCACAAGGCCTGGAGCAATTTGAGATCATCCTTGAGTTTACCCAGCCGGTTGCCCTGGCTTGAGCCTTTGGCGGCCACGGCAAACAGCAGGGTTGGCAACCGGCCACGGCCGAGCAAGCGTGCGGCCATGGGTAGGAAGCGGGTGAAGTTGAAGGGTGGTTTCATCGGTCACTCCAGTTCCAGGCGACATAAAAGGTTATCCACACAAATTGTGGATAACCTTGTGAACAGAGCCTGTTTTATCGGCTGAAAGCCACGGGCTACAAGGCTTGCAGTCAGATCGGGCGTTTTTTGCGCACATAAAAAAAACCCAAGAATTCATTGACTTGGCATTGATGTGCGGCTACCCGTGCTCGACTCTTATGTCAGACTGTTACAGGTTGGGGATGTTCGATTGGATTTGCAAAGGCACAGATCTGCAAACGCCAGAAACAACAACGCCCCGTAAAAACGGGGCGTTGTGTGTTCAGGTGCCGATTACTTCTTGGCAGCTGGCGCCGCAGGTGCGTCAGGGGCTTCAGCCTTGGCTGGGTCCTTGATGGCCAGCAGCTCCAGGTCGAAAACCAGCACGGAGTTGGCTGGAATCGCCGGGCTCGGGCTCTGCGCGCCGTAGGCCAGGTCGGACGGGATGTACAACTCGACCTTCTCGCCTACGTGCATCAGTTGCAGGCCTTCGACCCAACCCGGGATCACGCCGCTGACCGGCAGGTCAATCGGGCTGCCGCGATCTACGGAGCTGTCAAAGGTGGTGCCGTTGGTGAGCTTGCCGGTGTAGTGAACAGTCACTACGTCGGTCGGCTTGGGCTGAGCGCCGTCGGCCTTCTTCACGATCTTGTATTGCAGACCGGAAGCGGTGGTGACTACGCCGTCTTTCTTGGCGTTGTCTTCGAGGAATTTCTTGCCGGCGGCTGCCGACTCTTCGCTCATTTTGGTCATGCGTTCTTCAGCACGTTTTTGCAGTGCGGCAAACGCTTCAACCAGCTCGTCGTCTTTGAGCTTCTGTTCTTTCTTGCCGACGGCATCTTCGATGCCTTGGGCTACCGCTTTGGAGTCCAGGTCATCCATGCCTTCTTGAGCAAGGCTTTTGCCCATGTTCAGGCCGATGCCGTAGGAAGCTTTCTGCGCCGGGGTTTTCAGCTCTACGCTGGTCTGCGAATCACAACCCGCAAGTACCAGGCTAACCAGGGCCACCGCCGCCGCCAACCGATGCTGTTTCATGCTATTTCCTTGTTCGTGCGCCAAAAGGGCATTCGAGTAAAGTCGCGAGCTTATCAGGCGGCCACGACCAATGGCTACCGGCATCTGAGCAGGAAACTTCTGATAAGTTCACGTGTTTAAAAGCATTTTCATTCATTATAGGGGCCCGCGAAGGATCGCGGGACCATTCGCAACCAGGCTGCTGGCCACTTGCCGCACCCGTGATGCAATGGCATAAGAACGCTACAACTCGACAAGGCCGAGACAAGGATAGCCATCTTGCGCATTTTTTCCCGTGTTTTACTCCTGATATTGCTCGCCCTGGGCCTGCTGCTGGCCGTGGTGCTCTATTACACCCTCAACCCAAAGCTGCCGGATTACGTGCCCGTAGAGCAAGTACACTATCAGGAACAATGGAGCGAGGCCGATCGCCAGACCTACTACTTCACGCCCCAGGGCACCCAAGTAAAAGGCCTGCATTACGACTGGTTCACCGCCCTCGAACTGCCGTTTTCGGACCAACGTTTTGCCACGCTCGACTACCTCGCACGCTTCGGTTTTCTGGTCGATCCCAAGCAAGTGCCCAGCGCACAAAACCCCGGCAACCTGCCCGTAGGCTTCGCCCGGCACCAGAACGCCGACAGCAAGGTGCAATACCTGGACATCACCTGCGCCGCCTGCCACACCGGCGAGCTGCATTTCAAAAACCAGGCGCTGCGCATCGACGGCGGCTCGGCCCAGCATGTGCTGCCGTCCAGCGTACCGACCTTGCGCGGTGGCAGTTTCGGCCAGGCCTTGGTGGCCAGCCTTGCCGCCACCTACTATTTGCCCTGGAAGTTCGATCGCTTCGCCCACAACGTGCTCGGTCAAGACTATGACGACCACAGCAAGCAACAACTGCGTCAGGACTTCAAACAGTCGCTGAACCAGTTCCTTAAAGTCGCCTGGAACGACACACACCGTGGCCTCTACCCCACCGAAGAAGGCCCGGGCCGCACTGACGCCTTTGGTCGCATCGCCAATGCCAGCTTTGGTGACGCCATTTCGCCGGACAACTACCGTGTCGCCAATGCGCCGGTGGACTACCCGCATCTGTGGGATATCTGGACCTTCGACTGGGTGCAATGGAACGGTTCGGCCCAGCAACCCATGGCGCGCAATATCGGTGAAGCCCTCGGTGTCGGCGCGACGCTGGATTTCTTCGACAGTGCCGGCCAGCCACTTCAAGGCGCTGCCCGCTATCCCTCAAGCGTGCGCGTGCGCGACCTCAACCTGATCGAAGAAACCCTGCAACGCCTCAAGCCGCCCACCTGGCCGCAAGACCTGTTCGGCGCCGTCGACAAACCCCTCGCCGCCCAAGGCCGCGCGCTGTTTGCCGAGAACTGCGCCGGCTGCCATGTGCCCACCGTCAGCCAGATCAATGGCCGCCCGGTGCAACAACTGAAAATGCTGCCTGTGGAGTACATCGGCACCGACCCCGGCACCGCCAGCAACATCGCCGACCAGCGCTACGACCTCAGCGCGCTGCAATGGGACCCGGCAGAACTGGCCAAGCTCAACGTCGAGCTGCACCCCACGCCGACCGCAGCGCTGGACCTGCACAAAATGTCCGTGGCCCAAGGCCTGGCCTACGTCACCGCCTTTGTCGAAGACCACGCCTATCGCGCCGCTGGCGTGACTCCAGCCGAGCGGCCGAGCCTGGACGGGTTCGGCTTGCCCATCGGCGTGCGCGAGCTGCGTGCCTACAAGGCGCGCCCCCTGGCCGGCGTATGGGCCACGCCACCGTTCCTGCACAACGGCTCGGTGCCGACCATCTACCAACTGCTCTCGCCCCAGGATGAGCGCAGCACTACCTTCTATAAAGGCACGTTCGCCTACGACCCGCGCCACTTGGGCTTTGAGACCGGCGCATTCAAGAACGCCTTCCTGTTCGACACCTCAATCACCGGCAACCACAACAGCGGCCATGAATTCCGTGACGGCAAGCGTGGCAATGGCGTGATCGGCCGTGGCCTGCTGCCGCAGGAACGCTGGGCGCTGCTGGAATACCTCAAAGTGCTGGGCGGCCCGCTGGAGCAACAATTGCCATGATTATCCGATCGCAATACAAGGACCGTTCCATGCTCGCTCGTCTGTGGCTGCGCCTCGGCGCGTTTCTGGGTAAAACCCTGTTGTGGCTGGTGGGTCTTGGGCTGCTGGGCTGGCTGATCGCCACGGCCTGGTTCGCGTGGCGACACAGCGGCCCGGTCTCACCGAACGAGCAAATCCCGCCCGGTGAAGCGGCCATGAGCCAGGGCATCATCCAGACGGCGGTGCGCATCGTCGACCAGCACCGCGAAGGCACGCGCTACCTGCGTGACGCGCATGCCAAGGCCCACGGCTGCGTGAAGGCCGAAGTCAGCGTAATGGCGGATCTCGACCCGGCATTACGCCAAGGCGTGTTCGCCGAACCGGGCAAGACCTGGCAAGCGCTGATGCGCCTGTCCAACGGCAACGCTTACCCGCAATTCGACAGCATCCGCGATGCGCGAGGCATGGCCCTCAAACTGCTGGATGTACCGGGCAAACAGCTGATGGCGGACCAGCAGGCACGCACGGAACAGGATTTCGTGATGTTCAGCCATCCGAACTTTTTTGTCAGCGATGTCGCGGAGTATGCCCAGAACATCGGCGCCCAGGCTGACGGCAAAAAGGTGCTGGCGTTCTTCCCCAAGGCCGACCCGCGCAGTTGGCAAGTGCGTCACCTGTTTATCGCCCTGGCGACCCTGGCACCTGCGCCGGCCAGCCCGACGCAGACTACATACTTTTCGGTTTCGCCTTACAAGTTCGGCGCGGCGAATGCCAAGTTCCGTGTGGCGCCCGACCCGCAAAGCTGCCCGGAATATGTGTTGCCCAAGCAGAATCAGGACCTGCCAAATTTTCTGCGCAGCGCGTTGAACCAGCAACTGTCGACTGATCGCGTGCCGGCGTGTTTTGTGTTGCAGATTCAGCGGCAGAATCCGCAGAAGTTTATGCCGATTGAAGACACCAGTATCGAATGGAAGGAGAGTGATGCACAGTATGAAACCGTGGCCAAGGTGCGGATCCCTGCGCAAGATTTTGATACACCGGCGTTGAATCTTGCCTGTGACAACCAGTCGTTTAACCCCTGGTTCGGGTTGGAGGCGCATCGGCCGATTGGGGGGATCAATCGGTTGCGCAAGGCGGTGTATGAGGCGGTGAGCGACTATCGGCATAGCCGAAACTTATAATCAGGATAAAGCAGTTTAGGGTCCTACGTGGAAGAGCCCACCTTTCTACAGAAGGGTGGGCCGTTCGCTCACTTGAAAAAACATTGTAATACCCTGGCCGGGGTCAAGGTCAGGGTATTGTAGGATTCATATACACCTTAAATACCTATGGCATTTAAGATCAGGTCGCTCCTTTGGGCGCCATCAGCACGTAGCAAAAAGTCTGGGACTTTATCAGGAGCCGGCCCACTTTTATCAGCGCCCGACCACCCCTTCACCCAGGTGGACCCGTCTGCGTTTGTTTCGACTTCAAAGCGCATGTAAGGTGGGTAAGTCCAAAGATTACTCACATCCAGCTTATCCACTCCTGTTTTAAACCCAATTATTTTATCCTGGCGTGCTGGACTGCCATCCCACTCTTGCTCATAAACGACCGTATTTTCGCCTGTACCCAATGTGATAGTATTCGCCCCTGCGTTAGGATAGATCCTATTTGTACCCGATCCTGTTTTAACATCTTCAACTACCGTGCCGGGAGTAATAGAAACATTATCTTTGTAGCCCTTTACGCTGGAAAATTTGCCCGGCTTCAAATTGATAACTTGATCATTAGTATCAGCACTAGCGTCGAGGGTCTCGTGGCCAGCTACCCCACTTGAAATAGACAACGTCGCGCCCCAACCGTCCTTACCTAACTCATGCAACTCAAACGTCTTGTCTTTAACACTCGTATTTACTCCGAAGAGTTTCTCCAACTGCCCCTTGTCATCTATTTGCGGGCTGGTGACAGGCTTGCCCTTAAAATCATGACCCGTTGTGGTTTCTGACTGAGGGCTGAGTGCGCTGTAACCCAGGGAGTCACGCGTACCACCCTCTTCCACTGGCTTGGGGGGGGTTACACCCATGGCGTACAACAGCGCACGAGTCAGCGTGTTACCTCCTTTATTATAGCCATCGGGGAGTGAAATCGTTGGGTTCTCCTCTTCGTTCCCGTTAAAGTACACCTCGACAGGCTTACTCGAATCAGTTGGCGTGTAGCTCACCACATCACTATTTTGTGTTGTGTTTTGCTGAAAGGACCCGATCTTTATTTTTCCATCAGGGTTGGCTATATCACCCTTTTTGTGAAACGTCACATTTACATCATTAGTCATGAGGCCCATCTGCTGCCGCAGTTCCCTCTGCTGCGCCTCATTAGGTGCGTTGTAGCCTGTCATACCTAAACCGGAAAAATGCTCACCTTCCTCATCACCCATATCCACTTCAATATCAATTTTCCCATTGCCGTCTTTATCCTGCCAGCGCGCAGAGGCCAGTCCTCCGGTTCCGCCTACAAGAATATCGTTTCCACCCTGCGGCCTGACCGGGTTTGGCGATGGAATGGAACTAGCGACAACGTTATTAGAGGGCACAGTAATACTCATATAAATCACCTTTAGCTATTGGCCACAACCGATAAAATAACAGAACATACAGGCTAAGCATTCAATAACGGAAACACAAGACAACCAACAATGAGTAAATATTTCCAATTTTCCACTAAATAGAAGACCAAAATAAAAATAGCCAACAGCCAATATTAAATAAGCATATTCCTATATTACCGAGCGCCCAGGCTGTTTTTTCGATCGTTGCGCTTGAACCCACGTTCCTGGCTAACAGGCCCCTCGCCTGCCGGGTTGACACCGCCTAACCACAAGCAGCCTTCCTCGTTGAGCCCCCTTATCCGTAAAGAATCCGTATAAATCACCGCATCCCCATAACGATTACGTCGTCCCTATTGAGTAACTACCCCCCCACCCTCTACCGTCACTTCCTACCCCAAAACCCGTAGGAAGTCATCGTGGAAAGTTCAACTTTAGGCATGGTCGTCCTGTCAATGATTGCGCTCTTCGGTACCGCCGCGTTTTGCTTCGAGCACCTCGCCACCCGCGGCGAGAAGAAAAAGAAAGCCAAATAAGCCGATCAGCGAAATCAGCAGAACCCCAAACGTTCAAGGGATACCCCACCACCGGGCTATCCCTTGTTTTCGTGCGCCCGGCAAAAAACCTTCTCTATACCGTCTTAATACCGCCCCCCGTAATCAGTGCCCGAGCTTGATACGCGAGCGCATAACCTCCCCGGCTTATTCAACAAGGGGAGTTACACCGTGCTCACACTGACCTTCATCTATGTTGCCAGCGGTTTATGCGCCGTCGGCCTGTTCGCTTACTTGGGCTACGCCCTCATTCGCGCCGAAAAATTCTAGGGAGCCCGCCATGTACGACGTGATGTTTATGGGCCTCTCCCTGGTGTTCTTTAGTGCGACTGCCATGGCCATAGTCGCCATGGGCAAGATTTGAACGGAGCCACGACATGTTAAGCACTTTGCTGGAATTTGCGCTGGTCCTGGGGTTGATGACTGCGCTCGCCGTGCTGATGGGCAAGTGGCTGACCCGGGTCTTTACCGGGAACCGCCATGCCTGGCCGGAACGTTTTACCTATCGCCTTCTGGGCATCAACCCGCTGGAAACCATGGGCTGGGCCCGCTATGGTTCAGCGCTGGTGCTGTCGAACGCGGCGATGATGCTGCTCGGCTATGTCGTCCTGCGCCTGCAGGCGGTCATGCCGATCAACCCGCTGGGGCTGGCCGCGCAAACCCCGGACCTGGCATTCAACACCGCCGCGTCCTTTATTACCAACACCAACTGGCAGGCGTACTCGGGTGAAACCAGCCTGTCGAACTTCAGCCAGATGGCGGTCATTACCTTTCTGATGTTTGTCGGCGCCACGTCCGGCGTGGTCGCGGCGGCGGGTTTCATTCGCGGCTTGAGTCGCTCAAGCTCGGCGGATATCGGCAACTTCTGGGTCGACTTCACCCGCACGCTTTACCGGGTGATGCTGCCACTCTGCGTGGGCATGGCGTTGGTGTATGTGTGGCAAGGCATGCCGCAAACCTTCGCTTCCCAAGCCTTGGCTACGACGCTTGAGGGCGCACAACAACAGTTGATCGTTGGCGCAGTCGCAAGCTTTGAATCGATCAAACATATCGGTACCAACGGCGGCGGCTTCTTCAGCATGAACGCCGCTCACCCGTTCGAAAACCCGACGCCGCTGACCAACATTTTGCACATCCTCAGCATGTTGCTGATCCCGTCAGCGCTGACCTACACCTTCGGCAGCATGCTGCTGCAACGTCGCCAGGGCTGGGTGTTCTTCGGCACGTTTCTGGTGATGTTCATCGGCTTCCTCGCGCTGGTGTATGGCGCCGAGCAAACCGGCAACCCGCTGCTGACCCAGGCCGGCGCCAACCAGACGCTGTCGATTGAGCAAAGTGGCGGCAACATGGAAGGCAAGGAACTGCGCTTCGGCATCGCCGACAGCAGCTTGTTTATCGCCACCACCACCGCCGCCACTACCGGCTCGGTGAATGCCATGCACGACTCGCTGACGCCCATGGGCGGCTTCGTGCCACTGGCGCAGATGATGCTCAACTGCGTGTTCGGTGGTGACGGCGTGGGCTTTATCAACCTGATCCAGTACGCGCTGCTCACGGTGTTCCTGGTGGGCATGATGATCGGCCGCAGCCCGGAATTTCTCGGCAAGAAAATCGAGGCCCGCGAGATGAAACTGGTGATGCTCTCAGTGCTCGCGCACCCCATCAGCATCCTCGGTTTCACCGCCCTCGCCGCCCTGTGGCCGGACACCCTGGCCAGCCTCAACAACCTGGGCCCCCACGGTTTCAGCGAGGTGCTCTACGCGTACACCTCCGGCACTGCCAACAACGGTTCGGCGTTCGCCGGGCTGAATGCCAACACGCCGTTTTTCAACACCACCATTGGTCTTGCGATGTTGATCGGGCGCTTCTTCACGATGCTGCCGATGCTCGCCGTGGCCGGCTCCCTGGCGATGAAAAAAACCGTGCCGGCCGGCGCCGGCACCATCCCCACTGCCACCCCGCTGTTCATGTTGCTGGTGGTGTTCGTGGTGCTGGTGGTCGGAGGCCTGACCTTCTTGCCCGCGCTCGCGCTTGGCCCGCTGGTGGAGCAACTGCAGTTGCTGTCCGGCCAGACCTACAACTAAGGACATGTTGATGACCACTCAATCGATCTTCAAAGGGCTGCTGCGCCCGGTGCTGGTGTCGGCGGTGTTTTTCATGCTGCTGACCGGGCTGGCTTACCCGGCGTTCACCACCGCGGCCGCGCAATTGCTGTTCCCGTTTCAGGCCCAGGGCTCGCTGATTGAACGCGACGGGTTGGTGATTGGCTCTGCGCTGATCGGCCAGGATTTCACCAAGCCCGCGTACTTCCATGGGCGCCCAAGCATGACCCTCGGCGCCGACCCGCAAGACCCGAGCAAAAGCGTTTCGCAGCCATACAACGCAGGTTCCAGCGGCGCCAGCAACCTGGGCCCGACCAGCCAGAAACTGGTGGACCAGGTGGCGGCACGCGCCAAGGCCTATCGCCAGGACAACGGCCTGGCCGCCGATGCCCCGGTGCCGGTGGACGCGGTCACCGCGTCCGCGTCGGGCCTCGACCCGCACATCTCGGTAGCCAACGCCCGTCTGCAACTGGCGCGGGTCGCACGATTGCGGCATATCCCCGAAACCGACCTGCTGCAACTGCTCAACGACCACACCGCCGCACGCACCCTCGGCCTGCTCGGCGAGCCACGGGTGAATGTGCTGCAACTCAACTTGGCGCTGGATGCACGTCAGCCCTCTATTGCGGTCAGTGAGTAAGAGATTGCCCTCATGAAGAATGCTCGTTTACCCCTGTTTGACCGACGCATCGTGCTGACTGCCGGCGTTGATGCGTTGAAGAAACTGCTGCCCCAGGCCCAATGGAAAAACCCGGTGATGTTCGTGGTGTACCTGGGCAGCATCCTCACTACTTTGCTGTGGTTCCAATCCCTGGGTGGCCAGGGTGAAGCGCCCAGCGGTTTTATCCTCAGCATCACCTTGTGGTTGTGGTTCACCGTGCTGTTCGCCAACTTCGCCGAAGCCCTGGCCGAAGGCCGCAGCCGCGCCCAGGCCGCAAGCCTGCGCGGCATGAAACGCCAGACCCTGGCCAAACTGCTGCAGCAACCGCGCCACGGCGCGGCCTGGCTACCGCTGGAAGCCAGCCTGCTGCGCAAAGACAACGTGGTGTTGATCGAAGCCGGCGACCTGGTGCCGCTGGACGGCGTGGTGATTGAAGGCGTGGCCTCGGTGGATGAGAGCGCGATCACTGGCGAATCGGCGCCGGTGATTCGCGAGGCCGGTGGCGACTTTTCCTCGGTCACCGGCGGCACGCGGGTGCTGTCGGACTGGCTGGTGGTGCGCATCAGCGTCAACCCCGGCGAGTCGTTCCTGGACCGCATGATCTCGATGGTCGAATCGGCCAAACGCCAGAAGACGCCGAATGAAGTCGCGCTGACGATTCTGCTGGTGGGCCTCACGCTGCTGTTCCTGCTGGTGATCGCCACGCTGAGCCCCTACTCGATCTTCGCCGTGGCCATGAGCGGCAGCGGCAGCGTGATCAGCGCCACGGTGTTGGTGGCGTTGCTGGTGTGCCTGATCCCCACCACCATCGGCGGCCTGCTCTCGGCCATCGGCGTGGCAGGCATGAGCCGCATGATGTCGGCCAATGTGATTGCCACCTCCGGCCGTGCCGTCGAGGCGGCGGGTGATGTCGACGTGTTGCTGTTGGACAAGACCGGCACCATCACTTTGGGCAATCGCCAGGCCAGCAGCTTTCTGCCGGCTCCGGGCGTGAAGGAAGCCGAGCTGGCGGACGCCGCGCAGCTTGCCTCACTGGCGGATGAAACCCCGGAAGGCCGCAGCATTGTGGTGCTGGCCAAGCAGAAATTCGATATCCGCGCGCGGGACATCAACGCCCTCGGCGCACGCTTTGTGCACTTCACCGCGCAAACCCGCATGAGCGGCGTCGACCTGGCCGAAGGCCGCGCCATTCGCAAGGGCGCGTCGGATGCGATTCGCAGCCATATCGAAGCCTTGGGCGGGAGTTTCCCGGCGGCGTTGCAGGCCAAAGTCGATGAAGTGTCGCGGCGCGGCAGCACGCCGCTGGTGGTCAGCGACGGTGCCAAGGCCCTGGGCGTGGTTGAGCTGAAAGACGTGGTGAAAGGCGGCATCAAGGAGCGCTTCGCCGAGTTGCGGCGCATGGGCATCAAGACCGTGATGATCACCGGCGACAATCGCCTGACCGCCGCTGCGATTGCGGTGGAAGCCGGGGTGGATGACTTCCTCGCCGAGGCCCGTCCGGAAGACAAGCTGCAACTGATCCGCGACTACCAGGCCCAGGGCAAGCTGGTGGCCATGACCGGCGACGGCACCAACGACGCGCCGGCGCTGGCCCAGGCCGACGTGGCCGTGGCGATGAACAGCGGCACCCAGGCCGCCAAAGAAGCCGGCAACATGGTTGACCTCGACAGCAACCCGACCAAGCTGATCGAAGTGGTCGAGGTCGGCAAACAGATGCTGATGACCCGCGGCGCCCTCACCACGTTCAGCGTGGCCAATGACGTGGCGAAGTACTTCGCAATCATCCCGGCGGCGTTTGTCGCCACCTACCCACAGCTCGGCGCCTTGAACGTGATGCACCTGAGCAGCCCCAACTCGGCGATTTTGAGCGCGGTGATTTTCAACGCGCTGATCATTGTCGCGTTGATTCCGCTGGCGTTGCGCGGCGTGACTTACCGGGCCATCGGCGCGGCGGCGTTGCTCAATCGCAACCTGTTGATCTATGGCCTGGGCGGTGTGTTGGTGCCGTTTGCGGGGATCAAGGTGATCGACATGCTGCTGAGCGGATTGGGCCTGGTGTAGCACCCTAAACCCAATGTGGGAGCTGGCTTGCCTGCGATAACGGTGGGTCAGCCAGGAAGTTTCAACTGACACACCGCCATCGCAGGCAAGCCAGCTCCCACAGTTAATTGTGTTGTATTGATCAGGAAGACTATGCCCGCACTCACTGACAAACGCCCCGACCCCGATGCCCTATTGGCCCGGGTACAGCTGGAAGAACAGGCCGCCTTGCGCGGCAAATTGCGTATCTACTTCGGCTCAAACGCCGGGGTGGGCAAGACCTGTGCGATGCTCGCTGCGGCGCAACGCGAAGTCGCGTTGGGCCGTGACGTGCTCGCTGGCGTCGTGGAAACCCATGGCCGCGCGGAGACCGCCGCGCTGCTCGACGGCCTCGAACAACTGCCCCGCGCCGCCCTGCTGCACCGCGACTTCGCGCTCAGCGAATTCGACCTCGACGCCGCTTTGCACAGGCGCCCTGCCGTGGTGCTGGTGGACGAACTGGCCCACAGCAACGTGCCCGGCTCGCGTCACCCCAAACGCTGGCAAGATGTAGAGGAATTGCTCAGCGCCGGGATCGACGTGTGGACCAGCCTCAACGTCCAGCATCTGGAAAGCCTGAATGATCTGGTCAGTGAAATCATCGGCATCCGCGTGCGCGAAACCGTCCCCGATCACGTCTTCGATAACGCCCACGAAGTGGTGGTGATCGACTTGCCGCCCGATGATCTGCTGCAACGCCTCAAGGACGGCAAGGTCTACCTCGGCCCACACGCCGAACGGGCCTCAAAACATTTCTTCCGCAAGGGCAACCTGCTGGCCTTGCGTGAACTGACGCTGCGGCGCACAGCAGACCGGGTCGACACGCAAATGCGCGTCTACCGCCGCGAACAGTCGATAAAGGCCTTATGGCCGGCGCGCGAACGGCTGCTGGTCGGTGTGGCGGGCGACGCGGGCGATGAGCGCCTGGTGCGCGAAGCTGCACGCCTGGCGCAAAAACTCGAAGCGGACTGGATCGTGGTGCATGTAGCATCAGCTCAGGGCCGCGGCGCCAAGCGCTATCTGAGCGCCATGAAAACCCTGACCCTGGCCAGCGAGTTTGGCGCCGACACGGCAACGCTGCCGGGCATGGACGTCGCCGACGCGCTGGTCGCCTGTGCCCGCGAGCACAACGCCAATCGCCTGGTGCTCGGTCACCATCCGCGCCAGGCGTGGCGGTTCTGGCATCAGTCGGTCAGTGACCGGATCAGCCGCCATCACCCGCAGATTGATCAGATCGTGATAGCCCACGGAGCAGTGCCGGGGCCTGCGCCTGTGATCGAAAAACCGACGCCTGCACCGGGCAGAGCCCTGGCCTATCTGTGGGCCACACTCGCCTGTTTCGCCGCCAGCGCCATTGCGGCATTGCTGCTGCAGGTGTTCGACCTGGCCAACGTCGTCATGCTGTTTTTGCTCACCGTGGTGCTGGTGGCCCTGCGTTACGGACGCGGCCCGGGCGTCTGGGCCGCGATGCTGGCGGTGCTGTGTTTCGACTTCTTTTTCGTGCAGCCGCGCTACTCGTTTACCGTCACTGACACCCAGTATTTCTTCACCTTTGCGCTGATGCTCGGCATCGCCCTGATCACCGGGCAACTCACCGCACGCCTGCGCCACGAAGCACGTACCGCCGCCGCGCGCGAACGGCGCGCCACCTCATTGGCGCGACTGGCTCGCGACCTGTCGGCCGCGCTGACCGTGGAGCAAATCAGTGAAGTCGCGCTGCGCACCTTCAGCGGTGTATTCGAAGCACGCGTCGGCCTGGCGCTGCCGGACGCCGCCGATGGCGTGCACAGCGTCGGCGCGGGCGGGTTGCCGATTGACGAGAGCATCGCCCAATGGACCTACGACCACGGCCAGGCCGCCGGCCACGGCACCGACACCTTGTCGGCGGCCAAAGGGTGCTACTTGCCGCTCAAGGCGCCGATGCGCGTGCGCGGCGTGCTTGTGCTGGAATTGGCCCAGAGCGAACGCTTGAGCGACCCGCAGGAACGCCGTCTGTTGGAAGCCTGCATGAGCCAGCTGGCGATTGCGCTGGAGCGCGTGCACTTCGTCGAAGTCGCGCAAAGCACGCTGGTGCAGATGGAAGGCGAGAAGATGCGCAACACCTTGCTCGCGGCAATATCCCACGACCTGCGCACCCCGTTGACCACCCTGATCGGTGCCGCCGACACCGCCCTGCCCCACGCCCCACCCGGCCCGCTGACCGAGTTGCTGCACGGCATCCATGAACAGGCCACCTCAATGCAGCGGCTGATCGAAAACCTGCTGGACATGGCGCGCATGCAGGAGCGCGGCGTGCGCCTGAACCGGCAGTGGCATTCGCTGGAAGAAGTCGTCGGCAGCGCACTGCGCCAGCTACGTGAACCCCTGGCGCGACACGGCGTGCACACCGCGCTGGACCCGCGCTTGCCGCTGGTGGAAATTGACGCGCTGTTGATCGAACGGGTGCTGGTCAACCTGTTGGACAACGCCGCCAAGTACACCCCGCCAGGCAGCAGCATTACCGTCGCCGCCCGTTCCACGGCGGGCGCCATTGTGCTGGACGTCAGCGACAACGGCCCGGGTCGGGCCCCCGCCAACCTGTTCGAACCCTTCACGCGCGGCCAGCAGGAATCCTCCGTCGCCGGCATCGGCCTGGGCCTGGCACTGGCCAAACGCATCGTCGAAGCCCACGGCGGGCACATCGAAGCCAACGCCGTTGAGGCGTGCGGCATGCACTTCATCATCACTTTACCGGCGGGCACACCCCCGTCCATGGAAGCCTTATGAGCACCGCACGCATTTTGATTGTTGAAGACGAAGCCAATATCCGCCGCTTCGTCGGGATCGCCCTGCAAGATGAAGGTTTTCAGGTGTTCGAGGCCGACAGCGTCAAGCGCGCGCTGATCCATGCGGCCAGCCGTCAACCGGACCTGGTGATCGTCGATCTCGGCCTGCCGGATGGCGATGGCAAACACTTGATCAGCGAACTGCGCGGTTGGTTGGCGGTACCGATTCTGGTGTTGTCGGCGCGTGATCGCGAAGAAGAGAAAGTCGCCGCCCTCGACGCCGGCGCCGATGATTACCTGACCAAGCCGTTTGGTGTGCCCGAGCTGCTCGCACGCATCCGCGCCCAACTGCGCAGGCACGGGCAGACCGGCACCGTGGCAGCCACCAGCAAGGTCGCGTTTGGCGAGATTGAAATCGACCTGTCGACCCACGAGGTATGGCGCCAGGGCCAGCCTGTGCATCTCACGCCCATCGAGTACCGCCTGCTCTGCGCGATGATTCGCGGCCAGAGCCGGGTGCTGACCCATCGGCAATTATTGCTGGAAGTGTGGGGCCTGGATTACGTGGACCGCGCCCACTATTTACGGGTGCACATGGCGCACTTACGGCAAAAGCTGGAAGCGAACCCGGCGCAGCCGCAGCATTTTATTACCGAATTACAGGTGGGGTATCGGTTGATGGGGCTATGAGGAGGTGCAAGCCTGCGCAGGACTTTAACTTTCAATGGCTACTATGAACACGTCAAGCTGAACATAGGAATAACGCCCAATCAGCAGTCTATCGCCAAGTAATTTATTTCGAAAGCACACAACTTTAATCAAGAAATACTTTATTACTCGAGCACCCTTTCATTGTGCAGCGGTTATTTTATATAACTCTGGCCACCTTGAGTTTAATTGATATAAACCCGCGTAGGATAATGACCATGATTGTTGCCACCTCAGCTTCTGTTCCTCTCGCCGCCCCCCCCAACCTGCTAATTCGTCGCCCACCCCAGCTGACACTAATACACCCGCAGCCGCCGACACTTACTACAACGGTGTCGATAACCTGGGCCGCAACCCCGTGCGCTGGATCGACAAGGATGGGAATGGAAAAATAGATATCGAAGTGGATTTTTCCGCAGGCCCTGGCAAGTATTTCAGGAAACTGGGTTTAACAGGATACTCGCAGCTAAGTCCCGAACAAAAGCGAGAACTCCTCGATCAAATGGCGGACCTCAGCTTCGATACAAACCTGGTTTTTCATGAAAAAGGCGCCATAAAGAACCCGGACGGGAAGATAAATTTTGGTAACTATGCTCCCGTGCCATCAAATGGAAAAAACCTGGTACAAGTCAATTTTCCAGACAACACGTCAGACCCACAGAATCCTGACAAGGCAGACGAGCCTGCGGAAGCCTATGTCAGGGGCGATGCCAGCCACTTAAAGGCCAACGCGCGTAATCGGGGTGGTAACGTGCTTGCTCACGCCTTGCTGCATGCGCTGGGTTTGTCTCATACGAACCCTGAGGATAAGAGCAATAGACCCGCGAGTGCCACAGACTCTCTCGGCTACAGTCTTCTCAGTACCCAGTCGGAAACTACAACGGGCCATGATTTTAAAGGCCACTATGTCACACGTGCGCAAATGCATGATCTAGGCTTACTGACTCAACGCTACGGACATAACAGTCAGTACAGTAACGAAACCACTCACGTGGAATACGATTTGAACGGGTTGGACGACGATGACGCGCCCGTCACAGCAAGTATTTCAAGTGTCCGCGCACACGAAACGCTCAATATCGAAGATGACACCCATGATCAAAATATCAACTTGAACCACGGCACGTTCTCCAGCATTGCAGGATTCAAGAATAATATTTCTATTTTGCGAGGCACGCACGTTGAGGACGTTCTAACAGGTTCCGGCACTAATACTGTCATCGCGAACTTCAAGGCCAATAAAATCACCTTGGGCAGTGGTGCCAACACGGTCACGTTCACTAACTCATAGGACTCTACGCCGAAAGAAACCGACCACCTTGTTGGCTTTAAAAGCGGCATCGACAAAATCGATATCAGCGGCTTTTCTCAGAAAACCAATGAAGGCACCTTTCTGGAGGGGAGCCCTCACCTGGATACCCATACGGCACCGGATGGTAAGACCTACGTGAGATATTGGACGTACTTTGATGGTAAAGGTCTTTCAGAGCCCGATTTCTTGTTACGTGCAGATGGAATAAAAATGAGTGACATCATCACACGCACGTAACGTTTTGCAGCGCAGGCGCTGACTTTGAAGTCACCGGCTTACCCTCTGAAGGGAATGGTTAGATGCCGCACCGCGACCTGAATGCTGGGCAAAAAAAAGCCCGCTCAATGAGCGGGCTTCTTGTGGTGACCTGGCGTTCAGTGTTCCAGGTTACCGAATATGGCGCAGCGGACGGGACTCGAACCCGCGACCCCCGGCGTGACAGGCCGGTATTCTAACCGACTGAACTACCGCTGCGCGTAACACTTGAAACGAATGGTGGGTGATGACGGGATCGAACCGCCGACATTCTGCTTGTAAGGCAGACGCTCTCCCAGCTGAGCTAATCACCCTTCGCTTCGGTGTGGGCGGCATAATACACCAAAAATCTGCAATGTCTTGATTTAAATGCAATTTATTTAAAATATTTTCTCCAACGCCCTCCGCGCCCCGAAAAACGGGGCCTCAAGCCCCCAAATGCGAGTCTATTGCGTTTATACGCTGCTTGGCGGCACAATTAAAAACCATTCTCAATAACACCTGAGCCGCGCCTATGTCTGTGGGTGAACCGCCATTCCAACGGGAAATAACCCTGCTTTACAGTGAGCATAACGGCTGGCTGCTCAGTTGGTTGCGGCGCAAACTCGGTTGCCGCCAGAACGCAGCCGATCTGGCGCAGGACACTTTTGCGCGGATTCTCAATGCCCGTGAATCCGTGGCAAGCATTCGTGAGCCGCGTGCTTATTTAAGTACCACGGCTCGACGCCTGCTGATCGATCAGGCGCGGCGTAAACAGATTGAGCAGGCTTACCTGCAAGAGTTGGCGCTAACGGTAGACGCGTTGGAGGGGTTTCAGTCGCCGGAGCAAATCCACACGACCCTCGAAGCGCTCGAGCACATCGCATTTATTCTGGAAGGCATGCACGAATACTCGCGACAAGCGTTTGTGCTGTATTACCTGGAAGAAATGACCCAGCAACAAATCGCTCGGCAGCTCAAGCTGTCGGAACGCACCGTGCGCAAATACCTGATCCAGGCACTGGTGCACTGCAGCCATAGCATGGACACCTGACCCGAGCATGCCTGACACCCACCAACAGATCGAAGAACAAGCCGCTCAATGGCTGCTGCGCCTGCACGAAGGTGAGGTGAGCCAAGCTCAGCGCTTGGCGTTCGAGTGCTGGAAACAACAAGGGCCACAGTACGCCGCGGCCGCTGCGCGCATGGAGGCCGTGATTGCCCGGATGCAGGCCCTGCGTGCGGAAAAATCACCGGCGCGGGCGGCACTCAACGCGGCATTTGCTCAACGAAAACCGCGGCGCGGCAAAAACGCGGTACGCGCCCTGCTGCTCGCGTGCAGCCTGGCGATTCCTGCGGCGGCGCTGCTCGTCAGCCCTTATCCGCAACGGTGGATGGCCGATGTGCGTAACGGCCCCGGCCAGTGGCAAAGCCTGCAGCTGGCGGACGGCTCGACACTCACCCTGAACGGCATCAGCGCGGCGAACGTGCATTTCGATCAGCAGCAACGTCGGATTGAACTGCTGCAAGGCGAGATCCTGGTGGAAGTCGCCCATGACAGCGCACGGCCCTTTATCGTGCAGACCCCGCAAGGCACGCTGCGTGCGCTGGGGACGCGGTTTGTGGTCAAGCGCGAGGGTGACGTGACCGTACTGAGCATGTTGCAGTCGCGCGTGGCGGCGCACAGCACGAATGCCCAGGAGACCGTGGAAGTGGACGCCGGCTCGCAGGCGCTGATGAGCTCGAACGAAGTGCGCCTGAACGGCCGTATCGACCCGGCCAGCGTCAACGAAGCCTGGCGTCGCCATCAGTTGGTGGTGGAAAACCGGCCGTTGCCCGAAGTACTGGATGAAATCGCCCGCCATCGAGCCGGCTTTCTGCAATTTGATCGCGCCGCCCTGCAACACCTGCGGGTATCGGCGGTCGTTCCGCTGGATGACAGCGATCAAGCCCTGCAATTGCTCGCGCAGACCTTGCCGATCAAGGTTCGCCACTACACTGCGTGGCTGATGGTCGTGAGCCCTGAAACAGCGCCCAATAAATAATTATTCGCATTTGCTTCCGGTTTTTTCGGGGTTGCCCGTCAAGCAAGGTAATTCGACACGTAAAGGATTGCCCTGACCATGCACACCCCTTCTAACCCACGCGGGCGCTTTGGCCTGCTGAAAAGTGCGCCGCTGTCCCTGGCGATATTTGCCGCGTCCACCCTGAGTACTCACCTGGCACAGGCGGACACGGTCAACGTCGCCGCCCAAGCCTACGACATTCCCGCCGGGCCGCTGGGCACTTCGCTCAACCGCTTTGCCCAGCAAGCCGCCGTGGCGATTGTGTTCCAGCCCCAGGCACTCGAAGGCCTGCAAAGCCCCGGGTTGAAGGGCACCTTTGCCACCCAGGACGGCTTTGATCGATTGCTGCAAGGCAGTGGCTATCGTGCCGTTAAAGGTGCGCAGGGGTACGCGCTGCAGGCCATTGCGACGGCCAGCAGCGGCACCATGGAGCTAGGCCCCACTGAAGTCACCGCCACCCAGTTGGGTAATGTCACCGAAGGCACCGGCTCCTACACGCCCGGCACGATCGCCACCTCGACGCGGTTGATACTGACGCCCAAACAGACCCCGCAATCGGTGAGCGTGGTCACCCGTCAACACATGGATGACTTTGGCCTGAACAACGTCGACGACGTGATGCGCCATACCCCAGGCATCACCGTGTCGGCCTTCGACACCGAGCGCAGCAACTATTACGCGCGCGGCTTTTCGATCAATAACTTCCAGTACGACGGCATTCCTTCGACCGCGCGCAACGTCGCCTACTCGGCGGGCAACACCCTCAGCGACATGGCGATCTACGACCGCGTAGAAGTGCTCAAAGGCGCCACCGGCCTGCTCACCGGCGCCGGCTCACTGGGAGCGACGATCAACCTGGTGCGCAAGAAACCCACCGCCGATTTCCAGGGCCACGCCACGCTCGGGGCCGGCTCATGGGACAACTACCGCAGCGAACTGGACGTGAGCGGCCCAATGACCGACAGCGGCAATGTGCGCGGCCGAGCGGTTGCGGCCTATCAAGACAAGCGCTCGTTCATGGACCGCTACTCGCGCAAGAGCCCGACGTACTACGGCATCATGGAGTTCGACCTGTCACCCGACACCTTGCTGACCGTGGGCGGCGATTATCAGGACACGTTGCCCACCGCCTCGTCGTGGTCCGGCAGCTTTCCGCTGATCAACTCCCAAGGCGAACGCAACAGCGTCAAGCGCTCGTTCAACAACGCCGCCAACTGGAGCAGTTGGGAGCAATACACCCGCACCGTGTTCGCCATGCTGGAACATGACCTGGGTGATGGCTGGGTCGGCAAGCTGCAACTCGATCACAAGATCAATGGCTACCACGCGCTGATGGGCTCGATCCAGGGTGACCAGCCACAGCCCGACGGCACGGCCAACCTCACCTCCGGCAAATACACCGGTGACACCGTCAGCGACTCGGCCGACCTGTATGTGAGCGGCCCGTTCAGCCTCGGCGGTCGCGAGCATGAGTTGGTACTGGGCGGCTCCATCAGCGCATCGGAGTGGAAAGGCAAGGGTTACTGGAACCTGGCCCCCAATACCGTCGACTTCAACCACTGGCGCGGCCACGCCAAGATCCCGGATTGGGGCAGCGCACAATCACTGATCGACGACACCGTGCGCCAGACCGGCGCCTACGTGACTACACGATTGAACCTCGCCGACGACCTCAAGCTGCTGTTGGGCGGGCGCGTGGTCAACTACCAAGTCACCGGCAACAACCCGAGCTACCGCGAGTCCGGACGATTCGTGCCGTATGTGGGCGCCATTTATGACCTGAACGACACCTACTCGGTCTACGCCAGCTACACCGATATTTTCATGCCGCAGGAAAACTACAACCGCGACCGCGAGAACAAACTGCTTGAACCGGACGAGGGTCAGAACTGGGAATTTGGCCTGAAAGCCGACTTCCTCGACGGCCGCCTCAACGCCAGCGCCGCTTACTTTGAAATCCACGAATCCAACCGCGCGCTCTCCGACGACGAGTACAACAACCAGACGCCGATACCGTCCAACTACGCTTATAAAAGCAGCAAGGCGGTGACCAAGGGCTACGAAGTGGAAGTGTCCGGCGAGATTGCGCCAGGCTGGCAGTTGCAGGCCGGGTACACCCACAAGGTCGTGCGCGATGACAAGGACGTGAAGATCTCCACCTTCGAGCCCGAGGACCAGGTCAAGCTGTACACCACCTATAAACTCAAGGGCGACCTGGACAAGCTCACCGTCGGCGGCGGCGTGCGCTGGCAGAGCGTGGGCTGGCAGGATATCTACAACAACCCGCACAAGGGTTATGAAGAGTTCTCCCAGGACGCTTATTGGCTGGTGGACCTGATGACCCGCTACCAGGTCACCAAGAACCTGTCGGCGACGCTGAACCTCAACAATATCTTCGACAAGTCCTACTACACCAATATCGGTTTCTATAACTCCGCCGCGTATGGCGAGCCGCGCAACGTGATGGTCACCACACGCTGGGATTTCTGATCAGCCCATAAAAAAACGCCGCCGATCATCGGAAATGATCGGCGGCGTTTTTCGGTTTTACAAACCCCGGACAGCAAAAAGCCCGCTCATTGAGCGGGCTTTCTGTGGTGACCTGGCGTTCAGTGTTCCAGGTTACCGAATATGGCGCAGCGGACGGGACTCGAACCCGCGACCCCCGGCGTGACAGGCCGGTATTCTAACCGACTGAACTACCGCTGCGCGTAACACTTGAAACGAATGGTGGGTGATGACGGGATCGAACCGCCGACATTCTGCTTGTAAGGCAGACGCTCTCCCAGCTGAGCTAATCACCCTTCGCTTCGGTGTGGCGCGCATTCTACGGAGCGACCCTACGTCTGGCAAGCACTTTCTTAAATCTTTTTTTTGAGGCCTTCCAATGGCTTAGGCAGGGTTGGCCTCAGCCCTGATCAAGACAATAATGCCCCCCTTTGTATAAAGGAGAGACTCACCCCATGTGGTTCAAGAACCTGCTTATCTATCGCCTGACCCAAGATCTGCCTGTTGATGCCGAGGCGTTGGAAGCGGCCATGGCCACCAAACTGGCGCGCCCGTGTGCAAGCCAGGAGTTGACCACTTACGGTTTCGTCGCGCCTTTTGGTAAAGGTGAAGACGCTCCCCTGGTGCATGTCAGCGGTGACTTCCTGCTGATCGCTGCACGCAAGGAAGAACGCATCCTGCCGGGTAGCGTAGTGCGTGACGCGCTTAAAGAGAAAGTCGAAGAGATCGAGGCCGAGCAAATGCGCAAGGTCTATAAGAAGGAACGCGACCAGATCAAGGATGAAATCATTCAGGCCTTCCTGCCGCGTGCCTTCATCCGTCGCTCGTCGACTTTCGCCGCCATTGCGCCGAAACAGGGCCTCATCCTGGTCAACTCGGCCAGCCCCAAGCGCGCCGAAGACCTGCTGTCGACCCTGCGTGAAGTGATCGGCACCCTGCCGGTACGCCCGCTGACGGTTAAAACCGCACCAACGGCGATCATGACCGACTGGGTCACCACGCAGAAGCCAGCCGATGACTTCTTCGTCCTCGACGAATGCGAACTGCGCGACACCCACGAAGACGGCGGCATCGTGCGCTGCAAGCGCCAGGACCTGACCGGCGAAGAGATCCAGTTGCACCTGACCACCGGCAAAGTCGTGACGCAATTGTCCCTGGCCTGGCAGGACAAGTTGTCCTTCATGCTCGACGACAAAATGACCGTCAAGCGTTTGAAGTTCGAAGACCTGTTGCAAGACCAGGCTGAACAGGACGGCGGCGACGAGGCATTGGGCCAACTGGATGCCAGCTTTACCCTGATGATGCTGACGTTTGGCGAGTTCCTGCCGGCGTTGGTTGAAGCACTGGGCGGCGAAGAGACCCCGCAGGGCATCTAAGCAACACCCGCCATAAAGGGAGCACAGTCAGTGTGGGAGCTGGCTTGCCTGCGATGCAGACACCTCGGTCTATCAGTCATACCGAGTTGATGCTATCGCAGGCAAGCCAGCTCCCACATTTGATTACATTTGCACTTCCGAAATCTGATAACAAGGACATCCCCCCATGCGTGCACTCGCCGCCTTGAGCCGCTTCGTCGGCAATACCTTCGCCTACTGGGTGTTGATTTTCGCGGTGCTCGCCTTCCTTGAGCCCGGCTGGTTCATCGGCCTCAAGGGCGCCATCGTGCCGCTGCTGGGCCTGGTGATGTTCGGCATGGGGCTGACCTTGAAACTTGAAGACTTCGCCGAAGTCGCCCGCCATCCCTGGCGTGTGGCTCTGGGTGTAGTCGCGCATTTTGTGATCATGCCGGGCGTGGCCTGGCTGCTGTGCCAGGCGTTCCACCTGCCGCCGGAAATTGCCGTCGGCGTGATCCTGGTCGGGTGCTGCCCAAGCGGCACGTCGTCCAACGTCATGACCTGGCTGGCCCGGGGCGACCTGGCGCTGTCGGTGGCCATCGCTGCCGTCACCACCCTCCTCGCCCCACTGCTGACGCCCGCGTTGATCTGGCTGCTGGCCTCGGCCTGGCTGCCGGTGTCGTTCATGGAGTTGTTCTGGTCGATCCTGCAAGTGGTGTTACTGCCGATCGTGCTGGGCGTGGTGGCGCAGCGTGTGCTGGGTGAGCGCGTCCGCCATGCGGTAGACGTGCTGCCGTTGGTGTCGGTGGTGAGCATTGTGATCATCGTCGCTGCAGTGGTTGCGGCGAGCCAAGCGAAGATCGCCGAGTCCGGCCTGCTGATCATGGCCGTGGTGATGCTGCACAACAGCTTCGGTTATCTGCTCGGTTACTTCACCGGCCGCCTGTTCAAACTGCCGTTGGCGCAGCGTAAATCCTTGGCGCTGGAAGTGGGCATGCAGAACTCCGGGCTGGGCGCCGCGTTGGCCAGTGCGCACTTTTCGCCGTTGGCGGCGGTGCCGAGCGCGCTGTTCAGCGTGTGGCACAATATTTCCGGTGCACTGCTGTCGACGTACTTTCGCAGAATGAGCGAGAAGCAAGACCGCCGCGCCCTGGAGCGCGCGCCGTAAACTTGATCGTCCGATCAATTTTCGGCACTCTATCAAGCTTCGCGAGGACGACCTCGCGACGCTCTCAAGCGCTTAATCCGGGGACGACCCCAGCTATAAAGGGGAGATCAACATGTCCTGGATCATTCTGTTTTTTGCCGGGCTGTTCGAGGTCGGCTGGGCGGTCGGCCTGAAGTACACCGACGGTTTCAGCAAGCCGCTGCCGACTGCCCTGACGATTGCCGCCATGGCCATCAGCCTCGGCCTGCTGGGCCTGGCCATGAAGGAGCTGCCGTTGGGCACCGCCTATGCCATCTGGACCGGTGTGGGTGCGGTGGGCACGGTGATCGCCGGGATTATTCTGTTTGGCGAGTCCATGGCGTTGTTTCGTTTGGCGAGTGTGGCGTTGATTATTTGCGGGTTGGTTGGGCTCAAGATCAGCACTTAGGTCACTACCGTTATCGCAGGCAAGCCAGCTCCCATATTGGACTGTGTTCACCGTTCAAAGGTGGGAGCTGGCTTGCCTGCGATGAGGCCCTTACGGCCAGCAAATAACTACCTGACACTCCCGCGCAACACGCCTACCCGCACCTGTAACTGCTCAGGCGTCGCGGCCTCCAGTGCAACCGGCTCCCCCGCCACCAGCACCACCCGCGACCAGATCCGATGAAAGATCCCCTTGTTCGGATCGCGACTGAAAAAGCTCCCCCACAACCCTTGCAGCGCCATCGGAATCACCGGCACCGGGGTCTCCTCCAGAATCCGCGTCAACCCGCCACGGAACTCATTCATCTCGCCATTGGCGGTCAGCTTGCCTTCCGGGAAGATACACACCAATTCCCCTTCCTTCAGGTACTGGGCAATCCGTGTGAAGGCCTTTTCGTAGATCTGGATATCTTCGTGACGCCCGGCAATCGGAATCGCCCCGGCCGTACGGAAAACAAAGTTGAGCACGGGCAAACGGTAGATCTTGTAGTACATGACAAAGCGAATCGGCCGACGCACCGCGCCGCCAATCAACAGTGCATCGACAAATGACACGTGGTTGCACACCAGCAACGCCGCGCCTTCATCGGGAATGCGTTCCAGGTTGCGATGCTCCACGCGGTACATGGAATGGCTGAGCAGCCAGATCATGAAACGCATGGTGAACTCGGGGACGATTTTGAAGATGTAGGTGTTGACCGCAATGTTGAGCAGCGACACCACTAGGAACAACTCAGGGATCGACAGCTTGGCCACGCTCAGCAGCAGGATCGAGACGATGGCCGAGACCACCATGAACAACGCATTGAGAATATTGTTGGCCGCGATAACCCGCGCGCGCTCGTTCTCGGCCGTGCGCGACTGGATCAGCGCGTAGAGCGGCACGATATAGAAGCCGCCGAACACACCCAGGCCAAGGATATCGAACAACACCCACCACGCCTGACCGTAGCTGAGTACCGCCAGCCAGCTATGTTCCTCGGCCGATTGCGGGAAACCGCCCGAGTGCCACCACAGCAGCAGGCCGAACACCGTCAGGCCAAACGAGCCAAACGGCACCAGGCCGATCTCGACCTTACGCCCGGAGAGCTTTTCACAGAGCATCGAACCGACGGCGATGCCCACCGAAAACACCGTAAGGATCAGCGTCACCACAGTTTCATCGCCGTACAACCATTCCTTGGCGTAGGCCGGGATCTGCGTCAGGTAGATCGCACCGACAAACCAGAACCACGAGTTGCCGACAATCGAGCGCGACACTGCCGGGGTCTGCCCCAGGCCCAGGCGCAAGGTCGCCCAGGATTGGCTGAAGATATTCCAGTTCAGCCGCAGCTGCGGCGTGGACGCCGCCGCCCGCGGAATGCTGCGGCTGGCCAGGTAGCCGAGCACCGCCACGCCGACAATCGCCACCGCCACCAGGGGCGCGTAATTGCTCGACGACATGATGATTCCGGCGCCAATGGTGCCGGCCAGGATCGCCAGAAACGTGCCCATTTCCACCAGCCCGTTGCCGCCCACCAGCTCATCGTCGTGCAGCGCCTGGGGCATGATCGAGTACTTCACCGGGCCGAACAGCGCCGAATGCGTGCCCATGGCAAACAGCGCCAGCAGCATCAGCTCCAGGTGGTTGAACAGAAAGCCGGTGGCGCCCACGGCCATGATCACGATCTCGCCGATCTTGATCGCGCGGATCAGCGCGTCCTTGTTGAATTTCTCGCCAAACTGCCCGGCCAGCGCCGAGAACAGGAAGAACGGCAGGATAAACAACAAGGCGCACAGGTTGACCCAGATGGAGCGGTCGCCCTCGATGGTGAGCTTGTAGAGAATCGCCAGGATCAGCGATTGCTTGAAGATATTGTCGTTGAACGCGCCCAGTAACTGGGTGATGAAAAACGGCAAAAAGCGCCGTGTGCGCAGCAAGGTGAATTGTGAGGGGTGGCTCATCGTCCGTGTTCCTGCGTGGCCTGAAGGCGTGTAGTTTCTCAGGCCACGACTTTACCTAATCGCGCTTACTTATTCCCTAGTCCTGCAATGCATGGCGAAACAAAAAGCTCACCTTTATAGGCACCCTGCACGGTGCGCTTGGCCACGATCAGCCACATCAGCGCCAATGCCAGCACCAGCACGCTGCCAAAGATACTGAAAAAGCTCAGGTGCAGCAGGCTCGCCAGCTTCAGCGTGGCCAACGCGTAAACCCCCAACGGGAAGGTAAACCCCCACCAGCCGAGGTTGAACGGAATGCCGGCACGCAGGTAACGCAGGGTGATCAGCACCGCGATCAGCATCCACCACAAACCGAAGCCCCACAGGGTGATGCCCGCCACCACGCCCAGGCCATTGGCCATTTCGCCCACACCCGGCAACCCATTGGCGGCGAAGATCGCCGGTGCGTCACCGCCCAACAGCAACATGCCCAGCGCACCGGTGCCGATGGGGCCAAGAGCCAGCCAGCTCGACGCGGCCATATTGGCAGGCGGCAGTTTATGCAGGGCCATGCGCAACATCAGGATGGTCAGGATGCTGAACGCCACCGGCAGGGAAAACGCCCACAACACGTAGCTGGTCACCAGCATCACCAGTTGCGCCTGGGCGTCGGCCAGGTGCGGCGCCAGCAGGCCACCGCTGGCGGCGGCGACTTCGGCGGCAACCACCGGCAACAGCCAGACGGCGGTCATCTGGTCGATGCTGTGTTCCTGGCGGGTGAACATCATGAACGGGATCAGCACGCCGCAGGCCAGGGCCATCGCCACGTCCAACCACCATAAGGCTTCAGCCAGCGGGATCACTTCGCTGCCCCAGCGCGGCAGGCCAAACAGCAGCAAGCCGTTGAGAATGGTGGCCAGGCCCATGGGAATGGTGCCGAAAAACATCGAGACGGTGGAATGCCCGAAGATGCGTCGCGCTTCGTGGAAGAACATCACCCAACGTGCCGCGTACAACAGGCTGAACAGCACAAACAGGCCAATGGTGAACAGCCACAGCCCTTCGGCAATGACGTGCAAACCGGGCAGGCTGAATGGCAGTTGCGCCAGGGCCAGGGCCAGCACGCCGGTGCCCATGGTCGCAGCGAACCAGTTGGGGGTGAACTGGCGAATCACTTCCCGTGGGCGGGTCAGGTGGCTCAAGGGTTTGTAGCTTGGGGCTTTGCAGCTGGGAGTCGTCGAGCAGGTCATGATGGCAATCCTCTTCCTCGCATGAGGTTGAAGCCATCATAGAACCTGATCGAATATCTATATAACGGGTAATATCTCTATCTGTTATCTACTTTACCAATATACGGCATCACTCTATCGCCGCCTTGGCCCGGATCGAGTCCTGCAGAACCAAACCGGCCAACGCACTCAGGGCCAGCACTATCAGCGCGGCCCCATAACCTTCCGTGGTGACGATAAGGCCGTAAACATGGCACAGGTAACCCGCCAACAACGCCGGCAGACAGAACGCCAAGTAGCTCAACACATAGAACGCCGACATCAAACCGGCCCGTTCATGGGGCAACGCCAGCCCGACGATACTGCGCACACTGCCCATGAAGCCGCCGCCAAAACCAAAACCGGCAATCACACTGGCGACAAAGAACAGCCACAAAATACCCATGTGCACGGCCACCAGCAGCAACGCGACGCCCACCGCCAACAGCCCGGCCGACAGCCGCATGATTTTATCGGCCGGGCGCTCGCGCACGCTGTAGATCATCACCGCACCACTCAAGGTCACGACCGCTACGAGGCCGCCGCCGATCAGGTGCGACGTGGAACCGGTGGCAGCCTTGACCAGCGACGGCGCCAGGGATGAGAAGAACCCGCCCAGCGCCCACACCGCCACATTCAGCGGCATCACCAGCCATAAGGCCCGGCGCGCTTGGTGCGGTACATGCAGGGTCGGCGCCAGCGACTTCAAGGCACCCGGAATACGGCTGACGGTTTCCGCCAAGCGCCACACATACGCGGCCTGCAACACCATCAACCCCAACAGCGTGAAGTAAATCAATTGGGTAGGACGCGGCGCGAACTCGACCAACAGGCCGCTGCCCAGCCCGCCACTGGCCATGCCCAACAGGGGCGCCAGGCTATTGAGCATCGGGCCACGCACGCGGTCAGTGTCGAGCAAAGTCGCACTCAGCACCGCCGTGGCCATGCCGGTGGCGAAACCTTGCAGCGCACGAGCGGCAATCAGGTGCGCGGTGCTGTCGGCGTTGATAAACAACAGCATCGCCACAATATTGAGCAGTAATGCGACGAAAATCACCGGCTTGCGCCCCAGATGATCCGACAGTGAACCCACGGTCAGCAACGCCGCCAGCAGGCTGACGGCGTACACGCCGAAAATCACCGTGAGCATCGCTGCGGAGAAGTGCAGGTTTTCCTGGTAAACCTGATACAGCGGCGTCGGCGCGCTGGACGCGGCGAGGAAGGTCAACACGGTGATGACCAGGAACGCCAGGCTGGACCGTTGAGAAATAACGCGAGACATGGGCACACTCCGCTAAAGCTAATACTTTGCTTTTGCGTAGTGTGCTACCGGCGCGCGCTTAAAGCAAATTCTTTGTGTTAAGGTTTTACGCATGGCGATAAAAGAAGGCCTTCGCCCGGGAGGCCGCAGTGCCCGGGTTCAAGAATCAGTGCATTCGGCAGTGCGTGAACTGTTGGAAGCCCATGAGCGCTCCAGCGTTACCGTGCCGATGATTGCGACGCGCGCGGGCGTCACGCCCTCGACCATCTATCGGCGCTGGGGCGACTTATCAGTGCTGTTGGCCGATGTGGCCCTGGCCCGCATGCGCCCCGACAGCGAGCCGGCCAATACCGGCAGCCTGCGCGGCGACCTGCAGGCCTGGGCTGAGCAATACCTGGATGAAATGAACTCGGAACCGGGGCGCAACATGATGCGTGACCTGCAGAGCATGATCACACCGGGTTATTGCGTGAGCATTCTGAGTGGGCAGTTTCAGACGATTATCGACCGTTACCCACAGAGTACGCCGCCGAGCGTGGACCATTTGATCAACCTGCTGGCGGCGCCGACGGTGTTTCGCATTTTGTTCTCGACCGAGCCACTGACGGTGCAAGAGCTGCATGCCTTGTTAGAACTGGCGCTGAAAAAATAAAGGCCTTACACAAAACCAAATGTGGGAGCGGGCTTGCTCGCGAAGGCGGTGTGTCAGTCAACAAATCAGTCGACTGGCATATCGCATTCGCGAGCAAGCCCGCTCCCACATTTTGAACGCGTATGACTGCTGCTTAGGTACGCATCCCGCGCCCACTCACCAGCAACCGAGCACAACCGACATACAGCACCACGGTCGCCACCAGCATAAAGGTGATCGCCACGCTGATCTTGATATCCGACACGCCCAAAATCCCGTAACGGAAGGCGTTAACCATGTGCAACACCGGGTTGGCCAGCGACACGGTCTGCCAGAACGGCGGCAGCAAGGTAATGGAGTAGAACACCCCGCCCAGGTAGGTCAGTGGCGTCAGCACGAACGTCGGGATGATCGAAATATCATCGAAGTTGCGTGCAAACACGGCGTTGATAAAGCCCAGCAGCGAGAAGATCGTCGCCGTCAGTACCACCACCAGAATGGTGACACCCAGGTGGTGCACCTGCAGGTGGGTGAAGAACAGCGACAGCAAGGTCACGATCACCCCGACCATCAAGCCGCGCAGCACGCCGCCCAGGGTGTAGCCGATCAGGATGGTGTGCGGCGACACCGGTGACACCATCAGTTCTTCGATCGAGCGCTGAAACTTGCTGCCGAAAAAGCTCGAGACCACGTTGCCGTAGGAGTTGGTGATCACCGACATCATGATCAGGCCCGGCACGATGTACTCCATGTAGGTGAAGCCACCCATGTCGCCAATCTGGCGGCCGATCAGGTTACCGAAAATCACGAAGTACAAGACCATGGTGATCGCCGGCGGCAGCAGGGTCTGTGGCCAGATCCGGGTAAAGCGCTTCACTTCGCGATAAACGATGGTCTGCAGCGCGACGAGGTTGGGTTGCAGTTCGGAACTCATACCGCCACCTTCGCCAGATTTTTCTCCACCAGGGACACAAACAACTCCTCAAGGCGATTGGTTTTGTTACGCAGGCTCAGTACTTCGATGCTCTGGGCCGCCAACTGGGTGAACAACGCGGTGATGCCCATGGCCTTGTCCACCTGCACTTCCAGGGTGTGGCCATCCACCAGACGGCTTGGGTAGCCGAGCAGTTGCGGCGCCACCGACAGGTTGTTTTTCAGGTCGAGCAGGAAGGTCTCCACATGCAACTGGCCCAGCAGGTTGCGCATGCTGGTGTTCTCGACAATGGTGCCGTGGTCGATGATGCCGATGTTGCGGCACAGCTGCTCAGCCTCTTCCAGGTAATGGGTGGTGAGGATGATGGTGATGCCCTTCTCGTTCAGCTCGGTGAGGAAGGTCCACATCGAACGGCGCAGCTCGATGTCCACACCTGCGGTCGGCTCATCGAGGATCAGCAGGCGCGGTTCATGCACCAGCGCGCGAGCGATCATCAGGCGGCGCTTCATGCCTCCCGACAACGAACGCGACGGCACGTCACGCTTGTCCCACAAGCCCAACTGAGTCAGGTACTGCTCGGCACGCTCCTTGGCGATTTTCGCTGGGATGCCGTAGTAACCAGCTTGGGTCACGACGATGTCGAAGGTCTTTTCAAACTGGTTGAAGTTGAATTCCTGGGGCACCACGCCGATGGAGCGCTTGAGCGCCGCCGGGGATTTGTCCAGGTCATGGCCAAAGATATTCACCGAGCCGCTGGTTTTGTTGACCAGGGTGGAGAGGATGCCAATGGTGGTGGATTTGCCGGCACCGTTGGGGCCGAGCAAGGCGAAGAAGTCACCTTCGGCAACGTCCAGATCGATACCACTCAGGGCCTGGAAACCGTTGCCGTAGGTTTTGGTTAGCTGCCGGATGGACAGAGCGGAACTCATATCGGATTACGCACCAGAGAAGGGAATAGAAAGAGTAGATAAGCGCGCAGCGCACGTAGTTCAACGGCGGCGCATGACAAGCATGGTGCTTGCCCGCGCCGCACAAGTACAGTCACCTGTATTAATAGTCAGTATTAAGTCAACGCGGTCATCACGGCCTTGCGGTAGGCCGGGCGGTCTTTGAGACGCTGGTACCAGGCCTCTAGATGGGGCATTGCCGGGCGTTCGATGGGCATCTCGAACCAGGCGTAGGCAAAGCAACCCAAGGGGATATCGCCCATGCCGAAACGCTCGCCGGACAGGTAGGGTTGCTTGGCGAGGGCCTGGTCGACGGTGTTAAGCGCATCGATACAGGCTTGGCGCCCGGCATTGATGCTGTCCCAGTTCTGTTTTTCTGCCGGGGTGCGCAGGATGCCCCAAAACACCGCCTTGAACGGATCGGCGAGTGTGGACGTGGTCCAGTCCATCCACTTCTCGGCGCTGGCACGGGCTTGCAGGTCATTCGGGTAAAAATCCGACGCGTTCTTGGCGCACAGATAACGCACGATGGTGTTGGATTCCCACAACACAAAGTTGCCATCTTCGATCATCGGCACCCGGCCATTGGGGTTCAACGCCCGGTATTGCGGGGTGTCGACCACACCAAAAGCTCCGCCCGCATCAATTGCCTCATAGTCCAGGCCGAGTTCCTCGGCGCACCACAGTGCCTTCCTGACGTTTGATGAATTTTTACGACCCCAGATTTTCAGCATGACCGCGCCTTATCGTTGATGAACATGGCTTGATGAACGCAGCAGCATACGCCGGTTCACGCGCGGCTTAAATCGCTCTGCATGTCGCCCTGCATGTCCTTGAGCAAGAGCGGCATGTCGTCGGCAAACAGGTGCGGGTAACACTGCTGAATATGCGCGAAGAAAAACGCTTCGGGCACATCGCTGAACTGCCCGTGGTCCAGCACATATTCCATCGAGCGCCGGCCTTGGCGATTGAAGGCGTGAAACACGCTGTCGTTGACCCCATCGAACTCCAACGGCGGCACATCGAACAACTCGCACAGTTGGCTGTTGAACGCTGGCGTGGCCTTGACCCAGCGTCCGTGCAGGTACAACTCGGTATAGCCGTGCATGGCGAACACATCACTTTTGAGCAGCGCAAGCAGGCGCGGTGTCGATAAATGATTGCGCACATCCGCCAGGCCAATGCGCGCCGGGATCCCGCAATGACGGGCACAGGCGGCCAATAAGGTGGCCTTGGGCACGCAATAACTCTCGCCGGTGGCCAGGGCGAAGCTGGCACTGAGGGTGTTCGGATCACGGCTGAAGGTGTACGGGTTGTAGCGAATCGCCTCACGCACGGCCAAGTAGAGACTGACCGCCTGGTCACTTAAATCCGGGCGGGTTCCGCGATGTTTTTCGGCGAACTCCACCACCGCAGGGTGGTCACTATCGATGAAGCGGCTGGGATTCAAGTACGTATCCATGAGCTTTATCTCCAAGGCAAGCCTTGAGTCTAACGACAGGTCGGCCATAGAGATAACGACGATTCGGCCAAATGTCGGCGTGCGCCAGCACAACTCGTTACACCCTCGCCACCGCGCTTTTTCGGATGCCGACTAAGCTCCATGGTGGTTTCGCCCTTGGTTTCACGGAGGATTGAATATGCTGTTGTTGTGGATACTGGTTCTGGTGGTCGGCATTGCCTACCTGGCACACCGCCGCACCGCGCCCCTGCCCGCGCTGGGCGTGGTCGCCGTCTACCTGCTGGCGATGGGCGCCTGGAGCCATGCACCGGGTTGGCTGCTGGTCATCTTCTGGGTGCTGATCGCCGCCGTGGCCGTGCCCCTGTTGCTGCCCGACCTGCGTCGCCAATACTTCACCAAGCCGCTGTTCAGCTGGTTCCAGAAAGTCCTGCCGCCGATGTCCGAGACCGAGCGCGACGCCATCGATGCCGGCACCGTGTGGTGGGACGGCGAACTGTTCAGCGGCCGCCCCGATTGGGACAAGTTGCTGGCCTATCCCAAGGCGCAACTGACCGAAGAAGAACAAGCGTTTATCGACGGCCCTACCGAAGAGCTCTGCGCGATGGTCAGTGACTGGGAAATCGGCCAGGCCATGGACCTGCCGCCCGCCGCCTGGGAGCACATCAAGACCCATGGTTTCTTCGCGCTGATCATCCCCAAGGAATATGGCGGCAAGGGCTTCTCGGCCTATGCTCACTCCCAGGTCGCGATGAAACTCGCCACCCGCAGCGGCGACCTCGCCTCCACCGTGATGGTCCCCAACTCCCTCGGCCCAGCCGAGCTGCTGCTGCATTACGGCACCGACGAACAACGCAACCACTACCTGCCGCGCCTGGCCCGTGGTGACGACATCCCGTGCTTCGCGCTTACCGGCCCACTCGCGGGCTCCGACGCTGGCGCCATGCCCGACACCGGCGTGATCTGCAAAGGTGAATGGGAAGGCAAGGAAACTCTAGGCCTGCGCCTGAACTGGGAAAAACGCTACATCACCCTTGGCCCGGTCGCGACCCTGCTGGGTCTGGCCTTCAAGGCCCATGACCCGGACCACTTGTTGGGTGAGGAAGAAGACCTGGGCATCAGCCTGGCGCTGATCCCCACCGACACGCCCGGCGTCGAAATCGGCCGTCGCCACCTGCCGCTGGGCGCCGCGTTCATGAACGGCCCCAACTCCGGCAAGGACGTGTTCATCCCTCTGGAGTTCCTTATCGGTGGCCAGGAGATGCTCGGCAAGGGCTGGATGATGCTGATGAACTGCCTGTCGGTCGGCCGTTCGATCTCCCTGCCTGCGGTCGGCACCGGCGCGGCCAAGTTCACCAGTCTGGTGACCGGCCAGTACGCCCAGGTGCGCGAGCAGTTCAACGTGCCGCTGTCGGCCTTTGAAGGTATCCAGGAAGCCCTGGCGCGCATCGGCGGCAACGCCTGGCTGATGGACAGCGCGCGCATGCTCACCGCCAATGCCGTCGACCTGGGCGAAAAACCCTCGGTGTTGTCGGCGATCCTCAAGTACCACCTCACCGAGCGCGGCCGCGAATGCATCAGCCACGCTATGGATGTGCATGGCGGCAAGGGCATTATCATGGGCCCCAACAATTACCTGGGCCGCAACTGGCAAGGCGCGCCGATCTTCATCACGGTCGAAGGCGCGAATATCCTGTCGCGCAACCTGATGATCTTTGGCCAGGGCGCAATCCGCTGCCATCCGTTTGTGCTCAAGGAGATGGCGCTGGCCGGCCGTGAAGACCATGACCAGGCGCTCAAGGAGTTTGATGGCCTGCTGATGCAACATATCGGCTTCGCCGTCAGTAACGCTGCCAGCACGTTGGTGTTGAACCTCGGCTTCGGGCACTTTGAAAAAGCCCCGGGAAACCGTTTGAGCCAAGGTTATTTCCGTGCATTGAACCGTCAGGCTGCCGCGTTCGCCCTGCTCGCCGACCTCAGCATGATGTTGCTGGGTGGCGAGCTGAAACGCCGCGAACGCCTGTCGGCGCGCCTGGGTGATGTGCTGAGCCATATGTACCTGGCCTCGGCGGCGCTCAAGCGTTATCACGACCTGGACTCGCCGGATCACCTGGAGCCGCTGTTCGCCTGGGCCATGGAAGAAAGCCTCGGTGAGTCGGAACGTGCCCTGGATGAATTGCTGAGCAACTTCCCGAACAAGGTCCTCGGTTGCCTGCTGCGGGTGATCGTGTTCCCGTTCGGCCGTCGTCATACCGGGCCGTCCGATGCGCTGGACGCCGAAGTGGCTGCGGTGATTGGCCGTGCCAAGGGCGACCCGACCCTGGAAGAGTTGCTGGCGGGTTGCTATCGCCCGCAATCGGCAGAAGACCCGGTGGGTGCCCTGCAACATGCCTACGACCTGCTGGGTGCCAGCCACCCCTTGCAGAAAAAACTCCACACGGCGCTCAAAAGCGGCCAGGTCAAACCGGCCGCCGGCGAACACGCCATCGACGCGGCGTTGCACGCGGGCGTGTTGCAACCGGCCGAAGCGCAAACCCTGCGCGACGCCGAAGCCGCGCGCCGCAAGGTGATCGATGTGGATGATTTCAGCAAGGAAGAACTGACCCAGGCCGAGGGTAAAATCCGCTGAGTCAGGCGGTCATATAAAAACGGGCGCGTGAGCTATATACTCTCGCGCCCGTTTTTGCTTTAGAGGACTTATCTCGTGTCCAACGTCGTTGCCGATCATCTCGTCTTGCTCGACCACTTGCGCAGCATCCTGGTTGCCGTCGGCGAAGCCGAACAGGTGCCCGAGGAAAGCCATACCCTGTTCCTGGAGCGCTTCGACGAATTGCGCGCCCTGCTGCCGATCGACCCGATCGAAAGCCAGTACCTGGGCCAGGACCTGATGAGCCAGGTCATCCTGCGTTACCCGCAAATCGCCCACTTGGTGCCTCGCGACCTGCTGTGGTTCTTCGGCGGTGATTGCCTGCACTTTATGCCCGATGAAGAACTGGACCTGTACCAGGCCCTGGAAGAACGTCGCTTTGAAGCCGAACAGAACGATGAGCCGTTCGACTGGAACCAGGAAAAGCAACTGCTGGCCATGCCGTTGGATCAGAGCAAGCACTGATTTTAAATGTGGGAGCTGGCTTGCCTGCGATGCAGGCGACTCGGTCTGTCAGTTAAACCGAGGCGATACCATCGCAGGCAAGCCAGCTCCCCCATAAGCCAGCGCCCACAATCAGCGGCGGCGCAATGTCGGCTCCTTCGCCATACACTCCACCAGATAATCAATAAACACCCGCAACTTCGGGGGCAGATACCGCGTGGGCGAATGCAGCAACCACGCCTCGCCATGGTAGGACGCAATAAAATCCCACTCGGGCAATACCTGCACCAGGTTCCCCGCCTCCAAGGCGTGGCGTGCCGTGAAGTACGGCAAGCTGCCGATCCCCACATGCTGCAACACCGCATCCAGGCGCACGCCGGTGTGGTTCGCGGCGTAGCGCCCGCGCACGCCCACGGTCACCGCCTTGGCGCCCTGACGAAACTTCCAGCGTGAGTCCCCCGGCGTTTCCCCCAAGTAAATGCAGCTGTGCTCCAGCAAATCATGGGGATGTTCAGGCATACCCTGCGCGGCCAGGTACTGCGGCGTGGCACACAGCAAGTGCTCGATGGGCAACAGTTGGCGGCCGACCAAACCCGGCGGCGGGCTGTCGGTGATGCGGATGCTGAGGTCGACATTGTCGTCGATCAGGTCCACATGCCGGTCTTCCAGGATCAACTGCACATCCACTTTGGGGTAGCGCCGCAAGAACTCCGGCATATGCGGGTGCACCACAAACCGGCCCACCGCCTTGGGCACGCTGACCCGCACCAGGCCTTCGGCTTCATGGGTGAACTGGCCGCTGATTTCCATTACCGAGCGCGCCGCATTGACCATCTCCTGGCAACGCTTGAACACTTCTTCGCCGCCCTCGCTCAAGCGCAATTTACGCGTGGTGCGTTGCAGCAAGCGAGTGGCCAGAGCCTGTTCGAGGCGCGAGATACTGCGGCTCACCGCCGAGGGCGAAACGCTCAGCTGTCGCGCCGCTTCGGAGAAACTGCCGGTCTCCACGACTTTGACGAAAATCGCCATTTCACCCAGCAGTGGCAAGGGAAGATTGATGCTCATCACGCACAGGTCCATTGATAATTGAACGGATTATCACCCATCTGCGCACTATTTATACTGCCCGCAGAACCCTGATGCGGATGTAAATGATGACCGAGCGCCTGTTTTTCACCCACGACCACCTGACCGCCGAGCTTGAAGTGCTGAGCTGCACACCCCACGAAGGCCTGTTCGCGGTCACCCTGCAATCGACGATTTTTCATCCCCAAGGCGGCGGGCAACCCTTTGATACCGGTTGGCTGGGCGACAGCCAGGTGCTGCGCGTGACCCAGGAGGCTGACCGTGTGGTGCATTACGTGGACCAGCCTGTGCAGCCCGGCCCGATCAGCGCACGGGTCGACGAACAACGCCGCGCCCTGTACACGCGCCTGCATTCGGCCGGGCACCTGATCGGCAATGCGGGAGAAAGCTTCGGTTGGATGCCGATCAAAGCCCACCACTGGCCGGGCGAGTGCAAAATCACCTTTATCCGTGGCGAAATGGCCCAGGCCATCGACGCCGAGGCGATCCAGCAACAGGTCAACCAATGGATCGCCGCCGACTACCCGCGCCATATGACCCTGGAAGACGGCGCCCGCGAAGTGGGTTTCGGCGAACTGCCCGCCTACGCCTGCGGCGGCACCCATGTGCAAGCGTTGAGCGAACTGGGCCAGGTGACCATCCTGGCCTTGTCGGAGAAAAAAGGCGCGCTGTCGGTGCGTTATAGCCTCGACTAAACAGCAATCGCCCCCGCCCGCCCCGGCTCCACCACAAACGACTTGAGGGTCGACACCGTGGCGTTGGGATCGCGCGGGTCAGTTATCACCCGAAAGTTCGTCAGCATCTTCTGAGCCGCAAGCTCTACCGACACATACCCACGCTGGCGGCTGTCGAAAAACTTCACATGCGGATTAAGCGGCAGGATCTTGCTGAACGCCTCAAAGGGCGGGCCATCAGAGGTCACCGAACTGCCGACAAACTCAGTGGCGATCACTGGCGAATCCGGGTTGTTGGCATCGGCATGCAGGTCGGTGGTCCAGAACGAGTGGATATCACCGCCCCAGAACACCGGGTTGCTGACCTTGTGACGCTCGATGGACGCGAGCATGCGTGAACGGTTGGCCACGTAGCCGTCCCAACCATCAGTCCAATGGCCTACCTTGTGGCTGGTCAGGTCGCGCTGGAGCAAAGGCGCCACCAGCAAGTCCTGGGCGATCACATTCCACTGTGCTTTTGATTGGGCGAACCCCTGGTCCAGCCAGGCCTCCTGTTGCCAGCCGAGCATGGTGCGACCGAGGTCGCGCAGGTCGCTGCAAGTGTTGGCGGCGATATGCCCCTGATGGCTGCCGTTGGCCTGGATGCAGGGTTGCTCGGAGCGATACTGGCGCCCATCCAACACGTGAAAACGCGCCAGTCGGCCATAGTCCAGCCGCCGATAAATGCGCATGTCCGGCCCCTTCGGCACGCTACTGGCGCGCAGTGGCATGTGCTCGTAAAACGCCTGGTACGCCGCCGCCCGTTGCTGGAGAAATTGCGCCACGGGAATCTTCGGGTCCTGGGACCAGCGGTTGGCGTAGTCATTCTGCACTTCGTGGTCATCCCAGGTTGCCACGCTGGGCGCTGCGGCGTGCAGGGCTTGCAGGTCCGGATCGGTTTTGTACAGCGCGTAGCGGTTGCGGTAGTCGCTCAAGCTCACCGCGTTGCCGCTGCCGTGGGGCCGAAAGACTTTCCCCGAGTCGGCGGCGTAAGAGCTGTCGTAGATGTAGTCCCCGAGAAAAAACACCAGGTCGGGTTGCTCTGCGGCTAAATGGCGATAGGCGCTGAAGTAACCGCGCTCCCAATGCGAGCAGGACACAAACCCCAGCCGAGCCGAGGCCATCGCCTGCCAAGGTGGCGTGGTACGTGCCTGGCCCACCGGGCTCTGGGCGCCGAGGCCTTCGAACTGGTACCAATACGGCCGGCCCGCCGCAAGCCCGGCCACTTCAATATGCACCGAATGGGCGAATCGCTCGGTCGCCAAGACTTCGCCCTGCTTCACGATGCGCGTCATCGCCGCATCACTGGCCACCCGCCAGCGCACCGGCACCGCGCGCTTCAGCCCACCGCTGCCATCGGCTGCATTGAACAACGGCGCCAGGCGCGTCCAGATCACAAAACCATCCGGCAGCGGGTCGCCCGAGGCCACGCCGAGGGTGAACGGGTACTCCACCCCGGCACTGCGCGCAAACGGGCTGAGAATTGAAAACGCGGTAGCGACCGCCAGCCCGGTAAGGACTCGCCGCCTGCCGTGGTCCACTGCCTCACTCACAACGCGCGCTCCCAGTCCTCACGCACGGTGGCAAAGCCCAGCAGGTCTTCGTACACGCCATTTTTGAGAAACGCCTGACGCAGGCAGCCTTCATAGCGCAGGCCGATTTTCTGCATGACCCGCGCCGATTCCTTGTTGCGGCCAAAGCATTGGCTGCCTACCCGCTGCAGCCCAAGCTCGGTGAAGCCAAAGCCCATCATCGCGCTCGCCGCCTCAGCGGCATACCCCAGGTTACGAGCATGCGCCGCGACCCAGCCGCCCAAATGCCCTGCGTGATGACGAGCGTTAAGGCGCAGGCTGACTATGCCAACCAACTCACCGGTTTCACGCACATGCATTCCCAGGTTCAACACCTCGCCCGCCCGATATTTGTCGGCGGCCGCGGCGATAAAACCCTGCGCAGTTTCCAAGGTATAGGGCGACGGAATGTTGGCCGTGTTGTCAGCAATCTTCGGCCCATTGGCGAGCATGAAAAGCACCTCGGCCTGGTCCATTTCCAGTGCGCGCAATAGCAGTCGCGGGGTCGACAATTGAGGCAGTGCAGTGGGCATACGCGGCAGCTCTTCAAGTAAATTCTTCCAGAGTGTACTGCCTTCGTGTCAATTGCATTACGTCATCAAAGTGCCCGGTTAAAACTCTGAAAGACGCGTTCTAGAGCCTTTAAAACGTCAATTAAAGTTAACCATTCGGTCATTTTTGGTTGTTAGCGTGTCGCCCCTAATTCAACGACGGGGTAACAGAATGAGAACCTGGGATGAACCCAAGAAACGCAAGGCACACATTGAGTTGATCCCCATGATCGACGTGATGATGTTCCTCCTGGTGTTTTTCGTACTGGTGAGTTTGAACGTGATTCCGGCGCTCGGCATGAAGACCCAATTGCCCAGCGCCAGCAGTTCGCAACAACTCAAACCGCAGAATAAATTCATTCTGACCCTGGGCCTGCAAGGCCAGCTGCAACTCGACGGCAAGGACCTCACGGTCGACGCTCTGGTGCCGACGCTTAAGGCCGCAGAAAAGCCTGATACCAAGTCGACCATCATCGTCAACAGCGACAAAGGTGTGGAGGTTTCGCGCCTGGTGGAAGTCATGGACACCCTGCGCCTGGGTGGCTTTACCTCCGTGTCCATTGCCACACGTAAGTCTTGATCATGTATGTACTGTTTCGTGCGCGTCAGCTGCTGGGCAGTGTCCCGGCCCTGATCGCCCTGGTGCTGATTGCACTGGGTATCCAGTCCCAACCGTTGAAAATCCAGCCGCAGTACGACGAGTCGGCGGTCGAGCTGGCCCTGGTCGAGCCGGAGCCTGAAGTGGTTCCCGAGCCTGTGGTCGAGCAAGAGCCGCCACCGCCGGTGATCGAGGACGAAGAGGCCGAACCCGCCCCGCCGCCGCCACCGCCCAAGCCCTTGCCAAAACCTGAACCCAAGCCCAAGCCGGTGCCTAAACCCAAGCCCGTGGTGGCCGCCAAACCGACGCCCACGCCAGCGCCAGTCGCACCCGTCGCACCCGTCGCGGCCAAGCCGGTACAGGCCGCCGTTGCGCCGACACCTGCGCCGCCCGCGCCACCGGCACCGCCCAAAGTGGATGGCCAGGCACTGGAAGGCGGTTACCTCAAGGGGCTGCGCAACGAGCTGGACACGTACAAGCAATACCCCACCGGGCGCCAGGCGTCCCTCGAACGCCCCAGTGGCGAGGTGGTGGTGTGGTTGATGGTGGATCGGCAAGGCCGCGTCCTTGATGCCGGGATCCAGACCCCGGCGCCGAGCATGCTGCTCAATCGGGCCGCTACCAATAGCCTGCGCCGCATCAAGCAGGTCAAGCCGTTCCCCGAACAAGCCTTCGGTGGACGTAACGAACAACGCTTCACCGCCACCTTCAACTACAGCGTGCAATAAGCACCGACACCAGGACGACAGTGATGAGGTTCACACGTATTCATCTGGCACTCGTTGCCGCGACGAGCATGACCCACGCAGTGGTCATGGCAGCTACCAACGACAGTGACGTCGGCACGATCGGAGTTCAGGGAGGCAAGGCGACCGCGGGGGGCGGTTACATGGTCCAGGAAGAGAGCGCCAAGGGCCGCTCGACCATCACCAAGGAGGCGCTGGACAAGCAAACCGCCACCGGCAACGCCATCGACAAGCTCAAGTACACGCCGGGCCTGAACATCTCCAGTGAGGACAACACCGGTCTGTCGGGCTTTCGCTTCACTATGCGCGGCATGAACTCAGACCAGGTCGGTATGTCGGTGGATGGCATGCCGATCAATGACTCCGGCAACTACGCGCTGTATTCCAACTTGTTGGGCGATCCGGAAAACATCGACCAGATCTTCGTCACCCAGGGCTCGTCGGAAGCCGACGGCCCGCACATCGGTTCCAGCGGCGGCAACATCGGTATCGTGACGATTCGACCGACCAAGGAAACCGGTGCGTTCGTCAAACAAGTGGTGGGCAGCAACGCCACCCGCAAGACCTTCGCGCGCCTGAACACCGGTGAAGTCAACGGCCTCTCCAACTGGCTGTCGGCCTCCCACACCGAAGGCCAGATGTGGCGCGGCTCGGGCGCGGTGCGTGCGGACAAGGTGGAGTGGAACAGCTTTTTCGACGCCGGCAACGGCAACACCGCCAACCTGATCCTCAAGTACCACGAGCAGGACAACAACAGTTACAGCCAGCTGACCAAGGCGCAGTTCCAGCAGTTCGGCCGCAAGTATGACCCGTACCCGGCCAAGCCGGCGCTGGGCTCCAACGGCAAGATCAGCAGCTACTACGACCTGGCACAGAACCCGTTCCAGACCTTCACCGCCGTGCTCAACACCCAGTACAAGCTGAGCGATAACCTGTCGCTCTCGGTGATCCCGTATTACTACTACGGCAACGGCAGTGGCGTGGGCTCCTCCGCCTATGCGCTCAACAGCGGCTCCAACAAAGGCGGCGTATTCGACCTCGGCAACCTGCCGACGCAGGCCCAATACAATGCCGACGGCTCCGCGACGACGGGCGTCTACTACCGCCCTTCGCGCACCCAGACCTGGCGCCCGGGCATCACCACCAAGCTGAACTGGGACCTGGGCGACCACAGCCTGCAATTCGGCTACTGGTACGAACGCGCCCGCCAAAGCCAGACCCAACCGTTCATTGCCCTCAAGAACAGCGGCAAGCCCAGCGACACCTGGCCGGACGCCAGCTCCGTGGTCGACGCCAACGGCAACACCGTACAAGGTCGCGACCGCTACACCGTGACACCGGCGCAAAAAGTCTGGGCCCAGGACACGTGGTACATCAACTCGGACTGGACCCTGATCGCCGGCCTTGCCTACATGAATGTCGAGCGTGAGGGCACCAACCACGGCAGCCTCACTGAGCAACCGGGCAAGGCCAACCAGACCTACAACAAGTTGCTGCCCAACGCTGGTCTGAAATACCAGCTCGACGAGCGTGACCAGTTGTTCTACAGCCTGTCGCGCAACATGCGTATCCCGCAGAACTACGTGCTGTACGACAAAGGCGTGGGCTCGCTGGATTCCAAGCCGGAACTGAGCTGGAACCAGGAACTGGGCTGGCGTTACACCGGCGAAGACATGACCCTCGCCGCCACCCTGTTCTACATGCAGTTCAAGAACCGCCAGCTCACGTCCCTGGACAGCAACGGCGATTCGGCCGACATCAACGCCGGCACCGTGATCAACAAAGGCCTGGAACTGGAGTGGAGCGGCAAGTTGCCGCACAACTTCAACTACTACACCTCCTACACCTACACCAGCTCCAAGCAGCAGGATGACCTGACCGTCTTCAGCGCCGGCAAACCGATCGTATTGCCCACCAGCGGCAAGCAGTTCGCCAACGTGCCGACCAACATGCTGGCGGCCAACATCGGCTATGACAACGGGCGCTTCTACGGCACCTTCGGCGGCAAGTTCACCAGCAAGCTCTACGGCGACCTGACCAACGACGAGGCCATCTCGGCGCGCACGGTTTTCAACCTCGGCGCCGGTATCTACCTGCCCGTGGACAAGAAAGTGGTCAAGGACGCCACCCTGCGCCTGAACGTCGACAACCTGTTTGACAAGAAGTACCTGGACGGCGTGTACACCACCAAGACCAACGCGGCGAGCTACAGCGGTTTCCGCGATGGCGACCCGGCCTACATCGTCGGCCTGGACCGTACCGTCACGGTTTCCCTGGAAGCGAATTTCTGATTAATCACCTGAGAGGAACACACTCATGGACATGGACCTGCTGCACCAAATCACCTTCTATGTGATGTACGCCGCGATGGCGATCGCGATCTTCATCACCATCGAACGGGGCATCTACTTTGCCTACGTGCGCCGCCAGGCCCGCGCCCTGACCGACGTGCTCGGCGCCAACGTACACAGCGAACGCGACCTGCCGCAAAGCCTCACCCGCCGCGACAGCCTGCCCCTGAACATGGTGCTGCCGATCCTGGCGCAGAAGGCCTCCAACGGCTCGCGCAAGGACCTGGACGATGAAATCGAAACCCAGTACCTCAAGACCCGTGCGCCGCTGTCGCGCAGCCTGTGGATCATCGAGACCATCACCACCGCCGCGCCATTGCTGGGCCTGCTGGGCACCATCCTCGGCATCATCGACACCTTCAAGGCGCTGGCCAGTGCCGGCGTGTCCGACCCGGGCCAGATCTCCGGTGGTATCGGCACGGCCTTGTTCGCCACCGGCCTGGGTATCGCCATTGCGCTGTTCTGCGTGGTGTTCCACAACTTCTTCCAGGACAGCCTGGAGCGCATCAACGACCAGCTGAAAATCCTGCTGATTCGCGCGGCGACCGGCGCCCGTGTTCAGGGTGAAGTGCCGCACCTGGTGCCGACGCCGTTGCACACCCGCACGGCATGACCTTCAGGGCGGGCGCGTGATGCGCCCGCCTTTCTTTTTGCCCGATGAGACGCTTATGTCCCTCTCGATGAAGTTGCGTATCGCAGGCCTGACCGGCCTTCTGTTGAGTCCGCTTGCCCAGGCGGACTTTTCAATTCCAGGGTTTGAACTGGTACACACCGTGCCGGTGGACACCGCGCTGGGCACTGACGACCTGCGCCAGCCGGGGCCAGTGTGGATCGAGTTGTTTGATGGCGCCAAAAGCAGCATTGATATCGGCCAGTTCTACGCGGCCGACCATCCCGGTTCGGTGATGGACAAGGTGATCGAGCACCTGGAAGCTGCCGGCAAACGGGGTGTGAAGATTCGCTTTCTGCTGGAGGAAAAAGGCATTCGCTTATCGCAGGCGTCTACGCTGGAACGCCTGCGCGCGATTCCCAACCTGACCTTTCGCGTGTTGGCCTATGGGCAGTTGAGCGGCGGGATCATCCACGCCAAATACATGGTGGTGGATGGCAAGCAGGCGTTTGTCGGCAGTCAGAATTTCGATTGGCGCTCGCTGGAGCATATCCATGAAACCGGGCTGCGCATCAGCGATGCCAGCGTAGTCAGCCAGGTGCAGGCGATCTTCAACCAGGACTGGCAAGCCCAGGCCGCCTTGGCGGATAAGCAACCGGTGCCACTGCCCGCTGCGGGCCAGGCGCCTGCGCGCACCGGCAACTACCTGGTGGCCAGCCCGCAACGCTACAACCCGCCCGGCGTGGGCGACTCACAACTGGAACTGCCGCGCCTGCTGAGCGAAGCCAAGAAAGAAGTGCGCGTGCAATTGCTCGACTATGCACCGCTGTCCTACGGGCCGGATAAAACCCGCCCCTACTACGCAGTGATCGACAACGCCGTGCGCACCGCCGCTGCTCGGGGTGTGTCGGTCAAGCTGATGGTGTCCAACTGGAACACCGACAAGCTGGAACTGCCCTACCTCAAAAGCCTGGCCGTGCTGCCTAACGTCGAGGTCAAGATCGTCACCTTGCCCACAGCCAAACAAGGGTTTATTCCCTATGCGCGGGTGATCCACAGCAAGACTATGGAGATCGACGGGCAAGTGGCCTGGGTAGGCACCAGCAATTGGCTGGGCGGGTATCTGGATAACTCGCGCAATTTGGAGGTGGTGATGCATGACGCGGCGATGGCCAAGCGCATCGGGCAGTTGCACGAGCAGTTGTGGGATGGGCCGTATGCCAAGGCATTGGACGTGATGGCGCAGTATCCGGAGCCGCATCCGGGTAAGCCTTGAGCGCCCGTTACTTCACTGTAATCCCCTGTGTGTGGGAGCTGGCTTGCCTGCGATGGCGGACTGTCAGTCGACAACTTCATTGCTGATCCACCGCTATCGCAGGCAAGCCAGCTCCCACATTTGGTTACTGGGCATCCCTGATACTTGAGTAGGATATTTCCCTCACCGAGGCTCCCTACCCCGGCCTTGGTGATGGTAGTGTGTGGAAATGTTTCTGACAGATCGATCAGAAACCTCTTACTCACTGCCTGCAAAGGAATGCTTCTAACCATGCACTTTCCACTCAAGAAACGGGTGGCTGCCACCCTGTTCGCCGCCAGCTTCGTGGCCGTCGCCACGCCTGCGTCCGCTACTATCAGCGTCGAACAAAGCACAGCCATCATCAAGCACTTTGGCGAAACCCCGGCCACCGATTTCCGTGGTTTCCTCGCCACTCTGGCCAAGAGCGACCTGGCAAAAACCGACGACGTCGGCCCGGCCATCGAAACCTTCCTCGCCAACAAAACCCTGAGCGCCGACCAGCAGAACGAAATCAATCGCTTGCTGGGGATTTACACCCGCGTGAAGTACGGCAAGGCCGCCCTGGAAACCCTGCGCGAGCTGGTCGAAATCCCGACGTTCAACATCGACGGCCTGCCGCAGTACAAGAACCCGGAATTCCTCAAGATCGCCGATAAGATCCAGGGCCTGGCCAAAGCCTTCAACCTGAACTTCCGTAACGTCGACAACCGCGTCTACGAAATCTCCCTGCAAGGCAGCGGCGATGAAGTCGTCGGCATTCACGCCCACGCCGACGTGGTGCCGGTGACCCCGGAAAACTGGGTGCTCAAGGACGGCACCCAACTTGACCCGTTCAAAGTCACCCTGATCGGCGACCGCATGTACGGCCGTGGCACCGAGGATGACAAGAACGGCATCGTAGTAACGATGTATGCGATGAAGGTCATCAAGGAAGAAAAACTGCCACTGGCGCGCAACTTCAAGCTGCTGGTGGACACCACCGAGGAAACGTCCGGGGACGCCATCCCGTACTACTTCGAGCGTAACCCTACGCCGCACTACAACCTGGCGCTCGATGGCGGCTACCCGGTGGTGATTGCCGAGAAAGGCTACGGCACCGTCATGGCAAGCTTCCCGGTACGCAAAGGTGACGGCAAAGGCGCAGAAATCATCTCGATGACCGGCGGCGCGGCCACCAATCAGATTCCTTCCGTGTCAGTGGCTACTTTAGTCAGTGATAAACCCGCCGAGCTGGCGGCCAGCCTGCAACACGCCGGCGATGAATATGCCAGGCAGCACGGTGGCGACTTCACAGTGGCGGCCAAGGTGGTGGGCACAGAGGTCAAGCTGACGGTCACCGGTGTATCCGCGCACTCGTCCAAGCCGGAAACCGGCGTCAACCCGGTCGCACGCATGCTGGAGCTGATCCACAGCGTCGACGGCAAGATCGCCCTCAGCCACAACCACATCACCGACGCTGCGCAGTACGCCGCCGACAACTGGGGCCTGGATTACCTGGGCGGCAAGCTGGGCGTGGGCTTCTCCGATGCGTTCATGGGGCCGCTGACCACTTCGCTGACCTTTGTCGGCCAAGACGCCAACGCCTTCAAGCTCGCGGTGAACCTGCGCATTCCCAAGGGCAAGTCGCCGGAAAAACTCAAGGCAGAGATCGAAGAGAAAATCAGCGCCTGGGACAAGCGCACCCAGGTGGCCATGAGCGTCACCTACTCGGTAGCCGAGCCGATGTACCGCAACCCGGAAGGTGAGTGGGTCAAAGCGCTGTTGGCCGTGGCCAGCGAAAACCTCGGCATGGAGCACAAATTCGGCGCCTCAGCCGGTGCGACCTCCGTGCATGAGCTGCCCAATGGCGTGCAATTCGGCCTGGCGAAGCCGGGCGTGAAGTACACCGGGCACACCGACGGTGAATTCAAGACCGTCGAGCAGTTCCTGCTGGACCTGCAGATCGTCACGGAAATGATCGGCCGTGTGGGGCAACTGCCGAAGCTCTGACAGGCAAAGGTATAAACCACAACGCCGATCAATCGTGATCGGCGTTGTGGTTAACCAAGTCTTGCTTGCGGCCTAAAACATATCCATCGCATTGCACAGCTTGGCCTTCTGCACCGCCACATTCTCCGGTTTCCCCGTCGGGTTCAGGCGCTGCAACGCAATCAGGCACTGGCCACCGTCCAGCAGGATCAGTTCGTAATCTTGCCCGGCCTTGGGGGTGAAGTGAAAGCTCTGCCTGCAGCTATAGGAGTTGCCGCCAGAAACATAACCCTCACTCTGGAAGTTCATGGCAAAAGGCTTGTTCGCCGGCACCTTCAGTTCGCTACGCGCCGAGCCTTGCGCCTCCACCCGGCGGTTGCTCTCGGGCATGCCCAGGCTGCGGCCATTATTCTGCCCCGCAAAGCCGGACTCGGACACGGCCATCACCCCGGCGCCAGGCACACGCCAGTCGATGCAGTCACGGCCCGGCACGCCGCGCGCCATGCCATTGGTGATCACACGCAAGCGTGCGGTATCCCCGGATGTGGGTTCAACATAGGCCGTATTGTAAGCACGGATATTGGAAATATTGCCGCAGCCACTCACGGCCAGGGCCAGGCCTGCGATCAGAAACGCTCTCATGGAAATCCTTTTTTTGAGGCTTAACGGCAGTGATAAGGGCTTTCGCTGCGCAGTTCCTCGCCGGTGCGGGCATCGCGAATGATGACCGTCGCCCCCGGCGCATTGAGGCAGAACGCATTGCGTATGGGGTAAATGTTATGGCCCTCGGCGGTGAAGGTGCCAAGCTTGGTCAACGGGGCGCCGGAGGCGTCCTGAGCCGTCACGGTGTATTCACCCGACATGGTCAGACAGCCGCTCAGTAACAGCGCCAAGGTGGCGCAGATTGCATATTTCACAGGTGATGTCCCTATCGTGTTGAGTGACGAGCCCTCAAAAAGAAGGCGGTTTTTTTGTGGTTTCATTGCGCCGACTCGCAGGCCTTCAACGGCTCCTTGGGGTGCAATGCACAGATATCGAAACCGTCACGCCGGGTGTAACCCGCGCGCTTCATGCACACAAATCGCTGGGCCATCTCCTGGAAGCTGGCCTTGGGATCAATGCCGGAACCATTCTTTTCACCACACGCCAACATGGACGCAACCACATCCTGGTGGCTGGCGCCGGGCTTCTCCCACAAGTCGGCATCGGCCGTGGGGGGCTGGAATGGCTTGCTAAAGCAAGCGCTGACAAAAGGTGCAATCAACACAATTAACGCCAGACGTTTAAGCTGCATCCTGAATTTCCTTATTTGCGCGGGCTCACCGGCACCAGCACGGGCCGACCCTCGGGCCAGTATCGTGTGCAGGCATTTGGGCCATAGGCGTAACAGCTGTGCATTGTCGTCTCGCCCTTCAATACGTTGATAAGCTCTTTGAACAGGCTACTGCCCTGGGGTATCACCCCGCCGGTGCCTGGGTTATTGCCCATGATGATCCACCTACCTACCGGGTCGTAGTTATGGACCTCGTACTTGAGGACCAGGTTCGCCCGTTCGACGGGGTCGGTGACGGCTGCGCGATTTTGCAAATAGGCCAGCTGTTCATCGGCGCGGTAGACATTGAATGCACCGCCAAAGTCATACACCGTGGTTTTTCTAAGCATGCCTTGGGCATCCGGTAGATTGGCAATGGAATCTCGCGAGTTGCCGCCGGTCATGGTGCCGCGACTGTGCTCGGTCAGGTGCAAACCGGTGGCACCGTACTTTATCTGTAGCTCCCGGGTGGCGGCGGTGTAATTGGTCAAGCCCCAGAAGTCGTTGTCCATTGCCTTCTGATAGCCGGCCACCAGCAGTTCCGACATGGCATTACCCGCCGTCGGAAACCATAGGAAATATTGGGGCCCGGTAGCATCGGGGTCTCGGTGTTGAGCGGCGTATTTCGCCGCGGCTTTTGCGTCGTTGAAAATACCATTGAGGGCCACGTTAACGACGTTGTTAGCGTCGGCTTGCAGGTTATCCCGCTCGGCGCCCACCACCTCTCGGAACAAGGGTTTATCGTCCGGGCCTTCTTTGACATTGCCTTGCTCATCCATGTCCAGCACAAACATCTGGTCGGGTTTTCTGAACATGGTCTGGTACGCATCATCGGTAAACTGCACCCCTTGGCGATAGGCCTCATTCTTGATCGACTGCTCCGCCTCGGCGGTACGCTGCAGTTTGTCCAGGTCCTGGCGCCCGGCGCCGACATGGGAATGGGCAGTGTCACGGTTAAGGCTGGCCACCGTCTGGCTGGCATCACGGCCGGTCAATTGCTGCTGGCGGTAGGCATCGGTAATGAGGATATTGCCGGCACTCACCGCGCTTCGCGTGTTGCCCTCGGACGAGTCCGAAGCCTTGCCTGCATCCAGGTAGTTGCTGAACAAGGCCTTGCTGGCGCCGTACATGCCCTGGCCGACAAAGTCGCTGCTGAGGGTGAGCCCGCTGCTGTCGGCGCTGGCCTTGGCGCTGTTGTGCAAGTCAGCGGTGGTCAATGAGCCGGTACTCAAGCTGTTCTTGCCATCGTCAATCGCCTTGTCGTTGCTGGCGATCACGCCGCCCACCAAGTGGGTGTTGCCCTTGACCCGGATATCAAAACCACCGTCGCCGGCCCGAATGCCGCTCTGCTCAGTGACGCTTTCAAAGTTGGATTTCTGAATGCCTTTGTTCTGACTCAACGTGAAGCTCGATGAGCCGATGCAAAATGGCGGCACGCAAATACTCACGCCCACGCCCAGGCTAGTCTGTTTGGCCTTGTAGGTACTGGTGTCCTGCAGGCTTTCGACGCTGAAATCACCGCCCACATCGGCCGTGACTTGCTTGCCGCCCACCACTGCGCCCTTGAGTCGGGTATCGCCACCGGAATCGAGCGAGACCTTATTACCGGCGTCCACATGGGTATTGCTCCAGACCACATCATCGCCATCGGCCTTGCCACGGCTCTGGGACGCCCCGGCGTTAAAGCTGATGCCGGTGGTCTCGCTGCCGATGGCAATACCGATCCCGAGGCTGGCGTTGCTGCCCTTTTCGGTCGTGCGCTGTTGCACCGTGTTTTGCGCGGCCAGCAAGGCAATAGCGCCGTCGGCCTTGAGGTTAACGTCATGGCCGGCGGTGATCTGGCTGCCCTGTACGGTCAGGTTGCTGTTCTTGCCGGCGCCGGCCGCGGTAATGTTGACATCACCACCGGCCAACACCGACGAGCTGGCGGCCGAATTGGAGGTCTGCTCGGTTTTACTTTCCTTCTTGCTGGAGCCGGCCGAAATGCTGATATTGATGCCGCCGGCCATGGACGGGTCCTTGTCATACTGGATATAGCCGTTGCCCGCCCCCATCAGGGTATTGACCAGCGCCAGGGTTTTGAGGCGGCCATCATCGGTGCGGTCAGACGCGGTTTTCATGCGCTGGGCGGTCTGCACGGCTTCGATCACCGGGTTGGTCACGGTAATCGTGAGGCCGCCTTGCTTGAACTTGGTCTCCTGGGTGATGTGCTGCTGGTCACGGGCCTCAAGGATATCGACCAAGCGCGCGGCAATGTTCACATCGCCCTTGGGCGCCGTCACTTGGCTGCCGACCTGGCGGTAGGCATTGCCGGCCAGGATACTCACGTTGCCATCGGTGGCGCCGATGGTGCTGGCCGCCGCCGTTTCACTGTCGGTACGGTTTTGGTCGCTGCGCTGCTGGCTGCCGATGGTCACCGCGATGGCGCCACCGCTGAACAGCCCGCTTTGCTTGACCTGCTTGAAGTGCTGTTCGCTGAGCTGGTCGGTGGCGGCCACCACATTCACATCGTGCCCGGCCACCAGGGTGGTGCCACTGGTGGAGACCACGTTACTGCCGCGCACATTCAAGTCATTGTCGGCCTTGACCCACGCGGTCTCGCCACTGAGGGTGGTGGCCTGGGCGCGGGTTTCACTCACGGTGTCGCGGGTTGTGGTGGTCTTGCTGGAGAACAGGCTGTTACTGCCGGTGACCTTATGGGCCTCGTCGACAAAGTTGTAGCTCTGGCTGGTGCTTAAATTGACGTCGCGGCCGGTCGAAACGGTGACCCCGCCCTGCTCGCTGACGACCTTGGCGCCTCGGGCATTGAGGTCATTGTCCGCGATCAGGCGTACCTCGCCCTCACCCTGGATAACACTGCCGACATCGGTGCGGCTCGCGTCCTTGCGCCAGTTACTGGCGTTCCATTGCACGCTTTGTTCACGGCTCTGGGTCACCGTGCCCAGGTTGATATCGTGGCCAGCAACCACCGTGGTCTTGCCGTCCTTGCCGGAACTGACGATCTGCGCCGCACTCAGGTTGATATCGCGCGCCGCGTTCACCACCAGTTCGCCCTTGGCATCGGAGACAAACAACCCGGCAACCCGCGAAACACCCGTGGCGGTGCCCTGGGCACTTTCGGTGTTGCGCGTAGTGGACACCAGGTTGATATCGCGACCGGCAACCGTATTCAAGCGCGTGGTGGCATCGATCAACCCGCCGAGGTTGTTCAAGTCAGTGCGGGCCTTGACCTCCACCTCGCCACCGGACAGGCGCCCGCCCAGGTTCTGCAGGTTGTCGGCGGAAATCGCCAGTACACTGCGCCCGGCGATCGTGCCGCGGTTAACCAGGTCGCCTTGTAGCTTGAGGTCGACGACGTTGCCCGCCATCAGTGCACCGGAGCCGTCCAGGTCGCCGTCGCGCACCCGCACATACACCTGCGGCACCAACGCCTGGGTCACGCTGCCGTCGGCAAGGGTCACGTCCTTCTTGACCAGCCAGACGACATCGCTGGTCAACTGGGCCATTTGCTCAGGGCTGAGCGCCACCCCCGGCACCAGGTTCCACTTGCCGGCGTAGGTCAGCGCACTGTCGAGCAACGCGCGGTACTGGGTTTCATCATTGGCGTAGCCGTCGAGGAAGCGTCTGCCGGTGAGTTGGGCGATCTGTTCGCGGATCAGTTTTTGCTCATAGAAACCATCACCCAGCCGCGTAAGGGTCAGGCCCGGATCCAGTTGCAGCCGGTCCAGCATGTAGCTGGAAGACAGCCAGGAACGATAACTGGTGAACCGTGGGTCGCTCTCCACCAGATAGTTGGGGTTGGCCTGGGGGTTGAGGTGGAACAGGCTGTTGTCCGGCACCTGCACATTAAGCCCGCCGGTACGGATTGACTCACCCACGCCTCCCGCCGCCGTCGCTTGCAACGCCGCCACTTCCAGCACCGGGCCAGGCGCTCGGCCATTGCCCACATTGACCTTGGCCGCACTGGCACCGCCGGCAGCCTGATCGACGCTGCTGGTCAGGCGCGTGCCAAGTTGCAAACCGCTGCCGGTAGGGGTGGTGTTTTGCAGGTACTGGGTTGGCCGCAGGAAAATATCCGTGACGCTGGCGGCCGGGTTGTAGGCGGCTGTCGAACGGCCCTGACGGTCACGGCCCTTGCGATGGATACGATACAAATGGCTGAACGTGCCACTGTCCGTCACCGTCTGCTGCCCGGTGACTTCGGTGTTGTTGAGCTGTCCGATAGTGCCCACCAACGTGCCGCCGGCGATGATTCGGCTCTTGTCGTTCAACACCGAATTGGCAGTCAACAGCATTGAGCCGCCGGAAAGGATTTCACCCGGGTCCGAGGTGAGGATCTGGGTTTGAGTGGTGGTGCGGGTGTAGTCGTAGCGGTTGTAGTTATCGGACACGCCCTCGGGGCTGACCAAGTGGCTGACTTCGTTGTTGTAGAGTGAGATCTGATCCGGGCGATAGCGATTGGCAGAGCCGGTGTGCTGGAACTCCTGAACGCCTTCGCGGCTGACCTCCACCACTTGCGTGCTGAAGTGCTCGTTGGTATTGCGCAACTCGGCACTGTTGAGGCTCAGCCCACCGAGTGCTTCGATGCTTGCGCTGGCGTTACGCACCAGCCCGGCCTGGCCGGTGGCCTGGCCCTGGGCATCCAGCGCGCCGCCGATCAACAGGTCACCGGCACTGAAAAGCATGGCGTGCTCACGGTTGACCAGCGTGCCGACGCCAATGTCCAGGCGTTCGCGCGCGGCGATCACGGCCGCGCGTGCATCTTCCACATCATTGGTCAATTGCCCCGCCGCAATGGATACGTGATCACCATAAATACGGCCGCTGCCAAGGTTGTTGAGCACCTGGGTATTGATCCGGGTGATCTGGGCATCGATCAAACCACGGTTGTTCAGGGTATCTCCCACATCGAGGGTCACTTGCGCGGCACTGATCTCGCCATTGGCGCGGTTTTCAACCCCATCGCTCGATACCCGCAATTGCTTGCCGGCCTGAACGCCACCCTGGTTGTCGAGCGTGCCTTGCAGGCTTAGCTCAAGATTACCGTTGGCTTGCACTTTGCCGGTATTGACCAACCCCGAAGCCAGGTTGAGGCTGATATCGCCCAGGCTCAACACGCGGCCATCGCCACTGAGGCGGGCGCTGGTCAGGCCGAGCCGTTCTCCGGCGATCACTGTGCCCGCACTGTTGAGCAGCGCTTGGTCGGCGCGGATCGATACTTGCTTGCTCGACGAGATCAGGCCCGCGCTGTTATCCAACTGCCCGGTAGTGTTGACGCTCAGCAACTGGTCGGCACGCAGGGCGCCCGAGCGGTTAAGCAACTGCGCCAGGTTCAGGGCCAACGACTGCCCCTCCACGCCCTGGTTGCTGCCTTGGGTCTGCTGGTTATCCAACTGCCCTGCATCGACCGTCAAGGTGCCCCCGGCACGCAGCAGACCGCCGACGTTATCGAGGCGACCGCTGCCGATGTCCAGCCGCGCGTTACCCAGGCTCTGCAACTGGCCACTGCGATTGCTCAGGCCGCCCGCCGTCAGCAGCAGGCTCTTCTCACTGCTGAGTACACCGGCGTCGAGGTTATCGACCTGCGCGGCATGGATCGCCACGTCGCCTTTGCTGCCGATAAAGCCGGCGCTGTTATTCAGGTTGCCGGTGCGCAGCGTGATATCGGCCTGCCCGAGGATGCCATTGGCGCTGCCCGAATCGGTGTTGGTCAACGTTTGCCCGTGGGTGTCGAGTGTGATCGCACCGTTACCCTGGATAAGCCCGGCCTGGTTCTTCAGCTCACCACTGCGCAGGTCCACGGTGCCGCTGCCGATAATGGCGCCGCGCTGGTTTGACAGGCCTTGCCCGGCACTGTCGAGCAACAGGGCCGCGCCACTGATCAACCCATCGTCGTTGTTCAGGCCCAGGCTGCTAATCGTCACGCCTTGCTGGGCCTGCACCACACCGCCGATGTTATCAAACGCGCCCTGGCTCACCGTCAGCACCAGCGGCCCGCCGACCGAACCCACGGTGCCCTGCCGGTTACTCAGTGCGTCGACGCTGACACTGAGTGCGCCAATGGCCGCCAGCGTGCCGTGGTCATTGTTCACCTGCGCGCCGGACAGCGTGAGGCTGTCGCCTGCTGTGATCTTGCCTTGCGCGTTGAGCAACTGCCCGGTACTCAACTGTGCGCCCTTGGCGGCGGCCAGGGTGCCTGCACTGTTGTCCAACAGCGTATGCGCGGCGACCTTGAGGTTACCGGCCACCGCCGCCTGAACCGTGCCGCCTTGATTGAGCAAGCGATCAGCCGTCAGGCTGATATCACTGTCACTGGCCACTGTGGCGCCGGTGTTGTCCAGCAGGCCCTGGGTGTTGATGCGCAACGTGCCCGCGCCGGTCTGCAGGATGTTGCCCTGGCGGTTGGACAGTTGGTTGGCGTCGATTTGAATCTGCCGGGCCACGGTGGTGGCGCCGTCCAGTACCGCGTCGGCGACGGTGACTTGCAGTAGACCATTGCTCTGCAGGCTGCCTTGGCCCCCCGTGAGCGACTGGCCCTGTAGGGTCAAGGTGCCCGCTCCGGCGTGTTCGATCCGGCCCTTGGCATTGGACAGGGCCGCACCCGACAGGCTCACGTCGGTCGCGTTACTGGCAATGCGCCCGTCGGCATTATCGAGGCTGCCGGTTACGGCGATCACGGTGGTGCCCTTGCCCACCTGTACGATTTCACCTTGATGGTTGGACAGGCTGCCGGCCGCCAGATGAATGCCTTCAGCATTGACCTTGGCGTTGTCGGTGGTCAGCGCCTGCTGTACCGACGTGTTCAACGTTGCCGTGGCATCCAATGCCGCACCGCTCAAGTCAGCGCCACCCGCGCGGGCAGTGAGCGTGACATTGCGCCCGGCGGTCTCACTCGCCTTGAGGTCGAGGCTCGCCGCGTCCAGGCGCAGATCGCCGGCGGCAATGGCCGAACCTTGATGCTTGAGGGTCTGGCTGGCACTGACGTGCAGCGCACCATTGCCGCTGACCTTGCCGTCGGCCGCCACGCCGGCCCCCAGCACAGATTTGCTGGCGTTGTTAATGGTACGTGCCGTCAGCGCCAAGTCCTGCTGCGCCGCGACCACGCCCTGGTTGTTGATATCGCCACCACTGGTCAACGTCGCAGCGCCTTTGCTGTACAGCGAGCCGCTGTTGTCGATGCCCAACTGGCTGTGCACCTGCAGGTTCTGGCTGCTGCTGATTTGCCCGCTGTTGCCCAGCCGGCCATCGGCGCTGATGACCACGTCGCCGGCACTGGAACCGATTTGCCCGGCGTTACGCACGCCCAGACCGGCTTCGGTGCCCACCAGCTTGATCTTACCGGCGTACATGCCGCCCAATTGCGCCACATCGATCGCGACCTGGGGCTTGTCGCCGGCACCGTTGATGGCCGTCGCCTGGGTGTTGTCGGCATTCACCTGATTGGCGCCAGTGGTGACCCGCAGGTCCTTGGCCCAGACCCCGGCGTTGACCTCGACCGACCGCGCGATCACATCGGTAAAGTCGGTCTGTGAGGCGTCCAGGCCCTTGCCGGAGATCACCACCTTGCCGCTTTCGACCCGATAACCTTGCAGTTGGCCGTCCTGCATTTGCGCACTGCCACTGGTCAAGGTGGCGCGGTTGGCGTTGATAAAACCACACCCGTCACAGGCGATACCCGACGGGTTGGCGATCACCACCTGGGCACGGTCGCCGGCCACTTCGATGTAACCGCGCAGTTGGCTGGGGTTGCTGCTGTTGACCTCATTGAGGATCACCCGCGCCGTGCCGCCGGCCAGGTGTGCATTGCCCTCGATCCAGCCACCGAGTTGAGTCTGGGTATTGGTGCGCGCGTTATTGAGGATCGCACCTTGGGCATTGACGTCGAATTGGCTGTAGGTGTTACGCGACACCCCCGCCGCACTCGGGGCCTGGATGTTGACTTGGGGCACACCATTGGCAGCATTGATGATCACCGGCTGCTGGCCGACGGGAGCGCCACGGTCGGCGACGATGTCGCCCCAGGCCAGGGGTGAAGCCAGCGTGATCAAGCCCAGTGCCGCCATCAACGCAAACCGCAGGGGGCGCAAGGTCAATTCAGCGCTCAAGACCACTGGGGCGACGCCTGCGCCACGACCTGAGGCTTTTTTGCTCCCCAACACGTTTTCGGCCACTACCATCAGCAGGCCACGGGCTTTATTGAAAACGATCCTGTAGAGGTTTTTGTTCATGACGATCCCTGTGTCTTGAAAAGCGTAAAAACGTGACGAGCACTACGGATGGCGAGCAATCGCTGGAACAGGCGGCGGCGTGCGCGCCAGGCCGGCACCTTGAAAGCGCTTGATTCGCAACCCGCGCTCATTACCCCGGTGGTAAAGCGCGCTGAAGCGGCTGTCGGCAAATAAATGGCGCTGTACCAAGCGTGCGAGGCGTGCGCTGTGGCCAAACGGCGCGACCCAGTCCAGGAACCACAAGCGTTCGCCGCTGTTCCAGTCGGGTGCGGGCAGGCTGATGGCCGGGTTTTGCAGGTAGCGCTGTTCAGCGTCGGCGCTGAACCAGGCCCAGGCGGCATAAAACACCGGGCGCCCGTGTTCGTAGCCAACGATGAACTGGCGGTTGGCAATTGCCGGCAATAGCAGCGCGTTCAGTGTGTGCAACGGCACATCGCGATGGTTCGCCGAGTGCATCCACAGCCACACGGCAGCGCCCAGTGCCTGAGACTCGTTCCAGGGTTCCTCACTGAACGCCGGAACCATCAGCTCAAGATTATCGAGTTGCATGGCAAGCCCTCACATGGCCCACGTCAGGCTAAAGCCTGCGGTGGTGTTGGCTGTCTCGAAACCCTTGGGCTTGCTGATCGGCTGGCCGACAAATACGTCGTAGGACACTTGCCGGTAACCACCGCGCAACCCCACGACATAGCCGGCCAAATGATCGCCGATCAAGTAGCGGCTCGAAGTGCCGCCGACCTTGCCGTAGTCAACCCCCAGGTAAGTTTCCTGGCCGGTGTTGCCCAGCGCCAGGCCGAGGTCGTTGCGTACCAGCCACCCGCGGTCGGCGGATAAAATGTTCTCACCGTCAAACCCGCGCACGCTATAGCGCCCGCCGATGGAAAAACGGTCCTGGGGCACCAACGCGGTACGGTTCCACTGCGCACGCCAGGCGGCGGTGTAGCGCAGGCGCTGCGTGGCGAGGTTGAACGGTACCGAAAACTGCGCGTCGGCATTGATAATCTGCGAGCGCGACGTGCCTTCGTCAAACGCCTCCTCGGGCGCGGCGATGGCGTTGCGCGCGCCGGTCCCACGACGGTAGCTGGCGCCCAGATCGAGGGTCGCGGTACCGATGAACTCGCGGTGACTCAGCCCCAACGCCCAACCGGCCATGCGCCGGCGCTGAATCTCGATTTCGGTGTCGTCGATGTAGTTTTGCGAGGTGCGGGTCCAGCCACTGAGTTTGAGCGTGGTTTTGCGCACGGCATCGCGATACAGCAAGCGCGAGGCACTGATTTCGTTGTTTTTGCTTTCACCGGTGTATTGGTAGGTCTGGTTGGCCCCGGCGACTGTCTGGTGATAGTCATATTCGCTGGAGGTAATGCCGAATAACCAATAACCGTAGGGCACGGAGTAATGCAGGGTATGGCCCTTGGAGCCACGACTGCCCGAATCGCCACCGCCCAGATCGTGGTTGAAGCTGGCATAGAACAAGTCGTTCAGGCTCAGCAGATTGTCCAATGACACTGAGGTCGACCCCAGGTATTTGCCGGTGGCATCGGTCCCCGAATCATCGACCGACACGCTCAAGCGCACAGGAAGCGCCTGCTTCCAGGCGATGACCAAATCACTGTCACCCGGCTTTGCGTCCATCCCCTGGGCGGCGGCGATTTGAATATCCGCCTCTGCCGTCGGCACGCGCTTGAAGTTTTCCAGCGCTTGCTCAAGGTCGCGCAGGTTGAGCAGATCACCGGCGCTGGCAGGCACGGCGTTCCAGGCATTGGCCCGGGTGGAGGTGCCTTCGGCGAAGCGAATCGAATGAATGCGTCCGGGAATCAAGGTCAGTTGCAGCACGCCGCTGTTCAAGTCCTGGGGCGGCGCAAGCACGCGCGTGGTGACAAACCCGCGCTCGATAATCGCATTCTGGATACGCTTCATCGTCAGGTTGATGCCCTGGGCACCGAGGCATTGGCCGGTGGCGGGATCATGCTTGGGGTCGGCGCTGCGCAGCGCCCATTGAAAATCATCCGCCAACTCGCCGTTCAAGGCGATCTTGCGGATCAGGAAACAGGGCGTTTCGCGTTTCTCAAGCAAAGACCCCTTGGAGGACGACGGCGGTAACTCAAGGCGCACGTCCGGCGCCGGCTCCAGTTGTTCACGCAATGCGCGCTCGCGGTCTTGTTGCAGCAACAACTGCTGCGCAGGTACGGGAGGGTCAGCGGCGTGCGCGGCGCAGCTGCCGAGCGCTGCCAACAGCAACACTGCCATCGAATGATGAGACGGTGCCAGGTTTTTAACGGGCAAGTACAACGTGCAAAAACGGGCCAGAGGCTCCCCTGGCCGGAAAAACACTTCCATTTCGCGTCCCTGTGAAATTTTCCTGCCGGCGCATCAAACACCAGAACGGCACTTGAGCAGCAGGAATCGCCTTGATGGCCAATGGCTGTATGAGCGGACAACGTTCACAAAGTTCACGCAAAACCGGGAAATGTCCTACAAAAAACAACTATTACTTCAAGGGCGACAGTCGGCTTTTTAGCTGCGCCCGCTCTAGCTCAGGCCGTTGCGGCCAGAGCCTGGCATTGCAGCCCGCGGCAGTGGCGGGCTGCACTTTAGCCCTTCAAGCCTGCAGCATCAGGATATCTTCAAAGAACCCGCCGACCGGCTCGGTGGGGTGGCAGAGCTGGATCTCCAACACCCACACCATTTCACTTGGCGTGATCTCAAGCGCGGCCAGTTCCTGGTTGCCGAACAAGGCGTGGGGGAAATCCGCAATACGGTGGCCTGCCAGGTTACGGGACAGCCGCCAGCCCTTGGAAACGGCCCGCGCCTCGGCAAAGTCATACAGCTCACAGCCGGTCATGCCACGCTTCCACGCCTCGCGGGTTTCATCGAAGACTTCATGCACAGCCTTGAAGCAATCGTGGTGCAGCGCTGACGCGCCGAAGACGAAGGTGTCGCCATAGTCACCCTCGTAGCCGTCCCACACTGGGCCGAGGTCGACCACCACGATATCGCTGGCACGCAGCGTGCGCAGGGGGTCAATGCCTTCTCTCGGCGGGCGAACCGTGTCGTCGCCAAACCGGATGTACGTCGGGTGCCAGGTGTGGGAGGCGCCCATGGCCTGCAATTGCTCGGCGGCCATGTCGAGGGCTTCTCCGGTGGTCATGCCGACTTTGAGCTGGCTGGCAATCGCCGCCAGGGCGCGGATGGTTTTTTCACGGGCGGCGAGCATGCCGTCCAGCGAATACCTCGGGCCGACCTTTTCCCAGGTGTCATCCAGAGTCTTGAGCAGCGTGTCGGCGCTCGACTGGCCACTGGGCACAAAGGCTTCGGCGATAAAACGATGGCTGGGCAGACCCGCTTCCAGGCACTCGGCACGCGTCTGGCTGATCATGCCGCCGTTACCGCAGGCATACACCTGCGCCGCTTCCCAGTGGTGCCCGTGGCTTAGCGCGACTTCCTGCACCTTGCCCTGGGCAGCCAATACCGGGTGCCAGTGAAAACGCGGGTGGTCAAGGACCGCCTGGTCCAGGCATGCGCGGTCGTAAAAATCGGTTGCCTGCGCGCCGCCCCAGTAAAACGTCACCTCCACATCCCGCTTCAAGGCAGTCAGCAGGATCGGCTTGATACCCGCGTAGCCGGTGCCGGTGGCGAACAGCACGACTGGCGCAGCGTCATCGTCCTGCCAGGTGCAGGCACCAAAAGGCCCTTCCAGTTGCAACAGATCGCCGGCCTCCAGGCCGCCCAGCAGGGTCTCGGAAAACAGCCCGCCGGTCACCCGGCGAATCTGAAACACCAGGCGCCCATCGCCTTCGGCCGGCAGGTTGGCGATCGAGAAGCACCGCGAATCGCCATCGACCAGGCGGAACTTGAGGTACTGGCCCGCCCGCACGGCCAACGGCATATCCGGCATCAGCACCAACTCGATGATGTCGGCGCTCAATGCGCGCTTGCTCAGCACCGTGGCCTCGACGACCAGCGCGGGTGTGTCCAGCGACCAGCCGGGAATTTCCAGGCGCATGTCGGCGCAGGCATGGCTTTGGCACAGCAGCATTTCATTGGCCGCCAACGGGTAGCTGGGCGCGGGTGCGCCTGAGGCCAGTTGCTTGGCGCGGTATTCACCTTGGGTGACCACCACCTTGCACGACCCACAGGCACCGCGTCGGCACGAGAACGGCACCGACAAACCGCTGGCGAGCATGGCGTCCAGCAGCAGCTCGTCGCCGGCTTCAAAGGTTTTCCCCGAGGGAGAGAGTTCGATTACATGGCGTGTGTTCATAAAGACCTCGGAGTGAGTGAGGTCTGATTGTTGCGCTAGACTAGGCCCATTAAAACCTCCAGTTTTGGATACTTCAGATGGTCCAGATGCGTAAATGGCGCCCCTTGCTCAAGCTTGATGACGGCACAAGCCAAGCCTCCTATCGCAAGATTGCCGAAGGCCTCGTCGCGGCCATCCTCGAAGGGCGGCTGCCGCCCGGCACATTGCTGCCGGGTACGCGGGAGATGGCGCAGTTGCTCGACGTCAACCGCAAGACCGTGATCCTGGCCTATGAAGAAGCCCTGACCAAAGGCTGGCTGATCAGCGAGCCGCGGCGCGGGACGTTCGTCAATGCGCAGCTGGCACCCAAGCCCGCACCCAGTCACGCCAAGCCGTCCTTCGCCCCGGCGCTGGTACCGCAGGCGGTCGTGCCCTACTTCAGCCAGAACGCCCAGGTGATTGCCCTGGAGCATCGGCATGACGCGCTGTTTTTCGATAACGGCGCGTGCGATCACCGCTTGTTGCCGCAAGCTGTGCTGCATCGCTACTACCGCAACGCCTTGCGCAGCAGCTTTACCACCAACACGGTGCGCTACGGCAGCGAAGGCACCGGCTATTACCTGCGCTGCGCGTTGGCCGACATGTTGCGCAACAATCGCGGGCTGATGATCAGCGCCGAGAATATCTGCCTGACGCCAGGCACCCAAGTGTCGCTGTACCTCACGGCCAGCCTGCTGATCCAACCCGGTGACGTGGTGTTGGTGGAGCGCCTGAGTTACCCGCCGGCGTGGGAGATTTTTCGCAAACTCGGCGCGCGCTTGATTACCGTCGACATGGACGATGAAGGCTGCCGCACCGACCATATCGAGCAACTCTGCCAAGCGCATAAAGTGCGCATGATCTACCTCACGCCGCACCATCAATTCCCCACCACCGTGAGCCTGCATGCGGCACGTCGGCAACAGTTGCTGGCGTTGGCGGCGCTGCATGATTTTTGTGTGATCGAAGAAGACTACGACCACGAGTATCACTTCAACGGGCGGCCCTACTTGCCACTGGCCAGTGACAGCGCGCAACGCCATGTGATCTATATCGGCTCGTTATCCAAGGCATTGGGATCGACATTTCGCTGCAGCTATGTGGTGGCGCCGGCCAATGTGATTGAAGTGCTGCAAAAGAGCACCGCACTGGTGGTGGGCGACACCGACGCCGTCGCGCAAAAGATGTTGGCGGACTTGATCAACGAGGGTGAATTAAAGAAGCACTTGCGCCGTGTTTCGAAAGAATACGCCGCGCGGCGGGAAGTGTTGCAAAGCTGCCTGCACGAGGCGTTCGGCGAGCGTGTCCAGGTGCGCACACCGGAAGGCGGGCTGGCGCTCTGGGTGCGTTTCCAGGATGAGACCGATGTTGATCGGTTAGTGGAGAATGCCCTGGGCCAGGGCGTTGTGGTGCGCAGTGCGCGTCAGTTTTCGCCCGAGGGCTTGTCGGAAAATGCGTTGCGCCTGGGGTTTGCCTCGCTCAATCGGGATGAGATACGCCAAGGTACATTGCGCTTGGCGCGGGCCATGAAGATGTGTTGAACACAGGCCGAACGCTATGTGTGGGGGGGTGGGTTGTTGAGTACATATCCGTTACTGCGGTAACGGCGGCTTAGGGTTCCGCTCTTACAGCGGCTCACTTTTTGAAGGACCGGAATGCCGGCCCAGCAAAAAGTAAGCAAAAAGTCCTCGCCCCAACACTCGGTGCCTCGCTGTGGCTCGGCATGCCCGCAATCCGCCAGGGATTTGGGGGGCCGCCGCCACGCGCCATCCATGGCGCGGGGCGGCTAAACCGGCATCCCTGCCGGTTTACCCCCCAAATCACTGTCGAATTGCGGCCATCGTGTTTGACGGGGCGATTTCAGATCAAGATCAAGATCAAAAGCGCAGATCAAAAGACCGCTGACTTCGTCATCGAAAAGGATGTAAGGGCCAGAGCAACAGCAAAGCAACAGCGGAGCCATATTCGGTCAAAGGTGGGAGCTGGCTTGCCTGCGATGGCATCAACCGGTTGTACCTGATGTACCGAGGTGTCTGCATCGCAGGCAAGCCAGCTCCCACATTTAGACCCAGTTGCATCAGGTAGATAGGCTTTTGCTTGGCACTTGATCTGGCTCTTGCTTCAACCACTCAGGTCGGCTTTCAGGCCGCCGTGCTGTAGATCTTGATCTTGATCTGAGGCGCCCCGTTAACCACGATGGCCGAACGCAGGCTTGAATCCGTGGGTAACCCGGCAGGACGCCGGGTTAGCCGCGCTGGGCCAAGGATGGCCCATCGCGGCGGCCCACGGATTCAAGCCGGAGTGCGGGCACACCGAGCCACAGCGAGGTGCCAAGTGGTGGGGCGAAGACCTTTTGGTGGACTTGTTCCCTCGCAGCGGACGCCAAGAAGCGATATTTTAATCGCAATCTTGGAGGCACTTATGGCACAGCAAACTCGCCGCAGTTACACCGATGACTTCAAAGCTCAGGCAGTGACACTCGCTGAAAGCATTGGTCGAGGAGAAGCTGCCCGACAGTTGGATATCTCGGTCAAAACCTTAGGTAATTGGCTGGACGCCGCACGCAACGGGCGTCCTCTCAGTTCTCCTGCCCGGCATCCGGTCTCTGACCTGGAAAGTGAGCTGGCTCGGCTTCGAGCTGAAAATGCCACGCTCAAAATGGAGCGAGAAATCCTAAAAAAAGCGACGGCGTTCTTTGCCAGAGAGTCCAACTGAGATACGCCTTCGTCGCCCGTGAACGGACTCACTTTCCAGTCAGGCTGTTATGTCGAGTGATGGAGGTCTCGGTGTCGGGCTTTCACGGCTATTTGAAGCGTCAGAAACGTCCTGATCCAGATGCGGCGATTCGCTTGGAAATTCGTGCGATTCATCGGGCAAGCCGAGGCACTTATGGGCGCCCACGCATGGTTAAGGCGCTTCATAACCGTTCGTACGCGATAGGGCACAAGCGAGTAGCTCGTCTGATGAGAGAGGAGCTGCGAGGAAAAATCAAAGCCCGGTTCAAACACTCGATGGATAACCGGTATATCCAACCCATTTCTGACAACGTGTTGAAACGACGTTTTTCCGTGACAAGCCCGGCACCCGCCTGGGTGGGGGATATCACATATATTTCGACTCGCCAGGGTTGGTTGTACTTGGCTGTGGTGTTGAGTATCCAGACCCGGCAGGTGCTGGGTTACAGCCTGTCGGATCGTATGCCCGAGGGTTTGGTACAACAGGCGTTCATGAACGCCTGGACCAGAGCGCCAGTTGATCACGGTGTAATTTTTCACTCTGATCGAGGCCGACAATACACCGGTAGCGGTTTTCGTAGCATGATCGCGGAAAGAGGCTTCGTGCAAAGCATGAGCCGTAAGGGGAATTGCTGGGATAACGCCGTGGCAGAGAGCTTTTTTGCCACACTCAAGAAGGAGGAAGCCATCGGTGTGTATCCCAGCAAAGCACAGGCCCATGCATCAATCGCAAGCTACATCCATGGGTTTTACAACGCGGCACGGCTGCACTCGGCGCTGGGATACAGCTCACCTAATGACTACGCAAAGCAACTGAAGCAAACTGCTTAACACTCGCTTCATGGCGTACGTTTTGAGGGAACAAGTCCATGGTTACTTTTGTGTCTTTACAAAAGTGACCCGCTGTAAGAGCGGAACCATAGGCCGCCGTTACCGCAGCAATGGATATACACTCAAAACCAACGCCCCTAAGACCGCCTCAAAAGACCTTGAAAAGCAAAGCACTCAAAGAGGCAGCATCAAACGAGACCGCTCTTGTACCCGCGCCAACTCGGGAAACTCCAGCAGCAACGCCCGGTTGCCCCTGCCGATATGCTCCATGACCGCCCGTGTAACATGTTCACGCACCATCCCGGTCGAGACGTAATACATGGCCCAGGCTTGCTCCGGCGTACAGTGACCGATCTGCTCCTCGATCTCCTTGTACGCCTGGTAGTCGTCCGATTTCACGTCGCACGGGTCATCACGTCGGGCCATGATTTATCTCCCTCTCTGGGATCTCTGCGAAAGCTCCAGGGCCTTACTCAGCCCGTCACGTACCGCTCTTGACCTTGGTCCACACACGCGTGCGGATACGCTCGAGTTTCAACGGCAACGGCTCAAGCGGCACCAGCGTGGCGATAGTGGCTTTGGACGGATAAATCCACGGGTTATCGCGCAACTTCTGCTCAACCAGCGCGGTGGCGTCCTTGTTGGCATTCGGGTACAGCGTGTGGTTGGAGCTCTTGGCAATCACCTCGGGCTCAAGCATGTAATTGATAAACGCCAAGCCGGCCTTGGCGTTGGGCGCATCCTTGAGCAACACAAAGTTTTCCGACCAGACCAGCCCGCCCTCGCGCGGCAAGCTGTAGGCAATCTTGCGGCCAGTGTGGTTTTTCTCATTGATGGCCTGGGCCGTCAGCGCCCCGCTCGCCCAGCCCACGACCACGCAGATATTGCCATCGGCAAAGTCGGCGTCGGTTCTGGAGGAGTCGAAATAGAGAACGTAAGGGCGGATTTTCAGCAGCAACGCCTGGGCCTTCTGGTAGTCCTCGGGGTTCTGGCTGTTGCTCGGCAGGCCAAGGTAATGCAAGGCGATGGAGATGATTTCACTCGGCGAGTCGAGCATCGCCACGCCGCAGGACTTGAGCTTGCTGATGTTTTCTTCTTTGAAGATCAAGTCCCAGCTGTCCACCGGGGCGTTATCACCCAGTGCCGCCTTGACCTTATCCACGTCATAGCCGATGCCGGTGGTGCCCCACAGGTACGGAATCGCGTATTTGTTGCCCGGGTCGTTCGTGGCGAGCAACGCCAGCATTTCCGGGTCGATATGCCCGTAGTTGCTCAGTTGGCTGCGGTCCAGCGGGGCCAGCACGCCCGCCTGGATCAGGCTTGGCAACACGTTGGAGGTGGCGACGACGACGTCATACCCGGTGCGCCCGGCCATGGCCTTGCTTTGCATGACCTCGGCACTGTCGAAGGTATCGATGTGCATCTTGGTGCCGGTTTTTTGCTCGAATGCCTTCGGCGTTTCTGGTGCGATCAACCCGAACCAGTTGTACAGGTTAACCCGGGGTTCTGCCGCCGCTGCTGGCGTGTTGGCCCCCACACAGACAAGCGAGGCTAAAAAAAGGGCTCGCAAATATGATTTATTCATATAACTATCCTTGTCAAAAACGACAGGCCTTCATGGCCATCAACGCTGGTGGGTGAATATACCCGGCGTCGTCGAATAGTAAATACCTACAAATACTTAGCTCAGCCCCATGAGTCCCTAACCCAAAAGGGGTAGTCCATGTCACTCGACCTTCACAACCTCGCCTGGCACCGGTCGGCCGGCAAGCTGATCATGGAGCTGAACCGCCCAGCTTTCTGGAGCTCGCTGGTCCGCGTCTTGAATGAGTATGTGCAGATCGACAATTGGGTGGTCCTGGTGTTCAGCAACCAGCAAGTCAACGTCGTCAGCGTGACCGAGGTAGCGGATGCCGACGAAGTCGACGCCCTGACGCAACTGTATGTAAAAGGCCTTTACCTGCTGGACCCGTTTTACATTGCCAACCGTGAAAACCCGCAGAGTGGTTTCTTCCACCTGTCAGACATCGCCCCCGAACACTTCCTGACCACCGAGTACTACCATCAGTATTTCGCCCGGTACGTGTCCGTCGATGAGGTGCAGTACAACGTCCAGCTCGACGCGGATCGAACCCTGTGTATTTCATTTGGCAGTAACACGCGCTACACCCCGGAACAGATCACCACCCTGGATATCATCAAGCCCTGGGTCATGGCGTTAATGCATCAACGCATGTGCTTTGAAGTGGATGAGGAAAAAAACCTTAGTGAGCCGCCGCCCTGGTCCGAAGCCATTGCGCAATTGGGCACGCAGATCACCACGCGCGAGAAGGACGTGCTCAAGTTGCTGCTCAGTGGTTTCTCCAATAAAGAAATCGCCGGCAAACTGGCGCTGTCGACCGAAACCATCAAAGTGCACCGGCGCAATATTTACAACAAGCTCAACATCAAGTCGCAGTCCGAACTGTTTTCGCGTTTTTTCATGCCCAAACAGGACGTTTACACCCTGAATTAGACGAACGACCACCCACCCTGCCTAGAAGCCCTCAACGGTGACCTAGCCGTTCGGTCAGTTACTGCGCTTTGCACCTTTGCGTACTCTTTCCCTTGATTTCCATCGGAGGAGTCGTGATGCCCTTGATCAGCGATGTAGAACACGCTTGCACACGTCTGGCCCCGGCAGGATGGCGTGACCTGCTGATGCATCACGGCCTGGACATCACCTCGACAAGCCTGCGTGAAGAACTCGCCAGGCCTCTGCAGATTGATCGCACCCAAGCAGGCTTTGAGGATTTTTCCGGCGATGCCACACGCGGCATAGAGCCTGGGCGCCCAGCCGACAGCCTGTTGTTTCATGCATTCGCCTCGCCCAATGTGGTCACCGGGGTCAACGGTGAAACGCTCACGGCCTTCCCCACAGCCGCTGAAATCGAGCACATCCTCAATTATGTCTACGGCGCCACTCCCCCGACCCTGGCGGCTTTGCAGCAACGAGCCGGTGAGGCGCCACTGGCGATTGCAGTGTTTGCCTATGAATACCGGCCCTACGCCGAAACCGTGCATAGCCGCCAGGCGGACCTGTGTTTTTCACGCACCGGGGTGGCCCGGGTCGGTACAGCGAACGCACTGTATAACCCGCAGCAACGAGGCTTTCTGCCCTTTGTCGAAGGCCAGCCGAATCAGATGCGGGTGATACCGGCGCGTTACGGCGCGTTCATCGCTGCCCGGCACACCGGCCAACCGGCGCAGTTTGGCCCAATGGATGCTCAACCTATCGATGAGGATCTGGAGTTCTGGGTGCCCCTGCACAAAGTGTTCGATGGCCATGAATGCCTGGCCGGGATGGACCTGACCGTGCAGCTGGAAAACCATCAGATCAATGAAAAAATCGCACAGATCCATCGGCGCTTTCCCGATACCGGCTGGCAAGAGCCTGACATTCTCAACGCGCCTTTCGTCATCACCGAGGGCTTGTGCCATTGGGCGAATACTGATGAATTCGCGCCGGGGCTGTTGATGCCCGACGCCAAAGACGCGCTGGTGGAACTGGCTTATTACCAAGACCGTCCGCTGTCGTTCATGATGCCCCCAAATACCGGCGGGTTGGTGCATGGGCGCCATCATTTGCGCGACGACGGTTCGATCGAAGATCTCAACCAGCGTGAGGATGTCGACGCCATCGTCAAGGCGGGCGGCTACCGAGCCCTGCATTATCAGGATGCCATGGCCGACGGCTGGGTACGTGCCCAATGCCCTGCCCTGGAACTGGCAAGCATTGCCGCCTACTCCATCATCGGTGCGCCGGATTTTTTTCCGTTGTGCGGGCAGCGGGAACTCAAGCGATGGTCCAGTGACCCTGGCGTTTTCCCTTGCCCTGCGCCGCCCTGTCCAGAGGTTTGGCATACGCGAGTGAACCCACTGTCCGACGTGCGTTTTTTTATCAATCAAGCCCTTGCCGGTGGGTACTTCGCCCCTGAAGACCGTGGCGTCACCGCCATCGTCTCCCACCCACAGTTTTCCACAACACCTGGCTCGGCCCTGCCTGTGCAGCATGCTCAACGGCAATCCTGGTTGCCGGATTTCGCCAGCGGGGTCTTTGGGCCGGGCTGGGAAGTGGGCCGGGGCCTGGTCGACGCGCCGTTTACGAACATGCTGTGCGGTTATCAGTTAGCCAGCCCGTTTACTGAGGATGCACGTATCTGTGCGGCACTCGGCTCGTACTGGCCGGGGGCGGCGCCTGACTCCACCCGCAGCTTTGAACCGCGCAATGTTTCCGCCACGGTCATTCCGCTGACAGACAGCGAAATCGGCCTGGGCGACAGCCCTGCCTGGGATGGTCGCGCCGGTCCCACCTTGATTGAATCCCAGGGGCGCCCAGTGGTGCAGTACGGTGCTTATGAATACAGCGACTACACGCAGGCCGCATTGGAGGGGCAACTGTCGCTGGCCATCATCGGGCAGACCAGTACCGCGCAGTACCACCAGAGAGTGCTGGGGATGCGCCGTGCTTATGAGGCCGTAGGTGCCGGGTCAGACAAAGAACAACGAAAACGCTGGCCGTTGCTGTCGTATTTTCGGGTGCAATTGCCGGATAAAGCTTTCGAAGTTGCGCAGCAAGAGGCCGGATTGCAACTCTCGGGGGAGGTGCATTTTTACACGCTGTACAAACATGGCGCGATAATCACCCCCACGCATAACTTCAAACTTCGCCACGTGCAACTAGAACAGGTAATCGACCTGTACATGAGCCACGACGCCGTACTGATTCGTCAGGACGGCGCCGCTTGGCGACCATTCGAAGGCACCCTCAGCCCGCCGCCCCCAGAAACGGCAGCGCCAGGTACAGCTTGATCACCACCGCGTTGGTAATGTCGATAAAGAACGCCCCCACCATCGGCACCACCAGAAACGCAATCGGCGACGGCCCGAAGCGCTGCGTGACCGCCTGCATATTGGCGATGGCGGTCGGCGTGGCACCCAAGCCAAAACCGCAGTGCCCCGCCGCCAGTACTGCCGCGTCATAGTTGCGGCCCATGACCCGGAACGTCACGAAGATCGCGAACAGGGCCATCAACAACGCCTGGGCCGCCAACAAAATCACAATCGGCAAGGCCAGCGCCGCCAGGTCCCAGAGTTTGAGCGACATCAGCGCAATCGCCAGGAACAACGACAAGCTGACATTACCCAGCAGCGACACTTCACGCTCAAACACCCGATGCCAGCCCAGCGCCGACAAGCCGTTTCGCAACACCACGCCCACAAACAGCACGCATACAAACGTCGGCAACTCGAAAGCCGTACCCTTAATAAAGCCATACAGGAATGTGCCGACCTGCAAGCTGATCGCCAATAACGCCAGGGTCTCGATAAACGAAAACGAGGTGATCATGCGTTCCCGGTTGGGCTGCTCAAAGCCTTTGGGCTGAGGCGGTAGCGCCCGTTCAACACCAGGCACCTGCACACGCTTGATCAGCAAACGTGCAACCGGACCACCAATCAGCCCACCCAGTACCAAGCCAAACGTCGCCGAGGCAATCGCCAGTTCGGACGCCGAAGCCACGCCATATTTTTCGCTGAACACCGCGCCCCAGGCCGCGCCGGTGCCGTGCCCGCCGGACAGGGTGACGGAGCCTGCCAACAGCCCCATCAACGGGTCGAGCCCCAGTGCGTTGGCCAGGGCAAGACCCATGGCATTTTGCACCACCAGCAGGGCCGTCACGACCAGCAGGAAGATGCCGAGGATGCGCCCGCCTTTCTTCAGGCTGGCAAAGTCCGCATTCAGGCCGATGGTGGCAAAGAACGCCAGCATCAAGGGGGCCTGCAATGAAGCGTCGAATCGAACTTCGACATCCGTCAATGCGCGCAGCAACAGCAGCAGCGCAGCCACCAACAAGCCGCCGACCACCGGCTCCGGAATGCTGTAGGCGCGTAAAAAGCCGATGCGGGCGACCAGCCAACGCCCCAACAGCAACACCAGAGAGGCGGCCACCAGGGTTGAATAAAAATCGAGTTGGAACATCTGGGCAGTTCTCCGACGTGAACAGGCACTCTGGGCTGGCCAGAGTAGAGACAGCAGACCCGGTACACACCCACCCGCGATTAAATTCAGACTATTCCCACACACTTAACAACAAGACCTACACAGTTGAGATGTGTCACTCGCTGCAAAACCTTTAGAAAAACTAAAAGTGATGGAACCGGGGGATTTTTTGTCGCCGGCAGAGCCGCTCTTGACCGGCCTGCTGCTGGACAGCCTGGGCTGGAACTATGTATTCATTTTCCTGGCCATTGGCTCTTTCACCAGCTTCGTGCTCTTGCTGACCATTGCCGAGCCTATTCCCCACCCAGCACACGCCTAGTACTGTCACCAGGCGCCACGCAAAGCAATCACTGCGAGCAGCACTGGCGACGCAGAGCGTATATCAATCGGCAAAAAGCTGTAGTTGGGCCTGTTACTGACCCGGCTGATTAAATTCAGCGCAAACAAAAACGCCGATCATTGATGATCGGCGTTTTCGTTGAATATGGAGCGGGAAACGAGACTCGAACTCGCGACCCCGACCTTGGCAAGGTCGTGCTCTACCAACTGAGCTATTCCCGCAAAATGGCGTCCCCTAGGGGACTCGAACCCCTGTTACCGCCGTGAAAGGGCGGTGTCCTAGGCCACTAGACGAAGGGGACACACAACTGAAACACATGGTGTGTGTTTCAGTGCCCAGAGGTTAAATCCGAAGATTATGCCCTGGTTTCACTCAATGCCGCCCGAGGGCCACATTGCTTGTAAATTGGAGCGGGAAACGAGACTCGAACTCGCGACCCCGACCTTGGCAAGGTCGTGCTCTACCAACTGAGCTATTCCCGCATATTGGCGTCCCCTAGGGGACTCGAACCCCTGTTACCGCCGTGAAAGGGCGGTGTCCTAGGCCACTAGACGAAGGGGACACACGTACAACATTCACTCCCTACCGCGTTTCGCTGTGTGCTTTACGCTGTAAGTGGCGCGCATTCTATGGATGGATTGAAAGGTCGTCAACCCCCAAGGATAAATTTATTTAAATCAATGACTTCGACCTGCTTTCCAGGCCTTTGCGGGCATTCTGCCCGTGGGGGCTTTGACGCCTATATTCTGGCGCCCGACAAGACGCTATAGTTCGCCCGAGTAAATGATGGCAATGTGCATCTATGCAAGGAGCCCGCTCTGTCACGCTTACCTATATAGAAGAAACTACCTGGGCAACTGGTCGAACAGCCCTATCCGCCGGATGGTCCAGTCACTACACTCCACAGCAAACCCTATAAAAGAGGTCACACCGGTGACACCACTCATGATCACCCTGCTGGTAATAGCCGGGATCGTAATACTGATCGCCATTGGCTACATGAACCACGTGGTGGAAAACAACAAACTGGAAAAAAAACGTACCGAGATCGAGCTCAATGATCGGCTGCGTCGGTGCGGTGAAATCACCGAGACCTTTCCTGGCCAATTGATGACCCCGGCGCTCAAGCTGCTGCTCACCCGCCTTGAGCTCAACGTCAACCAGCGCCTGTTGCACCTCAACAAGTCCAGTGCAGCACTCAAGGCGCGTATCACTGAGTTGAATGCGCTGATCGCCCAGGGCGAATCGATTCCGGTGACCAACCCACCGGCGCCGATCCAGACCGAAGCCAAGGCCAAGGACGTGCGCTTCCTCCTCGAAGCCCTGCATGGTCAAGTGACCCGTGCGGCTCAGGATGGTTTTCTACCGACCAACGAGGCCAAGCACTGGATCAAGGAAATTCGCCATATCCTGGTGCTGCTGCACATCGAGTTCTTCAACAACCTCGGCCAGCACGCCCTGCAACAGAACCAACCCGGCCAGGCACGCCTGGCATTCGAGCGCGGCGTGCAGTACCTGCGCAAACAGCCGGAGCCAGCGCTCTACAGCGCGCAGCTGCATTTGCTCGAAAGCCAACTGGCCCGCGCCAATTCCACGGTATTGACCAACAGCAAGCCGGCTGAAGATGAGGTCAACGAGTTGACTGAAGGGCTTAAAGTTGTGGATGCCGATGCGGAGTGGAAAAAGAAAGCTATTTACGATTGATCGTTGGGGGGCGCGCGCGGTGGATGGGTGGGTTGGGTACATATCCGTTGCTGCGGTAACGGCTACTTAGGGTTGGGTACATATCCGTTGCTGCGGTAACGGCTACTTAGGGTTCCGCCCTTACAGCGGGTCACTTTTGGCAAACGCCCCAAAAGTAACCAAAAGGTCTGTGCCCCACCACTCGGCACCTCGCTAATGCTCGGTGTGCCCGCACTCCGGCTTGAATCCGTGGGCCGCCGCGATGGGCCATCCTTGGCCCAGCGCGGCTAACCCGGCGTCCTGCCGGGTTACCCACGGATTCAAGCCTGCGTTCGGCCATCGTGGTTGACGGGGCGCCTCAGATCAAAATCAAGATCAAGATCTACAGCACGGCGGCCTGAAAGCCGACCTGAGTGGTTAGATCAAAAGCGAAAAGCGAAAAGCGGATTTGCATCCACTGAAGAACTGCTTTTCTGTGGGAGCTGGCTTGCCTGCGATGCAGGCACCTCGGTGTGTCAGGCACACCGAGTTGATGCCATCGCAGGCAAGCCAGCTCCCACAGTTGACCGAGTATGGCTCTGCTGTTGCTGTTGCTGTTGCTCTGGCCCTTACATCCTTTTCGATGACGAAGTCAGCGGTCTTTTGATCTGCGCTTTTGATCGTGATCTTGATCTGAAATCGCCCCGTCAAACACGATGGCCGGAATTCGACAGTGATTTGGGGGGTAAACCGGCAGGGATGCCGGTTTAGCCGCCCCGCGCCATGGATGGCGCGTGGCGGCGGCCCCCCAAATCAGTGTCGGATTGCGGGCATGCCGAGCCACAGCGAGGCACCGAGTGTTGGGGCGAAGACCTTTTGGTTACTTTTGGGGCGTTTGCCAAAAGTGACCCGCTGTAAGAGCGGAACCCTAGGCCGCCGTTACCTAAATAACGGATATTCACCCAACCCACCACGCCACGCCACGCCACCACGCCACCACAAAATGCCATCACTTTGCACCTATCCCCCCGCCCCCGACTAGCGTAAAAAAGTGCCCCTAACTCCGTGAAGTCAGAGGCCCGCTATGCCTGTCGCCGTCATTGATGGACAACCACTGCACTACGTCGACCAGGGCACCGGCCCGGTCGTTCTGCTGGGCTCAAGCTACCTGTGGGACCGCCACATGTGGGCGCCGCAAATCGAAGCCCTGTCGCAACAGTACCGCGTGATCGTCCCCGAGTTGTGGGGCCATGGTGAATCCGGCCCGCTGCCGGCCCAAACCCAGTCCCTCGACGACCTGGCGCGCCAGACCCTGGCCCTGCTGGACCAGCTGGACATCGCACAGATCAACCTGGTGGGCCTGTCGGTAGGCGGCATGTGGGGCGCGCGCCTGGCGCTGCTGGCGCCGCAGCGCATCAACAGCCTGGTGCTGATGGACACCTACCTCGGTGCCGAGCCCGAGGCCACGCGCGCGTATTACTTTTCGCTGTTCAAGATGATCGAAGACGCCGGCGCCATTCCTGAGCCGCTACTGGATGTGGTCGCGCCGATCTTCTTCCGGCCAGGCATCGATCGCGAATCTGCGCTGTACCAGGATTTTCGCCAGTCGCTGCGGGCTTTCTCCAAGGAGCGCCTGCTGCACAGCATCGTGCCATTGGGCCGTCAGATCTTCAGCCGCGCCGATATCCTCGACCAACTGCACCGCCTGGACACCGACACCACTCTGATCATGTGCGGTGAGCAGGACAAACCTCGCCCACCCGCCGAATCCAAGGAAATGGCCGAGCTGATCGGTTGCAGCCTGACCCTGATTCCAGACGCCGGGCATATCTCCAGCCGCGAAAACCCGGACTTCGTCAACGAAGCCCTGCTGACCTTCCTCGCCAACAACGCCTGATCGCACGGTTCCGCCTTTGCTCATGGATCAAAGGCGGAAGTGCCCCACCATACCCTTGAGCTCCGCCCCCAACTGCGCCAGCTGAATGCTCGACGCGGCGTTGCCTTGCATGCTCAGCGCCGATTGGTCGGCACTCGCGCGGATACTGGTGACACTGCGATTAATCTCTTCGGCCACCGAGCTTTGCTCCTCGGCGGCGGCGGCAATCTGCTGGTTCATCTGCTGGATCAGGGACACGGCAGCGGCGATGCTGCCCAGCGCGCTCTCGGTTTCCAGCGCATCGCTGACGGCCAGCTTCACCAGCTCGCCGCTTTGCTGCATCTGCTGCACCGACGACTGCGCGGCACTGCGCAAGGTGCTCACCAACCGCTCGATCTCCTCGGTCGATTGCTGAGTACGCTTGGCCAGCGCCCTCACCTCATCGGCCACCACTGCAAACCCTCGGCCTTGCTCGCCGGCACGGGCGGCTTCAATGGCGGCGTTAAGGGCCAGCAGGTTGGTCTGCTCGGCGACACTTTTGATCACCCCCAACACCGTGCCGATGTGCTGGATTTCGGCACTGAGGCTGTCGATGCTGGCGCTGGCGCTAGTGCTGGAGGACGCCAGCAACTCAATGCGTTGCAGGCTCTGACGCACCACCTGCTGGCCGCTGTCGACCTTGGCATCGGCGGTCTGCGCCGCTTGCGCAGCTTCTTCGGCGTTACGCGCCACGTCATGCACCGTGGCGGTCATCTGGTTCATCGCCGTGGCGACCTGTTCGGTCTCCTCCTTCTGGCTGCTGACCTCTAGATTGGTTTGTTCAGTGACGCTGGAGAGTGATTGTGCAGAGCTGGCCAATTGCTCGATGCCGGCCTGCAAGCCGCTGACCATCTGGCTCAAGCCAGTGCCCATCTGCTGCATCGCTTGCATGAGCTGGCCGATCTCATCACGGCGACTGACCTCCATGCGCCCACTCAGGTCTCCGGCGGCAATCTGCTGGGCCACGGCAATTACACTGCGCAGCGGCGCCACGATCAGGCGGGTAATCAGCCAGGCGGCAATCAGCCCCACCAACAACGCCAACGCCGAGGAGCCGATGATCAGCAGCGTGCTTTTCTTCAATTGCGCCTGCATCGACTGATCTTCGGCGGCATACGCCTGGTTGACCCGGCTGACCACCTGGTCGGCGCGGTCATGCAATTGCTTGTAGACGATTTTTTCCTGAGCCAGCAAACCGGTGTACTCACCGAGTTTTTCGCTGAAGGCGGCAATATGCCCGGACACCTCATTGAGCACGGTCTGGAAACCCGCGTCCTTGACCGCGGTTTTCAACTGCTCGACCTGCGCCAGGGCCTGGTCGGCCTGTTCGATCTTGCCCTGCTCGGCGTTGTCTGCATCGGCCTTGCGGCTCTGGTCCAGGCGCACCCGCGCCTCGTTCATGGCTTGCAACATCAACCGCGACACCTGGCTGACCTGCCCGGCCTGCTCGATAAACTCGGCGCCCTCTTTGCCTTGGCTTTCCTTGAGGCCATAGGCGCCATCGTCGGCCAGGCCGGCTTGCAGCACATCGAGGTTATTGGCCACGCTGGAGACCGACCAACTGGCCATCTCCAGCGCCAGGTCCTTGGTCTGGGTCAACTCGACAAATTCGTCGAACGCCTGGCGATACGCGGTCAACGCCTGTTCAACGTCGCCCATCACCGGCACATTGGCGGCGGACTGGGCCTTGAGCGAGGCCGCCAGGGCAGCCAGGGCATCGACGCTTTCATGCAAGGCATCGACGGCTTTGGGGTCGGCATGCAACGCGTAGTCCTGCTCGATCAGGCGCACCTTGAGCAAGCCGCTGTTGAGCGAAGACATCGCATTGAGGCCTTCGAAACGCTGGCCAACGGTTTGCAGCGACCACACGCCAATGGCCGCCACCAGCGCCGTCAGCAGCAGCACCAGGGAGAAGCCCAAGCCCAGTTTTTTTGCCATACCGAGGTTGGCGAAACGTCGTTGCACGGCCGAAATCATTGCACTTGAATCCTCTTGCACGGGCAGCTGCCAGCAAGCCTGGTTGCCATGCAGCGAGATTCGCAACGAGACGCCATTGGCACAAGACGTTGGCGCCACAATAATGGCAAAAAGCTACATGCTCGTCGTTTTCAGAATGGTCGAGGTCGATCTGGCAGGCCCCATGGCGCGGAACAACGCCAACGCCCGCTGATCAGCAGCATAGGCCACATTGATGCGCAGCCAGTCACTGTGCTCGCCGCGGGGAGTGAACAGCGCCCCGCCCGACAGCAAGACGCCAAGCCTGCGCGCGCACGCTTGCAACCGGGAATGATCGCCCAGACCCGGCCGCGCCCACACGAACATACCGCCGGCAGGCACGGCAAACACCTGCCATTCCTCATCCTCCAGCACCTCCAGAGTGGCTGCCATTTGCGCATTCAAACGCTTGCGCAGGCGTTGCACCCACTTGCGGTAAGTGCCATTGGCCAACAGCGTGGCGACCACTGTTTCGGCAAACCGTGACGTGCCGATACCGGTCAGGGTCTTGAGGCTGGCCATACGCGCAACGATGGCCGTGTCGGCACTGACGTAGCCCACGCGCAAGGCACTGCTCAGGGTCTTGGAAAAGCTTGAAACATAGATCACCCGGTCATCATGGGGTAACGCCGACAGCCGTGTGCAACTGGCGTGCTGCAGGTCACCGAAAACGTCCTCTTCAATGATCAGGAAGCCATCACGGTGCGAAAGCTCCAGCAACCGCTCGGCCACGGCGCGGCACAAGCTGGTGCCCGTGGGGTTGTGGTACAGGCAGTTGATGAACAGGCACTTGGGGCGATGGCGCAGCAGCAGTTGCTCGAGCACCGGCATGTCCGGGCCGCCCACGGTGCGCGGAACTTCCAGCAACGTGACACCATGGCGCTCCAACTGTCGATAGAGGTTGGCATAGCCTGGCGTCTCAACCACCACCGTATCGCCGGCCTTGAGCAGCGAGCGTATCAGCAGGTCCTGCGCATGGCTGGCACCATGGGTGGTCAGGATGCGATCCAGGCAGGTGGCAACCTTTATATGGGTCAGCCGCTTGAGCAGTTGCTCGCGCAATGCCGGCAAGCCCAGTGGCGTGCTGTAGTTAAAGAGGCCAGCCGTGTCGGTGCGGCTGATTTCCCGTATCGCGTAGCACAGGTCATCGCTTTCACGCCAGGTGTCCGGCAGCCAGCCGCAACCCAGATTCAACTCGCCCAACGGGCCATCGACATAGTCGCCCCAACCCAGCTCTGCCCCCTCATACCAGTGGCTTTCAAGGCAAACAGGCGGCTGGGCGACCACAAATCCCGAGCCTTGCCTGGATGCCAGTAAACCCTGGGCGACCATTCGCTCGAAAGCCTCTATCACGCTGGACTGGCTGAGCAGGTTGTCGAGGGCCAGTTGCCGGATGGACGGCAAGCGCGTACCGGGGCTCGCGCCGCTCTTGCGTATCCATTGCGCCACCGCGCTGACGATTTGCTGCACCACCGGTACAAGGGCTTGTCGATCGATCCCTAAATCCATGAGCCACTCACTTCAACTGTCTGTTATTCAACCCCAAACAGTTAAGCACAGAAGCTCGCTCAAACCGGTCGTAGACTCTTATTAAAGTATTGATTTTATTGACTTATTTACCTTCTGATACACATTCTGACGAGGCCTTGTGCCAGCCATGGAAACGCCCCACAGCGGCCCCATCCTTTTCGAAGAGTGCATGGCATTGAGTCCTAGATAGCCGTTGCGCCACCATCCACCGCCAACGCTTGCCCGGTGGTAAACGCCGCCCCATCGCTGCACAGGTACAGCACGGCACTGGCGATTTCCTCGACCTTGCCAATGCGCCCGACCGGGTGCATGGCGGCGGCGAACTCGGCTTTGCGCGGATCTGCTTCATAGGCACGGCGGAACATGTCGGTGTCGATCACCGCAGGGCACACCGCATTCACGCGGATTTTCTTCTTCGCATATTCGATCGCGGCCGATTTGGTCAGGCCGATCACGGCATGCTTGGACGCCGCATAAATGCTCATCTTCGGCGCAGCGCCCAACCCGGCGACCGAGGCAGTATTGACGATCGCACCGCCACCCTGGGCCAGCAACAGCGGCAGTTGATACTTCATGCACAACCATACGCCCTTGACGTTGACGCCCATGATTGCATCGAACTCATCCAGGCTGCCGTCGGCCAGCTTGCCCTTCTCGATCTCGATGCCGGCGTTGTTGAAGGCATAGTCCAGGCGCCCATAGGCGGCGATGGTCTGTGCCATCAATTGCTGCACATCGGCGTCCAGCGTGACATTGCAGCGCACGAACAGCGCTTCTGCGCCTGTTTGTTGAATCAACGCAACCGTGCCCTCGCCGCCCGCCACATCCAGGTCGGCTACCACTACTTTCAAGCCTTCTGCGGCAAATGCCAGCGCGGTGGCGCGGCCAATACCGGCGGCGGCGCCGGTCACCAGGGCGACCTGGCCGGAAAACGTCATGCTCATGGGGGATGTCCTATGCAAGAAATGGCCGTGGGCCGAGTCTAGCCAAGCGCATGGCGGGCGCGTCAGCACTATCATATGGCCGGTTGGGGTCGCATGAATGGCAGTGATAAGACGCCCAGGCCAACTATCAGCCCGACCTATCGGCGGGCATTCGCACTCACCCTTAACCTTGCCCCCAAGCCGCTGAAGGTCTATCACTCAAGGCTCACTTTTTGAAGAGTCCCAGCCATGACTGCCCAGACCAACCGCCAATTCCTGCTCGCCAAACGCCCGGTCGGTGCGGCCACGCGGGAGACCTTTACCTACCAGGAAGTGCCGGTGGGCACGCCAGCGGACGGGCAAGTGCTGGTGCGCAATGAATACCTGTCCCTGGACCCGGCCATGCGTGGCTGGATGAACGAGGGTAAATCCTACATTCCACCGGTCGGCATCGGCGAAGTCATGCGGGCGCTGGGCGTGGGCAAGGTGATTGCCTCGAACAACCCGAAATTCGCGGTGGGTGATTATGTGAACGGCGCGCTGGGCGTGCAGGATTATTTCCTGGGCGAGCCGCGCGGCTTTTATAAGGTCGACCCAACACTGGCGCCGCTGCCGCGCTACCTGTCAGCACTGGGCATGACCGGCATGACCGCCTACTTCGCCCTGCTCGACACCGGCGCGCCAAAGGCCGGCGAAACGGTGGTGATCTCCGGCGCCGCCGGTGCGGTAGGCAGCATTGCCGGGCAGATTGCCAAGCTCAAGGGCTGCCGCGTGGTGGGCATTGCCGGGGGCGCCGACAAGTGCAAATTCCTCATTGATGAACTGGGCTTTGACGCAGCCATCGACTACAAAAGCGAAGACGTGCCCGCCGCCCTCAAGCGCGAGTGCCCCAAAGGCGTGGATGTGTATTTTGATAACGTTGGCGGCGACATTCTCGACGCCGTGCTCAGCCGCCTGGCCTTGAAGGCGCGGGTGGTGATCTGCGGCGCAATCAGCCAGTACAACAATAAAGAGGCGGTGAAAGGCCCGGCCAACTATTTGTCGTTGCTGGTCAATCGTGCGCGCATGGAAGGGTTCGTGGTGATGGACCACGCCGCGAACTTTGCCGCCGCCGGGCAGGAAATGGCCGGCTGGATGGCCCAGGGCAAGCTCAAGAGCAAGGAAGATATTGTCGAGGGGCTGGAGACGTTCCCGGAGACGTTGATGAAGCTGTTCAACGGCGAAAACTTTGGGAAGTTGGTGCTTAAAGTCAGCTGACCCACCGCAGAACCTGGTGTGAGCACTGTCAATGTGGGAGCTGGCTTGCCTGCGATAGCATCAACTCGGTATGGCTGAAAGACCGAGTTGCCCGCATCGCAGGCAAGCCAGCTCCCACAGGTATCAGGCGATTTCGGCGACGACTGCCGCCAGTGCCTTCGCCGGATCCGCCGCCTGGCTGATCGGGCGACCGATCACCAGGTAGTCCGAGCCTGCATCCAGGGCCTGACGCGGCGTCAGGATACGACGCTGGTCATCCTGGGCGCTGCCTGCCGGACGAATCCCCGGGGTCACCAGTTGCAGCGACGGGTGCGCGGTCTTCAGCGCCTGGGCCTCCAGGGCCGAACAGACCAGGCCATCCAGGCCAGCCTTCTGCGCCAATGCCGCCAGGCGCAGGACCTGCTCCTGCGGCTCGATGTCCAGGCCGATGCCGGCCAGGTCTTCGCGCTCCATGCTGGTCAGCACGGTCACACCGATCAGCAAGGGTTTCGGGCCGCTGCGCTGCTCGAGCACTTCGCGGCAGGCGTTCATCATGCGCAGGCCGCCGGAGCAGTGCACGTTGACCATCCACACGCCCATTTCGGCGGCGGCTTTAACCGCCATGGCCGTAGTGTTGGGGATGTCATGGAATTTCAGATCGAGGAATACTTCGAAGCCTTTGTCACGCAGAGTGCCGACGATTTCGGCGGCGCAGCTGGTGAACAGTTCCTTGCCGACCTTGACCCGGCAAAGCGTGGGGTCCAACTGGTCAGCCAGCTTCAGTGCGGCGTCACGAGTGGGGTAATCCAGGGCGACGATGATAGGAGTCTGGCAGACGGACATTGGAATGGGCTCTCAGGCAAGTCGAAATCGGCGCGGATTGTAGCGCAAGCGGCGCCGTTGCGGGATCCGATGATCGGTAAAATGCTGATCAAGCGCGTATAACCAGGGATTTCGAGTCATTGTGTCAAGACCGATACATTCCCGACATGCCCTCAACACGCCCCGCGACTAGCCTCGCGCACATGACCGCTCGCCCGGCACTTCCAGCCATGGAACCGGGCGCCTATGCTCAATGCAACAACCCAGGCAGATGATCGCACTATGCATACCCCTACCGTCTCTGTAAACGAAGAGCAAAAAGGCGCGGTGATCGCCGAAGACAAGCGGTGGAACACCCGCGCGCTGATCGTCGATGACGACCTGCCGATCCGCGAACTGCTGATCGACTACCTGGCCCGCTTCAATATTCTCGCCACCGGCGTCACCGACGGCACGGCCATGCGCACCGCCATGCAAGCCGAAACCTTTGATGTAGTCGTACTCGACCTGATGCTGCCGGGCGAAGATGGCCTGTCGCTGTGCCGTTGGTTGCGCACTGAGTCGGACATCCCGATTTTGATGCTCACCGCACGCTGCGAACCCACCGACCGCATCATCGGCCTGGAACTGGGCGCCGATGACTATATGTCCAAACCGTTCGAACCGCGCGAGCTGGTGGCGCGAATCCAGACCATCCTGCGCCGGGTGCGCGATGACCGCACCGAGCAGCGCGCCAATATCCGCTTCGACAACTGGCGCCTCAACAGCGTACTGCGCCAATTGGTGGCCGACGATGGCCTGGTGGTGCCGCTGTCCAACGCGGAATTTCGCCTGCTGTGGGTGTTCATCGAGCGCCCGCGCCGTGTGCTGAGCCGCGAACAATTGCTGGATGCTGCCCGTGGCCGCTCCATCGAAGCCTTTGACCGCAGCATCGATCTGCTCGTGTCACGCCTGCGCCAGAAGCTTGGGGATGACCCGAAAGCCCCGCAACTGATCAAGACCGTGCGCGGCGAAGGTTACCTGTTCGACGCCCGGGATATCGGTTGATGCGCGCCACCTTCAATACGCTGTTTGGCAGGCTGTTCGGCGTATTGCTGGTGGCCATTGTGCTCGCTCATGTGCTGGCGATCTTCTGGTTCCGCCACTACGGCCCGCCGCCACCGCCGCCCCAGGAAACCTTTGTCGAGCAACCGGACGGCACAATGAAGCCATTGGCTCGCCATCATCGGCCCTGGTACGGCGGCCCCGTGGTGCCGCTGACCTTTCAGTTTATCTCGCTGATCATCGCTGCCTGGTACGGCGCCAAACTGCTGAGCCGGCCGATCCAGCGCCTGAGTGCAGCCGCCGAACGCTTGAGCCTTGACCTCGACAGCCCGCCGCTCAATGAGTCCGGGCCACGGGAAGCGCGCCAGGCTGCATCGACCTTCAACCTGATGCAAAAGCGCATCCGCGAGCAAGTCAGCCAGCGCGCGCGCATGCTCGGCGCCGTCTCCCATGATCTGCGTACGCCGCTGTCACGCCTCAAGCTGCGCCTGGAGCAAATCGAAGACACCAAGCTGCAAGGCCAGATGCGCCAGGACCTGGACGACATGATCGGCATGCTCGACGCCACCTTGAGCTACCTGCACGAACAGCGCACCAGCGAGACCCGGCACTGGCTCGACGTGCAGGCGCTGGTCGAGTCCCTCAGCGAAAACGCCCAGGACCAAGGCTCGGACGTGCAGTTCTGCGGCACTTGCGCGCCGTTGCAGGTGCAACCGATGGCACTGCGTTCGTGCCTCAACAACCTGATCGACAACGCCCTGCGGTACGCCGGTACGGCGCGTATTGAGCTGGAGGACAGCCGGGGCGCCCTGGTGATCCGCGTGATCGACCATGGGCCGGGAATCGCGGCGGATAAACGCGAGGCGGTGTTCGAACCGTTCTTTCGCCTCGAAGGCTCACGCAACCGCAACTCCGGTGGCGTTGGCCTGGGCATGACAATTTCCAAGGAAGCCGTGGAGCGCCTCGGCGGCCACCTGAGCCTGGAGGAAACCCCAGGCGGTGGCCTGACGGCCGTGATGTACTTACCGAGGGCCTAAAGCGCTTTATCTTCGCGACGTTCCTGGGACTGGGTCGCGCTCCAATCCGTCAGCAGGCTGTAGGCCACCGCCAACAAGGTCGGGCCGATAAACAGGCCGATAAAGCCAAACGCAATCAAGCCGCCAAACACGCCCAACAGCACGATCACCAGCGGCAGGTTGCCGCCTCGGCTGATCAGGTACGGCTTGAGCACGTTGTCCACGCCACTGATGATGAACGTGCCCCAGACACCGAGAAACACCGCATAGGTATAGTCGCCCTTCCATGCCAGCCAGGCCGTGGCGGGAATCCACACCAGCGGCGGGCCCATGGGGATCAGGCTGAGCAGGAAGGTGACGATGCCCAGCACCAGCGCGCCCGGCACGCCGGCAATCAGGAAGCCAATCAGCGCCAGCAGGGCCTGGGCTGCCGCCGTGCCAATCACGCCGTTAACCACCCGCTGCACAGTGCCGGCCACCAGTTCGATGTAGTAACCGGCACGCTCGCCGATCAGGCGCTCCAGCAACCGATGGGCAAACATCGCCAGCCGTGGCCCATCACGGTAAAAGAAGAACACGAAGACCAGGCTCAGGGTCAGCTCGAGAATACCGCCGCCAATTTGCGCACTGCGCGCCAACAGCCAGTTGCCCACCTGCCCCAGGTACGGCTTGATGCTGACCATCAGCGCTGCACCCTGTTGGTCGATGCTGTCCCAGGTCGCCACCAGCCGCTCGCCAACAAAGGGGATCGAGTTCAGCCAGGCAGGTGCGGCGGGCAAGCCGTCAACCTGGATATCCTTGATCAGGCCCACCGCATCGCGTACATGGTCGGCCAGGTTGAACCCCAGCCACACCAGCGGCACCGCCACCAGCAACATCCAGCCCAACGTGAGGATGCCCGCCGCCAGGGATTCGCGGCCACCCAGCCAGCGCGTGAGCAAACGCATCAGCGGCCAGCTGGCAAACGCCAGCACCGCGCCCCAGAACAGCGCCGACCAGAACGGCGCCATTACCCAGAAGCTGGCACCAAACAACACCAGCAGCAGGATTTGCACCAGTAGGCGATCGTTATTGAGCATCGGGTATCTCGAGAATAAGGCTGTAGGAAGAGAGCTTAGGCGAACGGCACGGGTCCGTCCGCCTTGATAAGGGTCAGCGTATCAGATGCAGGTGCAAACCCTTAGCGTCGCCGCTACCGGTTTCCAGGCGGGCGGCCCGCACGCCGCTGTCGATCAGGCCCTGGCGCCAGGCTTCGGCGGTCGGCCCGGTGAGGCTCACGCGCAAGGTGGCGTCGAGGTTCAAGCCACGGGAAATCAAGGTCAGCCAGGTGGCGTCAGGCGCGTTGCCAAGTGCCGGAAAGTCCAGCTCGCCGGTGCTTTTAAGCTCGCGCAGCAAGGTCGCCGAGGTGGGCAGCAAGTCGCCCAATGGCGCGCCAGCGTCCAGTTGTTCTACATGCAGATAAGCACGGCGGTTGCCGCGCGTAATGCCATACAGTGCCACCAACGAGTGGTCCTGCGGGGCGGCCAGGCGCAACAGCAGGTATTCCTGCTGGCCGTCGGCGCCGACCAGCTTGGCGTTGCCGAACACTTCATTGGCCCACAGGCTGCTTTCGCCGCAATCACGCGCCTGGCACCAGAACAACAGCTGCGCGCCCTTGGCCTGCAACGCTTCACGCGTCGCGGTAAAGGCGGCGCTGGACGTGTGCTCGGCGGGCAGTTCATAGGTGATGGCAGTGGTTTGGCCGCGCGCCGTGGCCTGGCCTTCGTAGCGCAGCTGGCCGCTGATCTTGCGGATCGCGCCCATGGGGTAGATGCGCTCTTTTTCTTCAGCGGGGCGGTAATCGACGATTTGCGCATCGACCTGACGGGCCACGGCCGGCAGATCCTGGCTGCCTGGCACATCGGCGGCGAACACCAGAGGGCTCAAACAGCACAGCCCTAGGGCACGGAGACATTCTTTACGCAGGCTCATCGGATGAGTGAGCCCTGGCCATCGAAGTGCACAGCAGTGTTGAGTTCGTACATGGTTGACTCCCTTTCAATCCGCCCAGCCTCGGCAGTTGACCCCGCCAAGTCAAGGCGTGGAGAAGAACCGATTGAAACAGTCTGCAACAAGGATCGCGCCGGGCTCATCATTAAGGTGTAAATGATGGCCGCCCGGCAGCGTGTTCACCGTAAAAGGTAGCTGAGAAAGCAATTCGGAATGTTTCGCCAACATGCCGTCAGCCGCGACGACCAACTGTGTAGGGCAACCCACGCGCCGCACGAAAGCCATCGCCTGCTCATCGGTCAGGCGCATCGGCGATGCCAGGGTCAAGCGCGCGTCGGTGCGCCAGGTGTAGCCGCCCGGCACGGGCATCAAACCGCGCTGGGCCAGCAGTTCGGCGGCTTCACGGCTGACCGCCACCACGCCTTTCATGCGCGCTTGCACCGCGAGGTCCAAGGTGCTGTAGACCGGTTTGCGCTTGTCTTGCAGCCTCAATTGCGCCTGCAACGCCATGCCGAGGCGCTCGGCAGCGTTCTCGCCAGCGGCGGTCGGCGGGATCACGCCGTCGATCAACCCCAGGTGGGTGACACGTTCCGGCGACGCCCCGGCCAGCACCAGGGAAACGATGGCGCCCAGGGAATGGCCAAGTAATGCAAAACGTTTCCAGCCCAGTTGTTCAGCCACTTGCAGCACATCGAACACGTAATCCCACAAGGCATAACCGGCCCCGGCAGGCCGATGGGCCGAGTGCCCGTGCCCGGCCATGTCCAGCGCAACGATGCGCAACCCCTCAAGCTTGGGCGCCAGCCGCGCAAAGCTGTTGGCGTTGTCCAGCCAGCCATGCAAAGCGATCACCGGCAGGCCGTCTTCGGGCCCGAACAGATGCGCGGCCAATTCGATATGCGGCAGGCTCAGGCGCACTTCTTCGACCGGGTTGCTCATGCGCAGCTGCGCTCGCGGGCTTGCCAGCGGGAAAACAGGTTCTTGATCAACGTCGCGGTGTCCTGGGGGCGTTCGAGGGGGAACATATGGCCGCCGGGCATGGTGAGCATTTCGCCCATGGGCAGGCGGTCGACACCACTGGCATGGTGACGCATCACCACCCGGCTCTGGCGACCGCGCACCACCGCCAGCGGCACCTTCAATTGGCGAACCTGGCCTGGGCTGGTGTGGGGCACGCCTCGGTAGATACTGATCTCGGTGGCCGGATCAAAGCGCAAGCGCAGACGATCGCCCACCTGTTGCAGGCCGTGTTGCAGGTACGCGTCAAAGCACTCCGGATCGAAACCGCGAAACAGCGTCTTGCCGGCAAAGTAGCTGCGTGCGGCAGCCAGGTCACTGAATTCTTCACGTCGACCCAAGGTGCGCCCGGCCGGGGTCAGGCGGTCGATAAAACCAAAGCGCTTGGCGGCGCGAATCACCCAGCGGTCAGCGCGGGTCAACACCGGCGAATCGAGCATCACCACGCCACGGTACAACTGCGGGCAGCGCATGGCGGCGTGCAAGTGCAGTACGCCGCCCAAGGAATGGCCCACGCCCCACACCGGCTCCGGTTGCTGTTCCAGGTGGTGGATCAGCTCGTCCACCAGGTTCTGCCAGTTGTCATCCACCGGAAACCTGGGGTCGTGACCGTGCTGCGGCAAATGCGCCACCGCGTATTCCGGGGCCAGGGCGGCAAACAACTTGCCGTAAGTGGCCGAAGGAAAACCATTGGCATGGGCAAAAAACACGTGCTGCGACATACAGGATCCATCTACGAGAACAGAAGTGAATTGTCACCAGCCTTTAACCGCACAGCAATGACCGTAACCGCCAGGAATGATGACACTCACGCCACGCCTATCGTGCCGGCGGGTTCTCGCCCAACGGCACCACGGCCATGGTCAGGCGCGACACGCAGCTGGCCTTGCCATCGTCGCTGGTCAAGCGAATGTCCCACACCTGGGTAGTACGGCCGATATGAATCGCCCGCGCCACCGCCGTCACCCGTCCGCTGCGCACACCACGCAAGTGGTTGGCGTTGACCTCAAGGCCCACGCAATAGAACTTGCTGGCATCAATGCACAGGTAAGCCGCCATGGAACCGACGCTTTCGGCCAGCACCACCGACGCGCCACCGTGCAGCAGGCCATACGGCTGGTGAGTGCGATGGTCGACCACCATGCTCGCGGTCAGCGACTCGTCGTCGAAGCTTTCGAAACGGATATCCAGCAATTCACCGATGGTGTTTTTCTGGATGGCGTTGAGTTGCTCGATATTCGGTTGGGTGCGCCACAAGCTCATGAAATTGTCCTTATTGGTTTTATTACGACCCTAATCCTGCCACACAATCGGCTCGCTGCGTTCGCTCCAGGCCGAAAACTGTGCGCCGTAAGTCGACTCGATCACGTTGCGTTTTATCTTCAAGGTCGGCGTCAGAAAGCCGTTCTCTACCGCCCAACTGTCTTTGACCACCACCAGTTGGCGCAACCGCTCGTGCTTGTCCAGCGCACCGTTGACCTGTTCCAGCCAGCGTTCCAGGCTGCTGCGCAGTGCCTGTCGGTCCTGGCTGCCGGCCGACAACACGCACAAGCCCATCGGCGCCAGCAAGCCATCGCCGACCACGCACACCTGTTCGATGCGTGCGTGTTCAGCCAGGCGGTTTTCGATCGGCGCCGGGGCCACGTACTTGCCCTTGCTGGTCTTGAAAATCTCCTTGAGCCGCCCGGTCAGGCGCAGGCGGCCGTCGGCATCCTGCTCGCCCTTGTCGCCGGTGCGCAGGAAGCCATCCTCGGTGAGGGTTTCGGCGGTTTTCTGCGGGTCCTTGAAGTACCCAAGCATGGTCGCGCCGCTGCGCACCTGCACTTCGCCCATCGGGTCGATGCGCACCTCGACACCGGGACACGGCAAGCCGATCCAGCCGAGCGTCTGCTGGCCAGGGCGGCACACATGGGAATAACCGCAGCTTTCGGTCATGCCATACACCTCCAACACATCCAGGCCCAGGCGTTGATACCAGCGCAGCAGGGCCTCGGGCACTGGGGCGGCGCCGGACAGCGCGATGCGCAACGCGTCCAGTCCCAGCCCGGCCAACACTTTGTGGCCGACGCGCTTGCCGATAAAAGGCAGGCGCAACAGGGTATCGAGGCGTTTTTCCGGGATTTTGGCGTAGACGCCCATCTGGAACTTGGTCCAGATACGCGGGACGCCGAACAAGGCCGTGGGGCGCGCCCGGCGCAGGTCGGTCAGGAAGGTGTCGAGGCTTTCGGCGAAAAACACGGTTTGCCCGGTATAGATCGCCGCCAGCTCGACAAACATGCGCTCTGCCACGTGGCACAACGGCAGGTAGGACAGCAGCCGGTCGTCCTCGTCCAAGCCAAATATCTGCGTGCCGCGCGTGGCGGCAAACCCCAAGGCGCCGAAGGTTTGCATCACGCCTTTGGGCAAGCCGGTGGTGCCGGAGGTGTAAACAATGGTGGCCAGGCTCGCGGCCTCTGGCAAAGGGTTGTCCTGAATCGGTGAACTGGCCTGCAGGTCTGCCCAGCTGAAATCAAAGTCGCCGGCCGGGCACAACGGCAGGCTGATGGTCGGCAACCCGGCCGGGATGCCGGGCGCCATGGCGGGCCAATCATCCAGCTTGCCGATCAACACCAGCGCCGCCTCCGAATGCGTGAGCACATGGTTGACGGAGTCCGCCGTGAGGTTGGGGTACAACGGCACCGACACATGCCCGGCCATCCAGATCGCCAGGTCGGCAATGATCCAGTGCGCGCAGTTTTTCGAGATCAGGGCAATGTGCGAGCCCTGGGGCAATGCTCGGGCGCGCAGCCAATGCGCGGCGCAACGGGCCTGATGGCCGACATCGCCCCAGGTGAGCGTCTGCACCTCGCCGCCGCCAATGGGTTGCACCAGGAGAGGTTTGCGCGGGTGTCGCGCTTCACGTTCGAAGAAGACCTGCAACGGCAAACGAAAAGCGACAGGCATGGGACGCGCTCCCTTGTGATCCGATGATAGCCAACCAAGCACTTGCTTGGTTGAATATATAGCACACAAAAAGAAGCGATCCAGCTTATGGGTTTTTTACGTTGACCAGGCTCATCAGCCCTGCCAGCGGAAAATCGCCTTCCAGCTCCGCCAGGCTGGCGGTGTGCATCGGCTCTGGCTGGCGCTGGTGACCATGCTGCAAAAAGCTGATCAGGCTGCCCACCAAGGGTTGGTGGCTGACCAGCAGCACGTTGTCATCGGTGTCGAGCTTTTCCAGCACTTGCAGCGGGTTGCCCTCAGGCGTCAACCACGGCACCGTGCGGACCTGCGGCTCGAAACCCAGCGCCTCACGCACCAACTGCGCGGTCTGCTGCGCCCGCACATAGGGGCTGGCGATAATGGCACTGATGGGCTGGCCAATCAGGTGCGCGGCGCTGCGCAACACTTCGCCACGGCCATGCTCGGTGAGGTTGCGCTCGGCGTCGGTGCGCGCATGCCCTTCGGCTTCACCGTGACGCAAAATCCATAGCTTCACAGCTTTGGCTCCTCATCACGCACCGGGTGCGGCGCCGGCGGCACGCTGTGGGCGGCTTCGCCTTCGGGTGCACGTGGGGTTGGCCAATCGGCGAACGGCCAGGGTTTCTGTTCAGTATGAAAGCTGCCAAAACGGCCGATCTGCGCCAGGAACTGGCTGAGGCTGTCGCCAAAGTTCATCAGGCCCAGGTTCGGTGCGCCGTAGATCAGGCGATAAATCAGCTGCACCACCACCAGCGCACCGAGCAGGAACTGCGCCACTTGCCACACCAGGGCAAACACCAGCATCCACAGGATACGCAGCAGGATGGACTCGTATTTTGGGGTGTCTTTCGGATCGTTCATGTGCGCGTTCCTCAGTTGAAACCACTGGTGGAAATAAAGTCGACGTCGGTTTTGGGCTCGGCGCGCATCAGCAGCTCGATCACCTGGTTCAAGGTGCGCCCTTCAAACAGGATCGCGTGCAGCCCGGCGACCAGCGGCATGTACACACCCACTTCCTGGGCCTTGGCCTTCAGCACCTTGAGGGTGTTGACGCCTTCGGCGACTTCGCCCAGGCGCGTGACCGCGTCTTCCAGGCTCAGGCCCTGACCGAGGGCGAACCCGACCTGGTAGTTGCGGCTTTTGGGCGACGAGCAGGTGACGATCAAGTCGCCTACGCCGGCCAGCCCGAGGAAGGTCATCGGGTTGGCGCCCTGGTTCACCGCAAAACGGGTCATTTCCGCCAGCGCGCGGGTGATCAGCATGCTCTTGGTGTTCTCGCCCATGCCCAAGGCCACGGCCATGCCGGCGATGATCGCATAGACGTTTTTCAGCGCCCCGCCCAGCTCGACGCCAAAGCGGTCGCCACTGGCGTAGACGCGGAAGGTACGGCCATGCAGCACGGCCTGGACACGTTCGCACAGTGCCTCGTCTTCGCTGGCCACCACCGTGGCGGTCAGCGCGTGCTCGGCGACTTCCCGTGCCAGGTTCGGCCCGGACAGCACGCCGATGCGCGCCTGCGGGGCGATCTCGGCGAGGATTTCGCTCATCAGCTTGAAGGTGTGCGCCTCAATGCCTTTGGTCAGGCTGACCAGCAGCTTGCCGGCCAGACGCTCGGCGTGGGGTGCCAACACCGAGCGCAAGGCGCTGGAAGGCAGCGCGACGAAGCACAGGTCACAGTCGGTCAGCGTCGCCAACAGGTCGGTGACCGGCTCCACTGCCGGATGAATCTTGATGCCTTTAAGGTAACGGGGGTTTTCCCGATGCACGCGGATGGCCTCGGCCTGCTCGGGATCGCGCATCCACTGGCGCACCGCGTGGCCGTTCTCAGCCAGCAGGTTAGCCACGGCGGTACCAAAACTTCCGCCTCCCAGGACCGCAATAGGGCGCTGTTCAGTCATATGCAATCCGTTAATCCTTACATGGCGATGGCGGCATTATACGGGGCGACCCGCTTGCGGCCAGCCCCCGCGTCAATTCGTGCGCTTGTCGGAAAATGCCACACTTGTGTGAAGTAATTGCAAGTCCCACGACTGGCAAATGGCCCCACCTCAGTTAACATGGGCGGCTATCCGTAATTATCAAGGCCGTGCCGTGTATCTGGGCCCTCCTCCTCGCTCATCTCTGTTGCTGATGTTGCTGTGCAGCACACCTGCGCTGGCTGATGACCTGTTTCTCGACAGCCAGCCGCTGCCGCAAGTGTTGACCGCCACACGCCTCAAGCAATCGGCCGCGGCCGTGCCCGGCAGCATGACGGTGATCGACAGCGAGCTGATCAAGGCCAGCGGCGCACGCGACATCGCCGAGCTGCTGCGGCTGGTGCCGGGGATGATGGTCGGCTACACCACCGGCAACCAGGCCGCGGTGAACTACCACGGCACCAGCGCCAGCGACGCGCGGCGCATGCAGGTGTTGATCGACGGGCGCTCGGTGTACCGCGCGGGCCTTGCCACCGTGGACTGGAGCGACATCCCGGTGGCCATGGAAGATATCGAGCGCATCGAGGTATTCCGTGGCCCCAACACCGTCAGCTACGGCGCCAACGCGCTGATGGCGGTGGTCAATATCCTCACGCGCTCACCGGCCAACAGCCACGGTTCGCGAATTAAAGTCATCCGTGGCCAGCGCGGCATCAACGACTACTACGCCAGCCAGGGCGTGGGTTGGGAAACCGGTGACTTGCGCCTGTCCTTGTCCGGTCAGCAGGACGATGGCTTTGACAGCGATGCCGTCGGCGCCGACCGCCGTGACAGCCGCCGCCTCAACCGCTTCAGCCTGGCGGTGAGTCAGACGCTGAACGCGCAACAGAGCCTCGACTGGCAATTTGACGCTAAGGAAGGCACCAACCAGCGTCCTTATACCTACACGCCGGTGTTTGCCGGGATTACCGAAGGCGGCACCAATTCCGATGCCGTCGCCAAGGACTATGCCGGGTCGTTGCGCTGGAACTTCGACTTCAACCCCGAGCACAGCCTGTACATTCAAGGCTCGGCCCAGCAATGGGACCGACAGCAGGTCTGGAAAGCCTGTGATGCCAAGGTTTCGTTCAGCCCGGAGCTGACGCGGTTGTGGCAACTGAACCCCAACTATGCCGAACAGCTGGCCCGGCACATGAACAGTTACAAACCAGACAGCCTACCGCCTGGCAGTAGCACTGAGCAGGGCCTGGCCAAGCAAGTCCTGGAACAGTGGCGCGACGGCGCCAACCAGAGTGTTTGCGGTGATATCGACCAGAGCACCCGAGAAAGCCGCTACGATTTGGAGATTCAGGACACCCTGAGCCTGTCCGATAGCCTGCGCCTGGTCAGCGGCATGAACTACCGTTACGACCGCGCCGACTCCGATACCTACTTCAACGGCACCCTCGACGACACCACCTGGCGCTTGTTCGGCCACCTGGAATGGCGTGCCAGCGAACACTGGCTGCTGCAAGGCGGCGCCATGTACGAAGACACCCACCTGAGCGGCAACTCGCTGACGCCGCGGGTGGCGGTCAACTACCTGATCAACCCGCGCCACGGCCTGCGGGCGGTGTACTCCGAGGCGATTCGCTCGCCCGACATGTTCGAAAACAACGTCAACTGGAGCTACCGCGTCACCAATTTGAGCTCCCCGACCTACGGGCAGAACTCCGGGCAATATTTTGTGGTAACGCGGGGCCCCGGCAACCTCGATAAAGAGTTGATGCGTTCACGAGAGCTGGGCTACAACGGCTTCTTTGCCGACTTCGGGTTGAATGTCGACGTGAAACTGTTCTACGACGAAATCACCGAGATGATCAGCTCGCCGCTGCGCAACAACCAATACATTGCCAGCAACGCCAACAGCGCACGGTTCACCGGCGCCGAATCGCAGTTCGACTGGCGCATGAGCAATACCGACCGCCTGCGCCTGACCTATGCTTACGTCGACGCCGCTTCCAGCAACCCGCTGGACAAGGCGCAAACCGCGCGCAACAGCGGCTCGGCCGGTTGGCTGCGCGAGTGGGGCCACGGCTGGTCCAGTGCGCTGTTCTACTATGGCGACGATGCGCTCAACCAATATCGCTTCGAACGGGTCGACCTGCGGGTGGCCAAGCGCATTGCCCTGGGCAAAGCCAATGTGGAGCTGGCCGGCATGTTGCAACAACGCCTCGATAACCAGCCCACCACCTGGGCCGATAACAACTACGACAGTCGCCATGTCCTCTATTTCAGCGCGGAGCTGGAATTCTGACATGGGCGCTCAGTCACGGATGACCCCCTACTTTATCTTTCGGCTCTGGCGCCGTGCCTTGCTGCTGGTGTGCCTGTTACTGACAGCACCGGCGTGGAGCGCCGATATCCTGTTGACCGCCGCCGAAGACGGTGCCGGCGTTCAGGCATTTACCCAAGCCCTGGCCCGGCAGCGCCCCGAAGACCAGGTGAGCTTTGTCCCGCTCAAAGACTTGCCCGCGCCCAGCCAGTTGCCGCCCGGCACGCGCCTGATCCTGCTGGACCTGCCCGGCCTCGACTGGCGCCTGCAGGATAACCAGGGCCCGCCGACCCTGGTGTTGCGTATCAGCCGCCTGCAGGCACGCCAGCGCCTGGGCACCACCCACCCGGCAAAAATCAGCCTGTTGTGGAGCGACCCGCCGCTGGCGCGCCAACTCAAGCTGATCGCCAACATCCTGCCGCAGGCCCAACGCATCGGTGTGCTTTATGGCAGCGACAGTGAGTTCCTGCTGCCGGAGCTGCGCGAGTACGCAGCGCCCATGGGCCTGCAGATCGTGCCGCAGCGCTGGGACAACATCAGCGACAGCCGCCCGCTGCAAAACCTGCTCAAGAACAGTGACGTGCTGCTCGGCCTCGACGACCCGCAGTTGTACAACCCGAAAACCGTGAAGAACCTGTTACTCAGCAGCTACGCCCAGCAACTGCCGCTGGTGGGCCCCAACGCCGGGTTCGTCAAGGCCGGCAGCCTGGCCAGCACCTACAGCGACCAGGCCGACTGGCTGGATGTACTCGACCGGCTGCTGGATCACCCGCCAGCCAACTGGCCACGCAGCGTGTACCCGCAACACTTCAAAGTCGTGGGCAACCCGCAAGTCGCGCGCTCACTGGGAATCGAACAGGTGGACGAAGCCGCCGTCGCCGCCCGCCTGGCCGAAGGAGAAAAACGCCCATGACCTTGCGTCGTCGCTGGGACATCAACACCCGCACCCAGCTCATCACCCTGGGCCCGGCGCTGTTGCTGACCCTGCTGTTGATCAGCTTCTTTACCTTCGTGCGGATCCAGGACCTGCGCCAGGAACTCGACCACACCGGCCAGTTGATCGCCAACCAACTGGCCCCGGCCACCGAGTACGGGGTGATTTCCGGCAACAACGATGTGCTCGAAAGCCTGCTGCGTGCCACGCTGGCCACCCCGCATGTGCGCTTCCTCGAGATTCAGGACAGCACCGAGAACATCCTGGTGTATGTCGAGCAACCTTCGGAGAAACACGACCGTTCGCTGTCGGTGAAAGTGTTCCAGGCACCCATCCGCTTGCAGCATATCCAGCTGGGCAATGACTTTTTCCAGGACAACCTCAACGAACCCAAGGCGCCGCGTGCCGATTATCTGGGCCGGGTGATCGTCGGCATGTCCAACGACGCCTTCAGCCAGCGCCAGCAGGAGATTCTGTTCAAGGCCGGCATCCTCGCACTGTTCGCCCTGCTGTTTACCTTCCTGCTCGCCCGGCGCCTGGCCGCCAGCCTGTCGCAGCCGATCAGCGCCATGGGCCACGCGGTAAAAGCCATCCAGCAAGGCGACTACAAGACACCGCTGCCGATTGTCGATGATTCGGAGCTGGGCGACTTGTCGCGGCACATCAACAACCTCGCCGAAGGCCTTAACCAGGCCAGCCGCGAACAGCAGCAGGCCATGGCCCAGTTGATTCAGACCCGCGAAGAAGCCGAACGGGCCAACAACGCCAAGTCGGACTTCCTGGCGATGATGAGCCACGAGCTGCGCACGCCCATGAACGGCGTGCTGGGCATGCTGCAACTGCTGGAAACCACCGAGATGACCGAGGAGCAGACCGAGTACGCGGCGCTGGCGTCGGAGTCCACCGAGCACCTGCTTAAAGTTATCAACGACATTCTCGACTTCTCACGCATCGAACGCGCCGCGCTGGAGCTGGAACATATCCCCTTCAACCTCGCCGACCTGATCAACAGTTGTGCCCAGGCCTTCCAGCACAGCGCACAGCAGCGCGGGTTGAGCCTGGAGTTGCCGATTCCGCCGGGCATGGACGCCTTGCGCGTGCAGGGTGACCCGACCCGTATCCGCCAAATCCTGGTGAACCTGATCGGTAACGCGCTCAAATTCACCGAGCACGGCAGCGTCACCGTCGAGCCCCATTGGCAGACCCTCGACCATGAACTGGTGTGGTTCACCTGCACGGTGCGCGACAGTGGCATCGGGATCTCCGCCGAACGCCTGGAGCTGATGTTCGATGCGTTCCAGCAGGCTGACAGTTCCATTTCCAGACGTTACGGCGGCACCGGCCTGGGCCTGCCCATTGCGCGCACGCTGGCCGAACGTATGGGCGGCACGCTGCGCGCGCAAAGCCAGGAAGGCCGTGGCTCAGTGTTTACTCTGGAAATCCCACTGGCCATCGACCAGCACAGCCTGCCGGCGATCGCCCTGGACGCCGAGGGCAAGGCCAGCGCGGGTGATGGCCGCCATGTGTTGCTCGTGGAGGACAACCCGGTCAACCGCACCGTGGTCGAAGCCATGTTGCGCAGCCTGGGGTTTGAAGTGAGCCTGGCCATCGATGGCGCCGAGGCGATCCGCAGTGCCGAGAGCCTGATTTTTACCGCGATCCTGATGGATTGCCGCCTGCCGTTGATCGACGGCTACGAAGCCACCCGCCAGATTCGCCAACTGCCCGGCTGCGCCGACCTGCCGATTATCGCGCTGACGGCCAACGCCTTGCAGGGTGATCGCGAAGCCTGTCTGGCAGCCGGAATGAACGATTACCTGGCCAAGCCGTTCAAACGCACGGATTTGCAGCAAATACTGCAGCGCTGGGTGCAATAGCGCGGCGCCATCAACCAACTGCGACTGGCGTGAAAGACGAAAGTGCGGCAGTCTTAGGCACCCAAACGGGCCGATAAACAGGCTCGGTTTAAAATTTCAGTGAACAAGTGTACATTGAGTGCCTTGACGCTGTGACTTTCACTACAACGCAATAGTCTATGTGTAGGCTGCCGATATGAGGCATGAACGCTTCATTCGGTTCGGGAAGATTTACCCTGCCCTGCCGCATGGGATTATTGAGGAGCTCGCATGACCAAACAAAACGCCTTTACTCGGGAAGACCTGCTGCGCTGCAGTCGCGGTGAGCTGTTCGGCCCAGGTAACGCGCAACTGCCCGCCCCGAACATGCTGATGGTGGATCGCATCACCCATATCAGCGAAGAGGGTGGCAAGTACGGCAAAGGTGAATTGGTCGCCGAGCTGGATATCACCCCTGACCTGTGGTTCTTCGCCTGCCATTTCGAAGGCGACCCTGTGATGCCGGGCTGCCTGGGCCTTGATGCCATGTGGCAACTGGTCGGTTTCTACCTGGGCTGGCAAGGCCTGCCAGGTCGCGGTCGTGCCCTGGGTTCGGGCGAAGTGAAGTTCTTTGGCCAGGTCCTGCCGACCGCCAAGAAAGTCACCTACAACATTCAAATCAAGCGCGTCCTCAAGGGCAAGCTGAACCTCGCTATCGCCGACGGTTCGGTGACTGTCGACGGTCGCGAGATCTATACTGCCGAAGGCCTTCGGGTCGGCGTATTCACTTCCACTGACAACTTTTAAGGGTTATCCGCATGCGCCGCGTCGTTATCACTGGTCTGGGTATTGTTTCTTGCCTGGGCAATGACAAAGAGACCGTCACCGCTAACCTGCGTGCAAGTCGCCCTGGCATCCGCTTCAACCCGGAATATGCCGAAATGGGTCTGCGTAGCCAGGTTTCCGGCTCCATTGACCTGCCCCTCGAAGAACTGATTGATCGCAAGATCTATCGCTTCGTCGGCCACGCTGCCGCCTACGCCTACCTGGCCATGAAAGACGCCATCGCCGACTCAGGCCTGAGCGAAGACCAGGTTTCGAACGTACGCACCGGCCTGATCGCCGGCTCCGGCGGCGCATCGACCCTCAACCAGATGGAAGCGCTGGACATCCTGCGCGAAAAAGGCGTGAAGCGCGTTGGCCCGTACCGTGTCACACGGACCATGGGCAGTACCGTTTCGGCCTGCCTGGCCACGCCGTTCGCCATCAAGGGCGTGAACTACTCGATCTCCTCCGCGTGCGCCACCAGTGCGCATTGCATCGGTACTGCCGTTGAGCAGATCCAGCTGGGCAAGCAGGACATCGTCTTCGCCGGCGGCGGCGAAGAAGAACATTGGAGCCAGTCGTTCCTGTTCGACGCCATGGGCGCGCTGTCCACCCAGTACAACGAAACCCCGGAAAAGGCCTCCCGCGCCTACGACGCCAAGCGTGACGGTTTCGTCATCGCCGGCGGTGGCGGCATGGTAGTGGTCGAGGAGCTGGAACACGCTCTGGCCCGTGGCGCAAAAATCTACGCGGAAATCGTCGGCTACGGCGCTACGTCCGACGGCTACGACATGGTTGCGCCAAGCGGCGAAGGCGCCATCCGTTGCATGCAGATGGCCATGTCCACCGTGGACACCCCAATCGACTACCTGAACACCCACGGCACTTCGACTCCGGTCGGCGATGCCAAGGAAATGGAAGGTGTGCGTGCGGTATTCGGCGACAAGGCACCGGCCATCAGCTCTACCAAGAGCCTGTCGGGTCACTCCCTGGGCGCCGCCGGCGTTCACGAAGCGATCTACTGCCTGCTGATGATGGAAGGCAACTTCATGGCCGGCTCGGCCAACATCGACGAGATCGACCCGGTCGTCGCCGATATGCCGATCCTGACCAAGACCGTTGAAAACGCCAAGATCGACACCGTGATGAGCAACAGCTTCGGCTTCGGTGGCACCAACGCTACCCTGGTACTGAAACGCTGGCAGGGCAAGTAAGCCCCGCAGGTTGATCACCTGAAAAAGCCCCGACTGGTTCGGGGCTTTTTTGTGGGCAATGGAATGAGACCGAGTCGCCTTGATCGCAGGCAAGCCCACCCCCCACATTTGATGGTGTTCGCCATTCAACATGTGGGAGCTGGCTTGCCTGCGATAGCATCACCCAGGTCTCACGCCCTACACCGAAAACCGCGCCACCATGGTATTCAGGTCCACCGCCAACCGCGACAACTCCTGGCTCGCCGCACTGGTCTGGTTAGCCCCCGTCGACGTCTGATGCGCCAGATCGCGAATATTCATCAAATTGCGATCCACCTCCCGCGCCACCGCCGCCTGCTGCTCCGACGCGCTGGCAATCACCAGGTTGCGCTCGTTGATCAAGGTAAAGGCCGACGCAATCTCCTCCAACGCCGTGCCCGCCGACTTGGCAATATCCAGCGTAGAGCGCGCCCGGGTGTTGCTCTGCTGCATTGAACTGACGGCCTGATCGGTGCCTTGCTGGATCCCGCTGATCATCAACTCGATTTCCTGGGTCGACTGCTGCGTGCGATGGGCCAAGGCTCGCACCTCATCGGCCACCACCGCAAAGCCACGCCCGGCGTCGCCTGCACGCGCCGCCTCAATCGCGGCATTCAGCGCGAGCAAATTGGTCTGCTCGGCAATCGAGCGAATCACATCCAGCACCTTGCTGATGCCATAGACCTTCTGCGCCAGGTCCTCTACCTGAGTGGCGTTGGAGGTGACGTCATCGGCCAGCGCTTCAATCGACACCACGGTCTGATGCACCTGCTCACGCCCACGCTGGGCAATGCGGTCAGACTCGCGGGACGCCTGGGACGTGGCGACCGCATTGCTCGCCACCTCCTCCACCGCAGCGGTCATCTGGTTGACCGCCGTGGCCGCCTGTTCGATTTCCTGGTTCTGTTGGTGCAAGCCACGGGTCGCATCTTCAGTCACACAGCTGAGCTCTTCAGAAGCCGAAGCCAATTGGTTCGAAGACTCGGCAATCCGTCGGATGGTGTCGCGCAGGTTCGCCTGCATACCCTTGAGCGCCTGCTGCAAGCGCGCGGGCTCATCGTTGCCGGTTACGTTGATGTCACCGGTGAGGTCGCCGCCCGCCACGCCCTGGGCGACCTTCAGCGACTGCGCCAACGGCAGCACGATACTGCGGGTGAGCCAGACCGCCAGGCCGATGGTGATCAATGCGGTAAGCACTATCATGGTGACCACCCACGTGCGCGATTGCGTGAATACGCTCTGCGCCAGGTTCGCGGCCTGGTTGGCACTGGCCTTGTTCAAGGTCACCAGGTCGTGCAAGGTCGCGGCCAACTCATCGGCCAGTTGATTCATCTCACCGTTGACGATCCTGATCGCGTCTTCCAGCTGATTGGCCTTGGAAAACCCCATCACCTGCTCCTGGCGTTGCAGGTATTGCTGCTCCTGGGCCTTGAAGCGATCAAACAGCGCACGCTCTTCGGGCAGTACCATCAGCCCTTCGTAGAGCGTCTGCGCCCGGTGCAGGCCGTTTTTCAGGTCAGTGAGTTTCTGCTCGTTCTGCGCCAGCGCCTGCGGGTCACGGTTGACCAGCAAACGCAGGGTGAGCGCACGCACCCGCAGCAGGTCCTGGGCCATCTCCCCCACCGCCATCACGCTGGGCAACCAATTGTTCTCTACCTGATCGGACTGTTGGCGCATATTGGCCATTTGCAGCAGGGCAAAACCGCCCAGGGCAAACACCATCAATGCCAGCACGCCAAAGCCCAAACCGGCGCGCGGGGCGATATTCAAACTACGGATACTCATGCCTGGATTCCTTCCGAATGCGCTGCATCCACCTGCAGCAGGTCTCCTGAAAGGTATCGGCCCGTTGTCCCGTTTGCGTAAGACGAAAACGCGATATCAACGCGCATTGCAATCGCGCGAGCTGCCAGTGCAAAAAACGCGGAACACTGAAGTGCCAGCATGCTCTATAACTGCATGACCTTTTCCTGCCCTTGTGAGGTTTGCCATGCCTGTTACCGTCAATACCCTGAACCACGATAACTTTCGCCACAGCGTGAACATCAACAACCACGAGCTGTTCACCGACCTGCCCAAAAGCCTCGGCGGTGACGATTCGGCGCCCTCGCCCCACGACTATTTCGACGCTGCCCTGGCCTCGTGCAAGGCGCTGACCGTGAAGCTCTACGCCCAGAAAAAAGACATCCCGCTCACCGGCGTCACCGTGGAAGTCGCCCACGACAGCTCCGAGGAGCAAAAAGGCAAGTACAAACTCAACGTCAAGCTGACGCTCAAGGGCGTACTCACCGATGAGCAGCGCGACATCCTGCATCACGTGGCCGATCGCTGCCCAGTACACAAGCTGATGACCACCGCCGAAGTCACCATCGAGACCAAACTGTCCGAAGGCGCCTTCAGCCAGTAGCGCCAACCTCCCGTCGAGCGGGTTATGCTCAGTAGCACCTAACCCGCTCAGACAGGGACGCCCCATGACCACCCTCACCGTGATCCGCCCGCGCGCCGAAGACGTCGAAGGCCAGCCGATCCTGCGACCGCTGCCGTCACGCGAATGCCGCAGCGTCGGGCCTTTTGTGTTTTTCGACCACATGTTGCTGACCCGTTATGCGCCCGGCACCGGCATGAATATTCGCCAGCACCCGCATATCGGGCTGTCCACCCTCACCTATCTGTTCGAAGGCGCCTTGCAGCACAAGGACAGCCTGGGCTCGGACCAGGTGGTCCAAGCCGGTGACGTCAGTTGGATGACCGCCGGCAGCGCAATTGCCCACGTCGAACGCACGCCCGATGCCATCAAGGCCAGCGGCTTCAGCCTGCATGGCCTGCAAGTGTGGCTGGCCTCGCCCAAAGACCACGAAACCGGTCCGGGCCACTACAGCCATCATCCGGCGGCGAGCCTGCCGGTGAGCGACAACCTGGGCGTGCAGATTCGCCTGATCGCAGGCTCGGGCTTCTGCCTTAAATCGCCGGTGCCGGTGCTGTCACCCACGCTGTATGCCGAAGTGCAGATGCAGACGGCCACCACCTTGCTGATCCCGGATGAGCATGAAGAACGGGCGGTGTATGTGCTGGACGGCGATGCGCAGTTGGACGGTGAGGCAGTCGAGGCGCATAGCCTGGTGGTGTTGCCGAGCGGGCAGGCGATGACCTTGTTTGCTGAAAGCGATTGCCACGTGGTGGTGTTCGGCGGCGCGCCCCTGGATGGGCCACGGCGGATCAACTGGAATTTTGTCGCAAGCGATCCGGCAGTGATTGAACAAGCCAGGCAGCGTTGGGCGGCCGGGGACTGGCCGACGGTGCCGGGTGAGTCTGAAAGGATTGAGTTGCCTGTCAGATAGCTATCGCAGGCAAGCCAGCTCCCACCTGTCGATTGTTTTCACAATTCAAAGTGTGGGAGCTGGCTTGCCTGCGATGAGGCCGGAACAGGCGCTAAAGCTTTAGCCCTTGAACACTTCGTCCAGCAGGTTATGCATCGACTGGAACGCCCGTTTGGCCGTCTTTGCGTCGTACATCATCTTGCCCGGCACATTGGCGTGCGGGTCAGTAAAGGAATGCACCGCGCCGCCGTAGCTCAGCAACTGCCAATCCACACCGGCGGCGTTCATTTCTTGCTCAAACGCCGGCAGTTGCTCTTTCGGCACCAACGGATCGGACGCGCCGTGCAGCACCAGCACCGAACCCTTGACGTGCTTGGCACCTGCCGGGTTTTGTGTGTCGATCGTGCCGTGGAACGACACAGCAGCCTTCAACGGCGCACCGGTACGTGCCAGCTCCAGCGAGCAGAAACCACCAAAGCAGAAACCGAAGGTCGCAAGCTTCGAGGTATCAACGGCCGCTTCGGTCTGGCTTTGCAGTTGCTCAAAGGCCGCCTGCATGCGCTTGAGCAGCGCCGGGTTATCGTTCTTCAACGGCATCATCGCAGCGCCGGCTTCATCGCCATTCGTCGGGCGCACGGTTTGCCCGTACAGGTCGGCGATCAGCACCACGTAGCCTTGGCTGGCCACGCTTTTGGCGATTTCCTCGGCACCCGCACTCACACCCATCCAGTTCGGCGCCATCAGCAGGCCCGGCAACGGGCCGTTGTGGCTGGCGTCGAACGCCAGGCGGCTTTCATAGGACTGGCCATCAATCTGATAGACCACGGAACGTACAGTGACTTGGCTCATCATTTACTCCAGTTGAGGTGCGTTAGAACGAAAAAACCCGCCGAAGCGGGTTTTTCTACAACGGTGTTAAACCGACAGTTCAACCAACAGCTTGTTCAAGCGGCGCACATACGCGGCCGGATCTTTAAGGCTGTCACCGGCGGCCAGGGCTGCCTGGTCGAAGAGAATGTGCGACAGGTCGCCAAAACGCTCTTCACTCTGCTCGCCATCGAGTTTCTCGATCAGCGGGTGAGCCGGGTTGAATTCGAAGATCGGCTTGGAGTCCGGCACCTTCTGACCGCTGGCTTCAAGGATCTGACGCATTTGCATGCCCAGGTCCTGCTCGCCGATGGCCAGAATCGCCGGGGAATCGGTCAGACGGTGGGAAACCCGGACTTCGCTGACGGCATCGCCCAAAGCAGTCTTGATTCGCTCAACCAGGCCTTCTTTAGCCTTGGCGACTTCTTCGGCTTCCTTCTTCTCTTCTTCGGAGTCCAGGTTACCCAGGTCCAGGTCACCACGGGCCACGTCGACGAAGGTCTTGCCGTCGAACTCGCTGAGGTAGCTCATCAGCCACTCGTCGATACGGTCGGTCAACAGCAGCACTTCGATGCCTTTCTTGCGGAAGACTTCCAGGTGCGGGCTGTTCTTGACCTGCGCGTAGGTTTCGCCGGTCAGGTAGTAGATCTTGTCCTGACCTTCCTTGGCGCGTGCCAGGTACTCGGCCAGCGACACAACCTGCTCGCCGTCGTCACCCTGAGTCGAGGCAAAACGCAGCAGGCCGGCAATTTTTTCCTTGTTGGCGAAATCTTCCGCCGGGCCTTCTTTCATGACCTGGCCGAAGTTTTTCCAGAAGCCCTTGTATTGCTCAGGCTCGTTCTTCGCCAGTTTTTCCAGCATGTCGAGCACGCGCTTGGTCAGCGCCGACTTCATGGAGTCGATGATCGGGTCTTTCTGCAGGATTTCCCGCGACACGTTCAGCGACAGGTCGTTGGAGTCGACCACACCCTTGATGAAGCGCAGGTACAGCGGCAGGAAGGATTCTGCCTGGTCCATCACGAACACGCGCTGCACGTACAGCTTCAGGCCTTTCGGCGCTTCACGCTGGTACAGGTCGAACGGAGCGCGGGCCGGCACGTAGAGCAGCGAGCTGTATTCCAGCTTGCCTTCGACCTTGTTATGGCTCCAGCTCAGCGGGTTTTCGTAGTCGTGAGCGATGTGCTTGTAGAACTCCTGGTATTCCTCGTCTTTGACTTCAGTACGAGGGCGGGTCCACAAGGCGCTGGCACGGTTGACCACTTCCCATTCCTGGGCAGGTTTTTCTTCGCCCTCGACAGCCGCTTGTTCTTTCGGCAGTTCGATGGGCAAAGCGATGTGGTCGGAATATTTCTTGATGATATTGCGCAGGCGGTAGCCGTCGGCGAACTCATCTTCAGCCGCTTTGAGGTGCAGCACGATACGCGTACCGCGGTCAGCCTTGTCGACAGTGGCGATTTCGAACTCGCCCTCGCCTTTGGAGGCCCAGTGCACGCCTTCGCTGGCGTCAAGGCCGGCGCGGCGGCTGAATACTTCAACCTTGTCGGCGACGATGAAGGCCGAATAGAAGCCCACGCCGAACTGGCCGATCAGGTGCGAATCTTTCTTCTGGTGGCCCGACAGGTTCTTCATGAAGTCTGCGGTGCCGGATTTGGCGATAGTACCCAGATGAGTAATCGCGTCTTCGCGGCTCATGCCGATGCCGTTGTCTTCGAGGGTGACGGTCTTGGCGTCCTTGTCGAAGCTCACACGGATTTTCAGTTCAGCGCCACCTTCCAGCAACTCAGGCTTGGAGAGGGCTTCGAAACGTAATTTGTCGACAGCGTCAGAGGCGTTCGAGATCAATTCGCGAAGGAAGATTTCCTTGTTGGAATACAGCGAATGGATCATGAGGTGCAGCAGTTGCTTCACCTCGGTCTGGAAGCCCAGGGTTTCCTTTTGAGTTTCCACACTCATGGTCATCAAACTCCAATTGGATGGCAGTGGCCGCGCCCGAAAGGGTTGGCGGCGGGTTGTCATCAAAGTTGGGGGCTAAGACCAGGATTTCAAGGGCGCACCCATTCCTCAATTTTGAAATGGGCGCGGGCGGTGGCAATCGGCTCGGCGGCGGTGCTTTGCCAGGCGGTGACCGCCACATTCGCCACCCGCCGGCCCTGGCGCCACACCTGGCATTTGGCGTAGGTGTCGCGAAACTGCCCGGCGCGCAGGTAATCCAGGGAAAAATCGATGATTTTCGGCAAGCCCGGCGCGCCGGTAAATACCAGCAAATGTAACGCCGCCGACAGTTCCATAAAACCTGCGATCACGCCACCGTGCAGCGCCGGTAATATCGGGTTACCAATATTGTCCTTGTTGGCCGGCAGGCGAAACAGCAGTTCATCCCCCAGCCTTGAGCATTCAATGCCGATCAGCTTGGCGTAGGGCACCAGATTGAGCAGCGCCTCATAGTCACCACGCTCATGGGCCTGTTCGAGGCGGGTCTTGAATCGGTGCGTCATGCCTGGTCTCCCTTGATGGTGCTACCCAGTCCTTGCGCGCCTTTGAGGCGCTTGCCCATGCGCATGAAGGTGCCCACCACGTGGGCGATGGGCTGTTGCGGGTCATCCTGGTAGGCGAACCCACGGGTGAAGATCACGTCGGTGGTCACCCGGTAGCATTGTGCAAAGCCATACACCGGCTTATGCGGCTCGGCGGGATGCATATAGTCGACGCGCAAATCCAGGGTCGGGCACACCTCGAACTCCGGCAGCACGCACAGCGTGGCCAAGCCGCAGGCAGTGTCCATCAATGAGGTCAGCGCGCCGCCGTGAATCACGCCGGTCTGAGGGTCGCCGACGATATGCGGGCCGTAAGGCAGGGCCAGCGTCATGCCCTCCTGCCTGGCGGCATGGACAATGATGCCCAGCACCTGGCAATGGCGCAGGGCCGAAACAAAGCGCGTGGCACGCTCTAACAGGGGGTTTTCGGTCATGTGTGCAGACTCTTATTAGTGTCGGTTTACGCAGTATGGGGTTAGGGCTAAAAGTTCCTTGGCGGTGGTGTTTTATATATCTTTGAAACAAAAGGAACTAATGCTGGCCGTCTAAGCTCGAAAGGCCAGTAGATATATCCATAAGGAGAAACACCCCATGCGCAAGACTTTAGCTATTTCCATGATGTTGGCCGCTGCCCTCGGTCTCGCTGCCTGCGATAAGAAATCCGAAGACAAAGCCCAAGATGCTCAATCGCATGCTGAGCAAGCTCAGAAAGACATGGCCAAAGCACAGGATAAAGTGAACGACGCTGCAAAAGAAAACGCCGATGCTGCAAAAGCTCAGGCTGATGCGAACGCTGAAAAAGCGAAAGAAGACGGCACCGCTACTCCAACAGCACCTGCCAAGCCTTAATAGCCTGGTCTTTGCTGCAAAAAGAAAGCCCGCTTATAGAGCGGGCTTTTCTTTGTCTGCGTTTTTATAAAACCGCACTAACACCGGTGCTTCCAGTTAAGACACGGCGTCTTTAGCCGGCTCCGCCACTGGCATATCGGTCGGCGTGTAGACCATCACCTGCAGTACGTCGGAATGAAACTCGCGGCGATACAGCACCAGCACCACCCCGCTGCTCATCAGCATGAACAACCAGGGGCTGACAAACCAGGCCAGCATGGTCATGCCGAAGTAATACGCACGCAGGCCAAAGTTGAATTGGTTGGCCGCCATCGAAATCACTCGCGCCGCCCGCAGGGCAAACGCCTTGCGCTCCTGCTCCGACACATGCCGCTCACCGATCATCGGCGCCGAGCCCACCAGCACGGCGGCAAAATTGTATTGGCGCATGCACCAACTGAACGTGAAGAACGCGTAGACGAACACCAGCGCCAGGCACAGCAGCTTGATTTCCGACATGCCCTGGGACACTTGCTGCACCATGGGAATGTCTGCCAGCAAGGATACCGCCCGCTCAGATGCGCCCAGCACGGTAAGAATACCGGCGAGGATTATCAGTGTGCTGGAGGCAAAGAACGAGGCATTGCGCTCCAGGTTGCCGATCACGCTGGCGTCGGCAATACGGTTATCACGCAGCAGCATGCGGCGCATCCAGTCTTCGCGATACAGATGCAGCACGCTGGCCAGGCATGCGGTGTCACGGGCTTTCCAGCTGGCATAACGGGTGTAACCGCCCCAGCACAGGGCAAACCAGAAGGCGGCCAGCAGGTGGATTTGGTTGGTTTCGATGAACGACATGCGCGGGCCTTGTATGCGATGGATGAAGACGAACACGGTTAAAAAGGTGGGAGCTGGCTTGCCTGCGATTGCGGTGGATCAGGCGACACAGCAGTGACTGAACCAACGCCATCGCAGGCAAGCCCGCTCCCACACGGACCGTATTCCACACTTTAGAGGTTGTGGTCTTGCAGGCATAAAAAATGCCCCGTATCGATTGATACGGGGCATTTCCGTGAAGCGTGCAGCGCGGGTCAGGCGATGGCTTCGCTACGCTTGCCGAGCATACGGTCGACCACTACCGCCACGACCAGCGTCATCACCGACGGCACCAGCCACGCCAAACCTTGCTCGCTCAGCGGCAGGTGCGCCAACTGTGCAGGCATCCAATCGGCCAAGCCAGCGCCTTTAAGCGCATCGATGCAACCAAAGATGAACGACACCAGCATCACCGGGCCAACAATACGGCCCTGCTCCTGCCAGAAGTCTTTGCAGAAGCTCAGGGCCACCAGCACGATGCACGGCGGGTAGATCGCGGTGAGTACCGGGATCGAGAAGGCAATCAGCTTGGTCAGGCCCAGGTTGGACACGAACAGCGAGAACAGCGCCAGGATCACCACCAGCGTCTTGTAGGACAGTGGCAGGACCTTGCTGAAGTACTCGGCGCAGGCACAGGTCAGGCCCACGGCAGTGACCAGGCACGCCAGGGAGATCAGCACCGCAAGGAAGCCACTGCCCAGGGAGCCGAACGTGTGTTGCACGTAGGCGTGCAGCACTGCAGCGCCATTGCTGGCACCGGCCGCCACGGCATGGCTGCCCGAACCCAGGCGGAACAGGCTGATGTACACCAGCGCCAGGCCCACGCCGGCAATCAGCCCGGCGATGATCGCGTAACGGGTAATCAGCGTGGGCGACTCAACACCACGGGAACGAATTGCGTTGACGATAACGATGCCGAATACCAGCGCGCCGAGGGTGTCCATGGTCAGGTAACCATTGATAAACCCCTGGGAGAACGGTGCAGCGACGTATTCCGGGGTGGCGACACCGACATCACCGGCCGGCAAGGCAAACGCGGCGATGCCCAGCACGGCCAGGGCGATGATCTTCAACGGTGCAAGGAAACGCCCTACGGTGTCCAGCAGACGCCCTGGGTACAGGGAAATGAAGAACACCAGCAGGAAGTACACCGAGCTGTAGAGGAACAGTGCCAGCGGGCTTTCGCCGGTCAGCGGCGCCAGGCCCACTTCAAACGAAACGGTCGCGGTACGCGGGGTGGCGAACAGCGGGCCTACCGCCAGGTACGCTGCCGCCGCCAGCAGGCCACCGGCGATCTTGCCGATCGGGCTGCTCAACGCGTCCATGCCGCCGCCGACTTTGGCCAGGGCAATCACGGTAACCACCGGCAAACCGACCGCGGTGATCAGGAAGCCCAGCGCTGCCATCCAGACGTGCGGCCCGGACTGCAAACCAACGATAGGCGGGAAGATGATGTTACCGGCGCCCACGAACAGGGCAAACGTCATAAAGCCTAACGCCAGGATGTCCTGGCTTTTCAACACTTTCATTTCAGGAAATACCACACTACTGAATCGGAATTTAGAGAGGGATTCCCTGTGGATGAGGGAACTGCTGCCGGCCCTGATGGGGACCGACCGGTCTAGCGCGCGGCTTCCTTTTGGGAGGCGGACGCATAAAGAGGCGGCTAGAGTACAGAATTAAGCCGACAAACGCACTGTTGCGGGGCGGACTGTCCGATAAGCGACATTCAAATGTCGCCTTTTCATACTTAATCTGGCAATGCCGCCCCTGTGGGAGCTGGCTTGCCTGCGATGCAGACACCTCGGTGCATCAGCCAAAATGAGTCGATGCCATCGCAGGCAAACAGCTCCCACAGGGAACCGGGTACATTTGCCAAAATGGAGATACCCAGAATGCACAAAGGCCACCCGAAGGTGGCCTTTGTGTGGTGAAGCGTCAGCTAAGCGCGAGGCTTACTTGACAGCCCAACCGGTCAGCTCGGACAAAGCCTTGCCGATGTCTGCCAGCGAACGCACGGTTTTAACGCCTGCGTCTTCCAGGGCAGCAAACTTCTCGTCTGCAGTGCCCTTGCCGCCGGAGATGATTGCGCCAGCATGGCCCATGCGCTTGCCCGCAGGGGCAGTCACACCAGCGATGTAGGAAACAACCGGCTTGGTCACGTTGGCCTTGATGTAGGCAGCGGCTTCTTCTTCAGCCGAACCGCCGATCTCACCGATCATTACGATCGCTTCGGTCTTCGGGTCTTCCTGGAACAGCTTCAGGATGTCGATGAAGTTGGAGCCTGGGATCGGGTCACCGCCGATGCCGACGCAAGTCGACTGACCGAAACCGGCGTCAGTGGTCTGCTTCACAGCTTCGTAGGTCAGGGTGCCGGAACGCGAAACGATACCGACTTTGCCTGGCAAGTGAATGTGACCTGGCATGATGCCGATCTTGCATTCGCCTGGGGTGATCACGCCTGGGCAGTTAGGGCCGATCAGGACTACGCCCAGCTCGTCGCACTTAACTTTAGCGTCCAGCATGTCCAGGGTAGGAATGCCTTCGGTGATGCAAACGATCAGCTTGATGCCGCCGAATGCCGCTTCCAGGATGGAGTCCTTGCAGAAAGGAGCTGGAACGTAGATCACACTGGCGGTGGCGCCAGTGGCAGCTACAGCATCTTTCACGGTGTTGAACACTGGCAGGCCCAGGTGCTCGGTGCCGCCTTTGCCCGGCGTTACGCCGCCAACCATCTTGGTGCCGTATTCGATCGCTTGCTGGGTGTGGAAACTACCTTGCGAACCGGTAATACCCTGGCAGATAACTTTGGTGTCTTTATTGATCAGGACGCTCATTATTTGCCCTCCGCAGCTTTGACAACTTGTTGAGCAGCGTCGGTCAGGCTGGTAGCCGCGATGATGTTCAAACCGCTTTCTGCCAGTACTTTAGCGCCCAGTTCAGCGTTGTTACCTTCAAGGCGAACAACAACCGGGATTTTAACGCCGACTTCTTTCACTGCACCGATGATGCCTTCGGCAATCATGTCGCAACGAACGATGCCGCCGAAAATGTTGACCAATACTGCGGCGACGTTGGAGTCGGACAGGATGATCTTGAAGGCTTCAGTCACGCGTTCTTTGGTAGCACCACCGCCTACGTCGAGGAAGTTGGCTGGTTTGCCGCCATGCAGGTTGACGATGTCCATGGTACCCATGGCCAGGCCAGCACCGTTGACCATGCAACCGATGTTACCTTCCAGGGCTACGTAGTTCAGTTCGAACTTGGCAGCGTGCGCTTCGCGCGGATCGTCTTGCGACGGATCGTGGAAAGTCTTCAGCTTAGGCTGACGGTACATGGCGTTGGCGTCGATGTTGATCTTGGCGTCGAGGCAGTGCAGATCGCCGTCAGCCTTGATCACCAGCGGGTTCACTTCCAGCAGGGCCAGATCGTGATCCTGGAACAGTTTGGCCAGACCTACGAAGATCTTGGCGAACTGGGCAACTTGCTTGCCTTCCAGGCCCAGCTGGAAAGCCAGCTCGCGACCCTGGAATGGCTGAGCGCCAACCAGTGGATCGATAGTGGCTTTCAGAATTTTTTCTGGGGTTTCTTCGGCGATCTTCTCAATGTCCACGCCACCTTCGGTGGAGGCCATGAACACGATGCGACGGCTCGAACGGTCAACGACAGCGCCCAGGTACAGCTCTTTAGCGATATCAGTGCACGATTCAACCAGGATCTTGGTGACTGGCTGGCCATTGGCATCAGTCTGGTAAGTCACCAGACGCTTGCCCAGCCACTGCTGTGCGAAGGCCTTGGCGTCTTCTTTGCTGCGAACCAGCTTAACGCCGCCCGCTTTACCGCGACCACCAGCGTGGACCTGGGCTTTGACAACCCATTCGGTACCACCGATTTTGTCGCAAGCTTCTGCTGCTGCTTCCGGGGTGTCTACTGCGTAACCCTTGGATACTGGCAGGCCGTATTCAGCGAACAGCTGCTTACCCTGATACTCGTGAAGATTCATGCTTTTTACCGTCTTCGTTAGGTACTGCGCATTCGGCGCTGCGCTCATTATGAGTGCCGCGCCACCTGTGACTGCTGCTTGCACAACTTGCTGGGCTTAACACCCGTAAAGCTGTGCAAGGCTGCGTCCAGCGGATATTCCGCGGTGAGTCTTGCGCGCAAGGCTCACGACGGGCAACTCCGCCGTGGTTTCTTATTATCTCGCTTAGCGCTTCTTGCGGTTGGCGATGTGGATGGCGCCGCCATTCACAGCCAACGCTGCTTCGTGCAACGCTTCGGACAGGGTCGGATGGGAGAAGACCATCATGCCCAGGTCTTCGGCACTGGTGCCGAATTCCATGCCGATCGCGCCTTGCTGAACCAGTTCTGCAGCGCTCGGGCCAATCACGTGGACGCCCAATACGCGGTCAGTCTTGGCATCAGCGATGACTTTGACAAAACCACCGGTGTCGTTAGCTGCCATGGCACGGCCAGAAGCGGCAAACGGGAAGGTGCCGACGTTAACTTCAACGCCTTCAGCTTTCAACTGCTGTTCGTTTTTACCGACCCATGCAATTTCCGGGTGGGTGTAGATAACCGATGGGATCAGGTCGTAGTTCATCTGGGTTTTGTGACCCTTGATGCGCTCGACAACCATGATGCCTTCTTCGGAAGCCTTGTGCGCCAGCATCATGCCGCGCACCACGTCGCCGATGGCGTACACGCCTGGCACGGTGGTAGCGCAGTGATCGTCAACGTGGATGAAACCACGCTCGTCGATGTTCACGCCGCTGTCGGAAGCCAGCAGGTCGGTGGTCACTGGACGGCGACCCACGGCTACGATCAGCTTGTCGAAGGTGATGGTCTGCTCGCCTTCTTTATCGGTGTAGGTCACAACGACTTCTTCGCCGTTGACCTTGGAACCGGTAACACGGGCGCCCAGCTTGATGTCCAGACCTTGTTTGGTCAGGGTTTTCAACGCTTCTTTGGACACTGCGGTGTCGGCAGCCAGCAGGAACGTGTCCAGGGCTTCCAGCACAGTCACTTCAGAACCCAGGCGCGACCATACCGAACCCAGTTCCAGGCCGATTACGCCAGCGCCGATCACGCCCAGACGCTTAGGAACCGATTGGAATTCCAGGGCGCCGGTCGAATCAACGATCACGTTCTGGTCAACTGGAGCAGGCGGAATGTCGATTGGACGCGAACCTGGTGCCAGGATCACGTTTTCGGCTTCGATGACTTCAACCGAACCGTCCGGCTTGGTGATTTCAACTTTCTTGCCGGCCAGCAGCTTGCCGTGGCCTTGCAGGGAAGTGACGCCGTTGGCCTTGAACAAGGTGGCAACGCCGGAAGTCAGGCCTTTAACGATGTTGGCTTTACGGCCGACCATTGCTGGCACGTCCATGGTCACGCCAGCATGGTTGATGCCATGGATCGCGAAACCGTCCTGGGCTTCGTGGAATTTCCAGGAGCTGTCCAGCAGCGCCTTGGAAGGAATGCAACCAACGTTCAGGCAAGTACCGCCCAGCGCCAGTTTGCCTTCCTTGTCGGTGTATTTTTCGATGCAAGCAGTCGAGAGGCCCAGTTGTGCGGCCTTGATGGCGGCAACGTAGCCGCCAGGACCGGCACCAATCACTACAACGTCAAATTTCTGTGTCATGAAAATAGATCCTCTATTTGCGACAAGCTTTTAGCCCCACGCTGCAAACCAAGCTGCTTGTTCCTACAGCTTGCAGCTCGCAACGTGAGGCTGCTTCTATCAGATATCCAGCAGCAGACGAGCCGGGTCTTCCAGCAGGTTCTTGATGGTTACCAGGAAAGTCACGGCTTCTTTACCATCGATCAGGCGGTGATCGTACGACAGCGCCAGGTACATCATCGGGCGGATCACGACTTGGCCGTTGATGGCCATCGGACGCTGGATGATGTTGTGCATGCCCAGGATCGCAGCTTGCGGCGGGTTGACGATCGGGGTCGACATCATCGAACCGAAGGTACCACCGTTGGTGATGGTGAAGGTACCGCCGGTCATCTCGTCGATGGTCAGCTTGCCGTCACGGGCTTTCTTGCCGAAGCCGGCGATGCCGCCTTCGATTTCAGCCAGGCTCATCAGCTCGGCGTTACGCAGAACCGGCACTACCAGGCCACGGTCGCTGGACACGGCAACGCCGACGTCTGCATAGCCGTGGTAAACGATGTCGCTGCCGTCGATGGAAGCGTTGACTGCCGGGAAGCGTTTCAGCGCTTCGGTGGCCGCTTTCACGAAGAACGACATGAAGCCCAGGCGCACGCCATTGTGGGACTTCTCGAACAGATCCTTGTACTTCGAACGCAGGGCCATGACTTCGGTCATGTCGACTTCGTTGAAGGTGGTCAGCATCGCCATGTTCGACTGTGCTTCAACCAGACGCTTGGCCACGGTGGCACGTACACGAGTCATCGGTACGCGCTTCTCGGTGCGGTCGCCAGCAGCGAACACAGGCGCAGCGGCAGCAGGTGCTGCAGCCTTGGCCGGTGCGGCAGCCGGAGCGTTTTTCTTGGCTTCAACAGCCGCAACCACGTCTTCCTTGGTTACGCGGCCGTCTTTGCCGGTGCCCTTGAGGGACGCCAGGTTGATGCCATTTTCTTCAGCCAGCTGACGCGCAGCCGGTGCAGCGATCGGGTCTTCACCACCTGCAGCCGGAGCGGCAGCGGCAGCGGCAGGCGCGGCAGCTGGAGCTGGAGCAGCAGCAGCGGCCGGAGCAGCAGCGCCGCCCGCTTCGATCGAGCCCAGGATCTGGTTCGACAGGACGGTAGCGCCCTCTTCAGCCACGATCGCGCCCAGCACGCCGTCAGCTTCGGCCAACACTTCCAGAACGACTTTGTCGGTCTCGATGTCGACGATCAGGTCGTCACGCTTTACAGCGTCGCCTGGTTTCTTGTGCCAGGTGGCAACGGTGCCATCGGCAACCGATTCCGGGAATGACGGGGCTTTGATTTCGATAGCCATTATCTGTGGGTCCTTAAAATTCGGTTTCAGTCAGCGCGAAGGCGTTAAACAGTGAAAGCATCTTGCAGCAGTTTTTCCTGCTGCTCGGCGTGCATCGACGCATAACCACACGCAGGTGCAGCAGAAGCATCACGACCGGCGTACTCCAGGCCCAGGCCTGTTTTGTGGTTACCGATGCTGCGACGCAAATGATGCTGGCTGCTGTACCACGCGCCCTGGTTCATCGGTTCTTCCTGGCACCACACCGCATGGGTGAGGTTGGTGTAAGGCGCGATGGCCTCCATCAGGTCGTCTTCCGGGAACGGGTAAAGCTGCTCGATACGCACGATGGCGATGTCTTCGCGGCCTTCGGCACGGCGTTTTTCCAGCAAGTCGTAGTAAACCTTGCCGCTGCACAGGACCAGGCGAGTGACCTTGGCAGCGTCCAGGGTGTCGATTTCTGGAATCACGGTCTGGAACGAACCGTCGGCCAGATCTTCCAGGGTCGAGATGGCCAATTTGTGACGCAACAGCGATTTCGGGGTCAGCACTACCAGCGGCTTGCGCAGCGGGCGGATCACCTGGCGACGCAGCAAGTGGTAGATCTGGGCCGGCGTAGTCGGCACGCACACCTGAATGTTGTGCTCGGCGCACAGCTGCAGGTAACGCTCCAGACGGGCCGAGGAGTGCTCCGGACCCTGACCTTCATAACCGTGTGGCAGCAGCATGGTCAGACCGCACAGACGGCCCCACTTGTGCTCGCCGCTGGTGATGAACTGGTCGATAACCACCTGGGCACCGTTGGCGAAGTCGCCGAACTGGGCTTCCCAGATCACCAGTGCGTTTGGCGTGGTGGTGGAGTAGCCGTATTCGAACGCCAGTACGGCTTCTTCGGACAGGAACGAGTCGTACAGGTCGAAACGTGGCTGGCCTTCGTACAGGTGTTGCAGCGGTACGTAGGTGGTCGCGTCTTTCTGGTTGTGCAGGACCGCGTGACGGTGCGAGAACGTACCACGGCCGATGTCCTGGCCGGTCATGCGGATCGGGTGACCTTCGAACGCCAGGGTCGCGTACGCCATGGTTTCGGCGTAACCCCAGTTGATCGGCAGGCCGCCGGCTTGCATCTTCTGACGGTCTTCGTAGATCTTCGCAACCTGGCGCTGCACCACGAAACCATCTGGAATTTCCAGCAGTTTGGCGGACAGTTCCTGCAGGGTCTTGAGGTCGAACGAGGTGTCGTGACGCGCCGTCCAGGCGTGGCCCAGGTACGGGCGCCAGTCCACGAACAGCTCTTTGTTCGGCTCTTTAACCAGGCTTTTTACTACATGCAGGCCGTTGTCCAGCGCGTTGCGGTATTCATCGACTTTCGCCTGAACACGCGCATCGTCAACCACACCGGCCGTAATCAGGCTGTCGGCGTACAGTTCACGGGTGGTGCGCTGCTTGGTGATCTGCTGGTACATCAACGGCTGGGTGCCGCTCGGCTCATCCGCTTCGTTGTGACCGCGACGGCGGTAGCACACCAGGTCGATGACCACATCACGCTTGAACTGCATGCGGTAGTCGATGGCGAGCTGGGTCACGAACAACACGGCTTCCGGATCATCACCATTCACATGGAGGATCGGCGCCTGGATCATCTTGGCAACGTCGGTCGCGTACTCGGTCGAGCGCGCGTCGAGCGGGTTGCTGATGGTGAAACCGACCTGGTTGTTGATGACGATGTGAACCGTACCGCCGGTCTTGAAGCCGCGGGTCTGCGACATCTGGAACGTTTCCAGGACCACGCCTTGACCGGCGAATGCCGCGTCACCGTGGATGGAAATCGGCAGGACTTTCTCACCGGTGGAATCGTTACGACGATCCTGGCGGGCACGCACCGAACCCTCGACCACCGGAGAAACGATTTCCAGGTGGGACGGGTTGAAGGCCATGGCCAGGTGAACTTCACCGCCGGTGGTCATTACGTTGGACGAGAAGCCCTGGTGGTATTTAACGTCACCGGAACCCAGCTCGACCTTCTTCTTGCCTTCGAACTCGTCGAACAGTTCACGCGGGTTCTTGCCGAAGGTGTTGACCAACACGTTCAGGCGACCACGGTGAGCCATGCCGATCACGATTTCCTTGGTGCCGTAGGAACCGGAACGCTGGATCAGCTCGTCGAGCATTGGAATCAGGCTTTCGCCGCCTTCCAGGCCGAAACGCTTGGTGCCCGGGTATTTGGTACCCAGGTATTTCTCGAGGCCTTCGGCCGCGGTCACGCGCTCCAGCAAGTGGCTGCGCACGTCGGCGGACAATACCGGACGGCCACGCACACCTTCCAGACGATGCTGGAACCAGTGGCGCTGCTCGGAATCGGTGATGTGCGTGAATTCAGCGCCGATGGTGCGGCAATATGTCTGCTGCAACGCTTCGTGAATTTCGCGTAGGCTCGCTTCCTCTTTGCCGATGAACAGGTCGCCGGCACGGAAGGTCGTATCAAGATCGGCATTGGTCAAGCCGTAATGATTGATCGACAGGTCAGCAGGTGCAGGACGCTTCCAGAGCCCCAGCGGGTCAAGCTGGGCCGCCTGGTGGCCACGCATCCGGTAAGCCTGGATCAGTCGCAATACTTCAACTTGCTTCTTCTCATGCTCGCTGCTCACGCTACCGGCGGAAACCGGTTGGGCGCGGCGCTGGTTCTTTGCCAGCAGCACAAATTGATCGCGAATTGTTGCGTGCGATACATCGGTGGCAGCGTTGCCGTCTGAAGACAACGTCTGAAATTTGGTGCGCCATTCTTCTGGCACAGCGTTAGGGTCGTGCAGGTAGAGCTCATAAAGCTCTTCCACATAGGCAGCGTTACCACCTGAAAGATAGCCGCTGTTCCACATGCGCTGCATCACGCTTTCTTGCATGCTTGGTCACCCTCGATTTGGGGACACCACCGGCGAAAACACCGAGTTTGCTTGCAAAAGGCCAAGTGCAGCGACCAAAACAAGCCACTTAGGATCACGCTGATAGTTCGGGTACCAACCCGAATGCCCCTGCTTGTCTCATTTCTTCAAAATAAGAGCTGCGGCTTTGTAAGTCGCTGCTCAAGTTAAAACTACGGCGCCGGTTGAAGCCTGCGCCGTAGCATTTACGGGCACAACGGTCCTGCCTTGCTACAACGTCGCTTACACGCCGCTTTGCAGCAGCATGTTACGGATGTGACCAATGGCCTTAGTCGGGTTCAGGCCTTTGGGACATACGTTGACGCAGTTCATGATCCCGCGGCAGCGGAAGACGCTGAACGGGTCATCCAGTGAAGCCAGACGCTCGGACGTCTTGGTGTCACGGCTGTCTGCCAGGAAGCGGTACGCTTGCAGCAGAGCAGCTGGACCCAGGAACTTGTCCGGGTTCCACCAGAAGGACGGGCACGAGGTCGAGCAGCAAGCGCACAGGATGCACTCGTACAGACCGTCGAGCTTTTCACGCTCTTCAGGGGACTGCAGACGTTCGATGGCCGGAGCCGGCGTGTCGTTCTGCAGGAACGGCTTAACTTTCTCGTATTGCTTGTAGAAGATGCTCATATCGACGACCAGGTCACGAATAACCGGCAAACCTGGCAGTGGACGAACGATCAGCTTGTTACCTTTAACAACAGCGGACAGCGGCGTGATGCACGCCAGGCCGTTCTTGCCGTTGATGTTCATGCCGTCGGAGCCACAAACGCCCTCACGGCAAGAGCGACGGTAGGAAAAACCTTCGTCCTGCTCTTTGATCAGTGCCAGTACATCCAGCACCATCAGGTCTTTACCACCGGTATCGACCTGAAATTCCTGCATGAACGGCGCGGCGTCCTGATCAGGGTTGTAACGGTAAACACTGACTTTCAACATGGCAGCCACCCTTAGTAAGTCCGAATCTTCGGTTCAAACGTCGGCACCGTCTTCGGCGAGAAGTTCACGGCACGTTTGGTTACGCGCTTGTCACCCGGGAAGTACAGGGTGTGGCACAACCAGTTTTCGTCGTCGCGATCTTCAAAGTCTTCACGGGCGTGGGCACCACGGGATTCTTTACGAACCTCGGCGGCGATCGCAGTGGCTTCAGCCACTTCCAGCAGGTTTTGCAGCTCAAGGGCTTCGATACGAGCGGTGTTGAACGCCTGGCTCTTATCGTTGATCTTGACGTTGGCGATGCGCGTGCGCAGGTCGGCCAGCTGGGCAATACCCTTCTGCATGTATTCGCCGGTACGGAATACACCGAAGTAGTTCTGCATGCAGCTTTGCAGCTCGCGACGCAGGGTAGCCACGTCTTCGCCATCGGTACGCTCGTTCAGAGCGTTCAGGCGCGCCAGGGCGGCCTCGATGTTGGCGTCGGTGGCGTCATCGTATTCGATGCCGTCGGTCAGGGCTTTTTCCAGGTGCAGGCCGGCAGCGCGACCGAATACCACCAGGTCGAGCAGCGAGTTGCCGCCCAGGCGGTTGGCACCGTGTACCGATACGCAGGCCACTTCGCCTACGGCGAACAGACCATGGATGATCTCGTCCACGCCTTCGGCGTTCTGGGTGATCGCCTGGCCATGAATGTTGGTCGGCACGCCGCCCATCATGTAGTGGCAAGTCGGAACAACCGGCACCGGAGCAACCACCGGGTCAACGTGCGCAAAGGTCTTGGACAGTTCGCAGATGCCTGGCAGGCGGCTGTGCAGCACTTCTTCACCGAGGTGATCGAGTTTCAGCAGTACGTGGTCGCCATTCGGGCCACAGCCGTTACCGGCGATGATTTCCTTAACCATCGAACGGGCCACAACGTCACGACCGGCAAGGTCTTTGGCGTTCGGAGCATAACGCTCCATGAAACGCTCGCCATGCTTGTTGATCAGGTAACCACCTTCACCACGGCAACCTTCTGTAACCAGTACACCGGCGCCGGCGATGCCGGTTGGGTGGAACTGCCACATTTCGATGTCTTGTACCGGCACGCCAGCACGCAGAGCCATGCCGACGCCGTCACCGGTGTTGATCAGGGCATTGGTGGTCGACGCGTAGATACGACCTGCACCGCCGGTCGCCAGCACAGTAGCCTTGGCGCGGATGTAAGTGGTTTCACCGGTTTCGATGCAGATGGCGATCACACCAACGAAGGCGCCGTCGGCGTTCTTCACCAGGTCAACCGCGTAGTACTCGTTCAGGAACGTGGTACCGGCTTTCAGGTTGCCCTGATACAGGGTGTGCAACAGCGCGTGACCGGTACGGTCGGAAGCGGCGCACGTACGGGCAGCCTGCCCACCTTTACCGTAATCCTTCGACTGGCCGCCGAATGGACGCTGGTAGATACGACCTTGCTCGGTACGCGAGAACGGCAGACCCATGTGGTCCAGCTCGAACACGGCGGCCGGGCCTTCCTGACACATGTACTCGATAGCGTCCTGGTCACCGATGTAGTCGGAACCCTTGACGGTATCGTACATGTGCCAGCGCCAGTCATCGTTCGGGTCGGCGGAAGCGATGGCGCAGGTGATGCCACCCTGGGCCGATACGGTGTGGGACCGCGTTGGGAACACCTTGGTGATCACGGCAGTCTTGTGACCACCCTGGGCCAGCTGCAGCGCTGCGCGCATGCCGGCACCGCCGCCACCAATAATGATGGCGTCGAAGGAAATAGTTGGAATGTTAGCCATGAATCAGATACCCCAAAGAATCTGCACACCCCAGACGAAGTAAGCGAACATCGCGACGCCGCAGACTGCCTGGAAGAGAAAACGGACTGCAGTCGCGGATTTGCCCAGCGCCATTGGCGTGAGGTAGTCGGTCGCGATGGTCCACATGCCGACCCAGGCGTGAGCGCCCAGGGCTACAAGGGCCAGCAGGCTGAAGATTCGCATCGCATTGTGGGAAAACAGGCCATGCCATTGCTCATAGCCGATGCCCGGGTTTGCGACGAGGTATCCGATCAGGAAAATGAAATAAGCCGCGAGAACGACCGCAGACACACGCTGTGCCATCCAGTCATAGAGGCCCGAACGCGAAAGGTTCGTAACGCTGGTTACCATATCCAAACTCCTGCCAGAACGATCAGCACCACGGAAATGGCGATGATGATTTTCGAGCCCAGGCGGCCGCCTTCGAGCGTCTCACCGATACCCGCATCCATGATCAAGTGGCGCACACCGGCTACCAGGTGATACAGCAGAGCGGACAGGAGGCCCCATGCTACGAACTTGGCCAGCGGGCTGGTCAAGCATGCCTTCACCTCGGCGTATCCTTCCTCGGAACCCAGGGATTTGCTCAATGCATAAAGCATGATGCCCAAGCCCAGGAACAGGATGATGCCGGAAACACGGTGCAGGAACGACGTAACGCCGGTGATGGGGAGTTTGATGGTCCTTAGGTCTAGGTTTACAGGTCGTTGGCTATTCACGGCTTTTTTTCACACTGAAGAGCCCCTAACAATCAGGGCAAAGTTGTTGGGGAGTGCACTGGTCAGGTAAGCACCACCCAGGGAGTGCGACCCCCAATGAAAGCAAGCCCAAAAGCCCTTGGCGGTCGGTGGCCGAGTATAGACAGTTAGGTTACTAATGACAACGCGCACTCCTCACCCTAATAGCTGATTGCGCTGGCGGTATAAAAGGCGTAAATGGCAGTCAATTTCGACGAAAAAGTATGGTTAAAGCCTTCTGGAGCAAGACTTTAGGCAAATTGACATCTGGATTTATATCAATATAGTGGTGCGGGCCCTGCGTGGGGGGTCTGTCTGATGATTTGAAGCATAAATAGGAGGCCACATGGCTGACAAAAAAGCGCAGTTGATCATCGAGGGCGCAGCCCCCGTCGAGCTGCCCATTTTAACCGGCACCGTTGGTCCCGATGTTATCGACGTACGGGGCCTGACGGCCACGGGCCGTTTCACATTCGACCCAGGCTTCATGTCGACCGCCTCTTGCGAGTCGAAGATCACCTACATCGATGGTGACAATGGTATTTTGCTGCACCGCGGCTACCCGATCGAACAGCTGGCTGAACAGTCGGACTACCTGGAAACCTGCTACCTGCTGCTAAATGGCGAATTGCCAACAGCCGAGCAGAAAGCCCAGTTCGTCAGCACCGTGAAGAACCACACCATGGTTCACGAGCAGTTGAAGACCTTCTTCAACGGCTTCCGTCGCGACGCCCACCCGATGGCCGTCATGTGCGGTGTAGTCGGCGCCCTGTCGGCCTTCTATCACGACTCCCTGGACATCAATAACCCGCAGCATCGCGAAATTTCCGCGATCCGCCTGGTTGCCAAGATGCCCACCCTGGCCGCAATGGTTTACAAGTACTCCATGGGTCAACCCATGATGTACCCGCGCAACGACCTGACGTACGCGGAAAACTTCCTGCACATGATGTTCAACACCCCGTGCGAGATCAAACCGATCAGCCCGGTGCTGGCCGCCGCGATGGACAAGATCTTCATCCTCCACGCCGACCACGAACAGAACGCCTCCACCTCTACCGTACGCCTGGCCGGTTCTTCGGGTGCCAACCCGTTCGCCTGTATCGCCGCCGGTATCGCCGCACTGTGGGGCCCTGCCCACGGCGGTGCGAACGAAGCCGTATTGACCATGCTGGATGAAATCGGCGATGTCTCGAACATCGACAAGTTCATCGCCAAGGCCAAGGACAAGAACGATCCGTTCAAGCTGATGGGCTTCGGTCACCGCGTTTACAAGAACCGTGACCCACGCGCCACCGTAATGAAAAAGACCTGCGACGAAGTGTTGAAGGAACTGGGCATCAAGAACGATCCGCAACTCGAACTGGCCATGCGCCTGGAAGAGATCGCCTTGACCGACCCGTACTTCATCGAACGCTCGCTGTACCCGAACGTCGACTTCTACTCGGGGATCATCCTCAAGGCGATCGGCATTCCAACCAGCATGTTCACCGTGATCTTCGCCCTGGCACGTACTGTCGGCTGGATCTCGCACTGGAAAGAAATGCTCTCCAGCCCGTACAAGATTGGCCGTCCGCGCCAGCTGTACACCGGCTACGAGTCGCGTGATATCACCAAACTGGAAGATCGCAAGTAAGCATCTAACTATTTGGTCTTAAAAACGGCCTCCTTTCACAAGGAGGCCGTTTTTATTTGTGCAGGAATTGAGAAACAGTTTTGTGATATCCACCCACAATAAAAGCAAAAAAATGCCCCGATCTCACGACCGGGGCATTTTTTTGTAGCCGTTACAAATCTTAGTGGTTAACCGCCCCACTTGCCCCCAGGCCAGTCTGTGAACGCACAAACTGCGGGAAGTACAGGGCACGCTCTTTCTCTGCCGCCGCCGACTTGTCGGTGATCGAGAAGAACCAGATGCCGACGAACGCAATGATCATCGAGAACAGCGCCGGGTATTCGTAAGGGAAGATGGCTTTTTCATGGTGCAGGATCGACACCCAGATGGTCGGGCCCAGGATCATCAGGCCGACGGCACTGATCAAGCCCAGCCAGCCGCCAATCATGGCGCCACGGGTGGTGAGGTTTTTCCAGTACATGGAAAGCAGCAGTACCGGGAAGTTACAGCTGGCAGCAATCGAGAATGCCAGGCCGACCATGAACGCAATGTTCTGGCTTTCGAACAGGATACCCAGGCCGATCGCCAACACGCCCAACGCCACGGTGGTGATCTTCGACACGCGAATCTCATCTTTCTCGTTGGCCTTGCCCTTCTTGATCACACTGGCGTACAGGTCATGGGACACCGCCGAAGCACCGGCCAGGGTCAAACCGGCAACCACGGCCAGGATGGTGGCAAACGCCACAGCCGAGATGAAGCCCAGGAAAATGCTGCCACCCACCGCGTTGGCCAGGTGCACCGCCGCCATGTTGTTACCGCCCAGCAAGGCGCCTGCAGCATCCTTGAACGCCGGGTTGGTGCTCACCAGCAGGATCGCGCCAAAGCCGATGATGAACGTGAGGATATAGAAGTAACCAATGAAGCCGGTGGCATACAACACGCTCTTACGTGCTTCCTTGGCGTCGCTGACGGTGAAGAATCGCATCAGGATGTGCGGCAGGCCGGCAGTACCGAACATCAGTGCCAGGCCCAGCGAGAATGCCGAGATCGGATCTTTCACCAGGCCGCCGGGGCTCATGATCGCCTCACCTTTAGGGTGAACCTTGATCGCCTCGGAAAACAGCATGTTGAAGTCGAAGTTGACGTGCTTCATCACCATCAGCGCCATGAACGAAGCACCGGACAGCAACAGCACCGCCTTGATGATCTGCACCCAAGTGGTCGCCAACATGCCGCCGAACAGCACGTACATGCACATCAGGATACCCACCAGGATCACCGCGACGTGGTAGTCCAGGCCGAACAGCAGCTGGATCAGCTTGCCCGCCCCCACCATCTGCGCGATCAGGTAGAACGCCACCACCACCAGCGAACCACAAGCCGACAGGCTGCGGATCTGGGTTTGCCCGAGGCGATAGGACGCCACGTCGGCAAAGGTGTACTTGCCCAGGTTACGCAGGCGCTCGGCGATCAGGAACAGAATGATCGGCCAGCCCACCAGAAAGCCGATCGAGTAGATCAGGCCATCGTAGCCGGAGGTGAACACCAGCGCGGAAATCCCCAGGAAGGACGCCGCCGACATATAGTCACCGGCAATCGCCAGGCCGTTCTGGAAACCGGTGATCTTGCCGCCAGCCGCATAGTAGTCGGCCGCCGACTTGTTGCGCTTGGATGCCCAGTAAGTGATGCACAGGGTGGCGCCGACAAACGCGACAAACATCACGATGGCGGACACGTTCAGCGGTTGCTTGTGCACTTCCCCGGTCAATGCATCCGCCGCCCAAACGGCCGGAGCAAACAGCGAAGCGCCGAATATAGCCAATAGACGCCGGATCATTGCGCAGCCTCCTTGAGAATCGCATTGTTCAGGTCGTCAAATTCGCCATTGGCCCGACGCACATAGATCGCGGTCAGGATGAAAGCGGACACAATCAGCCCGACGCCCAAGGGAATACCCCAGGTAATCGAAGACCCAGGGCTGAGCTTGGCGCCCAGCACTTGTGGCCCGTAGGCAATCAACAGGATGAAAGCGGAGTAAAGCCCTAGCATGATCGCCGAGAGAATCCAGGCGAACCTTTCCCTTTTCCTGACCAGCTCCTTGAAACGCGGGCTGTTTTGAATCGAGAGGTAAATGCTGTCGTTCATTGTTTTTATCCTCGCAGCACAGCTTTTTATTATTTTGGAACATATCCACTGTATGCGGCTGCGGAACAGGTTCCAGACGACCTTAGTAGTAGATCGAGATGGCCACTTAGCAAGTTTTACAGTCAACAAATAAACAGCAGCCTGAATACAGGCAAAAAAATGTGGGAGCGGGCCTGCTGTGGCGAGCAAGCTTGCTTGCGCTGGGATGCGAAGCGCCCCCAAAAAACCGGAGACTGCTGCGCAGTCAGCGGGAGCAAGCTCCCTCGCCACAGCAAGCCCGCTCCCACATCAGGGTTGTGGTGGGGCTTCTAAAGCGCTAGTGCTTTATTTGGCGGTCCACTCGGCCACACGCTCAGGGTGCTTGGCGACCCAATCCTTGGCCGCGGCATCAGGCTTGGCGCCCTCTTGGATTGCGAGCATGACTTCGCCGATTTCGTCCTTGGAGGCCCACTGGAATTTCTTCAGGAAAGCGGCGACTTCCGGCGCTTTCTTCTCCAGGCCCTTGCTGCCGATGCTGTTGACGGTCTCAGCAGCACCATAAATCCCTTTTGGGTCGTCGAGGAAACGCAGTTTCCACTTGGCAAACATCCAGTGCGGCACCCAGCCGGTCACGGCAATGGATTCCTGCTTGTCTTCGGCACGGGTCAGTTCGGCGATCATCGCCGCACCCGAGCTGGCTTGCAGTTTATAGTCCAGGCCATAGGCCTTGATCGCTTCGTCGGTCTTGAGCATCACGCCTGAGCCGGCGTCGATACCGACGATCTTGTTCTTGAAGGTGGTGTCGGTCTTGAGGTCTTCGATGGACTTGGCCTTGACGTACTCCGGCACGATCAAGCCAATCTTCGCGTCCTTGAAGTTGGGGCCGTAGTCGACCACCTTGTCCTTGTTCTTGGTCCAATACTCACCGTGGGTCACAGGTAGCCAGGCGGACAGCATGGCGTCGAGTTTGCCGGTGGCCACGCCCTGCCACATGATCCCGGTGGCGACAGCCTGCAGTTTCACGTCATAACCGAGCTTTTGCTTGATCACCTCGGCCGCCACATGGGTGGTGGCAACGCTGTCGGACCAGCCATCTACATAGCCGATGCTCAGGGTTTTGCTGTCGGCGCTGGCCAGTGTGGAGCCCATCGCAACTACCAGAGTGGCAGCTGCGCCCAAGAGTCGTCGCATCTTCATAATACTTCCCCGAAAGTGCTGCGCCCGACGGATGCCGAGCGACGTCAACCTGTTGTTATAGGGTGCATCGCGCCCCCTTCACGCGCGTCGATCACGGTGGTGCCCCGCCAGTGGAGTGCTGACACTTGGATCATCAACCTGCCGGGGCCTTGGACCTGCTCTGTCAGCGACCTCGGGTAAGCAAGAAACGACATCACATCGCCAGCAGGGCAGTTCCTAGGACTTGGCGTCAATTTCCCGCCCGAACTTTGCATGTCTAAATTATGCAGCCCCACTGGTACGGGCCAAATCCGGGTAAGATGCGCGCCTTTGCTCCCCCAGATAAGCTGACCATGCCCGCGACTGCCCGCTTCCCTGCCCTGCCCTATTTCTGCGCCTTGATCCTCGGCGTGCTTGCCCTTGTCGGCTACTGGTACGGCCTCGGCCGGCCGGTGGTGCTGCCGGATGTGGCCAGTGCCAGCCACAAGATGCAATGCGCGTCCTACACGCCGTTCGACAAGGACCAGTCGCCGTTCGACCAGCCGTTCAAACTGCGCCCCGAGCGCATGGACGCTGACCTGGCACTGCTGGCCACCCGTTTTGAATGCATCCGTACTTACTCCATGACCGGCCTGGAAGCCCTGCCGGGCATGGCGCGCAAGCATGGCTTGAAGTTGATGGCCGGCGCCTGGGTCAGCAGTGACCCGGTGGCCACCGAAAAAGAAATCAAAGAACTGATTGCTGCTGCCAATGCCAACCCCGATGTGGTCACTTCGGTGATCGTCGGTAACGAGGCCCTGCTGCGCAAGGAAGTCACCGCCAAGCAGTTGGTGACGCTGATCAATCAGGTCAAAAGCCAGATCAAGCAGCCGGTCACTTATGCCGATGTGTGGGAATTCTGGCTGCAGCACCCGGAAATCGCCCCGGCGGTGGATTTCCTGACCATTCACCTGCTGCCGTACTGGGAAGATGACCCGTCGGGCATCGATCAAGCCCTCAAGCATGTGGGTGATGTGCGCCAGACCTTCGGCAACAAATTCGCGCCTAAAGATGTGCTGATCGGCGAGACCGGCTGGCCCAGCGAAGGCCGCCAGCGCGAAACCGCGGTGCCAAGCCGGGTCAACGAGGCCAAGTTCATGCGCGGTTTTGTGGCCATGGCCGAAGCCAATGGCTGGCGCTACAACCTGATCGAAGCGTTTGACCAACCCTGGAAACGCGCCAGCGAAGGTGCCGTCGGTGGTTACTGGGGCTTGTTTGATGCCGATCGCCAGGACAAGGGTATTCTTGCCGGGCCAGTGAGCAATGTGCCGTATTGGCCGCTGTGGCTGGGCGTCGGCGGCCTGATCCTGCTGGGCACCCTGGCGCTGGGTGGCCGGGTGCGCAGCACGCGTGCCGCGCTGTTGCTGCCACTGCTCGGTGCAGTGGCGGCCTGCTCCATCGGCACCTGGGCTGAACTGACCCGCGTCACAGCGCGCTTCAACGATGAATGGGTGTGGGCAGGCTTGCTGGTGATGCTGAACCTGCTCGTGCTGGCCCATGCTGCACTGGCGCTGAGTGCCCGGGAAGGCTGGCGTGAACGGAGCTTCAACTGGCTGGAACAACGCGCCGGCTGGCTGGTGGCAATCGCCGGGTTCGCAGGGGCGGTGATGATGCTGGCGCTGGTATTCGACCCGCGCTATCGCAGCTTCCCGAGTGCGGCGCTGGTGTTGCCGGCTCTGGTTTACCTGGTACGCCCGGTCACCGGGCCACGCCGGGAGATTGCGCTGCTGGCGTTCATTATCGGTGCCGGTGTTGCGCCGCAGCTGTATCGCGAAGGGTTGCTGAACCAGCAGGCGTGGGGTTGGGCGGTGGTCAGCGTGCTGATGGTTGTAGCCTTGTGGCGTTGCTTGCGGGTGCGCAAGGGCTAAACAGCAGTGGCGAGGGAGCTTGCTCCCGCTGGAGTGCGCAGCGCTCCCGCTTTTTTGGGGCCGCTTCGCGCCCCAGCGGGAGCAAGCTCCCTCGCCACAAAAGCGCCCTTATACGGGTTAATCAGTAACCCGAGGCTTCCTGACCAATCGCAACCCCGCAATCACCACCGCAAACACCGCAAACGTGGTGTTATACAACGCCAGCGCCGGCAGCCCGAACACCATCCCCAGCACCGCCAACCCCCAGCCGACGCGGCCCGGCACAAAAAACGCCAGCACCGACGTCACCAACGCCGCCCAGCCCAACACCTTGAAGTGAATCATCAGCCCCAGGTTCGAGCGCAGCTGGCATTCCCAGCGGCTGGCCTCATCGACGCAGACCCCCACCCACTGGCCGTCTTCCATAAAACCGTAACGGGCGCCATAACTGGCGGCCAGCCATAACGGCAAGGCGATAAGCAGCAGAATAAGTGGCAAACGACGGGACATGGCGAACTCCGATAGGCAAAAACGGCGCTCAGCTTAATCCCACGGCGGCCGTTAGCAAGGTGTGTACGCAGATAACTGTTCATCAAGGCGCTGCAAAGTGTATCTTCTCGCTACTATTACCCCCGATTCCGTGGTTTTTTCCGACTTTTAGTGCCGAGGGCTGGCACTTCGGTGGCAACGCGGTGGTCATAGCCTGCGAACTTCATTCAGCACGTTTCCTCTTAGGGATTAAGTCATGCTCCGTTCCTTGCGCTGCGCTGCCTTGCTGGGCAGCCTATTTTTGAGTGCGTCAGCACTGGCCGTCGATGTCGACCAGGCCACTTATGGCTTCCCTTTGACGAACCCGTTCGAGGCGACCATTGCCACCACCCCGCCGGACCTGCGGCCCAAATTGCCCAGCAACGACGAGATCAACCAGTCCGATTACACCCTCAATATGCGCCCAGAGCGTGAGTTCAGCCTGCCGGACAACTTCTGGGCAGTGAAGAAACTCACCTACCGCATCGCCAAACAGGACCGTGCCGCGCCGCTGATCTTCCTGATCGCAGGCACGGGCGCCCGGTTTGACAGCAGCATCAACGAATACCTGAAAAAGCTCTATTACCAGGCCGGCTACCACGTGGTGCAGCTGTCATCGCCCACCAGCTTCGACTTCATCAGCGCCGCCTCGCGCTTCGCCACGCCGGGTATCACCCAGGAAGACGCCGAAGACATGTACCGCGTGATGCAAGCGGTGCGCGCGCAGAACGCCTCGCTGCCGGTGACCGACTACTACCTCACCGGCTACAGCCTCGGCGCCCTGGATGCAGCGTTTGTCAGCAAGCTCGACGAGACCCGTCGCAGCTTCAACTTCAAGAAAGTGCTGCTGCTCAACCCGCCGGTCAACCTCTACACCTCGATCACCAACCTCGACAAACTAGTGCAAACCGAGGTCAAGGGCATCAACAACACCACTACCTTCTATGAGCTGGTGCTGGCCAAACTAACGCGCTACTTCCAGCAAAAGGGCTACATCGACCTCAATGACGCCCTGCTCTACGACTTCCAGAACTCCAAGCAGCACCTGACCAACGAACAGATGGCCATGCTGATCGGCACCTCGTTCCGCTTCTCGGCGGCCGACATTGCCTTTACTTCGGACCTGATCAACCGCCGTGGCCTGATCATCCCGCCGAAATACCCGATCACCGAAGGCACCAGCCTCACGCCGTTCCTCAAGCGTGCACTGCAATGCGACTTCGACTGCTACCTCACCGAACAAGTGATCCCGATGTGGCGCGCCCGCTCCGACGGCGGCAGCCTGCTGCAACTGGTTGACCAGGTCAGCCTGTACGCACTCAAGGACTACCTGCACGACAGCCCGAAAATCGCGGTCATGCACAACGCCGACGACGTGATCCTCGGCCCTGGCGACCTCGGTTTCCTGCGTAAAACCTTCGGCGATCGCTTGACCGTCTACCCGCTGGGCGGCCATTGCGGCAACCTTAATTACCGCGTCAACGCCGACGCCATGCTGGAGTTCTTCCGTGGCTAAATATCTTTTGCTGCTCGCCGCGCTGATGTGCGCAGGCGTCGCCAATGCCGACAACAGCAAGGCCCACGAGCCGGTCAAGGTTGACTCCGATGGCTTCAAGGAGCCGTTGACCAAACTCAAGTTCAACCCAGGCCTGGACCAACGTGAGTTCGAGCGTTCATCGCTGACGGCACTTAACGTCTATGACCCACTGGAGTCGTGGAACCGTCGCGTCTACCACTTCAACTACCGCTTCGACCAATGGGTGTTCCTGCCCGTGGTCAATGGCTACACCTACGTCACCCCAAGCTTCCTGCGCACCGGCGTGAGCAACTTCTTCAACAACTTGGGCGATGTGCCCAACCTGTTGAACAGCCTGCTGCAACTCAAGGGCCACCGCTCCCTGGAAACCACCGGGCGCCTGCTGCTCAACACCACCATCGGCATCGCCGGCCTGTGGGACCCGGCCACCGCCATGGGCCTGCCGCGCCAGAGCGAAGACTTCGGCCAGACCCTGGGTTTCTACGGCGTGCCGGGCGGCGCCTACCTGGTGCTGCCGATCTTCGGCCCCTCGAACCTGCGTGACACTACCGGCCTGATCGTCGACTACGGCGCCGAGACCGAGATCAACTTCCTCAACGTCTCCAAAGTCAGCGAAAACCACCCGGAGATCTGGGCCCTGCGCGCCGTCGACAAGCGCTACCAGACCAGCTTCCGCTACGGCCAGATGAACTCGCCGTTTGAGTATGAGAAGGTGCGCTACATCTATACCGAATCGCGCAAGTTGCAGATTGCCGAATAAACCGGGCGACACAAAAAAGGCCATTCGAATGAATGGCCTTTTTTATTGCGTGTAATTTCTTCAAGCCTTGAGGGTTTTCCACGCCTTGCCGACCACGCTCACCACCGCCAAGACAACAGCCCCCGCAATAATCCCGGCCATCGCATTGAGCAACGTCGGCATCAACCACGCCAGCCCGCCAATGTTCTGACTGACACGCTCGATCCAGTGATGCACCGCTGGCACGCCGTGAGTGAGAATGCCGCCGCCGACCATAAACATTGCCGCTGTGCCGATCACCGACAGGCTTTTCATCATGTAAGGCGCGGCGCGCAAGATCGCCCCACCGATACTGCGCGCCGCCTGGCCGGGCTTTTGCGTCAGCCACAGGCCCAGGTCATCGAGCTTGACGATACCGGCCACCAGCCCGTACACGCCGATGGTCATGACGATGGCAATGCCCGACAGCACCACCACCTGCTGCATCAAAGGCGCATCCGCGACGGTGCCCAGGGTGATGGCGATGATCTCGGCCGAGAGGATGAAATCGGTGCGAATTGCACCTTTGATCTTGTCCTTCTCAAATGCCACCAGGTCAGTCGCCGGATCAGCCACGGCTTCAACCAGGTGGGCCTGCTCTTCGGTGCGTTTATGCAAAAAGGTATGCGCAAGCTTCTCAAAGCCTTCAAAACACAAATAGGCGCCGCCGAGCATCAACAGCGGCGTGACCGCCCACGGCGCAAAGGCGCTGATCAGCAATGCCGCCGGCACCAGGATCAGTTTGTTGACAAACGACCCCTTGGCCACCGCCCACACCACAGGGATTTCCCGCTCGGCGCGCACGCCGGAAACCTGCTGGGCGTTGAGTGCCAAGTCATCGCCCAGCACGCCGGCGGTCTTCTTGGCGGCCATTTTGGTCATCAGCGCAACGTCATCGAGTACGGCGGCGATATCGTCGATCAATACCAACAAGCTGCTTCCTGCCATGAATCGGGCTTCCATAAGAATGAGAAAGGCCGAGCATAGCGCGGCGCAAAGCTTTACGGGCGCATTCTTGAGGCTCGCGGATAGCCGGTGCTACCATGCACAACCGCCGATCTGGCAAGGAAACTCCTGGTTTATGAGCACCATTCGCGAGCGCAACAAAGAAAAGATCCTGCGGGCGGCAAGCGAGGAGTTTGCCGACAAGGGCTTCGCCGCGACCAAAACCAGCGACATCGCCGCCAAGGCCGGGCTGCCCAAGCCCAACGTCTATTACTACTTCAGGTCCAAGGACAACCTCTACCGCGAGGTGCTCGAGAGCATTATCGAGCCGATTCTGGCCGCCTCCACACCATTCAACCCCGAGGGCGAGCCGGCGGTGGTGCTGAGCAATTACATCCGCTCGAAAATCCGCATCTCCCGCGACCTGCCCTTTGCCTCCAAGGTGTTTGCCAGCGAAATCATGCACGGCGCCCCGCACCTGAGCCCCGAGCAGATCGAACAGCTCAACGCCCAGGCCAAGCACAACATCAACTGCATCCAGAGCTGGGTAGATCGCGGCCTGATCGCCAACATTGACCCCAATCACCTGATGTTCAGCATCTGGGCGGCGACGCAAACGTATGCTGATTTTGACTGGCAGATATCGGCGGTCACCGGCAAGGCCAAGCTGGACGAGGCAGATTATGAGGCGGCGGCGCAGACGATTATTCGGTTGGTGTTGAAGGGGTGTGAGTTGGGCTGATGGACCGAGGTGAGGCTATCGCAGGCAAGCCAGCTCCCACACTTTTCCGGGTCGTACACAAATTGTATGAACACCTCTAACTCCCTGTGGGAGCGGGCTTGAACTGGTCAAGTAATCTTGGACACCATTTAAGGTTCACGCCGCCAGTCTCTCCCTGACGACCGGCGACCGGTAATCGTTGTAACTGTGAGGCCTGGAGATGTTGTAGCGAGAGACATAGCGCTGCACATCTGCCCGGGCCTCATGCTCTGATTCATAGCCCGTCTCAGGCACCCATTCTGATTTCAAACTTCCGAAGAAGCGCTCCATCGGAGCGTTATCCCAGCATTCGCCTTTACGACTCATGCTTTGCCGTAGCTCATGTTCCAGCAGCTCATTCCTGAACTTATGGCTCGTGTACTGACAACCTTGGTCTGAGTGAAACAGCACGTCTTTAGGGCGGCCTCTAAGCTCAACTGCCATCCGCAAAGCCTCGCAGGTCAGCGTGGCATCGGAAATCATAGAAAACGACCAACCCACGACCCGACGAGCAAACAAATCCAGAACTGCGGCGAAATACAGCCACCGCTTCCCGACTTTGATGTACGTCACGTCTCCACACCACACCTGGTTAACCGCCGTCACATCAAACTTGCGCTTGAGCACATGCGGGGCCACTAACGCTTCCACGCCGGGCGATTTGTACTTGTGACGTCGGCGCTGACGGCTGGCGATCCCCGCTTCGCGCATCAAACTGCGAGCCAAGTACCGCCCGATGCGATGCCCTTTCTCTTGCAGCTCCTTCGCCAAAGTTCTCGCTCCCGCAGAAGCCCGCGATGCCTTGTGATGCCTGACCAGCGCGGCCTTGAGCTTCTCCCGCTCAGGATTTGCTCTGCCTTGGCGCTGACGCCAAGCGTAAAAGCTACTTCTGTTGACGCCGAACGCCCGGCAACACCTGTTGACGCCGTACTGCTCGTCCAGCTCATCGATCAGCGTGAATGATCTTTGGCGTCCAAAAGCAGGAGAGCACTGGCCTTTTTTAGGATTTCGATGTCCAGGTCTTTCTCCCGAAGCAACGCTTTGAGCCTCTGAATCTCTCGTTGATCGGCAGTAATCGCCTTGGCGCCTACCGGCGTCGAGCCTAATCGCTCTTTACGCACCTGATCCACCCAGCGGCGCAAGGCTGTAGGGCCAATATCCAAACTGGCGCACACCTCGGGAACCTGCAGCCCTTCATCCAGCACCATGCTGGCAGCTTTGAGCTTGAACTCACTCGAATAAGATTTGCGCATATCCAAACACCTCAGATTTGGGCGCCATCATAGCGCCCGATTGAAGTGTCCAAAATCATTAGGCCAGTTCAGCTTGCCCGCGATAGCGCCCTTCCAGACACATCCTGCCAAAAGCCTGCCGATCAAACTTCTCCACCCACATCTAGCCTCTCAGAACCCCACCTGAAGAGAGGCCATGGAATGCCTGAACTCCCCGCTTCAAAGCGACTGCGCGTCGGTCGCTATGATGAACCCAACCGTATCTACCTGCTCACCACCAACACACTTGATCGCGAGCCAATATTCCAGAATTTCAGGCTGGGACGACTGGTTGTCCAACAATTTAGAATTGCCCAAAACCTGGGCCTCGCCACATCCCTGGCCTGGGTGGTCATGCCTGATCACTTCCACTGGCTTATCTCACTGGAAAAAGGCTCTCTTGCCGACCTGATGCGTCGCGTGAAATCCAAAAGCACCCGCGTCGTGAATGCTGTAGCCGGTCGTCAAGGTCGCCTCTGGCAACCTGGCTTTCACGATCATGCCGTGCGCCGAGAGGAAAGCCTGGAAGGTATAGCTCGCTACATTGTGGCCAACCCCTTGAGAGCCGGGCTGGTGAAGAAGTTTGGCGACTATCCGCTGTGGGATGCCATTTGGCTTTGACTCAATACCGAGTCGTCTGCATCGCAGGCAAGCCAGCTCCCACACTTGACTGTATTTCACAGGTGGAACTCGGTCAGTGTGGGAGCTGGCTTGCCTGCGATGAGGCCCTAGTAGTCTAAGGCGATCAAGCCGAAACCCCCGCATCCGCCAACAACCCCACCCCCTCAATCGCCGTAATCGCACACTGCTCATCGATATCCGAGGTATCGCCGCTGATCCCGATCGCCCCCAGCACCAGCCCGTCATGATTGCGAATCAACACCCCACCCGGCGCGGGCACCACGCTGCCCTGCCCCAGGCTGTTCAACGCGGCAATAAACGCCGGGCGCTGTTGGGCGTCCAGCGCCAACAAGCGTGAGCCCTTGCCCAGCGCAATCGCGCCCCAGGCCTTGCCGATGGCGATTTGTGGGCGCAACAGGCTGGCGCCGTCTTCGCGTTGCAGGGTGATCAAGTGGCCGCCGCTGTCGAGCACCGCAATGGTCAGCGGCGCAGCCGAAATCGTGCGGCCTGCGGTGAGGGCCTGGCTGGCGAGTTGGGTGGCGAGTTTCAAGGTTAAAGCGCTCATGGTGCCGTCCTTCTTTTTTTATTGGGAATGCGGTGGAGGTCTGTTTGATCAGATGCTCGATCAAACAAATAGAACACAATGATATTTAATTTTGTATACAATATTTTCGCACAAAGGCTCCATACGTCGAAAAAAGTGCTTCCGACGAACGCCAGGGCCACTTTGCAAAATGCATTGACCTGCGCAGCTCGCCGTGAATACACTTTGTACAGACACCACTTGTATACAATTACAAAACGCAAGAGGCACCAAAACCATGAGCAAAATGAGAGCAATCGAAGCCGCCGTCCTGGTCATGCGCCGTGAAGGCGTGGACACCGCCTTCGGTATCCCGGGCGCCGCGATCAACCCGCTGTATTCGGCCTTGCAGAAGGTCGGTGGCATCGATCACGTCCTTGCTCGCCACGTTGAAGGCGCCTCGCACATGGCCGAGGGCTACACCCGCACCAAGGCCGGCAATATCGGCGTGTGCATCGGCACCTCCGGCCCGGCGGGCACCGACATGGTCACCGGCCTGTACAGCGCCTCGGCCGACTCGATCCCGATTCTGTGCATCACCGGCCAGGCGCCGCGTGCCCGCATGCACAAGGAAGACTTCCAGGCCGTCGACATCACCAGCATCGTCAAGCCGGTGACCAAGTGGGCGACCACCGTGCTGGAGCCCGGCCAAGTGCCCTACGCGTTCCAGAAAGCCTTCTATGAAATGCGCTCCGGCCGCCCTGGCCCGGTGCTGATCGACCTGCCGTTCGACGTGCAGATGGCCGAGATCGAATTCGATATCGACGCCTACCAGCCACTGCCGCTGGCCAAGCCACTGGCTACGCGCATCCAGGTGGAAAAAGCCCTGGCCCTGTTGGATGCGGCCGAACGCCCCTTGCTGGTCAGCGGTGGCGGCGTGATCAATGCCGATGCCAGCGAGTTGCTGGTGGAGTTTGCTGAACTCACCGGCATCCCGGTGATCCCGACCCTGATGGGCTGGGGCACGATCCCGGACGATCACCCGCTGATGGTCGGCATGGTCGGCCTGCAAACCTCTCACCGTTATGGCAACGCGACGATGCTCAAGTCGGACGTGGTGCTGGGCATCGGTAACCGTTGGGCCAACCGCCACACCGGTTCGGTGGAGGTGTACACCGAAGGCCGCAAGTTCATCCACGTCGACATCGAACCGACGCAGATTGGCCGCGTGTTCACACCGGATCTGGGCATCGTTTCCGACGCTGGTTCCGCGCTGACGATGTTCATTGAAGTGGCCCGCGAGTGGAAAGCCGCCGGCAAGCTCAAGGACCGCAGCGCCTGGCTGCATGACTGCCAGCAGCGCAAGGCCACCCTGCACCGCAAGACCCACTTCGACAACGTGCCGGTCAAGCCGCAACGCGTGTACGAAGAGATGAACCAGGTGTTCGGCAAAGACACCTGCTACGTCAGCACCATCGGCCTGTCGCAGATTGCCGGCGCGCAATTTCTGCACGTGTACAAGCCACGTCACTGGATCAACTGCGGCCAGGCCGGCCCCTTGGGCTGGACCATTCCGGCGGCACTCGGGGTGGTCAAGGCCGACCCGAGCCGCAAAGTAGTGGCGCTGTCGGGCGACTATGACTTCCAGTTCATGATCGAAGAGCTGGCGGTGGGTGCGCAGTTCAAGCTGCCGTATATCCATGTGGTGGTGAACAACTCCTACCTGGGCCTGATTCGCCAGGCCCAGCGCGGGTTTGAGATGGACTACTGCGTGCAGCTGTCCTTCGACAACCTCAACGCGCCGGAACTCAACGGGTATGGCGTCGACCACGTGGCTGTCGCCGAAGGCCTGGGTTGCAAGGCCTTGCGCGTATTCGAGCCGGGCCAGATCCAGCCGGCGTTGCGCAAGGCGCAGGAAATGATCGAAGAATTCAAGGTTCCGGTGATTGTTGAGATTATTCTGGAGCGCGTGACCAATATTTCCATGGGCACCGAGATCAACGCCGTCAACGAATTCGAAGATCTGGCCCTGGTCGGCAACGATGCGCCGACTGCCATTTCCCTGCTCGATTAAGGAGAACCCTATGCCGCGTTTTGCCGCCAACCTGTCCATGCTGTTTACCGAGCAGGACTTTCTCGCTCGTTTCAAAGCGGCCGCCGATGCCGGCTTCCAGGGTGTGGAATACCTGTTCCCGTACGAGTTCAGCTCCGCCGAGATCAAGGCGCAGCTGGATGCCAACGGCCTGACCCAAGTGCTGTTCAACCTGCCGGCCGGTGACTGGGCCAAGGGTGAGCGCGGCCTGGCGTGCCACCCGGACCGGGTCGAGGAGTTCCGCGCCGGGGTCAAGCTGGCCATCGCCTACGCCCAGGTGCTGGGCAATACCCAGATCAACTGCCTGGCCGGGATTCGCCCTGCCGGCGTGGATGATGAAACCGTGGAAAAAACCTTTGTCGCCAACCTCAAGTACGCCGCCGACAAGCTGCAAGCGGCAGGCATCAAGTTGGTGATGGAGATGATCAACACCCGCGACATCCCGGGTTTCTACCTGAACAACACGGCGCAGGCCCTGTCGATTCGCGAGCAGGTGGGCAGCGCCAACCTGTTCCTGCAATACGACATCTACCACATGCAAATCATGGAAGGCGACCTGGCCCGGACCATGGCGGCGCACCTGGGTGAGATCAACCACATCCAGCTGGCTGACAACCCAGGGCGTAACGAGCCGGGGACCGGGGAGATCAACTATCGCTTCCTGTTCGAGCATCTGGATCGGATTGGTTACGCCGGTTGGGTCGGCTGCGAGTACAAGCCGCTGACCACCACCGAAGCGGGACTGGGTTGGCTCAAAACCCATAACGCCATCTAACTGACACAACACAAAAGAAGGTGGGAGCTGGCTTGCCTGCGATGCAGACATCGGGGTGTATCAGGCAAAACCGGGTGATGCCATCGCAGGCAAGCCCGCTCCCACAGTGGATCTTCAGTGTTTGGCGGACCGTGTCCGCCCTGCACATAGAATAAAAAGAGGATGTTGATCATGGCTAAAATCGGATTTATCGGCACCGGCATCATGGGCCAACCCATGGCCGCCAACCTGCAAAAGGCCGGTCACCAACTGTTCCTGTCCGAGCATCACGGCAAGGCGCCCGAAGCCCTGATCGCGGCGGGTGCCGTGGCCCTGGCCAACCCGCAGCAAGTCGCCCAGGAAGCCGAGTTCATCATTGTGATGGTGCCCGACACCCCACAGGTGGATGACGTGCTGTTCCGCGCGGATGGCGTTGCCGCCGGCCTGTCGCCGAACAAAGTGGTGATCGACATGAGTTCGATCTCGCCCACCGCCACCAAGGCGTTCGCCGCCAAGATCAACCAGACCGGCGCGCAATACCTCGACGCGCCGGTGTCCGGCGGTGAGGTCGGCGCCAAGGCCGGCACCCTGAGCATCATGATCGGCGGCGAGCCGCAGACGTTCGAACGTGCCCTGCCGTTGTTCCAGGCCATGGGCAAGAACATCACCCTGGTCGGCGGCAACGGCGATGGCCAGACCGCCAAGGTGGCGAATCAGATCATCGTCGCGCTGAACATCCAGGCGGTGGCCGAAGCGCTGCTGTTCGCTTCCAAAAACGGCGCCGACCCGGCCAAGGTGCGTGAAGCGCTGATGGGTGGGTTTGCTTCGTCGAAGATCCTGGAAGTGCATGGCGAGCGCATGATCAAGGGCACCTTTGATCCGGGCTTCCGCATCAACCTGCACCAGAAAGACCTCAACCTGGCACTGGCCGGGGCCAAGGAGCTGGGGATCAACCTGCCGAACACGGCCGGTACGCAGCAGGTGTTCAGCACGTGCACGGCGATTGGTGGCGGTAACTGGGACCACTCGGCGCTGATCAAGGGCCTGGAACACATGGCGAATTTTTCGATTCGCGATAAGTAATTCAATTTGAAATGCAGGCCAATGTGGGAGCTGGCTTGCCTGCGATAGCGGTCTTTCAGTTAGACATTCATTGCCTGGTACACCGCTATCGCAGGCAAGCCAGCTCCCACATTTTGATCCCGTTTCAAGTCTTAACGCTAATAACAAAAAATCCCCGGGAGCCCGCTTATGTCGGTCGATCCGCAACACCTGCTTCGCGAGCTGTTTGCCACAGCCATCGACGCCGCCCACCCCCGGCAAGTCCTTGAACCTTATCTGCCCGCCGACCGCAGCGGCCGTGTGATCGTGATCGGCGCCGGCAAAGCCGCTGCCGCCATGGCGCTGGTGGTCGAAAACTGCTGGCAGGGCGAAGTCTCGGGCCTGGTGGTCACCCGTTACGGCCACGGCGCGCCGTGCAAAAAAATCGAAGTGGTCGAAGCCGCGCACCCGGTGCCCGATGCGGCCGGGCTTGCCGTCGCCAAGCGCGTGCTGGAACTGATCAGCAACCTCACCGAAGACGATCGCGTAATCTTCCTGCTCTCCGGCGGCGGCTCAGCCTTGCTGGCCCTGCCCGCCGAAGGCATTACCCTGGCCGACAAACAAACCCTCAATAAAGCCCTGCTCAAATCCGGCGCGACCATTGGCGAGATGAATTGCGTGCGCAAGCACCTCTCGGCCATCAAGGGCGGCCGGTTGGCCAAGGCCGCATGGCCGGCGACGGTGTACACCTACGCCATCTCCGATGTGCCGGGCGACCAGGCCACCGTCATCGCCTCTGGCCCCACCGTCGGCGACCCGAGCACCTCGCAGCAAGCCCTGGCGATTCTCAAGCGCTACGGCATTGAGGCGCCGGCGTCGGTGCGCAACTGGTTGCAGAACCCCGCCTCGGAAACCGTAAAACCCGGCGACCCGGTGCTCGCGCGCAGCCACTTCCAATTGATCGCCCGCCCGCAACAGTCGCTGGAAGCGGTGGCGGTAAAAGTCCGCCAGGCCGGGTTCAGCCCGTTGATCCTTGGCGATCTGGAAGGCGAAGCGCGGGACGTAGCCAAGGTACACGCCGGTATCGCCCGGCAAATCGTGCAGCACGGCCAGCCATTGGCGGCGCCGTGCGTGATTCTCTCGGGCGGTGAAACCACCGTCACCGTGCGCGGCAATGGCCGTGGCGGGCGCAATGCCGAATTCCTGCTGAGCCTGACCGACAGCCTCAAGGGTTTGCCCGGCGTCTACGCGCTGGCCGGTGACACCGACGGCATCGACGGCTCCGAAGACAACGCCGGCGCAATCATGACCCCGTGCAGCTACCGCCGCGCCGAAGCCCTGGGCCTTAGCGCCAGCGACGAGCTGGACAACAACAATGGCTATGGCTACTTCGCCGCGCTCGACGGTTTGATCGTCACCGAGCCGACCCGCACCAATGTCAATGACTTGCGCGCCATCCTGATTCTTGAGACTGCCAAACATGACGCCTGACAAGAAAGTCAAAATCCTCGCCACCCTCGGCCCGGCCACCGACGGCATCGATGACATCCGCGAGCTGGTGGAAGCCGGGGTGAATATCTTCCGGCTTAACTTCAGCCACGGCGAGCATGCCGATCACGCCCAGCGTTACCAATGGATTCGCCAGGTGGAGCGCCAGCTCAATTATCCGCTGGGCATCCTCATGGACCTGCAAGGGCCGAAACTGCGGGTCGGGCGTTTTGCCGAGGGCAAAGTACAACTGGTGCGCGGCCAGGCCTTGCGCCTGGACCTGGACCCGACGCCGGGCGATCAACGCCGGGTCAACCTGCCTCACCCGGAAATTATCGCAGCGCTTGAGCCAGGCATGGACTTGCTGCTGGACGACGGCAAACTGCGCCTGCGCGTGATCACCAAACACGTCGACGCCCTCGACACCACCGTGCTCAATGGTGGCGAGTTGTCCGACCGTAAAGGCGTGAATGTGCCACAAGCGCTGTTGGAGCTCAGCCCGTTGACCGCCAAGGACCGCCGCGACCTGAGCTTCGGCCTGGAGCTGGGCGTGGACTGGGTGGCGCTGTCGTTTGTGCAGCGCCCGGAAGATATCCGCGAAGCCCGCGAACTGATCGGCGACAAGGCCTTCCTGATGGCCAAGATCGAAAAACCCTCAGCTGTAATGCGCTTGCGGGAAATTGCCGAACTGAGCGACGCGATCATGGTGGCCAGAGGCGACCTGGGCGTGGAAGTGCCCGCCGAAAGCGTGCCGCAGATCCAGAAAGACATCATCAGCACCTGCCGCCAGTTGGGTAAACCGGTGGTAGTGGCCACGCAGATGCTCGAATCCATGCGCTTCTCGCCGGCACCGACCCGCGCCGAAGTGACCGACGTGGCCAACGCCGTGGCTGAAGGCGCGGACGCGGTGATGCTCTCGGCCGAAACCGCCTCGGGCGAGTACCCGCTGGAAGCCGTGCAGATGATGAGCAAGATCATCCGCCAAGTGGAAAACGGCCCGGATTACCAGACGCAACTGGACGTGAGCCGGCCCAAGGCGGATGCCACGGTGTCGGATGCGATCAGTTGCGCGATCCGGCGCATCAGCAGCATTTTGCCGGTGGCGGTGCTGGTGAACTACAGCGAGTCCGGCAGCTCCAGCCTGCGCGCGGCGCGGGAACGGCCAGTGGCGCCGATCCTCAACCTCACGCCGAACCTGTCTACGGCGCGGCGTTTGAGTGTGGCCTGGGGCGTGCACTCGGTGGTCAATGACCGGCTGCGCCAGGTCGATGAGGTGTGTTCCACGGCGCTGGAAATTGCCCAGGCGCAAGGCATGGCACAGCGCGGAGACACCCTGGTGATTACGGCGGGGGTGCCGTTTGGACAGCCGGGGTCGACGAACTCGTTGCGTATCGAGACTCTGATCTAACCCCCTGTGGCGAGAGAGCTTGCTCACGTTGGACGGCGTAGCCGGCCCATCTTTTGGGGCCGCTTCGCAGCCCAGCGGGAGCAAGCTCCCTCGCCACAGGGTTGGTGTTCACCTGCAGAAACTCAATTCATGCACAACCCAACCTGCCCCGACTGGGCCGAAGCCCTGCTCAACGGCTTCAGCCAGATATTCCTGCAACGCCAGCCGCTGTGTGGCTTGCTGTGCCTGTTGGCCATCCTGATCGGCGCCCCGGCCTTGCTCGGCGGGGCGTTGCTGGGTGGCCTCGCCGGCTTGCTCACGGCTCAACGCCGGGGCTACCCCAAGGCCGAACGCCAGGCTGGCTTGTACAGCTACAACGGCGTGCTGCTGGGTGTGTTGATCAGCCAGCACTTCGCCTGGTCGGCGTTGCTGCCGCCGTTGATTCTGGCGTGCGGCGGCCTGAGTGCGATGCTCACGCGGCTATGGTTGAAACATGCCCGTCACCCGGATGACTTGTCTGCGTACACCGCGCCCTTTGTCGGCCTGGCCTGGCTGCTGATCGGCAGCGTGCCTCAGCCTGCGTTCGCGCTGGTCGAGCCCGACATTCTGTCTGTAGTCAGTGCGCCCTTTACCGGCCTTGCGCAAGTCATGCTGCTGGACCAGCCCCTGGCCGGCGCCTTGATTGCGCTCGGTCTGTTGCTGGCCCACCGTCGCGCCGCGCTGTGGGCGCTGATCGGCGCCGTGGCCGGCGTGCTGATGGCTTTACTGATGGACGAGCCCGCCAGCGCCTTGCTCGGCTTGCACAGCTACAACCCGGCCCTGGCGGCATTGGCCTTGAGCCAATCACGCCGCCAGCCGTGGCTGCCACTGCTGGGCATCCTGCTGGCGCTCGTGCTCACGCCCGGTTTTGCCGCCCTGCACCTGCCTGCGCTGACTGCGCCGTTTATCCTCGCCTGCTGGCTGGTGCGCGCCACGCAGCGGATGTTCAAAGCCCGCGTGGACAGCCCGTTCGAATCCCCCTAGGCTTGCTCGATATTCGATTCAGGCAGGTTTTATGGACAGCAACAGCGACTGGCGTCAGCGCCTCTATGTGATGGTATTCCAAAGCGACACCGCAGCCGGGCGGCGCTTTGACGGCATTCTGCTACTGATCATTCTCTCCAGCATTGTCATTGTGATGCTCGACAGCATCGACAAAATCCACCAGAACTACGCCAATGTGCTGGCCTACATCGAATGGGGCTTCACGCTGATCTTCGCGATCGAGTACGGCTTGCGGCTGTACTGCTCGCCCAAACCGTTGCGCTATGCCTTCAGCTTTTATGGCTTGGTGGACTTGCTGGCCATCGTGCCCGGCATCCTCGCGCTGTATTACAGCGACGCCCAATACCTGCTGATTATCCGCATCATTCGGATGCTGCGGATTTTCCGCGTGCTCAAGCTCAGCCCGTACCTCAAGCAAGCCAACTACTTGATGGCGGCGCTGCGCGGCAGCAAACAGAAGATCGTGGTGTTCCTGGTCAGCGTGTGCACCCTGGTCACGGTTTTCGGCACCCTGATGTATGTGATTGAAGGCCCGGAGCACGGGTTCACCAGCATTCCCAAGGGCATCTACTGGGCGATCGTGACCCTCACCACCGTAGGCTTTGGCGATATCGTGCCGAAGACGCCGCTGGGCCAGGTGATTTCGTCGCTGGTGATGATCACCGGTTACTCGATCATCGCCGTGCCCACCGGGATTTTTACCGCTGAACTGGCCAGCGCCATGCGCGGTGAACAACTGGAACACGATTGCCCGGTGTGCAAGAAAAACAGCCACGAGCCCAACGCGGCGTTTTGCTCGCGCTGTGGCAGTAACCTGTTTCATAAAGTGGAATAAGCACAGTACGTTTTAATCTTTAAACGCCTATGCAGGCCCGGCTATAGTTGCTGGCAAATTGCCCCACTCTTCTCTCGAACAACAAGGAATGAGCAGTGAAAAAAATCCTCAGCGCCTCTCTTCTGGCCGCGGGCCTGGCCCTGGCCGGTGCCGTGCAAGCCGCACCGGTCACACTGCTTAATGTCTCCTACGACGTGATGCGCGACTTCTACAAGGATTACAACGCCGCCTTCCAGAAGCACTGGGAAACCGAGCATCCGAACGACAAACTGACCCTGCAGATGTCTTTCGGCGGTTCCAGCAAACAAGCGCGCTCGGTGATCGACGGCCTGCCGGCTGATGTGATCACCATGAACATGGCCACCGACATCAATGCCCTGGCGGATAACGGCAAACTGGTGCCGGACAACTGGGTCACGCGCCTGCCGAACAACAGCGCGCCGTTCACCTCCGCCACCGTGTTTATCGTGCGCAAGGGCAACCCCAAAGCCCTGAAGGACTGGCCCGACCTGCTCAAAGATGGCGTGCAAGTGATCGTGCCCAACCCGAAAACCTCGGGTAACGGCCGCTACACCTACCTGTCGGCCTGGGGTTATGTGCTGAAAAACGGCGGTGATGAAGACAAGGCCAAGAAGTTCGTCGGCGAGTTGTTCAAACACGCGCCAGTGCTGGACACCGGCGGCCGTGCCGCCACCACCACGTTCATGACCAACCAGATCGGCGATGTGCTGGTGACCTTTGAGAACGAAGCGGAAATGATCGCCCGTGAATTCGGCCGTGATCAGTTCGAAGTGATCTACCCAAGCGTTTCCGCCGAAGCTGAACCGCCGGTGTCGGTGGTCGACAAAGTGGTCGACAAGAAAGGCACCCGCGTCGCAGCCGAGGACTACCTGAAATACCTGTGGTCGCCGGAAGGCCAGGAAATTGCCGCCAACAACTACCTGCGCCCACGTGATCCGAAAGTGCTCGCCAAGTACACCGACCGTTTCCCGAAAGTCGACTTCCTGTCGGTGGAGAAGACCTTTGGTGACTGGCGCACCGTGCAGAAGACCCACTTCAATGATGGTGGGGTTTTTGACCAGATCTATTCGGGTCAATAACTGAAGGCACGCGGTAAAAAAATGTGGGAGCTGGCTTGCCTGCGATGCAATCACCTCGGTGTGTCAGTTACACCGAGGTGATTGCATCGCAGGCAAGCCAGCTCCCACACAAGCCAGCTCCCACATTTTGAATCTGTGTTTGGCGGTTACATCGGCGGTGTAACCCCATCCTTGCCGGCCGAGATCGCCTGGGCCGTAATGGTCCCATCCGCGCCCTGCGCCGCAAACAACACCACCTTCACGCCCGCCTTGAGCAAGCTGCGATCCCCCGGCTCCAGGTTCACGATCGGCACATCCTCCGGCACCACAATCTTCTGCTCGCCGCCTTTGTACTTCACGGTCAGGGTGCGCCCGTTGCTGACCACCAGGTCGCCCACCGTGCCGTTGGTCATGCTGCTGCCTTCTTTCAAATCGAACGCGCGGTGCCCGTCTCCTGTGCCGGCCATGGCCGGTGGGAATACGTGGACTTCCAGCGCAGTCAGGGTGCCATCGGCGTTCGGCATGGCGGCCGAGCCGATGTAGCTGCCGGGTTTGATCTCATCGATCTTGGCCAGGGTGACGGCGCGTACCTGGGTGGCCGGCGTGAGATGCACCACCACCTCTTCGCCACTGTTGACCTTGACGTGCATCGCGTCGCCGTCCATCGCAGTAATGGCGCCGCGTACGCCAACCCGTGGGGCCTCGGCGGCGTTGGCCAGCCCAATGGCCATGGCCGCAGCCAGGGTGGAGGCCAGGAGCATCTTGTTCAGCGTGATTTTCATCGCAATGGATTTCCTGTTTCGACAGTTATGTCTGAATGTATCATTGGCGTTCGACCCAAAAGTTAACGATTCAGTCATTAATTTGCGGCATGAGTGATATCAATGCGCGCGCTCTACACCGGCGCTGGCGTTGTCTTTATTCTCGCACGCCACCTTCCTTCGCTTTAACGAGAAAACCATGACGGCTACCTCACACGCTTCAAGCACCATGACCCGAGGCATGGTGATGCTGTTTGCGTTCTGTTGCGGCGCCATTGTTGCCAACATCTACTACGCCCAACCGATCATCGAGCTGATCGCGCCGGACATCGGCCTGACCCCGGCACTGGCGAGCCTGATCGTCTCACTCACGCAAATCGGCTATGCCCTGGGCCTGTTCTTTCTGGTGCCCCTGGGCGACCTGCTGGAAAACCGCAAGCTGATGATCATCACCAACCTGGTGGCCATCGCCAGCCTACTGGGTGCAGCGTTTGCCGAGCAGCCGAATGTGTTCCTGCTTGTGTCGTTGCTGATCGGATTCAGTTCCGTGTCGGTGCAGATTCTTATCCCGCTGGCCGCGCACCTGGCGCCCGCCGAGTCCCGGGGCCGCGTGGTCGGCAGCATCATGGGCGGCCTGTTGCTGGGCATCCTGCTGGCGCGGCCGGTGTCCAGCCTGGTGGCGGACCACTTTGGCTGGCGTGCAATGTTCATGGCGGCGGCCGCGGTGATGGTGTTTATCAGTGCCGTGCTGATGCTGACTATCCCCAAGCGCCAGCCCGACCACAGCGCCAGCTATGGCCAACTGCTGGGGTCGCTGGGCACCTTGCTGCGCAAGCAACCGGTGCTGCGTCAGCGGGCTTTCTACCAGGGCTGCATGTTCGCCGCTTTCAGCCTGTTCTGGACCGCTGCCCCGTTGGAGCTGGCGCGTAACCATGGCCTGAGCCAAAGCGAAATCGCCCTGTTTGCCCTGGTCGGCGCCCTGGGTGCCATCGCCGCACCTATCGCCGGGCGCCTGGCGGATGCCGGGCACACGCACCGCGCCTCACTGCTGGCCATGGTGTTTGCCGCGTTGAGTTTTCTGCCAGCGTTGGTGCACCCGTTGTACAGCGTGATCGGCCTGGCGGTGACCGGCGTGGTCCTGGACTTCTGTGTGCAGATGAACATGGTGCTCGGCCAACGCGCCGTCTACGCCCTCGACGCCAACAGTCGCAGCCGCCTGAACGCGCTGTACATGACCAGCATCTTCATCGGCGGCGCTTTCGGCTCGGCGATTGCCAGCAGCGTGTATGAACACGGCGGCTGGCTGGGCGTGATGCTGGTGGGCAGTGCGTTCCCGCTGGTGGCGTTGTTGCGGTTCCTGAGCGCTTCGCGCCAGGCCGAGGTGGCTACCGCTTAAGAACGCACCAACTTCTCCAACGCCGCATCCGCCAGAAACGACGAGCGGCTTTTGACCTTGTGCTCGCGCACATAGCGGTCGATGCGCTGAATGACATAACCGGGCAAGGTCACATTGACCTTTTCGGTCTTGCCCAGATAGGGCGAGATATCCAACTCCAGCATCCCCCAGCCCATGCCTGCGTAATCTTCGTGGGCATGGTGGTTGGCCACTGACGTCGGCATCGGAATCACCCCGCCTTCGGCCGCGATCTCTTGCAGCAGGATGTGGGCGATTTCTACCGCTGCGTTATACGCCTCTTCGAAACTGTCCCCGGCGGTGACCGCGCCTGGAATATCGGGGATCTGAAGACCGGTGGCGGTGAAGTCATCGCCCCATTCGATACACATTGGGTATTGCATGCATGCTCTCCCTAAAACTGAAACAGCCCGGCGCGCTTTCTGATGCTGCGGACCGTGCCCATAGGCAGGTCCTTTTTGGGATGAGGCACCGGGATCGTGTACGGGTTATAGCGGTGGGTAAAAACATGATGACTGCCCGTGACCCGATCCAGCACCCAACCCGCCTCTTGCAGCTCCTTGATCAATAACCTGCTTTGCACCCCAGCCTCCTTGGCTTGGCCCGAATAAAAGTAACCCTAGAGTTATCTTTACTCAAGCGCCGTTTTTGTTAGTCGGACTGCCGGGTGTTTTACTGAATATTGAAATGCAGAAGGGTTACTGGCTTAGCGCCGCAGCGCTGAACCTGGGGATACGGCCGTTAAGCGACGGCCAGTAGCTGAACCGGCCAGCGTCCGCCAGCAAGGCAGGCTGATGACGCAACAAACCCAGCACCGCTTGCGCGGCGATCGTCAACGCCATCTGTTGGCCTGGGCACTGATGGCGCCCGATACCAAAGCTGAACAGGCGCCGTTGCGTGCGCTCCAACAGGAAGCTATCAGGATTGGGGTTGACCTCAGCGTCCCGATTGGCCGACGCCAGCAGAACTAAAACACTCTCTCCCGCCGCCAACACCCGGTTGCCGATGGTGCAGCGCGCCGCCACGAATCGCCGTGTGTTTTGCACCGGTGAATCGTAACGAGCCACCTCCTCCACCAGCGCCGTGGCGAGGGCTGGTGTGCGCACAATCTGCGCCACCCGCTCAGGTTGGCGCGCGAGCATCACCAGTGAGTTGCCGATCAACCCGGCGCTGGCTTCGCAGGTCTGCGACAACAGGCCGATCAGATTGGCCGTCAATACCTGCGCATTCTCCCAGTTGCCACTGCGGATATGGGCCAGCAGCGCTGTTTCTTCCAACACCGCACAAAACATCTGCTGCAACTGCGACGCGCCGGTCTGCGCATTGCACAACTGCGCTTCAGTGCTCAGCGGTGAAAGGCCGGCGACAAACTCCCGCGTTAGCCCGGCGACACACGCCAGCTGTGGCGCCGTGCATCCCAGCAGCGACGCGACTACCGAGACGGGCAAGGTAAACATCAGCGCATCCAGGCTCTGCACGCTGTCGATCAACCAAGCGACCCGTTCAGCGATGGTCGACGCCTCCACCGCCGCCAACGCGGGTTCAATCGCCGCCCGCGGGCATCGATGCGCCGGGCCTTCGTTCATGCGCATCCACCGCGCAAAAACCTGTCCTGCCGCGCCCTGTGCAATCGCCTTGGGCACCGGCTCATGCAACGGGCGTACGCGACAATCCGGGTGTGTCAGCACCGCCTCTACCGTCTTGGCGCGGCTGGCGACCCACAGGCCCAGCTCGACATCGAACATCAGCTCTTCATGGCGCCGCAGGCTTGCGTAATACGGATAGGGATCAACATGGGTAGCGGCTTGCAGCGGTGTCATCCGGGACGTCCTGTGCTTGAAGAGGCGTTACTATCAACTCTCCCACGCGGCAATGATTCGTTCAGGAACGAAATATGAACGCCTTTGATGATGACGCGGCACTCTCACAAATCGCCGGTGCAATAGCAGAGCCTGCGCGCACAAAAATGCTCTGCGCCTTGATGGATGGCCATGCGCGCACCAGCACCGAGATGGCCGTGATTGCCGGCGTCAGCACCTCGACGGCCAGCGCCCACTTGGCCAGGCTCAAGGACGATGGCCTGCTCACGCTGCACACCCAGGGCCGCCACCGTTACTACAGCCTCGCCGGCGCGCACGTGGCCCAGGCCATCGAAGGGTTGATGGTGATCAGCCGCAACACCGCCCAGGCATTTGTCCCCAGCACGCCCAACCGCCTGCAGCTCGCACGCACCTGCTACGACCACATGGCCGGGACGCTGGCGGTGCAACTGCACGACCATTTCATCGCATGTGGTTGGCTGATTGGCGACGGCACCTACACACTGACGGCGCCCGGCGAAACCGCGATGATCGCGTTGGGGCTGGATCTGCCTGCGTTGCGCGCGCAGCGTCGGCGTTTCGCTTGTGCCTGCCTGGACTGGAGCATGCGCCGCCCGCATTTGGCTGGGGCATTAGGCGCAGCGGTTTTGCAGTGCGTGATTCGTCGTGGGTGGGTCACCCAGGATCTGGACAGCCGCGCGCTGGGCGTCACGGCCAAGGGGCGCAAGGTGTTTGCAGCGCGCTTTGGAATACACACTGCCGGACAATAAAGACCAAAGGTGGGAGCGGGCTTGCTCGCGAATGCGGTGGGTCAGTCAACTCATCTGTCACTGACACACCGCATTCGCGAGCAAGCCCGCTCCCACAGTTGACCGCATGCAGTTTTGAATATGAGGTCGGCTGCGGATTTGCATGCACCGAAGAACTGCTTTTCTGTGGGAGCTGGCTTGCCTGCGATGCAGATACCTCGGTACATCAGGCACACCGAGTTGATGCCATCGCAGGCAAGCCAGCTCCCACCTTTGACCGAGTATGGCTCTGCTGTTGCTGTTGCTGTTGCTGTTGCTGTTGCTGTTGATCTGGCCCTTACATCCTTTTCGCTGACGAAGTCAGCGGTCTTTTGATCTGGCGCTTGTGATCTTGATCTTGATCTGAAATCGCCCCGTCAAACACGACGGCCGCAATTCGACAGTGATTTGGGGGGTAAACCGGCAGGGATGCCGGTTTAGCCGCGCTGGGCCAAGGATGGCCCAGCGCGGCGGCCCCCCAAATCACTGGCGGATTGCGGGCATGCCGAGCCATAGCGAGGCACCGAGTGTTGGGGCGAGGACCTTTTGGTTACTTTTGCGTCCTTGCAAAAGTGACCCGCTGTAAGAGCGGAACCATAGGCCGCCGTTACCTAAATAACGGATATGTACACCACCGAAGAACGCCCAGCGCAGCAATACCCATGCTGCGATGCAGACACCTCGGTATACCTGATGTACTGCGGTGTCTGCATCGCAGGCAAGCCAGCTCCCACAGGGTTATGCGGGGTTCAAATAATCCGGCCATCCCAGCCCACCGTCACATGCCGTGGCAACTCGCGTCGGTGCTCCAGCAACCAGGCATCCAACGTATGCCCTACATGGGTCAGCACGCCCAATTTCGCCCCCGTCTGCCCAATGCTCTGCAACGCCAGCGTCAGGTCATTGTGATTACGCGGCGCTTGCGGCTGCGGCGGCATGGAGCAATCAAGTACCAACACGTCCAACGGCTCCCGTTGCAACCAGGCCCGCGTGGCCGGCGGCAAGCCCACCGTGTCGGTGAGGTAGGCGATGCGCCGCCCCTCGCCTTCCAGCAGATAACCCAAGGTCAGCTTTGAATGCTGCAACGGCAATGCAGTGACGCTCAACTCGCCAAACGTGCGTGTTTCAAACTCGGTAAACGGCTGGCTGAAATCGAGAATGCCCGGATGCTTGTAAAGGTCGGATAAACCCTCCGGGTCGGCGGGGCCGTGTACCGGAATGATCAAGCCCTGGCCCCAGCGCAGGTGCAACAAACCCTGAGCGTGATCGGCGTGATAGTGGGTCTGCAAAATCCCGTTGAAGCTGCGCGGCGGGAAGCGTTCACAGAGGTCGGGCAAGCCGCTGTCGATCAACCAGCGCTGGTCGCCGCACTCGATCAACGCGCTGCACGGGCGGCGGCGCAGGCTGGCATCGGTGCGCGCCAAACCGCACGCCGCGCACTCGCAGCCATACACCGGAACTTGCCGCGCGTCACCAGTGCCCAGCAAGGTCAGGCGCATGCGGGATGCCCGTGATCGAGACAGCAGAGCAAACGCTCGACGGTGTTTTCCAGCGGGCCGGAATTGTCGAGCACGAACAAGCCGGCGCCATTGCCCGCGATCAAATCGGCGGTGAACCGCGCATTGCGCGCCAGGCGTTCCTCGATATCGGCCTGGGACTCGCGCCCGCGCGCCGTCAGGCGCTGGCGCAACACGGCCTGATCCACCGTCAACAGCAGCACCAGCAAGCTCGGATAGCGCTCACGGGTTTGCGCCAAGTGCGCACGCGAGCCATTGACCAGCACATCGTCCCCTGCCGCCAGCCATTCGTCGATGGCCTTGGGAATGCCATACGACAAGCCATTGGCCTGCCAGCTGAGGGCAAACGCGCCCTCGGCCAGCAGCGCGGCGAACTGTTCCGGGCTCACCCCTTGCGCGGCCTCGCCCACCGCTTCCGGCGAACGGGTGATCACGCGGCGCACAATGCGGCAGCCGCGCTCGGCCAAGCGCGGGCGTGCGGCATCCAGCAGGCTGTCCTTGCCCGAACCGGATGGCCCGATGAGATAGATCAACCTGCCTGCCATCAAAACACCCTCTTCGCCTGTCGCCAGACTTGTTGCACCACAGCAAGCCCCTCGCAGCGGCGGGCCTGCACCAAATCCGCTCGCAGGCCTAGCGCAATTTCACCGCGATCCGCCAGGCCCGCCGCTTGCGCAGGCGCCAGGCTGATCATCTTGACGGCCCGCGACAGGTCGCCGCCATCCTGTTGATCGGCCAGCACAAAGGCCGCCTGCAACAGGCTGGCCGGGTAGTAATCACTGGAAAGTATATCCAGCAATCCCTCGACAGCCAGGCCGGCGGCGGCCACATTACCCGAGTGCGACCCGCCGCGCACCACGTTCGGCGCGCCCATCAGCACTTTCATGTTCAGTGCCTGGCAGCCCTTGGCCGCCTCCAGCGTGGTGGGGAATTCGGCGATGGTCATGCCATAGCCGATCGTTCCCACGCGTGGGAATGCCGCCTGGGACGCTCTGCGTCCCGAATCAGGCAAAGGGTTGCGCAACGGTGACGCAGAGCGTCACGGGATGTATTCCTTTGCTGCGCATGGGAACGATCGGTAAACAAGACTTTCCCTACGCCCATTCATTTAACCGCTCTGCATTATGTGGACCGAGCCGTACGCAGGAGGGCCAAGCCCTGCCGGGTTTCCCATTGCCCGGTCGACCAACCTGCGTATAGCTCACCCTCTTTAGCTGCCCTCTTTTTAGGACATGCCCTACAAAGTTTTCGGGTTGCGTCCGAGCAAAGCCCACCGCTAACCTTCTCGAGTCGTTGCAAAATCAACGACTGTTGGTGGATCAAGCGCTGAATCGGGAGTGCCCCGTCGCTTGATAGCGCGGTGAACCCCTGTGGGAGCTGGCTTGCCTGCGATGGCGGTGTGTCAGCTACCCATCTGCCAACTGCCCCTCCGCCATCGCAGGCAAGCCAGCTCCCACAAGGGGATTGCGTTTGCATTCCTTTGCTGCGCGTAGGAACGATCAAACTGACGTAAGCATCAGGCCGAATGAAGATCGAAATGTGGGAGCGGGCTTGCTCGCGAATGCGGTGCATCAGCCAGCATTTTCAGTGACTGACACGCCGCTTTCGCGAGCAAGCCCGCTCCCACAGTTGATCTTCAGTGTTTGGAAGGATGTATTTCAAAGGTATGAAAAAGGCGACCTTTCAAAGGTCGCCTTTTGTTATTGCGCGTACTGCTTGCTCAACCCCGGCGGCACGCCGTGCACATCGGTGTCTTCCCACGGCCCGTTCGGGCTGATGGAGCGGCTCCAGCCGTTGCTCCAGCGGTAGTAGGTGCGCTGGCGGTAGAAGGTGTCGGGCTGTTCATCCAGCACATACACCTGCATCTTGCCGTCCCAGTGGCTGGCAGCCCCAGGCGGCGGGGCGAAGGTTGGTGATTTGCTTGGCACTGGTTTCGGCGGCGGCGTTACCGGGCCGGACGGCTTGGTGCCCGGCTGGGTCGCTGGCCCTGACGGCGGGATGGTCGGGCCGGTGGGCGCGGGAGGCCGGTGGACCGCACAAGCGCTCAAGCCGAGTACCAGGCTGAGCAGGGTGATGCGTGCAAATGCGGTCATAGGCGTTTCCTCGAATTATTTGTCCGGAGTGTCGATGGTCAGCTGCTGCAGCGCAGTGGTGCTGCTGGCCAAGGGTTGGCTGCGGCCGATCCACTCGCCAGTGGTCGGCTGACCGGCCCGGGATATGCGCGCAACCAGTTGGACTTCGGGGAAGTTCGACAGTTTCAACTGCGGCATCATTGCGTCCGCATCGCCCAGCTCGACGGTAACCGGCAGTTCAGCCACGGTGACGCGCTTGGCTGCCAGCGGAGCCGGTGGGCCGTTTACCGCACGGGCGAAGATAAACACGCTGTCGGTGGGCAGGGCTTTGGCCTTCACCTCCGGTGCCAGGTCCACGCGGACTTTCATCACCGTTTTTGCCGCAACGGTACCGCCGCTTTCCTTGAGCTTCTCGGCCGCGCGGTCAATGCCACCTTGCAGCGCGACACGGGAGTTGTCTTCCGGTGGCAACTGGGCCAACAGGCGGTTCCAGTAGTCGATGGCTTCCTGATAACGCTGGCCTTCAAAGGCGGCGATACCCAACAGGCCGAGGCTGGTGACTTCCTTGGGGTCGAGCTTCAAGGCTTCATCGGTCAGCGCCTGCACCTTGGGCGACCATTGTTTGTTGTCGGCAAAGTACTGCGCCTGCGCCCACTGGCCGAGCAGTTCGGGCTGGCGACCGGCGAGTGCGACGGTGCGTTCGAAGATCTTGGCGGCATCGGCCGAACGGTCCTGAGCCATGTAGGCGCGGCCGAGGAAGTACAAGCCTTCCGCCGAGTCCGGCTGAGCGGCGGCGGCGCGCTCCAGGCGGCGGGTCATGTCTTGCATCGACACCGGCGGCTGGGAGAATTCGCGGGTCAGTTCGACCTTGTCACTCGCCCCGTAATGCAGGTACAGCGCAACGCCCAGGACCGGCACGAGAAACGCCGCCAACAACGGCAGTGGTTTGCCCAGGCGCGATTCACGCGGCTTTTCCACACCTTCAGTATCAGCCAGCAACTCGCGCGCAGCCTCGGCACGGCCGGTGTCGAGCTGGGCGGCATTCAGCACGCCTTCGTCCTGCTGCACTTGCAGCTCGGCCACGCGTTCTTGATAAAGCGCCACGTTCAGTGCGGTGCGATCCTCTTCACGCTGGGCACGGCGGCCGCGCAGTACAGGGATCAACAGGAAACTCAGGGCAATCAGGAGCAGCAACCCTGCTGCTAGCCAAAAATCAATCATCAGTCTTGGTGTCCAGCAATTGGTCGAGGCGTTTGCGTTCATCCGGGGAGAGCGCATCGGAACCATCAGTCGGCGCGGCGCGACGGCGGCGCACGATCACGGCCATCACCACCACACCGGCCAGCAACAGCCCGGCGGGGCCGAACCAGAGCAGCGCAGTCTTGCCGGTGAGGGCCGGTTTGTAGCGCACGAAATCACCGTAGCGGTCTACCATGAAGTCGATGATCTGCTGGTTGTCCTTGCCCTCCCCCAGCATGCGGAAGATCTCTTTGCGCAGGTCGGCGGCGATCGGGGCGTTGGAGTCGGCGATGTCCTGGTTCTGGCACTTGGGGCAGCGCAGTTCCTTGGTCAGTTCGCGGAAACGCTCGCGGTCACCGTCCTTGGCGAACTCGTAGGTGTCGATGGCCGCATGGGCGACGCCAACCAGTCCAAGTGCCAACACAGCAGCGGCTAACAGACGCTTCATGGCTTGGCCTCATCGACCAGTGCCTGGTACTTGGCGGCCAGTTGCTCGCGCCAGACCACTTCGTCGATCACGCCGACATACTTGTCGCGGATCACGCCCTTGGCATCGATAAAGAAGGTTTCCGGAGCGCCGTACACACCGAGGTTGAGGCCCAGGTTGCCGTCCTCATCGCGGATATCCAGCTGGTACGGGTTGTGGAACTCGGCCAGCCACTTCAAGGCCGCCGCATTGTCGTCCTTGTAGTTGATGCCGTAGATCACCACGCCCTGTTCGGCCAGTTTGTTCAGCACCGGGTGCTCGACGCGGCAGGAGATGCACCAGGTGCCCCACACGTTGACCAGCGCCGGTTTGCCCAGCAGGTCGGCCTGGGTCAGGGTTTTATCGCCCTGCACCGTCGGCAGGCTGAACGCCGGGAAGGGTTTGCCGATCATCGCCGAAGGCAACTCGGCCGGGTCCAGATACAGGCCACGATACAAAAACACCGCCATCACCAAAAAGGCCGCCAGCGGCAACACCATCAACCAACGCTTCATGCCGCCGCTCCTTGCAGGCCGAGGGCTTCACGCACGCGGCTTTTGACCTTGACCCGATAACGCCGATCCAGCGCGGCCAGCAACCCGCCGAAACCGGTGAGCAAACCGCCGAACCAGATCCAGCGTACGAACGGTTTCACATGCACGCGTACCGCCCAGGCGCCGTCGCCCAAGGGTTCACCCAGCGCCACATACAGGTCGCGGGTGAAACCGGCGTCGATACCGGCTTCAGTCATCATCGAGCTTTGCACGGTGTACAGGCGTTTTTCCGGGTGCAGCACCGCCACTTCCTTGCCGTTGCGCACCACACGCACAGTGCCTTTGTCGGACGTGAAGTTCGGGCCTTCAAAGTGCCTGGCGCCTTCGAAGATAAAGTGGTAACCGGCCAGGTCCATGGACTCACCCGGCGCCAGGCGCAGGTCGCGCTCGGCGCTGTTCTGGCTGGACAGCACCACTCCGAGGGCGCACACGGCGATGCCGATGTGGGCGACCTGCATGCCCCAGTAGCTGCGGGTCAGCGTCGGCAGACCTTTGATCAGGCCTTTGTGACGGGTCTTGTCGAAAATGTCGCGCACGCCGGCCAGCAATACCCAGGCAGCCAGCAGGAAGGTGGCGAGCACCGCCCAGTTGAAGTCGCCATAAGCGAAACCAGCGATCACCGCCAAAGCCACACTGCCGAGCAGCACCGGCATCAACATGCCGGCCAGCCATTTCACCGGTGTGTCTTTCCAGCGCACCAGCACACCAATGGCCATGACCACCATCAACAGACCCATCAACGGGATAAACAACGCGTTGAAGTACGGCGGGCCGACGGACAGCTTGGCGCCGCTCAAAGCGTCCAGCACCAAGGGGTACAAGGTGCCGAGCAGGATCATCGACGCGGCCACCACCAGCACCAGGTTATTGCCCAGCAGCAGGGTTTCACGCGACCACAGGTTGAAGCCGACCTGGCTCTTGACCACCGGCGCACGCAACGCAAACAGGGTCAGCGAGCCGCCGACCACAAACAGCAGGAAGATCAGGATGAATACGCCGCGCTCCGGGTCGGACGCAAACGCATGCACCGACGTCAACACGCCCGAACGCACCAGGAAAGTACCCAGCAGGCTGAGGGAAAACGCGGCGATGGCCAGCAGAACCGTCCAGCTTTTGAACACGCCGCGTTTTTCGGTGACCGCCAGCGAGTGAATCAGCGCGGTGCCGACCAACCAGGGCATGAAGGAAGCATTTTCCACCGGGTCCCAGAACCACCAGCCGCCCCAGCCAAGTTCGTAGTAAGCCCACCACGAACCGAGGGTGATACCGATACCGAGGAACGCCCAGGCGACGATGGTCCACGGCCGCGACCAGCGCGCCCAGGCCGCATCGAGGCGCCCGCCGAGCAAGGCGGCGATGGCGAACGCAAAGGCCACGGAGAAACCCACGTAGCCCATATAAAGCATCGGCGGGTGCACAATCAGGCCGATGTCTTGCAGCAACGGGTTGAGGTCATGCCCGTTCGCCGGGATCTGCGGCAGGATGCGCGTGAACGGGTTGGAGGTCATGATCAAAAACAGCAGGAAGCCGATGCTGATCATGCCCATCACCGCCAATACGCGGGCCAGCATGACTTGCGGCAGTTGGCGCGAGAATACCGACACGGCAAAGGTCCAGCCGCCGAGGATCAAGGCCCACAGCAGCAACGAACCTTCGTGGGCGCCCCACACGGCGCTGAACTTGTAGTACCACGGCAAGGCGCTGTTGGAGTTATTGGCGACATAGGCGACGGAAAAGTCGTCGGTCATGAAGGCGTAGGTCAGGCAGCCGAATGCGAACACCAGGAACGCGAACTGGCCCCAGGCCGCCGGCTGCGCCAGGCTCATCCACAGGCGGTCGCCGCGCCAGGCGCCGAGCAACGGCACCACGGCCTGGACAATGGCAAAGCACAGGGCGAGGATCATCGCCAACTGGCCCAGCTCCGGAATAAACAGTGCGGACGTCATGGCTTAGCCCTCCTTGGCAGGCGTTGGCGCGGATTGGCCGCTGTCTTTCAGGGCCTTGGTGACTTCCGGCGGCATGTATTTCTCATCGTGCTTGGCCAGCACTTCATCGGCCACCACCACGCCGTCGGCGTTGAGCTTGCCCAGGGCGACGATGCCCTGGCCTTCACGGAACAGGTCCGGGAGGATGCCGCGATAGGTGATGGTCACGGCTTTGTTGAAGTCGGTGACCACGAAGGTCACGTCGAGGGAATCTCCGGAACGCTTCAAGGAGCCCTTCTCGACCATGCCGCCGGCGCGGATGCGCGTGTCGACTGGCGCTTCGCCATTGGCGATTTGGGTCGGGGTGTAGAACAGGTTGATGTTCTGCTGCAAGGCGCTCAGGGCCAGGGTCACGGCAATGCCGACGCCGGCCATGATGGCGAGGATGATCAACAGACGCTTTCTACGCAGCGGATTCACTTATCGGTCTCCCGGCGCAAACGACGCGCCTCTTGTTGCAGGTAACGCTTGCGGGCCAGGATCGGCGCGGCGACGTTGAGGGCCAGCACCGCCAGGCAGATGCCATAGGCCGTCCAGACATACAGGCCGTGATGGCCCATGGCGAGAAACTCACTGAACGAGTTGAAGTTCATCCGCGCGCTCCCAGGCTGTTTTGCACTTGGGCCTTGACCCAACTGGTGCGGGCTTCACGCTTGAGCACTTCGAGTCGCATGCGCATCAGCAATACGGCGCCAAAGAAGCAGTAGAACCCCAGCACCATCAGCAGCAGCGGCGCCCACATTTCCACGGGCATCGCCGGTTTTTCGGTGAGGGTGAAGGTGGCGCCCTGGTGCAGGGTGTTCCACCACTGCACCGAGTATTTGATGATCGGGATGTTGATCACGCCGACAATCGCCAGCACCGCGCAGGCCTTGGCGGCGCTGTCGCGGTTGCTGATGGCATTGCCCAGGGCGATAAGGCCGAAGTACAGGAACAACAGGATCAGCATGGAGGTGAGCCGCGCGTCCCACACCCACCACGAACCCCAGGTGGGTTTGCCCCAGATCGCGCCGGTGACCAGCGCCACGGCGGTCATCCACGCGCCGATGGGCGCGGCGCATTGCAGGGCGACGTCGGCCAGTTTCATCTTCCACACCAGGCCGACGATGCCGCACACGGCCAGCATCACGTAGCAGGACTGCGCCAGCATGGCGGCGGGCACGTGGATATAGATGATGCGAAAGCTGTTGCCTTGCTGGTAGTCCGGCGGCGCGAAGGCCAGGCCCCAGACCAGGCCGATGCCGATCAGCAAAATGGCGGCGACGCTCAACCACGGCAGCAATTTGCCGCTGATGCCGTAAAACCATTTGGGCGAGCCGAGCTTGTGAAACCAGGTCCAGTTCATTGCTGTTTCCATCACGGTGGCTGTGCGTCATTGCGCAAAGCTCAGGGTCTTTCTTATGTTGAAGAGCTGATTATGTCGCTTAACCAGACCTCATTATTCGCCGACGCTGATCTTCAGGCCAGCCGCTATAGCAAAGGGTGTCAGGGTTACCGCCAAGGCGGTCAGGCTGCCAAGCCACAGCAGGTAACCGGTCGCCGGCATGCCCATGAGCGCGGCCTGCAAGGCGCCGCTGCCCAGGATCAACACCGGGATGTACAAAGGCAGAATCAGCAGGGCCAGCAACAGGCCACCCCGCTTCAAACCGACGGTCAACGCTGCGCCCACCGCCCCCAACAGGCTGAGCACCGGCGTACCGAGTAACAAGGACAGGAGCAACACCGGCAGGCACTCGACGGGCAAGCCGAGCATCATCGCCAGCAGCGGCGAGAGCAATACTAGCGCCAAGCCGGAAAAAACCCAGTGTGCCAGCACCTTGGCCAGTACCAGAAGTGGCAAGGGGTGCGACGAAAGGACCCACTGTTCGAGGGAACCGTCTTCGAAATCACTGCGAAACAGCCCGTCCAGCGAGAGCAGCACCGATAAAAGCGCGGCCACCCACACCAATCCCGGGGACAAGGTTTGCAACAGTTTAGTCTCGGGGCCGACCGCCAGCGGGAACAACGCGATGACGATGGCGAAGAACACCAAGGGGTTGGCCAATTCGGCCGGGCGGCGGCACAACAGGCGGGCTTCGCGGGCGACTAACAGCGCGAACACACTCATGCCGACCACCGCCCTAAATCCAGGTCGCGGTAACCGGCGGGCCTGCGCGCCAGCGTGTGGTGGGTGGTGAGCAGCACCAGGCCGCCCTGCTCGCAGTGTTGGGCCAAGTGTTCTTCGAGCTGGGCGACGCCTTGCTTGTCGAGCGCGGTGAAAGGCTCATCGAGAATCCACAGCGGCGGGCCTGGCAGATACAAACGCGCCAGCGCCACGCGGCGTTGCTGGCCGGCGGACAAGGTGTGGCAAGGCACGTCTTCAAAACCCTTGAGGCCGACCGCGGCCAGTGCCTGCCAGATGGCATCGCGGGGCGCCGGATGATGCAGGGCGCTGAGCCAGCTGAGGTTTTCTTCCGGCGTGAGCACGTCCTTGATGCCGGCGGCGTGGCCGATCCAGATCAGGTTGCGCGCAAGCTCGGTGCGTTGCTCGTTAAGGGGCTTGCCGTTAAGTCGAACCTCACCGGCCGTCGGCTGCATCAAACCGGCCAGCAGGCGCAGCAAACTGGTCTTGCCGCTGCCGTTGGGGCCGCTGATCTGCACCATGTCGCCGCCCGCCAGCCGCAGTTCGAGGTGCTCGAACAGCAGGCGCAGGTCGCGTTCACAGGCAAGCGCTACGGCTTCTAGAAGAGGGCTGGTCAAAAGATCGCGGGCCTTTACGGTTCAAGTCGGCGGTGCAGCGGCCGTTATAGAGAAATGCACAATAACGGCTTTGGCGACCGATTTTAGAGAGCTGGATCAAATAGTTGTGAGGTTTTTACCGCTCTCTTTGCAGACGGGCGGCATTATACATGTGATGCCCTACTCTAAAGAGGGCAATTTCCCCAGAGACGACGCGCACGATGACCGGTGAGATCAACCTTCCTACGCTGCCGCCAGCACCGACGCCCGGGCCTGCCCCGCTGCCGCCGACCGGCGAGTTGTTGAAACTGCTGGAGCCGCAGACCGGCCTGATCGACCCTGGGAAAACCGCCAACGCCGAGGTGATTGCACTTAAACAAGGCGGTGACGCGTTTCAGCTGTTGCTCAAGTTGACCCTTGAAGGCGGCCGCCAGACCTTGGTGCAGGCGAGCAGTGCCCAGCCGTTGCCGCTGGGCAGCAACGTGGCGGTGAGCCAGACGCCGACCGGCAACCTGAGCATCACTTTGCAGCAAGCCTTGAGCGCCAATGTGGCCGCACTGACGCGCATCGACACCACGCAAATGCCGGTGGGCACGCTGTTGCAGGCCAAGGTGCTGACCACCCAAATGCTGCCGCAAGGCACGGCGCAACCGGCGATTTATCGCTCACTGGTCAGTGTGCTCAATAACGCCCTGGCCGGCACCACACTGAGCCTGGAAAGCCCGCAACCGCTGCGGGTCGGCAGCTTGCTCAGCGCCGTGGTGCAGAATGCGCAAACCCTGAATTTCGTGCCGCTAAGCGGTCTCAAGGATCAGTTGGCCGTGGCGCAACAGCTGTCGACCCAGCAAAGTCGCCAAGGCTCGCTGGATGTACTGTTCACCGCGCTGCAAAGCCTGCCTGCCGACGACACCACCTCCAGCGACCTGCGCGCCGCCGCCGCGCGCTTGCTCAACGCCCTGCCCGACCTGGCGCAAGTCAGCAACCCCAAGGTACTGGCGCAGCTGGTACAGAGTAGCGGCGTGTTTCTTGAGGCCAAATTGCTCGCCGGGCAAGACCCGCAAATTCCGCCTCTGGACATGAAGGGCGCGCTGCTGCGCCTGGTTGCCGATTTGCTGCCGACCCTGCCCGCCGCGACGAATCTGAACGCCATCCTCGCCGCCAATACCCTGGCCCAGGTACTGCCCAATTTCGTGCGTAACCCGCTCAGCACACTCGGCCAGATCGGCGCCCGACAAGCCCCGGCGGGCTTTCCGCTGCCGGACCGGCTGATGGCGAAACTGGCAGGCGAAGGCGACCTGGAAAACCTGCTGCGTCTGGCCGCCGGGGCGATTTCCCGGCTGCAAAGCCATCAGCTGTCGAGCCTGGAGCAAACCGGCACCACCGCCGATGGCCGGCTGCAAACCACCTGGCAGCTGGAAATCCCCATGCGCACCTTGCAGGACATTGTGCCGTTGCAGGTCAAGTTCCAGCGTGAAGAACCGCCGCCGGACAAGGACCAACCGGAGCGCAAGGACAAGAAAGACCCCAAGCAAATGCTCTGGCGCGTCGAGCTGGCCTTCGACATGGAGCCACTGGGCCCGTTGCAGGTGCAGGCGCAACTGACCCAGGGCAAATTGTCCAGTCAGCTGTGGGCCTCGCGCGCGTTCACCGCCAGCCTGATCGAAAGCCATTTGGGCAGTTTGCGCGAGCGCCTGGTGACTTCGGGTATCAATGTCGGCGACCTGGACTGCCACCTCGGCACCCCGCCACGCGGGCCACGAACCGGATTGGAGCAACGCTGGGTGGATGAAACCGCATGAAAAACCCGACCCCGCCGCGCCAGGCGATTGCCCTCAAGTATGACGGCCAGCAAGCGCCAACCCTGGCGGCCAAGGGCGACGATGCCTTGGCCGAAGCCATTTTGAAGTTGGCGCGGGAAAATGAAGTGCCGATCTATGAGAATGCCGAGCTGGTGAAACTGCTGGCGCGCATGGAGTTGGGCGACAGCATCCCGGAGGAGTTGTACCGCACGGTGGCCGAGATTATTGCGTTCGCGTGGACGCTCAAGGGCAAATTCCCGGTGGGCTATGACCCGAATGCCGAGCCGGTGGAGCGGGATGTGACTGAGCGCGGAGATGATTACTGAGTGTTATCAGATGTACACAAATCAAATGTGGGAGCGGGCTTGCTCGCGAAGGCGCTGTGTCAGTCACCCCATGTGTGACTGATGTACCGCCTTCGCGAGCAAGCCCGCTCCCACATTGTTGAACGCTGTCTAGTTCAGGACTTCACTCAAGGGAATGAAATTGACGCGGTCGCCAATATCGAGTGTCGTACCCTCCAACACCTCCACAAACCCTTCGGCCCACGCCGCGCTGCGCAGCACGCCGGAGCTCTGGTTGCGGTAGATAATCGCCCGGCCCTGCTCGAGACGCCCGCGCAGGTACTCGCGACGGTTACCCGGCTGAGGCCATACGAACCCCACCGGCACTTCGAAACGCAGCGGCGCCACGTCCTGCACGCCTTGGCGGCGCAGCAGATAAGGCCGGGCCAGCAGTGCAAAGGTCACCAGCGTCGAGGCCGGGTTGCCGGGCAGGCCGATCACCGGCACACCGCGAAAGTGCCCGAAGGTCAGCGGTTTGCCTGGTTTGATCGCAAGTTTCCACAGCGCCAGTTCGCCCTCTTCGCGCAGGGCGATGCCGAGAAAATCCGCCTCGCCGACCGAGACACCGCCGGTGGACAGGATCAGGTCGACACTGCCCAGGCTTGCCAGGCGTGTGCGGGTCTTTTCCAGATCATCCGGTAGAATCCCGGCATCGATCACTTCACAGCCCATGCGTGCAAGCCATGAGCACAACACACGCCGGTTACTGTTGTAGATCTGCCCCGGCCCCAGCGGCAGGCCGGGTTCGATCAGTTCGTCGCCGGTGGACAGCACGGCCACACGCACCCGGCGCACCACACTCAAACAGTCATGCCCGAGGGAGGCAGCCAGGCCCAGTTCAATCGGGCCCAGGCGAGTGCCGGCGTTTAACACCAACTCACCGACCGTGGTTTCCTGGCCCTGGGGGCGAATGTTCTGGCCGGCCCGCAAACGCTCGGTGAAGCTCACGCGGTCGTCGGCGTGGACCACGGCGTTTTCCTGCATCTCCACGCAATCGGCGCCTTCAGGTACCGGCGCGCCGGTAAAGATGCGCGCGCAGGTGCCGGCGGCGAGTGGCTGCGGCGCCTGGCCGGCGAAGATGCGCTGGCTCACGGGCAGCGGCTCGCCGGTCCAGTCGGCCAGGCGCAGGGCGTAACCGTCCATGGCGCTATTCGGCCAGGGCGGCAGGTCGAGCGTGGAGATCAGGTCTTGCGCCAGCACGCGGCCATCGCAATCGGCCAGGGGCAGTACTTGCGGCTCACGGATCGGCGTGGCGTCGGCCATGTCCAGCAGCTGGCGTAGCGCGTCTTCTACCGGCATCAGGGCGCCAGTCTTGCCGGGCTTATCCAAGGGCTTATGCAAAGGCTTATCCAAGGGCTTACCCACGGGATTCGCAGGGTTCGGCCTGCTTCAGGTGCGGCACAAAGTTGCACGGGCGGTGGCGGTTATCCAGTTGCTCGGCAAGGATGCCATCCCAACCGGTGCGCACCGCGTTGGTCGAACCCGGCAGGCAGCAGACCAGCGTGCCGTTGGCCAGGCCGGCCAGCGCGCGTGATTGCACGGTGGAGGTGCCGATGTCGGCCACGGAGATCTGGCGGAACAGCTCGCCAAAACCGTCGACCTGCTTGTCCAGCAGGCAACTGACGGCTTCGGGCGTGCTGTCGCGGCCAGTGAAGCCGGTGCCGCCGGTGATCAGCACCACTTGCACCACGTCTTCGGCGATCCAGTGGGCGACCTGGGCGCGAATTTTGTACAGGTCGTCCTTGAGCAGCACACGCTCGGCCAGGTTGTGGCCGGCGGCGGTCAGGCGATCGACGAACACCTGGCCGGAGGTGTCGGTGTCCAGGGTGCGGGTGTCGCTGACGGTCAGCACAGCGATATTGAGGGGTACGAAAGGCGCATCAGCCTTGGCTTTCATGGCTCGGTCCGGTTGTCGAATGAACAGCCCGATGTTATATCACAGGCCCCTATTTGCCTGCCGCAGCGGAACCACCATGTCGCTTGATTCTTCGCCCCTGCCCTGTTCGATCCTGCTGCTGGCCGGTGGCCGTGGCCAACGCATGGGCGGCCAGGACAAAGGCCTGCTGCCCTGGCACGGCCAGCCGTTGGTTGCCCATTTGCAGCGCCTGACCCGCCCACTCACCGATGACTTGATCATTTCGTGCAACCGCAACCATGAGCAGTACGCGCCGTATGCCGACCAGTTGGTGAGCGACGACAGCCCGGACTTCCCCGGCCCGCTGGCGGGCATCCGCGCGGGGCTGGCCGCCGCGCAGCATGCGCATGTGCTGATACTGCCGTGTGACGTACCCAACATCGACGTAGGACTGTTGGACGATTTGTGTGAGGCGGCACGCCGCAACCCGCAGCTGCCGGTGATGGTACGCCATGGCGCGTTCTGGGAACCCTTGATCTGTATCATCCCCACCCACCTCAAAACCGCGGTACAACAGGCATGGGACGCCGGTGAGCGCAGCCCGCGCAAGATCTTCGTGCAGCTGGGCGCAGTGGGCCTGGAATGCCCCGCCGATGACCCACGCCTGGCCAACTTGAATACACCCGAGCTGTTGCACCCTGGGTCCGGCGTGTCAGAATGAACCTCGCACAAGGAACTTTGTCGACGCCATGCGCGTCACAAGGTCAGCTATTTAAAAGAATTCTCTTGGAGACAAACTCATGACTCAACGGACCATCGCCGCTCTCATGCTTGCACTGGGCCTCGCCACTCTCGCCGGTTGCGCTTCGCCTACAGTGATCACCCTGAATGACGGTCGCGAAATCCAGGCCGTCGACACCCCTAAATACGACAAGGCTTCGGGCTTCTACGAGTTCGAACAACTTGACGGCAAGCAGACCCGTATCAACAAGGATCAGGTTCGCACCGTTAAAGACCTGTAAGTCTTAAGCGTTTGCCCACAAGGCCCGCCATGTGCGGGCCTTGTTGTTTCTGGCGGTTACCAGTCGAGGGTGATGCGGCTGCGAAAGTCGCGTTGTTCACCGGTCACCGGGTCGATAAAGCGCACGCCCTGAGCCAGCAGTTTGAGCGGGTTGGCGTAGTCGTCCTCGGCATCCTTGAGCACCTCGGGGTAGAACGGGTCGTTGCAGATACTCGCCCCCAGCGCCGTCATGTGTACCCGCAGCTGGTGCTTCTTGCCGGTCACGGGGAACAGGCCGTAGCGCCACAAATCGCCATTTTTCTCGCGCACCTCCACCGCCGTTTCGGTGTTGCTGGCGCCCGGCCCTTCCTGCATGCGAAAGAACGGCTGGCCATCGACCAGGCGACTTTTATGCACCAGCGGAAAGGTCAGGTCGGGTAAGGCCGGGGCAATGGCTTCGTAGAATTTATCGATTCGCCGTGTGGGAAACAGCTGCTGATACGCCGACCGGGTTTGCGGGTTGGCCGAGAACAGCACCAGCCCCGCCGTGTGCCGATCAATGCGATGCAAGGGCACCAACGCGGGGTTGTCCAGGCGACGAATCAGGCGGCGCAACAGGGTTTGCTCAACGTATTCGCCGGCCGGGGTCACCGGCAGAAAGTGTGGCTTGTCGGCCACCACCAAGTGCTCATCGGCATACAGGATAGTTTCCTGAACCGGGATCACCTTCTCATTCGGCACTTCGCGAAAATAGTAAATGCACAGGCCTTCCTTGTAGGCGAGGTCCAGGCTGATTGGCTGGCCATTGATGTCCAAGACACGACCACGGGCGACGCGGTCCAGCCAGTGTTCACGGCTGATCGCCGGAAAGTGCTCGCACAGGCAATCGAGCACCGTCGCCCAGGGGCCGGGTGGCAGGTACAACGTGCTGGCTTGATGCTGGGACGCAGAGAAAGCGGATGTGGACATGCAATGCTCGAAACCTGGATAAACCGGCAGGCATTATCCCGCATGGAACGCGATTGGGCCTAGGGCGGATCTCAGGCCTTGGCCAATTGCGCTCGCAACACCGGCGAGGCGCTGGCAGCCTCGGTAAATTCCTTGAGCCAACGCAACACGTCCACCGCTTCCCAGCGGCCGGGATCGTAGAGCGCGTACAGCAAGCCCTGGTAACCCACCACGTCCAGCTGCTTGTGGTAACCGGCGCGCTGGAACAACGCCTCGATCTCGGCAAAGCAGGTATTGAAATGCACTTTGTTAAACGGCGTCTTGCCTTCCGTGACCAGGCCGTCGAGGCGCAGCTCGTTCACCGCGTCGCGCACGACGTCGGCGGACATGCGATTGACGCTGCTTTTCAGTTGTTCAACATTCACCACGGGCGTTCCCTCTATTCAATCACTGTACAAACATACAGTAACGTAATATTCGGAAACTCGCCATCGCGAAAACGCGCCCGGGCGATCAAGAGCACTCGTGCACGACCAGTGGGTCTGCTCAGAGGTTCTGCAACTGAGCACTTATGCGCTGACAATTGCTGCGCAGCACATCCACAAAGTGGAGGACGCTGGACGATTCGGGGCGGTGCAACGGCCGTACGACACTCACACAGTAAGAAATCGAATGGGAAAAACGCCTTATCTGCAAACCTCTGCCCACATAGTCCAGCGCGGTGAGCGGATTGACGATTGCAACGCCGACACCCAGGTTGACGGTCGCGCACACAGCGCTGGCGTTATGCGTTTCGACCACCAGCCGTCTTTCAATGCCCGCCTGGTGAAAGATCGCGTCGGTTTTGATCCTGTAAGGGTCATCAGCCGCCAGGTAAACAAAATTTTGCCCATTGAAATCCTCTGGTGTGAGGACGGCTTTTGCATTGAGCGCATGGTGAGAGGGCAAGACACACACAACATCAAGGTTTAACAAGGTTTCGCTGTGGGTTCCAGGTGGCGTCTCAAGGGTTTCAGTCAGCCCCAAATGATAGCGCTGAGCCGTCAGTGACTCTTCCAAGGCGGGAGATTCCTGCGGCGTAACATTGATGCTGACACCCGGGAATTTAATACAAAAATCCTGGCAGACCTGCGGCAGCAAGGCATTCGAAAACGCCGGCTGGCAGGTCAGCGAAATTTGCCCATGGCGAAAGTGCCGGATCGCCTCAGCGGCGTTCTTGACGCGCGCCAGGCCCACATAGCTGCGCTGAACTTCATCGAAAAGCATAAGGCCATGCTCGGTGGGAATCAGTTTTGCGCCCGCGCGTTTGAACAAGGTCAACTGGGTCAAGGTTTCAAACCGACTCAGCTCGCGGCTGATAGTGGGCTGCGAGGTATGCAGGAGAGCAGCGGCAGCGGTTGCACTGCCGGTGGTCATGACCGCCCAGAACACCTCCACATGGCGAAAACTGAAATTCATGAGCAAACCCACGCGCTGAATTGAATGGGGCGAACCATATCAGAAATGAATAGATGGCCATCATTTTGATATTTTTTCTTTATTTTTTCGCCATGCACACTTGCATCGTCTGCGCTGAGAAAGTTGTCAGTGCGTTTAGTTGGCGTCATCCAATCGAGGTAAGAAGATGGACCATTTTAATTTTATCAACGGCCATTTACATGCAGAACAAGTGGATGTACGTGCCATTGTCGAACAGCACGGCAGCCCTGTTTATCTCTATTCAGCACAGTCGCTGAAAAATCACTATGCCGTACTCCAAAACGCATTTTCTGCACTGTCGCCTTTGATTTGTTTCTCGGTTAAAAGCTGCAGCAATCTCAGCGTCCTCAAGGTGCTGGTCGATCAAGGTTCCGGCCTCGACGTGGTCAGTGGCGGTGAACTGTACCGCGCACTGATGGCAGGCGTGACTGCAGACAAGATAGTGTTCGCGGGTGTCGGCAAGTCCCATGAAGAAATCAGATATGCCGTTGACGTGGGCGTATTCCTTTTTAATGTGGAGTCCGAGGCAGAGCTGCTGCGCCTGGATGCGGTCGCGTCGGCGGCCGGCAAGCGGGTAAAGGTGGCCATTCGGGTCAATCCGGATGTGGCGGATGCCGGCACCCATGAGAAAACGGCCACCGGCGGCCGCCAGACAAAATTTGGCATACCGATTGAACGTGCCTATGAACTGTTTACCCCAAAGCGTTACGCGAGCGTCGATGTCGTTGGCATTCATATTCATCTCGGGTCCCCGATCCCGTCGGCCCACACTTACTTGTCTGCCATCGACAAGATTGAAGATATGGTCAACCGGCTTCAGGCCGCTGACTGCCCGATTGAGTTCATCAATATCGGCGGAGGTTTTCCAGCGCAATACGGCAACGAAAGCAATCCCGTCTGTTCATTGACTGAAACGGGAGCGCTTATTTGTGAGCGTCTGCAAGAACTGAAACGTCGTGGTCTGCGCTTCATCATTGAGCCGGGCCGTTCGATCAGCGCGAACGCGGGCGTTTTACTCACCACGGTCGAGTACATCAAACAAGGCTGGGACCGCAAGATTGCGATTGTTGATGCGGGTATGAATGTTCTGCTGCGCCCCACTTTATACGGCGCGAATCACGTCATCTGGCCAACCCGATTTGGCGACTTTTCTGGCCATTGGACGGCATTGAGCGAGAGCGTCCGTATGGCGGGAGGCGCCCCCCTGGAAGAAATCGACATTGTTGGCCCCATTTGTGAAACCGGCGATCACTTCGCATTAGGTCGGCCTTTGCCCGCCTTGGAAGACGCAAGCTTATTGGCGATTTTCTCATGTGGCGCTTATGGGATGAGCATGGCCAGCCAATACAACTCCCGAGGGCGCCCGCCAGAAGTGCTGGTGGAGGGAGCACACGCCACATTGATACGGCGGCGCGAATCCCACGATGACTTGATCGCGCATGAGCGCTGCGGTCTGGAGAACACTCAAGGCGCTTGAACAACCAAAGCCTGGTGGTCGGCAAGCCGCCGGGCTCGCGCTACTTAAGAAAGTTGACCACCTGTTCGGTCTCGAACGGCCAATCCAGCTCCGCCCCGGTATCCAGGCGCCGAAGCACCGGGATGCGCAGCCCGTAGACTTCGGTGAGATCGGCAGGGTCGGTGATATCGACCAACTCCACCAGCAACCCGTGCTCGACGAGCGGCATGATTTCGTCTTCGGCAACCTCACAAAGATGGCAACCCAGGGTGCCGAACAACTGGCATTCAGGCAGCATGGCGAATGGACCCGATCAAAAACAGGCAATCATTCTAAGCCCACCCACCCGACTGTGGCGAGCGGGCCAGCCGGTTGCCAGGCAGCCGATCAATCCTGGCTGACCGCTCCAATCTTGTGGATCGACAAATCCGCCCCGTAATACTCCTGCTCCTGACTCAGGCGTAGCCCGTGCACGCGCTTGATCACGCCGTACACCAGCAAGCCGCCGCCCAGCGCCACGGCCACGCCCAGTGCAGTGCCGATCAACTGGCTGATCAGGCTGACGCCGCCCAAGCCACCGAGTGCGGTCTGGCCAAAGATGCCGCAGGCGATGCCGCCCCACACGCCGCACAGGCCATGCAGCGGCCATACGCCCAGCACGTCGTCGATCTTCCAGCGATCCTGGGCGGCGATAAAGCACCACACGAACAAACCACCGGCGATCACGCCCGTGACCAGCGCGCCCACCGGGTGCATCAGGTCGGAGCCGGCACAAATCGCCACCAGCCCGGCCAGCGGGCCGTTGTGCAGGAAGCCTGGGTCGTTGCGGCCGATCACCAAGGCCGCGACCGTGCCGCCGACCATCGCCATCAGTGAGTTGACGGCGACGAGGCCGCTGACACCGTTGAGAGTTTGCGCGCTCATCACGTTAAAGCCGAACCAGCCGACGATCAGAATCCACGAACCCAACGCCAAGAACGGAATGCTCGAAGGCGCAAACGCGACCAGCCGCCCTTCTCTGTAGCGCCCATTGCGCGGGCCCAACAGCAACACCGCCGCCAGCGCCAGCCAGCCGCCCATGGCGTGCACCACCACCGAGCCGGCAAAGTCATGGAAGCTGGCGCCAAAGCGCGCGAGCAACCAGGCTTGCAGGCCGAAATTGCCGTTCCACACCATGCCTTCGAAAAACGGGTAGATAAACGCCACGATCAGCGCGGTGGCACACAATTGCGGGGCGAATTTGGCGCGCTCGGCAATGCCGCCGGAAATGATCGCCGGGATCGCTGCGGCGAAGGTCAACAGAAAGAAGAACTTCACCAGGCCATAGCCGTGGTCGGCGCTGATCACCGCGGCCGGCTGCATAAAGCTCACACCGTAGGAGATCCAATAGCCTATAAAGAAATAAGCCAGGGTCGAGATCGCGAAGTCACTGAGGATTTTTGACAGGGCGTTGACCTGGTTTTTCTGGCGCACGGTGCCGACTTCCAGGAACGCGAAGCCGGCGTGCATGGCCAGGACCATGACCGCACCGATCAGGATAAACAGGGTGTTGGAGCTGTGGACAAGGGTGTCCACTGCGCTTTGCAAATTTTCCATGGAGGTTGGCAGGCCTGCATTCAAGGCAAAAAGCACCAAAGCGGTTCAAGCCAGGGTTGCGCGCACTAAATTGGCACCACCGGCCCCGCCCCTCTTGAGGAGGCGTGAACCGCTTTAGCGCAGCGATCAACACAACGGGCCGTTGCCGACAGGGTTTTTCCGCGAGTTTGTGTGATTTAGGGTAAGGTTTTTCCAGGCATTGGCCTCGATCCGCCCTGACTCGGCGCAAGCCCCAGGGCCTGCGCACCAAGGCAAAGCAAAAGCTGTACCAGACAATTGAAGTGAACCTTCACCGAAGTCGGTGACTCGAAAACTCATCTACACAAACCACGCACGCTCAAGACATACAGAATCAGCCAATCACGGAGATACCCATGGCCAGAAGAACTGCTCAGACTGCTCAAGAAATACTGATGGCGGATTTCCAAACCCTGGTCAGCGACACCGAAAAGTTGCTCGACGACACCGCCGTACTCGCCGGTGACCAGGCCGATGAGCTGCGCAGCAAGATTCACGAAAGCCTGCTCAAAGCCCGTGAAACCCTGCAACTGACCGAAGATTCCCTGCGTGAACGCGGCCAGGCGGCGGTCACGGCCACCGAAGATTACGTGCAGGCCAACCCTTGGCAGTCGGTGGGCATTGCCGCCGGCGTGGGCTTCCTGATCGGTCTGCTGGCTACAAGGCGCTAACTATCATGTCTATCGGCGAAACCGGCTCGTCCACGGGCACAAGTTCCACTTCACGACGCCTGGGCGCAGCCGTTCTGGGCTTGCTGCACAGCCACGTCGAATTATTTGGCATCGAGCTGCAGGAACAGAAGGCCCGCACCGTGAGCCTGCTGTTGTTTGCAGGCTTGGCGTTGGTGTTTGCCCTGTTATTGCTGGTGGGGTTGTCGACGCTGGTGATGATCCTGGTGTGGGACACCGGTTACCGCCTGACCGGGATCATTTGCCTCTGCGTGTTCTACAGCCTGGCTGCGGCCTTCTGTGGGGTGCGTTTGAAAGCGGCGGTGTTCGATGAGTCCACGCCCTTCCACGCCACCCTCGAAGAGCTGGCCAATGATCGGGAGCGCCTGCTGCCATGAGCATGACTGAAATCCCGCAAAACACCTCGCGCCGGGAAATGCGCAAGGCGTTGATTCGCCTGCGCATGGAAATGCATCGCCAGGAGATCCGTCACGAGTCCCAACAACTGATGGCGCCGCTGAACAAAATGCGCGATATGCGCCACAACTGGCAAGACAGCCTGGGCATCAAGCACGCGCCGCTGTGGGGCGTGGCGGCGGTGACCCTGATGGGCTTTTTTACCGGCAAGGGCGCCAAGGGCGGCGGCATCAGCAGCCTGACGCGCCTGGTGCGACTGGGTGCCGGTTTGATCCCGCTGATCAAATTGGCCATGCAGCGTAAAGGCTGAAGCTGGCTGGCTGCATTCTTGCAAACAGAATCGGCCCGGCCCTCGTCATTGAGGGCCGGGCCTTTTTTTCGCCAGCTCTCTTAAGGAGGCCCCGTGATCGACGGGCAACCGCTCGCCTGCTTCCAACCCTTCATCGATACCGCCACCGGGCGCATTGCCGGCGTCGAAGCCCTGGGCCGCCTGCGTCAAGCCGATGGTCACTTGCAGTCGGTAGGCCCGCTGTTTGCCGACCCGCGCACACCGGGCGTGGCCCTGCGCCGCCTGGACCGGCAGATCCGCGAAAACGCCTTGAGCCGCCTGCATGAAGCACCCGTCGACTGGTTTCTGAGCTTGAACATCTCACCCCGCTGGATCAACCGCCTGCGCCCTGGCCAAGCCTTGCCCAGCCTGAAACAAGTGCAGGCCCACCACGTCGATCCGCGGCGCATTGTGTTTGAAATCACCGAACTGGGCGGCGACATCCAGCGCCTGGCCGAGGTGGTGGCACGCTACCGAGAGGCCGGCGCACGCATCGCCATTGATGACTTCGGTGCGGGCTATTCGCAACTCGACCGCGTACTGGCGCTGCAGCCGGATATTCTCAAGCTCGACATGCGCCTGTTCCAGGAAGCCGCTAAAGGCGGGCCGAGCAGTGACGTGGTGCGGGCGCTGGCGCAAATGGCCGAAAAAACCGGCTGCTGGATCATCGCCGAGGGCGTGGAAACCGAGGCGCAACTGAATTTTGCCCTGGAGTGCGGCGCGCGTTATGTGCAGGGCTATCTGTTTGCCCAGGCCCAACTGGACTGGTTTGCGGCCGATGCATTCGTCGCGCGCTTTGCCCAACTGCGCAGGGTTTACGTACAGCACAAACTCGCCGAGCGTGGCCGTGTGATGCAGTTGCGCGTGCAATTGGCCGAGCTGATGAGCATCCTGCAACGCTGGGCCCAGGCCCGCGCGCCGCTCGATCAACTGCCCCAATTGCCGGACTTTCCATGGCTGCTGCGCTTTTACCAGTGCGACCGCCATGGCACCCAGCTGACGCCCAACTTCGAGTGGCGCCAGGATGCCTGGCAGGCCGACAGCCACTACCTGGGCCACAACTGGTCATGGCGGCCGTATTTCTATTACCTGCTCGCCGAAGGCTGGGAGGAGCGGCGCCTGACCCTGTCGTCGACCTACCGCGACGCCACCACCAACCAGTATTGCCTCACCGCCGGACAGTTCTTCGATAACGGTCAGCGCTTGCTGTTAATCGATATCGATGCGGCCGGCCTGTAGATTTTTGCTTGCCGATGCCGCGCTGAACCGGGAAGCTGGGAGGGTCATTCACCGCACGGAGAGTAACCGCCTTGGATTGGCCCACCCTGCTTACCCGCGAACGTCTTGGAAAACCCCTGCACAGCCCGGAAGAACTCGGCCGTAGCCCGTTCCACAAAGACCACGACCGGATTATTTTCTCCGGCGCGTTCCGCCGCCTGGGCCGCAAGACCCAGGTGCACCCGGTGTCCAGTAACGACCATATCCATACACGCCTGACCCACTCCCTGGAAGTCAGCTGCGTCGGCCGCTCCCTTGGCATGCGCGTCGGCGAAACCCTGCGCAGCGCCCTGCCCGACTGGTGCGAGCCAAGCGACCTGGGCATGGTGGTGCAATCGGCTTGCCTGGCCCATGACATCGGCAACCCGCCGTTCGGGCACTCGGGTGAAGATGCCATTCGCCACTGGTTCCAACAGGCGGCCGGACGCGGCTGGCTGGATGACATGAGCACGGCCGAGCGCAATGACTTCCTCAATTTCGAAGGTAACGCCCAAGGTTTCCGGGTGCTCACCCAGCTGGAATACCATCAGTTCGACGGCGGCACACGCCTGACCTACGCCACCCTCGGCACTTACCTGAAGTACCCCTGGACCGCCCGCCACGCGGATTCGTTGGGCTACAAGAAGCACAAGTTCGGCTGTTATCAGAGCGAGTTGCCGATCCTTGAGCAGATCGCCCACAAGCTCGGCCTGCCGCAATTGGAAGAGCAACGCTGGGCGCGTCATCCGCTGGTCTACCTGATGGAGGCGGCCGACGATATCTGCTACGCCTTGATCGATCTCGAAGACGGCCTGGAAATGGAGCTGCTCGACTATGCCGAAGTCGAGTCGCTGCTGCTCGACCTGGTGGGTGACGATTTGCCCCAGACCTATCGGCAACTGGGCCCGCAGGATTCACGTCGGCGCAAGCTGGCGATATTGCGCGGCAAGGCCATCGAGCACCTGACCAATGCGGCCGCACGCGCCTTCGTCGAGCAGCAGGACGCCTTGCTCGCCGGCACGCTGCCAGGCGACCTGGTGGAACACATGCACGGCCCGGCCAAGCGCTGTGTACTGGACGCCAAGGACATGGCGCGCAAGAAAATCTTCCAGGACAAGCGCAAGACCCTGCACGAAATCGGCGCCTACACCACCCTGGAAATCCTGCTGAACGCCTTTTGCGGTGCCGCCCTGGAGCAGCATGGCGGGCGCACGCCGTCGTTCAAGAACCGGCGCATCCTCGACTTGCTGGGCAACAGCGCGCCGAACCCAGCGTGGTCGCTGCACGCTTCGTTTCTGCGCATGATCGACTTTATCGCCGGCATGACCGACAGCTACGCCACCGAAATGGCCCGGGAGATGACCGGGCGCTCCAGCCCACAATAAAACGTTGATCTCGCCGCCTGCGTCTCGTACAGACTTTACCTACGACGGGAACAGAGCGGCCTGATCGAATTCGCACATCGGCTCGAGGAATAATCGCGCAGGCTTCTTGCGAACCTGACACACAATTCCTACGTCACGCCCCTCTGACTGAGCCATGTGCCTTCTATGCCCATACCCTGTCTTCGAATCCTATTGGTGGAGGATCATCCCTTTCAGCTCCTGGCCACTCAGTGCCTGCTCAAGAGCTTCGGTTTCGAGCAATTGACCCTTGCGGAAAATGCCGAACAGGCGATCCGCTCGATGTCCTGCGCCACCCGCCCCTTTGACTTGATGCTGTGCGATCAATGCCTGCCTGACCTGCCTGGGCTGGAACTGGTAGACATTGCCCATCGCGGACACTTCATCACCGGCGCCATCTTATTGAGCAGCCTGCCAGCAACAGAATTGTCCAACCTGACACGCCAGGCCCGGCAGCGCGGTTTGCCTCTGCTGGGTTACTTATTGAAGCCGCTGAATAAAGAGGCGCTGGCAGAATTGATTGCGCCACTGTCTTCGATATAAATGTAGGACTATAAACACTGTTCACGGGTCAATTATCGCTGCAATACCCTCGTTGAATCCCTGACACCGCTTCAGGGCTGACTGATTCGACTATTGCTTACATCCGACGACGCAAAGCCTTATCGAACGGTAGGTCATTACCTTTTATTATGTAGGAATTCTCCTGTTTTATATCTACTCCCCCCAACGTTCATCCTCCTCCCTCATCTTCTGAGCTAATGTGCCCGCTTTATTTGCACTTGCATGGAATATGATTATGAACACGGTTTTTATCATTGATGACCATCCGGTTATCCGGCTGGCCATTCGCATGTTGCTGGAACACGAGGGTTATAAAATCGTTGGCGAAACGGACAACGGGTGTGACGCGATACAGATGGTTCGCGAATGCCTGCCCGACCTGATCATTCTGGACATCAGTATTCCCAAACTCGACGGCCTCGAAGTGCTCTGCCGATTCAACGCGATGAACACCTCGATGAAAACCCTGATCCTGACGGCCCAGAGCCCGACGTTGTTTGCCACGCGCTGCATGCGCTCGGGTGCAGACGGCTATGTGTGCAAGGAAGGCGACCTGAGCGAATTGCTGAGCGCCATTCGTGCGGTGCTGTCGGGTTACAACTACTTCCCCAGCCAGGCACTCAATTCCAATGGCGTCGACAGCAAGGACGCACTGGAACTTGAACTGTTCAAGGCCGTGAACGACCGCGAACTGATGGTATTGCAACTTTTCGCACAAGGTCGTACGAACAAAGAAATCGCCAAAGGTATGTTTCTAAGTAACAAGACAGTAAGCACTTACAAAAAAAGGCTGATGCAAAAACTTAAAGCCAAGTCCTTGGTAGAACTTATCGAGATGGCAAAACGAAACGCGCTAGTGTGAGAAAGCGGATGCCCAGGCGTATAAAGGACTATCTGATTATATTATTGGCCGGCATGTGCTTGAGCACTACCGTGCCCGCAGCCCATCAAATCGGACCGAAACACTTCACCTTATTGAGCCGCGCGGGTACCGTTCAACTCGATACTCAACTGGATAAAACCCAGCGCCAGTGGCTACTGTACAAACGCGAGCTGGTACTGGGCACCTCGGCACCCGACTATCCGCCCTTCGACCTCACCTCCAGCGGTCGCGACTATGAGGGCCTGACCGCCGATTACGCAGGGCTGCTGGCCAAAGCCATGGCCTTGCCCGTCAAGGTGTTGCGCTATCCGACCCGAGACGCCGCGATCCATGCGCTTGAGACCGGGGAGATCGACCTGCTGGGCTCTTCCAACGGCTTTGAGGCTGCCAACCCCAAGCTCATGCTGTCGCAGCCGTATGCGGTGGACCAGCCCGTACTGGTGACCCGCGAAGGTGAAACCCGCAGTTTGAGCGATGGCCTGGCCGGCCTGCGCTTGAGCCTTGTCTATCACTACCTGCCGTTGAGCGAAGTGGAAAAGTTGTACCCGCAGGCGGATATCCGCGCGTTTCCCTCTTATCAGAACGCACTCAATGCCGTGGCTTTCGATCAGGCGGACGTGTTCCTGGGGGACACTATTTCCACCCATTACATGATCAACAAGGGCTACCTGAAAAACATCCACATGGCCAACTTCGGCAAGCATGAAGCCTATGGGTTCAGCTTCGCCTTGCGCCACGATCAGGACGTTCTACTGAGCATCGTCGATGCGGTGCTGGCGGCCGTCCCCATTAATGAGCGTGACAGCATCGCCAAGCGTTGGAGCGCCGGCAGCGACATCCTGCTGACCGACAAGAAACTGCAACTGACCCAGCGTGAAGAGCGCTGGCTCAAAGAACACCCGGTGGTCAAAGTCGTGGTCAATGAGACGTTCGCGCCGTTGACGTTCTTCGATGCCGACGGCAACTTTCGCGGTATTACCGCCGACCTGCTGGAATTGATCCGCCTGCGCACCGGCCTGCGTTTTGAAATCCAGCGCAGTCGCGAAGTCAGCACCATGATCGAGCAGCTCACCACGGGTAAAGCCGATGTCATCGGGGCCATCGTCCCCAGCGCCGAACGCGAGGCTCAGCTCAACTTCAGCCGCCCTTACCTGGAAAACTCCTACGTTCTGCTGACCCGCAAGGAGCCCGACGCGGCCGCAAACCTGGAGCAGATGGCAGGCAAGCGCTTGGCAATCACCCTGGGCAACCCGCTGGAGAAAACCTTGCAAGAGGACTTCCCACAGATTCGCCTGGTGGAAGTCAGTGATACCTTCAAGGCTTCGGAAATGCTGGCCCAAGGCAGTGTGGACGGCGCGGTGAACTCGTTGGTCATCGCCAACTATTTCCTGGCCTCCCAGGTGTTCCAGGACAAATTGCAGATCAGCGCCAGCATCGGCACACTGCCCGCGACCTTCGCGCTGGCCACGCCACGCGGTGCCGTTGAACTGAGCTCAATCCTGGACAAGGCGCTGCTGAGCATTGCCCCGGACGAAATGGGCGTGATCAACAGCCGCTGGCGCGGTTACACGCCGGCCTCCGACAGTTACTGGCGCAATTACCACCAACTGATTGCGCAAATCATCGTTGGCACCGGGTTGCTGCTGCTGATTTCCCTGACCTGGAACGCCTACATGCGCCGCCAGATCAAGCATCGCAAAATGGCCGAGCGCGCCCTCAATGACCAGTTCGAGTTCATGCGCGCACTGGTCAATGAAACACCGCACCCGATCTATGTGCGCGACCGCAAGGGCCTGTTGCAGACCTGCAATGACAGCTACCTGCAAGTGTTCGGGGTCAAACGCGAAGAGGTGATCGGCAAGAGTGTGGTGCAAATGGACATGGCGCTGGCCCCTGAGGCCGCGCAGTACCATGCCGACTACCAACGGGTAGTGGTGGAAGGCACTCCGTTGATCCTCGATCGCACCCTGCACATTCACGGCAAAAAACTCACGATATACCACTGGATCCTGCCCTATCGCGACTCGGACGGCGAAGTGCAGGGCATCATCGGCGGCTGGATCGATATCAGTGACCGGCGCCAACTGTTCGACGAGTTGCGCACCGCCAAGGAACGCGCCGACGAGGCCAACCGGGCCAAAAGCACCTTCCTCGCCACCATGAGCCATGAAATCCGCACGCCGATGAATGCCGTGATCGGGATGCTCGAGCTGACCCTCAAGCGCGCCGATCAGGGCCATCTCGACCGCCCGGCGATCGAAGTAGCCTATAACTCGGCCAAGGACCTGCTGGAGCTGATCGGCGATATCCTCGACATTGCACGCATCGAATCCGGCCGCCTGAGCCTGGCTCCCGAGCGCGTGAACCTGCGCGAAGTGATCGAGTCGGTGGTGCGCGTCTTCGACGGCCTGGCCCGCCAGAAAACCCTCAGCCTGCTGCTCGAATTCGACACCCACCTCGATAACACCGCCGTGCTGATCGACCCGCTGCGCTTCAAGCAGGTGCTGTCCAACCTGGTCAGCAACGCGATCAAGTTCACCGAGCGTGGGCAGGTGAAGATCAAGGTGCAGGTGCAAGCCACCGAACAGCCCCACGAGGTGCAGATGAAGCTGGTGGTCGAGGACACCGGCATCGGCATCAGCCGCGACGACCAATTGCGCCTGTTCGAACCCTTTGCCCAGGCGGACAACTCCGGGCACCTGGCCAGGAGCGGAGCGGGCCTGGGGCTGGTGATCTGTCGCAGCCTGTGCGAGATGATGGGTGGGCAACTGAGCCTGAGCAGCGTGCCCATGGTGGGCACTCAAGTACAGGTCAGCCTGAGGATGACCTGCCTCAAGCCCATTGAAGCGCTGGACGAGCTCAAGTCCCAGGCGCCGACAGCCGCGGCGGTGCTCAATGTGCTGGTGGTGGACGACCACCCGGCGAACCGTTTGCTGATGTGCCAGCAATTGGGTTACCTGGGGCACCAGTTCACGGCGGCCCAACATGGCGCCGCCGGGTTTCAAGCCTGGCGCCAGGAGCACTTCGATCTGGTGATTGCCGACTGCAACATGCCCGTGATGAATGGCTATGAGTTGAGCCGTTCGATCCGTGAATACGAGCAGCGAGAGCAACAGCTGCCCTGCGTGATCCTCGGTTTCACCGCCAATGCACAACCCGAAGAAAAACTTCGCTGTGCGCAAGCGGGCATGAATGACTGCCTGTTCAAGCCCATCAGCCTCACGGCACTGGAGCAGCATCTGGCGCAGATCAAACCGCAATCCAGCGGCCAGCAGCTGGAACTTGAGTGCCTGGACGCACTGACCGGCGGCGACCCGCAATTGAGCCGACGTTTGCTGGCGGAACTGTTGAGCAGCAGCCGTCAGGACCGCGACGACCTGGTGGCCTTGATGGCCCGCCAAGCGGCGCCCCAGGCGATCATTGAGCAAGCCCACAAGATCAAGGGCGCCGCGCGTATCGTCCAGGCAAGTGCATTGGCGGCGCAATGCGAAGCACTGGAGCAGGCCTGTGCCCGCAATGAAGCGCGCGCCACGCTGGACGTAGGGGTCAAGGCCCTGGAAAAACTCATGCTGGAGCTGGAGAGGACGCTGCAGGTGCAGCTCCATAAGCTGGGCAGTCAATAACGGCGAGCCGCCCTCTCCTGCTGGATCAGCAGTCGGTCAACCGCAGGAAAATCGCCGCCAACTGCTCGATGCCTGCCTGGTCCTGCTCGCTGAAACGGGCCAGCGACGGGCTGTCCAGATCCAGCACACCCACCAGCAGGCCATCCTTGACCAATGGCACCACCAGTTCGCTGTTGGAAGCGCTGTCACAGGCAATATGGCCCGGGAACGCATGCACATCTTCCACCCGCTGGGTTTGGCGCGATGCCGCCGCCGCGCCGCAGACGCCACGCCCGAAGGGGATACGCACGCAAGCGATCTGGCCCTGGAACGGGCCAAGCACCAGTTCTTCATTGCGGTTGAGGTAAAAGCCCGCCCAGTTCAAGTCGTCCAACTGGTTGAACAGGAACGCCGAGAACTGCGCACTGTTGGCGATAAAGTCACGCTCATCGGCGAGCAGCGATTCCAGCTGCGCGCAGAGCATGGCATAGCCGTCCAGGCCGGTGCCGGCCTGTTGTAAATCGATCATGGTTGACGCTCCAACAACTTGAGACCCACCCAGTAACGGGCGAATTGATACGCGCACCGGCCGTTGCGGTTGCCACGCCCGGTGGCCCAGCGCACGGCCAGGATGTCGAGGGCTTCATCACGCTGCCACTGCAAGCCGGCCTTGCTGGCCAGTTCGCCGATCCAGTGTTCGACCACGTCCAGGAAGTGTTCCTGGCTGAACGGGTAGAACGACAGCCACAGGCCAAAACGGTCGGACAAGGCAATCTTGTCTTCCACTGCCTCACTGGGGTGCAACTCACCGTCCACGCGCTTCCAATTGTCATTGTCGCTCTGGTTTTCCGGCACCAGGTGACGACGGTTGGAAGTGGCATACAGCAAGACGTTTTCCGGCGCTTGCTCAAGAGAGCCGTCCAGCACGCTCTTGAGTACGCGGTAATCACCCTCACCCGCTTCGAAAGACAGGTCGTCACAGAACAGGATGAACCGCTGCGGCAGCTTGAGCAGTTGCTCGACCACGCGCGGCAGGTCAGCCAGGTGGTCGCGCTCGATTTCAATCAGGCGCAAACCGGCCTTGGCATGCTGGGCCAGCAAGGCGCGCACCATGGAGGATTTGCCGGTGCCGCGCGAGCCCCACAGCAACGCATGGTTGGCGGGCAGGCCATCAAGAAATTGCTGAGTGTTGCGAGCCAGTTGCTCACGTTGCTTGTCCACGCCGATCAGGTCGGACAGGCGCATGTCCAGGCTCACTTCCAACGGCAGCAAAAAGCCGCTGCGGCCTTCGCGCTGCCAACGGGCGGCGAGGCAATTATTCCAGTCGATGGCTTGACGCGGTGCCGGTAACAACGGTTCCAGGCGAGCCAGAACCGCATCGGCCCGCTCAAGAAAGGCATTCAATCGAGAGTCCACGATTATTCCTCTGGCAAGTTCTTGCAAAAGATGGCGTATTGGCAACCCTGTGGCAGACCCCACGAGGCTGCGTATAAAACGATTCATGCCGGCCGAGCCAAAGCCTGTGGATGTTCAGCTATGCTTGCCGGGCGAAGGGAAACGTGAAGTGGTTCAACACTCGATGGATATCAAGTTCGCCCACCGCTTGTCTTATAAACAAGCTCGATTGACTGTGCTGGTCGGTTTCGTCTTGGGAACCTTGCTCAGCCTGATCCAAATCGGCATTGATTATGCCAGCGAAGACGCCTCGATCAACCGTGAAATACGCTCACTGATCGAAATCAGCCATAACCCTGCTTCACGTATCGCCTACAACATTGACGCCGAACTCGCCCAGGAACTGGCCCTGGGCCTGTTGCACTCGCCGGCCATCACCCACGCGCAACTGGTCGATAACAATGGCGTGGTGCTGGCCGACGTGAATCGGCCGCGCAAAGAGAGCGCGTACCGGCCCATCAGTGACTTCCTGTTTGGCGCCAACCGCCTGTTTGAAGACCGACTGTTCCTGAGCCACATGCCTAATGACTCCCTCGGCGTGCTGCGCCTGGACGTCGACACCTACGCCTTTGGCAGCCGTTTCCTGCACCGTGCCGAGATCACCCTGCTCAACGGGTTCGCCCGCAGCCTGCTGCTCACAGGCATTCTGCTGGGCCTGTTCTACGTGATGCTGACCCAGCCGCTGGTGCGCATCATCCGTGCGCTGAGCACCAGCAAGCAGGCCCGCCTGGATTGCCCGCCGGGTCACGAGAACGATGAAATCGGCGTGCTGGTGAACGTCGCCAACCAGCAATTCGAAAACATGCAGACCGAAATCCAGCAACGGCGCCATGCCGAGGACCGCCTCACTGAATACCTGGGCCAACTGGAAGATATCGTCTCGGCACGCACCCTGGAGCTCAAGGCCAGCAACCAGCGCTTGAGCCAATCCAACGATGAGCTCGAAGCCGCCAAATTGACCGCCCTGGCCATGGCCCAGGCGCGCGCCGCGTTCCTGGCCAATATGAGCCATGAGATCCGCACGCCGCTCAATGGTTTGCTGGGCATGATCGCGCTGTCGCTGGACAGCCCGCTGAACGCCGAACAACGCCAGCAACTGTCCATCGCCCACGATTCGGGCAAGGTGTTGGTGGAACTGCTCAACGACATCCTCGACCTGTCGAAATTCGACGCCGGCCAGTTGGAGCTCGAACGCATCACGTTCGACCTCGGCTCATTGGTGGAAGACACCGCCAACCTGCTGTCGCAGAACGCGGCGCCGAGTGTCGAGTTGACCTGCCTGATCGACCCGCTGTTTGCGGCGCAAGTGATTGGCGACCCGACACGGGTACGGCAAATCGTCAGCAACCTGCTGTCCAATGCCTTGAAGTTCACCCGCTTCGGCCGCGTGGACGTGCGCCTCAGTGCCGAGGATGACCGGGTAAAAATCGAAGTCTGTGACACCGGCATCGGCATTGCCCAGGAAGCGCAGGTGAAGATATTCCAGCCGTTTACCCAGGCAGGTGCGGGTATCACACGCCAGTTCGGCGGCACCGGGCTGGGGCTGGCATTGACGCATAACCTGTGCGAAGCGATGAAGGGCCGCTTGAGCATCAGCTCGGAAGTCGGCTTTGGCAGCCAGTTCTGCGCCGACCTGCCACTGCCCACACATTTGCCGGCCGCACGCCAAGCGCCACTCGCGGGCGAAGTCATCGCTATCACCAACGCCGGCAGTGGCCTGGCGGAATTGCTCGGCACCTTGCTGCCGGCTTGGGGGTTGGCGCTGCGCTGCTATTCCCAGGACGAAGACTTGACCGGGCTGCGCCCCGACCTGCTGATTACCGATTGCCCGGAGTGCCTGTTCCGCCTGCGCCCAGGTATCAGCGCGCCGATCCTGCTGGTGACGGCCTATGGCAACTTCATGCCCAGCGAAGAAGTCGCGGCCCTGATGCCGCTGCAGCAACAGGCACGCCCGTTGAGTCGCAATGCGCTGTACCAGATTCTGCAGCGCAACCTGCGCAGCGAAGCGCAACTGATCCTCGACCCCGTCCAGATGGACGCCGCGCCCCTGGCACATCGCGCGCGCATCCTGCTGGTGGAGGACAATCCGGTCAATCAACTGGTGGCCAAGGGCATGCTCAGCAAGCTCGGCTGCGAAGTGATCGTGGCGGCCCATGGCGGCGAAGCGCTCAAATTGCTGGAAGAACAGCGCTTCGACATGGTGTTGATGGACTGCAATATGCCGGTGATGGACGGCTACGAAGCCAGCCGGCAGATTCGTCGCAGCGGGCGCTGGCCGGACCTGCCTATTGTCGCCCTGACCGCCAACGCCCTGGCGGAAGAGCGCGAACGCTGCCGGGCGGCCGGAATGGATGACTACCTGGCCAAACCGTTTCGCCGCGAAGAGCTCAAGGCCCTGCTGGACCTGTGGGTGCGGAACTCGACAAGCCTTTGATCTGAGCCAGCAACTCGTCCAAACCCTTGCGCAAGACGTCGGCCTGGTTCAGGTCGACGCCGCTGTCGCACAGCAGCCGGGTTTTCAAGGCATGGGCCTGGTCGCGCAACTGCACGCCCGCGGGGCTCAGGCTCAGGTGCACCTCGCGCTCATCCAGCGCGCTGCGCCGACGCTGCACCAACGCCAACTGCTCCAGGCGCTTGAGCAGCGGCGTCAGCGTGCCCGAGTCGAGCATCAGGCGCTCGCCCAGGGCTTTGACCGTGGGTTGCGCCGGGGTCGCGGCGTGCCACTCCCACAACACCAGCATCACCAGATATTGCGGGTAGGTCAGGCCCAACGGGTCGAGCATCGGCTTGTAAGCCCGCGTCACCGCGCGGGACGCGGCATAGAGCTTGAAGCACAGCTGGTCGTCCAGGGCCAGGGACACACGGGGCACGTCGGTCATTTGAGCAGGGCTTCGATCTCTTGGGTCAGGGCTTCGGGCTTGGTGGTCGGGGCAAAACGCTTGACCAGCTTGCCATCACGGCCGATCAGGAACTTGGTGAAGTTCCACTTGATGCGTTGGGAGCCCAGCAGCCCCGGCGCTTGTTTTTTCAGTTGCACGAACAGAGGGTGGGCGTCGCTGCCATTCACGTCGATCTTCTTGAACAGCGGGAAGCTGACGCCGAAGTTCAGCTCGCAGAACTCGGAAATCGCCCCTTCGTTGCCAGGTTCCTGTTTGCCGAACTGATTGCAGGGAAAGCCCAGCACCACCAGACCTTGGTCCTTGTACTGCTGCCACACCTGCTCCAGGCCCTTGTACTGCGGGGTGAAGCCACATTTGCTGGCGGTGTTGACCACCAAAATGGCCTTGCCGGCAAAGTCGGCCAAGGTCTTTTGCTCACCCTTGATGGTGGTGCACGGGATGCTCAGCAGGTTGTCGCTCATGGCAGCGCCTCGGATACGGGGAAAGAACTGCAAAGATAGTAGGCAATTCAATTGTGTGCAATTTAATTGACCGACCTAACACCTGATACGAATGTGGGAGCGGGCTTGCTCGCGAATGCAGTGTGTCAGTCTCCTGATACATTGACTGACACACTGCATTCGCGAGCAAGCCCGCTCCCACATTGGAGGGTGCTATCGGCCCTGGCGTGGAACCAGGTCCAGGCACACCGAGTTGATGCAGTAACGCAGGCCGGTTGGCGGCGGGCCATCCGGGAACACATGCCCCAGGTGCGCGTCGCACTTGGCGCAGGTGACTTCGGTGCGGATCATGCCGTGGCTGACGTCACGGATCTCGATCATCGCGCTGTCGGCAATCGGTGCGTAGAAGCTCGGCCAGCCGCAGCCGGAATCAAACTTGGTGGTGGAATCGAACAGCGGCTCATTGCAGCAAATGCAGTGGTACACACCATCAGTCTTGGTGCCATTGTATTTGCCGCTGAAAGGTCGCTCGGTGCCTTTGAGACGGCACACGTTGTACTGCTCCGGATCGAGCATCGCCTTCCATTCTTCAACGGTTTTCTGCAACTTATCCATCGGTACACCTCGGCAACTGAAAAACCCTGATCTGTGTCTTTTCCATGGATCAGGCGGCACGTATGATTGCGCCTCTTCAAAACGCCAGTCTGGCACCCGCGCTACCGGCATTCAAACGTATTTATGGGTGCGGGCCCCGCAGGTTTCGCAGTACGGTAGTGTCCACGCCGTCTGGATCGTTCATTTTCAGGATCACATCGCCATGCAGGTCAGCAAATCGAACAAGCTCGCCAACGTCTGCTACGACATTCGCGGCCCAGTGCTCAAGCACGCCAAACGCCTGGAAGAGGAAGGCCATCGCATCCTCAAGCTGAACATTGGCAACCCGGCGCCCTTTGGTTTCGAAGCGCCGGACGAAATCCTCCAGGACGTGATCCGCAACCTGCCGACCGCCCAGGGCTACAGCGACTCCAAAGGCCTGTTCAGCGCGCGTAAAGCCGTGATGCAGTACTACCAGCAAAAGCAGGTGGAAGGTGTCGGCATCGAAGACATCTACCTGGGCAACGGCGTGTCCGAGCTGATCGTGATGTCCATGCAGGCCTTGCTCAACAATGGCGATGAAGTGCTGGTGCCGGCGCCCGACTACCCGCTGTGGACCGCTGCCGTGACCCTGGCCGGCGGCCACCCGGTGCACTACCTGTGCGATGAAGGCGCGGACTGGTTCCCGGACTTGGCCGACATCAAGGCCAAGATCACCCCGAACACCAAGGCCCTTGTGATCATCAACCCGAACAACCCCACCGGCGCCGTGTATTCCAAAGAAGTACTGCTGGGCATGCTCGAACTGGCGCGCCAGCACAATCTGGTGGTGTTCTCCGACGAGATCTACGACAAGATCCTCTACGACGACGCCGTGCACATCTGCACCGGCTCCCTCGCGCCGGACCTGCTGTGCCTGACCTTCAACGGCCTGTCCAAGTCTTACCGGGTGGCGGGTTTCCGCTCCGGCTGGATCGCCATCTCGGGCCCCAAGCACAACGCCCAGAGCTACATCGAAGGCATCGACATGCTGGCCAATATGCGCCTGTGCGCCAACGTGCCGAGCCAGCATGCGATCCAGACCGCCCTCGGCGGCTACCAGAGCATCAACGACCTGGTCTTGCCCCAGGGCCGTCTATTGGAACAACGCAACCGCACCTGGGAACTGCTCAACGCGATCCCGGGCGTCAGCTGCGTGAAACCCATGGGCGCACTGTATGCCTTCCCGCGCATCGACCCGAAAGTCTGCCCGATTCTCAACGACGAGAAATTCGTGCTCGACCTGCTGCTGTCGGAAAAGCTGCTGGTGGTGCAGGGAACGGCGTTCAACTGGCCGTGGCCGGATCACTTCCGCGTGGTGACCTTGCCGCGTGTGGATGATCTGGATATGGCCATTGGTCGCATCGGCAACTTCCTCAAGTCCTATCGCCAGTAATGTAAAAGTCGCTGTACGACCGCCATTGGGTCGTACAGCGAGTATCTGGCAACACTTCTCTAGCCTGCCTCCCCTCCTCGCTTGCCGCTGCACACCACGGACCGGTCAGCCCCTTGTAATTAAAGGGCGCCAAGGCATGAGCGGGGTGATCAGGGGTCACTTTTCAGGTCAGAATTTCCCTTCAGGGCTCTACATTGATGCTGTAGGACACAGTTTGAAATAGTCGCTCGGTTGAATCACCCCAGGCCGCACCTTATATACCCCGCAGTACGCGACATATTAAGCATGAGGAGAACTCTACAACCATGATGCGCATCCTGCTGTTCTTGGCCACTAACCTGGCGGTCGTGCTGATTGCCAGCATCACCCTGAGCCTTTTCGGCTTCAACGGGTTCATGGCGGCCAACGGGGTTGATCTGAACCTCAATCAGCTGCTGGTTTTCTGTGCGGTCTTTGGTTTTGCCGGCTCGCTGTTTTCGCTGTTCATCTCCAAATGGATGGCGAAGATGAGCACCAGCACCCAGGTCATCACCCAGCCACGCACCCGGCATGAGCAATGGTTGCTGCAAACCGTTGAGCAACTGTCCCGCGAGGCCGGCATCAAGATGCCCGAGGTCGGGATCTTCCCCGCCTATGAAGCCAACGCCTTCGCCACCGGCTGGAACAAGAACGACGCGCTTGTTGCGGTGAGCCAGGGCATGCTCGAACGCTTCTCCTACGACGAAGTGAAGGCCGTGCTGGCCCACGAGATCGGCCACGTGGCCAATGGCGACATGGTCACCCTGGCGCTGGTACAAGGCGTGGTGAACACCTTCGTGATGTTCTTCGCACGGATCATCGGCAACTTTGTCGACAAGGTGATCTTCAAGAACGAAGAAGGCCGCGGTATCGCTTACTTCGTGGCGACTATCTTTGCCGAAGTGGTACTGGGCTTCCTGGCCAGTGCAATCACCATGTGGTTCTCGCGCAGACGCGAGTTCCGCGCAGACGAAGCCGGCGCCCGCCTGGCCGGCACCGGGGCGATGATCGCAGCGCTGCAACACTTGCGCTCGGAACAGGGCCTGCCGGTACACATGCCCGACAGCCTGACCGCGTTTGGCATCAACGGTGGCATCAAGCAAGGCTTTGCCCGCTTCTTCATGAGCCACCCGCCGCTGGAGGAGCGTATTGACGCGCTGCGTCGTCGGGGCTGATAGCTCAACGGTGATAGCTCAGCAGTGAAGGCTTTGCAGTGACACAGAAAGGGGCGATTTGATCGCCCCTTTTTTGTGGGTGCTGATAACGCCATCGCGGGCAAGCCCGGCTCCCACAGTGGAACGCGTTCACTGTGGGAGCCGGGCTTGCCCGCGATGGCGATGGCTGGGTCAACGCATAGTCAGCTGATACACACGCTCATCAAGCCGCGTGACGCCATCCTGCATAGCCTTCCAGCTCTCACTCAGGATGTCTCGCTCCTCCAATATCTCCAAGCTCCAACGCAAACCCAGCAATACCCTGACTTCTTCGTCAGTCACCGCAAACGGCGGTCCCGCCTTCTGCGTCTGATCGTAGTCCAGGGTGATCAGCAGCCCCTTGCAACCAGGGCGCACAAGCGTATTCAGATGCTCCGCATATTGCGCCCGCATCAGCGGCGGCAGAGCGATCAACGCCGCGCGGTCATAGAGTGCAGTGCAATCGCTCACCGCCTCGGCGTCGATGGCGAAGAAGTCGCCGCACCACACCTCGATCAAGCCGGACACATACACCTTGAATGCGCCTTGCTGGCGGATATGCGGCGTCAACGATTGCTCATCGAAGAAGGCTTCAACCGCCTGCTCCGACAGTTCGACGCCCATTACGCGATACCCAAGGCTTTCGAGCCAGATCAAATCCAGGCTCTTGCCACACAACGGCACCAGCACTTTTGCGCCATCCGGCAGTGTCAGTTTCGGCCAATGCCGTTGCAGGTAAGGGTTGACGTCAGGCTGGTGAAAGCCAATCTGATTGCGCGCCCAGCGCTCTTGCCAAAACTTAGGCTCCATAAATCACCCTGAAAATTCGATCAAAAGGCGCTAAAACTTATATTAGATTTAGATCAATGATCTGATTGAAGATGGGCCTATGTTAACCCTCAGGACCCGACTTATGCTCCCCAGCCTGTTTATCTCCCACGGCTCGCCCATGCTTGCTCTGCAACCCGGTGCCAGTGGCCCGGCGCTGAACCGTTTGGCGGCCGAACTGCCAAGGCCAAAGGCGATTGTGGTGGTATCGGCGCATTGGGAAAGCCAAGAATTACTCGTCACTGGCAGCGCCGCCCCAGAAACCTGGCACGACTTCGGTGGCTTCCCTGCCGAACTGTTTGCCGTGCAGTACCCGGCACCGGGCAACCCGCAGCTGGCCGCGCAGATCGTCGAGCTGTTGCAAGCCGATGGCCTGGATGCGCAACTCGATGCGCGTCGCCCCTTCGACCACGGCACCTGGGTGCCGCTGTCACTGATGTACCCGGCGGCGGATATTCCGGTGGTGCAGGTGTCCTTGCCCAGCCGCATGGGTCCAGCGCTGCAAACCCGAGTCGGGCATGCCCTGGCGAGCTTGCGTGAACAGGGTGTGCTGTTGATCGGCTCCGGCAGCATCACTCATAACCTGGGTGAGCTGAACTGGCGTGCCGGACCCGAGAGCATCGAGCCCTGGGCACGGGATTTTCGTGATTGGGTGGTGGATAAACTTGCCGCCAACGATGAAGCGGCCCTGCACGACTACCGCCGCCAGGCGCCACACGCCGTGCGCAGCCATCCCAGCGATGAGCACTTGTTGCCGTTGTACTTTGCACGGGGCGCTGGAGGGGATTTCAGTGTGGCGCATCAGGGGTTCACCCTGGGCGCACTGGGCATGGACATCTATCGCTTTGGCTGACGCAGATCTAAAAGTGGGAGCTGGCTTGCCTGCGATGCAGACACCTCGGTCTATCAGTGGCACACAGTTGACGCTATCGCAGGCAAGCCAGCTCCCACATTTGATCGGGTGCTGATCCGAAAGAAATGCCAGGCAAAAAAAATCCCCGAACCAGTCGGGGATTTTTTATGTGCGATCAATCAGCCCAAAGGCGGATCAATCTTCGCGGTAGCGACGCAGCTTCAGCTGCTTACCGGCAACGCGAGTGTCTTTCAACTTGGCCAGCAGTTTTTCCAGGCCGTCTTCCGGCAGCTCCACCAGGGAGAAGCTGTCACGCACCTGGATGCGACCGATGGCTTCACGCGCCAGGCCACCCTCGTTGAGGATAGCGCCCAGCAGGTTCTTGGCGGCGATACCGTCACGCGCGCCCAGCGCGGTACGGCAACGAGCACGGCCTTCAGCCAATGGAACCGGAGCGCGACGCTCACGATCACCACGGTCCGGACGGTCGCCAGTACGCTCTGGACGATCACCGCGTGGCGCGTTGTTCGGTACCAGTGGGCGTTCTTTCTCGATCGCTGCCAGGGTCAGGGCCTGACCGTTGGTGGCTTTGCGCAGCAGAGCTGCAGCCAGGGCACGTGGGGTGCAACCGATATCGGCAGTCAGGCGGTCCAGCAGGTCGCCGTGGGTCGATTCAGCGTCAGCCACCAGCGGCGACAGGCTGTTGGTCAGTTTCTTGATGCGCGCATCGAGAACGGCCTGGGCATCCGGCAGGCGGACTTCGGCAACTTTCTGACCGGTTACACGCTCGATCACTTGCAGCATGCGGCGCTCACGTGGAGTCACCAGCAACAATGCACGACCTTCGCGACCCGCACGGCCGGTACGGCCGATACGGTGAACGTAGGACTCTGGATCGTAAGGCATGTCAACGTTGAACACGTGGGTGATACGTGGAACGTCGAGGCCACGGGCGGCAACGTCGGTCGCCACAACGATGTCCAGACGGCCATCCTTGAGGGAATCGATCACGCGCTCACGTTGGTTCTGGGCAATGTCACCGTTCAGCGCAGCGGCTTTGTAGCCTTTGGCTTCCAGGGCGCTGGCCAGGTCCAGGGTCGCTTGCTTGGTGCGCACGAACATGATCAGGGCGTCGAAGTCTTCGACTTCCAGCAGGCTCAATACAGCCGAGGTCTTCTGGTCAGCGTGAACCAACAGGTGAGCCTGTTCGATCGCGGTAACGGTCTGAGTCTTGGTCTGGATCTTCACGTGTTGCGGATCGCGCAGGTGGCGTTCGGCAATGGCACGGATCGACTGTGGCAGGGTGGCCGAGAACAGCACGGTCTGACGGGTCGGTGGCAGCGCTTTAAAGATGACTTCCAGGTCATCCATGAAGCCCAGCTTCAACATTTCGTCAGCTTCGTCCAGAACCAGGTGGTTCACGGTCGACAGCACTTTCTCGTCACGACGCAGGTGGTCGCACAGACGGCCCGGGGTGGCGACAACGATCTGTGCGCCGTTACGGATTGCTTTCAGTTGTGGGCCCATAGGCGCGCCGCCGTAAACGGCCACAACGGTTACGCCTGGCATTTGCTTGGCGTAGGTTTCAAAAGCGGTTGCTACTTGCAGCGCCAACTCACGGGTTGGCGCCAGGATCAGGGCTTGCGGCTCGCGCTTGGCAGGATCGATACAGTGCAGGATAGGCAGGGCGAACGCGGCGGTTTTACCGGTACCGGTTTGCGCCTGGCCAATCATGTCTTGGCCGGCCATGATGATCGGGATCGATTGCTGCTGAATAGCCGAAGGTTCTTCGTAGCCGGTCGCGATGACGGCAGCAAGAATGTTCGGGTTAAGATTAAAAGCGGCGAAGCCGCCGGTTTCCTGGGTCATGGGTCTGCCTCTAAGTGCATCCGCAAAGACCCATGCTCCAAAGCTGCGCATGCCGTGTTGAGACTCAAGAGTCGCCCTGGCTGCTTTGTCGGCGGGGATTTGCGAAAACGAATGAATGAAAAAGATTCGTCAAGGGAGAGTCCGCTGTGCGGACGTGCAGCCGAAGCTGACTTCGGGGAATTGCGCTACCTAAACGCGGCCCGGTTAAAGGCCGGCGCGCACTATACCGGAAATAGCTGAAAAAGGGAGCTTTTTTTATCCGAAAGTGCCGATATACCGCGCTGCGTCACAGCCTTTGCGTATACCCGCACCAAGGTCTATTTTTCAAAGGCCCGGCCCTGTTGGTCACAACACTTAAACGGTTCACCTGTGCATCAAGACCCATAGGTCTGAAAACCTACCCAAGCCCCCGAGGCCACCCCCGATGAATCAAGTCAGCAGCAGTCGCGTCAGCCGTGAATTACAGGGTCATGTCCTGCTGTTGGGGCTGGATCGAGTAGCCAAGCGTAACGCCTTTGACCTGGACCTGCTCAATGAGCTGAGCCTGGCCTATGGCGAATTTGATCGAAACGACGACGCTCGGGTGGCCGTGGTATTTGCCCACGGCGAGCATTTTACCGCCGGGCTGGACCTGGCCAATGTCAGTGGCGTGATGTCGGGAGGCTGGCAACCCCCCTTGGGCGGGTGCGATCCGTGGGGCGTGTTTGCCGGCCCGCGCGTCAATAAACCGGTGATCGTCGCGGCCCAGGGTTACTGCCTGACCATCGGCATCGAGTTGATGCTGGCGGCGGATATCAACCTCTGTGCCAGCAACACGCGCTTTGCCCAGATGGAAGTGCAGCGCGGGATCTTCCCGTTCGGCGGCGCGACCCTGCGCTTTCATCAGATTGCCGGCTGGGGCAACGCCATGCGCTGGCTGCTGACCGGCGATGAATTCGACGCCCATGAGGCGCTGCGGCTGGGGCTGGTACAGGAAGTGATGGCCAGTGAAGACCTGCTGCCGCGCGCCATCGAACTGGCCAGCCGCATTGCCCGCCAGGCGCCGCTGGGCGTGCAGGCAACGTTGATGTCGGCGCGTCAGGCGCGCATGGAAGGTGAAGCCGTGGCAGCGGCCGAGTTGCAGGCGGTGGTGGAGAAATTGTTGAACAGTGAGGATGCCAAAGAGGGCGTGCGGGCCATGGTTGAGAAGCGGCCGGGGGTGTTCAAGGGGATTTGAATACCCTGGAATAGCTGTCTACAGGAATGGCCTCTTCGCGAGCAAGCCCGCTCCCACATTCGACTGCATTCCAAAGGATGTATGCGTACAAATGTGGGAGCGGGCTTGCTCGCGAAGAGGCCGGAACAGGCAACTAAGTCGCCGGCCGAATCGCCTTGATCAGCGCCTGCAACGAATACCCCAACCGCGGCGCCAAGGCCTCGGCGCGCGCTGTGAGGGCACCCAGATCCAATTCCTGATCCAGCTCCGAAGGCACCAGCAAAATCACATTGCCCTCCTTCACCGGCAGTTCCCAGTAATGCCGGTGATACAACCCGCGCAACAACGCCGCGCCCAATGGTTTACCGTCATCGGTCGCCCACTGGTTGATCACCAGCCAGCCGCCGGGGTTGAGTTTTTTCTGGCAGTTTTCCAGGAAGGTCCAGGCCAGGTGCCCGACGCCTGGGCCGACATCGGTATACAGGTCGACAAAGATCAGGTCGGCCGACTCGGCAGTATCGAGCAATTGCAGCGCGTCACCAATGCGGATGTACAAGCGCGGGTCGTCATCCAGCCCCAGATACTCGATGGCCAGGCGCGGCACATCGGGGCGTAGTTCAATGGCCTCGACGTCTTCCAGCGGCAGGAACTTGAGGCACGCCTGGGTCAGCGTGCCGGCGCCCAGGCCGAGGAACAGCGCGCTCTCCGGTTGCTCATGGCACAACGCGCCAATCAACATCGCACGGGTGTAGTCGTACTCCAGCCAGCTCGGGTCGGCGGTAAACACGCAGCTTTGCTCGATGGCATCGCCAAACTCGAGAAAACGGTAATCGGCCACTTCGAGCACACGGATCATGCCGAAATCATCATGGACTTCGGCCAGCAGGCGCTCGACACGCTCCTCGCTCATCACTACTCCTAATGGGTTTACCGCACGGCAAAGGCGCGATTGTCGGCCAAGCGGCGGCAACAGGTCACGCACTAATTGCTGCTAACATTGGCGCCCGACCGTCAATCAACCTATCGAGTTCATGATGAGCCAACCCTGGAGCCCCGACAGCTGGCGCGCCCTGCCGATCCAGCAACAACCCCAGTACCCGGACGCTGCGCACTTGCTGCAAGTGGAGCAAAGCCTGGCCAGCTACCCGCCACTGGTGTTTGCCGGGGAAGCCCGCGAATTGCGCCGCCAGTTTGCCGAAGTGACCCAGGGCCGCGCCTTCCTGTTGCAGGGTGGCGACTGCGCCGAGAGCTTTGCCGAGTTTTCTGCGGCAAAAATCCGCGACACCTTCAAAGTGCTGTTGCAGATGGCGATTGTGATGACCTTCGCCGCCGGTTGCCCGGTGGTCAAGGTCGGGCGCATGGCCGGCCAGTTCGCCAAGCCGCGCTCGGCCAACGATGAAACCATCGACGGCGTCACCCTGCCCGCCTACCGGGGCGACATCGTCAACGGCATCGGCTTCGACGAAAAAAGCCGCGTGCCGGACCCGGACCGTCTGCTGCAGTCTTACCACCAGTCCACTGCCACCCTGAATTTGCTGCGTGCGTTTGCCCAGGGCGGGTTTGCCGACCTGCACCAGGTGCACAAGTGGAACCTGGACTTTATCGCCAACTCCGCACTGGCCGAAAAATACAGCCAACTGGCCGACCGCATCGACGAAACCCTGGCGTTCATGCGCGCCTGCGGCATGGACAGCTCGCCGCAACTGCGCGAAACCAGTTTTTTCACCGCCCACGAAGCGCTGCTGTTGAACTATGAACAGGCCTTCGTGCGCCGCGACAGCCTGACCAACGACTACTACGACTGCTCGGCCCATATGCTCTGGATCGGCGACCGCACCCGTCAGCTGGACGGCGCCCACGTCGAGTTCCTGCGCGGGGTCAACAACCCGATCGGGGTCAAGGTCGGCCCAAGCATGAAGCCTGAGGACCTGATCCGCCTGATCGACATCCTCAACCCGGACAACGACCCAGGCCGCCTCAACCTGATCGCGCGCATGGGCGCCGGCAAGGTCGGCGACCACCTGCCCAACCTGATTCGTGCGGTGCAGCGCGAGGGCAAGCAGGTGCTGTGGAGTTCGGACCCGATGCACGGCAACACCATCAAGGCCAGCAGTGGCTACAAGACCCGCGACTTTGCGCAGATTCTTGGCGAGGTGAAGGAGTTCTTCCAGGTGCACCAGGCCGAAGGCAGCTATGCCGGCGGGATTCATATCGAGATGACCGGGCAGAACGTCACCGAATGCATCGGCGGCGCGCGGCCGATTACCGAAGATGGTTTGTCGGACCGTTATCACACCCACTGTGACCCACGGATGAATGCCGATCAGTCGCTGGAATTGGCGTTTCTGATTGCCGAGACGTTGAAGCAAGTCAAACGCTGAGATTTTAGTTGCTTGGGCCGACGCCATCGCGGGCAAGCCCGCTCCCACATTTGGAATGCACTCCCCTGTGGGAGCGGGCTTGCCCGCGATGGCGTACTAAAGTTCAACACCCAAGCTGAGCATCGCCACCCGAAGCCGCGCCGCACTCGGCCGCTGGCAATTGAGCTGCACCTGCTCCAACCCCAGCCAGGCCGCCATCTGCCGCAGATTCAGGGCCAACGCCTGCATCCCTTCCTCATCCAGCCCCGGCTCCTCCTCATGCACCGCGTGCACCGCCAGGCGCCCACTGGCGCGCTCAGCGCGCAGGTCAACCCGTGCGGCGATCCGTTCGTTGTGCAAAAACGGCAGCACGTAGTAGCCATACACCCGCTTGTGTTGCGGGGTGTAGATCTCCAGCCGGTAACGAAAATCAAACAAACGCTCGGTGCGGCTGCGCTCCCAGATCAATGAATCGAACGGCGAGAGCAAGGCGCTTGCGGGCACTTTGCGCGGCACTTTGGGTTCAGGCAGGCAGTACGCCGGCTGCTTCCAGCCTTGCACCTGGCACAGCTGCAACTGCCCATCCTCGACCAACTCGGCCAGGCGGCCACGGCTGTCGGCGGGGTCGAGGCGGAAATAGTCGCGCAAGTCTTTTTCGGTGGCGACGCCCAATGCGGTCGCGCTGTGCAGCAGCAAGCCGCGCTGAGCTTCGGCTTCGCTCACCGACGCTTGAAGAATGTCGGCAGGAATGACCCGTTCCGGCAAATCATAGAGCCGCTCAAAACCGCGCCGCTCCGCGACGGTGACCAAACCGGCAGCGAACAGCCATTCCAGTGCGTGTTTTTCCTCACTCCAATCCCACCAAGGGCCGGCACGCTCCTCGCGGGTCGACAAGCTGCCCGCGCCCAATGCGCCCTGCTGCTCGACGGTGTGCAGCACGCGCTGAATGGTGGCCTGCTGCTCACGCCCAAAGCGCGCCATCTGCGAATAGATGCCCTGCCCCAACTTCGCCCGCTCCATGCGCCAGCGCATCAACGGGTACAGCGCCATGGGCAGCAAAGAGGCCTCGTGGCCCCAATACTCAAACAACGAGCGGCGCCGGCCCTGGCTCCAGGCAGCGTGTTCAAGGATCAACGGGGAGTAATGGCCCAGGCGCGAAAACAGCGGCAGGTAATGGGAACGCACCACGGCGTTGACCGAATCGATCTGCAATACACCCAACCGCTCAATCAAACGGTTGAGGTGCGCAGCCTTGATCAATGCTGGCGCCTGGCGCCCGGAAAAACCCTGGGCCGCGAGCGCCATGCGGCGTACTTGCTTGAGGGAAAAGGACAGGTCGGCGGGCATGGGTCTCTCCGTGTGGGCTCGCCGACCACCCTACTGCATCCTGGGTCATTTTCGCAGCGGGTCTTGCCAGAAATGCAGGTGACGCTCCTGCTCGACATCGCCGCGATTGAGCCCGATGTCCTTGAGCGCTTCATCGCTCAAGCTTGCCAGGGTATGACGTTCTTCATGCAGCGCCTGCCAACGCGCGACCGTGCGCAACAGCCCGGAAAACGGGCGTTTGCCCAGCAACACAAAACCTTTCTGACCTTTCATCTTCTCGCCCTCCAGTGGGGATGGCGCAAGTGTGTGCCTGGCCTTATGATCAATCCAACGAATGTTTCTTATGCAATACATCTCGGAGATTGATCAATTGTCCGGCTACCCAAGCATCGACACCGACGTGCTGCGCACCTTCGTCGCCATTGCCGACCAGGGCGGCTTTACCCGCGCCGGCGAGTTGGTCAACCGCACGCAATCGGCAGTGAGCATGCAGATGAAGCGGCTGGAAGAAGACGTGCTGCAACGCAAGCTGTTCGAGCGTGATGGCCGACAAGTCAGGCTCACGCCGGAAGGCGAGGTATTACTGGGTTATGCACGGCGCATCCTGAAACTGCACAGTGAAGTGTTCAACACCCTGCGCGAGCCGCATATGGTGGGATTGGTGCGCATCGGTACGCCGGATGACTACGTAATGCGCTTTCTGCCGGGCATTCTCAAACAGTTTTCCAAGGCCTACCCGCTGATCCAGATCGAGATGCACTGTGAGTCGTCATCGGTGTTGATGCAACGCAGAGACTTGGCGCTGACCGTCATCAGCCGCGAGCCCGGCAAAGAAATCGGCGAGTTGCTGCGTACCGAGCGCATGGTGTGGGCGGCGGCGCCGTGCTTCTGCGTGGACGAGCACGAGGCACTGCCCCTGGCCGGTTCCGGTACTGACTGCCTCTACTACCAGTGGACTCGCGCAGCGCTGGATGCGGCCGGGCGTGAATATCGCATGGCCTACCACAGCTCTAATGTGGCGGCGATCCAGGCGGTGGTTAACGCGGGCCTGGCCGTGATGGTGTGCATGGAAAGCCTGGTGACCGACGACTTACGAGTCCTGAGCAGTGACGAAGGCTTCCCGCCACTGCCCTCGATGAACCTGCACTTGTTGCGCAACCCGGCGATGACCTCGCCGATCACCGAATGCCTGGCGGAATACATCGTCGAAGGCTTCAGACTTTAAAGGTCAACATCACCGCACACACCGCCAGGAAGGCGCAGAACAGCCCGCGCAACACACGCTCGGGCAGCGCATGGGCGACTTTCACGCCCCAACTGATGCTCAGCAGGCCGCCCACCGCCAACGGCACGCCGATCACCCAGTTCACCTCATGGTGCCAGGCGTAGGTGACCAGCGTCACGCTGGTGCTGGGCAATGCCAGGGCCAGTGACAGGCCTTGCGCAACCACTTGGGTGGTGCCGAACAGACTGGTCAGCACCGGCGTGGCAACCACCGCGCCGCCCACGCCGAACAAGCCGCCCATGGAACCGGACGCGGCACCCAGCACGCCAAGCCATGGCCAGGAATAACGCATTTGCGCGGTCGGCGGCGCGTTGCGGGTAAACAGGCGCAGCAGGTTGTACGCCGCCAGCGTCAGCAAGAACGCGATGAAGCCGATGCGCATGGCCCCGGCGTCCAGGCCCACCGCCCAGATCGAACCCAGCCAGGCAAAGCTGAAGCCCATGACCCCCAGCGGCAATGCGTGGCGCAATTCAATCCGGTTGCGCTGGTGGTAACGCCACAAGGCCAGCATCACGTTGGGCACGACCATCACCAAGGCCGTGCCTTGGGCAATCTGTTGATCCAGACCGAACAACACGCCCAGTACCGGAATTGCTATCAGCCCGCCACCAATGCCAAACAGGCCGCCGACCGTGCCGAGCGCCGCGCCCAATACCAGATACATCGCCAAATCCACCACAGCTCACCACTCCAGATGCCCAGGCCTTGCATGCTACGCAGTCGGCTCTAGCGCGGAAACGCACAGCAACGCACAATGGCTGTGCCAATCTCGCATAAGCACACGCCCATGAACCCCAACACCCTGACCGAGCAACTGAGCCTGTTTCTGGATGTATTGGAGGCCGGCAGCTTTTCCGCCGCCGCGCGCCGCCATCCACTGACACCTTCGGCGGTGGCGCGGCGCATCGACAGCCTGGAAAGCTCGGTGGGCAGCCGCCTGTTCCAGCGCAGCACCCACGCGGTGGTGCCTACGCCGGCGGGCCTGGCCTTCGCCGAGCGGGCGCGGCGGATCGTCAGCGAATTGCAACTGGCCCGCGCCGAAGCCGTGTCCCTGAGCCATGCGCCGGAAGGCTTGATCCGGGTCGACGCCCCCGCCGCCTTTGGTCGACGGCACTTGGCGCCGGTGATTGCCGACTTTTTGAATGTGTACCCTGGGCTCGACGTGCACCTGCACTTGATCGACAGCTTTGTCGATATGCAGGGTGCGCACCTGGGCAAAGTCGATCTGGTGCTGCGCGCCGGGCATATCGTTGACACGCGCCTAGTGGCCACGCCCCTGGCGAGCATTGTGCGCATCGCCTGCGCCAGCCCGGCGTACCTCAAAAGCCATGGCACGCCCAGCCACCCACGCGAACTGAGCGAGCACGATGGCCTGGACTGGGACGGCCTGGCGCCGATGTTCGCCTGGCGCTTCGAACTGGATGGGCGCCGCACCCTCTACCGGCCGCGGCGTATCCGCATGAGCGCCAACAATGCCGAAGCCCTGCTGTCTGGCGCCCTGGCCGGGCTGGGCATTGCCCACCTGCCCACGTGGCTCGCCAGCGAATACCTGGTGCGCGGCGAGCTGCTGCCGCTGTTTTGCGAAAACGGACTGCCCAGCCCGGAAACCGCCGGCATCTACGCGTTGCGCCTGGAACAGCAACCCAATGCGCGCAGCCGCTTGCTGCTGGAATACCTCAAATCGCGTTTCAGCCCCGTGCCGCCATGGGATCTGGCGCTGCAAAGCGGCTTGGTCTGACCGATGCGCCAGAATTATCTGGCGCATTAAAGGTTTGCCCGCTAGATTCCTGGGCAGACACGCTTTTTAAGGCATCACCATGAGTAAAAATCCCAACCCGTGCGAAAACCTGATGCTGGATAACCAGCTGTGTTTCGCCCTGCACTCCACGTCGCTGCTGATGACCAAAGTCTACAAGCCGCTGCTGCAGGCCCTCGGCCTGACCTACCCGCAATACCTGGCCATGATGGTGCTGTGGGAAGAGGACGGCTTGACCGTCGGCGAAATCAGCCACCGCCTGCTCACCGACCCGGGCTCCCTCACGCCATTGCTCAAGCGCCTGGAAGCCGAAGGCCTGCTCAGCCGCACCCGCAAGCGCGAAGATGAACGGGTGGTAGTGGTGGAACTGACCGAAGCGGGACGTGCCCTGCAAGAAAAGGCGATGGGGATTCCGCAATGCATTCTGGGGGCGAGCGGTATGCAGCTTGAGCAGTTGCGCAAGCTGCAGGCGGATCTGATTGCGTTGCGTAGTCATTTGCAGAACGCGGTCTGACGCGATTTTCCAAACACTTAAAATTTAAATGTGGGAGCGGGCTTGAACTGGCCTAATGATTTTGGACACTTCAATCGGGCGCTATGATGGCGCCCAAATCTGAGGTGTTTGGATATGCGCAAATCTTATTCGAGTGAGTTCAAGCTCAAAGCTGCCAGCATGGTGCTGGATGAAGGGCTGCAGGTTCCCGAGGTGTGCGCCAGTTTGGATATTGGCCCTACAGCCTTGCGCCGCTGGGTGGATCAGGTGCGTAAAGAGCGATTAGGCTCGACGCCGGTAGGCGCCAAGGCGATTACTGCCGATCAACGAGAGATTCAGAGGCTCAAAGCGTTGCTTCGGGAGAAAGACCTGGACATCGAAATCCTAAAAAAGGCCAGTGCTCTCCTGCTTTTGGACGCCAAAGATCATTCACGCTGATCGATGAGCTGGACGAGCAGTACGGCGTCAACAGGTGTTGCCGGGCGTTCGGCGTCAACAGAAGTAGCTTTTACGCTTGGCGTCAGCGCCAAGGCAGAGCAAATCCTGAGCGGGAGAAGCTCAAGGCCGCGCTGGTCAGGCATCACAAGGCATCGCGGGCTTCTGCGGGAGCGAGAACTTTGGCGAAGGAGCTGCAAGAGAAAGGGCATCGCATCGGGCGGTACTTGGCTCGCAGTTTGATGCGCGAAGCGGGGATCGCCAGCCGTCAGCGCCGACGTCACAAGTACAAATCGCCCGGCGTGGAAGCGTTAGTGGCCCCGCATGTGCTCAAGCGCAAGTTTGATGTGACGGCGGTTAACCAGGTGTGGTGTGGAGACGTGACGTACATCAAAGTCGGGAAGCGGTGGCTGTATTTCGCCGCAGTTCTGGATTTGTTTGCTCGTCGGGTCGTGGGTTGGTCGTTTTCTATGATTTCCGATGCCACGCTGACCTGCGAGGCTTTGCGGATGGCAGTTGAGCTTAGAGGCCGCCCTAAAGACGTGCTGTTTCACTCAGACCAAGGTTGTCAGTACACGAGCCATAAGTTCAGGAATGAGCTGCTGGAACATGAGCTACGGCAAAGCATGAGTCGTAAAGGCGAATGCTGGGATAACGCTCCGATGGAGCGCTTCTTCGGAAGTTTGAAATCAGAATGGGTGCCTGAGACGGGCTATGAATCAGAGCATGAGGCCCGGGCAGATGTGCAGCGCTATGTCTCTCGCTACAACATCTCCAGGCCTCACAGTTACAACGATTACCGGTCGCCGGTCGTCAGGGAGAGACTGGCGGCGTGAACCTTAAATGGTGTCCAAGATTACTTGACCAGTTCAGCTTGCCCGCGATAGCGGTGGATCAGTTACCACATCTGGCGACTGACACACCGCATTCGCGAGCAAGCCCGCTCCCACATTGGGTCTGATTAGAACTGAAGATATTGTGTAAATTTATCTTGCGCACTAAATATTAGCGCTATATATTTACCTCACCAACTACTTAGTGCGCAAACATTTAGCACTAACTACTCAAGAGGACGACACCATGCAAACGCTCTATACCGCAGTAGCCACCGCCACCGGCGGCCGTGATGGTCGCGCTGTTTCCAGCGACAACATCCTCGACGTCAAACTCTCCACGCCCAAAGAACTGGGCGGCGCTGGCGGCCAGGCCACCAACCCGGAGCAACTGTTTGCCGCCGGCTACTCGGCCTGCTTTATCGGCGCGCTGAAATTCGTCGCCAGCCAGACAAAACGCAAAATCCCGGATGACGCTTCGATCACCGCCCACGTCGGCATCGGTCAAATCCCCGGCGGTTTCGGTCTGGATATCGACCTGCACATCAGCCTGCCGGGCCTGGCACAAGACGAGGCGCAAAGCCTGGTCGACGCTGCGCACCAGGTCTGCCCGTACTCCAACGCTACCCGTGGCAACGTCGATGTGCGCCTGCACGTGACGGTCTGATTAACAGACGCGCACAAAAAAGCCCGACGTTAGGTCGGGCTTTTTGCGTCGTACGGTTTGGCCAGAATTACTTCTTGGCGCGACCTTTGTACGAACCACCTTCACGGGTGTCGATCTCGATCAGGTCGTCGATTTCGATGAAATCAGCAACCTGCAGCTCGGTACCGTTAGCCAGTTTGGCAGGTTTCATTACCTTGCCCGAAGTGTCGCCGCGAGCGGAACCTTCGGTGTAGGCAACTTTACGCACGATGGTGGTCGGCAGCTCTACGGAAACCAGACGGTCTTCGAAGAAGATCGCTTCGCAGACGTCTTCCATGCCTTCTTCCACGAACGGCAGAACGGCTTCGATATCTTCAGCGTTCAGCTCGTACATGGTGTAGTCGGTGGTGTCCATGAACGTGTAGGTGTCGCCGCTGATGAAGGACAGGGTCGCTTCTTTGCGGTCGAGGATCACGTCGTCCAGTTTGTCATCGGCGCTGTAGACGATCTCGGTCTTGTAACCGGTCAGCAGGTTCTTCAGCTTGGTCTTCATGATTGCGCTGTTACGACCAGACTTGGTGAACTCAGCTTTCTGAACCAGCCAAGGGTCGTTTTCGAGACGGATCACTGTACCGGGTTTCAGTTCTTTACCAGTTTTCATTGCATATATCCGAAATTTGGATGGGATTTACAAAATTCAAGGTGGCGTATCATATCCAACTTTCATAAAACTGTACCAGCGCCGTCGCAAGATCGGCCTGCAAGCCCTGTTCCAGACACCAGGTTTGCGCGTGCAGGTGTACCTCCGGCCAGTGTTCCATGAGCATTTTCCACGCTTGAGCCATATCGCCATCAGCGTTCCAGGCTTGCCACAGGGTCACCACTGCGACCTTGGCGGCGGGCGACAACGCGGCGGTGTACAGCGCCAGGAAAGCATCCAGCTTGTCCAGATGGATGTCTTCGTCCTGGCGGTAGATGTGCCACAGCAACGGCCGCCCGGCCCACTGGGCACGCACGAACGAGTCTTCGCCGCGCACGGCGTTGAAGTCGCAGCACCACAGCAGGCGGTCGTATTGCTCCTGGCGCACGAACGGCAGCACCTGCACGGTCAGCGCCTCGCGTTGATGCACATCGCCCACCGCCAGCGCCTCGACACCGAGCCAGCGCTGCACGTCGCCGAGGATGCGGCCTTCCGGCACCAGCAGATGAGTGGCATGCCCATCCGTCGCCAACACCTCCAGCCAGCTGGCGAGCCCGGCGTTTTCATAGGCAAACAACGAAATCAGCCGCGCACCGGCTGCCGGAACGACGCCTATGGACTGTAGGAATTGTTGTTGCGCTGCGCCGTCTTGCTGAAATGCCTGACGCTGTTCCAACAACCCGCTTTCACGTAAAAGCCCGCCCGTGCCCGGACGAAACCCCGGAAAGAAGAAGTACTTCTGCACGCCCTTGAACTTCACCGACGGCAGGCGATGGCAACCCACCACCCAATCTTCGGCGCTGAGGTAATCCAGGTTCATCCACAACGGCGTGCGTTCGCACGCGGCCATGGCTTCCATATAATCGGGCGGCAACTGGCAAGCGAATGCGGCGATCACCACGTCGGCAGGTTGCGTCTGCGGCCAGTCGGCCGGCCAGTGACGCACGTCAACGCCCTCCTGCCATTGCTGATCAAGCTGCACATCGATTTCGGGGCACATGCGCTCGAAGGCGCGCAGGTCGTCGACCCACAAGCGCACTTCGCACCCGTGCTCCACCACCAACTGCCGGGCCAGGCGCCAGGTCACGCCGATGTCGCCGTAGTTGTCGACGACGCTGCAAAAAATATCCCAGCGGGCTTTCATTCCGGGCTCCAACCTTCAAAGGTTCGATTGTCCGCATAAATGCGCCGATGCAGAAGGCTTGATCGCGATTATTCTGCACAGTGGCTGTGCGACAATCGCCGCCACGCCGTCAATGCCTGCCAGGAGGCCAACATGTCTGAACGTCCGTTGTCGCTGTTCAAGCTCAGTGCTGCCGTGGCCTTTGGCCTGTGGCTGGGGTTTATCGCCATTGTGCTGACCACCTGGCTGGCCTCGCGCTACCTGTTCCCGCAAAGCCTCGCCCCCGTGGCTCAAGCGGTTCAACAAGCCGTTCAACAGATCGGAAAACCGGCCGCAGTGGCGCCGGAGCCGGCGAACCGTATGTTCGAGCAGTACACCGAGAACCTGCGCAAGCAGGAACAGCAACAAACCCTGGACCAGGCGCGCAACAATGCGCGCAACCTGTCCAACCCCAAATGCCAGTTCTGGCTGCAACAAGACCAGAACGCGCCCAATGAAAAGAGCAAGGCGAATGTCCTGCAATTTTGCGAATGACCCAGCACACCCATGAATAAACATGCCGTTCACCAGTTGATCCTGGAAAAGCTCAGCGTCGACCTCGACATCGCCCAGCGTGCCGCGCAGACCGCCTACGAAACCGCGACCCACGAAGAAAACATCGCGGAGAACAAATACGACACCTTGGGGCTGGAAGCTTCCTACCTCGCAGCCGGGCAGGCCAAACGCGTCGAAGAGATCAAGCAAGCGCTGGCGTTGTGCCAGAACCTGCAACTACGCGCCTACGATGATCAACGCGGGATAGAGGTCGGCACGCTACTGGGCCTGGAGGACGAGAACGGCCGCCAGCAGTGGCTGTTCCTGGCGCCGGATGCAGCCGGCTTGAAAGTCGATGTGGTGGGCCAGCCGGTGACCGTCATCACCCCGCGCTCGCCCCTGGGCAAAAGCCTGCTGGGCAAGTTCGAGGGTGATGAGGTGGAGATTCTGGTGGCGGGCGCCCGGCAGCACTTTACGGTTACCGAGGCCAAATAAACCACTCCTGTGGCGAGGGAGCTTGCTCCCGCTCGGGTGCGCAGCGCCCGCAAGCTTTTTGGGGCCGCTACGCAGCCCAGCGGGAGCAAGCTCCCTCGCCACACTTGCAATAATCAATATCAGTGGACGGGCAATTCAACCCCGTCAAACAGCTCTTCCAGTTCCTGCTTGTTATGGCACTGGATCGCCTTGGCCATGACTTCACGGGTCAGGTGCGGCGCAAACTTCTCGATGAAGTCGCACATGAAACCCCGCAGAAAGGTGCCACGGCGGAAGCCGATCTTGGTCACGCTGGACTCGAACAATTCGCTGGCGTCGAGTACCACCAGGTCTTTATCGAGGTTGGTGTCGACCGCCATCTTGGCGACGATGCCCACGCCCAGGCCCAGGCGTACGTAGGTCTTGATCACGTCGGCGTCGGCGGCAGTGAACACCACTTTCGGCGTGAGACCGCGATGGCTGAAGGCTTCATCGAGCTTGGAACGGCCGGTAAAACCGAACACGTAAGTGACGATCGGGTATTCAGCCAAGGCTTCGAGGGTCAGTTTAGGCAGCTTGGCCAACGGGTGGCCCTGGGGCACGACCACGCAACGGTTCCAGCGGTAGCACGGCATCATCACCAGGTCGCCGAACAGCTCGAGGGCTTCGGTGGCGATGGCAAAATCGACGGTGCCGTCAGCGGCCATCTCGGCGATCTGCATCGGCGAACCCTGGTGCATGTGCAGGGCCACATCGGGGTATTGCTTGATGAAATCGCGGATCACCGGCGGCAAGGCATAACGCGCCTGGGTGTGGGTGGTGGCGATCGACAGGGTGCCTTTCTTCTCGTTGGAGAATTCCTGGGCGATCTGCTTGATGCTTTCGACTTTGCGCAGGATCTCGCCGGCGGTGGTGATGATGCGCTCACCGGCCGGGGTGACTCGGGTCAGGTGCTTGCCGCTGCGCGCGAACACTTCGACGCCCAGCTCGTCTTCGAGCAGGCGGATCTGCTTGCTGATACCGGGTTGCGAGGTGTAAAGGCTTTGAGCGGTAGCGGAAACGTTGAGGTCGTGGTGCGCCACTTCCCAGATGTAGCGCAGTTGTTGAAGCTTCATATATGTCCCTCAAAGCGGATAGACGCCACGGGTATCAGCGACGGTATATAACTATATTAAAGGTCAGACAGATAAATCTAGAACTTTTTATCGTTTTTACCAATCACGCGTCATCACTGCGTCGACGCTGCAGCGACGGCACCATGTAAACCGGCACTGTGGCCAGTTGCAGCACCCGCGCCGCCGTGCGCCCAAGCGGTGTGGCGGCCGCGGTTGCGTGGCTATGACTACCTACGATCAACAGGTCCACGGAAAGTTTACGCAGCTCATCGAGAATCACCTCGCACGGGTCCCCCTGGATCACGCGCACCGAGCGAATCAACTGCAGGTCTTGCTCGCCCTCCCCCAACTCCTCGCGGAAACTGTCGAGCACCCGTTGCTCGATGGTCGCCATCACCGTGTTCAGGCCCTGGCTCTGCCATTCACTCAGGGCCTTCTCATCAAGGTAGCTTTGCAACACCGATTCGGCGAACAACCCGATCGGCTCAACCACATGGATCACATACAAATCCGCCTTGAACGTTCGGGCCAGCGCCAGCGCATGTTGCATGACATACGGCGCATACAGACCGAGGTCTGTGGCATACAGCATCGAACGAATCATAGAACCTCCTGGACTGCCAGGATGGCGGGGATTGATTGAGCTTAGCAGTTAGTGCTCGCTCTGGATTTTCAACTCATTGCTGATGCCATGGGGCACATGCCCGGTGGTCACCACCTCCCTGGCTTTCTCACAATGACCGGCCTGGTCATCGAAAAACACATCGGCGGCGAACGCTTCCAAAAACGCGGATTTCTCCAGGCCGCCAAGGAACAGCGACTCATCCAGGCGGATGTCCCATTCGCGCAAGGTGCGAATCACCCGCTCATGGGACGGCGCCGAACGCGCAGTGACCAGGGCGGTGCGGATCGGGCAGGCGTCGTCCGCAAACTCGCGCTGCAACAGGTTGAGCGCTGCCAGGAAGCCCTTGAACGGGCCGCCGTGCAAAGGCTCGCGTGCCGACTCGCGCTCACTGGCATGAAACGCCGCTATCCCGCCGGTTTGATACACCCGCTCGGATTCATCGGAAAACAGCACCGCATCGCCGTCAAATGCGATGCGCAGTTCTTCACTCGATGCCCGGCGTGCGCCGCCGGACAGAATCGTCGCCGCAGCGAAACCAGCGTCCAGAGCGCTGCGCACATCTTCAGCATGGGTCGATAAAAACAGATGGCAACCAAACGCGGCCAAATAAGGATAGGGACTACGCCCACCGACGAAAGCGGCGCGGGAAATATCCAGGCCGTAATGCTGGATCGAGTTGAACACGCGCAAACCGGTGTCGGCACTGTTGCGTGACACCAACACCACTTCGACGCGGGCACGCCCGAGGCTGGCGTTGAGGCTCAGGAGCTTCTTGACCAACGGGAAGGCGTCGCCGGGTTCGAGGGTTTCTTCCTCGTGTTCGATCTGGTATTTGCGATACGCCTCCACCCCTTCGGTCAGGTAGACCTTGTGGCTGTCGCTCAGGTCGAACAGTGCCCGCGACGAAATCGCCAGCACCAGTTTGTCGCCCAATCCCTTCGCCATGGTGTTTCTCCCCAATTCAGCGATTGCGCCGATCAATAAAACTCAAGGCCTGGTAGAGCGCCTGCATGCGCGGCAATTCGCAGCCCGCCGCTTTGGCAGCGGCCAATGGCCGAGCGTAGATCGCTGCCAGTTCCAGTGGGCGTTTGTGCACGTGGTCGTGGTACATGCTGGGCAGGTAGTCAGCCATAGTGTCGGTCATGGTGAGCATTTGCTCGACGTAACTGCCGGGAATTTCATGGCCGCAGGCGTGGGCGCCCTTCACCACTTCAGTCATCAGGGCCTGGATCAGTTCGCGGCTGGACTCATCGGCCATCATCGCGCTGGTGCCGGTGCCCAGCAACACCGAGAGGCCATTGAACGGCACATTCCAGACCAATTTATGCCACCGCGCCTGGTGCACATTGGCCATGGCCTGGGACTCGATGCCGGCCTGGTGAAACAGCGCGGCGCCCTCCTCGACAATGGCTTTCTGCTGCGCCTCATCATCGGCCGCCGTGCCACTGTGATAGCCAAGATTCACACGGCCCAGCGCCTGATGCTCGACGACACCCGGCCCGGAACGATGCACGCCGATGTAACACAGGCCGCCCAACAGGTGCAGCGACGATGGCAGGTGTTCGCGCAGGCTGTCTTCAACGTCGAGGCCGTTTTGCAGGAGTACCACCTTGGCGCCCGGTGCGGCAACCTGGGCAAGGGTCGGGGCCAGATCCACGTTGCCGGTGGATTTGGTGCCGACCAGCAGCCAATCGCACGCCGGCATATCGGCCGCCTGGGCATAAGCCTGCACCGGGTGCAGGTGCAGCTTGCCGTGCAAGGTACTGTTGAGGTGCAGGCCGTGCTCGGCAACCGCCGCGTATTCGCTGCGCAACAGAAAGTGCACATCGAACCCGGCACGCGCCAGCATCAGGCCGTAGAAACCACCGATGGCGCCGGTGCCGATAATGCCGATGCGGGGCGACTGTGGTGTCATGGCAGATCCTCTGGAGTACGGGTAAGTGCTTGATTAATCGCGTCCGCAAGCTCGGGTTGGGTAAGACGCGTGTGTAATTGCCCAAGGAATTGACCCTCGCACACGAGGAACAACGCAGGCAAATGAAAGATCTGGTAGCGCTCGACCGCACCGCCGTTGTGCCCGGCATCCACCCAGCACACGCGCTCAACCGGCAACCTCCAGCCGGGCAGTTGCTGGCGTGCCCAACGGCAACTGGAACAGCCTGCGCTGGTAAACACCAGCAGCGAAATACCTGGCAATCCCAGCAATTGCTGGTCAATATCCAGGTCGGTCAATTCCAGTTCCTTCACTATACTGCTGCCACTGCCGTCAATTGGACGGTGCTCGGAGTCCGTGTACATGGGTCGTTTTTTACCTCACCCTGATGATGTCGCTGTCGAGTTAATCCAACGTCCCGCCCCCGCTCTTCCCCGCCAACGCCTGCACACTATCGGCCTGGGCGGCGTCGCCTGCAATTGCCCGCGTGCCTGGCGCCAGGGCACGGCGGTTGATCTGCGTATCCCGTCACTGGGCGCCAGCGCCCGTTATCCGGGCTATGTAGCCTGGTGTCGCAAAGTCGAAAATGGCTACCGTATCGGCATTTCCTTTACCGATGAACATGCCTTGTTCGGGGCGCGCATGGGCGAGCAAGTGTGCCAGATCGAACGCTACTGCCGCCTGCACGAAGACGCCGAGCCAACCCCTGCCCAGCTTGAGACCATGGCCCGTGAGTGGGTTTCGCGCCATGCCAGTGAGTTCGCCCACGACACCTTTGTGGCGCCGGTGCTGGATTAAAGCCGGCTTTGCCCATTGTCGCGGCCCCGTATTACGCGCTAAGGTTCCTCCCCCCTGCATTCAAATCATGCTGTGCCCGCCGCACGGGGATAGCTGGCGGCCGGCACCCGTGACCCTGGCGAGTAACACGATGGCTGATTTACCGATCAATGACCTTAACGTCGAATCCAACGAGACCCTGATCACCCCTGATCAGCTCAAGCGCGAAATCCCTTTGAGCGATGCTGCGCTGCAGACCGTGACCAAGGGCCGCGAAGTCATTCGTGACATTCTCGACGGCACCGACCACCGCCTTTTTGTAGTGATCGGCCCCTGCTCGATCCATGACCTCAAGGCCGCCCACGAATACGCCGAGCGCCTTAAAGTGCTGGCGGCTGAAGTGTCCGACACCTTGTACCTGGTGATGCGCGTCTATTTCGAGAAACCACGCACCACCGTCGGCTGGAAAGGTTTGATCAACGACCCGTACCTGGACGACTCGTTCAAGATTCAGGACGGCTTGCATATCGGTCGTCAATTGCTGCTGGACCTGGCCGAAATGGGCCTGCCGACCGCGACCGAAGCGCTGGACCCGATCTCCCCGCAGTACCTGCAGGACCTGATCAGCTGGTCGGCCATCGGCGCACGCACCACCGAGTCCCAGACCCACCGCGAAATGGCGTCCGGTCTGTCGTCGGCCGTGGGCTTCAAGAACGGCACCGATGGCGGCCTGACGGTTGCGATCAACGCCCTGCAATCGGTGTCCAGCCCGCACCGCTTCCTGGGTATCAACCAGGAAGGTGGCGTGTCCATCGTCACCACCAAGGGCAACGCCTATGGCCACGTGGTATTGCGCGGCGGCAACGGCAAGCCCAACTATGATTCGGTCAGCGTGGCGCTGTGCGAACAGGCGCTGAACAAGGCCAGGATCAAGCCGAATATCATGGTCGACTGCAGCCACGCCAACTCCAACAAGGACCCGGCCCTGCAACCCCTGGTGATGGAAAACGTCGCCAACCAGATTCTCGAAGGCAACCAGTCGATTATCGGTTTGATGGTCGAAAGCCATTTGAACTGGGGCTGCCAGTCGATTCCAAAAGACCTGGCCGACTTGCAGTACGGCGTGTCGATCACCGATGCCTGCATCGACTGGTCCGCCACCGAAACCACCCTGCGCAGCATGCATGCCAAGCTCAAGGACGTGTTGCCCAAGCGCAAACGCACCTGACCTTAAACTGCGCACACAAAAACGCCGGGCTTAGCCCGGCGTTTTTTTTCGTTGCTGTTGATCGTTGCTTTTGATCGTTGCCATGTTCTGCGTGGGGTTCTGCGTGGGAATGCAGCCATGGACGCTGCGCGTCCCGCCTGCCTCAATATTCAGAGCTTCGCGGCATGGCGCTGGTGGCGCTCCATGTAGCGCTCTACGTAAGAGCACGAAGGAATCACGGTGTACCCGGCCTCTTCGGCGAACTTCAACGCTTCCTCGGTCAACGCAGCAGCAATGCCGCGCCCGCGCAATGCGTTGGGCACGAAAGTGCGATAGATGTCCAGGGTCTGTTTGCCCAGGTCCATATAGGTCAGATAGGCACGATGACCGTCCACATTGGTCTCGAACTGATGACCAGCCTGGTCATGGTGGATGGACAACGCCTCGCTCATCACTACTCCTCGCGGGTCTTGGATTTCGACCCCTACCTTACCGATGTTTTTCCGGCGAAGGAACATCTACGCCACCCCGTGCCGGTTTCGACAACGAGAAAACCTATAGCGCTCACAACCAGCACGTAGAGAATAGTAGGCACCAATGCTGCAATAGCTCAAGGCGCACTCGTCATCCCTTGCCGCTGGCGGTTACAGAAAGGGCTTCGATCAATCGATGATCGATAGCCTGAACATTGCCGGCAGTTGAAGCTTGAGACGAACTGCCGCTCTTAAAGTCACCTCTAGATGCGCCTACATGCGCAAAAGATGCCGGGCCAGGCAAAGACCCACTGAAAAAAAGTGTCATCGTAGATATATAAATTTACACCCGCTTACCCAGCGGGATACAGGCTGGCCGGACCTCTCAGCTTGGATCCAGTTCCCGCCGAAATGAAAATTTCTGGGCAGTTTTTATACAAACCTCCAAAAGATTAGCCAAAATAGATACGGCACAAGAATTTTTTTTGCTTCTTGCGCTACGTCAGTTTACTTACTACAAGTAATGAGTAGTATGTACGCCGGCTATCAGCTCACCCTGAGAAAGTAGCCATTTAATAGAAAGTCCTTGAAGGGGAACACGATGAACAACGTTCTGAAATTCTCTGCTCTGGCTCTGGCCGCAGTTCTGGCTACCGGTTGCAGCAGCGTCTCCAAAGAAACCGAAGCTCGTCTGACTGCAACTGAAGACGCAGCAGCTCGCTCCCAGGCTCGTGCAGACGAAGCCTACCGTAAAGCTGATGAAGCGCTGGCTGCTGCTCAAAAAGCACAACAGACTGCTGACGAAGCTAACGAGCGCGCTCTGCGCATGCTTGAAAAAGCAAGCCGCAAGTAATAATCCTTCGGGGTTGTTATCAAGCCGATCCATTCTTGGATCGGCTTTTTTATTGCCCGGCATTCAGCCCTGAATCCGGCGCAATAAAAAGCCCGCCATAGCGCAAGGCCTGGGCGGGCTTGTGATCGAACAGGCTTATTGCTGCAGATCGACTGGCGTGCTCGACACCACCGGCGTGTTGGCACCCGGTACGCCAATCTCGGTGGGCAGGCCATCTTCGGCGGCCACCACGTCACGCACCTGATCCCAATTGACGCGCAAGTTGTTGGCCAGGTCTTCGCGCTTGAGCAAGGCATTGATAACGGCGGTGTGCTTGTCGACTACCGAAGGCGTGCCATCGTCGTTCAACGGCGTATGCGCCTCAAGATAGACCTTGCCGCCACTGCTGCCGAACTTGTAGGCATCGTTGATGATGCGCACCGATGTGCCGACCGGCACCATGTCGGCCATCTCCAGCACGTTATTGTTGAACATGCGGAAGCAGCCGTGGCTTGTACGCGTGCCGATACCAAATTTCATGTTCGAACCGTGGATCAGGTAACCCGGCGTGCCCAAGGTGAACTTGAATGGCCCCAGCGGGTTATCCGGCCCGGCCGGCACCACATTGGGCAGCGGGTCGCCATTGGCGGCATGCTCGGCTTTGATGGACGCTGGCGGGGTCCAGGTCGGGTTGGGGATCTTGCCGGTGATGGTGGTGTGCGCGACCGGCGAACCCCAGCCCTCACGGCCAATGCCCAACGGGAAGGTGTACACCACGTTCTGGCCCTTTGGATAGTAATAGAGCCGGTATTCCGCCAGGTTGATCACGATACCTTCGCGCGGGCCGGGCGGCAGGATGAACCGCGTGGGCAGCACTATCTCGGTGCCCGCACCCGGCAACCAGGCATCCACGCCGGGGTTGGCCGCGACCATTTCCGAATAGCCCAGGTCATAGGTAGTGCCCAGGTCGGCGAAGGTGTCTTCGTACTTGGCCTTGATCACCTGGACCTGACCGACGATGTCTTCACCCGGCGGCGGCAAGGGCAACTGCAAGGCTGACGCCGAACCGGCTGCACACAGGGCAGCAAGAGACAGGCAGCAGGTAACGACGGAAAGGCGCGACAACATCCGGAAAATCCTTCGCAGAACGACGGGTAGGAAAACACTGATTGTATACGTGAAGCGCGATCCAGGCATCACCCTGCCCCGCTGCTACTCGAAGCGCAGCTCCGGCCAGATCAGCGGCGTGCCACGCTTTTGCGATTCGAGAATCGCCCGGCACAGCGGGCACAGGCGCTGGTCCTGAAAAATAGCACGATCCACCGATGACCAGCGCGGTTGCGCCGGCAATAACGTGCCGCAGAGCGTGCGGTCGATCGAGCCGCCCAGCTCCAGCTGACGCGCAACCAGATGCACCCGGACTTCCTGGCAGGCGAACAGATCCAGCTGCTCGTCAGGCTCGATCAGTTGGTAGTTGAACAGGGACCAGGCAGGGCGCGACATCGGGGGCTCCAGATCGGGGGGGCGCCACCTTAGCCGAAAGCCTGCCGGTAGAAAAGCGTCATAGCAGCGGTTTTAGCGTCGGCCAGACATTTTCCAGCAACTTGCCCTGTGCACCGACTGCCGGGTGAACCAGGTCGGCTTGCATCAACTCGGGATGACCGCCCACGCCTTCAAGGAAAAACGGCACCAACGGAATGTTTTTTTCCTTGGCCAACGCACCGTAGACCTCAGCAAACGCCGTGGTGTATTTCGGGCCGTAGTTCGGCGGTAACTGCATCCCCAGCAACAGCACCTTGGCGCCACCGGCCTTGGACTGGTCAATCATCGACGCAAGATTTTGTTTCAATTGCGCTGGCGGCTGCCCACGCAGACCGTCATTGCCGCCCAACTCGAGAATCACCACATCCGGTTTATGCTCTGCAAGCGCCGCCGGCAGCCGCGCCAGGCCTCCGGCACTGGTGTCGCCGCTGATGGAGGCGTTGACCACTTTATCGTCGAAACCTTCGCTCTTGAGCCGTTGTCCCAGCAACGCTACCCACCCTTTGCTGGTATCCAGCCCGAAACCGGCACTGATACTATCGCCAACGATCAGGACTGTACCCGCCGCTGCGTTCTGGGCCATGCACATCAAGGCCAGGCCAGCACTCAAAAACCACATTCGCATCGGATTCTCCATGGGCGCAAGCATTCTCACCGCGCGGAACCTTAGCAAAGTGGTTCCCAGCGCGGAAGGTGAACTGACTATCCTGCACGAACTGAGCCTGGAACTGAACAAGGGCGATAGCCTGGCTATCGTCGGCAGCTCGGGTTCCGGCAAATCCACCCTCCTCGGCCTGCTGGCCGGCCTCGATCTGCCCAGCAGCGGTGAAGTCACCCTGGCCGGGCAAGCCTTGAGCACCCTCGACGAAGACCAGCGCGCGCGCATACGCGCCGAGCACGTGGGGTTTGTCTTCCAGTCATTCCAACTGCTCGACAGCCTCAACGCGCTGGAAAACGTCATGTTGCCGCTGGAACTGGACGGCCGCAAAGACGCCCGCGAACGCGCCACCCACCTGCTGCAGCGGGTGGGCCTGGGCCAACGCCTGACCCACTCGCCGCGCCAGCTTTCCGGTGGCGAGCAACAGCGTGTCGCCATCGCCCGGGCCTTCGCTGCCGAACCGGATGTGCTGTTTGCCGATGAACCCACCGGCAACCTCGACAGCCACACCGGCGAGCGCATCAGCGACCTGCTGTTCGAACTCAACAAAGAAAGCGGCACGACCCTGGTGCTGGTCACCCACGACGAGCGCCTGGCCCACCGTTGCCGACGCCTGATCCGCCTTGAAGCCGGCCTGATGGTCGCGCCCCTGGAGCCTTGATGGCACGTTTGCCGCTGTTGCGCCTGTTCAGCCTTGCCATGCGTCAATTGTTGCGCGACGCCCGCGCCGGCGAATTGCGCGTGTTATTTTTTGCCCTGCTGGTGGCGGTTACGGCCAGCACCGCCATCGGCTACTTCGGTGCACGCCTGAACGGCGCCATGCTGTTGCGGGCCACCGAATTCCTCGGTGCCGACCTGGTGCTTGAAGGCAGCTCGCCGGCCCGGCCCGAGCAAATCAGGTCAGGGACGGAGCTGGGCCTGGATCACGCGCGCATTGTTGAGTTCTCCAGCGTTATCGCTACCGATAATGGCATCCAGCTCTCCAGCATCAAGGCGGTCAACGAGCAGTACCCGTTGCGCGGCGAACTCAAAAGCGCCACGCAGCCGTTCGGCGCAGAAACGGCGGGAGGCGGCCCCAAACCCGGCGAAGCCTGGATAGAGGCCCGGCTGCTGACCGCGCTGGACCTCAAAGTCGGCGACAGCATCGACGTGGGCATGAAAACCCTGCGCCTGACGCATATCCTGACCTACGAGCCCGACCGCGCCGGTAACTTCTACAGCCTCACGCCGCGCGTGATGATCAACCTCGCCGACCTGGATGCCACCGGCGTGGTGCAACCCGGCAGCCGCGTGAGCTATCGCGAACTATGGCGTGCGCCCCAGGGCAGCACGGCGCTGCAAACCTATCGCGACCTGGTCAAGCCGGGCCTTGCCGCCAACCAGCGCCTGCAGGATTCGCGTGACGGCAACCAGCAGATCGGCGGCGCCCTGGGCAAGGCCGAGCGTTACCTGAACATGGCCAGCCTGGTGGCAGTGCTGCTGGCCGGCGTGGCCGTGGCGCTGTCGGCCAACCGCTTCGCCAGCCGCCGTTTCGACGCCAGCGCACTGTTGCGCTGCCTTGGCTTGTCACGCCGCGAAACGATGCTGCTGTTCAGCCTGCAATTGAGCGTACTGGGCCTGTTGGCCAGCCTCACCGGCGCCGTGCTCGGCTGGTTGGCGCAATTTGGCCTGTTCTATTTCCTGCATGACTTGCTGCCGGCCGACGTGCCGCCCGGCGGGCTATTGCCGGCAGTGGCGGGCATCGGCACCGGGCTGGTCGCCCTCGCCGGCTTCGCGTTGCCGCCACTGGCAGCGTTGGGCCGGGTGCCGCCGCTGCGGGTACTACGACGCGACATGCTGCCGATCCCTTCCAGCACCTGGATGGTCTATGGCGCTGCGTTGTTCGCCCTTGGCCTGATCATGTGGCGCCTGAGCCTCGACCTGGTACTGACCTTCGCATTGCTCGGCGGTGGCGTGATGGCGGCGCTGATTCTGGGTGGTTTACTGCTGTTGTTATTGCAAAGCCTGCGTCGTTTATTGGCCCGCGCCTCCCTGCCCTGGCGCCTGGGTTTGGGCCAGTTGCTGCGCCATCCATTGGCAGCGGCCGGGCAGTCCCTGGCGTTTGGCTTGATCCTGTTGTCCATGGGCTTGATCGCCCTGCTGCGCGGCGAATTGCTCGACACCTGGCAAAACCAGCTACCCAAGGACGCCCCCAACTATTTCGCCCTGAACATCCTGCCGGCCGACAAAGACGCTTTTGGCGCCCGCCTGCTGGAGTTGCAAGCGCAAGCGGCGCCGCTGTACCCGGTGGTGCCGGGCCGCTTGATCAGCATCAATGGCGAGCCGGTGCAGGAGATTGTCAGCAAGGATTCCAGCGGTGACCGCGCCGTACAGCGTGACCTGAGCCTGACCTGGGCGGCCGACCTGCCACCGGGCAACCTCCTCACCGCAGGCGCTTGGTGGTCACAGCAACCGGGCGATGGCATCCCAGGGGTGTCGGTAGAAGCCAAGGTCGCTGAAAGCCTGAAGCTGAAGCTCGATGACCACTTGGTGTTCACCGTCGGTGGCGAGAACCGCGAAGCACGGGTCACGAGCCTGCGGACCATCAACTGGGACAACTTCCAGCCCAACTTCTTCATGATTTTCCAGCCGGGCACTCTGAAGGACCTGCCCGCCACTTACCTGACCAGCTTCTACCTGGCGCCGGGGCATGACCAGCAGATCGTCGACCTGTCCCGTGCCTTCCCGGCCGTGACCATCCTGCAGGTCGAAGCCTTGCTGGAGCAGTTGCGCAGCATCCTCGCCCAGGTGACCCTGGCGGTGGAGTACGTGTTGCTGTTTGTGCTGGCGGCGGGCATGGCCGTGTTGTTTTCGGGCCTGCAGGCCACCCTGGATGAGCGGATTCGCCAAGGCGCGCTATTGCGTGCCCTAGGGGCCGAGCGCAAGTTGCTGGTCAAGGCGCGGCGCATCGAATTCGGCTTGCTCGGCGCGGTCAGTGGCCTGCTGGCAGCCTTGGGCACCGAGTTGGTGACCTGGGTGCTGTACCGCTACGCCTTTGACCTGGCCTGGCATCCGCATGCGTGGCTGCTGCTGCTGCCGGTGATCGGCGCCGTGCTCATCGGTGGCGCCGGCGTCTTCGGTACACGGCGCGCGCTGAATGCCAGCCCATTGACGGTGTTGCGCGAAGGTTGAAACCAGCGATGGCCGGCACGCCCGACGGCGTGCCGGCCAGCGTTTATTTCACATACTCGATACCGGTAATCCACCAGCACACCTCGCCGGTCGGCGTCTGCACAATGGCTTCATCGTCGACCTCCTTGCGCAGCAGCGCCCGTGCCATGGGTGAGTCGATGGAGATGTAATCCATGCGCTCATAAATTTCGTCATAGCCAACGATACGAAACCGCTTGGTCTCGCCCTGCTCATTTTCGATATCGACCCAGGCGCCGAAAAACACCTTGCCCTCCTGCTCGGGCATGTACTCCACCACCCGCATATCTTCCAGGCGCTTGCGCAGGTAACGCACCCGCCGATCAATCTCACGCAGCAATTTCTTGTTGTATTGGTAATCCGCGTTCTCGCTGCGATCTCCGAGAGACGCCGCCCAGGTCACCTTGCGCGTGGTATCCGGGCGTTTTTCACGCCACAGGTAATCCAGCTCTTTTTTCAGCGCCTCATGACCTTCTTTGGTAATCAGCTTGGTACTCAAACGCGTGCATCCCCAGACAATGTCCAATGGTGCCGATACGCCAAGGCAGCATGCCCTGGCGCCGGCCGGCTGGGGTTGATGATAAATGAACCCTGAAAAGTAGCCAGACCGCAGAACACATCGGCTTCACGCGTGACCATCCAATGCTTGATCCAGCTCCAGCAGCACACCTTGCAGACGCTCGCGTATCCCTGATACATGCGAAAGCGCCAGCGTCAACTTCTCAGCCTTCTGGCCAACCTCAAGGTTTCGCGCCTGCAACTGCATTGTGTGCTGCTGCAACTCTCGGCTCTTTTCCTCCAACTCGCATTGCTCCTGTTCGAGTCGGGTTTGCCACTGCTCAAGCATCTGCTCTCGCTCGATTGTCGCTTGCTGCTGCTGCGACAGCTCTTGGGCGACTTTGGCCAGGCTGGTCAGCGTGCTGTCGACCTTGAGCAACGAGGCATGCTCCATCTGGGGGGCAGGTGGGCGCGGTGCAGGCGCAGCCGGCTCAACCTGAACCGGGGGCGCACTGAGCTCGACCGGAACCAGTTCCGGTTTTGGTTCCGCCTTTGGTTCTGGTTCTGGCTTTGGTTCTGGCTCCAATGCCTGCTCCTGAGCAATCGCGACGGGTGCGTCCAGCGGTTGTGCCTTGAACGGCTCGGAAACCGGAGGCTCAGCGGCGTTGGCTGGGTTCGTGGGCCTGGGCGGGGAAATCATCTGCGATGAGAAGCGAATCGAAGGCACGATCAACGAAGCACTTTCGATGGCCGGCAGTGCGGGCGCAGACATGCCCAGAGTAATAACCTTCATGACCAGGGCCTTCTTGATGATCATTGAATGATGATCTTCCGGTCTGGCGGGCGGCAACTTGCAGCCCTTCAAATCAATAAAATGGAAAGGGATCGAGGATTCGCTAACAGTGCCGGTCCTGGTTCCGGATGCTGCCGCCGCCATCAGGATTTGCTTGAACACTTGCATGGCAACTTGCAGATCTTCCTTGGACTCGACCCCACTCAGGAAATACCGCTCGAGTTTCTTGCGGAGCGCCGCGATATAGACCCTGGAGTTACCAGGCTCGGTCTCTTCATCCAGGCTATAGACGAGAAAGTTTGAATCGGTCTGTGCAACGGCAAATCCGCAAAGTAATGCACCGTTGATCGGCGTGTCCTGACCGCTGCGTTCAAGAACAAGCGTGCGAAGAAGCATCATGATATTCAGGCCTTATTGCGAAAGAGTAAACCTTATATGAACGCCAGATAACCACCTGGCCGTTAACAAGCCTCGGAACAACGCAATTGTTTCAGCAAGTTATCCGATTCGGCGTAGGAATTATCTGATAAGCATGTCCCCTTGTTCCCAAGTCCAATGATTAAACGTATCTTTCTCGGCGCTTACCGTGCATGACGGTACAAGTTCCTACGCCTCGCAAAACTTATTCGGTAAAAAGATGCTCGAGATAAGCAGCCTGACAAAGCGTTTGGGTAAAAGAAACATCATCACCAATGTCTCATTTTGTGCCCAACGCCAGGAATGCATAGGCCTGTTCGGGGAGAATGGCGCAGGCAAGACCACTCTACTGAACGTGATAGCCGGGCTCGCCAAACCTTCTGCGGGGCATGTGACTGTCCAGGGCTTCGACACTCAGACGCAGCCACTGCAGGCGCAACAAAACCTTGGTTATCAGCTCCAGGGCGGCCTCAGCCATCAGACACTGTCGGTCAAAGGCGTGCTTAATTTCATTGCCGCCGTTCGCGGCTTCAGCGGTGCCGAAAAACGTAGCCGTGTCGATCGGGCCGCCATGCGCCTGGAGCTGTCACGGGTGCTCGATACACCGATTGCTGCGCTTTCGATCGGCTTGAAACGCAGAGTAGCCATCGCCCAGGCGATCCTGCACGGCCCCGGTCTGCTGTTGCTGGATGAGCCGACCGAGGGGCTCACACCGGATCAACTGCTCAGGTTCAAGACACTTATCCAGGCGCTGACCGAAGACATGGCCGTCATCATTGCCTCCCGGCACTGCGACCAGCTGTCCGGCCTTTGCACGCGCGCCCTGGTTATTGCCGGCGGGCACCTTGTGTCAGATACCCCACTGCCCGACTTGCAGCGCAACTCCCGGCATTACCGAGCCGTCACGCTGGCCGCAGAAACACCCCTGGATTTACTCGCCCTTGCCGTATTACCCGGCGTGGCAGGTATAGAAGAGGATCGGCATGCACCCGGCACCGTGACCGTCCTGGCCATGCCCGGACACGCCATCTACCCCCATATCAACGCACTTATCGCCAGCCGCGGCTGGAACATAACGTCACTGAATCTGGAGCCAGGTCGCCTGAACGAAGTCGTTCAGCATCTGAGCCACGAGGTCACCCTTTGAAACTGCTGCCTGTCATTTTCAAGCGCCAACTCGCCAGTTATGCCTGTACACCCAGCACGTACCTGGGTATTGCCGCGTTTCTGGTGTTGTGCGCCACCCTGGGGGTGTATACAAACAAGTGGCTGGAACAGGACAGCGGCGACCTGCAGGTGTTTTTCCAATTGCACCCTTGGCTCTACCTGCTGCTGATTCCCATGTTGTCGACACACTTGTGGTCGGACGAACACCACGCCGGCATGCGCGACATGCTGAAAACCCTGCCTATCACCGGCGCAGAGCGGGTTATCGGAAAGTTTCTGGCTGCGTGGGTCGTGTGCGGTATCGCATTGTTGCTGATGTTCCCACTGGTGATCCTCGCCAACTACCACGGCACCGCCGACAACCGTGTTATCGCTTCACAGTTTCTAGCCAGTTGGTTGCTGGCTGGCGCCTATCTTTCTGTCGGATGTTTTACTTCTACCCTGACTCATCAACGTTTGGCTGTGTTCCTTATAACGGTGCTGATGTTACTGGCAGCCAGCGGACTTTCATCGGTTCTCGACGCACTTGAGCATCAGGCGCCGATCTGGGTCGTAGACAGCCTGGTCTCGATTAATCCGATTTCGCGCTTCGGTGCTATCGACAACGGCAAACTGACACTGCATGACGGCTTGTACTACATCAGCATGATCCTTGCCTTTCTCTCGGCATCCACAGTCACGCTCAATTACAAAACCCGTTGAGAAGGAAAGCAAACGATGCGTTCCACTCTGAGTACAGGTATGACGCTGCTGGTCATATTGCTGCTTTTCCTTGCATTTAATCTCGCCTGGGTCGGCAAACTACCGAATATCCGCTGGGACTTCTCACAGCAGAAAATCCACACTTTATCGTCACCTGCGCGACAACTGCTTGCCACGCTGGAACACCCATTGGATCTGTATTACTTCAACTCAAGTAATGACGCGAGAAGAAGCCAGGCAATAAACCGCTATGGCAAACGAGTGGAAGATTTACTCAAAGAGTTCGAAAAAGCGTCAAAGGGCATGATTAACCTGCATGTTATAGATCCGACACCTTATTCAGAGGATGCCTACAAGGCCAGCCTGTTCGGATTGGACGACACGCAAGGCTTTCTCGGCCTCATAGGCACCCGCGCAGGCCAGCCCGCACAACGCATCAAAGTACTGCGCCCGGATGACGAGCCCTTGCTTGAGTACGAAATCAGCCATCTGATCCACCAACTGATGCACCCCGAGCCCCCCACCGTCGGCGTATTGACGGGGTTGGCATTGAACGCGTCTGGCGAACAAGTGCTGGCACAAATGCATCAGCATTTCGATTTGATAGGCCTGGCATCAAGCACCCCGACAGTGCCCGAATCGATCCAAACCCTGATGGTTGTACACCCGCGCGCCCTGCCGGAACAAACCCTGTATGCGATTGACCAGTTTGTATTGAGGGGTGGCAAACTGATGCTCTTTATTGACCCGGTGAGCGAGGCCGAGACAAACGCCAAGCCCACCGACACAAAGCTGGACGGGCTATTGGCGGCTTGGGGCATTCAGATGCCGGCGGACAAACTGTTGATCGATCACGCTTTTGGTTCAGGCGCGCCAGCAGTACGGCACCCGGCCAGGCTGAACCTGCCTCGGCGCGCGATGGCCGCCAACGACGTGAGTGTCTGGAAACTGGATACGGTCATCGTATCGAGCAGCGGTGCGCTGTCGCGCGTGAGAAAAAGCCGCACCACGCTCACGCCTCTGTTGCAGAGTTCCAGGCGCTCAACCCTGCTGGACTCAGGCCGCTTTGCAGCAACGTCTGCAGCCGACTTACTGGCTGAAGGGATACCGGCTGCCACGCAACCCCACATGATCGCGGCGCGCCTTGAAGGCCCCGCCTACTCGGCCTTTCCAGATGGCGTTGACAAACAAGGTGCCGGTCTGCAAAAAGCTGCGCATATCGAGGTGGTGGTAGTCGCCGATACCGATTTGCTGATGGACGCTGTGATCGGCTCTGCGCCCAATAGCAACGTGATGTTTGTCTTGAATACCCTGGATAACCTTGCGGCTCCCGACGTGCTCGCAAACATTCAACCGCGTACCAGGGTCAGCGATTCTCCCCACGCACTGGAGCAACTGCGCGAGGCTGCAGAGCGCGGGCTTATGCGCAAAAGGCCGGCGAACTGCAAAGGCGGCTTGAGCACACCGAGCAGGAATGGCAGCGCTTGAATCCACCGAGTATCGGCTTCGGCACCCGCGCGGTGGGTACGACTATCCAATTGCAGGCGCTCAACAAGGAACGCCTGCGCCTGCCCATGGAGTTGCAGGCACTCAAGGTCGAGGCGTATGCATCCGTGAATCAAGTGGAGCGCAATCTCAAGTTATTGATGATCGGCGCGGTGCCGTTGCCGTTATGCCTGATCGCCTGTGCAGTGTTCCTCTACCACCGGCGTCGTCGATCGGCGGCTGTCGTTCACTGATCAGCCGTCAACGACGTGCAATCAACCCTTGCCGGGCGATGCGCGTCAGTTGGCGGATCACCTCCTCGGCATCGCCCGCACTGGGCGCCTGGATAACGGCAAGATCAAAGCTGTTGCTGGCAAAACGTGCCAGGGAATCGCCATCTTCCACAAACTGGATCAGAAACGCTGAAGGCCGCCCTGTGCGGCGCGGCCAACCGTCGAGGTAACGCAACAAGGTCGGCTGATGCTTGCCACCCAGCAGGATCTTGGGGTTGCGTTGAGTCAGGTCCGCAGTGATCGGGGCCAGGCGTATGAGGGGGCGTAGTGCATTCATCGTGTCGTGTCTCTGCCTCAAAAGTCTGCGGGCAGGTGAGAGGCAACACCGAACCAGCGCTTTAGCGGTATTTCGAAACCTGACTCGTGATGAGTGCATGCTTCTGTCGGGCTGCATTGAGTCCCAGTGGCGCCCCGCAATTAGCTGTTTAAATCGGCGCATGAGCAGCATCCTAGAGAAGCCGGTGGGGCGATGTCAAGAATCCCGAGCAATGAAAAAGCCCGCTCATGGCGGGCTTTTTCAGGGGGTTACGCGACTGATCAGTGGGCGATGGCACGGTCGACGGACAGTTTGCCGGCGCCTTCGAACAACACCGCCAGCGCACCGCCGAGCAAGGCCAAGGCGAACTCATAACCGTTGTTGGCCATGAACAGGCCGTTATGGATATGCACCGAGAAGATCGCCACCAGCGACAGGAAGGCCAGGCCCAACGCCGCTGGGCGCGCCAGCAAGCCGATGATCAGGGCCAGGCCGGCGAAGAATTCTGTACCGCCGGACAACACCGCCATCAGCGTGCCAGGGGTCAGGCCGAGGCTTTCCATGTACTGCGCAGTACCGGCCAAACCGCCGCCGCCAAACCAGCCAAACAGTTTTTGCGAACCGTGGGCGGCGAAAACGATGCCGACAAAAATTCGCAGGATGGTCAGGCCGTAACCGGCGCGAGTGGACAGAATGCGAGTGATCAGTGGGCTCATGGTGAGAATCCTTTTCAAAGTAGGGGTTGGTTGGCCGCTATATTAATCGGATCAGACAATGATAAAAGCGCAAAAATCGCCTAATACTTATCGATAAAACCGATTATTTTCGTGAGGCAATTTTCGGCGCCGACGGCTCCAGGGAGTCACGCTCCCGATCAAACGCCAAGTAATACTTGTTCACGCTATTAACATAGCTGACGCCGCCCATTCCCACCTGCTCCATGGCAATACGCTCGACCTGGAAGAACCACTGATTGGGGTTCAAGCCCCGCCGGCGAGCCTCTGCACGCATACCCTGGACCCGCTCCGGCCCCATGTTATAAGCCGCCAACACAAAGGCCATACGCTCGCGCTCGTTGAGTTTGGGGCTGGCGAAGAACTTGCGGCGGATCATCGCCAGGTAGCGCGCACCGGCCTGCACATTGCTGTCCAGGCTCTCGATATTGTTCACCCCCACCCGCTGCGCCGCCGATGGCGTGATCTGCATCAGGCCGGTAGGCCCGCCGCTGTTACGCGCGCCAGGGTCCAGGGCGGATTCCTTGAACGCCAGCGCGGCCAGGTTCAGCCAGTCCATGCCCTGCTCACGGGCGTGCTTTTGCAGCACTGGACGCAGTTTCTCCAGACGCTGGCGGTCGGCGCGGGCCAGCGGATTGCGCACCTGGTAGAGACGTCGATAAATACGCTGGAACGCCACGTCCTGGTCGGACGGCGTGCGATAAGTCTTGAGAAAGCGATCGATACTGGACCGCAGCATCGAGGCATCCTGGCGCACAAACCAGTATTCATCGCCCGGTTCGCTGATGACCACCTGCCGATCAAAACGTAACTTGGGCAGGATTTTCGACCAGCGCTCGGCAATCGGTTTTTCGACGATGGTGAGGTGGAAGATCCCGGCCTGGACCATCTCCAATACGTCCTCCACGGCCAGCGTCGGATCAACCCACTCCACCTTCACGGGCGGGCGCTTGTGCAGCGCCAGTTGCTGGTTGACCTGACTGATCGCATCCGCCGCCGCACTGCCGGTGGTCAACGCCAGGGTGCGCCCGGACAATTGCTCCAGCTTGGTAAACCGTCGCTCTCCCTTCACGCCCACCAGCCATAGCGGCACACCACTGGCAATCGGGTCGCTGGTGCTGATCTTGTGCGTAGCCTTCACATCAAGCAATTCACCCGGCGCCACCAAGTCGCCTTCGCCACGGGCCAACGCGCCAAGCAATTGGTCCTTGGCCTTGGGAATGATCTTGAGGTTGATGGCTTCCCCATCCCGGGCGTGGCCGTTCAGGTATTGCTCGAAGGCTCGCAGACGATGATATTCGACTCCGATTGCCTGGCCCTGGACCTCACCGGAACTGTTACGGCTCTGGTTGACCAGCACACGCAGCGTGCGGCTGGAACGAATCTGCGCCAAATCACGGACCTTGCCGGGCTTGGTCACCTCCAGTGGCCCGTCGAGACGCGCGACCGCCGCCGTGGGCAGCAGTAACGTGAGGCACAACATAAGCAACGCCGAGGGTCGGATCATCCGCTCTCCGGAAAGAATACTGGCCAGCCCTCTCGTGAAAGACGAGAAGCTGGAGGTCAGAAACAGAGCGCTTCAAGCGCTGGCAAGGCACGCAACGGTGGCGTCGGGGCAGGCGATGGGCCAGCCACAATGTCACTTGCGACGTTCAAAGACAGCTATAACGCGTTGTAGTTCTTAGTTTTTCTTATAAATCTACAGCTCTGATATGCTTTCCGGCCGCAGGCGGAGCTAGCACCATGCAACTCATTGATATCGGCGTCAACCTGACCAACCCCAGTTTCGACGAGAGGCACCAGGCCGTTCTCGACCGAGCCTATGCCGCCGGCGTGCAACAATTGGTGCTCACCGGCACCAGCGTCGACGGCAGCGAACAGGCTCTGGAACTGTGCGTAAAACTCGATGAAAGCGGCCAACGCCTGTTCAGCACCGCCGGCATTCACCCGCACTCGGCCAGTGACTGGCACGGCGACAGCGCCCAGCGTTTACGCGGGTTGCTCAGCGAGAGCCGCGTGCGCGCGGTGGGCGAATGCGGGCTGGACTTCAACCGCGACTTTTCCCCGCGCCCGCAGCAGGAAAAAGTCCTCGAAGAGCACCTGGCACTGGCGGTCGAGCTGAAATTGCCGGTGTTCCTGCACGAACGTGACGCCAACCAGCGCCTGCTGGAGATTCTCAAGGATTACCGCGATCACCTGACCGCCGCCGTGGTGCATTGCTTTACCGGCGAACAACAGGCGCTGTTCAGCTACCTCGACCTCGACTTGCATATCGGCATCACTGGCTGGATCTGCGACGAGCGCCGTGGAACGCACCTGCATCCGCTGGTCAGGGAAATTCCCCGTGGCCGCCTGATGCTGGAAAGCGATGCGCCGTACTTGCTACCGCGCACCTTGCGGCCCAAGCCGAAAAATGGCCGCAATGAGCCGGCTTATTTACCCGAAGTGCTGCGTGAAGTGGCACTGCATCGCAATGAAACACTGGAGGACCTGGCCGAACACAGCACCGCCTGCGCCCGTGCTTTTTTTGGGTTGCCCCAAGTGGATTGATGCGGCGCATTGACCCATGTCAAAAACGCTTTCCTGAGTAGCGGCACAATAATGGCACCTTGCCAATGCTGTTTCCGCTATCAGAGAAAACCTTCCATGGGTGCCTGGCTTAGCAATATCTCGCTGAAATACAAATTCTGGGCCGTGAATGCGGTCGCCTTCATCACCACCCTGCTGCTGGTGCTGTATGCCGTGCAGCTCGAGCAACAGGCCCGCAGCGATGCGTCCCGGGCCTCGGCGCAGGCCCAGGCGCGACTACTCGGTGCCTGGCCGGCCAACACCCCATTACCCAAAGATGAACATTGGCTGACCTTTGCCCGCGGCCAAACCCCATCGCTGGCTGATCAGGATCTGTCCGCCTTGAGTACCGCCAGCGGTTGGGTCGAACTCAATCACATGCCCTTGTTCGGGGAAAACCCACTGATCGGTGCCGAAGTCCTCACACGGGCCGATGGCCAACAGATCGCTGTGCTGGCCTACGGCCGCAGCCTCAGCCAAGTCTTCGGCGAACGCTTTGCCAACTACGCCGTGGCCGTGTTGATCCTGATGCTGGCGATGCTCGGGGCCTCACAGTTGCTGATCCGCTTCCTGCTCAGCCAACTCAACACCCTCAAGGACGTGATGCTGCACGTGGAGAAGACCGGCGACCTGTCGGCCCGCGTGCCCCTGGCGTGCAAGGACGAGGTGGGCCAGATGGCCAGCGCCTTCAACGCCATGCAAGCCGGTTATCAGCGCGTGGTCAGTACCGTGGCGCGCACCGCCCAGCAACTCGACGATGGCGCCGCACGCCTGGCCAGCAGCATGAACGAGGTGCAGCACGGCATGCTCGGCCAGCAAAGCGAAACCGACCAGGCGGCCACCGCCATCAATGAGATGACCGCCACCGTCTACCATATCGCCCAGCATGCCGGCGCGACCCGCGACCTGTCCCAGACCGCCGACACCCTCGCCGGCAGCGGCCAGGAAGTAGTCACCCGGGTGCAACGCTCTATCGCAGGCCTGTCCACCGGCGTGCAGCAGACGGCCGAAATGATCCAGAAACTCGCCGAAGACAGTCAGAAAATCAACGGGGTGGTCGGCGTGATCCACAGCATCGCCGAACAAACCAACCTGCTCGCCCTCAACGCCGCCATCGAAGCCGCCCGCGCCGGCGAAATGGGCCGTGGTTTTGCCGTGGTCGCCGACGAAGTACGCAACCTGGCCAAGCGCGTGCAAAGCTCCACCGATGAAATCACCCGCATGGTCTCGGCGCTGCAAGCCGGCACCCGCGACGCGGTGGACTTCATGCAGGAAAGCTCGTTCAAGGCCGACGACTGTGTGCAACAAGCCCAGGATGCCGGTGCCGCACTGGCCGAAATCACCAGTGCCGTGGCCCAGATGCGCGAGAGCAACACCCAGATTGCCGTGGCCGCCGAACAGCAGAGCCATGTTGCCGAAGAGATGAACCGCGCGGTGGTGAGCATTCGCGATGTGACCGAGAACACCGTGCAGCAGACGGTGGAGTCGGCCACCACCAGCAATGAGCTGGCGACGTTGGCCGGGGAATTGAGCAAGGCGATCGGGCAATTGAAGCTATAAGCCAAACAAGGCTGGCTATGACCTCCATAGCGAGCCTTGATTCGCCGTCCCAGGTGCCTGCGACCTAAACTTTGTCCATGTTGTTTCAACGGACAGAGGATTGATCATCATGGGCAAACGTCACCCCAACTTCCCCGCCTGGCAATGGCGCACTCAGCCACAGGCTCACCAGCACCCCACCAACCTGGGCCTGCAACTGCTTGCCGTGCCTTTGCTGATCATTGGTTTTCTGTTGATGGTGTCAGGCGTGTTCAGCTTCAGCCTGGCCAGTTTTGCCATCGGCGTCGTCGGTCTGTTGGCGGGCGTGGCGCTGCAACGCCACGGCCGCACGCTGGAAGCCCAGGGCAGCCAGCACTTCTGAGGCTAGGCGAAGACCACCACGGTCTGGCGGCTGATGGCGATCAACTCGCCGCTCGGGCTCCACAGCGCGGCAGCGGCATGGCCGTAGCCGTCGCGGGCGTGCTCGATGTTGACGTAGTACTGGCACCAGTCGAGGGTGGTCAGGTTTTGCAGCGGCTGGATGAACTCAATGGTCCAGGTCAAGGTGCTGCCCGGCGCGGGCTTGGTCAGGTGCGGCAGCAAGGCCGGTGGCCAGGCGTCGACCAGAGCAAGAATATGCGACTCGGTCAGCGGTTCTTCCTTCACGTCCCCACGCAAACGCACCCAACCGCCCATGTCGCGGGATTTAGTACCGGTAAATGGCAGGCCGCCGACACTCCAACGCATCGCCAAGTGGCGCATGAATTCGGGGGTAACCCCCTTGATATAGGGCAGTTCCTGGCACTCATCCCAGTGCTTGAACACCGGCGGCGGCTCGCTCGCCACCTCAATGACCGACTCGCGGGCTGCGCCAAAGCTGGCTTGCACCAAGGTCGCCACTTCGCCGTTTTGCACCACACGCCCGAGTAACTGGCTGACCGCCTTGCCTTCGCGCAGCACTTCGACTTGATAACTGGCAGGTACATCCGGCGCGACCGGGCCGACAAAGGTCACGGCCAGTGAGCGCAAAGGGCGATCTGCCGGCACCTGGGCGCGCAGTGCTTCATATTGCAACGCGGCAACCAGGCCACCAAAGGTCGCGCGGCCTTGGGCCCATTCGGCGGGGATGGTGACGTCCAACGGGTTGCTACGGGCAGCGTCGAGCAAATCACTAAAGCGCATGGCGACCTCACATCAAGAAATCCGATAAGGGATCTTAACCATCGCGCCGGTGAGGTACAGCGCCTATTCCGGCCAAAAGCCGGACCGGCTTAGAAACAATCCGCGCTGAGTTTGTCCAGCACTCGATCTGCCTGGCTTTCCGCCTTGGTCATGGTGCGATGCCACACAGGCACGCAGGGCTGCAAATCCGCTTGGTGCCCGGCCTGGGCCAGCCACTGCCAGCAGTCGTGCCAATCACCCAGGGCACCTTGAGCTTGTTTGAGTCGCGACACGGCTTTGGCAGGCAGCTTGTCCAGTTCGGGGTAGGCTTCGGCCGCGTAGCGCACGCGCTTGATCAGCAGGCGCAGACGGTGGCGGTCATGAGCCGGGTCTTTGAGGGCGTCATCGAGCTTCTGCCATTGCTTGGCCAAGCGCTTTTCGATGCGCGGGCGCAGGCCTTTGAGCAGTTTCTGGTGTTGGGAGGCGCGGATAAAACGCGGGAAGGCATCCAGTATCAGCAGCAAATGCGCGAGCTCCGGGCTTTGCGCCACCTGGCGATAAGCATCGGCCTGCAAGCGCAGGCGCCGGTCGGCCGCCGCGTGATAGCCGTGCTGGTGCAGGTATGCCGCCAGCACCTCGCGGTCACGCAGCGGCGTGGTCAATTGGCCGACCGTGCTGGCGGCCAATTCAAGCTGCTCGACACCCGGCAGCCCGCGCAAGGGGCGCAACAAACTGCGCAGGCGTCGCACGGTGGTGCGCAGGTCGTGCAAGGCTTCATCGTCGGTGACGGCGGCAAGGCGAGCCTGGCAGCTCAGTAACCCTACTTCCAGGCCAATGACCTGAGCGACTAACTGATCAACCAGCGCTGACATCCCTTCCCCCTTAACGATGAAACCCTAGGTACCGCTGACCGATCAACGCCCGGCGCGCGACTCACGAATGTAGAAGCGCGCTTTCTCGGCCTTGTTGGAACAGCCTTCAAACGCTTCGAATTGCTGCTGGGTCTTGGCGCCGGTCAACAGCGACAAAGCCTTAGAGTAGCTCACGGTGCCGGCAAAGCCTTCGGCCTTGGCCAAATCCAACTCGTGCCAGGCCGCATCCAATTGCGTGCCACAGCTGTCGCGGTATGCGGTTTTGCCGGCACAACCGGCCAGGGCCAACACGATCACAGGCACACACATCCAGGCTTTCATCAATGACACCTCAAATATAGAAAAACAGTCGTAGGCTGTAGACGTTGCCTCCAAGGAAAAGTGCCTTGTGGGCCGCCTGAAATCAGAAGTGTCCATTCAAACGTGCTTTCAGAAGTGCCTGCCCGGAAATGCCTACCGCCAGAGCATACCCGAGCGTTATGGCTATTCTGGAAAAATATTTTGATGCCCTCGGCCGGTAAGCGCATTGTGGGCCACTGTTTTACGAAGGATCAGCTCATGAAAAAACGTGTTGCCTTGGTGCTCGGTTCCGGCGGCGCCCGCGGTTACGCCCACATCGGCGTGATCGAGGAAATCGAACGGCGCGGCTACGACATCGCCTGTATCGCCGGCTGCTCCATGGGCGCCGTGGTCGGCGGGATCTACGCCGCCGGCAAGCTCGACGAATACCGCAACTGGATCGAGAGCCTCGACTACCTGGACGTGCTGCGCCTGGTGGACGTGAGCTTTCGCCTGGGGGCGATTCGTGGCGAAAAAGTCTTCGGGCAAATCCGCAAAATCGTCGGCGAGATCAATATCGAAGAACTGCGCATTCCCTACACCGCCGTGGCCACTGACCTGACCAACCAACAGGAAATCTGGTTCCAGGAAGGCTGCCTGCACCAGGCCATGCGCGCTTCGGCGGCGATTCCCAGCCTGTTCACGCCGGTGATGCAAGGCAACCGCATGCTGGTGGACGGCGGCCTGCTCAACCCGCTGCCGATCGTGCCGGTGGTGTCGAGCCATTGCGACTTGATCATCGCGGTCAACCTCAACGCCACCAACCAGAAGCACTACCACCTGCCGGTGATCCAGCGCCCGCCTGCGTTCAAAAGCCGCTTCAACAGCCTGGCCAAATCACTGGGTTCGCACCTGCCGTTTCGGCGCAAACAGGCCGAGCAATTGATGAAGCTGGAGCAGGAAGCCTTGCAGTCCCAGGCTGCCGAAATCAACCCGTGGCTGGAGTCGGCCGAACCCGAAGCCCAGCAACCTGCGGCGGCCCCGGAAAAACAAGGTGCGCCGAAGTCTGCCACCGGCTCGTTCATCATCGATAACGTCGGGCCGGCGTCACTGCTGGACCTGATCAACCAGAGTTTCGAAGTGATGCAGACCTCGTTGGCGCAGTACAAGATCGCCGGTTACCCGCCGGACGTGCTGATCAACGTGCCGAAGCGGGTGTGTCGGTTTTTCGAGTTTTACAAGGCGCCGGAGTTGATCGCGTTGGGGCGGGAAATTGCCAGTGATACCTTGGACAAGTATGAGAGTGAACAGGGTTGAAAGTGTGGGTGTGGCTGATGGCCTCTTCGCGAGCAAGCCCGCTCCCACATTTATCGGCATTCCAAAGGTGGAACGCTATCGAATGTGGGAGCGGGCTTGCTCGCGAAGGCGCCGGTTCAGGCACCGTTAAATTCAGGCATTCAACAACCGATACCCCACACCCGCCTCGGTCACGATAAACCGTGGCTGCGTCGGATCATCCGCCAGTTTCTGACGCAGATGGCCCACCACGATGCGCAGGTAATGGCTGTCTTCGGTATGGGTCGGCCCCCAGATATCCTTAAGCAATTGCTGCTGGGTGATCACCCGCCCCGGATGCCGTGCCAGTTGCGCCAGCACTGCGTATTCCTTGCGGGTCAAGGCCACCTCGACACCGTCCAGCAGCACCCGGCGATAGGCCAGGTCCACCGTCAACGGGCCGAAACTCAGCGCCGCTTCCTGAGCCTCTCCGGCTGGCGCCTGGCGCAACAGGGCGCGTACACGGGCAAGAAACTCCTGGATGCCAAAGGGCTTGGTCACGTAGTCATTGGCGCCGCTGTCCAGGGCTTCGACTTTTTGCACTTCACTGGCGCGCACCGACAGCACCAATACCGGCACCGTCGACCACTCGCGAAACTCGCGCAACACTTGCTGGCCGTCCATGTCGGGCAGGCCAAGGTCGAGCACCAGCAAGTCCGGTTTGCTCAATGCCGCTTGGGCCAGGCCTTCGTTGCCGGTGCCGGCCTCGATCACCTTGTAGCCCTGGGAGGCCAGGCTGATACGCAGGAATTTGCGGATCTGCGGTTCGTCATCAATGACTAAAATCGTCGCGGTCTGGCTCATGGTGTCCAATCAAAATCCGTGGAGAAAAGAGGGTAGCTCAAGGCTCGCGCTCCGGGCCAGGTTGCGTCGGTAACGGCAGGAACAAGCTGATGCAGGTGCCGTGCCCTTCTATACCATCCTCGACGCGGATATGCCCGCCGTGTGCGCCCACCATGCCCTGGCAGATCGCCAGGCCAAGGCCTGTGCCCTGCCCGCCGCGATCACCACGGGCGGCGGTGTAGAACATATCGAAAATCTTCGCACGCTCGTCCTCGGGGATCCCCGGCCCCTCGTCGGCCACTGCAAAAAACAGCTGCTCATCCGCCACGCCGGCACTCACCTGCAACCGGCCGTGGGGCGGTGAAAACCGCGCGGCGTTTTCCAGCACATTGACCAAGGCCTGCTCGATCAACGCCGCGTGTACATACAGCAGCGGCAGCTGCGCCGGCACGTCGGTGTGTACCTGCAACGGCGCCAGCACTGCGCGCAAACGGCCCAGGGCGCTGCCGACGATATCACCCGGCGACACCCAGTCGCGCGCCAGTTTCAGCGCGCCGTGGCCCAGGCGTGTCATGTCCAGCAGGTTCTGGATATAGCGGTCCAGGCGCTCGGCTTCATCGCGGGTGCCTTCCAGCAATTCGCGGCGGTCTTCCAGCGGGATGGCTTCGCCGAGCGCCAGCAGGCTGTCGATGCTGCCGCGCATCGAGGTCAACGGCGTGCGCAAATCGTGGGACACAGAGGCCAGCAAGGCGCTGCGCAGCTGTTCGGTTTCGCCGTGCAGGCGCGCCGATTCCAGCTCCTGCGCCAGTTGCGCGCGCGCCAGAGCCTGGGCCAATGGCTGGCTCAATGCGGTGAGCAGACGACGGCGTTGGCCGCTCAATTCCAGGCCAGGTTTCGGGCTGACGCCAAGCAAACCCAACGGCCCCTCCTCCCCCGACAGCGGCCACCACCACCAACGCCCAAACGGCAAGGTGCCGGTGCCCATGCCAGCCGGTTGATCATGCTGCCAGGCCCAATCGGCGGCAGCTCGCTCGGCTTCGGTAAGGTTAAGCGCGGCGCCGGTTTCAACTTTCCAGCCGCCCTGGCCGTCGCGGTTCAGCAGACACAGGTCCAGATCACTCCAGCCTTGCAGATGATGGGCCGCCGCACTGATCACCGCCTGGCGATCAGTGGCCGCCGTGAGCTTGCGCGACAGGTCGAGCAGTTCGCTGGTTTCTTCCTGGGTGTCGCGCAAGGCCTGCAACTGCCGACGCTGACGCGCCGCGAGGTTGCCGGTCAACGCCGCCATCAGTAAGAAAAACAACAGGGTCAGCACGTCTTCTTCGCGCTGGATGGAAAAGGAGAAATTCGGCGGAATAAACAGAAAATCATAAGTCAGGAACGACAGCGCCGCGCACACCAGCGACGGTCCCAGGCTGCTGCGCACGCCGACCAGCAGCACTGCGGCGAGAAACACCAACGAGATATTCGGCAGCGGCAACACACTGGCTACCGCCCAGGCCAACGCAGCTGCGACGATGGTCGCAACCACCGCCAGGCCATAGTCGAACCACACCAGCCCGCGTACATCCGGCAGGCGCGGGGGCGCGGGCATGTCGTCGCTGTCGAGCACGTTAATCTCCAAACCCCGCGCATTGCGCAGCAAGCGTGCCGCCAAGCCACCCCCGAACAACCTGCGCCGCCAGCGCATCCGCGACTGCCCCACCAGTACCAGGCTGGCGCGACGTTCGGCGGCATGCTGGATCAGCGTCTTGGCCACTTCACCGGCGCGCAGCAACACCACTTCGCCGCCCAGCCGTTCGGCCAGTTGCTGGGCATTTTGCAGGCGCAGGCGCGATTGCTCATCGCGCGCGCGGCCGTTATCGATATGCACCAGGCTCCACGGCAAATGCCGGCGCTGGGCCACGCGGCTGGCGTGACGCACCAGGCGTTCGGCCTGCGCATCACCATCTACGCCCACCAGCAAACGCCCGCGCACCGCCGGGGCAGCCTGGCCAAGCTGGCGGTAGCCTTGGGCCAAATCGTCATCGACATGGGCAGCGGCGGTTTGCATGGCCAACTCGCGCAAGGCCATCAGGTTGGTCTGGGTGAAGAATGCGTCGATGGCGGCGCGAGCCTGTTCCGGCACATACACCTTGCCGTCGCGCAGGCGCTCCAGCAGCTCGCGGGACGGCAGGTCGATCAGCAGCAGTTCGTCGGCCTCTTGCAGCACCCAGTCCGGCAGGGTTTCACGCACGTGCACGCCGGTGATGCCGCGCACCTGATCGTTCAAACTTTCCAGGTGCTGGACGTTGACCGTGGTGAACACGTTGATGCCGGCGGCGAGCAGTTCCTGGATGTCTTGCCAGCGTTTTTCATGGCGGCTGCCGGGGGCGTTGCTGTGGGCCAGCTCATCCACCAGCACCAGCTTGGGCTTGGCGGCGAGCAGGCCGTCGAGGTCCATTTCTTCGAGCATCACGCCACGGTATTCGCTGCGCAGCAAGGGTTGCTGCGGCAGGCCGCTGAGCAAGGCCTCGGTCTCGGCGCGGCCGTGGGTTTCCACCACGCCTGCGATCAGGCGCACACCCTGGCGCAGTTGGGTGTGGGCGGCCTGGAGCATGGCGTAGGTCTTGCCCACACCGGGCGCGGCGCCGAGGAAGACTTTGAGCCGGCCACGGCCGTCCCGTGGCAGATCGGCTAACAGGGCATCGGCGCGGCCGGAGTCGCTCATGCTTTGGAGTTCCTTCAGGTATTCAGGTCACTGAAGATCCGATGTGGGAGCGGGCTTGCTCGCGAATGCGGTCTGTCAGTAACAGATTAGTTGACTGTTACACCGCATTCGCGAGCAAGCCCGCTCCCACAAGGGGATCAGAGTTTTTCCAGCGCCATGTTCAGCGCCAGCACATTCACCACCGGCGGCCCCACCAGCGGGCTTTCGATGTGCTCATCGAGCAAGCGCTGCAGTGTAGACACCGGCACATTTCGCGCCGCCGCCACTCGCGCCAGTTGATAGGCAATCGCCGCCGGTGGCAAGTGTGGATCAAGGCCGCTGCCGGAGGTCGTCAGGGAGGCCAAAGGCACCGGCCCCTGGCCTGGCATCAGCTGTTTACTGGCGTCGTCAAAAATGCGCGTGGCCAACGCCGGGTTGCTGGGGCCCAGGTTGCTGGCGCTGCTGGAGACCGTGGCAAACGCGCCGGCCGATGGCCGTGGGTGGAACCAGCTGTCACCGGTAAAATCCTGGGCGATCAGGCTGGAACCGCGCACTTTGCCCTCGGTGTCACGCACCAGGCTGCCGTTGGCCTGGTCCGGGAACGCAACTTGGGCGACGCCGGTGACGACCAATGGGTAGGCGACGCCGGTGATCAGGGTCATGAGGACCAGCAGGCTCAGGGCCGGGCGGATCATGTTAGTCATCTTGAAATCCTCAATAATCGAGTAACCACTGTGGCGAGGGAGCTTGCTCCCGTTCGGCTGCGTAGCGGCCGTAGAATCCGGGACCGCTACGCGTTCCAGCGGGAGCAAGCTCCCTCGCCACAAAAAAGTGCGATCCAGTTACACCAGGTGCAGCGCGGTCAGGAGCATGTCGATCGCCTTGATGCCCACGAACGGCACCAAAAGCCCGCCCAGGCCGTAGATCAGCAGGTTGCGGCGCAGCAACGCCGCCGCACTCGCCGCCTGTACGCGCACACCGCGCAGTGCCAGGGGAATCAACACCACAATGATCAGCGCGTTGAAGACGATGGCCGAGAGAATCGCGCTCTGCGGGCTCTGCAAATGCATCACGTTGAGCACGCCCAGTTGCGGGTAGATCGAGGCAAACAGCGCCGGCAAAATCGCGAAGTATTTGGCCACGTCGTTGGCGATGGAAAAGGTCGTCAACGCGCCGCGTGTCACCAGCAGTTCCTTGCCGATCTGCACCACGTCCAGCAGCTTGGTCGGGTCGCTGTCGAGGTCGACCATGTTCGCCGCTTCGCGAGCAGCCTGGGTGCCATCGTTCATCGCCATGCCGACGTCGGCCTGGGCCAGCGCCGGGGCGTCGTTGGCGCCGTCGCCGCACATGGCAACCAGGCGACCGTCGTTCTGCTCGTGACGAATGCGTGCGAGTTTTTTCTCTGGCGTGGCTTCGGCCAGCACGTCGTCCACACCGGCTTCTGCGGCAATCGCGGCGGCGGTCAGCGGGTTGTCGCCGGTGACCATCACGGTGCGAATCCCCAGCTTGCGCAGTTCGGCAAAACGTTCGCGGATGCCGGGCTTGACCACGTCCTTGAGGTGGATCGCGCCGAGCAGTTTGCCGTCGGCGCATACCAGCAATGGCGTGCCGCCACTTTGGGCGATCTTGTCGATTTCCCGCGAGAGTGCCGGTTGCAGGTCACGGCGTTGTTGGCCGATAAACGCCAGCAGGGAATCGACCGCGCCTTTGCGGAACACACGGCCCTGGTAGTCGACACCGGACAAGCGCGTTTCGGCACTGAACGGCACGGAGGTCAGCTCATCCAGGGTTGGCTCGGCCTGAGGGTGCAGAGTGCGCAGGTATTCGACGATGGATTTGCCTTCCGCCGTGTCGTCCGCGAGGGACGCGAGCAGCGCGCCTTCAGCCAGGTCGCGACCGCTGACGCCTGGCGCTGCGATCACGGCGGCACAGCGACGGTTGCCGAAGGTGATGGTGCCGGTCTTGTCCAGCAGCAGCACATGTACGTCACCCGCCGCTTCCACCGCACGCCCGGATTTGGCGATGACGTTGAGGCGTACCAGGCGATCCATACCGGCGATACCGATGGCCGACAACAGGCCGCCGATGGTGGTCGGAATCAGCGTCACCAGCAGCGCGACCAGGAACACCAGCGGCAAGCTGCCATTGGCGAAGTGGGCGAACGGCTGCAGGGTGACCACCACCAGCAGGAAGATCAGCGTAAGGCCGATCAGCAGGATATCCAGCGCAACCTCGTTGGGGGTTTTCTGGCGTTTGGCGCCTTCCACCAAAGCGATCATGCGGTCCAGGGTGGACTCACCGGGGTTGACGGTGATGCGCACCAGCAACCAGTCCGACACCAGCCGCGTGTTGCCGGTGACGGCCGAGCGGTCGCCGCCGGATTCACGGATGACCGGCGCGGATTCGCCGGTGATCGCCGCCTCGTTGACCGCCGCAATACCTTCGATGACCTCGCCGTCACCGGGGATCATTTCCCCGGCGGCGACGCGCACCACGTCACCTTTGCGCAGGCTGGTGGCGGGCACGACTTTGAAGCTGCCGTCGGCCTCTTTGCGGCGTGCACTGAGGCCTTCGCTGCCGGCTTTGAGGCTGTCGGCGCGGGCCTTGCCGCGACCTTCGGCCAAGGCTTCGGCGAAATTGGCGAACAATACGGTGAACCACAGCCACACGGCGATTTGTACCGCCACAAAGGTCGGCACCGCTGTGTCCGGCACAAAGCACAACACGGTGGTGAGGATGGCGGTCAACTCGACCACCAGCATCACCGGCGAGCGTTGCAGTTGACGAGGGTCGAGCTTGACGAAAGCCTGGACCAGCGCCGGACGCCAAAGAGCGGAGATGGCGGTTTTGGCCGGTTCCTGAGTAGTCACAGGGGCCGCATTTTTTGCAGGCATATTCATTTTCATATCCCCTCTTAGAAGCCCATGCTCAGGTGTTCAGCAATGGGGCCCAGCGCCAGCGTCGGCAGGAAAGTCAGGCCGCCCACCAGCAAAATGGTCACGGTCAACAGGGTCACGAACAGCGGGCCATGGGTGGGGAAGCTGTTCTGGCCAATCGGTGCGGTTTTCTTCATCGCCAGGCTGCCGGCCAGGGCCAGTACCGGGAGGATGTAGCCGAAACGGCCGAGCAGCATGCCCAGGCCCAGCATCAGATTGTGGAACGGCGTGTTGGCGCTGAAACCGCCGAATGCCGAGCCGTTGTTGGCACTGGCCGAGGTGTAGGCATAGAGCAACTGGCTGAAACCGTGGGGGCCAGGGTTACTGATGGCACCGGCCGGGCCGGGCAGGCTGGCGGCAATGGCGCCGAGCACCAGCACGCCAACCGGCATCACCAGCAAGGTCACCACCAGCAATTGCACTTCCTTGGCCTGTAGCTTTTTGCCCAGGTATTCCGGGGTACGGCCGATCATCAGGCCGGCGAGGAACACCGCGATCAACACGTTGAGCAACATGCCGTACATACCGGCGCCGACGCCGCCGAAGATCACTTCGCCGACCATCATGTTGACCAGCGACACCATCCCGGTCAGCGGGTTGAGGCTGTCTTGCATACCATTGACCGAACCGTTGGACGCCGCCGTAGTGGCCACCGACCACAACACCGTGCCGGTGGTGCCGAAGCGTGCTTCCTTGCCTTCCAGCGGTGCGGTTTGTTCAACCGCAGGATTATTCAGCGTCGGGTTAGGCTGGTATTCGGCCCACAGCGACGTCGCGCCGCCGATCAGGAACAGCGCCAGCATGCAGCCGAGAATCGCGCGGCTCTGACGCAGGTCCTTCACGTAGTGACCGAAGGTGAACACCAACGCCACCGGAATCAGGATGATTGCCGACACCTCGAACAGGTTGGCCCAGGCGGTCGGGTCTTCAAACGGGTGCGCCGAGTTGACGCCAAAGAAGCCGCCGCCATTGGTGCCCAGTTGCTTGATCGCAATCTGGCTGGCGGCCGGGCCGAGTGGGATCACTTGGTCCACGCCCTGCATCGTCACGGCATTCACATAGTGCGCGAAGGTTTGCGGCACGCCCTGCCACACCAGGAACAACGCGAACACCAGGCACAACGGCAGCAGGCCGTAGAGGGTGGCACGGGTCATGTCGACCCAGAAGTTGCCCAGGGTCTTGGTGGACTTGCGCCCGATACCACGGCACAGCGCGACCAGCACAGCCAGGCCGGTGGCGGCGCTGACGAAGTTCTGCACGGTGAGGCCGATCATCTGGCTGAGGTAGCTCAGGGAGGCTTCACCGCTGTAGTTCTGCCAGTTGGTGTTGGTCATGAAACTGACCGCGGTGTTGAAGGCCAGCGTCCATTCCTGACCCGGCAATTTCTGCGGGTTGAGTGGCAGATATTCCTGGAACAACAGCACGACGAACAGCAACACGAAACCGGCCAGGTTGAACGCCAGCAGTGCCAGCGTGTACTTCTGCCAGCTTTGTTCCTGGTGCTCGTCCACACCGGACAGGCGATAACAGGCGCGCTCGACCGGGCCGAGCACCGGCGAGAGCCAGGTGCGCTGACCTTCCATCACCTTGTAGTAGAACCGCCCCAGGAACGGTGCCGGCACCAGCACCACGGCAAAGAAGGCGATGATCAGCCAATAGTCATAACTGTGCATAGCCTGCTCCTAGTTCCGATCCGCGCGTAACAGCGCAACCAGCAGATAAATGAACAGCGCCACGGCCAATAGCAGTGACACCCCGTCCAGAACGCTCATGGAAGTCTCTCCGTTTTGCGGCGATTGCCGCGTGTGGGGCAATTGTCGGCAGGAGTGGCGTAAAGGAACGAGAGCGAGGGTATGGGCGGGGCGTAAAGACGGCGTAAAGAGTGGGTTTATGCGGGGTTTACAGAGGGATTTTCAGCGTCTTGGCGGGCCTCATCGCGGGCAAGCCCGGCTCCCACCTTTGATCGCTGCCCACCAAGCCACCTCGGTCACGGTGGGAGCCGGGCTTGCCCGCGATGGCGTCGGTGCGGCCACCACCGCCCCCATCTGGTGCAACGCAGTAAAAAATTCAAACGCCAAACCGTCCCCGTGGCGACAGTTCGGCGCCTTTACGACATGAGTTCCGGCGATGGCATGCCCGCTGCAACACCCAGTAATCATTCCAAACCGTTCAGGGAGCGCCACACGATGAACACACAACTCAAACCCACCTTGGGCACCCTGCATTTATGGGGCATTGCCGTCGGGCTGGTGATTTCCGGCGAGTACTTCGGCTGGAGCTATGGCTGGGGCGTGGCCGGTACGCTGGGTTTTCTGGTGACCTCGTTGATGGTCGCCGCCATGTACACCTGCTTTATATTCAGTTTTACCGAACTGACCACCGCGATTCCTCACGCGGGCGGGCCGTTTGCCTACAGCCGTCGCGCCTTTGGTGAAAAAGGCGGCTTGATCGCGGGCCTGGCGACATTGATCGAATTTGTCTTCGCACCGCCCGCGATTGCCTTGGCCATCGGCGCTTACCTGAACGTGCAATTCCCGGCACTCGACCCGAAACACGCGGCGGTGGGTGCCTACATCGTATTCATGGGCCTGAATATCCTGGGGGTGAAGCTCGCCGCGACCTTTGAACTGGTGGTGTGCGTGCTCGCCGTCGCTGAATTGCTGGTATTTATGGGCGTGGTCGCGCCGGCGTTCAGCTTCAGCAACTTCGCCCTGAACGGCTGGGCGGGTTCCGACACCTTCGGCGCGCCGGCGATTGCCGGGATGTTTGCGGCCATTCCTTTCGCCATCTGGTTCTTCCTCGCCATCGAAGGCGCAGCCATGGCGGCTGAAGAAGCGAAAGATCCCAAGCGCACCATTCCAAAAGCCTATATCAGCGGCATCCTGACCTTGGTGATCCTGGCCATGGGCGTGATGTTCTTTGCCGGTGGCGTGGGCGACTGGCGCACCCTGTCGAACATCAACGACCCGTTACCGCAGGCGATGAAAAGCGTGGTGGGCACCGGCTCCGGCTGGCTGCACATGCTGGTGTGGATCGGCCTGTTTGGCCTGGTAGCGAGCTTTCACGGCATCATCCTTGGCTATTCGCGCCAGTTCTTTGCCCTGGCCCGTGCCGGTTACTTGCCGCCGTTCCTGGCCAAACTCTCGCGTTTCCAGACACCGCACCGGGCAATCATCGCCGGCGGCGTGGTCGGCATCGCCGCGATCTACAGCGATGGCCTGATCAACCTGGGTGGCATGACGCTGACCGCAGCGATGATCACCATGGCGGTGTTCGGCGCCATCGTGATGTACATCATGAGCATGCTCAGCCTGTTCAAGCTGCGTAAGACCGAACCGCTGCTGGAGCGCACATTCCGCGCGCCGGGTTACCCGATCGTGCCCGCTATCGCGCTGGTATTGGCGCTGGTGTGCCTGGTGGCCATGGCCTGGTTCAATGCGCTGATCGGCCTGATATTCCTGGGCTTTATGCTGGCGGGGTTCATCTACTTCCAGCTGACCGCCCAAGACCGTGCCGATGCACCGGCTGACGCGATGTTGACCGGGCGCTAGGGTTAACGAGGCGGAACAGGCCTACAATGAACTACTCAGAAAGCCTGTTACTCAAAGCCGTTATTAGCGTGGGAACATTCTCCGACGCTGGTCCGCCTCAAGGAGAGCCTTATGCCGTGGTATGCGTGGTTGATTTTAGTGGTAGCGATCGGGTCGATCGTCGGTGGGCTGCTGATGCTGCGTGACAGCGCCAACAAGGTGGAACTCACCGACGAACAACGCAAACGCGTGGTCGAGCGCAACGCCCAGGCAGATGCCAAGGATGCGCAGGACCGCTGAGTCGGGTTACTCCCGCCGTTTATTCCCAGTCTGCCTTGGCAATATGCAAGCCGTGCTGCCCCTTGTAGGCAGCACGCTCAGGCTGGCTCCAGCCGTTGAGCAACGCCTCCTCCAAACGATAGATCTCTACGCCCAGCGGGCGGCACACGGTCAAGGGGTCCTGTGCGTCCGGCCCCCACATCGGTAGCGACAGATCCCCTCCCGGGCACGTCGACAAGGCGCAGAGCAAATCAATCTCGGCAAAAAACTCCAGGTAATCGCCCTTCTGCGCCGGGCAGGCTTTCATGAAGTACATGTCGTCATGATTAAGGCCAGTGCACTGGAAAATATTCAACACGTCGTGCACATCAAATTCAGTCAGGCCATGGGGCAGCACGGCGCGGGTCAAGTTGGAATGGCAGTGGTGGTGGAAGTCTTCGCCGGTGAGCATGCGGTTCACATACGGGTCACAGCGGGTGCCGAGCAAATCGTGCAGGCGCCCGCCGTGTTCATCAGTGCCATAACTCGCCAGGCTGTCATCGGTGATGGTCACCAGGGGGCGCAGAAACGGCAGGTTCGACCACAACCGGTCATGGGTGCTGACATGGGCGCCCTGCAACTGCCGCGTGCGTGCCGCCCATAGGCGTTCGCGTGGGTCATTGGCGTTCCACACGTTGAAATCGCCGACCTGCGGGCCTACCGGCGTCGTCACGCGAAACACGTGCCCAGCCGGCACTTTCCACGCCCTGCCCGTGCGAATCGGCACTTCGAACTGCTCGATCAACGTGCGTTTATCCGCCTGGTCGCGAATACGCGCGTAGAAGGCCGTGTCCACTTGCAGCGCCGAGCCTTTGCTGACCTGATAGGCGGCCGGATAGTCTTTGTACATGGGTGCAATCCTCCATCAAGGGTAATCAAACAGCGCCAGGGACAGGCGTTCGGAATCGTGCAGGTAAAGGCTCATCGCCTCCTGCGCAGCTGATTTATTGCCATTTGCCAGCAAGGTGTAGATCTCACGATCACGCTCCAGCCAGGGCGACTGAAAGCGTTGTTCATCGGGCGCCGCGCAAAACACCAGGCGCAATTGAGCGATCACTTGGGCGAAGAACTCGTCGAATAATGGGCTGCGCATCAACCCGACAATGTGCTGGTGGAACACCAGGCTGTGAGTGGCCACGGCGCGCCAATCTTCACGCTCGCGCGCCAGCGTGGTGGCTTCGATGGCGTGTTGCATGCGCACGTCGTGGTCGCCCGTCAGCGTGCCGCTCTGGGCGATGGCCTGCAGCTCAAGGGTACGACGTACCACGAACAGGTCACGCACTTCATCGCGTGCCACGCGCCGGACCATCACGCCTTTGTTGCGCACATAGCGGGTGAGCCCCTCCTGCCCCAAACGGTGTAACGCTTCGCGAATGGTATTGCGCGAGGCGCTGTAGCGTTTGACCAGGTCCACTTCGACCAGCGCCATCCCCGGTAACAGCCGCCCACCCATGATGTCGGCGCGCAGCTCAAGGGCAATCTGATCGGCTAAAGACAAACTGAGTGCCATCACCGCGCCTCGATTGTTGAACAATGCCTGAGCCAGATGTAATCACTTTTCATGCCAGGCCCGCTCAAGGCTGTCGCTATGGGTAAAAAGGATTTAACTTCGCTAAAATGCGCACTCGTTCCAGAGGCCGCCCTATGCGTTATTCAACAGATCACAAAGCCCAGACTCACCAGCGCATCATCAAGGAAGCCTCCGTACGGTTTCGCCGCGACGGTATTGGCGCCACCGGCCTGCAGCCCTTGATGAAAGCGTTGAACCTGACACACGGCGGGTTCTATGCGCATTTCAAATCCAAGGATGAACTGGTGGACAAGGCCCTGTTGGCCGCCGCTGCGGAACTCGATGCCCATTGCGCAACGTTGTTCAGCCAGGAACGGCCACTGGATGCGTTTATCGACAGCTACCTGTCGCCATGGCACCAGACCTCGCCGGGTGAAGGCTGCCCGCTGCCCACGATGTCGTCAGAGTTGGGCCTGCGAGGGCAGCATAGCCCGGTAACGGATGCGGTACTTGAAGCCAGGCTGACCCAGATCGACTCGGCATTGGAGCACCCGAAGGGTGACCACGAGAGCCTGGTACTGATGTCGACGTTGGTGGGCGCCCTGGTGTTGGCCAGAAGCGTCGAAAGCCAGGAACTGGCAGCCCGCATCATGGAAGTGGTAAGCGGGTGTTTGAAAGAACAGGTCTCGGACAAACAGAAGGCCGGTCAGTGACCGGCCTTTTGCCCAGGGTTCACACCCTTAGTTGATTGCCAGCCTGTCGCGGTTTTTCTCCAGCAACGCCTTGCCGATGCCTTTGACTTCCAGCAACTCGTCGACCGCCGTGAAAGGCCCGTTGCTGTCGCGATAGGCGATGATCGCCTTGGCCTTGGCGGCGCCAATACCGAACAGGTCGCGGCGCAGGACTTCAGCGTCGGCGGTGTTGAGATTGACCTTGGTGGATTGCTCGACGTTGGCCATCTGGGCCGTGATAGGCGCTGGGGCTTCGGCTTTGATGGAAGGGGCTGCGGTGGTTGCTACGGAGAGGCTGGTGAGGACGGCAAAAATCAGGGAAGAGAGATAGGCGTTTTGCATTGGTGACACTCCATGACATCGGTAGAAGAAAAGCAGCTTTCCAAAAGCTGCTTTTCTAACTTAGGCGATGTGGCGAGAGAGTCAAAAACCAGTGAGTAACAGGGTGTTAACTCACGGCTCCAAACGGCGCTGCTGGTAGATCCAATCGACGATTTCGCCGTCGGGCGAGTAGCCACTGACTGTTTCGCGCAGGATCTGACGCACACGGGTGTAGTCGTCCTCACTCACCGCGCCTAGCAATTCGCTCAGTTTGCTTTTGAGTACGTCCCACGCCAGGTGGTCCTCGTTGGCGCTCATAATCATCGGGTGCTGGGTAGCGACGACGTTGTTGCCGATCAGTAACTCCTCGTAAAGCTTTTCGCCTGGGCGCAATCCGGTGAACTCGATCGCGATATCCCCGTGAGGGTTTTTATCCGTGCGCACGCTCAGCCCGGATAAATGAATCATCTTTTCCGCAAGCTCTACAATTTTTACGGGTTCACCCATGTCCAGAACGAACACGTCCCCGCCTTGCCCCATGGAACCGGCCTGGATCACCAGTTGGGCCGCTTCGGGGATGGTCATGAAATAACGCGTAATTTTTGGGTGTGTGACGGTCAACGGACCGCCTGCCTTGATCTGCCGGTGAAACAGCGGAATCACTGAGCCGGAAGAACCCAGCACATTGCCGAACCTGACCATCGTGAAGCGCGTTTTGTTTACGCGCGCCACGCCAGACTTGTCGCCAAACATCACCGGCGCTTTTTCAACGCTCAGGGCTTGCAGGGCTAATTCTGCAAGGCGCTTGGTACTCCCCATCACATTGGTGGGGCGAACAGCCTTGTCGGTGGAAATCAGCACAAAGTTCACCACACCGGCCTTCAAGGCTGCCTGGGCGGTATTCAAAGTACCGATGATGTTATTCAAGACACCTTCGGCGATGTTGTGCTCGACAATCGGCACATGTTTATACGCAGCCGCATGATAAACCGTGTCGACGTGCCAGCTTTTCATGACATCAAGTAATTTATTCTCGTCGCGTACCGACCCCAGGATAGGCAATAACTTAATGGGCATCGACTCATGCGCAACGCGGTGCTCAAGTTCGGACAGGATACTGTAGAGGTTGAATTCGCTGTGTTCGAACAAAAGTAAGGTCTTGGGTTTCTGCGTCAAAATCTGCCGGCATAGCTCAGACCCAATCGATCCCCCTGCGCCAGTGACCAGGACTGACTGACCAACGATACAACGTGCAAGCAGGTCTTCCTGGGCTGGCACTGCATCACGCCCCAACAAATCGGCAATATCGACTTCTTGAATATCGTCGACCTTGACGCGACCACTGGCCAGGTCCATAAAATCAGGCACGCTGCGCACATGCAGCGGAAAACGCTCAAGGTTAGAGAGAATCTCACGCCTGCGCCCGCGGCCCGCAGAAGGCACTGCAAGCAATATCTGCTGAGCGCCCGTTGTGTCGATCATCTGCTGAATATGCTTGGGCTTGAACACCTGCAGCCCGGAGATGACACGACCTGCGATACTCCCGTCGTCATCGATAAAGGCAACCGGGCGCATGACACGCCCCATGCGCAACGCAGCGACCAATTGATTACCCGCCGAGCCGGCTCCGTAAATGGCAACTTTTGTTAATCCATCATCACGATTGGTAAAGGGAACATGCTGCGCTGCAGAGAACCAATCGCCCATGAAGTATTGGCGCATCGCCAGTCTCAATCCGCCCACGGTAACCAGGCACAACCACCAATAATTGAAAATAACCGAGCGTGGAACAACGTATTGATGGTTGCTGTAAAGATAGACAGCCAAGCCAAGAATAAGTGAAGAAAGGCTCACCGCTTTGATAATAGTAATAAGTGCATCGTTACCAAAGTAACGCATGACGGCGCGGTACATGCCAAAGCGAACAAACAGGGGAATGGCGATCACCGGAGCGCTCAAGAACAGCCATAAGTATCGCTGGATCGGCTGTTCCATCTCGGCAATCCCCAGTCGTACGACGAAGGCCATCCATAATGAAATCCACACCAGCAGAATATCGACAAGCACCTGAAGAATGCGCTTGTGGCGGCGCGGGAGATTTAATAAAAAAACTCTCATCTTATCCATGCCCTTCTCCAACACTTTTCCACGCTCCTAGACTCAACACCGTGCCCGCGAATAGACGAAAATAGCGATCCATAATGAATAACCAGCACTGAACAAAAATCGTACAAGCACGGCAACCGCATCAAAATCTCCCTTCAGAAAAATCGCACTCCTTTTACGACCTTTCCCTGGGTTAATAACCCCTATTCTGTACTGAAAATACCACGGTGTTACCCGACACCTACAGTAAACACCTTAGATCGGATGATACCCTTGTTGTGTGGGAAATCCTTTGAAATCCTTTGTCAGTCCCAAAAAAACCAAGGCGGGTGAGCGTTGGCCCCCATGAAACCGCGGGGTTCGAGTGCTCACGAACAAAAAATGGCGAACACCTGACAAGCTGCTAGGCTTGGCCCGAGACGTTGAGTTGCAGCCATATCATTAGCTAGCACAGCAACAGTCCCGTATAGCAAAATGTAACAAAAATGGTCACCTTTAAAACAATGCAAGAGAGGCTGATATCACTGTCTATGTTCACTAAAGGCATAGCTGGATTCTAAGTCCCGCCCTCTAGAACGTCTGGCAAAGGCCCTTGGAGAGCCAAGTCGAACAGCTGTTCCATTCCAATCTTGGAAAAAAAACGCCTAAAGAGGCTATACTCCGCAACGCGTTCACCTGTGCCATTACAGCGGAAAGCATTGTAGGAAAAGTCCGTAAGAATCCGCCGCGACAAAAATAACCGGATCAACAGCACTTGATGGTTGACCTTAATGATAAAAATGCTAATCAGCCATCATGTTTTAACGAGACCAAACAGCCCCAACGCGAGCAAATTGTGCCTTGGAGCCGAATGACAGGGATACTTTAGAGTATGCGCACTACTTGCTGAGTGACCCTCGCAGGTGTACATACGCACTGCCAAACTGGACGAAAGGAGGCCGCCCAAGAATCGTCACTAGACCCTGGCAAATGGCTTGGAATTCGCACGAACCTCAACACACGGGCATGCAACTGCCTGCGAGTGGAATTCCAGAAAACAACGCATGCACTACTATCAGATGTCATGTTTCCACTATCTGATTGTGCTATCCCGCGGCCCTGTGCCCTGGCATAGCGTGTGCAAAAACGTATCACAACTGACGGCACCCTAATCCGCGGATTATGACGTAAGCGTGCATTGATTTTTACTTTAAGTAGCGGTGTTGCAATGACTTTAAGAACCCTGTGTGTATTCGGCACACGACCTGAAGCAATCAAAATGGCTCCATTGGCGTTGAGCCTTGCAGCCGATGAGCGCTTCAATGCCAAGGTCTGCGTGACTGGACAGCACCGAGAAATGCTCGACCAGGTGCTCAATCTCTTTGAAATCAAGCCTGATTTCGATTTGAACATCATGAAGTCCGGCCAGGATCTGACCGATGTCACGAGTGCCATCTTGCAGGGAATGAAAACTGTCTTCGCAACATTCAAACCGGATATTGTCCTGGTCCATGGCGACACAGCGACGACGTTCGCCACTACATTGGCCGCGTACTATCACCAAATTCCCGTGGCTCACGTCGAAGCCGGCCTGCGCACCGGAAATCTCTATTCTCCGTGGCCTGAAGAGGCAAACCGCAAGCTGACTGGCGCTCTTGCGGCACTGCACTTCGCGCCGACTGAAACGTCCAGGCAGAACTTGCTGAGAGAGGGGGTCGCAAGTCAAAGCGTCCATGTGACCGGCAACACTGTCATTGACGCATTGCTGGATGTGGTGGGCCGAATCAAAACCCGTCCGGCCCTGCAGCAGCAATTTCACCAGCAGTTCTCATTCCTGGGTGATTGCCGGCGAGTGATCCTGGTCACGGGCCATCGCCGCGAGAGTTTCGGCGGTGGCTTTGAGAATATCTGCCAGGCCTTGATCAATATCGCCAGGGAGTTCCCCGATGTCGAGATTGTGTACCCCGTTCACCTGAATCCGAATGTACGCGAGCCAGTCAATCGATTGCTCAGCGACATCCAGAATATCCATCTGATCGAACCCCTGGATTATCTGCCCTTTGTGTATTTGATGGATCGGTCTTATCTGATTTTGAGTGATTCAGGTGGCATTCAGGAAGAAGCCCCCTCTTTAGGCAAACCTGTGCTGGTGATGCGTGACACCACTGAGCGTCCAGAGGCGGTCGACGCGGGCACAGTAAAACTTGTCGGCACCGAAATTGAGGCCATTACCTCTAACTTGAGAGTCCTGCTGACGGATGTTGAAGCCTATGGCCAGATGAGCTTCGCTCATAACCCCTATGGTGACGGAAAAGCATCCGCACGAATTCTCGATGCACTTTCACGAATTAAAAAGGCCAATTCATGAGCTTTGAAACTGTTTCTGTAGTCGGCCTCGGCTATATAGGGCTTCCAACGGCAGCCGTTTTCGCTGCACGCAAGAAAAAAGTCATCGGCGTCGACGTTAACCCGAACACAGTGGCAACCATCAACCGCGGCGAAATCCATATTATCGAACCGGATCTGGACATCGTCGTACGCGCCGCAGTCACCGAAGGCTATTTGCGAGCAACTGTAACCGCAGAGCCGGCCGACGCTTTCCTGATTGCCGTCCCGACCCCCTTCAAGGGCGATCACGAACCCGATCTTTCCTATATCGAGTCAGCCAGCCGAGCCATTGCCCCCGTCCTGAAAAAAGGGGATTTGGTCGTGCTGGAATCTACCTCTCCAGTCGGCGCTACCGAGCAAATATCTGCATGGCTGGCCGAAGCCCGTCCGGACCTGACCTTCCCGCAAACCCATGGCGAAGAGTCAGACATCCGCATAGCGCATTGCCCGGAGCGCGTGCTGCCGGGTCATGTACTGCGCGAGCTGATTGAAAACGATCGCATCATCGGCGGGCTTACCAGCAAATGCTCAGAGGCTGCGCGGTCTCTGTATAAAACATTCGTTGAGGGTGAATGCATCATCACCGACGCGCGCACTGCCGAAATGTGCAAACTCACAGAAAACAGCTTTCGCGACGTGAATATCGCGTTTGCCAATGAACTGTCGATGATCTGCGACGAACTCAACATCAACGTATGGGAGCTGATCCGCCTTGCGAATCACCACCCTCGCGTAAATATCCTGCAACCTGGCCCCGGTGTGGGCGGCCACTGCATCGCTGTCGACCCCTGGTTCATTGTCAGCAAAACACCCGCCCGGGCGCGCCTGATCCGCACCGCAAGGGAAGTCAATGACAGCAAGCCAAAGTGGGTATTGGAGCAGGTTCAACTGGCCATCGGTCAATTCCTGCAGGAACACCCGTCGAAAACGGCCAAGGACGTCACGGTTGCCTGCCTCGGGCTGGCCTTCAAGCCGGACATCGACGACTTGCGTGAGAGTCCATCGGTGGAGATCACCGCGCACATTGCCCAGTCCCATCCCGGTACTGTGCTGGCGGTTGAACCGAACATCGCGAACCTGCCGGCTCGCCTTGAAGGTATTGCAACGCTGAGCGGAATCGATCAGGCGCTGTCATCTGCGCAGGTGATTGTGCTGCTGGTCGATCACAGCGCATTCAAGAAGATCCCGGGCTCACGCCTGTCCTCGCTCAAAGTCATCGACACACGCGGTGTGTGGGCTTGATAAAGCCTGATAAATCCCGACTGGAAATCGACGCAAGCCGTTAGTATTGCGTCGGTTTCCGAGCACCGCGTGGGCATGTTTGTTAAATGATCATGCAATTGCATTTGTCATGATGAGGTTCAAGAGGTTCTGGCATGGTCAACCTATTGATCCAGGTGCTGACACTGATAAGTGGCCTGGTTGTTAACTTTGTGATTCCCGGACTTTACGGATTGGAAGCGTACGGCGCATTCATCAAGGCCAACGTGCTGGTATTTTTATTTCAAAAACTCTTGGATATCGTCAATGAGCAGCTGATTGCCACCGTGGAGGCCGAGTACATTCTGGTGACTTCATTATTTATGGCCGTACTGATTTTTGTACTGTTCAGCGCTGTGAACCTGATTGACCACATCGGCAACCCCCTCCTGCTGGGGGTAATGCTTTTGAGCTCGGCATGCCTGTTATCGCTGTTCGGGCTGCGCCTGCAGCGCTGGATTGTGGCCTACCTGGTGCTATTTCTTGGCGTGTTTTTCACGCTCCTGTTTATCAGCTACCAACAGATAGTGCCGCTGACTATCGTCGACATACTGATTCTGACCAACTTGATTCCGTGCGTATTTGCCGTAGCCGTGCTGTTTTTCAAAGGTGCGAAACTGCCGGTCGGCAAACAGCTGTTGCAGACCTGCCAAGGTGTGCTGTTGTTATTACCCAGAATGATATCCATCACCCTGGTGTTCAACCTGTTCACCAACATCTTGCCCTTCATTCTTTCCAAGAGCCTGCCCGTCCGCGACCTTGGTTTGTTCAGGGTAATCGTCTCGATCATTCAATCCGCTACCAGCCTGTTCCCCATCAACGTCAGGGCAGTCTTTGTCGCCTTCGTCTCGGGCGGGCAACGTCAAGCGCAATATAGAATCATCACATCGGTCGCTATTTTCTACTTCGCGCTGGTGGGCTTGTCGGGGTACGCGGCGGTTTGGCTGTTCCCTCAGTACTCGAACTATCTGGTGATGCTGCCCTGCCTGCCAGTGCTTTATTGGGCAGTGGTGACAGAGCGCTATCTGGTCGCCTCCGGCCTGCACCGCAAAGTCATCGTGGCAAACCTTGTCATTGCCCCACTGGCCATAACGAGCATGATTGTGTTTGTCAAAGACTTGAACCAGGCGCAGTTGTTCTACGCTATCGGGTTCTCGGCCTACTTGCTGTTCCTGCATATAAGCTGCCGTCCTGGCATTCGCTTGCCGGTGGTTTTTTGGGTCGCATTACTTTCACCCCTGACTATCTTTTTGACACACATGAGCTTGGTCTGGGCCGTGCTGTATATGTGCTCGCTCATGATCATCGCAGTGGGAGCACTCCAGCTTCGACCCGCCGATCTTCGCACGCTGAGGTTTTAACCGTGAACGCAGTAAAACTTTATCGAGTTGGAAACTGGCTGCACCGGCATCGAGTGCCGTTATTACCAGGCCTTGTTCGAAATGTGATTTTCCTACTGTTCAACTCTTACATTCCAATCACCGCGACGATCGGAAGGGGCACGATATTCGCCTATGGCGCGATCGGCGTCGTACTGCACGCGAATGCCAAGGTTGGCGACGGCTGTGTGCTGGGCCAAGGCATTACCATCGGCGCCGCTGAGGGTTATGTCACCAGCGAGATCAATCGCTGCCCCGTCATCGGTGACAACTGCTACATAGGGGCCGGGGCAAAGATCATTGGCGACATCGTCATCGGCAATAACTGTCAAATTGGCGCTTCAGCGGTCGTATTGAGAGACGTGCCTGATAATTCAATCGTGGTGGGAATACCCGCAAAAGTGATTGGACAAACAGCCAGCGACTATAAAGCCATACGCCCTTGAACAACGGAGTACCGCAATGAGTCAACCTGTCTGCGTAAAAAACTCTATGGCGATCACGGCAGCAGCGCTCATTGCCATTTTATTTATGCTGGATCCTGGCGTGCTTTTCTACATTGCCATTATCGGCAGTGCTTTGCTGGTATTGACGGCCATCCTGTCGCCTTGGCTGGGTTTATTGGCGCTGTTCCCATTGGCCTTTGCTCTTCACCCCGCGCCCACTTCGTTGGGCGCCCAGGAAATAGCGTTTGCTGCCCTGCTGATGGCGGTATTCCTCAGCGCGTTGATCAAATTGCTCCGTACTCTGGGTTTCAGATCAGTCCTGCGCCTGTTCGCCGCGCCATTGCTAATAGGCCTTGGGTTTCTAGTGCTGAACCTGGTTGTAGCGATGTACCACCATGTTCCGATGGCTGATTGGATCAGAGGGGTCGTGCCCTTTCTGTTTAACTATGCACTCATCCCGATCTGCGCACTGGTAGGCCGCGAAGAAAACAACGTTCGTTGGCTCGGCGTTTCGGTAGGAACCCTGATTTTATTGACCGCAGGCTACATCGTTGTCTATTACTTCTATCACGGCTTGTGGCAACCGTACTGGACCCTTCAGGTCAACGGGGAGATGGTAAAAATCCCTTATGAAGAAGCGCTGCGCAACGTTAACGCACAGGGGCCCATGCGTGATCGCATCACCATGGTGCTGGCGCAAGCAACAGACGCAATCCTGCCGATGGGCATGGTGCTCGGGTATGTCGTCGGCACGTTGACGCCTGACCGAAGGGTTGCATGGATCAGTGGCCTGATATCGCTGCTTTGCGCGGCCGCAGTGCTGATCACATTCACACGAAGCATGCTGATCAGTGCGCTTCTGGTCATTGGCTTGTTCGCGCTCTATACCTTTTTCGCGCATAAGCACTTACGGCTGAAAGTAGTATCCGGCATTGTCATTCAAGCGCTGTTTAGCCTTGTGTTTATTTTTGCGACCGGCATGCAAGACGTATGGCTGGGGCGCATGAACTCCCTGGCAAAGACTGCACTACCTATCGCAACCTCTTCCATTGCGTCCATGGAAGAGAAACGCATGCAACCTGACGCTGCGGCGCCGGTAGTCTCCGAGTCCAAGCCTGCTGCCAACGAGAAGCAGGACTTCAACGTCTCTTCCCGCATGGGAGAGAAACGCACGCAACCTGACGCTGCGGCGCCGGTAGTCTCCGAGTCCAAGCCTGCTGCCAACGAGAAGCAGGACTTCAACGTCTCTTCTCGGGTACATGAATATAAAATCGCCTGGAGCATGTTTCAGGATCACCCCGTGCTGGGCAATGGTATCGGGATCAAACACGAGATGCGCTGGGAGAGACCCGGCGGTGATTCATTCACGGAGTCAGTTGGCTATATCCATAACTGGCCACTGTACATGCTGATGGTCGGCGGCCTCTTGGGGCTGCTGATGTACATCAGTGTCCTCGGCGCTCCTGTCGTCTATCGGTTGACCTCTCTGAAGTCCGACCCCGTTCACCTCACCGTGATTCGCACGGCGGTCATAACGCTGGCGATCTACGGGTTGTTCTTCGCGGTGTTTCGCCTGATTTCCTTCAACTTACTGCTCGCAGCAGCTTGGGGCGTAATGCTGGCGCACAAGCATTCAAATCAAATGATGGGTACCGCCTTGCCTGACGGGCATCCAGCGTCACTCTCCAACACCCGGCCGGTAACGGTCGTCAAAGACACCAGGGAGACGTCGGTATAATGTGTGGCCTCAGCTTTTTTGCAGTCAAAGACGGCGTACCCGAGACCCAGGCCCAGATGGAAAAAAGCCTGGCGGTTACACGGCACCGTGGCCCGGATGCATCCGGCACCTATTTCGCCAGTGTCGCGGGCTATCAGGTAGGCCTGGGACACAACAGGCTGAGCATTCTGGATTTGTCACCGACTGGCAGCCAGCCGATGTTTGCCGACAATCATGGTGTAAGCATCGTGTTCAATGGCGAGGTGTTTAACCATCACGAGTTGCGCCGGCAACTGGTCGAAAAAGGCTATACCTTCAAAGGCACCTCCGATACCGAAGTTATCCTGCAGTTGTACGTAGAGCATCAAGAGCAGGCCTTTGCACTGCTTGAAGGCATGTTCACATTTGTCATATTGGATGAGCCGCGCAAAAAAACGTTTCTGGTCAGGGACGTCGTTGGCATCAAGCCGGTGTATTGCTACACCGGCACCGACGGCTTCTACGCCTGCTCAGAAATCCGCGGCCTCAAATGTTTCTCGCAGGTAAACACCGACATAGACCCGGATGATGTCTTTGAGTTTTTCAACAACGGCTTTCTCTACGAACCCAACACCGGCTACACATCCATCAAGAAACTGATGCCCGGCAGTTACCTGGCGTTCGACCTGGCAACCGGCAAGATGACAACCCAGCGTTACCAGAGCGCGATGAACTTCAAGACCGAGCAAAGCCTCGTGCAGGATGTGCGCTCTGCCGTGACGCGCCAATTGGAAGCGGACGTACCGGTCGGGGTATTTTTCAGTGGTGGCGCAGACTCCAGCATCCTGGCAAGTTTCACCGGTGATGCTGATTTATTTTTCGCACAGTACGACGCAACGGACGACTCCACTGTAGATACGAAGTTTTCCGCCAGGATCGCCGAACACCTTGGCAAAAAGCTGGTGGTCACCGAGATTCTCGACTCAAATACAGACCCATTCGAGTCCATCGACTTCGTCGCTGCCAACACCGAAGAACTGGTCTCCGACTATACGTTCTGGGCAACCTACCGTTTGTCCACCGAAGCCAGGAAAAGTGGATATACCGTCATGCTCAGTGGCATGGGCGGAGATGAGGCGTTTGCAGGTTACCCACGCTACACAGTCCTCAAGCATCACACACTCATCAGGTGGCTGTATCCCGTATTAAGTGCGCTGCTAAAGCTCAAGTTATTTCCAAAGCGCCTCGACAAAAAGTTTGAGCGGTTGGTGTCCTACGCTCAGGAAAGCTATTGGCCCCTGGCGTATTCGCGCATGCTGGGGTACTTCTCCCGACAGGAATTGCAGGGCTTTTTTCGCGACTATATCGAGCTTGAACGACACTACAAGCAACGCCTGTCCGGCGTAATGGATCAGTACACCGGCGCCGTTGATGACAAAGTCAAATGTGCACAGCATTTTGATCAGACAGGCTTCTTGAGCCATAACCTGAGTGTCTCGGACAAGGCCAGTATGCTGGCCAGTATCGAACTGCGCGTCCCCTTGCTGGACGAGCGCGTGGTGGCCAGCGGTCTTGCAACTTCAAGTGCAGATTTGCTTAAAGGCGGAGCGCCAAAGGCCCCACTCAAGAAGCTGCTGAAAAGTCTGCTTCCCGCCTCATTGGTTGATCGCCCCAAAACAGGCTTCAACCCACCTCTGGATGGCATTATCCAACGCATAGGCCAACAACGCCTGCTCACCGAGTTCGAGCGCATCTACACCTACGTAGCCCGAGAGGAAGTGGAAAAGTTAGTGAACAATCATTTTTCAGGCAGCGCAAACAACACCTACAAACTCTGGCAGATGGTGTACTTCGAGCGTTGGCTGAAAATCAATTTCCCTTAACGGGCGTCAGGCAGTACTCACTACTTTAACTTTCAAGTGAATGACCTAAGCAGGACGTTGATGCAACGAATAATCAAGCTCTACCACACCGTTAAAATGCTGCGATTGAAGCAGATCGTTTACCGTCTTTACTATCGCTTCGCTAAAGTCCGGCCTTTTTCGGCGCAAGGCTTTACCCGGCGCCCTGGAATTAACCTGGCGAAGGCTCCCCATTGGTGTGCCTCGCGCTTCGGTGCCGACGAACAGTTTGAATTCATGGGGCTGACGGCGCCGATTGATTGGCACGATCAGACACGACCGAAAATTTGGCAGTACAACCTGCATTATCTGGATCATCTGGCGTCTTCAGGCGAGGACCGAAGAGACTTCGACACGCGCCTGGTCAACAGTTGGATCACGAACAACGCCCCCTTTCATGGATGCGGCTGGGAACCCTATACGCTCTCTTTACGCATCGTAAATTTGATCAAGTGGCTGCAACAACAACCGACCCTGGAACCGCACTGGCTCGACAGTTTGGCTACACAGGCCCACGCGCTGTCCGAACAGATCGAATATCACATTCTCGCCAACCATTTGTTCGTGAATGGCAAGGCACTGGTGTTTGCCGGGAGCTTTCTGAACGGCGATCGGGCAGACAGCTGGCTGTCCAAGGGTTTGAAGATCCTTGATGAGGAAATCAAGGAGCAGTTTCTTGCGGACGGTGCGCACTTCGAACTGTCCCCCATGTACCACGCGTCTCTTCTTTGGGACATCTGCGACCTGCTGAACTTGGCCACTCACTCGGAGCTGCCGGAACTTAACACTCGCAAAAACCGATGGGAGCAGCAGATTGAGCAAGGCCTGGTCTGGTTACGCAGCCTCCAGCACCCGGATGGTGGCATTCCGTTCTTCAATGACTCGGCATTCGGCATTGCCCCCACACTGCTGGATATAGAGGCGTACGCGTTTGAATTGGGGTGCCGTGCGCGCAATGACACGTCCACCACTACGATTGCAGCTGTACACCAGGCTGAAAGTGGCTACGTGGCGATCAATTTTGGCGATCGGTGCAAAGCGTTGTTGAACCTTGCGCAGGTTGCGCCTGATTACCAGCCAGGTCACACCCATGCGGACACCCTGAGCTTCGAACTCAGCCTGTTTGGACAGCGCGTGTTCGTCAACTCTGGAACGTCTCAATACGGCGAAGGCGCAGAACGTCAACGGCAACGCAGCACGGCAGCGCACAACACAGTAGAAGTGAACGGTGAAAACTCATCTGAAGTCTGGGCCGGATTCAGGGTCGCACGACGCGCACGCACCACTGTGGGTGAGCTGGAACAAACAGTCGATACCGTACGTGTCAGTGGCAGCCATGACGGTTACCTGCGCCTACCGGGGAAAAACCTGCACGTTCGCGAGTGGGTTGCGATGGCCGGTGAATTACAGGTGACAGATTCCGTATCCGGCACATTCGATCAAGCTGTCTCAAGGCTATTTTTACACCCTGATATCCGCACCACTCAACAAGGCAACAAGGTAACGATCACCCTGCCCGGCGGTCAGGTCGCTGTCGCGACACTAGAGGGCGCAACCCGGATCAATGTGGTGTCTTCCACATGGCATCCGGAATTCGGCAAGTCTGTTCCCAATCAGTGCATCGTCGCTGAAATGTCGACAGACAAACTGACCACCCGCATAACCTGGTGAGGCTTACGTGAAACTTTTGATTTTGAGCTTTTACTACCAGCCTGATCTGTCAGCCGGTTCATTCCGCACGACGGCACTGGTAGACGCACTTCTGGAACAACTGCCCACAGACGCCCATATCGAGTTGATCACCACCCTGCCGAATCGCTACAGCTCCTTCAGCAGTCAAGCCCCGGAACTGGAGACGCACCCCAGGCTCACCATCCGCCGAGTGGCCCTGCCTGGCCACAAGAGCGGGATGGTCGATCAAGCAAGAGCATTTCTGGTGTATGCCAACGCTGCACGCAAGATTGTGCGAAACCAAGACTACGATCTTGTCTATGCGACTTCTTCACGCCTGATGACCGCTACGCTGGGAGCGGTGATCGCACGCACAAAACGAACGCCGCTCTACCTGGATATACGCGATATCTTTGTCGACACGATCAAGGATGTGCTGTCCAAAGAAAAAGTCTGGTTGCTTAAACCCTTATTATCGCTGGTTGAACGTTTTACCATTCACTCGGCGCAAAAGGTCAACCTGGTCTCTGAAGGTTTTCTTCCTTACTTCAAATCACGCTACCCCGATCAACGCTACTCCACCTATACGAATGGCATCGATGGCGAATTTCTGGATGCGCAACCGGTGGCTGAAGAAAAGGTGCCCAACCCGATTCTGGACATTGTCTATGCGGGAAATATCGGTGAAGGCCAGGGGCTGCACAACATTATCCCCCAACTGGCCAAACAGCTTGAAGGGAAGGTGCGATTCCGAGTGATCGGCGACGGAGGCCGGATCGGGCTGTTAAAACAAGCCATTGTCACTCACGCCTGTACTAACGTAGAACTCTTGAAACCGGTCAAGCGCGAACAGTTGATCGAGGCTTATCAGGCGGCGGATGTGCTCTTCCTGCATTTGAACGACCACGACGCCTTCCGCAAGGTCTTGCCATCGAAAGTGTTTGAATACGCGGCACTGGGCAAACCGATCTGGGCGGGCATCTCGGGTTATGCAGCCGGCTTTGTGTCTGAACATATTGAAAACGCTGCCGTGTTTGCGCCGTGTGACGCTGCCGCAGGGGTCCAGTCCTTCGAGACACTCAATATTATGACGCGCCCGCGCCATGACTTCGTCGAGCGTTTCGCACGCGGCCGCATCATGCGCGAAATGGCGAATGATGTTCTTTCACTCACAGGAACTCGTTGATTATGCAAATCCTCCTGACGGGAGCGAGCGGCTTTGTCGGTAGCGGGTTAATCGCGCCACTGCTCAAACGCCAGCACTCGATTACCGCTGCTGTACGCGGGCTCAAGGCCGACCTCGATCCGCGCGTCAACCAGCGCCTTATCGGCGGGCTATCCGACGATCAGGATTGGCAGGTGTTGCTCCAGCGCCAGGATACGGTGATCCACCTGGCCGCCCGGGTCCATGTCATGAGTGACGCATCCACCGATCCACTTGCCGAATACCGGCGGGTCAACGTCGAAGGCACCCTGAACCTGGCTCGGCAAGCGGCGGCTGCCGGGGTTAAACGCTTTATATTTATCAGCTCGATCAAGGTCAATGGCGAGGGCACGGCGACCGGCGCGCCGTATACGGCTGACGGTCCCACAGCCCCTACCGACCCCTACGGCATCTCCAAACAGGAAGCAGAACAAGGCCTGCGAACACTGGCTTCTGAAACTGGCATGGAGGTGGTGATCATTCGTCCCGTATTGGTCTACGGACCCGGCGTTCAAGCAAACTTCCTGAGCATGATGCGCTGGTTGCATAAAGGCCTGCCCTTGCCCTTCGGCGCCGTGAACAATCGACGCAGCCTGGTTGCCTTGGACAACCTGGTTGATTTGATTGTGACGTGCACCGAGCACCCCGCTGCCGCCAATCAAACCTTCCTGGTCAGTGACGGGGAGGACCTCTCGACCACAGCGCTTTTGCGGCGAATGGGAACGGCCCTGAACAAGCCCGCACGCTTGCTACCTGTGCCGAGTTGGTTGCTGCAAACCGGCGCCACAGCGCTGGGTCGCCGGGCACTCGCTCAAAGGCTATGCGGCTCCCTGCAGGTCGATATTGGCAAGACTCGCGAACTACTGGGCTGGACACCGCCGAGCAGCGTTGATCAGGCACTGAGTCAAACAGGAAAACATTTTTTGGAACTGCAAACTAAATGAATATGTGGTGGTTATTACCGGCTGTGACGATTGTCGCACTCCTTTTAACCGGGGCCTTGCGTCATTACGCCCTGGCGCGAAGCCTGATCGACATCCCGAATGCGCGCAGCTCGCACGTTGTGCCTACGCCCAGGGGCGGCGGTGTCTCGATCGTCGTCAGCTTCCTGTTAGCGCTATTGCTGACCGCCAGCCTTGGCCTGATTGCATGGCCACTCACGTACGCATTGTTCGGCGCCGGGACCGGCATCGCGGTATTGGGCTTTTTAGACGACCATGGCCATATCAGCGCACGTTGGCGCCTGCTAGGGCACTTTATAGCCGCGGCATGGGCACTGTTCTGGATCGGTGGCCTGCCGCCGCTGGTGGTGGCGGGGTTCGCCGTCGACTTGAGCTGGATCGGCCATATGCTGGCAGCGGTCTACCTGGTATGGCTGCTGAACTTGTATAACTTCATGGATGGAATTGATGGAATAGCCAGCGTCGAGGCTATTTGCGTATGCCTTGGCAGTGCGCTGCTCTATTGGCTTACAGGTCACGAGCTGATCGCGTTTACGCCGTTGTTACTGGCGTTTGCAGTCGTTGGCTTCCTGTATTGGAACTTCCCAAAAGCCCGTATCTTCATGGGCGATGCGGGCAGCGGGTTCCTGGGCATCACGCTGGGGGTGTTGTCGCTACAGGCGGCCTGGGTCACGCCGCAGCTACTGTGGAGCTGGCTGATCCTGCTGGGTGTGTTTATCACTGACGCGACATGGACCTTGCTGCGCCGCCTGCTCAGAGGCGACAAAGTCTATGAGGCCCACCGCAGCCACGCCTACCAGTTCGCTTCTCGTCAATTCGGTAAACATGCGCCAGTCACCCTGGCGGTAGCGGCAATCAACATTGGATGGCTGTTACCTGTGGCACTGCTCGTAGGCAGCGGCACGGTGGATGGCTTTTTAGGACTGCTGGTGGCCTATCTGCCGCTGATAGCGCTGGCCGTAAAGTTCAGGGCCGGAGAGAAAGAACCGAAGTGAATACGTCCACAGGGGCGGCGATCGCCTCCCCTTCCTTCCACCGATGAACAGTGGCCAGGATCAGACCCGAGTCTTGCGCCGCGCCCTGGCAACCCACGCCATCAGTGGGCCAACAACCATTCCAACCAATAAAGCGAGCACTACGAAAACAGAAATTGGCAACTGCGGGGCTGCCCAACTCAGAAACTGCAGAGAAACCGACTGTTGATTTTCCAGCACAAATGCCACGATGCACAGCAGCAGCACCAACACTACCAGCAGTGCAATAACACGCTTGAATCTACTCATGCCGCCTCCCTCACGAGTATCAAACCTCGTCTTCATCCTCATTAACTCGATCGCGCAATTCCTTGCCCGGCTTGAAGTGAGGCACAAACTTGCCGTCAAGGCTGACGGATTGCCCGGTTTTCGGGTTGCGACCTACTCGCGGTGCGCGGTAGTGCAGGGAGAAACTGCCAAAACCACGGATCTCAATGCGGTCCCCGGTAGCCAGGCACTGGGACATCTGTTCAAGCATCGTCTTGATAGCCAACTCTACATCCTTGGATGAAAGCAGCCCTTGATGGGTGACAATTCGTTCGATCAACTCCGACTTCGTCATATTTTTCCCTTCTTTTTCAAGCAGCTAGGAAAAGCGCTTCGAAGGTTTTAGCATGACTTGGTGAATTTGAACAGCCCACCTGCCAACTTATCTGCAGCATCAACGGATACCCGGAACTCATGCTTGACCACCTCAATTACAGATCACCAACATGGTACGAGTGACGGCGCCGGCAGGGTTCCAGCCGAACAGATAGTCACCCTCCTCGTCCTTGGCGTCACTGGATCGGGTGATGACCTTGTAACCCTGCATCCTGCACTCTCGGGCAGCGCGCTTCTCACACTTGTCCCAATTGCTGCCAAGGCCCGAGCAATCGATCTCGATGCCGCTGACGCCGCGCTTGGCGTGGGTTTTGGCACTGGTGGCAGTGCAGCCGGCCAGCAGCACCACTGCGAATAAAACGATAAGCCTGTTCATTCAAATCCTTATTGAAACAACAACACGGCGGAGCATTTGTTAATACCTATAGTCAGCTCTGACACTGGGCTGCACGCCTTGGTTCTAACTTGTTGATTCAACGAATTTCAGGCACAAAAAAGGGCGACCGAAGTCGCCCTTTTTCTATGGCCTGACAGAACTTAGTTCTGTTTTTCCATTTGTGCACGCAGCAGGTCGCCCAGAGTGGTCGGACCCGAAGCGATGTCAGAGGTAGCTGGCTTGTCGCGCAGGCTCTGAATTGCTTCTTTCTCTTCGATCTCGTCCTTGGACTTGATGGAGAGTTGGATCACGCGGCTCTTGCGGTCAACGCTGATGATCTTGGCTTCTACTTCCTGGCCTTCTTTCAGAACGTTGCGCGCGTCTTCAACGCGGTCACGGCTGATTTCGGAGGCTTTCAGAGTCGCTTCGATATCGTCGGCCAGAACGATGATGGCGCCTTTGGCGTCAACTTCTTTCACAGTGCCTTTAACGATTGCGCCTTTGTCGTTCTCTTGAACGTACTCGGAGAACGGATCGCTTTCCAGTTGCTTGATACCCAGGGAGATGCGCTCGCGCTCTGGGTCAACCGACAGGATAACGGTGTCCAGCTCGTCGCCCTTCTTGAAACGACGAACAGCTTCTTCGCCCACTTCGTTCCAGGAGATGTCGGACAGGTGAACCAGGCCGTCGATGCCGCCGTCCAGACCAATGAAGATACCGAAATCGGTGATCGACTTGATGGTGCCGGAGATTTTATCGCCCTTGTTGAACTGGCCAGAGAAATCTTCCCATGGGTTAGATTTGCACTGCTTGATGCCCAGGGAGATACGACGACGCTCTTCGTCGATGTCCAGAACCATAACTTCCACTTCGTCGCCGACTTGTACGACTTTCGAAGGGTGGATGTTCTTGTTGGTCCAGTCCATTTCGGAAACGTGTACCAGGCCTTCCACGCCTTCTTCCAGCTCTGCGAAGCAGCCGTAGTCGGTCAGGTTGGTAACACGCGCGGTTACGCGAGTGCTTTCTGGGTAACGAGCCTTGATAGCAACCCATGGATCTTCGCCCAGCTGCTTCAAGCCCAGGGAAACGCGGTTACGCTCACGATCGTACTTCAGAACCTTGACATCGATCTCGTCGCCAACGTTGACGATTTCGGAAGGATGCTTGATACGCTTCCAAGCCATGTCGGTAATGTGCAGCAGGCCATCGACGCCACCCAGATCGACGAATGCGCCGTAATCGGTGAGGTTCTTGACGATACCTTTGACTTGTTGGCCTTCCTGCAGGGATTCCAGCAGAGCTTCACGCTCGGCGGAGTTCTCTGCTTCCAGGACGCTGCGACGGGAAACGACAACGTTGTTGCGCTTCTGGTCGAGTTTGATGACCTTGAATTCGAGTTCTTTGCCTTCCAGGTGCGTGGTGTCGCGCACAGGACGAACGTCGACCAAAGAACCTGGCAGGAACGCACGGATGCCGTTAACGTCGACAGTGAAGCCGCCTTTAACCTTACCGTTGATAACGCCCTTGACCACTTCTTCAGCTGCGAAGGCTGCTTCGAGAACAATCCAGCATTCAGCGCGCTTGGCTTTTTCACGGGACAGCTTGGTTTCACCGAAACCGTCTTCAACCGAGTCCAGAGCAACGTGAACTTCGTCACCGACATTGATAGTCAGATCGCCAGCATCGTTGTAGAACTGTTCCAGCGGGATCAGAGCTTCAGACTTCAGACCAGCGTGAACGGTTACCCAGCGAGCTTGGTAATCGATATCAACGATAACACCGGTGATGATGGAGCCTGCCTGAAGGTTCAGGGTTTTTAGGCTTTCTTCAAAGAGTTCCGCAAAGCTTTCGCTCATTTTAATTCCTGTTGATAAGGGCGAAGAATACGCCCATCTCCACACCCCAGACGGTGTGGGTCAGTTTCAGTTAAAAGAAGCCACCGCAGGACTATGACTGGTCCCCTGCGGCCTTCTTGATCACCCGGCGATATCGCGAATGGCGATTTCACTCAAGATGCGTTCCAGCACCTGCTCGATGGACAACTCCGTGGAATCCAGCTGTATGGCGTCAGCCGCCGGCTTTAGCGGGGCTACCGCACGCTGGGTATCACGCTCATCGCGTGCACGGATCTCATCTAGCAGACTCGACAGACTAACACCATCGACTTTGCCCTTCAACTGCAAGTAACGGCGGCGAGCACGCTCCTCGGCGCTGGCGGTCAGGAAAATCTTCAGTGGCGCCTCGGGAAACACCACGGTGCCCATGTCACGGCCATCAGCCACCAGGCCCGGCGGCTCCTGAAACGCCCGCTGGCGCTGCAGCAATGCGTCGCGCACGGCCGGCAGCGCGGCAACCTGGGAGGCCCAGGAGCCGACTTGTTCGTTGCGCAGATCATCGGTCACGTCATCACCTTCGAGGATGATGCGTTGCGGATGACCTTCCGTCGCGCCGACGAACTGCACATCAAGGTGCGCCGCCAGCAGCTTCAGGGATTCTTCGTTGGTCAAATCGACGCCATGGTTGCGTGCGGCAAAAGCCAGCAGCCGGTACAGCGCGCCGGAATCCAGCAGGCACCAGCCCAGGCGCTTGGCCAGAATGCCGGCGATCGTGCCTTTGCCCGAGCCGCTCGGCCCGTCGATGGTAATCACCGGTGCTTTGATATTCACAATTGAGCCTCTTGGGCAACACGGATGCCGACATGGGCACACAGTGTAAGAAAGTTCGGAAAAGACGTAGCTACATTGGCGCAGTCACGGATACGAATCGGCGCCGCCGCCCGCAGGGAGGCCACGCTGAACGCCATGGCAATGCGGTGATCACCATGGGATTGCACTTCGCCACCGCCCATTGGGCCACCGTCAATGATAATCCCATCAGGTGTCGGTTCACACTTCACGCCAAGGGCCAACAGACCATCGGCCATGACCTGGATGCGGTCGGACTCCTTGACCCGCAGTTCTTCGGCGCCACGCAGCACGGTGCGCCCTTCGGCGCAGGCCGCCGCCACGAACAACACCGGGAATTCGTCGATCGCCAGCGGCACCAGGGCTTCGGGAATCTCGATGCCTTTTAGCGCAGCGGCGCGCACGCGCAGGTCGGCAACCGGTTCGCCACCCACTTCACGCGGGTTTTCCAGGGTGATATCCGCGCCCATCAGCCGCAGGATATCGATCACGCCGGTGCGGGTCGGGTTGACGCCAACGTGCTCCAGCAACAACTCGGAGCCTTCGGCAATCGAAGCCGCCACCAGGAAGAACGCCGAAGAGGAAATATCCCCCGGCACTTCTATCTGCGTAGCGGTCAATGCATGGCCCGGTTCGACCGAGGCTGTAGCGCCCTCCACCGCCACCGGGTAACCAAACCCACGCAACATCCGCTCGGTATGGTCACGGGTCGGCGCAGGCTCGGTCACCGAGGTTTTGCCCTCGGCATACAACCCGGCCAGCAACAGGCAGGACTTCACCTGCGCACTGGCCATCGGCATCGAATAATCCAGGCCTTTGAGCGCCTGACCACCACGAATCGTCAGCGGCGGATGCCCGTCCGGCCCGGTCTCGATCACCGCCCCCATTTCCCGCAGCGGCTTGGCCACGCGGTTCATCGGGCGCTTGGACAGCGATGCATCACCGGTCAACACACTGTCAAAGCGCTGCGCCGCGAGCAACCCGGACAGCAAACGCATCGACGTGCCGGAATTACCCAGGTAGATCGGCCCCGGTGCCGGCTGCAAACCGTGCAAACCCACACCATGAATCGTCACGCGCCCGTGGTGCGGCCCTTCAATGACCACGCCCATGTCACGAAACGCCTGCAAGGTTGCCAAGGCATCTTCGCCTTCGAGGAAACCTTCGACTTCGGTCACGCCGTCGGCCAATGAACCCAGCATGATCGAGCGATGGGAGATCGACTTGTCGCCCGGCACCCGGATCTGCCCGCTCAAGCGGCCGCCCGGGTTGGCGAGAAAGGTCTGCTCATCGGCGTTCACAGCAGTTTCCATGTAGGCCCGGCGCGCCAGGATCTTGCTGAAATGCTCACGCGCTACCCGCGCACGGGTAAACACGCCCAATAATTGATGGCCATCACCCGCATCAACCGCATCGCGCAAGGCGTCGAGGTCACTGCGGAAGGTGTCCAGGGTGCGCAACACGGCTTCGCGATTGGCGAGGAAGATGTCGTGCCACATCACCGGGTCACTGCCGGCAATCCGCGTGAAATCGCGAAAGCCGCCGGCCGCGTAACGGAAAATCTCAAGGTTTTCGTTGCGCTTGGCCAAAGAATCCACCAAGCCAAAGGCCAGCAAGTGCGGCAAATGGCTGGTCGCCGCCAACACTTCGTCGTGGCGCTCAACCTGCATATGCTCGACATCCGCGCCCAACTCGCGCCACAGGCGATCCACCACCGCCAAGGCCGCCGGATCGGTCTGCTCAAGCGGCGTCAGAATCACCTTATGGCGACGGAACAACTGCGCATTGGATGCCTCGACACCGCTCTGCTCGGAACCGGCAATCGGATGGCCCGGTACAAAGCGCGCCGGCATGCCACCAAACGCGAGTTTGGCGGCGCGCACCACATTGCCTTTGGCGCTGCCGACGTCCGTGAGGATCGCCTGCCCAAGGTCCATGTCGGCCAGCAAGGCCAGCAATTTCTCCATCGCCAGGATCGGCACAGCGAGCTGGATTACATCCGCGCCCTGGCACGCCAGCGCCAGGTCGGCCTCACAGCGATCCACCACACCCAGCTCCACCGCCAGCTTGCGCGATTGCGGGTCCAGGTCCACACCGACCACTTCGCCGCACAGCCCGCTTTCACGCAAGCCCTTGGCGAAGGAACCACCGATCAACCCCAGGCCGACCACCACCAGGCGACCGATCATAGGCACAGCAGGTTGCAATGCAGTGACATCAACCACGAGCCAGAACCTTGGCCAACGCCTCCAGGAAGCGGCTGTTTTCAGCCGGCAAGCCAATGGTGATACGCAGGTGGTTCGGCATGCCATAGTTGGCCACCGGGCGCACGATCACACCCTCACGCAGCAGGCCCTGGAACACCGGCGCGGCGACTTGGCCGAGGTCAACACAAATGAAGTTGCCCTTGGAAGGAATCCAGCCCAGGCCCAGCTCACGGAAACCTTCCTGCAGCTGCTGCATGCCGCTTTCGTTGATGCGACGACCTTCTTCCAGGTACTCGGCATCCTTGACCGCCGCACAGGCCGCCGCCAACGCCAGGCTGTTGACGTTGAACGGCTGGCGCACACGGTTGAGCACATCGGCAACCACGGCAGTGGACAAGCCGTAACCCACGCGCAGCGACGCCAGGCCGTAAGCCTTGGAGAAGGTGCGTGACACCAGCAGGTTCGGGTAAGCCGCCAGGAAATCCAGGCCATCCGGCAGGTCGCTGCCTTCGGCGTACTCGATGTAGGCCTCGTCCAGCACCACCAGCACGTGCTCGGGCACGTCCTGCAGGAAGTCGTTCAGCGCCTGAGCGTCGAACCAGGTGCCGGTCGGGTTGTTCGGGTTGGCGATAAACACCACGCGGGTTTGCGCATCGATGGCCGCCAGCATGGCCGGCAGGTCGTGGCCCCAATCCTTGGCAGGAATGACGCGGGCATCAGCGCCCACGGCCTGGGTTACGATCGGGTAGACGGCGAACGCGTGCTCACTGAACACCGCATTCAGGCCTGGGGCCAGGTACGCACGGCCGACCAGCTCAAGAATGTCATTGGAACCGTTGCCCAGGGTGACCTGGTTCAGTTCAACGCGGCAGTTCTCGGCCAGCAGCGACTTGAGGGCGAAGCCATTGCCGTCCGGGTAGCGGGTCAGCTCAGTCAATTCTGCATGAATCGCCGCCAACACTTTTGGGCTTGGGCCCAGCGGGTTTTCGTTACTGGCCAGCTTTACGATCTTCGACGGGTCCAGGTTCAACTCACGCGCCAGCTCGTCCACAGGCTTGCCTGGAACGTAAGGCGACAGTTGTTGCACGCCCGGCTGAGCCAGGGCGAGGAAGTTGCCACTCATGTTAAAGCCTCACAAAACCGCTTTCGGGTAAGAGCCCAGCACCTTGAGTGCCACGGCTTCCTGACTGATTTTCTCCAGCACACCTTTAACCAGCGGGTCGCGGTGGTGGCCGATGAAGTCGATAAAGAACACATACGTCCATTTACCGCTGCGCGAAGGGCGAGTTTCGATTCGCGTCAGGTCAATCCCGTTATCGTGGAACGGCACCAGCAACTCATGCAGCGCGCCGGGCTTGTTGCTCATGGAGACGATGATCGAGGTCTTGTCGTCGCCGGTGGGCGGTACTTCCTGGCTGCCGATCATCAAAAAGCGCGTGGAGTTATCCGGGCGGTCTTCGATTTTTTCGGCCAGGCGCGTCAGGCCGTACAGCCCCGCAGCCATGTCACCGGCAATGGCCGCCGAGTTCCACTCACCCTTGACTCGCTTGGCCGCTTCGGCGTTGCTGGACACCGCCACGCGCTCGACATTCGGGTAATGCGCGTCCAGCCACTTGCGGCACTGGGCCAGGGATTGGGCGTGGGAGTAGATACGGCTGATGCTGTCGGTCTTGGTGCTCTCGCCCACCAGCAGGTGGTGGTGAATGCGCAGTTCGACTTCGCCGCAGATCACCATGTCGTGCTCAAGGAAGCTGTCCAGCGTGTGGTTGACCGCGCCTTCGGTGGAGTTTTCCACCGGCACCACGCCAAAGTTCACCGCACCGGCCGCCACTTCGCGGAACACTTCGTCGATGGCCGCCATCGGCTTGCTGATCACCGCGTGGCCGAAATGCTTCATGGCCGCGGCTTGGGTGAAGGTGCCTTCCGGGCCGAGGTACGCCACTTTCAGCGGCTGCTCCAGCGCCAGGCACGACGACATGATTTCACGGAACAACCGCGCCATCTCTTCGTTGCCCAACGGGCCCTTGTTGCGTTCCATCACGCGCTTGAGCACCTGGGCTTCGCGCTCAGGCCGGTAGAACACCGGCACTTCGCCTTCAGCCAGGGACGCCATCTTCACGCGGGCGACTTCCTGGGCGCAGCGCGCACGTTCACTGATCAGCTCCAGGACTTTCTCGTCCAGACTGTCGATGCGTACACGCAGGGCCTTGAGTTCTTGCTCAGACATTAGCCGTGTTCCTTTTCGAACTCTGCCATGTAGGCAACCAGCGCGTTGATCGCGTGGATGTCGACAGCGTTGTAGATGGAGGCGCGCATACCACCGACCGAACGGTGGCCCTTGAGGTTCAGCAGGCCACGTGCGTCGGCACCGGCCAGGAATGGCTTATCCAGGCGGTCATCGGCCAGGCGGAACGGTACGTTCATCCACGAGCGGTCGGTGAGGTTGATCGGGTTGCTGTACAAGCCGCTGGCGTCGATGAAGTCGTACAGGGTGCGCTTCTTCTCTTCGTTGAGCTTGCCCATGGCGGCGACACCGCCCTGCTCTTTCAGCCACTCGAACACCAGGCCGGAAAGGTACCAGGCGAACGCCGGCGGGGTGTTGTACATCGAGCCATTATCGGCCGCGACCTTGTAGTTGAGCATGGTCGGGCACAGCGAACGCGCACGACCCAGCAGGTCTTCGCGGATGATGTTGACCAGGATGCCGCTCGGGCCGATGTTCTTTTGCGCACCGGCGTAGATCATGCCGTATTTGGACACATCGATCGGGCGCGACAGGATGTCCGAAGACATGTCGCACACCAACGGCACGTCGCCCACTTCCGGCACCCAGTCAAACTCCAGGCCGCCGATGGTTTCGTTGGCAACGTAGTGCACGTAGGCCGCGTCTTTTGACAGCTTCCACTCGTTCTGACCGGGAATGGCGAAGTAGTCGTAAGGCTTGGCGGTGCCTGCCACGTTGACGTGACCGTAGCGCGAAGCCTCTTCAATCGCCTTCTGGCCCCAGATACCGGTGTCGATATAGTCGGCAGTGCCGTCTTCGGGCAACAGGTTAAGCGGAATCTGCGCGAACTGCTGGCTCGCGCCGCCTTGCAGGAACAGCACTTTGTAGTTGGATGGGATGCCCAGCAAGTCGCGCAGATCCTGCTCGGCCTTGGTGGCGATGGACACGAACTCATCGCTGCGATGGCTCATTTCCATCACGGAGAGGCCTTTTCCATGCCAGTCGAGGAGTTCACCCTGCGCACGCTGCAGGACTGCTTCAGGAAGCGCCGCGGGACCGGCACAGAAGTTATAGGCTCTCTTGCTCACATCCAATCTCACTCTGATCTGGTTGGGGCTGCAATCATGTTCGGCAACGGCCTTGCGCTGGAGCGAGCCCTTGTGGGAGCTGGCTTGCCTGCGATACAGGCACCGCGGTAGTTGCAGTGATACCGCGGTGATGCTATCGCAGGCAAGCCAGCTCCCACAGGGATCGAAGCCAGACCAAAGACCTGTATTTCAAAGGGGACACAAACAACAAGGGGGCGAATCTTCATCCGCCCCCTGTGTGTCCGCTTATTCCTGCGGTTCTTCTTCGTCTGCGGCAGCATCGAGGGTTGGCTCGTCGACGTTGTCATCGCCGGTTGCGATCACCTCGCCATCGAATACCGCACCGTCTTCGCCTTCCAGCTCTTCGCCTTCGACTTCCGATGGCTCCTGAACGCGCTCCAGGCCTACCAGCGTTTCGTCGCTGGCCAGCTTGATCAGCGTCACGCCCTGGGTGTTACGGCCCAGGCTCGAAACTTCAGCCACACGGGTACGCACCAGGGTGCCCTGGTCGGAAATCAGCATGATCTCCTCACCATCAAGCACCTGCACCGCGCCGACCAGACGGCCGTTGCGGTCGTTGCTGACCATGGCGATCACGCCCTGGCCGCCACGCTTGTACTCCGGGAACTCGCTGATGGCGGTGCGCTTGCCATAACCACGCGCCGAAGCGGTGAGGATCTGGCTGCCTTCTTCCGGGATCAGCATCGAAATCAGCTTCTGCCCTTCCGGCAGACGCATGCCGCGCACACCGCGGGCGGTACGGCCCATGGCGCGAACGTCGGATTCCTTGAAGCGTGTCACTTTGCCGCCGTCGGAGAACAGCATGACTTCACGCTCGCCGTCGGTGATGGCCGCAGAGATCAGTACGTCGCCTTCGTCCAGCTCCAGGGCGATCAGGCCCACGCTGCGCTGACGGCTGAAGGATTCCAGCGGGGTCTTCTTCACGGTGCCTTTGGCGGTGGCCATGAAGATGAAGTGACCTTCGGTGTATTCCTCGACCGGCAACATGGTGGTGATGTATTCATCACTGTCCAGCGGCAGCAGGTTGACCAGCGGACGACCACGGGCAGCGCGGGAGGCTTCCGGGATTTCGTAGGTTTTGAGCCAGTACACCTTGCCTTTGCTGGAGAACAGCAGCAGCGTGGTGTGGCTGTTGGCAACCAGCAGGTGAGCGATGTAGTCCTCATCCTTCACGCCGGTAGCCGATTTGCCTTTACCGCCACGACGCTGTGCCTGGTACGCAGCCAACGGCTGGGTCTTGGCGTAGCCACCGTGGGAGATGGTCACCACACGCTCTTCTTCCGGGATCATGTCACCCAGGGTCAGGTCGAGGCGCGCATCGAGGATTTCGGTGCGGCGCACGTCGCCGTATTCGGCGCGGATCACTTCCAGTTCTTCGCGGATCACTTCCATCAGGCGCACGGCGCTGTTGAGGATGCGGATCAGCTCGCCGATCTGGTTGAGAATCTCCTGGTACTCGGCCAGCAGTTTCTCGTGTTCCAGGCCGGTCAGACGGTGCAAACGCAGTTCCAGAATGGCCTGGGCCTGTTCCGGCGACAGGAAATACTTGCCGTCGCGCAGGCCGTATTGCGGGTCCAGGGTTTCCGGACGGCACGAATCGGCACCGGCACGTTCAACCATCGCCACGACGGCGCTGGATTCCCACGGCATCTTGATCAGCGCTTCCTTGGCTTCCGACGGCGTCGGCGAAGCCTTGATCAGTGCGATCACCGGGTCGATGTTCGACAGCGCTACCGCCTGGCCTTCCAGGATGTGGCCGCGCTCGCGAGCCTTGCGCAGTTCGAACACGGTGCGGCGGGTGACCACTTCGCGGCGGTGACGCACGAAGGCTTCGAGCAGGTCCTTGAGGTTCAGGATGCGCGGGCGGCCGTCGATCAGGGCCACCACGTTGATACCAAACACGCTTTGCAGCTGGGTCTGGGCGTAGAGGTTGTTGAGGATCACCTCAGGCACTTCGCCACGACGCAGCTCGATCACCACGCGCATACCGTCTTTGTCGGACTCGTCGCGCAGTTCGGTGATGCCTTCCAGCTTCTTCTCTTTAACCAGCTCGGCGATCTTCTCGATCAGACGCGCCTTGTTCAGCTGGTAAGGCAGTTCGGTGATAACGATCTGCTGGCGGCCACCGACCTTGTCGATGTCTTCGATCATCGAGCGGGCACGCATATAAATGCGGCCACGGCCGGTGCGGTAGGCTTCGATGATGCCGGCACGACCGTTGATGATCGCGGCGGTCGGGAAGTCCGGACCGGGGATGTATTGCATCAGCTCATCGACGGTCAGCTCAGGGTTGTCGATGAGGGCCAGGCAACCGTCGATGACTTCACCGAGGTTGTGCGGCGGGATATTGGTGGCCATGCCCACGGCGATACCGCTGGAGCCGTTGACCAGCAGGTTGGGAATACGGGTCGGCATGACGGCCGGGATCATTTCGGTGCCGTCGTAGTTCGGCACCCAGTCCACGGTTTCTTTGTGCAGGTCGGCCAGCAGCTCGTGCGCCAGCTTGGTCATGCGCACTTCGGTGTATCGCATGGCCGCAGCGTTGTCGCCGTCGACCGAACCGAAGTTGCCCTGGCCGTCTACCAGCAGGTAGCGCAGGGAAAACGGCTGGGCCATCCGAACGATGGTGTCGTACACCGCAGTGTCGCCGTGAGGGTGATACTTACCGATCACGTCACCGACAACACGGGCAGATTTCTTGTACGGCTTGTTCCAGTCGTTACCCAGCTCGCTCATCGCGAACAGCACACGCCGGTGCACGGGCTTCAAGCCATCGCGCGCATCAGGCAGTGCCCGCCCGACAATTACGCTCATCGCGTAGTCGAGGTAGGACTGTTTCAGCTCGTCTTCGATATTGACCGGGAGGATTTCTTTGGCCAGTTCGCCCATGAGAAGCCTGATTCCTTTTTCGGGTGAAACCTCGTCACATCCATATGGGACGAACGAAGCTCGCCGTTGCTGGCAGAGTGCCTGACAACGACTTACGACAAATCAACGAGTTATGACACGGATCTGCACGTTATGGGCAACCCCTCGGGGCGGCCCTGGAAACCGCCGGATGTTATCACAATCGCCGCCACGCACCTATCCCCCTGATGCGCATGGAGGCTAGTAATTTGACGGATGACAGGCTTGAGGGGGACGAGAGAGGCTCAGAGCGGGGTGTGTGATGTTTTTTGAGGCTGGATCCAAGGGTTTTATTGACTTACAGGGCCAATCGCGGGCAAGCCCGCTCCCACATGTCGACTGTATTCACAAAACAAAGGTGGGAGCTGGCTTGCCTGCGATAGCCATCCCACAGCCACCAAAGCCCTCAATGCAGGCGCTTACGGCACATCAACTTGGCCAGCTTGGCGGTATCAGGCCGTTCGACGATGCCTTTTTCGGTCACGATCACATCAATGAGGTCCGCCGGCGTCACATCGAAGACCGGATTAAACGCCGCAACTTCCAGCCGCTGGCCGCCCACCTCCAGCAACTCCGCCGCATCACGCTCTTCCAGGCTGACATCATCACCGGTGGCCATCATCAAATCGAGGGTCGAACTGGGCGCCACCACCATAAAACGCACGCCATGGTGCATGGCACACACCGCCAATTGATAAGTGCCGATCGGGCCGATCACATCACCATTGGCCGCAATGCAGTCGGCGCCGACCACAACCCAGGTCACGCCTTTGGTCTTGAGGATATGCGCGCCCGCCGAGTCGGCATTCACCGTGGCCGGGATACCCTCGCCCGCCAACTCCCAGGCCGTCAGCCGCGAACCTTGCAGCCAGGGGCGGGTTTCATTGACATAGACATGCTCGACCAAACCCTCCAAGAACGCGGCGCGGATCACCCCAAGGGCGGTGCCCACACCGCCGGTGGCCAGGGCGCCCGCATTGCCATGGGTAAGGATCGCCTGGGCGTTGCCCTGGTGCTTGCGAATGCGCTCCAGGCCCAATTGGGCCATGACCAGGTTGGCTTCGCGGTCGCTTTCGTGGATCGCAATGGCTTCGGCTTCCAGCACCGCCAAGGGGTCTGCGTGCTTTTTGACCCGATCGAGGCGGTCACGCATGCGCTTCAAGGCCCAGAACAGGTTCGCGGCGGTCGGACGGCTATCGGCCAGCAAGGCGTAGTCTTCTTCCCACGCTGCCCGCCAGTCACCGCCCTCGGCGATCCGCTCACGGGCGGCCAGCACCAGGCCGTAGGCGGCACTGATGCCGATGGCCGGCGCGCCGCGCACAGTCATGTTGCGAATGGCCTGGGCGACTTCAGCCACCGTAGTGCAGGCAACCCAGGTTTCCCGCGAGGGCAAGGCACGCTGATCGAGCAGGTGCAGTGCGCCATCACGCCAATCGATGGCCTTCACTTTCTCTGCAGCTAACAGTCGGTCGCGCATCCCTTACCCCGCACTCATGAACAAAAGCCGCCGATTATAGCGATCCGCCAGCCAAGACGCTCGGGTATACTTCGCCCTTCTTTTATAGCTGCCTGGGAAGAAGCCTGCGATGACCTCCACTGCCGCCCCGCTCGACTTATTGCTGCTGCCAACCTGGCTGGTACCTGTCGAACCCGCTGGCGTGGTGCTCAAGGAGCACGGCCTGGGCATCCGTGACGGGCGCATTGCGTTTATCGGGCCACGGGCGGCGGCCTTGAAGCTTGCGGCCAGCGAGGTTCGCGAGCTGCCGGGCATGCTGCTCAGCCCCGGCTTGATCAACGCCCACGGCCACGCGGCGATGAGCCTGTTTCGCGGCCTGGCCGACGATCTGCCGCTGATGACCTGGCTGGAAAAACACATCTGGCCCGCCGAAGCCAAATGGGTCGATGAAGCCTTCGTGCGCGACGGCACCGACCTGGCCATCGCCGAGCAGCTCAAGGGCGGCATCACCTGCTTCTCGGACATGTACTTCTACCCCAAGGTCGCCAGCGACTGCGTACACAACAGCGGCATGCGCGCGCAGATCGCGCTGCCGATCCTCGACTTCCCGATTCCCGGCGCCAGCAGCGCCGATGAGGCGATCCGTCAGGGCGTGGAGCTGTTCGGCGACCTCAAGCACCACCCGCGCATCAAGATCACCTTCGGCCCTCACGCGCCCTACACCGTGAGCGACGCCAACCTGGAAAAGATCCGGGTGATCGCCGAGGAGCTGGACGCCGCCATCCATATGCATGTGCACGAAACCGCCTTCGAAGTGCAACAAGCCGTGGACAAGACCGGCGAACGCCCGCTGGCGCGCCTGGGCCGTCTGGGCCTGCTCGGCCCACGCTTCCAGGCCGTTCATATGACCCAAATCAGCGAGGATGACCTGGCTTTGCTGGTAGAAAGCAACACCAGCGTCATCCATTGCCCGGAATCGAACCTGAAACTGGCCAGCGGCTTTTGCCCGGTGGAGCGTCTGTGGCAGGCTGGCGTGAACGTGGCCATCGGCACCGACGGCGCGGCCAGCAACAATGACCTCGACCTGCTGGGCGAAACCCGCACGGCGGCGATGCTGGCCAAAGCCGTCGCCGGCTCGGCCACCGCCCTGGACGCCCATCGCGCCCTGCGCATGGCTACGCTCAATGGGGCACGTGCCATGGGCCGGGACAGCGAGATTGGCTCGCTGGAAGTCGGCAAGGCGGCGGATATCGTCGCCTTTGATCTTTCGGGGCTGGCGCAACAACCGATCTACGACCCGGTCTCAACGCTTATATATGCCACCGGGCGCGAGTGTGTGAAACACCTTTGGGTCGCCGGCAAGCAGTTGCTCGACGACCGGCGATTGACCCGCATGGATGAACAACAGTTGACCGCCACGGCCATCGCCTGGGGCCAACGGATCAGCGGGCACAGCGAATAACGAAGGTCTTGAACCCCGCCGTTCAAGACTGAATAACCGATTTATCAGATTTAGAGGATTCACCATGAGCAACGTCGACCACGCCGAAATCGCCAAGTTTGAAGCCCTGGCCCACCGCTGGTGGGACCGCGAAAGCGAGTTCAAACCGCTGCACGACATCAACCCATTGCGCGTCAACTGGATTGACGAGCGCGTCAGCCTGGCAGGCAAGAAGGTGCTGGACGTCGGTTGCGGCGGCGGCATCCTCAGCGAAGCCATGGCCCAGCGCGGCGCTACCGTGATGGGCATCGACATGGGCGAAGCGCCGCTGGCCGTGGCCCAACTGCACCAGTTGGAATCCGGCGTGAGCGTCGAATACCGCCAGATCACCGCCGAAGCCCTGGCCGAAGAGATGCCCGAGCAGTTCGACGTGGTCACTTGCCTTGAGATGCTCGAGCACGTGCCAGACCCGTCTTCGGTGATCCGCGCGTGCTTCCGTATGGTCAAGCCCGGCGGCCAGGTGTTCTTCTCCACCATCAACCGCAACCCCAAGGCCTACCTGTTCGCGATCATCGGCGCCGAATACATCATGAAGTTGCTGCCGCGCGGCACCCACGACTTCAAGAAATTCATCCGCCCAAGCGAGCTGGGCGCCTGGAGCCGTCAGGCCGGGCTGACCGTCAAGGACATCATCGGCCTGACCTACAACCCGCTGACCAAGCACTACAAGCTGGCAAGCGACGTTGACGTCAACTACATGATCCAGACCCTGCGCGAGGAGTAAGCCTGTGAAGTTGCGAGCAGTTCTCTTCGACATGGACGGCACCTTGCTGGACACCGCGCCGGACTTTATCGCGATCTGCCAGGCCATGCGCGCCGATCGAGGCCTGGAGCCGATCAACCCACAGCATATCCGCGATGAAATTTCCGGCGGTGCGCGGGCGATGGTCGCCGTGACCTTCTCGATGGACCCCGAATCCCCTGGCTTTGAAGAGTTGCGCCTGGAGTTCCTGGAGCGCTATCTCAAGGGCTGCGCAATCCACAGCAAGCTGTTCGACGGCATGGAAGAACTGCTGCAGGACATCGAGAAGTCCCACCTGGTGTGGGGCGTGGTCACCAATAAGCCGCTGCGTTTTGCCGAGCCGATCATGCAGCAACTGGGCCTGGCCGAGCGTTCGGCGCTACTGATCTGCCCGGACCACGTGAAGAACAGCAAGCCCGACCCCGAGCCGCTGATCCTGGCGTGCAAGATGCTCGACCTGGACCCGGCCAGCGTGCTGTTCGTGGGCGATGACCTGCGCGATATCGAGTCTGGCCGCGACGCCGGCACTCGCACCGCTGCGGTCACCTTCGGCTACATCCACCCGGACGACAACCCACGCAACTGGGGCGCCGACGTGGTGGTGGACCACCCGCTGGAACTGCGCAAGGTGCTGGATAACGCGCTGTGCAGTTGCTGATTGTTCGAGATACCCACTAGCACTGAGATCACTGTGGGAGCTGGCTTGCCTGCGATAGCGGTCTGCCAGCTAGCACTTGCGGTGACTGATACTCCGCCATCGCAGGCAAGCCAGCTCCCACATGAAATGGATTCCACTTCAAGGCCTGTATCAGCTTGAATTCTGTCGAGGTTTTTTATGTTTGATTACTCCGCACGTCCAGAACTGCTCAAAGACCGGGTGATCCTGGTGACCGGTGCCGGTCGCGGGATCGGCGCGGCGGCGGCAAAAACCTATGCCGCCCATGGCGCCACCGTGCTGTTGCTGGGCAAGACCGAAGCCAACCTGGCTCAGGTGTATGACGAGATCGAAGCGGCCGGCCAGCCGCAGCCGGTGGTAATTCCGTTCAACCTGGAAACCGCCCTGCCCCATCAATACGATGAGCTGGCAGCGATGATCGAAAAAGCATTCGGTCGTCTCGACGGCCTGCTGCACAACGCCTCGATCATCGGCCCACGCACGCCGATCGAGCAGTTGTCCGGTGAGAACTTCATGCGCGTGATGCACGTGAACGTCAACGCGATGTTTATGCTGACCAGCACACTCTTGCCACTGCTCAAGCTGTCCCAGGATGCGTCGGTGGTGTTCACCTCCAGCAGCGTCGGGCGCAAGGGTCGGGCGTATTGGGGCGCTTATGGCGTGTCGAAGTTTGCCACCGAAGGTTTGATGCAAACCCTGGCCGATGAGCTGGAAGACGTGGCATCGGTACGCGCCAACAGCATCAACCCGGGCGGTACACGCACCAGCATGCGCGCCCAGGCGTACCCGGGGGAAAACCCAATGGAAAGGCCTGCACCGGAAGAAATCATGCCGGTGTACCTGTACCTGATGGGGCCGGACAGCGCGGGGATCAATGGGCAGGCGTTTGATGCGCAGTAAGCCCTGACACTGTTCACCTGAAACAACAGGGAACCCAATGTGGAATCGGGTTCATGTGGGAGCTGGCTTGTGTGGGAGCTGGCTTGCCTGCGATGCGGGCAACTCGGTCTATCTGTTCAACCGAGTTGATACCATCGCAGGCAAGCCAGCTCCCACACAAGTCCACTCCCACATTTTTTAGCGGTGCCCGTTAGTTCTTCACCACTTCCTCAAGGGTAAAACGCCCCAGCGGATTCTGCAGGAAGTTGCTCACGTTCTTGCGTGAGATGTTGATGTACGGGCTGTAGTACAGGTCAATCCAGTTCACATCCTGCTTCGCCAGTTTCTGCAATTCCACGTACATCTGCTCACGCTTGACCGGGTCGGCCTCGATTCGTGCCTGCGCCACCAGTTCCTTGACCTTGTCGTTCTTGTAGCGGGTCATGTAGTTCTGGTTGGTGTCGTGGCCGAGCACGAAGGTGGTCTTCTGGTCCGGGTCGAGGATGTCGTTGGTCCAGTACATCACCGAAATATCGTACTCACCGTCCACCAGCATCTGCCAGCTTTGGGTCGGGTCGACCTTTTGCAGGTTGGCGGTCACGCCGACCTTGGCCAACTGGTCCTTGATGATCACCGCAATCTGCTCGTCGGCTTCGTTGCCGGCGTTGACCACGTAGTTGAGTTTCAAGTCCTTGGCGCCGGCTTCCTCCAGCAGCTTCTTGGCGGCAGTCGGGTCATACGGGCGTTGCAGGTTGTTGGCGTAGTGGTACAGCGAGCCTTTGGGGATGTAGGAATAGGCCACGGTGCCTTGGCCGTAAGTCGCGGTCTTGACCAGCGATTGTTTGTCGATGGCCATGTCCAGCGCCTCGCGCACCTGCGGCTTGGCCAGCAGGCCGTGGGCGTGGTTGATCAGCAGGTGATCTTCGCGGGTCGACGGGTCGGCGTGGATCACCACGTTTTTGTCTTTCTTCAGTTCTTCCACCCGGGAGAACGGTACGAAGATCGCCGTGTCCAGCTCGTTGTTCTGCACCATGCGCATGCGCGTGTTGTCGTCGGTCACCGAGACCCACTCCACGCCATCCAGGCTGACGTGATTGGCCTGCCAGAAGTTCGGGTTCTTCTTGAGGATCACGCGATCGCCCTTGCGCCACTCCTCCACGGTGAACGCGCCGGAGGTCACCGGGTTTTCCGAGTAGGCGTCTTCACCCATCGTGGTCATGGCTTTTTCCGACAGGATCGACACCGTCGGCGAGGCCAGTTGCGAGAGGAAGGCCACGGCCGGGGTTTTCAGGGTGACCACCAGGGTCTGCGGGTCGCTGGCCTTGGCCGTGTTGATCAGGTTGAACGGATCCGCCCACAGCGACGCCTTGTTGTCGCGGATGCGCAACAGGCTGAACGCGGCGTCAGCGGCGGTAATCGCCGAGCCATCGGAGAACTTGGCGTCACGCAGCTTGAAGGTGTAGGTCAGGCCGTCCTTGGAAATCTCCCAGCTTTCGGCCAGGCCCGGCTCCATCTTGGTGCCCAGGTTATCCACGCGCACCAGGGTGTCGTAGACGTTGGCGAACACCCACGTATCGCGGTTCTGTGCGCTTTTGATCGGGTCGAACGTGGTGCTGTCTTCACGGCAGCCGATGGTCAGCACACCGGCGGCATGAGCCAGCCCGGCGGTGAGGGACCAGGCGGTCAATGTCGCGGCGGCGAGCAACTTCAAGTGGCGCGATTGCATGTCATAACTCCTTGTTCATGAATGGCAGAAGTGGGTCAAAACAGAGGTTCTTCAAGCACGCAACTGTACCGATGCTCGTGCAGGTAATGGGTCGGCGGCAATACCACGGAACACATCGTCCGGGCGTGCCGGCAGCGCGGGTGAAAGGCGCAGCCGGTGGGCAACTTCAGCGGGCTTGGCGGCTCACCGGGCAACGGCTCTGCCGGCAAAGGCCGATGCGGATCGATCTCGGGAATCGACTCGATCAACGCCGCCGTATACGGGTGGCGCGGCGCAGTAAACACCGCCTCCACCGGCCCCTCTTCGACGATCTTGCCCAGGTACATCACCGCCACGCGGTCGCACAGGCGCCGCACAATGGCCAGGTCATGGGCGATAAACAGAATCGCCAGGTTCATGCGCTGTTGCAGTTCCAGCAATAGGTTGATGATCTGGCCCTGAATCGACACATCCAGGGCCGCCACGCACTCATCGGCAATGATCAGGCGCGGCTCCACCGCCAGGGCGCGGGCGATGCCGACGCGCTGGCACTGGCCACCACTGAGGGAGCCGGGTTTGCGGCTGGCGAGTTCAGGGCGCAGGCCCACCAGCTCAAGCAGCTCGACCACGCGAGCCGGTATCTGCTCCGGGGCGACCTTGCGCTGCACCCGCAGCACTTCGGCGAGGGTTTCGCCAATGCTGTGGCGCGGGTTCAAGGCGGCGTAAGGGTCCTGGAAAATCATCGCGGTTTCATGCCGCAGGCGGGCGATGTCGATCGCGCTGCCTCGGGCCATGTCGACGCCGTCAAATAACACCTGCCCGGCGCTGATCGGGTTGAGGTGCAAAATTGCTCGCCCCAGCGTGCTTTTGCCACTGCCGGACTCGCCCACCAACCCCAGGGTTTCGCCTGCAGCCAGGTTCAGCGACACACCATTGACCGCCCTCACCCACTGTTTATTAAGGCCCAACATCCCCGTGCCGGACGCGGCAAACCGCACCTCCAGGTCCTGGATCTGCAACAAGCTCATGGGCGCTCTCCGAGCGGATAGTGGCAGGCCACGCGCGCACCTTCGGGCAGCACCTCAGTGCACAACGCCGCCACGTGTGGGCAGCGCGGGTTGAAGCGGCAACCGTTGGGCAAGGCATCCAGTAACGGCGGCTGCCCGGGGAGGGTGCGCAGCAAGGCGTGGCCGCTGCTGTGGGCGGGTTGGCAATCGATAAGGCCGGCGGTGTACGGGTGTTGTGGATGGGCCAGCACGTCGTATTTGCTCGCGTGTTCGCACAGGCGCCCGGCGTACATCACGGCGATGGAATCACAGGTCTGTGCCACCACGCCGAGGTCATGGGTGATCATGATGATCGCCAGGCCACGCTGGTCACGCAGCTCCAGTAACAGGCGCAGGATCTGCGCCTGCACGGTCACGTCCAGCGCCGTGGTCGGCTCGTCGGCAATCAGCACTTGCGGGTTGCAGCCCAGGGCCACGGCGATCATCGCGCGCTGGCGCATGCCGCCGGAAAACTCATGGGGGTAGTTGTCGACCCGCGCCTTGGGGTCGGGAATACCGACCTGGCGCAGCACCTCGATGGCCTGCAGCCCTGCGTCTTTTTTCGACGCGCCCTGATGCAAACGGATGCCTTCGGCGATCTGCTCGCCGATGCGCATCAACGGGTCCAGGTGACTGCTGGGGTTCTGGAAAATCATGCCCAGTTGCCCACCGCGTACGGCGCGCATGCCAGCCTCATCGAGTTGCAACAGGTCGCGACCGGCCAGGCGCACGGCGCCGCCTTGCACCCGCAGGTTGGGCGACGGCAACAGGCGCATCAGGGCGCGACAGGCCAGGGTCTTGCCCGAGCCGCTTTCACCCACCAGGCCGAGGATTTCCCCTTCGGCCAAATCAAAGGACACACGATCGACCAGCGTGACCTCACGCCCGCCATTGTTGGCGATCACGCTGAGGTCCTGCACCTGAAGCAGGCTCATGAACGATCCCCCAACACTTGCGCCACACCATCGGCGAGCAGGCTGAAACCCATGGCCAGGGTCACAATGGCCAGGCCCGGGAAGGTGCAAAGCCACCAGGCGGTGGTGATAAACGCCTGCCCTTCGGCGACCATCGTGCCCCACTCCGCCGTCGGCGGTTGCACGCCCAGGCCCAGATAGCTCACGGCAGCGCCGTTGAGCAGCACCAGCACGGCGTCGGACATGGAAAACACAATCGAGCCAAACATCGCATTGGGCAGCAAATGCCGAAACAGAATGCGCCCATGACCAAAGCCCAGGCTCTTGGCGGCCAGGGCGAAGTCACTTTCTTTGAGCACCAGGATCTGCGAGCGGATCAACCGCGCATACGACACCCAGCCCACCAGCGCCATGGCGATATAAAAGCTCTGCAAGCCCGGCCCGAGAATGGCCATGATCGCCAGCATCAGCACCAGGAACGGGAACGCCAGCACCACGTCGATCACGCGCATGCACAGGCTGTCGAAACGCCCGCCGATGTAGCCGGAAACGGCGCCGATAAAAGTGCCGATCAGAAACGGGAAGATCACGCCGATGACGGCCAGTTGCAGGTCAATTCGCGCGCCCCAAATTACCCTCGAAAGGATGTCTCTACCGTAGTTATCCGTGCCAAATGGATGGGCAAGGCTGGGCGCCAGCAAGCTCAGATCGGTGTTCTGCGCAATCGGGTCATACGGCGCGATCCACGGCGCGGACAACGCCAGGGCCAACCACATAAACAGGATCAGCAAGCCCCATGCGGCGGTCAGCCGGCCGTTGCGAAAACCAAACCGCAGGCGCAAACGCCACGGCGCAATCAGTGGGCGGCTGCTCATTGCATCTTCACCCGTGGGTCGAGGGCCACGGTCGCCACGTCCGCGACGAAGTTGACCACCACCGTCGCACACGCCAGCACCATGGCCACGCCCTGCACCACCATGTAGTCGCGGGTAAAAATACCGCGCACCAATAATTGGCCGATGCCGGGAATCGCGAACAGGCTTTCGATCACCACCGTGCCGCTGATCAGCCAGCCGATATTCACCGCCAGCAGGTTGACCGCCGGCACCAGAGAATTGGGTAATACATGCCGACGAAACACCGCCGCCTCCGATAACCCGCGTGCGCGGGCGGCGGTGACATGGTCGGCCTGCAACTCCATCAGCATGCTCGACCGCAGGTTGCGCACCAGCACCGCCGCCAGCGCCAGCGCAATGGTCAAACACGGCAGGACCATGTGATGGGCTTTATCTGTAAACGTGCGACCGTAGCCCGATACCGGGAACAAGCCCCACTTCACACTCAGCAACAGAATCAGCATCAAGCCCAGCCAGAAGGCCGGCATGCCCAGGCCGACCGTGGTGAACACGCGGATCAGGTTATCCGCCCAGCCGCCTTTGTTGCGCGCCGCCACGGTGGCCAGTGGCACCGCGATCAACAGCGCCAGCAACACACTGCCGAGCACCAGCACCAGCGTTGGCTCGATACGGGTGACGATCAGTTTCAACGCGTCGACCTTATAGAGCAGCGACTGGCCCAGATCGCCCTTGAGCAGGTTCTTGAGGAAGTAAAAATATTGCAGCCACAAGGGCTGGTCCAGGCCGTATTGGGCGCGGATTTTCAGCAGCGCGTCCGGCGTGCTGCGCGAGCCCAGCAAGGCGCGCGCCGGGTCACCGGGGATCGAGCGCACCAGCACAAAGGTGATCAAGCTGATGCCAAACAACACCGGCAGCAATTGCAGCGGCCGGGACAGCACGAAGCGGTAACGCGCAAGATTCATCCGTCAGCCTCGGTGGCGAGCGAGAAAGTCCAGCAGCACCGGAAAGTACGCCTGGGGCTCTTCATAAAACGGCATATGGCTGCTATTGGGGAATACATGCAGTTCGGCGTGTGTGGCCGCAAGTTTCATGCGGTGAGCACAGGCGGGAGTGAGTTCATCGTGCTGGCCGGTGGTGATCAGGATCGGCATCTTGAACTCGGCCATCTCCGGGATGCGGTTCCAGTCCTTGAGGTTGCCGATATAGAGGAACTCGTTGGGGCCTTGCATGGTTTCGTAAGGGCCCATGTTCCAGTCGCCCAGGGAGCGCTTGACCGGCTCCGGCCATTCGTCCAGGCGGCAGACGTGGCGGTAGTTGAGCAAGGTGATAGCGGCCTGGTACTGCGGATGATCGAGGGTGCCCATGGCCTCATGGCGCTGCATCATGGCCACGGTTTCGCTGCCGAGCGCGCCGCGCAGGCGTTCAAGCTCCTGGGAGAGGTGCGGAATATCGCCGACGGTGTTTTCCAGGATCAGGCTTTTCAGGGCGTCGGGATAGTGAATGGCGTACTCGATACCCAACCAGCCGCCCCAAGAATGCCCAAGCAGATGCACGCGACCCAGGCCCAGGGCCTGGCGCACGGTTTCGACTTCTTCGACATAACGGCCAATTTCCCACAAGGAAACATCTGATGGTCTGGCTGATGCGCCCGTGCCAAGCTGATCGAATGCAACTACTCGCAGGTTATGGTCTTTGAGCCAGCCATGGGCGTCGCGCAAATAGTCACACGGCAGGCCCGGGCCGCCGTTGAGACACAAAAGCACCTCATCGCCGTCGCCAAAGCTGTAGGCCACGAGGTTATGGCCATCGACTTGCACGTTGTACTGCTGGTCGGGGGCAATTTCACGCCACATGCATACATTCCTTGTGTTGTATCGGCCTGGCAGGTAGCGGCCGTTTATAGGGCCAACACTACCGAGGATGCCGCGTGTCCATAACCTAGTAGTTCTTATAGGTTTGGCCTGGCAGTCCTTCGCCGGGGCGTGGCATTCTACTTGCAGCAAGTCGAGATTCAAATGAATTCGGGAGCAGAACGGATGCTGTCCAAACTTACCGCCTTCAACAACCGCCTCATGCCCGGCAGGAGCCTGGATGAACAGATGGACAACACGTTTATCCTCGCCCAGCAGTTGGGCTTTGATGCGTTGGTGTATGACTACACGCCGGTGCCCATCGACCAGGACGGTTCGCTGATCACGCCTTCGGTGCTGGAGTCGCGCAACACACCGTCGGACTGGCACGCGTTATGGTGCAGCGAAGGGTTTTACCAGATCGACCCGGTGCAGCATCTGGCCTTGAGCACGGTGTCGCCGTTTGTGTGGTCCTATGAGGCCAAAGCCGACACTGCGCTGCAAAAGATCATCGACCCGTGCCATGCGCCCGTGTCCTCTTACCTGCATGAACGCCAACTGACCTGCGGCGTCACCGTGCCTATCCACCTGCCGCGTGGCGGCTTCGCGTCGCTGACCGGCCTGCGCACCGGCAAGGCCGACACGGTGCTGGAAGATGCCCAGCAGACCTTGGCGGACTTCAGCTTGATCACCCACGCTTTGCAGGAAGCGGCCTACCCGTTGCTCAGCAAAGAGCTACGCACCTACCCGCATATCCATCTGACCAAGCGCGAGCGCGAGTGCCTGAAATGGGCTGCCGAGGGCCTGACCGCCGCCGAGATCGCCACGCAATTGAGCCGCTCACTGGCGGTGGTCACCCTGCACCTGGCCTCGGCCATGCACAAGCTGGGCGCCAAGAACCGCGTACAGGCGGTGGTGCGCGCGACCCATTACCGCCTGTTGGAAGATTGATCCGTCGGTAAAACCTAGCTGTTTTGCTAGTTACTTAAACGCCGCGTGCCGACTATCGTAGCCCTGATCCTTTTTTTCAGAGCAGGGTACGAAATGGAATTCATCGAGAAAGTCCGCGAAGGCTACGCGGCCTTCGGCGCCTACCAGACCTGGTACCGCGTCACCGGCGACCTGGGCACCGGCCGCACGCCCTTGGTGATCCTCCATGGCGGCCCCGGTTGCACCCATGACTATGTAGACGCGTTCAAGGATGTCGCCGCCAGCGGCCATGCGGTGATTCACTACGACCAGATCGGCAATGGCCGCTCCACGCATTTGCCGGACAAAGACCCGTCTTTCTGGACCATCGGCCTGTTCCTCGACGAACTGAACAACCTGTTGGACCACCTGCAAATCAGTGACAACTACGCGATCCTCGGTCAATCCTGGGGCGGCATGCTCGGCAGCGAACACGCGATTTTGCAACCCAAGGGCCTGCGTGCGTTTATCCCGGCCAACTCGCCCACCTGCATGCGCACCTGGGTCAGCGAAGCCAACCGCCTGCGCCAACTGTTGCCCGAAGGCGTGCACCAAACCCTGCTCAAACACGAACAGGCCGGCACTTACCAAGACCCGGAATACCTGGCGGCGGCGCGGATTTTCTATGACCAGCACGTGTGCCGAGTAAACCCGTGGCCGGAAGAAGTGGCCCGCACCTTTGCAGCGGTGGACGCCGACCCGACGGTGTACCACGCCATGAGCGGCCCGACCGAATTTCACATCATCGGCAGCTTGAAGGACTGGAGCGTGATGGGACGCCTGTCGGCGATCAATGTGCCGACGCTGGTGATATCCGGGCGGCACGACGAGGCCACGCCCTTGGTGGTCAAGCCGTTCCTGGATGAAATCACCGACGTGCGCTGGGCGCTGTTTGAAGACTCCAGCCACATGCCCCACGTGGAAGAACGCCAGGCGTGTATGGGGACGGTGGTGAAGTTTCTGGACGAGGCGTGTTCGCTGCCGCACCCAGTTCTCAAGGCTGGCTGAGTTCAACTGTGGGAGCTGGCTTGCCTGCGATAACGGCAGGCCAGTCACTTCATCTGTAACTGATGTACCGCCATCGCAGGCAAGCCAGCTCCCACAGTTTTAGACTTCGGTGGTCTCAGGCTTTGCGGCCTTCCTCGGCACTTGCGCCACCACCGGAATCTCCTTCCCTTCAGCATCAAACAACTTACCGCCACTGAAGTAATCCCCATCGCGCAACGCCGCCACATCGTGGAAGCACAAACTGCGCTCGGTCCCGGCCACAAACACCGACTGCTGGTCCGAGTTACCGGCGGTGAAGTGGTTGAACGCCAGGTTGAGCAAAATTGCCATGATTGCCGACGAGCTGATGCCCGAATGGAAAATGGTCGCGAACCAGGTGGGGAAGTGATCGTAGAAGTTGGGCGCGGCAATCGGGATCATGCCGAAACCGATGCTCGTTGCCACGATAATCAGGTTCATGTTGTTGCGGTAATCCACCTTGGAGAGCGTGCGAATCCCACTGGCCGCCACGGTGCCGAACAACACGATACCAGCGCCGCCCAGTACCGAAGTCGGCACGGCCGCAATCACCCGCCCCATAAACGGCAACAAGCCCAACACCACCAGGAACACGCCGCCGGTGGCCACCACAAACCGGCTTTTCACGCCAGTGACCGCCACCAGGCCGACGTTCTGGGCAAAGGCGCTTTGGGTGAAGGAACCGAAGATCGGCGCAAAAATGCTCGACAGCATGTCGGCACGCAGGCCATTACCCAGGCGCTTGGAGTCGACTTTGGTGTCGATAATCTCGCCGACCGCGAGGATGTCCGCCGAGGTTTCCACCAACGTCACCATCACCACGATGCACATGGAAATAATCGCCGCCACATGGAAGGTCGGCATGCCGAAATGGAAAGGTGTGGGAAAGCCGAACATCGGCCCCTGGGCGACGCCGGAAAAATCCGCCATGCCGAGGAACACCGCGATCACGGTGCCAATCACCATGGCCAGCAGAATCGACAGGCGCGAGATAGTCGCGCTGCCGATCTTGCTCAGTAGCAACACCAGCACCAGGGTCAGTGCCGCCAGTCCGATGTTCGCCATGCTGCCAAAATCCGCCGCGCGGCTATTGCCGCCCATGGCCCAGCGCGCCGCCACCGGCATCAGCGTCAGGCCGATGGTGGTGATCACGATGCCGGTGACCAGCGGCGGGAAAAACTGGGTGATCCGTGAGAACACCGGCGTGATCAATAAGCCGATAAACGACGCGGCCATTACCGCCCCGAGAATCGCCGGCACCCCGCCCGCACCCTCACTGCCGACAATCGCCACCATGGTTGCCACACCGGCAAACGACACGCCCTGCACCAGCGGCAACTGGCAGCCAAAAAACGGCAGACCGAGGGTTTGCAGCAACGTGGCCAGGCCACCGGCAAACAGCGAGGCGGCGATCAGCAGGCCGATATCCGCCGGCGACAACCCGGCCGCCTGGCCGACGATCAACGGTACGGCAACGATGCCGCCATACATGGTGAGCACATGCTGCAGGCCGTAAGCCATGTTGGCCGCGACGCCGAGATTCTCATCTTCTGGCCGCTGCGGTGACGCCTTCGGGATAGTCATGGTGAGGGGTTCTCTGTTTTTGTTGTGCGAGCACTGTATGCAATGTTTGGACTGGATGTCCATAGAGTTGTATACAATCAATCGAACAAGATACCCTCCATCGGCGTTACAAAAACAATCCGGCCGTCATGAGCCAGAACGCCAAAGGACCTAGAACAATGAAAAAGGCATTACAGGGCGCAACCGTTGCATTGACCCTTCTCGGCGGTGGGGAGGCCGTCGCGCTGGAATGGATGAACAACAGCGCAGGGTTTCGCTACGGTCAGCACTTCACCAACCCGAATAACCCCGACGACTTCAGCAAACGCATCTACAGCTTCACCCACGCCAGCGGCTACCAGTACGGCAGCAACTACCTGAACCTTGATGTGTTTTTGTCCGACAGCAGCGACCCACGCAAGGGCACCGACCACGGTGGCAGTGAGGTCTACGCCGTGTACCGGCACCAGCTGTACGCCTCACGGGTATTGGATGTGCCGCTGGGTACTGGCCTGGTCAAGGATTACGCCTTGACCCTGGGCTTCGACGCCAACCGCAACAACAACTTCGCCTCAGCCAAAAAGCGCGCGCTGGTGATCGGCCCGACGTTGAAGTTCAACACCGTCGGCGTACTGGATTTGAGCTTGATGTACTACAAGGAAAAGAACCACACCGGCATCCCCGGCGCGAAAGAGTCGAACCACACCTTCGACGACACCTACATGCTCAACCTGACCTGGATGCGCCCGTTTGACATCGCCAACCACGCCGCGAAGTTTCAGGGGTTTATCAATTACGTCGGGGAAAAGGGCGAGGATTATCACGGCCGCGACACCGCGCCGGAAACCCTGATGCGCACGGCGCTGATGGTGGCGGTGCGGCCGGGAAAAAGCGTGAAGCCGAACCTGTATCTGGGGGTGGGTTACGAGTACTGGCATAACAAGTTCGGGGTGGATGGAGGCATGGGCACCCGTACATCCACACCGACAGTCAACCTGGAAGTCACCTTCTAACTTAAGAAACCCAGTCAACTGTGGGAGCTGGCTTGCCTGCGATGCAGACAACTCGGTACATCAGGTGCACCCAGTTGATGCCATCGCAGGCAAGCCAGCTCCCACACAAGCCCTCTCCCACATGTTTGATTGGGTTTCAGCTTCAGGCGTTTGCGAGTTCCGAATTATCTGTTTTGGGCCGCGCCAGCCAGTAACCCAGCACTGCCAGCGGCGCAGTCGCCAACATCACAATCACAGTGATCAACAGCGGCTGGTCGATCATCGACGACACCAGCAGGCTGCTCAGAAAACAAAGACCCAATTGCAGGGTGTTCTGCAACGCCGCCGCCTTGCCGGAATTTTCCGCAAAGGGCATCAGCGCATTCGCCACCACGATCGGGTAACTCGCGCCGTTGACCAACGCCATCAGGCAGAACGGAATCAACAAGGTGGTCAGGGTCGGCACCGTCAAGGTCGCAACCAGGTACAACGCGACCATGCTGATGCAATAAGCCACCAGCAACCACGGCAGCAGGGTTTTGCCCTGGTAATGCTGCAAGGCACTGCGACAGCTGTAACCGCCGACCAGAAAGGACAAGGTCGGCAACACGTAACTCAAGCCGATGTCATTCGGGCTGTAACCCATGTCGCCAAGGATGAACGGCGACGCAGTGAGCCAGGCGAAGAAGCTGGCCGAACAGGCGGCGAAGATCATCACATTGCCGGTAAACACGCGGGAGGTCAGCAACTGCCCATAGCCAAGGCGCGAAGGTTCGCCCTTCTCGGCCAGACGTTTCGGCATTTTGCGCAGGAACAACGTCGGCAACAGCAACAGCACTGACACAACCAGCAACACCGCGAAGATCGCCTGCCAGCCAAAGTGGTTCAGCACCATCGCGCCCAACAGCGGCGCCAGCGCCGGTGACAGCGACATCAGCGGCATGATGCTGGCGAACACGCGGTGGGCCTTGTCGGCCGGGTAACGGTCAATCACCAGCGCCTGCCAACTCACGGCGGCGGAACACACACCAATCGCCTGGATAAAGCGCAACGCCAACAACTGCGGCGCCGTCTCGACCCAGAACATCCCGGCGCAGCCCAGCACAAACAGGCTCAGCCCGGCGAGCAGCACCGGCTTGCGCCCCAGGCGATCGGACAACGGCCCCCACAGCAACTGCCCGAGCGCAAAGCCCGCGAGGAAAATACTCAAGCTGGCGCCGACCGCGCCCGCACTGATCTGCAACTGCTCGCCCATGGCGCCAAACGCCGGCAAGTACATGTCCATGGCCAGATAACCGAGCATGCTCAGCCCCGCCAGATACCAGGTGAAACCAAAAGAATTTTTCATTGAAGCCTTGTAAGTGCTGCCATCAAACTATTTGCTGACTGGCGCCCATTATGAAGCTGACAGGCTGTGTGTGAAGCGATAATAATTGGACACTTGAATCAAATATTTTGAAGGCAGCTGTATATGTGGTCCGAATACTCACTGGATGTGGTCGATGCCGTGGCGCGCCATGGCAGCTTCAGCGCCGCCGCCCAGGAATTGCACCGCGTGCCGTCAGCCATCAGCTATACAGTGCGCCAGCTGGAAGAATGGCTGGCGGTGCCGCTGTTTGTGCGCCGCCACCGCGATGTGGAGCTGACCCCCGCCGGCCGTCTGTTTATCGACGAGGCGCGCGGGGTAATGAAAAAAATGCTTGGCACCCGGCGCCTGTGCCAGCAGGTGGCGAATGGCTGGAGTGGCCAGTTGAAGGTCGCGGTGGACTCCATCGTCAAACCCCAGCGCTGTCGGCAACTGGTACTGGATTTTTATCGACAGTTCCCCGAGGTGGAATTGCTGCTCGAATACGAGGTATACAACGGCGTGTGGGACGCCCTGGCCGATGAGCGCACCGACATTGTGATCGGCGCCACCAGCGCGGTGCCGGTGGCCAGCCGCTTCACGTTTCGGGACATGGGCCTGCTGAACTGGCTGTGTGTGGTCAGCGCCCAGCACCCGCTGGCGAGCGTCAGCGGCTTGCTCAGTGACGACCAGCTGCGCCCTTTCGCCTCGCTGTGCATGACCGACACCTCGCGCAACCTGCCCAAGCGTGACACCTGGACCCTGGATAACCAGCGCCGTTTGGTCGTGCCTAACTGGGCCTCGGCGCTCGATTGCCTGCGCGACGGGCTGTGCGTCGGCATGGCGCCCGCCCATCAGGTATTGCCGTGGGTCGAGCGTGGCGAGCTGGTGGCACTGCAACTGAGCCGACCGTTTCCGGCCAGCCCGTCGTGTGTGGCGTGGGCACAGGATAAATTGTCGCCAGCGATGAGTTGGTTGTTGGAGTACCTGGGCGACACCGAGACCCTGAACCAGGAATGGTTGAATGGCCCGGATCTCTGAATATCACGCCGATCTAATGTGGGAGCTGGCTTGCCTGCGATAGCGGTGTGTCAGCCACTGTAGTTGGCACAGACAGTCCGCTATCGCAGGCAAGCCAGCTCCCACAGTTTGATCCGGTCTCAATCCAGGAGACGGGTGATCGCCCGCACGATCATCTCGACCTCCTTGGCATCCAGCGTCAGCGGCGGCAACAGGCGGATGATTTTGCCCCGCGTCACATTGATCAGCAGCCCCTGCTCCTGGGCCGCACGCTGGGCCAGGTCACGGTAAGGCCTGGCCAGCTCGATGCCGACCATCAAGCCCTGCCCACGAATCGCCAGCACCTGCGGGTGCTCGCTCAACTCCACCCGCAACCGCGCCAGCAGGCGCTCGCCCTGCAGCGCGGCGTTGTGCAGCAAGCCTTGTTCTTCAATGATGTCCAACACCGTGCAACCCACGCGACAGGCCAGCGGGTTACCGCCGAACGTGCTGCCATGGCTGCCTGGCGTGAACAATTGGGCCACCGCGTCACGGGCCAGGCAGGCACCGATGGGCACGCCGTTGCCGAGGCCTTTGGCCAGGGTTATCACGTCGGGCACGATGCCTTCATGCTGGAACGCAAACCAGGCGCCGGTGCGGCCGATACCGGTCTGAATTTCATCGAGCATCATCAACCAGCCGTGGCGCGTGCAGTGGTCGCGCAGCGCCTTGAGGTAACCGGGCGGCGCGGGCAGCACGCCGCTTTCACCCTGTATCGGCTCGAGCAAGACCGCCGCGATGCGCGTGCCGAATTGTTCGGTAATGGCCGCCAATGCGGCCAAGTCGCCAAAGCGCACCTTGAGAAAATCCCCCGGCAGGCGCTGGAAACCCAGGCGCACCGAAGGCCCGTCACTGGCGGCCATGGTGCCGAGGGTGCGCCCATGAAATGCGTTTTCCATCACCACCACCAGCGGCTCTTCGATGCCTTTTTTCCAACCGTGCAGCCGCGCCAGTTTCAGCGCGGTCTCGTTGGCTTCAGCGCCGGAGTTATTGAAGAACGCACGGTCCAGGCCGGATAACTGCGCCAACCGCTCGGCCAGGCGCTGCTGCCAGTCGATGCTGTAGAGGTTCGACGTGTGCAGCAACAGGCCCGCCTGCTCGCTGATCGCCGTCACCAATTTGGGGTGGGAGTGCCCGACATTGGTTACCGCCACGCCGGCCACGGCGTCGAGGTATTCACGGCCCTGCTGGTCCCACAGGCGCGTGCCCAGGCCACGGGTAAAGCTCAGGGCCATGGGTTGATAGGTGGTCATCAGGCAGGCGGCGTTCATGGTGGCTGGCTCCAGTGCATCGTTGTGATGCTGCCAGTATCGTTAGCCACCTGAGCTGGATAAACTGCGCATTCCTGCAATGACTTTGAACCAGGGCTTGATAATGGATCTGTTCCAGTCGATGTCGGTGTACGTGAAAGTGGTCGAGGCCGGCAGCATGACCGCCGCCGCGCAGGAATGCGGGATGTCGACCACCATGGTCGGCAACCACTTGCGCGCGCTGGAGCAACGGCTGGGGGTCAGCTTGCTGAAGCGCACCACACGCAAACAGAGCCTCACCGAATTTGGCGGGCAGTATTACCAGCGATGCCTGGAGGTGCTGGGGCTGGTGGCCGACTCTGAACTATTGGCAGAGCAGATCCACAGCGAAACGCCCAAAGGCAGCCTGCGCATCACCGCGCCACCGGTGTTCGGCACCGAACGCCTCACACCGGCCTTGAGCGAATTTGCCCAGCGCTACCCGCAGATCAATCTGTATGTCGAACTCAGCAATGAGCGCATGGATTTGGTCGACAGCGGCTTCGACGTTGCGATCCGCCTGGGCGAACTGGAAACCTCAAGCCTGATCGCCAGGCCCATGCAGGCCTACACCCTGACGCTCTGCGCGTCACCGGCGTACCTGGCGCGACGTGGCATTCCACAGACCCCCGACGACTTGCGCCAGCACGACTGCCTGGCGTTTGCCTACCCGGCGAACGACAACTGGCGCGACACCAGCAAACTGTGGCGCATGACCGGCGATGCAGGCGAAGTGGAGGTGCCGGTGGCCGGAGCATTGACCATCAACAGCTCACAAGGCTTGCGCCAGGCGGCCGTGAACGGCATGGGCATCATCATGCTGGCCGATGCCCTGGTTCAACCGGACCTGGAGAGCGGCAAGCTGGTGGCGTTGCTGACCACCTATCAACTGCCCAGCCGCCCCATGCACCTGCTCTACCGACAGGATCGCTACCGCTTGCCCAAACTGCGCGCCTTCGTGGATTTCGCCATGGAAAAGTGGGCGCGCTAAAAGCTCACGCCCAACTCGCGCAAACGCGCCGCAGTGCGCTCGGCCGACACATGGTGAATGCCCTGCCACCCGAGCGCTTTAGCGGCCTCGATATTGCCGGCAACGTCGTCGATAAACACCACTTCACTGGCCTGGATATCCGGCAAGTGAGCACGCACCTGGGCAAGGCTGGCGTGATAAATCGCGGGATCGGGCTTGATCAACTTCAACTCGCCGGACACGACGATATCGCGCAAGTGCTGCAGGAACGGATAGTTTGCCCGTGCGTAAGGAAAGGTTTCCGCCGACCAGTTGGTGAGCCCGAACAGCGGCATATCGGCCTTATGCAGCGCCTCGAGAATCGCCACGCCATCGGGCAACGCGCCACGCAGCATTTCGTGCCAGCGGTCGTAATAGGCCTGGATCAAGGGTTCGTGCTGCGGGTGTTGCTCGATAAGGTGGCGGGTGCCTTCGGCGAGGCTGCGGCCGGCGTCCTGTTCGGTGTTCCAGGCTTGGGTGCAGATGGTGTCGAGAAAGTGTTGCCGCTCGGCGTCGTCGGCAATCAGCTGGCGGTAAAGGTGCAGCGGGTTCCAATCGAACAGGACACCGCCAAAATCAAAAACTACTGCACGAATCGTCATCAGATCCTCCGTTAGCGTGGCTTGATAGCCCAGGGAGTCTGGCAGATTGTGAAGGCGGGTGGGAGCGCGAGGGAATGTAGGAGGGTTCGGGATTAACCCAAGGCAAATGTGGGAGCTGGACTGTGTGGAGGCTGGTTTGTGTGGGAGCTGGCTTGCCTGCGATAGCATCGCCTCGGTGTAACTGATAGACCGAGGTGACTGTATCGCAGGCAAGCCAGCGCCTACATTAAGCCAGGCTCCCACATTTTTTTTGACCGTGTTTAGGCTTGGATCAGGCCCTTGATCTTCACAGTCGGGTTCACATCCGCGTCATAGTCCACGCCATCGATTTCAAAGCCGAACAAACGCAGGAATTCTGCCTTGTAGCCGGCGAAATCGCTGATCTCGTTGACGTTGTCGTCGGTCACCTGATTCCACAGTGCAGCCACGGCGTCCTGAACCTTCGGCTCCAGCTCAGCCAGGTCGGCGCGCAGGCGGCCGTCGGCGTCCAGCTTCGGCTCGCTGCCGTACAGGCTGTCTTTGAACAGGCCGTAAACCTGCTCGATGCAACCTTCGTGGGTGCCCTGCTCTTTCATCACTTTAAACAGCAGCGACAGGTACAGCGGCATGATCGGGATGGCCGAGCTGGCCTGGGTAACCACGGCCTTGAGCACCGACACACGGGCGTCGCCCTTCAGCGCGGCGAGGTTGTCGCGCAGGGTCAGGACTTTTTTATCCAGGTCTTTCTTGGCTTCGCCGATGGAACCGTTCCAGTAAATATCCTGGGTCAGCTTCTCGCCGAGGTAGGTGAACGCAGTGGTCTTGGCGCCTTCGGCCAACACATCGGCGTCACGCAGGGCGTCGATCCACAGCTGCCAGTCTTCGCCGCCCATGACTTTCACGGTGCCGTCGATTTCTTCCTGGGTCGCAGGCTCAAGGGTGGTGTCGACCACCACGCCTTTGTCGGTGTTGATACCGCGCAGGGTCACGGCCTTGCCGATCGGCTTGAGGGTGGAGGTGTGCACCACGCCTTGCGGGTCGGTACGGCGCGGCGCGGCCAGGCTGTAAACCACCAGGTCGATCTTGCCCAGGTCTTTCTTGATGGTTTCGATGGTCAGGCGCTTGATCTCGTCAGAGAACGCGTCGCCGTTGATGCTCTTGGCGTACAGGCCTTTTTCCACGGCAAACTTCTCGAACGCCGCGCTGTTGTACCAGCCGGCGGAGCTCAGCTTGCCTTCTTCGCCTTCTTTCTCAAAAAACACGCCCAGGGTGTCGGCGCCGCAGCCAAACGCAGCACTGATGCGCGCGGCCAGGCCATAACCGGTGGAAGCGCCGAGGACCAGCACCTTCTTTGGGCCGCCTTCGATGGCGCCATGCTGGGTTACATAGTTGATCTGCTCTTTGACGTTCGCTTCACAGCCAACAGGGTGAGCGGTCACACAGATAAAGCCACGAACCCGCGGTTTGATGATCATAAAATTTCTGCCTCTTCCAAGGGGTCGACGGCCAGTGGTGGCCATTCAACTTCAATCGTACCGGTCTATGACGCGCGAAAAACCGAAGCGTCACGATAGACGTAAATCTTCTGTTTACAAAATCCAATCGGCAAAACCGCGGGCGCACCGCACCGCCTGGTTAAAAACTGTGTCCGGCTTTCACAAATTCGCAATATTTAAAACGCCCGGCACCTTGATAACCCACTATCATGGCGGGATTGTTTCGCTTTGTTTCAGGTCCGGAGCCTCGCTTCATGAGTAAAAGTGCTGTGCAAAAAAAATTGGTCTCAGTCGCCTGGGTGCTCGGCGTACTGCTGTTCATCTATTGCTTCCCACGTACCAGCCTGGTGTTTCTGCTGCTGGTGCTGTTCTGCGGCATTTATGACTTCCTGCGCAACGGCCTGTACGACCGCGACACCATCAAGAAATACTTCGTCGGCAACGGCCGCAACACCTGGATATTGGCGCCGTTCAATACCCTGTTCGACCTGTTGAGCCTGCGCAACCGCCACGTCTACACCATGCGTGACCTGCCGCCGGCCTGGCGCGAAGACCTGCAACAAGTCATCGACGACGCCATGGCCAACAAGGACGAAATCATCAGCTACCTCGACGAGCGCATGGCCGAGAAAAAGCGCGGCATGTTGTTCTTCCAATGGTACGGCCGCCCGATCGAAACCACCCTGGACATCCCGCAACTGCGCAAGAAACTGCCGTTTGTGAAGACGATCGGCGTGTCGGTGTTCAACGAAAACCGCTCCACATCCTTCCACTTCGGCCCGCTGCGCATGATGTTCCGCGTGCTCTACAACATGGCGCCGGCACCACATCACGACGGTGTCTACATCCAGGTCGGCAAGCACAAGCACTACTGGCACGATGACCCGCTGTTCATCTTCGATGACACGCTGATGCATGCCTCCTTCAACAAAAACGACGCAAAGCGTTACTGCCTGTTCATTGACATCGTGCGGCCGACCTTGCTGCCCTCGGTGCTGAATGCCGTTATTTCGGGTTTTGCCGGGCTGGTGTTTACCCTGCGTCGGGTTTTCTACAAAAACTGGAAGCTGATTCAGTAAGTTCTGCGGCATGATGGTGTTGACGGTGTTTGCGCCCTGCCCTTGCGGCGGCCAAACTAACTGTCTAGTGCGACCGAGTTCGGCGCTCACCATTCTCCAGCCATCGCCGCCCCTGGCGGCTGCGATGGCTGAGCTTTCAAGGAATCAGAATGCCCCAACGTCAAGTCATCAATGCCTCCGTCAGCCCCAAGGGTAGCCTCGAAACCCTGTCCCAACGTGAAGTCCAGCAACTGAGTGAAGCCGGTACCGGCAGCATCTACACGTTGTTCCGCCAGTGCGCCCTGGCCATCCTCAACACCGGCGCGCATATCGACAACGCCAAGACCATCCTCGACGCCTACAAAGACTTTGAAGTGCGTATCCACCAGCAAGACCGTGGCGTGCGCCTGGAACTGTTGAATGCGCCCGCCGATGCCTTCGTCGATGGCGAAATGATCGCCAGCACCCGCGAAATGCTCTTCAGCGCCCTGCGCGATATCGTCTACACCGAGAACGAGCTGGACAGCCAGCGCATCGACCTGAGCAACTCCCAGGGCATCACCGACTACGTGTTCCACCTGCTGCGCAACGCCCGTACCTTGCGCCCGGGTGTCGAGCCGAAAATCGTAGTGTGCTGGGGCGGGCACTCGATCAATACCGAAGAATACAAATACACCAAGAAGGTCGGCCACGAACTGGGCCTGCGCAGCCTCGACGTGTGCACCGGCTGCGGCCCCGGCGTGATGAAAGGCCCGATGAAAGGCGCAACCATTTCCCACGCCAAGCAACGCATTACCAACGGCCGTTACCTGGGCCTGACCGAGCCGGGCATCATCGCCGCCGAAGCGCCAAACCCCATCGTTAACGAGCTGGTGATTCTGCCGGACATCGAAAAACGCCTGGAAGCCTTTGTGCGCGTGGGCCACGGCATCATCATCTTCCCGGGCGGCGCCGGCACGGCCGAAGAGTTCCTGTACCTGCTGGGCATCCTGATGCACCCGGACAACCGCGACGTGCCGTTCCCGGTCATCCTCACCGGGCCGAAACAGGCCGCGCCGTACCTGCAACAGCTGCACGCGTTTGTGGGCGCCACCCTTGGCGAAGCGGCCCAGGCGCACTACCAGATCATCATCGACGACCCGGCCGAAGTGGCGCGCCAGATGACCGCCGGGCTCAAGGCCGTGAAGCAGTTCCGACGTGAGCGCAACGACGCGTTCCACTTCAACTGGCTGCTGAAGATCGACGAAGGCTTCCAGCGCCCATTCGACCCCACCCACGAAAACATGGCCAGCCTGCAACTGAGCCACGCGCTGCCGCCCCATGAACTGGCGGCCAACCTGCGCCGCGCGTTCTCGGGGATCGTGGCCGGTAACGTCAAGGACAAGGGCATTCGCCTGATCGAGCAGCACGGCCCGTATGAGATCCACGGCGACCCGGCGATCATGAAGCCGTTGGACGAGTTGCTGCAGGCGTTTGTCGCCCAGCACCGCATGAAGTTGCCGGGCGGCGCCGCCTATGTGCCGTGCTATCGCGTGGTGCAGTAACTAGCGCTGCACCGCCACACATTTGATTTCCACCAATAGGCCGGGGTGTGCCAGTTCGGACACCCCGATCGTGGTCCAGGCGCAATGGCCGCGTGGGAACAGGCGGTTTTTCACCTCACGGAAAACCGCCATGTGCTGGCGCATGTTCACGTGATAGGTGGTCATGTCCACCACGTCATCGAAGCTGCAACCGCCCTCCTCCAATACGTCCCTGAGGTTGTCCCAGGCCGCGATGAATTGCGCCTCGGGATCTTCGATCACAGCCAATTGCGGCGTGCGGCCGACCTGGCCTGCGCAGTAAAGAGTGTTGCCAACTTTTACCGCAGGCACGTAGCCGGCGCGTTCGACAATGGGTTGCATGGCGGCGGGAATAATGAGCTGACGTTCGGTCATAGCTTGTATCTCTTTGGGTCGCAGGCGGGCGTGTGAGCGCACAAAGTTCGAGCTAGGGTTTTACCTGTTCCCACTCATTCACACCAGCCGAGCACCCTATGGACCAACGGATCTTGTCCTTCATCAATCCTTACCTTACGGTAAGGAATATCACGATGGAGATCTTCGCTATGGCCACCGCCACACTCACCTCGAAAGGGCAAATCACTATCCCCGTGCAAGTGCGCACCGCGCTTGGCCTGGAAACCGGCGACCGGGTTGAATTTGTCGAAACGGAAGACGGCAAGTTTTCCATTATCGCCGCGAGCAAAACCGTGCAGGACCTCAAGGGGCTGATCCGCAAGCCCGCACAGGCCGTATCGATCGAAGACATGAACCGCGCCATCGCCGCGCAAGGAGCAAACGCCGGATGATCGGGCTCGATACCAATGTGCTGGTGCGCTACGTCACCCAGGATGACCCCGTGCAATCCCCCAAGGCCTCGGCGCTGATCGAGTCGCTCACCAGCGTGTCGCCGGGCTTTGTCAGCCTGGTGTCGGTGGTGGAATTGGTCTGGGTGCTGCAAAGCTGCTATCAATCGGCCAAAAGCGACGTGGTGACCGTGCTGGAAACGCTGCTGCGCACCCGTGAACTGACCGTCGAGCACGCCGAGATTATCTGGCAGGCACTGCGCCGGTTCACGGCCGGCAAAGCCGATTTCGCCGACTACCTGATCGAACGCTGCGCCCATGCAGCCGGCTGTGAATACACCGCCACCTTTGACCTTGATGCGGCAAAAGCCACGGGAATGAAGCGCCTGGCTTGAGCCGCAGCATTGCGACGAATGCCGGGCTTTGGTAAAAAACGCCACTGCCCTTGATCAAGAGTACTCACCACGTGCGCACGTTGCTGCTTGTTGCCATGGCCTTGGCGCCCACCCTCGCTTTGGCCGACACCATCACCTGGCCCGACCTGCCGAAAACCTGCTTCGTCAGCGGCCGCTCCGCGACCAGCGTGGACATCGACAGCGGCTGCGCGGCGTTTACGCTAAACGTGCAAGGCAAGCCGGCGGGTTCACCGATCAAGGTGGATGTGCCGCAGTACGCCCTGCATGTGGATGAAACCACCGGCAAAGAGACACCGGTGATCATCATCCAGGCGGAAGAACAAGGCGAGACCCAGATAGTCGGCTATCAGGAACTGGGCAGCGATCAACTCGGTGCCGCGTTGCTGCGTGAGGTCAAGCTGTTAGGTACCCAAAAGCCGAGCTAGCCGTTTTGTCGGGGGCCAGGTTCAGCGCACCCAGCCACCGCCCTGCCAGTGGTAACCGTCATTGCGCTGCACCCAGTGCGGATGCACATAACGATAACCTTCGCGCACCTGCTCCCAATGGCCGTGCACCGCTACATAGCGCCCGCCTTCCCAGCGCCAGTAACCGCGTGACCACACATAGCCATAGCGTGCCGGCGGCTCGACTTCGATCACCTGCACCGGCGGCGGCTGCGGCGCCACCACCTCGACATACTCACGTTGCACCGGCCCGCGCTCATGCACCACGCGCTCTTGTACACACCCGGACGCCGCGACGACAAACGCCGCCAATGCCGCATAACGTAGCAACATACACACCCCTCGGGCGCCAGCGCCCAACGAATACACCGGTAAAAAATGCCCCCTTGCTGCAGCCTCGCTCCTGCTTGGCTCTGGGTTATTTGTAACAGGTGCTGTCTGTCAGGTTGCTGAACCTGAGGTATTCGCACCCCAGGGCCGGTATTTGAGCGCTCAAGCAGGTCCGAATCGCCCCAGCACCGTCTCGACAAAGCGCCGCAACTTGGCCGTGCGCTGGCGGTTCGCCGTGTAGACCAGGTGCATCGAGCGGCTCGGCGCCTCAAAGCCTGGCAGCACCCGCACCAACTCGCCCTTGGCCAGTGCCGTGCGCAAGAAGTCTTCAGGGCCAAGTACGATGCCGAAACCATCCAGGGCAGCCATCATCAACGCCCGGCTTTCGTTGACCTGCAAACGGCTGGCAACCTGCACCTTGTGCACAGTGGTACCTTGGTAAAAGACCCATTCACGCTCTGCCGGGCGTGACCAGAACGCATAGCCCAGGCATTCGTGATGCTCAAGGTCTGACGGCAGCAACGGCACGCCCCGTGCGGCCAGGTAGGCAGGCGCGGCGCAGGCCACCAGGCGATAAGGTGCCAGCGGCCGCGCCGTAAGGCCGGTCGTCGCCAGGGGGCCGATGCGAAAAGCCGCTTCATAACCCTCCTCCACCAGGTCGACAAAACGGTCGGTCAGGTGCAAGTCGATTTCCACGTCCGGGTTATCACGCAAAAAACCGGTAATCAGCGGCATCAGGCTGTAGGAGCCGAACGTCACCGGGGCGGTGACCTTCAACCTGCCACGCGGGGTGTCATTCATGATCTGCGCCAGCGAATCGGCCGCCTCCGCTTCGGTCAGGATATGTTTGCAGCGCTCGTAGTACGCGCTACCCAACTCCGTCAGGCTTTGCCGGCGCGTGGTGCGGTTGAGCAAGCGGGCACCCAGATGTTGCTCCAGCGCAGTGACATGCTTGGCCACCATTTGCGGCGACAGGTTCAAGCGCTCGGCGGCGCGGGCATAAGAGCCCAACTCGGCGGCCGTGACAAACGCACTCATGCTGGTTAGACGGTCCACGATTGACTACTCCCAGTAACTACACCGAATCCAAACCGCCCATTTATCACCCAATGGTTGCCAATCATCATAGTCACTTCCCCACTTCGCAGGAGCAAGACCATGAAGATCGGCGTGATTGGAGCAGGTTTTATCGGGCGCGCCGTGGCCCAACTGGCCCTGACGGCCGGGCACGCGGTGATGCTGAGCAACTCCCGTGGCCCGCAGACCATGAGCAGCGTGCGCAGCGGCATACCCGGCGTGCAAGTGGGCAGCGCGCAGGAAGCCGCGCAGTTTGGCGACGTGGTGCTGGTGGCGATTCCCCTCGAACACTACCGCAGCGTGCCCGCGCAGTGGCTGGAAGGCAAAACGGTGCTGGACGCCAACAATTACTACCCTGAGCGCGATGGGCATATCGCGGCACTGGACCGTTTTGAAACCACCACCAGCCGCCTGTTGGCCGAGCATTTTGCCGACTCAAAGGTGGTCAAAGTTTTTAATGCGATCTTTGCCTCAGACATCAACCGCGATGCCCGCCCCCACGGCGCGCCTGACCGCCGCGCCCTGCCGGTGGCCGCCGATGATGCGACGGCAAAGGCGCAGGTGATTGCGCTGCTCGACGAGCTGGGTTTCGACGCCGTGGACGCGGGTACGCTGGATGACAGCTGGCGCTTTGAGCGGGCCAAGCCTGCGTACTGCGTGCCGCTGGATAAAGCCGGTTTAAAGGCCGCATTGGCCGCCGCCGAGCGCACGGTGGAACTGCCGCCAGCCGAACGCTCCCACACCTGAACACACGCCCACAAAAAAGCCCGCTGACCGTTACCGGTTCAGCGGGCTTTTTAACATCAGGCTTGGCTTACAGCGCCAGGTCAGACGCCGGCTTGCTCGGCTCAGCCGCAGGCTTGGCAGCCTCGGTGGCTTCGGTTGCCTTTGGAGCGTTCAGCTGCGGAATGGCAGGCGGTGGGGTCAGTTGCAGGACGCCGGCCGTGTAGGCCCACTCCTTCGCAACAGCCTCAGGGCTGTCGTTCAGCTTGGTGCCGTAGCTCGGCACGATCTGGTGCAGCTTGGCTTGCCACTCAGGGGTCGCGACCTTGTCCTTGAACACTTTTTGCAGCACGGTCAGCATGATCGGAGCCGCGGTGGACGCGCCTGGCGATGCACCCAACAGGCCGGCGATGGTGTTATCGGCGGAGCTGACCACTTCGGTGCCGAGTTTCAGGACGCCGCCCTGCTCTTCGTCACGCTTGATGATCTGCACGCGCTGGCCGGCTTGCCACAGGCGCCAGTCGGACTGCTTGGCGTTCGGGAAGTACTCTTGCAGCGCCTTGAAGCGGTCGTCATCGGACAGCATCAGTTGACCGGCAAGGTACTCAACCAGTGGGTATTCACGAATACCGACTTTGGTCATTGGCCAGATGTTGTGGGTGGTGGTGCTGGTCAGCAGGTCCAGGTACGAGCCTTCTTTGAGGAACTTGGTCGAGAAGGTTGCGAATGGGCCAAACAGAATAACGCGCTTGCCATCCAGCACGCGGGTGTCCAGGTGCGGAACCGACATCGGTGGCGCGCCAACCGAAGCCTTACCGTAGGCCTTGGCCATGTGCTGCTCGGCGATGGCCGGGTTATCGGTCACCAGGAACGAACCGCCAACCGGGAAGCCGGCGTATTCCTTGGCTTCAGGAATGCCCGACTTTTGCAGCAGGTGCAGTGCACCGCCACCCGCGCCGATGAACACGAACTTGGCGTCGGTTTCGGTCTTGGTGCCGTCTTTCAGGTTTTTGTAGCTCACACGCCACGAACCGTCGGCGTTCTTGGTGATGTCCTGCACTTCGCTCGACAGCTTCAGGTCAAACTTCGGCGTGGTTTGCAGGTGCGCGACGAACTGGCGGGTGATCTCGCCGAAGTTCACGTCGGTGCCGATCGGGGTCCAGGTGGCGGCGATCTTTTGCTTCGGATCACGGCCTTCCATCATCAATGGAACCCATTTGGCGATCTGCGCCGGGTCTTCGGAGTACTGCATGCCGGCGAACAGCGGGCTGGCTTGCAGGGCTTCGTAGCGCTTTTTCAGGAACTTGATGTTGTCATCGCCCCACACAAAGCTCATGTGCGGTGTGGAGTTGATGAACGAACGCGGGTTCTTCAGCACGCCCTGCTGCACCTGCCAGGACCAGAACTGACGGGAAATCTGGAACGCTTCGTTGATCTCGACCGCTTTCGGGATCTCAACGGTGCCGTCCTTGTTTTCCGGGGTGTAGTTCAGCTCGGCCAGGGCCGAGTGACCGGTACCGGCGTTGTTCCAGCCGTTGGAGCTTTCTTCGGCCACGCCATCAAGACGCTCGACCATCTCCATCGACCAGTCCGGCTGCAGCTCGTTGAGCCAAACACCCAGGGTCGCACTCATGATGCCGCCGCCGATCAGCAGCACATCGACTTTCTTTGCCTCTTCCGCTTGAACGGACGTGATCCCCATCGACAAAGCCAGCCCCAGCAGGGCAGTGTTTACTTTTTTAAACATCAGTAGCACCTATGATAAAACGCCATCCGCCCTACCGCCCCTGACTCTGCAGGCCGTAGGGTGGGCACACAAGGCCGACGTAGCGACCTCACTGTTTTTGTCCCTTCTGCGCTGACTTCTTATCATTATTGGCTTCAGCTACCTGGGCGACAGCCAACCGCCGGGACGTATACGGGTGTACGCACCGGGGAAAGACTAGACCAAGACGGCGCGCAGAATATCACGCTGAACCGCATTTATGCGCCGTTTGGCCAATTGACAGCGCTAAATCGCGGCTTTTAACGCGCAGGTGTCAAGCGTCACAGCCGCGACCTGGGGTCACAGGGTGTTTAATCAAACTGAACGCTCGCGCAAAACGCTGTTCTAGACACTTTCGTGGCGGCTTGCGTAGCATCGGCCACTGACCTTCGTGCACTTTTTCCTACAGAGTTACCCATGACTACCCAGCAAACACCCGGGCACGTACTGCCCGCGCGCAGCGCCGCCAAAATGGAAGCGGCCATGGCCGTGGGCGCCTTCGCGATCGGCACCGGCGAATTCGCCATCATGGGCCTGATGCCCGACATCGCCCAAAACCTGGGCTTAAGCGAACCCCAAGTCGGCCACGCCATCAGCGCCTACGCCCTCGGCGTGATGGTCGGCGCACCACTGCTGGCCATCCTCGGCGCCAAACTGCTGCGCAAACACATGCTGCTGTTGCTGATGGGCCTGTATGCCCTGGGCAACCTCGCCACCGCCTTCACCCCGACCTTCGGCTCGCTGGTGGCCTTCCGCTTTATCAGCGGCCTGCCCCACGGCGCCTACTTCGGCATCGCCGCCGTCGTCGCCTCCAGCATGGTGCCCAACGACAAACGCGCCGGCGCCGTGGCCCGCGTGATGATGGGCCTCACCCTGGCCATGCTGCTCGGCAACCCCATCGCCACCTTCCTCGGCCAACACCTGGGCTGGCGCTCGGCGTTCGCGCTGGTCAGCGCCATCGCCCTGTGTACCATCGCCCTGGTCTGGCAATTCGTCCCCGACCGCCACGACGAACCGCGCAGCGACCCGCGCAAAGAACTGCGCGCCTTCACCAAACCCCAAGTGTGGATGGCCCTGTCCATCGGCGCGATTGGCTTTGCCGGCATGTTCTGCGTGTTCAGCTACCTCGCCCCGACCATGCTCGAAGTGACCAAAGTCTCGCCCCAATGGATCCCCTTCGGCCTCGCCGCCTTTGGCGTCGGCGGCATCATCGGCAACATCGCCGGCGGCAAACTATTCGACCGCCTGCAATTTCGCGCCGTGGGCTGGATTATGGTGTGGTCGATGGCCGTGCTGATCTTCTTCACCTTCGCCGCCAGCTCGCTGTGGAGCGTACTGCTGGGCATCGGCCTGGTCGGCACCATGATTGCCATGGCCGCGCCGCTGCAAATCCGCCTCATGGACATCGCCCACGAAGCCCCAAGTTTGGCGGCAGCGTCCAACCACGCAGCGTTCAACCTCGCAAACGCGCTGGGGCCATGGTTGGGCGGAATGGCAATTACAGCGGGATATGGCTGGACCAGCACCGGCTACATCGGCGCCGCCACCGCACTCGTCGGCCTGGGCCTCTACCTCATCGCCCGCCGCATGAAAGGTGGACATTAAGTCGAAAGGAAAGAACGCAGGCCCTGACTGATTTGGCTGCGTTCTTACACATTCAGCGTCCAGACAAGTGTTCTCCAAATGGCATATCCCTGGAACGCCTAACGTTGCACTGCATACAGTCAGTTATCCAACTTTCCACGCATGGAGTGACTTTATGCAATCAACACTTGGAGTACGAATCTGTGAGGCAATGGAGCGCAGAAACCTGTCCAAACTTTACGCCGTCGCAGTCGCGCTGGACGTCACAGAAAGTGCCGTATCTCGCTGGAGAAAGAACGGCAAGATAACCGTCGGAAACATTATCGCGCTCTCTGAGTTGCTGGATGTTTCCGCCGACTGGCTGCTGTTAGGCCGCGGCACGATGGATATGCACCACACCCTCAAAGGCGCCCCTGGCCAACACGCACGTAAATTCCTGTCCACCCTGCCTGACGACGCCATTGAGCACTTGGAAAAATTCCTCGCGGCGATCAATTCACCCTGCATTTGAGCGCTGCGCAAGTCATTACCCAAAACCTTGCACGCTGCTCAACTTGAATGCGTTGAGCTATGCACAGTTCAAGATCATGTTCTAGCTGTCAACTTTCTTGATGCGCACAAGGAAACGGAAAGAGCAGTAGCGCACAAGAAAGTCCGACTTCATCCAACACTTGGAGCTAGACATGGGACAGTCAAATACGATCGAAGAGCAACAAAAGCTCAACACCAAATTCCAGGCTTACGTGGATCAAATGCGCGAGGATCTTGATAAAAGCCTGGCCACACAAACCACCCGACTGAATGAAAAAATCAAAGAGCATTACAGTAAGTACAATGACGACTCATCCATGATATCAAGCAGTTACCAGCACCTGACGACCGTCAGCGAGTGGTCGCTGGCCTCAATCAATGTGATGATCGACGCGTGCCGCAAGGCAATATTTGGCGAAAAGTTGCCCGACAATGCGAAGAAAGACACACCCACTGCTGAAGTCACTGAGGCGATTGAGGCGATGACAAACCTGGACCTGTTGATCGCTAACGCAGCGTTTGACGTCATTCAGGGGCTGCTGACCAGCGCAGGCTCAAAAACTGAAACCGGCATTACCGTAAAAACCGATAAAAAGCCGCTGGCACCCGGCATGACGTTGTTCATTACGGTGATGGAGAACTCTTATCACCGCAAAGACTTTTTGAACGACGAATCGATTGTCCAGACGCTGTTCTTATTCGACGTACGCTTCTCCATCAAAGAGGGCAAGGCGGTTACCAAGTTGAACGACTTGCTGGCGTACGAAAATCAGAAACAGTCCATGCGCAATCAATTAAAGCAAATCGACAAAGTGGTCAGCAAACTCGACCCCACTGTCGACGGCTATCTCGCCACGCTCGCCAAGTACACAGGTATCAGCGATGTTCTGAATACACGCCTGGAGGCCATCGGCAAAAAGCTGAAAGCCATCGGCACCCCTGCTAACGCCGCTGTAAATGATGCCACGCCAGCGCTCACGGCAGAGTCAGATAACTTCGACGGTGGCGCGATCGTAAAACGTGTAAAGAGAGTTTTCACTGCAGCACTGGCGAACAGTGCTTGAGTCGTTCAGCCCTGAAGGATTTAACGCCATTCAAACTCAGATTAATAAGGAATAAATCATGACTATTGTCTTTGAAATGAGTACCGATGCAGACATCCTCGCCACTCCTCTGAATGTCGACTGGCCTGCTGTGACTGCACGTCATCACTGGGCAGCGGTGCGCAACACGAACCTGAACATTGCCGGCGGCGCGGTCATTGTCGTCATTGCACACGGCACTAACGAGCATATCGGCGATGAGGGCCCGACGCTTTCCATTGAAGCGCCTGCCTTCCTGGCGACAGTACAGGGCAATATGCAAGCTGGGCAAGCACCGGGCGCCGTTTACATCTCAACCTGCGGCGAAGACATCGCCGGCTTCGCCGCAGCCGTGCGCCTGTGCGCCGAAGCCAACAAGGTGTGGGCCAACACAGCGATCTATGGCCATCACTCCGGCATCAACGGCCCGGTCCCTTCTCCAAATCCCAAGAATGTGAATTGGGTTCGAATTTACTGAGGAGGTAAAATTAACGGCAAGTTGAATACGCCAGCTGCGTAGAAACGGGCAGTGACGTAACTGGCGTTCTTTTAGCGCAACACCCAACTCGCACTATCGCCCCCCCCTGCACATCACGGTTCAATCGTCGTGCAACAACCCCGACCCATACTCCCCATAACTACTCCCCAACCCACTGCCGCCAAAATTCATCTTGGCCGCCTTGCTCGGGCTATGGTCCCCAAACGCCTGGCATCCGCCAGTAAAACAAGGGTCACCACTGCCGCCCGACGACCCCGTCGAACAAGCGCCCAACAGCAACGTGCCAGCAATCAGCGCGACTTTAACCAGGTTCGAGATCATGTTTTCGGTTCCCTGTGGGCTGGAGGCGCGGGGGTCCTCTCTTGAAGAGGATCGTAGACCTCAAAGGCGCTGGGGATTATGAAATTTTGCGCGGTGACAGCAAGGGTTCAGGTTGCCGCCTTGGGGTCAGGCGGCGGGGTTGGGGTCAGGCGGTGGCTGGGCTGGCGGCAGGCGCGACTTGTTCTTGGGCGCGGGCTACGAGCAGAGCGCTTAGGTCGATGAGTTGCTGGATGCCGAGGATGATGGCGCGGTGCGGGTCTTCGAGGTCGAAGGCCAGGGTGGCGGTTATTTGGTTGGCGGAATCGAGGTGCTCGGCGGCGTTGGCTAGGAGGGTTTCGGTGTCGATGTTGGGGCTGACGCGGAAAAGGTTGGTGGTTGCGTGGTCGGTGGGGGCAGAGTCGTCAGATGGCGGCAGATAATGGTGGATCGCTCTCTGGGCAGCCTTTTGTAGCTTGGCATCAGCGGGCGCAGCGTTTTGATCGACATGAGAGTTGCGTGATTTGTTAGGCATGGGCGAAGCTCCAAATATTTTCGGGAGTTAAAACGCCTTAGCAATACGGACTTCCACTTCCGGCCGCTGGAATTGTAGCGGCTTGAGGAGGTTAGCGATGGGTGGTCTGACGGGCAAGCTGAGAAGAGTGTAGGAAGGTTCCTATGGTATATCGTGGTCTGACCCCGATATCCCTCGCGGTTTGAGGGATCGAGCAGAACTGGCCGCGCGAGACGTGAAGTATGAGCAGCGCGAGGTTCTGGGGTATACCGATGCCGACCTTAGTATTATTCGCGACAACTTATTAGCCTGGTTTGCAAAGTGAAACATCAAATTTTTTGGCACTTAAGCATTGAAGCTCACCAGCATGAACATCAACAAAAACATTCAACCAAAAAAAGAGTGAGAGAGCGCATCTCCCCCACCCAAAGTTTTATATAGGCTTTACCGTTTCAGCAATCATCCGGCCACATCCGAAACTATATCAACACGTCAAATATTTTGTATTTCCAATCCGGACCCCATTGCGGCCCCGGACCAAGCCTCCAACTTGCAACAATGGGAAAAACCGGATCAAGATTATATTCTGATATCAGTTTCCCATCTTCCAGCAGTGGAAATTTTTGACTATCCGGCACTTTAGCCACGGTGTTCGCTGTGCTAACGGCGGCCCAAATTAGACTTTTAAAATGCATCCAATCCTCCGTCCTGTTTTGAAGCAGACCAGTAATATAAGATGATGATGAAAAAGTGGTATAAACTAGCCTACCAATGGACTGAAAATAGAGCGGAGCCCCGTCAGGATCACCCGCGTCCGCTCTAATTCCTAAATCGACCAGCCCACAGTAATAAGCTACAACCGATCTTTTAAGATCATCTATAGTGTTATTATCGATATCAAGTTCTACATCACACACACGATAATTATCCATACCAAAAAAACTGAACACTCTAAACATCTGAAATCTTGGCTAAGCAGGAACATCAAGCTTGCCTATGCGCCTACAACGCTCAATCTCAGCCCAACTTAGGAAACAACCATTAACACAATACCAACTTTTCAAAACATGCCCAGGGCACTCCTCCCAATGAGCCTCACACCCAGCAGGATCTTCATCCATATACTCACCCATCGCCTCCCTTTTTAGTCGACGCATCTCAGTATATGCAAACGGCGCGTTTTCCGGAACACCTTCAGAATTTACAACCTCATATATTTGAAACACAGGAACATTATTAAAGTACTGCTCAGAGAAACCTAAAAACGCCCAAGACTTCATGATACACCTCACTTAAAAAATATTAATCAAAACAACCAAAGCAACAATACAAAAAGAATAAAAAATAAAACCTGTGAAAACTAACAGTTTTTTATACAAAATTATTATTGAGCATATAACAAAAACCTCAAACTCCCCCACCCGCTCATACGCCTACTTGTACACCCTCCACCCACAAACGGGAAAAGATGAGATAAGGCTCGCGTGGGCATGACGCGACGAAAGATATCGGGGTCAGACCACGATACTCCGGCGCTGAGGTTAGAGAGCAGAGCAACCGAATCACGTCAGGTTACATCTCACGACGACCTGTTGATTCAACCCTGCACTCCACGGTGTAAGATGCCCCACAACCATCCATCTTCGAGGCCGCCATGACTGGAATCTCCCTAAACCTGCCGGAAGACCTGTCCAACTCTCTCGCCGACCTGGCCAAGACCAACGGCCAGACTGCGACCTATCTGGCGATGGACGTCCTCCGCGATTACATCGAGCACGAAAAAACGCTGACCGCTCAGATCGAGCTGGCAGTAAAAGAAGCCGATCAAGGTAAATTCGCCGCCGATGACCAAGTGGCAGCGATGCGCGCCAGGCGCTGGAGCCGGAATGCGGGTTGAGTGGCTTGAAAAAGCACTCGAAAATCTGGAAGACGAAGCAAACTATATCGCTCTCGAAAATCCAAAGGCAGCTGACGACTTCTCCGATGCCATCTTCGCCAGCGTCGACAAGCTAGCTCAGTTTCCCTCCATGGGCCGTGAAGGTCGGGTCAAACACACCTGAGAATGGGCGGTACCCAACTGGTCCTATCTGATCCCGTATCGAGTACGCGGAGATCGCCTACAAATTCTTGGCATATTCCACACACGGCAACGTCCGCGCTCAAAGTGGTGAAGGCCGCGAAATACGCCCCTCCCACACCCAAGACCCATCCCTGATAAAAGATATCGGGGTCAGACCACGATACTTCGCACTCCGTAACCCGCGGTCTGCCAGTAAGTGGATCCATGAAGGTATGGGGACGTTCGTAGCGCTGTGTACACTTCAGCTAGCCCAGGTTCTCAGCGTAGGCTACGCCAAGCTGCCGATAGCTTTCCCTCAATCCACAGCAGGTTGATTGCAGGATGCCGACCTGATGCGTGGGACCGGGTATTCCGCTACAATTTCGCCTCTTTAAGCGAATCCCATCAGCAGTCTATAAACTCCTGACCGGTTCTTTATTAGCGCCACAGGGAAGCAAACCTGACAATGATACATAGAGCGATATCGAATAAACTGCTCCAGATTGACGCTCTAGATGGTTTGCGCGGGTTGGCTGCATTAATTGTAGTGTTGAGCCATACCAGCAACCTCAATATGTTTTTCTTTCCTTCTTTGGACTTTAGGGGCATAGGAAAATCGGGTGTCTTTCTTTTTTTCTTGCTCAGTTCTTTCCTGCTGACCCGTCAAATCATTACAACCAGCAATAAGATATTCACCCGCACGTTCATGTTGAATTATTGGCAAAGACGTTTCTTCAGAATTTACCCTTTGTACACCTTTTATCTATTACTGGCTCTGGTCACCACTTGGGCATCGGTGAAGTACTATGGCGTTGGCTACGGGCAGCCCTTCAATCTTGACCTGTACGGGCTTTTCAACCAACTCATACTCACCGAGTCTCAAGGGCTCACGTGGAGCATCGCGGTAGAATTCAAATTTTACTTCGTGCTTCCTTTTCTGGCCGGAATGTTTTTGGTAGCCCAAAGGAAAGGGCTCATTGCGTGCTCAGCGCTTTACGTCTGCCTGATTCTGCTTTCCCAGTGGATATCACCGGAAGGCGAGTCCTTGCTTAACGACCCACGATTCATGCCCTACCTGCCGATATTCATCACGGGAATCTTTGTCGCGTTTTTGCAAGAAGCACTGCAGGACAAAGCCTGGTTTCCAGCATTGTGCCAGTACCTGGGCTATGTTGGCATAGCGGCTGTGATAATCATGACACCCACGGTGTATTCTCTTATCACTGCTCCTGTGGAGAGCAATTACTTCCACAAAGATTTTATCTTGTACTCTGCAGTCTGGTCGTTGGTCCTGCTGGCGTCAGTAAACCATAATGGATTATTGAAAAAAGCACTCTCCACCAAGCCTTTGAGAACACTGGGAACACTCAGCTTCAGCATCTACCTGTTTCATCCCATCTTTATAATTGGCGCCCTCTATTACAACATGAGCAGCTTTAACGCTGCCTGGTTTGTTCTGTTGGCTTCGCTAGCGACCGCCTACCTGACGTTCCGCTTTATCGAACAGCCTACTTCCAGGTTGAAGTTTTCAGGCAAAAATCTAAAACTTGCTCGCTCCTGAATAATGGTTTCTACCAAGCATCCAGCTCTAGCGGCATTAGGGCTGGCAGACTCGCAGGGCGTCAGTGTTTGCAAGGGGACATTGTGATCAGCCCGCGATATACGAAACAGCTATCACCTTGAGATCCGCAGCATTATCCAGATGGCAAAAAGTGGAGCAACGCGGATCACACCTCCCCGACACCCAAGACCCATCCCTGATAAACTGCGCCCCATTCGCCTCGCTAACTCAGATCCCCCATGCCCCTACAATCCGCCCCACTCTCCCGCCGCTTCTCCGTCGCCCCGATGATGGATTGGACCGACCGCCACTGCCGGTACTTCCTGCGCCTGCTCTCCAAGCACGCCTTGCTCTACACCGAGATGGTCACCACTGGCGCGATCCTGCACGGCGACCACGAGCGTTTCCTGCGCCACAACGAAGCCGAGCACCCGCTTGCATTGCAACTGGGCGGCAGCGTCCCCGCCGACCTGGCTGCCTGTGCGCGTATGGCTGAGGCTGCCGGTTACGATGAGGTGAACTTGAATGTCGGCTGCCCGAGTGATCGAGTGCAGAACAATATGATCGGCGCGATCTTGATGGCGCACCCAGCATTGGTGGCGGAGTGTGTGAAGGCGATGCGGGATGCGGTGTCGATTCCGGTGACGGTGAAGCATCGTATCGGGATTAATGGGCGGGACAGTTATGCCGAGTTGTGTGATTTCGTTGGCACGGTGAGGGATGCGGGGTGTACCAGTTTTACGGTGCATGCGCGGATTGCGATTCTGGAGGGGTTGTCGCCGAAGGAGAATCGCGACATTCCGCCGTTGCGGTATGACGTGGCGGCGCAGTTGAAGCAGGATTTCCCGGAGTTGGAGATTGTGTTGAACGGTGGGATCAAGACGCTGGAGCAGTGCCAGGCGCATTTGCAGGTGTTTGATGGGGTGATGTTGGGGCGGGAGGCTTATCACAATCCGTATGTGTTGGCGCAGGTGGATCAGCAGTTGTTTGGCAGTGCGGCGCCGGTGGTGAGTCGGGCGCAGGTGTTGGCGCAGTTGCGGCCTTATATTGCCGAGCATTTGGCCGGTGGTGGTGCGATGCATCACATTACTCGGCATGTGTTGGGGTTGGGGACTGGGTTTCCGGGGGCTCGTCGGTTCAGGCAGTTGTTGTCGGTGGATATTCATAAGGCGAGTGATCCGTTGGCGTTGCTGGATCAGGCTGGGGAGTTGTTGGAGGGGCGGTGAGGGGTTGGGTGTCAGGGGGTGGGTTTGGTGGCTGACAGGCCGCTTTCGCGAGTAAGCCCGCTCCCACAGTTGGGTTGATGTATGGCTGGAAGCTGGTGGTGGCTTTGTGGCCGCTATCGCAGGCAAGCCAGCTCCCACATTTTGAGAGGGTGGTCGTGGGGCAGTTGGGTTGAACCTGTCGGAGGTTTTGGTCTCCTATTTAGCAGTATGGCCGGTGATTCAAACGGCTGTTTTCAGGTTGTTGCCCGCGCAAACGACCGAATGTATTTGCGCCCTTGAGCGCTTGTCGGCGCTCGGGTAATGTCATCAGACCCACAGGACAGAGCACGCCCATGACTTCCAAGCTGGAACAACTCAAGCAATTCACCACCGTTGTAGCCGATACCGGCGATTTTTCCACTCTCGCCAAGCTCAAGCCACAAGACGCCACCACCAACCCTTCCCTGCTGCTCAAGGCCGCTTCGATCTCAGGCTATGCCAAGCTGCTGGATGAGTGCGTTAAGGACTGCAACGGTGACGTGGGCCTGGCCAGCGACCGTTTTGCGGTGGCGGTGGGTCAAGAGATTCTCAAAGTGGTGCCGGGGCGTATTTCCACTGAGGTGGATGCGCGTTTGTCGTTCGATGAGGCCGCGATTCTCAAGCGTGCGCACCGTCTGATCGACCTGTACGACAAAGCCGGCGTAGGCCGTGACCGCGTGTTGATCAAGATCGCCTCCACCTGGGAAGGCATCCGCGCGGCGGAGAAGCTGGAAAAAGAAGGCATTCAGACCAACCTGACGCTGCTGTTTTCGTTTGCCCAGGCGGTGGCCTGCGCCGAAGCCGGTGTGTTCCTGATTTCGCCGTTCGTGGGCCGTATCTACGATTGGTACAAGAAGGCCAACGGCAACGACTACACCGGTTCGGAAGATCCGGGCGTGCAGTCGGTGACGCGCATCTACAACTACTACAAGGCCAATGGCTATAAAACCGTAGTCATGGGTGCAAGCTTCCGTAACCTCAGCCAGATTGAAGAGCTGGCCGGCTGTGATCGCCTGACCATCAGCCCGGACCTGCTGGAGAAGCTGGCGGCCGATGAAGGCAAGCTGGAGCGCAAGCTGTCGCCAGGCCATGCCGGTGAAGCGCGGGTGCATCTGACTGAAGCGCAGTTCCGTTGGGAGTCCAACGAGGATGCGATGGCGACTGAGAAGCTGGCGGAGGGGATTCGTCAGTTTGCTCGCGACCAGGAGAAGCTGGAGGCGTTGTTGACTGCCAAACTGTAAGGCAAGCGGCGACAAAAAGGGCGGCACCTGTGAGGGTGCCGCCCTTTTTTTTGTGGTCGCTGATCTCAGCCGGTCACAGTTCAAACTGTGGGAGCTGGCTTGCCTGCGATAGCGGTGGGTCAGTGATGAATAGGTGGCTGACACACCGCTATCGCAGGCAAGCCAGCTCCCACATTGGATTGGGTTTCAAGTCTGGGGCCTAGTGGCGCTCCAGCGCGTTGACCAGGTCGTGGAAGGCTTCGCGGTTGGACTCGTTCAGGCCCATCAGGATCTTGTGCGCTTCCAGCACCTTGACCCGTACGATTTCCTCGGACTGGTCTTGCGAAGGCAGGTCGGTCAGGCATTCCGGGCACGGGATCGGGCGGTCAACGATGTTGAACACTTGATCAAAGCCCATGGACTGCAACAGCCGGGTGATGTCTTCGTGGGTGGTGACGACGGTCGGCAACAGGCCGACCTTCTGCCGAGACAGAATGGACAACTTGGCCAGCAAGCCCAGGGTGGTGCTATCGATGCTGCGGGTTTCGGTCAGATCGATCACGATCGCTGAGAAGTTCAGCGCGGTGAAGATCCGCTCAATCGTCGCATCCAGCGCCGAACACAAGGTCAGGCGCACTTCACCCACAAACTTCAGGACGAAGGTCCCGTCTTGCTCGGCGAATTGGATTCTTCCGGTACTCATCAAAGATTCCTGCTCAACACCAATAGGGCGATATCATCCGGCATCTCCCCTAGCGTGGCCAATCCAAAAACCTGCCGCAGACCATCCAGGCTGCCGCCCGCCGACTTGACCTTTTGGGGCAAGGCGGCTTCTTTCTCTTTGAGTGTAGGCTCTGGAAGCAGGTCCAGGATGCCGTCGGACATCAGCGTAAGGCTGAACGTCGGTGGCAGTTCCAGGATGTGGTCTTCGTAGGTGGCTTCGTTAAACAAGCCCACCGGCAGACCACGGCCTTCCAGGTAACGCACACTGTCGGGAGTGTATAAAACCGGCATCGGCAGGTGACCGCCGATGCTGTAGGTCAAAAGACCGGTCTCTTCATCAATAACGCCGCCGACCATCGTCACGTGCTTGCCCAGCTTGCAGCTGATCAGGCCCCGGTTGATGTGGCCCAGCACCTGGGAGGGGGTGAACTCCGGCAAGGTGCCATTGCGCTTGGATTCGAACAACAGCCGTGTGGTCATGAACTTCAACAACACGGTCACAAAAGCAGAAGAGGCGCCGTGGCCGGACACGTCGGCCAGGTAGAACGCCACACGTCGCTCATCGACGCGGAAGTAGTCGACGAAATCACCCGACAGGTACAGCGACGGGATGATCTGGTGCGCAAAATTGAATTCGTCGATGGTCCACGGGCTCACCGGCAGCATGTTCATCTGCACCTGGCGACCGGCGTTCTGGTCTTCCTGGAGCAGATTGAGGCTGGCTTCGAGTTCGCGGTTGGCGGTTTCGAGCTTTTCGCGATAGCGCTGGTTTTCCAGCAGCAGGCGAGCACGGTCCAGCGCGCGGCGCACCGAGTGCTCCAGCACCGCCAGGTCTTCCAGGGGCTTGATCAGGTAGTCGGCGGCGCCCAGGCGCAAGGCCTCGACAGCATCGTTCATCACGCCGGCACCGGACACAACAATCACTGGCGTCTGCGGGGCACGCTCGGTTACCTGGCGAATCAGCTCAAGGCCGCCCATTTGGGGCATGCGCAGGTCGCAGATCACGAGGTCGGGCTTGTCGCGCTCGAACACCTGGAGGCCCTGTTGGCCATTGCTGGCCTGCAGGACGCTGAAGCCACTGTCTTCCAAATAGGCCGCGAGGCTCGCGCGCACTACTTCGTCGTCATCGATTATCAGCAGCGTGGCACTGGTTTTTTGCATGTGGGCAAACGGCGCCAGAATTAGGTTGGCGTAGGCGGCTCGGCAATGGCCGGGCTCACGTACTGGATTCGCTTTCTAGCCTCTCTGTCCTACAAAGCATTGGGATTTCTCCCATGCACAACGGTAAAGCAGAGGTGCCCTTCTAAGGCGCAGACGGTACTCCCATCCGTCAGGGGTTTCAAGCTCATGCCGATGGTCGCCGGGCGTCTTTACACCGCAAATCACCGGGAGTTATAAGAACAGTCACCACCACAACACAAAGTAAGGATGGAACCCGTGAGCGAACATGAGCGCGGCTACGAAGAAAAACGCGATTTCATCCGCATGCGCGTGGATGCCGATGTGTCTTTGATCCACGCCGGGCAGGAGATTGCCGGGGTTTGCGTGGACCTTTCCAGCTCCGGCATGCAGGTTGAGGCCCCTCGCCAGTTTCAGGTCGGGGACACACTGACCGTGCGCATCGATTCGGAGCACGCCGCCCTTGCGGGCCTGGAAGCGGACACCGAGGTGGTGTGGGCCAAAAGCGACGGCGAGCGCCAGCACCTGGGCCTCAGGATCTTGAAAATGCGTTGAAAACGCGCATAAAAAAGGCGACCTATAGAGGTCGCCTTTTTTTCATTTCAAAACGTCACGACTTAAAAGTCGTCGACGACCTTGCCGTCTTTTACCTTGAACTCACGGTTCTGCAGGTAAGCGTTACGGATAAAGGTGTACTTGTCGCCAGTGATCAGCTTCTCGCTGTCGAGCAGGCTGGCACGGGTATCAACGATGTTCAGGCCGAAGGTGCTGTTGCGCCAGCCGATATCGTTCATGTAACGGTACGGTTGGGTGTAGCTGTCGACGTATTTGGACGGCGCATCACGCAGGGTGCTTGGGCCCAGCAGCGGCAGCATCACGTAAGGACCGCTGCCGACGCCCCAGTAGCCGAGGGTTTGGCCGAAGTCTTCATCGCTGCGTTGCAGCCCCATTTTGGTGCCGACATCAACAAAGCCGAGCACGCCGAAGGTGGTGTTCATCAACAGGCGCGCGGTGTCTACACCGGCGGCGTGCGGCTTGAGCTGCAGCACGTTGTTGGCCAGGTTGCCGACATCGCCGATGTTGCGGAAGAAGTTGTGGACGCCGTCTTGCACAAATTGCGGGGTTACAAATTGATAACCCTGGGCAATCGGCTTGAGGGCGTAGGTATCAACGGTGTCGTTGAAGGTGAAGATCGGGCGGTTGACGCTTTCCCATGGATCGTCTTCCGACGCAGCCTGGGCCGCGAACGGGGCGAGCAGGATGGTTGCACACACAGATAGCTGAGCGAAGTACTGGCTCCAGCGCATAGCTTTGGCTCCTTGAATGGTCTGTCATGGGCGCTATGCCCTGAATAAGACTGTCAGTATATGACGGATGGGCGGATTTAGGCAGTAACGAGGAATCGACAGACGCAAAATGCACAAAATCCCTACAAACAGGCAAGTGTCATCCGCTTGTCATGCAGCTCGGATAGCGTCGTCGCTGTTTCAGGATAGTTATTTCAAGGAAGTTATTTCAGGGAAGTCGAAATGCCTCACGCCGAAATTGCCGTAGCCAGCGCCCCCACCTTGACTGCCGTGCTGTTTGGCCTGAGTGGCTGCCTGGTGGATTTCGGTTCCCAGGCCCGCACCGACTCGCCCTGCCCCGATTCCCAGGCCACGCCCGGCGCGCTGAAGATTCTGCGCAGCCTCAAGGACCAGGGCGTGCCCTGCGCCTGGCTGGATGAACTGCCCGCCTCGGTGACCACCCCCCTGTCGGCCGCATTGCCCGACTGGGTGAAGGCAACACCGCCCTCCTCGATCCGCTGGCCGGCGCCACATGCCTGCTGGCAAGCGTTGATGGAATTGAATATCGAACGCCTCGAAGGTTGTGTGCTGGTCAGCGGCGAGCCGCGTTTGCTGCAATCGGGCCTCAATGCCGGGTTGTGGACCATCGGCCTGGCGTCCTGCGGCTCGCTGTGCGGCCTGTCGCCGGAACAATGGCAGGCGCTGACCGAGCAGCAACGCGAGCAAAAGCGCGGCAAAGCCACGGTGGCGTTGTATGGCTTGGGCGTGCATTCGGTGATTGATCACCTTGGCGAGCTGGGCACCTGCCTGGCGGATATCAGCCTGCGCCAGCTTAAAGGCGAGAAGCCCTGATAGAGATCATGCACTCAAGGCGCCGGTGGATTAATCTAAAGGTCAGCCCGTAGACCTTTCACGGCGAGCCGCGGTCTATGCCAGTGCCTATCGATAAAAGGAAGAACGTCATGCCTGACCGCATAAAACTTGAAGAACAGGTCAACATCCTGCGCGGGCAGTTGGAACAGCAACCGCCGCTGTCTGAAGAAAAACGTGAAGCGCTGGAAGCCTTGATTGCCAAGTTTGAATTACAACTCGAACTTGAACCGGCCACCCAAACACCCAGTATTTCCGACGATGTGAATCAAGCAGCCATAGAGTTCGATGCTGAACACCCGGTCATTTCCGGGACATTGCGCAATATCATGATCACCTTGGGCAACATGGGGATCTAACCCGGCCCAGAATCAAACACAGAACCAAAATGTGGGAGCGGGCTTGCCTGCGATAGCGGTGTATCAGTCACCCGATGCATGACTGATGGGCCGCTATCGCAGGCATGCCAGCTCCCACATTTAGTTTTGCGTGATGCTTACTGACGAGCCAGGCGCACGTTCTGGAACTGCACATCTTCCGTGCTGCGATACGGGTTGATATCCAACCCACCGCGGCGCACATAGCGCGCATACACCGTCAACTTCTCTGGCTTGAGCAACCGCTGCAAGTCCAAAAAGATGCGCTCCACGCACTGCTCATGAAAGTCCGAGTGCTGGCGGAAGCTCACGATATATTCCAGCAAACTGGCGTGATCCAGCGCGTGACCACGGTATTCCACCACTACGCTGCCCCAATCCGGCTGGCTGGTGACCGGGCAGTTGGATTTGAGCAGGTGGCTGTGCACGCTCTCCTCAACGATGCGCGAGTCGTCGCACCGCAGCAGTTCCGGGCGCGGGTGTTCGTAGTTGCTGACGCTGATGTCCAGGTTGTCAATGCACGCCCCCGGCAACGCCATCACGCCTTCAGCCTCAATCTCGGCCAGGCTGCGGATGCGCACACTCACAGGCAGGCCGGCGGCGGCGCTGAGGTCGGTGCGCAAGGTGGCTTCCAGGCTTTGCGTATCGGCAAACGCGGTCTGGTTCAGCGAGTTGAGGTACAACTTGAACGACTTGGACTCGATGATGTTCGGCGACTCGGCCGGGATGCTGAACTCACCGATGGCCACCACCGGCTTGCCTGATGGCAGCAACCACGACAGTTCAAAGCAGTTCCAGAAATCCACGCCTTTATAAGGTAGCGTTTCGGCAGTCAGGCCCAGCTCGGCCCATTTAGCGGCGCGAGGGATAGGGAACAGCAACGAAGGTGTGTAGGTAGAGATGTATTCACTGGACTTGCCCAGCGGCGAATGTTCGGCTGCGGGATGCATGGCGGAAACCTGGCTAAATAAACCGCGCCAGTCTACCAGCCTTTGCTCCCGCCCTTAAGAATCGCCTCACTCAACGGTCAGTTTGCCGACCATGCCCGCCTGATAATGCCCCGCAATATTGCAGGCAAACTCAAGACCGGTGGCCTTGGTGAAGGTCCAGGTCAGCTCGGCGGTCTTGCCCGGCTCCACCAGCACACTGTTGGGATCGTCATGCTTCATGCCGCCCATATCGCCCATATCGCCATGCCCCATGGCGGTGTGGTCCACCTTGCCCATGCCGGTGGCGGTGAGCATGCCGCTGGCTTGCATCTTGAGCATTTCTTTCTGGTGTTCGGCGTGCATCGCCGCATCGCCCAGGTTGAACTCGTGCAGCAACTGGCCTTTGTTGACCAGCACAAAGCGCACCGTCTCACCGGCCTTTACGTCCAGAGTCTTGGGCGAAAAGGAAATGTCCTGCAGGGTTACTTCCACCGTGCGCGTGGCTTTATCGGCCGGTGCCGGCTGGCCAAACGCATAGGTGTGGGCCTCGTCGGCCATTGCATTAACGCTCAATGCCAACAAACATCCCGCCATAAACAAAGGTGTACGCAACGCCATGACGCTTCTCCAAAAAAGTGTGTCCAGCTTGGTCAGCACTTTAAGATGGCCCTGCTGCCAGCCAGCTGACTGCTAGATTACAACTTTGTCAGGTTGCGCCCTGACGCTGCCACCCACGGTATAAAGCCCATCGTCACCTGTTGCCAAGAGTTGCCCATGAAACTGCTGATCGTTGAAGACCAACCGAAAACCGGCCACTACCTGCGCCAGGGCCTGACCGAGGCTGGCTTTACCACCGAGTTGGTGGCCGACGGCACGAGCGGGCAGCACTTGGCGTTGACCGGCGATTACGACCTGCTGATCCTCGACGTGATGCTGCCCGGCCGCGACGGCTGGCAAATCCTGCACGCCGTGCGCAGTGCCGGTCTGGAAATCCCGGTGTTGTTCCTCACCGCCCGCGACGCCGTGGAAGACCGCGTGCATGGCCTGGAGCTGGGCGCCGACGACTACCTGGTCAAGCCTTTCGCCTTTTCCGAACTGCTGGCGCGGGTGCGCAGCCTGTTGCGCCGTGGCAGCAGCACGCCGCAGGAAACCGCGCTGCAACTGGCCGACCTGCGCCTGGACCTGATCCGCCGCCGCGTCGAGCGCGACGGCCAGCGCATCGACCTCACCGCCAAGGAGTTCGCCTTGCTCGAACTGCTGCTGCGCCGCCAGGGTGAAGTGCTGCCCAAGAGCCTGATTGCCTCCCAGGTGTGGGACATGAATTTCGACAGCGACACCAATATCATCGAAGTAGCGATCCGCCGCTTGCGCCTTAAAGTCGATGACAACTTCCCCACCAAGTTGATCCACACCGTGCGCGGCATGGGCTATGTGCTGGAGGAACGGTGCAATTGATTGCGCGCCTGTCCCTGGCCAGCCGTCTGGCATTGTTGTTTGCCGGCTGCACGGCGGTGGTCTCGCTCATCGCTGGCGTGTTGTTTAACCAGGCCAGCGAAGCGCACTTTATCGAACTGGACCAGCAGCAGCTCGACGGCAAACTGATCGCGCTGCGCAGCACCTTGAAGGGTGTCGACTCACTGGGGTCCTTTACTCAGCGAGAAGCGCAACTGCGTGCCGAACTCAGCCGCCAGCCGGACCTCGCCTTGCGCATCAGTGCCGCCGGCCAACGCTGGTTTGATGGCGCGCCGAGCGTCACGCTGCCCGCAGCGCCCGGCCTGCACAGCCTGCAAAACGCCGGCACCGACTACCGCGTGTACAACGCGCCGTTGCTGGCGGGCCAACCCGGCTCGCCGCAACTGTCGCTGATCCTCGACATCACGCACCACCAGCACTTTCTGCAACGCATGCAGCGGCTGATCTGGCTCACGGTCGGCTTGTCCGCCCTGGCCACCGCGCTGCTCGGTGCGTGGGCTGCGCGCAGCGGGCTGCGGCCATTGCGGCGCATGAGTGAAGTGGCGGCCGGCGTGTCGGCCCACTCCCTGACCCAACGCTTGCCCCAAGCGCACATGCCGGTGGAGTTGGCCGAACTCGCCCAGGCGTTTAACGCGATGCTGGGGCGGCTCGACGATGCGTTCCAGCGCCTCTCGGCCTTCTCCGCCGATATCGCCCATGAACTGCGCACGCCGCTGTCGAACCTGCTGACCCACACCCAGGTGATCCTCACCCAGCCGCGCCCGCTGGAGGACTACCGCGAGGCGCTGCACAGCAACCTGGAGGAGTTGCAGTGGATGGCACAATTGGTGAATGACATGTTGTACCTGGCCAAAGCCGACCATGGCCTGCTGATGCCCAAGCGCGAAGCGCTGGCGCTGCACGATGAAATGGAGGCGTTGCTGGAGTTTTTTGCGCTGTTGGCCGAAGACGCGCAGGTTAATCTGGTGTGCGAGGGCACGGCCCGAACGGCGGGCGATCGCAGTATGTTGCGCCGGGCCGTGTCGAACTTGCTGGATAACGCGCTGCGGTTTACCCCGGTGGGTGGCGAGGTACGGGTGCGGATTATGGAAAGCGCACAGGCTGTGACGCTGACTGTCGCCAATACCGGGAAAGGTATTCCAGCGGCTTTATTACCTAAATTGTTTGATCGGTTCTATCGGGCAGACCCGGCGCGCCGTGAAGGCAGCAGTGAGCATGCGGGGCTGGGGTTGGCGATTACCCAGTCGATTGTGCGAGCGCATGGCGGGAGGATTTATTGTGAATCTGGGGCGGGCTGGACCCGGTTTGTGATCGAGTTGCCCAAGGGGGATTGATGCAATCTGTACCGGCCCTATCGCAGGCAAGCCAGCTCCCACATTCGAATGTATTCACACATCAAAAGGTGGGAGCTGCGGTGCGACGATTCGACTTGCCTGCGATAGCGGCCTTAAAGTTTACGAATATCTCAATGCATGCGCCGGCTCAATCTTCGCCGCCCGATACGCCGGGTAAATCGTCGCCATAAAGCTCAACACAAACCCCGCCGAGCAAATCAGCAGCACATCGCCGCCTTGCAGCTCGGACGGCAGGTTGCTGACGAAGTACACGTCCGAACTGAAGATATGCTGCCCGGTCACGCGCTCCAGCCAGCCCACCAGTTCACTCACGTTCAGCGCCGCAATCACGCCCAGCACGCCGCCGATCAAGGTGCCGACAATACCAATCACCGTGCCCTGCACCATGAAGATCGCCATGATCTGCCGTGGCGTGGCGCCGATGGTGCGCAAAATCGCGATGTCCGCGCCTTTGTCGTTCACCACCATGATCAGCGTGGCGATGATGTTGAACGCAGCGACGGCGACGATCATCAGCAACAGCAGGCCGATCATGGTCTTTTCCATCTTCATGGCGCTGAACAGGCTGCCCTGGGTGTGGGTCCAGTCATCCGGTTTGTAGCCGGCGCCGAGGCTCGCGGCAATGTCTGCCGAAACCTTGGGCGCGGCGTACAAATCCTTCACCGCCAGGCGCACGCTTTGCACCTGGTTCGGTTGCCAATGCTGGATCTCGGCGGCGTCGGCCATGTTGATCAGGGCCATGGAGCCATCCAGCTCGGCGCCGACCTTGAAGATACCGACCACGTTCAAGCGCTGCATGCGCGGGGTGATGCCACCCGGTGCGGTGCTGATTTCCGGGACGATCAGGGTGAGCTTGTCGCCCACGTTCAGGCGAAAGCGCCGTGCGGTGATGTCGCCGATCACTACGCCGAACTCGCCGGCTTTGAGGTCTTCGAGTTTGCCGCGCACGATATGCTGGGCCACGATCGACACCTTGCCTTCCTGGGCCGGGTCAACGCCGCTGATCTCGATCGGCTGCATCGCGCCCTTGTAGGAGAACATGCCGTCCATCTGTGTGAATGGCACCGCAGCCGTGACCTCGGGGTTCTTCAGCGCGGCGGCGGCCACGGGCTGCCAGTTGTCAATCGGGTTCACACCGACGATGGTGGCGTGGGGCACCATGCCGAGAATGCGCGTGCTCATTTCACGCTGAAAGCCGTTCATCACCGACAGCACCACGATCATCGCCAGCACGCCCAAGGCGAGGCCGATCATCGAGGTCATCGAGATAAACGAGACAAAACGGTTGCGGCGCTTGGCGCGGGTATAGCGCGTGCCGATAAAAATCGATAACGGTCTGAACATTCGCGGGCACCGTTGAAAAAATGAAAAAGCCCGGCTTTAAAAAGCCAGGCTTGAAACGGGTCAGATGGCGACCAGATGACCTTCCTGCAGGTGCAACACGCGGTCCATCTGGCGGGCCATGCTCATGTCATGGGTCACCACCAGGAACGCGGTGCGCATCTGGGTGCTCAACTCCAGCATCAAGTCCTTGATGCCTTGCGCGGTGTGCGAGTCGAGGTTGCCGGTCGGCTCATCGAGCATCACCAGGCCGGGGTTGTTCACCAGGGCACGGGCAATGGCCACACGCTGGCGCTCGCCGCCGGACAGTTCAGCCGGTTTGTGTTCCAGGCGATGGCCGAGGCCGACGCGCTCCAGCAGTGCCTTGGCGCGCTGGCGGGCTTCGGGGATCGCGGTCTTGCCGATCAGCAGCGGCATGCACACGTTTTCCAGTGCGGTGAATTCCGGCAGCAGGTGGTGGAACTGGTACACAAAACCGAGCGAACGGTTGCGCAGTTGGCCACGGGCTTTTTCACCGAGTGCCGACAGCTCTTCGCCGGCCAGCCACACGCTGCCCTCGGAAGGTGTATCCAGGCCGCCCAACAGGTTAAGCAAGGTACTTTTGCCGGAACCGGAACTGCCGACGATCGCGACGCGCTCGCCCGGGTGCAGCTCCAGCTGCAGGTTGGACAACACCACCACCGACTCCGGGCCTTCCTCGTAGGATTTGCCCAGGTTGCGGCAGCTCAAAATAGCTTTTTCACTCATGCCCGATTCACTCATAACGTAAGGCCTGTGCTGGCTGGGTGCGTGCCGCGCGCCAGGCTGGATACAGGGTGGCAAGGAAACTCAATAGCAACGCGGCGCCGCCCACCATCAACACGTCCTGGGCCTGAACCTGGGACGGCAAGTAGTCGATGAAGTAGACGTCGGCGTTGAGAAACTTGTGGCCGATGACTTTTTCGAGCGCGGCGATGGCGGCGCTGACGTTCAGCGCGGCCAGAATGCCGACGGCGGTGCCGATCAAGGTGCCGACCACGCCGATCACGGTGCCCTGCACCATGAAAATCGCCATGATCTGCCCCGGCGTGGCGCCAAGGGTACGCAGGATGGCGATATCGCCCTTCTTGTCATTCACCACCATCACCAGGGTGGAAATGATGTTGAACGCGGCCACGGCGACGATCAGCAGCAACAGCAGGCCGATCATGGCTTTTTCCATGCGGATGGCCTGGTAGAGGTTGCCGTGGGTGCGAGTCCAGTCGCGGGCGTAGTACTGCGAGTCGCCCAGGTGCTGGGCGATTTCCCAGGCGCCGCGCGGTGCCTCGAACAGGTCGTTGAACTTCAGGCGCAGGCCCTGCACCTGATCCGGCTGCCAGCGATGCAGGCGCGCCAGGTCGGTGAGGTTGGTGAGCCCCAGGTAGCCGTCGATTTCGCCGGCGCCGACGTGGAAGGTGCCGACCACGGTAAAGCGCTTCATGCGCGGGAACATGCCGGCCGGGGTCACGGTGACTTCCGGCGCGACGAAGGTCAGCTTGTCGCCGATGCCCACGCCGAGCTTGGCCGCGGCCTTGTCGCCGATCACGATGCCGAAGCTGCCGGGCGCCAGGTCGTCGAGTTTGCCCTGCAACATGAACTTGTCGATGATCGACACGTTACGTTCCTGGGCCGGGTCAACGCCATTGAGCAGGATCTTCTGCACCTTGCCGTCGTTGGTCAGCAGGCCCTGCATCTGGGTAAAGGGCGCAACGGCCACCACCTTGGGGTTCTGCTTGACCTTGGCGGCCAGGCTTTGCCAGTCGTTGATGGGTTCATCGGACTCGATGGTCGCGTGGGGCACCATGCCCAGCACGCGGGTGCGCATCTCATGATCGAAGCCGTTCATCACCGACAGCACCACGATCATCACGACCACGCCCAAGGCGAGCCCGATCATCGAGGTAAGGGAAATGAACGACACAAAATGATTGCGGCGCTTTGCACGGGTATAACGCGTGCCGATAAATACGAAGAGAGGTCTGAACATGTCGGGGCTTGTTCGGAGGAAAAGAAGACGTCCCGGTGGCGGGGTCAGGTAAGCAGCTTTACACTCAGACCATTACCGCTACTTTGGGTTCGCCATGTCGACATTAGATGAAGAAGAACGCCGCGAATACTACCGTATCGACGACATGATCGCACTTCAAATCAGCACACTGTCTGCCCCGGAAGCGGCGAGCAAGGAAGTGTTGCTGGATGATTCCCCGCTGTTCAATCTGCTCAGCGAACTGCACCTCAGCGAATTCGAAGCCCAGCACTTGCTGCGCCAGATCAGCGAGAAAGATCGCAGCCTGGCCGCCTTCCTCAAAGTCCAGAACAAACGCGTGGATCTGCTCAGCCAGATCATGGCCCGTGGTCTGCTGGACGAGGTCGGCGCGCCGCAGCCGGTGATCATCTCCGAAGGCGGCATCGACTTCCAGCACCCCACGCCCCTGGCGCCCGGCGCGCATCTGGCGGTCAAACTGGTGCTGATGCCCCAGGCGTTGGGCCTGCTGTTGCGCGCACGTGTGACGCATTGCGACCCCAAGGGCGATGGTTTTGACGTGGGCACGGAGTTCGAATCCATGACCGACGCCCAACGCCAGTTGCTGGCGCGCTATATCCTGCAGAAACAGGCCCAGGAACGCCGTCTGGCGCGGGAACAAAGCGACGACCTCTGAATACGTATTGACTACGCCAGGCTATCTGGCGCAAAGGAGCAACTGTGACCCTGATTTACGGCCACCGCGGTGCCAAAGGCGAAGCACCGGAAAACACCCTGACCAGCTTTCAGGAGTGCCTCAAGCACGGTGTACGCCGTTGCGAACTGGACTTGCACCTGTCCATGGACGGCGAGTTGATGGTGATCCACGACCCGACCCTCAAGCGCACCGCCGACCGGCGCGGCAAAGTCGTCGAGTATTCGGCGGCGGACCTTACGAAGATGGACGCGCGCAAAGGTGGCCCAGGTTGGGTCAAACCGTGCCCGATTCCGCGTCTGGAAGAACTGTTCGAACAGTGCGACTTCGATCATTGGCAGCTGGAAGTCAAAAGCGCCTCACGCACCCGTGCCGCGACCACCGTGTTGGCGATCCGCGAGATGGCGGTGCGACATGGCCTGATGGACAAGGTCACCGTCACTTCAAGTTCGCGGGAAGTATTAAAAGCAGCGGTGGAACTCACCCCGGACCTGTCACGCGGTCTGGTGGCCGAATACGCCTGGCTCGACCCGTTGAAGGTCGCGCAGAACTACGGCTGTGAATACCTGGCATTGAACTGGACGCTGTGCACCCCCGAGCGTCTGGAAAAAGCCCAGCGCCAGGGTTTGCACGTGTCCGTGTGGACGGTCAACGAACCTGCGCTGATGCGCAGGCTCGCCGACTTCGGCGTAGATAGCCTGATTACAGACTTTCCCGGTTTGGCCACTGCCACCCTCGAGAATTACTGAAATCGGTCTCCCCGGCCGGCTCAGGCCACCGGCCGGAGCCGCTCAAAAAAGCCGGTTGAGGCCGTCGTAGGCCGCTACCCGATAGGCTTCGGCCATGGTCGGGTAGTTGAACGTGGTGTTTACAAAGTACTTGAGGGTATTTTGCTCACCCGGCTGGTTCATGATCGCCTGGCCGATGTGCACGATCTCTGAGGCCTGGTAGCCGAAGCAATGCACGCCAAGAACCTCAAGGGTTTCACGGTGGAACAGAATCTTCAGCATGCCTTGCGGCTCACCGGCGATCTGCGCACGCGCCATGCTTTTGAAGAACGCCTTGCCGACTTCGTAAGGCACCTTGGCCTTGGTCAGTTCGTGCTCGTTCTTGCCGATCGAGCTGATCTCGGGAATCGTGTAGATCCCGGTCGGCACGTCGTTCACGTAGCGCCAGCTGCCATTGTCGACGATGCTGCCGGCGGCCGAACGGCCCTGGTCATGGGCGGCACTGGCCAGGCTCGGCCAGCCGATCACGTCACCGGCACCGTAGATGTTCGGTACGCAGGTGCGATAGTTCTCGTCCACTTCGATCTGGCCACGGCTGTTGACCTTGACCCCGATGTTTTCCATGCCCAGCTTGTCGGTGTTGCCGGTACGGCCGTTGCACCACAGCAAGGCGTCGGCCTTGATCTTCTTGCCGGACTTGAGGTGCAGAATCACCCCGTTATCCAGGCCTTCGACCCGCTCGTACTCTTCGTTGTGGCGCACGGTGATGTTGTTGTTACTGAAGTGGTAGCTCAACGCCTGGGAGATTTCCGAGTCGAGGAAGCTCAGCAACTGGTCGCGGTTGTCGACCAGTTCCACCAACACGCCCAGGCCGCTGAAGATCGAGGCGTATTCACAGCCGATCACGCCGGCGCCATAGATGATCAATTTGCGCGGGGTGTGGCCCAGGCTCAGGATGGTGTCGCTATCGTAGATACGCGGGTGGTGGAAATCGATATCCGCCGGGCGATACGGGCGCGAACCGGTGGCGATGATGATGTGCTTGGCCACCAGTTTTTCGACCACGCCATTGGCGCAGACCACTTCGACGGTTTGCTCGTCGGCAAAACTGCCGGTGCCGAAAAACAGGTCGACGCGGTTACGGGCGTAGTAGCCGGTACGGGAAGCGACTTGTTTGGAAATGACTTTTTCGGCGCTTTTCAATACGTCCGGGAACGAGAACCAGCGTGGCTCACCAATGGCCCGGAACATCGGGTTGGTGTTGAACTGCATGATCTGGCGCACCGAGTGACGCAAGGCCTTGGACGGGATGGTACCCAGGTGGGTGCAGTTACCGCCGACCTGGCGACGGCTATCGACCATCGCCACCTTGCGCCCCGCTTTGGCGGCGTTCATTGCCGCACCTTCTCCAGCCGGGCCGGAACCCAGTACCACTACGTCGTAGTTGTAGACAGCCATGCGTACTCCTCAGAACAGGCCAGGCGTACGGTTGGACGCCTGGCTAAATCATGCCGCGGCCAGCGGGCATGAAGGAAATTTTTGGCTCAAGTGTGTGAGCCGGGGCACAGTCTATATAAGGCTCAACGCCGCGCACATTAACCCTTGGTCGCGTCGTAGGCCAGTCTTGCCTTTACTACAGGAACTGCAAACTGGCATTACACTGCTGACACGCACCTTCGCAGGCGGGGCCATTATGCGGCATGTGGTTTTGTGTTTAATGATGATTTTTTCGTTTGCGGTGCATGCCAATGAGGCGGACCGGCTCAAACAGGCTGGCTTCCCGGCGCAGTCTCATGAACTGGCGCTGAAAAACCAGGCGGTGCTGGTGTATCTCTGGGCGGATGTGTACGCGGCCGCGCTGTATGCCCCGGCAGACGTCAGCGCCAAACAGGCCTGGACCCAGCGAAACGAGGTGCGCCTGGCGCTGTATTACTTTCGCGATATCGACCGTAATGATGTGATCAAGGCCGCTACGGCCACCCTCGAACGCCAGCAATCCGCTGCAACCCTCGCCCGGCTTAAGCCAGAGTTGGACCCACTGCACGCCAGTTTCCGCAACATCCGCACGGGCGATCGTTATGCCCTGGATTTTCGCCCTGGGCGCGGGCTGAATCTGGAGATTAATGAGCAGGTGGTGTTCAGCAGTCGTAACGAGGAATTGGCAAAAGCCTACCTCGGTATCTGGCTGGCGCCGAAAGGCCTGTCGGACAGCCTGCGCAACGCCCTCCTGAACTAACCACCACCCCAAAAAACACCAAATACCCCCTGTGGGAGCGGGCTTGCCTGCGATAGCGGTGGGTCAGCCACTCATTTGCGGACTGACACACCGCTATCGCAGGCAAGCCCGCTCCCACATTTGATTTTGATTGCCCTCGACAACTGCGCATTTAGTCAGCTTGCTATCAATTTTTATTGCCGGTAGTGGCTAATACACATATGGTTACAAAACTGCAGCAAGGACGAATGATGACCAGGGATCACTAATAAGATAGCCAGAATGAGTGCATGACATGTCCACTACCACGGGCAAGGGCAAGGCGATTTTTCGCGTTGTCAGCGGCAACTTCCTCGAGATGTTCGACTTCATGGTCTACGGCTTCTACGCCACGGCCATTGCCAAAACCTTCTTCCCCAGCGACAGCGCCTTTGCCTCGCTGATGCTGTCGCTTGCGACCTTCGGCGCCGGCTTCCTGATGCGGCCACTGGGCGCAATCTTCCTCGGCGCCTACATCGACCGCCACGGCCGTAAAAAGGGTCTGGTCATCACCCTGGCCTTGATGGCTGCGGGCACCATCCTGATTGCCTGTGTGCCCGGCTACGCCACCCTGGGCGTTGCGGCGCCGTTGCTGGTGCTGTTTGGCCGCTTGTTGCAAGGTTTCTCCGCCGGCGTCGAGCTGGGCGGTGTGTCGGTGTACCTGGCGGAAATCGCCACGCCGGGCCGCAAAGGCTTTTTTGTCAGTTGGCAGTCCGCCAGCCAACAGGCTGCGGTGGTGTTCGCCGGTTTGCTCGGCGTGGGCCTCAACCACTGGCTCAGCCCCGAAGAGATGGGCGACTGGGGCTGGCGCGTACCGTTCCTGATCGGCTGCCTGATCGTGCCGGTGATCTTCGTGATTCGCCGTTCGCTGGAAGAAACCCCTGAGTTCCAGGCGCGTAAACACCGCCCTACCCTGCAGGAAATCGTGCGTTCGATCGGCCAGAACTTCGGCATTGTCATTGCCGGCATGGCGCTGGTGGTGATGACCACCGTGTCGTTCTACCTGATCACCGCCTACACCCCGACCTTCGGCAAGGCCGAACTGCACCTGTCCGACTTCGATGCGTTGCTGGTCACGGTGTGCGTGGGCATTTCCAACTTTATCTGGCTGCCGGTGATGGGCGCGGTGTCCGACAAGATCGGGCGCAAACCCTTACTGCTAGGGGCGACGATTCTGGCGATTCTCACGGCGTACCCGGCGCTGTCGTGGCTGGTGGCGAATCCGAGCTTCAGCCATCTGCTGATCGTGCTGTTGTGGTTGTCGTTCCTGTATGGCTCGTACAACGGGGCGATGGTGGTGGCGCTTACCGAGATTATGCCGATTGAAGTGCGCACCACCGGGTTTTCGCTGGCTTACAGCCTGGCGACGGCGACCTTTGGTGGGTTTACGCCGGCGGCCTGTACTTATCTGATCCATGTGCTGGATAACAAGGCGGCGCCGGGAATTTGGCTGAGTGGCGCGGCGGTGTTGGGGTTGATTGCGACGCTGGTGCTGTTTAAAGGCAATCGGCATGAATTGCGGACGGCGCAGGCTTCGGTGGTTGGCGGCGCCTGATAGTCCGCTATCGCAGGCAAGCCAGCTCCCACATTTCGACGTTTGAACACAGTCAAAGGTGGGAGCTGGCTTGCCTGCGATGAGGCCCTGACATTCAATACAAAACCAACAGACACAAAAAAGCCCCGAACCAGTCGGGGCTTTTTCATTTACCGCTAAGGCTTAGCGCGGAAATGCTGGCGGGTTAACCCCGGCCATGTCTTCCATCACACGAACCACCTGGCAGCTGTAGCCGAACTCGTTGTCGTACCAAACATACAGAACAACGCGGTTGTCCTGGGTAATGGTCGCTTCAGCGTCGACCACACCGGCGTGGCGCGAACCCACGAAGTCGGTGGAAACCACTTCCTGCGAGTTAACGAAGTCGATCTGCTTGTGCAGGTCGGAGTGCAGCGCCATGTAGCGCAGGTACTCGTTCATCTCTTCACGGGTGGCGGCTTTCTCAAGGTTCAGGTTGAGAATGGCCATCGACACGTTCGGCGTCGGTACACGGATCGCGTTACCGGTCAGCTTGCCGGCCAGCTCAGGCAGGGCCTTGGCAGCAGCGGTGGCGGCACCGGTCTCGGTGATCACCATGTTCAGCGCGGCGCTACGGCCACGGCGATCGCCTTTGTGGAAGTTGTCGATCAGGTTCTGGTCGTTGGTGTACGAGTGAACCGTTTCAACGTGACCGTTAACGATGCCGAACTTGTCATTCACAGCCTTCAGCACCGGCACGATGGCGTTGGTGGTGCACGAAGCGGCGGACACGATCTTGTCGTCAGCGGTGATTTCACCGTGGTTGATACCGTGCACGATGTTCTTGAGCTTGCCCTTGCCAGGCGCAGTCAGCACAACGCGGTCGATACCCGGGCAGGCCAGATGCTGGCCCAGGCCTTCGGCATCACGCCATACGCCGGTGTTGTCCACCAGCAGCGCGTCTTTAATGCCGTACTGGGTGTAATCCACCTCGGCCGGGTTCTTCGCGTAGATCACCTGGATCAGGTTACCGTTGGCGGTGATGGTGTTGTTTTCTTCGTCGATGACGATGGTGCCGTTGAACGGGCCGTGTACCGAGTCGCGACGCAACAGGCTTGCGCGCTTGGTCAGGTCGTTCTCGGCGCCTTTGCGCACCACGATGGCACGCAGGCGCAGGCCGTCGCCGCCACCGGTTTTTTCGATCAGGATGCGCGCCAGCAGGCGGCCGATACGACCGAAACCGTACAACACCACGTCGGTGCCTTTGCGGGCAGCGGCGTTTTGCTGGCCAACCACATCGGCCATTTTCTCACGCACGAACTGCTCGGCGCTGCGGCCGGCACCTTCCTTGCGGAACTTGTAAGCCAACTTGCCCAGGTCTACCGAAGCCGCGCCGAGCTTGAGCTCGCTCATGGCTTTAAGCAGTGGGAATGTTTCGTGGACGGAGAGTTCGCTGTCGTCGGCGGAACGGTGACGCGCAAAGCGGTGCGCTTTGAGAATCGCGATGACAGACTGGTTGATCAGGCTGCGGCCATAGATCGAGCTCACCACATTGTTATTGCGGTACAGCTGACCGATAAGCGGAATCATCGCTTCAGCGAGTGCTTCACGGTCGATCCATTCACCAAGACACTGGTCGGGCTTCTGAGTCACGGGAACCTTCCACATGTAGGGGCAGAAAAAAGGGGCTACATTATGTCGTCCGACTGCCCGTTGAGCAATGCGCCGAGCACAACAAAAAGCCCTTGCAAAAAAATACCACCCCGCTACAAGCCAGGAAACACGCGGGTTTCAGCAGGCCGCCCATGCCGCGATTGTGCCAACTTGTCCGTAACCCTCCGAAACATCCACGCAAAATGGCACTACATATTGAGTCAAAACCCGCCATTGTTTGTCTTAGCCACTACATTTCCTGCAAACCCTAATAGGCTCAGTCAGCAACTGACAGGCGGCACCTTGGACCGCTACAATTACCGACTTTGTCGCAACGCTTGGAGCTCAACCTTCCGTGCCCGTTCTGCGTCTACCGCTTCTCCCTGCCGCGGCAGGTAAACAGCACTGGGGCAACCTGCCCGGTGCCGCCCTGAGCCTGGCCATTGCCGAGGCTGCCAGCGCAGCCAAGCGCTTTACCCTGCTGCTTACCGCCGACAGCCAAAGCGCCGAACGGCTGGAGCAGGAGCTGAGCTTCTTCGCCCCCGATTTGCCGGTGCTGCATTTCCCCGACTGGGAAACCCTGCCCTACGACCTGTTCTCGCCGCACCAGGACATCATCTCCCAGCGCATCGCCAGCCTCTACCGCCTGCCGGAACTGGCCCACGGCGTGCTCGTGGTGCCGATCACCACCGCCCTGCACCGCCTGGCGCCGACCAAGTTTCTGCTCGGCAGCAGCCTGGTGCTGGATGTCGGCCAGAAGCTCGATGTGGAGCAGATGCGCACGCGCCTGGAAGCCAGCGGTTACCGTTGCGTCGACACCGTGTACGAACACGGCGAGTTTGCGGTGCGTGGTGCGTTGATCGACCTGTTCCCGATGGGCAGCAAACTGCCCTACCGCATCGACCTGTTCGATGACGAAATCGAGACGCTGCGCACCTTCGACCCGGACAACCAGCGCTCCATCGACAAGGTAGAGTCGATCAAGCTGCTGCCGGCGCGGGAATTCCCGCTGCAAAAAGACGCGGTCACGCGCTTCAAGGCGCGCTTTCGCGAACGCTTCGACGTCGACTTCCGCCGCTGCCCGATCTTTCAGGATTTAAGCAGCGGGATTACCCCGGCCGGTATCGAGTACTACCTGCCGCTGTTCTTCGATGAAACCTCCACCCTGTTCGATTACCTGCCCGCAGACACCCAAGTGTTCTCGCTGCCGGGCATCGAGCAGGCGGCGGAAAACTTCTGGAACGATGTGCGCAACCGCTACGAAGAGCGCCGCGTCGACCCGTCGCGGCCTTTATTGCCGCCCGCCGAACTGTTCCTGCCGGTGGAAGACTGCTTCGCCCGCCTGAAAAACTGGCCGCGCGTGGTTGCCAGCCAGCAGGACGTGGACGCCGGCAGTGGCCGCGAGCGCTTCCCGGCGAGCACGTTGCCGGACCTGGCAATTCAGGCCAAAGCCACGCAGCCACTGGAAGCGCTGTCGAATTTCATTGGCGACTTCCCAGGCCGTGTGCTGTTTACCGCCGAATCCGCCGGCCGTCGCGAAGTGCTGCTGGAGCTGCTGGAGCGCTTGAAGCTGCGCCCGAAAACCGTCGACAGCTGGCCGGACTTTGTCAAAAGCAAAGAGCGCCTGGCCATCACCATCGCACCGCTGGACGAAGGTTTGTTGCTGGACGACCCGGCCCTGGCACTGATCGCCGAAAGCCCGTTGTTCGGCCAGCGCGTGATGCAGCGCCGGCGCCGTGAAAAACGCACCGACGCCAACAACGACGCGGTGATCAAGAACCTCACCGAACTGCGCGAAGGCGCGCCCGTGGTGCATATCGACCATGGCGTGGGCCGCTACCTGGGTTTGCAGACCCTGGAGATCGACAACCAGGCCGCCGAATTCCTCACCATGGAATACGCCGAAGGCGCCAAGCTCTACGTGCCAGTGGCCAGCCTGCACCTGATCGCACGCTATACCGGCAGCGACGACGCGCTGGCGCCGTTGCACCGCCTGGGCTCCGAGACCTGGCAAAAAGCCAAGCGCAAAGCCGCCGAACAAGTACGCGACGTGGCCGCCGAGTTGCTCGACATCTATGCCCGCCGTGCTGCGCGCGAAGGCTATGCGTTCGCCGACCCGAAAGCCGACTACGCCACCTTCAGCGCCGGTTTTGCCTTCGAAGAAACCCCGGACCAGCAAACCACCATCGAAGCGGTGCGCGCCGATATGCTTGCGCCCAAGCCAATGGACCGCCTGGTGTGCGGCGACGTGGGCTTCGGCAAAACCGAAGTGGCCATGCGCGCGGCCTTTATTGCCGTGCACGGTGGCAAGCAAGTAGCGATTCTGGTGCCGACCACCCTGCTCGCCCAACAGCACTACAACAGCTTCCGCGACCGCTTTGCCGACTGGCCGGTGACGGTGGAAGTGATGAGCCGCTTCAAATCCGCCAAGGAAGTCAACGCCGCCATCGCCGATCTGGCCGAGGGCAAGATTGATATCGTGATCGGCACCCACAAGCTGCTGTCGGACGACGTGAAGATCAAGAACCTGGGCCTTGTGATCATCGACGAAGAGCACCGCTTTGGCGTGCGTCAAAAAGAACAGCTCAAGGCCCTGCGCAGCGAAGTCGACATTCTGACGCTCACCGCAACGCCGATCCCACGCACGCTGAACATGGCCGTGTCGGGCATGCGCGACCTGTCGATCATTGCCACCCCACCCGCACGGCGGTTGTCGGTGCGCACCTTTGTGATGGAGCAGAACAAAAGCACGGTCAAGGAAGCCTTGTTGCGTGAACTGCTGCGCGGCGGGCAGGTTTACTACCTGCACAACGACGTGAAGACCATCGAGAAATGCGCCGCCGACCTCGCCGAACTGGTGCCGGAAGCGCGCATCGCCATCGGCCACGGGCAGATGCGCGAGCGTGAACTCGAACAAGTCATGAGCGACTTCTACCACAAGCGCTTCAACGTGCTGATCGCCTCGACCATCATCGAGACCGGCATTGACGTGCCGAGCGCCAACACCATCATCATTGAGCGCGCCGACAAATTCGGCCTGGCGCAATTGCACCAGCTGCGTGGCCGTGTGGGTCGCAGTCACCACCAGGCCTATGCCTACCTGCTGACACCGCCGCGCCAACAGATCACCTCCGATGCCGAAAAGCGCCTGGAAGCGATCGCCAATACCCAGGACCTCGGTGCCGGTTTTGTACTGGCCACCAACGACCTGGAAATCCGTGGCGCCGGCGAACTGCTCGGCGACGGCCAGAGCGGGCAGATCCAGGCGGTGGGTTTCACGCTGTATATGGAGATGCTCGAACGCGCAGTAAAAGCCATCCGCAAAGGCGAACAACCGAACCTCGACCAACCCTTGGGCGGCGGCCCGGAAATCAACCTGCGTTTGCCGGCGTTGATTCCCGAAGACTACCTGCCCGACGTGCATGCGCGGCTGATTCTCTACAAGCGCATCGCCTCGGCCACCGACGAAGAAGGCCTCAAGGACCTGCAAGTCGAGATGATCGACCGCTTCGGCCTGCTGCCCGAGCCAACCAAGAACCTGGTACGCCTGACGCTGCTGAAATTGCAGGCCGAACAACTGGGTATCAAGAAGGTCGACGCCGGGCCGCAGGGTGGGCGCATCGAGTTCGAGGCGCAAACGCCGGTGGACCCATTGGTGCTGATCAAACTGATTCAGGGCCAACCCAACCGCTACAAGTTCGAAGGGGCTACGCTGTTCAAATTCATGGTGCCGATGGAGCGTGCCGAAGAACGCTTTAATACCCTGGAGGCGCTGTTTGAGCGCCTCATCCCGAAATCTGCTTGAAGGACGCCCCCATGCGCCTGTTCCGCATTCTGAGCTTCATGTTGGTGGTGGTCGCTCCTTCGGCATTTGCCGACAGCCCGTACCTGGTGGAAATGATCCTGGTGCGCCAGAACGCCGAGCCGGTGATCAATAGCCGCGCCGCGCCGGAAAACTGGGATGCCGGTGCGGCGCGGCTGCCGACCGACAAACTGAGCCCACCGCGGCTGGGCAACATCGTCGACAAGCTGAGTGCGGACAACAGTTACACCGTATTGCTGCACCGCGCCTGGGATCAGAACCTCGGCGAGCAACCGGTGAAGCTGGCCATTACCGATGGCCAGGAGCAGTTCGGCCAGTTTCCTATCGAAGGCACGCTGAACCTGCAGCTGGGGCGCTTTACCGATATCGACGCGGATTTCTGGATCAACCGGTTCGACGCCAACGGCAGCGTGATTGCCAGCGAACACTTGAGCCAGCAAGACGTGCGCACCAAGAACAACCAACTCAATTACCTGGATGGCGGCCACTTGGCGCTGCTGATCAAGATCACGTCGCTGACCGCCAAACCACCCAGTGCGCCACCGCCCGACATTCAGGACTGATCCAGCGCCATGCCCCTGACGTCGTCGTTGACCAAACCCCTGGCCCCTTCGTGGGCCAATCGCTTTAAAGAGCAAAGCCTTGAGCGCGGGCGGCGCTACGCCCTGGAAAACCGCGTGCGCATCGTCGAGTCCGGCGACAGCACCATCATCGCCAGCTGCGAAGGCTCTGGCGGCAATGTTTACCGACAAACCATCTCGCTGCGCGAATCGGCCAAGGGCACGCTGATTCTGGTGGACAGCCGCTGCACCTGCCCGGTACACACCAACTGCAAACACATCGCGGCCGTGCTGCTCAAGGTCCAGGAAACCCTGGCCTACCCGGCCGCCGCGCAAGATGCCGAGCTGTTGGAAAAGCTCCAGGCCGTGCTGGATAACCGCGTGGTGCTGCCACAAGTGGTCATGGAAGAGGTGCGGCCGGTGCCGCGCCTGTGGCTGGCCAGCGTGGAGTTCAGTGCGTTTGAACCGCGTAATGGCAAGATGCAGCGCTATATCCAGCACCGTGCGGCGCTGTCGTTCAATTACCTGGGCAACTATGTCAGCGGGCAGAAAAACGCTGACATCATCGTGCGCCAGGAAACCCAGAGCCTGCGCATCAAGCGCCATCCGGAGCTGGAGCAACCCTATCGCGAACAACTGCGCCTGCTCGGCTTCAAGATCGCCACGCGCCAGAGCAAGGCGTTGCCGGAGAGTGCCGGCGAGCTGTTCGAACTGGTCAATGACAGTGCGTGGCTGAACTTCACCCTCAACGCCTCGCCGACCTTGCGCGCCGAGGGTTGGGAGCTGCAAATAGAAGAAGATTTCGGTTTCGACCTTAGTGCCGTCGATGACTGGTACGCCACCGTCGATGAAGGCCCGGAACGCGACTGGTTCGACCTGGAGCTGGGGATTATCGTCAATGGCGAGCGCCTGAGCCTGTTGCCGATTTTGCTCAACTTGATGCGTTCCCACACCGAAATCCTCAACCCGGAGAAACTCGCCCGGCGCCGTGACGACGAGTTGATCCTGGTGAATATTCCCGGCCTGCCCAACGGCCATGGCCCGCTGCAAGTGGCGTTGCCTTACGGCCGGCTCAAGCCCGTTCTGGCCACCCTTGGCGAGTTTTACCTACAGGAAACCGGCACCACCAGCTTGCGTCTGGCCAAGGCCGATGCCATTCGCCTGAACCCGCTGGAAGACCTGCCGCTGCAATGGGAAGGCGGCGAGAAGATCCGCAACTTCGCCCAGCGCCTGCGCGACATCAAGGACTTCACCTGCGTGGCGCCCGAAGGCTTGAACGCGACCTTGCGCCCGTATCAGCTGGAAGGCTTGAGTTGGATGCAGTCGCTGCGTCAGCTCGATGTGGGCGGGATTCTTGCCGATGACATGGGCCTGGGCAAAACCCTGCAGACCCTGGCGCATATTCTCAGCGAAAAAGCCGCCGGGCGCCTCGATCGGCCGTGCATGGTGGTGATGCCCACCAGTCTGATTCCCAACTGGCTGGATGAAGCGGCGCACTTCACACCGCAACTGCGGGTGCAGGCGCTATACGGCGCTGGTCGCAAGAAACATTTCACCCATCTGCAGGACTTTGACCTGCTGCTGACCACCTACGCGCTGCTGCCCAAGGACATCGACACCCTCGCCGCCCAGCCCTTGCACGTGCTGATCCTCGATGAAGCCCAGTACATAAAAAATCCCAACAGCAAGGCTGCCCAGGCCGCGCGCGAGCTCAATGCGCGCCAGCGCCTGTGCCTGAGCGGCACGCCGCTGGAAAACCACCTGGGCGAGCTGTGGTCGCTGTTCCACTTTCTGCTGCCGGGCTGGCTGGGAGACGTCAAAAGCTTCAACCGCGATTACCGCGTGCCCATCGAAAAGCGCGCCAGTGAGGTGCGCTTGCAGCACCTCAACGGTCGGATCAAACCCTTCCTGCTGCGCCGCACCAAAGAGCAGGTGGCCACCGAGCTGCCGCCCAAGACCGAGATCATCCACTGGGTCGACCTCAACGAGGCCCAGCGCGACGTGTACGAAACCATGCGCCTGGCCATGGACAAAAAGGTGCGCGACGAAATCACCCGCAAGGGCGTGGCGCGCAGCCAGATCATCATTCTTGAGGCGCTGCTCAAACTGCGCCAGGTATGCTGCGACCTGCGCCTGGTCAACGACGCCACCCTGCCCGCCCGTGGCAGCAGCTCGGGCAAACTCGACAGCCTGCTGGAGATGCTCGAAGAGCTGTTTGCCGAAGGGCGCCGGATATTGTTGTTCTCGCAGTTCACCTCGATGCTGAGCCTGATCGAAGCCGAGCTGAAAAAACGCGGCGTGCCCTACGCATTACTCACCGGCCAGACCCGCGACCGGCGCACGCCGGTGAAGGATTTCCAGAGCGGCAAGCTACAGATTTTTCTGATCAGCCTGAAGGCCGGCGGCGTCGGTTTGAACCTGACCGAGGCCGACACGGTGATCCACTATGACCCATGGTGGAACCCGGCGACGGAAAACCAGGCGACCGACCGTGCGTACCGCATCGGGCAGGAGAAGCCGGTGTTCGTCTACAAGATGATTGCGCGAGGCACGGTGGAGGAGAAAATCCAGCACCTGCAGAAGGAAAAGTCTGACCTGGCAGCGGGTGTGCTGGATGGGCGCACGACCGGGGATTGGCAGTTGGGTAATGAGGATATTGAGGCGTTGTTTGCACCATTGCCCCATAAGCAAGAGAAGCGCTGACGGTTAGATCGCTATCGCAGGCAAGCCAGCTCCCACCCTTGATGTGTGAATACATTCAAGGGTGGGAGCTGGCTTGCCTGCGATGGCAGCAGCAACGCGGTATTCAGTCGATCAACTGAGCATCGCGCAACGCGGTAAGCGCCACCAGCCAACGCGGATCCTGCTTGTACTCTGTCGAAGCAATCGCCTGCCCACGCATCCGCGCAATCCGCGCCGATGGCGTGACCTTCATGCGCTGCGCCGCCGTGAGTGCCAGCTCCGCAGCCGCCCGGTCATTGCACACCAAACCCATATCACAACCGGCCGTCAGCGCCGCCTCAATTCGACTGGCCGCATCGCCGACCACATGCGCCCCCGCCATGGACAGGTCATCGCTGAAAATCACCCCGTCAAATTGCAGCTCGCCGCGCAGAATGTCCTGCAACCAGCGACGCGAGAAGCCGGCGGGTTGGGCGTCCACTTGCGGGTAAATAACGTGAGCCGGCATCACCGCCGCCAATTGCTTGCTCAGGCGTGCGAAAGGCGCCAGGTCATTTGCGCGAATCTGTTCCAGGCTGCGTTCGTCGTTTGGAATCGCGACGTGGGAATCCGCCTCGGCCCAGCCATGGCCCGGGAAATGTTTGCCGGTGGCCGCCATGCCGGCGCTGTTCATACCGCGAATGAACGCCCCCGCGAGCACGGCAGCGCGCTCGGGGTCGCCTTCGAAGGAACGGGTGCCGACCACGGCGCTGCGTTGGTAGTCGAGGTCAAGCACCGGGGCGAAGCTCAGGTCAAGGCCGACCGCCAGCACTTCAGTGGCCATGATCCAGCCGCACTGCTCGGCCAGGTATTCGGCATTCGGCTTATCCGCCAGCAGACGCATGGCCGGCAGGCGTACAAAACCCTGACGCAGGCGCTGCACACGACCGCCTTCCTGATCGACGGCCAGCAGCAGGTCGGGGCGAACCGCGCGAATCGCCGCGCTCAGCTCGCGCACCTGGCGTGGATGCTCGATATTGCGCGCAAAAATGATCAACCCGCCCACTTCAGGCTGGCGCAACAACTGGCGATCCTCGGCCGTCAGCCAAGTGCCGGCCACATCGACCATTAACGAACCTTGCAGGGCAGCAGTCATAAACCTTCCTTAAATAACGCACACAACCCGTTGCCCTCACCTGGCGCGAAAAGCGCGGTGAGCACAACGGGTTGCGAGTAAATAGCTGAAATCGGCATGGCGGCTAGCTTAGCCGCCGCGCACACCTGGGGCAATCACGCCTTGGCGACGGCCGGCGTCGACTTGCTGCGCGGGCGCAGTTGCGCGGTGGCCATGGCCGGGTCGGTCACGCCGGTTTCGGCGCGCATGCCGGCGGCAAGGAACGGCACCATCAGGCGCATCACTTGCTCGATGGAGGTGTTGACGCCGAAATCGGTCTCGGCAATCGCGCGCAAGGCCTTGATGCCGGACATGCTGAAGGCGGCGGCGCCGAGCATGAAGTGCACACGCCAGAACAGTTCGATCGGCGGAATACGCGGGGCGGCCTCGTTAACCAGCAGCATGTAACGGCGGAACACCTTGCCGTACATGTCTTCCAGATAACGGCGCAGGTGGCCCTGGCTCTGGCTGAAGGCCAGCCCTAAAAGGCGCATGAAGATCGACAGGTCATTGCCGCTGCGCGGTTGAACCACCAGCGCTTGCTCAACCAGGATTTCCAGCAGGTCTTCCAGGCTTGGCTTGTTTTCGGGCTTGGTCTGGCGACGCTCCAGCTCACGGTCGAGGCTGGCGCAGAACGGCCCCAGGAAGCGTGAGAACACCGCCTGGATCAGGGCTTTTTTTGAGCCGAAATGATAGTTCACGGCGGCGAGGTTAACCCCAGCCTTGCTGGTGATCAGCCGCAATGAAGTTTCAGCAAATCCTTTTTCCGCGAACAATTGCTCGGCAGCATCGAGAATGCGTTCAACGGTTTCCGACTGGGCCATGGCTACTCCGCCTGACAAACACTTGTTTGAAACATACGTTTCAGGGTGTGTCTTGTCAAGCCTGCGAGTCCGTTTTCCGGCCGGGCAGTCATCTATTTCATCGCTATTTAATCACATCCTTCGCGCCCTGTAGGCAGCGCTGTCTATGCCTTGTAGGAAGAGTGACAGACGACCGTCCAGCGGAGTGCCAAAAAAGGATGATTGCCAAGCGCAGTTCACTGTATATAATCCCAGTCACTGTATAAAAAGACAGAGCGATCAACATGCTAAAACTGACGCCACGCCAAGCTGAGATTCTGGCTTTTATCAAGCGCTGCCTCGACGACAACGGCTACCCGCCGACGCGAGCGGAAATTGCGCTGGAACTGGGGTTCAAGTCCCCCAACGCCGCCGAAGAACACCTCAAGGCCCTCGCCCGCAAAGGCGCGATCGAGATGACCCCGGGTGCTTCACGCGGTATTCGTATCCCTGGTTTTGAAGCCAAGGCCGACGAATCGACCCTGCCGATCATCGGCCGTGTCGCTGCCGGTGCGCCGATCCTGGCGCAGCAGCACGTCGAAGAGTCCTGCAACATCAACCCGACGTTCTTCCATCCGCGTGCCGACTACCTGTTGCGCGTACACGGCATGAGCATGAAGGACGTGGGCATTTTCGACGGTGACCTGCTGGCCGTCCACACCACTCGCGAAGCCCGTAATGGCCAGATCGTCGTCGCCCGTATCGGCGATGAAGTCACCGTCAAACGCTTCAAGCGTGAAGGCAGCAAGGTCTGGCTTATGGCCGAGAACCCTGAGTTCGCCCCGATTGAAGTGAACCTGAAAGATCAGGACCTGGTGATCGAAGGCTTGAGCGTCGGCGTCATTCGCCGCTAAAGGAGGCACCATGCAGCTCGTGCACACCCCGCAACACACACAACTGTCGCTGTTCGAGGCCTTTATGGCCCAACCCCTTGCGCCCATCCTCAAGGAAACGGTCGAAGCCCCGTGGGGCTCCGAACCTGAGGCGTTCAGTGAGCTGTCGTTGCGCGGTGCTGCCGGGAGCTGCCTGAGCCTGCTGGCGCCGATACTTCGCGAATTGAGCGAGGAGCAGGACGCACGCTGGCTGACGCTGATCGCCCCACCCGCCAGCCTGACCCAGGCCTGGCTGCGGGACGCCGGCCTCAACCGTGAGCGCATCCTGCTGCTGCAACCGCGCGGTGCGCAAAGTGCCCAGCAGTTGACGTGCGAAGCCTTGCGCCTGGGGCGTAGCCATACGGTGGTGAGCTGGTTGAACCCGCTGAATGCGGCCGCCAAGCAACAGCTGGTCAGCGCCGCGCGCACGGGCGATGCGCAGAGTTTGAATATTCGATTGGGGTAATGGGGTCTGATGCAGGCCAACCCTGTGGACGGGCTTATTGTGGCAGGCGAGCTTGTTGTGGCGAGCGAGCTTGCTCGCGCTGGGCTGCGCAGCAGCCCCAAAACCAGGCACCGTGGAATACCTGATACACCGCATTAAATCTATTCAGGGCCGCTTCGCAGCCCAGCGGGAGCAAGCTCCCTCGCCACAGAAGCCCGCTCGCCAGAACGCTTCCCAGAACGTTTCACTGCTACTCAGTGAAGCACCCGCGGCCCATCTTCCTTCTCCGGCTCGCCTTCGGCCAGGCGACCAGCCATCTGCACACCCACGCTCAACATGGCTTTTGCCACTTCCACGTGCTGGCCTTGCAGGAACGCTTTTGCGTCCTCGGAAAAATCCAAAATAACCAGAGAACCCTCGTCCTCAGCCCGACGCAGCTCGATTCGGCCGTCAGGCAGTTCAACAATTTCCAGAAAGGACGTTGGCATATAAGTCTGTTCTCCACGAAAGGCCGGGATTATATCAGTCATCCACCCAGCCTCGCAGAGGATCTGAACAGGTTTCTTGACGGCTTGATGAATGGTGCTTATTGAGGCCTGCGCCGCACTTTCTGCCTAACTTGGTTCAAATGTGGGAGCGGGCTTGCTCGCGAATGCGGAGTTTCAGTAAAGAAGTCATTACAGACCCACCGCATTCGTGAGCAAGCCCGCTCCCACAGTTTTTGATTCGTGTGTATCAGCAATAGCGCCTCAGCACTCGTTCAAGCCTTCGCGAAACCGCAACGCCATCTTCTTCAGCTCCTGACGCCAGCTTTCCAGCTCCTCACGGCTCAAGGGCTTGGGCTCATCCTCTTCCAGCGCAACGGCCACGATCAGCGGCTGTGTCACATCGCCCTTGGGCACATGGGGAACACGCGGCGGCTGGAACATGTCTGCGTGGGCCTTGAGCAAGCGGGCGACCCAGCTGTCCGGGCTCTGCGCCATTTCCACCAGCTCAGCCAACTCCGGAATTGCCATTGTCTCGAGCACTTCGCGGTTCATGATCATTTCTGCTCGGGGGGCGCCAGCCTGGGGCAAGCGGTAGAACCCGGCAATTTCATGGCACAGGCCCAGCAAAGCGCCATAGAGGTGGAACAACGCCGCCTCACGCCCGGCCTGGACCAGCGCGATGGCATTCATCTCCTTCCCTTCCTCGGCGCGGCCAAGGGCGTCCAGGGACAAACCCGCGAAGTAAATTTTCTGATTGGTACGGGTATAGAGTTCGTTGGCCATAACGGCAGTCTCCACAACGAAATAAGCGTGATGCTGGCTGAACATTGTGGCGAGGGAGCTTGCTCCCGCTGGGCCGGGCTGGCGCTCCAGTGCGCAGCGCCCCCCTAAAGCCGGGGCCTGCTGCGCAGTCCAGCGGGAGCAAGCTCCCTCGCCACAGCAAGCCCGCTCCTAGACCACTGAAAGATCAGCCGATCAAGCGCCCTGACGCTTGTCCTCGACCTTCCACTTACCGCCGTCGTAGAAGGCTTTCCAGCCGGTAGGCTTGCCGTCCACTTCGGTCTGCACGTACTGCTCCTTGGTTTTGCGGCTGTAGCGGATCACGGACGGGCGACCGTCGGGATCCTTCTTCGGCGCTTCACACAGGAAGTGGTACTTCGGATCAATCTCGTCCTTGTGCGGCACGATCTCCATCACCAGCGGGGCACGGGTCTCGCGGTTTTTCGGGAACTGGCTGGCCGCCAGGAACAGGCCCGAAGCGCCGTCACGCAGGATGTAGGTGTCGTTGACCTTCTCGCACTTGAGTTCAGGCATCTTCACCGGGTCCATCTTCGGCGGCGCCGCGTCACCGCTTTTCAGCAGTTTGCGCGTGTTCTTGCAGGTCGGGTTGGTGCAACCGAAGAACTTGCCGAAACGGCCGGTCTTGAGCTGCATCTCGCTGCCGCACTTGTCGCATTCCAGGCTCGGACCTTCGTAGCCTTTGATGCGGTAGGTGCCTTCTTCGATCTCGTAGCCGTTGCAATCCGGGTTGTTACCGCAGATGTGCAACTTATGCTTCTCGTCGAGCAGGTAGGCGTCCATCGCCGTGCTGCAGATCGGGCAGCGGTGCTTGCCACGCAGTACCAGCGACTCGGACTCACCCTCGTCGTCGGCGGCAATCTCATCGCCTGGCACCAGGTTAACGGTGGCCTTGCAGCGCTCTTTGGGCGGCAGGCTGTAGCCCGAGCAACCGAGGAACACACCGGTGGATGCGGTACGAATCTGCATCGGACGGCCGCACGTCAGGCACGGGATGTCGGTCATCACCGGCTGGTTGGCGCGCATGCCGCTATCAGGGCTTTCGGCTACTTCGAGTTTCTTTTTGAAGTCGCCGTAGAACTCATCCAGCACGTTTTTCCAGTCGCGTTCGCCCTGGGCCACGTCATCAAGGTTCTCTTCCATGCCGGCGGTGAAGCCGTAGTCCATAAGGTTGGAGAAGCTCTCGGACAGGCGCTCGGTGACGATGTCGCCCATCTTTTCCGAGTAGAAACGACGGTTGTGCAGAGCTACGTAGCCACGGTCCTGGATGGTCGAGATGATTGCCGCATAGGTCGAAGGACGACCGATACCGCGTTTTTCCATCTCTTTTACCAAGCTGGCTTCGGAGTAACGCGCCGGCGGCTTGGTGAAGTGCTGGGACGGGTCGAGCTTGATCAGCTTCAACGTGTCGCCCTGGGCCATGTCCGGCAGCACGTCGTCATCGCCTGGCTTGGCGATTTGCGGCATCACGCGGGTATAGCCGTCGAACTTGAGGATACGGCCCTTGGCACGCAGCTCGAAGTCGCCTGCGCCCACGCTGACGGTGGTGGACAGGTATTGCGCCGGCAGCATCTGGCAAGCCAGGAACTGGCGCCAGATCAGCTCGTAGAGGCGCTCAGCGTCACGCTCCATGCCAGTCAGCTTGCTTGGCTCGGTGTTGGCGTCGGAAGGACGAATTGCTTCGTGAGCCTCTTGTGCGCCTTCCTTGCTGCTGTAGACGTTCGGCTTTTCCGGCAGGTACTTCTTGCCGAACTCGCTTTCAATATAAGTACGTGCCATCGCCACCGCGTCTTGCGACAGGTTGGTGGAGTCGGTACGCATATACGTAATGTAGCCGGCTTCGTACAGACGCTGGGCCATCATCATGGTCTTCTTCACGCCAAAGCCCAGGCGGTTGCTCGCGGCCTGTTGCAGCGTGGAGGTGATGAACGGCGCCGACGGCTTGCTGCTGGTCGGTTTGTCTTCGCGCTTGACGATGCTGTAGCTGGAAGCCTTGAGCTTCTCCAGCGCGGCCATGGCCTGGGCTTCGTTCAGCGGCTTGAAGGCCTCGCCTTTCTCACGGGCCACTTCAAAGCGCACGTTGGCGCCCTTGGCAGTGCCCAGGTCGGCGTGGACTTCCCAGTATTCTTCGGGGTTGAACGCACGGATCTCACGCTCACGCTCCACCACCAGCTTGACCGCTACCGATTGCACGCGGCCGGCGGACAGGCCACGGGCGATTTTCGCCCACAGCAGTGGCGAGACCATGTAACCCACCACGCGGTCGAGGAAACGACGGGCCTGTTGGGCGTTGACACGGTCGATGTCCAGCTCGCCCGGCTTGGAGAAGGCTTCCTGGATGGCTTTTTTGGTGATTTCGTTGAACACCACACGCTTGTAGCGGCTGTCATCACCGCCGATGGCTTCGCGCAGGTGCCAGGCAATGGCTTCCCCTTCGCGGTCCAAGTCCGTCGCGAGATAGATGGTGTCGGCATCTTTGGCGAGCCGGCGCAGCTCTTCGATGACCTTTTCCTTGCCCGGAAGGATTTCGTACTTGGCCTTCCAGCCATGATCCGGGTCCACACCCATGCGTGAGACCAGCTGCTTGCGCGCTTTCTCTTTAGGGCTGAGCACCGGACCTTCGCCCGCAGCCGCCTTGCCGCGCTTGGCGGCAGGCTCCTTGCTGGCGCTAGCCGAACCGCTGGTGGGCAGGTCTCGGATATGGCCGATACTCGACTTCACCACGTACTCGTTGCCCAAGTACTTGTTGATGGTCTTGGCCTTAGCCGGGGATTCCACAATGACCAGCGATTTGCCCATGGATCGGAAAATTCCTGAATTCGAGAAGTGAAAGGCAGTTGGCGCCTGTCGCGGCAACGCTATATATAGTGGCAACAAGGTGAGGTCAAGCGCAGCATTCTGCGCGGCCTGCCGTTATTGCCCTGAAAAAAGACTGGGTTCGACCTGCACCAAAGCAAAGCGCGGGACCTGCTCGCCGTCAACTTCGACGGTCTGAACGAACATGCTCAATGGGCGCACCCAAAAGCCGTAATCGCCATACAGTGCTTGGTAAAACACCACTTCTTCTTCGGTCTCGGAGTGCCGCGCCACATTAAAAACACGGTACTGCGGGCCCTTGTAATGTTGGTAGAGCCCTGGTTCGACTTTCATGCTTCGGCCCTCGTGCAAAATTTGTTGAAAAAAAATATTAAAAATTCCAAAAAACAAAAACCGGGGCACTGGGCCCCGGCTTCCGTCAGCGAAACGTTTAGATACGTTCGAAGACGGTGGAAATGCCTTGGCCGAGACCAATGCACATGGTTGCAACCCCAAGGTTGCCGCCATTTTGCTTCATCACGTTAAGCAAAGTGCCGGAGATACGTGCACCGGAGCAACCGAATGGGTGGCCCAGGGCAATCGCGCCGCCGTGCAGGTTAACCTTCTCGTTCATCTTGTCGAGTACTTTCAAATCTTTCAGCACTGGCAGGGCCTGTGCGGCGAAAGCTTCGTTGAGCTCGAAGAAGTCGATATCGGAGATGGTCAGGCCCGCGCGCTTCAAGGCTTTTTGTGTGGCCGGTACTGGACCATAGCCCATGATTGCCGGGTCCACACCTGCCACTGCCATCGAACGGATCACTGCCATCGGCTGAATGCCCAGGTCCTGGGCACGCTGCGCCGACATCACGATCATGCACGAAGCACCGTCGGTGATTTGCGACGACGTACCGGCTGTGACGGTGCCGCCCTTTGGATTGAAGGCGGGCTTCAAGGCCGCCAGGCTTTCCAGGGTGGTGTCCGGACGAATGGTTTCGTCGTAGTCGAACAGTTTGAGGAAACCGTTCTCGTCGTAACCGTTCATCGGGATGATTTCATCCTTGAACTTGCCTTCCACGGTCGCCTTGTGGGCCAACTGGTGGGAGCGCACGCCGAACGCGTCCTGGGCTTCGCGGGTAATGCCGTGCATTTTGCCGAGCATTTCTGCGGTAAGGCCCATCATGCCCGAGGCTTTTGCCGCGTACAGCGACATGTGCGGGTTCGGGTCGACGCCGTGCATCATGCTGACGTGGCCCATGTGCTCCACGCCGCCGACCACGAACACATCGCCGTTGCCGGTCATGATCGCTTGTGCTGCGGTGTGCAGCGCACTCATCGACGAGCCACACAGGCGGCTGACAGTCTGGCCAGCTGCGGTGTGCGGGATCTGGGTCATCAACGACGCCATGCGCGCGATGTTCCAGCCCTGCTCCAGGGTCTGGTTGACGCAGCCCCAGATCACGTCTTCGACTTCGTTAGGGTCGACCTTGACGTTACGCTCCAGCAACTTGCTGATCAGGTGCGCCGACATGTCTTCGGCGCGGGTGTTGCGGTGCATGCCGCCCTTGGAGCGGCCCATTGGCGTGCGACCGAAGTCGACAATCACCACGTCTCTTGGATTCAAGCTCATAAATATTCTCGCTCTATTCGTCTGGGCGCTTAACCGAAGAAGCTCTGGCCATTCTTGGCCATTTCACGCAGCTTCGCGGTCGGGTGGTACAGCGGGCCCAAATCAGCGTATTTGTCAGCCAGGGCAACGAACTCAGCCACACCGATCGAGTCGATGTAACGCAGCGCACCACCACGGAATGGAGGGAAACCAATACCGTACACCAGGCCCATATCGGCTTCGGCGGCGGTTTCAACGATGCCGTCTTCCAGGCAACGCACGGTTTCCAGGCACAGGGCGATCATCATCCAGTTGATGATGTCCTCATCGGACACCTCACGCTGTTCGTAGATAACTGGCGCGAGTACTTCGTGCACCGACGGGTCGGCCACTTTCTTCTGCTTGCCCTTCTTGTCAGCCTCGTAGGCGTAGAAGCCCTTGCCGTTCTTCTGGCCCAGGCGCTTGGCCTCGTAGAGCGCGTCGATCGCCGAGCGGCGGTCGTCTTTCATGCGGTCCGGGAAGCCTTCAGCCATGACGTCACGACCATGGTGGCCAGTGTCGATACCGACCACGTCCATCAGGTACGCCGGGCCCATTGGCCAGCCGAATTTTTCCATCACTTTGTCGATGCGCACAAAGTCGACACCGGCGCTGACCAGCTTGGCGAAACCGCCGAAGTACGGGAACAGTACGCGGTTGACCAGGAAGCCCGGGCAGTCATTGACCACGATCGGGTTCTTGCCCATTTTTTTGGCGTAGGCAACGGTGGTGGCAACGGCCAGCTCGCTGGACTTCTCGCCACGGATCACTTCCACCAGCGGCATCATGTGTACCGGGTTGAAAAAGTGCATGCCGACGAAGTTTTCCGGACGCTTGAGGGCCTTGGCCAGCAGCGAGATGGAAATGGTCGACGTGTTCGAGGCCAGGATGGTGTCGTCCTTAACCTGGGCTTCCACTTCAGCCAGTACGGCTTGCTTGACCTTCGGGTTTTCGACTACCGCTTCGACCACCAGGTCGACGTGGCCGAAATCGCCGTAGGACAGCGTAGGACGAATACCGTTAAGCACTTCAGCCATCTTCGCGGCGGTCATGCGACCTTTATCAACGCGGCCCACCAGCAGCTTGGCGGCTTCTGCCAGGCCTTGCTCGATGCCGTGCTCGTTGATGTCTTTCATCAGGATCGGCGTGCCTTTGGACGCCGACTGATAAGCGATACCGCCACCCATGATGCCGGCGCCGAGTACGGCCGCCTGTTTCACATCGCGGGCAATCTCGTCGTAGGCCTTGGCCTTTTTCTTCAGTTCCTGATCGTTCAGGAACAGGCCGATCAGGCTCTGGGCAGCCGAGGTTTTCGCCAGTTTGACGAAGCCGGCGGCTTCCACTTCCAGGGCTTTGTCGCGACCGAAGTTCGCAGCTTTCTGGATGGTCTTGATCGCTTCAACCGGCGCCGGGTAGTTCGGGCCGGCCTGGCCTGCGACGAAACCTTTGGCGGTTTCGAACGACATCATTTGTTCGATGGCGTTGAGCTTGAGTTTTTCCAGCTTCGGCTGACGCTTGGCCTTGTAGTCAAATTCGCCGCTGATGGCGCCTTTGATCAGGTTCAGAGCGGCTTCAGCCAGTTTGTCCGGGGCGACCACAGCGTCGACGGCGCCGACTTTCAGCGCATCTTCGGCACGGTTTTCTTTACCGGCGGCGATCCACTCGATCGCGTTGTCAGCACCGATCAGGCGCGGCAGGCGCACAGTGCCGCCAAACCCTGGGTAGATGCCCAGTTTGACTTCAGGCAAGCCGATTTTGGCGGTGGCCGACATGACGCGGAAGTCTGCAGCCAGGCACATTTCCAGGCCGCCGCCCAACGCGATGCCATTGATGGCAGCCACGGTTGGCACGTTGAGGTCTTCGAAATCGCTGAAAATCTTGTTGGCTTCGAGGTTGCCGGCCACAAGCTCTGCATCGGGCAGCTTGAAGTTGTCGACGAATTCGGTGATGTCAGCGCCGACGATAAACACGTCCTTGCCGCTGGAGACGATCACGCCCTTGACCGAAGCATCTGCTTTGATGGTGTCTACGGCCTGACGCAGTTCGTTCAGGGTTAGACGGTTGAACTTGTTGACGGACTCACCCTTGAGGTCGAATTTCAGTTCGACGATGCCACTTTCAAGAGCCTTAACCGTGATGGCTTTACCTTCGTAAATCATCAACTGATCTCCACGATATGGAAGCTGAACAGTACACACTGGACGCTGGCCTATTGGTTGGACATTGATAGTTGCGTCAATGCTCATGCCAATCCGCCAGGCACACCCGCCAATGCGCTAGTCGGGGTTCTGTATGAGCCGTCTGACAGACAAACGCTCAATTCATACGCCCGTTTGATTTGGGTACGTCACCTTCATCCAATTCAGGGCAATTGTCAATCGCTCGAAAGGCCAGGAAAAGCGCGACTTTCCAGTCAGTTCAGAACCCCACGCCCACGCCTGCGCCCTGTCAATATTCAAATATTCACAGAATCAATAATAAAAAAGATGTGGGAAAAGGCTGTACAGAATCGGATATGCCGCTAGGCTTGCGACAACCGCAAAGCGCCTGGATGAACACCCCCGGCGCGAGGAACACAGAATTACCGGCCTGCCTGGCCAACTCCAGCCCGATGATGATGTCGGGCTTTTTAATGCCTGGCTTTTATAACCGCAATGGCGTCATGCCAGGGCCTTGAGCAGCGTATCGATGTCCTTCAGCACGCTGGCCTCGCCCTTCTCGCCCCAATACAAGGCGATCATTTGCTTGTCGGCCTCGACCTTGTAAACGTTGGCCGGCAACGTCGCAAAATGCGGCAACAACTTTTCATCCTCACACACTTCACGCCACTGATTGACCCACACGCCTGGGGACATTTGCCAATAACTCCACAGCGCCGGCGTGCTGCCCCGCCGTGGCCTGCAGTACTGCGCGCAGGGGCTCGGCGGCTCTTGCGCAAGCCAGTGCGGCCATTCCTGTGGCGCCAATTGCATGGCCAAACCGATGCGGCGCGCCTCCATACGCAGGGCCATGCGCCCGCTCTGATGGCGCGACGGGCGCAGCCATGCCAGGGGGCTCAGAACCACCAGAAGGATTGACACCACTATCCAGACCGTCATATGTGTACTCCCGAATTTCTAGATGCGCGGATTTGAGCTGACGCAACCCCATTCGCTTGAAACCAGCCATACTGAACTTATTGCAGTCTCCTGGAGGAACGCGCCATGCCCAACGAACATTCCTACAAACATATCCTGGTCGCTGTCGATCTGACCGAAGAGTGCGACCCGGTTATCAAGCGCGCTCAGGCTTCAGCAATCGCCAACGGCGCGAAGCTGTCACTCGTGCATATCGTCGAGCCTATGGCCATGGCCTTTGGTGGCGACGTGCCCATGGACCTTTCCCAGTTGCAGCAACAGCAGTTTGATCAGGCCAAAGAGCGCCTGGATCGCTTGATCCTCAAATACCCGGAAGTGACCAAGGAAAACTCCCACCTCACCTACGGCCAGCCGCGCCAGGAAATCCATCACCTGGCCAAAGAGCAGAACTGCGACCTGATCGTGGTCGGCAGCCATGGTCGTCATGGCCTGGCGTTGTTGCTGGGTTCTACCGCCAATGACGTGCTTCATGGCGCGCCCTGTGATGTGCTGGCGGTCAAGCTGGTAAAAAGCTCGTAAGAACACTGCAAAACCAGTGTCAGAGCAAGCTTGTGTGGGAGCTGGCTTGCCTGCGATGCGGGCACCTCGGTGATTCAGGTAGACCGAGGTGAGGCTATCGCAGGCAAGCCAACTCCCACACAAACCAGCTCCCACATTTTGAATCGCATTTCATATAAAAAAGCCCGGCGCTCATAGAAACGAGCGCCGGGCTTTTTATTGCCAACAAATCACTCAGGCATCCAGCTCAGCCCAACGCTCCATCAGCACTTCCAGCTCCTGGTTCAACGTTTCCAGGGAAGCAATCACCTTGGCGGTTTCCGCCGCCGGGCGCAGGTAGAAACCCGCGTCAGCCATGTCTGTTTCTACCGCAGCGATCTGCTGTTCCTTGGCGTCGATATCACCCGGCAAGGCTTCCAGCTCGCGTTGCAGCTTGTAGCTGAGCTTCTTCTTGGCGGCCGGTGCAGCGTCCGCAACCGGTGCAGCAGCAGCGGCTACAGGCGCCACGACTGCCGAGGTCAGGTCGGCCTTGCCGGACTTGCTCTCGGTCACGCCCAACAGGCGCGGCGAACCGCCCTGGCGCAACCAGTCCTGGTAACCACCGACGTATTCACGCACCTTGCCTTCACCTTCGAAGACCAGGGTGCTGGTCACCACGTTGTCGAGGAATGCCCGGTCGTGGCTGACCATCAGCACGGTGCCGTTAAAGGTCAGCAAGACCTCTTCCAGCAGCTCGAGGGTTTCTACGTCCAGGTCGTTGGTCGGTTCGTCGAGTACCAGCAGGTTGGCCGGTTTGCTGAACAGCTTGGCCAGCAACAGACGCGCACGCTCACCACCGGACAAGGCTTTTACCGGTGTACGTGCGCGCTGCGGGCTGAACAGGAAATCGCCCAGATAGCTCAGCACGTGGCGGCTCTGGCCGTCGATATCGATGAAGTCGCGGCCTTCGGCAACGTTGTCGATCACGGTTTTTTCCAGGTCCAACTGATGGCGCAACTGGTCGAAGTAGGCCACGTCGATCTTGGTGCCTTCCTCTACCTTGCCGTTGGTCGGCTGCAGGCCATTGAGCATCAGCTTGAGCAAGGTGGTCTTGCCGGTGCCGTTGGCGCCCAGCAGGCCGATACGGTCGCCGCGCTGCAGGACCATGGAGAAGTCCTTGATCAGGAACGGGCCGTCCGGGTGATGGAAGCTGACGTTTTCCAGCACCATCACTTGCTTGCCCGACTTGTCGGCGGTATCCAGTTGGATATTGGCCTTGCCAGTACGCTCGCGACGTTCGCTGCGCTCGTTGCGCAAGGCTTTGAGGGCACGTACACGGCCTTCGTTACGGGTGCGACGCGCCTTGATGCCCTGGCGGATCCAGACTTCTTCCTGGGCGAGCTTTTTGTCGAACAACGCGTTGGCGGTTTCTTCAGCGGCCAGCGAGGCCTCTTTGTGCACCAGGAAGCTGGCGTAGTCACCGTTCCAGTCGATCAGGCCGCCACGGTCCAGTTCGAGGATGCGCGTTGCCAGGCTCTGCAGGAAAGCACGGTCGTGCGTGATAAACAGCACAGCGCCCTGGAAATCCTTGATGGCTTCTTCGAGCCAGGCAATGGCGCCGATGTCCAGGTGGTTGGTCGGTTCGTCGAGCAGCAGCAGGTCTGGCTCGGACACCAGCGCCTGGGCCAGCAGCACGCGACGACGCCAGCCGCCGGACAACTCGGCGAGGGTCTTGTCGGCCGGCAGTTGCAGGCGGCTCAGGGTGCTCTCGACCAGTTGCTGCAAGCGCCAGCCGTCACGGGCCTCGAGGTCTTGCTGGACGTGCATGAGCTTGTCCAGGTCTGCTTCGGTGACGCAGTTCTGCGCCAGGTGATGGTACTGCGCGAGCAACTCGCCCACGCCGTCGAGGCCTTCGGCAACCACATCGAACACTGTCCGTCCGTCGGCCACCGGCAATTCCTGCGGCAATTCGCCGATCTTGAGGCCCGGCGCGCGCCATACAGAGCCGTCATCGGGCTTCTGGTCGCCTTTTACCAGCTTCATCATGCTGGACTTGCCGGTGCCGTTGCGGCCGATGATGCACACCCGCTCACCACGGGCGATCTGCCAGGACACCTTGTCCAACAACGGCATAGCGCCGAAAGCAAGGGACACATCGCTGAATTTGAGCAGGGTCATACGCTTCTCCAAAAACTGGGCGCGCATTCTACCTGACTTGAGGGTGGGATGCGGCCGGCATTTTTGCCACAGACACGTTCTGTAGGACATTTACGGTGAACTGCTGCCAGCCGGCCGGCAAAGCTTTCGCCAGCCGCTGGCAAAAGGCTAAGCTAGGGGCAATCAGTGTCGGCGATGCCGGTGCTAGTCGTGATTTCTCTGCACGGACGTCTCATGCGCAGTCGCCTTTTCAACTTTTTATCTTGTCTGCTTCTTTCCGCCACCGCCGTTCAATCCGCCCAGGCCGTGGACCTCACCACCCAACGTCAATATTACGATGAAGCCAAACGCGCCCTCGCCAAAGGCGACAGCGGCCCGTACATGCAATACAGCCAGGCCCTGGCCGACTACCCGCTCACGCCGTACCTGGCCTACGACGAGCTGACCGCGCGCCTCAAAACCGCGAGCAACGAGGAAATCGAGCAGTTCCTCGCCAAAAACGGCGACCTGCCCCAGGCCAACTGGATGAAACTGCGTTGGTTGCGCTGGCTGGCTGACCGAGGTGATTGGCAAACCTTTGAAAAGTACTACGACGCCAAGCTCAATTTCGTCGAGCTGGACTGCCTGCATGGCCAGTACCAGCTGACGCACAACCTCAAAGCCGAGGGCTACAAGACCACCGAAAAACTCTGGATGACCGGCAAATCCCAGCCGGCCGCCTGTGACGCCACCTTTGGCCAGTGGGCCGCCGATGGCCAACTCACCGAACAGAAAATCTGGGACCGCGCCAAGCTCGCCGCCGAAGCCCGCAACTACGCGCTGGCCAACAGCCTGGTAAAAACCCTGCCGACTCTTGGCGCCCAAGGCCGCCTGATGATCGACGTGGCGCAAAAGCCCGACATGCTCAGCGACCCGTCGCGCTTCCTGCCGGCCAATGAGGCCATGTCCGACGCCGTGGGCCTGGGCCTGCGCCGCCTGGCACGCCAGGACCCGGACAAGGCCATGGCCCTGCTCGACGGCTATGCCAGCAGCATGCACTTCTCCCGTGACGAAAAAGTGTCGATCGCCCGCGAAATCGGCCTGACCCTGGCGCGCCGCTACGACCCACGCGCCCTGGACGTGATGACCAAGTACGACCCCGAGCTGCGTGACAACACCGTCTCCGAATGGCGCCTGCGCCTGCTGTTGCGCCTGGCGCGCTGGGAAGATGCCTACCAGCTGACCCGCAAACTCCCACAAGACCTGGCCACCACCAACCGCTGGCGTTACTGGCAAGCGCGCAGCCTGGAGCTGGCCGAGCCAAAAAACCCGCAGCCGCTGGTGCTGTACAAAAACCTCGCGCAGGAACGTGATTTCTACGGTTTCCTCGCCGCTGATCGCTCCAAAGCGCCGTACCAGTTGAAGAACAAACCGCTGGTGATGAGCCAGGCGTTGATCAACAAAGTACGCAACACCCCCGGTGTGCGCCGTGCGATGGAGTTCTACGCACGCGGCCAGATTGTCGATGGCCGCCGCGAGTGGTACCACGTCAGCCGTCACTTCAACCGCGATGAGATGGTCGCCCAGGCCAAGCTGGCCTACGATATGAAGTGGTACTTCCCGGCGATCCGCACCATCAGCCAGGCGCAGTACTGGGATGACCTGGATATCCGTTTCCCGATGGCCCACCGCGACACACTGGTGCGTGAAGCCAAGGTACGTGGCCTGCATTCAAGCTGGGTGTTTGCCATCACCCGCCAGGAAAGTGCCTTCATGGACGACGCCCGCTCCGGCGTGGGCGCCAGTGGCCTGATGCAATTGATGCCCGGCACCGCCAAAGAGACCGCACGCAAATTCAGCATCCCGCTGGCCTCCCCGGCCCAGGTGCTGGACCCCGACAAGAACATCCAGCTCGGCGCCGCCTACCTGAGCCAGGTACACAGCCAGTTCAACGGCAACCGCGTACTCGCCTCCGCCGCCTACAACGCCGGCCCCGGCCGTGTGCGCCAGTGGCTGCGCGGTGCCGATCACCTGAGTTTCGATGTGTGGGTGGAAAGCATCCCGTTCGACGAAACCCGCCAGTACGTACAGAACGTGCTGTCTTATTCGGTGATCTACGGGCAGAAGCTCAACTCACCGCAGCCGCTGGTGGATTGGCATGAGCGTTATTTTGATGATCAGTAAGACTGACTGAAGCGCGATCAGCTGGCTTGCTGTGGCCAACAGGTTTCATTTGGCCACCAGGCTGGCAAGTAGGCTTGATGTGGCGAGCAGGCTTGCCCTGCGCTGGAGTGCGAAGCGCTCCCCATTCAGCCCCGCCACGGTGTAACTGATAGACCGAGTTGGCAGGTTTTGGGGCTGCTACGCAGCCCAACGCGGGGCAAGCCCGCTCGCCACAACAAGCCCGCTCACCACAACAAGCCTGCTCACCCTACTAGCCTGCTTGCCACACTAGCCCGCTCGCCACATAGATCGAGCTAGCCTTGGTTTTTCACAACCTCACCGCCATCACTGAACTGCAACGCCGCTAACCGTGCATACAACGGATTACTCGCAATCAACTGTTGATGCGTGCCCACTGCCACCAGCTTGCCTTGGTCCATCACCGCAATGCGGTCGGCGTTCTTCACCGTGGCCAGCCGATGTGCAATCACCAGCGTGGTACGGCCCTGCATCAGCTGCGGCAAGGCTTGCTGGATCAAGTGTTCACTCTGCGCATCGAGGGCGCTGGTGGCTTCGTCCAGCAGCAGGATCGGCGCGTCCACCAGCAACGCGCGGGCAATGGCCAGGCGCTGGCGTTGGCCGCCGGAGAGGCCCATGCCGCCGTCGCCCAGATGGGTCTGGTAGCCGTCGGGCATTTGCAGGATGAAGTCGTGGGCATGGGCGATGCGTGCCGCGGCTTCGAGCTGTTCGCGGGTGGCGGACGGGTTGCCGTAACGGATGTTCTCTTCGACGCTGCCGAAAAACAGCGCGGGGCTCTGGGACACCAGCGCGAAATGACGGCGCAGGTCCATCGGCTCGAGTTCGGTCAGCGCGTGCCCTTCGAGCAGGATGCGGCCCTGCTGCGGGTCGTAGAAGCGCAGCAGCAAATCAAAGATCGTCGATTTACCCGCGCCGGATGGCCCGACCAACGCCAGGGTTTCGCCGGGGTTGATGCTCAGGCTCAAGCCGTCGATGGCGTAGCTGTCCGGCCGCGACGGGTAGGAAAAGCGCAGGTCTTGCAGCTCCATACGACCACTGACCCGCTCCGGCAACTGCACGGTGCCTTCGGCGGGCGCCTGGATATCGTTGCTTGATTGCAACAGTTCGCCAATCCGTTCGGCGGCACCGGCAGCACGTTGCAGCTCGCCGAGCACTTCGCTGAGGGTGCCCACCGCACTGCCGACGATCAGGCTGTAAAACACGAACGCCGCCAACTCACCGCCGGAAATCCGCCCACTGATCACATCCATACCGCCCACCCACAGCATCACGCCCACGGCGCCGAGCACCAGCATGATCACCAGCGTAATCAGCCAGGCGCGCTGTGCGATGCGTTTACGCGCGGTGGCAAACGCCTCTTCCACGGTGACGGCAAAGCGCTGTTCGTCCTGCACCTGGTGGTTGTAGGCCTGCACGGTCTTGATCTGGCCAAGCGTCTCCGACACGTAACTGCCCACATCGGCAATACGGTCCTGGCTCAGCCGCGACAGGCTGCGCACGCGACGACCGAAGATCAGGATCGGCGCCAGCACCAGCGGCAGCGCCACCACCACGATGCTGGTGAGTTTGGGGTTGGTGACAAACAACAGCACAATGCCGCCGATGACCATCAAGGCATTGCGCAGGAACAGCGACAGGGACGAGCCGATCACCGATTGCAGCAAGGTGGTGTCGGTGGTCAGCCGCGACTGGATCTCCGAACTGCGGTTGTTCTCGTAAAAGCCTGGGTGCAGGTAGATCAGGTGATTGAAGACTTGCCGACGAATGTCCGCCACCACCCGTTCGCCGATCCACGACACCAGGTAAAACCGCGCAAACGTACCCACGGCCAGGCCCAGTACCAGCACCATGAACAGGCCAATGGACTGGTTGAGCAGGTGCGGCGACTGGGTCATGAACCCCTGGTCCACCAGCAGGCGGATGCCCTGCCCCATGGACAAGGTGATGCCGGCGGTGACAATCAGCGCCAGCAAGGCGCCCAGCGCCTGCCAACGGTAGGGCGCGATAAAGCGGCTGGCCAGGCGAATGGCACGGCGTTGACGGACTGAGAACATGGCGGTCATACCGTTGAGGAACCTGTACACCAACATTGGGGGAACTTAGCTGAATAACAATGCGTCAGGTTAATTATGCCCGCCGATATCGATGCCTAGAGGCTATCGGTCTAACGCCTGGGTGGAAATTTGTATCGGTTTCTGCTGGACTGGGCGTTCGAACCGGTGATCGTGTAAGGAGTTGTAATAGCGCGGTCACGCGGGGGGATTAGATTAGGTACACAACCTGATGAGGAGACAGGCCATGACCTTGCAAAACAGCACTGACGCCAAAATTGAAGTGATTCGCCAGCCGCAGCACCTGCCGTGCTCGTATATCGATGCCAAGGGCCGCGAAGTGCAGATTACCGAAGAAATGATCCAGCAAGCGTGCAGCGACCTGGAACAGCGACTGGTCAAACCTGCCAAGCAAGGCTGACGCGCCCACGCTCTTTCAGACCCGGCCTCTATGGCCGGGTTTTTTATGCCTGTTCTTTTATAGTCCGCTTTTTGTGGCGAGGGAGCTTGCTCCCGCTGGGCCGGGCTGGCGCTCCAGTGCTAAGCGCCCCTGAAAGCCTGCGACTGCTGCGCAGTCGAACGGGAGCAAGCTCCCTCGCCACATGGGTAACCTGTCCTAAAAAGAGTTGGCACCCAATGCAGTGACGATGCTCGACAACACTGCCGACTCGCCATTGATCCGCACCTTCAAGCCATCGATCTCGCGACGCTCCGGGTAATGCTTGCGCAGCAGGTCAAACGCCTTGCGCTGCTCTTGCACGGTGCCTACAAGACTGCGGCGCAAATCCGCATCATCGCGGCGCGGGTCATACACACTGCGGCACAACGTCGCCAGCGCCCAGGCCGGGTCTGTCGAGGCATTAAGATGCACCTCGGCCAGCCATGGCTGCGGCAGCAAATCAGCCAGCTGAATACCGGGTTCCTGGCCCAGATAGGCGCAGAACGCCTGGTAGATCTGCGCCGTGCCGCGCTGTTTGCCGTCGAGGCTGTAGCCGGCGATATGCGGTGTGGCCAGCACGCACAGGTCGGCCAGGTCGACGTCCACTTCGGGCTCGCCTTCCCACACGTCCAGCACCGCTTGCAGGTCTTCGCGCTCCAGCAGCACTTCGCGCAGGGCCGCATTATCAACCACAGGGCCGCGGCTGGCGTTGATCAGCCAGGTGCCGGGCTTGAGACGGCCAAGGCGCTCACGATCAAACAGATGCCAAGTGGAGCCATTGCCGGATTTGGTCAGCGGTGTGTGCAGGCTGATCACGTCGCACTGCTCGATGATCTGCGCCAGGCTGACGTAATCACCGTCTTCGGCGATCTGGCGCGGCGGGTCGCACACCAGCACGTTCCAGCCCAGGCCTTTGAGCACCTTGACCAGACGCCCGCCCACTTCACCGGCACCGACGACGCCATAAGTGCGCTGGTTCAGGTCGGCGCCTTCGATTTCGGCCAGGGTCTGCAAACTGCCCAGCACGTAGTCCACCACGCCGCGAGCATTGCAGCCTGGGGCGCTGGACCAGGTGATACCGGCCTGCTTGAAGTAATCCAGGTCCAGGTGATCGGTACCGATGGTGCAGGTGCCCACAAAGCGCACCTTGGAGCCGTCCAACAAGGCACGGTTGACGTTGGTGACCGAGCGCACCAGCAGCACATCGGCCTGCTCGACCGTGGCGCGGTCGATGGAACGCCCGGGTACGCGGCGAATCTCGCCAAACCCTTCGAAGAAGGCATCGAGCAGCGGAATATTTTCGTCGGCAACAATCAACATGGCAGGCTCCTTTCGCGGATTGGCAGTGTACAGGGATGCGTAGTTTGAGTGTGGGAGCTGGCTTGTGTGGGAGCTGGCTTGCCTGCGATGGCATCACCTTGATCTTCCTGAAACACCGAGGTGCTTGCATCGCAGGCAAGCCAGCTCCCACACAAGTCCGCTCCCACAAGGATTCTGAGGTGCCCGACAGGTCGCATTACAAATCAGCAACACAGGTTTTTTCCTGACCACTGCGTCAAAGCGTAGACTTCGCCGTCCTTTGCAACTCTTTTACTGGACACCCGCACGTGAACACCGCCACCGCCACCCTTTCCCGCCCCGCCCGCGTCAGTCGCGAGGTCCGCAGCCTGCTGACCCTGGCCCTGCCGATCATGATCGGCCAACTCGCCACCACGGCCATGGGCTTTGTCGATGCGGTGATGGCCGGGCGCGTGAGCCCGCGAGACCTGGCGGCGGTGGCCTTGGGCAACTCGATCTGGATTCCGGTGTACCTGCTGATGACCGGCACGCTGCTGGCCACCACGCCCAAAGTCGCCCAGCGCTTCGGCGCCGGTCACCACACCGAGATTGGCCCGCTGGTACGCCAATCCCTGTGGCTGGCAGTGGTTGTGGGCATCACTGCCCTGCTGATGCTGATCAGCGCCGAGCCGATCCTGCATGCGATGAATGTCGACCCCGAGCTGATCAAACCCTGTATGGCTTACCTGCACGGCATCGCGTCCGGCATGCCCGCCATCGCCCTGTATTACGTGTTGCGTTGCTTCAGTGATGGCCTGGGCCGTACGCGCCCCAGCATGGTCATGGGCCTGTGCGGGCTGGCGTTGAACATTCCACTGAACTACGTGTTCATTTATGGCCACTTCGGTGTGCCGGCCATGGGCGGCGTGGGCTGTGGCTGGGCTACAGCCATTGTGATGTGGGTGATGATGCTCGGCCTCGCCGCCTGGACCCGCTGGGCACCGGCGTATCAGAGCAGCGAGTTGTTCAAGCGTTTCGACTGGCCGCAATGGGCCGTGATCAAGCGCGTGCTGGGCATCGGCCTGCCGATCGGGATCGCAGTATTTGCCGAATCGAGCATCTTTGCGGTGATCGCCCTGCTGATCGGCAGCCTGGGCGCCAACGTGGTCGCAGGGCATCAGATCGCGCTGAACTTCAGCTCGCTGGTGTTCATGATTCCCTATTCGCTGAGCATGGCGGTCACGGTGCGGGTCGGCCAGGCATTGGGCCGTGGCGAGCCGCGTGAAGCACGCTTTGCCGCCGGGGTCGGCATGGGCACGGCACTGGCCTACGCGTGCCTGTCCTGCAGCCTGATGCTGCTGTTTCGCGAACAGATTGCCACGATTTACACGCCTGACCCGCTGGTGATCCACGTGGCATCGATGCTGATCGTGTTTGCGGCGCTGTTCCAGTTCTCCGACGCGATCCAGGTCACCGCTGCCGGCGCGCTGCGTGGCTACCAGGACACACGGGTGACCATGGTGCTGACCTTGTTTGCTTATTGGGGCGTGGGGTTGCCGGTGGGTTATGCCCTGGGGCTGACCGATTGGCTGGGCGCAGCGAGTGGGCCGAGTGGGCTGTGGCAAGGGCTGATCGTGGGCTTGAGCTGCGCCGCGGCGATGCTGGTGATCCGCCTGGCACGCAGCGCGCGCCGGCGGATTCGCCTGGCTTAAGCGGACTTCTTGCGAATCCAGTACAGGTACGTGCCGGCCTGCTCCTGCTGATCCACCAGTTCGTGGTCGAGGAACACGCAGAATTTGGGAATATCACGGCGGGTCGACGGGTCGGTGGCGATCACCTTGAGCAAGCCGCCCGGCGGCAGGTCGCGGATGTGCTGGTGCAACATCATCACTGGCTCCGGGCAGTTGAGGCCGGTGGCGTCGAGCACAGCGTCTACAGGCAGGTCGAGGGTTTGATTCATACATCACTCCTGAAACGGGCGCCGCTCAACAATGTGGGAGCGGGCTTGCTCGCGAAGACGCGGGCACATTCAATATAAATTTCGACTGTTATACCGCTTTCGCGAGCAAGCCCGCTCCCACATTTGAACTGAGCCAGACACACAATCAGCGGCCTTTAGGTTTCTTCGTATCCACCAAGCGCCGCAAATGGCAGGTCACTTCCTCACGGTCGTGATACAGCTGTTTGCAGCCGATCTCCACCCGAATGCCACGGGCCTTGAAGCCCTCTTCGATGCGCTCAAGCAAACGCTTCACTTCAGCATAACGCTGCTTCATCGGCAGTTTCAGGTTCACCACCGCTTCGCGGCAATGCCCTTCGCCAATCCAGGTTTCCAGCAGCGCGGCGTTGCGCGCCGGTTTCTCGACGATATCGCAGACCATCCAGTCCACCGGCTGCTTGGGCACGAAGGTGAAGCCGTCGGCCATCAAGTGCTGTACCAGGCCGGTGTCCATCAGGCTTTCGGCCATGGGGCCGTTGTCGATGGCGGTCACCAGCATGCCACGGTTGACCAGTTGCCAGGTCCAGCCGCCGGGTGCTGCGCCGAGGTCGACGCCGGTCATATCGCCATGCAGGCGTTCGTCCCACTGGTCGCGGGGGATGAAGTGGTGCCAGGCTTCTTCAAGCTTGAGGGTCGAACGGCTGGGCGCGTCACGCGGGAACTTCAGACGTGGGATGCCCATCGGCCACATGGCCGAGTTGTTCGACTCGGCCAGGCCCATGAACACTTCGCGGCCGCTTTTGAAGGTCAGCAGCAGGCGCGGCTTGCTCGGGTCGTCCACCAGCTTGCCGGCGTTGAGCAAGGCTTTGCGCAGGTGCACTTCAAATTTCTTGCAGAAGTTCGACAGCTCTTTGCCGTCGTTGGTGTCGACCATCTCCAGCCACAGGCTGCCGCACACCGGGAATTCGCGCAGGTGGGCGAGGATCACGCTGATGCGGTCGGTTTCCGGCAGGTCGATAAACACCCCGCGCGCCCACTGCCTAGGGAAGATCAGCTCGGCAAACCGCTGGCCGTGCATCAAGCGCTGGGCGCCGTCTTCTTCGGTGCAGACAAATTCGGCGCAGGCGCTGCCGGTCTTGGCCTTGGCGTAGCCGGAAACGTTCAGGCGCGCGGCGTGTTCCGCGATCTCGGAACAGACTTCGCCTTCAAAACCCGGGCGGCAGTGCATAAAAAGGGTGTTCATCAACTCTCCTGGTGACTCAACCGGCCTTGCGCTATCGCAATACCTGTCATGAAAACGCGCGCATGATAGCCGAGTTCGGAACCTTGGACTTAACGATAGAGTCCAGTTATTAGCCTGCTAATGAAAACAGGGCTAAGTTGAAAGCTCTGTTCGTCCCGTCAGGTCCGTAGCCGTGCGGACCATAAGGAGTCATGTAATGTCATCGCTAGATAGCCTGAGAACCCTTAAAACCCTGCAGATCGACGACAAGACCTACCACTACTTCAGCTTGCCCGAAGCCGCCAAGAGCCTGGGTGGCCTGGATAAGCTGCCGATGTCCCTCAAGGTGCTGCTGGAAAACCTGCTGCGCTGGGAAGACGACAAAACCGTCACCGGCACTGACCTCAAGGCCATCGCCGCCTGGCTCAAAGAGCGCCAGTCCGACCGCGAGATCCAGTACCGCCCGGCCCGCGTATTGATGCAAGACTTTACCGGCGTACCCGCCGTGGTCGACCTGGCCGCCATGCGCGCCGCCGTGGCCAAGGCCGGTGGCGACCCGCAACGCATCAACCCGCTCTCCCCCGTGGACCTGGTGATCGACCACTCGGTGATGGTTGACAAGTTCGGCAACGCCGACGCCTTTGAGCAAAACGTCGACATCGAGATGCAGCGCAACGGCGAACGCTACGCCTTTCTGCGCTGGGGCCAGAACGCTTTCGACAACTTCAGCGTGGTGCCACCGGGCACCGGCATCTGCCACCAGGTTAACCTCGAATACTTGGGCCGCACGGTGTGGACTAAAGACGAAGACGGCCGCACTTACGCCTTCCCCGACACGTTGGTGGGCACCGACTCCCACACCACCATGATCAACGGCCTCGGCGTGCTCGGCTGGGGCGTGGGCGGCATCGAAGCGGAAGCGGCGATGCTCGGCCAGCCGGTGTCGATGCTGATTCCGGAAGTGATCGGCTTCAAGCTGACCGGCAAATTGAAAGAAGGTATTACTGCCACCGACCTGGTGCTGACCGTCACCCAGATGCTGCGTAAAAAAGGCGTAGTGGGCAAATTCGTCGAGTTCTATGGCGACGGCTTGGCCGACCTGCCCCTGGCCGACCGCGCCACCATCGCCAACATGGCTCCGGAATACGGCGCCACTTGCGGCTTTTTCCCAGTGGATGAAGTGACGTTGGACTACCTGCGCCTGTCCGGCCGCCCGGCAGAAACCGTGAAGCTGGTGGAGGCCTACACCAAGGCCCAGGGCCTGTGGCGTAACGCCGGCCAGGAACCGGTGTTCACCGACACCCTCGCGCTGGACATGGGCAGCGTCGAAGCCAGCCTCGCCGGGCCGAAACGCCCGCAGGACCGGGTGTCACTGCCCAATGTTGGCCAGGCGTTCACTGACTTTCTCGACCTGCAATTCAAACCCGCCAGCAAAGAAGAAGGCCGCCTGGAAAGTGAAGGCGGCGGCGGCGTTGCCGTGGGCAATGCGGATTTGGTCGGCGAGACCGACTACGAGTACGACGGCCACACCTACCGCCTCAAAAACGGCGCAGTGGTGATTGCCGCGATTACCTCCTGCACCAACACCTCCAACCCCAGCGTGATGATGGCCGCAGGGCTGGTGGCGAAAAAGGCCGTGGAAAAAGGCCTGACCAGCAAGCCGTGGGTGAAAACCTCCCTGGCGCCTGGCTCCAAAGTGGTGACCGACTACTACAAGGCGGCTGGCCTTACCCACTACCTCGACACGCTCGGCTTTGATCTGGTCGGCTACGGCTGCACCACCTGCATCGGCAACTCCGGCCCGTTGCCTGAGCCGATCGAAAAAGCCATCCAGAAGGCTGACTTGTCGGTAGCGTCCGTGCTGTCAGGCAACCGCAACTTTGAAGGCCGCGTACACCCGCTGGTGAAAACCAACTGGCTGGCCTCGCCGCCGCTGGTGGTCGCCTATGCCTTGGCCGGCACCGTGCGCATCGACATCAGCAGTGAGCCGCTGGGCGAAGGCAAGGACGGCAAGCCGGTGTACCTCAAAGACATCTGGCCGAGCAGCAAAGAGATTGCCGACGCTGTTGCGCAGGTCAGCACCGGCATGTTCCACAAGGAATATGCCGAGGTGTTTGCCGGCGACGAGCAGTGGCAGGCGATTGAAGTGCCACAGGCGGCCACCTATGTGTGGCAGAAGGATTCGACCTACATCCAGCATCCGCCGTTCTTCGACGATATTTCCGGGCCATTGCCGGTGATCGAAGACGTCAAGGGCGCCAACGTGCTGGCCCTGCTGGGCGATTCGGTGACCACCGACCACATCTCCCCCGCCGGCAATATCAAGACCGACAGCCCCGCTGGCCGTTACCTGCGCGAACAGGGCGTGGAGCCGCGAGACTTCAACTCCTACGGCTCACGCCGGGGTAACCATGAAGTGATGATGCGCGGCACCTTTGCCAATATCCGTATCCGCAATGAAATGCTCGGCGGCGAAGAAGGCGGCAACACGTTGTACATCCCTACCGGCGAGAAAATGCCGATCTACGATGCCGCCATGAAGTACCAGGCCTCGGGCACGCCGCTGGTGGTGATTGCAGGGCAAGAATACGGCACCGGCTCAAGCCGCGACTGGGCGGCCAAGGGCACTAACCTGCTGGGGGTCAAGGCGGTGATCGCCGAGAGTTTCGAGCGGATTCACCGCTCCAACCTGGTGGGCATGGGCGTGTTGCCATTGCAGTTCAAGCTGGACCAGAACCGCAAGGCGCTCAAGCTGACCGGCAAGGAGAAGATCGACATTCTGGGGCTGACCGATGCCGAGATCGAGCCACGGATGAACCTGACGCTGGTAATTACCCGCGAAGATGGCAGCAACGAGAAGGTTGAGGTGCTGTGCCGGATTGATACGCTTAATGAGGTGGAGTACTTCAAGGCCGGTGGCATCTTGCACTATGTGCTGCGCCAGTTGATCGCGTCCTAAGCAACACGGGAGATCAAATGTGGGAGCTGGCTTGCCTGCTCCCACAGTTTTGACCGTGTTTCAGATCAGCCGAACAGCCACTTCCACAGCAGCACCAACACAACCACCGCCAGCACCGGCCGCGCAATGCGGTAGGCCTTGGGATGCTTGCGCTTCCACTGCTTGACCACACCACTGAACTTGTCGCTGAAGGTCTTGCTCCAGGCATACGCCTGGTTGATCCCGCCCACCCGCTCGTCATCCAGGTTCTGCGGCGCCGTCGCGCGACCCAGCTGCTTGCTGACCCAGCGGTTGACGCCGGTCATGAGGCGGTTGCTCAGCGGGCGTTCGATGTCGCAGAACAGGATCACGCGAGTCTTTTCCGTCTCGTTCTTGACCCAATGCACATAGGTTTCATCGAACATCACGTCTTCACCGTCGCGCCAGGCGTAAACCTGGCCGTCGACGAAGATGCGGCAGTCGTCGGAGTTCGGTGTGGACAGGCCCAAGTGATAACGCAACGAGCCGGCAAACGGGTCGCGGTGCGGGTTGAGGTGGCTACCGCCCGGCAATAGAGCGAACATTGCGCCCTTGACGTTGGGGATGCTGCTGACCAAGGCCACGGTTTTCGGGCACAGCGCCTCGGCCGATGGCAGCGGTTTGTCGTACCACTTGAGATAGAAACGCTTCCAGCCCTTCTTGAAGAACGAGCCGAAACCGGCGTCGTTGTTCTTTTCGGCGGCGCGAATGTAACCCTCGTCGAACAGGTGCATGGCCTCTTCGCGGATCACTTCCCAGTTGTCCTTGAGCACATCCAGTTCCGGGAACTTGCTGCGGTCCAGGTACGGCTTGGACGGCACGGCCGAGAACAGGTACATCAAAGCGTTATAGGGTGCGAACAGCGCCGAATGGTTGACGAACTGGCGCAACACCGGCAAACGCGCCTTGCCGCGCAAGTGCACATACAGAATGCTGCCGATAAACAACGCCAGCACCGACAGTTTGGCGGCCAAAGAAAAGGTCATGCAGCAACTCCTGAAAATAAGCGCCTGGCCAGCAACCTCCCGTCAACGGGAAACCAGACGTAGCAGCCGGCCATGATAAACACTTGGGCCATTATGCAGAAGGCCCAGGAAAACCGGCTGACATAAATCAACCCTGTGGCGAGGGAGCTTGCTCCCGTTGGACCGGGCTGGCGCTCCAGTGCGTAGCGCTCCCGTTTTTTTTAGGGCCGCTTCGCGACCCAGCGGGAGCAAGCTCCCTCGCCACTGGTGAGCATCACGCCTGGGTTTCTTGCTCGGTAAACAGATCACTGAACAACATGCTCGACAGGTAGCGCTCGCCGGAGTCCGGCAGGATCACCACGATGGTCTTGCCCTGCATTTCCGGCTTCTCGGCCAGACGCACGGCCACGGCCATGGCGGCGCCGCAGGAGATACCGCACAGAATCCCCTCTTCCTGCATCAGGCGCAGGGCCATGGCCTTGGATTCGTCGTCGGTCACCAGCTCCACGCGGTCAACCATCGACAGGTCAAGGTTCTTCGGCACAAACCCGGCGCCGATGCCCTGGATTTTATGCGGGCTCGGCTTGATCTCTTCACCGGCCAGCGCCTGGGTGATCACCGGCGATACCCTCGGCTCAACCGCCACCGACAGAATCGGCTTGCCGGCAATGTTCTTGATATAGCGCGAAACCCCGGTAATGGTGCCGCCAGTGCCCACACCCGCCACCAGCACGTCCACCGCGCCATCGGTGTCATTCCAGATTTCCGGGCCGGTGGTTTTCTCGTGAATGGCCGGGTTGGCCGGGTTTTCGAACTGGGCCGGCATAAAGTAGGTGGTCGGGTCGCCGGCGACAATTTCGCCAGCCTTGTCGATAGCGCCTTTCATGCCCTTGGCCGGCTCAGTCAGCACCAACTCGGCGCCCAGGGCCTTAAGCACTTTACGGCGCTCGATGCTCATGGAGGCCGGCATGGTCAGCAGCAGTTTGTAGCCACGGGCGGCGGCGACAAACGCCAGGCCGATGCCGGTGTTGCCGGAGGTCGGCTCGACAATGGTCATGCCCGGCTTGAGTTTGCCGGTGCTTTCGGCGTCCCAGATCATGTTGGCGCCAATGCGGCATTTCACCGAATAACCCGGGTTACGCCCCTCGATCTTGGCCAGGATGGTCACGCCACGCGGCGCAATGCGGTTGATCTGCACCAGGGGCGTGTTACCGATGGAGTGCGCGTTGTCGGCAAAGATACGGCTCATGACGGGTCCTTAAGGCAAATTCAAGAAGGCCCCAAGGGTATGCCTCAGGCCTTTAGGCGTCCAGTCAGAGGAACGTTGCGCCCGCGCGTGCGGTCCATCGCCTATACCGTTGGAGAGTAATGACATGAAACGTCGCTACAGTGGGCTGCTATGGATCGTCGCCATACTGGTGGTAGTACTGATCGCCCTGGACCTGGCCCTGCCTTATCTGGTGCGTAATTACCTGAACGACAAGCTGGCCGACATGGGTGACTACCGTGGCCAGGTCACTGATGTGGACCTGGCCTTGTGGCGTGGCGCCTACCGCATTAATGGCCTGAAAATTGTCAAGGTCGACGGCAAAGTGCCGGTGCCGTTCGTCGACGCGCCGCTGATTGAATTTGCCGTCAGCTGGCACTCGCTGTGGTACGACCATGCCGTCGTCGCCGAGGGCCATTTCGTAAAGCCTGAAATCAACTTCGTCGACGGCGGTGCCAACAAACAGGCGTCCCAAACCGGTAAAGGTACCGACTGGCAGCAACAGTTAAAAAAACTGCTGCCGATCACGCTGAATGAAGTGCGCATTGAAGATGGCAAGATCGCCTTTCATAATTTCAGCTCCAAGCCCCAGGTGAACATCAAGGCCACCGAGGTCAATGCCAGTCTGTACAACCTGACCAACGTGGTAGACCTCAAAGGCAAACGCGACGCGCGATTCGAAGGTAAGGCCCTGCTGCAGGGCCAGGCCCCTATGGAGGCCAACGCAACCTTTGATCCTTTAAATAATTTTGAAGACTTCGAATTCCGCTTCCGCGCCCGCGACTTGCAACTTAAACGCATGAACGACTTCGCCTCGGCCTATGGCAAATTCGACTTCAAGGCTGGCACCGGCGACGTGGTGATTGAAGCTCAAGCGGAAAAAGGCCAGCTCACTGGCTATATCAAGCCGCTGCTGCGCGATGTAGAAGTGTTCGACTGGAAACAGGACGTGGAAAACAAGGACAAAAACATCTTCCGCTCGATCTGGGAAGCCGTGGTAGGCACCAGCGAAACCGTGCTCAAGAACCAGAACAAAAACCAATTTGCTACCCGCGTAGAACTCAGTGGCAGCGTGCATCAACAAAATATCAGCGCGTTCTCCGCATTTTTGGCGATTTTGCGTAATGGTTTTATTCAAGCGTTCAATGCGCGCTACGAACAACCCAAGCCTTCCGCCAACTAACCCTGGGAGCTGGCTTGTGTGGGAGCTGGCTTGCCTGCGATAGCATCAACTCAGTCTGCCTGAATCACCGAGGTGCTCGCATCGCAGGCAAGCCAGCTCCCACATAAGCATCAGCATAACCCCCGCCCGTTGGCCTGCGACGTGACCGGCCATTCAGAGACTGAATAACCCGTCTGCGTTCACAGTCGCCGGGGCTGCGCGGTATAGTCCGGGCATTGATGAATTTGAGGAATGACCGATGAAGTTCGAAGGCACCCAGGCCTATGTGGCTACCGATGACCTGAAACTGGCCGTCAACGCCGCCATCACCCTGGAGCGGCCGCTGCTGGTCAAGGGCGAACCGGGCACCGGCAAGACCATGCTCGCCGAACAATTGGCCGAGTCCTTCGGCGCCAAGCTGATCACCTGGCACATCAAGTCGACCACCAAGGCGCATCAGGGCCTGTATGAGTACGACGCGGTCAGCCGCCTGCGCGACTCGCAGCTAGGCAATGAGAAAGTCCACGATGTGCGCAACTACCTGAAAAAGGGCAAGCTCTGGGAAGCCTTCGAGGCCGAGGAGCGCGTGATTCTGCTGATCGATGAAATCGACAAGGCCGACATCGAGTTCCCCAACGATCTGCTGCAGGAACTCGACAAGATGGAGTTCTACGTCTATGAAATCGACGAGACCATCAAGGCGAAGAAACGCCCGATCATCATCATTACTTCCAACAACGAAAAAGAGCTGCCGGACGCCTTCCTGCGCCGCTGCTTCTTCCACTACATCGCCTTCCCCGATCGCAGCACCCTGCAAAAAATCGTCGACGTGCACTACCCCGACATCAAGAAGGACTTGGTCAGCGAAGCGCTGGACGTGTTCTTCGACGTGCGCAAAGTGCCGGGCCTGAAGAAAAAGCCGTCCACCTCCGAACTGGTCGACTGGCTCAAGCTGTTGATGGCCGACAACATCGGCGAAGCCGTACTGCGCGAACGCGACCCGACCAAAGCCATTCCGCCGCTGGCCGGCGCCCTGGTCAAGAACGAGCAAGACGTACAGTTGCTGGAGCGTCTGGCGTTCATGAGCCGTCGCGGTAATCGCTGATGCTGCTCAACCTGTTCAATGAGATGCGCGCCGCCAAGGTGCCGGTGTCGGTGCGCGAGCTGCTCGACCTGATCAACGCGCTTAAACAGCGCGTGGTTTTTGCCGACATGGACGAGTTTTATTACTTGGCCCGGGCGATTCTGGTCAAGGACGAACGGCATTTCGACAAGTTCGACCGTGCGTTCGGCGCCTATTTCAATGGGCTGGAAAAGCTCGACGACCACTTGCAGGCGTTGATCCCTGAAGAATGGCTGCGCAAGGAATTCGAACGCTCGCTGACCGACGAGGAACGCGCGCAGATCCAGTCCCTTGGCGGACTGGACAAGTTGATAGAAGAGTTCAAGAAACGCCTGGAAGAACAGAAAGAACGCCACGCCGGCGGCAACAAGTGGATCGGCACCGGCGGCACCAGCCCGTTTGGCTCCGGCGGCTATAACCCGGAGGGTATTCGGGTTGGCGATGCCGGCAAACGCCAGGGCAAGGCGGTAAAGGTCTGGGACCAGCGCGAGTACAAGAACCTCGACGACCAGGTGGAATTGGGCACGCGCAATATCAAGATCGCCCTGCGCCGCCTGCGCAAGTTTGCGCGCCAGGGTGCGGCTGAAGAGCTGGATATCGACGGCACCATCGACCATACGGCGCGGGATGCCGGCTTGCTGAATATCCAGATGCGCCCGGAGCGGCGCAACACCATCAAGCTGTTGCTGCTGTTCGATATCGGCGGTTCGATGGACGCTCACGTGAAGATCTGCGAAGAGCTGTTTTCGGCGTGCAAAACCGAGTTCAAGCACCTGGAGTACTTCTACTTCCACAACTTCGTGTACGAGTCGGTGTGGAAGAACAACCAGCGCCGCACTTCGGAGCGCACCTCCACCCAGGACCTGCTGCACAAGTACGGCGCCGACTACAAAGTGATCTTTATCGGCGATGCGTCGATGGCGCCATATGAAATCACCCAGGCCGGCGGCAGCGTCGAGCACTGGAATGAAGAGCCTGGGTATGTGTGGATGCAGCGCTTCATGGCCAAGTACAAGAAGCTGATCTGGATTAACCCGTACCCGAAAGACACCTGGGGCTATACGGCGTCCACGGGAATTGTGCGCGAGTTGGTGGAGGATCAGATGTATCCGCTGACGTTGCGTGGGTTGGAAGAAGGGATGCGTTTTCTGTCTAAATAAGCGGTGTATTCACTGACGCTATCGCAGGCAAGCCAGCTCCCACATTTTGAATGCATTCCAAAGTTGAAATGCACTCCCCTGTGGGAGCTGGCTTGCCTGCGATGCTTTTAGCAATTCCCAAACCGCTGCAAAAACTCGATGTGCTGCCGATGCGCGGTCTCCTGCACCACCGGCGCCAGCCTCACCTTCTCCCCCGGCAAACACTGCGCCAGCCGCGCCAATGCCAACGGTGTCAGCGCGCCCAGGCGCGGATAACCACCGATGGTCTGCCGATCATTGAGCAACACAATCGGCTGCCCATCCGGCGGCACCTGAATCGCGCCCAACGGGATGCCTTCAGAGATCAACGACGGCCCCTGATACTGCAACGGCGTGCCCAGCAAACGCATGCCCATGCGGTCGGCACGGCTGTCCAGCGACCAGTCGGTATTGAATGCATCGAACAGGCTCTGCCCGCTGAACTGGCCGATCTGCGCGCCGACAATCACGTCCAACGGCGCTTTTGCCGGCAGATCAGGCGCGCTCAGCACCTTCATCGCGCCGCCCGTACCGGAATAACCCAACCGCCCGCCTTCGGCCAAGGCCTTGCCGAAACCGTCCAGCCCACCCAATTCCTCACGTACCACCGTGGCGCAACTGCCCAGCACGGCCGGCGCATCAAACCCGCCGGGCGCCGCCAGGTAAGCCCGCGCACCGCTGAACGGCTGGGTAAAGCGCAGACGTTGGCCTTTTTGCAGGATAAAACTGCGCCCAGGGCTGATGACGCGTTCGTCGATATAGGCGCCCAAATCCGCCCCGGCCAATGCCAGCAAGCAATAGTCTTCGGCCTGCACGGTAAACCCGCCCAAGGTGATTTCCACCACCGGTGCATCCAGCGCATTGCCCAGCAGCCAATTGGCCCAGGACATCGACACCCAATCCAGCGCACCGCCCTGGGTCACGCCCAAGTGGCGTACGCCAAAGCGCCCGGCGTCCTGCAACAGGCACAGCGGCGTGCTGGCCTCGATCAACAAGCAGCTCATGCCTGCGCCTCCAACGGCGTGTCATCGCCACCCAAACGGATGAATTCGGCGTGATCAACTGCTTCGAAACGCACCGTGTCGCCCGGCTGCATCAAGCTGTAGCCGTCACGCTCACGGTCGAACAGTTTGGTCGGGGTGCGGCCGATCAGGTTCCAGCCACCCGGCGACACCACCGGGTAGGCGGCGGTTTGACGCTCGGCAATCCCGACACTGCCGGCCGCCACGCGTTTACGCGGTGTGTTGAGGCGTGGCGTGGCGAGGATTTCGTCCACCAAGCCCATAAAGGCAAAGCCGGGCGCGAAGCCGAGGGCAAATACCTGGTATTCATGGGTGCTGTGGCGTTCGATCACCTGCTCGACCGACAAACCGCTGCGCTGGCTGAGCAAGGTCAGTTCCGGGCCGACACTCAAGTCGTACCACACCGGCAACACGTGACACTGGCCGCTGCCTTGCGCCTGGGGTTGCAAGTCGGTCAGCGCCTGATCGATCAGTTCCCGCGCTTGAGCGGGGCTCAGCGCAGTCAGGTCGTAATGCACCATCAAGGTGGTGTAGGACGGCACCAGATCCACCAGCGCGGCGCCAAAACCTTCGCGCAGGCGCCGGGTCGCGGCGAGCATCCACGGCATATTGGCTTCGGCAATCACCTCAAACAGACGCACCATCAGGCAGTCGATGGCCACCACTTCGATGCGCGGCTTCATGCTGGCTTCAACGCCTCGCGGATGCGCTGCACAGCGGCGATCGAGCTGGCGTTATCGCCGTGTACGCACAGGGTGTTGGCCTGCAACACCAGGGCGCTGCCGTCGCTGGCCGTCAGGGCTTGCCCACGGGAAATGGTCAGGGCTTGCTGCACGATGGTGTCGGCGTCGTGATGGACCGCACCCGGCAACTGGCGCGAAACCAGATGGCCCTTTGGGTCATAGGCGCGATCAGCGAAAGCTTCGAACCACAGTGTCAGGCCGAACTCATCGCCCAGTGCCTGGGCCTCGCTGTTGTCGCTTTTGGCCAGCAACATCAGGGGCAAGTCGCCATACGCGGCCACAGCCTGCATCACCGCACGCAGTTGCGCCGGCTTGGCCATCATGTCGTTGTACAGCGCGCCGTGGGGTTTGACATAGCTGACGCGGGTACCCTGCGCACGGCAAATGCCCTCAAGGGCACCGATCTGGTAGTGCATCAGGTCCTGGATTTCCTGCGGCGTGTAGGCCATGGAGCGGCGGCCGAACCCTTGCAGGTCCTGGTAGGCCGGGTGCGCGCCGATCTGCACACCGTGCTTGAGGGCCAGGCTGACGGTCTGGCGCATGATGCTGGGGTCGCCGGCATGAAAGCCACAGGCTACGTTGGCGCAATCGATGAACGGCATGACCTCGGCGTCCAGACCCAGGGTCCAGTTGCCAAAGCTTTCGCCAATATCGCAATTCAAAAGCAGACGGCTCACGGTGGTTGCTCCTGTAGGCTTTGTATTTTTTGTAGTGTGGGATTTTTTACGCAGAACTCGCAACTTGTCCTGACACCCTAACGGCGCTTATCGTGGAATGCCTCGATTTTTGGCGTTTGCCGGGTGCGGCGTCCAACTAATAAAAACCGATCCAAGCATAAGAAAAGTTGATCCCATGAATTTGAAGTTCCTCGAAACCTTCGTCTGGGTGGCCAAGCTCAAAAGCTTTCGCCTGACCGCCGAGAAGCTGTTCACCACCCAGGCCTCGATTTCCAGCCGCATCGCCGTGCTCGAAAGCGAGTTGGGTGTGAAGCTGTTTCTGCGCGACTCACGCGGCGTGAGCCTGACCCCGGAAGGCTTGAAGGTGCTCGATTATGCCGAGCAGATGATGGTCACTATGCAGGGTTTGAAGCAGTCCCTGGAGACCACCAGCAGCAAGGTGGGGCGCATCCGCATCGGCGCCATGGACACGGTGATCCACACCTGGCTGAGCCAGTTGGTGGCGCAATTGATGGAGCACTTCCCGCGAGTAGAAATCGAACTGGTCGCCGATACCGCGTTAAACCTCAGCGATCAACTGCAAAAAGGCTTCCTCGACCTGATCCTGCAAACCGACCTGCTGCGCCTGGAAACCGTGCGCAGCCTGGAGCTGGCCAGCCATCCCATGGCCTGGATCGTCGCCAGCCAGTCTATCTACAACCGCGACTACGCCTCCCTCGCCGAGCTGGCCCAGGAGCGCATCATCACCTACTCGAAAAATTCCCACCCGCACCAGGATGTGCTGAGCCTGATGCAGGCCAACGGGGTGGCCTCGCCACGCATGAACTGCGTGAACTCGGTGTCGGCGATTACCCGCTTGCTGCGCGATGGTTTCGGGATTGGCGCGTTACCGCCGGTGCTGGTGATGGAGGAATTGGCTCGAGGGGAATTGGTGATGCTGCCGATGGCGCAACGCCTGCCGAATTTGCAGGTGGTGGTGTCGTGGCGTGTGGGGGTGGAGTTGGTGGAGGAGATTGTCGGGTTGTGCCAGAAGGTGGTGGCGCGGTATGCCGAGGAAGTGGGTGAAAACCGGATGCTGCTGGCGAAACCGGATTAAAAAGGTGGGAGCTGGCTTGCCTGCTCCCACAGGTCTTTAGAGGCCTTTAAGGTCGCGCTCTTCGATCGGCCGGCTCTGGCGCAGGCGCTTGCCGCCCAACACCACCCAATCGATCAGGCGGAACAGGCATTCGAGGCCGAACGACAACAGCATCGCCCCGCCCAAGCCCCAGCCCATTGCCTCAGGCGTCAGCAAAATCTGGTAGCTGTAGCCATTCCAGGTTTCCAGGCGGATATCCGGGTCGGCAGCCACCGCCACTTGCAGTGCGCGGATGTACCAGGGGCCTTGCATGGCCTGGAACTGCTTGTCCAACGCCACCTGACGATCGAGCAAAGTGCCCAGGCTGTTGGCATCGCTGCGAAACACCGGATCATCACTGGCGCGGTAATGGGCCACCAACGCCTGCAAGTCGCCATTGAAGAACTGCTGCGCCGTGGCATCAAAGCCGCGCAGGCCGGTCTGGGCTTCGATCAAATGGGCTTCGACACGCTTGGCGTAGTCGTTGATAAACCCCGGCACTTGCACGCCGACCAACAAGCCAATGGCAAACAGCACCAACCGCAGATAACTGAGCAACATGGTCGATATCCTTACTCGGTAACGCCTTGGCTAACGCATTCACCACGTCGCCACAGGCTCCATTGGCCCGGTTCGTAGCGGGTCCAGTTTTCATTGTCGGTCAAGGGTTCGGTGGCGATCACCGTGACCACGTCATTGGGCGTGGTTTCGGCCTGAAAATCGACGATCACGTCGACATCTTTCAAGCGCGCCGGGCCAAACGGTGCGCGCCGGGTGATCTGTGCCAGTTTGGTCGAGCAGTAGCAAAACAGCCAGTCACCGTCGCTGAGCAGGCAGTTGAACACGCCTTTGCTGCGGTACTCGGCGCAGGCGGCGATCAGGTCCGGCAGCACTTGCTCGATTTCCACCGGCTCCGGGAAGGCTTCGCGCACGCGGTTGAGCAGGTCGCAGAACGCCGCTTCGCTGTCGGTATCGCCCACCGGCCGGTAGAACGTGGCGCGCGGGTTAAAGTCGGCCAACTGGCCGTTATGCGCAAAGCACCAGTTACGGCCCCACAGTTCGCGCACGAACGGGTGCGTGTTGGCCAGGCTCACCTTGCCCACATTGGCCTGGCGGATATGGCCGATCACCACTTCACTTTTGATTGGATAACGCTGCACCAGCAGCGCAACTTCCGACTCGCTGCTCGCGGCCGGGTCCTGGAACAGCCGCAGGCCACGGCCTTCGTAAAACGCGATGCCCCAACCGTCGCGGTGGGGGCCGGTACGCCCGCCTCGCTGCATCAGCCCGGTAAAGCTGAACACGATATCGGTGGGGACGTTGGCACTCATGCCCAATAATTCACACATGCCAGGGCTCTCGCTGCAGGGCTTACAACGTTAAAGGCGCGGCTCAACCCGCAGATTGCCGGCAGGCGCCGGGCGACGGAAAGGTTCGTCGTCTTCGTCTACCGGTTCGGCGGCCAGGGCGGCATCGGCGGCGGCCTTGCGCTCGCGACGGGCGTTGGCGGCGCGCTCGATGGGCCAGCGGATCAACACGATCACGATATACACGCCAAACGCGATCATCGTGTACATGAACAGGTCGGAGATGGCCCGCCAGGCGTTATTGCCCACATGCAGCACCAGGTCCAGGGCGGTGATGGCCACGGCTGGCGCAAACTGGGTCTTGACCGGGTCGACGATGGTCGGGCTGAACAACAACACCGCCATCAGCAATTGCAGCGGCTCGCGCAGCCAGCGCCAGATCCAGCGGGTCATGCGCCACCACACCAACAGGCAGCCCAAAGCGGCGAAGGCGTAAAGGCCCCAAGCGGTCAGATAGTCGTTCTCGGTCATGGTGTCCATGGCAAGGCTGGCAAAGAGGCGGCTATGATAACGGCTTTTGCGTGTCTCGGCTGCAATGCCTGCCACCATCCGCCAGACAGAGAGTGATCCATGCCTATATCGACCGCCCCGATCGCCCGCAAGGCCCAAGGCCCAGACCCGTACGCCTGGTTGCAGGAACGTGACACACCGGAAGTGCTCGACTACCTCAAAGCCGAAAACGCCTGGCAGGAAGACCAGCTCACCGACCAGCAAGCCCTGCGTGAAAGCCTGTTCGAAGAGATCAAGGGCCGCATCCTGGAAACCGACCTGTCGTTGCCTTCGCCGTGGGGGCCCTACCTGTATTACACCCGCACCACCGCCGGTGATGAATACGCCCGCCATTACCGCTGCCGTCGCCCGGCGGATGACAGCAACGGGGTGGATGAAAGCAGCGAAGAACTGCTGCTGGACCCGAACGTGCTGGCCAATGGCGGCTTTTTCTCCCTCGGTGCGTTCAGCATCAGCCCCGACCACCAGCGCCTGGCCTACAGCCTCGACACCAGTGGTGAAGAGATTTACACCCTGTACGTGAAGGAATTGGCCACCGGCAAGGTCAGCGAACTGGAGTTTGAAGACTGCGACGGCAGCATGACCTGGGCCAACGACAGCCTGACGCTGTTCTTCGGCGAACTGGACGACACCCATCGCCCGCACAAGCTTTACCGCTACCGCCTGGATGGCACGGCGGCGCAGGAAGTGTTCCACGAGCCCGACGGGCGGTTCTTCCTGCATTGCTACCGTTCCAGCTCCGAGCGCCAGTTGCTGCTGGCTCTGGGCAGCAAGACCACCAGCGAAATCTGGGCGTTGGACGCCGACCAGCCACAGCAGGATTTCACCTGCCTGGCGCCACGGGTCGAAGACCATGAATACGATGTCGACCACGGCATGCTGGATGATAAATGGACCTGGTTTATCCGCAGCAACCGTGACGGTATCAACTATGCGCTGTTCGTCGCCACCGACACCGGCAGTGTGCCGACTGAGGATCAATGGCAGAACCTGATCCCCCACAGCGATGACGTGATGCTCGACGGCGTGACCCTCAATGCCAGCGCCATGACCTTGAGCCTGCGTATCGGCGGCCTGCCGGTGATCGAAGTGCACCCGCAGGGTTCGAGCGCCTATCGCGTGGAATTGCCTGACGCCGCCTACAGCCTTTACGTGCAAAACAGCCTGGAATTTACCAGCGACAAGATCCGCCTGCGTTATGAAGCCCTGAACCGTCCGGCCCAGGTGCGCCAGCTTGAACTGGCCAGTGGCGCGCAGGTGGTGCTCAAGGAAACCCCGGTACTCGGCGTGTTCAACGCCGACGATTACATCAGCCAACGGCTGTGGGCGACTTCCGCAGATGGCACCCAGGTGCCGATCAGCCTGGTGATCAAGCGTGATCAGTTGGGCAAACCCACACCGCTGTACCTCTATGGCTACGGCGCCTACGGTTCAAGCCTCGACCCGTGGTTCTCCCATGCGCGCCTGAGCCTGCTGGAGCGCGGCGTGGCATTTGCCATCGCGCATGTACGCGGCGGCGGTGAGCTGGGCGAAGCCTGGTATCGCAACGGCAAGCAGGAGCATAAACAGAACACGTTCAGCGACTTCATCGCCTGCGCCGAGCACTTGATCGCCGAAGGGCTGACCAGCTCCAAGCAGCTGGCTATCAGCGGCGGCAGCGCCGGCGGCCTGCTGATCGGCGCGGTGCTCAATCAACGCCCGGAGCTGTTCCAGGCGGCGATTGCCGAAGTGCCGTTCGTCGACGTGCTCAACACCATGCTCGACCCGGAACTGCCGCTGACCATCACCGAGTACGACGAGTGGGGCAACCCGCAAGAGCCTGAGGTGTACGAACGCATCAAGGCCTACGCACCCTATGAAAACGTCCAGGCCCAGGCTTACCCGCACATGCTGGTGATTGCCGGTTACAACGACAGTCGCGTGCAGTATTGGGAAGCGGCCAAGTGGGTGGCCAAATTGCGCGACACCAAAACCGACCACAACCTGTTGCTGCTCAAGACCGAGCTCGGTGCCGGCCATGGCGGGATGAGCGGGCGTTATCAAGGATTACGTGACGTAGCGCTCGAATATGGATTTGTCTTCAAGGCCCTGGGCCTCGTTTAAGGAACTTAGCAAGGCGGTCCTGTCTGAACACAGGACCGCCCGACTTGATTGATGGACCAAGATTGCAGCTATGCCACTACCGACTCTGATGAACACCGAAATTCGCGACATGCTCATGGATTGCGGCCTGTTCGACCCGCTGTTGCCGGAAGATTTTCACGTGGCCGCCGGCTACTTCAACATCAGCAGCATCGCCCGCGACGAGGTGATTTTCCTCGAGGGCGATGCCGGCACCTTCATGTGCATCCTGCACAGCGGTCAGGTGGCCGTGCAGAAAACCAATCACAGCGGCCAGCGCCTGACCATCGCCACCCTGCGCAGTGGCCGGGCTTTTGGCGAAATGGCGGTGCTTGACGGCGAGCGGCGCTCCGCCAGTTGCGTGGCCGCCAGTGATTGCGTGCTGTTGAACCTGGGCAAAGATGCGCTGGAAAAAATGCTCAACGAAGCCCCCAGGGTGGCGGCCAAGATCATTCGCGCGATTGCGATTGCCTTGTCCAAGCGCCTGCGCATGGCCGACGGGCAATTACTGTCCCAGCAATTTTAACCGCCGGGCGTCTTCGGCTTGCTGTCATTTTGCAGCAGGCCGGGCACCGTCTGATCCTTGGGCGGCGTGGGCAACACAATCGGCACCAGCGCGGGCGAACCATTGGCGGAGGCTTTAGGCGCCACGGGCGGGGTGACTTGCGGGTACAAGGTGGGCGTCGGCGTGCCCGGCGCACCGGGAGTTGGCGCAGGCGCCACCGGCACGGTTTGCGCCTCTTGCGCCTGCGCCGCACCCAATGTGAGCGCGCTCAACGCAATGACCGTTAGAATGCTGCACTTCATCGATGGCTCCATGGCCTGACCGGAATGTCGTAAGGCTACTCCCAACCGCGCAAGAATGCCCTTCCCAATGAGATTTCCATGAAACGTTTCGTTCTGCTCGACACCACCCCGATCCCCGACAACGGCGGTGCCTTGTGCCTGTTCGAATACGGCGAGGATTTTGTCATCAAGATCCAGGGCGGTGACGGCGGCCAGTTGATGAACACCCGCATGCATGGCTCCGAAGACGCGCTGGCGGAGATTCCGTGCCGTAAAGTCGCCGGCCGGCCGGGTTCGCGGGTATTGATCGGCGGCCTGGGCATGGGCTTTACCCTGGCCTCGGCACTCAAGCATTTGGGCAAAAGCGCCGAAGTGGTGGTGGCGGAATTGGTGCCCGGCGTAGTGGAATGGAACCGTGGTCCGCTGGGGGAAAAATCCGGCCGTCCGCTGCTGGACCCACGCACGGTGATCCGCATGGAAGACGTGGCCAAGGTGCTGCAGGCCGAGCCCCAGGGCTTTGACGCGATCATGCTGGATGTGGACAACGGCCCTGAAGGCCTGACGCAAAAGGCCAACAGCTGGCTGTATTCGGCCGGTGGCCTGGCCGCGTGTGCCAAGGCGCTGCGGCCTAAAGGCGTGCTGGCGGTATGGTCAGCCAGCGCCGACAAGCTGTTCAGCGACAAACTGCGCAAGGCCGGGTTCAAGGCCGAGGAAGTGCAAGTGTTTGCCCATGGCAACAAGGGCACCCGGCATACCATCTGGATTGCCGAGAAGCTTAAGGGCTGAGGCAAACCCACAAACGCCATAGATCCAAATGTGGGAGCGGGCTTGTGTGGGAGCTGGCTTGCCTGCGATAGCATCACCGCGGTCTACCTGAATCACCGAGGAGCCGGCATCGCAGGCAAGCCAGCTCCCACACAAGCCAGCTCCCAAGCTTTGGCCTTTTATCAGCCTTTGGATTTTCGGTAGTCGATCACATACGGGATTTTTTTCTCGAAGGTCTTGTCCAGCTCGCCCTGGTCCAGCTTGGTCATGCCGCCCAGTTGCCTGGCGGTGAAACCGCTGCTCCCCACCTGTGAACCCGGCGCCAGGCTGACCATGCGCTGGGCGACCGCTTCAATCGCATCCTTGTAGCCGCCCTTCTTGTTCAGGTCGTACGCCTTCAAATCAATCTGCGTACGCAGCCAGTTGCCCCAGTAGAACTCCAGGAATTCCGGCGCAATTGCGCCATCGTCCGGCTTGCCGTAGGCGGCCTTGCGGGTGAAATACACCAGGCTGCGAAAGGTGTCGTCCTGCAGGTTCTTGAAGCCCAGGTGCGCAGGCAGTTGCTGCGGCGGCAGGGGCTGGCCCTGATTGTCCTTGAGCCAGACCTTGCGGGCCGCCTCCATACGCTGCCAGAAGGTATTCATGTCGGCGCTGTTGCTGAAGTCATCGGTTACCTTGACCCACATTTTCAACTGCGGGCCGCCGCCGGGCACTTCCCACAAGGTGGTGAAGCTGTGGTGACCGTCGGTCAGGTACAACTGGCCGCCAGGGCCGACCACCACGGTTTTCATGTCGTCGGGGTGGGCGCCCACCGGGTCCTTGCAGGTGAAGCTGTCGGGTTGGTGCAGGTCGGCTTTTTTCGGCACGTTGTCGGCGGCGCCCTGGCCGTTGGTTTCGCAATATTCGTCGAACACCTTGACCGGTTTGTCGGCGAACAGCCCCAGGCTGTAGTAGATCTGGTCAAAGCCCACCACGGCCTGGGTCGGGTGCAGTTGCTCGAGGGCCACCTCGATCACCTGGCCGGGCTTGGGTGTGGAGAACGCCTGGGCTTGAGCGGCCAGCACGCTGAGCAGCAGGGCTGCGGTCCATGTGTACACACGCATAGGTTTCAGATCCTTGTGAAGTGAATGTGCCGATACTACAAACGTTCGCCCAAGCCCGGCTGTACCGCAGCTGAAAAAGCCAGCGGTCATTTGCCGCGCGAGCGGCTAGAATCAACCCTATCCGTGAACCCCCAAATAGCCAGGAGCCATGATGAGCTCGACCAACCCGCCCTCCCACACCGCCAAGCTGGACCGCATCCTCGCCGATGCCCAGCGCGACCGGGAAATGGGCTACCGCGACAAAGCCTTGAAGATGTACCCGCACGTGTGCGGCCGCTGCGCCCGTGAGTTTGCCGGCAAACGCTTGAGCGAACTGACCGTACACCATCGCAACCACAATCATGATGACAACCCCCAGGACGGTTCCAACTGGGAGTTGCTGTGCCTGTACTGCCACGACAACGAACACTCGCGCTACACCGACCAGCAGTACTTCGGCGAGGGCTCCACCAGCAGCCCGACGATTGCCAAGGCCACGCACAACCCGTTTGCGGCGTTGGCGGGGTTGATGAAGAAGGACGACTGAAGCCCTACTTTGTCTGTGCGGGCCTCATCGCAGGCAAGCCAGCTCCCACAGGGGAATGCACTCCAAGTGTGGGAGCCGGGCTTGCCCGCGATAGCGATCGCCCAAGCAACACATGCCGCCAAGGCCGTATAATCGCGGTTTTCCTCCAAGGCACCCTTCCCCGTGGGCAATAAACGCTACAGCTGCATCGGTCTGTATAACCCCAAATCCCCCGAAAACGTCGGCTCGGTGATGCGCGCCGCCGGCTGCTACGGCGTGGCCTCGGTGTTTTACACCGGCGTGCGTTACGAGCGCGCCCGGGACTTCATCACCGACACCAAGAAGGTCCACCACGACATTCCGTTGATCGGCATCGATGACCTGAAAAAGATCCTGCCGCTGGGCTGTATCCCGGTCGCCGTGGAGCTGGTGGAAGGCGCCCGCCCGCTGCCTGAGTACACGCACCCCGACCGCGCGCTGTACATCTTTGGCCCCGAAGACGGCTCGCTGGACAAAGAGATCCGCGACTGGTGTGAAGACGTGGTGTACATCCCGACCACCGGCTGCATGAACCTGGCCGCCACCGTCAATGTGGTGCTCTACGACCGTCTGGCCAAGGGCAACAACACCCGCTCGGGCCCCAAGTACTGATATTTCGGGAACATCCGACGCCTGCAAACAGTCAGCTACTTACACTTGCCTTGTTGGAGACACACCATGAGCGACAGCAAAACCCTGCGACCTATCATCGAACACCTGCAACCAGCCCCCAAAAGCGAGCAAAACGTGCACGGGTCGGAACGCATTCTTTCGGTGGCCGGTGGTGTGATGATGGTCGGCAAAGGCCTGCGCCGTGGCGGCATCTTCGGGCTGATCCAGGTGGCGATTGGTGGCGTGGCGCTGGTGCGCGGCGTGACCGGGCATAGCTCGCTCAAGGACAAGCTGGAGCAAGGCCGCCAGGAAATGAACAGCGTGCGTACCAAGATCGAACGCGCGGGCGAAGAGTTGAAGAACTTGAAGACCAAGGCTGAAGTGGCGGCGGAGAAAGCCACTAAATAGCCCGGCCAACCCCAATCAAATGTGGGAGCTGGCTTGTGTGGGAGCTGGCTTGCCTGCGATGCCGGCACCTCGGTGATTCAGGTAGACCGAGGTGATGCAATCGCAGGCAAGCCAGCTCCCACAGTTGTTTTGGGTCAACGCAATAATTTGTTATCCAGCACCACCGACGACTCGCCGATCACACTTTCAGCCAACTGCACAAACTCCGCCGTATTCACACTGTTCGCCCGCATTACCGCCTGCGCCAGATCATCCAGCGAGCGCTTGTTGTGGGTCTTGACGCGGATCTCGCGGTCCAGCTCCTGCAACACCAGCACCGCCCGCGCCACGCTCGCAGCGTTGACGTGATCGCCGCGCAGGCTGGTCACGCCCTTGCCTTCCTTGGCCAACCGCGTCTGTATCGCCGCATAGCGCTCATCGGTAATGCCGCCGGCACGCCGCAGCAGTTCAATGGCGTAATACTCGCCCAACCCTTCGCTGATCCAGTCACTGGTATCGTGGTCGTTAAAGCGGCCAATGGCTTGCACCACTTCACGCAACAATGGGCTGCTGCCGTTTTCGCTGATCAGCGGCGTGCGGCTGTTGAGGTAAATCGAATCGCGCGCCGAGAAAGCGCCACGGCGCATCGGGTCGCTGGCGCCGACGATCAATAGCTTGGCCGGATGGCGCGGCAGTGCGGCCTCCACTTGCGGCCACACGAACGTCAGCAGCGTCAGTACGTCCATGCGGCGCATGGCCTGGCCCTTGGGCGAGGCCACGGTGACATCGGTTTCACCCAGGCGCACGCGACGACTGCCGAGGTTACCCGCGAGCATCCAACCGGTGGGCCGGTCGAACAGGCGGGACACATTGTCGATACGGAACTTGTGTTTGCCGACACGCGGCCAGGCGGTTTCGACGCTTTTCCAGCCGGCCGGCAATTCGAACATCAGCCGCGACACCAGCTCAATGCCATCCTGTTGGTCCAGCCGCGCAGCCGGCACCAGGTCTTCGCCGCGAAACAGCGCCCAGCTCGGCGTCATCCGCGCCTCATACACGCCCGGCTTGCGCGCATGGGTAAGGCGCACGCGGTAAGTCAGGCTGGCTTTGTCGGCGCTGGGTTGCCACAGGCCACGGCTGCCGGTGACCTGCCATTGGCCGTCGGCCTTGAAGTCGCTGTAGTCGCCGTCACGGCCCAGGTCGAAGTTCAGGCTGCGCACGGCCGAGCCCTGGGACAGGCTCACGCGCACCTCGGCCTGATCACTCTGGGGCAGCAGCTTGACGTGATAATCCAGGTCGACTTTCTTCGCGCACCACGCAGGCAGGCTCAGTGTCAGCAGCACTAAAGATGCCGCCAGCCGGGTTGCCACCCTCATACACACTCCTTTTTTCAGCCTGCGCGGAAGATCAGGTAATCCTCCCAGTCATCTTCGGGCACGCTGCCTTCGGCGAGCATGCGACCGGACTGGGAAATGCGTTCATGGTGCACGGCATCGCGGTCGCCACACACCAGGTGGTGCCACAGCGGCAAGTCCTTGCGTTCGCTGACCAGGCGGTAGCCGCAGGTCGGCGGCAGCCATTTGAACTGGTCAGCCTGGCCCGGCGTGAGCTGGATGCAGTCAGGCACCGAGGCGCGGCGGTTGGCATAGTCGCTGCACTGGCAGGTGTTGAGATCAAGCAATTTGCAGGCGATGCGCGTGTAATAGACGCTGTTGTCGTCTTCATCCTCAAGCTTTTGCAGGCAGCACAGGCCACAGCCGTCGCACAACGACTCCCACTCCTCCTGGTCGAGGTGTTCAAGGGTTTTGCGTATCCAGAAAGGTTCGACTTTGGCGGCCATGGCTCTACATCAGTATCGGTAGGTGAAAAGGCCGCCAGTCTAGTGCCCAAGGCGCCTGGGGCCAAGCGCTTACGACTGGCGGTGCAACAACACTTGTCAGTCCAGTGGGCGCGCAGTAGCTTTGAAGGCCGAATTAACGATCAGGAACTGCCCATGACACGCGTTGCCGATTACCCGATCCACACCCAATTCACCGAACGCTGGTCGCCCCGTGCCTTTACCGGCGAAAGCATTGCGCAAGAGACGTTGCTGAGCTTCTTCGAAGCCGCTCGCTGGGCGCCGTCGGCCTACAACTCGCAGCCATGGCGCTTTCTCTACGCACGCCGCGACACGCCAAACTGGGAGCGTTTCCTGGGTTTGCTGAATGAATTCAACCGCGGTTGGGCGCAACACGCGTCAGCCCTGGTGATCATCGCCTCGAAAACCGACTTCATCGCCCCCGGCGCCACTGAAGAAACCCCGGCGCTGTGGCACACCTTCGACACCGGTTCGGCCTGGGGCCACCTGGCGCTGCAAGCCAGCCTCAGCGGCTGGCACACCCACGGCATGGCCGGTTTCGATCAGGAGCTGACCCGCAAGGAGCTGAAGATTCCAGAAGGTTACGCGCTGCACGCGGCGGTGGCCGTGGGCAAGCTGGGGGACAAGTCGAGCTTGCCGGAGTACCTGCAAGGTCGTGAAGCCCCAAGCCCGCGTCGGCCGCTGAGCGAGCTGGTGTCCGAGGGTGATTTCAGCCTGTAAGCCGTACACCGAACCCAATGTGTGAGCTGGGCTTGTGTGGGGCTGGCTTGCCTGCGATGCAGGCACCTCGGTGAATCAGGTAGACCGAGGTGATGCTATCGCAGGCACGCCAGCTCCCACACAAGCCAGCTACAACATTTGCCTTGTGCTGTGTCAGTAACCCCGTTCGAAGCTGACTTCCCCGCGCAACGCGTCCTTGGCCTGATAAGCCCGCAGATTCCGCACAAACAACTCCACCATCATCCCCGGCGACGTCGGCGCCGAGCTGTGCCCGGTCAGCAGCAAGCCCCAGGCGGTCCAGAACGGGTGGCGTTGCGGCAAAGGCTCCTGACGGCACACGTCGATCACCGCACCGGCCAAGTGCCCTTCTTTGAGCGCCTCGACCAAGTCGGCATCGACCACCGCCACGCCGCGCCCGACGTTGATAAACAACCCGGTCGGCTTGAATTGCTTGAACAGCGCCGCATCGTACAAATCATGGGTGTCAGGCGTGTTCGGCAGCAGGTTGATCACGTAGTCCACCTCGCCCACCAGCCGGCTGAGTTGGTCCAGCCCGGCCACTTCGATAAACGGGGCCTGTTCCCGCGCGCTGCTGGCAATCCCGTAGAGCTTGACGCCAAACGGCAGCAAAAAATCAGCCACGCTCTGGCCGATATCGCCGGTGCCAACCACCAGCACCTTGCGCCCCGCCAGGCTCTGGCCCATGCGGTTGTCCCACTTGCGCTCGACCTGGCTGACCAGCCGCGCCAGCACTTCGCGCTCATGCCCGAGCATATAGGTGAGCACGAACTCGGCCATGACCTGGCCAAAGATGCCGACCGCGCGGGTCAGGCGATAGTCGCGCGGCAAGCCATCGGCCAGCAGCGGCGTGATACCCGCCCAGGTCGATTGCAGCCATTGCGGCTTATGGCCCTGGCGCAGCAAGGTGGCGAGCAGGTCCGGCTGGCCCAGCCAAACCGGGCAATCGGCGGCCAGGCGCGACAATTGGGCCGAGTCGCCGCTGGTCAACACCTCAACGTCCGGGGCCGCTTCGCTCAGCAATTGGGCGTAGAGCGGGTGATCCCGTTCAGCAATCAGAACACGCATGGTTCAAACCTTTCAAAAACAGTGCAGACGGCCGCCCGCTTCCTTACGGCCACCGCCAATCGAATACGAGTCCATAAAAGAATGTGCCCAGAACAGGGCACTGAACGGTTACATCGGGTCGTTGCGGCGCAGCAGCTCTTCGGGCAAGTGCTCGATGTACTCATCCTCGGCCGGCGGCATTTGCAGGTGGTAGCCCTGTTTGTCGAGGTTTTCCAGGACCACGGTGATGTCCTCGCGCGACAGCTTGCGCTCGGGCGTCAGTATCATCTCGAACGCGAGATGGGCCTTGCCGAAGGCGGCCATCAACGGCTCCGGCACGCGCTCCAGCGCATCGCTTTTGAGCACGTAGAGGTACATCCCGTCTTTTTTCAAGCTGCGATAGATGGAGCAAATACGTTTCAAGGCTGTTCTCCGGCAGTGGCCAGGCTGTCGAGCAGCGCCTGGCCCATCAACTCGCGGCGCCAGCCACGCAGCGAGTCTGGCAATGTATAAGGCCCATCGGGGTAGCCACTTTTAACCAGGGCTTCGAGGGTTTTCTTGCGCAGCATCAGTTCCGGCGCCATTTCCAGGCGCTCGGCCTCGGCCTGGCCCAGGGCGCGCAGTTGCTTGATCAGCGCAGCGGCATTCACCGGCAACGGTTCGGCCACGGCGGGCGGCCACTGGTCCATCGACACGCTGGCGGCACGTTTGATCAGGTCCAGCAGGAACTGGCCATCCTGACGCACGGTGCGCGGGTGCATGTCTTCGATCTTGCCCAACGCGGCGAGGTTATCCGGCTGAGACTTGGCCAGGGGCCACAACGAGTGCTCACGAATGATGCGGTTGCGCGGCAGGTCTCGGGCGCGGGCCTGCTGTTCGCGCCAGGCGCACAGTTCGCGCAATACCGCGAGCTGGGCACGCGAGAGTTTCCACGCCAGCTTGGCGTCGCGGTACACCTCATACGGGTCGACTTCGCGGCGCAGGTTGGCCACCAGCTCGGCGCCGTCTTCCAGTACCCAGGCGTATTTGTCATCCGACAGCTGCGGGCGCAAGCGCACATAGACCTCGGCCAGATGCACCGCGTCTTCGGCGGCATAGCTCACCTGCGTCTCGGACAATGGCCGCTGCAGCCAGTCCGAGCGGGTTTCGCCCTTGGGCAGTTCGATATCCAGCACGGCCTGCACCAGGCGCGAGTAGCCCATGGAGAAACCGAGGTTCAGGTAAGCCGCCGCCAATTGAGTGTCGAACAACGGCACCGGCAGGCTGCCGGTCAGGCGCAGCAGCACTTCCAGGTCTTCGCTGCAGGCATGCACCACCTTGATCACCGCCGGGTTCTCCAGCAAGGCGGCCAAAGGTTGCCAGTTGTCGATGGTCAGGGGGTCGATCAGGTAAGCGCGAACGCCATCACCGATCTGGATCAGCCCGGCAATGGGATAAAAGGTGTCGACCCGCATGAATTCGGTGTCGAGGGCGACGAATGGCAACTGCTGCCATTCGGCGCAATGCTGGCCGAGGCTATCGTTGTCGCAGATCCAGTGAATATCGATGGCCACACGGCTCTCCCTTGAAGAATGGCGCGCAGTATATATCGCGAAAGGGACTTGCGAGCATCCGTAGTGCACACACCATCATGAAAACTCTGACTAGAGATGGAGAATAGTCCGACAGGCGGGAGTTATCCCCTCTTACGCAAAACATAGACACGCCACAACTTGGAGCCCGGCAGGAACTCCTGGTGATGAAGGACTTTGAACCCGGCCTGGCGGAATTCGTCCTCCACCGGCGTGCGCGAGTTCACTGAGACAATCACTGTATCGCGGCTGACACGGTGGAATTCGCGCAACAGCGCTATTCGCACGTCACTGCTGGGCACATGACGAAACAGTTCCAGGCAGAAAATACAGTCCACCGCGTTGGCCGACAGGCCGATGGAAAACGCCGAGCCCTGGAACGTCTTAACCCGCTTGAGCAGCGCCGCCGGGTGATGGGTGCGCGCGTGGTCGAGCATGGCCTGGGAATTGTCCGAGGCCAGGATCACCCGGTTGACGTGTTCGGCCAACACCGGCCAGAACCGGCCCGAGCCACACGCCAAGTCCAGGATCAACCCAGGCTCGCCGGCCACTTTCAATGCCTGGCGCACCAACCGTTCATCACGCCAGGCCGCCAGACGCTTGAGCAGCGCGGGCGGACGCGTGTCGCCGCAGACCTGGGCATGCTCGCGGTCACAGCGTTCGGCGAATTCAATCTCGATAGAGGATGGAGGCTGTGGCGACATTGCGGGCTCATGTGAGTGGAACGGTGGTGAACGACCTTGAACCGCAGCTTAACCACTGCAACGTGAAAAAAAGGTTGAAACCGTGACGCCTGTAAAACACCGGCGACCGACTGTGGGAGCTGGCTTGCCTGCGATGCAGACACCTCGGTGTATCAGGTACCCCGAGTTGATGCCTTCGCAGGCAAGCCAGCTCCCACAGAAAAGCAGCGCTTCGGTGTATTCAGATCTGCTGTTGATCTGAGAGTGGCCCCGTCAACCTCGCCAGCAGAAGCCCCCACTCTCCCCAGCGGATCACGCCTGATGCAGATACCAGCGCCAATCCTGCTCGCCCACCTCCCCCATGAACTGGCGATATTCCTCACGTTTCACCGCCAAATAGACGTCGAGGAACTCACTGCCAAACGCCTCCCGCGCCCAGCTTGAACCCTCCAGCGCACGCAAGGTGGTCAGCCAGTCGGTGGGCAGCAATGCATTGGCCTGGGCGTACCCGTTGCCTTCCACCGGCGCACCGGGGTCGCGCTGTTCGCGAATGCCTCGGTGAATACCCGCCAGGATGGCAGCCGCCGCCAGGTATGGGTTGGCGTCGGCCCCGCAAATCCGGTGTTCGATATGCCGCGAATGAGCCGGCCCACCCGGCACGCGCAGGCTGACGGTGCGGTTATCCACGCCCCAGGTGGCCGCCAGCGGCGCATAGCTGTTGGTCTGGAAACGCCGATAGGAGTTGGCATTCGGGCAAAACATCAGCAGCGAATCGAGCAAAGTGCTGAGCATGCCGCCCACCGCCTGGCGCAGCAGCGGCGTGCCATCGGCGGCCTCACTGGCAAACAGGTTATTGCCCTGGGCATCCGCCAGGCTCACATGCATGTGCATGCCGGTGCCCGCCAGGTCATCGAATGGCTTGGCCATAAAGCAAGCGGTCATCCCGTGTTTATGCGCCACGCCCTTGACCAGGCGCTTGTAGCGCACCGCTTCGTCCATGGCTTGCAACGCATCCGCGCGATGTTCCAGGGTGATTTCCACCTGGCCCGGCGCGTATTCGGAAATCGCCGTGCGCGCCGGAATGCCTTGCAGCTTGCAAGCGCTGTAGAGATCGGCCAGGAACGGCTCGATCTGCTCCAGCTCACGCAGGCCGTACACCTGGGTCGAGCGTGGGCGATTGCCGTCAACATCCCGTGCCGGTTGCGGGCGGCCGTTGCTGTCGGGTTTCTGGTCGAGCAGGTAAAACTCCAACTCCGCCGCCATCACCGGGTAGTAACCGTCGGCCTTGAGCCCGTCGATCACTTTGGCCAACACATGCCGAGGGTCAGCCACGGTGGCCGGCAAGCCTTCGGTGGGGTGCATGCTGACTTGCACGGCGGCTGTCGGAATCAGGCGCCACGGCATGCGCTGCAAGCTGCCGCTGACCGGGTAGGCGCGACAGTCGATATCGCCGACTTCCCACACTAGCCCGGAGTTTTCCACGTCGTCGCCATTAATCGTCAGGCCCAGGATGGTACTGGGCAACGGGCGGCCACTTTCATACACCGCCAACAGCTCATCGCGGTGCAGCAACTTGCCGCGCGGTACGCCGTTGTTATCGAGGATAAACAGCTCGAACATTTCGATGTCCGGGTGCTGTTCAAGAAAAGACCGGGCTTCTTGCAGGCTGGCAAAAACACTCATGGGAACTCTCATACGTTTGCGTCAGGCAGGCGCACAGGCGCCGCCGGGCAGATGCGCACAGGTGCGCGTCATCCATGGGGCAGATCAACGTAAGAGCAAGGTATCCGGTGGGCGCGCATGTCGGCAGTGGAACAAGGCCCAGAAGGCCAGCGCGGACGGCAGTGTCGCGAGGTGAGTGTCGGGAGAGCCGTCCATGGGAGATTCACAGTGAGGTAGATGCCCGGCAGCGTCACACGCACGCAAAGGTTGTTCAATTGCGGGTTGACGGAGTTTGGTTGCGGCCTGGCTAAACAATTGCCATCCCCGCGTATAGCTGGAAATAATGGCGACCCGAGCATGCCCCAAGGATTCGACCGCATGAAAGCTCCCCTGGCCTTCTGTTTACTGGCAAGCGTGGCCACCCACGCCCTGGCCGATTCACGCCTGGACGAGGTGCTGCAAACCGGCACCCTCAGCGTCTGCACCACCGGCGACTACAAGCCCTACACGTCGTTGCGTGCCGATGGGCGCTACGAAGGCATTGATATCGCCATGGCCGAGTCCCTGGCCAAGAGCCTCAACGCCACCATCCAGTGGGTGCCCACCACCTGGAAAACCCTGATGCCGGACTTCCTCGCCCAGCGCTGCGACATCGCGGTGGGCGGAATTTCGGTGTCGTTGGAACGCCAGAAAAAAGCCTTCTTCAGCCAGCCCCTCGGCGTCGATGGCAAGATCCCGCTGGTGCGTTGCGCCGATGTCCAGCGCTACCAGAGCGTCGAGCAGATCAACCAGCCGCAGGTGCGGGTGATCGAGCCGGCAGGCGGCACCAACGAGGTGTTTGCCCGCGCCCACCTGGCCAAGGCGCAAATCCGCCTGCACGACAACGTAACGATTTTCGACGAGCTGCTGGCGGGCAAGGCCGACGTGATGATCACCGACGCGAGCGAAGCGCGCTTCCAGCAAAAACAGAAGCCGGGGCTGTGTGCGGTCAACCCCGAGCGGCAGATGCAGTACAGCGAAAAAGCCTTTTTGCTGCCCCGCGACGACGTGGCGTGGAAAAGCTATGTCGACCAGTGGTTGCACCTGAGCATGGCCACCGGGGTGTATGACGGCATCGTCAATCAATGGCTGGCGGCGCCCTGAGCCGGAGCCGTCTAAGCTGTGGTCACATCAACAATAATGAGGGACGGATAATGAAGGGACTCTTGCGACTCACCTGGCTGCTGCTGTTGGGTTTCAGTCAGGTACACGCGGCCACTCAGGAAGAGGACGCCCAGGCCGCCAAGGCGTTGCTGGAAAAGGCCGTCACCTACTTTCAAAGCAACGGCGACAAGGCGTTCGCCGCGTTCAGCCGCCAAGGTGAGTTTATCGACCATGACCGCTACGTGTTCGTGGTTGATACCAAAGGTGTGTTGCTGGCCAGCGGCGGGCCCTCCTCTGCCTTGATCGGCCGCAATGTGTCCGAAGTGCTCGGGCCAGACCTGCAAGCCTCATTTAAACAGGCGCTGGCCGTGCCCGAAGGCCAGGGCATCCAACAAGCTGACTATCGCTGGCAGAACTGGAATGACGGCAAGGTTGAACACAAGCATGTGTTTTATCAGCGGGTGGGTGAGCGCATTCTGGCGGTGGGTTACTACCTGCCTCGGGCCACTCCGGAACAGGCCCGGGCGTTACGCAACAAGGCAGTGAATGCACTGAACAAGGACGAAGCCGGCACGCTCAAGGCAATCAATTCATTGCAGGGCGGCTTTCTGCAGGATGATTTGTATGTGTTTGTGGTCGACCTGAACACCGGGCGCTATGTGGCGCACGGCACCAACCTGCGACTGGTCAATACCGACTTTCGCAAGATCAAGGACCCGGATGGCAAGCCGGTGGGTGAGCCGATTCTGAAGCTGATGGCCGAGCAGGATCAGGGGGAATACAAGTACCGCTGGAAGAACCCGGTAACCGACAAGGTTGAGAACAAGCATGCGTACGTGCGCAAGGCCGGGCATTTCATGGTGGCGGTTGGGTACTACAGCCCCTGATCTAAGTTGGAATGCCATTCATTGTGGGAGCTGGCTTGCCTGCGATAGCGGTGTGTCAGTTTCATATAAGCAAGCTGACTCACCGCTATCGCAGGCAAGCCAGCTCCTACAGTTTGATCATCATTGTGTCAGTTAACGTGCTTTGTCTTCACGGCCACGCAGCACACGATTGGGCATCGCAATCGCCGCCGCCAGCCCCAGCAACGACACCGCCGCACTCACCATCAGCAAATGCCGGAATGTCACCGCCAGTTCCCCACGCAAGGCATCCTGCGCAGGCCCCGGCGCGGCGTTCAGGCCGTCGAGCAACACGTTGCCGGAACTGCCTTCAGCCCCCAGCGCGCCACTGGCCAAATGCGCAAAGCTGGAATCCTGCAACAACGCCAGCAGCAGCGCCGACATGCACGCCACACCAACCGCCCCGCCCAACGAACGGAACAGGTTAGTGGTGCTGGTGGCCACGCCAATGTCGCGCTGCTCCACCGAGTTCTGCGTGCCCACCAGGGACGTCGGAAACTGCATCCCCGCCGCAATCCCGCACAACAGCATAAACACCGCCGTGAGCGCCACTGCCTGCGGCGCGCTGTAGGCCATGCCGAGAATCGCCAGGGGGCTCAAACATGCGCCGGTGAGGATCATCGGTTTATAACGCCCGGTCACCGAGGTCATGCGCCCGGCGAAATAAGCGCCCATCGGCAAGCCCATGGCCAACGGCAGCAAGTGCAAGGCGGCGCTGTCGGCACCCGAGCCGGTCACCGTCTGATAACGCAACGGCATCAACACCGTCAGGGAAATCGCCTGGAAGCTGGTGAAGAAAATCGTGCACCAGCACAGCACCGCGCTGCGGTTGGCGAACAGGTGCATCGGCAACAACGGCTCGCGCGCCCGGCGTTCGTGCCACACGAACACCGTCAAGGCCACCAGCGCGCAGGCCAACAGCCCCAGCACTTGCTCGTCACGCCAATGATGGCCCTGGCCGATTTCGGTGATGCCCAGCAACAAGGCGGTCAGGCCGATGATCATCAGCACCGTGCCGAGGTAATCGATGATCGGCTTGCGCTGCGGCACTGGCAGGCCCACCAGTGTGCGGTGCGCCACGTACCAGGCGCCGGCACCCAGCGGCAGGTTGATCAAAAACACCCAGCGCCACGACAGGTATTCGGTCATGTACCCGCCCAGCACCGGCCCGGCCACACTGGCCACCGCGTACATGCTGCTGAAATAGCCCTGGTAACGCCCACGCTCGCGGGGCGCGATGATGTCGCCAATGATCGCCTGGCTGACCGAGATCATGCCGCCGGCACCGATGCCCTGCAGAATCCGCGCCAGCACCAACTGCTCCATGCTCTGTGCCATGCCGCAGAACAGCGAGGCCAGGGTGAACACACCCATGCCGATCAACATCATCGGCCGACGCCCATACAAGTCGCCGAGCTTGCCGTAGATCGGCACGGCCACGGTCATCGCCACCATGTAGCCGGAGATCACCCAGGCCAGCAGGTTTACATCATGAAACTGCGCGGAAATCGCCGGCATCGACACGGCGACAATGGTCTGGTCCAGAGCGCCGAGGAAGATTGCCAGCATCAAGGCGGCGAGCACACTGCGAACGGCGGGAGCGGGTTGAGCAGGCTGAGCAGGCTGAGCAGGCTGAGCGGGTTGGTTGAGGCGGGTCACGGCAGAACCTTCGAGCAAGGCCCGCAGGCAAGGAAGGGCCTGCGGGAATGCCGGATACCATAGCAGGCTACTCGATAGCTTCGTAAGGAAGCCCGACGTAATTTTCTGCGATGGTCTGGCGCCCCGCCTGTGAGTGGATGAAATACTCCAGCTCGCTCTGCGCAATGCGCTGGCTGAAGCCGTCGGCTTGCGGGAACTGGTGCAACATCGAGGTCATCCACCAGGAGAACCGCTCGGCTTTCCACACCCGGCGCAGGCAGATGGCCGAATATTTTTCCAGCAGGTCCACGCGGCCCTCGCGGTACACCTTGAGCATGATCCGAAACAGCGTGCTCACATCACTGGCCGCCAGGTTCAAGCCTTTGGCACCGGTGGGCGGCACGATATGCGCGGCGTCACCGAGCAGGAACAGGCGCCCGTACTGCATCGGCTCCACCACAAAGCTGCGCAGCGGCGCGATGCTTTTCTCGATCGACGGCCCGGTCACCAGTTGCTCGGCCAACTGGCTGGGCAGGCGGGTTTTGAGCTCGGCCCAGAAACGCTCATCCGACCAATCACCCAGCGGCTCATCGACCGGCACCTGCAGGTAATAACGGCTGCGCGTCGGCGAGCGCATGCTGCACAACGCGAAACCACGCGGATGTTTGGCATACACCAGCTCGTCATGCACCGGCGGCGTATCGGCGAGGATGCCCAGCCAGCCGAATGGATAGACGCGCTCGAACACCTGCAACGCCTCAGGCGGAATCGCCTGGCGCGCCACCCCGTGGAAACCGTCGCACCCGGCGATGTAGTCGCAATCCAGGCGAAAGGTTTCGCCAGCATGTTGGAAGGTGAGCCAGGGCCGATCAGTTTTAAGGTCATGGGGCTGCACGTCGCGCGCTTCGTACAGCGTGACGGCGCCGGCAGCCTCGCGGGCGCCCATCAAGTCGCGGGTGACCTCGGTCTGGCCGTAGATCATCACCGACTGGCCGCCGGTCAAGCCCTTGAGGTCGATATGGGTCAGCCGGCCATCGAGCGCCAACTCAAAGCCGTCATGCACCAGGCCTTCGGCGTCCATGCGTCGGCTCACGCCCGCCTCGCGCAGCAGGTCGACCATGCCTTGCTCCAGCACTCCGGCGCGGATGCGGCCTTGCACGTAGTCGGCGCTCTGGCGCTCTAGAATCAGGGTCTGGATGCCAGCGTTGTGCAGCAGTTGGCCGAGCAGCAATCCGGAGGGACCGGCGCCAATAATGGCGACTTGGGTTTTTAGCGTTTTCATTATTTTTATGGCCCGCAAGCTTCACCCGAACGGATAGGGTGAAAGAGTTGTCATTCATCTTGTTGCTGATCATTTTTCACTTGAGTGGCCGCCATAAGAAGGTGAAAACTGAGACAAAGCCTGCGCTTTTTGCCAATTGGGGCGATTACCGCACCACTATCCTGAGTATCGGATTGAAACCATGACCAAAACTGCCAGTACCGCGATTCCGGTCTTCAAGCTTTACGGAGAAAGCCAGCAATGGCCGACCCCGGATTTGTTGCACTGTGAAACCATTTCCCGACGGAGCCGGGAATACCAGTGGGAAATCCAACCCCACCGGCACGCGGATCTGTGCCAGTTGCTGTACGTACACAGGGGCCAGGCGCAACTGGAAATCGAAGGCCAGCGCACCACACTCAGCGAAGCCACCTTGCAGGTGCTGCCGCCTTTGTGTGTGCACGGGTTCCGGTTTTCTGAAGATGTGGAAGGTTTTATCGTGACGCTGGCCGCGCCGCTGGTCAGCCATTTGCAGACCCAGCTCGGCGCGACGGTGGACGGTTTGCAAGCCCTGGGCAACTACCCGGCCGGCAAGGACAGCGACTACCTCAACAGCCTGTTCGCGCGCCTGCAGGACGAATACGCCGATGAACAACCGGCCCGCGACATGATGATGCACGCCCTGGTCAGCGTGCTGCTGGTGTGGATCAGCCGCCAGGCGATCCAGCGCCGCCATCCGCGCGCGCCGCGCGGGCGTGAATATTTCCGGCGCTTCACGCAGTTGGTCGAGCAGCATTACCGCGAACACCCGAAGATTGAAGACCTGGCCCACAAGCTGGGTATCTCGGTCTCACACCTGAACGGCACGTGTCGGGAATTGGGTGGGCAGCCTGCCTTGCAGATCATGCATGACCGCCAGTTGCTGGAGGCCAAGCGCCTGCTGACCTATACCAGCATGACCATCAATGAGATGTCGGAGGTGTTGGGGTTTTCCGACCCGACCAACTTCTCCCGGCTGTTCCGCCGCCGGGTGGGGTTTTCGCCCAAGGCGTTTCGCGAGCAACTGAAAGCCGATTGACGCCGGACGCGGAGCGTCCCCGGCGGCATTCCCCTGCGTGGGAACGATCATCTGAGCGCGCTGAAACTACCGGTACGCGGCACACACAGATCCTGATGGCAACTGATCGCAAAGGTCGGTTGCATACGGGTCTGTTCAACCCGGTAGGCGGCCGTGCCGTACAGCGCGGTAGCCAACGCGCACAGGATGAAAATCATCAGGTACTTTCTAATTTTTAGGGTCATGGCACACCTCTGAATAGATCGACTCGGTGCTGTTTAAAGCATAGGTCAATCAGGGCGAGTTGCCATTATTGGGCGTCATTCAACATCTTTATGTCGGCTCTAGAGGCCGATATCCCACACCGGTTCTTCCGGGAACCGCAGCACCAGAAAATCCAGCAGGCTGCGCAGCGCCAACGGCATGTGTTTACGCGAGGCATACACGGCGTAGACGTTCATTTGCTGCGGCTCGGCTTCGGGCAGCAGCCGGGTCAATTCGCCACTGCGGATGTAGTCCCCCGCCTGATAACTGGGCAAGCGCGCCACACCCGCGCCCGCCAGCGTCACACGCAACAAGGTCGTGGCCTCGTTGGCGGTGATATTGCCCTGCACCGCCACCGACACTGGCTCGCCGTTCTCGGTAAAGTGCCACAGGCTTTTGCCGAAATAGGAGTGGGTCAGGCAGTTGTGCTCGGCCAAGTCGTGGACTTGCCGAGGCTGCGGGTGTTCCAGCAGGTACGCCGGTGACGCGCAGATCACCGAACGGCACAGCGTGAGCTTGCGTGCGATCAGGTTGGGGTCCAGCTCAAAGCTGGTGCGGATGGCCAGATCGATGCGCTCATCCACCAGGTTCACTGTGCGGTCGAGCATCTGCAGGTCGATGCTGACCAACGGGAAGCGTTTGACGAATTCGGCCACGGCCTCCGCCAACTGCGCCTGGCCGAATGAGCTGCTGACACTCAGGCGCAACTGGCCGCGCGGCGCTTCATCCGGCTCACTGACGGCCGCCTGCATGTCATTGCACAGCTCGAGCATTTGCCGACAGCGCGGCAGCGTTTCACTGCCGGCGGCGGTGAGGCTGAGCTTGCGCGTGGTGCGATGCATCAGGCGCGCTCCGACCCAGTCTTCAAGTTCAGCCAGATAGCGCGAGACCACCGGCCGCGACAGGTCCAACTGATCAGCGGCGGCGGACTGGCTGCCCAGGTCAACTACCGTGACAAACACCCGCATTGCTTGAAGACGATCCATGATTTGCACGCTTTTAGAAACAAACTATGTCCCAGCATCGCATTTTTTGTTGTGTTTGGTGCAACTAAGCTCTGTGCATCACTTACCTGTTGCTGGAGCTGCACATGATCTCGGTACTTAAACGATTTGCCCTGGCTTCGGCCGCTCTGGCGTTCGCTGCCCACGCTGCGGCTGCCGACCTGAAGCTGGATGCCTACAACCCAGGCGAAGCCGCGATCTTCCCGGTCAGCTCAGTGCTGGTAAGCGGTGTGAAAGACGCCATTCTGGTGGACGCACAATTCGGTAAGGGCCAAGCAGAGGAGCTTGTACAAAAGATTCGTGCCAGCGGCAAACACCTGACCACTATCTACATCAGCCATGGTGATCCGGACTACTACTTTGGCCTCGACACCCTGAGCGCTGCGTTCCCCGACGCCAAGGTAGTGGCACCGCAACCTGTGGTCGATCATATAAAGGCCACCATGGCCGGCAAGCTGGAATTCTGGGGGCCGAAAATGGGCGCCGACAAACCCGCCAAAATCATCGTGCCGCAAGTACTCGAAGGCCATAGCCTGAGCTTGGAAGGCCAGCAGTTGGAGGTCATCGGCCTCAACGGCCCGCAGCCGGATCGCAGCTTCGTGTGGATTCCATCGATCAAAGCCGTCGTCGGCGGTGTAGTAGTCGCTGAAAACATCCACCTGTGGATGGCCGACACCCAGAGCGCGCAGTCACACAAAGACTGGCTGACGACGCTGCAACGTATTGAACAGCTGAAACCCAATACCGTGATTCCAGGCCATTACCTGGGCAACCCTACGCTTAAGTCCGTGGCCTTTACCGCCGACTACATCAAGGCCTTCGATAGCGAGACCGCCAAGGCCAAGGATTCGACTGCGCTGATCGCGGCGATGAAAAAGCGCTACCCCAACCTTAAAGATGAAAGCAGCCTGGAACTGGGTGCCAAAGTCGCCAAGGGCGAAATGAAGTGGTGAATGGTTTTTAAACCCTAACGTACTGGAGAACGTCATGAGCAAGATTGCAATCATTGGTGCCACCGGCCGTGCCGGTAGCCAACTGCTGGAAGAAGCGCTGCGTCGTGGGCATACCGTTACGGCCATTGCGCGTAACACCGACACGCTGGCTGCACGCCCAGGCCTTAGCGTTAAAAAAGTCGACGCCCTTGATGCGGCTGCCTTGCAGCAAGCGGTCAGCGGCCACGACGTGGTGATCAGCGCGGCGCACTTCGCCACCCTGCCCGCCAGCGCCGTGATCGGCCCGGTGAAAAAAGCCGGTGTGAAACGCCTGCTGGTGGTGGGCGGTGCGGGTTCGTTGTTGTTGCCAGGTGGCGGTCGAGTGATCGACAGCGAGGGTTTCCCGGCCGAATACAAAGCCGAAGCCAGCGCCGGTGCCGAGTTTCTCGACGTGCTGCGTCAGGAAAAAGAACTGGACTGGACCTTCCTGTCACCGTCGGCAGAGTTTGTTGAAACCGAGCGCACCGGGAAATTCCGTCTGGGCCAGGATGATCTGCTGGTGAGCGCCGAAGGCCGTAGCTGGATCAGTTTTGCTGACTTTGCCATCGCCCTGATCGACGAAGTGGAAACACCGAAGCACTCGCGCCAACGCTTCACCGTCGGTTACTGACCCTGAGGGAACTGGCTTGTGTGGGAGCTCCCACACATGCCTGGTTCTCATAGTTAGATCTTCAGTGTGAGGACTGGTGTGCCTCGCTCACCAGCCACGCCATCAACGCTTCCAATCCAGCCCAAGGCTCAGCCCCCGGCGGGTACACCAGGTAATAGCCCATCCCGGTCGGCACCCGCAGTTCAAACGGCGTCGCCAGCCGCCCGGCTTTCACATCCTCACCCATCAACGCACTGTCGCCTATCGCCACGCCCGAGCCCTGGGACGCTACCGTCATGGCCAGGTCCAGCGTTTCGAAATGATGCCCCTGAGCCAGGTTGCTCAGCCGCGTATTCGCCGCCTTTAACCACAACGCCCAATCCCGCTCGTCCCGCGTGGGGTGCAGCAGCACCTGTTGTTGCAGGTCTGCCGGGGTGTGCAGACCGCCGAGCAACGCCGGTGCGCAGACTGGCGTGAGTTGCTCATCGAACAGGTGCCGTGCCTCGGCCGACTGCTCGGCGATGGGCGCATAGATCACCGCCGCGTCAAATTGCTCACGCCGAAAGTCCACGGTGTAGGCCACGGTGGTAGTCAGCTCCACTGGCACATCCGGGCGCTCCTTTTGCCACTGCATCAGGCGCGGCAGCAGCCAGCGCATCACACAGGTGGAGGCCTTGAGTTGCAGGGTCGCGCGGCGGCTGCCGATCTGCTCCACCGCATCACCGATCAGGCCGAATACCTGCTGCGCACGCAACGACCATTCGCGGCCTTCTTCGGTCAGGCTCAAGCCGCGTGCCTGGCGCTGAAACAGGGCGTAACCCAGATGGCTTTCCAACCCGGCAATCTGACGGCTCACCGCGCCTTGGGTGATGTGCAGTTGTTCGGCGGCGCGGGTGAAATTGCAGCACTGGGCGGTGACCCAAAACGTGTGCAGCGCGGGCAGTCGTGGAAGGCGTTTCATCGGGGTAAGCCATGACGTGGGAACATGGCTAGTATGACTTTTTATCGATTGTTGCCGCTACGGGCCAGCCGCTCCAATAGCGCCTCGAATCCATAACAAGAGCGACACGTATGGCGACCTGCGGCGAAGTATTGGTCAATCTCCTGGAAAGCTACGGCGTGGACCAAGTGTTCGGCATTCCCGGCGTGCACACCGTTGAGTTGTACCGCGGCCTGGCGCGTTCCGGCATCCGCCACGTCACCCCGCGCCACGAACAGGGCGCCGGGTTCATGGCCGACGGGTATGCGCGCACCCGCGGCAAACCTGGCGTGTGCTTCATAATCACCGGCCCGGGCATGACCAATATCACCACCGCCATGGGCCAGGCCTATGCCGACTCGATCCCGATGCTGGTGATTTCCAGCGTGCAGTCGCGCAGCCAATTGGGCGGCGGGCGCGGCAAACTGCATGAGCTGCCGAACCAGAGCGCGATGATCGCCGGCGTGGCGGCGTTCTCCCATACCTTGATGTCGGCGGCAGAGTTGCCTGGCGTGCTGGCGCGGGCGTTTGCGTTATTCCAGGCGGGGCGACCACGCCCGGTGCATATCGAGATCCCGCTGGATGTGCTGGTGGAGAATGCCGATGCGTTGCTTGGCAGCGCGCCGGTCAGCGTCGCCCGCGCAGGCGCAGCGCCGTCGGCGGTCAAGCAGATGAGCCAGTTGCTCGCAGCAGCCAAACGCCCGCTGATCCTGGCCGGTGGCGGTGCCATCGATGCCGCGCCAGAGCTGACGCGCCTGGCTGAAACCCTCGGCGCGCCGGTGGCACTGACCATCAATGCCAAAGGCCTGTTGCCATCGACGCACCCGCTGCTGATCGGCTCGACGCAAACCCTGGTCGCCACCCGTGCGCTGGTCGCTGAAGCCGACGTGGTGCTGGCCATCGGCACAGAACTGGCGGAAACCGACTACGACGTGACCTTCGCCGGTGGCTTCGAGATCCCCGGCGCACTGCTGCGTGTCGACATCGACGCCGACCAGACCGTACGCAATTACCCGCCGCATGTGGCACTGGTGGCCGATGCGCAGATTGCCGCCGAAGCCTTGCTCGCCGAATTGAACAAAGCGCCGCTGCCTGCACGCGACAGCAATTGGGGCAGCCGACGTGCAGCCCGCTTGTGGGCCGACCTGACGCCCACCTGGGACGCGGCCACCCGCGCGCAAACCCTGTTCCTCAACACCGTGTTGCAAGCGCTGCCCAACGCCGTGCTGGTGGGCGACTCCACCCAGCCGGTGTACAGCGGCAACCTGACCCTGAACCTTGACCACCCACGCCGCTGGTTCAATTCGTCCACCGGCTACGGCACCTTGGGTTACGCCCTGCCCGCCGCCATCGGTGCCTGGCTGGGCCGAGGTGACGGCCAGCCGGTGGTGTGCCTGATCGGCGATGGCGGCCTGCAATTTTCCCTGCCGGAACTGGCCAGTGCGGTGGAAGCGCAGGTGCCGGTCATCGTGCTGCTGTGGAATAACCAGGGCTATGAAGAGATCAAGAAATACATGCTCAACCGCGCCATCGAGCCGGTCGGTGTGGATATCTACACCCCGGACTTTATCGGCGTCGCCAAGGCCTTGGGTTGCGCTGCGGAAAGTGTCCAGGGCATCGAGCCTTTGCGCAGCGCGTTGCGCGCCGCCGCAGATCGCCAGGGGCCGACACTGATTGAAATCAACCAAGGGCTTTGGATGCAGGAGGTGGCGGTATGAGCACAGTTTTGAATGGCGTGTTTATCAATGGCCAATGGCGCGCGGGCCATGAAGTGCTGGAGGTGATCAACCCGGCCACCGAAGCGACCTTGGCCCATGTCAGCGTGGGCGATGCCTCGGCAGTGCAACGGGCGGTCGACGCGGCCAGCGCGGCTTTTGTCAACTGGTCGAACAGCAGTGGCCGTGATCGCGGCGCCCTGTTGCGCAAGGTCGCTCAAGGTGTGGGCAAGCAGCGTGAACAGCTGATGCAGTTGCAGTCGAGCAACAACGGCAAGCCGCTGTTTGAAGCGGGTATTGATGTGGATGACGTGATCGCCACCTTCGAATACTACGCGGGTATCTGCGATGCGATGGACGCAGGACAAGACAGCCCGGTGGCCTTGCCCAACGACGATTTCAGCGCACGCCTGCGCCGCGAACCCTGCGGTGTGGTGGGCTTGATCGTGCCGTGGAACTTCCCGATGGTAACCACCGCCTGGAAGCTTGCCCCCGCGTTGGCGGTCGGTTGCTGCGTGGTGCTTAAGCCGTCGGAAGTCACGCCCCTGGCGGAGTTGCAATTGGCGCGGATTATTGCCGAGGCTGGATTCCCGGCAGGGGTGTTTAACCTGGTGTGTGGCACGGGGCTGGCGGTGGGTGCACCGCTGGCGGCGGACCGTCGCGTGGCGAAAATTTCCTTTACCGGCAGCAATGCGGTGGGCGTGCAGGTGATGCAGCGCGCCGCCGAAACCATCAAGGGGGTGAGCCTGGAACTGGGCGGCAAATCCTCGTTGCTGGTGCTCGCCGATGCAAACCTCGACCTGGCGGTGGAGCTGGCCTGTGGCGGTGGTTTTTTCAACGCCGGGCAGATCTGTTCGGCCACCAGTCGCGTGTTGGTGGCCGACAACCTGGCGGATGAATTCCTGCAGCGTTTGCAGGCACGGGCGGAAGGGATTCGCGTGGCGGACCCGTTTGCCGAGGATGTGGAGATGGGCGCGCTCATCAACCGTGCGCAGTATCAGCGGGTGCTGGGGCATATTCAGCGCGGCATCGATGAAGGCGCGCAGTTGTTGTGTGGCGGCGCTCGCCCGGAGGGCCTGGAAAATGGCTTTTTCATTCGCCCGACGGTGTTTACCGACGTGCCGCTGGACAGCGCCTTGTGGAACGAAGAGATCTTTGGTCCGGTGCTGTGCGTACGACGTTTTGCCACGGAGGCCGAGGCCATCGCCCTGGCCAACGACAGCGACTTCGGCCTGGTCGCCAGTGTGGTGAGCGCCCACATCGACACCGCCGAACGCGTGGCCAATGCCTTGCAGGCGGGCCTGGTGTGGATCAACGCACCGCAGGTGATCTTCCCGCAGACGGCATGGGGCGGCTACAAGCAGAGCAGTATCGGCCGCGATCTGGGGCCGTGGGGGTTGGCGGCGTTTCAGGAGATCAAGCATGTGATTCGTGCCAGCTGACACCACGGTGCTCTTTATTGCCCTATCTTCAGCCCGCTACCCCTCGACCTGCTGTGGCCTGGTGGTCAGTGTGCTGATCGTCCCAAGCTTGAACCCAAAGCATTACAGCCGACATATCCACTGACGTCGTGTTGCCAACATTTTATGTCCCACACCAAACATAGAAACGCCCTACAGCGCTTTCTAATGGCACGACCGTTCCGTTAAGCTTTTGCCAGTCTTGTACTGAGTTCGGTACAAAGGGTTTACGGACGAAACCGATGCTAAACAGTAACTTGCTCAGAAAGCTCGATATGCAGGACTTGATGGTGTTTATTGCCGTCTATGACCAGAGCAGCGTTACCGAGGTGTCCGAGACGCTGTTCGTCAGCCAGTCAACCGTGAGCTACAGCCTGAAGAAGCTGCGCACCAGTTTTGAGGATGAGCTGTTTATCAACACGCGGGCCGGCATGCGCCCGACGTACAAGGCCACCACCATGTACGGGCACGTGCAGAAGATCCTCGAAAGCATCAACCTGTGCCATGCCGGCAGCCAGGCCTTCGACCCGACGCAGCAGGCGGTGACCTTCAATGTCTGTGCCCCGGAATATTTCGAACAGTTGATTTTGCCGCGCCTGTTGAAGCACTTCGACCGAGCCGACTTGCCGGTGAGCGTCAATGTGCAAAAGCTTGAAACCGAGATGCCCGCCAATGACCTGCGTGAAGGCCGCCTCGACCTGGTGATCTGTTTCGGCCCGCACCTTCACCGCGCCCACAAAGACTTCAAGACCCAGATGCTGCTGGAAGACGATCTGGTGTGCGTGTTCGATAAACGTTCGAGCCCGCGCGAGCCGGCCTTCAGCTTGCAATCGTTTGTCGAACGACGCCACGTGTTCCCCACGCCCTGGACTTGCGACACCAACATGATTGACGGCTGGCTGGCACGCCAGGCTCACAAGCGCCAGGTGATTGCCCGCGCCAACAGCTACAGCGCCGCCTTGAAGATGATCAGCGGCACCGACTTTATCGTCACCCTGCCCCGTCGCGTGCAAAAGCTGCTGGCCCCGGCCACCGTGTTCGGCCATTGCGAAGCGCCGAACGGGTTGCCGGGTTTTACCCTGGACATGCAGTGGAATGAAACCAGTGGCCAGGACAGCGCCAATACCTGGTTTCGTGAGCAGATCGTCAAGGTGTGCGCCGATCAGGGCTTGTTGTAACCCTTAGCCGATTGCGACTTTGCTGTAGGAATCACGATCCATGTCCAGCAACTGGACACTGAGTTGAACCTGCAAATCGGCCGGCCACTCAGCGGCGTCCTGCAGGGCCGCCAACAAGCTTTCCGACAACTGCTGCTTGACCTGCGGTGAGCGCCCGCTGAGCAGCGAGAGCTTTACCGCAATAAAACCGCGCGGGCTGAGGGAGGTGCCCACCTGGAAACTCTCGACCTTGATTGCACGGCTCTTGATATCGAACTCGGAACCGAACTGCCCGGACGCCATCAGCACGTTGTTCAGGCGCAGCAGGGTTTTCTCGACGGCAAGGCCGGTCAGGTTGGCGGTGTATTCCAGGTGCAGGTGCGGCATGAAAAGCTCCGAGTGGGCTTGAAAAGAAACCTACATATAGCATGCAGCTGAACGAAGTCAGACCGATTTCAATGTGAAATTTCGATCAGCTCCCGCAGCGAAGGATTTTCCCAGAACGCCACGATCACCAACACCCCGGAACACAGCGCCTTGAAGGCTTATCTCAAGATTTTTCCGCGAGTACCGGTAACCTGTCGCGCTCACTCATGAACGCCTCCAGCCGCGAACGCATCCAGCGTTCGGCAGGGTCGGTGTCGACATGGCTGAGCCAGACCATGGACAGGTCCAAAGTCGGGGTTTCAAACGGGAACGGCTCACAGAACAGATTGCCGCCGGCAGCCATGGCATGGGCGGTGTAATCCGGCAGGCTGGCGATCATGTCGGTGCCGGCGAGCAATGCCGGCAATGCACTGTATTGCGGCACCGACAGCACCACATGGCGCTTGCGACCAATCTCGGCCAGCCACTCATCGGCAAACCCGGACACGTTGGCGGTGTGAGACACCAGCACATGAGGGCGCGCGCAGTATTCGTCGAGGGTCAGCGGTGTGTCCGAGGCATCGGCACGCAACAGGCAGGGGCGGATATGCCGCAACAACTTGCGCTTGGCATTGGCCGGCAGGCCGCGGGTCTGGGTGATGCCCACGGTGATATCGCCGGAAGCCAGCAGGTCGGGGATGCGCCAGTAATCGACGTGCTGCACCACAAACACCACCAACGGCGCTTCCTGGCGCAAGGCCCGCAACAGCGGCGGCAGCAGGCCGAATTCGACGTCATCGGACAGGCCGATGCGGAAGGTCATGGTGCTTTGGGTCGGGTCGAAATCGTGGGTCAGGCTCAAGGCCGACGACAATGAGTCCAGGGCCGGCGACAGGTGCTGGATGATCTCTTCGGCCCGTGCGGTGGGCTCCATGCGGTGACCGACGCGAATAAACAGCGGGTCGTTGAACAAGGTGCGCAGGCGGTTGAGGGCCGAACTGATGGTCGGCTGGCCGAGAAACAGTTTCTCTGCCACCCGCGTCACATTGCGCTCGAGCATCAGTGCTTCGAAGACCACCATCAGGTTGATGTCGGCCTTGCGTAATTCGTTGCGATTCATCGGCGCCTGCCCCTTTCCCCAAGACAAGCCGCAGTTTAGAAAGCCCGGGGGGCTGCGTCTATGTGAACACTGTTCATCCGGCGCCTTTGGGACTATAAATCAGCGCTTGAAGGTCAAAGGATCGCCATCGTGCTGGTCATTATTGCCTTGGCCCTGGTCGTGGCCGGGCTCTGCCTCTGGGTCGTGCGGTTCATTGCCAACCCTACCGTCAGGACCCTGACGCGGGTGTTTATTGGCTTGTGCCTGGCGGCGGCAGTGGCTTATCTGGTGCTGGCGTGGGGTTTGCCTATCTCAGTGCTGGCTTGATGACCTGTAACTTTTTCTGCAAGGACTGCCTATCTTGAAATTCGCCTACACCATTATCTATGTGCCCGACGTTGCGGCGTCATTGGCATTCTTTGAAACAGCCTTCGGCTTCAGTCGCCGTTTTTTGCATGAATCCGGCACTTATGGCGAGTTGGAAACCGGTGACACCACACTGTCGTTCGCTGCGCATGAACTGGGCGAAATGAACTTCGACGGCGGGCATGTCGAGGCGCACGCCTCTAGAAAGCCGCTGGGGATGGAGGTGGGATTTGTCACCGAGGATGTATTCGTCGCCCATGCCAAGGCGCTGCTGCACGGGGCAAAAGAACTGTCGCCACCGAGCACCAAGCCCTGGGGGCAAGTGGTGTCGTATGTGCGCTGCCCGGATGGCACGCTGGTGGAGTTGTGTACGCCGATCGTGGGCTGAACACAGAAACATTGTGGGAGCTGGCTTGCCTGCGATAGCGGTGTGTCAGGCACAGATGTAGAGACTGACCCGCCGCCATCGCAGGCAAGCCAGCTCCCACAGTTTGATCCTCATTGCCTGCAGATTCAGGGTTTTAGCGGGCGCTCTTGATCGCGCTCGGACAGCTCGGTGCCGTCGTCCGGATGTTTCCAGGTCTGCGGCTTGTCTTCTTCGCGTTGCCGCCGGGCCTGCTCGTGCTCCGGCTCGTCCTGACGTGTGTGCTCGTCACCCATACGCACCTCCCTTCCATAAGAAATTGGTCACTTCAGAAGCATAGAACAGCAATGAGATTTTGGCGGACTTGCTGATTGATAGCCAATACACATCAATCCATCCAAATTACTCACTTATCATTTCTAAATGTGTCAGCCACTATCCGCGGTCTTAAGCGAAACAAGCACTTTAAAAAGAACGCTGGAGACACAAAACCATGACTAGCCCTTCCCGGCCCGACTCTGCCCGCTCGAAAGTTGGTGCGGTATTCCGCGTTACTTCGGGCAACTTCCTCGAACAGTTCGACTTCTTTCTGTTCGGCTTCTACGCCACCTACATCGCTGCCGCGTTCTTCCCCGCCGCTAATGAGTTTGCGTCATTAATGATGACCTTCGCCGTGTTCGGTGCAGGCTTCCTGATGCGGCCTCTGGGCGCAATTATTCTGGGTGCCTATATCGATGACGTCGGTCGTCGCAAAGGCTTGATCGTGACCCTGTCGATCATGGCCAGCGGTACGCTGCTGATCGTGCTCGTGCCGGGTTATCAGACCATTGGCCTGTGGGCACCGTTGCTGGTGCTGCTGGGCCGCCTGTTGCAAGGCTTCTCGGCTGGCGCAGAACTGGGCGGCGTGTCGGTGTACCTGTCTGAAATGGCTACGCCAGGCCGTAAAGGCTTCTACACCAGCTGGCAGTCGGGCAGCCAACAGATCTCCATCGTGGTGGCCGCCGCACTGGGCTACGGCCTGAATGTGTGGATGGAACCGTCGGTCGTGGCCGATTGGGGCTGGCGCATTCCGTTCGCCCTCGGCTGCGTGATCATCCCGTTCATCTTCGTGTTGCGTCGCAACTTGCAGGAAACCGAAGAGTTCGCCAACCGCAAGCATCGCCCGACCATGCGCGAAGTGCTGGCGACCCTGGTGAAAAACTGGAGCGTGGTGATCGGCGGCATGCTGATGGTGGCCATGACCACCACCGCGTTCTACCTGATCACGGTGTACGCGCCGACCTTCGGCAAGACCGTGCTGCACCTGAGCACCTCCGACGCCCTGCTGGTGACTTTGCTGGTGGCCGTGTCGAACTTTGTCTGGCTGCCGATCGGCGGCACCCTGAGTGACCGCTTTGGCCGCAAGCCGGTGCTGGTCGCAATGACCGCCCTGACCGTGATCACCGCCTACCCGGCGCTGTCGTTCGTGGTCAACGCACCGAGTTTTGCGCACATGCTCGAAACCCTGCTGTGGTTCTCGTTCCTGTACGGCATGTACAACGGCGCGATGATCCCGGCGCTGACCGAAATCATGCCGGTTGAAGTACGTGTGGCGGGCTTCTCCCTGGCCTATAGCCTGGCAACGGCGATCTTCGGTGGCTTCACGCCGGCGATCTCCACCTGGTTCATTCACATCACCGAAGACAAAGCTTCGCCGGCCTATTGGATGATGTTTGCCGCGGCGTGCGCGCTGTGCTCGACCCTGGCGCTGTACCGTCGTGCCAACACGCGCGGCCAGGTCATGCAGGGGGCGGTGCAATGAAGATGCTATTAAAAACCCTGACGGCCCTGACCCTCGGCGCCCTGGCGCTGACGGCCCAGGCCGAACAGCTCAAGGTGATGACCTCCGGCGGTTTCACCGCTGCCTATAAACTGCTCGGCCCGCAATATGCCCAGCACAGCGGCGACACCCTGGACACCATTCTCGGCCCGTCGATGGGCAAGGCGCCGGAAGCGATCCCCAACCGCCTGGCCCGTGGCGAACACGCCGATGTGGTGATCATGGTCGGCTATGCCCTGGATGACTTGATCAAACAAGGCAAGGTCGACCCTGCGTCCCGCGTGGAACTGGCGGATTCGCGCATCGGCCTGGTCGTCAAAGAAGGTGCGGCCAAACCTGTGATCGGCACCGATGCCGAGCTGAAGGCAGTGCTGAGCAAGGCCAAGTCCGTGGCGTATTCGGACAGCGCCAGCGGTGTGTATGTCGAGAAGGAGCTGTTCAAGAAGCTCGGCATGCCCGCCAAGGGCACGATGGTCGAGCGCACCCCGGTGGCCGAAAAGGTCGCCAAGGGTGATTACGAGGTGGGCCTGCAACAGGTGGCCGAATTGTTGCCGGTGCCGGGCGTGACGTACGTGGGCAAGATCCCGGAAGACGTGCAATCGGTGACGCGTTTTGCGGCGGGCATTCCGGTCAACGCCGAACACCCGGCGCAGGCCAAGGCATTGTTGCAATTCCTCTCCTCGCCCGAAGCGCAACCGGTGGTGCAATCCACCGGCCTGGACTCGGTGTCACACTGACCGAAACGGCATCTCGCGCACCAACCGCTCCAACTCCAGCGCCGCTGGCGGCAATGTCCGCCCGCGGCGTTTTATCAAGCCCACATGGCGCATCACCTGCGGCTCGATCAGCGGCACACTCACCAGAATAGGGTGTTCGCACGCCGGCATCGCAATCGACGGCACCATCGCCACGCCCAGCCCCGCCTCCACCAGCCCGATCATGGTGGTCACGTGATGGGTCTCGCAGATACTCGGTTTTTTCACCCGCACGCCGCGCAACGCCTGGTCCAGCAGGAAACGGTTGCCCGAGGTTTTGTCCACGGTGATGTAGTCGTGCTCGTAGGCCTCGGCCCAGCTCACGCTGTCGCGCTCGGCCAATGAATGGTCACGACGGCAGGCCAGCACATAGCGCTCCTGGAACAGCAACTCGAACTCCACCTCATCGGCCAGGCTGCCGCTGAAACTCACGCCGAAATCCGCCTCGCCGCTTTCCACCGCATTGCACACCTCACCGGCGCTGGCATCCAGCACGCGCAGGCGAATCTTTGGGTACAGCTTGTGGAATTCGGAGATCACGTGGGGCATGAAGTAGTACGCGGTGGACGGCACACAGGCGATAGTCACGTTGCCCATGCGCGTGGAGGCGACGTTGCTGATCCCCATCAAGGCGATGTCGAGGTCGTCGAGAATGCGCTCCACCTGAGGCAGAAACGCGCGCCCGACCATGGTCAGGCTGACCCGCCGCGTGGTGCGCTCGAACAGCTTGACGTCGAGGGCGGATTCGAGCTTTTCGATACGTCGGCTAAGGGCCGGCTGCGAGATGCGGATGGCCTCGGCGGCACCGCGAAAACTGCCCTTGTCTACCACGGCGCGGAAGGCTTGGAGGTCGTTGAGGTCGAAGTTGATGATCACGAGGGATGGGCCAGTGTGGTCGATTTGGGGGGCATTATCGTACGGCCGATGGTAAGGCGCCATGCGTGCCGGGGGCGGGTTGCGTTAATAACCCTGCTACAAATATGAAGTCATACATATCAGTGCGTTATTGGCCGAGTGGCGTCACGCAGTCGCGAAAAAGCGTCAATACTTGCGTCCTGAGTTACTCAACGGAGAGAGAAACGCTCATGGAAACCTGCCAGAACCCCTACCTATTTTGGATCGACGATGAGACGCCGGACACCGACATCGGTCAGTTGCTCCTTGCAACACGCCAATGGTCGAGTAGGATTGAATCCTACCCACTGCCCGCGGGCTTCGACATGCGCTCAACCCAGCAAATGAGTATTACCTTGCCACTCGAAATGGCCGCCCTGGTCAAAGCCAAGGTCACCTCCGGTGAATATGCGAGCGAAAGTGAAGTGATACGCGACGGCCTCAGGGCGCTTATGGCCCGTGACCGAGCCATGGAAGACTGGTTGCGTGACCAGGTGATTCCCGCCGCCGCCACTCTCGAGGCAGCCCCTGGCCGAGCGCTCTCCACCGAGCAGGTTCGCGAACACATGGCAGCCAAACGCCAGCGAACCGGTACAGAAAAACCGTGAGCTATACGGTAGCCTTTGCGCCTGAGGCGTTAGCCCAACTGGACGCCCTTGAAGACTACATCAGCAAAACCGAATCCCCCGTTGTTGCAGCACGTTTTGTCGACAACATCATCAACCACTGCGAAAGCCTTGGCGTGTTTCCGTTGCGCGGCACATGCCGTAACGACCTGCTACCCGCCTTGCGCATCACTCATTACCGGCACACCACCGCCATCGCATTCAGCGTGGCCGCCGAGACTAAAACCGTGTCGATCCTGGGCGTGTTTTACGGCGGCCAGGATTACGCCGCTCAATTTCAGAATCATGGGTGAGAGCAGGCCTCACGCCCACCGATGGCGTGCCCAAAAACAAGGAAGAAAAAATGACTGACACCCCAAACCCGCGTCGACCTTTGCGCTGGGGGTTAAGCCTGACCGGTTTACTGGCTGTTGCGACCCTGGGCTTTTTCGCCTGGCAAAGCTTCTACCCCGTCAGCGCTGCCACTGGCTGGAGCGTGCAAACCGTGCACCGTGACGTGCCCAAAGCCGCTTCATTGATGCCCATGCCGGATGGCTCGCTGATGATCAGCCAGGAACTCAATGACGCCAAAGGCAGCATCGTGCGTATCCATCCCGATGGGCAACGCGATGTGGTAGTGGGCAACCTGTCCAAACCCGACGGCATGTTCGCCACCCACGGCGGCTGGGTCTTCAGCCAGGAAACCGGCAACGCCCCGGTCAGCTTTCTCAAGGATGGCGTGGTTAGCGAGTTGTTTCGCGGCGAAAACGTGCAAGGCCTGTGGGTTGAGGGCGACGACCTCTACGCCATCGAAGACCGCAAGGACAACGGGCGTCTATTGCGTTATCGCTGGGGTGACCAGTCGCTGACCGTTGTGCGTGACAAACTGCACGAAGGCGAATCCATCACCCGTTGCACCGATGGCCGAATGCTCTACACCGAAAAGAAAAAAGGCGTAGTGCGCGAGCTGACCGATGACGGCAGCGATCCGGTGGTGCTGTCGGGGTTGAACAAACCGACGTTTTTGATGTGCGATGAGCGCGGGTTGTGGGTGAATGAAGACTCGACGCACCGTGCAAGGTTGTTGCTGATTGATAAGCAGGGGCGGCAACAGACGATTTTGTCTTTCCTGAAGGCGCCGCAGTCAATTGTGCCGACGGATCGAGGCACTTATCTGCTGGCGGAAGGCGGGAGGGATCGGGTGTTGGAGTTGACGCCTGAGACTCGCACGCTGTCGCCTTAAAATTTTGCAGTACAGGCCAATTTGAATGCTCGCGAACCTGTCATAAAATCAACAGAACATCTTCTATCGCGACACCACCTCTAGCCAGACGCGCGTCACCGCGACTTTGCTTTGCGGGTCCCGCTCGTATATTTCAAAGCCTAGGGACAACACCAGCGCATCCGCCGAAAAGCCCTTCAGCGCCGCCAGGGTCAGTTCGAGTTTTTCGAAGAACACGGCTTCATGGGCGCCGTGGATCAGCACATTCAGCACGTCGCCCCGCTGGTAGAAAATCTCCTGGAAACCTTGACCGTGGTGCATGTCGGTGTCGAGCACGGCGACGCGCTGCAAACGACTCACTGAGATCAGGCCGGCAAGCGCCGCTCGACGCCATTGGCCATGTGCTGCAAATCCTCCACTGGGGTTCGCCCAATCAGCATGAAAGCATGGGCAGGATTGGCCCAATACACCACGTTCAGGCCTCGGCGCTGCTCGCTGGCCAGCGGCTGCACGCCCTTTTTACTGGCGGTGATGCACAGTGCCAAAGGGCCGTGGCGTGGGTCGAGGTAGGTGAGTTGGCCAATCAACACGCCGTCATAGTCGAGGATCTGCGCCCGTCGGAATTCGGCGCCGGGCAGGCTCACGGCCTCAGGCGATAACGACACACCCAGTTGTATGCCCACAGAGGTCAACTGGGCCGTGTGAGATGCCGGATCCAAGCTGAGGTTTTCCAAAGTCTGTGGCGTGTACAAGGCCATGTATTCGGCGACTGAGGCTCGCCAGCCTTGGCCGGGTTCAACACGCTGCCACCCCAGGAACAGGCGATCGGCCGCCACGCCGGCCACCGCGAAGCTCGCGGCCACGGCAAGGAAACGCCGACGGCTCCAGGCTTGGGGCGGTGCCGGTGGCAAGGCGTTGAGTATTGCGTGCAGGCGTTCAGTCGGGGCGTGTTCCAGCACCGCGTCGAAGGCAGCCTTGAACGGCAAGTCGGCGCAGAGCAGTGTGTCCAGGCGTGCGGCCAGCGCCGGGTCAGCGCTGGCCTGGTCGGCGATCCGTTGATGTTGGTCGGTACTCAGTTCGCCGTCCAGATAGGCCACTAGCTGCTCATCGGACGGTGTGTCGGTGTGGCTCATCGCCGTTCTCCGTTGGCTTTATCCTGCTGGGCTGTCGGGGAGGCTGCTTCGGCAAGCTTAATGCGAGCAGCGGCCAGCCGGCTCATCACCGTGCCGATAGGTATCTGCAGGATTTCGGCAATTTCCTTGTATGAAAGCCCTTCGACATACGCCAGAAACACCGTTTCACGCTGCGCTTCGGGCAAGCCGTTAACGCGCTTGATCACCTGCGCAGCGAGGATTTGCTCCTGTGCCTGGCTTTCACCATCAAACGACAATGCCTGTTCGGCATCGACAAACCCCTGCCCTTGGCGCACCCGTTGCGAGCGCAGTTCGTTGAGCCAGATCGAATGCATGATCGCCAGCAACCAGCGATCCAGGCGCGTGCCGGCCACAAATTGCCCGCCACGCTCCAAGGCCCTGACGCAGGTGGCTTGCACCAGGTCTTCGGCCAGGTGTTTTTGTCGCGACAACACCCACCCGTATCGCCACAACCGTGGCAACAACTGGCCCAACTCGCGGCGAAACTCAGCGTCCCGAACGATGGCTGCCTCCTGCGGACAGGTTCACGGCGTTCAAGCCTGTGGCGCTGCGGCGATGGCTGCGGCCAGGTCTTCGTATTCTTCGCAGGTGGTACTGCACAAGGCTTTGATTTTCACCAGTTGCTCTTGCGCCAGGTCGACCCGGCCCTTGATCACATAGGCCTCGCCCAGGTACTCGCGAACCTGTGCGTAGTTAGGGTCAAGTTCGACCGACTTGAGGTAATAACCAATGCCTTCATCGGTGCGCCCCAGCTTGCGCGTGGCGTAGCCGCGATAGTTGAGGGCCTTGGCGGTGTTGGGATTTTGCAGGGTGTCGAGCAAGGCCAGCGCCTCATCGAAGCGCCCGTCCTTGGCCAGGCGGTAGGCGTAATCGGTACGGTCGGCGTCTGAGGTGGCTTTACTGGTTTGCAGCACACACTTACCGGTCTTGGTGTCCCAGACCTGGCCTTTGGGGCAGTTGGGCTTGAGCGGGGCCGACTCATCCCCGGACGCGTGGGCCTGGCCTGCGAGCAAAGCGGCGGCCAGGCAAGCGCCGAAGAACAGCGCGGTGCGGTAGGTAACGGGGTGTTGGTGGCGAGCTTTCATGGTTGTCTTACTCCGTAACAATAGGGAGGAAACATCACTGTTAAAGCGCATTGCGTGCGCCCGGCAACATGCGGCGCAAGGTGCTGTCGCCCAGTACATAGTGATGCCAGAGCGCAGCAATGGCATGCACGCCAGCCAGCAGGATGATCGCCCAGGCCACATTGTTATGCAGGCCGCCCAAGGTGCCCCGCCAGGCATGATCGATCACAAAAGGCGCGGGCACGGCAAACAGTCCGAAAAAATTGAAGGGCTCGCCTTGAGCCCAGCGAAACAAAAAGCCCAACACCATCTGCGACACCAGCAACAGGTACAGGCAACCATGCGCCAATTTCGCCAGCAGGTTAAGCGCCGGGTGACTGTCGGGCCTGGGCCGATTGCCACCGAACATACGCCATGCAATCCGCGCGGCAATCAGCAGCGCCATGGCGATACCTAACGAGATATGCACCGATTGCAGGCCCTTGCGCAGCGGCGTGCCCTTCTCCAGGTTTTCCCAGATATGCGCACTGGCAAACATAAAGATCACCACTGCGGCGGTCAGCCAGTGGAAGCTGCGGGTCAGGCGATCATAGCGGTCGGATGCTGTGTTCATGGACGTTTCCTGGGTGGTCTGTGGAGTGAACACCGCAGTGGCGAAAGTTATTCGGTGAGGGATGAATAATTTTTGCTGGTCGGGAAACGAAGAAGCCCCGCCGCTGATTCAGCGACGGGGCGTTTTTATGCGGTGTTTATGACTCAGCTGCCACGCTCTTTGTTGGCTTGAGAGAGGACCGATGCCGCCAGGGACTTGGTCTCCTCACTGTATTTCTCGCTTTGAAGGGCTTTGCCGGCTTTTTCCTCCATGTGCGCGCTCGTCTGCTTATCCGTACCGGTCTGGGACAGCGCCGACGCGGCCAGGCTTTTGGCGATGGTCGAGGCGTTTGGATTATTCAAGGTTTCGGCGGCCAACGTCGCCATCGTGCTGGAGGTCTTTTTTGTGTTTTTGCTCATGGTGCATTTCCTTTGCGTTTGAGGGAAAACCTACGAGTGAACGACTCGTAGTCAGAAGATAGTGAGTTAAATATCCGTTCGCAACGAACTGGCTGTAGCCTTTGTTTTTAAAAGATGTAAGAAAGATTCCAGCGCTATGTAGTACCCGCCCAGTTCGATGTTCACACAATGATAATGTTTGAAAAGTCGCCTTGTTTTTATTAGATTTCCGCCCGGCCAGTCACGGCAACTTTGCCAGTGCGCCGCTCTAATAACCCTTCAAGGATGACCCTGCATGTCTCAACCTGCACTCAACGACAATATCGTCACATGGACATTCCAAAACTACGCCGCCATCGTCGGGCTGCTCAGTGGCCTGGCAATATGTGCCCTGGTTTTATATATCTACTCGCGCTCAGGCTCGCTGATTTTTCTGCGTGATTTGATGTGGCGGTTCTTCGGTGGCTCGACCACGTTTGAAAACCCAAAATATGAAGCCACCCGCAAAGACCTGCGCGAAGTTGAATACTATCGGTTCGAATTCAATATCCCAGCGCAAAACCTGGAACACGCGCGGCAGGCGGATAAATGGATCACTGATAACCACTTCAGTTACAACGATGTGGCCAGGGTCAGAAAGTATATTGACTGGAAAGACTTCACTCAGTTATCGCTTAAAGAGGCAATGATCACACCCTCCAAACGTAATTGGTTTTTGGGGTTGGGCGCCTTCTTCCTGGCGATTATCAGCATCACGCCGCCATTGGCTGACTCCAGCTACCTGATGGTGTCGTTGAAAAAAGCCGCGGATGTGCCGTCTTTCTATCTGTCGGAAAACAACGCCAAATTCCATTTCTGGCCCAGTGAAACGCTGTCTGTGGACGAGTGCAAATCACCGACGGCACTGGAAAAGTTCTATAACGAGGACTTCTCCGAAAGCACCATCAATACCATTTGCACGCTATTTCTTTCGCCCACCTACGCTGAAAACGTAAAAACCGGATTGAAAGAGCAAAAAGGCTTTTTACTGTTCATCGCCTGCCTGTCGATATTTGCGGTCTTTTGTATCTTGACCAAGCTCTCGCGTTTGGGCGTAGCCAGGAAACTCCATGATCAGATGACCGCGCAGAGCACCCATACGCCCGCAGAGAGCGCCGCTCAACCGTAAACACTGTCACTGTAGCAAGCAGGCCTGTTGTGGCAGCCTTGATGTAGCAAGCAGGCCTCTTGTGGCGAGCAGGCTTGCCCTGCGTTGGGCGGCGAAGCCGCCCCATCCCAGGCGCCCAGTGCCTGGAGGAAGATCGCGGCGGCAGGTTTCAGGGCCGCTACGCAGCCCGACGCAGGGCAAGCCTGCTCGCCACAAAAAGCCTGCCCGCCACAAGGCTACTTGCCATAGCAAGCCGGCTCACAGGCCATAAAGGCCGCCCCAGAGCGTCGAATCGATTGCACTGATGGTTATTATCGAAACGAGCGCCTGTGTGATTGCCAGCACCGGTTCCTATAATCGCCTCCACTTTCCCTCCCCTTCGCCTGGCTTCAGGCGACATGCCTTCTGGAACCGACACCATGCCAAGCCCCAGCCAGGCCCACAGCGGCCGTCCTGAACATAATCAACAAAGTGTCAAACAGCAGTGGCTGGCGATTCTCTCGGTCGCCGTAGGCGCTTTCGCCCTGGTAACCAGTGAGTTTCTGCCGGTGGGCGTGCTCAACGACGTCGCCAGCGACCTGGGCATCAGTGCCGGTCACGCCGGTCTGATGGTCACGCTGCCCGGCATCATGGCCGCCCTCGCCGCGCCATTGCTGTCGGTGATCATTGGGGGAATGGACCGTCGTTACCTGCTGATCGGCCTGACGCTGATCATGATCATCGCCAACTCGGTGGTGGCCTACGCCAGCGACTTCAGCCTGCTGCTGTTCGGCCGTGTACTGCTGGGCATCAGCATCGGCGGCTTCTGGGCCACGGCCATTGCTCTAAGCGGCCGCTTGGCGCCCAAGGGCGTGGGCGTAGCGAAGGCCACCTCGATCATCATGATGGGCGTGACCCTGGCCACCGTGCTGGGCGTACCCGTCGGCACCTGGCTCAGCGGCCTGATGGGCTGGCGCATGACCTTCCTGGTGACCGCGATTGTCGGCGTGCCTGTATTGCTGGCACAGGTGTTCCTGCTGCCGCGACTCACTCCGGAAAAAGCCATCCAGATCCGTGACCTACCGGCCTTGTTTATCAACCCACAAGCGCGGGTCGGCTTGATCGCCGTGCTGCTGATCGGCCTGGCGCACTTTGCTGCCTACACCTATGTCGCGCCGTTCTTCAAAAACAGTTCCGGTTTCGATGGCCCGACCATCGGCTCACTGTTGCTGCTATATGGCGTGGCCGGCGTGATGGGCAACGTCTTTGCCGGTTTCGCCGCCAACCGCAGCGTGCGCCACACCCTGCTGCTGGTCGCGCTGATGATCGGCACCAGCACCGCGCTGTTCCCTCACTTCGCCACCGGCATGACCGGCGCCGCGATGCTTATCGCACTCTGGGGCTTCGCCTTCGGCGCCTTCCCGGCCTGCGCGAGTATCTGGATGTTCGTGGTCGCACCTAAAGACGTCGAACGCGGCATGCCGCTGTTCGTCGCCCTGTTTCAGGTGATCATCGCCTTGGGTTCGTTCTTTGGCGGCCGGATCGTGGACCAGATGGGCAGCGCAATGCTCTTGAGCCTGGCCACCGCGCTGGTAGGGCTTGGGTTTGTGACCGTGCTGGTGTTGGGGCGTAATGTGAGTAATAGCTTGGCGGCGCAGCCGGGCTGATACGACTCGTTAACCACTAAAAAGCCTGCTGAGCATTGAGCTCGGCAGGCTTTTTTTGTTTCAGTGATCACAAGAAGCCTTGGCTTCCTTTGCCATCGCGATGATTGACTTGTATTTCGAACTGTCGGTGTCGCTCTCACTCAGCCATGCCAATGAATGAGGGCTCAAATTCGTATCTTCCGACAACCGAAACAGAATCCTCATACGTAACGGGTTACCGATTACGTACGGAAATCCTTCGGCTATCTCATCAAGATTAAGCCCTAACGGGTGGCCTACACCTATCGCGATCCAAACTTCGTACGTGTCATCAGCGCCAGGCTCGCAATAACGAAAAAGCCCCTGAAATGTTCAACCATTTCAGGGGCTTTTCGTTATTCAATAATGGCGGAGAGATAGGGATTCGAACCCTAGGTACCGGTGAAGGTACAACGGATTTCGAATCCGTCCCATTCGGCCACTCTGGCATCTCTCCAACGGCGCGCATCATAACAGTGTGTTTCGCGAAAGCAAACCAAAAAATCGATTTTTTTCCGTGCTATCAGATGCTTGCGTCGATTACAGCGGTACGCCGAGACGATTGGCGACTTCTTCGTAGGCTTCGATGACGTCACCGAGGCCCTGGCGGAAGCGGTCTTTGTCCATCTTCTTCTTGGTGGCTTTGTCCCACAGGCGGCAGCCGTCCGGGCTGAATTCGTCGCCCAGGACGATGGTGCCGTCGTGGAACACGCCGAATTCGAGTTTGAAGTCGACCAGCAGCAGGCCTGCGTCGTCGAACAGCTTGCTCAGCACGTCGTTGACCTTGAGGGACAACTCTTTCATGCGTACCAGCTGCTCAGCGGTGCCCCAGCCGAATGCCACGACGTGGGATTCGTTGATGAACGGGTCGCCCTTGGCGTCGTCCTTCAGGAACAGCTCGAACGTGTAAGGGTTGAGCTTGAGGCCCTCTTCCACGCCCAGGCGCTTGACCAGGCTGCCGGCGGCGTAGTTACGCACGACGCATTCGACCGGGATCATGTCGAGCTTCTTGACCAGGCACTCGTTGTCGCCCAGCAGTTTGTCGAATTGGGTCGGAATGCCGGCCGCTTCGAGTTTTTGCATGATGAAGGCGTTGAACTTGTTGTTCACCATGCCTTTGCGATCAAGCTGTTCGATGCGCTTGCCGTCGAACGCCGAGGTGTCGTTGCGAAACAGCAGGATCAGGCGGTTGGCGTCGTCGGTCTTGTATACCGACTTGGCTTTGCCGCGGTAGAGTTCTTCACGTTTTTCCATGATGGGCTCCGCTTGCTAAAGGGTGGGCTAGGCGATGTGTCGCCAATCTAGCCCTGAATCTTGATCGGCCAGTTGCAGCCAGTCCGGGTCGCACCCGAGGGTGTCGACAAAACATTGCCGCGCAAGCGCAGGCAGGTTGTTCTTGCTGCTCAGGTGGGCCAGGACCAGGTGTTGCAAGTCTTGCCAGCCCAACTCATACACCAGGTACGCCGCCTGGTGGTTGTTCAAATGTCCCAGTTCGCCGCCTACCCGCTGCTTGAGAAAGTAGGGGTAATGACCACGTGCCAGCAGGTCGCGGCAGTGGTTGGACTCGATCATCAAGGCATCGAGGTCACGGTAACCGTCCAGTACCTTGGAGCAGTAGGAGCCCAGGTCGGTGAGTACGCCGAAACGCCGCTGACCGCCACTGAATACATACTGCGTCGGTTCCTGGGCGTCGTGCGCTACGGCAATCACGTCGATGCTCAACGCACCGACCTGCAGCGTCTCGCCACCGGCCAGGAAACCTGCGGGTTCTATGGGTTTGCGCATCCCGCGCAAGGTGCCGCGACTCAGGTACACCGGAAGATTGTAGCGCCGAGACAGCAAACCCACGCCATGCACGTGGTCGGCATGTTCGTGGGTCACCACAATTGCGCTCAGCTGCGCGGGGTGAACCCCCAGGCGCAGCAGGCGCCGCTCGGTTTCTTTTAACGAGAAACCACAATCCACCAGCACATACGTGTCGTCATGTGCGACCAGCGTGCCGTTCCCTTGGCTACCGCTGCCGAGAACGGCAAAACGCATCGGATCAGCCCAGGTTGTCCTGAATCACGCCCAACACTTTGCGGGCTGTTTCAGCCGGCGCAACGGTGTTGATGTTCTTCTCGACGGTCACTTGCACGCTCTCGCCCACTTTGCTCAGGCGAACCTGGTAGCGCTCGGCACGGGTTTCAACCTCTTCCTTGGTCGGCTTGCTGCCGAACAATTTGCCGAAGAAACCTGGCTCGTCGTCTTTCTTCTCGGCTTTTTCCGCTACGTTGATGTAGTACAGGCCCAGGCTGCGGTTGATGTCTTCAACGCGCCAAGGGCCCTGTTCCAACGCGCGGCCAACACTGGCCCAGGCACGGTCGAGGTCTTCACCCAGGGTGAGCACCACGTTGCCGCTGCCGTCTTCGGTGAGGCTGACGCGGTTAGGCGTGTCGAAGTTGCCGGCGGCGAGCAGGGAAACCGAACCGCCCTTCTCGGAGATACGGCTCATGCTGGCCAGCATCTCGTCGACCAACGCGGCGTCAACGCCCATGTTGACCGAGCGCGGGGTGAAATCGACGTTGGCAGTGCTGCCGGCAGGACGCTCGGCGCTGACCACGTAGACTTCACTGGTATTACGCTGCACGCCTGGCTCGATGCGCACACGCACACGGGCTTCGCTGTCGGGTGCTACACCGCTCGCCTGCAGGCGCTTGGCCATGCTGGCGGACAGTTCGCTGCCGTGCTGCCATGCCGTGGTGAACTCACCGGTCTGCGGGCGTTGTTGATCAATGCTGAAACCGTTGTCCTGGAAGAACTGCACTGCCACTGGCCAGACTTCAGCCGGAGGGCGCTGAGCCATGATCCAGCGGTTGTCGCCGCTCTTTTGCAGGCTGTAGTCGCTGGTGTCCGCCACGGCCGAGATCGGCTGCGGGCGGGGCACCACGTACTCACCCTTGGTGGTGTCGTCGGCGACGTTGCGCGGAATCGGCAGCAACGGGTCAAGGCGCTTGGCGACGTTGACGTCCGGCGGCAGTTGCATCGGTTTGGTTGCTTGTGCTTCCAGGTAATCGCTGCCGCGGTCACGGAAGTAGCCTTCCGGGCCCCATACCCAACCGCAGCCACTGGTGCTGGAGATAATCAAGGCAAGTGCGGAAAGTCCGGCCAATCGCTTCATGCGTAGTGCTTCCTCAATTAAACCAGGACGCCGGACTGGCGCAGGGCCTGTCGCAGCGGTTCGTGACAGGCTTCGCTGAGCCGGGTGAGCGGCAGACGGATACCGTCCGGCATCAAGCCCATCTCAAACAGCGCCCATTTCACGGGAATAGGGTTGGATTCGATAAACAGTGTTTTGTTGAGCGGCATCAGTTGCTCGTGGATCGCACGGGCTTTTACGGCGTCACCGGCGATAGCGGCGGCACACATGTCGCTCATGGCGCGCGGCGCGACGTTGGCGGTCACCGAGATGTTGCCTTTGCCGCCCAGCAGGATCAGTTCCACCGCCGTTGCGTCGTCACCGGAATACACCAGGAAGTCGCTGCTCACGCCGGCCAGGATGTCCTTGGCGCGCTGCAGGTCGCCGGTGGCTTCCTTGATGCCAATGATGTTCGGCACGGTGGACAGGCGGATCACGGTCTCGGCCTTCATGTCGCAGGCCGTGCGGCCAGGAACGTTGTAGAGGATCTGCGGGATGTCGACGGCTTCGGCAATAGCCTTGAAGTGCTGGTACAAGCCTTCCTGGGTCGGCTTGTTGTAGTACGGGGTTACCAGCAGGCAGGCATCGGCGCCGGCTTTCTTGGCGTTCTTGGTCAGCTCGATCGCTTCACGCGTCGAGTTGGCACCCGTGCCGGCGATTACGGCAATGCGGCCCGCCACGCGCTTGACCACGAATTCGATGACCTGGATGTGTTCTTCCACATCAAGGGTGGCCGATTCACCTGTGGTGCCGACCGCCACGATGGCGTTGGTGCCTTCTTGCAGGTGGAAGTCCACCAGTTTGCCAAGGCTGTCCCAGTCGAGATGACCTTGTGCATCCATGGGTGTGACCAGTGCCACCATACTGCCCGCAATCATGCAACCGCTCCTGCCGGAAAAAGAGAGCCGTAATGGTACTGGCGCCAAGATGCTTGTACAAGCGAAGTACCGCCTGAGGATGCGTTCTGGGGCAACTAAACGACGGGCAATGCCATCATTGGGCCAAAGCGCGGCTTGAAGCACGCTGAAATCAGACCGATCGCGTAATGAAAACGCCACCTCCTAGCCCTTGGCGATGGTTTTCGCTACCCTTCATCCTTTGATCGATACGGCCCACACGGTATCGACCGCTCATCGCTTTAGGAAGGCTGCATGTCCACCCCCACAGTTCGCGAACAATTCCTTGTTATCAGTGCCCTCGGCGCCAACCCCATGGAGCTGACCAACGTCCTGTGCCGCGCCAGCCATGAGAACCGCTGCGCCGTCGTGACATCACGCCTCACCCGCCACGGCGAGTGCAGCGCGTTGGTGCTGCAGATTTCCGGCAGCTGGGACGCCCTGGCGCGCCTCGAAACCGGCCTGCCAGGCCTGGCCAAGAAGCACAACTTCACCGTCAACGTGGTGCGCAGCGCCGCCCTGGAAAACCGTCCGCAGGCCCTGCCTTACGTGGCGTATGTCAGCTCGGCCTACCGCTCGGACATCGTCAATGAGCTGTGCCAGTTTTTCATCGACCACAACGTCGAGCTGGAAAACCTCACCTGCGACACCTACCAGGCCCCGCAAACCGGCGGCACCATGCTCAACGCCACGTTCACCGTGACCTTGCCGGCCGGCGTGCAGATCAGTTGGCTGCGTGACCAGTTCCTGGATTTCGCCGATGCCCTGAACCTCGACGCGCTGATCGAGCCATGGCGCCCACAGAACCCAATGTAAGGAAGTACCTATGCCGGTAGCCATCGACAAACCCGTGGCCGATTTCGAAGCCCAGGCCACCAGCGGCCAGACCTTTAGCCTGGCAGCCCTCAAGGGCAAACAAGTGGTGATCTACTTCTACCCGAAGGACAGCACCCCGGGTTGCACGACCGAAGGCCAGGGTTTTCGTGACCAGTACGCTGCATTCAAGGCCGCCAACACCGAAGTGTTTGGCCTGTCGCGAGACAGCGTGAAGTCCCACGAGAACTTCAAGGCCAAGCAGGAATTCCCCTTCGAGCTGATCAGCGACAAGGACGAAGTGGTTTGCCAGCTGTTTGATGTGATCAAGCTGAAGAAGCTGTATGGCAAGGAATACCTGGGCGTGGACCGCAGCACTTTCCTGATCGACAAGGACGGCGTGCTGCGTCAGGAATGGCGTGGTGTGAAAGTGCCAGGCCATGTGGATGCGGTGCTGGCGGCGGCGCAGGCATTGAATAAAGCTTGACCCCTGCTGTGCCAACTTGCTGTGGCGAGCGAGCTTGTTGTGGCGAGCGAGCTTGCTCGCGCTGGAGTGCAAAGCGCTCCCGCTTTTAGGGGGCCGCTACGCAACTCAGCGGCAGCAACCCCCCTCACCACAATAAGGTTGCTGTTACAAAAGCGGCGCCACCACCGGCTCTTGCCGCGGCCACGCATCCAGCACGGCCTTGAACAGCGTCGCCAGCGGGATCGCAAAAAACACACCCCAAAACCCCCACAGCCCTCCAAACAACAGCACCGCGCAGATAATCGCCACGGGGTGCAGGTTGACGGCCTCCGAGAACAGCAGCGGCACCAGTACGTTGCCATCCAGGGTCTGGATAATCCCGTACACCGCCATCAGGTAGATGAACTGATCGCTCCAGCCCCACTGGAACAACGCGATCAACATCACCGGTACGGTCACCACCACCGCGCCCACATACGGCACCACCACCGACACGCCCACCAGCAAGGCCAGCAGCGCCGCGTAGTTCAGCCCGAGCGCGACAAACGCGATGTAGGTGACGCCGCCACAGATGACAATCTCAATGACCTTGCCGCGAATATAATTGGCAATCTGCCGGTTCATTTCTTCGGCCACTCGGGTGATCAGCGCCCGTTCACGCGGCAGATAGCCGCTGACCCAGCGGCCGATCATTGCGCGGTCCTTGAGAAAGAAGAACACCAGGATCGGCACCAGCACCAGATAGATCATGATGTTGACCAGGAGCGGCAGGCTGGACAGGGAAAAAGTCAGCGCCCATTGTCCGAATTTTCCGATTTCGCCGCGCGCCACTTCAATGGCCTGCAACACTTGCTCATCCGACACCAGGTGCGGATAGCGCTCCGGCAACAGCAGCAACAGCGATTGCCACTTGGCGAGCATGCCCGGCAACTCGTTGAACAAGGTGATCAACTGATGCCACAGCAATGGCAGCACCACGACGATAAACACCACCAACAGCCCCATGAACAGGGCAAACACCAGCCCTACCGCCACACCGCCGGGCAAACGCAGACGCTCCAGGGTAGTGACCAACCCTTGCATCAGGTAGGCCAGCACCATACCCGCCAGTACCGGCGCCAGCATGCCGCCCAAGGTGAGCACGGCGGTAAAGGCCAGGAACAGCAGGACGGCCAGCACCACCGCTTCTTCATCGGAAAAATAGCGCTGAATCCAGTCTCGTAACACTTTGAACATCAATCAACCTCGGGTGGTGGGGCGAACAGTTCAGGCCTTGCGCAACCAGTAACGGTACACACCGGCGGCATCTTCTTCGTGCAGCAGGGTGTGCCCGGCCAGTTTGGCAAAGGTGCGGAAATCGCGCTGGGAGCCTGCGTCCGTGGCGATCACCTTGAGCACGGCACCACTGGCCAAGCGGTTGAGTTCCAGCTTGGCCTTGAGCAGGGGCAGCGGGCAATTGAGGCCACTGGCATCGAGTTCGGCGTCAAAGGCTACAGCGTCGGTCATCGGTTTGCTCCAGGCATGCGTTTGGGGTGCTTAGAATATCTGGTCCGAAGCTCAGTGTCCGGCTACAGTAAGCTCTTTGTCGAAAGGCTTTGTGCATGACTTTTTTGCGCCCTACCCTGCTGACGCTGGCTTGCCTGCTGGCCTCCCCGGCCTTCGCTGACGACCTGCCGTCACTCGGCGACGCCAGTTCTGCCATTGTCTCGCCGCAACAGGAATTCCAACTGGGCCGCGCATGGCTGGCCTACCTGCGTGGCCAGGTCTCGCAGCTCAATGACCCGCAGCTCAAGGATTACGTCGAAACCAGCGTGTACAAGCTGGTGGAGACCAGCCAGGTGAATGACCGGCGCCTGGAATTCATCCTCATTGACAGCCCGCAACTCAACGCCTTTGCCGCACCCGGCGGGATTGTCGGGGTAAACGGCGGCCTGTTCCTGAATGCCCAGACCGAAGGCGAATATGCCTCGGTACTCGCTCACGAATTGGCTCACTTGTCCCAACGCCACTTTGCGCGAGGTGTGGAAGCGCAGTCGCGGATGCAGATCCCGATGATGGCCGCCCTGCTCGGCGGCATTATCGCGGCGGCGGCGGGTGCGGGCGATGCCGGCATTGCCGCGATTGCGGGCAGCCAGGCGGCAGCTATCCAGGAGCAGCGCAGGTTCTCGCGCCAGAACGAACAAGAGGCTGACCGTATCGGCATCCTCAATCTGGAAAAAGCCGGTTACGACCCACGCTCCATGCCGACCATGTTCGAACGCCTGATGCGCCAATACCGTTTCGATGCCAAGCCACCGGAATTTTTGCTGACTCACCCGGTGACCGAATCGCGGATCGCCGACACCCGCAACCGTGCCGAGCAAGCCAAGCAGGGCGGCAAGGAAGACAGCTTGCGCTACCAGTTGATTCGCGCACGGGTGCAGTTGCAATACGAAGACACGCCGGGGCTGGCCGCCAAGCGCTTCCAGGCGCAATTGGACGAGAACCCGAAAAACGATATAGCGCGTTATGGCCTGGCCATCGCGCAGATCAAGGGTACCCAGTTCAAAGAGGCGCGGGAAAGCTTGCAGCCGCTGCTGGCCAAGGCGCCCAACGACATTACCTACAACCTGGCGCAGATCGAGCTGGATATCGACAGCAACCATCTGCCGGATGCCCAGCAACGTACTGATCGGATGCTGGCCCAGTACCCCGGCAGCTATCCGCTGAATCAGATACGCATCGATGTGCTGCTCAAGCAGAGCCGTAATGCCGAAGCTGAAAAGGCATTGGACGGGTTGCTCAAGTCGCGTCCCGATGATCCGGATGTGTGGTACCAGGTGGCAGAGACTCGCGGCCTGTCCGGCAACATCATTGGTCTGCATCAGGCGCGCGCCGAGTACTTTGCTTTGGTGGGTGACTTCAAGCAGGCCATTCAGCAACTGGACTTTGCCAAGCGTCGGGCCGGCAACAACTTCCCGCTGTCCTCGCGCATCGACGCGCGCCAGCGTGAGCTGATCGAACAGGAACGCCTGGTGAAAGGGATGATGAGCTAAAGCCATCGCCCACAAAAAAGCCCCGCTTTCGTTAACCGAAAGCGGGGCTTTTTAATGAGCTAGCGGATTACTCGGCCAGCTTGAAGGTGATGAAGCTTGCACGGCCCTGACGCAGCACGCGCATCGACACCGAGCGATTCTTCGGCAACGCTTTGGCGATGTCGGTGAATTCCTTGGTGGAGTTGATCGCCTGGTTGTTCAGGTGGGTGATCACGTCGCCCGGCTGCAGGCCGATCAGGGCAGCTGGGCCGTCCTGGACTTCTTTGATCACAACACCGCTCTTGAGGTCGAAGCTCTTCTTCTGTTCGTCGGTCAGCTCAACCACGGCAATGCCCAAGCGATTGCTGCTGCGTTCAGCGCCTGGTTTGGCGTTGCCCAGCGCATCCAGGGTTGCACCCTCTTCCGGGATCGCGCCGACGGTCAGCTCAACGGTCTGGCGCTTGCCGTCACGAATCACTTCCAGCTTGGCTTTGCTGCCGGCTTTCAGAGCGCCTACCAGATGCGGCAGGTCGGCGGACATGATGATCGGCTGGCCATTCATGCTCAGGATCACGTCGCCCACTTGCAGGCCGCCTTTGGCAGCCGGGCCGTCGTCCTGGATCTGCGCGACCAGGGCACCGGCCGGCTTGTCGAGGCCGAACGATTCAGCCAGGTCTTTGTTCACTTCCTGGATCACCACGCCCAACCAGCCACGGCTGACCTTGCCACCACTTTTGAGCTGGTTGGAAACGTCCATGGCCACGTCGATCGGGATGGCAAAGGACACGCCCATGAAGCCACCGGAGCGGGTGTAGATCTGCGAGTTGATCCCCACCACTTCGCCCGCCAGGTTGAACAGTGGACCACCGGAGTTACCCGGGTTGATCGGCACGTCGGTCTGGATGAACGGCACGTAGTTTTCGTTTGGCAGGCTGCGGCCGATGGCGCTGACGATGCCCTGGGTCACGGTATGGTCGAAGCCGAACGGTGAACCGATCGCAACTACCCACTGCCCGGCTTTAAGGTCCTGGGATTTACCCAGTTTCAGTACGGGCAGGTCTTTGCCTTCGATTTTCAGCAAAGCCACGTCGGAACGCGGGTCGGTGCCCACCAGCTTGGCTTTCAACTCACTGCGGTCGGCCAGGCGCACCAGAATTTCGTCAGCGTCGGCAATCACATGATTATTAGTGAGGATGTAACCGTCAGGCGAAATAATGAAGCCCGAGCCCAGGGACTGCGCCTCGCGCTGACCGCCACCGCCGCCACGCGGGGAGCGTTGTTGCGGCATACCGCGCTCGAAGAACTCGCGCAGCATGGGCGGCAGGCCTTCCAGGTCAGGCATCTGCTGGTTCGAGACTTTGCGATCGGGCAGCTTCTGCGTGGTACTGATATTCACCACGGCAGGCGAGGCCTGCTCCACCAGTTGGGTGAAGTCAGGCAGCTCGACCGCTTGCGCGGACACTGCCTGACCCAGCACCAATACCGTGGCGACTATGGTTAGGTAAGACTTCAAACGTGGTATCGACATACAGCTCCCGTTACGACGAGCAGGGTTGAGCGACAGGGTTCAAGAAACGCCGAAAACTTCGACCGGCATTTTTGTTCCGCGAACAAAATAAGGTCAGAGCCGACAAGCTCTGACCTATAAAAAACATGGGGATTTTTTGCAAGTGAAAATACTGATCCAGAAATTTCATGCTCTCAGCCCCCAACCACGCAAAGGCTCACATTGAAAGGTCAGGATGAACATAGGATTAACGACTCATGGCTTGGCGGCGGTCTTTTCGCCGCGCACCGACAGCGCGATGCGTTCGGCAGTGCCGATGGGAATTTCGCCGACAACCGTCACCATGACTTCGCCATCGACCGTGTTCAGTCGGCGCGACACGGCGACCGTTGGGCCAAGCTGCGTGCGTGTTTCGCTCACACTCGCACCGTCGGTGGACTCAAGAAACACTGAGAAACGTGCAAGCCCGTCGTCATACATCAGACTGTCGACCGTGGCGTGGGTCTGAGTATCTTTTCGCGAGACGCTGCTGGTGAGCTGAAAGCCGGGAGGCAACCAGTCCAGATGCCATGCGTGGGTGGCGGGCACTTCGGGTGCTTTGGTGCTGGAAACAGCCACAGGTGAGCACTCGCTGCTGGGCTGTAAGTCACGATCTGACGGCGCAGCCGAAGTGTTCAGTCGAGTGAACTGGAAGCGCTCCAACAACTGGACCTGCTCATTGAGTAACAGGGACTTCAGCGGCAGCGCAGTTTCACGATCCAAGTGCAACTCAAAGCCATATCGGTATTGATCACGGGGAGTAATCGACACAATCACCGCATTTCGACCGGCCACGCGAGATTTGCCAATGACGGCGAGTTCGTAGAATTGAGTTAGTTTTTGCGGATCCAGAGCGCGCGAAGGCGCATCAGGCGAGTTGCCAAGGCCGGCAACCAAGGTGCCACTGACACATTGTGTACGACCGTCTACCCGCACCAGTTCCTGGGCAGAGCCATCGAGCTGCAACAGCCGCTCACGGACGTGACCGTCCTGGACGCGATGCCAGATGTCATGGGTAGAAAAGTTGCCGTTACGCTCGTAGACGAACGTACCTGCAAAGCTTTGCTGCTGCTCTGCACGCCCAAGTCGAGTCAGCCAGTCTTGGGCTTCGTCGGCATGGGCGGATAGTGCAAAACAACCACTGAGCAAAAGCGTAAGGAGCGGTATGGCGCGCATAGGGCCCCTTAGCTGTTTAGCGGTTTTCCAGGCTGGCTGCACGAGCGTATGGCAGAGCGCTTTCAGTGCCTTTCAAGGCCGATTCCTGTGCGTGTTGGCGCAGGTAGCCTGGAAGACGCTGGTCCTGCCAGCCGGATTGCCCTTGAAGTACGCCGTTGGCCATAGGGCCAGTGGCATCAGAGCTTTCCTTGTAGCCGGCCAGTACCGCTGGGCCTTTGACTTGCGGACCGGCCATGACCGGTTGCTGAGTCTGCTGGGCCAGTTCGGCACCGGCGATTTCGTCCTGGTTGTACAGGCGAACACCGGCCAACACGGCAACAGTCACCGAGGCTGCTACTGCCAAGCGACCCAGGCTACGCCATGGACCACGAGCAGCTTTTGCCGGAACGGCTTCATCGGCCAACGCGGCAGAAACGGCCGCAGCAATATCCAGACGAGGGATTAGTAGATCCTTGTGCATCACCGCCCGAGCGACTTGGTAACGAGACCAGGTATCACGGGTTTCGGCATCATCAAATGCATTGAGCACCCGACGAAGTTCCAGTTCATCCGCTTCGTTATCCATCACTGCGGACAGCGATTCCTGCAGGGCATCACGACTCATGGCGGTTCCTCTCTTGGCTGTCGCCGCTGTCTTTAGTTTTCCTGCAACAACGGTTGCAAGGCTTTGTCGATGGCTTCCCGGGCCCGGAAAATCCGTGACCTTACAGTCCCCACCGGACATTGCATGACGCTCGCAATGTCTTCGTAACTGAGACCATCGAATTCACGTAAAGTTAACGCCGTACGCAAATCTTCTGGCAGTTGCTGAATAGTGCGATGAACGGTGCCCTCGATCTCGTCGCGCAGCAAAGCACGTTCCGGCGACTCGAGATCTTTGAGGCCGTGATCACCATCGTAAAATTCTGCATCTTCTGAACTTACATCACTGTCCGGTGGGCGGCGGCCGCGAGACACCAGATAGTTCTTCGCCGTGTTAATGGCGATGCGGTAGAGCCACGTATAAAACGCACTATCACCGCGAAAATTGCCAAGTGCACGGTACGCCTTGATAAAGGCTTCCTGTGCAACGTCCTGCGCTTCATGGGTGTCGTGCACAAACCGCACGATCAACCCGAGAATTTTGTGCTGGTATTTCAGCACTAGCAGATCAAATGCTCGCTTGTCGCCGCGTTGAACGCGCTCGACCAGCTGCTGATCCTCTTCCTGGGTTAGCATGAACACTCCTCGTTGTACTCGAAGGAGGCTTGCATAACTAAACGATCAGGCTTGCAAACATAGACTAGGACTTTTCGCAAAAGTTCTCCCCCTCCAAGCAAGTTTCCGGCATGCACTGATTTGGCACACACGAAAAACGCAGCGCGGGCTAGGCCGGCTGCGCGAATAATCTTGTCGCCGGTTTTCTGACGCGTCCAATGCTCCCGACGGGCCAATAAACTCAACGTTTTCCCAGCTTTCGGGCAACCTGCTATTGAGTAGGGGCTCATGCAAAAAGTTCCCATCTCAATAGCCGGCCCATATGACCCCAGCTGTGCACCGTAATTTCACATTGCCACGAATGCCCGGCTATTGTGCCGCTCCCCCCCTCTATATACTAGTGGCCCGTATGACCCTTTGATTCGCCGATCCAGGCGTCCTGTTTGCGCCAGCCCTTTGGATCGCTTTTTGCGGAATCCTTAAAATGAGCCAACAGTTTCAACACGATGTCCTGGTGATCGGTAGCGGTGCGGCCGGCTTGAGCCTGGCACTCACCCTCCCCAGCCACCTGCGCATTGCGGTCCTGAGCAAGGGCGACCTGGCCAATGGCTCGACATTCTGGGCCCAGGGCGGTGTCGCGGCGGTACTGGACGACACCGATACCGTGCAATCCCACGTCGAAGACACCCTTAACGCCGGCGGCGGCCTGTGCAACGAAGACGCGGTGCGCTTCACCGTTGAGCATAGCCGCGAAGCCATCCAATGGCTGATCGACCAGGGCGTGCCGTTCACCCGCGACGAACACGCTGGCAGCGATGACGGCGGATTCGAGTTCCACTTGACCCGCGAGGGCGGCCACAGCCATCGCCGCATCATCCACGCCGCCGACGCCACCGGCGCCGCCATCTTCAAGACATTGCTAGAACAAGCCCGCCAACGGCCCAATATCGAACTGCTGGAGCAACGCGTCGCCGTCGACCTGATCACCGAAAAGCGCCTGGGCCTGGACGGCGAACGCTGCCTCGGCGCCTATGTGCTCAACCGCGCCAGTGGCGAAGTCGACACCTACGGCGCACGCTTCACCATTCTGGCCTCAGGCGGTGCCGCCAAGGTCTACCTCTATACCAGCAACCCCGACGGTGCCTGCGGTGACGGCATCGCCATGGCCTGGCGTTCGGGCTGCCGGGTGGCCAACCTGGAATTCAACCAATTCCACCCCACCTGCCTGTATCACCCGCAAGCCAAGAGTTTCCTCATCACCGAAGCCCTGCGTGGTGAAGGTGCGCACCTGAAACTGCCCAACGGCGAGCGCTTCATGCAGCGCTTCGACCCGCGTGCCGAGCTGGCGCCACGGGATATCGTGGCCCGCGCCATCGACCACGAAATGAAGCGCCTGGGCATCGACTGCGTGTACCTGGACATCAGCCACAAACCCGAAGCCTTCATCAAGACCCACTTTCCCACCGTCTACGAACGTTGCCTGGCATTCAACATCGACATCACCAAAGGCCCGATCCCGGTGGTGCCGGCTGCGCACTACACCTGCGGCGGCGTGATGGTCGACCAAAACGGTCGCACTGACGTGCCCGGCCTGTATGCGATCGGCGAAACCAGCTTCACCGGCCTGCACGGTGCCAACCGCATGGCCAGCAACTCGCTGCTTGAATGCTTCGTCTACGCCCGCTCAGCGGCGGCGGATATCCTTGAGCAACTGCCCCACATTCCGGTGCCCGCCGCCCTGCCGCGCTGGGACGCCAGCCAAGTGACCGACTCGGATGAAGACGTGATCATCGCCCACAACTGGGACGAGCTGCGGCGCTTCATGTGGGACTACGTAGGCATTGTGCGCACCAATAAGCGCCTGGCGCGGGCTCAGCATCGCGTGCGCTTGCTGCTGGATGAGATCGACGAGTTCTACAGCAACTACAAAGTCAGCCGCGACCTGATCGAGTTGCGCAACCTGGCCCAGGTTGCCGAATTGATGATCCGCTCAGCCATGGAGCGCAAGGAAAGCCGCGGCCTGCATTACACCCTCGACTACCCGCAAATGCTGCCCGAAGCCCGCGACACTATTCTGGTGCCAGCCACCTACGGCGACTGAACTTCAGGCGTACCCGCAGGCGCCGGTGCACATCGGCGACCTGCGAATCCATCGGTACGCAAACTGAACGCACCCACCACTGGCCCGGCACCCGATAGCGCAGCACCACGATCAGCGGCAGCGCCAGGCTGTCCGGGCGCAACTGCACGCTGTGCCAGCCGCGCTCGGCACTGAACAACTGCCAGCCATCTTCATCGCGGCGCAGGCCACGAATCGACGAACGGTGAGTCAGCAGGATATGACGCGGCAATACCCAGGCGGCATGCGCCAGGCACAGCAGAATGCCAAGGCTGGCGAAGGGCAAATCAATAATCAACAAGGCACCCAGCGCGAACAGCTGGGCAAGCAGATACGCCGCCAGCAACAGCCGTGAGGCCTGCCAGCGGCATTCGAAGCGATTACTTGGGCTGGACACGATCCAGAATCATCCGAACCATGCGCTGCAGCTCCGGATCGTCAGATTCGGCGCGCTCCATGAACCAGCCAAACATGTCCTGGTCTTCACACTCCAGCAGCCGCACGTAGAGGTCGCGGTCTACCTTATCCAGCGTCGCGTACACTTCTTTAGTGAACGGCACCAGCAACACATCCAGCTCCAGCATGCCACGGCGGCTGTGCCAGTAGAGGCGGTTGATTTCTACTTCTTCTACCATGGACTGCTCCTCAAATAGCGCGCAAGTATACAGGCCCGACGGCAGCGGAACACTCGGCTTTGGTCGCCCCATACGGAAACTATCCATTTGCCGGGCGCCCCTCTATGATGCACCCATGACTTTTTGACCTGCGAAGACCCATGGCCGACTCTGCATTTTTCTGCCCCCTGACACATGAAGGCGTCCTCGCCGTCCGCGGCTCCGACGCTGCCAAGTTCCTGCAAGGGCAACTGACCTGCAACCTCAATTACCTGAGCGACACCCAGGCCAGCCTCGGCGCGCGCTGTACGCAAAAAGGCCGCATGCAGTCGAGTTTTCGCATCCTGCTGCAAGGTGACGGCGTATTGCTGGCAATGGCCACCGAGCTGCTCGAACCGCAACTGGCAGACCTGAAGAAATACGCGGTGTTCTCCAAATCCAAACTCACCGACGAAAGCGCTGCCTGGGCACGCTTTGGCCTGTCGAATGCGGATCAAACCCTGGCCACCTTCGGCCTTGAGCTGCCGGCCGACACCGACAGCGTGGTGCGCACCGACACATTGATTGCCATTCGTGTATCTGCGAACCGCGCCGAACTCTGGGTGCCTGTCGAGCACGCCGAAACCGTAGGCCAACAATTGGCCAGCCAACTGCAACAAGCTGACTTGAATGCCTGGCTGCTGGGCCAGATCCGCGCCGGCATCGGGCAAGTCATGCCGCAGACCCGCGAGCTGTTCATCCCGCAGATGCTCAACCTGCAAGCCGTTGGCGGCGTCAGCTTCAAAAAAGGCTGCTACACCGGCCAGGAAATCGTCGCGCGCATGCAGTACCTGGGCAAACTCAAGCGTCGCCTGTATCGCCTGAGCCTCGATGCGGCGCAGTTGCCCGAGCCAGGCACCCCGCTGTTCTCGCCCCACCATAACAGCGCGATCGGCGAAGTCGTCATCGCGGCAAAAGCTGACCAATCAATTGAACTTCTGGCCGTGCTGCAAGCCGAAGCTGCCGACAGCGGCGATGTGCACGTAGGCAGCCTGGAAGGCCCGGGCCTTAACTTGCTCGACTTGCCGTACCCGCTGGATCGCGATAAAGAGATCCAGCGTTAATCGCCGTACCTTTTTTTGCAACACCCTAGAGTGCATGAATGAACAAGCTGGCGGAAAAAGTCCAACAGGCTTTGGTGACGGCCATCGACAACGATGACCTGGTTCTGCCGACATTACCGGAAGTGGCCTTGAACATTCGTCAGGCCGCCGAAGACCCGGATATCAGCATCAGCCACTTGAGCAAAGTAATCGGTCGCGATACCGCCCTGTCGGCGCGCCTGATCAAAGTGGTCAACAGCCCGCTGCTGCGTGCCACCCAGGAAGTCACCGACCTGCATACCGCCATCACGCGGCTGGGCACTAACTACAGCAGCAACCTGGCCATCGGCCTGGTCATGGAACAGATCTTCCACGCCCGCTCCGAAGTCGTCGAACTTAAAATGCGCGAAGTGTGGCGCCGCAGCCTGGAAGTGGCGGGCGTGAGTTATGCCCTGTGCCGCAACCATAGCCAACTCAAGCCAGACCAGGCGGCCCTCGGTGGGCTGGTGCATCAGATTGGCGTGTTGCCGATCCTCACCTACGCCGAAGACCGTTACGAGCTGCTGGCCGATCCGGTCAGCCTCAACCATGTGATCGACAGCATCCACCCATTACTGGGCGACAAACTGCTGGGTGTGTGGGATTTCCCGGAAATGCTGGCCAAGCTGCCGGGGCAGTACCTGGACCTGGAGCGCGACTCCCCACGCCTGGATTACATCGACGTGGTGCAAATCGCCGCACTGTATTGCCACCGCGGCACCGCGCATCCATTGGCCAACGCAGACGTTACCAGCCTGCCGGCGCTCAAGAAACTGCGCATCGACCCCTACAGCGAGACGCTGCGTGCGGAGTTGGATGAAGCGCGCTCGATGTTCTATTGACTACCCCGCGATAAAACTCACCCGCACCTTCAACCCCGCCAACTCACCATCGTGCAGGCTGATCTGGGCCAAATGCGCCCGGCAGATCTCGCCGACAATCGCCAGCCCCAAGCCTGAACCCATGCCCTGCTGGCTGCGGCGGTAGAAACGTTCGAAGACCCGGTCGCGCTCATCCAGCGGGATGCCTGGGCCGTCATCTTCAACTTCCAGGATCGCCGGCGCGGTCACCCGCAGAATCACGTTACCGCCCGATGGGGTGTGGGCAAGAGCGTTATCCACCAGATTGCTCAACAGCTCATTCAACAAGGTCGGCTCACCGCGCAGCCACACCGGTTCGTCCGCTTCCAACGCCAGGGCGACGCCCCGTGCGTGGGCCAGCGGCGCCATGGCCATGCCCAGTTCCCGCGCCAGCTGGCTGAGGTCAAGCAATTGCGCACCGCCCTCGGCAATCGCCCGGGCGCCGTTTTCGATGCGCGCCAGGGATAACAGTTGGTTGGCCAAATGGGTCAGACGGTCGGTACCTTGGGCGGCGGTTTCCAAGGTGCTGCGCCAGGTTGCCGGGTCGCTGCTGCGCAGGCCGAGCTCAAGCCGGGCCTTGAGCGCCGCCAGCGGAGTGCGCAATTCGTGGGCGGCGTCGGCAATAAACTGCGCCTGGCGCTCGAACTGGCCGCGCAGGCGCTCGGTGAAGTGATTGAGCGAGCGCACCAACGGGCCGAACTCGTGTTGCACCTCCACCAGCGGCAGCGGGCGCAAATCATCGGGCTGGCGCTCTTCCACGGCGGTGCGCAGGCGTTCCAGCGGGCGCAGCGCCGCACTCACGGCAAACCACACCAGCAACAACGCACCGACCGCCAGCATGCCCAGGCGCAGCAAAGTGTCGGCCATCAGGCTGCGGGCCATGCTTTCGCGAGCTTCGTCGGTTTCGGCCACGCGAATTTCCGCCATGCCGTTCATGTTCGGCTCCGACACCGCCTTGAGCAGGCTGACCACCCGCACATGTTGGCCCTGATACATGGCGTTGTAGAATCGCGCCAACGCCGGGTAATCATCGGTGCGCGGCGTGCCCGGCGGTGGGCCTGGAAGGTTTTCGTAGCCGGAGATCAATTTTCGGTCGATGTCATTGACCTGATAATAGATCCGCCCGGCACTGTCGTAGGCGAACGTGTCCAGCGCTACATAGGGCACATTGGCGCTCAGGGTGCCGTCCACCTGAGTCAACCCGGCAGCGATGGTGCGCGCCGAGGCCAGCAAGGTGCGGTCATAGGCGGTATCGGCGGCTTCGCGGCCATTCCAGTAAGCACTCATGCCGCTGGCGAGCATCAGCACCACCAGCAACAGCGCCAGGTTCCACAATAGCCGCCAGCGCAGGCTGCTGGGCTTATGCATCGCGGGCTTCCAGCAGGTAGCCAAGGCCACGGAAGGTCACGATGGCGATGGGCTGGCCGTCGAGCTTCTTGCGCAGGCGGTGCACGTAGATTTCAATCGCGTCGGGGCTGGCTTCCTCGTCCAGGCCGAACACTTGAGAGGCCAATTGCTCCTTGCTCATCACGCGGCCGGGCCGGGCGATCAGCGCCTCAAGCACCGCCTGCTCGCGGGAGGTCAGCGTCATCAGCTCGCCGCCGACGGTGAAACGCCGGGTATCCAGGTCGTAGACCAGCACGCCGCACGCCTGCTGACGCTCGCCGCCCAGCACACTGCGGCGCAGCAGCGCCTTGACTCGCGCTTCCAGCTCGGTCAACTCAAAGGGCTTGGCCAGGTAGTCATCAGCGCCCAGGTTCAGGCCATGCACACGGTCTTTTACATCACTGCGCGCCGTCAACATCAACACTGGCAGATTTTTCCCACGCGCCCGCAGACGCGCCAACACCTCAAAACCGTCCATGCGCGGCAGCCCTACATCGAGGATCACCACCGCGTATTCCTCGCTGCTCAGGGCCAGGTCCGCGGCCACGCCGTCGTGCAACACGTCGACGGTCAAACCCGTGCTCTTGAGCGCTTGGGCAACACTTTCGGCGAGTTGCAGATGGTCTTCAACCAAGAGGACGCGCATGGATTTTCACCTCGTTCGGGCGTGGTCGACGCCACGCTTTGGCGGGCAGTTTACAGGCGCCGCCTGCCCTGTGAAGCCCGAAAACATTGAAAGACAACTGAAAGGTTAGTGAAAGCTTCGCCCTTTAGCATCCAGCCACAGTGGGTAATGCCCGCCGAGCTACCTGATCCGTAGCGATCGAAAAACGCCTTGAAGCGTTTTCGCCAAAATAAGAACAATAACGGAGTACATAACGATGCTGTCGACCCAGCCCCAGGCTTGCCCGCCTGTGCGTTTTTCCCGTCTTGCCAAGACCGCCCTTGCCAGTGCCACCACCCTTGCCGGTTTTTCGCCGCTTAGCCAGGCTGCCTTCTTCGAAGACAGTAGCGCTACGCTGGAAACTCGCAACATGTACTTCAACCGCGACTTTCGCGACGGCACCAGCGCACAACAATCCAAGCGCGACGAATGGGCCCAGGGCTTCATGCTCAATCTGCAATCAGGCTACACCGACGGCACCGTCGGCTTTGGCGTGGACGCGCTGGGCATGCTTGGGGTCAAGCTCGACTCCAGCCCCGACCGCACAGGCTCTGGCTTGCTGCCCACCGATAACGGCCGCGCTGTCGACGACTACTCCAAACTCGGCCTGACCGGCAAAGTGAAGATCTCCGCCACCGAACTCAAGATCGGCGCGCTGATCCCCGAACTGCCGATCCTCAAGCCCAACGACGGCCGCATCCTGCCGCAGACCTTCAACGGTGGCCTGCTGACCTCCAAAGAACTCAAAAACCTGGTGTTTACCGGCGGCCGCCTGGATAAAGCCAAAGACCGCGATTCCACCGACTACGAAGAAATCGCCCTCAACAACAAGAACAGCCGTTTCGTCAGCGGCGCTACCGGCAAGCACTTCAACTTCGGCGGCGTGGACTACAAGTTCGCCGACAAGATCACCGGCAGCTACCACTTTGCCCAACTCGATGACGTGTACCGCCAGCACTTCCTCGGCCTGGTCGCCTCGCGCCCACTCGGCCCCGGCACCTTCGGCACCGACCTGCGCCTGGCCATCAGTGATGACACGGGCGCGGCCCATGGCGGCAAGATCGACAACACGTCCCTCAACGGCCTGTTCAGCTATGCCCTCAATGGCCATAAGCTCAGCGCCGGTTACCAACACATGTCCGGCGACAGCGCCTTTCCCTATGTGGATGGCGCCGACCCGTACCTGGTCAACTTCGTACAGATCAACGACTTTGCCGGCGCCGAAGAACGCTCCTGGCAAGCGCGCTACGACTACGACTTCGCCAAGCTGGGTATTCCCGGCCTGAGCTTCATGAGCCGTTACCTGTCAGGTGACAACATCAAGCTCAAGAACGGCGAGACCGGCAAGGAGTGGGAACGCAACAGCGAGATCCGCTACATCGTGCAAAGCGGCACGTTCAAGGATGTCGCGTTTCGCCTGCGTAACGCCACGTATCGCTCCAACTACTCGGCCCGTGATGCAGATGAAGTGCGCGTGCTGGTGAGTTACAGCCTGGCTCTTTGGTAGTCGTACCCCATAACAACAAAGACGGAGTTAAACATGACCTATTCACTGCGTAAATTGGCCCTCGCTGCCGGCTGCATGCTGTTCGCCGGCCAACTGCTGGCCGCTGATGAACCCAAGCGCCCGGAATGCATCGCCCCAGCCTCCCCCGGCGGTGGTTTTGACCTGACCTGCAAACTGGCGCAAAGCGCGTTGGTCAACGAGAAGCTGTTGAGCAAACCGATGCGCGTCACCTACATGCCCGGCGGCGTGGGCGCGGTGGCCTATAACGCGGTGGTAGCACAGCGCCCAGCGGACGGCGGCACATTGGTGGCCTGGTCCAGCGGTTCGCTGTTGAACCTGGCCCAGGGCAAGTTCGGCCGTTTTGATGAAAGCGCCGTGCGTTGGTTGGCAGCGGTCGGCACCAGCTACGGTGCAATCGCGGTGAAAAGCGATTCGCCCTACAAGACCCTCGACGATCTGGTCAAAGCCCTGAAGAAAGATCCGGGCAGCGTGGTAATCGGCTCCGGCGGCACGGTTGGCAGCCAGGACTGGATGCAAACCGCCCTGATTGCCAAGGCCGCCGGAATCAACCCTCGCGAGTTGCGTTATGTCGCCCTCGAAGGCGGCGGTGAAATCGCCACCGCCCTGCTCGGTGGCCACATCCAGGTGGGCAGTACCGACATCTCCGACTCCATGCCGCACATCCTCAGCGGTGACATGCGCCTGCTCGCCGTGTTCGCCGAAGAGCGCCTGGACGAGCCGGAAATGAAGAATATTCCGACTGCCAAGGAGCAAGGCTACGACATCGTCTGGCCAGTGGTCCGCGGTTTCTACCTCGGGCCAAAAGTCAGCGATGCCGACTACGCCTGGTGGAAAGAAGCATTCGACAAACTGCTGGCCTCCGAAGAGTTCGCCAAGCTGCGTGACCAGCGCGAGCTGTTCCCGTTCGCCATGACAGGACCTGCGCTGGACACCTACGTGAAGAAACAGGTGGCTGACTACAAAGTGCTGGCCAAAGAGTTCGGCCTGATCCAGTAATCGCCCCTCTTTTGCTCGGCCGCGCCCTCGTCAACGGGCGGCGCGGCCCAGGAGTTCCACATGCTCTTACAACGCATTTTCGCCTCAGTGATGCTGCTGGTCTGCGCCGGCCTGGCACTGATGGCCTGGCCGTATCAGGCGGCGTTTTCCTACGAGCCGGTCGGCCCACGTGCCTACCCGCTGCTGATGCTTGGCCTGATGAGCCTGGGCCTGATCTACATGATCTTTCGCCCACAGCCAACCAAGCACACTGAAGAAGAACCGGCGCTGGACCGCGAAACCCTGATCAAGATCAGCCTTTGCGTCGCGCTGCTGATCGTCTTCGCCGGCACTTTCGAGCCCTTGGGTTTCATCCTCAGCAGCATGCTGATCGGCATTCCAATGGCACGCCTGTACGGCGGCCGCTGTTTGCCCAGCGTCGTGATCGTCACCCTCATGGCTATCGGCCTGTACCTGCTGTTCGACAAGGCCATGGATGTACCGCTGCCCCTCGGCCTGCTTGAAGTTCTGGAGAACTGATATGGATACGTTCAGCTATTTGGGCCAGGGCTTCGGCGTTGCACTGACCCCTTACAACTTGGTGACCGCGCTGTGCGGCACCTTGATCGGCACCGTGGTCGGCCTGTTGCCGGGCCTGGGCCCGATCAACGGCGTGGCCTTGCTGATCCCCATCGCGTTCGCCTTGGGCCTGCCGCCGGAATCGGCGCTGATCCTGCTCGCGGCCGTGTACCTGGGCTGCGAATACGGCGGCCGTATCAGCTCGATCCTGCTCAACATCCCGGGCGAAGCGTCTACCGTAATGACCACCCTCGACGGCTACCCGATGGCCCGCAAAGGCCTGGCCGGTGTGGCGTTGTCGCTGTCGGCATGGAGTTCGTTCATCGGCGCATTTATCGCCACCTGCGGCATGGTGTTGTTTGCGCCGTTGCTGGCCAAATGGGCAATCGCCTTCGGCCCGGCGGAATATTTCGTACTGATGGTGTTCGCGATTGTCTGTCTGGGCGGCATGGCCGGTGACAAACCGCTGAAGACGTTTGTTGCGGCGCTGATCGGTCTTTTCCTGTCTGCCGTCGGCATCGATGCCAACAGCGGCGTGTACCGTTTTACCGGCGACAACATTCACCTCACCGACGGCATCCAGTTTGTGGTGTTGGTACTGGGCCTGTTCTCCATCAGCGAAATCCTGCTGCTGCTGGAGAAAACCCACCGTGGCCAGGAAGCGGTAAAAGCCACCGGGCGGATGATGTTCAACCTCAAGGAAGCCGGTGCGGTCTTTGTAGTTAACATCCGCTGCGGCCTGCTCGGTTTCATCATGGGCGTGCTGCCAGGTGCCGGTGCAACCCTCGCTTCGGCCGTTGCCTATATGACCGAGAAACGCCTGGCCGGTGCCAGCGGCAAATTCGGCCAGGGCGACATGCGCGGCCTTGCGGCGCCGGAAACCGCCATCGGTGCGTCCGCCTGCGGCGCCCTGGTGCCGATGCTCACCCTCGGCGTACCCGGTTCGGGCACCACGGCGGTGATGATCGGCGCCCTGTCGCTGTACAACATCACCCCTGGCCCGCTGCTGTTCCAACAGCAACCGGACATCGTCTGGGGCCTGATCGCGTCGCTGTTTGTCGCCAACATCATGCTGGTAATCCTCAACATCCCGATGATCCGCATCTTCACGCGCATCCTCGCCGTGCCGAACTGGGCGCTGGTGCCGGTCATCGCCATCATCACCGCCATCGGTGTGTACGCGGTTCACGCCACCACCTTCGACCTGTTCCTGATGGTCGGTATCGGCATCTTCGGCTACATCCTGCGCAAGCTCGACTTCCCGCTGTCGCCGGTACTGCTGGGCTTTATCCTCGGTGGCCTGATGGAGCAGAACCTGCGCCGCGCGCTGTCGATCTCCAACGGCGCGCTGGAGATCCTCTGGTCCAGCCCGATCACCTTTGGCGTGTGGGTATTGACGGCAATCATGTTGTTCGTACCGCTGCTGCGTATCTGGCGTAAACGTGCACAACAGCGTCGCGCCCTGGCCGATGTCTGAGGTCACCTTTAAACAATGGTGGGCAACACCGCTGGTCGGCCTGGCCGGCGGTTACCTGGCCAGCCTCGTCGGCTGGCCTTTGCCGTACATGGTCGGCTCGTTGCTGGCGATCATCCTGGTGCGCTGCCTTACCCCTTGGCAATTGGCCGAGATTCCCGGCGGGCGCAAATGCGGCCAATGGGTGGTGGGCATCGGCATCGGGCTGCACTTCACCCCGGTGGTGATCGAACAGGTGATGAGCCACTTCGGCCTGATTTTTTTCGGTGCGTTGATCACCAGCCTGTCGAGCGTCGTCGGTGTGTGGTTGATGCGCCGCAGCGGTGAAGACCGCGCCACCGCGTTCTTCTCCAGCATGCCGGGCGGTTCCGGTGAGATGGTCAACCTCGGCGCCCGCAATGGCGCAGTGCTCAGCCGTGTCGCAGCGGGGCAGAGTCTGCGGGTGCTGGTGGTGGTGCTGTGTGTGCCGGCGATCTTCAAGTATTTGCTCGAAGGCGGCACGCCGCAGTTTCACCCGGCCCCAGTGAGCTGGGGCTGGCTGGCGCTGCTGTTCCCGCTCGGCGCGCTGGTGGCTTGGGGCTGGCAGCGTTTGCATCAGCCCAACCCGTGGCTGTTCGGGCCACTGTTGGTCAGCGCGACGGCCAGTGTTGTCTGGGACTTGCATTACGGCCTGCCGGACGGCGGCAGCCAGATCGGCCAATGGCTGATCGGCAGCGGCCTGGGCTGCCACTTCAACCGTCAGTTCTTCCGCCGCGCGCCGTCGTTCATGGGCCGTACCTTGGTCGGTACGGCGCTGACCATGGCACTTGCGACATTGGCAGCGGTGGGCTTGAGCGCGCTGACGCAACTGGATTTGCGTTCACTCACCCTGGGCATGATGCCGGGCGGCATTGCCGAAATGAGCCTCACCGCAGAGACCTTGCAGCTGTCGGTGCCTTTGGTGACGGCGATGCAGGTGATGCGATTGTTGTTTGTGCTGTTTTTGGCCGAGCCGTTGTTCAGGCACTGGAACCGCCTGCCGGAAAAAATCTGAGCCTTCACAAAATTCCAATGTGGGAGCTGGCTTGCCTGCGATAGCGTTGGTTCAGTCAATAAATGTATCGGCTGACAGATCGTCATCGCAGGCAAGCCAGCTCCCACATTAGGTTGCGGTTAACCTTTAGGCTGGCGGCAACCGCCACTCAATCGGCGTCTCGCCATTCTGCTCAAGAAACTTGTTGGTACGGCTGAAGTGCCCACACCCCAAAAACCCGCGATACGCCGACAACGGCGACGGGTGCACCGATGTCAGCACCAGGTGCTTGGTCGCATCCACCAGTTTTTGCTTGCCCTGCGCATGAGCGCCCCACAACAGGAACACCAGGTGCGGCTGGTGTTCGCTGACCACTTCGATCACACGATCGGTAAAGAACTGCCAGCCCTTGCCCGCGTGGGCATTGGCGTTCGCGCGCTCCACGGTCATGGTGGTGTTGAGCATCAGCACGCCCTGGTCGGCCCAGCTTTGCAGGCAGCCGTGGTTGGGAATGTCGATGTTCAGGTCGCGCTTGAGCTCTTTATAAATGTTGACCAGCGACGGCGGCGTCGGCACGCCCGGTTGTACCGAGAAGCACAAGCCATGGGCCTGGCCGGGGCCGTGGTACGGGTCCTGGCCCAGAATCACCACCTTGACCTTGTCCAACGGCGTGGAGTTGAGCGCATTGAAGATCAGCGGGCCAGGCGGGTAGATCTCTTTGCCGGCGGCATGTTCCTGGCGCAGGAACTCGCGCAGTTCGGCCATGTAGGGCTTGTCGAACTCTTCCCGCAGGGCGTGTTTCCAGCTGGGTTCGAGTTTGATACGGTCGCCTTCGGTCATGGTTTGTTCATCGTGTAAAAAAAGAATGGGCGAACCCTAGGAAAGCCGACCCCGCTTGTCAATTGATCTGACACATCATCGGCACTTTCCCACGGAGCGATCATACTGATCGCTCACTGTCTCGATTGAGGTCACAATGAACCTGCACTTCGAAGAGCTGACCGGCAGCGACGGTGCCCGCCTCGGCATCGCCAGCCTGGACGCGGAAAAATCCCTCAACGCGCTGTCCCTGCCCATGATCCTGGCCCTGAACGAACGCCTGGAAGCCTGGGCCAAAGACCCGAATATCGTGTGTGTGCTGCTGCGCGGTAATGGGCCCAAAGCCTTTTGCGCCGGTGGCGAAGTCCGCAGCCTCGCCCAGGCCTGCCGTGAGCAGCCAGGCGTCGTGCCCGCCCTGGCCGCGCAGTTCTTCGCCGCTGAGTACCGCCTCGACTACCGCCTGCACACCTACCCCAAACCGCTGATCTGCTGGGGGCACGGCTATGTGCTCGGCGGTGGCATGGGCCTGCTGCAAAGCGCTTCGGTGCGCATCGTCACGCCGAGCAGCCGCCTGGCCATGCCCGAGATCAGCATCGGCTTGTACCCGGATGTGGGGGCCAGTGGGTTCCTGTCGCGGTTACCGGGCAAGCTGGGGTTATTTCTTGGCCTCACCGGCGCCCATATCAACGGCCGTGATGCGTTGGACCTGGGCTTGGCCGACCGTTTCCTGCGCGATGACCAGCAGGAAGCGTTGATAGATGGCCTGCTGCAACTGAACTGGCAGGAACAAACCGCAATGCAGCTCAACAGCCTGCTCAAGGCGCTCGCCCAGGAAGCCGTCGACCAGCAACCCGAAGCACAATGGCTGCCGCGCCGTGCACAGATCGACGAATGGCTGGATGTGGGTGATGTGCGCTCTGCCTGGCGCGCCTTGAGCCCGTTACGCGAGCACGCCGACCCGCTGTTCAGCCGTGCCGGCAAAAACCTGAGTGAAGGCTGCCCACTGACCGCGCACCTGGTGTGGGAGCAGATCCAGCGGGCGCGCCACCTGTCGTTGGCCGAGGTGTTCCAGATGGAATACACCCTGAGCCTCAATTGCTGCCGTTACCCGGAGTTTGCCGAAGGCGTGCGGGCACGGTTGATCGATAAGGACCAGACGCCCCATTGGCACTGGCCGGATATCAATACCATTCCCGACGCCGTGGTCGACGCGCACTTTCACAAGGCTTGGGAAGGACGGCACCCGCTGGCGGATTTATCCGACATCTAACGATGCCCCCCACCATGCCCACCGCCTCGGTTGCCGCCCTGGTTATGCCCACCACCGTTGCCCCAACGGTTACCACCGCCCCAACCCTGGTTCGGGTACGGCCGGTAACCGGGCCGTGGGTAGTAACGCGGCGCCGGTTGGTAATAACGCGGCGCCGAATAATAGCGCGGCGGCGGCGCGTAATAGCTGCGTCCGTATTGGTAGTAAGCAGGGCCGCCGTAGTAATAAGCGGGCGCCGGTGCGGTGTAGACCTCAGAGCGGTAGTAAGTGGCACCACCATCGTAATAGGGCACACACGCAGACAGGGTCAGGCCAAATAAAGCGCTAAGCAGCAGTCGTCGATACATGGCGGCCTCCTGGACCGCTGGGGAGCACCTTCAGCGACGCTGAAGGGCGGCATTCGTCTTTCAATGAATGACGAAATATCTGACATCAAAAACCGAATCTGGTGCGTTTCTGTAACAACTTGGTACATCTCCACCATCACCCAATCCACCCTGCTGGCCCTATCGGCATACACGCTCGGTGGTCAAAAAGCTGTATCGATTCAGCTATTTTATCTGCCATGCAACTTCCTCGATAAAAATGATGTCATTGTGATATCAGTCATGGGCACGGAGGCTCTAGCGCGAACCCTCACTCTATTATCGTCGGATACACGTCATGAAAATTTCTACCAAACTCCTGCTTTCGTTCGTTTTGTGTGCGCTTGTCACCCTCGGTGTCGGGATGCTGGGAATAAAAGGTGTCGTTCGGCTCGCCAACGCACTGGAACAGACCTTCTCCAACAACCTGGTTTCTGTCAGCAATACGGCCTCCACGCTCAACGGCCTGGTCGCCCACAACCGTGGTCTGTACCGATTACTGGATGCCAGCAAAGGCGACGTCCAACAACAAGACCGCGACCGCGTGCGCCAGGACATTGCCAGCGAACTCAAGCGCAGCCAGACGGCGTACGCCACGTACCGCGCCACCCCACTGGAAGATGACGAACGCGTCGCGGGCGATAAGCTCGACCAGATCTGGCCAAACTATGTCAGCAGTTCCGAACGCATTATCTCGATGCTCGACAGCGGCCAGACAGAACAGGCTCGCACGCAGCTCAACACCACCAACAATGAACTGTTCCGCCAGGCCCGCGAGCTGATCCGCGTGATGATCGAGTCCAATAACCGTCAGATCAAAGAAGGCGCAATCGCCGCCGAAGCGCTGCGTGACAGCGCATTGACGTGGATGATCAGCGGCATCGTCCTGGCGTTCATCATTGCAATCACCATCGGCTTGCTGATCACGCGCCTGATCACCCGCCCTATCGCACAAGCGGTAGAAAGTGCTCAACGGATTGCCAAAGGCGACCTGACCCAAGCCATCGTCACCGAGCGCACTGATGAAGCCGGGCAATTGTTGATGGCGCTGGCCGATATGCAAGGCGGCTTGAAAAGCACCCTGGTGGAAATTGCCAACGCCGCTGACCAGCTCGCGTCGGCTGCCGAAGAACTGAGCGCGGTTACCGATGAAAGCACGCGTGGCCTGACCCGCCAGAATGACGAAATTCAACAGGCTGCCACCGCGGTGAACCAGATGACCACCGCGGTGGACGAAGTCGCGAGCAATGCGGTGTCGACCTCGCAAGCGTCCCGTCAGGCCACCACTGAAGCGGAGGAAGGGCGCCAGCAAGTCGAGCAGGCCGTGTCAGGCATGGAGTCGATGGTGGTCGAGATCAATGATTCGACCCAGTCGGTCGCGGATCTCGCCAACCAGGTGCGAGAGATCGGTAAGGTCATTGATGTGATCAGAAGCATTGCCGACCAGACCAACCTGTTGGCCCTCAATGCCGCCATCGAAGCCGCCCGCGCAGGCGAGCAAGGCCGGGGTTTCGCTGTGGTCGCTGACGAGGTCCGGGCATTGGCCCATCGCACCCAAACCTCCACGGTCGACATTGAAAAAATGATTGGTGACGTGCAGCTCGGCGCCGATGATGCCGTGGCCGCCATGAACAAGAGCCTGAGCTGGGCCAATAACACCCAGGCCTTGGCGCAAAATGCCGGGCAGGCCCTGCAGCGGATCACCAGCAGCGTGGCGATGATCAACGAGCGTAACCTGGTGATCGCCTCCGCGTCGGAGGAGCAGGCGCAGGTAGCCCGCGAAGTGGACCGCAACCTCCTCAACATCCAGGACCTGTCGACCCAGACCGCCGCCGGCGCCCATCAGACCAATGCCTCCAGCCAAGACCTGTCCCGCTTGGCCACCTCGTTCAATGTGCTGGTCAGCAAATTCCAGCTGTAATCGCCTCATTAATGTGCGCCCGCGCACCGACCTGACGCACATCCCTTCGCGCCCATCCCTCGCGGCGCCCATGCCCGGCTGAAAAGCCGGGCTTTTGCCTCACTTGGCACGACTCTCGCTTTAACTCCCCCGTGCAGGATTCATCACAGGTTCGCGGCACCACAATTTGCAATGGCCGACTAGGGTTCCGGCTCGCTTGAAAAGCGAGTGGCTGGTCCGAGAGTTGGCGACCTCCAGTTGAGGTTACACGGCGGGATAAAAGCCCGGGAGACAAGCCACCGTTCGCGGTGCCGCGTTGCTCCTGCTCGCCCATGTTCAACTGGAGAAGCCCCATGCCCGCAATCCGTTTACCCGCCCTGCTCGCCGCCGCCTTCGCCGCCGTGCTGAGCGTTCAAACCCAAGCTGCTGCCAAAGACCACTTCAGTGTGTGCTGGACGATCTATGCCGGCTGGATGCCGTGGGAATACGCCGGCAGCCAAGGCATCCTCGACAAGTGGGCCAGGAAGTACGGCATCAAGATCGACATGGTGCAGCTCAATGACTATGTCGAATCCATCAACCAATACACCGCCGGCCAGTTCGACGGCTGCACCATGACCAACATGGACGCCCTGACCATTCCCGCCGCCGGTGGTGTGGACAGCACCGCGCTGGTGGTCAGCGACTTCTCCAACGGCAACGATGGCGTGGTGATCAAGGGCACCGGCAAGTCCGTGGCCGACCTCAAGGGCATGAACGTCAACCTGGTGGAACTCTCGGTGTCCCACTACCTGCTGGCCCGCGCCCTGGAGTCGGCTGACCTCACCGAAAAAGACCTGAAAGTGGTCAACACCTCCGACGCCGACATCGCCGCCGCCTTCAACACCGACCAGGTGCAAGCCGTGACCACCTGGAACCCGATGCTCTCCGAGATCAAGGCCAAACCGGGCGTCACCCAAGTGTTCGACTCCAGCAAAGTGCCGGGCGAAATCATGGACATGATGGTGGTCAACACCCAAACCCTCAAAGACAACCCGGCCCTGGGCAAAGCGCTGACCGGCGCGTGGTTTGAAGTGGTCGCGCTGATGAACGCACAAACCGCTGCCAGCACCGCGGCGCTTGAGCATATGGCCAAGGCCTCGGGCACCGACCTCAAGGGTTTCCAGGCGCAACTGGACACCACCAAGCTGTTCGCCACGCCCAAGGAAGCCCTGGCGTTCGCCACCAGCGCGCAATTGCCCGCCACCCTGCGCAAGGTCGCCGAGTTCTCGTTTGAACACGGCCTGCTCGGCGAAGGCGCCAAGGACGCCAGCGCCGTGGGCATGAGCTTCGCCAATGGCGTGACCAGCGGCGACACCGCCAACCTCAAGCTGCATTTCGACCCCAGCTACGTACAGATGGCCGCCGACGGCACGCTGTAAGAGGACCCGGCCATGCGCCTGATCAACCGTCACCCGGAACGCTCCAGCCGCCTGTTGTTGGTGCTGCTGCCGTTCGCCCTGCTGCTGTTCGCCTACTTTGTAGGCTCGGCCGAGCGCCTGGCGGACAACCCCAACGACAAACTGTTGCCCAGCGCTATGCAGATGGGCGACGCGGTGAAACGCCTGGCGTTCAGTGCCGACACGCGCACCGGTGAGTACGTGCTGTGGCAAGACAGCGCCTCCAGCCTGCGCCGCCTGGCGATCGGCTTGGGCATCAGCGCCCTCGCCGGCCTGTGCCTGGGGATTGCTGCCGGCACGCTGCCGCTGTTTGGCGCGCCGTTATCGCCATTGCTGACGGTGCTGTCGATGGTGCCGCCGCTGGCGATATTGCCGATTCTGTTCATCGTGTTCGGGCTGGGGGAATTGTCCAAGGTGATGCTGATCGTTATCGGCATCACTCCGGCGCTGGCGCGTGACCTGGAGCAACGCGCGCGGGAAATCCCCGTCGAACTGCTGGTGAAAGCACAGACCCTCGGCGCCTCCACTTGGACCTTGATACTGCGCGTGGTGCTGCCGCAATTGCTGCCGCGCCTGCTGATCTCGCTGCGGCTGATGCTCGGCTCGGCGTGGTTATTCCTGATCGCCGCCGAAGCCATCGCCTCCACCGATGGCCTCGGCTACCGGATCTTCCTGGTGCGCCGCTACCTGGCGATGGATGTGATCTTGCCCTACGTGGTGTGGATCACCCTGCTCGCCTGGCTGATGGACTGGGGCCTCAAAACCCTCACGCGGAGTGCCTTCCCCTGGTACGAAGGAGCGCGCGCATGAGTTTTATCAGCGTCAACAATGTGTGGCAGCGCTATGGCGACCAAGTGGTGCTCGAAGGGCTCAACCTGCACGTCGATGAGGGTGAATTTTGCACCCTGGTCGGCACCTCCGGTTGCGGAAAATCGACCTTCTTGCGCCTGTTGCTGGGCCAGGAAACCGCGAGCAAAGGCCAGATCCTGCTGGACGGCCAACCCCTTGCCGGCGAGCCGGATGCCAGCCGTGGCGTGGTGTTCCAGCGTTACTCAGTGTTCGCGCATTTGACTGTGCTGGACAACGTTGCGCTGGGCCTTGAGCTACCGCGCTCACGCTTGCTGGGTCGACTGTTCGGCAAAGCCAAACAAGAGGCACGGGAACAGGCCGCCGCCCTGCTGCAAAAAGTCGGCCTCGGCCAAGCACTGGACAAATACCCGGCGCAGCTCTCCGGCGGCATGCAGCAACGCCTGGCCATCGCCCAAGCCCTGATCATGAAACCCCGCGTGTTGCTGCTGGACGAACCCTTCGGTGCCCTCGACCCCGGCATTCGCAAAGACATGCATCAGCTGTTGCTGGCGCTGTGGCGCGAAACCCGGCTGACGGTGTTCATGGTCACCCACGACCTCAGCGAAGGCTTCAGCCTCGGCACGCGCTTGCTGGTGTTCGACAAAGTCCGCGTCGACCCCCATGCCCCCGGCGCCTATGGCGCGCGCATCACCTACGACATCCCTTTGAATAGCGAGCGCCGCAAAGCGCTGGCCGCCGAACTTGGAGCGACTTGCAAATGACCGATTCCATTGAACTGTTCCCACCCTTCGCCGAAGAAATGCTACCCGGCGGCGGCCATCGCTCCTTTGTGCTCAAGCGCGGCCAACTGCTGCGCCTCACGGATATTCGCGGCGGTGCCAACGTCAGCCTGACCCTGCTCAATGCCAACGAAAAAACCGAGCGCCTGAACCTGCCCGACAGCCTCAAATGCCAACACACCGCCAAACTCACCCGCGGCCACTGCCTGTACTCGGACATGGGCCGCGTACTGGCCGCCATCACCGCCGACACCTGCGGCTGGAGTGACAGCATCGGCGGCGTGCTGTGCGCCGCCGAGGTCGCTGAAAAGTACGGCCAGGGCCGTTATCAGGAGCTGCGCAACGGCTTCTTGCGCAACGGCACCGACAACCTGCTGGTGGAATTGGGCAAGTGGGGGTTGGGGCTTTCCGACCTGTTGATGACCCTCAATCTGTTCAGCCGCGTCAGCGTTGACGAAGGCGGCGGCCTGCATTTTGTGCCGGGCAATTCGAGAGCGGGTGACTACATCGAACTCTACGCGCCGATGGACACACTGGTGGTGCTGACCGCACTGCAACACCCGATGGACCCCAACCCGAACTACGCGCCGCAACCGCTGAAACTCAGTTGGATGAACGCCGATTCCAGCGTCGCCGAACACTGCCGCACGTCGCGCCCGGAAAACGAGCGCGGCTTTATCAACACCGACCGCCTGTTCGCCTGAGGAGCTGCCATGTCTACTGCACTGAAACAACCCGAGGCGGCCGTGTACCGCGCCACCATTCCCGCCGGCGAGCCATGGCTGATGGAAGTCAGCGCCGGGCAGACCCTGCGCATCCTCGACCTGGAGGGCAACCAGGCCGTCGACACGCTGTTCTACAGCCGCAAAAACCCCAAGGAGCGCTACGACGTGCAGCGCACCCTGCGTCGGCAAAACCGCGTGTACCTGAGCACCGGCAGCGTGCTGTATTCCAACCTCGGCCAGCCCATGCTGACCATCGTCGACGACACCTGCGGGCGCCACGACACCCTCGGCGGCGCCTGTGCCCAAGAGAGCAACACCGTGCGATACGCCCTGGAAAAACGCTACATGCACAGCTGCCGCGACAACTACCTGCGCGCTTGCGCCCACGACGGTCGGCTGGGCAAAGGCGACATCGGGCCGAACATCAATTTCTTCATGAACGTGCCCGTTACCGCCGACGGCGGGCTGACCTTTGAAGACGGCATTTCCGCGCCCGGCAAGTACGTCGACCTGCGCGCAGAGATGGACGTGATCGTACTGATCTCCAACTGCCCGCAACTGAACAACCCATGCAATGGCTACAACCCGACCCCTGCGGAGGTACTGGTATGGAACTGAAAATGAAACACCTGCGTAAGTGGTTATTCGCCCTGTGCCAGTCCCGAGCCGGGCAATGCATCCGAAAACAGTAGCGATCAACTGTGGGAGCGGGCTTGCTCGCGAATGCGGTGGGTCAGCCAGTGCATCGGTAACTGACACTACGCCTTCGCGAGCAAGCCCGCTCCCACACTTGGCTCTTCATTGCTTTCAGAATTAGCACTGCGGACGACCGCAGTGCTCCCTCACTTTGCGGGACGGCCCGCAGGGTTTTGCCATGTTCGAAAAACTCTTGATCGCCAACCGTGGCGCCATCGCCTGCCGCATCCTGCGCACCTTGCGCGAGCTGCAGGTCAAAGGCATCGCCGTGTATGCAGAAGCCGACGCAGCCAGCCTGCATATCCAGCAAGCCGACGAAGCCTACAGCCTCGGCGAAGGCGCGGCGGCGGCGACCTATCTGGCGGTTGAAAAAATCCTCGCCACCGCCAAGGCCTGTGGCGCCAAGGCGATTCATCCCGGCTATGGTTTTCTCTCGGAAAACGCCGCCTTTGCCCAAGCCTGTGAAAATGCGGGGATTGCCTTCGTCGGTCCGACGCCGGAACAGCTGCGCGTATTCGGCCTCAAGCACACCGCGCGGGCCTTGGCCAAGCAGCATCAAATTCCATTATTGGAAGGCACCGAGCTGCTCGACAGCCTCGATACCGCGTTGCCGGCAGCCTATACCGTGGGCTACCCGGTGATGCTCAAAAGCACCGCGGGTGGCGGTGGCATCGGCATGCGCGTGTGTCGCAGTGCCGCCGAGTTGAGCGAGTCTTTCGAGGCGGTCAAACGCCTGGGGCAAAACAACTTCAGTGACGCCGGTGTGTTTATCGAGAAATACATCGAGCACGCCCGCCACCTGGAAGTGCAGGTGTTCGGCGACGGTTTGGGCGAAGTCATCGCCCTTGGCGTGCGCGACTGCTCCGTGCAACGGCGCAACCAGAAAGTGCTCGAAGAAACGCCCGCGCCGAACCTGCCCGAAGGCATGGCCGAGGCCTTGTGCACGGCCGCCATCACCCTGGCCAAAGCGGTCAATTACCGCAGCGCCGGCACCGTGGAATTCATCTTTGACAGCGCTGATGGCCGCTTCTACTTCCTCGAAGTGAATACGCGCCTGCAGGTAGAACACGGCGTCACCGAACAAGTATGGGGCGTGGACCTGGTGCGCTGGATGGTGCAATTGGCGGCCGGTGAATTACCCGCGTTGAGTGAATTGAAGCTGCGCCCTCAGGGCCACGCGATTCAGGCGCGGCTGTATGCCGAAGACCCCGGCAAGGACTTCCAGCCGTGCCCAGGGCTGTTGACCCGAGTGGACTTCCCGACGGCTGAAGGTTTGCGAATCGACACCTGGGTGCAAGCCGGTTGCGAGATCCCGCCGTACTTCGACCCGATGATCGCCAAGCTCATCAGTTGGGCGCCGACGCGCGAACAGGCGCGTCTGAATCTGCATCAGGCCTTGAGCGACAGCCAGCTCTACGGCGTGGAAACCAACCGCGGCTACCTGCGCCAAATCCTGCTGGCGACGCCGTTTGCCAGCGGCCGCCCGTGGACGCGTTGCCTGGAAGGCCTGGTCTACAGCGCCAGCACCTTCGAAGTGCTCAGCGCCGGCACCCAAACCAGTGTGCAGGACTACCCCGGCCGCCTCGGCTACTGGGCCGTCGGCGTGCCGCCCTCCGGGCCGATGGACAGCCGCGCACTGCGCCTGGGCAATCGCCTGCTGGGCAATGACGACGGCGCGGCGGCGCTGGAAATCACCATGAATGGCCCGCTGTTGCGTTTCAATTGCGCGGCGGTTGTCGCTGTCACGGGTGCAGACATTGCGCTGTTGCTGAATGACCGGCCAGTGCCGATGAACACCTCGTTGCGGGTTGAAGCAGGCTCGGTGTTGAGCCTTGGCACTATTACTGGAGCAGGTGCGCGCAGCTATCTGTGCCTGCGCGGCGGGTTGCAAGTGCCGGATTACCTGGGCAGCAAAAGCACCTTCACCCTCGGCCAGTTCGGCGGGCACGCCGGGCGCGCGTTACGCACGGGCGATGTGTTGCATTTGCTGCCACTGACAGATGCCGAGGCCGGGCAACGGCTGATCGCTGAACCACTGCCAGCGGTGCGCACGCTCCGGGTGATTTATGGCCCGCACGGCGCGCCGGAATACTTCAAGCCTGAGTACATCGACACCTTCTTCGCCACCCAATGGGAAGTGCACTTCAACTCCAGCCGCACCGGCGTGCGGTTGATCGGGCCCAAGCCTTTATGGGCGCGCACAGACGGTGGCGAAGCGGGGCTGCATCCGTCGAATATCCATGACAACCCCTATGCCATCGGCGCAGTGGATTTCACCGGGGACATGCCGGTGATCCTGGGGCCGGATGGGCCGAGCCTGGGTGGGTTTGTGTGCCCGGTGACGGTGATCGAGGCGGACCTTTGGCAGTTGGGGCAACTCAAGGCCGGGGACAAACTGCGGTTCGAACCCGTGAACCTCAAAACCGCCCGCGACCTCGCCCTGAAATGGGATCAATGTGGGAGCTGGCTTGCCTGCGATACAGCCAACTCGCTACCTCAGGCAGACCGCAGTGACGCCATCGCGGGCAAGCCCGGCTCCCACATTGACCGTGGCCCACTTAAGATCAGATCGCCTGTGGTGCTGGAGGTGGGTGAAGGCGACACCCGCCTCATCGCCCGCCTCGCGGGCGACACTCACCTGCTGCTGGAAATCGGGGCCCCCGAGCTGGACCTGGTGCTGCGCTTTCGCGCTCATGCACTCATGCAAGCCCTGGAAACTCTCGCCCTGCCGGGCGTTATCGACCTGACCCCAGGCATCCGTTCCCTGCAAATCCACTACCAGCCGGAACAACTGCCGCTGGCCGATTTGCTGGTGCTGATCACCACGCAATGGGCTGCCGTGTGCGCCACCCCCAACCTGCAAGTGCCCTCGCGCATCGTGCACTTGCCACTGTCGTGGGACGACCCGGCGTGCCAGCTGGCGATCGAAAAATACATGACCACCGTGCGCAAGGACGCGCCGTGGTGCCCGAGCAACCTGGAGTTCATCCGCCGCATCAACGACCTGGCCAACCTCGACGAAGTGCGCCACACGGTGTTCGATGCCAGCTACCTGGTGATGGGCCTGGGTGACGTCTACCTCGGCGCCCCGGTGGCCACGCCGCTGGACCCGCGCCATCGCCTGGTGACCACCAAATACAACCCGGCCCGCACCTGGACTGCCGAAAACTCGGTGGGCATCGGCGGCGCCTACCTGTGCGTGTACGGCATGGAAGGCCCGGGTGGCTATCAGTTTGTGGGGCGCACCTTGCAGATGTGGAACCGCTACCGGGAAGTCGCGGCGTTTGATGGCAAGCCGTGGTTGTTACGGTTCTTTGACCAGATCCGTTTTTACCCGGTGACGGCTGATGAGCTGGTGCAGATCCGGCGCGATTTTCCGTTGGGCCGATTTGAATTGAGCATCGAGCACGGCCAGTTGAACCTCGCGGAGTATCAGGATTTCCTCGCGCGCGAAGCCGCAAGCATTGGCGCGTTTCGTGAGCATCAGCAGCACGCCTTCAATGCCGAGCGTGAGCGCTGGATTGCCAGTGGCCAGGCGCATTTCGACAGTGAAGAACTCGCAGCACCACCAGGTGCTGACACGCCGTTGCAGGCCAACCAAATCAGTGTCGACAGCCCTATCGCCGGCAACCTCTGGCAAGTCCAGGTGGCGACGGGTGAGCAGGTGTCGGCCGGTGATGTGCTGGTGATTCTGGAGTCGATGAAAATGGAAATCCCGGTGGTGGCGCCGTTCGCCGGCACTGTGCGCGAGATCCCCGTGCAACCCGGCAGCGGCATCGGCGCGGGGCAACGGGTGGCGGTGCTCGAACGTGACTGACTCTTCTATTTCTACAGGCGGACAAGCCATGAACCTGCAACTGGACAACCTGCGCAATGCCTACCTGAGCGGCGATACCACACCCCGTGACGTGCTGCGGCAACTGCGCGAAAAAGCCGCGCATTTGAACCCCGACTATCACCTGTTTATCCACCTGCTGACCGAGTCAGAACTGGAGCCGTACCTGGCCGCACTGGACACTCGCAAACCGGCTGACTTGCCGTTGTTCGGCGTACCGTTTGCGATCAAGGACAACATAGATTTAGCCGGCATTCCCACCACCGCCGCGTGCCCGGCATTTGCCTATGTGCCGCAACGCAGCGCGAGCATTGTCGAGCAGTTGATCGCCCTGGGCGCGGTACCCGTGGGCAAGACCAACCTCGACCAGTTCGCCACCGGGCTCAATGGCAGCCGCTCGCCGTATGGCGCGTGCCCCAACAGCGTGTTGCCGGAGTACCCGTCGGGCGGCTCCAGTGCCGGGTCGTCGCTGGCCGTCGCTTTGGGTGTCGCAAGTTTTGCCCTGGGCACCGACACGGCCGGTTCCGGGCGAGTGCCGGCGGCGCTGAATAACCTGGTGGGGCTCAAGGCGAGCAAAGGCTTGATCTCCACAGCGGGCGTGGTGCCGGCGTGCCGCACGCTGGATTGCGTCACCACCTTTACCCGCACTGCGCGCGAGGCCAGCCAGTTACTGGCGTTGACCGCCAGGCTCGATCCGTTGGATGCGTACAGCCGAGCAAACCCGGCGTGGAATGATGCGTCGGCGTTTGGCGCACCCCGCGCATTTCGCTTTGGCGTGCCGCGCGAGCAAGACTTGGAGTATTTCGGCTGCGAGCAAGGCCCGCAGCTGTTTGCGCAGGCCATCGACCGCTTGACGGCACTGGGTGGCAAGCCGGTGACGCTGGACCTGTCGCCCTTTCTTGAAGCCGCGCGCCTGCTCTACGAGGGGCCGTGGGTGGCCGAACGCTACAGCGTGGCCGGCGAACTGATGGAGCAGAACCCCGAGGCCGTGCTGCCGGTGATTCGTGCGGTGCTGGCCAAGGCGCCTGCGGTGAACGGCGTGGAGACCTTTCGCGCCCAGTACCGCCTGCAAGCCTTGAAAGCGCAGTGCGATGCTTTGCTCGAAGGCCTCGACTGCGTACTGACGCCCACCATCGGCCGCCCGGTGACGCTGGAAGAACTGCGCGCCGAACCGGTGCTGCGCAATGCCGAACTGGGCTACTACACCAACTTCATGAACCTGCTGGACTACGCCGCCGTCGCCGTGCCCAGCGGCTTTATGCGCAACGGTTTGCCCTGGGGTGTGACGCTGTTTGGCCGGGCATTTACCGACCAATACCTGTTGGGCGTGGCGGATGCGTTGCAGCGCCAGCACGACACGTCGCTGCCTGTGCCTGTCGGCAGCGCCGATCATGACCTTACGCGGCTGGTGGTGTGCGGCGCACACCTGCAAGGGCTGGCGCTTAACGGCCAATTAGTGCGGCGTGGCGCGCGCCTGCTGGAGCGCACCCACAGCTCGGCCGACTATCAACTGTTCGCACTGGCCGGTGGGCCGCCTTATCGCCCCGGCATGCTGCGGGTGAGCGAGGGCGGTGTGGCCATCGAGGTGGAGGTGTGGGAGCTGCCGAGCCGCGAACTCGGCTCCTTCCTCACCGGCATCCCTGCGCCGTTGGGTTTGGGCAAGGTGCAACTGGCCGATGGCCGCTGGGAAACCGGCTTCATCTGCGAGCCCTACGGCTTGACCGGCGCCGTGGACATCAGCCACTTCGGCGGCTGGCGCGGCTACCTGCGCAGCTTGCAATAGCGGGGCGGCGCTGTATCGTGCAGGGAACTGCGCGATACAGCCCGAACTGCCATGACCACACCCACTCTTTGCCCTGCCTGCGGTGCCCGCAACGACTGCACCCTGGCCGACCCACGCACCGCCGACCAAGCCTGTTGGTGCTACACCGTCACCATCGACCCGGCGGTGCTCGAAGCGCTGCCCGATGAACTGCGCAATAAGGCCTGCCTGTGCCCACGCTGTGCGCAGGTGGATGCGCGATTGCGTGGGGCTGAACAGCCGTAATGCGCGTTGATCGTTTCCTCAGCAACCTGCCGCGCTTCAATCGCCAACAAGTGCGTGTGCTGCTGGTTGAGCGACGGGTGACGGTCGATGGCGTGGCCGTCACCGACCCGCACCATGACGTGCGAGCATTCAGCCGTGTGTGTGTCGATGACGAGGTACTGCAAGCCGGCAAACCGGCGCGTTATTTCATGCTGCACAAACCCCAAGGCTGCGTGAGCGCGACCGCCGATCCGGTGCACCCCACCGTGCTTGATTGGCTGGTTGAGCCGGACAAGCACGAACTGCACATCGCCGGTCGCCTGGATTTCAACACCACCGGGCTGATGCTGATCACCAACGATGGCCAATGGTCGCGGCGCCTGACCCAACCCCAGACCAAACTGCCCAAGGTTTACCTCGTTGAAACCGAGCAGGACATTGGTCCTGAGTATGCAGCGACCTTTGCCGCGGGCCTGTATTTCGCCTTTGAAGATCTCACCACCCAGCCCGCCGACCTTGAGCTACTCGGCCCAAGGACCGCTCGCCTGAGCATCATCGAAGGCCGCTACCACCAGGTGAAGCGCATGTTCGGGCACTTTGATAACAAGGTGATCGGCCTGCACCGTGAGCGGATGGGGCCTTTGCTGCTGGATGCCACCCTTGCGCCGGGTGAATATCGGGAACTGACCGACGAAGAAATCCGACAGGTCTGACGACCGTTCAGCCGGTGATGGCAAAAAACCAGCGTGGCGCCTTGCGAGCTGGCGCCCGTGCTGCTTGAATCAAGACGTCAGCCAAATGATGACTGGCGAGTCGCCCCATAACCTCCAAGAAACACCTTGCCCCGCCCGCGCTTGATCTACGGGCCTTTCAGGCAAACAGCCCGCCCTGACAACAGCCGTCGGCCAGCCGCTATCGGACCGACATGGGCCCTCATCTTCCAGGCGTATGCCTACCTGTCATAAAGCTCGTGCAGAGTGATCTGCGCGCCCTACCCGCTTGCCAGGAGTCTTACGACATGAGGCCAGAAATCGCTGTGTTGGATATACAGGGTCAGTATCGGGTTTACACGGAGTTCTATCGCGCGGACGTTGCTGCAAAGACCATCATCCTGGTCAACGGCTCCATGGCCACCACGGCATCCTTCGCTCAAACCGTGAAAAGCCTGTACCCGCAATTCAATGTGGTTTTGTACGACCAGCCCTACGCTGGCCGCTCCAAAATCCATAACCGTCATGAGCACATGCTGACCAAGGAAGTCGAAGGCCAGATCCTGCTGGAACTCATCGAGCACTTCGGCGCCGAACACGTGCTGTCGTTCTCGTGGGGTGGCGCCGCAGCCCTGGTCGCCCTCGCCCACCGCCCGCGCCGCGTGGAAAAGGCGGTGATCAGCTCGTTCTCGCCGGTGATCAACACGCCCATGCGCGACTACCTCGAACGCGGTGTCGACTACCTCGGCAACCTCGACCGCCACAACGTCGGCCACCTGGTCAACAGCACCATCGGCAAACACCTGCCGTCACTGTTCAAGCGCTTCAACTACAAGCACGTAAGCGGCCTGGCCGAGCGTGAATACGGGCAGATGCACTTCCACATCAGCCATGTGCTCAACAGCGACCGGCTGTGCTACCTCAAAGCCGCCAGGCAGATCGACATTCCGGTGCTGTTCTTGAATGGCGAATGGGATGAATACACCAGCGCCGAGGATGCCAAGCTGTTTGGCCAGCACGTGGCCAACAGCAGCTTCAGCACCATCCAGGCGACCGGGCATTTTCTGGACATGGAACACAAGGCGGCCTGCAGGGACAGCCGGGATGCGGTGGTGGGCTTTTTGAAACCAGAACGCCAGGTGAGTCGGTTGCGTTATCACCAGGGCCAGACGCAGCATGCGTTTGCTGTCTGAAGCCCAGGCTTATGTAGGAGCCTGGCTTGCCCGCGCTGCAGGCGTCGCGGTGTGCCAGTCACACTCAGGTGATGCAATCGCAGGCAAGCCAGCTCCCACAAAAGCTTGATGCACCCAACTCACACATTTTTCGAAGAAAAACTTCAAATCCCGGCGAACATCTGGTACAAAGTCAGCCGCTCTGAGCGGGTATAGTTTAATGGTAGAACAGTAGCTTCCCAAGCTTCCGACGAGGGTTCGATTCCCTCTACCCGCTCCACTTATATTTTGGTCTTGCGTCAGGTTGGTTCTGGCGGGAGATGCATAAAAAAACCGGCCCTTGGTGGCCGGTTTTTTTATGTTCTAAATTTGGCTTCATGGGTGAGCGACCTGCTCCGATGCAGGGTATCTGGCTCCCCTTCTCCTTGGTATGTGCGGCCTGGGAAGGCAAGCCTGTTGCAGGGTGTGAAAAACCTACGCGGCGCGGTCGACGCGGTCTTGCGCCGCTTCTACCAGCATCAGCCCCAGTTCGATCATTTGCTGAATGGCCAAGGCCAGGTAGCGATGCTGAGAAGGCAGGCTTTCGGCGAACTCGTTGGTCATGGCACCCGCGCCGGTAATGGTTTCGTAGGCGTTGGCGAGCAAGGCTTCGGTGTTGGCTTCGGGGCGAACGCTGAACAGGGTCGCGGTTGGGTTACAGGCGTCAGTACACATCTGTTGATCCTCCTCACGTTACGTACTGACACCCGGATCAGGTGAATCGTAGAGAGCTAGCGGATTGCTTCACTTCGCACTCAATGCCTTGGGATTTCAAAAGCTTGAGCAGTCCTGCTCGCTTGAATTCATAGTCCGAGCATGGGCCTATCAGAATGCTTTTGATGCTGTGCTTGTTAAAACTGATAGGCGTGTACGGAAAAATAGCGCCATTTCGCTCCCTGAACTTCATCCTTGAAGGCCCAGAACCCTCTCTTGGAGTCATTTCGTTTTGAACAAGCACTAGCCGTTTCTCTGACTCATGGAGGAACCCTTCACCCTTATACGAACAGCTAGAGATGATGATCTTAGCAAGCAGTTCTTGCATCAATTCAGTGCACACTTTTAATAGAAAATTTTCAGCATGCTGACTACTCTTATCCTGGACATTGATTTTTAATGCACCCGCGGTCTTTTGCGCATCCAGCATACTGGATAAAATCGAATCCCTAGATACAACCTCACCCAATCCAACACTGAATGATTCAGAGTCACCATAGTTTACATCTTCAAATCTCACGAACAGATCAGACGAGACTTTTTCATCTTGAGCGTCTAAAAAGGTGTTTTCTTCGAACTCGATACAGTAACCTTGATTTTTTTCACAGTAACTAAACCAGTGAGCAATGCTATCGCTTTTTTTCGAGAAAGAGACAATATACGTCTGACGATCAATCACGTTCCGTTTGGAAGCATCAATTAATTGCTGATACAGCAATTTCAGCGGCTCACCAAAACCAGGATCATCCTCTTTTCGCATCAACTCCTTGATATATTCAATACAGGCATTGTATCCAAAAATGTGTTCCTGATGATCGTTAAGAAAATTGATGTCAGTCGCCCAAAACTCACTATTACTAATGATGCCAAGAAGAGCCGATCCAGATGTGTAATGATAAATGGAAGCCATAATTTATATTGAACACCAAGTAGTAAGGTGGCGAAGGCGTCATCGCCTCCCACCCAATTATTAAAATGCTGTGATTGGGTTGAACCCGATTCTCAAACCTGTCCCCCGCCCAAACGCACGCTCACTTCATGCGACAATGCCCGTACTGCGAGAGCATGCACCTCCACGCCCACGCTTTCATCAGCACTATCGTCCAAGGCCCAACAGAAACTCATCGACTCTTTCAAACAAATAGCTGTTCGGATCCGAACCTTCTTCCTTTGACTCCAAGAGAACCACAATATCAGGCACTGATAGGGGTGTGATCAGCTTTCCATGCTCGCGCATTGCCCCTGCTATCACTGCCTTAGCTGAGTCCGCACAGTCCTCGTCAGAATCACTACTGCTACCTTCTTAAACACTGACGCATAGAGGTAACGCTCGCCAGTCATGATCTCATTCTAAGTTATGAGTTTTCTATAATATCTAAACTCGAAGACCCCATACCTACTTCCATACCCTGCCTTGTTTACCTAACCCGGGCTCAGCGCTGAGAGAGATCTACCAAGCTGCACCTAGGTTTGCGTTCGAAAACTGACAACACAATACGAGACTTTTTATAATTTTTTGATTTCAATAGAATTAAATAGCTATCTTGACTTACACACCTACACAACATTAAGCAAATACAGGGGAATAAGAGTTCGGTTCGATTTCCTCTACCCGCTCCACTCCTGCTTTCCCCTCGTGTTACGCATCACTCCCCGCGTGCCCACATGAGCTATACGCCCGGTAAATTCGGGGCTCTCAGCGAGTCAAACGGCGTTCAGCCGCTCAACCATATCCGGAAAGCGCTCAACCAGCTTAATCAACAGTGCAGCCTGAGCATTGGGCTTGGACTTGGATTGTTCCCAGTTTTTCAACGTATCAGGACTGGTCCTGATCTGTCGGGCGAATACTGGCTGTGACATGTGCAACTTTTCACGGATAGAAACGATTTCAGCCGCCGTCACCTCTGGTGGTGCAAGGGCCTCCACTTCGTACTGACGAAGGGTGATCTTCCCTTGTCGGTGTTCAGCCATCTCGCCAACACCCTGCATCAACTCCCCAAACAGATCGCGCTTTTTCATTTCCCACCTCGTCTTTTCAGCTCTGCATCAATCGCTGCTTTCAGGGCCTTCTCCTGATCAGCGGTAAGGTTCGCCACTTCATCCTTATCGTAGATCGCAAACATCCAAAACTGGTTGTCATTAAGCAACCAGTAGTAAATGACACGAAGCCCACCACGTTTCCCCTTGCCCCTACGAGCGTCCTGCCAACGGAGCTTTCTGAAGCCTCCCGTACGCGGCATCACATCGCCCGTCTCGGGATTGGCCTGCATTTCCTTCTGAAGCCGTCGGTACTCATCGTCAGTCAGATATTCACCGACGGTAGCGGTAAAGGTTTTGGTTTCGAAGAAGACCGTTTTCATAGGCATAAGTATACGCAATTTGCTTACATTTAAATAACCGGCCCATGACCGTCTGTCACGGCGTGCGCATGACGTCAGGATGACCAGGGCGGACTCTAATGAAACCCACTGATTTGACTCACAATCCAGAGGGAACGAACGCTCGCTACGAACAATCGCCTCCATTTGGGTCATGCTTTCCACTAAACGCTTGAACAGGCGCTTATCAATCAAACGCAACCTTCACGCAGAACCTAAAATATGGCTCCCCTTCCCCTTAGTATGTGCGGCCCGGGAAGGCAAGCCTGTTGCAGGGTGTGAAAAACCTACGCGGCGCGGTCGACGCGGTCTTGCGCCGCTTCTACCAGCATCAGCCCCAGTTCGATCATTTGCTGAATGGCCAAGGCCAGGTAGCGATGCTGAGAAGGCAGGCTTTCGGCGAACTCGTTGGTCATGGCACCCGCGCCGGCAATGGTTTCGTAGGCGTTGGCGAGCAAGGCTTCAGTGTTGGCTTCGGGGCGGACGCTGAACAGGGTAGCGGTGGGGTTACAGGCGTCAGTACACATCTGTTGATCCTCGGTAAGGACCACCACCCAAAGGGTAAGGGTGGCAGCTGTACGCAGGTTAGTAGACCGGGAAAATTCATCGAAAACCGGCGCGCCCGAAGACGCCCTACGTACAGCTACCAATAAGCACAGACATGAAAGTGCCTGACAGTAGGGACAGCCGTACGCCGGATAAATTTTCAACGGGCTACTAAACCCGACCGCTGATGGGCAGCGGCAGACGAACCTTAAAGGGCTCGTCCAAGGCGTACAACTCAGACGATTCTGAGTGTTGTGTAGGCAATAACGCAACATTCAGGACCGCCGTACCGTTCTCCTTCAGACTGTAAATTCTGGCAATAGGAAAACCCTGAAGAACGTTTGAAACCGGCACGCCCTCGCATCACTCTCCCCAGCCTTCGACACAGACATGTCTCTTGCCAACCCGTATCCAACTAGATACAGTGAAACTCTGTGAGGCCCCGTGCGTTATTCGATCCAGCAAACCCAAGCCTTCACTCAATGGTGCTCGGCAATTCGCGATCTGCGAGCAAAAATCACCATTGCTCGACGTATCGAGCGCGCCAGTGTGGGCAATCTGGGGGATTTCAAGGTGCTGGGCGGCGGCGTTTCAGAGATGCGGATAGACGTAGGTGCAGGTTATCGCGTTTATTTCACCCTGCGCGGCAGGGAGGTCGTCATCTTGCTGGCAGGTGGCGACAAGTCCTCACAAGAGGCCGATATCCGGCGAGCAAAAAAATTAGCAAAGGAGGTTTGATCATGGCTCAAACACTGACGACATTTGATATGGCCGAGCTGCTCGACAGTGATGAGGCCATCAGCGAATACCTTTCTCAGGTGCTGGCAGACGGAGACAACGAGGAGTTTCTTCGCGCAGTAGGCTACGTAGCCAAAGCCCGTGGCATGACAAAGATCGCCACTGATGCGGGTGTAGGACGCGAGAGCTTGTACAAGGCATTTGCCCCGGGCGCAAAACCGCGTTTTGAAACGGTTCTGAAGGTGCTGCACTCACTTGGCATTGATCTGTTGGCTCGGCCTGGACACTCCTGCAATCACTCGATTGCCTGAGGCACACACCCCCGCTGCACCACCCACGCCAAGGGCAACGTCACCAACAACATGCCCGCCAATACCATCACCGCCACCGGCACGCCCAGTGCATCGCCCACACCACCAAACAGAACCGGCGCCAGCGCGCCGCCGCCGATCGTACCGGTGTAGAACACAGCAAACGCCTGCTCGCGTTTTCCCGCCGCTGCCAGGTCCGGCACGGCGCCGTACAGCACTGAGGAGGTGCCATTGAGCACCAACCCTAGCAGCGGCAGCATCACCATCAGTCCATGCAGCGGCAGGTACACGGCGGCAATGATCAGCAGCGCCGTGCTGGTTTCCGTCAGCCATACGGTTTTCATCATGCCGATGCGGGCACCCAGGTAGCCGCAGAGCAATTTGCCGAAGGCGCCACCGATAAACAGCAGCGTCAACGCCAGGCCGATGCCTGCAGTTCCCGCGCCTTTGGCTTGCAACAGAAACGGCAGGAAAGTAAGAAAGCCCATGCGCACGGCGCTGTCGAGAGTGCCGGTGAGGATCAACGCGCGCAGGCCGGTGACAGAGCCCGTTCCGCCAGTCGGCTTGGCCGTTTTTGTAGACGCGGATTCGGCTACTTGCGCAGGCACCAGCCACCACAACAACCCCGCCGCAGCCAGGCCGAGCAACCCCAACAGTGTGGCACTGGCGCGCCAACTTATTACGGTGAGCAGCAAGCCGACCAAACCCGGAATCAGGGTTTTGCCGATATCGCCGGAAAAATTGTATTGAGACAGAGCTTGCTTTACCCCGCCGCCGCTCTCGTAAGCATCAGTAATCATCGAAGAGGCCAATGGGTGCTGGGTGCTGGCGCCCAAACCACCGAGCAACAGTGCCAATAGCAACAGGCTCAGCCCAGTGGCTTGCCCCACCAATAAGTACGCAACGCCCGCCAGCGCAGTGCCGCCTACCAGCATCGGCAGACGCCCCCAGCGCCGCGCAGCGCGGCTGGCCATCAGCTGGAACACCGCCATCATCCCGGAATAGGCACCGCGCAATAATCCGATCTGCGCGTAGGAAAGTGCGAACTGCGCCTGCCAAATGGGTAGCAGCACGTAGATCACATCCGTAAGGCCATCGTGTACGGCATGGGCGCCGCAACCCGCGATCAACGAGCGGCGGCGGTTAGAGGTTTCGCGGGCAGGCACAGCGATGGCGTCGTTCATGAGGCTTGGATCAACTCAGGTTTAAGGGGCTTGCAGCCCGTCAGGGCGATCAGCAAAGTCAGCAGTTGAAAACCGATAATCAGCGCTACACACCCCGCCCAGCCCCAGCGCTCCCACATCAATGCGGGAACGATGGCACCACAACTGCCGCCCAGGTAATAACACGTGAGGTAAACGCCCACGGCACCCGCCTTGTTACCCTGCGCAGTGGCGCTGATGAACGCGTTGGCGGCGGCCTGGGCGAGAAAGACCCCAGTCGAACTGAGCGCCAGGCCCACTACGATGCACCACAGCGACGGCGCCAGGGTCAGTGCCGAGCCACTGATGCCAAGCACGCCAGCGACGGCCAGCAGCTCGGCGTGGGGCCGGGCTTTGCTGAGGCGGCCGGCGATCGGGATCACGATCAAGGCCAGCAGAAACACCATGTACAGCGTGCCCAAGGCTGCAGGCCCGAGGTTAAAAGGCGGTAGGCCAAGGTACAGGCCCGCGTAGGTAAAGGCCGCAACCTGGGAGAACAACACACAAAACCCGACGGCGTAGGCAGCCACCAACGGCTTGCGAAAAACGCCTGACGAAGAAGCCTTGACCCGGTCGACTCGCGGCCGGTTATCGGGCAGCAAAAACTGAATGAACCCACCGACCATCAAGCTCAATACGGCCAACAATTCGAAGGCCTCGCGCCAGCCGACATATTCGGTCATCACGCCGGTGACGAAGCGCCCGGCGAACCCACCCAGTACGGTGCCCGCCACATAGAGGCTGGTGACTTCGGTCACCGTGGCGCCGCGCCAGCGGTCGCCGATGTAAGCCACGCTGGTGGCAAACACCACCGGGATCAACATACCTTCCACAAAGCGCCACACCAGCACTTCGGCAAAGCTGCCGGCGTAGGCGGTCATCAGCGCGGGCACGGCCAGTAACAGCGCGGCCACGGCGATGACCGTACGTTGCTCTAAACGCCCGGTCAGCCGGCCGACAAAGGGCGCGGTAATCGCCACCGCCAGGGTTGTAACCGTGATACTCCAGCCCGCCGCCTTGGCGCTGATATGAAACTGCGCGGCGAAGGTGGTCAGGATGCTCTGGGTGGCATACAGGTTCAGAAACGCCGCGCAGCCACACAGGAACAGGGCAAGACGGGCACAATGCAGGCGCGGTTTCATGAAACCTCTCGTTTTATTTTGTGAGGTCTTTATAGAATGGCCAGCGGGTCTTAAACCAATACCGAATTCGAACCGATCAATACCCAAGGATCAGGATGCTCGACCTACGCAAGCTGCGTTACTTTCTGACGGTCGCCGAAGAACTGCACTTCGGCCGCGCAGCCCTTCGCCTGCACCTGGCCCAGCCGCCGTTGACCCGGCAGATCTCGGCGCTGGAAACGGAGTTGGGCTTCAAGTTGTTTGATCGCACCAGCCGCACGGTGTCCCTCACCGCCCAGGGCCGTTCGTTCCTGCCCTATGCGCGCGGCGTGTTGGAGCAGGTGGAACTGGCACAGGTAATCGCCGGTAAATTGGCCGCCGGGACCGCCGGGCAACTGACCTTGGGTTACGTCAGTTCGATCGCGCTGTCGGACCTGTTCAGCCAGGCGATCCAGGCCTTCGCCCAGGGTTTTCCCGATGTGCAGCTGACCTTGGTGGAATGCGCTTCCGGCAGCCTGGGCGCGCAAGTGGCGGATGGGCGCCTGGATGTCGGCCTAAGCCGCCTGTTGCCGCAAAGCCAGGCCGTGCAAGCGTTGTCGCTGGGTGAGGAGCGTTTGTGGGCGGCGGTTTCCAGTGATAGCCCGTTAGCCGGCCAGGCGCAGGTGAGCCTGGCGCAGCTCAGTGCTTACCCGCTGATTCTGTTTCCGCCCGATTACGGGTCGGGGTTGAACCAGTCGATCGAGCAGTTGTACCGACACCACGGCGTGCCCCTGCGTGCCGGGCCGACCGGGCGGCAGATCACCTCGATCATTGCGTTGGTGGCCGCCGGGCAAGGCGTGGCATTGGTGCCCGAATGTACCCGGAGCTTGATGAACAAGGGCGTCACCTATAGACCCATGGTCGAGGTGGATGCCTGTGCGCAGCTGTTGGTGCTGACGCCTGCGGCCAGAAAAAGCCTGTTGGCTGACGCATTTCTCGCCGTTCTCGCCCATGTCTTAAACAACGAGTAACACTTCGAAAATCCCCGCAATACCTCTCTAAGACGCCGTTTTCAAAGGCTCATACACTTCATTCAGCACTTACCGACACGCCGATCGTCAGCCGTCGGTAGGTAGAGTGTTGATAATTTATTTTCAGTGGTTATAGTCACCACCAACACACACCACAAGGAGGTGCTGTGGATAGCCGATATTTGATAGGTCACATTGTTGCGGATGGCGGGTACCTGGTGCGTACCCGAGGCAGTCACCACCACTTCAAACACCCGACCAAACCGGGGTTGGTAACGATTCCTCATCCAAAGAAAGACCTGTTGGACAAGACCGCCAAGAGCATTTTGAAACAGGCGCTGCTGAGCTGAGCATCCCTGGAGGGCAATAAACATGCTTTACCCCATCGCAATTTCAACCGGTGACCAGGAAAACGCCTGGGGCGTGGAAGTGCCGGATATTCCCGGCTGCTACTCCGCCGGCGACGACCTTGACGACGCCATGGCCATGGCCCGCGAAGCGATCGAAGGGCACTTCGAAATCCTCGCAGAGGATGGCGCGCCGATACCCCCTGCACAAAAAGTCACCCTGCACGCGGCCAACCCGGAATATGCCGGCTGCATTTGGGCCGTGGTTGATATTGATGTCACTAAATATCTGGGCAAAGCGCAGAAGCTCAATATCACCCTGCCGGGTTACCTGCTGAATAGAATTGATGAATACGTGTTGCATCATCCTGAAGAAAAAAGCCGTTCCGGCTTTCTGGCATCGGCAGCACTAAAGGTTCTGCAGCAGGAACATTGACTTAAGCAAACTCCTAAAGCGACGAAGACGACCTTCGTTAAAATGCGCACATGTCTTACCAATGAGCAGAGCCAATGCGCGTGCCTGTACAAAAAACTGAGAACCAAGTAGTTAGAAAGGTGGTGGGGCTGGTATTGATCATTCCATTGCTGTTACCGCTGACGCCAATCCCTTTCGGCCTGAGGAGCATGGCGTCGATAGCGGCTCTGGCGGGATCCATCTATGGCGTCTGGTATTCAAGGCAGAACGCCAGCCGAGGCATCACACTCTGCGCAGCCGCACTTGCGCTACTTAACCTCGGTTCATGGGTAGCACTGTCGACGCCCTCGATCGTCTGGTTCATCTATTTCGTCGCTTGGGCCTATGGTTCCGGTAACTGGATTCACTGGAACATTTAGTCCCAGTAGAATTTGACCGCAAGAAACTGGGTTTCCCTACCGCCCACAAGGTGGATAGTGGCCCCCTACATCTTCAAGGAATCCGCTCATGCCCTACCACTACAAGCTCATGCCCTCCCCCGTCGGCCAGCTCACCCTGGTGGCCCGCAACGGCAAACTCATTGCCATCCTGTGGGAAACAGAACGCGCCAATCGCGTGCGTCTGGGCGAGTTGCATCAAGCCGACGACAGCCCGGTGTTACTGGAAGCCGAGCGCCAGCTACAGGAATACTTCACGGGAACCCGCAACCAGTTCGATCTGGAGCTGGACTTCGATGGCACCGATTTCCAAAAACAAGTCTGGCAGGCACTGCTGACCATCCCCTTCGGCGAAACCCGCAGCTACAGCCAGATTGCCCAGCAGATCGGCAACCCCAAGGCCGTGCGCGCGGTAGGCGCAGCCAATGGCCGCAACCCCATCTCGATCATTGCGCCCTGTCACAGGGTAATTGGCGCCTCGGGCGGGCTGACCGGGTTTGCCGGTGGGCTTGAGGCCAAGCAGTATTTGCTGGCGCTTGAAGATCGCGGCCAGGCAAAACTGGCCCTCTGATTACGCGTCTGCAATGGCGTCACGGGTAAAGGCCTGGCACTCGTACAAAGGCTCGAAACCTAATTGCCGATACAGCGCGAAGGCACCCTGCGTGGCCTCTAGAAAGCATCGCAGGGCCCCGAGGTTCGACGCGTGAAGCAGAGCGGCGTGGATCAATCGAGAGGCGTATCCTCTGCCACGAAACCCCATGAGTGTGCCGATATCGCTAAGCCGGGCCTCACCCTCACACAGGGACAAGACCAGCGAAGACCTTACCTGCCACTCATCGGACAAGGTGAAGTGGTATAGCGTCTGACCCGCGTCCAGGGCCCGCTGATGGCGGGCCTGATATCGCGCGACCTCCTCGGGCGGTCTCATGAACGCACTGCCAAAGGGCTCAGCCCAATCATTCATGTTCCGCGTCAGTTGGACCTGCACACCGCTTTCGCCCACCCATGGCGCCAGGCACGCCAGGTCACCCACCATCGCGGTGGTCTTTTCGACCGGCTTAAAGCCGTGTGCCAAAAACACCTCACCCAGCTCTTTGACCTTTTCTTCATGGATCACCACGCGTATTGCCTGCGTGGTACGCCGGATAAGCGCCAGCGGTGCGGCCAAAGCGTTATCCGGCAAAGAGCTGCCGACCTGGATAAACAATAAATTGAACGGGCTGAAATACTCATCCGTGAAATAAGCGTTGATGCCGCCGCCGTATCGGCGATGCGTTGAGCACACCGCAGCAAAAAAATGCTCTTCGGTTTTACCGTAGAGCGTGGGCAAGTCGCAGGCGGCGTTAACGTGCATGGGGGAACATCCGGATAAAAAAACCAGTCTTGCTCGTGCCATTCATACGCCGGAGTAGGCCCATTCCTAAAATAGCCGGAGGAAAGAGCACAACTTTGTTCAAATCCCCAAATGTAAAAAGAAATTTCAAGGCACGTCTGCAGTCCATAGTTTCATCACCCACCGGTCAAGGAACAACGGTCATGAAATTCTCTGCAGTCTCCCAATCTCTGTCCCGCTGGGCAGGCAGTGCCCGCACGTTCTACGCGGCTGTCGCGCTGATCTGCCTGTGGAGCCTCAGCGGGCCGTATTTTCACTACAATGACACTTGGCAACTGATCATCAATACCTCAACCACCATCATCACGTTCCTGATGGTGTTCCTGATCCAGAATACGCAAAACCGCGACAACGACATCCTGCATATCAAGATCGACGAGTTGCTGCGCGTCTCCAAGGATGCGCAAAACGCCGTGCTCAGCCTTGATGGCCTGGACCGTAAAGAACTGGAAAAACTGCGCCGGGAATACCGCAGCATCGGCGCAGCAGGCAGTGTCAGTCTTAACAGCAGTTGCGGCGAAGTGGTTGACGATGCGGTGACCAACAAGACCGATCTGAACCAGGCATAAAAAAACGGCGGTTGGAGAACATCCAACCGCCGTTTTCTATCTCAAGTGATGGACTCAACCGTCGCCTTGATGACCTTTGCCATAGGTCGACGCCAAGGCACGCGCCTTTTGCAGGCGCTCCTCCAGCTTGGGCAGCGTCTCATCCACCAGCGCTTTGATTTCGGGTACGTCCGACGCCGCGCCTTCCTGTTTGAACAGGGCAATGGCGTCTTCGTTTTCCTTGACCTGTTGCGCGGTGTAAGCGGCGTCAAACGAGTCGCCGTCCTTGAGTTCCGGCATCAGGGTTTCGGCTTTATCAACGATCTTCTCGCGCGGCGCTACCGGCAAGTCGAGCTTCTTGGCGATGGCCGCCAGGTGCTGGTTGGCCTGGGTGCGCTCGTTGATCACCTCGATGGTGTAGTCCTTGATTTCCTGGGACGAGGTTCTGGCGTGGGCCATGCGACTGGTTTCGATATCGGCCATCCCTTTGGCCGAAGCCTGCTCGATGAATTCAGCAGGCGACTGGGCGAAAGCATTGCTGGCGCCGAGGCCCAGCAGCATCGCGAAACTGGCGGTGCGTAACCGGATAGCCATGCGGCTCATGATGGGTTCCTCCAGGTCAAAAATAGGTGCGGGAACAGACGCCCCGCCCTGAATTCGAATTTTCAGGGCGGCAAAGGTTTAGAAAAAACTTGCCAGTGCGACGAACGGTCGTCGCTGTATCAGGCCGGTTTGCTGCCAAACAGGCCCGGCAACGCGTGCGCCAGGGCATTGATGGCGAAGCCGATAAACATCACGCCACAGAGTTTGGTGATGAGGATTTCATGGCGCTGATACACCGTGCGCACGCGCTGAGCGCCGACCACGCCGATCAGAATGGCATAGGCCAACAGGCCACCGATAAAGCTCAGGAAGATCAACGACGGCAGCATCGCCCATGTCAGCAACTCGGCACGGCTGGACAACAACGCGGTGAAGGTCGCCACGGCCACCGGGTAAGCCTTGGGGTTGGTGAGACCGAACACAATACCGTGCCAGAACGGATGCCGCGCCGCACCCTGAGGTGCATCGCTGCTACGCCGCTGTGTGCGAATCGCACGCCAGCCGAGCCAGAACAGGTACAAGCCGCTGAGCACGCCCAGCGCATCAAAGGCGGTGCTGCCCACTTCCCGCGCGCCCACGATGGCAATCAACGCCGTGCTGCACCACACCACGTCACCGAGCAAATGCCCGCACAAAAACCCCGCCCCGGCACGACGGCCACGGGCAGCGCCGATACCGAATACGGCGAGCACGCCCGGACCGGGCGTAATGCCGTAGATAAAACCCGAAGCAAGCACGGCGAACAGCAGGGATAGGGTCATGGGCGCGACTCTAGTAGACGGTAATGAGGTGGAGGGATTCTGCACGTTCTGCCGCTACGGGTAAAACTTCATTCCGGCATAAGGCTTGACGCGACAGGCCTGCAAACGCGAGGCCAGATCGCCGACGTGGGCTTCGAGCTTGTGGCCATCGGGGTCGAGAAAGTAGAACGATGCGCCCTCGCTGCGGTTGTCGCGCCATTCCTGCACCTGCGCAGCGCGCAGGCGCGCCACCAGCGCCGCGAAATCACCGGTATCGGCGGTAAACGCGTAGTGCGTGTATTCAGCCGCAGGCGCCGGCGAGCGCAACGGGTCAAGGGACAAGCACAGCCATAAACCGGGCAACGACAGGTAGGCGCCGCCGTCCCAGCTCGCATCGAGCCGAAGTTGCAACAATTCATGGTAGAAGCTGATGCTGCGGTTCAGGTCGGTGACGGCAAGGGTCAGGTGGTTAAGGCCTGAGAGCATTTTTATTTTTCCTGTTATCCATGACTTTCGGACAATACACCCTGCACCTGCCCAATCAACCACTGCAACCCCGAATCCCCGCCCCGCCGCGCATGCCACGCCAGCTCAAACGCAAACGAAGGAATATGAAACGGCGGCGGCACAGCCAGCAGGTGTTGCTGATCGATGTTGAGCAAGCCTCGGGATGACACCGTCAAAATCAGGTCTGTGCCCTGGATCAGCTGCGGCGCCACGCCCCAGTGCGGCAGGCTGATCGCCACATGCCGGCGCTCACGAATCGCCGTCAACGCCCGTTCGATTTCCGGGGTGCCGCTGCCGCGCATTTCCAGCAACACATGCGGACGTGACAGGTAAGTCGGCAGGTCCAGCACACCGTTTGGCGGCAAGCTGTCACGGTCAATCAGGCAGGTGTAATGCTCCTCGAATAACGGCGTAGTGCGCAGTTCGGCGGGCATATCGGGGAACACCCCGGCGGCTAGGTCGAGGTCGCCATTGAGCACGCCGTCGACCATACCTTCGCGGCTGGCCTGGACGATTTGCAGGTCGATGCCAGGCGCTTCACGGCGCAGCGTGCGAACCAGATCCGGCAGGAAAATCGCCGCGCTGTAGTCCGACATTGCCACGCGAAACCTGCGCTTGGCCGACGCGGGTTCAAACCGGTTAGGCGCCAGCAGCGCCTGCACCTGGGCCAGGGCCTCGGCCAGTGGCGCGGCCAGCTCCAAGGCGCGGGCAGTCGGCACCAACGCACCGCCCTGGCGCACCAGCAACGGGTCACCGAGCAGATCACGCAAACGCGCCAGCGCATGGCTGACCGCCGGCTGGCTCAGGTGCAAACGCTCGGCGGCGCGGGTGACGTGTTGCTCACTGAGCAAGGCATCGAGGATCACCAGCAAGTTGAGGTCGATGCGGCGCAGATCATTCATCAGCTGCATGCTCGGCATAAGAACTTGGAATTTAAATTTGCGCGACGAATAGCCTAGAGTCCAGCAAAACCTCTGGGAGAACTGAGATGACGACGTTGCATTGGGCGGGTTTGTTGGCACTGGCGGTGATCGCCGGGGCGGTGGTGCCGTTTCAGAGTGCGATCAACGCAAGCCTCGGGCGCGGGCTGGGCCACCCGTTGTGGGCCACGCTGGCGTCACTGCTGGTGAGCATTGTCGTGCTACTGCCAGTGATTGTAGCGCTGCGTTTACCGCTGCCGAGCCTCGCCTTTATCACCAAGGCGCCGCTGTGGATGTGGGCCGGAGGCGCGTTTGGGGTGTGCTTTATTTCGCTGGCGTTGATGTTGCTGCCCAAGCTCGGCGCGTCGGGGTTTATTGCGCTGGCCATGGCCGGGCAGATTCTCGCTTCGCTGTTGCTCGATCACTTGGGTTTGTTTGGCCTGGTGGAGCGCCAACTGACAACGCCCCGCGTGCTGGGGGCGTTGTTGTTGATTGGCGGGGTGGCACTGATTCAGTTCAGCGCCACACCGGCGCGCGCACTGGCTACGGCAGGCTGATCAGCCCTTGTCGAGCGTGCGCAGTTTTTGTGGCAAGCCCCACAACAGCAGCGCCGCCGCCAACAGCGCACACACGCCGATCACATACAGCGCCGGCGTAGTGCTGCCGGTAAGGTCCTTGATGCGCCCCACCATCACCGGGCTGACAATACCGCCGAACTGCCCGAGGGTGTTGATCACCGCAATGCCGCCGGCCGCCCCGGCACCCGCGCCGGCCAACAGCTTGGGTGGCAGGGTCCAGAAGGCCGGGATCGAGGCAATAATGCCCGCGCCCAGCAGGCCCAGGGCGATGATCAGGAAGGTAGTGTGGTCGGCAAAGATCCCGGCACAGAAGAAGCCGATAGCGCCCAGCACCACCAGGCCGCAGACAAACTTGCGGCGCTCGCCGGTGGCGTCCGACAGTCGCCCGATCACCACCATGCTGATCGCCCCGCACACATAGGGAATGGCGGTGAGCAGGCCGATCATCACCGGACTTTGGGTGCCGGCACTGCGGATCAACTGTGGCGCCCAGAAGTTGAGGCCGTAAGACGCCACCTGAATCAGAAAGTAGATAAACCCAAGCATCAAAAACCCAGGAATGCGGATCGCCGAAAGCAGCGAGCCACCGTGCTGGTTCGGCTCATGCTTGGCGATGCGGCTCGACAGCAGGGTTTTCTCGGCAGGCGTCAGCCAATGCGCGTCTTCAATGCGGTCCTTGAGCAAGGTCAGCACCAGAAAACCCAGGCCGATGCAGGGCAAGCCGCCGAGCAGGAACAGCCAGTGCCAGCCGCGCATTTGCAGCACGCCGTCGAGGTGCTCCAGCACCAGCCCGGAAAAGGGTGCACCGACCAAACCGGCGAACGCCGAGGCCAGGAACAGCATGGAGGTAATACGCCCACGAAAGTGCTGCGGGAACCACAGCGTCAGGTAATACAGCACGCCAGGCGCAAAACCCGCCTCCATGGCGCCAATGATGAAGCGCAGGCCATAGAACTGCCATTCGGCGGTGACAAACACCATGGCCGCCGTGGCCAGGCCCCACGACATCATGATGCGCGCGATCCAACGGCGGGCACCGACCTTGTAGAGCATCATGTTGCTCGGCACTTCGAACAGCACATAACCCACCACAAACAACCCGGCGCCCAGGCCATAAGCGGTGTCGCTCAGGCTCAGGTCGGTTTGCAGCTGGAACTTGGCGAAGCTGATGTTGATGCGGTCAAAAAACGCGAACAGGTAGCACACCATGATCAGCGGCATCAGGCGCCAGGCGACCTTGCTGACCAGGGCTTTTTCGGCATCGATTTCAACGGCCGGGCGCACGCCGGCCTCTAACGTAGTATTAGTGCTCATGGTTTCTCTCCAGCGGGCTGCTCACAGGCGCCCGATTGTTTTTGTTGTCTGGTCGCGCGTTACAGCGTGGCGATGTAAGCCGGTGGCGGGTGCAGGTCGCCATTGCGCCCGGCCTTGGCCACTTGGCCGGGCAGTTCATGCCCAAGCAAGGCCGGCAAGTGACGGGACATTTGCAACAGGTGCGGCAGGTCGATGCCGGTGTGAATGCCAACCTCCTCGCACAGGTTGACCAAATCTTCGGTGCAGATATTGCCCGACGCGCCCGGCGCAAACGGGCAACCGCCGAGGCCACCCAAGGCCGCGTCAAACCGCCGGGCTCCGGCCTCGTAAGCGGCCAGCACATTGCACAAACCCAGGCCACGGGTGTTGTGAAAATGCAGGGTCAAATCGCTGGCCGGCACCTGTTGCAGCACGCGCGTGACCAGACGTTCGACCTGACGCGGATTGGCCATGCCGGTGGTGTCGGCCAACGTGATGCCCGCAATGCCCAACTCGCGATAGGCGTCGACCATTTGCAGCACGCGGTCTTCATCGATCTTGCCTTCGAACGGGCAGCCGAAGGTGGTGGCGATGCTGCCGTTGAGGCGCACCGGGTGGTCGGCGGCAAAGCTGACGATATCGCCAAAGGCTGCCAACGACGCCTCGCAACGCATGCGCATGTTCGCCAGGTTGTGGGTCTGGCTGGCCGACATCACCAGGTTCAGCTCATCGGCGCGCGACTCGATGGCGCGCTGGGCGCCCTTGAGGTTGGGGATCAGCGCGACATAAATCACACCGGCCCGGCGCTCAATGCCCTGGAACACTTGCTCGCCATCACGCAATGCGGGAATGGCTTTGGGCGACACAAACGAGCCCGCCTCGATTCGCGAAAAACCGGCCTGCGCCAGCGCGTTGATCAGCCTGATCTTGTCGGCGGTTTCAACCCACGTCGGTTCGATCTGCAAGCCATCGCGCGGCGACACTTCCTGCACGATCAGCGTGTCGGAATAATCAGTAATCATTGCACCACTCCCGCGGTTTTCAGGCGTTGGATATCGGCACCGGTGAGGCCCAGGCTGCCGAGGATGTCATCGGTATGCTGGCCCAGTGTCGGGCCCTGCCAGTTCACACCACCGGGGGTTTCGGAGAGTTTGGGCACAATGCCGGGCATCTTCACCGACACGCCGCCGGGCAACTGGGCATTGAGCAGCATGTCACGGGCGTGGTAGTGCGGGTCGCTGACGATATCGGCCACCGAGTAGATGCGTCCGGCCGGCACCTCGGCGGCTTCGAGCGCGCTGAGTACCTGGTCGATCGGCAGGCTGCTGGTCCAGTGGGTAATGGCCGCGTCGAGCAGCCCACTTTTAGCGGCGCGGCCGTCGTTGTGAGCGTACTCCGGCGCTTCGGCCAGGTCGGCACGGCCGATGGTGTGCATCAGGCGCTTGTAGATCGGATCACTGTTGCCGGCGATCACTACGTAGGCGCCATCGGCGGTCAGGTAGGTGTTGGACGGCGCGATACCCGGCAAGGCGCCGCCACTGCGCTCACGCACATGGCCGAGCATGTCGTATTCGGGCACCAGGCTTTCCATCAGGTTGAACACACTTTCGGCCAGTGACACATCGACCACCTGCCCCTCGCCCTGCCCGGTCTTGACCCGCAACAACGACATCAGCGCGCCGATCACCGCGTGCAGCGAGGCGAGCGAGTCACCCAGGCTCACACCGACCCGCGCCGGCGGCGAGTCGGGGTTGCCGGTGGTGTAGCGAATACCGCCCATGGCCTCACCGATGGCACCAAACCCTGGGCGATCGCGGTAAGGCCCGGTCTGGCCGTAGCCGGAGATGCGCACCAGGGTCAGCTTGGGGTTCAACGCATGCAACACGTCCCAACCCAGGCCAAGTTTCTCCAGGCCGCCGGGGCGCAGGTTTTCGATCAGCACGTCGGCGTCGCCCAGCAATTGCTTGATCAGCCCCAGGCCCTCCGGGGACTTGAGGTCCAGGGCGAGCGACTTTTTGTTACGCGATTGCAAGTACCACCACAACGACGTGCCTTCGTGCAGCTTTCGCCATTTGCGAAGCGGGTCGCCTTGGCCCATGGCTTCGATCTTGATCACCTCGGCGCCGAACTCGGCCAGCATCCGCGCGGCGAACGGCGCGGCTATCAACGTGCCGATTTCAATCACCTTGATACCGCTCAACGGCGCTGTCATGGGGTGGTCCTCTTATTCTTGGAATGTGCAGCCAAGGCTAGAGGACAGGCGGGCGATAAATCCAACCGTCAGTTGGCAAGGAGCGTTCGCGAAATACGAACGGCTATCAGGTGTTGATGTCAGTCAGATCGCTATCGCGGGCAAGCCCTAATGCCAGTCAGTTAAGCGCAGATCCTCTGTGGGAGCGGGCTTGCTCGCGAAAGCGGTGGGTCAGTCAACATCAATGTTTGCTGGGCCGACGTCTTCGCGGGCAAGCCCGCTCCCACATTTGATCTTCGCTGCTTTGAGCATTTCGTTCGCTTAACTGACTGGCATTAGGGCAAGCCCTGCTCCCACAGGAGGAATGCGGTCCCTTGTGGGAGCCGGGCTTGCCCGCGATGAGGCCCACAGGGTTTGCTTACTTCAGTGGCGTGCGCAGGTAGTCAAACAACAACCGGCTCACCGGCGACAACTGCGCTTCATCACGCACCACCACAATCAAGCTGCGATCCGACCACGTGTCGGTCAGCGGCACCGCATGCAACCCCAACGCGCGACCAAACAGCTCATAGGCCTTTTGCGGCAGGATGCCGATGCCCATATTCGCCTGGACCATCCGGCACATCGCATCAAACCCCGGCACATGAATACGCAGGCGCAGCATCTTGCCGGCCTCGCGCGCTGCGGCATGGGTGCGCATATTGATCGAGCTGGCGGCGTGCAGGCCCACGTAATCGCTGCCCAGGGTTTCGTCGAACGCCAGGGTGTGGCGGGTGGCCAAGGGATGATCCGCCGGCATCAGTACCACCAGCTTGTCGTGGCGATACAGCACGCTGGGCAAGCCTTTGGTGTCGGTGTCGCTGGAGCAGATGCCCAGGTCCGCCACCCCGTCCAGCACGCCCTGGACCACGCCGTTGCTGGGGCGCTCTTCCAGATCGGTCTTGACCTCGGGATGCCGCTGGGAAAAGTCGCGCAGGTCTTCCGGAAGAAACTGAATAATCGCCGACAGATTCGCCAACATGCGCACATAACCACGCACGCCGTGGCTGTGCTCGCCCAGTTCAAGGCCCATTTTCTCGACGTTGAACAGCATCTGCCGCGCATGGTGCAGCAGGGTTTCGCCGGCGGCGGTCAAGTCCATGCCCTTGGCACGCCGCACGAACAGGCTCACGCCCAATACCTGCTCCAACTCCATCAGGCGCTTGCTGGCCGCCGACACGGCGATGGCCTCACGGGCCGCAGCGCGGGTCAGCGTGCCTTCTTCAAACACCGCAACGAACAGTTGCAGGGTGATCAGGTCAAGGCGACGCACCAGGCTTTTGTGCAGCATCAGCGCGGCTCGCTGGCCAGGCGATTGATCTCGGCCTGCTCCACCACGGCCTGCGGCGCGCCATGACGCGCCACCGCCAACATCGCCTGGCCAACGGTTTCGGTGCTGACAACCCAACTCGGTTTGACCCGGCGAAAAAACGACAGCAGCGGCCCGAGCACGGTATAGAAAGATTGATACAGCGGCGTCTTTGAACGCACGCCATGCAACGGCTGAATCACCCCAGGCCGAAACAGGTACACCGCCTTGAACGGCAGGCGCAGCAAGGCGTTTTCGGTCTTGCCCTTGACCCGCGACCACATCGACTTGCCCGCCTCGGAGCTGTCGGTGCCGGCGCCGGACACATAGACAAAGGTCATCTGCCGATTGAGCCGCGCCAAGGTGCTGGCCGCGACCAGGGTGAGGTCATAGGTGAGGTGGGTGTACTTGGCTTCATTCATGCCTGCCGACGACACGCCGAGGCAGAAGAAGCACGCATCAAAGCCTTGCAGCAGGTTTTCCAGCGGTTGGAAGTCCAGCATGTCGCTGTGCAACACCTGGTGCAGCTTGCCGTGCTCCTGGGTCAGCGGCGTGCGGCCGACGGCGACCACTTCCTGCACGTCAGCGGCCAAGAGGCACTCACGCAGCACGCCTTGGCCGACCATGCCGGTGGCGCCGAATAATAGAACTCTCATCAGGGGACCTCAGCGGCAAGCCGCAAGCTTCATGCTCAAGTTAAATACCGTTCAACTTGTAGCTTAACGCTTGCGGCGTGCGGCTGCCGCCTTTAGAACGCGCTGCGAAATATCTCCTCAATTTGTCGCTGATCCGCCCGGCGGGGGTTGGTCAGACCACAGGCATCCTTCAACGCATTGGTGGCCAGCAGCGGAATATCCTGCAACTTGGCGCCCAACTCGCGCAAACCGGCCGGGATCTCAACGTCATGGGCCAAGGCGCGAATAGCGACGATGGCCGCCTGGGCGCCCTCTTCCGGGGTGATGCCCTTGATATCGGCACCCAAGGCGCGCGCCACGTCGCTCAGGCGTTTGGCGCATACACTGGCGTTGAAGCTTTGCACATGGGGCAGCAACACCGCGTTGCACACGCCGTGGGGCAGGTCGTAGAGGCCACCGAGCTGGTGGGCCATGGCATGCACAAACCCCAGCGAGGCATTGTTGAAGGCCATCCCGGCCAGGAACTGCGCATAGGCCATGTTTTCCCGCGCGGCCTTGTCGCTGCCATCACGCACCGCCAGGCGCAGGTTGGCGCTGATCAGCTCCATGGCCTTGATCGCGCAGGCATCGGTGATTGGCGTGGCGGCGGTCGACACATAGGCTTCGATCGCATGGGTCAGCGCGTCCATGCCGGTGGCCGCCGTCAGCCCCTTGGGCATGCCGACCATCAGCGTCGGGTCGTTGACCGACAGCAGCGGCGTGACATTGCGGTCGACGATGGCCATTTTCACATGGCGGGTTTCATCGGTGATGATGCAGAAACGGGTCATCTCGCTGGCCGTCCCGGCGGTGGTGTTGATCGCCACCAGCGGCAATTGCGGTTTGCTCGATTGGTCGACACCTTCGTAGTCGCCGATACGCCCGCCGTTGGTGGCGCACAACGCGATGCCCTTGGCGCAGTCATGGGGCGAGCCGCCGCCCAGGGACACGACAAAATCACAGGCCGTGGCCTCCAGCATCGCCAGGCCTTTCTCGACGTTTTCCACATTGGGGTTGGGTTTGGCGCCGTCGTAGATCACCGAGTCGATGTCCTGCATCGCCAGCTTCTCTGCGATCATGCTGGCCACGCCGGCCTTGGCCAGCCCGGCGTCGGTGACGATCAGCGCCTTGCGAAAGCCGTAGTTGCGGATGGCTACCATGGCTTCGTCGAGGCAGTCGGTGCCCATGATGTTGACGGCGGGAATAAAAAAGGTGCTGATCATGGTCAATCCTCGGAGGCGGTATGCCGACAGAATCAACCGATAACGCGTGGCGCATCTTGATCAGGATCAACGCACGCTCGTGATAAAGTCACCACCCAGCCGATTTCGAGTAGACCCGCCGCAATGAAGGATTTCCAGGATATTGACGCCCACCTTGAAGACTGGAGCGCCCTGCGGAGCGCCATCGACTTCAATGGGATTCTGATCGGCAATGGCGCCAGCCGTGCGATTTGGGAAGACTTTGCCTACGACTCGCTGTTCGAAAACGCCCGCACCGTCGAAGAAAAGCCCCTGAGCCCATCCGAACTCAGCGTGTTCGATGCCCTGCAAACCCGCAGTTTCGAGCAAGCGCTGGGCGCGTTGAAGACCACCAGCCGGGTCAACAAGGCGCTGGCGGTCAGCTCGGCGGCGCCGCGCAATCGTTACTACGCGATCAAGGAAGCGCTGATCAACACCATCCACGCCGTGCACATTCCGTGGCGCCTGGTGCAGCCGTCGACCCTGGCAACGATCAACACTGAGTTGACGCACTACGCGACGGTGTTCACCAGCAATTACGACCTGCTCAACTACTGGGCGATTTTGCACACGCCGGGCATCGATGACCTGTTCCGCAGCGCCGACGCCAGCTTCGACCTGCGCAACACCCGCACCCAGGCCACACGCATTCTCTACCTGCACGGCGGCCTGCACCTGGTGCGCAACCTCGACGGCACCGCACGCAAACTGCCGACCACCGACAGCACCTTGCTGAGCAGCTTTGCGATCAACAATACGATCAAGACGCTGGACGATGTGCCGCTGTTTGTCAGCGAAGGCAAGGTGGAGGAGAAGCTCAAGACCATTCGCAGCTCGGATTACTTGTCGTTCTGCTACGAGCAGTTGCTGAGCCATGATGGCGCGCTGTGCATCTTCGGCCATGACCTGGGGCCGCAGGATCAGCACCTGGTGGATGCGCTTCGCCAGGCCAAACTGACGACGCTGGCAATTTCGGTGTCGGGCCGCAGTGACGGGTTTATCCGCCAGCAGAAGCGCCGGTATTCGCAGTTGTTTGACGGCAGCGGCGTGGAGCTGAAGTTCTTTGCGGCGCGTACGCATCCGTTGGGTAATGCCGCGTTGTCCGTGCCGGTCGAACGCTGATCTACGGAACAACGAAGATCAACCGTGGGAGCTGGCTTGCCTGCGATTGCGGTGGGCCAGTCAGTATTGACTTAACTGACACACCGCTATCGCAGCGATGCGGCGACCCGACAAGCCAGCTCCCACATTGACGGTTTTCCAACCTGGGAACAGGGTCACTCGTCGCCGCTGTGCACCACCACCAGCAACTGCGCCTGCACCTTCCCCACCGAGCGAATCCGGTGAGGTTTCTGTGCATTGAAGTGCAGCGCATCGCCCCGCTCCAGGATCACCCGCTCGTTCATGAAGTCCACTTCCACCTGGCCTTCGTGCACGAACAGAAACTCCTCACCCAGATGCTCCTTGAAGGTCTTGTCGGTGAATTCCGCCGGCGGGTAGATGATAAACGGCAGCAGGCTGCGCTCGCTGACCTGATGGGCCAGCACCGCATAACCCGGCGCGGTGTCGGGGCGTTCGTGGCTGCGCACCAGGCTGTAGCTGTCGAGGCTGACGTTGTCTTCGCTGAACAGTTCTTCGACCTTCACGTTCAACGCCTTGGCCAGTTTCAGCGCGGCGGCAATCGACGGGGTGTTGAGCCCACGCTCGACCTTGGACAGATAACTCTTGGTCATCCCGGACTTTTCGGCCAGGGACTCCAGGGTTACGCCAAGTTTTTTTCTCAATAATTTCAAACGGATAGACATGTGCTGCGGTTAATCCCTGCAGAAAAGGCAGAATCACGCTTGCCAATGACACAAAGTGTCATATAGCATCTTTAGTGTCATTTGCTCTAACCCAAAGGACACCGATATGGCCAAGACATTAGCACTCCCCAAGGACCAACTGGTCAAGCAAGCACTGCTCCAGATGCAAAACAGCCTGGCGGATAATACGTGGACCGACCGGCAAAAGCTGGCACTCACTTGCCGCATCCTGTTCGAACACGGCCACGACTCCGGCCTGGCCGGGCAGATCACCGCTCGGGGGCCCACGCCTGGCACCTATTACACTCAGCAACTGGGCCTGGGTTTCGATGAAATCACTGCCAGCAATCTGTTGCTGGTCAACGAAGACCTTGAAGTACTCGAAGGGCATGGCATCCCCAACCCGGCCAACCGCTTTCATACCTGGGTATACCGTGGGCGGCCGGATGTGAACTGCATCATCCATACGCACCCCACGCATATTGCCGCGCTGTCGATGCTTGAAGTGCCGCTGCAGGTGTCGCATATGGACCTGTGCCCGCTGTACGAAGATTGCGCCTTCCTGGAAGCCTGGCCGGGCGTGCCGGTGGGCAATGAAGAAGGCGAAATCATCACCACAGCCCTGGGCGACAAGCGCGCAATCCTGCTCTCGCACCACGGTCAGCTGTCCACCGGCGCGAGCATCGAGCAAGCCTGCGTAATCGCGCAGTTGATTGAGCGGGCCGCCAAGTTGCAGTTGCTGGCAATGTCGGCGGGCACCATCAAGCCGATCCTGCCCGAGCTGGGTCGCGAGGCCCACGACTGGATTTCCAAGCCCAAGCGTCATGGCGCCGCCTTCAACTACTACGCCCGGCAGAACCTGCGCAAACACGCCGATTGCCTGAACTGATTGCCCTTTTTCACGCGGAGACTTCCCATGCCCAACCCCACTATTCACGGCATTATCGGCTACACCATTACCCCGTTCAGCGCCGACGGCCAGCGCATTGACCTCGACGCCCTCGGCCGCTCCATCGACCGCCTTATCGACAGCGGCGTACACGCCATCGCGCCCTTGGGCAGCACCGGCGAAGGCGCGTATTTGAGCGATGCGGAGTGGGATGAGGTCAGCGCCTACAGCCTTGCGAAAATCGCCAGGCGCGTACCCACTGTTGTCAGCGTGTCTGACTTGACCACCGCCAAAGCCGTGCGTCGCGCCCGTTATGCCGAAGCCAATGGCGCCGATGTGGTGATGGTGCTGCCGGCCTCGTACTGGAAACTCAGCGAAGCGGAAATCCTCGCCCACTACGCCGCGATTGGCGACAGCATCGGCGTGCCGATCATGCTTTACAACAACCCGGCTACCAGTGGCACGGACATGTCGGTGGACTTGATCCTGCGCATCGTCAAACAGGTGGCGAACGTGACCATGGTCAAGGAAAGCACCGGCGATATTCAGCGCATGCATCAGTTGCGCCGCCACAGCGACGTGCCGTTCTACAACGGCTGCAACCCACTGGCGCTGGAAGCCTTCGCGGCGGGTGCCAAGGGTTGGTGCACGGCCGCGCCGAACCTGATCCCGCAGCTGAACCTGGAGTTGTATAACGCGGTGCTGGCCAATGACCTGAGCTTGGCGCGGGAGCTGTTCTATCGCCAGCTGCCGTTGCTGGAGTTCATCCTCAAGGGCGGGTTGCCGGCGACGATCAAGGCCGGGTTGCGGCTGACCGGGCTGGAAGCGGGCGATCCGCGCTTGCCGGTATTCCCGCTGGGTGAGGCAGGGATCGAACAGCTCAAAGCATTACTGCGCTAAAACCACGGCCTCCTGTGGGAGCTGGCTCCCACATTTTTGATCCCATGACCCGTTACATAGAGACAAATGACAATAGTTCTCGATATCATTCGCGACTTATCTACGTCGTGCTTCGTCAAGAAGGATATCCATGTCTCGTCCCAAGCCCGACCCGTTGACGGCCGATGCCTTTCGCGGGTTTTATGCAGATATCCTGCATTTCCTGCGCAAACGCACGGACAACGCCAGCGACGCGGCGGACATGACCCAGGATGTCTTCACCCAATGGCTCAACTACCGCGACCGCGCCAAGGTCGAGCAGCCACGGGCGTTTCTGTTTCAGATGGCGCGCAACCTGCTGCGCGATCACTGGCGTAAGCAGAAGGTACGCCAGAGCGCCCATTCCGAGCCGGCCGAGGGTGGCACGGAGCCGGTCACCGACGCGCAAAACGACCCCATGGCTGCCGCGCAGCGCCTGCAACGCCTGGAACAGTTGAAAGAAGTCCTCGCCGAACTCTCGCCCCGCAGGCGAGAAGCCCTTATGCTGCACCGCTTCGAAGGCTTGAGCCAGGCGCAGATCGCCGAGCGCATGGGTATTTCGACCAGCATGGTAGAAAAGCACATCGCTTTTGCCCTGCTGCATTGCAAGCGACGCCTTCAACCAGAACCCGGCACGGAGCAGCCAGAATGAACCGCCTGAGCGACAACGACGCCCTGGACATCGAAGCGAGCGACTCCATCGATGCCCAAGCCGCCAGCTGGTTTGCCCGCAACCGCAACGGCGCAGCACGGGCCGAGCGCAAAGCCTTCGCCGCCTGGCAGGCAACGCCCGCCCACGCCCGCGCCTATGCCGAATTCGAACAACTGTGGGACGACCTCGCCCAGTTGCAGCAACTGAACAAACCCGTAACGCTGCCCCAACGCAAACCCTCCCTATTGCGCCCTGCCCTGGCCGTGGCCGCCGCACTGGTGTGCGCCGTGCTGACGACGAATATCGGCGCGCCCCGCGCGCTGTTCCACAGCCAGATTGCCGGGCACGCCAAAGGCATGCGCACCCTCACCTTGCCCGACGGCAGCACACTGTATGTGAACGCCAACACCCATCTGCGCGTGGATTTCAGCGCGTATCAACGCATCCTGCATCTGGACAAGGGCCAGGTCTTTATCGAAGTTGCCGCCGACAAAGAGCGCCCGCTCTACGTGCAAGCCGGCGAGGCCAATGTGCGGGTGGTCGGCACCGGGTTTGACGTGCGACGCAGCCAGCAACAACTGGTGGTCAGCGTCGCCCACGGCCAGGTCGCCTTCGAGCCGGACGCCGAAAGCCCGGTGGCGTTGCTCGGCGCCCAGCAACGTGCCGCGTACAGCTACGCCAAGGGCACCGTGCAGCAGCAGACACTCACCACCGAAGAAGTGGCCGATTGGCGCAGCGGGCACCTGTCGTTTCGCAATCGAGAGTTGGCCAGCCTGATCGATGAACTGAGCCTCTACCGGCCTCAAGCGCCCTTGCAGGTCAACAAAGCCGTGGCGCAACTGAAGGTCTCGGGCAATCTGGATGTGAATGACCCGGATGCCCTGCTCAACGCCCTGCCCGCCCTGCTGCCGGTTAAAACCGTGGCCTCGGCCGATGGCATCGTCCGAATCGAGCCGCTCAAGTAAGGCCTGCAAAAAACACACTTGAGAATATTTTGCATTCGCATGTGTGGTTTTTTGCAGCTGCCCCGTCTTCCTCCCGACTGTGTTGGATACGCACACCTTTTTGGCTATTTAGCCGCCCCGGGGGATTTCATGTTTCGCGCGCCTTGCCACGCTTCGCACCTGTTGCTTCGACCGACCCTTATTGCTACCTGCATGGCCTTGAGTCTCAGCGCCCAGGCCGAGTCGCTCACGCTGCAACTGCCCGCCCAATCGCTGGCCACGTCCCTGAGCTTTGTCGCGCAGCAGGCTAAAATCCAGCTGTTGTTCGATGAAACACTGCTCAAGCATGTGCAGGCGCCGGCGCTCAACGGCGAGTTCAGCCCGGAAGTGGCGATTCGCAGCTTGCTGAAAAACGGCGAGTTCACCCTGATCAAAGTCGGCAACACCTACGTGGTGCGCCCCGACGAGGGCAAGACCAGCCACAGCGGCGCCATCCAGCTGGATGCCCTCAGCGTGATCGGCACCGGTAACGAAGTCGACTCCAGCACCGTCAACCGCTCGACCATGACCCAGGCCGACATTGACCGCTACCAGTCCAACAACATCCCCAGCCTGTTGCAGACCTTGCCCGGCGTAAGCCAGGGCGGCTCCCTGAAACCGGGTGGCCAGACCATCAATATTCGTGGTTTCGGCGACGCCGAAGACGTGCCGATGACTGTCGACGGCGCCACTAAAACCGGCTTTGAGCGCTACCAGCAAGGCACCGTGTTTATCGAGCCCGAGCTGATCAAGAGCATCGAGGTCGAGAAAGGCCCCAACTCGCCGTTCACCGGCAACGGCGGCTTTGGCGGCACGGTCAACATGACCACCAAGGATGCCCCGGACCTTTTGCAAGACGGTCGCAACAGCGGCGCGATGCTCAAATACGGCTACTCCAGCAACGACCACGAACAGATCTACAGCAGTGCCGTGTACGGCCGCACCGACGACGGGCGTTTCGACGCGCTGGCCTACCTGACCCAGCGCGACGGCGGCGACATGAAGGTGGCCGGCAAACTGCCCAACGACAACAACGAATACCCGGTCAACCCTCAGCGCCTGCCCAACAGCGCCCAGGATGTGGACGGCAAACTGTTCAAGGTCAACGCCCACTTCACCGAGGAGCACAGCGTTGGTCTGTCTTACTCGCGCTCCCACAGCAACCGCTGGACGCCGTTCTCCGCCGCCAGCTACCCGACGCCGCCGACCCAGGCCAACATCGACCGCTACGGTTACGAAAACGCGCTGAAGCGTTTTTTAGCCCAGCGAGACACCACCGACACCACCTGGTCAGGCAAGTACGAATACACGCCGGTGAATAACCCGCTGATCGACCTGACCGTCAAATATTCCCAGTCCAACACCGACCAGACCGACGAACGCGACGCCACCGCGTTTTTCCAACTGGCCTCCGGCGGGCGCAAGATGGACACCGCCTACACCGACAAGAACCTCGACATCCGCAACGTCAGCCTGTTTGACACAGGCCCCTTGCAGCATGCGCTGACCGTCGGCGGGCAGATCCGCAAGCACATCCGCGAAACCGAGATGTGGATGCCCGGCACCACCTACAACACCGCGCGTTACAACTATGGGCACTTCCAGCCGGGCTTCATGCCCCATGGCAAGGTCGACACCAACAGTTTCTTCGTCCAGGACGCAGTCACCGTGGGCGACGTGACCATCACCCCGTCGCTGCGCTACGACCATGTGCGTAACCGTGGCGAAGGTAACGATGCGCCGTACTACAACAACCCGGATCCGTCCTTCGGCCACGACTACAGCGACCGTACCTACACCGGCTGGTCGCCACGCCTGGCGCTGTTCTGGAACGTCACGCCGAACCTGGGGCTGTTCGCCAACTGGAGCAAGACCTGGCGTGCGCCGGTGATCGACGAGCAATATGAAGTGCAAGGCCTGGGCAGCCGCACCGCCACCAGCGTTGACCTCGACCCGGAGCGCATCACCTCGATCACCCTGGGTGGCGTCACCAGCTTCGACAACTTGATCGCCCAGAACGATAACCTGCAAGTACGCGCCACGCTGTTCCATAACAAAGTCGAAGACGAAATCTTCAAGGCCACCGGCGTGGGTTGCCAGAACCAAGCCGTCAACGGTGGCACCATCGCCAACGCTTGCCCGCCGGGGGCGATGCCCAACTACCGCAACATCGGCGGCCTGACCATCAAGGGCTTTGAGCTGGAGTCCTTCTACAACTCCACCTACCTGTTCGGCTCGGTGTCGTTCGCCTACGCCAAGGGTGAACACGAAGGCGCCTACACCAACCCATGGGGCCCGGATGTGCCGGCACGTGATATTCCACCGACCAAATGGGTGCTGGTGCTGGGTACCCATATTCCGGCGTGGGATGCCCAAGTGGGCTGGATGGGCCAGTTCATTGGCGCGACCGATCGCTTGCCGAGTGACAAATACTCCGGCGGCCCGGGCAGCAGTGTGGGCGACCTGTTTTACGATCAGTACGGCAACAAGGCCTACAACACCCAAGGCCTGTTCGCCAAATGGAAGCCGCAACAGGCCTACCTCAAAGGCACCGAGGTGAACTTCACCGTGGACAACCTGTTCAACAACAACTTCCGCCCGGCCTTGAGCGGTGATCGTGCCTACACCAAGGGCCGCGATGCGAAGGTCAGCATTACGCGGTTCTTCTAACAGACCAGGGTGACGCCATCGCAGGCAAGCCAGCTCCCACAGGAGATCTCGATCCGCCAGACGATAGAGATCAACTGTGGGAGCCGGGCTTGCCCGCGATGGCGGCGGCACTGCCTACAGAGCGATTGGAACTGTACGGATAAATCTGCGACCAGCTGTAGGCCCTTAATCAGCGGGGGTTGTGGCTAGATGGGCTTCCCTTGAAGTCCTCCAGATTCGGTTCCCCACTCATGAGCTCGCGCGAAAACACCGGCATGGCCCTCGGCCTGCTGGGCGTCGTTATCTTCAGCCTGACATTGCCCTTCACTCGCATTGTGGTGCAGGAAATCCATCCCTTGCTAAATGGCCTCGGGCGCGCCTTGTTCGCGGCAATCCCGGCGGCGGCGCTGTTGCTGTGGCGCCGAGAAAGCTGGCCAACCTGGCGCCAGGTGCGCGGCCTGTGCCTGGTGATTGCCGGCGTGATTCTGGGCTTCCCCGTGCTCTCGGCCTGGGCCATGCAAACCTTGCCGGCCTCCCATGGCGCGCTAGTCAACGGCCTGCAACCACTGTGCGTGGCGCTGTATGCGGCGTGGCTGTCCCACGAGCGGCCGTCGAAAGCCTTCTGGGCCTGCGCGGCGTTGGGCAGTGCGTTGGTGCTCAGCTACGCGTTAATCACCGGCGCCGGCAGCATTCAAGCCGGCGATTTGCTGATGCTTGGCGCGATTGCCGTGGGCGGCCTGGGGTATGCCGAAGGCGGCCGGTTGGCCAAGGAGATGGGCGGCTGGCAAGTGATCTGCTGGGCGCTGGTGCTATCGACGCCCGTATTGATCGGCCCGGTGTGGTACTTGGCAGCGCAGCACCAAGGCGCGATTTCCATGCGCACCTGGTGGGCGTTTGGGTATGTGTCGCTGTTCTCGCAGTTTTTGGGGTTTTTCGCCTGGTACGCCGGGTTGGCCATGGGCGGTATTGCGCGGGTCAGCCAGATTCAGCTGTTGCAGATCTTCTTCACCATCGCGTTTTCGGCGTTGTTCTTTGGTGAACATATCGAGCCGATTACCTGGGTGTTTGCGTGTGGGGTGATCGTGACGGTGATGCTCGGGCGCAAGACGGCGGTGCAGCCTGCGCCTGCTGGTGTGGGAGCTGGCTTGTCGAATCGTCGCACCGCTGCGATGCAGACACCTCGGTCTATCAGCAAACCCAGGTGATGCCATCGCAGGCAAGCCAGCTCCCACAGGAGACCGCATTCAGTTCAAGAAGCCATCCGCGCGCAGCAGGGTTTCCAGGCAGTGTTCGCTGATGTGGTAGAACGCCTTCAGCTCCTGGATTTTTTCCAACAGTTGCGCATTGTCCACAGGCTCGGCCCGCTTGACCGCCAGAATCATCTTGTTCTTGTTGGTGTGTTCCAACGAGATGAACTCGAACACCTTGGTCTCGTAACCACAGGCCTCCAGGAACAGCGCACGCAAGCTGTCGGTGACCATTTCCGCCTGCTGGCCCAGGTGCAGGCCGTATTGCAGCATCGGCTTGAGCAACGGCGGGCTCTGGATCTGCAGGCGGATCTGTTTGTGGCAGCACGGCGAGCACATGATGATCGACGCACCGGAACGGATGCCGGTGTGGATCGCGTAATCAGTGGCGATATCGCAGGCATGCAGCGCGATCATCACATCCAGTTCGCTGGGCGCCACACTGCGCACATCACCGCATTTGAACACCAGCCCCGGATGCTCCAGGCGCGCAGCGGCGGTGTTGCACAGGGTCACCATGTCTTCACGCAATTCCACGCCCGTCACTTCGCCCTCGGCCTTGAGGGTGTTGCGCAGGTAATCGTGAATGGCGAACGTCAGGTAGCCCTTGCCCGAACCGAAATCCGCCACGCGCACAGGCTGGTCGAGCTTCAACGGCGATGAGGTCAGCGCATGGCTGAACACTTCGATGAACTTGTTGATCTGCTTCCACTTGCGCGACATCGACGGGATCAGCGCCTGTTTGGCGTCGGTGACGCCCAGGTCCGCAAGGAAGGGCCGGTTCAGGTCGAGGAAGCGGTTTTTCTCGCGGTTATGCTCAGCCGTAGGCGCCTCGCGCAATTGCTGCGGCTTGCTTTTGAACAGCGAGCTTTTGTTCTTTTTGCTGTATTCCAGCTGGGCTTCGTCGGTCAGCGACAACAGGTGCGCGTTCTTGAACGACGCCGGCAGCAGCGCAGCAATCGCCACCACGCCGTCGGCCAGCGGCAAGTTCTTGGTGATGTCGCGGGTTTTGTAACGGTAGACAAAGGACAGGCACGCCTGCTCTTTGACCACAACCTGCTTGATGATCAGCCGCTGCAAATCGGCTTCTTCGCCGACGTACTTGGCCAGCACCAGCTTGATAAACGCGTTCTGCGCGAGGCTTGCGCTCAGCAGTTCGATGAACTGGGCGTGATGATCCGGCGCAGGGCTGGCAGGTTGAGCGGTGACAGACATGAACAAAAACGCCTCGGGCAAAGAATGCCGGGCATTTTAGGGGGGATGAAGGTTTAGGGCACGGGGTTATTTGATCAACGGTCGCTCAGCCGCCGCAAATCAAATGCGCAAACCACTTTTCTATGGAAACTGACTTATGTGGGAACTGGCCAGCTCCCACATAAGCCCGGCTCCCACAGAAAAGCAGCTATTCCAACACGATCAACCGGTTAGGCAGCTCATTACGCGTCTGCGTCACCGGCACATGCACCTTCAGCAATTCACCACACGCTTCGATGCAGGCAATAAACCCCGCCAGCGTCTGCCCCTGCTTCACCTGCTGGGTGAACACCTTGACGATTTCATCCCAACTGCCGTCATCCAGGTGTTTGGAAATACCGTCGTCCACCAGGATCTCCACATACCGCTCCGCCTCGCTGACAAAAATCAGCACGCCGGTGCTGCCCAGCGTGTGGTGCAGGTTTTGCTCAAGGAACTGCCGCCGCGCCAGGTTCGATGCACGCCAATGCCGTACCGAACGCGGAATCAGGCGGGTGGTAACCTTGGGCAGGCGAAACACCAGGCACAGCACAATGAAGGTCGCCCATTGCGCCAGCAGCAAGGTGTACATGGTCAGGTAGCCCGACAGGTAGTGCACGATGCCAGGCACCACCAAGGCGATCAGGCTGGCCCACAGCAGCGGGATATAGGCGTAATCATCCGCGCGCGCGGCCAGCACGGTAACCAGTTCGGCGTCGGTGGTTTTTTCGACGCGGGCAATCGCTTCGGCGACTTGGCGCTGCTCGTGTTCAGTCAGTAATGCCATGGTTGTAGATGCTCTGTTCTAGTTATTGTCATTACCAGCCACCTGAGGCACCACCGCCGCCAAAACCACCGCCGCCGCCTCTGAAGCCACCGCCGCCTCCCCCGCCACCGCCGCCGCGTCCACTGCTGCTGAGAATCGCCAGCAGGATCGCCCCCACGGGCAGCCCCAGCCGATTGCACAGCCACAACACGCCGATCAGCAGGATGAACAGGCCGATGGAAAGCCCCGGATTATCCTTGGCAAAATTCGTATCCGCTACATGGGCCGGCACTGCCAGCGGCTCGCCGCCCACCACCTGAATCATGGCCGCAACACCGTCGCTGATGCCCTGGCTGTAATTGCCGGCCTTGAACTTGGGCGCGATCACCTGGTTGATGATCACCCACGACTGCGCATCGGTCAGTACGCCTTCAAGGCCATAACCGACTTCGATACGCAATTTGCGCTCATCACGGGCGACGATCAACAGCGCGCCATTGTCCTTGCCCTTCTGGCCGATGCCCCACTGGCGGCCCAATTGATAACCGTAGTCCTCAATGGGCACACCTTGCAGGTCGGGCACGGTGACCACCACGAGCTGGTCGCCCGAGGTTTGCTCCAGCGCCTGCAATTGCTGGGACAGCTGTGCACGTACCGCCGGGTCGATCATCTGCGCGGTGTCCACCACCCGCCCGGTCAAGGCCGGGAAGGTCAGCGCCGCCTGGGCCACGCCCACGCAGGCCAGCAGCCACAGCGCCAAGCCTATCCGTAATAAACGCATCGACACCTCAGAGAAGCCTTATTTGAACTTCACTTGCGGCGCTTTATCGGCGTCGGCACTGGTGGCCTCAAACGTGGCGCGGATCGGCAAGTCGCTGTACATCACGCTGTGCCAGAGGCGACCCGGGAAGGTGCGGATCTCGGTGTTGTAAGCCTGCACCGCCTGGATAAAGTCGCGACGGGCCACGGCGATACGGTTTTCGGTGCCTTCAAGCTGAGACTGCAACGCCAGGAAGTTCTGGTTGGCTTTGAGGTCCGGGTAGCGCTCGGACACCACCATCAAACGGCTAAGCGCACCGCTCAGGCCATCCTGGGCTTGCTGGAACTGCTTGAGTTTTTCCGGGTTGTCGAGGGTGCTGGCATCCACCTGAATCGAGGTGGCCTTGGCCCGCGCTTCAATCACAGCCGTCAGCGTGTCTTGCTCATGGGCCGCATAGCCCTTGACCACTTCCACCAGGTTGGGAATCAGGTCGGCGCGGCGTTGGTACTGGTTCTGCACCTGGCCCCAGGCGGCCTTGGCCTGTTCGTCCAGGGTCGGAATGGTGTTGATGCCGCAACCGCTCAGCACTGTGCTGATCAGTAGCAAAGCCGCGGCCTTGAAGCCCCAGCGGTAATGTTGTGCTGCTTGCATAGTGTTTCTCCTGCCCAATCTGGATGGAATGTGACGACTAACCCTATAAACCGCGCGCTTGGGGCATAATCCGCCACCACTGGATTGCGTCGAGCCAATCAGCTAAAAAGATGCCCAGCGCGAATAAGAGTTCACAAGTGTGGTGCATTAAGTGCAATAACACTCGAACAACAACATAGGTTCCCCCACATTTTGGCAGACCAGCGCATTTTTGCTGTGCAGTAGCCGAAAAAGGATATTCATGAAAAAGCTGTGTTTGCTCGGTCTTGTTGCCACTCTGGCCAGTCACCCCGTATGGGCAGAAACAAAGCCTGCTGCGCTTAAAGACAAGGACGCCTTTGTCAGCGACCTGCTCAAGCAGATGACCCTGGATGAAAAGATCGGCCAATTGCGCCTGATCAGCATCGGCCCGGAAATGCCCCGCGAGCTGATCCGCAAGGAAATCGCCGCCGGCCGCATCGGCGGCACATTCAACTCGATCACCCGCCCGGAAAACCGTCCGATGCAGGACGCGGCCATGCGCAGCCGATTGAAGATCCCGATGTTCTTCGCCTACGACGTGATCCACGGCCACCGTACGATTTTCCCGATCAGCCTGGCCCTGGCCTCCAGCTGGGACATGGACGCCATCGGCCGCTCCGGGCGCATCGCCGCCCAGGAAGCCGCCGCCGACAGCCTCGACATTACCTTTGCGCCGATGGTCGACATTTCCCGCGACCCACGCTGGGGCCGCACCTCCGAAGGTTTTGGTGAAGACACCTACCTGGTCTCGCGCATTGCCGAAGTGATGGTCAAGGCCTTCCAGGGCGTAAGCCCCGCGAATGCCGACAGCATCATGGCCAGCGTCAAGCACTTCGCCCTGTATGGCGCGGTGGAAGGCGGTCGCGACTACAACGTGGTCGACATGAGCCCGGTCAAGATGTACCAGGACTACCTGCCGCCGTACCACGCGGCGATCAAGGCCGGTTCCGGCGGCGTGATGGTGGCGCTCAACTCCATCAACGGCGTGCCGGCCACCGCCAACACCTGGCTGATGAATGATCTGCTGCGCAAGGACTGGGGCTTCAAAGGCCTGGCCGTGAGCGACCATGGCGCAATCTTCGAGCTGATCAAGCACGGTGTGGCCAAGGACGGGCGTGAGGCTGCCAAGCTGGCGATCAAGGCCGGCATCGACATGAGCATGAACGACTCGCTGTATGGCAAGGAATTGCCTGGCTTGCTCAAGTCCGGCGAAATCGAGCAAAGCGACATCGACAATGCGGTGCGCGAAGTGCTCGGCGCCAAGTACGACATGGGCCTGTTCAAAGACCCGTACCTGCGCATCGGCAAGGCCGAGGACGACCCGGCCGACACCTATGCCGACAGCCGCCTGCACCGCAGCGATGCCCGCGATATCGCCCGCCGCAGCCAGGTCTTGCTGAAAAACCACAACAACACCCTGCCGCTGAAAAAATCCGCGACCATCGCGCTGGTCGGCCCGCTGGCCAAGGCCCCGATCGACATGATGGGCAGTTGGGCCGCCGCCGGTAAGCCCGAACAATCCGTCACGCTGCTGGACGGCATGAACGCTGTAATCGGCGACAAAGGCAAAATCATCTACGCCCGTGGCGCCAACATCACCAACGACAAGGCCGTGGTCGACTACCTCAACTTCCTCAATTTCGATGCGCCGGAAGTGGTAGATGACACCCGCCCAGCCCAGGTGATGATCGACGAAGCGGTCAAGGCCGCCAAGGAAGCCGACGTAGTGGTCGCCGCCGTGGGCGAGTCCCGTGGCATGTCCCACGAGTCTTCCAGCCGCACCGACCTGAATATTCCGCAAAGCCAGCGCGACCTGATCAAAGCGCTCAAAGCCACCGGCAAACCGCTGGTATTGGTGCTGATGAACGGCCGCCCGCTGTCGATTGTGGATGAAAACAAAGAGGCTGACGCGATCCTGGAAACCTGGTTTGCCGGCACTGAAGGCGGCAACGCCATCGCCGACGTGCTGTTCGGTGACTACAACCCATCGGGCAAGCTGCCGATCACCTTCCCACGTTCGGTGGGGCAGATTCCGACCTACTACAACCACCTGAGCATCGGCCGACCGTTCACCCCTGGCAAGCCGGGCAACTACACCTCGCAGTACTTCGATGACGTCACCGGGCCGCTGTTCCCGTTCGGCTATGGCCTGAGCTACAGCACGTTCAGCCTGTCGGACATGGCGCTGTCGTCCACCACCCTGAACAAGACCGGCAAGCTCGACGCCAGCGTCACGGTGAAGAACACCGGCAAGGTCGATGGCGAAACCGTGGTGCAGTTGTATATCCAGGACGTGGCCGGCTCGATGATCCGCCCGGTCAAAGAGCTGAAGAACTTCCAGAAGGTCATGCTCAAAGCCGGTGAAGAACGCACGCTGCACTTCACCATCACCGAGGAAGACTTGAAGTTCTATAACACCCAACTCAAGTTCGCAGCGGAACCGGGCGAGTTCAATGTGCAGATCGGGTTGGATTCCCAGGATGTGCAGCAGCAGACATTTGAACTGCTCTGATCTAAAACTGTAAATGCGGTCAGTGTGGGAGCTGGCTTGCCTGCGATGCAGGCACCTCGGTGTGTCAGGTGTACTGAGGTGATGTTATCGCAGGCAAGCCAGCTCCCACATTTGATCTCAATAGCCTGTTTATCCGCGCCGATCCAGCAAGTTGACCACCAACCGATCAATCCAGCCCCACACCCGCTGCTTCACCCGCCGCCACAACGGCCGCGCCTTCCACGCCTCCAGGCTCACCGCCTGGCTCTTGGCAAAATCACGCTCGAAACTGCCCGCCACCGCTGCCGTCAACTCGGGGTCCAGCGCTTCGAGGTTGGCCTCCAGGTTGAAGCGCAAATTCCAGTGGTCGAAATTGCACGAGCCGACGCTCACCCAGTCGTCCACCAGCACCATTTTCAGGTGCAAAAAGCACGGCAGGTATTCAAAGATCTGCACGCCTGCGCGCAACAACCGTGGGTAATAACGGTGCCCGGCGTAGCGCACTGAAGGGTGATCGGTGCGCGGGCCGGTCAGCAATAAACGCACATCCACGCCACGCCCGGCTGCGCGGCGCAAGGCACGGCGCACGCTCCAGGTCGGAAGAAAATACGGGGTGGCCAGCCAGATGCGCGTCTTGCTGCTGTTCAGCGCGCGGATCAGCGACTGCAAGATATCGCGGTGCTGACGGGCATCGGCATACGCCACGCGCCCCAGGCCAGGCCCGGTGGCAGGCACCTTGGGCAAGCGCGGCAAACCGAAATGGGTGGCGGGTTTCCACTCGCGGCGCGCCGCATTGGCGTGCCATTGCCGGTCGAACAACGCCTGCCAGTCCAGCACCAACGGGCCGCTGATCTGCACCATCACTTCATGCCAGTCGGCGGTGTCTTGCCCTGGCGTCCAGAACTCATCGGTAACGCCCGTGCCGCCGACCACGCCGATGCCCTGATCGATCAGCAACAGTTTGCGATGGTCGCGGTACAGGTTACGCATCCAACGGCGCCAGCTCAGGCGATTGTAGAAGCGCAGTTGCACGCCCGCGTCGGTGAGGCGCTTACGCAGGCCCAGCGTGAAGGCCAGGCTGCCGTAATCATCAAACAGGCAGCGCACCTGAACGCCGCGCTCGGCTGCTTGCACCAACGCTTGCACCATGGCTTCAGCGCAAGCACCCGCCTCCACCAGGTACAACTCCAGATCGACCTGACGCTCGGCCCGGGCAATACCCACCAGCATCTGCGGGAAGAAACTCGGGCCGTCGATCAGCAACTCGAAGCGGTTGGCGCTGCGCCACGGGAACACTGCGCCGCTCATGTCAGCGCGCCGTGAAAATCAGCACCGCACCGACCGGCACCGACAAACTGATCGACGCCAAGCCGGCCGCCTTGCGCAGGGCCGCCACACCCGGCACCAAATCGAAATCCTCGGCATGCAGCACCACAGGTTCCAGGGTTACCACCTGGAAGCGTCGATCATCCAGGCGTGTGGCGAGCAGTTCGGCGCTGTAGGTTTGGGTCTTGCCGCGCAGGGTCACCGACAACGGCAGGCGCAACTCGATTTGCGCGCCAGGGGCCAGGTCGTTAATGGGTTGCAGGTTGATCTGCGCGCTGATCAGCGCTTCGGGGAAGGCCTTGATTTGGAACAGGTCATTGCGCATGCGCTCATCGCGCAGCGGGATGCCGCTGTTGATCGACTCCATCTCGACCTCAAGCTGCGCCGCGCCTTTGCTGTCGACCTTGCCGTGCAACACCAGGAAGCGATGCACCTCGGCAATCTCGGTGTTCTTGGTGGTGACGAACGACAGGCGCGAGGATTCGTTATCCAGGTACCAGTCGGCGTGGGCAGGCAAGGCGGCACACGTCAACAGCGTGAAGGCCAGGGTTTTGACATTGAACATAGAAACTCGAGGGGCAAAAAACCTGCACGAACCTTAAGCGCAATCTCACAGGCGGCGCAAATCCAATGTGGGAGCTGGCTTGCCTGCGTTGACGGCGGCACAGCCAACAGCAATGGTGACTGACCTGCCGCCATCGCAGGCAAGCCAGCTCCCACAGGGTTCGGTGGTTGCCTTTAGATCAGCGCCCGCTGCACATCGCGCACCGTCGCTTCGAGGCTAGCCATGTGCAGGTTCAATACGCGCTCCACCGGCGCCTGATGCATCGGCCAGTGCAACGCCATGCTGCCTACCAGCCGCCCATTGGCCTGCACCGGCAAAGCCACCGCGCGAATCAGAAACGGCAGGCGCACCGGGTATTCCCAATAGCCTTCAGTGCGCTGGCCAAACCCCTGGTGCTGGGTTTGCTCGCAGGTATGCACCTGCTCGTCCGCAGCCACATGATCGCGGCCCGCCAGACGCTGTACTTCCTCAACCGGTAATTGCGTCAGGCACGCCTTGCCCATCGCCGAGTGAAACAGGCTGGCGTGCTGGCCGACGATCTGGCAGTTATTGGGGTACAACTTGCGCAACACACTGGGGATCGCACTTTCCATGACTTCCAGGCGCTCGCCATCAAAGCAGGACAGATCCACCACCAGCCCGGTGCGCTCACTGAGTTCCAGCAGCCAGGGCGCGGCGCTTTCCACCACTTGGCGCTTGAAACGTTGCTGGGTGTCGCCGAACAGACGCTGGGCGCGCAGGCGGTAACGGCGGTCACTGAGGCCGCGATAGACCCAACCCTGTTCCTGCAAGGTCAGCAACATGCGCGACACCGTGGCCTTGGGCAAGCGTGTGAGGTAGTGCAACTCCTCCAGCCCCAAGGCCTGGTGCTCACCGAGCAATTCGACGATGGCGAGTGCGCGCTCAACCGACCGTACCGTGCCTGTCTCCATGTTCGATCTCCCTGTTGCCGGTGGATGATCATTTTTCACAGCAAGATACAGGCCCGATCGCAGGTCAACTCATCGATTCAAGGCACGCAGGCGGGCGACGCTTTACCCAGTGCGTCAGCTGTTCATGGGCATAAGCCAGCTGCAAGACAGCCCGGTCCGCCTGGGCCGGGCCGATAATCTGCAGCCCCATGGGCAAGCCTTGAGGATTGAAGCCCACCGGAATACTCATGCTCGGCAAGCCGGCCAATGTAGGGCCGATCACCACCTCCATCCAGCGGTGATAAGTGTCCATTTCGCGCCCACCCACACGGCGCGGCCACGCCTGTTGTGCATCAAAAGGGAACACTTGAGCGGTGGGCAACAGCAGGAAATCGTAACGTTCAAACAGCTTGGCCAAGGCGCGATACCACTCGCTGCGGTCCACTGAAGCCTGGTACACCTGCTGCGCACTCAAGCCCAGGCCGCCCTCCACTTCCCATTGCGCTTCGGGTTTGAGCAACGCGCGTTTTTGCGGGTTGGCGTAGGCCGCACCGAGGTTGCCGTGCACCAGCCAGTGGCGATGCACCAACCAGCAGCGCCATAGGCGCGCCAGGGAAAACGCCGGCTGGCAGCTTTCTACCTCGCAGCCCAATGCGGCGAAATCGCCGAGGGCCGACTCGCACAGGCTCATCACACCCTCGTCCATCGGCAAGTAGCCGTTGTAGTCACCCAGCCAGCCCAGGCGAACGCCTTTGAAGTCGCGCTGCAACGGCTGGCCGAACACCGACGGATCGTCCTTGGATGACAACGGCACCCGCGGGTCGTAACCGGCCTGAATGCTCAATAACTTCGCCACATCCGTGACGCTGCGGCCCATTGGGCCTTCGGTGCCCAGTTGCTGCACAAACAATTCCGGCGCCGGCCCGTGGGGTACACGCCCCTGTGAAGGGCGCAAACCAAACACGTTATTGAACGCCGCCGGGTTGCGCAGCGAGCCCATCATGTCGCTGCCATCGGCCACCGGCAGCATGCGCAGCGCCAACGCCACCGCCGCCCCGCCGCTGCTGCCGCCGGCCACCCGGCTTGGGTCATAGGCATTGCCGGTGGTGCCGAACAGCGTGTTGTAGGTCTGCGAGCCGAGGCCGAACTCCGGCACGTTGGTCTTGCCGATGATAATCGCGCCACTGGCCCGCACCCGCGCCACGCTGATGGCATCTTCGGTGGGCACATGTTCTGCGAACAGCGGCGAGCCGAGCGTGGTGCGCAAACCTTGGGTGGCCGCCAAATCCTTGATCGCCTGGGGCATGCCGTGCATCCAGCCACGGGACTTGCCCTGGTCCAGTTCGCGATCACAAGCGCGGGCTTCGGCCAGCACTTCATCGGCATCACGCAACGACACCAGCGCATTCACACGCGGGTTAAAACGCTGGATCTGCGCCAGGTAGTCACCCATCACCTCTTCACACGACACCTGCCGCGCATGGATCGCTTGCGACAGCTGCGTGGCATCCCAATCAACACGACTCAAGGCTTCACCTCATTGGAAAAGGGCAGCGGTTTCTTCGCCCGTGGGGCTTCGTGCATGCAGTAAGTGCCCATCAACGTCAGCACGCAAGCGAACAGTACATAAAACGACGGCGCCACTGGCGTACCGAGCACTTTGGTCAGCCAGGTCACGATCAACGGTGCGAAGCCGCCGAACACCATGACGGCGACGTTATAGGCCACCGACACACCCGTGGACCTCACCTCAATCGGAAACTGCTCGGCCAGCGCCGTCGGTGCCGGGCCGAAAAACCCGCCGATGGCCGTGCATAGCAGCACTTGCATCACCAGCAAGCGCTCGATCGACGGCGCTGCGGCCACCCACACATACAACGGGTAAACCATCACGAAGAACGCCAGGGTGAAGGCCATCAACACCGGCCGCCGCCCCAGGCGGTCCGAGAGCATGCCGGACAGCGGAATCACCACGGTCATCAGCGCCACCGCAAACAACTGCACCATCAGCACCTGGTCCAGCGGCAAACCGAGGCTCTTGTGCGCGAAGGTCGGCATATTCACCAGCACCACATAGAACGACACTGTCGCGCCGCAGGCCAAGCCCATGGACACGAGGATGCTGCGCCGATGCTCACGCAGCACGTCCATCAGGCTCGGCGCCGGGCCGGTGGCCTGTTTGCGTGCCTGGATAAATTCTTCCGGGTCTTCCAGGTGCCGGCGAATCCACAAGCCCACCGGGCCGATCAGCAAGCCCAGCACAAACGGCACGCGCCAGCCCCACAGGTCGAGGGTTTGCGGCGAAAAGAAGTGCGTGACCAGCGCCACCATCGCCGCGCCGCCGAACACCGCCAGGCACTGCCCCACCAACTGCCAGGAGCCATACAAGCCCTTGCGATGGGCCGGCGCGCTTTCCACCAGAAACGCCGTGGCGCTCGCGTATTCACCGCCGGTGGCAAAGCCCTGGAGCATGCGCGCCACCACAATCAGCAACGGCGCGCCCATGCCGATGGCGGCGTAATTGGGTGCGAAGGCGATCAATGCGATAGACACGGTCATCAGCCGGATAATCAACTGCATCGCGGCCTTGCGGCCTTTGCGGTCGGCATAGATGCCCAGCAGGATGCCGCCCACCGGGCGCATGAAAAAACCCACGCCGAAGGTGGCCAGGGCCATCAGCAGCGAGGCGTATTCATCCTCCGACGGAAAGAATTGCCGGGCGATGATGCTGGCCAGAAAGCCGTAAACGATAAAGTCATACCATTCCAGCGCATTGCCGATCACGGCCGCCACCACCTGGCGGGTGCGGGAAACGCCTGCGTGTGCAGTCTGCATGAGGAACACTCCATTCAACCGATAAGGGCAAGGGTCCAGCGGCAGAAAAAACAGCTCGTCAGGCAGGCTTGAGCCAGCTCTCGGCCAGCGCCCCCCAATAGGCGGCGCCGGTCAGCAGGATGTCGTCGTTAAAGTCATAGGCGGGGTTGTGCACCATCGGCCGCGACACGCCGTTGCCGATAAACAGGTAACTGCCGGGGCAGCGTTGCAGCATCCAGGCAAAGTCTTCACTGCCCATCAAGGTGCGAGTGTTGCCGTCAACCGCGTCGGCGCCGAGCAAGGCGATGCCGACTTGGCGAGCAAACTCGGTTTCTTCGGCGTGGTTGACCAGCACCGGGTAGGCCGGGCGATGTTCAACCTGCACCGTGCAGCCGAAGCTGGCGGCCTGGGTCTGGATGATCGCGTTGACCCGTTCGAGCATCTGCTCGCGCACCTTGGGATTCAGTGCACGCAGGCTCAGACGCAACAGCGCTTGCTGAGGAATCACGTTGGCGGCCTGCCCCGCTTGCAGCGCACCGACGGTGACCACGGCGGCTTCCTGGGTGTCGATATTGCGCGCCACCACGGTCTGCAAGGCCATGACCATACTCGCCGCCGCCACCAGCGGATCCACCGTCAGATGCGGCATGGAACCGTGGCCGCCGACGCCTTCCAGCGTCACGGTGAGCAAATCTTGCGAGGCCATCATCGGCCCGACGCGCAAGCCCAGATGCCCCGCCGGTAAGCCCGGCATATTGTGCATGCCGAATAGGCCATCACACGGAAAGCGCTCGAGCAAACCATCGGCCAGCATCGCCTCGGCGCCGCCCTGGCCTTCTTCGGCGGGTTGGAAAATCAGGTTCAAAGTGCCGTCAAATTGCCGCGTCGCCGCCAAGTAACGCGCGGCGCCGAGCAACATGGTGGTGTGGCCGTCATGGCCGCAGGCGTGCATGCAGCCGGCGTGCTGGCTGGTGTAGGCCGCGCCGGTGTTTTCGATGATGGGCAACGCGTCCATGTCGGCGCGAATCCCCAGCGTGCGCGAGCTGCTGCCATTGCGCAGCACACCGACCACACCGGTTTTGCCGATGCCGGTGTGCACTTCATAGCCCCAATCCCTCAAGGCCTGCGCAACGAGCGCGCTGGTGCGGTTCTCTTCAAAACCGAGTTCGGGATGGGCGTGGATATCATGGCGCACAGCGTGCAAGTCGCTGGCGACATCGCTGAGCCAATCCAGAATGTGCTGGTGTGGGCGCATGGTGATTCTCCTCACAGGCGGGTGGTCCCGTTCTTGTTGGCGACACATCGACAGCTAAGCGCGATGTGGGCGCGAGGACAATCAAAGGTGGTTCCACTGGGTGGAACCTGAGGCCGACACCTAATAACCCTGTGGCAAGCAAGCTTGCTTGAGCTGGGGTGCGAAGCGCCCCCAAAACGCGAGGCCCAACAAATAGAAGCTCCGTTCTGCGCAAGCAAAGGCCACGCGAAAGGACACTATTTCTTCAGGCACAACCACAGTAAATAGAAGGCGCCAAGCGGAATGGCAAAAACGAAATAAAACATCCAAAGCAGTACGTGCCCCCCATAAGATGCGGCGGCCCGTAGGGGATCTGTCGCCCAAAATTCTTTCCCAGTAAAACGAAAGACAACGTTTTCGACTGCACGCCTGGCCAGCGGGAACAACAGCGCATTTACCCCGCAGATCAAGATATAGAGGGCGGCCTTATCGCTTGATTTAAAAACGGAGACGCTCATGCAAAAAATGAACAGCGCAATAACGAAGCTTTTTAAATAATAATTTTTCTCCAGGCCCATTCGCGTTCTTATCATCCTGAAATAGTTTTCGGCCTTGCGCCCCAGCGTCATAAGTCTCCTTTCTATGCCTGTTGACGGCCGACGTGAGTGGGGTCGGCCGCGGGCAAGGTTACTACAGGCGCGCGCACTGGAAACGCGGCACCCGGCAAATTTCAAGGCAACAACCGACACTTCTGCCGCTGCGCATAACCCTGTGGCGAGCAAGCTTGCTTGCGCTGGGGTGCGAAGCGCCCCTAAAAGCCGGTGACTGCTGCGCAGTCAAACGGGACGGTGCGGCGATCCGACACCCGCCCTCGCCACACAACGCAGATTGCGGACAGCTATTGGCCACCGGTTGCGACGGCGCGTACATAGGGTTAACCTCGCCTCCGTCGCTGCTCATCAGTGACCGGGCGTGGAATCCCGAGAAAGAAGACGCTACAGCGTCGTCATACAATCAGTCGGCGCTTTTTTGTGCCCGCTGTTTGTGCTTTATGGCGGCTGTGCGTGGGAGGCCTTGTGCCTGCCGAGTCGCTTCTTCTCGGATTCCAACCTGCGTACAGCTGCCACCCTCATGCTTGGAATCGTGACTGGCAGCTCTTTTTGGTTGTACCAAAGGAGCAAGCATATGCCGTACGAAATACCCTCAGCCGAAACCATCGGCGCCGCCACCTTCGCAGATTGCGGAGAAAACAAAAGCCATTTGAAACTGTTCCGCGTCAACGCCGGGGTTCCGCTCGTAGAAGCCCTCGAACACGCATCCCACGTGCTCTATTACGCAAAAATGCTCGCCCTTGAAGCGGCCATGGACCCCAAGGCGGAGAAGTTCGCATTCGCCTCGCATTACCTGGGCGAAATGGGTAAGGCCATCATCGATGACCTGCTGCTGGCATTGCAGCCTGGCAGCCCAACCCCGCAGTAAGTCGTTCGCGCCCGGTGCAGTGCATCGGGCGCCTGTTTGGACAGCCTAATTTCCCAAGTTCAGCACAAATCCAATGTGGGAGCTGGTTTGCCTGCGATAGCGGCAGGTCAGTCAACATCACTGTCGCCTGTGCCGCCGTCATCGCAGGCAAGCCAGCTCCCACAGGGAATCTTTGGTGTGTCAGGGGTTGAGGCGACAGCCTTGGCGATCACCTAGCCACCGCGCCGTGTGTGTGCGCCCTAAGCCGCTTGCGGTGACTTCACTGCGTTCCGGCGAGTCAGTGAACGCGCTGGTCGGCACGTACTGCTTCACATACCCCAGGCAATAGTCCGCCGGGTTGTTCTCCACATACCGGCACGAGCAATATTCCTTGGCGGTGTACGCCGCGATGATGTCGGGGAAGGCTTGCAGGTTGACGCGTTCGTGCCACACCCAGCCCAACAGGGCGAGCAGTAACAGTAAAAAAACACTGATAACCGGATGACGACGGATCATGGTTGCACCGCTGCCAGTACGCGTTTGAGCAGTTCGTTGTGGCGGTAAGTGCCGTCGCGGTCATCGCCGTAGCGCACGATCACCAGGTGTTCGTCGGGCAGCACATAGAGCGCCTGGCCCCAGTGGCCGAGGGCGGCGAAGGTGTCGGCAGGCGCATCGGGCCAGGGTCTTGGGGCGCCTTGTAGGTCGAGGTTAAGCCACCATTGCCCGCCGGGGACGGCTTCGTCCTGGCCGGCCTGGTATTTGTCGAATGGCTGGCGGTTGAAGGCGACCCATTCTTTAGGCAGCAATTGCTGTTCTCCCCAACGACCGTCGCGCGCCATCAGCAGGCCGACCCGCGCCAAATCGCGGGCGGTGAGGTAGGCGTAAGAGGAGGCGACAAAGGTTTCGTCGGCATCGGTTTCCCAGGTGGCGTTGTGAATGCCCAGCGGCTTGAACAGCGCATCCCACGGGTAACTCATATAGGCCTTGTGGCCGAGCATGCCTTTAAGGGCGGCGGACAAAATATTGCTGTCACCACTGGAATAACGAAAGACCTGGCCCGGTGCGGCGGCGGCCTCGGTGGCTGCGGCAAACTCGGCCATGTCGCTGCGGCCTCGGGTGTAGAGCATCGCCACCACGGAGGATTTCAGCGGGGCGTATTCGTAGTCTTCCTGCCAGTCCAGGCCCGAGCCCCAGTGCAGCAGGTCGGCCATGCTCACTGTGGGGTGTTGCTTCATTGGCGGGTAAAAACGCGCGGCCGGGTCAGTGAGTTTGAAGCGGTTTTCGCCGTAGGCCACACCGAGCACGGTGGCCATCAGGCTTTTGCTCACCGACCAGGTCAAGTGCGGCGTGCTGGCGGTGGTGGGCGCGTCGTAGCGCTCGTAAACGATCACGCCATCGCGGATCACCAGCAGCGCATCGGTGCGGATGCCTTTACGAGTGGCGTCGTCACGCGGTGGAAAAGCGTAGGCATTCAGTGCATCGACCGCCGCGCCTTCGAGGGGCTCGCCCTTGGCCCATTCCTTGTCCGGCCAAGTGTCGGCGTGGGCGGCAGCGGTGACTAACAGCAGGGCAACGCACAACAGGCCTCGGACCATGGACGCAAACTCAAGGGGGCTTTCAAGCCCGCGAGCCTAGCCCAGGCGTATGACAGATTTGCGACAGGAACGCCTGTCATCCAAGCGTCACCATAACTTCATGGAGCTGACACCGAGCCTACATAGCCTGAGTTTGGACAAACAAGTCGACCGGCCGGTACGTGGCCGGCACTCGGAGATTCGCCATGACTCAGATCGCCCGCATCAGCGACACCGGCAATGAACGCCGCCTGCAAGCCGAACGCCTGGTTGGCGCCAGGGCTTTGCAGGAAGCCCAGGCCCTGCGTTTCAACGTGTTCAGCGGCGAGTTCAACGCCAAGCTGAAAGGCGCGGAACAGGGTCTGGACATGGATGACTATGATGTTCACTGCAGCCACATCGGCGTGCGGGATTTGAACAGCGGTCGACTGGTGGCCACCACCCGTTTGCTCGACCACCAGGCCGCCAGCACCTTGGGCCGGTTCTACAGCGAAGAAGAATTCAGCCTGCATGGCTTGCTGCACTTACAAGGCCCGATCCTGGAGATCGGCCGCACCTGCGTCGACCCGGCCTACCGCAACGGCGGCACCATCGCGGTGCTCTGGGGCGAGTTGGCCGAAGTGCTCAACCAGGGCGGTTACAGCTACCTGATGGGTTGCGCGAGCATCCCGATGCACGACGGCGGCATCCAGGCCCACGCGATCATGCAGCGCTTGCGCGAACGCTACCTGTGCAACGAGCACCTGCGCGCCGAACCAAAAAAACCCCTGCCGGCGCTGGACCTGCCGTCCAACGTGATCGCGGAAATGCCGCCGTTGCTCAAGGCTTATATGCGCCTGGGCGCGAAGATCTGCGGCGAGCCGTGCTGGGATGAAGACTTCCAGGTGGCCGACGTGTTCATCCTGCTCAAGCGCGATGAGTTGTGCCCGCGTTACGCCCGCCACTTCAAGGCGGCCATGTGATGAGCCGCCTGCGCATATACGGGCGCATTGCCCGGGTGCTGCTGGTGGTGGCGCTGGGGTTGAGCATGGCCAGTGTGTTTGGCGTGTTCGAGCGTTTGCGCATTGCCAACTCAATGGTGCGGCGCCAGCGTTGGTCGCGGTTTTTTATGGCGCGGCTGACCAACGCCCTGCCCTTTCGCGTGACGGTACACGGTGAACTGCCGACGCAGCCGATGCTGTGGGTGAGCAATCACGTGTCCTGGACCGACATTCCGCTGCTCGGCGCGGTGGCGCCGATGTCGTTTTTGTCCAAGGCCGAAGTGCGCACCTGGCCGGTGGCCGGCTGGTTGGCGGCGAAGGCCGGCAGCCTGTTTATCCGCCGCGGTTCGGGCGACAGCCAGTTGATCCGCAAGCAGATGACCCGGCATCTGGAGCAACAGCACCCGCTGCTGATGTTCCCCGAAGGCACCACCACCGACGGGCGCAGCCTGCGCACGTTCCATGGGCGCTTGCTGGCCAGTGCGATTGATGCGGATGTGTCGCTGCAACCGGTGGCGATTCGTTATTTGCGTGATGGGCAAGTGGATGCGCTGGCACCGTTTATTGGCGATGACGATTTGCTCTCGCACCTGATGCGTCTGTTTAGTAATGACCAGGGTGATGTGGAGATTCATGTGCTCCAGCCGATTGCCTGTGCCGGGCAGGAACGTGCGGCGCTGGCCTATCAGGCGCAGCAGGCGGTGCAGAAGGCGTTGTTTGGGCCGGTGCCGGAGGTGGAGCAGGTAGATACTCGGCCGGCGTTTGCAGCTTAAGATGAACTGAAAATCGGTTCAAATGTGGGAGCTGGCTTGCCTGCGATAGCGGTGGGTCAGCCACATCTCTTTCGACTGACAGACTGCTATCGCAGGCAAGCCAGCTCCCATATTTAGATCTCAGTTAGAGCTCAGTCATCAGTTGGGCTTGTGCGAATTTCTGCAATTCGGGGTAGAACACCCGGAAGTCTTCGCTCAACGGCTCATACAAAACCCGCAACTCCTGCATCGCATGGCCCAATTCCTGGGGCTGTGTCAGCCGCCGCGAAATCCCGCGCAGCACCTGCTCCATCACCGCAAACTCGCGGTACGAACCCAACCAATCATCCGCCGCCATATAGGGTGCAATCTGCGCCAGCCGCCCCGGCAACTGCGGCTCGGCCGCCAACACGCGGTACACCTGCGCGGTGAAGCGCTCCAGCGGTTGGTCCGCGTACAGCGCCCAATCCCGCGCCAGGCAATGGTCGAAAAACACATCGAGGACAATCCCGGCGTAGCGCTTGCGGGTCAGGCTGAAGCGTGACAACGCCTCACCCACCAGTGGGTGGCTGTCGGTAAAGCGGTCGATCGAGCGGTGCAGCTGAATCGCCGACTCGATTTGCGGGCTGAACTGGCCTTGCAGGCGGCCTTTTACAAAGTCGCCATACAGGCTGCCGAGCAATTGAGCAGGAAGTTGGCCGCCCAGGTGCAGATGTGCGAGATAATTCATGCCGCGCAGTCTACCACTGCCGCTTACGTATCGTTATAACCCGATATACCGAAATAGCCTGAACTCAGATCAAAATCATATTGGTATATCGGGATAGACCGATTTAAAGTTCGCCTCATCGCGATATAACGCTGTACGAAACCGAGCAACCGCCATGTCCATCGACCTCGACGAAATAATAAAAGCCCTGGCACACCCAGTACGACGAGACATCCTCACCTGGCTGAAAGACCCGAAGGTGCAGTTCCCCGAGCAGGTGCACAACCACGAATACGGCATTTGTGCCGGGCAGATCGACCAGCGTTGCGGCTTGTCCCAGTCGACCGTGTCGGCGCACCTGGCCACCTTGCAACGCGCCGGGTTGATCAGCAGCCAAAAGGCCGGGCAGTGGCACTTTTTCAAACGCAACGAGGCAACCATCCAGGCCTTCCTCGCGGCGCTCATCACCGAACTCAGCGCTGACGAAAACGCAGCGCTGTAACAAGGAAATACCAATGCCCCTCTCGCTACTCATACTGGCCCTCAGCGCCTTTGCCATCGGCACCACCGAGTTCGTCATCATGGGCTTGCTGCCCGATGTGGCGGCGGACTTGGGCGTGTCGATCCCCGGCGCCGGCTGGCTGGTTACCGGCTACGCCTTGGGCGTGGCGATTGGCGCGCCGTTCATGGCACTGGCCACCGCCAGGCTGCCACGCAAGGCCGCGTTGGTAGCGTTGATGGGCATCTTTATTGTCGGCAACCTGCTCTGCGCCCTGGCCAGTGACTACAACGTGCTGATGTTTGCCCGTGTGGTCACCGCGCTGTGCCACGGTGCGTTCTTCGGCATTGGTTCGGTGGTGGCGGCCAACCTGGTGCCGGCCAACAAGCGTGCTTCGGCCGTGGCCTTGATGTTCACCGGTTTGACCCTGGCCAACGTGCTCGGCGTACCGCTGGGCACCGCGCTGGGCCAGGCCACCGGCTGGCGCTCGACGTTCTTTGCCGTCACGGTGATCGGCGTGATCGCGCTGATCGGCCTGATCCGCTTTCTGCCCGCCAAGCGTGACGAAGAAAAACTCGACATGCGCGCCGAACTCAAAGCCCTCAAAGGCGCGGGTATCTGGTTGTCGCTGACCATGACTGCATTGTTCTCCGCGTCCATGTTCACCCTCTTTACTTACGTCGCACCGCTGCTCGGCGATGTCACCGGCGTGTCGCCCAAAGGCGTGACCTGGACCCTGCTGCTGATCGGCCTGGGCCTGACCGTCGGCAACATCATCGGCGGCAAGCTGGCGGATAAACGCCTGGCGGCCACCCTGATTGGCGTGTTTATCAGCATGGCGGTGGTGTCCACGGTGCTGACCTGGACCAGCGTCGCGGTGATCCCGACAGAAATCACCCTGTTCCTGTGGGCCACCGCCTCGTTTGCCGCCGTACCGGCGCTGCAGATCAACGTGGTGACCTTCGGCAAGGCCGCTCCGAACCTGGTGTCCACCTTGAATATCGGCGCCTTCAACATCGGCAACGCCCTCGGCGCCTGGGTCGGCGGCAGCGTGATTGCCCACGGTTTTGGCCTGACCAGCGTGCCTTTGGCGGCGGCGGCCCTGGCGATCCTGGCCCTGCTGGTGACCTTGATTACTTTCCGTCAGAGCGGCGATGCCGACCTGGCCCCTGCGACCGACTGATCAATCCACTTAAAGAGAAGGGTGTTTTCCCATGACGACTATTTTCGATCCGATCAAACTGGGCGACCTGGAATTGTCCAACCGCATCATCATGGCGCCGCTGACCCGCTGCCGCGCCGATGAAGGCCGCGTACCGAATGCGCTGATGGCCGAGTACTACGTGCAACGCGCTTCCGCCGGGCTGATCCTCAGCGAAGCCACCTCCGTGACGCCGCTGGGCGTGGGCTACCCGGACACGCCGGGCATCTGGTCCAACGACCAGGTGCGCGGCTGGGCCAATGTCACCAAGGCGATACACGGCGCGGGCGGCAAGATCTTCCTGCAACTGTGGCATGTGGGCCGTATCTCCCATGAGTCGTACCTGAACGGCGAAACCCCGGTGGCACCCAGCGCCATCCAGCCTAAAGGCCACGTCAGCCTGGTTCGCCCACTCGCCGACTACCCGACCCCACGTGCCCTGGAAACCGCTGAAATCGCCGACATCGTTGACGCTTACCGCGTCGGTGCCGAGAACGCCAAAGCGGCAGGCTTTGACGGCGTGGAGATCCACGGCGCCAACGGTTACCTGCTCGACCAGTTCCTGCAAAGCAGCACCAACCAGCGCACCGACAACTACGGCGGCTCCCTGGAAAACCGCGCTCGCCTGCTGCTGGAAGTGACCGACGCCGCTATCGAAGTCTGGGGCGCCGGCCGTGTGGGTGTGCACCTGGCACCCCGCGCCGACTCCCATGACATGGGCGACGATAACCTGGCGGAAACCTTCACTTACGTCGCCAGCGAGCTGGGCAAGCGTGGCATCGCGTTTATCTGCTCGCGTGAAAAAGAAGCCGGCGACAGCCTCGGCCCACAGCTGAAAAAAGCCTTCGGCGGCGCGTACATCGCCAACGAACGCTTCACCAAAGACAGCGCCAACGCCTGGCTGGCGGCCGGCAAGGCCGATGCGGTGGCCTTCGGCGTGCCGTTCATTGCCAACCCGGACCTGCCGGCACGCTTGAAGGCCGATGCGCCGTTGAACGAACCGCACCCGGAAACCTTCTACGCTAAAGGCCCGGTGGGTTACATCGACTACCCGACGCTGGCGTTGTGATGTAATTCGCTGAAACGAAAAAGCCCCGGTTCGCAGGAACCGGGGCTTTTTTAATGCGCGCTTGAGCACACCAGCTCCCACGCAAGCCCCACCTTAGGAACCTTGCGCAGCACTCGGAAACACTCCTTCACAGCCTTGCAACAAAATTGCTACAAAATACTTAGGCGGCTACCTATCAACCGCCCGCCAGCCCGTATATAAAGTCACCCCACAAATCCTGCGAAGGGACGATTGACTGTCTCTGGACTTTACTGTTGACACAACTGGATGCAATTACGCATTTTGTCTTAATTGCGCAGGCTGGGGCTCAAGCGCAGCATGTCCAGCCCTGCGTCCACCCAGCGTTCAGCGTCCTGATGCAGTTGGAAGCTGTCGGGTACCAACAGCCACTGGCCAATCAAGCCGTGGATGTAAGCATGAATGCACACCGCGCCCCGCGTGGTGTCGAGGTTTTCCGGAAGTTGCCCGCGATGGACCGCGTTGCGCAGCGTCAGGCCGATGCGCAGGTTGCATTCCAGGCTGTGGGTCTGGCGTTGGCGCCGCATGTCGCACATTTCATCGGTGAACTCGCACTTATGAAACAGGATTTCGTTGATGCGCCGGGTTTTCGGGTCCAGGGCCACTTGATGATAAAGATGGATCAACAGCTTGCGCATACAACCCAGCGGGTCGACTTCATCCTCGCTTTCACTGGCCCGGGCCAGTTCGTCCAGGGGTTCGTGCAGCGTGTCGAGCAGTGCCTGGAGCAAATCGGACTTGTTACTGAAATGCCAATAGATAGCCCCGCGCGTCACCCCGGCCAACGCGGCGATGTCCGCCAGCGTGGTGCGGGCCACTCCGCGTTGATAAAAGGCTTGCTCGGCGGCGTCGAGAATCTGGCTGCGCGTTTCCTGAGCTTCCTCTTTGGTGCGACGAACCATGGCAGTAAAACCTCAATCAGGACACTGTGGATGGTGCTTGAGCATCATCTGAATAATTGTGGGACGACGTCGTCTTGGGCGCCGAACGTACTAAAATCGAGGCTTTGGCGGATGCTTTGTCAACAATCCGCGAAACCTGTCAAGAGTTTACAAACAACCGTGAACGTAAGTATATTGCGTAGCAAGCTACTTATCCACTCACGGCTTGTTTTTTACCCTTCCACACTTCTTGTGCGCACTCTGCGCGCCTGACCCGAGGATCTTCATGCAACTTAAGCCAGCTGTTACCGCTCTGGTCACTGCCGTCGCCCTGGCATCGCTGCTCAGCGGATGTAAAAAGGAAGAAGCGGCTCCGCCCGCTCAAACCCCTCAGGTCGGCGTGGTCACCATTCAACCGCAAGCCTTCACCCTGACGTCCGAATTGCCAGGCCGCACCACCGCCTACCGCATCGCGGAAGTTCGTCCCCAGGTGAACGGCATCATTCTCAAGCGCCTGTTCAAGGAAGGCGGCGACGTGAAGGAAGGGCAACAGCTCTACCAGATCGACCCGTCGGTGTATGACGCCACCCTCAAAAGCGCACAAGCGAAACTGACCCAGACCAAGTCCATCACCGACCGCTACAAGCAACTTGTCGATGAGCAAGCCGTCAGCCGTCAGGAATACGACACCGCCGTGGCCAACCGCATGACGTCTGAAGCCGACGTGCAAACCGCCCAGATCAACGTGCGCTACACCAAAGTGTTCGCGCCGATCTCCGGGCGTATTGGTCGTTCTTCGGTCACCGAAGGCGCGCTGGTCAGCAATGGCCAGGCCGATGCCATGGCCGTGATTCAGCAACTGGACCCGATCTATGTCGACGTCACCCAGTCGTCGGCTGAAATGCTGAAACTGCGCCGCGACCTCGAAAGCGGCCAGCTGGAGAAAGCCGGCGAAAACGCGGCCAAGGTCAAGCTGACCCTGGAAGACGGCAGCGCCTACGCCCAGGACGGCAAGCTGGAGTTCTCCGAAGTGTCGGTTGACCAGACTACTGGCTCCGTGACCCTGCGCGCCGTATTCCCCAACCCTGACCACACCCTGCTGCCGGGCATGTTCGTGCACGCCCAACTGCAAGCGGGTGTGAACAGCAAGGCCATCCTGGCACCGCAGCAAGGCGTGACCCGTGACCTGAAGGGCACGCCAACGGCGCTTATCGTCAACGCCGACAACAAGGTCGAGCAGCGCGAGCTGGTAGCCAACCGTACGTACGGCGCCTACTGGCTGGTGGAAAAAGGCCTGAACGCCGGCGACCGTGTGATCACAGAAGGCTTGCAATACGTCAAGCCGGGCGTCGAGGTCAAAGTCAAGCCGGCCGACAACGCCAAGCCTGCTGACGCTGGCAGTGCTGCTGCTCCTGCTGCCGCTGCTGGCAAAGGGGAGTAATCCATGTCGAAATTTTTTATCGACCGTCCCATTTTCGCCTGGGTTATCGCCCTGGTGATCATGCTGGTCGGGGCACTTTCGATCATGAAGTTGCCCATCAACCAATACCCGGCCATCGCGCCGACCGCCATCGACATCCAGGTGACCTACCCAGGCGCGTCCGCACAAACCGTGCAGGACACCGTGGTGCAGGTGATCGAGCAACAGCTCAACGGTATCGACAACCTGCGTTATGTTTCCTCGGACAGTAACTCCGACGGCAGCATGACCATCACCGTGACGTTCAACCAGGGTACCAACCCGGATATCGCCCAGGTTCAGGTGCAGAACAAGCTGAACCTGGCGACCCCACTGCTGCCGCAAGAAGTGCAGCAGCAGGGTATCCGCGTGACCAAGTCGGTGAAGAACTTCCTGATGGTGATCGGTCTGGTGTCCGAAGACGGCAGCATGACCAAGGACGACCTGTCCAACTACATTGTGTCCAACATCCAGGACCCGATTTCCCGTACGGCGGGTGTCGGTGACTTCCAGGTGTTCGGTTCGCAGTACGCCATGCGTATCTGGCTGGACCCGGCCAAGCTGAACAACTACCAGCTCACGCCGGTGGATGTCAGCACCGCGATCTCCGCGCAGAACGTACAGGTCGCTACCGGCCAACTGGGCGGCCTGCCTGCCCTGCCCGGCACGCAGCTGAACGCCACAATCATTGGCAAGACCCGCCTGCAGACAGCTGAGCAGTTCGGCAACATTCTGATGAAGGTCAATACCGACGGCTCACAGGTGCGCCTGAAAGATGTCTCCCGTATTGAACTCGGTGGCCAGAACTACAGCATCGCTGCGCAGTTCAACGGCAAGCCGGCTTCCGGTATGGCGATCAAGCTGGCTTCGGGCGCCAACGCCCTGGACACCGGCAAGGCCATCCGCGCCACCGTGGCGTCGCTCGAACCGTTCTTCCCGCCAGGCATGAAGGCGGTGGTGCCGTATGACACCACCCCAGTCGTTACCGAATCGATCTCCGGGGTAGTCGACACCCTGGTCGAAGCGATCGTGCTGGTGTTCCTGGTGATGTTCCTGTTCCTGCAGAACTTCCGCGCCACCATCATCACCACCATGACCGTACCGGTCGTACTGTTGGGTACCTTCGGGATCCTGGCCGCGTTCGGTTTCACCATCAACACCCTGACCATGTTCGGCATGATCCTGGCCATCGGCCTGCTGGTGGACGATGCCATCGTGGTGGTGGAAAACGTCGAACGGGTAATGGCTGAGGAACACTTGTCGCCCAAAGAGGCGACGGTCAAGTCCATGGGCCAGATCCAGGGCGCCCTGGTGGGTATCGCCCTGGTACTGTCGGCGGTTCTGTTGCCGATGGCGTTCTTCGGTGGTTCCACCGGTGTGATTTACAAACAGTTCTCCATCACCATCGTTTCGGCCATGGCGTTGTCGGTACTGGTTGCGCTGATCTTCACCCCGGCGTTGTGCGCCACCATGCTCAAGCCGATCGATCCGGAAAAGCACGGCCAACCCAAGCGTGGTTTCTTCGGCTGGTTCAACCGCACCTTCGACCGTGGCGTACTGAGCTACGAGCGCGGCGTGGGCAACATGATCAGGCACAAGATTCCTGCGTTCCTGGTGTACGCGCTGATCTTCGCCGGCATGATCTGGCTGTTCATGCGCATTCCTGCAGCGTTCCTGCCCGATGAAGACCAGGGCGTGATCTTCGCTCAGGTGCAGACGCCGGTCGGTTCCACGGCTGAGCGTACGCAAAAAGTCATCGACGACATGCGTGCCTACCTGCTCAACGACAAGGAAGGCGAACCGGGCGAAGGCAAAGGCGTGAAATCGGTGTTTACCGTAAACGGCTTCAACTTCGCCGGTCGTGGCCAAAGCTCGGGCCTGGCATTTGTGATGCTCAAGCCGTGGGGCGAACGTGACGCCTCCAACTCGGTGTTCGAGATCGCCAAGCGCGCCCAGGGCTACTTCATGCAGACCTTCAAGGACGCCATGGTATTTGCCATCGTGCCGCCGTCTGTACTGGAACTGGGTAACGCCACCGGCTTCGACGTGTTCCTGCAAGACCAGGGCGGTGTCGGCCACGATAAATTGATGGCGGCGCGTAACCAGTTCCTCGGTATGGCAGCACAGAGCAAGATTCTGGCAGGCGTGCGCCCCAACGGCGTGAACGATGAGCCGCAGTACGAACTCACCGTCGACGACGAGAAGGCCAGCGCCCAGGGCATCACCCTGTCGAACATCAACCAGACCCTGGCGATTGCCTTGGGTGGCAGCTACGTCAACGACTTCATCGACCGCGGTCGGGTGAAGAAGGTGTACGTGCAAGGTGACGCCGCCAGCCGCATGTCGCCTGAAGACCTGGACAAATGGTACGTGCGCAGCGACTCCGGGAAGATGGTGCCGTTGTCCTCCATCGCTTCGGGCAAGTGGATCTTCGGTTCGCCGAAACTCTCGCGCTACAACGGTGTAGCGGCGATGGAAGTCCTCGGTACGCCGGCGCCGGGCTACAGTACCGGTGACGCCATGGCCGAAGTCGAGCGTATTGCCAAGCAATTGCCTGCGGGTGTTGGCTATGCGTGGACGGGGTTGTCGTATGAAGAACGTCTGTCCGGCTCCCAGGCACCTGCGCTGTACGCCTTGTCGCTGCTGGTGGTGTTCCTCTGCCTCGCGGCACTGTACGAAAGCTGGTCGATCCCGATCGCGGTCATCCTGGTAGTGCCCCTGGGGGTTGTGGGCGCATTGATGGCGACCAGCTTGCGCGGGTTGTCCAACGACGTGTTCTTCCAGGTGGGCCTGTTGGTGACGGTGGGCCTGGCGGCGAAAAACGCCATCCTGATCGTGGAGTTTGCCAAAGAGCTCCACGAACAAGGCAAAGGCATCGTCGAGGCGGCTATCGAAGCGTCCCGCATGCGTCTGCGGCCGATCATCATGACCTCCATGGCGTTCGTCCTCGGCGTATTGCCACTGGCAATCTCCACCGGCGCGGGCTCAGGTAGCCAGCACGCAATCGGTACCGGCGTAATTGGCGGTATGATCACAGCGACGGTCCTGGCGATCTTCTGGGTACCACTGTTCTTCGCGACCGTTTCGGCTGCGGGCGAACGCAAAAAGAAAGACACTACTGAAACTCCTAAAGAGGCTGGCCAATGAGCAAGTCGCTACTTTCCTTAGCCGTCACCGCATTCGTGCTCAGTGGCTGCTCGCTGATCCCTGACTACCAGCGCCCTGAAGCGCCGGTAGCAGCCCAGTTCCCGCAGGGGCCGGCGTACTCGTCGGCCCAGGCGCCGGGCCAGGCCGCTGCCGAGCAAGGCTGGAAGCAGTTTTTCCATGACCCTGCCCTGCAACAGCTGATCCAGACCGCGTTGGTGAACAACCGTGACCTGCGTGTCGCGGCGCTGAACATCGACGCCTATGCGGCGCAGTACCAGATCCAGCGTGCCGACCTGTTCCCGGCGGTTTCGGCCACCGGCAGCGGCAGCCGCCAGCGCACCCCGGCCAAGCTGTCGCAGTCTGGCGAAGCCGGCATCACCAGCCAATATTCGGCTGGCCTGGGCATCAGCTCGTATGAGCTGGACCTGTTCGGTCGCGTACGCAGCCTCAGTGAAGAAGCCCTGCAAAAGTACTTCGCCACTGAAGAAGCACGGCGCAGCACCCAGATCAGCCTGGTGGCCAGTGTGGCGAATGCCTACCTGACCTGGCAGGCCGACAAGGAACTGCTCAAGCTGACCCAGGACACCCTCGGCGCGTTCGAGCAGAGCTTCAAGCTGACCTCGCGCAGCAACGAAGTCGGCGTGGCCTCGGCCCTCGACTTGAGCCAGGCACGCACCTCGGTGGAAAACGCCCGGGTGCAACTGGCACGTTATACGCGCCAGGTGGCCCAGGACGAAAACAGCCTGACCCTGTTGCTGGGCACCGGCCTGCCGGCCAATATCGCCAGCAAGCCGCTGTCGGATGACCTGCTCAGCGAAGTGCCGGCCGGGTTGCCATCCGACCTGCTGCAACGTCGCCCTGACATTGTGCAGGCCGAGTACAACCTCAAAGCCGCCAACGCCAACATCGGCGCGGCCCGTGCTGCGTTCTTCCCGAGCATCAGCCTGACCGCCAGCGCCGGTACCGCCAGCCCTACCCTGGGTGGCCTGTTCAAAGGCGGTTCGGGCACCTGGTCGTTTGCCCCGCAGATCAACATCCCGATCTTCAACGCCGGTAGCCTGCGCGCAAGCCTGGACTACTCGAAGATCCAGAAAGAGATCAACGTGGCCAACTACGAGAAGGCGATCCAGACCGGCTTCCAGGAAGTCTCCGACGGCCTTGCCGCCCGTGAGACCTACAAGCAGCAGTTGGACGCCCAACGTGGCTTCGTCGCGGCCAACCAGGATTACTACCGCCTGGCCGAGCGTCGCTACCGCATTGGTGTCGACAGCAACCTGACCTTCCTCGACGCCCAGCGCCAACTGTTCAGTGCCCAGCAATCGCTGATCACCGACCGCCTGGCGCAGCTCAACAGCGAGGTCAACCTGTACAAGGCCCTCGGCGGTGGCTGGAACGAGCAGACCGCGAAGAACGAGCCGTTGAAAGAAGAAGCACCGGCGCTGAAGTTGTTCTAACAGCAGTGCACTGAACAAAAACCGCTTCCCTCACCGGAAGCGGTTTTTTTATGCCCGCCAACTTGCGTTCGATCATCGCCCACAACCCGCTCTCCCCCACTTTCATCGCCCCCGCACCGCCCCGCACCATGGCCCGCACCTGCATAACCCCAATAACAACAGGTCCAACACCATGAGCACGTTCCGCCCGCGCCAGCTATTGCTGGCAACCGCTGTCGCCAGCCTTGCCCTGCCCGTCGTCGCCGAAGAACACGGTTTTCTCGAAGACGCCAGCGCCAACCTCAACCTGCGCAATTTCTTCTTCAACCGCAATTACACCAACCCGACCAAAAGCCAGGGCGGCGCGCAGGAGTGGACGCAAAGTTTCATCCTCGACGCCAAGTCCGGCTTCACCCAGGGCACGGTGGGTTTCGGTGTGGATGTGCTGGGCATGTACTCACAAAAGCTCGATGGCGGGCGCGGCACCGGTGGCACCCAGCTGTTGCCGCTGGACCGCGACGGCCGCCCGGCGGACAACTTCGGGCGTCTTGGGGTCGCGTTCAAGGCGCGGATCTCCAAGACCGAAGTCAAGGTCGGCGAATGGATGCCGGTGCTGCCGATTTTGCGCTCGGACGACGGCCGCTCCCTGCCGCAAACCCTGCGTGGCGGGCAGATCACTTCCAGGGAAATCGACGGACTGACCCTCTACGGCGGCCAGTTCCGCGCCAACAGCCCGCGCGACGACAGCAGCATGACCGACATGTCGATGGTCGGTAAAACCGCCTTCACCTCCGACCGCTTCAACTTCCAGGGCGGTGAATACGCCTTCAACGACAAACACACCCAAATTGGCGTATGGAATGCCCAACTCAAGGACATTTACAGCCAGCAATACATCAACCTGACTCACAGCCAGGCGGTGGGCAGCTGGACCCTGGGCGCCAACCTCGGGTTCTTCTACGGCAAGGACGACGGCAGTGCCCGCGCAGGCGAGCTGGACAACAAGACCTGGTCCGGCCTGTTCTCCGCTCGTTACGGCGGCAACACCTTCTACGTCGGCCTGCAAAAACTCACCGGCAACAGTGCCTGGATGCGCGTCAACGGCACCAGCGGCGGCACCCTGGCCAACGACAGCTATAACTCCAGCTACGACAACGCCCAGGAAAAATCCTGGCAAGTGCGCCACGACTACAACTTCGCCGCGCTCGGCATACCCGGCCTGACCCTGATGAACCGTTATATCAGCGGCAGCAACGTGCACACCGGCACCGTCACCGACGGCAAGGAATGGGGTCGTGAGAGCGAAGTGGGTTATACGGTGCAGAGCGGCACTTTCAGGGATCTGAATGTGCGCTGGCGCAATTCCACGATGCGCAGGGACTACAGCAACAATGAATTTGATGAGAACCGGTTGATCGTCAGCTATCCGATCAGCCTCTTGTAAGCGGCCAGGGCGCCTACCGCTGCAGCCGCGCGTCTTGATTGATCGTGGCTGTTTTGTAGCAAGTTGCCTCACTTAAAGAAGGAACGTTTCCCTCCCCTCACTCGACTGAAGGCGTGCATCTAGTCGGAAAATGCCGACAAAAAAAACACGCCATCCGACACGAGGTTAACCGCCCATGAACGTAGTCACTTCACATCACCACCCCTTCATGGCGCCATCCCAACTCCCACCCAGCAATAACCAGCCCCAACCGCCCTCAGGCCCACCACCCACTCGAACCAAAACACAGATGCTGGTGGATGACGGCTACCTGCGTGTTGGCCAGATGCTGATCGAGGGTCTCAAAAACCCCGGACGCCCAGAGACACTGGAGAACATTTTGATCATCGAAACCGGCGATCAATCGGACCGGATTCACATCAGTCAACGTCCTGACGGCCAGCTGTACGCGCGGATAAACGGTCGCGAATACGCCTTCAGTTCCTTCGACGGCCGTTCAAACGCACCAACCTTCCTCCACATCAAAAGTGCGGCGGGTGACGACCGAATTACGCTCGACCCCAATGTCACTGTGCGAGTGAAGATCGAAGCCGGCGATGGCGACGACACCGTGCAGGCTGGAGGCGGTCACACCAGCATCTATGGTGGGCGCGGCAATGACCATATTCGCCTTGGCAGCGGCACAGGCTATGCAGAGGGCAATGAGGGGGACGATACGATTGCCGGCGGCACTGGCCACGCCGTTCTGTACGGCAATAATGGCAACGACCGTTTGTACGCAGGCAGCGGGCCGGCGAGCAAACACAGCCACCTGGATGGCGGTGCCGGCGACGACCACCTGTACGCGGGCAATGGGCACACGGTGCTCAATGGCGGCCAGGGTAACGACCTGTTAGTCGGCTACGACCAGACCACTGTTTACACCGGGCAGGGTCGTGACACGGTGCGGGCCAACACCCTCAAAGCGCGTCTCTACGCAAAAATGACAGACCACCTGATCGGCACCCAAGGCTCGACAGTCACCCAAGTGACACCAAGCGAAGCGGGCCGACAAGCGTTCAACATCCATGGATCACCGGACTTCATCCAGCGGGTCGAAGACGATCTGGCGTTGCTTCGCGCTTCGCCCCAAGGGCAAAAAATGCTGGAAGCGCTGGATAAGGCAGCGGTTCAAAACGGCGGCCCTGTCCACATCAGGCAATCGAACAGCGCCAATAACTTCTACGATTTCTGGAGTACTGAGCTGCAAAGAATGGCCGATACCCATCAGTATCCCGAGACCCCGAATGACCCGAAGCTGGGTTACATCAAGGACGGCGTGCCTGGCGCCCGCGCGGACGACGCTACGATTTTCTATAACCCGGCGCATATCCATGGCAGCGATATGCCGTTGGTCCAGCTCTACCATGAGATGGCGCACGCTTGGAACGGTGCCAACGGCACGTTCCTGCCCGGTGCGAGTGACCCGACCAGCGCTCACCCTCAGCGCCCCGGCCCACCCAATGACGAACTGCAAGCCGTGGGCCTGCCAAGCAGCGCGGCCCCCTACGACTTCGATAACGACCCCTCCACCCCACCAACCTCTACCAACCCAGCCCCTTTTACCGAAAACACCCTGAACGAAGAAACGGGTAAACCACTGCGCACGAGCTATACCTGACGCTTGAAAGCGGGCTGGCGCAGCAGCCCGCCGTCCCAAGACACGGGGCAATATTTCCCGGTGATCACCGATGTGCTCATGCTGTATGGTGCATGCGCCCTTCAGTCGATACAGGGATTTCATCGACGCCAACCCCTCTTGACCCAGGCCGCCATGAAATACCTGATTGTCATCCTATCGATCCTGCTCAGCGGCTGCATCGGCCCACCCATTGCCCTGACGCCGCAGACCGAGCAGCGCCTGCAAACCCAGGCGCCGATCCGCTTCCTGCTGACCTTCGATGACGGCCCCAGTGCCTCGGGCTACAACAACCCGAGCCGCTCCGTGATTGCCGACCTTGCGCACAACCCGGTGCTGCCAGGCATCAAGGCGGTGTTTTTCCTGCAGACCGAGGCGTCCCGTTCCGGCGGCAGCCCGCGGGGGCGCAAGACCATGGAGCGCGAATATGCCGCCGGGCATGTGCTGGCGTTCCACACGGCCACGGCGTTTCATACCAACCATCGCTGGCTCAATGATGCCAAGCTGGAAAGCACCCTCACCGAGGGCGCGGCCGATATTGCGTCGATCACCGGCGCGCCACCAACGTTAGTGCGCCCGCCGTTCTGGAACTATGACAGACGCACCTTCGCCGCTTACCAGCGCCATGGCATGCATGTGCTGCTGACTGACCTGAGTGCCAATGACGGCAAGATCTGGGGTTTTAATGGCAGCCCACGCCGGCGGGCGAATTTGTATCGGCAACTGTCGGTGGTGCGCGAGCGCATTGCCTTGGGCGAACTGCCCACAGTCGACGGCGTGATACCGGTGGTGGTGACCTTCCACGATATCAACCGCTACACCGCGCGACATTTACAGGAGTACTTACAGATCCTGATGGACAGCGCGCGGATCAACGGCATGAAGGTGGCTGCCGAGCCGTTCTACACCGACCACGCCACGCTGGAACGCGCAGCCTTGGCACGCACAGTCAAAGATATGAATGAAGTAGTGCATCTACCGGGAGTGTGGAACTGGGTGTGGGATGCGGACTCACACTGACCTCAAAAACACAGGAGGTTTACTGTGGGAGCTGGCTTGCCTGCGATGGCATCACCTCGGCTTAACCGACAAACCGAGTGGCCTGTATCGCAGGCAAGCCAGCTCCCACATGTTGAGCGTATTGCACATTCAGACTTGCTGGCGCGACTCGACACCCAACTCATCCCACACCGACTCGGCCAGGTGGAACGTCGCATTCGCCGCCGGTATCCCGCAGTAGATCGCGCTTTGCATCAGCACTTCCTTGATCTCGGCGCGGGTCACGCCGTTGCTGGCGGCAGCGCGCAGGTGCAGCTTCAACTCTTCACTGCGGTTCATGCCGATCAACATGGCGATGGTGATCAGGCTGCGGGTATGCCGCGGCAGGCCGGGGCGGGTCCAGATATCACCCCAGGCGTGGCGGGTGATCATTTCCTGGAACTCGCTGTTGAACTCGGTCAGGGCATTGAGGCTGCGGTCGACATGCGCATCGCCCAGCACTTCGCGGCGCACTTGCAGGCCATCGGCATAACGTTGTTTCTCGTCCACAAAAACTCCTTAAACATTTGATAGAAGCCCGAACACTTGTGGCGAGCAGGCTTGCCACAGGTTTAATCAGCCAACAGGAACGCCAGAACGCGCTCGCTGAACGCCGCGCCAGCCTGTACGTTAGAAAGATGCGCCGCGTAGAACTCGGCGTACTCGGCGCCCTTGACCTGGTTCTGGATAAAGCGGCTGCCGGCCGGCGGCGTGACGGCATCTTCGGTGCCGGCAATCGCCAGGGTCGGCACTTTGATCCTGGACAGTTGCTCGCGCAAATCCGCATCACGTACGGCTGCGCAGTTGGCGGCATAACCTTGAGGCGATGTGGCGGCGAGCATGTCAGTGATCTGCTGGGCCTGGTGCGGGTTGGCGGCGGCGAAATCGGCGGTAAACCAGCGTGCAATCGACGCATCGCGCAGCGCAACCATGGCCGCCGCGCCGTCGCGCAGCACGCTCTCGATACGTGGGTTCCAGATTTCCGGCGTGCCGATCCTGGCGGCGGTGTTACACACCACCAGGCGCAGCAGACGATCACCTGCGTGAATACCCAGCCACTGGCCGATCAACCCACCCATGGACAGCCCGCAAAAATGCGCACGTTGGATATCCAGTGCATCCAGCAGCGCGATCACGTCATGACCCAGTTGCTCAATGCTGTACGGGCCCTCGGTGACCAGGGATTTGCCATGCCCACGAGTATCGAAACGCAGCACGCGAAAGTGCTTGATGAAGGCCGGGATCTGGATGTCCCACATATGCAGGTCGGTGCCCAACGAGTTGGACAGCACCAGCACCGGCGCGCCCTCAGGCCCGTCCAGTTGGTAATGCAATGGGCCATCGGCCAGTTGTACAAAAGCCACAGCGGTCTCCTTACGCGGTCAATGCAAAATGGTCGGTTACGGCACGGGTGACCCAGGTGTGGGCCTGGCCCAAGTAATGGGCCGGATCGAGCAGGCGGTCCAGCTCCGCCGCCGACAACTCGGCGGTGACCTGCGCTTGATCCGCCAGCACTGCGCGCAGATGGCGCCGTTCGGCGACGGCGCGTTTACAGCATTGCTCCAATAGATGGTGAGCGGTCTCGCGGCCCAGGCGTTGGGCAAGCACGATGCTCACGGCTTCGGCCAGCACCAGGCCTTGGGTCAGGTCAAGGTTGTGCGCCATGCGCTCGGGGTCGACCTCCAAGCCTTGGCTCACCAGCAGCGCCTGTTTCAAGGCACCCGACACCAGCCGGCAAATCTCCGGCAGGGTTTCCCACTCGGCGTGCCACAGGCCCAGGCTGCGCTCATGCTCTTGGGGCATGGCGCTGAACATCGTCGCCACCAGCCCCGGCACGCGGGTGGCCGCGCTGATCAACACGGCGGCGCCGACTGGGTTGCGCTTGTGCGGCATGGTCGATGAGCCGCCTTTGCCCGGTGCCGATGGCTCGAACACCTCCGCCGCTTCGGTCTGCATCAACAGGCTGAGGTCGCGCCCCAGTTTGCCGAGGCTGCCGGCGATCAGGCCGAGCACGCCGGCAAACTCCACCAGTCGATCACGTTGGGTGTGCCAGGGTTGCTCGGGCAGGCCCAATTGCAACTCAGCCGCCAAGGCGTGTGCTACCGGCATGGCGTGCTCACCGAGTGCCGCCAGGGTGCCGGACGCGCCACCAAACTGCAGCACCAGCAAGCGCGGCTTCAGCTCGGCCAGGCGTTGGCGACTGCGCGTGACCGCGCCCAGCCAACCGGCGATTTTCATTCCGAGGGTGACCGGCGTCGCATGCTGCAACCAGGTTCGCCCAGCCAGGGGCACGTCGGCATAACGCTGGGCCTGCACAGCAAGCACCTCGCCCAATTGCGCCAGGTCCGCTTCGATCAGCGCCAACGCCTGGCGCAGTTGCAGCACCAGCCCGGTGTCCATCACATCCTGGCTGGTCGCACCCAGGTGCACGTAACGCTCGGCGCCGGCATCTTCAGCGGCAATCAACTTGCCCAAGGCCTTCACCAGTGGAATCGCCGAATTCCCCGCCGAGGCAATCGCCTCACCGAGGGCGTCCACATCGTAAAGCGACGCCAGGCACGCCTGGGCAATCGGCGCGACGGCGGCTTGCGGAATCAACCCGACCCGCGCCTCGGCCCGGGCCAATGCCGCTTCGAAATCCAGCATGCCCTGCAAACGTCCGTGGTCGCAGAACACTTCGGCCATGCTGTCAGCGGTGAAGTAAGCGTCGAACAGTTGATTGCTCGTGCGCAGTGTCATAACTCATCCCTAGAGGTCGTGGTGTAGATAAGCCGCCTGTTTGGGCAGACGCAGGCTGAACAGGAAGGCGACCGCCATCATCGCGGTGACGTACCAGTAAAAGGTATTTTCCATGCCGATGGATTTCAGGCTCAGCGCGACAACTTCAGCCGAACCGCCAAAAATCGCATTCGCCACCGCATAGGCCAGGCCCACACCCAGTGCGCGCACCTGCGGCGGGAACATCTCGGCTTTGACCAGGCCGCTGATCGAGGTGTAGAAGCTGACGATCGCCAAGGCCAGGGTGATCAGCACAAAGGCCAGGAACGGGCTGGTGACGGTTTTCAAGGTCAGCAGGATCGGCACAGTGAACAGCGTACCCAGGCCTGCGAACCAGAGCATCGAATTACGTCGACCGATCTTGTCCGCCAGCATGCCGAACAGCGGCTGCATGCACATGTACAGGAACAACGCGCCGGTCATGATGTAGCTCGACGTCTTGGCGTGCATGCCCACGGTGTTCACCAGGTATTTCTGCATGTACGTGGTGAAGGTGTAGAAAATCAGCGAGCCACCGGCGGTGTAGCCCAACACGGTAATGAACGCTTTGCCGTGGTCGCGGAACAACGCGACGATGCTGCCGGCGTCTTTGTCTTCACGCATTTCCTTGCTGGTGGTTTCTTTCAAGGTGCGACGCAGCAGCAGGGAGATCACCGCAGCAATGGCGCCGATCACGAACGGAATCCGCCAGCCCCAGGCACGCAGTTCTTCTTCGCTGAGGATCTGTTGCAGGATCACCACCACCAGCACCGCCAGCAATTGGCCGCCGATCAGGGTCACGTATTGGAATGAGGCAAAAAAGCCGCGCTGGCCCTTGAGTGCCACTTCACTCATGTAGGTCGCCGTGGTGCCGTATTCGCCCCCCACCGACAGCCCCTGGAACAGGCGAGCCACCAGCAGCAAGGCGGGCGCCCAGGCGCCGATATCTTTGTAGGTGGGCAAAAAGGCGATGACCAGGGAACCGGCGCACATCATCAGCACCGAGATCATCATCGAGTTTTTGCGCCCGTGCTTGTCGGCCACTCGGCCAAACAGCCAGCCGCCGATGGGGCGCATCAGGAACCCGGCGGCAAATACACCGGCGGTGTTGAGCAGTTGGACCGTGGGGTCGTCCGAGGGGAAAAACGCCGGGGCAAAATAGATCGCGCAGAAGGCATAGACGTAGAAGTCGAACCATTCGACCAGGTTGCCGGAGGAGGCCCCGACAATCGCAAAAATCCGTTTGCTGCGTTCTTCTCCGGTGTAGTGACTCGTTGTTGTTGTCATGTTTTTTACTCAGTGGGAACGGTTATAGCCTAGACATACTTTGCAACAACCATGTTCCGCAAGCAGACTTTTGCATAGGTGCGGCCTTGAGGGCGCCATCGCAGGCAAGCCAGCTCCCACCTTTGAACCTATTCACAGATCAAAAGGTGGGAGCCGGGCTTGCCCGCGATGACGCCCGCCAGCTCAACTCAATAATCGAAGAACACCGTCTCCTTGTCTGTGCCCTGCAAAATCACATTCCACTGATGCACACCCTGCGCATCCGGCGTGGCAATCAACGTAGCGCGACGCTCAGCCGGCACGCAGGCCAGCAACGGGTCATCGCCATTGCGCGCTTCACCGTCAAAATAAATCCGCGTCAGCAGGTGCTTGACCAAGCCACGGGCAAACACCAGCACCACCAGATGCGGCGCCTGGGTCGTGCCTCGCAGGCCTGGCACGCTGCCCGGCTTGATGGTGGTAAACCGAAAACGCCCTTCGGCGTCCACCGGCACGCGGCCAAACCCTTCGAAGTTGGGGTCAACGGCCTTGGCCTGCTCGTCTTCCGGGTGGTCGTACTTACCGGCGGCATTGGCCTGCCAGACTTCCAGCATGGCGTCGTTGACGACATCACCGTTGCCGTCCACCACTCGCCCGCTGATTGCCACGCGCTCGCCCAGGGTTGCCGGCACGGTCAGGTCTTCGCGGTTCAGCCAGGTCAGGCCGATGTGGTAATACGGCCCGACGGTGTGGGACGTGGTCGCATTCAGGGTCATCTCATTTCTCCATCGGCGTGGCGTCGCGGCCGCGCAAAACGATGTCCCAGCGATAGCCGAGGGCATAGGACGGAATGGTTTTTTCCAGATCAAAACGCGCGATCAGCCGCTGCTTGGCGCTGGTGTCCGGCACGCAGTTGTAGATCGGGTCGTATTCCAGCAGCGGGTCGCCGGGAAAATACATCTGCGTGACCAGCCGCGTCAGCACGCTGGGGCCAAACAGCGAGAAGTGGATATGCGCCGGGCGCCACGCGTTGTGGTGGTTGCCCCACGGGTAAGCACCGGGCTTGATGGTCTGGAACTGATACCAGCCGTCGGCGTCGGTGACGGTGCGGCCGGTACCGGTAAAGTTCGGGTCCAGCGGCGCGTCGTGCAGGTCGCGTTTGTGGTTGTAGCGACCGGCGGCGTTGGCCTGCCAGATCTCCACCAGAATGCCCGGCACCGGCAGGCCATTTTCATCCAGCACACGGCCGTGGATGATGATGCGCTCGCCCTGGGGCTCGCCTTCGTGCTGGGCGGTGAGGTCGTTGTCCTTCTCGTTGATCCGCTCGGCGCCGATGGTCGGGCCGGTGATTTCCGACAAGGAATGGGGCAGAAACACCAATGGCTGGGACGGCGAACGCAGGTTCGTCGACTGGTAGGCCGGGTGCAGGTAATCAGGTTGGGTGCCCGCTTGCGGGCGCCGGTAACCGGGCTTGTCACTCATGGAGCAATCCTCTCTTATCAGACGCGTTCAATCGCCAGGGCCAGGCCTTGGCCGACGCCCACACACATGGTCGCCAGGCCTTTGCGGCCGCCGGTTTTCTCCAACTGATGCAGTGCCGTCAGCACCAACCGCGCGCCGCTCATGCCCAGCGGGTGGCCGAGGGCGATGGCGCCGCCATTCGGGTTGACCTGCGCGGCATCATCGGCAATCCCCAGTTCACGCAGCACCGCCAGGCCTTGGCTGGCGAAGGCTTCATTGAGTTCGATCACGTCAAAGTCGGTGACCGCCAAACCGAGGCGCTCCACCAGTTTGCGCACCGCCGGCACCGGGCCGATGCCCATCACTCGCGGCGCAACCCCGGCGCTGGCCATGCCCAACACGCGGGCGCGGGCGGTGAGGCCGTGCTTTTTGACCGCTTCGGCAGACGCCAGAATCAACGCCGCCGCGCCGTCATTCACGCCCGACGCATTGCCGGCGGTGACGGTTTTATCCGGGCCATTGACCGGCTTGAGTTTAGCCAAAGCTTGCAGGCTGGTGTCGCGTGGATGCTCGTCGTGCTCCACCAGGGTTTCGCCTTTTTTATGGGCGACGCGCACCGGCACGATTTCTTCGGCAAAGAACCCTGCGGCTTGTGCGGCAGCGGTGCGTTGCTGGCTGCGCAGGGCGAAGGCGTCCTGATCGGCGCGGGACACGTTGTAGTCGTCGGCGACGTTATCGGCGGTTTGCGGCATCGCATCCACGCCGTATTGGGCCTTCATCAACGGGTTGATAAAGCGCCAGCCGATGGTGGTGTCTTCCAGCTTCATATTGCGCGAAAACGCCGCGTCAGCCTTGCCCATCACGAACGGAGCACGGGACATCGACTCGACGCCACCGGCAATCGCCAGCTCCATTTCGCCGCTGGCGATGGCGCGGAAGGCGGTGCCGATCGCGTCCATGCCCGAGGCGCACAGGCGGTTGAGGGTCACGCCCGGAATGCTGTGCGGCAAGCCCGCCAACAGCAACGCCATACGCGCGACGTTGCGGTTGTCTTCACCGGCCTGGTTGGCGCAACCGAGGAACACTTCGTCGACCGCGCTCCAGTCCACCGACGGGTTGCGCTCGATCAGCGCCTTGATCGGCAAAGCCGCCAAGTCATCGGCACGCACCGTGGACAAACCACCGCCAAAACGGCCGATGGGTGTGCGGATGGCATCACAGATAAACACGTCGCGCATCAGGCTTCTCCCGGTGCTTGGCCGTGGGCGGCAGCGGTGCGAGCTTCGAGATCACGCAGGGCGGTCAGCTCAACGTCGGTCGGCTCGGCGGTGGTGCTTACGTCGTCAGCAAAACGAATTGCCCAACCAGTGGCCGCCACCACTTGCTCACGGGTGACGCCGGGGTGCAGCGCGGTGACCACGAACTCATGGCTGCCCTCCTCCGGCTCCATGATGCACAGGTCGGTAATAATCCCTACAGGGCCGGCGCCAGGCAGGCCCAGGCGTTTGCGTGAGTCACCGCCTTCGCCGTGGCCGACCGAGGTGATGAAGTCCAGCTTGTCGACAAACGAGCGCGCCGACTGCTTGAGGATGATCAACACGCTCTTGGCGGAGCCGGCAATCTCCGGCGCGCCACCGGCACCCGGCAGGCGCACTTTGGGTTGGTGATAGTCGCCCACCACGGTGGTGTTGATATTGCCGAAACGGTCGACCTGGGCGGCGCCGAGAAAACCGACGTCAATGCGCCCGCCTTGCAGCCAGTAGCGAAAAATCTCACCGGTCGGTACTACCGTGTCGGCGGTTTCCGCCAGTTCGCCGTCACCGATGGACAGCGGCAATACGCTTGGCTTGGCGCCAATCGGGCCGGATTCGTAGATCAGCACCACGTCCGGCGACGAGGTCAGGCGTGCCAGGTTGGCGGCCTTGGAAGGCAAGCCGATGCCGACAAAGCACACCGAGCCGTTCTTGAGGCGGCGCGCGGCGGCGACGGTCATCATTTCATTGGTCGAGTAAGCCATTACTTGGCCTCCTGCGCGTGGGCCAGCTTGGCCTGGAATTCACTGAAGTCAGCGGTGCCGTGGATGTATTCGTCGATCCACGCGGTGAAAGTCCCACGGTCACGGGCGATTGGGTCCCACGCCTGATAGAAACGATTGTCGCGCTCGTTGTAGCCGTGGGCGTAGGACGGGTGTGCGCCACCGGGTACGTGGCACACCGCGGTCAGTGCCCAGGTCGGCAATACGCAACTGTTCATCGGCGCATTCAGGTCATCGACGATTTCTTCGACGGTGACGATGCAACGCTTGGCCGCCAGGGCCGCTTCCTTCTGCACACCGAGAATGCCCCAGAGCAGCACGTTGCCCTTGCGGTCGGCCTTTTGTGCGTGGATCACGGTGATGTCCGGGCGCACCGACGGCACTGCCGCCAGCACTTCGCCGGTGAATGGGCAGGTCACGGTCTTGATCAGCGGGTTGACCTTGGGCAGGTCGGAACCGGCATAGGCGCGCAGCACCGCAAACGGCAGGCCGGAAGCGCCGGCGACGTAAGCATTGGCCAGGTCGGCGTGGCTGTGTTCTTCGATCTCCAGCGGCTGCGGCCAGTGTTTTTCGACCGCATCACGCAGGCGATGCAGGGAACCCACGCCCGGGTTGCCGCCCCAGGAGAAAATCAACTTGCGCGCGCAGCCGGCACCGATCAACTGGTCGTAGATCAGGTCAGGCGTCATGCGCACCAGCGTCAGGTCTTTCTTGCCCTGACGAATGATTTCATGACCCGCTGCCGTAGGGATCAGATGGGTGAAGCCTTCGAGGGCGACGGTATCGCCGTCGTTCACGAAGCGCTTGACCGCATCACGCAGGGTGAGAATTTCAGCCATGGGGTTGGGCTCCCGGTGTTGATCGAAAAAGGCGCTGAGGTGGCGCCGAAGTGCTTGAAGATTAAGCCGGGCAAATGGGTCAAACAATCCGATAATCGACTCAGCGTTCGATTATCGAACAGATTGTTGGCAGGCTATCGATCTATGTCAGGTCGCATCCGCATGGCTGACCATGCCCTTGATCACCACAGCAGCCGTGGCCAACGCCGCAGGAATCACCAGCGCCGTCAGCACTTGTTCGAAGTTCCAGCCCAGGCCCAGCAAGGTGGCGCCCATCCACGCACCGAGAATCGCGCCGAAGCGGCCGATGCCAAGCATCCACGACACACCGGTGGCGCGGCCCTGGGTCGGGTAGAAGCGTGCCGCCAAGGATGGCATGGCCGATTGCGCGCCGTTGACGCACATCCCGGCGATCAACACCAAGGTCGCCAACAGGGTGATATTGCCCAGGCTCTGCCCCACGGCGTAGGCAAACACCCCGGCCAGCAGGTAGAAGGTGCCGATGACCTTGTGAGGGTTGAAGCGGTCCATCGCCCAGCCCACGCCGACCGCACTGAGCACGCCACCAAACTGGAACAACGCGCCGATAAAGGCGGCCTGTTCCATGCTGGCGCCGCTGTCGCGCATCAGGGTCGGCAGCCAACTGGTCAGCAGGTAAACAATCACCAGGCCCATAAAGTAGGTGAGCCACAGCAGCAAGGTGCCGGCGCTGTAGGTGCCGGAGAAGATCACCGCGAACACGTTGCGGGCCTTGACGGTTTTTTGCTCGGGCACGCTGAAGCTGCTCGCCTGGGCAACGATCATGGGTTCGATGGGTGACAAGGTTTTGCGCACCTTGTCGGTGCCACGGTTGCGCACCACCAGGTAACGCGCCGATTCCGGCAGCCAGACCAGCAGCACCACCGCCAAAATCAACGGCAGGATGCCGCCGATCAGCAACAGGCTATGCCAGCCAAACGCCGGGATCAGCTTGGCCGAGATAAACCCGCCGCCGGCCATACCCAGGTTGAAACCGCAGAACATGCTGGTCACCAGCAACGATTTGTGGCGCTCGGGGGTGTATTCGGACAGCAGCGTTGTGGCGTTCGGCATTCCCGCGCCCAGGCCCAGCCCGGTCAGAAAGCGCAGCACCAGCAGTTGGTCGACGTTGGTGCTGTAGGCCGAGGCCAGGCTGAATGCGCCAAACACCAACACCGCACTCACCAGTACCACTTTGCGGCCGAAACGGTCCGCCAGCGGGCCGGAACCGAGTGCGCCGAAGACCATGCCGATCAGCGCGGCGCTCATCACCGGGCCGAGGCTGGCGCGGTCGATGCCCCAGTCCTGGGACAGCGCAGGCGCAATAAAGCCCATGGCGGCGGTGTCGAGGCCATCGAGGAAGACAATCAGGAAACACAGGATCACCACGCGCCACTGGTAGCGCGACAGTGGCTGGGCGTTGATAAAGGACTGCACGTCCAGGGTGGTACCGACAGAAGGCTGATTCATTATTTTTATTCCACACCGATGGCGGGCTAACGACCTGCGGTCGTCATTATTATTGGGCGGCTCTTCAGAGCGCTGCCGCACAGTAATAAGTCGGGGGAAACAGCGTCAATTGATCAAGCCGGGATCTGTGCGGTCACCGAACACTTAGGCAAACAGTTGCGCACTCAGCTCACGGCTGGCGCTGAGCATGCTCGGCAGGAAACGCTGTTCCAGCTCGCTGCGGCTGACGCGCCCGGCGTGGGTACTGACATTGAGCGCGGCCAACACCTGGCCGGACGCGTCGTACACCGGCACGGCGATGGAGCGCAGGCCCTGTTCCAGTTCCTGGTCGACGATGCACCAGCCTTGTTGACGCACTTGTTGCAGGCATTCGAACAAGGCTTCGGGGGTGGTCAGGGTGCGGCTGGTCTTGGTTTGCAGGTCGGCGTGGTCGAGATAGTCCTTGAGCGAAGCATCGTCCAGCGCCGCCAGGAGGATGCGCCCCATCGATGTGCAATACGCCGGCAAACGCCCGCCCACCGACAGGTCCACCGAGATCAGGCGCTGGGTGGTGGCCGAGCGGGCAATATAAAGGATGTCGTCGCCTTCCAGGGTCGCCATGTTGCAGGCTTCGTGCAATTGCTCGCTCATGCGGTCCAGGTACGGCTGGGCCGACACGGCCAATGGCGTGGAGGACAAATAGGCATGCCCCAGGGTCAGGACTTTGGGCAGCAGTGAATAGGTGCGCCCATCGGTGGTGGCATAACCGAGTTTGATCAAGGTGTGCAGACAACGGCGCACGGCGGCGCGCGGGATTTCGGTGCGATGGCTGATCTGGGCGATGGTCAGGTGGCGCTTGCGCTCCTGAAACGCCTGCACCACCGCCAGGCCTCGGGCCAGGGAGGTCATGAAGTCCGGATCACCGGTAAACGCCTGGATACGCTTGGCCGGTGAAGCCACGATCGGCGGCGCCACTGACGCGAAGGAGTTGCGCAATTGATCGTTCATTTCAAGGGTCCTTTCTCTTGTTTTCAACCGCTGGGAGGGTTGGCCGTCATTACAAGCCGCGCCGGTCGGGATGTACAAGGCGACGCCCGCAACATTGGGCGATTATCGGACGCTCATGCGATTATCGCAATTCTCCTGGTGGAACCCGACAGCCGCATGGACCACTACAGTTGTGCGCACAACGGGCGAAGGACTCACATCGCCATGTAACAAAAGCCTCACACGAAGTTGACGCTTTTTAACTTGATGCTGATAGTTTTATTCAAATGCGCCGCTATAATGCAGCTTGTGCAGAGGTCAGCCCGGTTTCATTATCATCGGGAGTGGAGCTCACCAGGCGATGCGCATTGCAGGCATCACCGGTCACACATACCTGTTTATAAGATCTGCCCTTTGGTCCTTTTCAAACTTGAATGGTTTTACTGTTCAATTTCAAACAACCCGAGGACGACTTTCAGGCATGACGCTGCACCGTCAATACACTCAACTTAATTAGGTAACACTGTGACGAAAGACGAACTGCGCGCGGAACTTGAGCGCCAGGAACAACGTTACAAGGACGTTTACGGCGGGGAAGTCACCACCTACGCCGCGCAACCTGAACCCGAGCGCAAACCCTGGCGCAAAAGGGCCAGTTTGCTGGATCAGGCATTTGCCCAGGAAATTCAAAAGATTGAACAGGAACTCAAAACCGAAGAGCCATAAGCCCTTCGCTCAGAGTTTCCAGGGTTTTGCTGTCTCTGCTGGCTCACCGCCAGCGGAGGGCACCGCGCATTGACTCACCATTGGTCAGCGTCCTGCTGCTGCCAACGAAATTTCATACAAATGTTTCAGACATGACGTTTGCATGACCAATCCGTGTCTTTTCGGCCCCGCACTTTATAAATCAAAGACTTGCCAAAGCCCCGAAAACCCTGGGATGCGCCGCGTCGCCCGGTGTTTTTTCAGTGAAGATTGTTACCGATGAGCAGCTAATGCATCGATTACTGAGGTTTTCTGGCATAATCGCGCCCCCTTACGACCGGGTCAGAAAACCTTCATGATCGATTTATTCAGCGGACTGGATGCTTGGGTTCTAGTGAGCCTGTTGCTCGCCCTGGCCTTTGTCCTCGCCTTCGAGTTCATCAATGGCTTTCATGACACCGCTAACGCGGTGGCCACAGTCATCTACACCAAAGCCATGCCGCCACACCTGGCCGTGTTCTTCTCCGGGGTGTTCAACTTCCTCGGCGTATTGCTCGGTGGTGTGGGTGTCGCCTACGCCATCGTGCACTTGCTGCCGGTGGAGTTGCTGATCAATGTGAACACCGGCCATGGCCTGGCAATGGTCTTCTCTTTATTGGCAGCGGCGATCACCTGGAACCTGGGCACCTGGTACTTCGGTATCCCGGCCTCCAGCTCCCACACCTTGATCGGCTCGATCCTCGGTGTCGGCCTGGCCAATGCCCTGATCAACGACATCCCCCTGGCTGACGGTGTGAACTGGCAGAAAGCTATCGATATCGGCGCTTCCCTGGTGTTCTCGCCGATGGCCGGTTTCCTGGTCGCAGCCTTGGTGCTGATCGGCCTGAAATGGTGGCGCCCACTGTCGAAAATGCACAAGACCCCGGACCAGCGCCGCAAGCTTGACGACAAGAAGCACCCACCGTTCTGGAACCGTCTGGTACTGGTGATCTCGGCCATGGCCGTGAGCTTCGTGCACGGCTCCAACGATGGCCAGAAGGGTATCGGCCTGATCATGCTGGTGCTCATCGGTATCGTACCGGCGCAGTTCGTACTCGACCTGGGCAGCACCACCTACCAGATTGAACGTACTCGCGACGCTACTGTGCACTTGAGCCAGTTCTACGAGCGCAATAACGCCACGCTCGGCGAGTTCCTGGCACTGGGCAAAAGCGTCAAGGACGACCTGCCGGGCAAGTTCCAGTGCAACCCGCAGCAGACCGAACCGACCATCAATGCGTTGATGGACACCCTGAAAGGCGTTTCCGACTACCACTCACTGACTGCCGAGCACCGCATTGAAGTGCGCCGCTACCTGCTGTGCCTGGACGACACCGCGAAGAAAGTCGGCAAGCTGCCGGGCCTGGATGCGCGTGAGAAGTCCGACCTGGACAAGCTGCGCAAAGACTTGACCGCCACCACCGAATACGCCCCGTTCTGGGTGATCCTCGCCGTCGCGCTGGCCCTGGGCCTGGGCACCATGGTGGGCTGGAAACGTGTGGTACTGACCATCGGTGAGAAGATCGGCAAGCAAGGCATGACCTATGCCCAAGGCATGTCGGCGCAAATCACCACGGCGAGCATGATTGGCCTGGCCAACATCTTCAGCCTGCCGGTGTCGACTACCCACGTGTTGTCGTCCGGTGTGGCCGGCACCATGGTCGCCAACAAAAGCGGGCTGCAAGGTGGCACGGTGAAGACCATCCTGATGGCCTGGGTGTTGACCTTGCCGGCAACCGTGGGCCTGTCGGCCGGGTTGTTCTGGCTGGCGTCCAAGGCATTGGGTAGCTGATAGGCTGCGGCTGTAAAAAGAAGGCGCGATCCTGATGGGGATCGCGCCTTTTTTTATCTCCACAGATCGTTCCCACGCTCTGAACGATCATCTGCACAACACATTAAATAGCGGGCAAAAAAAAGGGCGACCGAAGTCGCCCAAAATGCCTTGCGTGCTCATGTAACCCGGAAGAACTTACGGTTCTTTACGCTTATTAGCGTCCTTCCAGATAAAAATCCCAAACCCTACAAAAAACAGCACCATGAGGCTGACAGTCAGCACCCCGGCAAATACCACATTATCGAAAAACATGACCGGCCTCCTGCTCATGCCCTGTTGCGATAGGGCTAAGTTAATGGAGAAGGCGGATTGGAAAATTGACGGGGATCAATGTCGCCCGCAACGGGGCGTAAAGAAGGGCAATAACTGACCTGCATCAACAGATGCAGGTTGTTTCAACGCTTTTTCGGTTTGTTCTTCGACTTCTTCTTGGTTTTGCCTAAAGGCATCGCCTGCTCAAACGCCTGGCGTACTTCGTTCAGGCGTTTGTCATTCAGGTCATGCACACGCTTGGCGCGTTCGGCATTCAGGTCAATCAGCTTGTCGTCATCACTCATGGCTTGGCATACGTCGTGGCGGGAATGGCTCAATAATGCGGCCTCTCCCGCTCGACGGCAAATACCAGGGTGAAAATCCTCGTACTTCCCGCTCCTGGCGCTTATATATCCCGCTCAAACGTAATGATGGAACGTGTAGTCCCCGGCCAATTCGGCATTTGGCGCCAGGGCGTCAGCACTTCCAGCGTGTTGCCCCTGACCTGAAAATCACGGCACTGCACCGTCCCCACCCACGCCGGATTCCAGGCAGAATCAACCTCTGTGCACCATTGATTGCCCTCGACCCGCTCAATACCGGTATAAGCCACCAGCGTATTCAACAGCACTGATTTTTCAGCGTCGGAAGCGCCGGGCTTTCTTCCCTCACCGGTCAACACGAAAGCCACTCGATGATCCGCGGTAAAAATAACGCGCCCGGAAGGGCGGCTGCCCATTGCCGGGATTTTCTCACGGGTATCCTGGGACTCGACCTGATAGCCGACCAGCTTCCAGGCCCCGACCAGCGGTGACTCACTCGCTGCTGCGCCCGCGCAAAGGCCCATTGAAACAGCCAACCCGATCACATTGGCCTTTATAGGGTTTTTCATCGCTCTACCGTCTCAAAAAAGACACAGAGCTTTGCGTACAGCTGCCCGGGGAGATGTAAGGCATATCCTCACACTACGACAGAAGAATCTGCGGGCGACAAAAGCAAGCACATCGCCCAAAATCGACACTTTCCAACTTACCCTGTAGGCGCACTCAGTTGGCACTGCACAATGACCTTCCGCCGCTGCTGGCCCTGCGCGCTTTTGAGGCGGTGGCGCGGCACTTGAGTTTTATCAAGGCCGCCAATGAGTTGTCGGTTACCCAGAGCGCACTCAGCCACCAGGTGCAAAAGCTCGAACAGTATCTGGGCAAACCACTGTTTATCCGACGCACCCGCGCGATTGATCTGACCGCCGACGGCCAACATTACTACGACGAAATTCGCCCGGCCCTCGACATGATTGCCGCCGCCACCCGCGCGCAAAAAGTCGCCCCCACGACCACAGTCCTGCGCGTGGGCCTGCTCGCCTCGTTCGCCACCCTGTGGCTGGCCCCACGCCTGGCCGGGTTTCTCAACCGTTATCCGCATATCCAAGTGGAACTGCTGCCGGCGATTCAATTGGCAAACGTCGCCGCCGCCGAGGTCGACCTGGCCATTCGTTATGGCAAGGGCGACTGGCCCGATGTACAGGCCACGCGCTTGATGGCGGAAGTCATTTCACCGGTATGCAGCCCGGCCTTCAAGGCCAGCCAACTGCACAACGCGCCCTTGTTGATGGCCACCTCGCACCGCCCTTTCGAGTGGACGGATTGGTCGGCGCACTATCAGGTCAACCTCGACCACCACCCGCGCGTGCTGCTGCACGATTACAACATCGTGGTCGAAGCCGCCGTGGCTGGCCAAGGCATCGCCATGGGCCGTCATCGTCTGATCGCGCGCAGGCTCCAGGACGGCAGCCTGGTAGAAGCGTTCGACTGGCCGCCCTACCACAGCGAAATCGGCTACTGGCTGATCGCCGCCCAAGGCCCGTCCAGCGAAGCCGTCGAATGTTTCAGCGCCTGGCTAAAGGAAGCTTGCTGCGACACTTGAGTTATTTCGATACGTCCCGTGAGATCTATCCGTTTGTCGCCCCTCACTGCGTCCAACATGCTCACCCCTCTTCACCCAAGAGGATTCAACATGAGCGACTCCATCCGCCAACGCGTACAAGCCTTTGGCCTGACGCTGCCAACTCCCAGCCAACCCGCAGCCAATTACATCAACCACGTCACCAGCCAGAACCAGCTGTTTATCTCCGGGCAAATTCCTATGCTCGACGGCAAACCCGCCTACATCGGCCGGCTGGGCGAATCCCTCAGCGATGAAGAAGGTGCCCTGGCGGCAGAGCTGGCGGCGTTGGGTTTGCTCGGCCAGTTAAGCGCTGCCGTCGGCGATGACCTGTCGCGCGTGGTGCGCATTATCCGTTTGGGAGTGTTCATCGCCAGCAGCGGCGATTTCACGCGCCAAAGCGGGGTTGCCAATGGCGCATCCAACCTGGTGGTGAATGCCTTGGGCGACAAAGGCCGGCATGTGCGCACCGCCGTCGGCGTGTCGAGCCTGCCCGCCGGCGTCGCCGTGGAGGTGGACGCGATTTTCGAGCTGCAGCCGTGAGCCCGCTGCAAGTCCAGCACCTGCGCGATGCCACACCCGGCTGCCAATCGGGCATCGTGCACTTCAACCATGCCGGTGCCTCACTGCCGAGCCAAGCCACCCTCGACGCGATCTTCGACCAGTTGCAGCGCGAAGCCCGCGATGGCCCGATGGAAGCCGGCGAGCATGGCGCAATCCTGGTGGAAAAAGCCCGGCGCGCAGCCGCGCAATTGCTCAATGCACCCGCCGCCTCGATGGCCTTTGCCAGCAGCGGCTCAACCGCCTGGAGCATGGCGTTCCAGGCCTTGGGGCCGTGGCAGCCGGGCGACCGCATCCTGGTGGGCCGCCATGAATGGGGCGGCAACCTGGCGAGTATGCAGTTGGCCGTGCAAGCGGGTGCACACGTGGAGGTCATTCCCTGCGATGCAACCGGCGCAGTCTGTCCGCTGGCGCTGGAAGCGATGATTGATACCAACGTCAAGCTGATCGACCTGACCTGGCTGCCGGCCAATGGCGGCCTGATCAACCCGGCCCAGGCCATCGGCGAAGTGGCCAGGCGCCACGCAATCCCCTACTTCATCGACGCAGGCCAAGCGGTCGGCCAATTGCCGGTGGATGTGCAGGCGTTGCACTGCGACGTACTCAAGTCCGCCGGGCGCAAACACCTGCGCGGGCCGCGTGGCACGGCGCTGTTGTATGTGCGGCCGGACTTTCTGCAACGCCTGAACCCCGCCCAGCGCGATGTGTTCTCGGCGCCCTGGACCGCTGAAGGGTTCGATCTGCGTAACGATGCCCGCCGCTTTGAAACCAGCGAAGTGTCCTACGCCTTATTGGCGGGGTTGGGCAATGCGTTGCAGGAAGTTAACCGACTGGGCGTGGAGCGGACGTGGGATAGAGTCTTGCAGCTCAGCGGACGAATCCGCGACGCGCTGCGTCAGATGCCGGGCGTTTCCCTGCACGATCTGGGCACGGCGCACTCCGGCCTGATCGCCTTCAACCTCGCCGGCTGGGAGGCGTTTGAACTCAAACGTCGGCTGGGACTGAAGCGCATCAACATCGGCGCCAACGGTGTGGCCTACACGCCACTGGATATGCAGGCGCGGGGGCTAACAAGCATCGCGCGGGTTTCCGTCAGCCCACTCAACACCGATCATGACATCGAGTTGCTGATCGCTGCGCTGCACGAATTGCGCGATTAAACCTCGACGTCCACCCATAGCCCCTGGCGCGGTGCATCTTCGATCAGCGGCACCACCGGCACGGTGTTGTCGGCATTGAGCTCATCGCCGGGGACCGCCAGATGCGCCTCGGGGTCTGCATCCGCTTCGCGCCGGCGTTTCTGTTGCTCTTGCTGACGGCGTTGTTCTTCGCGCAACAGCAGGGTCGACTGCTCGGCATCGCCCTTTTTCAGGTCGATGGTGCTTTCGTTGGAGCCGGCCTGCACGGGCACCACGGGCGGGATGTCCGGCTTCTGGCGCACCGGATCAAGTTGCGACGTGACCGGCACAACGCTCAAGGGCAGTATGGGTGGCAGCATGGTTTTTAGTCTCCTATTGCGCAGACTGTCGGCTGCGGGAGGGGGGACTTGAGTGCCAAGCCCCCAACTTGTGAACCAATCGTCATCTATCCGACGAACCTATCGCCCTTTTTCTTGCCGCTTGTAGCTTAAAGCTTGAAGCTGCACCTATTCCTTTTGGTCTGGAAGCCGTGTTCCGTTAGAATAGTCGGCTTTTTCACGGCGGGAGTCAGGCAGCATGGCGCAGCAGTATCAACCGGGGCAACGCTGGATTAGTGACAGCGAAGCAGAGCTGGGGTTAGGCACCGTTCTGGCACAGGACGGGCGCTTGTTGACCGTGCTCTATCCGGCCACTGGCGACACTCGTCAGTATGCGCTACGGAATGCGCCCCTCACTCGTGTGAGGTTTTCGCCGGGTGACAGCATCACCCATTTCGAAGGCTGGAAAATGACCGTACAGGAAGTCGACGACGTCGATGGCCTGCTGGTCTACCACGGCCTTAACGGGCAGAACGAGCAGGTCACCCTGCCGGAAACCCAACTGTCGAACTTTATCCAGTTCCGCCTGGCCAGCGACCGTTTGTTCGCCGGGCAGATCGACCCGCTGGCCTGGTTCTCGCTGCGCTACCACACGCTGGAACACACCAGCCGTCAGTTGCAGTCCTCGTTGTGGGGCCTGGGCGGCGTGCGTGCGCAACCTATTGCTCACCAACTGCACATTGCCCGTGAAGTCGCTGACCGTATCGCGCCACGGGTATTGCTGGCCGACGAAGTGGGCCTGGGCAAGACCATCGAAGCGGGCCTTGTGATCCATCGCCAGCTGCTGTCGGGCCGCGCCAACCGCGTGCTGATCCTGGTGCCGGAAAACCTCCAGCACCAGTGGCTGGTGGAAATGCGCCGCCGTTTCAACCTGCAGGTTGCGCTGTTCGACGAAGAACGTTTTATCGAAAGCGATGCCACCAACCCGTTCGAAGACACCCAGCTGGCGCTGGTGGCTCTGGAATGGCTGGTGGATGACGAGAAGGCCCAGGACGCGCTGTTCGCCGCCGGCTGGGACCTGCTGGTGGTCGACGAAGCCCACCACCTGGTGTGGCATGAAGAAAAAGCCAGCCCGGAATACGCGCTGGTCGAGCAACTGGCCGAAGTGATCCCAGGCGTGCTGCTGCTGACCGCCACCCCGGAACAACTGGGCCAGGACAGCCACTTCGCGCGCCTGCGCCTGTTGGACCCGAACCGCTTCCACGACCTGCACGCCTTCCGCGCCGAAAGCGAGAACTACCGCCCGGTGGCCGAAGCCGTGCAGGAGCTGCTGGACAAGGGCCGCCTGTCGCCAAAAGCGCACAAGACCATTCAGGGTTTCCTCGGTGACGAAGGTGAAGCATTGCTCACCGCCGTCAACGATGGCGACACCGAAGCCAGCGCGCGCCTGGTGCGTGAGCTGCTCGACCGCCACGGCACCGGCCGCGTACTGTTCCGTAACACCCGCGCCGCCGTGCAGGGTTTCCCGGAGCGCAAGCTGCACGCTTACCCGCTGCCGAACCCGGACGAGTACCTCGAACTGCCGCTGGGCGAACACGCCGAGCTGTACCCGGAAGTCAGCTTCCAGTCGCAGCCGGATGTAGAAGAAGAAAACCGCTGGTGGCGTTTCGACCCGCGCGTCGAGTGGCTGATCGACCAGCTGAAAATGCTCAAGCGCACCAAAGTGCTGGTGATCTGCGCCCACGCCGAAACCGCCATGGACCTGGAAGACGCCCTGCGCGTGCGCTCCGGCATCCCGGCCACGGTGTTCCACGAGGGCATGAACATCCTCGAGCGTGACCGCGCCGCTGCCTATTTCGCCGATGAAGAGTTCGGCGCCCAGGTGCTGATCTGCTCGGAAATCGGCAGTGAAGGCCGCAACTTCCAGTTCTCCCACCACTTGGTGCTGTTCGACCTGCCGTCGCACCCCGACCTGCTGGAACAGCGGATCGGCCGTCTGGACCGGATCGGCCAGAAGCATGTGATCGAACTGCACGTGCCGTACCTGCAAACCAGCCCGCAAGAGCGCCTGTTCCAGTGGTACCACGAAGCGCTGAACGCGTTCCTCAACACCTGCCCGACCGGCAACGCCTTGCAGCATCAGTTCGGCTCGCGCCTGCTGCCGCTGCTGGAAAACGCCGACGACGGCGAGTGGCAAGCCTTGATCGACGAAGCCCGTGCCGAGCGCGAGCGCCTGGGACAGGAACTGCACACCGGTCGCGACCGCTTGCTGGAGCTCAACTCCGGCGGCGCGGGTGAAGGCGATGCGCTGGTGGAAGACATTCTTGAGCAAGACGACCAGTTCGCCCTGCCGATCTACATGGAAACCCTGTTCGACGCCTTCGGCATCGACAGCGAAGACCATTCGGAAAACGCACTGATCCTCAAGCCCAGCGAAAAAATGCTCGACGCCAGCTTCCCCTTGGGCGACGACGAAGGTGTGACCATCACCTACGACCGCAACCAGGCGCTGTCGCGTGAAGACATGCAGTTCATCACGTGGGAACACCCGATGGTGCAAGGCGGCATGGACCTGGTGCTGTCCGGCTCGATGGGCAACACCGCCGTGGCGCTGATCAAGAACAAGGCGCTCAAGCCGGGCACCGTGTTGCTCGAACTGCTCTACGTCAGCGAAGTGGTGGCACCGCGCTCGCTGCAACTGGGTCGTTACTTGCCGCCGGCGGCGCTGCGCTGCCTGCTGGACACCAACGGCAATGACCTGTCCGGTCGTGTGTCGTTTGAAACCCTCAATGACCAGCTGGAAAGCGTGCCACGCGCCAGCGCCAACAAGTTCGTGCAGGCCCAGCGCGATCAACTCACGCCACGCATCAATGCCGGCGAAGAGAAGATCACCCCGCGCCACGCCGAGCGTGTGGCCGAGGCCAAACGTCGTCTGGCAGCCGACACCGACGAAGAACTGGCGCGCCTGACCGCGTTGCAAGCGGTCAACCCGACCGTGCGCGACAGCGAGCTGGTGGCGCTGCGCAACCAGCGCGAGCAAGGCCTGGCCATGCTCGACAAGGCGGCGCTGCGGTTGGAAGCGATTCGGGTGTTGGTGGCGGGTTGATAACCGCCCTGCCCTGCTAAAAAAGAAGGCCCGCGTATTGCGGGCCTTTTTTATTGGCCTGAAGGACCTCATCGCAGGCAAGCCAGCTCCCACAATTGAAGGTATTCACACATCAACATGTGGGAGCTGGCTTGCCTGCGATGGCGTCACCTCGGTCTCATGCTGTCGCCGCCCCAGCCGGCACCTCTACCGCCCCCAGCCCATCCTTCATCTTCTTGGCATCGCGCACAAAACTGCGCGAGGCCTGGAACAGAAACAGCATGGTCAAGAACAGCGCCACCGGAATCAGGTACATGGCGTCGTGCAACCCCACCGCTTTATACGCTTCGGTCATCTGCGAGGCGCCATCGGCATACATTGCCGAATGGGCAAAATGATCAGACAGGCCGCCCACCACCACCGGCCCCATGCCACCGCCAAGCAAGTACAAGCCGGCAAAAAACAGCGCCATCGCCGTGGCGCGCAGGCGCGGCTCAACCACGTCCTGGATCGCCGTGTACACGCAGGTGTAGAAGTTATAGGCAAACAACCAGCCCACACTGAACAGCGCCACAAACACGCCAATCTCAATGCGCCCGGCATGCAAGGCCCAGGCAGTGGTGATGGTCGAGATAATCAGGCTGCACGCGGCAAACAGCAGCCGGCCGTTGGCGACCCGCTGATGGATCTTGTCGGCAATCCAACCGCCCAGGGTCAGGCCCACCAGCCCGGTGATGCCGACAATTACGCCGGTGGCCACCGCGGCGTCCTGCAACGGCATCAGGAAATAGCGCTGCAACATCGGCACCAGGAACGAGTTGCACGCATAGGTGGCGAAGTTAAAGCACAACCCGGCCAGCACCAGCCACAGGAAGGTCGGTACTGCCAAGACACGACGAATCGGGCGGTCGACGCGCTCCTGGGAGACTTGCACGGTTTCCGCCGCGCCGCGCTTGGGTTCCTTGATATAGAACATGAAGATCGCGAGGATCAGCCCCGGCACGGCGGCGATAAAGAACGGTGCGCGCCAGCTGTCGAACGCCTTGACCATCGCGCCAATGGTGAAGAACGCCAGCAGCAGGCCCAACGGCAAGCCCAGCATGAAAATGCCCATGGCCCGCGCGCGGCGGTGGGCGGGAAACAGGTCGCCGATCAGCGAATTAGCCGCCGGCGCATAGCTGGCTTCACCGATGCCGATGCCCATGCGCACCAGCAAAAAGGTCCAGAAGCTGCCGACCATGCCGTTGACCGCCGTCAGCCCGCTCCAGGCAAACAGGCCCCAGCCCATTAGTTTGCTGCGTGAACCGGTATCGGCCAGGCGCCCGAGCGGCAGGCCGGCGATGGCGTAGACGATGGTGAAGGCGGTGCCGATGATACCGAGCTGGAAGTCGCTCAAATGCCATTCCATGCGGATTGGCTCGATGATGATGGCGGGGATGGTGCGGTCGAAGAAATTGAACAGGTTGGCGAGAAACAGCAGGAACAGAATGCGCCAGGCATTCGCCGCTTGGGTCGAGTTCTGCATGGGTCCGTCTCTTTTATTGTTATGAGAGCTGCGATGCCCGATGCATCCTGCCCGGTACCTGCAACATAATCAGGCCGGACACGCTTGTCTGTAATGATTCGTAAAGCTGATAGGGCATGATTTCACCCGTAACCGCGGGACTTTCCCTACGAAAATATAAGTTCGCGCCCCCCTTCCCAACCGCCATGGCACGGATAGAATGGCGAGCCTTCCGTAACACCCCAATCCTACTTTTCTTATCGATGACGCCCATGTCCGAAGCCAGTCCGTGTCTGAGTTGCGGTGCCTGCTGTTCACACTTTCGTGTGTCTTTCTTCTGGGGTGAGTGCGCCTCATCGGGTGGCACAGTGCCCGATGACCTGGTGGTGCAGATCAACCCCACGCGCGTGGCGATGATCGGGACCGACCAGAAACCCGCCCGGTGTTGCAGCCTTGAGGGTGAAGTCGGCAAGGGCACCCGTTGCATCATCTATGAACAACGTTCGAGCCCCTGCCGGGAGTTCGACGCGTCATGGAGCCAGGGCGAACACAACGTCGATTGCGATACCGCCCGCGCCGCCTTTGGCCTGCCGCCGTTAGAGGCACCTTTTGAACTGGACCTGCCGATCAGCGCTTAGCATCAAACGCTATGGCGGGCATGCCAAAATGGTTGAGAGCAAAGTGCCATTATCCCTGGCAAATCCCGCGAGGCTTCTATACTCGATTTCATAGGTCATCGCCGTAGGCAGTGACGTGACGCTATGACGGGGCTTGCTATGGAATGGCTGGGTCTGCATTTTTTTACCGACCTGCCAGAGAACGGGCATTTATTACTCAATTGCAGTCATAACCCATTCCTGGTGCTACTGGCGTATCTGGTTGCTTGCGCGGCCGGTTTCGGCACGCTGGACATGGCCGAGCGTGTCGGCCATGTCGACGACCCTACCGCCCGCCGCCATTGGCGCTGGCTGGGAGCGGGTTGCCTGGCAGGTGGCATCTGGTCGACGCACTTCATCAGCATGCTGGCCTTCCAGGCACCTATCGCCATTCATTATGAATTGCTCGTGACGTTCGCCTCGCTGGTGATCGCCTTGATCGCTTCGCTGTTCGCCATGCAAACCCTGAGTCACACCCGCCTGCGATTCCATCAATATTTGCTGGCGTCGATTTGGATGGGCCTGGGTATCGCGTTCATGCATTACGTCGGCATGTCGGCCATGCGCTCCCAGGCCGATGTGTACTTCGCAACCGACCTGTTCATGGCCTCCGTGGCGATTGCCATCGGCGCCAGCCTGGCCGCGCTGTTGCTGTCGAGCTACCTGCGCACCGGCGCCGGCGTGTTCCATCAACTGCTCAAATACGCCGCCAGCCTGGTGCTGGGCGCCGGCATCCTGAGCATGCACTTTACCGGCATGGCGGCCATGCAAATGCTGGTGCCGGCCGGCGCTGACCTGTCGTTGCCACTGGATAACAACCCGATTCAACTGGGCCTGTCGGTGGCCGTGATCACCCTGCTGGTGATTGGCAGCAGCGTCAGCGCCGCCCTCGCCGACAAAAAACTGCAGCACAAGGAGCGTGACCTGCGCCGGGTCAACGCCCTGCTCAGTGAGCTGGACCAAGCCCGCGCTTCGCTGCAACAAGTAGCGCACTTCGATGCGTTGACCAGCCTGCTCAACCGTCGCGGCTTCAACCAGATCTTTGCCGAGAAGGTCGCGGAAAAAACCGCCAGTAACGGCATGATGGCGGTGATCTTCCTCGATATCGACCACTTCAAGCGCATCAATGACAGCCTCGGCCACGATGCCGGCGACCAATTGCTCACCGTGCTGGCCGGGCATATCAAGGGGTCGGTACGCAGCCATGACGATGTGGTCGCGCGGTTTGGGGGCGACGAGTTCTGCATCCTGATCAACATTCACCATCGCGACGAAGCGCGGCACCTGGCCCAGCGCATCATGCTGAAGATGAAAGAACCGATCGAACTGGCTGGTCGGCGCATGGTGATGACCACCAGCATTGGCATCAGCCTGTTCCCCGATGACGGGCTGACCTGCGAAGAGTTGCTTAAGACCGCTGACTTGGCGCTGTACCAGTCCAAAGACGCTGGGCGCAACAGCCTGAACTTCTTCAGCTCCAACCTTAAAACCCGCGCCTTCCTTGAACTGCAACTGGAAGAGGAGTTGCGCGCCGCGCTGCGCGGCCGCAATGAACTGGTGCTGTTCTACCAGCCGATCTTCGACATGAAGCTGGGCAAGGTCACCCGCCTGGAAGCACTGGTGCGCTGGCAACATCCGCAACATGGGTTGCTGGCACCGGACCGGTTTATCGGCATCGCTGAAAACAACGGGTTGATTGCCGAGCTCGACCACTGGGTATTGCGTCAGGCCTGTCACGATTTGAGCCTGCTGTCTGACCGCGGTTACCCCGAGCTGACCATGGCCGTGAACTGCTCGGCCTTGAACCTGGCCCGTGACGAGCTGGCCGATGAGATCGAAGCCGCCCTGCGTTTTGCCGGGATCGCCGCCAGCCGCCTGGAACTGGAAGTCACCGAAAACGCGCTGATGGGCAATATCAGCAGCACCCTGGCGCTGTTGCGCCAGATCCGTGCCCTGGGCGTTTCGCTGGCCATTGATGATTTCGGCACCGGTTATTCCTCCCTGGCCTACCTCAAGCGCCTGCCGCTCAATACCTTGAAGATCGACCGGTCATTTATCCAGGACATCCCCAAGTCCACCACCGATGTCGAGATCGTCCAGGCAATCATCGGCATGGCCCACACCCTGCACTTGCAGGTGGTTACCGAAGGCGTGGAAACCCAGGCGCAATTTGAACTGCTGCTCAAGCACGGCTGCGACTTTATCCAGGGTTACCTGCTCAGCCCGGCGGTGCCTTTGAGCGATGTGGTGGGTGTGATCCAGGGCATCCAGATGCGTAACCCGCTCTACCCGTTCAGCGTCGAGGGCAATAAGGACGCCCTCGCGCCGAAAGACCCCGGTGCAGGCCGCATCGGCCCGCCATCCATTGTCAGGCCAATTCGCTGACGTCGTTTTTTGGGGATTTAGCCATCATCGACTTGGATGAACGCCGACGAACGGCCAAGCTATCGGAGTACGCCGGGTACTCCTCTTGAAAAGTCAGGGTTGATCGTTCCCACGCGTGGGAACGATCTGGCTTTGCCACACCCGGAAACAATTCCCCCGATGTTTCGCCCGCTTTAAAACTGTTCCCGTGACGCTTACGTCACCGTCACCTGTGACCTTTCTCTACGGCAAGATGCCATCACGGCGTCAGCGGTTACTCCGCTACACACTTGAGCGGCGAAACAATGCGCACCTTTATAGTGCGGGACTTTCTTGCGCTGCTCTTTCCTGGATCAGTATCCACGGCGAAACCACCACCGCCCACAGGCTCGGGTCACGTTCAACCAAGTCCAGCGCCCGCGTCGCAGACACTTCGCCAAGGCTGCCCGCAGCCAGCCAACCAGCGACTTTGTCGCGGTTATCTTCGGCCATTCCTTCGGCCGCTTCGATCAAATCCAGGCCGGCGTCGACCCACAATAGGGCACCCTTGGCAAAGAACGGTTCAAGCTCCTTCCAGGAAATTTCGGCGGTTTCACCGAGCAGCTTGGCATAGAGGGTGCTAGGTTCTTGCGTCATGGGAATTCACCTGAATAAAAAATCGGCGCAATCATAGCGTCAGGTGTCAGGCAGAAAAACCCAGTTGCAAATGAGGCACCGAACGAAAGTGTCAGGAAAGCCAAGGATTGCCCGAAACTCTGGCATCACCCCGCCGCAATTCTGTCTTTTTCTTTCATTAAAGCGACACACCCAGGGTTTGCCCCCAGCAGCCAGCTTTTCAAGCGATGAACCGGCGCTCTACACTGTACCGGTACAGTTGCCAGGGCAATGCCGGGGGGATATCCGCGATATCTGATCCGGTTCTGCAGCTCACAAGGCCGCTAGAACTATAAAAAATACAACAGTAAGAGTGGAGCACTATGAATAAGGCTACTAAGCAGATTTCCAAACTGTTTGCCGCTATGGTCCTGGCTGGGGTTGCCGGCCATTCGTTCGCAGCCGACACCATCAAGATCGGCATCGCCGGGCCCAAGACAGGTCCAGTGACGCAATACGGCGACATGCAATTCATGGGTGCCAAGCAGGCAATCGCTGACATCAACGCCAAAGGCGGTGTCGACGGCAAAATGCTTGAAGCAAAAGAATACGACGATGCGTGCGATCCAAAACAAGCCGTTGCCGTAGCGAACAAAGTGGTCAACGACGGCGTCAAGTTCGTAGTCGGTCACCTTTGCTCCAGCTCCACTCAGCCAGCGTCCGACATCTATGAAGACGAAGGCGTGATCATGATCACCCCGGCTGCCACCAGCCCGGAAATCACTTCCCGTGGCTACAAGCTGGTGTTCCGCACCATCGGTCTGGACAGCGCTCAAGGCCCAGCGGCCGGCAACTACATCGCCGACCACGTGAAGCCGAAAGTCGTCGCTGTTATCCACGACAAACAGCAGTACGGTGAAGGTATCGCCACCGCCGTTAAACAGACCCTCGAGAAGAAAGGCGTGAAAGTCGCCCTGTTCGAAGGCATCAACGCTGGCGACAAAGACTTCGGCTCGCTGATCCAGAAGCTCAAGCAAGCCAACGTCGACTTCGTCTACTACGGCGGCTACCACCCAGAACTGGGCCTGATCCTGCGCCAGGCCAAGGAAAAAGGCGTGAACGCCAAGTTCATGGGCCCGGAAGGCGTGGGTAACGACTCCATCTCGCAAATTGCCCAGGGCGCTTCCGAAGGCCTGCTGGTCACCCTGCCGAAATCGTTCGACACCGACCCGGCCAACAAGGCCATCGTTGAAGAGTTCACCAAGAACAAGCAGGACCCAACCGGTCCGTTCGTGTTCCCGGCCTACTCGGCTGTTGAAGTGATCGCCGGCGGTATCGCTGCCGCGAAAAGCGAAGACACCGCCAAAGTGGCGGCTGCTATCCACGCCGGCACCTTCAAGACCCCAACCGGCGACCTGAGCTTCGACGCCAAGGGCGACCTGAAGGACTTCAAGTTCGTGGTCTACGAATGGCACTTCGGTAAACCGAAAACCGAAGTTTCCCCTCAGTAAGCCAGGCGTTACTGGTCCAACAAGCCCACTGTGAGAGCAGTGGGCTTTGTTTTACGAGGTTTATGGGCCTGTCACCCGCGATCCGGGCGCTGGCTCACCTGAAAATCTTAAAACCGTCACCAGCGGTTCGCTGGCAAACGCTTTGTGCAAATGTGCTCACAGAACACAGTGCAGGGCCGGAACATGACTCCACCAGTGAAATGCGTATCGGGTTTTTAGGAGCGCTGTAATGCCTGAGATCTATCATTTTTTCCAAACGCTGGTTAACGGCATGACCGTTGGCAGCACCTATGCCTTGATAGCCATTGGCTACACAATGGTTTACGGCATCATTGGAATGATCAACTTCGCCCATGGCGAGGTGTACATGATTGGTTCCTACGTGGCCTTCATCGCCCTTGCCGGGCTGGCCATGCTGGGTATCCACTCCCTGCCGCTGTTGATGACCGCCGCGTTCCTGGCGTCGATCGTCGTGACCAGTGCCTATGGCTACAGTATCGAACGCGTCGCCTACCGCCCCTTGCGTGGCAGCAACCGTTTGATCCCGCTGATTTCCGCCATCGGCATGTCGATTTTCCTGCAGAACACCGTACTGCTGTCCCAGGACTCCAAGGACAAGTCCATTCCCAACCTGATCCCGGGGAGCTTCTCCTTCGGCCCAGGTGGCGCACAAGAAGTGCTGATTTCGTACATGCAGGTGCTGGTTTTCGTCGTTACCCTGGTGGCGATGCTCGGCCTGACCCTGTTCATTTCCCGCTCCCGTCTGGGGCGCGCCTGCCGGGCCTGCGCCGAAGACATCAAGATGGCCAACCTGTTGGGCATCAACACCAACAACATCATCGCCCTGACCTTCGTGATCGGTGCCGCACTCGCAGCCATTGCGGCGGTGCTGCTGAGCATGCAGTACGGCGTGATCAACCCCAACGCCGGTTTCCTGGTAGGCCTCAAGGCCTTTACCGCAGCGGTCTTGGGCGGCATCGGCAGTATTCCGGGCGCGATGCTCGGCGGGCTGGTGCTGGGTGTGGCTGAAGCCTTTGGCGCCGATGTGTTCGGCGACCAGTACAAGGACGTCGTGGCGTTCGGCCTATTGGTTCTGGTGCTGTTGTTCCGTCCGACCGGCATCCTGGGCCGTCCGGAGGTTGAGAAAGTATGAGCAGATATCTTAAATCGGCGTTTTTCAGCGCCTTGCTGGTATGGGCTGTGGCCTTTCCGGTACTCGGCCTCAAGCTGAGCATTGTCGGCATCAACCTGGAAGTGCATGGCACCGGTCCCACGACCTTGACCATCATCGCCCTGTGTTCGGTGCTGATGTTCCTGCGCGTGCTGTTCACCCAGCAGGTCGGTGCGTTTTTCAAGGGCAACCGTGGCCCGTTGGTGTCGCCCAAGGTCAGCCAGTTCCTGACCCTGCCGCGTACTCAGCGCTACATCATCATCGGTCTGATCGTGGCCGCATTGATCTGGCCGTTCTTCGGCTCGCGCGGCGCCGTCGACATCGCCACCCTGATCCTGATCTACGTGTTGCTGGGCCTGGGCCTGAACATCGTGGTGGGCCTGGCCGGTTTGCTCGACCTCGGTTATGTGGGTTTTTATGCCGTGGGTGCCTACACCTACGCGCTGCTCTCGCACTACCTGGGCTGGGGCTTCTGGATCTGCCTGCCACTGGCCGGCATGGCGGCGGCCACGTTCGGCTTCCTACTGGGCTTCCCGGTGCTGCGCCTGCGCGGTGACTATCTGGCAATCGTGACCCTGGGCTTCGGTGAAATCATCCGTCTGTTCCTGCGTAACCTTACCGATATCACTGGTGGCCCCAACGGCATCAGCAGCATTCCCAAGCCAACGTTCTTCGGGCTGACGTTCGACCGCACTGCAGCCGAAGGCATGCAGACCTTCCACGAATACTTCGGGATCGACTACAACCCGGTGAGCAAAGTGGTGTTCCTGTATTTGGTGGCGTTGTTGCTGGCATTGGCGGCGCTGTTCGTGATCAACCGTCTGCTGCGCATGCCGATCGGCCGCGCGTGGGAAGCGTTGCGCGAAGACGAAATCGCCTGCCGTGCGCTGGGCATGAACCCCACAGTCATCAAACTCTCGGCCTTCACCCTCGGGGCAACCTTCGCCGGTTTCGCCGGCAGCTTCTTCGCCGCGCGCCAAGGCTTGGTGACCCCGGAATCGTTCACCTTTATCGAGTCGGCGATCATTCTCGCCATCGTGGTATTGGGTGGCATGGGCTCGCAACTGGGCGTGATTCTCGCGGCGATCGTGATGATCCTGCTGCCGGAAATGATGCGTGAGTTCAGCGAATACCGCATGTTGATGTTCGGCGCCATGATGGTGCTGATGATGATCTGGCGTCCCCAAGGTCTGCTGCCGATGCAACGCCCACACATGGAGCTGCGCAAATGAGCCGCGAGATCCTGAAAGTCGAAAACTTGAGCATGCGCTTCGGTGGTTTGCTCGCGGTCAACGGCGTGGCCCTGACCGTCAAAGAGAAACAGGTTGTGGCGCTGATCGGCCCGAACGGCGCCGGCAAGACCACGGTGTTCAACTGCCTCACCGGCTTTTACAAGCCGAGCGGTGGCAGCATCCTGCTGGATGGCCAACCCATCCAGGGCCTGGCCGGTCACGAGATCGCCCGCAAGGGCGTGGTGCGTACCTTCCAGAACGTGCGCCTGTTCAAGGACATGACGGCGGTCGAGAACCTGTTGATCGCCCAGCACCGGCACTTGAACACCAACTTCTTTGCTGGCCTGTTCAAGACCCCGGCGTTCCGCAAGAGCGAGCGCGAGGCCATGGAATACGCGGCGTACTGGCTGGACAAGGTCAACCTCACCGAGTTTGCCAACCGCCCCGCCGGCACCCTGGCTTACGGCCAACAACGCCGACTGGAAATCGCTCGTTGCATGATGACCCGCCCGCGGATCCTGATGCTCGACGAACCGGCCGCCGGCCTGAACCCCAAGGAAACCGAAGACCTCAAGGCGCTGATCACGGTGCTGCGTGAGGAAAACAACGCCACGGTGCTGTTGATCGAACACGACATGAAACTGGTCATGAGCATTTCCGACCACATCGTGGTGATCAATCAAGGCACACCTTTGGCCGACGGTACGCCGGAGCAGATCCGCGACAACCCGGAAGTGATCAAAGCCTATTTGGGGGAAGCGTAAAATGCTGCAATTCGAAAACGTTTCCACTTTCTACGGCAAGATCCAGGCGCTGCACAGCGTCAACGTGGAAGTGCGCCAAGGTGAAATCGTCACGCTGATCGGCGCCAACGGTGCCGGCAAGTCGACGTTGCTGATGACCCTGTGCGGTTCACCCCAGGCCCACAGCGGCAGCATCCGCTACATGGGCGAAGAACTGGTGGGCCAGGCCTCCTCCGAGATCATGCGCAAGAGCATTGCCGTGGTGCCCGAAGGCCGCCGTGTGTTCTCGCGGCTGACGGTAGAAGAGAACCTGGCCATGGGCGGGTTCTTCACCGACAAGGGCGACTACCAGGAGCAGATGGACAAAGTGTTGCACCTGTTCCCACGGCTCAAGGAACGCTTCAGCCAGCGTGGTGGCACCATGTCCGGCGGCGAGCAGCAAATGCTCGCCATCGGCCGGGCGCTGATGAGCAAGCCCAAGCTGTTGCTGCTCGACGAGCCTTCGCTGGGCCTGGCACCGATCATCATCCAGCAGATCTTCGATATCATCGAACAGCTGCGCAAGGACGGTGTGACGGTGTTCCTGGTGGAGCAGAACGCCAACCAGGCGCTGAAAATCGCCGACCGCGCCTACGTGCTGGAAAACGGCCGGGTGGTGATGCAGGGCACCGGGGAGCAGTTGCTCACGGATCCGAAAGTGCGTGAAGCCTATCTCGGTGGCTGAGCCATTGAGGTAAACAAAAACGGCCCTCGGGCCGTTTTTTTTATCGCCGCTTAAAGCGTCGCAACCCATTGCCCCTTGCTCGCGCGCTGGCCTGCCAGCATCAATGCCCCGCCCAATAGCAACAGGCCCGCCGCCAGGAAGATATACGCGCCGTACACATCCAGCGGCGCGTCGAAATAGCCGATGACGCGCTCTGCCCTATTCAATGTCTGAGAACACACCAGCGTACCGGTCAACGAGGCGATGGCCAGTACCGGCGTGACCGTTGCGGACACACGCCCCATGTAGCCTTCAGGCACGGCTTCCTGAAGCATCGGCCCTTGCACAATCGCAAACACCGAGAAGAACAACCCACAGCTGAACATCAGCGCCCAGGCCAGGTAAAACGGCGGATGCAGCGAATACGCCAGGTAACTGAACCCCATGCACAGCAGCGCAAAGGTAAAGGCCTGACGCGTGCTCAGTGACTTCAACAGCGGCCGGACCAGCACGGCAGCAATCAACCCGCCGACCGGGAACGCTGCGAGAATCAGGCCGTATTCATAAGGGCTCAAGCCCAAGGTTTTGAATGCGTACAAGGACAATGCGACGTTATTGACCCCCAGGGAAAACCCGTACAACGCGACACCGATCAACAACGTCCTGATCGAGGCGTGCCCCCAGGAAAACCGCAGCCCTGCGAGCACTCCATGCCAAAAGGGCAGCCGTTGCTGCTCGGCCAGCAAGGTCCGGCGCAGGCCCTGGGTAGACGCGATGCACAGGGCCGAACAGGCAAAGGCCAACACATTGATCAGCAGTGCCAGGGCGGGGCCCACCCAGACAAACAAGGCCGGCCCGAGGGACGCCGACAACACTGAAATGCCCGTCAGGGAAAACATTGCCTTGGCCGATGCTTCAACGCGTCGTGCCGAAGGGATGACCACTTGCATGATTGCCTGGCGTGACGGGTTGAAAAACTGTGCGGCCGTGCTGTTAATCAACAACAACAGCAGCACACCGACGAGCACTTGCATCGGGTCCAGGCCGGCCAGCGAATAGATCACAAAAAAGATCAGGAAGTTGAGCACCCGAATCCCGTCCGCCGCGATCATCACGTACAGCGGCGTCATCCTGTCCACCCAAGCCCCGGCCAGTGGCGCTACCAATACACGCGGTATAGCCGAAGCCGCCACTGCCAGGCCTACGGCCGTCGGCAAGAACGCACTGTCGTGAAACAAGTCAGTCACCAGCCACACAATGACGGTGCTCTCGAAAACGAACTCGCCAAACGATGAGAGGGCTTGCCCCAGCCACAGGAATGAGAAATTTCTGCTGATGAAAAAATCTGCAAAGCGGTTCTTCACAGCCACATTACCTTATTGGTCGTCACTACATTCAAAGGACTCAAGCAACCCCTGGGCACAGGACTTGATGGGTTCGGACATACCGAATCTGGCAGCGATTTCGAGGGCCGCCACCGCATTCCTGTTACCTTTGACCGCTTCCCCGATAGCGGTCAGATCCCGCCAGTGCTCCCAGGATGGATCAAAGGGAATAATCGGCGGATGCCTGTCCCGCCAGTAGAACCCCCAGGTCCGCCACCCTTCGTAGAACGTTTGCCAATCCTGCATCAACAGCGGCTTGGCAAAGTTACTGAGTGCCAACGGTTCAGCCAGCGGCTGGAATCGCGCTTCGATACTGCAACGCCAACCTTCGCCGGTATTGGTCGCACCGCCATGCGGGGTAAACGTATTGAACAGCAACACATCACCCGGACCTAATGCGAAGACGTTTTTTGCGCCCAGCACGTCGGGGCAGACTTGCCATCCTGAAGGGTTGAGTGCCAGTTCGAGCGGCAACAGGGTTTCGCCTGGTTTTTTGTTATAAACCGGCAGCGATCCCGACCGCTCATCGACATTAAAAAGGGGCGCCCACAAGGTGATCTGCCGGCCACTGCCCTGCAATTCCGGAAAGTCCTGGTGAACGCCCGGTGAGGAGTGCATGGAAGAATCCAAGGGTGCCAAACCGCGCACCCATTTGATCGGATGAACGAACACCTCATCGGTGTCGAGGAGCAGCTTCATCACCTCAATCACCTTGGGCGCTTGAAAGAGTGCCTCGGTCAACTCGCTGCGCATGACGTCGACAAACTTCAGAAAGTCCGGATCGGGCTGCTCTGGCGCCTTGAAGCGCGGCTGGCCAATCTCGGTAAAACCATCGGTTATTCGATGCTTGCGCAATTGCTCGATGACTTTTTCAGCGAGCAGTGCCACTGTCCGGCTATCGAGCAACTCGCGAACAACGACGTAACCCTCTCGCTCGTAGGCGTCCTTCAGCGGCGAAAGTCCGTTCATTTTTGCAACTCCTTGCGACGCACTCAGCCTGGAAACACCAGCCGGATGGCATAAAGAACATCCCTTTCTTCCGTCAGGCGCAGCATATTCGACGCTGTTTCTTCGTGTACAGCCGGCGTCATTCTGGCCGCCAGCCCTTGATGCTGCCCCTCCAACAACAAGGCATGCCCTACGCGCCCCACATCCAGCAACGCTTTGGCGTAGGCGATATCGGGATCGCCGAATGCTGCAACAGCAAATTGCCAATTGATCCCAAGCAACACCGTGATGCCTTTGCCCCCGGCCCATCCTTGGCCCTGAATGATCTTGGCGACCACCTCACTGTCACTGGCGCGGTCCGTACGCTTGAGCGCTCTGGGCGTATGGTCGAGTAACCAAGCTGCATCCGCCCAGCCCTGCACGCCCTGGGTAACGATCCCGGCAAACAGATGTGTTTCCTGAGCCAATGCCTGGTAGAGGCACCTGAGCAGCGACTCCAGCACCGAAGAAGGAACGTCGCGCTCGGCAACAGACGTAAAGCTGCGTCTTGAAATAGCGCGCTTGACGTCATAGCCGGTCACCAGTTTATCCAGCAGATAACGATGGCTTTGTAGGGCCTGCGGCCGGGTGGCCTGATCAGCCTGCAATTGCTTGAGGAACACATAAGGGCGCTCCCAGTTATGGGTCTCCCACGTATCGGGTATCGACACTTCACTGCCGTGTTGGCTGACATATCTCATTAGTTCCACCCTTCCAGCAAACCGATGGAAAACGCAGGAAGGCCATCCTCCAAAGACTCGTCGGTGAAGTTTTTTGCGTATTCGAAGTCCACGACAAAGCGTGAGGTGTAGTGCCAGTTGCAATAACTGGCCAACGCCGACAATTGCGCCTCTGCGTGACCGGCATCGACGAGCAAGGCGCGAAAACTTCGGGGGTCACGGTAGCGGAACATTGAGCGCCTTACAGCTGCACAGAGTACCAGCCTCACCACCCAGTCGGCATCCGAACTTGAAAGGCGTTCAGCCTCCATTGAGTCGGGCAACTGCGGGGTTATTAATTTAAGTGAACTATGGGTCGGGGAGAAATAATAAACACCCGGCTCAATTATCGAAGAACGATGTATCTCGACAAAACATTCCGTGGGGTGCCGGGCGCCGCCGGAAGGAATGGACTTCTTGAGTAATTCAACCTGGTGATAATCACGCTCGCCGTCGTAATACGCCGGTTGGTGCAAACGCACGCCAAAGGTCCCGGACATAATCATACTGAACTGATAGAAAACAGAGTTTCTTAACTCATCGATGTCCAGATTAATGGCGTCAATGAGTGCAACCTCATTGCCTGACTCAATACTCAACTCAACAGCCGGATACGCATGTTCCTTGACGTAGGCTGCCATGATCCGAGCATCTGCCTCCAACGCCGAAAGGCCTTGGGACATGTCCAGGAAAGGGTGGTTCTGGGTCGCGTGATGATAGCCGGACTTGGGCTGCGCCGGCGCGGGCAGGCAAACGTGGGCCAGCAACGTATCAATGCCGGCCTCACTGAGGGTGTTATCACGTGCAATGGCTTGCTTTACCAGATCGGCATTGACCGCCTGGCCGCAGTGCTCGGCAATGACCTTGCCCAAGCCCTTGGAAATCTTGACGCCATTATGGCCTGACGAGTAGTCAACCCAACATTCTTCTTTACCGTCGTCAAACACTAATGCCGCGGGGTTTATATGATACATGACCTGCTCCTTGAAAGACCTGGAGAGCGAACTCTCCAGGCCCGCTGCTTCTTACTTAGCCACTTTCACTGGCTTAGGCTGGGAAGGCAGTTTTACGTGCATCAAGTTGCAGGTGGCACTTTGCAGGAGAGCGACTTTTACTGCTTTCATCGTTAAATTCCTTCTTTTAGTTTAACTGGACATTATCCAGCAGAGGGGTTCCTGAATTGCGCATTTCATTTGTTGCCGGCCAAAACAAATTAAACAGCCCACTAATAAAAGTCAAACCGAAAAATACTTAAATTTATAACTCGCTGTTCCGCATATACAAAATTATTGTAAACCCCCGATAACGGGGACAAGGCGATTTGCACAGAAAAAAAACCGGATTAAATACATCCCATAAACGCGCAACCTCCGCCCCGCCTATTCAAAGCGTGCCCCCAATGGAAATACCCCGACTAAAACCGGTACTTATATTTAAAAAATAGGATGTATTAAATTACGTCATCTGTACTAAAACCAGATCAGATAAAAGTGAACACTTATTCCGCCAACAGCACTGACCGAACTTCCTCCCTACGCTGTACGTTTAGCCGCGTGAATGGCCAGGCAAGGGAATATCTCAAGGCCCGAGCCCGAGCATTCAGGTGCGCGTGCTCACGGCGACGGGCGAACTGAAATTTTTTTATCAGCCGCTGTAACGCATGGGGGTGCCCCAACTCTAGAGGGGTAAGCAAGCAAAAACGCTTCCTTACCCACCCTCACTGCTGGAGTTACACCATGACGACTAAATCCCGTTCGCTGTCCGCCGCCACCCTCGTTCTGGCCCTGGGTTCGGCCCTGAGCCTGTCCGCCCTGACAAGCACCGCGCACGCCGCCGATGACATGCAGAAATGCTTTGGTGTCGCCGAAGCCGGCAAGAACGATTGCGCTGCAGGCGCCGGCACTTCCTGCGCGGGCACCTCGAAAGTCAAAGACCAGGCCAACGCCTGGAAACTGGTCCCGGCCGGCACTTGCGCCAAGACCCCAAGCTCCACCTCGCCGACCGGTTTCGGCCAGGAAGCAGCCTTCACCGCCAAGTCCTGAAACCCTGCAAACCCTGAGTACTGATGATGACGCTTTTACCCCAGCACACGGTCTCACCGGCTCAGGTGCCCGGCCTCCCCTATCGGGCCGGGCTGGGGCTGAAGAACGAGCACTTTATTGAAGTGCTCGAGACCTCGCCCGATATCGGTTTTTTTGAAGTGCACGCCGAAAACTACATGGTCGCCGGCGGCCCGTTCCATCACTACCTGGGCTTGATACGCGAACAGTACCCACTGTCATTGCATGGCGTGGGTCTGTCCATCGGCGGCGAAGGCCCGCTCAACCGTGAGCACCTGGCACGGCTGGCCATGCTGATCGAACGCTATCAACCCCACTCTTTTTCCGAACACCTGGCCTGGTCCAGCCACGGCCCGGTGTTCCTCAATGACTTGCTGCCGCTGGCCTACGACGCCGCAACCCTGCACCGGGTATGCGAACACATCGACCAGGTACAAAGCACCCTCAAGCGGCCAATGCTGCTGGAAAACCCTTCGACGTACCTGCAGTTCCAGCGCTCGACCCTGGACGAGACGGACTTCATCAGCGAGATCATCCGGCGCACCGGTTGCGGGCTGTTACTGGACGTCAACAACGTCTATGTGTCGTGCATCAATCATCAGCGCGACCCAGTGGCCTACCTCCATGCGCTGCCGTTGAAGGCCGTCGGTGAGATTCATCTGGCCGGTTTTGCCGAAGACACCGACAGCCTGGGCGACCGCCTGCTGATCGATGACCATGGTGCGCCCATCGATAACGCGGTGTGGCAACTCTACGAACAGGTACTCAATCACACCGGCCCCGTCGCCACGCTGATCGAGCGGGATAACCAGGTGCCCGCCTTCAGCGTGTTGCACGCCGAAGCCCAACACGCCGACTGGCATCTGTCACAGGCGAAGGTATTGAAGCTATGAGCGATCAAGCTGCATTTGCCGGCGCCTTGCTCGATTCCGACCAGGCCTGCCCCGATGGGTTGTTCAGCAGCAACGGCGCCGACCCCGCCAGCCGTTTTGCGGTGTATCGAAACAATGTCCACAGCTCGCTGATCAATGCGCTCGCCGCCGCTTACCCGGTCACGCGGCAATTGGTCGGAGATGATTTTTTTCGCGCAATGGCCGGCCTTTACGTGCAAGCCAGCCCGCCCGACAGCCCGTTGATCAGCGAATACGGCAGCACGTTTGCCGCGTTCATCCAGGCGTTCGAACCGGCGGCGAGCGTGCCTTACCTGGCGGACGTCGCACGCCTGGAATGCCTGCGGGTGCGTGCTTATCACGCCGCCGACAGCCAGCCCCTGAATCAGCAGACCATCCTTGAACAACTGCAAGGGCCGACCGACCTGGGGCAGCTACGCCTGCACCTGCATCCGTCCCTGGCCACCTTGAATTCACCCTACGCCGTGGTTGCGGTATGGGCCGCGCACCAGACCGAAGGCGCTATCGCCACCTTGAACCCTTGGTATGCCCAAAGTGCACTGGTGTTACGCCAGGGCTTGGCGGTGAAGGTCTTCGCCATCGACAGCGGTTCGGTGGCGTTTATCAACAGCCTTGACCAGGGGTCAGGCCTGGAAATGGCGGTGGAGCACGCGCTCGAAACATCCGCCGAATTCGACCTCAACCACTGCCTGACGCTGCTGATCAGCCACGACGCCATCACTCATTTGCACACAGAACAAAAGGAATCACCATGAACACTCACCCTCCTTGCCTGGTAAAACGGGCCATCGCTCTGTTCGAAAAAATCCCCTACAGCTTGATCGCCTTTCTCGCACGGTTTTCCATTGCGGCGGTGTTCTGGAAGTCCGGCCAGACCAAGGTTGAAGGTTTTGCCATTGATATCATCAACGGCACCTTCCAATTGGGCGAACCCAAGCTTGCCGCCTCGACCCTGCCGCTGTTTCGCAGCGAATACCACGTGCCGTTGCTGTCGCCGGAAGTGGCCGCGCACATGGCGGCATTTGCCGAGCACTTTTTCCCGGTCCTGATCCTGGTGGGTTTTGCCACGCGCTTCTCGGCCCTGGCGCTGATCGGCATGACCTTGACCATTCAACTGTTCGTCTACCCGGACGCTTATCCAACCCACGGCACCTGGATAGCGTTGCTGCTGCTGTTGGTGGCCAAAGGCCCAGGCCGCCTGTCGATCGACCACCTGATCGCGCGCCGCTACCGCTGAAGACGATCCAGGGCTTCGCCGCTGCGTCTGAACCAGTCCACCAAGTAGTCGGCCAACACTTGGGTTCGGCGCGGCAGGCCACCTTGATAAGGATGCACCAGGTACATCGGCATGCTGCGCGTTTGATAATCACGCAGCAGCCAGCGCAAGCGCCCGTCGGCCAGTTCCGCCGGTAACACGTATGACGGCAGACGGGCGATACCGGCGCCCACCAAGGCGGCTTTTTTCAACAGGTTGTAGTGGTTGGACGCGAAGGTACCGCTGACCCGAACCCGCAGCAGTTCATGTTGCTGGTGATACAGCCATTCTTCACGCCCGCTGTAGTGGCTGTTGAGCAGGCAGGTGTGCGCGGCCAGATCCGCAGGCGTCAGCGGTTCGCCATGCTGCTCCAGGTAGGCCGGGCTGGCGCAGGTCATCTCATGCCAGGCCAGCAGCGGCTTGGCCACCAGCCGCTCGTTGTCCATCGCCCCCATGCGCACGCCCAAATCAAAGCCATCGCGCGCCAGGTCGCGGTAGTTGTTGTTCAGTTCCAGCTCGATCTGCACCTGCGGGTATTGCTGGGTGAATTCCAGCAACAAGCCATCAAAGAAGGTTTCTCCCAGCGACACCGGCACCGTCATACGCACCGGCCCCGCCAAATCGTCCTTAAGCCGCGCCAATGCCTGACGGGCGCGCTCCACCTGGGCCACCAGTGCCTGGGCCTGGGGCAACAACGCCGCACCGGCGGCGGTGAGGCTGAGTTTGCGCGTGGTACGGTGCAATAACACCACCGAAAACTGCGCTTCCAATTGGCTGATGCGCTTGGACAATTGGCCCTTGCTACAGCCCAATTGCTCCGCCGCCAGGGTAAAACTGCCCGCCTCGATCAGCACGGCAAAGGCCGCCAGGTCATCCATTTCGCTCATTGATTGTTTCCAATTGAAAACCAAAGGTTGCCTATTAGCACGTTTATCCACTTAAAAAGCCATCCTAGACTCAAACCTCACTTAATCCCGGAGGAACAGCACGATGAAAATCCTATTGATTGGTGCCAGCGGCACGGTCGGCTCAGCGGTCAAGGCGGAACTGGCGCAGCGTCACGAGGTGATCAGCATCGGCCGCAGCGGCGGCGACTTCCAGGTGGATATCAGCGACAGCGCGTCGATCCGCAAACTGTTCGAACAGACCGGCAAGTTCGACGCGTTGGTCTGCGCAGCAGGCAGTGTGAATTTCGTGGCATTGGGTGAGATGAGCGAAGCCGACTTCGAACTGGGCCTGCGTGACAAGCTGATGGGCCAGGTCAACCTGCTGCTGATCGGCCGCGAATACGCCAACGACGGTGCTTCGTTCACCTTTACCAGCGGCATTCTCAACCGCGACCCGATCCGCACCGGCGCGTCTGCCGCATTGGTCAACGGCGCATTGGATGCCTTCGTCAAGGCGGCGGCAATCGAACTGCCACGCGGCTTGCGCATCAACTCGGTGAGCCCGACCGTCCTGCTCGAAGCCATGGGCAGCTACGCGCCGTACTTCCGTGGCTACAAACCGGCTTCGGGTGCCGATGTAGCACTGGCCTACGCGAAAAGTGTCGAGGGCTTGCAGACCGGTCAGACCTTCATCGTTGGCTGAAATCCAATGTCTGTCAGAATCGCCTGAACCCGGCGAACGGGCTTGTGGTGCGGTGCGAGCCTGCGTAACGTGGCGGCTCTTGTTTGGAGACCCGATATGCGCGCCGCCCGTACCCTTGCTCTGTTTGCCCTGCTGCCCCTGTTCACCGCTTGCCAGATGTTCGAGAGCGAGCCGGCCAAACCGTCTACCGTCGGGCTGACCCGTATGCAGGGTGAACTGACGGCAGTAGGCGGCAAGCTGTTGTTCCAGCCGTGTGGCGACAAACGCAACTACGTAGTCAACGACACCGGCGGCACCAGCGTGCTGCAGGAAGCCGCGTCCCTGGCCGGCCAGCAAGGCGTGCTGTTTGCCGATTTGCGCGGCAAGTTTTCCGGCGTGGCCAGCGGCACCCAGGGTTCGGTCGACCTGCAACAACTGTATCGCGTAGAGCGCTCGACCTCGGCCTGCGACGACCCGGACTTCAAACGCATGATTCTGCGGGCCAACGGCCATAAACCGGCCTGGGCGATGAACGTCACCGGCAAAGGCATGGTGCTGGAGCGCGAAGGCCAGCCGCCACTGGCGGTGCCGTTTGTCGAAGAGCAACTGGGTGACGGCCGTTTCAACCTGATGACCGAAGCCAATAACCAGCACATCGAACTGTGGGTAGCCCCACAGCGCTGCATCGATGCAGTCAGCGGCAGCTTGCAGCACATGACCGCCGAGTTGCGGGTCAATGGCCAGGTCCAGCGGGGTTGTGCGTCATTCGGCGGCTCACGGGACGACTGATTCGGCCTTGGGCTGTTTTAACATGACGGGAATCAGCCTTTGGGGCTTATAATCGCCGGTTTGCAAAACCGCCGGCATCGAAGCCCGCCGCCCACCGGATCCTGTCATGTTACGAATCACCGAACTCAAGCTGCCCATCGACCATCCCGAAGAAGACCTGCGGCCTGCCATCGTGCAGCGCCTGGGCATCGCCAGTGATGACCTGCTCGACTTCACCCTGTTCAAACGCAGCTACGACGCGCGCAAGAAATCGTCGGAGCTGTGCTTCATCTACACCATCGATCTGAACGTAAAGGGCGAAGCCGCCCTGCTGCTCAAGTTCGCCGATGACCGCAACATCAACCCGGCACCGGACGTCAGCTACAAAGTGGTGGGCCAGGCGCCGCAAGGCCTGGTTGAACGGCCGATCGTGGTGGGTTTTGGCCCGTGTGGCATTTTCGCCGGGCTGTTGCTTGCGCAGATGGGCTTCAAGCCGATCATCCTCGAGCGCGGCAAGGAAGTGCGCCAGCGCACCAAGGACACCTGGGGCCTGTGGCGCAAAAGCGTGCTCAACCCAGAGTCCAACGTACAATTTGGCGAAGGCGGTGCCGGGACCTTTTCCGACGGCAAACTCTACAGCCAGATCAAGGACCCGAAATTCCACGGTCGCAAAGTACTGCACGAGTTCGTCAAGGCCGGCGCGCCGGAAGAAATCCTCTACGTCAGCAAGCCGCACATCGGCACCTTCCGCCTGACCGGCGTGGTGGAAAACATGCGCGAGCAGATCATCGCCCTCGGCGGTGAAGTGCGTTTTGAGCAGCGCGTCACAGATGTACTGATCGAAGACGGCCAGTTGAACGGGGTGGTCGTCGACGGCGGCGAGCAGATCCTCTCCAGGCACGTGATCCTCGCCCTGGGCCACAGTGCCCGCGACACCTTCCGCATGCTGCACGGCCGCGGTGTGTACATGGAAGCCAAGCCATTCTCGGTGGGTTTCCGTATCGAACACCCGCAGTCGCTGATCGACGCGGCGCGCCTGGGCAAATACGCCGGGCACCCGAAACTGGGCGCCGCCGACTACAAACTGGTGCACCACGCCAAGAACGGCCGTTCGGTCTACAGCTTCTGCATGTGCCCGGGCGGCACCGTGGTGGCGGCGACTTCCGAGCCGAACCGCGTGGTTACCAATGGCATGAGCCAATACTCGCGCAACGAGCGCAACGCCAACTCCGGCATCGTGGTCGGCATCACGCCCGAGGTGGATTACCCGGGTGGCCCGCTGGCCGGTATCGAGTTGCAGGAGCGCCTGGAGTCCCACGCCTACATCCTCGGCGGCAGCAACTACGAGGCGCCGGCGCAGCTGGTGGGCGACTTTATCGCCGGCAAGCCGTCCACCGCCATCGGCAGTGTGGAACCGTCCTACAAACCGGGTGTGGCCCTGGGTGACCTGGCCCTGGCTCTGCCGGATTTCGCCATCGAGGCGATCCGTGAAGCGCTGCCGGCGTTCGAAAAGCAGATCAAAGGCTACTCGCTGCACGATGCGGTGTTGACCGGCATCGAAACCCGCACTTCGTCACCACTGCGCATTACCCGTAACGAGTCGATGCAGAGCCTGAACGTGAAGGGCCTGTTCCCGGCCGGTGAAGGTGCCGGTTACGCCGGTGGCATCCTGTCGGCGGGCGTTGACGGAATTCGGATTGCCGAGGCGCTGGCGCGGGATATGCTGGGTATCGAGGCCTGACACAAAATCTGAAAATACCGCAGTTCCAATGTGGGAGCGGGCTTGCTCGCGAAGGGGGACTGTCAGTTGATAAATCATCGACTGGACTACCGCTTTCGCGAGCAAGCCCGCTCCCACATTTGGTTTTGCGTTTCGTCAAATGTTCGCGCGCAGGACGCTGGCAGGCAACGGCTCGCCCTTCTCTACACTGGCCGCAACGGCTGCAATCAAACCGCCCAGCTCATACCCCTGCTGCGCCAACCACACCTGATCGTAATAAGTGCTCGCATACCGCTCGCCTCCATCACACAAGATCGCCACGATCGACCCCGACTCCCCCGCCGCTTTCATCTGTAGCGCCGCGACCAAAGCACCCACCAGGTTCGTCCCGCTGGAACCACCCACCCGCCGCCCCAAACGCTCGGCCAGGTAATGCATGGCCGCCAATGACAGTGCATCCGGCACCTTGACCATCGCATCGATCACCTTGGGCAAAAACGACGCCTCGACCCGTGGCCGCCCAATCCCTTCGATGCGCGAGCCGCAGTCCAGACTCAAGCTGGCGTCGCCCGTCTGGTAGTAGTCAAAAAACACCGAACGCTCGGCATCGGCACACAGCACGCGGGTGCAATGCTGGCGATAACGCACATAGCGGCCCAGGGTCGCCGTGGTGCCGCCGGTGCCCGGGCTGGAAATCAACCAGCTCGGCTCCGGGTAATGCTCAAAGCGCATCTGCTGGAAGATCGACTCGGCGATGTTGTTGTTCGCCCGCCAGTCCGTCGCACGCTCGGCGTAGGTGAACTGGTCCATGAAGTGACCGCCACTTTCCTTCGCCAAGCGTTCGGACTCGGCGTAGATCTGCGTCGGATCCTTTACCAGATGGCTCTTGCCACCATAGAAGGCAATCTGCTCGATCTTCGCCTGGGAGGTGGTGGCCGGCATCACTGCAATAAACGGCAGGCCGAGCAAGCGCGCAAAGTACGCCTCCGACACCGCCGTAGACCCGCTGGACGCCTCGATCACCGGCGCGCCGGGCTTGAGCCAGCCATTGCACAACGCATACAGAAACAGCGAACGCGCCAGCCGATGCTTGAGGCTGCCGGTGGGGTGGCTGGACTCATCTTTGAAGTACAACTCGATACCCGGCAGCCCCGGCAACGGCAGAGGGATGAGGTGCGTGTCGGCGCTGCGCTGGAAGTCCGCTTCGATGATGCGGATGGCTTCGCGAGCCCAGGTACGGTGGTCGTTCATGAGGTGGGTCTCTAAGGGTTTCAGTCCCGATTTTAGGGGGTTTCCTACAGCGCACACAGATACAGTGACGACTCAAATAGACACACAATTGCTAGGCTTCGAAGCAAGCCCCGTCCTGACCGTCTCTTATAACAAATAAGAATATAACTTTTGTTTTAACAACTAACAGTACGGGTTAGGGTACCCACCTATTGAACCTTATTGGAGAGCATCCCTTGCCTCTGCGTAGCACTTTCACCCGTTTCTTCCAGCTGGAAGCCGCCAGCGGTCTGTTACTGATCGCCGCTGCCGCTTTGGCGCTGATCATCAATAACTCACCGTTGTCACATCTTTACGGCGCCTTCCTTGATACGCCGGTCGTGGCGCAGGTTGGCGCGCTGCAAATCGCCAAGCCGGCTCTGCTGTGGATCAACGATGGCCTGATGGCGCTGTTCTTCCTCTTGATCGGCCTGGAGGTCAAGCGCGAGTTGCTCGACGGCCACCTGTCCAAGCCATCGCAAGTGGTGTTGCCGGGTGCGGCCGCGATTGGCGGCATGGTGGTGCCCGCGCTGATCTACTGGGCGCTGAACAAGGACAACCCCGCCGCACTCGCCGGCTGGGCAATCCCGATGGCCACCGATATCGCTTTTGCACTCGGCGTCCTGGCCCTGCTTGGCAAGCGGGTGCCGGTGTCACTCAAGCTGTTCCTGATGACCCTGGCGATTATTGATGACCTGGGCGCCATCATCGTCATTGCGGTGTTCTACTCCGCCGAGTTGTCGAATGCGGCCCTGGCGGGCGCGGCCACGTGCCTGGTCGCCTTGATCGCGATGAACCGCCTGGGCGTCGTCAAACTCGGCCCGTACATGATCATCGGCTTGATCCTGTGGGTCTGCGTGCTCAAGAGTGGCGTGCACGCCACCCTGGCCGGGGTGACCTTGGCGTTCTGCATTCCACTGCGCACCAAAAATGCCGAACCCTCGCCACTGCTGACCCTGGAGCACGCCCTGCACCCGTGGGTGGCCTACACCATCCTGCCGTTGTTCGCCTTCGCCAACGCTGGCGTATCGCTGACCGGGGTCACCCTGGACAGCTTCACTCACCACGTACCCATGGGCATCGCCGCCGGCCTGCTGATCGGCAAGACCATCGGCGTGTTCGGCCTGACCTGGCTGGCGATCAAGACCGGTATCGCCGCCCTGCCCAGCGGCGCCAACTGGGGCCAGGTGCTGGGGGTGGCGATCCTGTGCGGTATCGGTTTCACCATGAGCCTGTTTGTCGGCTCCCTGGCGTTTGTGCCGGGCGCCAGTGAGTTCGCGGGTGAGGATCGGATGGGCATCCTGACCGGGTCGATCCTGGCAGCCTGTATTGGTTATGCGGTCACAGCCCTGGCCAGCCGCAAGAAAGCCTGAGCGCTCTGAAAGCTCCACAAAATGAAAGCCCCACAAAAAACCCCAACCGGTTACCCGGTTGGGGTTTTCTTTTGGCGAAGATGACACTTTTGCGCAACGCCTAAAGACTTTGCCCTGGCCGCCGACTAAGGATTGTGGCGATCCGCCTGCCCCGCCTGGGGCATCCGCCCGACACAGCTCTTCAACGCGTTCCCTGCCCGAGCGAAAACCCATGTTCCTGAGAAATATAAGAATTGCAGCCAGAGCCTTCATCGGCTTCGCTGCCATTGCGTCGCTGAGTGTGTTTCTCGGCCTGTTCGCGCTCAAGCAGATCGGCGAAGTGCAGTCCCAGGCTGCCGACATCCAAAACAACTGGATGCAGCGCGTGAGGATCCTGGCCCTGGCCAATGCCTCGCTGGATCGTTTTCGCTTGGGGGAAATGGCGCACATCCTGTCCGCAAGCGACGCCGACATGCAGACCTACGAGGACAAGTCCGCGGGGCGCCTGAAAAGCGTCAAGGAGCAACTGGCTCAATATGCCGCGCTGTTGCGCACGCCGGAGGAAAAATCGCGCCTGGAGGTGTTCAACCAAAGCCTGGAAGGGTACGCCAAGAACCACACCGAGATGCTCAAACGCTCGCGTTCAGGCGATAAGCCGGGCGCCCGTGACTTTCTCAACAGCATTCGAGAAAGCTATGAGCAGATGACCAAGAACTTCGATCAGTTGATCGACCTCGCCAACAAGGGCGCAGAACTTGCCGGCCAGACTTCCGTGGCCGCGTACCAGCATGCCGTGGGCGGTATCGCCATCGTCATCGTGCTGGTGAGTGGCGGCACGGTGCTGGTAGCCTGGCTGCTGACCCGCAGCATTACCGGCCCCATCATTGAGGCGGTACGGGTGGCTGAAACCATCGCCAAGGGCGATCTCACCCAGCCCATCAACCCGACCGGCAACGACGAAGCCACACGCCTGTTGCGGGCACAAGAGACCATGCGCAACAACCTGGTGCAGACACTGCGACAAATAACCGGCTCATCGAGCCAACTGGCGGCGGCGGCCGAGGAGCTGAACGCGGTCACCGCCGAGGGCAGCCGCGACCTGCAGCAGCAACATGGCGAAATCGAGCAGGCCGCCACCGCCGTCACCGAGATGACCACGGCCATTGAAGAGGTCGCCCGGAATGCCGCCACCACCTCCGACCTGTCCCAGGCGTCGCGCAGCATCGCCTTGAAAGGCCAGCAACGCATGCTTGAGGCGCTTACCTCCATCCAGGCCCTGACCCGCGGTGTAGAGCTAAGCTCCAGCCAAGTGGGCGGCCTGGCCGAGCAGGCCAAAGGCATCGGCAAGGTGCTTGACGTTATCCGCACCATTGCCGAGCAAACCAATTTGCTGGCACTGAACGCGGCCATCGAGGCGGCTCGCGCCGGGGATGCCGGCCGTGGTTTTGCCGTGGTCGCCGACGAAGTACGCGCCCTCGCCCATCGCACCGCGCAGTCGACCCAGGAAATCGAGCAGATGATTGGCAGCATCCAGACCAACACCGCCAGCACCGTCAACACCATGCTCGACAGCAGCACCATGACTCAGCAAACCATAGGCCTGGCCGAACTGGCGCAGCAAGCGCTGGCGGATATTCTTGCCGCCAATGACGAGATCAACAACCGCAACCTGGTGATTACCACGGCGGCGGCAGAGCAAGCTGACGTTGCCCGGGCGGTGGACCGCAACTTGCTGAACATTCAACAGCTGTCGATTCAGTCCGCTGAAGGCTCGACTCAGACCACCGCCGCTTCGCAATCGCTTGCCAGCCTGGCGCATGAGTTGAATACGATGGTGAAGCACTTTCAGGTGTGAAGTGATGGGGTGAAAACCTGCCCGGACACTGTAACTGTGGCGAGGGAGCTTGCTCCCGCTGGGTCGCGTAGCGGCCCCTGCTCTTTGCTTTAAAAGCATGGGACTGCTACGCCGTCCAACGGGAGCAAGCTCCCTCGCCACAGGCAAACTTGGACATACTCGGCCCTCCCTTAAGTTGGGCCTTACCTCCAGCTCACTTACCGGAACACAACTGCGGCCGCAAACCGGGTTTGCTCTAAAAAACCGCCCTGCAAAGGCGGTTTTTTATTGCCTGCGATTTTTCAGGAAGCCGCAGGCAATAAAAAACCCCAACCCGTCACCGGGTTGGGGTTTTGCGTTTCTACAACCAGCGCTTAGCGCGTTACACGGCTGGTGCCATTGACCGTCATGATGCGCACGCGGTCGCCAATGCGGAAGATTTCATTTTCCTCCACGGCCTGAACGTAGGCGCGCATGCTGCCATCGTCTTCGCGAACGGTGATTTCCACGCCCTGGGTGCGAGTCAGGCCTTCTTCGGTGGCCGAACCCAGCAAACCGCCAGCTACCGCGCCGATCACCGCGGTGACGATACTGCCACGGCCACCGCCGATGGCGCTGCCACCGACACCGCCGATAACCGCACCGGCAGCACCGCCGATTGGGGTCTTGGTGCCTTCGATTTTCACCGGACGCAGGGATTCAATGGTGCCCATGCGCACGGTCTGTACACGACGCGCTTCGTCACGGGAGTACGAGTCGCCGGTCAGACTCGAGGCGCAGCCACCCAACAGCAACGACAGGGTGGTAAAGCAGGCAACTAGTAAAACAGACTTACGCATAGCATCAACTCCAAAGGACAGGTATTCATTAGACGCCGCTGCTTGGCGCCTGTCACGGCAAGCACGCCACAAAATTGCTTTCATTCAGCCTGAGTACAGACTGCCAGCACCAGAAAACTCGACGAACGGTAGCTCCCGCCCTGATCCAAAAATCACCTGGAAGCGCTCTTCATTGTAGTCACGCAAGCAAAAACGCCGGAGTCTCTGTGTAGAGACTTCGGCGTGATGATCAACATTCAGCTGGAATGACGAAAGGTGAAGCTCAGGGCGCCAGGCGCTCGCGCGTCCACTCGCCCGCTTGCAGGCGATAGTTCAGGCGGTCATGCAGGCGACTGGCGCGGCCTTGCCAGAATTCGATGCGCTCCGGCAACAAACGATAGCCACCCCAGTGCTCCGGGCAGTCGGGCTGGGTATCGCTGAAGCGCTGTTCGGTGGCCTTGAGCAAATCCTGCAACTCTTGGCGGTCCCGAATAACCTGGCTTTGCGGCGAAGCCCAGGCCCCAAGACGGCTACCCAGCGGCCGGACCTGATAATAAGCATCCGACTCCTCAGGCGTGACCTTGACCACCCGCCCTTCGATGCGCACCTGGCGCTCCAGGGTCGGCCAGAAGAAGGTCATGGCCGCGAAAGGCCGTGCCGCAAGGTGTTCACCCTTGGCACTCTGATAGTTGGTGAAGAAGGTAAAACCCTGTGCATCCAGGCCCTTGAGCAGCAGGATGCGACAGTGCGGGCGACCCTCCTGGTCGACCGTCGCCAAGGTCATGGCATTGGCCTCCACCGGCGGCTGCTCGGTTTTCACCGCATCGCCAAACCATTGGTGGAACAACGCAAACGGCTCGTCCGGGGCCTGGGCCTCGCTCAAACCGTCCCGTGTGTAGTCACGGCGCATATCGGCCAGTGCCTGGGTCATGCGGTTTTATCCTTTTTGTTTCAACGGATCAGTTTTTCGCCTGGTCGTTTGCTGCGGGCGCGTCGGCCTTGGGTGCAGCTTTCTTCGCGGCCGGCTTGGCAGCGGCTTTTTTCGCAGCGGGCTTGGCGGCGGCTTTCTTGGCCGGAGCCTTTTTCGCCGGGGCGGCTTTTTTCGCGGCCGTGGCCGGTACTGGGGCCGGCGCAGTTTGCACCGCGACCATGTCGGCGACCGGTGGTTTGCCCGAGTTGTACTTGCTCAGCAGCGCCAACATAGTTGTACGCTGAGTGAACATGATTTCCATGCGACGGTTCAGCGCACGCCCCTGATTACTGTCGTTGGCGGCACGCGGCATAAGGTCGCCCATGCCGCGCAGCATCAAGCGATCCTGCTTCAAGCCGCTGAGGCTGAAGATAGACGCGATGGATTGCGCACGCTCTTTGGTCAACGCCTGGCTGGCCGGGGCGGTACCTGTGGCATCGACGTGACCCAGGACCAGAACCGCGGTCTTGGGGTCAGCTTCAACGGCCTTGGCAACACGTGTGAACGGGCCGAGTGTGACTGGCAGCAGCATTGCCGGGCGTTTCGGGTTGTAAGAGCCGTCAACCGGGGCAATCACCACCAGTACGTTGTCACGACGTTCCAGTTGCAGATTGCTGTCCTTGATGGCGGCGCGCAGACGCGGCTCATAATCATCCAGCCAGGCTTGGGTGATTTTCGGGTCGGGCATCTGCACGTTGGTCACATCGACCTTGGCCAGTGGCTTTGGCTTGCTTTCGAACGGCCACCACCATTTGGTTTCGGTGTCGGTCTTGGCGACGGCCGGCGCGGCATCCGGCGCGGAAGCGGGGGTTGCGGCCTTGAGGTCGGCTTTCAGGTCGGCCTTGGCATCCGCCGCCTTTTCGTCGGCGCGCTTGGCAGCGAATGGCCACCAGTTGAAGCCGGTGTCAGCCTTGGCTACCGGTGCAGGTGCAGACGCTGGAGCTGGAGCAGTAGCGGCTACAGGCTCGACAGGCTTGGCGCCGGCGGCAGGTTTGGCATCCGGTTTGGTGTCGGTTTGGGTCACTGCGTCCTTGGTAGCAGCCTTGTCAGATCCAAATGACCACCAGTGCCCACCTTCGGCATCACTTTGTGGAGTTTGTGCGCAGCCAGTAATAGTGAGGCACAGCGCCAGTGCCAAGGACTTGTTCGATAACATGAGGTATCCACAAAATGAGAAAAAAACGGGGGGCCTGGTTGACCCGTTAAACAGACGCTTAGAGAACAGTAAAGTTACACAATTTCGTTCAGCGCCTTCTTATACTTGCCTTTGTAACAAAAAAACGTGAAACAGCAAGCTCTTTACAGACAACCGGCCAATATTCCGACCAACTTCTGCGCACGCGGGTCCATAAGTACATAAGGGCCCAGTGTATTAGTCACGAAACCAAATGCTACATCGCGCTCAGGGTCGGCAAACCCCACCGAACCACCGGCGCCAGGGTGGCCAAACGCACGCGGGCCAAGGCCAAAGGTGGCATTGGGCAGTTGCGGTTGATCCAACATGCACCCCAAACCGAAACGGGTTTGAGTCAATAATGTTTTGTCTGGCCCGATACTGTGTTCGCGGGTCAATTGTTCGAGCATGTCGCTCTCAAGCAAACTACCGTCCAACAATCCGCTATAAAAACCCGCCAGGCTGCGCGCATTACCGTGACCATTTGCCGCTGGCTGCTGCATCCGCCGCCATTCGGGCTTATTAGTGCTGGTCAGAATAGACGGTGGGTTGGCAAATGCGCGGGTGGTCATGGCATTAGGTTCGCGCATCATTACTTGAAGTAACCGCTGCGCCGCTTCATCGCCCATATTGCCTTTGCTGCGCGCTATATGTGCCACCCGATAAAACTCTTCGTCCGCCAAACCGACATGGAAGTCCAGGCCCAATGGCCGCGCAACCCGCGCCACAATCGACTCACCCGGCCCACGCCCATCGGCACGGCGCAGCAACTCGCCAACCAGCCAGCCGTAGGTGATGGCCTCGTAGCCGTGCCCTTCGCCCGGTGTCCACCACGGGGCTTCGGCCGCCAGGGTGTCGACCATCAATGGCCAGTCATACAGGGCTTCGGTCGGCAACATCTGGCGAATCGCCGGCAGCCCGGCCTGGTGGCAAAGCAACTGGCGCAGCGTGATGGTTTCTTTACCCGCCGCTGCAAACTCGGGCCAGTAGTCGGCAACCGGCGCATCCAGTTTCAGCTTGCCTTCGGCAACCAGTTGCAAGGCCGTGACGGCGGTGAAGGTCTTGGTGCAAGAGAACAGGTTGACGATGGTGTCGCTGTGCCAGGCCTCGGCACCGTCCTTATCGGCGGTACCGGCCCACAGGTCGACGACGGTTTCGCCGCCGATCTGGATACACAGCCCGGCACCACGCTCCTGCGGATCATCGAACAACGCGGCAAACGCTTCACGTACCGCTTCGAACTGGAGCTCGTAATGACCCTGAATCTGCACCTAAGCCGCCTTGGAAAACACCGTAAGAAGTGGCCGACATTGTTCCAGTCATTGCGGGTTTTGTGAACCCGTCAATGATCAATCAATGGCCATTTCCAGAGTGCCCACCCGCATGCCCGGCGCCCTGCCCTGCGCCTTTGCCTTCATGCCCGGACTTGCCGCCTTCGTTCTCGCGAACCTTGCTGGCCGCCTTGGCTTTTTCGGCCTCCTTGCCCAGTTGGTCAACCGCCGCCAGGTTGCTTTTACGCACACTGTCGACAAAGCCCTGGAACGGCACATCGGTGATGCCCACCAGCCCGAAATGGCCGTTCTCGCCATCCAGCAGGCGCCCGGTGACCGGCTGGTCCAGGTACTGGAACCAATGCACGCCGACAATCGACGGCTCGGCCATGGCCTGCTTGAGAAAGTTGCTGTACGCCACGCCACGGTCTTCTTCACGGGCCAACTGCGTCACGCCGCCCCAGAACGGGCCACGGTCGGCCGAGCCGAAGTTGAACTCGGTGATCAGCACCGGCTTGTCCAGCGCGCGCAAGGCGGCAAAGTCATAACCATCCTGTGGCTTCAAGGTGTACATGTTGAAGCTCAGCACGTCGCAATACTGGGCACAGGACGCCACGGCCTCGGGCGTGCTGACGGCATACCGACCACCCAGCAGCAGCTGGTTGGGCGCGTGCCATTTCAACGAATCGGAGATGGTCTTGAAGTAGGCATCAGCGAAGGTCTTCTGGAAATATTTGAAGTCGGCTTCGATTTCCGGGTGCTCAGGGCTCGGCATCGGTGGCTCGAAGCCTGGGTCCTCCATCAGCTCCCAACCCGCCAGGTGGATGCCCCAGGCTTTCGACAGGCCTTCTTCGTTACGGTACTTGTCGCGCAATTGCTTGAGAAACGCGCGCTTGGCCGGTACATCGGTGGTCATGCGCAGCGTGCCGTAAGCCAAGGCGTAACGGGATTTTGGATCATCGCCGGGGCCGGCCCAGGCCAGCTCGTTGTCGGCAAAATAGCCGATCAGCCACGGATCATCACGGTGGTCGCGGGCGGCAATGGCCACGGCGCGTTCGGTGGCCATGGCAAAGCGCGGGTCGAACGGGTCGGGCATGCCACCCCACCAGTCGGTGCCGGTGCTGATGCTGGCGTAATCACCGACAATCGACAGCGGCAAGGTGTACGGCACGCGGTCGGCGCGGGCCAGGTCCTCATCGCTCCAGTTGCCCACGGTGTTGAAGCCCCAGGCTTGCAGGCGGTCGAGGGTGTGGCTGACCCAGCGCTTCTGGTCGAAACCTTCGCCGCCGTAGGTACGTTGCAAGTTGGCGCCGTAAAAATCGTACCAACGCCCTACACTGAAGCCCCGACCTTGATCGGCACCGTTGCCGCCCCGGTTATCGCCCCTGCCGTAATACTTGTCGAACGGTTCACCGGCCTTGGGCAACGCGGCGAACATCCACTCACGACCGGCCACGTAGGTCTGGTTGTTGTCCGGCGCCACAGTGTTAACACCCAACGAATAGAACGGATGGCCTTGCGGCGTCACCAGGTACCAGCGACCGTCACGCTTCTCGGTACGGAAAAAACCACTGGCGTCGAACGCCGGGCCTTTGTTCCAGCCGCCGTATGGGTCCAGAGCGGATTTGTCGCGCTCGGCCAGCCAGCCCTTGAGCTGCTGCTGCTCCTTGGCCGCTGCGGCTTTGAGTTGCTCGTCACTGCTGACCTTTTCCGGCCAGCGCGCACGGGTGGATTGGCCATACGCGTCCACCAGTTCGCTGTAGGCCGCCTTCAGTACCGGCTCGCTGTCCTGCACGCCAAAACGCTCAAGCAAAATGCTTTGGGCGGCGCTGGGCTTGAGCATGGACAGGGTGACCGAGGCCACCTGGCTGCGGTCGATCTCGCCGGCACTGGCGGCCAGCAATACACGCTGACCGTCCACGGTGATCGGCATCGGCGGGCCGGCCTTCATGCCCTGGCTCAACGGCGAGTTGGCCTGCAACGGGATCAACAGGGTCTGGGCCGGACCGGCCGGCAGGTCGATGCGGCTGACCAAGGTCTTGCCGTCAGTGCTCTGTACTTTGACATACAAGGTCAACGCCCAATCCATGGCGCTTTGGATACGCAGGCTCATGGCACCGGACTGCGACCAGTCCCACACGCCAGTCTGCGGGCTGAGCACCAGGCTCGGCTCGGCCGCCGGGTTGAAGGTGATGCGGCGCAGCACCTCGCCTTCGGGGGTTTGTTCGGCGTTGTATTGCGGCAGGCTGGCGTCCTGGGTCGCCACCTTGACCACATCGGCAGGCCGGACGAAGTTGAACAGCGTTTGTTGCCCGGCAGGCGCGGCCATCAAGGGCGAAGCGAACAACAAGGCAAAAAGAGCGGGCAGCGTGCGAATCATACGAACAAGGTTCTCCCAATCGGCCGATGACTGGCCTGATGACATAAAGCGTTGGCAGTGAGATAGACCACGAAGTGGGCGACTTCGCCCACAGTGGCTTAAGAAATTAGCGGCTTAAGAAATTTCGCGCCTGAAGGGCGGCAAGGCATTAAGGATAGCTTTGCCATAGCGCTGCGTGACCAAACGGCGGTCGAGCAAGGTGATGGTGCCGCGGTCTTCCTCGGTACGCAGCAAGCGACCGCAGGCCTGGACCAGCTTCAAGGACGCATCCGGCACCGAGATTTCCATGAACGGGTTACCGCCCCGCGCCTCGATCCACTCAGCCAAGGCTGCCTCGACCGGGTCATCCGGTACCGAGAACGGGATCTTGGCAATCACCACGTGCTCGCAATAGGCGCCGGGCAAGTCCACGCCTTCGGCAAAACTGGCGAGGCCGAACAGCACGCTGGAATCGCCGCCATCAACCCGCGCCTTGTGTTTGTTGAGGGTTTCCTGCTTGGACAGGTTGCCCTGAATAAACACTTGTTTGCGCCAGTCGCGGTCGAGGCCGTCGAACACGTCCTGCATCTGTTTACGCGACGAAAACAGCACCAGCGTGCCGCGTGAACCTTCGACCAGCTCCGGCAAGTCGCGAATAATCGCCGCCGTGTGCGCGGCCGCATCCCGTGGGTCGGCCTTGAGGTCCGGTACGCGCAGCACGCCAGCATCGGCATGGTGGAACGGGCTCGGCACCACGGCCGTCACCGCTTTTTTCGGCAACCCGGCGCGCATGCGGAAACGGTCGAAAGTGCCCAGGGCTGTCAGCGTGGCCGAGGTCACCAGGCAGCCATAGGCCACGTTCCACAAGTTGCGGCGCAGCATTTCGGCCGCGAGGATGGGGCTGGCGTTGACCTCGATATCAAACAACGCACCGCTTTCCGACAGGGTCAGCCAACGCGCCATCGGCGGGTTGTCTTCCGGGTCTTCGACGGTGAAGGCGGTCCACAACTCCCAGTTGCCCTGGGAGCGCGACAACAGGCTGCCGAACAGTGGGTACCATTCCTCGGCCTGGTTGCTGGCGATGCCGATATTGACCTCGCCGTCCATGCCTTCCTTGAGCAAGTCGGTGAGACGGGTGAACAGGTCGGTGAGGCGTGAAAAGCCCTTCTTCAGCTCAATGCCCATTTCGCGCATATGCTCGGGGATCAGCCCGCCGACAAAGCGGTGGCGCGGCCGCTCACGGCCCTCCACGTCTTCACCGGGCTTGAAGTCGGCGACTTGCTCGCAGGCGCTGAACATGAATTGCTGCTGGGTCTTGATCTCCCGCGCCAGCTCCGGCACTTGCTCGATCAATTTGCCCAAATCGCCGGGCAGCGGGTGCTGGGCCAGCAGTTTGGTGAGGTTCTTGGCGGTGGTTTCCAGCCAGTCGGCCGTGGAACGCAGGCGCGTGTAGTGGGCGAAGTGGCCGATGGCCTTGTCCGGCAGGTGGTGGCCTTCGTCAAATACGTAGAGGGTGTCGCGTGGGTCGGGCAATACCGCGCCGCCGCCCAGGGCCAGGTCGGCCAGTACCATGTCGTGGTTGGTGACGATCACGTCGACCTTGCCCATGCCTTCGCGGGCCTTGTAAAAGGCGCACTGGCCGAAATTGGGGCAATGGCGGTTGGTGCACTGGCTGTGGTCGGTGGTCAGGCGTGCCCAGTCCGAATCTTCCAGGGCAGTGGGCCAGCTGTCGCGGTCGCCGTCCCATTTATTGCCGGCCAGCTTCTCGATCATGCTGGTAAACAGCTTCTGGCTGACTTCATCCACCTCGATCTTGAAGCCTTCTTCTTCGAACAAGGAGGCAGTGGCTGTTTGCGCGTGGCCTTCCTGCAACAATACGTCGAGCTTGGACAGGCACATGTAGCGCCCACGCCCCTTGGCCAGGGCGAAGGTGAAGTTCAGGCCGCTGTTGCGCATCAGGTCGGGCAGGTCTTTGTAGACAATCTGTTCCTGGAGAGCGACGGTGGCGGTGGCAATCACCAGGCGCTTGCCGGCGGCCTTGGCGGTCGGGATCGCGGCCAGGCTGTAGGCCACGGTCTTGCCGGTGCCGGTGCCGGCCTCGACGGCCACGATCGCAGGGTCGCCACTGCGCCGACCTTCGTCGTCGGTGTCGATATCCCCGAGGACCTTGGCCACTTCGGCGATCATCAGGCGTTGGCCGTAGCGCGGTTTCAAGCTCTTGGCTTCGAGAAAACGCGAATAGGCGCCCTGGATCGTGGTTTTGAGTTCAGTGCTGATCATGGATAGTCGGGCGCAAAAAACGCTGGATAAATTTTCAGTGGTTCGGATCGGCCGCTATCATACCCCGCTAATTAATCCCGCGCAGAACGGAGTACCACAATGACCGCGTTTAGCCTCGCTTACACCCTGCATGTACTGGCCGCCCTGGTTTGGGTCGGCGGTATGTTTTTCGCCTGGATGATCCTGCGCCCCGCGGCCATGGCGGCACTTGAGGGCCCTGCCCGGCTCAAGCTGTGGGCAAATGTGTTTCAACGTTTTTTTGTGTGGGTCTGGGTCGCGGTGCTGATTTTGCCGATCAGCGGCGTCGGCCTGTTGCACCTGCGCTTCAGTGGTTTTGAGACCGCGCCGCGCTATGTACAGGTGATGATGGGTTTGTACCTGGTGATGACGGCGCTGTTTATCCGCATCCAGGCACTGAAGTTCCCGGAACTGCGCACGGCGGTGGCGGCTGAGGATTGGCCGGCGGGCGCGGCTGCGCTGGGGCAGATCCGCAAACTGGTGGGGATTAATTTGATAGTCGGGTTGGTGGTGGTGGCGATTGCTTCGGCGCGGCCGATGTTCTGAGGTTGTCTTTCAGGGCCTCATCGCGGGCAAGCCCGCTCCCACAGGTTGGAACGCATTCCAAATGTGGGAGCGGGCTTGCCCGCGATGGCGTCAGATCAGTCGCATCAAAGCCGCTGAATAGTCACAGCGCCCGCAGGCCCAGCCGGCCCCGGTTGGCCTTCCAGCCCTGGCCGGCCTTTATCACCGCCATCGGCGCGGTACACCAGGCAGCCCTTGGACTGCCCGCCTTTGCCCGGCTTGCCCGCCGTACCGGCCAAGCCGCCCGGCCCGCCGTCGACCCAGACCTTGATCTGCTCAGCCGGGAAGCTCTGTGGCAGCTCGACCCGCACAGTCGCCCCCGACGCGCCCGGCAGGCCGTCGCCGCCATTATCGCCATTGGCACCACGCCCGGCGGAACCCCAGGTGCAACCCGGGTCCACGCCGTTGGCGCCATCCAGGCCGGCATAACCTTGGGCACCGGCGCCGCCACGGGCGTCCACCGAGAGCTCATCGGCGGTCAGCGCGTTAATGCGCAGCACCAGGTCACGCCCGGCCTTGGCCGGCCTTTCGTGGGTACCGGGAGCCCCGCGCGACGTGATCTGGCTGCCATGCTCCAACTGCGCATTACGCACCTGCAATTGCAGCGCGGTATTGCCGGGGGCGATGGTGATGCGCGCCTCACGGCCCAGGTGCAGCTCATCCACGGTCACTTGGCTGATGGTGGCCGGCACCAGCAATGTGCCGTAGTCCGCCACATCCAGGCGCTCCAGTTGCAACACGCTGGTGCTGCTGGGCAGGCGCATCAGCGAGTTGGTTTCGACACTGACGCTCTGCGCCAGAGCAATGGGGCTGACCAACAGGGCCAACAGAAAAACCTTATGCATGATTGGCCTCCTTGTTCGTTTCATTAACCGTTGCAGGCGCCGACAGGCCCCGCACATGGAACATCCCCACCAGCAGAATCTGCAAGCGGTCACGCCAAGGGTGGGCACGGTGTTTCAAGCTGCTGTTGAACAACAGCAATTCAAGCAGGTGGGTAAGCAACAACAGACTGCCAGCCAGGCTGACCAACAGGTGAAACGGATTGGTCAGCGGCCGGAACAGGTTGACCAGCACCACCACCCAGAACAGCAACGTCAGAAACTTCCCCAGCCCCCAAAACACCTTCATCCCGCATGCCCCTGCCTATTATTCTTTGGGCGCACAGTACCGACTTCTGCAGGCGATATGCCAGTGAAGGATGAAAAAACTTGCCAGGGCTCGCCGCCACTGCCCCTGCGGCGCCCGCAGGGGCAGGGGCTGTCAGCGGTTGATCTGGATTTCCACGCGACGGTTCAACGCACGCCCTTCAGCGGTTTTGTTGTCGGCCACTGGGTGGCTTTCGCCGGCACCGGTCACCGAGACAAAGTTGCTGCGAGGCACACCGGAGCTCACCAGGTAATCCGTCACCGAGTGGGCGCGTTTTTCCGAGAGCTTCTGGTTGTAGGCATCTTTACCGACGCTATCGGTATGCCCGCTGACCCGCAGCTGCGCGCCTGGGGCTTCTTGTTTCAGGCGCGTGGCGATGGTGTCGAGTTTGGTTTTGTCCGCGGCCGTCAGCTTGGCGGAGTCGAACTGGAAGTGCACATCACGAATCACGATGGTTTCTTCCTTGACCACCACCACTTCCTCAACCACTGCGGCCGGCGGTGCGGGTGGGCAACCGTTGGCATCGACCTGCACGCCTTTTGGCGTGCCAGGGCACTTGTCACGGCTGTCCGGCACACCGTCACCATCTTCGTCGCCATCGCCATGCACCCAGCAATAGGCGCCGGCCATGCCGCCAATCAACAGCGCGCCTGCGCCGGCGTAGGCTGAACTTTCAGTAGCGCCAATCGCGGCGCCCGTCACACCACCGACTGCAGCACAGGTGGGCCAATCGGTTTTTTGCAACCCTGCGCAACCTGTCAATACTCCGGTTAGCAGAACCAAGGGTAGAGCTGTCCGCATGATGCTCATGTGATTTCTCCTGAGGGTATCGGCGGGGGCCGACAGGTGGAGTAAAGACCGCTCTTTTCATCTGCGCCAGTACGCCACACCCCCGGTTTCATTGAGGATCGCCGCACTTGTAGGACTTTTCGCCGCCACCCGCTCTAGGCCCGCACGCTCAGCCGCGCTAGTCTCTAGGGTTCTGATGTGAGGATCTGTGATGACCGCTGGTATTTCTTCCCGTACACCCCAGCAAGCCCTGGCGGCTTTGCTCGATTTGCACCGGCCCAAACGCCTGTTGCTGTTGGGCGCCAGCCAGTTCCCGGCGCTGGAGGCGTTTCAAGCCGAGCATCCTGACACCGTCGTCGCCGTCGCCCCGCCCGGGCCGTTGCCGCCGGAACTGGCGGCGCAGCGTTTTGACCTGGCGCTGGTGGTCGACTGCCTGGAGCACCTGTCAAAACCGCAAGGCCTGACCCTGCTCGGCGGGATTCGCAACCTTAATAGCAGCCGCATTGCGGTGCTGGCGGACCTGAACGCCTGCGACTGGAAGGACACCGACTTCTTCTCCCTCGCGCTGCAAGCCGGCGAGCGTTTCCAGCGTGATGAGCAGGTGCTGACGCTGTTTACCTACGATCTGCTTGACTATAAACAGGTGCCCGACTGGCTCAACGCCCGTTTCTGGGCCAACCCGGAAAATTTTGGAAAGTATTGGTGGTAACCCGATGAGTACATCCATTTGCCCCTGCGGCAGCGGCAACCTGCTGGATGCCTGCTGCGGCCACTATCACGCCGGCCACCCCGCGCCCTGCGCCACCGCGCTGATGCGCTCGCGCTACAGCGCCTACGTGCTGGGCCTGGTGGATTACCTGGTGGCCACCACCGTGCCTGCGCAGCAAGCTGGCCTGGACCGCACCGCGATCAGCGCTTGGAGCGCGCAGAGCACTTGGCTGGGCCTGGAGGTGGAAAGTTCGGAAGTGTTCGGCGGCCAGCCGGAACACGCATTCGTGACCTTTACCGCACGCTGGCATGACAGCACCGGCGAACACAGCCACCGTGAGCAGTCTTCTTTCGTACAGAATGACGGGCGCTGGTACTTCATCGACCCGACGGTTGAGGTGAAGGCCGGGCGCAATGATGTATGTTTGTGCGGCAGCGGCCAAAAATTCAAGAAGTGCTGTTCCAGCTACCTCTAATCACCTCACAGGGAAAACGCCATGCTTCGGATGTACAGCTTGATGCTGGCGTTAACCCTGAGCCTCACTGGCTGCGCGTCGTGGTTCGAAGACGATACGCCTACGCCCCACATTGCCCTGGTGAAAGTCGAGGTGGTGCGGGCCAAGCTGCTGGAGCAGAAATTCAAACTGTGGTTTCGCGTCGACAACCGCGACGATGCCGACCTCACGGTGCGCGGCCTGATCTACAAGGTCAGCCTGGGCGGTTTTGTGCTCACCGAAGGCGAGTCCAATGAATGGCTGACCATACCGCCACGCAGCCATGGGTTTTTTCGGGTGAAGGTGCGCACCAACCTCTGGCCGCAGATCCGCGATGTGGTGCAAATGCTCAAAAACCCGACCAAGCCCGTGCCCTATCGCCTGGAAGGCGAGCTGAAAACCGGATTATTCATCGGTAATGACGTGCAGGTCGCCCACAATGGCGAGATAATCCCCGGCGATTTTATTCCGGAGCGACATCGATGACTCAGCAACCCCATGTCCATGGTCCTGACTGCAACCACGATCACGACCACCATGATCACGGCCATGATCACGACCACGGCCATGTCCACGGCCCGAACTGCGGCCACGCTCACCAGGAGCCGGTGCGCAACGCGTTGAAGGACGTGGGTCGCAACGATCCGTGCCCGTGCGGCAGTGAGAAGAAATTCAAGAAGTGCCACGGGGCCTGATGCCCTGAATGCAGTCAGTGTGGGAGCTGGCTTGCCTGCGATAGCGGTGGGTCAGCTGACACAGGTTTAGCTGTCAGACCGCCATCGCAGGCAAGCCAGCTCCCACATTGGATCGTATTGCAGCTCAGGATTTGCGTTGAAACTGCAACACCACCTCCAATCCCCCGCCTTCCCGATTACTCAAACTCAACCGCCCCTCATGCGCCCGCGCAATGGTGTGCGCAATGCTCAGCCCCAACCCATACCCGCCCGTGTCGGCGTTGCGTGAGCCTTCGACCCGGTAAAACGGTTCCATCACCTGCTCCAACTGTTCCTGGGGAATCCCCGGGCCACGGTCACTGATGACGATTTTTAAGCTGTCCGCTTGATCCTCCACCCGCACCACCACGTCTCGGCCATAACGCACCGCGTTTTCCAGCAGGTTCTGTACACAGCGCTTGAGGCTGCGCGCGTACCCCGGCAATGGTTGCCGGGCGCGACCGACAATGGTCACGCTTTCGCCCACGTCTTCCAGGTCGGCCTGCAGGCTTTGCAGCAAGGCATTGATGTCGATGTTCTGCCGCGTCTCGTTGATTTCGCCGCTGCTGACAAAATCCAGAGTGCTGGAGACCATGTGTTCCATTTCTTCCAGGTCGCTGCGAAAACGCTCCTTGGTGCGCGTGTCTTCGAGCATCTCGGTGCGCAGGCGCAGGCGAGTGATCGGCGAGCGCAGGTCGTGGGAAATCGCCGCCAGAAAGCGCGTGCGCTCGGCAATATTGGCAATCAGCCGTTGCTGCATCGCATTAAACGCCTGGGCTGCGCGGCGCACTTCGGTGGGGCCGTCCAACGCTAACGGCGGGCGCTGGATATCCCGGCCCAAGGCTTCGGCGGCCCTGGCCAAGGCGTTGAGCGGGCGAATGGCCAGGCGCACCGCCACCAGCGCGATAATCACCAGCACCAGCACGCGCAGCAAATAGATGCGCATCACGTAGTCGAACAGCAAGTCCAGCGGCGACGTGCTGGTCCAGCCCTGCTCTTCGCTGGCGTCCACCTGCAACCAGCGCCCATCGGGCAAGCGCAGGTCGATCAGGAACTGCCCGATGACCGGCTTGGAACTGAGCAGGGTCGAGAGCCCGGCGCTTTGCCCTTCGCCATCGACCAGAGACAGGCGCAACAACATCAGGGTCTGGGCATAACCGGTTTTCTCCGTCAGCACTTTATTGATCAGCCGCTCGGTGGGCCGGTCGCTGTCGGTCAGCGTGCTGGGGGTGTGGCTGGCCTGATCGCTCAAGGTCAGTTGAAAATGCGGGGTGTTGAGCAGTTTGATCAACTGGTCGGCCTGCTGCGGGTCGTTGTGCACCAGGCGCACTACATCTGCCAGGCGCGTGGCGATCAGCCGTGCAGGAATTTCCAGCACCTGGCCATGCCGACGGTCATACCAGATGCTGCTGGTCAGCGCCTGGGCCGCGAGCATGCCGCTGACCAGAATCAGCACCAGCCGCCCGAACAGCGAACGCGGCAGCAGTCTCACGACTCCAGCACCACATCATCGGCGGTGAGCATGTAGCCCTCGTTGCGCACGGTTTTGATCAGCCCTGCCGGTAGCTGCGAGCGCAGGCGGCTGACGCACACGTCGATGGAGCGGTCGAACGGCGTGCTGTCCTTGTCGAACACATGGTTGAGCAAAAAGTCGCGACTCAACGGCCTGTTAGGGTGCTGCAACAGCAGGCGCAGCACGCGGTAATCGGAGTTACCCAGGCTCACCACCACGCCCTCGGGCGTGAGCAATTGCCGCGCCCGTGTGTCGAGTTGCCAGCCGGCAAACCGGATGCTCGGCGCCTCGTCCAGCCGCGCGCGGTCCGGAAAGCTCTGCACCCGGCGCAGCACCACCTTGATCCGCACCAGCAACTCACGCGGGTCGAACGGTTTGGGCAGGTAGTCGTCGGCGCCGATTTCCAGGCCGACGATGCGGTCGATCAACGAGCCTTTGGCGGTGAGCATCACCACCGGCGTGTTGGAACTGACGCGCAGTTCGCGGCACAGGCTCAAGCCGTCCTCGCCGGGCAGCATCAGGTCGAGCACGATCAGGTCGATCACATTCAGCGCCAGGCGGCGGCGCATTTCCTTGCCGTCGGCGGCGGTGGACACCTGAAAACCGGCGTCGCTCAAGTAGTCGCAGAGCAACTGACGGATTTGCGGGTCATCATCAACGATCAGCAGGTGGTCAAGCTTGGCCATGGGCAGTCAATCCGAAAACTCAAAACGCAGGAGATAGCCGAACATTCATCCAGCGATACACGCAAATGTAATGGAATGTTGTGGGAAACCATAATCACGCACTAGCGATACAAAGCCAGGGCATGGCAGGCGGAATCGCTCTTTAGACTACCGAACCTGAATGAGAGTAATTGTAATTTAGACTCGGATCATCACCTATGTCATTGCCCACGCCCCAACGTCACACGCTGCACACAACCCTGGCACCGATGTTCGGTTTCCTCGCCGCTGGCAGTGTTGCGCCGACCGCCTGGGCCGATGCGCCGGCCGCCGCGCCCAATGATTCGGTGGTGAGCCTGCCGCAGATCACGGTCGACGGCCAGGAAGCCAGCTCCACCTTCAAAGTCGACCGTGTGACCTCGGCCAAAATCAGCCAGCCGCTGCTCGACGCCCCGCAAAGCGTGACCATCGTGCCGCAGCAGGTGCTCAAGGAGCAGAACGCGCAGACCCTGCAGGAAGTGTTGCGCAACGTGCCCGGCATCACCTTCATGTCCGGCGAAGGCAACCTGGGCTGGGGCGATCTGTTTTCGATTCGCGGGTTTTCCTCCGAGCAAAGCCTGACCGTCGACGGCGTGCGCGACGCGGGCATGTCCACGCGCACCGACACTTTCAACCTGCAACAGGCCGAAGTGTTCAAGGGCACCGGCTCGATCGAGTCCGGCGTTTCCGCCGTGGGTGGCAGCGTTAACCTGGTGAGCAAAGAAGCGCACCTGGGCGATGCCAACAAGGTGTCCGCCGGGATCGGCACCGACAGCTACCGTCGCCTCACCGCCGACCTTAATAAACAGCTGAACGACACCACCGCCGTGCGCATCAACCTGATGAAGCACTACAACCAAGTGGCCGACCGCGATGACGTGGACTACGACCGCTGGGGCATCGCCACCTCGTTCGGCTTCGGCCTGGGCACCGACACGCGTTTCTTCGTCGACACCTTCTACCAGAAAGACACCAACACCCCGGACGGCGGCGTACCGATCCAACGTGGCACCGACGGCCACCGCATGCCCGGCGTCAAACGCTCCGACTGGTACGGCGACTCCAGCCTGTATACCCAGGAGAACGAAACCACCTCGCTGACCGCCCGCTTCGAGCATGACTTTGACTGGAACGAGGCCCACCTGCGCAACCAGACCCGCTGGGAACGCAGCGACAACTTCGCCGTGCTGTCGCCGGCACGCTTCTTCGCCGCCGACGCCAGCGGCAAAAAAACCTGCAGCGGCGCCCGCTGTGCGGCCTTGGGCTACACCGGCGTAGGCCCAATCAGCCAAGTGCCCGGCAGCACCGTGAATGCCTACACCGACTACGTGAACAACAGCAACACCGGCTACGGCATCCTGCGGGGCAGCGACTTTGGCTTGTCCAAGCGCTATACCATCCTGGATAACCAGACTGACTTCAGCTTCACGTTCAACACCGGCAGCCTGCAGCACGCCGTGGTCAGCGGCCTGGAGTTCTATCACGAGACGTATGGCGGCCTGAAACGCAACGCCGAAGTGCCGGCCGGCGACCTATTCTTCAACATGAACGACCCCAGCCACAGCTTCGCCAGCACCTACGTGACCAAGGGCGAAGGCGACCCGCGCTCGGTGATCGATAACGCCGGTGTCTACGCGGGCGACACCGTCACCCTCAACGAACAATGGCAAGTGCTTGGCTCGCTGCGCTACGACAACTGGCGCGCGCAAACCCGCCAGCGCGGCCAGGCCGACATCAGCAGCACCGACGGCGCGGTGAGCGGTCGCGTCGGCGCGGTGTACAAGCCGTTGCCGAACGGCAGCATCTACGTGTCCTACAGCGAGGCGGCGCAACCGTCGGCGCTGGGCGCGTCCACCAACAACCAGATCTACGGCGCGTCCACCACCAGCAACTACAGCCCGGCCAAGTCGAAAACCTACGAGATCGGCACCAAGTGGGACATTGCCCACGACAGGCTCAATGTCACCGCGGCGATCTTCCGCACCGAACTGGACAACGCCTGGGAATACCAGGACGGCGAATCCGCGCCGGTGCGCGCCCTGCCCGCCAAGCGTGTGGACGGCATCGAACTCGGCCTGCAAGGCAACATCACCCCACGCTGGACCGCCTACACCGGTTTTTCGGCGCTCAAAAGCACGCAGACCAAAGGCATCAATAAAGGTGCGGAAGCCAAGAACGTCCCCGACCTGACCGCCAACCTGTGGACCACCTACGCCGTCACCGACGCCCTGAGCCTCAGCTACGGCGAGCAATACGTGGGTCGTCGCCGCTACAGCGACAACCAGTATGTCGGCGGTTTGAACAACAACAGCAGCTACGCCAATGGCCCGTCCGGCGTGTATGCGATCTACACACGCGACCACGAAAAAGCCCCCGGTTACTGGCTGAGCAGCCTGGCGGCGCAATACAAGGTGAACAAGGACACCACGGTCAACCTCAACCTCAACAACGTTTTCAACACGTTCTACTACAGCCAGGTCGGCGCGTCCCTCGACGGCTTCCAGCTCTACGGCATCCCAGGCGCCGGTCGCACGCTCACCGCCAGTGTCGATTATGAATTCTGATTGCCCCTCACCCGGAGTCCTTTCCATGTTCAAACCTCGTAACGTGCTCAAGCTCGGCGTGCTGTGCGCCGCGCTGGTCCTCGGCCACGCCGAAACGGCCGCCGCCCATGAAGTCACCGACGTGCTGGGCCGCAAGGTCGAGGTCAAAGACGACGTCAAACGGGTGGTACTCGGCGAAGGCCGCTTGATTTCGGCGTTTGCCTTGCTCGACAAGGACGCGCCGTTCCAGCGCATCGTCGGCTGGCAGAACGATTTGAAGCTGCTGGACCAGCACACTTACAACGCCTATGTGGCGAAGTTTCCTACGGTAAAAGACATCCCGTTGATCGGGCAGGCGTCGGAGCAGAGTGTCAGCGCTGAGGAAATTCTCTCGTTGAAACCGGATCTGGCGGTGTTCAGCATTTCGGGCCACGGCCCGACCGAACACAGCGCGGTAGCAGACGTGCTGGCCAAAGCCGGCATTCCGGTGTTGTTCGTCGACTTTCGGATCAACCCGGTACAAGGCACCCACGCCAGCATGAACGCGCTGGGCCAGGCCTTGGGCCGTGAAGCCCAGGCCAAGGCGTTCCTGGGTTTCTATGACCAGCACATCAAGGCCATCACCGACGCCGTTGCCACCTTGCCTGCCGGCCCGCGCCCGAGTGTGTTCCTCGAATTGCTGGCCGGTGCCTGGCAGGCGCCGGGGCACACCACCGGCAAAAGCGGTATGGGTGAAGTGATCAAGCTGGTCGGCGGGCGCAATATCGCCGCCGAGGTGGTGCCGGGTGCGCTGGGGGATATCAGTGTCGAATACGCGCTTAAAGCCGACCCGGATGTGTACGTGGCCACCGGCAATCACACACCGGGGCTGATTCTCGGCGCTGGCGTGAGCACCGATGAAGCCCGCGAGGCGTTTGATCGTGTGCTGGCGCGGCCGGAGTTCGCCAACCTGCGTGCCATCCGCGCGGGCAATGCCCACGGCCTGTGGCATGACTTCTACAACTCGCCGTACAACTTGCTGGCGATTGAAGTATTGGCCAAGTGGGTGCACCCGGAACTGTTCGCCAAGCTCGACCCGCAAGCGACTATGGAACAGATCAACCAGCAGTTTTTGGGGATGCCGCTGCAGGGTGCTTACTGGATTGACGCCAAAACCCAGTAACCCCTATCGCCCTGCATAAATGCAGGAATGCAGGAATGCAGGAATGCAGGAATGCAGTCAGTGTGGGAGCTGGCTTGCCTGCGATAGCGGTGTGTCAGTCACTAAAAGGGTGACTGATATTGCGCAATCGCAGCGATGCGGCGACCCGACAAGCCAGCTCCCACATTTGGATTTTCGTTGTTTTCAACAGTGTGTGAGCCCCATGACCACTCAAACCCTCGACCTTGCCAGCGCCACTCACGGCTATCGCCGCTTGCTGGCCCGGCGTGCCTGGCTGCTGGCGCTGCTCGGCATCGCATTGGTCTGCGCCATTCTGGTGGACCTGGCCAGCGGCCCGTCGGGCATGGGCCTGCTGGCGTTGCTCGATGGCATCCTGCATCCGTCGCACCTGAGCGCCACCGACCAGGTGATCATCTGGAACGTGCGCCTGCCCTACGCGCTGATGGCGGTGCTGGCGGGTTGCGCGCTGTCGCTGGCGGGGGCCGAGATGCAGGCGATCCTCAATAACCCGCTGGCCAGCCCGTTTACGCTGGGCGTGTCGTCGGCGGCAGCCTTGGGCGCGTCGTTGGTCATCGTGTTTCCGGTGACCACACTGTGGGTGTCGGCCAACACCGCAATTTCGATTTCGGCGTTTATCTTTGCCGCCGCCTCGGTGTTTTTGCTGCAAGCCATGTCACGCCTGCGTGGCGCCGGGGTGGAAAGTTTGGTGTTGTTCGGCATCGCGCTGGTGTTCAGCTGCAATGCCGTGGTGGCATTGCTGCAACTGGTGGCCACCGAAGACGTGCTGCAACAACTGGTGTTCTGGACCCTGGGCAGCGTGACCCGCGCCAACTGGGACAAACTCGGCATCCTCGCCTTTGTTGTCGCCGTGGTGCTGCCGTTTTCCTTCGCCGCCGCGCCGCGCCTGACCCTGTTGCGCATGGGCGAAGACCGCGCCCAAAGCTTTGGCGTGGACGTGAAGCGCCTGCGGTTTTTCTCGTTGCTGCGTATCAGCCTGCTGTCGGCCACTGCCGTGGCGTTCGTAGGCACCATCGGTTTTATCGGCCTGGTGGGTCCGCATATTGCGCGGATTCTGGTGGGTGAAGACCAACGTTTCCTGCTGCCCGCCAGTGCGTTGACCGGCGCCTTGCTGCTGGCGCTGTCGTCGATCGCCAGCAAACTGATCATGCCCGGCGTGATTGTGCCGGTGGGCATTGTCACCGCCTTGGTGGGCGTACCGATTTTTGTGGTGTTGGTGTTCAAGCGCGGGAGGCAGTTATGAGTGCGGGGTTATCGGTACACAACGCCACGGTCAGCTACGGGCGTCGGCAGATTGTGCATGAGCTGAGCTTGCCGACCCTGCCCCACGGCAGCCTCACCGCCTTGATCGGCCCTAATGGCGCGGGTAAATCCACGCTGCTGCGGGCCATTGCCGGGCTGGAAAAGATGCAAGGCGTGGTAAGGCTGGGTGACCTCGACCTGTCAGCCATGTCGGTGGCCGAGCGTGCGCGCCGCGTGACCTACATGCCGCAAAACCTGCCGCCGGGCCTGAGCCTCAGCGTGATGGAAAGCGTGATTGCCGCGCTAAGGGTGGCCAATGTGGACGGCATTCCATTGTCCAGCGAGGCCTGCCTGCGCGAAGCCTTCGAAGCGTTGCAGCGTATCGGCATCGCGCATTTGGCCGATCAACTGCTGAGCACGTTGTCCGGCGGCCAGCGCCAATTGGTCAGCCTCGCGCAGCTGATTGCGCGGCGCCCGCAAGTGATGTTGCTCGACGAACCCACCAGCGCGCTCGACCTCAATTACCAATTAAAAGTCATGGACTGCGTGCGCGCACTGGTGCGCGAACACAACTTGATCGCCGTGGTGGTGCTGCACGATATCAACCTGGCTGCACGTTTCGCCGACCATATTGCCGTGCTGCGCCAGGGCCGGTTATACGCCAGCGGCGTGGCGGATGAGGTGCTCGACCCGGCGTTGTTTGCGCAGGTCTATGGCGTACAAGTGCGCATTGAGCGCTGCTCGCAGCAGTCATTGCAGGTGCTGGTCGATGGGGCGGTGTGATGGGCTTCTAAGGTTAGACGTAAATGTTTGATTGAATTATTGCCCTTCAATCATCACCTATAGAGACAGGCATTCGCTCATTTGGAGAGCTTCATGATCGACCTGTACTACTGGACCACCCCCAACGGTCACAAAGTCTCGCTGTTCCTGGAAGAAGCCGGTCTGCCCTACACGGTGCACCCGATCAACATCGGCCAGGGCGAGCAGTTCAAGCCGGACTTCCTGAAGATCGCTCCCAACAACCGCATCCCGGCCATCGTCGATCACAGCCCGACCGATGGCGGCGCGCCGATTTCGCTGTTCGAATCCGGCGCGATCTTGCTGTATCTCGCGGAAAAAACCGGCCAATTCATCCCCAAAGACCTGCGCGGCCGCCAAGAGGCGCTGCAATGGCTGTTCTGGCAAATGGGCGGGCTAGGGCCGATGGCGGGTCAGAATCATCACTTCAGCCAGTTCGCACCGGAGAAAATCCCCTACGCCATCAAACGTTACGTGGATGAAACCGCCCGTCTGTATGGCGTGCTGGACCGCCGTTTGGCCGACCGCGCGTTCGTGGCGGGTGAGGACTACAGCATCGCCGACATGGCGATCTACCCGTGGATTGTTTCCCACAAATGGCAAAGCCAGCGTCTGGAGGATTTCCCGCACGTGCAGCGCTGGTTCACCAGCATCAAGGATCGGCCTGCGACGGTTCGGGCGTATGAACTGGTGCAGAAAGTGAACCCGCCAAAGTCCTGATTCAACGCCTTGCTCGGTCAAATGTGGAAGCTGGCTTGCCTGCGATGCTGACGCCTCGGTGTAACTGAGACACCGAGGCGTCAGCATCGCAGGCAAGCCAGCTCCCACATTGATCTCTATCCGGCTCAAGATCGCACGCTTAACCCAAACTCCCGCTTGCGTCGTTTCGCCGCGCTCACTAACGTAGCGCCTTTAATGACGTTACCCCCGCAGGAGCTTTGCCATGGCCTCGCCAGCCCTCTCACACTTTATCCCCCGGTTCGGCGTTGCCGCGGCAGTGGCCAGTGCTTTAAGCCTGGCCGGTTGCCAGCTCCAGAGCACCCAGGACACCCTGCCACCGGTGGCCGGTGTGCAACCGATCAAGGGCCTGGCACAGAATGTGTCGGTGCGCCGCAATGCCCAGGGCATGCCGTTGATCGAAAGCAACACCTTCCATGACGCGCTGTTCAGCCTCGGTTATGTACACGCCAGCGACCGCATCACGCAGATGGTCACTTTGCGCCTGCTGGCTCAAGGCCGCCTGGCGGAGATGTCCGGGCCTGAGGTGCTGGATGTCGACCGTTTCATGCGCGCAGTCAACCTGAAAAAAAGCGCCGGTGAGCTGTATAACGCTTCGTCGCCGCGCCTCAAGCGCTTCTTTGAAGTGTATGCCCGTGGCGTCAATGCCTACCTGTTCCGCTACCGCGACAAGCTGCCGTCGGACCTGGCCCAGACCGGCTACAAGCCCGAGTACTGGAAGCCGGAAGATTCGGCACTGTTGTTCTGCCTGCTGAATTTCAGCGAGTCGAGCAACCTGCAGGAAGAACTCTCGTCGCTGGTGCTGGCGCAGAAAGTCGGGGCCGACAAGCTCGCCTGGCTCACGCCGAGTGCGCCGGACGAGCCGATCCCGATGGACGAAGCCGACAAGCTCAAGGGCGTGAACCTCAGCCAGGTCAACGGCCTTGCCGGGCTTGAAAGCGTCGGCCAGCAGTTGAACAGCCTTAACGCACTGGCCGTCACCACCTCCAACAACTGGGCCATCGGCCCGCAACGCAGCCGCAGTGGCAAAAGCCTGCTGGCCAGCGACCTGGCGGCCCAGCCACAAGCGCCGTCGCCTTGGAACTACGTGCAGATCCGCGCCCCGAAATACCAGGCGGTCGGCGTCTCGATTGCCGGTTTGCCGACCCTGCTGTCCGGCTTCAACGGCAAAGTGGCGTGGAGCATGAGCGCGGTCAAAGGCGACACCCAGGACCTGTTCCTGGAGAAGGTCAAACGCCAAGGCAGCGCGTTGTACTACGAGAACAACGGCAAATGGCTACCGGCCGGCGTGCGCAACGAAACCTACTTCGCCAAGGGCCAGCGGCCGATTCGCGAAGTGGTGTACGAAACCCGCCACGGCGCCCTGCTCAACAGCAGCCAGGCACTCACCACCGGGTTCGGCCTGGCCCTGCAAACCGCCGACCTCAAGGACGACAAGAGTCTGGACGCATTCTTCGACTTGTCCCGCGCCCAAAGCGCCGGCAAGGCCTCGGACGCGACCCGGGAAATCCGCGCCATCGCCCTCAACATGATGTTCGCCGACGCGAGCAGCATTGGCTGGCAAGTCACTGGCCGCTTCCCCAACCGCCGCGAAGGCCAGGGCCTGCTGCCCTCGCCGGGCTGGGACGCGCGCTTTGACTGGGACGGCTACGCCGACGCGATGCTGCACCCTTACGATCAAGACCCGGCCCAAGGCTGGATCGGCACGGCCAACCAGCGCACCGCGCCACGCGGCTACGGCATGCAGTTGTCCAACTCCTGGGACGCCCCGGAGCGCAGCGAGCGCCTGGCGCAACTGGCCAACGCCGGCAAGCATGACAGCCGCAGCATGATCGCCATGCAGTACGACCAGACCACCACGTTTGCCGCCAAGCTCAAGACCATGCTCCAAGCGCCGGGCATGGCCCAGCCGCTGAAACAGGCAATCGATGCGCTGCCGGCAGCCGAAGCCGTGAAGGCCCGCGAGGCGCTCAGTCGCTTGATGGCGTTTGATGGCCGCCTGGCACCGACCTCCGCCGATGCGGCGATCTATGAGCTGTTCCTGCAGGAAAGCACCAGGCAGATCTTCCTCGACGAACTCGGCCCGGAAAACAGCGCCAGCTGGAAAGCCTTTGTCAGCAACGCCAACCTGTCCTACTCCGCCAACGCCGACCACCTGCTGGGCCGTGAAGACAGCCCCTTCTGGGACGACGTGCGCACCGCGCAAAAAGAAGACAAGCCGGCGATTCTCGCCCGCAGCCTTGCCGCCGCCATCACCGCTGGCGACAGCCAATTGGGTGGCGATCACAAGGCCTGGCAGTGGGGCAAACTGCACACCACCACCTGGAAAAACACCAATGGCCAGGTGATCCGCGGCCCGTTTGCCAGTGGCGGCGACCACAACACCCTGAACCCGGCGCCGTACAGCTGGGGGCAGGATTTTGTGACCACCCAAGTGCCGGCGCTGCGCATGATCGTCGACTTCAGCCAAAGCGAACCGATGATGGGTCAAGGTGGCATCGGCCAATCCGGCAACCCGGCCAGCCCGAACTATGCGAACGGCATCGATGCGTCGCTCAAGGCGCAATACCTGAGCTTCCCGATGCAGCCGCAGAACTTTGACAAGGTGTATGGGAAAACCCGCTTGACCCTCACACCCGGCAAGTAACCCGGTTCCCGCTGAAGGAACCGGATAAAAATGTGGGAGCTGGCTTGCCAGCGCCCACATTTGATCGCCTGCATTTAGATAGAACTTCTCAAGTCTCACTCCCCTCATACCTGATAAGCCCACTGCCCCGGCACGCCCATGGACCTTGTCATCGCCCGCCCCGAAGGCCTCTATTGTGCTGCGGGAGATTTCTACATCGACCCCTGGCGCCCGGTGGACCGCGCCGTCATCACCCACGCCCATGGCGACCACGCCCGCACCGGCAACCAGCATTACCTGGCCGCCGCCCCCGGCGAAGGCATCCTGCGTTCGCGACTGGGCCAGGACATCAACCTGCAAACCCTGGCCTACGGCGAAAAGCTCATCCACCACGGCGTCACCCTGAGTTTCCACCCCGCCGGGCACGTGCTCGGCTCCGCCCAGGTGCGCCTGGAATACCAGGGCGAAGTCTGGGTAGCCTCCGGCGACTATAAAGTCGAGCCCGACGGCACCTGTGCGCCCTTTGAGCCGGTGCGTTGCCACACCTTTATTACTGAATCCACTTTTGGCCTGCCGATTTACCGCTGGCAGCCCCAGGCGCAGATTTTTGCCGGGATCAATGACTGGTGGCAGGCCAATATCGCGGCCGGCAAGGCCAGCGTGTTGTTCTGTTATTCCTTTGGCAAAGCCCAGCGCATCCTGCATGGCATCGACGCCAGCATCGGCCCGATCCTCAGCCATGGCGCGGTGGAACCGCTGAACCGGGTGTACCGCGAGGCCGGCATTTATATCCCTGAAACCCTGTATGCCGGTGACTTCAAAAAGACTGACCCATTGCTGCGCCAGGCACTGATCATCGCCCCGCCGTCTGCCGGTGGCAGCAGTTGGATCAAGCGCTTCGGCGACTACAGCGACGCTTTCGCCAGCGGCTGGATGCGCCTGCGTGGCACGCGACGGCGGCGCGGTGTGGACCGAGGCTTTGTGCTCTCGGACCACGCCGACTGGCCCGGATTGCTGTGGGCCATCGAACAGACCGGCGCCGAACGGGTGATGGTCACCCATGGCTCTGTCGGCGTATTGGTGCGCCACTTGCGGGAAAAAGGCCTGGATGCCCAGGGTTTCACCACCGAATACGGCGATGACGAAGAAGAGGCCACGGCATGAAAGCCTTCGCCGAGCTGTACGCCAACCTCGACGCCACCACCTCCAGCAACGCCAAGCTGGCCGCACTGCAAGCCTACTTCCGCCAGGCGCCACCCGAAGACGCGGCCTGGGCCGTGTATTTCCTCTCCGGCGGGCGACCTCGGCAATTGGTGCCGACCCGTTTACTGCGTGACATGGCCACCGCAGCATCGGGTATCGAGCCGTGGTTATTCGAAGAGAGTTACCAGTCAGTGGGCGACCTGGCCGAGACCATTTCGCTGTTGTTGCCCGAATCCTCCTACACCTCGGAAGACGGACTGGCGGTGTGGCTGGAAGAAAAGTTGCTGCCCCTGCGTGGTCTGCCGCCGCTGGAATTGGCTGAACGCCTGCCCGCGTTATGGGCACAACTCGATCAACCGAGCCTGATGGTGTGCATCAAATTGATCACCGGCAGTTTTCGCGTCGGCGTGTCCAAACTGCTGGTCACCCGCGCCCTCGCCGCCATGGCCAACCTGGACAGCAAACGTGTGGCCCAGCGCCTGGTGGGCTACACCGACCTGTCCAACCGCCCTACGGCCGAAGGCTACCTCAAACTGATCGCCGCCGAATCGTCTGACGAGCATGCGCAGCGCGGCGGGCAGCCGTATCCGTTTTTTCTGGCCCATGGGCTGGCGCAACCGGTGGAGCAATTCGACGCCCTGCTCGGCGCAACCGCCGACTGGCAGGTGGAATGGAAGTGGGATGGCATTCGCGCGCAACTGGTCAAGCGTGAAGGTCGCCTGTGGGTTTGGTCGCGCGGTGAAGAGTTGGTCACCGAGCGCTTCCCCGAACTGCACAGCCTGATCAGCGGCCTGCCGGATGGCACGGTGATCGATGGCGAAATTGTGGTGTGGAAGGACGCGGTGCAACCCTTTGCCCTGCTGCAACAGCGCATTGGCCGTAAAACCCTGAGCAAAAAAGTCCTGGAGGATGCGCCGGTGGCTGTCCTCGCCTACGACTTGCTGGAATATCAGGGCGACGACTGGCGCAACCACACCCAGGCCGAGCGCCGCGCCCAGCTTGAGCAAGTGATTGCGCAGTGCAACCAGCCCGTGCTGTTGCCATCGCCCTTGCTGACGGGCGCGAGCTGGAAGGACCTGGCAGAGCAACGCGAAGATTCTCGCCGCCTCGGCGTGGAGGGCATGATGCTCAAGGCCCGCGACGGCCTGTACGGCGTGGGCCGCACCAAGGACATGGGCGTGTGGTGGAAATGGAAAGTCGACCCGTTCAGTGTCGACGCCGTATTGATCTACGCCCAGCGCGGCCATGGCCGGCGCGCCAGTTTGTACAGCGATTACACCTTCGCGGTGTGGGACGGCCCACCCGGCACTGAGCGCACGCTGGTGCCATTCGCCAAGGCGTATTCAGGGCTGACAGACGAAGAAATGCGCAAGGTCGACGCTATTGTGCGCAAGACCACGGTGGAGAAGTTCGGCCCGGTCAGCAGCGTAACGCCGAGCATGGTGTTTGAGCTGGGGTTTGAGGGGATTGCGCTGTCGAAGCGGCATAAGAGCGGGATTGCGGTGCGGTTTCCCAGGATGTTGCGGTGGCGGCAGGATAAGACAGTGGAAGAAGCCGACAACCTCGGGACCTTGCAGGACTTGTTGACCTAATACCGCTCTCACCAACACTGCAAATCAATGTGGGAGCCGGGCTTGCCCGCGATAGCGGTGGGTCAGTGACAGGTGAATTGGCTGACCCACCGCCTTCGCGAGCAAGCCCGCTCCCACATTTTGATTTTCACTCGCTTCAAAATGGTGCGCTGAATTTTCCATGCCCATTTTCGGGCATCTCCTACACTGAGATCTCCCTTATCCCACCTTTTAAAACACTCATCCGGAACTATGGTGCAGAAATTGCTACTTGTGATCCGTCTGACACCGTTCAGTAACAGTCCTAACCGCGCCACAAGCGCTTATCTTGGTTTCCAGGGATTACATAATGAAAAAAGCATTGCTGACCCTTTCTGCACTGGCTCTGTGCATGGCTGCTGGTACCGCGCTGGCCAAGGAATACAAGGAATTGCGTTTTGGTGTCGATCCTTCCTACGCGCCATTCGAGTCCAAGGCCGCTGACGGCAGCCTGGTAGGCTTCGATATCGACCTGGGCAATGCGATCTGTGCCGAGCTGAAAGTGAAGTGCAAGTGGGTTGAAAGCGACTTCGACGGCATGATTCCAGGCCTCAACGCCAACAAATTCGACGGCGTGATTTCCTCGATGACCGTGACTGAAGCCCGTGAAAAGGCGATCGATTTCTCCAGCGAGCTGTTCTCCGGCCCGACGTCCCTGGTGTTCAAAAAGGGCGCGAACTTCTCCACGCCTGAGTCCCTCAAGGGCAAATCCGTGGGCTACGAGCAAGGCACCATCCAAGAAGCCTACGCCAAGGCCGTGCTGGACAAAGCCGGTGTGACCACCAAGGCCTACGCCAACCAGGACCAGGTCTACGCCGACCTGACCTCGGGCCGCCTGGACGCTTCCGTGCAGGACATGCTGCAAGCCGAACTGGGCTTTTTGAAGTCGCCGGCCGGCGCTGGCTACGAAGTCAGCAAGGCCATCGACGACCCACTGCTGCCATCGAAAACTGCGGTCGGTATCAAAAAAGGTAACAAAGACCTCAAGGCTCTGCTCGATAAAGGTATCAAAGCGTTACACGATGATGGCACCTACGCCACCATCCAGAAGAAACACTTCGGCGACCTGAACCTCTACAGCGGTAAATAACACCCCGGCGCCCACCGGTTTGCGGTGGGCGCTTTTTTATCGCCATTAGGTCCTGAATTCATGTTTGAAGATCTTTTGCAAACCCTGGGGCTGGGTGCCTTCAGCTTGAAGGGGTTCGGCCCGCTGTTGCTGCAAGGTACGTGGATGACCGTGAAACTGTCGGTCGCCTCCCTGGCCGTCAGCGTCCTGCTCGGCCTGCTCGGCGCCAGCGCCAAACTGTCCAGCGTCAGCCTGATACGCATCCCTGCCCAGCTCTACACCACCTTGATTCGCGGCGTGCCCGACCTGGTGCTGATGCTGCTGATTTTCTACAGCCTGCAAATCTGGCTGACCGGCTTTACCGACTTTATGGAATGGGACTACATCGAAATCGACCCATTCAGCGCCGGGGTCATCACCCTGGGCTTCATCTATGGCGCCTATTTCACAGAGACCTTTCGCGGCGCGATCCTCGCCGTGCCCCGTGGCCAGCTGGAAGCGGCGACCGCCTACGGGCTTACGCGCGGGCAGCGGTTTCGCTTCGTGACCTTCCCGCAGATGATGCGCTTTGCCTTGCCGGGCATCGGCAACAACTGGATGGTAATGCTCAAGGCCACCGCGCTGGTGTCGATCATCGGCCTGGCGGACCTGGTCAAGGCCGCGCAGGATGCGGGCAAGAGTACTTATCAGCTGTTCTATTTTCTGGTCATCGCCGCGCTGATCTACCTGCTGATCACCAGTGCATCCAACGTCGTCCTGCGCTGGCTTGAGCGCCGCTACTCCGCTGGGTCCCGGGAGGCCGTGCGATGATCGAACTTCTTCAACAATACTGGCGGCCCTTCCTGTACAGCGACGGCCAGCACATCACCGGGCTGGCGATGACCATGTGGCTGCTGAGCGCGGCACTGGTAATTGGCTTTCTGGTCTCGATCCCGCTGTCCATCGCCCGCGTCTCGCGCAAACGCTCCATACGCTGGCCGGTGCAGTTCTACACCTACCTGTTTCGTGGCACGCCGCTGTATATCCAGCTGCTGATTTGCTACACCGGCATCTACAGCATCGCCGCCGTGCGCGCGCAGCCGGTGCTGGATGCGTTCTTTCGCGATGCGATGAACTGCACCATTCTGGCCTTCGCCCTCAACACTTGCGCGTACACCACGGAGATTTTCGCCGGCGCGATCCGCAGCATGGCCCATGGCGAAGTCGAAGCGGCCAAGGCGTACGGCCTGAGCGGCTGGAAACTCTATGCCTACGTGATCATGCCCTCGGCCCTGCGCCGCTCGCTGCCCTACTACAGCAACGAAGTGATCCTGATGCTGCACTCGACCACCGTGGCATTTACCGCGACGGTGCCGGACATTCTCAAGGTAGCGCGGGATGCCAACTCGGCCACTTACATGACCTTTCAATCATTCGGCATCGCCGCGCTGATCTACCTGACCGTGACCTTTGCGCTGGTCGGGCTGTTTCGTCTGGCGGAGCGCCGTTGGCTAGCCTTTCTCGGGCCGAGCCATTAAGGAGTCGCGATGCGTCATCAGGTACATGATCTGATCGCGCCGGTGCCCGGCACGGCGCGGCAGGTTCACAGTTTCCACTTCGGCCCGGAACAGGCTGAGGGCAAGGTTTACATCCAGTCATCACTGCATGCCGATGAGCTGCCGGGCATGCTGGTGGCCTGGCACCTGAAGCTGCGTCTGGCGGAGCTGGCAGCGGCCGGGCGCCTGCGCAGCGAGATCGTGCTGGTGCCCATCGCCAATCCGGTGGGGCTTGAGCAGGTCTTGATGGACATTCCATTGGGCCGCTACGAGCTGGAAAGCGGGCAGAACTTCAATCGCCTGTTTGTCGATCTCAGTGAGGAAGTCGGCAATCAGGTCGAAGACCTGCTGGGCGACGACCTCACGCACAACGTCGAGCTTATTCGCGACGCCCTGAGCCTGGCCCTCGCGGCGCAAACGCCCGCGACCCAGCTGCAATCCCAGCGCCTGGTGCTGCAACGCCTGGCCTGTGACGCCGACATGGTGCTGGACCTGCATTGCGACTTTGAAGCCGTGGCGCACCTGTACACCACGCCCGAGGCCTGGCCGCAGGTGGAGCCGCTGGCGCGCTATATCGGCTCGGAGGCCAACTTGCTGGCGACCGACTCCGGCGGGCAGTCGTTCGACGAGTGCTTCACGTTGGTGTGGTGGCAGTTGCAGCAACGCTTCGGCGAGCGCTTCCCGATCCCGATGGGCAGCTTTTCGGTGACCGTCGAACTGCGCGGCCAGGGCGACGTCAACCACGGCCTGGCCGCGCTGGATTGCCAGGCGATCATCGATTACCTGACTCACTTCGGTGCAATTACCGGTGACGCGCCGCCACTGCCCGAACTGCCCTACCCGGCCACGCCGCTGGCGGCTGTGGAACCGGTGACCACGCCGATCGGCGGCTTGCTGGTGTTCTGCGCCCTGCCCGGTGAATACGTGGAAGCCGGGCAACTGCTCGCCGAAATCATCGACCCCATTACTGACCGCGTAACGCCTGTGCACTGCCAACATGCCGGCCTGCTTTACGCCCGTTCGCTGCGGCGCATGGCCACTGCCGGCATGGTGATCAGCCATGTTGCCGGAACTGAAGCCTACCGCAGCGGCTACCTACTTTCGCCTTGAGGATGCACGCCCCATGTACAAATTGACCGTTGAAGGCCTGCATAAAAGCTATGGCGACAATGAAGTGCTCAAAGGTGTTTCACTCAAGGCCAACACCGGTGATGTGATCAGCCTGATCGGCGCCAGTGGCTCGGGCAAAAGTACCTTTTTGCGCTGCATCAACTTTCTGGAAACGCCCAACGACGGCGCCATGACCCTTGATGGCCAGCAGATCCGTATGGTCAGCGACCGCCACGGCATGCGCGTGGCCGACGACGCCGAATTGCAACGCCTGCGTACGCGGTTGGCGATGGTGTTCCAGCATTTCAACCTGTGGAGCCATATGAGCGTGCTGGAAAACATCACCATGGCGCCCCGCCGGGTACTGGGTTGCAGCAAGAAGGACGCCGAAGACCGTGCCCGTCGCTACCTGGATAAGGTCGGGCTGCCGGCACGCGTGGCCGATCAATACCCGGCGTTCCTCTCTGGTGGCCAACAGCAACGGGTGGCCATCGCCCGCGCCCTGGCCATGGAGCCGGAGGTGATGCTGTTTGACGAACCCACATCAGCCCTCGACCCGGAACTGGTCGGCGAGGTGTTGAAGGTGATCCAGGGCCTGGCCGAGGAAGGCCGCACCATGATCATGGTCACCCACGAGATGAGCTTTGCGCGCAAGGTGTCGAACCAGGTGCTGTTCCTGCACAAGGGTCTGGTGGAAGAGCAAGGCACGCCCGAAGATGTGTTGGGCAATCCGAAGAGCGAGCGCCTGCAGCAATTTCTGAGCGGTAACTTGAAGTAAACCTTTGCCACGCCTGGAGGGTCTCTGACATAGAGCCTCCAGAGCGTCAGCCGCCGAATGGCAAAACCCCTCGATTTCGCCAAAACATGGTTTGCCGCCAAGGGCTGGAAGCCATTTGCCTTTCAAAAAGCCGTATGGGCGGCAGCTAAGGAAGGCCAGTCAGGCCTGCTGCACGCCAGCACCGGCGCGGGTAAGACCTATGCGCTGTGGTTTGCCGCCCTTAACCGCTTCGCCGTCACTCGCCCGCCCGCTACCGGTAAACGCAAAATACCCGCCGAGCCGCTGACGGTGCTGTGGATCACGCCCATGCGCGCCTTGGCCGCCGACACCGCGCGCGCCCTGGAGGCGCCACTGGCGGCACTGGAGATTCCCTGGAGCGTCGGCCTGCGCACGGGGGATACCAGCAGCAGCGAACGCGCACGCCAGACCCGCCGCCAGCCCACCGCGCTGGTGACCACACCGGAAAGCCTTACATTGATGCTCGCGCGTGCCGACAGTGAGACGAGTCTTACGCACCTGCGCATGGTGATCGTGGATGAGTGGCACGAACTGATCGGCAACAAGCGTGGCGTGCAACTGCAACTGGCGTTGGCGCGCTTGCGGCGTTGGCATCCGGACCTGATGGTGTGGGGGATTTCCGCGACGTTGGGCAACCAGTCCCATGCCCTTGAGGTTCTGGTCCCACAAGGCGGCGCAATTAATGTGCAGGGGCAGACGGCTAAAGAACTGAAGGTCGACACCTTGTTGCCGCCTACTGTCGAGCGTTTTCCCTGGGCCGGGCATATCGGCTTGAAGATGCTCCCGCAAGTAGTGGCCGAAGTGGAGGCCAGCAGCAGTTGCCTGGTGTTTACCAATACGCGCGCGCAGTCGGAGATTTGGTACCAGGCACTGTTGAATGCGCGCCCGGATTGGGCGGGTTTGATTGCCCTGCACCATGGCTCGCTGTCGCGTGAAACCCGCGACTGGGTGGAGCGCGCCCTGAAAGACGGCCAGCTCAAAGCGGTGGTGTGTACCTCGAGCCTGGACCTGGGCGTGGATTTCCTGCCGGTGGAGCGCGTGCTGCAAATCGGCTCGGCCAAAGGCGTGGCGCGCCTGATGCAACGCGCCGGGCGCTCTGGCCATGCGCCAGGCAGGCCATCACGGGTGACGTTGGTGCCGACCCATAGCCTGGAACTGGTGGAAGCCGCCGCTGCCCAGGATGCGATAGCGCAGCGGCGCATCGAAGCTCGCGAATCGCCCTACAAGCCTTTGGATGTGCTCGTACAACACCTGGTGAGCATGGCCCTGGGCGGTGGTTTTACCCCGGATGCACTGTTGACGGAGGTGCGTGGTGCCTGGGCTTATCGTGACCTTACTGACGCCGATTGGGCCTGGGCGCTGGGGTTTGTACGCCATGGCGGCCTGTCGTTGACGGCCTATCCGGATTACCGCCGTGTGGAGCCCGATGAGCATGGCGTGTGGCGCGTGCCGGATGCACGCCTGGCGCGACGCCATCGTATGAGCGTGGGCACGATCGTCAGCGATGCGAGTATCCAGCTGAAATTCTGGAGCAAGGGCGGCGGCGGCAAGAATCTGGGCAGTGTCGAAGAAGGCTTTATCGCCCGGCTCAAGCCTGGCGACGGTTTTTTGTTTGCAGGGCGTTTGCTGGAGTTGGTGCGCGTGGAAAACATGACGGCGTATGTACGCCGCAGCACCGCGAAAAAGGCCGCCGTACCGCGCTGGAATGGCGGGCGCATGCCGCTATCCAATGAATTGGCGCAAGCGGTGGTCGAGCGCTTTGATGCAGCCGCCCACGGGCACTTCGACGGCCCGGAGATGCGCGCGGTGCAACCTCTGTTACAAACCCAGTTGCGCTGGTCAGGTCTGCCGACGCGTGCACGCTTGCTGGCGGAAGCCCTGAAGTCGCGGGAGGGCTGGCACCTGTTCCTCTACCCGTTCGCCGGGCGCCAGGTGCATCTGGGGCTGGCAAGCCTGCTGGCGTGGCGGGTCAGCCAAGGCCAGCCGGTGACCTTTTCGATTGCGGTGAATGATTACGGGCTGGAACTGTTGAGCGCCACGCCGGTGGACTGGCCGGTGTTGTTGAACGAAGCGCTGCTGAGCTCGGCCAACCTGCTGGTGGATGTAGCCGCCAGCTTGAACGCCGGGGAGCTGGCGCTGCGCCGCTTCCGCGAAATCGCCCGCATCGCCGGGCTGGTGTTCGCCGGTTACCCTGGCGCGCCGAAAAGCACGCGGCAGGTGCAGGCTTCCAGCGGCTTGTTCTTTGAGGTGTTCAAACAATATGACCCAGAGAACCTTTTACTGACCCAGGCCGGGGAAGAAGTCCTGCGTGATGAGTTGGATATTCGTCGGCTCGAAGAGACACTCAGCCATCTGTCGGCGCTGAAACTCGACCTGCATGTAATCGAACGGCCGACGCCGCTGGCTTTTCCCCTGCTGGTTGAGCGAATGCGCGAGAGCATGAGTTCGGAGAAGCTGTCCGAGCGCATTGCACGCATGGTCAGGGACCTGGAAAAAGTCGCGGATAACGGGAAACGCTGATGCATTATTCGCTGACGCTTGAAGGTGAGGAGTTGTGGCTGCTGGCGGAGAAGGCGATTTACTGGCCCGCCCGCCAGTGCCTGCTGATCGCCGATGCGCATTTTGGCAAGGCCTCGGCGTATCGCAGCCTCGGGCAACCGGTGCCGCAGGGCACCACCACCGAAAACTTGCAGCGCCTGGACCGTCTGTTATCGGCCCTGCCGTGCACGTGGGTGATCTTTCTCGGCGACTTCCTGCATGGCCCTGGCTCACACGCCAGCGGCACCCTGAGTGCCTTGAGAGCCTGGCGCGCGCGCAATCACCAACTGAACCTGACCTTGATTCGCGGCAATCACGATAAACGCGCTGGCGACCCGCCTGCCGACCTGAGGATTGAAGTGGTGGCCGAGCCGCTGTTAATGGGGCCGTTCGCGCTGCAGCATGAGCCGGATGCGCACCCCAGCCATCATGTGCTGGCCGGGCATGTACATCCGGTTTACCGGCTGCGCGGCAAAGGCCGCCAAAGTTTGCGACTGCCGTGCTTTCAGATCGGCTCGCGGATCAGCTTGCTGCCGGCGTTCGGGGCTTTTACCGGCGGTTACTCCGTGGAGAAAAGCGATGATCGGCGGTTATTTGTGATCGGCGATCAAGACGTATGGCCGGTGCACTAAAGCGCCAGCCATGTCTTTTGATAAGTCAGGCGACAGGCGCTGGAGGCGGCTCATCGGGAAGGACTGGCTCACCGGGCTCGGTGGGCTGCTGTGGCCAATCTTCGTCAGGTTGACCAGGGATGCCGCCCGCATATGCAGGGTCGGCCATCAAGGACCAGGCCAAAACACCAATCTGGTTGGGTTCAAGCCGGGCGAGTTCGGCGCTGATTCGCGGGTCGATCTTCATAAAGTACTCCTCAAGCGTGGCTCGGCGCGTTTTGCACGCGCCGAGGCAGTACACCCAATAGAGTCACTTCACGCAGACTAATTCCCTTTACGTGTAAGACCTTTCGATCAAGCGCGTGGGAGAGTGACGCCGCGCTGGCCCTGGTACTTGCCGGCGCGGTCTTTATAGGACACTTCACAGGCTTCGTCGGACTGCAGGAACAGCATCTGCGCCACGCCTTCGTTGGCGTAGATCTTGGCCGGCAAGGTGGTGGTGTTGGAGAACTCCAGGGTCACGTGGCCCTCCCACTCCGGCTCAAGGGGCGTCACGTTAACGATGATCCCGCAGCGTGCGTAGGTGCTTTTACCCAGGCAGATGGTCAGCACGTCACGGGGAATCCGGAAGAATTCCACGGTGCGCGCCAGGGCAAAGGAGTTTGGCGGAATGATGCACACGTCGCTCTTGACGTCGACGAAGCTCTTTTCGTCGAAGTTTTTCGGGTCGACGATCGCCGAGTTGATGTTGGTGAACACCTTGAATTCATCGGCACAGCGCACGTCGTAGCCGTAGCTGGAAACACCGTAGGAAATCACGGGAGCCGCGCCTTCGCCACGGATCTGGCGTTCGACGAAGGGTTCGATCATGCCGTGTTCTTGCGCCATGCGGCGAATCCACTTGTCCGATTTGATGCTCATGGCGGGTGTCCTGAATAGCGAGGTGGAAAAATTCTGTTGGGCATCTTACCGGGGCCGGCCTTGGGGTTCAAAGGGCGCAGGGCATTTGTTGATGAATGTGCAGCCATCCATAAGCGGCAGCCAGCAGGGCCGGGCCCCACATTGCAATGCCCGATGACTGTAAATACCACCGCCAGTCACGAAAATAGAGAAACCTTCGGAAATACCATTGGCACGTTCGGTAAAAACGGTTAAGGTGACGTCACTGTGTTGCTTGTGTCACTGAGAATCTCTACACGATATGTTGAATTTCGATCCAACCATCTCCAAGAATTTTTCCTGCTCTTTGCACTCAGTCTCGGCCAGGGCTTTTCCTGAGTCGCAGTTAACTTTGTTCAAGGAGTTACACCATGTCTAATCGCCAAACTGGTACCGTTAAGTGGTTCAACGATGAAAAAGGCTTCGGCTTCATCACTCCACAATCCGGTGACGACCTGTTCGTTCACTTCAAAGCTATCCAATCCGACGGCTTCAAAAGCCTGAAAGAAGGCCAACAGGTTTCTTTCATCGCTACCCGCGGTCAGAAAGGCATGCAAGCTGAAGAAGTTCAAGTTATCTAACTTGTACTGACTTAGTCGAAAAAACCCCGCCCTTAAAAGCGGGGTTTTTTTATGCCTGGGATTTAGTCCCGGCACCCAGGTGATACCAGGCACAAAAAAATGTGGGAGCGAGCTTATGTGGGAGCTGGCTTGCCTGCGATAGCATCACCTCGGTGTACCTGATACACCGAGGTGTCAGTATCGCAGGCAAGCCAGCTCCCACATAAAGCCCGCTCCCACATTTCGTCCTGCGTCTTTCCTGCGTCGCTTATTGAAACAACGACTCACTCGACAAGCCGTTCTTCTCGAGGATCTCACGCAAGCGCTTGAGGCCCTCTACCTGGATCTGCCGCACCCGCTCACGGGTCAGGCCGATTTCCAGGCCTACATCCTCCAGGGTGCTGCTCTCATGGCCGCGCAGGCCGAAGCGGCGAATCACCACCTCGCGCTGCTTGTCCGTAAGCTCCGACAACCACTGGTCAATGCTTTGGGAAAGATCATCGTCCTGCAACAGCTCACAAGGATCTGTCGGGCGATCATCCGTCAGGGTGTCCAGCAGGGTTTTATCCGAATCCGGACCCAGCGAGACATCGACCGAAGACACGCGCTCATTCAAGCCGAGCATGCGCTTGACCTCTCCCACCGGTTTTTCCAGCAGGTTGGCGATTTCTTCAGGCGAAGGTTCATGATCGAGTTTTTGTGTCAGCTCACGCGCCGCCCGCAGGTAGACGTTGAGCTCCTTGACCACATGGATCGGCAACCGGATCGTGCGGGTCTGATTCATGATCGCCCGTTCGATGGTCTGGCGAATCCACCAGGTGGCATAGGTAGAAAAGCGGAAGCCCCGTTCAGGGTCGAACTTCTCCACAGCCCGGATCAAGCCCAGGTTGCCCTCCTCGATCAAGTCCAACAGTGACAGGCCACGATTGACATAGCGTCGGGCGATTTTCACCACCAGCCGCAGGTTGCTTTCAATCATGCGCTTGCGCCCAGCCGGATCGCCCTTTTGCGACAAGCGCGCAAAATGGACTTCTTCTTCGGGAGTCAGCAAAGGGGAAAAGCCGATTTCATTGAGATACAGCTGCGTGGCGTCGAGCGCCCGCGTGTAGTCAATGTACTTGTGTTGCTTCAACGCGGTGGAGTTCTTGGATTTGGTGCGAACTGAAGGAGTTGGAGACCCTTCATCATTCGACATCGATTCCTTTTCGGTGAGTATCTCCATTTCAAGGAGAACCTCATCGTCGATGTCAAACTCCGGCGCTTCTTTACTGAGAGCCATTGTTATAGTCCTTTGGTGAGTTCGACCTCAAGCTCAAGCGACGCCTCTATCCTTGGCAACGCTGGAGCCTGTTCCTTCTACGTGAGGGAACAGGCTGTGCAACACATCAACGACGGGGTAGGAATTGCAGCGGATCTACAGGTTTCCCTTGGCGGCGAATCTCAAAGTGCAGTTTCACCCGGTCTGTACCCGTTGACCCCATTTCGGCAATTGTCTGTCCGACTTTGACCTGCTGCCCCTCCCGAACCAACAGCCTGCGGTTATGACCGTAAGCACTGACGTAGGTATCGCTGTGTTTGATGATGACCAGCTCGCCGTAACCCCGTAAACCACTCCCGGCGTAAACCACTGTCCCATCAGACGCAGCTAAAACAGGCTGTCCCAAATCCCCGGCGATATCAATGCCTTTATTCAAACTACCGTTTGAAGAGAATTTTCCAATCAGCACCCCGTTTGAAGGCCATCCCCAACCGGTCGGTGCCGGCCCGGCAGGTGGCAACGGCGTAGCTGCCGGCTTGCTCGCAACCGCAGGCGCGGCGGTGCCTGCAGGCCTGGTGATGATCGTGGTTTTGCTTGAAGACGAGGCCGAAGATCCGGACTTTGTCACAACTGCCGTCGAGGCCGAACCAGTACGCCCATCGAAACGGATGGTTTGCCCCGGATGAATCGTATAGGGCACAGGAATATTGTTACGAGCTGCGAGCGCCTTGTAATCCCAGCCGTAACGGAAGGCGATCGAGAACATCGTGTCCCCCTTTCGCACTACATATTGCCCGGTGGTGACCGTCGGTTTTTGCGGCACGGCGCTGGCACCGCTTCGGTCGACAACCCGAGCTCCACTGGACGGAGAGCTTGAGCAACCCACCAACAAGGAACTCAAGACGAGGCCAAGCACCAGTCGCTGAAAACTTGTTTTACTCATACGCTGCGCAAGACCTGTGAGACTCACCCGCCGCTCCCTTTGTGCTGGCCGAACATGAATGCCTGTATCAGGCTTGAAATATGTCGCAAGTATAACTGGGCAATGGCTTTTTACCGGTACGCGACTGAAACGAAAAATTCATCGTGTTTAAACCCGGCGTCCAATCATGTTGACTCAATAAGCCCCGCCGTAAGACACATCCCCATCAACAGAATTCACTGTTTACAAAGAAATGATCAGGCCAGCGGGCCATTGAGCAGCGGAACGAAGCGCACGGCGCCCAGTACATGCCGGGAAAAACCTTCGTCCTCACGGATAATGAGCATCAATTGTTGCACTTCGCCAGAGCCCACCGGGATGACCAGGCGCCCGCCAGGGGCGAGCTGATCGAGCAACGCCTGAGGCACATCGGTGGCGACCGCCGTGACGATAATGCCGTTATACGGCGCCAGCGCCGGCCAGCCTTCCCAACCGTCGCCCCAACGGAACACCACGTTGCGCAGGTTGAGCTCCACCAGGCGCTCCTTGGCGCGGTCCTGCAGGACCTTGATGCGCTCCACCGAGAACACCCGCTCCACCAGTTGCGAGAGCACGGCGGTCTGGTAACCCGAACCGGTGCCAATCTCCAGCACCTTGTCCAACGGCCCCGCCGCCAGCAGCAGCTCACTCATGCGTGCAACCATATAAGGCTGCGAGATGGTCTGGTTGTGGCCAATCGGCAACGCAGTGTCTTCATAGGCGCGATGCGCCAGCGCCTCATCCACGAACAGATGCCGAGGCGTGCGCCGGATGACTTCCAGCACCTGGGCGTTGGACAGGCCTTCTTCATACAGACGCTGGATCAAACGCTCGCGGGTACGCTGGGAGGTCATCCCGATACCACGACGCAACAGGTCGTCTTGTTCACGCGCCATTAACGCAGCCCCTCAAGCCAACCATCCAGACTACTGAAGGCATCACTGAAGGTGCGATCGAGCTGCAACGGGGTAATCGAAACATAACCTTGCATCACCGCATGAAAGTCGGTGCCGGGGCCGCCGTCTTCGGCATCGCCGGCGGCAGCAATCCAGTAACCTTCCTTGCCACGCGGGTCGACCACCTTCAACGGCGCTGCCGCACGGGCGCGATGGCCCAGGCGGGTCAGTTGAATGCCGCGGATATGGTCGAGGGGCAAATTGGGAATATTGACGTTGAGCACAGTGCGCGGCGGCAAGTCCAGCGAGCCGTGGGCCTCCACCAGCTTGCGGGCGAAATACGCCGCCGTCGCCAGGTTATCCAGTTGCCGTGAGGCAAACGAAAAAGCGAACGAGGTGCGCCCCAGGAAACGCCCTTCAAGGGCCGCCGCCACGGTGCCGGAATACAGCACGTCATCGCCCAGATTGGCGCCCAGGTTGATGCCCGACACCACCAGATCCGGCGCCTGGTCCAACAAGCTGTTGATTGCCAGGTGCACGCAGTCGGTGGGGGTGCCGTTCACGCTGATAAAGCCATTGGCCAGAACCTGCGGGTGCAGCGGACGGTCGAGCGTCAGCGAACTGCTGGCGCCGCTCTTGTCCTGGTCCGGGGCAACCACCACGCACTCGGCGTAATCCTGCAGCGCAGCATAAAGCGCGGCAAGACCGGGTGCGGTGGCACCGTCATCGTTTGATATCAGAATACGCATGGGTTGTCCGTCGGCCCCACCGGCACCAGATCAACAAGCTCGCGCACCAACACAGTGGCGAAGCATCCGGCCGGCAGGACGAATTCCAATTGCAGAATGTCAGGACCGGGATAATGCCACGTCAACCCGCCAATGGGCAGTCGCAGAATGCGACGTTCCTGGCTCATGCCGGCGTTCACCAGCCAATCGCGCAGCTCTGGCTCGCTGGCGGCAATGGTTTGCTCAAGCGTATGGGTCGCGCCGCCGGCCGGTGAATCACCCTCGCCCCACTGTGGGCCGGTGGGGTGCAGGTCCAGAATCGCCAGGCGCGGGTCGCTGCATTCAGCCTCGCCCGCCGGGAAAAAACTGCGACTGTCGGTAAACGCCAGCAGGTCACCGACCTGGGCACGTTGCCAGGAGCCGTCCGCAACCCGCGCCGCCAACACTTTGTTAAACAGAAAGCTGCGCGCGGTCGACAGCAGCCGCGAACGCACATTGCGCTGCTCCGGCAACGCCTTGCGCGCCGCCCAATCGCGGGCGTCCACGACGTTGCCGCCGTTATGACCGAAACGCTGGGCGCCGAAGTAGTTGGGGATACCGTGCTGAGCGATCAGCTGCAAGCGTGCGTCAATGGCGGCGGTATCGCCGGCCAATTGGGTCAGGCGCAGGGTGAAACCGTTGGCCGAATGCGCGCCGCGTTGCAGCTTGCGCTTGTGGCGGCCCATCTTGAGAATCTTGAGGGTGTCGTTTTCGGCGCCGCTCATGTCCGGGTCGGCCTTGCCTGGCAATTGCACGCTGAACCACTGACGGGTCAGCGCCTGCCGGTCCTTGAGCCCGGCGTAGCTGACGGTGCGCAAGGGCACGCCGGCAGCCTTGGCGATACGGCGCGCAGCCTCTTCGGTATTCAGGCCGCGCTTTTCGACCCACAGCCACAGGTGCTCACCGTCGCCGCTCAGGGGAATGTCCAGCACTTCGTCGACCTGGAAATCTTCAGCCGTCGCTTTCAAAACCGCGCTGCCCAAAGCCTCGCCATAGGCACGCGGGCCCAGCAATTGCAGATCATTCATGCGCGCAGCAACAAGGCGACGGAGTGCACCGCGATGCCCTCTTCCCGGCCGGTAAACCCGAGCTTTTCGGTGGTGGTGGCTTTCACGTTGACTTGATCCAATTCAATTTGCAGGTCGGCGGCAATCAGCGCGCGCATCGACTCGATATGGGGGGCCATTTTCGGTGCCTGGGCCACGATGGTGTTGTCGACGTTGCCGACCTTCCAGCCCTTGGCGTGGATCAGGCCGACCACATGGCGCAACAACACACGGCTGTCCGCGCCCTTGAAAGTCGGGTCGGTGTCTGGAAAGTGCTTGCCGATATCGCCCAACGCGGCCGCGCCGAGCAAGGCATCGCTCAAGGCATGCAACACAACGTCGCCGTCGGAATGAGCCAGCAACCCATGGTGGTGTGCAATGCGCACGCCGCCCAAGGTGATGAAATCGCCTTCAGCGAAACGGTGCACATCGTAGCCGTGGCCAATACGCATAAAAAAACGCCCCGATTTAATTCAGGGCGTGATTCTACCTACTTTTGCCTCACATTAACCGAGCAAAGCACGAGCATGATGTCGCAAATGGTCTTCGATGAAGCTGGCGATAAAGAAGTAGCTGTGGTCATAGCCCGGCTGCAGGCGCAGTTCCAACGGGTGGTTGGCGGCCTTGGCCGCTTGCTGCAACGCCTCAGGCTTAAGCTGCACGGCAAGGAAATCGTCGCGATCACCCTGGTCCACCAGCAACGGCAGTTTTTCCGAGGCTTCGCTGATCAGCACGCAGGCATCCCACTCGCGCCATTTGGAGCGTTCTTCGCCCAGGTAACGGGAGAAGGCCTTCTGGCCCCACGGGCAATCCATCGGGTTGTTGATCGGCGAAAACGCCGACACCGATTGGTAACGCCCCGGGTTGCGCAAGGCACACACCAGCGCACCGTGACCGCCCATGGAGTGGCCGCTGATACCGCGCTTGTCTGAAGCCGGGAAATGCGCTTCAACCAATGCAGGCAATTCCTGCACGACATAGTCATGCATCCGATAGTGCTTGGCCCACGGTTCCTGCGTGGCATTCAGGTAGAAGCCGGCGCCGAGGCCAAAGTCCCAAGCGTTGTCCGGATCGCCCGGCACACCCGGCCCGCGCGGGCTGGTGTCGGGTGCGACGATGATCAACCCAAGCTCGGCGGCCATGCGCTGGGCGCCGGCTTTTTGCATGAAGTTCTCATCGGTGCAGGTCAGCCCCGACAGCCAGTACAACACTGGCAACTTGCCGCCCTGCTCCGCTTGCGGCGGCAAGTAGACGGCGAACGTCATGTCGCAACCGAGCACATCGGAATGATGCTTGTAGCGTTTATGCCAGCCGCCGAAGCTCTTCTGGCACGACAGGTTTTCCAGGTTCATGGCCGACCTCAGAAGTGGATGACGGTACGAATGCTCTTGCCTTCATGCATCAGGTCAAACGCTTTGTTGATGTCTTCCAGGCCCATGGTGTGGGTGATAAAGGTGTCCAGCGGGATCTCGCCGGTCTGGGCCATTTCCACATAGCTTGGCAATTCGGTGCGGCCGCGCACGCCGCCGAACGCCGACCCGCGCCAGACGCGACCGGTGACCAGCTGGAATGGGCGGGTGGAAATTTCCTGGCCGGCACCGGCCACACCGATGATCACCGACTCGCCCCAGCCTTTGTGGCAGCACTCAAGTGCGGCGCGCATCAGTTGTACGTTGCCGATGCACTCGAAGGAGAAGTCCACGCCGCCGTCGGTCAAGTCGACGATCACGTCCTGGATGGGGCGGTCGTAGTCTTTCGGGTTAATGCAGTCGGTGGCGCCCAGTTGCTTGGCGATTTCGAACTTGGCTGGGTTGATATCGATGGCAATGATGCGACCGGCCTTGGCTTTCACCGCGCCGATCACCGCCGACAGGCCGATGCCGCCGAGGCCGAAGATGGCCACGGTGTCGCCCGGCTTGACCTTGGCGGTGTTGATCACTGCACCGATGCCGGTGGTGACGCCGCAGCCCAGCAGGCAGACTTTTTCCAGCGGCGCTTCTTTAGGGATCTTGGCCACAGAGATTTCCGGCAACACGGTGTACTCGGAGAAGGTCGAGGTGCCCATGTAGTGGAAAATCGGCTGGCCTTTGTAGGAGAAACGCGTGGTGCCGTCAGGCATCAGGCCTTTGCCCTGGGTGGAGCGAATGGCCTGGCACAGGTTGGTCTTGCCCGACAGGCAGAATTTGCACTTGCCGCATTCCGGGGTGTACAGCGGGATCACGTGGTCGCCCACCGCGACCGAGGTCACGCCCTCGCCGATCGCTTCAACCACCGCACCGCCCTCGTGGCCGAGGATCGACGGGAAGATGCCTTCCGGGTCAGCGCCCGATAGAGTGTAGGCGTCGGTATGGCACACGCCGGACGCAACCACACGCAACAGCACCTCGCCGGCCTTGGGCATGGCGACATCGACTTCAACGATCTCAAGGGGCTTTTTCGCTTCGAAGGCTACGGCGGCGCGAGACTTGATCATCCGGGTTTCTCCAGGGAGTTAAAAACTGAGGCAGTGAGTGTAAAACATGGCTCAGTGATGAATAATCCAGGCAAAAGCAAAACATTATTGCCATACAGGGATAATCAACATGCTGGAAAACCGCTGGGAAGGCATCGATGAGTTCGTTGCTGTGGCCGAGTGCAGCCAGTTCACCGCGGCGGCCGAGCGGCTTGGGGTGTCTTCATCGCATATCAGCCGGCAGGTGGCGCGCCTGGAAGAACGGCTGCAAACGCGCTTGCTCTACCGCAGTACCCGCAAGGTAACCCTGACCGAAGCCGGCCAGACCTTTCTGCAACATTGCCAGCGTTTACAAGATGGTCGTGAAGAAGCGTTGCGCGCGGTGGGCGACCTCGCCAGCGAGCCCAAGGGCATGTTGCGCATGACCTGCGCGGTGGCGTACGGCGAGCGCTTTATCGTGCCGTTGGTTACGCGGTTCATGGGGCTGTATCCGCAATTGCGTGTGGATATCGAATTGAGCAATCGCCAGTTGGACCTGGTGCATGAGGGCCTGGACCTGGCCATTCGCCTGGGGCGCTTGCAAGACTCACGCATGGTCGCCAGTCGCCTGGCACCTCGGCGCATGTACCTGTGCGCGTCGCCGTCCTACTTGGCGCGGTATGGTCGGCCACATAGTTTGTCGGAATTGAGTCGGCATAACTGCCTGATCGGCAGCTCGGATATCTGGCAACTGGCTCAGGATGGGCGGGAATTTTCCCAGCGGGTGCAGGGAAACTGGCGCTGCAACAGTGGGCAGGCGGTACTGGATGCGGCGCTGCAAGGGGTTGGGTTGTGTCAGTTGCCGGATTATTACGTGCTGGAGCATTTGCACAGTGGCGCGTTGGTTTCATTGCTGGAGGCGCATCAGCCGCCGAATACGGCGGTGTGGGCGCTGTATCCGCAGCAGCGGCATTTGTCGCCGAAGGTCAGGAAGCTGGTGGACTTTTTGAAGGCAGGATTGGCTGAAAGGCCGGAGTACTGTGGCTGATTATTCGACGCCTGTACCGGCCTCATCGCGGGCAAGCCCGGCTCCCACAGGGGAATGCATTTCAAAGGTAGAGCTGACTTGCTTCCCACAGGGGAATGCATTTCAAAGGTGGGAGCTGGCTTGCCTGCGATGGAGTCGACTCGGTTTAACTGACTACCTGCGGTTAGCCCACCGCAACCTGAGCCATTCCAGATCTTCCGGCCGGGTCACCTTGATATTGTCCGCACGCCCCTCGATCAAGCGCGGCGCTTGACCGGACCATTCCATGGCCGAGGCTTCGTCGGTGATCACGGCATCGGCCACCAGGCTGTCAGCCAAGGCGCGGTGCAAGGCGCCCAGGCGGAACATCTGCGGCGTATATGCCTGCCAGATCAGGCTGCGGTCTACGGTTTCGACCACACGGCCATGCTTGTCGACGCGTTTGAGCGTGTCGCGCGCCGGCACGGCCAGCAGGCCGCCAACGGGATCATCGGCCAGTTCAGCCAGGAGTTTGTCGAGGTCATCCCGGCTCAGGTTCGGCCGCGCTGCATCATGCACCAGCACCCAGTCATCATCACTGGCGCCCAGGGCGTTGAGTTGCAACAACGCATTGAGCACCGAGCCCGAGCGCTCGTCTCCGCCGTCCGCACGCACGATGCGTGGGTCGTTGGCACACGGCAGGTTTGGCCAGTAAGGATCATCAACAGCAAGACTGACCACCAGCCCCTTGAGGCCTGGATGGTCGAGAAAACAGCCAAGGCTGTGTTCCAGAATAGTGCGCCCGCCCAGCTGCAGATACTGCTTGGGACGGTCCGCAGCCATACGGGCACCCACGCCCGCGGCAGGAATCACGGCCCAGAAGGCCGGTAAAGACTCAATCATTGGGCCAACTGGTAGAGGGTTTCACCCTCCTTGACCATGCCCAACTCATGGCGAGCCCGCTCTTCAACGGTCTCCGTACCTTTTTTCAGCTCAAGCACTTCGGCATCGAGGACGCGGTTGCGCTCCAGCAGACGTTCGTTTTCGGCATGCTGGTCGGCAATCTGCTGGGTCAACTCTTTTACCTGCGCAAAGCTGCCATTACCCACCCATAGGCGGTATTGCAGGCCAGCCAGCAACAAGAGCAAGACGAGGAACAACCAATTGGGACTGCGCATCGAAATCCGGGTATCCAGTAAAAAAAGACAGCCATGTAAAACTTTTACAGCAACTGATAGCACGAAGCCTGGAAGACCCAGGCTTGTGCTTGATAGCCATCAGATTAGCGCCGAAATACACACTGTCGTGAATTTTCCGACACAATCCTTAGACTTTTACCACTTAACAATCAGCCGCGAAACTCGCTGCGACCGTTGTACTTGGCTTTACCTGCCAGTTGCTCTTCGATACGCAGCAATTGGTTGTACTTGGACACGCGATCGGAACGGCACAGCGAACCGGTCTTGATCTGGCCTGCCGAGGTGCCCACAGCCAGGTCGGCAATGGTCGAGTCTTCGGTTTCGCCGGAGCGGTGCGAGATCACGGCAGTGTAGCCCGCAGCCTTGGCCATCTGGATGGCTTCCAGGGTTTCGGTCAGGGTGCCGATCTGGTTGAACTTGATCAGGATCGAGTTGGCGATCTTTTTGTCGATGCCTTCTTTCAGGATCTTGGTGTTGGTGACGAACAGGTCGTCGCCCACCAGCTGGATTTTCTCGCCGATCTTGTCGGTGAGGACTTTCCAGCCATCCCAGTCGGACTCGTCCAGGCCGTCTTCGATCGAGATGATCGGGTAGCGCTCGGTCAGGCCTTTGAGGTAGTCGGCAAAACCTTCCGACGTGAACACGTGGCCTTCGCCGGACAGGTTGTACTTGCCGTCTTCGTAGAATTCGCTGGCCGCGCAGTCCAGGGCCAGGGTCACGTCGGTGCCCAGCTTGTAGCCAGCGTTGGCCACGGCTTCGGAGATGACTTTGAGTGCATCTTCGTTGGACGCCAGGTTCGGTGCGAAACCACCTTCGTCACCCACCGCAGTGCTCAGGCCACGGGCCTTCAGCACAGCCTTGAGGTGATGGAAAATCTCGGTACCCATGCGCAGGCCTTCGGAGAAGGTCTTGGCGCCCACCGGCTGCACCATGAATTCCTGGATGTCGACGTTGTTATCGGCGTGCTCGCCACCGTTGATGATGTTCATCATCGGCACCGGCATCGAGTAAACACCCGGGGTACCGTTCAGGTTGGCGATGTGCGCGTACAGCGGCAGGTCCTGGTCCTGTGCAGCAGCCTTGGCAGCGGCCAGGGACACGGCGAGGATGGCGTTGGCGCCCAGGCTGCCTTTGTTGTCGGTGCCGTCGAGCTTGATCATCGCGTGGTCCAGGGCTTTCTGGTCCAGCGGGTCTTTGCCCAGCAACAGGTCACGGATCGGGCCGTTGATGTTGGCTACAGCTTTGAGTACACCTTTGCCCAGGTAACGGCTCTTGTCGCCATCACGCAGTTCCAGCGCTTCGCGCGAACCGGTAGACGCACCGGACGGCGCGCAGGCGCTGCCGATGATGCCGTTATCGAGAAGCACGTCGGCTTCGACGGTGGGGTTGCCACGGGAGTCGAGAACTTCACGACCTTTGATGTCGACGATTTTTGCCATTGTTGTAAACACTCCAAAGTTGACGAAAACGACGCAGCTGTAGGAAATCTTTTGACCGACCGCAAGGGTGGAACAACAGGGCAGGCTTGCAGGCGACAAGGCTCAGGCCCGCGGGCCTGAGCGTTTAGCGTGGGATACTTTACCGGAGAAACGCGACTTACGCGGTCTCTACCGTCGGAAAACTCTTGACCAGTTCGTCCAACTGCTTCAACTGGGCCAAAAACGGCTCCAGCTTGTCCAGGCGCAGGGCGCAAGGGCCGTCGCACTTGGCGTTGTCCGGGTCCGGGTGAGCTTCCAGGAACAGGCCCGCCAGCGACTGGCTGATGCCCGCCTTGGCCAGGTCCAGCACCTGGGCACGTCGCCCGCCAGCGGAGTCGGCGCGACCACCGGGCATTTGCAGCGCGTGGGTCACGTCGAAGAACACCGGGTATTCGAACTGTTTCATGATGCCGAAACCGAGCATGTCCACCACGAGGTTGTTGTAGCCGAAGCTCGAACCGCGTTCGCAGAGGATCAACTGGTCGTTACCCGCTTCCACGCACTTGTTCAGGATGTGTTTCATTTCCTGGGGCGCGAGAAACTGGGCTTTTTTGATATTGATCACAGCGCCGGTCTTGGCCATCGCCACGACCAGATCGGTCTGGCGCGACAGGAAGGCCGGCAACTGGATGATGTCGCACACCTCGGCGACCACGGCAGCCTGTTCAGGCTCGTGGACGTCGGTGATGATCGGCACGCCGAAGGCTTGCTTGATGTCCTGGAAGATCCGCATGCCTTCTTCAAGGCCGGGCCCACGATAGGAGGTCACGGACGAGCGGTTGGCCTTGTCGAAGCTGGCCTTGAATACGTAAGGGATACCGAGCTTCTCGGTCACTTTTACGTACTCTTCACAGACCTGCATCGCCATGTCACGGCTTTCCAGCACGTTCATGCCGCCGAACAGCACCATGGGCTTGTCGTTGGCAATCTCGATGTCGCCTACGCGAATGATCTTCAGGGCCATCAGGTTTACGCCTTCTTCTGATGTTGCGTCAGTGCTGCTTTAACGAAACCGCTGAACAACGGGTGACCGTCGCGCGGGGTCGAGGTGAACTCAGGGTGGAACTGGCAGGCCACGAACCATGGATGATCCGGCGCCTCGACCACTTCAACCAGCTTGCCATCACCGGAACGACCGGAGATTTTCAGGCCAGCTTCTTTGATTTGCGGCAGCAGGTTGTTGTTCACTTCGTAGCGGTGACGGTGACGCTCGACGATCACGTCCTTACCGTAGCAGTCGTGAACCAGCGAACCCGACTCCAGCAGGCAGTCCTGTGCGCCAAGGCGCATGGTGCCGCCCAGGTCGGAGGTTTCGGTACGGGTTTCAACGGCGCCGGTGGCGTCTTCCCACTCGGTGATCAAGCCTACGACCGGGTGGCCGCTGGTGTGATCGAACTCGGTGGAGTTGGCGTCTTTCCAGCCCAGCACGTTACGGGCGAACTCGATAACGGCCACTTGCATGCCCAGGCAGATACCCAGGTACGGCACTTTGTTTTCACGGGCGTATTGAACGGCGGTGATCTTGCCTTCCACGCCACGCAGGCCGAAACCGCCGGGGACGAGGATCGCGTCAACACCTTCGAGCAGCGCAGTGCCCTGGTTCTCGATGTCTTCGGAATCGATATAGCGCAGGTTGACCTTGGTACGGTTGCTGATACCGGCGTGGCTCATCGCTTCGATCAGCGACTTGTACGCGTCCAGCAGTTCCATGTACTTGCCGACCATGGCGATGGTGACTTCGTGTTCAGGGTTGAGCTTGGCGTCAACCACCGCTTCCCACTCGGACAGGTCCGCGCCATTGCACTGCAGGCCGAAACGCTCGACCACAAAATCGTCCAGGCCTTGCGAGTGCAGGATGCCCGGGATCTTGTAGATGGTGTCGGCGTCTTCCAGCGCGATGACCGCACGTTCTTCAACGTTGGTGAATTGCGCGATCTTGCGACGCGAGGAAATATCGATCGGGTGATCGGAGCGGCACACCAGCACGTCCGGCTGCAGGCCAATCGAACGCAGCTCTTTTACCGAGTGCTGGGTTGGCTTGGTCTTGGTCTCGCCGGCGGTGGCGATGTACGGCACCAACGTGAGGTGCATCAGCATCGCGCGCTTGGCGCCGACTTCGAAACGCAGCTGGCGGATGGCTTCGAGGAACGGTTGGGATTCGATGTCACCCACGGTGCCACCGATTTCCACCATCGCCACGTCGGCATCGCCTGCACCCTTGATGATGCGGCGCTTGATCTCGTCGGTGATGTGCGGGATCACCTGGATGGTTGCACCCAGGTAGTCACCACGGCGCTCCTTGCGCAGCACGTGCTCGTAGACACGGCCGGTGGTGAAGTTGTTGTTCTGGGTCATGGTCGTGCGGATGAACCGCTCGTAGTGGCCCAGGTCCAGGTCGGTTTCGGCGCCGTCGTGAGTGACGAACACTTCACCGTGCTGGAACGGGCTCATGGTGCCCGGGTCAACGTTGATGTACGGGTCCAGCTTGAGCATGGTGACCTTAAGTCCCCGCGCCTCCAGGATGGCCGCCAATGAAGCGGAGGCAATGCCTTTCCCCAATGAAGAAACAACACCGCCCGTGACGAATATGTAGCGCGTCATGAAAAACCCTAGAAGTCTGCGTTAAAGCGGTCCGAGCCGCCGGGGAAAGCGAAGGAAGGCCGAAGCCCCCGATCACCTGCATTAATCACAGTGCACCTTTCAAAAAAACCGCCGCGTGGTGACAGACCAGCAATGAAACACCGGTACGTTGATCGCTACACATTTTTTGGAATCGCCCAGCAAAGACTGCTTGGTAATCGGCAACTGCTGCGATTCAGCTGAATCCACAGAAGTTGTATCAAGAAGGGAGCGTAGTCTACCGGAAAGCCTCTATCAGCTCAAACCTTGATCGCACGTCTGTGGCATCCAATGTAATTGCCACTTGCCAGCCGAGCAGGCCCCTAGCCCCGCAAGGGTTGGGACAGCCAGCAATTGCTCGCCCTGATAGAGCAGCGGCAATCTGCCACGCATGAAACCTGGCAAGCCACTTTCATTCAGCAGGCGCTTCAAGTCCCGCCGGCCTCGACCAGGCACATCGATGATTTCGCCGCCTTGGCGATAACGGATCACCAACGGGCCTGCGGGCGCGTCTCCGATAAATTCAAGCTGACCGTTACCGGGTAACTCTAGTGGGTTTTGCGGATGGGGCCAGCTCACCGGCGTGTCGGAAAACTCTGAGTAGGCGGAAGGCAACCACCACACGTGCTCGCCGCAGCGGTGCAACTGACCATCGGCCAGGCGCCACAGCGGTTGCGCATCACCCTTGGCATCCCGCAAGGAATACCAACTGGCCCAGTGGTCGCTGTCGGGTAAACGCGTCAGCGGCGTCAGCCAATGGCGCAGGGCATTGCGCTGGCGGGCGTCGGAAAGCCCGCGCAAGGGAGCGAGGGCCAATGACGGCAAGGCCAGCCAGGGGAACGGCGAAGGTGGGTCGGCGGCTTGCAGGTCAATAACGGCCAATTCGTCGAGCAAGGCCTGGGCTTCGCTCAAGTGCTCGGCAGTGCGGGCCAGGCTAACGACAGCTTGAGGCCAACGCTCGGTCAGCAGCGGGAAAACACGATGGCGCAGGTAATTGCGTGCAAACCGGGAATCGGCGTTGGAAGGGTCTTCGATCCACTGCAACTGATGCTGCTGCGCATAGGCTTGCAGCTCGGCGCGTGAGACATCCAGCAAGGGCCGCACCAAGTGTCCCTGTTCCAAGTGTCCGTCAGCCAAGCGCCCCCCCGCCAATGGGCGATGCACCGGCATGGCCGCCAAGCCTCGCACCCCCGCGCCGCGCAACAGGCGAAACAGCAGGGTTTCGGCTTGGTCGTCACGATGCTGGCCGGTGAGCATCACCTGCCCTGCCCCGGTTACTTCGGTAAACGCCCGGTAGCGCGCCTCACGCGCTGCACGCTCAAGGCTGGCACCCGACTGGACTTGCACGCGCAGCACCTGCAAAGACACGCCCAGCTCGTCACATACGGCCTGGCAATGATCTGGCCAGGCATCGGCGGCCGCTTGCAGGCCATGGTGAATATGGATTGCGCTGAGGGGCGGCAGGGTTTCGGTGTTTGCCAGGGAGGCCAGGAGGTGCAGCAGGACGGTGGAATCAAGGCCGCCAGAGAAGGCGATATGCCAGGCCGAGGCGTTGCGCCAAGGGGCGAGGTTTTGCAGAAGTTTGGCGGGTAAAGTAGGGCTCATCAAAAATACCGGCGCAGAACTGGAATACGGCAGCCAAGCATACACAAAGCAAATGTGGGAGCGGGCTTGTGTGGGAGCCGGGCTTGCCCGCGATGCAGACAACTCAGTTCATCTGTTACACCGAGTTGATGCTATCGCAGGCAAGCCAGCTCCCACATAAGCCAGCTCCCACATTGGGTACTGCGTCGACTTAGAGGCCGTAGCTCATCAGGCGCTCATAACGACGCTTGAGCAGCGCTTCGTTGTCCAGCTTCTTGAGCATCGCCAGTTGCGAACCCAGCTCGGCACGGATAGTCGCAGCAGCAGCAGCCGGGTCGCGATGGGCGCCGCCCAATGGCTCGGCGATAACCTTATCAACAATGCCAAGGCCTTTGAGGCGATCGGCGGTGATGCCCATGGCTTCGGCAGCGTCCGGCGCTTTTTCGGCGGTTTTCCACAGGATCGAGGCGCAACCTTCCGGCGAAATCACCGCGTAGGTCGAATATTGCAGCATGTTCAGTTGGTCGCACACGCCAATGGCCAGCGCACCGCCGGAACCACCTTCACCAATCACGGTGGCGATGATCGGGGTTTTCAAGCGGGACATCACACGCAGGTTCCAGGCAATCGCTTCGCTCTGGTTGCGCTCTTCGGCATCGATACCCGGGTAGGCACCCGGGGTGTCGATGAAGGTCAGGATCGGCATCTTGAAGCGCTCGGCCATTTCCATCAGGCGGCAGGCCTTGCGGTAGCCTTCCGGGCGCGGCATGCCGAAGTTGCGGCGCACCTTTTCACGCACTTCACGGCCTTTCTGGTGACCGATCACCATCACTGGCTGGTCGTCCAGGCGAGCGATACCGCCCACGATGGCTGCGTCGTCGGAGAAGTGGCGGTCGCCATGCAGCTCGTCGAACTCGGTGAAAATGTGCTGAATGTAGTCCAGGGTGTACGGACGGCGCGGGTGGCGGGCCAGGCGCGCGATCTGCCAGCTGGTCAGCTTGCCGAAGATGTCTTCGGTGAGCGTGCTGCTCTTGTCTTGCAGGCGAGCGATCTCATCGCCGATATTCAGCGAATTGTCATTGCCGACCAGGCGCAGTTCTTCAATCTTGGCTTGCAGGTCAGCGATCGGCTGTTCGAAATCAAGAAAATTCGGGTTCATAAGCGTCCGTCTTGGGTCGACGGCCAAGGAGTGCCTGGCCAGCCGGTTGTCTATTCGCGCCCTACCTTAAGGGAGAGGCGCGTTTAGGTCGAGATTAAATGTTCAGCCGAGATCAGAGTTATCTGACCGTCAGCGGTATTGGAGGAAGACGTTGTCTCGCCCGAACTGGTCACGCAAAGCTTGAATCAAGCCATCAGCGGGATCAATTCGCCACGTCTCGCCAAACTGCAGCATCGCCTTGGCGTCATTGCCCGTGTACTCCATGGTCACCGGGCACGCGCCGCGGTGACGTTTGAGCAGGTCACCCAACCAGCGTAGCTGATCGCCTTTGAGGGCTTCGGTCTTGACCTTCAGGCGCAGGCTTTCGGCCAGGTTGGTGCGCGCATCTTCCATGCTCATCACCCGCTTGATCCGCAGGCGCAGGCCGCCGGAGAAGTCATCGTTGCTGACCTCACCTTCCACCACCACCATGGCATCGGTCTGCAGCAGCGACTGCGCGGAGTGGAACGCATCGGCAAACAGCGACGCCTCGATGCGACCCGAGCGGTCATCAAGGGTGATAAAGCCCATCTTGTCGCCCTTCTTATTTTTCATCACTCGCAGGGCGATGATCATGCCGGCGACGGTCTGGGTATCGCGCGCCGGCTTCAGGTCAATAATGCGCTGGCGGGCGAAACGGCGTATTTCACCTTCGTACTCGTCTATCGGGTGACCGGTCAGGTACAGGCCCAGGGTGTCTTTCTCACCCTTGAGACGCTCCTTGAGGGTCAGCTCCTTGGCCTTGCGATGGTTGGCATAAACATCGGCATCCTCTTCGACAAACAGCCCGCCAAACAGGTCGGCGTGGCCACTGTCATGGGTGCGGGCGGTCTGTTCGGCGGCCTTGATCGCTTCTTCCATGGCGGTGAGCAGCACCGCACGGTTGCGGTCGATATTCGCCTGGTAAGCCTTGGGCTCATCATGGAAATACGGGCCGAGACGGTCAAGCGCGCCACTGCGGATCAAACCATCGAGGGTGCGCTTGTTGATACGCTTGAGGTCAACCCGTGCGCAGAAGTCGAACAGATCCTCGAACGGCCCATGCTGACGCGCCTCGGTGATCGCTTCGACCGGGCCTTCGCCCACGCCCTTGATGGCGCCCAGGCCATAGATGATGCGGCCTTCGTCGTTCACCGTGAACTTGAACTCCGAGGCGTTCACGTCCGGCGCATCGAGGCGCAACTTCATGGTGCGCACTTCCTCGATCAAGGTCACGACCTTGTCGGTGTTGTGCATATCCGCCGAGAGTACCGCAGCCATGAACGGCGCCGGGTAGTGGGCTTTCAGCCAGGCGGTCTGGTACGACACCAGGCCGTAGGCGGCGGAGTGGGATTTGTTGAAGCCGTAACCGGCGAACTTCTCTACCAGGTCGAAAATGTTACCGGCCAGGTCCGCGTCAATATTGTTGGTGGCGCAACCCTCAATGAAACCACCGCGTTGCTTGGCCATTTCCTCGGGTTTTTTCTTACCCATGGCGCGACGCAGCATGTCTGCGCCGCCGAGGGTGTAACCCGCCATCACCTGGGCAATCTGCATCACCTGTTCTTGATACAGGATGATGCCGTAGGTCGGCGCCAGTACCGGCTTGAGGCCTTCATACTGGTAATCGGAGTGCGGATACGCCAGTTCGGCGCGGCCGTGCTTACGGTTGATAAAGTCGTCCACCATGCCCGATTGCAGCGGGCCAGGACGGAACAGGGCCACCAGTGCGATCAAGTCTTCCAGGCAGTCGGGCTTGAGCTTTTTGATCAGCTCTTTCATGCCGCGCGACTCGAGCTGGAACACCGCCGTGGTTTCGGCTTTTTGCAGCAGCTGGTAGGTAGGTTTGTCGTCCAGCGGGATGAACGCGATATCCAGCGGCGCTTCGTCGACCTTGGCGCGTTCGCGGTTGATGGTCTTGAGCGCCCAGTCGATGATCGTCAGGGTTCGCAGGCCGAGGAAGTCGAACTTCACCAGACCGGCCGCCTCCACGTCATCCTTGTCGAACTGGGTTACCAGGCCATCGCCTTCTTCGTCGCAATAAATGGGCGAAAAGTCCGTGAGCTTGGTCGGCGCAATCACCACACCGCCGGCGTGTTTACCGACGTTACGCACCACACCTTCGAGTTTGCGCGCCATGTCCCAGATTTCGGCGGCTTCTTCATCGACCTTGATGAAGTCGCGCAGGATTTCTTCCTGCTCATAAGCCTTCTCAAGGGTCATGCCGACTTCAAACGGAATCATCTTCGACAGACGGTCCGCCAGGCCGTAGGACTTGCCCTGCACCCGCGCCACGTCACGGATTACGGCCTTGGCCGCCATGGAACCGAAGGTGATGATCTGGCTCACGGCGTTGCGGCCATACTTCTCGGCCACGTACTCGATCACACGGTCACGACCGTCCATGCAGAAGTCGACGTCGAAGTCGGGCATGGAAACCCGTTCCGGGTTCAGGAACCGTTCGAACAGCAGGTCGTATTCCAGCGGGTCAAGGTCGGTGATCTTCTGCACATAGGCCACCAGCGACCCGGCACCCGAACCCCGGCCTGGGCCTACCGGCACACCGTTGCTCTTGGCCCACTGGATAAAGTCCATCACGATCAGGAAGTAACCGGGGAACCCCATCTGGATAATGATATCCAGCTCGAAATTCAGCCGGTCAACGTAGACCTGGCGCTTGGCGTCGTAGTCTTCGGTGGTGTCCTTGGGCAGCAGAACGCTTAAGCGCTCTTCCAGGCCGTCGAACGACACCTTGCGGAAATACTCGTCGATGGTCATGCCATCGGGAATCGGGAAATTGGGCAGGAAGTGCTTGCCCAGCTTCACTTCAATATTGCAGCGCTTGGCGATTTCGACCGAGTTTTCCAGCGCCTCAGGCAGGTCGCTGAACAGCTCGGCCATTTCATCGGCGCTTTTGAGGTACTGCTCTTCGCTGTAGTTCTTGGAGCGGCGCGGGTCATCCAGTGCCCGGCCTTCGCCGATGCACACGCGGGTTTCGTGGGCCTCGAAATCTTCCTTCTTGATAAAGCGCACATCGTTGGTCGCAACCAGCGGCGCGCCCAGCTTGTCGGCCAGGGCCACGGCGGCGTGCAGATGCTCTTCATCGTTGGGGCGGTTGGTGCGCTGGACTTCCAGGTAGAAGCGGTCGGGAAACACGTCCATCCACTCGCGGGCCAACACTTCGGCTTCCTGGGGATTACCGCCCAGCAGTGCGATACCGATCTCACCTTCCTTGGCCGCCGAAAGCATGATCACGCCCTCGCTCGCCTCGGCAACCCATTCACGCTCGATAATGATCGAGCCGTTGCGCTGGCCATCGATAAACCCGCGAGAGATCAATTCGGTGAGGTTGCGATAACCCACGCCATTCATCGCCAACAGGCTGATGCGACTCAGTGGGTTATCCGGGTCTTTGTTCGACAGCCACAGGTCGACGCCACAGATCGGCTTGATGCCGGCGCCCATGGCGTTTTTGTAGAATTTGACCAGGGAACACATGTTGTTTTGATCGGTAACCGCCACCGCAGGCATGTTCATGCCCACCAGGGTTTTGACCAGCGGTTTGATCCGTACCAGGCCGTCGACCAGGGAGTATTCAGTGTGCAGGCGCAGGTGAACGAATGAAGCCGGCATAGTGATCCTGTCTAAAAACTTAGAAACAACAAGGCCCGGGATTGTACCGGGCCTTGAGCAAAACATCAGCCTCGCGACTAAACCTCGATCAGGCTCTCGCGCGCCTCGTAAGCCTGGCGGACCGGGGCGAACGAGCGACGGTGGATCGGCGTCGGGCCCAGGCGAGCCAAGGCTTCCAGATGAACGGGCGTCGGGTAACCCTTGTGCCCGCCGATGCCGTAGCCGGGATAGATCAATTCGAACGCCGCCATTTCGCGGTCGCGGCTGACCTTGGCCAGGATCGAGGCGGCGGCAATCGCCGGAACCTTGCTATCCCCTTTGACCACGGCTTCTGAAGGCATCGCCAGTTTGGGGCAGCGGTTGCCGTCGATCATCGCCATTTTCGGCGTGATGTGCAGCCCTTCAACGGCGCGCTGCATGGCCAGCATGGTGGCGTGAAGAATGTTCAGCTCATCGATCTCTTCGACTTCGGCCCGGGCGATGTGCCAGCTCAACGCTTTTTCGCAAATCTCGTCGTAGAGTTTTTCACGGCGCGCTTCGGTGAGTTTTTTCGAGTCATTGAGACCGAGGATCGGGCGATTTGGGTCGAGGATCACCGCCGCCGTCACCACCGCGCCACACAACGGGCCACGCCCCACTTCATCCACACCGGCGACCAGTGCGTCGGCGTGCGCGACCAGACTGAAATCCAGGCCCATTTGCGTGGTCATAAAGCGTCCTGTTTTTGCCCGATCAAGGTTAATACGGCATCGGCCGCCTGGTTCGATGCATCACGCCGCAGGGTGCGGTGGATGTCGTCAAAACCACGGGTCTGCTCTTCGCCGCCGTCGATCAAGGGTAGTAGGGTTTGTGCCAGGGCTTCGGGCGTTGCATCGTCCTGCAACAACTCCGGCACCAGCAGGCGTTGGGCCAGCAGGTTAGGCAAGGAGATGTAAGGGCTCTTGACCATGCGCTTGAGAATCCAGAACGTCAGCGGCGCCAGGCGATAAGCCACCACCATTGGGCGCTTGTACAGCAGCGCCTCCAGGGTCGCGGTGCCCGAGGCGATGAGCACCGCATCACAGGCGGCAAGCGCCAGGTGTGACTGGCCGTCGAGCAAGGTCAACGGCAGAGTGCGGCCTTCGAGCAACGTCTCGATTTGTGCACGCCGTTGCGGGCTGGCGCAAGGCAATACGAAACGCACGCCTGGCTTCAAGGCTTGCAGGCGTTCGGCAGCCTCGAAAAACACACTGGCCAGACGCCCGACTTCACCGCCTCGACTGCCCGGCATCAATGCCACCAGCGGACCGTCGGGCAAGCCCAGCTCGGCACGCGCGCCGGCGCGATCAGCTTGCAGTGGGATAGTGTCGGCCAAGGTATGCCCGACAAACCGCACCGGCACGCCCTTCTCTTCGTAAAACCTGGCCTCGAACGGCAGCAAGGTCAGCATCAAGTCGCAACCCTCACGGATCTTCAGCACGCGCTTTTGCCGCCACGCCCATACGGACGGGCTGACGTAATGCACGGTCTTGATTCCGGCCTGACGCAACTTGAGTTCGATATTGAGGGTGAAGTCCGGCGCATCAATGCCAATAAAGACGTCGGGCTTTTCTTCGATCAGGGTCTGAATCAGCAGCTTGCGGCGTGCCAGCAACTCACGCAGGCGGCCCAGCACTTCCACCAGCCCCATGACCGACAGGCGCTCCATGGGAAAGTAGGAGGTCAGACCTTCAGCCTGCATGAGCGGGCCGCCCACACCGATAAACTCCACTGCAGGATGCTGGGTCTTGAGTGCCCGCATCAGGCCAGCGCCCAAAATATCGCCGGAAGCTTCACCGGCCACCAGCGCGATTCGCAGATTAGCCATGATCAGCGGGTGATGCCGCGGGTCGATGCCTGGATAGAGTCACGGAACACCGCGACTTCCGGAAACAACGCTGCCGGCTCGGTCAGTTCAGTCAGGGCCTGTTCAACCGTGAGCCCCTGACGGTAAACCGTCTTATAGGCGCGGCGCAGGGCGTGAATCGCATCTTCGCTGAAACCACGACGGCGCATGCCTTCGAAGTTCATGCTGCGGGCTTCGGCGGGGTTGCCGAACACCGTGACAAATGCAGGAACATCCTTGCCGATCGCGGTGCCCATGCCGGAAAAGCTGTGGGCGCCGATATGGCAATACTGGTGGACCAGGGTGAAGCCGGACAGGATCGCCCAATCGTCAACGTGCACATGGCCGGCCAGCGCCGTGTTGTTGACCAGGATGCAATGGTTGCCGATCACACTGTCATGGCCGATATGCGCATAGGCCATGATCAAATTGTGGTCACCCAAGGTGGTTTCGGCACGATCCTGCACAGTGCCCCGGTGAATGGTCACACCTTCACGGATGATGTTGTGATCACCGATTACCAGGCGTGTCTCTTCACCCTTGTACTTCATGTCCGGGGTGTCTTCGCCTACCGAGGAAAACTGGTAGATGCGATTGTGTTTGCCAATGCGGGTCGGACCTTTGAGGATCACGTGTGGCCCGATGACAGTCCCCTCGCCGATTTCAACACCTGCGCCGACGATCGACCAAGGGCCGACCTCAACGTCGGCGGCCAGAACGGCCGACGGATCGATGATTGCGCGAGGGTCAATCAAACTCATAGTTTGCGTTCCGCGCAAATGATCTCGGCGGAGCACACCGGCTTGCCGTCCACCGAAGCCTGGCACTCGAACTTCCAGATCTGGCGCTTGCAGCTGATGAACTTGGCTTCCAGGATCAACTGGTCACCCGGGGTGACCGGGTTGCGAAAGCGCAATTTGTCGGAACCCACGAAATAGTAAAGCGTGCCGTCGGCAGGCTTGAGGTCGAGCATTTTGAAACCAAGGATACCGGCAGCCTGGGCCATCGCCTCGATGATCAGCACGCCCGGCATGATGGGATGCGCTGGGAAGTGACCATTGAAGAACGGTTCGTTGATGCTGACATTCTTGTAGGCACGAATGCGCTTTTCCTCGACGTTGAGGTCCACTACTCGGTCCACCAGCAGGAACGGGTAACGGTGAGGCAGGTATTCGCGAATCTCGTTGATGTCCATCATTTCGGGGGGAAGCCTGTAATAAAGATTGGGGGCGGGCGAACTAAGCGCACGCCCCGCTAGCAAATCAAGGAGGCAGTCTAGCGGCTGTGCACACTTGATATGGAAATGGTATCAGCCTTCTGATGAAGCATTACCGTCAGGGGTCACGTCCTCGACACGCTTTTCGACCTGCTTGAGGCGTCGGGCCATGTCGTCGATCTTGCGCAAACGTGCCGCACTTTTGCGCCATTCAGCCGCCGGCTGCATGGCCGTACCGGAAGAGTAGGCACCCGGCTCGGTAATCGAGTGGGTCACCATGGTCATGCCGGTGATGAAGACGTTGTCGCAAACTTCAATATGACCCACCAGGCCTACGCCACCGGCGAGCATGCAGTGCTTGCCGATCTTGGTACTGCCGGAGATGCCTACGCACGCCGCCATGGCGGTGTGATCGCCAATCTGCACGTTGTGGGCGATCTGGATCTGGTTGTCGAGCTTCACACCGTTACCGAGCACGGTATCGGCCAAGGCCCCGCGATCCACAGCGGTGTTGACACCGATTTCCACGTCATCGCCGATCAATACGCCGCCAACCTGGGCAATTTTGTGCCAGATGCCTTTGGCGTTGGCAAAACCGAAACCTTCGCCACCGATCACGGCGCCCGACTGAATGACCACCCGCGCCCCAATACGCACGTCGTGGTACAGGGTAACGCGCGGTGCCAGCCAACCGTCGGCGCCGATTTCACAGCGCGCACCGATAAAGCAATGAGCACCCACCGTGACGCCGGCAGCAATGCGCGCCCCACTCTCGATCACTGCAAACGCACCAATGCTGGCCGCAGGGTCAACCTGGGCATCATCGGCAATCACGGCCGACGGATGAATACCAGCCGCCGCCTTGGGTTTTGGATCGAACAGGTGCGACGCCCGGGCATACGCCAGGTAAGGGTCGGCAACCACCAGCGCATCCCCGGCAAACCCTTCGGCGTCTGCGGCCTTCAGCAACACGGCTGCGGCTTGACTGTCGACCAGGTATTTACGGTATTGGGGATTTGCGAGGAAGCTCAACTGAGCTGGGCCAGCCTCCTGCAAGGTGGCTAGCCCAGTGATTTCTTTCTCCTTGGAGCCACGCAAGGTGGCCCCCAGGAACTCGGCCAACTCGCCGAGCTTGATAGTCGCGGTCATGGCTTACTTCAGCTGGTTCATGCGCTCGATCACCTGGCGGGTGATGTCGTATTGAGGCTTGACGTCAATCACGGCGCCGCGCTCGAACACCAGGTCAAAGGCACCTTTCTTGATGACTTCTTCCACAGCGCTGTCGAGCTTAGGCTTGAGCTGCTTGAGCATTTCACGGTCAGCAACGGCTTTGGCTTCGTTCAGTTCCTTGGACTGGAACTGGTAGTCGCGGGCCTTTTGCTTGAACTCAAGCTCCAGACGCTCACGCTCGCCTTGCTGCATTTTGTCGCCACCGGCTACCAGACGATCCTGGATACCCTTGGCACTGCTTTCCAGCGTCTTGAGCTTGGTCAGTTGCGGACCGAACTTCTTCTCGGCATCCACGGCGTAACGCTTGGCCGCGTCGGATTCCAGCAGGGCCATCTGATAGTTCAGGACGGCGATTTTCATTTCGGCGAAGGCCGGGGTGGTTACCAGCACGGTGGCCAGCAGAACCAATTGAGTCAACTTACGCACGATGTACTCCTACAGAATCCGTTGTCGTTATCTTGGGTCAGACGCTTAGAACGTCTGGCCGAGGGAGAATTGGAAAATCTGGGTTTCAGCGTTATCCGGTTTCTTGATCGGCATGGCCAAAGCAAAGCTCAATGGGCCAAGTGCAGTCACCCACGTCACACCCACACCTACGGAGCTGGCGAGGTTGCTCAGGCTGACGTCGTTGCACTGGGTTTGGGACACAGAACCAGGAGTCGGGTTGTTGACCTGCTGGCACTTGGAGTCAAACACGTTACCCACGTCCCAGAAGACCGAAGTACGCAGCGAACGCTGATCTTTGACGAATGGCAGCGGGAACAGAAGTTCAGCGCCACCCTGGATCAGTACGTTACCACCGAATGCCAGAGCGTCATTGTTGGAATCAGGGAGCGTGCCTTGGTTACCGGTTACCGCTTGACCACGACTCGGTGTACCACGCGGGCCCAAGGTGCTGTCCTTGAAGCCACGAACCGAGTTGAAACCACCTGCATAGTAGTTCTCATAGAACGGCAGACCACTGGTCGAACCATAACCGTCGCCATAACCCAGTTCGGTGTGCAGGCGCACGGTGTAGTTGTCGCTCAGGGGCTGGAACAACTGGCCACGGTAGTCGAGCTTGAAGAACGACAGGTCGCTGCCCGGCGTGGTGGCTTCAGCAGTCAGACTTTGGGAATGGCCACGAGTCGCCAGTACCCCTTTGTTCAGGGTCGATTCCGACCAGCCAACCGACGCCTTGAAGTTCAGGAACTGGTCACCTTCACGGCGCACGAAGTCGAAAATCTCGTCCGTGGTGTACACACCGGTCTTGATTTTGTCCTGTTGCGCAGTAAAACCGAAGGTCAGACGCGAAGTCTCGCTGATCGGGTAACCGATGTTGACACCGGCGCCGAGGCTGTCGATCGCGTAGCTGGCAACGTCTACGTTAAGGTCTTTGTAGTCGGTGGTGCGGTAGAAGGCGTTGTAGCCCAGGCTCACACCGTCAGCAGTCCAGTAGGGGTCGACATAACCGAAGTTATAGCGGCTCTGGTATTCGCTTCGGGTCAGGCCGATGGAGACCTTGTTACCGGTACCGAGGAAGTTGTTCTGGGTGATCGAACCACCAAGGATCAGGCCGGCGCTCTGTGCGAAACCGACGCTGGCGGTGATCGAGCCCGAGGCTTGTTCTTCAACGGCGTAGTTCACGTCAACCTGGTCATCCACACCCGGTACGGCCGGGGTTTCGACGTTGACTTCCTTAAAGAAGCCCAGGCGCTCAAGACGGGTCTTGGACTGGTCGATCAGGTAAGTCGACGCCCAGCCACCTTCCATCTGACGCATCTCGCGACGCAGCACTTCGTCCGCAGACTTGGTGTTGCCACGGAAGTTGATGCGATTCACGTAGGCACGCTTGCCTGGGTCGACAACGAAGGTGATGTCCACGGTGTGGTCTTCATCGTGCGGGGTCGGCACGCCGTTGACGTTGGCAAAGGTATAGCCTTCGTTACCCAGACGACGGGTGATCAGTTCGGACGTGGTGGTCATCAGCTTGCGCGAGAACACCTGGTCTTTCTGCACCAGCAACAGCGACTTCACCTGGTCTTCAGGGACTTTCAGGTCGCCGCTGAGCTTGACGTCACGCACGGTGTATTTCTCACCTTCGTTGACGTTGACGGTGATGTAGACGTGTTTTTTGTCCGGAGTGATGGACACCTGGGTCGAAGCGATATCCATGTTGATATAGCCACGGTCCAGGTAGTAGGAACGCAGACGTTCCAGGTCACCGGAGAGTTTTTCACGGGCGTACTTGTCATCGTTCTTGAAGAACGACAGCCAGTTGGTGGTCTTGAGTTCGAAGAGGTCGATCAGGTCGTCATCAGCAAACTTGGTGTTACCCACCACGTTGATGTGCTGGATGGCCGCCACGGTGCCTTCGTTGATCTTGACCTTGAGGCCAACACGGTTACGAGGCTGCGGGATCACTTCGGTTTCCACGGACGCGGAGTAGCGACCCTGGGCAACGTACTGACGTTGCAGTTCGTTACGCACACCCTCGAGGGTGGCGCGCTGGAAGATCTCGCCTTCGGCCAGGCCGGATTGCTTGAGACCTTTCATCAAGTCTTCAGTGGAGATCGCCTTGTTACCCTCGATCTCGATACTGGCGACGGAAGGTCGCTCAACGACGGTGATGACCAGGACGTTACCTTCGCGACCCAGTTGGATATCTTGAAAGAACCCGGTTTTGAACAGCGCACGAGTGGATTCCACCAGGCGACGATCATCCGCCTGTTCCCCGACGTTCAACGGCAAGGCACCAAAGACGCTACCGGCGGAAACCCGCTGGAGGCCGTTGACGCGAATATCGGAGATAGTGAAGGACTCGGCGTGAACTTCGGCGATCATCAATACGGTGAGAACCGCAGTTAGCAGCAGACGTTTCATGAAGTCCTTTCTTATTCCAACTGGCAATAAACAAACTGCCGCAAAATGCGGCAGATTCGCAATTCAGCGAAGCGTTACAGTCGTCCCAGATCGTTGACCAGAGCTAACAACATCACTCCGACCACCAAACTGATACCGATCTGTATCCCCCAACCCTGCACCCGATCCGACAAGGGGCGACCACGCACCCACTCGACCAGATAAAACAACAGATGCCCCCCATCCAGTACTGGAATGGGCAGCAAATTCAGAACTCCAAGGCTAATACTCAGATAAGCCAGGAAATTCAGGAAATCCGCGACACCCGACTGGGCAGAAGCGCCCGCCACTTTAGCAATGGTTATCGGTCCACTCAAGTTTTTTACCGAGAGCTCGCCGAACAACATTTTCTTGAGCGATTCGAGGGTCAGCACACTCATGGTCCAAGTGCGTTTTGCACCCTCGCCAATTGCGGCCAACGGCCCGAAGCTGACCTCCCGTACCATCGAAGGCGGCCAGTCGACACCTTTTACCCCGGCACCCAGGTAACCCCCGGCTGCCTTGGCTTCCCCGCGTACCGCCAGGGTCACAGGGACGTCGATTTGAGCACCATCGCGCTCAACTTTCAGCACAATTTTGGTATCAGGACGTACACGCACCAGGTCGACCACTTGCTGCCAGTCGCCCAGCGCCTGGCCATCAAGGGCCAACAAGCGGTCACCGGTTTTCAGACCTGCGGCTTGCGCCGGACCTTTCGGGTCCAGCTCGGCCAGCACCGGCGGCAAGGCCGGGCGCCAAGGTCGAATCCCCAGCGATTTGATCGGATCAGGCTCATCCGCCCCCTTGAGCCAATGGTCCAGGGCCAGAGCGCGAGGCGTCTCGGCCGTGGAATCCGGTTCGCGTACCAGCACATTAATGGTGCCGCTTTCACCCATGCGGCGTACCAGTTGCAAATTGACCGCGCCCCAACCCGTGGTCGGCTCGCCATCAATGGAAACAATTTCTTGCCCTGCGACCAGGCCGGCCTTGGCCGCCATGCTGTCCGCTTCGACCGCGCCGATGACCGGGCGCACCTGCTGGCTGCCCATCATGGCCAGGACCCAGAAGAACACCATCGCCAACAGGAAGTTGGCGATCGGACCGGCAGCCACAATCGCGATACGCTGACGAACGGTCTTGCGATTGAAGGACTGGTCCAACTGATCGACGGGCACTTCGCCTTCACGCTCGTCGAGCATCTTGACGTAGCCACCCAGCGGAATGGCCGCAATCACGAATTCGGTGCCGCGCCGATCATGCCAACGCAGCAACGGCATGCCGAAACCGACGGAAAAGCGCAGTACCTTGACGCCGCAACGACGCGCCACCCAAAAATGGCCGAATTCGTGGAAGGTAACCAGCACACCCAGAGCAACCAGGGTGCCGACAATCATGTAGAGCGCACTCATCTAATTTCTCCGCATTCCAATCCAGTGCCTGAAGGCTCAAACCCACCCACAGACTAACGCGCGTTGCGGTTCAACCATTGCTCGGCGAGGGTACGGGCCTTTGCATCGGCCTCGAACACTGCACCTAAATCATCCACTGCCACAACGGGCTCAAGGCTCAAAACTTCCTCGATGATACTCGGGATCTGCGGGAAACGAATACGCCCGTCCAGAAACGCCGCCACAGCCACCTCGTTTGCCGCATTGAGCATCGCCGGCGCGCTGTTGCCCGCCTCTGCCGCTTGCCGCGCCAAGCGCAGGCACGGGAAGCGTTGCTCGTCCGGTGCCTCGAAGTCCAGGCGCGCAACCGCGAACAGGTCCAACGGCGCAACACCCGAGTCAATCCGCTCCGGCCAGGCCAAAGCATTGGCGATCGGCGTGCGCATGTCCGGGTTACCCAACTGCGCCAACACCGAACCGTCCACATAGTCGACCAGGGAATGAATCACACTTTGCGGGTGGATCACCACTTCCACCTGATCGGGCCGAGCGTCGAACAACCAACACGCTTCGATCAACTCCAGGCCTTTGTTCATCATGCTCGCCGAGTCCACGGAAATCTTGCGCCCCATGGACCAGTTCGGGTGTGCACAGGCCTGATCAGGCGACACGTGCTCCAGATCAGCCAGTGGAGTTTGCCGGAACGGGCCACCGGATGCCGTAAGAAGAATCCGCCGCACACCCACCTGGCTCAAGCCGCGGGCAAAATCGCCGGGCATGCACTGGAAGATTGCGTTGTGCTCACTGTCGAGGGGCAGTAACACCGCGCCGCTCTTGCGTACCGCCTGCATAAAGAGCGTGCCGGACATCACCAGCGCTTCTTTATTGGCCAGCAGGATCTTCTTGCCGGCATCCACCGCCGCCAGGGTCGGGCGCAAACCCGCCGCGCCGACAATGGCAGCCACCACGGTGTCCACCTCGGCATCCGCCGACACCTGGCACAAACCTTCCTCACCGACCAACACTTGCGTGACCAGCCCGGCAGCCTGCAGTTGTTGCTGCAAGCCACGGGCTGCCGCCACTTCAGGCACTACGGCAAAGCGCGGCGTATGACGCACGCACAGGGCCAGCAGCTCGGCCAAACGGGTGAAGCCGGTCAAGGCAAACACCTGATAACGGTCAGGATGGCGAGCGATCACATCCAGGGTGCTCAGCCCGACCGAGCCGGTCGCACCCAGCACGGTCACCTGTTGCAAGCGGCTCACGAAGCCGTCATCCACAGCAATACGGCAAAGATCGGAATCGCAGCGGTAAGACTGTCGATACGATCCAGCACGCCGCCATGACCCGGCAGCAGGTTGCTGCTGTCTTTGATTCCGGCCTGGCGCTTGAACATGCTTTCAGTCAGGTCGCCCACCACCGAGATGAACACCACGACGGCCGTACCCAGCAGGGCCAGGAGTATTTCCTTTACCGACCAGTCGCGCACCACACCCACCACCAGCGTGATCAGCAAGGTCAACGCCAAGCCGCCGTAGACGCCTTCCCAGCTTTTGCCTGGGCTGACAGCCGGGGCCAGCTTGCGCTTGCCGAAGGCGCGGCCGGAGAAGTAGGCGCCAATATCCGCGCCCCACACCAGCACCATCACCGCCATGATCAACCAGTTGCCCATGGGCGCATTCTTGATTTCCACCAGGCCTTGCCAGGCCGGCAGCAAAATCAGCAAGCCAATCACCAATTTACTGGCGACACTGGACCAATGGCCGCTGGTGCGTGGAAACGTCAGCACCAGGAAGGTCGCGAGCGCCCACCACAGCACTGCAGCGCCCAATACCCAAGGCACCACGATGCTCGACAGGGTATGCATCAGAAACAGCAACAGCGCCACGACAGCGGCGTAGACCACGCGCGGCAATTGCGCAGTAAAGCCCGCCAGACGCGCCCATTCCCAGGCACCCAGGGTCACGACCACGCCAATAAACAGCGCAAAGCCGGAACCGTCGAGCAGGAAGAACCCACACAAGGCAATCGGCAGCAGGATCAGTGCGGTGATGATTCGTTGTTTAAGCATTTAAACCCGGGCTCCAGCTTCGATCTGCTCGCTCGTTTTACCGAAGCGGCGCTGACGGGAAGCGAAATCGGCCAGCGCATTACGCATGGCATCGTGTTTGAAGTCCGGCCAGAACAGGTCGGAGAAGTACAGCTCGGTGTAGGCTAGCTGCCACAACAGGAAATTGCTGATGCGGTGCTCGCCACCGGTGCGGATGCACAGGTCCGGCAACGGCAGGTCGCCGGTCACCAGGCAGGTTTGCAGCAGTTCAGGCGTGATGTCGTCGGCCCGCAGGTGCCCGGCCTGTACTTCGCGAGCCAGGCGCTGCGCGGCCTGGGCGATATCCCACTGGCCGCCATAGTTGGCCGCGATCTGCAGCACAAAGCGGTCGCTGCCGGCGGTTATGGCTTCAGCTTCGCGCATGGCCGCCTGCAACTCCGGATGAAACCGCGAGCGATCACCGATGATACGCAGGCTGATGTTGTTGTCGTTGAGGCGCTTGGCCTCACGACGCAAAGCCTTGAAGAACAGGTCCATCAAGGCACTGACTTCTTCGGCCGGCCGTTGCCAGTTCTCACTGGAGAAGGCAAACAAGGTCAACACTTCGACCTTGGCCTCGGCACACACCTCAATCACGGCGCGCACTGCATCGACACCCGCTTTATGCCCGGCGACACCCGGCATAAAGCGTTTCTTCGCCCAGCGATTATTCCCATCCATGATGATCGCGACATGGCGCGGCACCACAGAGGGCACAGTCTGCTTGGTCTTTTCCATGAAGGCGTCCTGACCCCTTATACGGCCATCAGGTCCTTTTCTTTCTCTTCCGTGGCCTTGGTGATCTGGGCCTCGGAATCTTTGGTCAGCTTGTCGATGTCGGCGACGGCGCGACGTTCTTCGTCTTCGCTGATTTCCTTGTCCTTGACCAGCTTCTTCAGGTCACCCAGCGCATCACGGCGGATATTACGCACCGCAACCCGCGCGTCTTCAGCCGCGCTGCGCGCCTGCTTGGTGAAGCCTTTACGGGTTTCCTCGGTCAGGGCCGGCATGGAGATCAGCAGCAACTCGCCCAGGTTGGTCGGGTTGAGGTTCAAGCCGGCGCTCTGGATGGCTTTGTCGACAGCGCCGAGCATGTTGCGCTCAAAAGCCACGACTTGCAGGGTGCGCGAGTCTTTTACGGTAATGTTGGCTACCTGGGTGATGGAGGTATCAGTACCGTAGTACGGCACCATCACACTGCCCAGAATGCTTGGGTGCGCCTTGCCGGTACGAATCTGACCAAACGCGTGGTTCAGAGACTCCAGGGATTTGTGCATACGCTCTTGAGCGTCTTTCTTGATTTCGTTGATCATTGTTGGCCTTCCTCGATCAGAGTCCCTTCCGCGCCGCCGTGTACGATATTCAGCAGGGCACCGGGCTTGTTCATGTTAAATACGCGCAGCGGCATCTTGTGGTCGCGGCACAGGCAAATAGCCGTCAGGTCCATCACACCCAGCTTGCGATCCAGCACTTCATCGTAGGTCAGATGATCGAACTTCTCGGCATGCGGGTCTTTGAATGGGTCAGCAGTGTAGACGCCATCCACCTTGGTGGCCTTGAGCACCACGTCGGCATCGATTTCGATGGCGCGCAGGCAAGCAGCCGAATCCGTAGTGAAGAACGGGTTGCCGGTACCGGCAGCAAAGATCACCACTTCTTTGGCGTTCAGGTGGCGCATGGCTTTGCGACGATCATAGTGATCAGTCACGCCAACCATGGAAATAGCCGACATCACGATGGCCGAGATATTGGCGCGCTCCAGGGCGTCGCGCATGGCCAGGGCGTTCATCACAGTGGCCAGCATGCCCATGTGGTCGCCAGTGACACGGTCCATACCGGCAGCGCTCAGTGCCGCGCCACGGAACAGGTTACCGCCGCCAATCACCAGGCCGACTTGTACGCCGATGCCGACCAGTTGGCCGACTTCCAGCGCCATGCGGTCGAGCACCTTGGGATCGATCCCGAACTCTTCCGAGCCCATCAGGGCCTCGCCGCTGAGCTTGAGTAGAATGCGTTTATAGCGAGCCTGATAACCACTGCCCTGCTGAGCCATTGCGAATCTCTCCTGCGGCGTATTTTTTAAAAATTCTTGGCGAGCCGTTTACGGCTTGCGTTCACTCTAGCTGGACGCTATCACAGCGCCATCGGAACACGGCTTTGTAAGCCAGTTCCGACAGGAAACCAAATAAAATTGGCCTTCCCATTTGAAAAGAGGCTGCGCGCGTGAGCGGGCAGCCTCTTTCGGCGACAGTTGAAAACTGTCTTATTGCTTGGCGGCAGCCAGCTGGGCAGCAACTTCTTCAGCGAAGTTGTCGACCGGCTTCTCGATGCCCTCGCCTACTTTGTAGTAGGTGAAGGAAACGATTTCAGCACCGGCTTTCTTGGCCAGTTCGCCAACCTTGATTTCAGGGTTCTTGACGAACGCCTGCTCAACCAGGCTCGCTTCAGCCAGGAACTTGCTGATACGGCCTTTGATCATGTTTTCAACGATGTTTTCCGGCTTGCCGGCGATCTTGTCAGCGTTGAGGCTCAGGAACACGGCTTTTTCGCGTTCGATTGCGTCAGCGGAGACTTCCGATGGCAGCAGGAATTCAGGGTTGCTGGCCGCTACGTGCATAGCGATGTCTTTTGCCAGCTCAACGTCGCCGCCTTTCAGGGCAACCACAACGCCGATTTTGTTGCCGTGCAGGTAACCACCAACCACATCACCTTCGATGCGAGCCAGGCGACGGATGTTGACGTTTTCGCCAACCTTGCCGACCAGTACCAGGCGATCAGCTTCTTGAGCTTCGATCAACGGCTCAACGGTAGTGAGCTTGTCATCGAATGCTTTCTTGACGCTGGCAGCAACGAATGCCTTGAAGTCGTCCTGCAGAGCCAGGAAGTCGGTCTGGGAGTTCACTTCCAGCAGAACGGCAGCCTTGCCGTCTTCAACCAGAGCGATAGCGCCTTCAGCAGCAACGTTGCCTGCTTTCTTGGCAGCCTTGATGGCGCCGGAAGCACGCATGTCGTCGATGGCTTTTTCGATGTCGCCGCCAGCCTTGGTCAAGGCCTTTTTGCAATCCATCATGCCTTCGCCGGTACGCTCACGCAGTTCTTTAACCAACGCTGCAGTAATCTCTGCCATTTCAAAATCCTCTTGGATAGGTTTTCAACCATTCCACCCGATCAAACGGGCGATCAATTCTTCCCGAATCACCCTTGTAGGCCGCTGCACGTTACAGAAGTTGTAGCTGCGCTGCCGACAAATGGTTTTCGAGGTGGCAAAAAGGGGGCCAAGCCCCCTTTTTGCTTACTGAGTCAACGCCAGGGCGCTAATTACTCAGCGGCAGCTACCGGAGCTTCTTCAACGAACTGCTCGGTACCACCAGCAACGTGGTTGCGACCACGGATTACAGCGTCAGCCATCGAACCCATGTACAGCTGGATAGCGCGGATTGCGTCATCGTTGCCTGGGATGATGTAGTCAACGCCTTCCGGGCTGCTGTTGGTATCGACTACGCCGATAACCGGGATGCCCAGCTTGTTGGCTTCGGTGATCGCGATGCGCTCGTGATCAACGTCGATAACGAACAGTGCGTCAGGCAGACCGCCCATGTCCTTGATACCACCCAGGGAACGATCGAGCTTCTCAAGATCGCGAGTGCGCATCAGCGCTTCTTTCTTGGTCAGCTTGGCGAAAGTACCGTCTTCGGCTTGCACTTCAAGGTCACGCAGACGCTTGATGGAAGCACGGATGGTTTTGAAGTTGGTCAGCATGCCGCCCAACCAGCGGTGATCGACGTACGGCGAACCGCAACGTGCTGCTTCTTCAGCAACGATCTTGCCAGCGGAACGCTTGGTGCCGACGAACAGGATCTTGTTTTTGCCCTGGGCCAGACGCTCTACGAAAGTCAGAGCTTCGTTGAACATTGGCAGGGTTTTTTCAAGGTTGATAATGTGGATCTTGTTACGCGCGCCGAAAATGTATTTACCCATTTTCGGGTTCCAGTAACGGGTCTGGTGACCGAAGTGCACACCGGCCTTCAGCATATCGCGCATGTTGACTTGGGACATGATAGTTCCTTAATAAGTCGGGTTTGGCCTCCACGTATCCCAATGACCAACCAGCGGCATCAAGGCCTCCGGCACCCAGGTCATCGTGTCGACACGTGTGTGGATTTAAGCTTTGCGGGGTATCCCCGGAAAGCGGCGCATTTTATACCACACGAAGGACGAAAACGAAACCCGCAATCACATTTGCCGGCGACCGCGTTCGCGTAACCCCTTGAATAGAGCCAACATACCCCTACTCTATAGAGAGAAGCGATCATCAGAGGCTCATGATTTGACGCCAGCGTCTGTTAGAATCGCGTTTTTTGAGGCTTGTGCGAATTTCGTAACCATTTGTCGCACGCCCGTAAACCGTATTGATTTCAGCGCGCCGCGCTAGAGAGAGCCTGTATGACCGTTAGTTTGAAAACCGCCGAAGACATCGCCGGCATGCGCATTGCCGGCAAACTGGCTGCCGACGTGCTGGAAATGATTGCCGAGCATGTCAAACCAGGCGTCACCACCGAAACCCTGAACCAGATCTGCCACGACTATATAGTCAACGTGCAGAAGGCCATCCCTGCCCCCCTGAACTACAAGGGCTTCCCCAAGTCGATCTGCACCTCGGTCAACCACGTAGTCTGCCACGGAATTCCAGGCGACAAGCCGTTGAAGGACGGCGATACCCTGAACATCGACGTTACCGTGATCAAGGACCGCTATTTCGGCGATACCAGCCGCATGTTCCACGTCGGCAATGTGCCGGTCTGGGCTGAGCGCCTGTCCCAGGTCACCCAGGAATGCATGTACAAGGCGATCGAGATCGTAAAACCTGGCTGCCGCCTGGGCGATATCGGTGAAGTGATCCAGAAGCACGCAGAGAAGAACGGCTTTTCGGTGGTGCGCGAATTCTGCGGCCACGGTATCGGCACCGTATTCCACGAAGAACCGCAGATTCTGCACTACGGCCGCGCCGGCACCGGCATGGAACTCAAGGCAGGCATGACCTTCACCATCGAGCCGATGATCAACCAGGGCAAGGCCGACACCAAGGTGCTGGGCGACGGCTGGACCGCCATCACCAAGGACCGCAAGCTCTCGGCCCAGTGGGAACACACCCTGCTCGTCACCGAAACCGGCTACGAGATCTTCACCCTGCGCGCAGACGACACGATCCCTCGCGTCTCGGCGTAATGGTTGCCTCGGTTTTCCAGCTACACCGTTGTGACTGACTCCATAGACAGATAGGAAAGCCGATCGATGCCCCAGGTGGATCCCGAACTCTTCGACCGTGGCCAGTTCCAGGCCGAACTGGCCCTGAAGGCAAGCCCCATCGCCGCCTTCAAGAAGGCTATCCGCCAGGCCCGCGAGGTGCTCGATGCGCGCTTTCGCAGCGGCCGCGACATTCGTCGGCTGATCGAGGACCGCGCCTGGTTCGTCGACAACATCCTGCAAAAGGCCTGGGAACAGTTCAGTTGGAGTGAAGACGCCGACATCGCCTTGGTGGCGGTCGGCGGCTACGGTCGCGGCGAGCTGCATCCCTACTCCGACATCGACCTGCTGATCCTGCTGGACAGTGCCGACCATGAGATCTTTCGCGATTCCATCGAGCGTTTTCTGACGCTGTTGTGGGATATCGGCCTGGAAGTCGGCCAGAGCGTGCGCTCGGTGGACGAGTGCGCCGAAGAAGCGCGCGCCGACCTCACCGTGATCACCAACCTGATGGAAAGCCGCACCATCGCCGGCCCCGAACGCCTGCGCCAGCGCATGCTGGAGGTCACCAGCACTGCGCATATGTGGCCGAGCAAGGAGTTCTTCCTGGCCAAGCGTGCCGAGCAAAAAGCCCGGCACCACAAGTACAACGACACCGAATACAACCTGGAGCCCAACGTCAAAGGCTCACCGGGCGGGCTGCGCGACATCCAGACCATCCTGTGGGTGGCCCGTCGCCAATACGGCACCCTCAATCTGCGCGCCCTGGCCGGCGAAGGCTTTCTGGTCGAGAGCGAAAATGCCCTGCTGGCCTCGTCCCAGGAGTTCCTGTGGAAGGTGCGTTACGCCCTGCACATGCTCGCCGGGCGCTCCGAAGACCGCCTGCTGTTCGACCACCAGCGCTCCATCGCCACCCTGCTGGGGTTTGAAGGCGAAGACGCCAAAACCAGCATCGAAAGCTTCATGCAGCAGTATTACCGCGTGGTCATGAGCATTGCCCAGCTCAGCGACCTGATCATCCAGCACTTTGAAGAAGTGATTCTGGCCCCGGAGGACGAAGCCCCGCCTCTGCCGATCAACTCGCGCTTCCAACTGCACGACGGCTATATCGAGGCGCGCAACGACAATGTGTTCCGCCGCACACCGTTCGCCATGCTGGAAATCTTCGTGCTGATGGCCCAGCAGCCGGAAATCAAAGGCGTGCGCGCCGATACCATCCGCCTGCTGCGGGAAAACCGTCACCTGATCGACGATGAATTTCGCAACGATATCCGCAACACCAGCCTGTTTATCGAACTGTTCAAGTGCAAGATCGGCATCCACCGCAACCTGCGGCGCATGAACCGTTACGGCATCCTCGGCCGCTACCTGCCGGAGTTCGGCTTTATCGTCGGGCAGATGCAACACGACCTGTTCCACATCTATACCGTGGACGCCCACACGCTCAATTTGATCAAACACCTGCGCAAGTTGCAGTACACCCAGGTGTCGGAAAAATTCCCGCTGGCCAGCAAGCTCATGGCCAAGTTGCCCAAGCCCGAACTGATCTACCTGGCCGGCCTGTACCACGATATCGGCAAAGGCCGGCATGGCGACCACTCCGAAGTGGGCGCGGTCGATGCCGAAGCCTTCTGCCAGCGCCACCAACTGCCGCTGTGGGACAGCCGCCTGATCGTCTGGCTGGTGCAGAACCACCTGGTGATGTCGACCACCGCCCAGCGCAAAGACTTGTCCGACCCGCAGGTGATTCATGACTTTGCCGGGATCGTCGGCGATGAAACCCGCCTCGATTACCTCTACGTGCTGACCGTCTCCGACATCAACGCCACCAACCCGACACTGTGGAACTCCTGGCGCGCCAGCCTGTTGCGCCAGCTCTACACCGAGACCAAGCGCGCTCTGCGCCGTGGCCTGGAAAACCCGGTGGACCGCGAGGAGCAGATCCGCCGCACCCAAAGCGCGGCCCTGGATATCCTGGTGCGCGGCGGTAACGACCCGGATGACGTCGAACAGCTATGGTCGCAACTGGGCGATGATTACTTCCTGCGCCACACCGCCGGCGACGTGGCCTGGCACAGTGACGCGATCCTGCAGCAGCCGGCCGACGGTGGGCCACTGGTGCTGATCAAGGAAACCACCCAGCGTGAATTCGAGGGCGGCACGCAGATCTTCATCTACGCGCCGGACCAGCACGACTTCTTCGCCGTGACCGTGGCCGCCATGGACCAGCTCAACCTGAACATCCATGACGCGCGGGTTATCACGTCCAGCAGCCAGTTCACCCTCGACACCTATATCGTGCTCGACACCGAAGGCGACTCGATCGGCGACAACCCCGCACGCGTGAAAAAGATCCGTGAAGGCCTTACCGAGGCTTTGCGCAACCCGGACGACTACCCGACCATCATCCAGCGTCGGGTACCGCGCCAGCTCAAGCACTTTGCGTTTGCGCCCCAGGTGACCATTTCCAACGACGCCCAGCGCCCGGTCACAGTGCTGGAACTCAGCGCACCCGACCGCCCAGGCTTGCTGGCGCGCATCGGCGGGATCTTCCTGGAATTCGACCTGTCGTTGCAAAACGCCAAGATTGCGACCCTGGGAGAGCGCGTGGAAGACGTGTTTTTCATTACCGACGCCGACAACCAACCGCTGTCCGACCCGCAGCTGTGCCTGCGCTTGCAGGAAGCCATCGTGCAGCAGTTGAGCGTGACCCAGGAACCGGGTGTCGAGCTGACCAGACTGACCATTTGATTTTTAACGTCCCAGTGGGCACGGTCCCTGTGGGAGCTGGCTTGCCTGCGATGCGGGCGCCGCGGTGCATCTGGTACACCGCAGCGATGCGATCGCAGGCAAGCCAGCTCCCACAAAAGGCCGCACTCATCTTGATCGAGGCTTACATGAACAACGCCCTGAACCAGCTCCAGCCCTACCCGTTCGAGAAACTGCGCGCCCTGCTCGGCAGCGTCACGCCCAACCCGGACAAACGCCCGATTGCGCTGTCGATCGGCGAGCCGAAGCACAAATCCCCAGCCTTCGTAGCCAAGGCCCTGGCGGATAACCTTGACCAGATGGCGGTGTACCCGACCACTCTGGGCATCCCGGCCCTGCGCGAGGCCATCGGTGCCTGGTGCGAGCGGCGCTTCAACGTGCCCACAGGTTGGCTGGACCCGGCGCGCAACATCCTGCCGGTCAACGGCACCCGCGAGGCGCTGTTTGCCTTCACCCAAACCGTGGTCAACCGCGCCGATGATGCACTGGTGGTCAGCCCCAACCCGTTCTATCAGATCTACGAAGGCGCTGCGTTCCTGGCCGGGGCCAAGCCGCATTACCTGCCGTGCCTGGACAGCAACGGTTTCAACCCGGATTTCGATGCGGTAACGCCAGACATCTGGAAGCGCTGCCAGATCCTGTTCCTGTGCTCACCCGGCAACCCGACCGGCGCGTTGATCCCGGTCGAGACCCTGAAAAAGCTCATCGCCCTGGCCGACGAATACGACTTCGTGATCGCCGCCGACGAGTGCTACAGCGAGCTGTACTTCGACGAACAAACCCCGCCGCCAGGCCTGCTCAGCGCCTGCGTGGAACTGGGCCGCCAGGATTTCAAGCGTTGCGTGGTGTTCCACAGCCTGTCCAAGCGCTCCAACCTGCCGGGCCTGCGCTCGGGTTTCGTGGCTGGCGATGCCGATATCCTCAAGGCCTTCCTGCTGTACCGCACTTATCACGGTTGCGCGATGCCGGTGCAAACCCAGCTGGCCAGCATTGCTGCCTGGCAGGATGAAGCTCACGTATTGGCCAACCGTGACATGTATCGGGAGAAATTCGACGCCGTGCTGGCCATTCTCAAGCCAGTGCTGGATGTACAAGCCCCAGACGGCGGCTTCTATCTGTGGCCGAACGTGAAGGGCGACGATGCCGCGTTCTGCCGTGACTTGTTTGTGGAAGAACACGTGACCGTAGTGCCGGGCTCGTACCTGTCGCGCGAAGTCGACGGCTTCAACCCGGGTGCCGGGCGCGTACGCCTGGCGCTGGTGGCGCCGTTAGCGGAGTGTGTGGAAGCGGCAGAACGGATTCGGGACTTCGTCAACCGCCGTCGGTAAGCACCGTCCGGGTCACTTCACGTGACCCAGATTCGCCTCACTCATATCCAGATCCGCCAATACTTCGCGCAACACGTCATCACCAATCTGGTGATGACGGCTCAAGCTGTACAACTCCAAGCGCTGCGCGCGCAGGGCCTTGAGGCGCAATTTGCGTTCAAGCAAGTCCATCTGGTGCGCCAGCGCCTGAGCTTCGGCTGAATCGTTGAATAATTCCAACTGATGACGGTACTCCGACATTAGCCGCGCCTTTAGCTCGGTCGCGAGTGCTGCCTGCGCGGCGTCTGGGGTTTCGGTTTCGGCAGGCTCGTCCGCTTCCAGCGCGTGGATGGCGGCTACGGCGGTCTTTTTCCACGCCTCGCGCACTTCGTTATGGCGCTTTTCATCGGGGCTTTGCTCGATACCGCGCAGCAGCAACGGCAACGCAATGCAGGCGGCCACCAGCGACAGCAGGATTACCCCGGCGGCGATGAAGATCAGCAGGTCGCGCTCCGGAAAACCCTGACCCGGCGCCAGCAGCAAAGGCACCGACATCACACCCGCCAACGTGACCGCACCGCGCACGCCACCCACGGTCAACAGCCAGCAGGAGCGGGCCGTGGGCACGAGCGTCAATTCGCTTTTCCCACGTAGCCGCCGCAACAAGCCCGACAGCCGCCAGATGCTCTGCACCCAGACAAACCGCAACACCACCAGCACCAGAAAAATCGCGACCACATCCAGGCAGCGATACAACAGGGTCGGCCACAGTGTTGGCTCATGGCTGACCACGGCCTTGATGATATCCGGCAGTTGCAGGCCCAACAGCAGGAAAATCAGGCCATTGAAGGCAAACTCCAGCAGCGACCAGACACTGCGGTTGAGCAAGCGCGTGCTGGTCTGGCGCGGCAGCAGGTCGAGCCAGCTTTGCATCATGCCCGCCGCCACCGCTGAGAGAATCCCCGAGGCGCCCAGGCGCTCGGCCAGCACATAGGCCGCGAACGGCAGCAACAACATAAACACCACATGCGTCGCCGGGTCGTCCCAGCCACGGGCAATCATCCAGGCGCGCAAACGACCGACCAACCAGCTCAGCGCCACGCCTACCGCGAGGCCGCCCACCGCTACCAACACGAAGGTCAGGCTGGCATCCGCCAGGGAAAATACGCCGGTCAACGCGGCCGCCAGGGCGAACTTGAAGGTCACCAGGCCCGACGCGTCATTCATCAGCGCCTCACCTTGCAGCATATGCATCAAAGGTTTTGGCAGGCGATTTTGGGAAATGGCCGACACCGCCACGGCGTCAGTCGGGGACAATACGGCCGCCAAGGCGAAGGCCACCGGCAACGGGATCGTAGGCAATAGCCAATGAATGAAGTAACCGGCGCCCACCACGGTAAATAGCACCAGCCCCACCGCCAGCGTAAGGATCGGGCCTCTGAGCCGCCAGAGTTCGCGCTTGGGCATGCGCCAGCCATCGGAGAACAGCAACGGCGGCAGGAACAGAAACAGGAACAGCTCCGGGTCCAGCGCTACGTGCAGCCCCAGCGTCGGCCAGGCCAGCAAGGCCCCGGCGGCAATCTGCACCAAAGGCAGCGGCAGGGGAATAATGCGCCCGACAAGGCGCGAAACGCTGACCAGCATCAGCAGGATAAGAACGGTGTAGGCGGTTTGCATAACGCGGGTTTCCCGGACAATCGACTTGCTATGACACCGATCAGGCAACAACTGGCCGTTGAAGTGCCATATTAACCGGCTATGTTACCCCCATGGCTGCGCAACGCGCTTTTGCACATAAGTCGCACTGAAGCATCGGCAAGTATGACGAGCGGCACCCAAACCCGCTGGCCGTGGCATAATCCGTGACCTTTAACTTTCATACGTCCAAAGAGGGGCAATTCCTTGACCGCTTCAAGCAAAACCTTGCACCTTTTCGGCATCAAAGCCTGCGACACCATGAAAAAGGCGCGCACCTGGCTCGATGAGCACGCTGTGAGCTATGAGTTCCACGACTACAAAACGGCCGGTATCGACCGCGAACACTTGACCCAATGGTGCAATGAGCACGGTTGGCAGGTGGTTTTGAACCGTGCGGGCACCACCTTTCGCAAACTCGAAGACGAACGCAAAGCCGATCTCGATCAGTCGAAAGCCATTGAATTGATGCTCGCACAACCCTCGATGATCAAGCGCCCGGTGCTCGATCTCGGTGACAGAACCCTGATTGGCTTCAAGCCAGATAGTTATTCGGCGGCCCTCAAGTAGGCCAGCCTTCCATTTTTGTAGAGGTAACAGCATGTCCAATTCCCTGTTCAGCCTGGGCTTCGGCGTCGGCACTCAGAACCGCCAAGGTGCTTGGCTGGAAGTGTTTTACGCACAACCGCTGCTCAACCCGTCGGCCGAGATCGTTGCCGCCATCGCGCCGATCCTCGGTTACACCGAGGGCAACCAGGCTATTACCTTCACCGTGAGCCAGGCGCTGCAACTGGCTGACGCGCTCAAAGGTGTCGACACGGCCCAGGCCGCACTGCTCAGCCGTCTGGCCGAAAGCCACACCCCATTGGTCGCGACCTTGTTGGCCGAAGACGCCGCACTGACCTCCACGCCTGAGGCCTACCTCAAGCTGCACTTGCTGTCCCACCGCCTGGTCAAGCCCCACGGCCTGAGCCTGGCCGGTGTGTTCCCGCAGTTGCCGAACGTGGCGTGGACCAGCCAGGGCGCAATCGACATCAACGAACTGGCCGAACGCCAACTGGAAGCACGCCTGCGTGGCGAGCTGCTGGAAGTGTTCTCGGTGGACAAGTTCCCGAAAATGACTGACTACGTAGTGCCAGCTGGCGTGCGCATCGCTGATGCCGCGCGCATCCGCCTGGGTGCCTACGTGGGCGAAGGCACCACCGTGATGCACGAAGGTTTCGTCAACTTCAACGGCGGCACCGAAGGCCCGGGCATGATCGAAGGCCGCGTATCGGCAGGCGTGTTCGTCGGCAAGGGTTCGGACCTGGGCGGCGGTTGCTCCACCATGGGCACCCTGTCGGGCGGCGGCAACATCGTGATCAAGGTGGGCGAAGGCTGCCTGATCGGCGCCAACGCCGGTATCGGTATCCCGTTGGGCGACCGCAATACCGTGGAATCAGGCCTGTACGTGACTGCCGGCACCAAGGTTGCCCTGCTCGACGAGCACAACCAACTGGTCAAAGTGGTCAAGGCCCGCGAACTGGCCGGCCAGCCGGACCTGCTGTTCCGTCGCAATTCCCAGACCGGTGCCGTGGAGTGCAAAACCCACAAATCGGCGATCGAACTGAACGAAGCGCTGCACGCTCACAACTAAGCAGCCACTCGATGCCACTAGCGGGCCCCAAATCTGGGGCTCGCTTATACGAGTCTTAAGACCATGCTTGTGCCCTCCCCCTGGCGCGCCGATTTCCCGGCCATCGCCACCCTGCAACGGCAAGACCAGACCTACCTGGACAACGCCGCCACCACACAAAAACCCCAAGCCCTGTTGGATGCCATCAGCCATTACTACGCCAATGGCGCAGCCAATGTGCACCGTGCCCAGCATTTGCCGGGGGCTCACGCGACCCAGGCGTTTGAAGACAGTCGCAGCAAGGTCGCGCAGTGGTTGAACGCAGGTGACAGCGGGCAGATCGTGTTTACCCACGGCGCGACGTCTGCGCTGAACCTCTTGGCCTATGGCCTTGAGCACTTATTCAATGCGGGTGATGAAATTGTCATCAGCGCCCTGGAACACCACGCCAACCTGCTGCCCTGGCAGCAACTGGCCAAACGTCGCGCGCTCACCCTGGTGGTATTGCCCCTGGACGATGATGGCGTGATAGACCTGCAGGCCGCCGCCGAGTTGATCGGCCCGCGCACACGCCTGCTGGCGGTAAGCCAGCTGTCCAACGTGCTCGGCGCCTGGCAGCCGCTGGAAGCGCTGATAGCGCGGGCCAAGGCCTACGGCGCGCTGACCGTTATCGATGGCGCCCAAGGCGTCGTCCACGGCCGCCACGATGTACAGGCCCTGGGGTGCGACTTCTATGTATTTTCCAGCCACAAGCTGTATGGCCCGGACGGCGTGGGTGTGCTGTATGGCCGCAACGAAGCCCTGCATCACCTGCGCCACTGGCAGTTTGGCGGCGAGATGGTGCAACAGGCGGACTACCACAGCGCCAGCTTCCGCCCTGCCCCGCTGGGTTTTGAAGCGGGCACGCCGCCGATTGCCAGTGTGATTGGCCTGGGCGCCAGCCTGGATTACCTGAGTTCGTTGGATCAGCCAGCGGTGATCGCCCATGAAGCGGCGCTGCACGACTACCTGCTGCGCGGCTTGAACGCACGCAATGGCGTCCGCGTCCTGGGTTCGCCGCACGTAGCCTTGGCCAGCTTTGTGGTGGAAGGCGTGCACAACGCCGACCTCGCTCACCTGCTGACCGAGCAAGGCATTGCCGTGCGCGCCGGGCACCACTGCGCAATGCCGTTGCTCAAAGGCATGCACTTGTCCGGGGCAATCCGTGTGTCCCTGGCGCTGTACAACGACTCCGATGACCTGGAGCGCTTTTTTGAAGCGCTGGATCAGGCGCTGGATATGTTGCGATGAGCCTGCCAACCGAAGCCGCGGCTGCGCTGGAAGCCTTCCAAGCGGTCGGCAGTTGGGAACAGCGCGCGCGGATGCTGATGCAATGGGGCGAACGCCTGCCCGCCTTGGCGGATGCGGACAAAATCGACGCCAACCTGGTGCAGGGTTGTGAAAGCCTGGTGTGGCTGGTGGGGCATTTGGAGGACGGCCATTGGCAGTTCGCCGCCAGCAGCGATGCGCGGATGATTCGTGGGTTGGTGGCGTTGCTGCTGGCACGGGTCAATGGGTTGTCGGCAAGTGAGTTGCAGGCCGTTGACCTGCCGGACTGGTTTGCTCAACTGGGGCTTTCCCGGCAGTTGTCGCCGTCGCGCAGTAATGGCTTGAATGCTGTGCTGCAGCGCATGCGGGCATTAAGCCTTACACAAAACTAAAGGTGGGAGCTGGCTTGCCTGCGATGCAGACACCTCGGTTTATCAGTTAAACCTCGTTGATGCTATCGCAGGCAAGCCAGCTCCCACATTTTAGAGTTGCACCAGGCAGTGGCATTCAGGCGGGTTTAACCCGCTCCGAAGGCCGACGCCCCCCCGCCACAATCTTATCCACCGCCTTGGTCGCCGCCACCATGCCGAACGTGGCCGTGACCATCATCACCGCGCCAAACCCACCGGCGCAGTCCAGCTTCACGCCGTCACCGACGAAACTCTTCTGCAAACAAATGCTGCCGTCCGGCTTGGGATAGCGCAGTTGTTCGGTAGAGAACACACACGGCACGCTGTAATGGCGGGTCACGGTGCGCGAAAAGCCGTAGTCGCGGCGTAGCGTGGAGCGCACTTTCGAGGCCAGCGGGTCGTTGAAGGTGCGGTTCAAGTCGCAGACCTGGATCAGCGTCGGGTCGATCTGCCCGCCGGCGCCGCCGGTGGTGATGATCTGGATCTTGCGGCGCTTGCACCAGGCGATCAGTGCGGCCTTGGCGTTGACGGCGTCGATGCAGTCGATCACGCAATCGATATTCGGCGTGATGTACTCGGCCATGGTGTCGCGCGTGACGAAGTCCGCCACCGCGTGCACCGTGCAGTCCGGGTTGATGCCGCGCAGGCGGTCGGCCATCACTTCGACCTTGGGCTTGCCCACAGTGCTGTCCAGGGCGTGCAACTGACGATTGCTGTTGCTGACGCAGACATCGTCCAGGTCAAACAGCGAGATCTCGCCCACGCCGCAACGGGCCATGGCTTCCGCCGCCCAGGAGCCCACGCCGCCAACGCCGACGATCGCCACATGGGCCGCTTTCAAGCGTTCCAGGCCTTCAATGCCATACAAGCGGGCGACGCCTGCAAACCGTGGATCTTCTGTGCTCATGACCATTACCCCAAAAACCGGCGCGCATTATGGACTACGCAGCGACAAGTTCGAAGCTTCCAGCTACAAGTAAAGAACTTAGAGGGTCTTTCGCTGACTAACGTCCGGCTTTTCTCTGTCTGCTGTACGCTCAGTTGAAGGCCGGTGTAGGATGCGCGCCGTTCGGCGTAGGCCGACACCTCTTTTCGTTCCACACCCTTTGGAACCCGAAATAGCCATGTCATCGCGTAAATTTGGACTCAACCTGGTGGTAGTGCTGGCAATTGCCGCGCTGTTTACCGGCTTCTGGGCGCTGATCAACCGCCCGGTCACCACCCCTAACTGGCCTGAACAGATCTCCGGGTTCTCCTACTCGCCGTTCCAACAAGGCCAGTTCCCGCAGAAAGACCAGTACCCCACTGACGACCAGATGCGCCAGGACCTGGCGATCATGAGCAAGCTGACGGACAACATCCGTACTTACTCGGTGGACGGTACGTTGGGCGATATCCCCAAACTGGCCGAAGAGTTCGGCCTGCGCGTGACCCTGGGGATCTGGATCAGCCCGGACCTGGAACGCAACGAGCGTGAAATCCAGCGCGCCATCGAGATCGCCAACACCTCGCGCAGCGTTGTGCGCGTGGTGGTCGGTAACGAGGCATTGTTCCGCGAAGAAATCACCCCAGAGGCGCTGATCGTGCTGCTGGACCGGGTGCGCGCCGCCGTGAAAGTGCCGGTGACCACCTCCGAGCAATGGCACATCTGGGAAAAGAACCCACAACTGGCCAAGCACGTCGACCTGATCGCCGCGCACATCCTGCCGTTCTGGGAATTCATCCCCATGGACAAGGCCGGCCAGTACGTACTGGACCGCGCCCGAGACCTGAAAAAGCTGTTCCCGAAAAAGCCGCTGCTGCTCTCGGAAGTGGGCTGGCCGAGCAACGGCCGTATGCGCGGTGGCAATGAAAGCTCGCCGGCCGACCAGGCGATTTACCTGCGCACGCTGGTCAACAAGCTCAACCGCCAGGGTTACAACTACTTCGTGATCGAGGCATTCGATCAGCCGTGGAAAGTCAGTGACGAAGGTTCGGCGGGTGCCTATTGGGGCGTTTATAACGCTGCGCGCCAGCAGAAATTCAACTTTGAAGGCCCGGTCGTCGCCATTCCGCAATGGCGCGTGCTGGCCATCGGCTCGGTGGTGCTGGCACTGCTCTCGCTGACCCTGCTGATGATCGACGGCTCGGCCCTGCGCCAGCGTGGCCGTACCTTCCTGACCTTTATCGCCTTCCTCTGTGGTTCGGTATTGGTGTGGATCGGCTACGACTACAGCCAGCAATACAGTACCTGGTTCAGTGTGACGGTTGGCATCTTGCTGGCCCTTGGTGCGCTGGGCGTGTTTATCGTGTTGCTCACCGAAGCCCACGAACTGGCGGAAGCGGTGTGGACCCACAAGCGCCGGCGTGAATTCCTGCCGGTGGAAGGCGATTCGCACTACCGCCCGAAAGTCTCGATCCATGTGCCGTGCTACAACGAGCCGCCGGAGATGGTCAAACAGACCCTCGACGCCCTGGCCGCCCTCGATTACCCGGACTTCGAAGTCCTGATCATCGATAACAACACCAAGGACCCGGCGGTGTGGGAGCCGGTGCGCGACTACTGCGAAACCCTCGGCCCGCGCTTCAAGTTCTTCCACGTCTCGCCCCTGGCCGGTTTCAAGGGCGGCGCGCTGAACTACCTGATTCCGCACACCGCCAAGGATGCCGAAGTGATCGCGGTGATCGACTCGGACTACTGCGTGTCGCCCAACTGGCTCAAGCACATGGTGCCGCACTTCGCCGACCCGAAAATCGCCGTGGTGCAGTCGCCGCAGGACTACCGCGACCAGAACGAAAGCACCTTCAAGAAGCTCTGCTACGCCGAATACAAAGGCTTCTTCCATATCGGCATGGTCACCCGCAACGACCGCGACGCGATCATCCAGCACGGCACCATGACCATGACCCGTCGCTCGGTGCTCGAGGAACTCGGCTGGGCCGACTGGTGCATCTGTGAAGACGCCGAACTTGGCCTGCGGGTATTCGAAAAAGGCCTGTCGGCAGCGTATTACCACGACAGCTACGGCAAGGGCTTGATGCCGGATACCTTTATCGACTTCAAGAAGCAGCGTTTCCGCTGGGCCTACGGCGCGATCCAGATCATCAAGCGCCACACCGCCAGCCTGTTGCGCGGCAAGGGCACCGAGCTGACCCGTGGCCAGCGTTACCACTTCCTCGCGGGCTGGTTGCCGTGGGTAGCGGATGGCATGAACATCTTCTTCACCGTCGGCGCCCTGTTGTGGTCGGCGGCGATGATCATCGTGCCGACCCGTGTTGACCCGCCGCTGCTGATTTTCGCGATCCCGCCGTTGGCGTTGTTTGTGTTCAAGGTTGGCAAGATCATCTTCCTCTACCGCCGTGCGGTGGGTGTGAACTTGAAAGATGCGTTCTGCGCGGCGCTGGCCGGGCTGGCGTTGTCACACACCATCGCCAAGGCGGTGCTGTATGGCTTCTTCACCACCAGTATTCCGTTCTTTCGCACACCGAAAAACGCCGATAACCACGGCTTCTGGGTAGCCATTTCCGAAGCCCGCGAAGAGATGTTCATCATGTTGCTGTTGTGGGGCGCCGCACTGGGGATTTACCTGGTGCAGGGCCTTCCGAGCAATGACATACGCTTCTGGGTGGTGATGCTGCTGGTGCAATCGCTGCCGTATGTGGCGGCGCTGATCATGGCGTTCCTGTCGTCGCTGCCAAAACCTGCACCTAAGGTTGAGCCGGCAACCGCTGAGTAAAAACTTGCGCAATGCACTAAACGGCGGCCTCTGGCCGCCGTTTTGCTATAAGATAACGGCCGTTTTACGAGACTTGGCCAGGCCCTGCTTTCTGTGGGAGCTGGCTTGCCTGCGATAGCATCGCCGCGGTGTACCTGCCAGACCGCGGCGTCTGCATCGCAGGCAAGCCAGCTCCCACTTTGAACCCTGTTGTATCCACATTCGTCCTGCGCGCCCATTACACGCTTCCCGGAGTTTCCCCATGACGGCCCATGCCGACCTTTCGCCGACCCTTCAACTTGCCATCGACTTGATCCGTCGCCCCTCGGTGACGCCGATTGATGCCGACTGCCAGAAGCTGATGATGCAGCGCCTGGGCGACGCCGGTTTTGCACTTGAGCCGATGCGTATCGAAGACGTTGACAACTTCTGGGCCACCCATGGCAAACACGAAGGCCCGGTACTGTGCTTTGCCGGTCACACTGACGTGGTGCCAACCGGCCCGGTGCAGTCATGGCAGAACGACCCGTTCGACGCGTTGATCGACGAACACGGCATGCTCTGCGGGCGTGGCGCGGCGGACATGAAAGGCAGCCTGGCGGCAATGCTGGTGGCCTCGGAGCGTTTTGTGACCGACTACCCGGACCACAAGGGCTCGGTGGCTTTTCTGATCACCAGCGATGAAGAAGGCCCGGCGCACCACGGCACCAAAGCGGTCATCGAGCGCCTGGCGGCCCGCAAGGAGCGCCTGGACTGGTGCATCGTCGGCGAACCGTCGAGCACTACGCTGGTGGGCGATGTGGTCAAAAATGGTCGTCGCGGCTCCCTCGGTGCCACCCTGACCGTGCGCGGTGTACAGGGCCACGTGGCGTACCCGCACCTGGCGAAGAACCCGATCCACCTGGCCGCACCGGCGCTGGCGGAACTGGCGGCCGAGCACTGGGACGATGGCAACACCTTCTTCCCGCCGACCAGCTTCCAGATTTCCAACCTCAATTCCGGCACCGGCGCCACCAACGTGATTCCGGGCGACCTGACGGCAGTGTTCAACTTCCGGTTCTCCACCGAATCCACCGTCGAGGGCCTGCAACAGCGCGTTGCAGCGATTCTGGATAAACACGGCCTGGACTGGCACGTTGAATGGGCCTTGTCGGGCCTGCCATTCCTCACCGAGCCGGGCGCGCTGCTGGATGCTGTTTCGGCCAGCATCAAGGCGATCACCGGCCGCGAGACCAAGGCGTCCACCAGCGGCGGCACGTCCGATGGGCGCTTCATTGCCACCCTCGGTACTCAGGTCGTGGAGCTGGGCCCGGTCAACGCGACGATCCATCAGGTCAACGAACGCATCCTGGCCAGCGACCTCGATGTGCTGACCGAAATCTACTACCAAACCCTGATCAAGTTGCTCGCCTGATGCTCGCCTGCCCCCTTTGCAGCGCACCGCTCAACGCGGTGGATAACGGCGTGGCGTGCCCGGCCGGGCACCGTTTTGACCGTGCGCGCCAGGGTTACCTGAACCTGTTGCCGGTGCAGCACAAGAACAGCCGCGACCCAGGCGACAACCTCGCCATGGTCGAGGCACGCCGCGACTTTCTCAATGCCGGGCACTATGCGCCAGTGGCCAAGCGCCTGGCCGAACTGGCCGCCGAGCGCGCGCCGCAGCACTGGGTGGACATCGGATGTGGCGAGGGTTACTACACCGCGCAAATCGCCGACGCCCTGCCCCACGCTGACGGCTATGCGCTGGATATCTCCAAGGAAGCGGTGAAACGTGCGTGCAAACGCAACCCGGCGCTGACCTGGTTGATCGCCAGCATGGCCCGCGTGCCGTTGGCGTCGGGCAGTTGCCAGTTTCTCGCCAGCGTGTTCAGCCCTCTGGACTGGGACGAAGCCAAGCGCCTGCTCAGCCCTGGCGGCGGTTTGATGAAGGTCGGCCCGACTGCCGGCCACCTGATGGAACTGCGCGAACGCCTGTACGACGAAGTGCGTGAATACACCGACGACAAGCATTTGGCGTTGGTGCCCGAAGGCATGAGCCTGGCGCACAGTGAAACGCTGGAGTTCACCCTGAGCCTGATCGAGCCCCGGGACCGCGCCAACCTGCTGGCGATGACGCCCCACGGCTGGCGTGCGAGTGCCGAGCGCCGTGCTGAAGTGATCGAGGCCGCCGAGCCGCTGCTGGTCACCGTCTCGATGCGCTACGATTATTTCGTGCTTCAATAACCGACTTTTAAGTATCCGCGAATGGATTTTCGAATCCCGCAACGAGGAACATCCATGCGCCAACCTGATATCGAGATTTACCTGAAAGACGCCGACGTCGACTACAAGGCCATCGCCGCCTGGCTGGGCACTGCCCTCGGCCCGTGCACCGATTGGGTCCAGAAAGGCCAGACCTACAAGTGCAAGGCCGGCAATGTGCCGGTCACCTGGCTGCCAAAAGCCGTGGGCAAGTGGAACAGCCTGTACCTGGAAAGCGACGAGACGCCGTGGGATGACGACATCGCCTGCGCCCGCGCCGCCTTTGCCGCGCTGAACGTCGAAGTGCGCTGCGCGCCGGGTACCTGGGTTGAGGAGGAAGGTGAGGAAAGTGCTGATACCTGGATTCGCATCAGTGCCGACGGTGAAGAGCAGATCACCTGGAAAACTGCATAACCCTAACCTGAAAACCCAATCAATGTGGAAGCTGGCTTGCCTGCGATAGCATCACCACGGTCTGACTGATATACCGAGGTGTCTGCATCGCAGGCAAGCCAGCTCCCACAGTTGATTGGGTTGGCAGGACAAGGGCATTACAGGCCCACCACATCCTCAGCCTGCAAGCCCTTCTCGCCGGTCACCACGGCGTATTCAACCTGCTGACCCTCGGCCAATGAGCGGTGGCCCTCACCGCGAATGGCGCGGTAGTGCACAAACACATCCTTGCCGTCTTCACGCTGGATAAAGCCATAGCCTTTTGCATCGTTGAACCACTTCACATTGCCGGTTTCACGCGTTGCCATCTGTCTTACTCCCACATGCATTTTTATTGTTGAGTCGCTCGCATTGAACTGCCGAGTATAAGACAGGCTCAAAAACGATCAACTCAAGTTTACATCGCTGCTTTTTTGCCGATTTTCGGCGAATACGGCACACTACCCGCCCGAGCGCCTGCTCGGTTTTTTCCACTTGAAGCAGCACGCCTATGACCCGCTCCCCGTTCCGCCGTCTGGTGTTTGGCACCTTGCGCCGACTGTTGTACCTCTGGGTTCGCTCGGAGACGATCAATCAGTCGTCCCTAACCCTTAACCTGGACCGCAGCCGGCCGGTGTTTTACGTCCTGCAATCGCCTTCTCTCACCGAATTGGCGGTGGTCGACAAGGAATGCACCAAGGCCGGCCTGCCGCGCCCGGTGCTGCCGGTATCGGTGGGCCCGCTGATGGAACCGGCGGCGTTCTTCTACCTCACGCCGGAACCCGACTGGCTCGGCCGCCAGGACAAGCGCGGCGCGCCGCCGACCCTGACCCGCCTGGTCAACACCCTGACCGAGCACGCCGAAGAGAATGCACAAATCATTCCGGTCAGCGTGTTCTGGGGGCAGTCACCCGAAAGCGAATCCAGCCCGTGGAAACTGCTGTTTGCCGACAGCTGGGCGGTCACCGGCCGCCTGCGCCGCTTGCTGAGCATCCTGATACTGGGTCGCAAGACCCGTGTGCAATTCTCCGCGCCTATCAACCTGCGTGAATTGATCGAGCACAATAAAGGCCACGAACGCACCGTGCGCATGGCCCAGCGCATCTTGCGTGTGCACTTTCGTAATCTGAAGACTGCGGTCATCGGCCCCGACCTGTCCCACCGCCGTAACCTGGTCAAAGGCCTGGTCAACATGCCGCTGGTGCGCCAGGCGATTGCGGATGAGGCCGAACGCGAAAAAATCACCCCGGAAAAAGCCAAGGCCCAGGCCCTGCGCTACGGCAACGAGATCGCGTCGGACTACACCTACACCGCCATTCGCTTTCTGGAAGTGGTCTTGAGCTGGTTCTGGAACAAGATCTACGACGGCATCAAGGTCAACAATATCGAAGGTGTGCAAAAGGTTGCCCAGGGTTACGAGGTGATCTACGTGCCATGCCACCGCAGCCATATCGACTACCTGCTGCTCTCGTACCTGCTGTTCAAAAACGGCCTGACCCCGCCGCACATTGCCGCCGGCATCAACCTGAACATGCCGGTGATCGGCAGCCTGTTGCGCCGTGGCGGTGCGTTTTTCATGCGCCGCACCTTCAAGGGCAACCCGCTGTACACCTCGGTGTTCAACGAATACCTGCACACCCTGTTCACCAAGGGCTTCCCGGTGGAGTACTTCGTCGAAGGCGGGCGCTCGCGCACCGGGCGCATGCTGCAACCGAAAACCGGGATGCTGGCGATCACACTGCGCAGCTTCTTGCGCTCCTCACGCATGCCAATCGTGTTCGTGCCGGTGTATATCGGCTATGAACGCGTGCTCGAAGGCCGCACCTACCTGGGCGAGCTGCGCGGGGCGAGCAAGAAGAAAGAATCGATTTTCGATATTTTCAAAGTGGTCGGCGCGCTCAAGCAGCGCTTTGGCCAGGTCGCGGTCAACTTCGGCGAGCCGATCAAGCTGGCCGAGTTCCTCGACGCCGAGCAGCCGGACTGGCGTGCCCAGGAACTGGGCCCGAACTACAAACCGGCGTGGCTCAACGAAACCACCAACCGCCTCGGCGAGCAGGTGGCACGCCACCTCAACGAAGCCGCAGCCGTCAACCCGGTGAACCTGGTGGCCCTGGCCCTGCTTTCCACCACACGCCTGGCCCTGGATGAACAGGCCATGGCCCGCCAGTTGGACCTGTACCTGGCACTGCTGCGCCGCGTGCCCTACTCACCGCACACCACGTTGCCGGAGGGTGATGGCCTGGCGCTGATCAAGCACGTCAAGGACATGAACCTGCTCTCGGAGCAGAGTGACGCCCTGGGCAAGATTGTGTATCTGGATGAGCAGAACGCCGTCCTGATGACCTACTACCGCAACAACGTGCTGCACATTTTCGCCCTGCCAGCGCTGTTGGCGAGCTTCTTCCAGAGCAGCTCGCGCATGAGTCGCGAGCAGATCCTGCGCTTCACTCGCGCGCTCTACCCGTACTTGCAGTCGGAGCTGTTTATTCGCTGGTCGCTGGAAGAATTGGACGCGGTCGTCGACCAATGGCTGGACGCCTTCGTCGAACAAGGCCTGCTGCGTTTTGAGAACGCTGTCTACCTGCGTCCGGCCCCAAGTTCGCGGCACTTTGTGCTGCTGACGCTGTTGTCAAAGAGCATCGCCCAGACCCTGCAACGCTTCTACATGGCGATCTCGCTGCTGCTTAACAGCGGCCAGAACAGCATCAGCGCCGAAGAGCTGGAAGACCTGTGCACGATCATGGCCCAGCGCCTGTCGATCCTGCATGGCCTGAACGCGCCGGAGTTCTTCGACAAGAGTCTTTTCCGACATTTTATCCAGACATTGCTGGAGCAAGATGTGCTGCGCCGCGACGAGGCCGGAAAATTGAGTTACCACGACCTGCTGGGTGAACTGGCGGAAGGCGCGGCCAAACGCGTGTTACCTGCCGAGATCCGCCTGTCGATTCGCCAGGTGGCCTTGCATCGCGTCGACGGCGCTGCTGAAGTGCCTGTGGAACCGGCAGAAAGCCGCTAGATTGACTGAGGCGCCGGGCTGTTTCCGGCGCCGTTGAAAAGGAGCTGTACATGAAAAAGATCATCCTCCTGGGCCTCACCGCCCTGCTCGGAGCCTGCCAATCCATGACTCCAGCCCCCAAGGCCAGCCTCGACGGCGAAGTGTTCTACCTGCAACGCATCGCCTTGCCGCCTTCTGCCACCTTGAGCGTCAGCCTGCAGGACGTGTCGCTGATGGACGCGCCGGCGGTGACCTTGGCCGAACAGAAAGGCCCGGTCAAAGGCCAGGTGCCGCTGCCGTTTCACCTGAGCTACGACCCGGCGCAGGTCAAACCCGGCCACACTTACTCGGTGAGCGCTCGCATCGAGCTGGACGGCAAGCTACTGTTTATTACCACCGAGCGCCATGCGGTGCAGCTCGACGGCAAGGACCAACAACCCCTGCGCCTACGCGTTGATGCTGTCGCACACTGACCTTTTCCAGACCATAAGCCCGAACATAAGGAAGCGCTCATGCTCCGTCACTCTCTTCGCCTCACTGCCCTGTGTGCCGGCTTGCTGCTCGGTGCCAACGCCATGGCCCTGGACCTTGGCAGCCTGTCCCAGGGCGACGCCTCCGGCGGTCTCAAGGACGCCCTGACCCAAGGCGCTCAGATCGCCGTGAAGCAACTGGGCGCGCCCGGTGGTTTCAGCAACAACCCCGAAGTGAAAATCGGCTTGCCAGGCAAGCTGGGCAAAGTCGCCGACAAGCTGAAGATGTTCGGCATGGGTGACCAGGTCACGCAACTGGAAACCAGCATGAACAAGGCCGCCGAAACGGCCGTGACCCAGGCGCAACCGATCCTGGTCAATGCGGTAAAAAACATGAGTGTGACCGACGCCAAGGGCATTCTCAGCGGCGGCCAGGATTCGGCGACGCAGTACCTGAATAAAAGCAGCCGCGAACAGATCCGCGCCAAGTTCCTGCCGATCGTCAAGGCGGCTACCGACAAGGTTGGGGTTGCTCAGCAGTACAACGCTCTGGCCGGCAAGGCTGCAGCCTTTGGCGCAGTGGATGCCAAAAGTGCCAACGTTGAAAACTACGTGACCGAACAGGCGCTGGACGGCTTATTCAAGATGATCGCGCAGCAGGAAGAAACCATTCGCAAAAACCCGGCGGCCGCGGCCACCAGCCTGGCAAAGAAGGTGTTTGGCGCGCTGTAAGCCTCGCAAACACGCTGGATCTACTGCGCCAAGGCCGCTTACCACGGGCCTTGGCGCAGTTGTTTCAGGCAAAGCCCATTAACGACTCAGCGTAAAAAGCGGATAGGTAGGCCTGTAGGGTGAAGGCACCTCGTGGACCGTGTGTTGCTGTGGATACGGCCTGCCATGGTTGGTCTGGGTTGGATAGGTATGGCCCGCGTGTGGCCGGACTGTATGAGGACGATGTTGGTGATGATGATGGTGGTGGTGATCGTTTGTTGCGTGCCCTGACCCATACCCCGTTCCAAAATGATTGCGCGGTACATTATTGCCCAGCAAGGCACCGAGAAACGCACCTTTGAAAGCAGCAATAGCATCTAAAAAAGCCATATAAAACTCCATAAACTCATTCAAAAAGGCCAGACTGCCGAATGGGCAAAGTCCAAACCTGTGCCTGTCCATCAGGCAATTCTGAGTGGAGTAAAAAAAACAAACGTTCCAAAGCCGCACACGCCTGTTTGCATCCGCATGTGAATCAGTGAATCACCGCCCCTGCCAATCGGCCCATCATGATTGTGGCAAAACAACCAATGGCCACGGAGGCGATACGGTTGATCTTCAAGGGGGTTAACCAGGCTTTCTGAACCCCTTCAAAACGGCTGCCCAGCATGATCCAGGCAGCGCCTACCGGTATCACCACCATCGCCAGCAGAGCCATGAACCCGGCATAGTCCGGCAACGAGGCGAATGTGCCGATCGGCGCGATAAACGAAACAATCAGCAAGCCTTTGGGGTTCATCACCGTGAGCCAGAAAAAATGCAGGCTGGAAAATCGATCGTGGTTTGAATCGGCGATGCTGTGATGGCGTTGCCACAGCGAGTAAGACAATTTGAGCAGGTAGCAGGCAGCCGCCAGCTGCGTGGCTTTCACCGCCCATGGCGACCAGGCCGAGAGGTAAAACAACGCCGCGCCCCAGACAGATACTTGCAGCAAATACGCCAGGCACTCGATCAATGCCATACGCCACGAAGCGGCAAAACCAAACAACACACCCGCACGTAACAGCAGCGTATTTGTCGGCCCAGGCACAACCAATAACAGCACCAGTGCAGAAACGGTCCCAAACATGAAGGTTTTCCTCGGTTGGAATGATCACGGGCCCTCCCACCGATAGCGCTGCTACGCCAGCGTGAATGACCAGGCGACCGTCGCTACCATCAAAATCGCGAAGCTTACGTTAAGTCGTCGACTCCAAACGGGATGGATGAACAACTTGCGCATCCGGCTGCCTGCAAAAAGCCACAAAAAATCGAATACCACGCAAACCAATAAACAAATAAGCGCCTTTGTGCCCTGCTCCCAGACGGGCGGTGTGCCCAAGGTAAAACTGCCCAGTAACGCTGCAAACGCGGCATACGCCTTGATATTCGCAACCCCCAGCACAAAACCGGCACCCCAGCCCGGCGTGACCACGGCTTGCTCATCCTGAATGGGCGGTGCCGTGCCAATGCGGTAAGCCAACCAAAAAATATAAACAATGGAGATGACCGTCAGTGCCACCGCCAACCCGGGAAAGCTGTGCAAGACGACGTACAGACCCGAGGCAACCAACGCCATGGCAATCACTAAACCCAGGATGATCCCGACAAAAAACTCAAACGAGCGTTGCATGCCATACGCCGCGCCGCTGGCTGCCAGCGCCAGGGTGGCGGGGCCGGGGCTGGCAAGTAAGGCGATCGCTGCGAGGGTGAAGGTGAACGTCGCCTGGTAAACATTCAGCGTGACATCGAGCATGTGAAGTGCCTCGGTAGCATTATTCTAAATTTAATGAAACTGCACTGCCTTTTAGTTTTAACTCGACGCCAAGCCCACTTACAACACCACGCACTACTCCAGCTTGCACTTTCACGCACCCGCTCAATAAGACTTATCGCACGTTAAAAATACCCACTTAAATACAGACTCATTTCTTAACCGACGGTAACTTTTGAACGCACCTATACTCTGCACACTTAAGAATAAAAATAGAGGGTAGGCTTTTAAAAATCCATTCTTTTTTCAGAGATCTGTGGTATGTAAGATTTTCACGCTATTTCAACAATGTTCGTAAGGTCCATCTAATGAAAAGGCTTACAAAAAACGATCAGACACTCGATGCAATTGATCGCGCGCTGCTGATCGCCCTGCATCAGAATGCGCGGGCGTCTATCCGCGCACTTGGCCGGCAGGTGGGGTTATCTGCCCCAGGTTGCAGCGAGCGTCTCAAACGCCTGGAGGTGGCAGGGGTTATAAGCGGGTTCAGCGTAGAGTTGAACGCACAAGCTCTCGGGTTTGCGCTTCAAGCACTGGTGCGGGTAAAACCGCTGACGGGGAATTTTCAAACCGTGGAGCAGTTACTGTCAGAAATGACTGAGTGTGTTGTTTGTTACAAGATTACCGGAGAAGACAGTTTCGTCTGCCATCTGTACACACACTCCGTCAGCCACCTTGACCAGACATTACAAAAAATAACGCCGTTAGCCGACACCAACACCTCCATTATAAAAACCGTTGAGAAGAAACTGCCCACACTCTAAACAAACAAGTGGGAGACATTCAGGCTTAAACAGCAGTTATCGGATTTCAGGCTTTTCCCACACCCGTCAACACTATCTACACGCCTTCGTCTCCCGTCATGAACTAGTGCGCCTCCTTCCTAATGCGAAACCAAGCCGCATACAGTGCTGGCAAGAACAATAACGTCAACGCCGTCGCCACAATCAAACCGCCCATGATTGCCACCGCCATCGGCCCGAAGAACACGCTGCGCGACAGCGGAATCATCGCCAATACCGCCGCAAGCGCTGTCAGCACAATCGGGCGGAAGCGTCGGACGGTGGCTTCGATGATCGCTTGCCAGGGCGTGAGCCCGGCCTTGATATCTTGTTCGATCTGGTCCACCAGGATCACCGAGTTACGCATGATCATGCCCGACAGCGCGATGGTGCCGAGCATGGCGACAAAGCCGAAGGGCTGGCGGAACACCAGCAGGAACAAGGTCACGCCGATCAAGCCCAGCGGCGCCGTCAGAAACACCATCGCCGTGCGTGAGAAGCTGCGCAGTTGCAGCATCAGCAAGGTCAGCACCACCACGATAAACAGCGGCACACCGGCCTTGACCGAGTTCTGGCCACGGGCCGAATCCTCGACGGTGCCGCCCACTTCGAGCAGGTAACCGTCCGGCAGTTCGGCGCGCACACCTTCCAGGGTCGGCAGGATCTGCTGGACCAGGGTCGCCGGCTGTTCCTTGCCGTAGATGTCGGCACGCACGGTCACCGTCGGCAGGCGATTGCGGTGCCAGATGATGCCTTCTTCAAAGCCATACTCAAGGGTCGCAATCTGCGACAACGCTACGCTTTTGCCATTGTCGGTCGGCACCGCCAGGCTCGGCAGCAGCGACAGTTCGGTACGTTCATGCACGGTGCCGCGCAGCAGGATCTCGATCAACTCGTTGTCCTCGCGGTACTGGCTGACGGTGGAGCCGGTCAAGGAGCTTTGCAGGAACTTCGACAGGTTGGCAGTGCTGACGCCCAGCGCACGGGCACGGTCCTGGTCGATATTCAGGTAGACGATCTTGCTCGGCTCCTCCCAGTCCAGGTGCACGTTGACCACGTGGGTATTTTCGCGAACCTTGGCTGCGACCTTGCGCGCCAGGGCACGGACTTCTTCGATGTGCTCGCCGGTCACGCGAAACTGCACCGGGTAGCCCACGGGCGGGCCGTTTTCCAGGCGCGTGACGCGTGAACGCAGGTCGGGGAATTGCTCGTTAAGGGTCTCGATCAGCCAGGTGCGCAGGCTTTCGCGTTCTTCAATGGTGTTGGCCAGCACCACAAATTGCGCAAAACTGGCAGCCGGCAGTTGCTGGTCCAGCGGCAGGTAGAAACGCGGCGAACCGGTGCCCACATAGGCCACATAGTTGTCGATGCCGGCATGTTCCTTGAGCAAGGCTTCCAGGCGCTTGACCTGGTCGGCGGTGTTGCTCAGCGAGGCACCTTCAGCCAGTTTCAGGTCGACCATCAGCTCCAGGCGACCGGAGGCCGGGAAGAACTGCTGTGGCACAAAACGGAACAGCGCCACCGAGCCGATAAACAACAACAAGGTCAATACGATCACGGTTTTGCGCCGACGTACACACCATTCGACCAAGCGTCTTACACGCTGATAGAAAGGCGTGCCATAGGGATCCGGCCCATCCGTGCCGTGTTTGGCCGCATGAATCTTCGCCAGGTCCGGCAGGAGTTTTTCCCCCAGGTACGGCACAAACACCACGGCCGCGACCCACGAGGCCAGCAGGGCAATGGTCACCACCTGGAAGATCGAACGGGTGTATTCGCCGGTGCTCGATTGCGCAGTGGCAATCGGCAGGAAACCTGCGGCGGTGATCAATGTGCCGGTGAGCATCGGGAACGCGGTGCTGGTCCAGGCAAAACTCGCGGCCTTGAGCCGGTCGTAGCCTTGCTCCATTTTGATCGCCATCATTTCCACGGCGATGATTGCATCGTCTACCAGCAAGCCCAAGGCCAACACCAAGGCACCGAGGGAGATTTTGTGCAGGCCGATGCCCAGGTAATACATGGTCGCAAAGGTCATCGCCAGCACCAGCGGAATCGCCAGGGCCACCACCATGCCGGTGCGTACGCCAAGGGAGAAGAAGCTCACCAGCAGCACGATGGCCAAGGCTTCAGCCAGTACCTGGACGAATTCGCCGACACTGGTTTTCACCGCCGCCGGTTGGTCCGAGACCTTGCGCAGCTCCATGCCCGCCGGAAGGTTCTTCTGCAGGCGGGCAAATTCGCCTTCAAGGGCCTTACCCAATACCAGAATGTCGCCGCCGTCACGCATCGCCACGGCCAGGCCGATGGCGTCTGCGCCCATGTAGCGCATGCGCGGCGCCGGTGGATCGTTGAAGCCGCGGTGGATTTGCGCCACGTCACCGATGCGCAAGGTGCGGTCACCGACGCGAATCGGGAAGTTGCGGATCTCATCGACCGTTTTGAAGTTACCCGAGACGCGCAGCTGCACGCGTTCCGTCGGGGTTTCAAAGAAACCGGCGGTGGAGACGGCGTTCTGTTCTTGCAGTGCCTGCTGCACCGCAGCCAATGGCAGGCCGAGGGTCGCGAGCTTGAGGTTGGACAGCTCGATCCAGATCTTCTCGTCCTGCAGGCCCAGCAACTCGACCTTGCCCACGTCCGGCACGCGTTGCAGCTGAATCTGGATACGGTCAGCGTAATCCTTGAGCACCGCGTAGTCGAAACCGTCACCGGTCAGGGCGTAGATATTGCCGAAAGTGGTGCCGAATTCATCGTTGAAAAACGGCCCCTGGATATCCGGCGGCAAGGTCTGGCGAATATCGCTGATCTTCTTGCGCACCTGGTACCACAGCTCCGGGATTTGCGCCGAGTGCATCGAATCGCGGGCTATGAAGGTAACCTGGGATTCACCGGGCCGCGAGAACGAGACAATGCGCTCGTACTCGCCCGTTTCCATCAGCTTTTTCTCGATGCGTTCGGTGACCTGCCGCGAGACTTCCTGGGCCGTGGCGCCCGGCCAGTTGGTCTTGATGACCATGGCCTTGAAGGTAAACGGCGGGTCTTCACTTTGCCCCAGCTTGGTGTAGGACAAGGTGCCGACCACGGCCAGCAGGATCATCAGGAACAGTACGATCTGGCGATTACGCAACGCCCATTCGGAAAGATTGAAACCCATCGGGGACTACTCCTTGGCCGCCAGATTCACAACGCGGTTGGCGCGATCCACCGGGCGCACTTGCTGGCCCTCATGCAGCACATGCACACCCGCCGCGATCACCCAATCGGTGGGGGCCAAGCCTTCCAGTACCGGCACGGTTTTTTCACCAAAGGCACCGATGCGCACCGGGGTTCGTTTGAGGGAGTTGTCCGGCTGTACCCGCCAGACGTAGGACGCACCGTTCTCCGCACTCAGGGCCGACAGCGGCACGGACAGTGGGACAACGCCATCGGCCTGGATAAAGACGCGGGCGCTCTGGCCCAGCTCGGCGGGGACTTTGCCGCCGGTGAAGGCGACGCGCGCAGCGAAGGTGCGGGATTTGGGGTCGGCGGCCGGTGAGAGTTCACGAATGCGCCCGGCGAAACGCTGGTCGGGCTGGCTCCACAATTCCACCGACACCGGCTGGCCGATCTTGAAGCGGCCAAAACCTTGCTCGGGCAGGCTGATCGACACTTCGCGCTCGCCATCGGTGGCCAGGGTAAACACCGTTTGGCCAGCGGACACCACTTGGCCGACTTCCACCGCTCGCTTGGCGACCACGCCATCTTGAGGCGCGCGCAACACGGCATAGCCGGCCTGGTTGCTCGATACGTCGAACTCGGCCTTGATCTGCTTAAGGCGTGCTTCACCTGCTCGGTAGAGGTTTTCGGAATTGTCGTACTGCGAGCGGCTGACCATCTGACGGTCCATCAGGGTCTTGTAGCGGTCGCGTTCGGCGCGCACCAGGCTCAGGTTGGCTTCGGCGGCGGCAACCTGGGCGCGGGTAGCTTCCAGTTGCAGGCGCACGTCCTGGGGGTCGAGCTCTGCCAATGGCTGGTTGGCCTTGACCCGCTCGCCCTCCTCCACCAGGCGCTTACTGACTTTGCCGCCGATGCGAAAGGCCAGGTCCGGCTCATAACGGGCGCGTACTTCCCCCGGAAAACTGTCCATCGCCAGTGCCGAAGGCTGCGGTTGCACCACCATGGCCGGGCGGATGGTGGTTTGGGCCGCTTCTTCATGGCCGCAGGCGGCCAACAGAAAGATCAGGCTGACAGGCAACGCAAGGGGCAGGAAAGTACTGCGCATGCTGAAGGACCTTTCGCAAATGGAGCTAGGAATAATTATACTGGCCGGTATGTTATTAATACCAAACTCACCAGTCCAGTATTAAAGGTGAAAATGTCCGACAATCCTGTAAACACCAATAGCCCCGGGCGTCCCAAGGACATGGCAAAACGCCAGGCAATCCTCGAAGCAGCCAAGATCCTGTTTTTGAGCAATGGCTACGCGAGTACCAGCATGGATGCCGTGGCCCTTGAGGCCGGCGTGTCAAAACTGACGGTCTACAGCCACTTCACCGATAAGGAGACCTTGTTCACCGCCGCCGTCGTGGCCAAGTGCGAGGAACAGTTGCCGGTGATGTATTTCGAGTTGCCCGCAGGTATGCCGGTACACACCGTGCTGCTGAACATCGCGCGCGGCTTTCATCGGCTGATCAACAGCGAAGAATCGGTGAACCTGCACCGCCTGATGATGACCACCGGCAACCAGGACGTGAAACTCTCGCAGATCTTCTTTGAGGCCGGGCCGATGCGCATGCTGCAAGGCATGGAGCGGTTGCTCAGCCGTATCGACCAGAGTGGCGCCTTGAGCATCGACAAACCGTTTACGGCGGCCGAGCACTTCTTTTGCCTGCTCAAGGGCACGGCGAATTTCTGCTTGTTGTATGGGTGTGGCGGGCAATTGAGTGAAGAAGCCGCCGAAGCGCATGTACAGGAGGTGGTGGGGTTGTTTATGCGGGCGTATCGGCCTTGAACGGTTGTGCTGCCTGATCGGGCGCTATCGCTGGCAAGCCAGCTCCCACCTTTGACTGTGTTTGCAAATCAAAAGGTGGGAGCTGGCTTGCCTGCGATGAGGCCCGAAAGAACAACAATGATTCAGGACTTGAGCGCTTTCTTCGGATAGATGTCATACCGGCTGGACTTGCCATCCAACGCGTGACTCGGTTTCGGCCCGTCAATGCACGGCGCCTTGCGCGGGCGCTTGACCACGACGCGGTGGCTGGCCAGGGCCAAGGCCGCAGCGAGTAAGGCTGGAGCATCCGGATCATCGCCCACCAATGGGCGGAACAGGCGCATCTCCTTCTTCACCAGCGCCGTTTTCTCACGGTGCGGGAACATCGGGTCCAGGTAGATCACCTGCGGCGGCTCGCCCTGCCAGTTGCGCATCACCTCGATCGAGTTGCCCTTGAGCAACTGCATGCGCGCCACAATCGGCGCCACTTCAAAGTCGTCCGCACCACGGGCCAGGCCGTCTTCGAGCAAGGCACCGATCAACGGCTGCCGCTCGATCAGGCTCATCTCGCAGCCCAGGCTGGCGAGTACGAACGCGTCCTTGCCCAGGCCTGCCGTGGCGTCGAGTACCCGTGGGCGCACGCCTTGGGCCACGCCGACCGCCTTGGCGATCATCTGCCCGCTGCCGCCCCCATAGAGACGCCGATGCGCCGCGCCGCCTTCGACAAAATCCACGCGTACCGGCCCCGGCGCGTCAGGCCCGAGCTGTTGCAATTGCAGGCCGTGTTCCCCGACTTGCAGGGAAAAGTCCGCCTCATCCAGTTGCAAAGGCAGGCCAAGCTGCGCGGCCCAGTGCTCGGCACGGGCCTTGAAACCGTCGGCCAAAGCCTCGACCCGAATGCGGCTGGCCGCTGGTTGTTCGCTCATCAATCGCTACGCTCAAAAATATTAAGGATCGGCAAACGACGGCCGATAAAAACAACAGTCAGGTATTTTGCCAGAGCTGAGCGTCGACCGAGAAAAATGTCAGACATTCTTCCCCTAACCATCGGTGTACTGCCGACCCACAACCACTACGGCCTGCGCAATACTCAAGCGCTGGCCGGGGTGAGCCATGTGTGGCAGGACTTCTTCGCCCGAGCGTTGGCCGAGCAGCTTGGCGATACGCCGGGCGCGCTGGCGGCCAAAGCCCAGGCGCCGAGGGACCCGGCGGTAGAACCCAGCGAAGGCGCCGACCTGTTGTCGCAGATCCTCACCCAGCGTGAGTGCGACGTGCACGACACCGAGATCGCCCCGCCGGAACCGCTGTTCCTGCCCATCGCCGAATTTGACACCGAGCTGCTGCCGCCGCCTGCCACGCCGTTCCCGGCAGAAGAAATCATCGCCCAGCAGCGCCAGCAAAACTTCGAAAGCGGCTGGGTCCGCCCGATTGTGCTCAATGCCGGCCACCCGCCGCCTGAGCCTGGCCCAGCGCCGCAGCCCCAGCCGCTGCACCTGCCGATTGCCGAATTCGAACTGGACCTGCTGCCACCGCCCGCCACGCCTTACCCGGCCGAGGAGCTGGTGGCGCAACAAAAGGCGCTGGATTTCGATTATCACTGGGCGCGCCCGCTGATCCTCAACAACCTGCGCCTGGCAGCCTGATTCAGTCTTTGAAAAAACCGTTGGCCTGGCTGAACGGCATCTTGCGTTCAGTGAAGGTAAAGGTGCCCAGTTCATACACCTCCTGCGCCGCCCGATAGAACTCGCCATACGCCGCCAGCGCCATGGCCGAGCCGACGCTGATACGGCGCACGCCCATATCGCTCAACTGCGCCACACTCAGGTTCAAGCCGCCGGACATCAGCACATTCACGGGTTTGGGCGCCACCGCCTTGACCACTGCGAGCACTTCTTCGGCACTGCGCAAGGCGGGGGCGTAGAGCACGTCTGCACCGGCTTCGGCGTAGGCTTGCAGGCGGCGGATGGTGTCAGGCAAATCCAGGCGGCCATGCAGAAGGTTTTCTGCACGGGCGGTGAGCGTGAAGGCAAATGGCAAGCTGCGGGCAGCGGCGACGGCAGCTTCCACGCGCTCCACCGACAGGTCAAACGGATAGATCGGGTCGACCGCGATGCCCGTGGCGTCTTCGATAGAGCCACCCACAATGCCGCTGGCCGCGGCGCGCAGGATGGTCTGGGCGCAGCCTTCGGGGGTGTCGCTGAAGCCGTTTTCCAGATCAGCCGCAACCGGCAGCGCAGTGGCCTGCACAATCGCCGAGGCATTGGCCAAGGTGTCTTCAAGGGATAATGCGCCTTCCGCATCCGGGCGCCCGAGGCTGAACGCATAGCCCGCACTGGTGGTGGCCAACGCTTCGAAACCCAGGCTGGCGAGCATGATGGCGGAGCCGGCGTCCCACGGGTTGGGCATCACGAAGGCGCGATCACGCTCATGCAAGGCCTTGAAGGTTTCGGCGCGAAGGGTTTGGGCATCCATGGCTGACTCCTGTCGGAAAAAGGAGCCCTAGAGTAACCCCAGTTGCTGCGCTGCGGGTTCCCGATGCAAGGTCGGCAGCGCTGGCAAACCCGGCAAGCGCAGCATCAACTGTTGGTGAAAACGCAGTGCCAGTTGCGCGGCAAGGCGGTTATCCGAGGTGTGCAGGAACACATAAGGCGTGCGCCCCTCTTCGATCCAGCCAGCAATTTTTTCCACCCATGGGATCAGGAACGGGTCATTGGCCTCCAGTTCCGGATGACCGATGAAGCGCACCTGGGGAAACTGAGTCAACGCCGCCGGCCGTGTTGGCACCTTGGGCTTTTTCGACTGGGCGTGCAGCACGGCCGCAGAGGTTGAAGTGCAACTGAACAGCGCACGCGGATCGAGGCAAATACGCTCGACGCCACGGTCGCGCAACAGCCGGTTGAGCCTGCGCTCGGCATCGCCCTTGGCGAAGAACTCCGGGTGGCGCACTTCCACGGCCAGCGGGCGCTCCAGGCCGTCAATAAAACCCGCCAGTTCGCCCAGGCGTTGCGGCGAAAACCTCGCTGACAATTGCAGCCACAGCGGTGAAACCCGTTCACCCAAAGGGCTCATCAAGCCGACAAAGCTTTCTGCTGCCGGCAATTGCTCGCGCAGGTCGCCGCCGTGGCTGATGTCTCCCGGGAATTTGGCGGTGAAGCGAAAATCCTCAGGCATGATTTCAGCCCAGCGCTGCACCGTGGCGGCCGAGGGGCGGGCATAAAACGTGGTGTTGCCTTCAACGGCGTTGAAGACTTGGGAATACAAAGCGAGGTAGTCGCCGGAACGGGCATCGGCTGGGTACAGGTACTCGCGCCAGGCGTTTTCACTCCAGGACGGGCAGCCGATGTAGTAAGGCAGGCGCATCAGATGTGGATGTCGAGACCCAGCACTTCCATATCCCATTCGACAAAGCCGGCGGTGGTCAGGTAGCTGGCCAGCGCGGTGGCGACGCTTTTGCTCATGGAACGGGGGAATACCATGTCTTGCTGACAGGCAGGTAGGCCACTGATGCGTGCAGCGCCAGAACCCTGGGCACTGGGCTGCGACTCGGACTGAACCTCGATGAAGTCCGGCGAATCTTCGACGGACTCGTCTACCGTGACGTTCGCCTTGCGCGGCTTACGCTTGAGTGGGTAGGACTGTGAGGAAAAACCGTCTATACGCATACATGCAGACTCGGTATCAATGATGGCAATTTAGCGGCACTTTCCGTGGTGCGCAAATGCTCTGGTGATAACTAGAACACATAATTTGTAAAAGGTTTACAAACCGGGGCAAATTCTGACGATTGGCGGATTTGCCGGTGCATCGCGCTAAATGTGCGCGAGTGAGCTTGCTCCCGTTGGACTGCGCAGCAGTCCCGATCTATTAACAGCGGGGCCGCTTCGCGACCCAACGGGAGCAAGCTCCCTCGCCACAATTAAAGGCCGCGTTCAGCCTTGGTTTGCGCAACTTTATCGCGCAGATAAACCGGTGCAGCCTGGTCGGCCGCAATCGCCTCACCGCGCTCGAAAGCGAAACGTGCGAGGGTCAGCAAGTCTTCGGCGTGGGGCAACATGGCAGCATCCTGCCCCGCCAATTGCACAGGGATGCGCTCGCCATAACCCCAGCCAGTGCCGGCACCGAACCAATCGCCGCTGGCATCAGCAGGCAACACCGATGATTCCGGAGCCTGTACGGCTTCCACGCCCACCAGACGCATTTCGCCAGCAGTTTCACGGTAGCAGCCCCAATACACTTCATCCATGCGCGCATCAATCGCCGCCGCCACCTGCGTCGCGCCGTGTTCACGCAATGCACGCTGGGCCAATACCGCAAGGTTGGACACCGGCAGTACCGGGCGCTCCAGCGCAAAGGCCAGGCCCTGCACTACACCGATGGCGATACGCACACCCGTAAAGGCGCCTGGGCCACGGCCAAAAGCAATCGCATCCACGGCTGACAGCGTGGTGCCCGCCTCCTCCAGCAGTTGCTTGATCATTGGCAACAGCTTCTGCGCATGCAGACGCGGGATCACCTCGTAGTGGCTCGTTACCTTGCCATCGTGCAGCAAGGCGACGGAGCAAGCTTCAGTCGCGGTGTCCAGGGCCAGCAGGGTGCTCATCGGTGTAGGTGTCCAAGTCGAAAAAAAGTGCGCCAGTATAAACAACAACGGCCCGCAAGCGGGCCGTTGTACGCAAAGCCGATCGAAGGATCAGCTCAGTGCTTGCAACACCTTGGCGGTGATGGCTTCTACCGAACCCACGCCAGGGATGTGGCTGTACTTCGGCTTGCCTTGGGCAGCCGAAAGCTTCTGGTAAAAATCCACCAGCGGCTTGGTCTGTGAGTGATAGACCGACAGGCGATGACGCACGGTTTCTTCGGTGTCGTCCTTACGCTGCACCAGGTCTTCCCCGGTCACGTCGTCTTTGCCTTCAACCTTTGGCGGGTTGTAGACGATGTGGTACACGCGGCCCGAGCCTTCGTGAACGCGACGGCCCGCAATACGCTGAACGATTTCTTCGTCTTCAACTGCGATTTCAACCACAGCGTCCAACTCAACGCCGGCTTTCACCAAGGCTTCTGCCTGGGGAATGGTGCGCGGGAAACCGTCGAACAGGAAACCGTTCTTGCAGTCTTCCTGGCTGATGCGTTCCTTGACCAGGTTGATGATCAGGTCATCGGAAACCAGGCCGCCGCTGTCCATCACGCTCTTGGCGATCAGGCCCAGCTCGGTGCCGGCCTTGACGGCAGCACGCAGCATGTCACCGGTGGAGATTTGTGGAATGCCGAATTTTTCAGTGATGAACTTTGCCTGAGTACCTTTACCGGCCCCGGGAGCTCCCAGCAGAATGACGCGCATCGATGTGCTCCTCAATTTTTTATAGAGATGACGCTCGGATTCGCCGCGTGGGGCCAATCTCGTAAAAATGTGGGTCCTGGCCGATCAAACGGCCAAAGGCTGATCAAGATACACAGCGGGCTCTATCCATACAAGCCGCCAAAAGTCGCAAGAACCGCGCCCGGCATGCAGTCATAGGTAGGGTGTGCCTGAGTGCAACCCCGCCCCCTAAACGCCGACCGCCCGTTTCCGGGCGGCCGTCGTTGTTTTTCCGCAAGCCTTTGAGAACACGCAGAAAACCTCAGCCAGTGTTGCGCAAACCGGCGGCAATACCGGCCACAGACACCAGCAGCGCCTGTTCCAGAGGGCTGTCCTGCGCCGCCTCTTGCTGGCGCGAGCGCGCGAGTAATTCGGCCTGCAACAGGTGCAGCGGGTCGAGGTAGGTGTTGCGCAGGCGAATGAACTCAAGCGTGTCGGGGCTATGGGCCAGCAGTTGCGACTGGCCGGTCAGGCCAAGCACCACGTTGCATGCCTGCGACAATAGGTCGCGTAAGTGCGCACCCAATGGCAGCAGGTCCGGCTGCACCAAACGCTTGTCATACAGCCGCGCGATGTCGGCATCGGCCTTGGCCAGCACCATCTCCAGCATATCGATACGGGTGCGGAAGAACGGCCATTGCTCGCGCATCTGTCCCAGCAATTCGCCTTCGCCACGCTCCAGCGCCTTGCTTAATGCCGCTTCCCAACCTAGCCAGGCGGGCAGCATCAGGCGGGTTTGGGTCCAGCCGAAGATCCATGGAATCGCGCGCAGGCTCTCGATACCGCCCGCACGACGCTTGGCCGGGCGACTGCCCAATGGCAAGCGGCCCAGCTCCTGCTCGGGCGTGGACTGACGGAAGTATTCGACGAACTGCGGATTTTCCCGCACCACGGCGCGGTAAGCACTTACACCGTCTGCCGCCAATTCATCCATTAAATGACGCCAGGCCGGCTCGGGTGGCGGCGGTGGCAGCAGCGTGGCTTCCAGCACGGCAGCCAGATAAAGGTTGAGGTTCTGCTCGGCAATGTCCGGCAGGCCGAACTTGAAGCGGATCATCTCGCCTTGTTCGGTCGTACGGAAACGCCCCGCCACCGAGCCTGGCGGCTGCGACAGGATCGCCGCATGCGCCGGGCCGCCGCCACGGCCAACAGTGCCGCCACGACCGTGGAACAACAGCAACTCCACCTGTTGTTCGCGGCAGATATCCACCAGGCGTTCCTGGGCCCGGTACTGTGCCCAGGCCGCGGCGGTGGTGCCGGCGTCCTTGGCCGAGTCCGAATAGCCGATCATCACTTCCTGCGGGCCTTGCAAACGCGCGCGATAACCCGGCAATTGCAGCAGGCGCTCCATCACCGGCCCGGCGTTATCCAGGTCGGCCAGGGTTTCAAACAGTGGCACCACGCGCATCGGCCGTTGCACGCCCGACTCTTTAAGCAGCAGTTGCACGGCCAGCACGTCCGACGCGGCACCCGCCATGGAGATCACATAAGAACCGAGCGATGCAGCCGGTGCGGCGGCGATTTCCTTGCAGGTGTTCAACACTTCGGCGGTGTCTGCCGACGGCTTGAAATAACCTGGCAGCAGAGGCCGGCGATTGGTCAGCTCTTTGCTCAGGAAGCTGATGCGCGCTTCTTCATCCCAGTCTTCATATCGGCCCAGGCCCAGGTAATCGGTAATTTCGGTCATGGCCGCCGAGTGCCGGCTGGAATCCTGACGCACGTCCAGGCGCACCAGGAACAAGCCGAAGGTCACGGCGCGGCGCAGGCAATCGAGCAACGGGCCATCGGCGATCACGCCCATGCCGCACTCATGCAGCGACTGATAGCACAGCTCCAGCGGGTCAAGCAGGTCGCGGTTGTCTTGCAGCACCCCGGCTGGCGCCGGCGTGCTGGCCGTGAGCGCGGTATGCGCCCATTGGCGCGTGGCGCGCAGGCGTTCGCGCAGTTGCTTGAGCACGGCACGGTAAGGTTCGACGCTATCCCCGACCTTGGCCTGCAACGCAGGGCTGGCCTGCTGCATCGACAGCTCGGACGCCAAGTGATCGACATCGCGCAAATACAAGTCCGCCGCCATCCAGCGCGCCAGCAGCAACACTTCGCGGGTGACCGGCGCGGTGACATTCGGGTTGCCGTCACGGTCGCCGCCCATCCACGAGGCAAAGCGAATCGGCGCCGCCTCAAGTGGCAGGCGCAGGCCGGTGGCGGCGTGCAAAGCCTGGTCGGCCTTGCGCAAATAATTGGGAATGGCATGCCACAGCGAATGCTCGATCACCGCAAAGCCCCACTTGGCCTCGTCCACAGGCGTGGGCCGGATGCGGCGGATTTCTTCGGTGTGCCAGGCTTCGGCGATCAGCCGCTGCAAGCGCTGGCGGATCTGCTCGCGCTCGGCGCCGGTGAGGTCGCGGTGATCCTGCAACGCCAGTTGTGCGGCAATCGCATCGTATTTCTGGATCAGGGTGCGACGCGCCACTTCGGTCGGGTGGGCGGTGAGCACCAGCTCTATCTCCAGGCGCGCCATCTGGCGGGCCAGGGACTCATTGCTGTGCCCTTCGCTTTGCAGGCGGGCCAGCAACTCCGGTAACACGCGGGACTCGAAGGGCGCCGGCTGCGATTCATCGCGCCGATGGATCAGTTGGTATTGCTCGGCGATGTTGGCCAGGTTGAGGAACTGGTTGAACGCGCGTGCCACGGGCAGCAGTTCGTCTTCCTGCAACTGATTGAGGCGGGTGCTTAACTCATCGCCGGCACCGCGTCTGTCAGCCTTGGCGCCTTTGCGGATCTGCTCGATCTTGTCGAGAAAAGCATCGCCGTACTGCTCTCGAATGGTGTTGCCCAGCAGCTCACCCAGCAGGTGAACATCCTCACGCAAGCGTGCATCGATATCACTCATCAACCAATCTCCAGCCAGAAATCCGGGACGCGCAGGCCTTCCAGAGTGCCGCCCGCGTCAGTTTCTGACAAGACACTTTAAACCTTGCGACTTGCAGCTAGTCTCAACAGTGAGTCGTCGCGTTACCCACGCAGGCGGCTGGACACCCATCACCGCCTGCCATCGCGGGCTTATTGAGGTTGCCATGAAAATTCGAGAACTGGCCCAGCATTGGGAAGAGAACGCCAAGGGTCGCCTGACCAAAACCGAGTACGCGATCCACTTGGACGTCGAGTCGGCTGCGCGCCTGGCCGCTATCGCCGAGATGTACCCCAAGCGCAGCACCGAAGAATTGCTCGGCGAGCTGATCGGCGCGGCGCTTGAAGAGCTGGAAGCGAGCTTCCCCTACATCAAGGGCCAGCATGTGATCGCCACCGATGAAGAGGGTGACCCTTTGTATGAAGACGTCGGCCCTACACCGCGCTTTCTGACCTTGTCACGCCGCCATCTGCATGATTTGTCTGCCGCCGCCGACGAACAGCAACACTGATAAACATTCGATAAACCCCGCTTAACCCCGGTATTCCGGGCCTCACAGAGGCTCGGAGTACCGCTGCGCAACGTAAAAGTTCAAACTTTTAAACACTGACCAAACAGTCAGATATTTTTTTAGGCAAATCGCCATCTTCGCTGAACTTTTGAAAAAAGGCTCCGGTCACAACCAGTAAGCCATCACTTGGAACGGCCGTTTGAAAAGGGCATTTGGTGCTTTAGCGCCGGGCCTGCAACCGCCAACCAATGACGTGGATTTTGATTTTTTCAGGAGTTATCCAATGGAGTTGAAGACGATGAAGACCAGCACTGCCAAATCCTCGTTTAACCATCTGCGCGGGCTGAAATTGGCCGCGCTGGCAATCGGCACCAGCTTCGTTCTGGCGGGCTGCGCCGGTAACCCGCCGACCGAGCAATACGCCGTGACCCAGTCCGCCGTAAACAGCGCAGTCAGCGCCGGCGGCACCGAGTACGCAGCGGTAGAAATGAAGTCGGCCCAGGACAAGCTCAAAGCTGCTGAACTGGCCATGCACGACAAGAACTACGACAAAGCGCGTCAACTGGCTGAACAAGCCGAGTGGGATGCCCGTGTCGCAGAGCGCAAAGCCCAGGCTGCCAAGGCTGACCAGGCTGTGAAGGATTCCCAGAAAGCTGTGCAGGAACTGCGTCAGGAAGGCATGCGCCCGGCTGTGATCAAACAGCAATAAGCCGCCGCCACTGATTGCATTGCACCCGATATCGAATTGAAAGGACGACACGACTATGCGTAAACAATTGATGATCCCTGCCCTGCTGGCGATGAGCGTTGCTCTGGCGGCCTGCTCCACCCCGCCGAACCAGAACCTGGAAAACGCACGGACCAACTTCTCGGCCCTGCAAGCCAACCCGCAAGCCACCAAGATAGCGGCGCTGGAAACCAAAGACGCCAGTGACTGGCTGGACAAGGCTGACAAAGCCTACCGCGACAAGGAAGACGAGAAGAAGGTCGACCAACTGGCCTACCTGACCAACCAGCGCGTTGAAGTGGCCAAAGACACCATTTCGCTGCGTGAGTCCGAAGCCAAGCTGAAAAACGCCGGTGACGAACGAGCCAAGGCGCTGCTGCAAGCCCGTGATGCACAGATCAAGCAACTGCAAGACAGCTTGAACGCCAAGCAGACTGATCGCGGCACCCTGGTGACCTTCGGTGACGTGCTGTTCGCCACCAACAAGTCCGACCTGAAATCCAGTGGCCTGGTGAACATCACCAAACTGGCTCAGTTCCTGCGCGACAACCCGGACCGTAAAGTGATCGTCGAAGGCTACACCGACAGCACCGGTTCCGACTCGTACAACCAGAGCCTGTCCGAGCGTCGTGCCGCTTCGGTACAACGTGCACTGGCTCAACAAGGCGTGGATATCTCGCGCATCGTGACCCAGGGTTACGGCAAGGAATACCCGGTTGCCGACAACGGCAGCGTTTCGGGCCGCGCCATGAACCGCCGCGTTGAAGTAACCATTTCCAACGACAACCAGCCAGTCAAGCCACGCTCTTCCGTTGCTAACTGATTGATTGACGCAGGATGAAAAAACCACCGGAAACGGTGGTTTTTTTTGCTTCAGAATTGGATCTGACGATTGCTGTCGTCGCCGCCCGCCAGCTCGAACTCCGTGCGCCGCCTGGTTTCGTCCTGCTCCTTTTGGGAAGGCTCGGCGTTCCACGCGCTGAGCTCATCCAAGCTTTGCTGCGCCCGGGCCATATCCATCATCCTGTCTATCGCACCAATATTCACCGTGACTCTCCCTTGACTGGCCATTCATAAGTTATCCATCAGCAACGCTGACAAGCCCTTAAGTGGCGTCTTACGGAATACGGTTCCAGATATTTCAATATCACTCCTGAAGCTGCGGCGTTTCCTGGCCCATGCAGCGCACGGCTTGTTTCTTGTTGTTCACCAGCACGCCGCTCAAGCCTTTTTGCTCGGTATCAAACATCACCAATACGCCATCAATGCATTGCGCGACTTGTGCGGCCGGGGTAAGCGAGACCTTGTAGTCCTCGCCCGGCACGGTCTTGAGCATAGTGAAGTCGCTGAGCAACAAGGCATCTTCCGGCTTGGCGAAGTGCAGGTAGCCATAGAACCACAGGCAACCGACGGTACCGATAATGGTGCCGATGCCGGTGAGGATCAGCGGGATCATGTTGCGTTCTTCGCTCATTGCGGGCTCTCTGATGAATCAACTTTAGGAATAGGGTAATTCGGAATTTCGCCCAGGCGGCGCAGGCCATTGAAGTGCTGCGGGTCGTCCAGATAGCGCAGCATCACGGTTTGCCAGGTTTTGTCGGCAAAGGTCTGCACATGGCCGCCACGGGTCAACTGCAACACCCGCGGTGGCGGTGCGGCCTGATACAGGCGAATGCCGTTGGCCACCGGCACGATCGGGTCATCCAGGCTATGGAACAGCAGCTTGGGCACGCCGGTAAGCTGGGGCATGGCATTGATCGCACTGTCGGCGTCGGGCACCAGCCACGACAGCGGCACCTGAAACGGCCATGTTAACCAGGAGGTGCTGAGGGCGAATTGTCCTACGTCACGATAACTGGCGGGCACGCCGTCCAGCACCAGCGCCTTGAGCTGAGTTTGACGCTGCGGGTGTGCCGCCAGGTAATGCACCGCCAGCGCACCGCCCAGGCTCTGGCCCAACACGATCAGCGGCTGGCCCTGGGTTTCAGGGGCCTTATCGATCCAGCCGAACGCGGCATCGATGTCCTGATACACCGCCGGCAAGGACGGCTTGCCTTCAGACCGGCCATAACCGCGATAGTCCAGCAACAGCACTTGATAGCCCTGCTCCGGCAGCCACCAACTGCCACCCAGGTGCCAGGCCAGGTTGCCGCCGTTGCCGTGCAGGTGCAGCACCGTGCCTTTAAGCGGCACACCGGGTTTGGCCGGCAGCCACCAGGCATGCAGCTTTACACCATCGGCAGTGGTGAGGGTGACGTCGCGATAGGCCAGGTGGGCTTTTTCCGGCGTGAACGGCAGGCCGGGTTCGGGGTAGAACAGCAGTGAGCTGCAGCCGTTTAATGTGAGTAGCAGGCAAAGAATGCCGAGGATTCTCATCCGTTGAAGCCTCGCTGATAGGTTGTACTCATTTCTCAAGAACCAATGAGATCAAATGTGGGAGCTGGCTTGCCAGCTCCCACATTTTTGATTCGGTTGTGTCAGGGAAATCTCTACAGGATATTCGAGTAATCCGCCTCGATCCGGTCCAGGCTCAGGTGGTTGAGGAAGTTGGAGAAGCACATCCACGCCGCCAGTGCGTTCATGTCGCGAAACTGCTCGGGCAAGTACTTGGGCGGCACCACCAGGCCTTCGTCGACCAGTTGGCGCAAGGTGCGCATGTCTTCCAGGGTGGTCTTGCCGCAGAACAACAGCGGCACTTGCTCCAGTTTGCCTTTGCGCACGGCCAGCTGGATGTAGTTGTAGACCATGATAAAGCCCTTGAGATAGGACAAATCCTTGGTAAACGGCAGGCCCGTCGGCGTCGAGCCTCGGAACACGCGGCTGGCGTTGCCGTAACTTTCGGCCATTTCAAAGCCTTGCTCGCGGAAGAACTCGAACACCTGCAGGAAGTCGGCGCCCTCCTCGACCATATGGATGGCGCGGGTGCGGTTGGTCAGTTTGCGCAGGCGGCTGGGGTAGGACGCGAAGGTGATGATCTCCATCAGAATCGCCAGGCCTTCCTGGGTCACCGTGGACGAGGGCGGCCCTTTGGACAGGAACGTGCAGATCGGCTGGTTCTGGCCATTGAGCGTGGTGCCAACGTGCACCAGGCCTTCATGCACCTCGAGCGCGCGCACATCACGCTCGTTGAACATCGCGTCGGCGCGGATCTTGATGTAGTCGGCGCCCGCCGCCGCGTCGGCCACGATCCCGTCGGACTCGAACACGCGGATGGTCTCTTCGGCCTCACCAAACACCTTGTTCAAACGGGTTTGCAGCAAGGCCACCGCATGCTTGGCCGTGAGCGTCTTGGCTTCGTCCTTGAGGTCGCCCCGGCCGTCGATCTGGTTCAGGTAGTCGGACATCATCAGGCCCAGGTCGGCCAGCGTCGGGTCACCCGCGTGGAACGCGTCCGAGGCGGCGCCGTAGAGTTCCTGGGAAATCAGGCCGAAATCCTCGGTGCCCCGCGCTTCGAGCATGCGCACCACCATGCGGTACTCGCGGCACATGCGGCGCATGATCTGCCCCACCGGACTGAACTGGCCGAGACGGCGGGTAATGTCGCGCTCAATGTTCTGGAACTCCAGCTTCACCGCACTGGAGTCGAACGACAGCGGCCGGCCCAGGTAATAATCGCGGTCCACGGCCGGCATGGCCTTGCCCTTGGCCTTGAGAAAGCCCTGGCGAATGTTCTCGTCCCACTTCACGGCGTCGAGGACGCGAATCGGTGTTTGTGCCAGCACAATGCGATCGGACAAGGTGCGTATCGTCTGCTGGTAATCGTCCACCCGGTGCTTCCTCTTTAAACGTTATTTACCCGTGCGCCGGTAGCGCACGGCTTCAACGAACACATCGGCATTGGCCGGGTCATCCAGGTAGGCAAACACCTGGTCCATCGGGCTGTCGACCCGCACGCCGTCACCCTCGACGGTTTGCACGGTGCTGCCGTGCAAGGCGTTCTGACCTATGGCTTGATGGATCTGCTCAAGGTCGAGGTTGTAGACCACCCATTCACGCGTTTTGTCGCCCTCACCTTCAAAGTCGAAGCCGGCCAGGAAGTAATTGCCACCGAAGGCCGCCGGCAGCGGCGCCGACAGGTACCAGCGGTTGCCATGGCGCGACACCGTAAACAGGTATTCATCGCGCTGGCTCGGTTTGGCTTTAGGGTAGCTTACGGCCTTGTAATGCTGCTGATCGACACGGGTGATCTGCAGATTCAACGGTTCGCCCCACGCGTTTTTACTCGACCAGCGGCCGAGCAAGGCGTCGGGCGCGGCTTCAGGGGCCGGCAGCGGGTCCTTGAAGGTGACGAGGCAACCGCTGAGCAGCAGGAACGATATGGCGATTGCAATGACACGCCAGGCTTTCATTGGAAACCCCATCAAGTGTGGGAGCTGGGTTGTCGGGCTGGTCTAGACCGAGGCCAACACCAAATGCATGTAACGCTTGAGAATCTCAAGCATCTCTTCCCCCGTCAGAGGCTCAGGGCCGCCAAGCAGGCCCTGATATTCCATCCGACCGATTATCGCCGTCAACACTCTGGCATCCTGTTGCGGCTCGCGGGAACCCAATACCTGGAAAAACTGCCCGGTGCCCTGCAACAGAATCTGCTGGTGCGAACGCACCAGCTCAGCCAGGCGCGGGTTGAGCAAAGCTTCCTGGCGAAAGGCCTGTTCGGCCATCAAGTGTTCGCGGCGGTTGGTCAGTTGGCGCATCACGTAGTCGGCGGTCAGCCGCGCAATGTCATCAGCAAGCTGTGAGCGTGACTGCGGGCTGCCATCGCCATAGGCGACCATCTCGCGCAGCAAGCCTTCATTGCGCACCCACAGCTTGCCCATGAAAGCAGCGCTGCGCTCCACGTATTGGGCGAAGGTATCGGTGAGCAGGTCATCGATGTCCTTGAAGTAATAGGTGGTGGCCGACAACGGCACGCCGGCCTCTGCTGCCACGGCGCGATGGCGTACGCCGCGTACCCCATCACGCACGACGATGCGCATGGCCGCATCGAGAATGTCTTGCCGGCGTTGCTCGCTGCCTCGGCGGCTGGCCTTGCGGCCCTGGTACTGGACACTTTCAGCCACGGCAGCAGCAATGCCGGCGGCGCCTTCTTGAGCCATTACGCGGTTCACGACAGATCTTCCTTTAAAGGGCGCCGTTCTATTGACGGCTGAATTCGCCACACAAAAAAGCCGCCTTATAAAAGGCGGCTTCGGATCTCGCTACGGTTACGCTTGTGGCCGCATGTGCGGGAACAAGATCACATCGCGGATCGACGGCGAGTTGGTCAACAACATCACCAACCGGTCGATGCCGATACCTTCACCGGCGGTTGGCGGCATGCCGTATTCCAGGGCACGAACGAAGTCGGCGTCGTAGTGCATCGCCTCGTCGTCGCCGGCGTCCTTGTCGGCCACCTGGGCCATAAAGCGCTCGGCCTGGTCTTCTGCGTCGTTAAGCTCGGAGTAGGCGTTGGCGATTTCGCGGCCGCCGATGAACAGCTCGAAACGGTCGGTGACGTTCGGGTTGTCATCGTTGCGACGTGCCAGCGGCGACACTTCGAACGGGTACTGGGTAATGAAGTGCGGCTGTTCCAGCTTGTGCTCCACCAGTTCCTCGAAAATCATCACCTGCAATTTGCCCAGGCCTTCGAAGCCCAGCACCTTGGCGCCGGCTTTCTTGGCGATGGCGCGGGCCTTGTCGATGTCGGTCAGGTCGTCAGCGGTCAGCTCAGGGTTGTACTTGAGGATCGAGTCGAACACCGACAGACGCACGAACGGTTCGCCGAAGTGGAACACCTTGTCGCCGTAAGGCACGTCGGTGCTGCCCAGCACCAGTTGCGCCAGTTCGCGGAACAGTTCTTCGGTGAGGTCCATGTTGTCTTCGTAGTCGGCGTAGGCCTGGTAGAACTCCAACATGGTGAATTCCGGGTTGTGACGGGTCGAGACACCTTCGTTACGGAAGTTGCGGTTGATCTCGAACACCTTCTCGAAGCCGCCAACCACCAGGCGCTTGAGGTACAGCTCCGGCGCGATACGCAGGAACATTTCCAGGTCCAGCGCGTTGTGGTGGGTTTCGAACGGCTTGGCTGCGGCACCACCTGGGATGGTTTGCAGCATCGGCGTTTCCACTTCGAGGAAGTCACGCTTCATCAGGAAGCTGCGGATGTGCGCAATCACTTGCGAACGCACGCGGAAGGTCTGGCGCACGTCTTCGTTGACGATCAGGTCAACGTAGCGCTGACGATAGCGCTGCTCGGTGTCGGTCAGGCCGTGGTGCTTGTCCGGCAGCGGGCGCAGCGACTTGGTCAGCAGGCGCACGCTGGTCATTTCAACGTAAAGATCGCCCTTGCCGGAACGCGCCAGGGTGCCTTCGGCCGCAATGATGTCGCCCATGTCCCAGGTTTTCACCGAGGCCAGGGTTTCTTCAGGCAGGGTTTTACGGTTGACGTACACCTGAATGCGACCGGTCATGTCCTGGATCACCATGAACGAGCCACGGTTAAGCATGATGCGACCCGCCACCTTGACCGGGATTGCAGCCTCTGCCAGCTCTTCCTTGGTCTTGTCCGCGTACTGTTTCTGCAAGGCATCGCAGTAGTTGTCACGGCGGAAGTCGTTCGGGAAGGCATTGCCCTTGGCGCGCTCGGCAGCAAGCTTTTCCTTGCGCAGGGCGATCAGGGAGTTTTCTTCCTGTTGCAGGGCTTGCGGGTCGAGTTGTTGGTCGCTCATGTCTTTAAATTTTCCATCAGGTTCGTTGTCCCCGGCGTAGGCCGGGGATCGCCTACAATCTTTTTACAGGCCGGATTTCAGGCTGGCTTCCAGGTATTCGTCGATATCACCGTCGAGCACCTTGTCGCAGTCGCTGCGTTCGATGTTAGTGCGCAGATCCTTGATCCGCGACGCATCAAGCACATACGAACGGATCTGGTGGCCCCAGCCGATATCCGACTTGGTGTCTTCCAGCGCCTGGGAAGCCGCGTTGCGCTTCTGCATTTCCTGCTCGTACAACTTGGCCCGCAGCATTTTCATGGCGGTGTCCTTGTTGGCGTGCTGGGAACGTTCGTTCTGGCAGCTGACCACGGTGTTGGTCGGTACGTGGGTGATACGTACGGCCGAGTCGGTGGTGTTTACGTGCTGACCACCGGCACCGGAGGAGCGGTAGGTGTCGATGCGCAGGTCGGCCGGGTTGATCTCGATTTCCACCTTGTCGTCGATCTCTGGCGAGACGAAAACGGCGGAGAACGAGGTATGGCGACGGTTGCCGGAGTCGAACGGGCTCTTGCGCACCAGGCGGTGTACGCCGATCTCGGTCCGCAACCAGCCAAAGGCGTATTCGCCCTTGATGTGCACAGTCGCGCCCTTGATACCGGCGACTTCACCGGCGGACAGTTCCATAATGGTGGCGTCGAAACCGCGTTTATCCGCCCAGCGCAGGTACATGCGCAGCAGGATGTTGGCCCAGTCCTGGGCCTCGGTGCCGCCGGAGCCGGCCTGGATGTCCAGGTAGGCATTGTTCGGGTCCATTTCATGGCTGAACATGCGACGGAATTCAAGCTTGGCGAGGTTTTCCTCGAGACGGGCCAGCTCGGCGACGACATCGCCCACTGCGCCTTCGTCGTTTTCTTCGACGGCCATGTCCAGCAGGTCGCGGCAATCGCCCAGACCGGTGTTCAGTTCGTCGAGAGTGTCGACGATCTGCGCCAGCGCAGCGCGCTCGCGGCCCAACTCTTGGGCGTATTCAGGTTTGTTCCAGACAGCCGGATCTTCAAGCTCGCGATTGACTTCGGTCAGACGCTCATGCTTTTGATCGTAGTCAAAGATACCCCCGAATAGTTTCGGAGCGCTCGGACAGGTCCTTGATGGTGTTAAGGATCGGGTTGATTTCCATGGCGGGCAGCACTCGTTGGCGAACTTTTGAAAGCCGACGAGTATAACGACAAACCGGCGCTAACGGCAGCCCGCTTGGCGAAAAGGCGGGGTTGTTGACGATCTCCAGAACGATTGAGATCAAATGTGGGAGCTGGCTTGCCTGCGATAGCGGTGTATCAGGTACAGATGTGGTAACTGACAGGCCGCTATCGCAGGCAAGCCAGCTCCCACAAGGGTTCGGCGGTGTTCTGCCTACTCGATACCCACCTGATTACGCCCATTATGCTTGGCCGTGTACAACCCCTTGTCCGCCGCCATGATCAACTGCCGACAATCCGTGCCCTGCACCGGCGTCATGGTCGACAGGCCAATACTGATAGTCAGGCTCGCCCCTTCTGCCGGGGCAATGTGCGGGATTTTCAGCGCGGCAACCGCCATGCGCAGTTTCTCGGCCACCAGGCGCGCGCCGCCCGGCGAGGTATTGGGCAATACCAGCGCAAACTCTTCACCGCCGTACCGCGCCGGCAAGTCCGAAGGCCGGCTACTGGCCTCACGGATGCTCGCGGCGACTTTGCGAAGGGCTTCATCACCTTCGACGTGGCCAAAGCTGTCGTTGTAGGTCTTGAAGAAGTCCACGTCGATCATCAATAACGACAGCTGGGTCTGGTCACGCATGGCACGCCGCCATTCCAGCTCCAGGTATTCGTCAAAATGGCGGCGGTTGGACAGCCCGGTGAGACCATCGGAGTTCATCAGCCGTTGCAGCACCAGGTTAGTGTCCAGCAACTGCTGCTGGCTCACCCGCAGCGCGCGGTACGCCGCATCCCGTTGCAATAACGTCATGTACGAGCGTGAGTGATAGCGAATGCGCGCCACCAGCTCGATGTTATCCGGCAGCTTGACCAGGTAATCATTGGCCCCGGCCGAAAACGCCGCGCTCTTGATCAGCGGGTCTTCCTTGGTCGAAAGCACGATGATCGGGATATTCGCCGTGGCCGGGTGGTTGCGGTATTCGCGCACCAGCGTCAGGCCATCAAGGCCGGGCATCACCAGGTCTTGCAGGATCACCGTCGGCTTGATGCGGATCGCCTGGGCGATCGCCTGATGCGGGTCGGCGCAAAAGTGAAAATCGATGTTTTCTTCGTGGGCCAGGCCACGCCGCACGGCTTCGCCGATCATGGCCTGGTCGTCGACCAGCAACACCATGGCAGCGTTTTCGTCGGTCTTGATGTCGTCGATCTGTAAATCATTCATGTGCAGTCACCTGAATTACTTTCCTGCAAGCCGGCACCGCGAGAGGTCTTGATCATTTTGCAAAAACCTCCTGCAATCGGGGCGCAATGCTGTCCAGTGGGCGAATTTCAACAGCAGCATCAATGGCCGCCGCCGCTTTGGGCATGCCATACACCGCACAGCTCTGCTGATCCTGGGCGATGGTCAAATAGCCTTGTTCACGCAATATCTTGAGGCCCTGGGCCCCGTCGCGCCCCATACCGGTCAGCAACACGCCGACGGCATCACCATTCCAGTGGCTGGCGACGCTCTCGAAAAACACGTCGATGGACGGCCGGTAAATCTCGTTCACCGGCTCTGCTGTATAGGCTAGCGTGCCATTTTTCAACAGGCGAATGTGGTGGTTGGTACCGGCCAGCAGCACCACGCCGCTTTGTGGCGGTTCACCCTCTCGTGCCAGGCGCACCGGCAGGCCGGAGGCGCCGCTCAACCATTCGGCCATGCCGGCGGCGAACACCTGGTCCACATGCTGCACCAGCACAATGGCCGCGGGAAAATCGCGGGGCAAACCCTTGAGCAGGATTTCCAGGGCGGCCGGGCCGCCCGCCGACGACCCAATCGCCACCAGGCTCTGACGTTTGCCGGACGCGCGTGCAGGCGCGGTGTCGGCGCGTACGCGGCTGCCCCGCTGGCCGATCAGCCAGCCAATATTGAGGATTTTGCGCAGCAACGGCGCCGCCGCATCCTTGGGGTTGCCCACGCCCAGCGCCGGGGTGTCCACCACATCCAGGGCGCCATGGCCCATGGCTTCGAACACGCGACTCATATTCGCCTGGCGGTCGACGGTCACCAGCAGAATAGCGCATGGGGTCTCCGCCATGATCTGCCGCGTGGCCTCCACGCCGTCCATCACCGGCATGATCAGGTCCATAAGGATCAAGTCCGGGGTCAACTCGGCGCAACGTTGTACGGCCTCCAGGCCATTGTTGGCCACCCACACCACCTGGTGCGCCGGTTCGAAACTCAAGGCACGGCGCAGCGCCTCTACCGCCAGGGGCATGTCATTGACGATCGCAATCCTCATGCCCGGGCGCCCCCGATCAGCTCCATCACGGCATCCAGCAAGGCGTCGTCGTGGAAACTGGCTTTAGCCAGATAATAGTCGGCGCCGGCGTCCAGCCCACGGCGCCGGTCTTCTTCGCGATCCTTGTACGACACCACCATCACCGGCAACGATTGCAGGCGACTATCACGGCGCAAGAGTGTGACCAATTCGATCCCGTCCATACGAGGCATATCAATGTCAGTGATCAGCAGGTCGAAGTCTTCGGAACGCAGTGCGTTCCAGCCATCCATGCCATCGACGGCGACCGCCACTTCATAACCACGATTAAGTAACAATTTACGTTGCAGCTCACGCACGGTGAGCGAGTCATCCACCACCAGCACGCGCTTGCGCGGTGCTTCGGTGGCCTGCTGGCTGCGCCGGGCGATACGCTCCAGGCGGCCAGTGTTGAGCAATTTATCCACCGAACGCAGCATGTCTTCGACGTCGACGATCAACACCACCGAGCCGTCATCCAGCAAAGCACCGGCGGAAATATCCTGGACCTTGCCCAAGCGGTCATCCAGCGGCAACACCACCAGGGTGCGTTCGCCGATAAAACGTTCCACGGCAATGCCATACACCGCATCACGCTCGCGGATCACCACCACCTTCAGGGTTTCGTCATTGCTCTGCCCCGGCGGGCGCTGCAATAACTGGCTGGCGGCCACCAGGCCGACATGCCGGCCTTCGTGCCAGAAATGCTGGCGGCCTTCCAGTTGCACGATGTCATCCGGCGCCAGGTCGCACATGCGTTCGATATGCGCCAGCGGGAAGGCATAGGCTTCCTCGCCGACTTCCACCACCAGGCTGCGCACCACCGACAAGGTCAACGGCACTTCCAGGTGGAAACGGCTGCCCTGCCCCGCCGTCTGTTCCAGCACCACCGCGCCGCGCAGTTGGCGGACCATGTGCTGCACCGCATCCAGGCCGACGCCGCGCCCGGACACCTCGGTGACCTTGTCGCGCAGGCTGAAGCCCGGCAGGAACAGGAAGGTCAGCAGCTCTTCTTCACTCAAGCGCAGCGCGGTTTCCAGCGGTGACAGGTGCCGGTCGACGATGGTGCCGCGCAGGCGTTCCAGGTCGACGCCATTACCGTCGTCGCTTAACTCCAGCACCAGCAAACCGGCCTGGTGCGAGGCGCGCAGGCGGATCAAGCCTTCGGCGGGTTTGCCTGCCAACACCCGCTGCTCGGGCATTTCAATGCCGTGGTCGACGGCATTGCGCAATAAGTGCGTGAGCGGCGCTTCGAGTTTTTCCAATACGTCGCGGTCGACCTGGGTCTTTTCCCCCTCGATCTCCAGGCGCACCTGCTTGCCGAGGCTGCGGCCAAGGTCGCGCACCATGCGCACCTGGCCGGCGAGCACATCGGCAAACGGCCGCATGCGGCAGGCCAGCGCGGTGTCATAAAGCACTTGGGCGCGCTGCCCGGCCTGCCAGCCGAACTCATCCAGCTCGGCGGTTTTATCCGCCAGCAATGCCTGGGCTTCACTCAACAGGCGGCGCGTGTCGGCCAGGGCTTCCTGGGCTTCCAGGCTCAAGTCCATGGCCTTGAGCTGGCCATCGAGCGTGTCCAGGGCGCGCGCGCTGTTGCTTTGAATACGCTTGAGGCGTTGCAGGCTCACCAGGTAAGGCTTGAGCCGCTGGGTCTCGACCAAGGACTTGCTCGACAAGTCGAGCAGGCTGTTCAAGCGCTCGGCGGTGACGCGCAGCACGCGCTCGCCGCCTTCGGTCATGCGTTTGTTCGGGCGCGGCAGGTCAGTGCTGACAGGCGGCGCGGGCTCAGGCTCCGGCGGCAACGGGTCAATCACCGGCGCAGGCGCAGGTTCCGGAGTGGCGACGGCGACCGGTGTGGCTTGGACGATCGGCTGCGACGGATCCAGCAGGCGTTCCATCAGCGCCACATACCCTTCGATATCCGCCGGGCCTACGTTATTGCCCGGCGTGGCGATGCGCATCAGCAGGTCGGTGCCCTGCAGCAAGGCGTCGATATGCTCAGGTTGCAGGTACAGGCGGCTTTCCTGGGCGCTGACCAGGCAGTCCTCCATCACGTGGGCAACGCTGACCCCCGCGTCCACGCCGACAATTCGCGCCGCGCCCTTGAGCGAGTGCGCGGCGCGCATGCACGCCTCAAGCTGGTCGGCCTGGGTGGGGTTGCGCTCCAAGGCCAGCAGGCCCGCGCTCAGTACCTGGGTTTGTGCATCGGCTTCCAGGCTGAACAGTTCCAGCAGCGAGGCATCGCGCATCTGGTCGGGGGTCATGTGAGGCTCCGGGTCACGGCAGACAACAATTGCGCCTCGTCCAGCCAACGCAGGCTGCGGCCTTTCCACTGCAACACGCCTTGGGTGAAGCGCGCACTGGCCTGGGTGCCGGAGGCCGACGCGGCCTTCAAGGTGCGCTCATCGATGGCATGGATGCCGTCGACTTCGTCCACCGGCACCACCACCGGGCCGTCCTGGGCGGCAATAATCAACATGCGCGGCATCACCCGCGCGCCGCTTGCGCCGCTGCTGGCAGGGTCCAGCCCCAGCAGCTCCACGAGTGACAGGCACGCCACCAGCGCACCGCGCACATTCGCCACGCCCAGTAATGCGCGGGAACGCTGGTGTGGCAACGAATGGATCGGCTGCAGTGGCGCCACTTCCACCAGGCATCGGGTGGCAATGCCCAGCCACTCTTCACCCAGACGGAACATCAGAATCGAACGGGTGACGATGTTTTCGTCAACTTCCGCGACGGCATACGCCTGCCGGTCGCCCTGCTGCAACGCGTACCGGTCAAGCAGGCGCGTGGCGGCGGCGGAATACACCGAGCAGTTGCGGCAGTGGATATGCTCGGCGAGCAACGGGCAGGACTTGTCACCGTGGATGCCGATGCGGTTCCAGCAGTCGTCGATGGCTTGGGTGTCGGCCAGGGTCAGGTCCAGGCCTGCGGTGTCGAGCGCATCAAGGTTATTCATCGTTTGGACTCACTGTCTGCCCGCTCGCTGCGCGCGGCCCGCGCCTGCAAGCGGCGCGCGCCCGCGCTGTCACCCTGGGACTCGAGCAATGCGGCCAGGTGCATCAAGGCCTGCGGGTGCTGCGGTTCCAGGTACAAGGCTTTGCGGTAATAACTCTGGGCTTCCAGGGCGCTGCCGGCCACGTCGCTGAGCAGCCCCAGCCAGTAAAACACTTGGGCGGCCGGCGGGTGGTTACTCAAATACTGTTCACACGCGGCGCGGGCCTCGGCACTTTTGCCTTCGTTGGCCAGCGTGGCGATGCGGCTGAGCAAGTCGCCCGCATCGCTGTGTGGCGCCTTGATCGGCACCACCTGGGCGCTCACCGTGCTGAACGGGCGCGGCTTGGGCGGAATCGGCGCTGCGCTGCGCTGGGGGATGGGCAGGGGCACAAACACCGGTTCAGGCTTGACCGGCTCGGCATGCCGGCTGAATGCAAAGGATTGCGGCACGCCAATCGAACGCATGCCATGGCGCCCCAACAGGCTGCCCTCGGCGGGGCCGATAAACAGCACGCCGTCTTCGTGGGTCAGGCTCTTGAGCACATCGAACACTTGCTTCTGGGTGGGCTGGTCGAAGTAGATCAGCAGGTTGCGGCAAAATACAAAATCGTAGCTGGGCTCATTCGCCAGCAACGCCGGGTCGAGCAAGTTGCCGACTTGCAGGCGCACTTGTTCGCGCACCCGCTCGGCGATGTGGAAACCATCGGGCTGTTCGCTGAAGTGACGCTCGCGAAACTCGATATCACCGCCGCGAAAGGAGTTCTTGCCGTACACGCCACGCTTGGCGCGCTCCACCGACAGTGGGCTGACATCCAGCCCCAGTACCTTGAACTGGTGCGGCGCCAGCCCGGCATCGAGCAAGGCCATGGCAATCGAATAAGGCTCTTCGCCCGTGGAGCATGGCAGGCTGAGAATACGCAGGGCGCGCATCTGCTTGATCGCCGCCAGGCGCTCCTTGGCCAAACGCGCCAAGGTAACAAATGACTCGGGGTAGCGGAAAAACCAGGTTTCGGGGACGATCACCGCTTCGATCAGCGCCTGCTGCTCATCATGGGAACTCTGCAAATGCTGCCAGTACTCTTGTGCGGTCTGCGCCTGCACGGTCTGGCTGCGCTGGCGTACGGCTCGCTCGATGATCGCCTCGCCCACCGAGGCGACGTCCAGGCCAATACGGTCCTTCAAGAAGGCAAAGAAGCGCGGGTCGTTGCTCATAGGCTCAGCTCACTGGCAAACAGCAAGGCGCGCACGTCATCGGTGAGCAGGTCGGCGACGCCGATCCATTGCATCAAGCCCAAGGCATCTTCACGCACCGGCCCCAGGTACGGCGCCTCGCGGTTAGCCAGGCCATAAGGCTGGAATTCGGCCGGGTCGCAACGCAGGGTGTCGGTGGCCTGCTCCAGGATCAGCCCCAGCCAGCGCGCCTCGATCCAGGGTTGCGGCTGGTAATTGACCAGCACCAGCCGTGTGCTGGTGCGCGCCTGGGCCGCTGTGCCGAAGGTCAACGCACACAGGTCGACGACGGGCACCATTGCGCCACGGTGAGCAAAGATCCCCGCCACCCACAGCGGTGCATGGGCGATGGGTTTAAGCGGCAGGCGCGGCAACACCTCGGCCACTTCCGTGGCCTTGAGGGCGTAGCGTTCACCACCGATGCGGAACACTAGGAACAACGCCTTTTTCGCTGCCGGGACGGCGCCGCGTTTAGCCGCGAGGTCGCTCATCAGACTTTGAAACGCGATACGCCGCTGCGCAGTCCGACTGCGACCTGGCTCAGTTCATCAATGGCAAAGCTGGCCTGGCGCAGGGACTCCACGGTCTGGCTGCTGGCATCGCCCAGTTGCACCAGCGCGTGGTTGATCTGCTCGGCGCCGGTGGCCTGGGCCTGCATGCCTTCGTTGACCATCAACACCCGCGGCGCCAGGGCCTGTACCTGATGGATGATCTGCGACAGCTGCTCGCCCACTTGCTGCACTTCGAACATGCCGCGACGCACTTCTTCGGAAAACTTGTCCATGCCCATCACGCCCGCCGACACCGCCGACTGGATCTCGCGCACCATCTGCTCGATATCGTAGGTGGCCACGGCGGTCTGGTCGGCCAGGCGGCGCACTTCGGTGGCCACCACGGCAAACCCGCGCCCGTACTCGCCGGCCTTCTCGGCTTCGATGGCGGCGTTGAGCGACAGCAGGTTGGTCTGGTCGGCCACTTTGACGATGGTCACCACCACTTGGTTGATGTTGCCGGCCTTCTCATTGAGGATCGCCAGCTTGGCGTTCACAAGGTCAGCGGCGCCCATCACCGAGTGCATGGTTTCTTCCATGCGCGCCAGGCCTTGCTGGCCGGAACCGGCGGCAACCGAGGCCTGGTCGGCGGCGGTGGACACTTCGGTCATGGTGCGCACCAGGTCTTTGGACGTGGCGGCAATTTCCCGCGACGTCGCGCCGATCTCGGTGGTGGTGGCCGCTGTTTCGGTGGCCGTGGCCTGTTGTTGCTTGGAGGTGGCGGCGATCTCGGTCACCGAGGTGGTCACCTGCACCGATGAACGCTGGGCCTGGGAGACCAGGGCGGTCAGCTCGGTCATCATGTCATTGAAGCCGGTTTCGACAGCGCCGAATTCGTCCTTGCGCTCCAGGTTCAAACGCTTGCTCAGGTCGCCCGTGCGCATGGTTTCGAGAATCTGGACGATGCGATTCATCGGCGCCATGATCGCGCGCATCAGCAGCAGGCCGCACAGGCCGGCAGCGAGGATGGCCACGGCCAGCGACACGAACATACTGATTTTCGCGGCGGATACTGCGTCATCGATCGCGTTGGTTGCGCGGTCGGCGACATTCTTGTTATCGGTGATGATGTCGTTGAGCTTCATGCGGCCTGCGGTCCAGGTCGGCGTCAACTGGGTGTCGAATTCCTTGCGCGCGCCGGCCAGATCGCCCCGTTGCAGGCTGTCGAGCACGACGGCCAGGCTCTTGTTATAGGCCTGGTGCAGCGCCTCGAACCGGTCGAACTGACTGCGATCCTCATCACCGCGGATGGTTTGTGCGTAATTGGCCATCTGCTGCACGACGCGGGCTTCGAAGGATTTGAAATCGGCCTTGTCGGCGTCCGTCAACCCTTTGTCGTCACGCAGGCCGATCAATTGCAGGGTATCCAGGTAACTGTCGACCCAGGCGCTGCGAATCATCGAACTGAGGTACACCCCAGGCACCGCGTCGTCCCGAACCGAATTCTCACCCTCCTCGATTTTCAGCAACCGTGAATAAGAGACCACAACCATTAACAGCATGATGGCGATAATGACCGCAAAGCTTGCCAAGATCCGTTGGCGCAAGGTCCAGTTCTTCACAGTAATTCCTCGAAGGGCCGATCAAATGCCGAGGAGTATAGCTGAGCGGGTGCCCGCATTAATCAACAGGTTTTGATGTAGCGCTCACAGAACGCAAAAACACGGCGCAGGTGACGCAGAGCGTCACGGGCTACGCTCCCACGCAGAGCGTGGGAGCGATCATTGAGCCGGGACTTATTGGTTAAGCCGTACCTGTTTTTCCAGCTCGGCCTTTAAGCCGGGCTCAAGTTTGAGTTGGCGGGCCAGCTCGTCCAGGTAGGCTTTTTCCATGAAGTTTTCTTCGTCCACCAGCATCACGCTGGCGATGTACATCTCGGCGGCCATTTCCGGGGTGCTCGCTGCCCGCGCCACATCGGCGGGATCCAGAGGCTTGTTCAGCTCGGCGTGCAGCCAGTTTTGCAGTTCACGGTCGTTATCCAGCTTGGTGAATTCGCCCTCGATCAGCGCACGCTCACGCTCGTCTACATGCCCGTCGGCTTTGGCGGCAGCGACCAGCGCCTTGAGAATGCCCTGGCTGTGTTGCTCGACCTGGGCCGGCGGCAGGCGGTCGATGGTTTGCGGCTCGCCTTGGGGCGCGCCGGCCTGCTGCGCCTGCCAGTTGCCGTAGGCCTTGTAGGCGATCACGCCGAGCGCCGCCAGCCCGCCATAGGTGAGCGCCTTGCCGCCGAATTTGCGCGCTTTTTTATTCCCCAGCAACAGGCCCATCGCACCCGCCGCCAGGGCGCCGCCGCCCGCACCGCCGAGCAAACTGCCGAGCCCGCCGCCACCGAGCAAGCCGCCAAGGGCGCTTTTGTCGTCCGATTTGCGTTGCCCGCCTGCTTTGTTTTGCAACATGTCCTGGCCGGATTTGAGCAACTGATCGAGCAATCCACGGGTATTCATGCGTAGCCTCCAGACACTTGGGTTCGTAGGACCAATAGGCCCCCAGCGTAAAACTAAGTGCCAAAAAGCCACGATCTAGAGTGCTTCCAGATGTAACGCCGACAGCACAAGCTGGAAACGTCTTGTTTCACATGCAACGCCATCACCCCGCCATCAATCAATTTTCCTTCTGCATCGAACCGCTTAAGCTATCCGGCGTCTGTTTATTGTCCGTTGTGTTTGGTCGAAGGCATGTCCGAACCGTTATTTCTGATCCGTTACGTGCCAGGAACGGCGCGGGATTTGCTCACGACAGGTTGTCTCTATGCACCGCAGGAATTTGCTCAAAGCGTCCATGGCCATTGCGGCTTACACCGGTTTGTCGGCCAGCGGCCTGCTGGCCGCGCAGGCCTGGGCCGGGAACCGTGCCGCCGATGGCAAGGCCGTGGCGTTCGACTTCGAAACGCTCAAGGCCCAGGCCAAGCAGCTCGCCGCCACCGCGTATAAAGACACCAAACAGGTGCTGCCGCCGACACTGGCAACCATGACCCCACAGAATTTCAATGCCATTGGCTACGACGGCAACCATTCGCTGTGGAAGGAACTGAACGGCCAGCTTGACGTGCAATTCTTCCACGTCGGCATGGGCTTCAAGACGCCCGTGCGCATGCACAGCGTCGACCCCAAGACCCGCGAAGCCCGCGAGGTGCATTTCCGCCCTTCGCTGTTCAACTATGCCAAGACCACGGTGGACACCAAACAGCTGACCGGCGACCTGGGGTTCTCCGGCTTCAAGCTGTTCAAGGCGCCGGAACTGGATCGCCATGACGTGCTGTCGTTTCTCGGCGCCAGCTACTTCCGTGCGGTGGACGCATCCGGCCAGTACGGCCTCTCCGCACGCGGCCTGGCGATCGATACCTACGCGAAAAAACGCGAAGAATTCCCCGATTTCACACAGTTCTGGTTCGAAACCCCAAGCAAGGACGCCACGCGCTTTGTGGTTTACGCCCTGCTCGACTCGCCGAGCGCCACTGGCGCCTACCGTTTTGACATCGACTGCCAGGCCAGCCAGGTGGTCATGGCCATCGACGCGCACATCAATGCGCGCACCGCCATCGAACAACTGGGCATCGCGCCCATGACCAGCATGTTCAGCTGCGGCACCCACGAACGGCGGATGTGCGACACCATCCACCCGCAAATCCACGACTCGGACCGTCTGGCTATGTGGCGTGGCAACGGCGAGTGGATCTGCCGCCCGCTGAACAACCCGGCCAAGCTGCAATTCAACGCTTTTGCCGACACCGACCCGAAAGGCTTCGGCCTGGTGCAGACCGACCATGAGTTCGCCAGCTACCAGGACACCGTGGACTGGTACAGCAAGCGTCCAAGCCTGTGGGTGGAACCGACCACCGCCTGGGGCGAAGGCTCGATCGACCTGCTGGAAATCCCCACCACCGGCGAAACCCTGGACAACATCGTGGCCTTCTGGACCCCGAAAAAGCCCGTGGCCGCCGGCGAATCACTCAACTATGGCTACAAGCTGTACTGGAGCGCACTGCCGCCGGTAAGCACACCGCTGGCGCAAGTGGATGCCACCCGTTCCGGCATGGGCGGTTTTACCGAAGGCTGGGCACCGGGCGAGCATTACCCCGACGTGTGGGCGCGCCGCTTTGCCGTGGATTTCAAGGGTGGCGGCCTGGATCGCCTGCCGGCCGGCACTGGAATCGAGCCGGTGGTGACCTGCTCCCACGGTGAAGTCAAAGACTTCAGCGTGCTGGTGCTGGACAACATCAAGGGCTATCGCATTCTGTTCGATTGGTACCCGACCAGCGACAGCGTAGAGCCGGTGGAGCTGCGGCTGTTTATCCGCACTCAGGACCGCACCTTGAGTGAAACCTGGCTGTATCAGTACTTCCCGCCGGCACCGGACCAGCGCAAGTACAGCTGATACGCGCCAGTAGAGCGTTCCCACGCGAGCGTGGGAACGAGCTTATGCCGGTTAAAACCGCGACACGCTCTTCATTGCGCCGATCAAGTAGCGCATCGCCACCTGATCGTTTTCGGTGAGGGCGCGATACTGCGCCAGCAACTCCACCTCATCCGAACTCAACCTTCGCCCCCGCAAGGACATCTGGCGACTCAAAAAAGACGCCACCGCACCCGCTACGCCATAAGACTTGGTCATGGACCGTTACTCCTGATATCAGTCAATTACTCCTGGTGCCCATTCCCAACACTCATGAAGCGCAGTGGCTTCAAGGGCAAACAGCCTGACTCCCTGGGCCAGAAATCACACTTACCCTAAGCGTAGAAACAATCTCGTGACGTGTGGGATTTTTTTAGAGTATTCACTTAAAAAATTACTTCGGTAACAAATACCTACAACCCTTTCGCACGCAGCGACCGCTAAAGGTGGATATCGTGAAGCTCTTGCGCATACAGCTGCGGATCAGGCTTGCGTTAAACGCGGGCAACAAAAAACCCACCGAGTTGGGTGGGTTTGTTGAACGCAGGCGCGGGTTCAATCCCTCAGGTCAGACTCATGAATCGGCTGATCACGGTGAGTCGCCCGCTGGTACTGCGCAGGCCAGATGGCTTTGCGCCCGCCCAGGTCATCGTCGGCGTGCAGCGGCCAGTAAGGGTCACGCAACAGCTCACGGGCGAGGAAGATGATGTCGGCCTGGCAGGTGCGCAGGATATGTTCGGCCTGGGCCGGTTCGGTGATCATGCCCACCGTGCCGGTGGCGATACCCGACTCTTTGCGCACACGCTCGGCAAACCGCGTCTGGTAGCCGGGGCCGGTGGGAATCTCGGCGTTGGCGGCGGTGCCACCGGAGGACACATCGATCAGGTCCACGCCCAGGTCTTTGAGGCGGCGCGCCAGCTCCACGGTCTCATCGGGGTTCCAGCCGTCTTCGACCCAATCGGTGGCCGACACCCGCACAAACAGCGGCAGCTCCTCGGGCCAGACGGCGCGCACGGCTTTGGTGACTTCGAGCACCAGGCGGATACGGTTTTCAAACGAGCCGCCGTAGTGGTCCTGACGCTGGTTGCTGATCGGCGAAAGGAATTGATGCAACAGGTAACCGTGAGCGGCGTGGATTTCCACCACTTCGAAACCGGCGGTCAGCGCACGCTTGGCGGCGGCGACAAAGTCGGCAATCACCTGCTGGATCTGCCCTTCATCGAGTGGCTTGGGTTGCATGTGGTTCGGGTCAAAGGCAATCGGCGAGGGGCCCACCGGCACCCAGCCGCCGTCTTCCGGCTTGACGCTGCCGTGCTTGCCGATCCACGGCCGGTGAGTGCTGGCCTTGCGCCCGGCATGCGCCAGTTGGATGCCCGCCACCGCGCCTTGGGCGGCAATAAAGCGGGTGATGCGTTGCAACGGTTCGATCTGCGCGTCGTTCCACAGGCCCAGGTCCTGGGCGGTGATGCGGCCATCGGCGGTGACGGCGGTGGCTTCGGTAAAAATCAGCCCGGCGCCACCGACGGCGCGGCTGCCCAGGTGCACCAGGTGCCAGTCATTGGCCAGGCCATCGTCGGACGAGTATTGGCACATCGGCGAGACGGCGATGCGGTTAAGCAGGGTCAATTGACGGAGGGTGTAGGGTTCGAGCAGCTGACTCATGGCGCACCTCTTCTGGGTTCTGTGGGCACTATTCAAACAGTGCTTAGAGCCTAGTCGACAACGCTGGATTGCACAGGGTTCAGAAAGGAAAGCGGGAGCCGAATGCCGGCTCCCGTGTTGCAAGAGATTACATCTCGACCTGGGTGCCCAGCTCGATCACCCGGTTTACCGGGAGTTTGAAGAAGCGCAGGTTGCCGTTGGCGTTTTTCAACATGAACGCAAACAGCGCTTCGCGCCAGCGCGCCATGCCTTTGATTCGCGAGGCGATCACGGTTTCGCGGCTGAGGAAGTAGGTGGTGCGCATCGGGCTGAAGTCCAGTTCGTCCAGATGGCACAGCTTCAGGGCTTCGGGCACGTCCGGCTCATCGGCAAACCCAAAATGCAGGATGACCCGGAAGAAGCCTTCGCCATAGGCATCGACCTCGAAACGCCGCGTGACCGGCACGCGAGGAATGTCCTCGTAGACCACCGTTAACAGCACCACCTGCTCGTGCAACACCTGGTTATGCAGCAGGTTGTGCAACAGCGCGTGGGGCACGGCGTCCGGCCGCGCGGTGAGGAACACCGCCGTGCCCTGTACGCGGTGAGGCGGCTGCACGCGGATGCTGCTGATAAAGATCGGCAACGGCAGGCCGCCTTCGTCGAGGCGCTCGACCAGCAACTGCTTGCCGCGCTTCCAGGTGGTCATCAGCACAAACAGCACAATCCCTGCGAGCACCGGGAAGGCGCCGCCCTGGATGATCTTCGGCACGTTGGCGGCAAAGTACAGGCCATCGACCAACAGGCAGCAGACCAGCACCGGCACCGCCAGGATCGGTGGCCACTTCCACAGCAGCAGCATGACTGCCGACACCAGGATGGTGGTCATCAGCATGGTCCCGGTCACCGCCACGCCGTAGGCCGAAGCCAGTGCGTTGGAGGACTCGAAGCCAAGCACCAGCAGGATCACACCGACCATCAGCGCCCAGTTCACCGCACCGATGTAGATCTGGCCCTGCTCGGCGCTGGAGGTGTGCTGGATATGCATGCGTGGGATGTAGCCCAACTGGATCGCCTGGCGCGTCAACGAGAACGCGCCGGAAATCACCGCCTGGGAGGCAATCACCGTGGCCAGGGTGGACAACACCACCAGCGGGATCAGCGCCCAACTCGGCGCCAGCAGGTAGAACGGGTTGCGCGCAGCTTCCGGGTCGCCTAGCAGCATGGCGCCCTGGCCGAAATAATTGAGCACCAGCGCCGGCAACACCAGGATGAACCAGGCGCGGGCAATGGGTTTGCGGCCGAAGTGGCCCATGTCGGCATACAGCGCCTCGGCGCCGGTCAGTGCCAGCACCACGGCGCCGAGGATCGCCACGCCAATGCCTGGGTGGGCCTCGAAGAACCGCACGGCCCAAATCGGGTTCATCGCGCTGAGCACTTCAGGGTGCAAGGTGATGCCATAGATCCCAAGGCCGCCCAGCACCAGGAACCAGGTAACCATCACCGGCCCGAACAGCTTGCCGATGCGGTCGGTGCCGTGTTTCTGGATCAGGAACAGCGCCACCAGCACCACCAGTGCAATCGGCACGACCCATTTTTCCAGGCCATCGAACGCCAATTCCAGGCCTTCAATGGCCGACAACACCGAAATCGCCGGGGTGATCATGCTGTCGCCGTAGAACAGCGCCGCACCGCACAGCCCGCACACCACCAGGAAACTGCGCAGGCGCTTGCGCGTGCCTGCCGCCCGCCTTGCCAGTGCCGTCAGCGCCATGATGCCGCCCTCGCCCTGGTTGTCGGCGCGCAGCACGAACAGCATGTATTTGATCGATACGACCCAAATCAGCGACCAGAAGATCAGCGCCAGGATACCCAGCACGCCATCATGGTTGACCTGCACACCGTAACCACCGGTAAACACTTCTTTAAGGGTATAGAGCGGGCTGGTACCGATATCGCCGTAAACCACCCCGACCGCCGCCACCAGCATGCCAATCGGCTTTGCATTGGAATGCTCGGCACCTGCCGCCTGACTATTTGCCTGACCCATCAACCACTCCTGCCCTTTGACCTGAGGTCTTTATAAACAACGCGCCTAAGCTGACCCTAGCATGCGCTGTTTTACTTCTCGTAACAGACGTTTTATTGACCCCGGGGTTTCACCCCTGCGCAACGGCGCGAAGCATAGCGCAAAGGGTGATGATTAGTGAGCGACTGACTGAGCACTCACGCGCCCTGCCCGGCATCGAGAAAGACGCTGAGTCAAAGGACGCTCTACAAACCTGTAGCTCATGTACCCAACAGCAAGCACCACCGGCAGGGATATCGCCCAGAACACCACAGAGGCCAAAAGCCCACCTTCAGCACTGCCAAAGGCCACCCAGAGTCGACCGCACACGCTCAGCGTAAGGATATGCGACAGATAAAGTGAGTAAGACATGTCACCCAGTGACGTGAGTACGCCGGGCACCCGCCATTGAGACTTGAACTCCTGCAGCGCCAACGCCAGCAACAATAAGGTATAGCCACCGCCCACGATCAGTGCGCGTTGCAGAGAGATGGACTGGATGACGTCCGACCCATCGACGGTCCCCGACGCCAGCGCATAAGCCAGTAGGCCAACACCGACCAGGCCGACGAGAGCGCCAGGCAAGCGCCACTGGAAAGCCCCATCGACCACCTTCAAATACAGCAGGCCGGCCAGCGCGCCGAGGATGAACTCAATGGAAAACTCGTGCTTGATTACCCGTAGATAGGGGTTGGCCGGGCTCGTATACAGGACCGAGGCAGCAAGGATGGCGCAAAGCCAGGCAACGAATACCAACGGCATCCATCGTCGTGGCAGCAGCAAAATGAGCGCGAACACCAGGTAAAACCAGACTTCGTGGATCAACGACCAGGCCACCATGACCAGTGGCAGATTGGCGTCCGGCAACAGCAGGAACGAATTCAGCAGACTGACTTCGCCGGCCTGGGAGCTGTTGACCATGCCGGGCTTGAGCAGGAACACCAGCATCACCGCAAAAAAATACACCCAATACACCGGATAGATTCGTAGGAAGCGGCCTTTAAGGAAGCCGAGCACTTCACCCCGCGCACCGAACTTATTGGCCGACGCCAACACCATCACGAAGCCGCTGATAACAAAGAACAAATCCACACCGGTTTGTCCGAACACAAACATGTCCGGTAGCCAGGTAGCACCAGCAACGTACTTTGCATTGATAAAAAGTGAGTGAAAGGCAATGACTGCGAGCGCAGCCAGTCCTCTGGCCGCCTGCAATGCGGAAATTTTGTGCACGGGATTAGGTCCTTGACGTAAGTGCTATTGAGCGCGCGCATAGTGAGAGAACCACTATCCGCTTGCAAGCCGCACTGTGGCAGGCATGATCACGCTTTGCGCCATGCCGCACTCGTCGCATTTCCCCGCATAAAGCTGGTCAAGCGCGCTGCCCGCCGATAGAATTGCGCACTTTTTGATCAGAGGCGCACCAAGCGCCCGTCTACCGCCGTGTCGTGCCCGACTGGCGGCGTCATTCAATACCGAGGTTAGACATGTCCACCACCATCGCAAAAGCCAACCCCAAGGTCGGCTTTGTATCCCTGGGTTGCCCGAAGGCTCTGGTCGACTCCGAGCGCATCCTTACGCAACTGCGTATGGAAGGCTATGACGTTGTGTCCACCTACCAGGACGCCGACGTGGTGGTGGTCAACACCTGCGGCTTCATCGACTCGGCCAAGGCTGAATCCCTGGAAGTGATTGGCGAAGCCATCAAGGAAAACGGCAAGGTCATCGTCACCGGCTGCATGGGCGTGGAAGAAGGCAATATCCGCAACGTGCACCCAAGCGTGCTGGCCGTGACCGGCCCGCAGCAGTACGAGCAGGTGGTCAATGCCGTGCACCAGGTGGTACCGCCGCGTCAGGACCACAACCCGCTGATCGACCTGGTGCCGCCGCAAGGCATCAAGCTGACGCCGCGTCACTACGCGTATCTGAAGATTTCCGAAGGCTGCAACCACAGCTGCAGCTTCTGCATCATCCCGTCGATGCGCGGCAAGCTGGTCAGCCGCCCGGTGGGCGATGTACTTGACGAGGCCCAGCGCCTGGTCAAATCCGGCGTTAAAGAGCTGTTGGTGATCTCCCAGGACACCAGCGCCTATGGCGTCGACGTGAAATACCGCACCGGTTTCTGGAACGGCGCGCCGGTGAAAACCCGCATGACCGAACTGTGTGAAGCCTTGAGCAGCCTGGGCGTGTGGGTGCGCCTGCACTACGTTTACCCGTACCCGCACGTCGACGAGCTGATCCCGTTGATGGCCGCCGGCAAGATCCTGCCGTACCTGGACATCCCGTTCCAGCACGCCAGCCCGAAAGTCCTCAAGGCCATGAAACGCCCGGCCTTTGAAGACAAGACCCTGGCGCGCATCAAGAACTGGCGCGAGATCTGCCCGGAGCTGATCATCCGTTCGACCTTTATCGTCGGCTTCCCTGGCGAAACCGAAGAAGACTTCCAGTACCTGCTGGACTGGCTGACCGAAGCGCAACTGGATCGCGTCGGTTGCTTCCAGTACTCGCCGGTGGAAGGCGCTCCAGCCAACCTGCTGGATGCGGCCATCGTGCCGGACGACGTCAAGCAGGAGCGTTGGGAGCGTTTCATGGCGCACCAACAGGCCATCAGCTCAGCGCGCCTGCAACTGCGCATCGGCAAGGAAATCGAAGTGCTGATTGATGAAGTCGACGAGCAAGGCGCAGTGGGCCGTTGCTTCTTCGACGCGCCGGAAATCGACGGTAACGTGTTTATCGACGATGCCAGCGGTTTGAAGCCGGGCGACAAAGTCTGGTGCACCGTGACGGATGCCGACGAGTACGACTTGTGGGCTGAAAAGCGCGACTGATCAAAAAAACCTTAAAAGCCCCGCCTCTGAACAAGATGCGGGGCTTTTTTAGGTCTATCGTTTGCCCATCAGCGCCGATCATCGGCAAGGGGCAGCGGGCATGCGTCAGCATTCGGTTATCCACACACCTAAAACCAGCGACTACGCGCAATTGGCGCAAATCTGGGAAGACTCCGCGCGAGCGACCCATGACTTCCTGCCGGACAGCTACATCGTGCTGCTCAAAGAGCTGGTGCTGACGCGCTACCTGGACGCGGTGATGCTGATCTGCACCAAGGACGCGCGCCAGCGCATCACCGGGTTTGCCGGGGTGGCAGCGGGCAAGGTCGAGATGCTGTTTATCGACCCGCAATACCGTGGCCAGGGCTTGGGTCGGCAATTGCTGGGTTATGCGATCGAGCACCTGAATGCCGATGCGCTGGACGTTAATGAGCAAAACCCGCAGGCCCTGGGGTTTTACTTCAAGCAGGGTTTCGAGGTGGTCGGACGTGCCGAGCATGATGGCCTTGGCCAGCCGTACCCGCTGCTGCATATGCGCTTGCGCCAACAGCAACGGCGCAGTGGCTGACACAACACAGCGCCAATGTGGGAGCGGGCTTGTGTGGGAGCTGGCTTGCCTGCGATGGCATCACCTCGATTCCAAATGCACGACCGAGGTGTCTGCATCGCGGGCAAGCCCGGCTCCCACACAAGCCAGCGCCCACAAAAAGCCACCGTGCTGAAATGGGTCCGGGATTAACCGCGCCCACACAGGTACAATAGCCGCCCCATTTTGCTACGGCCCTTGTCATGACTGACCCCATACGCCTCTCCAAACGCCTTATCGAACTGGTCGGTTGCTCCCGTCGGGAGGCTGAGCTGTTTATCGAAGGCGGCTGGGTCTCGGTGGACGGTGAAGTGATCGACGAACCGCAATTCAAGGTCACCACCCAGAAGGTCGAGCTGGACCCAGAGGCTAAAGCCACTGTGCCGGAACCCGTGACCATCCTGTTGCACGCCCCGGTGGGCGTGGATGTGGAAACGGCGATGGCCTCGATCAGCGCCGAGACGCTGTCCGAAGAGCACCGTTTCAGCAAGCGCCCGCTCAAGGGCCACTTCCTGCGCCTGACCGCCAGCGCCGACCTGCAGGCCAAGGCCAGCGGCCTGCTGGTGTTTACCCAGGACTGGAAGATTCTGCGCAAGTTGACCGCCGATGCCGCCAAGATCGAGCAGGAATACGTGGTGGAGGTCGAGGGCGACATGGTTGCCCACGGCCTCAACCGCCTGAACCACGGCCTGACCTACAAAGGCAAAGAGCTGCCGGCCGTCAAAGCCAGCTGGCAGAACGAAAACCGTCTGCGCTTTGCGCTGAAAAACCCGCAGCCGGGCGTAATCGCCCTGTTTTGCGAAGCGGTCGGCCTGAAAGTCATCGCCATCCGTCGCATCCGCATTGGCGGCGTGTCCATCGGCAAAGTGCCGGTCGGCCAATGGCGTTACCTGTCCGGCAAAGAAAAGTTCTAAGCCGCTCCCCTTTTCCCGGCACCGGCAACTTAGCGCGGTGCCCTCAGTTGAATACCAGGATTGCCCACCATGATTCACAACGACGTATTGCGCAGCGTGCGCTACATGCTCGACATCAGCGACAACAAGATGGTCGAGATCATCAAGCTCGGCGGCATGGACGTCACCAAGGAAGACCTGCTGACCTACCTCAAGAAAGACGAGGAAGAAGGTTTTGTGTTCTGCCCGGACGACGTCATGGCGCACTTCCTTGATGGCCTGGTGATCTTCAAGCGTGGCAAGGACGACAGCCGTCCGCCGCAGCCGATCGAAACTCCGGTGACCAACAACATCATCCTCAAGAAGCTGCGCGTGGCCTTCGAACTCAAGGAAGACGACATGCACGCCATCCTCAAGGCGGCTGAGTTCCCGGTGTCCAAGCCTGAGCTGAGCGCGCTGTTCCGCAAGTTCGGCCACACCAACTACCGCACCTGTGGCGACCAGTTGCTGCGCAACTTCCTCAAGGGCCTGACCCTGCGGGTTCGTGCGTAAGCCATGAACTACTCGGTCTCGCCTGTCGGTTTCGTGCGCTCCTGCTTCAAGGAGAAGTTCGCCATCCCGCGCCAGCCGCAGTTGGCGCCGGCCGCCCGTGGCGTGCTGGAGCTGGTGGCGCCGTTCGACCAGGGTGAGGCGGTGCAGGGTCTGGAGCAGGTCAGCCACGTGTGGCTGCTGTTTTTGTTCCACCAGGCCCTGGAAGACAAGCCGCGCCTCAAGGTGCGGCCGCCGCGCCTGGGCGGCAACGCCTCAATGGGCGTGTTTGCCACCCGTGCGACACACCGGCCCAATGGCATTGGCCAGTCGGTGGTGAAGCTGGATAAGGTCGAGCCAGGCCGCTTGTGGGTGTCCGGGATCGATTTGCTCGATGGCACGCCGGTGTTGGATATCAAGCCCTACGTGCCGTACGCGGACATCATTGACACTGCCACCAATGATATTGCCAGCAGTGCGCCGCAGTTGATTCCCGTGCAGTGGCTGAAGGCCGCCCTGTTGCAGGCGCAAGGCCATGCACAGCGCCTTGATGAGCCGCTGGTGGCGTTGATCGAGCAGTGTTTGGCCCAGGACCCACGGCCGGCGTATCAGACGCCAGGGCCTGAGCGCGAATACGGCGCGCAGTTCTGGGATGTGGATGTGCGCTGGCACTATCCAGAGGCGGGTGTCATCTGTGTGCTGGAAGTGGTACCGGCCAAGTAAACGCCGAAAACAACTGTGGGAGCCAGCTCCCACACAAGCCGGCTCCCACATTTTTTTGAGCAGTGTTTACTTCTCGACAAACGCGCGCTCGATCAAGTAATCACCCGGCTCACGCATACGTGGCGAAACTTTCAGGCCGAAGCTGTTCAGCACTTCGCTGGTCTCGTCCAACATGCTCGGGCTGCCGCACAGCATGGCGCGGTCGTCCTCGGGGTTGATCGGCGGCAGGCCGATGTCGCTGAACAGCTTGCCGCTGCGCATCAGGTCGGTCAGGCGGCCTTCGTTTTCGAATGGCTCGCGGGTCACGGTCGGGTAGTAGATCAACTTGTCACGCAGCGCCTCGCCGAAGAATTCGTTCTGCGGCAGGTGCTCGGTGATGAATTCGCGGTAAGCGACTTCGTTGACGTAACGCACGCCGTGGCACAGGATCACTTTTTCGAAGCGCTCGTAGGTTTCCGGGTCCTGGATCACGCTCATGAACGGCGCCAGGCCGGTGCCGGTGCTGAGCAGGTACAGATGTTTGCCCGGCTTCAAATCGTCAAGCACCAGGGTGCCTGTCGGTTTTTTGCTGATGATGATCTCGTCGCCTTCCTTCAAGTGCTGCAATTGGGAAGTCAGCGGGCCATCGGGCACCTTGATGCTGAAGAACTCCAGATGCTCTTCCCAGTTCGGGCTGGCAATGGAGTAAGCGCGCATGAGTGGGCGGCCGTTGGGCTGTTGCAGGCCGATCATCACGAACTGACCGTTCTCGAAGCGCAGGCCCGGATCGCGGGTGCACTTGAAGCTGAACAGCGTGTCGTTCCAGTGATGAACACTGAGGACACGTTCGTGGTTCATGTTGCTCATGTACGGGGAACTCCTGGAAATGGGTCTGCGCCAAAGGTGAGATGCGCAATTGCACAGCATTCTAATGGCGGCGACAATATCTGTTAACTGGATTATTAAGATAAGGGTTATCGGTTATATAGATATGCGATTTACTCTACGTCAACTGCAAGTCTTCGTCGCCGTCGCCCAGCAGGAAAGCGTCTCACGCGCTGCTGGCCTTCTGGCCTTATCTCAATCCGCCGCCAGCACCTCGATCACCGAGCTGGAGCGTCAATCCAGCTGCCAATTATTCGACCGCGCGGGCAAACGCCTGAGCCTCAACGCCCTTGGCCATCAGCTATTGCCCCAGGCCGTGGCCCTGCTGGACCAGGCCAAGGAGATTGAAGACCTGCTCAACGGCAAGTCCGGCTTTGGCTCCCTGGCGGTCGGCGCCACCCTGACCATCGGCAATTACCTGGCGACCCTGCTGATCGGCAGTTTCATGCAGCAGCACCCCGAGAGCCAGGTGAAGCTGCATGTGCAGAATACTGCCAATATCGTGCACCAAGTGGCGCATTACGAAATTGACCTGGGTCTAATCGAAGGTGACTGCAGCCACCCGGACATCGAGGTACAAACCTGGGTCGAGGATGAGTTGGTGGTGTTCTGTGCGCCGCAGCATCACTTGGCCAAGCGCGGTGTGGCGACCATGGAAGAGCTGACCCATGAAGCATGGATCCTGCGCGAACAGGGCTCGGGCACGCGCCTGACCTTTGACCAGGCCATGCGCCATCACCGCAGCGCGCTGAATATCCGCCTGGAGCTGGAACACACCGAGGCGATCAAGCGTGCAGTGGAGTCAGGGTTGGGGATTGGCTGTATTTCCCGGCTGGCGCTACGCGATGCGTTCCGGCGTGGCAGTTTGGTGCCGGTGGAAACCCCGGACCTGGACCTGGCCCGGCAGTTTTACTTCATCTGGCATAAACAGAAGTACCAGACCTCGGCGATGCGCGAGTTTCTGGAACTGTGCCGCGCGTTCACCGCCGGGGTTCAGCGCAGCGACGAGATCGTGCTGCCAAACATTGCCTGAGGCTTAGATCAGGATCACGGCCCACACCAGGGTAATCATGGTCAGCGCTACGAATTGCGCGGCGCTGCCCATGTCCTTGGCGTTTTTCGACAGCGGGTGGCGGTCGAGGGAAATCCGGTCGATAGCCGCTTCCACTGCCGAGTTGAGCAACTCAACGATCAAGGCCAGCAAGCAGACCGCGATGAGCAAGGCGCGCTCGACCCGACTGACGTGCAGGAAGAAGCTCAGCGGAATCAGGATCACGTTCAGCAATACCAACTGACGGAATGCCGCCTCGCCGGTGAAAGCTGCGCGCAGGCCATCCAGGGAATAGCCCCCTGCGTTGAAGATACGTTTGATACCGGTTTGACCCTTGAAAGGCGACATAGATGTAGGCAACTGAACCAAAGAAGTGGGGAAACTAGATCACGCAAAGTCAAAAAAGCGTGAATCGGGCACAGCTTAATGCTGCGAAATTGACTCAAGTTGTTGCAAGAGCAGCGCCGCCTGAGTGCGTGTGCGCACGCCGAGCTTGCGGAAGATCGCCGTCACGTGGGCCTTGATGGTCGCTTCCGACACACTCAGCTCATAGGCAATCTGCTTGTTCAACAAGCCTTCGCAGACCATGGTCAACACCCGAAATTGCTGAGGCGTCAGGCTGGCGAGGCCATCACGGGCCGCTTTGGCTTCGTCGGACACGTTGATTTCTTCAAACGCTTGCGGCGGCCACGACACATCGCCGTCCAGCACCTTGCGCACGGCGTTCTGGATATCTTCCATGGCGCTCGACTTGGGAATGAAGCCACTGGCGCCAAACTCCTTGGAGCGCACCACCACATCGGCGTCTTCCTGGGCCGAAACCATGACTACCGGGATCTGCGGGTACTGCCCGCGCAACAGCACCAGCCCCGAGAAGCCGTAGGCACCCGGCATGTTCAGGTCGAGCAGCACCAGGTCCCAGTCGGATTTTTCGTTGAGGCGGGCTTCCAGTTCGGCAATGCTGGCCACTTCGACCAGGTTCACGTCAGGGCCAAGGCCCAAGGTAACGGCCTGATGCAGCGCACTGCGAAACAGCGGATGGTCATCGGCTATCAGGATTTCGTATGTGGCCATTGATTAAATGATCCTGTTTTTTATGGGAGCCCTGATGGGTTCAGGGTTCGCCAGTACACAAGGCGACGGCCAGGCAGCCATCGCCACAGGGCACACTCAGCATCAAAAACACCTGAAACGACACTGAAAAGTCACGGTTACGCCCCAATCGGCGCCCAGCATGCCCAGCGTAGCCTGGGGGGTCAAGCACTACGCCCATGGGCATTTTAGCCGGTTGCGGGTTTACGGTGCCATCATGCAAACGTCGTCTGGTTATACCGCGGGGATATAAGGCGCAAGCCGCGCGTGCACGCTGTCCGCAGGGTCCACCGGTAATAGGAATTTAGCGGCCAGGTAATGCGTGCTGAACACATCGAGGTAGGCGTCCAGCACTTCACTGGCTGCTGCGTCGCCGGCCAGTTCCAGGCACAGCGCCGCCACTTCGGCGGTACAGAAATGATCATCGCGCTTGGACCGGCGCAGCTTGTAGCGTGACAACTGTTCAGGCGCCAGGCTCAACACCGGTAAGTGTTCCAGGTATGGGCTTTTGCGGAACATCTTGCGCGCCTCGCTCCAAGTGCCATCCAGCAGAATGAACAGCGGGCGCTTGCCGTCTTGCACCCTCACCTCACTGCACACTCGCTCAGGCGCCACGAATTCGCCCGGAAACACGATATACGGTTGCCATTGCGGGTCGGCCAACAGGGTCAGCAACTCAGGGGCCACTTCTGTGCGCGACCAGGCGAACGCGGTGGTGTCGTCGATCACATCGGCGATCAGCCAGCCGGTGTTGCTGGGCTTCATCGGTTCCACGTCATGCATCAACAGGCACATGGCCGAGCGGGCCTGCACTGTTGGGCGCCAGGCGCACAGGCAGTACTCGGGAATCACCCGGCAACCGGGGCAACGTTCGGCACGCGAACCCCGGTTGAGAAACGGCCGGACGGCGCGCGCCAGGCGCTGGGTACGCAAGCGGGAGACGGCGTGGCTCATCGGGCGCACTGCGAGCAGAGGTCAATCGACACAGAAAAAACTCGAACAAGACTAAGTGGCCGCAGTTTACCAGCGATACGCCTGGCTGTAGTGGCAAGCGGTCCCCTATAATTGCGTGCCACTGAACGCACAGCGCAGTGGCTGGTCTATGCACCAGTAACCGAATCAGGAGAGTTTCATGCTGCGTTCCATGCTGCGCCTTGTTGCCCCATCCGTCGCCCTTGCGCTGGTCCTGCCCATGGGCGCCCACGCGGCGTCGTTGCTGGAGGCCCAAATGAACAGGAAGCTGCAAAGCGTCGCGGCCGAGAGCAACAAAGACCTGCCCCGGGAAATCGATGCAAAGACCCTGGAAGTGGCCTACACCGTTGAAGGCATGCAACTGATTGATCATCTCAGTGTGCTACCTGACCGCGCCGAACAGATGCGCGCCAACCCCAAGGCTGTGTATTTCCAGCTGGGTCAAAGCGTATGCCTGAACAAAGGCTATCGCGAGCTGATGGCCAAGGGCGCCGTGATGCGCTATGAAATCACCGAGAACAAGACCAACCGCCCGGTAGCATCGGTCAAGTTTGTGGAAGCCGATTGCCCGGCACCGGCGGCTGCCAAGAAGAAAAAGTAAACCGCGGCTCGATCTCTGTGCGCGACTGTCCAGTGGCGCACACCTCCCCCGCTGCAATTGCCCGGCAACGACTAAACTGCGTGATGAGTGACCAATAAGCGGTTGCCAGCCATGGGTTTTTCGGCTCATGATCAAGCCATCCCGGCAGCCCATCTACTGCGTTTTTCACGCCGTTCTGTAACATTCTCAGGGCAAAAGAGGGTTGCCCTCCTGCGACTTGCAGTGCAAAGGTTTCCAAATCACAAGGAACATACAGAGCCCGTTTTGCCGCCTGGCGAACACCGTGCAACGCCTGGGGCGTGCAGCGACACATGCAGTGTCGTGGCCGCGGACGAATCTCTCGCCGATGGCCCAGGTTCTGTGAAGAAGGAGAAGTTGAATGCCTTACGAACCGAATGACCGCCTGCTCCGTCATTTTGAAACAAACGGCGCTGACCTCACCCAGCAGGTCGACGCACAACTCCAGTTGGTCGCTCCCAACAGCCCGAACATCCCCCTTTATCGCGATATGATCCTCACCGTGCTGCGCATGGCGCAGGACGACCGCAACCGCTGGAACGCCAAAATCACCTTGCAGGCGATCCGCGAGTTGGAGAATGCCTTCCGCGTACTGGAACAGTTCAAGGGCCGCCGTAAGGTGACCGTGTTCGGCTCGGCACGCACGCCGCTCGAAAGCCCGTTGTACGCCCTGGCCCGGGAAGTCGGCGCACTGCTGGCACAATCGGACCTAATGGTGATCACCGGCGGCGGCGGCGGCATCATGGCTGCCGCCCACGAAGGGGCTGGCCTGGAGCACAGCCTGGGTTTCAACATCACCCTGCCATTTGAACAGCACGCCAACCCGACCATTGATGGCACCGACAACCTGCTGTCTTTCCACTTTTTCTTTACTCGCAAACTGTTCTTCGTCAAGGAAGCCGATGCGTTGGTGCTGTGCCCAGGCGGTTTCGGCACCCTGGACGAAGCGCTGGAAGTCCTGACCCTGATCCAGACCGGCAAGAGCCCGCTGGTGCCGGTGGTGCTGCTGGATGCCCCCGGTGGCGGTTTCTGGCAAGGCGCGCTGGACTTCATCCGCAACCAGCTGGAGGCCAATCGCTATATCCTGCCCACCGACCTCAAGCTGGTTCGCCTGGTCTACAGCGCTGAAGAAGCGGTGGCGGAGATCAACCAGTTCTATGCCAACTTCCACTCTACGCGTTGGTTGAAGCGTGAGTTTGTGGTGCGCATGAACCACCGGCTCAGTGAGCGGGCCTTGGCCCATTTGCAGACAGAGTTCGCCAGCCTGCGCCTGAGTGGTGAGTTTCAGCAGCTTGCTTACACAGGCGAGGAACACGATGAGCCCAGGTTCAGCCATTTGACCCGCCTGGTGTTCAACTTCAATGGCCGTGATCAGGGCCGCCTGCGGGAATTGGTGGACTACATCAATTTGCCGGAGAACTGGGCCCAGGCTCAGGGGAAGACACAGCAACGCGTGGCGCCGGAGCCGGCGTGATTTTTTAGGCAAAAAAAAAGGCCCACTACTGTCGTAGTGGGCCTTTTGTTTTATCGGGATTTGGCACCCCGACAACCAACCCAATCCAATGTGGGAGTTGGCTTGCCTGCGATTGCGGTTTACCAGCTAGCTTATAGGTTGCCGCCCCACTGCTATCGCAGGCAAGCCAGCTCCCACATTTGGATGTTTCATCAGCCTGAAGACTCAATCGTCCATGTCTCGACCGCTGAGTAGCCGGCTGATCATGTCCATCGAAAACCCACGATAACTCAGGAAGCGGCCCTGCTTTGCACGTTCACGGGCATCAATCGGCAGATGGCCGGCAAACTTGCGCCGCCAGGTTTCTTCCAACTGCGACTGCCAACTGATACCGCACTCACGCAGGGCAAGGTCGATATCGGCACGTTGAAGGCCACGCTGGCTCAGCTCTTCACGAATTCGCGCTGGGCCGTAGCCGGAGCGCGCACGGTAGGAGACAAAGCTTTCAAGGTAACGGGCTTCGGAAAGCAGCCCCTCTTCCGTCAAACGGTCCAGGGCTGTTTCGATCATCTCGGGCTCTGCACCGCGCTGACGCAGTTTACGCGTCAGCTCGACTCGACCATGCTCGCGGCGAGCGAGCAGGTCCATCGCGGTACGCCGAACGGCGACGAGTGTATCCAGTACCACAGTCATCGCTTGCTTCAGATGTCAGTGTCGACTTCTTCAACTTCTTCAACCGGCTCGCGGTTGGCAGCAGCTTTCACGTCTGGTGCTGGGGTCAGCAGCTTGTCGCGAATCTGCTTCTCAAGCGTGGCGGCGATATCCGGGTTGTCCGCCAGGAACTTGGCCGAGTTGGCCTTGCCCTGACCGATCTTGCTGCCGTTGTAGGCATACCAGGCACCGGACTTCTCGACGAAACCGTGCAGTACGCCCAGGTCGATCATCTCGCCGTTCAGGTAGATACCCTTACCGTAGAGGATCTGGAACTCAGCCTGACGGAATGGCGGAGCCACCTTGTTCTTCACGACTTTAACGCGGGTTTCGCTACCCACCACCTCGTCACCTTCCTTCACCGCGCCGGTACGGCGGATGTCCAGACGGACCGAAGCGTAGAACTTCAGCGCGTTACCACCGGTGGTGGTTTCCGGGCTGCCGAACATCACGCCGATCTTCATGCGGATCTGGTTGATGAAGATCACCAGGCAGTTGGCGTTCTTGATGTTACCGGTGATTTTACGCAGCGCCTGGGACATCAGACGGGCTTGCAGGCCCACGTGCATGTCGCCCATTTCGCCTTCAATTTCAGCTTTCGGTACCAGGGCAGCCACGGAGTCGACCACGATCACGTCGATGGCGTTGGAGCGCACCAGCATGTCGGTGATTTCCAGGGCTTGCTCACCGGTGTCCGGCTGGGAAACCAGCAGGTCGTCAACGTTGACGCCCAGCTTGCCGGCGTATTCAGGGTCCAGGGCGTGCTCGGCGTCGACGAACGCACAGGTGGCGCCCATTTTTTGCGCCTGGGCAATCACCGACAGGGTCAGGGTGGTTTTACCGGAAGATTCAGGGCCGTAGATTTCAACGATACGGCCTTTTGGCAGGCCGCCAATGCCGAGTGCGATGTCCAGACCCAGAGAGCCAGTGGAAATAGCCGGGATCGCCTGACGGTCGTGATCGCCCATACGCATTACGGCACCCTTGCCGAATTGACGTTCGATCTGACCCAGGGCCGCAGCCAAGGCTTTCTTCTTGTTGTCGTCCATTAAAGTCCTCACGTAATCAATAAGGCCTGACGGCCAACACCTGTATAAGTAGACAGTATTGTTCCACAAAGATCCGGGATCGCCTACCCCTGATTTTCGATTTCTGCTGCAGCTCGTCGCAACAAGCCCTCCAGTGCGGCCTTTACCGTTTGTCGGCGGACCTCGTCGCGGTTACCGGGGAAGTGCGCCAGCTCGGCCGTCACCTCATCGCCCACGCCAAACGCCAGCCATACGGTGCCCACCGGTTTGTCCGGTGAACCGCCGTCCGGCCCCGCCACACCGCTGACCGCCACGGCAAAACGCGACAGGCTTTTTTCCTGCGCACCGCGCACCATCGCTTCCACGACTTCCTGGCTGACCGCGCCGACCTTGGCGAACAACGCCTCCGGTACGCCCAGCTGCCGGGTCTTCTGCCGATTGGAGTAAGTGACATACCCGGCCTCGAACCACGCCGAACTGCCCGGAATACGCGTGATGGCTTCGGCGATACCGCCACCGGTGCACGACTCGGCAGTGGTGACGTGGGCATTGAGTACCTGCAAACGGCGACCCAGTTCAGCGGCCAGTTGAGTGATTTCCTTCACGGTCGTCTCCAGGAATGGGCGGGGGTTTGCCTACCCTACAGGAGCCTATCGGCCATGCAAGTTGCAGAGTGCATCAAGACACTAATGGCCGACGGCGCGCACCCTGCCTCAGGAAACGCCCAATATCGCCTTCGCCCGCGCCCAGAGCTGCAAACGATCGTCCAGGCCATTCAGGCCACCATTGATGCGCCGTGTGATAGTGGTGAACTGGTCTTTGTCAGCGAGTTCGTTCAAACCATTGCTCTGCCAGAACCATGCAGCGGACGCACACGCCCATTGCGGCTGCTCCAGCAGTTGCGGTTGCTGCAACAGGCGGTCGTCGCCGAACAACGCCTGGCTGCAGGCCAGGTAATTGCGCCGCCCGGTAATCTGGATAAGGCCCCTGCCCCGGTACCTCTGGCCATCGCCATCGGCTTGCGGGGTGTTACCCAAACGCGCGGCCAGGGTGCCGGTGTCGTATTTGCTGAGGTATTGATCACTGCCCAGTTCACGCACATAGCGCAACTGGCCGGATTCGTGGCCGACTTGGGCGAGAAAGGCTGCCATGCGTTTGCAAGTAGTGATTTGGTAAAGACTCATTGCAGCATTCAGCGTCTGGATGAATACGCAGGCTCGAGGGCCCGCACTTGGCATGATTGCCTGCAGTTGCGTCACTAACATGACACACACTCCTTGGGCCGTAACGCGCCATGCCTGGCGCACATACGAAAAAAGGGCCTCGATCAATATCGAGGCCCTGAACAGGTGAACAGCTGCAAAGAGGCCCCGTAGATTCACGAGGCCTCCTATTGCTCAGAAGATGTTATTGAACGTCCAGTCCTTAACGTGCCACTGATTCGGCCCCTTGTTGGTGCCAGTGTCATAAATCAATTTGCCAGGGCGTGGCTCGGCCACCGGCGTAAAACCGAATCGAGCCCACATAGGCACACCATCTACAGTCACGACGTTTCCGTCATCCTGCACCTGGAGGTAGCAGCGATCTGCTTGCCCTTTTTGATTCTTGACCGGAACCCAGCTGTTCAGCGCAATCCAGGTGCGGCTGTTCACGCGGTCAACCAGGATAGCGCCGCCTTGCATGTAGAAGCAGGTGACCAGATCCGTATTCGGCCTGCTGTCCACATAGGTGTAAGGCACGCTGCTATCAGCCACCCAGATTGGCACACCGTTATCATAGAGCCGCAGATTCCCGTCAGCCTCCAGGATCAGCTTGTACTGCTTGCTTGGAGACTCGAGATACTGCCCAACGAGCATGAAGTTGCGGGGAGGCAGCACCGAGCTGCCATTTTGAGTAAACGGGACAATACGAAAACCACTGCTGGACATGTTATTTACCTTTGAGTCGATGGATTAAATGCGGAGAATTCCGCTTTGATGTCGCTCAATGGCGATTGCTCGAGGCGCGTGGCCTTCGCATGATTCAATGTTGCGCATCGGGAACACTTGATCTGGAGCTCTGTAAACTCACCCGTTCGGGCAAGCAGTTTTTTGCAGTTTGCGCATCTAAGCTCTTTCAACATGAGTGAACTCCTTGTGCGAATGACTTGCCTGTTCACGCCGACAACCCAGTCGCCATGATCGAACTGCGATAGCCCGTCGCCGAGTCGCCGACATGGGTCACGGTGGTAATCGACCAACGCCCCTGCATATACGAAGGCCAGGTCTCATCCAGCACCAGCAAGCCCTCGGCTGCCAACAGTGGATTGCCTGGGCAATCGATCAGCAATTTCAGATCTTCACGCCCCACACGACGCAGTTCGCCTTCGGCCACGGCACGGGCTTCCACTTCGTTCTGGTAGCGTTGACGCAAGGTTTTGAACGGGGCATTTCCCACCTGAACCACGCGCTGCTTGCCAACGGCGGCATCCCACCAGGTGACGCGGCAGCCCTCATATTTCGCGCGGGACTTTTCGTCGAGCTTGGCCGTGATGAACGCCTGTTCACCGGGGCGGTTGTCTTCAGTCACCGACAACTTCACCTGCGGCAGCATCTGGCCGGAAAGCGACGTGACCCGCCCGGCTTCGGCCAGCACATACAGCTCATTGAATGGTTTGGTGACCGCGCAATAGCGTTTGGCAAGGCGCGTAATGAACGCCATGTCGCTTTCGTTGGACTGGTCTATATGGGCGATTTCCACCCCTTCCAGCGACGGCGCCACTCGCGGTGAAAAGCCATGACGACTGACCAGTTGGCGGAACAACGCCCCCAACGTCGTGGGCCCATAACTGGCGGACCGACGTTGGCGATAACCGCTTTTGTCGGCCATGCTGAACGGCGCAGCCGTGGCCACGATCATCAAACTCATGGGAAACAGCACCGGGGTGCGTTGGGTGACGACAAACTCGCCCTTCTCCACCAATCCCGATTCCAGATAACCGGCACGCAAGCCGATCTTGCCGTCGAGGGTGGGCAACCCTTGCAGCCCCTCGATATTAACGGTCAACTCGAGCCGATCACTCTCAATGCCTGCAGTGTCGGTGTGACTCCAGCGCATCAGCCTCTGGTTAAGCAGCGCCGCGTTGGCGCCGTAGAACTCCACAATCGGTGTGAATCCCTGTGCCATGCAGCCTCCTTAATCCCAGGCCAGAACAGGTCGCACGGCAGCGGGCCGCGCTTGCATTTCAGGCACGATGACCCACACGCCAGCCGGCAGTACCGGACCGTATTCGGCCAGTAAGGGGTTGTGGCGCCAGAGGGTTTCTTCCGCCGCGTCGTCGCAACGCCCCACCTCGCGGTAGAGCAGCAGGTTGACCGAATCACCGGCGATACTTCGCACTCTACGCATTGACGAATTCCTCTAATTCCAGGGTCCAGGTCATGAGCATGGCGGTGCCGTCGTCGATCACATTGCTCTGGGTTTCCACGACTGAATTGATCCGCCACAGGCCCCAGTTGCGGCCAATGCCATCGACCAAAGGCAGGGGTGCCCGTGCGTTTTGCAGCGCGCGCAGTTCGTCCAGTCGCTGCATGCCGATGGCGTACATCGCCGTGCCGCTGAACGTGAGTTTTTCCAGCTTCTGCCCGCTCTGTCGTGACAGGGGTTTGCTGGCAATAATCGCCAGGTCAGCCCAGCCACCGTCGGTACTGCGCAGCAACGAGGAATAGGCAAAACCTCGGGACAAACCAAAAATAAAGTCGCCGAGGACCATTTGTTGTCGCATCAATCACCTCCTGAAGGGTCAGCCAGTGCCACGTTGCGCCGAATGCCCAGAACGTCGGTGACCATTGGCATGCACTGAAATTGCAGCGCCTGGATCACCTGACTGACGACTTGCTGGGCATCGGCCGGGTTGACGCCGGTGATCTGGATGCTCGGGGCGAGGGTGACTTGCACGTTGTCCGTGCGCGCGGCATTGAGCTCTTTGCTCACCGCACCAGGCGCGGGCAGGCGATCATTTGCGCTGAACAATTTCTCGCCAAGCCAGCTGCCCGCCTCACTGCCGAGCAGGCCGCCAATTGCGCCACCGACGGCGGTGCCGACACCGGGGAAAATCAGCGTGCCGATGGCCGCACCGGCGGAGGCTCCGGCCCAGGCGCCACCGGCCGTGGTGAGGCCTGCACCGACAGCGTTGGCGTCACCGTTACGTACGCCCTGCACCACGTCCATAGCGGTGTCGACGTACTTCAGTGGGCCGAGGCGGCGGGCGGCGGACGACTCCAGTTTGCTCAGCGTGCCCCACAACCCTGAAGCAGGCATCTTGAGTGAGCTGTGGGCCGGGGCAGGCAGACGTTCACCACTGATGGGTCGAGCCTGTGGCAGGGCGTCTTGGCGACCTTCGAACGGCATGGGCGCAAGCCCCCGTTCCAATGCCTCAAGCAGCCCAGGCGCGCTGCCCGAACTCATTCGCGGGTAGGCCGTCTTTTTGTTGCGACTGTTGGTGCGGGCCGCGCGCGGCTGCAATCCTGGTGAAGCGGCACCTGCAAACCCAAGCGACTGCTGCTGGGGAAACCACTTCGAAAGGCGTTCGCCCACGCCATACAGCGACGCCACCAAACCAGCACCTTTTGCAAGCGAGCGCTTTGCGGCGGATGGCTTCGCTGCAGGCGTTTGCTTCTTGTGCGAGGTTTGAGACTTCTGTGTTGTTTGAGCCTTTCGCGCTGGCTGGGACTTTTGTGTTGTTTGAGCCTTTCGCGCCGGCTGGGACTTTTTTGCCGACTGAGACTTGGGCTTTCTGGACCGCTGTCTCCCCGAAGACCCACCGCGCGCCGAGTTCTTGCTCGAAATTGATTTTTCGCCCGCCGTTGCACAGCAGCATGACTTATCTTTTTCAAAGCCACCGTCCTGGAAAAACTTCCCAATCAAGGGAATCTTGCCAAGCGTCACATCCACCACGTTGCCTTTGAATCTGGAAGAGACTGTCTCCGCCAACCCCGAAATCACGGCCTCTGCCGTTTTGACCGTCTTGGCCCCGAGCGGCGAGTCGCCGGCCCAGCCATTGGCTTTATCCATCACCTCGGTCTTGGCCTGCAACCATGTGGCTTCCAGGAATATCGGCGCCGGTTCCAGGGTCTTGGTAAGACGACTTGCGCTTTCAGTGGTTTCCTTTCGTAAAACCGTTATCGACTTCTCCGAAGTGGCCTTTGTATCAAACGAAAGATGGGCATTCGAATATCGCTGCGCGGCAACCGGGTCGAGAGGTTGCCCGGCGCCCAGCGACATGGATTCACGGGTAAGGCGCAGATCTTCGGACCGGGTCGATGTGAATTCAGCAACCGTCTTCGATTCGCTGTGTTCCTCGGATTTCAACGGCTGCACACCAGCCGTCTTCAGTGTGGATAAAGATGTTTCAAGCGCGTCCGCACTCTCACGCAGTACCTGCAAGGACTGCGCGAGTTCGTTAAGCCTCAAGTCTGCATGGGTTAACGCCAGGCCCATCCCCGTCGCGCGCTCGGGGACGGAGGGTGCCAACGTGCCTGGATTGACGAGACTGGCATCATTTGCGCCATTTGCGCTGCCGAAAACGCCCTGACCATCCTTGGCCATGGCATACGCGAGCGAATACGTGTTTTGCATCCCGCTTACTCCTGTTTAACGCCAAGGCGAGTGATCGCAATGTCGTAGCGGCGCAATGCTTTGCCGGCGTCCCAGCCGAGGATCTCCGCCTCATTGACCGAGTAAATCAGCGGCACCACATCGAGGATTACTTCGATGTCGCGCTGCGAAAGAAGTCCGCCGGTTGATTTAAAAAATCGTCGATGCGCTCCTGCAGTTGCGTCCAGTCGGGCACGGTCAGGCCGGCGAGATCGGGGATCATCAAACCGGTGCAATGAGCGGTGATGAACTCGGCGCGTTCTTTGTTGGTAGCGAGTTTTTTCATCACTTTGGTGGCGCGCAGGGCGGGCATTTCCAGAGACAGTTCGGTCAGGCTGCGACCGGCCGCATCGAGCGCCAGCAACAGCTGGACCGGTTGGTCGTGGCTCCCCTCGTCAGGCTGATCGAGGAAGAACGACGCAGGGCGTGTCGACATGTCATGTACGTACTGAGCGATGCTCACGTAGTCCGGGCGTTTGAGTTGATCAAGCTCTTTTTCCGACAGGCCGGTGGCGAGTTTCGCCAGTTCAAAAAACTGGTCGTCCTCGTCATCACCGGCCCGGGCCAGCGCGGCTTTTTGCGCGGCGTAGAACAGCGGTTTGAGTTGAATCTGCTGGATCGTCGCGCCAGTGTCGGCGGTGATCGGGGACAGCAGAATGTGCAGCGGTGGCATCCAGGCCATGGGGCAATTCCTTGTTAAGCATCTTTGAGATTAAGCGCAGTCAATGTGGGAGCCGGGCTTGCCCGCGATGCAGACGACTCGGTATGTCGGGTGCACCGAGGCGATGCCATCGCAGGCAAGCCAGCTCCCACATTGACCGTGCCCGCTTCGCCTTTAAGGCATCAGCACCGCGCGGCGTGCATCGCCGAGAATGTCGACGCCGTTGAGCACGAACTTCTGGGTGCGCACGTCGATGTCGATCACCGGAATGCCATTTTCCAGGCGGTTGTAGGTGCGGCAGGACAGCTCCAGGGTGGTGGTGACCTTGTCGCCCATCTTCAGCTTCGCCTCGGCCAGGGATTTCAATTTGCCGCCGACGGTGTGGTAGGTGAAGTAGGTCTTGCCGTCCTGGTCTTGTCCGGCTTCACGCACGTTGAGCAGGATGTCGTCACCCAGGCGCACGCCCAGGGCCAACATGATTTCCGGGCCGGCACCTTGCAGCACCAAAGTGGCGCCGAGCACCTTGCCGCTCTTGGCCATTTCTTCGGCGATGAAGCGCCCGCCGGACATGGGCTCCATGTCGAACTCGATCTTCGGCGGGGTGAATTCCTCCACCGTCGCGGACAACGGCAGGCCTTGAAGGGTGGCCGCAATGGCCTGTCTTACACGGTTGGTAAACATTAGAGAACGTCCTCCAGGAACTGCTCGATGATTTCATCGCGGGCATTGAGTTGATAAATCATGTGTTCGTTTGGCGCGTAACGGCCGTAGTCGATGACGATGAACCAGGTGCCGTTCTTGTACTTCTCGACACTGTTCAATTCCGGGTGCAGGTACACGCTGCCGCCGGGGATGGTTTCATCGGCCACCAGGGTTTGCAGCCAGTCGTTGATGCGCTTGACCTCCTGGTCCATGAACGACTTGGTGAGGTTCTTGGCCATGGCTTTCTGGCCGGCCTTGACCAGCTTGCGGCTGATGGCATCTTCCAGGCCAACGTAGCTGATGAACTTGCCGGTGATGGAGCGGTTACCCAGCAGCGAAAAACCGCCAAGGATAGTGCGCGCGTAGTAGCTCACGCCGTAACGGTTGAGCAGATCGCCTTCGGTGGAGGTGTCGAGGATGTTGTACTCGACCACGCGGGAAACGTCCTCGGCGAAGGTCACCTGGTTACCTGGGCTCTCCCATTGCTTGACCTTGGCCAACGCGGCGATGGCCAACGAGGATGGCGCCAGGAACACGTTTTTCTTTGCTGCCTTGGAATACACCGACGGCAGGTTGTGCACCAGCAGGCAACGGTCGAAGCCGAGGTCGGCACCGCCCAGTTCGCCGCTGTAGGTCACTTGGTCAGCGACCGAGACGTCCTTGCCGTCCAGCACCACACGGGCCTTGATGCGCTTGCCAAAGGCAGCGAACTCACCGGCCACGGCCTTGGTGCCGGTGAAGCCTGGCGCGCCGATGATGGTCAGGTCTTCCGGGACGCTGCTCAGAGCCGCCAGGCCCAGCTTACGGCCGGTGGTTGGCTCGTTGCCGCCGATCACGTTATTGACGGTGTCGGCCGGGGTTGCGCCCTCCTCCACGATCACCACATAAACCGGCACTTTCACCACTTTGAGGATCTGGTACACCGCCTGAAACAACGTGCCCGACTCAGCGCCGGTAGGGTCCAGCAGCGCCTGAGTAGTGAAGCTGTTGATGCGAAACGGCGCGTTTTTCGGAATCGACGCGTGGGCATTCGGCGCGGTGCCGACCAGGCCGATAACGTTGTCACCCAGGCCACCCATGGCCTCGGGGGATTCGGTGGCATTCACAGTGATGCCGTTGTGCTCGAAGTTCAAAACCTCAGCCATGATTAGTCAGCCTTCTTGGGGGTGGAGTTGAGGACGCTGGTCAGTTCCAGGCGGCCGGCGGTGCGCAGGGCGGATGCTTCGACGTCGAGCAGTTCGAGTTCTTCGCCGGCGGTGGACCAATGGCCACCTCCGGTGGGGAATGGGATGAGGACGGTGTAGGTTTGGCGGTTGTGCATGGGTGGATCTCCGGGCATAAAAAAAACCGCAGCGCGGTTTTAGTGGGTTATCAATAAGTAAGCGCCAGAAAAGAAAATGCCCCGACAGAGCGGGGCATTTATTGGAGTAGCGTTGAGAGCCAGACAGGCGCCGGGGGGCGGTGCTCGCTCAAGGGAAACTCGCCAGCTTCTGGCCAATTGCGCAAGGCTCGACGGTAGGCCTGCAACTCGGCGTACTGCTCGGCGGTGAGCGTGGTTTTTGACTCGTCTTCAAGCTCGTCTCGATGACGAGTCACAATGCTGTCAGTAACAGCTAGTTGGCTATCACGCCAAGTGCGCTCAGAAGCTGTGAGTTCCTGGTCACTGGTTGGTGGAGGTTCAATCAGCACAGGAAAGCCATCATCTCCCCAAGCAATGATCTTGCCTTCATACTGTCCAGCAAGCAGCTCAGCATGCCTTTCCAAGGAAATTTCTACCGCGTCATCAGGTATAAAATCGTTAATTTCAGGGTCAAAAAAACCGCGATTAGATTTTGATGCAAACATGCTAGTCCCCTAATTCAGTATCCAATGGCGATAAAAAAACCACCAAGACCTGAAATTTTTTCGCCATTCGTAGAGTTCATCGCGGTGGCAATAAGTGCGTTAGTAGGCATCGGCAAAACAGAAAATGTCGTTGCCCCGCCGTTTCCTAAAATGGATGCACTTAGGCAGGCAGTTGGGAACGTTATTGGCAGCGTTACCGCCCAGTTTCCTGACTGCGCTCCGGACGAGACGGTGCTTCCCCACTGCGTAATCAGCCCACTGGGTTCCTTTTTGTAGCCGGAATATTGGAGGGACGCAGCAAAGTCAGAGTTTTTACCGAGACCAGCCGTTGAGCTCGTAATCAACCACTGCGTATTACTCGTCGCAACGACTTTGGCAGACTGTCCTGGCCTCATACTAAAAGAGTTCACGATGGCCCCGCTCTGATCCTGCAGCTTCGCTCCAGCTTTGAAAGACAGCGTTGCACCAATACCCGTAGTAAAAACTTCAAATGCACATCCGATGTACAGTCCGAGCGACGCCGGTGCAGGCAAACTTAACGTGCAGTTTTCAGTCAGCCAAATCAGTGTTCCAGCATCATCTGCGGTTAGCTCTCGAGATGAGGAAATGGTCAACGCCCCAGAAAATCCACCTAACGACCTCCGCACAAACTCAGTAGTCGCAATGGCCTTAGTGCTATCGAATAGCGGTGGTGTATTAGCAGTGGGGTTAATTAGGGCTGGCGAATTAAGAGGGGCGAAACCCTGAGTCACATTCTGGAACGAGAGCGATGTGACACCAAGCACAACCTCCCCATCCGTAACTAATTGCCAAATTGTGTCAGCCTGAGTCCTGCCCTGCTCAATAGACACCGTCATTGCTGACGTCACCTTGGCACTGGCGTCCGCATCTTTAGTTCGAACCCAAGCCGCATTCGTCACCACGTAAAGTCCGTTGTCTTTCGCGGTTGTTTGATTTTTAACTAGGACCCGATCACCCGCAACAACAGCCACACCGTCAATTGTCTGCGCTGAGCTCAGGGTGATATTTGCCGTGGTCGCCACGCGTACCGACTGTTTCGCATCCAGCTTGGCCAACTCATCAGCCACATAACCGATCACCCAAGCCCGCGTCGCCTTGACCACCGTGTCATCAATCAACAACGTCACCAGCGATGCATTACTCGTCTCGAAAATCGACCGAATATAAAACTCTTTCCCCGAACCAGAAGTTGCCAGAACCGGCTTGAAAGACTCCGGGTACTTAACGATTGCGTAAAGCACCCCGGTGTCCGTCCAAAGCCCGGCATCACGCACATACCAACCACCGACCTCAGGCGGAATCGTTACCTCGGCCAGCAACCAGCTTGGATTCTTCTCATCCTGAAACAGCGCATTCAGCGGCCCGCGCCACACTTCACGTTTCAGCGCTTTTGCAGTGGCGTCGGGGTTGTAGACAGAGCCATTGCCATCGCCCACCGAAATTTGCGCGAGTTTGATCGGCACGCCCGCAGCCTTGCAGGCAGTTTCATAAGCAATCCCTGCGTTGGTCAGCAAGGTATAAAAGTCGGCCATTTAGGACCCCTGTGGATAGATAGTGACGGTTTCGACGCTATAGAAGCCGGCTGCCAAAAAGGCCATGCCGGACGCTTCAAGCCCCTCGATAAAAATCGGATAGATAGTGGTCAGCTCACCGCAGACAGTCGCAGCGCCGATTGAATGGCTACCAAACGCGCTCAACCCGACCGTGACGGTGAAAATGTCGCGCTCGCTTTTGGCCTCTGCTAGACGCAGATCCAGCCTCGCGTCAATTTCTTCGCTGTACGGCAGTTCGGAGTAAGCCCTGATGGAAAAACTGAAAGGCTTACCTTGCGGCGACTGCTCATACCAGGCCCTTACCTCAGGGATCAGTTGCAGGCCTTTGGCAGCATTTTCGAGTGCTGTACGGGTACCGGCCTGTCGAGCGGTTGGCCAGGCGAGTTTTACCGTCGCACGCTTTTCAGCCCCGGCGGCAGTAGAACTCCATTCGTTCACGCCACGATCCGCTGCGAGATAAGGTAAAAAATCCGTAGGCGTTTGCGAGGGGTCCATCAACGCGGGGAACGGTGGGGTTACTCGCTCGAGTAACTGACCGAAGCCTTGGTCCAACGCTTTTTCCAAGGGCGAACTGTTGGCGGGGAGCAGGCTCGGTATGCGCTCACTCATAGCGTGCGTACCTGTACTTCAACCCCGGTGCAATAAGGCGCCTGAAAGGCCGTCGCAATAACCGGTGCCAAGGGTTCAAGGATCTGTAACTGCGCCGCCCCGGCGCTGTGAATCGCATAGTCAATCCAACTCGGATCCACCCGCCCCTCCAGCCGATGACAAGACTCTGCATAGTCCTGTAGCAGTTTCTGCGCGGCAACTTGCGTGAGCCCCGAATCCGGGCCGGCATTGATCTTCGCAACCACACGGATTTTATAAGGCAGGATCTGCGCACCTTGCACGCTAACCAGATCCGTCTCCGGCCTCACATCCGGCCGTGCGAAATGGCGACGAACCCCGTCAAGCAAATCGGCGGACGGCGTGCCGTCACTCTCACGAGCAAGCACAGTCACCATCACTTCACCGGGCGCTGTTCGACGAGCGTTACCGTCCTTGACCTGCGCGGCATAACCGTCGGGATCAAAGGTGTAGCTGACCGTCACCACGCCCGGCGTCGCGCTTTGCACCTTCACCGACGGTCGCTCGCCCAAGGTGAACACCTCGCGGCGATACTGCATCCGCGAGCCGGCTGCCGGTGCATGCGGCGCCAGGTAATAACGCAAGCGAGCGTCGTCGTCACTCTCCAACGTCGGCGGCACCGGCGGAAACGCCGCCGGGTCGCCTGGATCGAGCACTTGGCGTTCCAGGCCCATGTCCGCCAGGCGCGCATCCAGGTTACTGCCAGTGGCCCACCACGCCAGCATCTGCTTGATACGCGCATTGTATTTGCGTTCGTGGGTTTGCAACCGCACACAAAACGCTTCCAGGGCCAGGGTCAGCAACTCGCTTTCGTTGTCGAGGCTGACCTTGAGTTTGGCCGCGCTTTGCGGTGCTCGGGTGGCGACGTAATCGACCACAAACGCCTTGAATTCGGCCAATAGCGGCTCGAACTCATCCACCGCAATGATGGCCGGTTCCGCCAGTTGGTTCTGGCCGGGGATCAGCATGCTCATGTCACGACCTCGAAGGTTTGTTGGCGGTTTTTCCAGGTGCCGGCAAAGCGCAACAGCAGGCCGGCGCCCTGGCGGGTGGCGACGATGACCTGGGGTTGAAAATCGCCGATGCCGTTGTGGCTGTTGTAGAACGCTTGCGCGGCGTGGCTTTGGGCGAGGATCAGCAGGTCGTCGCCAAGGTTTTGGCCAAGCAGTTGCGGGATCAGCGAGCCGTACAGCGGGCGTTTCTGACGAGTGCCCACCGGGGTGGTCAGCGCTCGGGTGGCGCGCTGCACGAATTGCAGCCAGTCATCGACGGCTGCCCCGGTGTTTCGATCAATGCCGAGCATGGGATGTCCTTATCGGGGGCTAATGACGCGGCCTTGATGATCGACCAGCGGGCCACTGAAGTGCGCGCCACCAGCGTCCAGTACCAGGCTGGTGCCGCCGATTTGCAGGGTGATGTTCTGGGCGCTCATGACCAAGCTGGCGGCGCCGACTTTGACGTCTACCTGTTCGCGCGAACCGCTGAACGTGGTGGGGCCGTTGACCCAATTGAACATATGGCTGGCGTCGTCATAGTCGCTTTGGGTGCCGTCCTGATGACGCCGCCGGGTCAATGTGGCAACGCTGGAGACCGGCGGAAACTGGCGACTGTTGAGGCCGAACAAAGCCACAGACTGCCCACCGCCTTCGCCGCCGCCGTAGTTGAGCAACAGGCATTGTTCACCCACAGACGGGATGCGCGTTTCGGTTTGTGCGCCTGCGCTGGGGTTGAAAAAGCGGATCGCCGGCGTGACTAAATCACCGTGGCTGACCTTGCAGGTATTGCTGGCGGCGTCGACCGACTGACACGTGCCAATCCGACAAAAACTCTCGGCGCGTCGATACAGGTCTTCAAGCTGGGTTTCCATCTCTGCCAGGCGTTCGACAATCGGCCCCAGTTGCATGCGTAACAGCGCGTCGAACATGGGCTACTCCGCCAGTGGTTTGTATTGGTCGGGATCGTCGATATCCGCCACTTCCCAGGTGCGGGCAAACAGCGGCTGGCCGGTAGGATCGGTGAGTAACACCGGCCCGATGTAGACGGTCTGGGTGAAGGAGACAGTCCAGGTGTCGTAGTCCGTTTCTGCTGTTGTTGCAGCAACTGGCGCGGCGACGATATTTATCGGCAAATCGCACTGGGCCAATGGCAGGCCCCAACGGTTATCCAGCACCTGGTCCATAAGCTGGCTGGCCAGGTCGCAGGCATCAAATGGCAGCGCACCCGGCGCCACCATGGCCCGGAGCGAAATCGTCAGGGCGTGAGCCTTGCGCCCTTCACGAGAGCGAATGCCCGGGCCATTGCCTTCGACCGTGATCAACACGCCGGTTTTATCCAAGGCGCCCTGAAAATCCTGGTGATTGCCGACCTTCAAGTCGGGGAAGGCCGCGTGCAGCGCCGCGCCGATGGCGTAGGGCAGTTGGGAGGGTTTTTCGATAAGGGTCATATTAAGTAGCGTCCTTGCAACGGTTACTGCGGGTCTTGGCCGGAGCCTTGGTTGACCCCGATGCGCTTGGCCGCCCAGCGTTCATAGAGGCCGATGGCGACATCGGCACCGGCCATTGCGGTGAGGCAACCAATGGCGCCGGCGGTCCAGATCGACATGCCGGCGGCGTAGCACAGCATCAAGGCTGAAACGCCGCAGACCATGCACGCGCCGGAGCGCAGGGCCAGGCGGCGGATCAGCGACCAGCCACGTGCGCCCTCCTTGTCGGCGCGCCACATTTCGCCGGACACCCCGCCGATCACTGCCAATACGATGACCAGCCAGATAGGCATTTCCGCTAACGCTTGTTGTTCATTTGTCATGTCACGCCTCCTGGCTGAGCACTCAATAGTCCATTTTTCATTCACACATGCTTCGATAGGTCGGCATTCCAAAAAGCCCGGTTGCCCGGGCTTTTCAGTAATGATGTCCTCGAACGTTCGGCGCTACTGGCGCGGTACGGTTCTTTCCTCAATGTTTTTCCGACCACGATCCCTGTCTGCCGGATAACTGCTTCTGGTGCTTTACGCTGCACACCCGGGTCAGTTGCCAACCCTCTGAACCGTTAAGGCCGGTTCATCGCTGCCTGTTTTTTAAAGCGGTGTAACTAAAGAGCGTCGGCATCCTTGCCGGTGTTGCCTGGCATCCCTGCCATCGCTTCGATGGCGTCCTTGCCGATGTTGCGTGGCTTCCTTGTCACTTCCCTTGTCACTTTCCTTGGCAGCATCCTTGCCGCCTCCACCACCTTGTTGGCTGGCTTGAGATGAAGAATATGCATGTATGCATATACAGTCAATGCACAAACGCATTTATTTTTGCTAGCTAAATGCATCAGTGCATTTTGAGCCTGGTGGGCCAAGGGCTTACCGGTTTTTTTAGGTCGAAAAAAAGCCCGCACATGGGCGGGCTTTGTCTTACGCAAGGAGGTTAACGGGCGTACATGCCCCACCAGAACACATGGCCGAGGATGCTGATCTGCTCATCCTGAATGTCCTGGAAGCTGTAGTCCTCGTCCGGGTGCTCATCGCGATTGAAACTGCGCAGGCGAATCCCGGAAGGCAGGCGATAGAGCTGTTTCACCCGCAGCTGGCCATTGTGATTGATGGCATACAAGTCGCCATCGACGATGTCACCAATGCCGCTCTTGCCCGCATTCACCCCGACCGTCGCGCCATCGCGCAGCACCGGCAACATACTGTTGCCGCGCACCGTCACGCATTTGGCCTGGTCGAACTGCACCCCGTTATGGCGAAGGCTGCGCTTGCCGAACCGCAGGCTGGCCTTCTCGCTTTCCTCGATGACGAATCTTCCTGATCCAGCAGCCAATTCAACCTCGCGCAGAAAGGGGATCGACACCTCGTCATCATTAACGGGCGTGTCGTCGTCCCACAGGCTTATGTCCTTGAGTTCCGAATGCATCGGGTCGCGCCCGTCATCGCGCCCAAGGCCCAACGCCGCGCGCCCGCGCAGGTGGTCGGTGCTGACGCGGAAATACTCGGCGATGCGCGAGATGTGCTTGTCCGACGGATCAACGATTTTGCCGCTGAGGATCCGCGAGAGTGTGGATTGAGGCACGCCGGTACGCCGGTGAAGCTCCGTGGGGGAGATCCGGTCGCGGTCCAGCAGCTCTCTTAAGACGGTTGAAACGTTGCGTTTTTGCATAACGGCGATAGTGCCGGGAGTTTTTGGGGTTGGCAAATGCTAAATTGCATATTTTATGCATTTGTAAGGATATTTACCTGTTTGCTTGTGCACTGCGAAGGGACAAACATGCGTGTTAACCTGAATTATCACGGTCAACGATTAGGTGCGTAATGATCATTTCAACGAAGCTTGGCTTGTCCAAAGGCGCTAAAAATCCTTTTTCCGACTTTATTCGTAACGCAAAATCTGGACAGAAAAAGCGGGTCTATTACGCAATACTGATTGAGGCCAACAAACAGCAGAATCTGCTCATGATGACGGCTGAAGCACAACGCGGCGTCGGCCTGAGATCGGAGTAGACGCTCCATTTTACTTTTCACTGATGATTTCAACACTCCTGTGCAAGGGTCGGTGTCGAACCTCCCGCTACAAAAAAAATAGCGGAATGGGGGATATTTGCTCGGCAGCCGCCCAAACAGGTCACACACTCCTTTTTCACTTTTCAAATCGACATACCATAGTGTAAAAACGAACAACTCGCCGAACAACTCTAACGCAGGGAGCAATAAGTTGACCAGTAAATACCCTCACGCAGTAGCGATAAATGCAACAATCCCAGGCACCGACAAAAAGTGCTCTATAGATGCAAGCGGTCGCAGTATTATTATTACCGGCATAAACGGATCGGGAAAAACTCAACTCCTTAAAAGCTTGCACAAATTTTGCGAATTGGTGTTAACCAATGATGAGCCTACACAAGCTATACAGTCGCGACTTAACTCAGCGAACACATTTATAAGCGCCAACAACCCAACCAATCAAAGCTACGGATACTATGTAGACCTGCGCAAACTCGCCACAGCCAAGCTTGAGTCTTTATCCAATCCACTCCTAGTATTTTCCGATGAAAAAAAATACGCAGAAGACTATAAAAAAGGCAAAGCAGTACTAGTACTGTTTGAAGCTACTCGTCAAGCCGATTTTAGGGAGGCGGCTTCTGCTACAAGTAAAGAAAAAATAATACTACAATCAGCAGGCACACCGGACACATCGAGCTTTTTTGAGGAATATCTCGTAAGCCAAATAACCCTACAAGCCTATGCTGAATCGCCTAACATTGGAAACGACCCCGGCGCGGCGAAAACCATTGCAAAATGGTTCGAAAAACTTGAGAGTGATTTCAAAAATCTTTTTGAAGACCCCAATCTCCGTATACAATTTGACTCAAACAAACAGTGCTTTTTTATCTATCAAGATGACAAGTCCCCATACCGCTTTCAAAAGCTGTCATCTGGCTTCTCCTCTCTTTTAGCTATTTATGCAAATTTGATTATGAAGGTTGAATTACGCGACATCCATCCTTCAGAAATGTATGGTTTAGTTTTTATCGACGAAATTGACGCACACCTCCACGTATCACTCCAACGCAAAGTTTTTTCGTTCTTAATTGAAGCATTCCCTAACATTCAATTTATTATTACTACCCACTCCCCATTTGTAGTTTCCTCCGTCAGCAATGCCGTAATTTATGACATATCTACGCTCGAACAAATCGATGACTTATCGATGTACTCTTATGAATCAATTTTACGCGGCTTATTCGATACACCACCCGTATCTCAAATTGTCACGGACAACGTGGAACGGCTCTACGATATCTTACAAGAAACACCACCGAACCTTGAAGAGTTAGAGCGGACACTTAAAGCGGTCAGTAAGCACGAGTCAGAGTTAGATGCCGAGTCCGCGATGCACATTAAACGCGCAAGGATCATATTGAACAAGAACATTAAAGGTGGTAAAAATGTTTAATGCCACCCGTAGTTATCCCGCACCAGCGTCACTCGCTCAAGCTAGATCCTACGATGGTCAAGACGTTTACACCGAACTGAGAAGAATTTTTTTTGATAAGTGCTATATTTGTGAAACAAACGACCCGCACGATATAAATGTCGAACATTTTTTATCACATGAGGGCAATGAAGAGTTAAAATATCACTGGGACAATCTCTATTTCGCCTGCAGCAGATGCAACAACATAAAGAGTACAGTCTTTAATGATATTATCGATTGCTGCGATCCCGAATATGACGCCTTCCGCGCCATAAAGCTCCTTCCCCCTATGTCTCCACGTGGAAAGTCGGTAATAATTGCCGCCACTAATGACCATCCACGCACTTTAAAAACAATAGAATTACTTGCAAAAGTTTTCAACAGCAATCACACCGTTAACAAACGTATTTCTAGCGAATTCTTAAGAACCAAGGTTTTCAAGCAATACAATCTACTGCTGGATCAAATTGACTCTTTCTATGCTCCCATCGCCACACCAGACGACAAAGAAACATCGATAGAACGTATGAAAATTCTCATTAAAAGAAATATGCCATATTCCGCCTTCATTCGCTGGTGCATATTGGAAGATGATACTCTCGGCCCTCTCCTAGCAAACGATATGGATTAGAATTCCTCTTATTTTGTTAGCCATAACATACTATGGCTCAAAGCCGAGAAAACCATACAAGCTAAAGTAACTTTTGTCACATAAATACCCCCGTATTTTTCGACCACAGCAATGCTAAATATACACTCCCCAGTTGCACCCACCCCACCATCACGCTAACCTCCCCCGGTCGCTGCAAATTCAGCGACCGGGCGTGAGAATCCGAGCAAATCAAGGCGCAAAGCGCCCAAGAACCCTATCGCGGCGTTTTTTTTCGTCTGCGGTATCGTTTTATGGCGGCTGTGCGTGGGAGACCTTCGGGTCTACCGGTTGCCTTGATTGCCGGTTTCTCACCCTGCGCACAGCTGCCACCCAAACCTGTGAGAAGGTTCGTGGCAGTTCCTCAAATCAAGGAACTTTCACTTATGTGCTTCTACGTTTATTGCATCAAAAGGTGTCACCTTTCTCGGCTCATTTTCTCCGTCCTCGGAGGTGTTTTATGAGCACTGCGCAAGATCCAACCACCCTCGGCGTCACCCCCTTCTCCTTCCACTCCGACCAACCGCTATTTCGCGTCAACAGCGGTGTCTCCCTGCACGAAGCTTTACACCACGCCTCGGACCTCCTCCACGTCGCCAAGCAACTCGCCGAAGATGTGGCGATGACCAAGGAAACGGACCGGTACGCCTGGGCGTCGCATTACTTGCAGGAGATGGTCAAGGCGGTGGTTGATGATGTGGTGAAGGTGTTGGATTCGCCCGGTAACCTTCAGTAACGAACGAATGAAAAACAGGCGCGGCGCCTGATGCCGATCAGTTAAGAGATAGCACAAGCACCGCTAACTGTGGCGAGGGAGCTTGCTCCCGTTGGGCTGCGAAGCGGCCCTGCTCTTTGCTTCAAGAGCATGGGACTGCTGCGCAGTCCAACGGGAGCAAGCTCCCTCGCCACGGGTTCGGTGTTCATTCTTGAGAGTGATGGCCATTGGGCGCTGCGCCATTTTTGGCTTTTGCCTGGCTGTTTGTGACCTGCGAACCCTCGACCTTGCGTGTTAACCTTGCCGCCATCGCAAAATTAGCAGGGCCAAGCGCCCCATCTTTGCCCCACTCCTTTTAACGAATTTGCTAACTATCTGATGAGTAAAAACACCTCCGATCTGTCTTCCCACACCCCGATGATGCAGCAGTATGGGCTTGATAGGATCAAGGGCCTTATGATGCGCGGCTTTCCGGCTCAACCTGTCTAAAACCCAAGCTCAATTCTGTTAGCTTTAAGCCCAATGAAACCGGGTTAGAGCAAGGTAGTATTAGACAGAAAAACACCCTCAACGGCGTCCTGCCGACGAACACCACTCCCAAATCCGCAACACCTCGATTACTGTGCGCATATACAGTATTTGAGTTTGCCCACCATGAAGCTCGACAAAGACACCTGCGAGTGGCTTGGATGCCCTACGCCCTTGGAAATGTACCAGCACCAGTGCGCCCTGCTCGAGGACGAGCTGACCGCGACCCAGAAGCGGCTGACCGAGGCGCGCCGGAACATTGCCGGGCTGGTGCAGATGTGCGACCTGCTGGCCACCGGCAAGGCCTCGGCCGAAGCTGAGCTGAAGAAGGCGCTCGACAACATCGCTCGACTGAATCATGAAACGTGGGAATTGGACGGCAAGGTCCGATCGCTCGATTCGGTTGCCGGCCAGCGTGATCACCTGCTCCTGGAGAATCAGCGCCTGCTGATGGCGTTGAATGGGCGAGCTACTGACAGGCCTCAACTGCAGCAACCAGCTGACGCTCATAGCCAATCCGCTGCCGACGCTCAGCCAGAAGCGCCCGCACCTTGAGTTCCAGGCTGTCCGACTTCTTCAGGCCTTGCGCCGCCCACGGCGGGGCCGCGACGTCTTTAGTCTTGCACGGCACCAGTACGGGCACCTCGACGCGGACAGTGCGCACTTCCGGCTCCCTGCTCGCGCACCCGGATAACACCACGGCCAGCACCACCAGCAACACTTTCATAGACCCAACTCCTTATCAATAATCGCGCTGGCAGCCTGGGCGGGATCGCCGCCGGTTCGCTCGCGCAATAGGTTGGTGGCGGCCGCGTAGTCGGGCTGGGCCTCCTGCCGTGCTTTCTCCTGCGCCAATGCGGCGCTCCGCTCTCGCATCTCACCGGCCTGCACCAGTTCGCCAAGCTTCCTGCCCTGCTCCAAGGCCAACGCCTCAAGGTTTTCCCGTGCCGCCTTAGTGTTGGTCAAGTCGAGGTTGGCCGTGTCGAGCAGCGGCCGGTAGTGACGGGCGGCGAGCCATACCCCGGCGCCGGCGCCAACCGCCAACACCAGGAGAACTGCCAGCGCCAACACACCCACCTTCTGCGCCAGCGTCATGCCAGCACCTTCAGCGCCCTGTCGTACAGCGCCTGACGGTCGGCCTGGCCGGTCAGCCCACCATTGATGCGCCTGGTGATCTTCGCGAAGTCCTTCTGGTCTGCCAGAGTGTTCAGCCCTCGCGTGGACCAGAACCACGCAGCCGACATCGCGGCGTGCTGTGGCTGCTCGAGCAGCTCAGGTTGATTGATCAAGTCCAGGCCCAGGGCTTCACCGCACGCAGCATAGTTCGCCCGGCCGGTGATCTGGATCAGTCCACGGCCACGGAACTTGGAGCCGTCACCCTTAACGGTGTTGCCTAGGTCAGAACGGCCCTCATAGCCGAGTTGCTGCGCAGTTGGCCCCCAGATCTCGCGCACGTAACGCAACTGACCAGACTCATGCCCGACCTGGGCGATGAACGCGGACACACGCAGGGTGCCGACAATGCCGTAACGACCCATGGCCGTATTCAGCGCAGAAACAAAAACGCCGGCTTGGCGGCCGGCGTTCGGGAGGATCTGCAGCAACTGCTGCTCGGTGATCGGCATGCTTTTCTCCATGCGAAAAAAATCCCGCTCAAAGGCGGGCTTGGAAACTTTCAATTATTTACGAAACACGAACCGCCGTTATTAGAAGCGAGTTGAATACCGTGTTTGCTGCGTCTTTTGACAGTACTGCGTTTGCAGTCACCATCCAGTTACCCACTGGGAGCTGAACGTTTGAGGTCAAATAGGAAGCGCCGGTGGAATGCTGAACTCGCACAATTATCGTGCGGCCTGCAGGATCTGCGTTACTTACGGAAACTATCCTGGCCAGATGGCAGGCTGCCGTTGCACCGGTCGACGCAACAACTACTGCCCCTGGGAAACCAGAGTTGCCGTCTATTTGCATTGTCACAGTCGTTGAGGCGGTTGCGAAGTTCCCAGAGTCAGTAACCGCTACGGGGTTTATTGCATCAACAACTTTAACGTTCCTGGCAGCTCTGATGTGATGCAGGAGCGGTGCGAATGAAGCCGTCCATATCAAGGTGTTTGCAAGAGCGGTTGGGTGGTTGATCCCGTTACCGCCAAGGGAGTTTGGATTGGTGGCAAACTCTTCAGGGCTGTAACCGTAAATATCGGTGTCGCTCAACTCTGGGGTTCCATACTGACGCGGATTACCCACATGGACTATGGAGTTTTCAACTGTTCCCAGTGCGCCTACGATGCCTACGCCATATTTACCTGCTAATGGCTGAGCGTAACTCCAGAACTCAATAACCTTGATGGCATTCAAAAACACTCTATGTCGGCATCCCCTTACATCAACTCTAAGAGTAACACCGGTACCATTAGGGATTGCCGGTGATACTGGATAAGAAGCAAGCTGTATCGCACCGAAATAAAGCTGAACGGCATTTCCAGTAACCTGCGCGATGTATTGCGTAGCTGGTGATCCAAGCGATCTATAAATAAGCTGACCGACTTGGGTGCTCCAGTTCGGCATGGTAAACAATCCGCTCTGGTTCAGGTCTTGGGCAAGGTTGTTGCGCAATGCCGAACCAACCCCCTGAAGCGCGTACCCTGGCACACCAGATTGCGCGAAAGTCGTTCCCCCGCTTGCAGTCCAGCCACTTGGATACCCAGAGAATCCGTTATCGCGGACATAGGTACAGTTATCTACGTCCTTGGCATACCGATGCAGGTGGAACAAACGATTGATATCAAGAAGTGTCAAACCGCGTGACCTGGCGATGCCGCGCATGACGTTCGCAGAAACCTGAATGGCGTCTTGATACCCATACGTTGAAGCAGGCAAAGCGGCTGGCGCCAACGCCACAGACGGAGGCTTTGTCCAGCCAGCCATTGTGTCCAAGACGGCGATTATCTGTGACGCATTTGTGTTCCCATCGCCGGTAGTATCGTTTGCGCCACTCATCAGTATTACCAGGTCGGGGTTTAAATCGCGACCATGATTTAACCAGGTTTTCCCCACCACAGATCCGCCTGGCCATGCACAGTTGTATGCATTGCCTGAGGGTCGATAAAAGCCCACCGCATTATCTTCAGGTGGAGACATCCCAACATAACTTGAGCTTGATAGCGCTGAAATTCCGCGCCCGGCCAAACTGAAGTTCGCAAAGTTCCATGTGATAGATGGGTTCTGGTCACGAAGCAACGCCATTATTCGAAGAACTACAGAGTTGTCCTCAAGCCCGTCACGATCCCCTTCGGCGATTGAGTCACTGAAGATAACAACAGTGCAAACTCTTGCCATCAGTGCTTTATTGAGCTGGTCAAGGTTCCCCAGATTCTGCAGCATCATGAAGTCAGCGAACGTACGCTGCTGTTTTTTGGCGCCAGGCCGAACCAGGTTTGCAAGCTCAAAGCCTACAGTTGCGGGCGCGTACTCCAACGCAGAATCGAATCCGGAGCGGCCTGCGCCGGTGCTCGCTGCAAGATCTTGGCGGAGCGTACTATCGCCGGCGAGCAACCACTTTGCCTCGTCTGCCGGGAAGGTCGTCGTTACGAAAGGCAAAGCTTCCGGCTTTGGACGGTATACCTGACCGTTATAGAGCACGGTCTGCGTGCTGCGCGTGATGTTAATCCCAGCGGCGTAGCTCACCGGAACTTCAAATCTGATGTTTTGAAGAAACGCCTGAAATTCGGCGGTTCGCTGCACCTGGGCGGCGTTGTGCTCCGCCGTCATGCCCGCCCACGTTTTCAGGGCCTTACCCAGCCTGCCAAACCACGTAAGGTCTGAACTGTTGATGAGCTTGTCAGCGATCTGAGCATTGTCAATCAGATCGCGCGGGTCACGAGAACCGTTCGGCTCTACAGGATTTCCGGTGTTAAAGGCCATGGTTTTCCCCGAGGCAAAAAAAAACCCGCACATTGGCGGGCCTTGAATGGGTTGGTATCTATGCCGCTGAGGGCGGGTAGTTGTCGTCGTCCGCGTAAAACACCGGCGAATACTCGGTTGCGGTGACGGCGCAGGATCCATCCTGGTTCGGGGTTATCTCGGTGATCATCGCCGGGTAACCGACTTGCTCGCTTGGCCCGAACAGGAACCTTGCGGGCTCAATGCTCAGGTCGGTGACGATATCGAAGTCGATTGCAGTGAGCGGCACCAGCACCTGGTGAAAGCCAGCATCCTTCGGCTCAAACAGGCTTGTGACTGTGCCGTCGTGCCGCCGGATGACCGCGCGTGGCGCAACCATCGTCCAGTCCATCTCTTCGCTAAGCGTGAGCAGGTACTGGCCTTCAAACGCTTCCACTGCGACGATCAGGGCGCTACTGGTTGTGTTCGGGATGTCGTCTGCCAGCGTGATATGGTCAATGTCATCAAACACTAGGGCATCCATCTCGGTGTCAACGCTGTAGCCCCAGCGTGAGAACTGGTACTTGCGTAGCTGCCTCATGCCGATGCGCCAAGCGCGGGTTTTGTCTGACACCCCATCCAGCTGGATTTTGTCCACCTTTAGCCCAAGGCTTCCAGGTAGCCGGCACTGCACGGTCTCCTTACGGTTGGTGTATTGGTCAATGTATTCAACGTCCACCCCGTCGAAGTCGTCAGGGCTTGGCGCCGTGAAGCTGGACGTCAGTTCGCTGGTCATTTCGTGCGGAGTGATTACCCCGCGCGCCGGCTGAAGGCCTTCGCGCTTGACGCTGAGCAGGCCATTACCGCTCGAAAGGTGCGACATCCCGGCCGTGAAGATTCCCTGCAGGACCTCGCGGACCGCCGTGGGCTTTTCGTGCGACATATCGTATAGCTCGCTGCGAGGCGTCCAGTAGTCCTGGTCCACAGCGCTTAGCGCATCCATGTCGATTAGCGACTCGTCGATCCCAAGCCCTTCACACACGTGCAGAGCTGCTCCCTTGATTGACCGTGGCGGTGCGCTCTCGTATATCCTGGTAGGCACACAGCTGACCTCCCGCTCTGATTGGGCGCTGAGACGGTCACCGCCACGAATATCCATGGTGATGACAGTGATGCCCTCATAAGAGCCTGGGTCAGGTAGCAGCGTGCGAAGGCCATACCACTGAATTGCGTCACGCACCTGGCCACCTTCGACCGGCTGAACCCGCCTCATTTGAAACTCAGGCCGCAGCGGGTAAGGGAAAACCACCCCATGGGTAAAACCAATCTGGTCAGGGGTTGCGTCGGTGTAGGTGTGGGTGATGGTTGTCCACGCGCCACCTAAGGCCGCGTCCCGCCAGCGCACTTCAATCGATTTTGTGAGCGTCTTGATGTTGCCGGACTTGCTGTAATAGCAAAGCCCCTGGCTTAAGAAGACATCGTATTCAGCCTGGGTCGCAAGTTCGTTTTCAGGACACCCCATGAAAGAACCGATCCAGTTGCTTGCTCCGCCGCTTCCCGACATAGAGAAGTCGAGCAGGGTTCTTGCGGTGAATCCACCCCAGGAATTGTCCACGCCGCCGGCGTCAGTGATTCGTTTGACTGTAGCGGTAAGCCCGCTGACCGAGACGACTTGATATCTGTAGCCACGGTAAGCAATGGAAAGCCGTTGCTGACCGGCAGCGACGCCAGAAAAAGGAGTTCCGTTGTCATAGCTGAGCGTGACGCTTGCAAGCTGCTCTGGGGTGCCACCAGTAGATGCAGTACCGACGGTATAGGTCGGCCCAGAACCGAAAATCGGAACAGGGGCGCTCGATTGCGAGATTGTCCCGCCCTTGTAAGGGCTCAACGGCTCGACGAGGCGAATTCTCCCAGAGTTGTCCTGAGCCACCAAGCCGCTACCCGAAAGCTGCGACGTGATTATTGATACAAGCCCGCTCATGTTCGCGTAATTGGCGTTAAGCGAGATCGTCTTGGTCACTCCTTGAAACGTCACAGACCAAACGACGGCGCCGGCGCTGAAGTCGTACGTCGATGGAGAAGCACTCGCAGTCACCGTAGAAGGCGCGCCGCCAATGCCAGGCACGGGCGCGACGTAGGGCAGCACGCTCGCCACCGTCAAATCAATCTCTGAATCGCTACCCAGCGTTACCTTCATGCCAACAAACGGTGCAAGATCGGTCAACGCGCCGGCGATACGGCTATATGAGCCAGCAGTTGTGACAGTGAAAGTATCCGGCGTCACCAGCCGAACGACGGTACCCTCGGCCCACGCTTCTGGGAAGCGGGGACTGTTCCCCAGCAGCGATACCGTATTGCCACTGATCAACATGGAGTCTGCCAGGGCCGCCGACTGCGAAGGTGCGGTACTGGAGAGGTCGAGCCCAGCGGTGCCAGCGTTCGTACCACCAACCTCTGTGGCTCGGTACCAGTTCCTTGCGCGCGAATCGCCAAGGAGTGAGGCGCCAGGCTCATAAATTGCGTAGTTCACATCGGACCCAAAAGCCGCAACGGGGGTGTCGCCAATTTTTATCGTGCTTGGCGGGATCGAATACCGGCCCCTGCCAACTGACATAGCAAGGGTCGTCACCATCATCCTCTTGTTTACGAACCTCGATACCGGCGGAACCAGCAGATCTGGATAGACCTTGGCCATGCCGAGGACTTCACGAATTGGCGAGTTCAGCTTCGCACGATTGCCCGTGGCGGTAGCCGCATCAAGGTCATCGCCCTGCTGCTGTTTCGAAGTCTTCGCCTTGGGCATGGTCAACACCATGACGATCGATATCGCCGCCAGCGCAACTGCGGCCCAGGCTGCTACCACCGCCGCGCTGGCCCGTGCCTCAGGGAAGATCTTCACGTCAGTGGTCTGGTCAACCATGGTCTCTGGCCACCGATCCACAGGTACTGCAGCCCCTTCCACCTCAATACAGATCGGGTGAACCAAGCTGATGTCAAACCCCTTGGCGTGCGCTGAAAGCCAGCCCTCCAATGAAATAGGCTCGTTGACCTGGTGCGACTCCAGCGGAACACAGTCGCCTTCCTTGACGCCAATACGGGACGAGTAAATTTCAATCACTTGTAATACTCCACCCGCACGAAGCGGCGCTTAAGCCTGTGTAGAGGCAGGCAGATTGTCCGTTGCTTTTCAGTGATCTCCATTGCCTCAAGTGATGCGCCACACCGAACCACGACACCGACGTGACGCATCTCGCTGCCCTGGTAAAGCGCAATCAGCGCGCCCTCTTCCGGCTCGCACGGTGTGAGCGTGGGGAACCACTTGCCCGCCACCTCCACCATCGAACCGTCGCCGGCGCGGATGTCAGCCCACTCCGGCCAATCCGGCATGCCGAGGTCGCGGCGTACCTCCAGCACAAGGCCGTAACAATCAACAAACGGCCACACTCTCCCGCCCTCGAGGTATCGGCCCGCGAGGTATTTGTCGTGATCGATCATTATTGGTACCGCATGCCAGGGGCGAAGTCGCCGGTGTAGTTGAAACGAAGCCAGAGAGTTTCGAGCAGGTTGAAATATCCAGCAACGATCTGAGCTTCAGTGGCCGTGACAGACCCATTTTTAACTTTGAATCGAAGGATCTTCGATGGATAGGTCAGGTCAGTACTGATGTACTCCCGGTACACCAAGTTGATTTCACGCCGGTCAGCCAGCGCTGGCCGAAGGAATCCCGAGACGCTGCCGTCGATATTGCATAGGGCAAATTTTAGGTCCTGTTTTCCGTCGCTTCCACGCTTCGGGAGCGCAGTAGAGATACCGCAGGCAACGAACCTCGCCAATGCGCCGGTCTCAAGACCGGTCTCCAAGTCCTCATATCCATTGGTGAGAAAGTGATAAGCCACACCATCTGTGATCTCAAGGGTTCCATGGATTATCTCCGGGCCACCACTTGAATAAAGCCGATTGAGTACGAAACTCGTCATGATGGCCAGTCCCTGTTAATTGCCAGGTCGATGAGATTCATGGCGGCGATATAGTCCGGTGCGTACAGAGCCCAACCGCCGGTTAGAATCGGTCTTTCCAAAAGCTCAATTGGCGCTCGAAACCGCCAATGCCCCCCATCAAGCGTGGGACCTTCATAGATATCGGTGAAACGAACTTTGTAGGGTCTAATCCCTTGCGGGGTTTTCAGCTCGCACTCAAACCAATCGACACCGGATGTGAGGACTTCCTCAAACCACGACTCAAAAAGTTGAGTTTGCATATCATCTTCGAAAAGAAAATCAGCCGTCAGCTCTGTTGGGACTGACGAATAGGCGCGCCGCTGACGGGATCGACCGGTGTTCATTTTTGTCCGCATAAAAGGACTAACCGGCTTAAAACCATATCCATCGGCAACTGGCAGAGGAAGTTCTTCTGGATACTTTTTCAACGGGCAGCCCTCCCAATACCCAGCATTTGTTGAATTTCTTTCGCCGCCTTTCCGTTATCGCGAATGTTGGCAACGAATTGATCAATCACCCAGCGACCATCAACTTGCTTCGATTGACTTTGACCGGCTTTGCTTGAGTCCTCGATCAGATTGACGATGGGAGCCAAAGGCGCAGGGGAAGAAGAAGTCTCGGATCCATAAGCACCAGCCGAACCGGCTGAAGCCGGATTGACAAAAGCTGTCCGACCATCGCTCATAGCCTCCAAAGTACCGACGCCGATACGAGCTGTTGCTTCAGCGTCGAATACATACTCTCTGCCATGGACAACCCCAGCAACTTGCCCAACACCGCCATTGCCGGTGTAACCACCCTGCTGAAAGCCTCCAACTGCTCCAGCCATCGCAGTCATGCTAACCGCTGCAGCAAGTGGGCCAGTTACAGTAAGCGCTGTCGCCATAGCAGCAGGCGCGAGAGCAGGTCCAAAGATAGGAATAGCTGCGGTAGACGCGTAAGCATTGAGGCCGGCTTGCAATGACATTGCCTGAGCGTTTGCCCCCATAGCACCTGCTGCGCTGGCTTGTGTTGTTTTCCCGACAAGTAGTTGAACAGCCTGGTAAACCAACCACTGAGCAGCCATCTGAGCAAGGGAGTTGATGATCGACTTGGCGAAATTTGTGACCATATTCGCCAAAGCATCATCAGCCTCTTCTGCGCCAGTAGCCACATCCGAAAAGAATGTCGCCAGGCCGCCCGTGGCGCTATCCAAAGCGCCGTTGGTGACCTCTGCCGCCTGAGCTGAATAGTTACGTGCAGCGTCGGCATAGTTAGCCCACGCTTCGTTTACGCCATTCATCCAGTTAGTTTGCTGCTCGTCCACCGCCTGGTAGTAGAGCTCTTGCGCAATAATCCGCTCGGCAAGCGCCTCTTCAAGAACAGCGGTTTCGCTGTCGTACAACTCTTTGCTAATGCTCTTGGCCTGAAACTGCTCATTGAGGCTGGCCACATCAGCGGCGTACTTCTGCTGGAGAGCCAAATCCGCGCGCACGCGGTCGCGGGCTTTATCGCCCATCCCTACGCCTTTCAGCTCTTGATCAAACCCATCCTTCATGGTTTGAGTGCCGACGCCCTGAGCATTTCTGAACGCCGTCAGCTTCAGGTCTTCCTCGTTGGCCTTCTTCAGCTTGTTCAGCGCGTCAAGCTCGGCAGCCATGCCCATGAGCTTCTTCTTTTGCGCCTCGCTCAGCTTGCCGAGCTTGCCCTCCTGCAGCTCGAAAGAAAGCTTCATCACCTCGGTGGCGTCTTTCTGTTTGTCACCGGTGGTGTTGATCAGCTCGATCTGGCGCTTGTAGCCCTCCTCGGCTGTGTCGAAGGACTTCAGTTGTTGCTTGGCGGCAGACTCGGTAGCACTGGTGTTCTTCCGGGTGGCCTTGGTAGCAGCGTCATCAGCCTCTTTTTGCGCATCCTTCGCCGCAGCAGCTGAACGTATTGCAACAATATCGGCCTCGGTGAGTAACTTATGCTCTGCGATATATCGATTCGCAGCCGCGAGGCTTGTCTTGTCTTGAGCAGAAGCAAGTTCCTTAAGCAGCTGATCAAGATACTTCTTCCCATCTTGAGCAGCGCTAGCCTTCGCAGACGCGTTCTCACGCTGCGCCTTGGTATTGGCATCAGTCTCGCCTGTAAGGGCTGCAATCACCTCTTTCTGCTTGCCAAGCTCGCCGGATAACTTAGTGACGGGCCCCTGGCTCTCTTCCATAGCCTGAGCCATTGATTCGGTTACGCCTGGAACAAGACGCACCTGATCAGCAACTTCTTTCCAGTCAACGGTAATGCCTGCAGCTTGATCTTTCGATGCCTTCCGAACCAAATCCAAGGCCGCCTGAGCCTCAGCCGGAAGGGGTGTGAGCCCTGCCATGAGCCCATCAGCGCCGGCAGCGCCCATGCCACGCATGTCATTTTCAAACTTGTCAGCAATCGCGCCGGACATTTGACCGAGATCAGACTGCAACTCCTCAACCTTTGACTTAAGTTCGCGAAGAGTCACGGACTGCGTAGCTCTGTTTAACTCCCCGAAACGCGCAATCAACTTATCAATCGGATCAGCTAGGTCGCCAAGTTTCTCCTCAAGAACGCTCGTATTATCGCGCAGCGTTAGAAAGGCGGTAGCGGCACCAATAGCCAAGGCTGCAATACCCAGCGGCCCCCCCATCATCCCAACCAGGCCTACACCAGCGCGACTTACCCCAACCTGGGCGGCGGCCACAGCATTGGTAGCTCGCGTTTCTACAAGACGCGCTTCTGCGAGTTGGAGCGACATTTGCGTTTGGACAGCGGTGCCGCGAGCTGCAATTGCTTCTTTCTCAGCCAAGAAAACAGAGGTTTGAGCTTTTTGTTGCTCAGCTTGCGCAACCAGCAAGACCCCTGCTGCTTGGGCTTTTCTCGCCGCCGCATCTTTGAGGGCCGAGTAAACAGCTGTCGCCCCCGATGAGGCGGCCATTGCACCGTATCGGGAAAGTGCAGCCACGGCAGCGATAATCGCCACATCCGCCAAGGCAGAGAAGTTGTCGCCGACCGCACCAATTGCCTTCCCGAGAACGCCAGTAAAATTGGTGGTCTCGTCCAAGCGCCCGACATATACATCAAAGGCGTTTGTCAGATTCTGCAGCGCATCACGGACTGCGACCGTCATGCTGTCGGCGAGCTTCCCATTAGCCTCGGCGCTGCCCTTCAAACCTTTGGTAAGAACATCGAGACCAAGCTTGCCGTCGGCACCAAGCGCCCGAATCTCTTCAGCGGTTTTGCCTGTGGCCTTGGCTACGGTTTCGACGATGGTTGGCATTGCAGCAAGCATCGCCTGCCAACCATCAGCATCTACCTTGCCTGTCTGCAAAGCTTTCGAGTAACCATCGATTGCAGACTTGGCTTTATCAGCGGATGCCGAGTTGGTCACCAAAAGGAAACTAAAACTGTCCATAACATCCAGCGCCTGGCTGGTGTTGTAGCCCATGGACTTCAGACTACCCGACGTCCGAATGTATAATTCCTGTGCTTCAGCGAGCGGTCGATAAGTGCGTTTGGCAGTATCCAGTAGACGCTGCTGAACCAGATCGTACTCACCCACGCTGGATGTAGCCATGCCGATACGGTCGGACATCTGCCCGTATGAATCGGCCGCCTCAATGATCTTCCCGATACCGGCTGCGCTGATAGCGCCAGCCAATGCAGTTTTGATCAGCCCCGAGGCATTAAGCGCACGCGCCCCCGCACGATCAAAAGCAGTGTCGATACGCCCTAGACTTTTATCGATCTTTCCAGACGCTTGCCCGACAGTTGAGTCGGCGCGGGCCATCTCCTGACGCAACTGGGCGGTGGTCGCCTCGATGCGGACGAGCATCCCCTGTACGTCGGTATCAGCCATGCTTTTCTCCGGGCAATAAAAAACCCACCGTAGTGGGCTCTATATAAATTATAAAATCAGTCCAAATAGAACTTCTGGACAACCCCAAATATAGGAATTAGGGATAGCGCTCTATCTAAGCGTCCAACGTCAAACCTTTTCATAAATGCCATCTCCAAACCGGACAATGAATTCAAACCTATCTGAACGTCGTGTGCCGAAACGCCCGAGTATGTTCCTGATCCGGTTTCAAGCTCTACGAAGTATGTACACAGGGCCTTTCCATCACCTCGGTCAGTTCTAAAATCTATCAAAACGCTCGGTTCGGAAGGAACTATATCGCCTCTCGATATCACCGCCTGAGTGGCCCTGTTGAAATCTTCAACCTTTCGCCTGTTTGGTTCAGGCTGAATGGCTGTAGCGCTTATAATTTCAACGCCCTTGGTCTTTTGTTTAACCACACCGATGCAGTCTCGCATGATCGCCGCAGATAACGCTCTTGTCGGCGACACGAACATAATCGCTCCGATTATGGCGGCGACCGCTACAGCTGAGCCGGCGACCGATATTTTTGCTCCCTTGCCCATTGCGCCTCTCCAGAACGTTTAAGCATAGAGGATAGCAAAGTTCATCTACGAAGCCTGCTTGCCCGTAAGCGCCTGCCGCAGCTTATCGGCCACAGTCGATGGGGATGGTTTTTCAGCCTTGGCTTTCGCCTTTCCGCCACCGAAGGGGTTCGTCATCTGCGCCCATTCGATCTTGGCGTCCATGGCCAGGAACAGTTCGGGCATCGGCGTAGTCCAGGCCATGACCGGTGTCCAGCCTAGCCAGCCCGTGGCTACCGCGTAGAGCCGGTCAACATAGCTGCCGTCTTCTACGGCACTTACGCCGCCGGCTTTTCCTTTCCCGCGTCAGGCCCTTTCGGGTTGTACAGCGCGACCAGGTAGGCATTGAGCTGCACGGAGACGTCGAGCACGCCGGTTTGCCAAACCTGCTCCGCCACCGCCTCGGCGGCCTTACCTTTCAAACCCGCGCCGCCGGCAATGATCACCGCGCAACCGTCGATGCTCAGGGCGTTGATCGCCTGGGACGCACCGCGCAAGCCGCCGAAGTGGGCCTCAATGGCGCGCACGGCGCCGAGGGTCGGAGTGAGGGTGTAGGTCTCGTCGCCAAGCTTGATCTCGACGGTGCCGTAAAGGGTCTTGCTCATGTGTCGAATCCTTGGGGTTCGGGGCCGAAGCCCCGCAGGTTATGCGGCGGCAGCCGGGAGAATTTCCAGGATGTCGGAGTTGATGCCGATCGTGACGTTGCGGCGAACCACGTTGTCAGCGGCGCCGGGGGCGACGGTGTTGTTCATCACCTTACCGCGCAGGTAGAACGTGGTCGGCAACAGGGCTGGAGTGGCATCAGGATCGCCATCGTTCAGCGTGATCTTGATGTTGTAGTCGCCCTTGCTGCGATCCTTGTGAGCGATCTTCAGCTTGGCCTGGCCCAGGTCGCCGTTGTCCAGGCCCACGGCCAGTGTCAGGTCACCAGCATCAGCGGTGCCCTTGTACTTACGAACTCGGCCATCGCGCAGCGACGTGAAGGTCACGGAGCTGAACGTGTCGCCAAACTCGCCCAGGTCTTCCACTTCGCCAATTTCGACGTAGGTGTCTGCCTTGTAGAGCGCTTCGGTGTCTGCGCCGTTCTTGCTGCCGATGCTGATCCGGCAGCCGGCGGCTGTGTTGAGGTTGTCGTCGGCCATGGGGGGTCCTCCAAAGGCACATTGGATAAAGCCGCGGTGCGGCCGGGTGTTTGGTTTAGTGAGTGGTGATAACGCGGACCGTGATCGATCCTTGGTAGGTGACGCCATCAGCATCGCGCTGGGCGTCGGCTTGCTCGACCCGGACTGACACTGCCCGGCCAACGTCCAGCGGTAAGCGGCGCTCATCCAGAGCAGCCACAACCTCACCGAGGATGCGCTTTACCTCGGCCTGGCCGTGGGCGTCCGACCAGACCGACAAGTAAATCAGGCGCTGTTCGCGCTTCCTGCCGGCGATAGGTGAGATGTTGGTGGATATCTCGCGGTCAATTGAAACGTAGGGCATCGGCGAATCCATGGGCGCGCCATCGTAGACCGGGCATGAGACCTCAGCCGCAAGCCTGGCGAACAGCGCCTCCTGCAGCGCAACAGACGGATCAGCCATTGGTAAGCCCCTTGCTCGCCTTGCTCAGCGTTCGACCGATGGCGGCCTTGATGTTGGCCACCACATACTCTCGGTTCACGTCCTTCGCTGGGCGAAGCCATGGGTGAGCCGGGCGCGCTGGGATGTCCGGGTACTTGCCGAAGAAGTTTGAGCCGTCGGCCTTATTCGTCGGGCGGCGTGTCCTGCCACCGGCACGCTTGTTGCCGGTGTAGCCCTTGGTCCCGTACTCCACAAACCGCATGTAGAAGAACCGTTGCTTGTTCTTTTTGCCACGAATACCTATCTGAGCGTCCAGGCCGCTTTGCGAAACAAACACCGTCAGCGCGGCAGCAGCCGCACCAGTGTCTTTCGGAATTAGGTTCTTCATCGTCGAAAGAATGCGCTCGGCACTGTCGCGCATCACCGGTGCCAGCTCGTTATCCATGGATTGATGGATCGTGCGCAGAGTTCGACGCAGCTTGAAGTCGCCGGACATGCGCGATCGACGGGCGGCCATGGATTACTCCTTGGCCTTTCCGGGCTTTTCAGCGGCGGGCGGCGCGTCGGGCGCGGGATCGACCAGGCCACGCCCGACCAGGTCAGCACCAAGCTTGGCATCCACCGTGAATTCTTCACCCTTCTCCCGGTCGCCGGTAGCGCCGGAAAGAGTGCCCAAGGCAACTACTTTCATATTTCACCTCTACGGATTGGGTACGTTTGAACAGAGCAATCTAAGCATGTCGCGCTCGTTGTTCGGGAGTGCGGCTTCGATCAGGTAGGTGGTGGTGATTCCGTTCGCCGTGTGCACCAGGCGATTGCCTGCGACAGCGTCCGCGCGAGGTCTGATGCGTATCTCTGCGGTAACCACCGCCTTCAACTGCTCAGCGACTGGCGCAGTCCGCCCCGTTGGCATGGTGATCTCAGACCAAAGTTTTACGAGCTCCACCCACGAGGTGTCGAATCCGCCAGTTTTGTTTTTCGTCAGAACTGGTTTGAACATGGTGCATAGATGACGCAATGGGCCGGCTCTCATCAGACCCCCATGCCGATACGGTACGGCGCCAGCAACGACTTGCTGGTCAGCGGCAGTTCGGTCGCGATTGTTCCGGTCACAACCTCTTCACGGTTGGCATAGAGGTGACCAAGCTTCAGCAGACATGCAGCTTCAATAGCCTTGTTCACCACCAACCCCCGAGCCGTTCTGGCTATCAACTCCAGCGCTTCAGCGAATATAAACCGCACATCGGCCTCCGCTTCCAATCGCTGAGCGGCGTCCTCAATAGCCTGAGCTGCCAGCATCGAGACGTCATAATCGACCACCGCGATTGCCCTTTTCGTAGGAGCGGCCAACCGCGCAGCGTCCAGGGTGGCCTGATCGGCAAAGAACGAACGATTCATGTACGCCATTGCAGCCGTTTCAGCACCATCCAGCTGGGATTGCACCAAGTCCTGGTCTTCGCTTTCCGCGCGCAAATGCTTCATGGCGAGTTCGATGTCGATCACGCTCATGATTATTTAGCCCTGTTTTTCAGCTCGGGTTTCGGCTTTTGGCTGGCCGCTGGAGCGGCTTTGTTATCCGTTTCCTTGGCCTGTTTATTTTCGGGTTCTGGCGCCTGCTTCACGTCGTAATCCTCAATCAAGCCGTTCCGGTGAAGATCTTTTGCGCGGAACTCATCAACGGTAATATCACGGCCTTTCTTCACGTACTCATGACCGTTAAGAAAGCCTTTTTTGGTTTTCACTTCGATATCTGGCATTAGCACACACGCCCGGTCAACCGGGCGCGCTCCTTGGGTGATTGAGGAATTAAGGCGTTGGGTCTTCGAACTCGCCGTGCACGAAGGATTCCGGACGGTACACCGCCAGCGCCAGGCGCTCTTCGGCACGGATGGTGACCATGTTGGTGCGGAAGTTGTCGCCGTCTTCGGTCGAAACCTCGACAGCCGCGTCTTCGCGATCGAACACCTGGGCGGCGATGTTCATTGCACCAACCAGGAACTCGCCTTCAGGAACTGCGTTGCTGTCCACCACTGGCAACTTCCAGAGACGCTGGACACCGCCTTCTTGGACGTTGACCCAGATGTAGGATCCAGTGCTGTCCTTGGTCAGCTCGATATCAGCCCAGTCGACCGGGTTCAGCGCGATGGCCGAGGCGCGGTATTCAGCCACACGCACTTGCAGGATCGCGCGGCGCAGGGTGTCGATCTTGGTGTCGCCGGCCTTGCGCAGCGCTTCGTTGAAAGTGGTGGCTTGCGGGATCAGGCCCAACAGGTTCTGGCCGGTGCCGTCACCCGCGAGGATTTGCTCTTCTTCTTTGTACTTCAGGCCGTAGATCGCACGACCGTTGATGTAGCTCTGCAGCAACGGGATATCCGACAGCACCTGTTTCGATGCTTTGAACCAGTGAGCGATGGTTTTGACCGTGGTGGTGACCATGCCGAACGACAGATCGGATTGAGCCTTCAGCGCGCCCTCGCCTGCCTGAGGCGCTGCCATGTTCTGGAAACCGGTCTCTTGCACGAACTCGACGGCGTTGGATGCGGTACGGCCGGGCATGATCAGATCACGGATGGTGAACTGACGCTCTGGATCAGTGATGATCCCAGCAACGCGAGTAGGCTGAATGCCCACGCCTACGCCGCCAGTGCCGGTGGTGGCGCTGGTGATATTGGTGACAGCCTTCAGATTCAGGCGAGCGATACCGCGACCTTTAGTGGTCAGCGCCTGGTAGTCATCCGAGTCGGACAGCTGCTCGCCAACGGATTTTTGTTCAGTTGGGTCGTTCGCGGCGAAGCGGCGAGCCATCTTCTGCTCAATGTCTTGCAGTCGATCCTGCAAACCCAGGCCATCCTTTACCAGGCCGTCGAGAACGGTCTTGGTTTCGGTCAGGATAGTGCCGTGTTCTTTGATTTCCTTGTTGGCTTTCTCGGCGAAAGCCTTGATTTCCTGGTCGCGTTGATCAAGGAGATCATTCACTGCTTTCAGCTGGACTTTGTCGTCGGCATGCTCCTTGCGTTGCATCTGACGGTTTTCGGCGCGAGCCTGGTTGCTCATGGCGTTATGCATGGTGAATCCTCAAAACGAAGGGAGGGACAGTGCTGGGCGCGACTTGAGCGCCTCGACCACTTCAATTGCTGCCAGGTCGCCCGCGGACTCGCTCCGGAGCAGATGCTGCAGTCCACGGTTGGCAATCACCGCGGACTGAGTTTTCGAGAAGCCTGCCTCGCGCAGGAGCAGCTCAAATTCGGGAAGTGAAGGCAGGCCGCCGTGGGCCAGCTTCGACTTGATGGTGTCGGTGCGCGCCTCGTCGTTGGCTGGCACCGTCACAATGGAAATTTCCACCAGGTCCAGCTTGGTCAGCGTGCGGATCCGGGTCTTCTCGTCAAAGCTCGATTCCCGCACGTAGTAGCCGATGGAAAGGCCTGTAATGGATCGGGACTTCATGCCGCGCATTGCAATGCGGGCATACGGCGCATCTGCAAGCCAGAGCTCGCCATCACCGAACAAGCCCTTGGTGTCCTCTTTCAGGGTATCCATGGACCAGGAACCGATTGGCTCGCCTGTGCGGTGCTGCCAGAGCACTGGCAATGCTCGACTTTTCGCCTTTAGATCAGCGATCGACTCAAGAAACGCCCCGGGCGCGACCACCTCGTTGTAACTGTCAACGACACCGAACACCGATCCGTATCCAGAAAAAAGGCCGTCATCGCTGACAGCCTTCACGTCGTAATCAAATGAGCGGTACTTCACCGCCAGGGCCTGGTCTTTCCGTTTCATTCCTGGTTCCCCTTGGGGGTTTCGTTGAGCCAGTCCAACAGCGCGGAACGAGCTTGCTGGGCATCACCAGAGTCCTCGCCAAGCTTGTCGATCGGCAGCATATTGGATTGGACGGTGAGCTTCGCCGCGTTACCGCCCATGGGTGCAAGGTTCTCCTTGATCCGGCAGTCGTCGCGGGTATAGATACCGTTTTGTGTCATGGAGCTATAGAACGCGGCGCGAGCCGCGCTATCGGCACGAAGCAAGCCCTCTGGATTGAACTTTGCGTAAAATCGGCGGCGCTCATCGGGGCGTAGAAGTCGACGATTGATGCTCTGTTCGATGCGTTTCATCCAGGGCAGCAGCGTGAAGCTCAGAAAGCCGAGCATCTGCTGTTCCATGCCGGTGCCCCAGCTGGTGCTATTCGACGTGTGCCCGACCATCCAAGGAGGAACACGAAACCACCGGCAGATCTCTTCGACGTTGAAGGCTCGGGTTTGGAGCATTTGGGCATCTTCGGGCGTCATGGACACCTGCTGATATTTCATGCCAGCTTCCAGCACCATCGTCTTGCCAGTGTTCACCGCGCCGGCGAACTTGGCAGCCATGTCCTCTCGGATGTCCTCCCGCTGGGCCTTGTTGAGAATCTGGTCCGTGGACAGAACCCCGCCGAGCTTCATCCCGTTGGCAAACATCTTGCTGGCCGACTCATCCGCAGCCATAGCCGCGCCGAATACATTGCGGCCCATGGCAAGCGGGCTCAAGCCACACATCGGATCGGTCCCGAACCCGCGCGTGTGCATCATTTGCTCATCAAGCAGCGTATGAGGCTTGCCCTCGCTGTCGATGAACCGGTATTCGATGGCGCCGCTGCTCGTTCGCCGAGGCGGAGAAACCGACTGTGGAAGGATAAACTCCAACGAAGATAGATCGCGACCCACCAAATGAGGCTCATTAAAACTGTTGCCGCTGAGCAGCAAGCTGGCCACCACACATTCCCAGAACTCAACAGGGGTTTGGTCCGCGTTCGGCTGCTGGCTGATCACCCTGTGTACGGGATGCGAAGTGGCCACCTCTGGCACACCGTTCTTGTCTTCGTAAAGCGCGATCGGGAGGGTGGCCAGGGTTTCGGCGATGAGGCGTACGCAAGCCCACACCGTCGACAGCTGAAGCGCTGTCTGCTGGCTCACCGTTTTTCCCGAAGCGGAATCAGTGCCGTAGTAACCATTCCAGAATGAAGCGTCACCCAGGCCAATGCGCCGACCTACCCAACCAGCAAGCGAGGACTTCACAAATCCAGGCTCGGCAGATTTGAATAGAGCCTGGCGCAGAACTGATTTGATAGGTTTATTCACCAGTCAGCCCCTTACGGATGAATCCAGCCGCAGCCAAGAAAGAAGCAGCGCTTGCGATGAGTGCCCAGCCGAGACCGACCAAGACAAATACGCCGGCAACAAACAGGCACAGCGCGGCCAGGGCCGCCACGATGAAGAGGATCAGGCCTGTATCCATGGGTGAGTTATCCAACAATGATTGGTTTCGAAAAGAAGTCGCTGATGTTGCCGCTGTTGTCGTTGACCAAAATTAACGCCCTGCCAATAGCCATGATCAGCGCTACAGCACCGTCAATCTTGTTGTCGTCGCCTTGCTTGATAGGCCGCACGATATCGTCGTTTCCCGGCATGTTTTTCCCGATCACGTTGGCGATACACCAGGTCATGATCGGATGCCCATCGTGATGGAAGCGGCCAGCCGTGATAGCCGCCTCAAGTTCCTTCATGGGATCAGACATATTCGTGTAGTTCTGCGTGGTCGTGATCGGCGTGAAGCCTTCGTCATCGAGATCGTGACTTAGGCCTGTTGCGCCGTGCGGGTCGATCGGGCACTCGCGGACAGGAGCCTGATGATTGGCTTCTTTGGTGTCTTCCAAAATTTCGCGGTAATCGACCTCGGCACCATCCGTTATCTCCAGGTGTTTGGAATTGACCCAAGCCTGGAACCGTTCGGACATGCGTTTGTTGTCGCTATCGTAGGCGGTGTCGTAGGGCACCCAGAACTTCGGCGCCACGCTGTAGTAGTGGGTCTTGCCATCTATGACCCGCCAGAACAGCCGCGCACGTGAGTTCATATCCAGCTTCCGCGCCAAGTCGAAACCCGCGATCCACTCTTGCCCCTCGAACTGTTCCAGGGTCAGCGTGGTGTCTTCACAGGATTTCCAGTCCTCCATGTTGAAGAACCCGGATTTCGCACTCACCCAGAGGTTTAGGTGCTTCGTTTTGAAGGTGTTGGCGAAGCGCGCAGATCGGATGGCCCGCGCCTGCTGGCTCTCCAGGTACTCCTGAAACACTGAAACACCGTGGTTCGGGTTGGCCTTGGCCAGCATCTTAGGGTCGGTCCAGTCGTCCCCTTCGTCCAGCGTCCAGATCCAGCCGAACAATTCCTCGTCCGGCACCGTACCAGCCAGCATCTCGACGACCTGGCGGCGCTTGTCGTAGCACGGGCCTTCAATGTCTGCGCCGGCGGTGGTGATGATGAACATCAACGGCTGACGCCGCGCGCCCATGCCGGTGAGCATGGTGTCGTACTGGGCTGACGTTGGGTGCTCGTGGTATTCGTCGACGATGGCGCAGCTTGGTGACGCACCGTCGCCGGGATTGCCGATCAGGGGTTCGAAGCGGCTGAAGTCGGACGGAATGTTCATATTGGAGGCGTTCACCTCGATGCCGGCGGCCTGGATCAGCATCGGCGACTTGCTGACCATGAGCTTGGCCGGCCGGAAAACCTCCCAGGCCTGTTTCTCAGTCGTTGCGCCGGCGTACACCTCGGCACCGAACTCGCCATCGGCGACGAACATGCTGATGCCCACCCCGCCGGCAACAACTGACTTGCCGTTCTTCCTAGGGACTTCCCAGTAGCTTTCACGGAATCGGCGGTGCCCACCCTTCTTCTTGACCCAGCCGAATGTCACGGCCAGGCCAAAAAGTTGCCAAGCCTCGAGCGTGATCAGCTGGCGCTTGAATGCCCACTCGCCCTTGGTGTGCGGTAGCAGCTGCATCAGCTTGAGCTTTTTCTCCGCCTTCGCAGGGTCGAACTTGAAACGGAAGCCGCGCTTGCGGCTCGCCGCGAGATCGTCGAAGTGGCGCTGTACCGCCTGGTGTATGTAGCGGCACGCCGGAACCTTCCCGCGAAGCAATGACCGACCCCACGCCATTGCCTTGTCGACATTGGGGTGGGCAGATTTGGTCATCAGGTTCTCAGCAGGCTGGCAAATTCGTTGGTTTCTTTCTCCTTATTGCCGCCGATCAGTCGCGTGCGACTGGCCGGGTCCAGGCCCAGCATCGAACCGAAAGTCACCATCTGGCGCATCGTTTCGTTCGCGGCGGTAAGTGCGGGGTTCTTCATCGGCCCACCAGTGGCCCCGGTGACTACGATGCCATGCAGCTGGATCGATTCCTGCGCAAGGCGCCAGTTGTCGTAGGCGCTACAGAAGGCCTCAACGTTGTGCAGGTCCGTGATCGCCACCACGTTCTCCCGCAGCAGCTCCGGGACAATCATGTTCCACATGGTGGCGGCGCGCGGGCTGAACCACTCCGGCGGGTCGATCTGGGTGATCTTGGAAAACTGCGGCTCGGCTGTATTCAGCGCACGCTTGCCAGGGTTTCCGGCGAGTGCTTTTTTGGCCGTTGGCTTGGGTTTGCGACCACGGCCGGCGACCGTGGCCTTGCCCCCCATCGCGCAACTCCTGAGTTTTTAATTTCGCGGGTGTAAGAAAAAGGCCAAGGGGACGGTCTAGCTACCAAAAACCCCAGACTTTTGCCCCTCCCCCTACCCAAATGAGAATCACGATCATTTGCGCGAGATTCCCGATCAATTTGCACGATTTCTCGATGGGTTGCCCCAGCCGCCGTCCTCGGACGCCGTCTTCCTGCTGTGACAGGGATGACAAAGGGCTTGCCAGTTCGAGCTGTCCCAGAACACGGCCTTGTCACCTTTGTGAGGAACGATGTGATCAAGATCAGTGGCCGCGACCACCAAGCCCTGCCGCTCGCACTCAGCACAAAGCGGGTGCTTGGCCAAGTAAGCCTTGCGGGCCTGCTGCCACTTGTAGCTGTACCCGCGCTGAGCGCTGGTATCGCGCTGCCGCTCGCGGCGCTTGGCTTCGGCGCTCTTGCCGATGTCCGTGTGGGCATCGCAGTAACGTGGGTTGCGAGTCAGTACATTGCAACCATGGGCGTTGCAGGGTTTCTTTGGCCTCAAAGGCATTACGTAGCAACCTCCAGTTTGAAGCCGTGAGTCACTAGCCAATCAATGAATGCCTCGGGCATCTCATCGCGACCGGTCAGCCAGCAGTAGCAGATGGCAAGGCTGAGAACATCAGTCACCCACCAACGCCGAACAACATTGATTGTTACGCTTACCTTAGCCATCACCGCCTCCCTCACTGCCCGGCACGGTTTAGCGCTTCATCCGCCTTGTCCGCAGCCTGGGCCGCTGTAGTTGCTGCCCTGGATGCCTTGTCAGCGGCGGTGCCAGTCTTGCGGGTCAGCTCTTCAAGGCGCTTGTCCCGCTCCTCCATGGCTGTGTCGTAGGCCTTGCGAATGTCCGTGATCTGGTTGCTCTGCTTCTCGGCGAGAGACCAGTACGCAGCCTGATAGCCAAGGACCGCACCACCACCAACCAGCAGCACGGCAATGGCCCAGACCTCGGTGCGTCTCCACCACCGCCGGGCAATGAATTCAAGTGCGCATCTGTCCATCAGGCGATACCTCCAAGCTTGGTTCGCAGGCGGGTGATCTCTTCGCTCTGCAGGGTGACACGCTCAGTGAGCTGGCCTACCTGGCTGGTGAGTGCTTCGATCTTCCCTTCCATGCGACCCACTGCTGCAGCGAGGTCGTTACGCTCTTTCGCGAACTGATCGGCGCGGGCCTCGGCTTCTTTGCGGGCGGCGCGCTCTTGGTTCAGTAGCTCGTTGAGTCGGCGCAGTGTGCCGATATCGGCACTGTCCATGGCGCGATCTGTTGCGTCCTTCGAGAGGAACTTGCGAAGCCAGAGCAGACCACCAAGCACGACGGTGGCGCTACCGCCCAGCCAGGTAGCTGTGCCCGGGCCTAGGTCAGTAGGATCCATCCGATACTCCAGAAACGAAAAAGCCCCGCACAGTGGCGGGGCTCAGAATTTTGGGTCGTCTCTCATAACGCGCAAGATCGACATGATGGGTTTAATTTACGGCCAGTCGGCCAGTGGGTCAAGCGGCATCTACAAAGATTTGCTCACGGTCGAATATCTCGGTCGCGTGGATCACGGCCTGCTCTTCGAGCTGCTCCAAACGCTTGTGGATTCCGCCTCGCCAGTTGCGGCGCGTGCGCTCTGGGGAACCCGCCAGGTCCCAGGTGTTCATGTCGTAGAACTCGGCGGGCAGCACGATCATGTCGGTGGAGCGCTTGCCAACCTGAACGCCCTTCAGCTTCGGTATGGCCCAGGCGGTCAGCGCCTTATAGATGAACAGTTGAGGCGCCGGCGAAACCATACGGGCAACCAGCCTACCGATGGCGCCGACCTTGTTGGCCTTGTGCGTCGAGTACTTGGCCACCAGCACATCCCAATGAGCGGGCTCAAGCTGCCGGTGTAGCAGCGCGTAAAGGCAGCAGTCGTAATCGAATTTGTCGCGCACCGACAGCGTGCTGCCGGTGCCACCCCTCCGAAGATCCGCGTCGATCAGCTTCTGCCAGGATTGCTTGGTGCTGTTGTCGATATTGTCCGCAGCCAGCACCCGCACCAGGGTGCCCATCACGTCCTTATACATAGCCATGGCTCAATCCCCCTTGTAAGACGAGCCGCCTGGCCCGCGACGGTTCGGTGTCTGGTATTCATCGACGATACAGCGAGCAGGGTTATTGCCGGCCAACTGGGGGCGCGCCTGACGAGCCAGCAGGCCCAGCTGGATAACCAGGTCCTGCATCATAAGAGGCTCAAGGGTTTCAGCATGGACGAAACCAGAAGAATGGCAGCCGATGCATTCAAGCTGATGAAACACACCCTGGATCAGGCCGGCACCACAGCAGGATGGGCACTCGGTCATCGGTATCTGGCGGCGCACAAAGGCGGGGCCACTGCTCTTTTTCATCATTTTTAAACCTCGCCTTTTATGGTTTCTGGATTTGGCTAGAGGCCTCGCCAACCAAGGCCTCGGCTGCATTGTGCGAATTTCCGTTTCTAGTCATGGTCGAGTGGTGAATCAGGCTGAAACCCTTCCCGTCTAACCAGTCATGCCACTTCACCAACGCCTCGCGCTTGAGCAGTTCGGCCGAGGTGTGGATGTAGGTCTGCACGTTTCGGGTCAGCGTGTGGTTGACCAGCATCTCGCCAATGAGGAAATCGACGCCCAGGTCAGTCCATCCGGTTCGGGCCACCTTGCGCAGGTCGTGGCTCGTCCACTCACCCTTGCCCAAGCGCGTGAACACGGCGCACGCCTGGCTGTCACTGATGGGCCCACGGCCACGCGCCGGGAACACGTAGGTGCCCTTGTAGCCTTTGGCTGACTGCCAGTCCCGATACCGCTCCAGCAGCGCGCACACCTGGTGGGTCAGCGGTAAGTGATGCTCGCAGCGGGTCTTGGTGTTCTCGGTGGGGATGAACCACTCGCCCTGCTCACCCAGGGTGAAGTGGGACCACTGCGCTTGCCTGGTCTCGCCGGCGCGCGTGCCGTGGCATAGCATCATCAGGGCCAGCATGCAGTCCTGTGGGTGCTGGTCGAAACCGGTGGCCAGTTCGCCAATCACTTCCTCGAGTTGGACGGCACGCAGGCGTGACGGCTTGGGCTGAATGCGGGCCTTGGTGAAGTCAGTGAACTTGAAGCCGGCGATGGGGTTGGCGGTGATCAGCCGCAGCTTCTCGGCCTGGCGGAACGCGACCACCAGCACGCCCCACATCAGACGGACGTAAGACAGGGACATTTCAGCCTGCATCGGCCACATCACCAGCTTGTCGAGCGTCGACCGGTCAACGTCCTCCACCACCAGGGTGCCGAGTCGGGGTTTCAGGTGGCACGAGATGATCGAGGTGTTGGTGGATCGGCGCTTGGACGACAGACTGCGGTCAACGGCCTGGCGGGCGGTGAACCAGTCGAGCAGCTCACCAACGGTCTGCAAAGTGCCAGCGGCGGCTGATGCTTTGGGGTCGGCGGCCAAACGCTCGCGGATCTTCGGCAACGCGACGATCAACCCCTTCGCCGGCAGCTGAGGAAACGCGGCGATCTTGTCCCACTTTCCGCCCGACACCAGGTACCAAGTGCCGCGATCGCGGTTTCGATGGAAGCGGAAGTACACGCCGGGATATCGCGCGTCACGCAGGTCACGGACTTCTGCGTTGCTGGCCTGCCGGCGAATCTCCGCATCGGTAAACGAAGTGAGCATTGTCTGGGTCATGCGGCGGCCTTTGTTTGAGGTTGAAGTAGGTAGGCCCTGATGGCCTCAATGGCGTCGACGTGCCCACGGCAGACGATGGCCAGGTAACCCTGCTCGGTAAGCGCCTGGAGGTATGCGTCCTGGGCCGGGGATACGGCAGCGTCATATGGCGCCCGAGCCTTGAATTCGATGTAAAGCCCAAAGTACCCGCCGCGAGCCATAGGCAGCACCAGGTCGGGAACGCCGGCCTTCACGCCCTGCTCTTTCAGCTTGATCGCCACCATCTTGTGCCGGTGCCCCCCGTTCGGGACGTGAAAAATCAACTTGGCGGCCACCGGGTAACGCAGCGCGATTTCCTTCATCAGCGCGGCCTGCTCCAGGCCTTCCCGGTCCACGGCCTTCGCACGCTTGGGTGCTGGGTTGAATGGCTTCACAGCAAACGGCTTCAAAGCTTCACCTTCCCTTCGCGAATGAGGATGTCCTGGGTGCGCATGACGCCCTCGGCGAGATACAGGCGGACCTCTTCACGGGTCAGTTGCACTGGTGCCTTGAGTCGGCCGTCCGCAATGTCGTGGCAGTAGGCGCACGCCCAAGCGCCTTGGAAGTCATTGGGCTTCATGCCCACGCCGCATGTGCCGGCCAGGCGGTAGTGCGCCAGCACGGTGGTGGACGGTTCGCAGGAGCAGCCCGGAAACCGAACCTGGCAGTCACGGTCACGGGCCGCCTCAGTGAGACGACTCACCGGGAGCCTCCGGCCAACTTGGCCCGCAGCTGGGCAAGGGCGCCATTCCCCACCTCCGGGGTGATTCTGCCATCGACCTTGGCGGGGAGCGCCTTCGGCATTGCCTGAAGAGGCAATCCGTCGAGCAATCGCCGAATGGTGATCGTGTAGTTCCGGTCGAACAGCTTCAGGCTCAGAGCAGCGTCGAGCTTGTTCAGGCTCTCGAACCCGCATTCCTTGGCTGTGTGCCAAACAGCATCGTGCGACCACTTGCCCTGCCCAGCCATGCCCGGATGGGCGTTACGCACGGCCTCACGGTGAGCAGCAGCCAGGGTTGGTAGACCGAGCATTTCCGGAGTTGGTTTGCACCATTCAATGAACTGACCCGGGCTCGGGATAAAGTCGGAGACCTGCTTTCGCGCCTTGATCATGCCGAATTCGATCTGACCCTGGGTGCGGATGCCTTCGTCGAGGAATGCCTGCATCCACTGCACCTTGGCGGCCTGGTAGGTCTCCTTGTCCGGCCATGCCTGACGCCACGCCGAACGAATCAGGCGAAGCTCAGTGAACAGATCATTGATAGCCACGGCCATCTGACGGCGGCCTTCATCCTGCGGAGCTTGCGCCTCGTCTGCCGAGATGAACTCGCCTGCCTTAGCATTGGCCCAAAGGCCCTGGGTTACTGCGGCTACCTGCTTCATCACGATTGCACTCCGTTCTGCCAGTCGGTGCTTTCATCATCAAACTCGGACGCGGCCGTCGGCCTCTGCCGAATGGGCGTGACGTTAGTGGCGGCTGATCGGTTCTTGTCGTTCAGCACCCACTTGACCAACATCTGCACCCACTCAGCCTGAGTGTTCACTTGCCCGCGCGGCTCGTAGTGAGCAGTGAATGCGCGGCGCGCCTCTTCGGTAAACAGGTCTAGCGCTACGCCAGAGTGAACCGAGTAGGTTTTCAGCAGCTTGTCATCAGGATTCCAGTCGAGGGTCATTTCGCTTGGCATGCGAGGGTCAACGCATCCACGCGCAGAGAGAGGTTCTTTATTCTTCTCTAAATCTTCTTTAGGTAACGCACCGCTAACGTTCGAAGCGTTACCTTTTGCGTTACTGGCTTTGTGGTTTGCCACGCGTTTAGCCGTAAGAAGCCTGTTTTTAGCGGTCTTTCCGTTGTGTCGATCAAAGTGTGGGAGGCTTATCACGCCTTCGGCCTCGATCATCCAATCAACAGATTTCATGTGTTCACAGAAACCGATAACGCCAACCAGACGATCAAGTAACTTTTTACTAACGTTCGGAGCGTTACCGTTTTCGGTTTGTTGGTCGAACCATCCCCACACACGCATCAGCTTGCCGACTACGGCATCTGGGTCGATGTCTGCCAAGTCCGCGATCTGGCAAACCTCAGGTTTATCAAGGGTGGTGAGTTCGAATTTTATCCAATCGCCGGCCATTACGCGGCCTCCTGCAGTAGTTCAGCGAGGCGTGTCAGGCCCTTTGGAGTGATCATTGGGGCGAAGGCCGCACGGTCGATTCCGGTCTCTGGATCAGGCTTCAACGCAGTTACCTTATGGGTCATGAACCCGGAGGTTATGCGGGGTTGGTATGCGACCCATCGTTTGCAGCCGTGGCGGCGGAATATCCAGCGGTGCTGTTCAAGCCAGGCGAAGAGTCGAGATGGCGCCACACCAAGTTGCTTGGCAGCGTCAGTGATGCATATAGCCCCGCCGGCAGCTGCAAGCCGCTTGATCGCGGCCACCTTGGGCGCCTGATCTGAAACCAATCGCTGAAGCTCACCGTTTCTGTCTGCGAGATCGGCGGCAAGGCGCAGTGCTTCTGGAAGGGATTGGGGAATGGCTACGTGTCGTGACACGTTTTCAATCTCGTGCAAGCGTGTCACGACACGATGGCGAAGCGGTACGCTGTAGCCGGTCAGCAGTGTCATGACGAGGTCAGGCGGAAGCAGGTACTCGGTTTGCTTGCGATTCGAGGCGTCGAAATAGATGCATCCAAATTTGGATGCATCTAAGTTCAGCTCCGCCAGGTTGTGCTTGATGTCGCGCACGACGTGGTGATGCTGCTTTCCGGTTAGATCAGCGACCTCCCGGCTTGACATGGTGACGGTATTGCTTGGAGCGACGAGTGTGTTCATAATGGCCCCACAAGTTTTATTGCTGTTGAAAGGACCGCCCTGCCAGGCGGTTTTTTTATGTCTGCGATTTAGGAACTGTATGAATTAACAGCTGATCCAGAATCTCTATCTGCCCTCCCCGGCTCAGGGGAAAATGGCCTCGTTGAAATGTTTAAGCGGACTGCTTCATCGCTTGGGCCGGGTCATCGTCTCGTTTGGCAACCAATGCACCGTCGGACTCTTTTTCAAGAACGCACTGCATTGGGTACGAAAATCCGCCCGCCGCGCGGCACTGGGAAACGCGGCTACCGCTAACACGGAGCGCGTCACCGATGGCGCGGCCGGTGCGGAAATGTTTCAGGGCTTCGTCGAAGGTCATGGGGTGCGTCTCCGTTGTCTTCGGCGAGTTTAGAGTTCTTAACAATACAAGGCAAGTTATCTAAACACTGAAATGTTTAGAATCCTAAATATGGACTTTAAAGACCGCGTGACCTCACGCATGAAGGCGCTCAATCTCAGCGCCACCGACATCAGCAAGCTGACTGGCGTATCGAAAGCCACGGTCAGTTTCTGGGTGAGCGGGACGAATGGCGCGAAAGGCAAAAATCTCTTGGCGCTGGCGAAGGCACTGGATTGCTCACCGGATTGGCTTTCCGATGGAGTCGGCTCTCCGGATCATGCATCCACCGACGACACCAAGGCTGGCATGTCCACGGTTGAGCTGATGGCCAAAATGCTTGCGTCTCGGGCTGGAAAGAATCTTTCGGAAAAGGCTCGGGAGACGATGCTCGCAGCAGCCGAGCAAGCCGATAGCCCAATCGAACAAGACAGGAGTTACGTTGCCAGGAACCTCGCGAGCCTTCGACCAACCAATGAGGAAATTGTCATTCCTCAATACGATATCCGAGCCGCGATGGGGCATGGCCAAGTTCCTCCCGATTACACAGAGGTCGTTCGGAACCTTGTGGTGCGCGAGGAAATTCTTCGGGAAAAAGGGGTCACCTACACCTCCGCGTCATCGCTGGCCATGATCAATGGCTGGGGTCAGAGCATGGAAGGAACCATCAATGATAAAGACCTGGTCATAGTCGACAAGGGCGTGCGGGACTTCATTGGTGAGGGGATCTACGTTCTTACTTGGCATGGCGAGTTGTATATCAAGCGGGTCATGCGCCTGGACGAAGAGTGCTACAGGTTGATATCCGACAATAAACACTACGAAAACCAGACGGCCCGTATAGACGATGTGACGATCCACGCAAAGGTGCTGCTGATCTGGAATGCCCGAAAGGCATAAATAAAAGCCCGCAACCGTAGCGGGCTTTTTTGTGCATCTCAGAAAGGCGCCGCCTCTTCCACCGCATCTAACTCAGCATGATCCTGGACCCGAGGATCTTCGTCGGCCGCGGCTTCCCAGCTCAGAGTCACGGAATCATCTTCGTCGTTAAACGTCATCTCAATGCCATCGACTTCGGCGAGCACGCCCATAACTTCATCCCACTCGCGATCCCCATCGCTGTCAAGCCTGTGGATGGTCGCCCATTTCCGATCTTGGGCTATGGGGTGGTTGATCATGCTGGACACCCTGAGTGTCAGACGTTCAACTCCTGAAACAGGCGTCTGCTGTTGATTTTTCTTCTGAGGGCTCGCCATCAGCTGCTCCTTGATTGCTGTATATCCATACAGGTTTAGCCTCAGGTTATCCGAAGTTTTCTAATTGCGTAAGTCTTGACGCGATCATCGTTCGGGCGTACTCGGCCGCCACAAAAGTTAAGATAACTAAAATAAACGTTGACGAATTCTGTTTAGTTTTCTAAATTCACCCCATCGCCGGATAACAACCGGCCAGATGGAAGGCAGCGATGAACCGGCCTAAACGGTTCAGAGGGTTGGCAACTGACCCGGGCGTGCAGCGTAAAGCGCCAAGACGAGTTATCCAGCGGGAGAACAAGCCGAAAGGCCCGCGGCTGGAGAAACAATTTGATGAGGCCGGCGGCAGCGCCAGTAGCGGGAAGCCGGCAAGCGACACCAGAAGATTTCACGTCAGCGCCTATATCGGGCGCTTTCGGAAACCAACCGGGAGTCACATTGATGGAAGCAACAATCGTCAGCGGCGCATGGAAGGGTCACCTCGGACGCGGCCTTGCGCCAAAAGAATTGCAGTACCTGCTCGGCGCTGCCCAGGGCATGACGGCCAAAGAGATTGCCCGTCAGTTCGACGTTGCAGCCTGCACCGTGGCAAAGCGTCTTTCCTGCGCAATGTTCAAGCTCGGCGTGAACCGCCAGACCGCAATGATCGCCGAGGCCATGCGCCGGCAGATCATTTCACCGATGTGCTTTGTCCTGGCTGCACTGATTGCCATGCACGCAATGATCGGTGATGACGCCATGCGCCGTGACCGCCGAGTGCCCGAGCGACGTACTGCCCAGGTTCGAGTGCTGCGCCAAGCGGAACGGCCAAGTCTCACCGCCTAAACCACAGCATCACTGAAGCACCTTCTCGCGAGGGTGCTTTGGGATGACAGAGAGGATAGGAATATGAAAAGCGTCGCTGAAGATCTACCGAAAGTAGAAGCGCCTTCACTGCAAGCACGCATAGAGGCGGCACTAATGACGCTGGCTTGCCAGGGAGATCCAGGGCTACGGACAAAACTTAGCCTGATGTACCCCAGCCAAGACATCGAAAAACAAAGCTGTTTGAAGTTTGCAACGATCGTTCTCAGCCGGACGATAGCTGCTTCATTACAAGCTTTGCCTCGTCCGCAGATTGAGACGATTTCGAGAGAGTTAGCCGGATATCTGTCTTCAGAATTCGAATGTCCGTAACACCGTGCCAAAAGCCGTTCCCCACGCGAATGGCGTCGCCAACTTTAATGGCGTCATCACTTTCGTAGTACTTGGGGCATGAGTCATCAGCGTCGTACAGGTACAGCAATTTGAATTTGCGCATGGCAAGTTCGCCCTCCTTTGCAGGCTGTGTTGTGTGAGAGCGCTCAGCCTAGCGCAAAGCCCGTCACCTGGGCAGTGGTGAACTGGCCGCCGGCCAATACCTTTTCAGATCATTCAACGCGGAGGATTGGCAGCCATGTAAAAGCACAGATACCTGCACGGCCCCAAAGGGCTCTGCCGGCTTGTCACGTACGGAGGCGTTTGTGACAGAACGAAAAGCCCGGTTTCGACTGGGCTTTTTTACGCCTTGCCTTTACCCGTCAGCACCCTCCCCTGCGCCCAACGGCAACCAGCAGGCGGTCAGGGTGCTGACGAATAAACGCAACCACAACCAAGGAGTCGGCATGAACCCAGCCATCCAACAAAGCAAAGCCGTTCTGCAGGCCCTGCGGGAACGTGTTTCGCTTTCCACTTCGGAGATGTACATGAAGATCGGTCGCGAAGAACCAGTGAAGGTGCCCCGCTTCAACGTGGTACCGCTCGGCAAGAACCTGTTCGATGTGGTGGAGCGCTCCACCGGCGTTTCCCGCGGCGCACGCACTGGCCACGACGGCGCCTGTCAGTACGCCGACCAGCTCGAGCGCAACGCCGATTTCTTCAGCGCTGCCAAGGCAACGTCACGGAGTTTCGGTTTCCGCATGCTGCGCTGGACGATTGGCTTCTCGGCAATGATGGTGCTGTTCGCCTACTACGGTACGCAGCCATGATCGGCGTGCCAATGCCCAACCCTCGGGACTCGATCATCGACAACCTGAACCAGCAGCTGGACGCTTACTTCGGCGCCAGTAAGTCAGTTCAAGTCATCCCGAACGGCGTCGGAGTCGACGGGCCATTCAACGGGACCACTGCGCACCACGAACGTCTGCGGAAAGAACGCGACAAGCTGGCACCGGCAGTGCGCGCCGAAGCTGCCAAGGGCGTAGTCGCCAGCGTGGCAGCAAAGAACCTGGGCATGCACATCAAGCGCGTGACGCTGATCGCCCAGGAGAACGGCTTCAAGTTCGCCGACACCCCATGAAGCGCATCAGCAACCAGGTGCGACAGCGCCTTCGCCAATCTCAATTCAACCTCCCACCCAGCGGCCTGCAGGCCATCCCGGAGAAACAGCCATGTCCACAGCAACAGATACAGCCGAGTTTCTTGAAGAACTCAACGGCGGCGCTTTCGCCAGCCAAATCGGCCACGCCATCTCCGAAGTAGCGGGTGGTGTGGTCGACCACGGCAAGGCCGGAAAACTGGTGATCACTTTGGACTTCAGCCAGATCGGTGAATCGCATCAGGTGAAGATCAAGCACAAGCTCGATTACAAAGTGCCGACCAAACGCGGCACCCGTAGCGAGAACACCAGCCTCGACACACCGATGCACGTGGGCACCGGTGGCCGCGTGACCCTCTTCGCCGAGAAGCATGACCAGCTTTTCAGCCGCGACGACGCGCCAATTCCCAAGCGCACCTGATCGACCCCGCCGCACCCTCCCTCCCGCAATCCAAGGAAATAACCGATGTCACTTACCAAAGAAGCAATTCAGCTCATCACTGATACGGCGCTGGAAGCCACCGGCAAGAAGCTGGAAACACTGGTTCCTACCGTGGTGCTGCCGGAAAGCGCCAAAATCTTTGATCTTGAACGATTCCAGGCCGGGCGCAGCCGATTCCGCGGCACCTACAGCACCCACTCGCTGGCAGATTTCAGCGCCTACGTGGTTGAGCGCGCAGCACTTGGCGCCCGGGGTTTCATCGATCAGGATGCAATGAGCTGTGTCCTGCTGTTCAACCTGGGCACCGCCGATGTACCTGGCCACGCTGATGATCGCGCCGTCCTCAAGCTGAAGCCAACCGCAGGCTACACCGCCGCCCAGCAAATCGGCGGGCGCGGCATCAGCCAGAAAGACTTGAGCGACTGGATCGAAGACTGGCACCAATACCTCACGCCGGTTGATGAGGCCGGAAACGCTATCCCAGTGGCCAAGGCCATTGCCGCCGTGCGCACGATCACCATCAAGGCGTCGAGCGAATCGGAAACCAACGTGGGCGAGACCAGCGCCAGCCGCAGCGCCATGGATCAAATCGAGGCTCGCAGCAAGGAAACCCTGCCAGTGTCCCTGCAATTCAGCACGATCCCGTTCGAAGGTCTGACCGAACAGCAGATCAGCCTTCGCCTGTCGGTCATCACCAGCGGCTCGCAGCCAGTACTGAAACTGCGTTGGGTTGGCGAAGAGGTTCAACGCGAAGACATCGCTCAGGAGTTCAAAACGGTTCTTCAGGACAAGATCGGTGAGGCAGCGACGTTGTCTCTCGGCGCGTTCGATCCGAAGTGACCCGGTAGGCTAGATCCTGCTGATGATTCAGCAGGATTCGGGAGGGGGATGAGGTGTTTATTCTCAAGACGAAGCCTTAGTCCTGCCAGTATTTGGCAACGAATTTGTCAGAGATCTCCTTGCCCGCCTCCACCGCCTGTTCATATGAACTCCAGTTCTTATCGCGAGTGCCGGCCACTAGAACGTCGCCTTTATATTTGTACAGCGCTACGACTTGTGTGGGCACGGGATCGGAATTCGCTCCCCAGCTGAATGTGATGACAAATTTTTCACCGTGAAGACGGTCGTCGTAATCCACCGATGGCATGCGATCAACTAACAACTGCATTTATTTCTCCTTGATCCGGCTCCATGCCGGTCACCCGTAATACCCCATATCAACGAATCACGCCAGCCGGCGAGGATCAGCCATGAACCCGATTGCTCAGCAGGCGCTCGCCCAGGCAAGGGAGCGCCTAAGTGATGTTCCCGGTCGTCGCGCCAAAGATCGAAAGCCGTGGACACTTCATGATGAGTCGCGGCTGGTGCTCATTTATCCAGATACGCCGATGCCAGAGCTCATTACGATTTTCAGGCGACCGTACTGGTCCATATACAATAAGGCCTACGCACTCGGGCTTCGCCGCAGCGATGAGTACCTGGCCAGCGAGCACGCCTGCAGGCTTCGACGCGAAGACAACCCCGGCGTAGGGTCGAGATTCCAGAAGGGGCAAACCTCATGGAACAAGGGCATCAGTTACGTCGCTGGAGGTAGGTCAGCGGAAACGCGCTTCAAGGCCGGAACCTTAAGTGGCAAGGCCGCCATGCTGCTCCAGCCCGTCGGCACCGAGCGAGTGACAAAGGACGGTATCCGACAGCGCAAGATTCGTGACGACGGGCCACCTCAGCGCCGCTGGAAGTCTGTGCACATGATCCTCTGGGAAGAAACGAACGGAGCTGTGCCGCCTGGGCACATAGTCGTTTTCCGTGACAAGAACACCAAGAACATCGATGTCGGCAACCTTGAGCTCATCAGTAGAGCCGAGAACATGCGCCGCAACACCATCCACCGGTACCCGCCGGAACTCAAAGAAACCATTCGCCAACTCGGCAAGCTCAAAAGAGCCATCAGCGAGGCGCCCAATGAAAAACAAGATGACTGACTTGCGAGACCACCTGTTCGCCACCCTGGAAGCCTTGCAAGACCCTGATAAGCCGATGGAGATCGAGCGCGCGAAGGCCATCGCCGACGTCGCCAAGGTGCTGGTTGATTCGGCCAAGGTCGAGGTTGCGTTCATCGTCGCGATGGATGGCGATGTGGAGACCACAGGATTTATTGAGTCCGCAAGGGCGCTCCCAAGCCCGCAAACATCCACTCGTCAATAACTCCCCCACTCCACCGCCCGGGCATGGCCCGGCAAGGACTCCCCGTGATCGACTTGTTCTGGCGCCTGGTCGCCAAGCTGCTTGCGCGGCCGGCGGTTACCGCCTGGCTCATCACCCGCGCGCAGCGCACCCCGTACCTGCACATCATGTCCGCCGACGGCGCCGAGATGTACATGGGCCGCTGGTGGCTGTTCAACCCATACTCACGCGACACGCACAAGCCAGCGCTGTGGTGGTGCCCGTGGTCGTTCCGCATCCACCACATTATGCGGCACGACGAAGACCGGGATCTGCATGACCACCCGTGGAATGCGCGCACCATCATCCTGCGCGGCTGGTACACGGAACAACGATTGCTCGACCACGATGACCCGGTGCTGTCTGGCCTGAACGTGCCGACCGGCGCCCAGGCTACCGAATACATCGACCGCCACGCCGGCGACACCGCCCGCCTCAAACACGGCGAGTACCACCGCATCGACCAGATATCACCAAGCGGCGTCTACACCCTCTTCATCACCAGCAAGTGGCGTGGTGACTGGGGCTTTCTGGTAAACGGCGTGAAGGTGCCATGGCGCACCTACACAGGCACAGACAATTGAGGTTTTGAGCATGAGCAAGCCAATTCAAACGGTTGAAGAACTGGACGCAGTGCTGCACTGGCGCCGAAAGCACGACAAGGCAATCAGGGAGCTCGACGCTGGGAAAGATCGCGAGGCGGCCCTTCAACAGCGCCTGACCGCAGCGGATCAGCAGATAGATGATTTGCGGGCTGAACTCAAGGCTGTACGCCTGGGCCCCTGCAAGATGATCGTCGGAGACGAATTGCCATGACCACCAACCAAACGATTGACGGCGTGCCGCGTGCTGATCTTGAGGCGGCCTTAAAGGCCGATGCAAGTCGTGGCGCAACGGCTTCTGAGCTGGTCGCAGGATGGGCCGCCATGGAAAGGCTGCGAGCACTGCTGGATGCGCGTCACCCATCCGAAGACGAATTAATCGCCAACGGCCTGGGCTATCCGTTTTCCAAGCAAGAGGCCGTACAGCTGTACTACTCAGGCTTCAAAACGGAACCCATCACTGTCCTTGAGGCTTGGGACGCAATCGGCCATGACATAGGATGCAACCCAAGCAAGGAGGAGTTGCTGGACTCCCTGCGCAACATGGCAGCGATTTGTGATGCGCATGGAAACGATATGCCAGCCGCCCAGCCCCATGGCGAGCCGGTAGCTTGGATTGCCTGGAGCGGGGGCGATTGCCCTGTAGATGCTGATTCCATCGTCGAGTACGCGATGGCTTGCAACCCTCAACAGGTGTGCGGTCCTGAGGCTGCTTGCCGTCTTGACTGGCGCCACGATCAACGTCCAACGAAGCGCAAACCTAACATTGTCAAATACCGGGAAATCGCCGAGCAGCCCGCGACGGTAGCGGTGCTGCTGGCCGAGAGAGATGAATTCGTGAGCTGGGTGCGCCGAGAGTGGCCGCAGGCGCCACTCAGCAATGTTCGCGACCTGCTGCCGAAAGACGACCCGCGTTACGGCGAATATTGCGACGAAGCCCTCCAGCGAGCATGGGTTGGTTGGCAGGCCAGGGCTGCAGTAGTAGCTAAATCCCGATAGGAGTACATCCGTACTCCACCCGCAAAACCTGTAACCCCTCCCCTTCAAAGTCAGCCGCTATAGCGGCAAGGACGACTCATGTCTCAAGTAAAGGAACGGCCGATCCTGTTCTTGGCGCCGATGGTGCGCGCCATCCTGGAAGGCCGGAAGACGGTCACGCGCCGGGCAGTGAAGACTCAGCCCCGCTCGAAAGCCGACATCGGCAGCTATGGCCTGGGCCAGCCGTTCATTCGTAACCCTGATGTGACGAAGCCTAACCCTGAGTGCCCCTATGGACGGCCCGGCGACCGGCTGTGGGTGCGCGAGACTTGGCAAGACGTTCATCCGGTCCAAGTTATTGACCGCTACTCACAGCTTGGCCGCGCCGGGATACCTGGCCCTCCAGGCGTGACGTACCAGACAATCTATCGAGCGGATGGTGAATATCCGAAAGTCCACTACACGCACGAGCATCCCTACCGCTGCATAGTGCCTGACCCAAACCACGGTTTTCTCGGCCCGGCAGATTCAGGGTGGACAGGGTGGACCCCCAGTATCCATATGCCCCGCTGGGCCAGCCGCATCCTGCTGGAGATCACAGACGTGCGCGTTGAGCGGTTGCAGGACATCAGCGAAGATCAATGCATCGCCGAAGGGATACACCCAGTCCCAAAAACGAACGAACACTCACACCAATTCTGGCGTGACTACCACCTGAGTGGCGACGGCACTTTCTGCGTGCGCACTCCCAAGGAGTCGTTCAAGTCGCTCTGGTGTCATGTCGCCGGCGGCTCATTCCCAAAAGGCGAGGCTGCATACAAGGCATCTCCACATAGCTGGGACGCCAACCCGTGGGTCTGGGTGGTCGAGTTCAAGCGGGCGATGCCATGACCTTCGGAAAATGGTTTGCCATCGCGGCCATCGTCGCCCTGATCGCCTTCCTCTGGAACCTGGCAAACGAACAGGACCGGCGCTGGCAGGAGTTCGCCCAGGCACACAACTGCAAGCGCGTGGAGTCGCAACCGGGGATATATACGCCCCGTTTGGTCGGCTGGTCTTGCAACAACGGCATGACGTACTGGAGATGAAAAAATGATCGCCACCCCGCAAACCGTACCTGACGCCGGCACCGGAATGCTGCCGATTCGCCTTCAAAGGCATGGCGTACCCGGCGAGGTTTATCCGTGCCCGACTCATACCGGTGATAGCTGCAGCTCCTGCGGCGGCACTGGCATGCGCGCCATCTGCAACAAGACGGATTGCCATGAGCATGGGTGCCAAGGCGGTTGTTCGCGCACCGCCGAGGACTATCGAATCCAGCAGCGGCACAAATCGCGAGCGGAGGCAAAGACATGATCGCCACCCTCTGGTTCGCCTACGTCTTCATCTACAAGGTCGGCAGGCCATGATCACCTTGGAGCAAATTCGGGATGAGGTGGCTGACCGAAAAGCCGTAGATCACCACACCCGCTGCCGTGATTGCGGTCACTTCGTGCCGAAAGAGCGGTGGGTGCCGAGGGAATCCCCACATGCCGCGCGCGGGCAGCGTCCACTCTGTGCACCTTGCTTCGACGAATACGAAGGCCCGTTCTACTAACCCCAATCCCCCTACATGCCTGCCGGTGAGCGGCGGGCGAGGTATGCGCTATGCCTGAAATAAAGTGTCTCCACGGCTGCTCGATGAGCATTGGCACAGATGATTGGGTGGCAGCCCTGACTCTGGACCAGATGCGCTACGCCCGCGACCAGATGGCCGACAAGATCAAGACGGCCGAGGCTCAGCCTAAGCGCACGATCTGGCGTGTTTGCTGCAGCAGCACGTGCATTGCGAACTATCGCGAGGACCAGTACGAGAAAGCAGCCGATCACCTTCTTCGAATCTTCAAGGAAACGTTCATGGAAGAGGCTGCCGACTACGTGAAAAAGCCTTTCGGCACTGAGACCTTCCGCCGGCAACTGCCAAGTATCGAAATCGAGCGGGTCACGCAGCACGAATACGATACCGAGTGGTTCCCCGCAAAACCCTAACCCACCTTCTGCCGCCCAGCGCGGCAAGGACACCAAATTAAATTGATAAAGAAAGCGCGGCCCGGCAGGGTCTGCGGGAGGTAGGTATGTTTTTGACAGCAGAGGAAGTTGCCGACCTGACCGGATATAAAAAGCCAGGGGCACAGATAAAGTGGCTGACCGCCGAACGATACGGGTTCGCGGTAGGTGGTGATGGGCACCCAAAGGTGCTGCGCCAAGTTGTCATTGGGCGGCTGGGTGGTATTCAATCAAGGAAGGGGCCGGAGTTGCGGCTGTGCTGAGGTGAGATAGATGCGACCGCGCAAGAAAGACCGGCACCTGCCGGCGTGCATGTACCAGAAGCACGGCGCGTACTATTTGGTCCGCAAGGGCAAGTGGGTGCGCCTCGGCACAGAGTTTCAGGCGTCTCTCGCCGAGTACGCCATGCTGCTGGACAAGCGCAGCCTGGGCGGGATGCCCAAACTGATCGACGACGCGCTCGAGCACATGCGCACCAGGACTAAACCTGCGCTGAAGCCGAACACGCTCAAGCAATACGAGGCGGCGGCCGAGCGATTGAAGGAAAACTTCGCCGACTTCGAACCGCGCGAAGTGCTTCAGCGGCACGTCGTCGCGCTCAAGCTACACATGGCGGACACGCCGAACATGTCGAACCGGGTGATCTCGGTGCTGCGGGCAGTCTTCACCTACGCCCTAGAGCAGCAGATTGTCGATTCTAATCCGTGTATCGGCGTGCGCCGGCACTTGGAGCACAAGCGCGACAGGTACATAACGCACGGCGAATTCCAGGCGATCTGCGCCAACTCAAGCGACAACATGCGAGTCATCTATGAGATGTGCTACCTGACCGGCCAGCGCATCGGTGACGTGCTGGCCATCCGGCTGGCCGACATAAGCCCCGAGGGCATCGCCTTCAAACAGGAGAAGACGAACGCGAGGCTGCTGGTGCAGATGACGCCAGACTTGGAAGACCTGGTAGCCCGTGCTAAGGCGCTTCCACGGAAGATCCGCGGGCTCACGTTGTTCTGCTCGCCGCGCGGCGGCAAGCCGGTGCACTACAGCTCGGTTAAAGATGCGTTTGCGATCAGTTGCAAGAAGGCTGGCGTCGAGGATGCCAGCCTCCACGACCTGCGCGCCAAGTCGCTTTCGGACACCGATGACCAGGGAAACGATGCACAGAAGCTCGGTGGCCACACCGACGCCAAGATGACGCAACGTTATCTGCGCCTGCGCAAAATCAACGTAGGCCTGCCGCCAACAATGCCTAAAAAATCCCTGTAGTATTAGACAGATGTGAATTGTCAAATAGACAGGTAGAGCCGAAAGCCCCGTATGACAGACCTTTCAAGTCACACTCCAATGATGCAGCAGTACTGGCGCCTGAAAAACCAGCACCCTGATCAGTTGATGTTCTATCGCATGGGCGACTTCTACGAGATCTTCTACGAAGACGCGAAGAAGGCCGCCAAGCTGCTGGACATCACCCTGACCGCGCGCGGGCAGTCGGCGGGGCAGTCGATTCCGATGTGTGGGATTCCTTACCATTCGTTGGAAGGTTATCTCGTCAAGCTGGTGAAGCTGGGCGAGTCGGTGGTGATCTGTGAGCAGATCGGCGACCCGGCCACCAGCAAAGGCCCGGTGGAACGTCAGGTGGTGCGCATTATTACGCCGGGCACGGTGAGTGATGAGGCGTTGCTGGATGAGCGTCGTGACAACCTGATCGCAGCGGTGTTGGGCGATGAGCGTTTGTTCGGCCTGTCGGTGCTGGATATCACCAGCGGCAACTTCAGCGTGCTGGAGATCAAGGGCTGGGAGAACCTGCTGGCGGAGTTGGAGCGTATCAATCCGGTGGAGTTGTTGATTCCGGATGATTGGCCCAAGGATCTACCCGCGGAAAAACGCCGTGGGACCAAGCGTCGTGCGCCGTGGGATTTTGAGCGCGACACGGCGCTGAAAAGTCTGTGCCAGCAGTTCTCGGTGCAGGACCTTAAAGGCTTCGGCTGCGAGACGCTGACCCTGGCCATCGGCGCCGCCGGTTGCTTGCTCAGCTACGCGAAGGAAACCCAGCGCACCGCCCTGCCGCATTTGCGCAGCCTGCGCCATGAGCGCCTGGATGACACCGTGGTGCTCGATGGCGCCAGCCGTCGCAACCTCGAACTGGACACCAACCTGGCCGGTGGCCGTGATAACACGCTGCAGTCGGTGGTCGACCGTTGCCAGACCGCCATGGGCAGCCGCTTGCTGACCCGCTGGTTGAACCGCCCACTGCGCGACCTGACTGTGCTGCAAGCGCGTCAGACGTCCATTACTTGCCTGCTGGATCGCTATCGTTTTGAGAACCTGCAGCCGCAGCTAAAGGAAATCGGCGATATCGAGCGCATCCTGGCGCGGATCGGCCTGCGCAATGCGCGACCACGTGACCTGGCGCGCCTGCGCGATGCCTTGAGCGCGCTGCCGCAGTTGCAAGTGGCGATGACCGAGCTGGACACGCCGCACCTGCAACAACTCGCCGTCACGGCCGGCACTTACCCGGACCTCGCGGCGCTGCTGGAAAAAGCCATTATCGACAACCCGCCGGCGATCATCCGTGACGGCGGCGTGCTTAAAACCGGTTACGACACCGAGCTGGACGAGCTGCAATCCCTGAGCGAAAACGCCGGGCAGTTCCTGATTGATCTGGAAGCCCGCGAAAAAGCCCGTACCGGCCTGGCTAACTTGAAGGTCGGCTACAACCGCGTGCACGGCTACTTTATCGAGTTGCCGAGCAAACAGGCCGAGTCGGCGCCGATTGATTATCAGCGTCGCCAAACCCTTAAAGGCGCCGAGCGTTTCATTACGCCGGAGCTGAAAGAGTTCGAAGACAAGGCACTGTCGGCCAAAAGCCGTGCCCTGGCGCGCGAAAAGATGCTGTATGAGGCGTTGCTTGAGGACTTGATCAGCCGCCTGGCGCCGCTGCAAGACACCGCCGCCGCCCTGGCGGAACTGGATGTGCTGAGCAACCTGGCCGAGCGGGCGCTGAACCTTGACTTGAACTGCCCGCGTTTTGTCAGTGAGCCGTGCATGCGTATCGTGCAGGGGCGCCACCCGGTGGTGGAGCAGGTGTTGACCACGCCGTTCGTGGCCAACGACCTGTCGCTGGATGACGACACGCGCATGCTGGTGATCACAGGTCCCAACATGGGTGGTAAATCCACCTACATGCGCCAGACCGCGTTGATCGTGTTGCTGGCGCACATCGGCAGCTTTGTGCCGGCGGCCAGTTGCGAGTTGTCACTGGTTGATCGCATTTTCACCCGGATCGGTTCCAGTGATGACCTGGCTGGCGGCCGTTCGACCTTTATGGTGGAGATGAGCGAAACCGCCAACATCCTGCACAACGCCACCGAACGCAGCCTGGTGCTGATGGACGAAGTGGGGCGCGGCACCAGCACCTTCGATGGTCTGTCGCTGGCGTGGGCGGCGGCCGAGCGTTTGGCGCATTTGCGCGCCTATACGCTGTTCGCCACGCACTATTTCGAGCTGACGGTGTTGCCGGAAAGCGAGCCGCTGGTGGCCAACGTGCATCTCAATGCCACTGAGCACAACGAGCGCATCGTGTTCCTGCACCACGTGCTGCCGGGGCCGGCAAGCCAGAGTTACGGTTTGGCCGTGGCGCAGTTGGCGGGGGTACCCGCGCAAGTCATCACCCGCGCCCGTGAACACTTGAGCCGCCTGGAAGAAACCGCCCTGCCCCACGAGATTCCCGTGGCGAGCCCGGCCAAAACCAGCAGCAAACCCAGCGCGCCGCACCAGAGTGATATGTTCGCCAGCCTGCCCCATCCGGTGCTGGATGAGTTGGCAAAGCTTGACCTGGACGGCTTGACGCCGCGTAAAGCGCTCGAAATGTTATATGCACTGCAAGTTCGGATATAACGCACAGGCTTGCAAGCTGGTAGACTCTCGCGCGGTTTGGGATGCTGCGGGTTATTAGCCTGGCCTGCAGACTATCGCTCCTGAACCTCGCGAGCCCTGCCACACAGGGTTTCGCTGCCGCCGCCTGAGGAGAAAATTAGAAATGACCTTCGTCGTTACCGACAACTGCATCAAGTGCAAGTACACCGACTGCGTCGAAGTGTGTCCGGTGGACTGCTTCTACGAAGGCCCGAACTTCCTGGTTATCCACCCGGATGAGTGCATTGACTGCGCCCTGTGTGAACCAGAATGCCCGGCCAATGCGATCTTCTCCGAAGATGAAATCCCGGCGGGCATGGAAAACTTTATCGAATTGAACCAGGAGTTGGCTGACATTTGGCCAAACATTACAGAGCGTAAAGATGCGCTGCCAGACGCTAAAGAGTGGGATGGCAAGCCAGGCAAGATCGCCGATCTGGAACGCTGATCAACTGGCTTCATCGCAAAGGCCCCTTGCGGGCCTTTTTGCGTTTGTGGGTGCTCGGTTTCACTTTTCTGCAGGCAAAAAAAAGGGGCGGTATGACCCGCCCACATTTTTTCCCTAGTCCCTGTATTCCTTTTCATCATCCTGATGAATCGCTTCCTGCGACGTTCCTTCAACCATCGTTCCTTGATGGCTGTGCCAATCCGTGGACACAGGGCTGATCTTAGAGAGTTCCGAGGGAAGTTCAACGGGATCCAAATGATCGGCTGACAGATTTGAACGCTCATTCAAGTATAAATATTTGTTATTTTTCAAAAGGATAGAAAAGTCTTTCGCCGTTTCGAGATGGACATGCCTAGTGAAAAAACCAAACACTTACGAAAAAGTAAGCGAATGCTTACACGCGCAATTGCGTAAACGCATGATGCGGAACCGTTGACTGATCGGCAGGCATAAAAAAGCCCCGACAACGCCGAGGCTGTTTTCCTTCAGCAAGCTCAGTCGTCGCTGACGGTGATGGTCGGCATTGCCGGTGCTGCGGCTTCCTGCAGGACGATCCGCGCGCCCACATGACGGGCCAGTTCCTGATACACCATAGCAATTGGCCCATCAGGCTCGGCGGCCACGGTGGGCTTGCCGCCGTCGGCCTGCTCACGAATTTCCATCGCCAGCGGCAACGACGCCAGCAACTCAACCCCGTACTGGGTCGCCAACTTCTCGCCGCCGCCTTCGCCAAACAAATGCTCGGCGTGGCCGCAGTTGGAGCAGATGTGTACCGCCATGTTTTCAACAACGCCCAGCACCGGGATGTTGACCTTGCGGAACATCTCCACGCCTTTTCTCGCATCCAGCAGCGCCAGGTCCTGAGGCGTGGTCACGATCACCGAACCGGCCACCGGCACCTTTTGCGCCAGGGTCAGCTGGATATCGCCGGTGCCTGGCGGCATGTCGATCACCAGGTAATCGAGGTCGCCCCAGGCGGTCTGGGTAACCAGTTGCAGCAAGGCGCCGGAGACCATCGGCCCGCGCCAGACCATCGGTGTGTTGTCGTCGGTGAGGAACGCCATGGACATGACTTCCACACCCAGCGACTCAATTGGCACAAACCACTTCTGGTCCTTCACCTTGGGCCGCGTGCCTTCAGCGATGCCGAACATCACGCCCTGGCTTGGGCCGTAGATATCGGCGTCGAGGATGCCCACACGCGCACCTTCTCGGGCCAGCGCCAGCGCCAGGTTGGCAGCGGTGGTGGACTTACCCACACCGCCCTTGCCGGAGGCCACCGCGATAACATTCTTGACGTTGGCCAGGCCCGGGATCTGCGCCTGGGCCTTGTGCGCGGCGATCACGCACTGGATGTCGACCTTGGCCGAACGCACGCCGTCCAGGCCTTCGATGGCCATTTGCAGCATCTGCGCCCAACCACTCTTGAACAAACCGGCGGCATAGCCCAGTTCCAACTGGACCGACACCTGGTCGCCCTGGACTTCAATGGCACGTACACAGCCGGCGCTGACCGGGTCCTGGTTCAAATAGGGGTCGGTGTACTGGCGAAGAACGGCTTCCACCGCTGCGCGATTGACGGCGCTCATGGGCTACTCCCGAAAAAAGACTGACTGAAACAGGCGGCTATCCTAACCGTTCCGGCCGCCCAGCGGCATGCTTTCGAGGCCTGGGAAGATTCAGAAACAGCACCACGGGGTGAAATATATTTCCCGGCGCTTTATAGTGGCCGACCTCCGTTTCATCAAGTAGCCGAGCCCCATGTCCGAGCCACGCAAGATCCTCGTCACCAGCGCCCTGCCCTATGCCAATGGTTCCATCCATCTTGGCCATATGCTTGAGTACATCCAGACCGATATGTGGGTGCGCTTCCAGAAGCATCGCGGCAACCAATGCATTTATGTCTGCGCGGACGACGCCCACGGTTCGGCCATCATGTTGCGCGCCGAGAAGGAAGGCATCACCCCGGAACAACTGATCGCCAATGTGCAGGCTGAACACAGCGCCGACTTTGCCGAGTTCCTGGTGGACTTCGACAACTTCCACTCGACCCACTCCGAAGAAAACCGCGAGCTGTCGAGCCAGATCTACCTGCGCTTGAAAGAAGCCGGGCACATCGACCAGCGTTCGGTGACCCAGTATTTCGACCCGGAAAAGAAAATGTTCCTGGCCGACCGCTTCATCAAGGGCACTTGCCCTAAATGCGGCACCGAAGACCAGTACGGCGACAACTGCGAAAAATGTGGTGCGACCTATGCACCGACTGACTTGAAGAACCCGAAGTCGGCAATCTCCGGCGCCACCCCGGTGCTCAAGGATTCCCAGCACTTCTTCTTCAAGCTCCCGGATTTCCAGCAGATGCTGCAAACCTGGACCCGCAGCGGCACCTTGCAGGACGCCGTGGCCAATAAACTCTCCGAATGGCTCGACAGCGGCCTGCAGCAGTGGGACATCTCCCGCGATGCGCCGTACTTCGGCTTCGAGATCCCGGGCGAACCAGGCAAGTACTTCTATGTGTGGCTGGACGCGCCGATTGGCTACATGGCCAGCTTCAAGAACCTCTGCGACCGCACGCCGGAGCTGGACTTCGATGCGTACTGGGCCAAGGATTCCACCGCCGAGCTGTACCACTTCATCGGCAAGGACATCGTCAACTTCCACGCGCTGTTCTGGCCAGCCATGCTCGAAGGCTCGGGCTATCGCAAGCCGACCGGCATCGCCGTGCACGGCTACCTGACGGTCAATGGCCAGAAAATGTCCAAGTCCCGTGGCACCTTTATCAAGGCGCGCACCTACCTGGACCACCTGTCGCCGGAATATCTGCGCTACTACTACGCCGCCAAGCTCGGCCGCGGTGTCGACGACCTGGACCTGAACCTGGAAGACTTCGTACAGAAGGTCAACTCGGACCTGGTCGGCAAAGTCGTCAACATCGCCAGCCGTTGCGCCGGGTTTATCCACAAGGGCAATGCTGGTGTGCTGGTGGCTGAAAACGCTGCTCCAGAGCTGACCGAAGCCTTCCTGGCCGCCGCGCCCAGCATTGCCGACGCCTATGAAGCCCGTGACTTTGCCCGTGCCATGCGCGAGATCATGGGCCTGGCCGACCGTGCCAACGCCTGGATCGCCGACAAGGCGCCGTGGTCGCTGAACAAGCAGGAAGGCAAGCAGGCGGAGGTCCAGGCGATCTGCGCCACGGGCGTCAACCTGTTCCGTCAGTTGGTGATTTTCCTCAAGCCGGTGCTGCCATTGCTGGCCGCTGATGCCGAGGCGTTCCTCAACGTCGCGCCGCTGACCTGGAACGACCACGCCACCCTGCTCAGCAACCATCAGTTGAACGAGTTCAAGCCGTTGATGACGCGTATCGACCCGGTAAAAGTCCAGGCCATGACCGACGCTTCGAAAGAAGACCTGGTCGCCAGCCAGACCGACACCGGTTCGGCTGCGCCCGCCGGTAACGGTGAGTTGGCCAAGGATCCGATTTCGGCGGAAATCGACTTCGACGCCTTTGCCGCCGTCGACCTGCGCGTTGCGCTGATCGTCAAGGCCGAGGCCGTCGAAGGTGCCGACAAGTTGCTGCGCCTGACCCTGGACCTGGGTGGCGAGCAACGTAACGTGTTCTCCGGCATCAAGAGCGCCTACCCGGACCCGTCCAAGCTCGACGGTCGCCTGACCATGATGATCGCCAACCTCAAGCCACGCAAAATGAAGTTCGGTATCTCCGAAGGCATGGTGATGGCAGCGGGCCCTGGCGGCGAAGAGATCTACCTGTTGAGCCCTGACAGCGGCGCCAAGCCGGGTCAACGTATCAAGTAAGCCTGCACAGCCCGTCTGCGGTAAGCGGGCATCCCGTAGCAGACGGGCTTCCTGTGGCAAACGGGCCTGGCGTGGCAAACAGACTCACTAGCCACTCCAACAGGCCCTGTTTGTTCAACCGGCATACCAATGATCACCCCATGAACTTGATTCAACGTATCGACGCGCTGCTGCCGCAGACCCAATGCGGCAAATGCGGGCATCCGGGTTGCAAGCCTTACGCCGAGGGCATCGCCCAGGGCGAGGCGATCAACAAGTGCCCGCCCGGTGGGCAGGAAACCATTGCTGGCCTGGCCCACCTGTTGCGCGTGCCGGTGTTGGAACTGGACACCAGTCGCGGCGAAGCTCCGGCCCAGGTGGCCTACATTCGCGAAGCCGAGTGCATTGGCTGCACCAAGTGCATCCAGGCGTGCCCGGTGGATGCGATTGTCGGCGCGGCCAAGTTGATGCACACCGTGATCATGGATGAATGCACCGGCTGCGACCTGTGTGTTGCGCCCTGCCCTGTGGACTGCATCGAAATGCGCCCGGCGACCGCTGTGCTGGCGATTGTCGGCGGCCTGGCCAGCAATGATCTGCACTATCAGGCACGCGCCCTCAAGCGCGACCGCGCGCGGCGGCGCTTTGAGCAACGCAATGCGCGGCTGCAACGCGAGGAGGCGCATAAACTCGCCGAGCGCCTGGCGCGGGCTAAACGTTCGGCACCGCCGGCTGCCCCCGTAGCAGCCGATGACACTCAAGCGGCCCGGGATACAGCGGTCAAGAAAGCCAAGATCGCCGTTGCCATGAGCCGTGCCCAACTGCATAAATCACTCAAGGCATTTGGACATCCACCGACCTTTGAGCAGCAATCGCAGTTGATCCTGCTGCAACAGCAGTTCGAAGCGGCGGAGCAGGCGCTGGCCGCCCTGGAAGTACATGCCACACCGGCGCCAGCAGTTGCGCCGAGTAACAGCGCCGACCTCAAGCGCGCTAAAATCCAGCTGGCCATGCGTCGCGCAGAATTGCACAAAGCCCAGAATCTAAACGCCGCCCCAGAGCAATTGGCCGAGGCGCAAAGCAAACTCGATGACGCACAACGCCAAGTGGATGCTCATAACAGCGCTTAAACCGAAAATAAACCCTGCTGTGTGTATTGCTACAATCCCGCTGATCGCCTGCAAGGAACCACCCGCCCCATGAATGCCGCAAAACGCCTGGAAATTTTCCGCAGGTTTCACGAAGACAATCCGGAACCCAAGACCGAACTGGCCTACTCGTCGCCGTTCGAGTTGCTGATTGCGGTGATCCTGTCGGCACAATCCACCGACGTTGGCGTCAATAAGGCTACGGCCAAACTGTACCCGGTGGCCAATACGCCAGCCGCCATTTACGCCCTGGGTGTGGACGGTTTGTCGGAATACATCAAGACGATCGGCCTTTACAACAGCAAGGCCAAGAACGTCATTGAGACCTGCCGCCTGTTGGTTGAATTGCACGGCAGTGAAGTGCCGCAAACCCGTGAAGCCCTGGAAGCACTTCCAGGCGTAGGCCGAAAAACCGCTAACGTGGTGCTCAATACCGCGTTCCGGCAACTGACCATGGCAGTGGACACGCATATTTTCCGCGTCAGTAACCGCACCGGGATCGCGCGCGGCAAGAACGTGGTCGAGGTCGAAAAGCAGTTGATGAAGTTTGTACCCAAGCCCTATTTGCTCGACTCCCACCACTGGCTGATCCTGCACGGGCGCTACGTATGCCAGGCCCGCAAGCCTCGCTGCGGAAGTTGCCGCATCGAAGACCTGTGCGAATACAAGGACAAAACCTCGGACGATTGAGGGTTCATTGGTTTTCTCGATCAGTCGATTGAAAAAATCTTTTTTACCCGTTCGTGGATTATCGTTATAAGGAGCGCCAACGGCAGTCTTAGCCTGGAGTTAACCTTATGAGCACTGGCAAAGAGCAACTGGATGTAGAAGACGATCTCGTTGAAGTGACGGATGACGAAGGGGACGCCCCTGTGGCAGAGGTGGCCAAGACCAATTTGAGCAAACGCCGCACTATCGACAACCTGCTGGAAGAGCGACGCTTGCAAAAACAACTGGCCGATTACGACTTCGACCTCTGATCGATGCGCTGACGGCCGGAAGCCTCCCTGACGGAGGCTTTTTTTTGCCGGTTATTCGGGTTTTAGTGCACAACCGCACCCGCGCCTACACGAGGCCGTTGCGCTGGGCCAGCTCGATCAGGTCTACGAGGGAGCGTGCATTGAGCTTGAGTAACAGCCGGGTCTTGTAGGTGCTGACGGTTTTGTTGCTCAGGAACATGCCATCGGCGATTTCCTTGTTGGTTTTGCCTCGGGCCAGTTGCTGCAACACCATCATCTCGCGACCCGACAGGCGTTCAACCATGTCCGCCTCGCTGGCATTGCCCATGGTCGAGCGTACCGAGTTGAGCGCCTGGTTGGGGAAATAGCTGTAGCCGGAGAGTACCGCCTTGATGGCGCTCAACAGCTCGGTCAGGTCCTGTTGCTTGCACACGTACCCCGCCGCCCCCGCCTGCATGCAGCGCATGGAAAAATGGCCGGGCGCCTGGGACGTCAGCACCAGCACCTTGACGGGCGCGGACTGCTTGGTAGACGCCAGGCGACAGATAACTTCCAGGCCATCGAGCTTGGGTATCCCGATATCCAGTATGACAATGTCCGGCATATGTTCCCGTGCAAGTTGCAACGCATCGACGCCGTTATCAGTCTCGGCAACGACTTCATAACCATGACGTTCCATTAGCATGCGCACAGCAAGACGAATGACGGGATGATCATCCACGATCAGCACTTTATTCATGAGAAAGTCCAATTTCGCTGTTCGAATTATTTAGAGCAAGCACAATAGCCTAGTCGTTTCCTAGTTGGCATAGCGCTCCCCCCAAGCAACAGCAAGCAGAGACCCAACCCACAACGATATAGGAATTAACCTACAAAAAAACACAAACTCAGGTGCATCCGGTTTTATGGAGCCCTTCAGAACTTTCCGGGGTCGTACATATTTTGAGTTAAATATGCACCGCAGAATGGGTGCGAGGTAAATGTACCGCACATGACTTTCAGGAAATACCCCTTGCTTGTGGCAGCAAAGCCAGTGAGCAGCGGCAAAAAAATCAACTGATTTAGTTCCATTCAACATAGCTGTTTACATCCTTATTTCCTACAGAAGTTTCAGCGCCCTACACACTCGCCTTACTTGTGTAGTGAATTTTCCGTCAGATATAGTTCCTATGCAGGTGTAAAAAATTCATTCGACCGTACAGAAATAAACACACCCGGTGCGGAAAAGGCCGTGTTCAACTTCACTATTCAACAAACGTTAAACAGCCACGCACCGTTTAAACATCAGCGCGCATTTAAAGTCGTCTATCTTTATAGGCAGGCAAAAAAATGGCCCCTTGAACAAGGGGCCATTTTTTACAACGAAGGCAGCACTCAGAACAGCTTGCGACCCTTGTTGGCGGCGATGCGCATACGCAGCGCGTTCAGCTTGATGAAGCCTGCGGCGTCCGCCTGATTGTAAGCACCGCCGTCTTCTTCGAAGGTGGCGATGTTGGCGTCGAACAGCGACTCATCAGACTTGCGACCGGTGACGATCACGTTGCCCTTGTACAGCTTCAGGCGCACAACGCCGTTCACGTGGACCTGGGAGGCGTCGATCATCTGTTGCAGCATCAGGCGCTCCGGGCTCCACCAGTAACCGGTGTAGATCAGGCTGGCGTACTTGGGCATCAGCTCGTCTTTGAGGTGAGCCACTTCGCGGTCCAGGGTGATGGACTCAATGGCGCGGTGGGCGCGCAGCATGATGGTGCCGCCTGGGGTTTCGTAGCAGCCACGGGACTTCATGCCCACGTAACGGTTCTCGACGATGTCGAGACGGCCGATACCGTGTTCGCCACCGATACGGTTCAGGGTCGCCAGCACGGTGGCCGGGGTCATTTCGACGCCGTCCAGTGCCACGATGTCGCCATTGCGGTAGGTCAGTTCCAGGTACTGGGCCTTGTCTGGAGCGTTCTCCGGGGAGACGGTCCATTTCCACATGTCTTCTTCGTGCTCGGTCCAGGTGTCTTCCAGCACGCCGCCTTCATAGGAGATGTGCAGCAAGTTGGCGTCCATCGAGTACGGGGACTTCTTCTTGCCGTGACGCTCGATCGGGATCGCATGCTTTTCTGCGTAATCCATCAGCTTTTCACGGGACAACAGGTCCCATTCACGCCACGGTGCTATCACTTTCACGCCTGGCTTGAGCGCGTAGGCACCCAGCTCGAAACGCACCTGGTCGTTGCCCTTGCCGGTAGCGCCATGGGAAATGGCGTCGGCGCCGGTTTCGTTGGCGATTTCGATCAGGCGTTTGGCGATCAGCGGACGTGCGATGGAAGTACCCAGCAGGTACTCGCCTTCGTAGACGGTGTTGGCGCGAAACATCGGGAAGACGAAATCGCGGACGAATTCTTCGCGCAGGTCGTCAATGTAGATCTCTTTCACGCCCATGGCTTGCGCCTTGGCACGTGCAGGTTCGACCTCTTCGCCCTGACCCAGGTCAGCGGTGAAGGTCACCACTTCACAGTTATAAGTATCCTGCAGCCACTTGAGGATCACCGAAGTGTCCAGGCCGCCGGAATACGCGAGAACGACCTTGTTTACGTCGGCCATGCCATCACTCCACGGGGTTGTACGGAAAGCCGTCGATTCTACCGACCAAAACCGTGAATTTACAGAGGCGCGACAGCAAATGAAGATAAAGCGACAGATTATATCGAGCGGGCGACCGATGGTCGCACCTTATGAGGTGTGGGCCGCGTTGCTCGGGCCAGTGGCCTGGGGCGCGGGTTTCTCGGGGGTAGCCACGCGTTCGAGCTGAATATTCACGCGGCGATTGCGGGCGCGGTTGGCGGCATTGGTATTGGGCGCCAGTGGGTAACTTTCACCGTGAAAACGCATCGTGATCTGCGCTTCCTGAATGCCATTGGCCTTGAGGTAGTCCATCACCGCCAGGGCACGACGGCGCGAGACGTCACGGTTGGTCAGGCGGTTGCCGCTGTTGTCGGAATGCCCATTGAGCTCGACGTGATTGACCGTCGGGTCGGCTTTCATGAATGCGAGAATCACATCCAGCTTCTTTTTGGCAGCGGCGTCCAGCTCAATACCGCCGCCGGGGAAGCCGACTTCCGTCTGTTTGACCTGATCGTAATTCATCGGCAACAGCTTGGTGGTGCACAGTTGATAGTCGTTGAAGGCCTTGTTGAATTTCACCGGCAACAGGCGGACTTCCGAGTAGCCGCCCTCACGCCCGTAATGCCGCACGGTGGGGCTGCGCCCTTCGAGCAAGCCGGTGAACAAACGCCCGGCCTGGGCCTGGGAGCTGTTGAACAGCACATCACCACTGCCGACACGCACCGCACCGAGGTTGATATCGCCACGGCCCGGTTGCCACGGAGCAGCCGCCGCCAACAAGGTCGCCGAGCCCGCACCGAGCGCGCCGCTGTAGGCTTTCAGGCGAAATGTCGCCTGCTCGCCGGCCCGGCGCACGAACTCACCCGAACCGAAATCGGTGATCGGCTGGGTCAGGCGGCACTCGAATTGGTCGCCTTCCACCTTCCACTCAATGTTCTCCAGGCGTGTCTGGAAGGTGAGTGCCATCGCAGGCAGGCTGGCGAACACACTGAGCAGGGCTAGATAATGCTGGCGCACGGGAGGCTCCACTGGTTTCTACAACACTTCAAAGCGTCATACGTCGTTAAGGCATACCCAGGGATATCGGACACGTGCGGCAAAACTTGATAGCGAGTGCCTGCAAGAGTCTTTTCCGGTAGCATTCCCACCAGATTGACCCGCCTGGAATCCCCAATGTCCGACCGCCTGACCCTGCTGCGTCCCGACGACTGGCATATTCATCTTCGCGATGGTGCTGCGTTACCCCAAACCGTGGCCGATGTAGCGCGCACGTTTGGCCGCGCGATTATCATGCCTAACCTGGTACCTCCGGTGCGTAATGCCGAGCAAGCCGATGCCTATCGCCAGCGTATCCTCGCTGCGCGCCCGGCCGGCAGCCGCTTCGAACCGTTGATGGTGCTCTACCTCACCGACCGCACCCAGCCTGCCGAGATCCGCGAGGCCAAGGCCAGCGGTTTTGTGTACGCCGCCAAGCTGTACCCGGCGGGCGCGACCACCAACTCCGACTCCGGCGTGACCAGTATCGACAAGATTCTGCCGGCGATCGAAGCCATGGCTGAAGTCGGCATGCCGCTGCTGATCCACGGTGAAGTCACCCGTGGCGATGTGGATGTGTTTGATCGTGAAAAGATCTTCATCGACGAGCATATGCGCCGTGTGGTCGAGCTGTTCCCGACCCTCAAGGTCGTGTTCGAACACATCACCACCGCCGACGCCGTGCAGTTCGTCAACGAGGCTTCGGCCAACGTCGGCGCGACCATCACCGCGCATCACCTGCTCTACAACCGCAACCACATGCTGGTGGGCGGCATTCGGCCGCACTTCTATTGCCTGCCGATCCTCAAGCGCAACACCCACCAGGTGGCCCTGCTGGACGCCGCCACCAGCGGCAGCCCGAAGTTCTTCCTCGGCACCGACTCGGCGCCCCACGCCCAGCACGCCAAAGAAGCCGCATGCGGCTGTGCCGGTTGCTACACCGCGTATGCCGCCATCGAGCTGTATGCCGAAGCGTTTGAACAGCGCAACGCCCTGGACAAGCTCGAGGCGTTCGCCAGCCTCAATGGCCCGCGTTTCTACGGCCTGCCGGCGAATACCGACCGCATTACCCTGGTTCGTGAAGACTGGACCGCCCCTGCCAGCTTGCCGTTTGGCGAGCTGACTGTTATCCCGCTGCGCGCCGGTGAAACACTGCGCTGGCGCCTGCTGGAGGAAAGCAAGTGAGTGAAGACCATTACGACGACGAACACGAGCACAGTGGTGGCGGCTCCCGCCACCCGATGGCCGAGCGGTTTCGCGGCTATCTGCCGGTTGTCATCGACGTAGAAACCGGTGGTTTCAACTGCGCCACCGACGCGTTGCTGGAAATCGCCGCTACCACCATCGGCATGGACGAGCAGGGTTTTGTGTTCCCGGAACACACCCATTTCTTCCGCGTGGAGCCGTTTGAAGGTGCGAATATCGAAGCTGCAGCCCTGGAATTCACCGGGATCAAGCTCGATCACCCGCTGCGCATGGCTGTGAGTGAAGAAGCGGCGCTGACCGATATCTTCCGTGGTGTACGCAAAGCGTTGAAGGCCAATGGCTGCAAACGCGCGATCCTGGTTGGCCACAACAGCAGCTTCGACCTGGGCTTCCTGAATGCTGCCGTGACGCGGTTGGACATGAAGCGCAACCCGTTTCACCCGTTCTCCAGCTTCGACACCGCCACGCTTGCGGGCCTGGCTTACGGCCAGACCGTGCTGGCGAAGGCCTGCCAGGCAGCCGGTATCGACTTTGACGGTCGTGAGGCCCACTCAGCCCGCTACGACACCGAAAAGACCGCCGAGCTGTTCTGCGGCATCGTCAACCGCTGGAAACAGATGGGCGGCTGGGAAGACTTCAACGACTGAGGCTGACGCCTCTGTAGCAAGCGAGCTTCTGTGGCAAGCGAGTTTGTTGTGGCGAGGGAGCTTGCTCCCGCTGGGCTGCGCAGCGGCCCCCAATAAGATCGCCTCGGTTGACCTGTTAAACCGCGGTGTCAGGATTTGGGGCCGCTTCGCAGCCCAGCGGGAGCAAGCTCCCTCGCCACAAAAGCTCATTCACCACAACAAGCTCGCTCGCCACAGAGTCAAAAATGCAGTGCATAAAAAAACCGGCCCTCACAGGCCGGTTTTTTTGTACCTGAAACGAGGCTTACAGCTTGCCAGCGTTCTCGGTCAGGTAAGCCGCAACGCCTTCTGGCGAAGCGTTCATGCCTTTGTCGCCTTTTTTCCAGTTGGCAGGGCAGACTTCGCCGTGCTCTTCGTGGAATTGCAGGGCGTCAACCAGACGGATCAGCTCTTCCATGTTACGGCCCAGCGGCAGGTCGTTGATGATCTGCGAGCGTACAACGCCCTTGTCGTCGATCAGGAACGCGCCACGGAACGCCACGCCGCCTTCGGACTCAACGTCGTAGGCCTTGGCAATGTCGTGCTTCATGTCGGCAGCCATGGTGTATTTGACTTTGCCGATGCCACCATCATTGATGGCGGTGTTGCGCCAGGCGTTGTGGGTGAAATGGGAGTCGATGGAAACGGCGACCACTTCAACGTTGCGCGCCTTGAAATCGTCCATGCGGTGGTCCAGAGCGATCAGCTCCGACGGGCACACGAAGGTGAAGTCCAGCGGGTAGAAGAACACCAGGCCGTATTTGCCTTTGATGGCTTCAGACAGTTTAAAGCTGTCAACGATTTCGCCATTGCCGAGGACGGCAGGTACGTCGAAGTCCGGGGCTTGTTTGCCGACGAGTACGCTCATTGGGTATCTCCTGATGTAAGGGTGACGATTGAAGTAAAAGGACCGGCCCAAGTCTGGCGCAGTTAAGCGACAGGCCTGTGACGCAGTCACGCTTCGTGAAGACCGACCATCATACACTGAAAAAACCGTTCGTCAGCGCGCCGCAGGGACCTGGCAATACCTCGCGAATCTACTTTGACAATCATTCTCGTTAACATTAAGATCCATCGCACTTAAGCCTTAAACCCGCGATGGTTCTCCCTTATGTATGTCTGCCTCTGCACTGGCGTCACCGACGGACAAATCCGCGAAGCAATCTATGAAGGTTGCTGCAGCTACAAGGAAGTACGTGAAACCACCGGCGTTGCCAGCCAGTGCGGCAAATGTGCTTGCCTCGCCAAGCAAGTGGTACGGGAAACCCTGACGCAGCTGCAAACAGCCCAGGCCGCGCTCCCCTACTCAGCAGAATTTACACACGCTTAAATAGGCGTGTTTTGAAGAACCGGGCTTAGTGTCCGGTTTTTTTATGCCCACAATTCAATTAGTTAGCGCCAAGACGCGGAACACAAACATTCTTATTCCGATTAATTTTCATTTATTATTCAATAACTTAGGTTTGACACTAGGGATTTCGCCGCTCAAACTCCGCCTTATACACAGCTATTACAGGGCAGGACCCCAGTCATGAAAGGCGACATCTCAGTCATCCAGCAACTCAACAAAATCCTTGCCAATGAACTGGTCGCGATCAATCAGTACTTTCTGCATGCGCGCATGTATGACGATTGGGGCCTGGAAAAGCTCGGCAAGCGTGAATACAAAGAATCGATCAAGGCCATGAAGGACGCAGACGCGCTGATCAAGCGCATCCTGTTCCTGGAAGGCCTGCCGAACGTACAGGACCTGGGCAAGCTGAACATCGGCGAGCACACCCAGGAGATGATCAGCAGCGACCTGAAGTTCGAACAGAAGAGCCACAGCGACCTCAAGGCCGCCATCGCTCACTGCGAAACCAAAGGCGACTTCGGCAGCCGTGAGCTGCTGGAAGATATCCTGGAAGATCAGGAAGAACATATCGACTGGCTGGAAACCCAGCTGGGCTTGATCGTTAAAGTCAGCCTGGAAAACTACCTGCAATCGCAGATGGGTGAATAAGCGCTGAAGAGCGTTCCCACGTGGGAACGATCACAAAAAAGCCCCGCTCTCTTTCGAGAAGCGGGGCTTTTTATTGCTGGCGCATTACGCGTCAGTCTTGGCTGCCGCGTTTGCCGCTGCGTCTTTGATCAGCGCTTGCAACGAACCATCAGCTGCCATTTCAGTGATGATATCGCTACCGCCGACCAGTTCACCGGCCACCCACAATTGCGGGAAAGTTGGCCAGTTGGCGTACTTTGGCAGGTTGGCGCGGATTTCCGGGTTTTGCAGGATATCCACGTAAGCGAATTTCTCGCCGCACGCCATGATGGCCTGGGAAGCCTTCGCGGAGAAACCGCACTGAGGAGCGTTCGGGGCGCCCTTCATGTAAAGCAGAATGGTGTTATTGGCAATCTGCTCTTTGATCGTTTCGATGATATCCATGGAACACCTCGGCTGGAACTTTGCGACTCACAGGTCGGCACGGTGGCGCATTGTAACGCAAAATTCCAGCGCGGTGCTCGGGCCTTATGCGGCGGCCACCTGCACCGGCACGCCATTGAGCGCGGCGTTTCCAGACAATTCGTCCAATTGCCGCTCGTCGGTGAGGTCATTGGCACTGGCCCCGGGCTGCTCACTGGCGATGGTCATGCGCACGCCCGGCCGACCGTGCCCCCAGCCGTGAGGCAGGCTGACGACGCCGGGCATCATGTCCAGACTGGCCACCACTTCCACTTCGATCTCGCCAATGCGTGAGCTGACGCGCACCCACTGCCCATCGCTCAATTGTCGGCTGGCCAGGTCGTCGGGATGCATATGCAGTTGATGGCGCGGCTTGCCCTTCACCAGGCGGTGATAGTTATGCATCCAGGAATTGTTGCTGCGCACATGCCGACGGCCGATCAGTAACAGTTCATTGACCATCGGCACCGGCTGCGCGGCAAACCGCGCCAGGTCCGCCAGGATCACCGCAGGCGCCGCCTGCACGTGGCCGTCGGCGGTTTTCAAGCGGGCGGCCAGATTAGGCTTGAGCGGCCCCAGGTCCACGCCATGGGGATGATCGGCGAGCATGGCCACCGACAGTTTGTGCTCGGACGCATCGCCATAGACCCCGGCGCGCAAGCCAAAGTCGATCATCTGTGCCGGCGCCATGGTTGGCTTGAGCGCGGCGCCGGTGTGCGCAGCGAAGGCCTTGGCCAAACCGACGAAGATCTCCCAATCATGCAACGCGCCAACAGGCTTGGGCAGGATCGCGCGATTGAAGCGGGTGACGTTACGCACCGCAAACATATTGAATGTGGTGTCGTAGTGATCGTTTTCCAGCGCCGAGGTGGACGGCAGGATCAGGTCGGCATAGCGCGTGGTTTCGTTGATATACAGGTCGACGCTGACCATGAACTCCAAACCGTCCAGGGCCTTCTCCAGTTGGCGGCCGTTAGGCGTGGACAGCACCGGGTTTCCGGCCACCGTCACCAGGGCGCGGATCTGCCCTTCGCCTTCGGTGAGCATTTCTTCGGCCAGGGCCGAAACGGGCAGCTCACCACCGTACTCCGGCCGCCCGGACACCCGGCTTTGCCAGCGATTGAAGTGGCCACCGCCCGTGGAGGCCACCAGGTCCACCGCCGGCGTGGTGCACAGGGCGCCGCCGACACGATCGAGGTTGCCCGTGACCAGATTGATCAATTGCACCAGCCAATGGCACAGCGTGCCGAATGCCTGGGTCGATACGCCCATGCGCCCGTAGCACACGGCCTTGTCCGCCGCCGCAAAGTCCCGCGCCAACTGGCGGATCTGCTCGGCAGGCACGGCACACTGGCGGCTCATGGCTTCGGCGGTAAACCCGGCAATCGCCTGGCGCACAGCCTCCAGGCCAGCAATCGGCAAATGGCTGTCGCGGGTCAGGTTTTCGCTGAACAAGGTGTTGAGCAGCCCGAACAGCAGCGCCGCGTCGCCGCCGGGCCGTACGAACACATGCTGATCGGCAATCGCCGCCGTCTCGCTGCGCCGCGGGTCAACCACCACCACTGTGCCGCCACGCGCCTGGATGGCCTTGAGGCGTTTCTCCACATCGGGCACCGTCATGATGCTGCCGTTTGACGCCAGCGGGTTGCCGCCCAGGATCAGCATGAAGTCGGTGTGGTCGATGTCCGGAATCGGCAGCAACAAGCCATGGCCGTACATCAGGTGGCTGGTGAGGTGATGGGGCAACTGGTCCACCGAGGTGGCGGAAAACCGATTGCGCGTCTTCAGCAGGCCAAGGAAGTAGTTGCTGTGGGTCATCAACCCATAGTTATGCACGCTGGGGTTGCCCTGATACACCGCCACCGCATTCTGCCCGTGCCGGGCCTGAATGCCTGCGAGGCGTTCGGCCACCAGCGCAAAGGCTTCGTCCCACGGGATCGGCTGCCAGTCGCTGCCCACTCGCAGCATGGGCTGGTGCAGGCGGTCGGGGTCGTTCTGGATGTCCTGCAGCGCCACGGCTTTTGGGCAAATGTGTCCGCGACTGAATGTATCCAGCGGGTCGCCCTTGATGGAAGTGATCGCCAGGCTGCCGTCGTCCGCCTGGGTGGTTTCCAGGGTCAGACCGCAGATGGCTTCACACAGATGGCAGGCACGGTGGTGGAGAGTCTTGGTCATGGCCAGTCTCTTTATTGGGCTTTGGCCCAACTATGGCCCGACATCCGGACGCGCACCAGCAACGTTCGTCCTGTGAATCGAGGGGCATCAGGCCAGACCATGGGCAAGTGTTTCAAATCTTTGCATATGCGCTCCGAAACCGACACAACCCGCTCCAGGCCCGCCCAACACATTGCAAAAGGTCTTGGCGCCAGTGTACAAATGGGTCGCTGCTGTCAGGAATCAGTCTTCAAAAGCGCTCCGGCGCCCCTCTTGAACACCCTTAAAAACTGTAGCCCTATTGGTAAGACGCGACATTTAATTATAAGATCGCGCCTTCCCCTATTTCGTCGCCCCGTGCGGCTTTCGCCGCAGGTCTCGCCCGTTGTCACAATAAACAAGGCTTTGAGTATCTGCGGTCTGTTGCAAAAAGGTAGTTAATGATGAGCGCAAGGCACTTTCTCTCCCTGATGGATTGCACGCCCGAAGAGCTGGTCAGCGTGATCCGTCGAGGCATTGAGCTTAAAGACCTGCGTAACCGCGGCGTACTGTTCGAGCCTTTGAAAAACCGTGTGCTCGGGATGATTTTCGAGAAGTCGTCGACCCGCACCCGCGTGTCGTTCGAAGCCGGCATGATCCAGCTGGGTGGCCAAGCCATCTTCCTGTCCTCGCGTGACACCCAACTGGGCCGTGGCGAGCCGATTGCCGACGCCGCCCGCGTGATGTCGCGCATGCTCGATGCGGTGATGATCCGTACTTTTGCCCACAGCACCGTGACCGAATTTTCCGCCAACTCGCGGGTACCGGTGATCAACGGCCTGTCCGATGACCTGCACCCGTGCCAGTTGCTGGCCGACATGCAAACCTTCCTCGAACACCGTGGTTCGATCCAGGGCAAGACCGTGGCCTGGATCGGCGACGGCAACAACATGTGCAACAGCTATATAGAAGCGGCGATCCAGTTCGACTTCCAACTGCGCGTTGCCTGCCCCGAAGGCTACGAGCCGGATGCACGTTTCCTGGCCCAGGCCGGCGATCGCGTGACCCTGGTGCGCGACCCGCGTGACGCGGTCATCGGCGCACACCTGGTGAGCACCGACGTGTGGACCTCCATGGGCCAGGAAGAAGAAACCGCCCAGCGCCTGGCGCTGTTCGCGCCGTTCCAGGTGACCCGCGCCCTGCTCGACCTGGCCGCGCCGGACGTGCTGTTCATGCACTGCCTGCCCGCGCATCGTGGCGAAGAAATCAGCCTCGATCTGCTCGACGATGAGCGTTCGGTGGCGTGGGACCAGGCCGAGAACCGCCTGCACGCGCAAAAGGCGCTGCTCGAATTCCTCGTCCCGCCGTCGTACCACCACGCATGAGCCAGCCATTACTGCTGAACCTGCGCAATCTGGCATGCGGCTATCAAGATCAACGTGTGGTGCAGAATCTCAACCTGCACCTCAACGCCGGCGACATCGGCTGCCTGCTGGGTTCCTCGGGTTGCGGCAAAACCACGACCTTGCGGGCGATTGCCGGGTTTGAACCGGTGCACGAGGGCGAAATCAGCCTGGCCGGCGAAGTGATCTCCAGCGCCGGGTTCACCCTGGCGCCGGAGAAACGTCGCATTGGCATGGTGTTCCAGGACTACGCGCTGTTTCCGCATTTGAGCGTGGCCGACAACATCGCCTTCGGCATTCGCAAGCACCCGCAAAAAGACCGCGTGGTTGCCGAACTGCTGGAACTGGTCAACCTGAAAAACCTCGGCAAGCGCTTCCCCCACGAGCTTTCCGGCGGCCAGCAACAACGCGTCGCCCTCGCCCGCGCGCTGGCGCCGGAGCCGCAACTGTTGCTGCTCGACGAACCCTTCTCTAACCTCGACGGCGAACTGCGGCGCAAGCTCAGCCATGAGGTGCGCGACATTCTCAAGGCGCGTGGCACCAGTGCGATTCTGGTCACCCATGATCAGGAAGAAGCCTTCGCCGTGAGTGATCAGGTGGGGGTATTCAAGGAGGGCCGTCTTGAGCAGTGGGACACGCCCTACAACCTCTACCACGAACCGCAGACGCCCTATGTCGCCAGCTTTATCGGCCAGGGTTACTTCATTCGCGGGCAACTGAGTTCGCCGGAATCGGTGAGTACCGAACTGGGTGACTTGCGTGGCAATCGTGCCTATACCTGGCCAACCGGTGGCGCGGTGGATGTTCTGCTACGCCCGGATGACATCGTTTATGCGCCGGACAGCGCGTTGAAAGCGCGAATTGTCGGCAAAACGTTCCTTGGCGCTTCGACCTTGTACCGCCTGCAACTGCCAACCGGCGCACAGCTGGAGTCGATTTTCCCCAGCCATGCGGACCATCAGGTCGGTGCGCAGGTGGGGATTCGGGTGGCGGCGGAGCATCTGGTGTTGTTTCAAGCGTCTGGCAGCACGGCGGCGCAGATTCCTCAGGTGGAATCTGGCGTGCGACGTTACAGCCCGGCGCACTGACCAACTGACGAAACCGGGTAAAAAATGTGGGAGCTGGCTTGCCTGCGATGCAGACACCTCGGTCTGTCAGTTGAACCGCGGTGATGCCATCGCAGCGGTGCGACGATTCGACAAGCCAGCTCCCACATTAGGTTTTGGCGCATTCAGCAGTGAATTTCAGCCCCGCCCAATCGGCGCAAACTTGGCCTGGGTATGCTCGGCCAGCACCGCTGCGGCCAATTCCACTTCCAACCCCCTTCTACCTGCACTCACATGAATCGTCGCAAACTGTTGCGCGGTCTCATCGATAAATGTGCGCAAACGCTTCTTCTGCCCTAAAGGGCTGATGCCGCCCAACAGGTAGCCGGTAGAGCGCTGCGCCGCGACCGGATCGGCCATCTCGGTTTTTTTAACGCCGGCCGCATGGGCCAGCGCCTTCAGGTCCAGACTTCCGACGACCGGCACCACCGCCACCAACAATTCACCTTTCTCACTGCTGGCCAGCAAGGTCTTGAACACCTGCGCCGGGTCGAGCCCCAATTTTTCCGCGGCCTCCAGGCCATAAGACGCGGCCTTGGGGTCGTGCTCGTAACTGTGGATGCGATGTTCGGCGCGAACTTTTTTCAACAGGTCCAGTGCGGGGGTCATGTCTACTCCTGGCGCAGCAAAAAGATCGCCAATTCTAGGCCAAGCCCACGCAAAACGCTCTAGTGCGCCCCTCCTGCTGTGAACACTTGCAGCCTCACCCGTGATCATTCACCAGACCAATAGTTCGAAAATGACCAATGGTTCACTTTCGACCTTTGACAGCGGTCATTCTTGTCTATATTTTTTCGTTTCCGAATACTGTAGGAATAGTACTCCAGTGTTCCAGCGGGAAGCCGCAGCCAGGATGGGGATCCTGGTTACGGTGAAAATCGCGCAATGGCCCGTTGAGGCTATGCGCCAACAAGAACAACAATCGAGGTTTGCCATGACTACTGCTCTTCAACAGCCTTCACTTTCGAGCCAATGCATGGCCGAGTTCCTGGGGACTGCGCTTCTGATCTTCTTCGGTACAGGATGTGTCGCTGCGCTCAAGGTCGCGGGTGCCAGCTTCGGGCTGTGGGAAATCAGTATTATCTGGGGCATCGGCGTGAGCATGGCGATCTACCTCACAGCCGGTATTTCCGGGGCGCACCTCAACCCGGCGGTGAGTATCGCCCTGTGCATCTTTGCCGATTTTGAAAAACGCAAACTGCCTTTCTATATCCTCGCGCAAATCGCTGGTGCCTTCTGCTCGGCGGCGTTGGTTTACACGCTGTACAGCAACCTCTTTTTCGATTACGAACAAACTCACCATATGGTGCGCGGCTCCCAGGCCAGCCTGGAATTGGCATCGGTGTTCTCCACGTACCCGCATGCCTTGCTGAGCACGGCCCAGGCATTTCTGGTGGAAATGGTCATCACCGCCATCCTGATGGGTGTGATCATGGCCCTGACCGACGATAACAACGGCCTGCCCCGTGGCCCGTTGGCCCCACTGCTGATCGGCCTGCTGATTGCCGTAATCGGCAGCGCCATGGGCCCGCTGACCGGTTTTGCGATGAACCCGGCGCGGGATTTCGGCCCCAAGCTGATGACCTTTTTCGCCGGCTGGGGTGAAATGGCCTTTACTGGCGGCCGCGATATTCCTTACTTCCTGGTACCGATTTTCGCGCCGATTGTCGGCGCCTGCCTCGGCGCAGCGGCTTACCGCGGGCTGATTGCCCGTCACCTGCCAAGCGCCGCACCTGCTATAGCTGAAGAAACACCTGACACGGCTGTCAACGGCAAGACTCGTATTTCCTGAAAGCGCCGGCCTGGTGCCCCTGCCCTTCGCGGCCCAGGCTGATTTCTGACTTCCTTATTTCGTCCAAGGCAATTGACATGACCGACATTCAGAATAAGAACTACATCATTGCCCTCGATCAGGGCACCACCAGTTCGCGGGCGATCATCTTCGATCGTGACGCCAACGTGGTCTGCACCGCCCAGCGTGAATTCGCTCAGCATTACCCGCAAGCCGGCTGGGTCGAACATGACCCGATGGAGATTTTCGCCACCCAGAGCGCGGTAATGGTCGAGGCCCTGGCACAAGCCGGCCTGCACCATGACCAGGTCGCCGCCATCGGTATCACCAACCAGCGTGAAACCACCGTGGTCTGGGACAAGATCACCGGCCGCCCGATCTACAACGCGATCGTGTGGCAGTGCCGCCGCAGCACCGAGATCTGCCAGCAGCTCAAGCGCGACGGCCACGAGCAATACATCAGCGACACCACCGGCCTGGTCACCGACCCGTACTTCTCCGGCACCAAGCTCAAGTGGATCCTCGACAACGTTGAAGGCAGCCGTGAGCGTGCGCGCAACGGCGAACTGCTGTTCGGCACCATCGACAGCTGGCTGATCTGGAAATTTACCGGCGGCAAAACCCACGTCACCGACTACACCAACGCCTCGCGCACCATGCTCTTCAACATCCACACCCTGGAGTGGGATGCGAAGATGCTGGAGATCCTCGATGTACCGCGCGAAATGCTGCCGCAAGTGAAGTCCTCCTCGGAAATCTACGGCCGTACCAAAAGCGGCATTGCCATCGGCGGGATTGCCGGTGACCAGCAAGCGGCGCTGTTCGGCCAGATGTGCGTGGAAGCCGGTCAGGCCAAGAACACTTACGGCACCGGTTGCTTCCTGCTGATGAACACCGGCGACAAAGCCGTGAAATCCAAGCACGGCATGCTCACCACCATCGCTTGCGGCCCGCGTGGCGAAGTGGCTTACGCCCTCGAAGGCGCGGTCTTCAACGGTGGCTCCACCGTGCAATGGCTGCGTGACGAGCTGAAAATCATCGCCGACGCCACCGACACCGAATACTTCGCCGGCAAGGTCAAGGACAGCAACGGCGTGTACCTGGTGCCCGCCTTCACCGGCCTGGGCGCCCCGTACTGGGACCCGTATGCCCGTGGCGCGCTGTTCGGCCTGACCCGTGGCGTGCGCGTGGATCACATTATTCGTGCCGCCCTGGAGTCGATTGCCTACCAGACCCGCGACGTGCTGGACGCCATGCAACAGGACTCGGGCGAGCGCCTCAAAGCCCTGCGCGTGGACGGCGGTGCGGTGGCCAACAACTTCCTGATGCAATTCCAGGCCGACATCCTCGGCACCCAGGTCGAGCGCCCGCAAATGCGCGAGACCACGGCACTCGGCGCTGCGTACCTGGCAGGCCTGGCCTGCGGTTTCTGGGGCAGCCTGGAAGAACTGCGTGGCAAGGCCGTGATCGAGCGCGAATTCGAACCACAGCTTGATGAAGCCGCCAAAGAGAAGCTCTACGCCGGCTGGCAAAAAGCAGTCAGCCGCACCCGCGACTGGGAACCGCACGAAGGCGCTGAATAAGCCAACCGCCGGACCCATATCGGGTTGTAACTGGCGGGGAGTCGATTGCTGCGGCATCATGGGCCACTTTTGTATGGCAGCCCAAAGGACGCCCCATGAATCTGCCTCCCCGCCAACAACAAATCCTCGAACTGGTGCGCGAACGCGGCTACGTCAGTATCGAGGAGATGGCGCAGCTATTCGTTGTCACCCCGCAAACCATCCGCCGCGATATCAACCAACTGGCGGACGCCAATCTGCTACGCCGCTACCACGGCGGTGCGGCCTATGACTCCAGTGTCGAGAACACCACGTACGCCATGCGTGCCGACCAGATGCGTGACGAAAAACAACGCATCGGCGAAGCCATTGCCGCGCAAATCCCTGATCACGCCTCGCTGTTTATCAATATCGGCACCACCACCGAATCCATCGCGCGTGCGCTGCTCAATCACAACCACCTGAAAATCATCACCAACAACCTCAACGTTGCGACCATGCTCAGTGCCAAGGACGACTTCGACGTACTGTTGACCGGCGGCAACGTGCGCCGTGACGGCGGTGTGGTGGGCCAGGCGAGTGTCGACTTTATCAACCAGTTCAAGGTCGACTTTGCCTTGGTGGGCATCAGCGGTATTGATGAAGACGGCAGTCTGCTGGACTTCGATTATCAGGAAGTCAGGGTTTCCCAGGCGATCATCGCCAATGCACGCCAGGTGATTCTGGCGGCGGACTCAAGCAAATTCGGGCGCAATGCCATGATTCGCCTGGGGCCGATCAGTCTAGTGGACTGCCTGGTGACCGATCAGCAGCCGGTGCCGGCGTTGGTGCAGTTGTTGAATCAGCACAAAGTCAGGCTGGAAGTGGTTTAGCGCCCGGACTGGCGCCATCGCGGGCAAGCCCGCCCTCACAGTTGACCGCATCCTCATGCAGGAACTCGGTCAACTGTGGGAGCCGGGCTTGCCCGCGATGGCGATATATCGCCCCCCTCTCTCGAGCCTTTCATTGGCTCATGTTCACAATTTTTCCTTTTTCCGCCCTTCGATGAGTTTTTTCAATCGAAGTCAGGTGGCTGTGCGCGCGTTTATCAGCTACCATTTTCGCAAATGAACATTAATGTTCGAATTCCAAGACGAAAAGATCGCGAGGCCAGCCGATGAACCCTTCCACCTTGCCTGCTCCACCGCTTGCCGAAGTCTATGACGTCGCCGTAATTGGCGGCGGGATCAATGGCGTCGGCATTGCAGCAGACGCAGCCGGGCGCGGTTTGTCGGTATTCCTTTGCGAAAAGGACGACTTGGCCAGCCACACCTCTTCGGCCAGCAGCAAGCTGATCCACGGTGGCCTGCGCTACCTCGAACATTACGAGTTCCGCCTGGTGCGCGAGGCTCTGGCCGAACGTGAAGTGCTGCTGGCCAAGGCCCCGCACATCGTCAAGCAGATGCGCTTCGTATTGCCGCACCGCCCGCACCTGCGCCCGGCGTGGATGATTCGCGCGGGCCTGTTCCTGTACGACCACCTGGGCAAGCGCGAAAAACTTGCCGGTTCCAAGAGCCTTAAGTTCGGCCCCGACAGCCCGCTGAAAAGCGAAATCACCAAAGGCTTCGAATACTCCGACTGCTGGGTCGATGACGCCCGCCTAGTAGTGCTCAACGCCATGGCCGCCCGCGAAAAAGGCGCGCATATCCACACCCAGACCCGTTGCATCAGCGCACATCGCAGCAACGGCATGTGGGAAATGAATATGGAACGCGCCGATGGCAGCCTGTTCTCGATCCGCGCTCGCGCCTTGGTGAACGCCGCCGGCCCGTGGGTCGCCAAGTTCATCAAGGAAGACCTGAAGCTGGACTCGCCTTACGGCATCCGCTTGATCCAGGGCAGCCACTTGATCGTGCCGAAACTCTACGAAGGTGCGCATGCACACATTCTGCAGAACGAAGACCAGCGCATCGTCTTCACTATTCCGTACTTGAACCACCTGACCATCATCGGCACCACCGACCGTGAGTACACTGGCGACCCAGCGAAGGTTGCGATTACCGAAGGTGAAACCGACTACATGCTCAAAGTGGTCAATGCGCACTTCAAGAAGCAGCTGAGCCGCGACGACATCGTGCACACCTACTCCGGCGTGCGCCCGCTGTGCAACGACGAATCGGACAACCCGTCGGCCATTACCCGCGACTACACCCTGTCGCTGTCTGGCGGTAATGGTGAAGCGCCGATCCTGTCGGTGTTCGGCGGCAAGTTGACCACCTACCGCAAGCTGGCCGAGTCGGCGATGGCGCAACTGGCACCGTTTTTCACGCAGATGCGCCCAAGCTGGACCGCCACCGCGAGCCTGCCGGGCGGCGAAAACATGACCACGCCGCAAGCCTTGGCCGAAGCGATTCGCGCCAAGTTTGACTGGGTGCCGAGTGAGATCGCACGCCGCTGGTCCACCACGTACGGCAGCCGTACCTGGCGCTTGCTCGAAGGTGTGCAATCGTTGGCTGACCTGGGCGAGCACCTGGGTGGCGGCCTGTACACCCGCGAAGTCGATTACCTGTGCGCCGAAGAATGGGTGACGCAACCGCAGGACGTGCTGTGGCGCCGGACCAAGCTGGGCTTGTTCACCACGCCGCAAGAGCAGGACAACGTGCAGCGCTACCTGTCGAAGGTCGAGCAAAACCGCGCAAAGATTGAAGCTGCCTGATCGCAGGCAGTAACGAGAAGCCCCTGTACCGCAAGGTCCAGGGGCTTTTTTATCAGCAGCGCCGGATAGGCCGCCATCGCCTGCGATTGCATCACCTCGGCTCAACTAAAGATCGAGGTGCCTGCATCGCAGAGGTGCGACGATTCGACAAGCCAGCTCCCACAAAAAGCTCTGCTCGGAATAGCTGACTGAGCATTCGGTTTTCCGAACGCTACACCCCGCCCGATTCGGTTTGCCGGATCGAACCGTTACAAATTCCTCGTAACACAAAGTTAATCTCCTTATAAATCAATCAAATAACCTTTTATTTCCGGTATGGCACGACTCATGCTCTACACTCCCTGACGATTGCCTGAGGCGCCTTAGGAGCCGTCATGGGCATTCGCAGTACAAAGAGAGCCGTTAAGCCGGCTTCATAAAAAAAACAAATGTCGAGGAAGTATTGATGCGCATCGTTCCCCATATCCTGGGCGCAGCTATCGCTGCTGCTCTGATCAGCACTCCAGTTTTCGCCGCCGAACTCACCGGCACACTGAAGAAAATCAACGACTCCGGCACCATCACCCTCGCTCACCGCGACAGCTCCATTCCGTTTTCCTACATCGCGGATGGCTCGGGCAAACCCGTGGGCTACTCCCACGACGTTCAGTTGGCTGTGGTTGAAGCCCTGAAAAAAGACCTGAACAAGCCCGACCTGAAGACCAAGTACAACCTGGTGACTTCGCAGACTCGTATCCCGCTGATCCAGAACGGCACTGCGGACCTTGAGTGCGGCTCCACCACCAACAATGCCGAACGCGCCCAGCAAGTTGATTTCACCGTCAACATCTTCGAAATCGGCACCCGCCTGCTGGTCAAGAAGGACAAGGATGGCAAGCCGTCCTACGCTGACTTTGCCGACCTGAAAGGCAAAAACGTCGTGACCACCGCCGGCACCACGTCCGAGCGCATCATCAAAGCGATGAACGCCGACAAGCAGATGGGCATGAACGTCATCTCCGCCAAAGACCACGGCGAATCCTTCCAGATGCTCGAAAGCGGCCGTGCCGTTGCGTTCATGATGGACGACGCCCTGCTGGCCGGCGAAGAAGCCAAGGCCAAGAAGCCGGACGACTGGGTCATCACCGGTACTCCACAGTCCTTCGAAGCCTACGCGTGCATGGTGCGTAAAAACGACCCGGCCTTCAAGAAAGCCGTGGATGACGCCATCGTCGCCCTGTACAAGTCCGGCGAGATCAACAAGATCTACAGCAAGTGGTTCGAGAGCCCGATCCCACCAAAAGGCCTGAACCTGAACTTCCCGATGAGCGAAAAGGTTAAGGAGCTGATCGCTAACCCAAGCGACAAGCCAGCCCCTGACGTAAAAATCTGATACCTGACTAAGCTTATGTCCTGAGGGAGCCAACCCTCCCTCAGGCGTCTGTTACTACCTGCTGGCTTTAATATGGAACACTCGACCTGGCGGTTTTCGAGCCGATCGCGTGTGCCTGGCGTTCACCGTCAGGCGGGAAAGGATCTTCCCCAAGCAGGTGCGTGTACATCGATCGATCTCGAGGGGAGACCCTAATGAATTACAACTGGGACTGGGGCGTGTTCTTCAAGTCCACCGGCGTTGGCAGCGAGACTTATCTCGACTGGTACATCGCCGGTTTGGGCTGGACCATCGCCATCGCTGTCGTGGCATGGATCATCGCCTTGTTGCTTGGCTCCATTCTGGGCGTCATGCGCACCGTGCCAAACCGCCTCGTAGCGGGCATCGCGACCTGCTACGTGGAACTGTTTCGTAACGTGCCGCTGCTGGTGCAGCTGTTTATCTGGTACTTTCTGGTGCCCGATATGCTGCCGCAGAACCTGCAGGACTGGTACAAACAAGACCTCAACCCGACCACCTCGGCCTATCTGAGCGTTGTCGTGTGCCTGGGCCTGTTCACCGCCGCCCGTGTGTGCGAACAAGTGCGTACCGGCATCCAGGCGCTGCCACGTGGCCAGGAAGCTGCGGCGCGTGCCATGGGCTTCAAGCTGCCGCAGATCTACTGGAACGTGCTGCTGCCCCAGGCCTACCGCATCATCATTCCACCGCTTACCTCCGAATTCCTCAACGTGTTCAAGAACTCCTCCGTGGCGTCCTTGATCGGTTTGATGGAACTGCTGGCGCAAACCAAACAGACCGCCGAGTTTTCGGCCAACCTGTTTGAAGCCTTCACCCTGGCCACGTTGATCTACTTCACCTTGAACATGAGCCTGATGTTGCTGATGCGCGTGATCGAGAAGAAAGTCGCGGTGCCCGGCCTGATCTCCGTGGGGGGTAAATAATGGACTTCGATTTCAGCGGTATCATCCCCGCCATCCCGGGCCTGTGGAACGGCATGGTCATGACCTTGCAGTTGATGGTCATGGGCGTGGTTGGCGGCATCGCGCTGGGTACGGTCCTGGCGCTGATGCGCCTGTCGTCCAGCAAACTGCTGTCACGCCTGGCCGGCGCCTACGTGAACTACTTCCGCTCGATCCCGCTGCTGCTGGTGATCACCTGGTTCTACCTGGCGGTGCCGTTCGTGTTGCGCTGGATCACCGGCGAAGACACCCCGATCGGTGCGTTCACCTCCTGCGTCGTGGCCTTCATGATGTTCGAAGCCGCGTACTTCTGTGAAATCGTGCGGGCCGGCGTGCAGTCGATTCCCAAGGGCCAGATGGGCGCAGCCCAGGCGATGGGCATGACGTATGGCCAGACCATGCGGCTGATCATCCTGCCCCAGGCGTTCCGCAAGATGACTCCGTTGCTGCTGCAACAGTCGATCATCCTGTTCCAGGACACCTCGCTGGTCTACACCGTGGGCCTGGTGGACTTCCTCAACTCCGCCCGCTCCAACGGCGACATCATCGGCCGCTCCAATGAGTTCCTGATCTTCGCCGGTGTCGTCTACTTCATCATCAGCTTTTCCGCCTCGCTGCTGGTCAAGCGTCTGCAAAAAAGGTTTGCCGTATGATCTCTATCAAGAACATCAACAAGTGGTATGGCGACTTCCAGGTGCTGACCGATTGCAGCACTGATGTCAAAAAAGGCGAAGTGATCGTGGTGTGCGGCCCATCGGGTTCGGGCAAATCCACCCTGATCAAGTGCGTCAACGCGCTGGAACCGTTCCAGAAGGGCGACATCGTGGTCGACGGCACCTCCATCGCCGACCCGAAGACCAACCTGCCCAAACTGCGCTCGCGCGTGGGCATGGTGTTCCAGCACTTCGAGTTGTTCCCGCACCTGACCATCACCGAAAACCTGACCATCGCGCAGATCAAGGTGCTGGGCCGCAGTAAAGAAGAAGCCACCAAGAAGGGGCTGCAACTGCTTGAACGCGTTGGCCTGTCGGCACACGCCCACAAGCACCCGGGCCAGCTCTCCGGTGGTCAGCAACAGCGTGTGGCCATCGCCCGCGCCCTGGCCATGGACCCGATCGTCATGCTGTTCGACGAACCGACCTCGGCCCTCGACCCGGAAATGGTCAACGAAGTGCTCGACGTGATGGTGCAACTGGCCCACGAAGGCATGACCATGATGTGCGTGACCCACGAAATGGGCTTCGCGCGCAAAGTGGCCGACCGTGTGATCTTTATGGACGCCGGCAAGATCATCGAAGACTGCCCGAAAGAGGAGTTCTTCGGCGACATCAGCGCCCGCTCCGAACGCGCGCAGCACTTCCTTGAGAAAATCCTGCAGCACTGATTACGCTGAATACAGGCAGTGCTCAGAGGCTTTACTGTGGCGAGGGAGCTTGCTCCCGCTGGGCTGCGCAGCGGCCCCAAAAGCTGGGAGCGCTTCGCTCTCCAGCGGGAGCAAGCTCCCTCGCCACATTCAGCATTCCCAGGCAAAGATCCTTGTATTCACATTGGTAGCTGACCCAAGGCATCTGTGATGAAATGCGACCCCAACCAATTTCGCGCCGCACCGCCATCACTTGCCGTGAAACCTCGTCTGATTCGCCAACTGTTCCTGCCGCCGTTGATCATCGCCCTGATGATCGGCCTGGGTTACATCGGCTTCTGGGTCAGTGAGTACTATGGCATCCGCACCCTCAGCGACAACGGCGAGCGCCAGCTGGAACTGCATGCCCGCACCGTCGAAAGCGAGCTGAGCAAATACACTTACCTGCCCAGCCTGTTGGAGCTCGAATCCAGCGTCTCCAGGCTGCTGGCCGACCCGAGCCAGGAAACCCGGCAAACGGTCAACGGTTACCTCGAAGGCCTGAACCGACGCAGTCGCAGTCGGGCCATCTACGTGATGGACACCACCGGCCGCGTGCTGGCCACCAGTAACTGGCGCGATGCCGACAGTTACCAGGGTGAAGACCTGTCCTTCCGTGCCTATTTCCAAAATGCCGTGCGCGGCCAGCCCGGCCGTTTCTATGGCATTGGCAGCACCAACGGCGAACCCGGTTACTACTTGGCCCACGGCCTCGAAGAGCACGGCAAGATCATCGGTGTGGCCGTGGTCAAAGTGCGTCTTGAAGCCCTCGAAGAACGCTGGCAGCGCGCGCGCCTCGAAGCCTTTGTGAGCGACGAAAACGGCATCATCATCCTTTCCAGCGACCCGGCCCGGCGCCTCAAGGCCGTGCGCCCGCTGAGCGATGACACCAAGGAACGCCTGGCCCATAGCCTGCAATATTACTGGGCAACGTTGAACGAGCTGGAGCCGTTGGCCCGCGAGCGCCTCAACGAAGGCACCGAGAAACTCACCTTCCCGGCCAACAGCGAAGTGGTCAACGACGAGCGTGAAGTCAGCTACCTGGCCCAGACCCGCCCGCTCAGCGACACGCCGTGGAACTTCACCCTGCTGACCCCGCTTAACGACTTGCGCCGCGCCGCGATCAATCAGGGCATTCTGGTGGCGGTCGCCTTTGGCCTGGTCGCGTTCTTGCTGATCGCCTGGAACGAGCGGCGCAAAGTCATCGCCACCCGCCTCGCTGCGCGCGAAGCCTTGCAGGAAGCCAACAGCCAGCTGGAACGACGGATTGCCGAACGCACCGCCGACCTGCGCGCCAGCAACGAACGGCTCAAGGGCCAGATCCGCGAACGCCGCCAGGCCGAAGAAACCCTGCGCCGCGCCCAGGATGAACTGGTGCAGGCCGGCAAGCTGGCGGCCATCGGCCAGATGTCGACCAGCATTGCCCATGAATTGAACCAGCCGCTGGCGGCATTGCGCACGCTGTCGGGCAACACGGTGCGCTTCCTCGAACGTGGCGCCCTCGACACCGCCAGCGCCAACCTCAAGACCATCAACGAGCTGATCGACCGCATGGGCCGCATCACCGCCAGCCTGCGCTCGTTTGCCCGGCGCGGTGATAACCAGGGCGAAGCCAACCTGGGCAAAGCCGTGGACGCCGCCTTCCAGGTGCTGGGCGCGCGCCTGGACGGTTTGCCGTTGACCGTGCACCGCGACTTCGCCCCCGCCCGGCTGCAGATCGACCAGACCCGCCTGGAGCAGATCCTGGTCAACTTGATCGGCAACGCGCTCGATGCGATGCAAGCTCAGCCGACACCCGAGCTATGGTTGGACGGCCAGGGCGCCGACGGTAAATACCGTCTGCACGTGCGCGACAATGGCCACGGCATCGACCCCGAAGCGCGCAAACATTTATTCGAACCGTTCTTCACCACCAAACCCGGCGAACAAGGCCTGGGCCTGGGCCTGACCCTCTCCGCCAGCCTGGCGGCGGCCACCGGCGGCAACCTCGCCGTGGAACACCCGGCCAGTGGTGGTACTGCCTTTGTCTTGTGCCTGCCGTTGGTGGGCACCCAAAAAGCTGAGTCGACATGATGAGTACCGATCCTAAAGACCTCACCGTTCTGATCGTCGAAGACGACCCCCATGTGCTGCTCGGCTGCCAGCAAGCCCTGGCGCTGGAAGACATTCACAGCGTGGGTGTGGGCAGCGCCGAAGAAGCCCTCAAGCGCATCGGCGAGAACTTTGCCGGCATCGTCATCAGCGATATTCGCCTGCCAGGCATCGACGGCCTGGAGTTGCTGACCCGCCTCAAGGCCCTGGATAAAAGCCTGCCGGTGGTGCTGATCACCGGCCATGGCGATATCTCGATGGCGGTCGGCGCCATGCGTAACGGCGCCTACGACTTCATGGAAAAACCCTTTTCCCCCGAACGCCTGGTCGATGTGGCGCGCCGCGCCCTTGAGCAACGTGGGCTGGCGCGGGAAGTCTGGTCGCTGCGCCGCCAACTGGCCGAGCGCGACTCGCTGGAAGGCCGCATCATCGGCCGCTCGCCCGCCATGCAGAACCTGCGCGAGCTGATCGCCAACGTCGCTGACACCTCGGCCAACGTGCTGATCGAAGGCGAAACCGGCACCGGCAAGGAACTGGTCGCGCGTTGCTTGCACGATTTCAGCCGGCGCCACGACCACCAGTTCGTTGCCCTGAACTGCGGCGGCCTGCCGGAGAACCTGTTCGAAAGCGAAATATTCGGTCACGAAGCCAACGCCTTTACCGGCGCGGGCAAGCGGCGTATCGGCAAGATCGAACACGCCCATGAGGGCACGCTGTTCCTCGACGAAGTGGAAAGCATGCCGATCAACTTGCAGATCAAGCTGCTGCGCGTGTTGCAGGAACGCACCTTGGAACGCCTGGGCTCCAACCAGAGCGTGGCGGTGGATTGCAGGGTGATTGCCGCGACCAAATCCGACCTCGACGAGCTGAGCCGCGCCAGCCAATTCCGCAGCGACCTGTACTACCGCCTCAACGTGGTGACCCTGGAATTACCACCGCTGCGCGAGCGCCGCGAAGACATTCTGCAGTTGTTCGAACACTTCCTGCAGCAGTCCTCCTTGCGTTTTGACCGCAGTGTGCCGGAGCTGGACAACCAGACCGTCTCGACCCTGATGAGCCACGACTGGCCAGGCAACGTGCGTGAACTGCGCAACGTCGCCGAGCGCTTTGCGCTGGGCTTGCCGGCCTTCAAGAAAAGCGGCGCCAGCAGCAGCAATCACGGCCTGGCCTTTACCGAGGCGGTGGAAGCCTTTGAGCGCAACCTGCTCAACGATGCCCTGCAACGCAGCGGCGGCAACCTCACCCAGGCGAGCCTGGAACTGGGAATGGCCAAGACCACGCTGTTCGACAAGGTCAAGAAATACGGGTTGAGCCACTGATGGACTTACTACTGAAAGCCGCCCTGGGCGCGGCGGTGGTGCTGATCCTGGCGGCGCTGGCCAAGACCAAAAACTACTACATCGCAGGGCTGGTGCCGCTGTTTCCGACCTTTGCGTTGATCGCGCACTACATCGTCGGCAAGGGCCGTTCGGTGGACGACCTGAAGACCACAATCCTGTTTGGGATGTGGTCGATCATTCCGTATTTTGTGTATTTGGCGACGCTGTATGTGATGGTCGACCGCATGCGCCTGGAGGCGTCACTCGCCGTGGCGGCGGTGGCGTGGCTGATGGCGGCGACGGTGTTGGTGAGCGTGTGGGTACGCGTCCACGCCTGACACATCGCGGTTAAACCTGTGGGAGCTGGCTTGCCTGCGATAGCGGTATGTCTGTGCCAGCTAAGTTGGCTGATACACCGCTATCGCAGGCAAGCCAGCTCCCACATTGGGGTTCATGGTGAGCCTGATAGATCAGCGAATGATCTTCTCGACCTGAATCCCCAGCTTCTTCAGCCGATACCAGAAGCTGCGCTCGGAAATCCCGATCTTCGCCGCCGCGGCTGCCTGCACGCCGTTGCTCTCGTTCAGCGCCGCCATGATGTAGGTTTTCTCAACCTCAGCCAGCGCCGCATCCAGGTCGGCCGGCACGCCCGGTGTGTCGCCCAGCAGCGCCGTAACGCCGTCCTCGGCAGGCTTGGACGCAAACAGGTAAGCCGGCAAGTCAATGTCTTCGATCACCGGCGAAGCTGCCACGATGGTCGCCCGCTCCACGCAGTTCTGCAGCTCACGGATATTGCCCGGCCAGTGGTAGGCCGCCATCGCCTGCAACGCCTCGGGGCTGAAGCCGGTGATGCGTTTGCCGGCAGTGGCGCTCAGGGTCTGGGCGAAGTGGCGGGCCAGGGGCACGATGTCTTCGGCGCGCTCGCGCAGGGCCGGCAACGGGATCGGGAATACATTGAGGCGGTAATACAGGTCTTCGCGAAACTCTTTATTGGCCACCGCATCCAGCAGGTTCTTGTTGGTGGCGGCGATCACGCGCACATCCACCTTGCGCTCGCGGGGGTCGCCCACCGGCTCGATCACGCGCTCCTGCAAGGCCCGCAGGATCTTGGCCTGCAACGCCAACGGCATATCGCCCACTTCATCCAGAAACAAAGTGCCCTGGTCGGCCTGCATAAAGCGCCCTACCCGGTCGGCCACGGCGCCGGTAAAGGCGCCTTTGCGATGGCCGAACATCTCGCTTTCCAGCAAGCCTTCGGGAATGGCCGCGCAGTTGACCGCCACGAACGGCTTGTCGGCGCGGCTGCCATGTTTATGAATCGCTCGCGCGACCATTTCCTTGCCGGTGCCGCTCTCGCCGGTCAGCAGGATGGTCGCGTTGCTGTCGCGTACCGAATCGATCGCGTGCAGCACTTGGCGAAACGCCGGGCTGTCGCCTACCAGGCTGTCGAACTGCGCATGGTGATCCAGCTCGGCGCGCAGGCGTGCGTTGTCGCGCATGATGTCGCGAAACTGCAGGGCCTTGGCCACGGTGATGTCCAGCTCGTCGATATCGAACGGCTTGGCAATGTAGTCATAGGCGCCGTTGCGCATCGACTGCACGGCGTTTTTTACCGTGCTGTAGGCGGTCATCACGATCACCGGCAACTCCGGGAAGCGCACTTTTATCTCGGCCAGCAGCGCCGGCCCGTCCATGCCCGGCATGCGCCAGTCGCTGATCACCAGGTCGATGTCTTCCTGCTCCAGCACCTTGAGTGCGTGCAGGCCGTTGCCGGCGGTAAAGACCTGGATGCCATTCTGGCTCAAGGCCGATGACAGCAAGTCGCAGAGCTTGGGCTCGTCGTCGACTACCAATACGTTATGCGTCATGAACTTCCTCATCGTCACCGTCGTCTTCGCCATGGGCCGGAATGTACAGGCTGAAGGTGGCGCCGGCATCTTTCTCACTGGCACATTCGATGCTGCCGTCGTGACTTTCCATGATCGAATAGACTTTAGCCAGCCCCAGGCCCGTGCCCGAGGCCTTGGTGGTGACGAATGGTGTGAAGATGCGCTCGATCATATCGGCCGGAATGCCTTGGCCGGTGTCGGCGATGCTGATCACCGTATTGCCGTCCACGCTGCGAATGCCCAGGGTCAGGCGCCCGCCTCCGGGCATCGCGTCGATGGCGTTGAGGATCAGGTTCAGGCACGCCTGCTTGAGTTGCTTGGCATCGGCATAGATTGTCGCGCCGGGCGACTGGTCATCGATGTGCGCATCGATGTTATGGGTGGACAGTTCCGGGCTGCAAAAGCCGAGGATTTCTTCCACCACCGGGCGCGCCGCCTGCAACACACGCAGGGGCGGATTGGGTTTGGCGAAATCCAGAAACTCGGTGATCAGGTCGTTGATGCGGCTGACTTCGCTGATCACGTATTCCAGGTGGCGCTTGTCGGTGTCCGGCAGGTCAACTCGGCGGTGCAGCAATTGGGTGGCGGTCTTGATGATGCCCAGCGGGTTGCGAATCTCGTGGGCCAGGCCCATGGCGACTTCGCCCAAAGCATGCAGCCGGTCGCGGCGACGCAGTTGGGCTTCAAGGTGATGCAACTCGCCCAGGCGCTCGGTCATGTGGTTGAAGGTGCTGCTCAGTTGCGCCAGCTCATCGCCGCCAGTGACCAACACACGGTGTTCGTAATTGCCCGAGATCACCGCGTCAACGCCCTGGGATAAATCGCGCAGCGGTTTGGTCAGGCGGCGTGACACCAGCACACCCGCGCCCAGGGACAACGCCGAACTCAGCAGGAAAATCAGCACGAACAGATTGCTCTGATTCACCAGCCCCACCAGGCTGGTATGGCGCAACAGGCCGCTGAAGATCACGCCTTGCAGTTCGCCGGCGTCATTGAAGATCGGCCAGTACAACCCGCTGTAGTTATTGGTGAACTGCTCGCTCGGCTGCTTGGTGGCGCGCATGGCGGTTTCGACATTCTTCGGGATGCGCGAAGGGTGGTTTTCAAAACGCTGGGTCGAGAAGATCTCGGAAAACCCTTCGGGGTTGGCCAGGTACAGGCGCAGGTCAAGGGAATGCACATCGGCCACGCTGGTGAGGAAACTGCTGTCCAGGTACGTGGCCACCAGCAGCAGGTAATCGACGCCCTCCTGGGTGGTTTCGAATGTGGAGACCACCAGGCCTGTGGTCACGCCGGCCACTTGCACGGTCTGCAACACGGCGTTGCTGGTCAGGTTGATCTGCTTGACCACATCGTCGGCGGCGGTGCTGAACACCACTTTGTGGTCACTCACACGGATCAGCGCGACCACATCGATATCGGTGGCGTCGGCGATGTCCGCGGTCAGGCGGTCATGCTTGGCCGCTTGTTTGCTCGACGGTGGCGCGGTGTAGCGCAGGAACAGTTTGGCCATGCGCGCGTTGTCATGCAGGATGTCGCCGATTTCGTCCTTGACGATCTTGGTCGACTCTTGCAGCCAGATGCGCACGTTGCTGTCGAAAATCTGCGACAAGGTGGTCGCCGCCAGTTCGGCCGCGATCATGGTCGGGATAACGCTGACCAGCCAGAACGCCAGCACCAGCTTGCGCTGGACGCTCCAACGCGAAATGGCAAAGGGGCGGGCTTTTTGGCGGGTCTTGGTGATCATCAGGTTTCGCTTATCGCAGCAGCCATGGCAGGGTCGGATCGATCCGGTCTTATATACATTTTCACGAGCTTGAGCACGCTGTTGACCAGCCGGTTACGGTGACGGAAGAACATGCTGTTGCCCTGGAACTCACAGCCCAGGCGCAGCTTACTGGCATAACCCTCCTGACCGCACTCGTACAGCGGGATCTTGTGTGCAATACAGTAGTCGACATTGGTCAACCAATAGCGAAAGTACAAACTGTATTCACGGGTAAAATCACGGTCATGCCCGAAAAACTTATCGACCAGGCGGTGCTCGTCCAACAGCACCAGGTTGAACGCTACCAGCCGCTCATTCACCCAGTAAAGAGCACAGACCGCACGCCCTTGCAGCCGTTCCAGGATGCCGGTGAAGTAACTTGCCGGCAGGCGTTCGAACTGCAAATCGGCGCGGCTGAGCGTGTCTTCGTACAGGCGCATCACCTCGGGTAACACGTCATCAATGGTGTACCGCCACTCGACCCGTGGGCCCGGCGCGCGCAATTTGCGGCGCAGGTCTTTGCGGGTCGCCTTGCACAGCGAGCCCAGGTAGGCGTCCACCGAGCCGTAAGGCACCGTCAGCCAGCCACTGGGTAAACTTGGCATGCTCTGAAAGCCCGCCTGGCGGCAATTGTCTGCCCAGTCGAGGTCATGGGTCGGCACGTCTTTGACCGCCACCAGGCCAATACCGAAGGTATTGGCGTCCTGGCGGGCCGCCTCCAGCAAGTGCTTGATCAGCAGCGGGCGCTGCTCCTGGTGCACGTGACTGGCGATACCCGCGTCGCAACGCTCGGCCACCGGCGAGCCGATGGCGTACAACTGCAAGCGCAAAACACCCGGCCACAGTCGCTCCAGGCGCTCGGTAAAGCGCTTGCCGGCGCCCGACACCGTGGTGTCGAGGCGATAATAAGTGATGAACGCGGCGGCAACGGCCACCAGCGTTTCATCGTCGTAGACGGCCAGGTAACGCCACTTGAAATCATCGATCGCGGCGTTTTCCACGGCAACGTAAAAATCCCAATCCTCCAGGGCTGCGGGAAAGCAGTCATTCCAGGCGCAACGCGGGATGGCCCGGATAGTCGAGAAGGCTTGGGCGGTAATCACGTCTAGTCCTTAGGCTGATGCCCGCTGTCGATAATCCACGGGCGCCTGCACAACCGGGGCGGCGTGCTGCTCGACAAATTCTGCGCTCAACTCGATCACCCGGCGGTATTGCAGGTCGACGGTGATCATGTGGTAGCAGTTATCCAGCAGAATCTTGGTCACCGGGCCACCGAGGTGGCGTTCCACGTAATCGGCGTTCCAGCGGCTGGTGATGTCGTCCTCGATGGAGTGCAACACCAGCGCCGGTACCTTGACCTCGGGCATGCGCCTTTTGACCACGGCGTTCATGCGGTGCAACTCGCGCACCGTGATGCCTTCCATGGTCAGCAAACCGGCCTCGCTGCTTTCGCCTTCCTTCATCTGACGCTCGACGATCGCCCGCAGGCGCTCGTTCTTGATGCCGTAAGGCGGCTTCTCTTCGAAGCGGCAGATGTGCACGCCGAACGGGATCTTCATCAGCAACGGCGTCAAAAACGCCAGCTTGTTAATGCTCCAGCCGTCGTACTTCAAGGTGGTCGAATACATCAACAGCCCGGCCACTTGCCCTGGGTGCTCGGCGGCCACATACATGGACATCACCGCGCCCATGGACAAGCCACCGACAAACACCTGCTCGTGGCGCTGCTTGACCTGCGCAAAGGTCTTGCGCACGCCTTCGTACCAGTCCAGCCAGCCGGTGGCCTGCAGGTCGCTGTTATCGCCGCAGTGCCCAGCCAGCGTGGGCACGTACACCGTGCAGTTACCGGCTTTGGCCAGGCCTTTGGCGACCTGGCGCAATTCCGTCGGGGTGCCGGTCAGGCCGTGGATCAACAGGATCCCGACCGGACCTTCACCGAGAACGAAGCCGGCATCACCTTCACCGAGGTCGATCCCGATGCTTTTTAACTCAGGAGCATTCACCGCTTAGTCGCTCGCACCAGCAGTTGCTCAAGGAGTTTCAGGCCCAGGTCGATTTCCGGGTAGCTGATTTCCAGGGACGGTGCCAGGGTGATCACGTTTTTGTAGTAGCCGCCCACGTCGAGGATCAGGCCGAGTTTCTGGCCATCCACGATCATGTCGCCCTTCATGCCTTCTTCGACCATGTAGTCCAGGGTCGCCTTATCCGGCGTGAAGCCATCCGGGCCGCAGATTTCGCAGCGCAGGGCCAGGCCCAGGCCGTCGACGTCGCCGATGATCGGGAAACGTTTCTGCAGGTCTTGCAGGCCTTCCAGGAAGTATTTGCCCTTGGCCATGACCATCGCGCCGTAGTCGACTTCGCTGGTCATCTTGAACATTTCCAGGCCTACCGCCGTACCCAGTGGGTTGGAGGCGAAGGTGGAGTGGGTCGAACCTGGCGGGAACACCGTCGGGTTGATCAACTCTTCACGGGCCCAGATGCCGCCCAGCGGGTTGAGGCCGTTGGTCAGCGCCTTACCGAAGACGATCACGTCCGGCTGCACGTCGAAGTGTTCGATCGACCACAGTTTGCCGGTGCGGTAGAAGCCCATCTGGATTTCATCGGACACCATCAGGATGCCGTGCTGATCCAATACTTGCTTCAATTCGCGGTAGAAGTTCATCGGCGGGATCACGTAGCCGCCGGTGCCCTGGATCGGCTCGACGTAGAACGCTGCGTATTCGCACTGGTTGGTTTTAGGGTCCCAGACGCCGTTGTATTCGGTCTCGAACAGACGCGCGAATTGCTGCACGCAGTGGCTGCCGTACTCTTCTTTGGTCATGCCTTTAGGGCCGCGGAAGTGGTACGGGAACGGGATGAAGTTGGCGCGCTCGCCAAAGTGGCCGTAGCGGCGACGGTAGCGGAAGCTCGAGGTGATCGACGAAGCGCCGAGGGTACGGCCGTGGTAGCCGCCTTCGAAGGCGAACATCAGGCTCTTGCCGTTGGAGGCGTTACGCACCACTTTCAACGAGTCTTCGATCGACTGCGAACCGCCGACGTTGAAGTGCACGCGACCGTCGAGGCCGAATTTTTTCTTGGCGTCGACTGCGATCATTTCCGACAGCTCGATCTTGCCTTTGTGCAAGTACTGGCTGGCGATTTGCGGCAGGGTATCGATCTGCTGTTTCAGCGCGTTGTTCAGGCGCGGGTTGGCGTAGCCGAAGTTAACGGCCGAGTACCACATTTGCAGGTCGAGGTAGGCCTGGTCTTCGGTGTCCCACACGTAGGAGCCTTCGCAACGGCTGAAAATACGCGGCGGCTCGATGTAGTGAACGGTGTCGCCGTAGGAGCAGTATTTGGCTTCTTTATCCAGAAGAATCTGGTCTTCGGCGGTAGCAATACGAATATCAGACATGGTGGAAGAGTTCCTGATTTTCAACAGAGAGGTCGGCGGCAAAGGCGCCGGAGTTAGCGGCGATGCCTTGTGGCAAAGCGGTCAGCAATGCGGGCAATTCGGCAAAGGTGTCGAAGCGCGCATGGGCAATGTTGTTGGCTTCGCAGTACTTGGCGAGGCTGCCTTTGGCAAAGACGAAGTCGGCGGTTGAAGCCACGCACATGTCGGACTTGCCGTCGCCGATCACCAGCACGCGCTTGTTGCGCGGCGTGGATTTGCACTTGCAGTTGCCGGAGGCGGCGCGGCAGGCATCGCTGGAGTACGGGAAGTCGATGCGCCAGCTGTTCTGGTCAACCTGGCGCAGGCGGTTGGCAAGGATCGGCAGCAAGGTCACGTAGTTGCGCGACAGGATGCGCGCGATGCCTTGCTCGATGCCGTCGCTGACCACTTCGATGGTCGCGCCCAGGCCCATGACGTGATCGACGAAGTCCGGGAAGTCCGGGTCGATCTCAACGCTGTCGAAGTACGCCAGCAGTTCAGCCGGGGTGGCTTTGATCAGCGCCAGTTGACGGCTCAGGCATTCGCGGGAACCGATATGCCCATCCAGCCATTCCTGTTCGATGGTTTCCCACTCAGAGCCTGCGAAGCGCTGGAGGACGTTGTCGATGACGTCGGTGGGGGTGATGGTCCCGTCGAAGTCGCACACGATATGCCACTGGATCATTGCGTTTACCTTGAGGAGTAGCGCTCTGTGCGCTTGTGCCAGGGGTATTGCAGAGACTGTGCCAACAGGCCAAAGCCCAGCGGGGCTGGGGTTTGGGTCGCTATGCAGGGGGATTTGTGTCGCAGGAGCTACAATTTTTGTAGCTTGCTACAAACAAGATGAGTGCTTGCGTCAGTGAGGCGCTTCGCGCGTGAATGCGCGCACGTTCAGATAAGGAAACGCTCCATGTTCAAGGTTACTTCTGCTGTATTCGCCGGTTTGCTGGGGCTGTGGGGCTTTTCCTGCACGGCATGGGCCGAAGGCATTACCGGCGAAGTCGGCGCAGGCGTCAGCTACCAGCCCCATGACCCGACAGGCAGCCGCTACGAAACCCGGCCGATTCCCTACTTCGATCTGGACTGGGGCAATGTGAGCCTGGGCACCGACGACGGCCTGACCTGGAGCGCACTCAATACCAACGGTTTCACCGCCGGCCCGTACATCAATTACCTGCCGGGCCGTACGGCCGATCGCTCGCTGCGTGGCTTGCGGGATGTGCCGGACATGGCCGAAGTCGGGGGTTTCATTCAGTACGCACCGGCCGAGTTCTGGCGCGTGTACGCCCAAGTTGGCCAGGCTGTCGGCGGCCCGCGTGACCAGAGTGGTGTGTTGGGCAAGGTCGGTGGCGAACTGGGTTACCCGCTGGGCGGCGGCATTATCGGCAGCACCGGCCTGATGGCGCATTTTGCCGACGCGCGCCAGACCCAGGCGTTTTTTGGCGTTGACGATAAGGAGTCAGCGGCGTCCGGCATTCGCGCCTATAACGCCAGCGCAGGCTTCCAGAACCTGACGTTGACCCAGAGTTTTGAATTCCCGCTGGATACGCATTGGTCGTTGCTGACCAGCGCCAGTTGGACGCACCTGGTGGGTTCGGCGGCCAACAGCACCATTGTTAAGGAAAAGGGTGATGTGAATCAGGGGCAGGTGCAGACGGCGATCAGCTACAAGTTTGACTGAGTAGCAACTGTGGGAGCTGGCTTGCCTGCGATGCAGGCACCTCGGTGTATCAGGTACACCTGGTTGATGCCATCGCAGGCAAGCCAGCTCCCACAGAAAAGTGAGCCTGCGCTTAGCCTTTTGCTTCGCTGATGATCTGGCGAATCGCGCCCACGAAGGCCTCCGCCGGCTGCCCACCGCTGACCGCGTACTGGTCGTTGAACACGATGGTGGGTACTGAAGTCACACCGCGTGAAATCCACAATTCTTCCTGCTCACGGACTTCAGCAGCGTATTCGTCAGACGCCAGAATCTGCGCCGCACGCTGGATATCCAGCCCGACACTCTCGGCGATGATCGCCAGCGTCGCGTGGTCGGACGGGTCCTGACCATCGCTGAAGTAGGCCTTGAACAGCGCCTCCTTGAGGTTGTACTGCAACCCTTCAAGCCCCGCCCAATGCAGCAGGCGATGAGCATCGAACGTGTTATAGATACGACTCTGCCCGTCTGTGCGGAAGGCGAAACCCAACGCAGCGCCCATGTCACGAATACGCTCGCGATTGGCTTGGGATTGCTCGGCGGTGGAACCGTATTTTTCAGTGATGTGCTCGACGATGTTCTGCCCTTCGGCGGGCATCTTCGGGTTCAGCTCGAACGGCTGGAAATGAATCTCGGCCTGCACCTCGCTACCCAGTTGGTCGAGGGCTTCGGTCAGGCCGCGCAGGCCGATGATGCACCAGGGGCAAGACACGTCGCTGACAAAATCGATTTTCAGGGGAGTACTCATGGCAGGCAACCTCGCTGGCAGTATTAATGCGCCGTAAAGGTTGCACGATACACCAACTTCACAACACCTTCGAAGGCTCGCCCAGGTCAATCTGCGCCCAATGCGCGGCATCTTCGCGATGGGCTTTGAGGTACGGCAGCACCGCCGTCAACAGCGGCGCCTTGAAGGCTTCCTGAAAACGGTGGGCCATGCCCGGTATGAGCTTCAGTTGGCTGCCCTGGATATGCGCGGCCAGGTGTACGCCGTGCATCACCGGCAACAACGGGTCGGCGGTGCCGTGCACCACCAGGGTCGGCACGCGCAATTGGTTAAGCAAGGGCACGCGGCTCGGTTCGGCCAAAATCGCCATGATCTGGCGCTTCACGCCGTCCGGGTTGAAGGCGCGGTCGTAGGACAGCGCGGCCTGGTGCAGCAGCGCCTGGCGATCATCTTTCACGTTGGGGCTGCCCAGGGCGGCGAGTAAATCGGCTTGCTGTTCCAGCGCCACTTCACGGTTCGGCGCACTGCGCCGCGACAGCAACTGCACCAACGCGGCGTTGGGCGCCGGCAGGCCTTCGGCGCCGGAGCTGGTCATCACCAGGGTCAGGCTTTCGACCCGCTGCGGCGCCATGGCTGCCAGATGCTGGGCGATCATGCCGCCCATGCTTGCGCCCAACACGTGGAATTGCTGGACCTGCAGCGCGTCCATCAAGCCCAACGCATCGTCGGCCATGTCGGTCAGCGTGTACGGTGCCGCCACCGGCAAACCGAGCTTGTAGCGCAGCACTTCGAACGTCAGGTTGGCGCTGGCGGGTGCCTGGCGCCAGGTGGACAGGCCAACGTCACGGTTGTCATAGCGGATCACCCGAAAACCCTGTTCACACAAGGCCACCACCACTTCATCCGGCCAGTGGATCAACTGCCCGCCCAGGCCCATGACCAGCAGCAACGCAGGGTCGGACGCTCGGCCGATACTCTGATAGGCGATGCTGACCTTTTCCAGGTCGACCGTTTGGGTCGGGACATTGACATCACATCGAGAAGCCGCAAAGGACGGCAGGCCGAACAATAGAGCGGCCAGTAAAAACCACACGCGCATGAAAAACACCGAAACGCAGAACCCCAGTAGAGCGCGAGTCTGATGAAGTTTGTACAAGCGCGCTGCCACAGTTGCGTGACAGTTTGATGAAGTACGCCCAACGGTCATGGTCGACAGGACTGGCAACATGAGACAAACTCACGCTATATGCCTTCATCACAAATTATCTTCATGGAGCGCCCGTGCTCGAAATCCGCCACCTCAAGACCCTGCACGCGTTGCGCGAAGCCGACAGCCTGGTCGAAGCCGCCGAGCGCCTGCACCTGACGCAATCGGCGCTGTCCCATCAGTTCAAGGAACTCGAAGAACGCCTGGGCATGCCGCTGTTCGTGCGCAAGACCAAGCCGCTGCGCTTCACCAGCGCCGGCTTGCGCCTTTTGCAACTGGCCGATGCCACCCTGCCCTTGCTGCGCGGCGCCGAGCGCGACATCGCGCGGCTGGCCGGTGGCACCGCCGGGCGTTTGCACATGGCTATCGAGTGCCACAGCTGCTTCCAGTGGCTGATGCCGACCATCGACCAGTTCCGCGACGCCTGGCCGGAAGTCGAACTGGACCTGGCCTCAGGCTTTGCCTTCGCACCACTGCCGGCCCTGGCCCGTGGTGACCTGGACCTGGTGGTCACCTCTGACCCGCTGGAACTGCCAGGCATCACCTATGTACCGTTGTTCACCTACGAAGCTATGCTGGCCGTGGCCAACCAGCATCCATTGGCGAACAAGGCGTACATCGTGCCGCAGGACCTGCTCAGCGAAACCCTGATCACTTACCCGGTGGAGCGCGACCGCCTGGACATCTTCACGCGCTTTCTGGAACCCGCTGACGTGGAACCGGCCCAGGTGCGCACCTCGGAGCTGACGGTGATGATGATGCAGTTGGTCGCCAGCGGCCGCGGCGTGTGCGGCATGCCGCATTGGGCGCTGCATGAATACAGCTCGCGTGGGTATGTGAAGGCCAAGCGTTTGGGCGAGAAGGGCTTGTTTGCGACGTTGTATGCGGGGATTCGTGCGGACATGCTGGACGCGCCGTATATGCGCGACTTCTTGCTGACAGCCAAGGACACCTCGTTTTCGACCCTGGATGGTGTCAGCGCCGTGCGTTAATCACGCACCAAAGTGAAAACAATGAGGACGCTAATGTGTGAGCTGGCTTGCCTGCGATGGCATCACCTCGGTGTGCCAGGCAGACCGAGTTGCGCGCAACGCAGGCAGCCAGCTCCCACATTGGATTGAGTTCCCAGAGGGCGTTTCAGTCGCCTTTGAGTTCACGCCACATGTGGATCTTGTCGAAATATTCGATCCCCACCCGCACCGCCAACGGCTCCAGGCCGTATTGAATAAAACCGCAGCGCTGGTACAACGCGAATGCGGCGTCGTTGCCCGCGGTGACGGTCAGTTGGATCAGTTTGACGCCGGGCTGGCGGCGCGCGCCCTCGAGCGCCGCCTCCACCAACTGACGGCCCAGGCCTTTGCACTGATAAGCTTCGGTCACGTACATGCCGAACAGCGTCACTTTGTGCCGGGCCTTTTCCCGAGGTTCAAAGGCCAAGCCGACAATGCCGGCCAGCGTTTGCCCTTCGAAAGCGCCGAGCACCTGATCCAACGGGCTCTGTATGCGCTTTTCCCACCAGCTCAACGGCATTCGCGCGCGCTCCGCCACGCTGGAGGTAAACGCCTGGGGATAGGCGCCATAGGCCTCGAGCATCAACGCCCGATAAGCTTCGGCGTCATTGGCCACCAGTGTGCGGATCAGCATGCAGCGAGCGACGCGCGATAAAACGGCAGGATCCAATCACGAGTCAACGGCGCCAGGTGCAAACCACCCTCGCCGGCCGGGTCGATCCAGCGCACTTCTTCGATTTCAGCGGCCGGGCTCACCGGCGAATCGATATGCACCTGGAACAGCTCAGCCTGCACGGTGAAGCCCGGCTCGTTGGCGGCAGGCGCCGAGAATCGGCCGAGGTACACCGCTTGCTTTGGGTCGATGCGCAGGTTCAGTTCTTCATGCAGTTCACGGGCCAGCGCTTCGACGGGCTGCTCGCCAGCGTCGATCTTGCCGCCTGGCTGCATGAACGCCAGGGTACCGCGCTTGCGCACCAGCAGGGTTTGACCATCGCTGCGGATCAATACAGCGGCAGCAATGCAGATAGTCTTGGACATGGGAGAAACGCCTGAGATCAAAACGCGCCAAGGATCACATGCCTGGCAGGCGCAGACAACCGGCGTGCCTTAGCCGCATACAAGTACCGCTCAAGCGTCTACCGACGCGCCCACACTCATAAACTCCGTATAAGAGTTTACCCATATGCACATTTCATTACCTGCGTCCCAAGAACCTCGGGTTGATGACCCGCAATCGCTACAGGCCGACAGCGCCACGTCGATCGCCTTGCAACCCGTGACGCTGCCCGTGGCGCCGCCTGCATCGCTAACATCGGACCAACAACAAGCGCACCTGATCAGTGAACTGAACAAGCTCAAATCCTTGGTCGACGAACTCATACAACAACAGCCGAGTCCGGGCAGCTTGTACCAACAGCAATTGGCCGCGATCTTTCCAGAGGTGCATCGGCCCATCGATCCGAACCAGATTTTCTACAGTCGTTACAGGGAGAACACCGAAGGGCACAAGCAGCTGCTGTCCTGTGAACCCCTGGGGTCGCTGCTCAAGGCATTGCGCGCGCCCGGCGCAGAAGCCTATCTGGCACAGGAGGCCGGCGCCTTCTACCGGGAATGCAACACACTGGACGCGGACAAACGCCTCTCCCCAATCGTCTCCCCGGCAACGCTGGCCGCCGTGCTGGAAATCGCCATCACGGTGGGCCTGAACACGTTCTGGGAGAGTGCGCAGGGTGATCAACCCAACCCCGAAGCGCAATTGGTCAGCCTGCGGCGCAAGGTGCTGGCCCACCAACTGGCATTGCATGCAATGGACGGCACGCTGTCGGCACAGGCACGGACGCTGGCGGACAATGTGCTCAAGTACCCAAGTGCAGTGATGCGCGAACAGATATTTACAGCCGACAACAGACCCACCGTCTATCGACTGGCGCTGGAAGACGGCAGTGAGTTCGCCGGCGTATTCATCCTGAGCCCCACGGGTGGGACTCCGCTGCGCGGTAGCGTGATGCTTTACAGCCCAAGCGAGGCGTTCGAGGAATACGAAAGCCTGGCGCGTCTGAATGAGACCGTCGCCGCCCGCATACGAGAGGGTGGAACGCCAGCCAACCTCCTGATCGCAAGCCTGCCAATGGCAGCACGCGCAGCGCTGAGCGGCTCGCCCGTGCTGACAGCGAACCCGATACGGATAGACGCTGATGTGATTGCAGACAGTGTCCGCTCATTGCGGGTTCGGCAACATTTCTCTGTCCGCGAAGCTCTGCGCAGGGAGACATTGCCGTCAACTGGCGAGCTCGATCTGGCCGCCGACCTGACACCGCAGTTAGATGTCGCTGATGCCTTTGTGACGCGCAACCAACGCCTGCTGGCGACCGAACCCACCTGGTTGAAAAACACCGATGCACAGGACCAGGCCCGCTATCGGCAACTGGAAAAAGAGCTGGTGGACAGCCACGAGGTGCTCAAGCCTCTGCTTGAGAAGATCCTGACGCTAGAAGCATTCTCCCAGCGTGAAACCGACAAGGTACTGAAAACACTGCATCCGGCGTATGCCAATGTGGAAATTGCCCCTTATAGAAGCCTGGTACGCTTGCGTATTTCAACGTCCGCCCGGTCGGCCGAAGTGACGGGGTATCGTGACGAGGAAACCGCCACCGTCTACATCAGCGAAGACCACAAGATAAACGTCCCGCAATTTATTGCGCATAAAAAACTCACCTCGGGTACCTGGCGAACCCAAGCTGTCGTGGACCTGCGCACGCTGGCAAGTTATACCCAACGCAATGTCGACCCCTGGTCCGTGCATGGCATCCACACAATCATCAGCGCCACCGCCAACATCATCGACACAGCCGGAAAACAGCACGGCAAACTCAGCAATGACGATTTGCGCACGCTCGCTCAGACAGCCAACATCGGGCAAGCATACGATGCGTACCTGAAGGCTGCCTTCGCACCGAACGGCGAGGGAAGCACCTTCGCGGCAGCCTGGCAGCGCGCCCATGCGGCACAGATGAACAACGACGCCCTTGAAAGCCGACTCAACCCTGACGCCGCCAAGCTGTTCACCTTCCAGACGCCCGGCAGTGGGTTTGACTGGATAAAAGCAATCACCGAACACCCCGATTCAACCAGTCGCCCCCTGGTCAACAATTTCGAGATAGAGGTCAACCTGCTGGTACTGGGCGCCGCGCAGGCAAGGGGTCAAGGTGGGCAGGTGATCCATCGCGTCCTGGTCATTCATCGAAAAGGTACTAAACCTGATGGGGTGAGTGTGCTGTATACCCCGGATGCACCCGATGGCTTTGCCTTCAGAGAATTGATCAACGGGCTGGTGGAGCTGGACACGCTGAAAGCCAAACCCGAATGGCAGGCTTATTTCACCCAGTACATGGCCACCAAGGATAAGAAAGAGGTGACGCGAATCTTCAACGATACGCATGGCGTACACCGTTATGCCTTGACGCCGGTTACCGGCAATCTCCACGCCTACCTGTATTCGGCGCAACTGGGTTTTCAACTCGCGCACGCCGATTACCGCTCACGCAGCAATGCGCAGATTGCTCTCGAATCGGCGGCGAACCGCTTTATGTTCGGGTTTGAAGTGTTCGATTTTCTACTCGGACTGATACCCGGCAAGACTACCCTGTCGCTTCTGCGCCTGGGCCTCATTCGAAGATCAGGCCTGGCCAGACAGCTGGGGCACCCGATACCCGGGGTTGTCAGAAAAGTCACCGCAGGCCAAAAGACCAAAATCACACTGTCAGGCGCCTCAATCCGGCCGTTGGAGCCCGCGTGGCTGGATGTCGTGCCGTATCGACTGCCCAATCGGATTGACCCGCTCTTTGACGTAGACGCATTTGCCCGGAAGAACCATTACACGGTGTCGCGTCCATCGGCCAGCGCTCCGCATTTTTTCGACAAGCACAATAACCAACTTGTCGCGATGCGCGATGAAGTCGGCGGCTATCACTTGTATCAGTCCTATGTAAAGGACGGTGCGCGCTATGTGAAAGATCCGGCAGGCAAACACATGGATTTCCTAGTGGTGCCGGGAAACGAAAAAAGCTGGAGGCCGCGTTTCGAAAGACAGGCCATGGGAGGAGGCTCCGCTTTGGGAACGCTACGCTCCCTCACCCCTGACCAGCAAGTGGATGCGGACCTGATCGCCGCCCTGCGGCTTTTCACAACAGAAGGGGAAATACGCGATTTCATGCGCGTCATAGAACAAACCGGCGCTTCCCAGAAACTCGACTTGATTACTCGTACCCGACAACAGCTCGGCACTCTGGACGAAGCTGAATTTCGCCGCTGGCTAGCGAACCCGAGAAGCTTGAGCCGAGCCCGTCAAGAGAGATTACGTCATTCCATGCTGAACCTGCGGTTCGAACTGGCCACGCTTGAACATATACACCTGTCGACACAGCATTTTGCGCAACCTCTGTCTGTGCTGGAAAAGGAGGAGCTGTTTAAGAAAGTCAAAAGGCTCATTGGCAAAAACGACAACTTCGACAAACAAATCAGAACATCGATTGCCATTGTCGACCCCGATACAAAAGCACAATTTGTCGGTTATGCCATCACGAATAAACACCAGACTGCGCTGAATAAGTTTTCGGCAAAACATGAACTTTCTACCTGGCGAGACGCTGCGCTAGTAGAGTTTGCAAACGACCCCGAACGCCTCGCACGCATTCATGAACTCGCCTCAAATCTCGGCATTACACGCCAAGAGGCGGTGAGTCGATTCTTATTGCTGCCTGACACGCAAGAAACCCTGGAGGCATTCCTGAGGGATACCGTCAAAGCAAAACTCGCCAGGCTTCAAGTCGCCTCCTTTTCAGAAGATTTCAAAAAATCCGGCATTCCCTATATCGCCCTATCCCGAGGCCAGCCTGGTGCAGGCGCTGGCGTAGCCATGGTGGACAGTAGAGACGTCGCAGCATTCGAAAACGCCCTGCCCAAGTTTTCAACGCCTCTGGAGTTTGAAGTCCCCCGCGTTCAAACCCAGAGGGTTGAAAGGCCAGGGCCGACGCTGCCTGTCGTCCCTCAAGTCCTGCCCACTCGCGATCCGCACATCAACATCGTGAAGCTGGATGACCTGGCGCAAACCCAGAAAAAACTCCTGCCCGCCCCTGCCACGGCAAAACTTGAGGAAATCACCCAGGATATCCAGGCCGGTCGCCTCAGCCGCAAGCGAATAGGCAACTACACCTATGTCGACTTACCCCAAGTACAGCCCGGCTCGGGCCGTGGTCTTTGGCGCGTGGCCATTGAACAAAACGGCAAAGAAGGTGGCAAAGATGTCTACATCATCAGAGGCATCTTTGATTACCACGCCAGCAAGCACGTAGCCTGGGGCGTATAACTACAAGAGTGGCGGTACCTCGTCGGGAGCCTTGATAAACACGCTGTACTTGGCGCCCTCCATGGCCTCGAACGCAATCAGCTTGTCCACCAGCGGCAGGTTCAGCACCTTGCCGGCATTGAGCAATAACATGCCGTTGTCGGCATTGAGGTTGCGCGCCAGCACCATGCCGGCTTCCAATTCTCGGGTGGAGAAGACCTTGACGTTGGGGTCGCCCAGGGTCACATCGCTGAGGAAGGCCGCGCAGGCCTGCACGAAGTCTTCCACCAGTTCCGGATCGTAAAGGCGCCCGGCGTACTTGCGGATATACAGCAGCGCTTCGTCGCTGTTCAGATGCCGTTCCAGAATCAAGCCTTTTTGCAGTTCGATGAAGTCCACCGCCAGTTTAAGCAGGCGCGAGCCGGGCGGGATCGCATCGCCCTTGAGGTGATCGGGAAACCCCGTGCCATCCCAACGCTCCTGGTGGTGGCGAATGATCCGCGCCGCATCCTTCATGGGTTCCAGGGTCATCAGCAGTGATTCGCTCTGGGCCGGGTACTCGCGGTACAGGCCACGGTCGGTGCTGTGCAGTTTGTCCGACGGCGCAACCATCATGCTGTCGCTCCAGCTCAACTTACCGATGTTGTACAGCGCTGCGGCCATGGTCAGGTCGCGGGTGCTGGCTTCGTCGATGGACTGGGCCGCGCAGTAGACCCGCACCAGTTCGATCAAGGCGCGGTTGGTCTGTTTGTCCTTGGGCAAGCGCAGGTTGGCCAGCAGCGAAAACACTTCGGTACCGGTCACGTAGCTGCGCTTGAGCTCGTCGTAGGCCAGGTCGAGCATGTCGGCGGTCTGTTGCAGCTCGCTGGTTCGGGCTGCCACGCGTTTTTCCAGGTTGGCGTTCAACACCTTGAGCTGATCGTTCTGCTCATGGGCCAGGCGCTCCAGGCGCTGATGCTCCAGGGCCTGGCGCAACACCAGCGGCAGTTCTTCGTCATTCCAGGGCTTACTGATGTAACGGTGAATCTGCCCTTCGTTGATCGCCTTGATGATCGTCGCGAGGTCAGCATAGCCGGTCAACAGGATGCGGCTGGTAGCCGGGTACAGCCGGTGCACTTCAGCCAGCAACTGCGCGCCGTCCATGCCGGGCATGCGGGCGTCGCTCATCACCAGGTCGATGGGCTGGGCCGCCATGATCTCCAGGGCCTGGGCGCCGCTGCCGGCGAGCACGACATTGAAAGGGTGGCTGCGCAACAGCCGGCGCAGGCTGTTGAGGATCGATTCTTCATCGTCAACCAGCAGAATCGTGGGTGGGGTCGCAAGTTTTTCGTCCATGGTTACTGCGCCTTAAAAATAAACGTAATTGAGCTGAATTGAAGCCTGATATCCCGCCGCGTATCTGCGCTTGATGCACGTAGCCACGCAGCTGATTTGACGCCAATTAGCCGTCGATATCAAGGGAACTCAACTATGCTGTCTCAACCGGTGCGTACTCCTCCCGGATGTCAAACCAAGGAAGGAAGCGTTATGCCATCGAACCTGTTGCCAATGCACAGTGCGCCATGAACCCAGACTCAGGGCGGGCCAACCGACGCATTCTGATCGTGGATGACACGGCCTCTATCCACGAAGATTTCCGCAAGATTCTGTGCGCCAACCCCCACGATGCCCCCTCACTGGACAGCCTGGAAGAAGCCCTGTTCGGCACCGAGGTGCCGGTGCGCCAGACGTTTTTGCTGGATTCGGCCTATCAGGGCCAAGAGGCCCTTGCCCTGGTGAACAAGGCCCTGGCGGACGGTGCGCCCTACGCCATGGTGTTTATCGACATGCGCATGCCTCCCGGCTGGGATGGTCTGCACACCATCGAACAGTTGTGGAGCGTCGACCCCAACCTGCAGATTGCCCTGTGCACCGCCTACTCCGATTACTCCTTTGAGGCCATCGAAGCGCGGTTGAAGTACAACGACCAGTTACTGATCCTGAAAAAACCCTTTGACCACCTGGAAATCCGCCAGATGGCCAGCGCCCTGACCTGGAAATGGCAGCTCGCCCAAGACGTCGCCCTCAAGGTGCGGAGCCTGGAGTGCACCATTGAAGAACGCGTGCAGGAATTGCTCAAAGTTTCGCACCTGCTGCAATACGACGCGCTCACGCAGTTGCCCAACAGCACCTTGCTGGGTGACCGCCTGACCCAGGCCATCGCCCTGGGCCGACGGCATGACACACAACTGGCGGTGATATTTATCGGGCTGGACCGCTTCAAGCGCATCAACAATGCCTTGGGGTATCCGGTGGGCGACGAGGTACTCCAGCAGATCAGCCAGAGCCTGGTGGCGACGGTACGAGGCTCGGATTCAGTGTTTCGCTATGTGGCCGATGAGTTTGTGATTCTGCTCAACGATATCCAGCACCCGCAACAAACCCAGCATATTGCGCAAAAGTTGCTCACGGCCGTGCGCGCAACCCGCCACCTCGCCGGGCACGACCTGAGCGTCACCGCCAGCCTCGGCATCAGTATTTACCCCAATGACAGCAGCACCGCGGTGGAACTGATCAAACAGGCCGAAACCGCCATGCACACCAGCAAGGAGCGCGGCCCGGGTGACTTCAGCTTTTATACCCAGACCATGAACCTGCGCGCGCAACAGCAACAGGGCCTGGAAAGTGCGATCCGCCAGGCCCTGGAGCATGACGAGTTTGTGCTGCACTACCAGCCGAAACTGGAATTGAGAACCGGCAAAATCGTCGGTGCTGAAGCCTTGATACGTTGGTTTGAGCCGCGCTCGGGATGGATCAGCCCGTCTGAGTTCATTCCGGTGGCCGAAGACAGTGGGCTGATAGTGCCCTTGACCCAGTGGGTGCTGCGCCGGGCCTGCGAGCAAGGGCAAGCCTGGCGCGCCATGGGCTTGAGCCCGTTGTGCATCTCGGTGAACGTCTCAGCCATCGACTTTCGCCAGCGGGACTTTACCGACAACCTGGCCGAGATACTCACACAGACCGGCCTGCCGCCTGCCCAACTGGAGTTGGAAATCACCGAAAGCGTGTTAATGCAGAATGTCGACGACACCGTTGCCACCTTGAACACCATCAAGGCCATGGGCGTGCGTCTGGCCCTGGATGACTTCGGCACCGGTTACTCCAGCCTCAGCTACCTGCGGCGCTTTTCCATCGACGTGCTGAAAATTGACCAATCTTTCGTGCGCGGCATGAGCGTAAATAGCCAGGACGCCCAACTGATCAGCGCTATCATCGGCATGGGCAAAAGTCTGAACCTGAGCATCATTGCCGAAGGCGTGGAAACCATTGAACAACTGAATTTCCTGCAAGCTCAGCGGTGCGAAGAAGGCCAAGGTTTTCTATTCAGCAAAGCCGTGCCCCCAAAGGATTTTGCGCAGTTGATGCAAGCCGGTCACCCTACCCTTATGCCCGATCAATAGCCGATTGCAAGGAGTGCTCGCTTGAACGAAGTATCAACCCACGGGCTCATCCTCACCTTATGGTTAAGCGCGAGTCTGCCACTGGCAGCCGCACCGTTGGACGAGGCACTCAAACCCTTGCCGGGCGTGCCGAGGCTGGACCCGGCCAAAGTCGAACTGGGCCGGCAACTGTTCAATGAGCCGCGCCTGTCAGCCAACAACACACTGTCCTGCGCCAGTTGCCATCGCCTGGCGTCCGGCGGCGGCGACGACAAGCCGTTTTCGATCGGTTTTGACGGCAAACCGGTAGAGGTCAACACCCCATCGGTGTTCAACGCCAGCCTGAACTTCAAACAGTTCTGGAATGGTCGTGTCGACACGCTGGAAGCGCAAGTCGAACACGCGGTCATCAGCACGGCAGAAATGGGCAGCGACTGGAAAACCGTGGTGCAGAACCTCGCAGCCGTGCCCGCCTACCAGAACGCATTCCAGCGGACCTATCCCGATGGCGTCACTGCAGCCAATGTGCAAAACGCCCTGGCCACCTATGAGCGCACGCTGCTCACGCCCGACTCGCGATTCGACCAATACTTGAATGGCAATACAGATATCCTCACCCTCAAGGAAAAGTACGGCTACCAGCATTTCAAAGATTACGGCTGTATCGCCTGCCACCAGGGAGTGAACATCGGCGGCAACATGTTTCAAAAATTCGGCGTGATGGATGACTACTTCAAGGCCCGCGGCAACCCGGTCGAGTCGGACCTGGGGCGTTACCTGTTGACCAAGGATGAAGAGGACCGCTATGTGTTCAAGGTGCCCAGCCTGCGCAATGTGGCGGTCACCGCGCCCTACTTTCACGACGCTTCGGCCAAAAGCCTGGAAGAGGCCGTGGACGTAATGTTCAAGTATCAACTGGGGCGCACTCCGACCCAGGAAGACAAGGACCTGATCATCCTGTTTCTCAAGACCCTGACTGGCCAATGGGCGGGCAAGCCGTTATGAGCCGACTGCCGAGCCTGTCCCGCCGCCGTACCAGCCAGCTGTTGCTGGGGTTGATGACCCTGCTGCTGGCCTCGACCCTGATCTTTTTGTACCTCATGTCCTCCCGCGACCAAACGGCCAGCTACACCCAGTCACGGGACCTGATCCGCCAGCTCCAGCAACTCAATGCGCAATGGGACAGCGAAGTGCTCAAGGCCCGGGTCTCGATTACCCACAACTACGATCCGCTGGTGAAACCGCTCACCGAAATGACGCGCATATGGGCCGAACTGGGCAGCCGCGACACCTACCACAACACCGCCGACCTGCCCCTTTGGCGCGCCACCCAGCAAGCGTATCAGGCCGCCATCCAGGAAAAGGCGCGGCTTGTAGACCAGTTCAAATCCCACAATGCGGTGCTGCGCAACTCGCTGGCGTTTCTGCCGACCGCTGAAGACGATATCCAGGCCCAGTTCAGTCGTATTGACGATGGAAGTCGGCTGCAACTGCAAAGCGTGGCCACCGACACCTACGACCTGCTGCTCAGCAGCCTGGAGTTCGCCCAGGTCACCAGTGACGATCTCGCCGCCGATATTCTGGTGGGCCTGGGCAAGCTGAAAGTCAACAAGGAGCGCCTGCCCAGTGAATTCCAGGCACCGGTCGTGATCCTCAGCAACCACATTTCGCTGATCCTGCGCGAGCAGCCGATGGTCAACAGCCTCCTCGAACGAATTGCCGCAGTGCCCGTGGCCGAGCGCCTGGATGACGTGACCACCCACCTCAACCAGGACCAGCAGGCGGCCGACCTCGTTGATCGTCAATACCACCGCTACCTGTTGATTTTCTCAACCTTGCTGGTGGTGTTGCTGCTGTACCTGGCGGTACGCCTGTTGCGCAGTTTCGCCGAGATCAACCGGATCAATCGTGCCTTGCAGGCCGCCAACGAAACCCTGGAACACCGGGTGGAGCGGCGCACGCAACAGCTCAAGGATGCCCAGAGCGAGCTGATGGACAGCGCCCGCCAGGCGGGCATGGCGGAAATCGCCACGAACGTGCTGCACAACGTTGGCAACGTGCTCAACAGCGTGAACATTTCCGCCGACCTGGTGGCGCGCCAATTGCGCAACAGCAAGGTCCAGGGCCTGGGTAAAGCCATGCAACTGATCAACGCGCATCAGGGCGACCTGGGCACCTTCCTCAGCGAGGATGAAAAGGGCAAATTGCTGCCGGGCTACCTGAACCAGTTGGTCGAAGCGATTGCACTCGAACAGCAAGGCATGAGCGAGGAACTGACGCAACTGAGCAAAAGCGTTGACCACATCAAGGACATCGTCTCGACCCAGCAATCCTATGCCGGCGCCTCCACACTGCTCGAACCCGTCAACATCAGCGCGTTGATGGAAGACGCCCTGCGCATGAACGCCGGCGCTTTAAGCCGTCATCACGTCACGGTGGTCAAGGAGTACGCCCAAGTACCGGAGATTCTGGGCGACAAAAACCGACTGTTGCTGATTATGGTCAACCTGATCAGCAACGCCAAGTACGCCATGTCCAACCTCAGTGACCGGCCACGGCAAATGACCCTGACCGTTCAACCGGCGGCTGACGAGACCCTGAAAATCAGTGTAAAGGACGATGGCGAAGGCATACCCGCCGAGAACATGACCCGGATATTCACCCACGGCTTCACCACCCGCAAAGAAGGCCACGGTTTCGGCCTGCACAGCTGTGCCCTGGCCGCCGTGGAAATGCACGGCCAACTCAGTGCTCACAGTGATGGGCCAGGCCTTGGCGCAGTGTTTACCTTGACGATTCCTCTCACCCTTGCCGGAACTGCCCCATGAACCAGCCTCCCAACCGGCGCATTCTGCTGATTGATGACACACCGTCAATTCATGAAGATTTTCGCAAGATTCTGATGCCGAGCGTGGCCTCCAACCCCGCACTGGATGACCTGGAGTCAGCGCTGTTCGGCGACGCCGCCACGCCTCAGGCTCAGGCTTTCGACCTGCATTCGGCGTACGGTGGCGAAGAAGGCCTGGGTTTGCTGACCACGGCCATGGCAGAACAACGGCCCTACGCGCTGGCTTTTGTGGACATGCGCATGCCCCAGGGCTGGGACGGCGCGAAGACCATCGAGGCATTGTGGAAGGTCGACCCCGACCTGCAAGTGGTGGTGTGCACCGCGTACTCGGATTACTCCTGGGAGGACCTGCTCTTTCGCCTGCACGCCCATGACCGTTTGCTGATCCTGAAAAAACCTTTCGATAACATTGAAGTCCAGCAAATGGCCAATACCCTGGCCAACAAGTGGGACATGGCCCGTCGCGCCGCCTTGCAAACCTTGCACCTGGAACAGCTGGTGGAACAACGTACCCAGGCGCTGCAACTGGAAATCGACGAGCGCAAGCACTTGGAAAGCCAGCTGGTGCAGTCGGAAAAGCTCGCTTCACTGGGTCAGCTTGCCGCCGGTGTCGCCCATGAGATCAACAACCCGGTAGGCTTCATTTCGTCCAACCTCAACACCCTTGATGGCTACTTTAACCAGCTGCAACAAATGCTTGAAGCTTATCGACACAGTGAGGAAATAATCCCATCGCAACCACAGCGCGACCAGCTCAAGGCCTTGCGCACTACGTTGGAGCTGGACTTTCTCAAGGAGGACATCCCGATCCTGATCCGCGAATCCAAGGATGGCATTGGCCGCGTGGTGCAAATCGTCAAAGACCTGAAAAATTTTTCGCGGGTGGACAACGACCAGACCTGGCAATTCTCCAACCTGCAACAAGGCATTGATTCGACGCTGAACATCGTCGCCAGCGAACTCAAGTACAAGGCTGATGTGGTCAAGCACTACATGCCGCTGCCGGACATCGAGTGCCTGGCGTCGCAGCTCAATCAAGTGGTGATGAATCTGGTGATTAACGCCGCACAAGCCATGGGCCCGGAACGCGGCACCATTACCATCAGCAATGGCGTGGAAGGTGAGAACATCTGGCTGGAAGTGGCGGACGACGGCTGTGGGATTGCGCCGCAAACCGTGCAGAAGATTTTCGACCCCTTCTTCACCACCAAACCCGTCGGCGAAGGCACCGGCTTGGGATTGTCACTGTCCTACGGCATCGTCAAGAAACACCGGGGCTCAATCTCGGTCAGCAGTGAGCTGGGCAAGGGCACGACCTTTCGGGTGGTACTGCCGATTCGGCAAACGACGGCGTAGGGCACGCCGTCGAGTCTGGGTTATGCATCCGCCTTTTTTGGGCTCGACCCAAACGAAGCGAAACGCTTGTTGAACCCGGCAATCCGGCCTTCGACCTGGGTCTTGCGCTGCTGGCCGGTGTAGATCGGGTGCGAGGCGCTGGACACATCGAGCGGGATGTACGGGTAAGTGTTGCCGTCGCTGTGTGTATGGGTGCGGTCGCTGTCGGCGGTGGAGCCGATCAGGAAGAACACGTCGGCGGCAGTGTCGTGGAACAGCACGGTGCGGTAGTCGGGATGGATACCAGCTTTCATAAGGCCTCCGGGGCGTCTGGGTGCAATTTAAGTGTTATACAGTAACACAAGTCATGCACCCAAACGAGAACCGATTGCAATAAGAATAGGCCGACTGCTTCTATACCGCTTCCTGAAAGTCCATTTCCGGCGGTTGCTTTGAGAAACCACGTGTGAGGAAGCCCAGGTACACCACGCCAATCGCCAACCACACCGCGCCCAGGTAAATCGCCAGGTGATCGAGGCTGACCATCAGCCACAGGTCCGCCAACAGGCCGATGGTCGGGAAGACCAGGAACAGGATCACCTCACGTACACCGCGCGCTTTGGCGCCGATCCAGTAGTGAAAGATCACCGACAGGTTCACCAGGCTGAACGCCAGGAACGCACCGAAGTTGATGAACGAAGTCGAGGTGGTCACGTCGAGCTTCAACGCCAGCAAGGCCACCACCGCACACAACAGGATGCTGTTGACCGGCGTGCCGAAGCGCGCATGCAAGGTGCCGAAGAATGACTTGGGCAACACGCCATCACGGCCCATGGCAAATAACAGGCGCGAACCGCTGGCCTGGGCCGACAGCCCCGAGGCGAACTGGCCGACGATCAGGCCGATCAGGAAGATCGACACAAACAGATCGCCGCCCACGTTGCGGGCAATCTCATAGGCCGCCGAGTCCACATCGGCAAACTCAAACGACGGGTGCGCGATCTGCACGAAGTACGACACCCCCACGAAGATCAGCCCGCCGATCAAGGTGATCAGCATGATCGCCCGTGGGATGGTGCGGCGTGGGTCGCGGGTTTCTTCGGTGAGGGTACTGACCGCGTCAAAGCCCAGGAACGAATAACAGGCGATGGCCGCGCCGCTCATGATCAGCGGCATGTGCATCTGGCCGTTGAAGAAGGGGGCAAGCGTCCACAGTGGCTTGCTCGCGTCACCGCCGATGTAGTGGATGCACAGCGCGACGAATGCGATCAGCACCAGAAACTGCACCAGCATCAGCAGCGCGTTGATGCCGTTGGCGAGCTTCAAGCCGATGATATTGATTGCCGTGGTGATCCCGATAAACGCCAGCACCCACACCCACTGCGGCACCGTCGGGAACGCCGAGTGCAGGTACGCAGCGCCGATCAGCCAGATGGCCATGGGCAGGAACAGGTAGTCGAGCAACACCGCCCAACCGGCGATAAAACCCAGCTTGGGGCTGATGGCCTTGCGCACATAGCTGTAGGCGGAACCGGCCACCGGGAATGCCGAGGCCATGCGCCCGTAGCTCATGGCGGTAAAGAACATCGCCACCAGCGCCGCGAGGTACGCGGCCGGCACCATGCCGCCGGTGGATTGCGCGAGGATGCCGAAGGTGCCAAGCACAATGATCGGCGTCATATAGGCGATGCCAAACAGCACCACCGCCCCTAACGACAGGGTGCGTTGCAAACGAGCCATGAGCGATTCTCCGCTGATTTATTAGATTTATGGCAGAACTGAAGTCGGTGAAGCGCAAACTATTTTTATGATTAATGCTGCTGTTGTGGCGAGGGAGCTTGCTCCCGCTGGGCTGCGCAGCGGCCCCAAAACCTTAGGGCCGCTACGCGCCCCAGCGGGAGCAAGCTCCCTCGCCACAAGGGGCCAGTCCTACGCTTGGGGGATCAGCAATTCGCGCGTGCCATCGCTGCGCTCAATCACCTCGCCGGGCAATTTCAAGCGCTGGTCATCCAGGTAGCGGTAGTCCTTGCGAGCCGCCACCAATTGGTCGAGATCCAGCTCGACAGTGAATTGCCCTTCCTCACGCCCTGCTTCAAACAGCAAAGCGCCGTTCGGGTCCACCAGCGCGCTGCCGCCGGCGAACAACAGGTCGCCGTCACCCTCTTCGACCCGGTTGACCATTAGCGCAAACGCCTGGTTTTCCTGGGCGCGGGCCATGATTGCGGTGCGATGCGTGGGACCGTACGGGTCCATGTTGCCGTTGGTGACGATCAGCAGCTCGGCGCCCAACTGCGCCAGGGCGCGGGCGGTTTCCGGGAACTCGATGTCGTAGCAGATCAGCAGGCCGACGCGCACGCCGTTCCACAGGCACGTGGCGTAGCGATCACCCGGGGTGAACACGCCGCGATCCGAAGCCCACAGGTGGGTCTTGCGATAACGCAGGGCGATGCCTTCGGGGGTGATCAGCAAGGTGGTGTTATAGAACTGGCCATCGTCGTGCTCGGCCATGCCGATAACCACGGCAATATTGCGCGCACGGGCCGCCTGGATAACCGCTTGTACGGTGGGGCCGCCTACCGGTTCGGCGATCGCGGCGACGGTCTCGGCCGACGGGAAGCCCATCAAGTGGGTTTCCGGGAAGACGATCAGTTGCGTGTCGGCGGCGCACGCAGCAATGGCCGCCAAGGCGCGCTCAAGGTTGTAAGCTGTACCGTTATCGCGGCCTGCCAATTGGGCAAATTCGACCTTCATGGGTATTCCTTGTTCTTTATCCGTGCCGCAGTATGCGCAGCCAACACCGGCCAGGGAATTACGCGGCCGGGGTAACCCGATAGGGGTAGATTGATGAGCATGACGCTGCAAGACATCGCCTGGCACCGTTCGGTGGGGCAAATGATAGACGCCCTGGACCAGCCCAACTTCTGGACCCAGCTTGTACGGCTGTTGGACCAGTACGTGCCGTCCGACAGTTGGGTGGCCTTGCTGTTCAGCAGTGAGCACCGCCCGCTGGTGTTCGCCGAATGCCCAGGCGCCGACGGCGCGCCGGACCATTTGTTCCAGGACTACCTCAACGGCCTGTACCTGCTCGACCCGTTCTACATCGCCAGCCGCGAACACGCGCGCACCGGCCTGTTGCGCCTGGCGGAAGTGGCGCCGGAGCATTTCGAGCTGACCGAGTACTACCAGCGCTACTTTCGCCTGAACGTGGTGGCCGATGAAATCCAGTTCAATTGCCACCTGCCGGACGGGCGCACCTTGTGCCTGTCGCTGGGTTCGAAACAGCGTTTTGACCCACAGCAAATTGCCCTGCTGTCACTGATCCAGCCGTGGGTGTTGAGCCTGCTGCGCCAGCGTCTGCCCCATGAACTGAACCAGGTGAGCGCGCCGCAACCGCCGATTCAAAATGATGATTGGGGCGCGCAACTCACCGCCCGCGAGCTGGACGTAGGCCGCTTGATGCTCAGCGGTTGCTCCAGCAAGGAAATCGCCCGCAAGCTGGAAATCTCGGTGGAGACCGTGAAAGTCCATAAGAAACACATGTACAGCAAGCTGGGGATCAAATCCCAGTCGGAGCTGTTCTCGATCTTTCTTCAGGCGCAAAACGCCTAGCCGTCTGTCTAAAACCCTTGATTAACTGTCATTTCTGACAGTAGACGGTTGCACCGGCGCGCCAAAGAATCGGAGACCTATTTTCGGCCAGCGCTGACAATCATGCGTAATCGCCTCTTGCTGCTGTTACTCGCCTTCTTCTCACTGGTAGCGACTGCCCAGGATGATGTTGTTGAACGTCTGCTGGGGCAAATGACGCTTGAGGAAAAAGTTGCCCAACTTGGCCAGCTTGGCATCAAGGAGTCACCGACTGGCGCCATGGTTGATCAAGACGGCTTGGAAGAACGGCCAACCATAACGGTTGGCTCGGTCATCGGTGCCTAGGGTGCCGACCTGACTCGTCGGCTGCAGGAGCAGGCCGTACAAGGCTCGCGTTTACATATCCCACTGCTGTTTGCCTTCGATGTCGTTCATGGCTTTCGCACCGTGTTCCCGTTGCCGCTGGCTGACGCTGCGGCCTGGGACGCTCAGCTGACGTATCGTACTGCCCGCGCGGCGGCTGTTGAAGCCACCGCCAGCGGTGTGCACTGGACTTACGCGCCAATGGTCGACATTGCACGCGACCCGCGCTGGGGGCGTGTAGCAGAAGGCGCTGGAGAAGATCCGTTTCTCGGCTCCATCCTGGCCGCAGCGCGAGTACGCGGCTTTCACGGTGCAGGCCCGCCTGACACCTCGTACATGATGGCTACCGCTAAACACTTTATAGCCTATGGGGCTGGCGAAGGCGGACGGGACTACAACGTAGCCGACCTGTCGGAACGGACCGTGAGGGAGGTCCACCTGCCGCCCTTCCGCGCGGCAGTCACGGCGGGTGTCGACGCAATCATGCCCGCCTTCAGCGAGTTCGCAGCAACGCCCATGCACAGCAACAAAGCTTTGCTCACAGGGTTATTGCGTCAGCAGGAGGGCTTCACCGGTATCATCGTCAGCGACTACATCGCCGTAAGAGAGCTGATCCAGCACGGCATCGCCCGCACCGAAGCCGACGCTTCGCTGCTGGCCCTCAACGCTGGTGTGGATGTCGAAATGGCCAGCCAGACCTACCGGCAAAACCTGCCGACATTGGCACACAACAACCAGGTTTCATTGACGCAAGTGGATGACGCAGTGCGCCGCATACTCAAGGCCAAGCAGCGCCTGGGGCTGTTTGACGACCCTTACCGTTACAGCGACGCAATCCGTGAAACCAATAACGTCCTGACACCGCAGCATCGTGCACTCGCCCGTGAGGCATGCTGTTGAAAAACAACCGCAGCGTGGGGCAGATCCCCATTTACTACGCACACAAAAATACGGGCCGCCCCAACAGCAACGCCGACGGGTTGCCGGACATTTTCAGTTCCAACTACATGGATATCAACCAAGCGCCAGCCTACCCATTTGGCTTTGGCCTGAGCTACACCACGTTGGCCTACTCTATGCCTCGACTCAGCGCCCAGCGGTTGGCGTCCAACCAGTCGCTGACCGTCGAGGTCACCGTCACCAACACCGGCAAGCGTGCCGGTGATGAAATCGTCCAGTTGTACCTGCGCGATGACGTCGCCAGTGTGACCCGCCCGGTCCGACTGCTGCGTGGGTTTCACACAGTGCATCTGGCCCCCGGCGAGGCGCAGAGCGTGACTTTCACCCTCGATCAAAAGGACTTCGCCCTGCTGGATATGAACCTCTCGCCAGTGGTCGAAGCGGGCACCTTTACCGTCTTCGTCGGGGCCGACTCGACCGCCACCCACCAGGCGCAGTTCGAGGTCACCGATAGCCGCCAGTTGTCTATTGCGGGCCAGTCTGTCCCACCGGTGCAGCCAAACTGATTATTCCCACAGGTTGTCTATGGTTTCCGTACAGGCGCAGAATGGCCAATCGACCTATAGAGTTGAACCTGAGGAAAAACCGTATGAGCCTGTCGTTGCTAAGCCGTTACGCCTTCTTTGCCGTGTGCGTCATTTTCACCCTCGCCAGCCTCCCTTTTATCGAACATGAGTGGCTGTGGCCCATCACCCTGGTCACCGGCGTCCTCAGCCTGATCGGCCTTTTCGACCTGCTGCAAAGCCCCCATGCGGTACGCCGCAACTACCCGATCCTGGGCAATATCCGTTACCTGGTGGAAGCCATCCGCCCGGAGATCCGCCAGTACCTGCTCGAGTCCGACAGCGACGCCCTGCCCTTCTCCCGGGCCCAGCGTTCTTTGGTTTACTCACGCGCCAAAAATGAAACCGCCGATAAGCCCTTCGGCACCTTGATCGATGTGTACCAGTCGGGCTTCGAGTTCATCGGCCACTCCATGCGCCCGGCGCCGCTCAGTGACCCCAGCGCCTTTCGCGTAATGGTCGGCGGCCCGCAGTGCACGCAACCCTACTCGGCCTCGGTATTCAACATCTCGGCCATGAGCTTCGGCTCGTTGAGCGCCAACGCGATCCGCGCCCTCAACCAAGGCGCCAAGCTCGGCAACTTTGCCCATGACACCGGCGAAGGCAGCATCAGCCCCTACCACCGCGAAAACGGCGGCGACCTCACGTGGGAACTGGGCAGCGGCTACTTCGGCTGCCGCACCAGCGACGGCCGTTTCGACCCGGAACGTTTTGCCGTGCAGGCACAGAACCCGCAAGTGCGCATGATTGAAATCAAGATGAGCCAAGGCGCCAAGCCCGGCCATGGCGGCATCCTGCCCAAGCACAAGGTCACCCAGGAAATCGCCGACACCCGCGGCATCATGATGGGCGAGGACTGCATCTCGCCGTCGCGCCACAGTGCGTTTTCCACGCCCATCGAACTGATGCAATTCATCGCCCAATTGCGTGAACTGTCCGGCGGCAAACCGGTGGGTTTCAAGTTCTGCCTGGGCCACCCGTGGGAGTTCATGGGCATCGCCAAGGCCATGCTCGAAACCGGCATCCTCCCGGACTTTATCGTGGTCGATGGCAAGGAAGGTGGCACCGGCGCAGCCCCCGTGGAGTTCACCGACCATATCGGCGTGCCGCTGCGTGAGGGTTTGCTGTTCGTGCACAACACCCTGGTGGGCCTGAACCTGCGCGACAAAATCAAACTCGGTGCCAGCGGCAAGATTGTCAGTGCGTTCGATATCGCCAGCGTCCTGGCCATCGGCGCCGACTGGGCCAACTCGGCACGTGGCTTTATGTTCGCCATTGGCTGCATCCAATCGCAGTCCTGCCACACCAATAAATGCCCAACCGGCGTGGCCACGCAAGACCCACTGCGCCAACGAGCCCTGGTCGTGCCGGACAAGGCCCAGCGTGTGTTCAACTTCCACCGCAACACGCTGCACGCCCTGGCCGAAATGCTCGCCGCCGCAGGGCTGGATCATCCGTCGCAATTGTCGGCCAAGCACTTGGTGCGACGTATGTCGGCTACCGAGATCAAGCTGTTCTCGCAGTTGCATGTGTTCCTCAAGCCTGGCGAGTTACTCACCGGCGAGGTCAACGGCGAGTTCTATTCGCGCATGTGGCAGATGGCGCGGGCGGACAGTTTTGAGCCGCATGAAGTCGCCGCGGCGTAAGGAATGCCTGCCATGTTGAAAGTCATCGCTGAAGATTTTATCCAGCCTGAACACTTGGACACCGTGCGCCCGTGGTACACCGAACTGGTGGAGAAAACCCGCCAGGAACCGCTGTGCATCGCCTACGATCTGTTTGTCGATCAAAAAGACCCAGGGCACTTCATCTTTATCGAGCAGTGGCCCGACCAGGCGGCGCTGGACGCTCATTGCCAGACCGAACACTTCACCCGGCTGGTGCCGAAAATCAACGAGTACCAGGCCAAAACCTGCCGTGTCTTGCTGATGGACGCGTTCTGAAAACACCCACTCCCTGCTGAACCGGACCACCGACGGCATTGTTGAAACAAGGAGTTTCACATGCCGTTACTCGACTTCAGCGCCATTGCCGCGCAACTGCCCGAGAGCTGGAAATCCAAGTGCCTGGGCCAGGTCGGCCCGGCGCGTATCAAGGTGTTGCGTATGGATGAGCAGGCTTATGAAGAGGAAACTCATGATTACAATGAGGGGTTATTGGTAGTCACCGGCCAGTTGTACCTAAGCATTGGCACCGAGCAAATACACGTTGCTGCCGGCCAGATGTACCTTGTAGAAGCCGGCACTCCCCACGCTGTAAGCCCCGGTAGCTACGGCACGTTGGTGATCATCGATGTCTAGAGACATTCAGTAATACCCAACCTTTGCAATTGCTTACAAATACCGCCAACCTTCGCCCGCCCGACGTGCGGCGTACGACAACGCGCGCTCACCTATCGTCATTCAACTACTTGTTCAAGAGCCCGCTGCCATGCTGAACGGACGCGACCCGCGCATCGATTTTTTTCGGGGCCTGGCGTTGATCTTCATTTTCTGGGATCACGTCCCCCACAACCCTCTCGGCCTGATCACTCTGCGCAACTTCGGCTTCAGCGACGCGGCGGAGGTCTTCGTGTTTCTCGCCGGGTTCGCCTCGGTGCTGGCCTACGGCAAGGTCATGCAGCGCGAAGGCTATTGGATGGCCTGCCTGAAAATCCTGCGCCGCACCTGGGTGTTGTATGTGGTGCATATTTTCTTGCTGGCCATGCTGATGGGTATCGTGTTTTTCGCCAACAACCATGTAGAAACCCGCGACCTGGTGGCGGAGATGGGCCTGACGCACTTCGTCACCCACCCGCAACAGGCACTGACCGATGAACTGCTGTTGCGCTTCAAGCCCAACCTGATGGATCCGTTGCCGTTGTACATCGTCTTGCTGGCTGGTTTGTCCGTGGTGCTGCCGCTGATGGTGCGCGCGCCCTGGGCCGTGGTGAGTGTCTCGCTGGTGGTATACCTGATGGCGCCGTGGATGGGCTGGAACCTGCGCGCCATTGCCGATGGCGTGTGGTATTTCAACCCGGTCACCTGGCAATTGCTGTTTGTGCTGGGGGGCGCCGCGGCGATTTACAGCCAGCGGCCCAGCGCGCCCGAGACACGCCCCTTGCAGCGCCAGCCGCTGTTCGTCGCGGCGGCGCTGTATGTGGTGGTGGCCGGCGTGATCACGCTGTCGTGGCTCTGGCCTGAAGCCCATGATGCGGTGATGCCCACCATGCTCAGCAACCTGCTGTACCCCATCAGCAAGACCAACCTGTCACCGGTGCGTCTCGTGCACTTCCTGGCGCTGGCCTATGTCACCGCCAAGCTGTTGCCAAACCCGCAATGGACGCAAAACCGTCTGGCTGAACGGATTTGCCAGATGGGCCGTTATTCCCTGGAAGTGTTCTGCCTGGGCGTGGTGCTGGCACCACTGGCGGACATGCTCAATGCCCAGGCGGATGACGCCGTGTTCATGCAAGTACTTACCGCCTTGCTCGGTGTGGTGCTGATGTCAGCCCTCGCGGCCTGGATGGAGTTCAACAAACACCTCAACCAGACGCCACGCCCCTTGAAGCGAGACAAGCCAAATAGTTAATGCCCGCCTCGCTGCGCAGGAGCACACGGCCCGGGCGATGACCTGACGTTGTAGTCATAAGCCAACAGGTTTCTCTTTTCGACGCCCCAATTGTGCAATCAGGTAGGCGACGGAGTCGGCGTTGTTAAGTACCGTAAGGATGCGTTTAAGCGGATCGGTACGGAAAACTCGCCGCGCATCGGCGAGGGTTTGGGTGCCGGTAACGGTGAGCAGCCTGTCGAGCACATGCTGTGTTGACGTGCCCTGTGCAGGGTCTGTTTTGAGGCCGGTCGCAATATCGACAACCTGGAACAACTCATGGGTCGGGGTATTGAGCGACAGTCTTGAGAGATGGCGGTTTTCCAGGCTTACCTTGGTGTTACGGCCCTCAGGGGTTTTGGGATCAATCAGGTCATCAAAGGGATGGCCTGAATGCACGTAAGCCAAGTCCAACGTCTCACCTACATGATGAGTGACTTCGTGAATGAGAGTCGTCGCACGGGCGTGGACGCTGACATAGAACGGTTTTATCAACAAATGACCGTAGTTCAGACCTGGATTGAAAAACAACTCGGTCAAGTACACCAGTTGAAGTGGGTCGGGGACAATCGTAAAGGCCATCAACGTGTGTCCGCCCTGAATAGCCGGCAACCGCGAACGGCCAATGACAAATCGCGTTGAGTCCGAGGAGGTCAGTGAGGGCTCCATCAACGCGCTGCAGACCTTATCGACGATCTCCTGAATTTTTTCAAGGTGTTCGACCTCGAGCGTTTGCAAGCCGAAAAACGTTTTGATCTGTTTGACGAGCTCAGGTGCGGCAAGCGGTGTTTGTGCGATCAGGCGCAAATTTTCCTGGGCGTTCTTTGCATAAAACGTCGCCAAGGCAAGTGCATCGGTGATAACCCAGGATTCCCGAGGGTAAAGCGCTCGTATCTCGCGCATCCCGCTGGCCAATACATTCATGCTGGAGCGCGCATAGGGCTCGGAGTAGAAGCGATTAATTAATCGTGCAATTGCCCGTCGCCCCGTCAGCACTGGGACTGCGCTACTGAGCATCCACTGTTGTCGGGGGTTGCTCTGTACCTCAGGACCGACTTCGCCATCACCGATGATGCGCCAACCCAGGCCATGCTTGATGACTTCGAACACTTTCCCTGCCACCGCCGCGTAGTAATGGTTGGAGGTCGATCGGTAAAGGTTGAGTGAGGTGTCTTTGATCAGGTTGGCCAAGCTCGGCTCAAGGACTTCGAAACGCTGGAGCCGGGTGCGGGACGCAGCGGTAATGTCCAGCGCGGGCCAGGACACCACAGAGGTCGCAGGTGTGGAAGGCGGCGGGATCGGCTCGGGTGCCGGGGGCATGCCGCCCTCTGATACGGGAGGCATGGAATTGCGCAAACCGGCCAGCAAGGCGACACCACCGATGAAATGCCCCAGCGCCTCATGCCATTGGTGGCTTTGCAACTCTTCGGCAGAAGCCTTGAACAGTTTATAGCTCTGCCAGACCACCAGGGGGTAGGCCAGTTTGCCGGCAAAAAATACAATGGCCGCCTGCACGCCTTCAGAGAACACGGCCTTGGCCGTATCCCAGGCATTGCCTGCATCAGCGGCTTTTTGGCAACCCAGCAGCGTTGTCAGCAGCTCGACATTGTCGGTGAACAGCTGTTTGAACAACGCAGCGTTGATGGGGTTGCTTGCCAGCTGGAGGGCGGTGCTGGCCTGGGGTTGCTCCAGTGCGTTTGTCAGTGCTGCGAGGTCAACGGCCGGGACCACCTGCCGAACCCAACGCTGTAATGCGCCGCAGGCTGTCAACTCAGCACATAGTGCAGCCTCAACGGTATATTCCTTGAGGGTGTAGCCTGGGCTATAGGGGGCATACAGGACTTGAGGCCCCTCGTCACCGGAGGCGGAGCCGATCAAATAAGCCCCGGGAATCTTGATGGTTTTCTTCCCGTCATCGACCAACAGTTCCAGAGGGCGGATCATGGCGTTGGCATCCACCACTGTCGCACGGGCGATCGCATCGGGCATGTCCATGATCTGTTGAATGAGCCCGAAGGCCGTCGGTGAAAGCTGGTCTTGCAACCTCATGCCGTGAGCGTATTGCATCAATTGCCACGGCAGTTGCTTGGCGAAGCGCGTAGAGCGTTGCTCAAAGTCCGGGCTGGCAGGGCCCAGGAAGGATTTGATGTACGTTTGGTAAGCCGCGTTGATGTTCAACGCCTGTATCCGCGTTTTCAGCGTCTGCGCATTCAGGGTGGATGGCAACGGCGTTGTACCGGTGCTGGCGAAGAGGGGCACCGCATCCTGCCAATACGACTGATGACTCAAGGCGTAGTCCAGCAGGGACTGATTGCGGGCAGGCGTAGTGCCCTGCACCGGCAGCCCGACTTCGATTTCATCAGGTGTGACGCTGTCCTGAGCGCCAAGGTCCTTGAGTAAAGTGCTGAGCTTCTTGCGCGTGAACTGAACCAGGGAGTCGATCCCGTGCAGGTAATCCTGATTGTCGGTGACATTGTTTCGATACTGCTCCAGCAATTCGACGTACAGCTGTTGATCCACAGCACGGGCTTTGCCAAACCATTGCAAACCCTGTTGCCGGATCATGGCCTGGACCATGTCCTTGGCACGCTGCACGTTGGTGGGCGCAAGGTCTTGTGTGACTTGAACCTGCCAGAGCTTGCGCAGCTGATCGACCGACAGCTGCATGGACAGAATGTGCGCCAGTTCACGGTCTTTTTGTTGCGCGTAGGTTCGTTGCAAGTGCTCGACGAGGTTGTCTTCGACCAGTTCAAGGGAACTGAATGCATAGCTCGGTTGTGCCTCCCAGTCCGGTGGCGCCAGGTTCGCCAGGAAAGCCTGTCGCTCGTCCGGGATTGCCAGGCGTCGATCCATCTCTGCTTTGAAGTCATTCAATGAGGAGAAACTTTCCAGGCCTAACGCGGGCGTCCACAGCAGCGTGCGGCCGCAATATTGAGGATCAAGCCCGCCGCGCTCGGTCAGCACGAAACAGTTATTGAGTACCAGCGGGGTATTCTGCCCAGTCGGTACGACCTGCAAAGAAAACGCATCAGGGCGGAACCCATTGACGCCAGGGCGTAAGTCTCTGGCGTAAATACCTAACACGGTCAACAGCACTTCGTAGTCGAGGGGCAATAAAGCGTTGTTCCAAAGCCTGACTTGCACTTCCCCTGTCAAGCCCATCTCCATTGCCTTTCTCAGCAAGGGCTGCATGTTGGGGGATACGCCGTGGGTTCTACGCAGGTGCTGTTTAAACCCACCGACTGCACTGGTGATCAGCGTATTGAAGGCAGTGGCGTCCATACTTGAGACTTTAGTGGCGGGTTTGTCAGGAGCGGTTGAGTAGACGTGAGTGTTAAGCGGATCGATGAGTGGGCCCGCTTCGCCACATAAACGCGCCAGAAAATAGTCGACCATACTGCTCGATGAGAGCAGTTGAGGTTTGTCAGTGCCATTCGAAGGGTTGCTGTATTGACGTACCGAGAGGCACGAAGCCTGCAAGTGTTGCTGCTTGATAGCGTACAGTTTGGTATTGAGATAGGTGATAACGGAACGCTCCAGCGAGGAGCGAAACGATAGGTGTTGTTCGATTTCGGCGGTGACATTTTCGAGTAAATGCACCGTTGTGCGCATTGCAGCAAGCGTTGGTGGAATCCTGGGTTCAGTCACCGTCGCCGTCCAGGTCGCTGTCAACTGGGTACTCCAACGCCCCATGGGTTCGAAGTTCAGTAATGTTGGATCAATCATGCCACGCACATCCAGCACATGATCGACCAAGGCGTCGAGGTCCATCGTGCCCTGGCTCAGGCGATATTGATCGAGGGCGTATTCAAGGTTGCGACCTTGTTTCTCAATGATGCCCTCCATGATGCGTTGGAAAATAACCCCGGTGATCGGGGCTGTGGTGACGTCGCAGGCCATCAGGTCGACTTCGTTATAGCGTTCCGGCCTGGACAGGTGCTTTCTCCAGGCATCGGCAGGTTGCCGAGAGTTGAGACCATCAAGAAGGTGGGTTTTGAGTGCTCCCAGCTCGGTAAACGATTGCAGGCCTTGTTGAGGGGTATAGAGCAGCCAGGGCGAGCCATCGTCGCTTTTGTTACTGCTGATGACGAGGGTGCCTGCCAGCTCGGCGCAGGCCTGTTCAGGCTCGCTCAGCAGTGCCTTTTCAACATCAACGTCGGGAGCCAGCGTTGTCGCGGGCAGCGCAGCCTTGAGCGGCAAGGCCTGTAGTTGCAGACGCTGCTCAACCGTAATCGTAGTTTGCTGTTGTTGCTCCAGCGCCACCGTGAAAAAGGCATTGGCCATGGCATGGGTAAAAAGTTGTAGCCGTGAGAACCCTGCGGCGGCCGGCAGCGCCCAAAATGTCTTGGGCTGTAGCTTCATATAGGCTTTCAAGCCCTGGGCCAATCCTTGAACTGATACGTCCCAACGCAACTGATCATCAGCTTTCTGAGTAGGCTGCCGGGGATTGTAGTAGCGCCTGGTTTCATCCGCAGGCCAGGCATTGGCGACGAAATACCTGAGGACGGTTTCGCTCAAGGAGCGGGTGGTCGTGTGTCGGGACGTTGGCGAATCAGAATTGCCTGATTCGCTGGATGCGTCGATGACATAACTCTGCACTTGGATTTGGCGCTGATCGCCCCCCGTAAAAGACTGCGCCAACTCAGAGGAAATGTATTCATCCAGCAGCGAAGTGAAACTGGGCAGCTTGAGCAACTCCTCGCGCATCAAACGGGCATTGTCGAGCAGATTATTAGAGAGGGTCGCGTGTTGTGCTTCGAAGACAGCGCCAGCCACGGTATGTGCGGTAATCGTCAGGGTCGCAGTCGGCGTCAGGGTGACTTGCTGGGAGATGGAAAGGTAATCAAGCAACGCTTGGCGCTGCGACGCGTCTTTGAGCCACGACTTCAGTTGCGTCTTGAGTGTTTCATGGCTTTCCAGTTTTTCCAGACCACGAGCGGGTGTATAGAGAACAACCCCGCCTTCTGGGGCGGGACTCATGACGAATGCACCCGCCAATTCAATAGCGGATTGGCCGGGCACATTCAGTTGCAGGGTTTGGACGTGCATCGGCGCTTTGTGTGCCCGCCGCAAAGCATCGGTGGCCAGATAGACCGAGTCGAACCAGTCAAGGTCCTTGAGGGTAAAGTTGCGTGAGCGTTGGCGCTCTGTTAGCTGCGTGCGATCGGTTTGGGTTTCGCTGAAAAAATACGGTGGGGTGTCAGTGCTCATTGAGTGCTCTCCGTGCCGGACTGGCTGCTGAAGATCACTCTGGCGTCTCAAGTTTCAGCCGTGGGACTACATATGCACCAGCGCTTCATGCCCCGGTGGAATGCTCGACACACCGCTCGCCTTCACCCCGGAAAAGCGCAAGTGAGCTCAACAACGTACGGGTATCGCCTTCAGTGATAAATACGTCACGAAAAGCTTTCCCGGTCTCAGGGTTGAACAGGCCATCACGCTCAAACCGTTCAAAAGCCTGGCGAGCCAGCACACCAGACCACTTGTAGGAATACATTTTGGCCCCATAGCTACCCATCGGTTGTTCGAAGCTGTTGATCGGACGGGCGCCATCAGGCCATTGCAAATGCCCGACTTCAACGTTGGCATGAGTGAAAACTTCATGAGGTGTACGCCCGTCGCCATAGGTGCGGTGTAACTCAAAGTCGACGAGACTCGTGAGCAAAATACTGGCGGTTTCCTGGCTGGTCTGGGTGTGAACAAATCGGCTCATTTGAGTGGCCATATCGTCAGGCAAGGGATCTCCTGTCTGGAAATGGCCGGATAGCCAGGTCAGGAACAATGGGGTAAAGCAGAATTGCTCCAGCACTTGGCCGAAGAATTCCGCCGCGTCATGACTTAACTGGCCCATACCGGAAATCGCCCGATAGGGGGCCACGGTCAACAGGTGCTGCAAGCAGTGGCCGAATTCATGCAATAAGACCCTCAATTGCAGATGATCCAGCAAGCAAGGCTGGGTCGCTATCGGTCGTGGCAACTGGCTACGAAGCATGGCTATGGGCCGTTGTGGACGCCCCTCGGCCGTCATCCGGTGATTGCGCAAGCCCGAGGCGATGCCGATCGCGCCGCCTGCCACACGACGATAGGAGTCAATAAACAAATGTCCGATGGGCTCGGCGTACTCCCTGAGTTCAAATACCCGCACATCCGGGTGCCAGGTATCGACTGTGGTTTGTTCAATCAGCTCAACGCCGAACAGCATTTTGGTGAACGCGCACAAGCGTTGCAGCACCGTTTCCAATGGGAAGTATTTGCGCACGGCGTCTTGGGAGACACCCGCCACGTCCTGGCGAATTTTTTCCGCATAATAGTTGTAATCCCAGGGTTCCAGTGCATCGATCCCACGTTGCGCGGCATAGCGTTGCAGTTGTTGTGCCTCATGGGCAAATGTCATGCGTGCCCGATCAATCTGTTGATGCACAAATGCAGTGACCTCATCGGTCGTCTCCGCCATTTGTTCCACCAACGCCAGTTCGGCGAAGTTGGCATAGCCGAGCAATTGTGCTTTCTGGTGACGGCTGTCGAGCAACACTGTCAGAACCGGTTCATTGTCGGTGGCAATGTCGTCAGGACCGGAGCCCACGGCACGGCTGTAGTAAGCCATCATCATTTCCTGGCGCAAGGCTCGATGGTCGGCGTAGCTCATCACCGCCTGAAAGGACTGCTCGGAAAGGGTTAATAACCAGCCATCCAGGCTTGCGGCCCGAGCCGCGGCCGCCATGCGTGCCAGGGCTGCGTCAGGCAGTCCGCTCAGCAGCGCCTTGTCTTGAATGTGCTTACGCCATGCGTCGCTGGAATCTCTCACACGGCGCCGGAACTCCTGGCTGAATGTGTCGATTTGCAGGTTCAACGCTTTCAGCCTTAGCTGCTTCTCGGGAGAAAGATCAAGGCCCGCCAAGTGGTACTTGCGCAGTATTTTACGCAACGCGCTTTGGCGTTGTTGATTGAAAAGGGCTGCGATCGGGCTATCGGCAAGTTGGCGGTGGAGCTGATACAGGTCATTGTTCGCGGCCAATTCGGCGCGGTACTGCATTGCAAGCTCATAACTGCGGTGTGATGCCTGTTTCCAAGCCGACTCTTGGGGAATAGAGTCAAGCAGTTCAATGACGTTGAGAACGCCATCCAGGCGTGCCTCCAGTGCCTCCACGGCTTGCACCAGGTCATCCCAGGTGGGGAATAACGACTGGCTGGCAATGATCGTGGCGGTGGTGTTGCGGCTATCAGCGATGATTTGCTCAATGGCGGGCACCAAGTGTTCTGCTCTGATGGCAGAGAACGGTGGCAAGTCGTAGGGCAGTAGCAGGGGGTTGCTTTCAGACATGAATTCACTCTTCAAAGGTTGCTGTCGAAGCAGCCAGCCTAGGGAATGAATTATCGTTGGAGGGATAGATAGATATGAGCAAAGCGATAACGCGCGGAACCGGATGCCCCGCGTTATACACAGGCGCAGTGCTCGCGATATCAGACCCGAGGGGCGGCAGGCACCGCACCGCAAATAGAGGATCGTGCAGAAAATACGCCGGTCAAAGCCCCACCCCGCGGTAGAACGGGGTGGGGCTTTTTGTCACACGACACACATCAGGACGCGGAACGCACCGTCCCTTGAGCGACGGTCTTTGGCTGCAACCTGAACACGTAGAACAGCACGGTCAACACCAACAGGAACACCGGGCCCACATACAGCGCCACACGGGTATCGGGGAAGTACGCCATCAGCCCCACCACCATCACCAGGAACGCCAGCGCCAGGTAGGAACTGACCGGGTACAACCACATGCGGTACTTGAGGCCAGCCGCCTCTGCCGGGCTCAGGCTTTTGCGGAACTTGAGCTGGGCCAGCAGGATCATCAGCCAGGTCCAGATCGCGCCGAACGTGGCAATGGAAGTGACCCACACAAAGACTTTTTCCGGGACCATGTAATTGAGCAGTACACCCAGCAACAGTACGAAGATCGACAACAGCAACGCCTTGCGCGGTACGCCGTTGCTCGACGTGGTGCCGAAGGTGGCAGGTGCCTGGCCGTTCTGCGCCAGGCTGTAGAGCATACGCCCGGTGCTGAAGATGCCGCCGTTACAGGACGACAACGCAGCGGTGATCACCACGAAGTTGATGATGCCCGCGGCGGTCTTGATGCCCAGACGCTCGAAGGTCATCACGAACGGGCTGCCCTGGGTGCCGATTTCATTCCATGGGTAGATCGACAGGATCACAAACAACGCCCCCACGTAGAACAGCAGGATGCGCCAGAACACCGAGCCGATGGCACTGGGAATGGTCTTCTGCGGGTTCTTCGCTTCACCAGCGGTCAGGCCGATCATCTCCACGCCCAGGTAGGCGAACATTACCATCTGCAAGGACATCAACACTCCCGTGATACCATTGGGCATAAAGCCGCCGTGGGCCCACAGGTTGGAAATGCCCAGCGCCACGCCGTCATTGCCAAAACCAAACGCGATGATACCGACGCCGCCGATGACCATGGCAATGATGGTGACGATCTTGATCAGGGCGAACCAGAACTCGAACTCACCGAACGCCTTGACCGCGATCAGGTTGATCGTGCCCATGCTGATCAACGCCGCCAGGGCCCAGATCCAGCGTGGGGTGTCGGGAAACCAGACGCCCATGTACACGGCCACGGCGGTGATCTCCGCGACGCAGGTCACCAGCCACAGGAACCAATAGTTCCAGCCGGTGAGAAACCCCGCCAAGGGGCCGAGGTAATCCTGGGCATAACGGCTGAACGAGCCGGCGACAGGGTTGTGCACCGCCATTTCGCCCAGGGCGCGCATGATCACCAGGATCGCCAGGCCGCCAATGATGTACGAGAGCATGATCGCCGGGCCGGCCATTTCAATGGCCTTGGCCGAGCCGAGAAACAAGCCGACGCCGATGCAGGCGCCGAGGGCCATCAGGCGAATATGCCGTTCACCGAGTTCACGTTTGAGCGGGCCGCCTTGAGCGGTCTCGCCAGGGGGCAGGGGGTTGCCAACGGGCATGGAAATACAACCTCATTTTGTTATTGGATAGACCACTAGGTCTCGGACCGACAGGCCGGTAAGCCTGGCGGTGGCTGAGTCCGGGTCTGTTTCATGAACAGATCCAGTTATAGGACAACACCTACAAGACTCAGCGACGTGCAGTATAAAAACCTCGACATAGGTGCTTTCACTATAAAACAGCAAAACTTCAGGAGGACTTCGCGGCATATTGCGGTTTTCTGGAGAGACATTGACTGGTCCAGCGCAAAAAACCAACGGCCGAAACGGCGGCGAGTATTGCACAGCCTTGGTGCATCGTCATGTCTTGGCACGGCTCGATGGCTGACGCCGGCGGCTCAAATCCTTCACGGCATGGCGACGCGAGCCGGCCAGAAACGCGAACGATCCCGCTGCGGGCCGCCCCCGTAACCCTCAGGGACGAGTGCATGAATCACTGCGTGAACGTCGTGCAGCCAACTCGGATAGCAAGCATGTCCCTTAAACCTTCGGGTCATTACGAAATTGATTATGCTGACTGCAGCGTTAGCACCCGCATTCGATGCCCAGGTGTGCCGGAAAGAATATTCAGTTTATTGCTGACAGGAGACAGCGTTCTTGCGTACTCCAGTACACACCCGATCGTCATCCATGCTCACAAGGACATTGATATTACGTACGACGTGGAGAGAAAGGACACAACCTCCAATGATTGATTGATGCTCGTTTTAACGGGCGCTCTCAAACGTTTCATCAATCGCAGGTCTGTTGAACTGAACCAGACAATCGAGTTTGGGCACCGGCCAACGACGCGACCTGGCTGGGGCTGGAGAACAGCGTTAACTATCCGAAGCCATGATCACAAATTTTTCCGACCTGGCCACCAGCGACTAAGCTTCAGGCAAGTCCGATCAATCTGCGTGCAGGGGTCAATCGACTATGGGCGCACTGTGGCAAACCGAATCGAGCAAGGCTGCGAAACTACACGGCAGTTCGGACCCAGCGCCTTTCCCCCAACATAAGCCCCGGCCCCGCTATGTGCGGCGCCTGTTCTGGTTGATCGTGCTGATGGCGCTGGTGGCCCTGGGGTTTGCCGCCGTCAAAGAGATGCGTACCTCCCAGCTGCAGGCCCGGGAGCTCAGCCGGCTGGCCCGCAGCCTCACCTACCAGGTCGAGCCCGGTCCCAGCGACGCAATCACCTACCCCGGCGCCGGCCCGTTCGACCGTCGTCTGGGTTACAGCGACCTCGACAGCTTCCTGCCGCGTTTGCTCAAGCGTGGTTATGTGATCCAGGCCCAGGCGCGTTTGTCTCCGGCGCTGATGGACTACAGCGCCAAGGGCCTGTTTGTGCCCTACGCGGAAAAAATCCAGGCGGGGCTTTCCATCACCGATTGTCGTGCGGTACCGCTCTACCAGTACAAGTATCCGCAACAACTGTATGAAAGCTTCGACGCCATCCCGTCCCTGGTGGTCAACAGCCTGCTGTTTGTCGAAAACCGCGACCTGCTCGACCCCGCCCAACCCCAGGCCAACCCCGCCGTGGACTGGCCGCGCTTTGCCAATGCCGCCTGGTCGCAACTCGCAAAGACCCTGCACCTGCCGGGTCAAAGTGCCGGTGGCAGCACCCTGGCCACCCAGCTGGAAAAGTACCGCCACTCCCCGGATGGCCTGACCGTCTCGGGCGCGGAAAAACTGCGGCAGATGTTTTCCGCCGCCGTGCGCGCCTACCGCGATGGGCCGCACACCTTGCTGGCGCGGCAGAATATCCTGCGCGACTACCTCAACAGCGTGCCGCTGTCGGCGGTGCCGGGTCACGGCGAAGTGCATGGCCTGGCGGAGGGACTGCGGGTGTGGTACGGCGCCGATTTCCAGCAGGTCAACCAGGCATTGGTCGGCCCGGTAAACGACGCACAAGGTTTGGCCTTGCGTCAGGTGTTGTCGCTGATCATTGCCCAGCGCCGCCCTTCTCACTACCTGGCCAAAGGGCGTGACGAACTGGCCCGACTGACCGACAGCCATCTTCGCCTGCTGGCCCGCGACAGCGTGATTACGCCAGCACTGTTGCAGGCGGCGCTGGCGGCCAAGCTCAACTACCGCGACTGGGTGCAACAACCCACGGTGCAGCCCGTGGAGACCAACAAAGGCATCAGCATGGCCCGCGCGCGCCTGGCCGCCCTGCTCGACCGGCCGCTCTACGACCTGGACCGTCTCGACCTCTCGGCCACAAGCACCCTGCAAGCCCCGTTGCAGGGCCAGGTCAGCGAGTACCTGATGCACCTTGCCGACCCCGACTACGCCCGCCAGGTCGGCCTGTTCGGCGAACGCCTGCTGACCCCGGCCAGCACCGCGCAGGTACGCTACAGCTTCACCCTGTTCGAGCTGACGCCGGACGGTTCACGGGTGCGGGTACAAACCGACAACACCGACCAGCCCTTCGACATCAACGAAGGCAGCAAACTGGAACTGGGCTCCACCGCCAAGCTGCGGGTGCTGACCACTTACCTGCAAATCATCGCCGAGTTGCACGACCAGTACGCCGCACAAGCGCCGGCAGCGCTGAAAAAACTCGACATCGCCGAGCAGGACCGCATCAGCCGCTGGGCCGTGGACTATCTGCTCCAGGCATCGGATAAATCCCTGGCCAAGATGCTCGACGCCGCTCTGGACCGCACCTACTCGGCCAACCCCAACGAAGGCTTTTTCACCGGCGGCGGCCTGCATCACTTCCATAACTTTCGCAACGAGGACAACCACCGCAGCCCGACCCTGCGCGACGCCCTGCGCGAGTCGATCAACCTGCCGTTCATTCGCCTGATGCGTGACCTGGTGCGCTTCAGCACCTATTCCGGCGCCAACAACAGCGCCCAACTGCTCAAGGACGACAGCGACCCGCGTCGCCAGGAATACCTGGCCGGTTTCGCCGACCGCGAGGGCACCACCTTCCTGCGCAAGTTCTGGAAGAAGTACCAGAAGAAAGACACCCAGGCGCGCCTCGACACCTTTCTCGATGGCCTGCGCCCCACGCCGATGCGCCTGGCCGCCGTACACCGTTACTTGCTGCCCAATGCCAGCCAAGCCAGCTTCAACCTGTTCGTACGCTCGCACCTGACCGGGGTTGGAACCCACGGGAAGCTCAGCGACGAACGCCTGCAAAAACTCTACAAGGATTACGGCCCCGGGGCCTATGACTTGCCCGACCAAGGCTATATCGCCAAGGCCCACCCGCTGGACCTATGGCTGGTGGGCTACCTGCTGAACCATCCGCAGGCCACCTTCAGCGAGGTGGTCAAGGCCAGTCGGTTCGAGCGCCAGGAGGTCTACAGCTGGCTGTTCAAGAGCCGCCACCAGAGCGCTCGCGACAGCCGCATCCGCACCATGCTCGAGGTTGAAGCCTTCCTCGATATTCACCAGCGCTGGCAGGCGGTGGGCTATCCGTTCGACCACCTGGTGCCTTCCCTGGCCACGGCAATCGGCAGCTCCGGCGATCGCCCGGCGGCACTGGCGGAGTTGATGGGGATCATCCTCAACGATGGGGTGCGCGAGCGGGTGGTGCGCATCGACAGCCTGCACTTTGCCGCCGGCACACCTTATGAAACCCAAGTGATCAACGATCCCGCCGCGGGCAAACGGGTGATGCCAGTAGAAGTGGCGCGAGCACTGCGCGGGGCCTTGTCCCAAGTCGTGGACGCTGGCACCGCCAAACGCGTGGCCGGCAGCTTTAAGCTGGACGACGGCACGCCGCTGGCCATGGGCGGCAAGACCGGCACCGGCGACAACCGCATTGAAGCCATCGGCGCTGGCGGGCGGGTGCTCAATTCCAAAGCGATCAACCGCACCGCCACCTTTGTGTTCTACATCGGCGAGCGCCACTTCGGCACACTCACCGCGTTCGTACCCGGCAGCTCAGCGCAAGGCTTCACGTTCACCTCGGCGCTGCCCGTGCAGGTGCTCAAAGGCATGGCACCGATGCTTATGCCGTACTTGACGCCTGGGAACCAGACGCAGTGTCAGCCGGTAACTGATCCGCGCTGAAAAACAGCCGTCGGGCAAAATCCCGCGTAATCGTCGCCCGGTCAATGTCCAGGGTCTGGCGCACACGCCCGGTCTGGCCGGTGCGCATACGTGCGAACGCCTGGGCCTCCACCCGCGCCTGGGCCTGTCGCCCCAGGCGCTCCTGCTCAGGGCTCTTGATGTGACCATTGCCCTCGTAAAAATCATCCGGCCCTTGGGGCCTTTTGTAGTGAAAATGGGCATAGCACAAAGCCCGGTCGGTATTCTCTGCGTCAACGACCACATACACCTGCAGGTAATCATCGACGGTGTCCTTGAGCAGCACGCGCGCACCCTTGCGGTAGATCAGCACTTCATCGTGGCGCTTGAGAAAGTCGATGTGGTTCTGGGTAGTGGGCCGCAGCCGGGTCGCCTTAATTCGTGCGGCCAGCCCGGCGGCCTTCAACCGGTCCACTGCAAGCAGCAAATCACGCTTGATCGTTATTGCCATGTCTCGCTGCCTGGCCGCCAATCGGACGCTTTCCGTACCGCTGAGCCTGCGGGCAATGGCTTCGGCGATCCACTGACGGGTATTGGCCTCTGCCTCAAGCATGTATTCCAAGGAAGACGGATCGTTGGCACGCTGAATCAGGACTTCGACATTCCGGATCGCTCGAGGCTCATCACCCAGCAACGCCTTGCCCTTATTGAGCAAGTGCCCCAACTGCGCATCAGGCTTGAGAGCGGGTTTCACAGGCTCCCATACCCCGTCAGCCGCCTCGGTGAACGCACCAATCACCTCGCTATCGGCCTGCAGCTCTGCGGTAGCCGGGCCCTGCGCCGTGGCTTCAGTGACCTGCGCCACATACATATCGCGATTGCGCGTACGAATGATTTTTTTGCGTCGCCTCCCTGGGGGCGCGGGGGTTGGAACAGCGGGCTGCTCTGCCTGTGGTTCAGGTTGCAAGAGGTCAGCCAGATCCTTTTCGACCTGTTGGTGCAGGCTGGAAAGCAGCTCTTGCAGTTTTGTCAGGTACTCCAGGTCGAACCTGTCAGGCTCCATGACGCGCCAGAACTCAATTTGGTCGTCGGTTTGCGCGTAGATGTGATCAATATTTTTCAGCAGCTCAATACGTTCCGCAGGCGTCGCCTGCAACTGCGGCAAATCCGCCAGGGACCGCGTGGCGCGGCGCGCACGTTGAATGGTTTCATCGACACAGTGGAAAAAATCATCGCCGAGCACGACCCCGGTAATATCGATGGCAATGCCCCACAACGTCGTCAGTTGCAAGGATTGCAGATCCCGTATCGAAGGACGCTGGGTTAGTGTCAAGCCCTGGGCTTTATCCCGTCCCAAGGGGAGAATCTGACTCATCTCATCCAAGTACCCGGCCTCCACGGTTCGCCACTGGATGACGCTTGCCTGAACATCCGCCAAGTTACGCATGATCGGACCCAGCTCGGCGCGATCGCGACGATTTATATCTGATTCGGCCTCCTCTTCACTTTCCTCGCTCAGGCGGTCCAGCAGCGGCCTGATCCTGGCAGTGAGGGCCTCGATTTGTCGTCGCGCCTGTGCACTCATCGATTGTGCGGTAAGAATCACCGACTCCAGCACCTCACAGAGTTCTTCCTGGTAGTGGGGACGAGGGCCATATTCGCGCAATCGCTTGAGCGCCTGCAGTTCCAACTGGGCGTAAGTGAACTTGTCGGTCATTTGCGCGACATAACTTTGCCGGGCTCGGTCTCGCTGTGGCTCGGTAATCTGCCCGGCAGGCTTTTGTCTCAACGTGTACGCCAGCTCCATCGCTGCGTGGGCCCTGGCACGGGCGGCCTTGGCCCATTCATAGTTAGTCTTGGTCGTCGCGAGGTTGGACGGCTGCGCTTGCCGTGCACGCTCATTCGCCTCATCGGCATTGCCGCCCGGCAAACGTGGGCGCAGGTCAAAATCCCATCGCCCCTGGCCCAAGTGCCTGAGCCAAGGCCCCTGGGTGGCGCCATCAGCGCTGATGACCCGGACCAGGCCCTGCTTGACTTGCACCCGATACACCGCCCCCCGAACCAGTGCCTGCCATTGCTGGGGAACCTTGGATGTATCGCGCAACAAACCCTGCGCAGGACCACTGGGGTCGGCATTTTCCAGGCTGTCAGGCCAAGGCTTGGAGAGCACCTTCAAGCGCAATGGTTCGATCAACGCCAGCTGTTGTGCCGTCAGCACCTCCCGAGCATTAGCCCAGCGAGTAGGAGGGGAAAACGTCGTAGGCGCGGGAATCTGCTTGAGCGGCACCGCCACGTACTCGACATGCGCCGGTTCAATACGTGCCAAAGGTGCAAACACCGGGTGCTCCAGCTCCAGCGGGTGGTGGGCATCCTGGGGCGTGGCCTGGTGGGCGACGATCGCCATCAAGTTCGCCAGCATGTCCGTAAGGGCTACGCTCCTCGTTTGCCCCTCGGTACTCTGCAGCCCTTCAATGTCACGCTGCATACTGTCGACCATTTGAATCAGCCAACCGCCCAGGGCCAGCGGCCCGTTGAACAACGGCAGCAAAGCCCCGAACAGCAACCAGCCGGCATTCTTAAGGCTGGCCCAACGCTGCTCGGCATTAGCCACCGATTGGCGATCCGCCAAAGCCACCAAGGCATTGGCGGTAGCATTGAACACTTGGTATGCCGGGTCCGTGGCCGCCACCTGCTTGCTCAGTTGTGCCGGCGCCGGCCGGTCATACACAATGAATTCATTACCCAGCAGAAAGTGGCGGATATGCGGCTCATGAAAACCATTGTTGGCATAGACCGCCCGGCGCGCCGGTGCGATCCAGGTCAGCACGTCGTCCTGCAAAACGCCGGGGGTCTTGATCGCCGTGAACAGGGCTTCCAGCGACTCATACTCCTGCAACATCGGGCTGAACAATGGCCGGTACAACAGGTGCGGCCCGCTCTGCCCCTGCTGCGGGCCGATGACGAACATGTTGGCGACCACATCCGGGGCGGCGTCTGCCGTGGCCTTGAACGCCAGCGGCCACAGCGCGAAAGCCTGGCCGCCAACCTTGCGTTCGGTCGCACTCGCTTGCAGGGCGGCTTGTACCCGCTGGAAACCGCTGAGGGTCAAGCCGTGCTCACCCTTGACTTTCGACTCCAGCGCGAACATCGGCAGCTGCACCCGCAATTGCCGGCTGAACTGTTGCCGACGGCGCGCAGCCTCGGCAGCATCGTCAATCAGCTTTTTCTTCAGCAGGGCGGGGTAGGTCTGCCCCACATCAGCCTCATCCACACACTGTTTGACCACGGCGTAAGTCAGCCATGGCGGTGCCGTTGCCCCCTTGAGCGTGATGTGTTTGGCGGTGTGCGGGAAACCAGCAAGGTTTTCCAGGGCCAGCTCAGTCAGCGTCACGGTGACAGGATCGACCTCCCCGGCAATGAACCCACCGGGTATCGGGACCGGCGCAGCGATCACACGATCAAAGGTCAGTGACACCTCACCCGGCTTGATGTTCTTCGCCCTGGGCAACGCCTTCAGGCAGTGCTGCAACTGGCCGTCGGCATACTCGGCTATCGACTCGATGCCCTCGAGAAAATGCGCTGCACCCGCTTCATGCTGGGCCAACACCCACTGCTGCAACAGGCGAGCGTAAGCGATGCTGTCCTCGCTGTCGGCGTGGGCCAGCCACAACGGCATGACCTCGCGTAGGCGCTGCTGGCGCTTGCTCAGTTCGCTGACAAACCAACGACGCGGAGTAATAATGTAATCGAGCAACGCCTGACATTCCTGGGCTGTTCGCGGCACGTTACGCTCAATGCTATCGATCTCCAGCAATTGGCGAGCCAGATAGCTCAGCGCCAGGGCATCAAACGGATCACCCTGAGCCTCCTGAATGAACCAGTGCTCAGCCGCACCATTCAGCACCGGGCTGACGTAGGCCGGTAACAGCGCGCCGATATCCTCCAGGCTATTGAGTTCGTGGATGCCGCTCGACGGGCTGAACAGCAGGTTTTCCGAGGCATGACTGAGCACCAGCAGTGGCAACATCTGCGCCTGATCGGCTGCCTGTCCCACGCCTTGCAGGTGCACGGTCCGCACCCGCAAAGGGCCGCCATGCAGGCTCCATTGCGGGTCCGGTCGCAGGGGGCGCAAAAGGGTCTTGGGGAACAGCGCGGCAAAACGCTCTTGGTTCATGCCAGGAGGTTTTGGTGAATCGTAGAGCAATTCCAACAGATGATCGGACAGGTACGCCCAGAGGGTCATGTTGATCGGCAAAGGTTCACTCCACCAGGCTTGCAAACGGTTGGCAAACGACTTCAGGAGCACGGCGCCGCATTCGTTGATCAGTGTCTCCAGCGCGTCGAGGGGCGGCCCACCTGGGACATACACCTCGAGAACGCGCTGGAACACGACCTGATAATCCTCGATCAGCAACGTTGGCCTGGCCCGGGCCAAGCGTTGTACCACCAGCTCGGGCAAGGAGGCGTAACTGTAAGACGGCGATGCATGGCCACCGTCAGCGCCGGGGGTGGCGATATGGATCAGGCCGGCCGTCCATTTTTGTGCCACAAAATGCTGCTCCACATAGGCCTGGGCAACTTCTTGCGCCACCGATTGCAGCGACGGAGGATGGTTGAACAGGGTCTCGATTTGCTCGATATGCGCTTGGCGCGTGGAAGTTGAGCTTGGCTCGGAAGACGTCATGACAAGGCTTCTCAGTGAGATAGATCCCTCGACGCTACAGGCTGCCCGACGTTCGGTGTCGATAGACAATTACTGCCAGGCAAGTCCCTGCCAAAGCCTAGGCTGAATGCCCGATTTGCCACAGAAAAACACGCCATGTCCGCCATTACCCCCTCCCCCCAAGAAGATAAAGGCCAACACTACGAACTCATTCGGGATGCGTTGCCCGATTGGGTCAAAACCCTGTCAATGTCACGTATCGGCGCCTTGAAATCCAGCCGCAAAATCATTCCGCCCTGGTATGCAAGTGCGACGCCCGACCAGCACCAGCGACTGAAAACCGCCGTTGCCGAACACTGGAAGACCCAAACCCTCGTTGACCGGAAACTGGCCCCGATCACCGACCTCAAGGGCTTCGCCGAGCCCTTGCTGAAAGCCGCATTGCAGCAGCAATACAACCTCGATGTGGATGTACGCAACACTTGGCTGCGACTCTATGCCCCGGTCAGGAACCTGAGCGATGGTGTGCAAAGCCGCACGGTCTCGCTGCTGGACGCGGCGTTGCACAACTTCGCCGATACCGAGACGTTCACCGCCGACTCGCGGTTCATCAGCCGCCCCGACGCCTTGGGCCATTTCAACGTCTTGCCACTGAACCGAAAACTGTCGATCCAGCAGTTCAAAACCCTGGTGCGAAGTCTCGACATCGGCGCCCAGTACCAGGTGCACCTTGAGCTTTACCTGGGCCGTACCCAACCGGTGGTGCAAGGCGTGCTGCGCGCCCGTGTCACCCGCAACCAAGTGGAGGCCCTCAAGGTTGCGGCGCAGATGGCACTGATGAAAAACGATATCGGGCTGGCGGACGAGCGCCTGATCGCTGCTCTGATTGCCGGCCACCCAAGCCTGACGCTCGACGGTAACGCCGCGTACTGCCATGACCTGAGCCTGATGGACGCCACCCTGGTCGGTGTTGTACTGATCGCCGCAGACCTGGAACACAGCCGCGAGGCACTACCCGTCATCGCTTATGTACCGGATGACCCAGACCACCCGCTCAAGCGCTATGCGTCGACAGTCGAATTCATGAAGGAGCTGACACGGCAATTGCGACAACCCGACTATCAACAATTTTTCAGTCGGTTTGTCGAGCATCAGTACCAGGGGCATTTTTTCAGCCAGTTGGGACTGCGCCTGAGCCGAGTGAAATGGCACCGCTATGTACTCGGCGACCCTCGCCCGACGTGGCGGGAAACCACGCTCGACAATCCCGAGCTGCAGTTCGACGTGAACCGTATCCGAACGCCGCTGTGGGAGCATGTGTTCCAGCAAAAACTCAACAAAATGCTCAATGATGCCCGTGAACTGGCCGTGTCCACCGCCTACGCCGACCGCATGGCGCGCTGGGCCTGGTGGGATAACCTGGAAAAAATCTTCTCGGACATTCTCAACCTGGCGTTGCTGGTCGTGACCCCGTTCGTGCCTTTCCTGGGCGAATTGATGCTGGCCTATACCGCTTATCAACTCGCCGATGAAGTGTGTGAAGGCCTGTTGGATTGGGCTGAAGGCCTGGGTATAGAAGCCATCGAACACGTGGTCGAGGTGACGGAAAACGTACTGCAACTGATCGCAGGCGGCGCTGCCGGGAAACTGGTTCACCTCAAGCTGTCACCCTTTGTCGAGGGGTTGAAGCCTGTCACCCTGGCCGATGGCAAACAGCGTTTATGGCATGCGGACCTGAACCCTTACGAACAACAAGCCGTAGCCCTGCCACCGGAGTCGCAATCCGACGCCCAGGGTTTTCATCAACACGCAGGCAAGAAAATCCTGCGTCTTGAAAACAGGCACTACGAAGTCAGCCAGGCCGCCGACACCGACCGGCACCGCATCATCCATCCACGACGCGCTCATGCCTATCGCCCTGAGGTGTTGCTTAACGGCCACGGTGCCGTCGTGCTGGAGGGCGAGGAACCCAGGGCCTGGGACGATTCGCAACTGTTGCGGCGCTTGAACCCGACAACCGCCACCTGGTCGCAAGATCGCCTGCAACAGGTATGCGATATCAGTGGTACCGAACCCGGCGCGCTGAGGCATATGTACGCCGAAAACCTGGCACCGCCACCGCTGCTGGCCGACACTCTGGATCGCTTCAAACTCAGGCAACACATCGACACGCTCAGCGAGCCGTCCGCCGTCGGCGGTGAAGCCGCCTACTGGTCGGCCGACATGCTCACGCGAATGGATGGCTGGCCCAGCGGCAAAGCCATCGCCGTGTACGAGGCGTCCGACATGAGCGGTGAGGCGATCCAACATGGCGCCACACAGGCATCACCGCAGTCAACGTTGACCATCAGCCGCGAAGACCTGGCGGCCGGGCAACTGCCCCAGCGGGTCGTGGGGTTCCTGGACGACACCGAACTCGGCGCCGTGGTCGGCAAGCCATTGCCCGCCGACCGCAGCGCGCGAGCGCAGGTACTGCGTGAACAACTGAGCCGCTATGTGGCATCGCGCAAGGACGACATCTTCGAGCATCTGTACAGCTTCCAGCACCAGTCAAATACGGCCCATGGGTTACTGCTGCAACAGCAATTCCCCAATCTGCCCGACAGGCTGGCCCGGGCGATACTGACCCAGGCCCGTCCCGTTGAAGTGCAGTTCATGAACAAAGAGGGTCGCCTGCCGTTGCGCCTCAAACATCAGGGCAGGGAGCTGCAGTTCGAAGCACGCGCCACCCACGCCTATGAAGGGTTTTACCAGGACGACGCCCCCACGCCCGACACCGAACGGCTGCTACTCAATGCCCTGAAAAAACACCGCAGGGCCTTCGGCGACCAGCGCCTGAGCATCCGCGAGCAACAGCCCAACGGACAATTGCGCAGCCATGTCGGCCCGGACAACGCCACAACCGTTACGCTGTTGATACGCACGGCGCCAGGGCGATATGCCCACCACGGCTCTGGCCTGGATACCACTTGGGACCTGTATGAAGCCGTGCTGCACGCCCTGCCCCATGACCCCCTCGGCTTTGCGCCAGGCGAAGGCCAAGCGTTGCGCCAATGGCTCCAGGAAACCCTGCGCGCCCCCGCCGAACGCCGCGCCGTGTTGGCTGAGGAGCCGATCCTGCCTGTCGTGTCCACCGAGGTCTGGTGCATGCGAACCCCCGTATTCAGCGCCCTGCGCCAAAGGCTTGGGCGCGCCAGTGTTGAAGAGCGGCTCAAGAAGCTTTATCCGACGCTGGCCGAAGAAGACGTGATGGACTATGCCCGGGCCCTGAATTCGACCGACGCAAAGCACCTGCTACGCGAGCTTGAAACACAGAAAAAAAACCTTCTCAAGGCACTGGAAAGTTGGCAAAAACTCCCCGCTGCGGGCAGCCAGCAACTGCGTCCGGCGCTCACGGAGCAGTTATTCAGGAGACGGCTGAGCACACTGATACGCGAAAGCTGGGAGCGATCGCCCAAGGGCTACGAAACGGGTTTCGGCACCCGGCAGCCTGGCAGCACACTGGACCTGCGCGGTGAAACCATTTACGGCTTTATGCAGAATTTCCCTCAACTGGCCACCCCGTTGGAACACATCACCAGCCTCAATCTGACAGGCACCGATTTTACTGACGCCGACAGCCCGTTCCTGCACAACTTTCCCAACCTGCGCAACCTGGATATCACCCACAATGGCCTGAGCGCCTTGCCCGAGGCCGTCAAGGGCATGCGTCGTCTCACGCATCTGGGCCTGGCCGAAAACCCGATTCGCTGGAATACGCAGAACCTGGGTCACCTCAAGCACTTGAACCATCTCAAAGTGCTGAACCTCTCGCATAACCAGCACCTGCTCACATCGCCGGACATCAGCCGCATGCCGCAGCTGCACAGGCTGGTGCTCAATAACACCCCGCTCAGAGCATGGCCTGCGGGTCTGTTCGAGTTGCCCCGCCCGCCAGACTTCGACCTGCAACTGCTGAACACCGCCGTCACCCAGGTGCCCATCGTCGAGCCTGGCTCCCCTTCTGCGCAGCTGGTGGCACGCGCACGCCTGGACCGCAACAAGCTTGACAGGGACGCCGAGGACCGGATGGTCGACTATCGCCGTACCGCTGGCCTTGACCCTTATCGCACCTATCCGCCGAGAGGCGAGCAGGACAGTCAATTCTGGCTCGGCCATCTGACGGACGATTTGCGCCAGGAGTGGCAGAAAATCTGGGATGAACTTGAGCAGCAACACGGCTCACAGGGTTTTTTCGAGATCATCGCAAGCCAGCGACAACCACTCCCAGAGATCGTCCATGATCCGGCTGACCTGCTACGTTATCGGCGCAACCTCAGGCAGTTACGCACCAATGTGTTGCGCCTGCTGATGGCTGCCGACAGTGACGAGCCAACCCGCAACGCATTGTTCAATCTCTCCACCGCGCCGATCTCGTGCGCCGATGCCGGTGCCCAGGTATTCAACGCCATGGGCATCGAAACCCTGAAGCTGGAGGCCTCGCGCGAACCGACCCGACAGGCGCAAACCAACGCGCTGGTGCTGCTGGCCAAACAAAAGGCGCGGCTGGACAAGATCAATCTGATCGCCAAGAGAGATATCCAGACACGCCTCACCGCACCCACCGTTAACGAGGACGGGAGTGAAGGCCCACCCTTGCGACTGACCACCAATGTCGTCAACGGCGTAACGGGCACCCTCGACGAGGTCGAGGTGTACGCCGCCTACCAGACCGGCCTGAAGGCGCGCCTGGATCTGCCCTGGCTGGCGGATCACATGCTCTACCGCGATTGCGGCCCACTCCAGCCCAGGCAACTGGTCAACGCCTACAACAAGGTGATCGAGGATGAACAGGGTGACGGGTTGGTGGAGCAAATGCTCAAGCAGCCTTTCTGGAGCGACTACTTGCTCGAGATTCATCCCGATAAGTACGCAAACATCCAATGCCAGCATCAACAGGCCAGTGAAGCCATCGATGACTTGCGCCAGGCTCAAAACGCCTGGGCCGCCAATGAGCAACTGCCACCGGAGCAGAAAAACCCGACCACCAGCGCTCAACTCAGGCAACGCCTGGTCGACCTGGCAGACGCGCTATCTGTGGCGCATAACCAAGTTTTGACCGGCGCTCCCATGAGCGAGGAGCTGTACCTGAGCCTGTTTCTCAACAGCTTCTACGACGAACAGGAACTGGGCCGCCGCCTGACCCGCGAGGCTATGGTTGCCGCCGGGCTTTAACCCTCCCTTGTCAGCCCAATCGAGCCCCATGCTGATGATTCCCTCCATCAGCATGAGGACAATGCCAATGAGCATATCGAACACACCAGCAGCATCACCGACATTTGACGAAATACGTACCCACCTGCTTGAAATCGACCCGGGCCTGCGCACGCAAACCCTGGAGCCTGTGGTAATACCTGCCGAACTGCTTGCGCTGGAAACGGTGAACACCAAGGGCCCTTGCCACAGGCCGTACGTCAGCGGTAAGAGCGATGTAGTGGTTATGTATGCCGGTCTCTGCCGCGCGGATCATTAGTGTGGGCAATCGCGTGTGGTGCCCTCACGACCGATACCGGCCTGCACGAATAACCCTATCGCTCAAGGAGACCCACGTTATGCCTTCACAACCGCTCGCTTCTGTCGAGGACCTGCTACGCAAGTTGTCGGTATGTACTACCGCCATCGAGCATCTGCTGGATGCCCAACCGGATATCACTACCGTGATGGCTGCCCAATTGCGTCAAGCATTGGCGCTGCTTGTACCCGCCGCCCCGCCGAATCCCGATGCGGTTTTTCTCAACGAGTATGCCTACGACAGCCCGTCGACCGATCCCCAAGACAGCGCCGCGCCGATACCGCGCCTTACCCGCACACGCAACCTGACCCAGGTACTGCAGGAGGCTATCGCCACCCGAAAAGTACCTACCGAGCTTGCCAAAGAGCCTCATACTGGCACCGTCCACCAGGCAGTGGGTTTTTACGCACAAGCTTATAGTGTCGGCCGCGGCGGCGAAATCACAGCACTTGAGGTCGCGCCCTTCAACTGGTTGATCAACGCTCTGCAACACGACAGCCTGGCGTTGTACTCGCGCAGTCTGGAGACGTTCTGGTCGTCACCCCATGCCAGCACCGGCGCCCTGAGCGTCCTGGAAGCCGTGAGCCAACAGCAACGGATGGTATTGGCGCTCGAGGCGGACCTGCAACTGCACGATGCCCGGCAACAGGTCGCACAAGCCGAACATGACCTGGCGCAAAAGCCCGCGGATACTCAGGCTCAAACAGCCGTCGCCACGGCCAAGGCACACTTGAAGGTACTGACCGAAGGCCGACAACTGATCGAGAACCTGGTGCTGCATGAAACCTCGGGCCAGGCCACGCCACCGCAGGCAGTCGGTATCACGCTTTCCTCGCGAGACCAACCTGAGTGGTCTGCAGCCCTCAACGGCTGCTTCGTGCTCACCGAGCGCTTGCACAGGAGCCGGCCGGCAGTCCTGTATACCCCGCAATTTGGCGTTGAGACATTCGAACACTTCACCACCATGGAGAACACCTTGCGCCGACGCTTGGTCAGCGGTAGCGAGAAAATCCTGCTGCTCACCAACGTCGCACTCAGCGAGCGATCCCGTGCCGACGGCGTGCTGAGAGGCGGGCAAAACCTGGGCTATACCCCGATCACCGGGCATGTATTGAGTACGTGCCTGCGGGCCCGTCTGGACCAGCAAGAAGCCGATATTGTCCAGACCTTTAGCGCGTCCCACACCACGTTCGAGGCCTTGGCGACAGCACTGCGCACCCCCCTCGCATTACCGCTCAAGGGCAGCCCCGGCTTGCTGGCCCGGCGGCCTGTACCGGTCGAGCCGTCCCTGAGCCTGCACACCTCACCGGACACTGAACAGCAGACCCAGCTGTTACAACTCTGGGCCTCCCTCAACCAGCAGATCGATGGCGTGCTGGACCTGCAAAAATACCCGTCGCTGGAGGGCGCCCTGAGCGCTCTGCTCAAGGACAGCTTCCCGCAATTGCCCGCCGAAATCGGGCTGAGCAGCCTGTATGTCAACCGCTACCGCATCGACAGTAACGGCCGGCGTCAGTTTGAATCCTCGCGAACCTTGCCGCAGGCGCTTTGCGCTTTATTGCGTTGGGATGAAACCGATGAAGATGAAGATGAGGATCAAACAGCGCCGGCAGACAGCGTCGTAACCGCCGACACCTTTGCTGAAAGTGTCTTCAGCAGCCCCACAGCCTTCAACGAAACCGACCAGATGACGCAGAACGGCACACTGCTGGGTCTGGCTGAAGCCCTGCAAGCCCAATTGGCCGCGCAAATCACGACTTACTGGCATACCCCCCTGACGCCTGAGCTGTCCTGCCCGCAAGTGCGGCTGATAGATCTGCACCGTCAAGCTCTGGACGTGCAGGCACGCCTGCGCGTGGCCGACAATACGCTGAGCCCGCAGGCCAAACTGCTGATTGACCGCGTACTGCACTATCCCACCCAGGCCCGGCGGGAAGCCGCCTTCAGCCATGGCGCCCGCCCCGGCGTCTATCAACTGACGGTAGACACAGGGAGCGCAGAAGGCGCGCGCCTGGCCGGCAGCTTTGTGCTGACCGCCAGTGACGGCTCCAACACCACCCGCCCCCACTGGACATACGGGCACAAAAACCTCAGCACCGCCAGCCGCATCACAGGCCCGGTAGTGGTGTTCACCCCGGATCAGGGCTTTGAAGAATGTACGTCCCTGCAAACCCTGCACGACACGTTAAAAGCCCGTATCGATGCCGACGAGGCCCCCGGCAAGTTGCTCGCCGTCGGCTTACCGCTGTCGGTGCAGAATACAAAAACCGGGCTGTGGGGCAGCGACCTGCGCAACACGTTCATGCCGATCCAGGACGACTTTGTGGCCAACAGCATTCAGGCGCTGCTGGATAAACAGCAGTCTGACATCGAGACCCTGCTGGGCCTCTGCGATGATGAACTCGACCCGCAAAGCAATGGGCGCTCACAACTGGTCGAGCTGTTGGATATGGCTGGCCCACTCATCGCGCGCAACCAACTGTTGCTGGAGCATTGGCGCCCGGACTGGGAAAAACGCTTGAGCCCGTCAGACCAGAAGGCCCTGCAAGACCAGGCCCGGGTCGCCGACGAAAAACAGGACGAATTGGCCAAGCAATGGAAAGCGCTTGTTCCCCCATTGGGCGAATACGCCAAGCAACAGGTGCTGCCGAAGATACGCGCCTTTTTGCAGGAGCAAGACTCCAATGGCAAGGCCAGGGCAGATTACCCCGCGCAGGGCATTGACCCGGACAAGATCCAGGTCATCCGCACGACAAGAACCCGCACGGCTTACGGCGCCGGTTTCGGCTCCCAGCATGAAGGCGTCAAGCAAACTCGCACAAGCCTGACCAACCTGCTGCTGACCAATAACAAGCCATGGCAGAAGGGCCTCAACTGGACCGAGGACGATCTGCTGGAGGCCACGTTGATCAATGCACAAGGTGGATGGGTGCGCGATACCCAAGGCAAAGCCATCGTCGTAGACCAGGAACGCCTTGAGCAGTGGGTCACCGAGCTGAATATCGGGCACCGATACACCGAGGATGTGCTCAAAAAATATCTCGCCCCAGAGGCCACGGCGACCGAAGCCCAGGCCCTGAAAAACGCCTGGATAGCCAGCCAGGCGTCCGCGCTGGACTACGCAGCCCTGTCTGCGCGATTGAGCCCTGATGCCTACAGCCCAGCAATGACCAGCGACAACAGCCAAAAGAAAGCGGCCGCCTGGATGGCGGCGGTCCTGGCGTCGCCAGACCCCGCGACGCGCCAACCGGTTGACGGGCAATCGGTGATCGCCAGTGCCATGCTGTTCAATCCGACCAGTGAAGGCCGCGGCGGGCAGGCCGTGAACGGGGCGCTGATCGTTTCCACCGCCATCGATGAAAGAGTGGCCCTGTATACCCCGCAGGCGCCAGATGGCCTGGACCTCAGGGAAATCACCAGCGAGGACGAAATGTTCAAGCTGATGCGCTCTTCGGCCTGGCAGACTTATCTGCAAACACGCCTGCCGGCCAATACGCGCTTGCTCAATCTTGGCCTGGCCGCGCACTCAGGGGATTTACTGGCCGGGATGTACCGGCAGCACTACCTGCATCTGCTGGACAAAACAGATACTGAAAGCGTGACCAACGAAGAACTGAACTACCAGTCCACAAAAAACAAGGTGTTGTTCGGCATTGAAGTGGTGATGACCGTACTGGGTGGCTTCCCCTGGGCCGGGACCCTTGTCACTTCAACCTTTGGATGGCTGGGCAGGATCGCTCGCACCACGGCGCACACCTTGCGCGGCCTGGGGCGGAACGTGGTGGGGTTAGTGGTACGTCGCACGTTGGAAGGACGGGTCCTGTTCGAGGTCGCGACGGCATCCACCCTGGTCGCGGGGGTGACGCGCACCGCCGGGGTCAGCATCAAGCCGCTGCAGATGCTGCTCAGGCCAGCGAAGGACGCGCCCTTGCATACACTGACGGCCTACGAGAGAGCGTTCCGACGGGAAAGCGTCAACCTGCTGTTCAAAGGCCCAATCCCTGCCAATTCATCCCTGTCCGAAGGAGCAGGCATTTACCAGACTTCCGGTCCGTCCCCAGCCTATCTGGTACGCGGCACGGACGTAGCGGGCAAGGAGCGGGTGTTCAGAGTTCAGGGGCCGTTCAATCTCTCCCAGCCCGAGGCAATGGTCGTGCCCCTGCTTACCCCGACCGGAGGCTTCACTCCGTTCAAGCTGCGGGGGCTACCGAATAAACAATGGGTACTGGACACAACCCAGGCTTTGCGAGGCGGAGGGCCAAAACCCGACAGTAATATCACCCTGGCGCTTAGAGACTGGGAGACACATGTCTCAACGGTGCGAGCACTCAACCCACAGGCACCGCTGGCCCCCAAGACCTTTTTTACCCGGCTCGGTATCCCGGTCAAAACGTGGAACAAATACGTCAGGCAAGGCGGCGAAATAAACGCGGCCGGGTTGTTAAAACTCAACCCTGGGCAAGGGCATGCGCAGTTTACGGACGATCTTTTCAAGACATGGCTCGGGCTCGGTGATGAAACCAGGGCAGCCGCCGCGGCATTTATGCAAACACACCGCCTCAACCCGACGGTATGGGGCAGGTATGTGTCAAAGCACGGCAAGTTGACCGAGGTAGGCCTTACCCGATCATTAAGGCTGTCTATACGTCCATCGGGTGCGCGCGGCAAGATCACCGACCAACATCTGCTGGACTGGGACAGGTTGTACCTTCGACCGCAAACACCAAGAACAACACCTGTCACAAAAATGGAAGTGGCGAAGTACGCTGTTGATAACAACATTCACCTCGATTCCTGGCTGAAATACGTGTCACCCAATGGCGGCGCCTTCCACAGGAACAATCCCCATCATGCAGCACGTCTTGAGCGACTGGGGCTCACTACTGCGCCGCCACAAACCAGCGCTTGGGACTTGTCACAACCAGGCCCCTCCCTGCCCCCCACCTGAATCGCCCCGTAGGCGCGAGTGCCCTATCCGTATGCCGGCACTTCTCGACTCTGCGTAATGTTTAAAACTCAGCCGCCACCCGGTCCAAGTACCGGGTGGCCCCGTGAGCATTCATTTTAAAGGCCACAACACTATGTTATTCGAATCACCCTACCAACACGCTGCGGACCACGCAGAAAAGGGTACGATCAGTGGTTGCGAGACCTGACTCGCAAAGCACTGAAGCGGGCCAGGGGGCGTAAAAACCGGACGTGACGGCGTCATACCAGGCAGGCAAAAGCATTGAACGGTGGCGAGGACGCTTGCTCCCTCGCCCCAGGTTACTGGTTGCCCTTCCCTATCTCGTTCCTACAACTCCGAATCCCAGACCACCGTCACATTGCCGCGATAATTGGCCTCGACATCCGGGGTCAGCATTTTCTCGACCTCGTCACGTGTCACCTCAAAGTGCAGGGTGCCAGGGCCACGGTTCACGTAGAAACTTGGCTGGAATCCGTTGGTTCCCGAGCCATCCAGGCGCAAAGGCCGCCGCTTGACGGCTTGCCCACTGCTATCGGTAAGGCCATGGGGCAGGCTCACGGCCACCTCCAGTGGCACGCGCTGGCCGGTACGGGTTTCGACCAGGTCGCAGCCCGTTCCATTGCTGTACTCACAGCTCATCTGCATGCCGAAGGGCGATGAAACGGAGAGGTTGAACGTCTGGTCACGGAACAACCGGGTGGGTTTGCGCCCCTGGTTCAGCCAGCCTTGCCAGCCGCCCTGGGGAACCAGCTCCACGTTATTGCCGCCAGGGGGGATTTCCACCTTGAGTTCATGCTGTACGTCCAGGGTGAACTCCAGGGTCAGCTCGCGATCCCCGGTGGGAACCACCACATCACCGAAGTCAAAATCAGCGCCGGCGCCGCCGACCGTGTAGGTAATAGTGCCCACGTATTGCCCGGAGGTCATGGTCAAGGGGTTGGGCGTGACCAGTTCGTAGGCATACTCCATGGTCCGGTATCTGAACCAAGGGATCGTCTGCGACGGTTGGCGCGCACAGGTTCCCGCATTTTCGGGCACGATCCAGAAAAACGTAGCGGCGGCGATACCTGCCTTCAAATGCCCCGTGGACGTACAAGGCGGTGCGCTGTACCACGCGGACTGCCAGCCAGCGCCTCCTTGCGCCCAAGCGCTCACTCCCGGCGGTCTTGCCATAAACCAGTTACCGCCGAAACCGGCGATACGTATCCGAACGGTTTCAATAACCCCAGTGCGCGTATGACGAACCTGAACGTCTCTGAATTCGGAGGGCGTTTTGAAAAAAGCCCCGGCCCTCGGGTCTTCATGGTTCGCTTCGATGGGCCCGTTGGATTCCGCCATGAAGCTGACAAAGCGCAGGCTGAATATATTTCGCGCCTTGCATTGCGTCGGAATGTGCACCTCGCAAATGGAGCTTTGCGGGGTGGTATTGACGAATTTGTTTTGCAAGGGTTGCTCTGGGTTGGGCTTGAACAACGCCGTGATTTGCTGGGTTTCGGCGCTTGCCGGAGCCGCGAACAGCCCCCACAGAGCGCTCGCCAGGCCTGTGGCCAGCATCGAACGCTTGACGGTCTTCAGGTTCATTTTCATCACTCACTCATCGGGTCGGAGGCACCCAGGCCTTGATGCATCTCGTTTGAAAACACAAACGGCTGAATCGCAGTTCCGTCCATGCTCATGGGCTGAGCGCATCAAACATGATCTGCACGCTGCCGAAATAATCCCCCGGCACGAAACCGTCCTCGGGCTGTACAGCGGCAATCACCAGCGGCACGCGCTTGCCGGCCCTGGCCTCGTCTTCCGGGACCACCAAGGTAGCGTCAAGGTCCAGGGGGTGGCCGTTGAAGGTCACGTTCAGGGCAATCGAATTGGGGCCATTGGACAATACGGGCACATAAGACAGGCGCGCCTGAATGCCACCACGAGCATTCTTCACATCGAAGTGCTCGCGCAACGCGCTCAACTGTCCGGTGACGGTGTTGTAAGACATAACCTGCTCGCGCTCCACGAAACCCGGATTGACCGCCAGCACGTAAAAGTCGTTGGTGGGCACCTTGACCGATACATGGAACACAGCTTCCTCACGGGCGGCGATGGCCGAGAAACTGAGCAGTGCCAGCCCACCGCACAGCAGTAGCGCAGGTAACCGCAGTGCCACCTGGTTCATCCTTGCACCACATGGTCTTTCTGGTTTTGGCCTTCGACGAGTTTGAAGCGGTATTCACGACCGGCTTGCTTGTCGAAGGAGAACGCACGCCCCGGCAAGACATGATTCTTGGTGGTGGGTTGGCAGTCGTCGGTCTTGCCGGCCACGCAGTTTTTGAATTCATCGACCTCGATCACGCTATTGCCGTTATTACGCACGGTATATTTGGCGCCGACGTTCTCAAGCCGAGTGTCGAAGCGGGTGTCCTGGGGCCGCACGAAAAATACCGTGCCGTAACCGGCCAACACGCTGACCCCGGCCTGCAAGGTGTTCTGGTAGGCTTCACGCTCCTCCTCGGAAACGGCGAACGCATCTTCCTTCTCAGGCACCACGGGGATATAACGCACGCGGAAGTAGCGCTCTTTGCTCCGCTCGCCCATGTATACCAAGCGTGTACCCTGCATGCCGTTGGCCGGCACGATCAGCCGGGCGGGGCTGGCCATCAAGCCGTCACGGGCCGTGCTGTCGAGCTGGGATTGCAGCGGCACTTCCTTGCTCTTGCCCTGCTCGTCATAAAGGATCTCGAGGATCTCGACCTTTACAAAGGCGGTGCTGGTGCCGCCGTTGAAAATGCGTTTGAGATAAGTACTTTTGTCGCCGTCCAGGTAGTCATACACCACCCCGACATTGATGTTGGGGCCGGCCTGGGCCCCTTGGGCCAACAAACAAAAACCCATGACTGCCAATAATCGTTTCATTGCGGTGAACCTCATCGAATAACAGGCGCAGGGGCGTGAACCACCTGCTGATTTCAACGCCATCAGCCAGCGGCTTGCGGCACGACCAAAGCGTCAGCCAGAGTGTCTTGGGTACAGCGCAGGTCGCCGATCATCAGTACATCGTTCTCACTGCGGGCCTTGCTCGGGTCGAGGCGGAACTGGCACAGCAACTCGGTGCCACGGCGCACTTCCAGCGTCGGGGAACCGGCGTTCATTTCCATGGAGAAGAAGCCGTCTACCTCGCTGACCCCACGGCTGGCGTGGTTGATGATGTGATGGCCCTTGAGCGGCTGGCCTTGGGTGTCGATCAAGCGGCCCAGCACCGTCACGGTTTTCATCACGCTGATCTTGCGGTACTCCACGCCGCCCTTGTTCAGGTGGTAGGCGGTGCGCGCCGGCTGGATGGTGGCCGCGGGTGGGTGGTTACCTTCGAAATCGAAGGCGACCGAACTGCTCTTGTAGGCGGTAATGGGTACGAAGTTGCGACCTGGCCGCAACGCCATGCTGGAGCCGCTCATGTCATCGGCGCGCAGGGCGATGTCTTCCACGTCGGTCTCCACGTCAATGATCATTCCCGAGCCGCTGCCGTGGTACTGGCTGGTCATCACCATTTTCTGCGCACCCACGGCAAGGGTGTTGTTGAGGTTGAGGCCGCCGGTCAAGTCGCCGTTATAGGACGAGCGCTGGGCAAAGGCATCGCCCGACAGGGTGTCGGTGGCAAAGCTGGTCATGCTCGACAGGCCCACGCCGTAGACATCGGTCAGGGCGGTGACCGAGACACTCTGCAGGGTGTGGTCCTTGAGGTCCTTGCGGTAAGTCAGCGAAGCGTTGTTATCACGCTGGCCTTCGCGCGCGGTACGCGAACCGATGCTGCCGGACCAGCTTTCCCCCGGGCCACCAAGGGCCAGGTTGAGGGTCAGGTCGACGCCACGGTTGCGCTTGTCGCTGACGTTGCTGGTGGAGGGTCGGTCGAACACCGACAGCCGCCAGTTGGCATCGCTGCCAAACAGCGTGTCTTGACGGGTCCAGCCCAGGTCCAGGCCAACACCTTCGACATTGCCCTGGCTGTGGGATACGCGAGCATTCACCGAATTTCGGTTGGCCAGACGGTGGTTGATCGACAGCGACGAGGTGCTGGTCTGGCCGACAAAGGTGTTGCGTTGGCGAAGCCGCGTACCGTCGGGCAGGGTTTCGTAGGTGTTACGGGTATCGAGCCAGCTACGGTTGTGGCTCGCGATCACGGTGCCCATGCCGTAGCTGTACAGCCCTTGCACGTCCATGCCGGTGCCGTAGTCGCGGGTCTGGTAGACGTTGGCGTAGACACTTGCGCCCTGGGCAATGCTCCAGTCGATGGAGCTGCCCAGTTGCAGACGGTCCTGCACCTGGCGCCCCGACACACCGAGCACCACGCGCGGGTGCAGCAGGTAGTTGACCGAAGCGCCGGCGGTCATGTCGCCCTTGTCGCGCTGCTCCCAGTTATTGAGCAGCGTGCTTTCGCGCCCGGCAAACAGGTTGTAACGCCAGCGCTCGTCATGGTTGCGCCAGTTGTTGGGCTTGTACACCAGCTCCTGGGTGGTGGAGGTGACCTGGCCGTCTTCGATCAGGCGCACTTCCACTTCATAGATACCGCCCGGCAAAGGGCGCGTGTCGAGGGTCTGCAAGCCGGCCGGCACTGGTTGGGTGTTGATCAATAAGCCATTGCGATAGATCTCTACCGAGCCCTGGCGATTGGAGGTGACGTAGATCGGGTAGACGCTGGGCTTGGGGTTGTTCATCGCCAGGCTATCGGAGCTGCCGACCATCACCCCGACGGCGATGTCCGGTGCCGCGCCGAACGAACGGACTTGGCGGTTCAGCCCTTCGGAGTTGGGGGTGAAATACCCCAGGCGCAAAAACTGGCCCTCGAACTCACGTTGGGCGTAGGCCGAATAAAGTGCGTGGTAAAGCTGGGTGTCCGGCCCACCGAGGCGCGCCAGTTGAAAATTCAGGGTCTGGCTCCAGTTGCCCAGGCTGCTGCTGGCTTCGATGCCGTAACGCCCGCCCAGGTCTTGGTTCTGCCCGCCATTAAGGTTCAGTTGGTTGTTGATGATCAGCCCGGTGCTGCCGCCGTCGGGCTGGGTGTAAAACTGCTGTGGGGCAGCATCACGCTCGGCATTTTCGGTGAGGATGGAGACCAGCGAGTTTTCCAGGTTGTAATGCACCGCCAGCAACTGCTCAGGGCAGTTCTGAACGCATTGGCCCAAGGGAATGCCGGGCTTGAGGTAGTTCTCCCAAGCATCACGCTCGGTGCCCGTGATCGTGCTGTCGCTGTGGTCGGTGAACTCAAGCAGGGTGATCCGGTCATCACGGGTCAACACAATCATCGCTTCGCCCACGAACTGTTGATCACGCTCGACCCGTACCGCCAAAGGCACATCGAAAAAATGCTCTTCGAAATCGCTCGGTAAACCTTTGGCCTGAGACAGCAAACTGCGCGGGGTGTAATTGTTATCAGGCGCGGCCATAACGACCGAACAGGTGGCCAGCGCTATCGCTGCCACGAGGGGTCTTAAAGGGAACATGAACTCAATACTCTGTTGGCGAACTGCAGATCAGTTGAAAGCCGACCGTAGGTAACGGCCGGCGTTAAGGCATGACCTTATTGAAAACTAGCGATCAACGCGTACGCGGCTTGTTATCGAAGATCACGGTGGTCACCGCGGTGTAGCGGCCGGATTGTGTGGCGCCCGGTTTGGCGGCCTTGATTGTCATGGTTTTTTGCAGGCCTGGGTTGGACTCGGCGTCCGCGGCCACTTCCTTAGGCGTGGCATCCAACGTTACACCGCCCAAGGCGATAGTCAGTGCAATGGCGTCGGTACCGTTGGTCAGTGAAGCCGGACCGTCCTGCAAGTAACCGTCAATCGAGCCACCGGTGTTTTTCAGACTGAAGACCGTCGACAGCGGACTCAATTCCCCGGTCACGGTGTTGTAGGTCATGACCTCGTCGAGACCGAAGTTCGGATCCAGGGGCTGGGCGTGAAATTGCGTGGTCGGAATATCAGCACGGATGTTGATGACGGTGCTGGCATCGTTGGCAGCCATGACCGCCGAAGAACCCAACACCGCAACAGCCAGAGGGAGTGAAACGGCGAATTTTTTGAACATGATCATTACCTGTTTTTTAGTATTTGAGTTGAATCACTGCAAGTTGGCGTCAAGGGCAAACGTGCAAGGTTAAGCGTCGACTTCCAGTTAACTACTGCAACGCCCCACTATGATCCAGCAACTAAAAAAACAGGTATGCCAGCCATATCCCTATACAACGTAGCTAATGGCACATTAACTCGAGGGAAAAAGATGGCACTTTGCCAAAACTTTAAAAACAGCCGTAAGATGATTCTTACAGCCCATTGCGCGCTAACAATATCAATACAAATACTACGATAGTGCATACTAAAACAACACTGAAAACTAAACTCCTGCACTCTTATTGAGCAATCACTCTAACCGAATAATTACTCTAATAATATGCTTATCGACCCATATACAAACGTGCTCCGTGAGGTCGAAAGCCTGTTCGACGAACAGGCCCAGCTTCCTCCGGGTGGACCAGTAATGACGCCGGACGCGAAAAAAACCCTACACATTCGCCCCCACCGTTCGTATCTTCTTAGGCGAACGGACGGTTACCCCTGAGCATGGAAGTGAACAAGCGTCCGCCAACATTCATGAGGCGCTGCCCAACGGCACCGCTCAAACCATTGCCGACGGGAAAGTCCAATGAACACTCAAGCCATCCATCGCGTTACCCACGAAATCAAGCGCCGCCGCCTGCAGGTATTGCGGGTAGTGGATATCACCCCACGCATGCGTCGCATCACCTTGGGCGGGCCGGAACTGGCCGGTTTTATCAGCCTGGGGAGTGACGACCACATCAAGCTGCTGTTCCCACAGAACGCCGCCGAACAGGCCGCGCTGGAAAGCCCGTCCTTCAACATTAAGGGCGACGGCCCGCAACCGGCCATGCGCGACTACACGCCACGGCGCTTCGACCTGAGCATCGGCGAGCTGGATATCGACTTCGTGCTGCACGGCGATGGCCCTGCCTCCACCTGGGCCGATCAGGTACAAGTCGGCCAGCACCTGTATATCGGTGGGCCGCGTGGCTCGATGATCGTGCCGGATATCTTCGACAGCTACTTGCTGATCGGTGATGAAACCGCGATTCCGGCCATCGCCCGTCGCCTGGAAGAATTGCCGGCCGGGCGCAAGGTGTTGGCGGTGATTGAAATCGCCAACAACGCGGAGCAGCAGCCACTCAACAGCGCCGCCGATGTGGAGGTGATTTGGGTAGTGCGCGGCCAGGACGACCTGCTTGAGACAGTGCGCAACCTGAGCCTGCCGGGCGGCTCACTGTTCAGCTTTGTCGCGACGGAAACCAAGCTGTCGCGCCAGGTGCGCCGTGTGTTGCTGGACACGCACAAGATCAATGAGGAGTTCCTCAAGGCCGTGGGTTACTGGCGTGCCGAGGGCACCGAAGAAGAATAAAAACTGATGCGATTCAACTGTGGGAGCTGGCTTGTCGGGTCGCCGCATCGCTGCGATGGCATCAACTCGGTGTACCTGATGTACCGAGGTGCCTGAATCGCAGCGATGCGGCGACCCGACAAGCCAGCTCCCACTTTAATTTGCAGGTGTCTTCAAGACTCTGTCCAACCCCACTACCGCTAACGCAATCAGCACAAACCCCGCCAAAATCCCCCCGGCATTCACAAACACCTGTGGATAACCGAGGCTGTCCACATCGATGAACGGGTACTGATACTGCCCCAGCAGATGCCCGCGCAGCAGCACATAGCCGAAGTACACCAGCGGGTAAATCACCCAACCGCCAATGTGCTTGAAGCGCAACGTGCCCTTGGGCACACACCGCCACCAATAGATCACGAACAGCACCGGCATCACGTCGTGCAGCAATTCGTCGGCGATAAATTGAAAGCCGGTGGGGCTCCATAAATGCCGGAGCAACAGGTTGTAGGCCAGGCTCACCACGACAATGCTCGTAGCAATAGCGCTGCTGACGGTAGGCGCCAGGAAGAACCGCTTTGCCGCTGACTCTCGATTGACCAGCGCATAGCTCAACACCACGACCACCAGGGTGTTGGTCAGCACCGTGAAGAAACTGAAAAAGTTGATCAGCCCGCCCAACAGGCTCGCGCCGGCCTCCCAGCGTGAATAGAAAATCAGGTATTGCTGAATCGCCAGCCCTGTCCAGCCAGCCAACGCCGCCGTGGCCACGTACCGCTTCATGGCCTCAATCCAGCGGACGTTTGGTACGCATCAGCTTGACGTACAAGCCTTCGACTTTCTCCCGCGCCCACGGTGTTTTGCGCAGGAAGGTCAGGCTCGACTTGATGCTGGGGTCGCTCTTGAAACAGCGCACATCAATGCGTTCGGCCAGACCGCTCCATTCGTAGTGCTCCACCAAAGTGGTGAGCACGTGCTGCAGGGTCACGCCGTGAAGTGGGTCGTTGTTTGTCGCGGTCATGCCAGGCCTTTTGCAAAAAGAGGAAACACAGCCGCGCACCTTAGCGGACGGGACGTAGAGGTGGAAGCACTGCATTGAATATAGCCCTTGGGAAAAAGTTCCCCTTTTCAGGCAAAAAAGAGATGTTATATTGTAACGATACTTATCAAGCCCGATACCGTTTTAAGCCTTCTCTTTTCTGTGCCTTTACCAAGGAATGTTTGATGCCCCTCTCTTCTCTGTGGCGCTTGACCCCACTCGCCGCCGCCCTGCTGATCGGCTCCGAAGCCCACGCCCTGGAACTGCAACCCCAAGTCATTACCGGCAACCCCTTGGGCAGCGAACAACTCGCCTCGCCCACCACGGTGCTCGAAGGCGATGACCTGACCCTGCAGCAAAAAGGCAGCCTCGGCGAAACCCTGAACAAGCAGCCAGGCGTGTCGTCGTCGTACTTCGGCCCAGGTGCCAGCCGCCCGATCATTCGTGGCCAGGATGGCGACCGTATTCGCGTTCTGCGCAACGGCGTGGGCGCGCTGGATGCCTCGTCGCTGTCCTATGATCACGCCGTGCCGCTGGACCCGATCAACGTCGACCGCATCGAAATCGTGCGTGGCCCGGCTGCACTGTTGTACGGCGGCAGCGCCATCGGCGGCGTAGTCAACACCTTCGACAACCGCATTCCCACCGAGGCGATTGAAGGCATCCACGGTGCCGGTGAACTGCGTTACGGCGGTGCCGACACCACCCGCAGCAGCGCAGGCAAACTGGAAGCCGGCAACGGCACCTTCGCCTTGCACCTGGACGCAAATGCGCGGGAATTCAACGACCTTAAAATCCCAGGCCAGGCCCGCAGTCGCCATGCCCCCGAGACCGAAGACGGCCCCGGCAAAAATGGCCGACTGGGCAACAGCGACGGGCGCCAGGATGGCGGCGCGGTCGGCGGTTCCTACACCTGGGACGACGGTTATGCCGGGCTGTCCTACAGCAACTACGACAGCAACTACGGCTCACCCGCCGAGCAAGACGTGCGCATCCGCATGAAGCAGGATCACTACGCCTTTGCGTCCGAGATCCGCAACCTGCAAGGCCCGTTCACCTCGGTGAAACTCGACGCGGGCTACACCGATTACGAACACCGTGAAATCGAAGGCGGCGAAACCGGCACAATCTTCAAGAACAAGGGTTACGAAGCTCGCATTGAAGCGCGCCACCAGCCGATCGGCCCGTTTGATGGCGTGGTCGGCGCCCAAGTGACGCGCAATGAGTTCTCGGCCTTGGGCGAAGAAGCCTTTGTGCCGCAGACCGATACCAACGCCGGCGCGCTGTTTATTCTCGAAGAGATGCAGGCCACCGAGCGCCTCAAGCTCAGCCTGGGCGGGCGCGTGGAACACACCCATGTCGACCCGAACGCCAAGGGCAATGCGCGCTTTGCCGGTGCCGATAAATCCAATGACTTTACCGCTGGCAGCCTGTCGTCCGGCGCGGTGTACAGCCTCACACCGGTGTGGTCGCTGGCCGCGACACTGGGCTACACCGAGCGCGCACCCACCTTCTACGAGCTGTATGCCAACGGCGCACACGTCGCCACCGGCACTTACGAGTTGGGTGATGCCAACCTGAAAAAAGAGAAAGCCGTGTCCAGCGACCTGGCACTGCGCTTTGACAACGGCACGCACAAGGGCAGCTTTGGCGTGTTCTACAGTCGCTTCTCCAACTACATCGGTTTGCTGGGCACAGGGCGCACGCTGAACGATGAAGGTGAAGAAGACGCGGGCGGTAACCCTGAGTACAAATACTCCGGCGTGCGTGCGCGTTTCGCAGGCTTTGAAGCCCAGGATCACTGGAAACTCGGCGAAAGCGCCTACGGCAAGTTCGCCCTGGAGCTGTCGGGCGATTACACCCGCGCCACCAACCTGGACACCGGCGAAGCCTTGCCACGTATTGCGCCTCTGCGCCTGAACAGCGGTTTGCTGTGGGAGCTGGACCGCTGGCAGGCGCGGATCGACGTGGAACACGCCGCAGGCCAAGGGCGTGTGCCGGACAACGAAAGCGGCACCGACGGTTACACCACCTTGGGCGCCAGCGCCGGTTACCACTTCAATATGGGTGGCAGCCAGTGGCTGGCGTTCGTCAATGGCGAAAACCTCACCAACCAGACCGTACGTTATGCCAGCTCGATCCTGCGCGATATCGCCCCGGCGCCTGGGCGCAGCGTGCAGTTCGGCGTGCGCACTACCTTCTAGAAAGCAGCGCAACTCCTCTGTGTGAGCCGGCTTCTATGGGAGTTGGCTTGCCTGCGATGGCATCAACTCTGTGTACCTGATGTACCGAGGTGTCTGCATCGCAGGCAAGCCAGCTCCCACAGACCCTAGCCTCTACAGGCATTCTTGCAGCGACGTTCTGTCACTGTTACCAGATCGGAAATGATGCATCTCTCTAATTACGCTTTCTCAAAACGAGAAGGCGCTTTATCCTTGCCGCAACAAACTGAAACGTTTCACGCCTGCGGTCGATCCCATCTTGCCAAATGTTCCCTGCCCTGAAGACAGCGCTGTCTTAAACCGACCCGCGCGTGGGATTCCATCGCCCGCCTGTGGATAACTGACTTATCCCCAGAAAAACCCAAATTAACGCTGAACCTAGCCCGCGCCGAATCGTCATCTACAGTGAAGCACGGGGTTACATAATTCCAACGTCACGGAGAAACACACTATGAGCACTGATGGTGCTTCAAGCCCAAGCCGCCTGCTGCCCAGGCTGCTAGGCGTCTTGCTGCTGATCATGGGGCTGGCCTTGCTGGCCGGCGGCGTCAAGCTGAGCATGCTCGGCGGGTCGCTGTACTACCTGCTGGCCGGTATCGGCATCGCCCTCACCGGCGTGTTGCTGCTGGCTAACCGCCGCGCAGCGCTGGGCCTGTACGCGCTGGTGCTGTTCGCCAGTACCGTGTGGGCACTGTGGGAAGTCGGCCTGGATTGGTGGCAATTGGTGCCACGCCTGGCCCTGCTGTTCGCCTTGGGCATCGTCTTGCTGCTGCCGTGGTTTCGCCGTCCGTTGCTGCGTGGCCAACCCGCGCCGCTGGGCACTGGCGCGCTGAGCGTAGCCGTGGTGCTGGCCGGTGCTGCCGCCCTGGCCAGCCAATTCACCAACCCCGGTGAGATGGTCAAGACCGGCCAACTGGACCGCGACGCCGCGCCTGGCATGGCCAGCGCTGCACCAGCCCAGGCCGATGGCGACTGGAATTCCTATGGCCGCTCGGCCTTCGGTGATCGTTACTCGCCGCTGGCGCAGATCACCCCGGAAAACGCCCACAAGCTGGTGCCGGCGTGGACCTTCCGTACCGGTGACATCCCAGGCCCAGGCGATCCCGGTGAAACCACCGCGGAAAACACCCCGCTGAAAGTCAACGGCATGCTCTACGTGTGCACGCCGCACAGCCAGGTGATTGCCCTGGACCCGGACACCGGCAAGGAAATCTGGCGTTTCGACCCGAAGATCAGCAGCCAGGGTGCCGCGAACTTCAAGGGTTGGGCGCACATGACCTGCCGTGGCGTGTCGTATCACGATGACGCCGTCTACGCTTCCGAACAAAGCCCTACCGGCACCGCCAGCACTGCACCTGTCAGCGCCGTCTGCCCGAAACGCATTTTCGTACCGACTGCCGACACCCGTCTGATCGCGCTGGACGCCGACACCGGCAAGATGTGCGAAGACTTCGGTGACAAAGGCCAGGTCGACCTGCGTGCCAACATCGGCAGCTTCGCCCCCGGCGGTTACTACTCCACTTCGCCACCGGCCGTGACCAAGAACCTGGTCGTGATCGGCGGTCACGTGACCGACAACGTCTCCACCGACGAGCCTAGCGGCGTGATCCGTGCGTTCGACGTGCACACCGGCAAGCTGGTGTGGAACTGGGACAGCGGCAACCCGGACGACACCACCCCGTTGGCCGAGGGCAAGACTTACACCCGCAACTCGCCGAACATGTGGTCCATGTTCAGTGTCGACGAAAAACTCGGCATGCTCTACCTGCCGATGGGCAACCAGATGCCTGACCAATACGGCGGCGACCGTACCGAAGATTCGGAAAAATACAGCGCCGGTCTGACCGCTTTGGACATCGACAGCGGCCACGTGAAGTGGACCTTCCAATTCACTCACCATGACCTGTGGGACATGGACGTGGGTGGCCAGCCTTCGCTGATCGATATCAAGACCGCTGACGGCGTCAAGCCAGCAGTCATGGCCTCGACCAAGCAAGGCAGCATCTACGTGCTGGACCGCAGCAACGGCAAGCCGGTGGTGCCGATCAACGAAATCCCTGTACCGCAAGGCGCAGTGGCCGGTGATCACACCTCGCCGACACAGCCGAAGTCCGACCTCAACTTCATGCCGCCGCCGTTGAAAGAACGCGACATGTGGGGCGTGACCCCGTTTGACCAGATGCTGTGCCGTATCGATTTCAAATCCATGCGCTACGACGGCCCATTCACCCCGCCATCGCTGCAAGGCTCGATCGTTTACCCGGGTAACTTCGGCGTGTTCGACTGGGGCGGCATCTCGGTTGACCCGGTGCGTCAGATTGCTTTCGTGAACCCGAGCTACATGGCGTTCAAATCGAAACTGATCCCGGCGGCCGATATTGCCAAGCAAGGCCCACGCGTCAGCGAAACCGAAGGCGTGCAACCAAACAAAGGCGCGCCGTACGGCGTGATCCTCGAAGCACTGCTGTCGCCTTTGGGCCTGCCGTGCCAGGCGCCCGCGTGGGGCTATGTGGCGGCGGTCGATCTGACCAACCACCAGACCATCTGGATGCACAAGAACGGCACCGTGCGCGACAGCTCGCCGGTTCCGATCCCGCTGACCATGGGCGTGCCTAGCCTGGGCGGTACGTTCACCACCGCCGGTGGCGTCGCGTTCCTCAGCGGCACCCTCGACCAGTACCTGCGTGCCTATGACGTTAAAAACGGCAAGCAACTGTGGGAGGGCCGCCTGCCTGCAGGCGCGCAGACCACACCGATGACCTACACCGGCAAGGACGGCAAGCAGTACGTGCTGGTCATGGCCGGCGGTCACGGCTCGCTGGGCACCAAGCAGGGTGACTATGTGATGGCGTTCAAACTGCCGGATTAAGCTGAATCGGCGGTAAAACAAAGGCGGCTACCTTCACGGGTAGCCGCCTTTTTTGTGCCCTGTGAGGCTCCAATGTGGGAGCTGGCTTGCCTGCGAATGCGGTCTTTGAGTTAATGCATCAGGTGACTGACACAGCGCATTCGCGAGCAAGCCCGCACACATTTTGATCAGGAACAGCTTCAATATTCAGGTCGTCTGTCCAACCGCTATCGCAGGCAAGCCAGCTCCCACAGGAATGCCTGGCAATAAAGATTTACAACACCACCCGCTCGCGCCGCATCCACCTCTCAAACGCCATGGCATTCAACGGCAGACTGATCAGGTACCCCTGCGCTGTGTCGCACTTCCACTGCCTGAGCAACTTCAGACTGGGCTCGAATTCCACTCCTTCAGCCACCACCTTGAGCCCCAGGTTATGGCTCATTTCGATGGTCGAACGCACGATCACGCCGTCGCCACTGGCGCTGTCGAGGTTGCGAATAAACGACTGGTCGATCTTCAATTCCTGCACCGGCAAACGCTGCAATTGCGCCAGCGATGAATAGCCGGTGCCAAAGTCATCCACCGACAAGCTGATGCCGCAGCCACGCAGTTGCTCCAGCACACTGAGGGCCTGTTGCGGGTTATGCATGATCGCGCTTTCGGTGATCTCGAAAATCAACTGCTCAGCCGCCACGTCGTATTGCATCAACAAGGCCGTGACGCGAACGGCCAAGTCATCATCGGCCAGGTCGTCCACCGAAATATTCACCGAAAGCTGAATAGGCAAACCGCGCTGCGACCACTCGGCCATTTGCCGGATCGCTTCCTCAATCACCCACAAGGTCAGGCTGCCCATGCTGCCGGTGCGCTCGGCCAAAGGAATGAATTCGGCGGGCGAGACCTGGCCCAGGGTCGGGTGCTGCCAGCGCAACAAGGCCTCAGCCTGGCGCACATGGCCGTGCTTGAGGTCGAGCTTGGGCTGGTAACACAGGAACAATTGGCCCTCGACCACCGCCCGGCGCAGGTCGCGGATCAGGGTGATCTGGCGTTGGTGAGCAAGGTCGCGGTCTTGCTGGTAGATCTGCAAATGCCCCGGCAGGCTCGCTGCATCATGCCGGGCAATGGCCGCGCGGCTGATCAACTCTTCGACCTGCTGGCCATCGGTGGGGTAGGCGGCGATGCCGATGCTGACTTCATGGCGCACCTCGTCATTGCCAATGCGTTGGGGCTCAGTAAGCAGCCCGTAAAGGCGGTCGGCACGGGCTACGGCGCGGTCGATCTCGGTGTTTTCCAGCAACAGCAAAAACTCACTGCCGGCGATGCGCGCCGCGGTGTCGCTGGCCAACAGGCTCATGGACAGGCAGCGGCTGGCTTCACGCAGCATTTCTTCGACGCCCTGAGGGCCGAAGCCTTCGTTGATCACCCGGTAGTTTTCGATCCCCAGGTACAGCAACACCACCGGCCGCCGCGCACTGATCGCACTGCCCAGGCGCTCCATGGCCAGGGCGCGGTTGGGCAAGCCGGTGAGTGGATCATGCAGGGCGTTATGCGCCAGTTGCCGCTCGCGCACAGCGATGCCGCTTTGCATGGCGTTGAAAGCGCGTGCCAGCAAGCCGAATTCATCGTGGCTGCGCACCCGCACCGGCGTGCGGTAGTCACCGGCACCAATGCGTTCAGCGGCCTCTACCAGAGCGTTGAGCGGGCGCGATACGCGGCGCGCCAGCAGCAACGCCGCCGCCAGCGACACCAACAGCACCGCCAGGGCGATGCCGAGAAACTGCCGGTCCAGCGGCGCGAAAGACTCCAGCGCATGGTCGAGCGGGCTTTGCAGCAGCACGCGCACCTCATCGCCATCGCCGGTATTGGCCAGCGGCAATACCTGGCTGAGCACGCGCTGCCCATAAAACTCGGAGATCTGGGCGTCAGGGTTCAGGTGCGCTTCGCGCAGCGTACTGATAACGGTGGCCTGGTAGGCCTCGGGCTGGGTACTGAACAACTCGCCGACGCGGCCGTCCTGCACGCTGAGGAACGACACTTCAAGGTTGCTCATGGAACGCAGTTCGTTGGCGAACAACTTGCCCATGGGAAAGCCCATGACCACGCGGGCGATGGGCTCGGGGTTGAGCACTTCATCCTGCACCAGCAAATAAGGCTGCTCGTCCAAGGCGACGATGAGTATTTGCTGGCCACTGCGCCGCGCATGGCGCAAAGCCTCCTCATAGGGAAACGACTGGCCGTGGGTCAGCACGGGCAAGGTGCTGACGATCACCTTGCCATCCAAGCCCAACACAAATACCTCACTTGAATGCAGGCCCCTGCCATGGCGACGCAGCGCGGCCTGTATTGATTCGGCCTTGCCCTCGATCACCGCTTGTTTGAAGGGCCCGTCGACGGTCAGCCAGTCCAAGCCGTATTGCAGGCGCCGCCCGCGCAGGTCCAGCAGGCGCTCGAACACCTGGCTGCCGGTGGTGAGCTGCACCTGGGCCTGGTTTTCCACGGCCCGAGTGGTGGCGGCCTTGACCGCGAAGTAAGTGGCCGCCACAACCACCAGCAGCAACAGCGCCAACACCCCGGCTATGCGGGTTTGGAAGGTGTGGCGCCACTGCATTGCCGTGCCCTCTGGCAGCGTACGCCGTTCTTTGCCAATCAGTGCCTTTGTCATACGCATTCCTGGCGACTGGTGCCCTGGCGTCAAAAAAACATCTATTTTTATTGATTATTTGGTTTAAGCAGATTAGCTGGGAGCTGGGATAAGTACACCCAGTAAAACCTGCAATCTTTGCGTCATATTACTGACGACCTACGGCTGACCCGGCAGCGCTGGCACACCCACTGCGTTCAAAATCACGCGTATCAAGAGCAGCTTTCCCACCTGTTGCGTCGAATGGCGTGCATAGCGATCACACGCAAGTAATGAAAATATTGAGGTTCTTATTTCAAGGAGGTTGCCATGCGCTATTTGAAGATCACGGCTCAGGATGATTACGACAATGACGTTATCGATGCGGTATATCTGGAGTTTTTTGATGGTATGAACCCCAAGGCTGTCGCTGAAGCGTTGGTCATGAATACCCCGGAGCAGGACCACGGAAGTTTAAAGTGGGTGCTGGCGGATGACATTGATGGCAACGGCGTCTGCAATAAGGTCGATGGCGATTTGGCACGCGCCTTGGCAAGGCAGTTTCTCAAGCTTAAATGGTTGAAGGTTGCGCCCCCTTTTGACCGCTACCTGGAAATCTACTCCGAAGACTTGGATTTGGATGGCAAGCCCGACCTCGTGCGGTTGAGGTTTCATCAAGGAGAGGGCGCACCCACCGATGCAACCTTGGTCAATGCCGCCGCTTGCGTCTTTCTCAATGACCCCGATGGACAGTACGTCATTCTCAATGAACGTGTGAATGCAGACTTGGGCGTCGATGCCAGTGGTGCAGCGCTAGTGGTTGACCTGTGCCGGGACTTTCTGAAGTGCGACTGGAGTAACAGTCGTCCAACCACACCTTGCTCGTTTATCGGTGAGCAACGTTAGACGAGGCAGCAGACAGGCTGGTTTTTCGTCTTTTACTTCTATTGGTATTTTTATGCACTACTTAATCTTACGTGCTCATGATGTTGATAACAGCGATAAGCCCGATGTTGTTTACCTGGACTTTTACAATGACGCCCTGTCCAAGCCTCTCGCGTCAAAAGCCACATTGTTCGATATCAACAGTGACGGAAAATTTGATTGGAGCCTGGCCGACGACATCAACAATAATGGCGTAGCCGACAAACTCGATGAGGTCATGGCGCTTGAATTCGCCCAACAGTTCATCGAATTCAACTGGTTCAGCCCGGACGCGCCATTCGATAGGTACCTCAAGATCTTTGCCGAAGACTTCGATGCCAATGGCATACCTGACACCGTACGCCTGCATTTTCATCAGGGCGAGGGTGAGCCTCGGGATGAAACCATTGCCTACACGGCAGCGCTGTATAAAAACGGCGATGGTTCCGGTAACGGCACCACTGTGAGCTGGGATGTGAACAACGACGGCAAGGTCAACGCCGCCGACACCGAACTGGTCCGTCGCTTCTGTAAAAACTTCCTGGTATTGGGCTGGCATGATGCACACCCCCAAACCGCCAAAAAACCCATGTAAACGGGTGACTCCTCGCCCGAAAAAAACCTGCTGATGGCGACAGGGCCGGTATACCGGCCCACCCTACTGGCTAATTCATGACCCTGGCGCGCATAAAATCTCCCCAACGCCGCACCAGGTAATTGTGCTCATCCATCACCGAGTTCCACACCGCAATGTGCCCCATGCGTTGCTCGTAGGAACCGCCATCGCGCACGTCACCGATGTCGATCAACGGCAACCCATCACTGCCTGGCAACTCCTCGCGGGCTGGCAGGCCGGCGTACCAGTAATCCCACTCGGCGCTGCTCAAATGGTCGCGGGTGCGCGCCGGGTTGCCGATGTAGTAACCCTGGCGCGCCATCACCGCGCCCGGCCAACCCGATAACCACCAATTGAGATAGGCATACGCCGCATCCAACACCGGGCCTTGGGCATGGCGCGACAATGACAAACCGCCAAACCAGGCGCGATAGCCCTCACGCGGCACCGCCAGCCGGTACTTCACACCCGCACGGTGCAGGCGCATCAAGGTCGGCGACCACAGGCTCTGGATATCGATGCTCGGACTGAGCATCAACTGCGCGGCTTCTTCATCATCGGACCAGAACGCGGCGAAGTGCCCTTCCTTCTGCTTGCGCACCAGGATGTCGGCCAGCACATCGATCTCTTCGATGCTCATGTTGCCGATGTCCTTGAACCGCGCCAGCCCTGCGCCCTGCACGGCCAACGCCGCATCCAGCGCGCCGATCGCCGCATCACTTTGCAACGCGGTACGCGCGCGCCAGGCCGGGTCGAGCAGCCAGCCCCAACTTTCATTGCCGTGGCTGAAGCCGTCGGGCAAACGCTCGGGGCGGTAGGCAAAACTGTCGGCATTGTGGGTCAGCGGCAGCATGCTGATACGCTCGGTCACCGTGCTGCCGAGGCTGCCGTCGTGCTGCACGAACAAGCGCTCACTGGGCACGCTGCCGCTGCCGAGACGGTCACTGGGCGATAGCCGGCCGCGCTTGGGCAGGTCATTGATCTCATGCCACAACGCAATACGCCGCGTGTCGATGGGCTGGATCGCCCGCGCCGGCCACACGAAGTCGACGTTGTGAAACCACTGGTCGTACAGGTCGTAACTTTCGGGTTGCATCACCGCAATGCGCTGGGCCTGCGCCACATCGTGCACCTGGTACACCAGGCGAATACCCAGCTCTTGCTCGGCGCGCACGCGCAGGCATTCCAGCAAGGTCACGGAAGTACCGAGGACACGCAGTGTGATCATGCCGCAAACCGCCGTGAGAACACCTCAAACGAGCGTCGCAACAGCGCCGGGTCGAGGCCACGCAGGATAAACACCAGGCGTGACTGGCGGTCGGTGCCTGGCCATGCAGGCAAATGCACCGGGGCATGCAGGCAGTGCTGCACGCCATGAATGACGATGGGGGCCGAGCTTGCGTTCACGTTAAGCAGTCCTTTGACGCGAAGGATTCGTTCGCCGTGGCATCTTAACAGCATCGACAACCACACCCCGAAGCCCACCCAATCCAGCGGCTGCTCAAAGGTCAGGCAGCAGACTTGGGCAGCGCCGTGGCTCGCCGTGGTGGTGCGGTGCAGTTGCCAGCGGCTGACTTCAGCCGCAGGTTCCGCGCTGCGCAAACCTTCGCCGAGCAACAGTTGGTCGCCGCTGTGAACCCCATGGGTATCGAGGATCGGCGTACCGGCATTCAGCGCCTGCAAATGCGCACGTAGTGCGGTGCAATCGCCGGCCAGGTCGGTTTTGCTCAGCAGCAAACGATCCGCCGCCGCCACCTGGGCCAGCCATTCCGGGTGCAGGCGCTCCTGCAGTTCGGCGTGGCTGGCATCGACCAAGGTGATCACCAGGCCAATGTGAAAACGCCCACGCAGTTGCACATCGTTATTCAGGGTGGCGAGGATCGGCGCCGGGTCGGCCAGGCCGGTGGTTTCCAGGATCACGCGTTTGAAGGCCGGGATCTCACCGCGCTCACGGCGTTGCAACAGGCCGAGCAGCGCGTCTTTCAACTCGCCGCGAATCGAGCAACACACGCAGCCGCTGGGCAGCAACACGGTGTCTGGCGCGACCTCTTCCACCAACAGGTGGTCGATGCCGATATCGCCGAATTCATTGATCAACAGCGCGGTATCACCGAGGCTTTCGCCTTGCAGCAAACGCTTGAGCAGCGTGGTTTTGCCACTGCCGAGGAAGCCGGTGATGACATTAAGGGCAATGCTCATGACGACTCCAGATGATCAAGCACACGCGGGTCAAGCGGGTCCAACGGGCGACCGAGCATGTTCTCAGCCGCCTGCCAGAGTTGATCCAGGCCACTCGCCAATGCCTGCTTGCCGGTAGCGCCCAACAACAGATAGGAAGCGCCCTGAAAGTCTTCGACCTTGAGCCGGAACACCGCCAGCACCTGATTGATCGCCGCAATGCGGCGCAGGCGCTCGCGGCGCCTGGGCAGCTCATCGCCCAAGGGATCGCTCCAGTGCAGGTCTTCACCGAGCAGGCCGCAGAGTCCGCACATGCTTACACCTCACTCATGGCATGACATCGCCGGAGTTCGGGCCAAGCGTCTGGCCGACAAACAGGTTGCCACCCGGCTCGCTAGCGAGCAGCACGGCGGTCGGCGCCACTTCATCGGCCAGGCCGAAGCGGCCCAGGGGCAACTCGGCGGCTTTGGCGCGCTTCCAGTCTTCGCTGATTCCGCCCACCAAAGGCGTCTCGATCGGGCCGGGGGCGATGGCGTTGACCAGCACGTTGTCCTTGGCCACTTCCAGCGCCAGGGATTTGGTGAAACCGATCACTCCGGCCTTGGCCGCGGCATAGTGGGTCAACTCGGCGCCGCCCTTGATGCCCAGTTGCGAGGCCACATTGATGATGCGACCCCAGCGCTGCGCGAGCATGTGCGGCAAGGCGCGCTGACTGGCGACAAACACACTGGTGAGGTCGACGCGCAGCATGTCATTCCACATTTCGATGGAGAGGTCGACGCAGCGTGCCTGGGTGAGCATGCCGGCATTGTTGACCAGAATATCGATGCCGCCGAAGTGTTCGACGCAACGGTCGACACTGGCCTGGGCGCCTTCAACGCTGCCCACATCGGCCAGACACTCGACCACCTCGGCGCCGAGGTTGCGGCAGGTGATCGCGGTTTCGGCGAGGCTCGCGGCGTTACGGTCGGCCAGCAGCAAGCGTGCGCCCTCGACGGCGTAGGCACGGGCGATGGCGGCACCGATGCCGCTGCCGGCGCCGGTGATTACGGCACGGCGGTTGTTCAATTGAGACATACACAAATCTCCTAAGGCAAACACGGTCTCCTGTGGGAGCCGGCTTGCCTGCGATAGCGGTGGGTCAGCAACACATGTATTGACTGATCCACCGCTATCGCAGGCAAGCCAGCTCCCACATGTTTAGATCGAGTACTGTCAGTCGGGCCAGCGTACGGTCAAGCCGCCGTCGATGATGATGCTTTGGCCAGTCAAATAGCTCGACGCCTCACTGGTCAAAAACTGCACCAGCGACGCCACCTCATCCGCCCGCCCTACCCGACCCAACGGAATCGCCCGTGCGGCCTTGGCCAAGCCTTCCGGCCCCAAGGAATTCTTCGCATCCAACGACTGGGGCGTCTCGATCAACCCCGGAATCACCGCATTGCAACGAATCCCCAGCGCCGCCAGCTCCACCGCCAGCGAACGGCACAAGCCCGGCACACCGGCTTTTGCTGCTGCGTAATGGCTGTGTTCCTGCCAGCCATACACACCGCCGGCAATCGATGAAATCGCCACCAGCGCGCCGCCCTCTTTCATGTGCCGGCTTGCCGCGCGAAAGGTGCGCATCACCCCCGTCAGGTCGACATTGAGCATCTCGTCCCACAGCTCATCGGTCATCTCCAGTAACGGCGCACGGCGCAGCAAGCCGGCGTTGGCCACGGCGTAATCGAGGCGGCCGAAGTGCTGCACGGCGGCCTCGGCCAGGGCGTCTACCGAGGCGCTATTGCCCACGTCCAGCGGCAGCATCAGGCATTCGCCACCGGCGTCTTTCACCAGGGCCACGGTGGTATGCGGGTCATGGGGGTCGGCCGGGAAATACCCGCCGACCACCGCCACGCCGCTGCGCGCATACGCCACGGCGAGGGCTTGGCCGATGCCGCTGGCGGCACCAGTAATCAAGGCAACTTTACGGCTCATCGAACACTCCTTACTGAACGGTTTCCGGGCGCACATGGCGTGCGGCAAACATCAGCGCACCGGACAAGAAGCACGGCAGCGCGCCGAACCACAGCGCGGCGGTCTGCCAATCACTGCCGGCGGACAACACCTGGGTGGCGCCAAACCCTGCGACCACCGCCCCAATCGGCCCCATGGCATGGATGATCGCGCCGCCGGTGGCACGGATGCTGGTCGGGAAACTCTCGCTGATAAAGAACAACGCCGCCGAGTAAGGCCCGATCAGGAAGAACAGGCCCAGGCTGTACAGCCCCACCACCATCGGCATATTGCTAGGGCCGAACAGCATCCCGGCAAACGCCAGGCCGCCGAGCATCCAGCCCAGGCCGATAACGTTACGGCGGCCGATCTTGTCGCCCATCCAGCCGTGGGTCAGGTAACCGCAGTAGCCCACCAGGTTGGAGAGCACGAGGATGATCAGCGAATTCTCGAACGAAATATGGTGCACGCTGACGATCACCGAGGTGCCGAGCACACTGAACACTTGGATGGCCGCCCAGTTGAGCAACAGCGCGGCGCCGATCACCAGCGTGGCGCGCCGGGCCGGGCCACGGAAGGCGGCTTTAAGGCCAGCCTTGCTGTGTTCGTCGTAGTCGACGCCGTAGGTCACGGCGACGTTTTGTGCTTCTTTTACCGCGCCGCTTTTACGCAGTTCGCTGATGCGCTGATGGATCTGGAACTGCGGGCTCTCCTTGAGCTTGCGCGCCATGATCGCGATCACGATGGCCGGGATCGCTGCAAAGATGAAGCAGCCCTGCCAGCCGATAATCGGCAGCAACAGCGCGGTCAACCCGGCCGCGATCAACGCGCCCACCGGCCAGCCGCCCTGCACCAGGCTGTAGATAAACCCACGGCGCTTGGTCAGTCGCGGGTCTTGCGATGCGCCGTACAACTCGCTGAGGTAGGTGGCGTTAACGGTTTCCTCGGCATAGCCCAGGCCGCCCAACGAACGAATCAGAATCAGCGGCGACTTGCCCCACGCACCGCCTATCGCGGTGAGCGCCGAGCACAGTGCGGAACCTGCCACGGTAAAAATAATGCCTTTACGCCGGCCCAACTTGTCGACAACCGGGCCAATCGCAAAGGCGACCACCGCCGTGCCCACCGCCACCCACGTTGCGATTTCAGCTTGCTCCACTTCACCCCAGCCAAAGTGCCGGCCGATCTCCGGCAGCAAGGTGCCGAACAGGATGAAGTCATACACCGCAAACACCCAGGCGAAAAACGCGATCCAGGTGGCAAAGCGCACTTCCTGGGACGTCAGTTGCCGGGGTTTCCAGCCAGTCAGGTCAAGCTTGTTGTAGATGGACATAAATCGCGCCTCGCAGGGTTGGGGGCAAATGCCGACTAGCTAAGGTGGAACCTGTACCTGTGGCGAGGGAGCTTGCTCCCGCTGGGCCGGGCTGGCGCTCCAGCCCGAAGGGCCCCTAAAAATGGGACTGCTCCGCAGTCCAGCGGGAGCAAGCTCCCTCGCCACAGGTAACGGATGGCTCAGATCAGGTACGCGGTTGGCGGCGGATAAAGTCGTCGGCGATTTCGTCAAAGGTGACGAAGCGCACGCCGGCATGGCTCTGGATGTGTTCGATCAGGCGCTCGAGCATCAACAGCACTTGCGGGCGACCGGACACGTCGGGGTGGATGGTCATGGTGAACACCGCGTGTTCGTGCTCGCGGTAGACCCAGTCGAACTGGTCGCGCCACATTTCTTCCAGGTGACGCGGGTTGACGAAGCCGTGGCTGTTGGGGGCTTTCTTGATGAACATCATGGGCGGTAGGTCGTCGAGGTACCAGTTGGCCGGAATTTCCACCAGGTCGGTTTCTTCGCCGCGCACCAAAGGTTTCATCCAGGTATCCGGGTGCTGGCTGTAATCAATCTTGGTCCAGCTGTCGCCCTTGCGCACGTAGTACGGGTGGAAGTCGTTGTGCATCAGGCTGTGGTCGTACTTGATGCCTTTTTTCAGCAGCAGCTCGTTGGTGACCTTGCTGAACTCCCACCAGGGCGCGACATAACCGGTCGGGCGTTTGCCGGTGACTTGGGTGATCAGCTCGATGGATTTATCCAGGACGATTTCTTCCTGCTGGGCGGTCATCGCAATCGGGTTTTCGTGGCTGTAGCCGTGCACACCGATTTCGTGACCGGCGTCGGCCACCGCCTTCATCTGCTCGGGGAACGTTTCCATCGAGTGGCCAGGGATAAACCAGGTGGTGCGCAGGCCGTAGCGTTCGAACAGTTTGAGCAGGCGCGGCGCGCCGATTTCACCCGCGAACAGGCCGCGGGAGATGTCGTCCGGCGAGTCTTCACCGCCGTAGGAGCCGAGCCAGCCGGCGACGGCGTCTACGTCGACGCCAAATGCACAGAGGATGTCTTTAGCCATGGTGTGTCTCCTTAAAAATTCAGGGTGGTTTCGACCGACAGCGCGGCCCTGAGCAGGCGCGCGTCTTCGCCACTCGGCGCGCTGAGCAGCAGGCCGGTGGGCAAGCCCAGGGCATCACGGCCGCTGGGCAGGCTGACGCCAGGCATGTCGAGCAAACTGCCGGGCATGGTCAGGCGCAGGGTGGCGAGGTTGGTTTTGACGAACAGCTCGTCATCGGCTTGCAGCGGTGCCAGCGCCGGGGCGACATGGGCGACCGTCGGGGTAATGAGAACGGCACCGTCGAGCTCATCGACCAGTTGGAGCTGCAAGCGGCGGCGCGCGTCGATCAGGTGCAACAGTTGGCTGGCGGGCAATTCACGTGCGGCCTCCAGGCGCCGGCGTACACGCGGGTCGAGTTGCTCGGCATCGCTGCTGTCCAACAGGTTTTCGTGCAGGGCGAAGGCTTCGAATGAGCCGAGCCAGCCGTCCTGCTTGATCAGGTTGAGGGTGGCCTGGAAGGTGGCTGATGCGCGCACCTCGATCAACGCACCGGCGGCCTTGAGCTGGTCCACTGCGCGCAGCAGGTTATTGCGCACGGCGGGTTCGATGTCTTCCAGCGCGCCTTGCTCAAGCACAAAATGCTGGCCCTTGAGGCTACGGGCGACGTGCTGTTGCGTGCGGCCGTTGAGCAGGTCGTCGATGGCCAGCGCATCGCGCACGCTGCGGGTCAGCGGGCCGAGGCTGTCGAGGGTGTGCGCCAGCGGGAATACGCCGTCGCGGCTGTAGCGTCGACAGCTGCTGCGATAGCCCACTACACCATTGAGCGCTGCGGGGATGCGGATCGAGCCGGCCGTGTCGGTGCCCATGGCGATGGGCACGATCCCCGCCGCCACCGCGACCGCCGAGCCCGACGACGAGCCGCCGGGGATACGCGGTTGATCGCTGCCACTGGGGTTATGGGGCGTGCCGAAATGCGGGTTCAGGCCCAGCCCGGAATACGCCAGTTCGCTGAGGTTGGTCTTGCCGATGCTGACCATGCCGGCGCGGCGCAACAGCCCGACACTGGGCGCATCGATCAAGGCCGGCGCAGCGTTGCGGCGATAGGCAGCCCCTGCGGTGGTGATGCTGCCGGCCACGTCGAACAAATCCTTCCAGGCCAGTGGCACGCCGTCGAATAAACTTAAGGGCTGACCGGCACGCCAGCGCGCGGCTGCCGCCTCGGCCTCACGGCGTGCGCGCTCGGCGGTCAGGGAAATAAACACACTGGGCGCCATGCTCGCGTGGACGAGTGCCTGTTCCAGCGCCTGCACCGGGTCGTTGCGACCGCTGGCAAAATCCTGGGCCATTGAGGTGGCGTCTGACATCGAGATGACCCCCATAAACGTACATATTAATAAAATGTACATTTTACAAAGGCAGATTTCGTGCCAGTCTCTTTAGAGGTGTTGTCGTGCTCGTAAGGTTTATCGCCAACAACTGCGGGATAGATGGTTGTGCGGTTTGCAAAAAAAAGTGATGTGAGTGATGAGGCCAGCCTCAATTGAAATAATGTATCTTTTATTAATAAATACATTTTGGTGCGAAAAGTAACGTTTTTCTCTTTCCGGCCCCAAAAAAGTGCCACCACTGTGGCGCGGAGTGACAGGCTCATCTATGAGAGAATCCCCGGCCACTTTCCTACACGCCCAAGAGAACACGATGAAAGCAGTGTCCGCCTCGGCCTCCCGTTACGCGATGATTCACCAAGTGTTGCGTAATGCGATCGTCAACGGCACCGCGCGCCATGGGCTGGTGCTGCTGGAAGCGCCCCTGGCCGAACTGTTCGGCACCAGCCGCGTGCCGGTGCGCAAGGCTCTGGACCTGCTGCATGATGAGGGCCTGATCTGCCGCTTCAATGGCCGGGGTTACTTGATCAACCCCAAAGGCCTGGCCATGGAGCCGCTGCGCTTGCCCCTGAGCCAGGCGCATCTGGGCCTTGATGGCGAGGCTGAGTGGGTGGATACGCGGCCGCTGGGTGAGCGGATCGTCGAGGAAATCGGCGCGGCGCTGTCCACCTGCATCGCTTTTGGCCACTACCGCCTGGACGAGCAAGCCGCCGCCGACCACTACGGCGTCAGCCGCGCCGTGGTGCGTGAAGCGCTGATGCGCCTGCGCGACCGTGGCCTGGTGGAAAAAGAACCCTACTCCCAGTGGCTGGCCGGGCCATTGACCGCACGGGAAGTCACCGAAGACTACGAATTGCGCGCCTGCCTGGAACCCGAGGCGCTGCGCCAGAGCGCGCCAAACCTGGACCGCGAGATGCTCGAAGCGATGTTGCAGCGGGTGCTGGACGCCCAGCAAAGCCCGCACTGCAGCCTGGAAACCATCGAGCAGATCGAAGAAGACTTGCACCAACGCTGCCTGGCGGGCTTGCAAAACCGCAAGATCGCCGCGCTGATCCGCCAGGGCCAGAGCCCGATGATCATCAGTCGTATTTTTTACCGTTTACTGGGGATCGGCGCAGATCCTGCCATGCTCGCCGAACATCGCCTGATTCTGGAGTTGTTGCTGCATGGGGCATTTGATGCGGCGGCGCTGAATTTGCGCGAGCATTTGCAGCGGGCGCGGCAGCGGATGTTGCAGCGGCTTAAGGTGCTGTCGGTGTTACCGGAGCAGCCGCTGCCGGCCTACCTGCACAAAATCAGCTGACTTCACCCGATCTGAAATGTGGGAGCTGGCTTGCCTGCGATGGCGGTGTATCAGCGACTGATACGTTGACTGGCCCACCACTATCGCAGGCAAGCCAGCTCCCACAGGGTTCAGCGGTGCTGGCGGAAATTTCATGCAATATGTTGCTATCTCACGCCCACCATTGAAACCACCGCAACCTCGCCCCATCTAACCTGCATACTTCCTTATGCAGGTGCCCCATGAGCGACCAGCAAGAATTCCCGGACATCGACCTGAACGATTACGCCGACCCCGAAAACGCTGAACACGAAACCTCGTCCAACACCGGCCTGGCCCTGCCTGGGCAAAACCTGCCGGACAAGGTCTATATCATCCCGATCCACAACCGGCCGTTTTTCCCGGCGCAGGTATTGCCGGTCATCGTCAACGAAGAGCCGTGGGCCGAAACCCTGGAGCTGGTGAGCAAATCCGACCACCATTCGCTCGCGCTGTTTTTCATGGACACGCCACCCGAAGACCCGCGCCACTTCGACACCTCCAGCCTGCCGCTGTACGGCACGCTGGTGAAGGTGCACCACGCCAGCCGCGAAAACGGCAAGCTGCAATTTGTCGCCCAGGGCCTGACCCGCGTGCGCATCAAGACCTGGCTCAAGCACCATCGCCCGCCGTACCTGGTGGAAGTCGAATACCCGCACCAGCCCACCGAGCCGACCGATGAGGTCAAGGCCTACGGCATGGCGCTGATCAACGCGATCAAAGAACTGCTGCCGCTCAACCCGCTGTACAGCGAAGAGTTGAAGAACTACCTCAACCGCTTCAGCCCCAACGACCCGTCGCCGCTCACCGACTTCGCCGCCGCGTTGACCTCGGCCACCGGTAACGAGTTGCAGGAAGTGCTGGACTGCGTACCCATGCTCAAGCGCATGGAAAAAGTACTGCCGATGCTGCGCAAGGAAGTTGAAGTTGCGCGCCTGCAAAAAGAGATTTCCGCCGAGGTGAACCGCAAGATCGGTGAGCATCAGCGCGAGTTCTTCCTTAAGGAACAACTCAAGGTCATCCAGCAAGAGCTGGGCTTGACCAAGGATGACCGCAGCGCCGATGTCGAACAGTTCGAACAGCGGCTGGTGGGCAAAACGCTGCCGACCCAGGCGCAGAAACGCATCAGCGAAGAAATGAACAAACTGTCGATCCTGGAAACGGGTTCGCCGGAATACGCGGTCACGCGCAACTACCTGGACTGGGCCACTTCCGTGCCGTGGGGCGTGTATGGCGAGGATAAACTCGACCTTAAACACGCACGCAAGGTGCTGGATAAGCACCATGCCGGCCTTGACGATATCAAGAGCCGTATCCTCGAGTTCCTGGCGGTGGGTGCCTATAAAGGCGAAGTCGCCGGCTCCATCGTACTGCTGGTCGGCCCGCCAGGCGTGGGCAAGACCAGTGTGGGTAAATCCATCGCCGAATCCCTGGGCCGGCCGTTCTACCGCTTCAGCGTCGGCGGCATGCGCGATGAGGCCGAAATCAAGGGCCATCGCCGCACCTACATCGGCGCCCTGCCGGGCAAGCTGGTGCAGGCGCTTAAAGATGTGGAAGTGATGAACCCGGTGATCATGCTCGACGAGATCGACAAGATGGGCCAGAGCTTCCAGGGCGACCCGGCGTCGGCGCTGCTGGAAACCCTGGACCCGGAGCAGAACGTCGAATTCCTCGACCACTACCTGGACCTGCGGCTGGACCTGTCCAAAGTGCTGTTCGTGTGCACCGCCAACACCCTGGACTCGATCCCCGGCCCGTTGCTGGACCGTATGGAAGTGATTCGCCTGTCGGGCTATATCACCGAAGAAAAAGTCGCCATCGCCAAACGCCACCTGTGGCCCAAGCAGCTGGAAAAAGCCGGCGTGGCGAAAACCAGCCTGACCATCAGCGACGGCGCCCTGCGTGCCTTGATCGACGGTTACGCACGGGAAGCCGGGGTGCGCCAGCTGGAGAAACAGCTGGGCAAACTGGTGCGCAAGGCCGTGGTCAAGTTGCTGGATGAGCCGGACTCGGTGATCAAGATCGGCAACAAGGACCTGGAAAGCTCATTGGGCATGCCGGTGTTCCGCAACGAGCAAGTGCTGTCCGGCACGGGTGTGATCACGGGTCTGGCCTGGACCAGCATGGGCGGCGCGACCTTGCCGATTGAGGCGACGCGCATCCACACACTCAATCGCGGCTTCAAACTCACCGGGCAGTTGGGTGAAGTGATGAAAGAGTCCGCCGAGATTGCCTACAGCTACATCAGCTCTAATCTGAAGTCGTTTGGCGGGGATCCGAAGTTCTTCGATGAAGCCTTCGTGCACCTGCACGTGCCGGAAGGCGCCACACCCAAAGACGGCCCGAGCGCGGGTGTCACCATGGCCAGTGCGTTGCTGTCGCTGGCACGCAACCAACCGCCGAAAAAAGGCGTGGCCATGACGGGTGAACTGACGTTGACCGGGCATGTGCTGCCGATTGGCGGGGTGCGCGAGAAGGTGATTGCGGCGCGGCGTCAGAAGATTCATGAGCTGATTTTGCCGGAGCCGAACCGTGGCAGCTTTGAGGAATTGCCGGAGTACCTGAAGGAAGGCATGACCGTGCACTTTGCCAAGCGTTTTGCGGATGTGGCGAAGGTGCTCTTCTAAATTTCACTCCAACCCTGTGGCGAGGGAGCTTGCTCCCGCTGGACTGCGCAGCAGTCCCAACAAAGCCGGGGCCGCTTCGCGGCCAGCGGGAGCAAGCTCCCTCGCCACAAAGGTTGCTGTCACTTTCTGCTTGTCACACCTTGTCTCATCTTCGGTTATGCTCGCCCTTCGTCGTGAATGAACGGAGCCCCCATGACCGCTGCCCGCCTGTTTCTCCCCTTGAGCCTTGCCCTGCTGGCCGGATGCGCCAGTGCCCCCAAGCAAAACGTCAGCGTGGATAACCAGAGCGCCTGCCCGCTCCAGCTTAAAACCGGACAAAACCTGATCCTCACCTTGCCGAGCAACCCCACCACCGGCTACCGCTGGGCCATCCAGGATTCCGCCGGCGGCGTGTTGCGCGCATTGAGCCCAGAGGTCTATAGCAGCAGCGAATCCGGTGTGATCGGTGGCGGCGGCCAGTCGACGTGGCGCTTCCAGGCCTTCGCAGCCGGCCAAGGCCGTTTGCGCCTGACGTCCCAGCAACCCTGGGAGCCGGAAGCCGAACCTGCCGAAACCTTCGACTGCGCCATTACGGTGAACTGATATGCCATGGCTGATCCTCGCGCTGATGGGCGCCGGCACCTTTATCTATGGCCTGACCACCCACGCCACCTTGTTGTGCTTGCTGGTCAAACCACTGCCGGTGCTGGCACTGCTGGGTTGGCTGCATGATGCGCCGCCCACCGACTATCGACGCTGGATCAGCCTGGGGCTGATTTTTTCCCTGGTCGGCGATGTGCTGCTCGCCTGGCCGGGCGACCTGTTTATCTTTGGCCTTGGCGCGTTCCTGTTTGCGCACCTGGCGTATTTGAAAGCTTATTTCAGCGATTGCCGCCGCCTGGCGGTGTTGCCCTTGGTATTGGCGCTGGTGGTCGGCGCGATTTTGTTGAGCATCCTGATTTCCCACGGCCTGGGCGATTTGCTGATCCCGGTGGTGGTTTACGCGCTGGTGATCAGTGCCATGCTCTGGCGCGCATTGGCGCGGTTGGGCAGTGAGGTGCCGAGACGCTCGGCCTGGCTTGCGGCAGCGGGGGCGGTGTCGTTTGTGTTTTCCGACACGCTGATCGGCATCAATCGGTTTGTGCTGGCCTTCGATGCGGCGCCGTATTTGCTGATCATCACCTACTGGCTCGGCCAGTGGGGCATCACGGCCTCGGCTTTCCATCAGACAACCCGCGCACACGAGGGCCAACTTGGCTAAAATGCCGGCCTTTCCCCCTCGTCGCCGGAACAACCGTGAGCAAAGAACCCGATCGCCTATTCGCCCAGCCCCTGCCCCAGGTGCCGGACTTCGCCTTTAACGAGGACGTGGTGCGGGTGTTCCCGGACATGATCAAGCGCTCGGTGCCGGGTTACCCGACCATCGTCGAGAACCTCGGCGTGCTCGCGGCGCAATTTGCCCAGCCGGGCAGCGTGCTCTACGACCTCGGTTCGTCCCTTGGCGCAGTGACCCAAGCCTTGCGTCGCCACGTGCGCACCGACGGCTGCCGGGTGATTGCGGTGGATAACTCCGCGGCCATGGTCGAGCGTTGCCGCGAATACCTCAACGGGCAAGACTCGATGTTCCAGGAGTTGCTGCCGGTTGAGGTGGTCGAGGGCGACATTCTCGCGCTGCAATTCCAGCCCGCTTCGGTGGTGGCGTTGAACTTCACCCTGCAATTTATCGCGCCCGAGCAACGCCTGGCGTTGCTCGGGCGTATCCGCCAGTCGCTGCTGCCGGGCGGTGCGTTGATCCTCTCGGAAAAGCTGCGTTTCAACGATCCCGAAGAACACGCGCTGCTCACCGACCTGCATATCGCGTTCAAACGCGCCAACGGCTACAGCGAACTGGAAATTGCCCAGAAGCGCAGCGCCATCGAAAACGTCATGAAACCCGACAGCCTCGAAGAACACCGCGAACGCTTACTGGCGGCCGGGTTCTCGAAAGTCGTGCCGTGGTTCCAGTGTCTTAACTTTGCCTCGTTGATTGCCTTGCCATGATTGATTTGTCCCCCCTCGCCCGCCACTTGGTCGGCACTCCTCTGGCCGTGTGGGCCCAGGGCCTGCAAGCGCAGCTCGACAGCAAAATGGAAAAGGGTCATGGCGACCTGGAGCGCTGGCAGAGTGCGCTGGACGCACTGCCGCAAATCCAGCCCAGCGACGTCGATTTACTCAATGGCCTGACGCTTGATACCGATTGCGACGACGCTACCCGCGTGCAAATGCATACCGCGCTGATGGGCCTGAGCCCGTGGCGCAAAGGCCCGTTCAACCTGTTCGGCGTGCATGTGGACACTGAATGGCGTTCGGACTGGAAGTGGTCACGGGTGGCACCGCACCTGGATTTGAAGGGCAAGCGCATCCTCGATGTGGGCTGCGGCAACGGGTATTACATGTGGCGCATGCTCGGCGCGGGCGCCGACAGCGTGATTGGCGTGGACCCGAACTGGCTGTTTTTCTGCCAGTTCCAGGCGGTACAGCGCTACTTGTCCGAGCCGAAGGCCTGGCACTTACCGTTCCCGTTTGAAGACCTGCCGTCGAACCTGGAAGGCTTCGATACGGTGTTTTCCATGGGCGTGTTTTATCACCGCCGTTCGCCGATCGAACACCTGCTGGCGCTCAAGGACACCTTGGTCAAAGGCGGCGAGTTGGTGCTGGAAACCCTGGTCGTGGACGGCGATCAGCAACAAGTGCTGGTGCCGGAAGACCGCTACGCACAGATGCGCAACGTGTGGTTCCTGCCGTCGGTGCCGGCGCTGATGTTGTGGCTGCGTCGTGCGGGTTTCAGTGAAGTGCGTTGTGTGGATGTGAGCGTGACCACGGTTGAGGAACAGCGTGGCACCGAGTGGATGAAGTATCAGTCGCTGAGTGATTTTTTGGACCCGGATGATCACAGCAAGACCATCGAAGGGCTGCCGGCGCCGATGCGGGCGGTGATTATCGCCAAGAAATAAACACTGATTTCCCTGACTAAATGGGGATCAACATGTGGGAGCTGGCTTGCCTGCGATGGCGGCCAGCCCGACAACTCATCAGTGACTGGTGCACCGCTATCGCAGGCAAGCCAGCTCCCACAATGGCTCCTCGGTGTTCTTTAGAGTGGGGGCTTTGCTCTGCGGGCCTTGAAGAACTCACTTAGCACCGTGCCGCATTCCTCGGCCAACACCCCGCCTTCATACAGCACCCGATGGTTGAGAAAGCCCTGGGTAAAAAACTGCCCCTGGCTTTGCACAATCCCGGCCTTGGGCTCGAGCGCGCCATACACCACCCGCGCGATGCGCGAATGCACAATCAAACCAGCGCACATGCTGCACGGTTCCAGCGTCACATACAGCGTGCTGCCCACCAGCCGATAGTTACTGATCGCCTGTGCGGCGGCGCGGATGGCGACCATTTCGGCATGGGCACTGGGGTCGTTGCCGCTGATGGGGCAGTTGAAGCCACGGCCGATGATTTCACCGTCCTGCACCAGCACCGCGCCCACGGGCACTTCGCCCAGCGCGGCGCCTTGGGCGGCAAGGGCCAGGGCTTCGCGCATGAAGTGCTGGTCACGGCTGCGGTCGATAATCGCCGCGGGGCGAATCTGGCGCATCACACCACCTCGATGGCGGCCATCAGGCCGGTTTCCATATGGTCGATCACGTGGCAGTGAAACATCCACACGCCTGGGTTGTCGGCCACCAACGCCACGCGCGCACGTTCGTTTTTGCCGAGCAGGTAGGTGTCGGTGAAATACGGGATCACCTTGTGGCGGTTCGAGGCGATCACCTTGAAACTCATGCCGTGCAGGTGAATCGGGTGCTGGTACTGGGTCATGTTCTTCAATTCAAAAATATAGCTCTTGCCCTTCTCAAGCCTGGCAATCGGGCGGTCGGCGCAGGTCTTGTCGGTGATGTCCCAGGCCTTGCCGTTGATCTGCCACAGGCTCGGCGGTTTGCCGTCATCCACCGACACGCTGCCGACCCACTCGAAATTGAAGTTGAGTTTCTCGGCATTGGCCAGGTCCGGCTCGGCAATCGGGTTGGCAGGCAGCGCTGGCGGCCATTCGCTCGGCGCGTCGGTATTGGCGACTGAACGGAAAGTGCCCAGGCGCACCGGGCCATTGCGGATTGAGAGTTCTTCACCGGCGGCCGGTGCCTTGATCGCCAGGCAAATGCGCATGCCCGGGCCTAGCCAGTATTCCTTGCCCAAGGGGCGCGGCTCGATAGGGTTGCCATCCAGTGCGTAGATCTGCGCTTCAACGTCGGGGATATTGAGGCGATACGTCAGGGTGTTGTCGAGGTTGAGCAAGCGCACACGAGTGATCTGCCCGGCTGGCAGGTCAATCACCGCCTGGGGCACGCCATTGATGGTCGACAATCGCCCGGCCGTGCCACCACGCGCGGCTTCACGGGGCACACTGAAGGCGACGAATGCGCCCTCTTCGTCCACGTGCCAGCTTTTCAGGCTCAAGGTGCATTCGTGCTTGAAACCGGTGGGCTCGCGCTCTTCGACAATCAACGGACCGACCAGGCCACGGCCGAGTTCTTCGCTGCTGTTCACGTGCGGGTGATACCAGTAGCTGCCGGCATCGGGCACGCGGAATTTGTAATCGAAGTATTCACCGGGCAGTACCGGCAGTTGTGAGACGTAGGGCACGCCGTCCATTTCCAGCGGCAGGCGAATGCCGTGCCAGTGGATGGTGGTGGCGACCGGCAGGTGGTTGATAAAACGCACCCGCAGCCACTCGCCCTGGCGCACCCGCAACTCGGTACCCGGCGCCGAGGGGCCGAACGCCCAGGCTTCGGTCTTGTGGCCGGGCACCAGCTCCACGTCCAACGGTGCGGCGATCAGTTCATAATCGTGACCCGCTTGCGCCTCGGCGACTTTCCCCAGCCAGTAGCGATAGGCGCCCCCGGCACCGACGCCCACGACGGCCAGGCCTGCCAGGCCACCCAGGATTTGTCGACGGGAAAAGGATCGGGACACAACAACCTCACGTATCGGCCGCAGGCCAGGGGCCCGCAAAGGGCAGATACGATACACCTGCATCGGCTAAACAGTAAGGCTTCGCATTGCCGCATGGCGAAAACGCTGGTTAAGCCTCTGGAGATTTCCTGTGGGAGCTGGCTTGTGTGGGAGCCGGGCTTGCCCGCGATGCAGGCGCCTCGGTTTTTCAGTTTTACCGAGGCGATGCTATCGCAGGCAAGCCAGCTCCCACATTTGATCTCTGTCGTTTCTCAGTGCTTGGCTGCCGCCAGAATCAGGGCTTTCATCTCGGCAACCGCGCCTTTGAAACCGACGAACAGCGCATGCGCCACCAGCGCGTGGCCGATGTTCAGCTCGTTGATGCCCTTGATCGCGGCCACGGCCTCGACATTGTGGTAGTGCAGGCCATGGCCGGCGTTGACGATCAGGCCTTCACTGAGGCCGAACTTGACGCCGTCAATGATGCGCTGCAGTTCCTCGGCCACTTCGGTGGGCGTGGTGGCATCGGCGTAACGGCCGGTGTGCAGTTCGATCGCCGGCGCGCCAACGCGACGCGAGGCTTCGATCTGGCGCTCGTCGGCGTCGATGAACAGCGACACTTCGCTGCCGATCTTCGACAGCCGCTCTACGGCCGCCTTGATCCGCGCTTCCTGGCCAGCCACGTCGAGGCCGCCTTCGGTGGTGAGTTCCTGGCGGGTTTCCGGCACCAGGCAGATGTGCGCCGGGCGGATGCGCTCGGCGAACGCCATCATTTCTTCGGTGACGCCCATCTCGAAGTTCATGCGGGTTTGCAGCACGTCCTTGAGCACCAGTACATCACGCTCCTGGATGTGACGGCGGTCTTCGCGCAGGTGCACGGTGATACCGTCGGCGCCCGCTTCTTCGGCGTCCAGCGCGGCCTTGACCGGGTCGGGGTAACGGGTGCCCCGGGCCTGGCGCAGGGTGGCGACGTGGTCGATGTTGACGCCAAGAAGAATGCGATTGCTGGTGGTCACGGAAGCGCTCCTGAAAAGGGAAAGAAACGCTGCACAGCATACACGGGGTTGTCAGGGCTTTCGAAACAACTCGCGACTGACCAGCGGGCGCCCGCCCAGATGCACGGCCAGCGCCTGGCGCATCAAGCGTTTGGCCGCGGACAAGGCGCCTGGCGCCGTCCAGTCCGCTTCGCTCATGGCCAACAGTTCGGTGCCCTGGAACAGGCCCGGTTGCAGCAGGTACACGCGCTCAAGCCCGGCGTCGACTTGCAGGCGGTACATGCCGTCGGCCGCGATGGGATCGCCGTGCAGGTCATTGCTCAGTTCGAAGCCGTAGCCCAAGTCATCGAGCAGCCGCCATTCGAAGGCGCGCAGCAGCGGCTCCAGCGGGCGCCCTTCGGCCAAGGCCAAAAGCGTGGCGGCATAGTGATCGAAGACTGCGGGGTGTGGGTCTTCGGCCGGCAGCAGGCGGATCAGCAGCTCATTAAGGTAAAGCCCGCTGAACAGCGCTTCGCCATTGAGCCAGGCCGAGTTGCCGACACTTTCCAGGCGACCGACGTTTTTCAACTCACCTTTGCCACGAAACTCCACGTCCAGCGCCACAAACGGACGTGCCAGCGTACCCGCCTTGCCTCGCGCACTGCGCAACACCGCGCGCAAGCGGCCTTGGGGCGTGAGGAAATCCACCAAAGCGCTGGTCTCGCGGTAGGCGCGGCTGTGCAGGACGTAGGCAAGTTGGCTGGGAGGTGGGGATTGGGACATGAGATGGGGAATCTCTAAAGAAGGAGAGCGCTTCTGTGGCGAGGGAGCTTGCTCCCGCTGGGCTGCGAAGCAGCCCCTATACCAGCCATCGAGTTATAGCTGAAAAAACTCGCCGGCCTTGTTGGGGCCGCTTCGCGGCCCAGCGGGAGCAAGCTCCCTCGCCACAACACGCCCGTGCGCCATCAGGCGAAGGGTTACAGGTCGCCGTAGCCCAGGGAGCGCAGCGCGCGCTCATCATCGGACCAACCACCTTTAACCTTCACCCACAGGTTAAGCATGATCTTGGAATCAAACAGCAATTCCATGTCCTTGCGCGCTTCGGTGCCGATGCGCTTGATGCGCTCGCCCTTGTCGCCAATGATGATTTTCTTCTGGCCGTCACGTTCAACAAGGATCAACGCGTGGATATGCAGGGTTTTGCCCTGCTGCTTGAACTCTTCGATTTCGACGGTGATCTGGTACGGCAGCTCGGCGCCCATCTGGCGCATGATTTTCTCGCGTACCAGTTCGGCAGCCAGGAAGCGGCTGCTGCGGTCGGTGATCTGGTCTTCCGGGAAGAAGTGCTCGTTCTCCGGCAGGTGCTCGGCGATCACGCGTTCCAGGGCGTCCAGGTTGTGGCCGTGCTGGGCCGAAATCGGCATGATCTGGGCGTTCGGCAGTTGCTCCTGCAGCCAGCTCAGGTGCGGCATCAGCTCGGCTTTGTCTTCGATGCGGTCGGTCTTGTTCAGCGCGACGATCAACGGGCCGGTGACGTACTGCACACGTTCCAGAACCATCTGGTCTTCGTCGGTCCACTTGGTGCGGTCGACCACGAAGATCACCACGTCGACGTCTTTCAACGCCGCCGAAGCGGTTTTGTTCATGTAGCGGTTCAGCGCCTTCTCGCCACCTTTGTGCATGCCTGGGGTGTCGACGTAGACCGCTTGCACGGTGCCTTCGGTCTTGATGCCCAGCATGTTGTGGCGGGTGGTCTGCGGCTTGCGCGAAGTAATCGCCAGCTTCTGGCCGAGGATGTGGTTCAGCAGTGTGGACTTGCCCACGTTCGGGCGGCCGACGATGGCAACATAGCCACAGCGTGTTGCGGTTGAATCAGTCATGGCCATTCTCCACGCCCAGGGCAATCAGTGCTGCAGCGGCCGCTACCTGTTCGGCAATACGACGGCTCACACCCTGACCTCGGCTTTTTTCATTCAATAAGGTGATTTCACATTCCACGAAAAACACGCGGCAATGCGGCTCACCCTGGATATCCACCACTTCGTAGCGTGGCAGTTCACAACCACGCGACTGCAGGTATTCCTGCAGGCGGGTCTTGGGATCTTTGTTGGTGTCGACCAGCGTCAGGCTCTCGATCTCCGACGCCAGCCAGGCGACTACGCGCTCTTTGGCGGTCTCCATGCCTGCATCAAGGTAGATCGCACCGATCAATGCTTCGAGGGCATCGGCCAGGATCGACTCGCGGCGGAAACCGCCGCTTTTCAGTTCGCCGGAACCCAGGCGCAGGTACTCGCCCAGGCCGAAACCACGGGCCAGCACGGCCAGTGTCTCGCCTTTGACCAGGCGTGCACGCAGGCGTGACAGCTGGCCTTCGCGCGCTTGCGGGAAACGCTCGAACAGCGCCTCACCGGCGGCAAAGTTGAGGATGGCATCACCGAGGAATTCCAGGCGCTCGTTATTGCGCCCTGCAAAGCTGCGGTGTGTGAGGGCAAGGACCATCAATTCCTGGTCCTTGAAGGTGTAGCCGAGCTGGCGCTCGAGACGGCTTAGAGAAACGCTCACGGTTTACCCATATCTGTTTGGTGGCACCGGCGGCCATCGACGATTGACGCAGTGTTCAAATTCAAATCCTGATTGGTACAGCAAGGGGTTGGACCATTGATTGTCCCAACCCCAGAAAAGCATTCGGCGCTGTGTTCACAGCGCCGCCTGTATTACTTGATCAGCCCGACCCGCGAGAAGTTCGGCAGGTGGCTGAGCTTGGGTTCCGGCCAGCTCATCCAGACCGCAAAGGCCTTGCCGACAATGTTCTCGTCGGGAACCATGCCCAGCAGGTCCTTGGGAATATTAGGGTCATCCCAATACCGGCTGTCGTTGGAGTTGTCGCGGTTGTCGCCCATCATGAAGTAGTGCCCGGCCGGCACTTTCCATTCGGTGTCGGGCGGCGAGCGGTAGCGGCTCATTTCCTTGCGGATCTGGTGCTCTACCGCGCCGAGTTTTTCCTGATACAGCTCAGCGCTGCCCAGGGTGTTCGGCTCGGTGCCGATCAACTTCTCGGCTACCGACTCACCGTTGACGAACAGGCGCTTGTCGCTGGTGTAGCGAATCACATCGCCCGGCAGGCCGACGACACGCTTGATATAGTTGACGTTCGGGTCGCTTGGGTAGCGGAACACCATCACATCGCCGCGCTGCGGATCACCGACCGGGATGACCTTCTTGTCGAGCACCGGCAGGCGGATCCCGTAGGAAAACTTGTTCACCAGGATGAAGTCGCCCACGTCCAGGGTGGGTTTCATCGAGCCCGAAGGGATCTGAAACGGCTCCACCAGGAACGAACGCAGCACCAGCACGATGAACAACACCGGGAAGAACGACTTGCCGTATTCAACCAGCAAAGGCTCTTTGTTCAGTTTCTCGATCGCCACCGCATCGGGCTGGCTGACGCTGCCCTGATACGAGGCGATCGCCGCCCGCCGACGCGGGGCGAAGAACACCAGATCGAGCAACGCCAGGAATCCGCAAACGGCAACGGCGATGACCAGCAACAGCGGGAAATTTAGTGACATAGGACCTAACTATCCAACCTGAGCACTGCAAGGAAGGCTTCTTGTGGAATTTCCACGTTGCCCACTTGCTTCATGCGTTTTTTACCGGCCTTTTGCTTCTCAAGCAGCTTGCGCTTACGGCTTACGTCACCGCCGTAGCATTTGGCCAGTACGTTCTTTCTGAGTGCCTTGACGGAGGTCCGTGCAATGATCTGCCCGCCAATGGCGGCCTGGATCGCGACATCGAACATCTGGCGCGGAATCAGTTCTTTCATCTTTTCGGTCAACTGGCGACCTTTGTAGTGCGCGTTGTCCTTGTGCACGATCAGTGCCAGTGCGTCCACCTTGTCGCCGTTGATCAGCACATCCAGTTTCACCAGATTAGCCGATTGGTAACGGTCGAAATGGTAATCCAGCGAAGCATAGCCGCGACTGGTGGATTTGAGACGGTCGAAGAAGTCCAGAACCACTTCGTTCATCGGCAAATCGTAGGTCACCTGCACCTGGGTACCGAGGAACAACATGTCGTGCTGCACGCCACGTTTTTCGATACACAGGGTAATAACGTTGCCCAAGTGCTCCTGCGGAACCAGGATATTGGCCCGCACGATCGGCTCGCGCATGTCTTCGATGGAGGACAGATCCGGAAGCTTGGACGGGTTGTCGACGTAAATCGTTTCACCGGTTTTCAGCGCCAGCTCAAAAATAACCGTTGGCGCCGTGGTGATCAGGTCCAGGTCGTATTCGCGCTCGAGGCGCTCCTGAATGATCTCCATGTGCAGCATGCCCAGGAACCCGCAGCGGAAGCCGAAGCCCAGGGCGTCGGAGCTTTCCGGGGTGTACTGCAACGACGAGTCGTTGAGGGTGAGCTTCTGCAGCGCTTCGCGGAAATCTTCGAAGTCGTCGGAGCTGACCGGGAACAGGCCGGCGTAAACCTGCGGCTGGATGCGTTTGAAGCCCGGCAGCACGTCGACGTCAGGGGTGGAGCTCAAGGTCAGGGTGTCACCCACCGGCGCACCGTGAATGTCCTTGATACCAGCGATGATGAAGCCCACTTCACCGGCCTTGAGGTCGGTGGTAGCAGTGTGTTTCGGGTTGAACACACCGACGCTGTCCACCAGGTGGATCTTGCCGGTGGATTTGACCAGGATCTTGTCGCCCTTCTTCACACGGCCGTGGCGCACGCGTACCAGGGAAACAACGCCCAGGTAGTTGTCGAACCAGGAGTCGATGATCAACGCTTGCAGCGGATCTTCGTAGTTGCCGGTAGGCGCAGGAATGGTCTTGACCAGGCGTTCGAGCACTTCGTCAACGCCCAGGCCGGTCTTGGCGCTGCACTCGACGGCGTCGGTGGCGTCAATGCCGATGATTTTTTCGATTTCTTCTTTAACGCGGTCAGGATCAGCCTGGGGCAGGTCGATCTTGTTCAGTACCGGCATGACCTCAAGGCCCTGCTCGATCGCGGTATAGCAGTTAGCCACGGACTGGGCTTCAACGCCCTGGCCGGCATCGACCACCAGCAAGGCACCTTCACAGGCCGCCAGCGAACGGCTGACTTCGTAGGTGAAGTCAACGTGGCCAGGGGTGTCAATGAAGTTCAGCTGGTACTTGATACCGTCTTTTGCGGTGTAGTACAGGGTAACGCTGTGGGCCTTGATGGTGATGCCGCGCTCGCGCTCGAGGTCCATGGAGTCCAGTACCTGGGCTTCCATTTCACGCTCGGCAAGGCCGCCGCACATCTGGATGAATCGATCGGCCAGCGTCGACTTACCATGGTCAATGTGGGCGATGATGGAGAAATTGCGGATATGACTCAAATCACTCACGGATCAACACTCAAAAAGGCTGCAGGCAGATTGCCCGCTGAAAAATAGCCGGGAATTGTACCTGATGCTCGGGCCGGGCGTCATCTTTGCTGACCAGAACAAAAATGCCCCGCTCATAGGAGCGGGGCATTTTTTGTGCATAAGCGCGGTATCAACCGGCCCGGCGCAACAGCCAGAACCCGGCCACGGCACAAATAGCCGTCGGCACCAGCACCGCAAACAGCGGCGAGAAACCGAATACCAGGCTCGACGGCCCAAGCAGGTCCTGGGCGATGCGGAAGGTAAAGCCCACCAGCACGCCGGTAAACACCCGCTGGCCGAGCGTTACCGAACGCAGCGGACCGAAGATGAACGAAATAGCCATCAACACCAGTGCGGCGGTGACCAGCGGCTGCAACACCTTGACCCAAAATGCCAGCCAGTAACGGCCGTTGTTCAGGCCCTGATCCTTGAGGTAGTGGATATAACTCCACAAACCGGAGATCGGCAGGCTTTCCGGGATCATGACCACGGTATTGAGCAGTTCCGGCTTCAGGGCAATGTCCCACTGCTCGGACGGCACATTGATCACTTCAGTGTAGGCCTTGGTGCCCTGCCCCACATTACGGAAGTACGTCGTGGTGACATCGTACAGCTCCCATTTCCCCTCGTCGTACTGCGCACGCTTGGAGAAACTGGAGGTCAGCATATGCCGCTCTTTGTCGAACGTATAACGCGTCACACCCACCAACAAACCGCCCGGCTGCACGGCGTTGATGTGGATAAACTCATCACCCTGGCGGTGCCACAGGCCGTGCCTGGCGCTCTGCGCATCCCCCGACCCCTGGGCCAGGGCACGATTGGCCTGGGCTGTGGCTTCGGTCGGTGGCGCTACGTACTCACCGATCAACACACTGCACGCCATCAGCAACAGCATGGGTTTCATGACCGCCCAGACGATGCGGCCGATGGAAACGCCCGCCGCTCGCATGATGGTCAGTTCACTGCTGCTGGCCAGGCTGCCCAGGCCGATCAGGCAACCGATCAGCGCCGCCATCGGCATCATGTCGTAGAGACGACGCGGTGCGGTCAGCGCCACGTAGCTCAGTACGTTGGTGACCGTATAGGTGTCGGTGACGTTGCTCACTTCATCAATAAAGGCAAACAGGCAAGCCAGGCCAAGGATGATGCCCAATACCGCCAGGATGGCGATCAGTACGCTGCTACCAATGTAGCGGTCGAGCTTAGCCACGAGCCAACTCCTTCAGGCCACGACGGCTCTTCATTTTCAAACGGATAGGTTCCCAGTAGAGCAGCCCCAGGCCGATCGCCAGGAAGATCCCGTGCACCCACCACAGGCCCAGGGCTGGCGACAGCTTGCCCTTCTCCAGGGAGCCACGGGCAGAAATCAGGATGGTCAGGTAAGCCATGTACAGCAGGATCGCCGGCAACAGCTTGAGGAAGCGGCCCTGGCGCGGGTTGACCCGCGACAGCGGCACGGCCATCAACGTCACGATAAACACCAGCAGCGGCAGCGAGACTCGCCATTGCAGCTCGGCAACGGAGCGCAGGTCGGGATTACCGATCAGCGATAGCGTCGGCAGTGCATCGCGGTCGGTGACCTCTTCACTGATGTCCGGTTTGGCCAGCATTACGCCATAAGTGTCGTATTTGACCGCCCGATATTCCGCCAGCCCAGGGCTGCCGTCGTAGCGATAGCCATTTTCCAGGATCAGGTAGCGGTTGCCGTCAGCGCGTATTTCCTGGCGGCCGCTGTTGGCTACCAGAATCGAAATACCCCGGTCTTTCTGGTTCACGCCGAGGTTTTTCTGCGAGATGAACACACCGCCCAGGTTAGAGCGGTCGTCGGTCATGGTTTCGGTATAGGTGACCCGCGTGCCGTCGTTGAGCGCCTGGAAGCGCCCGGGCTCGAGGGTATCGAACTCGGTCATCGCGTCCTGCTTGTTCAGCAGCAGCTGGAACTGCATGGCCCCCTGGGGCGCCAGGCTCATGCTCAACCAGGCCACCACCAGCGCAACGCCGGTGGCCGGCACCATGGTCATGGCCAGCAGACGCTGCTGGCTCATGCCGGTGGCCGAGAGCACGGTCATTTCGCTTTCAAGGTAAAGCCGGCCATAGGCCAGCAAAATACCGAGAAACAGGCCAAGGGGCAGGATCAACTGCAGGAAACCCGGCAGGCGAAAGCCCATGATCAGGAACAACGAGCCCGGATCCAGGGCGCCCGAGGCCGCCTGGGCGAGGAATTTGACGAAACGACCACTCATGGTGATGACCAGCAATACCGCACTCACGGCACTCAGGGTCAGCAGGACTTCGCGGGACAGATAACGGAAGACGATCAAACCAGACACTCCAGGGTTGTCAGGCTAAGGCGGCCAAACAAGCAAGCATACCGAGTCGACCCGCATGCACGGGCCGGCTAAAAAGATTGCGCATTATCCTGTGATTGACCGCGCCTGTCACGGTGCTTGCTCATGCGCGTGCACAAACCGTGCTGCAAGGGTTGTCAGGCTGCTCTGGCGAGGTTCAAACTGCGGCCTTTGTCGCGGGCGGTTTACAAAGCTGCCGAGCATCAAAGCCTGCGTACAGACGCCAGGCTCACAGACCTTAAATAAGGGACCCGAAAATGGAATTGGTTGTAAAAAGCGTTAGCCCCGAAACGTTGAAAACCGCCACCCTCGTGGTCGCCGTCGGCGAAGGGCGCAAGCTCGGCGTCGCCGCCAAGCAACTGGACGAACTGAGCGGCGGCGCCATCAGCGCGGTCCTCAAGCGCGGCGACCTGGCCGGCAAAGTCGGCCAAAGCCTGCTGCTGCAAAGCCTGCCCAACCTTAAAGCCGACCGCGTATTGCTGGTGGGCGTGGGCAAGGACGCCGAACTGGGCGACCGCCCGTTCCGCAAGATCATCAGCGGTATCCTCGCCACCCTTAAAGGCCTGGGCGGTACCGATGCGGCACTGGCCCTCGACGAAATCGTAGTAAAAGGCCGCGACAGCTACGGCAAGACCCGCCTGCTGGCCGAAAGCCTGGTGGACGGCGGTTACGTCTTCGACCAGTTCAAGAGCCAGAAGGCCGAACCGCGCGCCATCAAAAAAATCACCCTGCTGACCATCAAGGCCGCCCAGGCTGAAGTCGAGCGCGCCGTTACCCACGCCACCGCCATCGCCAACGGCATGTCGTTTACCCGCGACCTGGGCAACCTGCCGCCGAACATCTGCCACCCTACCTACCTGGGCGAACAAGCCAAGGCGCTGGACAAGGAGTTCAAGGGCCTGAAGGTTGAAGTGCTGGACGAGAAGAAGATCAAGGAACTGGGCATGGGCTCGTTCTATGCCGTGGGCCAGGGCAGCGACCAGCCGCCACGCCTGATCGTGATGCAATACAACGGCGGCAAAAAGTCCGAGAAGCCTTACGCGCTGGTCGGCAAAGGCATCACCTTCGACACCGGCGGCATCAGCCTCAAGCCGGGCGCCGGCATGGACGAGATGAAGTACGACATGGGCGGCGCCGCCAGCGTGTTCGGCACCCTGCGTGCCGTGCTGGAACTCAAGCTGCCGATCAACCTGGTGTGCATCCTGGCCTGCGCCGAGAACATGCCGAGCGGTGGTGCTGCACGCCCGGGTGACATCGTCACCACCATGAGCGGCCAGACCGTCGAGATCCTCAACACCGACGCCGAAGGCCGTCTGGTGCTGTGCGATGCCCTCACCTACGCCGAACGCTTCAAGCCACAGGCCGTGATCGACATTGCCACCCTGACCGGCGCCTGCGTAGTCGCCCTGGGCGCTCACACTTCGGGCCTGCTGGGTAACAACGACGAGCTGATCGAGCAACTGCTCAGCGCCGGCAAGGCTGCCGACGACCGCGCCTGGCAACTGCCGCTGTTCGACGAGTACCAGGAACAACTGGACAGCCCGTTCGCCGACATCGCCAACATCGGCGGCCCTAAAGCCGGCACCATCACCGCTGCCTGCTTCCTGTCGCGCTTCGCCAAGAACTTCAACTGGGCGCACCTGGACATCGCCGGTACGGCCTGGACCAGTGGCGGCAAGGATAAGGGCGCCAGTGGCCGTCCGGTTCCTCTGTTGACCCAGTACCTGCTGGATCGCGCCAAAGCCTGAAACTGAAGATTCCGGGGTGGCCTGCATGGCGCCCCGGTCTCAGGAACCGCAATGACCCAAGTCGACTTCTATATATTGCCGAGCGCCGATCCCTCCGCGCGCCTGGACTTTGCCTGCAAACTCACCGAAAAAGCCTGGCGCATGGGCCACCGCATCTACCTGCATTGCAGCGATGCCGCCCAGCGTGAAGACCTTGACGCTCGCCTGTGGCGCTTCAAGGGCGAAAGCTTCGTGCCCCACGGCCCTGCGGAGTCCGAACCCGAAGGCCAAATTGTGTTGGGTTTAGGCGACAGCTGCGGCGATCACCAAGACCTGCTTGTCAACCTGGACCTGAAAGTACCGGCCTTTGCCAAGGCGTTTGCCCGCGTGGCGGAAGTGGTGGTGGAAGACCCTGCTATTCGTCAGGCCGCGCGGGAGAGTTTCCGTTTCTACCGCGAACAGGGCTATCCTCTGCAAGATCACCGGCTACAACGACTTTGAGCACACGATGGACACTCCAAACCCGCTGAAAAAAGACGACCACTTGCTGGACGACCTGGAGTCGATCCGTCAATTGCTCGGTGATGATGAGTTGCAACCGCCGCTGCTGACCAACTCGGTCGAGAGCGAAGTACAGATTCCGCTGTTGTTCGACATGGTCGGTGGCAAACCTGCCGCACCTGAGGCTGTCGCGCCGGCACCCGCTGCAGAACCGGCACCCACCGCTGAAAAAGCGCCTGACGCGTTGCTGCTGCACCTGGACAACGAACTGCGTGCCGCTGCGCAATTGATCATGCAGGATGTGATCGACGACTTTGCCCCGCATATTGAAGCCGAGATCAAACGGCGGATGGATGCGCGGATGGAGCGGCTATTAAGCCAATACCAGTCCTGAGCCTTACTTAGATCCCTGTGGGAGCTGGCTTGCCTGCGATGGCGGTTTCTCAGTCGAACCCTTTGGCGACTGCCACACCGCCATCGCAGGCAAGCCAGCTCCCACATTTGCTCAACATACATCTCTAGCCCGTCTTCGCCTCGCCCTGCGCCTTATCCCCCGTTATACTTGTCGGCTTTCCTGAATTAATGCCAACTAGGGTCCCGCCGCGCATGGATAAGACCTACCAGCCGCACGCCATTGAAACTTCCTGGTACAACACCTGGGAGTCCGAGAATTATTTCGCCCCACAAGGTGCCGGCGAGTCCTACACCATCATGATTCCGCCACCGAACGTCACTGGCAGCCTGCACATGGGCCATGGCTTCAATAATGCGATCATGGATGCGTTGATCCGTTTCCGCCGCATGCAGGGCCGCAACACCCTGTGGCAACCGGGTACCGACCACGCCGGTATCGCCACGCAAATGCTGGTGGAGCGCCAGCTGGAAGCCACCGGACAGAACCGTCACGACCTGGGTCGCGAGAAGTTCCTGGAGAAAATCTGGGAATGGAAAGACCAGTCCGGCGGCAATATCAGCCGTCAGATCCGTCGCCTCGGTTCGTCTGTGGACTGGAGCCGCGAGCGCTTCACCATGGACGACGGCCTGTCGGAATCGGTGAAAGAGGCCTTCGTACGCCTGCATGAAGACGGCCTGATCTACCGCGGCAAGCGCCTGGTCAACTGGGACACCAAGTTGCACACGGCAATTTCCGACCTCGAAGTGGAAAACCACGACGAGAAAGGCTTCCTGTGGAACCTCAAGTACCCGCTGGCCGATGGCGCCAAAACCGCCGAGGGCAACGACTACCTGATCGTCGCCACTACCCGTCCGGAAACCATGCTCGGCGACGCCGCCGTTGCCGTTAACCCGAACGACGAGCGCTACCAGGCGCTGATCGGCAAATTCGTTGAGCTGCCGCTGGTTGGCCGTCGTATCCCGATCATTGCGGACGACTACTGCGACCCTGAGTTCGGCACCGGCTGCGTGAAAATCACCCCGGCCCACGATTTCAACGACTACGAAGTCGGCAAGCGCCACAACCTGCCGTTGCTGAACATTTTCGACAAGAACGCCGCCGTACTGCCGGCCTGCCAGGTGTTCAACCTGGACGGCACGCTGAACGAGAGCATCGACGGCAAGATCCCGGCCGAATACGCCGGCCTCGACCGTTTCGAAGCGCGCAAGCAGATCGTGGCCGCCTTCGACGCCGCCGGTTTGCTGGTAAGCGTTGACGACCACGGCCTCAAAGTGCCGAAAGGTGATCGTTCCGGCACCGTGATCGAGCCGTGGCTGACCGACCAGTGGTACGTGTCCACCAAGCCGTTGGCCGAGCCTGCGATTGCTGCCGTGGAAGACGGCCGCATCCAGTTCGTGCCTAAACAGTACGAAAACATGTACTTCTCGTGGATGCGTGACATCCAGGATTGGTGCATCAGCCGTCAACTGTGGTGGGGCCACCGCATTCCGGCCTGGTACGACGAGTCGGGCAAGGTCTATGTCGGTCGCGATGAAGCCGAAGTGCGTGCCAAGCACAACCTCGGCGCAGACATCGCCCTGCAACAGGACAACGACGTACTCGACACCTGGTTCAGCTCGGGCCTGTGGACCTTCTCGACCCTGGGCTGGCCACAGCAGACCGAGTTCCTGAAGAAATTCCACTCCACCGATGTGCTGGTTACCGGGTTCGATATCATTTTCTTCTGGGTTGCCCGGATGATCATGCTCACCATGCACTTGGTGAAGAACGAAGACGGCACGCCGCAAGTACCGTTCAAGACCGTGTACGTGCACGGCCTGGTACGTGATGGCCAGGGCCAGAAGATGTCCAAGTCCAAGGGCAACGTCCTGGACCCGCTGGACATCATCGACGGCATCGACCTGGAAACCCTGGTGCAGAAACGCACCTCGGGCCTGATGCAGCCAAAGTTGGCCAAGAAGATCGAGAAGCAGACCCGCGACGAGTTCGCCGACGGCATCGCCAGCTACGGCACCGACGCCCTGCGCTTCACCTTCTGCTCGCTGGCGTCCACCGGTCGCGACATCAAGTTCGACATGGGCCGCGTCGAAGGCTACCGCAACTTCTGCAACAAGATCTGGAACGCCGCGCGCTACGTGCTGGACAAAGGCGAAGACTGCGGCCAGAACGGCGAAGCCGTTGAGCTGAGCCTGGCGGATCGCTGGATCATCTCGCAGTTGCAGCGCACCGAAGCCGAAGTAACCCGCCAACTCGACCAGTTCCGTTTCGACCTGGCCGCCCAGGCCTTGTACGAGTTCATCTGGAACCAGTATTGCGACTGGTACCTGGAACTGTCCAAGCCCGTGCTGTGGGACGAAAACTCGCCGATCGAACGCCAGCGCGGCACCCGCCGCACCCTGGTGCGCGTACTCGAAGTGGCGCTGCGCCTGGCGCACCCGTTCATGCCGTTCATCACCGAAGAGATCTGGCAGCGCATCGCGCCGCTGGCCGGTATCGAAGGCAAGACCATCATGCTGCAACCTTGGCCGGTGGCCAATGAAGCGCGCATCGATGAGGCCGCCGAAAGTGATATCGAATGGCTCAAGACCCTGATGATGGGCACGCGTAATATCCGTGCCGAGATGAACATCGGGCCGGGCAAGCCGTTGGCAGTGTTTGTGAAGAACGCCAGTGCCGAAGATCAGCGTCGCCTCACCGAGAACGATGCGCTGCTCAAGAAGCTGGCGAAGCTGGAGTCGATCACTGTATTGGCGGCTGGCGAAGATGCGCCTTTGTCGGCGACTGCATTGGTCGGCGACATGGAAGTGCTGGTGCCAATGGCCGGCCTGATCGACAAGGGCGCGGAACTGGCCCGTCTCGACAAGGAAATCGCACGCCTGCAAGGGGAAGTGCAGCGAGTGGGCGGCAAGCTGTCTAATGCGGCGTTTGTCGACAAGGCGCCGGCTGAGGTGATCGATAAGGAGCGTGCCAAGTTGGCTGAAGCGGAACAGGCTTTGGGCAAGCTGGCCGAGCAACATGCGCGGATTTCCAGTCTGTAAGCTGAAAACCGTGTAAAAAAGAGACCTTCGGGTCTCTTTTTTTTGCTCTTTGTGGGAGCTGGCTTGCCTGCGATGCAGGCCACTCGGTCTACCTGCCAGACCGAGCTGATGCCATCGCAGGCAAGCCAGCTCCCACATTTGAACGAGTTGGCCTCAGGATGTGTGACAATACCCACCACTTTGAGCCCACACCAGAATCAACATGACCGCCCCCAGCACACCCAAACCTCCGCGCAAGAAGCCTAAAACCGTCGCCCCGGCCAAGCCCGTCGCGCCGCGCAAAGAGGCTACCTTGCACCCGCGCAACCGCCACACAGGCCGTTACGACTTCCCGGCGCTGATCAAGACCACGCCGGAACTGGCGAAATTCGTGATCATCAACCCGTATGGCAAAGAGAGCATCGACTTCGCCAGCCCGGACGCGGTGCGGGTGTTCAACCGGGCACTGCTCAAGTCGTTCTATGGCATCCAGCATTGGGATATCCCGCAGGATTACCTGTGCCCGCCGGTACCGGGGCGTGCCGACTATGTGCACTTCCTCGCCGACCTGCTGGCCAGCGTCAACGACGGCAAGATTCCGCGCGGCTCTATCGTCAAGGTGCTGGACATCGGCATGGGCGCCAACTGCGTCTATCCGCTGATCGGCTATATGGAGTACCGCTGGAATTTCCTCGGCTCCGAGGTCGACCCAATCGCTGTGGCCGCCGCCAAGGCCATCGTGCAGTCCAATGACCTGAGCAAGGTCATCCAGTTGCGCCAGCAACCCAACCCCAAACAGATCCTGCTGGGCTTGCTGGAGCCGGGTGAGCGCTTTGACCTGACCATGTGCAACCCGCCCTTCCACGCGTCCATGGACGAAGCCACCAAGGGCAGCGAGCGCAAATGGCGCGCCCTGGGCAAGGCCGATCCCAAGCGCAAGCTGCCGGTGCTGAACTTCGGCGGTCAATCGGCGGAGCTGTGGTGTGAAGGCGGCGAAGCGCGTTTTGTGACGCAGCTGATCGCCGAGAGCGCGCACTTTGCCCACAAGGTGCTGTGGTTCAGCACACTGGTGTCAAAAGCGTCGAATTTGCCCGCGATCGAGACAGCCCTGAAAAAAGCCGGCGTGCTGGAAAGCCAGGTGGTGGAGATGTCCCAGGGCCAGAAGCAAAGCCGTTTTGTGGCCTGGACCTTCCAGACCAAGAACGAGCAGCAGATCTGGCGCCAGCGCTGGGTTCGCGACTAAACCTGTGGCGAGGGAGCTTGCTCTCGCTGGGTGCGTAGCGGCCCAAAAATCTTGGGAGCGCTTCGCACTGGAGCGCCAGCCCGGTCCAGCGGGAGCAAGCTCCCTCGCCACACAAAGCACATCACAAATCGCAGGCAACAAAAAACCGTGCCCGGATCGCTCCGAGGCACGGTTTTTTTTGCTGCGTCTTACTTGTTAACAGCGTCGGTCAGGCCTTTGGCCACAACCAGCTTGATAACTTTCTTGGCAGCGATTTCGATGGCAGCGCCAGTCGAAGGGTTACGGCCAGTACGGGCTGGACGCTCGGTCACTTTCAGTTTGCCAACGCCTGGCAGAGTGATTTCGCCGCCGTTTTCCAGCTGATCAGCAACAACTTGGCTCAGTTGGTCCAGCAGAGCGCGCACGGTAGTTTTCGGTGCGTCTACTGCTTCAGCCAGGTCAGCGATCAGTTGGTCTTTAGTAATAGCCATTGTGGTGTTCCTTCCCTATCAAATTCATATGGATTGCAGAGTGCAGTGTCAGCCGTCGAGCCCGACCGTCATGGCCCGGCACCCCCGGCCATAACCACGGAGATCGGGGTTATAGATGCTTGAAACGGGGATTGGTTCGACCTGACAGATGCTGAATGCACGCTTAACGCCGAGACTTGGCGTAAGACGGGGCAAAACTAGCACAGAGACGGGGAAATATCCGCCTCAACATACCCATTTGGTCAGCTTTATCGCTCTAAACCGTGAAAAAAAGGCATATGGGCCGTCGGAGGTCGTCCAAAACCGCCTTGCAGGCGCGTCTTGACCAATGGGTGCGGTACACTGGGCGACTTTTTGGGGAGGCCCACCGCTCCCCGTCAACCAGCCGAGAAGCCTATGCCGATCCGTCATTGCATTGTTCACCTGATCGACAAAAAACCCGACGGCACACCTGCAGTTCTGCATGCCCGCGATTCGGAGCTGTCCGAATCCGCCGCCATCGAGAACATGCTGGCCGACCTCAACGAGAGCTACAACGCCAAACAAGGCAAGGCCTGGGGTTTCTTCCATGCCGAGTCCGGCGCGCACCCGTTCAGCGGCTGGTTGAAGGAGTATTTCGACGGTGGCCAGGATTTCACCACCTTCAGCCGCACGGCGGTCGAGCACCTGCAAAAGCTGATGGAGGAGTCCAACCTCTCCACCGGCGGCCACGTGCTGTTTGCCCACTATCAACAAGGCATGACCGATTACCTGGCCATCGCCCTGCTACACCACAGCGAAGGCGTGGCAGTGACCGATGAGCTGGACGTGACCCCGTCGCGCCACCTGGATCTGGGCCAGTTGCACCTGGCGGCGCGCATCAACGTCTCCGAGTGGCAGAACAACAAGCAGTCCAAGCAGTACATCTCGTTTATCAAGGGCAAGAACGGCAAGAAGGTCTCGGAGTACTTCCGCGAATTTATTGGCTGCCAGGAAGGCGTCGACGGCCCGGGCGAGACCCGCACCCTGCTCAAGGCCTTCAGTGACTTTGTTGAGAGCGAAGACCTGCCGGACGAGTCCGCCCGCGAAAAGACCAAAACCCTGGTTGACTACGCCAGCAGCCAGGCCAAGCTTGGCGAGCCGATGGGCCTGGAAGAACTGTCGGGCTTGATCGATGAAGATCGGCCAAAAGCGTTCTACGACCATATCCGCAACAAGGATTACGGCCTGTCACCGGAAATTCCGGCCGACAAACGCACCCTCAACCAGTTCCGCCGCTTCACCGGCCGCGCCGAAGGCCTGTCCATCAGCTTTGAAGCGCACCTGCTGGGCGACAAGATCGAATACGACGAAGCCGCCGGCACCTTGATCATCAAGGGCCTGCCCACCCAACTGACCGACCAGCTCAAGCGCCGTAACTGATGCTGGGCGGGGTACTCAAGAAAGTCCTGTTGGTGTTGCTGGTGGTGGTAGTCATCCAGAACTGGGGCAAGATCGAGCGGCTGTTCAACCCCTCGCAGGTGGTTTCGGAGCAGGTACGCGCCTCGGCGCGCGTGGTGCTCTACTCCACCGAGTGGTGCGGCTACTGCAAGCAGATACGGCGTTTTCTGGACCAGAAAGGCGTGCCGTACCAGGCGTTCGATATCGAGAAAGATGCCCAGGCGCGCAAGGCGTACGAGGCGCTGGGCGGCGGCGGGATTCCGTTTGTGGAGGTCAATGGTACGCTCATTCGTGACTACAACCCGGAAGCGATTATGGCTGCCTTGAAGTAACCCCGCCGTTGCAGAAGCCCGTTTGTGTGGGAGCTGGCTTGTAGGAGAGCTGGCTTGTGTGGGAGCTGGCTTGCCTGCGATAGCATCACCGCGCAGTAACTGACAGACCGAGTTGCCTGCATCGCAGGCAAGCCAGCTCCCACATAAGCCGCTCCCACATTCAGTTCTGCTGCGTCTTTAGAAGTTGGCTTCCAACGACACCATCGCCGTGCGCTCCTCGCCCACGTTGTAATACGCCGTACTCGGCGCCAGGCCGTTTACCGGCGCCGAGTTGAACGACACGGTGCGCGCCGAGCTCAGGTATTCCTTGTCGAACACGTTAAGCATCGACAGCCGCAGGGTCGCCGACTTGATGACCTTCTTGTCCACCGGCAAGTAGATACCGGCATTCAGGTCCACCACCGTGCGCCCGGCGATTTTTTCGTCGTTGGTCAAATCGCCGTAGAAACTGCCGACGTATTTGCCCGCAACGTTGCCGTAGAAACGCGAGTCGTCGTAGCCAAACACCAGGTTGAACATGTTTTCCGGCACGTTGGCCAGCTGCTTGCCGGCGGTGGGCAACAACACGTTCTTGCTGAGCAGATTGTCTTTCTGTTCTGACTGGGTGTAGGTGTAGGACGCGTAGTAGTTGAAGTGATGCGGCAACAGCCCGCTCCACTCCAGCTCCAGGCCTTTGTTGTCGACTTTGCCGACGTTGATGACCGCGTAGTCGCCGTTGAGGTCGGTGGTCGACAACTGGCGGTCCTTGAAGCTGATGTAGAACAGCGTCGCGCTCAGCGCAATATCGTCTTCGGTGAAGCGCCAGCCCAGTTCCTGGTTCCAGCTCAACTCGGGCTTGAGGCTTACGGAGTCGCCCTTGTTGTACAGCACGTAGTTCGGCGGCGTGCGCATGTTGCGGGTGACGTTGTAGAACGCCTGGTTGCTCTCGTCGACCTGGTACTTGGCGCTGAAGTTCGGCAGAAACTGGTGGTAACGGGTGTTACGTTTTTCCGGTTTATCGTACAGGCTGCCCAGGTTGTTGCCGTCGCGCTCGACGTACTGGTAGGCCACACCGCCGACAAAACTCAGGTCTGGCGTGGCTTGCCAGCTGTCCTGCACCCAGAGCTTTTGCGACGGTGTGATGGTGTAGTAATGACGGCCTTGTATCGTCGCACCGTTCTTGTCGACCACTTGGCCGCCGCCGTTGTAGTCGCCCCACACATCATCGGGTGCGCCTTCGCCGTTGATGGCGATAAACGGCTGGCTCTGGCGCTGGCGTGCGCGCTCATACCAGTAGCCGTAGTCCAGGCTGTGTTCTTCGTTGATGTCCCACTTCATTTTGGCGGTGACGCCCGGGCGCCAGGTTTCGGTCCATGAAGGACGGTAGTAGTTGAGCGATTTGAGGTTGCTCAGGTCGTAGTTGCCGGCCTTGTCGGACTTCGGCCCCAGGTTCGACGCGGTCTGGCCGCTGAAGCTGCCACCGTTGGCCCAGTAGTAATACGGCGTGACCGTCAGCGCCAGGTTGTCCTGCAACTGCCAGCGCTGGGTGAGCGTGGCGTTGACGCTTTCGAAGGGGTTGCGGTTGAGCTTGTAGGAAGACGACAGCAAACCGGACTTGTACACCGGGGTTTCCGAGTAGTCCTTGCGCCGCCCGTCGGTGTCGAACTGTGACTTGCTCAAGGAGTTGTAGTTGTAGTTTTCCTGGTTGTTGTACTTGATGGTGGCCAATGTGGAGTTGCCGCTGCCGTCTTCAAACAGGCTGCTCCACTCTACCTTGTCGCTGCGCAGCGTGCCTTTGCCGCGCCACTTGTCGCCTTCCAGGTGCGAGGCCGAGACCCAGGTCTTGAGACCGCCGAAATCGCCGGTATTGACCCGCACGAAGGTCTTGCGCAAGTCGTTGGCGCCAACGATCTGCTTGGCAAACACCCCGGCTTCTTTGGTCGGCCGAAGGGTGATCATGCCGATGTTGCCGCCGCTGGAGCCGATGTGCGGGCCGTCGGCTTCAGAAGAACCCTGGGTCGCAAACACTTCCGCGAGGTTTTCCGGGTCGCCCAATTGGTTGGAATAGACGCTGTAGTTGCCCGAATCGTTGATCGGCACGCCATCGACGGAAACCCCGATCTGGTCGGAGTTCATGCCGCGCATGGTGAAGTTGGTGCCACTGGTGCCACTGGCGTCATCACTGGAAACGTTGATGCCCGGCGTGTATTTGAGCTTGTCGATGGCGTTGGCGGTCGACGACATCTGGTCCATGGCTTCCTTGGTCACCGTCGAACGCGCCTTGGCACTTTCTTCGCGGATCATGTGGCCGTTGCCCAGGGTCTGTTTGCCGGCGATGTCCACCGAGCCAACGTCCTGCGTGGTGTCTGCCAAAACCAATGGCGCAAAGCTACCTAGGCCCGATGCAAAAAGCAGGGCAGAGAGTGTGTTGATCTTCACAAGTAGATCCCTTACGTGCATCTATCTGTTGTTATGGAGGGCGGTACTGGCTGTCAGAACCGGGTGAACGGCGACGCCAGTCTTCCTGACCACCTGCTCAGGAATCCGAGGATGATCCTTGGCGCGTGTAACGGTTTGGTGACAGGTTTGGGCAATTAGGATGAAGGTTAAGTGAAGGATCTACAGACAGCGCGATACCTGACCTGTAGCAGTCGCCAGGAAATGATCGCGAGAAAAATAGTTGTAAACGGCAGTGGCCAGCAAACCGATCGTGTCTAGCGCAACACAATCATGCGGCCCAAGAGCGAGTGCTGTTCAAACCCCAGCACCGCCTGCAGGGCATTCAAAACCGCGACTGGGTCCTGGCTCGGAAAACTGCCACTGACACGCTTGGCGCCCATCTCGTCGTTCAGCAACAGAATGCGCCCCGGATAGTAACGGCTCAGGTCCTTGACCACGTCAGCCAACGGCGCCTTGTAGTAATTGAGCCAGCCGTCACGCCAGGCCAGGCGGGATTCACTGTCGACCGCGTGTATCGCTTCGGCCACACCGTCGGCGTAAGCCACTTGCTGGCCCGCCGTCAGAACCTGCTGCTGGCCTTGCCTGGACGGCGTCACGCCAACCCGACCGGACAACACCGTCACCTGCGCGCCAGCCGGTTGCAGGCGCACTTCGAACTGTGTGCCCAACACCCGTGCTTCGCCGCTGCCGGCCTCGACCACAAAGGACTGGCCGGTGTGGGTCACGCTGAAAAAACCGGCACCGCGACGCAGCTGGATATGCCGCTCACCGTGGCTGAAATCCACGGCGATGGCGCTGTCGGCATCCAGGGTCACTTGGGACTGGTCGGCCAGGGTCACGGTCTTCACCTCACCCGGCGCGGTCACGTAATCGGCGCCCAAATCATCCACCCAACGCGACGGCTGCCAACCGGCGCCCATCGACACCATCACCAGCAGGCACGCGGCCATGGCCAAGGCGCCAGACCAGCGCAGGGTGCGCGAACGTTTCGAGCTGTTCATCGCATTGAGGTAACCCTGCAAGGCCAGGGCGTCTTCGCCTGCCAGTGTGCGCGCCGGTACTTCGCTCAACTCCCACAGCACCTGGGCCTGGGAATAGGCCTCGACGTGGGCAGGATCGGCCCGCAACCAGCGGCTGAACGTGGCCTGGTCGCCACTGCTGGGCTGGTCGTGCAACAGGCTCAGCCAGTCGAGCGCGGCCTGTTCCTGGGCGGGCGTGGGGGTGACGTTCACGGTGCTTTCCCTGGCGTGCGTGGGGGCAATGGTTCGCGAAGGCTGGCCTTGCAGGCTTCAAGGGCACGCATCATATGTTTTTCCACGGCGCTTTGGGACAAGCCCATGGCCCTGGCGATTTCTGCGTACTTGCGGCCGTGGATGCGGTTGAGCAAAAAAATCTGCCGTGTGCGCTCCGGCAGGCTGCGCAAGGCGGCTTCGACATGGCGCAGATCATTGCCCGCTTCGAGCGCTGCCTGGGGTTCTGAGCCCTGATTGTCCTGCTGCTCCGGCAGCCAGCCTTCGCTGCTGCGCACACGGGCGCCTTCGCTGCGCAAGTGGTCAATGGCGATGTTGCCGGCGCAACGCAGCAAGTAAGTGCTGAGCTCTTCGACCTGCACCAGCGGGCGGCGCCAGAAGCGCAGGAATAGATCCTGTACCAAATCAGCCGCCGTGGCGCGACACCCCACCCGGCGGCTGACCAGGGCTTCCATTTGCGAACGCTGGGACAAAAACACCTGCAAAAAATGCGCACGCCCACCGGCCGCATCGGTGTGCGGGCTGTCCTGGGATTCGGGTGGCGTGCTGATCATCATCACAGGCTCAGATTAAGGCGAAGGCCGCGACAGGGCTGGCCAGCAGGCCGACGCCCGCCAGGATCAAGGCCAGCCTTGGTCGATACGGCAACAGCAACACCAGCAGCAGCGCGCTGAGCATCAACACCGCGCACCACTCCACCAACCCTTGGGCCCAGCCTGAAGCGGCGACGGCGGGCCAGATCGACACGCCCAGCAACAACCAACCGGCCATGCGCAGGCTTGAACGCCGCGCGGGCGATGGCTTGCTGTGCAGCAACTCGCCGTGATGGCGGTCGGTGGCCAGGCACAACGCGGTAAACCCGGCGTAACACATCAACAGCGCGAGCAGCATTCAGTGCGCCTCCTGCTTTAGTGTGATTGACCGCACGCGTTCGGCCTTGGGTTGCGTTCGGTGCTGCATCTTCCACGCCGCCCAGGTGAGGAACAGGCCGCTGGCCAGGCAGGTCAGGTCGAAGCCGGCCATGGCCCAGTCACCCTTGGCCAATGACGTGCCCAAGTGCTGTGAGGTGGTCAGCGCGTTGAGCAGTGGAATCGCCACAAACAGCAGCGCAGCGAAGCTCAGTTGCTCGACCCAAGCCTGGCGACCACGGCGCCATACAGCATGTAGCAAGCTCAGGCCCCAGACGATAAAGAAGGTTTGTATTTCCCAATCGGAACGTTCGGCGAAGCTCACCGGCAACAGGCGGTTGGCCCAGAAAAACGCCGCGATGGCGATCATCAAGCCAGACATGCTGGCGATGTTGAGCACTTCCACCAGCCGCAGTTCAAACGGCATTACGCCGGTTTTAGCGTGCTTGAGCTGGCGCTTGCCCAGCCAGATCACCAGGCCGGTGCCGATCATCGCCGTGCCCGCCAGGCCACAGATAAAGTACAGCCAGCGCAGCACCGGGCCGGCGAAATGGCCCATGTGCAGGCCATAGAAACTGCCACCAATCGCCGCCGGCAGCGATTGCTCGCCACTGACCCGCAGCAACTCGCCGGTGGTGCCGTTGAATGACACGCTGCTGCCAAAGTCATGCACCACGCGGTCGGAGCCGGCGCGCACCACATTCACCGACGCATTCACATCGCCAGGGTTGTTGACCACCAATCGGCCCACATGCCCACCGGCCCATTGCGTGCGCGCCTGCTCGTACAGTGGCCATAACGGCAGCAACTTGCCCGGCTGGCCGAGTGCCGGTGCATTGTCAGTATTGGGGAACACTTCATTAAAGAACGCGCGGCTGTCGTTGCCGTACGAGGCGAGGATCGGCGCGGGCATCACCATGCTCATGAAGATTACCAGGCTGCTGTAGGTGATCATCAGGTGAAACGGCAGCACCAGCACACCCACCGCGTTATGCCCGTCGAGCCAGGAGCGCTGGCCCTTGCGTGGGCGGAAGGTGAAGAAGTCCTTGAAGATTTTCTTGTGGGTGATGATTCCGGTGATCAGCGCGACGAACATCACCATGGCGGCGATGGTCGACAGCCAGCGGCCCCACGGGTAAGGCATTTGCAGCTGGAAGTGGAAGCGGTAGAAAAAATCGCCGCCCATGCTTTCTCGGGCCTGAACGGGTTCAGCAGTGACGGGATCGAGGACTTTCTGGATGAAGTTGCCGCGTTTGCCGGGGTCAATCTTGTCTTGCCACATCACCGACAGGCCAGGGTCACGGCTGTTGGGCAGAGTGATAAACCAGCGCGCGGCGTTGGGCGCCTGTTGCTGCAGATAGGTTTGCGCAGCGGCAAGGCTGCGCGCTTCGTCCAAGGGATACGCCTGCACTTCGGGCTGCATCCAGTGGGTAATTTCGTCCTTGAAATAGGCCAGGGTGCCGGTCAGGAATATCGCAAACAGCAGCCAGCCGAAGATCAGGCCGGCCCAGGTGTGCAACCAGGCCATCGCCTGGCGAAAGCCCTCTTTCATGTGCGTGCCATCCAAAAACCCACGCCCGCCAGGGTGGCAAACAACGCGCTGGGCAGCATCACGCCAAACCAGGCGCGCGAGGCTGTGCGGCAAGCGAAGCACCAGATAACGGCCAGCAGATAGAACACAAACGAACTCATCATCCCGGTGATGACCGCATCGGCGCGCGAGGTGGGCATCCACAGCGCCAGGCACACGGCGGCCAGGGACGCCATCAGATAGCCGCCGACCACGGCAGCCAGCGCACGCGAAGTGACGGCGAGGCGGTAGGTGACGGGCAGTGAGGGTTTGCTTTTCATGCGGGAGACGCCAGATTCATCAGCGCGCAATATTAATGATAAATATTCTCATAAGCAAAAGAGAACGGATGAATCACCTGCCCGCATGGATTGCCGAATGCGTATCACGCCCCTTACAATGCGAACAATTCTTGTTCTCTAAAGTACATTGATACTTTCGGAGTGAACGCGTTGCAGCCGCCCAACACCGTCGAAGTCCTGTACCACGACCATCACCTCTGGCTTACCGGCTGGTTGCGACGCAAGCTCGGCTGCCCGCAAAGCGCGGCGGACCTGGCGCAAGACACCTTTATCCGTGTGCTCAGCGCCCGCGAAGCCCCCACGCTGATCGAACCACGCGCCTTCCTCACCACCATAGCCAAGCGCGTGCTGTGCAACTTCTACCGCCGCCAGGACCTGGAACGCGCTTACCTTGACGCCCTCGCGCAGATCCCCGAACACGTGGCGCCCTCGGAAGAAGAGCGCGCCATCATCCTGCAAACCCTGGTGGAGCTGGACCAACTGCTCGACGGCCTGCCCGTGCAGGTCAAGCGCGCCTTCCTGCTGGCCCAGCTCGACGGCCTGACCTACGCACAAATCGGCGCCGAACTGGGCATCTCCATCGCCACGGTCAAGCGCCACCTGAATAAAGCAGCGATGCGCTGCTACTTCGCCCTATGAACTTTTCCACGCAAGTGGCCGAACAGGCGGTGCACTGGCTGATGGAAATGCAGCAAGGCGCGCTTAGCCCACGTCAGCAAGCGGCGTGGCAGCACTGGCTGAATGCCCACAGTGAACATCAGCGCGCGTGGGACCATATCCAGCGCGTCAACCAGCGCCTGCGGGGCATGCCCTCGCCTCTCGCTCACGCGGCGCTGAACACGCCGCAATCGAGCAGCCGCCGCCAGGCGCTGAAGCTGTTGCTGATTCTCGGCGTGGGTTCGGCGGCCGCCTGGGGCTTGCGCCAACAGCATATTTTGCCGCCGCTGAGCGCCGACTACCGCAGCCCTATCGGCGAGCGTCGCAAGGTGCAGTTGGCCGATGGCAGCCAGTTGCAGCTCAATACCGGCAGTGCGGTGGATGTGCATTTTGATCGGCAGCAGCGCCTGATCCGTGTGCTCGAAGGCGAGATCCTGTTGACTGCACGCGCAGGCGATACGCCACTGCGCGTACTCACCGGCCAGGGTTTGCTCAGCAGCCAGGCCGCCCGGCTGAACGTGCGCCAGTTCAACGACCATACCCAACTGGCGGTGTTCGACGGCCACGTCGAGGTGATGCCCAACAACTACAGCGGTTTGCCGTTGACGGTCGAGGCCGCGCGCCAGGTCAATTTCACTCGCAAAGGCTGGGACACACCGCGCCCGACCGACGCCAACAGCGGCGCGTGGGCCGACGGCATGCTGGTGGCGGCGCATATGCGCCTGGAAGATTTCCTTACCGAGGTTGGCCGTTATCGCCGGGGCCAGCTCAACTGTGACCCGCAAGTGGCGAACCTGCTGTTGTCCGGCAGTTATCCATTGGCCGACAGCGAGCGCATTCTCGACCTGCTGGAAGTCAGCCTGCCGGTCAAAGTGCGGCGTTTTACCCGTTACTGGGTGACGGTCCAGGCACGCGCCTGAAATTTTTTTCGATAACAGTGAGCCGTTTTCCACACCTCGCGTGACAGAGAAGGAAAGCCACCTTGATCCTTCCTTCTCAGGACCGCACGTCATGCCCCAGCAGCCGACCCTTCTCGCCCGCACCTTGCGCCAACTGTTACTCGGCGCCAGCCTCAGTTTCACCGTACTGCCTCAGGTGATGGCGGCCGAGGCCAAGCCGTATCACATCGCACCGGCCTCGCTGGAAGCGGCGCTGAATCAATTTGGTCGCGAAGCTGGCGTGCTGATTTCGTTCGGTTCCCAAGTCACAGCCGGCCTGCAGAGCCGTGGTTTGTCGGGCAATTACAGCGCCGACGAAGGCCTGCAAAAATTGCTGGAAGGCACGGGCCTGCAAGCCCGCGCCGAGGGTGACAAGGCCTACAGCCTGCAACCGGCCAGTGCGCCTGCGACCGTGGAGCTGCAAACCTCCAGTGTGGTCGGCGACTGGCTTGGCGACGCGGCGCAAACCAATGTGTTCGAGCACCCTGGCGCCCGTGACGTGATCCGCCGCGAAGAATTCGAACGCCAAGGCGCCACCCAGGCCCGCGATGTGCTCAACCGCATCCCCGGCGTCAACGCCCCGGAAAACAACGGCACCGGCAGCCATGACATGGCGCTGAACTTTGGTATTCGCGGCCTCAACCCACGCCTGGCCTCGCGTTCCACCGTGTTGATGGACGGCATTCCGGTGCCGTTCGCGCCCTATGGCCAGCCGCAGTTGTCTTTCGCGCCGATCAGCATGGGCAACATGGACGCAGTAGACGTGGTTCGTGGCGGCGGTGCCGTGCGCTACGGCCCGCAGAACGTCGGCGGCATTGTCAACTTCGTGACCCGCGCAATTCCGGATGCACCGACCGTCAAAGGCGGTTTGCAGACCGAGACCAGCCCGTCCTCCAGCCATGACGGCTTCAAGACCACCGGCAACCTGCTGGCTGGCGGCACTGCCGACAATGGCCTGGGTGGCGCAATCCTGTACTCCGGCACCCGCGGCGGCGACTGGCGCGAAAACAGCAACACGCGCATCGACGACCTGATCCTCAAGGGCAAATACCAGCTGGACGACGCCAACAGCTTCAACGCCATGGCGCAGTACTACGAAGGCCAGGCCGATATGCCCGGCGGTTTGAACGTCAAGGACTACAAGGCTGACCCGTACCAGTCCACCCGCCCTTACGACAAGTTCTGGGGCCGCCGCACCATGTTCAACGCCGGCTACCGCTACCAGGAAGACCGCCGCGAATTTACCGCCAACACTTTCTTCACCACCACCTTGCGTAATGGCTACCTGGACCAGGGCAACTTCCTGTCCTTGTCCCCGCGCGAATACTGGGTACGCGGCCTGGAAACACGCTTCGCCCAAGGGTTCGATCTTGGCCCCACCAGCCATGAAGTGGGCGTCGGCTACCGCTATATCAGCGAAGCCGGCCACGAGATGCGCTACCGCACGCCGATCAGCGCCAACCAGCAACTGCCCAACACCAACAGCCGCAACGACCGCGACACCCGTGGCGCCACCGAAGCCAACGCGTTCTTCATCGATGACCGTATTGATATCGGCAAGTGGACCATCACGCCGGGCGTGCGCTACGAGATGATCGAATCCCAGCAGACCAACAACCTGAGCAACGTCAAATACAAAGGCGATTACAACACCGCGCTGCCGGCGTTGAATGTGCTCTATCACGTCACCGAAGACTGGAACCTCTACGCCAACACCGAAGGTTCGTTCGGCAGCGTGCAATACAGCCAGATGCCCAACCGCGTGAGCAGCGGCGAAGTGAAACCGGAAAAAGCCCGCACCTGGGAACTCGGCACGCGCTACGACAACGGCAGCCTGCGTGCGGAAATCGGCGCGTTCCTGATCAACTTCGACAACCAGTACGACAGCAACCAGACCAACGACACCGTGATCGCCCGTGGCGAAACGCGCCACCAGGGTATCGAGTCGAGCATCAACTACGCCCTCGACGGCTTGAGCCCGGCGCTTGCGGGCTTTGACGTGTACGCCACCTACGCCTATGTGGACGCGACCATCCGCGAAGACGGCCCAAACAAAGGCAACCGCGTGCCCTTCTCGTCCAAGCACAAAGGCACCCTGGGCGTGGGTTATACCGAGGGCCGCTGGAAGCTCAACCTCGACAGCAGCTACCAAAGCAGCCAGTTCGCCGACAACGCCAACACCCAGGCGGAAACCGCCGACGGCGCCAACGGACGCATCCCTGGCTACATGCTGTTCAGCAGCCGCGCGGCGTATGACTTCGGCCCGCAACTGTCGGATTTGAACGTGGCGGTCGGTGTGAAAAACATCTTCAACAAGCAGTACTTCACGCGCTCGTTCGACGACAACAACAAAGGCAAATACGTGGGGGAACCGCGCACGGTGTACGTGCAGACCTCCATCGCGTTTTAGGCACCGGCGAGGCTGCGAAGGCGGCGGCACAGGCGAGATATAAGCTGCCTGACCCACCGCTTTCGCAGCCTCGCTAAAGCTCGACAGCTCCCACAGGGGATCGGCTGTGTTAGTGAGGTTCGGTTCGCAGGAACATCGCGCCAAACACACATCCCCCCAGCAACAAAGCTCAACTGTGGGAGCTGTCGAGCCCCAGCGAGGCTGCGAAGGCGGCGGCACTGGCGAGATATAAGTTGCCTGACCCACCGCTTTCGCAGCCTCGCTGGGGCTCGACAGCTCCCACAGGGGATCGGCTGTGTTAGTGAGGTTTCGGTTCGCAGGAACATCGCGCCAAACACAAATCCCCCCAGCAACAAAGATCCAATGTGGGAGCTGTCGAGCCCCGGCGAGGCTGCGAAGGCGGCGGCACAGGCGAGATATAAGTTGCCTGACCCACCGCTTTCGCAGCCTCGCTAAAGCTCGACAGCTCCCACAGGGGATCGGCTGTGTTGGTCAGGCCTCGGTTCGCAGGAACATCGCGCCAAACACAAATCCCCCCAGCAACAAAGATCCAATGTGGGAGCTGTCGAGCCCCGGCGAGGCTGCGAAGGCGGCGGCACTGGCGAAATATTAGCTGCCTGACCCACCGCTTTCGCAGCCTCGCTAAAGCTCGACAGCTCCCACAGGGGATCGGCTTTGTCGTTTAGAGCTACGTTGGCCGACTCTAACTGCCTGCCAGGCAACTCGGGGTGCCCGCCACCAAGGCGTCAATGGCACAGCGCGTCTTGGCGGGCATGTGTGCGGCCGTCGGCCAGATCACGTGGATTGGCGCAGGCTGGTCGCGGTGGTTCGGCAGTACCGCTTCCAGTTGCCCGCGCAGCACGTAATGCGCAATCAACCAGCTCGGCAACCAGGCCAGGCCCACGCCCGCAATCGCGGCATCGGCCACGGCCTGGAGGTCGTCGAGCATCAACAGCGAAGGCACACCGGGGCGCTGCGAGGTATTGCAGCGGTAGGCAATGCCTCGGTGTGCGGCGAGGTCGTCGATAGCGTTGATTGGCCCGACCCGCTGCAAATAGGCTGGCGAAGCAGCCAGGCCAACCGATTGTTCGCCCAGGCGACGCGCACTCAGGCGGTCAGTGTCCGGCAGCGGACCAATACGCACGGCCACGTCGAAGCCTTCCTGTGCGAGATCGATCAACCGGTCAGAGAACGAGATCTCGATCTCCAACGCCGGGTAACGGTCCATCAACCCCCACAACGCTGGCGCTGCGTAATGATGGCCGAAAGCCAAAGGCAAGCTCGCCCTTAAACGCCCGCGTGGCTGCTGCCGCCCGCTCTCCAGCACCGATTCGGCAGCTTCCAGCTCTGCCAGCGCACGCAAACAATGTTCGTAGTACGCCTGCCCATCTTCAGTCAGACGCTGGCGGCGGGTGGAGCGCTGCAACAGGCGAGTGCCCAAGCGTGCTTCCAGGCGCGCAAGGCCTTTACCCACGGCCGAACGCGTAAGGTTCAGTCGTTCGGCAGCCTCGGTCAGGTTGCCGCTCTCGACGACTTGCAGAAAGAGCTCAACACCATCAAAACGCGGAGTGGCCATGCTTAATTGTCGCCCTTAATTCCCTTATCAAAGGAAAACTTATCACGAATAAAGAATTCTGCTCCCGCGAGAATAGCGCTCTCTCTCAAGTAAAAGGAATATCCCATGCCGCCCGCCGCCGCCGTATCCGCCGTCAGTGCCCCGCGCACCGCCAGAGATGGCCTGGCACTCACCGCCGTGTGCCTTGTGGCACTGATGTTCGGGCTGGAGATCTCCAGTGTGCCGGTCATCCTGCCAACCCTGGAACAGCAACTGGGCAGCGGTTTTCAGGATTCGCAATGGATCATGAACGCCTACACCCTGGCCTGCACCAGCGTCTTGATGGCGGCGGGTACGTTGGCCGACCGCTTTGGACGGCGGCGCATGCTGGTGTTGTGCCTGTGGCTGTTTGGATTGGCTTCGCTGGCCTGCGGGCTGGCCAATGATGCTTCCACACTGATCGCGGCGCGCTTTGTTCAAGGCATAGGCGCCGGGGCGATGATGATCTGCCAGTTCGCCATTCTGTCGCACCAGTTCCGCGAACCGGCGGCGCGCGCGCGGGCCTTCGCGATATGGGGCGTGATCGCAGGCGTGGGCCTGGGCTTCGGGCCGATGGTCGGCGCGTTGATTCTGGCGGTCGCGGACTGGCGCTGGGTGTTCCTGGTGCATGTGCCGCTCACGCTGCTGACCTTGCTGCTGCTGCGCATCAGCGTGCAGGAATCCCGCGACCCGGCCGGCCATCGGCTGGATATCGCCGGCATGCTGACCTTGACGCTGTCGGTGTTCGCCTTGGTGTATTTCATTACTCAGGGCAGCGAAAACGGCTTCGGCAGCCCGGCGATGCTCGGCTGGGCCGGTTTGTCGCTGGTCGGGCTGCTGCTGTTCATCTCTGTTGAGCGACGCAGCGCGCACCCGATGTTCGATTTTTCGGTGTTCCGCATCCAGCGTTTCAATGGCGCGCTGATGGGTTCGATCGGCATGAATTTCAGTTTCTGGCCCTTCATGATCTACCTGCCACTCTACTTCCAGGCCGGCCTGGGCTACGACACGCTGACCACCGGCGCGGCCTTGCTGGCTTATACGCTGCCAACCTTGCTGGTGCCGCCGCTGGCGGAACGCCTGGCCCTGCGCTACGGCGCCGAACGTATTATCCCGCTGGGCCTGGGTTTGATGGGTGCAGGGTTTATCACCATGGCGGCAGTCAATGGCGCGCAGCAGCCGAGTATCGTCTGGGTACTGTTCAGTTGCGTGTTAGCGGGCGTGGGACTGGCGCTGACCAACTCACCGACCACCAACACCACCACCGGAGCCGTCTCGGCCGACCGCGCAGGCATGGCCTCGGGTATCGACCTCAGCGCGCGGCTGATCACGCTGGCGCTCAACATCGCCTTGATGGGGCTGGTGCTGCTGCTGGGCATTGGCCATCACCTTTCCAGCCTGCTGCCTGCCACCACGGCGTTGGATTGGCCGGCTATCAGCCAGAACATTGCGGCGGGCAAACTGGACGCGCTGGTACTGGCGCCTTCAGACGCCCAGGCCGCGCTGCGCCACGGCGCCGGCTGGGCCATGCTGTTTGCGGGGTTGGGTGCGTGTGGGCTGGCGATCTTGAGCCGGTACTTTTTCCAGCAGCGCCCCTGAACGAAAACGGGCCTGCAGATGCAGGCCCGTTTTATTGGGGTTGAAAAAACACTCAGCTATCAGCTGTTAAGCGCAGCCTGTTCGTTTTCCAGAAATTCCTCTTCCAACTCGGCCTCGTCGGCCTTGGTATCCGGCAAGCTCTGCCCTGCGGCGCGTGGTTTGCCGCGCAGTTTGCCGTACAGATGCTCCAGCGCATGCTCAAGCTTGGTGGCGGCGCCATCGATCGCCTGTTCCAGCGTATCGGCCTTGTGCAGTACCGACAGTGGTTGATGGCCCTTTGGCCGTGCTTCCAGACGGCAACTCAGATCGTGGGGGCCGGGCTTATCGCCATTCTCATCCTTCAGGTAGACCTCAACGCGGGTCAGGTCTTCTTCATAACGTTCGAGCGTGCTCTCAATGGTAGTTCGTACCCACTCCTCCAGTCGGATGCTGCTTTCAATATGGTTATCGCTATTGACTTGGATTTGCATAGTTCTTCCCTTATTTCAGCTAGCTCGCGAGAGGTCACAACTGCGACACCGGGGTGGTGAAACCATGACCTCTTGATTACACAATTGAGCACTGCGCAGAACATTTCAACCCCTTTGCAAAGATAAATCCCACATTACAAATTAACCCTGACTACGAGCATAAACGCTGTTAGGGTGGGGAGTTAGTTACATGTTCTTACGCCCAGCGAACCTTATAATTGCCCCTCTCCCAACGGGTGCAATCCGCGAAAAATCCCCGCTTCCTCTACCAGCCAGTCATGCACCGCACGCACACCGGGATGGCTCAACGCGCCCGGCGCATACAGCAACACATAACGTTTGTGGTTGGGCACGGCCAGGCCGAAGGGCACGATCAAGGTGCCGCGCTCCAGTTCATCGTTAAGCAAGGTGCGCCGCGCAATCGCCACGCCCATACCGGCGATGGCGGCCTCGATGGTCAGGTGGTTGCGGTTGAAGGTGTGGCCACGGCGCACGTCGGCGTCGTGGTAGCCGATAGCATTCAGGTAAAACTCCCACTCGGCGTATTCATAACTCCCACGCCAGGCGGTGATGTCGTGCAACAGCGGAAAATGCACCAGGTCCGCCGGGCCATGCAACGGCGGCCTCCCGCGCAGCAGGCTCGGCGCGCACACCGGAAAGATCTGTTCATCGAGCAGGGCTGTGGATAACAGGCCGGGGTAGCTGCCGTCGTTCAAGTCGATGGCGAGGTCGAAGTCGCCCTCGTGCAAGGCGATGCTGCTGTCTTCGGCGACCATGCGCAGCTGGATATCCGGGAAGCGCTGCTGCAAACGCGGCAAACGCGGAGTCAGCCACTTGCCGAGAAACGACGGGATCGAGCGCAAGCGCAAAGTGCCGCTGATCATCCCCGCGTCCAGCCGCTGCAATTCCGCATCAATACTGCCGTAGGCCTCGCCCACGGTCGCCGCCAGCCTTTGCCCCTCGGCACTCAGCTCCACGCCACGGGCACGCCGATGAAACAGTCGAAAGCCCAAGCGCTCTTCCAACTGGCGAATTTGTTGGCTCACCGCCCCCGGCGTGATGTGCAGTTCTTCGGCGCAACGGGTAAACGATAAATGCCGCGCGGCGCAGGAAAACACGTGCAGCCAGACATAGGTCTGGCCATGGAGAGGGCGAGTCATAGCGTTTAGTCCTGCTAAAGGGTGTCTTAGGATAATTCGTTGGTCAGTGCCGATCCAGAGGCTCAGTATCGCGCCAATTCCGCCTGCTCTACAAAACATGGCAGCGATTTCTACTCCATTGCTTGTAAGGCTTTAGCATGGCTATCAGTGTTTTCGATCTATTCAAAGTGGGCATCGGCCCGTCCAGCTCCCATACCGTCGGCCCGATGCGCGCAGCGGCGACCTTCGCCCAAGCCCTGACCGACCAGCAATTGCTGGCCGATACGCGACGTATCGAAGTGCGCCTGTACGGCTCGCTGTCCGCCACAGGCGTAGGCCACGCCACCGACCGCGCCAGCGTGATGGGGTTGATGGGCGAATGGCCAGACAAGGTCGACCCCACGTCGATCAATGCACGCATTCAGCAGTTGCGCGAATCCGGTCGATTGCTGCTTGCCGGCAAACAGGAGATTGCCTTCAACTGGCACACCGACCTCCTGCTGCTCGACGAAAGTCTGCCTTACCACCCCAACGCCATGTCCCTGCACGCCTATGGCGAAAACGGCCTGCTGAGCGAGCAAACCTATTACTCGGTGGGCGGCGGTTTCATCATCGAAGCGGCCGAAGCCGCCTCGGGCATCGCGCCTGCCAGCGACGTCGAATTGCCCTACGACTTTTCCAGCGCCGTCGAACTGCTGGCCTTGTGCAACAAGCACGGCCTGCGGGTTTCCGAGTTGATGATGGCCAATGAACGCGCGTGGCGCTGCGACGAAGAAATCCGCAGCGGCTTGCTGCATATCTGGTCGGTAATGCGTGAATGCGTGGAGCAAGGCCTGCGCGATGAAGGCATCTTGCCAGGCGGTTTGGATGTACCGCGCCGGGCGGCGAAATTGCATCGCAGCCTGCTGGAAATCGGCAAACCCAACGTGATCACCTCCACTTTGTCGGCGATGGAATGGGTCAACCTGTTCGCCCTCGCCGTCAACGAAGAAAACGCCGCCGGCGGGCGCATGGTCACCGCGCCGACCAATGGCGCAGCAGGGATTATCCCGGCCGTGCTGCATTACTACATGAAGTTCAACGCCGATGCGTCGGATGACGATGTGGTCAATTTCTTCCTGGCGGCTGCCGCCGTGGGCATTCTCTGCAAGAAGAACGCTTCGATCTCCGGCGCCGAAGTCGGCTGCCAGGGCGAAGTGGGCTCAGCTTGTGCCATGGCCGCCGCCGGCTTGGCCGACATCCTCGGCGCCACGCCAGAGCAATTGGAAAACGCTGCCGAAATCGGCCTGGAACACAACCTCGGCCTGACCTGCGACCCGGTCGGCGGCCTGGTGCAGGTACCGTGCATCGAGCGCAACGCCATCGCGGCCGTCAAGGCGATCAACGCCACGCAAATGGCCCTGCGCGGTGACGGCAAACACTTTATTTCCCTCGACCGGGTGATCCGCACCATGCGCGATACCGGCGCCGATATGCATGACAAATACAAAGAAACTTCACGGGGCGGCCTGGCGGTCAGCTGGGTGGAGTGCTGATCGGAGCACTTTTACCCGTCCCCTACGTGAGCCCGCGCAAAAATAATAACGAGGCAATATCGATGACTGATGTACGTACACCTGCCGCTGAAAACCCTGCTGTTGCTGTAGATAACGCTTTAGACAACACTGTCACCACCGGCTGGACCAAACACGACACCACCTGGATGCTCGGCCTCTACGGCACCGCCATTGGCGCCGGCACCTTGTTCCTGCCGATCAACGCCGGCGTTGGCGGCTTCTGGCCGCTGATCGTGCTGGCGTTGCTGGCCTTCCCGATGACCTTTTTCGCTCACCGTGGGCTGACGCGCTTTGTGCTGTCGGGCAAATCCGGTGACATCACCGAAGTGGTCGAAGAACACTTCGGCGTCGGCGCGGGCAAGCTGATCACGCTGCTGTACTTTTTCGCGATTTTCCCGATCCTGCTGGTGTACAGCGTGGCGCTGACCAACACCCTGAGCAGCTTCATGGAACACCAACTGCACTTGGCCCCGCCGCCTCGGGCGATCCTGTCGCTGGTGCTGATCCTCGGCCTGATGGCCATTGTGCGCTGCGGCCAGGGCGTGATCGTCAAAGCCATGAGCGTGCTGGTGTACCCCTTTGTCGCCGCCTTGCTGTTGCTGGCCGTGAGCCTGATCCCCAACTGGAACGGCGCGTTCTTCGCTTCCGCCAGTGAAGGCATGCCGTTGCCGCTGTTCTTCAAGACGCTGTGGCTGGCGATCCCGGTGATGGTGTTCTCCTTCAACCATTCGCCGATCATTTCCGCCTTTGCCGTCGACCAGAAGCGCGTCTACGGCCCACAGGCCGAACGCAAAAGCAGCGGCATCCTCGCCACCGCCCACGGCATGATGGTGCTGACGGTGATGTTCTTCTGCTTCAGCTGTGTGCTGGCCCTGTCGCCGGCAGACCTGGCGGCCGCCAAGGCGCAGAACATTTCGATCCTGTCGTACCTCGCCAACCACTTCCAGACGCCAGTGATTGCTTACGCCGCGCCGTTGATCGCACTGGTGGCCATCACCAAGTCCTTTCTCGGCCACTACATCGGCGCCAGCGAAGGTTTCCAGGGTTTGATCGTCAAATCCCTGCGTGGGCGTAACCGTTCGATGTCATCCAAAGGGCTGGAACGCTGCACCGCGCTGTTCATGGTGCTGACATGCTGGGCCGTGGCGACCTTCAACCCAAGCATCCTGGGCATGATCGAAACCCTGGGCGGGCCGATCATCGCGTGCCTGTTGTTCCTGATGCCGATGTACGCGATCCGCCGCGTGCCCTCTCTGCGCCAGTATTCGGGCCAGGTGTCGAATGTGTTTGTGGTGCTGATCGGGTTGATTGCGCTGTCTGCGATCGTTTTTTCGGTTTTGCCCTGAAATCGAACACAACCCATGACAAATGTGGGAGCGGGCTTACCCGCGATAGCGCTCTTTCAGCCAGAAATTATTCTGCTGATACACCGCAATCGCGGGCAAGCCCGCTCCCACATGGGTATTGCAGCGCCTGGTAGAGCGCTATACGGCACGCCCCTTGCTGTACAGCTAACGAGGCAAACGGACCTTGTGAAACCTCAGCGACGGAGTGGCCGGTGGTCAGGCAATGCGAACTTAACCAGACACCGGTCGTCAATGACTGCATGTTCTTATCAGGCGGTAACGCACCATGGACAATCCTTTTCAGATCATCACTGACACCTTCACGCCCACCTACCGCGTCAACCTGAGCATCCAACGGCTCGACGGCAGCATCATGCTCACCCTCTCGGACGAGACGGGGGTGGTGGCCAAACGCATGATCAGCGCCGAACAACGCAACGACCCAGAGCGGCTCAAGCGCCTGGTGCAAAGCATTCAGTTCGGCATCGCCATCGAACAGGGCCACAGCGCCATGGAGATTCTGGCGGTGATGACGGACGGCGACAGCCATAAACTCTTGCAGCCACCGCCCGCCCGCACCCTGCCCTTCAGCGTCGGGCTTTAAAGCTCGCCCTTCTCGGTTTCAAGGCTCGCCTCGCCCTTGCGCCGCGGGCCTTCGACCTTCACCGACGGGAACGCCGACGAAGCGTAGCGCACCACCAGAATCGAGAACGCCAGCAATAGAATGCCGCCGCACAAGTAGATGATGCCGACGTCCGGCGGGTTGTGGTGCGACACGTTGGAGATCAGCAGGCGCGTCAGCGCGGTGATCGCCACGTAGATCAGAAAGCGCACGGGCATGTGGTTGGTCTTGAAATAAATCCCGACCATTGCGCCCAACTCCAGGTAGATGAACAGCAGCAAGATGTCATCAATCTTGATGTGCCCGTTCTCCAGCATCCCCAAAAACTCCATCACCGCCGCCCAGGCTGTTACGGCACCAATGGCGAACAGCGCCAGGTAGTGGAACGTCTCGACGAACAGATTGCCCAGCGACTCGGCCAGCCCATGGACTTGCTGACGCAGCTTTTCGGCCCAGTTGATTTTCACGATGATGCTTCCTTAGGTCGGCTCGACCGGATATTGCGGGTTAGACGTGACGGTTGTTCTGCATGCAGAAAAAAGGCCAGTGGCAGGTATAAGATGATGGCGGGGTGACATGAGACACGGCAAACCCCTATTTACCGGCTACATTAAAAAACTGCTACCCAAACACAGTGGTTTGACTTAACCTTTTGGCTGTATATAAATACAGTAGTCGCAAAAGACAACTATCGTGAAGGCATGTGAGGTGGTGAATGGCCGTCGAAGTGGTATACCGCAGCAGCCGAGATCTGGAGCGTTTGTTCATGGATAAAGCCGAAGCTGACCGTCATGACAAGATGCTTGAACTCGCTGAGTTGCTGGCAGAAGTGTTGCAAAAAGCCGTGCCGTCCCTGAGCGAGCAGCAGGTGGAGGAAGCCGGGATCTACATGGCGAAAAATCGCGATGTGTTTGCCAAGGCGTTCAAGAGCCAGCCGGACGCATTGTCCGAGTTGCTGAACCCGGCGGCAGAATAAAGCCCGAATTGAACAGGCCCTGAATCATTGATTCAGGGCCTTTTTAATGCCTGGGCTATTTGTAGAGCAGGCGCTCGGCCAGCTCGTCCGCCACCCGCGCGGGGGAGCGTTTTTCGGCTTGGGCATGGGCGAAGATTTCGGTGAGGCGCGTGCCGATGTTCGACAGGTGTGCGGTGATGGCGGGCAACTCGGTGCCGGCGTGTTTGAGGGCGACGTAGATCAGGCCACCGGAGTTGATCACGTAGTCCGGAGCGTAAAGGATGCCGCGCCCTTCCAGTTGGTCGGCAATGTCCAGGGTGGTCAATTGCGCGCTGGCGGAACCGGCCACGGCGGCGCAACGCAGTTGGCCGACCGTGTGGCGGTTGAACACCGCGCCGACACCGCACGGCGCCAGAATGTCACACGGCGTGCTGAGCAACGCATCATTGGCGATGGGGTGTGCGCCGAGCTGCTCCATGGCCAGTTGCACCTTGCCATGGTCGATGTCGCTGACCAGCAGTTCGGCACCCGCCGCGTGCAGTTGTTCGGCCAGAGCAAAACCGACATTGCCCAGGCCCTGGATCGCGACGCGCAGGCCTTCGAGGTTGTCACTGCCCAGACGCGCCATGGCGGTGGTGCGGATGCCGGTGAACACCCCCATGGCGGCATGGGGCGCCGGGTCGCCGGCGGCTGTAGTGCTGGTAACGAAGCGGGTGTGTTGGGCGATGCAGTCCATGTCGGCCACCGAAGTGCCGCTGTCGATTGAGGTGACAAAACGGCCGTCGAGTTTTTCGATACAACGGCCGAAGGCTTCAAAAAACGCGGCGCGGCTTTCCACGTGCACGGGGCGGATGATCACCGCCGTGCCGCCGCCCACCGGCAAGCCGGCCAGGGCAGCTTTGTAGCTCATGCCTTGGGCCAGGCGTGCGGCATCGGCCACGGCACTTTCATCGTCGGGATAAGCAAGATAACGGCAACCGCCCAAGGCGGGGCCGAGGCGGCTGTTGTGGATGGCGATGACGGCCTTCAACCCGGTGACCGGGTCGACGCTCAGGTGCAGCGATTCAAGGCGGGTGCTGTGCATAAGCGCAAACATCGTCAAGCTCCCGAATCACTTCTGGTAGAGGCCCCAGTATAGGCTTGCGGTAGAAAACTGCTGAATCACGCTGGAATAAGACGCCAGGTTTCATAGGCATCAGGACATAAGCCCGCAGGACATTTCCTAAGTTACTGGACGAAAATTCACAGCAAGGCTAAAACGTGGGCATCCGCCGGAGAATGCAATGAATCCCCGCACAGCCTTTTTCGCCTGCCTGGACCGCTCACCGCCTGCGCTGTTTGAAGCCGCGTTGTGGATGGCGGCTGAACACGATCCGAGCGTGCAACCCCTGTTGATCCTGCAAGACCTGACCTTGCTGCAACAACAGATCAGCGTAGGCATGCCCATGCTGCCGGCGGATGAACTCGGCCAGCCGTTGCTGCGGCGCATGAATGACCTGGGGTTTGCCCAGGATGATTCCACACCGCTACGCCCCGCCGCCGCGTTGCTCGACAAGGTACTGCTGCGCAAACGCGGCCAACCCTTGGCCATGGGCCTGATCGCGCTGGAGATGGCGCGGCGCCTGGATATCCCCATGGCGGGGGTTAATTTCCCCGGCCATTTCCTGCTGCGGGTGCCCGGTGCCGACCACCTGTTGGACCCTTGCGGTGGCCGGCGCCTGTACCCCAACGACTGCCGCGAGTTGTTGCACCGCCAGTACGGGCCAAACCTCAAGTTGCAGGCCGAGCACCTGCTCACCGCCGAACCGCGCGCGATCCTGCAACGGCTGTCGCGTAACTTGCGCCAACTGCACCTGGCCAACGACCACCCGCTGTCGGCCCTGATCGACGCCGAGCGCGTGCTGGAGTTGGGCAATGCCAGCGCTGCGGATTACCTGGCGCGGGCCAGCCTTTACCAGCGCCTGGACTGCCCGAGTGCCGAGCGCTTTGACCTGGAACACGCCCTGTTGCTGAGCGAAGACCCGATCCAGCGCCTGCGCCTGGCCGAGCGGCTGGGGCATTTGCCGCCTAACACCGTGGTGCACTGAACTACTTGTTTTTGGCGATCAGGATTTATTGTGGCGAGCGGGCTTGCCACAACAAGCCAGCTCCCACATTTGATCTGCTTTGAATCAGTGATTGGCCGGTGCCTTGAGCATTTCGCTGTGCAACGGGCCCTGCGGCGCGTTGGAGCCAGGCGAGCGCACTTGAATGATCAACAGCGCCGCAATCACCGCCGGAATCGCGCAGAAGAAGAAAATCTGCTCCACCGGAATATGCATCGCCAGCAACATGCTGCCAAACAGCGGCCCCAGGATTGAACCGAAGCGCCCCACACCCAACGCCCAGCCGGTGCCGGTAGCGCGCACGTGTGCCGGGTAGAAATTACTGGCGAAGGCGTTGAGCGTCAGCTGCCCGCCAATAATGCAGAAGCCGGCCGCGAACACGCAGGCCACCAGATAACGCGGGTTGTCGTGGTTCAGCCCGAGCAAAATCGTGCAGACCGCAGCCGCCGCCAGCACGCCGGAGAGCAACCGCACCTTGCTTTTCAGGCGGTCGGCAAACCAGGCCATGCCGATGGCGCCCAAGGTGCCGGCAAACAGGAACATCGAGGTCACAAGGTTCGCTTGCTTCAACGCCAGGCCGCTCTCCAGCAGCAGCGTCGGCAGCCAGCTGATCATGAAATACAGCAGGATCAGGCTGACAAAAAAGGTCGCCCAAATCAGCAAGGTCGGGCGCGCATAGCCGTTGCGAAACAGTTCCACCACCGTGAGTTTGCTGCCCTGCTCCTGAAGGTTTTGCACCTCACTCGCCTGCGGTGGCTGCCAGTCGGGCAGCATGCGCGCCGTGACCTTTTGCAACCGCGCATACGGCGGCGCATCCCGCAGCAAACGCGGCAAGGATTCCGGCAGCAACCACACCAGGAAAGGGAACAGCAGCAACGGCGTCACCCCGCCCGCCAGGAAGACCGCCTGCCAGCCGTAACCTTCGATAAACCCCGCCGCCACAAACCCACCCGCCGCGCCACCGAACGAGAAGCCGCAGGCGGCCAGGGTCACCATCAGGGTGCGCATGCGCGGCGGGGAATATTCCGACATCAACGCCATGGCGCTGGGCATCGCGCCGCCCATCCCGATGCCGCAGATAAACCGCGCAGCCATCAGGGTGGTCAGGGAATTGGCGAACACCATCAGCACGGTAAGGCTCGCGTAGATGAGTACGCAGCCAAGCAGGATGCGGCGCACGCCGAAGCGGTCGGCAAGCGGCGTCACCAATAACGAGCCCAGGGTCAGGCCCAACAGGTTGGCGCTGAATACCGGGCCGAACGCGGCTTTTTCCAGCCCCCAATCCTTGGCCAATGCAGGCACTACGTAGCCCAGCACCTGGGCGTCATAGCCGTCGGTTACCAGCAGCAGCGCCAGCAACAGGAGAATCAACCACTGGTAGCGCGACACCGCACGGGCGTCGAGTGCCGCGCGAAAGCTGGCAATCTGATTGTGCATCGCAAGGTACCTGTTATTTTTATAAGGATGACGCGGATCAAACGGTGGGAGCTGGCTTGCTTGCGATGACGGTGTGTCAGCCAGTGCATTATCAACTGATAGACCGCTATCGCAGGCAAGCCAGCTCCCACATTGATTTAGGGTGTGTCAGGGGTGTCAGGTTGATTCGCCGGATGCGCCTGCACAAACGCCGGATGCTGCGCCGCCAGCGCGGCCACTCGCCCGATACGTGGGTACGCGCCCAACGGCACCTTGAAGCGCTCAGCCGCGTACAGCTGCGGGATCAGAAACGCATCCGCCATCCCCGGCTGGTCAGCAAAACAAAAACCTTCATCGCCAATCAACTGTTCCACCGCGCCAAGGCCCTGGCTTATCCAATGCCCGATCCACTCGAGCACTTGCGCCTCGTCATGCCCCCATTTGCGCAACAGGTTTTGCGTGCTGGAGTTGTGCAACGGATGGATATCGCAGCCAATGATCGACGCCACCGCCCGCTCATGGGCACGGGCCGCCAAGTCCTTGGAGAGCAGCGGCGCCTGTGGATAACGCTCTTCCAGGTACTCGATGATTGCCAGTGATTGGATCAACAGTTCACCCTCATCGGTACGCAGCGCCGGTACACGGCCCTGCGGGTTGATCGCCAGGTAGTCGGGCTGGCGATTCGCGCCGCCCGGCGGCACCAGCAAATTAACCGGCACGGCGGTAAAGTCCAGGCCCTTGAGCGCCAGGGCAATGCGCACCCGGTACGACGCCGTAGAACGGTAGTAGGTATAGAGTTGCATCGCCCTGCCCTCTTAGCGTGCTGCGATCACGGTGCCACGGCATTCGCCGAAACCGATGGAGGCAAAACCTTCACGGCTGCAACGGGCACGCAGGATGATTTCGTCACCATCTTCAAGGAATTTACGCACTTCACCGGAGGCCAGTTCAATCGGCTTTTTACCGCCTTCGGTGATTTCCAACAGGCTGCCGTACTGCCCCGGTTGCGGCCCGGACAAGGTGCCCGAACCAAACAAATCACCAGCCTGCAGCTGGCAGCCGTTGACGCTGTGGTGTGCAACCAACTGCGCTACGGTCCAGTACATGTGCTGGGTGTTGCTCAGGGCCAGGCGGTGTTCCGGCAGGTTTTGCTCGCGCATCGCAGCGGTGGTCAGCAGCACTTCCAGCTCGATGTCCAGGCCTCCCGTGGCCTGGTCACGCGTATCCAGCAGGTACGGCAGCGGCTGCGGGTCACCTGCGGGACGTGCCGGTTGGGCCTTGCGGAACGGCTCCAGCGCTTCGGCAGTGACCACCCACGGCGAGATGCTGGTGATGAAGCTTTTCGACAGGAACGGGCCGAGCGGCTGGTATTCCCAGGCCTGGATATCCCGTGCCGACCAGTCGTTGAGCAGGCAGAAACCGGCAATATGTTCAGCGGCGTCGCCTATGGCAATCGAGTCGCCCATGGCATTGCCCTGGCCGATCCAGATGCCCAGTTCCAACTCATAATCCAGGCGCGCGCACGGGCCGAAGGTTGGCTCGGTCTGGCCGGCCGGCAGCGTCTGGCCTTTAGGCCGACGTACGTCCGTGCCCGAGGGGCGAATGGTCGAGGCGCGACCGTGATAGCCAATCGGCACGTACTTGTAGTTGGGCAGCAACGGGTTGTCGGGACGGAACAGTTTGCCGATATTTTGCGCGTGTTCGATGCCGACGTAGAAGTCGGTGTAATCGTTGATCTTCGCCGGCACATGCATCTGGCAATCCGCCGCGCGGTGCAGTACCTGCGCCTCACGGGTGTGCAGCTTGCTGCCTTCGGCGAGCAGTTCCAGCAGGCGCTCGCGCAAGGCTACGCGTGGGCCACGGCCGAGTTCGAAAAAGCCGTTCAGTTGGCCACCGGCAGTGGCTTCGACCGCACGGCGTGCTTCACCTTCAAACTCGTCCAGCGCAGCGTGCAGGTCAAGAATCGAATCGCCAATTGCCACGCCACTGCGCGGGGCCGAGCCATTGATGCTGAACACGCCCAGCGGCAAGTTCTGCAAGGGGAAATCGCGGTGGCCGTTGGCGGAGGCTACCCAGCTGCGGGCAAGTGTTGGCTGAGTCATGGTTATCTCCGGTTCGGGTTGAAGGTGGCGGGCAGCGAGGCCCAGCACGCGTCGTAAGAAGGTTGCAGTTGTGGGCACTCAAGGGCGAACTGTGTGGGGCGCAGCACTTGGCTGGTCTCGAACATGAAGGCCATGGTGTTATCGATCTTGTGCGGCGCCAGCGCCACGTTGATGGCTTTGGTGCAGGTCTCGCCGTCCGGGCCGTGGGCGCTCATGCAGCTGTGCAGTGACGCGCCGCCCGGCAGGAAACCCTCGGCCTTGGCGTCGTAGGCGCCCTGGATCAGGCCCATGTATTCGTTCATCAGGTTGCGATGGAACCACGGCGGGCGGAAGGTATTTTCGGCCACCATCCAGCGCGGCGGGAAGATCACGAAGTCGAGGTTGGCCAGGCCGTGCACGCTGGTGGGCGAGGTCAGTACGGTGAAAATCGACGGGTCCGGGTGATCGAAACTCACCGTGCCGAGGGTGTTGAAACGGCGCAGGTCATATTTGTACGGCACGTTATTGCCGTGCCAGGCGACCACGTTCAGCGGCGAGTGGTCCAGCTCGCAGGCCCACAGTTCGCCGAGGAATTTCTGCACCAGCGTGGTCGGCTTTTTGCTGTCTTCGTAGTGAGCGACCGGTGTGAGGAAATCACGCGGGTTAGCCAGGCCGTTGCTGCCAATTGGCCCCAGGTCCGGCAGGCGCAGTGGCGCGCCGTGGTTTTCCGCAACGTACCCGCGTGCCTGGGCATCCAGCAGTTCGATGCGAAATTTCAGACCCCGGGGCAGCACCACGATTTCCAGCGGCTCGACGTCCAGCACACCCAACTCGGTGGCGATACGCAGGCGGCCCTGCTCGGGGACGATCAACAGTTCGCCATCGGCGTTGAAGAACACCCGTTCCATCGAACGGTTGGCGCGGTAGTTGTAGACGCTGATGCCGGAGGGTTTTTCCGACCCGGAGTTGGCGACCATGCCGACCAGGCCGTCGATAAAGTCAGTCGGTTCGCCGGGAATATCCAGCGGGTTCCAGCGCAAGCGGTTCGGTGTCACCGCACCCAAAGGCCCACCGGCCAATTGCCGTTCCAGCTTGATAAACGCCGGGTGGTTGGCCGACGGCTGAATGCGATACAGCCAGGTGCGGCGGGCTTCGCTGCGCACCATGGTAAAGGCCGTGCCGGAGAACAGCTCGGTGTACAGGCCGTAGGGAGCTTTTTGCGGGGAATTCTGGCCGACCGGCAATGCGCTAGGCAACGCTTCGCTGGCGAACTCATTGCCGAAACCCGACTGGTATTCGAGGTTCATGGACCGTCCTCTGTGCGGAAGTTGTTTTTATCGTAATCCAGTTACGCATAACGTAATTTGATCACTATCGACCGTCAAGCTATAAAGACGCCCATTCATCTCTCGGATTCTCGCCCTTCCATGGAAAAGCCCCGCGACACCGGTAAACAGAAAGTCCGCTCGGCCGAAGTGGGCACCGATATCCTCAAGGCGCTGGCCGAGCTGTCCCCCGCCACCTCGCTGTCGCGTCTGGCCGAACATGTGCAGATGCCGGCGAGCAAGGTCCACCGCTATTTGCAGGCGCTGATCGCGTCGGGGTTTGCCGAGCAGAACACCGCCACCAACCACTACGGGCTGGGCCGCGAGGCGTTGCGCGTGGGCTTGGCGGCGCTGGGCAGCATGGACGTGTTGAAAGTCGGCGCGATGCCCCTGGCAGAACTGCGCGATGAGTTGAATGAAACCTGCTTTCTGGCGGTGTGGGGCAACCAGGGCGCGACCGTGGTGCAGATCGAACCGGCGGTGCGTGCCGTCACCGTGGTGACGCAGTTGGGTTCAGTGTTGCCGCTGCTCAGCTCGTCCACCGGGCTGGTGTTTAGCGCTTACCTGCCCTCTCGGGAAACCGTGGAATTGCGCGAACGCGAGATTCAGGCCGGGACTGCCCATGCCCTGGCGGACGACAAGGCTTACGCCAGCACCTGCGCACAGATCCGCAGCCGGGGCCTGCACTTTGTGCATGGTTTGCTGATGCCCGGCGTCGATGCGTTGTCGGCGCCGGTGTTCAATGCGGTTGGGCAAGTCGCGGCGGTGATGACCGTGGTCGGCCCCACCTCACTGTTCCATGCCGATGAAGACGGCCCGGCGGCGCAGCGCTTGCTGGCGGCGACCCGGGCCGTGAGTTGGCGCATGGGCTATCAGCCCTGAATCACTCGTCCCAGCGTGACAGGGCCAACGCCACGCGGTTTTCCACGGCTTTGACCTGCGCGCCGCCCACCACGTAATTGTTGCTCAGCATCGAGAACACCAGCTTGCGCCCTTTGGTATCGGTGATGTAACCGCTCAAGGACGACACCCCGCCCATGGAGCCGGTCTTGGCATGCAGGTTGTTCTCGGCCGCGGTACCGCGCAGGCGATAACGCAGGCTGCCGCCGGTCATGCGATCGGTGTTACCGGCAATCGGCAACGCGTTGTACCAGGCGTTGAACCACGGCTGTTTGCTCGCGGCCAGCAGCAGGTCGGTAAGGTTCTGTGACGACACCAGGTTACGCCGCGACAGGCCCGAGCCGTCGACCTGGCTCAGCGTCGCCGTGTCCAGCCCCTGGCGCTTGAGAAACCCGGCCACCGCCACCGCACCCGCTGCCGCTGTGCCGCTGTTGGCCGTCTGGCGGCCCATGGCCTTGAGCAAGGCTTCGGACATATTGTTGTTCGAGAGTTTGAGCAGCGGCGTAATCAATTCCTGCAACGGCGCCGATTTATGCTCGGCCAGTACCGTTACCGCCGCCGGGCTTGCGCCGCCCATCACTCGACGGCCAAGCACCATGATGCCTTGCTGCGCCAGCGCTTGCTCGAACAGGTTGGCCACCAGTTGCGTTGGCTCCCACACACTCACCAGCTGCTCGCTCTGTCGCCCCGGCGCCACGGCACCACTGAGCTGCAGCAGGTTGGTGCCATGGCGACGGTTGATCCCGTAGGTGTTGCCCGGACCACTGATAGCGCGGTTGCTCAGTTGCAGGTAGTTGGTCGGCGGGAAGATGTCGACACTCACGGCCTGCCCGGCCCGCGCTGGCGCCTTGGCGGTGACCAGCACGCTGCCGGCATCAAAATCGGTATTGGGTGACACGGTCAGCGCCGAAATCTGTGCGCCGTAGTAGGTGGTTTCATCATCGTGGGACCAGTCGACACCCAGCCGCTCGGCGTCAAACCAGGTGTCGTCAAACACCAGATCGCCCTGCACCTGACGCACGCCCTGGCTGGCCAACTGCGCCGCCAACGCCTGGTAATCGGCGAACTGAATGGTCGGGTCGCCCAGGCCACGCAGGTACAGGTTGCCAGTCAGACGGTCGCCCTGGCGAATGCCGTTGCTCAACAGTTGCGTGGCGAACCGGTACTGCGGCCCGAGCACATCCATGGCTGCGGCCGTGGTCAGCAGTTTGAGGTTGGAAGCCGGCACCAGCCGCGTGCGCGGGTTGTGCTGATACAGCGTGGCGCCACTGTTGGCGTCCCGCACCATCAGCGAGACCGAAGCGCCCTGCAGCGCCGGGTCGGCCAGCAATTGGTCGAGGCTCTGGCCGGTAGCCGTCTTCGAAGGCGTGGCGCAACCACCCAGTAACAAACTCAAGCCCACCAGCATCGCGCTGGTGTGTATCCATCGACCCAACTGCATCAGTACCGTTTTCCCGCAAAAAATTCAGTGGCGGCAACGCTACCAGCTCAATGCCGTTGTGGCGAGCGTGGCTGCTGTGGGATCGGGCCTGTTGTGGCGAGGGAGCTTGCTCCCTCGCCACAGGATGTCGCCTGCCTTAGAACTGCAGGGTGCTGGAAACCGACACCTGCCGCGCATCGCCGATGGACACAAACTGGGTGTTCACCGACGAGGTGTAGTAGGTGCGATCAAACAGGTTCTTCACGTTGAGCTGGAACTTGACCTTCTGGCCGTCGATCTTGGTGTCGTAGCTGGCAAACGCATCGGCCACGGTGTAACTCGGCAGTTCGAAGCTGTTGGCCGCGTCCCCGGCCCGTTCGCCCACGTAACGTGCACCGGCGCCCACACGCAGTTGGTCACCCCCCAAGAGGCTGCCGAAGTCATACACGGCCGACAATGACGCAGTGTTTTTCGCCACGTTTTGCAGGCGATTGCCTTTGAGCGTCGGGTCTTCGGTCACCTCGGCATCGGTGTAGGCGTAGCTGCCGATCAGGCTCCAGTTGTCGGTGAGCTGGCCGCTGGCGTCCAGCTCAAGGCCACGGGAACGTACCTTGCCCGCCACACTGTAGACGGCGGCCAAACCGTCGCCGACCTGCACCAGCACGTTGCGTTTTTCGATATTGAACAGCGCCGCACTCGCGGTGATGCGCCCCGGTATGTCGAGCTTGGTGCCCAGCTCCCAGGCCTTGGACTGTTCCGGTTCCAGGCTGCCGTCCAGCACGCTTTTGTTCGCCAACGGTGCGATGGTGGAGTTGGGTTTGAACGACTCGGTGTAGCTGCCGTAGAACGACAGTTGATCGGTGTAGCGATACACCAGGCCGGCACGCGGCACCCACTTCTGGCCATTGCCATCGGTGTTGGCGGTGAACGGCACGCCTTTGCCGGCGTATTGGTCGTACATCTGGTAGCGCGCACCGCCGACCAGAATCCACTGGTCATTGAGGTGAATGGCGTCCTGGAAGAACAGCGAATCGCTGCGCAGCAGGTCGGTCTGGTTACTGTCCGGCGCGCTGACTTTGGTGCCCGCGACTTCGTTGCCATACACCGGGTTGTTGTAGTCGAAGACACCGCGCGGCGCCTGGCGAATCAGGTCGGCACGGTAGATCTTGCGGTACTCGTCGTCGAGCCCGAACACCAGGTCGTGCTGCATGCCGCCGACATTGACCTTGCCTTCCAGGCTGGTGGTGGCGAAGCGGTCGGTGGTCAGTGCTCCTTGGGTGCCGTCCATGCTGCGGGTCAGGGTGCCGTTGGTGTTGACCTTGACTACGCGCACCTGGCTGGCGTCGTAGGTTTCGCGGTTCCAGCTGTAGCCGAAGTGCGCCTTCCAGTCGTCGTTCAAGTCGTGGTCGACTTCCAGGCGGTACAGGTCGGAGCGGCCTTGCATATTGTTGAACGGCTCATCCAGGCGACGGGTCGCGGGGATGTTCAACGGGTGGTTGGTCTTGGGGTCGATGGCGGTGCCACGGTCGAACGGCGAGAGAAATTCGCGGTGCTCATAGGCGAACACTACTTTGGTGGTGTCGCCGTACCAGGCCAGAGACGGCGCCACTAACGTTTCGCGGTGAGTGCCGAAGTTGCGCCAGTAATCCTCGTCTTCGTGGTCGACGATCAGCCGATAGGCCAGGCCGCTGTCACCAATCGGGCCGGTGGTGTCGAGGTTGCCGCCGCTGCCGTTCTTGCCGTCACCGAAGGTCGAGCCACGCGCGGTCAACGAGGTGGACTGCACCAGCTCGGGCTTTTTGCTGACGATATTGACCACGCCGCCTGGGTCCTGGATGCCATACAGCAAAGACGACGGGCCTTTGAGCACTTCGACGCGCTCGGCGGTGGCGTTCAGCGCGCGGCCCTGCACCACGGGCATACCGTCCTTCATGATCGAGCCGTTACGGTTGTCACCAAAACCGCGCAGCATCACCGCGTCCTGGGTGCTGCCGAGGGTGTTGGCCTGGGTGATGCCACTGATATTGCCCAGGGCGTCATCCAGGTTGCGCGGCTGTTGGTCACGCAGCACTTGGGCCGGCACGACGTTGACGGTTTGCGGGGTTTCCAGCAGCAGGCCGTGGGAGCGCATCACCGAACTGGTGGGCGGTGGCTGATAGCTGGTGGTGTCCTGGGCTTGGCTCGCGCCGCTGATGGTGGTGGCGCCCAGGTTGACTGCGCCGTCGGTGGGCACAGGCTCAAGCGCCAGAGTACGGGCGTCGATCTGGCGAAAGGTAAAGCCTGAGTTGCCGAGCAGCCGTTGCAGGGCCTGGGTGGCACTCATCTGCCCGCTGACCGCCGGGGCCTTGAGACCATAGGGCGCTTCGTCGGTGTAGATCACGCTGATGCCGGTCACCCGGCTGAAATCACTCAGCGCCTGGGGCAGCGGTTTGGCTGCCAGGGCAAAGTTGAACTGGGCACTTTGTTGTTCCTGCGCCTGCGCAATCGCCAGGGGCAGCAACGCCAACCCTGATACTGCCAATACCGAGGCTCCCAGCCACTGTTTTACCCAACCGCCCGCCGTCGACTTCATGCTGTGAGAACCCGTGTAGAAAACACTGTTAATGCGAATAGCTCGCAGTTTCAGACACTACACGGATGGGCGGGCGATTTACCTCACCTTTGTTTGCAAATATTTTTATTTATTGCGCCTGAATGCGACACCCCATGCGCTGCACCGCTCGCCGCCAGGCATTCCTTGGCGCTCTTCTTGAGTTTTTTGATCAGTCGCTCCTGGCGCAGCGCCTCGCCCTTGCTCGCACATTGCTCGGTGTACACCAGCGCAACCGCCGGGCTGGACAGAAAGAACCGCGCGCCCTTGCCGCTTTGGTGGCAAGCAAATCGGCGCAGCGGATCGTTGCTGATGCCGCAATAGAGTGAACCATTGGCGGCACGCACCAGGTAGACGAACCAGGGTTTGGGTTCAGGAAGATCAGTCACAGGTCATTTCGGCAAACCAGAGGAGCGCCAATCTTATCAACGACCCGCCTGAAATGCCTTCAAGCCTTTAAGCGCCTGGGCACGCACGGCGTTTTTCAACGCCGGCGACCAACCCAGCAACCAGCCCTTCAAGCCCAGGGCCTGGCGCGACCAACGCCACAGGTCGAAGTGGTCGTGATGCTCACAGATCTTGCCATCACGAAACACAAAGCGTGCGCCGATATCGTTGACCACTGTGTTGCCGGTGGCGCTGAACAAATACGTGGCCACCCAATGCGCACTGCCGGTGGTTTCGTCACTGCGCACGTGGTCGAACGTGAGGGAAAAGTCTTTGGCCCGCGTGGTGAGCATGCGCCACATGTCCCCGGCGTCACGGCCGCGCAGCTCGCCGAACGCCGGGTCGCTGAATACCACGTCGTCGGTGTAGCAGTCAGCCATGGCTTCGGCGTCCAAGCGTTGAAACGCACTGTAAAAGGCGATGATCAGGGCGTTATGGGCATCACTCATGGGCAGGCTCCGCAGGCGTCGAAAGAATAGGCGCACGATAAGCTGCCCACGCTGCGCTGGCTACTGACATTCGCCACGCAAATGATGAGCCTACGGCACCATTCCAACACTGCGAGCATAGGCGAACAGGTCAACATCGGTGGAAATACTCAGCCGCTGCATGGCCGTGCTTTTCTGCTTGCTGATCGTGGAAATACTGCGATTGACCTGTGCCGCGATCTCGCTGACGGTCATGCCACTGGCCAGCATGCGCACCACCTCGCGCTCCTTGCAGGATAATTGCGGCTCCTGGGACTGATCGCCCGTGCCCGCCTCGACCATTTGCACGCGCAGCGACTCACTGGCGAAGGTCTGGCCGGCACACACAGCCTTGATCGCCAGGGGCAGTTCCTTGGCGGAAGCACTTTTGGCCACCACCGCCTTGGCCCCATGGGCGAAGGAAGCACGCAAGGTGGCGACGCTGGCGAACATGGTCACCAAAATCACCGGCAACTGCGGATACTGGCGGTGCAACAGGCTCAACAAGCCGTAGCCATCGGCCTGCTGGCCGCCCGGCATGGCGAAGTCCGTGACGATCACATCGCACGGCGTGGTACTTAACAGGCAGAGCAGTTGATCGGGGCCATCAGCCTCAGCGACCACTTTGCATCGGCCGTGCGCCTCAATCACGACTTTCTGCCCGATACGAACAATGGGGTGATCGTCAGCAATAATTACTCGAAGCATAAATCCCCACGAATGATGGCAACTTGAATCCGCGCAAAATACCCCCGCAGGTGCTCATCAACAACCGCTAACAAACAGACGCTTGCAGTCGCCCCCAATGTTCACTAGTTCACATTTTTTTGCCTACAGAACAACAGGAAAAAACCTACAACCAAAACTAGATCGTCGGATTGCAAACGCCTGAAGCAAATACCGTTCTTCAGACCTCGGTCAGGTACTCGAGATACACCAGCAACCGGGCCAGGAACAATTCCAATTGCACCTTGTGCGCGGCAACGCCCTGGGACCGGACCTGCTCAATCAGCTTCACGGCACACGACTCAAGGCCGGTACCGCCCAAAAACACCAGGCTGCCGACCAAACGATGCAGGCGCTCAGCCGTCAGTGGCGCGTTCAACGTCGAGCAGGCATGGCGCAATACACGATGGTCTTCCCACGCTTCCAGCAACAGGGTTTCCAACAACTGATCGACGATATCCCCACTGCCAAAGGTTGCGACCAGCGTGGCCCGGGTTGGCCAGCCGGCGCGCGGCGCAACAGTCTCCTGGGCGACGGAGCAGTCATCCTCGCCCGGCAACCAACGCGCCAGCACTGCGTGCAATTGTTCCAGCGTCAGTGGCTTGATCAACCAGGCATCCATGCCGGCATCGCGGCAACGTTTGGGGCTGTCGTTTTGCAGGTTGGCGGTCAAGGCAATGATAGGCACGCGTCTCATCCCGGTGTCGCACTCATGTTGGCGAATGGCGCGGGCCATGCTGTAGCCGTCCATAAAGGGCATCTGGCAATCGCTGATCACCAGATCGAAGGGGCGACTGGTATAGGCCACCAGCCCGAGGTAGCCGTCGGCGGCCACCTCGTGTCCCAGCCCCAGTTTCTGCAATAACCCACCCAGCAACAGGCGATAGGCAGAATGGTCATCCACCACCAGCACGCGCAGGCGCCGCCAATGAAACGCAGGTGTGCCTGGCGGCTTCAGCAGGCGGCTCGCTCTTGTGGTTGAACCTACCAGCGAACCCATCAGTACCTCTATCGCGACTATTGATCCGGCAGCAATCCGCAGCACTGGCGCAATAGCCCGTGAGGCCCGTCATGCAGCAATGGTCGACGCATTCTTTTGAATGCTATCGGCCGCAAACAAATAACCTTTTGAGTTAATAAAAGCCCATACAACTACTACGAAAATCCCCCCCTGAATCGTTGCCTTCGCGCCGTCCTGCCAATGTCGTATTAGTTGTATTTCCCCTGCGCATCCCCCTCGCTAAATTGTGCTCACCCCAAAGAGGGTCGGCTTGCCACTCCCCGGCAACAGCCAATAAACATCGAGACCGCCGCTTGGCCAACCACCCGCTCATACCGGGCCGGGCGTAGCCCTGCACGCGCCTCTATCTGCCAGTTTGCAATGGAACATTAAAATGAAGACCCCTGTATCCCTGTTGAGCAGTGCCCTGCTGCTCGCGATGACTTCCTCGGTATTGGCCGCCAGCAGCGTCGACTTGACCGTCAAAGGTTTGATCACCCCCAGCGCCTGCACCCCCAGCCTGCCGGGCGATGTCGACTTCGGGAAAATCGCCTCGAAAGATCTGAATGTCGACACCCGAACCTGGCTCAAGCGCCAGACCTTGCAACTGAGCGTGAACTGCGATGCCGCGACTCTGTTTGCCATTCACCCCGTCGACAATCGCGCAGGTTCTGCCGCTTATGCCTTCGCCTTTGGCCTGGGCTTGATCAACGACACCCAGAAACTCGGCGCCTTCAGCTTGGTGTTCAGCAACCCCGTCGCCGAAACGGCCTCCACGCTGGTAGCGATGTACAACGCCGAGGGTCGATGGACAGAAATCCTTCCGGACGACAGCATTGCGCCAAATGACCTGGTGGCGCTGGGCAGCCGTGGTGACTCCGGTTGGGCACCGCACCCGATCAAGGACGCAATCATGGACGTCACTGTCGTTGCCTCGATCGAGCCCGCAAAAAACCTGACTTTGACCAGCGAGGTGGCAATCGACGGCTCCGCGACCTTCGAAGTCAGGTACCTGTAAATCGCCAATGCCTTTGGCCTGGGCGTGATCAACCAGACAGAGAAGCTCGGTGCGTTTCAGTTGTCATTCGGCAACCCCGTCGCCCCGATCCCTTCGACCGTGCTGATCATGAATTCCGAAGGCGATTGGTGGGAGCTGGTCGAGAGCGACGGCATCGGCCCCGACAACTGGGTGGCCCTGGGTAGCCGCAACAGCAGCGACTGGGCTCCCCACCCACTGCAGGACATGAGCATGGACGTCACGCTGCGTGCCGCAATTGCACCTGCGAACGACCTGACATTGACCCAGGAAGTGCCTCTCGATGGCGCCGCGACCCTTGAAGTCATGTACCTGTAACCCCCCTTAACCCGCCCCCATGCCCGAGGAGACCCACTGACCATGAAGGTTTTTGCCACCCCCTTGATCGGCGCCTTGCTGCTCTGCCCGACAGCGTTCGCCGCCAGTAATACCGAGTTGCTTGTCCAAGGCATTATCACCCCCAGCGCCTGCGCGCCGGTGGTCTCCGGCGGCGGCAACGTCGACTTCGGCAAGGTATCGGTCAAGGACCTCAATACCGACACCTACACCGATCTGCCACGGGAAATCATGCTGTTGAGCGTGCGCTGCGATGGGCCGACGTTCTTCACCCTCAACACCATCGACAACCGCGCAGGCACCACCGCCAACCACTTCAGCTGGCATGGCCTGGGCATGACGCCCAATGATGAAAAAGTCGGTGATGCCGGGCTTGGCCTCTACGTGCCGGTAGCCGACGGCGTGCCGGTGCGCACCATCACCTCCAGGGATGGCGGCGTGACCTGGATGCCCTCGACAATGCTCAGCCACACCCTGCTGACAGCCGTTGCCAACAACGATGGCGTGATGCCGATTGCGATCGAGGAACTGGACGCCGAGATCCGCCTGATCACCCACATTGCACCCGCAAACGGCCTGACGCTGACCGACGAAGTGCCTATCGACGGCCACGCCACCGTACAAGTCAATTACCTTTAAGGAGCCGCACCGATGAAAGTACGATTGGCCGCTCTGGCCGCCAGTGTATTGCTGCTTAACTCGGCGAACACGTTCGCCGCTTCCAGCGTCGACCTGACGGTAAAGGGCCTGATTGTGCCCAGCGCCTGCACGCCCAGCCTGTCCGGTAGAGGCGTGATCGACCATGGCAAAATTTCCGCCAAAGACCTGAACTCAGACCGTATTACCGTGATTGGCAACCATTCGCTGAGCATGGCAGTCAATTGCGACGCCCCTATCCTGTTTGCCTTGCACTCGATCGATAACCGCACGGGTTCGGGTCTCGCCACGGACTACGGCCTGGGTTTTATCAACGACACCCAAAAACTGGGCCGGTATTCGCTCACCCTGCGCAACCCGGTCACGGGTGACGGCACAGTGGTGCAAACCATTGGCTCGTATGACCTGGAAACCTGGTACCAGGAAAAGTTCTGGGACCCAGGCATGTACATGTCCGTCGCCGCAATGGATGACGACACCCAACCCGTCCCTGTCCAGGACTTGAGCGTTGATCTGGAGGTGCAGACCATCATCAATCGCGCCGATGGCCTGGACTTGAGCAACGAAGTGAACATCGACGGCTCCGCCACCCTTGAAGTGAAGTACCTCTAACCCATGGCCGCCCATCCCTTGAACAGAGTCGGGCATGGGCTGCGCCTACCTGTGCGGGTACTGAACAGGTTCGCCTGTTGCCTCGCCGCCCTGCTGTGCCTGGCCGATGCCCACGCGGCTTCAACTGTCGACCTCACGGTGACCGGCCGGGTCACCCCTGACGCCTGCCTTATCGAGTTTACCCATGACGGCACCGTCGATCATGGCAAGATTCCTTCCCACAGCCTCAACGCCGACGAGTTCACCGTGCTGCCTGTCCAGGTGCTCGACCTGCGCGTGCAGTGCGCCAGGCCGATGCTGTTTGCGCTGGTGGGCATCGATAATCGCGCCGACTCCTCGTCGGCCCCCGATTACTTCTACGGGCTGGGCAGGAACATCCACGTCCCGCAGGAGCGTCTGGGTTCGGTGGCGTTGGCCTATCGCAACGCCGTGGGCGATGCGCAGCCCATGCAGGTAATGGCTTCCATCGACTACGGCGAAACCTGGTCACAGGAGCCCAACGCCTACCCTCGCGTGTTTATGGCCTTTGCGCGAGTCGGGGACCGCCAACCGGACTTCATCGGCCAGTTGACCGTTCAGGTTCAAGTAAGCACCGCCATCAATTTTTCGCAGTACCTGACCCTGGACCAGGAAGTCCCGCTCGACGGCTCGATTGTCCTGGACCTGCGCTATCTCTGAACGATCCTCTTTTGGCCTAATGGAAACCCCGTCATGACGACGATATTCTCAAACACCGCTGTGGGCCTTGTCGCCCTGCTGCTGATCCTTGGCAATCAAGTCAAAGCCGATGGCATGGTGCCGGATACTTCGGTGGTCATCGTGCATGAAGCCGATGGCGAAGCGGCGGTGTCAGTGACCAACACTGACAGCCAACTCGCGCTGCTGCATGTCACCTTGCAGGACATTCCTGAAGACACCGAGCCACTGCTGCTGGTGACGCCGCCGCTGTCGCGGGTCGAGGCGTCCAAATCCCAATTGGTGCGTTTCATCCTGCAGAACCAGCAGCCGCTACTCACCCAGCGGCTTAAACGCGCAGTGTTCGAAGGCATGCCCCAAGGCCGCGCGGCCACCGCCGCCGGGCATGCCCGTGTGGGCGTGACCGTGCGCCAGAACCTGCCGGTGATCGTGCATCCCAAAGGCCTGGCGCCCAACCGCACGCCGTGGACCGACCTGACCTGGACCCTGCGCGACGGCCAATTGCAGGTGCGTAATGACACGCCGTATGTGGTGCGCCTGGCGCAGGAACTGCTGCTGTTGCCGAGTAACCGCAAGGCGATGCTGCCGCGCACCTATGTACTGCCGGGTGAGGCATTGAGTGTGCCGGCCGGCAATGACCAGGCCACCACGGTCAGGCTGCAGCCGGCCACGGTGTATGGATTTGCGGTCAAGGCCTACGACGCACCGATCACCCTCTGACTAAAAACCACAGGCGCCGTATACAGACCGCCGCCTGATAACGAAGTGACGGCTCATTGACCGTCACCGGAACGCCTGGGAGCTCCGGGCCTGTGCGTTCACTATTCGAGTACCTTGCTTGAAAACAGTATTGAGCTACCGTGACGGCGAAGCCGTGTCCGACAGCCACTCCAGTCAGACCCTGCCACTGGTGGTATTGCTGTGTGCGTTGTTGCCCGCCAAATCCTGGGCCGACGACTCGAGCCCTTCGAGCTTCGATGCCCAGACCCTGCATCAACGCGGCATTGACCCACAGCTGGCCAGCCTGCTGCTGGCGGCACCGCGCTTCGCCGCCGGGCGGCACACCGTCAACCTGCGGGTAAACGGCCAGCGGCGTGGCCGACAGGATTTGACTTTCGATCAACAGGGCAACCTGTGCCTGGACCGCGCCTTGCTGGACGCCGCTGACCTGGTGACGCCCAGCGACACGCCGGGCTGTCAGGATTTTCTCGCGCAGTATCCACAAACCCTGGTGGAGCCGGACCCGGCCACACTGACGGTGTCGCTGGTGGTGCCCACCGAAGCCCTGCGTCCTGTGCAGCAGGATATTTCGGGCTACGAGACCGGCGGTTTTGCCGGGCTGCTCAACTACGACCTCAGTGGTTTTTACAACCGCTCCGGCGATGACGCCAGCCGCTTTGGCTCAGCCAATACCGAAGTCGGGTTCAACGCCGGCGACTGGATCGTGCGCAGCCGCCAGGTACAGACCTGGCAGGATGGGCTGTCGCGCAGCACTCACCTGCAAGCCTATGCGCAACGCACCTTCGCCAGCCACCAGGCGGTGCTGCAAGCCGGGCAGATCAACCTCTATAACCCCGTACTGTCCGGTGCGCAGATCACCGGCGTGCAAGTGCTCACCGAACATGCGCTGCAAGAACAAGGCGAAGGCGCGTTGATTCAAGGCATCGCTAACAGCCCGGCACAGGTGGAAGTGCGCCAGAACGGCGCGCTGATTCATTCCACCGTGGTGCCCGCCGGGCCCTTTACCCTGAACGATGTACGCCGCTTGAACACGCGCTCGGACGTCGAAGTCACGGTCAAGGAAAGTGTCGGTGGCGAACGGCGTTTCACGGTGCCGGCGGCGATGCTCGGCCTTGGATTACCGGCGCCGGGCTATTCCGTGGCGGCGGGCCGGGTGCGCAATGTGGGTGACGCCAAGAGCGATGATCCGTGGGTGATGAGCGCCGGCTGGACCGGCGCCCTGCACCCGCAATTGACCCTGGGCACAGGCGTGCTGGCGGCCAGCGAATACCGCTCGGCGGGCGCCAGCCTGGGCTGGTTGCCGTGGCTGGACAGCCAGATCCAGCTGTCGACTCAGCTGTCCAATTCCCTGGGGTGGGAAAAGGTCTCGGGCGTGCAGACCGACCTGTCATGGTCCCAGCGCCTGGGCGAACAGTGGTCGATCAGCGCCGCCAACTCCTGGCGCAGCGTCGGTTATCGCGAACTGGAAGAAAGCACCTACGCGCGCGACGACAGCCCTGGGCGCAACAGCGAGCGTCGCATCTCACGTTATCGCGACCAGCAAAGCCTCAACCTGGGCTGGTCACACCCGCTGCTGGGCGCATTCAGCGCCGGGGTTTCGCGCTCGGCCAATTTCGCCGGCGACAGCAGCAGCCGCGCCTTGGCTTCATGGGGCACGAGCATCGGCGCGGTATCGTTATCGGCCAGTGCCGAGTGGCAAATGGGCGGCAGCCAGCAACAGGACAACGCAGTCTATTTGAACGTCAGCGTGCCGCTGGGCGCAAGCCGAAGAATGCGCAGTTGGGTGCGTAACTCCGGCGGTGAAAACCGCACCGGCCTGGGCGTTACCGAGCAGATCGACGATCAACTCAGCTATCGCGTCGGCGCCGAACACGACAGCAGCGATCATCAGGTAGAAACCACGCTGGGCGTCTCGGCATTGCCGCGCTATAGCCAGCTCGATTTCAGCTACAGCCGCTCCGATGCCGAGCGTTCCAGTTACCAGGGTGGCGCGCGCGGCGGTGTGGTGCTGCACAGCGACGGCATGACCTTTTCCCCCTACCCGGTGCGCGACACCTTCGCCCTGATATCGGTCGGCGACATGAGCGGCATCAAGCTCAGCACGCCCAGCGGCCCGGTGTGGACCGACTGGCTAGGCCAGGCCGTGGTGCCGCAAGTCGCCGCTTATGGCCGCAGCCCGGTGGAAGTGCAGACCCGTTCGCTGCCGCGCAATGCCGATATCAACAACGGCCTGGCAATGATCTCGGCCGGGCGCGGCGCCGTGGACCGGGTTGAGTTCGGCGTCGGTCTCACCCGCCGCATGCTGCTTACCGTCAGCAACGACCAGGGTGAGCCGCTGCCGGCGGGCGCCTCCGTCAGCACTGCCAGTGGTGAGTTCGTCACCTTGGTGCAGGACGGCAGCCAGGTGTTTCTACCCAATGTATTGGAGCAGCCAACGCTATGGATAACCACGCCGCAAGGTGGGCGTTGCGAGCTGCGCTACGAACTGCCGGCGAAGGCCGATCCGTCGGTGTACTTCGAAACTGCTCCCGCACGTTGCAACGTGCCTTGAGGATGTCCGCGATGCCCGTCACACCTTATCTGCGTCAACTGTGCCTGTGGCTGCTGCTCGGCGTCGCCGGTACTGCCCAGGCCCTGGAAGAATGCCAACTGAACGTCAGCGAAGCGCTGGTGGATTTCGGCCGGATGAGCCGTCTGGCGCAGAACGACAGCGCGCCGCAACGCCTGCTCGGCGAGCGGCGCCTGAGCGTGACCGTCAACTGCCCGCAAGCCGAAGACCTCAGCCTGTTCTACCGCGCCCTGGCCGCCAACCCGCAGCGCCTGCAATTTACCGAGCACGGCAGTTACGCCATCGAAGCCGGCAGCGCCCTGCTCGACGGCCGCGCCGTAGAACTGGGTTTGCTGTCGGCCACCGGCCAGGCGCCCGTCGCTATTGGCAACGTGCTGGAGTGGCGTCCCGGCCACGGCATTGCGCCGGTCGAGCGCGGCGCGGTACTCACCGGCAACACCTTGTCGCTGCAACTGACCTTACGCGCCTGGGCCGACCTCGCCGCCACACAAGTGCGCGATGCCACCACCTGGGAAACCACCGCAATGGTGTACGGGGCACAGCACGGCCGCTACCGGGAACTGACACTGCGTGCGCACTTTGCGCCGATCGCCTGCCTGCCCTCGCTGTCGGACCACGGCGTGGTGGACTACGGCACCCTGTATGCCAAGGACTTGAGTGCCACCAACGAATCGCCGCTGCCCATCCGCACCCTGCGCTTGAGCGTGACCTGCGACGCGCCGATTCCCTTCGCCCTGCGCATGAAAGACAACCGCGACGGTTCGGCCACCGGCGGCACCGATGAAACCGCCTATGGCCTGGACCTGGACGCCAGTCGCAACAAGATCGGACGTTTTTACCTGACCATCGACCCGGCGGAGTTCAGCGCCGATAGCTTCCCCACGCTGTACCGCACCGACTCCACCAGCAATGGCGTGGCGTGGAGCAGTTCCACCGCACGGCAGATCCCCATGGCCGCCAACAGCATCCTCGGTTTTACCGACAAGACCGGTGTCACCACCGGCCCGGTCGCCATCCAGACCCTGACCGGCACCCTGCGCATCAAGACTTACCTGGCGCCCATGCAAAGCCTGGATCTGCGCGAGGTGGTGCGAATCAACGGTTCCGGCACCCTTGAAATCATCTATCCCTAACCCGTCACTGCAAGGAGTCCGCCCCATGAAAACCCACGTCCTTTACAGCGTGCTGTTACTGGCCTGCGCCCCCTCGTTGCTGGCTGCCTCGGCAGTGGACTTGAGCGTCAAAGGCCTGGTCACGCCCGCCGCCTGTTTGCCGCAGTTCCCCGGCGGCGCCTTGATCGACTACGGCAAGATCGCCCAGCAAGACTTGAACCTGGCGACCGCTACGCGCCTGCCCGTCAAGACCCTGACCGTCGGCATTGCCTGCAGCGGCACCGTGCGTTATGCCCTGCGCATGCGCGACAACCGCGATGGCTCGGCCATGGTCAACAGCGAGATTTACTACGGCCTGGGGTTCGATATCAGCGGTAATCGCCTGGGGGTCTACTCCATGACCTTCGACCCGCGCCAGACCCAAGCCAGCAACACCGCGCAGATCTTCGGCACCGAGTCCACCACCGGCGGCCTGGCGTGGCGCACGTCCAACCTGAACCCCATCGATATCGGCTCCAGAAGTTACCTGGGTTTTACCGATGTAGAGGGCAGTGTCAGCGGGCCGGCAGCGCTGGGTTTACTGCTGAGCACCGTCACCGTGCAGACGGTGATCAATGCTCGGCAGAACTTGGATCTGAGCGCGCAAACGCCGCTTGATGGCTCGGCCACTCTGGAGGTGGTCTACCTCTAGAGTTTCTCGCTGGTCACTTGAACGTAGCGCGCACGCCCGGCGCCCAGGCCCGCGACAATCGCACCCAGGCCGATCACGCCGAAGATCCAGCCGATGGCCGACCAGCCGCCGGTCCAGTCATGCACCAGGCCGACCGCAAACGGCCCCATTGACGCCAGGGTGTAACCAATGCCTTGGGCCATGCTCGACAGGTTGGCGGCGACGTGAGCGTCACGCGAGCGCAGCACGATCAAGGTCAGCGCCAGGCTGAAGGTGCCGCCCTGCCCAAGGCCGAGCAGAATCGCCCAGCCCCACAAACCGTCCAGCGGCGCATACAGGCAACCGAACAGGCCGCCGAGGGTCAGCAGCATCACCACCACAATCGCCAGGCGCTGGTCCTTGCCGCGGGTGGCCAGCCACGGTGCGGCCAGGGAACTGAGCAGTTGCACGATGATCGAGCCTGAGAGCGCCAGGCCCGCTTCGGTGGCACTCAGGCCGCGCCCAATCAGGATCGACGGCAACCAGCCGAACACGATATAGGCCAGGGACGATTGCAGCCCCATGTACAAAGTCACCTGCCAGGCCAGCGGGTCACGCAGCAAGCCCTTGACCCGATAAGCCACCTGATGGGCGCCGTGCTTTTGCCTCACTTGCGGCAACCAGAACAGGGCCGCCAGCAACGCCGGAACAACCCAGAACCCCAGGCCGATGGCCCAACTGTCGGCGAAGTGCTGACTCAGAGGCACCGTGGCCCCGGCTGCCAACGCGGCGCCCAGACACAACGCCATGGTGTAGACGCCGGTCATGGCGCCCGCCTGCCTGGCAAAATCACGCTTGACGATACCCGGCAGCAATACGCCAATAATGCCGATGCTCGCGCCAGCGATCAGGCTGCCCGCGAACAAACCCACTTCACCGAACGCACTGCGCAAAATGATGCCGCAGGCCAAGGTGATCAGAATCCCCAGCACCACGCGCTCGGCACCAAAACGTCGGGCCAGGATCGGCGCAGTCGGCGCGAACAGACCCAGGCACAACACCGGCAAGGTGGTCAGCAACCCGGCCTTGGCCGCCGATAACCCCAGGCTGCTGGAGACTTCAGCCAGCAACGGCGACATGCTCGACAGCGCCGGCCGCAGGTTCAACGCCACCAGCACCAGACCCAGCAGCAACAGCCACGGGCGAGCCACCTGCACAGGGGCCTGCTGGACGGCTTCGTCATCGGCTTCGGCGTCTATCAGCAGTTCTTCGAGTTCAGTCGTACGTTTGGCTTCAAGGTTCATTGATCAACTGCCGGCAGAGGGATTTGGCGCGTTCGGGGTCTTGGTTTTCTACCGCGTCGAGCAAGGCGATATGCAGATCGAATACCGCCTGGCGACGGGGTGAGATGTTCAGGGTCTGACGCAACTGGGCGCCGACGATGCTGGAAAAATACTGATACAGCTCGCTCAACGCCGGGTTGCACGCGGCATCCACCAGGCGCTTGTGAAACACCAGGTCAGCGCTGATATAGGCTTCCAGATCACCGTGGTACAGCTCGCCGCTGCGCTCAAGGGCTTCACGCAGCCCTTTGAGGTCGTCCTCGGTACGGCGCAATGCCGCCAGGCCGATGGCCTCCACTTCGAGAATCTGCCGCGTCTCCTGCGCCTGCGCCAGTGTGCAGTGGGACAGCGCACGCATTGTGCCCAACGGGTCGGTCATCGAGCGCAGGTAACTGCCGTCGCCCTGGCGGATTTCGATCAGACCCGAGAACGCCAGGACGCGCATGGCCTCACGCACGGTATTACGGCTGATGCCCAGTTCGGCGGACAACTCCGGCTCGGTGGGCAGGCGTTCACCGATAGCCCATTTGCCTTCGGTAATACGCCAACGCAGTTGCTCCAACGCTTGATCGACCAAAGAGCGTTTGATCAGGGGGGCGATGTCTGTCATGGAGTTTTCACTTTCATCCAATCATAGGATGAATTTTCCTACAGCCTATTCAGATCTGCCTACAAAGGCAACGCACTAGGGTTCCTAGGCAACAAACGGAGCAGTATTTTCGATTGGTAAAATTACCCTTAAAGGGTAATTATTGGACTCAGGTGTCTTATGGAAAAGTACACACCTCACTACGATCTGGCCGTGATCAAGGCGGATGTCAGGCGACTGGGTGCCAGGGCATTCACCCGTGCAGCCAAGGAGGCGGGAACGCAACTCGACCTCGACATCAGCGAGATGCAGGCGGTCGTTTTCAAACTACAAAACAGGATGTTGTACAAGTCGATGACCACCTATGCCGATCACCGCGTCTGGCAGGACGTCTACCACATCCATTCACACGGTCTGGAGATTTACATCAAGGTCACTTACTGCTCCGGCAGTAACCCACCGGTGATCTCCTTCAAAGGGATGAACCTATGAACACCCAACATTGCTTCATATGCGGTGCCCCCGACGCCATGGTGCGTTTTGAGGGCCGCAGTGAAACCCTGCGCATCAAAGGCATGGAACAGCACATTGAGGATCTGTCCGGCTGGGAGTGCCAACTGTGCGAGGACGGCATGTATGACCCCGACAGCAGCGAACGCCATGCCAAGGCAAGCGATGACCTGCTGCACGCCGCTCGACGGATGATGGGCGCCGAACTCAAGCGTATCCGCCGCAAACTGCACCTCACGCAAAAAGAAACCGTGCAGTTGCTGTCCGGTGGCGGGCACAACGCATTCTCACGCTACGAACGCGGAGAAATAACGCCGCCCAAACCGTTGATGGTGTTGATGCGCCTGCTGGACCGTTACCCGCATTTGCTTGCCGACGCCAAAGAGCTGGCCGAAGGCGCAGACCTGCGCAACGCCTTCACCTGCACTCCCCATAACCAAACACAAGAAGCCCTCAAAGCGTCTTGAACAGGCAAAAATAAACCCGGCACCAGGCCGGGTTTATGGGTTCAAGCTTCGATCAATGCAGAATCTGGCTCAAGAACAACTTGGTCCGGTCATTCTGCGGGTTATCGAAGAAGTCATTCGGCGCCGCCTGTTCAACGATCTCGCCCTTGTCCATGAAGATCACGCGGTTGGCCACGGTGCGCGCAAAGCCCATTTCGTGGGTGACGCACAACATGGTCATGCCGTCTTCGGCCAGGCCGATCATGGTGTCGAGTACTTCCTTGACCATTTCCGGGTCGAGTGCCGAGGTCGGCTCATCGAACAGCATGATTTTCGGTTTCATGCACAGGGCACGGGCGATGGCCACACGCTGTTGCTGGCCGCCGGACAGTTGCCCCGGAAACTTGTGCGCCTGCTCCGGAATGCGTACACGCTCCAGGTAATGCATGGCAATTTCTTCGGCCTTGCGCTTGGGCATCTTGCGCACCCACATCGGCGCCAGCGTGCAGTTCTGCAGGATGGTCAGGTGCGGGAACAGGTTGAAGTGCTGGAACACCATGCCGACTTCACGGCGGATCGCTTCGATCTGCTTGAGGTCGTTGGTCAGTTCCACGCCATCGACCACGATGCGGCCCTGCTGGTGCTCTTCCAGGCGGTTGAGGCAGCGGATGGTGGTGGACTTGCCCGAACCCGACGGGCCGCACAGCACGATACGCTCGCCCTGCTTGACGTTGAGGTTGATGTCTTTCAACACGTGGAACTGGCCGTACCACTTGTTGACGCCCTGCATCTGGATAATGCCTTCAGGGCTCACAGGCTGTTTGATTGCTTCGCTCATAACAACAACTCCTAACGCTTGTGGCCTGTGTCGAGCTTGTGTTCCAAATGAATGGAATAGCGCGACATACCAAAACAGAAAATCCAGAACACCAGGGCGGCGAACACGTAGCCTTCAGTGGCCATGCCCAACCATTTAGGGTCGGCGGCGGCTTGCTTGACGCTGTTGAGCAGGTCGAACAGGCCGATGATGATCACAAGGCTGGTGTCCTTGAACAACGCGATAAACGTGTTGACGATGCCGGGGATTACCATCTTCAGGGCTTGCGGCAGAATCACCAGGCCCATGCTGCGCCAGTAACCCAGGCCCATCGCCGCGGCCGCTTCGTACTGACCTTTGGGAATCGCCTGCAAGCCACCGCGCACCACCTCGGCCACGTAGGCCGACTGGAACAGGATCACGCCGATCAATGCACGCAGCAGCTTGTCGATGCCCATGCCTTCGGGCAGGAACAGCGGCAGCATCACCGAGGACATGAACAGCACGGTGATCAACGGCACGCCGCGCCAGAACTCGATGAAGGTCACGCAGACCACCCGAATCGCCGGCATGTTCGAGCGTCGTCCCAGTGCCAACACAATGCCCAGCGGCAAGGCGCCGGCGATGCCGACAGTGGCGATCACCAGGGTCAGCATCAAGCCGCCCCATTGGCTGGTAGGCACGTTGGTCAGGCCCAGAACCCCACCGTGCAGCAGGCAGTAGGCGATGATCGGGTACAGCACCAGGAAACCCAGGCCATACACAGCCTTGCGTTGAAACCGCGAGATGAACAACGGCGCCACGCCCACGATAGCCAGCCACACGGTCAGGTCCACGCGCCAGCGCAGGTCGCCGGGGTAGTAGCCATACATGAACTGCCCGAAGCGCTGTTGGATAAACACCCAGCAGGCGCCCTCTTTGGTGCAATCGGCGCGCGTGGTCCCGACCCAGTTGGCATCCAGGATGGCCCAGTGCAGGATGGGCGGCACGATCAGGTAAATCAGGTAGAACGCCAACAGTGTCAGCAAGGTGTTGAGCCAGCTGGAAAACAGGTTGGCGCGCATCCAGGCCATCGGTCCGAAGACTTTGTTCGGCGGCGGCATATCGGGTTTGAAAGTATGCGAACTCATGTGCGTTTCCTCACCGCTCGATCAGCGCAATGCGCTTGTTGTACCAGTTCATCAGCAGAGAAATGCTGATGCTGATCGCCAGGTACACGCTCATGGTGATGGCAATGACTTCGATGGCCTGGCCGGTCTGGTTGAGCACCGTGCCGGCAAACAGCGAAACCATTTCCGGGTAACCGATACCGGCGGCCAACGACGAGTTTTTCGCCAGGTTCAGGTATTGGCTGGTCAGCGGTGGAATGATCACCCGCAGGGCTTGCGGAATGATGACCTTGCGCAGCGTCGGCCCAGGGCGCAGGCCCAGGGAACGTGCGGCTTCGGTCTGGCCGTGGCTGACGGACTTGATGCCCGAACGCACGATCTCGGCAATAAACGCCGCCGTGTACACGGTAAGCGCCAGGGTCAGCGCCAGCAGTTCAGGGATCAGTACCCAGCCGCCGACAAAGTTGAAGCCTTGCAACTTGGGCATTTCCCAGTGCAGCGGCGCGCCGAAGACCAAGGCACACAAAGCCGGGATCACAATAAACAGCGCCAGGCCCGCCCAGAACTTATGGAACGGTACGCCGGTGGCCTCAAAGCGTTTGTTGGCCCACCGCGCCATCAGCACGATCGCCACAATGGCAACCACCACACTGGCCACAAACGGCCAGAACCCATCGGCAGCCAGCGCCGCCGGCATGTTCAGGCCACGGCTGCTGACAAAAAAGGTGTCACCGAAGTTATGGCTGTTGCGCGGCCCCGGCATGGTCAGGAATACCGCGAAGTACCAGAACAGGATTTGCAGCAACGGCGGGATGTTGCGGAACACTTCCACATACACCGTCGCCAGCTTGTTGATCATCCAGTTGGGCGACAAGCGCGCCACGCCGATGATGAAGCCCAGGATAGTCGCCAGGACCACACCGATCACAGTCACCAGCAGGGTGTTAAGCAGCCCGATTACAAAAACGCGGGCATAGCTGTCCGATTCGGTGTAGTCGATCAGATGCTGAGCGATGCCGAAGCCGGCACTGCGCTCAAGAAAGTCGAAACCCGAGGTAATGCCCCGGTGTTGCAGGTTGGTCTGCGTATTGTTGAAGAGGTACCAGCCCAGCGCGACGACCGCCACAATGGTGATGATCTGGAAGAGCCACGCACGCACTTTAGGGTCGCTGAAGCTGAGCTTCTGCTTGGGTGCGCCGATTTGATTTTGCATGAAGTGCCCCGCAAAGAATGGAACAGAACATCACCCGGTGGTTGGCCCACCGGGTGATAGAACCATCAGCGATCAGCGCACAGGGGGCGCGTATTGAATGCCACCGTTGGTCCACAGTGCGTTCAGGCCACGGTCGATTTCCAGCGGGGTGCTCTTGCCCAGGTTGCGCTCGAACACTTCACCGTAGTTACCGACTTGCTTGACGATCTGTACAACCCAATCCTTTTTCACTTTCAGGTCTTTGCCGTATTCGCCGTCAGCACCGAGCAGACGAGCAACGTCCGGGTTCTTGGTGGACTTGGCTTCAGCTTCAACGTTTTTCGAGGTGATGCCGGCTTCTTCAGCGTTGAGCATGGCGTAGCCAACCCAGCGCACGATGGCCAGCCACTCGTCGTCGCCGTTACGCACGACCGGGCCCAGTGGCTCTTTGGAGATGGTTTCCGGCAGAACCACGTAGTCTTTCGGCGAAGCCAGTTTGCTGCGCTGTGCGTAGAGCTGGGATTTGTCCGAGGTCAGCACGTCGCAACGACCGGATTCCAGCGACTTGGCGCTTTCATCGGAGGTGTCGAAGGTGATCGGCGTGTACTTGAGGTTGTTGGCGCGGAAGTAGTCGGAAACGTTCAGCTCGGTGGTGGTACCGGCCTGGATGCAGATGGTTGCACCGTCCAGTTCCTTGGCGCTTTTAACGCCCAGCTTGTTGTTCACCAGAAAGCCAACACCGTCGTAGTAGGTGATGAAGCCTGGGAATTTCAGGCCCATGCCCGCATCGCGCGAACTGGTCATGGTGGTGTTGCGCGACAGTACGTCGACTTCGCCGGACTGCAGCGCGGTGAAACGCTCCTTGGCGTTCAACTGGCTGAATTTGACCTTGGTTGCGTCACCGAACACGGCAGCGGCCACAGCGCGGCACACGTCAGCGTCGATCCCGAGGATCTTGCCGCTGGCATCCGGCACCGAGAAACCCGGCAAGCCGTCACTCACGCCGCATTGCACAAAGCCTTTCTTCTGCACGGCGTCCAGGGTGGCGCCAGCTTGGGCAAAACCACTGACACCCAGTACAGCAGCCGCGCAAACGATGGCCAGGGTGGATTTCAATACCTTCATTCAAACCTCCAGTTGCTCTTGTTGTGTCGGAGCTCGAACCTCAGCGCACCCTTATGAGGCGATATCGACCCGTGTTGGCTTTTTTTGGGGTCAAGCGGCATGAGGTTTTCGCGGTAATTCCAGTTGCTATCCCACAAACGGCAGTCACTGATAGTGTTACCGTCCTAAGATAGTTCTGACATCGACCTACACATAGCAAGGCGCGTACCAGAGTGGTGGCTGAGTCGTTTCAGCCCATGGTCAATAGAAAAACATTCAACGTTGCGACATTCTCTTAATAGATCAACCCGTCGCGCACCGTTCCGACGCACCCAATCGGAGCGCACGCACATATATGGAGCAGACATGACCGAACCCTTGATTCTTCAGCCCGCCAAGCCCGCAGACGCCTGCGTTATCTGGTTGCATGGCCTGGGTGCCGATCGCTACGACTTTTTGCCGGTGGCCGAAGCGTTGCAGGAAAACCTGCTGAGCACGCGCTTTGTTTTGCCCCAGGCACCGACACGCCCGGTAACTATAAATGGCGGTTACGAGATGCCGAGTTGGTACGACATCAAGGCCATGAGCCCGGCCCGATCGATCAGTCTGGAAGAGTTGGAAGCATCTTCCAAAATGGTCACCGACTTGATCGAAGCGCAGAAGAGAACCGGAATAGACGCTTCACGAATTTTCCTCGCGGGTTTCTCCCAGGGCGGCGCCGTGGTTTTCCACACCGCCTTCCTTAACTGGCAGGGACCGTTGGGTGGCGTAATCGCCCTCTCGACTTATGCACCGACCTTCGGCGATGAGCTGGAGTTGTCCGCCAGCCAGCAGCGCATTCCAACGCTATGCCTGCACGGCCAATACGACGACGTGGTGCAGAACGCCATGGGCCGCAGCGCCTACGAGCATTTAAACAGCCGTGGTGTCACCGTGACATGGCAGGAATACCCAATGGGTCACGAAGTGTTACCCGAAGAGATACGCGATATCGGCGCCTGGTTGGCCGCCCGCCTGGGCTGAACACCCGCCTTTATGTAGCTGTATGACAGACGCACTACGCCGCGCCCGTTTCTTGCATTACACTGGCCGGCGTACATTCCTTAACCAATTAATGAGATCACCGTGCTCAAAGCACTTAAGAAGATGTTCGGCAAAAGCGAGGCTGAGCCGCTCGCGCCAGTTCCCAGTGCTCCCGTGCCCTCCTCCGGCAGCCGCAATGACGGCCAACAGCCCGGCCGGACCGCCCCTGCCGCACAGCCGCAGAAGCCAAAGGTGACCGCGCCCGAACAGGCCCAACCTGTCGAGGCAGCCCCCGCGCCGGCGCCGAAAGCGCCGCGTCGTGAACGTGCACCGAAGCCGCCCGTGACCCCGTGGAAACTCGAGGACTTCGTGGTCGAGCCCCAGGAAGGCAAGACCCGCTTCCATGACTTCAAACTGGCCCCGGAACTGATGCACGCCATCCAGGACCTGGGCTTCCCGTACTGCACGCCGATCCAGGCGCAGGTGCTGGGTTTCACCCTCGCCGGCAAAGACGCCATCGGCCGCGCGCAGACCGGCACCGGCAAGACCGCCGCGTTCCTGATCTCGATCATTACCCAGCTGCTGCAAACGCCGCCACCCAAAGAACGCTACATGGGTGAGCCGCGCGCACTGATCATCGCCCCGACCCGCGAGCTGGTGGTGCAGATCGCCAAGGACGCCGCCGACCTGACCAAGTACACCGGCCTCAACGTCATGACGTTCGTAGGCGGCATGGACTTCGACAAGCAGCTCAAGCACCTCGAAGCCCGCCACTGCGACATCCTGGTGGCCACGCCAGGCCGCTTGCTCGACTTCAACCAGCGCGGCGACGTGCATTTGGACATGGTTGAAGTGATGGTGCTGGACGAAGCCGACCGCATGCTCGACATGGGCTTCATCCCACAAGTACGCCAGATCATTCGCCAGACCCCGCCGAAAAACGAGCGCCAGACCCTGCTGTTCTCCGCGACCTTCACCGAAGACGTGATGAACCTCGCCAAGCAGTGGACCACCGACCCGTCCATCGTCGAAATCGAAGCGCTGAACGTTGCCAGCGAAAACGTTGAGCAACACATCTATGCCGTGGCCGGGGCCGACAAGTACAAGCTGCTCTACAACCTGGTCAACGACAACGGTTGGGAGCGCGTGATGGTGTTCGCCAACCGCAAGGACGAAGTGCGCCGCATCGAAGAACGCCTGGTGCGTGATGGCGTCAACGCCGCGCAACTGTCTGGCGATGTGCCGCAGCACAAGCGCATCAAGACTCTGGAAGGTTTCCGCGAAGGCAAGATCCGCGTGCTGGTGGCCACCGACGTGGCCGGGCGCGGCATTCACATCGACGGCATTAGCCACGTGATCAACTTCACCCTACCGGAAGTACCGGACGACTACGTGCACCGCATTGGCCGTACTGGCCGTGCCGGGGCGGCGGGTGTGTCGATCAGCTTTGCCGGCGAGGATGATTCGTACCAGCTGCCGTCGATCGAAACGTTGCTGGGTCGCAAGATCAGCTGCGAGACGCCGCCGACGCATTTGCTGCGGGCGGTAGAGCGCAAACGCCCTTAAGAGCTGAAATGCAGTAGCAAATGTGGAAGCTGGCTTGTGTGGGAGCTGGCTTGCCTGCGATACAGGCACCTCGGTTTTTCAGTTGCACCGAGGTGATGCTATCGCAGGCAAGCCAGCTCCCACAAAAAAGCCCAGCTCCCACACAAGCTGGGCTCCCACATGTAGTTTTGCATCAACCTTACTTCCAGCGATCCGCCGCCGCGTGATCACTGCCCCGCCCTTCCACCCAACGCGGCCCTTGCGGGGTGTTCTCCTTCTTCCAGAACGGCGCCCGCGTCTTCAAGTAATCCATCACAAACGCACAGGCATCAAACGCTGCCTGGCGATGCGCGCTGGCTGCCGCCACAAACACAATCGGCTCGCCCGGCTCCAGCGCGCCAATGCGGTGCAGCACTTCGAGTTTGAGCAACGGCCAGCGCTGCTCCGCCTCAACGGTGATCTTGGCCAGAGCCTTTTCGGTCATGCCGGGGTAGTGCTCAAGGAACATCCCGGACACGTCGCGACCGTCATTGAAGTCGCGTACATAACCGACAAAACTCACCACCGCGCCCACGCCGACATTGGCGGCGTGCATGGCGTTGACCTCTGCGCCGGGGTCAAATGCCTCGGCCTGTACGCGAATGGCCATGCTCAGCCTCCGGTCACGGGCGGGAAAAACGCCACTTCATCACCGGCCTGCACCGGCTCGTCGAGGTCGCACAGTTCCTCGTTACGCGCGCACATCAAGCTGCTTTCGTTGAGCACTGCAAATTCCGGATCACCGGCCAACGCCAGGCGCACCGCATCGACGGTTGCGAACTCGCCTTCCATCTCCAGCGAATCGAAGCCTGTGGCTTCGGCATAGCGCGCAAAAAACAATACGTTGATGCTCATGCCTGGTCCGCCTTGAAATGCCCGCTTTTGCCGCCAAGCTTTTCCAGCAGGCGGATACTTTCGATGGTCATGCCACGGTCCACGGCCTTGCACATGTCGTAGATCGTCAGCGCGGCGACACTGGCGGCGGTCAGCGCTTCCATCTCTACGCCGGTCTGGCCGCTGAGTTTGCAGCGCGCGAGGATATGCACGGCGTCCACACCGTCGGCGCGCAGTTCAACCTTGACGCCGGTCAGCATCAGCGGATGGCACAGCGGGATCAGGTCACTGGTTTTTTTCGCCGCCTGGATCCCGGCGATGCGGGCCACGGCAAACACGTCGCCCTTGGGGTGGGCGCCGTCGACAATCATTTTCAAGGTGTCGGGCAACATGCGCACCCGCGCTTCGGCCACGGCTTCACGGAACGTCACGGCTTTGTCAGTGACGTCGACCATGTGGGCGCGACCTTGGGAATCGAGATGAGTCAGCACAGGGATACTCCTGATCAGGAGCGGCAATTGTAAACCTGTGAGTCAATTTTGCGCAGGGCTGTTTATCCCATGAAAAAAGGGGCGCAAAGCGCCCCTTCAAAAACCAACGCTTGCGTTAGAACCGGAAAGTAAACCCGGCATTGATCCCGTTGTTGTTACCTCGGTTGGACAGCAAACCGCTGTAGTTCAACGACACCAGGGTGTCCTTGGTCAGGGCCATTTCCGCACTGGCCTTGATCACTGCGCCATCGCGAGCCACAGGCACGCTGTTGACCGCAAACGCGTTGTCGCTGCCGGAAAACTTCAGCGAGGCGTCGCGATCGGTATCGCCAAACTGATGCTCCCAGCCCAGCTCACCACGCAACGTCACCGCCGAGGTGGAACTGACCGGCAGTTGGGTATGTGCGCGCAGTCCCAGGGTGGAAAGCGTGGCGTCCTGGCTTTGCTTGCTGGCATGCAAGGCTGCGGCGCCGCCTTTTTCCTTGAACGAATCGCTCTGGTAGTTCAGGTAGGTCAGGTTGGCGAAGGGTTCGAACTGGCTCCACTGGGTGTAACCGATCTCGGCAAACACCTGGTCGGTACGCGCGTTGTAGTCGGCTTTGTCGTAGTCCGACTGGTTGGCGTAAGCCACGCGGCGCGAGCTGTCGATACGGTGCCAGGTGGTGGCGCCGCCCATGCGCAGAGCGATCGCGTCAAAGCGTTTGCCGCCGTAGACCGACAGGTGATAGTTGTCACTGTCCGCCGACGCCGACTCGCCATTGAGGTGGCTTTGGGTGTAGCCGGTGGCGGCGCCCACACGCCAGCCGTCGCCGACCTCCGTGTCGAGGCCCAGCAGCACGCCACTGGTAGACGAGGAGTAACCGCTGGCGTTGTTGTCACCGCTGACGTTATTGCGACCGCCCAGCAGTTGGACCCAGCCGCCGTTGTCATGGGTGTCGATTTGCGCGCTGGAATCCAGCGCCTGAGCCTGTTGCAGACGGCCGTTGACCGCTTCACGAATGTAACGGCTGTCGGCCATTTGCGCCGCCGCCACATCCGAGTGCAGTTGCCCCGAGAGCTGCTTGAATGCCGCCTGCGCCTGGGCCGCCGAGTCCGAGGCCAGCAGGCTTTCATACACCGGGCTGCCAGCGCCCAAGGCTTCGGCCGCCGTCGCCACGGCGCGTTCATTGCGGGTTTGCGCGATGCTGGCAAAGGTCGTCTGGTTACGCGCCACGGCCAAGCTGAGTTGGTTCGGCTGATAGCTCAGTTGAGTGCCGATAAACAGGTAGTTGGGCGTGATCGCTGCAAACTGGCCGTTGATGCCTTGGCTGGCGGTAAGGATGTTGAACTGCTGGCCCACCAGGCTACTGGCCTCAGTGGCCGACAGCAGGTTCGGGCTGTTTTCCAGGGACACGGTCACCACACCACCGTTAAGGGTGGCGACGCCGCTGCTCTGGATCTGGTCGCTTCGCCCGTTCGGGCCGACTTCCACGGCGTATACCGAACCAGGGTTGAAGGTCACGTCGCCAGTGCGCAGCGTACCGATCGAATGGCCCGGTGCCACACGCCCGCCGGTGTTCACGGTCAAGGCGCCGACCGTGCCGTTACCGGCCAGGGTGCCGCCCAACGTGGTCAGTACGCCGTTATCCGCATTGCGGGTGCCCACTGCGCTGCCATCCACGGTCACGGCGGAGGTCAACGAGCCGTCTACCGACAGCTTGCCGCCGCGCACCCAGGTGCTGCCCGAATAGGTGTTCTGGCCCTCGAGCACCAGTTCGCCGTCGCCCGACTTGGCCAGGCTGCCGACGTAGATCGCGCCGGTGAGCAAATCCTTGCCGCGTGCCAGCGTCGCCTGTTCCCGGGCGTGGCCGATTTCATATTCAAACTGGTCATCGTCAGAGGCATTGGCGGGCAAGCCGTTGAGCCAGCCTTTCTGTTGCTTGGTGGCGGCCCAGGTGGCTTGTTCGGCGGTGTCTTCTACACGGCGGGCGCGGATCGCCTCATCGGAAATCGGATTAGCCCAGATATCCCGCGTGCCGGTGGGCAATGCCACCGCCATCGAGCCGAGGAACTGCCCCGGCCCCTGCATGGCTTTTTGCAGGTTGGGCAAGCCCCAGCCGCTGACCACGCCGGGCACTTGCGGCGTGCCCGGCGCGGCGTCGTGCACAGGTTGCAGGTTGTCGTAGGTGCGGCCGCCGGTCAGGTCGCCCACCGGCGTATCGGGACCGTCCGGCGCCTGCAGGCTGGAGGTGGTCAGCAACACATCCCGAGCCTGGCTGGCGGTCATGTAGGGGAAGCGCTGAATCACCAGGGCCAAGGCACCGGAGACGCTCGGCGCAGCCGCAGAGGTGCCGTTGGCATTAGGGATGATTTCCCCTTCAGGCCCGGTGGACGGAATACCCGAAACGCCCATCACGCACCACCACTTCGACATGCCGCAGCGGTTGTAGACCTGAGCGCTGGTCTCGTCGTAGCCGGTGATCGAGAGGAATTTACTCTCGATATCCGGCTTGAAAAACGGCAGGTTGGCGTTGGTGTCCGGGTTGGCACCGTGGCTGTCGTTGCCCGCCGAGATAATCTGGATAAAGGTGTTCTGCCGCGCGGCGTCAGCCATCGCGTCCATCCAGGTCTTTTGCCCGGCGTGGGCCTTGTCCCAGAACGGGCGATAGGCGGCGGTCATGTCACGCAAATTATCAGCCGCGCTGTCGCCTACGTTGCCGAAGTGGTTTTCCACATCATTGCGCGAATTCTGGCCCCAGCTCTGGTTGACGATCGAGACGTTCTTCGCCGCCAGCGCGTTGTAGCTGGCCATGAACGCGTTGTAGTCCAGGTCATTGGAGCCCTGGAAACGGTTGTCGTCAGTGCCGCCGGTATTGGCGACAAAGATATTCGCGTCAAACGCAATGCCATGCATGCCGGTGCCGTTGCGGCTGGCGCCCAGCACGCCGGACATCTCGGTGCCGTGACCGTCATTGATGGTCGGGTCGTACTCACCGGAAATACTGAAGTGCTCGCCCTTCTGAAACTCGCCATCGGGCGTGTCATGAATGTAACGCGGGTGGGTGGCGTAGTACTCGCCGGTGGAGGTTACGGCCTGCACACGGTCCTGGCCCTGAGCATTCTTGCCCTGGAACTCGAAGTGTTCAGTGAGGATGCCCGAGTCGAGCACGCCGACGTTAACGCCCTTGCCGGTCATGCCCAAGGCATAGGCGTAGTACGCGTTGGTGCGATCCAGGCCGGAGTTGACCTGGGCTTCGGGGGTTTTCCAGGTTTGCGCGTTGGCGCTCCAGTCACGGGTGGCGCCGGCCCAGGATTGGCCGGCATTCAGTTGCGCGTTGAGGTTGCTGCTCACGCCAGGCTCTACGTAGGTGTAGGGCTTGGCCGCCGGCAGATTGGCGATAATGGCCTTGGAGAAGTCGAGAATATTGGTGGTATAGCGCCCGCTGTTGCTGAACAGCCGGCTACGGTAGTAATCCAGGCGCGAGGCGTAGTCCAGCGGCCGCTTGGTATCGCCGAGCATGGCGCCGATGGTGAGGTTTTCCGGTTGCAGTTCGTAGTTTTGCTTGAGGGCCGAATCGAACTTGCCGGACTGTGCGGCAAAGTCCTTGGCCGCAAGGTCGACGATATCGGCGTAGGCGAACCGCAGGTTTTTATACACATCGGTGTTGGGGCCAAACGAGGCAACGGCTTTTCTGAAGGCCGACTCCAGCACTGGCGACGTGTAGGGGTAGGCGTCATCGGCGCAGGCCATGGAGCCTTGGCCCAGCCACAGGGCCAAGCCGAGTGCGATAGGTGTAAGGGGTATCGATTTGGAGCCTATAGCGCGCTTGCGTTTTTGCGACAAAGTGAAGCCATTACCTGCTGCGTCCATTTTCCTTTCCCTTTGAATATGTGCTTCGTCAATGAGCGATGTATCGGGCTTTTTGTAATAGGCAGGATCACGCACAAGACCAACGCCGGGTCTTGAATAAATCGTCGAATCAAAGCGATCGCGTTTCGACGGGGTTACGCAGTTTTCTTATAGTTTTCGGCGATAAAAAATGTAACAAAATAATTACAAATCCTACAAGCACCCAGGACGCATTAACGAAGACAAATGTCGCCCATAACAAAAACCCCGAACTTCGCAAGAAATTCGGGGTGTTTTGTGGCATTTAGCCACTAACTACAGCATGGGCGATTACAGATGGGATTCGGCGTACTCGGCCAGAATCGAACGTGGCACCCCTTGCAGCGCGATGTGCACGCCGTTGGGGAAGTCTTTGAAGCGTTCAGTCAGGTAGGTCAGCCCGGAGCTGGTCGCGGACAGGTAAGGGGTGTCGATCTGTGCCAGGTTGCCCAGGCACACCACTTTGGAACCGGCGCCGGCACGGGTGATGATGGTTTTCATCTGGTGCGGTGTGAGGTTCTGGCATTCATCGATCAAAATCAGGCTTTGCTGGAAGCTGCGACCTCGGATGTAGTTGAGGGATTTGAACTGCAACGGCACTTTGCTGAGGATGTAGTCGACGCTGCCATGGGTGTTTTCGTCATCCATGTGCAAGGCTTCGAGGTTGTCGGTGATCGCCCCCAGCCACGGCTCCATTTTTTCCGCTTCGGTGCCGGGCAGAAAGCCGATCTCCTGGTCCAGGCCCTGCACGCTGCGGGTGGCGATGATGCGGCGATAGCGTTTGGTCACCATGGTCTGTTCGATGGCGGCCGCCAGGGCGAGGATGGTTTTCCCCGAACCCGCAGCACCGGTCAGGTTGACCAGGTGAATGTCCGGGTCGAGCAGCGCATACAGCGCCAGGCTCTGGTAGATATCACGCGGTTTCAGGCCCCAGGCTTCCTGGTGCAACAGGGGTTCCTGATGCAGGTCGAGGATCAGCAGCTTGTCGACCTGGATCTCTTTGATCCAGCCCACAAACCCCTGTTCGTCGATAATGAATTCATTGATGTGCACGGCCGGCAGGTTGTCGATCAGCTGTACCTGGTGCCAGGTGCGGCCATGGTCCTGACGGGTTTCGACCTTGCTGACCAGATCCCAGAAGGAACCGGTCACGGTGTGATAACCCCGCGACAGCATCGACACGTCGTCGACGAGCTGGTCGGTACTGTAGTCCTCGGCAGCGATCCCACACGCTCGTGCCTTGAGGCGCATATTGATGTCTTTGGTCACCAGCACCAGGCGCAGGTCCTTGTCGCGCGCGTGCAGGTCGATCAATTGGTTGATGATTTTGTTGTCGTTGAGGTTTTCCGGCAGCAGGCTGTTGGGCTCGCTGCGTTTGCTCATCAGAATCGACAGCAAGCCCTTCGGCCCGCTTTTGCCACGCTGGATCGGTACGCCGACTTCAACGTCCTCGGGCGAGGCTTCGCCCAGGGTCTTGTCGATCAGGCGGATCGCCTGGCGGCATTCGGCAGCCACGCTGTGGTGCCCGCTTTTGAGTTTGTCGAGCTCCTCAAGCACGATCATCGGGATGGCGACGTGGTGTTCTTCGAAGTTAAGCAGTGCGTTTGGATCGTGGATCAATACGTTGGTATCAAGCACATAAAGGATTGGCTGGTCGGAAGAAGGGTTACGTCCATGATCATCCATACTCGGTCACCTTTGTGGGAGCCATTCGACGCAATACCTGGGCGGTGCTGCGCCTCGATTCGACCACCGACTGCACCTGAGTGACGTCAAGTGCAGTGCCCACATGAGGAGTCTTGGAAGACGCCACCTGTGTTGCAGGGTTCGGCGATCTGACTTCGTAATACCGCAAAACCCATGACAGGAAAAAGCACTTTGACGCTTTTTTGAAGTTTATTTTTCAGGATGACGAATAGCACTAGCCGAGTGCCAGTGACCCCGTTAAAGTCGGAAGTCCGCCTGCATCGAAATGTCGCACAAAATCACCCCTGAAATCCCCCATCCCTAACAGGGCCGGGCACTTCAGCGAAATGCCTCCCGGCAGTCCTGCCACCCCAAGCCACTTTGCGCCGTTGCCTGCAATAACATCGGCAATGCCACCCGCGCCTTGTCCTGGGTGTCGTGAAACACAATCACGCCTTTGCGCCATAACAGCATCAACGTCAGCACCCGTTGCGCCGATTCATCGGCCTTGAGTTTGCCTGGTTCGTCCTGGGAGTCGATGTCCCACAACGCCACCTGCAAACCCTGGGATTGGAAGAAACCCTGGCTGTCGGCACGGCGCTGGCCATAGGGCGGGCGAAACAGCGGCACGTAGTTTTCCGGCATCAGGTTCTGCACCAGCGCAGCGCTGCGCGTAATCGAGCTTTGCCACTCGACCCAATGGCTATGGGACCGGTATTGCCAACCCTGGGTGCCCACGCACTGGCCTTGGTACAACGCCTGCACGTCACTGCTGGAACTGCGCTCCACGCGGGTTTGCAAACTGCTGCCAAGGGCGAAGAACGTGGCGTTCATCTTCTGCTTGCGCAGGTAGTCGGTGAGCCAGTCGGTATTGCCGCTGACCGGCGCCGGGCCGCCGTCGAAGGTCAGCAGGAACAGCCGGTCGTTCAACTCGTCGCCATTGCGTTCGTGGTCACCAAAACGCAGCACTTCGCTGCTGATCTGCGGGAACAGCGCGGCTTTGCGCAGCAGTTCGTCCAAGTAGCGTTCATGGAAGTTATGGCTGGGCCCGGCCCAGCCTATATAGAAGGAGTTATCGCTGACCTGGAACTTGCCGGCCTGCTCGCGCAGATCGTCCATGTTTTCCACCAGGTAGCAGAACGAGGCGTCCTCTTCGCAGCTTTGCTGGGCGGCCGTGTAGTTTTCCAGCAAGCGCTGCCAGAGCTGGCGACGCAGGTCGTCGACGGCGGCCAGGTTGATGATCTTCAGGCCCAGACGTAGTTTGAGGGCGGCCTCATCCTGGTTTTCGCTGGCCAGCAGGCCATGGGAGAACATCAGGATTTCGGCGCGTGAGGCGACATCGAACAGTGCCGGGCTGCTGAGCTTTTCGGGCCAGGTGGTGCGGTCCAGGCTGGCCACATCCACCGGCGCGGCGTTGGCGTTCAGGCACAGCAAGCAGGCTGACAATAAAAGTGCTAGGCGCACGCAGGGTCTCCCTCTCCAGAGTTGCCGCCCATCATAGCGGATCGTGCCTATCGCCATCATAGGTGGAGTCAAACCACTCAACCCCCTAGAATCCCTGCCACGATTACAGGAGCCAACTTCATGCTGATGGTGATTTCCCCCGCCAAAACCCTCGACTTCGAGTCAAAGCCGGTCACCCCGCGCTTTACCCAACCGCAATACCTCGACCACTCCCAGGAACTGATCGAACAATTGCGCGAACTGAGCCCGGCGCAAATCAGCGAGTTGATGCACGTCTCCGACAAAATCGGTGGCCTCAACGCCGCCCGTTTCGGCAGCTGGACCCCGGCCTTCACGCCGGCCAATGCCAAGCAGGCGCTGCTGGCATTCAAGGGTGACGTTTACACCGGCCTGAATGCCGAAACCTTCAGCGATGCCGATTTCAGTTACGCCCAGGACCACCTGCGCATGCTCTCGGGCCTCTACGGCCTGCTGCGCCCGTTGGACCTGATGATGCCGTACCGCCTTGAGATGGGCACCAAACTGCCCAACGCCCGCGGCAAAGACCTCTACGCGTTCTGGGGCACGCGCATCAGCGAATGGCTGAATGAAGCGTTGGCCGAACAAGGCGACGACGTGCTGCTCAACCTGGCCTCCAACGAGTACTTCTCGGCGGTCAAGCGCACAGCCCTGAACGCACGCATCATCAACACCGAGTTCAAGGACCTGAAGAACGGCCAGTACAAGATCATCAGCTTCTACGCCAAAAAGGCGCGAGGCATGATGAGCCGTTTTGTGATTGAAGAGCGCATCAACGACCCAGCCAAGCTCAAAGCATTTGACGTGCAGGGTTATCGCTTCAATGCGGAGCAGTCCAAGCCGGACAATTTGGTGTTCCTGCGCGATCACGCACCGGAATAGGGCCTTGTTACGTCCTCACCGACGCTAAAGATCCAATGTGGGAGCGGGCTTGCTCGCGAATGCGGTGTATCAGTCAGAGTATCTGTTACTGACAGACCGCATTCGCGAGCAAGCCCGCTCCCACATTTTGTTCGCATTCCAAATCCAATATCGTCATTTATTTGGCGCCAAAAAACCCTCAAGCAAATTCCTAACGAATCTTTCACTCGACATTCGTCATTTTTTTTCGTAGTGGCACCACTTTTTTCAAACACTAGTGGCACAAAACTATCCCCTCTCTTCAACTCCCCATAACCACTCGCCCAAATAGCAAGTGCTATCAATATAGTACCAGTGCCATCTTTTCTAATATTTCAAGAAATTTCCGGAAACAGGATGAGCGGCCAGGAACTTCACCCTAAAGCACCGCTCATACCACCGGTAACGAAATTCTCTGTTGCTGTAAGAGATGACTTACATGACCAACCCACGGAAGTAGCAAAGTTGTCATATTTCAACTTTGACTCAGGAGTCATATTGCCAATTGATTAGTTTATAGCGGCGACAAGGATGAATTGCCACGCACTATAAGGCCAAGGCCAAGCTTCCCCTAATGGGTCAGTGAGAGAACCCAAGGCATTGATATTTAAAGGCTATCAGCCTCTATCAAGGCCCTGAGGCACTGACGCCAGGCCCTTCTCCCAGGAAGGCCGGCTGCATTTGAGGGCAAGCTCCAATAACAAGGCCACGTTGCGCACACCTTGGGTGCACTTATTAGTCACTCGTCATTAAACATGCCTGCACGCGGTAAGTCGGCGTCTATTCGCCCAACTTTCGCGGCATCAGTGACGCTTGCAAACATGAACTCCAGCCATCTAATGGCCTGTATTAAACAACGAGGTAATTGCGATGCGCATCAGCATATTTGGTTTGGGTTACGTTGGCGCAGTCTGTGCCGGTTGCCTGTCTGCCCGTGGCCACGAAGTGGTCGGCGTAGACATCTCCAAGGATAAGATCGACCTGATAAACGCGGGTAAATCGCCGATCGTTGAACCGGGTCTGGGCGAACTGTTGAGCCAAGGCATCGCAAACGGTCGACTGCGCGGCACTACCAACTTCGCCGACGCCATCCGCGATACCGACCTGTCGATGATTTGCGTGGGCACGCCGAGCAAGAAAAACGGCGACCTGGAACTCAACTACATCGAAGCGGTATGCCGCGAGATCGGTTTTGTCCTGCGTGACAAAACCACCCGTCACACCATCGTGGTGCGCAGTACCGTACTGCCAGGCACCGTGGCCAACGTAGTGATCCCGATTCTGGAAGACTGCTCCGGCAAAAAAGCCGGTGTCGACTTCGGCGTGGCGGTGAACCCTGAGTTCCTGCGTGAATCCACTGCCATCGCCGACTACGACTTGCCACCGATGACCGTCATCGGCGAATTCGACAAAGCCTCCGGCGATGTCCTGCAGTCGCTGTACGAAGAACTCGATGCACCGATCATCCGCAAGGACATCGCCGTCGCCGAGATGATCAAGTACACCTGCAACGTGTGGCACGCCACCAAGGTCACGTTCGCCAACGAGATTGGCAACATCGCCAAGGCTGTCGGCGTCGATGGTCGTGAAGTGATGGAAGTGGTCTGCCAGGACAAGACCCTCAACCTGTCCCAGTACTACATGCGCCCAGGTTTCGCCTTCGGCGGTTCGTGCCTGCCCAAAGACGTGCGCGCCCTCACCTACCGCGCCAGCACCCTGGACGTGGAAGCGCCGCTGCTCAACTCGCTGATGCGCAGCAACGAATCCCAGGTGCAGAACGCCTTCGATATCGTCGCCGGCCACGACAAACGCAAAGTCGCCTTGCTGGGCCTGAGCTTCAAGGCCGGCACCGACGACCTGCGCGAAAGCCCGCTGGTGGAACTCGCGGAAATGCTGATCGGCAAGGGCTTTGACCTGAGCATCTACGACAGCAACGTCGAGTACGCCCGTGTCCACGGCGCGAACAAGGACTACATCGAAGGCAAGATCCCGCATGTGTCGTCGCTGCTCAACTCCGACTTCGACGACGTGATCAACAACTCCGATGTGATCATCCTCGGCAACCGTGACGAGAAATTCCGTGCCCTGGCGCACAACGCTCCCCACGGCAAACAGGTGATCGACTTGGTGGGCTTCATGTCCCAGGCCACCAGTGTCAGTGGCCGTACCGAAGGCATTTGCTGGTAACAGCAACGGCAAGTTTCGCGCTGCATGTGTCCTGATCCCCAGCACGTGCAGCGTGGAGCCTTCTTCACCTTCGGATGACGCTCATGTCCAAGTTAAAACACCTGATGCTACAGTCGGCCGGCTGGCTGTTCTTTCTCAGCCTGCTGATGGGTCTCGCCCTGCTGCTGCCGGCGAGTACGTTCGACTCCGAGTCGAAGAATTTTATTTTCCTGATTGGCGCCGTCGGCATCTGGCGCTACTCGATGGGTGCTACGCATTTCTTTCGCGGCATGCTGTTCCTGTACGTGGTCTACCCGCACTTGCGCCGCAAGGTGCGCAAGCTGGGCAAGGCGGCAGACCCGTCCCACGTATTCCTGATGGTCACCAGCTTCCGTATCGACGCGCTGACCACCGCGCAGGTCTACAGCTCGGTGATTCGCGAAGCCATCGAGTGTGGCTTCCCCACCACCGTGGTGTGCTCGCTGGTGGAGATGTCCGATGAGCTGCTGGTGAAAAGCCTGTGGGAACGCATGAACCCGCCGGAGCGCGTAAAGCTCGACTTCGTGCGCATCGCCGGCACCGGCAAACGCGACGGCCTGGCATTCGGTTTCCGCGCCATCTCGCGCCACCTGCCGGATGACCGCGCCGTGGTTGCGGTGATCGATGGCGACACCGTGCTCGCCGAAGGCGTAGTGCGCAAGACCGTGCCGTGGTTCCAGCTGTTCGGCAATGTCGGTGGCCTGACCACCAACGAATTCTGCGAAGTGCGCGGCGGCTACATCATGAGCGAGTGGCACAAGCTGCGCTTCGCCCAGCGCCACATCAACATGTGCTCCATGGCCCTGTCCAAACGCGTGCTGACCATGACCGGGCGCATGTCGGTGTTCCGTGCCAACGTGGTGACCGACCCGAGCTTTATCGCCGACGTGGAAAGCGACTCGCTGCAACACTGGCGCCTGGGCCGCTTCAAGTTTTTGACCGGTGACGACAAGTCGAGCTGGTTCAGCCTGATGCGCCTGGGCTACGACACCTTCTACGTGCCGGACGCCGCGATCCACACCGTGGAACACCCACCGGAAAAGAGCTTTATCAAGGCCAGCCGCAAACTGATGTTCCGCTGGTACGGCAACAACCTGCGCCAGAACTCCCGCGCCCTGGGCCTGGGTATGCGTCGGTTGGGCCTGTTCACCAGCATCGTGTTGTTCGACCAGCGCGTATCAATGTGGACCTCCCTGCTCGGCCTGACCGTGGCGATCATCGCCACCTTCAAATACGGCGGCGCGTTCATCCTCGCTTACCTGCTGTGGATCGGCATCACCCGCCTGATCCTGACCCTGCTGCTGTCGTGCTCCGGCCACAAGATCGGCCCGGCCTACCCGGTGATTCTCTATTACAACCAGATCATGGGCGCGCTGGTGAAAATCTACGTGTTCTTCCGCCTTGATCAACAGTCCTGGACCCGCCAGGACACCAAACTGACCCGCGATTTGGCCAGCTTTCAACGTTGGTTCAACACCTGGTCGTCTCGGACCATGACCTTCTCCGCCGGCAGCATTTTCGTCGCCGTGTTGCTGATGATGGTCTGACCCAGCCAAGCCTGAATTAACTAGGAAATCGAACATATGAACAGCCCAGTAAACGCCAACGTTGTCCACGAATCCGAAGCCCAGCGCCAACATGCCCGGGTCAAAATCCCGGCCAAGCTGCGCTTCTTCAACACCGACCGCACCCAGACCGAAGCACGGGTGATCGACCTGTCCGCCGGTGGCCTGGCGTTCACCGCCACCCAGCCGCTGACCGTCGGCGAAGTGCACAAGGGCCGCCTGCAGTTCGTGATCGATAACCTCGGTCTGGCCATGGATGTAGAGCTGCAGATTCGCTCCTACGACCGCCAAAGCGGCCGCACCGGTTGCCAGTTCCAGAACCTTGACGCCCAGGATATTTCCACGCTGCGCCACCTGATCACTTCGCACCTGTCCGGCGACATCGTGACCATGGGCGACGTGCTGGCCACCCTGCAACGCGACAACTTCACCAAGGCGCGCAAGGTCAAGGACGGCGGCAGCGGCATGACCGCGTTCGGTCGCTTGCGCGCGGTGGTGTTCAGCGCAGGGATCTTCATTGTCGGCCTCGCCGCGTTCGGTTTTGTGTTCAAGTCGGTGTACGGCATGTACTTCGTCAGCCACGCCCAGGCCGGCCTTGTCAGCGTGCCCGGCATGAACGTGACCATGCCGCGCGACGGCACTGTGCAGAGCCTGCTCAAAGGCGACGCGGTTGCAGCCAAAGGCGCGCCACTGGCGACGTTCAGCACCAGCATGCTCGATGTGCTCAAGGGCCATCTGGACGAAGACCAATTGCAACCGGCCAAGGTTGAAGAGCTGTTCGGCAAGCAAATGACCGGCACCCTGACCTCGCCGTGCGATTGCGTGGTCGCCCAGCAATTGGTCGCCGACGGCCAATACGCCAGCAAGGGCGATGTGATCTTCCAGCTGGTGCCACGCGGCAGCCAGGCCAATGTGGAAGCGCGCTTCACCTATCGCCAGTTCGCTGACGTACGCCCGGGTACACAGGTGAGCTTCCAGGTCGCCGACGAAGAACAGCTGCGCACCGGCACCATCGTCAGCAGCACCAGCCTGAACAGCGCCGACTTGTCCTCCGACATTCGCGTGCAGATCAAGCCGGATGCACCGCTGGACAGCACCTATGCCGGCCGCCCAGTGGAAGTCACCAGCGACCGTGGCCCTTCGCTGAACTGGCTGATCGATAAAGCCATGGCTCACGGTCTGTAAGCGGAGGACATGCCTGTGATGACTCTCTCAAATACACCGCGGCCCCTGTGGGAATGCTCTTCTGTGGGAGCCGGGCTTGCCCGCGATGGCGGCGGCGAATCCAACACCGCCATCGCAGGCAAGCCAGCTCCCACACAGAGCAGATTTCACTCAGCCTCTGTGTTCTGCACATTGGCACTGGCGGTCTCTCTGGCCGGTTGCGCCGGCCTGCCCGACCAACGCCTGGCCAATGAAGCTCTAAAGCGTGGTGACACCGTCACCGCCCAACAGAACTACCAGCAGTTGGCAGACCTGGGCTACAGCGAAGCCCAAGTCGGCCTCGCTGACATCCAGGTCACCACCCGCGATCCCGAGCAAATCCGCCAGGCCGAGGCCACTTACCGCGCGGCCGCCGATACGTCGCCGCGTGCCCAGGCACGTCTGGGCCGCCTGCTCGTGGCCAAACCCGGCGCTACCGAAGCCGAACAGCACGAAGCCGAAGGCCTACTGAAAAAAGCCTTTGCCAATGGCGAAGGCAACACCCTGATCCCGCTGGCGATGCTGTACCTGCAATACCCGCACAGCTTCCCCAACGTGAACGCCCAACAGCAAATCAGCAAATGGCAGGCGGCGGGTTACCCGGAAGCAGGTTTGGCCCAGGTGCTGCTGTATCGCACCCAGGGCACCTACGACCAGCACCTGGATGATGTGGAGCGCATCTGCAAGGCGGCGCTGAACACCACCGATATCTGCTACGTCGAGCTGGCCACGGTTTATCAGAAGAAAGCCGAGCCGGAAAAACAGGCCGAACTGCTCAAGCAGCTCGAAGCCGGTTACGCCCGTGGCACCGTCACCGCCCAGCGTGTCGACAGCGTGGCCCGCGTCTTGGGTGACGCGACCCTCGGCCAGCCGGACGAAAAAACCGCCCAGGCCCTGCTGGAAAAAATCGCCCCCGGCTACCCGGCCTCCTGGGTCAGCCTGGCGCAACTGCTCTACGACTTCCCCGAACTGGGCGACGTCGACCAAATGATGAAGTACCTGGACAACGGCCGCGCCGCCGACCAACCGCGCGCCGAGCTGTTGCTGGGCAAGCTCTACTACGAAGGCAAGTGGGTGCCGGCAGACGCCAAGGCCGCCGAAGCGCATTTCGAAAAAGCCGTGGGCCGTGAAGTCGCCGCCGATTACTACCTCGGCCAGATCTACCGCCGTGGCTACCTGGGCAAGGTCTACTCGCAAAAAGCCCTCGACCACCTGCTGACCGCTGCACGCAACGGCCAGAACAGCGCCGACTTCGCCATCGCGCAATTGTTTTCCCAGGGCAAGGGCACCAAGCCCGACCCATTGAACGCCTATGTCTTCAGCCAATTGGCCAAGGCCCAGGACACGCCGGAGGCCAATGACCTGGCCACGCAGCTCGAAGCTCCGCTCACGCCAGAACAACGCGCCGAAGGCCAACGCCTGGTGCAACAGGAACTGGCCACGCGCGGCACCCTGGCCCAGAGCACGCTGCAACTGCACGCCCTGCAAGAAGAAGACGGCGAGGAATCCCTATGAAGCTCAACCCATTCGTCAAGGCCGGTATCGGCCTGACCTTCGCCCTGCTGTGGTCGTGCCCGACCCTGGCCGCGCTCACCGAAGCCAAGAACTTCGGCCTGGAAGTCAAAGCCACCGCACAGTCCGAAGATGACCGCGACCTCGGCACGCAAAAAGGCGGCGACGTCAATGGCATCGGCCTCGACCTGCGCCCGTGGGTCTACGGCGAAAGCGGCGCGTGGAGCGCCTACGCCATGGGGCAGGCGGTCGTGTCGAGTGACATCATCGAGACCGACCCCCTGCAACAATCGGCCGATGACGAAAATCAGCAAACCACCAACAACGACCGCAAGGCCAAGAAAAACTACCTGGCCATGCGCGAGTTCTGGGTCGGCTACAGCGGTTTCACGCCTTACCCGGGCGAGCTGCTCAAGCTGGGTCGCCAACGCCTGCGCAATGACGACGGCCAATGGCGCGACACCAATATCGAAGCGCTGAACTGGACCTTCGATACCACCCTGCTCAAGGCCAATGTCGGCGTCGCCGAACGCTTCAGCGAATACCGCACCGACCTCAAGGAGCTGTCGCCCAAGGACAAGGACCGCCAGCACCTCTACGCCGACGCCGCCTACCAGTGGACCCCAGGCCAGTGGATCGGCTTGCGCGCCCACCACACCCATGACAACGGTAAGCTCGACTACCCGGAACCGGGCGTGGCGACCGACTCGTTGGACAAGCGCGAGAACGGCGACCTGACCTGGCTCGGCATCGAAGCCAACAGCGACGCCTATAACTGGCGCAACACCAATACAGTGAACTACTGGGCCAGCGTCACCGGCATGAAAGGCAACCGCGACACGGTCAATGCCCTCAACGCCGACGGCACCCGCCCAACCCAGGCCAAGCGCAGCGACGACGTGAATGGCTGGGCCACTGATATCGGCGTGCGCCTGCGCCTCGACCCGCAGTGGCAGGTCGGCGCGGCCTATTCCCGCGCCAGCGCCGAATACGAGCAGAACGGCCTGCAAAGCAACCGTTCGAACTGGACCGGCACCCAGTCCCGCGTGCATCGCTTTGGCGAAGCGTTTCGCGGCGAGATGAACAACATGCAGTCCATGAGCCTGTTCGGTTCCTGGCAGCTGCGCGAGGACTATGACGCCAGCCTGGTTTATCACAAGTTCTGGCGCGTCGACGGCAACAAGCCGGTGGGCAGCAATGGCATCGATGCGGTGCAGAACAACACCGACGACGTGACCGGCGCGATTCTTTCCAGCACCTCGTTACCGCTGGAAGACGGCAAAAAAGACCTGGGTCAGGAGATGGACCTGGTGGTCACCAAGTACTTCAAGAAGGGCCTGTTGCCGGCCGCCCTCAGCCAGTCAATCGACGAACCCTCGGCCCTCGTGCGTTTGCGTGCAGGCGTGTTCAAGCCGGGTGACGCCTACGGCAGCCAGGTCGACTCGTACATGCACCGCGCGTTTGTCGACGTGGTCTGGAAATTCTGATGGGAGCCTGCGCAATGAATGCTCAAAGCCTACTCGTCGCGGCAATGCTGATGGCCAGCGCCACAGCCTTTGCCGATACGGCGGCCAAGGCGCCGACCATCGCCAAGGAACTGCAACAGGCCAAGACCTACACCATTTCCAGCCCGCCGACCGCGCCGCTGGAAATGCCCAAGCCTGCGCTGCCCGACCTGACTGGCTACACCGCGGCGGCGATGGAAAAGAAGATCGTGCGCAGCAAGCCGGGCAAAGTCAGCATCCGCCGCATGATGCAGGAAGACGCGCTCAAGGACTTTATCGGCGGCGATAACAAGATGGCCGAATGGGTGGTGCGCCAGCACGGCATTCCCCAGGCGATCTTTGTCGACGACGGCTACATGAACCTCAAGGACCTGCTCGGCAAAGTGCCCAAGCAGTACCTCAGCGAAACCTCGCCGGGGGTGTTTTTGGCCAAGTTGCCGATTGTGGTCGGGCGCAAAGGCATCCTCGACATCGACAAGAAGACTCAGGAGCTGCGCCTGTCCCAGCAAGCGGGTTCGTTCTTGATCAACGACGGCCAGCTGTTTGTACGTGACACCAAAATCACCGGCTGGGACGAAAAGACCAACGGCCCGGCGCTGTTCAAGTCGCCCAAGGAGTTCCGCCCGTTCCTGCTGGCCTGGGGCGGCACCGAGACCTACATCTCCAAGACCAAGATGGCCAGCTTTGGCTACGCCAACAGTAAGTCGTACGGCGTGAGTATTTCCCAGTACACGCCGAACATGGCCAAGGTGCTCAAGCGTGCGGAACCGACCGGCTGGATCATCGATTCCGAGTTCTCGGACATGTGGTACGGCTTCTATTGCTACGAGACCACGGGCTTTGTGATCAAGGGCAACACCTACAAAGACAACATCGTCTACGGCATCGACCCGCACGACCGTTCCCACGGCCTGATCATTGCCGACAACACCGTCTACGGCACCAAAAAGAAGCACGGCATCATCATTTCCCGTGAGGTTAACGACAGCTTCATCTTCAACAACCGCAGCTACGACAACAAGCTCTCGGGCCTGGTGATCGACCGTAACAGCGTCAACAACCTGATCGCCGACAACGAGATCTACCGCAACCACACCGACGGCATCACCCTCTATGAGAGCGGCGACAACCTGTTGTGGGGCAACAAGGTCATCGCCAACCGTCGCCACGGCATCCGCGTGCGCAACAGCGTGAACATTCGCCTGTACGAGAACTCCGCCATGGCCAACGGGCTGACCGGCGTGTACGGGCACATCAAGGATTTGACCGACACCGACCGCGACATCGCCCTCGACCCGTTTGACACCAAAGTCTCGTTGATCGTGGTCGGCGGCGAGCTGGCCGGCAACGGCAGCGGGCCGCTGTCGATTGATTCGCCATTGAGCATCGAGCTGTACCGCGTATCGATGCTGGCGCCGACCAAATCCAGCGGCATCAGCTTTGCCGGCGTGCTGGGCGATCGCCAGGAAGAGATTCTCGACCTGCTGGTGCGCCAGCAGAAAGCCGTGCTGATCGACCCTGTCGAACGCCAGACCCAAATGCAGGACTGAGGATGACCCTTATGCACCCACACATGATCAAACTGCTGAGCCTCTCGGGTCTGACCCTCGGCCTGCTGGCGGCCAGCCAGGGCGTGCGCGCCGATGAAGCCAAAGCCCCCACGTTCACCGCCGAGCCGTGCTGCAGCCTGTGCCCGGCCGCCCATGACGCAAAAAACTACACCACGCGTTACCAGCAGAACTTCACCACCCTGGTGCAAGCCCAGGGCGACTGGCTGTTCCGTACCCAGGAAGATTTGCGCACCGAATTCGACACCAGCCCCGCCGGCTACAAACGCATGCAGCAACTGCACGATGCGTTCAAGGCCAAGGGCGTGGAGCTGGTGGTGGTCTATCAGCCGACCCGAGGCCTGGTGAACCGCAACAAGCTCAACCCCGAGGAAAAAGCCGCGTTCGATTTCGACAAGGCGCTGGGCAATTACAAAAGCATGCTCGGCCGTTTCGCCAAGATGGGTTATGTGGTGCCGGACCTGTCGCCGCTGACCAACGAACAGTTGCCCGATGAACTGCCGGCCCACGACTTCTACTTCCGTGGTGACCAGCACTGGACCCCGTACGGCGCTCAGCGCACGGCAAAAATCGTCGGCGCCAAAGTGCGGGCCATGCCCGAGTTCGCCGATATTCCCAAGCGCGAATTCGAAACCAAACGCTCCGGGCGCATGGGCAAGACCGGCACCCTGCACAACATGGCCGGGCAACTGTGCGGCACCAGCTACGCAATCCAGTACATGGACCAGTTCACCACCGAGCCTAAAGGCGAAGCCGGTGATGGCGACTTGTTCGGCGATTCGGGTAACCCGCAGATCACCCTGGTGGGCACCAGCCACAGCGGCAAGAACTACAACTTCGCCGGTTTCCTGGAACAGGAAATCGGTGCCGACATCCTTAACGTCGCCTTCCCTGGCGGCGGCCTGGAAGGTTCGATGATCCAGTACCTGGGCAGCGACGAGTTCCAGAAAACCCCGCCGAAAATCCTTATCTGGGAATTCTCGCCGTTGTACCGCCTCGACCAGGAAACCATTTACCGCCAGATGATGGCGCTGCTCGACAACGGCTGCGAAGGCAAGCCTGCGCAAATGAGCGCCAGCACCACGCTCAAACCCGGCAAGAACGAGTTGATGGTCAACAGCGCCAACAAAGACCTGCGCAACGCCAACCATCAGGTCGATATCCGCTTCGCCGACCCGTCGGTGAAAACCTTGCAAGCCACCCTCTGGTACATGAACGGGCGCCACGAGGACATCAAGATCGAGAAACCCGAAACATCCGATACAGACGGGCGTTTCGCCTTTGAACTGCGCACCGATGAAGACTGGGCCTCGCAGAACTTGCTGGCCGTGGAAGTGCAAGGCCCCGAAGCGGGCACTGCCGCGCAGAAAGTCGAAGCGAAAATTTGCACACGCAACGTGTTCCCGGCGAGTGGTCAACAGACCGCCCAGCTTGGGAAGTGAGGTTACTTATGCAGAAATTATTGATTCCAACGCTGCTGGGCCTGGCGATGTTCGCAGGTGTAGTCAACGCCGCCGCACCACTGCGTCCACCTCAGGGCTATTTCGCCCCGGTGGAAGCGTTCAAGACCGGCGACTTCAAGAATGACTGCGACGCCATGCCGGCGCCGTACACCGGCTCGCTGCAATTTCGCAGCAAGTACGAAGGCTCGGACAAAGCCCGTTCCACCCTGAATGTGCAATCGGAAAAAGCCTTTCGCGACAGCACTGCCGACATCACCAAGCTGGAAAAAGACACCAGCAAGCGCGTGATGCAGTTTATGCGCGACGGCCGCCCGGAGCAGCTGGAATGCACCCTCAACTGGCTTACGAGCTGGGCCAAGGCGGATGCGTTGATGTCCAAGGACTTCAACCACACCGGCAAGTCCATGCGCAAATGGGCGCTGGGCAGCATGGCCTCGGCCTATGTGCGCCTGAAGTTCTCCGACTCGCACCCGCTGGCCAATCATCAGCAGGAATCGCAGTTGATCGAAGCCTGGTTCAACAAGCTCGCCGATCAAGTCGTCAGCGACTGGGACAACCTGCCCCTGGATAAAACCAACAACCACTCCTACTGGGCCGCATGGTCGGTGATGGCCACTTCCATCGCCACCAACCGTCGCGACCTGTTTGATTGGGCGGTGAAGGAATACAAAGTCGGCGCCAACCAGGTGGACGCCCAGGGCTTCTTGCCCAACGAACTGAAGCGCCAGCAACGCGCCCTGGCGTACCACAACTACGCGCTGCCGCCGCTGTCGATGATCGCCAGCTTTGCCCTGGTCAACGGTGTGGACCTGCGCCAGGAAAATAACGGCGCGCTCAAACGCCTGGGCGACAAGGTGCTGGCCGGGGTGAAAGACCCGGACATCTTCGAGCAGAAGAACGGCAAAGAGCAGGACATGAAGGATCTCAAGGAAGACATGAAATTTGCCTGGCTTGAGCCCTTCTGCACCCTCTACACCTGTGCGCCGGAGGTGATCGAGCGCAAGCACGGCATGCAACCGTTCAAGACTTTCCGCCTCGGCGGTGACCTGACCAAGGTCTACGACCCGACGCACGAAAAAGGCAAAAAAGGCAGCTGATACATAGCTCCCGGTTGGACTCGGTCCAACTGTGGGAGCTGGCTTGCCTGCGATAGCGGTCTGACATTCAACATTGATGTCGACTGATACACCGCCATCGCAGGCAAGCCAGCTCCCACAGTTAACCCGGTTCCTTCAGTGAAATTGCAATACAACCTCCCGCGAAATCGTGGGGGGGTTTGGGGGGGCTCTGGCCCTTGACTGTTGGTTAAACATGGAGAGATCGGGATGGTTTTCTCGTCCAATGTGTTCCTGTTTCTGTTCTTGCCGATCTTTCTCGGCTTGTACTACTTGAGCGGGCAACGCTATCGCAATCTGCTGCTGCTGATTGCCAGCTACGTGTTCTACGCCTGGTGGCGAGTGGACTTCCTGGCGCTGTTCGCCGCCGTGACGCTGTGGAATTACTGGATCGGCCTCAAGGTCGGCGCCGCCGGCGTGCGCACCAAACCGGCGCAGCGCTGGCTGTTGCTCGGCGTGGCTGTCGACCTGTGCATCCTCGGCTACTTCAAGTACGCCAACTTCGGCGTCGACAGCATCAATGTGATGATGAAGTCGGCGGGCCTGGAGCCGTTTATCCTCACCCACGTGCTGTTGCCGATTGGCATCTCGTTCTACATCTTCGAGTCCATCAGCTACATCATCGACGTGTACCGTGGCGACACCCCGGCAACCCGCAACCTCATCGATTTTGCGGCGTTCGTGGCGATCTTCCCGCACCTGATTGCCGGCCCCGTGTTGCGCTTTCGCGACCTGGCCGACCAGTTCAACAACCGTACCCACACCCTCGACAAGTTCTCCGAGGGCTGCACGCGGTTCATGCAGGGTTTCATCAAAAAGGTCTTCATCGCCGACACCCTGGCGGTGGTGGCCGACCATTGCTTCGCCCTGCAAAACCCCACCACGGGCGATGCCTGGCTCGGCGCGCTGGCCTACACCGCGCAACTGTACTTCGACTTCTCCGGCTACAGCGACATGGCCATCGGTTTGGGCTTGATGATGGGTTTCCGCTTTATGGAAAACTTCAAGCAGCCGTACATCAGCCAGTCGATCACCGAGTTCTGGCGCCGCTGGCACATCAGCCTGTCCACGTGGCTGCGTGACTACCTGTACATCACCCTGGGCGGCAACCGTAAAGGCACGCTGACCACCTACCGCAACCTGTTCCTGACCATGCTGCTCGGTGGCCTGTGGCACGGCGCAAACATCACCTACATCGTGTGGGGCGCGTGGCACGGCATGTGGCTGGCGATTGAAAAAGCCATCGGCCTGAATACCGCGCCACGCAGTTTCAACGTGGTTCGTTGGGCCTTTACCTTCCTGCTGGTGGTGATGGGCTGGGTGATCTTCCGCTCAGAGAACCTGCACGTCGCAGGCCGTATGTACGGTGCGATGTTCAGCTTTGGCGAATGGTCGCTGTCGGAACTCAACCGCGCCAGCCTCACTGGCCTGCAGGTGGCGACGCTGGTGGTGGCCTACGCAACGCTGGCGTTCTTCGGCCTGCGCGACTTCTACACCAACCGCCCTGCCGAGAAAGCCAAGCCTGCCGACCCGAGCCTGATCAAGGCCGTGCCTGGCGACAACCCGGACAGCATTCACCAGCCAGGTTTCACCGTCGGCCAGGACGCCGCCGTACAACCGGCCTACTGGACCGCTGACTGGCCACGCTACGCGATGCGCGCTGCGGTGCTGCTGCTGTTTGTGGCGTCGATCCTAAAACTGTCGGCGCAGAGTTTCTCGCCGTTCCTTTACTTCCAATTCTGAGGGAGCCGACCATGACCCGTTCATTTCGCGTCCTCTATATCACGCTGTTCCTGCTGGTGCTGCTGGCCTTGGGCGCCTGGTCGACGCGCAGCTTCTTCGGCTTCAGCACCAACGCCGACGCCACTGTGCTCAACGGCCGCTGGACCAAGGCCGTCGAGACCCACTACGACGATGAGTTCCCGATCAAGCGCCTGGGCACCAACCTCTGGGCGGCGCTGGACTACAAGCTGTTCAATGAAGGCCGCCCCGGCGTGGTGCTGGGCCGCGACCACTGGCTGTACAGCGATGAGGAATTCAACCCCATCGTTAACGAAGACCAGAACCTGCAAGGCAACTACGCGCTGGTCGAAGGCGTGCGCCAAAAACTCAAGGCCCAGGGCATCCAACTGGTGATGGCGATCGTGCCGGCCAAGGTGCGCCTGTACCCGGAACACGTGGGTGAAGTGAAACCGGCGAGCATCCACGCCAATCTGTATGAGGACTTCCACGCCCGTGTGGCGGCCGACAAGATCATTGCCCCTGACCTGCTTGGCCCGCTGCAACAGGCCAAGCTGGGTGGCACACAAGTGTTCCTGCGCACCGACACCCACTGGACCCCGGACGGTGCGGAAATCGCTGCCAAACAGTTGGCCAAGACCATTGCCGACAAGACGCCGCTGAGCGGTGAGCCACAGCGCTTTGTCACCGAAGCCGAAAAAACCGAACCGCACAAAGGCGACCTGCGCCTGTTCCTGCCGCTGGACCCGCTGTTTGAAAACCTGATGCCACCTAAAGAGCCATTGCAAAAACGCGTCACGCACCTGGCGGAGAACAAAGGCGACGACGCGCTGTTCAGCGACAGCGAAACCCCAGTGGCCCTGGTGGGCACCAGCTACAGCGCCAACCCCAACTGGAACTTCGTCGGCGCCCTCAAGCAAGCCTTGCACAGCGACGTCATCAACTACTCCGAAGACGGCCACGGCCCGATCCTGCCGATGCTCAGCTACCTGAAAAGCGATGACTTCAAGAACAGCCCGCCCCAAGTGCTGATCTGGGAGTTTCCGGAACGTTATCTGCCCGTCAACAACGAAATCGGTGATGCCGACCCGCAGTGGGTTGCGCAGCTTAAACAAGCCGGTTCGCGCCAACAGAACATGGCTTTGAACACTCAAAAATCCGAGACGCCCGACCGGGCGCAAAACTGAAAGAGAGGTAACTCACATGACTTTCACTACAACTCCTCGTCGTCTCGCTAAAACCCTGGCTATCGCAGCCGGCATGAGCTTCGTATCGATGTCCGCCTTCGCCGGCGGCGACGCCGCCCTCTACGGCCCAACCGCGCCAAAAGGCTCAAGCTTTGTACGTGTGTACAACGCCAGCAACCAGGAAGTCAGCGCCACCGTCGGCGCCACCAACCTGAGCGACGTTGCGCCGCTGGCCAGCAGTGACTTCAGCTTCATGCCCGGCGGCGACTACAGCGCCAAGGTCGGCAGCCAGACCGTACCGGTCAAGCTCGCGGCCGATCACTACTACACCCTGGTTAACAGCGGCAGCGGCCAGCCGCAGCTGATCGAAGAGCCGCCGTTCAAGAACAAGCAGAAATCCCTGGTGCGTGTGCAAAACCTCAGCGACAAGGCCCTGACCCTGAAGACCGCCGACGGCAAGACCGATGTGGTCAAGTCGGTAGCCGCCAAGGGCCGTGGCGAGCGCGAGATCAACCCGGTGAAAGTGAGCCTGGCGTTGTATGACGGTGACAAGAAAGTCGGCGATGTGAAGCCAGTGGCTTTGGAACGTGGTGAAGCGGCGGTGCTGTATGTGACCGGCTCGGGTTCGAGCATTTCGCCAGTGTGGGTCAAGCGCCCCGTGTCGACCCGCTGATGAGTTTTCTGAACTGACACCGGCCCCTGTGGGAGCCGGGCTTGCCCGCGATGGCGGTGGTGAATCCAACACCGCCATCGCAGGCAAGCCAGCTCCCACGCTGACCGAGGCAGTCCGTTCAGACCGAGACAAAAACAAGAGTGAAACGACAAACCTTCGTAGCTCTGACCCAATCGATTCAAGGAGAAACACCCATGATCCCAGTAATCCTTTCCGGTGGTAGCGGCTCACGTCTTTGGCCGCTTTCCCGCAAACAGTTCCCCAAGCAATTCCTGGCCCTCACCGGCGAACACACGCTGTTCCAGCAGACCCTGGAGCGCCTGGTGTTCGAAGGCATGGACGCGCCGATCGTGGTCTGCAACAAGGACCACCGTTTTATCGTCAACGAGCAACTCAACGCCCGCAAGCTCGAATGCCAACGCGTGCTGATGGAACCCTTCGGCCGCAACACCGCGCCGGCCGTGGCCCTGACTGCGATGATGCTGGTCAACGAAGGCCGCGACGAGCTGATGCTGGTACTGCCCGCCGACCACGTGATCGACGACCAGAAAGCCCTGCAACGCGCCCTGGCCCTGGCCACTGTGGCCGCCGAGCGTGGCGAGATGGTGCTGTTCGGCGTCCCGGCGACCCGTCCGGAAACCGGTTACGGCTACATCAAGTCCAGCAACGATTCGCTGCTGCCTGAAGGCGTCAGCCGCGTGCAACAGTTCGTGGAAAAACCCGATGAAAAACGCGCCGTCGAGTTCGTCAAAAGCGGCGGTTACTTCTGGAACAGCGGCATGTTCCTGTTCCGCGCCAGCCGCTTCCTCGAAGAGCTGAAAAAACACGACCCGGACATCTATGACACCTGCGTGCTGACCCTGGAGCGCAGCGAACAAGATGCCGACACCGTAACCTTCGACGAAGCTACCTTCGCCTGCTGCCCGGACAATTCCATCGACTACGCGGTGATGGAAAAAACCCAGCGCGCCTGCGTGGTGCCGCTGAGTGCCGGCTGGAGCGACGTGGGTTGCTGGGCCTCGTTGTGGGCGGTCAATGACAAAGACGTCAATGGCAACGTGAGCAAAGGCGACGTGGTGATCCAGGACAGCCGTAACTGCATGATCCACGGCAACGGCAAGCTGGTGTCGGTGATCGGCCTGGACAACATCGTGGTGGTGGAAACCAAGGACGCGATGATGATTGCCCACAAGGACAAGGTCCAGGGCGTCAAGCAGATGGTCTCCACCCTCAACGACCAAGGCCGCAGCGAAACCCAGAACCACTGCGAAGTCTACCGCCCGTGGGGCTCCTACGACTCGGTGGACATGGGTGGGCGCTTCCAGGTCAAGCACATCTCGGTCAAGCCGGGCGCGTGCCTGTCGCTGCAGATGCACCACCACCGCGCCGAACACTGGATAGTGGTCAGCGGCACGGCTGAAGTCACTTGTGACGAAAACGTGTTCCTGCTCTGCGAGAACCAGTCCACCTACATCCCGATCGCCTCGGTGCACCGCCTGCGCAACCCGGGCAAGATCCCGTTGGAGATTATTGAAGTGCAATCGGGCAGCTACCTGGGCGAGGACGATATCGAACGCTTCGAAGATATCTACGGGCGCTCGACGCCGGTTGAGCGTGGCGTGTCGGTGAAAACTATCGCGCAGTAACACGGTCGTACAAGCAGCCCTCACCCAGCCCGTTGCGTCCCCTATCCGCAGCGGGTTGGGTGGGGGCTTTTTTACGTCCACGCTTTACGTGAAAACGCTCGCCATGTACTTACACTTTAGGCGGTGTGTTCCCATGAGAGATGACGCGATCGACTAACTCGCCGTTGGGGCCGCCCCGGTATTTCAATGGAATTGCAAACGGCACATCCACATAAAAAATATGCGGGTTATCAGGGCTTTGTATGATATTCAAGCCCGACGTATTGATTTCATAGTAGTGCGACATTTTATCCAACGCATTGCCATATTTACGCTTTCCGAAGATGGTTTCGGAAATCTGCCTGGTCGGCATATCTCCTGGTGCCAAGTCGGTAAAATAATGCCGGCCTCGCTTTCCGGGTAGCGCTTTACCGCTCAAATCTGAACTTGAAGGCGAAAGGCTTCGATCGGCCGCGATCGCGGCATGCGACTTGGGCCCGGTATAGTGATAAAAAACATTTTTGCCTCTTACCGGGGGTTCCATGAGCGCCTTTTCACCCGGAAAACTTTCCGGCACGTTGGGTCGCTTATAGGCCGGTTGCCCAATTGTCGCGCTACTCGTGCCGGCGCTTCCTGCGGAAATGCCCTGGCCCGCAGGGCGCTTGATCCCTTGGGTAACCACCGTAGGGTTTGGAGCCCCACCCGGCAATCGGCTCGCTCGCCACTCACCATTACCGGCGCTTTGCAGAAACGCTTGCACCCTAAAGAGTTTTGGCGTTGCCGATGGCGCGCTTGGGTCTACGATAGCAACCCGTCCATCCCGCGCGTGGAAGGCCGAATCAATCTCATACACCCTGCGGATGTTGGTATCGTCAGTAAAGTGCACATACCACTTTTCGCCGACGTTGTACGTACCATCGGGCCGCAAAGGTCGGCCCTTGATGACATCATCCGACACGGCGATTGCACTCAGGTCGAGTTTTGGGCTTGCAGCAGTCTTTGGCGCCGGGGCGATGCTTGTAGAAGGCGACAGGACCACCGGGGTTTTGATTACCGGCCGCAACGGTGCGGCACGAACGGTGGGAATACCGGATGCTGCCACGGCAAACTCAGAATAGATGGCACGCGCCATACCCGGACTTTTTACCAGCCTCGGCAGGATTCGGGTGCCGGCACGCAAGGCCGTCACGCCTGCCTTGCCTAAGCGGGCGCCCATAGACACGCCTTTGCCGATAACGGGCAACAAGTCCATGAAGATCAAGGCGACTTCAATGCCAAACAAGGCTTTGTTCGTTTTCGATTGAGCCGCGACCTCTGCGCTGCTGACAGATTGGTGGTCCGCTTGGTCGATGACCAACGCGACTTTCTGCTTGTACAGTTCATCCTGAACATTGCCATTAATGGGCGTGAGTGTGATGGGGTCTTGCGTCAATTTGAGCATCTTGACGAGCGTATCAATGGTACGGGATGGGCTCTTGGTCACATCGAGTGCGTATTCCTTGAGTGCCCTGCCCGCCTGATCCACATCATCTTTATCAGCCGTTTTTTTTCTGCTCGCGGTGTAGAGCCTCCACTCTTTTTTTTCCATCAAGGCATTCAGAGCGCTCATATCGGCCACTTCGCGAAAAGACACACCGTCGGGTGCATCCGGCGTGTACAGCACTAACTGCGCGTCAGAGGTATTGCCGATCACCATGACGCCCTGAACCGGCAAACCACGTTGGACGAGGGTATTAGCGACAATGTTTTTTCCATCAACCTGAGGTCGGTTGGCCGGGTCAGGAAAATCAAGAACGGCCGCCAGCCACTGCGCCCCCCGCTTGCTGCTGGTGTCTTGGGTGGCTTCTGCTTTATAGGTGTCCGGGTTGAGTGCTGAGAGAAAAGCCTCTTTATCCAAACTGTCGCTCAAGCTGGTTTTCCATGCTTTACGCAGCGCGCCTGCAGCACCCGACTGGGCGTCCGTAGCCAGCTCCTTTTTGAGCAGTTGGGTATACGCGCCTCCCACATCAACGGTATTGACCACCCCCTGAGCTGCGAGTCCTCCAGGATCACCTGCTTACCGTCGTCTCCCAGGATGGGCTGGCCGTGAGTGTCGATCAGCGGCAGTTTGTAAATGACTTGAGCGAAACGACCTCTCTGCATCGCGGGAAATTCGCTGGGGTTTTTCAACGCCAGATCCGTCAGCGACACTTCGTGGCTGCGCACACTGGTCGTATGAGTACTACTGGGTCCGCCACTGTGAAGATTAGACCTGATTTGCACCTGCACCATTAGCTTGTCCGCATCCACCTGCGCGGAGGGGTACAGCGTTTTGATGGTTTCGTTCATCCTGTCTCGGGAAAAGACGCCCAAGGACGGAATTTTTTCAAGCAACGGTGTCAGTGCGCGCGTGCTGTTTGCCTCGGAGTGCTCCAGGAAATCAAACAGTGCGTCTTGCGCAGGGTTCAGGTTTTTCAGCCACTCAGGCGCCAACTTATCGGCCAGCTTTTCATCCCGCGCCGCCATGGCATTCTCGCCACTGAGCAGGTACGACCAGTCAGCGGCATCATCGACTGCCCGCAATGCCTTCGGATCGTCCGCCAGGCGGGCAAGAGCCTCTTTGACTTCCTCTTGCTGGCGCTTGAGCATCCAGGGTATTCCCTCCGCCAGCACATCCCCCGTCAAGGGTTCAGCGCTCAACATCACATCGTCGCCAGAAGGGGGCTCAGGCCTGTTTTGCAACGACAATGGCAGCGTTTGCAGTATGGTTCCGCCCACATCAATGCGCTGTGCAACCGCCTGGCGTGCCTGAGCTGGGGTTGCGAACTCTTCGAACCCTTCATCGGGGGTGTACAGTACGACCGGCCCATTAGCATCATCGAGTGGCAGGGTCCGGCCGTTCGTCCAGGCGGGTGGCCTAACGTGGGAACCATCGGTGCTGGTGATGAGGAAGCTGCCCGCCATCAACGCACCCCGCTCAGTACCGTTATCGATGGTAAGCGGGTAGACACCAGGGCGTGCACCGTTAGGGAAGGATTGTTCCCGTTCGGCCAGCGTTGGGTATTGCAGCGCGGCGTCGATCAATCGCTTGCTCGCATCGCTCATTGTTCCATCGCTGACGCGCAACGCGGCCAGGGTCGACAGTTGCTGCTTGTGCAGCGTCAACAGATGGTTTTGAGGGGACTCCAGAACGTCGGGATCTCGCAAGGTCGGGCGGGGGGTTGTCCAGAATGCCTGAAGGACCTGCGGAAATTGCGTGACAACGTTCTGGGCAAGCTCATCCAGCGAGAATTTCGTTACGACTGCGGCATTCGCATAGGTAGCCGTGCTTGGGGTGTATACATCGGAAGGCACAGCGCTGTCGTCTTCGACCTTCTTGCCAGGGTTGGCCAGCAGTGCCGCAACCTTTCGGTTCAAGGCATCCAGCAGCGGCTCCGAAGACAGCGTTTTCACGCTGCCATCGCTCAGCGTGGTCCTGCGCTCGAAGGTCAGGTCTTCTGGCTTCAGGTTCGGTCGGTCCGCAAACATTTGGGCGAGTTTCTGGTTCAGAAAATCTGTGAATCTCGGTTGCACATTGTGCAAACGTTGCATGTCATGGGTCAGGTTGTGGTGTTGATAGTTGAATGCTTCCTGATTGCTGACATTGAATTGTTTCACCAGTTGAGGGAACTGCACCCTGACCGGTGGTATTCCGGGCGAAGTGGGTAGAGGAATGCCCCCAGGCGCGTAGGTCAAAACAGGTGGAGAAGGCGTGAGCCTGTGTAAGTTATTGGCAAGACGGGCTCCGGCTCCGATTTCGTTTGAGTCGTTGTGGGTGTGCGCAGAGATAGGGCGAGGCGAATTTCCAGTGGACTGCAGCATAAAAGAACCTTGATTGGAGGTATGGATGTCGTCGCTACGCTCCCTGTAGGTCTGTAGCTAAGTGACTGTCCAATGCACGACGGTTCCCTTGTAAATGTAAGTCAAGTACCCCGGCACTGTCAGACACCACTTGCGGCCCTTGTGCGCCGCAGTGAGAACACCTCCTTTGCCTACAGTCCGTGCGCGTTCCCTGCCGCTCGGGGCATGTACATAGTCAACTTCGCCCGCCGACGGGAAGGACGGCTCATCCCTTCGTGAGGCTGCCCCCATGTGCTTCGGCGTTCTACTGAGCATCACCGGGCTGATCCCGTTGGAAATCACCGAAGTGCAATCGGGCAGCTGCCTGGGCGAAGACCATATCGAACGGTTCGAAGATATCTACGGGCGTTCCACCCCGGTTGAACGTGGCGTGTCGGTGAAAACTATCGCGCAGTAACACGGTCGTACAAAAAGCCCTCATCCAGCCCGCTGCGTCCCCTATCCGCAGTGGGCTGGGTGGGGGCTTTTTCTTTGGGTTTTGCAGTGACCGTAAGGGCCTCTTCGCAGGCAAGCCAGCTCCCACATTCGACTGCATTCCAAGGGCATACCCGGTCCAACGGTGGGAGCTGGCTTGCCTGCGATGGCGTCCGAAAGCACCCCGCCAGCATTGACCCCTGCCCCCTTCCTGCCTATCCTCGCGCCTGTCACGACTCATTCGTGATGAGGTTTGACGGCCTCCGATACTCATAGGACCAAGCACAGCGTTATGGCGACTGTGCGTGGGGCGCTTTCGAGCGCGCCGGGTTCCTATGACCGGTCCGTCAACCTGCGTACAGTTGCCACCCATTCGTTTGACGGCGAAGCGTGGCAGCTCCGATTTTCATAGGAGTTTCACCATGTCCAAACAAACCACCCGCCCCACCCCCTTCGGCCCCAGCGAGCGCAGTGAAGAACCTCTTTTTTGCGTACAACCCGGCATTCCCATCGAACATGCACTGGAACATGCCAGCTATGTTTTAGGCACCGCGCGCGTGCTCACCTTGGCAGCTCAAGACCTGTGCACCGAACACCAGAGCTATCTGAACTGGGCCAGCCTGCAATTGGCTGAAACCGGCTTGGCATTGGTTGAGGCTTCGATCGAAGGTTTGCAGGCTGATTCTTCTGCTCAGTAAGTAAGTTTTCGCAGGCAAGCCAGCTCCCACAGTGGAACGCAATCCAACGGTGGGAGCTGGCTTGCCTGCGATGGCGTCCGTCCGGCCAACACTTATCTCAAGCTACCCAATCCCACCTACGCTTAAGTTAGGATGCTCGTTCCCTATTCGAGGTGGTCTCCATGTTCTTCGGCGTTCTCCTGATCATCACCTGGCTGATCCTGCTGCTGCGCTACCCCGCCAAGGCCTTGCCGGTATCGCTGGCCGCTGCCGTCGGCTTGGGTTTCGTCGCCATCTGGGTGGTGTGGCTGGACAGCCGCGAAGCGTCGCAACTGGCGCGCCTGGAACTGCGCATCAGCTACGCGCCGCAGGATTGCCCGGCCGACCGCCCATTGAAACTGGTGCTGATCAACGGCAACGACGTGCCGCTCACCGAGTTGCGCTGGCGTCTCGCGGCCTATGCGCCGGGCGACACGGTGAACCTGGCCGATAACGTTTATGCTGCCCCGCGCTATCGCGGCCCCGGCGAACTACAGGCCGGCGCCACCTGGGACGACTGCCTGCCCACGCCGCCCCTGCGCCCCGGCTACCGCCCACAAACCCTGGAATTTCGCGCCGAGCACCTGCAAGGCAGTTTCTCGGACTGACAAAGGATTGATCCATGCCCAACGTACTCATCACCGGTTGTTCCAGTGGCATTGGCCGCGCCCTGGCTGACGCCTTAAAATCCGCAGGCTTCGACGTATGGGCCAGCGCCCGCCGCGAAACGGACGTTACCGCCCTGGCTGCTGCCGGCTTCAATGCCGTGCTACTGGACGTCAACGACAGCGCGGCCTTGCAGCGCCTGGCCGAACAACTGGGTGAACTGGATGTGTTGATCAACAATGCCGGCTATGGCGCCATGGGCCCGCTGCTCGATGGAGGCACCGAAGCCATGCAGCGCCAGTTCGAGACCAACGTGTTTTCCATCGTCGGCGTCACCCAGGCGCTGTTCCCCGCGCTGCGGCGCAGTAAAGGTTTAGTGGTGAATATCGGCAGCGTTTCGGGTGTGCTGGTCACGCCGTTTGCCGGTGCGTACTGCGCCTCGAAAGCCGCGGTGCATGCCTTGAGCGATGCATTGCGTATGGAACTGGCGCCGTTTGGCGTGCGCGTGCTGGAAGTACAGCCAGGAGCCATCGACACAAGCTTCGCGAAAAACGCTGGTGCCCAGGCCGAACTGCTGATCAACGAACAATCGCCCTGGTGGCCCTTGCGCGAAGGCATTCGTGCGCGCTCCCAGGCCTCGCAGGGCAACCCGACTTCTGCCGAGCAATTTGCAGCTCAAGTGCTCAAGGCGGTGCAACACCCAAAACCGCCAAGGATGTTGCGTGCGGGCAATGGCAGCCGAGCGTTGCCGTTGATGGCGGCGCTGTTGCCAAAAGGTTTGCTGGAGAAAGTCCTGAAGAAGCGCTTCGGACTCTCTGGCTCACTCTAGCCCTTCATAAAATCAATAAACGCCCGCACCTTCAGCGGTAAATGCCGTGTATCCGGGTACATGGCGTAAATGCCTTGCGGGGCAAAGCGATGATCCGCCAGTAAGCGCACCAAACGCCCGGCGTCCAGATCACCCTGCACCAGCCATTGCGGCAGCACCGCCACACCATGCCCACGCGCGGCGAAGGCCTGGAGAACAGAGGCGCTGTCGGCAACCAGCGCAGCAGGGCCGGAACGGTATTGATGCTCGCCGCCGGCCGGGTCGGTCAGGCTCAGCTCCGTCAAGCGGCCATGGCCCAGCTTGGGCACGCGCTCCAACGCGTCCAGGGTTTGCACCTGGGCAAACTCAGGCGCGGCTACGGCAAACACCTCAAAGGTCGACAGCTGCACCGCCCGGTGATTGGAGTCGAGCAGTCGCCCCAACCGAATCGCCACGTCAAAGCGCTCGGAGATCAAGTCCGCATGGGTGGAGGATGTGGATAAGTGAATGTTCAAGTCCGGGTGCAGGCGCCGAAAAGCTTCCACCGCTGGGGCGACAACTGCCAGCGCGTATTCCACCGTGGTAGTGATGCGTAAGGTGCCTTTGAGTTGCGCATGTTCAGAACGGGCTTCTTCCACCGCCAGCCGGGCTTCTTCCAGCATGCGCGTGCAACGCAGGTAAAAGCGCTCACCGGCATCCGTCAGCGCCAATTGGCGAGTGCTGCGAGTTAACAGGGTCACGCCCAGTTCCGCCTCAAGGCGCTTCAGGTTGAAGCTGACCACGGCGCGGGTCTGGCCCAGCCGGTCGGCGGCGGCGGTGAGCGAGCCGGCCTCGACCACGGCTTTGAAGGTGTCGAATCGGTCCAGGCTGACCATAAGCCTCGCGCTCCTTTGTCAAAATATTTTTGACAAACTAACAGGCAAACCGGCGTATCCCAAACCCTGCATCACGCCTACCCTGCCCGCTTCACTCGCAGGATCGCGTTTATGACCTACCGCTCGAAAGTCGCCTGGATCTTTCTACTGGGTTTTGCCCTGGACCTGGTGAACATGTTTGTCGCCACCGTCGCCTACCCGGATATCGCCCTGGAACTGCACGCCTCGGTGACGCAATTGGCCTGGGTCAGCAACGCCTACATGCTCGGGTTGACCGTGATCATTCCTTTTAGCGTGTGGCTGGCAGCCCTGTTGGGCGAACGCAACCTGATAGCCACCAGCCTGTTGCTGTTCGCGGGAGCCTCGGTGATGGTTGGCCAGGCCGGTACGATTGAAGCGCTGATCGGTTGGCGTTTGCTGCAAGGCCTGGGCGGTGGCTTGCTGATCCCAGTGGGGCAAGCCCTGGCGTATCGGAACTTTCCACCCGCGCAACGCAGCTCACTGACGGCGCGCGTCATGTCGGTAGCCCTGCTGGTGCCGGCGTTGTCTCCAGCATTGGGTGGCGTGATTGTCGACAGCGTCTCGTGGCGCTGGATCTTCTACGCCAACCTGCCGCTGGCGTTGATCACCTTGCTGCTGGCAGTGCTGTGGATAAAACCCGACGTGCCCGCAACGGAGCGACCGGCACTGGATGTGGGGAGTATCTTCAAGCAAATCCGCAGCCCGATGCTGCGCGTGGCGATGCTGGTGTACCTGTGCATCCCTGGCGTATTTATCGGTACCAGCCTGATCGCCATCCTCTACCTGCGCGGCCTGGGCTATGACGCCACACAGACCGGTGCGCTGATGCTGCCGTGGGCAATGGCATCGGCACTGGCGATTTACCTGAGTAAAAAACTGTTCAACCGTTGCGGTCCAAAACCGTTGCTGCTGGCGGGCATGGCCCTGCAATGCATTGGCATCCTGCTGTTGAACCAGTCAACCTGGGTGATTCCCGCCTACGCGTTGATGGGGCTGGGCGGCAGTCTGTGCAGCAGCACCGCACAGACGCTGGCGTTTCTCGACATTGGCGCCGAGCGCATGGGCCACGCCAGCGCCCTGTGGAACATCAACCGGCAAGTGAGCTTTTGCCTCGGCGCGGCGCTACTCAGCGCGCTGTTGTCGGCCTTGGATTCCTTCGCCACAACCTTCACGATAGCCGCAGCCCTGACACTGCTGCCCCTTTTTGCGGTGCTGCGCCTGGATGCGTCCAGGGTACAGACACTGCTTCATCCTGCCAGCGAGCCACAACAATGATTGATTACAGCGACTTTTTTGAAGAAGTGATCCAGACCCACGTCGAGATCGAACAATGGTTTGCCGGGGTCGCGCCTGAAGGCACGTTGCAGAACTTGCTCGCGCGGTTTTCGCCTGAGTTCAGCATGGTTGCACCCGCCACGGGCACGAGAGTGAATGCAGCCGGGGTTAAAGCGTTGTTCACGCGCCTGGGCGGTATGCGCCCGGGGTTGAAGATCACCTTGAGCGAAATGGCCGGGATCGACCGGCACGCGCGCGGCGCTACGGTGACATACCGTGAGCATCAGGTGGATGACAGCGGCACTCAGACCGACCGCCGCGCCACCGTGGTGTTCGAAAAACAGGCGAGCGGCGCGCTGCTGTGGCGCCATCTGCATGAAACCTTCATCAAGGCATAACACAGCCAAAACTGTGGGAGCTGGCTTGCCTGCGATGGCGGTGGGTCAGCTGAAAACAGGTCAACTGACAGCCCGCTATCGCAGGCAAGCCAGCTCCCACAGTTAGTTCTGTGTCGGGTTGACGATGACGGTGCAAGTGATGCCAGCCGCCAACAACACGCCTTCCGGCACTTCATCAATATGAATCCGCACCGGCACCCGCTGGGCCAGGCGCACCCAGTTGAAGGTCGGGTTCACATCGGCGATCAGCTCACGGCTCTCGGGGTTGTCGCGGTCGTAGATCCCTCGCGAGATGCTTTCCACGTGGCCCTTGAGCGTCTCGCCGCTCATCAATTGCATATCGGCTTTATCGCCGACTTTGACGTGCGGCAGCTTGGTCTCCTCGAAGAAGCCGTAGACCCAGAACGAGTTCATGTCCACCACGGCCATTTTCGCCTCACCGATGCGTGCGTAGTCGCCACGATGCACATTGAGGTTGGTGACATAGCCGTCCACTGCCGCCACCACGTGCGTGCGTTTCAAGTTCAGCTCGGCGGCTTCCAGTTGCGCCAGCGCGTGCTGGTAATCGGCCAGGGCCGAGTCGGCGATGTTGCTGGCGTCGTCGCGGTTTTCCCTGGAGATCACCAAGGCGTCGAGGTCGGCACGGCGATGGGCGTTGACCTTGCGCATCTCCCAGGTGGCTTTGCGCGAAGCCACCAGCGACTGCGCCTGCTTGACCGCAATGCGGTAGTGCTCAGGGTCGATCTGCATCAGCAGGTCGCCCTTTTTCACCAGCTGGTTATCACGCACCGGCACGTCGACCACTTCACCGGTGACGTCGGCCGCCACATTGATAATGTCGGCGCGCACGCGGCCGTCGCGGGTCCAGGGCGTTTGCATGTAATGCACCCACAGCGTGCGGCCAATCCAGATCGCCAAAGCCAGTACCAGCAAGGTCGCGAGCAGGCTGAAAAACTTTTTCATCGGGGCATTCTCAACGGTAGACGCTCAGCGCCAAGGCGCCGAACAGGCAAACGAACAGGCTCAGGCGCAACAACGCCGGGTGCCAGAAAAAACGGTACAGGTCGAACCCGGCCAGGAAGCGGTCCAGCGCCCAGGCCAGCACGGCCGCAATCAAAAACATCAGGGTCATGGTCGGCATATACAGGCCGTGGAACGCGATTTCACGGGGCATGCGGGGCTCCTTTAAGGGCCGCCAGTGGCGATTGCGGGTCGAGCAACGAGGTGCGGATAAAGTGCAGGTAGCTCTTCACACGCCGCAGGGCCGAGGTGTCAAAGTGCGGGGCGAAGGGTTCGTCAGTGGCCTGCACGCGGCTGATCGCGTGGTCGACAGCGACCAGGCCGCGCTCCAGGTTGCTCGCGCTGGGTTGCAGGAACAACCGCACCAGCGAGCGGCCCATCACGCGGATCGCCTGGCGCCACGGCTGGGATTCGGCATACGCCGGGTGCACCGGCAAAATCGCCTGTTCCTTGCGCAGCTCGATGATTGCGTGGCCGACCTCCAGCACCACGAACATCCAGCGCAGCAAATCACGCTGCACGTGCGGTTGGCCGGCGGCGAGGCCGTAGGCCTGGTGCAGCAAATCGCGGGTGCGGCTTTCAAAACTCGAGGCCAGGCCCTTGAGCTTGCCGCTGATCGCGTACACCACTTGCTCGCGCAGGTCCTGCTCCAGACGGCGCCACAGCCAGCGGCTGTTGGGCGGCAGGATGATCGCCCCCGCCGCCGCGCACACCAGCATGCCGATGATCATGGCAATGTAGTCGTTGATAAAGGTGTAGGGGTTGTAGACCGTAAGGTTGTCCGGCACCGAGCCGGTGCTGAAGAAGATCAACAGGCCGACGCCCACGCCGGCATATTGCGGGCGTGAGGCCAGGAACGCGCCGAAGATGATCACCGGTGCGAGCATCACGCACAGCAGCGGGAAGCCGTCGATCCAGGGGAACACGAAGAACATTTCGACAAAGCCCACCAGTGCGCCGATCAAGGTGCCGCAGGCCATCTGGAACGCCATGCGCTTGGGGTTGGGCGTGGCGGCGGACAGGCCGACCGTAGCGGCGGCAATCAGGGTCATGGTTGCGCCGCTGGGCCAGGCGGTGGCCACCCAGTAGCTGCCCAGCACGATCAGAATGAACGACGCACGAATTCCCGAAGCCGCGCAGGCCAGCCAGTTGGTCTTGGGGATAAAGGTCTCGTTCCACTGTTCGCGTTCATGGCTGTGGTCGGCCAAGGAAGCGTGGGTCAGCGCGTAGTTGTGCAAGTCATCGACAAAGCGATAAAGCAGCTCATAGGCGGTATGAAAATCCAGCTGCTCGGCTTCGCTCGGGTTGCCCTCTTGAAAGGCCGCACGCAGAGCACGCACCTTGGCGGGCAGTCCGTCCTTGTAGGCGCTGAGCTGGTTGACCAGCCGTGCGGCGTCGGGGCTGGTAAGTGCCCGGCCGGAGAAGCCATCGAGCACTTCGGCAAGGTCCTGCAGGCCAGGCTTGATCGCCGCAACCACGTGATCGGCCTCATCGGCACGCAACCGTTCGAGCAACTGGTGCAGGGCGTTGAAACGCGTGGTGATGCTCATGAATTCGCTGTTGAGGCGGCTGAGCCGACCATTGCGCCGACGCATGTGCGGGTCTTCGAACACGGTGACACTGCGCAGCCCTTCCAGGCCCACCGCCTCAGCGATAAAGCGCACATTGCTGGCCTCGAAACCGTCGCGCTGGCTGCGCCCACGCAGGCCGTCGGTGACGAACAGCGCGAACACGCCAAAGCGTTGATACAAGGCGTTGCGCATCGCCGCGCTGGAGGTTTGCGGCAGGATCGCGGCGCTGACCACGGTGGAGCAGATAATCCCCAGGGAAATTTCCAACACCCGCCAGACCGCCGCCATAAACGCGCCGTCCGGGTTCGCCAGCGCCGGTAAACCGACCATCGCCGCCGTATAGCCGGCCAGCACAAACCCGTAGGCGCGAAAGTTGCGATTACGCGTGGCACCCGCGGTGCACATACCCACCCAGATCGCCAACGCGCCGAGAAACAACTCGGTGTTCTGCGCAAACAAGGCAATCAACAAGACCATCACCGCCGAGCCCGCCAAGGTGCCGAGGAAGCGATAAAAGCTTTTGGCAAACACCTGGCCGCTCTGCGGTTGCATCACGATAAACACGGTGATCATCGCCGTGCGCGGTTGCGGCAACTCCAGGCGCATGGCCAGCCACAACGTCAGGAACGCAGCAATCAGCACCTTGAAGATATACACCCAGGTCACGCCGTCGCTGCGTGCCCAGTCGAAAAAACCACGGCGCCACTCAAGGGAGTGCAACCAGCGCAGCGGTGCAGGCAAGGGAGTCATTAGTCTACTCAGTGATCAAACACGGCGAGCGCCGCCGGGGTTTTGCTGGGAAGTGTCTTGGCGTCCTGTGGTACGTCGTTGCCGGCGCCGAGCCCGCCACCCAATGCCGTAACCAGCTCGGCATGGGCACTCAGGCGCGCGGCCTGCACTTGTTGCTCAACCTGTTGCTGGCGGAACAACAAGGTCTGGGCGTTGAGCACATTGAGGTAATCGGTAAGGCCGCGCTGGTAGGCGATCATGGCGATGTCGTAGGTTTTCTGCGCCGAAGCCACCGACTGCGCGGCAAAGGTGGCTTGCTTGTCCATGGATTCGCGGCGGATCAACTGGTCGCTGATGCCCTTGAGTGCATTGACCAGCGTCTGGTTGTACTTGGCCACGGCGATGTCATAACCGGCGCTGGCTTCGCCCAATTGCCCACGCAAACGACCGCCGTCGAAGATCGGCAAGCTGATCGCCGGGCCGACGGTGTAGTTGAATTTCTGCCCGCTGAGAAACCCCAGCATCGTACCGCCGGTGGCCACATAGCCGAGACTACCGACCAGATCGACGTTGGGGTAGAAACCGGCGTGCGCCACATCGATGCCGCGCGCCTGGGCGGCGACCTGCCAGCGGCTGGCGACCACGTCCGGGCGTTGGCCGAGCAATTGCGCGGGCAGGCTTGAGGGCAGCTTCAGCGGCGCAGCCAGGGACAAACTCGGGCGTAGCAGTTGCGCGCCTTGGCCTGGGCCTTTGCCGGCCAATGCCGCGAGCTGGTTGCGGCTCAGGGCGATTTCTTCGTCGAGGGCGTCGAGTTGGCGATGGGTTTCCGGCAGCGGCGTTTCAGCCTGGCTCACGTCGAAATGCGTGCCGATCCCGGCATTCAGGCGCTTGTTGGCCAGGTCGAGAATCTGCTGTTGCTGGGCCAGGGTGGCGGCGACGATATCGCGGTTGGCAAAGTGCAACGACAGTTGGATATAGGCGCGTACCACATTGTTCTGCAATTCGAGCTGGGCCTGACGCGCTTCGGCGGCGCTCATGTGCGCCAGGTCGACGGCGCGTTCGCTGGCATTGCTTTCGCGGCCCCACAGGTCAAGGGCGTAGCTCAGGCCCAGGGACGAGGTGTTGTCCCAGGTATTGGCACCGCTCAACGCCCCCGGCCCGTAGAACTGATCTTTCGGCCAGCTATGGCGCTTGAGGGTGGTGTCACTGTTGATCTGCAGCGACTCGGCCGACTCGGCAATCCCGGCCATGGCCCGCGCTTCCCGCACCCGCGCGGCGGCCATGGCCATGCTCGGGCTGTTTTGCGTGGCAAGGTCGACCCAGCGGTTGAGCTGCGTGTCGCCATAGGCTTGCCACCATTGTGTGGTGGGCCAGTGGGCGTCCTGCGCGGCGCTCTGGATGGCGGCGTCGGTGGCCAGGGTATTGGCGTTGAGGGCCTGGCCTTGGGGGGCGATTCCTCCGGTTCCGATGCAGCCGCTGATTGCTAACGATAAGGCCAAAACACTGAGAGCCTTCAGCTCTCTGCTGATGCGACGCGGCACGGCGAACGAATTCCTGAGGTGGTGAGGCGGGGAAGGTGGCGCAATTCTAGGGGGCGCCATGGGGAACGATAAGCTGGCATTCCTGTGAATCTTTGTTACCGTTCAGGCGATAATCCGTTGGTAGGGATCACTGGACGGCGTAACTTTCTGTCACAATTTGCTATCTCCCTTGAGAACACTCCATGGACACTTTGCAAAATATGCGCGCCTTCAGTTGCGTGGCCGAGGCCGGCAGCTTCACCGCCGCCGCCGTGCAACTGGACACCACCACCGCCAACGTCTCGCGCGCGGTCTCCAACCTTGAGGCCCATCTGCAAACCCGCTTGCTCAACCGCACCACTCGCCGCATCGCGCTGACCGAGGCCGGCAAGCGCTATTTGCTGCGTTGCGAGCAGATCCTTGCCTACGTCGAGGAAGCCGAGGCGGAAGCCAGCGACGCCCACGCACGCCCCGCCGGGCAGTTGAAAGTGCACACCATGACCGGCATCGGCCAGCATTTCGTGATTGATGCCATTGCCCGTTACCGGCGCACCCACCCCGACGTGACCTTCGACCTGACCCTGGCCAACCGCGTGCCGGACCTGCTCGACGAGGGTTACGACGTCTCGATCGTGCTGGCCAGCGAACTGCCGGACTCGGGTTTTGTGTCCCAGCGCCTGGGCATCACCTACAGCATCGCCTGTGCCTCGCCGGATTACGTCAAGGCCAAAGGCTGCGCGCAGCGGCCACAGGATTTGCTCAACCACGCCTGCCTGCGCCTGGTCAGCCCGGTGGTCCAGCTGGATAAATGGACTTTCAATGGTCCCGAAGGCCAGGAAAGCGTGGCGATCAACACCTCGCCGTTCCTGGTCAACTCGGCCGATGCGATGAAAACCGCGATCACCAGCGGCATGGGCGTCGGCCTGCTGCCGGTGTATGCGGCTATTGAAGGTTTGCGCAACGGCTCGCTGGTCCGGGTGATGCCCACCTATCGCTCGCAGGAACTGAACCTGTACGCCATCTACCCGTCGCGTCAGTACCTGGACGCGAAGATCAAGACCTGGGTGGAATACCTGCGCGGTTCGTTGCCGGAGATTCTGGCGGCGCATCAGGCGGAGTTGGTGGCGTATGAGTTGAGCGGCAGCCTCGGCGGCACACGCCTGGCGAACTGACTTTGGAAGACGGCCCCACAAACACCATCCATTTACTGTGGGAGCTGGCTTGCCTGCGATAGCATCGCCTCGGTACTGCTGATACACCGAGGCGTCAGCATCGCAGGCAAGCCAGCTCCCACATTTTGAGCGGAGTTCTGCAATGAAAAAGACTGTCCTCGCCTTCAGCCGTGTCACCCCGGAAATGATCGAACGCCTGCAACAGGATTTCGAGGTGATCGCGCCGAACCCCAAGCTGGGTGACCTCAACGCTCAATTCAATGAAGCCCTGCCCCACGCCCATGGCCTGATCGGCGTAGGCCGCAAGCTGGGGCGTGCGCAGCTGGAAGGCGCGAGCAAGCTGGAAGTGGTGTCCAGCGTGTCGGTGGGCTACGACAACTACGACGTGCCGTACTTCAACGAGCGCGGGATCATGCTCACCAACACCCCCGATGTGCTCACCGAAAGCACCGCCGACCTGGCCTTCGCCCTGCTGATGAACAGTGCGCGCCGCGTGGCCGAGCTGGATGCGTGGACCAAGGCCGGCCAGTGGAAAGCCAGTGTTGGCGCGCCACTGTTTGGCTGCGATGTACACGGCAAGACCCTCGGCATAGTGGGCATGGGCAATATCGGCGCAGCCGTGGCCCGGCGTGGGCGCCTGGGCTTCAATATGCCGATTCTGTACAGCGGCAACAGCCGCAAGACCCAGCTTGAGCAGGAGCTGGGCGCGCAGTTTCGCAGCCTGGACCAGTTGCTGGCCGAGGCGGATTTTGTCTGCCTGGTGGTGCCGTTGAGCGACAAGACCCGCCACTTGATCAGCACGCGCGAATTGGGGCTGATGAAGTCCAGTGCGATCCTGATCAACATTTCCCGTGGGCCTGTGGTGGATGAACCGGCGCTGATTGAAGCGCTGCAAACCCAGAAAATCCGTGGCGCCGGGCTGGATGTGTATGAACAAGAGCCGCTGGCTGAATCGCCATTGTTCCAACTGAGCAACGCCGTGACCCTGCCGCATATCGGCTCGGCCACCCATGAAACCCGTGAAGCCATGGCCAACCGTGCCTTGGATAACTTGCGCAGCGCTCTGTTGGGCCAGCGTCCGCAGGATCTGGTCAACCCGCAGGTCTGGAAGGGCTGAACGCACCACGGCAGGAGCGAACTATTGTGGCGAGCGAGCTTGCTCGCGCTGGAGTGCGCAGCGCTCCCAGGCTTTTGGGGCCGCTGCGCTGCCCAGCGGGAGCAAGCTCCCTCGCCACAAGCGTCCACCCTTCAGTTTCCAGGGTCTGAGTCGATAACCCTCTATAGATCGTCATCCCTGATCCACAGAAGGTTTTTATGTCCACCACCAAAGCCCGCGCAGATTCACTCTCGCTTCTGCTCTTTACCTTGCGCAGCGGCAAGCTGATGGCCATCAACCTGCTCAAAGTCAGTGAAATCATTCCCTGCCCGCCGCTAACCAAGCTGCCGGAGTCGCACCCGCACGTCAAAGGTATCGCCACCCTGCGCGGCGCCTCGCTGTCGGTGATCGACCTGAGCCGCGCCCTCGGCGAAATGCCGCTGCAAGACCCGAACGGTGGCTGCCTGATCGTCACCGATGTCAGCCGTTCCAAGCAGGGCCTGCATGTGCAGGCAGTGAGCAAGATTGTGCACTGCCTGACCACCGACATCCGCCCGCCGCCCTATGGCTCCGGTGGCAATCGCTCGTTTATCACCGGCGTGACGCAGGTCGAAGGCGGCCTGGTGCAGGTGCTGGATATCGAAAAGGTCATCCACGGCATCGCCCCGGCCCCCGTTGAAGCGGCGCCGACCGACTTGACCATGGAAGAAGCCGAAGTACTCGGTAACGCGCGCATCCTGGTGGTGGACGACAGCCAGGTGGCTCTGCAGCAATCGGTGCACACCCTGCGCAACCTCGGCCTGACGTGCCACACCGCGCGCAGTGCCAAGGAAGCCATTGATGTGCTGCTGGAGCTGCAAGGCACGGTCGAGCAGATCAACGTGGTGGTGTCGGACATCGAGATGTCCGAAATGGACGGTTACGCCCTCACCCGCACCCTGCGTGAAACCCCGGACTTCCAGGAGCTTTACGTGCTGCTGCACACCTCGTTGGACAGCGCGATGAACAGCGAAAAAGCCCGTCTGGCCGGTGCCGATGCGGTGCTCACCAAGTTCTCGTCGCCCGAACTGACCAAATGCCTGGTGGTAGCCGCGCAAACTGTGGCGCAAAAAGGCCTGTAAGCGGTGGCGGAGTATTTCCAACTGCTGCGCCGCGACCTTACTACCAGCCTGCCAGCCCCGCAGTGGCCGGCCAATACTCGGCTGGATCATTACCGCGATGAGCTGGCCCCGGCCATCCATGCCGTATTGCGCATGACCCAGGAACAGGGCGGCGGCCGTGTCCCCAGCCTGGCAGAGTGGCGCCGGCAGTTCATCACCGACGCCGAATTCGACCCCACGCTATGCCTGGTAGCCAGTAACGCAGACGGCATTCTCGGCGTGGCCCAGTGCTGGACCAGCGCGTTTATCAAGAACCTCTCGATCCACCCGTGCGCCCAAGGCCAGGGGCTGGGGCGTGCCTTGTTGCTGCACACCTTCCACGTGTTCAAGCAACGCGGCGAACCCTATGTGGACCTGAAGGTGCTGGAAAGCAACCAACGCGCCCGGCAGTTGTACGAAAGTGCCGGCATGCTGTTTGTACTGCGTGACCAAGTGCCCGAGAACTGACAGGCACTGGCGCATAACTTGCTTCCACTGAGCCTGAACAGTGAATAGAGGCAAAAACCCGCCACCGTTCAAGAGTGCCCTCTGACCTTGCCTGGTGACAGATCCTCCATGAACACTCACTTTTCCTGCGTGGGTTGCGGCAAATGCTGCTGCGACCATCACGTTCCCCTGACCCTCGAAGAAGCCCGCAGTTGGGCGGCTGACGGCGGTAACGTCATCGTGCTGGTGGAGGGTTTTCTCGGCAGTGGCCTGGGTTTGCCGGTGCAGCAACGCGAGCATGCCGAACGCCGTTCAGTGATAGTGCCGAGCGGCAATACCGAGGCGTTTGTGGCAATCACCTTTGCCGCCTACAACGCCGGGCGTTGCCGGAATCTTGACGAAGACAACCGTTGCGGCATCTACGAACGCCGTCCGCTGGTGTGTCGCATCTACCCGATGGAAATCAACCCGCACATTCCTTTGAACCCCGCCGCCAAGGATTGCCCGCCGGAGTCCTGGGAACAGGGGCCGGCGCTGATCGTCGGCGGTGAGTTGATGGATGCAGAGCTGGCTGAGCTGATCCGCCGCTCCCGCCAGGCCGACCGTGACGATGTGCAGACCAAGGAGGCTGTGTGCGCCTTGCTGGGTATTCGTACCACCGCGCTCAAGGGCGATGGGTTTACTGCGTATTTGCCGGACATGGCTGCCTTTGCCCAGGCGATCGAGTGGGCGATTGGGCAACCCTCGGTGGCTAATGAGTGGGTGTTTCATGTGTCCGGCATGGACATCGCCGAGCAGGTGCTGGATGCGGGGGCGCAGATTGCCACTGAGGTGCCGGCCAACTATGCGTTTATTTCGTTGAGAGCGGCTTAGACTCGACGCGGCCAGTGTGGATGTGGGAGCTGGCTTGCCTGCGATGCGGGCAACTCGGTCCACCAGGACACCGAAGAGATGCCATCGCAGGCAAGCCAGCTCTCACAGTTGAACGGGTATGGCCGCCTGTTGGCCATGGGCTCATGTTCCGCGCAATTAATTGGCCATCACTGGATAAAGGGCGGCTCATCCAAGTGATAACGCGCCAGAATCCGCTGGTATTCACCGTTGTGCATCAGTTGTTCAAGCGCATGGTTGAGATCGTTACGCAAGCTGGAATCAAACTTGCGTACGGCAATGGCAATGCCATTGCCCAGCAGTTCGCCGGACAAGGCCGGCCCCATAAAGTCGAAATCCTGGCCATCCGGGGTGTCGAGCAGCGCCTTGCGAATTTCCACAGTGCCTTGCAGCGTCGCATCAATAGTGCCGGCCACCAGGCTGCGAGCCAGTTCGTCGTTGAGCCAGAAACTCTTGATGATGACGCCCGCCGGCGCCCACTGCGACCGCGCAAAGGCTTCGCGGTTGCTGCCCAGCAATACACCGACACGCTTGCCCTTGAGCGAGCGTGTGTCGGGCAACAAGCCGGAGTCCTTATGGGCCACCAGACGCGTGGTAAAGGGATACAGATTATCGGTGAACCCCACCCATCGCCGTCGCCCCGAGGTGGCGGCCATGCCCATGATCGCATCGAACTGCCGGGCTTCGAGGGCCGGGAAGTCTTCGACAAACACCTGATCGACCCAGGTGCAGCGCACATTCAACTGTGTACACAGGGCATTGCCCAAGTCGATGTTCAAGCCCACCAATTGACCTTGCGGGCTACGACTCTGAAAGGGCGGGAACTGCGCGGCAACAGCAAAGCGGATTTCGCGCCGGGGTTGATCATCGTCGGCCACGGCGTCGGTCGACAGCAAGAGGGCAAGTGCTGCACACAGGGGTATCAAAGCCACGGGAAACATCCTTTTCCAGAAAGACCAGCCTTGGCCACCCGGCCCGATCTGAACGGTCGGGGGGTGGAATCAAGGCTGTGCAAGCTTTCTAGAAACGGTCGTGGGTCTTCAATCAGAAATATCAGCAGGTGTTGTAGTCCGCACCTGATAAAACGCTGGTCGTTCTATTCTCAGCGTTTACCCATCGAGCGGCGAGTGCCCGGCGGCGCCATGCCTGGCGACTTGGTGTGGCCGTTCTTGGCGCCATTCTTGTACCAAGGCTGGGCGGCATTCTTGGCCCCGGCCAGTTCACCCGGCTTGAACGGAAACTTGAACGCCGGGATCTCGGCTTTTTCAACGCTTTGAGCGTCAGCCGGATCGACGAGGTCGGCCGCTTCAACAGGGGGTTGTGTCGGGGAAGTCATGGAAGCTCCGGAGCGTGCAGAAAATGAGGCGGCGGCCGACTTGCGGGCCACGCTGGCGCGCAGTATACCTGCGCGCCTCGGATCTTTAACCAACGCCGTTACGAATGGTCGGACTTTACTGACAGCGCTGTCAGTTAGCAGTCACCGTGCTGACCGGGTTGGCGGGCTATAAAGAACGCTCACTCTCCCAACCCTTTGCCTCGGCGCCCCACCCCATGCACATTCAACGAAAAACCGCCCTGTTCGTGGGTGCCCTGGTGGTCGTGGCAATTGCAGCCTGGGCCTTCAACCGACCGGCCAAAGCCAAACTGGCGGTGTCCACCGCCATCCCGGTGCGGGTGGTGAGCGTCACACAGCAGGACATTCCTCGATTTGTCAGCGGTATCGGCTCGGTGCTGTCGCTGCACAGCGTGGTGATCCGCCCGCAAATCGACGGCATCCTCACCAAGCTGCTGGTCAAGGAAGGCCAACTGGTCAAGGCCGGTGACCTGCTGGCGACCATCGATGACCGCTCGATCCGCGCCAGCCTCGACCAGGCCAAGGCACAACTGGGCGAAAGCCAGGCACAACTGCAAGTGGCGTTGGTGAACCTCAAACGCTACAAAGAACTGAGCGTCGACGACGGCGTTTCCAAGCAGACCTATGACCAGCAGCAAGCCCTGGTCAACCAGCTCAAGGCCACGGCGCAAGGTAATCAGGCCGCGATTGATTCGGCCCAGGTACAGCTTTCCTACACTCAGATTCGCTCGCCTGTCACCGGCCGTGTCGGTATTCGCACTGTGGATGAAGGTAACTTCCTGCGTATGAGTGATACCCAAGGCCTGTTCTCGGTGACGCAAATCGATCCGATCGCCGTGGAGTTCTCGTTGCCGCAACAAATGTTGCCAACCCTGCAAGGCTTGATCGCCGCGCCCACTCAAGCCAGCGTCGATGCCTACATGGGCGCCGACACTGACGGCCAGACCGGCGACCTGCTCGGTGAAGGCCACTTGAGCCTGATCGACAACCAGATCAGCTCCACCACCGGCACCCTGCGCGCCAAGGCTGAATTCAACAACGCTTCGCAGCGCCTGTGGCCGGGGCAACTGGTGACCATCAAGATCCAGACCGCCCTCGACAAAAACGCCCTGGTGGTGCCGCCGACCGTGGTGCAACGTGGGCTCGACGCGCATTTTGTGTACCGCGTCAACGGTGACAAGGTTGAGATCGTGCCGGTGCAGGTGGCCTATCAGGACAGCGACGTGAACATCATCAAAGGCGTGCAAGCCGGTGATGTGCTGGTCAGCGATGGCCAGTCGCGGCTCAAGGCCGGTGCGCAGATCGAGGTGCTCAAAGAGCCACCGCAAGTGATCCAGACCGCCCAAGCCAAGGTGCAACCATGAGCGGCAGCCGTTCGCCGTCCGCCTGGTGCGTCGACCACCCGGTTGCCACCCTGCTGCTGACCTTTGCCCTGGTGCTGCTGGGGCTGATTGCCTTCCCGCGCCTGGCCGTGGCGCCGCTGCCGGAAGCGGAATTCCCGACCATCCAGGTCACCGCCACCTTGCCCGGCGCCAGCCCGGACACCATGGCCTCCTCCGTGGCCACGCCATTGGAGGTGCAATTCAGCGCCATCCCCGGCATGACCCAGATGACCTCCAGCAGCGCCTTGGGCTCAAGTCTGCTGACCCTGCAATTCACTCTGAACAAAAGCATCGACACCGCCGCGCAGGAAGTGCAGGCGGCGATCAACACCGCCTCCGGCAAACTGCCCAGCGACATGCCGAGCCTGCCGACCTGGAAGAAGGTCAACCCGGCTGACAGCCCAGTGCTGATCCTCAGCGTCAGCTCCGACAGCATGCCCAGTACCGAGCTGAGCGACTATGTGGAAACCCTGCTGGCGCGCCAGATCAGTCAGATCGACGGCGTTGGCCAGATCAACATCACCGGCCAGCAACGCCCGGCGATTCGCGTACAAGCTTCACCGGACAAACTCGCGGCCATCGGCCTGACCCTCGCCGACGTGCGCCTGGCCATCCAGCAGTCCAGCCTGAACCTGGCCAAAGGTGCGATTTACGGCGAGAACAGCGTGTCGACGTTATCCACCAACGACCAGTTGTTTCACCCGGAGGAATACGGCCAACTGATCGTTTCCTACAAGAACGGCGCGCCGGTGCAACTGCGTGATGTCGCCAAAGTCATCAATGGTTCGGAAAACGCCTACGTACAGGCCTGGTCCGGTGACACGCCCGGGGTCAACCTGGTGATTTCGCGCCAGCCCGGCGCCAACATTGTCGAGACCGTGGACCGCATTCAAGCCGAGCTGCCGCGCCTGGAAGGCATGTTGCCCGCCTCGGTGCAGGTCAGCGTGTTGACCGACCGCACCAAGACTATCCGCGCGTCCTTGCATGAAGTGGAAGTGACCCTGCTGATCGCCATCTTGCTGGTGGTGGCGGTGATGGCGCTGTTCCTGCGCCAATTGTCGGCGACGCTGATTGTGTCCAGTGTGCTCGGCGTGTCGCTGATCGCCAGTTTCGCGCTGATGTATGTGCTCGGCTTCAGCTTGAACAACCTGACGCTGGTGGCGATCGTGATCGCCGTGGGCTTTGTGGTCGACGATGCCATCGTGGTGGTGGAGAACATTCACCGTCATCTGGAGGCGGGTCTGGATAAACGCGAGGCGGCGATCAAGGGCTCCGGCGAGATCGGTTTTACCGTGGTGTCCATCAGCTTCTCGCTGGTGGCGGCATTTATTCCGCTGCTGTTCATGGGCGGCGTGGTCGGGCGGCTGTTCAAAGAGTTTGCGCTGACGGCCACCTCGACCATCCTGATTTCGGTGGTGGTTTCGCTGACATTGGCGCCGACCCTGGCCGCGCTGTTCATGCGCGCGCCGACTCATCATGCCCATGACAAACCGGGTTTCAGCGAGCGCCTGCTCGCCGGCTACGCGCGCAACCTGCGCCGCGCGCTGGCGCATCAACGCAGCATGGCGGCGATCTTCATGGTGACCCTGGCACTGGCCGTGGTCGGTTACGTGTTTATCCCCAAGGGGTTCTTCCCGGTGCAGGACACCGGCTTTGTACTCGGCACCAGCGAAGCGGCGGCCGACGTGTCGTACCCGGACATGGTCGCCAAGCACAAGGCCCTGGCCGAGATCGTCAAGGCCGACCCGGCTGTGGCCGCGTTTTCCCACTCGGTGGGCGTGACCGGCAGCAACCAGACCATCGCCAACGGCCGTTTCTGGATCGCCTTGAAAGACCGCGGTGATCGCGATGTGTCCGCCAGCCAGTTCATCGACCGCATCCGCCCCAAACTGGCCAAGGTGCCCGGCATCGTCTTGTACCTGCGCGCCGGCCAGGACATCAACTTGAGTTCCGGCCCAAGCCGCGCCCAGTACCAATATGTACTCAAGAGCAACGACGGCCCCACGCTCAATACCTGGACCCAACGCCTGACCGAAAAACTGCGCGCCAACCCGGCCTTTCGCGACCTGTCCAACGACCTGCAACTGGGCGGCAGCATCACCCACATCAGCATCGATCGCCAGGCGGCGGCACGCTTTGGCCTCACCGCCACAGACGTCGACCAGGCGCTGTATGACGCGTTTGGCCAGCGCCAGATCAACGAGTTCCAGACCGAGATCAACCAGTACCAGGTGGTGCTGGAACTCGACACCCAACAACGCGGCAAGGCCGAAAGCCTGAATTACTTTTACCTGCGCTCACCGCTGACCAACGAGATGGTGCCGCTGTCGGCACTGGCCAAGGTCGACCCGCCCAGCGTGGGGCCGTTGTCCATCAGCCATGACGGCATGTTCCCGGCGGCCAACCTGTCGTTCAACCTGGCGCCCGGCGTGGCATTGGGCGATGCGGTGATCATGCTCAACCAGGCCAAGAACGAAATCGGCATGCCGACCACCCTGATCGGCACCTTCCAAGGCGCCGCCCAGGCGTTCCAGAGTTCGCTGGCCAGCCAACCGTGGCTGATTCTGGCGGCGCTGGTGGCGGTCTATATTATTTTGGGTGTGCTGTATGAAAGCTTCGTGCACCCGCTGACCATCATCTCCACCTTGCCCTCGGCGGGTTTGGGGGCGTTGATCATGCTGTGGCTGCTGGGCCAGGATTTTTCGATCATGGCCTTGATCGGGCTGGTGCTGCTGATCGGTATCGTCAAGAAAAACGGCATCCTGATGATCGACTTTGCCCTGGAAGCCCAGCGCGTGCGCGGGCTGCCACCTGAGGAGGCGATTTATGAAGCCTGCGTCACCCGGTTCCGGCCGATCATCATGACCACCCTCGCCGCCCTGCTCGGCGCCGTGCCGTTGATGCTCGGCTCCGGGCCAGGCGCGGAACTGCGCCAGCCGCTGGGGATCGCGGTGGTCGGCGGCCTGTTGGTGAGCCAGGCGCTGACGCTGTTCACCACACCGGTCATATACTTGTACCTTGAGAAGTTTTTCCACAGGCCCAAACCAGCGCTGGCGCTGGCGACCACACACTAAAGGCGGGGTCATGCGCGTCCTGATTATTGAAGATGAAGAAAAAACCGCGGACTACTTGCACCGCGGCCTGACGGAGCAAGGCTACACGGTCGATGTAGCACGCGAGGGCGTCGAGGGCTTGCACCTGGCGCTGGAAAACGACTACGCGGTGATCGTGCTTGACGTGATGCTGCCCGGCCTCGACGGCTTTGGGGTGTTGCGCGCACTGCGGGCACGCAAGCAGACGCCGGTGATCATGCTCACCGCCCGCGAGCGTGTGGAAGACCGCATCCGCGGCCTGCGTGAAGGCGCCGATGATTATTTGGGCAAACCGTTTTCGTTCCTCGAACTGGTGGCGCGCCTGCAAGCGCTGACCCGTCGCAGTGGCGGGCACGAGCCGGTGCAAGTCACCGTGGCCGACCTGTGGATCGACCTGATCAGCCGCAAGGCCAGTCGCAATGGCCTGCGCCTGGACCTGACCGCCAAGGAGTTCTCGCTGCTCAGCGTATTGGCACGGCGTCAGGGTGAAATCCTGTCCAAGACCGCGATTGCGGAAATGGTCTGGGACATCAATTTCGACAGCGACGCCAATGTGGTGGAAGTGGCGATCAAGCGTCTGCGCGCCAAGCTCGACGGGCCGTTCGAACACAAGTTACTGCACACCATTCGTGGCATGGGTTATGTGCTGGAGAGCAGAAGTGTCGGCTAACTCCATCGCCGTGCGCCTGAGCGGCATGTTCACGTTGGTGGCGCTGCTGATCTTCGTGTTGATCGGCGGCGCGCTGTACCAGCAAGTGGATCGCGGCCTGGGCTTGTTGCCGGGCGCCGAACTGGATGCGCGCTACAGCGTGCTGGAGTCCTCGGTGAACCGCTTTGGTACACCCGACCACTGGGCAAAAATCACCGCCAAGTTGAAGTTGCTCGGCGAAGAAGACACGCGCATCCGCTTCTGGGTGGTGAGCAGCGACCCGAGCTACGAATACGGCAACCCCACTGCGCAGATCCGCGCATTCGCCCAGGGGCCGACCGGCAAGCGCGACCTGCGCCTGCCTGGGCATGAATACCCGTTCAAAGTGTTGGTGAGCCAGTTCGCGGCCAAGGATCAACGCCCGTCACTGCGTTTTATGATCGCCATCGACACCGAGAACTTCCGCGCCACTCAGCACCATCTGTTGATGGTCTTGATCGGCCTGGCCTGTGTCGGCGTCGCGCTGGCGGCGCTGCTGGGCTTTTGGGTCTCGCGTATCGGCCTCAAACCGCTGGGCAAGCTCTCGGATGAAGCGCAAAAACTCGCCCCGCCCAAACTCTCCGGGCGCTTGCAGTTGTCGCCCTTGCCGCCGGAGCTGAGCCAGTTCGTCAACTCATTCAACGCCACACTGGATCGAGTCGAGCAGGCGTATTCACGCCTGGAGTCATTCAATGCCGATGTGGCCCACGAACTGCGCTCGCCGCTGACCAACCTGATCGGCCAGACCCAAGTGGCGCTCACCCGTGGTCGTTCGGCCGAGCATTATTTCGAGGTGCTGCAATCGAACCTCGAAGAACTGGAACGCCTGCGCTCGATCATCAATGACATGCTGTTCCTGGCCAGCGCCGACCAAGGCAGCAAGGCCACCAAACTGATCGAAAGCTCCCTGGCCGATGAAGTCGCCACTACCCTCGACTACCTGGACTTCATCCTCGAAGACGCCCAAGTCAACGTGCGCGTACACGGAGATGCCTTGGTGCACATCGAAAAAGCCCACCTGCGCCGCGCGCTGATCAACTTGCTGAGCAATGCGGTGCAGCACACCGCGCCGGGGCAGAACATTGACGTGAGCATTGAAGTGCAGGAGCAGTGGGTGGCGATTGGGGTTACCAACCCCGGCGATGAAATTGCCAGCGAGCATTTGCCGCGCTTGTTTGAACGCTTCTACCGGGTGGACGCGTCGCGCAGTAACAGCGGCGCGAATCACGGGCTGGGGCTGGCGATCGTCAAGGCAATCGCGTTGATGCATGGCGGCGATGTGTTTGTGCGCAGTGAGGGTGGCGGCAATACCTTTGGCATTACCTTGCCGGTCTGACTCTTCAGAACACATCGATCCAGTGTGGGCGGGCTTGTGTGGAAGCTGGCTTGCCTGCGATAGCATCGCTGCGGTGTTGCAGATGTACCGAGGTGTCTGCATCGCAGGCAAGCCAGCTCCCACACAAGCCAGATCCCATATAGCCAGCTTCCCCACTGGATCTCAAAGGCCTGACTGTTGCGGTTTGGGCAACAGTCATTATCTTGTTACACTCTATATCGCACCGCTCACCTGCGTTACTTTGACGCACCGATGAGCGCGACGGCAAGGCAGCTTCCCGCTCACCCGAATTTCCCTCGACTTATTTCCAGGGCTCTACACTGGGAATCTGTTTAAAGCCGCTGACTTCAGCGGCTTTTTTTTGCCGTAAAAAAAGGCCAGGCACCCCCTCACGACATTGGCCGTTTTCGATTGACCAAAGGAGCTAAACCGGTGAAGAACTCGCTGACGTTCACCCCGTTATTCCTCGCGATTGCAGCAACGATCGTCCCCCTTGCCCACGCGGCAGACTCGCCCCCCGCTGACGGTTTCGTCGAAGGCTCAAGCCTCAAGATCAATACCCGCAACTACTACATGAACCGCGACCGCCGCGACATTCACACCGATGACAGCAAAGAATGGGGCCAGGGTTTTATCGGCACCTTCGAATCCGGCTACACCCAGGGCACCGTCGGTTTTGGCCTGGACCTCAATGCCATGCTCGGCCTCAAGCTCGACGGCGGCGGCGGCACTGACGGTTCCAGCATCCTGCCTTACGGCAGCGGCAACGGCAAAGCCCCTGGCTCGTTCTCCACCGCTGGCGGCACCTTGAAAATGCGCGCCTTCGACACCGAGCTCAAAGCCGGCGACCTGTTCCTTAACAACCCGGTGATCGCCGGCGGCATGACTCGCATGTTGCCGCAGACGTTCCGGGGGGTGAGCCTGGCCAACCACAGCTTCGACGGCTGGATGCTCGAAGGCGGCCAGGCGAGCTTTACCAAGCTTTACAACCAGAGCGGCCACCGGCGCATCGGCACCAGCTACGGCACGTTGCCCGCCAACGCAGACAGCCAGCACCTGAACTGGGCCGGTGTGTCCTTCAGCGGCGTTCCGGGCCTGACCAGCAACCTGTACGCCTCCGAACTCAAGGATGTGTGGCACCAGTACTACTACGACCTGGACTACACCTACGCACTGAACGACCTGGTCAGCCTCAACCCGGGCCTGCACTACTACCACACCCAGGACACCGGCCAGTCGTTGCTGGGCAGCATCGACAACAACACCTACAGCCTACATTTCACCGTGGGTGTGGGCAACCACAGCCTCACCGCCGCGTACCAGCGGGTCAACGGCAACACACCGTTCGACTACATCACCCAAGGCGACAGCGTGTACCTGGACAATTCCCAGCAATACTCGGACTTCAACGGCCCCAACGAGCGCTCGTGGAAGCTCAAGTATGCCTACGACTTTGCAGGCCTCGGCATGCCGGGGCTGACGTCCGCCGTGTCGTATATCAGCGGCAAGACCGACCTGACCAAGGTCGACCCCAACAGCCGTGGCTACAGCGCCTGGTACAGCGCCGACGGCAAAGACGCCAAGCACTGGGAACGCGACATCGACTTGAAATACGTGGTGCAAGGCGGCAAAGCCAAGGACCTGGCCGTGCGCCTGCAGTGGGCAACCAATCGCGGTGGCAATGGCTACTCGGCGGTGGACCGGGATGTGGATGAATACCGCGTGATTGTGGATTACCCGATCAACGTGTTCTAGGCCTGAATCTGCCTGACGATGAAGAGCTGATGTGAGAGCTGGCTTGTGTGGGAGCTGGCTTGCCTGCGATAGCATCGCTGCGGTGTTGCAGATGTACCGAGGTGTCTGCATCGCAGGCAAGCCAGCTCCCACGCCAAACCTGCGTTTGCCTACTACGCTATTGGCATCCTCGAAGCAGAAGTACGCCCGATGAGTCCAAGTCTCAACCGACCCACCCGTCGCCCGGAACGCTTGTTGATCCTGGGCAGTTGCCTCACGGTGTTCCTGATCGTGGCGATCGTCACCGCGCTGCTGATTCGCGAACATGCCAACACCTTGCAGACCGCCAAGCGCACCGCCAATAACATCACCCAACTGATCGACGCCGATGTGCTGCGTAACGTCGAACTCTATGACATGGCCCTCAAGGGCCTGATTGCCGCCACCGAACGCAGCGACCTGCAGGGAGTGTCCGCCAGTATCCGCCATCTGGTGCTGTTCGATCGCTCGGCCGCCGCGCCCTTCAAGGGCGACATTCTGCTGCTGGACCCCAGTGGTGAAGTGATCGCCGACTCCTCACTGCTCACCCCCAAGACCGGTAACTTCGCTGATCGCGACTATTTTCAGGCACACCGCAGAAACCCTGAGCAGGGGCTGTATATCAGCCGCCCATTCCTGGCCCGTTGCGTGTGTGATGACCAGTGGCGCATCGCATTCAGCCGCCGCGTGTCATCGCCGGACGGGCGCTTTCTGGGCGTGGCGGTGGCCTCGATGCGTCTGTCGTACTTCCAACAGTTGTTCAGCGGCCTGAACATCGGAAGCAACGGCACCATCAACCTGATCAACCACCAAGGCATCCTGCTGGCGCAACAACCGCTGCTGGAAGCGGACATGATCGACAAGGACTTGAGCCAGCGCCCCAATGTCGCGCGCATGCTGCGTGAACGCGATGGCAGCTTTCATGGCGTCTCTAGCGTCGACAACCAGCCACGGCTGTATAGTTTTTCGAACGTGGGCACCTTGCCGTTAATTGTCGCGGTGGCGTTGTCCAGCGATGAAGTGTTTGCCCCATGGCGGCGCGCAGCGTGGTTGGTCAGCATGGCCACGGGCGTGTTGTGCATCGGCCTGTTGTGGCTCACCTGGATGCTGAGCAAGGAACTGCGCCGCCGCCATCGCGCCGAGCAAGTGCTGTCAGAACTGGCAGCCACCGACGCCCTGACCGGCCTTGCCAACCGCCGCACTCTGGACCAGCGCCTGCGCCTGGAATGGGACCGCGCACAACGCTCGACCGAGCCGCTGAGCCTGCTGATGATCGACGTGGATCACTTCAAAGCCTTCAATGACCTGCATGGCCATCGAAGCGGTGATGAAGCATTGCGCGCAGTCGCCCAAGTAATCGAAGACAACATCCGCCGACCGGCCGACTTGGCGGCGCGCTACGGTGGCGAAGAGTTTGCGGTGGTGCTGCCGCATACCGATGCCAAGGGCGCCTGGTTGATTGCCGAACATATCCGCAGCAGTGTCGAGCATTTGCCACGGGGGGCCGGTGCCGAAGGGCCGATTACGGTGAGTATCGGTATGAGCACGTGGCAAAAACGCAGCCGCATGTCCCTTGAGGACTTGCTGCTCAATGCCGATCAGGCGCTGTATGAGGCCAAGCACACCGGGCGCAATCGCATTGTCGAGGCCGCGGCCCGCCAGGTCTGATCGGCGCTCGGGGCGTGGTAACGATCGGCATAAAAAAAGGCCACCCGAAGGTGGCCTTTCAAAACTAAAGAAAGAGAGTTGTTACTTACACCGCCGCAACGGGACGCATGTAAGAGATCGGTGCGGTGCTGGCATCTTCGAAGGTCACGACTTCCCAAGCGTCTGTCTGCTCAATCAACTTGCGCAGCAGCTGGTTGTTAAGGGCGTGGCCCGACTTGAAGCCTTTGAACTCGCCTATCAGGCTATTGCCCAGCAGGTAGAGGTCACCGATTGCATCGAGGATCTTGTGCTTCACGAATTCGTCTTCATAGCGAAGGCCGTCTTCGTTCAGTACACCATCCGCGTCGACCACAATGGCGTTTTCAACGCTGCCGCCGAGTGCGAGGTTGTGCTTGCGCAGGTACTCGATGTCACTCATGAAACCAAAGGTACGGGCGCGGCTGACTTCTTTTACGAACGAAGTGCTGGAAAAATCCACGCTTGCACTTTGGGTGCGGTCACGGAATACCGGGTGATCGAAATCGATCTCAAAGCTCACTTTAAAGCCTTCGAACGGAACGAAGGTGGCGCGCTTGTCGCCGTCTTCTACTGTCACTTCCCGCAGAATGCGAATGAACTTCTTGGCTGCGTCCTGTTCTTCCAGGCCGGCAGATTGAATCAAGAATACGAAGGGTCCAGCGCTGCCATCCATGATCGGGACTTCGGACGCGGAGAGCTCGACGTAGGCGTTATCGATGCCCAGGCCAGCCATGGCCGAGAGCAAGTGCTCCACCGTGTCCACTTTGACGTCACCGTTGACCAACGTGGTCGACATCGTGGTTTCGCCAACATTTTCCGCGCGAGCAGGAATCTGCACCACAGGGTCCAGGTCGGCACGAACAAACACGATGCCGGTGTCGACAGGTGCAGGTTTGAGAGTCAGGTATACCTTCTCCCCGGAGTGCAGACCTACACCTGTGGCACGGATAATATTCTTCAGGGTGCGTTGTTTAATCATGGCTTGGACCGCTTCAGCGCAAATTGCGAACTGGTATCAACAAAGGCTGGCGATAATAGCAGACCAGACCTTTGCTGAACACCAATCACCTTCATAGCCCTGATACATTCCATTAATCGGCCTGACGACGCAAGAATGCCGGGATGTCCAGGTAGTCCAGATCATCTTGCGGATTCAGGCTACGGGACGCCGCAGCACCGGCCTGAGCCTGGTTGCGCATCACGGTCGGACGGTCCAGGTCACGGTAGTTCACAGACGGCAGTTCCTGGCGCGCAGGCGCTGGAGCGGCAGCTTGCTGGCTGGCGTGGCTGTTGTGGCTGGTATGAACGGTATTGTCGATGACCTTCACAGGCTTCTCGATTTTTGCGCCCAGGCCGGTCGCAACCACGGTCACGTGCAGTTCATCGCGCATGTCCGGATCAATAACGGTACCGACTTTGACCATGGCGTGCTCGGAAGCGAAAGCTTCGATGATGCTACCCACGTCGGAGTACTCACCCAGGGACAGGTCAGGGCCGGCGGTGATATTCACCAGGATGCCGCGTGCACCTTGCAGGTTCACGTCTTCGAGCAACGGGTTGCGGATCGCCGCTTCAGTGGCTTCGCGTGCACGGTTCGGACCGCTGGCGCAGCCAGTGCCCATCATCGCCATGCCCATTTCGCTCATCACGGTACGCACGTCGGCAAAGTCGACGTTGATCATGCCTGGGCGCTTGATGATGTCGGAGATACCGCGAACGGCACCGGCCAGTACATCGTCAGCCTTGGCGAACGCGGACAGCAGGCTGGCGTCCTTGCCCAGGATGGTCAGCAGCTTCTCGTTGGGAATGGTGATCAACGAGTCGACGCTTTCAGACAGCAGACGGATACCTTCGTCAGCGATCTGCATACGCTTGCGACCTTCGAACGGGAACGGACGCGTCACGACAGCAACGGTCAGAATCCCCATTTCCTTGGCCACTTCGGCAATGATCGGGGCTGCACCGGTACCGGTACCGCCGCCCATGCCGGTGGTGATGAACACCATGTTGGTGCCTTGCAGCACTTCAGCAATACGCTCGCGGTCTTCCAGCGCGGCTTGACGGCCGACTTCCGGGTTGGCGCCAGCGCCGAGGCCCTTGGTCACAGCTGTGCCCAATTGCAGGATGGTCCGCGCGCCGATGCTTTTCAGCGCCTGGGCATCAGTGTTGGCGCAGATGAATTCAACGCCTTCAATGTTGCTCTTGACCATGTGATTGACAGCGTTGCCGCCGCCACCGCCAACACCGATTACTTTGATAACCGGGCTTGCGGGGATGTTGTCTACGAGTTCGAACATGTTCCCTCTCCTTTCGTTTTCTCTAGTTTTTTCGCCTACTACTTACTGCGGTGTTGCGGTAAATCTTTAGAAATTGCCTTTTACCCAAGCCTGCAGCCGCTCGAACAACGGCGCTTTGGCTTCGTCGTCGCCGCCACGGTAGCTGTCACGGATGCTCGGGCCCGACAGGGAAATGCCGTCGGTCTGCTTTTGCAGCCCGTACAACAGCAAGCCCACACCGGTGGAATAAATCGGGTTGCGCACTACGTCGCCCAGGCCTTTGACGCCATGGGGCACGCCCAGGCGCACGGGCATGTGGAAGATTTCCTCGGCCAGTTCGACCGCGCCTTCCATCTTCGAGGTGCCACCGGTCAGCACGATGCCGGCCGGGATCAAATCTTCATAGCCGCTGCGGCGCAGTTCAGCCTGGATCAGGGTGAACAGCTCGTCGTAGCGTGGCTCGACCACTTCGGCCAGGGCCTGGCGCGACAGTTCGCGCGGTGGACGGTCGCCCACGCTCGGCACCTTGATGGTTTCACCGGCACCGGCCAGTTTGGCCAGGGCGCAGGCGTAGCGAATCTTGATTTCTTCGGCGTACTGGGTCGGCGTACGCAGCGCCATGGCGATGTCGTTGGTGACCTGGTCGCCCGCAATCGGGATCACGGCAGTGTGACGGATCGCACCTTCGGTGAAGATCGCGATGTCGGTGGTGCCGCCGCCGATGTCGACCAGGCACACGCCCAGCTCTTTTTCGTCGTCGGTGAGTACCGAGTAGGCCGAGGCCAACTGCTCAAGAATAATGTCGTCGATTTCCAGGCCGCAGCGGCGCACGCATTTTTCAATGTTCTGTGCGGCGTTGACGGCGCAGGTCACCACGTGAACCTTGGCTTCCAGGCGCACGCCCGACATGCCCAGCGGCTCGCGCACGCCTTCCTGGTTATCGATCACGTAGTCCTGCGGCAGGGTGTGCAGCACGCGCTGGTCAGCCGGGATCGCCACGGCCTGGGCGGCGTCGAGTACGCGCTCAAGGTCGGCCGAGCTGACTTCACGGTCGCGAATCGCCACGATGCCGTGAGAGTTCAGGCTGCGGATATGGTTGCCGGCCACGCCGACGAACGCCGAGTGAATCCGGCAACCGGCCATCAGCTGCGCTTCTTCAATGGCGCGCTGGATCGACTGCACGGTGGACTCGATGTTCACCACCACGCCCTTCTTCAGGCCCCGGGACGGATGCGTGCCGATACCGACGATTTCGATCACACCGTCTTCCCCGACCTCGCCAACCAGCGCCACCACCTTGGAGGTGCCGATATCGAGACCGACGATCATTTTTCCGCTTTGCACGTTTGCCATGGGTCCTGCCTCTTCTTAATTCTTCGCGACAGCGGGTTTGGCTGTCGTCGGCGCAGCTGGTTCACGCCAGCCGACGGCCAGGCCGTTGGCGTAACGCAGGTCGACGCTCGCAATGTTCGTAATCTGTTCTTTCAAGGTCTTGTCATAGATGGCAATAAAGCGGCGCATCTTTTCCACCAAGCGGTCGCGTCCCAGCAACAACTCGATGCCCGGGCCGGAACTGCCTGCCCCGGTGGTCAAAAACCAGCTGCCCCGCTCACGCAATTCCAGGCGTGCGATGGAGAAACCCAATGGCCGCAGCATCTGGCTCAGCGCCTGGTACTGCTGCATCACTTGCTGCTGCGCCCGCTGCGGCCCGAACAGCTGCGGCAGGTGCTCATAGTTGGCCACCTCACGCGGCGCAAACGCCTGGCCCTGGTTGTTCAACAGCGCGCCATCACCCCAACGGGCCACGGGCAGTTGCTCTTCCAGGCGAATCGTCACCTGGTCCGGCCATACACGACGCACTTCGGCGTGAGCGATCCACGGCATCTGTTCCAGCTCTGCGCGCATGCCCGCCAGGTCGATGGTAAAGAAGCTCGCCGCCAGGTACGGGCCGATGCGCTGCTGTACCGCTTGCTGGCTGATGTAGCTCAAGTCGCCCTGCACGCTGATCTTGTTGATCGGCCGGTCGGCATACGGCAACAGGCGTTGTGCGCCCTCGTAAGTGCCGAAGCCCAACGCCACCAGCAACACCGGCCAGAACAGCGCTTTGAGAAAACCAAAGTTGGCTTTCGGCAGGCGCGCCGACATCGGCTCTTTAGCCACCATTCGGCTGGCACCTCGGGGCACCGGCTTGCGGCTGGGCACTGGAGGCTGCTGATGACGAAGCGATGCGCCGTTCATGGGGTTAGCCTCTTGGCTCAATGCTTGCGGCCAGGATCGCCAGCACTAACTGCTGGAAGTCCAGACCGGCAGCACGGGCTGCCATAGGTACCAGGCTGTGATCGGTCATGCCCGGAGCGGTGTTAACTTCAAGGAACCAGAAATTCCCTTGGTCATCCTGCATCACGTCTGCCCGCGCCCAACCGGCGATACCCAGTGCCTCACAGGCTTTCGCCGTGAGGTCCATCAATTCCTGTTCCTTGGTTGCGTCGAGGCCACACGGGATCCGGTACTGAGTATCGGAAGCCACGTACTTGGCGTCGTAGTCGTAAAAAGTGTGGGGCGTGCCCAATGCGATAGGCGGTAATACCTGGCCACGCAGGGTGGCGATGGTGTACTCGGGACCCTGGATCCACTGTTCCACCAACACTTGCGAATCGTAGGTACTTGCCGCTTTCCATGCGTCGATCAATTCGGCGGCCGAGTTCACTTTGGCCATGCCGATACTGGAGCCTTCATGGGCAGGTTTGACGATCAAAGGCAGGCCCAGTTCCTTGGCTGCAGAAATACAATCGTCTTCGCTGCACAGCACGCTGTGACGCGGGGTTGGAATACCCAGGCTGTGCCACACCTGCTTGGTGCGCAACTTGTCCATGGCCAGTGCCGACGCGAGGATGCCGCTGCCGGTGTAAGGAATGCCCAGGCACTCCAGCAAGCCTTGCATGCTGCCGTCTTCACCACCACGGCCGTGCAAAATGATGAAGGCACGGTCGACCTTCTCGGCCTGCAAGCGGGCGAGGAAATCGTCGCCCACATCGATTCCGAATGCATTTACGCCGGCGCTTTGCAGCGCTTCGAGCACGGCATTGCCGGACTTGAGCGAGACTTCGCGCTCAGCGCTTTTACCGCCGAACAACACGGCCACGCGGCCGAAGTCGGCAGGCGTGATGGTCGAGAACAGGGAGGCGTAGTCAGTGATCATCTCGACTTCCCCTTCGCAGCCGCAAACAGCGGGCTGGCGAGCAGCTTGGGCGCAAGGCCACCGATATCACCGGCGCCCTGGCACAGCAGGATGTCACCGGCACGCAGCAGCGGCTTGACGATCGGCGCAAGGTCCACACCGCGTTCGATGTAGATCGGGTCCAACTGGCCGCGCTGACGGATGCTGTTGCACAGCTTGCGGCTGTCGGCGCCCGGAATCGGCTCTTCACCGGCCGGGTAGACTTCCATCAGCAGCAGCACGTTGGCATCGGCCAATACATTGACAAAGTCGTCGTACAGGTCGCGGGTGCGGCTGTAGCGATGCGGCTGGTACACCATCACCAGGCGGCGCTCCGGCCAGCCACCACGCACGGCTTTGATAACGGCTGCAACTTCAGTTGGGTGGTGACCGTAGTCGTCCACCAGCATCACGTCGCCGCCTTCTACCGGCAGTTGGCCGTAGACCTGGAAGCGCCGGCCAACACCGGCAAAACGCGACAGGCCTTCGACGATGGCCTCATCGCTGACGCCTTCATCGGAGGCAATGCAGATGGTCGCCAGCGAGTTCAATACGTTGTGATTGCCCGGCATGTTCACCGACACGTCCAACGGCTCGCGGTCAGGGCGCAGCACGGTGAAGAAGGTTTGCATGCCTTCCTGGCGCACATTGATCGCGCGCACGTCGGCGTCTTCGCTGAAGCCGTAGGTCACGGTTGGGCGTTTGACCGATGGCAGGATCTCACGCACCACCGGATCGTCCAGGCACACCACGGCCAAACCGTAGAACGGCAGGTTGTGCAGGAACTCGACGAAGGTTTTCTTCAACTTGTTGAAGTCACCGTCGTAGGTGGCCATGTGGTCTTCGTCGATGTTGGTAACGACAGCGACCAGCGGCTGCAGGTGCAGGAAGCTCGCATCACTTTCATCGGCTTCGGCGATCAGGTAACGGCTGGTGCCGAGCTGGGCATTGGTGCCGGCTGCATTCAGGCGGCCACCAATCACGAAGGTCGGGTCCAGGCCACCGGCGGCGAACACCGAGGCGATCAGGCTGGTGGTGGTGGTTTTGCCGTGCGTACCGGCCACGGCAATGCCATGGCGATAGCGCATCAGCTCGGCCAGCATCTCGGCGCGTGGCACCACTGGAATACGGCGCTCAAGGGCGGTGGCCACTTCCGGGTTGGAGGTGTTCACGGCGCTGGACACCACCAGCACGTCAGCCTCGGCGGCGTTCTCGGCGCGGTGGCCGATGAAAATCTGCGCGCCAAAAGACTTGAGGCGATCAGTGACCGGCGACTCTTTCAAGTCCGAGCCGGACACCTGATAACCCAGGTTCAGCAGTACTTCGGCAATCCCGCACATGCCCACGCCGCCGATGCCGACGAAGTGGATACGACGGATGCGGCGCATTTCGGGCTGCGGCATGGCTTTCTGATTCTCAACCATGGGCCACCTCCAGGCAGATATCGACCACGGTGCGGGTTGCGTCAGGTTTAGCCAGGCGGCTTGCGGTGCTCGCCATGCTGTTGAGTCGTTCCGGTTGCATCAAAACCTCGGTCAGGCGTGCGGCCAAATCGGCGGCGCCAGTCGTTCTTTGCGGCAGCAGGAAGGCAGCGCCCTCCCCGGCCAAATATTCGGCGTTGCGGGTCTGGTGATCGTCGATGGCGTGGGGCAAAGGCACCAGCAAGGACGGCAGACCGGCGGCGGCCAGTTCACTGACGGTCAGCGCACCAGCGCGACAGACCACCAGGTCGGCCCAGCCATAGGCATGGGCCATGTCTTTGATGAAAGGCTGTACGTTCGCCTCGACACCGGCCTCGCGATAGCGGGCAGCAGTGATTTCATCGTGGTTTTTACCGGCCTGGTGGAACACTTCGGGACGCAGGTCCACGGGCAGCAGCGCCAGGGCTTCAGGCAGCAATTTGTTCAGCGGCTCGGCGCCCAGGCTTCCGCCCAGGATCAGCAAGTGCGGCTTGCGCCCTTCCAGCGCCTGACGAGCAATGGCCATGAACAGTTCGGTACGCACCGGGTTGCCGGTGGTACGCAATTTGTCCGAGGCGCCGAAGGTCTTCGGGAAGGCTTCGCACACTCGGCTGGCCAACGGCACCAGCAGGCGGTTGGCCGTACCGGCGACGGCGTTCTGTTCGTGCACGATCACCGGTACGCCGGCGAGCCTGGCGGCAACACCACCCGGGCCGGTCACATAACCACCGAAACCGAGCACGCACACCGGCTTCAACTCACGAATCACTTTGCGCGCCTGCCACACCGCCTTGAGCAACACGAACGGTGCCTTGAGCAGGGACAACTTGCCCTTGCCACGCAAGCCGGTGACGTTGATCAAGTGCAGTGGCAAGCCGGCATTCGGGACCAATTCGTTTTCGATGCCACGTGGCGTACCGAGCCAATGCACGGTGTAGCCACGGTTCTGGAATTCACGCGCGCACGCCAGGGCCGGGAACACATGGCCCCCGGTGCCGCCCGCCATGATCAGCACGTTAGCGCCCATGGTTCGGCTCCTCGGCAAAATCGCTCTCGCTGAATTCCATCTCTTCGCTGCCCAGGTGAGTACGGCTCTCCCACTCGATGCGCAGCAGCAAGCCCAGGCACACGCAGCAGATAACCAACGAGCTGCCGCCGTAGCTGAGAAACGGCAGGGTCAAACCCTTGGTCGGCAAGCGACCGATGTTTACCCCGATGTTGATCAGCACCTGACCAATCCACAAAAACGCCAAGCCGTAGGCAACATAGGCTGCGAAAAACTGCTTGGCTTTCTCGGCCCAGAGACCGATGTAAAGCGCTCGCACGCAGACGAACATGAACAGTGCAACGGTGCACAGCGAACCCACGGCACCGAGCTCTTCGGCAAGCACGGAGAACACGAAGTCGGTATGCGCTTCCGGCAGGTAAAACTGCTTTTGCACGCTATTGCCCAGGCCCACACCCAGCCATCCGCCGCGACCAAAGGCGATCAGCGCCTGGGTCAACTGGTAGCCGGAGCCGAACTGATCGGACCAGGGGTCGGTAAAGGTAATCAGGCGCGCCATACGGTACGGTTGTGCTTCCACCAGCAGGTAAACCGCGACTACCGCCAGCACTACCATCATGGCGAACCGGAACAAGCCCACACCGCCGAGGAACAACATCGCTGCGGCCGCGCCCATCATTACGACGGTGGCACCGAAGTCCGGCTCCATCAGCAACAGGCCAGCCATGGGCAGCAGCACGATGAACGGCTTGAAGAAGCCCATCCAGCTTTCGCGCACTTCTTTCTGGCGACGGACCAGGTAACCGGCGAGGTAGATCACCACGAACACCTTGGCGATTTCCGACGGCTGCACGTTAAACGCACCGAAGCCGATCCAGCGCATCGAACCGTTCACCTCACGGCCGATGCCGGGCAGGATCACCATGATCAACAAACCAAACGCGCCGATCAGCATCAGCCAACCCAGGCGCTGCCAGGTGGCGATGGGGATCATCATGGTGACGATGCAGGCGCCGAGGCCAATCACCAGGTACACCAGGTGACGGATCATCATGTACAGGGTGTTGCCCGACTGCACCGCGGCCACTTCCGAAGACGCCGAAGTGATCATGACCAACCCCAGGCCCAGCAGCGCCAGGCAACCGGCGAGCATCGGGAAGTCGAGGTCGATACCACGACCGGTGATGATCGGCGATGGGTACGGCTTGATGATATTTCTGAAATTCATGCCAAGGCCTCCACGGCGCGAGCGAACAGCTGGCCGCGCTCTTCGTAGTTCTTGAACATGTCGAAACTGGCGCACGCCGGCGACAGCAGCACCGCATCTCCCGATTGGGCCAGGGCCTTGCAGTGGGCAATAGCATCGTCCAGCGAGGTGGCGCGCACCTGCGGTACAGCGTCGCCCAACGCGGCGGCGATCAAGTCCGAGTCACGGCCGATCAGCACCACGGCGCGGCAATGAGCAGCCACCGGGCCTTTAAGGTCTTTGAAGTCGGCCCCCTTGCCGTCGCCACCGGCGATCAGCACAAGCTTGCCGTCGATATCAGCGCCGAGCCCTTCGATGGCAGCCAGTGCGGCCCCCACGTTGGTGGCCTTGGAATCGTTGTAGTAGCTGACGCCATTGAGGTCGCGCACCCACTGGCAGCGATGCTCGAGGCCGCCGAAGGTGCGCAGGCTCGACAGCATCGCATCAAATGGCAGGCCGACGGCGTGCCCCAACGCCAAGGCCGCCAGGGCATTGGATTGGTTGTGCGCGCCACGGATTTTCAGCTCGCGCACCGGCATCAGGTTCTCGAATTCGAAGGCCAGGTATTTCTCGCCGTTCTCTTCGCGAATGCCGAAGGCTTTGAAATCAGGTTTGCCCAGGCCAAAGGTCCAGCAAGGCATGCCTTCGCCCATCAGCGGACGGCTCAGGGCATCCTGGCGGTTGACCACAAATTGCCTGGCACCACGGAAAATCCGGTGTTTGGCCAAGTGGTACGCCGGCAGGCCGCTGTAGCGGTCCATGTGGTCTTCACTCACGTTCAACACGGTGGCGACTTCTGCCCCCAGGTCGTGGGTGGTTTCGAGCTGGAAGCTCGACAGCTCCATCACGTACAACTCGATATCGTCACTGAGCAGGTCCAGCGCCGGCGTGCCGAGGTTGCCGCCCACGGCCACGCGCTTGCCGGCCGCAGCCGCCATCTCGCCGACCAGGGTGGTCACGGTGCTTTTCGCGTTGGAGCCACTGATGGCCACGATCGGTGCCTTCGCGTGACGCGCAAACAGGTCGATGTCGCCGGACAGCTTCACGCCACGGGCTGCAGCGGCTTGCAGGGCCGGTGTCGCCAAGGCCAGGCCGGGGCTCACGTAGAGCTCGTCGGCACGGCACAGAAACTCGACATCCAGCTCGCCACAACGCACTTCCACGTGCGGGTAGTCACGGCGCAGCGTGACCAGCTCCGGTGGATTTTCCCGCGTATCGGCCACGGCAAACGACGTGCCCCGGTTCGCCAGGAAGCGAACCAGGGACATGCCGCTCTTGCCGAGGCCGACAACGATGCGGAAGTGGTCTGAAGCGATCAGGGACACTCGTTTCTACCTCAGTTTCAGGGTGGCAAGGCCGACCAGTACCAGAATCACGGTGATGATCCAGAAGCGGACAATCACACGTGGCTCGGGCCAGCCCTTGAGTTCAAAGTGGTGGTGAATCGGCGCCATGCGGAACACACGGCGCCCGGTCAATTTGAAGGAAGCCACCTGGATGACCACCGACAGGGTTTCCATCACGAACACACCGCCCATGATGAACAGCACGATTTCCTGGCGGACGATCACCGCGATGGTGCCCAAGGCTGCGCCCAGCGCCAGCGCGCCGACGTCGCCCATGAAGACTTGTGCGGGGTAGGTGTTGAACCACAGGAAGCCAAGGCCCGCGCCGATCAGCGCGCCGCAGAACACAATCAACTCACCCGCGCCCGGTACATACGGGATCAGCAGGTATTCAGCGAATTTCACGTTACCCGACAGGTAGCAGAAGATACCCAGCGCACCACCGACCATCACGGTCGGCATGATTGCCAGACCGTCGAGACCATCGGTCAGGTTCACCGCGTTGCTGGAGCCGACGATCACGAAGTAGGTCAGCACCACAAAACCAACGCCCAGTGGAATGCTGGCGTCTTTGAGCATCGGAATGATCAAGGTGGTTTCGACAGCGCTTGGCGCGGTCATGTAGAGGAAGATCGCGGCGCCAAGGCCAAACACCGACTGCCAGAAGTACTTCCAGCGGCTGGGCAACCCCTTGGAATTTTTCTCGATCACTTTGCGGTAGTCATCGACCCAGCCGATCGCACCGAACAACAGGGTAACCAGCAGCACTGTCCACACGTAGCGGTTATGCAGGTCGGCCCACAGCAAGGTGCTGATGCCGATGGAAGACAGGATCAGCGCACCGCCCATGGTCGGGGTGCCGGATTTGGACAGGTGCGACTGCGGGCCGTCATTACGAACCGATTGACCAATTTGCAGGTTCTGCAGGGTGCGGATCATCCACGGCCCCAGGAACAGCGACAAAGACAGCGCAGTCAGCACACCCAGAATCCCGCGCAGGGTCAGGTACTGAAAGACCGCGAAGCCTTTGTGGAACTGTTGCAGATACTCAGCCAGCAGCAGCAGCATTAATGTTTCTCCGTACTTGAGCCACACAAGGCCGCGACGACGTTTTCCATCACCGCGCTGCGCGATCCCTTGATCAAAATGGTTGTTTGTTTGTCGTGTTCAGCCGCCACCAGCGCCTGGATCAGCTCGGCCTGGGTAGCGAAATGCCGCGCACCGAGGCCAAAGGCGTCAACGGCGTGGGCCATGTTCGGGCCAACGGCGTACAGCGCGTCGACTTTGCCGCTCGCGTAGGCACCGACTTCGCGGTGGGACTGCTCGGCCCAGTCGCCCAGTTCAGCGATATCGCCCAGCACCAGCACCTTGCGCCCGGCGAAGCTTTTAAGCAGGTCGATAGCGGCGCAGATGGAGGACTGGTTGGCGTTGTAGGTGTCATCAATCACACGCATGCCGTTGGTCGCCAGTTGCGCCACGGTGCGGCCCTTGACCGGCTGCACCGCGCCCAGGCCGGTGGCGATACCGAACAGCGATACGCCCAGGGCGCAGGCGGCAGCGGCGGCGGCCAAGGCATTGGCGACGTTATGATTGCCCAGCAGGTTCAGTTGCACGTGCTCGCTGCCTTGCGGTGTGTGCAAGGTGAAGGACGGGCAACCACGGGCGTCGACGGTGATATCGGCTGCGTGGAAATCAGCGGCCGCGTTGAGCACGGCAAACGTCAGCACCTTGCGACCGGCGGCGCGTACACGCCAGGTCTCGAAGGCCTTGTCGTCGAGGTTCAATACAGCCGTGCCCGAGGCATCCAGGCCTTCGAGAATCTCGCCCTTGGCTTCGACGATTTTCTCCGGGCCACCGAACTCACCCACGTGGGCGGTACCGGCATTGTTGATAATCGCCACGTGAGGTTTGGTCAGCGCCACGGTGTAAGCGATTTCGCCGACGCGCGAAGCGCCCAGCTCGATTACCGCCGCCGTGTGTTCCGGGGCCAGTTCGAGCAAGGTCAGCGGTGCGCCGAAATCATTGTTCAGGTTGCCACGGGTGGCGAGTACCGGCCCGCGCGTGCGCAACACGCCGGCGAGCAGTTCCTTGACCGTGGTTTTGCCGCTGGAGCCAGTGATGGCGGCAACCGGCTTATCAAACGCGGCACGGTTCAGCGCGCCCAACTGCCCGAGGGCCAGACGGGTATCGGCAACCAGCAATTGCGGCAGCGTCGAGTCCGTCACTTCACGCTGCACCAAGGCCCCCACCGCGCCTTTGGCGGCGACTTCGTTCAGGTAGTCGTGCCCATCGAAACGCGGACCGGCCAGTGCAACAAACAGTTGCCCCGGCTTGATGTTACGACTGTCGATACTGACGCCGTCGAAGCTGCAATCGCTCGACACTACACGGGCCGACAAGGCCTGGGTCAGTTCGCTGAACTTCATCGCCTTAAGCATGGGCGACCTCCCAGGCAGTCAGGGCGTGATCAGCCTCGACCAAATCAGAGAAGGCATGGCGTTCGCCGTTGATTTCCTGATAGTCCTCGTGACCTTTACCGGCCAGCACCACCACGTCGTCAGCACTGGCACTGGCGATCAATTGGGCAATGGCGGCGCCGCGACCGGCAACGAAGGTGGCCTTGGTGGCGTCTTTAAAGCCGACACGGATGTCGTCGAAAATCTGGCTCGGGTCTTCGCTGCGCGGGTTGTCGTCGGTGACGAGCACGCCATCGGCCAGGCGCTCGACGATTTCAGCCATCAGCGGGCGCTTGCCGCGATCACGGTCACCGCCGCAGCCGAACAGGCAAAGCAATTTGCCCTTGGCGTGTGGACGCAGGGCTTCGAGGACTTTTTCCAGCGCGTCCGGGGTGTGGGCGTAATCGACCACCACCAGCGGCTGTGAGCCGCCACCCAAACGCTGCATGCGACCGGCAGGGCCTTCGAGCTTGGGCAGTACGCGCAGGATTTCGTCCAGGGCGTAGTCCAGGCCAAGCAATGCGCCAACAGCCGCCAGCACGTTGCTCAGGTTAAAACGCCCAAGCAACGTGCTGCGCAAGTGGTGTTCGCCCTGGGGCGTGACCAGCGTGGCGAGCACGCCTTCGTCATTAAATTGGGCTTCGCGGCAATACAGATACGCGCTGGAGTCTTCCAGGCTGTAAGTGATCAGGCGCGCTTCGCTGTCTTCGGCAGCCAGTTGGCGGCCGAAGGCGTCATCCAGGTTGACCACCCGGCACTTCAAGTCATTCCAGGCGAACAGCTTGGCCTTGGCGGCGGCGTACGCCTCCATGGTGCCGTGGTAGTCGAGGTGGTCGCGAGACAGGTTGGTCATCACCGCCACGTCAAACGCCAAGGCAGTCACGCGGCCCTGGTCCAGGCCGTGGGAGGAGACTTCCATGGCCACCGCCTTGGCACCGGCCTTTTTCAGGTCGGCCAGGGTCGCTTGCACGGCGATCGGGTTCGGCGTGGTGTGCAGGCCGCTTTGCAGCGATCCGTAAAAGCCAGTGCCCAGGGTGCCGACAATGCCGCAATGCTGGCCCAGCAGGTCGAGTGCCTGCGCAACCAATTGGGTCACGCTGGTCTTGCCGTTGGTGCCGGTCACACCGACCAGGTTCAACTGACGGCTCGGGTCACCATAAAAACGCCCGGCGATGTCCGACAGTTGCGCGGCCAGGCCCTTGACCGGAATCAATGGCACATCGGTGATCGGCAGCACAGTGGCGCCATCGACTTCATAAGCCACGGCGGCCGCGCCACGTTGCAGGGCATCGGCGATATGCGCACGGCCATCGAGCTTGCCACCGGGCACCGCCAGGAACAGGTCACCGGCGCGTACATTACGGCTGTCCAGGCTCAGTTCACGAATCAGCAGATCGCGTCCGGCGTGGGCAAAAATCTTGTTCAGGCTAAGAGACATCAGCCGCGCCCTCCATTGGCTTTGACAGCTGCGGCCGGTGGTCCGGCGTTCGCTTGTTGAGTCGGCGGCAGGTTGTCCGGCGTGATGTTCATCAGGCGCAGGGTGCCGGACATCACTTTGCTGAACACCGGCGCCGACACCAGGCCGCCGAAGTAGCCGGCCTTGCTGGGCTCATCAATCACTACGACGATGGCGAAGCGCGGATCGCTCATCGGGCCGAAGCCGGCGAACAGCGAGCGGTAAGAGTTTTCGGCGTAGCCCTTGGTGCCGACCGAGGTTTTACGTGCAGTACCGGACTTGCCGGCCACGTGATAAGCCGGCACCTGCGCCCGGAACACACCGCGCGGGGCTTCGATCACTTGCTGCAGCATGCCTTGCATGGTCTTGGCGACGTTTTCCGGGATCACCTGGGTGGCTTTCGGCGCTTCGTCGACGTGGATCAAGCTCAGTGGAACCATTCGGCCATTATTGGCCAATACAGAGAAAGCGTGGGCCAGCTGGATCGCGGTGACCGACAGGCCGTAACCGTAGGAGAGCGTGGCAGTCTCGGCTTTTTTCCAGTCGCGGTAGTTCGGCAGGTTGCCCACGCGTTCGCCTGGGAAATCCAGGCCGGTGGGTTGGCCCAGGCCGATTTTTTGCGCCAGGTGATAGATGGTCTCGCCGCCGATATCGAAGGCGACCTTACTCATGCCGACGTTACTGGAGTTGATCAGGATACCTGTCAGATCCAGCACCGGACCTTCGCTGCGGGACACGTCACGAATGGTGTATTTGCCCAGCTGCAAGGTGCCTGGGTAAACCTCGACCTTGTCGCTCGGCTTCCAGCGCCCGGTTTCCAGGGCGGCACTCATGGAAATGGCTTTCATGGTCGAACCCGGCTCAAACACGTCGATCATGGCGCGGTTACGCATCATCGCCGGTTGCAGGTTGCGACGGTTGTTCGGGTTGTAGGTCGGCTGGTTGACCATGGCGAGAATCTCGCCGGTCTTGACGTCCATGATCACCAGGCTACCAGCCTTGGCGCCGTTCTCGATGATCGCGTTGCGCAGTTCGCGGTTGGCCAGGTACTGCAGACGCAGGTCAATCGACAACGCCAAGGGCTTGCCGGCCTTGGCGTTTTTGGTCACCTGGACATCTTTGATCAGTCTGCCGCGTCGATCCTTGATGACCTGCCGTTTGCCGGGCACGCCGGCCAGCCATTCGTCGTAGGCCAGCTCCACACCTTCACGGCCATGGTCATCAATGTCGGTGAAGCCAACCATATGCGCGGTGGTTTCACCGGCCGGGTAGAAACGACGAAACTCCTCGATGCCATAGACACCGGGGACTTTAAGGTCGAGCACTTGCTGGCCCTGCTCAGGCGTCAGCCCACGCACCAGGTAGATGAATTCTTTGTTGGCCTGGGCTTCCAGACGCTCGCTCAAGGCTTTAGGGTCCTGGCCCAGCGCGGCAGCCAACTCAGGCCATTTGTCCTTGGCGGTTTGCAGTTCCTTGGCATTGGCCCACAGGGTGGTCACCGGCGTACTCACGGCCAGAGGCTCGCCGTTACGGTCGGTGATCAGGCCGCGGTGCGCAGGAATCGGGATATGCCGCAGGCTACGGGCGTTACCCTCGCCGATCAGGAAGTCGCGGTCGATCACTTGCAGGTCGATAATCCGCCAGGCAATCGCGCCGGCCATCAGGGCCAGGATGCCGAGCATCAGGCGGAAGCGCCACGGATAGAGTGCGCCTTCGAGTTTCATCATGGCGCCACCATCCGCACTTCAGCTGCGCCCGGAATGTGCATTTTCAACTGCTCGGTGGCGAGCGTTTCGATGCGGCTATGGGCCGTCCAGGTGCTTTGCTCAAGAATCAACCGGCCCCATTCCGCCTGCGCTTTATCACGCACGCTCAATTCCCCGTACAGGGTGTTGAGCAGTTGACGGTTGTAGTGGGCGCTGTAAGACACCGCAATCGCGGACACCAGCACGCCGACAAACAGCAGCAACATAAAGAAGCTGCCGCCCGGGAGGGGCTTGGCGAAAAGCTTGCTCACCGCAGCTTCTCCGCGACGCGCATAACGGCGCTACGGGAACGTGGGTTGGCCTTGAGTTCGGCTTCGGAGGCGAACTGCGCTTTGCCATGGATTTTGATTTTCGGCACAAAGGCTTCGAAACGCACCGGCAGGTTGCGCGGCAGGTTATCGGACTCGCCCTTGACCAGACGACGCATGAACAGTTTGACGATGCGGTCTTCCAGGGAGTGGAAGCTGATCACCACCAGGCGACCGCCCACTTCCAGGGCGTCCAGTGCGGCTTCGAGGCCGGCTTCCAGATCGCCCAATTCGTTATTGACGTGAATGCGCAGGCCCTGGAACGCACGGGTCGCCGGATTCTTGCCCTTTTCCCACGCAGGGTTCGCGACCTTGAGCACTTCAGCCAGGTCGGCGGTGCGCTCGAACGGCTGGATTTCACGGCGCTCGACCACGGCACGGGCCATGCGGCCAGCGAAGCGTTCTTCACCGTATTCCTTGAACACGCGGGTGATTTCTTCATGGGGCGCAGTGGCGATGAACTGCGCTGCGCTGATGCCACGGGTCGGGTCCATGCGCATGTCGAGCGGGCCGTCGTTCATGAAACTGAAGCCGCGCTCGGGGTCGTCAAGCTGTGGCGAAGATACGCCCAAGTCGAGCAAAACCCCGGCCACCTTGCCTGCCATGCCGCGCTCGGCGACTTCGGCACCCAGCTCGGCAAAGCTGCGCTGCACAACGACAAAGCGGCCGTCTTCGGCCGCTAGCGCTTGCCCGGTGGCAATCGCTTGAGGGTCTTTGTCAAACCCGAGGAGTTTACCGTCGGACCCGAGCTGGCTGAGTATCAACCGACTGTGCCCGCCCCTGCCGAAGGTGCCATCCACATAGCAGCCATCCGCGCGTACGGCGAGAGCCTCAACGGCTTCGTCAAGCAGTACGGTGATGTGGTTAAAGCCGCTATCAATAGTCACAGGATCAAATCACGCAGTTCATCAGGCATGGCGCCCGGTTGTTGAATAGCAGCCAGGTCTGCTGCAGAAACAGCATCCCAGGCATCTTCGTCCCACAATTGGAACTTGTTCAGTTGGCCCACCAGCATTGCGCGCTTATCCAGCTTGGCGTACTCGCGCAAGCGCGGAGGCACCAGGAAACGACCACTGCCATCGAGTTCAAGGTCGACGGCATTGCCTATCAGCAAACGCTGGAGGCGGCGGTTTTCTTCACGCAATGAAGGCAGAGCGCGCAACTTGGTTTCGATCAACTCCCACTCATCGAGGGGGTAAACACACAAACAAGGGTCAACGGCGTCAATCGTGATGATTAACTGGCCTGAACTTCGCGAAATGAGCTCGTCACGATACCGGCTCGGCATGGCGAGACGGCCTTTTGCATCGAGACTGATAGCGTTAGCTCCGCGAAACACAGATGCGTTTCTCCAAATTTTAGCGTTTTACGTTCAAAAAACCCACTTTGTGCCACTTTCCGCCACTTGCGCACACTATAGGAATGCGCCCACCACACCGTCAAGGCACGGATTCAAGGAAAAGCCTTACAGAACGGAGATTTAGGAACGTAAAAGGAGGAGAAACGCGAGTTCAGCGATGTTTTTGACTCAACAACCGCAAATAGCTCATGGAGCTATGGCTTAAAGTTAAAGTGATTTATTAAGAGTAAGATTTTTTTGGTATTACGAAGATGCATCTGCCAATGATTTGGCAGGGAGGGATTCTTGCGTTACTACCGGTTTTCTGCCCGAGACTCGGACAGAAGGAAAAAAGGTGGAGAGTCGATCTGTAAGCCGGGTTCTGTCTTGAACAGTCATTCGTCTACGATGGCCATCACTGGACATCTTTAGCAACCTACCCGGTCCCAGCGCGGGCCACGCCTTGGGACCCTATTTGGTCTTGCTCCAAGTGGGGTTTACCTAGCCACGAACTGTTGCCAGACGTGCGGTGCGCTCTTACCGCACCTTTTCACCCTTACCGGCACCGAAGTGCTTAGGCGGTTATTTTCTGTGGCACTTTCCGTAGGCTCACGCCTCCCAGGCATTACCTGGCACTTCGCCCTATGGAGCCCGGACTTTCCTCCCCCCCCTAATTTTCATAGAGGGCAGCGACTGTCCAATCGACTCTCCGCCGCGCAGGTTAACGGCACGACGGCTTCAGGACAAGTATTAAAAGTGCAGCAATGCCATCACGTTCCGACGCAATACCGGTTTAACCCCGGAACTATTCGGCCTTCTGCTTATCGAGCGCGACTTGATACAGCACATTCTTACGCAAGCCGGTAATTTCAGCCGCCAGGGCTGCCGCACGCTTAAGGGGCATCTCTTTAAGCAATAAATCGAGAACACGCATGGCCTCGCTGCCCACCGCGTCTTCATTTTCCGGTGCGGTCCAGCCGGCCACCAGCACCACACACTCACCGCGCTGCTGGTTGCTGTCGCCCTCGACGAACGCCCTGAGTTCTTCCAGTGGCAAGCCCTTGAGGGTTTCAAAGGTCTTGGTCAACTCCCGGGCCAACAACGCCAGGCGTTCGCCGCCGAACACCAACTCCATATCCTGCAAGCACTCGAGAATGCGATGCGGCGCCTCGTAAAAGATCAACGTACGCGGTTCTTCCTTTAACGCTTGCAGGCGCGCACGGCGCCCAACCGCCTTGGCGGGCAGAAAACCTTCGAAGATAAAACGGTCCGACGGCAACCCGGCAGCCGATAATGCCGCAATCAGCGCGCACGCTCCCGGAACTGGCACTACATTGATACCAGCGGCACGCGCCTGACGGACCAGGTGGTAGCCAGGGTCGGAAATCAACGGAGTGCCGGCATCCGAGATCAACGCCACATCGTCGCCCGCCAGCAAGCGCGTGATAAAACGGCTGCCTTCTTCGCGCTCGTTATGCTCATGGCACGCAGCTAATGGCGTGCTGATACCAAAATGCTGCATCAAACGCTGGGAGTGCCGCGTGTCTTCAGCCGCGATCAATTTTACGTCGCGCAACACTTTCAGCGCCCGAGCACTGATGTCGTCCAGGTTGCCAATGGGCGTCGCCACGACAAAAAGCGAGCCTGCAGTGGAATTCAAAGGACCTGGAGCAGTCAAAACGCACACCTCGATGGTAAGGAAAAGTCGCATTGTAGCGCGTAGGCGCCTCGATAATATGCCCTCGAGGTCGGCCATCGATGCCGGCTCGCAACATTTACACGACCTAAATCGATGGTTTCACGCCAGTAACATCGCGCCTGGGCCAGTGCTTGGGTACAATTCCACGCTAATTTGATCGGTATCAGGAACACTTACATGATCGCTTGCCTGCGGCTGCTCTCCGCCCTCTGCCTCGCTGCCTTACTGGCCGCGTGCGCCAGCTCGCCCTCGTCCAGCCTTGGCGACCTCCCCCGGACCCCGGATGCCAGTATCGAGCAACTGCTCGAACAGGCCACCAAAGCCAGTACGCCAGAAAAGGCCGCGATGTTGCGCCTGAGTGCGGCAGACCTGGCCTACCACCAGAACAACCCTGGCCGTTCGTCGCAGATTCTTGCGCAGGTGCCCCTGGATGTCCTGAAGCCGGCCGCCCAAGTGTTTGCCAGCACCCTGGCTGCGGAACTGGCCATGGCACGCAATCAGCCCAAAGCGGCTCTGGCCGCCCTGAACCACCCCAGCCTGCAAAGCCTGAAAGAGCTGCCGGCTGACCAGCAGGTGCGGACCGGCACCGTGCATGCCCGCGCCTATGAAGCCGATGGCCAGACCCTGGCTGCCGCGCGTGAGCGGGTCGCCATGGCGCCCTTGCTGACGGGTGATGCCGCCAAGGACAACCATGAAGCCATCTGGGCGCTGGTCGCCGCGCTGCCTGCAGAGCAACTGCAAGCCAGCGGCAACCCGACCCTCGACGGCTGGATCACCCTGGCCCAGGCAATCAAGGGCGCCGGCACCCTGGAGCAACAGCAAGCCGCCATTGATACCTGGCGCGCGCAAAACCCTGGCCACCCGGCGGCAGTCAACCTGCCGACCCCGCTGACCAAACTCAAGGAGCTGGCCAGCCAGCCGCTGACCAAAATCGCCCTGCTGCTGCCGCAGGAAGGCCCATTGGCGGCGGTCGGCAAGGCGCTGCGCGAAGGCTTCATGGCCGCACACTTCCAGGCTGAACAAGCCGGACAGAAGCCGCCGGTCATCGAGTTCTATGACAGCTCGCGCCTGACCTCCCTCGACGACTTCTATGCCAAGGCCCAGGCCGCCGGTGTGCAACTGGTAGTAGGCCCGCTGGAGAAACCACTGGTCAAGCAGCTCGCCTCCCGTGGGCAATTGCCGATCACTACCCTGGGCCTCAACTACAGCGAACTTAACGAAAACCCGCCGCAACTGTTCCAGTTCGGCCTGGCCGCTGAAGACGAAGCCCGCGAAGTCTCGCGTCGCGCCCGTGCCGACGGCCTGCACCGCGCCGCCGCCATGGTGCCCCGTGGCGAATGGGGTGAGCGTGTCTATAAAGCCTTCCGTCAGGACTGGGAAGCCAACGGCGGCACCGTGGTGGGTGTCGAGTACGTCGATCAGCCGGTGGCCCTCGCCCAGCAGATTGCCGACCTGTTCCAGCTGCGTAAAAGCGAAGGCCGCGCCAAGAGCCTGCAAAGCACCGTCGGTACCGACGTCGCCGCGCAACCTTCGCGCCGCCAGGACATCGAGTTCATTTTCCTGGCTGTGACCCCGCAACTGGCCCAGCAGATCAAACCGACCCTGAACTTCCAGTACGCCGGTGATGTGCCTGTGTATGCGACGTCCCACGTGTTCAGCGCCAGCGGCGACAAAAACCAGTACCTGGACATGACCAATGTGATGTTCTGCGAAACCCCGTGGCTGCTCAACACCACCGACCCGCTGCGCAACCAGGTTGCCGCGCAATGGCCGCAAGCCAATGGCAGCCTTGGCCGCCTGTATGCAATGGGCGTGGACGCCTACCGCCTGGCACCGCGCCTTGGCCAACTCAAGGCACTGCCGGACACCCGCATTGACGGCCTGTCGGGCAACCTGGGCATCGGCGCCTACCAGCGCGTTGACCGCCAGATGCCATGGGCGAAATTCGTCGGTGGCGAGATTCAACGCTTGCCGGACACCCCGCGCTGATGCCCGAGCGGTCCAGCGCACAAAGCGGCAAGGATGCCGAACTGCAAGCTCTGAACTATCTGCAACAACAGGGTCTGCGCCTTCTGGCGCAGAACTGGTTATGCAAACGCGGTGAGCTTGATCTGGTCATGCTTGACGGCGATACAGTAGTATTCGTCGAAGTCCGCTACAGAAAACACGCACAATGGGGTGGCGCGCTCGCCAGTATCGACGGGCGCAAGCGTCAGAAGCTGATACTCGCCGCGCAGTTTTTCCTGCAAAAAGAGCATCGCTGGGCTGACAGCCCTTGCCGTTTCGATGTGGTTGCCATGGAAAGCACACCGGCAGGCCCAGCTGATTTGAACTGGCTCAAGAATGCCTTCGACAGCTGATTGCCCGGATATCTTCACCACACACTTTTGCTCTTTGCTTTGCGGGCTGCACATTACTGTGCCAAACAGCCGCGCTACTTAAGGTCACACAGATGGACATGCAATCCCGAATTCGCCAGCTTTTCCAGGCCAGCATCGACACCAAGCAACAGGCGATGGACGTACTTGCACCGCACATCGAGCAAGCCAGTCAGGTCATGGTTAATGCCTTGCTCAACGAGGGCAAAATGCTTTCGTGCGGCAACGGCGGTTCGGCCGGTGATGCCCAGCACTTCTCCTCCGAGCTGCTCAACCGCTTCGAGCGCGAGCGCCCGAGCCTGCCGGCCATTGCCCTGACCACCGACTCGTCGACGATCACCTCGATCGCCAACGACTACAGCTACAACGAAATCTTCTCCAAGCAGATCCGCGCCCTGGGCCAACCCGGCGATGTGCTGCTGGCTATTTCCACCAGCGGCAACTCGGCGAACATTATTCAAGCGATCCAGGCCGCACATGACCGCGAAATGATTGTCGTAGCCTTGACCGGCCGCGACGGCGGCGGCATGGCCTCGCTGTTGTTGCCTGAGGACGTGGAGATCCGTGTCCCGGCCAACGTCACTGCACGCATTCAAGAAGTCCACCTGCTGGCGATCCACTGCCTGTGCGATCTGATCGACAGCCAACTGTTCGGGAGTGAAGAATGACCGTTAACCGCCTCAGCCTTTTGGCCATTACGCTGTGCCTCGCCATCAGCGGCTGCAGCACGGCAATCACTGCGACACGTGACACACCCATTCAGGATGACCGGGGCACACGCACATTCGGCAGCACCATCGATGATTCGCTGATCGAAACCAAGGTCAAGGTCAACGTCGCCAAGGCCGCTACCGACCTGGGCAACGGCGCCTCGCGCATTGTGGTCACCAGCTTCAACGGCGTGGTACTGCTGGCCGGGCAGACGCCGCGTGCCGACCTCAAGGCCCAGGCCGAACAAGCCGCTTCGACTGTTCAGCGGGTCAAGAAGGTCCACAACGAGCTGCAGGTCATGGACCCGATCACCCTGCTGGCCATCAGCAACGATGCGTTGCTGACCACCAAGATCAAGGCGCAAATGCTCACCGACAGCGGTGTACCCGGCTCGCGCATCAAGATCGTCACCGATAATGGCATCGTCTACATGATGGGCCTGCTGACCCAGGCGGAAGCCACCCGTGCGGCCAACCTGGTTCAGGGCGTGTCCGGCGTGCAGAAGATCGTGAAGGTGTTCGAATACATCGACTGATGTAATCGCCAACCACAAAAAAGGGCGCCGTGCATTGACTGCACGGCGCCCTTTTTAATGCCCAGGGTTTACTGGTATTGCTGGTACGGGTTGCCCTGGAACTGGTTGTTCTGCTGCGGCGCCTGTTGTTGTTGCTGCTGACCAGGCTGGCCGTATTGTTGGCCAGGGATCGGGCCGAGGTTAACTTCTACGCGACGGTTCTGGGCACGGCCATTGACGTCAGCGTTGCTGGCAATCGGGTTATCCGGGCCAGCACCGCGGGCGCTCAGGTTGGTCGGGCTGACGCCTTGGGAGGTCAGGTAGTTGGCCACGCTCTGGGCACGACGCTGGGACAGGTCCATGTTCAACTGGCGGCTGCCCGTGCTGTCGGTGTAGCCGACAATCTGGATGGTGTTCTGGTTGAACTGCTTCAGCGAGCCAGCCAGGTTATTGAGCGGCGTGTAGAAGCTACTGGCGATGGCATCGGAGTTGGTCGCGAAGGTGATATTACCCGGCATGATCAACTTGATCTGGTCACCCTGGCGCTGCACCTCAACACCGGTGTTGGCCATGCTTTCACGCAGTTTCTTTTCCTGCTGGTCGGCGTAGTAGCCATAACCGGCGGCGCCCAGGCCTGCAATAGCACCACCGATCAGTGCGCCCTTGCCACGGTTGTTATGGTCGATGGCAGCACCTGCCAGCGCGCCCGCCAGGGCACCCAGGCCGCCGTATTTGGCGGTTTTGCTGATGCCCCCTTCGGAACCGTTGCTGGCCTGTCCCTGGCTGCCGTCATAAGGATTAGGTGAAGCGCAGCCGGACAACAGGGCTACGGCGGTAGCGACAACAAGCAGACGACGCGGAGTAAACATGAAGGGAGCTCCTACTTTTGCATTCTGTGGTGCAGAGGACATTGGCAATCGACCTGTGCGGAGTTTGGAACGCGACAAGCGGTAAAAATTCCGTGGCCGCGTCCCGCGCCAGAACAAACTACTGGCCGCTATCACCGCCAGGGAAACCGTAGCAGACGCAGGCTGAACGCGACCTGCGTTTTTTGCTACTGCGGTGCTTGAGAGAGAACAGCGCCGGTAAACGAATTATTTCCAGGCGTACCCTCAAGCTCGCACAAACGGGTTCTCGCGCATCTCATCGCCCAAACGGGTGTCCGGCCCATGCCCTGTCACCACGGTCGCGCCCTCATCCAGGGTGTACAAACGCTGCTTGATCGAGCGCACTATTGTCGCCTGGTCGCCACCCCACAGGTCGGTACGCCCTACGCCGCGCTTGAACAAGGTGTCGCCGGCGATCAGCAACTTGGCATCGGCAAACCAGAAGCTCATCGAACCCGGTGTGTGCCCCGGCGTATGCAGCGCCACCCCACAACCACACGCCAACTCCTCGTCGTCCTCCAGCCAGCGGTCCGGCGACGGCACCGGCGTGTAGGGCACACGAAACATCTGGCATTGCATTTCCAGATTATCCCAAAGAAATTGGTCTTCTTTGTGCAAATGCAGCGTGGCACCGGTCTTCTCTTTCAACTGGCCGGACGCCAGGAAGTGATCAAGGTGAGCGTGAGTGTGGATAATGCTCACCACCTTGAGGCCCAGCGCATCGAGGCGCGCCAGGATCAGTTCGTGATTGCCGCCCGGGTCGACCACAATGGCTTTTTTGCTGATCGGGTCGCCGATGATGGTGCAGTTGCACTGCAACGGGCCGACGGGGAAGGTTTCGCGGATCAGCACGGGTTTTTCGATATTCATGGGCGTTCCTGCAAGCTCTATGGCACATTCCAGGCGCAGTATGGTGGAGCTTGCTCCGGATTCGAAGAGCCTCAACTGCTAAGCTACTCAAGCACCATGGAACCCGCACCGCAGCGTCGCATTTGGAGCAAGACGTATGGCCAATTCTCGGATCATCTGCGAACACTGCGATTGCGTGTACGAAAAGGTCACGCTCGCCAAACATCAAAAAGCCCTGTGCACCCGTTGCGCAGGCGTGCTGCAGCGTTACAACGGGCTGTCGGTGCAACAACGCCTGGCGCTGACCGTTACCGCAGCGGTGCTGTGGACCTTTGCAAATTTCTATCCGGTGATGAGCATCAGCCTCAAAGGCTTGAAAAACAGCGCGACCCTGTGGGACTCGGTGGTCGCGCTGAGCCTGGGGCCGATCACTTTTATTGCGCTGGTGGCCGCGATCTCGATCATCATCGCGCCGGTGTTTCAGTTGCTATTGCTGATGTGGGTGCTGAGTTTCGCCCTGGCCGGCAAGCGCTCGCCAGCGTTCAAACTGTGCATGCGCTGGCTGGAAGCGCTGAGGCCGTGGAGCATGCTCGAAGTCTGCCTGCTGGGCGCCATGGTTGCGGTGTTCAAGCTGGCCGGCATGCTCGACGTGATCCCCGGCACCGGCCTTTTCGCCCTCGCCGCCCTCGCCTTGCTGCTGATTCGCATCGCCGGGCGTGACGTACGCGACTTGTGGGACGCCGTATGAACTCGCCACCGACCGCCCGCGAACTCAACCTGTGCCTGTGCCACACCTGCGGCCAGCCGTGCGACATGCGCGACGAGCCCAGCGAGTGCGAGCGCTGCGGTGCGCCGCTGCATCGGCGCAAACTCCACTCGCTGACCCGCACCTGGGCCTACATGCTCACGGCACTGGCGTTTTATATCCCGGCGAATTTATTGCCGGTGATGAACACTACTATGCTCGGTTCCGGCGCCGACAGCACCATCATGAGCGGCGTGCTGGAGTTCTGGCAGCATGGCGCCTGGGACATTGCCCTGATCATTTTCATTGCCAGCATTGCGGTGCCGGGTATCAAGTTTTTCTCGCTGACCCTGCTGCTGGTCACCGTGCAACGCAACAGCCAGTGGGCGCGCAAAGAGCGCTCGAAGCTGTTTCGGTTCGTCGAATTGATCGGCTACTGGTCTATGCTCGATGTCATTGTGGTCGCGCTGGTGGCCGCGCTGGTGAGGTTCCAGGCGCTGGGCACCATCGAGCCGCGCCTGGGCATTTTGTTTTTTGGTCTGGTGGTGGTGTTCACCATGCTCGCGGCCATGAGTTTCGACCCGCGCCTGATCTGGGAAAACCCACACAACGAGGAGATCTCGGATGAGTTCACACAACACTGACACGCCTGCCGGCTCACCGGCGATCAAGACGCGGCGCTTCAGCGTTTCGCTGGTGTGGATCGTGCCGATCGTGGCAGTGCTGGTGGGCATCTCGCTGGTGGTGCACAGCGTGCTGCAACAGGGGCCGGTCATCGTCCTCAACTTCAAGACCGGCAACGGCCTGGTCGCCAATAAAACCGAGGTCAAATACCGCAACGTGGTGATCGGCCAAGTCTCGGATGTGGCCTTGAGCGATGACCAGAAAAGCGTCAACGCCACCATCAAGCTGGCCAAACAGGCGGAAAGCTTCACCCGTGAAGACTCCAAGTTCTGGGTGGTACGCCCACGCATCGGCGCCGGTGGCGTGTCCGGCATCGATACCTTGCTGTCCGGTGACTATATCGGCGCCGATATCGGCCAGTCCGATACGCGCGCCAAACAGTTCAAAGGCCTGGAAAACCCGCCGCCCATCACCTATGGCGAGCCGGGCAAGCGCTTCACGTTGCATACCCAGGGCCTGGGCTCGCTGGATATCGGCTCGCCGGTGTACTACCGCAAGATCCCGGTGGGCCAGGTAGTGGCCTACGAGCTGGATGACGATGGCAAGGGCGTGAAGATCGAGGTTTTCGTGCATGCGCCCAATGATGTGTACGTCACCGAAAACACGCGGTTCTGGAATGCCAGCGGCATTGACCTGAGCGTGGGCGCCAATGGTTTCGCGCTGAAAACCGAGTCCTTGTCATCGATGTTGGCCGGCGGCATCGCGTTCCAGGCGCCGCCCTACAGCCCCAACGACAAACCGGCCAACGAAGATCACACCTATGAACTGTTCGACGACCAGCAAAGCGCCCTCGCCCCGCCCAGCGGTCAAGGACAATACATGGCACTGCGTTTTGATCAGGCACTGCGTGGGCTCAAAGTTGGCGCACCGGTGGAATTTCTTGGGGTCGAATTCGGCAAGGTGGTGTCGATCAACCTGGACTTCGATGCCAAAAAACGCAGCTTCCCGATCAACGTCGGCATCGTGATTTACCCGCAGTTGCTCGGCGAAGCCAACACCAAGCTGCTCAAGGCCACCAACCATGACCCCAACGATGAAGCGGGCGGCGTGCGCCTGATTGGCACCTTCATCGAAAACGGCCTGCGCGCCCAGGCCCGCAGCGGCAGCCTGCTGACCGGCCAGTTATACATCGCCCTGGATTTTTTCCCGAAAGCCGACAAAGTCGCGTTTGACCCGAACCTGCGCCCGGTCAACATTCCGACCATCCCCGGCAATCTGGAACAGTTGCAGGAGAAGCTCGAAGGCATCGTCAACAAGGTCAACCAACTGCCGATCGAACGCATCGCCGGCAACCTCGACGGCAGCCTGGTGGAGTTGCGCAAAAGCCTTGCCCAGTTCAACGCCAAGACCCTGCCTGGCGTGCAGAGCACCCTGGGTGACGTGAGCAAGACCTTGCAGTCGGCCAACTCAACCCTGGCCGAAGACTCGCCGCAGCGTGAACAACTGACCCAGACCCTGGATGAACTGGCGCGCATGTCGCGCTCCTTGCGCGAACTGTCCGACTACCTGGGCCGCCATCCGGAATCGCTGATCCGCGGTCGCCCTGACAACGCCGCGCCAACAGACCTGCAAGGGCCACCGCGCAAATGACCATTGGAGCCGCCATGACCTTTCCCTTGAAACTCACCCTGGTCGCCGCGCTGGTGCTGCTCGCGGCCTGTCGCAGTGAGCCGATTGCCTTCCACACCCTGACCCCGGTGCACTGGAATAACAGCACTCAGGCACAGGCCAGCGATATCCGCATTGAAAGCATCAGCGTGCCGCCTCAGGTGGACCGCGCACAAATCGTGATTCGCCAGGGCGACAGTGGCGTGGCGATCCTTGAAACCCAATGGTGGGCCGCAACCCTGGCCGATGAGCTGAAAAGCGCGCTGGTGGACCAACTGGCCAACAGTCACTCCCGGCAGCCGCTGTCGTTGCGCCTTGAAGTGCAGCGATTCGACTCGGTGCCGGGTCAATATGCACTGCTCGACGTGCGCTGGCGCCTGCGGTCCGGCAACGGCGCAGATACCGCACCGCTGACCTGCCGCACCACCTTGCAGACACCCGCAGGCCCGAGCATTGATGACTTGGTGGCGGCGCATCAGAACAACCTCAAGCGTTTTGCCGCGCTGGTCAGCAAAACCGCCGACACGTCGCTGAAAGCGTGCCCGACTGCGACGTAGCGAGACCACTAAGGGTGTACTCGGTCAAATGTGGGAGCCGGGCTTGTGTGGGAGCTGGCTTGCCTGCGATAGCATCGCCTCCGTATGACTGAAAGACCGAGTTGTCTGCATCGCAGGCAAGCCAGCTCCCACATAAGCCAGCGTCCACACACCAGCTTCCACAGGAAAGCTCGCCCATTGTCAGGCCAGTAGCCCCATCGACTTGGCCCGCGCCACCGCCTGGGTACGGCGCTCCACCCCCAGTTTGCTGTTGATATGGCTGGCGTGGGTTTTCACGGTGTGCAGGGAGATAAACAGCTGATTGCTGATCTCCTGGTTCGAGCAGCCTTGGGCAATCAACTGCAGCACCGCCAGTTCACGTGCGCTCAAGGTTTCATGATTAGGCAAGGCCTCAACCACCGCAGCCACCGGCAACAGCGCCAACAGGCTCTGGTTCAGCACGCCATGAGCCTTGCGGCCAAGCTGTTCACGCAGCCAATCCGGGTAACTTTCCAGCAGCCGCTGAAAGGGTTGCAATGCCCCACCGGCACCCGCCTCAAGGGCGCGGGCCAATGCCAGTCGGGCCTGGTCTTGCTGCCCGCACTCCAGCAACAACTGCACTTGCTGGGTCAGGGCCATCAAGGCAATCATTTGCCGCCCACTGTTATGCGCCTGCTGCGCCAGTTCTTCGAGGCGTTGCAACGCGGCGGCCGGCTGATGACGGGTGGCGTCTAACGCAGCCTGTTGCAGCCCGATATGTTGCGGCAAATGCGGGTGAAATTCCGGCGCCGCTGCTGCGTGTTCGCCGTTGTAGGTTTGCCCCAGCCGGGCCAACCAGGCCTCTGCCAGGTCAGTGCGGCCTTGAGCCAGCCACAGCTCGCATTTGATCAGGGTGATCATCGCCAAGTAGTAGATCGGCGGCACATCCCAGATGTGCATCAAGCGCTCAGCTTCGGCAAGCTCGGCAAACGCCGTGGGGAAATCCCCCCGGCGCCCTTCAAAGTTGGCAATCACACAATGCCCGATCAGCACGCTGATATCCCGGCAGGCGCGGGCTTCGTTCAGACCCGCGCGTAAACGGACAAGGCCGGCCTCGGGCTGATAGCGCACCAGCAGCAGATAGCCCTCGTACAGCGACAACCGCGCGCGCACCGCGTACAGCCGCTGCGGCGCCAGGCCATGCAGGCGTTGCAGCCCCTGGCGCACCTCGTCCAGGGAACGCAGGATTTCGCCGCGCGCCTGCAACACCCGCGCGCGATCGTAATGGGCCAACGCTTCGAACAGCGGGTTACCGACGCGCTGCGCCAGCTCCAGGGATTCGCGATTCAGACCACGGGCACGCCACAAATCGGCATCGACGATGGCCAGGTTGGACAAGGTCGACAGGCACATCAGGCGCTGGCCATAACGTTTTTGCGGCAAGCTTTCCAACGCCTCGCTGCAATAACGCAGGGTCGACTCACGATCGCCTCGGCCCCGAGCGATAATTCCGCTCAGCGCCAACCATTGGGCCAGCATCGACTTTTGCGCAGTGGCCGACGGCGCCGGCAGGAAGCGGCTGAGGTAGCCGGACAGTTCTTCGGCCGCATCCAGTTGGCAGGCCAGCCCCAATGCCCAGCTGTAGAGCACGATCAAGCGCGGCGTGCTGATCAGCAGGCTGTCGGGCAAGTCCATCTTCCAGCGCAGCAGCATGCCGACATTCTGCTCAGCCAGCAGTTGCTCCTCCGACAGGTTCTGCACCAGGTTTGCCGCCACATCCAGGTGGCCGGCGCGCAACGCCTGTTCCACCGCTTCATCGATCAAGCCCTGGGTGTTGAACCAGCGACAGGCACGCAGGTGCAGGCTGGCAATCGGTACGGTGGCACTGCTCGCACGGCGGGTACGCAGCAGGTCGGAAAACAGATGGTGGTAGCGATACCAGTGGCCCTGCTCATCCAGCGGCACCAGAAACACTTGGTGGGCCTGCAAGTAACCGAGGATATGCGCGCTGTCGTGGGCTTCGCGCACGGCGTCGCACAGCTCGCTGCAAAAACGATCCTGTGGGGCGGTGTCATACAGAAAGGCTTGAACTTCTGCCGGCAGGCAATCGATGACTTCTTCGAGCAGATAGTCGCGGATCAGCCCTTCGCCACCGTGCAAATGTTGTGGCAACGCAGCCTCATTGCCGGCTTCGGAAAGGGCCAGCAACCAGAAGCGCAGGCCAGCCACCCAGCCCTCGCTGCGACGAATCAGGTTGTCCAGGGCTTCGCCGCGCAACGAGCTGCTGTGCCTGTCGAGTACCGCCAGCGATTCGTCGTGGGTCAAGCGCAGGTCTTGTTCATGCAGCTCCAGCAGGTGGCGCGAGAGCCGCAGCCGCGCCAGGTGCCAGTCCGGGCGCTGGCGGCTGGTGACCATCACCAGCAGCCCATCGGGTAAATGATTGAGGAAAAATTGCAGGCAGCGATCCAGCACCGGGCCCTGGGCCAGATGGTAGTCATCCAGCACCAGCAGCAATGGCGCTTGGGTGGACAGGTGCAGCGTCAGCTCGTCGAGCAAGCCGTCGAGCCATTCTTCAAAGGCAAAGGGTTGGTGACGCTGACGCATTTTCAGCAGGCCCAGGGATTGGCCACCCAGTTGCGGGAAGTATTGCTGCAAGCCGTCGAGCAGGCGCTCAAGGAAGCGGCCGGGGTCGTTATCCCGTGGGTTCAGGCCCAGCCACAGGCTTTGCCAATGCGCCGGCAGACTCTGGCAGAACTCGACTGCCAGCGAACTCTTGCCGAACCCGGCCGGGGCGCTCACCAGCAACAGTCGTCCCGCAAGGCCAGCACTCAGGCGTTCGCACAGGCGCGGGCGCAGCACATAGCCGTCAGGCAGCGGTGGCCTGTAGAAACGCGATTCCAGGGTCGGAATCACCGCGCTCGCAGGCCCTTGGATTCGGGACAGATCAGTCATCGCCGGGCTCTTGTAGAAGGCTGTTGTCGGCACTGCAGATGTCCGCAGACTAGCGGTAAAAGCGGCGGGTTTGTAGATCTTTGCAACATTTGCCTGAAAAAGAACTGCGACAAAAAATATCCCCACACAAAAAAGCCCCGAACCAGTCGGGGCTTCACGCTGAGGATGCGGCCTCAGTTAAAACAGCTTAGCGAACCCCATCCTGGCGCAAGGCTGCCGGGGAGAAGTCTGCGGTGGAGGCGGTAAAACCGAAGTCATAGGCCTGCTTCTCTTCGTTCTTCATGCCCAGGGCCAGGTAGCGGCCGGACTGCAGGTCGTAGAGGGTTTCGATGGCGTACCACGGCACTTGCTTGTCGTAGTAGTTCTCGGCATGGGCTTCGGCGACGCGCCACAGTTGGCCGCGACCGTCGTAGTGGTCGATAACCGCTGCTTGCCAGGTGTCTTCGTCGATGAAGAAGTCACGCTTGGCATAGATGTGGCGTTGGCCTTCCTTCAGGGTCGCGACCACGTGCCAGACGCGGCGCAGCTCGTAGCGTGCCAGGTCCTGGTTGATGTGGCCGGCCTTGATGATGTCGGCGTACTTGAGCTTCGGATCGTCGATCTTGTAGCTGTTGGAGGCGATGTAGATTTCTTTCTTGCCTTCAAGCTTCCAGTCGTAGCGGTCCGGTGCGCCGTTGTACATGTCGAGGTTGTCGGAGGTACGCAGGCCATCGGCGGCGGTACCCGGCCCGTCATAGGACACTTGCGGCGCCCGGCGCACACGGCGCTGGCCGGCGTTGTAGACCCACGCCGAACGCGGCTCTTTAACCTGGTCCAGGGTTTCGTGCACCAACAGTACACCACCGGCCAGACGCGCCGGCGCGGTGACTTGCTGCTTGAAGTAGAACAGCACGTTGCCCGGGTTTTTCGGGTCGTAGTCCTTCATCTTGTCGCGGAACACGAACTGATCGCGGAAGTACACCAGGCTGAACGAACCATTGGTTTGCGGCGTGGCCTGGGTCACCAGGCGAGTCACGCTGCCACCGCGATAGCGGGTTATGTGGTTCCAGATAACTTCCACGCCGCTTTTTGGGATCGGGAACGGAACCGCGGTTTCGAAGTTTTCCAGGCCGTTACCGCCGGACACCAGGTTGGTGTTGGTGGCGTTCTTCTTGATCGAGGCAAACACCTCGGCCGGCACGGTAGCGCCGCGATGGGTCGGGTAGACCGGCATCTTGAAGGTGTCCGGGTAGCGCTTGAACATCGCGTACTGCCCCGGCGCCAGCTTGTCCTTGTACTGCTCGACGTTCTGCGCGGTGATGGTGAACTGCGGCTGTTCGCTGGCATACGGGTTGGCCAGGAAGCCACGGGCATCCACGGCGCCGGCATTGGTAGGCAGCGGTGACCATTTAGGGATGGTGCCGGCCGCGTTACCGGCCATTTCGGCGCCCATCGGCGTCAGGGTCGTGCCCAACTTGGCGGCTTCATCCGCCGAGACTGCCGCCATGACGTTGCTCGCCAGGATCGACAGCCCAAGCACACCCACGTGCAACAGACTTTTAGTTATTTTCATGTTCTGGTTCTTCCTGAAAACAGACTGCTTAAAGAGGTTGTGCTTAGAAGTTCACGCCGGCGCTCAGCGCGATGAAGTCACGGTCATCCACGGTGGTGAACTTGCCACCAAAGAAGTTGGTGTAGTTGAGGCTGACGGTGTAGGTGTTCTGGTACTCGGCATCCACACCCAGGCTGACGGCCTTGCGACCTTCTTCAAAGTTGCCGCCAGGGCCTGGCGAGTAACCTTTGACGTCATGGGACCAGGCCACGTTGGGCTTGAGGTTCACACCGGCAAACACATCCGGGTATTCCCAGATGGCCCGGGCGCGATAACCCCAGGACGTGGCGGTGGTGTAGCCGTCGTTGTTGCAGTTGGTGTTCAGGCCGGACGCATTCGGCAGGCCTGCACCTTGACCCGTCGAGTTGTTAAGCGCATTGCAGAAGCCGCCGGGCAGCGTGCCAGGGCCGAAGACCGGATCGCGGCCATAACGTGCCTGGTTTTTGCTCTCCAGGCCGCCCACGTGGGTCACGCCGATTTCGCCCACGGTGGTCAGGCGAGTAGCGCCCATCACCTGATCGAAAAAGTGTGTGAAGGTGGTCTGGAACTGGGTCACTTCCTTACGGTTGTAGCCGTGCAGGTCCTGGCCCGGTTTGCCCTTGAGCACTGACGCATTGCCATAACCCGGAATCGGCGTGACGCCCGCGTACAGGATATCGGTGGTGCTCAGTTGTACCGGCGCGTTTGGCCGGTAGCTCAGCTCACCACTCCAGGCGGTGCCGGTAGGCAGCGTGGTGGAGAAGCTCAAGCCGTAGAGGCGGATATCTTCCGGGTACTCGACGAAGTACTGGGAGCTGCCTGCCACGATCAATGGCCGCAACGCCGCCAGCGGCCCCAGCGGGCGGGTGTAGGCCGAGTTTGGCGCACCGGTGGCGCTGAAGATCGGCGCACGGCTGTGGTAGTTCATGAAGTACGCGCCGAATTCCGTGTCCAGCGGCTCGAAGTTGTAGTGCATGGCCACGCCGAACTGGCCGCTGTCGCGTGCATCACGGTCACCGCCGCGACGTACCAGCACACCTTCGTTGTTCACATCCACGCCCAGGGCGTTAAGGGTGGGCAAGGCCGCGCCAGGGATGGTGGAGCGCTTGTTCAGCACCCGCAGGTTATTGCTGCAACCATCCGAGATGACGTCCGGCTGGGAGAAGAATGTGCCGCAGTTATCGGTGACGGTCTGGTCCCATTCCAGCTGGTAGAACGCTTCGGCCGAGAGGTTATCGGTCAGGGTCTGCGACACGTAGAACATGTTGACCGGAATCAAGCCTTCCTTGATCTCGGCGCCCGGACGACGGAACGCGGACACATCGATAGGGTTGATGGAGTTGATACCGCCACCGATGAAGGTGCTTTCACCCCAGCTCACCACCTGCTTACCAAACCGCACGTTACCCGGCTGATCGGCGATGGTGTAGTTGTGATAGATGAAGGCATCGAGGATCTGCCCGCCGGAGGACTTGGCGCCCTCTTTGCGGTTGTTGTTGCTGACGTTCTTGAAGTCCAGGTCTTCGTTTTGCAGCGCGAAGTCATACCAGTACTTGCCACGCACAAAGATGCCGGTGTCGCCGTATTTCAACTCAAGGTCATGGATACCCTTGAAGATCTTCGAGAAGGAATCACCCTTGTCAAAGTTCAAGTGGCCGTCATCGGAGGTCTGCGATAACCCCCTGCCACCGTTGTTGGCACCGATCAGGTCTTTATTGCGACCGGCAGTCGACCAGCTCGCCCCCACCGACAGGGATGAGTCGAAGCTACCTTCGATTTCACCGATGTTGAAACTGACGCCGAATGCGGGCCCGGCGAGCGTAGAAGCGAGACTGACGGCCAGGGGCAGTCTTGCCCGGCGCCAGAACTGGTTTACTGAGGTCATCGACGCTACTCCATGTGCATTATTGTTATGGCAGTGAGCTCTTTCGTCTGGATGCATGTAACGGCCGGAATACAACGACTCCAATGCCGAACGGCAACCGGGCCCCCATGGCCCGCAGCGCAACATCCTTGAAAAACTCTGAGTGGGACTATAGCCAGCAGGGGGTACCGCTTGATCCCTCTAAAGTGTGATTTGCATCACCAACCCGTCTGCCACAGTCCTTTCGCCACGCCGACGAAGGCCGGCGAGGCAAGGATGGCTGAAAATCCCAAAATCACAAGTGGAGCCGCGAGTTAGAGCATTGCTGCGCCCGAACGGGCGCGGCGAAGGGGGTCAGAGCGTGGACAGGAACGTGCTGTTGTTGGCCTGCCATTCGATGATGTCAACGCGGATACGTTTTTTGTCGAGTTTGCCGACACTGGTCTTGGGAATTTCGGTAACAACGGCGATCTGGCTTGGAATCGCCCACTTGCTCAAGTGGCCCAGTTCGACAAACGGCTTGAGATGCTCTTTGAGCTCGCGGGCACCTATCACATGGCCATCACGCACCACCAGCAACGCAAACGGACGCTCGCCCCACTGTGGGTCGGCGATGCCCACCACCGCTACTTCGCGTACCGCCGGGTGACGGCTGACCAAATCTTCGAGGGCCAATGACGAAATCCACTCGCCGCCGGTCTTGATCACGTCCTTGATGCGATCGCGAATATCGATCACCCCAAACGCGTCCAGCGTGGCCACGTCGCCGGTGTGCATCCAGCCGCCTTCCCACAGCTCGGCGCCCTTTTGCGGCTCGTTGAAATACCCTTCGCTGAGCCACGGCGCACGCAACACCAGCTCGCCCTGGGATTCGCCGTCGGCGGGCAAAAAGTTGCCGTTGCCGTCGATAATTGCCGCTTCCACCAACGGCCCGGGCACGCCGGCCTTGATGCGGTAGGTGGTGCGCTCGTCCTCGGTGCCCGCCATCAACTCTTCGTTGAGGTGAGCGCAGGACACCAGCGGCCCGGTCTCGGACATGCCATACGCGGCAGTCAGTTGAATGCCCCGCGCCTTGGACGCTTCATACAACGTGCGGTTGAGCGCGCTGCCGCCGATGACGATTTTCCAGCCACCAAAATCCACGCCCTGGGCGGCCTTGGCGTTGAGCACCATTTGCAGGATGGTCGGCACGCAGTGGGAGAAGGTGACCTTCTCCTTGCGCCACAGCTCCACCAGGTATTCCGGGTCGTAGCGGCCGGGGTAGACCTGTTTCAAGCCAAGCATGGTTGCCACATACGGCAGGCCCCAGGCGTGCACGTGGAACATCGGCGTGATCGGCATGTACACGTCGTTGGTGCCCAGCAGGCGCACGCTGTCGACGCTGCCCATGATGGTCGCCACACCGATGGTGTGCAGCACCAGTTGGCGGTGGGTGAAGTACACGCCTTTGGGGTTGCCGGTGGTGCCGGTGGTGTAGAAGGTGGTGGCGACGGAATTTTCGTCGAAGTCCTGGAAGTCGTACTTGGGGCTGGCGGCCGCCAGCAGGGTTTCGTACTCGCCGACCAGGTTCGGCAACTCGGCAGTCTTGGCCTCACCGTCAGTGAGCAGCAGGGTTTTGTCGACCGTGGTCAGTTGCCCGGCAATCGCCTGGTAGAGCCCCACGAACTCGCTGTTGACCAGCACAAAGCGGTCTTCGGCGTGGTTCATGGTGTAGAGAATCTGTTCCGGCGACAGACGCACGTTGATGGTGTGGATCACCGCGCCGATCATCGGGATGGCGAACATGCACTCCAGGTAACGGTGGCTGTCCCAGTCCATCACGGCAACCGTGTCACCGGCCTTGACCCCGGCTTCAGTCAGCACATTGGCCAGGCGCGCTACCCGCTCGATCAGGGTTGGGTAGGTGTAGCGCAGCTTGTCGCGGTAGATGATCTCCCGGGTCTTCTCGTAACGCGCCCCGGACATCAGCAGGCGTTTGATCAACAGCGGGTATTGGTAAGCGCCTTCGGCGGGCGGGATAACACGGGTCTGCAACATACGAATCCCTTATCTGACTGCACGGTCTTGGCTAAGACCTGCACTGTAGAGCGCTAATGTTTCAGCCAAATCAGCCAAAGGAATGATTTGCAGCGGCCAATGAATGCTAGCTTTGCGCCAGCATTGGAGCCTTACAGTGATTCCCTGTGGGAGCTGGCTTGCCTGCGATAGCGTCGCCTCGGTGCAACTGATACACCGAGGCGCCTGCATCGCGGGCAAGCCCGACTCCCACAGGTGCAGTGTGTTACTCGTGTGGTTTATTTCATGCTGGTAAACGCCAACTTCACACCAATGGCAATCAGCACCGCGCCCATGGTCCGATCAAACCAATGCCCCATCCGCGCAAACCCGGCGCGTACGCGCTGCTGGCTGAACAGCATGGCCACCAGGCAAAACCACAACGCCGTCGCCACCGCCAGGTACACACCGTAACCGGCCTGGATCGCCAGCGGCGTGTGCGGGTTGATCACCACCGTGAACAGCGACAGAAAAAACAGTGTGGCCTTGGGGTTCAGGCCATTGGTCACAAACCCTGCGGTAAACGCCCCGCGTGGGGTGCGCTCGCCGACTTCAGGGTGCAGCTCGCCTTCGGCGGGCGGCTTGGCCGGCTGCGCGCGCAGGGCCTTGAAACCGATGTACAGCAGGTACGCAGCGGCGGCCCACTTCAGCGCGTTGAACAGCACAATGGACTGCGACACGATCAAGCCGATGCCCAGCAGCGAGTACCCCACGTGCAGGAAAATCGCCGAACCCACGCCCAGCGCGGTCCAGGTGCCGGCGCGACGGCCATGGGTAACACTTTCACGCACCACCACGGCGAAATCCGGGCCGGGGCTGGCCACCGCCAACAAGTGAATCAAGGCTACGGTCAAAAACTCGGCGACGTACATGCTCACTCCATTAAGTAACTGATTATTTCATCTGATAGGCTCGGCAGATTACGCCTTCGAACCTCGCCGCAAAAGGTACAGTTGAGAATGAACAATCGCCGCGCCGTCTTCCTTGATCACCCGTCCCTGGACCTGGGCGACCTCGACCTCAGCGAGCTGCGCAACAGCTTCAGTGACTTGCAGTTGTTCACCGACACCACGCCGCAGAATGTGCTTGAACGCGTGCAAGGCGCCCAGGTGGTGATCAGTAACAAGATCCCCCTCAACGCGCAAACCCTGGCGGCCTGCCCTGAGCTCAAGCTGATCCTGGTGTCGGCCACCGGCACCAACAACGTCGACCTCGACGCCGCCCGCGCCCACGGCATTACCGTGAGTAATTGCCACGGCTACGGCACGCCGTCGGTGGCGCAGCACACGATCATGCTGCTGCTCAACCTGGCGACGCGTCTGAAGGACTATCAACAGGATGTGGCGGCAGGCAAATGGCAACAGGCCAAACAGTTCTGCCTGCTGGACTATCCGATTGTCGAGCTGGAAGGCAAAACCCTCGGCCTGCTCGGCCATGGTGAACTGGGTGGCGCGGTGGCACGCCTGGCCGAAGCCTTCGGCATGCGCGTGGTGCTCGGCGCCATTCCCGGGCGCCCTGCCCGCGCCGACCGCGTGCCGCTGGATGAACTGCTCGCACAGGTCGACGCACTGACCTTGCACTGCCCGCTCAACGAGCACACGCGCGACTTTATCGGCGCCCGCGAACTGGCGCTGCTCAAACCGGGCGCGTTGATCGTCAACACCGCGCGCGGCGGTTTGATCAACGAACAGGCGCTGGCAGATGCCTTGCGCAGCGGCCATTTGGGCGGCGCGGCCACCGATGTGCTGAGCGTGGAGCCGCCCGTGAATGGTAACCCGCTGCTGGCCGGCGACATTCCTCGCTTGATCGTTACTCCCCACAATGCCTGGGGCAGTCGCGAAGCGCGCCAGCGTATCGTCGGCCAACTGGCTGAAAACGCCCGAGGCTTTTTCAGCGGTGCCCCGCTGCGCGTCGTCAGTTGATAAACTGCGCCCCTTTTCAAGGAGCAGACTATGGATCCGCGCAGTGAAGTACTGCTTCGTCAGGCCGAACTTTTTCAAGGCAACCTGCTACTGGTAGGTTTGCCTGCCGACGACTTGCTCGGCCGCCTGCCCAATGCCCACGGTTGGAGCTGGCATGCCGGCGACCAGGCGGCACTGGATGCGCGCTTTCCCGAGCGCAGCCAGTTCGGCGTGAACGTGCCCGAACGCGGGTTTGATGCGGCGGTGATTTTCCTTCCAAAATCCAAAGACCTCACCGACTACCTGCTTAACGCCGTGGCCGCACGCTTGCCCGGCGCCGAGCTGTTTCTGGTCGGGGAGAAAAAGGGCGGCATCGAAAGCGCCGCCAAGCAGATGATCCCGTTCGGCAAGCCGCGCAAGCTCGACAATGCGCGGCACTGCCAACTGTGGCAAGTCACCGTGGCCAACGCTGCGCAGGCGGTCGAGCTGCAAAGCCTGGCGCAAGTCTTCGAGGTGCCGCTGGCCGAAGGGCCGCTCAAGGTAGTGAGCCTGCCCGGCGTGTTCAGCCATGGCCGCCTGGATCGCGGCACCGAGCTGCTGCTGGAGCATCTGGATAAGCTGCCGAGCGGGCATCTGCTCGACTTTGGTTGCGGCGCCGGCGTGCTTGGGGCGGCGGTCAAACGCCGCTACCCGCATAACAGCGTGACGATGCTCGACGTGGACGCCTTCGCCGCCGCCAGCAGTCGCCTGACCCTGGCAGCCAATGGTCTGGAAGCCGAGGTGTTGACCGGTGATGGCATCGACGCCGCGCCGATGGGGTTGAACGCGATTTTGAGCAACCCGCCGTTCCATGTCGGCGTGCACACGGATTATTTCGCCACGGAGAACTTGCTGCGAAAAGCGGCGAAACACCTAGCAAAAGGCGGCGAACTTCGCCTGGTTGCCAACAGTTTCCTCAAGTATCAACCGCTGATCGAAGAGCACTTGGGCGTGTGTGCAGTGAAGGCCGAAGGCAATGGTTTTCGCATTTATCGTGCCAAACGCGGCTGATGGCGATTTGAAAAAGAACGCTTGCCGAATGGGTTTTGCCTAGGCAGAATCCGCTCCGTCCTAGGGGAGTAGTCTCCCACGAGCGCCATGCTCGTCCGGCATACGTCAACATACTTGGTCAACAGACCATGGCGTATGCGACCCAGGAGTCCGCACAGACGGACCGGGGTTTGACAAGACCTATGACACGCACACCTTACCCGGGGCGGGAAGGCTGTACGTGTCATAGCCGTGTCGACCCGCCCCTGGAAACCTACCTGATGCTGGATTCATTACTCGTTCCTACCGCAATCGTTGCCTTGGCCGAAATCGGCGACAAGACGCAGCTGCTCGCGCTCATCCTTGCCGCACGCTTTCGCAAACCCTGGCCGATCATCGCCGGCATCGTCGCCGCGACCCTGGCCAACCATGCGGCCGCCGGCGCCGTGGGGGCCTGGTTCGGCAGCTTCTTCTCGGATGCGGTGTTGCACTGGATCCTCGCAGCGAGCTTCTGTGCCACTGCGCTGTGGACTTTGGTGCCGGACAAACTCGACGATGACGAAGCCAGTACCACGCGCAAGTTCGGGCCGTTCCTGACCACGCTGATTGCGTTCTTCCTCGCCGAAATTGGTGACAAGACCCAGATCGCCACGGTGATGCTGGCGGCGCAGTACCCGGAGTTGTGGCTGGTGATTATCGGCACCACGCTGGGCATGCTGATTGCCAACGTGCCGGTGGTATTGGCGGGTAATTTTGCGGCGGAAAAACTGCCGCTGACCTTGATTCGTCGACTGGCGGCTACGGCGTTTTTCATCCTGGCGGTGGTGGCGGTGTACAAGGCCATGCAGAGCAGCGGCTGGATCTAAGGCTGTAAATCCAAACCAATGTGGGAGCGGGCTTGCTGTGGCGAGCAAGCCTGCTTGCGTTGGGGGGCGAAGCGCCCTCAAAAAGCCGACGACCGCTACGCAGTCGAGCGGGAGCAAGCCCGGCTCCCACACTGGATTGCGTTAATTCAGGATTTTTTGGCCTGCTGGTAAAGCGGCATCACCTTCGGAATCGCCGCCTGCAACGAGGCGATTCGGCTGTCGGAAGCCGGGTGGGTGCTCATGAACTCCGGTGGCGCGCCTTCCGACGCCTTGGCCATCTTGTTCCACAAGGTGATCGCGGCATTCGGGTTGTAACCCGCGCGGGCCGATAGCTCGAGGCCGATCAGGTCGGCTTCGTTTTCATTGGCACGGCTGTTAGGCAAGGTCATACCGTAGTTGGCCACGGTATCGGCCAACGCCAGGCTGTCCTGGCCCAGGCCGAACAACGCACCGGCGCCCTGCTTGGCCATCTGGATGCCATACGCCTTGGACATGGCCTCACGCCCGTGTTCACGCAAGGCGTGGGCGATTTCATGACCCATCACGGCGGCCAGCTCGTCGTCGGTGAGCTTGAGCTTGTCGATCAACCCGCTGTACACGAAGATCTTGCCGCCAGGCCCGCAGTTGGCGTTCATCTCATCGCTTTTGATCAGGTTCACTTCCCACTTCCACTGCGCCGCATCCGGGCGGAAAGTCGGCGCCTGGGCGATCAGACGGTTGGCGATGGCCTGCACGCGCTTGGCGTTGGCACTGGTCTTGTCGAGCATGCCCTTGCCGCTCGCCTCGCCCAGCGTCTGCTGGTAGGACTGGGCATACATCTGGTCGACTTCCTGGCTCGACAGCATGCTGAACATGTACTGCTTGCGCTCCACGCCAACGGCACCGCCGCTGGTGGTGTTAACCGACTGGCAACCTGCCAGCAGCATCGCTGCGCTGAGTACGCTTACTGCCAATGACTTTTTCATGACGCTCTCCCTGAAACCTGGTGCGTATCCTAGGCGGTCATTTGTATCAACGCCAGATACACGCGACGTTTAACCACTAACTTTCAGATACATCCCACACACCCACAGCGGCGGCGAACAGCTCGTTTGCGACATCTCGCACTATTTTGCCGGCCAAGCCTTAAGCCTCCAGAGCCCATGGCCGATACATAAAAGGCAGCCCACTTGCCCCTGCGCCTGGAGCCTCCATGAAATTCAAGTCGATTCAGTTTTCTGTCGCCGCATTGACCGGGGCCATCGTACTGAGTGTGGTCGCGGTGCTGGTGCTCTATGCGGTGTTTGCCGGTGCACGCACCCAGGAGCTGGTGCAGGAGCGCACCCAGGCGCAATTTGAGCAGATCATCGAGCAGCGTCTCACCGCCCTGGCGCAAACCCAGGCCACGCTGGTCCAGCGCGAACTGGAAGCACCGCTGGTGACCGCCAAAGGCCTGGCCACCGCCAACGCCCTGCTGGCGATGAAAGACGCCAAGGGCGAACCCGCGCTGCAGGTGGGCCGTGAGCAATTGATCAACCTGCTGCATGAAACCGTGGCGCGCAACCCGAAAATCCTCGGCGCCTACATCGGCTGGGAACCCAATGCCATCGACCATAACGACGCCGCCTACGTAAACACCCCAATTGTCGGCATGGCCGCCGACGGCCGTTTCCTGCCGTGGTGGTACCGCAACGCCGATGGCAGCCTGGGCCTGGATAAGCTCGCCGACGTCAACGACCAGAAAATCCTGTCCACCGGCGTGCGCGCCAGTGAGTACTACCTGTGCTCCAAAGAGAGCAAGAAACCCTGCGCCATCGACCCGGCGCCTTACAAGGTCGGGAATGCGATGGTGATGCTGGCCTCGTTTATCGAACCGATCATGGTCGACGGCACGTTCCAGGGCATCGTCGGCGCCGACCTGTCGGTGAACTTTATCCAGGACATGCTCACCCGCGCCGACCAGAACCTCTATAACGGCGCCGGCGAACTGGCGCTGATCTCCAGCAACGGTCGCCTGGTGGCCTACACCAAGGACGCCAGCAAGCTTGGCGAAAAAGCCAGCGACCTGCTCGACAGCAACGAGCTGGCCAACCTCGGCCAGTTGAAAGTCGGCGAAGTGCGCTACGACATCGACAAGGAACACGGGCATATCGAACTGTTCCTGCCCTTCAACATCGGCCAGACCGAAGCGCGCTGGACCTTGATGCTGCAACTGCCGCTGAGCGCTGTGATGGCCGACTCGCAGAAGCTGCAAAGCGATCTGCAAGCCCAGCGCAAGACCGACACCTTCGGCATGGCCATGGTCGGCCTGTTGATCGCCGGTATCGGCTTGCTGGTGATCTGGCTGGTGGGCCATGGCATCGCCCGCCCGCTCAAACAGATGGTGGCGATGCTTAACGATATCGCCCAGGGCGAAGGCGACCTCACCCGCCGCCTCACCAGTGATCGCGCCGATGAGCTGGGCGCGATCGCCAACGGCTTCAATACCTTCCTGATCAAGTTGCAGGGCATGATCACTCAGGTGGTGAGTTCGGTGCAGAAGGTCAGCGACTCATCGGAACACACCGCCGACATCGCGATTCGCACCAATCAGGGCGTGCATAAACAAATGGTCGAGATCGACCAGGTGGCCACCGCTGTGCACGAAATGACCGCCACTGCGCAAGACGTGGCACGCAACGCCACCCAGGCCGCGCAAGCTGCCAGCCACGCCGACCAGGCCGCGAGCCAGGGCATGCGCATTGTGCGCGAGACGTCCACGTCCATCGGCGCGCTGGCTGAAGAAATCGGCAAGGCCGTGGGCGTGGTGCAAACCCTGGCCAAGGACAGCGAAAACATCAACGCGATCCTCACGGCGATTCGCGGAATTGCCGAGCAGACCAACCTGCTGGCGCTCAACGCCGCCATTGAGGCGGCCCGTGCTGGCGAGCAAGGCCGTGGTTTTGCAGTAGTGGCCGATGAGGTGCGCAACCTGGCGCAGAAAACTCAGAAGGCCACCGAAGAAATCCAGACCATGATCCAGCAGCTGCAACAAGGCACGCGGGACGTGGTGCGGGTGATGGAAGACAGCCAGAACCGTACCGACGAAAGCGTGCAGCACGCGGCGAAGGCGGCCCAAGCGCTGGAGACGATTACCCAGGCGGTGTCGGTGATCAACGACATGAACACGCAGATCGCCAGCGCAGCCGAAGAGCAGAGTGCGGTGGCCGAGGACATCAATCGCAATGTGATCAATATTGGCCAGGTGGCCAATGAAGTGGCGGGCGGTGCGGATGAGTCCAGTGCGGCGAGTGCGGATCTGACCAAGTTGGCGGAGCAGCAGCGGCGGTTGATCAATCAGTTCAAGGTTTAGCGATCTGCGGTGGCTTTGAGGCCGCCTTCGCGAGCAAGCCCGCTCCCACATTTTGATTTGTGAACACCTTCAAATGTGGGAGCGGGCTTGCTCGCGAAGAGGCCAGCAAATTCAACCTCAACCTGGCGTCAGGCACTCCGGCCCATTGAGCTTGGGATCATTGACCATATTGGCCAACACCCGCTCGCGCAACGCGGCAGGCTCGCTGGCCAACAAGCCCTGCAACACGTGCAGCGGCGTCTCAGGATTCAGCCACGCCTCTTGCCCCGCCGCATCCAGAATCAACGGCCGCCGCTGGCTCTGGGCGGCCTGGGTCACCACCGCTGTACTCAGCCACACCTGCTCCTGCACCGGATAAGCCTCCCAGATCGCCGCAAAAAACAGCGTCGAGCCTTCGCCCGGCGTCAGCCAATACGGGCGTTTACGCTGGGTGCCGCGCCATTCGTAGAAACCGTTGGCCGGCAGCAGGCAGCGGCGCTGGCGCAAGGCTTCGCGAAACATCGGTTGTTCGGCCAGGGTTTCGGCGCGCGCGTGGGCTGGCGTGCGCGAAAGGTCGGTGAGCCACGGTGGCGTGAGGCCCCAGCGCGCACGGGCCAGGGTGCGCTGGCCTTCGCTCAGGCGCTGGATCAGCACCGAATCATTCGGGGAGATGTTCCACTGGGCCTGCTGATCGGCCGGGAAGCCCGGCAAGGCAGCAAAAGAAGGGTTCCAGCGAAACAGGGCATAACGTCCACACATGGGGCAACACGACTCTTGGGGTAAACCGACCGACAGCCTAACAGACCAACACGTCGGGGAAGCTGTCGGGTTCATCGCCGGGCATGGGTTGCGCGCCGTTGTAGGCCGTAATCAATTCACGGGCGTAGGCGGCCTGGTCGTTGTCCACTTCCAGGCCCAACAGGCCGAAGATCGGCAATTCGCCGGTGCCACCGAGCAAATGGCGCCCTACCAGGTGCGCCTCGATGCCTTCACTGGCAAGCATCTGTTGCAGCAGCTCGCCTTCCATCAGGTTTTCCGGTTCGTAGATTCGCTGCATGGGGTGTACCTGTTACTCGTTTTCGCTGCGCACGCTCAGCATCCATTCGTCCTCGTGCACCTGTAGTTCGAACGTAATGGGCCGGCAGCACACCGGGCAATCCTCTATATATTGCTGATCACCTCCCGACAGGTCCAGCAACGCCGTGACCACCTCTCCACAATAAGGACATTCGTACGACTCCTCTTCCATCGCGGTCTCCCAGGTGACTTGTGCGTATAATCGCCGGTCTATTTACAGGGCTATTCACGGCAGAGCCAATATTGCGGCCGCACCCTGATATTTCCTTTACTTACCCTAGCCGTTTCTAACAAGAGAGCATGATGGGCGAATTCGATACCATCCGACCTTACAACGACAGCGAAGTCCCGGCCGTGCTGGCGCGTCTGTTCAGTGACAAGGCCTTTCTGGACATCCTGACTCACTTTCGCTTCCCGCGCTTTGCCGGCGCCCTGGGCTGGCTGCTCAAGCCGATGATCGCTCGCAAGCTGCGCCGTGAGTTTGCCGGCGTCACTACCGTGGCCACGCTGCAGGACAAAGTCGAGTATTACGTCGACCACACCATTGATCGCGCGACCGACGGCGTGACCTATACCGGCGTCGAGCAGCTCAAGTCCGGTACCGCCTATCTGTTTCTGGCCAACCACCGCGATATCGTGATGGACCCGGCCTTCGTCAACTATGCCGTGTACCACGCCGGCCTGCCGACGCCACGTATCGCCATCGGCGACAACCTGCTGCAAAAGCCGTTTGTCAGCGACCTGATGCGCCTGAACAAGAGCTTCATCGTGCACCGCTCGATCACAGGGCGAAAGGAGAAGATGGCGGCGTATAACCTGCTGTCGGCCTATATCAACCATTCGATCCGCAACGACTGCCAGTCGATCTGGATCGCCCAGGCCGAAGGCCGCGCCAAGGATGGCGACGACCGCACCGAGTCGGCAATCCTCAAGATGTTCCACGTCAGCCGCAAGGACGAGCCGTTTGCCGAGGTGATCCAGTCGCTGAACCTGACGCCGGTGTCGATCAGCTATGAATACGACCCGTGCGACAGCGCCAAGGCCCGCGAGCTGTACATCCGCGCCACCACCGGCACCTACAGCAAGGCGCCAGGCGAAGACGATGTGAGCATTGCGCTGGGCATTACCGGCTACAAGGGCCGCGTGCACGTGAACTTTGCCCCGCCGATTACCGAGCGTTTTGAAGACACCAAGCTGCTGGCCGTGGAAATGGACCGGCAGATTCTCGGCGGTTATCGCCTGTTCCCGGTGCATTACCTGGCGTACGCGCAATGGAGCGACGCCGACCCGCAATTGCAGGTGCCGGCGGCAGCCGAGGTGTTCCCGGCCGATGAGCTGGCCAAGGCCAAGGCGGAGTGGGAGCGGCGGTTGAATGAGTGCCCGGCGGAACACCGGCCGTACTTGGTGACGCAGTATGCGACGCCGGTGAGGAATCAATACCGGGTCAAGGCCGGGATTCCCCTCTAAACACCAAACCAAAATGTGGGAGCGGACTTGCCCGCGATGGCGGCGTGTCAGAACCGAATTTGTCGACTGACACACTGCTATCGCGGGCAAGCCCGCCCCCACATTGGTTTTTCGGTGGTTTTAGAGGTGGGTGCTGAACCAGGACACGGCCAGCGCCAGGGCGAGGCAGGCAAACCCGACGCGGTATGCCAGGCGATGCGACCGTTCGGTACGCACATCCAGAAACAACATCGGTTGGTCGATCGCGCGGTCTTCGCTTTGGGCGGTCAGGTCGGCCAGCGCTCGCTGCTCGCGCAGGCGGGTAATGAACAGCAGCGCTGCACCCGGGCAGGCCACCAATAAAGCCACAGCATTGATCAGCAGTGCGGACAGCGCCATCGCAAACCTCGGTAGACGAGTGTCTTGGTATCAATTCAGATACAAACCCGAATGATATTGGCCTCCTGCCGCTGAAACGTTCCGTCCCCCATGTACGGTTAATGTATCCAGTAATTTACAGCGTCACCTGAACGTCACCTTAACAAGCCACTCTGTTGCCCTTCGAACGCTTGGGAGCTTGTCATGCTGCACGCACAAAACCAGGATCGGCTGTACCTGATGGCCCAGAACGATGAGCAGGAAGCGCTGGTCGGCAGCCTTGCATTCAACGTCCAGGACCGCCACTGGCTGGTGTATTGCGCCCTCGGCGGGCACCAGCATGCCGACCTGCCGGAGCTGGACTTGCTCACAGGCGTGAGTGTGCTGGACTTTTATGTCGAAACGGCTGCATGAAGGCTACAGGCATAAAAAAACCGGACTCATTGATGAGCCCGGTGATCGGGGGCGTTGCGCGCCCGCCTGACGGTTACTGCGCGTTGAGAAGCGAACCGATGCTCGGGTCTTTGAACAAGCGCGTCAGGGCGTCGCTCAACACGTCGCTGACCAGCTTGGTGTTGGTTTCCTGGTTCGGCGACATACCGAAACGCTGGTTCAGGGACGCGCCGTAGCGGCCACTGTAGCGGCGTGTACCGGCGCTGACGTCGGACTTGAAGGTCGCGCCGATGGACGCTTCCGTCACATACAGGCCTTCTTTGGGCGACTGGTACTTGAGCTCAGCCAGGGTGATGGTCAACTGCGGCGCGCCCGGCGAGTTGGCCGGGGTAAAGCCCAGCAGGCGCACGGCGGCTTCAGCCTGGGCTTGCAGCTTGGGCAGCACGTCCTGACCTTGGACCGAAATCAGCGCAGTCTCAGGGTACAGGCCACCACGGGAGCCCAGGGTGGGCGAAGGACGACCATCTACCACGCGCACCGACACCGGTTGGCCATGGCCGACAGGCGCCAGTTGCGCCGTGACTTTAGGTTGCGGGCTGAGTTGTTGCGGGCTGTTGGCGCAGCCAACCAGGGTCAAACTGGTCACAGTGATCAAACCGAACAACAGGCGTTGCAACATACTCATTTCTCCAGGACTGGGTGCAAACAGGCCGCCAGTATAACGGCGCATGTGGGCCACTCACCAGCCATCCTGAACGTCAGCTGAAGGCGGGCTGAAATTACAATTTCGCATAATTTCGTCACTCCATTGTCATGGCACACTGGCAACCTTCGAGCATGTAACGTAACAGGTACAAAGCCATGCGCCTTCTTAAATCATTGTTCATGTCACACCCCCGCCATCGCCACTACGCACGGCTCGATGCCAACGGCCATTGCGTGGCGTTCAAGCAGTGCAGCCTGCCACCCGTGGGCGATGGCTGGGTGGAAGTCTCGGAGACTCACCTGGGCTGGATGCACCGTCCACTGCCGATGAGTGCCCGAATCAGCCCGCAGGTTGCTCACAGGCATTCGCGGCACGCACTGGCTTCCTGAACAGCCCTAATAAAAGTCACAAAACACGCCCATTTCCCCGACGTTCTTCGCTACAATCTCCCCCCGATTATAAGGACGTCTCCTGATCGGGCCTCGCAGCACCGTTAATGCCTCGGTATTAACCCCCCAATCGCCCACAGAGAGCCGCCCACACAGATCGAGTGAAGCTGGCGCGCTTGCTGATTTCTTTGCAAACCACCCCTCTTTGCCGAATCTGCCAGAGCTGCCATTGCGCTCGGCCACTTGAGTTGTTTGCCCGTCTTGCCGCGTGTCGGCAGGGGTTTACGGGCCAGGTGCCAGGCTGGGGCAGCCCTTTTTTGAGGTTCACGTCTTCAAAAGAGCGTGAAAAAACGGGTTTTCACAACTTCACAAGAGTGTGGCGAGCAAATGAATAGTTTGGCGTTTGTACAAGCACCATCAGCGTCTGGAACAGCCCAACCACACAGGACCGAGTACTCCTCAAACACCGGAGCTTGAGCCTGTCCGCTACGGATTGGTTGCACGAATCGCACGCTTTGACCATAAGTCGAATTGCCACAGGCGCCCATGAATGCGTTCATAGGCAGATTAGCCGGCAGGAAGCGTGTGCTGAAGTTGCAAAGAATTGCGAAACGGACATGGCGATCCTGGCCATGGGTAACTTGGGGCAACACGTGAACCGCCCCGTCACTCCTGGCAGCCATGCCGTCAATTTGGTGCTGCAGATTTTGGAGACGCGTTAAATGGCGCATAACGAAGCAGTCGACGTAGTACTGGTAGGGGCCGGCATCATGAGTGCCACCCTGGCCGTATTGCTCAAAGAGCTCGACCCCGGCCTCAAGCTGGAAGTCGTTGAGCTGATGGATTCGGGTGCCGCGGAGAGTTCCAACCCGTGGAACAACGCCGGCACCGGCCACGCCGGGCTGTGTGAGCTGAACTACACGCCGCAGGCCGGCGACGGCTCCATCGACATCAAGAAAGCTGTGCACATCAACACCCAGTTCGAGGTGTCGAAGCAGTTCTGGGCGTACCTGACCAAAAAGGGCACCTTTGGCTCGTCCAAGTCCTTTATCAGCCCGGTGCCGCACCTGAGCTTCGTGCAAGGCGACAAAGGCGTGTCGTTCCTCAAGAAGCGCTTTGAAACCCTCAGCCAGCACCATGCGTTCTCGGACATGCATTACACCGAAGACCGCAATGAGATGGCCGAGTGGATGCCACTGATGATGCCGGGCCGCCCGCTCGACGAAAAAATCGCGGCCACCCGCGTGATGAACGGCACCGACGTCAATTTCGGCGCCCTGACCAACCAACTGCTGTCGCACCTGACCAGCGCACCCGATGCCCAGGTCAAGTACAGCAAACGCGTCACCGGCCTCAAGCGCAATGGCGCGGGCTGGACCGTTAGCATCAAGGACGTCAACAGCGGCAACAGCCGCGAAGTCGACGCCAAGTTCGTCTTCCTCGGCGCCGGTGGCGCGGCCCTGCCGCTGCTGCAAGCTTCGGGCATCGAAGAGAGCAAAGGCTTCGGTGGCTTCCCGGTCAGTGGCCAGTGGCTGCGTTGCGACAACCCGGAAGTGGTCAAGCACCACCAGGCCAAGGTTTACAGCCAGGCCGCCGTGGGCTCGCCGCCGATGTCGGTGCCGCACCTTGACACCCGCGTGGTCGACGGCAAGAAATCCCTGCTGTTCGGGCCATACGCCGGCTTTACCACCAAGTTCCTCAAGCACGGCTCGTTCCTCGACCTGCCGCTGTCGGTTCGCGCCGGCAACATCGGCCCGATGCTGGCAGTCGCTCGCGACAACATGGACCTGACCAAGTACCTGGTCAGCGAAGTGATGCAATCCATGGAGCAGCGCCTGGAATCCCTGCGCCGCTTCTACCCGCAAGCCAAAGCCGAAGACTGGCGCCTGGAAGTGGCCGGCCAACGGGTGCAGATCATCAAGAAAGACCCGAAAAAAGGCGGCGTGCTGCAATTCGGCACCGAGCTGGTCGCGGCCAAAGACGGCTCGCTGGCAGCCCTGCTGGGCGCGTCCCCAGGTGCTTCGGTGACGGTTTCGATCATGCTGGAACTGATCGAGCGCTGCTTCCCGGCCAAGGCTGCCGGAGAGTGGGCGGCCAAGCTGCACGAGATCTTCCCGGCGCGGGAAAAAGTGCTGGAGACGGATGCTGAGCTGTATCGCAAGATCAATGCGCAGAACAACATCAGCCTGGAGCTGGTTGAGCAAAGCAACGAGGCTGAGAGCTACGCTTAAGACCTGGCTGCAAAAAAAACGCCCTTCGGGGCGTTTTTTTGTGGCCGGGATAATCAGCCGCGAGCTTTTACGATCAGCTCGATGTACTCGGGTGCGTTGCGCTGGTCCTTGATAATCTCGACGAAGGTCTGGCCATGCTCGTCCTTGCCGTCCAGGTCCAGGCCTGCTTCCTTGAAAAAACCCAGGAAGCGCTCGAAATCGTCGATACGCAGGCCACGGTAGGCCTTGATCAGCTTGTGCAGGGACGGTGAAGTCGAGTCGACTGGCTCAAAATTCAGGAACAACTTGATCTGGTCGTCGCCGATCTCGTCACCAATCACCTGTTTCTTATCTTTACGCATTACCGACTCCAGCCTGCAGACATTACACGGGAGAGGAAGTCTACCTGCCAGACACCACCTTCGAAAACAACCAAACACTCATGTGGGAGCTGGCTTGCCTGCGATGGCGGTGCATCAGTGACAGTCGGGCCAGCTGACCCGCCGCCATCGCAGGCAAGCCAGCTCCCACATTGACTGCATTCGGCTTAATTACTTTGCGCGAACCGCGCCGGTGTGCAGGTCCGCCCAGATATGCCCGTTGGCATAACTGAGGAACTGTACATACACCGTGTCATTACGCAGCAGGTCGACAATCACTCGATATTGCGCCATCGGGTAAGAAAGGGTCAGGGTTTTGCTGGCGCCATCAAACAGCGGCTTCTTCAGGCTTTTGCTTTCGGCGTCGAAATTGAGCACCACCTGGGCGATGGTCGCGCCTTTGTTCAAGGATTTGCCCTTGAGGCGGATCATCAACGGCGAGGTCACCGGAATCGGCTGTTGCGTTGATTGCCGCTGGTTACCCACCACCACCGCATATTCGGTAACTTGCAGCAGTTGCTGCTGGTCGGGCGTTTGCGCGCGCAGGGTGAGGTCATCCGGCGGCAGGAACTGGCTGTGCATCGGCGCGGGCGCGGCAGCCAGTGGCAAACTGAGAGTCAACGCCAGGGCGGCGCAGGTGCGTGTCGACAGGCTCATGGGCCGCTCCGTAGAAGATGGCCGAGCACTGTAGCTCAATCGAACTGGGCGAGCATCCAGCGTTGGTACTCGGCCACACCGGCATCGCCTTCGCGGGGCGCCCAGTCGGGTGACTCGCCCTCGCCTATCGGTCGATACGGCCCGGCCTTGCATTCAAACATCACGCTGTCGGGTTCCAGCACCACCAGGCCATGAAACACGCCTGGCGGCAAGTCGACGCCTGCGCACTCGCCGCCCGCCTGCAAAATGCGCTTGGCAATCACCTCGCCGGTGTCGCTGAACACCAGTATGCCGAGGCTGCCCTTGAGCACCAGCAAGGTTTCCGCCTTGTCGGCACTCAGGTGCCGATGCGGCGGCACATAGGTGTCGGGTTGCAGGCCAACGGCCAGGCGATGGCAGGGTTCTTCCATCTGATGCAAGTTGTGATGGTGCCGGCCGCGAGGGCTGGCGGCCGCTTTCTCGGCCAACTCAGCGAACAGCGTCTGGTCAAGAAAGCGCGCCATGGTTTACATCCCTTTAACCGCGTAGATGCCATTGGCGTTACGCCAGTAGCCTTTGTAGTCCATACCGTAGCCGAAAATGTAACGGTCGATGCACGGCAGACCGACGTAATCGGCTTTGAGGTCCGGGCGGGCCTTGCGGTCGTGGTCTTTGTCGATCAATACGGCGGTGTGCACTTTGCGCGCACCGGCGTGTTTGCAGAAGTCGATGATCGCGCCCAGGGTGTGACCTTCGTCGAGGATGTCGTCGATGATCAGCACGTCGCGGTCGATGAACGAGACTTCCGGCTTGGCTTTCCAGAACAGGTCGCCGCCGCTGGTCTCGTTGCGATAACGGGTGGCATGCAGGTACGAGGCTTCCAGCGGGAATTGCAGATGGGTCAGCAATTTGCCGGCGAAAATCAGGCCGCCGTTCATCACGCAGAAGACCACCGGGTTGGTGTCGGCCATTTCGCGGCTGATGTGTGCGCCGACCTTGGCGATCGCTTCTTCGACTTGCGCTTCGGTGTACAGGCAGTCAGCCTCGCGCATGATTTGACGGATATGCTCGAGATCAGCGGACATGGCGCTCTCCAAGGGGGTGCTGTGGCAAGAAAAGCGGGCAAAGGTACGCATGTGAGGCGCAACGATCAAGCCTTAATGGACTAACGTACTAGATGTCTATAGGACAACACCCTCGGATAGATTAATCTAGGCCGGTTTTTTTGCCCGCCGCCGGAGCCTTTCCCATGCCCACTCGCGAGATCCGCCACCCGCTGATCCGACACAAACTCGGCCTTATGCGCCGTGCCGACATTAGCACGAAGAACTTCCGTGAGCTTGCTCAGGAAGTCGGAGCGCTGCTGACCTATGAAGCGACCAAGGATTTGCCGCTTGAAACCTACGAGATCCCCGGTTGGGCCGGTCCCGTACAAGTAGAGAAAATCGCCGGTAAGAAAATCACCGTAGTGCCTATCCTGCGCGCCGGTATCGGCATGCTCGAAGGCGTGCTCAGCCTGATCCCGGGCGCCAAAGTCAGCGCTGTGGGCGTGGCCCGCAATGAAGAAACCTTGCAGGCGCACACCTACCTGGAAAAACTCGTCCCGGAAATCAACGAACGCCTGGCAATGATCATCGACCCGATGCTCGCCACCGGCAGTTCCATGGTTGCCACCATCGACCTGCTGAAAAAGGCCGGCTGCAAGGACATCCGCGCCATGGTGCTGGTAGCTGCCCCCGAAGGCATCGCCGCTGTCGAAAAGGCCCACCCGGATGTGCAGATCTACACCGCCTCCATCGACGAGCGCTTGAACGAACACGGCTACATCATCCCAGGCCTGGGCGATGCCGGTGACAAGATCTTCGGCACCAAGCAGAAGGACGCGTGAGCATGCAGGATGAATTCAACGACCCGCTTTGGCGCCAGATCCTGTCTGGCGCACAAATGCTGTTTGTAGCATTTGGCGCGCTGGTGTTGATGCCACTGATCACAGGTCTTGATCCAAACGTCGCACTGTTTACCGCAGGCCTGGGCACGTTGCTGTTCCAGGTGGTGACAGGGCGGCAGGTGCCGGTATTCCTGGCATCGAGCTTTGCGTTTATCACGCCGATCATTCTCGCCAAGGGCCAGTTCGGCCTCGCGGCGACCATGGGCGGCGTGATGGCGGCCGGTTTCGTTTACACCTTCCTGGGCCTGGCCGTGAAGGTCAAAGGCACCGGGTTCATCGACCGCCTGCTGCCGCCGGTGGTGATTGGCCCGGTGATCATCTCGATTGGCCTGGCCATGGCGCCGATTGCCGCCAACATGGCGATGGGCAAAGCCGGTGATGGCAGCGAGCTGATCCATTACCAGACGGCGATGCTGATTTCGATGCCGGCACTGCTGACCACCCTGATCGTTGCGGTATTCGGCAAAGGCATTTTCCGCCTGGTGCCGATTATCTCCGGCGTGCTGGTCGGCTTTGCCATGTCGTTCTACTTTGGTGTGGTCGACACGGCGAAGATCGCCGCCGCGCCGTGGTTCGCCCTGCCCCACTTCACCGCGCCGGAGTTCAACTGGCAGGCGATTCTGTTTATCGTCCCGGTGGCCCTGGCCCCGGCGATCGAACATATCGGCGGTGTGATTGCGGTGGGCAGCGTGACCGGTCGCGATTACCTGAAAAAGCCCGGCCTGCACCGCACCTTGCTGGGTGACGGGATTGCCACCACCGCTGCCGGCCTGTTCGGCGGCCCGCCAAACACTACCTACGCCGAAGTGACTGGCGCAGTGATGCTGACCAAGAACTACAACCCGAAAATCATGACCTGGGCGGCAGTGTTTGCCATCAGCCTGGCGTTTATCGGCAAGTTCGGCGCGTTGCTGCAAAGCATCCCGGTACCGGTGATGGGCGGGATTCTGTGCCTGCTGTTCGGCTCGATTGCGGCGGTGGGTATGAACACGCTGATTCGCCACAAGATCGACCTGGGCGAAGCGCGCAATCTGGTGATTGTGTCGGTGACACTGGTGTTCGGGATTGGCGGTGTGCTGGTCGGCACCGGCACTGGCCCGGATGACTTCGGCCTCAAGGGCATCGCCCTGTGTGCGGTGGTAGCGATTGGTTTGAACCTGCTGCTGCCGGGCAATGATGGCTGGAAGAACAAGAAGCCGGATGAGCCGTTGATCTAACTGGCTCAACGCAAAACAAGTGTGGGAGCTGGCTTGCCTGCGATAGCGGTGTATCAAACGACGGATATGTAGACTGTTACACCGCTATCGCAGGCAAGCCCGCTCCCACATTTTTTTATTTTCAGTGTGGCTTAGAGCTCACCGAGGCCATCGATCAGCGCCTGGTTCTGCTCCGGCGTACCGATGCTGATCCGCAGGAACTGGGCAATCCTCTCCTGCTTGAAGTGCCGCACAATCACCCCTTGCTCACGCAGCTTTGCGGCCAAACCCGCCGCGTCGTGCCGTGGGTGACGGGCAAAGATGAAGTTGGCCGCAGAAGGCAACACTTCAAAACCTTTGCCCTCCAATTGCGCGACCACCGTGTTGCGGCTGTCGATCACCTGCTTGCAGGTCTTCTCGAAATACTCACGGTCCTCAAACGCCGCCGCCGCCCCGACAATCGCCAGGCGATCCAACGGGTAGGAGTTGAAGCTGTTCTTGACCCGCTCCAGCGCTTCGATCAGGTCTGGGTGGCCCACGGCCAGGCCTACACGCAAACCGGCCAGTGAGCGCGATTTGGACAGGGTCTGCGTCACCAGCAGGTTCGGGTAGCGATCCACCAGGCTGATGGCGGTTTCGCCGCCGAAGTCGATATAGGCCTCATCCACCACCACCACCGAATCCGGGCTGGCCTTGAGAATCTGCTCCACCGCGTCCAGCGCCAGTACGCAGCCAGTCGGCGCGTTCGGGTTGGGGAAGATGATCCCGCCGTTGGGCTTGGCGTAGTCGGCCACGCGGATTTGGAATTGCTCGTCCAGCGGCACCGGAGCGGACTTGATGCCGTAAAGGCCGCAGTACACCGGGTAGAAGCTGTAGCTGATGTCCGGGAACAGCAGCGGCAAGTCGTGCTGGAACAAACCGTGAAAGATGTGCGCCAGCACTTCGTCGGAGCCGTTGCCGAGGAACACGTTGCCGGCGTCAACGCCGTAATACTTGGCCACGGCCTGCTTGAGCAGGTCGCTGTTGGGGTCGGGGTACAAACGCAGGTTGTCGTTCAACTCGGCCTGCATCGCCGCCAGTGCCTTGGGCGATGGGCCGTAGGGGTTTTCATTGGTGTTGAGCTTGACCAGTTTGGTCAGCTTCGGTTGTTCGCCGGGTACGTAAGGCACGAGGTCCTTGACGAAGGGGCTCCAGAATTTGCTCATGCCTCATTTCCCCTCTTCAAGGATGCGATATTCGGCGCTACGCGCGTGGGCGCTCAGCGATTCACCACGGGCCAGCACCGAGGCAGTTTTGCCCAGTTCGGAGGCGCCTTGTGGCGAGCAGAAGATAATCGACGAACGCTTCTGGAAGTCATACACCCCCAGCGGCGATGAGAACCGCGCGGTACCGGACGTCGGCAGCACGTGGTTGGGGCCGGCGCAGTAGTCGCCCAGAGCTTCGCTGGTGTGGCGGCCCATGAAGATCGCACCGGCGTGGCGGATCGACGGCAGCCAGGCCTGCGGGTCGGCTACAGATAATTCCAAGTGCTCCGGCGCAATGCGGTTGGCCACTTCGATGGCCTGTTCCATGTCACGCACCAGAATCAGCGCACCACGGCCATTGATCGACTTCTCGATGATCTCGGCGCGGTCCATGGTCGGCAGCAGCGTGTTGATGCTGGCGGCGACCTTGTCGAGGAACTCGGCGTCCGGGCTGACCAGAATCGCCTGGGCGTCTTCGTCGTGCTCGGCCTGGGAAAACAGGTCCATGGCGATCCAGTCCGGGTCGGTCTGGCCGTCGCACACCACGAGGATTTCCGAAGGGCCGGCGATCATGTCGATACCGACCTGGCCAAACACGTGGCGCTTGGCGGTGGCGACATAGATGTTGCCTGGGCCAACCACCTTGTCGACCTTCGGCACGCTTTCGGTGCCGTAGGCCAGGGCCGCAACGGCTTGCGCACCACCAATGGTGAACACGCGATCGACGCCGGCGATGCAGGCAGCGGCCAGCACCAGCTCGTTGATTTCACCACGCGGGGTCGGCACCACCATGACCACTTCGGTTACGCCCGCCACTTTGGCCGGGATCGCGTTCATCAGCACCGATGACGGGTACGAGGCCTTGCCGCCGGGCACGTACAGACCGGCGCGGTCCAGCGGCGTGACTTTTTGGCCCAGCACAGTGCCGTCGGCTTCGGTGTAGCTCCAGGAATCCTGTTTCTGTTTTTCGTGGTAGCTGCGCACCCGCGCCGCCGCCACTTCCAGGGCTTGACGCTGGGGTGCTGTGATGCGTGTCAGCGCCAGCTCCAGGCGTTCACGGGGCAGGATCAGGTCAGCCATGGACTTCACGTCCAGGCCGTCGAACTGACGGGTGAAATCCACCAGCGCCGCATCACCGCGCTCACGCACAGCCTTGATAATGTCGAGCACTCGCTGGTTGACCGAGTCGTCAGACACGCTTTCCCAGCTCAGCAGATGATCCAGATGATGGGCGAAATCCGGGTCGGCAGCGTTGAGTCGGGCAATTGCAGTGGACGTGGTCATAGCGAGGGCCTCATAGGAATGGCAAAAATACTCAAGCGCCGAAAGTTAGCAGTCGATCCGCTTGGGCACCTGAGAATTCTGGCTATGAGGCGGATAGACGGGCGCGGCCTAAGGCCGCGCGGGTGAGTCAACCGCGGTGTCGAGACTCCACTGCCTTGCGCAGGGTGTCGATCAACGCCTGGATACGGGCGTGCTGCATTTTCATGGAAGCTTTGTTGACGATCAGGCGGGAGCTGATGTCAGCAATGAAATCCTGGGGTTCGAGGCCGTTTGCACGCAGGGTGTTGCCGGTGTCGACCACGTCGATGATCTTGTCGGCCAGGCCGATCAGCGGCGCCAGCTCCATCGAGCCGTAAAGCTTGATGATGTCGACCTGACGGCCTTGCTCGGCGTAGTAGCGTTTGGCGACGTTGACGAACTTGGTGGCCACGCGCAGGCGGCCTTTGGGCTCAACATCACCGACACGGCCGGCGGTCATCAGCTTGCACAGCGCAATACGCAGGTCCAACGGCTCGTACAGGCCCTGACCACCGTATTCCATCAACACGTCTTTACCGGCCACACCGAGGTCGGCGGCGCCATGTTCAACGTAGGTCGGCACGTCGGTAGCCCGTACGATCAGCAGGCGTACATCGTCCTGGGTCGTGGGGATGATCAGCTTGCGGCTCTTGTCCGGATTCTCGGTCGGCACGATGCCCGCTTCAGCCAGAAGCGGCAAAGTGTCGTCAAGGATGCGGCCCTTGGACAGTGCGATGGTCAACATGGGAAACGTCAGTCCTTCATCAGGCTATTGCTGTCCGGTCGCAAACGGCGCCAGACACAGATCGAGGCCATTACAGCCTCGATTTGAAACAAATTCAGCAGGATCAACAGCAAACACAGCCCTGTGGCGAGGGAGCTTGCTCCCGCTGGACTGCGCAGCAGTCCAGCTCTTGGGGGCCGCTTCGCGACCCAGCGGGAGCAAGCTCCCTCGCCACAGGTGACGGTGTTACTAGCCCGGTACGCGGCGGATTTTAGCGCCGAGCATCTGCAGTTTTTCTTCGATGCACTCGTAACCACGGTCGATGTGGTAAATGCGGTCGATCAGGGTGTCGCCGTCCGCGCACAGCGCCGAAATCACCAGGCTGGCCGAGGCACGCAGGTCGGTCGCCATCACTGGCGCGCCCTTGAGCTTGTCGATACCGGTAACGATGGCGGTGTTGCCTTCGACCTGAATCTTGGCGCCCATGCGGTGTAGTTCATACACGTGCATGAAGCGGTTTTCGAAGATGGTCTCGATTACGGCGCCTGTGCCTTCGGCAATCGCGTTCAAGGAAATGAACTGCGCCTGCATGTCGGTCGGGAACGCCGGATAAGGAGCCGTACGCACGTTTACGGCTTTTGGCCGCTTGCCGTGCATGTTCAGCTCGATCCAGTCCTCACCGGTAGTGATTTCAGCACCGGCTTCCTTGAGTTTTTCCAGCACGGCTTCCAGGATGGTCGGATCGGTGTCCTTGACCTTGACGCGGCCACCGGTAACGGCGGCGGCAACCAGGTAGGTGCCGGTCTCGATACGGTCCGGCATCACTTTGTAGGTGGCCGAGTGCAGACGCTTCACACCGTCGATAGTGATGGTGTCGGTGCCGGCGCCGGTGATGTTGGCACCCATGGCGATGAGGAAGTTGGCCAGGTCGACCACTTCAGGCTCGCGCGCAGCGTTTTGCAGCACGCTGCGACCGTTCGCCAGGGCGGCGGCCATCATGATGTTCTCGGTACCGGTGACGCTGACGGTATCAAAGAAGAAGTTGGCACCGCGCAAACCCCCTTCCGGCGCCTTGGCCTTGATATAGCCACCTTCTACGTCGATGACCGCGCCCATGGCTTCAAGGCCACGGATGTGCAGGTCGACAGGGCGCGAGCCAATCGCGCAACCGCCAGGCAGTGCGACTTCAGCTTCGCCGAAACGGGCAACCATCGGGCCCAGTACCAGGATCGAGGCACGCATGGTTTTCACCAGTTCGTACGGAGCAATCAGGGTCTTGATGGTGCGCGGGTCGATTTCGACAGACAGCTTCTCGTCGATCACCGGCTCAATACCCATGCGACCGAACAGCTCGATCATGGTGGTGATGTCGTGCAGGTGCGGCAGGTTGGCCACGGTTACCGGGCCATCGCACAGCAGGGTCGCTGCCAGGATCGGCAAGGCGGAGTTTTTTGCACCGGAAATGCGGATCTCGCCATCAAGGCGGGCACCACCGGTAATAATCAATTTATCCATAAGAATCTCGACGCCTTGGGGGCTCAGGTGCGCTCGGCCCAGGCCGCGCGGCTGAAAAATTTCATAGTGACCGCATGGATGCTGCCATTGGTGATCCACGGGTTCAAATGGGCATAGATCTGCTGTTGACGCTTGACCGGGCTCAATGCCGCCAGTTCATCGCTAATCACGTTCAGCTGGAAATTGCAGCCTTCGCCTTCAACTTCGACGTTCGTTTCGGGCAGCTTTCCTTCAAGGAAGCTTTTAACTTCTAGGGCCTGCATGCTCAACCTCTATCGGCGCCCAGTGCGCACGGGTCGCACATCATACAAAAAAGCCCCGCGCCTGCGAACCCCGCATAGCAGGACTCTGACGGGGGGCTTCTTTAATAATGCGTATTAAGGATGCGCCAACAGCTCGGTAATACCGGAAACTTCAGCGATTTCACGCATGTCTTCGGGCATTGAGCGGATGCTGACCGGTTTCTTGGCCGCTTGCGCATCACGCATAAAGCACAGCAACAACGACAAGCCGACGCTGCTGGACTTGGTCACCGCCGAGCAATCAAGCACCAGCGCTGGTGCATTACTGCTGTTGATCAGCGCCTGGCCCTGCTTGCGCAGGTCAGGCCCGGTGCGGTAATCCAGCACGCCACTGAGGAACAACTCGCCAGCGTCACCAAGACGAACAGCCGACTCGGTCATTGCGCAGGCTTCCCGGCTTGCTTGTCGGTTTCTTCCTTGGCCTTGGCGACTTCACCGGCCCAACCATTGATGGTTTTGTCCAGGTTATTGCCATTACGCTGCATCGCATCAGCGAACTGATCGCGGAACAGCTTGCCGATGTTGATGCCGTTGATGATCACGTTGCGCAGTTTCCACTCGCCGTTGACCTTCTCCAGCGTGTACTGAACCGGGTAAATCGCGCCGTTGTTGCCTTTGACGGTCATGTTGACGCTGGTGCGGTCACCCGACTCATCCCCGGCTGGAGCGACGGTAATACCTTGGTTGTTGTACTCAAGCAGGGCATTGCCATAGAACTGGAACAGGCCCTTCTTGAAGTTTTCCTGGAAGGTTTGCATCTGCGCAGGCGTGGCCTTGCGCGAATACTTGACCGTCATGATGCTGCGGGAAATGCCCTCGGCATCGACCACAGGACCCACAATGGTGTTGAGCGCTTCGTAGAACTTGGTGGGGTCTTGCTTGTACTGCTCTTTGTTGGCAGTCAGGTCAGCCAGCATCTTGTTGGTCGTGTCCTGCACCAGATCGTGCGCAGAACCCGCCGCGTTGGCCATCAACGGCAGCGCTGCCAGCAGCACCAGCAGGCCACGTCGCAAGGTAGAGATCATGAACAGGTTCCTCATTTGGCGTCTTTATTGACCGTATTGAGCAGGAATTTACCGATCAAGTCTTCAAGCACCAACGACGACTGTGTGTCGTGGATTGTCGAACCATCCTTGAGCAGGGCTGTTTCCCCACCCACGCTGACGCCGATGTACTTCTCGCCCAGCAGCCCAGCAGTGAGGATAGATGCAGTGGAGTCAGTCGGCAGATTATCTACCTTCTTGTCGACTTGCATGGTCACCCGGCCAGTGAAGCTGTCGCGATCCAGATCGATTGCCGTGACCTTGCCGATGGTTACACCAGCCATGGTCACTTTAGCTCTGACCGTCAAACCGGCGATATTGTCGAAGTACGCGTAAAGTTTATAAGTATCGGCGGTAGGGCTGGCCGAAAGGCCGCTGACTCGCAGGGCGAGCAACAGTAAAGCCAGGATGCCAGCCAGCAAGAAAAGGCCGACACCGATTTCCACAGTGCGGTTTTGCATCAGAAATCTCCAAACATCAAGGCGGTCAAAATGAAGTCAAGGCCCAGTACCGCCAGCGAGGCGTACACAACGGTCTTGGTGGTGGCGCGACTGATCCCTTCTGAAGTGGGCTCACAGTCATAGCCTTGGAATACGGCGATCCAGGTCACTACAAAGGCGAAAACGATGCTTTTGATGATGCCATTGAGCACGTCGCCGCTGAAGGTCACGCTGTTTTGCATGTTGCCCCAGTACGAGCCGTCATAAACGCCCAACCAGTCAACCGCCACCCACGAACCACCCCAGATGCCCACCACGCTGAAAATCATCGCCAGCAGCGGCAGGGATATGAAGCCGGCCCACAGGCGCGGGGCAACAATATATTTGAGCGGGTCCACGCCGATCATTTCCAGGCTGGACAACTGTTCGGTGGACTTCATGTTGCCGATTTCGGCGGTCAATGCAGACCCCGCACGCCCGGCAAACAGCAAGGCGGTGACCACCGGCCCCAGCTCACGCAGCAGCGTCAGGGCAACCATCTGCCCGACTGCCTGCTCCGAACCGTAGCTGGAGAGGATATTGAACCCCTGCAACGCCAGCACCATGCCGATGAATATCCCGGACACCACGATGATGACCAGGGACATCACCCCCACCGAATGCAGCTGCTTGATCAGCAGGCCGAAACCGCCGCCAATGCCGCCACGCCCGAGCAGCGCGTGAAACAGGAAAATCGTCGAACGCCCCAGAACCTCGATCAAGTCGATGCCGGAGCGGCCGAAAAGGCGAACCTTCTCGATTAAAGATGTCTTGCGCATCAGCGCTTCCCCAGAAGATCTGAGCGGTAGTCCGCTGCCGGAAAATGAAAAGGCACCGGGCCATCGGGATCGCCGGTCATGAATTGGCGAATGCGCGGGTTGTCAGCGTTCATCAGCTCTTCGGGCGTGCCCTGCCCCAGCACCTGGCCATCGCCGACGACATAAAGGTAGTCAGCAATGCTCGCGGTTTCGGCCAGGTCGTGGGAAACCACGATACTGGTGATCCCCAACGCATCGTTGAGCAGACGGATCAGGCGCACCAGCACGCCCATGGCGATCGGGTCCTGGCCTACGAACGGCTCGTCATACATGAGAATCTGCGGATCGAGGGCAATTGCTCGCGCCAGCGCAACACGGCGCTTCATGCCACCGGACAACTCGTCGGGCATCAGGTCGATAGCACCGCGCAGGCCCACGGCCTGCAATTTGAGCAGCACAATGTCACGAATCATTTCATCGGACAGCTGGGTATGCACCCGCAGCGGAAACGCTACGTTTTCGAAAACGTCGAGGTCGGTAAACAGGGCACCGCTCTGGAACAGCACGCCCATATGCTTGCGCGCATCGAACAGATCGCTGCGCGACAGGGTCGGCAGGTTCTGGCCGTTGACCCACACTTCGCCGTCGCTGGGCCGCAATTGCATGCCCATCAGGCGCAACAGAGTGGTCTTGCCGCAACCGGAAGGCCCCATGATGCCCGTGACTTTGCCGCGGGGAATGCGAATATCGACGTTATTGAAGATGCTGCGCGAACCGCGCTTGAAGGTAAGGCCCTTCAGCTCGACCGCGTAGGCGTTATCGGCACTCATCTAATCTCCTTGGGATGCAGCCTTTCACTCAGACACCATGCTTGCGACTTTCGTTTGCAACAGATGCACAAAAGTTAGCGGCATGGCTTGGGCCGACCGAACTGGCGGCGAACTATATCACTGCTGGTACAGAGCCCCCAAGGCCGGAACAGCGCTTGTTCAGATTCGGGACAGGGAAAACACCTGACCGTGCATCAATAGCAGGCACCTGCTGAATAACTAGCGTGAGGGATTTGATCATTACCGCTATAATCGCCGACTTTTCGTCAGGCTATACGATTTCAGACATGAGCCAATCCAGCGACCTTATTCAATCCGCACAACGCACCATCCGCCTCGAGCTTGAAGCCGTAGAAGGTTTACTGGCCCATATCGACGCAGATTTCGTACGCGCCTGCGAGATGATTCTGGCCAGCAAGGGCCGCGTGGTGGTGGTCGGCATGGGCAAATCCGGCCACGTCGGCAACAAGATCGCCGCCACCCTGGCCAGCACCGGGACCACGGCGTTTTTCGTGCACCCGGCTGAAGCCAGCCACGGTGACATGGGCATGATCACCAAGGATGACATTATCCTGGCGCTGTCGAACTCCGGCACCACCAACGAAATCGTGACCTTGCTGCCCTTGATCAAGCGCCTGGGCATCAAGATGATCAGCCTCACCGGCAACCCGGAATCCACGCTGGCCAAGGCTGCCGAAGTCAATTTGAACGTGCATGTGGCCCACGAAGCCTGCCCGCTTAACCTGGCACCGACCTCCTCCACCACCGCCGCCCTGGTGATGGGCGACGCCCTGGCCGTGGCGTTGCTGGAAGCCCGTGGTTTTACCGCTGAAGACTTCGCGTTTTCGCACCCCGGCGGCGCGCTGGGTCGTCGCCTGCTGCTCAAAGTGGAAAATGTCATGCATTCGGGCGATGAACTGCCCCACGTACAACGCGGCACCCTGCTCAAAGACGCACTGATGGAAATGACCCGCAAGGGCCTGGGCATGACCGTGATCCTGGAAGCCGACGGGCGCCTGGCCGGGGTCTTCACCGACGGCGACCTGCGCCGCACCCTGGACCGCACCATCGATATCCACACCGCGACTATCGATGCGGTGATGACGCCCCACGGCAAGACCGCCCGCCCCGAGATGCTTGCAGCCGAAGCGCTGAAGATCATGGAAGACCATAAGATTGGCGCGCTGGTGGTGGTCAATAGTGACGACCGCCCGATCGGCGCCCTGAACATGCACGACTTGCTGCGTGCGGGAGTGATGTAAATGACCAGCGACCTGCTGCAACGCGGCAAAAACATCAAACTGGCGATTTTCGACGTGGACGGCGTGCTGACCGATGGCCGCCTGTACTTCCTCGAAGATGGCAGCGAATTCAAGACCTTTAACACCCTCGACGGCCAGGGCATCAAAATGTTGATGGCCGCCGGTGTGCAAACGGCGATTATCAGTGGTCGAAAGACACCGGTTGTGGAACGCCGCGCACAAAACCTGGGGATTCCTCACCTGTATCAAGGCCGTGAGGATAAACTGGTGGTTCTGGACGCGCTTCTTGGCCAACTCAACCTAAGCTATGAGCAGGTTGCGTACCTGGGTGATGATCTGCCTGACCTGCCGGTCATTCGCCGAGTGGGCCTGGGTATGGCCGTCGCCAATGCGGCGGCATTTGTGCGTGAACACGCCCATGGCATTACTGTCGCACGTGGCGGCGAAGGCGCGGCCCGCGAGTTCTGCGAATTGATCCTGCGTGCCCAGGGCAGTCTTGAAGCGGCCCACGCCGCCTACTTATAGAGCGTTTTATGCTGAGCAAAAAGATTCGCAACTTCCTGTTATTCGGAGTCATCGCCGCGCTGTTCCTGGCGGTGGGCTACTGGAATATCAGCCCGGAGCGCTTTCTCGACAAGCCTGTAGCACAGGTTGACGAGGGGCTGATCGACAATTTCGCCACCAATGCCTATACGGTGCAGTTCATGCCCGACGGCAAGGTCCAATACGAGATGACCTCCGATAAGGTGGAGCACGTCAAAGCCTCCGACGTCAGCCTGCTGACCAACCCGGACCTGAACCTGTTCCGCGGCACCGACTTTCCGTGGCACGTCACCAGCAAACGGGGCGAGGTCAATGCGGACGGCACCCAGGTTGAGTTGATCGACTCGGTGCGCGTCGCGCGCACCGATGAACAGAAGCGTGACACCATCATCACCAGCAGTCGCATGACCGTTTTCCCACAACAGCAATATGCGCAGACCGAGCAAGACGTTAGAATTGACGGCGCTGGCGGTGTATCGACTGGCAAGGGAATGAAAGCGTATTTGAAAGAAAGCAGGATACACCTGCTATCGAACGTAAGAGGACAGTATGAGGCTCGTTAAAACCCTCCCTATTTTGCTCGGTCTGGGCGCAGCACTGGGAAGCGTGAGCGCCTGGGCTCTGCCGAACGATAGCCAGCAACCGATCCGCATTCAGGCTGACGATGCGCAGCTGGATGACAAGCAAGGTGTCGCCACCTATTCCGGTGGCGTGGTCATTATCCAGGGCTCGATGAAGATTACCGGCAACACGGTAACGCTGACTCGTACCCCGGCTGGTGACATCGACGTGGTGACTTCGGTAGGCAACCTGGCTTACTTCGAACAGATGCAGTCGGTTACCGACAAGAAGCCGATGCAGGGCTACGGTAAGACCATCCAGTATCACGCCCAGCAGAACCGCATTGTCCTGATCGACCAGGCACGGGTTGTCAGCACTGACGGCAACACCACCGAAGGTGAAAAAATCACCTACGACACCGTCAAACAGATCGCCACCGCCGGTCGCGCCAATGGCAGCAAGGTCACGCAACCCCGTCCTCGCATCGACATGGTGATCCAGCCGAAACAGAAAGACGCTGCCGCCCCTGCGCCTAAACCCGCTGCGAAGAAGACGAACTAATGGCAACCCTGAAAGCCCAGCATCTGGCCAAAGCTTATAAAAGCCGTCAGGTCGTACGCGACGTCAGCCTGTCGATCGACAGCGGCCAGATCGTCGGCTTGCTCGGCCCTAACGGCGCCGGCAAGACCACCTGCTTCTATATGATTGTTGGCCTGGTCCAGGCGGATCAGGGCCGTGTATTGATTGACGATCTGGACGTAAGCCACCAGCCGATGCACGGTCGTGCGCGCGCGGGAATCGGCTATCTTCCCCAGGAGGCGTCGATCTTCCGCAAACTGTCGGTGTCCGACAACATCATGGCGATCCTCGAGACCCGCAAGGAGCTCGACCGTGACGGCCGTCGCAAAGAGCTGGAAAGCCTGCTGCAGGAGTTCCACATCAACCACATCCGCGACAACCTCGGCATGAGCTTGTCCGGTGGTGAGCGTCGCCGAGTGGAAATCGCCCGTGCACTGGCTACCGCGCCGAAGTTCATCCTGCTGGACGAACCTTTTGCCGGTGTCGACCCGATCTCGGTTGGCGATATCAAGCAGATCATCCATCACCTCAAGGCCAAGGGCATCGGTGTATTAATCACCGACCACAACGTGCGTGAGACGCTCGATATCTGCGAAACCGCCTATATCGTCAACGATGGGCAACTGATTGCAGAAGGTGATTCCGCCACTATCCTGGCCAATGAACTGGTGAAGGAAGTGTACCTGGGTCACGAGTTCCGCCTGTAAACACGGTGGTATCAGGCCAGTGCCAGGGGCGCGTGCAAGTCAATAAAAACCTCAGTTTTTTTATTGTTACCGCGCTCTAGGCAAAGCCCCTGATATCAGGCATATAATTTGCTTATGTTTGGCGCTCACGCGCCCTGTCGTGGATGGCGCATTGCGCCGGCGAATAAGGTGTTAAGCCCCTGCCATGAAACCATCGCTAGTCCTGAGAATGGGCCAGCAGCTGACGATGACACCGCAGCTGCAACAGGCCATCCGCCTGCTCCAATTGTCGACACTGGACCTGCAACAGGAAATCCAGGAGGCCCTGGAGTCCAATCCGATGCTCGAACGCCAGGAAGAAGGCGACGACTTCGATAATGCAGACCCGCTGGCCGACAACATCGAGCAAAAACCCAACCCCGATGTGCAGGAACCGTCCTATCAGGAAACCGCCCCTACAGTGGATAACCTTGAGGAAGGCGAATGGAACGAACGCATTCCCAACGAGCTTCCCGTCGACACCGCCTGGGAAGACGTCTACCAGACCAGCGCCAGCAGCCTGCCCAGCAATGACGACGACGAGTGGGACTTCACTACCCGCACGTCCGCCGGTGAGAGCCTGCAAAGCCATTTGCTGTGGCAACTGAACCTGGCGCCGATGTCCGACACCGATCGCCTGATCGCCGTAACCCTGATCGACTGCATCAACAATCAGGGCTACCTGGACGAGACGCTCGACGAGATTCTGGAAGCCTTCGACCCGGAACTGGACATCGAGCTGGACGAAATCGAAGCCGTCCTGCATCGCATCCAACAGTTCGAGCCTGCCGGCATTGGCGCTCGCACCTTGAGCGAATGCCTGTTGCTGCAACTGCGCCAACTGCCGGCCAAGACCCCTTGGCTCGTCGAGGCCCAGCGCCTGGTCACCGACTACATCGACCTGCTGGGCAGCCGCGACTACAGCCAGTTGATGCGCCGCATGAAGCTCAAGGAAGATGACCTGCGCCAGGTCATCGAACTGGTGCAGAGCCTCAACCCGCGCCCCGGCTCGCAGATCGAGTCCAGCGAAGCCGAATATGTCGTGCCTGACGTGATCGTGCGCAAAGACAACGAACGCTGGCTGGTGGAGCTGAACCAGGAGTCGGTGCCACGCCTGCGGGTCAACCCGCAGTACGCAGGCTTTGTGCGCCGCGCCGACACCAGCGCCGACAACACCTTCATGCGCAACCAATTGCAGGAAGCGCGCTGGTTCATCAAGAGCCTGCAAAGCCGCAACGAAACCCTGATGAAAGTGGCCACCCAGATCGTCGAGCACCAGCGCGGCTTCCTGGAATATGGCGACGAGGCGATGAAGCCGCTGGTCCTGCATGACATTGCCGAGGCTGTGGGCATGCATGAATCGACGATTTCCCGCGTGACCACACAGAAATTCATGCATACCCCACGGGGTATTTATGAGCTGAAATACTTTTTCTCCAGCCACGTCAGCACCTCCGAAGGCGGTGAATGCTCGTCCACAGCGATCCGCGCGATCATCAAAAAACTGGTTGCGGCGGAAAATCAGAAAAAGCCATTGAGTGACAGTAAGATCGCTGGTTTACTGGAGGCACAAGGCATTCAGGTCGCCCGTCGAACCGTCGCCAAGTACCGCGAGTCCCTCGGGATCGCGCCTTCCAGCGAGCGTAAGCGTTTGATGTGACGGGCGGGCCATAGCGTTCCAGTGGTGGGTATTCCTACCCACCGCTTTATGCACTGGCAACGAAGGAGAAGCTGTATGCAAGTCAACATCAGTGGACACCAACTGGAAGTCACCAAGCCCCTGCGTGAGTACACCGAAAGTAAGCTGAACAAGCTTGCGGGGCATTTTGACAAGATCACCAACGTGCAGGTCATCATGGAGGTCGATAAGCTCAAGCAGAAAATCGAGGCCACCCTGCATGTACCGAATGCGAAGCTCGTCGCCAATGCCGAGCATGAAGACATGTATGCGGCGATTGACTCGCTCTACGACAAGCTGGACCGCCAACTCATAAAGCATAAGGAAAAGAATCTGCACCTGATGCAAGGTACAGGTCGTTAACTCTCCCCCATGATCCAACTTGAAACCATCCTGACCCCCGGCCGTTCCCTCGTGAACGCGCCGGGCGGCAGTAAGAAAAAAGCCCTCGAACACATCGCCAACCTGATCAGCCGTGAAGTGCCTGAGCTGGATGAGCAAGTCGTGTTCAAGGCCCTGATCGACCGTGAAAAACTGGGCTCCACCGGTTTTGGCAACGGCATCGCCATTCCTCACTGCCGCCTTGAAGGCTGCACGTCTCCCGTCAGTGCGCTATTGCACCTGCAGGAGAAAATCGATTTCGACGCCATCGACGGCGCCCCGGTTGACCTGCTGTTCGTTCTGCTGGTCCCGCAAGCCGCCACCGATGCGCACCTGGAACTGCTTCGGCAGATAGCCAGCATGCTCGACCGCAAGGAAGTACGCGACAGACTGCGCAGTGCCAGCAGCAACGAGGCGCTATATCAGGTTGTACTCGATGAGCAAAACAGGCAGTAATCATGCGTTTGATCATCGTCAGCGGCCGTTCCGGCTCGGGTAAAAGCACCGCCCTCAACGTCCTTGAGGACAATGGTTTCTATTGCATCGACAACCTGCCGGCGGGCCTGCTGCCGGAGTTGGCCGAACGCGCCCTGATCCACACTGAACTGGCGCAGCCACTGGTGGCCGTCTCGATTGACGCCCGCAACCTGCCCAGCCACCTTGAGCGCTTCCCGCAACTGCTCGAGGAAGTACGCGCCAAGCATATTCATTGCGATGTGCTGTACCTGGATGCCGACGAGGAGACGCTGCTCAAGCGTTTCTCCGAAACCCGTCGACGTCACCCCCTCAGCAGCCCGCATCGCTCCCTGGCCGAAGCCATCGAGGACGAAACCTCGCTGTTAGGGCCGATCATTGACCTCGCTGATCTCAAGATCAACACCACGGACCTCAACCTGTATCAGTTGCGCGATGCGATCAAGCTGCGCCTGCTGAACCAGCCGGAGCCAGGCACGGCCTTTCTGGTTGAGTCGTTCGGGTTCAAGCGCGGGATGCCGGTGGATGCCGATCTGGTGTTCGACGTGCGCTGCCTGCCCAACCCTTACTGGAAGCCGGAGCTGCGTGACCAGTCCGGTTTGGACCAGCCGGTGGCCGAGTACCTGGCGGCGCAACCGGATGTCGAGGAGATGTTCCAGGATATCTCCAGCTACCTGCTCAAATGGTTACCGCGCTTTGCCGCAAGTAATCGGGCTTATGTCACCATTGCCATCGGCTGCACCGGCGGCCACCATCGCTCCGTCTACCTGACCGAACGCCTGGGCCAGGTGCTGCAACAAACCCTCAAGAACGTCCAGGTTCGCCACCGCGACCTTAGCTGAAAGGAACACCCCCGCGATGCCCGCTCTGGAAATTGAAATCATCAACAAGCTGGGCCTGCACGCCCGCGCCTCGGCTAAATTCGTCGGCGTTGCCGGGCAGTTCCCTTGCCAGATCCGCGCCGGGCGCACGCCAGAGTCGATGGTCGATGGCAAAAGCATCATGGCCATGATGATGCTGGCCGCGGGCAAGGGCACCAAGATTCACTTGAAGACCGAAGGCGAACAAGAGCAGGAAGCGATGGACGCCCTGGTTAAGCTGATCAATAACTACTTTGACGAAGGTGAATAAACCCACCCTTTGAGACAGGTGTGAGGCTGCAATGGCCTCACCCTAATGCGGTGTCCATCACCATCATCAGACAAAACCCGATGCACAACCCCAGGCTGGCAAGCTTTTCGTGACCGTTGCGGCGCGATTCCGGGATCACTTCGTGAGTCACCACCAGCAACATAGCCCCCGCCGCCAGCGCAAGCCCCAATGGCAACAGAACCTCTGCCAGACTCACCAGCCATGCACACAGCACGGCAAACACTGGCTCGACCAATCCTGACGCAGCGCCGATCAGGAACGCTTTGACCCGCGACATGCCCGCCCCTGCCAGCACCAGTGCGATCACCAACCCTTCCGGCACATCCTGCAGGGCAATGCCCATGGCCAGGCTGTCGGCATCCGGCATGCCGCCACCGGCAGAAACCCCCACCGCCATGCCTTCCGGAATGTTATGGGCAATGATGGCGAACACAAACAGCCAGATGCGCGGCGGAATAACCGGTTTATCCGGCGTGCCCACCAGCATTTCCGGGCTCGCGCCGGAGACCTTGCGGTCCACCAGATACAACCCGAACGCGCCGAGCATAATGCCGAAGCTGATCAACCCACTGGCGCCCCAAGGTGAGAGCCCTAGGCCTTCAGCGGCTGCAATACCGGGCACGATCAGCGAAAACGCAGTTGCCGCCAACATTACCCCGGCACCAAAGCCCAGCAAGGTATCGCTCAGCGCTACCGGCATGCGGCGTATTACCAGCACGGGCACCGCGCCCAGCGCAGTGCCGAGCGCGCAGATCGCCCCACCCTGCAAAGCGCGCAGGATACGGGGTTCAAGGTTCAGCCAGGCCAGCCCGTGGGCCACCAGCAATGCAGTCCCTGCCAACAGCAACAGCGAGCCAAACGCATAACGAAACATTCGCCCGCTGCTGATCGCCAGTGTTTCAGTGCCCATAGTCGGCCTTAGATCTTGTTATAGAGTGAAAATCAGGCCAAAGCGGCCTGGTAGCGTGCGGCGACTTCCGGCCAGTTGATGACGCTGTAGAAGGCGTTGATGTATTCCGGGCGACGGTTCTGATACAGCAGGTAATAGGCGTGCTCCCACACGTCCAGACCGAGGATCGGCGTGTTGCCGCTCATCAACGGGCTGTCCTGATTGCCACTGCTTTCCACCACCAGCGTCTTCTGCGGGGTGACGCTCAGCCAGGCCCAGCCGCTGCCGAAACGGGTCAAGGCGGCCTTGGTGAAGGCCTCTTTGAAACTGTCGAAGCCGCCCAATTGCTCGTCGATGGCTTTGCCCAGTGCACCTTCGGGTTTGCCGCCGCCCTTTGGCGACATCACCGCCCAGAACAACGAGTGGTTCGCATGACCACCGCCTTGGTTGATCACGGCAGCACGCAGTTTTTCCGGCAGTTGCTGCACGCTGGACACCAACTTCTCTACCGGCCAGCCCGCAAACTCCGTACCTTCGACCGCAGCATTCAGGTTGTTGATGTAGGTCTGGTGATGCTTGGTGTAGTGGATCTCCATGGTTTGCGCATCGATATGCGGTTCCAGGGCATCGTAGGCGTAAGGCAGGGCAGGCAAGGTGTAGGTCATATCAATGTGCTCCGTAGTGTGGAGTGATCGGTTGCGCCGCAGCACCACCCAGCAGGCGATGGGTACGCGGGTATTCGCCGTGATCGCTGATGAAATTCAACAGTTCGACATAGGTCTTGCTGCTCTGGCGCAGCGCCGCCTCGCGCAGTTGCGGGCTCAGACGCGGGTCCTGCATGGTCTGCAACAGCCGCTGGTGAATGGCGCAGAGGTATTCCGCACTTTCCTCCGGCTGGTTGAGGCGCAGGTGCAGGTCCGCCAGGTTGTGATGGGAAATGACGCAGGCCGCCACTGCTTCGTCGGCATCCGCCCAACGCTCGAACAACACTTGAGCCAGGGCCAGGGCTTGCAGATAGGCTTCGCGAGCGTCGACCAGCTCGCCCGCCATAAAACAGCGATTAGCCCGTTCGATCGTGCGTTTCCAGTGCTCCATGGTGAGCCTCCAAAGCAGGGTCGGTGATTACACGCCGCCGGCCGTGAGCTTTTCCGGGTCCAGCAGGATCTCCAGTTGGCTACGTGGCAAGTCGGTGTGCTCGAGGGCGACATCGATCACCGGGCGGCCTTGCTGATAGGCCTTCTTGGCGATTTCAGCGGCCTTTTGGTAACCAATGATCGGGTTGAGTGCGGTGACCAGGATCGGGTTGCGCGACAGCGCCTCCTTCAGCTTGGCTTCGTTGACCTTGAAGCTGGCAATGGCCTTGTCGGCCAGCAGGCGGCTGGAATTGGCCAGCAGTTCGAGGCTGCTGAGCAGGTTCTGGGCGATGATCGGCAGCATCACGTTCAGCTCGAAGTTGCCGGACTGCCCCGCCACAGTGATCACCGTGTCATTGCCAATGACCTGCGCCGCGACCATGGCGGTGGCTTCCGGGATCACCGGGTTGACCTTGCCCGGCATGATCGAGGAGCCTGGCTGCAAGCCTTCCAGCTCGATCTCACCCAAGCCCGCGAGCGGGCCGGAGTTCATCCAGCGCAGGTCGTTGGCGATTTTCATCAGCGACACCGCGGTGGCTTTCAACTGGCCGGACACGGCGACGGCAGTGTCCTGGGAGCCGATCAGCGCAAACAGGTTTTTGCCCGGTGTGAATTTCACCCCGGTCAGGCTGCTTAATTGCTGACTGAAACGCGCCGCAAATTCCGGGTGTGCATTGATCCCGGTGCCAACCGCTGTGCCACCCTGTGCCAAGGCCTGCAAGCTCGGCAGCAAATCCTGCAAGTGGCCGATATTGGCCTTGAGCTGTTGCGCCCAACCATTAAGCACCTGGCTCATGCGCACCGGCATGGCGTCCATCAGGTGCGTGCGGCCGGTCTTGATGAACGGGTGGACTTCTTCGGCCTTTTGCTCGATGACCTGTACCAAATGCAGCAAGGCCGGCAGCGTTTGCTCATGCAGCACCAAGGCTGCGCTGACGTGGATGGTGGTTGGGATAATGTCGTTGCTGCTCTGGCCACAGTTCACGTGGTCATTGGGGTTGACCGGCTCGCCCAGCAAGCGGCTGGCCAGGGTCGCAATCACCTCGTTGGCGTTCATGTTGGAACTGGTGCCGGAGCCGGTCTGGAAGATATCCACCGGGAAGTGCGGCATGAAGTTGCCTTCGAGCAGGCCCTGGGCCGCGTCAACGATGGCCTTGCCCTGCCCTTCGCTGATTTGCTTGAGGTCGACGTTGACCTTGGCGGCGGCGGCCTTGGCCAGGATCAGGGCGCGAATGAATTGCGCCGGCATGCGTTGATGGCTGATCGGAAAGTTGTTCACCGCGCGCTGGGTTTGCGCGCCATACAGGGCCTCGGCGGGTACTTGCAGCTCGCCCATGCTGTCGCGTTCGATACGGGTGTTACTCATCGTTTGATCCTTGCACCAGGTCGGAGTGAGAAATAGACGGCAGCAATTCGCAGGTCGCCAATTGCCAGGCAAAGGTCTGCCAGCGCTTGAGGCGGCAGGCACAGTGGGAAAGTTTTTCCAGGTCGCGCAGTGGGCGCCAGGCCTGGTCCAGGCACATGGATCGCCAGTGCCAGGGCAAGGCGATGTCGCTGGCGGTGTCGATCAAAAGGCGGAATGACGTTTCGGCGATCGTCCACGGATGGGTCGCGGTGCAGCACGCCAGGTATCGACCCTCGTTGAGGTAATGTTCGATCAGGCGCGGCTCATTGGGATCGAGACCGCAGCGAATCTGACGACTCATCCAACGCCAACTTTCCAGGTACGGATCCTCATGCAGGACAGAACTCATGATCCACGCTCATTCGGTAATGATATTTATTATTAAATGATATTGAGAATCAAAACAAGCATGGCAAATCGCAGCCATAAAAAAAGGCACGCCATCTCGAGGATGGCGTGCCTTTTCATGAAGCGTCGCGCCGTTAACTGCCGGCGACGGTCATCCGCTCAATCAGCACCGAACCGGTGCGAATGTTACTGCGCAGCTCCAGGTCATTCCCCACTGCGACGATCTGCTTGAACATATCGCGCATGTTGCCGGCAATAGTCACTTCCTGGACAGCGAACTGAATCTCGCCATTTTCTACCCAGAATCCCGCTGCGCCGCGCGAGTAATCACCGGTCACCATATTCAGGCCACTGCCCATCAGCTCGGTGACCAGCAGACCGCGCCCCATACGACGCAACAGCGCTGCCTGGTCTTCGTCGCCATGGGTGACGAACAGGTTGTGCACGCCACCGGCATTCGCCGTGCTTGGCAGGCCCAGCTTGCGACCGGCGTAAGTGCCCAGTACGTAGGACACCAACTCGCCGTTCTCGACGAACGGTTTGGCATAGGTGGCCAGGCCATCACCGTCGAATGCCGAACTGCCCATGGCACGCATCAAATGCGGGCGCTCATCGAGGGTCAGCCATTCAGGAAACAGCTTCTGGCCAATCGCACCTTCAAGGAACGAGGATTTTCGGTACAGGTTGCCGCCGGAAATCGCGCCCAGGAAACTGCCGAACAAACCACCGGCCAGCTCAGCCGAAAACAGCACCGGCACTTCACAGGTTGGTACCGGGCGCGCGCCCAGGCGGCTGGCTGCACGTTGCGCCGCGCGCTGGCCGATGCTGACCGGATCGGCCAGCAATTCGCCCTGACGGCTCACGTCGTACCAGTAATCGCGCTGCATCTGGCCATTGGCTTCGGCGATCATCACGCAGCTCAAGCTATGCCGAGTGGAGGCATAACCGCCGATAAAACCATGGCTGTTACCGTAGACACGGCAGCCTTGATGAGTGCTCAACGTGGTGCCATCGGCGTTCTTGATGCGGGCATCGGCATCAAACGCGGCGGCTTCGCAGATCAGAGCCTTTTCGATCGCTTGCTCGGGCGTGATGTCCCAGGCGTGAAACAGATCGAAGTCCTTCAAGTCCTTGGCCATCAGCGCTTTGTCGGCCAGGCCCGAGCTTTCATCTTCGGAAGTGTGCTTGGCAATCGCCAGCGCCGCCGCGACGGTTTCACGAATCGCTTCCGGCCCACTGGCGGAGGTACTGGCCGAGCCTTTGCGCTGCCCGGCATACAACGTGATGCCGAAACCCTGGTCGCGATTGAATTCGACGGTTTCCACCTCACGCTGGCGCACCGACGTCGACAGCCCCTGCTCCAGCGAAACGGCTACTTCACAGGCACTGGCCCCCTGGCGCTTGGCCTCGGCAAGGATCTGCTCGACTTGTTCCTGCAGTGCCGGTAACGCTTGCGGACCGACGCTTTGGGCTGCACTCATGGTTTTCTCCACTCAAATTCTGCTTTCGGTTAAGGCCATCGAGCGACCGGGCCGGACAAGCGGCCCCCGACTGGTTATCATGGCGGCGTTTCTTTGCGGACTGCCACCATGGTTGATTCTTACGACGACTCCCTCGATGGGGAGAAAAGCAAAACCCAGGTCAAACGCGAGCTGCATGCGCTGGTTGACCTCGGCGAGCGCCTTACAACGCTCAAGAAAGACTTGATTGCCAAATTGCCATTGACCGACGAAATGCGCCGGGCGCTTGCGGATGCTCCCAAGCACACCGCGAATATCGCGCGTAAACGGCACATCATGTTTATCGGCAAGCTGATGCGCGATCAGGACACTGACGCGATTCTGGCGTTGCTTGATCAAACCGATGCCTCCACTCGCCAATACAACGAACGCTTCCATAACCTGGAGCGCTGGCGTGACCGCCTGATTTCGGGCGATGACGCGGTGCTGGAGAAATTCGTGCTGGACTACCCGGATGCAGACCGCCAGCAACTGCGCTCCCTGATCCGTCAGGCCCAGCACGAGCAGGCGCATAACAAGGCGCCGGCCACCAGCCGTAAAATCTTCAAGTACATCCGTGAGCTGGACGAGACTCAACGCGGCCTGCGTTGATCCTCTGCCCCGGGTGGTGTTCTTCGCCACCCGAAGCTCCGGCCATTACGACCCCGTGCCACCCACGGTGATCGCATCGATTTTCAAGGTTGGCTGACCGACGCCGACCGGCACCGACTGCCCATCCTTGCCGCACGTGCCCACGCCGCTGTCCAGCGACAGGTCGTTACCGACCATCGACACCTTGCTCATCGCTTCCGGCCCATTGCCAATCAACGTCGCCCCTTTGACCGGCGCGGTAATCTTGCCGTCTTCGATCAGGTACGCTTCGCTGGTGGAGAACACGAACTTGCCGCTGGTGATATCCACCTGGCCGCCGCCGAGGTTGGCGCAGTAGATCCCGCGTTTTACCGAGGCGATGATTTCTGCGGGGTCGCTTTCGCCACCGAGCATGTAGGTGTTGGTCATGCGCGGCATCGGCAGGTGCGCGTACGATTCGCGACGGCCGTTGCCGGTGCGTGCCACACCCATGAGGCGAGCGTTGAGCTTGTCTTGCATGTAGCCCTTGAGTACGCCGTTTTCAATCAGCGTGGTGCATTCGGTCGGCGTGCCTTCGTCGTCGACACTCAGCGAGCCACGCCGGCCGGCCAGGGTGCCGTCATCGACGATGGTGCAGAGCTTGGACGCAACCATTTCACCCATGCGCCCGCTGTAGGCCGAACTGCCTTTGCGGTTGAAGTCACCTTCCAGGCCATGGCCAACGGCTTCGTGCAGCAGCACGCCGGACCAGCCCGAGCCCAACACCACCGGCAAAGTACCGGCCGGCGCTGGAATGGCTTCCAGGTTGACCAGCGCCTGACGCAGCGCTTCACGGGCATAACCCATGGCGCGGTCGTCAGTGAGGAAATAACGGTAGTCGGTACGCCCGCCACCGCCATGGCCACCGCGCTCGCGGCGACCATTCTGCTCGACAATGACACTCACGTTGAAACGCACCAGCGGCCGCACGTCCGCCGCCAGCCCGCCGTCCGTGGATGCCACCAGAATGCGTTCCCACACGCCGGCCATGCTCACGGTCACTTGCTGAATACGTGGGTCGAGGGCGCGGGTGGCGGCGTCGATACGCTTGAGCAAATCAACCTTTTCCGCGCGGCTGATCACTTCCAGCGGGTTATCCGGTGCGTACAGCTGGGCCACGTCCTGAGTGCTGAAAGCCTGCACGGTGCCATTCTGACCAGCGCGGGAAATCGAGCGCGCCGCACGCGCCGCCAGGCCCAGGGCTTCAAGGGTGATGGCGTTGCTGTAGGCAAAACCAGTCTTTTCACCGGATTGCGCGCGCACGCCTACGCCTTGGTCAAGATTGAAACTGCCTTCCTTGACGATGCCATCTTCAAGGGCCCACGACTCGGAAATCTGGCCCTGGAAATACAGGTCGGCCGCGTCGATGCCTGGCCCGGCCAGATCACCGAGCACGGTTTGCAAACTTTCGATGGTCACGCCACCGGGTGCCAGGAGGTGTTCACTGACTGAGGACAACAACTCGCTCATAGGTTTGGCCTTAAATTCATCGTTCTGAAGCAGGCCGCTGCGCGCCCTGCGAGAAAAAGCGCCGATGATTGACCACCGGCATGCGCGCCCTTATCGACGCCTGTTCACTGCTATCGCGTTCGGCCAACAACACCGCTTCGCCTTGATCCTGTTGTGTCAGCACACGCCCCCAGGGGTCGACGATGGCTGCATGGCCAAAGGTTTCCCGTGGCCCCGGGTGGATACCGCCTTGAGCGGCGGCCAATAAATAGCACTGGGTTTCGATGGCTCGCGCCCGAATCAGTACATCCCAATGTGCCGCGCCGGTCACCGCCGTAAAGGCCGAAGGTGCGGTAATCAACTCCGCCCCCGCTGCACGCAGTTCGCTGTACAGCTCGGGGAACCGCAGGTCGTAGCACACCGTCAGGCCCAAACGCCCCACCGGCGTGTCCGCCACCACCACATTACTGCCGAAAGCATAGTCGTCGGATTCGCGATAACGGCCTCTGGCATCTGCAACATCGACATCGAACAGGTGCAATTTGTCGTACCGGGCAACGATTTCGCCCTGATCATCGATCAATAGCGAGCAAGCGTTGGACTTGGCGTGCGGTTGGTCCTGGGGCGGCAACGGCAAAGTGCCGGCCACTATCCATAAGGTGAGGTCGCGGGCGGTCTGTTTCAACCAGGGCAGTATCGGGCCTTCGCCCAAGGCTTCGGCGCGACCGATATCGGCCACGTCGCGGCGGCCCATGGCGGCGAAGTTTTCCGGCAGTACCGCAAGCTTCGCACCGCCCGCAGCCGCTTGCTCCAGCAAGCGCCGGGCCTGGGCCAGGTTGGCCAGCACATCGCTCTGGCTGACCATTTGAATTACCGCAAAGGACATGGGCCGACACTCCGTAATAGGCATGCGGCCATGCTACTCCACAGGCTCTCAGTTTGGCTTTTCAAATGGCTTGTCGAAGGTGATTTTTGGATCCTTCCACGGGCCTTGCACCTTGTATTGCACGCTGGCGAAGCGCGAAACACGGTCACCGATCAGCTTGTCGATCAGGAACAACGCGCCGCCAATGGCGGGCGCGCCGACAATCAGCGCAGCAATCGGCAGGTTATTGGTCACCGGCAACGTGACCAGCAGCTTGGCGTCGACACGGTCAGCCACCAGGTCCAGGGTGCCATTGAGCTCCAGGTTGGTGGAAGGGCCGGTCATGGTGATGGGTTCACGGGTGACGAACACCCCATCACTGGCGGCCAGCAAGCCTTTGACCCGGTCATAACTCAAGCCTTTGCCGAGCAGGTCCGAGAAGTCCAGGCGCAGCCGGCGACCGATAGAATTGAAGTTGAGCAAACCAAACACCCGCAGGGCCTGGGCGCCACCTTCAACTTCGACAAACTGGCCTTTACGGAATGACGCATCCAGGCTACCGGAGAAACGCTTGGGGCCCACCCACGCCGGCGAACCCGGCCAACGGCCATCCACATCCAGATGGAAGTCTTCGCTGGTCACGGTCGGTGCAAAGCCCCAGCCCTTGAGCACATCGGCAATGTTCTTGCCGTCCAGGCGGCCCTTGTACCAACTGCTGCTGGCCCCCGGCGCGCCTTCCCAACCGCCGGCACCGTTAAGCTGCATGCCCTTGAGGCCGAGGTTGAGGTTGTTGAAAGCCAGGCCTTTGGCAGTCGGGCGGATCTTCAGCGACCAGGCGCCCACCAGGTCGGGCCCCTGGAACAGCTGGTTGATCGCGATATCCAGCGCAGGGATGTCCTTGGGGTCGATATCCGCCAACGGGTCCGGTGCGTTTTCGTCGGCCTGCACGGTAGGGTCCACCGCCGGCAGTTTCACGTATTGCAGGTTGATTGCAATCGGCGCGCCTTTGGCGTCCGGCAGGTTGACCGTGCCCTTGGCCTGCTGGCTGTCGAGCTGCAAGCCCCAGGCGGCAGGCTTGCGGTCGAGCTGAAGATTGGCCTGATCCAGCTGGGTGCCAAAACCGGTCAGTTTGCCGACTTTGAAGTCAGCACCACTGAGCAATTGCTTGGCGCTGCCGCCCGGGTCGTTACCGGCGTAACGGTTGGCCAGTTGTTTCCACGGGTCGATGTCCAGTTCCGACAGCACACCGCGAATACGCAAGCCTTTGGCTGCAGGCAATACGGCATTGCCGGAGCCAAGGAACAACTCCCCGCGCCCGTCATTGAATTTGTCCGGCGGCGAAGCAAAGGTAAAGCTCGCCAATTCGCCGTAGTCGAACCAGTAACGACGCTCGGCACCTTGCAACGTCATGCGCAACACACTGTCACGGCCTTGGCTGGCAGGCATGCCGAAGGGCGCCGGCAGGTCTACCGCCACACCCTTCATACTGGAACTGACCATCAGTTGGCTGTCGGCACCGTCCAGTGTGAGCTGCAACTGGTACGGAATATCACCGGACACCGGCAACGGCTGGCTGATTTTTAACCAATCGGTCAGGCGCTTGACCGTGACCTGGCCTTTGGCGGTGACGCGGGTACTGATGTTGCCCGACTTGCCATCGGCAGCAATTTGCGCAGTGATCGGCCGATCGAATGCCTGGGCCGAGATGTTCTGGCCACTCAAGCCCTTGCTGCTGTCGAAGCGGAAGTCGCCCTTGAGCTGTGTCAGGTCCAAGGTCGGCTCCGCCAATTGCAGACGGGCTTTGTCGGTCTTGAAGTCCACCACGATCTTGGGCTCGGTGCCTTTGACCAGCGGAATGTCCAGGTCCAGGTTGCCTTGCAGGTCGCCGTCGCCCTTCCAGCCGGCAAAGGTTGACCCTGTACCTATCGGCGCGTCCTGCAGGATCTTCAAACCATCCCCCAGGCCGCCCGCAAACCCGCCGGTGATCAGCAAGTGGCTGTCTTTACCGGCCGGTGCGTGGGGAATATTGACGTAGACGTCCTTGACCTTGGTATCGAGCAATTGGCCCTTGCTGGCCAGGATGCGCACGCCGCTTTCCTCGACGAACACTTCGCCATTGACCTTGCTCACATGCGGCCAACCCGGCTGGAAGGCCAGTTCGGCGTCATGCACCTTGAAGAACAAACTGATGTTGCGCGCAGCGGGCAGCGCGTCATGGTTGAGCGAGCCCTGGTACTGGAAGAACCCTTCGTCCACCGCACCTTTGAGAATTGCGGTGCGCAGCCATTCATCCAGGGACGGGCTCAACACGGCCGGCAAATACTTGGGCGTGAAACGGCCATCGCCATCGACCATACCGACCCGCAGGTCCATGTAATCTTCCTGGGCATGGTCAAAATGCAGGCGAATCAAGAAGTCGGCAGCCACTTTGCCCTCTTCGCCCAGCACCTTGATGTACGGGGCAATCAGGGTGAAGCCTTCTTTATCCAGCTTCCATGTCAGGCGCGCGTTGGCCTGGATGTACTGCCAGGGCTTGGCGAAAATCGGGTACAGGTGCAGGGAAAAATCCTTGCTGTCCATACGCAACTCACCCTGGCCCAAATCGCCACTGATGCTCCCGGATACGTTCCGTGCGGCTGGCGCACCGAAGTACGCGTCAAAACCGATGCGCTCAAGGTTGGCGGCGAAGCTGACTTTTTTATCGGTGGTGTCCTGCGGGCGGAAATCCACCAACACATTGCGCAACACGCCCGTGGCCTTCAGGTGCTCAACGGTCTTGGCAAAGCCTTCCGGCAATGGCGCCAGGGCATTCAACAGCGGGGTAATCGGGGTCAGGTCAAGACGGTCAGCCTGAAGCTTCCAGGTTTCCAGGTCTTTGTCGGTCGCCAAGCTTTGTTGCAGTTGCAGGTGTGATTCCCAACGGGTGTCGCCGATGTTCATCGCCAGCGAATCGAGCAACACCTTAAGGCCACTGTCACTGCGTTGCAGGTAGGCGGTCAGGGCGAGGTTTTCGATATGCACAGGTTTGCGGTCGGCGTAACTGCCCTTTACTTGCGCTGAGTTGAGGCGCACCACGGCACTTTGGACGGTGCCCTTGCCCCAATTGAGCCAGAACTCGCCGCCAGCTTTGAACTGGGTGAGTTTCCATTGCTGGGTCAGCCTGGCGGGAACCCATTTGGCCCAGTCACTTTGGGGCAGGCTCAGGTAGGCTTCGACTTCACCCTCTTTCCATGCGCTGGCGCGAATACGGCTGCGCAGGCTCAGGGCCAGCGGTTGGCCGTCCGGCAGGGTGAGGCGCGCATCCAGGCGTTGGCGGGTGTTGCCGGTATGCAGGCTCAGGCCCACATAGGTCAGGGTCAAGGGCGCCTGGTCGAACGGCTGCAATGTCACCTGGCTGTCGAGCACCGACACACGCTTGACCATCTGCATGCGCGTGAGCAACTGCTGTGGGTCCAGCGGCTGGTCGTCCTGTACCGGCAAACCTTGCAGCGCCCAGTGGCCGTCCTGGTCTTCCTTGACACTCAACTGCAGGCCGCTGACTTCGAGGTGGGCGATACGCACTTCGCGCGCCATCAGGCTCGCCCAGATATCCGGCACCACCTCAACCTGATCCAGGCGCAAGGCGCTGCTGCCTTCGCCGACCATCACGTCGTGGGCCATCAATATCGGCGCGAAACCACTCCAGCGCCCTTCGAGGCTGCCGATGTGCAGGGGCATTTCCACCGCAGCCTGCGCCTTGGCTTCAACTTCGGCGCGGTACTCCGCCACCAGTGGGACCAACTCACGACCCAGGCTCACGTACACTGCCGCCAATACCAGCAGCAAGGCGCACAGGCCCAGGCCCCAACGGGTCAAGGCGGCAAAAAAGCGTGTCAGACGCTCCATGTCAGGCGACCCTCAAGGCAGTTAGCGGACGGCAGATCAATGCCTGCCGGTCTCGAATAAAGAAAGCGATTGGGGATCAGAGCAGCACCACGTCGTATTGTTCCTGGGAATACATGGTTTCAACCTGGAAACGAATAGTGCGCCCGATAAAACCCTCCAACTCAGCGACGTTACCGGACTCTTCATCCAGCAATCGGTCGACCACTTTCTGGTTGGCAAGCACTCTATAGCCTTCGGCCTGGTAGGCACGTGCCTCCCGTAAGATTTCGCGGAAAATCTCGTAGCAAACCGTTTCCGGGGTCTTCAATTTGCCACGCCCCTGGCAACTGCTGCACGGCTCGCACAGCACTTGCTCAAGGCTTTCGCGGGTGCGCTTGCGGGTCATCTGCACCAGGCCAAGCTCGGTGATGCCGATGATATTGGTCTTGGCGTGGTCGCGCTCCAGTTGCTTCTCCAGGGTACGCAGCACTTGGCGCTGGTGCTCTTCGTCTTCCATGTCGATGAAGTCGATGATGATGATGCCGCCCAGGTTGCGCAGGCGCAGCTGACGGGCAATCGCAGTGGCCGCTTCGAGGTTGGTCTTGAAGATGGTTTCTTCGAGGTTGCGATGGCCCACGAACGCGCCAGTGTTGACGTCGATGGTGGTCATGGCCTCGGCCGGGTCCACCACCAGATAGCCGCCGGACTTGAGCGGCACTTTGCGCTCCAGGGCTTTCTGGATTTCATCTTCGACGCCATACAGGTCGAAGATCGGTCGCTCGCCAGGGTAATGCTCCAGGCGGTCGGCAATTTCCGGCATCAGCTCGGCGACAAATTGCGTGGTGCGCTGGAAGGTTTCCCGCGAGTCGATGCGAATTTTCTCGATCTTGGGGCTGACCAGATCACGCAAGGTACGCAACGCCAGACCGAGGTCTTCATAGATAACGCTCGGCGCACCAATGGTTTTGATCTGTGCGCCGATCTGGTCCCACAGCCTGCGCAGGTAGCGGATGTCCATGAGGATTTCGTCGGCGCCGGCGCCTTCAGCGGCGGTGCGCAGGATAAACCCGCCGGCTTCCTTGATGCCTTCGGCCGCTACGCAGTCACTGACCACCTTTTTCAGGCGCTCGCGCTCGGCTTCGTCTTCGATCTTGAGGGAAATACCCACATGCGCGGTACGCGGCATGTACACCAGATAACGCGAAGGAATCGACAGCTGCGTAGTGAGCCGCGCGCCTTTGGAGCCGATGGGGTCCTTGGTGACCTGCACCACCAGGCTCTGCCCTTCGTGCACCAGGGCGCTGATGCTTTCCACTGCGGGGCCTTCACGCAGGGAGATTTCCGAGGCGTGGATAAACGCAGCACGGTCCAGGCCTATGTCGACGAAAGCCGCCTGCATGCCCGGCAATACGCGCACCACCTTGCCTTTATAGATATTGCCGACGATCCCGCGCTTCTGGGTGCGCTCGACGTGCACTTCTTGCAGAACACCGTTTTCTACCACCGCCACGCGCGATTCCATCGGCGTGATATTGATCAGAATCTCTTCACTCATGGCTGGGTCTCGTTCAGGCGTTTTCACAATAGTGACCGATCGCTTAAGGCTTGGCGCGCAAATAAAGGCGTTCAGCGCGCGGTAAGGTTTTGCCAACAGGGTATGCCGAATTGGTCAAGCAGTTGCGCGGTTTCGCACACCGGCAGGCCGACCACAGCGGAATAGCTGCCATTGAGCCCGGCAACAAACACCGAACCCAGCCCCTGGATAGCATAGCCGCCCGCCTTGTCCGCAGGTTCGCCACTGTGCCAGTAGGTTGTAGCTTCCTCGACAGAAATACCGCGAAAACGAACACGGCTGCTTACACAGCGGGTTTCGCAGCGCTGGCCGTCGGTGAGGGCAATGGCGGTGAGCACTTCATGCTCACGGCCGGAAAGCGCCATCAGCATCGCCAAGGCATCGGCCTGGTCGACGGGCTTGCCAAGGATCTGGCCATCCACGATCACCGCCGTATCGGCACCCAGCACACAGGCGCCCGAGGCGTGTTCAAGCGCAGCAAAACCCGCCGCAGCCTTGCCGCGCGCAAGGCGCTCGACGTAGGCAACGGCGGGTTCATTGGTAAAAGGGGTTTCATCAATGGCGGCACTGACCACGGTGAAAGGCACACCGATCTGGGTCAACAGTTCACGCCGCCTAGGTGAGCCCGAGGCCAGGTAAAGCGAATTCATTGCAGACTCTCCCTGTAGGGTTCGATAACCAGGCAGAGCCTCGCAATCCATTCAATTGATTTTATAGCGACGACGTAACCCACGCAGGCCGAAACTGACCCAAGGCCACAACAGCGCACTGACCAACGCCGGCAACACCAGCGCCAAGGTCGGTTGGCGGTTGCCGGTCAAGGCGCTGAGCCACAGTTGCACCAACTGCGCGAGGCCAAAGATCACCAGAATCACCAGGCACTGTTGCCACATTGGGAACATGCGCAAACGCTGCTGCAACGACAGCACCAGGAACGTAATCAGCGTGAGGATCAATGCGTTCTGACCCAGCAAGGTGCCATAGAGGACGTCTTGCGCCAAGCCCAGGCACATTGCCGTAACCATCCCGACTTTGTGCGGCAGGGTCAGCGACCAGAAGGCCAGCAGCAACGCCAGCCAGAGCGGTCGCAGGATCTCCATGAATTGCGGCAGCGGCGAAACGCTGAGCAACAAACCGATGGCGAAAGTCAGCCAGACGATCCAGCCATTTCGCGAATGAGTACCGGCCATTATTCCTCCCTCTGCCGCGTGGTTGCCGGGGCTGCGGCCGCTGGCCGAGCGGCGGGTGTGGCGGCAGGCGTTGTCGCAGGCGGTTTGGCTGCGGCGGGCTTAGCCGGGCGGGCGTTGTGGGCGGCAGGTTTGACGGGCGTCGCCACCGGCGCTGCCGGAGTTGCCACCGGTGCAGGCGGCCCGACAAAGGCTGGCTTGGGCACCGTTGCGGGAACGATCGGCGTTGTACCGTTCTGCTTGTCTTCCGCTTCCTGGGCTTGAGCGGCGTCGTTGGCGCGCTCTTCAGGGGTGCGGTTGTCGCTGAACACCAGCAGCAGGTAGCGGCTGCGGTTCAAGGCAGCGGTCGGGACTGCACGCACAATGGCAAACGGCTGGCCGGAATCGTGGATCACTTCCTTGACCGTCGCCACCGGGTAACCCGCCGGGAAGCGCTGGCCCAAACCGGAGCTGACCAGCAGGTCGCCTTCCTTGATGTCGGCGGTGTCGGCCACATGCCGCAATTCCAGGCGTTCCGGGTTACCGGTGCCGCTGGCAATGGCGCGCAGGCCGTTACGGTTGACCTGTACCGGAATGCTGTGGGTGGTGTCCGTCAGCAACAATACCCGTGAGGTGTAGGGCATAAGCTCCACTACCTGGCCCATCAGGCCTCGGGCATCGAGCACCGGCTGGCCCAGCACGACACCGTCGCGCTCACCCTTGTTGATGATGATGCGGTGGGTAAAGGGGTTGGGGTCCATGCCGATCAACTCGGCCACTTCGACCTTCTCGTTGACCAGTGCCGAAGAGTTGAGCAACTCGCGCAGCCGAACGTTCTGCTCGGTGAGGGCCGCGAGCTTTTGCATGCGCCCCTGCAACAGCAGGTTTTCAGTCTTGAGTTTTTCGTTCTCGGCGACCAGTTCGGTACGGCTGCCGAATTGGCTGGCCACGCCCTGGTAGAGACGTTGCGGCAGGTCGGTGATCCAGTAAGTCTGCATCAACACCAGCGACATCTGGCTGCGCACGGGCTTGAGCAGCGCAAAGCGGGCATCGACCACCATCAGCGCGACCGAAAGCACGACCAGCACCAATAAGCGCACGCCCAATGAGGGGCCTTTGGCGAAAAGCGGTTTAATAAGCCGCTCCTCCCAGGCAAATGTTCTCTTTATTCATACGGCATCAAACCGGCCTGGATGCAGATTGAAGAAGATAAACGCCAACAGGCAGCACTGCAAAGTGCTGCCTGCGGGCGAAGCATGGTGCAACCAACGATCTTATTCGCTGGAGAGCAGGTCCATGGTGTGTTTATCCATCATTTCCAGTGCACGACCACCGCCACGGGCAACGCAGGTCAGCGGGTCTTCGGCGACGATCACCGGCAGGCCGGTTTCCTGGGCCAGCAGCTTGTCGAGGTCGCGCAGCAAGGCGCCACCACCGGTCAGCACCAGGCCACGCTCGGCGATATCGGAAGCCAATTCCGGCGGCGATTGCTCCAGGGCGCTTTTCACAGCCTGAACGATGGTGGCCAGGGACTCTTGCAGAGCTTCCAGCACTTCATTGGAGTTCAGGGTGAAGGCACGTGGAACGCCTTCGGCCAGGTTGCGACCGCGAACATCCACTTCGCGAACTTCGCCGCCCGGGTAAGCGGTGCCGATTTCCTGCTTGATGCGCTCAGCGGTAGATTCGCCGATCAAGCTGCCGTAGTTACGACGCACATAAGTGATGATCGCTTCGTCGAAACGGTCGCCGCCTACACGCACGGATTCGGCATACACCACACCGTTCAGGGAAATCAGGGCGATCTCGGTAGTACCACCACCGATATCCACCACCATCGAACCGCGCGCTTCCTCAACCGGAAGGCCGGCGCCGATTGCGGCAGCCATAGGCTCTTCGATCAGGAACACTTCGCGGGCACCGGCGCCAAGGGCCGATTCACGGATGGCACGACGCTCCACCTGGGTGGACTTGCACGGAACGCAGATCAGCACGCGAGGGCTGGGCTGCAGAAAACTGTTTTCGTGAACTTTGTTGATGAAGTACTGCAGCATCTTTTCGCAGACGCTGAAGTCGGCGATCACGCCGTCTTTCATCGGACGAATGGCAGCAATATTGCCTGGTGTACGGCCGAGCATGCGCTTGGCCTCGGTGCCTACGGCAACGACACTTTTCTGATTACCATGGGTCCGAATGGCCACAACCGATGGCTCATTCAGAACGATACCGCGCTCGCGCACGTAAATAAGGGTGTTGGCAGTGCCCAGGTCAATGGAAAGATCGCTGGAAAACATGCCACGCAGTTTCTTGAACATGGGGAAAGGACCCTAGGCAACGCGTGGGTAAAAAAGTGCGACAAACTCTAACAACGACAGGGATTTTGGGCAAGGCGCCAATGTGCTAAATTGGCCGACTTTCTGTGCACCAACCCCCACAATCGCGGCCTTATGACCGTAGAAATGCGGTAGTGTTCCGACAATCTAACACACGGATGCCCTCCGTTCTGTTTTCCACTGGAGAAACCCATGGCGCTTGAACGCTCCGACGTGGAAAAAATCGCGCATCTGGCCTCGCTTGGCCTGAATGACGCCGATCTTCCACAGACCACCGCAGCCCTGAACAGCATTCTCGGGCTGGTCGACCAAATGCAGGCCGTGAATACTGACGGCATCGAGCCCCTGGCTCACCCGCTGGAAGCCAGCCAGCGCCTGCGCGCAGACGTTGTGACCGAGCGAAATAATCGCGAGGCCTACCAGTCCATCGCGCCAGCGGTCGAAAACGGCCTGTACCTGGTTCCGAAAGTCATCGACTAAAGGGAAAGAGCCTTTCATGCATCACATGACTCTGGCCGAGATCGCCCGCGGTCTCGCCGACAAAAAGTTTTCTTCCGAAGAGCTGACCCAGACCCTGCTGGCGCGTATTGCCGCGCTGGACCCCAAGGTCAACAGCTTTATCAGCCTCACCGAGGAGCTGGCCCTGAGCCAGGCCAAGGCCGCCGACGCACGTCGCGCCAACGGTGAAAACGGCGCACTGCTGGGCGCCCCGATCGCCCACAAAGATCTGTTCTGCACCCAGGGCATTCGCACCAGCTGCGGCTCGAAGATGCTCGACAACTTCAAGGCGCCCTACGACGCCACCGTGGTGTCCAAACTGGCTGCCGCCGGGGCCGTGACCCTGGGCAAGACCAACATGGACGAATTCGCCATGGGTTCGGCCAACGAGTCGAGCTACTACGGCGCGGTGAAAAACCCGTGGAACCTGGAACACGTACCCGGCGGTTCATCGGGCGGTTCGGCTGCCGCCGTTGCTGCGCGCTTCCTGCCGGCCGCGACCGCCACCGACACCGGCGGCTCTATCCGCCAGCCCGCCGCCTTCACCAACCTCACCGGTTTGAAGCCGACCTACGGTCGCGTTTCCCGCTGGGGCATGATTGCCTACGCCTCCAGCCTTGATCAGGGCGGCCCGCTGGCACGCACAGCAGAAGACTGCGCAATATTGTTACAAGGTATGGCCGGGTTCGATAAACAGGACTCCACCAGCATCGATGAGCCGGTGCCGGACTACAGCGCCAGCCTTAATACCTCGCTTAAAGGCCTGCGTATCGGCGTGCCGAAAGAGTATTTCAGTGCCGGTCTCGACCCGCGTATCGCTGAATTGGTGCACAACAGCATCAAAGAGCTGGAAAAGCTCGGCGCCGTGATCAAGGAAATCAGCCTGCCGAACAACCAGCACGCGATTCCTGCGTACTACGTGATCGCGCCGGCAGAAGCCTCCTCGAACCTGTCGCGTTTCGACGGCGTACGTTTCGGCTACCGCTGCGAAAACCCGAAAGACCTCACCGACCTGTACAAGCGCTCCCGTGGCGAAGGCTTCGGCGCCGAAGTACAACGCCGGATCATGGTCGGTGCCTACGCACTGTCCGCCGGTTACTACGACGCGTACTACCTCAAGGCGCAAAAGATCCGTCGCCTGATCAAGAACGACTTCATGGCTGCCTTTGAAGAAGTCGACGTGATCCTCGGCCCGACCACGCCGAACCCGGCCTGGAAGATCGGCGCCAAGACCGGCGACCCGATCGCCGAGTACCTGGAAGACCTCTACACCATCACCGCCAACCTCGCGGGCTTGCCGGGCTTGTCCATGCCCGCAGGTTTCGTCGATGGCCTGCCGGTCGGCGTGCAATTGCTCGCCCCGTATTTCCAGGAAGGCCGCCTGCTCAATGTGGCGCACCAGTACCAGTTGAACACCGACTGGCACACTCGCACCCCTACCGGCTTCTGAGGAGAACACTATGCAATGGGAAGTTGTGATCGGGCTGGAGATTCATACCCAGCTCGCCACCCAATCGAAGATTTTCTCCGGTAGCGCCACCACGTTCGGCGCAGAACCCAACACCCAGGCCAGCCTGGTCGACCTGGGCATGCCTGGCGTACTGCCGGTGCTGAACGAGGAAGCGGTGCGCATGGCGGTGATGTTCGGCCTGGCGATTGACGCCGAGATCGGCCAGCACAACGTGTTCGCGCGCAAGAACTACTTCTACCCGGACCTGCCCAAGGGCTACCAGATCAGCCAGATGGAATTGCCGATCGTCGGCAAGGGCTACCTGGATATCCCCCTGGAAGACGGCACCATCAAGCGTGTCGGCGTGACCCGTGCGCACCTGGAAGAAGATGCCGGCAAGAGCCTGCATGAAGAATTCAACGGCGCCACCGGCATCGACCTGAACCGTGCCGGCACGCCGCTGCTGGAGATCGTCTCCGAGCCGGACATGCGCAGCGCCAAGGAAGCCGTGGCTTACGTCAAGACCATCCATGCGCTGGTGCGTTACCTGGGCATCTGCGACGGCAACATGGCCGAAGGCTCGCTGCGTTGCGACTGCAACGTGTCGGTGCGGCCGAAAGGCCAGGCCGAGTACGGCACACGCTGCGAGATCAAGAACGTCAACTCGTTCCGTTTCATCGAGAAGGCGATCAACACCGAAGTGCGTCGCCAGATCGAGCTGATCGAAGACGGCGGCAAGGTGATCCAGCAAACGCGCCTGTACGACCCGAACAAAGACGAAACCCGCGCCATGCGCAGCAAAGAGGAAGCCAACGACTACCGTTACTTCCCCGACCCGGACCTGCTGCCGGTGATCATCGAGGACTCGTTCCTTAATGACGTGCGTGCCACCCTGCCGGAATTGCCGCCGCAAAAACGCGAGCGTTTCCAGGAACAGTTCGGCCTGTCGGTCTACGATGCCAGCGTATTGGCCTCCAGCCGTGAGCAAGCCAACTACTTCGAAAAAGTCGTGAGCATTGCCGGCGACGCCAAGCTGGCGGCCAACTGGGTGATGGTTGAGCTGGGCAGCCTGTTGAACAAACAGGGCCTGGAGATCGACGAAGCCCCAGTGACCGCCGAGCAGTTGGGCGGCATGCTGCTGCGCATCAAGGACAACACTATCTCCGGCAAAATCGCCAAGACCGTGTTTGAAGCGATGGCCGCAGGCGAAGGCAGCGCCGACGACATCATCGAGAAGCGCGGCCTCAAGCAAGTCACCGACAGCGGCGCTATTTCGGCCGTGCTCGATGAGATGCTCGCCGCCAATGCCGAGCAAGTTGAACAATACCGTGGGGCAGACGAAGCCAAACGCGGCAAAATGTTCGGCTTCTTTGTCGGCCAGGCGATGAAAGCCTCCAAAGGCAAAGCCAACCCGCAACAGGTGAACGAACTGCTCAAAAGCAAGCTCGAAGGCTGACAGCGGTGAATGGTCGGAGTGGGATTCCATAAACACTTCGGCCTCATGTGGGAGCTGGCTTGCCTGCGATAGCATCACCTCGGTGCAACTGAAATACCGAGGTGCCTGCATCGCAGGCAAGCCAGCTCCCACATTCAAATTGGGGGTTTGTTGAACATGAAGCGTCTACTCGGCCTCCTGGCCCTGTTCTCTCTGCTGGCCGGTTGCGCCAGCGGCCTCATCGACCCCAACGGCTACGACGAAACCGGCACCGCCTCCTATTACGGCGCCAAGCACCATGGCAATAGAACCGCCAGCGGTGAACCCTTCAACCAAAACGCCCTGACCGCCGCCCATCGGCGCTTGCCCTTCGGCACGCGGGTCAAGGTGACCAATCTCGACAACAACAGATCCGTGGTGCTGCGTGTGAATGATCGCGGCCCGCACACCCGTGGTCGCCTGATCGATGTTTCCCGCAAGGCGGCTGAGCAGCTCGGTATGCTGGGCCGTGGCACCGCGCGGGTTCGCGTGCAAGCGCTGAGCAACTGACAGGAGCCTTGGCCATTTCCGCACTCACCGCCCTCTCGCCCTTCAGCCTGCTCGAATTGGTCAGCGGCCTGCTGCTGCTGATCCTCGGCGCCGAAATCCTGGTGCGCGCCGCCGTGCGCCTGGCGGCCAGCCTCAAGGTGCGGCCGCTGATCATCGGTTTGAGCATCGTCGCCTTCGGCAGCAGCGCGCCGCAGATGACCGTCAGCCTGCAAGCCACCCTGGCCGGCAATACCGATATCGCCGTGGGCAGCGTGATCGGCAGCAGCATTTTCAACATCCTCGTCACCCTGGGCCTGTCTGCATTGATCATCCCGCTGCGGGTATCGCGGCAACTGGTGCGCCTGGACATCCCGGTGATGATTTGCGCCGCGCTGCTGGTGTTTACCCTGTCGGCCAATGAAGAGCTGACGCCCGCAGACGGGCTGGTACTGCTCGCGGCGCTGGTGGCCTACCTGGGTGTGCTCCATTACCAGACCCGCCATTCCCGGCGCCCGCGCACGCTGAACACCGTGGCCAGGGCGCCGTGGTTGAGCAGCGTGTTACTGATGCTCGGCGGGCTATTGATTCTGGTGCTGGCCGGGCACTTGCTGCTGGGCGCGGCGGTGGACGTGGCGAGCGACCTGGGCCTGTCGGAACGCATCGTTGGCCTGACCTTGATCGGCGTCGGCACTTCGTTGCCGTGCCTGGCCACCTCATTGATTGCCGCCGTGCGCGGCGAGCGCGAGATTGCCGTGGGCAATGTGATCGGCAGCAGCCTGTTCAACCTGCTCGGTGTGTTGGGGTTTACCGCATTGGTAGCGCCGTCACCGCTGTCGGTATCGCCCAACGCCCTCGATTTCGACTTGCCGGTAATGCTCGCCGTGGTGACGCTGTGCCTGCCGGTGTTCTACACCGGTTACCGGGTCACCCGCGCCGAAGGCCTGGTATTGCTGAGCCTGTACCTGGTGTACGCGTTGCATGTGGTCTCGTTCACGTTCGGCATGCCCTTGGCTACCCGGCTTGAAAAACTGATGCTGTATTACGTCCTGCCGGCGCTGGTGGCGTTTCTGCTACTCAGCACGCTGCGAGCCTGGCGCCGCCAACACAAGAGGGAAGCGCAATGACCGATCAGAAAAAGCCCGGAGTTGAGATGCGTCGCCAGGTAATGGGCGACGTGTTCGTCGATCGCGCCCTGGGCAACGCCACCGAGTTCACCCAGCCGCTGCAGGATTTTGTCAACGAACATGCCTGGGGCAGCGTGTGGAATCGCGAAGGCTTGCCCTTGAAGACCCGCAGCCTGATCACCCTCGCGGCCCTGACCGCACTCAAGTGCCCACAGGAACTCAAGGGCCACGTGCGCGGCGCACTGAACAATGGCTGCACGGTGGAAGAGATTCGCGAAGCGCTGCTGCATTGCGCGGTGTACGCGGGCGTGCCGGCGGCGATTGATGCGTTTCGGGCGGCGCAGGAAGTGATAGAGGCGTATCAGGCAGACCGGTAGTGACTGTTAGATAGCCATCGCAGCGATGCGGCGATCCGACAAGCCAGCTCCCACATTCTGAATGTATTCACAGTTCAAGTGTGGGAGCTGGCTTGCCTGCGATTGGCCCTAAGACACACCACAAACCTTAGATCCACCCACCCGCCTGCAACACAAAAATCCCGATATTGGTGGTCACCGCCGCCATCAACGTAGTGATCACAATAATCGCCGCCGCCAATTCGTGGTTGCCCTCGGCGGCCCTGGCCATGACAAAACTCGCGGCCGCCGTCGGCGCGCCGAAATACAGAAACAAGATCCCCAACTCCGGCCCGCGAAAGCCCAGCAGCCACGCGCCCAGCGTCGCGAATAGCGGCAGGCCGATCATCTTCACCAGGCTCGCACTCAAGGCCATGCTGCCGCTTTTGCGCAAGGCTGCCAACGACAAGGTGCCGCCAATGCAGATCAGTGCCAGCGGCAAAGTCATGTCCGCCAGGTACTGCCCGGACGACTCCAACCACCCCGGCAGGCCGATCTTGAAGATCGCGAACGGCGCGGCGACGATCACGCTGATGATCAGCGGGTTGGCTATCACGCTTTTGAAGATGCTCCACGGGTCGGACTTGATCACCGGGCTGTACACCGCCAGCACGATGGTCGACAGCGTGTTGTAAAACAGAATCACCAGCGCCGCGAGAATCGCGCCAAGGGAGATGCCGTAGTCGCCGTACATGCTGGCCGCCAGCGCCAGGCCGATCACGCCGTTATTGCCGCGAAACGCGCCCTGGGCATAAATGCCACGGTCTTCACGCGGGCAGCGAAAGATCGCCCAGCCCCAGGCCAGGGCAAAGCTCAGCAGCGTGGCGACGGCAAAGTAGATCAGCAAACCGGGCTTGAGCGCCGAATGCAGGTCGGCGTGGAGGATGCCGAGAAACAGCAGCGCCGGCATGGTGACATTGAACACCAGCGACGATGCAACGTGGATGAAGTTGTCGTTGATCCAGTTGATGCGCTTGAGCAGCACCCCCAGAAACAGCATGGCAAACACCGGCGCGGTGATGGTCAGGGTGGTGAGGAAGATAGCCAGCATGCCGGGGAGAACCTTGGTGGGTGTCGTCAGGTGGCTAATGATAAGGCATACAGCCCGGTTCGTCTGGGCAACCCCGAGCAAATGTGGGAGCTGGCTTGCCTGCTCCCACAGAGTCCGTGCCGGTCTCAGGTAATGGGTGCAGGGTTGAACAGGGTGATGTCGTTATGCAGCTTATGCCGCTCCGCCCACGTCTGTTTCTTGCCGCTGGCCACATCCAGGTAAAAGTGGAACAACTCCCAGCCCAATTCCTCGATGGTCGCACGCCCGGTGGCGATGCGACCGGCGTCGATATCGATCAAGTCCGGCCAGCGCTGCGCCAGTTCCGTGCGCGTCGACACCTTCACCACCGGCGCCATCGCTAGCCCATACGGCGTACCACGCCCGGTGGTGAACACATGCAGGTTCATCCCGGCCGCCAGTTGCAGGGTGCCACACACAAAGTCGCTGGCCGGCGTGGCGCAAAAGATCAGGCCCTTGCCCTTGAACCGCTCACCCGGGCCCAGCACGCCATTGATCGCGCTGCTGCCGGATTTGACGATGGAGCCCAGGGACTTCTCGACAATGTTCGACAACCCGCCCTTCTTGTTACCCGGCGTGGTGTTGGCGCTGCGATCCGCCTCACCCTTGGCCAGGTAACGGTCATACCAGTCCATTTCCCTGACAAGTTCCTCGGCAACTGCCTTGCTCTCGGCGCGCGATGTCAGCAGGTAGATGGCATCGCGCACTTCGGTGACTTCGGAAAACATCACCGTCGCCCCGGCGCGCAACAGCAAATCCGAGGCATAGCCCAACGCCGGGTTCGCGGTGATGCCCGAAAACGCATCACTGCCGCCGCATTGCATACCCAGGATCAGCTCGGACGCCGGCACGGTTTCCCGGCGACGCTGGTCGAGTTTCTTCAAGCGGGTTTCGGCCAGCGCCATGATCTGCTCGATCATTTCGGCAAACCCGTGGCTGGAGTCCTGCAAGCGGTACAGCCAAGGCTCACTGAGGTCGACGGAACTGTCGTTGTCGTGCATCACCTGCCCGGCCTGCAACTTCTCGCAGCCCAGGCTGATCACCAGCGCTTCGCCGCCCAGGTTGGGGTTGCGCGCCAGGTTGCGCACGGTGCGGATAGGGATGTAGGCATCGGTCGCAGTGATGGCCACGCCACAGCCATAGCTGTGGGTCAGCGCCACCACGTCATCAACGTGCGGGTACTTGGGCAGCAACTCGTCCTTGATGCGCTTGACCGCATGGTCCAGCACACCGGTGACGCACTGCACCGTGGTGGTAATGCCAAGGATATTGCGCGTGCCGACGGTGCCGTCGGCGTTGCGGTAACCCTCAAACGTGAAGCCATCCAACGGCGCCTGGGTGGCAGGCACCTCGGTCGACAGCGGCAAGCTGTCCAGCGGCGGCGCAGTGGGCATGCGCAACTGGTCTTCCTGCACCCAACTGCCGCGCGGAATCGGCGCCAGCGCGTAGCCGATGGTCTGGCCGTAGCGAATAATCTCACCGCCTTCGGGGATGTCTTCCAGGGTGACCTTATGGCTCTGCGGGATGAAATCCACGGTGACCAGGCCGTCCGGGAACTCGGTGCCGGCCGGCACGCCCTGGTCGTTCACCACGATCACCACGTTATCGCGCGCGTGCAAACGGATCGAGCGCGGCGAGTCGGCATGTTCAATCAACTGCATTACATCGCCCCTCAGGAGTGCGCTTGGGTAAGGTTAGTCAGTTCCGGCCCTTTGCTCGGCGGCTCTTTGAGCACCACGCGCTTGATCGGGCCAACGATCACCAAATAGCTGAACACCGCCAGCAGCGCGTTGGCGCCGACGAACACCAAGGCCCATTTGAACGAGCCGGTGGTGGCAATGATGTAACCAATCACAATCGGCGTGCTGATGGACGCCAGGTTGCCGAACATATTGAACAAGCCGCCACTGAGCCCGGCGATTTGTTTCGGCGAGGTGTCGGACACCACCGCCCAACCCAGTGCGCCAACGCCTTTGCCGAAGAAGGCCAAAGCCATGAAGCCCACCACCATCCATTCAACGTCAACGTAGTTACACGCGATGATGCTGCTGGAGACCAACAAGCCGGCAATGATCGGCGCCTTGCGCGCGAAAGTCAGCGAATGGCCTTTGCGCAGCAGGTAGTCGGAAATCACGCCGCCGAGTACGCCGCCGATAAAGCCGCAGATCGCTGGCAACGAGGCAATGAAGCCCGCCTTGAGGATGGTCATGCCGCGCTCTTGAACCAGGTACACCGGGAACCAGGTCAGGAAGAAATAGGTGATGCCATTGATGCAGTACTGGCCCAGGTACACGCCGAGCATCATGCGGTTGGTGAGCAATTGGCGGATGTAATCCCACTTCGGCCCGTCGGTTTTCTGGCCTTTGGTTTTGTCCTGGTCCATGTCGACCATCGCACCGTTGGCCGCGATGTGGTTGAACTCGGCCTCGTTGATCATCGGATGCTGGCGCGGGCTGTGGATAAGTTTGAGCCAGATCAGCGAGAACAGGATGCCGATGCCGCCCATCACAATAAACACGTGCTGCCAGCCGAAGCTGTAGACGATCCAGCCCATCAGCGGTGCAAACAGCACCGTGGCGAAGTACTGCGCCGAGTTGAAAATTGCCGACGCTGTGCCGCGTTCTGCCGTAGGAAACCACGCCGCCACAATACGGGCGTTTCCGGGAAACGAAGGCGCCTCAGCCAGGCCCACCAAAAAGCGCAGCATGAACAGCGCCACAATCGCGGTGGAGACCCCAAATTCACCCACATAGCCTTGCAGCACGGTGAACAGCGACCAGGTGAAAATGCTCAGCGCATAGATTTTTTTCGAGCCGAACCGGTCCAGCAGCCAGCCACCGGGAATTTGCCCGGCCACGTAGGCCCAACCGAATGCAGAGAAGATGTAACCGAGGGTGACCGCGTCAATGCCGAGGTCTTTTTGCAGGCTGGAGCCGGCGATGGCGATAGTGGCTCGGTCGGCGTAGTTGATCGTGGTCACCAGGAACAGCATGAGCAGGATCAAATAGCGGACGTGAGTCGGCTTGGTCGCTTGCATGAAGAAGTACTCCCACTAATTATTTTTTTTGCGGGTAATGGTCTTGTTGTGTGCGAGACCGGCTTTGTGTGGGAGCTGGCTTGCCTGCGATACAGGCACCGCGGTGTTTCAGGTACACCGCGGTGATGCTATCGCAGGCAAGCCAGCTCCCACACAAGCAGGGCTCGCAGGTGTTAAGAACCGATGTAGCTGGTTTTCACCACTGTGTAGAACTCTTGCGCATAGCGGCCTTGCTCACGCGAACCATAGGACGAACCCTTACGGCCACCGAACGGCACGTGATAATCCACGCCAGCGGTCGGCAGGTTGACCATCACCATCCCGGCCTGGGAGTGGCGTTTGAAGTGGTTGGCGTACTTGAGCGAGGTGGTGGCGATGCCCGCCGACAAGCCGAACTCGGTGTCATTGGCCATGGCCAGCGCCGCCTCGTAATCGGCGACACGCACCACGTTGGCCACCGGGCCGAAGATTTCTTCGCGGCTGATACGCATGGCGGCTTCGCTGTCGGCAAACAGCGTCGGCGCCAGGTAGTAGCCTTCGGTGTCACAGGTCACCAGGCCGCCACCGCTGACCAGCCGCGCGCCTTCGCTTTGGCCGATGTCGATGTACTTCATGTCCTGGTCCAACTGGGCCTGGGAGACCACTGGGCCAATGTCAGTGCCGCTTTTGAGCGCGTGGCCGACTTTGATCGACTTCATGCGCTCGGCCATGGCCGCGACGAACTGGTCGTGGATACCAGCGGTGACGATCAAGCGGCTGGAGGCCGTGCAACGTTGGCCCGTGGAGTAGAACGCGCTCTGTACCGACAGCTCGACGGCCTGCTTGAGGTCGGCGTCATCGAGGATGATCTGCGGGTTCTTACCGCCCATTTCCAACTGTACTTTGGCCTGGCGCGATACGCAGCTGACGGCGATCTGGCGACCGACGCCAACCGAACCGGTAAAGCTGATGCCGTCGACTTTCGGGCTGTTGACCAACACATCGCCGACCACACGGCCGCTGCCCATCACCAGGTTGAACACACCGGCCGGGAAACCGGCGCGGGAGATGATCTCGGCCAAGGCCCAGGCGCAACCCGGCACCAGTTCGGCCGGTTTGATCACCACACAGTTGCCGTAGGCCAGGGCCGGGGCGATTTTCCACGCGGGGATGGCAATCGGGAAGTTCCACGGCGTGATCAAGCCGACCACACCGAGGGCTTCGCGGGTGACTTCCACATTCACGCCTGGGCGCACCGAAGGCACGTAATCGCCAGACAAGCGCAGGCACTCGCCGGCGAAGAATTTGAAGATGTTACCGGCGCGGGTCACTTCGCCGATGGCTTCGGGCAGGGTCTTGCCCTCTTCACGGGCCAGCAAGGTGCCGAGCTCTTCGCGGCGGGCGAGGATTTCGCTGCCGACTTTGTCCAGTGCATCGTGGCGCGCCTGGATGCCGGACGTCGACCAGGCCGGGAACGCGGCGCGGGCGGCATCGATAGCAGCGTTGACTTGGGCTACGTCAGCCTTGGCGTATTCGCCAATGACATCGGACAACTCCGACGGGTTGATGTTGTTGCAGTAGTCGGCACCGGCCACCCACTCGCCGTTGATGTAGTTTTCAAAACGTTTGGCTTGGGACACACATTCTCTCCTGACGCAAAAGGCCGCTGATTGCTCAGCGGCCTTGTGGATAAGTTACTGCGGACCTTGCTTGTCGATCAGCGCGGCCAGGGCTTCGTACTCTTCCGGCAGCAGGTCGGTCAGCGGCGTGCGCACCGGGCCTGCGTCGTAACCGACGATTTTGGCGCCGGCCTTGACGATGCTCACCGCGTAACCGGCTTTACGGTTGCGGATATCGAGGTAAGGCAGGAAGAAGTTGTCGATGATCTTGGCAACAGTGGCGTGATCGTCCTGGGCAATCGCGTGGTAGAAGTCCATCGCGGTTTTCGGGATGAAGTTGAACACCGCCGAGGAGTACACCGGCACACCCAGGGCCTTGTAGGCAGCGGCGTAAACCTCTGCAGTCGGTAGGCCGCCGAGGTAGCTGAAACGATCGCCAAGACGGCGGCGGATCGACACCATCAGCTCGATATCGCCCAGGCCGTCTTTATAGCCGATCAGGTTCGGGCAGCGCTCGGCCAGGCGTTCGAGCAAGGGCGCGGTCAGGCGGCAAACGTTGCGGTTGTAGACCACTACGCCGATTTTGACCGACTTGCACACGGCCTCAACGTGGGCGGCGACGCCGTCCTGGCTGGCTTCGGTCAGGTAGTGCGGCAACAGCAGCAAGCCTTTGGCGCCAAGGCGTTCGGCTTCCTGCGCATATTCGATGGCCTGGCGGGTCGAACCGCCGACACCGGCCAGAATCGGCACGCTGGTGGCGCAGGTATCAACAGCAGTCTTCACCACTTGGGAATATTCGCTGGCGGCCAGGGAGAAAAACTCACCGGTGCCGCCGGCGGCGAACAAGGCGGTGGCGCCGTAAGGGGCCAGCCATTCCAGACGCTTGATGTAGCCCGCCTGGTGGAAGTCACCCTGGGCATTGAAATCGGTTACCGGAAAAGACAGCAAACCGTGAGAGAGGATGGACTTCAGTTCTTGTGGATTCATTATTCGAACACCCTGGATGAAGACTTTCTGTCGAAAGGTTGTTGTTGGTTTTGGTGACGTCGTACGTCATCGTACAACTATAAAAAGATTCGTCAACTGCAATTCATCGGGCCTCATTCATAGGCACGTGTTTAAACGCAGTTTCTTGACGTAGGAAATTATTCCTCTATGCTCCCAAAGACTGTATATACATACAGTTATTACGGAAGATTCCTACGACATAGCAAGGAGCTAACATGTCAGGTCTTGAACTCGCAGCACCCGAAAAAACACCGCCCACCCTACGTTTTGAAGGCGGTGAACACACTGCCATCGGCGATGACACGCTGCTGCGTTTCGTCAAGGACGCCCCGGCGATTCCTGCGCGGCAAGTTGAACTGCACCTGCCCAACGGCCTGGCGCTGACCTACGGCCAAGTGATTGCCCTGGGCGGCGACTTCTACGGCATTCCGGGCCAGGCCATCAGCGATGGCGCCTCCCCGGCCGAGCGTGTGCAACGTTTTACCGCCGCCTTCAACTCGCTGGCGGTGCTACCGGCCTCGCGTGAAGAAGCCGGGAAAATCCTCGCGGTCATGCAAAAGGAGATCAACGCGGTCAGCCAGGCAATCCGCGACGGCAAACAACCCCATGAAGCCTATGATGCGCTGGGTGATACGTTGTCCGAGGAATGGAACCGCATCACCGGCGGCGGCAGTGCGGTTTCGGCGCTGATTCCACTGGGGCGCTACTTGAAGCTGGCCGCAGACAACGCCGACCACTTTGGCGAATGGGCGCTGTCGGCGTACCTGGCCGGGCATACGGCGGCGCTGCAACAGGCGGTCATCGCGCACCAGACCGGCACCGACCAGGCGCTGGAACTGGCGTATGCGATGAACAGCTTTGCCGATCACTTTTTGACCGATCTGTTTTCTGCCGGCCACCTGCGCGTGCCGCGCAAGCAATTGGCGGCGGTGGTCACACCCGGAGAATTGGGCTCGCTGATCAGCCGCTTCATGCACGACGAAGACAGCAAGTTCGGGCTCAAGGTACGCAATGCCAAAGGTGATCAATGGCAAGCGTATGGGGACAAGCGCTACTTCGATGCGATCGACGCGGACAATCGGGCCATGGTCAAACGTGCGGTGCAGGCCTCGGCCGATGAGATCTTCGAGACCTTCATCAGCGGTATCGCGCCCTCCCCAGCCAGCTTCAAGGCGCCGTTGTATGTGCCGGACCTGAATGCGGCGCAGAACCCGGCGAACAACTTTTCGCCGCTGTTCAAGATGGAGGGTGACAAGGTGCTGCGCCGCAAGGACGTGAATGACCTGAACGACAAGCACTGGACCAATGATTGGTGGGGCTGGAGCACTTACCTGTTGCTCAAGGACTACAAGCCCAACCAACCGGCCAAGTAAGTAAACAGGCTACTCCCAGACACTGGGGATCAAATGTGGGAGCTGGCTTGCCTGCGATAGCGGTACTTGCACACAGCATCAGTTGCCTGACACTCAGCCATCGCAGGCAAGCCAGCTCCCACATTAGAGCGTGTTTGGCGGTTAACCGCGCTGCGCCTCCGCCTCTTCATGGGCATGGCGCAGCCGCTCACGGCTGTTGGTCAAATGCAGGCGCATGGCTGCGCGTGCCGCGTCCGAATCCTGGCGGGCAATCGCCTCATAAATCTCTTCGTGTTCGCGGCTCAGGCGGCCCATGTAGTGCTGCTGGTCGTCATGGGCCAGGCGCGCCGAATTCAGGCGGGTACGCGGAATGATGCTGGTGCCCAGGTGGGTCATGATGTCGGTGAAGTAGCGATTGCCGGTGGACAGCGCGATTTCCAGATGGAACGCGAAATCTGACGCCACCGCGTCCCCTGCATGGGCCGCGCTTTCATTCAGCGCATCGAGGGCTGCGCGCATGGCCGCCAGTTGTTCGTCGCTGCGGCGCAACGCGGCAAGGCCAGCCGACTCCACTTCCAGGCTGATACGCAATTCCAGAATCGCCAGCACATCACGCAGCGTTACCACCGTGGCCGGGTCGATCCGGAAACCGCTCGGGCTGGGCGTGTCCAACACAAAGGTGCCGATACCGTGGCGAGTTTCCACCTGACCCGCCGCCTGCAAGCGTGAGATGGCCTCACGCACCACCGTGCGGCTGACCCCATGGGCTTCCATGATGGCCGACTCGGTGGGCAACTTGTCGCCACGTTTGAGCTGGCCGTCGCGGATCTGCTCGGACAACACCGTGACCAATTCCTGGGCAAGGCTGCGGCGCTTGCGGGGAAGACGAGGGGCGGTGTTGGCGTTTTCCATGACGAATGATCTTTCTCGGCGAACTTGAGCCCGCATCATAGCCCATGGCGGTTGTACGATCACCGTTCTGACACGACTTTCATCCATATCCTTTACGCAAAAAAATGCCCCGGCACAGGCCGAGGCATTTTTAAGGCTCACACGAAGGTGAACGCCGCTTACTTCACCACTTTCAGGCTCGGCCGACCGCTTGGACGCGGCGGTTCGGAGTCCGGTGGCGGTACATCATCACCGTCTTCGCCTTCAATCGATTCGTCATCCTCGAAAGGCGACTCCAGATCAAACACCATGCCCTGGCCATTTTCCCGGGCATAGATCCCGAGGATGGCGCCAATCGGCACGAACAGCGTATGCGGCACGCCGCCAAAACGCCCTTCGAAGCTGACGGCTTCATTGTCCATGTGCAGGTGGCGCACAGCACTTGGCGAAACGTTCAGTACGATCTGCCCGTCACTGGCAAAACCCTGCGGCACGTCAACCTTGGGAAATTCAGAGTTGACCAGCATGTGCGGGGTGCAATCGTTGTCCACAATCCACTCATAGAGCGCGCGGACCAAATAGGGTCGACTGGAGTTCATCAGCGGCTCCTTAAGCCTTAGCGCATATCGCGTTCGACACCAGACAGACTTGCCTGGAAAGCCTCACGCGCGAACTGGCGCTCCATGTAATCAAGCAACGGCTTGGCCGGCCGTGGCAGTTCAATGCCCAGGATCGGCAAGCGCCAGAGTATGGGTAATAGGCAGCAATCCACCAAGCTTTGTTCCTCACTGAGGAAAAAAGGCTTGTCGGCGAACAGCGGCGAAACGCCGGTCAGGCTCTCGCGCAATTCCTTGCGCGCTTGCACACGAACGGCTTCTTTACTGCGTGTATCCAGGATCACATCCACCAGCCCGCACCAGTCACGCTGGATCCGATGGATCAGCAGGCGGCTGTTGGCACGCGCCACCGGATACACCGGCAGCAAAGGTGGATGCGGGTAACGCTCATCCAGGTATTCCATCACCACGGTTGACTCCCACAACGCCAGGTCACGATCGACCAGGGTGGGCAAGCTGCCGTAAGGGTTCACTTCGATCAGTTTCGGCGGATGACGACCTGCCTCCACACTGATGATCTCGGCGCTGACACCCTTCTCTGCGAGCACGATGCGTACTCGGTGGGAATAGTGGTCGGCGGGGTCGGAGTAACAGGCCAACCGATTGGTCACGCCCATGGCGGTCCTCCTCGCTTGTTGAAATTATGGAAAGCTCAAAAACGAGCGCGCCCAGAGAGCATCCCTGTAGTGCCTGGTTCAACCAGACCGCTACGTATTCAGAGATGCCGCTGGGCGCGCAAGATTAACAGCAATTGCTTACGGTTGGATCAATGCACATCCTTCCAGTATTCGCGTTTGAGCAGATAAGCGAACACGAAGAAGAAGGCCAGGTACAGCAACACATACGTACCGATGCGCTGATGCTGCAATTTGACCGGGTTGGCCGAGTAGGCCAGGAAGGTCACCAGATTCTTGACCTTCTCGTCGAACTGCTCTTCGTTCAGCGTACCGGTCTTGGGCACGATGGTCAGTTGATCGCACGCCTCGTGTGTCAGAGGCGTGCCGGTCAGCGGATCATATTGCTTCTTGCCGTCTTCAACGACCTGAACCTGCTTGCATCCTACCACTTGGCGACCCTGCAGGCCGACCAGAACGTTAGGCATGCCGACGTTCGGGAAGACTTTGTTGTTCACGCCGTAAGGGCGCGCCGGGTCTTCGTAGAAGGATTTGAGGTAGCCATACAGCCAATCGGTACCGCGCACGCGCGCCACCAGGGTCAGGTCGGGCGGCGCAGCGCCGAACCAGGCCTTGGCATCCGCCGGCTGCATGCCGATGTTCATGTGGTCACCGATCTTGGCGCCCGTGAACACGGCGTGGCTGAGCATCACCTCATGGGGAATGCCCAAGTCATCGGCAACCCGCTCGTAACGCTGGAACTTGGCGCTGTGGCAGCCCATGCAGTAGTTGGTGAACGTACGCAGGCCATCTTGCATGGCGGCCTTGTCGGACACGTCGATATCGACTTTTTCCAGCTCCGCGCCGTGCTCGGCCGCGAAGGACAGTAGCGGCAGCGCCGCAAGGATCAAAGCAACGAATAACTTTTTCATCAGCCAGTCACCCTTTCCGGAACCGGTTTGGTCTTCTCGAGCCGGGTGTAGAACGGCATCAGAATGAAGTAGGCGAAGTACAGGAAGGTGCAGACCTGCGACAGCAGCGTGCGCTCAGGGGTCGGCGCCAATACGCCCAATACGCCCAGGATCACGAATGCAATGCAGAACACCCACAGCCAGATCTTGCTCAGCCAGCCTTTGTAGCGCATCGACTTGACCGGGCTGCGGTCGAGCCACGGCAGTACGAACAGCAGCGCAATCGACGCGCCCATGGCCATTACGCCCATGAGCTTGTCGGGGATCGCCCGCAAGATCGCGTAGAACGGCGTGAAGTACCAGACCGGGGCAATGTGCTCAGGCGTCTTGAAGGCGTTGGCCTGTTCGAAGTTAGGCTTCTCGAGGAAATAACCGCCCATCTCCGGGAAAAAGAACACGATCGAGCAGAAGATGAACAGGAAGACCACCACGCCGACAATGTCTTTGACGGTGTAGTACGGGTGGAACGGAATGCCATCCAGCGGGATGCCGTTTTCGTCTTTGTGCTTCTTGATGTCCACGCCATCGGGGTTGTTGGAACCCACTTCGTGCAGCGCCAGGATATGCAGCACCACCAGGCCCAGAATCACGATGGGCAATGCCACCACGTGCAGGGCGAAGAAGCGGTTCAGGGTGATGCCGGAGATCAGGTAATCACCACGAATCCACTGGGTCAGGTCGTTGCCGATCACCGGGATAGCACCAAACAGCGAGATGATCACCTGGGCGCCCCAGTACGACATCTGGCCCCACGGCAGCAGGTAGCCCATGAAGGCCTCGGCCATCAGCGCCAGGTAGATCAGCATGCCAAATACCCACACCAGCTCGCGTGGCTTCTGGTACGAACCGTAGAGCAGGCCACGGAACATGTGCATATAGACGACGATGAAGAACGCCGATGCGCCGGTGGAGTGCAGCAGACGCAGGATCGAGCCGTACTCGACGTCACGCATGATGTACTCGACGGAGGCGAACGCCTCTTCCGCCGACGGCGTGTAGCTCATCGTCAGCCACACACCGGTGACGATCTGGTTGACCAGCACCAGCAAGGCCAACGAGCCGAAGAAGTAGAAGAAGTTGAAGTTTTTTGGTGCGTAATATTTGCTGAGATGGTCTTCCCACATTTTAGTGGCGGGGAAACGCGCATCCACCCAATCCATGAACTTGCTCATCAGGCTTTCTCCCCCTCGTCGACGCCAATGACAATGACACTGTCAGTCTCGTAGTGATGTGGCGGCACTGGCAGGTTCAGTGGTGCGGGTTGTGACTTGTAGACGCGACCGGCGAGGTCGTAGTGGGAGCCGTGGCAAGGGCAGAAGTAGCCACCGACCCAATCCTTGCCAAGGTCGGCAGGAGCAACTTCCGGGCGGAAGGTAGGCGAGCAACCCAAGTGGGTGCAGATACCGATCAGCAGCAGGATCTCTGGCTTGATCGAACGGATTTCCTTATCGACGTAGGCGGGCTGGTCGGAGTTCTTAGAGTCGGGGTCAGACAGCTGACCTTCGATTTTCTTCAGATTCCCCAGGATCTCCTCAGTACGACGAACGATGAAGACCGGCTGACCGCGCCACTCAGCAATCATCTGCTGGCCTGGGTCGATCTTGCTGACATTCACCTTCACCGGTGCACCTGCGGCTTTCGCCTTGGCACTGGGAAACCATGACCCCACGAACGGGACCGCAGCCCCCACCGCTCCTGCAGCACCCACCACGGATGTGGCTGCTACCAAGAAGCGACGCCGGCCTGCATTCACGCCGTCATTGCTCATTCAGTCCTCTCCCATCAGCTTTTTGGCCTGTTAAATCAGGCGTCTACTAAGTGTTGAATCTTTACTTATAAAAATTTTGTCGGATGGTAATGAAAAGCCCCACGTATGACAAGGGAATTGCCCTGGGCTCAGCCTCCAGGCCTTGTAGTATAGGGGGTCTACGGATGTGGCAAGTTGTCACGGCGAAATTTATGCATAAATCGCAGGCAATAAAAAACGCCCAGCTCCGTGAGGAGTTGGGCGTTTTTGTGGAACGTAAAGCGAATTAACGCTTCGAGTACTGCGGACGCTTACGCGCTTTACGCAGACCGACTTTCTTACGTTCAACTTCACGAGCATCGCGAGTTACGAAGCCAGCTTTGCGCAGAGCGCCACGCAGGGTTTCGTCGTACTGCATCAGAGCGCGAGTGATACCGTGGCGGATTGCGCCAGCTTGACCACTTACACCGCCACCGATAACGGTGACGTAGATGTCGAACTTTTCAACAGTCTCGGTCAGTTCCAGCGGCTGACGAACTACCATGCGGGCAGTTTCGCGACCGAAGAAATTTTCCAGAGTGCGGTTGTTGATCGAGATGTTACCAGTACCCGGACGCAGGAAAACGCGAGCGGTAGCGGTTTTGCGACGGCCAGTGCCGTAATTTTGAGTCGCCGACATAATGAACTATTCCGTTAAAACTTCAGTTCTTGGGGCTGCTGAGCAGCATGAGGGTGTACAGCGCCCGCATAGACTTTCAGCTTGCGAAACATATCGCGACCCAGTGGGCCCTTAGGCAGCATACCTTTGACCGCGATTTCGATCGGGGCTTCAGGCTTCTTGGAGATCAGGCCTTCGAAGTTCGAAGACTTGATACCGCCTGGGAAACCGGAGTGACGGTAGTACATTTTGTCTTGCGCTTTGTTGCCGGTAACACGTACCTGCTCGGCGTTGATGATGACAATGTAGTCACCGGTGTCAACGTGAGGGGTGTACTCAGGCTTGTGCTTGCCACGCAGACGGCTGGCGACTTCAGTGGCCAGACGACCCAGGGTCTGACCAGCGGCGTCGACGACAAACCAGTCGCGCTGAACTGTTTCCGGTTTTGCAGTAAAAGTTGTCATTCTTTAATAGCCTCAGGGGCCGCCCTGTAAATTAGACGGCGGATCTTACTGAATAGTGCGTACTTTGACAAGTCAAAGGCAGCCGGATACAGACGCTATCGGGGGCTCGGGTCGGCGCGTCCGTTCAACGGCAAGATTCTTCGGCAGGCGGCGCATCACTTCCACTGCAGAAAGAGGTGGGCAATTATGCAGATTGCGAAAAAAAATTCAACCTGCTTTTATGATTGTTTTCCCCCGAAGGAGTACCCGATGGATTATCGACAGCTGGGCCGCACCGATCTGAACGTAAGCGCGATCGCCTTGGGCACCATGACCTGGGGTGAGCAGAACAGCGAGGCAGAGGCCTTCGCACAGATCGAACGGGCCAAGGCCGCAGGGATCAACTTCCTCGACACCGCCGAAATGTACCCGGTGCCGCCTAAAGCCGACACCTATGCCACCACCGAGCGTTATATCGGTAATTACTTCAAGAGCCGCGGCGACCGTGCCGACTGGATCCTCGCCAGCAAGATCGCCGGCCCCGGCAATACCATCGACTACATCCGCGACGGCCACCTGCGCCACAACCGCAAGCACATCGTCGAAGCCCTGGATGCCAGCCTCAAGCGCTTGCAAACCGATTGGATCGACCTCTACCAGCTGCACTGGCCGGAGCGCAGCACCAACTTCTTTGGCCAACTGAGCTACAAGCACAAGGACGAAGACGACCTGACCCCGCTGGAAGAAACCCTCGAAGCGCTGGACGAACAGGTCAAGGCCGGCAAGATCCGCCACATCGGCCTGTCCAACGAAACCCCGTGGGGCACCATGAAGTTCCTGGCCCTGGCCGAAGCCCGTGGCTGGACCCGCGCCGTGTCGATCCAGAACCCCTACAACCTGCTCAACCGCAGCTTTGAGGTGGGTTTGGCGGAAGTGGCGATTCGCGAGCAATGCGGCTTGCTGGCCTATTCACCGCTGGCTTTCGGCATGCTCAGCGGCAAATACGAAAATGGCGCACGCCCGGCCAAGGCGCGCCTGACCGAGTACAGCCGTTTCAGCCGCTACTTCAACCCGCAGTCGCAAGCTGCGTGCAGCCGTTATGTGGCCCTGGCGCGGGAACATGGCCTGGACCCGGCGCAGATGGCCCTGGCGTTTGTGACGCAACAGCCGTTTGTGACCAGCAATATTATTGGCGCCACGAGCCTGGAGCAATTGGACAGCAACATTGCCAGTGCTGATTTGAAGCTGTCCAAGGAAGTGCTGGAAGGGATTGAGGCGATTCAGAAGGATCATCCGAACCCTGCGCCTTGATTGACCGTTAGATCGCTATCGCAGGCAAGCCAGCTCCCACATTTTGATTTGTGAACACCGTCAAATGTGGGAGCTGGCTTGCCTGCGATGGCGCCCTCAAAAGCACCACAAGATCAAAGCGCCCGCGCAATAATCTCCTTCATGATCTCATTGGTCCCCGCATAAATGCGCTGCACCCGCGCATCCGCCCAGGCCCGCGCAATCGGGTATTCCCACATGAAGCCGTAACCACCGTGCAACTGCACGCACTCGTCGAGCACCTTGCATTGCAGGTCGGTGGCCCAGTACTTGGCCATCGCAGCGGTGGGCACGTCGAGCTTGCCTTCCAGGTGCAGCGCCATGCATTTATCGACAAACACGCGGCCGATCTGAATCTCGGTGGCCATCTCCGCCAGCTTGAAGCGAGTATTCTGAAAGTCGGCAATCGCTTTTCCGAACGCCTTGCGCTCGCGGGTGTAGTCCAGGGTCCACTGCAGCGCAGCTTCGGCGGATGACAACGCGCCAATCGCCACGGTCAGGCGCTCCTGAGGCAGCTCCTGCATCAAGTAGGCGAAGCCCATGCCTGCCTGGCCCAGCAGGTTTTCCTTGGGCACGCGTACATCCTGAAAGAACAGCTCCGAAGTATCCTGGGCCTTCATGCCCACTTTCTCCAGGCGCTTGCCCTTGTCGAAGCCCGGTGTATCGGCTTCCACCAGAAACAGGCTGGTGCCCTTGGCGCCAGCCTTGGGGTCGGTCTTGGCCACCACCACTACCAACTCGGCGAGATAGCCATTGGTGATAAAGGTTTTGGAGCCGTTGATCACATACTCATCGCCATCCAGCACGGCGGTGGTCTTGACACCCTGCAAGTCAGAACCGGCACCCGGCTCGGTCATGGCGATGGCCGTGACCATCTCGCCGGAGATCAGTTTAGGCAGGTACTTGTGCTTCAGCGCCTCACTGCCGTAATGCAGGATGTAAGGCGCGACGATGTCCGAATGCAGGGAAAAGCCGATGCCGGTAAGGCCCAAGCGACTGATCTCTTCGATCACTACCGCGCTGTACAAAAAGTCCGCGCCCAGCCCGCCGTATTCTTCCGGCAGGTGGGAACACAGCATCCCCGCCTCCCCCGCTTTGCTCCACAGATTACGGTCGATGTAACCCTGCTTTTCCCACTGCCCGTGGAACGGCGCAGCGTGTTTTTCGAGGAAGGTGCGCACGCTTTCGCGCAAGAGTTCGTGCTCCGAGCTGAACAAGGTTCTGGGGATCATGGGTCACCTGCGTGGATTGTCGGACAAAGACCAGACCACAGAGCCTATGCCGCGAAGGCGTCACAGGACACTGGACACATGCGACAAAAAATAAGACGATCCAGCCGTCTGGTGACCACTTTCCCCTATAAGAATAAATGAAATTATGTCTAACCAAATCTCCACGCCCTTGCGGCGCGTCAGCATTTTGGCCATTGATCGGGTATTCGCTTCCACCCTCATGCAAGCCAAGGATTTCTTCCACCTCGCCAGCCTGCGTTACGGCAAGCAGCAAGGCCTGGGCCTGACCCCGGCATTCGAAACGCGCCTGGTAAGCCCCGACGGGCAGTCGGTACGCAGCTTCAGCGATGTGATCATGCCGGTGGACGGCGGCCTGGAAAACGCCGACATCATTGTGTTGCCGGCCTTCTGGGATGACTTCGAAGCCCTGTGCAGCCGCTACCCGCAAGTGCTGCCGTGGTTGCGCGAACAACATGCGCGTGGCGCGGTGCTGTGCGGCGAAGCCACCGGAGTGTTCTGGCTGGCCGAAGCCGGGCTGCTCGATGGTAAAGAGGCGACCACTTACTGGCGCTTCTTCAACGCCTTCAGCGAGCGTTTCCCCAAGGTGCAACTCAACCAGGACAAGCACCTCACCGACGCCGACAACCTGTACTGCGCCGGCGGCACCACCTCGGCGTGCGACCTTTACATCTACCTGATCGAGCGCTTCTGCGGCGCCAACATCGCCCAGGCGGTAGCCCGCGACATCCTTTACGAAGTGCAGCGCAACTACGCGCCAGGGCGCATCGGTTTTGGCGGGCAGAAGCTGCACCAGGACGTGATCATCCTGCAAATCCAGCACTGGCTGGAAGAGCACTTTGCCGACAAGTTCCGCTTCGAAGACGTCGCCCGGGAGCACGGCATGAGCATTCGCAACTTCATGCGCCGCTTCCAGACGGCCACGGGTGACAAGCCACTGCATTACCTGCAAAGGCTACGCATCGAGACGGCCAAAGGCCTGCTCTCGGGCAGTCGCAAGAGCATCAAGACCATCAGCTATGAAGTGGGTTACGACGATGCAAGCTTCTTTGCGCGGCTGTTCAGGCAGCACACCGAGCTGTCGCCGAACCAGTATCGCCAACAGTTCCAGCAAGCCGCCTGACTCAAAGTAAACACAAACCAAGGTGGGAGCTGGCTTGCCTGCGATGGCGGTGTATCAGTGAGTACATTTATTCCTGACCCACCGCCATCGCGGGCAAGCCCGGCTCCCACAGGTGATCTCCATTGTTCTGGAGAACATCCATAAAAAAGGCCTGTATCACTGCAAGCCGCATAACCCCTGGCGAACACAAACCAAGGTGGGAGCTGGCTTGCCTGCGATGGCGGTGTATCAGTGCATGTATCGGCTGATGACCCACCGCCATCGCGGGCAAGCCCGGCTCCCACAGGTGATCTCCATTGTTCTGGAGAACATCCATAAAAAAGGCCTGCATCACTGCAATCCGCATAACCCCTGGCGAACACAAACCAAGGTGGGAGCTGGCTTGCCTGCGATAGCGGTGTATCAGTGAGTACATTTGTTCCTGACCCACCGCCATCGCGGGCAAGCCCGGCTCCCACAGGTGATCTTCATTGTTCTGGAGAACATCCATAAAAAAGGCCTGCATCACTGCAGGCCTTGGTCATTTCATGCACATCGCTTACGGCTTGTGCCCACGCGACAGGAACTCGTGGGATTGCATTTCCAGCAAGCGGCTCAGGGTGCGCTGGAATTCGAAGTTCAAGCGACCGCCCGTGTAGAGGTCCTTGAGCTCGACTTCCGCCGAGATGATCAGCTTCACGTTACGGTCGTAGAACTCGTCGACCATGTTGATGAACCGCCGCGCGATGTCATCGGTAGTAACGCTCATCTGCTCCACGCCGCTCAAGATCACCGCGTGGAAAATCTTGCCCAACTCGATGTAGTCGTTCTGGCTACGCGGGCCGTCGCACAGCTGGCGGAACTCGAACCAGGCCACGTCATCGCAGGTACGCAGGGCGATGATTTCACGGTTCTCGATCATCAGCTTGTCGTTTTCCACCGCCTGGGTGCATTCCGGCGTCAGCGCGCGGAAGCTCTTTTTCAGGCTTTCATGCGCCGCTTCGTTCAGCGGGAAGTGGAACAGTTCAGCCTGCTCAAGGTGACGCAAACGGTAGTCGACACCGCTGTCGACGTTGACGATCTCGGTGTTCTGCTTGATCAGCGCGATGGCCGGCAGGAAGCGCGCACGTTGCAGGCCGTCCTTGTACAAGCCGTCGGGCACGATGTTCGAGGTGGCGACCAGGGTCACGCCGTTCTTGAACAGTTCTTCCATCAAGGTGCCGAGGATCATGGCGTCGGTGATGTCGGAGACGAAGAACTCATCGAAACAAATGACCCGCGCTTCGTCGGAGAAGCGCTTGGCGATGAGCGTCAGCGGGTTCTTCTCGCCCGGCAGCGTCTTCATCTCTTCGTGCACACGCTTCATGAAGCGGTGGAAGTGCGTACGCACCTTTTCCTTGAACGGCAGTGCTTCGAAGAAGGTGTCGACCAGGTAGGTCTTGCCGCGGCCCACGCCACCCCAGAAGTACAGGCCTTTGACCGGCGTGTGGTCTTTCTTGCCAAACAGCTTGCTGAACATCCCTGGCTTGTTGTGCGAGGCCGCGACCAGGTCGTCGTACAGGCGCTGCAAATGACGCACCGCATTTTCCTGGGCCGCGTCATGGAAGAACTCAGGGCGTTTCAGATCAGCTTGATATCGTTCTAGGGGCGTCATAATTTCGTTAGCAAGGCAACAAAAACGGGCCGTCACTGTAACGACGGCCCTGAATAATGGCAATCAACCCTTGGTCGGGTTAATCCTCGATGGGGGTCAACGCAACGCGCAAGGCGGCGATGGCTGCATCGCGCGACGTTTCGTCGGCAAAGTCAGCGCTGTCGGCCACGGCAGCACCGTCCAGCCATACGCTGAAGCCTGTGGCCTCAGTGCGTACATCCAGCGCGTCGCCGTTTTGCAGTTGCTTGGTCACTGCGCCCGCTGTTTTGCCGTCGGCAAAATTGCGCGACAACAGCAATTGCTCGCCCTCGGCCGACAGCAGGCGGAAGCGGAAGCTGCCGTCGTCTTCACGAAAGCTCACGAAGCGCGCAGCTTTGGCGGCTTTCTTCTTGGCCGCCACTGGCGCGGCGGCCTGGTTGACGAACGAGCGCAGGCCCACGGCTTCACGCAGCTCGGCAAGGAACGGTGCGGCCACGGCGCGGGCTTTCTTGGCGCCGATCAGCAGCAGGTCTTCCATGTCCGAGGGGCGCGACATCAACTGGTGGTAACGCTCGCGCGGCTCGCTCAGTTGGCTGTCGAGCAGTTGGAACAAGCGATTCTTCGCCTCGCCCCAGCCCAGGCCTTGCAGCAGCTCGGCGCGGAACTCTTGTTCCTGAGCCTTGCTGGCAAATGCCTGGAACAAGGTGAACAGGTGCGAGTTGTCCGGGTCCTTGGCTTCGCCGGGCGCACGCGAATCGGTGACGATCCGCGAGATGGCGTCCTTCATGTCCTTGGCGCTGGTGAACAACGGGATGGTGTTGTCGTAGCTCTTGGACATCTTGCGGCCGTCCAGGCCCGGCAAGGTGGCGACGCTTTCTTCGATCAACGCCTCGGGCATGGTGAAGAATTCTTTACCGTTGCCGAACAGGTGGTTGAAACGCTGGCCGATGTCGCGGGCCATTTCCACATGCTGGATCTGGTCACGGCCGACCGGCACCTTGTGCGCGTTGAACATCAGGATGTCCGCCGCCATCAGCACCGGGTAGCTGTACAGGCCCATGCTGATGCCCGCGTCCGGGTCTTCACCGCTTTCGACGTTCTTGTCCACCGAGGCCTTGTAGGCGTGGGCGCGGTTGAGCAGGCCCTTGGCGGCAACGCAGGTCAGCAGCCAGGTCAGCTCGGGGATTTCCGGGATGTCGGACTGGCGATAGAAGGTCACCCGGTTCACATCCAGGCCACCGGCCAGCCAGGTCGCGGCGATTTCCATGCGCGAGCGCTGGATGCGCTGCGGGTCATCGCACTTGATCAGGGCGTGGTAGTCGGCCAGGAAGTAGAAGGAATCGGCATTCGCGTCCTGGCTGGCGAGGATCGCCGGGCGGATCGCACCGGCGTAGTTGCCCAGGTGCGGCGTGCCGGTGGTGGTGATGCCGGTGAGGATACGGGTACGAGTCGTCATGGGTAATCGCTTATCAGACTGCTATCAATTCGAGAGGCGCGGCAGCACCAGATCCTTGAGATCGGTGAGCTTGCCATGAAAAAAGTGTCCGCATTCTGCCACTTTCAGCAGCTCATGGGGGCGTTTGAGGTCGGCGGACCAATCGTAGACCAGCTGCGGGTCGACCACTTCATCGGTTTCCGGCTGGATCAGGGTCAATGGGCAGCCTTGGGGCAGCACATCGCTATCGCGCAGGCGCATCACCGCAGCGGCGACCATGAACAGGTGCGCAAGCTTTTCGCCCTTGGCTTCCAGGCGGCCGCCGAGGCTGGCCGCGACATAGCCGCCGAAGGAAAAGCCGAGCAGGGTAATCGGCAGTTCAGGGTGTTTTTCCCGCAGCCAGGTGGCCGCCGCTTCGGCATCGTCCACTTCACCGGTGGCCATGTCGTGAGTACCGGCGCTCGCGCCGACCCCACGGTAATTGAAACGTAAAGTAATCAAACCAGCATCGCGGGCAGTGCGCTGCAGGGTCGAAACGACTTTATTGAGCATGGTCCCGCCTTGCACCGGGTTAGGGTGGCAGATCAGCGCCAGGCCACGTGGCTCGGGGTGATCCAGGTACAAGGCTTCCAATTGGCCCACCGGGCCAGCGATCAAAACGGGGGTTTCACGCATGAGCAAGGAATGAACTCCGTGACCTCTCAAAGGGTCGACTCGTCTAGCTAAAAGTCTGTGCATGGCATCATTGCGAGCTTAATCGCGGTATACAGCGCAGGTTTGAGCCGTTAACGTAAAGCAAAGCCGTTTATAGAGGAAGGACTCGTGGAACACTCGCTCTTAGTTTGGTTGTTGCCGACTCTTGCCCTGGTTGCCGGTGTCGCCATTGGATTCCTGGTTGCCCGCTTGCTGCCGAATGCCGCGCCTAACCGCACGCAGCGTCAGCTGGATGACATTCAGGAACGTTTTGACAGTTATCAGAACGAGGTTGTTACCCACTTCAACAGCACCGCGACCCTGGTCAAGAAGCTCACTCAGAGCTACCAGGAAGTACAGGATCATCTCGCCGATGGCGCCAACCGCCTCGCCCTCGACGACATCACCCGCCAGCGCCTGCTGGCCGCGCTGCATTCCGATGCACCGCAAGCCCCACGGGAGCGCCTGACGCCACCGCGGGAAAACCAGGAGCCACCACGGGACTACGCGCCAAAAACGCCGAACGCCCCAGGCATGCTGGATGAGCATTACGGCTTGAAGAAGTAAGTTATTTTCAAGCACTAAAAAGCCCGGCTGATCGATGATCAGCCGGGCTTTTTTATGGGTGCTCAATCAAGCAGGCGACACTAATCCAATGTGGGAGCTGGCTTGCCTGCGATAGCGGTGTACCAGCAAAGTATCTGTTGCCTGACCCACCGCCATCGCGGGCAAGCCCGGCTCCCACACTCAACGAGCGTGCCCTTAAGCCGGTTGTTGCTCCTGCAACAACCCACCCTCAATTCGCACATGTCGCCCATGGAAGCGCTTGAGGCTGCTGCGATGGCCGACACTGACGATACTCAGCCCCGGCAGTTCATCGATCAACGCTTGATACAAGCTCGCCTCATCCTCTTCATCCATGGCGGAGGTGGCTTCGTCCATATACAGCCATTGCGGCGCGAACAACAAGGCGCGGGCAAAGGCCAGGCGCTGCTGCTCACCGGGTGAGAGCATGCGCTGCCAGTGGTTGGCCTCATCCAGACGGCTGACCAGATGGGGCAAGCGGCAGGTTTCCAGGACCTGTGCATAACGTTCGGCCGGGTAGGTGCTGTCGTCTTGTGGATAACTCAACACGGCCTTCAGGCTGCCAATCGGCAAGTAAGGCTTTTGCGGCAGGAACAGATAACGCGCCGCCGGCAGGCGAATGCTGCCGTGGCCCGCCGGCCACAAGCTGCCCATGGCGCGCAGCAACGTACTTTTACCGCTACCGGAACGCCCACTGAGCATCACGCGCTGGCCAGGCTCTACCGTCATGTCGGCGTCAGTGAGCAGGTGGCGGCCGTCGGCCAGGTCCATGCCCAGGTCTTTGACCACCAGTTGCTCGCCGTGCGGGCGCACATCGATGGCCGGAGCACGTTGCTCGTTGCGGCTCATGGCCTCATGGAAACTCAGCAGACGGTCACTGCTGGCACGCCAGCTGGCGAGGTCGGAGTAAGCGGTGATAAACCAGCTGAAATTGCCCTGCACATTGCCGAATGCCGAGTTGATTTGCATCAGCTCGCCCAGCTCGATCTTGCCGGCAAAATAGCGCGGTGCCGCCACGATAAATGCAAAGACAATCGCGATCTGCTCATAGCCTGCGGTGAAGAATGTCAGGCGCTTGGACACTTTCATGATGTCCCAGTAGTTGTGCCAGACCTTACCGAACCGCGCACTCAAACGTTGATTTTCGTTTGACTCGCCATTGTACAAAGCAATGCTTTCGGCATTTTCCCGCACGCGCACCATGGAGAAACGCAAGTCTGCTTCGAACCGTTGCTGCTGGTTGCTCAAGCCGATCAAACGACGGCCGATCAGGTGCGTCAGCCAACTGCCGACGGCGGCATACAGCAATGCGCACCAGAACATGTAGCCGGGGATGGTGATACCGAACACTTCGATGCTGCCCGACACGCCCCACAAGATAATCGAGAACGACACCAGACTGACCACATTGCGTAACAGGCCCAAACCCAGCGTTAACGTGTTCAAGGTAAAGCTATTGAGGTCTTCGGAAATCCGCTGGTCCGGGTTATCGGTGTAGCCGCCCTGCTCCAACTGGTAGTAGTTCTTGTTGTTAAGCCAGCGTGCAAAGTGCTTTTCGGTGAGCCACGCGCGCCAGCGAATGGTCAACATCTGGGTCAGATAAAGGCGGTAGACCGCGCCGAGAATAGCCACTGCAGCGATGCCGCAGAAATAGATGATCTGCTGCCAAAAAGCCGCAGTGTCCTTTTTTTCCAGGGCGTTATAGAAATCCTTGTACCAGTGGTTGAGCCACACGGAAATCGCCACACTGAACAGCGTCAGACCAACCACCACAGCCAGCAACAACCAGGCCTTGCCCTTCTCTTCACTGCGCCAATAGGGTTTGATCATCGCCCACGTTCGGCGCAGGAAGTGCCCATGCACCGCGTCGTTGACCGCGGAATACTCAGCGTTCTGATTCATCGTTCAGGCTCTGTAAGAAAATGTGACAGGCGTTTGAACCGATCATAGACGATCGGTTCAGGGCTCCGTGCGGCCTGAAGCGGATTGTTCAGACTTTGTTCAGCGCCGTACCGGGCGTTTCTGCAACTTGCGTTGCAGGGTACGTCGGTGCATGCCCAACGCACGGGCAGTAGCGGAGATATTGCCTTCGTGCTCGGTGAGCACACGCTGGATGTGTTCCCACTGCAGGCGGTCCACCGACATAGGGTTTTCCGGCACCAGGGTGTCGAGGTCGGCGTGCTCGGAGAGCAAGGCAGCCAGCACGTCGTCGGCATCCGCCGGCTTGCACAGGTAATTGCAGGCGCCGCGCTTGATGGCCTCGACGGCAGTGGCGATGCTGGAGTAACCGGTGAGGATCACCACGCGCATTTCCGGGTCCAGCTCCAGCAGCTTGGGCAGCAGCACCAGGCCAGAATCGCCGTCCATTTTCAGGTCGAGCGCGGCGTAGTCCGGCAGGTCGGCCTGGGCGATGGTCAGGCCTTCTTCAGCCGAACCTGCGGTGCTCACGCGAAAGCCACGACGGCTCATGGCGCGCGCCATTACGCGGGTAAAGGTGGCGTCGTCATCTACCAGCAACAGGTGCGGCAGTTCTTCGCCTTCGACTTGGATCTCGTCACTCATCGATATCTCCTCGTGCGACACGGGGCAGGCGCAGCTCGGTGAGCGTGCCACCTTCCTCATGACTATAGAGCTTCACTGAGCCGCCCGCGCGGGTCACGCTGGCCTTGCTCAAAAACAGGCCGAGGCCGAAGCCTTTGCCCTTGGTGGTAAAGAAGGGTTTGCCGATTTGCTCGGCAATCGCCAGCGGCACGCCCGCGCCGTGGTCACGAATGCTGATGGTCACGTTTTCCGCGTCCCAGTCCAACTGCACGCCCAAGCCTTCGGGGCAGGCATCGGCGGCGTTGTTCAGCAGGTTGAGCAAGGCCTGGGTCAGGTCCGGCGGCGGCGCCATGCGCGGCACCGTGCCCTGGCCCAGCAGGTTGAAGCGATAGCTGGCCTCGGGGCGCATCAGGTGCCAGCGGTTCAGGGCTTCGTCGAGCCACTGGGTCACGTCCTGCATCTCTACCGCCAGGCGGCGATTGGCTTCGGCGGCGCGCACCAGTTGCTGCAAGGTCTGCTTGCACTGCTTGACCTGTTCGCGCAACACACCGAGGTCTTCTTGCAGCACCGGGTCGTGATGGTCCTGGGTCATTTCATTAAGCAGTACGCTCATGGTCGCCAGCGGCGTGCCCAATTCGTGGGCGGCGCCGGCGGCCTGGGTGGCGACGGCCAGTAATTGCTGGTCGCGCAGGCCTTCTTCGCGGCGAATAGCGCGCAATTCTTCCTGACGGCGCAGCTCTTCGGCCATGCGTGCAGCGAAGAACGTAATCACCGCCGCAGACAGCGCAAAGCTCAGCCACATCCCGTAGATCTGCAGATTTTCCCTAGCGATGGGGAACGTCTGCAACGGGTAGAACTGTGCCAACAGCAAGGTGTACAGGGTCAGCGCGATACCCGACAGCACCACCGAATAGCGCCAGGGCAACGTCACGGCAGCGATGGTCAATGGCACCAGGTAATACGAAACGAACGGGTTGGTGGAACCACCGGAGAAATACAGCAAAACACTGTGGATAAACAGGTCGCAGGCCAACTGGAGCGCATATTCCAACTCGGTCACCGGCCACGTAGTGCGCAAACGGATGGCGGTGAACGCGCACAGCACGGTGGAAAACGCCAGGGTCACACCCAGTTGCAGCCACGGCAGCGGCAGCAGGTCGAACCAATAGGCAAGCCCGACGGAGCCGGCCTGTGCGGCCAGTACCAGGGTACGGATGAACGTCAGGCGCCAGAGGTTCTGGCGTGTGGCGGAAGTCAGTTTTACGGCGGCGAGCATGAGCTCTCCCGGTGAGCGCTGCAGGCGGATCGGCACGAGTATAAACGAAGCAGACCCGCTGGCACGGCGCGTGTGGCTCTTTGACGCAGGCCGGCCAAATGACCGTTCGTCGGCACCACCACCACTTGTAGCGAATGTGTAAACCCGAAGAACCCGAAGCCACCGTCTACAGTCTTAACCAACACGACTACCTCAAGGAGCTTCCATGTCTCGTTTCACTCGCAGTGCAGCTGTTATCACCCTCGGCGTCGCCACCCTTGCCAGTCTCCCCGCATTGGCAGCCGAAGGGCTGAACTACAATCAGATTTCCCTGCGCGCCGAGGTCAGCCAGGAGGTTGCCCGCGACAAGATGATCGTCACCCTTTACACCGAGTCGCAAAACGCCGACCCGGCTAAACTCGCGGCCGAAATCACTAACACCATGAACAAGGCCTTGGGCGAGGCGCGCGAAGTCAAAGCGGTGACCCTGCGCCAAGGCAGCCGCAACAGCTACCCGATCTACGACAGCAAGAACCAGAAGATCACCGGCTGGCGCGAGCGTGCCGAACTGCGCCTGGAAAGCGCCGACTTCCCGGCACTGTCCAAGCTCACCGGCGAACTGCTGAACACCCTGAAAATGGAAAACATGGACTTCGCCATCGCCGACAGCACGCGCAAGGCCAGCGAAGACGCATTGCTTAAAGACGCCGTTGCCGCCTTCAAGGCGCGCGCGCAACTGGCCACCGATGCACTGGGCGGCAAGGGCTACAAGATCGTCAACCTGAACTTCAACACCAATGGCTACCCGATGCCTTACGCCCGCAATGGCGGGATGATGATGAAAGCGGCCATGGCGGATTCGGCGCCAACGCCAGAAGTAGAAGCCGGCACCAGCCAGGTCAACATGAGCGCTGATGGGGTGATTGAAGTACAGATGCAGTGACCCCTACCTGACAACCCTGAACGGCGGTAACCTCGGTGACCGCCGTTTTCGTTTGGGCAGCCTTTATATGCCTGCCACTTCAGGGGTCTCCATGGAAAGAATCACCTTAAAACCGTTGCTCCTTGCCGCCGGCCTCCTGGCCTTGATGCCGACCGCTCAGGCGGCGACTACCCTGGTCTACTGCTCCGAAGCCAGCCCCGCCGGTTTCGACCCCAGCCAGTACACCAGCGGCACCGACTTCGATGCCTCCGCCGAAACCGTGTTCAACCGCCTGACCCAGTTCAAGCGTGGCGGCACCGAGGTTGAGCCGGGCCTGGCGACGAGCTGGGATGTGTCCAAGGACGGCCTGACCTACACCTTCCACTTGCGTGATGGCGTCAAATTCCACACCACCGATTACTTCACGCCTACCCGCGACTTCAACGCGGATGACGTCCTATTCACGTTCAATCGCCTACTGGATGCCGACAGTCCGTTTCGCAAGGCTTACCCGTCCGAGTCGCCCTACTTCACCGACATGGGTTTGAACACCACGATCAAAAGTGTCGAAAAACTCGACGAGCACACCGTGCAGTTCAACCTGAACAACGTCGACGCCTCGTTCGTGCAGAACCTGGCCATGAGCTTCGCCTCGGTGCAATCGGCCGAATACGCCGCCCAGCTTTTAAAAGAAGGCAAGGCCGAGCAGATCAACCAGAAACCCGTGGGCACCGGGCCGTTTGTGTTCAAGCGCTACCAGAAAGACTCGCAGATTCGCTACGCGGCCAATAAGCAGTATTGGAAACCGGAGGATGTGAAGCTCGACAACCTGGTGTTCGCCATCACCCCGGACGCCGCCGCGCGCCTGCAGAAACTCAAGGCCGGTGAATGCCAGGTCAGCGGTTACCCGCGCCCGTCCGACATTGAAATAATGAAACAAGACCCCAACCTGCGCGTGCTGCAACAGGCCGGTTTCAATTTGGGTTTCCTGGCCTACAACGTGACGCATCCACCGCTGGACCAGCTCAAGGTGCGCCAGGCGCTGGACATGGCCATCGATAAGCCGGCAATTATCAAGGCTGTTTACCAAAGCGCCGGACAATTGGCGCAGAACGCCCTGCCTCCGGCGCAGTGGTCTTATGACCCCACCATCAAGGATGCGCCCTACGATCCGACCAAGGCCCGGGCGCTACTAAAAGAAGCAGGGGTTGCACCAGGTACCACCATCAACTTGTGGGCGATGACCGTGCAGCGCGCTTCCAATCCCAACGCGCGAATGTCGGCGCAAATGATTCAACAGGATTGGGAAAAAATCGGTATTAAAGCCAACATCGTCAGCTATGAGTGGGGCGAATACATCAAGCGCGCCAAAAATGGCGAGCATGACGCGATGATTTATGGCTGGACCGGCGACAATGGCGACCCGGATAACTGGCTCGGCGTGCTCTACAGTTGTGCCGCAGTCAAAGGCAGCAACTACGCCAAATGGTGTAACCCGGCCTACGACAAACTGGTGCAGCAGGCCAAGGTCAGCAACGACCGCGAGCAACGCATCAAGTGGTATCAACAGGCACAGAAAATCCTTAAGGAACAAGTGCCTATAACGCCTATTGCAAACTCGACGGTTTTCCAGCCACTTCGAAAGGAAGTAAAGGACTTCAAGATCAGTCCTTTTGGTCTGACGCCGTTTTATGGTGTCAGTCTAGATAAGTAACAGCTACGCCCCAACCGAGTGCGCTAGACCGCTCGGTTGGGCATTTTTGGTGCGCGCCATGCACCGAAAAAACCCTCTATATATATGCATTTATGTACAAACTTTCATAAATGCGACATTCCTGTACGTTCGTACCACAGTTTGCCTCTTGCAACGGTTCAGCATCTTGCAATGGGTATGGCCCCTGCATAAGTATCCGCAGGCCGACTCACGAGGTCGCCCTCACCACCAAAAATGACAACAAATCATGAGGCCAACATGCTTAAACACGCAGTCCTTCCGCTTTTAGTGAGTGCTGGCCTTATGGCCGCTGCTCCTTTCGCCCATGCGGCGAGTAACCTGGTGTTCTGCTCCGAAGGGAGCCCGGCCGGTTTCGACCCAGGCCAGTACACCGCCGGAACAGACTTCGATGCCTCGGCCGAAACCATGTTCAACCGTCTGACCCAGTTCGAACGCGGCGGCACCGCTGTGATTCCTGGGCTGGCCACCAGCTGGGACGTGGCCCCGGATGGCCTGACGTACACCTTCCACCTGCGTGATGGCGTGAAATTCCACACCACTTCGTACTTCAAGCCGACCCGTACCTTCAATGCCGATGACGTTCTGTTCACGTTCAACCGCATGATCAACAAGGACGATCCGTTCCGTAAAGCCTACCCCACCGAGTTCCCGTACTTCACGGACATGGGGATGGACACCAACATCAAGAACATCGAGAAAGTCGATGACCACACCGTCAAGTTCACCCTTGGCACTGTGGACGCCGCTTTCATCCAGAACCTGGCGATGAGTTTCGCCTCCATCCAGTCGGCCGAATACGCCGCTCAACTGTTGAAGGAAGGCAAGCCCGCGGACATCAACCAGAAGCCAATCGGCACTGGCCCGTTCGTGTTCAAGAGTTATCAGAAAGATTCGAACATTCGTTACACCGGCAACAAGGACTACTGGAAACCTGAGGATGTGAAGATCGATAACCTGATCTTCGCCATCACCACCGACCCGTCGGTGCGCATCCAGAAGCTCAAGAAAAACGAATGCCAGATCACCTTGTTCCCACGTCCGGCCGACCTCAAGGCGCTGGGCGAAGACAAGGACCTGAAACTGCCGCACCAGGCCGGTTTCAACCTGGGCTACATCGCTTACAACGTCATGCCGGTGATCAAGGGGCAGACCGCCGCCAACCCACTGGCCGACCTGCGTGTACGTGAAGCGTTGGACATGTCGGTGAACAAGCAGCAGATCATCGACTCCGTGTATCAGGGCGCAGGCCAACTGGCCGTCAACGCCATGCCGCCGACCCAGTGGTCCTACGACACCACCATCAAGGATACGAAGTTCGACCCAGCCAAGGCCAAGGAACTGCTCAAGGAAGCCGGCATTAAAGAAGGCACCGAGATCACCCTGTGGGCCATGCCGGTTCAACGGCCGTATAACCCGAACGCCAAGCTGATGGCCGAGATGCTGCAGAACGACTGGAAACAGATCGGCCTGAAGGTCAACATCGTCAGCTACGAGTGGGGCGAGTACCTCAAGCGCTCCAAAGGCGGCGAGAACCAGGCCATGATCATTGGCTGGAGCGGCGACAATGGTGACCCGGACAACTGGCTGAACGTGCTGTTCGGCTGCGACTCGCTGGCCGGTAACAACTTCTCCAAATGGTGCGACAAGAAATTCGACGGCATCGTCAAAGAAGCCAAAGCCACATCGGATGTCGCCAAACGCACCGAGCTGTACAAGCAGGCGCAACATATCCTCAAAGATGCAGTCCCGATGACACCTATCGCGCACTCGACGGTGTATCAACCCATGCGCAACACCGTGCAGGACTTCAAGATCAGCCCGTTTGGCTTGAACTCCTTCTACGGCGTTAGTGTAAGCGGCAAGTAAGACTCAGTAGCGGCGACGTTTCATAACGTCGCCGTTATTGCATCCGCCTAGACCATAGGAAACAGACCACAACCGCAACATTGCCGTCCTACAGCAATGAACTGCGACTTGTGCATCCGTTACCTACAAGGTCAATCCGTTTTGGCGCATTTACTGCAAGCTCCGCGACCCATAACGTCGTAGGACAGCAGAAGCTCCAATCCAGGAAAGGCACTTGCTGCGTGTGGGATCAGTGATGTCCACCAAGCCTGACGCTTGGGTGATTGCTCGCTGATGACAACAACAAACAAGGATCGGGATCGTCATGCGCCATACCACTGTTCTATCCGCAATTTTTGGCACCAGCCTGCTGGCTGTGGCCACGATGGGCCAAGCCGCCGAAAAGAAGAGCCTGGTGTTCTGCTCTGAAGGCAGCCCGGCCGGGTTCGACACCGCGCAGTACACCACCGCCACCGACAACGACGCGGCGGAACCTTTGTACAACCGCCTGGTTGAATTCGAAAAAGGTGCGACTGACGTGGTGCCTGGGCTGGCAACCAAGTGGGATATTTCCGAAGACGGCCTGACTTACACCTTTCACCTGCGTGAAGGGGTGAAGTTCCACAGCAACAAGGAATTCAAGCCGACGCGCGACTTCAATGCCGACGATGTGCTGTTCACCTTCAACCGCATGCTTGACCCTGAGTACCCGTTTCGCAAGGCCTACCCCACCGAGTTTCCGTACTTCAACGGGATGAGCCTGAACAAGAACATCGCCAAGGTCGAGAAGACCGGCCCTTACACCGTGGTGATGACCCTGAACACGGTCGACGCCGCGTTTGTACAGAACATCGCGATGAGCTTTGCCTCGATCCTGTCGGCCGAGTACGCCGAACAGTTGCTGAAAGAGGGCAAACCCAGCGACATCAACCAGAAGCCGATCGGCACTGGGCCCTTTGTATTCCAGCGCTACCAGAAAGACTCGCAGATCCGTTATGTGGGCAACAAACAGTACTGGGACCCAAGTCGCGTCAAGCTGGACCAACTGATTTTTGCCATCAACACCGACGCCTCGGTGCGGGTGCAGAAGCTCAAGGCCGGCGAGTGCCAGATCACCCTGCATCCGCGCCCCGCTGACGTCGACGCGCTCAAGGCCGACCCGAACCTGCAACTGCTGACCAAGCCGGGGTTCAACCTCGGCTACATCGCCTACAACGTGCGCCACAAACCCTTCGACCAGCTCGAAGTGCGCCAGGCACTGGATATGGCGGTGAACAAGCAGAGCATTCTGAATGCCGTGTACCAGGGCGCGGGCCAGCTGGCGGTCAACGCCATGCCGCCGACCCAGTGGTCCTACGACGACAGCATCAAGGACGCCGCCTACAACCCGGAAAAAGCCAAGCAACTGCTCAAGGCCGCCGGCGTTAAAGAAGGCACCGAGATCACTCTGTGGGCCATGCCGGTGCAGCGCCCGTACAACCCCAACGCCAAGCTGATGGCCGAGATGCTGCAAAGTGATTGGGCCAAGATCGGCCTCAAGGTCAAGATCGTCAGCTATGAATGGGGCGAATACATCAAGCGCACCAAAAACGGTGAGCACGATATCAGCCTGATCGGCTGGACCGGCGACAACGGTGACCCGGACAACTGGCTGGGCACCCTCTACAGCTGCGACGCCATCGGCGGGAACAACTACTCCATGTGGTGTGACCCGGCGTACGACAAGCTGATCAAGCAAGCCAAGGTCGTGACCGACCGCGAACAAAGGACTGTTCTGTACAAACAGGCGCAGCAATTGCTTAAACAGCAAGTGCCGATCACGCCCGTCGCCCACTCGACGGTCAACCAGCCGTTAAGCGCCAAAGTCGAAGGTTTCAAAGTCAGTCCCTTCGGCCGCAACGTGTTTTCGGGCGTCAGTCTCAACCCATAAGAAAATAACCGGATGGTGCGGAGCCAAATCGGCTCCGTAGCAAACGTGCAGCCTTTTGTTGGGATTTATCCTACGGCAAACGTTTGCACTAGCTTGAACGAGTTACACACCCAATAGCCGGTTCACCTAAAAAGACCGGCATTAAAAAGAGAACCAAAGGAGCTTCACCCATGAAACTGAGCAGCAAAGCGCTTCTGGCCCTGGCCATCAGCAGCATCACGGCAACCGCATTTGCGGAAACCCAGAGCCAGGACTTCGTCCCCACCACATTGGCCGGCACCAGCGCCCAAAGCGAGGCCAAGGGCTTTGTCGACGGCGCAAGCCTGGGCGGTACCACCCGTAACTGGTTCTCCAACGAACAGAAGTTCCGTGGCGGCAAGTTCACCTACCAGAAGCACGGCGAAGCGCGCACTGACGCTTACCGTACCAACTGGGTACAGGGCACCATCCTCAACCTGAGCTCGGGCTTTACCCAAGGCACCGTGGGCGTCGCTACCGAAGTCGCGGCCTACAACGCTATCGTGCTGGACCGCAGCAAGCGCGACATCAAGGGTGGTTCCAACCGTACCCTGGCCGACTCCGACGGCGATGCAGTCGATCAGTGGAGCAAACTGGGCCTGGCCAACGTGAAGTTCCGTGTGTCGAACACCACCTTGACCGCCGGTCGCCAGAACTTCAGCAGCGGCATCGTCGACACCATCGGCAACCGTGCACTGCCATCGAGCTTCGAAGGTTTCGCCCTGAACAGCGAAGAATTCAGCAACCTGTCGTTCCAGGGCGCTTACTTCGACCGCGTATCGCCACGTACCGAACAGAGCCTGTCGAAATTCCGCAGTGAATACGGTAATGGCCAGGAAGCGGATCACGTCTACACCGCCGGTGTGAACTACCAGCCGTTCAAGAGCCTGAAAACCAGCTTCTTCGGCGCTCAAGTCAAAGACTTCTGGAACCAGTACTACTTCGGCGCTACCCACGAACTGGGTGATGCTCAGACCCTGGCTCTGACCACCGGCCTGAACTACTACAAGACCGTGGACGAAGGCAAAAAGTTGATGGGCAAGATCGACAACGACACTTACTCGCTGTCGCTGGGCCTGACTCACCAGGCTCACAGCCTGACCTTCTCGTACCAGGAAGTGAACGGTAACGAGTACTTCGACTACCTGCACGAAACCAACGGCATCTACCTGGCCAACTCCCTGACGTCCGACTTTAACGGCCCGAACGAGAAATCGTTCCAGATCGCTTACGGCATCAACATGGCCGAATACGGCGTGCCGGGCCTGAAGTTCAACATCTACTCGGCTCGCGGCTGGGGCATCGACGGCACTCACTACACCGGCGACGGCGGCGTGAAAGGCTTCGCTTACAACGGCATCCAGACCCAGGACGGCGAGAAACACCAGGAATACGGTGTCGGCACCTCGTACGCCATTCAGAGCGGCGCACTCAAGGCCACCACCATCCGTGGTACCTACGTGACTCACCGTGCCAGCGCCAACCAGGCTGACGGCAACATCCGTGAGTTCCGCCTGGTCACCACCATCCCGTTCAACATTCTTTAATTAGCGCCAGGTAGACGGCGGGCTCATCACGAGCCCGCCGTCTACGCTTGTCTGGTTTAATCGATTGCAGAGGGCTCTGAATGAAAATGCTCCCGCTACAAGCTGCCATTGCCGCTGCGCTGTTGAGCGTTGCGATCGGCGTTTCGGCCAAACCGCTGGTGGTCTGCACCGAAGCCAGCCCGGAAGGTTTTGACCCGGTGCTGTACACCACCGCGGTAACCGCTGACGCCGCCGCTGAAACCATGTTCAACCGCCTGGTGGACTTCAAGCCCGGCACCACCGAAGTTGTACCGGCACTGGCCAAGGCCCTGCCGGAAATCAGCGCCGACGGCCTGACCTACACCTTCCACCTGCGTGACGATGTAAAGTTCCACACCACCGACTACTTCAAACCCACGCGCAACATGAACGCCGACGACGTGCTTTGGAGCTTTCAGCGCCAGCTGGACCCGAATCACCCTTGGCACAAAAAGTCCCTTGTGGGTTACCCGTATTTCGAAAGCATGGGCTTCAAGGAACTGCTCAAGAGCGTAGAGAAGACCGACGATCACACCGTCGTCTTTACCCTGACCCGTCCTGAAGCACCGTTTTTGGCCGACCTGGCCATGGCGTTTTCCTCGATTCACTCCGCCGAATACGCCGACCAGTTGCTCAAGTCCGGCAAGACCGATGACCTGAACGCCAAGCCCATCGGCACCGGCCCGTTCGTCTTCACCCGTTACGCCAAAGACGCCCAGGTGCGTTTCAAGGCCAACCCGGACTACTTCCGTGGCAAACCGCCATCTGACCCGTTGATCCTGGCGATCACCACCGACAACAATGTGCGCCTGCAGAAGCTCAAGGCCAACGAGTGCCAGATCGCGCTGTATCCGAAACCGGATGACGTGCCGAGCGTGAAGGCTGACCCGAACCTGAAGGTTGCGGAGTTGGCGGCGATGACCACCGCCTACACTGCGCTGAACACCACCCACAAGTACATGAGCGACGCCCGCGTACGCCACGCGATCAACATCGCGTTCGACAAAAAAGGCTACAACGAGTCCCTGTACGGCAAAGGCAACGCCATCGACGCCACCGGCCCGTACCCGCCAACCCTGCTGGGTTTCAGCGACAAGCTGAAAAACCCAACCCGTGACCTCGACAAGGCCCGCGCCCTGCTCAAGGAAGCCGGCGTACCGGAAGGCACCGAGTTCACCCTGTTCACCCGTAACGGCGGCGGCCCGACCAACCCGAACCCGATGCTCGGCGCCCAGCGCATGCAGGCGGATCTGGCGCAGATCGGCCTGAAGGTGAACATCAAAGTGATGGAATGGGGCGAGATGCTCAAGCGCGCCAAAAACGGCGAGCACGACATGGTTTCCGCCGGTTGGGCAGGGGATAACGGGGACCCGGATAACTTCCTCACACCAAACCTGAGTTGCGATGCGGCGAAAAACGGCGAAAACTACGCCCGCTGGTGTAACAAAGAGTTTCAAGACTTGATCGACAAGGCGCGCGCCATCGCTGAACCCGGCCAGCGCGCTGCACTCTATGAACAAGCCATGGATGTCTTCGAAAAAGACCAACCGTGGATTCCCATGGCTTACCCGAAAATGTTCACCGCCATGCGCAAAAACGTCGAAGGCTTTACCCAAAGCCCTCTGACCACAAATAACTTCGCCACCACCCAGGTGAAGTAAATAAGAGAAGACGCTCGGCACCGTCGACATTGACGGTGCCGAACCTGCCTAACCGGCTGATTGAGGTACACAACAAGATGTTTAGTTTTATTGCCCGCCGATTGGGGTTACTGATCCCCACGTTTTTCGGCATCACGTTGCTGACGTTTGCGTTGATTCGCATGATTCCCGGCGACCCCGTAGAAGTCATGATGGGCGAACGCCGTGTCGACCCCGAGATGCACGCACAGGCAATGGAACGCCTTGGCCTGAACAAGCCGCTCTATGCGCAATACTTTGACTATGTAGGCAAGCTCGCCCACGGCGACCTCGGCGAATCACTGCGCACACGCACCAGCGTGTGGACCGAATTCACCGCCCTCTTCCCTGCGACCCTGGAACTGTCCATGGCCGCCCTGTTGTTCGCCGGTATCCTGGGCCTGTTGGCCGGGGTGATCGCGGCCCTTAAACGAGGATCCCTGTTCGACCATGGGGTGATGGGCATCTCCCTCGCGGGATATTCGATGCCGATCTTCTGGTGGGGCCTGATCCTGATCATGTTCTTCTCGGTGAGCCTGGGCTGGACCCCGGTTTCCGGGCGTATCGACCTGCTCTACGACATCGAGCCGCGCACCGGCTTCATGCTGATCGACACCCTGCTGGCTGACGAGCCGGACGCATTCTGGGATGCCCTGCACCACCTGATCCTGCCCGCTATCGTGCTCGGCACCATCCCGCTGGCGGTGATTGCGCGGATGACCCGTTCGTCGATGCTCGAAGTGCTGCGCGAAGACTACATCCGTACCGCCAAGGCCAAAGGCCTGTCGCCGGCGCGCGTGGTATTCGTGCACGGCCTGCGTAACGCGTTGATTCCGGTGCTTACCGTCGTCGGCTTGCAAGTCGGCACCCTGCTGGCCGGTGCGGTACTGACCGAAACCATCTTCTCGTGGCCCGGCATCGGCAAATGGCTGATCGAAGCCATTGGCGCGCGGGACTACCCGGTGGTGCAAAACGGCATCCTGTTGATCGCCTGCCTGGTGATCCTGGTGAACTTCGTGGTGGATATCCTCTACGGCTTCGCCAACCCACGCATCCGTCACCAGCGCTGAGATCATGACCATGACCACACCTACTCAAGTGTCAGCAGTCGATCAAAGCCTGCTGTACCCGTCCCCGTACAAAGAATTCTGGCAAGCCTTCTCCAAGAACAAAGGCGCGGTTGCCGGCCTGCTGTTCATGTTGCTGGTGGTGTTTTGCGCGCTGTTTGCCCCGTGGGTGGCGCCGCATAACCCGAGCGAGCAATACCGCGACTTCCTGCTCACCCCGCCAGCCTGGCTGGAAGGTGGGCAGATGCAGTTCCTGCTGGGCACCGATGAGCTGGGCCGTGACCTGCTCTCGCGCCTGATCCAGGGTTCGCGCCTGTCGTTGCTGATCGGTTTGTCGTCGGTGGTGATGTCGCTGATCCCGGGCATCCTGCTGGGTCTGTTCGCCGGGTTCTTCCCGCGCCTGCTTGGCCCAACCATCATGCGCTTGATGGACATCATGCTGGCCCTGCCGTCGCTGCTGCTGGCTGTAGCCATTGTCGCGATCCTCGGCCCTGGCCTGATCAACACCGTGATCGCCATCGCTATCGTGTCGCTGCCGTCTTATGTGCGCTTGACCCGCGCGGCGGTGATGGGCGAACTGAACCGTGACTACGTGACCGCCGCCCGCCTCGCCGGCGCCGGCCTGCCACGCCTGATGTTCATCACTGTGCTGCCCAACTGCATGGCGCCGCTGATCGTACAGGCCACCTTGAGCTTCTCTTCGGCGATCCTCGATGCCGCGGCCCTGGGCTTCCTGGGCCTTGGCGTACAACCGCCAACCCCTGAGTGGGGCACCATGCTGGCTTCGGCCCGTGACTACATCGAACGCGCCTGGTGGGTCGTGAGCCTGCCTGGTTTGACCATTTTGCTCAGCGTGCTGGCAATCAACTTGATGGGTGACGGCCTGCGCGATGCGCTGGACCCGAAACTCAAGAACGCCGCCTGAGGAGATTCCCATGTCACTGTTAGAAATCAAGAATCTCAACGTGCGCTTCGGCGACAAGACCGCCGTACCGGTGGTCGATGGCCTCGACATCTCGGTCGACAAAGGCGAAGTACTGGCGATCGTTGGCGAGTCGGGCTCGGGTAAATCCGTGACCATGATGGCGTTGATGGGCCTGATTGAGCACCCCGGTATCGTTACTGCCGACGCGCTGAACTTTGACGGCAAGGACATGCTCAAGCTGAGCAACCGCCAGCGCCGCCAGATCGTCGGCAAAGACCTGGCGATGGTGTTCCAGGACCCGATGACCGCGCTGAACCCCAGCTACACCGTGGGTTTCCAGATCGAAGAAGTGCTGCGCCTGCACCTGAAAATGTCCGGCAAGCAAGCGCGCAAGCGCGCCATCGAACTGCTCGAAAAAGTAGAAATCCCAGGCGCTGCCAGCCGTATGGATGCCTACCCGCATCAACTGTCCGGTGGTATGAGCCAGCGTGTGGCAATCGCCATGGCAATTGCCGGCGAGCCGAAACTGCTGATCGCCGATGAGCCGACCACGGCACTGGACGTGACCATCCAGGCGCAAATCATGGAGCTGCTGCTGGCCCTGCAAAAAGAGCAGAACATGGGCCTGGTGCTGATCACTCACGACCTCGCGGTCGTGGCTGAAACCGCCCAGCGCGTGTGCGTGATGTACGCAGGCCAAGCCGTGGAAGTCGGCCAGGTGCCGCAACTGTTCGACATTCCGGCACACCCGTACAGCGAAGCACTGCTCAAGGCAATTCCCGAGCACAGCCTGGGCGCCACGCGCCTGGCCACGCTGCCGGGTATCGTGCCCGGTCGTTATGACCGCCCGCAGGGTTGCCTGCTGTCGCCGCGCTGCCCGTACGTGCAGGAATCCTGCCGCGCCCAGCGCCCCGGCCTTGACCCGAAAAGCAACAGCCTCGCGCGCTGCTTCTACCCCTTGAACCAGGAGGTGGCGTAATGGCCGTCGTTCTTACCGCCCGCGACCTCACCCGTCACTACGAAGTGTCCCGTGGCCTGTTCAAGGGCCATGCACTGGTACGCGCGCTCAATGGTGTGTCGTTTGAACTGGAAGCCGGCAAGACCCTCGCCGTGGTAGGCGAATCGGGTTGCGGCAAATCCACCCTGGCCCGCGCGCTGACGCTGATTGAAGAGCCGTCTTCGGGCTCCTTGAAAATCGCCGGCCAGGAAGTGGCCGGCGCCGACAAGGCCCAGCGCAAGCAATTGCGCAAAGACGTGCAGATGGTGTTCCAGAGCCCGTACGCCTCGCTGAACCCGCGCCAGAAGGTCGGTGATCAACTCGGCGAGCCGCTGCTGATCAACACCAACCTGTCCGCCGCCGAACGCCGCGAGAAAGTGCAGGCAATGATGAAGCAAGTGGGCCTGCGCCCTGAGCATTATCAGCGCTACCCGCACATGTTCTCCGGCGGTCAGCGCCAGCGCATCGCCCTGGCGCGCGCCATGATGCTGCAACCCAAAGTGCTGGTGGCGGATGAGCCGACCTCGGCGCTGGACGTGTCGATCCAGGCCCAGGTACTCAACCTGTTCATGGATTTGCAGCAGGAATTCAACACCGCCTACGTGTTCATCTCCCACAACCTGGCGGTGGTGCAACATGTCGCCGACGACGTGATGGTGATGTACCTCGGCCGCCCGGTGGAAGTCGGCCCCAAGGAAGACATCTACGCCCGTCCGCTGCACCCGTACACCCAGGCGCTGCTGTCGGCCACCCCGACCATCCACCCGGACCCGAACAAGCCGAAGATCAAAATCGTCGGCGAACTGCCCAACCCGCTGAACCCGCCGCCTGGCTGCGCGTTCCACAAGCGCTGCCCCTACGCGACCGCGCGGTGCAGCAGCGAAGAGCCGCAGTTGCGTGCGTTGGATAACCGTCAGGTGGCTTGCCACTACGCGGAGCAGTTTGTGGCTTGAACCAGCAATAAAAATGCCCCGGTTGTTCACTCCGGGGCATTACATGCGTTCTACAGCCCTTCCCATCAGGTTGCGCATCAGCCTGGCGGGAGGGGCTTTCTTTTTCCGGGCTCCCAACAACGGGTTTTGTTAATAACTCCCGTTGAGTATTCGAAAGCAATCTAACGACCTGTGAGTTCTCACAGTAGTCAGCCACGCCTATTTACACTTTCATGGGCTTACACACTTTATCCAATGGACGGGTTAGCGCTCATGACAACCTTTACTGTGTTTTTCTGTGGCACCGGCTCAACCAAATTCGATGACAGCAACGCCAACTACTGGAACGGCGAACTCATTTCCACCCTCGCGCAAAACACTTCAAGCCTCAGTAAAGAGTTTGCCGAATGGATCGTTATCGACGGGCCCGGCAGCGGCAACCTGCAAGCCGATGAAATGTTCACGGCGTCGGCGAACCATTTACAGCTAACGGGAACGGCCTTGGGTTCCGGCTGGGAGGAAAATGTGACTCACGCCCTCAACATCATGAAGGGCACCTTCACATGGCAGCGGATAAAACTGACCGAAGAGAACTACAACCAACTACAGAAAGCGGGCGTGCCCATTGAAGAAGTCAAAGCCACGGGCAGCTGGTATTGGCGCACGTATGATTACGGCACGCGCAAAGTGACCCAACAGCAGTTGCAAGAGCAGATCATCAAGACCTTTCGAAAAGACGGCATCATTCCTACCCAAGTCAATCTGGTCGGTTGGAGCCGTGGCGGGATCAGTTGCCATATGCTGGCCAATGCCATGCGCAATGACAGCGCATTAAAAAATGTGCCCGTCAACATCTTTGCAGTTGACCCAGTTCCGGGGTTGTTGAACTTCCAGGACAGCCGGGTAAAGCTCGGCAGCAACGTCAAAGAGTATGTAGCCTTTTACGCAAGGGATGAGCGATCACTGGGCTTCGCGTGTGTTGTTCCTGAGTTTGATACAGCGACCAAGGTGCATATTTACCCATTGCCAGGCCGTCACGCGACCTTAGTGGGCAATGCTGCTGCGGATGGAAACCAAGGCGCGAAGGTCTATGCAGAACCCGGTCAGATCGTTCGTCACTTTGCAGAAACATGCCTGACACGCTGGGGTGTTCGTTTGGAAAAGAAACTCAACCTGACCGCAGACCCGATAAATGACCTTCTCACAAAGATGAAAAATGACCAGAGCGCTTATGTAACGATGCGTCGGACGGTTTACACCACACCGACTCAAATAGCAGGTGAGCGCAGCATTACCAAGGGCAGTAAAGAAATCAACTTCACGGCAGCAAGCAGTGCCAGCTATGCCCCAGAACCTGGGCTTGCAACAGAACACATTCCCAACAACGACTATTTCAAAGACATCGGCTGAACTGCAGCCCTCCCCGCCAAATGACGCGCCGTTCAGCGGGAAGGGCTTTTTCAGAATGCCTTACGTATCGCTATCGCCTTCGGTGTCATCATCATCTGGCGGCGCTTGTTGGTCATCATCATCCTTGGAACCGCCCTGGTCTTCATCACCAGGCTCTGCCTCGCTCTTGGCCAACTGCAAACCACCCACCTGCGCCGTCTTCGCCGCCACATAGCCTGGGGCCTGGCTCTGCACGGCCGTACTGGCCCACGCCGATGAAGCGCCCAGCGATAACATCACCAACACTTTCAGCAACAGCACCAAACGTTGAAAGATAGTCATGGTCGATTTCCGTCCAGTCAGTGAAACACGTGCGCCAGTGTTCGACCGGCGCTGTGAATGAAGCTAGTTCCGTTCTCGGGTTTATGCCAATAAGGCCTCAGGTATCGCCGTCATCGTAGGTTTCGCTGTCCTCACCTTCGTTGTAGGGGTTTTCTTGATCTTCCTTGGGGGCCGGCTGAGCCTGGGGCTGCCAGCTGCCGGAGTTAACTTCCTTCTGCTTTTTCTTGGTGACCGGGCCAGTGTCTTTCCACTGTGGCGTGCCGGTATCCGCCAGCGCCGCGGTGCCGGCCAGGCCCAAAGCCGCCAGCAGCATCAGCTGGACGGCACGCTGAGTTATACGCAAGGTCGTCTCCTGATCCGTCGGTGAATGGGTGAAGTATTTGAATACGCTAGTCCGGATGCGGGCTTCGCGCCAATGCCACTGACAGATGAAGATCAACGGTGGGAGCTGGCTTGCCTGCGATCGCGGTGGGTCCGCTATTGATAGGCTTACTGATAGACCGCCATCGCAGGCAAGCCAGCTCCCACATCAGGTCGGCAGCGCGCCCACAAAAAAGGGCGAAGCCATGACAGCTTCGCCCTTTGGTGTACCGCGCGGACCTTAGTGGTGCTCGCGCGTCGCCCGGAATTTCACATCCGGCCAACGCTCTTCCATCAGCGCCAGGTTGACCCGAGTCGGCGCCAGGTAGGTCAGGTGACCACCACCGTCGATCGCCAGGTTTTCCACGGCTTTGTTGGAGAACTCTTCCAACTTCTTCTTATCGCTGCAATCGATCCAGCGCGCGGAGTACACGGTGATTGGCTCGTAGGAGCATTCGACCTTGTATTCCTCTTTCAAGCGGCTGGCGACCACATCGAACTGCAGCACACCGACGGCGCCGAGGATGATGTCGTTGCTGCGCTCGGGGAAGAACACCTGGGTGGCGCCCTCTTCCGCCAGCTGCTGCAAGCCTTGGCGCAGTTGCTTGGACTTGAGCGGGTCACGCAGGCGTACGCGGCGGAACAGTTCCGGGGCGAAGTGCGGAATACCGGTGAAGCCCAGGGCTTCGCCTTCGGTGAAGGTGTCGCCAATCTGGATGGTGCCGTGGTTGTGCAAACCGATGATGTCGCCGGCAAACGCCTCTTCCAGCTGCTCACGCTCGGAAGAGAAGAACGTCAGGGCGTCGCCGATGCGCACGTCCTTGCCGGTGCGCACGTGGCGCATCTTCATGCCTTTTTCGTATTTGCCCGAGCAGATACGCATAAAGGCGATACGGTCGCGGTGTTTGGGGTCCATGTTCGCCTGGATCTTGAACACGAAGCCGGTGAATTTCTCTTCAACCGGCTCCACGGTGCGCTCGTTGGCAACCCGGGCCAGAGGCTTGGGCGCCCAATCCACCACGGCATCGAGCACGTGGTCGACACCGAAGTTGCCCAGGGCGGTACCGAAGAACACTGGCGTCAGCTGGCCGTCGAGGAATTCCTGCTGGTTGAATTCGTGGCAGGCGCCCTGCACCAATTCCAGCTGGTCGACGAAGCGGTCGTACTCGTCCCCCAGGTGGGCGCGGGCTTCGTCCGAGTCGAGTTTCTCGATGATCTTGGTTTCGGTGCGTTCGTGACCGTGGCCGGCGGTATAGACAATGATGTAGTCATCAGCCAGGTGGTACACGCCCTTGAAGTCGCGGTAGCAACCAATCGGCCAGGTGATCGGCGCGGCCTTGATCTTCAGGACTGCTTCAACTTCATCCAGCAACTCGATCGGGTCGCGGATGTCGCGGTCGAGTTTGTTGATGAAGCTGACGATGGGCGTGTCACGCAGGCGGCACACGTCCATCAGCGCGATGGTACGTGGCTCAACGCCTTTACCGCCGTCGAGGACCATCAAGGCCGAGTCCACCGCGGTCAGGGTGCGGTAGGTGTCTTCGGAGAAGTCTTCGTGGCCGGGGGTGTCGAGCAGGTTGACCATGTGGTCGCGATATGGGAACTGCATGACCGACGTGGTAATGGAAATACCCCGTTGCTTCTCCATCTCCATCCAGTCGGATGTCGCATGGCGGTCGGATTTGCGGGATTTCACCGTGCCGGCCACAGCGATTGCCTTGCCCATCAGCAACAGCTTCTCGGTGATGGTGGTTTTACCGGCATCGGGGTGGGAAATAATGGCGAAAGTGCGGCGTTTCGCGACTTCGGCGGCCTGGTGGGTCATGGGAAATCGCCTGGCAGGTGAGTCAAAAAAGGGCGGCGAGTATAGCGCAAACCCAGGGAGCCAGACCACCGTTCACCCGATTGGGGGTGGCTAAATGGTGCCAAGTGTGGAACCTTTTAAAAGGTAGAGACGTCCACTCCCCTGCTACCGCACTCGGAACAGGGGCTGAAAAATCAGCAAGTTAGCCTGACGAGGCTGCGCTCATGGCTCGATCGCATACCGCGTTGCCGGTATCGGCGAGCTGCATTTCGCGACCATATTTGCCGACAGCCAGGAATGGCATTGCCGCTCGGAAATGTGTTCGCCGACAAAAGAAAAAAAGGAGTCCGCCTGTGGCTATTCGCTATGGCAAAGGGCTGATAGGAGGTGCGGTTGTCGTCGCACTCCTGGCCCTGCTGGTCCACTGGATCGGCATCAACACGATCGAACTGTACCGCGACGATTTGTTGTTTTACCTGCAAGCACACCTGATCCTCGTTCTAGTCTCCATGCTGGCCGCCCTTGTTGTGGGCATCCCCGCCGGTATCCTGCTCAGCCGACCGAACATGGTCGGGCGCGCAGAACGTTTCATGCAGATCTTCAACATCGGCAACACCGTCCCTCCCCTGGCCGTACTGGCCATCGCCCTCGGCGTCCTCGGCATCGGCAGTGGCCCGGCCATCTTCGCGTTGTTCCTCGCCTCGTTGCTGCCCATCGTGCGCAACACCTACGAAGGCCTCAAAAACGTTCAAGGCTCGCTCAAAGAAGCCGCCACCGGCATCGGCATGACACCGCGCCAGGTGCTGTTTCGCGTGGAGTTGCCCAACGCAGTGCCGATCATCATCGGCGGCGTGCGCGTAGCCCTGGCGATCAACGTCGGCACCGCACCGCTGGCGTTCCTGATTGGCGCCAACAGCCTGGGCAGCCTGATTTTCCCCGGCATCGCCCTGAACAATCAGCCGCAATTGCTGCTCGGCGCCGCGTGCACCGCGTTGCTGGCATTGCTGCTCGACGGTCTGGTGACCATGGCCAGCCGCCTCTGGCTGGAACGCGGAGTGCGTGCGTCTTAAGGCTTGGCAAAGGAAATCACATGAAAAAACTGACCTTGATATTGAGCTGCGTCCTGCTGTTTGCAGGGTTTGCGCAAGCCGCCGAAAAACCGGTAATTCGCATCGGCGCCCGGGTGTTCACCGAACAGACCCTGCTCGCCGAAATCACTTCCCAATACCTGCGCACCAAGGGTTACGACACCCGCGTGACCGGCGGCCTGGGCAGTAACCTGGCGCGCAGTGCCCAGGAAAGCGGGCAGCTGGATTTGATCTGGGAGTACACCGGCGTGTCGCTGGTGGCCTACAACCATGTGGACGAGAAGCTCGACAGCGAACAGTCCTACGCTCGGGTGAAAGAACTCGACGCGAAAAAAGGCCTGGTCTGGCTCTCTCCGTCGCACTTCAGCAATACCTACGCCCTGGCACTGCCTGAAAAGGTGGCCAAGGAACATCCTGAGATCAACAGCATCAGCGACCTTACCCAAGCCATGGCGCAACACACCAAGGAAAACCGCCTGGTGGCCCTGGACACCGAGTTCGCCAACCGCTCCGACGGCCTGGCCGGCATGGTCAAGCTGTACGACATGAACCTCACGCGCAAAAACACTCGGCAGATGGACGCCGGCCTGGTCTACACCGCGCTGCGTAATGGCCAGGTGTTTGCGGGCTTGGTCTACACCACCGACGGTCGCCTGAATGCCTTCAAATTGAAGCTGCTGGAAGACGACAAGCACTACTTCCCGGACTACACCGCCGCGCCGGTGGTGCGTCAGGTTTATCTCGACGCCCACCCGCAATTGGCCGCCGACCTGAAACCACTGGCCGCGTTGTTCGACGACGAAACCATGCGCCAGCTGAACGCGCGGGTCGACGTCGACCATGAAAGCCCATCCGCCGTGGCCGCAGATTTTCTGCGCCAGCATCCCATCAGCCAATAAGAGGAGAAGACATGGAATTTTTAAACGCCTTTTCCCATCTTGATTGGGCCCAGGTACTGCACCTGACCTGGCAGCACATCACCCTGGTCGGCATTGCCGTCATCCTGGCAATCGTCGTGGGTGTGCCCCTCGGCGTGCTGATGACGCGCTTCCCGACCCTGGCCGGCCCACTGCAAGCCAGCGCCACGGTGCTGCTGACCGTGCCGTCCATCGCACTGTTCGGCCTGCTGCTGCCGTTCTACTCCAAGTTCGGCCAGGGCCTGGGGCCGATGCCGGCGATTACCGCGGTGTTCCTCTACTCCCTGCTGCCGATCATGCGTAACACCTACCTGGCACTGACCGGCGTTGAGCCGGGCATTCGCGAAGCCGCCAAAGGCATCGGCATGACCTTCGGCCAGCGCCTGCGCATGGTCGAACTGCCGATCGCCGTGCCGGTGATCCTCGCCGGTGTGCGCACCGCTGTGGTGATGAACATTGGCGTCATGACCATCGCCGCCACCATCGGCGCCGGTGGCCTGGGTGTACTTATTCTGGCTTCCATCAGCCGCAGCGACATGTCGATGCTGATCGTTGGCGCCGTACTGGTCAGTCTCCTGGCCATCTTCGCCGACCTGCTTCTGCAATGGCTGCAACGCTCGCTGACTCCAAAAGGACTGCTCAAATGATCGAACTTCAAAACCTGACCAAGACTTTTCAAAGCAACGGCAAAACCGTATCCGCCGTGAACGACGTAAGCCTGACCGTCAACGAAGGCGAGATTTGCGTATTCCTCGGCCCGTCGGGCTGCGGCAAGAGCACCACGTTGAAAATGATCAACCGCTTGATCAAGCCCACTTCGGGCAAGATTTTGATCAATGGCGAAGACACCACCGACCTCGACGAAGTGACCCTGCGCCGCAACATCGGCTATGTGATCCAGCAGATCGGCCTGTTCCCGAACATGACCATCGAAGAAAATATCGTGGTGGTGCCCAAGCTGCTGGGCTGGGACAAGCAGAAGTGCCATGACCGCGCCCGCGAATTGATGAGCATGATCAAGCTCGAACCCAAGCAGTACCTGCATCGCTACCCACGCGAATTGTCGGGCGGCCAGCAGCAGCGCATCGGTGTGATCCGCGCCCTGGCGGCGGATGCGCCGTTGCTGCTGATGGACGAACCGTTCGGCGCGGTCGACCCGATCAACCGCGAAATGATCCAGAACGAGTTCTTCGAGATGCAACGGGCGCTGAACAAGACCGTGATCATGGTCAGCCACGACATCGACGAAGCCATCAAGCTGGGCGACAAGATTGCGATCTTCCGCGCCGGCAAGTTGCTGCAGATCGACCACCCGGACACGCTGCTGGCACACCCGGCTGACGAGTTCGTGAGCAACTTTGTCGGCCAGGACAGCACCCTCAAGCGCCTGCTCCTGGTGAAAGCCGAAGACGCGGCGGACAACGCCCCGTCGGTAAGCCCGGAAACCCCGGTGGCCGAAGCGCTGGAGTTGATGGACGAGACGGACCGCCGTTATGTGGTGGTCACCTGCGCCGAGAACAAGGCACTGGGGTATGTACGACGCCGCGACCTGCACCGTCAGACCGGTACGTGCGGCCAGTACCTGCGCGAGTTCAACGCCACGGCGGCGTATGACGAGCATTTGCGCATCCTGCTGTCGCGTATGTACGAGTTCAACCGTTCGTGGTTGCCGGTGATGGATGCTGAGCGGGTGTTCCTCGGTGAAGTGACCCAGGAGTCGATCGCCGAGTACCTGAGTTCCGGTAAGTCGCGTGGGGGCAAGACCAGCATCGTTTCGCCGGCTGAGACTGCGCTGGCCTGATAGACCGCTATCGCAGGCAAGCCAGCTCCCACAGGGGAGTGCATTCCAACAGGTGAATGCAATTCAACTGTGGGAGCTGGCTTGCCTGCGATGAAGGCACCACAAATCCTCCTGATTTGCCCCATCCGGGGAACATCAATCCGTCACACCGGTCGGTTACATAAGTAGCTGCACGCGGCCGCGCGACGAACGCGTGCAAAAACGCGACATTTTTAGTTGATCCCACGCCCGTCAAGCCCTAAAGTTCGCGCCGAACGTCCATGCTGGAAACGATCCATCCGGCTCAAGTACTGACGACGAGACAGCAAGGCCAAGGGAAGCGGTTGATCCCATGGCCTTTTTGCTTTCGGCGACATGCCTTGGGAAGTAGGCGAACCAAAGTGGGGATACGGAGGACGTTCATTTGCACCCATTGATCAATTTAGTTTGCCCTTAGGAGTCTCCCAGCATGTCGATCAACGTCGAAGATTATTTCGCGCGCGCCACGTTTGACAAAATGAAGGCGTTCGCCGACAAGCAAGAAACCCCGTTCGTGGTGATCGACACCGCGATGATCAGCCAGGCCTACGATGACCTGCGCGCCGGTTTCGAATTCGCCAAAGTCTATTACGCGGTCAAGGCCAACCCGGCCGTCGAGATCATCGACCTGTTGAAAGACAAGGGTTCGAGCTTCGACATCGCGTCTATCTACGAGCTGGATAAAGTGATGGACCGTGGCGTCAGCCCGGACCGTATCAGCTACGGCAACACCATCAAGAAATCCAAGGACATCCGCTACTTCTTTGATAAAGGCGTGCGTCTGTTCTCCACCGACTCCGAAGCCGACCTGCGCAACATCGCCAAGGCCGCGCCGGGTTCGAAAGTGTATGTGCGTATCCTCACCGAAGGCTCGACCACGGCCGACTGGCCGTTGTCGCGCAAATTCGGCTGCCAGACCGACATGGCCATGGACCTGCTGATCCTCGCCCGTGACCTGGGCCTGGTGCCTTACGGCATCTCCTTCCACGTCGGCTCGCAACAGCGCGACATCAGCGTGTGGGACGCGGCCATCGCCAAGGTCAAAGTGATCTTCGAACGCCTGAAGGAAGAAGACGGCATTCATCTCAAGCTGATCAATATGGGCGGTGGCTTCCCGGCCAACTACATCACCCGCACCAACAGCCTGGAAACCTACGCCGAAGAAATCATCCGCTTCCTCAAGGAAGATTTCGGCGACGACCTGCCGGAAATCATCCTGGAGCCAGGCCGTTCGTTGATCGCCAACGCCGGTATCCTGGTCAGTGAAGTGGTACTGGTTGCACGTAAATCGCGCACCGCCGTCGAGCGTTGGGTGTACACGGATGTGGGCAAGTTCTCCGGCCTGATCGAAACCATGGACGAAGCCATCAAGTTCCCGATCTGGACCGAGAAGAAAGGCGAGATGGAAGAAGTGGTCATCGCCGGCCCGACCTGCGACAGCGCCGATATCATGTACGAAAACTACAAGTACGGCCTGCCGCTGAACCTGGCGATTGGTGATCGTTTGTACTGGTTGTCGACCGGTGCGTACACCACCAGCTACAGCGCGGTGGAATTCAACGGCTTTCCGCCGCTGAAGTCTTACTACGTGTAAGAACGCTGCACACAAAAAAACCCATGACATGTCATGGGTTTTTTTATGGGTGTCTACATTTCAACGATCTTCGCACACGTGCCATAAGCGCAAAATATAGAGTGTTGATTCTTGAATTTCGTAGCGCATTTCGTAATGACCCACCAACAGTCGTCTTACGTCCCGCGGTTCAAATTCTTCAACTCGTTCGCCTATGCGCGGGTTACTCAACAAGCTCAAAGGTGCTTGGGAAAGTGACTGCACTGTGCGCGCCGCCGCCATGCGGTTTACAACGGCCAGGAAGTCGAAAAGTCGAGCCAGATCTGTAAGGCCTTACTGGTCCACTTCAACTCCATCAGCGAGGTACCGGCAGCGGCGTATCAGTGCTTAAACTATCCGCCCAGGCTTGAACCGCTTGCTGGTCAATTACCCGACCGGCATCGACATCGGCCATGGCCTCTCGTGTCAGCCGACTGCGTTCTTCCTCCATATCGACCCAATCAGCGAGCGCTTGCTTAACGATCCAACCACGCGAACGATCCATCCGTGCCGCCATCTGATCGACTTTTTGCGCCAAGGCCGTGGGGACGTGAGCGGTCAGTACTTTAGTGTCGGCGCCCATAAATCCTCTCTTCGCAGCAGTGCGAAACATATGATTAAATCTGAATCAGCTTCATTCATAGTGATTTAGAGTGGGGCAGCAACTGCTAACCCATGCCGCTCATCGTTTAATTGAGCCACTCGCAGCGCGAAATCCTTAGCCAAAGACTTGATTTGCGGCTGCGCTGCATTTAACAGCGCCTTGTGCGCCGTGCGCAAAAACTTGAGATTCCCTCCAGCCAGCGCCTTGCGCAACCAACCCAACGCCTCATCGACCTGTCCTCTGTCGGCCAACACCGCCGCATAACTGAACTGCCCACGAAAATCCCCGCCTTCGGCTGAACGGCGATACCACGCCACGGCCGCGTCCAGATCCTGAGGGCAATACTGCCCGTCTTCCAGATACCGCCCCAGCAGGTTCATCGACTTGGCATGGCCCTGTTCTGCCGCCAGCCGGTAAAACGCCAGCGCTTGCGGCCGGTCTTCAACAACACCTCGGCCGGTGGCCAGCAGATTCGCGTAGTTGTACTGGCCCCAATCCAGCCCAGCGTCTGCCGCCAGACAATAATTGCGCGCCGCCGCTGCTTCATCGACGGCGCAACCCCAGCCATGCTCCAGGCAACGCCCGACCATATTGCGCGCCATCGTATGCCCGGCATGGGCCGCGATCTGGAACCAGCGCAGTGCCAACGCTTCATCGCGTGCAATGCCGCGCCCTTCCAGCAGGATTTGCCCGAGCAACGCTTGAGCGTCGACCACGCCTTCCTTGGCCGCCATCAAAATCGCCTGGGCGGCGCGCACCGGGGAGTCGTCGAGCATGCTTTGCAGTTGCTCGACGTTGAGCACTTCTTCGCGGCGCAATAAAAAACCCATGCCTACACCTCAACCCAGCGGCGCAGCAGGTTGTGGTAGGTGCCGGTGAGCTGGATCAGCGCCGGGTGGTCGGGGACGTCACGGGTCAATTGCTGGATAGCGCCGTCCATTTCGAACAGCAACGTGCGCTGGCTGTCTTCGCGCACCAGGCTTTGGGTCCAGAAGAACGAGGCGTAGCGCGCGCCACGGGTCACGGCGTTGACTTTGTGCAGGCTGGAACCGGGGTACAAGACCATATCGCCCGCCGGCAGTTTTACCCGTTGCAGGCCGAAGGTGTCCTGAATCTCCAGCTCGCCGCCGTCGTATTCCTGCGGGTCGCTGAAGAACAGCGTGGACGACAAATCCGTGCGCACCCGCTCATGACTGCCGCGCGCCTGGCGCACGGCGTTGTCGATATGGAAGTCAAAACTGCCACCGGCCGTGTAGCAGTTGAGCAACGGCGGGAAGACTTTGTGCGGTAATGCCGCCGACATAAACAACGGGTTGTTCCACAAACGCTCGAGCATCGCCGCGCCGATTTCCTTGGCCAGCGGGTGGCCTTCGGGCAACTGCAGGTTGTGCTTGGCCTTGGCGGATTGGTGCCCGGCGGTGATTTTACCGTCGGCCCACTCAGTGTTTTCCAGGGCTTGGCGAATGCGCAGCACCTCCTCGCGAGAGAACAGGCCGGGAATATGCAGCAACATGAGGCAATACCTGAAAACAGAGAGGCGCTAATGGTATTGATTCTTATCTGCTCTGTAAAACGCGGTGGACGAATGAGTGGGTAAAAACCGTAAGGCAAAAGTGTAAAGAATGTAAATTCAGTGCGAATAGTAATGTATCGCAATTGATAGAAAGTCTTGTTGACCCTATATTCCGCGGCCTCACCTCCTTGGGGAAAGGACTTGTTATGTCGCGCACTACGCTAAAAACACCTGCCAGTTCACCGCGCATGCTGGCTTCGGCCATCGGCGTTGCACTCAGTGCCAGCTCTGCCGCCCATCTGGCGCAAGCGGCCGAAAGCACCGAACCAAAAGGCGAGCGCAACAGCATCTCCCTCGGCGCCACCAGCATTACCGGCCAGGAACAGGACAACACCTCCTATCAGGTCGAAAAAGCCTCGTCGCAAAAGTACACCGCGCCGCTGGTGGACACCCCGCGCTCGGTCACCGTGGTGCCGCAGCAAGTGCTCAAAGACACCGCCGCCACCTCGCTGCAGGATGCCTTGCGCACCGTACCGGGCATCACCTTTGGTGCTGGTGAAGGCGGCAACCCCCAGGGCGATCGCCCGTTCATCCGTGGTTTTGACGCCCAGGGCGACACCTATCTGGATGGCGTGCGCGACACCGGTGGCCAGAGCCGCGAGATCTTCGACATCGAATCGATCGAAGTCAGCAAAGGCCCCAACTCCTCGTTCGGCGGTCGTGGCTCGGCCGGTGGCAGCATCAACCTGGTGAGCAAGACGCCACAAGCGCGTGACTTCACCAACGGCGGCTTTACCTACGGCTCCGACCAGACCCGCCGCTACGTGCTTGACGTGAACCGTCAGTTCCTCGACAACGCCGCGTTCCGTTTGAACCTGATGAGCCACGAACAGAATGTGGCCGGCCGCGACACCATCAACTACGACCGCTGGGGCGTGGCACCGTCGCTGACCTTCGGCCTGGGCACACCGACCCGCGTCAACTTCAGCTACTACCACATGGAAAGCAACGACCTCCCGGACTCGGGCATTCCGTATGGCTACAGCTCGCCGACCGCCACTGCCCACGGGCATGACAAACCCACCGACGGCGGCGACAGCAACAACTTCTACGGTTTGAAAGACCGCGATTTCCGTAAGACCCGCGCCGACATCAGCACGTTCTCCATCGAGCACGACCTGAACGACAACATGACGCTGAAAAACACCCTGCGCCATGGCAGCACCGGCCAGGATTACGTACTCACTCAGCCGGATGACAGCCAGCGCAACGTCAGCCGTTTCGGCACCGTGTGGCGCCGCGCCAACTCCCGCGTGTCGACCACCGACACCACCACCAACCAGACCGATCTGTTCGGCAACTTCCAACTGGCGGGCATGAAGCACTCGTACTCCACCGGCCTGGAATTCACCGGTGAAGAAACCCGCGTCAGCGGCTACACCGTCAGCCCGAACAGCAACCCGACCTGCACCGTGGCCAAAGGCAGCCTGGGCGGCCAGTGCACCTCGTTGAGCAACCCGACACCGGATGACGCCTGGACCGGCAGCGTAGCCCGCAACTACATGGGCACCAACACCAAGGCCACCAGCCGCGCCGCCTATGTGTTCGACACCATCGAGCTGGACCCCAAATGGCTGCTGAACGTCGGCGTGCGTTACGACACGTTTGATACAGAAGCCAACACCAACGCCGCTGCTGGCCGCAGCAAGCTCAAGGACGACAGCCAATTCTTCAACTGGCAGGCGGGTCTGGTCTGGAAGCCGCTGGAAAACGGCAGCATCTACACCTCCTACGCCACCTCGGCGCAGCCGGTCGGCGGCCTGGTGGGTGAAGGGCAAGAAACCAATGGTTTCGTCACCGGCATCAACACCAGCGACCTGAAACCCGAAGAAACCGTTAACTATGAGCTGGGCACCAAGTGGGACCTGTTCCACAACCGCCTGTCGTTGACGGCAGCAGTGTTCCGTACCGAGAAGAAAAACACGCGAATCCTGGTGGACTCCAACACCTTCGAAAACGGCGGCGAATCCCGCGTCGATGGCCTGGAACTGTCGGCCAGCGGCAAGCTCACCGACCAATGGCAGGTGTTTGCCGGCTACAGCTACCTGAAAAGCGAACTGGTCGACCCAGGCAAAATCGGCAACCGTCAAAACGTAGTGTCTGCCGGCTCCAACAAAGGCAACCAAATGCCTAACACGCCGAAAAACACCTTCAGCCTGTGGACCACTTACGACATCACGCCAAAACTGACCATCGGCGGCGGCGCGTTCTACGTCGATCAGGTGTACGGCGACCCGGCCAACACCGTCTACGTACCGGCGTACACCCGCTACGACGCGATGGCCAGCTACAAGCTGACCAAGAACGTCGACCTGCAATTGAACGTGCAGAACCTGACCGACAAGACCTACTACGACAAGGCCTATGCGGCGCACTTCGCCAACCAGGCCGCCGGGCGTACGGCGCTGTTGACCACCAGTTTCCACTTCTAAACCCGGTCAACGTTCAGCCAGAAGCCCCACGCATCGGATGCGTGGGGCTTTTGCGTGTAAAACAGAATATTTCTCGTTAGCCCACGGCATAATGCGCGCCGTGGCAACGACATCCAGATGAGCGAGGCGGTCCGACGTGTTGAAAAAAACCCTGTTCCAATTGCACTGGTTCTTCGGCATCACTGCCGGGCTGGTGCTGGCGTTGATGGGGATGACCGGGGCTGCCGTCTCGTTTCAGGATGAAATCCTGCGGGCGCTGAACCCCACAGTCTTGAAGGTCGAAAAACGCGAAGCCGGTGTGCTGCCGCCTGCCGAACTGGTGCGCAAACTTGAGGCCACCGAAGGCAAGACCGTGTCGATGCTGTGGGTGGAAAGCGACAGCGGCAACGCTGCGCGCGTGTTCTTCACCGCCCCGCCGGGCGAACGGCGTGGCCAGATGCGCTACTTCGACCCCTACACCGGCGACTACATGGGCGACGCCTTCGGCCAGGATGTGCTCGGCTTTATCTTGCAGCTGCACCGCTTCCTGGCCATGGGCGAAACCGGGCGTAACATCACCGGCGCCTGCACCCTGCTCCTGGTGTTCTTCTGCCTCTCGGGCCTGTACCTGCGCTGGCCGCGCCAGGTGGCAAACTGGCGCGCCTGGCTGACGCTGGACTGGCGCAAAAAAGGCCGCAGTTTCAATTGGGACCTGCACTCGGTATTCGGCACCTGGTGCCTGCTGTTCTACCTGTTCTCGGCGCTCACCGGCCTGTACTGGTCCTACGACTGGTACAGCCAGGGCCTGAACAAACTGCTGTCCGACGCGCCGCAAAACGAGCGCCTGCGCAAACGTGGCCCGCCGCCCGAAGGCCCGGCACTGGTGGCCAACTATGACGCCCTATGGAGCAGCATCTACGCCAACGCCGGCCCCGGCTTGAGTGCCTACAACATTCGCATGCCGGCCGTCGCCGGGCAGCCGGCCATCGTGTATTACCTGCTCAACTCATCGCCCCACGACCGCGCGCTGAACCAGATCAACCTGGACCCGGCCACCGGCGAGGTCAAATCCCACGACCAATACGCCAGCAAGACGCTCAAGTCCCAATTGCTCACCAGCATCTACGCACTGCACACCGGCAGCTATTTCGGTTGGACCGGGCGGATTATCCTCACCCTCAGCTCGCTGATGATGCCGTTGTTCTTTATTACCGGCTGGTTGCTGTACCTGGATCGTCGCCGCAAAAAACGCCAGGTGCGCGACGCCCGTAAAGGCCTCGGCGCCAACCACAGCGACGCGCCGGCCTGGCTGATCGGCTTTGCCAGCCAGAGCGGTTTCGCCGAACAGTTGGCCTGGCAAACCGCCGGGCAATTGCAGGCCGCCGGTTTGCCGGTGAAGGTGCAGCCGCTGGGCAGCGTCAGTCAGGACGACTTGAGCCAATCGCAGCACGCGCTGTTCGTGGTCAGCACCTTCGGCGATGGCGAAGCGCCCGACAGCGCCCGGGGGTTTGAGCGCAACGTACTGGGCCAGGACTTGTCGCTCAAAGGCCTGAACTACTCGGTGCTGGCCCTGGGTGATCGCCAATATGAACACTTCTGCGGCTTTGCCCGGCGCCTGCATTTCTGGCTGACCCACCAAGGTGGCACGCCGTTGTTCGCGCCGGTGGAAGTCGACAGCGGCGACAGCGAAGCACTGCTGATATGGCAACAGCAACTGGGCCAACTCACCGGCCACGCACCGGCAGCGGCCTGGCAGGCGCCTCAGTTTGAAAACTGGAGCCTTAGCCATCGCACCCTGCTCAACCGTGACAGCGTAGGCTCAGACATCTACCTGCTGGGCCTCACACCGCCTGCGCCGCAAAGCTGGCTGGCCGGTGACCTGGTGGAAGTGCTGCCGCGCAATTGCCCGTGGGCCATCGAGCATTTCCTCGCCGGCCTGGGCCTGGTCGGCAGCGATGGTGTGTTGATCGACGGCCTGGCGCAAACCCTCAACCAGGCTTTGGCCACCCGCCAACTGCCGGACAACCGCGCGCACCTGGTCGGCCTGCACGCACAAGCGCTGGTCAACGCACTGGTGCCCTTGGGCATGCGCGAATACTCCATCGCCTCGATCGCCAGCGATGGCGTGCTGGAGCTGATCGTACGCCAGGAACGCCACCCCGACGGCAGCCTGGGCCTGGGCTCTGGCTGGCTGACCGAATACGCCGCCATCGGCTCCGGCATCAGCCTGCGCCTGCGCCGCAACAGTGGCTTCCACTTGCCCGAAGCGCCGGTGCCGCTGATCCTGCTGGGCAACGGCACCGGCCTGGCCGGCCTGCGCAGCTTGCTTAAAGCGCGTATTGCCGGTGGCCAACAGCGCAACTGGCTGCTGTTCGGCGAACGCAATATTGCCCACGACTACCTGTGCCAGGACGAGCTGCAAGGCTGGCTGGCCAGCGGTGACCTGGCCCTGCTGGACCTGGCGTTTTCCCGCGACCAGGCAGAGAAAATCTACGTACAGCACCGCCTTCGCGAATCGGCAGACGTATTGCGTAGATGGCTGGCCGAAGGCGCCGCGATTTATGTATGCGGCAGCTTGCAGGGCATGGCCACGGGTGTGGATCAGGTGCTGCACGAGGTGCTGGGCAGCGAAGCGGTGGAGCGCTTGATTGAGCAAGGCCGCTATCGTCGGGATGTGTACTAAGCCCTCATAAACACCGAGGAGCAAATGTGGGAGCTGGCTTGCCTGCGATGCAGGCACCTCGGTGTATCAGTGACACCAGGGTGATGCCATCGCAGGCAAGCCAGCTCCCACCGTTTTAAGTGTATTGCAGGTCAGACTGGCTGCAGCTTTTGCTCGAACACCGAGACCCCATCCAAGTCGCGCAGGATCACGGTCAACTCCGCCGTCTGCCCATCAATCTGCACCTCACCAAAAAACTGAAAACCGGCAAACGGCGAGGTGTTCTGCGCAGGCGGTGCCTTCTGGAACACCACCTGCGGCCCGAAGGTTTTGTCCAACTGATTAGGCCCGAAGCTCCCCGCATTCAGCGGCCCCGCCACAAACTCCCAGAACGGCTCGAAATCCTGAAACGCCGCACGGTCCGGGTGGTAATGATGCGCCGCGCAGTAATGCACATCCGCCGTCAGCCACACATGGTTGCGCACCTGCTGCGCGCGCAAGAAGCCTAACAGTTCGGCAATCTCCAACTCACGACCCTGGGCCGGGCCTGGGTCGCCGTTGGCGATGGCTTCCCAACGTGGCACGCCGGGGCTGACTTCACCGTCAGGCACGCCGAGGCCGATAGGCATGTCGGCGGCGATGACTTTCCACTGCGCCTGGGAAGCCTTGAGTTCGCGCTTGAGCCAGTCCAGTTGCTCACGGCCCATAAAAGGTTTTTCGCCGCCCAGGTTGTCGTCGTTAGGCCCGCGATAGCTGCGCATGTCCAGCACAAACACATCCAGCAACGGCCCGTAGCTGAGCTTGCGATAGATGCGCCCACCACCATCGGCGCTCTGGCGGCGCATCGGCGAATATTCCAGCCAGGCCTGGCGTGCGCGGCCGACCAAGGTGTTGATGTCCCTGGTCTGGTAACGCTCATCGAGCACCTTGCTCGGCGACCAGTTGTTGATCACTTCGTGGTCGTCCCACTGCCAGATCTGCGGCACTTCAGCATTGAAGCGGCGCACGTTTTCATCCAGCAGGTTGTAGCGGTAATTGCCGCGATATTCGTCGAGGGTTTCGGCGACTTTGCTTTTGGCTTCGGTGGTGATGTTGCGCCAGATGCGCCCGTCTTCAACGGTCAGCTGCGCCGGCACCGGACCGTCGGCGTAGATGGTGTCGCCGCTGTGGATAAAAAAGTCCGGCAGGCGCAGGCGCATGGCTTCATAAATGCGCATGCCGCCGATGTCCGGGTTGATACCAAAACCTTGGCCGACAGTGTCGCCGCTCCACACAAAACGGATATCTCGACGCTGCTGCGGCACGCTGCGCAAGTGGCCGAACCACGGCTCGCTGGCGACGCCGGTCTGGGCATCTTCAAAGTGCACACGGTAGAAAATCGCCTGATCGACCGGCAGCCCGGTGAGTTCGACGCGGGCGGTAAAGTCGGTGCGGCTGTCGGCCAGCGGCGAAATGAATTTGCGCGGGTTGCTGAACACGCTGCGGGTGTCCCACTCCACCACCATCTTCGCCGGGCGGTCGCTGCGGCTCCAGATCATCGCGCGGTCGCCCAGCAAGTCGCCGGACTGCACGCCATCGGTGAGTTGCGGGCGGTCTTTGACCGAGGCGATCACCGCCGGCGCCAGCCCCGGCAGCAACAGCCCGGCGCCAACGGCTTGCATCACACGGCGACGGCCGAGATCGAAGTGGCTCATGCAGGTGCCCTCTTGAGTATCAAAAGGGCAACTTAAACACGGGAGCATGAAGCGGATGTGACACCGACCGTAAGAACACAGGAGATCAAAGGTGGGAGCTGGCTTGCCTGCGATGGCTTACTGTCAGTCACCCTTTCAGTGACTGATGTACCGCTATCGCAGGCAAGCCAGCTCCCACATTTTGAACAGCGTCAGGCCTTGGCTGAGCTGACCGCCATCTCCGCCGCCTCCGGGCGTTTGATCAGCGCATACACCAGCCCGGTCACCAAGCTGCCCGCCACAATCGCCAGCAAATACAGGAGCGCATGGTTCATCGCATTCGGAATCACCAACACAAACAAACCGCCATGGGGCGCGGCGAGTTTGCAGCCGAAATACATCGACAGCGCGCCGGTCAAGGCGCCACCGGCGATGCTGGCCGGGATCACCCGCAGCGGGTCTTTGGCGGCAAATGGAATCGCGCCTTCAGAGATAAAGCACAGGCCCAGGATCATCGCGGCCTTGCCCGCCTCGCGTTCGGTCTGGGCGAACTTGCGCCGCGCCAGGAAGGTGGCGATGCCCATGCCAATCGGCGGCACCATGCCAGCGGCCATGGTCGCCGCCATCGGCGCACCGCTGGACGCAGCCAGCAGGCCGACCGAAAACGCATACGCTGCCTTGTTGATCGGCCCGCCCAAATCCACACACATCATGCCGCCCAACAAAATGCCCAGCAACACCGCATTGGTGGTGCCCATGGTGCTGAGAAAATCCGTCAGCCCCGTGAGCAACCGCGCCACCGGCGGGCCGACCAGGTAAATCATCGCCAGGCCCGTGAACAGGCTCGCCAGCAGCGGGATAATCAGGATCGGCTTGAGCGCCTCCAGGCTTTGCGGCAACTGCACCGCGCGGGTGATCAGTTTGACGCAGTAACCCGCAAGAAAACCGGCAAGGATGCCGCCGATAAACCCGGCGCCCAAGGTGCCCGCCAGTAAACCGCCGATCATGCCCGGCGCGAGGCCCGGACGGTCGGCAATCGAATAAGCGATATAGCCCGCCAGCAACGGCACCATCAGCATAAAGGCCTGGTCGCCGACGGTTTTGAGGGCGGCGGCCAAGGTGCCTTTTTCTTCAAAAGCATGGATGCCGAACACAAACGACAAAGCGATCAACAGGCCGCCCGCCACCACCATCGGCAACATGAACGACACGCCGGTGAGCAGGTGTTTGTACACGCCGGTTTTTTCTTTTTTGGCGACCGCACCGCTGCCGGCGTTTTCTACCGCGCCTTCGGCCAGCGCCTTGTTGAGCGTGGCCTCGGACTGCTTGAGGGCGATGCCGGTGCCGCAGCGGTAAATTTTCTTGCCGGCGAAACGCTCGGTGGCGACTTCGATATCCGCCGCCAGCAACACCACATCGGCATCGGCGATGGCCTGCGCGCTCAACGGCGTGCGTGCGCCCACCGAACCCTGGGTCTCGACCTGCAAGTCATAACCCAACCGCTTGGCCGTTTGCTGCAAGGCTTCGGCGGCCATGAAGGTGTGGGCCACGCCGGTCGGGCAGGCGGTGATCGCGACGATACGCGGGGCATTCTTCGCTGCCACCGGGGCTTGGCTGGCGACGTACTCCTGGGCCTCTTCGGCGCCACGGCGCAGCACCGCGTCGACATCCGCCAGTGCCTGGGCCGGGGTGCTCTGGAATACACGCTTGCCGACAAACCGCTGCATATCCACCGGTGTGCTGCTGACCAGCAACACCCACTCGGCCGCATCGATTGTGGCTTGGGACAACTGGCGCTCAGGGCGCTGCACATCCACGACTTCGGTGCTGGTGCTCCAGCCCTGGCGCTGCGCGGCGGCGTCCAACAAGCGGGCGCACAGCACACTGGTGACCATGCCGTTCGGGCAGGCGGTAACAATGGCTAACTTCATCACAAACCCTCTTATTGTTCTGTCAGCGTGCGCACACGGACGCCGCTTTCGAGGCGCGCCAACTGCGCGTCATCGCTGATGCCAAAACCGATCTGGGTGACCGCCATGGCGGCAATCGCCGTGGCCCGGCGCAAGGTGACTTCCGGCAGATCACAGCTGAGCAAACCGTGCAGCATCCCGGCCAGCAACGAATCGCCTGCACCCACGGTGCTGGCGACGCTGACCTTGGGCGGCGTGGCCTGCAGCGCGGTGCCTGGGCTGAACCAGTTCACACCGTCGGCGCCGTGGGAGACCACCACATGCTCCACGCCTTGAGCATGCAAACGCTCGGCGGCCTGGGCCTGTTGTGCGATGGCGTCGGTGGCGCAATCGAGGGCTTCGGCGAGTTCTTCGGTGTTGGGTTTGATCAACCACGGGCCGGCCTTGATGCCTGCGCGCAAGGCTTCGCCGCTGGTATCGAGGGCGACTTTCAAACCAAGGTCTTTCAACGCGTGTATCAGTTCCTGAAACCACTGTGCGCTGACGCCACGCGGCAAACTGCCGGCGACCACCACCGCATCGAATTCAGGGCCGATGATCGCGACCATTTTGAGCAGTTGTTTTTGCGCCTGCTCACTCACCAACGGCCCCGGCGCATTGATGTCGGTGACCCGACCATCCTGCTCGGCAATCTTGATGTTGCTACGGGTTTCGCCCGGCACGCGGATGAACGCGTCGCCGAACCCGCGGCTGGCGATCAGTGCCTCGAAAGCCTCAGGGTTCGAAGAGCCGAGAAAACCGCCCACGCTCACGTCATGCCCGAGGTCCGCCAGCACTTGGGCGACATTCACGCCCTTGCCGGCAGCATGGGTCAGCAGGGTTTCGCTGCGGTTGACGGCACCCGGTTCCAGGTGTGCCAGACGTACGGTAAGGTCCAACGCCGGGTTCAGCGTCAGGGTCAGAATCTTCGCCATTTACACGGCCTCCACTAGGGCTCGTACTTCGGCGGGCGAGCCCACCACAAGCGCTTTTTGCGCCAGGCCCTGGGCCTCGCTCAGACTGAATTCACGCACCCGCGCCTTCACTTCGGGAATGCTGCGGGCCGACACACTCAACTCATCCACACCCAGGCCGACCAGCACCGGCACCGCCAGCGGGTCCGCCGCCAGTTCGCCGCACACCCCCACCCATTTGCCATGGGCATGGGCGGCGCGCACGGTGATGTCGATCAGTTGCAACACGGCCGGGTGCAGGCCATCGGCCTGGGCCGACAGGGTTGGGTGGCCACGGTCGATGGCCAGGGTGTACTGGGTGAGGTCGTTGGTGCCGACGCTGAAAAAGTCGACTTCCTTGGCGAGTACCGGCGCGAGCAAGGCGGCGGACGGTACTTCGATCATGATGCCCAGTTGCAGGTCGGCCACCGGGATTTCCAGGCGCAGGCGCTCGGTCATATCGCGGGCGGCACGCCATTCATCGACGCTGCCGACCATGGGAAACATGATGCGCAGCGGGCGGTTGTCCGCCGAGCGCAACAGCGCACGCAATTGCGCCTCCATAATCTGCGGGCGCTGCAAGGTCAGGCGAATGCCGCGCACACCGAGGAAGGGGTTTTCTTCCTCGGCAATCGGCCAATACGGCAGCGGTTTGTCGCCGCCCACATCCAGGGTGCGCACCACCAGCGGGCGACCGCCAAGGCCGTCGAGCACACGGCGGTATTCGGCTTCCTGGGTGGCTTCATCCGGTGCTTGCGGGTGGGCCATAAAAATCAGTTCGGTGCGCAACAGCCCGATGCCTTCGGCGCCCTGCTCCACCGCCGCCGCAACGCCGGCGCTTTCACCGATATTGGCGAACACTTCCACGGCATGGCCGTCGCGGGTCATGGCCGGTTCGTGACGCTGGGCCGAGGCCGCTTGCAGGCGCTGTTCGCGGGTATCGCGTTCGACCGTGGCGCGTTGCAGCGTGGCCGCGTCGGGGTCGACATGCAATCGACCGCGCTGGCCGTCGAGCAATAGCTGTGTGCCAGCGGCCAGCAACAACACCGCCGCGCCGGCGCCTACCAACGCGGGGATGCCCAAGGCACGCGCAACAATCGCACTGTGGGCCGTGGCGCCGCCACGGGCGGTGAGGATGCCGGCGACGCGGGTTGGGTCCAGGCGCGCAACGTCAGAGGGGCCGACTTCATCCATCACCAGGATGTAAGGTTCACTCGGCTCCTGGGCGGTTTCAAGGCCGCACAATTGCGCCAGCACCCGGCGGCCAATATCACGCAGGTCGGCGGCGCGCTCGGCGAGCAAGGCATCCTGCAACGACTCTTGCTGCTTGGCGGCGGCTTCGATCACGCTCATCCAGGCCGCTTGCGCGCTCTCGCCTTGCTTGAGGCGCGTGTCGACTTCGTCGGTCAGCTCCGGGTCGTCGAGCATCTCCTGGTGGGTGATGAAAATCTCGCGGATCGCCTTGGATTGGCTGCGCTCGATCAAGCCTTGGATATCAGCGCGCACATCGGTGAGCGCGGCGTGCAGGCGCTGGCGCTCAATGGCTGCAGACTCGCCACGCAGCGGGTAATCGAAAACCTGTTGGGTCTGGATATGCGCCGGGCCAATGGCAATGCCAGGCGCGGCGGCGATAGCCTGGACCTGGCTGCCGGACACGGGCGCGCTGATCGCGGGTTCAATATCAAGAGGCGCTGGCTGTGCACTGACGGTCGGCAGCGGCTCGACTTCTTCGCCAAGCCCTTGCTCCACCGCTGCCAACAGCGCGGGCAATGCATCACCGGCAATCGCAGGTTCGGCGACAAACTCCAGCACCTGGCCGCGACGGGCGCCGAGGCTCAGCAACTTGCTCAGGCTTTTTACCGACACCGCGCCCACCGGGCCGTCGACGATGCGCACGCGGATATCGCCGTCAAAACTTTTCGCCAACTGCGCGAGGATCTTCGCCGGCCGTGCATGCAAACCATGGGCATTGGCCAGGGTGATGCGCGCACTCGGCCAGTCCGGTGGCAACTCGCCGCCAAGCACTTCAAGCACTGCACGGCTGCTGGTAGCACGGCCTAATTCCTGGCCGCGCCCTTCAATCAACAAGGCACACAGGCGTTCGAGCAATGTCTGATGGGCTTCCCCAAGGCTGGCCAGGCAGAACAGGCCATTGAGGGGTTGGCCGAGGTAACGCATCGGTTTGTCCGGCGTCACGAACGCAAGGCCAGGGCGTTTCACCGTCTGCTCACTGTGCAGCCACCACAGGCCATCGCCCAACGGCAGCGCATCGACTTGCTGCAAGACGGCGGCGAAACCATTACTCACACAGTCGGCCTGACGCAACAGGCGTGCGCCGCGCCAGACCAGCTCTTCAAAATCGTCGGCCGACACGCCCAGGCTGATCATCTGCGCGTCCAGCGCCAGTTCCTGCGGTGCGCCTTGCAGCAGTTTCAGCAAGGCTTCGGCCGAGCCGGCACGCCGCAGCGCCTGGCCCAGGTCGGTTTCACCGAGGGCGCGGGTGAGCAGTTGCAGCAGGCGCAGGTGTTCATCGGATTTGGCCGCGATGCCAATCGCCAGGTAGACGATCTGGCCGTCGCCCCAATCCACCCCTTCGGGGAATTGCAGAAGGCGCACGCCCGTGGAAAACACTTGGTCGCGGGTTTGCGGCGTACCGTGGGGGATGGCGATACCCTGGCCGAGAAAGGTCGAGCCTTGGGCTTCACGGGCTTGCAAGCCGCTCAGATAACCCTCGGCGACCAGGCCGTCGGCCACCAGTTTGTCCGCGAGCAGGTGCAAGACAGCAGATTTATCCACAGCCACCTGGCCCATGGAAATCTGCTCTACAGTGAGCTCAAGCATGCCGTTCTCCTAGTTAGTGCAATGTGGGCACTAGGTATTGTTTTGAATAAATCAGCGCAGGCGCGTTCAAAAATAGCTGACTGAGTGGTCAATTGGCAGTAGCCACTCAGCGGCGAACATCGTAAAAATACGCTTGCTGAAACGTTTAATCTAGAATTTATGGCAGATTATGCGCTAATTATGCAAGCTTGAAGGACCACTCGGCACTTGAGCTCAGACAATAGTCGTGTGCAGGAATCGGTTACGATTGGACAAAATGTCGGGGCAAGCTCTAAAAAACAAGGAAATCCCGGTTTGAAACTCAGTGATATTGCACGTCTGGCCGGTGTGTCCGTTACCACCGCCAGCTATGTCATCAACGGCAAAGCCGAACAGCAACGCATCAGCAACGCCACCGTCGAGCGGGTGCGTGCCGTGGTCGAAGCCCATGGCTTTACGCCCAACCCTCAGGCCGCCGGGCTGCGCAGTCGGCACACGCGCACCTTGGGCTTTATCTTGCCCGACCTGGAAAACCCCAGCTACGCGCGCATTGCCAAACTGCTGGAACAAGGCGCGCGGGCGCGCGGCTACCAACTGCTGATCGCCAGCTCCGATGATGAAGCCGACAGCGAACGCCAACTGCTGCAACTGTTCCGCGCGCGGCGCTGCGATGCGCTGTTCGTGGCCAGTTGCTTGCCGGCCAGCGATGACAGCTACCGGGAGCTGCAAGCCAAGGGCCTGCCGGTGATCGCCATTGACCGGGTGATGGAACCCGGGCACTTCTGCTCGGTGGTCAGCGACGACCGCCAGGCCTGCCAGCAACTCACCAGCAGCCTGTTGCAGCCGCTGCCCAAGCAGATCGCGCTGATTGGTGCGCACCCGGAACTGAGCATCAGCCAGGAACGCGCCGCGGGTTTCCATGAAGCCTTGCGCGATTTCAAGGGCGAGGTGCTGATCGAACAAGGTGAAGCCTTCAGCCGTGACTGTGGCCGCCAGTTGATGGAAGAACTCCTGCAACGCCTGGGGCATTTGCCTGACGCGCTGGTGACTACGTCCTACGTGCTGCTGCAAGGTGTGTTCGATGCGCTGCATGACTTCCCGCTCAAATCCCGGCCGTTGCGCCTGGGCACGTTCGGCGACACCCAACTGCTCGACTTCCTGCCCTTGCCGGTCAACGCCATGGCCCAGCAACATCAACTGATCGCCGACACCGCCCTGCGCCTGGCCCTGGCGGCCATCGAAGAAGAACAGTACGAGCCCGGCGTGCATGCCATCGGCCGAACCTTCAAGCAGCGCATTCACGAGGCTTGAGCGTGGAGCTGATCGACACTCACACCCACCTGGACTTCCCGGATTTCGACATGGATCGCCGGGAAGTCCTCGCCCACAGCCGTCAACTCGGCGTGCAGCGCATGGTGGTGTTGGGTGTGTATCAGCAGAACTGGCAACGGCTGTGGGATCTGGTCCAGGACGATGAAGGCTTGTTCGCCGCCTTCGGCCTGCACCCGGTGTATCTGGATGAGCATCGCCCCGCCGACCTGATCGAGTTGGGTGATTGGCTGACCCGCCTGCACGGCCATCGGCAACTGTGCGCCGTCGGTGAGATCGGCCTGGATTACTTCCTCCAAGAACTGGACCGCGAACGCCAGCAAAGCCTGTTTGAAGCGCAGTTGAAACTGGCCGTGGATTTCCAGCTCCCGGCGCTGCTGCACGTACGCCGCAGCCACGCGGCGGTGATTGCCACCCTCAAACGCATCCGCCTGCCACGGGGCGGCATTATTCATGCGTTTGCCGGCAGCGTTGAAGAAGCCCGCGAGTACATCAAACTCGGTTTCAAACTGGGCCTGGGCGGCGCGGCCACCTGGCCCCAGGCGCTGCGCATGCACAAGGTGCTGACCCAGCTGCCGCTTGAGGCGCTGGTGCTGGAAACTGATGCGCCGGACATGGCGCCGGCCATGTACCCCGGCCGGCGCAACAGCCCGCAACACTTGCCGGACATCTGCAACGCCTTGGCCGAACGCATGGGCATTAGCCCTTCAGTGCTGGCCGAAACGAGCACACGCAACGCGTACGAGCTCTTCAACTGGTAGCCCATTGACCGCCTGCAGTTCCAAGGTCAGCCGCTGCCGGTGGCGCACGTAACGCAGCATCAGAAAGTGGATCAGCACCACCAGCAATGAAACGTTGATCTGCCCGACCATGCTGATCAGGCCTAGCCACTCGGCCACCATCGCCACGATCAGCACCACGCTGGTCAATACCATCAAGCTTGGGTGCACCATGGCCCAGTGGTCCAGGGATTTGAACTGGCGCAGTTGCCTGGGGCAGTTCAATTCCAGGACCCACTGACAATACGGGCAATCAAACGGCTCACGGATGGCAATGGCGTTCAATTGCCAGGGCTTGAGTTCGAAGGTGATGTCGCAATGGGCGCAGTGCCCTTTGATGCCGATAACCGCCGTCATCGCGTAGCCTCCCGAGACCCCTGAGTGGGTGAAACAAATTCTCACCCAATCACGGCCTCAAAACAGGCACAGCGCAAAATCAGGACAGGCACCACAAACTAGCGAGCCTATTCCTACGCGCAGGTCTTACACACGAAACGCCCCGATCAAGTGCTTCAGCTCAATGACCTGCAATGACAGCTGCCGGCTGGCGGCCTCGGTCTGCTGCGTGCCCTGGGCCGCATGTTCGCCGGCTCGATTGATTTCGACGATGTTCTGATCGATATCGTGCGCGACGGCGGTTTGCTGCTCGACGGCGGCGGCGATCTGCTGGTTCTGGTCGACGATCATGCCCACGGCGCCAAGGATATTTTCCAGGGCCTGCTGGACCTTTTCCGACTGAGCCACGGTGCCGTTTGCCATGGTATGGCTGGTGCCCATGGCCTTCACCGCCGCGCCTACACCGCTGTGCAAACGGCTGATCATCTGTTCGATTTCTTCAGTGGAGTGCTGGGTACGTCGGGCCAGGGTGCGCACCTCATCGGCCACCACCGCAAAACCACGCCCTTGCTCACCGGCACGCGCCGCCTCGATCGCCGCATTGAGCGCCAGCAGGTTGGTTTGTTCGGCGATGCTTTTGATCACTTCCAATACGCTGCTGATGGACTGGCTGTCAGTGGCCAACTGGTTGATCACCCGCACCGATTCATCAATCTCCGAGGCCAGGCGCGCAATGCTGCCTTGCTGGGATTGCACCAGGCCACGGCCGGTGACGGTTTCGTCGTTGACGCTTTGGGCGCTGTTGACCGCCGCCGCCGCGCTGCGTGCCACTTCCTGGGCGGTGGAAGACATCTGGTTCATCGCCGTCGCCACCTGTTCAATCTGGCTGCGCTGGCCGGACACCGCCTGATTGCTTTGCGAAGACACGGTCTGCACCTGGCCGGCTTGCAGCTCGACCTGGCTGACGGTGTGCCCCACGCGTTCGATCAAGTCGTGGATCTTGGCCACAGTGCCGTTGAACACTTGGCCCAGGTCGCCCAGTTCATCGCGACTGTGGGCCTCAAACGTGACGGTCATGTCACCGGCCGCCACCTTGTCCATCATCGTGCCCAGGCGGCGCAAGGTGGTGCGCGTGGAGGCGTAGAAGCCTGCATACAAATAGAAGATCAGCAGGAACACCGCCACCAGGGCACACACCAGCACAACCATGTGTGTGCGGTTTTGCGCCAGGCGCTGCTGCAGTTGCTGCTCAAGAAACGTCAGGGTGGCGTCATTGAGCTGGTAGGTCTGGGCCATCAGTCGGCTGACATCGTCGTAGAAACCTTGCCACGGCGCGTCGAGGGTTTGCGCCATGACAACCTGCTCTTCAAACAACTCGCTGCCTTGCTTGAGGCTGGCACTGCTGGCCTGGGCCAAGCTGTCGAGCGCCGTGTGCGCGGCGGTACTGGCGCCCAGGGCATCCTGCAGCTTCAGGGCGTATTCAGCCTGAAGTTTTTCCAACTGTTGCAACAGTTCGTCAAAGCGCGTGCTGGAGGATGAATTGAGAAAGCCCTGGCCCAAGGAGTACGCGCCCATGGCCCGCCCCTCGCCGAGGGTCTGGGAGACTTGCGCGGTGACGCTGGTGAGCAGCTCACTGAGCTGGCGCAAATCACTCTGGGGGTCGCGGCTCAACCCGGATTGGCTGGCAATGATCTGGCTGAGCATCTGAGCCTTGTTGAGTAATTTGCCGATCAGCGCGCTTTTGCTCAGCAGCGAGGTTTCCTGTTGCTGGGCCTTGAAGGCGGCGATTAACTCGTCGCGTTTGCCCTCGAAGGCGCTGGCTTGCTCGGGGTCGGCGGTCATGGCGTTGAGGCTTTGCAGACGGCTCAGCACGCCCTGCTCCAGGGCACTGATCTTGCCTTCAAGATCGCCAGCCTTACCTGATTGCCCCAGCACCGCGTTGATCTGCACCTGATTGTTCAGGGTCTCCAGGTCGCGTCGCAGGGTCAGGCTGCTGCCGAGCAAATCGAGGCTTTGCAGTTCGATACGGGTGCCCTGGAATTGCGACCAGGAGTCGCGCACCAGAAAATAGTTGGTCGCCAGCATCGGCAGCAGGAACAGCACGCTGATCAGGCTGAACTTCATGCCAAAACTCAGGCGGTTCATCAGGGCGACAGCGGGATAGAGCAAGCGCTTCACGGGTGAGCTCCCTTTCTTATTTTTATTGAGGCGCAGGGCGGCGGCAGATAGCCACTATTTGGCGCTCTGACTGTATAGCTCAATTTGAAAGGGAGTTTTGTAACGTAAGGTTAACGGCTTGGAAAATCACCACAGACTTGTGTGGGAGCTGGCTTGTGTGGGAGCCGGGCTTGCCCGCGATACAGGCACCGCGGCTTTTCAGTCATGCCGAGGTGATGCTATCGCTGGCAAGCCAGCTCCCACATTTGACCGAGTAGAGTCTGAACGATGCGGTCTGCTGTTGCTGTTGCCCTGGCCCTTACATCCTTTTCGATGACGAAGTCAGCGGTCTTTTGATCTACGCTTTTGATCTTGATCTGAAATCGCCCCGTCAAACACGATGGCCGGAATCTGACAGTGATTTGGGGGGTAAACCGGCAGGGATGCCGGTTTAGCCGCGCTGGGCCAAGGATGGCCCATCGCGGCGGCCCCCCAAATCACTGGCGGATTGCGGGCATGCCGAGCCATAGCGAGGCACCGAGTGTTGGGGCGAAGACCTTTTGCTTACTTTTGGGTCTTTCCAAAAGTGAGCCGCCGTAAGGGCGGAACCCTAAGCCGCCGTTACCGCAGCAACGGATATGTACACCACCAACAACCCGCCATCGCAGGCAAGCCAGCTCCCACATTTGACCGTACAAAGCTAAGGCAACACCGTCCAGATCGCGAACCAGGCATACCACAGCACGGCGGCCCGCAGCAGCAGCTCCCACAGCCGATCCAAACTGTTGATGCCATCGGCCCCCACCACCGGTGGTGGAATTTCAGCCGCCACCAGGCCGACTTTTTCCATCAGTTGCGCGGCGCTGATGTCCCAGCTCAACAGCTCATGCAGCATCACCCGGCTGACCGCGACAAAATTACCCACCAGGGCAAAGCTCGCCGCCAGCAGACGCACCGGCAGCCAATCAAATGCGTGACGCAATTGCCCGGCGCGCTCGGCGACCAACGGGTTCTGGCTGTTCTCGCTGGCCAATGCCAACAAGCGATAAGCCAGGGCCGCGACCGGGCCGAGCAGGAAATACCAGAAAATCACCGCAAAAAAGCTTTGGTAGGCCTGCCATAGCAAATGGCCTTGAACCCGCTCCAGCAGTTGCTCGCCACTGTCGGCGGCCACCTTCAGGTCGCGCTCGGCCACGTGCTCGGCAGCCTGCAGGTCACCGCGCCGCCAGGCGTCGCGAAACGGCCCAAGCTCGCCCAGCAGATCGCCGCGCCCCAGACTGTAGATGACCACCAGCAAATGCACCGGCAACGCCAACAGACCATAAGCCACGGGCTCCAGCACCAACAGCAACAACCCCAGCAAGGCCACCGGCAACAACACCAGCAGTACCAGGATCAGCCAAGGCTGCTTGCCCATGCGCGGGCTCGTTTCCAGCTTGGCCAGTTCGCGCAGCCATCCGCCATCACGTTGCAACCGCCGACGCAGGGCCGAGAACTTCTCGATCCACACTGCCAGCACCAATACCAGGAAACTCATCGTGCGTGTCCTCCATCCTGCAGGGCGCTGCGAAAGCGCGTCCAATCAAAAGCCGGGCCCGGATCGGTCTTGCGTCCCGGTGCGATATCACTGTGACCACACATACGCTGCGGGGTAATACCTGGGTAGGCCGCCAACAGCTGTCGTGTCAGGTCGAGCAGCGACGCATATTGCGCATCGGTAAACGGCAGCTCGTCCGTGCCTTCCAGTTCGATCCCGAGGGAGAAGTCATTGCACACTTCACGCCCCTCGAAGCTGGAAATACCAGCATGCCAGGCACGGTCCAGGCACGACACAAATTGTGTCACCGCACCGTCACGTTCAATCAGAAAATGCGCAGACACACGTAGGTCGACAATACCTTCAAAGTAAGGATGTTCCGTGGCATCCAGGCGATTCTGGAAAAACTCATGCACCTTGCCAGTGGCAAACTGCCCAGGTGGCAGGCTGATGTTATGCACCACCAACAGTGAGATCTCGCCGGCGGGGCGCTCGTTGAAGTTAGGCGACGGGCAATGACGGATGCCCTTACACCAACCGCTGGTGGGGTCCAACTGCATACGGGTTCCTTGAATAAGTCGAGGTGTTACCAGTATGCCGCGTTCAGCCCTGCGGTTGCGATCACTTGCCGCGATTGAGTTGGCGCAGCGTGCCAATCACCGAAGCCAGCGCGCGGTCGAACAGCAGCCCCTCGTCAAGGTTGCGCAGCGTGCCCTGCTTGAGGGCCATGGCCAATTGGCCGGCACTTTTATCGAAGACTTTGAGCCCCGTGCGGCTGACAAAAATATAGCGATTGGTCGGTGCCATGATGGCCTTCAGCTTGCAACGCAGCCGGTTGCCATCGTCTTGCTGGAACTCGAACCAGTTGCCAATGCGCAACTGCTGGGCCTTGAGCAACGCCGGATCATCACTGGGCAGGCTCGGGGTGAGGTCAGGCACGTCGCTACTGAGCGAAAACGGTTCACGCACTTCGATCAGTGTGTCCAGGCGCTCGCCTTCGAACGACTGCAGGTGCATGGCCTGCAAACGTACAAAAAATTCGCGGGTGCTGAAGGGGTCGAACGCTGCACTGGTCAACCCATCACGCAAGGCTTTGAGCAGGCCGGGCAGTTGCTCGAGCAAGTGCCGCCCGGCCTCGGTGTCTTTTTGCAGGCTGACGCTCCAGATCAATTCATCCAGGGTGCGCACGGCCGCCTGCCATTGCACTGACTGCTCGCCCTGCTTGAGGCTGGCCAGCAACAACACCTGGCTCCAGGCCTGCTGAACAAATTGCACCACGGCCTGGGGCAACACGCGGCCCACCAGTCGTCGATTGAGCACCTCGGCCACCCGCTGGCGTGCAGCGTCTGTGCGCACCCGGCCTTCTTCGGCCTCACAGGTATGCTGTTCGAGCAATTCGCTGCGCTGGCGCTCGTCTGCGGTAAAGGCGCTGAACTGCGCCAGCACCTGAGGAAAAATCCCCAGGTCTTCGACGAACTCATTCAACAGCCGCTGCACCACCTGCTCGGTGCGCAGGTACAGGTTGTCACGCTGATAGTCATCGCGCGGGCTCCATGTCATGGCCGCGCTGGCGATTTCATTGAGCAAGCGGCGCGCCGGGTGGCTGGGGCGACTGAAAAAACTCTTGTCCAGCACCGCCACTTTCAACAGCGGAATCTGCAAACGTGCGATCAAGGCCTTGAATACGTCAGGCACGCTGTGATCCGTGAGGATGAACTCGAACAACAGCGCGACCAGGTTGATCACATCCTCATCGGCGTCTTCCACCACACGGGATTTGCCGCTCTTGACGCTCACGCGGGTCAATAGCTGCTCAAGCTGGTTACGCAGGTCGAAGTCGTCTTCGGCCTCGGGCTCCGGCACATATTGCTGCAGATGGGAGAGCAGGCGCAGCAAATCGCGGGTGGCGATGGGCTGGGGTTCGGCGCTGGCTTCCAGGGTGGGCGCGACGCTGCCACGCACGGCAGCGAGCAACTTCTGCAACGCGGCGAAGGCTTGCTGGCCGTTTTCATCCATGGGCTGGTCGACAATCGGGAGGTTGCCTTCAGGCTGCTGTTCACGCGCCGCACACCCACCGGGGCGGCGCGACGGCACGGCCTTGAGCTGCGGCAAAACGCCAGTGGCGACCAACAGTTGGTTGGCCTCGGCGTACAGCTGATCGGCGTCACTGAGCACATACTTTTCGAACAGCTTGAGCATGATCAGCTTGACGCGAATCTCCACCCCCAGGCTGCGCCCCGCACGCAGGAAGAACTCGCACAGCAGTGCCGGGCCCAGCGGGTTATCGCGCTCATCCAGGGGGTTGCCGAGCAACGCACCCAGGCGCGCGGTCAATTGCCCCAGCGCCAGGCCATCGCGATGGCGCACCCGGCCGAGCATGGCCTCCAGCGCGACGGCTTTTTCCAGCTCATCACTGGACGTACCCGGCGCCGCCTCATAGGACACCACCGGTACCAGGTGAAACTCACCGCGCTCGGCCTGGCCCAGGTCGATAAATGCGGCGAACAATTGCTCCATGAACACGCGCTCGAAATTCTTGCGCTTGAGGCGCAGGTCACGCATGGCTTCAAAGAAAATATGGTGGTCAACGTTGCTGCGAGCCTTGTCGGCCATTTCAAACAAGGTGTCGTCAGCGTTATCGAACAGCTCCTGCAAACCTTGCTGCAACTGCTGTGCAGCCTTGTCGCGAACCTGCAGCAACACCACCGGCAGGCGCGCGAGCGGCGATGGCGTGGCCTGTGCCCGATTGATGGGCACCACCTTTCCGTCAATGTGCATCCTGGCCTCCTGAAACGGCGGTGTTGAGTTGGGGAAAAATCGGCTACAGGCCCCATCGGGCGGTAAACACCGGTTATCTCCAGGACGTCAAAGCTATGACGCCAATCGCAAGGCGCGAGATTATCTTGCAAATGGGGGCTGTTGCGCCAGTGAACTCTGCCAATGCGCTGTAAATGAGTGGCGAGTATGGGTTCGGCGGCGCGCTGCCCCTATAATCGAGGCACTTTGTTTGTGGAGCCTGTTATGCCGAATCTCCGTCTTGCCGACCTCACCGCCGAAATCGAAGCCAACGTGCGCCGCGCACTGCTGGAAGACATCGGCAGCGGCGACATCACTGCGCAACTGATCCCGGCCGAACGCCTGGCCAAGGCCACCATCATTACCCGCGATGCGGCCGTTATCGCCGGCACTGCCTGGGTGGACGCGGTGTTCCGCCAGCTCGACCCACGGGTTGCAGTGCACTGGCAGGTGGCCGACGGTGAGCGTGTGAGCCCCAATCAAGTGCTGTTCCACCTCGAAGGCCCGGCACGCTCACTGCTGAGCGGCGAAAGGTGTGCGCTGAATTTTCTGCAGATGTTGTCAGGCGTCGCCACGCGCGCGCAGTACTTGGCGGACTTTGTCGCCAGCACTCAGGTCAAGTTGCTGGACACCCGCAAAACCCTGCCGGGCCTGCGCCTGGCGCAGAAGTACGCCGTGACGTGCGGCGGTTGCCACAACCATCGCATCGGGTTGTATGACGCGTTCCTGATCAAGGAAAACCATATCGCCGCCTGTGGTGGGATTGCCGAGGCGATTACCGCCGCCCACAAGATCGCGCCGGGCAAGCCGGTGGAAATCGAAGTGGAAAGCCTGGAGGAGCTGCGTGAAGCACTGGCGGCGGGCGCCGATATCATCATGCTCGACGAATTGAGCCTGGATGACATGCGTGAGGCCGTGCGCCTGAATGCCGGCAAGGCCAAGCTGGAAGCCAGCGGCGGGATCAATGAAACCACCTTGCTGCCTATCGCGCAGACCGGGGTGGATTACATTTCCATCGGTGCAATGACCAAGGATTTGAAGGCGGTGGATTTGTCGATGCGCCTGAGCATCTGAGCAAGCAACATCCGAAGAAAAGGAGCGAGGTTGCTCGCTCCTTCAATTTCGCGCTCAGATCGCGAGATTATTCATCCCGCAATACTCGTTCCAGTCAACGCCCAGTACCTCGGCGGCCTCCTTGTGCAAGGCCAGGCGCGCCGCTTCGAACTCTTGCGGCGTCGAGGTGTACTTGAGGCTCAGTTCCCATGGCTGCAGGCCCTGTGCCTCGGCCTCATCCTCGAATGCCCACTGGATCTGGTCCTTTTGATCATCGGCGCTCAGGTCCTTGATCTCGTCGAGCAGTTCCGGGGATTCCGCGACGTATTTTTTGAGGGCTGCTTCGTGTCGCTGTTCCTGGGTCATTTCTTGTGTGGTCATGTTGTTCTCTTAGATCATGGAATGGGGATGCATCTGGGTCATCAAGGTTGCGCAGATACAAAAGAGTGGGCACGAATGCCGCCTCGTCTGGCCTTCAGAACCATTCTGGGATCATCTGAAAACGTTGCCTTTGAAACAGTGTCGCCGTTGAAACAGTGTTGCCTTGTGCCCGAGACAGGAGTCGAACCTGCGACCTTCGCGTTACGAGTGCGCTGCTCTACCAACTGAGCTACACGGGCGGTGGGCTAAAGCTAGCACCGCATTGGGCAGGCGGCAACAAACTCGCTGACCGCCCGGCAGGCATTACGCCCCGTCGGCGCCGCAACCCTTGGCGGCGTACTGCGCCTCGACTGTGGTGGCACAGGCCCAACCCTGAGTGGCGCTGCGCGTCAAGGTGATGGTCTTGCCCAGTACCGGCGCCGGCGCGTCGAGGATTTCGCAGGTGATGGAACCGGCGCCCGTGGCCACATCACCGGCTACGGTGATCGTGCAATTGGCGGTCGGGCTGGTGCCACCGACCAGCGCCAGGGTCGGCACGGTGCCCTGGTTAAGGGTGTCTTCAAAACCCGCCTTCAACGCCGCAATTTCAGCCAGCCCCGCCGTGAACTTGGCCTTGGCCTGGTGCTTGGTGTACATGGGCAGACCGATGGTGGCCAAAATGCCGATGATTGCCACGACGATCAACAACTCGATCAAGGTAAAGCCTTTCTGACGCATCACATTCACTCTCCAGAATAAAAACCTTATCAAGGCGCGTCCTGCGCCCCGCAGTGTGCAGCGGCGCCAGTGTACTCATCCGTGAGCGCCCAATTGTGGGTAAGACGCACATTCTGACATTTTATCGTGCGCCAACGAGCGGTCCGAATCCGTCACCTGACTAAGCTATAAATCTACGACGACCTGTGTGCGGACCTGTGCCATGAATGACGCTTCAACGATGTACGCCTGGGAAGGCACCAACCGCAAAGGCCGCCGGGTGGCCGGGCAAACCACCGGGCATAACCTGGCACTGATCAAGGCGCAACTGCGCCAGCAGGGAATTTGCCCAGGCCGCGTGCGCAAAAAGTCTTCGCACCTGGCACCTTTTGCAGCACCGATAAAACCCGCCGATATCGCGCTGTTCACGCGCCAATTGGCGACCCTGTTAAAGGCCGGCATTGCGCTGCTGCAGGCGTTCGACATCATCTGCGAAGGCTTCGAAAACCGGCAGATGCGCACCCTGATAAAAGCCTTGAAACAGGAGATTTCCGCCGGTAATAGCCTGGCGGCAGCGCTGCGCAAACAGCCGCGTCACTTTGATGATTTGTATTGCAATCTGGTTGCCGCAGGCGAACAGGCAGGCGCCCTGGAAACATTGCTCGAACGGGTGGCGATTCACCTGGAGAAAAGCCAGCAGCTCAAGGCGCGAATCAAAAAAGCCATGACCTACCCTATCGCCGTGATCGTCGTCGCCTGCCTGGTCAGTGCAGTTTTGCTTATCCACGTGGTGCCGCAGTTCCAGAACCTCTTCGCCGGGGTAAACGGCCAACTGCCAGGCTTTACCTTACTGGTGATTGCGCTGTCCAACTTCCTGCAGCACGCCTGGTGGATGCTTGCCTTGGGGCTGGGAATGGCAATAGCCGCGCTGCGCCATGCCTACCGGGCTTACCCGGGGTTTCGTGACGGGCTGGATGCCGCTTTATTGAGCGCGCCCCTGGCGGGCACACTGCTGAGGCGCTCAGCCATCGCCCGCTACGCCCGTACACTGTCAACCACCTTTGCCGCGGGCGTGCCATTGGTGCAGGCTCTGGACTCCGTGGCAGGCGCGGCAGGCAATGGATTGTTCAGAAAGGCGATCGAACATATGCGACACGATGTATCCACAGGTGTGCCGTTGAACCAGTCCATGGCCCACAGCGGGCTGTTCCCCGGTATGGCCATCCAGATGACGGCCATCGGTGAAGAGTCGGGCACCCTGGACCTCATGCTGGAAAAAGTCGCCAATCACTATGAAGCCGATGTGGAGAACCTGGTCGATAACCTCACCAGCCTGATGGAGCCGCTGATCATGGTGGTGCTGGGGGGCATTGTCGGCGCATTGGTGATTGCCATGTACCTGCCGGTGTTCCAGTTGGGGTCGGCGTTTTGAGCCTGCTGCTGAGTGAACACCCCTGGGTCTTTGTCGGGATGGCGTGGGTGCTCGGCCTGATCGTCGGCAGCTTTCTCAACGTGCTGGTGTGGCGCCTGCCGAAGATGCTCGTGCGCGAATGGCGCGCCCAGGCCCAGGAAATACTCGGTCTGCCAGCCGATCCTGTCGGCCCGGCCTACAACCTGATGCATCCCAACTCGTGCTGTGCGCATTGCAGCCAGCCGATTCGCCCCTGGGAAAATATCCCGGTACTCAGTTACCTGATGCTCAAAGGCCGCTGCGCCCGCTGCAGCGAATCGATCAGCGCCCGCTACCCCTTCACCGAACTGGCCTGTGCGCTGCTCTCGGCCATAGTCGCCTGGCATTTTGGCTTCGGCTGGCAAGCAGGCGCAGTGATGCTGCTGAGTTGGGGGTTGCTGGCCATGAGCCTGATCGACGTCGATCATCAACTGCTGCCGGATGTGCTGGTGTTGCCACTGCTGTGGCTGGGGCTGATCCTCAACAGCGGCGGCTTGTTAGCGACGTTGCCCGATGCGCTATGGGGTGCAGTCATAGGCTACATAAGTCTGTGGATGGTGTTCTGGGTGTTCAAAGTGATCACCGGCAAGGACGGCATGGGTTATGGCGACTTCAAGCTACTGGCCCTGCTCGGTGCCTGGGGTGGCTGGCAGATCCTGCCGATGACGCTGCTGATAGCGTCGTTGCTGGGCGTGTTCGCGGGCCTTATCCTGATGCGTTTGCGTAAGTCCCAGGCATCGGTGCAGATGCCATTTGGCCCGTGCCTGGCAATTGCCGGCTGGATTGCATTGCTCTGGGGTGGTCAAATAACCGACTTCTATTTGCAGTCTGTCGGTTTCAGATGACCACTTGTGTCGCAACACCCTGGATTCTAGGCCTCACCGGCGGCATCGGCAGCGGTAAAAGCGCGGCCGCCCAACACTTTATCGACCTGGGCATTGACCTGGTCGATGCCGACCATGCCGCACGTTGGGTGGTCGAACCCGGCCGGCCGGCACTCGCACGCATTGCCGAGCATTTTGGTGCGGGCGTGTTGCAGCCGGACGGCCAGTTGGACCGCGCCGCCCTGCGCAAGCTGATCTTTGAAGTCCCCGAAGAACGGCGCTGGCTGGAAGCCCTGCTGCACCCGTTGATCGGCGAAGAAATTCGCAGCCATCTGGCGCGTGCGCAATTGCCTTACGCGATCCTGGTCTCGCCGCTGCTGATCGAGTCCGGCCAGTACAGCATGACCCAGCGCATCCTGGTGATCGATGTGCCGCAATCACTGCAGATTCAGCGTACCCTGCAGCGCGACGGCATCAGCGAACAGCAGGTGCAGGCGATCCTCAAGGCCCAGTCCAGCCGTGAAGACCGCCTGAACCATGCCGATGACGTGCTGGTCAACGACAAGGACCTCGCCTGGCTGCACAGCGAGGTCGAGCGACTGCACCACTTTTACCTTACTTTGCGTGGAGGCCGATCATGAGCCAACCCTTGACCGTCGACTGCCCAACCTGCGGCGCACCCGTGGAATGGAAAACAGACAACCTCAACCGGCCGTTCTGCTCGGACCGTTGCAAACTCATCGACCTCGGCGCCTGGGCCGCGGAAGAACACAAGATTCCGGTGAGCCCGGATGCCGAGGACGAGCTGTTCTCTGAAGACTTGCCGCCGCGTCACTAAGGCCGCATAAAGGCGTACTCCTGCTGGTCGTCGAGGTTCTCTGCAAGGTATTGCAACTCGTCGGCCAGGTCTTCAAAGCTGCGCACACCCTTGCTCTGCTGCACCACCGCACTGAGCATCGCGCGCAGCGTGAGGCCTGGGTCAAAACCGATTTCCTGTGCCGCGTCCTGGCTTCTGCGCAACTCTTGCCGCGCCCATTCGTACACACTCATAGTCCATGCCCTGCTCAGTAAAATTTCGCAGAGCATGGGCCTGCGCGGCCGCCTGGGATTTGATCTGGATCAACGCCGCGAATCGTCGTCCTTCCACGGCGCCGACAGGTAGCGCGTGCGGTTGAAGGTCTCCAGCCATTCCGGGCAGAACACCACCAGGGCGCTAATGACCATGCCGTTGATAAACGCCTCGGGGAAGATGATCAGCCACAGGTAACCGACGAAGTCCTCCAGCCACTCCGGCATGGCAAAACGGCCGTCAAACCACAACAGCCCCAACGCCGCCAGCAGGCACAGCAGTGCCGATAGCGCTGCAGCGAAAAAACCGGAGCAGAAGATATACACAAAGGGGTTTCGCGGTTGCGCCCGCTCAACCAGCAGCGCGCAGGTCTCGGTGACCAGCACCGGCAAGCCGATCAGCAGCAGGCCATTGACCCCGACCGCCGCCAGGTCCTGGCGCCCCAGCAGCACCAAGCCCAATTGCGCGGCCAACCCGCCGACGATTGCCAGGGGCCAATCCAGCAGCAGGGTCACGGCAGTCATGCCGATAAAGTGGTAAGACACGCCCGTGTCGAAATCCCGCCGTACCAGCCAGAGCATAAACAGCGCAAACACAGTGCCGAAGAGCAGATGCTGGCGCCGCCGGTCGGCAAACAACTCGACCCACGGTGCGCGCAGGGTCGCCCACATGACCAATGGCGCGTACAACAGCCAGCCGATGACGAGCGTTTCCGGCGCCAACACTGCAGTGCTGATCACGAGCGTAATGCCTTTGCAAAAAACCTCACCACACACCTCGTCCATGGAGTTGCTGTTGAGTGGCCAGTCTACACCGGCGTTTCAAAGCAAGACTTCCTGTGGTCATCAATTGGACGCTAAGCTGCAAATATGGATGACTCAGATTATTTGCGCCTGCTCACCGTAGCGGCCGAACAAGCCAACGCGTTCTTGTCCAATGCCCGCAAATGGGAGCGTGAGCGTTGGGTCTGCCAGCGTCTGCTGCAAGGTCTCAACGTGCCCTACCGTGCCGAAGAATTTCACCCCGCCGGGCAAGAGCCGCCGGACGTGTTGTTTCGCGACGCCAGTTTCGAAGTGTTTTTCGTGCTGGATGAAGGTCGGCGCCTGAACGACGAATGGCGCGATGAGTTGCAGCGCCGGCGCAGTGCGTTTTCCTTGAGCCAGTTGGTGCGGCGCGAAGCCAAGCCACGGCGTATCCCCGCGCACGAGTTCCTGTTGCGCCTGGCGCCGACGTTGCGCAAAAAAGCACATAACTACAAAGAACGCGGCATGGACCTGGGCGAGCTGGACCTGATTGCCTTCACCAGCCTCAAACGCGAAGTGCTGGACCTCAACAGCCATTTCCCACCGCCTACCGAATACCTGCGCCAGGGCTGGCGCTCGCTGTCGCTGGTAGGCCCGACCTTTGCGCGCGTGCTGTTTGCCCACCCGGACGCACCCGACTTCTTGCGCAACAACCTGGGGCGCAGCATAGTATTCGACGTGGGCATCAGCTTGTGACGCGGGCACCGGCTACGCTTGTGGCAAGCCCGCCAACCTCCTGACTGTAACGTGGCGCCCTTTTGCAACGTCTACCTGACGAGGCCTTTATGACCAGCCGCCTGAACCCCGATGACCAACAGCATGTCGAAGAGTACCTGCAACTCTCCCAAAACCGAGTCGAGCGCAAGCCTTTCCGGCCGTGGCTGCTCCTGGGTGTGGTGCTGCTGGTGGTGATCGGGCTCGGTCTGCTGAGCCGCCTTTTGAGTTACCTGACGCTATGAGCTGCGTGGCGCTCGCGAGGGTAACTGCTCCGATTTCTTTTAGCCTTGCGAGATATCCCCATGACCCATCGTATTATTATCGTCGGCGGCGGCGCCGGCGGTCTGGAGTTGGCTACCCGCCTGGGTAAGACTCTGGGCAAGCGCGGCACCGCCAACGTCACGCTGGTGGACGCCAACCTCACCCATATCTGGAAACCGCTGCTGCACGAAGTGGCCGCCGGTTCGCTGAATTCTTCGGAAGACGAGCTCAATTATGTCGCCCAGGCCAAATGGAACCACTTCGAGTTCCAACTGGGGCGCATGAGCGGGCTTGACCGCGAACAGAAAAAAATCCAACTGGCCGCCACCCTCGATGAAGAAGGCCGTGAGCTGGTGCCCGCACGCGTACTGAGTTATGACAGCCTGGTGATCGCGGTCGGCAGCACCACCAACGATTTCGGCACCGAGGGCGCGGCGCAGCACTGCCTGTTCCTCGACACCCGCAAACAGGCCGAGCGCTTCCATCAACAATTACTCAACCACTATCTGCGCGCCCACGCAGGCCAGACCGATGTGGAAGAGAACATCAGCGTCGCCATCGTCGGCGCTGGCGCGACCGGCGTCGAGTTGGCCGCCGAGCTGCATAACGCCGCCCATGAACTGGCCGCCTATGGCCTGGACCGCATCAAACCGGAAAACATGCACATCACCCTGATCGAAGCCGGCCCACGGGTACTGCCCGCGCTGCCGGAACGGATCGGCGGGCCTGTGCACAAAACCCTGGAAAAGCTTGGGGTGACGGTACTCACCAACTCGGCGGTCAGCGAAGTGACGGCGGACGCCCTGATCACCAGCAGTGGCCAGGTCATTCCAGCGAGCCTGAAGGTGTGGGCTGCGGGTATCCGCGCACCGGCCTTCCTCAAGGACATTGACGGGCTGGAAACCAACCGCATCAATCAATTGCGGGTGCTGCCGACCCTGCAAACCACTCGCGACGAAAATATCTTCGCCTTTGGCGACTGCGCCGCCTGCCCACAACCGGGCACCGACCGCAATGTGCCGCCACGCGCCCAGGCCGCTCACCAGCAGGCTTCACTGTTGGCCAAGTCGCTGAAACTGCGGATCGAAGGCAAGGACCTGCCATCCTACAAGTACACCGACTACGGTTCGCTGATTTCGCTGTCGCGTTTTTCGGCAGTGGGTAACTTGATGGGCAACCTGACGGGCAGCGTGATGCTCGAAGGCTGGCTGGCGCGGATGTTCTATGTGTCGCTGTACCGCATGCACCAGATGGCGCTGTACGGGTTCTTTCGCACGGCGATGCTGATGCTGGGCAGCAAGATTGGGCGTGGGACTGAGCCGCGGCTCAAACTCCATTAACAGCACAAACTAATGTGGGAGCGGGCTTGCCCGCGATGGCGATCGATCAGCACAAGATGCACAGGCTGATACACCGCTATCGCAGGCAAGCCAGCTCCCACATTTTTTTGCGTAATATTTAAGATTTTCGCGCACAAAAAAAATCCCCGTATCTTTCGATACGAGGATTTTTAATATGGTCGGGGTAAGGGGATTCGAACTCCTGACATCCTGCTCCCAAAGCAGGCGCGCTACCGGACTGCGCTATACCCCGGTAAAAAAAAGGCGACCTTTCAGTCGCCTTCTTCGATCAGTGCTTTTGGCCTCTGATCTTAAGATTCGATTCCAGCGTTAACTGGTCTCAAAAATGGTGGGTCGTGTGGGATTCGAACCTACGACCAATTGGTTAAAAGCCAACTGCTCTACCAACTGAGCTAACGACCCAAAAATGGTCGGGGTAAGGGGATTCGAACTCCTGACATCCTGCTCCCAAAGCAGGCGCGCTACCGGACTGCGCTATACCCCGGTTTTGAAATTGGCTCCGTGACCAGGACTCGAACCTGGGACCCAATGATTAACAGTCATTTGCTCTACCGACTGAGCTATCACGGAACTACATATTTCAAATGTACAACTTCTACTGCTTTACAACCTTCTCTTCGGCCTGTCCGTATCGCTACGTTCACGTCTCTGAGGCGCGCTATTCTACAATCTTAAAAACCCCTGTCAACCCTTTAAATTGCTTTTAAGACAATGATTTGCGCTTGTTTCTGATTTCTTCTTGGGGAGAAGAAACCCGTGGGCTGACGTTGCTGCGGGGCGCACTTTACAAGCCTTTGCCTTACAGTTCAACGCCCTATCGAAAAAAAAGGCCCCGCAATGCGGGGCCTCCTCTTATCGCCCTGCCGGCCGGGCTTAGTGGAAGACGATTTCGTCGTTTTCCACAGTGGCCGCCACGCTGGTCCCCGGCATGAAGCTGCCCGACAGGATCAACTGCGCCAACGGGTTCTCGATCCAGCGCTGAATCGCACGTTTCAGAGGCCGTGCGCCATACACCGGGTCGTAGCCCACCGCGATCAGCTTGTCCAACGCCTCGCTGCTCAGCTCCAGGTCAAGCTCGCGCTCGGCCAGACGGCTACGCAGGCGGCCCAACTGGATCTCGGTAATACCCGCGATCTGATCCCGCGCCAGAGGCTCAAAGATCACCACTTCATCGACCCGGTTGATGAATTCCGGGCGGAAGTGCGAGGTCAGCGCGTCCATCACCGCCGCGCGCTGGGCCTCGCGATCACCGACCAGCTCCTGGATCTGCGCCGAGCCCAGGTTGGAGGTCATCACGATCACCGTATTGCGGAAGTCCACCGTACGCCCGTGGCTGTCCGTCAACCGGCCATCTTCCAGCACCTGCAGCAAGATGTTGAACACATCCGGGTGGGCCTTCTCGACCTCATCCAGCAGGATCACCGAGTAAGGCTTGCGCCGCACGGCTTCGGTCAGGTAACCGCCTTCTTCATAGCCCACATAGCCTGGTGGAGCACCGATCAAGCGCGCCACCGAATGTTTCTCCATGAATTCGGACATATCGATGCGCACCATGGCCTCTTCAGTATCAAAGAGGAATTCGGCCAATGCCTTGCACAGCTCGGTCTTACCCACGCCGGTTGGGCCGAGGAACATGAACGAGCCGCTCGGACGGTTCGGGTCGGACAAACCCGCCCGCGAACGCCGTACCGCGTTGGAGACCGCCACCACGGCCTCTTCCTGGCCAATCACACGCTGGTGCAGCAGGCTTTCCATCTTCAGCAGCTTGTCGCGCTCGCCTTCAAGCATTTTCGACACAGGAATGCCGGTCCACTTGGAAACCACCTCAGCAATTTCTTCCTCGGTCACCTTGCTGCGCAGCAGCTGGTTCTCGGGCTTGCCGTGCTGGTCGACCATTTGCAGGCTGCGCTCCAGGTCCGGGATCACCCCGTACTGCAACTCGGCCATGCGGTTCAGGTCGCCTTTACGACGTGCCGCTTCCAGCTCCTGGCGGGACTGCTCGATCTTTTGCTGGATCTGCGCAGAACCCTGCACTTCGGCTTTTTCCGAGGTCCAGATTTCTTCGAGGTCCGCATACTCGCGCTCCAGGCGCAGGATTTCTTCCTGAAGTTTTTCCAGGCGTTTCTTGGCTGCGTCGTCCTCTTCTTTCTTAAGCGCCTGGGATTCAACTTTCAGTTGAATCAGACGCCGATCCAGACGATCGAGCACTTCCGGCTTGGAGTCGATCTCCATGCGAATGCGGCTGGCCGCTTCGTCGATCAGGTCGATGGCCTTGTCCGGCAACTGACGATCGGTGATATAGCGATGGCTCAGTTTGGCCGCCGCAATGATCGCGCCGTCAGTGATCGCCACCTTGTGGTGCACCTCATACCGCTCTTTGAGGCCACGCAGGATGGCGATGGTGTCTTCTTCGCTGGGTTCTTCCACCAGTACTTTCTGGAAGCGCCGCTCAAGGGCCGCATCCTTTTCAATGTACTGGCGGTATTCATTGAGCGTGGTCGCACCCACGCAATGCAGCTCACCGCGCGCCAACGCCGGCTTGAGCATGTTGCCGGCATCCATCGAGCCTTCGCCTTTGCCGGCGCCGACCATGGTGTGCAGCTCGTCGATAAACAGAATGATCTGCCCTTCCTGCTTCGACAGTTCATTAAGCAGGGACTTCAGGCGCTCTTCGAACTCGCCACGGAACTTGGCACCGGCGATCAGCGACCCCATGTCCAGGGACAGCAGGCGCTTGCCTTTAAGGCCGTCAGGCACTTCACCATTGATGATGCGCTGGGCCAGGCCTTCGGCAATCGCGGTCTTACCCACGCCAGGCTCACCGATCAATACCGGGTTGTTCTTGGTGCGACGTTGCAGGACCTGGATGGTGCGCCGAATTTCGTCGTCACGGCCAATCACCGGGTCCAGCTTGCCTTCTTCGGCGCGCTTGGTCAGGTCGACGGTATATTTGTCCAGGGCCTGGCGCGACTCCTCATGGTTGGGGTCATTCACCGCCTCGCCGCCACGCAGGTTATTAATGGCGTTTTCCAGGGCTTTTTTGCTCACGCCCTGGCCCAGCAACAATTTGCCAAGCTTGCTGTTGTCGTCCATCGCGGCGAGCAGCACCAGTTCGCTGGAGATGAACTGGTCACCTTTCTGCTGGGCCAGACGATCGGCCTGGTTAAGCAGGCGCGCCAGATCCTGCGACATATTCACGTCGCCGGTAGGGTTTTGGATTTTCGGCAGTTGGTCGAGCTCTTTGCTCAACTCTTTGCGCAGGCTGTTGACGTCAAAGCCCACCTGCATCAACAAGGGTTTGATAGAACCACCCTGCTGTTCGAGAAGCGCCTGCATCAAGTGCGCAGGCTCAATCGCCGGGTGGTCGAGGCCGACCGCCAGGGATTGGGAGTCCGAGAGTGCCAACTGTAATTTGCTGGTTAAACGATCAATACGCATTAGTCACCTTCCTTTTGAGCAGGCCGGAGCTAGAAATACACATCCTGAATGAAGAAACCTGCCAGATACCCTTATAGATGGGGTGGATTCTGCAAGATTCAAGCAGCTGATCGCTGATGTGGATCAGCATTGATCCAAGTCAGGAGAGTCTAGCGTTCAAGCCAGATAAGGGAGGCGAACCGACCGGTGCGCGGGCTGCGCCGGTAGGAAAAGAAGCGTGGGTCGGTGACGGTGCATAAACCGCCACCATATACAGCAGTGACACCACGCGCAGCCAGGCGCAGGCGCGCCAGCTGGTAGATATCGGCCATGTACTTGCCGGGGTTATGGCTGGGTACAAAGGCCTCGGCCGTGGCTGGCAGTTGCTGCATGAAGGCTTCACGCACTTCGGGGCCGACTTCAAAGGCTTGCGGGCCAATGGCTGGGCCCAGCCAGACGAGTACTTCGTCGGGTTCGGCATTCAAGCTTTCGAAGGCAGTTTCCAATACACCGGCCGCCAGCCCGCGCCAACCGGCATGGGCAGCCGCCACGCGGGTACCGGCGCGGTTGCAGAACAACGCGGGCAGGCAATCGGCGGTCATTGAGGTGCAGGCGACGCCGGGCGTGCTGGTCCAACTGGCATCGGCTTCAGCGATACGCGAAGGTTCAGCCTCCACCACGGTTATCCCATGAACCTGGCGTAACCAGGCAGGCTGGATAGAGAAAGCATCGGTGAGGCGGCGGCGATTCTCAAGGACAGCCTCGAGACTGTCCTCAACATGATCACCCAGGTTAAGGCTGTCGAACGGCGCCAGACTGACGCCGCCCGCACGGGTGGTGACGCAAGCTTTGACTCCCGACGGCGCGGGCCAGTCAGGAATCAGCCAGCCATTCACCCGACAAACGCCTCGCGATCCTGCTTGAGCAACGACAACAACCAGACCAGATCGTCCGGCAGAGGCGATTCCCAGCTCATCCGCTTACCGCTCGTCGGATGATCCAGTTCCAGGAAACGTGCATGCAGTGCCTGGCGCGGGAAGGTTTTCAGCGATTCAACCATGGTCTGGCTGGCCGCTGGAGGAATACGGAAGCGACCACCGTAGGCCGGATCTCCGACCAACGGGAAGTTGATGTGCGCCATATGCACGCGAATCTGGTGCGTGCGGCCGGTTTCCAGCTTCACCCGCACATGCGTGTGGGAGCGGAAACGTTCGAGCACACGGTAGTGGCTGACGGCCGGCTTGCCGCCTTCCATCACCGCCATACGCTGGCGCTGCTGGCCGTGCCGGCCGATCGGGGCGTTGATCTTGCCACCCGCCACCACCACGCCGATCACGATGCATTCGTAGATCCGGCTGACACTGCGGGCCTGCAATTGTGTGACCAACTGCGTCTGCGCCTGAATGGTCTTGGCCACCACCATCAAGCCGGTGGTGTCCTTGTCCAGGCGGTGCACGATGCCGCAGCGCGGCACGTTGACGATGTCCGGCACGTGGTGCAACAAGGCATTAAGCAAAGTGCCATCAGCGTGCCCGACCGCCGGGTGAACCACCAGGCCTGCAGGTTTGTTGATGACCAGGATGTCATCGTCTTCATAGACGATATCCAGCTCGATGTCTTGGGCGACCCATTCTCCCTGGGCTTCCTGCTCGGCAGTCAGCTCAAGAATCGCACCGCCATGGACTATGTCTCGCGGGCGGATAACCGCTCCATCCACAGTCAGGCGGCCGTCTTTGATCCAGGCGGAAAGGCGCGAGCGCGAGTGCTCAGCGAATAATTGTGCGGCGACTTGATCGAGGCGTTGGCCGCCCAATTCGGACGGCACCTCTGCGCGAAGTTCAATTTTATCGGACATGCTCAGACTAGGCGTGGCACAGCCTTTGGTTTCGGCTGCGCGCTTGTGGTTAAATACGGCGTCTTTTGCCCCGAGGCTTTCAACGGGGCGCTCATCATAACAGGACGGCCCCGCCCAAGACAGCGGCCGTCATAGGGACGCAAGCCGCCATGCAAGTGAAACACCTGCTGCTGATCGCCATCCTCGCCATGACTGCTGCTTGCTCGTCAACAAAGGAAGTCGTCGACGAAAACCTGAGCGAAGTCGAGCTGTATCAATTAGCTCAAAAAGACTTGGACAATAATAGCTACACCAGTGCCACAGCCAAGCTGAAGGCCCTGGAGTCGCGCTATCCGTTCGGGCGCTACGCCGACCAGGCACAGCTTGAGCTGATCTACGCCAACTACAAGAACGCGGAGCCGGAAGCTGCCAAGTCCGCCGCCGAGCGTTTTATCCGGCTTCACCCGCAGCACCCGAACGTGGACTACGCCTACTACATGAAGGGCCTGACCTCGTTCGACCAGGACGTTGGCCTGCTGGCGCGCTTCCTGCCGCTGGATATGACCAAGCGTGACCCTGGCGCTGCCCGCGACTCCTTCAACGAGTTCGCCCAGCTCACCAGCCGCTACCCCAACAGCCGCTACTCGCCGGACGCCAAGCAGCGCATGATTTACCTGCGCAACCTGCTGGCGTCCTACGAGATTCACGTGGCCGACTACTACCTGACCCGTCAGGCGTATGTAGCTGCCGCCAACCGTGGCCGTTATGTAGTTGAGAACTTCCAGGAAACCCCATCCGTGGGTGATGGCCTGGCGGTCATGACCCAGGCTTACCAGGCATTGCACCTGGATGCATTGGCAACCACCAGTCTGGAAACCCTGAAGCTCAACTACCCGGATTCCCCCAATCTGCAAGACGGCCAGTTCGTGCCTCGTGTTGCGCAAGCGGACAACCGTTCGTGGCTGAGCAAATACACCCTGGGCCTGATCAGTTCCCGTCCACCGCTGCCGCCGGGCGAAACCCGCGCCAACCAGGACGTGATGAAGCAGTTCCAGGACGCCAAGGAAGCCATTCCTTCGGAGCTCAAGCCGCATGACGCCAATGGCGACGTGATCGAAGAAGAAGCACCGCAGGCCCTGGGCAACAATGAAGACCGTTCGTGGTTCAGCTACATGACCTTCGGCGTGTTCGACTGATTGCACACAGCGTCATCAAGAAGGAGCCTCTCGAGGCTCCTTTTTTGTGGGCGCCTTGTTATTGCACTGTGCGCTTGCCACGCGCTTGGCTAAACTGGCGCATTCCCTGTCGAGAAACTGCCCATCATGCTTCGTCTACTGTTCTGGATTGCCGTCATTGCTGCCGCGGTATGGTTCTGGCGCAAATTCAAAAGCCCGGCGGCTAAACAGCAACGCTCCGCCGAGCCGGGCGCGGCCTTGATGGTGCGCTGCGCCCACTGCGGCGTGCACCTGCCACAGGACCGCGCACTCAGTTCAGGGCAGGCGTGGTACTGCACCCAGACGCACCTGGAACAAGGGCCGAAGTCTATCCAGCGTTGATCCGACCGACGGGCGCATACGGCGCCGGGTCGATGATCGGGGTATGGCCCAGCAGCAAGTCAGCAAACAGTTGGCAGGATGCCGGCGCGAGCACCAGCCCATTGCGATAATGCCCGCAGTTGAGCCAAAGCCCTTTGAAACCGGGTACTTCACCGATGTACGGGATACCTTCCGGTGAACCAGGGCGCAAACCGGCCCAGTGGCCTACGACCTCGGCGTCTGCCAGCGCGGGAATCAATTCCACCGCCGACGCCTTCAGGCTTTCCAGGGCCGAGTCGGTCGGGGTCTTGTCGAACCCTTCGTGCTCCAGCGTGCTGCCGATCAGAATGTGCCCGTCACGCCGTGGGATCGCATAACGCCCCTTGGCCAGCACCATGCACGACAAAAAATCCGACGCGCATTTATACAAAATCATTTGGCCTTTGACCGGCTCCACCGGCAGCGACAGGCCCAGCTTGCCGAGTATTTCGCCGCTCCAGGCACCCGCCGCCAGCACCACTTGGTCGCCCAGGATCGGCCCCGCCGGGGTGTTCACACCCACAACGTCGCCACCTTCAATAACGAACCCCTCCACTTCGCACTGCTCATGAAGGGTCACGCCCGGTAACGCCAACAGCGCGGCCTTGAGGGATTTGACCAGACGCGGGTTACGTACGTTGGCCACGTCGGCCATGTAGATCGCCTGGGAATACCCACCACCCAGCACCGGCACGGCATCGTGGGCGGCCGACACATCTACCTTGCTCAACGGCCGGCCTTCGCGGGCAGCCCAGGCCAACGCCTGGGCTTCATCTTCCAGGTCCAGCCAGTAAAGGCCTGTGGTGTGAACCTCTGGATCAACCCCGGTGGCCGCAAACAGTCGCTGTGCCAACTGCGGGTAAAAATCCTGCGACCAATGGGCCAGTGCGGTGACCGCCGGGCTGTAGCGCCATGGGTACAGCGGCGAAACGATACCGCCACCCGCCCAGGAGGACTCCTGCCCCAGCCTGGAGCGCTCCAGCAGCACCACGGACTGCCCCTCGGAGGCGAGGTTGAACGCGGTCAACAAGCCGATAACACCGCCACCGACAATCACCACTTGCTGTTGCTTAGCCATCATTTGATCCAGCCGATAAAAAGGAAAAAGCGCACCCGGCGCCCATTCATCCAGCACTCTCATCATTGTCCCCAGCACGCATGGCGCGACATTTCAGGTATCGCGCCCGGGTTGCTGCGCACGCCGGTGCTGGACAAGCTGAACTCACCGCAAGGGTCATTCGCCATGATGGCGCCCACTGCAGGCGAGGCGACCAGGGTAAATGCCTCGGGGCTCAACGCAGTGCTGATTCTATAGTGATCATTGCCGGCACTGGCGCCGCCTGCATCAATAAAAGTGCCGTGGCGCGTGTAAAAACGCTCGAGGTGCTGCGCCTGCTCAGTCAGCAGTGCAACGATCTGCGCGCGGTAGGCTTTTTTCACCTGCCCGGTATACGCGGGGTAAGCAATCCCGGCCAAAAACGCGATGATGGCGACCGTGCCCAGTAACTCGATCAGGGTAAAACCTTGGCAATCCTTGCCCATTGATATGCTCCTTACTATTGAAGTTGTCGCCATAGAACTCTATGAACGTTCAGGCCTCCCTCTGCCTGTGCATAGACCGCCTCCAGCACCGTGCGCACCTGGCCACTGCTCCCAACTGCGGTCACGCGGTACAACGCGGCCGGTGTTCCGGCAGGCAAACCCGCCAGCTCCACGCCCATCCCCAGGGATTGCACGCCATACAGGCCGCCTTTCAGGGCAACCCAAGTGACAGCCGAAACAGGGTGTGTGCCAGCCGCTACGACCCACGCCGACTCCACCGGCGGCGCACAGGTGCTGATTGCCCGACACACCGGCAGTGTCGCGCCAGCCCGTCGGATCACCGACTCACCCAACCGCAGGCCACTTTCGGCGCTTTGGAATGACTGGTTTCGATGCCAAACGCTGCCGGTAATCTTTTGTTGGGACACCGCCCCTTGCATCGATGCCAGGCCGATCAGTGACAGCACCAGCAGAAACACCAGGCTGATCAGCAACACCATGCCGGTTTGCCGCGCAAAAACACCGTGATGATTGAACATGCGCCCTACCCCAGCCGGTTTCGCAAGGCTGCTACCACGCTGTAGGCCTGATCTTTCACACGCCCGGTCGGGTCTTGCAGCGTCATGCGCAGGCGTACGCTGCGGATCAGCGATTCATCCGTCGGGCGGGCGTCATAGCGCGCTACCTGAGGTGAACCTGGTTTGCCTGCCACGCCGAAACTGATGTCGAAGGCCTGCACGTTGTCCAACAGCACCGCCTTGGCCGGCGCCGCAGGGGTACTGACCTTCAGTTGCCCAGTTTCGAAGGTGTAGGTGAGTTGGCGCAGCGCAAAGCGGAGCTGCCCCGGCATCGGTGGCGGTGAATTCCCCGCGTAGGCCTGGGCCGTGCCGAGGCAATCAGAGAGCACCGTCCAGTCTGGCGTGCCGCCCTCGCCTGCAACCTGGGCGGTGACCAGCGTCAGCGACCAGGCGCTGCCTGCAGAATCCCAGCCGAGAGGTCGATCAAAGGCTGGCGGTGCGTTGTCGATAGAGGCTGTCGCCAGGCAGCCGAACATGCCTGTCTGGCGGATATCCTGGATCATCCTGCCCAGCACAAACCGCGCATCATCCTGCAGCACCATGGCGGCCTGTTGGCTGGCGTGAGTCGCGCGAGCGCTGATCGCCACCTGGCTGACACCCAGTACCAGCAGCAACCCGACCGCCAGTGCGAGCAACAACTCCACCAGGCTGAAACCACGCACAGAGCGTCTCATTGAAGCGCCTGCGGTTCGCCGGCAATGCGGCTTGTTAGGGTGAAGGTTTCCCGCGCCCCACGAGTATTTGCCCCACGGGAGTCATCCCAACTGATGCTCACGGTTACCTCGCCACCGCTGATCACCACCGAGCCTTTGGCGTCGCCGCCGCCGAAGCCGATGATATTGGCTTCGAAGTCATGCAGGTCCAGGTCCCGCACGCTGGCCGTCGAGGTACTGGCGGGAGCGCTTTGCATGAGTGCCCATGCGTAGTCGGCGCCGGCGTTGGCGCGGATTCGATCGAGCATATCGTAGGCAATGAAACTGGCCTGGCTGGTCATCCTTGCACTGTCGGTGTACTTGAGTGCATTGAGCTGGGTCACTGCGGCGCCCAGCAACCCGACGGCGAGAATCAACACCGCCACCAGCACTTCGATCAAGGTCATGCCGGTTTGCTGTCGAGGCAGTGCGCAGGGGAAAAGTTTGTTCGGGCAGGCAAGCATTACCGTCGTCATCCGTGTCGAAGGCCAAAAAAAAGCAGCGCAGCACTGCTGTACGAGCCAAGACTAGCGCCGGTTTTTACCCCGCGCCGCAATCGGAACAAAGGGAAATACTTTGGACATAAAGGCCATCATCCAACCCCGCCGCCGGGCGCTATACCTAGGTCTCCAACCCCATTTTCACCCTTGCCCATGGAGGGACAGACTATGCAACAACGCGGTTTCACCCTGATCGAACTTCTGTTCGGCCTGTTACTGGGTGGCATCCTGGTGACCGTGGCAGTGCCCGCCTTCAAGGATTTGCTTGCGTCGCAGCAGCAACGCAGCGCGGCACACTCGCTTGCCGAAGGCCTGCGGTTGGCGCGCACTGAGGCAATCACCCGCAATCGCGCAGTGATCATTCAGGCGCTGGAGAACGATTGGAGCCGAGGATGGCAAGTCATCGTGGATACAAGCGGGCGCGGTGAGCCGGGTACCGACAACCCGATACTGCTGGAACGGCAGGGCAATGGGCGCGTGATGGTGGCGGGCAATGGGCCAGTCAAGAACCAGGTACGCTTCAGCGGGCTGGGTGAGCCGGTGTTTGCGGGGGGTGGCTTCCGTGCCGGTACGGTGCACATCTGCGGCACCGACCCGGTACAGAGCCGCTATCAAGTGGTGCTGGCGCCCAGCGGGCGCATCAGCCTGCGCAGTGAGGCCACCGAGCAGGCGCTGTGCGGCCCCGGCACCGTGGCACTCAGAGCAGCGAGCGAACCCGCAGCTCTTTGGGCATCGAGAACGTGATGTTCTCTTCGCGACCGGCCAATTCATCCGCGCCGGTAGCACCCCAGGCCTGCAATTGCTGGATCACGCCACGCACCAAAACTTCTGGAGCCGAAGCACCCGCGGTGATGCCGATGCGCTCAACGCCATCGAACCAGCTGCGCTGCATGTCTTCGGCGCCGTCGATCAGGTAGGCCGGCGTGGCCATGCGTTCCGCCAGTTCGCGCAAGCGGTTGGAGTTGGAACTGTTGGGGCTGCCCACCACCAGGACCACATCGCACTCGTCGGCCAATTGCTTGACCGCGTCCTGGCGGTTTTGCGTGGCGTAGCAGATGTCGTCCTTGCGTGGGCCGCCAATCGCCGGGAAGCGTGTGCGCAGGGCATCGATCACACGGCTGGTGTCGTCCATCGACAGCGTGGTTTGGGTCACGAAGGCCAGGCGATCCGGGTTTTGAACCTGCAACTCGGCGACGTCTTTTTCGTCTTCCACCAGGTAGATAGCACCGCCATTGCTGGCGTCGTACTGGCCCATAGTGCCTTCGACTTCCGGGTGACCGGCGTGGCCGATCAGGATGCATTCACGGCCGTCGCGGCTGTAGCGCGCGACTTCGATATGGACTTTGGTCACCAGCGGGCAAGTGGCGTCGAACACCTTGAGGCCACGGCCGGCCGCTTCGGTGCGCACTGCCTGGGACACGCCGTGGGCACTGAAGATGACGATAACGTCGTCCGGCACCTGGTCGAGTTCTTCGACAAAGATAGCCCCGCGTGCGCGCAGGTCTTCAACCACGAATTTGTTGTGGACGACTTCATGGCGCACGTAAATCGGCGGCCCGAACACTTCCAAGGCGCGATTGACGATTTCGATCGCCCGGTCCACACCGGCGCAGAAGCCACGGGGGTTGGCGAGTTTGATTTGCATGCTGTGCCTCGTGTCTTGCAGGGCAAGAAATTGGATCAACTCAACTCTACAGGAGTGAGCCCCTGTGGGAGCCGGGCTTGCCCGCGATGCAGACGACCGGGTGTATCAGGTACACCGAGGTGATGCTATCGCAGGCAAGCCAGCTCCCACACAAGCCGGCCCCATAAGCGCCGGTTTCGTCAGTCAGAGCGCTTTAACGTCGATGATTTCAACGTCAAACGTCAAGGTTTTACCGGCCAACGGGTGGTTGAAGTCGATGGTCACTTGCGCGTCATCGAAGGTTTTAACCACGCCGGGCAGCTCGGTGTTCGCCGCATCGTTGAAGATCACCAACAGGCCTTCCGACAGGTCCATGTCCTGGAACTGCGAGCGCGGAATGATCTGCACGTTTTGCGGGTTGGGCTGGCCAAAGGCGTTTTCCGGCAGGATCTGCAGGGTGCGCTTGTCGCCGGCCTTGAAACCGAACAGTGCCGCTTCAAAACCCGGCAGCAGGTTGCCGTCACCGACCTTGAAAGTCGCCGGGGCTTTGTCGAACGTACTGTCGACCGTGTCGCCATTCTCCAGGCGCAATGCGAAATGCAAAGTGACTTCCGTGTTCTGGCCGATGCGTTGCTCAGCCAATACCTGATCAGTCATTGACGGTCTCTCCGGTTTTCTTGCTTTTGAACATATCCAACGCCAGCATGATTGCACCGACGGTGATGGCGCTGTCGGCAAAGTTGAACGCCGGGAAATACCAGCGGTTCTGCCAATGCACCAGAATAAAGTCGATCACATGGCCCAGGGCAATGCGGTCGTACAGGTTGCCCAGCGCGCCGCCCAGCACCAGGGCCAGGGCGATTGCCAGCCAGGTGTCATCGCGGCCCAGGCGCTTGAGCCAGACCACGAGCACCGCACTGACCACCACGGCGATCAGGGCAAACAGCCAGCGCTGCCAGCCGCCGCTGTCAGCCAGGAAGCTGAAGGCGGCGCCGGTGTTGTAGGCCAGGGTCCAGCTGAAGTAGTCAGGAATGACCACGATTTGCTGGAACATCTGCAGGGTGCCTTCGAAATGAGCCTTGCTGACCTGGTCAATGACCAGAACCAGCACGCTCAGCACGAGCCAACCCAGACGTCCGAAACGGCTGGATTCAGGCATGCTTTCACTAGGCATAGTGGCGAACCTCGCCAGCACCGCTGATGTTGTCCACGCAACGACCGCAGATTTCCGGATGCTCCGGGTTCACGCCGACGTCTTCACGGCAGTGCCAGCAACGGGCGCACTTGGGGAAGGCCGACTTGACCACTTTGAGCTTGAGGCCCGGTACTTCGGTGGCCACTGCGTCCGCAGGGGCCTGGGCAAACGGTGCCAGGCTTGCAGTCGAGGTGATCAGCACGAAGCGCAGTTCGTTGCTCAGCTTGGCCAGGTCGGCGGTCAGGCCTTCCTCGGCAAACAGGGTGACTTCGGCTTGCAGGTTGCCGCCGACGGCCTTGGCCGCGCGCTGAACTTCCAACTCCTTGTTCACCGCAACCTTGACGGCCATTACGCCTTCCCAGTACTCGCGGCCCAGTTCGAAGTTGGCCGGCAATTCGGTCAGGCCTTCGTACCAGGTGTTGAGCATCACCGACTCGTTACGCTCGCCCGGCAGGTATTCCCACAGTTCGTCGGCGGTGAAGGCCAGGATCGGTGCGATCCAGCGCACCAGCGCTTCAGAGATGTGGTACAGCGCGGTCTGCGCCGAGCGGCGCGCCTTGCTGTTGGCGCCGGTGGTGTACTGGCGGTCCTTGATGATATCGAGGTAGAAACCACCCAGCTCCTGCACGCAGAAGTTGTGGATCTTGGAGTACACGTTCCAGAAGCGGTATTCGCCGTAGTGTTCCTGCAACTCGCGCTGCAGCAACAGGGTACGGTCCACGGCCCAACGGTCCAGGGCGAGCATGTCCTCGGCCGGCAGGATGTCGGTGGCCGGGTTGAAACCGGTCAGGTTCGACAGCAGGAAGCGTGCGGTATTACGGATGCGGCGGTAGGCATCGGCGCTGCGGGCCAGGATCTGGTCCGACACGGCAATTTCGCCTGAGTAATCGGTCGACGCGACCCACAGACGCATGATGTCGGCGCCCAGGGTATCGTTGATCTTTTTCGGCTCGATCACGTTTTTCAGCGACTTGGACATCTTGCGGCCCGTCTCGTCGACGGTGAAGCCGTGGGTCAGCAGTTCGCGGTAGGGCGCATGGTTGTCGATGGCGCAGCCGGTCAACAGCGAGGAGTGGAACCAGCCACGGTGTTGGTCCGAGCCTTCCAGGTACAGGTCGGCACGCGGGCCGGTGGCGTGGCCCATCGGGTGCGAACCGCGCAGCACGTGCCAGTGGGTGGTACCCGAGTCGAACCACACGTCGAGGGTGTCGCTGATCTTGTCGTACAGCGGCGCCTCGTCGCCCAACAGCTCGGCAGCGTCCAGCTTGAACCAGGCTTCGATGCCTTCCTGTTCAACGCGCAGCGCCACTGCTTCCATCAGCTCGACGGTGCGTGGGTGCAGCTCGCCGCTTTCCTTGTTCAGGAAGAACGGGATCGGCACGCCCCAGTTACGCTGGCGGGAGATGCACCAGTCCGGGCGGTTGGCGATCATCGAGTGCAGGCGCGCCTGGCCCCAGGCCGGGACGAACTTGGTGTCTTCGATGGCTTTGAGCGAGCGCACACGCAGGGTGTCGCCGCTGGTCGGCTCTTTGTCCATGCCGATAAACCACTGCGCGGTGGCGCGGTAGATCAGCGGGGTCTTGTGACGCCAGCAGTGCATGTAGCTGTGCTTGATCGTTTCGGTGTGCAACAGCGAACCGACTTCGCGCAGCTTGTCGATGATTGGCTCGTTGGCCTTGAAGATGAACTGGCCGCCGAAGAACTCCAGCGACGGCGCGTACACGCCATTGCTCTGCACCGGGTTGAGGATGTCGTCGTTGACCATGCCGTAGGCTTTGCAGGTCACGAAGTCGTCCACGCCGTAGGCTGGCGCGGAGTGAACCACACCAGTGCCCGAACCCAGTTCCACGTAGTCAGCCAGGTAAACCGGCGACAGGCGGTCGTAGAACGGGTGACGGAAGTTGATCAGCTCCAGCGCGGTGCCGGTGGTGGTGGCGATGACCGAACCTTGCAGCTCGTAGCGCGCCAGGCAGGCCTCGACCATTTCTTCAGCCAGCACCAGCAGGCGATCACCGACGTCCACCAGGGCGTAGGTGAATTCCGGGTGCACGTTAAGCGCCTGGTTGGCCGGGATGGTCCACGGGGTAGTGGTCCAGATCACGATCGCTGCAGGCTTTGGCAGGCTCGACAGGCCAAAGGCTTGGGCCAGCTTGGCGTCGTCGGCGATCGGGAAGGCCACGTCGATGGTCGAGGACTTCTTGTCTTCGTACTCGACTTCCGCTTCTGCCAGGGCAGAACCGCAGTCGAAGCACCAGTTCACGGGCTTGAGGCCCTTGAACACGAAACCGCCTTTGACGATCTCGGCCAAGGCACGGATTTCACCGGCCTCGTTCTTGAAGTTCATGGTCTTGTACGGGTTGTCCCACTCGCCCAGCACGCCCAGGCGGATGAATTCGGACTTTTGCCCTTCGATCTGCTCGGTGGCGTAGGCACGGCACAGTTCGCGGGTTTTATCCGCGCCCAGGTTCTTGCCGTAGGTCACTTCGACTTTGTGCTCGATCGGCAGGCCGTGGCAGTCCCAGCCCGGAACATAAGGCGCGTCGAAACCCGAAAGAGTTTTCGAACGCAGGATCATGTCCTTGAGAATTTTGTTCAGCGCATGACCGATGTGAATCGTGCCGTTGGCATAAGGAGGGCCGTCGTGCAGGACGAACTTCGGACGATCCTTGCCAATTTCGCGCAACTTTCCGTACAGGCCAATACTGTCCCAGCGCTGCAGGATCTGCGGTTCGCGCTGTGGCAGGCCGGCCTTCATTGGGAAGGCGGTGTCCGGAAGGTTTAGCGTGGCTTTATAGTCGGTCATTTAAGGCTCTTCGGTTAGCGATGGGCGCTAGGTGCGGCTAGTGCACGGGCGGCGGCGACATCCGCATTGATCGCCGTTTTCAACGCCTCAAGGGAGGCGAAACGCTGCTCTTCACGCAGCTTCTGGTGGAAAACCACCGTTAAACGCCGGTCATACAAATCACCGGCAAAATCCAAAAGGTGAACTTCCAGGTGGGCCTTGCCATCACCTGCAACCGTGGGCCTGACGCCTATGTTGGCGACTCCCGGCCACGATTGGCCGTCGATGTCGACACTCACCAGGTAAACCCCGGTGAGTGGCACACGACGACGCTTGAGTTGCACGTTGGCGGTTGGCGTGCCCAGTTGGCGCGCCAGCTTCTGGCCGTGCAATACCCGCCCGGCAATGCGGAACGGGCGACCGAGCAAACGCTCGGCCAAGGCGAAGTCGGCAGCCGCCAGGGCGTTACGCACCTGGGTGCTGCTCACGCGCAGGCCGTCCAGTTCGACGGTTTGCGCGGCTTCGACGGTAAAACCTTGATTCACACCGGCGTGTTGCAGGAAGTCGAAATCGCCGACGCGGTCGCAGCCGAAACGGAAGTCGTCGCCGACCTCCAGGTGCTGCACGCCCAGGCCATCCACCAGGATGCGGTCGACGAACTCGGCGGCGCTGAGGCTTTGCAAGCGCTGGTTGAAAGCCAGGCACAGCACACGGTCAACGCCCTCTTCAGCCAGCAGTTGCAGCTTGTCGCGCAGGCGGGCCAAGCGGGCCGGCGCCGTCTCGGGGGTAAAGTATTCCCGCGGCTGTGGCTCAAAAATCACCACGCAGCTGGGCACGCCCAACTCGACCGCACGTTCACGCAGCCGGCCCAGGATAGCCTGGTGGCCACGGTGAACACCGTCAAAGTTGCCAATAGTGGCGACGCAGCCCCGATGCTCGGGGCGCAGGTTGTGGAGACCTCGAACCAGCTGCATAACGCGCTTCTTGCTCATAAAGTGGTCGATTATAACCACACCCGGCCCCGGACGACAGGCAACAGCGCAGGCCAAATGGATCGAATCGATAAAACAACCGTTTTATCACGGCAAAGTCTCTAGCCGAGCGACTTTCGATTGAAATCACGCAGGCGGAAACCTTGCAGCAGCAACATCCCGAAGTACACCACTACCCCCGCCACCACCAGAACACCCAGGCGCATGAAGCGTTCGAGCATATGGCCTTGATCCCAGGCGGGCATGACGTGCATCAGGCCCAGCAACACCGCCGACATCATCGCCACCGCCACCAGCAGCTTGAGGGCAAACAGGCCCCAGCCCGGCTGCGGCTGATACATCTGCTGCTTGCGCAGTTGATAAAACAGCAGGCCCGCGTTGATGCAGGCACCCGCGCTGATGGCCAGGGCGAGGCCGGCATGGGCCAATGGGCCGATAAACACCACGTTGAGCAGTTGCGTGACGACCAGGGTGAAGATTGCGATCTTGACCGGCGTGCGGATGTTTTGCTGGGCGTAGAAGCCCGGCGCCAGCACTTTGATCACGATGATGCCGAGCAGGCCGACGGAGTAGGCGACCAACGCGCGCTGGGTCATCGACGCATCAAACGCGCTGAACTGGCCGTATTGGAACAGCGACACGGTCAACGGCTCAGCCAGAATGCCCAGGGCCAGGGAACATGGCAACACCAGCATAAAGCACAGGCGCAGGCCCCAGTCGAGGATGCGCGAGTACTCCTGGCGGTCCTTGCTGGCATAGGTGCGCGACAGCGTCGGCAGCAAGATTGTGCCCAAGGCCACACCCAGTACGCCGGACGGCAACTCCATCAAGCGATCGGCGTAGTACATCCAGGAGACCGAACCGGACACCAGCAAGGATGCGAACGCGGTGTTGATGATCAGGGAAATCTGGCTCACCGACACGCCCAGGATTGCCGGCAGCATATTGCGCATCACACGCCATACGCCAGTGTCCTTGAGGTTCAGGCGCGGCAGCACCAGCATGCCGATTTTTTTCAGGTGCGGCAGTTGGTACAGCAGCTGCGCCAGGCCGCCGGCCAGTACCGCCCAGCCCAGGGCCATAACAGGCGGGTCGAAGTACGGCGTCAGGAACAGCGCAAAAATAATCATGCTGACGTTCAGCAATGTCGGCACGAAGGCCGGTACCGAGAAACGGTTCCAAGTATTGAGGATCGCTCCGGCCAGGGATGACAGCGAGATCAGCAATATATAAGGAAAGGTCACGCGCAGCAGGTCAGTGGTCAGCGCGAATTTTTCCGGGGTATTGGCAAAACCGGGGGCCGTGGCCCAGATCACCCAGGGCGCGGCGAGCATGCCGACGAGGGTTACCAGCATCAGTACCAGGGTCAGCAGGCCCGAGACATAGGCAATAAAGGTACGGGTCGCTTCTTCGCCCTGCTGGGTTTTGTATTCGGCCAGGATCGGCACGAACGCCTGGGAGAATGCGCCCTCGGCGAAGATCCGCCGCAGCAGGTTGGGCAGTTTAAAGGCAATAAAGAACGCATCCGTGGCCATGCTGGCGCCGAAAATGCGCGCCAGCAGGGTGTCACGCACAAACCCCAAAACCCGGGAGATCATCGTGATAGAGCTGACGGCAGCCAACGATTTGAGCAGATTCATTGAAAGAGTTTGCGCCTTTAGATAAAGAGCAGGCGAACAAAGCGCCCACTTATGCGATACTGCGCGCCTGCAACAGCACAGAGCCAAAGCTCGCGAGTTTACAGGTCAAGCGCCGGAAATAAATCACCCGCCTCTTCAGATCGACCACTCAGCAGTTCGCATCAGCCGCCCTTGACAACCCATCAAGTCATCGGCATGATTCGCGGCCTATTTTGTTTGCTATTTCCTAAAAAGTCTTTCGAGGAGCTCGACGGTGGCCAACACACCTTCCGCCAAAAAACGTGCAAAACAGGCTGAGAAGCGTCGCAGCCACAACGCCAGCCTGCGTTCCATGGTTCGTACCTACATCAAGAATGTAGTTAAAGCCATCGACACCAAAGACGCTGAAAAAGCTCAAGCTGCTTACGTTCTGGCTGTGCCTGTTATCGACCGTATGGCCGATAAAGGCATCATCCACAAGAACAAAGCCGCTCGTCATAAGAGCCGCCTGAATGGCCACATCAAGGCTCTGAACGTCGCTGCAGCAGCCTAAGTGGTAACAACTGCCACGTAACTCAGGTTGCGTAACAGTTAAGAAATGCCCCGTACCGAAAGGTCCGGGGCATTTTTGTTTGTGCTCCAATCACAATGGAAGCCTTATGTGGCGAGGGAGCTTGCTCCCGCTGGGTCGCGTAGCGGCCCCTGCTCTTTGCTTTAAAAGCATGGGACTGCTACGCAGTCCAACGGGAGCAAGCTCCCTCGCCACAGGAAACCCGGCAATTCGACGGGACACATTTTCAGGCGCAAAAAAACGCCCCGAACCAGTCGGGGCGTTTTTGCTACCTATTGATCAAACCACAATCAATGGTGATGACCGCCTTCACCGTGGACGTGGCCGTGGGCCACTTCTTCCTGGGAAGCGTCGCGGATGGCAACGATCTTCACTTGGAAGTTCAGGCGCTGGCCAGCCAGAGGGTGGTTGCCGTCGACAGTCACGTCGTCGCCGTCCAGATCACGGATGGTGACGATCTGCATCTGGCCGTCCGGGGCGGAAGCGTGGAACTGCATGCCCACTTCCAGCTCATCAACACCTTCGAACATGCTGCGGCTCAGGGTGCTGACCAGTTCGGCGGAGTATTCGCCGTAGGCATCTTCAGGTTCTACGGCGACAGTCAGTTCGTCACCGACGTTCTTGCCTTCCAGAGCCTTCTCCAGGCCCGGGATGATGTTACCTGCGCCTTGCAGGTAGACCAGCGGCGCGCCGCCGGCGGAGCTGTCGATGACCTCACCAGCGTCGTTGGTCAGGGTATAGTCGATGGAGACAGCCTTGTTAGCGGCGATCGTCATGGGGCGAGACCTTTTGCATAAGAATGAAGAACGGACAAGTCTAAACAAGGATTTGCCCGAAAGCGAACAGAACCCGGACAGACGGAGCCGATCAACGGCATCCTTCATCATCGGCTTCCATCAGGACGGCGACGGCCACTGGGTGGCCGAGCTGTCCTGCGGCCACACCCAGCACCTGCGCCACCAGCCGCCATGGCAGTCGCGCGCCTGGGTACTGGATGCTGCGCAACGCCTTGAAAAAATAGGCCAACCCTTTACGTGCGGCTGGTGTGCGCAAGCGCCTGAATAACGATAACCTTGGTGCCTGATTCCCGGTAGGCGCTCAGCCATAGAGCGCCACCGAAGCCATGCACCTCCAGAGAATTCGCATGCAGACTTTTTTTATCGCGCCCACCGATTTTGGTGTGGGTCTGACCTCCATCAGCCTTGGGCTGGTGCGTACCCTTGAGCGGGCCGGGCTGAAAGTCGGCTTCTTCAAACCGATTGCCCAGCCACATCCCGGCGACACCGGCCCCGAGCGCTCCACCGAACTGGTGGCGCGCACCCACGGCCTGAAGCCACCACAACCCTTGGGCCTGGCCCATGTGGAGCGCATGCTCGGCGACGGCCAACTCGACGAGTTGCTCGAAGAAATCATCACCCTGTACCAGCAGGCCGCCGTGGGCAAGGACGTGCTGATCGTCGAAGGCATGGTGCCGACCCGCAGCGCCAGCTATGCGGCGCGGGTCAACCTGCACCTGGCCAAGAGCCTGGACGCCGAGGTGATCCTGGTGTCGGCGCCGGAGAACGAAGTGCTCACCGAGCTCTCGGGCCGTGTGGAATTGCAGGCCCAACTGTTCGGCGGCCCCAAAGACCCGAAAGTGCTGGGCGTGATCCTCAACAAGGTGCGCACCGACGAAAGCATGGAAGCCTTCTCGGCGCGCCTCAAGGAGCACTCGCCCCTGTTGCGCAGCGGCGATTTCCGCCTGCTCGGCTGCATCCCTTACCAGCCCGAACTCAACGCCCCGCGCACCCGCGACGTGGCCGACCTGATGGGCGCACAGATCCTCAACGCCGGCGACTACGAAACCCGGCGCATGACCAAGATCATCATTTGCGCGCGTACCATGCGTAATACCGTGGAGCTGCTCAAGCCGGGCGTGCTGGTGGTAACGCCGGGCGACCGTGACGACATCATCCTCGCCGTCAGCCTGGCCGCAATCAACGGCGTGCCCCTGGCCGGTTTGTTGCTGACCAGCGACACCCTGCCCGACCCGCGCATCATGGATTTGTGCCGTGGCGCCTTCCAGGCCGGGCTGCCGGTGTTGTCGGTAAGCACCGGCTCATACGACACGGCCAACCAGCTCAATAGCCTGAACAAGGAAATCCCGATCGATGACCGCGAGCGCGCCGAGATCATCACCGATTTCGTCGCCAGCCACCTCGATGCGCGCTGGCTGCACCAACGCTGCGGCACGCCACGGGAAATGCGCCTGTCGCCGGCGGTGTTCCGCTATCAATTGATCCAGCGCGCCCAGGCCGCCAACAAACGCATCGTGTTGCCCGAGGGCAGCGAGCCGTTGACCGTGCAGGCCGCCGCCATCTGCCAGGCCCGCGGCATTGCGCGTTGCGTGCTGCTGGCCAAACCTGCCGATGTGGAAGCCGTCGCCCGCGCCCACGGCATCGAACTGCCTGAAGGCCTGGAGATTCTCGACCCGGACCTGATTCGCCAACGCTACGTCGAGCCAATGGTCGCACTGCGCAAGAGCAAGAGCCTCAACGCGCCGATGGCCGAGCAACAATTGGAAGACACGGTGGTGATCGCCACCATGATGCTCGCACTGGACGAAGTGGACGGCCTGGTCTCCGGGGTGATTCACTCCACCGCCAACACCATCCGCCCTGCCCTGCAGCTGATCAAAACGGCGCCGGGCTGCACCTTGGTGTCGTCGGTGTTCTTCATGCTGTTCCCCGAGCAGGTGCTGGTGTACGGCGACTGCGTGATGAACCCGCACCCCAGCGCCGTGGAGCTGGCGGAAATCGCCCTGCAAAGCGCCGACTCCGCCGCCGCCTTCGGCATCACGCCACGGGTGGCGATGATCAGCTATTCCAGCGGTGATTCGGCCAGCGGCGAAGAAGTCGAAAAAGTCCGCGAAGCCACCCTGCTCGCCCACGAACAGCAAAGCTCGCTGCTGATCGACGGCCCATTGCAGTACGATGCCGCCGCCAATGAAACCGTGGCAAGGCAGTTGGCGCCCAACAGCCAGGTCGCCGGCAAGGCCACGGTGTTTGTGTTCCCGGACCTGAACACCGGCAACACCACGCACAAGGCCGTGCAACGCAGCGCCGATTGCGTGAGCCTGGGGCCGATGTTGCAAGGCCTGCGCAAACCGGTGAACGACTTGCCACGCGGTGCACAAGTGGACGACATCGTGTACACCATCGCCCTGACGGCGATCCAAGCCGCCAACCGACCTATGGATATCTAAATGCTGGATTTTCTACCTGCCGCCGTGCGCGGGGTAATTGCTTCGCTGTTGCTGGCGCTGAACACGATCCTGCTGTGTTCGTTCCTGTTTATCGTCGCGCTGTTCAAGGCGCTGCCATTCGCCAAACGCTTCAGCGAATGGCTGATGAACCATACGCACGAAGCCTGGGTGACGAATAACAAGGGTTGGATGAACCTGGTACGCCGCACCCGCTGGCACCTGACCGGCCTTGAAGGCCTGGACTACCAGCACTCGTATCTGGTGACCAGCAACCACCAGAGCTGGGTCGACATCATGGTGTTGCAATACGTACTCAATCGGCGCATTCGCCCGCTGAAGTTCTTCCTCAAACAAGAACTGATCTGGGTGCCGGTGATCGGTCTGGCCTGGTGGGCGCTGGGCTTCCCGTTCATGAAGCGCTACACCAAGGCGTACCTGGAGAAGCACCCGGAGAAGAAAGGCAAAGACCTGGAAACCACGCGTAAGACCTGTGCGAAGTTTCGCGACAACCCGGTGGGTATTTTCAACTTTGCCGAGGGCACGCGGTTTACGCCGGGCAAGCATGCACAACAGAAATCGCCGTTCCGTTACCTGCTCAAGCCCAAGGCCGGTGGCATTGCGTTTGTGCTGGATGCCATGGGCGAGCAGCTTAAGTCATTGGTGAACGTGACCATCCACTACCCGGCCGAACGCCCAGGGTATTGGGATTTGTTGTGCGGGAATGTGAAGGACGTGGTGGTGCACTTTGAAGAAGTGCAGATTCCGGCCGGATTTATCGGCAAAAATTATGAGCAGGATGGGGAGTACCGGCTGGCGTTCCAGGGGTGGATCAACCAGTTGTGGGAAGACAAGGATGCGCTGCTGGATAAGCTGCACACGGAATACCCAGGCCGCCACTGACCGACCTGTGAATGCAATCTAATGTGGGAGCTGGCTTGCCAGCTCCCACAGTGACCGCGCCAGACCTTGAGAAAGTAAAAAGCCCGCCACCGAATCATCGGTGGCGGGCTTTTTTGTGGCGGCGAGGTTTAGATTGCGCCGCGCTGACGCAACAGCTCGAGCACTTGCTTGACGCTGTCTTCCAGCGACGTGGCCTGGGTGTCGATCACCAAGTCGGCATTCAACGGCACGTCGTACGGGAAGGACTCGCCAGGGATGTTATCCCCACCCGCTGCGTACAGGCCCTGCGGATCACGCTCGGCGCACACCAGCGGCGAGGCTTGCACGTAAACGGTGAGCAAGCGGTCGCTGCCGATCAACGCCTTGGCCTGTTCACGGCCTTCGGCATCCGGGGCAACAAACGCGGCCAGGGTCAGCAGGCCGGCTTCGTTGAACTGGCGCGCCACGTGAGCGGCACGGCGCCAGTTTTCAGTACGCCCGGCGCGGTCCTGCGGCAAGCCCTTGTTCAGGTCGTGGCGCAGGTTCTGGCCATCCAGTACGAACACCGCACGGCCCATGTCGAACAGCTTGCGCTCAACCGCATAGGCCAAAGTGCTTTTGCCGGCGCCGGACAAGCCGCTGAACAACACGGTGGCCGGTTGCTGGCCGAAGCGCAGGGCGCGTTCTTCGGTGGCTACATGGGCGAGGTTGCCGTGTTGCGCAGTGCCACCATGGCCCACCGGCGGCGCGATGATCATGCCCGCAGCCACGGTGCCGTTGGTCAAACGGTCGATGACGATAAACGCACCGGTAGTGCGGTTGCTGTCATAGCCGTCCAACGCAATGGCGGCGTCGAGGCTGACCTTGACCCGGCCAATCTCGTTCAATTGCAGCGAACTTGCCGGGCCTTCGGCCAGGGTGTTCACGTCCACGCGGTGCACGATGCTGGTGATCGAACCCGGCACGTAGCTGGTGGCGCGCTTGATGTCGTATTTCTTGCCCGGCAGCATCGGCTCTTCGGCCATCCACACCAGCATGGCGTCGAAAGCGTCGGTGACTTGCGGCACGTTGTCGGCATGCACCAGCAGGTCGCCACGGGAGATATCGATCTCGTCTTCCATGGTCAGGGTCACGGCCTGGCCTGGGCCTGCGTGTTCCAGCTCACCTTCGAAGGTGACGATGGATTTGACGCGGCTGCTCTTGCCCGACGGCAGCACCACGACTTCATCGCCCTTGTGCACGATGCCGCTGGCCAGGGTGCCGGCGAAACCACGGAAGTTCAGGTTCGGACGGTTGACGTACTGCACCGGGAAACGCAGGTCGGTGTAGTTGCGGTCGTTGGCGATCTCGACGGTTTCGAGAATCTCCATCAGCGACTGGCCGGTGTACCAGGGCGAACGCTCGCTCTTGTTCACCACGTTGTCGCCTTTGAGCGCCGACATCGGCACAAAGGCCATGGTGCTCGGCTTGAACGCAATGCCTTCGGCGAACTTCAGGTAATCGGCCTTGATCGACTCGAACACGCTTTGGTCGAAGCCATTGATGTCCATCTTGTTGACGGCAATCACGATGTGCTTGATGCCCAGCAACGAGGCGATATAGCTGTGGCGGCGGGTCTGGGTCTGCACGCCGTAGCGGGCGTCGATCAGAATGATCGCCAGGTCACAGGTGGACGCACCGGTGGCCATGTTGCGGGTGTACTGCTCATGGCCGGGGGTGTCGGCGATGATGAATTTGCGCTTGGCGGTGGAGAAGTAGCGGTAGGCAACATCAATGGTGATGCCCTGCTCACGCTCGGCCTGCAGGCCGTCGACCAGCAAGGCCAGGTCGATATCATCGCCGGTGGTGCCGGATTTTTTCGAATCACGGGTGATGGCTTCCAGGTGATCTTCGTAGATCATCTTGGAGTCGTGCAGCAGGCGCCCGATCAGGGTGCTCTTGCCGTCGTCGACGTTGCCGCAGGTCAGGAAGCGCAACATCTCTTTGCGCTCGTGCTGGCCCAGGTAGGCGAGGATGTCCTCGCTGATCAAATCAGATGCGTGCGACATGACAGCCCCTTAGAAATAGCCTTGACGTTTTTTATCTTCCATGGAGCCTGCGCCATCGTGGTCGATGACCCGGCCCTGGCGCTCGGAAGTTCGCGTCAGGAGCATTTCCTGAATGATGTCCGTCAGCGTCTCGGCTTCGGACTCCACCGCGCCCGTCAACGGGTAGCAGCCAAGGGTACGGAAACGTACTTTCTTTTTGACGATTCGGGCTTTGTCTTCGTCGGACAAGTGCTCGAGGATGCGGTCGTCGTCGATCATGATCAACGTGCCGTTCTTCTCGATCACATCGCGTTCGGCGGCGAAGTACAGCGGCACAATCGGGATGCCTTCGAGGTAGATGTACTGCCAGATGTCCAGCTCGGTCCAGTTGGACAGCGGGAACACACGGATCGACTCACCCTTGTTGACGTTGCCGTTGTAGACGTTCCACAGCTCCGGGCGCTGGTTCTTCGGGTCCCAGCGGTGTTTGCTGTCGCGGAACGAGTACACGCGCTCTTTGGCGCGGGACTTCTCTTCATCGCGGCGGGCACCGCCGAAGGCTGCGTCGAAACCATGCTTGTCCAAGGCCTGCTTGAGGCCTTCGGTCTTCATGATGTCGGTGTGCTTGGCGCTGCCGTGGGTGAACGGGTTGATGTTCTGCGCCACGCCATCCGGGTTGATGTGGGTGATCAGGTCCAGGCCCAGCTCTTCGACCATTTTGTCGCGGAACTTGTACATCTCCTGGAATTTCCAGCGGGTGTCGACGTGCATCACCGGGAACGGCAATTTGCCCGGGAAGAAGGCCTTGCGCGCCAGATGCAGCATCACGGCGGAGTCTTTACCGATCGAGTAGAGCATCACCGGGTTGTCGAACTCGGCGGCGACCTCGCGGATGATGTGGATGCTTTCCGCCTCCAGCTGTTTCAGATGCGTCAGTTTGTCGACCATGGCTACTCACGGAAAAACGATCTTATGGACGGCCAGCGGGCCGTGTTCGAGCGGGGCATGCTAGCACAGCACCTTCTTCTATTCAGGGAGCCAGCTAGATCGAAACGGTATATGAATATGCCCCCCAGTTTGGCTGTAGGAGCAGGCTTGTGGGAGCTGGCTCCCACATTTGATCATTGGTGTTCTTTAGATTGGGTTCGGGCAATCGATGAATAAATGTTCCAGAGCGAAACGCCGCGCCAGGTAATCACCCAACGCCTGCACACCATAACGCTCGGTGGCGTGATGGCCCGCAGCAATAAAGCTGATGTCGTTTTCCCGCGCACTGTGGAAGGTTTGCTCGGACGCTTCGCCACTCAAGTACAGGTCGACGCCGGCGGCAATCGCATCGTCGATGTAACCTTGCCCGCCGCCGGTGCACCAACCCACCCGGCGGATCATCTCGCTGCCTTCGATCAGCAGCGGCTCGCGCCCCATCACGTCCTGCACGCGGCGGGCGAAATCACGCGGCGACAAGGGTTCGGCGAGGGAGCCGACCAGGCCGACGATTTTCGGGTTGTTCGGGTCCAGCGGGCCTTCGACGGTGATGTCCAACTGACGGGCGAGTTGCACGTTGTTGCCCACTTCCGGGTGCAGGTCCAGCGGCAGGTGGTAGGCCAGCAGGCTGATGTCGTGATTGAGCAGGGTTTTCAGGCGCCGCTGCTTCATGCCGGTGATGCAGGGGTTTTCGCCCTTCCAGAAATAACCGTGGTGCACCAGCACCAGGTCGGCCTGGGCTTCGACGGCGGCGTCCAGTAACGCCTGGCTGGCCGTGACGCCGCTGACGATGCGCATCACCTGCGGGCGCCCCTCTACCTGCAGGCCATTGGGGCAATAATCGGCAATTTTTGCGCTGCCAAGGTAGCGGTCAGCTTCCTCGACCAGGGTGCTAAGGGGGACAGCCATAAAAGACTCCTAAATATCCCGTTCCGAGGCGCTCGCAGCCTCGTATAATGCGCGACATTATGGGCGCTCTCCCGCCCCCTGCAACCTGTCAGGACTTACTTGATGCTCAAGGCACTGCGTTTTTTTGGATGGCCATTGTTGGCTGGCGTGCTGATCGCGATGCTGATTATTCAGCGTTATCCCCAATGGGTGGGCTTACCCAGCCTTGATGTGAACCTGCAACAGGCCCCGCAAACCAGCTCCGTGGTGCAAGGCCCGGTCACCTACGCAGATGCCGTGGTCATCGCCGCGCCCGCCGTGGTCAACCTGTACACCACCAAAGTCATCAACAAACCGGCGCACCCGCTGTTTGAAGACCCGCAATTTCGCCGCTATTTCGGCGACAACGGCCCCAAGCAACGCCGCATGGAATCGAGCCTGGGTTCGGGTGTGATCATGAGCCCGGAAGGCTACATCCTCACCAACAACCACGTGACCACGGGCGCTGACCAGATTGTCGTGGCCCTGCGCGACGGCCGTGAAACCCTGGCCCGTGTGGTCGGCAGCGACCCGGAAACCGACCTCGCCGTACTGAAAATCGATTTGAAAAGCCTGCCCTCCATCACTATCGGCCGCTCCGAAGGGCTGCGCGTGGGCGACGTGGCATTGGCCATCGGCAACCCGTTCGGGGTTGGCCAGACCGTGACCATGGGCATTATCAGCGCCACCGGGCGCAACCAGTTGGGGCTTAACAGCTACGAAGACTTTATCCAGACCGACGCGGCCATCAACCCCGGCAACTCAGGCGGCGCGCTGGTGGATGCCAATGGCAACCTGACCGGCATCAACACCGCGATCTTCTCCAAGTCCGGCGGCTCGCAGGGCATCGGCTTTGCGATCCCGGTGAAGCTGGCGATGGAGGTGATGAAGGCGATCATTGAACACGGCCAGGTGATTCGCGGCTGGATGGGCATTGAAGTACAGCCCTTGACCAAGGAACTGGCCGAGTCGTTCGGCCTGACCGGTCGCCCAGGCATCGTGGTCGCCGGGATTTTCCGCGATGGCCCGGCGCAAAAAGCCGGCCTGCAGTTGGGCGATGTGATTTTGAGCATCGACGGCGAACCCGCCGGTGATGGCCGCAAATCGATGAACCAGGTGGCGCGGATCAAGCCGACCGACAAGGTGGTCATCCAGGTGATGCGCAACGGCAAAGAGCTCAAGCTGGTGGCGGAAATCGGCCTGCGGCCACCGCCGGCGCCGGTCAAAGAAGAGGAATAACGGCTGTGGGAGCCCGTGTGCGGGCTCCTGTAACCTAATGTTTCTAAAGAAATCCATTCTCATTAGTCATGTTATATTGTTTCAATATCGCTATTGGAACGCTCTATCATGCCGTCTCGAAGATTTGCCCCCCTGGCTGGCCTGGCCATGGGCTTGTTGCTCGACCCCGCCTACGCCGAAAACAACAGCGTCGAACTGGACACCATCAGCGTCACCAGCGATGCCTATGAATCCGCCACAGGCCCGGTGACAGGCTACCGCGCCACCCGCTCCGCCAGCGCGACTAAAACGGACACGGCCCTGCGCGATATCCCACAATCAATCAGCGTAATTCCTGCCTCGGTGCTCAAAGACCTGGGCAGTACCAACGTGGAGCGCGCCCTGGAATTTGCCGGCGGCGTGTCCAAACAGAACAACTTCGGCGGCCTTACGCTTTACGAATACAGCGTGCGCGGCTTCACCACGTCGGAGTTTTACCAGGACGGTTTCAGCGCCAACCGTGGCTACCCGAGCACACCGGACGCGGCCAATATCGAGCGCATCGAAGTACTCAAAGGCCCCGCCGCCAGCTTATATGGGCGTGGCGATCCAGGCGGCACCGTGAACATTGTCACCAAGAAGCCGCAGCCCGAAGCCTTTACCACCGTGCAAACCAGCGCCGGCAGTTGGGACCGCTACCGCACTGCGCTGGATGTGAACACCCCGCTGGATGACGAAGGCCGCGTGCTGTCGCGGGTCAACCTGGCAGTGGAAGACAACCACAGCTTCCGCGACCACGTCGACGCCCAGCGCGTGTTCGTCGCACCGTCTTTCAGCTGGCAATTGGACCCGGACACCCGCCTGCTGGTGGAAAGCGAATTTGTGCGCCACAGCTCCACCTTCGACCGTGGCATCGTCGCGCCGCATGGCATGTCGCGCTCGACCTTCCTGGGCGAACCCAACGATGGCAACATCCGCAACCACAACAACCGCCTGCAAGCTGCCCTGGAACATCACCTCAACGACGCCTGGCAACTGCGCCTGGCCAGCCACTATAAACAAGGCAGCCTGTGGGGCGATGCTTCGGAAAGTCGCGCACTGAATGCCGACGGCCACACCGTCAATCGCCGTTACCGCGAACGCTCCACGGGTTGGCACGACAGCATCACCCAGCTTGAACTGCGCGGCCTGTTCGATATCGGCAGTTGGCAGCATGAGTTGCTGATCGGCACCGAATACGAGGACTACCGCAAGAAGGAGCGCGTCACCGCGATCGGCGGCAGCCTCTACCCCATCGACATCTACACCCCCGTCTACGGCCAGCCCAAACCCAACGGCGAACGCTCCGGCACTGACTTCTACGAGCAGGTCAAAAGCCAGGCGTTGAACCTGCAAGACCAGATCATCTTCACCGACCGCCTGCGTGGCATGGTCGGCGCACGTTTTGAGCATTTCGAGCAAAGCACCGACGACTTCACCCGCAACCACGCCAAGAGCCGTCAGACCCACGACGCCCTCACCAAGCGCGCCGGCTTGCTCTACCAACTGACGCCGCAAATCGGCGTGTTTGCCAACGCCTCCACCTCGTTCAAGCCTAACAATGGCCTGGACGCCGGCGGCAAATCCTTCAAGCCGGAAGAAGGCGTGGGCTATGAAGTGGGCATCAAGAGCGAGCTGTTCGACGACCGCCTGAGCACCACCCTCGCCGCCTTCCATATCGACAAAGAAAACGTGCTGGCGCTGGACCCGGCCACTGACACCAACCGCGCCGTGGGCAAGGCGCGCAGCCAGGGTTTTGACCTGCAACTGACCGGGCAACTGACGGACGCGGTACGCGTGATCGGCGCCTTTGCCTACATCGATGCGCAGGTGACCAAAGGCGACAAGGCCATCCCCACCGGCAGCCGGATTCTCGGCGTGGCCAAACGCAGCGGCAGCCTGCTGGGCGTGTATGAGTTTCAGGACGGCGCACTGCGCGGCTCAGACCTGGGCGCGGCGTTTACCTACGTCGGCGATCGCTCCGGCGAGGCCGGCGGTAGCTTCGAGCTGCCGGCGTATCACACCGTCGACCTGCTGGCCCATTACAAGGCCAGTGACAAGGTCACCGTGGGCCTGAACCTCAATAACTTATTTGACGAAAAATACTACGAGCGCTCCTACAGCAATTACTGGGTAATGCCCGGTGAGCCGCGCAACTTCACCGTCAGCCTGACCCTCAACCTGTAACAGGACGTCAACATGCAAGCCTTCAAATCCCTGGCCGTCATCGGCCTGCTGTTTGCCAGCCAAGTCTCAGCCCACGGCCTGTGGACCGAACAGCGGCGCGGCAATATCGAAGTGATCTACGGCCACGGTGCCGAGGACAACGCGTTCAAGGCACAGAAAATCAGCGGTGCCTGGGCGTATGACGCGGGCGGCAAGATGATCCCGGTGACCGTAGAGCGCCTGCCCGACCACGCACGCCTCAAGCCGCTCAAATCACCGGCCGTGATGGCCGTGGCCCTGGACAACGGCATGTGGTCGCAGACGCCAGACAAAAAGTGGGTCAACCAGGGCCGCAGCCAAGTGCCGGGGGCGATTCAATCGACCCAGACCTTCAAATACAGCCTGGCGATTTACCAGCCGGGGGCGAAGCTGCCCAAGCTGGATCAGATCAAGCTGCTGATCCTGCCGGAAGTCGACCCGCTGACCGTAGGGCCAGGCAAATCGCTGCCGGTGCGGGTGCTGCTGGACGGCAAGCCTGCGGCGGGTATCAAACTGGTAGGTGATTATCGCAATGCGCCGAACACCTTGAGCACCGAGACCGATAAGGATGGCCGCGCCCAGGTACTGGTGCGTAATGAAGGGTTGAATGTGATTGCTGCGCAGGTTGAAGTGCCGCTGAAGGACAATGCGGATGTGGCGACACGTGGGCTGTTTACGTCGCTGACCTTCCTCGGTGAACCGCACCACGAGTAAACACCGAAAACTCGAAGTGGGCACCATCAATGTGGGAGCGGGCTTGCTCGCGAAGGCGGAGTGTCAGTCACCGGATGTATTGACTGATCCACCACATTCGCGAGCAAGCCCGCTCCCACATTTAGTCTGTTTGGCTTGATTAGAGTGACACTGGCGCCCGCTCGCACAGCGTATTGAGCGCCACCGCCCACTGCGGGTCATCGTTCAAGCACGGCACCAACACCAACTCCTCGCCCCCTGCCTCGCGGAACTGCTCCAGCCCGCGATCGCCAATCTCCTCCAGGGTCTCGATGCAGTCGGCGACAAACGCCGGGCACATCACCAGCAGCTTTTTCACGCCTTGCCGGGCCAAGGCTTCCAGGCGGGCCTCGGTGTAGGGTTCGATCCACTTGGCGCGGCCCAGCCGTGACTGGAACGCCACCGACCATTTGCCCTCCGGCAATCCCATGCGCGCGGCAAAGTCGCGCGCCACGCTGAAGCACTGGGCGCGGTAGCAGGTGGCAAGCACCTCGGGCGAAGCGTTCTTGCAGCAGTCAGCATCCTTGAAGCAATGCTGGCCTGTGGGGTCGAGTTTTTTCAGATGGCGCTCAGGCAACCCATGGAAGCTCAGCAACAAATGATCGAATTCCTGCGCCACGTACGGCCGGGCGCTGGCGACCAAGGCGTCGAGGTATTCCGGCTGATCGTAGAACGGCTGCAAGATAGAAAACTGCACGTTGAGCTTCTTGTCGCGGACCACACGCTTGGCTTCTTCGATCACCGTGGTCACGGTGCTGTCAGCGAACTGCGGATACAACGGCGCCAGGGTGACTTTTTGAATGCCTTGAGCCGCGAGCCGCGTGAGGGTGGTTTCAAGCGACGGCTCGCCGTAGCGCATCGCCAACTCCACCGGGCCGTGGGTCCACTGCTGGGTCATTTGCGCTTGCAAGCGACGGCTCAAGACCACAAGCGGCGAACCCTCTTCCCACCAGATCGAGGCGTAGGCATGCGCCGATTGCTCAGGGCGCTTGATCAGGATCAGCGACACCAGCAAGCGCCGCACCGGCCACGGCAGGTCGATCACGTAAGGGTCCATCAGGAACTGATTGAGGTAGCTGCGCACATCGGCCACCGAAGTGGATGCCGGTGAACCCAGATTGACCAGTAACAACGCGTGATCCGTCATGCAACATCCTATGGCTAGAGGCGGCTGGATAAATCTTCCAGGGCCGCGTGCAACTCAGTGAACTGAAAAGTGAAACCGGCGGCCAGCAACCGTTCGGGGACGGCCTTCTGTCCGCCCAGCAGCAACCCGGACAACTCGCCCAGGCCGACCTTCAAGGCAAACGCCGGCATCGGCATGAACGCCGGGCGGTGCAGCACCTGGCCCAGGGTTTTGGCGAACTCGCGATTACGTACCGGGTGTGGCGCGCAGGCATTATAAGGACCGCTGGCATCGCCGTTGTGCAGAAGAAAATCAATCAGGGCGATTTGATCTTTGATATGGACCCACGGCATCCACTGCCGACCATTGCCGATCGGCCCGCCCAGCCCCAGTTTGAATGGCAGCAGCAGCCGCGACAAAAAGCCGCCCTTGGCCGACAACACCAGGCCCGTGCGCACCAGCACTACGCGGGTGCCGAAGGCTTCGGCGCGCAACGCGGTTTCTTCCCAGGCGATGCACAGCTGGCTGGGGAAATCGTCTTGCACCGGGCCGCTGGCTTCGGTCAGTTCGCGCTCGCCGCCGTCGCCGTACCAGCCCACTGCAGAGCCGGAAATCAACACCGCCGGCTTTTGCGCCAGGCCTTGCATCCAAGCCAGCAAGGTTTCGGTGTGGCTGATGCGGCTGCTCCACAGCAATGCCTTGCGCTTTTTGGTCCACGGGCGATCGGCAATCGGCGCGCCGGCCAAGTTGACCACCGCATCCACCGTGCCGATCACGTCCTGCAAGCGGCCAACACCGAGCACCTCGGCACCGCACCATTTGGCCACGGTATCCGGCTCGCGGCTCCACACCGTCAGGCGATGCCCCTGGGCCAGCCAGTGCAGGCAGAGTTGACGACCGATCAAGCCCGTACCGCCGGTCAGCAAAATATGCATGGGTTTCTCCTCATGTAACGTTTGCCGCCCATCGCTAGTCTATTTTAAAAGCAGGGATCTTTTGTAAGTGGGCGTTACGTTGGTGTCAGAGGCCAATTCAAGCCTCACCCTTAACCCCTCACCCTTAACAATAGGTCACGCCGTTAGAACAGGTACGCCAAAACTTATACCAAAAAACAATATTGTACAGCTATGGGTGTCGGCGTAGTCTGTACCCAAAGGTAAAACGAGGCCCCCCATGACTGTTCCCATCGCGATCATCGGCACCGGCATCGCCGGTCTCTCCGCCGCCCGAGCGTTACGAGACGCGGGGCACGTTGTACAACTCTTCGATAAAAGCCGTGGCAGTGGCGGCCGCATGTCCAGCAAGCGCAGCGATGCCGGTGCCTTGGACATGGGCGCGCAATACTTCACGGCCCGCGACCGGCGCTTCGTCAACGAAGTGCAGCGCTGGCAAAGCAACGGCTGGGCCGAACAGTGGAAACCGCAGCTGTACAACTTCAAGTCCGGCCAGCTTACGCCCTCCCCCGACGAGCAGATCCGCTGGGTCGGCACGCCGCGCATGAGCGCCATTACCCGCGCGCTGCTTGATGACTTGCCGGTGGAGTTCGGCTGCCGCATCACCGAAGTGTTCCAAGGCAAACAGCACTGGAACCTGCTGGACGCAGACGGTGGCAATCATGGCCCGTTCAGCCACGTGGTGATTGCCACGCCGGCGCCCCAGGCCACCACCTTGCTGGCTGCCGCGCCCAAACTTGCAAGTGCCGCTGCCGGGGTGAAAATGGACCCGACCTGGGCCGTCGCCCTCGCCTTCGACACGCCGCTGGATACGCCAATGCAAGGCTGCTTTGTGCAAGACAGCCCGCTCGACTGGCTGGCGCGCAACCGTAGCAAGCCCGGGCGCGACGCCACCCTCGACACCTGGGTGCTGCACGCCACCAGCGCCTGGAGCAAGGCCAACCTCGACCTGCCCAAAGAGGCGGTGATCGAACACCTGCACGGCGCCTTCGCCGAACTGCTGCACAGCGCCATGCCCGCGCCGTCCTTCAGCCTGGCCCATCGCTGGCTCTACGCCAGGCCGTCGGAACGGCATGAATTCGGTGTGTTGGCTGACGCCGACCTGGGCTTGTACGTGTGTGGTGACTGGTGCCTGTCGGGGCGGGTCGAAGGCGCGTGGCTCAGCGGCCAGGAAGCCGCACGCCGCCTGATCGAACACCTGCAATGAACCGTCTCAACCCGACGAAATTGCTGTTGTCGAAGTGGACAGCAGCACGCCCGCGCAACAAGGAAAAACACTTTCTGGTCACCGAGCTGTTTCGTGATGACGAAGGCACCGTGCTCGAAATCGAACTGCAAGCGGTCATGACCCGCCGCGCCGAACGCCTCCCGTGGCAAACCCTGCAAAATGCCGAAGACTGGCGCATGGGCTGGAAATAGCGGGCGCCGAAAAAAACCTATACAAATAATTTGACTTGTACAGCATCAAACCTATGATGAGATTTAGTTGTACAGAATTACAAATCTGTACAGGAATTTCGCAGAGGGTTGAGCATGTCCAACAGCGCAAAACCGAAGATCGCTATCAGTGCCTGCCTGCTCGGCGAGAACGTGCGCTTCAACGGCGGACACAAACAATCCCTGCTGTGCAGCCAAACCCTCGCCGACTATTTCGACTTCGTGCCGTTGTGCCCCGAAGTGGCGATTGGCCTGGGCATCCCCCGCGAACCGATTCGCCTGGTGGGCGACCCCGCCCACCCGCAGGCCGTCGGCACCGTGCACCGTGAACTCAATGTGACGCAGCCACTGGACGATTACGGCCAGCAGATGGCGGTGGAACACACTGACCTGTGCGGCTACATCTTCATGCAGAAGTCGCCGTCGTGCGGGCTGGAGCGGGTCAAGGTCTACCGCGACAATGGCACGCCCGTCGATGGCGGCGGACGCGGCATTTATGCCCAGGCGTTTTGCGCACGCCACCCCAACCTGCCGGTGGAAGAAGACGGCAGGCTGAATGACCCGGTGCTGCGCGAGAACTTCCTCACCCGCGTGTTCGTGTACGCCAGCTGGCAACACTTGCTGGCCGAGGGCCTCACCCGCCACCGCCTGCTGGCGTTCCACGCGCGCTACAAATACCTGCTGATGGCCCACAGCCCCGCGCATTACAAAAGCCTTGGCCACCTGCTGGGCAGCATGGGCAAGGGCATCAACCTGGATGAACTGGCCGCCTGCTATTTCAGCGAGTTGATGACCGGCCTGAAAAAATGCGCCACCCGCGGCACCCACACCAATGTGCTGCAACACATCAGCGGCTACCTCAAGCAGGCCATCAGCGCCGATGACAAGCAGGAAATGCAAACCGTCATCGGCCAATACCGCACCGGCATCGTGCCGCTGGTAGTGCCGCTGACCTTGCTCAAACATCACTTTCGCCAACACCCGGACCGCTACATCGCGCAGCAGGCTTACCTGCAGCCGCACCCGGAAAACCTCAGCCTGCGTAATGCGATCTAGACCATGACACCTGCCCTGCAAGACGACCCTGTGGAAGACATCGCCCAAGCCATCGAAGACGGCTGGTTGCCGATTCGCGAAGTGGCGCGCCAGACCGGCGTCAACGCCGTCACCCTGCGCGCCTGGGAGCGCCGCTATGGCTTGATCGTGCCCCAGCGCACACCCAAGGGCCATCGGCTGTTCAGCGCCGAACATGTGCAACGCATCCACACCATTCTGACCTGGCTCAACCGTGGCGTGCCGGTCAGCCAGGTCAAAGGTTTGATCGATTCCGCCCAGGCCAGCCCCGACAGCGTCGAAAATGAATGGCATGTGCTGCGTCATAAACTGCTCAGCGCAATCAGCGAATTGGCCGAACGCCGGGTCGACGACCTGTTCAACCAGGCCATGGCGCTGTACCCGCCGCGCACCTTGTGTGAGCAATTGATGCTGCCGCTGCTTACCGCGCTGGAGCAACGCTGGCAGGGCCAGTTCGGCGCACAAATGGAGCGGGTGTTTTTTCTGTCCTGGCTGCGCAGCAAGTTCGGCGCGCGCATTTACCACAACAACCGCCAGCTCCAGGGCGCGCCGCTGTTGCTGGTCAACCAGTCCGACGTGCCGCTGGAGCCGCACCTATGGCTCAGCGCCTGGCTGGCCAGCAGTGCCGACTGCCCCGTGGAGGTTTTTGATTGGCCTCTGCCAACCGGCGAACTGGCCTTGGCGGTGGAACACCTGCAACCGCGTGCGGTGCTGCTGTATTCAAGCAAGGCCCTCCACCTGTCGGCACTCGGCAAACTTTTAGGCGGCATCAATTGCCCAATATTGATTGCCGGACCAACGGTATGCATCCACCAGGACGAGTTAGCCGTATTAACCCGTGAGACTTCTGAATTGTTCGTGGCCGAAGACCCACTGTCGGCCCACCAGTTATTGATCCAGCGTGGAATTGTCTAAATGCATTTGATCTGGCTGCGCACCGACTTGCGCCTGCACGACAACACCGCCCTCGCCGCCGCCTGCCAGCGCGGCCCGGTTGTCGCCGTGTACCTGATCACGCCGCAGCAATGGCTGGCCCATGATGATGCGCCGTGCAAAGTCGATTTCTGGCTGCGCAACCTCAAGCACTTGAGCCGGGCCCTTGGCGAACTGAACATTCCCTTGCTGATTCGCACCGCCGCCACCTGGGACCAGGCGCCCGCCGTACTGGGCAAACTGTGCCGGGAACTGTCGGTGGACTCGGTGCACGTCAACGAGGAATACGGCATTCATGAGAGCCGTCGTGATGTGGCCGTGGCCAAGGCGCTGGAGGCTGACGGTGTAACGTTCCACAGTTACCTCGACCAGTTGTTTTTTCAACCTGGCAGCGTGCTGACCAAAACCGGCACTTACTTCCAGGTGTTCAGTCAGTTCCGCAAGGTCTGCTACAGCCGCCTGCACAGCGCCTTGCCGCGCCTGGTGGCCACGCCGCAACAACAGACACCACTGGATGTGCACAGCGACGTTATCCCGGATCAGGTCGAAGGTTTCGCAATACCCAGCGACACCTTGCGCGCCCTCTGGCCGGCGGGTGAAGAGGAAGCCCGGCGTCGCCTTGACGCCTTCGCCGACCAACAGATCAGCTACTACAAAGACGAACGCGACTTCCCGGCCAAACCCGGCACCAGCCAGCTCTCGGCCTACCTCGCCGCCGGTGTGGTTTCGCCACGCCAGTGCCTGCACGCCGCCCTGCAAACCAACCAGGGCGAGTTCGAAAGCGGCGATATCGGCGCCATCACCTGGATCAACGAGCTGCTGTGGCGCGAGTTCTACAAACACATTCTGGTCGGTTACCCACGGGTCTCGCGCCACCGTGCGTTCCGCCCCGAAACCGAGGCTCTGGCCTGGCGCGATGCGCCCAAGGACTTGGCCGCCTGGCAGCAAGGGCGCACCGGCCTGCCGATTATTGACGCGGCCATGCGTCAACTGCTGGAAACCGGTTGGATGCACAACCGCCTGCGCATGGTGGTGGCGATGTTTTTGACCAAGAACCTGCTGATCGACTGGCGCGAAGGTGAGCGCTTCTTTATGCGCCACTTGATCGACGGCGACCTGGCCGCCAATAACGGCGGCTGGCAGTGGAGTTCGTCCACCGGCACCGACTCGGCGCCGTATTTCCGGATTTTCAGCCCGTTGAGCCAGTCGGAAAAGTTCGACAGCGAAGGGGTGTTCATCAAGCACTGGCTGCCGGAGCTGGCGGCGCTGAACAAGAAAGAAGTGCACAACCCCGAAGCCGCCGGTGGCCTGTTCGGCGTGGCAGATTACCCACGCTCGATTGTCGACCTGAAAAAATCCCGCGAGCGTGCCCTCGCCGCCTTCCGCAACCTGCCTTCACGCCAGGAGGTCGCCGAACATGAGTGACTTCCTGCAGCGGTTCGCCCAAGCGTTTACCACGCTGGACAAGCACAACCTGCACCTGCTCGACAGCTTGTACAGCCAGGACATCGCCTTCACCGATCCGTTGCATGAAGTGCATGGGCTGCCCGCTTTGCGCGGTTACTTCGCCCAGATGTACAGCAATATCAGCCAGTTGCGTTTTGACTTCCACGGCTTCGACCAGGTCGCCGAAGGCGAAGGCTACCTGCGCTGGAAAATGAGTTTTTGCCACCCACGCTTGGCCAATGGCACGGTAATCCGGGTGGAAGGTTGCTCGCACCTGATGTGGCGCGACAAGGTCTACCGCCATCGCGATTATTTCGATGCGGGCGCGTTGCTTTATGAACACTTACCGGTTGTCGGCCGTGTGGTCAGTTGGCTAAAAAGGAGAATGGGATGAGCCTTGCACTTCCCCGTCGTTACTGGCTGACCGGCGCCAGCAGTGGCATCGGTGCCGCACTGGCCGTAGAACTGCTCAACAGTGGCGCGCATGTGGCGCTCAGCTCGCGCAGCAAAGGCCCGCTGGAAGCGTTCGCCCTGCGTTATCCAGGCCAAGTGCTGGTGGTGGCCGGCGACCTGACCAACAGCCAGACCGTGCGCGAGATCGGCGAACACATCGGTGAGGTCTGGGGTTCATTGGATACGGTGATCCTCAACGCCGGCACCTGTGAGTATGTCGACGCCCGGCAATTCGACTCCTCCATCGTCGAGCACGTCGTGCGCACCAACCTGCTTGCCAGCAGCTATTGCATCGAAGCTGCACTGCCGCTGTTGCGCAAAGGGCTCACCCCACATCTGGTCGGCGTCGCCAGCGCCGTGACCTACCTGCCAATGCCGCGCGCCGAAGCCTATGGCGCGTCCAAGGCCGGGCTGCGTTACCTGTTCGAATCGCTGCGCATCAGCTTATCGCCGGAGAACATCGACGTCACGGTGATCAGCCCGGGTTTTGTCGACACCCCGCTGACCGAACGCAATGATTTCCCGATGCCGCTGAGCTGGTCCGCCGAGAAGGCTGCCAGGCATATCTTCGCCAAATTGGAAAAGCGCCCGCTGGAAATTGCCTTCCCGGCGATGTTTATCGCCACCTTGTGGCCACTGTCGAAGCTGCCCAACCGCGCGCAACTGATTATCGGCAAACGCATGCTGCGCAGCCCGCCACCGAAGAAGGACGACCTGTGAAGATCGCCATCATCGGCAGCGGTATCGCCGGGCTGACCAGCGCTTACCTGCTCAGCCGGCGCCACGACATCACGCTGTTTGAGGCGGGCGAGCGCATTGGCGGGCACACCCACACGGTCAACGTCACGGTCGATGGTAAACGCTATGCCGTGGACACCGGTTTTATCGTGTTCAACGACTGGACCTACCCTAATTTCATCCGTCTGCTCGGGCAGATTGGCGTGACGTTCAAACCCACCGAGATGAGCTTTTCGGTGTGCGACCAGAACGCAAGTTTCGAGTACAACGGTAATAACCTCAACAGCCTGTTTGCCCAGCGCCGCAATATTCTCTCGCCGGGATTCTGGGGCATGTTGCGCGACATTCTGCGCTTTAACCGCCAGGCACCGCTGGACCTGCAAGAGCAACGCATCAGTGCCGACATGACCCTGGGCGACTACCTCGAAGCCGGGGGTTATGGCCCACGCTTTATCCGCCATTACATCGTGCCGATGGGCGCGGCGATCTGGTCGATGTCGCTGGCGGACATGCTCGGTTTTCCGTTGCAATTCTTTGTGCGGTTCTTCAAGAACCACGGCTTGTTGTCGGTGAACAATCGGCCGCAATGGTGCGTGATCGAAGGCGGTTCCAGCCGTTACATCGAACCGCTGACCCGCAGTTTTCGCGAGCAGATCCGCCTCAATTGCCCTGTGGATAAAGTCGTACGCACGGCCGATGGCGTGGTTATCCACAGCCCCGTCGGCAGCGAGAGCTTTGACCGCGTGGTGTTCGCCTGTCACAGCGACCAGGCCTTGGCGTTACTGGCCGACCCGAGCCAGGCCGAGCAGGAGATTCTCGGTGCCCTGCCCTACGCCGACAATGACGTGGTGCTGCACACCGACACGCGCCTGCTGCCCGATCGCAAACTGGCCTGGGCCAGCTGGAATTATCGCCTGAGCGGCACCGCGCAAACCCAGGCGGCCGTCACTTACGACATGAACATCCTGCAAGGCATCCACAGCGACACCACTTTTTGCGTCAGCCTCAACCAGACGCCGATGATCAACCCGCTGAAGATCCTTGCGCGCTACACCTATGCGCATCCGCAATACAGCCTGGCAGCGGTGGCGGCACAAAACCGCTGGGAAGAATTACACGGCGCGCGCCACACCTTTTACTGTGGCGCCTACTGGGCCAACGGTTTTCATGAAGACGGCGTGACCAGCGCATTGCGCGTGGCCCAGGCCTTTGGCGAAACCCTATGAACAGCGCCCTGTACAGCGGCTGGATTGCCCATCGCCGGTTTACGCCCAAGGCCCACGCCTTTCGCTACCGCATCGGCCTGCTGTACCTGGACTTGAGCGAACAAGACGAAGTGCTCGGGCTTTCGCCCCTGGCCGGCAACAGCCGGCTGGCGCCCTTCGGCTTTCGCCAGCAGGACTACCTGCGTGAATTTACGCGTCACGGCATCAGCTTGAGCGATGCCGTGCGCCAGGAAGTCGGCAAGGCACTGGGGCGCGAGCCCCGGGGCGTTATCTGCCTACTGACCCAGGCCCGCAGTTGGGGCCTGGCTTTTAACCCGGTGAGTTTCTTCTACTGCTTCGAGGCCGATGGGCAACTGGCCGCGATCCTGTGTGAAGTGACCAACACCCCGTGGCGCGAGCGCTACCACTATGTGCTGCCGGCCCAGGCGCTCGACGCCGAGGAACACCAGCACTTCGCCGTGGCCAAGGCGTTCCATGTGTCGCCGTTTTTACCCCGCGACCTGGAATACCGCATGAGCTTCAGCCCGCCGGCCGACAGGCTGGGCGTGCACATGGCTGATTGGCAGGGCACGCAAAAAGTCTTCGACGCCACCTTGAGCCTGCAAAAAGAAGCGCTGACCCGCGCCAGCCTGCATCGCTACCTGTGGCGCTTTCCGTGGATGACCGCCAAGACCTGCCTGGCGATTTACTGGCAAGCCATGCGCCTGCTGCTCAAACGCACACCGATTTTTTCCCATCAGGCCGCCGATGGCGCCTCTCGCACCGCAGTCGGGTATACCAAGGATCGCCGCCATGAAATCCCCTAGCTTATCGGTCAAGACCAACCGCCTGAACGTCAACGGCATGACCAGTGCGCTGTTGCGCAAAGGTGTACTGCGCCAGCTCAGCCAACTGCGCCACGGCCAACTGGTGGTGATCGAAGACGGTGAACGCCAGGTGTTCGGCGCACGCGAAGCGCATCTGTTGGGCGAAATCCAGGTCCACGATTCAGCGGTCTGGGGCTTGGTGGCGGCCAACGGTTCGATCGGTGCCGGCGAGGCGTTTATCCACGGTTACTGGAGCAGCCCGGACCTCACCGCCGTGGTGCGCGTGATGGTCAGCAACCTGGATGTGCTCGATGCAATGGAAGGCGGCCTGGCGCGCTTGGCGCGGCCGTTCACCCAAGGCCTGCATTGGCTTAACCGCAACACCCGCAAGGGCTCGCAGAAAAACATCGCCGCCCACTATGACCTGGGCAACGACTTGTTCGAGGAATTCCTCGACCCGACCATGATGTATTCGGCGGCGCAGTTTCTAACCCCCGACGACAGCCTGGAACAGGCGCAACTGAACAAACTGGAACGCATCTGCCAGAAGCTCGCGCTCAAACCCACCGACCATTTGCTCGAAATCGGCACCGGCTGGGGCAGCATGGCGCTGTATGCGGCGCAGCACTATGGCTGCAAGGTCACCACCACGACCTTGTCCAAAGAGCAGTTCGCCTACACCGAAAAGCGCATCGAGGCCTTGGGGCTCAAAGAGCAGGTGACGCTGCTGCTGCAGGACTACCGCGACCTGACTGGCCAGTACGACAAACTGGTGTCCATCGAGATGATCGAAGCGGTGGGCCATCGCTTTTTGCCGACCTACTTCAAGCAATGCGCGCACCTGCTCAAAAGCGACGGGCTGATGCTGCTGCAAGCCATCACTATTCGTGAACAGCGTTTTGAGCAGGCCAAAAACAGCGTCGACTTTATTCAGCGCTATATTTTCCCCGGCGGCGCCCTGCCCTCTGTGCAGAACATGCTGCAGATCGTCAGCCGCGACACCGACATGAACCTGCTGCACATGGAAGACTTCGGCTTGCACTACGCACGCACCCTGCGCCTGTGGCATGAGAACTTCCGTCGCGCCCACGGCCGTCTTGCCGAATTGGGCTACGATGAGTACTTCCTACGCCTGTGGGAATTCTACCTGTGCTACTGCGAAGGCGGGTTTATGGAGCGAACGATCGGTACCGCGCAGTTGCTGCTGGCCAAGCCTGCGGCGATCAACCCACCGTTGCTCGGGCGTTTCAATGCTTAAAACGCTGGCCAATGCCGCGCTGTTCCAGTGCGGCTGGTTTGCCTGTGTGCTGGGCGGTGACAGCCGCTGGTTAGGGGTGGGCGCTGGCGTGCTGGTCATCCACCTGCTGTGGACAAGCTCATGGTCTGAAGAAGGCCACGTGATCCTGGCCGTGACCCTGTTGGGCACCGTGGTTGATACCTTGTTGCGCACCTTTGGCGTGTTTCACTTCGGTTTTCCAGGGCCGCTGATTCCCTTCTGGCTGATCATGCTCTGGGCACTGCTCGCCACCACGCTGCGCCATTGCCTGGCCTGGAGTGCACAACCCTGGTGGCGCGCCAGCCTGTTGGGGGCGGTGGGTGGGCCACTGTCTTATTACGCCGGCAGCCAGTTGGCCGGTGTGCGTTTCGGCTACGACACAACGCTGACGCTGATCGGCCTGGCGTTGCTCTGGGCGCTGGTGTTCCCGGTATTGCACTGGGTGGCGCGGCAGCTTGGGCACTGACGTCCGTCAGAGCATTCATACGCAAGCAACGCGCTTGCCTTACACTGCGCGCCTATGACCAACATCCCCCACACTCAAATCACCGAACCCGCCGTCACCTGCTCGACGTGCGCAGCCTGCTGCTGCCAGCTGGAAGTCATGCTGATCACCGACACCGGCGTGCCAGAGCGTTATATCGATACCGACGATTGGGGCGGTGAAGTGATGCTGCGCCTGGATGACGGCTGGTGCGCGGCGCTGGATCGGGACACGATGATGTGCACGATTTACGAGCGGCGGCCGTTGATCTGTCGGGAATTCGAGATGGGTGCGCCGGAGTGCCTGGAAGAGCGCCAAGGCATTGCGACGGCGTATCGCTGAGCCAACATGGGGTGGATATAAAATGTGGGAGCTGGCTTGCCTGCGATAGCATCACTTCGGTGTAACTGATAAACCGAGGTGTCTGCATCGCAGGCAAGCCAGCTCCCACATGGTTTGGCGCAGGCTTGAGAGTTACAACGGGTAGGTATAGTGCAACGAGTAGCTCTCTACCCCGTCGTTATTGCTGCTGATGCCTGCATTGGAATAGTGCGTGGCACGAATGCCCACTTCATGCCCGCCGGCAAAGCGCAAACCAAAGCCCAGGCGGTCTTCGAACTGGAAAGCCTGGCCGATGTTGTTGTCTTCAACCCGCGTGCGTGAAAACACCGCCACACCGATACCCGCTTCGATGTAAGGCTTGACCTTCTCCCCGGCAAACTCATACACAAACACCGGCGAGAACGACAGGCTGCTGACACTCGCGCGTTTGTCGCCGTCCCAGTAAGTGTAAGCGCCACTCCAATAGCCGGTCAGTCGGCCCGTATCACTCTGCCACCAGCTTTTATCCCAATCCGACGTCAGCCCCAACCGATAGGTCATGGTCGAATCGCTGGTACCCCCCACCCCAAATTCCAGGCCGGCGGCCTGGGCCGAAACTGAGTGTCCCACCACCGCGGCCGCAATCGCAGCCAAACAGAACAAGCGCTTCATAAGAGCACATCCTTTGAGATCGAAGTTGTATGGTTTGTACAGGCTAACGCTATAGAAGCTTGCGCGATGCCAGAAGTTCAGCTTCTAACCGCGATGTTTCACGAATTTTTCACAAGCCAAAATTACGCACAACGCCAGGAGACTTCCAGAGTGTCGGTAGGATATTTCTTAGGTGATCGACGTCGCCGCTGGTCCAGAACTGCGCCGGCTCAGGATTGCCAGGCGACAGCAGGTCACGCTCGCCCAACAGACGCTTGAGCTGGCGGGCCACGGCAGCGCCGGTGTCGATCAGGACGATGCTGGGGGGAAGCATCTGTGCCAGAAGCGGCTTGAGGAAGGGATAGTGGGTGCAGCCGAGGATGATGGTGTCGCAACCTGCGCTGAGCAGCGGGGTGACATAGCCCTGCAACAGCTGGCGAAGTGCGGCACTGTTGAGGTCACCGGTTTCGATCAGTTCAACCAACCCCGGACACGGCTGGGTAATCACCCGCACATCGGTGGCGAAGCGATCGAGCAGCGCGGCGAACTTGGCGCTTTGCAAGGTGCCGGTGGTGGCCAGCACGCCGACCACGCCGCTGCGGGTGGCGGCCGCCGCCGGTTTGACCGCAGGTTCCATGCCCACCAGGGGCCAGTCGGGATAGTCCTGGCGCAAATCAGCCACGGCGGCGACGGTTGCGGTATTACAGGCAATCACAAAGGCCTTGGCGCCTTTTTCGCGGAAAAACTCGGCGACCAAACGGCTACGTTCAAGAATGAACGCCGGGGATTTTTCACCGTAGGGGATATGCCCGCCGTCAGCCACGTATAACAACGACTCATGGGGCAACAATTGCTGAATTTCATCCAGCACCGACAGGCCGCCGACGCCGGAATCGAACACACCAATGGGCGCGTCCTTAACCATGGGCCGTCCCGCAAACGCTGCAGCCGGGATCGCGCTTGACGCGCAGCTCGCGAAAACGCGTGGTCAAGGCATCGATCAGTAGCAAACGCCCCACCAACGGCTCACCAAAACCTGCCAGCAACTTCAAGGCTTCCAGTGCTTGCAGGCTACCGACCAGCCCGACCAACGGGCCGATCACGCCGGCTTCGCTGCAGGTCAGTTCGGTGTCGCTGCCATGCCCATATAAACAGTGGTAGCACGGGCTTTCGGCGCGCCGTGGGTCGAACACCGACAATTGGCCTTCCAGGCGAACGGCTGCGCCGCTGACCAAAGGCTTGCCCGCTGCAACGCAAGCGGCGTTTACGGCCTCACGGGTAGAGAAGTTATCGCTGCAATCGAGCACCACATCGACCGCAGCCACTGCGGCGGCGAGTGAGTCGGCATCCAGCGCAGTGCGATGGGCGACCAACGCGATTTCCGGGTTGATGGCGGCCAGGCGGCGCATGGCCGAATCGACCTTGGCCTGCCCGACGCTGTCGGTGTCGTGGATGATCTGGCGTTGCAGGTTGGTCAAGTCGACGGTATCGAAGTCTGCCAGGTGCAACTCACCCACACCGGCGGCGGCCAGGTACAGCGCGACCGGCGCGCCGAGCCCACCGAGGCCGACGATCAGCGCGCGGGCGTTTTTCAGGCGCAATTGGCCGTCGATGTCGACGTGCTGCAACAGAATCTGTCGGCTATAGCGCAACAGCTCCTGGTCGGTCAGCACGGGCGGCGCCCCAACGTGATGCGTTCGTGGCCGCCGAGGTCGATGCGGCTGTGGACCTCATCAAAGCCCTCACCCGACAACAAATCACGTACCGCTGCAGCTTGGTCGTAACCGTGTTCGAGCAGCAACCAGCCACCGGCATTCAAGTGGGCCGGGGCCTGGGCGATGATCAACCGCAAATCGTCCAGCCCATCATGGCCTGCCACCAAGGCACTGGCGGGCTCAAAGCGCACATCGCCAGCCACCAGATGGGGATCGTTATCGGCAATGTAAGGTGGGTTGCTGATGATCAAGTCGAAGTGCTGGCCTTGCAACGCGCTGAACCAATGGCTGTTCAACACCGTGGCGTTCTTCAGGTGCAGGCGCTGGCGGTTGCGTTCGGCCAGGGCCACGGCTTCGAGCACACGATCGACCGCAGTGACCTGCCAGGCCGGGCGCTCGCTGGCCAGGGCCAGGGCGATCGCGCCGCTGCCAGTGCCAAGATCAAGCACCTTGGCAGGCGTGGCCGGCAACAATTCAAGGGCGGCTTCCACCAGCAGCTCGGTTTCCGGGCGCGGAATCAGCGTGTGCGGCGCGACCTCCAGGTCGAGCTTCCAGAAACCCTGTTGGCCGAGGATATAGGCCACCGGCTCACCCGCGCGACGACGCTGCAGGTAATCGGCGAAGGTCAGCGCGTTTTCGCTGCTGACGATTTTTTCCGGCCAGGTGTGCAGGTAGCTGCGCGATTTGCCCAAGGCAGCGGCCAGTAGCAATTCCACATCCAAACGCGCGGTGGGCGAGTCAGGCAGGTCAGCAGCGCGCAGGAGGCTGGCAATAATGGTCATTTATTCACCTATCGCAGCCAATTGATCAGCCTGGTATTCGGCCAGCAAAGGCTCAATCACTGCATCTACGCCGCCGGCGAGAATTTCGTCGAGGGAGTAAAGGGTGAGGTTGACCCGGTGGTCGGTGACCCGGCCCTGAGCAAAGTTGTAGGTGCGGATGCGTTCGGAGCGGTCGCCCGAGCCCACCAGCAACTTGCGCTCGCTGGCAATTGCGTTGGCGGCGGCGCTGGTCTGCTGGTCGTTGAGCTTGGCCGACAGCCAGGACATGGCCCGGGCACGGTTTTTGTGCTGGGAACGTTCTTCCTGGCACTCGACCACGATGCCCGACGGCAAGTGGGTAATGCGGATCGCCGAGTCGGTCTTGTTCACGTGCTGACCACCGGCGCCCGACGAGCGGTAGGTGTCGACACGCAAGTCTGCCGGGTTGATCTCAATGGCTTCCTGCTCGTCCGGCTCGGGCAACACGGCCACGGTGCACGCCGAGGTGTGGATACGGCCCTGGGATTCAGTCGCCGGAACCCGCTGCACGCGGTGCGCGCCGGATTCGAATTTGAGCTTGCCGTAAACGTTGTCACCTTCGACTCGCGCGATGACTTCTTTATAACCGCCGTGCTCACCGATGTTCTCGGACAAAATCTCGACCCGCCAGCCACGTCGCTCGGCGTAGCGCGAATACATACGGAACAGGTCGCCGGAGAAGATCGCCGCCTCATCGCCACCGGTGCCGGCACGGATTTCGAGGAACACGTTACGTCCGTCGTTCGGGTCTTTGGGCAGCAGCATGCGTTGCAGGTCGCCTTCGAGCTCGACCAGCTTGTCTTTGGCTTCGCGGACTTCTTCCACGGCCATTTCACGCATGTCCGGGTCGCTGTCCTTGAGCAGCGCCTGGGCGCCCTCGAGGTCGGCCTGCACTTTCATCAGGCTTTTATAGGTGGCCACAATCGGCTCAACTTCGGCGTATTCCTTGGAATAGGCGCGGAACTTGGTCTGATCGGAGATGACCTCGCCATCGCCGAGCAAGGCGGTCAGTTCTTCGAAACGGTCCTGGAGCACGTCCAGTTTATTGAGCAGTGACGCTTTCATTGCGGTTTTTTATCCGAAGAGCTATCTGACGCGCCCTCACCGAGGGCAAAGAGTTCCTGGGCCATGGCCAGCGCATCGAGGCGGCCTTCGGCGGTAAGCTTTTTCAACTGAACGCTGGGGGCGTGGAGCAATTTGTTGGTCAGGCCACGCGCCAGTTGCATCAGCACGTCTTCTGCGCTGCCGCCGTTGGCCAGCAAACGCTGGGCCTTGATCAATTCCTCATCACGCAGGCGTTCGCCCTGCTGACGATACGCCTTGAGCACATCGACCGCCGCCAGCTCCCGCAGGCGCACCATAAAGTCTTCGGCGCCGGTGCTGACCATTTCCTCGGCGGCCTGGGCAGCGCCCTGGCGACTCTTGAGGTTTTCGGCGACCACTTCGTGCAGATCGTCGACGCTGTAGAGGTAAACGTCGTCCAACTCGCCGACTTCAGGCTCGATATCGCGGGGAACGGCGATATCCACCATGAAGATCGGTTTGTGCTTGCGCAGCTTCAATGCACTCTCGACCGCGCCTTTGCCCAGGATTGGCAACTGACTAGCGGTGGAGCTGATGACGATATCGCTGCGCACCAGCTCGGCCGGGATGTCCGACAGCAACACAGCATGGGCGCCAAACTGCTCGGCCAGGATGCTTGCGCGCTCCAGGGTGCGGTTGGCGACCACAATACGCTTGACGCCCAGGTCATGCAGGTGGCGGGCGACCAATGTGATGGTTTCACCGGCGCCGATCAACAGCGCCTGGCTGCGCTGCAAGTCACTGAAAATCTGTTTGGCCAGGCTGACAGCGGCGAACGCCACGGACACCGGGTTTTCACCGATGGCGGTGTCGGTACGCACCTGCTTGGCCGAATTGAACGTGGCCTGGAACAAACGGCCAAGCAACGGGCCGACGGTGCCGGCCTCGCGGGCCACGGCGTAGGCGGATTTCATCTGCCCGAGGATCTGTGGCTCGCCCAACACCAGCGAGTCGAGCCCTGCGGCGACGCGCATCATGTGACGAACTGCCGCATCCTCTTCATGCACATAAGCACTGGCGCGCAGGTCGTCGAGGTCCAAATGGTGATAATCGGCCAGCCAGCGCAGCACCACATCCGCTGAAAGATGTTCCTGCTCTATATAAAGCTCGCTGCGATTGCAGGTCGAAAGGATCGCAGCTTCGCGGCTGTCGGTGAGCCGGCAGAGCTGCTGCAAGGCCTCAACCAACTGCTCTGGCGTAAACGCCACGCGCTCGCGCACGTCTACGGTTGCAGTCTTGTGGTTAATACCGAGTGCGAGGAAGGCCATTCAATATCGCTGATGATGTCGGGAAGCCGACAATTGTCCTACTTCGAAAGATCCAGAACAACCACCGTCGTCTATTGTCCTAGTAGCTTGTGCCTATAAAGGCGCCCACTGAGACTCGGTTATGTTTGGCCGAAGGCTTGTGTCATGATGATCCGACCGCAGGTTAGTCGTCCTCTTCCTATATGAATAGATCTTCCGCGTTGCTCCTTGCTTTTGTCTTCCTCAGCGGCTGCCAGGCCTTGGCACCCGTGTCGCCGGACGGTACGCCGCCGGTCGAAGACAGCACCCCAGCCCCTGAAAAGCCCAAGGTTTACTCCTCGTTCAATGAAGAAACGATCTATAGCCTGCTGACCGCCGAACTCGCCGGCCAGCGCAATCGTTTCGATATTGCCCTGGATAACTACGTGACCCAGGCCATCAATACCCAGGACCCGGGCATTTCGGAGCGTGCGTTTCGCATCGCCGAATACCTGGGGGCTGACCAGGCCGCGCTGGACACCTCGCTGATCTGGGCGAAAAACGCCCCGGACGACCTGGAAGCGCAACGCGCGGCGGCTGTGCAACTGGCCCGCGCCGGGCGTTATGACGACTCCATGGTCTATATGGAGAAAGTCTTGCAGGGCAAGGGCGACACGCATTTCGACTTCCTCGCGCTGTCGGCGGCCGACACCGACCAGGACACGCGCAATGGCCTGATGAAGAGTTTTGACCGCCTGCTGCAAAAACACCCGAAGAACAGCCAGCTGATTTTCGGCAAGGCTTTGCTGCTGCAACAGGATGACGAAGCCGATGCTGCGCTCAAGTTGCTGGAGCAGAACCCGCCGGAAGACGGCGAGATCGCCCCTATTCTGCTGCGCGCGCGCCTGCTGCAGAACCTTAATCGCGGCAAGGAAGCGATTCCACTGCTGGAAAAAAGCATCAAGAAGTATCCGGGCGACAAGCGTTTGCTGCTGACCTATGCGCGCATGCTGGTTGAGCAAGACCGCATGGAAGACGCCAAAGTGCAGTTCGCCAACCTGGTCCAGCAATACCCTGACGACGACGAATTGCGTTATTCGCTGGCATTGGTGTGCCTGGAAGCCAAGGCCTGGGACGAGGCCAAGGGTTACCTGGAGGAGCTGATCGAGCGCGAAAGCCATGTGGATTCGGCGCACCTGAACCTCGGCCGCATCGCTGAAGAACGCAACGACCCGCAGGCTGCACTGCTTGAATACGCCCAGGTCGGCCCCGGCAATGACTACCTGCCTGCCCAGTTGCGTCAGGCCGATATCCTGATGAGCAACGGCCGCACCGACGAAGCCGAAAAACGCTTGGCGGCGGCACGCGCTGCCGAGCCGGACTATGCGATCCAGCTGTACCTGATCCAGGCCGAGACGCTGTCGGCCAACAAGCAGGGCGAACGCGCCTGGAAATTGCTGCAACAAGCCTTGCTGCAATACCCCGACGATTTGAACCTGCTGTATACCCGCGCCATGCAGGCGGAAAAACGCAATGACCTGGCGCAAATGGAAAAAGACCTGCGCCTGATCATCAAGCGCGACCCGGACAACGCGATGGCGCTCAACGCCCTGGGCTACACCTTGTCGGACCGCACCACGCGTTACGCCGAAGCCAAGGTGCTGATCGAACAAGCCCACAAGCTCAACCCGGAAGACCCGGCCGTGCTCGACAGCCTGGGGTGGGTGAATTACCGCCTGGGCAACCTCGACGAGGCCGAACGCTTGCTGCGCCAGGCACTCGAACGCTTCCCGGACCAGGAAGTCGCCGCTCACCTGGGTGAAGTGCTGTGGGCCAACGGCAAACAGCGCGAAGCGCGACAAATCTGGGAAAAATTCCTCAAGGAACAACCCGAAAGCCCCATCCTGCGCGGCACCATCAAGCGCCTGACCGGATCCGAGACCCTTTAAGCTTATGTTCTTGCGCCACGTTATTGTTTTTAGTTTCATCGCCCTGCTCGCCGGTTGCGCGGGCATCGGCAGTCGCGAATCCGTTGAAGGCCAGGGCAACCCGGCGCAATGGCAGCAGCACAAGGATCAGCTCAGCAGCATTGACGGCTGGCAGATCGACGGCAAAGTCGGGGTGCGCGCACCAAAAGATTCCGGCAGCGGTACTTTGTTCTGGCTGCAACGCCAGGACTATTACGATATTCGTCTGTCCGGGCCGCTGGGCCGTGGCGCAGCACGCCTGACCGGCCGACCAGGGCAAGTGAGCCTGGAAGTGGCCAACCAGGGCCGCTATGAGGCAACCACGCCGGAAGAATTGCTGGAACAGCAGATCGGCTGGAAGCTCCCCGTTTCGCACCTGGTGTGGTGGGTACGCGGCTTGCCCGCGCCGGACAGCAAAAGCCGGCTGAGCCTTAACGGCGACAGCCGCCTGGCCACACTTGAGCAGGATGGCTGGCAGGTCGAGTACCTGAGCTATGTGGAACAGAGTGGCTACTGGCTGCCTGAGCGCATCAAACTGCATGGCACCGACCTTGACGTCACGCTGGTGATCAAGGAATGGCAACCACGCAAGCTGGGGCAATAACGTGACCTCAGAACGCTTGACGCTGCCCTCTCCCGCCAAACTCAACCTGATGCTGCACATTCTTGGGCGCCGTGAAGACGGCTACCACGAACTGCAGACGCTGTTTCAATTTCTCGATTACGGCGATGAACTGACCTTCGCCGTACGCGACGACGGCGTGATCCAGCTGCACACCGAATTCGAAGGCGTGCCCCACGACAGCAATCTGATTGTCAGGGCCGCAAAAAAACTTCAGGCGCAATCTGGTTGCTCGCTCGGTATCGACATCTGGATCGATAAAATTTTGCCCATGGGCGGCGGCATCGGCGGCGGCAGCTCAAATGCCGCGACCACCCTGCTCGGTTTGAATCACTTGTGGCAACTGGGCTGGGACCACGATCGCCTGGCCACGCTGGGCCTGACACTGGGCGCCGACGTACCGGTTTTCGTGCGTGGGCACGCGGCTTTTGCCGAAGGCGTCGGGGAAAAACTCACCCCGGAATACCCCGAAGAGCCGTGGTATGTCGTGCTTGTTCCGCAAGTATCTGTAAGTACAGCAGAAATTTTTTCAGATCCACTGTTGACACGTAACTCTCCTCCCATTAAAGTGCGCCCCGTTCCCAAGGGAAACAGTCGAAATGACTGCTTACCGGTTGTAGCAAGGCGTTATCCAGAGGTACGTAACGCTTTGAATTTGTTAGGTAAATTTACCGAAGCAAAATTAACCGGAACTGGAAGTTGTGTGTTTGGGGGCTTCCCAAGCAAAGCTGAAGCTGATAAAGTCTCGGCCCTTCTTACAGAGACCCTTACAGGGTTTGTAGCAAAGGGAAGCAACGTTTCGATGTTGCATCGCAAGCTGCAAAGTCTGCTCTAAAAGGAACCGAGTACTGGGTACTCGTTGCAACAGATACAGGGGCGTCGCCAAGCGGTAAGGCAGCAGGTTTTGATCCTGCCATGCGTTGGTTCGAATCCAGCCGCCCCTGCCATTTTCTAATACTCATCCAGGTTACCCTCAGCCTCTAGGTACTGCGCGTGTCCAAGATGATGGTCTTTACGGGGAACGCCAACCCCGATCTGGCTCGACGTGTCGTACGTCAGCTGCATATCCCTCTCGGTGACATCTCTGTCGGTAAATTCTCCGACGGCGAAATTACAGCCGAGATCAATGAAAACGTCCGCGGTAAAGATGTTTTCATTATTCAGCCGACCTGCGCTCCGACCAACGATAACCTGATGGAACTCGTCGTGATGGCTGATGCCTTCCGCCGCTCCTCAGCGACTCGAATCACAGCTGTAATCCCTTACTTTGGTTATGCCCGTCAGGATCGCCGTCCGCGTTCCGCACGTGTGGCTATCAGCGCGAAAGTCGTGGCTGACATGCTGACCGTGGTAGGCATCGACCGTGTTCTCACGGTTGACCTGCACGCTGACCAAATCCAGGGGTTCTTCGATATTCCGGTAGATAACATCTACGGCTCCCCAGTACTGGTGGATGACATTGAAGACCAGCGCTTTGAAAACCTGATGATCGTGTCCCCGGACATTGGTGGCGTCGTGCGTGCACGGGCTGTTGCCAAATCCCTGGGCGTGGACCTTGGGATCATCGACAAACGCCGTGAAAAAGCCAATCACTCTGAAGTGATGCATATCATCGGTGATGTCGAAGGGCGTACCTGTATTCTGGTTGATGACATGGTCGACACCGCCGGCACCCTGTGCCACGCGGCGAAAGCCTTGAAAGAGCACGGTGCAGCAAAAGTCTTCGCCTACTGCACACACCCTGTGCTGTCGGGCCGAGCGATCGAGAACATCGAGAACTCCATGCTGGACGAACTGGTGGTGACTAACACCATCCCGTTGTCCGCAGCAGCTCAAGCCTGTTCGCGTATCCGTCAACTGGATATCGCACCGGTAGTTGCCGAAGCGGTTCGCCGCATCAGCAACGAAGAATCGATCAGCGCGATGTTCCGATAAGGGTCAAACCTTACGAAACATCCCACTGACGAAAAGCGCCCCGCCCCAGCATTCTGTTGGGGCGGGGCTTTTTTGCCCATATCGCCTTTAGCGCTGGTCGCAAACGCTGGGGCGAATGTGGTTATTTTGGAGATACAACATGAACGATTTTACTCTGAATGCTGAAGCGCGTTCCGACCTGGGGAAAGGTGCGAGCCGCCGCCTGCGTCGTCTCGCAAGCCTGGTTCCAGCTGTAGTTTACGGTGGCGACAAAGCCCCTGAATCCATCAGCATGCTGGCCAAAGAAATCGCCAAACTGCTCGAAAACGATGCTGCTTACAGCCACGTTATCGAACTGAACGTTGGCGGCAAAAAGCAAAACGTGATCATCAAGGCTCTGCAACGTCACCCGGCCAAAGGCCACGTGCTGCACGCTGACTTTGTACGCGTAATTGCCGGTCAGAAACTGACCGCTATCGTTCCAGTTCACTTCGTTGGCGAAGAAGCTCCGGTCAAGAAAGGCGGCGAAATCTCGCACGTCCTGAACGAAATCGAAGTGACTTGCCTGCCGAAAGACCTGCCTGAGTTCATCGAAGTCGACCTGTCGGCTCTGGAAATCGGCGCCATCATCCACCTGTCCGACCTCAAAGCCCCTAAAGGCGTTGAGTTTGTTGCACTGGCTCACGGTGATGACAAAGCTGTTGCAAACGTTCACGCTCCACGCGTTGCACCAGAAGCTGAAGAAGGCGCTGCAGAGTAATTCACTCTGTAATGTCGGAGCTTGAGGAAACATCGCGGACCGGAACGTAGCGAGAAAGCGGGCGATAACGCGGCGTTTACTCTTGAGTAAATGATCTTTTGTTGTCCACTTTCGCCGCACGCAGGTGTCGGCGATGTTACCCACAACTCCAAAGGAAGGGCCCCTGTCGTGACTGCCATTAAACTGATCGTTGGCCTGGGAAATCCAGGCGCCGAATACGAACAGACCCGGCATAACGCGGGGGCCCTTTTTGTTGAGCGTATCGCCCACGCGCAAGGTGTAAACCTTGTGGCCGATCGCAAGTATTTTGGCCTGACCGGGCGCTTCTCGCACCAGGGTCAGGATGTTCGTCTGCTGATTCCCACCACCTACATGAACCGCAGCGGCCAGGCTGTCGCGGCGCTTGCGGGCTTCTTCCGGATCAAACCCGAAGAAATCCTGGTGGCCCATGACGAACTGGACCTGCCACCCGGTGTTGCCAAGCTCAAGCTCGGCGGCGGGCATGGCGGGCACAACGGCCTGCGCGACATCATCGCGCAGTTGGGTAATCAGAATAATTTTTACCGTCTGCGGCTCGGCATTGGCCACCCAGGCGTTGCCAGTATGGTTTCAAATTTCGTCCTGGGTCGTGCGCCACGCGCCGAACAGGAAAAACTCGATGCCAGCATCGACTTTGCCCTCGGCGTGCTGCCGGATATCTTCGCCGGTGAATGGAACCGCGCGATGAAAAACCTGCACAGCCAGAAGGCCTGACTCTTACCGAGGGGAAACACCATGGGATTCAATTGCGGCATCGTCGGCCTGCCCAACGTCGGCAAATCCACCCTGTTCAACGCCCTGACCAAGTCCGGTATTGCGGCGGAGAACTTCCCCTTCTGCACCATCGAACCCAACAGCGGTATCGTGCCGATGCCGGATCCGCGTCTGGACGCGTTGGCGGCGATCGTCAATCCCAAGCGCATCCTGCCGACCACCATGGAGTTCGTCGACATCGCAGGCCTGGTGGCCGGTGCGTCGAAAGGTGAAGGCCTGGGTAACAAGTTCTTGGCCAACATCCGCGAAACCGATGCCATCGCCCACGTGGTCCGCTGCTTTGAAGACGAGAACGTGATTCACGTCTCCAACAGCGTCGACCCGAAACGCGACATCGAGATCATCGACCTGGAACTGATCTTCGCCGACCTCGACAGCTGCGAGAAGCAACTGCAAAAAGTTGCGCGTAACGCCAAAGGCGGCGACAAGGACGCAGTGGTCCAGAAAGGCCTGCTGGAGCAGTTGATCGCGCACTTCACCGAAGGCAAGCCGGCACGCAGCCTGATGAAGAGCATGGGCGTCGACGAGAAAGCCGTGATCAAAGGCTTCCACCTGCTGACCACCAAGCCGGTGATGTACATCGCCAACGTCGCTGAAGACGGCTTCGAGAACAACCCGCTGCTCGACGTGGTCAAGGCCATCGCCGAGGAAGAAGGTGCGATCGTGGTGCCGGTGTGCAACAAGATCGAAGCGGAAATCGCCGAACTGGATGACGGCGAAGAAAAAGACATGTTCCTCGAGGCCCTGGGCCTGGAAGAGCCTGGCCTGAACCGCGTGATCCGCGCCGGTTACGAAATGCTCAACCTGCAGACCTACTTCACCGCCGGTGTCGAAGAAGTCCGCGCCTGGACCGTCAAGGTCGGCGCCACCGCGCCACAGGCCGCCGGCGTGATCCACACCGACTTCGAAAAAGGCTTTATCCGCGCCGAAGTCATCGCCTACAACGACTTCATCCAGTACAAGGGTGAAGCCGGTACCAAGGAAGCCGGTAAATGGCGTCTGGAAGGCAAAGAGTACATCGTCAAGGATGGCGACGTGATGCACTTCCGCTTTAACGTATAAGCGCCACCTGCGGTTTTGCCGCAAACAAAAAGCCGATGCACTGCATCGGCTTTTTTGTGGCCGGTTGTTTGTCAGTCGGCAATCGCCATCTTGTTGGTTATTTGAAAACTTAAGATATTTCCTATTGATTGCGCAAACAACAGCTCAACCGTTTTGAATGATGTTAAGCGACAAGTTAATGACTTTTCCTACGCATGCCTAGCTTACTCTTACCTGCATACTCGACGAGAAATATTATACTTTACGCTCTGCCCAGCACGTTTTGAATAACTGCCTTTTAATCGTAAATAATCACGAGAGTGGAGCCCCCATCCGATGTCGGCCGCCGATCACGAAGAACGCGAAACCGATACGCCATTCATTGATGGCTCGGATATTGAGAATACGATCAATAGCACAGCGACACTTAATGTTGACATCTTGTTGCTCGGGGAAACCGGCACCGGCAAAGATACCCTGGCACAACGCGTGCATCGCCTGTCGGGCCGTCGAGGCAACTTTGTTGCTGTCAATTGCGCCGCTATCCCGGAAAGCCTCGCCGAAAGCCAATTGTTCGGCGTTAACAGTGGTGCTTATACCGGGGCTGTGCAGTCACGCGCAGGGTTTATCGAAGCAGCTCACCTGGGTACGTTGTATTTGGATGAAATCGACAGCATGCCGCTTTCGCTTCAAGCCAAGCTATTGCGAATGCTGGAATCACGCGGCGTTGAACGGCTCGGCTCAACACGCTTCATCCCGGTCGACATGCGCGTCATCGCGTCCGCTCAACAATCGCTGCATGACATGGTCGAGCAAGGCAACTTCAGGCGGGACCTGTATTTTCGCCTGAACGTGATTAACATCAAGCTGCCACCGCTGCGTGACAGACGTGAGCGCATCGTACCGTTGTTTCTGGAGATGATTAAACAAGAGGCGGAGCACTTTAACTGCGCAGCCCCGCCCCCCACCAGCGAACTGCTTCAGCAGTTGCTGTGCCATCCGTGGCGGGGCAATGTCCGCGAACTACGCTCCGCGGCCAAGCGTTTTGTGCTTGGGCTGCCACCTTTATCGGCATCAACGACTGAACCTTCGGAGCTGGGCCTGAAAGACCGTCTGCAGCGCATTGAGAAAACACTCATTGAAGAGTCTTTACAGCGTCACACTTACAGCGTGGATTGTGTCGCGTTGGAACTCGGTGTCGCCAAGCGCACCCTCTATTATAGAATGAAGCAGCTGGGTGTTGCACTTAACGCCTGCGCACCGTTTCCGGGAACGCAATAAGCTATGAAACACATGGAAACAAGTAACCACCAACCGATGGAACTGTTTCCAGAGGCGTCGCCACTCAATGTACGAGCGTCGATTATCGAATAACGATGTAGCACAGTTAATCGAAAGGCTTATTGCAAAAACCTACTAACTTGTGAAACCAAAGGTGAAAGTATGAGTTCTCCAATCGGCGGCGGTGGCGGCATGAGCAGTAAAGAACTTTTCAGCCAAATGAAAACTCTGACTGAGGAAAAAAACAAAGAAACGCTCGAGATGGCAAAGCTGGACAAAGATGCTTCGATTGCCAGCAAGTGGGGCCAAATAATTAACAAAGTACAATAAGTAACACAGGCTTTCTCTAGTTTAATTTATAGAGAAAGCCTCACTTGTTCCCTGAGGGTAATTAATATGCGCATAACGCTTGATAAAGAACGGGAAACCTATTCAGGTGCCCCTGGGTTTTCCGTCGAAAAAAGCAGCGATAGCACCCACGACACGCATTTTTTCAGTGCGGCACTGGAGCAGAACAAAAATTACTCGCAGGCTTCCTCCGCCTCAGGAAACAGCCTGTCGCTGATGGACCAATCAGAGCGGTTGAAATCCAACAACGAAAAAATCCCCAAGCTGCTGCGTGAATATTCCAAGACCCATAACGAGCTAAAAATGGCGGACGCCACAAAGACCATTATTGAATCAAAAGAAATCCTCAACATCGGCGTCAAGGTCATAAAACACGGTGCTTCGCTCGTTGAGAAAACCATTAACCTGCAATAGGTGAACCATGCGCCGCTGCCGCTCTATTCTCTTATGGCTGACCCTTTTATCGGTGCTCAGCGGATGCGGTGAAAGCGTCGAACTGCACCGAAAGTTATCCGAGCAGGAAGCCAATGAGGTGATCGCTGAATTGGCAGACAAGCAGATTCGGGCACAAAAACAGCTGGAAAAAGACGGCGTGGCCGTTCGCGTGCGTACAGACGATATTGCTGCCGCCGTCCACACGCTTGCCGCCGCCGGGTTGCCAAAGACTGCGCGGTCCACGCTGGGCGACGTCTTTCGCAAGGAAGGAGTGATTTCTACACCGCTTGAGGAACGTGCCCGCTATATCTATGCGTTATCTCAGGAGCTGGAAGCGACCTTGTCCAATATCGATGGGGTTCTTGTCGCCAGGGTGCATGTGGTACTGCCCGAGCGAGTCGCACCGGGAGAACCGGTACAACCGGCCTCGGCATCGGTCTTCATCAAGCATGATCCACGGCTGGAACCTGACAGCCTGCTGCCGCGCATTCGGCGGATGGTCGCCAGTAGCATACCGGGCATGACAACGGCCGTTGCAAACCCGCAAAAACTGACCGTGATCTTCGTGCCGGCTACCGCCTACAAACAAAAGCAGCAACTCGCCTACTTCGGGCCGTTTCTGATTAAGCCGGGTGACCTCGCTTTTTGGCAGACCATGCTTACATTGTTCTTTATCGTCCTGGTAGCCGGGTGCGCAGCAGCGGGGTTCTGGCTGAAAAAGGCGCGCGCCGCCCAACAAGCCGAGCCGAACGCGAATGACGCATGACAACCTCACCTGGGCCAAGTGGTGGGCCTGCCCCTGGCTCGATTCGCCCCACGACTGGCCGCCTTTCGACCCTTCATTGCCCTATTCGAAAACACTCTGCCAGAGCCAGCATGCGGCAATGGCAACGGCGTTGGGAATTGACCCATGCCTGCCTGTCGAGCCGTCTCCAGCCCTGCTGCAGTTGGTCCTTGAACCTACGCAACGCAGAGACCTCATCCTCGCGCTGGTCGGCGGTGTTTACCAGATCAAAACTCACACGCCGTTGAGCCAAGACCTGCAACTCTGGTGCGTACGCCTTTCCAAGGCACTGATGCCCAACACCCTGAAAATCGGCACTGAAGACCCCCTGCACTATTTACGCGCCTGGGTAGAACCCTCTGTGTGGCAGCGGCTGCGGTTGAGCTTTGACCGCCACCGGGTGCTTGCACTTGAGCAAGCCCCTCGACTGAGTGAAACCCACGACAAGCTCGAAACAATTTGGAAGGCCGCTATATGGCGCACCGGTGCGTCAAACAACGAGCCGGTGTTTTCCTTCGCCGAGGAGTCCCAGGACGATGCTGTGCAAACGCACGATTGAGCTAAGCAAGCCGCTTCCTTCACGCACGGGCTCGTTGATTCCTTTGGAAACGTTGGCGGACTGCGCCCGCGACACCGAATTGTTAAACAGTGCCCAGGATCAGGCCGATGAAATCCTGCGCCAGACCCATGTGCAACGCGACCAATTGCTGCTGCTGGCACAGCATGAGTTCTGGCAACGCGCCAATCGCCAATTGCACCTGTGGCACACGCAACAGCAGGCGATCCTCGACAACATCGAACGCATCGCCACATCGGTCACCCACAGCGCCATTCGCAGCTTGCTCGAGGACACAACGACGACTCAGCGGGTGTCGGCCATGCTCAAGCAAATGCTCGTAGCCCAGGCTCCGGCGATCCGCGCAAAGTTGGTCTGCAACCCACAGGATCAAGCGGATGTAGAGCACTGGTTGAATCAACATACCGAGGCGCCCTGGCGCCTGCAGTGTGACGAGTCCGTTGAGCCACAAGTGCTGATCCTGGAGGCGGAGGAAGGCAGCTTTCGTATCGACTGGGCCTCTTCGATCGATGCGCTGTTGGTGCCTCACTCAGACTTTGGTTCAGAGGAATAACCTCTCAACCGACCTGCTGCATTTTTTACCAGATATTTAAAAAATCGTGGAACGGATCCCAAACGCAAACCACATAAAAAATACACGTTCAACGGAGATCAGCATATGAAACTCGACGCACGCGAGGGCGGGCAAATCTTCAGGGATTTAATCAAAAACAACCGGCAGTTCGGACAGCTCGGCCAGGACGTGCCTGACGAAATATCTTCGAGAGAGTTTTCATCACTGATGGGTGAACACTTCAGGCTCAAACAAGACTTGATACTACAGACGACTGCCGCCGGGGCAGTTCTCAGCCATCGGGCCGAGATGGGAAAAATCATTTTCAATGGGACCTGAGAGTTTCAGCGAGCGGCTCACTCATTGGCGGGTGGGGACAGAGCAAGAAATCACGCTGCACGAGGGCAGCGACGCCATAAACCTGCGTCGCTACCCGCAGTGTTTTTTGCTCAGCGCCCAACTTACCCATCAGCCACCGCCCACACAAACAGCCATGGAAACATGGCTACGACTGGGTGGGGCAAGCCTGGCGTATTTTCGGGGAGCGCTCACGGTCGAGCCCTCCACCGGGCAGCTCTGGCTACTTCAATGCGTCTCGCAAGAAGCCAATCCGGCCGCTCTTTTTACCCAACTTGAATCCCTTCTCAATCAGCGCGACACCTGGCGCTCCACGGTCAAGCGGTTGGCCAGAACGCCCAAAAACCTTGGGCCCACTCCGCTGCGTGCGCAGTTTTATTAACTAGAGAACCCTATATGAATAACCCCATTTACAAGCGTTTACGCTTGTCTATCAGCTCGCCCTGTGCGCGATTGAAACACGCCGGCTGGCGCATTCCAGTGGTTCTGACGTGCCTGCTGATGCCTCTGCAAAGCGCCGTTGCCGCGATTCCCTCGGCATGGAAAAACACGGCATATGCCTATGAAACCCAGTACAAGCCTGTACGCGAAGTGCTCGAGGACTTCGCCCAGACCTTCGGCACCCAACTGCAAATCGAAGGCCTGCTGGAGGGCGTCGTCAATGGCAAAATACGCGCTAACACGCCCCAGTCCATGCTCGACAGGCTCGGGGTCGAACACCGCTTCCAGTGGTACCTGTACAACAACACCCTGTACATCAGCACGCTGGATCAGCAAGAGTCTGCGCGGCTGGAGGTTTCGTCGGAAACGATCGCAGACCTAAAAAAGGCCCTGACCGATATCGGCCTGCTCGACAGCCGATTTGGCTGGGGTGAATTACCGGACGATGGCGTTGTGCTCGTCTCCGGCCCTAAACGCTATATCGAGCAAATCAAACAGTTCAGCAGCCAGCGCAGATCCCCGGATGAAAAACAGAGCATACTGACTTACCCGCTCAAGTACGCCAACGCGGCCGATCGCACCATTGATTATCGCGGAGAAAAGCTGACCATCGCAGGCGTGGCCAGCGTGCTGCGTGGGTTGCTGGAGCCGCGCTCCAACTCCGCCGTCGCCAACGCCACCCAATCTTCCGGCACTTCTTCACCGCCGGGCTTGATTACACCTAACGTGCCGCGGCTGAACAACCCGCTGCTCGAGCAGATGCTCGCCAACCCCGGGAACGCAGAGGGGCTGTCGACGGGCGCCTCACTCGGCCCTCGCGCCCCACGCGCTACCAGCCGCATCCGGGTTGAAGCCGACGTGCGCAATAACGCGATTCTGATCTACGACCTGCCTGAGCGCCAAACGATGTACCGCGAGCTGATCACCCAACTCGACGTTGCGCGCAAGCTGGTGGAGATCGACGCCATCATCCTCGACATCGAACGCACCAAGTTGCAAGAGTTCGGGGTTGAATGGGGCTTTCAAAACAGCCGCTGGCGTGGCGGCGTCAATGTGGCACCGGGCACGACCTCGCAGTTGTCGATCGGCAACCCCGGGCGCTTCTACGCCCACATACGTGCCCTGGAAGCCCAAGGGCTGGCAACCCTGGTCTCCAACCCTTCCGTGCTCACCCTGGAAAACCAGCCGGCGGTCATCGACTTCAACCGCACGCGATACCTGAAGGCCGGCAGTCGCTACGCAACCATTTTACCCGTGACCGTCGGGACCAGCTTTCAGGTGGTGCCACGGGTGATCACCAGCCGTGGTGGCCACCAGATCCATTTGGTGGTGGATATTGAAGACGGCAATTTCGACGAGTTCAACCTACAGCCCGATGACCTCGATGTTCGCCGTGGCAAGGTGAGCACCCAGGCAGTGATGGCGGAAAAACGCTCATTGGTGGTCGGTGGTTTCCATGTCACAGACAACAAGGACAAACACAGCAAGGTGCCACTGCTGGGCGATATTCCTTTGCTGGGCAAAGCATTGTTCTCCTCCACTGAACGACAGAACAGTCGACGCGAGCGCTTGTTCATCCTCACCCCACGGGTCATCGGTGACCAGGCTGACCCTTCGCGTTACTTGCCCCAGGAGGACCAGGCCCAGTTGCAGGCCGCCCTCAAGCCCCTGGCGCGCCGGCAAGCCGCCCATCAACCGCCTATAAACCGCAGCGATATCACCAGCACCCTGGCGCACCTGGTCAGCGGCGAAGTGCCCGACGGCTTCAAGGCAGGGCCAATGCCCCTGCAGTTGGACACCCTGTGCGCCACGCGCGATCTGTTGGCGCTCAACAGCGAGCGCAGCCAGTGGTACACCGGCCCACAGTTCAATGTGGCGGTGGTGGTCCTGCGCAACCAGATCAAACGCAATGTGCGCATCGATGAAAAAGAATGCAGCAACTCACAAACACTGGCAGTCAGTGTCTGGCCACGCGCCTGGCTTAAGCCGGGTGAAGAAGCTGAAGTCTTTATCGCCATGCGGCCCATCGTGAAAGATGAACACATCGGCACACCCCGCCCTTCCCTCCTCACCGCCCCCTTGAAGACCACGCCATGAAACACGGACTCTTGAGCATTATCATGATCGGCGCAGCAATGATCGCCGCGGGTTGTACGCCAACCTGCAAAGGCGACTCCTGCACGCGTCCGCAATCGAGCAGTGACAAAATGGTGGTCTGGTGGCCGCCAGAGATGCGCGTAGACTCCGGCCCCTCTGGGGAACGGGCAGACTACCAGACCATTTCCCTGGAACGATGAGCCTCACGACACAGCCTGACGATGCGCTGCATCGTCAGGTTTTTTTAGCCGACGTGCGCAGCGGCGTTGCCGCTCACCTGCAGCTCCTCCCCGGTATCCACCTGTGTACGCTGCAGGCCGGCACCCGCCAGGGGTTGGCCTTGCAGGTTGCGCGCGAAGCGTTGCAAGCCGGGCAGGTTCAACGGGCGCTGGAGCAACGTTTTGAACAAGCCGTGAGGTATGACGGTTGCTTTGTCTATCTCGACGCGCAAGGCAATTTGGTCATCTGGCGCTCGCTACCTGCTCAACACGACGCGCTTGAGAGTGCCATCAGCCGCCTGCTGTCACTGGCCAACCTTGATGCATTGGATGCTTACACCACGCGTTGATCAACGCTGTTCCAGCTCTGGCAATTCCAGGGTTTCACGCTTGGCGTCATCATCCAACTCACGCAAGGTGCGGTAGATCAGCGCGACGGCCTGCAGGGTTTCACGCGGGATACTGGCGCCAAGCTTATTGGTATAGAGCGTACGAGCCAGCCATACACACTGAATGACCGGCACGTCAGCCGCTTTAGCCCTTTTGATCAGGTCACGCGCGTCGGCATCCGTGCCTTTGTCCACCAGCAATGGCAGCGGTGTCGTGCCGGGGCGGTAATACAATGCGACGGCGAAGTGCGTTGGGTTGACCACCAACATGTCGGACTCTTCGAGCTTGGGCAACTTGACCTTTGGCTCTTCCTGAGCCAATTGCTGCGCCAGCGAACGTCGCTGGCCCTTCACATGGGGGTCGCCCTCCATGTCCTTGTACTCCTTGACGACTTCGACCTGGGTCATGCGCATGCGCTTGGCAAAGAAGTGCTTCTGCAGCGTCAGGTCGATAAGTGCCAGCACCAGCAACAGGCCCAGGCACACATGCAGCAGATAACGAAACAGCTCGATCAGCGCCAGGATATAGGAGGGCAGGTCGCTGTTGGCCAAATTGATCAAGGCGCCAAGGGAGGGACCGATCACCGCATACAACACCACACCTAACAGCACGGCCTTGGCGACCCCCATCAGCAGGTTCATCAGCGACTGCGCGGAGAACATCTGTTTGAGCTGATTAAGGGGGTTGAGACGCTTGAAATCCAACTTGAGGATTTCTGGCGCGAACAGCAAGCCGAACTGCATCCAGCTACTGAGCAGCTTGACGGCGATCGCCACTGAGGCCATCAGCAATGCAAAGGAAAAAAACACCACCATGGCGTCGAGCAACACCTCTTCCAGGGCTGACACAAAGGGTCGGCTGAGGCGCGATATCGGCAGCAGCAGCATTTCCTGAAACCGCTGCAGGCTGCGGTCAGCGGTCCATAGCGCGAGCTCGCTGATGGCGGTCAGCACCAGAAGCTTGCCGACATCCTGGCTTTGGGCAACCTGGCCTTTCTTGCGTTGATCACGCAGTTTCTTGGCACTGGCCGGGTGTTTTTTCTCACCGGAATCACTCATGGCATCCCCACCTTGAACATCAGCCCAAGGGCGTGCCTGAGTTCAGTCAGCAGGCTTAAACGGCCGACGATCAGGTCCTGCAACAGCTCAAAATACAACAGTAAAATACCAATACCCGCCAGGCATTTGACCGGTGGCGCCAGCGTACTCACCTGCAACTGAGGGCTATAAAGCCCCAGCAGTGCAATGCCAAACTCCAACAACAGCAGCACCGCGATAAACGGTGCGGCGTAGAGCATCATGTGGGTGAACGTGTCGCCGAGCAGGTTGAGAAATACGCCAAACCCCTGGGCGTGCGGAAGTGGAAACCATACGGTTGGCGGCCAGATCGAGTAACTGTCCCAGATCACTTGCGTGAGCGCCCCAAGCCCCAGGGTGGCCATCAACAAAAAAATCGTCAGCTCCTTGAACAGATGCCCGATGGGTGTTACATCCGGGCCAAGCGAAGGGTTGAGCTGGCCACCGGCCAAGGCTCCCCGCTGGTTATCCAGCAGCGCCCCCACCGCCTCGAACATCCAGAACGGCATAGCCAGTAATATGCCCAGCAATGTCCCCAGGGCCGCCTCTTTAAGCACCAACGCGCTGAGCATCAGCGTAGAGAATTCCTGGTCGGCGAAGGTTGCATAGATGCCTGGTGCAGGCAGCAGTGCCAGCGCCGCCACAATGGTGTGGCGTGGCATGCCACGGATATGTTGAAAACAAAACGCCGCGACCAGAAAGGCGCAAGGGTAGATGCGCGCCATGCCGACCAACAGGCTGGGCAGGTAATCAAGATAGTGCAGCACAGGTGAAACCTCAGTTCAGCGCGGAGCGAGAGATCATGTCGAATGTCAGATTGATCAGTTGAATCAACTCCACACCGATCCAGCGCCCCGTCATGACCAGCGTGATTCCCACTGCCACCAGCTTGATGCCAAACGGCAAGGTCTGGTCCTGTACCTGCATCAGCGCCTGTACAAGAGAGGTCAGTACGCCGACCACCACCGCCACAATCAACGGCGGTGCCGACAACACCACGACCAGCAGCATGCCCTGCTTGAACAGCACGATCGGTTCCATACGCCACTCAGAGATAAGAAAAGAAGAGGCTGTCGAGCAGCCGTGACCACCCGGAAACCATCACGAACAACAACAGTTTGAGCGGCAGGGAAATGGTCATCGGCGAGACCATTTGCATGCCCAATGCCAGGAGCAAATTGGAGACAATCAGGTCGATCACAATGAACGGAATGTAGATGAGGAAGCCGATCTCGAACCCCGCCTGCAATTGCGACAGCACAAAGGCAGGCACCAACAGAATCAAGTCTTCTCGCTGAACTTCCTGGGCCATGGCTGCCGGCCATAGGCGCCCGGTGTTCTCCAGCAAGTGCGTCAACACATCCGGATCAATATTGCGCAGCATGAATGCGCGCAAGGGTTTGATCGCCTCCCCGCCGGTGTGCAGGGCCATTTGCACACTGCTCAAATCCAGCGGCGATACCTTGACGGTTTCGGCGATCTCGTAACCCACCGGCGCCATGATAAACAGCGTCGCCGCCAGCGCGATGCCATTGATGGCCATGCTCGGTGGTACTTGCTGCACGCCTATCGCGTTACGGGTGATCATCAGCACAATGACAATCTTCAAGAAGGCCGTACACACAATCAACAGCATGGGCATCAACGACAATGCCGCGAGGAACAGTGCAAGTACAAACGGGTCTATGCCCTGAATACTCATCGCGAAAAAACCACTCGCGTCACCTGCAGGCCCAAGCGCCCATCCACTTCCACCAACTGCCCCTGGCCGATCGGCCGATCACCGTAGTACAGGCCGGCCATTCCCGGTGCATAACCGGTAATGCCCAATACTGAACCCTCAACCAGGTTGCGCAGCTCGCCCAGCGTCAAGTTGAGCATTCCACAACGCACGCTTAACGCCATGCTCAAGTCATCGAACGGTTCGCGCCCGAATACTTCGGCCACGGGTTCATCTTCCGGCTCAGCGTAATAGGCTGCTGAAAAGTCCTCGTTCACACTCGTGTCCTCTATAGAAGTCAGGGTCAGGCACAGCGGCCCGGTGTCGTCGTCAATGCAGCCGTGCAGGCGCTGCCTGCCGACCTGCACATAGCCATTGCCCTGGGATTGAAAATAAGCTTGCTCGAGCACCAGCACATCCCCCATCCGCAGGCTGCGCACTTGTGCGATGGGTAGCTGCAAGGTCCCAAGGGGCACGGCAATTGCCAGCTGGAACTGCGCCGGCATCGGCGCGGCGATAGAGCGCCAAGGTGCGGCCTCGCACAACGCCAGAAAGCTCTGGTGGGCCAGCCACACGTAGCCCACGACCCGAGAGGCCCCCAACGTCACGCTGATTCGGCAGCCAAAACCCACCGGACGCGCAGTCACCAGCAATCGCATATAGCCAAACAGCGCTTTCACTTGGGGACTGAGGTGGTGCTCAAACAGCGCCCAGAACCATGAATGTGGGTCATTTCCAGCCTTGGCCAATGGCACGGGGCATTCACCCAGCAGGCTCAACAACGGCCCCGCCTCGGCGAACGCCAACACGCCGAGGGCGGTTTCAAAACACAACGCCTCGCCGCCAACAGGGGCACGCCCGGGCTCGATCAGCAGCTCACCCGCTTGCCCTGCAACTTGAAACGGTAAACGCAGCCCACGCCCCAGCCTGCGGCGTGCAGCCACCGTGCTCTGCTTGACCACAGGTAACGCTAAAAAAGGCACCTTCATCATGCACGGTCACCTGGCAGGTAGAACCTGACCGGTTGCCCCAAGGCTTGCGTGCACCGATCCTGGCACTGCTGCCGCACGCCGCGCAGCCAACGGTTGGTGGCATCGTCCTCTGCGTCCAGTTCAACGGCCCAACTGCTCTGCTCACGATGCACAAGGGCGTTGATCCGCCCCAGGCGCGGCAAGCTCAGCACGAATTGCAGCGGCCACTGTGTACCGGCCTGAATAGGCGCCACGAGTTGCTCGACCAATACATCAGCCCTGGCTGCCTCGACTGAGGCTTTGATATCCAGGCGCGAATGCCCAAAACGTTTCTCTGCAACACCGCCTGCAAGCAGATGCGCAAACAGTCGCCCTTGTTCCAAGGGAACATAGGCGCCAACGCCAGGCTCGCGTTCCTCCCGTAGCTCACGCGTGCGTCGATGCTCAGGCGCGGTATTTGAAACCTGTGTCATAGCGAATCCTGAGCGAGCAAATTGGACAGCTCCTGAAGTTTTTCCACCTGGCGCAAACACTCCGAGGCGTGCTTCTGGGCACTGCCCACCTGGATGTCCTTGTCCTTGTGCTGCGCTTGCAGTGCCTGCACCTGGCCTTCGTCGCGCAAAGTGCTGGCCGACAACGAACGCTCTTGTGACCCCCAGGCGTTCAGCGCTTTGAGCGTCAGCACCTGGCCCTGATGCTGGCTGAGCAACTGCGCACTTTGCCGAGCCTCCTCCTGGCGGGTTTGCTCAAGGGCTTGCTGGGCTTGTTGAATATGGGTCTGCAGGGTTTGCCGCGCTCGCTTGGCCTCACGCAAGGCCCGTTCAGCGCGGTCGGCCCGATGGCGGCGCAGGCGCCGCAGGGTCTCGATTTCAGCCATCGACACGTCAGAATGGGACATAGGCCGTCAGCTCCTTGAGTTGCTCCAGTGTGGCCGCCATCGGCGAGGGTTCACGCAAGTCCTGGCGCAGAAAACTGTCCACTGCGCTGCGACTGTCTACCGCTAAGTCGGTCAATGCATCGCTACCCGGCTGGTACTCGCCCAGCTTGAGCATCAGCTCGATCTGCTGGTACGCCGATAACAGCCGACGTAGCGCCGTGCCGGCCTGGATATCCCCGGGCTCGGCCACGTTGCTCAAGATCCTCGAAAGGCTGGCTAATACGTCCACTGCCGGATAGTGCCCACGCTCGGCGAGCTTGCGAGACAGCACGATATGGCCGTCGAGCAGCGAGCGAACTTCATCGGCCACCGGATCGCTCATGGAGTCCTGCTCAATCAGCACCGTGTAGATCGCCGTGATCACACCTTCGCGCGTCAACCCGGCACGCTCGACCAACCGCGGCAACAGGCTGTACACCGAAGGTGGCAAGCCACCACGGCCCAGGGGCTCGCCGGCGGCGAGGCCAATTTCTCGCTGGGCCCTGGCGAACCGTGTGAGGGAATCGATCAAAAGCAACACGCGCTTGCCCTTGCGTCGGAAGCCTTCGGCCAAGGCGGTCGCCGTGAAGGCTGCGCGTGCCCGCTCCATGCTCGAACGATCAGAGGTGGCACACACCAGTACGGCTTTGGCGCGCAGCTGATCATCGAGCTCATGATCAAGAAACTCGCGCAGCTCCCGGCCTCGCTCGCCGATCAGGCCGAACACAATCACGTCACACTCAACGTTGCGGGCTATCTCTGCCAGCAACGTGGTCTTGCCGCAGCCGGCCCCGGCAAACAGGCCGACACGCTGCCCTTCGCCCAGCGTCAACAGGCCATCGATCGAACGCACGCCCGTGGCCAACGCGCGGTTGATTCGCGGCCTATCGGTGGGCAAAGGCGCTTCGCACAAAACGGGGCTGGTGTCCGGCGAGTCGACCAGCGCAAAAGCGCTGGCGCCTTCACCGGTAATCGGCCGCCCAAATCCATCCAGCACCTGGCCCAACAACTTCTCGCTGACCTGTACCTGATGGGATATGCCCAAACGCTCTACGCTGGCCCCCACACGCACGCCTTCCAGGTTACCCAGCGCACTGAGTACCGCGTCCTGCTGGTCGAATCCGATAATTTCGGCGAGCATGTGCTCGCCTTGCTTTTCCACTTGGCACAAGTCGCCTATGCGTGCCTGAGGCAGTCGACATTGCAATAGCATGCCGTTCACACGCTGCACGCGCCCGCGTATCGTCACCGGCGCAAAACCTGCCAGCGTCTGGGTCTGTTGCCGCTGCCATGTGTCGAGGCGCGCCTGCAAGTCCTTAATCACCAGCGCACCTCATAGCGCTGCGCGCCCTCGAAAACCACCTTGCTGTTGTCAATCATCACGAGGCGCAAGTCGTCCACTTGGTCGCCCACAAACAGTCGGGTGCCATCCTCCAGTACGACGTGACCGTTCCCCCCTCCAATGATCTGAACGATCTTGAATGGCAGCTCATTGTCGTGCGCACGCACACGGCTGAGCACTGGCACCACGCTGTCGAACTGCTCACCAAATCGGTCGAGCATGCGCGTCACCAACGCCAGGTCCTCCTCGGAAACATCGCCGTTGAGCGCAACCTGGCCATTGATCACCTGCAAACTGACCCGCTGGCTCAAATCACGCTCACTGAGCATATTCAGCAACTGCTGGCGCACCTCGAACGGCGAGGCCAGTTCGGTTTTCTGGGGCCCTGTTGGCATCAGTGAGGCCTGCGGATCACGCTCCCCGGTGGAGGCAATGCCCACCACCATGATGATGACTGCGACCACCAGCACCACGCTGATCAAGCGCTTTTGCTGCGAGGGTCCGAGGGCCGACAACTTCAACGTATGGGGAGCTTCTTTGGCCATAACCTTGGCTGGCGTTGCCGGCGTGGGTGCTTCGGGCCAAGGCTGATCCGCTACGGCGACATACAGCCGAATGGCGCCCACACCAAATTGTTCGCCCAGCGCCAGATGCGTGATCTGCGCCACTACCTGCCCTTTTGCGCCCTGCAACAATCCCGCCTGGGCCTGCACCGACCATGTGGAGCCGACCAACCGCAACACCGCATGCTGCTCGGCGATCCCTGGATCGCTCAGCACCAAGTCAGCCTCTGCATGAGCACCGATGCTCCACTGCTCACCGAACAGCGGCAGCGCAGCCCCTTGGTGCAGGCCATCGAGAACACGCAGCTCGAACATCATTGGACGCTCCGCTGTGCTGAAACTGGCGCAGTCTTCATGCCGCCGTACCACGCATCAGCTCGGTCTGGCCAAGGTCAAAACGCCCCAACACTTTCACCTTTGAGGTGCTTCCCAATTCGGCAAATGACATCACAGGTACATGGTTGAACTCTTCGAGCAAAAGAGTGCGCAAGGGGCTGCGCAAATCCTGCGCAACCAGCATCACGCTCTTGGTTTTGGGGCGAGTCACAAAGGCTTGGTTGAGCAGGTTGATCAGTGACGCGCTGCTGTCATTATCAAGGGCGAAGAACACCCCGGTCTGGGTCTGGCGCAGCGATTCGCGCAGCACGTTTTCGGTCTGTGGAGACAGCAGCCACGCATGCAGGCCGTCGGCCTCACTGTACTGGTGGAAAATCTGCGATTTAAGCGCAATACGCGCGTAGTCCGCCAAAGCGTCCGGCTCTCGTTCATGCTGGCCGTATTCAATCAGCGACTCGACAATCAACCTCACGGCACGCAACGGTACGCCTTCGCCAGCTAGGCGTTGCAGGACTGCCGAGAAACGCGACAGCGGCATGATTCGCTGTAGTTCCTGCACCAGTTCCGGCTGGTTGTGTTCAAGCCAGCTGAGAATTGACTTACTCTCCTGGATCCCCAGGAACTGGGGGCCGGAGAGCATCATCGCCTGCTTCATGCGCTCGACGATCAGGTTCGTCGAAGTGAAACGCTCAATCGCGGGATCATCAAGCAAAGGATCATCTGGCGCCAACCACACCCAATCCTGCTCATCGCGTTCGGCCAGGCCCGGTATCGCGTGCTCCGGTACCTGCGCCAAGGCTGTACGCTCCACGGCCACTTGCGTAACAACCGAAGCCTTGATCATCGGCACTTCGTGTACGCAGAAGCGCATTTCGTCGTCCGCCAACGAGTCGTCGAGTTCGACTTCGAACGGCGGCAGCGTCAACCCGATATTCGCAACCAGCGCATTTCGGGTTTGACGAAGGCCATGAACCAGATCAACCACCTCGGGCGTTCCACGCAAGACGGAAGAAAACTGCAGGAGATAGGGGCGTGACGGGTCAAACCCGCGCAAATCCTCTTCACCGTTTTCTTCCGGGCGCACGGCCTGCGTGGCCTCCGCCGCGGGAGCCTCTTGCCGTTGACGTTGACGCGCGAGGTAATAGCCCAGGGAGCCCGTCATCAGTGAGATAAGAATGAATACCAGGGTCGGCATGCCGGGCAACGCCGCAAACGCGAGCATGCCCACCGATGCAATCATCCAGCTCTTGGGTTCGCTGGTCATCTGACGGGCAATTTCTGCGCCCATGTTAGTGACGCCCCGGCGCCCATCCGGCGCGGCGCGGGTGATGATCATGCCGGCCGTCAGCGAGATCAGCAGCGCAGGGATTTGCGCAATCAAACCGTCACCGATGGTCAATACCGAATACAGCGCAATGGATTCGCCGGCGGTCATGCCATGCTGGAACATGCCTGTGGAAAAGCCGCCCAACAGGTTGATCAGCACGATCACCAGACCTGCAACGGCATCGCCCTTGACGAACTTCATGGCGCCGTCCATGGCCCCGAACAGCTGGCTCTCGCGAGACAACTGGTCGCGCTTGTCCCGCGCCTGATTACCGTCGATCAGTCCTGCACGCAAGTCGCTGTCGATAGACATTTGCTTGCCGGGCATCGCGTCCAGGCTGAAGCGTGCGGCCACTTCAGCAACCCGCTCGGAACCCTTGGTGATCACCAGAAAGTTGACCAGGGTGAGGATCATGAAGATCACCAACCCTACGGCCAGGTTGCCGCCCACCACAAAGTTGCCGAACGCCTCGACGATGTCACCGGCGTCCTGCTCCAGCAGGATCAACCGCGTGGTCGCAATCGACAGTGCCAGGCGAAACATGGTGGTCAGCAACAGAATCGAGGGGAACGACGAAAACGCCAAAGGCCCCGGCAGGTAAAGCGCCAGTACGATCAGCAAGCAGGCAATACAGATGTTGAGCGCGATGAGGATATCCACCAGCCAGGTCGGCAGCGGCACGATGAAGATAAAGACAATGGCCAGTACCACGACAGCACCCAGGACTTCAGCACGTTGTGCGACCTTGAGCAGCCAGTGGTTGATAAACGCCAGCACCGTCACATCAACGCCCTCGGCTCAGCCTGGCCCTTCTCCAGGCGCGTGAACTCATCCATCACGAGCAGGAAGTTATGCAAAGCCTCCTCGCGCCCACGCGAGTCGCGCCATAAGGCCGCAGGCAAACCTTTGATCAAGGGATAGAGCGCATTGAGAGAGGCCAACTGGCGGGCCGCCGCATCCCCAGCCAAGTCATCCGCCAGCAGTTGAACCTCGGAGGGGGCAATGCCATTGCCGGCATAACCCAATAGACGCTGCAACAGGTCAACGGCGTCGTGTTCAACGTTCAGACGCTGAACCAGGTCTTGGCAATTGGACAGCACCCCGCCCAATTGACCACAACTCTGTAGCCCCAACAAAAGCGTGCGCAATTTGGCGGTAGGAATCGACGAAACGTACGCCGCAATATCATCCGCCAGCGCCCGGCGCATGAGATTGAGCCCGACCTCAAACTGCTCGCCACCGTACTCTTTCAAAAGCGCCTGCATCATGCTGGCCAGGGATTGGCGCACTACCACATTGGCGTAGTAGAGCGTACGTATTGCCTGGCATTGCGCAGGATCATCACTGCCTGACTGCAGGGCCAGGGCAATATTGAGGCCCGCCTGGATCTCCCTCTTGTATTGAATCTCCAGCTTGGCCAGCGCAGCACGTGCCAGCGCTGCCTCGCTTTTGACTTGAGCGTCACGCGTCGACGCTGCCTGGGTCTGGCGCACGAGTGCTTCGGCTTGCGCCGTCAGCTGACGAAGCACGACATAGGTACGTGCAGGGTCCCCACCCGTAAGTTCGACTAACTTTTCGAGACTCTGCTGGCGCTCCAGATACTGCCTGGCCACGATGACCATCTTTGCCAGGCTTTTCTGGGCGGGATGGCCGAGTCGATCATAGAGCTGCGCGAGTTGCTCGACAGGTGTGACAGGCCCACTAATGGCGCGTCGGGTCAACGCGGTGCTGTGAGCGGCGGCTTCCTGGCTGAAAATGCCGGCGAGCGCATCCAAACCTGGCGCAGCATCCTGCGATCGGGCCGGAGCGACCTTCTCGGAAACGGACGGCTCCAAGCGCTGGGCACTGTGCAGATTGGGGTTGAATTCGACTTTCATGGGCATGCCAGGACAGGGAGTTTGTGTCTCTATGTGGCAACCCCGTGCCATACAGTTCCATCAAAACCACAAACACTCTTTGCTTTGAAAATACCCGCACAAAACCACCTGCCGTTTTGCAAGTACCTGCGCAAAAATCACACTATTTCAATATATTTATATATATAAATCAGCAAGTTAAGCGATTTTTCCACTTGGCACAGCCAGTGCAAAAGGGGTTCCCGTCGAACTTATTTCGATAGCGTCTACCCTGAGGAAAAAATCGTGAATATCCCTATTGAAGCTTTAGCGCAGCTCGTTGGCGACTCGCCTCAATTCATGCTCCAACTGACGGACGACCAGCAGAAAAAACTCCGGCGTTTTATTCATAAACGCGTACTCAACCCCGAGGACGCCGACGACATCCTGCAATTGACCTACCTGGAGGCTTGGCGCAACCGAGAGCGGTTCAGTGGCCAGGCCACCCTCAGTACCTGGATGTGCGGCATTGCGCAGAACCTGGTCCGCAACCATTTCCGGCGCCTGTATGCCAAACCGGTGCATTGCGAATTCGATGAATCGCTGTGGCATGGCCAAGAGGAAAACAAGAATCTGGATTGGGAATTCGAGATCAACCGCCGACTGGAAAATACCTTGAGCGCCATCGATCACTTACCGGCGGAAATGCGCAAGACGCTCTACGCTTCGTTGGAAACCGATGGTAGTTACCAAGACACCGCCGACGTGCTGGACATCCCTATCGGCACCGTTCGCTCACGCCTTTCACGGGCGCGCGAACACTTGAAACGCGTCACGCACAACCTGTCGCAACCGTAAGCCGGCCCTGGGGGCAAGCGTTGGGCGGCAGGGATATCTGCCCAACCGAATTACGCTTTACCGTGCGCAGTAACAGGATCACAAGCCTCGCCAAAGGGCACCTTGGAGATCATCGTCAAATGGCCTGCAGCGCCACACCCTTGCGATCATGCATTCAACACAGTCGGCAGAACACCGCAAAGCCCATGTGGGAGCGGGCTTGAACGCGAAAGCGGTGCGCCAGTCAACACATGCATCAACTGACAATCTGCTTTCGCGAGCAAACCCCACCTTGGATCTTCGTGGCTGAAATACCCGTATTCGCCACACCACTCGTCGCCGTTTGGCCTTATTCTGTTTAAACAGTTGAAAGCGTAGATAAAATTTTGAAATAAACGCTTGACGCATATGCGTTCTACGCGAATAATGCGCGCCACTTGGCTACGTAGCTCAGTTGGTTAGAGCATAGCATTCATAATGCTGGGGTCCGGGGTTCAAGTCCCTGCGTAGCCACCAAGTACTAAAAACGGCTTACCGAAAGGTAGGCCGTTTTTTTATGCCTGCAGAAAAGTCCCTCAGGCATACTCGCCCCCAACCACAAGGAGGCGATACGTGCCCCCCCTCTTCCCCATCCATGGCATCACCACCGAACGGCTGACGCTGCACGCCGCCCACCCGCGTCACGCCCAGGCCTTGCAAGCGCACCTGGTGCAAAACCGCGCCTACCTTCAACCCTGGGAGCCGACTCGCGAGGATGACTTCTTCGAGCTCAGCGCCATTACCCAGCGCCTCGAAGCCATGGCCGAGAAAACCGCCAACGGTGAAGCCTTGCATCTGTTGATACTGCGCGACCGCCGGATAATCGGCAGCTGCAACTTCAACAACATCGTGCGCGGCGCATTCGAGGCCTGCCATTTGGGCTACGCACTGGATGAAACGGCCCAAGGCCAAGGGTTGATGCACCAGGCGCTGAGCGCTGCGATTGACTATGTATTCGCTGAGATGAAACTGCACCGTATCATGGCCAACTACAGGCCAGAAAACCAACGCAGTGCACGCCTGCTTGAGCGGTTGGGCTTTGAGCGAGAGGGGTACGCGCGGGCCTACTTGAAGATCAATGGCGTGTGGGCGGACCATGTATTGACGTCGCTGATCAACCCCGTGAACGGTGACGCATGAGCCTCAGCGTATTCGCCATCATCATGCTGGGCGCCGCCCTTCACGCCACCTGGAATGCGGTGGTCAAAGGCGGCGTCGACAAGCTGCTGACCACCTGCATGATCGCCTCCACCGCCTCTTTGATTGCGCTGGCGGCCGTCCCGTTTCTGGCGCTGCCGGCCAGAGAAAGCTGGCCCTTCATCGGCGCATCGGTGGTTTTGCAGGTGCTGTATTTCGTGCTGGTGGCCTCGACCTACCGCATTGCCGACATGAGCCAGACCTATCCGATCATGCGTGGCACCGCGCCGCTGCTGGTGGCGCTGGTCAGTGTGCTGGTGTTGCACGAGCCACTCTCGGCGTTTGCCTGGCTTGGGATTGGCGTGATCTGCCTGGGTATCTTGAGTATGGCCGCAGCGCCCTCGGCCGGGCATAACAAAGGGCTGATGCTGGCGCTGATAAACGCCCTGGTGATAGCTGGCTATACGCTGGTCGATGGCCTTGGCGTGCGCAAGTCCGGCGCACCCGCGGCTTACACGCTGTGGATATTCTTGCTGACGGGCATCCCGCTTGCCGCGTGGGCTTTAGCCGCCCGGCGTGCAGCGTTCTGTCACTACGTCGCCCATCACTGGCGGCTTGGCGCCGTCGGGGGCGCAGGCACTGTGGCGTCATACGGCCTGGCGCTATGGGCGATGACACACGCACCTATCGCCACCGTCTCGGCCCTGCGCGAAACCTCGATCCTGTTTGGCGTGGTGATCTCGGCCTGGGTGCTCAAAGAACAGCTGACACGCGTGCGCATGATTGCTGCCTGCATCATTGCCGCCGGCGCGATGGTGTTGCGCCTGGGCTGACCAGGACACATGCGCACAAAAAAACTGAGGATCTGTACTTTGACGCTCCACGTAACCCACTGCTAGTGTCCTGCCTCCCAATATGGAGTGCCTGCGATGAAACTGGACATCTATCAAGTCGACGCGTTCAGCCAACAGGTGTTCGGTGGTAACCCCGCGGCCGTGTGCCCGCTGACCGAGTGGTTGCCCACCGAGCAACTGCACCACATCGCCGCCGAAAACAACCTTTCGGAAACGGCCTTTTTCGTGCCCCGTGGCGAGGTCTATGAGTTGCGCTGGCTCACCCCCGAAGTCGAAGTGGACCTGTGTGGCCATGCGACGTTGGCTGCCGCCTGGGTGTTGATTCACAAGCTGCCGAATGCGCCTGAAGTTTTGCGTTTTGCTACCCGCAGCGGTGAGCTTCGCGTGACGCGCAATGGCGACGAACTGGCAATGGACTTCCCGGCCAAACAGCCCGAGCGTTGCGAGCCGCCAGCCGGCATGTTGAGCGCGCTGGGGCTCGAACACGCCGAGGTGTATGCCACTGATGACTATATCGTTCTCGTTGATGACGAAGCCCAGGTCGCGGCACTCGCGCCAGATTTTGCACGCCTCAAGGGCCTGCCCAAACGCGGGATAGCAGTGACAGCCAAAAGCACACGCTTTGATTTTATTTCCCGTTGGTTTGGCCCGAACGTGGGCGTCAATGAAGACCCGGTCACCGGCTCGGCCCACACCTCGCTGGCACCGTTCTGGGCCGAGCGCCTGGGCAAGTCGCAGTTGAACGCCGAACAGGGCGGCAAGCGCCGTGGGCAACTGCGGTGTGAACTCAATGGCGACCGCGTGATCATTTCAGGCCATGCAGCACTCTACCTGCAAGGCACGATTTACCTGTAAAAAGGACCACCCAAGGACAACAGATCATTCTCAAAATGAACGGAGTTCAGCGCGTGTTTTCGATTTCCCGCCGTCAACTGTCGATGATTGCCGCAGCGCTCGCGCTGGCCGGCTGTCACACCCCCGTCAACGAACAGCCTCCGGCACCGGAATTGGGCTCGGGTTACCGCACCGACCTCACCACCCGCCACGCCGAACGCCATATGGCCGCCGCCGCCAACCCGCTGGCGGCTGAAGCCGGGCGCGAGATGTTGCGCCAGGGCGGTTCGGCAATTGATGCGGCGATTGCGATGCAGGCAGTGCTGACCCTGGTGGAGCCGCAGTCTTCCGGCATCGGCGGTGGTGCGTTCATCATGCTGTGGGATGGCAAAAATGTGCACGCCTATGACGGCCGTGAAACAGCACCCGCCGGCGCGACTGAGCGGTTGTTCCTGAAGGCCGACGGCACACCGATGGCGTTTCCCGACGCGCAGATTGGCGGGCGCTCGGTCGGCACGCCGGGGGTTTTACGCGCACTGCAGATGGCGCACCAGAAGACCGGGCACCTGCAATGGGCCAAGCTGTTTGAACCGGCGATTCGGCTGTCGGAGCAAGGCTTTGCGATTTCCCCACGTTTGCACGCGCTGATTGCTGCCGACCGCTACATTCCCCAGTCGCCGGAAATGGCGGCCTACTTTCTGAACGCCGATGGCTCGCCTAAAGCCACCGGTACACTGCTGAAAAACCCGGCGCTGGCTGCTGTGTTCAAGCGCATCGCCAAGGAAGGGCCAGACGCGCTGTACCAAGGGCCGATTGCCGATGAAATCGCGCGTAAGGTCCAGGGCAATCGCAATGCGGGCAGTCTCTCGCAGGCCGACCTTCGAGGCTACACCGCCAAGGAACGCACGCTGCTGTGCACCGATTACAAGCAATACCGGGTGTGCGGCATGCCGCCGCCGTCGTCGGGCGGGATAGCCGTGGCGCAAATCCTCGGCACCTTGCAGGCGGTGGAGGCCCGTGACCCGAGCCTGGCCATCGCGCCGATGAAACCGGTGAAGAGTGCATCGCCTGCGGGCCTTGAGCCTACGCCCGAAGCCGTGCACCTGATCGCCGAAGCGGGCCGCCTGGCTTTTGCCGACCGCGCGCTGTATGTGGCCGACTCGGACTTCACCCCGGTACCGGTCGCGGGCCTTGTCGCACCCAACTACCTGGCACAGCGCGCCGCCCTGATCGGCGAACGCAGCATGGGCATTGCCAAGCCGGGCACGCCGGCGGGCATCCAGGTGGCCTACGCGCCGGACCGCTCGCCGCTGCGCATCTCCACCTCGCAAGTGGTGGCGGTGGATGACCAGGGCGGCGCTGTGTCGATGACCACCACGGTGGAAGCGGCGTTCGGCTCCCACGTGATGGTGCAGGGCTTTTTGCTCAACAACCAGATGACCGACTTTTCGTTTATCCCGCAAGAAAACGGCCAGCCGGTGGCCAATCGCGTCGAGCCCGGCAAACGCCCGCGCTCGGCCATGACCCCGACCCTGGTGTTCGACCGCCAGAGCGGCGAGCTGCTGGCGACGGTGGGCTCTCCGGGCGGTTCGCAAATCATCGAATACGTGAGCAAATCCCTGGTGGCGATGCTCGACTGGAACCTCGACCCGCAAGCCGCCATCAGCCTGCCCAACTTCGGCAGCCGCAACGGCGCGACCGAGTTGGAGGCCGGCCTGTTCAGCCCGGCGTTGAAACAGGCGCTGCGCGCCAAGGGCCACGCGTTGAGCGAAATCGATATGACCAGCGGCATCCAGGCCATTGTTCGCACGCGCGATGCTCAAGGCAAGGTTACCCTGAGCGGCGGCGCCGACCCTCGGCGCGAAGGCGAAGCGGTCGGCGACTGAATGTTCTACGAACGGAGAGAGTGCCGTGCAACAGGCTGATAATCTCGGCGCCCTCCCCGGCGTCGACCATGGTTTTTGTTCAATCAATGACCCAGCGCGCCCGGACGCAGTGTTCATCTGCAAGCAGGTGCACAGTGCCACGGTGATTGAATGGCAGGCGGCCCTGGAGGCCAACAGCGTCGCGGCAGATGGCGTGTTCACGCGCGAGCATCAGCCGATTGCAGTGATCACGGCCGATTGCCTGCCCATTCTCATCGCGGCTGAAGACGGTGCGAGGGTCGCCGCGGTGCATGGCGGTTGGAAGGGGTTGCAGGGTGGGATCATCGCCAATGCCGTGCAGCAATTTGCCGACGAAGGCATCGCCGTGGAGCAGTTGCAGGTGGCTATCGGACCGTCGATCAAACCGTGCTGCTATGAAGTGAGCGAGGACTTTATTGCGCAGTTTCAGGCGGACCAAGGCCACCTTTGGCGTGACGGTCAGGCGCCGTGGAACTTCGTACAACCGGCGCCATTGCTGCCCCCCGAAATTGCCCCGCCCTATGCCAGGCAAACCGCAAGTGCCTGGTTCGATTTGAGCGGCTACGGAGTGATGTTGCTGCAAGCGGCAGGATTTAAGCGTGAGCAGATCGAAGTCAGTGAAGTGTGTACGTATTGCACTTGCGCCAGCTTCGCCAGCTATCGCAGGCGCACGCATAACCCTGAAGAAGCGAAGACGTTGATCTATTCGTGGATTGCTCGCAAACCCTGATCAGTGCCAAGGGCGCATTTGTGGCGAGCGGGCTTGCCCCGCGTTGGGCTGCGCAGCAGCCCCAATTTAGCTACTGCGTTATTTCAGGGTGGAACCGTGCTGGCTGGTTTTGGGGCCGCTTCGCGTCCCAACGCGGGGCAAGCTCCCTCGCCACAGGTGCCGCATTCCCTCGATTCATTTTATCGGCTGATCTTTAACCCCTTACGCCCGGCATGCCGCTCCAGCGCCAGCTCGATCAACCGGCTCACCAGCTCGCTGTAACTCATCCCTGCCGCCTGCCACAGCTTTGGGTACATGCTGATACGTGTGAAGCCCGGCAATGAGTTGATCTCGTTGATCAGCACTTCGCCGTCATCGGTGAGGAACACATCAACCCGCGCCAAACCCGCGCAGCCCAAAACCTCAAACGCTTCGATAGCCAGGCGGCGAATGCGCTCGCTGGCTTCGACGCTGATATCGGCCGGCACCACCACTTGGGCGGCCTGGTCGTCGATGTATTTGCTGTCGTAGGAATAGAAGCCGTTGCTCACCACAATTTCGCCACAGCCACTGGCGATGGGGTTGTCGTTGCCCAACACGGCACATTCGATTTCACGGCCTTGGACGGCAGATTCCACCAGCACTTTTTCATCAAAGCCCAAGGCCAGTTCTACGGCGGCGTGGTACTCGGCCTCGTTGCCAACCTTACTCACGCCCACCGAAGAACCCTGGTTGGCGGGTTTGACGAACATCGGCAAACCGAGCTTGTTCATAGCCGCTTCAAACGAAGTACGCGCCGCATTGCGGCGGGTCAGGGTGATAAACGGTGTGACGGCAATACCGGCATCGCGCAGCAGACGCTTGCTGATGTCTTTGTCCATGCAGACCGCCGAACCCAGCACGTCGGAGCCGACGAAAGGCAGGTCGGCCATGCGCAGCAAGCCTTGCAGGCAGCCGTCTTCGCCGAGGGTGCCGTGGACAATAGGGAAGATCACGTCGATGTGTTCCAGCAGGCCTTGCCCGGAGGTTTCCACCACTTGCTGATTGGCTTTGCCCGGTACTACTGCCAGCTCACGGTTGGATTGGTTGAGCGCGATAAGCGCCGGGTTTTCCTGGTTGATCAGAAAGTTCGACGTGTCGTTGAGGTGCCAGTGGCCGGCCTTGTCGATGCCGATCAAGATGGGTTCAAAGCGCGAACGGTCCAGCGCATCGACGATATTGCGCGCCGACTGCAACGAGACTTCATGCTCGGCCGAACGGCCACCAAAAATAATACCTACCCGCACCTTGCTCATGACCCGGCCTCACTATTGAAAGTAAGGCTTCTTACCATGAGCGGTCAGCGATTCGCTACCAGATGTGCGCCGAACAGCAGGTAGCAACCACCGGCAAAGCGGTCGAGCCATTTGCGTGAGCGCGCGTAAAGGTTGGCCATGCGCTCGCTGGAAAACACCAGGGCAACGCTGGAATACCAACTGAACGACAAGGTGGCCATGGTGATGACTGCCAGGGTGAGCAGTGCTGGCGAAGGTGATGGCGGCATGGTCGAGGCAAAGGCCGTGGCGACGAACAGCGCAGCCTTGGGGTTGGACAAGTTACCCAGTAACCCGAACCGCCAGGCAGAGAACAATGAGCGGCGTGGTGCATCGGGCAGAACCGTCTGGCCCGCAGCCGGAGCCGAGCGTTTGAACAGTTTGAGCCCGAGGTAGATCAGGTAACAACCGCCGATGATCTTGAACGCCAGGTAGAGCATCGGCGCAGCAGTAAACAGCGACTTGATGCCCAGGCCGCCCGCCAAGCCCCAAATGATCGTGCCGCTGGCCACGCCCGCCGAGGCCACAACGCCATGGCGCCTGGAGCAGCTGGCAGCCAACTGCGCGGTGTTGAAAAAGTTTGGCCCAGGCGTCACCACAGCAACCGTCCACAGCAGTGCCAGCGAGACCAACGGGGCCACATAGGCGGGGTTGAAAAAATCCATGAGCCAGCTCCGTCAGCGCAGTACACGAACCTGGATCATAGGCCTCGGCCCACGCTTGCACAATCGTACAAGACCCCGGCAGACAACCGCTGCAGACTCGGTTAACGTGTTTCCACCTCTACATGTGACAAGTCATCATGGGCCAACCCACTTCCACCCTCGACTGGCTGCACCGCGCCCCGCACGCCAGCGGCCTGGACCGTATCGAGGCGTACTTTGCCGGTTTTGCGTTCGACCCGCATCGCCACGACACCTACGCCATCGGGCGCACCTTGTTTGGCGTGCAGAGCTATCACTACCGCGGTTGCATGACCCACAGCCTGCCGGGCCGGACCATGGTGATTCACCCCGATGAATCCCATGATGGCCGCGCCAGCAGTGTGGAGGGTTTCAAGTACCGCATGATTTATGTGGAGCCGGCGCTGATCCAACAGATTCTCGGTGGTCGGCCATTGCCGTTTATACACAACGGTTTGTCGACTGATCCGCGCCTGTTTCGCGCCAGCGAAGTGTTGCTGCAAAGCCTGGACTGCCCGATCGACCCGATGCAGGAACAGGACGCCCTGTTCGACCTGGCACACGCGCTGAACGCGGCATCCGGCGCAATCATCAGCCGCAAATCCTTCGATTATGTGGCCGCCGAGCGCGCCCGTGAGTTTATCCACAGCGCCCTGGGCCGCAGCATTACCCTGGATGAAATGGCCGACCACTGCGGTCGCGATCGCTGGGCGCTGTCGCGAGACTTTCGTTTGTTGTTCGGCACCAGCCCCTACCGCTACCTGACCATGCGGCGGCTGGATTTGGTGCGCAGCTTGCTGGCCCAAGGCCAATCGCTGGTGGACGCGGCCCTGACGGCGGGGTTCACCGACCAGAGCCATATGACCCGGCAATTTCGCAGCACCTACGGCATGCCGCCGTCGCGGTGGGTGAAGATGCTTGGGCGCTGATTGGCTCACCTGTAATGCGATTAAAGCAGTGGGAGCCGGCCATCCTTGGCCCAGCGCGGCTAACGGGGCGCCTCAGATCAAAAGCAGATCAAGATCAAAAGCAAAGCACGGCGGCCTGAAAGCCGACCTGAGTGGTTGAAGCAAGAGCCAGATCAAGTGCAAAGCAAAAGCCTATCTACCTGATGCAACGCAGTCTAAATGTGGGAGCGGGCTTGCTCCCACAGTTGACCGCATGCAGTTTTATATGAGGTCGGCTGCGGATTTGCGTGCACTGAAGATGTGCTTTTCTGTGGGAGCTGGCTTGTCGAATCGTCGCACCGCTGCGATGCAGACACCTCGGTGTATCAGGCACACCCAGTTGATGCCATCGCAGGCAAGCCAGCTCCCACAGTTGCCCTATGTGGTTTTTAAAATCGCGCTCGGCGCGGGCGCTTTAAGGCGCAGCGCCAACACGCCGCCCACCAAGGCAATCGCCGCACTCCACCACAACGCCAGCTCGATCCCACCACTATTGGCCACGGACACCAACACCGCCAGCCCCAACGCCCCACCAATCTGCTGGCTGGTCGAGGCCATGCCCGCCGCGACGCCCTGCTCGCCTGGCCGGATGCCCAAGCCCGCCGCGACCCACATCGCCGTCCAGGTCATGCCTTGGCCGATGCTCAAGATAAAAATCCCCGGCAACAACGACCAGAACCCCACCCCCGTTGGCAGCGCCCAGCACACCAGCGCAATGCCCACCGCACCCGCCAGTTGCCCGGTGACCAAGGTGTTGCGCAACCCCAGCCTTGCCAGCGAGCGCTCCGCCAGCCAGATGCCGAACGTACACACCAGGGTCGCCGGCAAAAACGCCAACCCGGCTTGCAACACGCTGTAGCCGTAGACCTGCTGGTAATACAGCGCCAGGAAGTAGTACTGCACGCCGAAGCTGCTCATGAATATTGCCGTCAGCACCATGGCCATGCGCAGTTCCCGATAGGCAAACAGCCGCAGCGGCATCAACGGGTCGCGGCCGCGCTGTTCGATCCAGGCGAACAACCCGAGCAGCACCACGGCCAGGGCGATGCAACCCAACGTCGAGGGGGCGGCCCAGCCCCATTCCGGGCCTTGCACCAGCGAGAACACCAGCAAGGTGCCGCCAACGGTCACGGTCAGCGCGCCACCGATATCAAACTTGCGCCCACGCACACGCTCGCCATCGGCCGGGATCCAGTAGCGCGCCGCCCACGCGCAGCCGCCGGCCAGCGGCACGTTCACCAGAAACACCGCTTCCCAGCCCCACGCCTGGGTCAGTACGCCCCCCAGCAACGCGCCGAGCGCCAACCCAGCTGCCGACGCCGCGCTCCACACCGCAAACGCGCGGTTGCGCGCCGGGCCTTCGGCATAGTGCGTATTGATCAGCGCCAATGTGGCCGGGAACAACAACGCCCCGCCCACGCCTTGCACCGCACGCGCCAGCACCAGCAAAACCGCGCTGCCACCCAGCACCGCCGCCAGCGACGCCAACGCATACAGGGACTGCCCAACTCGATACAAGCGGCGCTTGCCAAGCAGATCCGTAGCCCGGCCACCCAGCAGCAAGAACCCGCCAAATGCCACGCTGTAGGCGCTGACGACCCACTGCAATTGCTGGGCAGAAAAATCCAGGTGGGCGCCGATCTGTGGCAAGGCCACGAACACGATGGTGGCATCCAGGGCGATGATCAGTTGCGCAGTGGCCAGCAACACCAGCATCCAGCCAGAGGGTCGAGAGGGAGACATCACAGCGTCCTGTCCAAAATGAGAGGCTGCCAGTGTCTTTTATGCGCAGCAGATGATAAATATCGCTATCAACCTTTCAGTAATGACTTTAATCATGGATTTGAACGCTGTTCGCCTGCTGGCCCGTGTGGCCGAAACTCGCAGCTTCACGCGTGCTGCGGGTGACTTGGGGCTCACCCAGTCCGGGCTGTCGCGCGCTATCTCGCGGCTGGAAAGCGAGCTGGGCGTGCGCCTGCTGCAGCGCAATACCCGCAGCGTCAGCCTCACACCCGACGGGCAAATGTTGTACGAACGCTGCGCGCCGTTACTGGCGGAATTGGCCGAAACCGAAAAGTTGATGCTCGACCGGCGCAGCAGCCCATCCGGCCTGTTGAAGATCAGCACGCCGTCGCTGTTCGGGCGCAAAGTGGTGATGCCGTTGATCGGCGAGCTGACCATGCGTTACCCGCAGTTGCGCATTGAAGCGGTGATGACCGACCGCCTGGTGGATATTGTCGACGAAGGTTTTGATGCGTTGTTGCGTACCGGCGAGATCCAGGACCAGCGCCTGATCGCTCGCACTCTGCCGCCGTTGCGTTGGGTAACCGTCGCCGCGCCCAGTTACCTTGCGCGTTTCGGCACCCCGCAAAACGTCGAGGATCTTAAGGCTCACAACTGCATTGCCGTACGCAATCTGCGCAACGGCCGCCTGGTCGATTGGCAGTTCATGCGCGACGGCAAGGTGCAGGACGTAGCCGTCGAAGGTCGGTTGATCTTTGATATCGGTGACGCGATGGTGGACGCCGCGCTGGGCGGCTTCGGCATCGCCCAAGTGATGGATTTTGCCGTTCGCGATGACCTCGCTGCCGGGCGGCTGGTGCCCATACTGCAAGCGTTTGCCGGGCGCAGTCGGGCGATCTCGTTGGTCTACCCACCGTCGCGGCAATACTCGCCGAAGCTCATGGCGTTTGCCGACGCCTTGGCAAACGCGCGCTGGTAAGGCTTACAGCTGGCGCCCGACAACCGGCGCGCCGATGCTGAGGAAATTCCCGCCGGCGATATGGTGCAAGGTGCGCAATTCGTCATGCCCTTCGAAGTGCCAATGCCCGTCGCTGAACACGCGCTCGTCGGCATAGGCGGCGACCACTTCGCCGAGGAACAGGTCGTAGGTCTGCTGGTTATGTGGCTCGGGCAACAAGCGGCATTCCAGCCAGGCTACGCAGCCTTCCAGCAGCGGCGCCTGGGTGTGCTCGCCACTGAAGGTGTGCAGGCCGTAGGCGGCGAACTTGTCGGTCTCGGAACCGCTGGTATTACCGACCGTCTGCACCAGATCGGCCTGCGCCACACAGGGCACTTGCAACACGAAGGTGCCGGCGCCTTCCAGCAGTTGGCGAGTCCAGGTGGACTTGTCCAACACCACGGCGACTTTGGGCGGTTCAAAATCCAGCGGCATGGCCCAGGCGGCAGCCATGATATTGCGTTTGCCGTCGTGGGCGGCACTCACCAGCACGGTCGGCCCATGGTTGAGCAAGCGGTAGGCCTTGGACAGCGGGACGGGGCGACGGTGGGTCGGGCTCATGGAGGTTCGGCTCTTCAAGCAAGAAAAAACCTACGATACCTCAAGCACAAACCCTGCGGGTCAGCTCGACAGCTGATTGGCGAACTGCCCCACCGCGCTGACGACTTTTTGCGCGCCGTCCTGGATCTCCACAATCACCGTGCCCGCCTCGGCCGCCAGGGCCAGGCCTTGCTCGGCCTGCAGGCGGCCGTCGTTCATCAAGGTCACCGCATCGCGGGCCATGTCCTGGTTCTGGCGGACTACGCCGACAATCTCTTCGGTGGCTTTGCTGGTACGCGAGGCCAACTGACGCACCTCATCGGCCACCACCGCAAAACCACGGCCCTGCTCACCGGCACGCGCCGCTTCAATGGCTGCGTTGAGCGCCAGCAGGTTGGTCTGTTCGGCGATGCCGCTGATGGTCTTGACGATGGTGCCGATCACTTGGGATTGCGCATTCAACGCCTCGATGCCATCACCGGCCTGTTGCATGTGCTTGGCCAGATCACGCATCACATCCACCGCCTGGGTCACTACAGTGGTGCCGCGCTGGGCGCTGTTGTCGGTTTGCAGCGAGGTGCTGTAGGCGATGTTGGCAGCTTCGGCCACGGCTTGTTCCCGATTGACCTGATCGGTAATCACTGTGGCGAACTTGACCACTTTGTACAGCCGGTCATTGGCGTCCAGCACCGGGTTGTACGTGGCTTCCAGCCAAACCGTGCGGCCGTGGCTATCGATCCGCTTGAAGCGTGCGGCAACAAACTCACCGGCGTTCAGGCGCTTCCAGAACTGTTGGTATTCGGCGCTGTTGTACTCCTGCGGTTCACAGAACATTCGGTGATGCTTGCCCTGGATCTGCGCCAGGCTGTAGCCCATGCCACCGAGAAAGCGATCATTGGCCGTGAGTACATGCCCGTCGAGGTCGAATTCGATCACCGCCGTGGAACGCACCAGCGCAGTGATCAGGTTTTCGTGCTCGCGCGACGCCTCGATGGTGCGGGTGAGGTCGCTTGAGTAAATCGAAAAATGCTTGATGCGCCCCGCCGAGTTGCGCACCGGCTGCACGATCGAGCGCAGCCACGCTTCCTTGCCGTTGCCACGTATCAGGCGCACGGCGCCGGCGAAGTGTTCGCCGCGCACCAAGGCATTTTTAAAGCGCAGCTGGAATTCGTCCTGGCGCACATGCGGCGGCACCAGCTCATCAATGTGACGCCCCACAATGTTGCTGGCCTGGTAAACCAGTTCTTGCAGGAAGTTGGCATTGGCCCACTCCACCCGGCCGTCGGCGTCCAGCGTCAGGCACAGCATTTCACTTTCCAGGCTCTCCTTGACCTGCTGCAAGCTCGACAATTCTTCGCGAAGAGCAGACAGCTCTTGCTTCAGGCGGGTATTGAACATGGGGCACCGATGGGCTTTTGGGGAGGTGGGTCTGACCTGCATCGGCGCTGCCGGCGTTTTCTGAAGCGCTTTTTTTCGCCGCACCCAACTGTTTTTTGGATCCATTAACCGCCGTTGTTTCGACACACGCCCATCACTTGATACTCCAGGGTATTGAGCTTACCGGTGGAGTCTTCATAGGTCATGCGCGACGGCACCGCCTCGCAGGCGCGGATCGGCGGCGTCACGTTGACCACCTTCTCAATGTCCAGCTCCATGCCATAGCGATAGGCCTGCACCTCGGGCGCGGGTTTGCCCTTCTTTTCGGCGTAAGCGGCCATGGCTTTTTCATTGCGCTCCATCATCAGGGCAAAAGTGCGGTCCCCACCACCTTCGGCCAACGCGCCAAAAGACAGGGCAGCGACCAAGACACCCAGGGCAACTTTATAAGCGTTCATCATTAGTTCCTCGTCTGAAAAGTTCAGTGACGAGATTAATCAACCAACCCTGACGCAATGTTCACCAAAACATTACTTATTTGTTAGGTGGCCGTAAGTTTCCAGAATTGTAATGTTCACGCAATGAGTTCGTTATCCGCGGTTTGCAACTATCGGCCCGGGCCAGATCAATAAGAACGCCCGACTCTATAAGAAGCTGAAAACTGCCACTACCAAGGAGCGAAACATGCACATCACTTACTACATCCTTCCCTTTTCCTTACTGGCCGCGCTGCCCCTGGCCGCCGCGGCCGTAGAGGACAAGCCCGAAGGTTTTATCGAAGGCAGCCGCGTGAACGTGCTGGCGCGCACGTTTTACTTCAACCGCGATGACCGCAAGGGCCAGTCCAGCCCTACCGGCAACGGCTACTCCGAAGCCCTGGCGCAAGGCTTGATCGGCAAATTCGAATCGGGGTTTACCCAAGGCACCGTAGGCTTCGGCCTGGATGCGTTTGTCATGTACGGCCTCAAGCTCGACTCGGGCACCGGTCGCAGCGGCGGCAAGGGTTCGTTCGGGGTGTTGCCGGTAGACAGCGACAACCACCCCGAAAGCAGCTACAGCAAATTCGGCGGCGCGGCGAAACTGCGGGTACTGGACACGGTGATAAAGGCTGGCGATGTGTTCCCCGCCACCCCGGTGGTGGCCTCTGGCGATTCGCGCCTGTTGCCGGAAAGCTTTCGCGGCGTCACCGCGCAGAACACCAGCTTTGAGGGCTTGAGCCTGCAAGGCGGACGCCTGAGCGGCATGAGCCAGCCGAGTGACAGCGGCATGAACAAAGGCTTTGCGACCTTCTACGCAGGCAAGGTCGACTCACCCTGGATCGGCTATTTCGGCGGCGACTACGCGGTGAACAAACACCTCAGTGTCAGTGCGTACAGCAGCCGCCTGAAGGATGCCTGGGACCAGTACTACGTCGGCACCAACGCCAGTTACCCGCTGAGCGACGACGTGTCCTTGTTCGGCGACGTCAACTATTACAAGGCCGTGGACGAAGGCAAAAAGCTGCTGGGCGAATTCAACAACAACATCTGGAGCGCCAGGCTCGGGATCAAGGTTGGCGCCCACAGCCTGGCCCTCTCGCACCAGCGCAACAATGGCAATGACGACTTCGACTACCTGCGCCAGTCGGACTCGATCTTCCTCAACAACTCGATCCAGTACAGCGACTTCAACTCGCCCAAGGAGCGCTCGTGGATGGCGCGCTACGACCTCGACATGCAGGCCTTCGGTATTCCCGGCCTGTCATTCATGACCCGCTACGCCAAAGGCACCGGCGCCGACTACAGCAACGCCAACGCGGTGTACATGCGCCGCGACGCAGCCGGTAACCCGCTGACCGATCAACGCCGATGGGAACGGGATATCGAGGCCAAATACGTGGTGCAAAGTGGCAGCCTCAAGGATTTGTCCTTGCGTTTACGCCAGGCCACGGTGCGCTCCAGTGCGTTCGAGTCAGACCTGGAGGAAGTTCGCTTGATTGCCGAGTACCCACTGGTTGCACTGTGAGCCCTTACATTCGCTTGCCGTTAACTAACATCTGTTCACAAATAGCCAGTTATCAAAACTGTAATATTGAGCTCAGCTTCCCGTTAAGTTGACGTCCCTATACTCGCATCAACTTATTTGCACCGAGCAACATTCGTCTCTAGAAGCTTTTTTGTAGCTCCTTTGGAAAGAGATGAATTTTTAACGCCCTTCGGGGCGTTTTTTTTTGCGGGCAGGTTTAGCAGCGACCAATGGTCGCAGTTGACCCTGAAGCTACTTCACAGTTCAGACTTTTCCTACTCACAAAACACCTGATTCCATAAGGAAATGGAGCCCTTCCCCCTCAGTAAAAGGTAAATCCCCATGCGTATCCTTGTGGTTGAGGACGAGCAAAAAACCGCCGACTACCTGCAACAGGGCCTCAATGAAAGCGGCTATGTGGTGGACTGCGCGTCCAATGGCATCGACGGCCTGCACCTGGCCGGGCAGCACGCCTATGAGCTGGTTATCCTCGACGTCAACCTGCCGGGCAAGGATGGCTGGGAGGTGCTGGAGCAGCTTCGCCGCAATGGCACGCAACGGGTGATGATGCTGACTGCCCGTGGCCGCCTGGCCGACAAGATCAAGGGCCTGGACATGGGCGCCGATGATTACCTGGTCAAACCCTTCGAGTTTCCCGAGCTGCTGGCGCGGGTGCGTACGTTGTTACGGCGCAGTGAGCATATCCCGCAGCCGGACGTGTTCCGCGTATTGGACCTGGAACTGGACCCGCGCCGCCATCGCGCCTATCGCGGCACCCGGCGTATCGACCTGACCACCAAGGAGTTTGCGCTGCTGCAGGTGCTGATGCGCCAGACCGGCGAAGTACTGACCCGCACGCAGATTATTTCGCTGGTGTGGGACATGAATTTCGACTGCGACACCAATGTGGTGGAAGTCTCCATCAGCCGCTTGCGGGCCAAGGTCGATGACCAGAGCGAAGTGAAGCTGATCCACACCATTCGCGGCGTGGGCTATGTGCTGGAGGCGCGCGGATGAGAGCCGGCAGTTTGTCGATGCGCCTCGGCTTGACCGTCAGCCTGATGGGCGCCGGCCTGGTGCTGTTGCTGGCGACCCTGGCGTACGTGGCGCTGACCCACGAGCTGGAAAAGCTGGCGCGCAAGAACCTGGAAAGCAAGATGGAGCAGATCCAGCACAGCCTGGCCCAAGGCCTGGACGCCAACCGCATCCGCGCCCGCCCGCACTCATTGATGGACCTGGTGATCGGCCACGACAATTTCTACCTGACCATCGTCGGCACCGCGCCGGATGAAAGCGTACTGCTGAGCATTGGCGCCAAGCCCCAGGAGCCTTTGCTGACGGACTTCGCCCCCAGGGAAACCCTCGGCTACCTCAATTGGGCCGACAGCAATGACAACCGAGTGCTCAGCGCCTCCAGCCTGATGCGCCTGGCCAATGGCGAACGGGTGCGCGTGCTGCTGTCGCTGGACCGCATGGACGATCAGGCGTTGCTCAGTGCCTACCTGCGCGCCACCTTGATTGCCTTGCCGATGCTGCTGATCCTGATCGGCATGGGCGCCTGGTGGCTGGTGCAACGCGGGCTCGCGCCGCTGAAGCAGTTCAGCCATGTGGCGGCCAAGGTCACCACCCAGGACCTGACCCACCGTTTATCCATCGATAACCTGCCCCAGGAATTGGGCGAGTTGGCCCATGGCTTTAACGTGATGCTCGACCGTCTGGACGCGGGGGTGCAACAGCTGTCGCAATTCTCCGATGACCTTGCCCACGAAATGCGTGCGCCATTGACCAACCTGATGGGCAAGGCCCAGGTGACGCTGTCCCGCCAGCGGCCACCTGAGGAGTACAAGGCGGTGCTGGAATCCAACACCGAAGAGCTCGAACGCCTGGCGCGCATCGTCTCCGACATGCTGTTTCTGGCCCAGGTCAGCCATCCGGCCGCGCGGGGCTCATTTACCCACGTGTCGCTGGCGGACGAAGCCCACCGGGTGATGGATTTGTTTGCCTTAAGTGCCGAAGACAAACAACTGACCCTGACCCTCAGCGGCAATGCCCAGGTGCAGGGCGACCGCCTGATGATTCAACGTGCGCTGTCCAACCTGCTGTCCAATGCCATTCGCCACAGCCCGGCGGCCTCGCATATTTCACTGCTGGTGGAGGCCTATGGCAATCAGGTTGCGCTGTCGGTCAGCAACCCCGGCCCCGGGATCGAGGCGCAGCACCTGCCGCACCTGTTCGAACGTTTCTACCGTGTCGACAGCAGCCGCGCCCGCACCGAAGGCGGCACCGGGTTGGGCCTGGCCATCGTGCAATCAATCATGGCCCTGCACCAGGGGCAGGCTGACGTACGCAGCCTGCCCGGCGGCTTTACCTTGTTTCGCCTGGTGTTTCCTCGGGTACTGCCTGAATAGGGAATGGGCAATTCAACGATGTGGGAGCTGTCGAGCATTGGCGAGGCTGCGAAAGCGGTGGGTCAGGCAGCTTATGTATCGCCAGTGCCGCCGCCTTCGCAGCCTCGCCGGGGCTCGACAGCTCCCACAGTTGAACTGCTGCGCTGGTGGGATTTGCGCATGTCGCGATGGCCCTGCGAACTGAGATCTAACCAACACAGCCGATCCCCTGTGGGAGCTGTCGAGCTTTAGCGAGGCTGCGAAAGCGGTGGGTCAGGCAGCTTATATGTCGCCTGTGCCGCCGCCTTCGCAGCCTCGCCGGGGCTCGACAGCTCCCACAGTTGAACTGCTGCGCTGGTGGGATTTGCGCATGGCGCGATGGCCCTGCGAACTGAGATCTAACCAACATAGCCGGTCCCCTGTGGGAGCTGTCGAGCTTTAGCGAGGCTGCGAAAGCGGTGGGTCAGGCAACTTATGTATCGCCAGTGCCGCCGCCTTCGCAGCCTCGCCGGGGCTCGACAGCTCCCACATTGGATCTTTGTTGCTGGGGGGATTTGTGTATGGCGCGATGGCCCTGCGAACTGAGATCTAGCCAACACAGCCATCCCCTGTGGGAGCTGTCGAGCCCCAGCGAGGCTGCGAAAGCGGTGGGTCAGGCAACTTGTGTATCGCCAGTGCCGCCGCCTTCGCAGCCTCGCTGGGGCTCGACAGCTCCCACAGTTGAACTGCTGCGCTGGTGGGATTTGCGCATGGCGCGATGGCCCTGCGAACTGAGATCTAACCAACACAGCCAATCCCCTGTGGGCGCTTTGGAGATTTCATTACCAAGTCCGCTCAGCTCATACGCATCATTCCTCCTGGCGATGCGCCCACTGGTACAGCGCCGGCAGTACCAGCAAGGTCAGCAACGTAGAGGAAATAATCCCGCCGATCACCACCGTTGCCAGCGGCCGCTGCACTTCGGCGCCGGTGCCGGTGGCGAGTGCCATGGGGATAAACCCTAGTGACGCTACCAGCGCCGTCATCAACACCGGGCGCAAGCGCGTCAGCGCGCCTTCGTTGACCGCCAACGCTAAAGGGCGCCCTTCTTCACGCAGGTTGCGGATAAAGGCAATCATCACCAAGCCGTTCAGCACCGCCACACCCGACAACGCGATAAAGCCCACGCCCGCCGAGATCGACAGCGGTATATCGCGCAGCCACAGCGCCATGATTCCACCCGTCAAGGCGAACGGAATCCCGGTAAACACCAGCAAGCCGTCCTTGAGGTTGTTGAACATCATGAACAGCAACCCGAACACCAACAGCAACGCCACCGGCACCACGATGCGCAAACGCTCGGAGGCTTCCTTCAACTGTTCGAACTGGCCACCCCAGGTGGTCCAATAACCGGCAGGCACCTTCACCTGGGTGCTGATGGCCGTCTCGGCCTCTTCAACAAACGAGCCGATATCACGCCCGCGCACGTTGGCGCTGACGATCACCAGACGCTTGCCATTCTCGCGGCTGATCTGGTTCGGGCCGAGCACCAGGTCCAGGCTCGCCACCTGGGACAAGGCAATAAACCCCAACTGCCCCGCCGCACTGCCAGCCTGCGCAGGCACCGGAATCAACAGCCGCGACAGGCCCTCGATATCGGTGCGCAATGCGTCGGATAACCGCACAACCATGTCGAAACGCCGGTCGCCTTCGTACAACGTACCGGCCTGACGCCCACCCACGGCCACGGCAATGGTGTCCTGCACATCGCCCACATTCAGGCCAAAACGTGCGGCCTTGTCACGGTCGATATTGATCGTCAGTACCGGCAGGCCGGAGGTCTGTTCCACCTTCACCTCCGAGGCGCCATCAAGCTTTTGCAAGGTTTCGGCGATTTCCCCAGCGGTCTTGTTGAGCACCGCCATGTCATCGCCAAACACCTTCACCGCCACGTCACTGCGCACCCCGGAAATCAGCTCGTTAAAACGCAACTGGATCGGTTGCGACAATTCATACGCACTGCCCGGCACAATCGCACTGGCGCGCTGGATATCGGCAATCAGCGCCTCGCGGGACTTGTTCGGATCCGGCCATTGATCCTTCGGCTTTAGCATCACGTAGCTGTCGGAAATGTTCGGCGGCATCGGGTCAGAGGCGATTTCCGCCGTGCCGGTGCGCGCAAACACGCGCTCGATTTCCGGCACTTGGGCGATCAGTATTTTTTCCAGCTGCTGCTGCATCTGCACCGATTGCGTCAGGCTGGTACCGGGTACGCGCAAAGCCTGCTGGGCGAAGTCGCCTTCGCTGAGGCTGGGGATAAATTCGCTGCCCATACGACTCGCTACCGCGCCCGAGGCGACGATGGTCAATACCGCCAAACCGAATACCAACGCACGGCGCGCCATGACCCAATCCAGCACCGGCGCATAGACCCGACGTGCAGTGCGCATCACCAGGTTTTCTTCTTCCTTGACCTTGCCGGTCACGAACAGCGCTATTGCGGCGGGGACGAACGTCACCGACAGAATCATCGCGCCCAGCAGCGCAATCACTACGGTGAAGGCCATGGGATGGAACATCTTCCCGGCCACGCCCGTGAGGGCGAAGATCGGCAGGTAAACCACCATGATGATCAACTGCCCAAAGATCAGCGCCCGCCGTGCTTCCTTGGCCGCCGCGAACACTTCATGCAGGCGCTCGCTGCGCGTTAACAACCGCCCATGCCGTTGCTGTGCATGGGCCAGGCGGCGGATCGCGTTTTCGACGATCACCACCGCGCCGTCGACGATGATGCCGAAGTCCAGCGCGCCGAGGCTCATCAGGTTGGCGCTGACCTTGTTGGTGAACATGCCGGTAAAGGTGAACAACATTGCCAGCGGAATCACCATCGCCGTGATCAACGCCGCGCGGATATTGCCCAGGAACAGAAACAACACCGCGACCACCAGCAGCGCGCCTTCGAAGAGGTTTTTCTTCACCGTGGCGATGGCTTTTTCCACCAGATTGGTGCGGTCGTAGACCGTCACGGCGACCACACCGGCGGGCAGTGAGCGGTTGATCTCTTCGAGTTTTTTCGCCACGGCCTGGGACACGGTGCGGCTGTTTTCGCCGATCAACATGAACACCGTGCCCAACACCACTTCCCGGCCGTTTTCGGTGGCCGCGCCGGTGCGCAACTCGCGGCCGATTTCGACTTGCGCCACATTGCGCACGCGGATCGGCGTGCCATCCGAGCTGGTGATGACAATGTTGGCGATATCATCAATCGACGCCACCTGACCGGGCGCACGGATCAGCAATTGCTCGCCACTGCGCTCGATGTAACCGGCGCCGACGTTGGCATTGTTGCGCTCCAGCGCCGTGACCAGATCACCCAACGTCAGGTTGTAGGCCGCCAGGCGCTTGGGGTCCGGGGCTATCTGGTATTCCTTGGCGAAGCCACCGATGGTGTTGATCTCGGCCACGCCCGGCACATTGCGCAGTTGCGGCTTGATGATCCAGTCCTGGATCACGCGCAGGTCGGTCGGCGTGTAGGGCGTGCCGTCGTCCTTGCGCGCGCCGTCTTCGGCCTCGACGGTCCACAGGAAAATTTCGCCAAGGCCGGTGGAGATCGGCCCCATCGCAGTTTCGATACCCAACGGCAATTGCCCGCGTGCCACTTGCAGGCGCTCGTTGACCAATTGGCGGGCGAAAAACAGGTCGGTGCCGTCGTTGAAAATCACCGTCACCTGGGACAACCCCGAGCGCGACAACGACCGCGTCTGCTGCAAACCCGGCAACCCGGCCATGGCGGTTTCAATCGGAAAGGTAATGCGCTGTTCGGTTTCCAGCGGTGAAAAACCGGCCGCCGCCGAGTTGATCTGCACCTGCACGTTGGTGATGTCGGGCACCGCGTCGATGGGCAACTTCTGATAGCTGGCGATGCCGACACCGGCCATCAACAGCACCGCCAGCAGCACGATGATGCGCTGCTCGATGGCAAATTGGATAAGGCGCTCAAACATGGGGAATCACTCGCAGGGTCAATGGGCGTGCTCGGCCGAGCCTTTACCCAGTTCAGACTTGAGGATGAAGCTGCCGACGGTGGCCACCTGCGCCCCGGCGTCAAGGCCCTGGCGCACTTCGACGTAGCCGTTTTCGCTCACGCCGAGTTCGAGGTGGCGGGTGATAAAGCCCTGCGCAGTGCGCACGAATACTGAAGGTTTGTCCTCGACGGTCTGGATCGCGGTTTGCGGCACGGTGACCTTGGCCTGGTAGGTATCGGTGGCCAATTGCACCGTCACAAACAGGCCCGGGCGCCAGGCGTCATCGGGGTTAGGCACGGTCACGCGCACGGTGGCGGTACGTGTCTGTTCGCCAAGCAAATTGCCCACGTAGGCCACGGTGCCCTGCACCTCGGTACCCATTTCCGTGGAGATGACCTTCACCGGTTTGCCGACCCGTACCTTATTCAAATCCTTGGGGAACACGCCGAAGGTGACCCACACCTGGGACAGGTCCGAGAGCGTGAAAGCGTTGCTGGTCTCGCTGACCACCTCGCCAACGCCGAGGTGTTTTTCCACCACCACGCCGGCAAACGGCGCTCGCAGTTCATAACGATTGCCACCGACCAGGACCGCACTGCCGCTGAGGGCGGTCATCTTCTGGCGCGCATTGTTCAGGGCGATTTCGGCCTCTTGCAAGGTCTGCCGCGCCAGCAGGTAATCCTGCTCGGCGGAGATTTCGTCCTTCCACAATTGGCGCTCGCGCTGGAAGGTAGTGCGCGCCAATTCGACCCGACGTTCACTGGCTGCCAGCTCGCTGCGCTGGTCGGAAATTTGCTGGCTGGAGATGACCGCCAACAGCTCGCCTTTCTTCACCGACTGGCCAAGGTTGACCTTGACCGCCTCCACCACACCGGCCGCACGCGGGACGATGTGCGAGGTACGGTCCTCGTCGAAACGCACTTCCCCCGGCAGCGTCAACACCGTGCTGATCGAGCGCGGTTGCGCCTGGGCGAGTTGAATACCGGCGGCCTGGATCTGCTGTTCAGTGAGTTCAAGCGCGCCTTCTTCTTCATCGGCGACGGCAAAGCCAGACAGCATCAGGCCCAGGGCGACGGCAAGCGCCACGCCATGTGTATGTTTCATAAAGGACTCCAGAAAAAATCAAAACCGGGCGAGGTCGCCGTAAATCCGTTCGATACGCACCCAGGCATCCGTGGCCTGGGCGGTCGCCGCGAGGTATTGGGTGCGTGCGGCGATCAAGGTGCGTTGGGCGTCGAGTACGTCGAGGAAGTTGAACTTGCCCATCTCGAAGCCACGGGTGGCGCTGTCCACCGCGCTTTGGGCGGCGGGCAGGATCTGTTGGTTGAAGGCGCGCACTTCGGTATCGGCGGTTTGCCACAGGTCCAGGGCCTGGCGGGTCTCGGTGCGCAGGCGCAGTTCGACGGCGTTGCGCAGGTCGCGGGCCTGGTCGGCGCGACGGCTGGCGGCCAGCACATTGCCCTGGTTACGGTTGAACAATGGAATCGGCATCGACACGCCCACCACGTTCACACGTTCACGCACGCTGGCGTCGTACTGGCTGCCGATCGATACATCGAGGTCTGGAATCCGCTGGGCTTTTTCCAGGCCCACGCTGGCCTCGCTTTGCTGGATGTGCAGTTCGGCCAGGCGCAACTCGGTGGTTTGCTCCAGCCGCGCCAGCAAGGGTGCGGAGGGCGGCAACGGTGGTGCGGATTGGCTTTGCGTGGCGACCGCCTGAAAGTCAGGGTTGGCGCTGCCGGTGCTGGCGGCGAGACGGCGGTAGGCATCCGTGAGGCCGATCTGCGCGCGGTTCAGTTCAAGGCGGATCTCCGACAGTTGCACCTGAGCGCGAGTGGCCTCCACCGGCGACGACTTGCCAGCCTTGACGCGACCATTGGCAACCACCAGGCCGCGCTCGGCCAAGGCCATCGAGCGTTGTGCCAGGTCGAGGCGTTCCTGGGCTCGCAGGGCGCCGTAGTAGCTGTCGATCACATCGGCGCGCAGGCCGTTGCGACGTTGCTCCAACGTCAACGCGGCGGCATCCTGAGCGCGCATTGCCACATCGATACGCGCCCCACGCTTACCACCCAGCTCCAAAGTCTGGCTGAGTTTTATCGTGGTGGTACGCGAGTTGCGGCGGGTGTCTTCGGCATCCCAGGAAGCCACTGGATTGGGGATCAAACCCGCCTGCTGGCGGCCGCCCTCGGCGATGTCGATTTCCCATTGCGCGGCGGCCAGGTCGGGGTTGTTGGCGAAGGCGGTTTGCAGGGCTGAATCGAGAGTGAGGGTTTGAGCCTGGGCGGCGTTCGCCGCTACCCACAACGCGGCTGCCCCCAAAAATGTTCTAAAAGAAAGTGCCATAACGAGAGTTCCACGCCCATGAAGTCGCTGAGGTTTCCCAGCGGGGGCAATGTAGCTTTCGCGACTTATCAGAGCAGTGGAGCGAACATTACAAATCCGACAGGTACGGCCTCAGGCATGCACCTCGTCAGGGTCGTCGTGATGAAAACCTTCGCCTTCAACCTGCAAGGTGACGTGGGAAATATCGAATTGTTCGTGCAGCAATTCCGTCACTCGCGTGAGGATTTGTTGCTCAGTGCCTTGCGATGGATCCGCAACCAAATGCGTGCTCAGCACATTCTTGCCGCTGGTCAGCGCCCAGATATGCAGGTCGTGCACGTCCTTGACCCCAGGCACGCCGCGAATGGCCTGCTCAACCTGATCGATATCGATGCCGTCCGGCACGCCTTGCAGCAGGACGTTCATGCTTTCCTTGAGCAGCGTCCAGGTGCGTGGCAACACCCAGAAACCAATCGCCGCCGCCACCACGGAGTCCACCCAGCCCCAGCCGGTAAACATGATCACCACCGCCGCAATCATCACGCCGATGGAACCGAGCATATCGCTCCAGACCTCCAGATAAGCGCCCTTCACATTCAGGCTTTCACCGCTGGCAGCGCTGAGCAGGCGCATGGAGATCAGGTTGACGATCAGCCCCAGCACCGCAATCACGAGCATGCCGGTGGACTGGATTTCGGCCGGCGCCTGCAACCGTTGATAGGCCTCGTAAAGGATATAAAACGCCACGGCGAACAGCAGCAGCGCATTGAAGGCCGCCGCCAGGATCTCGAAACGCGCATAACCAAAAGTGCGCTTGCGGTCGGCCGCACGCTTGGCGACCTGAATGGCCACCAGGGAAATCGCCAGGGCCAGGGCGTCGGTCATCATGTGCGCGGCGTCGGACAACAGCGCCAGGCTACCGGTGACAAAAGCGCCGATAACCTCGGCAATCATGAAGCTGCCGGTCAGCCCCAGGGCCATCCATAACTTGCGTTCGTGGCCGGCGCGTACTTGGGCGTGGCTGTGTCCTGCGCTCATGGCATGTCCTCATGGTGTGTAGTCCGTTGATCATAGAGCTATAGGCCAAATTACCGCGCATACCTTGCAAACTTGTCACTCCCCCGCCAGCTCATCGTTAGATGGAGCGCACCAAAATCGCCCATGCATGCGCCGCGGCAGTTCTATCAGGTATGCTTTTCGAGCAGGAAACAAAAAGAAACAAATTAGCCAACCTGTTCGATAAGGAGTCCCGTTTTGGAGTTATCGACTGCCGCGTGGATGGTTCACGACACCCGCCTCATGTTCTGCGTTCTGCTGGCCATCGCCAGCATCATTGTGTTGATCAGCGCCACCAAGCTGCCGCCGTTCCTGTCGATCCTGATCGGCACGTTCATCGCCGGTGTGGGCGCCGGATTGCCGCCGGAAGAAGTCGCCAAAGCCTTCAGCAAAGGCGCCGGGGCGATCCTCGGTGAAGCCGGGATCATCATCGCCCTGGGCTCGATGCTCGGCGCGCTGATGGCCGAATCCGGCGCGGCCGACCGCATCGCCACCACCTTGCTTGGTTTGGGCAAAGGCAAGTCACTGCCGTGGGTGATGGCGTTGGTGGCCATGGTGATTGGATTGCCGCTGTTCTTCGAAGTCGGCCTGGTGATGATGGTGCCGATTATCTTCGTGATGGCTAAACGTTCGAACCAGCCACTGCTGAAAATTGCCATCCCGGCGCTGGCGGGCATGACCACCCTGCACGCCCTCATGCCACCGCATCCGGGGCCGTTGATTGCGGTGGGCGCGTTGCACGCCGACCTGGGCCTGACCATGCTGCTGGGCTTCTGCCTGGCGGTGCCGGCCGTGATTCTCGCTGGCCCGCTCTATGGCAACTGGCTGTCCAAGCGCCTGCACGTGGATGAGCCGGCCGACATCGGCGCGCTGTTCAGCGCACCGCCCAAGGCGCCGCGCCAGCCGAGCTTTGGTGTGTCGCTGCTGATCATTTTGTTGCCGGTGATTTTAATGCTCGGCAGCACCTTGGCCAAAGTCGCGTTGCCAGCCGAAAGTACCGTCGGCCTGACCTTGAAGTTCCTCGGTGAACCGCTGATCGCCCTCGGCCTGGCCGTGATCGCTGCCGTCATCTGCCTGGGCTGGGCCGCCGGCATGCCGCGTGCCGAAGTCGGCAACACCCTGCGCAAAGCCCTCGCGCCCATCGCTGTGTTACTGCTGACCATCGGCGCCGGCGGCGGCCTCAAGCAAACCCTGCTGGACGCCGGCGTCAGCCAGACCATCAGCAAGGTCGCCGAAGGCGCGCACATGCCGTATCTGCTGCTGGCCTGGCTGATCGCCGTGGCCCTGCGCCAGGCCACCGGCTCGGCGACGGTCGCTACCACCACCACGGCGGGCATCCTCGCGCCGATGATGGCCGGGCTGGCCGCGACCCAGAGCTCATTGGTGGCGCTGGCGATCGGCGCGGGCTCGGTGTTCTTCTGCCACGTCAACGACGCCGGGTTCTGGATGGTGCGTGAGTACTTTGGTTTGCAGCTGAAACAGACGATTTGGGTATGGTCGGTGTTGCAGACCATTGTTTCGGTGGTTGGGCTGGTCGGTACGCTGCTGCTCTGGCACTTTTTGACCTGACCCTCAGGCGGCCAAGGTGTGGCGCTTGCCAAACAGCGCCACACTCGCCACCCCCACCGCGCCCATCACCACGCAATAACCCACGCAAATCCACGGGCTGGTCGGCATCAAGGCGATCAGCAACAGTGGCGTTGTACTCGCCCACAACGCATAGGCAATGTTGTAGGTGAAGGAGATTCCCGACACCCGCACCTGCGCCGGGAACAGGCCGACCATCACCGACGGCACCGCGCCTACCACGCCGCAACTCAAGCCCGCCACGGCATACGCCGCGCCCAGCCACACGCCGCCGCTGATCAGGCTGGCGTACAGCACCGCAATGCCCACCGGCAGCAACAGGCTGTAGACCAGCACTGCGCGCCAGGCGCCGATGCGGTCGACCAGCAAACCGGCGAGTACGCAGCCGATATTGAGGAAGACGATCCCCAGCGCACTTAGGGCGAAGGTATGGCTGGGGCTCATGCCGAAGGTTTTTTGCATCATGGTGGGCGTGATGACCACCAACACCACGACGGCCGAGGTCAGGACACAGGTGAGGATCATCGCCGGCAGCAACACGGCGCGATGGTCGCGCAGCACGGTGCGCAACGGCATTTCAGCGGCGGCCTGGCGGCGGGCCTGCATTTCGAGGAACACCGGGGTTTCGCTGAGCCAACGGCGCAGCCACACGCCGATCACACCGAACACGCCGCCGAGCAAGAACGGGAAGCGCCAGGCGTAGTCGAGAATTTCAGCCGGGCTGAAGATCTGCGCGAGCAAGGTGGCGGTGAGTGCGCCGAGCAGATAGCCAAAGGTCAGCCCGGCTTGCAGGAAGCCCAGGGCGTAGCCTCGGTGCTGTCGCGGCGCGTGTTCGGCGACGAAGGTCCAGGCGCTGGGCACTTCGCCACCCACGGCGGCGCCTTGCAGCACGCGCAGGGCCAGCAGGATCAGCGGGGCGAAATAACCGATTTGCGCGTAGGTGGGCATGATCCCGATCAGCAGGCACGGCAAGGCCATCATCAGGATGCTCAGGCTGAACACGCGTTTGCGCCCCAAGTGATCGGCGAAGTGCGCCATCAGGATGCCGCCCAGCGGGCGCGCCAGGTAGCCGGTGACGAAGATGCCGAAGCTTTGCAGCAGGCGCAGCCATTCGGGCATTTCCGGCGGGAAGAACAATTGGCTGAGGGTCAGCGCAAAGAACACAAAGATAATGAAGTCGTAGATTTCCAGCGCGCCGCCGAGGGCGGCCAGGCCCAGGGTTTTGTAGTCGGAAGGGGAAAAACGCTGCGCCCATGGGGAAAAGGTGGCAGTCATGTGGAGGCTCGGCAGGCAAACAAAATGGCGTGCAGGTTATGAGCTGCGCCCAGTGATGGCAATCGCGGCAGATATATTTGTTTTCCTCATGGATCGATGAAGATAACTGCATTCCCATATCAATGCCCGTAGCGGAACATGCCGTAAAACTGCCAACACCCATAATAAATACAAGAGGAAAGACCCGTGGCCGATGCTATCGAAGAAAGCCGCTATGCCCGATTTGCCCTGCGCTGCTCCAACTTCGCCGAACGCTGGTTTCCGGACTCCTGGGTGTTTGCCGCCCTGGCGGTGATCATTGTTGCCGTGGCGACCCTGGGCATGGGCGCCGCGCCGACCGAAGCCGCCAAGGCGTTTGGCGACGGGTTCTGGAGCCTGATCCCGTTCACCATGCAGATGGCCTTTGTGGTGATCGGCGGGTATGTGGTGGCCAGTTCGCCGCCCGCCGTGAAGCTGATCGACCGTCTGGCACGCATCCCCAAGAATGGCCGCTCGGCGGTGGCATGGGTCGCGTTGATTTCCATGGTCGCGTCTTTGCTCAACTGGGGCCTGTCCCTGGTGTTCGGTGGCTTGTTGGTGCGCGCCCTGGCCCGTCGCACGGATTTGCGCATGGATTACCGCGCCGCCGGGGCTGCGGCTTATTTGGGTTTGGGCGCAGTGTGGGCACTGGGGCTGTCGTCGTCGGCGGCGCAGTTGCAGGCCAACCCGGCCAGTTTGCCGCCGTCGATCCTGTCGATCACCTGGATGATCCCGTTCACCGAGACCATCTTCCTGTGGCAATCGGGCGTGTTGTTGCTGGCGCTGATCGTGGTGTCGCTGATCATCGCCTATGCCACTGCGCCGGGACCGAACAGTGCGCGTGATGCCAAGGCGTGTGGTGTTGACCCGGCCTTCAATATGCCTAAACCACAACCGCCGACGCGTCCGGGCGAATGGCTGGAACACAGCCCGCTGCTGACCATCCTGCTGGCCTTGCTGGCGGCTGGCTGGTTGTTCCATGAGTTCTCCACTAAACCTGCGATCAGCGCGATTTCGGGGCTTAACACCTATAACTTCCTGTTCATCATGGTCGGCGCGCTGCTGCACTGGCGCCCGCGCAGCTTCCTGGATGCGGTGGCGCGTGCCGTACCGACCACCACGGGCGTGCTGATCCAGTTTCCGTTGTACGGCTCGATCGCCGCGTTGATGACCGTGGTTAAAGGTGGTGACGGCCAGACCCTGGCGCACCATATCTCGTTGTTCTTCACCTCCATCGCCTCCCACGACACTTACGCGCTGTTGATGGGCGTGTACTCGGCGGTGCTGGGCTTCTTTATACCGTCGGGCGGTGGCAAGTGGATTATTGAAGCGCCTTACGTGATGCAAGTGGCCAATGACCTGCAATACCACCTGGGCTGGGCGGTGCAGATCTATAACGCGGCTGAGGCGCTGCCGAACTTGATCAACCCGTTTTATATGCTGCCGCTGCTGGGCGTGCTGGGGCTGAAGGCACGGGATCTGATCGGGTTTTCGTTTGTGCAGTTGCTGGTGCACACGCCGCTGGTGTTGTTCCTGCTGTGGGCGCTGGGGACGACGTTGAAGTATTTGCCTCCAGTGATGCCGTAGGGCATCAAAGAGCGCTTTCCGATGAAATGTGTAGAGGCTTTCCCACTCATTGCAGTGACAGCCTCTGACTTCCCTCCCCCGCGCCTTTGATTAACCTGCCTTGGCTTACCACCCACAAACGCCAAGGAAAATCCGATGACGCCCCTGTCCAAATCACTGGAAGAGTTGATCAATAATATTTACAAGGACGACCACGTGTCGTTCGTCGAGTACAAAGCTCTGCGAGACGATGCCGATCGGCGTATGGCTGCCGTCGTCAACGAGTTTGGCCTGCACAATAACGTGACAGCCTTCCAAAAAGTGATGGACGTGGCGATGCAGCTTTTGCAAACCACGGTCATCGATGCCAAAAAAGCCAAGCTGACCGACACAGGCGAGGCCATCGTCAAGGATGCGCTGACGGCTCAGGTGGAGTACTTGCGCGCGGGCAGCCAACTGGCACTGCACTTGCTGTGACTACCCTTTAGCTTTCTAACCGCTGTCTTCGTTCGGTCACATTGCATTGCTACCGTCCTGCGAAATATCTTGCAACAATCAACCAGCAGGAACGCCCAGCAATGAGTGACGAGCACGAAGACCGCCCTTCTCCCGATTCCGTAACCCAGCCGGCCGTGGACACCAGCCGTCGGCGTTTCCTCGGGGGCGCGGCGGTGCTGGGGGTTGGCGCGACCTTGAGTGCCTGCGGCAGCACCAATGACGCACCTGGCAAGCCAGAGGTGCGACCACTGACGCCGCAAGAGCTGGACAAGGCCTTGCACGAGCAGGTGAAGACAGTCGTGGTGATCTACGCCGAGAACCGCAGCTTCAATAACCTGTTCGCAGACTTCCCTGGCCTGGAAAAACCACTGTCGTCGCTCTCCGCAGCCGACGTGCAGCAACGTGACCGTGATGGCAGCTTGCTGACCAGCCTGCCACCGGTCTGGGGCGGCGTGTTGCAAGTGGGCCCGCAAAGTGTGGACGGGGTGACTTACCCCAGCGAAGTGCAATTCCAGGAAAACCTGCCCAACGCGCCATTCGCCCTAAAAGGCCCGAATGCCGAGGACCTGCCGCTGAGCCTGGTCACCCGGGACTTGTGGCACGTGTTCTATCAGAACCAGATGCAGATCAATGGCGGCAAGAACGACAACTTTGTCGCCTGGGCCGATTCCGGCGGCCTGGTGATGGGTTACTACGCCCAGAGCCGCTATTCCCTGCGTCTGTGGGACGTGGCCAAGGAGTTTGTGCTGTGCGACAACTTCTTCCAGGGCGCTTTCGGTGGCTCGTTCCTCAACCACCAGTACCTGATCAGCGCCACCGCGCCGTTTTATCCGAATGCCGCGCTTTCGGTGGCCAAGGCGCAGATCGCCACGCTGCAAAGCGATGACCCCACCGACCCGCGTCTCAAGCCGCTGGACAAGTCGCCAGCCAGCGCCATGAGCGGCCCGCCGCAGTTCGGCCCCAGTGCCTTGACACCGGACGGCTACGGCGTGAATACCCTGGCGCCGCCGTATTGGCCGACCTGGATCCGCGACCCGCAAAACCCGGACTACTCCAAACCCGATCTGCCCAACGTGCTGGTGCCGCAAACCCACGAACACATTGGCGACAAACTGTCGAAAAAGAACGTCGACTGGGCCTGGTACGCCGGTGCCTGGCAGGCGACCCTGGACCAGTTCAAGGACTCGGGCGGCATCCCGAAGATTCCGAACTTTCAGTACCACCACCAGCCGTTCAACTACTTCAAGCAACAAGGCCCGCAAAACCGTGCAGAGCGTGACAAGCGCTTGCGTGACGGCGGTTTGGGCGATGATTCCGGCACCAACAAGTTCTTCGCCGATGCCCAGGCGGGCAAGCTGCCCGCCGTGACGTTCTACAAGCCCCAGGGCAACCTGAACATGCACGCCGGCTACGCCGATGTGGCCTCGGGCGACCGCCATATCGCGCGCGCCTTGAAAGTGCTGCAAGAGAGCCCGCAGTGGAAAAACATGGTGGTGGTCGTCACCGTCGATGAAAACGGCGGCTGGTGGGACCACGTGGCACCGCCCAAAGGCGATCGCTGGGGCCCGGGCACGCGGGTTCCGGCATTGGTGGTGTCGCCGTTTGCACGCAAAGGCACGGTGGACCATACGGTTTACGACACCGCGTCGATCCTGCGTTTGATCACCCGCGTGTTCCAGCTGGAGACACTGGACGGCCTCAAGCAGCGTGATGACGCGATGATCGCCCGCGGCCAGAAGCCCATGGGTGATTTGAGCAACGCCTTGCAGTTCAACCGGTAGGTTTTCTTATCCAATAGCGACACGCCTGGCGATTTAGCACGCGGTTTTCCTGGTCAACCGCTACTGTGTGCAAGTGGGCTTTCACCCCGCGCAGACGGGCTTTCGCTGACAAGGAACCAACTATGTTTAAACCGACCAGGCTGTCCTTCACCCTGGCCGCACTGCTGGCCAGTGCGGTCGTACAGGCCGACATCGAAGTACCACTGGGCAGCACGCAACGCGTCACCCAACTGTTCGCGTTCCCCAATAATTGCAACGTGATCTGCTTTCGGCCATGGACGCTGGAGCAGACCGCCGAGCACTATTTGAACCAGAGCTTGCAGCGCGACGGGTACAGCCGTGCCAAGGTCCGTGTGAAAACCCATGACGGCCAGGTCTCAGCCACCTTCAGCGGCGTGCCGGAGCATTACGGCCAGCCCCTGACCACGCTGCTCAACACCGCCGACCTGGCCTATCAGGGCGCCAGCAAACTTAACAGCGACGGCAAATGGGCCTACAACTGGTACTTGTTCCTGCCACTGGGCATGGCCCTGGAAAACCGCAAGAGCATCGAACTGCTGCACTTCCCGCCCGACTACTCGCTGACCCAGGCCCAGGACTACCTGGAATCGGCCACCACCGACCGCTGGGCCACCTTGCTCACGGACAATGGCATCCCGGCCACGGAAACACCGGCCTACCAGACCATCATCGACATTGCGCCGATCGCCGCACCTTCCAATGCGGGCAAGGACCTGGAAAACGTCTACGGCTACTTTGCCGACTACCAGACCCGCATGGTCAGGGAACTGAGCCTGCACGCCAACGGCTCATTGCCGATGGTCGCGTTCGGCGCACCGGTGCGTAACTGGATCAAGCAACAGTACGGCCAGACCGTTGCCGTGCTGGGCCTGGCGCAGATCAGCCCGACTGCTGGTAAAACGGTGTCGGTACTGGGCTCCAACCACCCGAGCTACATCTGGTATGCGGCGGATCCGGCCAGCTATGACGGCAATGAACAAAAAGCCGATGAGGCCGGTTTGAAAGTGATGGGCCAAGACCTGAGCGCCGCCTGCTGGCAGGCCGGCATGGGCCAGAAACCCGCCAGTGACCCGAATGTGTTGCTCAAGGCGTGCATGAATACCTGGCAAGTCACGCGCAAGGAGCAGACCTGCGAGCTGTTCTACACCTCGGTACGCAATTTGACCCCGGAACAAGCCAACGCCAAATGCGCCACCCCGCCCATCAAGGCGCAGTTGAAACAGCTGAGAGACGCCGCCCCGATCCCCGCTGTTACCGCCCCGGCGCTGTAAATCGTACAAAATATAACCGATTTCTACTGTCAGATCTGACAGTAGAAATCGGCTACAACTTCGGCGAGTCTTGAACGGCACCCATCCGCTGCAAGACTGGAAGTCAGACCCCATCGCAGGTCGATGCAGCCTAACCCAGGAGAGTTATGAAAACTCAAGCCATGGATAAGGCTAAAACCGCTGTGAGTGACTGCCTTTACCCCTTCAAGACGGTGCTCGCTGAACAAGGCTACCCCTCGACCCGGCACTTCCAGGTCGTACGCGATGCGAATGGAATGGGGGCCGCACTCAAGGCGTGCGTCGCCTTTGACACCCGCGTGCGCATTGCCAGAGTGTCCGGCTACGCCTTGAGCGAGCGACGTGCGCACACCTTGCAACTCTCGTCACGCATTCACCTGTATGACCCGTGGTTCACCCGTCTGATGTTGCACTCGTGCAATCCGAACGTGTTTTTCGATGCCACGTACCTGGAGGTCTGGACCGTACAGCCTATTGCGCCTGACACCTTGCTGACGATGGATTACGCCACCACCGAGGACGCGCTGTTCCGGCAGTTCGCCTGCCAATGCGGCGAGCTGAACTGCCGGGGCTGGATCACCGGCGCCAAAGAGAAGTTGAACGCCGAAGGTGAGGCGTTCATGGCCCAGTGGCGGATGCGCAAACGGCCTTAGGCTTCGCCCAGTGGGCGCAGGCGATATTGCGGCGGCAGTTGCTCAAAGCCACTGATGGTGGTGTTCAAGCTCTTCCAGCGGCCATCCTTGATGCCGTAGATGCAGCCGTGAATCGACAGGCTCTGCCCACGGTGCCAGGCGTTTTGCACAATGCTGGTGTGGCCGACATTGGCGACCTGCTGGATCACATTCAGCTCGCACATGCGGTCCACCCGCTCCTCTTCGGTGGGCAACTGGGCCAGCACCTCGCGGTTTTCGTAGTAAAGGTCGCGAATAGTACGCAGCCAGCCGTCGATCAGGCCGAACTGGCGGTCCTGCATCGACGCACGCACGCCGCCGCAGCCGTAGTGGCCGGTGACGAGGATGTGTTTGACCTTGAGCACGTCCACCGCGTACTGGATCACCGACAGGCAATTGAGGTCGGTGTGCAGCACCACGTTGGCCACGTTGCGGTGCACGAACAGGTCGCCGGGCAGCATGCCGACGATTTCGTTGGCCGGAACCCGGGCGTCGGAGCAGCCGATCCACAGGTATTCCGGGGTTTGCTGGCGGGCGAGCTTGGCGAAGAATTCGGGATCTTCCTGTTTGATCGCATCCGCCCAGCGTTCGTTGTTATCAAGCAGGTCTTGTAGTTCGTTCATCAGGGAAAGCCTCAGGAATGATGCGCAGCTTTGTGACAGACAACCGCTCGTCCGGGTCACGCCCAGGCGCAATTAGCTTGAATCTTTAGGGAGCCGTGCCTGTCCACACACTATAAGCCCCACAGTATGAGGATTGGCCATGACTGAATCACGACGTCCCTACGGCGCTACACAGCCCGAACCGATTGATGACAACGAAGACCGCATGGGCGAGATGCGCGAGCTGGATTTTGACGAGCAAGAGCCGACCGCGCAAATCGGTGATGAGCTGCCGCGCCGCGAGCGCGAACACCTGATGCCCGACGAACGGGTACGTGAAGCCGGCATGACCGGGGCTTCGACCGACGATCATGAGTCCACGGATGATGACATGAGCCCGGAAACGCTGATCCATGAGGATGGCGCCAGGGATGCTCGTGAGGCCGGTGAGGATAATCCGGCGGATTATGACCTGAGCATTGTGGATGAGGACGAGATTGGCGGTGGCAATGGTCTGGACGAGGCGGAATTGGCAGATATTGACCCGATAGACGGTAACCGCTGACACAACACAGTTGAGCCTGTGAATACTTCCCCTGTGGGAGCCGGGCTTGCCCGCGATGCAGGCGCCTCGGTGTTTCAGCCAGACCGAGGTGATGCTATCGCAGGCAAGCCAGCTCCCACAGGGGCCTGCTTGCACATCGGGTTTATGTCTTAGTCGACTAGCGTGCAGGCCATCACGACGGCATCTTCGCGCCCACCCACGGCCGGGTAGTAATCGCGACGACGGCCGATTTCGTTGAACCCATAACGCTCATACAAGCGAAACGCGCCGGTATTGCTGTCGCGCACTTCCAGGAAGCACTCACGCGCACTGGCGGCGTAAGCGCGGGACATCAGGTGCTCCAGCAGCGCCAACCCCAGGCCACGGCCCTGGTTTTCCGGTTTGACGGTGATATTCAACAAGTGCGCTTCATCCAGGATGATCTGCACCACACCGTGGCCCACCTGCTGCTCACCTTCAAACATCAGCCAGATCTGGTACTTGCCCAGCCCATCGAGAAAAATCCCACGGGTCCAGGGATGGCTGAACGCCGCGTATTCAATCTTAAGTACGGCATCGAGGTCCGCCTCGGTCATCGGGCGGAACGATAAAGCTTCACTCATCGGTACTTTTCCAGCGCGCCATCAGCCGGCGCATGGCTTGCCAGACATCAGCCTTACGCTGTGGCTCTTCCATTAATAATTCTAGGCCCGGCAAGGCCCATACCGAGCCCAGGCCTTCGACCTGCAGCTCGCGATACCAGGCTTCGGCATTCGCCTCACCGGCAAAACGCACGGCGGGCAGGCCGATCAGCCACAGGCACACGCAAGGTTCGTCTTCCAGGCGCGCCGAGACAAAACCCTGGACGAAATCCCGTGCGGCATCCGGGCCCTGGTCCATGTTGCCGCGCACCAGCAGCGGCCAGCGCACGGGGTCGCCGACGATTTGCGGGCTGTCGGGCAGGCCGGCGGCGCGCAGCATGTCTTTTAGCAGCATGTAGGCCGGGTCGCGGGTCTGAAAACGTTCGCCGGTGGGCAGTTCCACCAGCAGCAGGCAGCGCCCGGCCCGCAGTAACTGCAGGGCGAAACGTGGCGGCGGCACCACCGCAGCCTTGGCCACCGGCGCTGGCGCTTCGGCCGCCACGGGCTTGGCCACGGGCGACGGGCGCGGCACTTCAACTTTCACGCGCTCGACAGCGGGGCGAGCCTCAGGCGTGGGCTTGACCACCGCCACCGGCGCAGCGGCTTCCTCGCCCGACACATCGAATGCCTCATAGGGCTCAAGCGCCTGCAGCAGCTCGGGCCGCGACGGGGCGGCAAACGGCAGTTCGGTGCGGGGCAGCCAGTTGACCACCTGCATGGCGGTCAAGTAAGCGCGACGTCGGGACTCGATAAGCACAGCTCGGCCACTTGTGGATAACTAAAGAGCGGGGATTCTACCGCTGTTCGGTAACAATCGCCCACTGCGCACTGACCGGCTGTGGATAAATCCCGCGCCTGATGCAGTACAATCGCGACTTTTATTCGCCAACCAGCCGGCCATTCCGATGATCGAACCCAAGCGCGTCTTGCGCGCCCTCGCCGAACACTGGGCCCTGCTTGAGCCACTGTGCGAACACTTCGACCAAGGCACCTTGAGCCTGGGCGAGCTGCGCGCACAACTGGCGGCCCAACAACTGGACAGCACGCCACAGGACATCACCAGCCTGCTGGACGTGTGGATTCGCCTGGATATCCTGGTGCCTGTCGCCAAGAGCCCGAACCGTTTCGAGCTCAACGCACAGATCCACGACTTCCTCGCCTATCTTCGCAAGGAGCACCGGCTTGGCCTGTGCCTGGAAATCGAAGCCTACCTGCGCCACCTCGAGCGCCTGGCCGGTTATATCCAGGACGCCTTTGACATCCGTGATGGCCACGACCTGGCCCGCCAACTGCGCTTGCTGGATATGCGCGTGCGGGACGTGCTGAAAAAACTCGCCAACGACGAACAAGCCCTGGCGGCCGTGGCCGACCGCGCCAAGACCAGCGACCGGCAGATCCCGTTGCGCCAGCGTTACGCTGAGGTATTGGCGACCTGGGACGAATACGTAGAACCGATGATCCAACTGGTGAACGCCGACGGCGCCTTCGAGCAAGGCGTGCGCAAGGTCGAGAATGTGCTGCTGCGCATGCTCACCGAGCAGCAACGCCTCGGCCATCTGGTCGACGACGACATGCTGCTGCGCACCCACGCGCGCATTCTCGAAATGCAAACCAGCGCCCAGCTGACCTTGCGCCATGCCCGCGAACTGCTGCTGCCGCTGCGCGAAGAAGCGCGCCGCCACAACGCCGTCACCCGTGGCGCGGCGCTGGCCTTGTCGGCCATTCGCCGTAAAGGCCTGGACGCGGTGCCGCAAGCGGCGATGCCAATGTTTACCCGTCCGCAAAGTACCTTCCTGGGCAGTGCCAGCCAGGTCGAAGCGTACGTGTATGCCCTGGCCAATTTCGAGCCGAAACCGGCGCGTTTTCCCAAGGCGCACAAATCCCACAAGGGCGAAGCCCAACGCGCGCCGCGCACGGTCAAGGAAATGCTCGAACGCTGCGAAGATGCGCTGCCGATGCCGGACCTGATGACCTGGCTGCTGGAGCAGGAACCGGACGGCGCCACCGACGAATTGCTGTACTGGTTCTCACGGCTCTCGCGCGAAAAACGCTTCAAGCGCGAACGCCTGGAACGCCGCGACTACCACACACACGAGCACCAGGTCAGCCTGCGCTCATTCGCCCTGCTCCCGGCTGGCACCGATGCCACCGAGAATTCTGCGAGCACGCCTTATGCATCTTGATCTATCCGAACTGTCCCAGCTGGCACCGATCTTTCGCGAGCTGTTCAAGGGTTACCACGTCAGCCGCCGCGACCCGGAGCTGTACGCGCAGTTGTCTAATTTCCAGGACCAGTACCGCACGTTGTTCAAGGCCCTGGGTTTTGAGCTGGTGTGTGACACACGCGGTTTCTATTACTTCGTACCAGACACTGCCGTGGCTGCGGCGCAGGTCAACAAGACCGCGCAACGCCTGGCGCTGTTCACCTTCATCATCGTCGAACACCTGGCCGACCAGGGCCGCGACCCGATCGCCGTGCTCGACGGTGGCAGCCTGGGCCGCGATGAATTGCCATCGTTGCTGGAAAAGTACCGCGACCTGTTTATCCAGGCTGAAGTGCAGACCCAGGAAGAGCTCGAAGAAAAAATCATGCGCCGCATGACCCAACTGGGGTTTGCCAGCGAAGACAACGGCATCTATCGCTTCCTGCCGCCGATGCACCGCTTCCTCGATGTGTGCCTGTCGGTGCAGCAGGACCGTGACCTGGCCGCCAGCGTGCACAGCGTGTTGCCACTGCCGGCGCCGGTGATCATCGACGAAGACAGCGATGAAAAACTGCTGAAAACCGATGACCCGCTGGACTTGAGTGACTTTGCCGAAGACAGCGAAGAAGACGCCCTGGCCCGCGCCATTGCCGAAGAACAGGAGACCGACGCATGAGTAAGGAACGCTACGGCATCCGCCGCTTCGCCCTATTGAACACCGCGGGTTACAGCCTGGGCTTGTTCCCGCTGGAAGAACCGTTGTCGGTGTACGGCGCGAATAACCTGGGTAAATCTGCGTCGATCAACGCCTTGCAGTTCCCGATCCTGGCGCGCATGTCGGACATGAGTTTCGGCAAGTACACCCTGGAACAATCGCGGCGCTTCTACTTTGCCACCGACACCAGCTACATCCTCGTGGAAGTCTCGCTGCCCCACGGCCCGCACGTGATCGGCGTGGTCGGGCGCGGCCCGGGCGGTGGTTTCGGTCACCAGTTCTTTGCCTATGCCGGCAAGCTGGACTTAGCGCATTACCAGAAGAACGACACCTGCCTGCGTCAGAAAGAGTTGTTCACCAACCTTGAGCGCGAAGGCCTGAAAGCCTACGAACTCAAGCCGGACGAGCTGCGCCGTTTGCTGGTGGGCGGGCACACGTCAATCCCGCTGGACCTGACCCTGATTCCGCTGCGTTCCACCAGCGAACAGAGCCTGAAGACTTTCCGCGCGCTGTTTATCAACCTGCTGCACATGCGCGAAATCACCGCGGCCAAGCTCAAGCAATTGTTCCTGGATGCGTTCGAACACAGCCTGCGTTCCGGCAGCGTGGACTACATCGCCGCGTGCGAAGAAGCCTTCCGTGATGTAAGGCGTATGGAGCAGGACTACAACTCGCTGGTGGCTGCCGGGCCGTTGGTTGAGGCACTCGCCAATGGCGTGCGCTTGCGCGATGTATTGCGCGGCAAATTGCATCGCCTGTCGCCCTTGCTGGATTCATTGCTGGGCACCTGGTCGGACTACGCCAGTGCGCGCAAGGAAGAGCTGACCATCCAGGCCGAGCACTACCGTAACGAGCAGGACGCACTGCAAAACGATCAGCGTGGCGGCACCCAGGAGCTCATGCGCCTGGAGCGCGAGATCAGTGGCATCCAGCGCTGGCTGGGCGAGTTGTCGGTGCTCAAGCATCGCTTTGCGCTGGTCGATGACGTCAAGGTACTGGAGCAGCAACTGCTGGCGGCCAAGGATGCCCACGATGAATTGGCGGGCGCCCTGGCGCAATCCCGTCAGTTCAGCGCCGAGGACCTGGACGAACGTCTGCGCGACCTGGAAAAACGCTTGAAGTCGGTCAAGCAGCAACTCGACCACGCCGACAACAACAGCTACGCCAAACTGCGTGAAGAATTCTCACAGCAGGACGTCGAGCGTCTGATGCGCCTGTTCAACAGTTCGTTGTTCAGTTTGCCGCTGGGTGAACATGGCATCACCTTGGATGAGGATGGCCAGTGGGTTAAATCCCTGGAGCAGATCCTTGATGGCTTCAAGGGCGAGAAATTTGAAGTGCCGGGGCTGTCCATCGACATCTCCCATATCGAGCCACCGGCCTTGCAGGCACTGGCTGATCGCGCGGCGTTGCGCGATCAGAAAGAGCGCCTGGAAAAAGAACTCAAGCAGCTCAAGACCCAGCAGGCCGTAGCCTCTGACCGTGCGGCGAGCAAGACCCAGACCGAAGCGCTGTACCAGCAAGTGCTGGATGCACAGAAGGCACTGGAAGACTTCCGTCGCGCACAAACCCTGAGCGCGGAAGAAGGCGAGAAGCTGGAAAACCTGGCGCAGATGGAAGCCGCGCAAGACGAGTTGAAACGCTCCAGTGATGCCTTCACCGAGCGTGTCCAGCAGTTGTCGGCCAAGCTGCAACTGGTCGGTCGTCAGATCGGCGATATGGAAGCCAAGCAACGCACGCTGGATGACGCGCTGCGCCGTCGTCAGTTGTTGCCGGCCGACTTGCCGTTCGGCACACCGTTCATTGACCCGGTCGACGACTCCATGGACAACCTGTTGCCGTTGCTCAATGACTACCAGGACAGCTGGCAAGGTTTATTGCGCGCTGATGGCCAGATCGAAGCGCTGTATGCGCAGGTGCGCCTCAAGGGCGTGGCCAAGTTCGACAGCGAGGATGACGTGGAGCGTCGTCTGCAACTGCTGATCAACGCCTATGCCCACCGCACCGATGAAGCCCTGACCCTTGGCAAGGCGCGCCGTGCGGCGGTTACCGATATTGCGCGGACCTTGCGCAATATCCGCAGCGACTACGACAGCCTTGAGCACCAGTTGGCCTTGTTCAACCGCGAGATCAACAAGCGTCAGGTATCGAACCTGCAAAGCTTCCGCATCGTGCTGGCGCCGAACAAGGAAGCCCTCAAGCATATCGACCAGATCATCCACAGTGCCGGCCAGTATGAAGAAGGCGAAACGCTTTCGGTGTTCGACCTCAGCCAGAGCGCCGAGCAGGACAACAAGAACGAAGAAGCCAAGGAATACCTGGCCCGTCTTGTGGCTGCCAACCATAACCAGTTGGGCCTCAAAGACTTGTTCGAGCTGGCATTTGAAATCACCAAGGTGCATGGCCAGCCGGTGATCCACACCGACATCGATGGCGCGGCGTCCAACGGCACTACCATGACCATCAAGGCGCTGACCAACATGTACTTGTTGCTGCACTTGATGGACCGCGACCAGGCCGGGCGCGTGCGTTTGCCGTACTACCTCGACGAGGCGGCGGACATCGACGAGAAGAACCAGGCGGCGTTGCTGGAAACCAGTTTGCAACTGGGCTTTGTGCCGATTTTGGCCAGTGTGAAGCCGCAGGTGTCCGCCCAGGTGGCGATCGACCTGGAAGGCGGCAGCGGGCCGAATGGTATCTACATTGATGAGGCGGACTGGAAGTACATCCGTCGCCACGATGTGGTGAAGGCGACGGTAAATGTGCAGGCGGATGAGCCGGAGTTGGATGAGGTTTAATCGGCTGAACTGAAATGCAAAAGGCCGCGATCTGTATGGATCGCGGCCTTTTTTACTGAGCCTTTGTGGTGTTATCCAGGGCCTCTTCGCGAGCAAGCCCGCTCTCACATTTGACCGAGCGCCACCTTTGGAATGCGGTCGAATGTGGGAGCGGGCTTGCTCGCGAAGGCCGCGCCTCGGTCTACTTGCCCAATGGAATCTTAGGCGCCCAGGTCAGCCACTCATCCTCAAACTTGTCAAACAACGGGAACGTCTGCTGCGGTCGCGCCGCGTTGCCCATCCGCTCGCCATCCGGCGTGGCAAAGGCGATACCACCGGCCACCAACGTCTCCAGTGACTCCGTGCGCACCGTCGCCCCCTTGAACAAGCCGAAGTCCAAACCAAACCCACTGGTATTCCAGAAGCGGCTGCCACTGCGCACCAGTGGTGCATATTTAGGCTCGATCAGGATATGGACCAACACGCGGTCGGCGGTCTGGCCCAGTTCGTAGCCGGTGACTTTGCCGACGGTGACTTCACGGTAAGTGACCGGCACGCCTTCCTTCAGCGAACCACGGCGTGCGGCGCTGAGGACCAGGCTCAGGCCTTCTTGCTGGTGAACAGCCTCTGGTGGTTTGTCCAACGCGACGAAGCTCTTTTGCGGCCCGGCATTTTTCACGGCGGGCTGCACTTCGATGTATTGGCCGGTGACCAGAGTCTCCAGGTTCGCGGTTTTCATCAGGCCCAGCTCAGGCTTGACCACCCAGAACTGGCTGCCGCTGCGTGCGATCCGATCAGCTACTTGGGTGATCCTTGCACTGAGCAGCACCGACTGCATGTCGGCGCTGAGGTCGACGTTCTCGATCTTGCCCACGTCGAGGCCTTTAAAGCGTACTGGCGTGCCGGGCCGCAGGCCGTCGGCGCGATCAACCTTGATGGTCACCAGGGTGCCATGCTGGTTGGCCGCTTCGCGATCGGCAAACAGGCGGAAACGCGGGATACGTTTTTTCAACGGCACATTCTGTTCCGGGGTTTCGAAGGCGATACCGCCAGCCATCAGGCTGGCCAGGGATTCACTCTTCACTTGAATGCCGCCGGTGAGGCCGCCGGTCAAGGTGACGCCGCTGGCGTTCCAGAAACGCGTCGAACCGTTGACGAGGTTTTCGTATTCCTTCTCGATGTGAACGCCGATCACCAGTTGCTTGTTCTTGCGCGAAAACTGGTAGCTCTGCACCGAACCGACCTTGACCTGTTTGTAGAGGATCGGGCTGCCGACATCCAGGGAGCCTAGGTTATCGGTGAACAGCACCATGTGCAGGCCGGGGGAGCGCAAATCCAGAGGTGGCGCCTTGGCGCGGGCGACGTACTCACGTTGCGGTGCGCTGCCTTTGTCGCCTGGGCGGATGGCGATGTAATTCCCCTTTACCAACGCCTCCAGACCGGTAATGCCGGCCAGGGAGATGGACGGCTTGACCACCCAGAACTGGGTGTCTTGCACCAGGTAGTCTTCGGCGAGCGGGTCGAGGGTCAGCTCGGCATGGGCGCTGGACAGGTCCGGGTCAATCTTCAGGGTTTTCAGGCTGCCGACCTGGATGCCTTTGTACATGACCGGGGTGCGCCCGGCCTGCAGGCCTTCGAAGTCGGTGAGTTTGACCTTGACTTTGATGCCGGCGGCGGCGGCGTCGAAATCCTCATAAAGACGGAAAGGCAGGCTCGGATCTGTCGGCGGGCTGTCCTTGCGATTTTCAGGGGTGGCGAACGCGATACCGCCGGCGACGATGCTGGACAGCGACTCGCTACGCACTTTTACGCCGGACAGGTTGGCATCGATGCTGATGCCGCTGGCGTTCCAGAAACGCGTGTGTTTGCGCACCAGGCTGGCGTACGTCGGCTCGATGTAGACCTTGATCTCGACGGTGCTCTGGTCCTCGGACAGCAGATAGCTTTTGACCTGGCCAACCTGGATCTGCTTATAGAACACCGGGCTGCCGCGGTTCAGTGAGCCGAGACGATCGGCTTTAAGGGTCAGGTGCAGGCCGGGCTTGGCGTCAGATAACGGTGGCTCTTCGGAGAGCGCCTTGAATTTGCGCGTGGGCTCGCCGTCGCCAGGGCTGGCGGCAATGTAGTTACCCGAGACCAGGGTTTCCAGGCCGGTAATACCGGCGAGGCTGACGCTGGGCTTTACCAGCCAGAAGCGTGTGTTGGTCTTGAGGTATTGCTCGACGTCCTTGTTCATCTCGATGGTGGCGATCACCCCGCGATTGCTGCCTTCGTCATCCAGGGCCAAGGCTTTGACCTTGCCCACCGTCATGCCTTTGTAGACCACTTCGGTTTTGTTGACCTGGATGCCCTCGCCGCTTTCAAAGCGCACCTGGATCTCGAGGCCCTGTTGGGAATAGGCACGCCATCCCAGCCAGCCGCCGATGATCAATGCAATCAGGGGGAGTACCCAAATGGCCGACCAATTGGAGGCCGGGCGGGTTTTAGCTTTAGGCAAATCACTCATGGTCGTCGTCCGACTCCGTGTTATCCCAAATCAGTCGGGGATCAAAAGTTACTGCGGCAAGCATCGTCAAGATCACCACACTGGCAAACGCGGCAGCACCAAGATTGGCCTCGACGCTGGCAAGTCGCCCAAAGTTAACAACCGCCACTAGGATGGCGATCACGAAGATATCCAGCATGGACCAGCGGCCAATGAATTCGATAAAGCGGTACATGATAATGCGTTGTTGTGCGGACAGCGGTTGATGGCGCTGCACCGAGAACAGCAACAGGCCAATGCCCACCAGCTTGAACGTCGGCACCAGAATGCTGGCGATAAACACCACCGCAGCGATGGGAAACATTCCGTGCTGCACCAGCTGAATCACACCCGCCATGATAGTACTGGGATCACCCTGGCCAAGAGAGTTGATGGTCATGATTGGCAATAGGTTAGCCGGGATATACAGGATTGCTGCAGTGATCAGCAACGCCCAGGTACGCACAAGGCTGTTGGGGCGACGCGCATGGATCAGCGCACCGCAACGAGTGCACAGCTGTTCATCGGTATCAGCCTCTTGCTTGTTCAGCTCGTGGCATTCGGTACAAATCAGAATGCCTGCATCAATCGCCCGCATGATCATCCTCTCCTGAAAGCGCTTGCCAGATCTGGTGGGGCGACATCACCACCTCCAGCAGTACTTGAACCACTAATAGGCTGACGAAGCAGACAAGCCCCAGGCCAATGGTGATGGAGGCCATGTCCGCGAGTTTGACGATCGCGACCAGCACGCCCATCAGGTAAACCTCCAACATCCCCCAATCCTTCAGGTGATGGTAAATGCGGTAGAGCAACAGGCCATAACTGCGGCCGATATTCCAACGGATACTGAGCAACACCGCCAATTGGCAGAGCAGTTTGAGCAGGGGAATGCCCATGCTGCACAGGAACACCACGGCCGCGACGCCTTGCATGCCGGTATCGAACAGACCGACCACGCCGCTCCAAACGGTGTCCTCCGAGGACTGCCCGAGAAGATTGAGCTGCATGATGGGTAAAAAGTTCGCGGGGATGTACAGCAACAGTGCCGCCAGCACCAAAGCGAGGCTTCGCTCAACCACGTTGTGGCGGTGAGCGTAAAGCTCGTAACCGCAACGTGGGCATTGGGCTTTTTCACCGAGGGCAAGTGCGGGTTTGCGCATCAGCAAGTCGCACTCATGGCATGCCACCAGATCCTCCAGTGGTAACTGCGACACCTCGACGGTATCAACCGGATCGGGCATAGATAGGGCTCGAACTCTAAAAAAGGTTAGGTGCCTATTCTAATGGTCTGGTTCAGAAATAACTGTGCAAATTTGTCGGCAGCCTTGGGCAGGTTTGGGTTTTCGACCGCCCAAAACAAAACCCCTGATTGCGTTAGCAATCAGGGGTTTCGGAATTTAATCTTGACGATGACCTACTCTCACATGGGGAAACCCCACACTACCATCGGCGATGCATCGTTTCACTACTGAGTTCGGGATGGGATCAGGTGGTTCCAATGCTCTATGGTCGTCAAGAAATTCGGGTACTGATTCGTAGCCAGCTGGCTTCGCTTCAGCAAATTGGGTATGTGACAGCTTTCGGTGTTTTGTGAGCGTCGAACTTTCGGTTCATCTCGTCTTCACACACCGCAATCTGGACTCTTTCGTCTTTTCAACTAGGAGCATCAAATTGCTTGGGTGTTATATGGTCAAGCCTCACGGGCAATTAGTATTGGTTAGCTCAACGCCTCACAGCGCTTACACACCCAACCTATCAACGTCGTAGTCTTCGACGGCCCTTCAGGGGACTCAAGGTCCCAGTGAGATCTCATCTTGAGGCTAGTTTCCCGCTTAGATGCTTTCAGCGGTTATCTATTCCGAACATAGCTACCCGGCAATGCCACTGGCGTGACAACCGGAACACCAGAGGTTCGTCCACTCCGGTCCTCTCGTACTAGGAGCAGCCCCTCTCAAATCTCAAACGTCCACGGCAGATAGGGACCGAACTGTCTCACGACGTTCTAAACCCAGCTCGCGTACCACTTTAAATGGCGAACAGCCATACCCTTGGGACCGGCTTCAGCCCCAGGATGTGATGAGCCGACATCGAGGTGCCAAACACCGCCGTCGATATGAACTCTTGGGCGGTATCAGCCTGTTATCCCCGGAGTACCTTTTATCCGTTGAGCGATGGCCCTTCCATACAGAACCACCGGATCACTAAGACCTACTTTCGTACCTGCTCGACGTGTCTGTCTCGCAGTCAAGCGCGCTTTTGCCTTTATACTCTACGACCGATTTCCGACCGGTCTGAGCGCACCTTCGTACTCCTCCGTTACTCTTTAGAGGAGACCGCCCCAGTCAAACTACCCACCATACACTGTCCTCGATCCGGATAACGGACCTGAGTTAGAACCTCAAAGTTGCCAGGGTGGTATTTCAAGGTTGGCTCCACGCAGACTGGCGTCCACGCTTCAAAGCCTCCCACCTATCCTACACAAGCAAATTCAAAGTCCAGTGCAAAGCTATAGTAAAGGTTCACGGGGTCTTTCCGTCTAGCCGCGGATACACTGCATCTTCACAGCGATTTCAATTTCACTGAGTCTCGGGTGGAGACAGCGCCGCCATCGTTACGCCATTCGTGCAGGTCGGAACTTACCCGACAAGGAATTTCGCTACCTTAGGACCGTTATAGTTACGGCCGCCGTTTACCGGGGCTTCGATCAAGAGCTTCGCGTTAGCTAACCCCATCAATTAACCTTCCGGCACCGGGCAGGCGTCACACCCTATACGTCCACTTTCGTGTTTGCAGAGTGCTGTGTTTTTAATAAACAGTCGCAGCGGCCTGGTATCTTCGACCGGCATGAGCTTACGGAGCAAGTCCTTCACCCTCACCGGCGCACCTTCTCCCGAAGTTACGGTGCCATTTTGCCTAGTTCCTTCACCCGAGTTCTCTCAAGCGCCTTGGTATTCTCTACCCAACCACCTGTGTCGGTTTGGGGTACGGTTCCTGGTTACCTGAAGCTTAGAAGCTTTTCTTGGAAGCATGGCATCAACCACTTCGTTAACTAAAAGTTAACTCGTCATCAGCTCTCGGCCTTAGAATCCCGGATTTACCTAAGATTCCAGCCTACCACCTTAAACTTGGACAACCAACGCCAAGCTGGCCTAGCCTTCTCCGTCCCTCCATCGCAATAACCAGAAGTACAGGAATATTAACCTGTTTTCCATCGACTACGCTTTTCAGCCTCGCCTTAGGGACCGACTAACCCTGCGTCGATTAACGTTGCGCAGGAAACCTTGGTCTTTCGGCGTGGGTGTTTTTCACACCCATTGTCGTTACTCATGTCAGCATTCGCACTTCTGATACCTCCAGCAAGCTTCTCAACTCACCTTCACAGGCTTACAGAACGCTCCTCTACCGCATCACTTACGTGATACCCGTAGCTTCGGTGTATGGTTTGAGCCCCGTTACATCTTCCGCGCAGGCCGACTCGACTAGTGAGCTATTACGCTTTCTTTAAAGGGTGGCTGCTTCTAAGCCAACCTCCTAGCTGTCTAAGCCTTCCCACATCGTTTCCCACTTAACCATAACTTTGGGACCTTAGCTGACGGTCTGGGTTGTTTCCCTTTTCACGACGGACGTTAGCACCCGCCGTGTGTCTCCCATGCTCGGCACTTGTAGGTATTCGGAGTTTGCATCGGTTTGGTAAGTCGGGATGACCCCCTAGCCGAAACAGTGCTCTACCCCCTACAGTGATACATGAGGCGCTACCTAAATAGCTTTCGAGGAGAACCAGCTATCTCCGAGCTTGATTAGCCTTTCACTCCGATCCACAGGTCATCCGCTAACTTTTCAACGGTAGTCGGTTCGGTCCTCCAGTTAGTGTTACCCAACCTTCAACCTGCCCATGGATAGATCGCCCGGTTTCGGGTCTATTCCCAGCGACTAGACGCCCTATTAAGACTCGCTTTCGCTACGCCTCCCCTATTCGGTTAAGCTCGCCACTGAAAATAAGTCGCTGACCCATTATACAAAAGGTACGCAGTCACAGAACAAAGTCTGCTCCCACTGCTTGTACGCATACGGTTTCAGGATCTATTTCACTCCCCTCTCCGGGGTTCTTTTCGCCTTTCCCTCACGGTACTAGTTCACTATCGGTCAGTCAGTAGTATTTAGCCTTGGAGGATGGTCCCCCCATATTCAGACAAAGTTTCTCGTGCTCCGTCCTACTCGATTTCATGACTAAGAGATTTTCGCGTACAGGGCTATCACCCACTATGGCCGCACTTTCCAGAGCGTTCCGCTAATCTCAAAGCCACTTAAGGGCTAGTCCCCGTTCGCTCGCCACTACTAAGGGAATCTCGGTTGATTTCTTTTCCTCAGGGTACTTAGATGTTTCAGTTCCCCTGGTTCGCCTCTTACGCCTATGTATTCAGCGTAAGATAACCATCTTATGATGGCTGGGTTCCCCCATTCAGACATCTCCGGATCAAAGTCTGTTTGCCGACTCCCCGAAGCTTTTCGCAGGCTACCACGTCTTTCATCGCCTCTGACTGCCAAGGCATCCACCGTATGCGCTTCTTCACTTGACCATATAACCCCAAGCAATCTGGTTATACTGTGAAGACAACATTCGCCGAAAATTCGAATTTCTCAATTAAGAGAACTCACAAATTTTACCTTAGCCTGATCCGTTACCAGTGAAAGTAACGTTCAGTCTATCTTTCTATCACATACCCAAATTTTTAAAGAACGATCTAATCAAAGACTAGAAATCAACATTCATCATCAACCTGATGGAATGCTCATTTCTAAGCTTTCATAACGTAGAAGCAGTAGTGGTGGAGCCAAACGGGATCGAACCGTTGACCTCCTGCGTGCAAGGCAGGCGCTCTCCCAGCTGAGCTATGGCCCCGTATTTCTACAGGCGTTTCCCACACAAAATTGGTGGGTCTGGGCAGATTCGAACTGCCGACCTCACCCTTATCAGGGGTGCGCTCTAACCAACTGAGCTACAGACCCAATTTCGAGCTGCTAAGGCCGACCTCACCCTGCTCTTTACCACAGAGCATGGGGTGCGCTCTAACCAACTAAGCTACAACCCTTTAGGCTGCTTCTTATCGTCTTCTTCAATGAATCAAGCAATTCGTGTGGGAACTTATGGAGCAGCTGATGTCGTCGATTAAGGAGGTGATCCAGCCGCAGGTTCCCCTACGGCTACCTTGTTACGACTTCACCCCAGTCATGAATCACACCGTGGTAACCGTCCTCCCGAAGGTTAGACTAGCTACTTCTGGTGCAACCCACTCCCATGGTGTGACGGGCGGTGTGTACAAGGCCCGGGAACGTATTCACCGCGACATTCTGATTCGCGATTACTAGCGATTCCGACTTCACGCAGTCGAGTTGCAGACTGCGATCCGGACTACGATCGGTTTTGTGGGATTAGCTCCACCTCGCGGCTTGGCAACCCTCTGTACCGACCATTGTAGCACGTGTGTAGCCCAGGCCGTAAGGGCCATGATGACTTGACGTCATCCCCACCTTCCTCCGGTTTGTCACCGGCAGTCTCCTTAGAGTGCCCACCATTACGTGCTGGTAACTAAGGACAAGGGTTGCGCTCGTTACGGGACTTAACCCAACATCTCACGACACGAGCTGACGACAGCCATGCAGCACCTGTCTCAATGTTCCCGAAGGCACCAATCTATCTCTAGAAAGTTCATTGGATGTCAAGGCCTGGTAAGGTTCTTCGCGTTGCTTCGAATTAAACCACATGCTCCACCGCTTGTGCGGGCCCCCGTCAATTCATTTGAGTTTTAACCTTGCGGCCGTACTCCCCAGGCGGTCAACTTAATGCGTTAGCTGCGCCACTAAAAGCTCAAGGCTTCCAACGGCTAGTTGACATCGTTTACGGCGTGGACTACCAGGGTATCTAATCCTGTTTGCTCCCCACGCTTTCGCACCTCAGTGTCAGTATTAGTCCAGGTGGTCGCCTTCGCCACTGGTGTTCCTTCCTATATCTACGCATTTCACCGCTACACAGGAAATTCCACCACCCTCTACCATACTCTAGTCAGTCAGTTTTGAATGCAGTTCCCAGGTTGAGCCCGGGGATTTCACATCCAACTTAACAAACCACCTACGCGCGCTTTACGCCCAGTAATTCCGATTAACGCTTGCACCCTCTGTATTACCGCGGCTGCTGGCACAGAGTTAGCCGGTGCTTATTCTGTCGGTAACGTCAAAACACTAACGTATTAGGTTAATGCCCTTCCTCCCAACTTAAAGTGCTTTACAATCCGAAGACCTTCTTCACACACGCGGCATGGCTGGATCAGGCTTTCGCCCATTGTCCAATATTCCCCACTGCTGCCTCCCGTAGGAGTCTGGACCGTGTCTCAGTTCCAGTGTGACTGATCATCCTCTCAGACCAGTTACGGATCGTCGCCTTGGTGAGCCATTACCTCACCAACTAGCTAATCCGACCTAGGCTCATCTGATAGCGCAAGGCCCGAAGGTCCCCTGCTTTCTCCCGTAGGACGTATGCGGTATTAGCGTCCGTTTCCGAACGTTATCCCCCACTACCAGGCAGATTCCTAGGCTTTACTCACCCGTCCGCCGCTCTCAAGAGAAGCAAGCTTCTCTCTACCGCTCGACTTGCATGTGTTAGGCCTGCCGCCAGCGTTCAATCTGAGCCATGATCAAACTCTTCAGTTCAAACATCTTTGGGTTTTTAAGAAACCCTAAACTTGGCTCAGCAATCGTTGGTTACATCTTTGATTTCTCGCGGAGTAACTTGTGATGCTGATAATCTTGTTGACTATCAGTCTGACTCCACAAGCACCCACACGAATTGCTTGATTCAGTTGTTAAAGAGCGGTTGGTTAAGATCTTTCGTCTCAACCGAGGCGCGCATTCTACAGCAGCCTCATTTGCTGTCAAGTGGTTATTTTCAGAAGTTTTCGAAGAATTCCTCAACAACTTCAACCACTTGCGCTTACGATCTCTCGTTAGCGGGAGGCGAATTCTACAGCGTTACACGCTGCTGTCAACACCTCTTTTTCAACTTCCTTTTGGCTTCGATGAACTGAAGTAACCTGCTGCCGAAAACTTCATAACTCTTTGTTTATCAAGGAGTTTTCCGTTTCGACTGCGCCGGAAGTGGGGCGAATTATAGACAGATATAAAACGCCGTCAATCCCTTTCGTTCACATTTCTGTCATATCGGTCAAAAAGGCCGCGAAAGCACAAAAGCCGGCCCCATGGGGCCGGCTTTCACCTGCAGCGCCTTACAGACTCGGGAAGGCGAACTGCGACGCTTCATGGCTGGCCCGTTGCGGCCAACGCTGGGTAATCGCCTTGCGACGGGTATAAAAACGCACCCCATCCGGCCCATAGGCGTGCAAGTCGCCAAACAGCGAACGCTTCCAGCCGCCAAAGCTGTGGTAGGCCACCGGCACCGGCAATGGCACGTTCACACCGACCATACCCACTTCGATCTCATCACAGAACAGCCGCGCCGCCTCACCGTCACGGGTAAAGATGCAGGTGCCGTTGCCATACTCGTGATCGTTGATCAGCTGCATCGCCGCTTCCAGGCTATCCACCCGCACCACGCACAGCACCGGCCCGAAGATCTCCTCCTTATAGATGCGCATCTCAGGCGTCACGCGATCAAACAGGCTGCCACCCAGGAAGAAGCCCTCTTCATGCCCGGCAACACTCAAGCCGCGGCCGTCGACCACCAGCTTGGCACCCGCCGACACACCGTCTTCTATATAGCCGCTGACCTTGTCCCGCGCCTGCCCCGTCACCAACGGCCCCATATCCAGGCCGCAAGTGGTGCCCGCACCAATCTTCAGTGCCTTGACCTGCGGTACCAACTTGGCGATCAACGCGTCCGCTACCTGGTCGCCCACGCACACGGCCACCGAAATCGCCATGCAACGCTCACCGCAGGAACCATACGCCGCGCCCATCAAAGCGCTAACCGCGTTATCCAAGTCCGCATCCGGCATCAGCACCGCATGGTTCTTTGCCCCGCCCAGCGCCTGCACGCGCTTGCCACGCTTGGTCGCTTCGGAATAGATGTACTCGGCAATAGGCGTCGAACCCACAAAACTCAGGGCTTTGACTTCCGGTGCTTCAATCAGCGCATCCACTGCGCCCTTGTCCCCGTGCACCACGCTCAGCACGCCTTTGGGCAGACCGGCTTCCTGTAGCAGCTGCGCAATCAGCAGCGTGGAGCTTGGATCACGCTCCGATGGTTTCAGGATGAAACAGTTACCGCACACGATCGCCAGCGGGTACATCCACAGCGGCACCATCGCCGGGAAGTTGAACGGAGTAATACCCGCCACCACACCCAGCGGCTGGAAGTCGGACCACGCATCAATGTTGGGCCCCACGTTACGGCTGTACTCGCCCTTGAGAATCTCCGGCGCCGAGCATGCGTATTCGACGTTCTCAATGCCGCGCTTCAGTTCACCGGCGGCGTCTTCAAGCGTTTTACCATGCTCCTCGCTGATCAACTGCGAGATACGCGCTTCGTTCTGCTCCAGCAATTGCTTGAAACGAAACATCACCTGGGCACGCTTGGCTGGCGGCGTATTGCGCCAGGCCGGGAACGCTGCCTTGGCCGAGTCGATCGCCTGTTGAATGGTTTCACGGCTGGCCAATGGCACCTGGTGAATCACCTGGCCGGTGGATGGGTTGTACACGTCGGCACTACGGCCGCTGTCATTGACCAACTCACCGTTGATCAAATGCTGGATAGGGCTCATGCAGGGCTCCTGAAAAGTTGTTCTATATAGAAGGAGAAATCAGTCGATCTTGTTCAGCACTTCGCCGACCGCGTCGAACAGGCGATCCAGGTCCTGCGGCTTACTGTTGAAGGTTGGCCCGAACTGTAGGGTGTCACCGCCAAAGCGCACGTAGAAACCGGCTTTCCACAAGGCCATGCCGGCCTCGAATGGACGCACGATGGCATCACCGTCGCGCGGGGCAATCTGGATCGCGCCGGCCAGGCCGTAGTTACGGATGTCGATCACATTCTTGCTGCCCTTCAACCCGTGCAGCGCATTCTCAAAGTGCGGGGCGACTTCGGCTACGCTCTGCACCAGGTTTTCCTTCTGCAACAGGTCCAATGCCGCCAAGCCAGCCGCGCAAGCCACCGGGTGCGCCGAGTAGGTGTAACCGTGGGGGAACTCCACCGCGTATTCCGGCGTCGCCTGGTTCATGAAAGTCTGATAGATCTCGCTGCTGGCAATCACCGCGCCCATCGGGATCGCGCCGTTGGTAACTTGCTTGGCGATGCACATCAGGTCCGGGGTCACACCAAAGCTGTCGGCGCCGAACATCGAGCCGGTACGGCCGAAACCGGTGATCACTTCATCGAACACCAACAGAATGTTGTGTTGGTCGCAGATCTCACGCAGACGCTTGAGATAACCCTGTGGCGGCACCAGCACACCCGCGGAACCGGCCATCGGTTCAACAAACACCGCCGCGATGTTCGACGCGTCGTGCAACTCGATCAGCTTGAGCAGCTCATCGGCCAAGGCGATACCGCCCTGCTCCGGCATGCCACGGGAGAACGCATTGCTCGCCAGCAACGTGTGCGGCAGATGGTCAACGTCCATCAGGCCCTGACCAAAGAGCTTACGGTTGCCGTTCACACCACCCAGGCTGGTCCCGGCAATGTTCACACCGTGATAGCCACGAGCGCGGCCGATCATCTTGGTCTTGGTGGCCTGGCCTTTCAGGCGCCAGTAGGCACGCACCATCTTCACGGCGGTATCGGCGCACTCAGAACCCGAGTCGGTGAAGAACACGTGGTTCAGGTTGCCTGGGGTCAGGTCGGCGATCTTTTCCGCCAGTTGGAAAGACAACGGATGACCGTATTGGAAGCCCGGGGAGTAGTCCAGGGTGCCCAATTGCTTGGAGACGGCTTCTTGAATCTCCTTACGGGTGTGCCCGGCGCCACAGGTCCACAGGCCCGACAACGAGTCGTACACCCGACGGCCCTTGTCATCAATCAACCAGCTGCCTTCAGCGCCGACGATCAGGCGCGGGTCGCGCTGGAAGTTGCGGTTGGCCGTGTAAGGCATCCAGTGCGCATCCAACTTCAATTGGCTGGCCAGGGACGATGGGGCGTTTTCGGGCATGTTCATCAGCAAAACCTCGCAGGGCAAAAGGCAGCGTCGGGATTGAAAAGCGTTGTTGCAGCTAAATTGCCACGGCGATAAAGTCGGTGAAATCCAACTCTTCTAACCTTCAGTCAGGCCTTCACTAAACTATGAGCAGCCGTCGACCCGACCCCCTGGCCCAAGTCAGCGACTTCGATATCCGCCTTCTGCGTATCTTTCGCAGCGTGGTGGAATGCGGTGGTTTCTCGGCGGCAGAAACCGTGCTCGGCATTGGCCGCTCGGCCATCAGCCAGCAAATGAGCGACCTGGAGCAACGCCTTGGATTGCGCCTGTGCCAGCGCGGGCGTGCCGGTTTCTCGCTGACTGAAGAAGGCCGCGAGGTCTACCAATCGGCCTTGCAGCTATTAAGTGCGCTGGAAAGCTTTCGCACCGAGGTCAACGGCCTGCACCAGCACTTGCGCGGCGAACTGATCATCGGCCTCACCGACAACCTGGTCACCCTGCCCCACATGCGCATCACCCACGCCCTGGCGCAGTTGAAGGAGCGCGGCCCGGACGTGCAGATCCAGATCCGCATGATCGCCCCGAATGAAGTGGAACAAGGTGTACTCGATGGCCGCCTGCATGTCGGCGTAGTGCCCCAGGCGAGTGCCTTGTCGGGCCTGGAATACCAACCCCTGTACAGCGAACGTTCGTTGCTCTACTGCGCGGTCGGCCACCCGTTGTTTTACGCGGAAGACAAGCAACTGGACGACCCACGTATCGACAGCCAGGACGCCATCGCCCCGACCTTCCGCTTGCCCGCCGAAATCCAGGCCCATTACCAGGCACTCAATTGCACCGCCAGCGCCTCGGACCGCGAAGGCATGGCGTTCCTGATCCTCACCGGCCGCTATATCGGCTACCTGCCCGACCACTACGCCAGCCTGTGGGTACAACAAGGCCGACTGCGCGCGCTGAAACCGGCTACGCGTTTTTACGATTTGAGCCTCGCATCGGTCACGCGCAAGGGTCGCCGCCCTCATTTGGTGCTGGAAAGCTTTCTCGAGAGCCTGGCGGCAACGCGCTAACACGGGCCTCTCGCTAAAAGCTGAGCAACTGGACAGCTTTTTGCAAGGGAGCCAGGACCTTGAACCGTCCGCCCTGAGTTTGCCCGCCATGCCACCAGAAACCTTGAGCCCCAACGACCTGATCTACGGCCTGAACGACCGCCCGAAGCCACTGCCCGCAATACTGGCTGCCTTGCAACATGTGCTGGCAGCCTTCGTCGGCATCATCACCCCGCCACTGATCATCGGTTCTACGTTGGGGCTTACCGCCCACCTGCCCTACCTGATCAGCATGGCGTTGATGGTGTCCGGCGTGGGCACGTTCATTCAGGCACGCAGGCCATTTGGTATCGGCGCCGGGATGATCTGCCTGCAAGGCACCAGCTTTGCGTTTCTCGGTGCGGTGTTGTCAGCAGGCTTTCTGGTGAAGCAACGCGGCGGCAGCCCGGAAGACATCATGGCGATGGTCTTCGGCGTGTGCTTTTTCGGCGCGGCGGTACAGATCGTGTTGAGCCGTTTCATCGGGCAATTGCGCCGTGTGATCACGCCCCTGGTCACCGGCATCGTCATTACCTTGATCGGCATCAGCCTGATCAAAGTCGGGATCACCGACCTGGGCGGCGGGTTCAACGCGCCCGACTTCGGCGCGCCGACCAACCTGGCCTTGGGGCTGTTTGTCGTATTGACGATCATCTTGCTCAACCGCTCGAACACGCCGTGGGTGCGCCTCTCGGCAATCATCATCGGCCTGGCCCTCGGCAGCCTGGCCGCGTGGTTCAGCGGCAAGCTGGTGCCCCAAGCCTTGCCCGACTTGCCATTGATCAGCGTACCGATGCCATTTCGCTTTGGTTTCAACTTCGACTGGAGCGCCTTCCTGCCCATCGCGCTGATTTATCTGATCAGCAGTATCGAAACCGTTGGCGACCTCACCGCCAACTGCATGATCGCCCGCCAGCCCATCAGCGGCCCTTCTTATATAAGCCGGCTCAAAGGCGGCGTGCTGGGTGATGGCGTCAGTTGCCTGATCGCCGCCACCTTCAGCGCATTCCCCAATACCACGTTTGCGCAGAACAACGGCGTGATCCAACTCACCGGCGTGGCCAGCCGTTACGTCGGCTTATACATTGGCGTGCTGCTGTTCTGTCTCGGCTTGTTTCCATTGATCGGCGCGGTGCTGCAGCAAATCCCCAAACCGGTATTGGGCGGCGCCACCCTGGTGATGTTCGGCAGCGTGGCCGCCGCCGGCGTGCGCATTCTGGCCCAGGCGCCGCTGGACCGACGCAGCATGCTGATCATCGCCACCTCGTTCGGCGTCGGCCTGGGCATCGCCGCCCAACCTGAGTTGCTGCACTTGATGCCGCCTCTGGTGCAAAACCTGTTCGACTCGGCCATCACCAGCGGCGGCCTGACGGCCATCCTGTTGTGCCTGTTATTGCCCGAGGCCAAAGCGGCTGCGATTGGCGCAAACCACGCGCCGGAAAGCGACACACTGGAACCGCTTTGACGGTTTTATTGCATCGGGACTTGTCTGAGGCTTGAGGGTGGGTTATCTGTGCACACGTCGTCTCTATCGATCAGCACGGAAACCTCCATGAGCCTCGAAGTTCCTGCCCACAGCAACCACGCCGGTAAACCTGCCAGCCGTATTCGGCAAAAGAATGAACAAGCGATTCTCCAGGCGGCTGAAGACGAATTCGCGCGCCATGGCTACAAAGGCACCAGCATGAACACCATTGCCTCGAGTGCCGGGCTGCCCAAGGCCAACCTGCATTATTACTTCACCAACAAGCTCGGCCTGTACATTGCGGTACTGAGCAATATCCTCGAACTGTGGGACAGCACCTTCAACGCGCTGACCGCCGAGGACGACCCCGCCGTCGCGCTGACACGCTACATCCGCACCAAGATGGAATTCTCCCGACGCCACCCGCAAGCCTCGCGGATCTTCGCCATGGAGATCATCAGCGGCGGCGAATGCCTGACCGAATATTTCAGCCAGGACTACCGCGCCTGGTTCAGTGGCCGCGCAGCGGTGTTCCAGGCGTGGATCGAAGCCGGCAAGATGGACCCCATCGACCCCGTGCACCTGATCTTCCTGTTGTGGGGCAGTACCCAACATTACGCCGACTTCGCCACCCAGATCTGTCGCGTCACTGGTCGCACCAAGCTGACCAAGCAGGACATGGAAGACGCCGGCACCAACCTGATCCATATCATCCTCAAAGGCTGCGGCATCAAGCCGGCCCTATAAACGAAGCGACTTATGCCTTTCACGCTGACCGGCCTTTGCGAATTTCGTGAAGAAATACGCAAAAGCCGCTTTATCACCTTGGCCGCGCCGATCACCAGCGCGCAAGACGCCCAGGCGTTTTTCGAGCAGCACAGCGACCTTAACGCCACGCACAACTGCTGGGCCTGGAAGCTCGCCGACCAGTACCGCAGCAACGACGATGGCGAGCCCGGCGGCACGGCCGGGCGGCCGATCCTGGCCGCCATTGAAGCCCAAGGCTTTGATCAGGTCGCCGTGCTGGTGATTCGCTGGTACGGCGGCATCCAGCTGGGCACCGGCGGGCTGGCCCGCGCCTACGGCGGCGGCGCCAACAAATGCCTGCAGAATGCCGAACGCATCGAGCTGATCAGCCGCGTGCCGCTCAGTTGTGCCTGCAGTTTCTCGGAATTGAACCTGGTGAAACTGCGCGTGGCCGAACTGGGCGGGCTGGTGGTGGAAGAAACCTTCACCGCCAACGGCGTCGAGCTACAGCTCGCACTCGGCGAGGCGCACATCGACACGCTGCAAACCCAGCTCGCCGACCTCAGCCGTGGGCGCATCCTGCTCGAACGCTGAAACTGCCCACATCTACTGTGCACCTGCCTGTGGATAACCTGAGCACACCCGCCTGTAACCCTTCTGTCACAAGGGCTTACGGGCGCCGATCATTTTTTGATCAGTATTCACCGGCACTATTTGCGCAACGCCCCACAGCACTTCCAGCAACAGAATTATCCACAGCACGGACGTGGCGCCCTGCATCAGCGCGTACAGCTGCCAGGTCGCAAACAGCCCACGGCCGGCCGCGTCATACAGCCCGAATTGGCGTTGAGGGTCGCGAATACGCAGCACTGCCCACACGCACACAATCGAACCGAGCAGGTTGGCCATCAGCACATGCGCAGGCAGAAACGGCGGTAGCTCGCCCCCCAAGTTCAAGCCCTGCAGCAGGCCGTGCACTAATGCAAAACTCCACGGCGTGACAAACGCCGCGGTGATGATCAAGTCATACCAGGCGCTGGCCCGCACCAGTGTTCGGTAGTGTTTTTGTGTCCACATAGCAGCAAGCTCCTTCAATTCAAGAAGCCAGCAGGCTAAAGCCTGGAGTATGCTCCAGGGTCAAGCCCTCTCGAGCCCGTCTCATGCGTATCGGCGAATTAGCCCAGGCCAGCCAGGTCAGCCGCGACACCTTGCGCTTCTATGAGCAGCGCGGGTTGATCGCCGCGCAACGCAGCGCCAACGGTTACCGCGACTACCCGCCGGACATGGTGCAACTGGTGCTCTATATCAAGACTGCGCAGCGCCTGGGCTTCAGCCTCGGCGAGATCGGCACCAGCGTCGCCGCCTTATGGCAGGCACCCGATCCCGACGCTGCCGTCACACAATTGCTGCAAGACAAGCTCAACCTGATCGAAACCCGCATCACTGAACTCGGCCATCTGCGCCAGGAGTTGCAGCAAAGGCTCGGGCAACGTTGTCCATTAAATCCGTGAACCTCCACTCCCAAGGAAGCCTTTCATGTCTACGCCAAAAACCGCACTGATCATCGGCGCCTCGCGCGGGCTGGGCCTTGGCCTGGTCAAGCAATTGCTGCAGGACGGCTGGGAGGTGACCGCCACCGTGCGTGACCCGAACAAGGCCGATGCGCTCAAAGCCGTGGGCCAGGTGCAGATCGAGAAGCTGGACATGGACGATCAACAAGCCGTGATCGCCTTGGCCCAACGCCTGAAAGCGCGCACCTTCGACCTGCTGTTCGTCAACGCCGGCGTCAAAGGCCCTGCCAACCAGGAGCCGGGCCACGCCACCCTGGCGGAAGTCGGCCAGCTGTTTTTCACCAACGCCGTGGCGCCAATCAACCTGGCCCAGCGCTTTGTCGGGCAGATCCGCAAAGACACCGGCGTGCTGGCGTTCATGAGTTCGGTACTGGGCAGCGTGACTATTCCCGATGGCTCCGACCTGGCGCTGTACAAGGCCAGCAAGGCTGCACTCAACTCCATGACCAACAGCTTTATCACGCAACTGAGTGACCCTAAACTCACGGTGCTGTCGCTGCATCCAGGCTGGGTGAAGACCGACATGGGCGGCGAAAACGCGCACATCGATGTCGACACCAGCGTGCGCGGCCTGGTGGATCAGGTGAATGCCTACACCGGCAAAGGCGGCCATCACTTCGTGGACTACAAAGGCGACACCATCGCCTGGTAAGCCACGGTCGAAATGTGGGAGGGGGCTTGCTCCCGAAAGCGGTGTATCAGTCAGCCCATGTATTGACTGAACCACAGCATTCGGGAGCAAGCCCCCTCCCACATTGACTCAGTAGACCCAACCGCCAACAACACGTAATCTACCCCCCTCGCCCTCACCGGCGACCCTGGATCAGCAGACAGGGCAACACTGAGCTGGCAAACCTGAACCCATCATTCAGAGGAGCCGGCCAATGCCTGCGACCCGTATCTGGTTAAAAAACCCCCTCGCGATTTTCACCGCCAATGGCCTCGACGCCCGTGGTGGCCTGGTGCTGCAAGACGGTGTGATCACCGAAGTGCTGGGCTGGGGAAAAGAACCCACCGTGCCCTGTGCACAAGTGTTCGATGCACGCGAGCATGTGGTGCTTCCCGGCCTGATCAACACCCACCATCACTTCTACCAAACCCTGACCCGCGCCTGGGCGCCGGTTGTGAATCAGCCGCTCTTCCCGTGGCTGAAAACCCTGTACCCGGTCTGGGCACGCCTGACCCCGGAAAAACTCGCGCTGGCGTCCAAAGTCGCCCTCGCAGAGTTGCTGCTGTCTGGCTGTACCACGGCGGCAGACCACCATTACCTGTTCCCTGACGGCCTGGAAAACGCCATCGATGTGCAGGTGCAAAGCGTGCGTGAACTGGGCATGCGCGCCATGCTCACTCGCGGCTCCATGAGCCTGGGCGAAGCCGATGGTGGCCTGCCGCCGCAGCAAACCGTGCAACAAGGCCAGGTTATCCTCGAAGACAGTCAGCGCCTGATCCGCGAATACCACCAGCGCGGCGATGGCGCGCAAATCCAGATCGCCCTGGCGCCCTGCTCGCCGTTTTCGGTCACCCCGGAAATCATGCAAGCCAGCGCCGAACTGGCCAACAGCCTCGACGTGCGCCTGCACACGCACCTGGCCGAAACCCTAGACGAAGAAGACTTCTGCCTGCAGCGTTTTGGCCTGCGCACGGTGGACTACCTCGACAGCGTCGGCTGGCTTGGCCCGCGCACCTGGCTGGCCCACGGCATTCACTTCAACCCGGACGAGATCGCCCGCCTCGGCGCGGCCGGCACCGGTATCTGCCATTGCCCAAGCTCGAATATGCGCCTGGCTTCCGGCATCTGCCCGACCCTGGACCTGCTCGCCGCCGGCGCGCCGATTGGCCTGGGCGTCGACGGTTCGGCCTCCAACGATGCCTCGAACATGATCCTCGAAGCGCGCCAGGCCCTGTACATCCAACGCTTGCGTTACGGCGCGCAAAAGATCACCCCGGAAGGCGTGCTGGGCTGGGCCACCAAAGGTTCGGCGCAGTTGCTGGGGCGCACGGATATCGGTGAGTTGGCCGTGGGCAAACAGGCTGACCTGGCGCTGTTCAAGCTCGATGAGCTGCGTTTTTCCGGCAGCCATGACCCGATTTCGGCGCTGCTGCTGTGCGGCGCCGACCGCGCGGATCGGGTGATGATCGGCGGCAAATGGCGGGTGATCGATGGACAGGTTGAAGGGCTGGACCTTAAAGGCTTGATTGCCGATCACAGCCAGGCGGCGAAACAGCTGATCGCCGGCACCTGAGCCCTGCACAAAGCCAACTGTGGGAGCTGGCTTGCCTGCGATGCAGACACCTCGGTCTATCAGCCATACCGAGTTGATGCCATCGCGGGCAAGCCCGGCTCCCACATGGGTTTCAGGCTGTGCTTGAGGGCCGGTTACACCCCAAGCAACGACAACATGATAAAGGTCGCAAACAACACAAAGTGCGTCATCCCTTCAATGGCATTGGTTTCGCCATCGTTGAGGTTGATCGCACTGACCACCAGCGTGATCAACACCATCACGGTCTGCACCGGCGTCATCGCCATCTGGAACGGCTGGCCGGTGTAGAGCGCCATGGCTTCCATCACCGGCACCGTCAGGATCACCGTCGACAACGATGCACCCAGTGCAATGTTGACCACCGACTGCATGCGGTTAGCCAAGGCGGCACGCAACGCTGTGAGAATTTCCGGCGCGGCCGAAATCGCCGCCACCACAATCGCGGTAATCACCGGCGGTGCGCCCGTGCCTTCCAGGCCCAGGTCCAAGGTCTTGGACATCACCTCGGCCAATGCGCCAATCACAATCACGCCAAACACCAACGTACCGATGGAAAACGCCAGGTTGATCGGCGGCTCCTGCTGTTCTTCCGGCTGCTTTTTGCGACGCTTCTCCGGGTAGCTGTAGCTGAAGAAATAACTGTGCGGCCCCACCTGCATGCGCAGGAACAAGGTGTAGAGCAACACCATCGCGCCGATAGTGAAGGCGGAGTAAATTTTCCAGTCGGCTTCGGGGATAAATTCCGGTACCACCATCGACACGCCCATGGCGGTGAGGATCATCACGCTGTAACTGCGTGCCGAATCATCGTTGTAGGACTGTTCGCCATGCTTGATGCCGCCCATCAGCGCGGCCAGGCCAAGGATGCCGTTGATATCGAGCATCACCGCCGAATAAATCGTGTCGCGCACCAACGTCGGCGACGGCTCGTTGCTCATCATGATCGCCAGGATCACCACTTCCACCAGCACGGCAGCGAGGGTGAGGATCATGGTGCCGTAAGGGTCACCGACTTTTTCCGCCAGTTGCTCGGCGTGATGGGCGACGCGCATCGACGCCATGACAATAAAAGCGATGAGTGCCATGCCGCCGAGCAGGGCGATCATCTGCCCGCTGTGCAGCATCCAGTGCTCCAACGGGTAGGCGGCGATGGCAGCGATCAACGCCAGCCACATGAATTTTTCTTGCTTGAGGGATGTGAGCATTCCGGGCCTTTTTGTGCAGCAAATCAGTCATTGATGGGGTACAGACTGCGCCACTTCGCTAACGTTTCGTTACATCTTAGTTCAGAGGGCCCTTGCGCGAATAAAACCAATACTCTCCTGCTGGTCAGGTTTTGCCGATTATTTCCGCCATGGCCTGTAGAATGTCGGCATTGCACCTGATGAGAATTTAGAACATGTACGATTGGCTCAACGCCCTGCCCAAGGCTGAATTGCACCTGCACCTGGAAGGCTCGCTGGAGCCTGAGTTGCTGTTCGCCCTGGCCGAACGCAACAAGATTGCACTGCCGTGGAATGACGTCGAAACCCTGCGCAAGGCCTACGCCTTCAACAACCTGCAAGAGTTTCTCGACCTGTATTACAAGGGCGCCGATGTGCTGCGCACTTCCCAGGATTTCTATGACCTGACCTGGGCCTACCTGCTGCGCTGCAAAGAACAGAACGTGATCCACACCGAACCGTTCTTCGACCCGCAGACCCACACCGACCGTGGCGTGCCATTCGAGGTGGTGCTCAACGGCATCGCCGCTGCGCTTAAAGATGGCGAGCAGCAACTGGGTATCACCAGCGGTTTGATCCTGAGCTTTCTGCGCCACTTGAGCGAAGCCGAAGCCGAGAAAACCCTCGACCAGGCGCTGCCGTTCCGTGACGCGTTTGTGGCCGTCGGCCTGGACAGCTCGGAAATGGGCCACCCACCGAGCAAGTTCCAGCGCGTGTTCGACCGTGCCCGCCATGAAGGCTTCCTTACCGTGGCCCACGCCGGTGAAGAAGGCCCGCCCGAGTACATCTGGGAGGCCATCGACCTGCTGAAAATTCAGCGTATCGACCATGGCGTGCGCGCCATCGAAGACGAACGTCTGATGCAGCGCATCATCGACGAGCAGATCCCGTTGACCGTGTGCCCGCTGTCCAACACCAAGCTCTGTGTGTTCGACGACATGGCCCAGCACAACATCCTCGACATGCTTGAGCGTGGCGTGAAGGTGACGGTGAACTCGGATGACCCGGCGTACTTCGGCGGCTATGTCACCGAGAACTTCCACGCGCTGTACACCTCCCTGGGCATGACCCAGGACCAGGCCAAACGCCTGGCGCAGAACAGCCTGGATGCGCGGCTTGTGAAGCCATAACTGCATACACGCAGTTCAATAAATGTGGGAGCTGGCTTGCCTGCGATAGCGGTGTATCAGCCAGCCATTAGCTGCCTGAGCCACCGCTATCGCGGGCAAGCCCGGCTCCCACATTGACCTCATCAGCCTTGAGAGTGGGTCAGTTCTTCCAGGGTCTTGCCCTTGGTTTCCATCCCAAACACCCACACCACCAGCGCCGCCACCGCAAAACACAGCGCGCCCAAAGCAAACACTCCGCCCTGCCCGGTTATCGGAAACACCAGCCCGGTCACCAACGGCCCCAGCAATGACCCGACCCGGCCAATCGCCGAGGCAAACCCGGAACCGGTGGCCCGCGCAGAAGTGGGATACAGCTCCGGCGTGTAGGTGTACAGCACCGCCCACATGCCAAACAGAAAGAACTGCATCAACAGCCCCGAGGTAATCAGCAGCCCCACGTTGCCGCCAAACACCGCGCTTTGCCCATACAGAAACGCCATCACCCCGCCGCCCAGCAGCGTCACTACACACACCGGTTTACGGCCCCAACGCTCCACCAGCCAGGCCGCCATCAAGAAACCCGGTATCCCGCCAAGTGAAATGATCACCGTGTAATACACCGACTGCGTCACGGCAAAACCCGACTGCTGCAACAGCGCACTCAGCCAGGACGTCAGCCCGTAGAAACCCAGCAGCGCGAAGAACCACACGCTCCAGATCATCATCGTGCGCTGGCGATACTGCGCCGACCACAGTTGCTGGAACGCCGAGAAAAACGTGCCTGGCACGCTCTCAACTCGTGGCAAGGCGATCGGCTCCGGCAAGTCCGTACGCCCCAACGAGTCGCGTACTTTCTGCTCAATGCCGAGCAACACCTTGTCCGCCGCCTCATGCCGCCCGGCCTGTTCCAGCCAGCGTGGCGACTCCGGGATAAAAAAACGAATCGCCAGCACAAACACCGCCGGCACCGCCAACACCAGGAAGATGTCGCGCCAGCCAATCACCGGCAGCAAAAAGTAGGACAGCACACCCGCCGCCACAAACCCCAACGGCCAGAAGCCATCCATCAAGGCGATGTAACGCCCACGGCCCTTGGCGGGAATCAGCTCCGAGAGCATCGACTGCGCAATCGGGAATTCCATGCCCATGCCGATTCCCAGCAAGATGCGGAACAGCGTCAGCGTTTCCACCGTCTGCGCCGTGGAGCACAGGTAACTGGCGACGCCCCACAACACGATGCTCCACTGAAACACCGGCTTGCGCCCGAAGCGGTCGGCCAGCATGCCGGACAACGACGCACCGACCACCATGCCGAAAAAACTCGAACTGGCGAGTAAACCGGCCTGGGCCGTACTCAGGCCGAACTCGGTTTTTATCGAGCCCAACAGGAAGGTCATCATCGCCAGGTCCATGGAGTCGAAAAAAAACGCCAGGGCGATGATGATGAAGATGATTCGGTGGTAACCGCTGATGGGCAACCGTTCCAGCCGCTCTGCCGCGCTATAGCCTTGCATACCCATGCCGCACCCCTGTGTGAAAAATCCCCAAGGCGAGTGTGCGGTATCGTTTTACCCGGTTATTGCTGGATACGACCTGACTGCAACTCTGAACGACGCACGCACCTACGCCGTGGCCAGACGGTTGATTTCCGTAAGCCCCAGGTCCGTCACCAGCAAGGCGCGCGACTCGTTGACCGCGTTGATCCAGCCGCACTGCAAAAACAACTGCAACAACCCGGCGCCCAATGCGCCCCCCAGGTGCGGCTGCTGCTGGCTCCAGTCAAAACAGTCACAGGCCAACGGCGCAGACAGCGCCTGGGTAAAAATGCCCAGGGTCGCGAAGTGCTGCGCGCCGGTGACGGTCACGTCGGTACGCTGTTCGTAGCGGTCGATCCAGCCGGCTTCCAGCATGCGCTGATAAAGCCCCGCCGCCAGCTCACCGCCCAGATGCCCCTGGCATAAACGCGCGCGCCGCAACGGTGGCGGTGCCAGGGATACACGCGGGCAAACCTGCGGCGTACTGCGTGCGGCACAGGCCAGGGTGGTACAGGCCAATGCGTCGACGGCAGCACTGACATCAGCGGCGGCCACGCGAAACCAGCGCTTGCCACGCTTGGCCTCGCTGCGCAGCAGACCGCTGCCGATAAGGCGCGCCAGATGCGCATTGGCCGAGGCGGCGGACAGGCCGGCGAGCATAGCCAGTTCGTCTGCGGTTTTCGCCGAACCGTCCATCAGTGACCAGAGCATGGCGGTGCGCTTGGGCTCAGCGAGCAAGCTGGCGATCTGACTGATGCAAGGTGCTTCTTCCATGTATTCACTCCTTGTAAATCATTTGTCTGCTGCGGTTGGAACCAAAGTATAGGGGCGCAAACCGCCTATTCCGCGGCGTCCGACAGCGCGAATGGGGACAGGCTCTGAGTGAAATTTCCGGCTTTGGTGGAGGCTATTGCCTAACGCTCTATCGCCCTGACCTTTGGGCGGTCAATGCCGCACAACGGGACACGAGCATTTCCCGCAGCAGATTGATCGGTTTGCTCAACTGCGCACGGTGGGCGCACAGCAGGTTGAGCGGCGTGCGCTCACCGCGCAGCTCCGGCAAGACCAGGCGCAGGCGCCCTGCGAGCACGTCGGTACTTACATCCAGCCAGGACTTGTAGGCAATGCCGACACCCGCCACCGCCCAGCGGCGCACCACATCGGCGTCGTCACTGAAGCGGTCACCGCTGACCGTCAGGCCGACCTCGCGCTTGCCGTCGTAAAAGCCCCAATGGTCGTGGACGCGGCTGCCCAGCATGTACAGCAGGCAATTGTGTTGCGCCAGCTGCTCAAGATGCCGGGGCTCGCCATGCCGTGCCAGGTAACTGGGCGCGGCGCACAGCACGCGAATATTGTCCGGGGCGATGGGCAGCGCGACCAGGCTGGAATCTTCAGGCTCGCCGTAGCGCAGGGCGATATCCACCGGCTGACGGAACAGGTCGGCGATGCGGTCGCCGAGCAGCAGGCGGATGTTCAATTGCGGGTACTCCAGCTGAAACTCATCGAGCCACGGCAACAGTTGGTTGCGCCCGAAATCCGACGGCGCCGACAGTTGCAGCACCCCGCTGACATGGTCCTGGCCGCTGGCCAACAGGCGTCGCCCCTCGTCCAGCGAACTCAGCGCGGCACGGGCATATTCCAAAAAACCCTCGCCTTCGGCGGTCAAGCGCAAACTGCGAGTGGAACGCGCCAGCAAGCGCGTGCCCAGTTGCTGTTCGATACGCTTGAGCGCCGCGCTGGCCACGGCAGGCGAGAGGTCCATGATGCGCGCGGCGGCCGACAAACTGCCGAGGTCTGCCGCCCGCACAAACAACTGCAAATCATCAAAACGCAGCATGTACCCTCGCCTATTATCAAAATTTCATTGAAACAGACTGCTGTTTTAGCCGCTTTTATCGGCGCTGGAAATAGCTAATCATCTGCCCATCCCGTTCATCACGTGTCTGGAGTTGAATATGTCCGCTGCCTTTAACGTCATCGCCACGCTGATCGCCAAACCCGGCCAGCAGGCCAGTTTGGAAACCCTGCTGCGCGGCCTGTTGGAACCGACTCGCCTGGAAGCCGGTTGCGAGCAGTACGACCTGCACCAGGACCTGCAACACCCGGAAACCTTCTACATGCTCGAGCGCTGGAGCGACGACGCGGCGCTGGCCGACCACGACCAGAGCGCGCATATCCAAAATTTCCGCGCCAAGGCTGCGGATGTGCTCGAGCACTTCGAACTCAAGCGCCTGAAATTTCTTGCCTGATCAACTCATCAGCGAGTTTTTGTGGCGAGCAAGCTTACTTGCGCTGGAGTGCGAAGCGCTCCCCGACAGGTTTTGGGGCCGCTTCGCAGCCCAGCGGGAGCAAGCTCCCTCGCCACATTTAGTCTGACGCTCGACCACCTTTTTCCCGGAACTATTATGAAAGCCATTGCCTACTACGCCTCACTGCCGATCAGCGACGAAAAATCCCTGCAAGACATCCAACTGCCGGAGCCGGTCGCCGGCCCGCGTGACCTGCTGGTGGAAGTCAAAGCCATCTCGGTCAACCCGGTGGACACCAAAGTGCGCCAGAACGTCGCCCCTGAAAACAGCGCCGCCAAGGTGCTGGGCTGGGACGTGGCTGGCGTAGTCAAGGCGGTCGGCAGCGAAGTGACGCTGTTCAAGGCCGGCGACAAGGTGTTCTACGCCGGCTCCCTGGTGCGCCCAGGCGGCAACAGCGAACTGCACACCGTGGATGAGCGCATCGTCGGCCATATGCCCAAGAGCCTGGGTTTTGCCGAAGCCGCCGCACTGCCACTCACCGCCATCACCGCCTGGGAGCTGCTGTTCGAGCGCCTGCAAGTGCGTGAAGGTAAAGAAGATGAGGGCCAGAGCCTGCTGATCGTCGGCGCCGCCGGTGGTGTGGGTTCGATCCTGACCCAGCTGGCCAAACAGCTCACCGCGTTGAACGTCATCGGCACCGCCTCACGCCCGGAAACCCAGGAGTGGGCCAAGGCGCTCGGCGCCGATGTGGTGATCGATCACAGCCAGCCGCTGAGCATCGCCCTGAAAAACGCCGGCCAGCCCCAAGTGACCCACGTCGCCAGCCTGACCCAGACCGACCATCACCTGGACGAACTGGTCGAAGCCCTGCAGCCGCAAGGCAAGCTGGCGTTGATCGACGACCCCAAGGTGCTGGATGTGAGCAAACTCAAGCGCAAGAGCCTGTCGTTGCACTGGGAGTTTATGTACACGCGCTCGATGTTCGAGACGCCGGACATGATCGAACAGCACAACCTGCTCAACCGCGTGGCCGAACTGATTGACGCCGGCACCTTGAAAACCACGGTGGGCGAGCACTTCGGTGTGATCAACGCGGCAAATCTGCGCCGCGCCCATGCGTTGCTGGAAAGCGGCAAGGCCAAGGGCAAGATCGTATTGGAAGGGTTCTAAAAAACGCCTGTCAGCATCGTCCATTATTCATGTGAGTAATGGACGACACCGCTAGTCAGAGAGTTGATCTTTGTCATATTTGCGAACGCATTCGGGTTTATATTGGCCGCCTTTGCCACGATTCTTTTACGTGAGGAAGTCAGCAATGAAGATCCTGATAAGAGCGTTAGCAAAATCCCCAGGCAACAAATGGCAGGTCAGCCTCGACGGCGACGCCTTCACCTTCCGCAGTGAGGCCGAGGCCCGCGCCTTTGCCGACACCCTGCAAGCGCGCATCCAGGCGCCCCACCGCATTCCCCTCAGCCAGCAACGTTCCGCCGCCGGCTGATCCGCACCTCAGACCTGCGCCTGTACGGCCCTCGCCCGTTGCAGGCGCTGGGTCGACACCGCAATCGTCACCGCCAATACACCGCACAAGCTGATGACCATCGCCATCGGCATCGCCGTGCCGTCGTGCAACACGCCGACCAACGACGCCGCACCTGCCGCCACACCAAACTGAATGCAACCAAGCAACGCCGAGGCGCTGCCGGCCCGTGCGCCCTGCCCGGCCATGGCACACGCCGAGGTGTTGGGCAAAATGCAGCCAAGGCTGGCGATGCAGATAAACAGCGGCACCAGTAACGGCCACAACGCCTCGGTGCGCAGGGCGGCAATGCCCAACAGCGTCAACGCCGCTGCCACGTAGACCCACACGGTGCGCGACAGCAAAAATGCCGGGCCACGCTTGGCCAGCAACCGCGCATTGAGCTGCGCAACCAAAATGAAGCCGGCGGCGTTGGAGCCAAATACCCAGCCGTAATGCTCGGCGGGCACGCCATAGAGTTTGATAAAGACGAACGGTGAACCGGCAATGTAGGCGAACATCCCGGCAATCGAGATACCGCCGGTGAGGGCGTAACCCAGATAAACCCGGTCCGACAACAGGCTGACATAGCGGCTCAGCGAGCCGGACAGCGGTTGACGCGGCTTGTCGGCCGGCAAGGTTTCCGGCAACCCGACCGCAACAGCGATGGCGGCCATCACGCTGAAGATCGACAGCGCGAGGAAAATCGACTGCCAGCCCCACAGGCCGACCATCACCCCACCCGCCAACGGCGCAAGGATCGGCGCCAGGCCGGTCACCAGCATCAACTGCGAATAGACCTTGGCCGAACCCACGGCATCACATTTGTCGCTGACCACCGCCCGCGAAATCACCATGCCCGCGCAGCCGCCAAGGGCTTGCACAAAACGCGCGCCGATCAACCAGTCCAGGGACGGCGCGTAGGCACAGGCGAAAGACGCCAGGGTAAACAGGGTCACGCCGCTGAGCAGCGGCACACGCCGACCAAAACGATCCGCCAGCGGCCCGTAGATCAACTGGCCGATGGCCAGCCCGCCGAAGTACACGGCGAGGGTCAGTTGGATGTGTTTTTCGTCGGTGGCAAAGGCGGTGGCCATGGCCGGAAAGCCCGGCAGGTAAAAATCGATCGCCAACGGCGCGAAGGCGCTCAAGGCGCCCAGAATCAGGATTATGCGGAGGTTCATCAGACACCCAAGTGAGTCGGCAGCCCGACAGTCTAGCCGCGCTTGGGTGTGATGAACATTACGATAGCTCGCTAACTATCGGAAAATTTACGCGAGCTTGGCGCTGTAGCCTTCTTCGGTGATCAGCGCGATAACTTGCTCGGCGGACAGTCGGCTTTCAACCCCGACTTCCTTGGCGGCCAGGTTGACGTTGACGCTCGCCGCCGGGTCCTGGCTCTGTACTGCTTGAGTGACCGCTCTAACACAATGGCCGCAGGTCATTCCTTCAACGCTGAATACTTGCATGACATGACTCCTTTGATGAGGTTGGGACCAGTCTCGACCTTGCCACGATGGTAAGGTCAAGCGCTCAAAATAGCGGCCGTGCTGGTATTCCGGCGTAGCCTCGGCCAAGCTTCACGCATCTTGGATTTGAACCACGGAGCATTCGCCATGCGCTGGTCGTTTTTTAGCCTTATCGGCCTGTTGAGCTTGTCCGCCGCTGCGCCCATGGCGTACGCGGACCAGGACTATGCGGTGTTGATCATTTCCCGCGAGCGCCTGGAAGTGCCGACCAATTGCGAAATCGGCCTGTATATCCAGGACCAACTGGCCGGGCGTCTGTTCCAGGAACAGGCCACGTCGTTCAACTTGCCGGCGGGCAATGTATCGCTGCGCCTCAAGTTGCTGCCCGGCCAATCGCCAGGTTGCCTGCCGGGCATGCTCGCACCGCCTGCGCAGAACATCACGCTTAAAGCCGGCGATGTGCGCAAAGTACGCATCGCGCAAGGCCCGGATGGCATGTACTTGAAGAATGCCGCACTGGATTACTGAACACGCTTGACCTTCCCCACAGGTCAAGGTTGATGCTAGGGGCAACTTCTCTGGAGGACTGCCCCATGAATGGATCCACCACCTTTGACCTGCCCATCAGCGGCATGACCTGCGCCAGTTGCGCCGGGCGTGTCGAGCGCGCGCTGGGCAAGGTGCCGGGGGTGCAAAGCGTCAGCGTCAACCTGGCCAACGAACGTGCCCACGTCGAAGTGCTGGGCCAGATGGACCCCGGCGTGTTGATCGCCGCCGTCGACAAGGCCGGCTACACCGCCACCCTGCCGCAGAGCGAAACCGTCACCGACGCTAAACAGGCCCAGCGTCTGCACCACGAGCGCTGGTCGTTGTTGTTGGCCATCGCGTTGGCGCTGCCATTGGTGCTGCCGATGCTGGTGGAGCCGTTCGGCCTGCACTGGATGCTCCCGGCCTGGGTGCAATTCGCGTTGGCCACTCCGGTGCAATTCATCTTTGGCGCGCGCTTCTATAGAGCGGCCTGGAAAGCCGTGCGCGCCGGTGCTGGCAATATGGACCTGCTGGTGGCCATCGGCACCAGCGCCGGTTATGGCCTGAGCATTTATGAATGGCTCACCGCGCCCGTGGGCACTATGCCGCACCTGTATTTCGAAGCCTCAGCCGTGGTGATCGCCCTGGTGTTGCTGGGCAAATACCTCGAAAGCCGCGCCAAGCGCCAGACCGCCAGCGCCATCCGTGCCCTCGAAGCCCTGCGCCCGGAACGCGCGATTCGCGTGTTTGAAGGCCGTGAAGAAGACGTCGCCATCACGGCGCTGAAGCTCGACGACCTGGTGCTGGTCAAACCCGGCGAGCGCTTTCCGGTGGACGGTGAAGTGGTGGAAGGCCAAAGCCATGCCGATGAGGCCTTGATCAGCGGCGAGAGCCTGCCCGTGCCGAAACAGCCGGGCGACAAGGTCACCGGCGGCGCCATCAATGGCGAAGGCCGTTTGCTGGTCCGCACTCAGGCGCTGGGCGCAGAGAGCGTGCTGGCGCGGATCATCCGCCTGGTCGAAGACGCCCAGGCCGCCAAAGCGCCGATTCAGAAACTGGTGGATAAGGTCAGCCAGGTCTTTGTGCCCGCCGTGTTGGTGCTGGCCCTGGTTACGCTGGTGGGCTGGTGGTTGTACGGCGCCTCGCTGGAAACGGCGATCATCAATGCCGTCGCGGTCCTGGTGATCGCTTGCCCATGCGCTCTGGGCCTGGCCACGCCGACCGCAATCATGGCCGGCACCGGCGTCGCCGCACGCTACGGCATCCTGATCAAGGACGCCGAAGCACTGGAGCGCGCCCATGCCGTCAGCGCCGTGGTGTTCGACAAGACCGGCACGCTGACCTCCGGCGCGCCAAAAATTGCGCACTTGGCGGCGGTGGACGGCAATGAAGATCTCTTGCTGCAACAGGCCGGCGCCTTGCAACGCGGCAGCGAGCACCCGTTGGCCAAGGCCGTGCTGGATGCGTGCAGCGAAAAAGGGCTGAATGTGGCGGACGTGAGTGCCAGTCAGTCCCTGACCGGCCGTGGCATTGCCGGTACGCTCGATGGCCGGCAACTGGCCTTGGGCAACCGCCGCATGCTCGAAGAGAACGGCTTGAGCGCAGGTGATCTGGCCGAGTCTGCCAACGCCTGGGAAGCCGAAGGCCGCACCTTGTCGTGGTTGATTGAACAAGGCGCATACCCACGCGTGCTGGGGCTGTTTGCGTTTGGCGACACCCTCAAGGCCGGCGCATTGGACGCCGTGGAACAACTCAAGGCTCAACACATCAGCAGCCATTTGCTCACTGGCGACAATCGCGGCAGTGCCCGCGTGGTAGCCGAGGCGCTGGGCATCGATGATGTACACGCCGAAGTGCTGCCGGCCGACAAGGCCGCCACCGTGGCCGAGTTGAAAAAGACCGGCGTCGTCGCCATGGTCGGCGATGGCATCAACGACGCTCCGGCCCTGGCCGCCGCCGATATCGGCATCGCCATGGGCGGCGGCACCGATGTGGCCATGCACGCCGCCGGTATCACGTTGATGCGCGGCGACCCGCGCCTGGTGCCGGCCGCGCTGGAGATCAGCCGCAAGACCTACGCAAAAATCCGCCAGAACCTGTTCTGGGCCTTTGTGTATAACTTGATCGGCATTCCCCTGGCAGCCTTCGGCCTGCTCAACCCGGTATTGGCGGGTGCGGCCATGGCCCTGTCCAGCGTCAGTGTGGTGAGTAATGCGTTACTGTTAAAAACCTGGAAACCGAGCACTTGGAAACCAGAGCATTTGGAGGATCAACGCCCATGAACATCGGCCAGGCCGCCCGCCAGAGCGGGCTGAGCGCCAAGATGATTCGCTACTACGAATCCATCGGTCTGCTCAAAGCCGCGCATCGTACCGACAGCGGCTACCGCGTGTATGGCAGCGATGACCTGCACACGTTGGCGTTTATCAAACGCTCGCGGGATCTGGGGTTTTCGTTGGAAGAAGTCGGCAAGCTGCTGACCTTGTGGCAAGACCGCCAGCGGGCCAGCGCCGATGTAAAAGCCTTGGCGCGCCAGCATATCGAGGAACTGAACCAGAAGATTCTGGAGCTGGGGCAATTGCGCGATACCTTGCAGGACCTGGTGAAACACTGCCAGGGTGACCATCGACCGGATTGCCCGATTCTCAAGGAGTTGGCGTCGGGCAGCTGTTGCGCCTGATCTGATCTGCACAAAACAAATGTGGGAGCCGGGTCATGTGGGGGCCAGCTCCCACACAAGCCAGCTCCCACAATTTCTAGATCTCCAGTTGCCGGGAGATCACTGCATCCAAGGCGGCGGCGGTTCTTCCGCGGTCTTGCTCGGTGGCGCGTCATCCGCCGCCCGAACCGCTTGCTTGCGCTCTTCATCCAGCCGCGCCGCTTCGATTTCGCGGATCACACCGCCCACGTCCGCCAGCTCTTCCGGCTCGTCAAACTCGCCGGTCAACACGCTGGCCGGGTGCAAGGTGCCGGCTTCGTATAGCGCCCACATTTCCTTGGCGTACTTGGTCTTCTTCAACTCCGGGGCAAAACGCCCGAAGTAGGAAGCCATGTTGCCCACATCCCGCTCCAGCATGCTGAACGCGTGGTTGTTGCCCGCCGCATCCACTGCCTGGGGCAGGTCGATGATCACCGGGCCGGTTGGCGTGAGCAGTACGTTGAACTCGGACAGGTCACCGTGCACCAGGCCGGTACACAGCATCAGCACAATCTGGGAAATCAGGAAGGCGTGGTATTCGCGCGCCTGGTCCGGCTCCAGCGTGACGTCGTTAAGACGCGGCGCTGCATCGCCGTACTCGTCGGCCACCAACTCCATCAACAGCACGCCTTCCAGGAAGTCGAACGGCTTGGGCACGCGAACGCCCGCACCGGCGAGGCGAAACAACGCCGCTACTTCAGCGTTCTGCCAAGCGTCTTCGGTTTCTTTCTTGCCGAACTTGGAGCCTTTGGCCATGGCCCGGGCCTGACGGCTGTTACGGACCTTGCGGCCTTCCTGGTATTCGGATGCCTGACGAAAACTTCGTTTATTCGCCTCCTTGTAAACCTTGGCGCAACGCAATTCATTGCCGCAGCGCACCACATAAACAGCTGCTTCTTTACCGCTCATGAGAGGGCGCAGCACTTCGTCGACCAGACCGTCTTCGATCAGGGGTTCAATGCGTTTAGGAGTCTTCATCAGCTTTTATTGTGGGTCCTTTATTACCAAATACGCGTATGGCACTCGTTATACGGCAATCGGCGCGCCGGTGGGAGGGGCTACCGACCTCTGACCACTGAAGAATGCACTCAATATGCCAATTTCGTAGGCAATCAGCGTTCAATGATCGCCGTCACACCCTGACCACCGGCGGCGCAGATCGAAATCAGCCCTCGGCCCTTGCCCGCCGCGTCCAACAGTTTGGCCAGGTTGGCGACGATGCGCCCGCCTGTGGCGGCAAACGGGTGCCCGGCCGCCAATGAACTGCCTTTGACGTTGAGCCGGCTGCGGTCAATGGCGCCCAGCGGCGCATCCAGCCCCAGGCGGCTCTTGCAATACTCAGGGTCTTCCCAGGCCTTGAGTGTGCACAAAACTTGGGCAGCAAAAGCCTCGTGAATCTCGTAGTAGTCAAAATCCTGCAGTGTCAGGCCATTTCTCGCCAGCAAGCGTGGCACCGCGTAGACCGGCGCCATGAGCAGGCCTTCGGCGCCGTTGACGAAATCTACCGCCGCCGCTTCGCCATCGCGCAAGTAAGCAAGAATCGGCAAGCCGCGCTCCTTGGCCCAGGCTTCACTGCCCAGCAGCACCAACGAGGCGCCGTCGGTGAGTGGCGTGGAGTTACCGGCAGTGAGCGTGCCCTTTTCACTGCGCTCGAACGCCGGTTTAAGGCTGGCGAGTTTTTCCAGGGTCAGGTCGGGTCGCAGGTTGTTGTCACGGGTGAGGCCCAGAAACGGCGTGAGCAAATCGTTATGCCAGCCTTCGGCGTAGGACGCAGCCATTTTCTGATGGCTTTCCAATGCCAACTGATCTTGCTCAGCGCGCGGGATCTGCCAGGTCTGCGCCATCAGCTCGCAATGCTGGCCCATGGACAGGCCGGTGCGCGGCTCGCCATTGCGCGGCAGCTGCGGCTTAAGGTGATGGGGACGAAGTTGTAACAGGACTTTTAATTTATCCGCCATGGACTTGCTGCGGTTGGCTTGCAGCAAAATTTTGCGCAACCCCTCATTCACACCGATCGGCGCATCGGACGTGGTGTCGACGCCGCCGGCAATCCCACACTCGATCTGGCCCAGGGCAATCTTGTTGGCCACCAGCAACGCCGCCTCCAGCCCCGTGCCGCACGCCTGCTGAATGTCATAGGCCGAGGTTTGCGGCGACAGACGCGAGCCCAGCACGCATTCGCGGGTGAGGTTGAAGTCGCGCGAATGCTTGAGCACCGCCCCGGCAGCCACCTCGCCGATGCGCAGGCCGTGCAGGTTGTAGCGCTCGATCAGGCCTTCGAGGGCAGCAGTGAGCATCGCCTGGTTACTCGCCGTGGCATAGGGGCCATTGGAACGGGCGAAGGGGATGCGGTTACCGCCAATGATCGCTACACGGCGCAATTGAGTCATGGAAAGCTCCCTGAAGGTTGTGGGTCGAGTCTTTGAGACTAGCCTAGGCTCAATCGAACGACTTTCACCTATTGATGGTCCACCGTTTGAACCCCAGCACTCGGAGAGCGTTCCATGTCTGACCGTTATATCGACTTCGCCAACTCAAGCCTCGGCCATCGCCTGGTCGCCGCCATTGGCCTGCCGTCACCGGTACGCCTGGAACGCTGGCAGGCCGGACGCCTGCGCCCGGTAGAGGGTGCACTGCTGCTGGGCGGCGGCGCGCTGGCCGCCAAAGTGCAGGTGTTTGCGCACAAATTGACCGACGCGATTTACACCTACGGCGCCGAGTCGTCGACCTGGATCCCGGGCCACGGCCCCAAGCTCAAGGCCGTGGTGTTCGACGCCAGCGACTTGCAGCACACCGACCAGCTCAAGCAACTGCGCGAATTCTTTCAGCCTTTGCTGAAAAATCTCGATTACAGCGCGCATCTGGTGATTCTGGGACGCGCGCCAGAAAGCCTCAGCGACCCGTTTGCCGCCAGTGCTCAGCGCGCCCTCGAAGGGTTCAGCCGCTCATTGGCCAAGGAGCTGCGCAGCGGCGGCGTGTTGCAACTGTTGTATGTGGGCGACGGTGCCGAGGACCAGCTGGAAGGTGCGCTGCGTTTCTTCCTGTCGCCGAAAAGTGCGTACATCTCCGGCCAGGTTATTCGCTTGCACGCCTGTGCCACCCCGGTTGAAGACTGGACGCGCCCGCTGGCCGGCCGCAAGGCGTTGGTCACGGGTGCTGCGCGTGGTATCGGCGCGTCTATTGCCGAAACCCTCGCGCGCGACGGCGCCGAGGTGATCGTGCTGGATGTGCCCCAGGCCAAGGCCGACCTCGAAGCCCTCGCCGCTCGCCTCGGCGCGCGCACCGTGGTGCTGGATATCTGCGCCGAAGACGCCGCTACACAGTTGATCGAACACCTGCCGGACGGCATCGATATCGTGGTGCATAACGCCGGCATCACCCGCGATAAAACCCTGGCCAACATGACCCCGGAATATTGGGACGCCGTACTCGCGGTCAATCTCAATGCGCCGCAAGTGTTGACCAAGGCTCTGCTCGACAGCGGCACCCTGCACGACAACGGCCGCGTGGTGCTGCTGGCGTCTATCAGCGGGATTGCCGGTAATCGCGGGCAAACCAACTACGCCGCGAGCAAGGCCGGGCTGATTGGCCTGGCCCAGGCCTGGGCGCCGCTGCTGGGCGAGCGCGGCATCAGCATCAACGCGGTCGCGCCGGGTTTTATCGAAACCCAGATGACCGCGCACATTCCCTTCGCCCTGCGTGAAGCCGGGCGGCGCATGAGTTCTTTGGGCCAGGGTGGTTTGCCGCAAGACGTGGCAGAAGCCGTCGCCTGGCTCGGGCAGCCGGGCTCCGGGGCCGTCAGCGGCCAGGCGCTGCGGGTGTGTGGGCAAAGCCTGCTGGGAGCGTGACTATGCAGTGGCAGACATTGGACAGCACCCCGTTTCTGTTGCCGCTGTATTGGCGGGCGGCGCTCAAGCGCAAGATCAGCGGCAGCACCTTGCCTGATGGCGGATTGCGCTGCCATGTACGCGTGAACCCTGAGCACGTCGCGGCCTATCGCAAGGTCTGCGGGTTTGCCGACAGCCCGGTGCTGCCGGGTACTTATCCGCATATCCTGGCGTTCGGTTTGCAGATGCAATTGCTCACCGACAAACATTTCCCCTTTCCGCTGCTGGGGCTGATTCACCTGAGCAATCGTATCCGCATCCACCGGCCGTTGGGCGGCGTGAATAACCTGATAGTTGGCGTATACGCGCACAATCTGCAGCCCCATGCCAAGGGGGCGACCTTTGACATTGTGACCACGGTGGAGGACGCGCTGGGGCTGTTGTGGGAAGCAGACAGCCGCATGCTGTGTCGAGGTGTGAAGCTGGACGGCGAAGCGCAAGAGGCGCCTTTATCCGTGTGCGGCACTGTCAGCGAAGTCGCGCGGTGGAAGGCGCCCGCCGATATCGGTCGCCAATATGCGCGGGTATCCGGCGACTACAACCCAATCCACCTGAGCGCGCTGACGGCCAAGCTGTTCGGCTTTCCCCAGGCTATAGCCCATGGGCTGTGGAATACCGCGCGAACATTAGCCGCGCTGAATGAACATTTGCCTGCCGCCAATGTAGAAATAGAAGTCGAATTCAAAAAACCGGTACGCCTGCCCAGTGAAGTGGTATTACTCAGCAGTGCCGCAGGTTCGAGCGGGGAGTTACAGTTGAAAGGCCCCGGCGATATTCAACATATGCTCGGCAAGTGGCGGCCCATCGCCTGAAAAGTGCACATTAATTGTATATATACACCCTAAGTTATAGCGGACGCCTCGGCGTCCGTTTTTTATTCAAACCCATGAATTATAAGATATAAACATCTTGATACATCTCTCGATTACACCCTTCGTATTAGTCATTAAGCCGACCACGGCCTGGTGTATATAAATCGTTAATACCAAGTTGAGCGTTGCGCGAAAGAGTACCCGGGTCTGTGATGACAACACGGACAAACGTATCGCTATCCCAAGAAATAGCGAGCGTTTGAAAACAACCAAGGTTGTACAGGTGCAAGGGAACTCAATCATGAAAACTCAAACTCAAGTAGTGCTTTGGAAAGCAAGTACCGCGCTGGCCCTGGTCATGGCGATGAGCCTCGGTGGCTGCAGCAGCGGTGGTGGCGGGCATCACAGCAGTGTGGCGGCCTCTTCGCCTGATGCAGGTGCAGGTGCAGGTGGTGGAACCGGCGGTGGTACTGGCGGCGGCACAGATGGCGGAACCGGCGGTGGGACTGGCGGCGGTACAGATGGCGGAACCGGTGGTGGCACTGGCGGCGGAACAGATGGTGGAACCGGTGGTGGCACTGGCGGCGGTACCGGTGGTGGTACTGGCGGTGGCACAGGTGGCGGAACCGGTGGTGGTACTGGCGGCGGCACTGGCGGTGGAACCGGTGGCGGCACTGGCGGCGGCACAGGTGGCGGAACCGGCGGTGGCACTGGCGGTGGCACTGGCGGCGGCACAGGTGGCGGAACCGGCGGCGGCACAGGTGGCGGAACTGGTGGTGGCACTGGCGGCGGTACAGGTGGCGGAACCGGCGGTGGCACAGGTTCGACCACTACACCTCTGGTTACCGGCCAGATTGCCCGCACCCTGGGCGGCACTGTCGGTAACGTAGGCGCAGCAGTCGGTGATCTGGGTTCGACCTTGAACAATGTGCCTGTTGTCGGCACAACGGCAGGCGGCCTGGTCACGGCGACCGGCACTGCGGTCACCAGCATCGGCACTGGCGTCACCAGCGGCCTTGGTTCGCTGGGCACTAACAGCAACTCCCTGGGCATCACTGTCGCAGGTGTAGGTAATGGCGTGGCCGACCTGGGCACTGGTCTGTCGACCACTGGGAAATCGCTGTCGACCACCCTCGGCGGCGTGCCCGTGGTGGGCGGCGTGACCGGTGGCGTAGGCGGTACGGTAGGTGGTGTTGTGGATAAAGTCGGCGAGGCCGTCACCATGCTCGGCAATACCGTCAGCACTGCCAGCACCACTGGCCCATTGGGTTCGCTAACCAACACAGTGGGCGGCAAAGTACTGGTGCCTGTGGTGTCGCTGGTGGAAAACACCACCGGCAATCTCGGCAAGGCCACCGGCCTGGGCACTCCTGTGAATGGGCTGCTGGATAAAGTCGGCTCCACCGTCACCGGCCTGGGCACTCAAGTTGCCGGTGCTGGCGGTACTGGCAACCCTGTTACCACCATTGTCGGCAGCGCTCTGACGGGCGTAGGCGGCACACTCGATAAATCCGGCGGCTATGTGGCTCCAGCCAGCGGCGCCGCAGCGCCCGGTATACCGGAGTTGGTCGGCGGCCTGGTGGCCAACGTGGGTAACGGCCTGAATGCCGGCAACACCAACGGCACTGTGAGTGCTGCCGGTGTCACCGGGGGCGCAGTGGGCAACACTGTCGCCTCGCTCGGCACTGTTATCGGTGGCACTGGCGTCGCCAACACCGCCGCCACGGCGCCGGTCGCAGGCTTGGCCACTAACGTCGGCGCGGCGCTCAATCCGGTAACGTCCGGTGTGGCCACCCTGACCCAAAACGTCGGCACCACCACAGGCGTCGGCGTGCCAGTCAACGGCCTGGTAACCCAAGTCGGTGGTGCGGTGAGCAGTCTCGGCACTAACCTGACCGCCGCCAATGCCAACCCAGTCACCAACGCGGTAGGCACCACCGTCACCACAGTCGGCAACACCGTAGGCTCGGTAGGTGGTTTGGTCACCGGTGGCACCAGTGGCAGTAGCGGTGGTTTGCTCGGCGGCCTCACCGGCGGCACCGGCGCCAGCACATCGGGCAGTGGCACCACAACCACGGGCACAAGCGGTGGTCTGGGCGGTTTGCTGAATGGCCTGACCGGCAAAAAATAAATTGCACCTGGCCGATTAGACGGCCTCCCCTACAGCGCCTACGCTTGGTTGAGACGAGAGACCCTTATAAGTCTCTCGTCTTTTTTATGGGCCGGTCCGATCAAAAAAACCTCGCCCTCCCGAACCGCGTCCCAGAACCCGGCGGGCCCGAAGCGCTGCTGCAGTTTGACCATGGAGTGTCCTATGCGCGTGTTGACGCCGTTGTTATTGCTCACCCTCAGTGCCTACGTTCAGGCCGAGACCCTTCCCAGCTTCCTCAACAGCAACGACACCATCCGCAACCTGCCGGTGCCCAACCTCCCCGCCGACGCTTATCGGCCGAGCACACCCCAGACCCAGTTGCCGCAAGCGCCCGCCACCCAGAAACAGCCGTTGCTGATGGACACCAAAGTCACCATCCGCAAGCTGCAGATCGAGGGCGGTACGATCTACCCGCTGGACGAAACGGCCAAGGCCTACGCGCCGTTGATTGGCCGTGAGACCAACCTTGCGCAACTGATCGAAGCCACCCGCACGATCACGCGGCGCTACCAGCAGGACGGCTACCTGTTGTCCTACGCGTTCCTGCCGCAACAGACCTTCGAAAACGGCCTGGTGCGCGTGGTATTGGTGGAGGGTTACATCAAGGATTACGAGCAAAGCGGCGACATCGGTTCAGTCTCGGCCTACGTCGACAAGCTGGCTAACAAACTGCTGGCCGAGCGCCCGCTCACACGCAAGACGTTCGAGCGCTATACCACGCTGATGGGGCGTATCCCCGGCGTGACCCTGCAGGCGCAAGTGCCGCCGCCGGGCACCACCGATGGCGCCACGCACATGAAGATCGAGGCCTCGCGCAAGCCGTTTACCACCAGCATGAGCCTGGTCGACAACAACCGTAATGGCACCCAAGCGTTGCTCACCGCCACCAGCAATTCACAGACGTCCATGGGCGAGCAACTCTACGTCAGCGGCCTGTTCCCGCCGGGTGACGACAAAGAACATTACTACCGCGTGGGCTACAGCCAGTTCATCAATGCCGAGGGCAGCCAGTTGATACTGGCTGCCGAGCGTTATCGCGCCGACCCCAGCAGCAATATCCAGCTGGACGGTGGCTTCGAACTCAAGCCGCACCAGTCGATCGACCGCTACACCATCGGCCTCAGCCACCCGCTGATTGCCTCACCCAATGAATCGCTGACCCTGGCCACACGCCTGTATGCCGTGGACCAGACCACACGCTATCAACTGTTGGGCTACCCCAACCGTTTCGACATCGAAAGCGACCTGCGCGCCCTTGCGTTCGAGGGTGACTGGCGCAAGTCCGACACCCGTCAATTGCGCATCCTCAGCGCCGGCCTGTACCAAGGCATCAACGGCCTGGGCGCCAGAGCTCACAGCGACCTGGGCACGGCAAAACCTGATCTGGACTTCTTCCGCCTGCGCCTCTCCGGCGTGCAGAGCGACAAGTTCTTCGACAACTGGCAAGGCGTGCTTTCGGGTGCGTTCTACTGGAGCGACGCCACATTGCCCGACAGCGAACGCGCCACCTTCGGCGGGCAGAACTTCGGCCGCGGCTACCCCGATGATCAAGCTTCGGGCGACAAGGGCTGGGGCGTGGCGTATGAGGTCAACTACAGCTTCAACCGCGCGGGCGACTGGGTGAAGATCCTGCAACCCTATGTGGTGCTTGACCGCGCCAAGACCTGGTTCAACGAGCTGCCGGTCAAAGGCAACGACATGTCCTCGGCGGCCGTGGGCCTGCGCTTTGGCGATAACAAGTACTACAACATCGCCCTGGAGGCGGCCAAGCCGATGTCGGACATCGCCCTGGACAGCTTTAACCGGCGGCCGCGGTATACCTTGAGTTTCAGTTATCAGTTGTGAGGGGCTGCGGAGTACATATCCGTTGCTGCGGTAACGGCCGCCTATGGTTTCGCTCTTACAGCGACTCACTTTTCGAAGGACCGAAAAGTAAGCAAAAGGTCCTCGCCCCAACACTCGGTGCCTCGCTGTGGCTCGGCATGCCCGCAATCCGACAGTGATTTGGGGGGCCGCCGCGATGGGCCATCCTTGGCCCAGCGCGGCTAAACCGGCATCCCTGCCGGTTTACCCCCCAAATCACTGTCGAATTCCGGCCATCGTGTTTGACGGGGCGATTTCAGATCAAGATCAAGATCAAAAGCGCAGATCAAAAGACCGCTGACTTCGCCAGCGAAAAGGATGTAAGGGCCAGAGCAACAGCAACAGCAACAGCAACAGCAACAGCAACAGCAACAGCAACAGCAGAGCCATACTCGGTCAAAGGTGGGAGCTGGCTTGCCTGCGATGGCCTCAACTCGGTGTACCTGATGTACCGAGGTGTCTGCATCGCAGGCAAGCCAGCTCCCACAGAAAACCAGCTTCCAGGTGTATGCGAATCCGCTTTTCGCTTTTGCTTCAACCACTCAGGTCGGCTTTCAGGCCGCCGTGCTCTGCTTTTGATCTTGCTTTTGATCTGAGGCGCCCCGTCAACCACGATGGCCGAACGCAGGCTTGAATCCGTGGGTAACCCGGCAGGACGCCGGGTTAGCCGCGCTGGGCCAAGGATGGCCCATCGCGGCGGCCCACGGATTCAAGCCGGAGTGCGGGCACACCGAGCATTAGCGAGGTGCCGAGTGGTGGGGCACAGACCTTTTGGTTACTTTTGGGGCGTTTGCCAAAAGTGACCCGCTGTAAGAGCGGAACCATAATCAGCCATTACCGCAGCAACGGATATGTACTCAACAACCCCCGCTACAACCGAGACTTACGCTGAGGAAAAAGACTGTTAAGCGTATCAATCAACCGCACCAGATAAATGGGCTTGCGAAACAGATCCAGCACCTGCAAGCGCAGCATGTCGCTCACATCATCCATCTCGGCATGGCCGGACATCACGATCACTGGCAGGTGTTGGCGATCGGTGTGTTCGCGCAGGCGCTTGATCAGGGAGATGCCACTTTCCTCTGGCATGCGCAGGTCAGTGATGACCAGGGCAATGTCAGGGTGCAGGGTCAGCTCCTGCAAAGCGAAAGTCACGGAGTTCGCGGTAAAACAAACGAAGCCCTCGTTCTCCAGCGACTCCGCCAGTTCTACGAGGGCATCTTCTTCGTCGTCCACCAACAGGATCTGCTGGCGATGAGGTTTAGCGGCAGCGTTCATGGGTACGACCTGGCGTTGCCAATCAGTGACGTCTGTACTCACAGAATACTGCCTGAAACTCAACCGCCTGTAGCAGCCGGGGAAATCGCGGCCCCAATCCTGGTAAAGAAGGCGGTGATCTGCGGCCCGAGAGTAGTCCCGGCTGCCAATATCACCAACGCAACAATCGCCACGAGAATGAGGTACTCAATCGCGGTCGCACCGTCCTTGCGGTGAAAAAGCGACTGAAGTTGAGCGTGAACTTTCATCAACAGATCAAGGATCATAATACGTCTCCTATGGCGGCTGGGCGCCCTAGCTCGGTGCTGCACAGTAATTGCCATGTGCCACCTGAGCATTGTCAACAAACCTCACCCTCACAACTGTAAGAACTGATTAATCACAAAGTAGTGGTCATTTTGCTGGCGCCTGAATCCCTTGTTTTCAAGGCTATCGAGGCTCGCTGCGAAGAAATCTTTCTGTCAGTAATGGCATTTTGTCCTAGCTGAACTACCTTCAAATAGCGAAATAGTTAGTCACTGTTCATAGCAGCCAGGTTGCGGAATTAGCCTGTTCGGATCGACGGGTTTTAGTCCAACAGGAAAAGGAGAGCCGTCATGAACACGCGTCTGAGCATGGTACTGGCCGGTGTGCTTTTGGTCGGTGCGCTGTTTGCCGGTTACTGGGGGTTGGTGCTCAGTCGCGAACCTGCCCCGGCGCCGCCACCGCCGCCAACCGCACCTGTAGAAAAAGCCGTCGCCGTGGTCGAGGACCAGACCCGCCAATCGGTGGTGGTACTGGCCCACGATGTCCCGCCCTTTATTGCCCTGACCGCCGCCGACCTGAGCATCGAAAAACTGCGCACGGCGCCAGTTGGCAGTATGACCAGCGTGGACCAAGCCATCGGCCGCACACCGTGGCGCGCCCTGCAGGCCGGCACCTGGCTCAACGACGAAAGTTTCAGCCCCGGCGGCCCACTGGCGCGGATGATCCGCCCCAACGAACGCGCGCTGGCGGTTGCCGTCGATGAAGTGATTGGCGCTGCCGGCCAGTTGAGCCCTGGCGACTATGTGGACGTGCTGCTGTACCTGCGCCAGGACGTCGCCAACGTCGAACAATCCGCCCAAGTGGTGATCCCCGCCATGCGCCTGCTCAGCGTCGGCGATCAAATGGGCCTGACCAACGACGGCGTTCCCGCTTCACCGCCGGCAATGACCGCCGAAGAAAAAGCCCAACGGCATGCGCCCTCTCGCACCGTGGTGCTGGCGGTGCCCGAACAACTGCTGAGCCAACTGATGCTGGCGACCCAGGCCGGCACCTTGCGCCTGGCCGTGCGCAGCGCCGATGAGCGCTTGCTGAGCCACTACTGGGCCGGTGAGAGCGATGCACCGGGCAAGCTGCAAAGCGCTAACCGCGACCTCTACCAATTCACCCAACTGGCCTTCGTCCAGGCGCCCAAAAAAGTCGCCCAGGGTGGCCCCGCGCGCCGCACCGGTGTTGAGGTGATACGCGGTAATCAAGCAACCCAACAAACACCCGACTGAACAAGGATGCTGTGCATGAACCGACGTTTCGCACCGGTGTTCACGCTGAAAATCGCCTGTGCCCTGATGCTGTCGAACTTGTCTGTGGGGCTCGTTGCAGCCGCCCCGGGCAACTGCGGCAGCCTGGGCCAATTACCCGCAGCACTCTCGGTGGGCGAGGGCCTGCAACAGGAGCTGCAATCCCCTGTCGCCATCACACGCCTGGCCATTGGCGACCCGAAAATTGCCGACGTACACCTCAATGGCGATCGCGGCTTCCTGCTCACCGGCATCGCCTCCGGCACCACCAGCCTGATGGTCTGGACCGCCTGTTCGAACACGCCGCGCCAGAGCATGGTGTTCGTCAAAGGCAAGGCCACCTCGGCATTGACCAGCCTGTCGTTGTCGCCGTCGGACGACCCGACGCTGCCCAGCCAGGTGCAGACCGACATCCGCTTCGTCGAAGTCAGCCGCTCCAAACTCAAGGAAGCCAGCACCAAGATCCTCGGCATCGGCAGCAATTTTTTCCTGGGAAGCCCCAAATTGCTAACCCCGTCAGCCAGCACTTTTCAACTGCCGGTGAGCGCCAGCAACTTCAATATCGGCTTCGGTGGCGGGCGTGTCTCCGCCATGATCAACGCTCTGGAAAGCAGTGGTTTTGCCTACACCCTGGCCCGCCCAAGCCTGGTGGCCTTGAGCGGGCAAAGCGCGACGTTCCTGGCCGGTGGCGAAGTACCAATCCCGGTGCCCAGCAGCGCCAGCAACAACATCTCGATCGAGTACAAGGAATTCGGTATTCGCCTGACACTCACGCCGACGGTGATCGACCGTAACCGTATTTCTCTCAAGGTGGCGCCGGAAGTCAGCGAACTGGACTACACCAACGCCGTGACCATCCAAGGCATCCAGGTACCGGCGCTGACCATCCGCCGCACCGACACCAGCGTGTCACTGGCTGACGGTGAAAGTTTCGTGATCAGCGGCCTGATCAGCAGCACCAACACCACCACTATCAGCAAGTTTCCAGGCCTGGGCGATATCCCGATTCTCGGCGCGTTCTTTCGCGATTCCTCGGTCAACCGCCAGGACAAAGAGCTGCTGATGATCGTCACCCCGCACCTGGTGCAGCCGCTGGCCGCCAACGCCCAACTGCCATCGTTGCCCGGCGAGAAGCTGCGCAACTACGACCCGAACTGGTACCGCTTGTACTTCCTGGAAAATGGCAATTTCGACCGACTCAATGGGTTGTCTCAATGAGCGATAGTCTGAGCCAGACGTTTCTGGCAATCACCCGCAACACCACCGACCTGGAATGGCTGCAGGGCGCGCTGGCACCGCTTGGCCAAGTGGTCAGTGCCGGCAGCGGCACCCTCGACGAGTTGCTCGCGCTGGTGGACGTGACCTTCGCCAACCTGGTGTTTATCGGCCTCGACCGCGAACACGTGGTGGCCCAAAGCGCGCTGATCGAAGGCGCGCTGGAGGCCAAACCGATGCTCGCCATCGTCGCCCTCGGCGATGGCATGGACAACCAGTTGGTGCTCAACGCCATGCGCGCCGGCGCCCGCGATTTTGTCGCCTATGGCTCACGCTCCAGCGAAGTCGCCGGGCTGGTGCGCCGCTTGAGCAAACGCCTGCCGCCGGTGGCCACCAACACTCAACTGGGTGGCCTCACCGTGCTCTACGGCACCCAAAGCAACGCCGACGGCGCGCTGCTGACCAGCCACTTGGCGCTGGTGGTGCAAAAGAGCGGCCAGCAAACGTTGTTGCTTGACCTGGGCCTGCCGCGCGGTGACAGCCTGGCGTTGCTGGGGCTGGAAAGCTCGTTCAATTTCGGCGACGCCTTGCGCCACCTCAGGCGCCTGGACACCACCTTGATCAACAGCGCGTTTACATCCGCTGAAGACGGCCTGCGCATTCTCGCCTACGCCCCCAACGACGAGCCTCTGGAACAGACCAGCGCGGCCGAGCTGTACATGCTGCTCAGTGCCTTGCGCCAGCATTTCCAGCACATCGTGGTGAACCTCGCCGGCCAGCCCGACAGCGAAGCGCTGCGCACCTTTGTCAGCCATTGCGACAAGCTGCTGTGGTGCACCGACCAGAGCGTGCTGGACTGCCGTCGCAACCTCGGCGTGCTGAACCAGTGGCGCGAAAAAGGCATGAAGCTGGAACACGCCAAGCTGCTGGTCGACCGCTACATCAAAGGCTGCGCGCCCGACGCCGAAGCCCTGAGCAAAAGCTATGGCCTTGAGGTGATCGCGGTGCTGCCGCTGAGCCCGGAGGTGCGCCTGAATGCCAAGAACCAAGGGCAAACCCTGTTCGCCCTGGCCCCACGCGAAACCCTGACCCAAAACCTCAAAACCTTGGGCGAGCGCCTGGCAAAGCGCTCCGAAGGCATGAAGCAACCCTCGCACACCTGGTTTGAACGCCTGCTGAGGGCTGGAAAATGAACGGTGAAAAACTCTTCGGCGCCCCCGCCCGCGGCCTGGGTGGCAACACTGACCACGACGGGCTCAAGCTGGTGCTGCATCGCTACATCATCGATGCCATCGAGGAGTCGGGCAAAAATTTGCTGGAGGGTTCACGCCCGCTGTTGGCGCAGTTTGTCATCGACAAAGTGGCCGAATACATCAACCGCATGCACCTGGCGATTTCCCGGTATGAGATGGAACGCCTGGCCGAAGAGATCGTCGATGAGCTGACCGGTTTTGGCCCGCTGGAAGTGTTGCTGCGCGACCCGTCCGTAACCGAAATCCTGGTCAACGGCCCGCATCGGGTGTTTATCGAACGTGACGGCTTGCTGCATCAAAGCGACCTGCGCTTTATCGATTCTCACCACGTTGAACGCGTGATGCAACGCATCCTCGCACCGCTGGGGCGGCGCCTGGATGAGTCGTCGCCGATGGTCGACGCACGCCTGCCGGATGGCAGCCGGGTCAATGCGATCATCCCGCCGATCGCCCTGGACGGGCCGTGCCTGTCGATTCGTAAGTTTCGCAAGGACATGCTCAAAAGCAGCGACCTGGTGGCAATGCAGACCATCGACCAGAACATTTTCGACTTCTTCCAGGAAGCCGTGGGCAAGCGCTGCAATATCTTGATCAGCGGTGGTACCGGCACCGGTAAAACCACGCTGCTGAACATTCTCAGCCAACTGATCAACCCCCATGAACGCCTGGTCACCATCGAAGACGTGGCCGAGCTGCAACTGGGCCACCCCCACGTGGTGCGCCTGGAAACCCGTCCGCCGAATGCCGAGGGCCACGGCGAGGTCAAGGCCAGCGACCTGATCCGCAACGCCCTGCGGATGCGCCCCGACCGCATCATCCTTGGCGAGATCCGTGGCGTGGAAGTGCTCGATGTACTCACCGCCATGAACACCGGCCACGACGGTTCCATGAGTACCGTGCACGCCAACAACGCCGCCGACGCGCTGCTGCGTCTGGAAACCCTGGTGGGTTTGACCGGCCGCGTGGTGGCGGAGAAAACCCTGCGGCAAATGATCTGCGCGGCGCTCGATGTGGTGATCCAGTTGACCCGCTTGCCGGACGGGCGTCGTTGCGTCAGCGAAGTGGTTGAGGTGGTGGGTATCCGCGAAGACGTGTACGTGACCAATACCCTGTTCCGTCATGACCGGCGCACCGGCTTCGGCTTCTTGCGCGAAGCGGTCAACCCCGCCGGCGATAAACTGCGCCGCGAACCGGCTTAGCCTTGAAAGGGACATGACCATGACCGGGGCCATTCTGCTACTCATCTGCCTGATCCTGATCGGCCTGTCGGTCCGCTCCTTTCAGAACGGCCTGCGCCGTGCCCAGACCGAACGGGTACTGAGCCGGCTCGCCGAGGGCCAGCCGCAGCTCGGCGAAGAAGCCAACCAGTGGAGTGGCGTGGAACGGATGTTCCTGCGCGCAGGCCTGGGCAAACCCACGGACAGCCTGGGCCTGTGGCTGGCGATCTGGGCCTTGGGCGCGGCGTTGGGGCTGCTGGTGGCCGGTTGGCTCGGGCTGCTGGTGATGCTGGTGCTGCCGCCGTTGCTGCTGCGCCTGTACATTGCCTGGCGCTACCAACGGCGCATCAAGCGCATGATCGAACAACTGCCGCAATTGCTCGACCACACCGTGCGCAGCCTCAAGGCCGGGCGCACTCTGGCCGACTCGGTGCTCGGCGGTATCGAGATCACCGAAGACCCACTGCAACAGGCCATGGGCCGCATCCAGCGCAACGTGCAGTTGGGCGTAAGCCTGCCGGAGTCGACCCACGACTTTGCCGAATTCTACGAGCGTGATGAGTTTCGCCTGTTCGCACTGGGCTTGAAGATCAACCATCGCTATGGCGGCAACGCCAGCGAACTGCTGGAAAACCTGATCAAGATGATCCGCGAGCGCGAGCAGGCCGCCCGCCAGTTACGCGCCCTGACCGGCGAAACCCGCGTGACCGCCTACGTGCTCGGCGCCATGCCGATTTCGATGATCGGCTACTTCCTGGCGGTGAACCCGGCTTACCTGATGACCATGTGGAACGACGGTACCGGGCGCATGCTGTTGTTCGTGGCACTCGGCATGCAACTGCTGGGCTGCTTCACCTTGTGGCGCATGCTGCGGAGCGTATGAGATGGCTATCCCACTGCTGATCAGCGCCGTAATGCTCCTGGCCGCCCTGGCGCTGGTGCTGGCCAACCTGCTCAAACACCGGCGCGGCCAGCGCCTGGTCGCCCAGCGCTTGCAGGGCCAGATGGGCCGTGAACGCACGCTCAATACGTTGATGCGTCAATTGGGCAACAGCCCTATCGCGCAACGCTCAGTCAGCCTGGACAACGAAACCCAGCTGCTGCTCAGTCGCGTCGGTTGGCGCCAGGCCAGCCAACGCTCCATGTTCGCCGCCCTGCAGGTCGGCACGCCGTTGTTGGCGCTGGGCGTGGTGCTGGTGGGCCAGCAGTTGCTGTTTCCCCACACGGCCTCGCCGTGGCTGGCGCCCGCAATCGGTTTGGGCATCGGCTACCTTTTGCCCAAACGCATCCTGGCCTGGGCCGCCAAGGCCCGTCAGCAGCGCATTTCCCGTGAGGTCTCGACCTTCATTCCGCTGCTGCGCATCCTCTTCGAGTCCGGCATGGCGGTGGAACAAGCGCTGCGCGTGCTGAGCATTGAAGCGCAGCGCCTGCTGCCGGACCTGACTTATGAACTGCGCCTGATCCTGACGCGTGTCGACTCCGGCCTGGAGCTGAGCGAAGAGCTGGGCAAGACCGCGCGAATGCTGGCCGTGGATGAATTCACCGACACCTGCACCATCCTCCAGCAACTGGTGCAGCAAGGCGGCGGCGCGATGAAATCGCTGCTGGCGCTCAAGCAATTGCTCGACGACCGCCGCCTCACACGCATTCAGGAATTCGTGTCGAAGATGTCGGCAAAGATGTCGGTGGTGATGATGGTGTTTCTGTTTCCCGCCCTGCTGATCGTGCTCGGGGGGCCGGCGTTCATCGGCATCTCCCGGGCCTTGAGTAACTTATGAGGACCGCCCGATGAAAGCCTTGATAGCCGGTTTGAGCCTGCTGCTGCTCGGGGGTTGCGCCAGCAATGGCCAAACGCCGTGGGCGGCCCTGACGGCGGGCGGCAGTTGCCCCAAACCTGGGTCTGACCAGGAACTGACGCTTAACCTGGCCGATGAAATGGCCGGCGACGGCAAGCTGCACGCCAGCCTGGCCAACCTGCAAAACCTGCCGGCCAACTTGCCCCAGGTACGCTTGCGCCAGGCCAAGGCGTATCGCCTGCTCGGACGCGCCGAGGCGCCGGGGCTTTATCAAAGCCTGATCGGCACCTGCATGGCGGCCGAAGGCGAGCACGGCCTGGGCCAATTGGCGTCGGCCAAGGGCGACAACAGCCAAGCCATGGCGCACCTGCAACGCGCGGCGCGGCTGGCGCCGACCGATGAAAAAATCCGTAATGACCTGGGCGTGGTCTACCTCAACCAACTGCGCCTGGAAGACGCGCGCTTCGAATTCATGACCGCCATGGAGCTCAAGCAGAGCGACCCGCTGGCGGCGATCAACCTGGTCACCCTGCTGATCTATCAGGACAACTGGAAGCAGGCCGCACAAGTGGCCAGCCAAATGAACCTGAGCCCCGAACAAGTCACCGACGCCCAGGCCCGCGCCGAGAAACTCAAGGGCGCCAGCCTTCCCGTCGCCAAGGCCAAAGACCAAGTGGCGACCGTGAGTGATGCCGCCAGCCCCCCGAGGAATTGATCATGAAAATGCCGTATCTCGCCAGCCTCGCCGTGCTGGCATTGCCCCTCACCGTCATGGCCATTGAGCCCGGCCCGTCATCGCCGCAGCAGGCGGTGACCGAAAGCTGGTTGACCTTGCAGTCCAGCGGGAAAGCAGCATCAAGCACCCGGCAAAAAGCCTCCGCCGCAGAACGTGACCTGGCGGCGCAGCGCTTGCTGGAAAGCTACAAGCACCCGATTCCGGAGTATTTCGATCAGAAGGCAGGCGGGACAGTACAGAGCGGTAATTGACAACAGGACGCGGAGCGTCCTGGGCGGCATTCCCACGCGAGCGTGGGAACGATCATCACTCGGTCAAATGTGGGAGCGGGCTTTCTGTGGCGAGCACGCTTGCTTGCGCTGGGGTGCGAAGCGCGCCCAAAAAAGCCGGAGACTGCTGCGCAGTCAACGGGAGCAAGCTCCCTCGCCACAGCAAGCTCCCTCGCCACAGCAAGCTCCCTCGCCACAGCAAGCTCCCTCGCCACAGCAAGCCCGCTCCCACAAGTGATCAGTGGGCAGTGACTCGCTGGCGCATCGCCGAGTTACTGGGCGACAACGCCAGCGCCAACTGCGTGCGGTTATGCATGTGCGTCAGGCGCAGCACCTGGGACACATACAGCTTCACGGTGTTCTCGGTAATCCCCAACTCGCAGGCGATCTGGTAGTTGGTCTGCCCCTTGCCCACCAGCCGCGCAACATCCAGCTGACGCGGCGACAGCTGGTTGAAGATCGCCGGAATCTCCAGCGGCCCGGCCTCCTCGGCCGACACCTCGTCACCCTCATGCCCTGGCGGGCTGCGGCGTGCTTTGTCGAGGTCCTGGTACAGGTCGTTGATGGACTCGGAAAGAAATTGCAGCTTCTGGTTCAAGTGCCCCAGTTGCAGCTCTTTCTTACGCTCCTCCAACGCCGCTTCCTGGCGCTGCAAACCTTCGAGCAGTTCATCGAGATTGATCGGCTTCTGGTAGTAATCCGCGATCCCAGCGCGCAGCGCCTTGATCACATCCTGCTTGTCCGCGCGGCCGGTCAACATGATCGCCTCAAAGGCGCGCTGCTTGCCCGCAACCTTCTGCAGGGCCTGGACCAACTCGATGCCGTCCATGTCCGGCATATGCAGATCGCACAACACCAGGCCAATATCGGCGTCTTCGGTAAAACGCTTCAAGGCCTGCTGGCTGGATTCACACGGGACACAGCGGAAACCGCTGCTTTCAAGAAATTCACAGAGCTCTTCCACGATCAGCGGTTGATCGTCGACCACGAGCACTTTTACTGCAGAGATAAGCTTGTTCACGCGCTACTCCATGCATTGCAAGCCAAAAGTTTGACTAATCCTTCACCACGAATTTTCCTGTACAACCACGTATTAAACGTAGACGTACTTTCCAACTATGTACATAGCGTTAATACCCTCAGACGATTAATGGATCCAAAACCAGGTGGCGGCAAAACCCACCAGTAAAAACGGCGCAAACGGCAGTTTTCTTGACGGATCCGGCGCCAGATAACCCAGATGGTTTTTAACCCCTTGACCCATAAGCGGCCAAAGCCTTGGCGCGGCCAAAATCCATAGCACATTGGCGACGGCGGCCCCCACAAATGAACCCAGCAGGTAATCGGCATTGGAGGCCAGCGCCAGGGCCGCGAGCAGCTTTACATCACCGGCGCCCAGGCGGCCCAGGGCGTAACCGGGCAAGGTCATCAGCAGCGCCAGAAAAAACGCCCACAGCCCCTGCCCGATGGAAGCGCCCAGCCAGGTGTGGCCCGTCCACACGAGGTAGATCAGCGCCAGCAACGCCGCGCCCAGCGTCAGGCGATTGGCGAGCAAGCGCTGGCGAACGTCCTGCACGGCACACAGCCCCAACCACAACAGCACCACTGCGCTATGGATCACGTAAAAAACATCCCTTTTCACCGATTGATTCTATGCTGATATCAAGTAGTAGCCGTCAGGGTAGACGCGGTGATGAAAACAAGCCTCCCCGAGAAGCAAAAAGGCGCGGCAGCCATCGAGTTCATTGCCGTGTTCGTGGTTTTTTTTGCCGTGTTCTACGGCACGGTCAGCTATAGCCTGCCGCTGCTACTGTTGCAGTCGTTCAACCAGGCCACCGCCGAAGCCGTGCGCCTGAGCGTAGGGCTGGACCCGAATATGCAAGGCTACCCCGCCGCCGTACAGGCCACTGCCAAATCAGCGGTGGCTACCCGCCTTGGGTGGATTCCTCCCGCCTACAAATTCAACGCAGCCACACACGTCACCACCACTTTTACCGGTGGACTGTTGTTGGTGCAGATCAACTATCCCTCGGCCAATCTGCAGGCGGTGCTGCCTTTTATTGTCCTGCCGGGCATTGGCACCGTGCCGCAACTGCCGACGATATTGCAGGCCCAGTCGAGCCTGCAGTTTTGACCTCGGGGGACACGTTGTTCGGGCGCCTGCTTGGTCGCAATGGCGCGCTGGAAATCGACCCGCCCGCGCCGCCGTCTGCCGGGTTGCACGTGCAGCTGGATGGCCAAGGCCGGGTGCTCGACCTCAGCGGCACGTTGCGCCCACAGTTGCCGCCACTGGTTAACTCGCCGCACTTGCAAGCGCTGCTGAGTGCCCACAGCGCCGTGACGGTTGAAGGCGTGCCCGCCGATTGGCAGCGCCACAGCCTCGACCTGGATTTCCACGGGATCGCCGGGCAAATCCTGCACACCCGCGGCACGCTTCAACCCCTCGACAATGGCTGGCTGCTGCACGCCGTAGACATTGGCGACTTGCTCGGCAGCCGGCAATTGGCCGAGCAGCGCGAACAGAACCACCAATTGACCAGCCGCGTCAGTGAGCAACTGCGCGTGTGCAGCCTCAGCCGCCTGCCCGAGGTGTTCAACGAACAGTTGTGCAGTGTGGCGCAGCGCTGGCGTATTCCCTGTGTGGCCCTGGCCCTGCTCGATCAAGAAGACCAGGGCTGGGTGATTTACAGCCAGTACGCCAACCATGACGCGCCGCTGTTCTGGCACACCGGCCAGCGCCTGGGCACCTGCCTGGACAGCCTCAACGGCACCACGCCGCTGAGCCTGCAAGCCCCCTATGGGCGCGGCGAGCACCCGCGTTTGCACAGCATTTTCGGCAATGCCGATGGCTTCCTCGTGCCCTATCGCGACGGTCAAGGTATCGCCGCTTGGCTGCTGTGCGGCGCCTACAGCGGCCAGCCACACAGCAACGACCGCGACTGGCTGAACCTCGCCGCCGCCCTCGCCGCGCCCTTGCTCAGCCGCTTGCGCGAACACCGCCACCATCAACAACTCGAACGCCAGGAAGCGTTGCAAGGCCTGTTGGGCACGGGCTGGTTTGAGTTGTTGCCCGCCAGTGACGAAATCCAGCTTGCCGCCCAATTGATGCGCAACCTCGACCCGGAAGACGGCCCGACCCGGCACCCCCTCGAGGCGTGGCTGAACCACATCCACCCGGCCGACCGCCAGGAGCTGCACAGCCGCCTGCGCGACCTGCAAAGCCTCGGCAAACCCTTGCTCGCCAGCGTGCGCCTGAACCGTGGCGACGGCGCCACGCCGACCTGGTATCGCGTGCAGGGCCAGGTGCTGGGCGCCGGTGAACAGCGGCGCTGGGTCGGCTTTATGCTCGACATCAGCGACATCCAGAACCAGCAGCTGCAAGCCGACGCCGCCCGCGCCCGCCTGGACAACCTGATCGCCAGCTCACCGGCGGTGATCTATGTGCAGCGCTATATGAATGGCGCGCTGCAGCCGGTGTTTTTCAGTCACAGCCTGCTGCCCTTGCTCGGTCGCACCCTCGCCGAATGCACCCATGACAGCCTGGTGCAATGGGTCCACCCGGACGACCGCGACCTGTACTTCCAGCGCACCCGCCAACTGCTGCGCGAAGGCAGCGTGCGCAGCCGTTACCGCGTGCAAGACACACACGGGGATTACCACTGGCTGCTCGACGAAGCCAAGCTGCTGCGCGATGACCTGGGTGTACCGGTCGAAGCGGTCGGCCTGTGGCTGGATGTGACCGAAGCGACCCTGGCCGCCCAGCAGGTCAAGGACAGCGAGGAGCGCTACCGCATCCTCGTCGAAGACTCCCCGGCGATGATCTGCCGCTATCGCCCGGACCTGACCCTGACCTTCGGCAACACGCCGCTGGCCAATTATCTGGAGTGCCAGCCTGCGCAGTTGCGCGGGGTGAACCTGGGTGAATGGCTGTCGACCGAACAGCGCGAAGCATTTGTGCAGCGCATCCAGCAGTTGACGCCGGAGTTCCCGGTGAGCACGGCCGAAATCAGCCTGCAATTGCCCGGCCGCGAACATGCCTGGTGGGTGTGGTCGGACCGAGGCGTCTTCGATGAGCACGGCGCCCTGGTCGAAGTGCAGGCCGTGGGCCGCGACAACACCGAAGTGCGGCGCTCCCAGCAGCAACTCACGCAAAGCGCAAAAATGGCCACCCTCGGCGAAATGGCCACCGGCCTGGCCCATGAGATCAACCAGCCACTGAACGTGATGCGCATGGCCATCGTCAATGTGCTCAAGCGCCTGAGCAATGGCGATGTGCAGATCGACTACCTGACCGAAAAACTCCAGCGCATCGACGCCCAGGTGCAGCGTGCGGCGCGAGTGGTCGACCATATGCGCGTGTTCGGCCGCCGCTCGGAGGTCGAGCAGCAACCTTTCGACCCGGCGCAGGCGTTGGAGGGCACCTTGTCGTTGCTCAGTGAAGGCCTGCGTGGCAAAGGCGTTGAAGTGCGCCTGACCCAGGTGGATATCCCGGTGCAGGTCAAGGGCTACGTCGACCAGCTGGAGCAAGTGCTGATCAACCTGATGGTCAACGCCCGCGATGCGCTATTGAGCCAACGCGAGAAGACCCCCGAACTACGCCCCTGGATCGCCCTGCACACCGAACACGACAGCCGCCACGTGCGCATCTGGGTCGAAGACAACGGCGGCGGCATCGACCCACGCTTGCTGGAGCGCATCTTCGAGCCGTTTTTTACCACCAAGCCGATTGGCGTGGGCACCGGGTTGGGCCTGTCGGTGAGTTACGGCATCGTCGAGAACATGGGCGGGCGCCTGAGCGTCAGCAACGGCGAACACGGCGCACGGTTCTGCGTGGAACTGCCCAGGGCCACCGACGTTTAAATCACCAGATAGGCCTCGCCGGTCTGGCCACAGGTGAGGTTGGCGCCGACGTTCACATTCACCAGGCTGATGCCGAGCATGCTCAGCAGGTTGTTGAGGATCGGGTTGAGCAGCGGGCCGAGCAGGCCATCCACGACGGGAGTGACGATAGCGCTGACACCACCGAGCAACGCCGTGACCGTAGGCGCCAGAATGCCCAACGGGCTTGCTCCGGACGGTTGGTACGCGGTGATGCCCACGCCATTGAGCGTGGTTGAAAGGCTGCTCACCACATTGGTGGCCGGCGTCGCGGCCTTGTAGGTCGGTGTAAGCCCCACATTCGGTGGTGTGGCAAATGGCGTGATACTGGAGAACACCAGGGTTTGATTGCTCTGCGCAATCGGACTCACCACCTTGATCGCGATGCCCCCACCGGCAAACGGCACGCGCGGGTCACAGCTGCCGATGCCGAGAATCTTGTGGCAGGTCTTGGTACCAATATCGATCAGCGGCAACGGCGCGACCGTCATCGGTAAGGTGGTGGAAAACGCATTGGTGATACTGCCCACGTTCAACGACGCCAACGAGGTGGTGGTGTACGCCGTCAGGCTCTTGGTGCCGGCGTTGCCCGTCGGGCAGCTGTAGGCGGTGACGTAACTGCTCGCGGCGCCGGCATCCAGCACGACGTTAATCGGCAGGTTGCCGGGCAGCACCAGCAAATCCGCCTGCTGGCAACCGGCGCCCAGCAAACACAAGGCCGAGTTGATGGTGCTCACCAGGTTCAGGCTCAGCAGGCTGCCGAGCACCGGCGTCAGTGGCCCCAACAAGTCGTTGACCGCCGTGTTCAGCCCCGACAACGCACTCAATACCGGCAAACTCACGGTCACTTGCGTGCGCACTTGGGCGGTGCGTACGTAAATTTTATTTGGCCCTGTAGGGTTGGCCGCTGCCAGCGCCGGGTTGCCGATGGCCGACAACTGCGGCGGTTCGATCACTTTGACCTGGGTGGTGATATTGGCCAGCCCCAGCAGGCTCACGGGCAACGTCGCCGCCGCCGCGCTTTTGCTGTTGGACAGTTGCACCACGCCCTGGATCAGTTGAAACACCTGCAGGTTGGCATTCAGCGCTGCAGCAGTGGTGCCGGTCTGCAATTGCAGGATCTGCCCGACGGTCAACGGCGTCTGGTTGATCGCGGCGACTTGCAAGCTGCCCAGGGCGGTGATCACGTCCGCCGTTGCACCGTTGGCGGTCAGCACGGTGACCGCGGCCTGGATCAACTGCGCGGCGGTGACGTTGGTGTTGAGCAACTGGGTGTAGTTACCGGCGGCCACGTTGAGGTTGACCGCCAGTTGGTTGAGGTAACTGAGCAGGCTGATATTGGTAGTGAGCAAACCATTCCACCCGGCAACCGTCAGGTTGACGTTACCGCCGAGCAAGCCACTGAACAGCGGGTTCAACAAGCTCGCACTCGCCGAGTTGACGCTGGCCAGGTTGCTGTCGAGGGTCAGTTGGGCCGAAGGCGGCGTGGGCACCGCCGCCACGGCGGTCGCGGTCAATACGGTATTGAGGCTTACCGGGTTGCCGGAGAACAACGCCCACACCCCGGCGGCCACGCTGGTGGTCACGGTTTTGCTCACCACCACTTGAATCGCCGATGACACCGCAGGGTTGGCACTGAACATGCGCCGGCCCGACGCGGCGGTGGTCACGGTGCCACATTGGGTCACCAGGGTATTGCCGCTACCCACCACAAAATGATTGCGCGCCACGCTCTGCCCGGCAAACGCCGCCGCGCTCAGACCGCTCAGGCACGTGCCGCTGCGGCTCACGGCTTCCAGCGCCGCCGTGTCCGCCACGCCTTGCAGCTTGCGCTTCTCCAGGTACAGGCGGCCGCTGTCGATCATCAGCAATGTAAAGGCCAGCGCCACCGCCAACACGCCGGCGGCCATCAGGCCGATTGCGCCACGTTGCCTGGAACCAAGTCGGGGAGACATCGAGCACTCCTGTGCCGGCGAGTTGCCGAGCGCTTACTCTCCTGGGATGCAATTGAGTGTAGACAAGGGCTGGAGGTGGTGAAGATCAAAAATGTGGGAGCGGGCTTGCCCGCGATGGCCATCGATATCTACACAACGTTAACGGGCTGACCAGGAGGGTGGGGGGTTGGGGGGTTGGGGGGCATATCCGTTGCTGCGGTAACGGCGGCTTATGGTTCCGCTCTTACAGCGGCTCACTTTTTGAAGGACCAAAAAGTAAGCAAAAAGTCCTCGCCCCAACACTCGGTGCCTCGCTGTGGCTCGGCATGCCCGCAATCCGACAATGATTTGGGGGGCCGCCGCGATGGGCCATCCTTGGCCCAGCGCGGCTAAACCGGCATCCCTGCCGGTTTACCCCCCAAATCACTGTCGAATTCCGGCCATCGTGTTTGACGGGGCGATTTCAGATCAAGATCAAAAGCGCACATCAAAAGACCGCTGACTTCGTCATCGAAAAGGATGTAAGGGCCAGAGCAACAGCAACAGCAACAGCAACAGCAACAGCAACAGCAACAGCAACAGCAACAGCAACAGCAGAGCCATACTCGGTCAAAGGTGGGAGCTGGCTTGCCTGCGATGGCATCAACTCGGTGTACCTGATACACCAAGGTGTCTGCATCGCAGGCAAGCCAGCTCCCACAGAAAAGCAGATCCCAGGTGTATGCAAATCCGCGTTTGCTTTTGATTCAACCACTCAGGTCGGCTTTCAGGCCGCCGTGCTGTAGATCTTGATCTTGCTTTTGATCTGAGGCGCCCCGTTAACCACGATGGCCGAACGCAGGCTTGAATCCGTGGGTAACCCGGCAGGACGCCGGGTTAGCCGCGCTGGGCCAAGGATGGCCCATCGCGGCGGCCCACGGATTCAAACCGGAGTGCGGGCATGCCGAGCCTAGGCGAGGCACCGAGTGGTGGGGCGAAGACCTTTTGGTTACTTTTGGGGCGTTTGCCAAAAGTGACCCGCTGTAAGAGCGGAACCATAGGCCGCCGTAACCTAAATAACGGATATGCCCCCAAGATAAAACAGCCCAACACCACAGACGCCAATATTTGTGTAAATACCTATGCCGCGATGGCGACAGATCAGTCAATACATCGGTGACTGACAGACCGCTATCGCGGGCAAGCCCGCTCCCACAGGGGTTTGTGCTGGCCTTTAGCGCGGTGGGTAGTTGGAGAGGATCTTGCTCACGGTACTGCGAACGGCGTCACTGCGATCCTGCGGGTTCGGCGTGCTGGCCATCATCTGCTCGTCGCTGCCACGCCACACCAGTTTGCCGTCCTTGCCGTCGAGCAGGTCGATCTGGATGGTCGCCACTTTATAAGTGATGTTGCGCGTTTCGTTGTACATCGGCCCGCCCCAGTAACCATTCCACGGGCCGCCCCAGGCTCCGCCGTAGTTGGTGGTGACTTGTTGCTGGCGGTCTTCGACGATCAGGTAGGCCTGCACATTCAGGTCGGCCTTGGCACCTGCGGCTGCGGGGCGCAGGCCGCGTTGGTCGAGTTGCTCACCCACGGCCTGGCGGATGCGTTGCTCGGTGAGGTCGCTCTTGATCCGTGGATCATCCGGGCGGTATTGCAGCGCCGGGTCTTTCCAGGCCCAGTTGCGGTAGGCGCCAAAATCACGGCTGGCATCAAAGTCGTGGTTGACTTGGCTGGTCTGGCAGCCACTCAACAAGACCACCACAGCAAGAGCAGCAAGGCGACGAAACATGGGTGTTCTCCAAAAGACGGAATAAGCCTGAGATGAGAATAGCGGCTAACTGGGTGGATAAGCGCTCATTGCCTTCTGCATCGCTTCGCGCAATGCATCAGCGCGTTCGCTCAGGCTGCCCTGGCTGCTGGTTTCGGCGCTGGTGCTCCATACCGGCTGACGCGTGCGGGCATCGAACAGGCTCACGCGTGCCACCGCCACCGTCACCTCATACGTGCGTACCACCGGCACCGTGTTGTACATGCCGTAGCCATTGCCATAGCGGTTATAGCCGCCGTAGCCGTAGCCGTAATCGTCCTGCACCTGGCGCAGGCGTTTTTCCAGGCGCACATCGGCGGTCACCAGCAGGTCGGGAGCGCGGTTGTCATGCAAGGGGCGCAAGCCGCGCTGGTCGAGGGCGCCGCTGACCGCTTCGGCGATTTGCGCCGAATCGGCCCAGGCCGTGCCCGCCGGCAGTTGGCCGTTGAGCCAGCCCCAACTGCGGTAGGCACCATAGTCGCGCACCGGCGCCGGGTAGGCACTGGCATCAAAGGTATTCGCCGCCTGGGCCGGAGCCGGCGGCATCGGGGCCGAGGCGGCCACGTAGGGGTTGGGCGTGGAGCAAGCACTCAAGCCCAGCGATAACAGAACCAAACAGAGACGACGCATTTCGACCTCCGCAGACTGGGCCGCTTAAACCGGACGGCAGACCCAGTGCAAATAACGCCCAAGCCCGGCAAAGCTTGGGTGACGACGGTGAGCGAGTTCCATCTCCAACAAATCCTGCAGATCGGCGCGGGCCTGGAATTCCACCGGCATGTAGTCGTGGAACACCCGCACGCCACTTTGGCTTTCGACCTGCCAAAGCCCTTCGAGTTGCGCCGCCAGTTCCCGTGGGTCGAGCGGTTGTTGCGGGGTAAGGCTTTGCTTCTCGCCGGCCATGTCGTTCTTGCGCATTTTGCGGAAATGGCCTTTGAGCAGGTTGCGGTAAATCAGCGCATCACGGTTGTAGAACGCCAGCGACAGCCAGCCGCCGGGCACCGTGAGCTGGTGCAGCACCGGCAGGATCGCGTGAGGTTCGGCCAGCCATTCGAGCACGGCGTGGCACAGCACCAGGTCGTAAGGCTCGGTGAGCTGGCCGAGCAATTGCTGCCAGGGCGCGTGGATAAAGGTCGCGGTCTGCCCCGCCTCGGCAAAGCGTTGACGGGCGCCTTCAAGCATCGGCTCGGCGGGTTCGGCCAGGGTCACGTGATGACCACGCTCGGCCAGCCACAGCGACATATGCCCCAGGCCCGCGCCGATATCCAGCACGCGCAGCGGGCGCTCGGGCAAGGCTTCAGTCAGGTCGGCCTGCAACACCGCCAGGCGAATCGCACCTTTGGCGCCGCCGTAGATCTTCTCGGCAAAGCGCGTGGCCAACTGGTCAAAGTGACGGTCACTCATGGGCGAACCGCCGTTCGCTGTCGGCCAGTTTGGCGCGTACCACTTCGTTCATGTCCAGCCCCAGCTCACTGCACAGCAACAGCAGGTACAGCACGATATCGCCGACTTCCTGCCCGGCGTGGGCGAGTGCGTCCGCCGGCAGCTGGCGCGACTGGTCTTCGGTCAGCCACTGGAAGATTTCCACCAGCTCGGACATTTCCACACTGGCGGCCATGGCCAGGTTTTTAGGGCTGTGGAAGCGCTTCCAGTCGTTGGTATCACGAATACGGTGCAAGCGTTCGGTGAGGTGTTCGAGGTTCATGCGGGGGCTCCTGAAGGTGTATAGCTTCGGGCGGATGCCGGGCGAAGGCAAGTGAATCCCTGTAACGCATCAACCTCTATGCTAAAAGGGAACTCGCTTGGTGTAATAACGACCAAAGGCTCAGCGACGCCCACCTCTTCATCAGGACACACACATGCAGGTAGAAAGCTTTTTCGAATGGTTGGGCCAGGCACTGGGTTCCGTCATCCGCTTTATCGTCGACGGGCTCAGCGGGTTGTTCGGCGCCTTGACCCATGCAGGCGGCAATTTTATTGAAGGCCTGTCGCGCACATTGGGCATGGACACCTCGATCATCAGCATCGCCGCCCTGATCATCGGGTTGATGTTGCTGTACTCGGCGGTGCGTGCGTTTATGCGGGCATCGATCATTATGGGCATTATCTGGTTGATGCTGGGGCTGTGGTTGCTCAGTTGGGTTGTGCATTAATACTTGAAAACGCTCACCCTGCTGACTGATTGGCGCGACCGCCCCACCCATCGCCGCGTCTGGGCATTGGCGGCGCCGATGATCTTGTCGAACATCTCGGTGCCGCTGGTGGCCCTGGTGGACAGCATGGTCATCGGCCACCTGCCCCACGCCCATCAACTCGGCGCTGTGGCCGTGGGCGCCAGCCTGTATACCTTCCTGGCCTGGGCCATGGGCTTTCTGCGCATGGGTTCTACCGGGTTTGCCGCACAAGCCGCCGGGCGCGGGGATGGCGCGGCGCTCAGGCAAATCCTGCTGCAAGGTTTGCTGCTGGCGCTGGGGCTGGCGATGCTGCTGGGCACGGTAGGCATTCCGCTGAGCCATCTGGCACTTGAGTGGATGCAGCCCTCGCCCGAGCTGAACCAGCTGACTCGCGATTTTTTCCACACGCGGTTGTTCGGCCTGCCCGCCGCGCTGGCCAGCTACGCCTTGGTCGGCTGGTTCCTCGGCACGCAAAACGCCCGCGCACCACTGGCTATCCTGTTGACCACCAACCTGGTCAACATCGCCTTGAACCTGTGGTTTGTACTCGGCCTGGATTGGGGTGTGGTCGGCTCCGCACGCGCCTCCGTTATCGCCGAATGGACCGGCGCCCTGCTCGGCCTGGCTCTCACGCAAAAAGCCTTGCGTGCGTATCCCGGGCAGATCGCCTGGGCGGCATTAAAGCGGTGGCAAAGCTGGCGCCCACTGCTGGCGGTGAACCGCGATATCTTCATCCGCAGCCTGGCGCTGCAATCAGTGTTTTTCATGATCACGGTGCAAGGCGCCCGTCTGGGCGATGCCACCGTGGCGGCCAATGCGCTGTTGCTCAACGGCCTGCTGTTGACCGCCCACGCCCTCGACGGTTTAGCCCACGCAGTGGAAGCCCTGTGCGGGCACGCCATCGGTGCGCATGATCGCCAGGCGTTGCGCCGCTCGCTGGTGGTTGCCTGTGGCTGGTCATTGATTGCCAGTGTGGGGTTCGCGCTGCTGTTCACCTTCGCCGGGCACCTGTTTATCGCCATGCAAACCGACATCCCGAGCGTGCGTGAAACCGCCGATACTTACCTGCCCTACCTGGCGGTGCTGCCGTTGATTGCGGTGTGGAGCTACCTGCTGGACGGCCTGTTCATCGGCGCCACTCGTGCGCGGGAGATGCGCAATGGCATGCTGCTGACCGTGGTGATACTGCTGCCCTTCGCGTGGTTGTTACAGGGCTACGGCAACCACGGGCTGTGGATAAGTTTCCTGGTGTTCATGGCCCTGCGCAGCCTCACGCTGTGTGCAATCGCCTGGCGGCTGAACAAACGTAATCAATGGTTGGGGTAATTCGCCCTGTCAGTTCTCACAGGTTACAACGCTGACGTTCCGGCGTTGAATGGAGATCGCGCCTGAAGAGTCTTTAGCTTCAGGCTGCGATCACCTTTCAACTCAAGGAAGACCCCATATGAGCAACAACACCTACTGGATTATCGGCGCGTTGATAGTGGTCGTATTGATAGCTGTCGCCGTCCTTCGTAAGTCCAAGAAGAAAAAAGCCAAGCCCCTAACCGAAACCGTCGCCGAACCGCCTGTCCAGGTTCCGCCAGTCACTCCAAACACGGGCGAATGGACGCTCAAACTGGATGACGATCCGTCCGCACTCCCCACGCAGCCCGTCATCCCGGCAGGCGTGGAGATTGTGAATCAAACGAACTTTCACATCGTCGTGACACAACTGGGCATCAGAGCGACGGTCCCCCCACAGGGTCGAACACTGACGGAGAATGACGATGGCTGGACAGTCAGCCCTTCAGCGCAAAACACGCTGCTGTCTGTCGCGATGGAGAAAAGCAGCCCCGAAAGCTCGGCCAAGTACACCCTGATAATCCGGTAAATACAGCCTCACTGGCCTGGAGGGGAGCGGATAAATGCCGTGACCTGATCCAGCACCGGCGCCAGCCAGCGCAATGGCTTGGCAATGGACGCTACTAATGTCGCGTGGCTGGTTCTGGTGAAGTAAAACGTCTCGACCGGCACACCCGCTTCGAGCAGTTTCTTCGCCAGCCCGCCCGTGTTGCGCGTGGGGTTGACCAGCGTGTCGCTCACCGAGGCGATCAACAGGCTCGGCGGTGCGTCATGGCTGATGTGGTTGATGGGCTGGGAGTCGGGCGGTGAGTCCGGGAAGAAAAATACCGGGCGCACATCGCGGTTTTCAATCGGCAGGAAGTCATAGGGCCCGGCCAGGCCGATCCAGCCCTTGAGCATCGAGGGTGACAGCTTGACCTCATTCAGCCAACGCGCATCCAGTGCCAACATCGAGGCGTTATAGGCGCCGGAGCTATGGCCCATCAGGTAGAGCTGCTTGGGGTCGGCGCCGTACTCGGCGATGTGTTGGTGAGTCCAGGCCACCGCTTGGGCGCCGTCCTGGAGAAAAGCGGGGTAACGCACTTGCGGGTAGAGCCGGTAGTCCGCGATCACTACCACAATGCCACGTGAGGCCAGGGCTTCGCCGACAAAACCGTAATCATCTTTGGAGCCGCTGTTCCAGCTGCCACCGTAGAAAAACACCACGACCGGGGCGTTGGGCAAGGCGATGACGGGGCGATAGATATCGAGCTGCTGACGCGGGTCAGGGCCGTAGGCGATGGATGAGGTTTTAGTGAACGTGCTGGAAGGGGTGAGTACGTTGAGCACTTTGATCGGGGAGCAGGCCGACAGGCATGCGGCGACTGCCAGGGTGAGCGCTTGCAGCCATTTGCTCGACATCGTTCAGACCTCGCACAGAAGGTACGACCAAACGAAAATCCAATTGTGGGAGCTGGCTTGCCTGCGATGGCGGTGTGTCAGCCCTGAATGTGCTGACTGATACACCGCCATCGCGGGCAAGCCCGCTCCCACATTGTTATGAGGACAGGTAGGACGAACGCGTCAGGCCAAGACGCAACGCATCCAGGAACTGCGTACGCTCGCTGGCACTGATCTTCGCGCTGGCGCACTTGTCACGGTAGTGCGTCATCAACTCCTCCGGCGACAAGTGCACATAGCGCAGCATGTCTTCGATGGTGTCGTGGGTTTCGATCCCGGCGCTGTACACCGAACCGTCTTCACGCTGGTAGATGTTCACCGAGTCGGTGTCACCGAACAGGTTGTGCATGTCACCAAGGATTTCTTGATACGCACCGACCAGGAAGATGCCCAGCAAGTAGTCTTCGCCTTCGTTCAAACCGTGCACCGGCAGGCTGGTCTCGATGCTCTGCTCGTCGACGTATTGCTTGATCTTGCCGTCGGAGTCGCAGGTCAGGTCTTGCAGCACGGCGCGGCGCAGCGGCTCTTCGTCGAGACGGTGCAGCGGCAGAATCGGCAACACCTGGCCGATCGCCCAGGTGTCCGGCAGGCTCTGGAACACCGAGAAGTTGCAGATGTATTTGTCGGCCAGCTTGTCGTTGAGCTCATCCAGCACTTGGCGGTGCGAGCGCTGGCGGGCTTTGAGCGAGTTGTGCAGGCGACGGCACACGGCGAAGTAGCACTGTTCGGCCAGGGCTTTTTCCGCCAGGGTCAGCTTGCCGTCGGCGTACTGGGTAGCCACATCGCTCATATAGTGAGTGGCGCGCCAGTAAGTCTCGGTGACCATTTCGATGTCGGTCGGGCCCAGCAGGTCGACCAGCCACTGCACGGTTTCCGGCAGGCTTTCCTTGTTCTCGATCTGCGGGATTTCGTCGTTGTGTTTTTCAACGTCGGTGACTTGCACCACCAGCATGGCGTGGTGGGCGGTCAGGGAACGGCCGCTTTCGGAGAAGATGTGCGGGTGCGGCAGGCTCTGCGCGTCGCAGAATTCCTTGAGCATGCCCACGACCACACCGGCGTAATCGTCCATGTCGTAGTTGATCGAACTGGCGTTACGCGAGTGCGTGCCGTCGTAGTCCACGCCCAGGCCACCGCCCACGTCGATGTGATCGACCGGCAGGCCGAGGTTGCGCAGTTCGCCGTAGTAACGAATGGCTTCCTTGAAACCGTGCTGGTAGTCGGCCAGGTTGGCGATCTGCGAACCCATATGAAAGTGCAGCAGGCGGATGCCCTGGTCCAGGCCGGCAGCGCGGAAGCGCTCGACCACCGACAGCAATTGCGCCGCCGACAAACCGAACTTGGACTTCTCGCCACCGGTGTCCGCCCATTTGCTCGACGCCAGCGACGACAAACGCACCCGCAGGCCAACCTGCGGCTTGACCTTGAGGCTTGCAGCCTCTTCGATCACCAGGCCGACTTCGGATTCTTTCTCAATCACGATAAACACATTGTGACCAAGCTTCTGGCCCATCAGCGCCAGGCGGATGAACTCACGGTCTTTGTAACCGTTGCAGACGATGGTGCCGCCCTTCGGCGCCAGGGCCAGCACGGCCAGCAGCTCAGGCTTGGAGCCGGCTTCCAGGCCGATCGACACGTTCTGGGTGGCGATGATGTTCTCGATCACCGCTTCCTGCTGGTTCACCTTGATCGGGTACAGCGCGGTGTACTTGCTCTGGTATTCCAGGCGCTCGATGTTGGAATCGAACGCGCCGGTCAGTTGGCGTACACGGTCTTGCAGGATGTCGGGAAAACGCACCAGCAGCGGCAAGGACAGGCCGCTTTTGCGCAGCTCGTCGACTTGCTCGTACAGATCAACCGGCGTGCTGTTCGGGCCGTTCGGACGGACTTCAACGCGACCGGCATCATTGATCGCGAAATACCCGGCCCCCCAATGGCGAATCCCATAAACACTGCGGCTGTCCGCAACTGTCCATTGGCTGCCATCGTCTTTGCGTGTGCGTCGTACGGACATCGAAGTCCCCTATATAAAGTCGAAGATCACCACACCCTTCTTGCAAGGCTGGCGAAGTCTAAAGAATGAAAATGACGATTTGCCTGTAAGGAAGGTAGACCCCACTCGCAGGGCAGAGTTTAGACACCGGTCAGGAACAGGCTCTGTGAAAACCATGGAGACGAGCGTTCGCGTTCAGCAAAGCGGTCATCGGGGTGGGTTTCACAGAGGCGGCTAGCCGCCGGATTTCTTCGCCTTGTAACCCAGCTTGATCAGCTCGGCCAACAGCAACTCGACGTGATCGCCCTGGATCTCGATGACGCCGTCTTTCAACGCGCCACCGGTGCCACAGCGCTTTTTCAGCGTGGTAGCGAGTTCCTTCAGGGCCTCTTCGGCCAGGGGCACGCCGGTGATGGTGGTCACCGTCTTGCCGCCACGGCCCTTGCTCTCGCGTCGTACGCGGGCAATACCGTCGCCTTCAGGAATCAGGGTCTGTTTGCAGGTACACGAATCCACGGGCTGACGACAGTCCGGGCAGTGTCGACCTGCGTCGGTGGAAAATACCAGGCCACCAAGGGCGGCGAAGGATGCGGCTTTTTTGGCCACCGGCAATCCTCTTGGGAGGACAAAGACTGATCGGTATTCGCTAAGGCGACTTACCGACCGCGAAGCCCCACTCAGGCAGGGGCAGCGCTACCGAAACGCCAAGGCGGTTCGGGTGAAAAGGCGCGCAGTGTAACGGCAAAAAGCCGGCTTGCTAAGGGCCAAATAGCGCCAATTTATGCAACTTTAGCGACGTGAGGCCAGATAGCGCCGCAAGCCCTCTTGAGCATCCGGGCAGTAAGGCTTTTGTTCGGCTTCCTGCAGGACCGTTTCAAGGGGCAGAAACCGCGCTTCCATGACCTCCTCGGGCTGCAAGCGCAACGGGCCGTCCCACACTGCCGAGTAAGATTTGCACCAGAGCCGGCTGCCTTCCTCCTCGAAGTAGAAGTGGTCATGCTCGACCAATTCCACACCGCCAACCCCGAGTTCTTCTTCCAGCTCACGGGCCGCCGAAACCGCGTAGGTCTCGCCCGCAGCCACCATGCCGCCCGCCGCTGTGTCCCAAAAGCCTGGGTACAGGGCTTTGCTCAGGGTGCGTCGGTGCACACACAGCTCACCGGCGGTGTTGAACAGAAAAATAAAGGTGCACCGGCCGATCAGGCCGCGCTGGCGCAGGTCGGACCTGACGAGGTGACCGAGCAGGTTGTCCTGCTCGTCGACCCAGCAGATCAGTTCAGCATCAGAGGCCGCACGGTGTGCGGCCTCCTTTTGAGTAGCGTCCATCATCACCCCTGGTTGAGGAGCTGACGCAAATCTATAACTGCAGCGTTTGCCCGGGAAATATAGTTGGCCATGACCAACGAGTGGTTGGCGAGGATGCCAAAGCCACTGCCGTTAAGAATCATAGGACTCCAAACCGGTTCCTGCGAGGCTTCCAGCTCGCGAATGATCTGACGCACGCTGACGGTGGCGTTTTTCTTGGCCAGCACGTCGGCGAAGTCGACTTCAATCGCGCGCAGCAAGTGCGACAAGGCCCACGCCTGGCCACGGGCTTCGTAGAACACGTTGTCGATCTGCATCCATGGGGTTTCCACCACTTCTTCATCGACCTGCGGCACTTCACCCGGCGCCAGCGCTTCGGTTTTCAGTGCGGTGTTCAATTTTACCCGGCCTACGCTGGCCGACAGGCGTTGCGACAACGAACCCAGGCGCGTGGCGACATCACCCAGCCAGTTGTTCAGGTTGTCGGCGCGGGCATAGAACAGCGCGCCCCTCTGGTTCGGGTCGGACAGGCGCGCTTCGTAGCGGCTCAGGGAGTTGATGCCTTCCTGGTATTCCGACTCGCTGGACGGCAGCACCCAGCTCTTGTTGTCGAAGTTGAAGCGCGGTTCAGCCTTGGCCAAATCTGCGTCTTCAGCCGACTGCGACTGCGAACGGGCAAAGTCTTTACGCAGGGCGCGCGTCAGGTCGCGCACTTGCACCAGCACGCCGTATTCCCAGCTCGGCATGTTGTCCATCCACAGGCCTGGCGGGAAACGGTCGTTGGAAATGTAGCCACCGGGCTTGTTCAGCAAGGTGCCGACCACGGTCTTGAGGGTTTCGACGGTGGTGTAGCCAATCACCATCTGCTTGCCTTCCTTCTCGGCGGCAAGCTGGGCGTTTTGCTGGACCGGGAACAGCGCCGGCTCTTCGCTCCAGTACCAACCCAGGCCGCCGGTGACCAACAGGTACAAGACCAGCACGCTGAGCAGCGCTTTGCTCATCAGCAGGTTGCGAAAGTAGCCGCGTTGGGTCGACTTTGGCTCAGGGGCGGGGCCTTTGGCACTGCCTGCACGGTTTTTCCAGTCCAGCATGGCGATATCCTTTCAATCACTTGAGTTCATGCACGTCAATTGTCCGGGTGCGGTCAAACACTCCGACCACAACCCTACCCCATCGTGCCCATCGGCGCGGGGCTTTTAACCGAAAGTGGCAGGTGGCAGGCGTTCGACTATAAAGGATGCACGCTTTTTACGCAGCGCGACCATTGAGTCGATAAATGAATACCCAAGACTTGTACTTAATTGACGTATGACACTCATGCAACAGAAAAGAGGTGCTAGCATAGAGCCATCAGTCGACCTCAGCATGCACCCTCACTAGTAGTCAGGATATGACCGAGCCAGAAGACCCCAGCCGTGAGCGTCTCAAGCACCATTTTGCCCAGCGGGTAATTCATCAGGCACGTCAAATTCTTGAGATCTGGCAACGCCTGCAACGCAGCGAATGGTCGAACACCGATTTGTCCGAACTCAGCGAAGCCAACCTGCGCCTGCTGCGCTTTGCCGAGCGCTTCGAACAGCCGGAACACGGCCAACTGGCGCGGCACATCGGCGAATCGCTCAAGGCCGTAGACGACAATCGCGGCCGCCTGAGCAGCCAGGTCATCACCGAACTCAACCGCCTGATGCAACGCTTGTCCCGCACCGGCCTGCGCCAGGGCGATCAGTTGGAACAAACCTTCCTGCCGCCGATGCGCAAGCCCATCTACGTGATGCTGGCCGATCACGACCGCGCCGAACGCCTGGCCAAACAGCTGGAATTCTTTGGCATGAGCGCCCAGTCCCTGGACAGTGTGGCGGCGTTTCGCGCCTCCCTGGCCGAGCGCCTGCCGTCAGCGATTGTGATGGATGTGGACTTCTGCGGCGCGGGCCTGGGCCTCAAGCTGGCCGCCGAAGCCCAGGAAGGCCTCGAGCAAAAGCTGCCGCTGCTGTTTTTCAGCCTGCACGAAACCGACACGCCAACGCGCCTGGCCGCCGTGCGCGCCGGTGGCCAGGAGTTCCTCACCGGCACCCTGGAAGCGTCGAGCCTCTTGGAAAAGATCGAAGTGCTGACCTGCGTCGCGCAGTACGAACCCTATAAAGTGCTGATCATTGATGACTCGCGGGCCCAGGCGCTGCACACCGAGCGCCTGCTCAACAGCGCCGGTATCGTCACGCGCACCTTGATCGAACCGATCCAGGCCATGGCCGAACTGGCGGATTTCCAGCCGGACCTGATCATCCTCGACATGTATATGCCTGCCTGCACCGGCACCGAACTGGCCAAGGTGATCCGCCACAACGACCGCTACGTCAGTGTGCCGATCATCTACCTGTCGGCCGAAGACGACCTGGATAAGCAGCTGGACGCCATGAGCGAAGGCGGCGACGACTTCCTCACCAAGCCGATCAAACCACGCCACCTGATCACCACCGTGCGCAACCGCGCCGCACGCGCCCGCAACCTCAAGGCGCGAATGGTGCGCGACAGCCTTACCGGGTTGTACAACCACACTCACATCCTGCAATTGCTCGAAGACTGCAGCTTCCGCGCCCGCCGCGAGAACAAGCCGCTGAGTTTTGCGATGCTCGACATCGACCACTTCAAGCGCGTCAATGACAGCCACGGCCACCCCATGGGCGACCGTGTGATCAAGAGCCTGGCGCTGTTTCTCAAACAGCGCCTGCGCAAGACCGACTACATCGGCCGCTACGGCGGCGAAGAGTTCGCCATTGTGATGCCCGACACCGACCTGGAATCGGCCTGCAAGGTGCTGGACGAAATCCGTGGGCGCTTTGCCGAAATTCACTACCCGGCCCAGCCGCAGGATTTGTGGTGCACCTTCAGCGCCGGGCTGGTGGAGCTGTGCGACGATTCCGACAGCCTGATGATGGCCGCCCAGGCCGACGAGGCGCTGTACCGCGCCAAGAACGCAGGACGCAACCGCGTGCAAGCCGCTCGCACATCAAAGCAAAGTGCCATCTTTTCACCGGAATCCACCGAATCCGTCATAACTTTGTAATGGAAACGCAATAACTTCAGGCACTTATCTTTTGCTGTCGGTTGAAACCACGCATGCGCCTGAAGCTGCTGACCAATCTCAATACCCTTCTGCTGGTGGCCGTGTGCCTGGCCCTTGGGGCCACGCTTTGGTGGTCGCAACGCGCACTGGAACGGCCTTATCTGCTGATGGAACGCTATCTGGGCCTGTCGCAGACCTTTCAGAACCAGGCCGCGCGCAACATTGACGACTACCTGTCCAGCGGCGATGCCCTGCGTTTGAGCAGCGCCAGTCAAAGCCTGGAAAACCTGTTGCAGCATCTGGACGAGTTGCCGCAAGACCTTGCGCAGAACCTGCGCCCCAGCCTGGTGGATCTGGACACCTTCAGCAAAACCGAGCTGCTCGCCGCCGGCAAACTGGCGGGCGACCCGCAAGCCCTGTTGCTGCAAGCCGAACGTGAGCTGGGCGCGAACCTGGAGCAACTGAGCCAATACGCCACGGGCGCCCACTCACCGGACGCCGCTCGCTACCTGCCGCCCTTGCTGGCCGCGTCCCAGCACCTGGGCAAACTGTCCCTGGCCCGCGACAAGCTGGTCAGCAGCGGGCGCGCGGAGTTGGCCGATGACGTGGAGCGCGAAGTCGCCAGTATCCGTACCCAGGCCGACGTGTTGGCGGCGTTGCCATTGCTGGGCGTCAAGGCCAGCAGCGAATCCGGCGCCGATGATTTTTCCGCCATGATGGGCCTGGAAAACACCACAAAAACCGAAGCCCAGGACACTGGCGTCGACCTCAAGCGCGAGCTCAACAGCCTGTTGACCCGCTACCCCGCCGAACTCCAGCGTACCCGCGAGCAAATCCAGCAGCGCACCGCACTGGCCGCCGCGACCCATTTGAAAATCGCCGCCGTGCAGCAGGCCATCTCCGGCCTGGAGCCGGTGGTGCGTGCCCAACACGCCAAAATCCAGGGCGAAGTTCGCCTGCTGCAAGGCGTGATGATCGGCCTGATCCTGCTGATTGCCCTGCTGATCGACACCCTGCAACGGCGCCTGGCGCGGGTGCTGACCAACCTGGCGCCAGCCCTGTCGACCTGGGCCGAAGGTGATTTCAGCCAGCCGATTGCGTTGGGCAAGACCAACCGCGAACTGCACGATATTGAAGCCTCGCTGAACCGCTTGCGCGCGTATCTGGTGGACCTGGTGGGCACCATTCGCGGGAATGCCGAAGAAGTCGCCGGTAGCAGTCGCGCTCTGGCCGAGCTGAGCAGTGGCTTGCATGATGGTGCGCAGCGCCAAGCGGGTGATACCGCACAGATCCGCGACTCTTTGGGCGAGCTGGAAGCCACCATCCAGCAAGTGGCCGGCGACGCCAGCCAAGCTGCGGGTGCCAGCCGTAGTGCGGGCCTGGCCGTGGAACAAGGCCAACGGGTGATCGGCCTGAGCCTCACCGGCTTGCATGCGCTGGTGGGTGAAGTGCAACAAAACGCGCAGATGATCGAAAAACTCGCGGAAGAATCCGCCACCATCGGCGGTGTGCTCACCGTGATTCGCTCGATTGCCGACCAGACCAACCTGCTGGCCCTCAACGCCGCCATCGAGGCTGCCCGCGCCGGGGAAGCCGGGCGTGGATTTGCCGTGGTGGCTGACGAAGTGCGCACCCTGGCCCAACGCACGGCGGGCGCCACCGCTGAAATCCAGGGGTTGATTACCGGCCTGCAAAGCGCCGCCCATCAGTCGGTGCAGGGCATGCGCGCCCAGGTCGAACACGCCGAGGCCACCGCCCAGCAGGCCCAGGCGGCCGACGGCGCGCTGGATGAAATCGTCGGGGCGATCCAGACCATCTCCGACACTGCCGTGCGCATCGCCGATGTGACCGCGCAGCAGAGTGGCGCCGTCAGTGAGATTCGTGACAACAGCGAGCGGATTCACCAGCTGGGCGAGGATAATTTGCTGCGCATCGGCCAAGGACGTAGCCAGGGTGAGCATTTGCTGGAACTGGGTGGGCAACTGAACACTGCCGTGCAGGCGTTTCGCGTCTGACAGCCCTATGAAGATCAACTGTGGGAGCTGGCTTGCCTGCGATAGCGGTGTGTCAGTTAACACATTCGGTTCTGATCCGCCGCTATCGCAGGCAAGCCAGCTCCCACACTGACCAAATCCAGCCTCACAGTCACAAATTTTGCGCAATCATCGCTAATCGTGCCGCCTACTGCATAGAACTGGACAGTCACAAAGGCTTTGCGGCATAGTCGCCGAGTTCTGACGCACCCACATCAATAACAAGGAACAGCCGATGGCGACCTTTCTGGTTCTTCACGGACCCAACCTGAACCTGCTTGGCACCCGCGAACCGGGCGTCTACGGGGCGGTGACCCTGGAACAGATCAACCTTGATCTGGAACGCCGGGCGCGTGAAGCCGGCCACCATTTGCTGTACCTGCAAAGCAATGCCGAGTACGAATTGATTGATCGCATCCATGCCGCGCGTGGCGAAGGCGTGGACTTTATCCTGATCAATCCCGCCGCTTTTACGCATACAAGTGTTGCATTACGTGACGCGCTGCTGGCGGTGAGCATCCCATTTATCGAAGTGCATTTGTCGAACGTGCACAAACGCGAAGCTTTCCGCCATCACTCCTACTTCTCCGACGTAGCGGTAGGTGTGATCTGCGGCCTTGGCGCCAGCGGTTACCGACTGGCCCTGGAGGCCGCCCTGGAACAACTTGAACAACCGGCCAAGCGCCCCTGACCGACCCTTGGGAGTTGATGATTCATGGATATCCGTAAAGTTAAGAAACTGATCGAACTGCTGGAAGAATCCGGTATCGACGAGCTGGAAATCAAGGAAGGCGAAGAATCCGTACGGATCAGCCGCCACAGCAAGACCCCGGCTCAACAGTTCTACGCGCCACAGATGCAAGCACCTGCTCCGGCTGCCGCACCTGCCGCCGCCCCCGCTGCTGCCGCTGCACCGGCCGCCCCAGCCGCGCCTGCGCTGAACGGCTTCGTGGTCAAGTCGCCAATGGTCGGTACCTTCTACCGCACCCCGGCACCGACCTCGCCAGCCTTCGTTGAAGTCGGCGCAACCGTGAAAGTGGGCGACACCATCTGCATCGTTGAAGCGATGAAAATGATGAACCACATCACTGCTGAAAAAGCCGGCGTCATCGAATCCATCCTGGTAGAAAACGGTCAGCCGGTTGAGTACGACCAGCCGCTGTTCACCATCGTTTGAACCGCGGAGCGCCTTCGATGTTGAAACCTGCGAAGAAACTGCAAAAAGTCCTGATCGCCAACCGCGGCGAGATCGCGCTGCGTATCCTGCGCGCCTGTAAGGAAGAGGGCATCAAGACCGTCGCTGTTTACTCGACGGCCGATACCGAATTGATGCACGTGAAACTGGCGGACGAAAGCATTTGCATCGGCCCGCCACTGGCCACGAACTCGTACCTGAAAGTCTCGAACATCATCGCGGCCGCTGAAGTGACCGGCGCTGATGGCATCCACCCAGGCTACGGCTTCCTCGCGGAAAACGCCGATTTCGCCGAACAGGTGGAAAAATCCGGCTTCGCCTTCATCGGCCCTAAAGCCGAAACCATCCGCTTGATGGGCGACAAGGTGTCGGCCAAGGACGCCATGATCGCAGCCGGCGTGCCAACCGTTCCAGGCTCCGACGGCCCACTGCCGGAAGACGAGGCAACCGCCCTGCGCATTGGTCGCGAAGTCGGTTACCCGGTGATCATCAAGGCCGCCGGTGGCGGTGGTGGTCGCGGCATGCGTGTGGTGCACAAGGAAGAAGACCTGATCGAAGCCGCCAAGCAAACCCGCTCCGAAGCGGCTGCCTGGTTCGGCAACCCGATGGTCTACCTGGAGAAGTACCTGACCAACCCACGTCACGTGGAAGTGCAGGTACTGTCCGACGGCCAGGGCCACGCCATCCACTTGGGCGACCGCGATTGCTCGTTGCAACGTCGTCACCAGAAGGTGTTGGAAGAAGCTCCGGCACCGGGCCTGGACGAAACCGCGCGCCAGGAAGTACTGGCTCGCTGCGTCAAGGCGTGCATCGACATCAATTACCGTGGCGCCGGTACCTTTGAGTTCCTCTACGAGAACGGCCGCTTCTACTTCATCGAGATGAACACTCGTGTGCAGGTAGAGCATCCGGTTTCGGAGATGGTCACCGGTATCGACATCGTCAAGGAGATGCTGAGCATCGCCGCCGGCAACGTGCTGTCCTTCACCCAGGACGACGTGAAGATCCACGGCCACTCCCTGGAGTGCCGGATCAACGCCGAAGACCCGAAAACCTTTATCCCAAGCCCTGGCCTGGTCAAGCATTTCCACGCGCCGGGCGGCAACGGCGTGCGTGTGGATTCGCACCTGTACAGCGGCTACAAGGTTCCGTCCAACTACGACTCGCTGATCGGCAAGCTGATCACCTGGGGCGCCACCCGCGACGAGGCCATGGCCCGTATGCGCAATGCCCTGGACGAAATCGTGGTTGACGGCATCAAGACCAACATCCCGCTGCATCGGGATCTGGTCCGCGATGAAGGCTTCTGCGAAGGTGGTGTGAACATTCACTACCTGGAACACAAGCTGGCCAACCAGTAAGTGCTCCACCCAACAAAGCCGCCTTAGGGCGGCTTTGTTGTTTGTGGGCCCGCAAGAACACCGCTGAACCCATGTGTGCGGGCGAGTGTGGGAGCCGGGCTTGTGTGGGAGCTGGCTTGCCTGCGATAGCATCACCGCTGTCTGACAGACAGAACGCAGCGCCTGCATCGCAGGCAAGCCAGCTCCCACATAAGCCCGCTCGCCACACACTCGCCGCTCGCGTAAACTTGCGCGCTTTCGCGACCCTGCCGTCGCACACTCATTTTTTCAAAGGTGCCCGCCATGCCTTGGCTGCAAGTCCGTCTCGCCATCAGCCCAGAACAAGCCGAAACCTACGAAGACGCTTTCCTCGAAGTCGGCGCCGTGTCGGTGACCTTCATGGATGCCGAAGACCAGCCGATCTTCGAACCGGAACTCAATACCACGCCGCTGTGGTCCCACACCCACCTGCTGGCCCTGTTCGAAGACGGCACCGATGCCGCCGCCGTGCTGGCCCATATGCAATTGCTCACTGGCAGCCCGCTGCCCGAGCATCACAGCGAAGTGATCGAAGACCAGGACTGGGAACGCAGCTGGATGGACAACTTCCAGCCGATGCGTTTCGGCCAGCGCCTGTGGATCGTGCCAAGCTGGCACGCCGCGCCTGAGCCGAATGCCGTCAACTTGCTGCTGGACCCGGGCCTGGCGTTCGGCACCGGTACTCACCCTACCACCGCGCTGTGCCTGGAATGGCTGGACGGCCAGGACCTGAGCGACTGCAACGTACTGGACTTTGGCTGCGGCTCGGGGATTCTGGCGATTGCCGCGCTGCTGCTGGGCGCCAAGGAAGCCGTCGGCACCGACATCGACGTGCAAGCCCTGGAAGCTTCCCGCGATAACGCCGGGCGCAATAACATTGCTGAAGGCAAATTCCCACTCTACCTGCCACAAGATTTGCCCCAGGTGCAGGCCGATGTGCTGGTGGCCAATATCCTCGCCGGCCCGCTGGTGTCGTTGGCGCCGCAGCTGTCGAGCCTGGTCAAGCCGGGCGGCCGCCTGGCGCTGTCGGGCATCCTCGCCGAGCAAGGCGAAGACGTGGCCGCTGCCTACGCCAAGGATTTCGAGCTGGACCCGATCGCCAACCGTGATGGCTGGGTACGCATCAGTGGTCGTCGGCGCTAGAATGAGCGCTTGCCTGAATCGGATGGCCGCATGACCGACAGTTTCGTCACCCAGTGCCCACACTGCCAAGCCCGTTTTCGCGTCAGCCACGCACAACTGAGTGTGGCCCGTGGCGTGGTGCGCTGTGGCTCGTGCCTGCAAGTGTTCAACGCCGCTCGCCAGTTGCTGGAGCAGCGCGGCCAGGTGCCTGCGCCTGAGCAGCCGGCCGCCGCCGAGAAAGCCGCCGAGCCGAGCGCCGAGGCCCCACGGGCCATCAGCCAGAAGCAGTGGAACGCCGAAGAACTGGACCTGGACAACCTGGACCTGGATGAAGAACTGGCCAAGCTGGAACGTCGCCAGGCCAGCGCCGACCGTCGCCAACCGGAAGATGCCCTGAGCGCCACCCGCGGCACCGCCAGGGCCGAAGAAGAACAGTGGGCCGCCAGCCTGTTCAGTGAACCGCCCGAGGAACGCACCCCAGCGCCCGAGGACGAGCCGGAACCGGCCACTGCGACACGTCAGCGCACCGAACCCTCCATGTCGTTTCGCCTTGACGACATCGACGATGAACCGCCACTGCGCTCAGCACCCCACGTTGAAGACGACGATATCGACCCGCCGTTCACGCCACTGACCCGGGCCCTGGACGAACCGGAATCCGAAGATCGCCCGCAAGCGCGTCGCAAACGCCCGCGCCCCGAGGTGAGTGTTCACGATGACGTGCTCCAGGACCTGGAAGACGACCCGCTGCACCTTTATGCGCAAAAGCGTCCAACCGGCTGGGGCCGTCGCCTGATCTGGATCCTGCTGGTGCTGATCGCCGCCGCCGGCCTGGCAGGCCAGTACATCGCGTACCAATTCGACGACCTGGCCCGCCAGGATGCCTATCGCCCATGGTTCCAGCAGCTGTGCCCGTCACTGGGTTGCACGGTGCCATCGCGGGTCGATATTGCCCATATCAAGAGCAGCAACCTGGTGGTGCGCAGCAACCCGGAGTTTGCCGGGGCGCTGGTGGTGGATGCGATCATCTACAACCGGGCGACGTTCTCCCAGCCCTTCCCGTTGCTGGAACTGCGTTTTGCCGACATGAACGGCGGTCTGATCGCCAGCCGCCGCTTCAAGCCCGGTGAATACCTGAGCGGTGAATTGGCCGGCGTGAGCGAAATGCCATCGCAGACGCCGATCCACATCTCCCTGGACATCCTTGACCCAGGCAATAAAGCCGTGAATTACAGCCTGAGTTTTCACTCGCCCGAGTGAGCCGGCGCAGGTTCTGAGGTTTGACGGCAAATTATTGACTTTGCGTTGCGCAACCAAACCGGCGGCGATAAAGAAGTAACTGTTCAGATTTTATCCAATTCAGCCTTTATCCAGTCATCGAGAGCGGGTATCATGCCAACCCTTTTTCGAACTCTAATGATCCGGCCCCACAACAGGGAAGTCCTATGTCGGCGGTACGCATCGGCCCATACACATTGCCAAACGGCTTGATCCTCGCCCCGATGGCGGGCGTCACCGACCAGCCCTTTCGTCAGCTGTGCAAGCGTTTGGGCGCGGGTCTAGTAGTCTCTGAAATGGTCACCAGCGACATGAGCTTGTGGAACACCCGCAAATCGCGGATGCGCATGATCCACGAAGGTGATCCCGAGCCCCGCTCGGTGCAGATCGCCGGTGGTGATGCGCAAATGCTGGCGGATGCGGCCCGAGCCAACGTGGAGTTGGGCGCACAGATTATCGACATCAACATGGGCTGCCCGGCCAAGAAGGTCTGCAACAAGGCCGCCGGTTCCGCATTGTTGAAAGATGAGCAGTTGGTAGCCGAGATCCTGCAGGCCGTTGTCGCCGCAGTGGATGTGCCGGTCACCCTGAAGATTCGTACCGGCTGGGACCGGGACAACAAAAATGGCCTGACCGTGGCGAAGATCGCTGAACAGGCCGGGATTACAGCCCTGGCGGTGCATGGCCGCACCCGCGCCGACCTTTACACCGGTGAAGCCGAGTACGACACCATTGCCGCGATCAAGCAGGCGGTGTCGATGCCGGTCTTTGCCAATGGCGATATCGACTCAGCCGAAAAAGCCCGGCGCGTGCTGCACGCCACCGGTGCCGATGGCTTGTTGATTGGCCGGGCCGCCCAGGGGCGACCATGGATTTTTCGTGAGATCGAACATTTTCTGCGTACCGGCGACGTCTTGCCGGCACCGGAGTTGATCGAGGTGGAACGTATTCTGCTAGAGCATCTGGCCGCCCTGCACGCCTTCTATGGAGACGTGATGGGAGTACGCATTGCTCGCAAGCATGTCGGCTGGTATCTCGCCACCTTGCCGGGCGCCAAGGAAATGCGCGCTCAGTTCAATCGTTTGGATGAAACGCAGGCACAGGTCGCCACCGTTCGTGAGTTCTTCGCCGAACGTGACAAGAGCCTGGGAACAGGGGATGGAGAGGGGGTGGCCGCATGACGATGATGACCGAGACTTTAGTGAGTGGAACTGCACCCGTGAGCGACAACGTCAATTTGAAACAGCACCTCAACACGCCGAGCGAAGAAGGTCAGACCCTTCGTGGGAGTGTCGAGAAGGCGCTGCACAATTATTTCGCCCACCTTGAGGGCGCTTCCGTCACGGATGTGTACAACCTGGTGCTCTCCGAAGTCGAGGCGCCGTTGCTCGAAAGCGTGATGAACTACGTCAAGGGCAACCAGACCAAAGCCAGTGAGCTGCTGGGCCTCAACCGTGGCACCTTGCGCAAAAAGCTCAAGCAGTACGATTTGCTGTAAGCATTCAATCAAACCAGAAAGGCGCCCGCGTAAAAACGGTCGCCTTTTTTGCTGACTCCTTTGCTTTTGATGGAAATTGAAATGACCGACCAGACCACCCGCCTGCCGATCCGCCGCGCCTTGATCAGTGTCTCCGACAAGACCGGGATCCTCGAATTTGCCCAGGAGCTGGAAGCTCTGGGCGTGGAAATCCTCTCCACAGGCGGGACCTTCAAACTGCTGCAGGACAACGGCGTGGCCGCAGTAGAAGTCGCGGACTACACCGGTTTCGCGGAAATGATGGACGGTCGGGTCAAGACCCTGCACCCGAAAATTCACGGCGGGATCCTCGGTCGTCGCGGTATCGACGACGCCATCATGAGCGAACACGGCATCAAGCCGATCGACCTGGTGGCCGTTAACCTTTACCCGTTCGAAGCCACCATCAACAAGCCAGGCTGCGACCTGCCGACCGCCATCGAGAACATCGATATCGGCGGCCCGACCATGGTTCGCTCGGCAGCCAAGAACCACAAAGACGTGGCCATCGTGGTTAACGCCAGCGACTACGCCGACGTACTGGAAAGCCTGAAAGCCGGCGGCCTGACCTACGCCCAGCGTTTCGACCTGATGCTCAAGGCGTTCGAACACACTGCTGCCTACGACGGCATGATCGCCAACTACATGGGCACCGTGAACCAGGCCGCCGAGACCCTCTCGACCGAAGACCGCAGCCAGTTCCCGCGCACCTTCAACAGCCAGTTCATCAAGGCCCAGGAAATGCGCTACGGCGAGAACCCGCACCAAAGCGCGGCGTTCTACGTTGAGGCCAAGCCTGCCGAAGTCGGCATCGCCACCGCGACCCAGCTACAAGGTAAAGAACTGTCCTACAACAACGTGGCCGACACCGACGCCGCGCTGGAATGTGTGAAGAGCTTCGTCAAGCCGGCCTGCGTGATCGTCAAGCACGCCAACCCGTGCGGCGTGGCCGTGAGCCCGGACGCAGAAGGCGGGATTCGTCAGGCCTACGAACTGGCCTACGCCACCGACACTGAATCCGCGTTTGGCGGCATCATTGCCTTCAACCGTGAGCTGGACGCCGAGACCGCCAAGGCGATCGTCGAGCGCCAGTTCGTCGAAGTGATCATCGCCCCTTCCGTAAGTGAAGAGGCCCGCGCCATCGTCGCCGCCAAAGCCAACGTACGCCTGCTGGCCTGTGGCGAGTGGTCGGCGGACCGCGCCGCTGCCTGGGACTACAAGCGCGTCAATGGCGGCTTGCTGGTGCAGAGCCGCGACATCGGCATGATCGGCAGCGAAGACCTGAAGGTCGTGACCAAACGCGCCCCGACCGAGCAAGAGATCAACGACCTGATCTTCGCCTGGAAAGTGGCCAAGTACGTTAAGTCCAACGCCATTGTCTACGCCAAGAACCGCCAGACCATCGGTGTCGGCGCCGGCCAGATGAGCCGCGTGAACTCGGCGCGTATCGCCGCGATCAAGGCCGAGCACGCAGGCTTGCAGGTTGTGGGTTCGGTGATGGCTTCCGACGCGTTCTTCCCGTTCCGTGATGGCCTGGACAACGCCGCGAAAGCCGGTGTGACCGCCGTGATCCAACCGGGTGGCTCGATGCGTGATGCTGAAGTGATCGCGGCCGCTGATGAAGCGGGCATCGCGATGGTCTTCACCGGCATGCGCCACTTCCGCCACTGATTCAACATTGCCTGGTGGGCACTGGCTTCTGTGGGAGCTGGCTTGCCTGCGATGTGTACAACTCGGTGTTTCAGTGCGACCGAGGTGATGCTATCGCAGGCAAGCCAGCTCCCACAGAAAAGCAGCCCACAGTGCTCCCAAGAATTGAGCGTCATCCGAGGTTTTTGAAATGAATGTTTTGATCATTGGCAGCGGTGGCCGTGAACACGCCCTGGCCTGGAAAGTTGCCCAGGACCCACGCGTCCAGAAGGTTTTCGTCGCCCCCGGCAACGCCGGCACCGCCATTGAAGCCAAGTGCGAAAACGTCGCTATCGACGTGCTGGCGCTTGAGCAGCTTGCTGATTTTGCCGAAAAAAATGTTTCCCTGACCATCGTCGGCCCGGAAGTACCGCTGGTTGCCGGCGTTGTGGACCTGTTCCGCAGCCGTGGCCTGGACTGCTTCGGCCCTACCGCCGGTGCCGCCCAGTTGGAAGGTTCGAAAGCCTTTACCAAGGACTTCCTGGCTCGCCACAAGATCCCGACAGCCGACTACCAGAACTTCACCGAGATCGAGCCGGCCCTGGCTTACCTGCGTGAAAAAGGCGCACCGATCGTGATCAAGGCCGATGGCCTGGCCGCCGGTAAAGGCGTGATCGTCGCCATGACCTTGCAGGAAGCCGAAGACGCCGTACGCGACATGCTCGCCGGTAACGCGTTTGGCGATGCAGGCTCGCGTGTGGTGATCGAGGAATTCCTCGACGGCGAAGAAGCTAGCTTCATCGTGATGGTCGATGGCAAGAACGTATTGCCGATGGCCACCAGCCAGGACCACAAACGTGTTGGCGATGGCGACAGCGGCCCGAACACCGGCGGCATGGGTGCTTACTCCCCTGCCCCGGTCGTCACCGCCGACGTGCACAAGCGCGTGATGGACCTGGTGATCTGGCCAACCGTGCGCGGCATGGCCGACGAAGGCAATGTGTACACCGGTTTCCTCTACGCAGGCCTGATGATCGACAAAGCCGGCAACCCGAAAGTGATCGAGTTCAACTGCCGCTTCGGCGATCCGGAAACCCAACCGGTGATGCTGCGCCTGCAATCGAGCCTGGTGCTGCTGGTGGAAGCCGCCCTGGCCCAGGCACTGGACAAGGTTGAAGCACAGTGGGATCCGCGCCCAAGCGTCGGCATCGTACTGGCGGCCGGTGGTTACCCTGCCGACTACGCCAAGGGCGATATCATTGAAGGCCTGGACGCGGCTGCTACGCTGGAAGGCAAGGTGTTCCATGCGGGCACCGCGCTCAAGGACGGCAAAGTTGTAACCGCAGGTGGCCGTGTATTGTGTGCCACCGCAATGGGTGCCAATGTCGACGCCGCGCAACAGCAAGCGTACAAACTGGCGGCAAAAATCGACTGGAAAGGTTGCTTCTACCGCACGGACATCGGCTATCGCGCCATTGCCCGTGAACGCGGCGAGAACAACTGAACAGCTACGCTAGTGTAGCTATCCGTTCGGCTAGGTAAGGGCCCCTGGCCCTTGCCGTACCCATGTCGCCCCGCGCATAGTTAACCCGTGCATCAACCTACGAAGGGATTTCGCCGTGCGCTGGCTCAGGATCGCCATAGGTTTTACAGTCAGCTTGCTGACCCTGCTCTGCTTGTTCCCGGCCCAGGCCGCCGCACAAGGCAGTGGCTGGGCAGTATTGCTTGATGAACAGGCCGACCTGCAACTGAGCGACATCCGCTCCGCCCGCTACACCAATCAATTCAGCCCCATCGAACTCGACCGGATTACCGCCGCGGAGCCGGACGGTGCGTTGTGGGTACGTTTCAAGCTGCAACCCGGCAAGCACGAACAAGTGCTGCGCGTATTCGCCCCGGACCTCTCGCACCTGAACCTGTATGTGCTGGACGGCGACATGCTGGTGGAGCAGCAAAGCACCGGTACGCGCCAGCCCCAGGCGGAACGCCCGCTGCCCAGCAGCGATTTCATGCTGCCGATGCCCCAGAGCCAGAAGCCCCTTGAGGTGTATCTGCGCCTGGTCTCGGAACACGAACTGCGCCCTTATATCACCCTGGAACCGGCCGTGCTCGCCGCCGCCGACCAGACCCAGACGCTGATCTACGGCCTGCTGTTCGGCTGCCTGTTGATGCTGATCCTGCACAACCTTACACGCTTCGCCTATCACCGTTCGCGCAGCAGCCTGTGGCTGGCGGCGTGCGAAGTGCTGTTGGTGCTGAGCCTGGCGCTGTTGCTCAACCTGGTGGGGCCGTGGCTGCCGAACTGGCACGCCGTACAAACCCCGGGCGCCTACCTCGCGCTGCTGCTGACTGCACCGTGCGGGCTGATGTTTGCCTACCGCTTCTTCATGCCCTTGGGCCCGCACCCGCTGAACAAGCTGCTGATGGCCGACATTCTGCTGATCGTGCTGTGTGGCCTGCTGCTGTTGTTCGTCAACACATTGCCGCTGAACATCATCACCTATGCGCTGGTCGCCCTGGCGGGCTTGAGCATGTTGTTTGTCTCGGCCTACCACTGGCAGAAAGGCTACCGGCCGGCGCGCTTGTTTGTGGTGGCGATGGTAGTGTTCAACATCGGCACCCTGATCATCCTGCCCGCCCTGCTGGGCCTGACGCTGGTGGCGCCGCAAGGCCTGATCGTGACCCTGCTGAGCTTTATCTGCCTGAGCGGCCTGCTGATGAGCCTGGCCCTGGGCGAACGCCAGCGCGCCATTGTCGAAGCACGCTTCAGCCTCAGCCGCGACCTGGCAGCCAGCAACGCCGAGATCGCCGCCAAGGCCGAATTCCTGGCCAAGATCAGCCACGAAATCCGCACCCCTATGAACGGCGTGCTGGGCATGACCGAGTTGTTGCTGGGCACGCCGCTGTCGGTGAAGCAGCGCGACTATGTGCAGACCATCCACAGCGCCGGCAATGAGCTGCTGACGCTGATCAACGAGATCCTCGATATCTCCAAGCTCGAGTCCGGGCAGATCGAACTGGACGATGTGCAATTTGACCTCAACGCGCTGATTGATGATTGCCTGAGTATCTTCCGCGCCAAGGCCGAGCAGCAGAACGTCGAGCTGATCAGCTTTATCCAGCCGCAGGTGCCCCGCGTGATCAGCGGCGACCCCACACGCCTGCGCCAGGCGCTGTTGAGCCTGCTGGAAAACGCCCTGCAAAAAACCGATGAAGGCGAAGTGCTGATCGTGGTCGCCCTCGACGAACGCAGCACCAAGCCACGCCTGCGCATCGCTGTACAAGACAGCGGCCTGCCGATGGACGCCGCCGAACGCGACGCGCTGCTGCACAGCGAACTGCACAGCAAGAACTTCCTCTCGGCCACGCGCCTGAGCGGCCACCTGGGCCTGGTCATCGCCCGCCAGTTGATCCTGTTGATGAACGGCGAGTTCGGCATCAAGAGCGGCAGCCACCAGGGCAGCACCCTGTGGCTGACCCTGCCACTGGACCCGGAACGCCTGGAACACCCGACCTCCGACCTCGACGGGCCGCTCAAAGGCGCGCGGGTGTTGGTGGTCGATGACAATGACACTTGCCGCAAGGTGCTGGTGCAGCAATGCACCGCCTGGGGCTTGAACGTCAGCGCCGTGCCGTCCGGCAAAGAAGCCCTGGCGCTGCTGCGCACCAAAGCGCACCTGCGCGACTACTTCGACGTGGTGCTGCTGGACCAGAACATGCCCGGCATGACCGGCATGCAACTGGCGGCGAAGATCAAGGAAGACCCGAGCCTGAACCACGACATTCTGCTGATCATGCTCACCGGCATCAGCAATGCGCCGAGCAAGATCATCGCGCGCAACTGCGGGATCAAACGCATCCTCGCCAAGCCGGTGGCCGGCTACACACTCAAGACCACCCTGGCCGACGAACTGACCCAGCGCAGCAAAGGCGCAATTGCCCCGCGCCCTATGCTCAGCGCGCCGGCAGCGGTGACCGTGCCGAGTGATTTCAAGATCCTGGTGGCTGAAGACAACAGCATCTCCACCAAAGTGATTCGCGGCATGCTCGGCAAGCTCAACCTCAACCCGGACACCGCCAGCAACGGCGAAGAAGCGTTGGAGGCGATGAAGGCCCAGCGTTATGACCTGGTGTTGATGGACTGCGAAATGCCGATCCTCGATGGTTTCTCTGCCACCCAACAATTGCGCGCCTGGGAAGTCAGCCACCAACGCATTCGCACGCCCGTGGTGGCGCTCACGGCGCATATCCTGACGGAACATAAAGAACGCGCACGCCAGGCCGGCATGGATGGGCATATGGCCAAGCCGGTGGAATTGTCGCAGTTGCGTGAGCTGGTGGAGTTTTGGGTGGCGCAGCGTCAGCAGCGGCCGGAACACGCCCCCTCCTGACCTGAAATACCATCCCAATGTGGGAGCGGGCTTGCTCGCGAATGCAGTGTGTCAGTCAATGCATCTTTAACTGATCCACCGCATTCGCGAGCAAGCCCGCTCCCACATTTGATCTGCGTCGCCTGATAGACTCTCCCCTCCTCCCCCGCCCGCGAGCCGCGCCCATGCTCCACGTGTTATTCAGCGTCTACCTGAAAATGCTGGTGCTCTACAGCCCGTTCTTTGTGCTGTCCTGCTTTATCAGCCTGACCCGTGGCTACTCCAGCAAAGAGCGGCGGCGCCTGGCCTGGAAGGTCGCGTTGGCCACGCTGGTGTCGAGCGTGTTGCTCTACCTGTTTGGTCGGGTGATTTTCAGTGTGTTCGGCATCACCGTGGATGCCTTTCGCATCGGCGCCGGCAGCGTGCTGTTTATCTCGGCCCTGGGCATGGCCCAGGGCAAGTCGGCGGTGCAGACCGACAATGTGCAGCAGGACGTGACCATCGTACCGCTGACCATCCCGCTCACGGTCGGCCCAGGCACCATCGGTGCGCTGTTGGTGATGGGCGTGAGCCAGCCCCACTGGGATGACAAGTTCATGGCGATCGTCAGCATTGCCCTGGCCAGCTTCACGGTTGGTGTGGTGCTGTATTTGTCCAACCGTATCGAACGCATACTGGGTGACCAGGGCTTGCAGATTGTCAGTCGGTTGATGGGGTTGTTCGTGTGTGCGTTGGCCGCGCAGATCATCTTTACCGGTGTGCGCGGTTACCTGGTGCCTTAAATCCGGTACTTCGCGATCGCCAGCCGTACCTTGTCGCCAGCACTCTCGCGCATCAGCTGGATGGTTTTTTCGTTGACCACTGAGGTATTGAGCACCAGGCAAGTCTGGCCGCTGAAAGCCTCGACCGAAGCGCTGTCCCACTCCAGAAACGGCAGGCCCATCTGTTTGCTCACACCGTGGGTGCTGTAAGTCGCCAGCACCATCATCAGTTCCCCCTCCGTTTCAGCACAGGACGCCAGGCCGAAATCGCCGCCCTGGTGCACCGTGCTATTGCGCTTGAACAGCTCAAACGACGCAGGTTGTTGCTTCAAGGCCTGCAACGCATCCGCCGCCAGTTTCGGCAGCGCCGCCAGCAATGGCCCTCCCAGTGAGGCCGCCGCCAGCGCGGCGATAATATTCAGCGCCGTCACTTGCACCGTCAGGCCTTTACCGGAGCTTGAGACCCGCTTAAAAGCGCTGCGCACCGGCAACCAGCCCAGGCTGACCATCACCTTGATAAATTCGTCATACCACGCCTCGCTGCCGCGTTGAACCTTCAATACATCACTCACATAACTGCTGGCCAGCAGGTAGCTTTTACGGATGTATTCACGGTTCAGCGCCGACATGCCCTCGATAAACGAGATCACGCCGTTGTTCACCACGGCGGCATTGCTGTCATCTTCCGCGTCCAGCGGCGCCGGGCGCTTGGCTCCCGGCGCCCCTGGCAGCTTGTAGGCAGCAATCAACTTGCGCCTTTTAGCACTGATGATCCTTTTGTGATGTCGCTCCATTTTTCAGTTCTCCACAAGCACCCCACATGGGGCTTGTCTTCACACTAGTCCAGCCGCTGGCGCACTTTCCAGACCACAAACATCGCTTGGCGCACGCGTCGAAAAAACGTCACCCAGCAATAACGCGGCATACCGGTAGACCTTCCTTTTTTCATCGACAAAAAAAGAAAAAGCCCCGAACAACAGCAGGTTTTCACCCAGCGTTACTCGGAGCTTGCTTACCTGTCGCGGGCTGTTTTCAGGACGCGGGCTTCTCGCCATACCAGCGCGGCGTGTACACCCATTCGCCGCCTCCGGCGCGGGGGAATACGCAGGTGGTGGACGAGCCGATCAGCACCATGGTGCGCATGTCCACTTGCTCAGGCGTCAATTGTCCCAGCGTAGTGACACGCAGGGTCTGGCCTGGGCGGCCGATGTCGCGACCCAGCACCACCGGTGTTTCGGGCGTGCGGTGCAACGCGACGATTTCCAGGGCGCGCCCCAACTGCCACGGCCGCGAACGCGAAATCGGGTTGTAGAACGCCAGCGCCAGGTCGGCCTGGGACGCAAGGTCCAGGCGTTTTTCGATGATCGACCAGGGCTTGAGGTTGTCCGACAGCGACATCACACAGAAGTCATGCCCCAATGGCGCACCCGCCTGCGCGGCCGTGGCCAGCGAGGCTGAGACGCCGGGCAGGATCTCCAGTTCGACCTGATGCCAGGCCGGCTCGCCGGATTCGTGCAACGCCTCGAGCACCGCCGCCGCCATGGCAAATACGCCAGGGTCGCCGGACGACACCACCACCACCGAACGGCCTTGAGCAGCCAACTCGAAGGCATGGCGAGCGCGTTGCATTTCTTCGCGGTTATCGGTGCAGTGTTGCACCTGATCGTCGCGGAACGGCCCGGCCATGCGCACATAGGTTTCGTAACCCAGCACATCGGTGCAACGCGCCAGCTCGGCCTTCACCGCCGGCACCATCAACTCGGCCGCGCCAGGGCCCAGGCCGATCACGGCAAGGCGGCCACGGGCACGGCCGACGTGCGACAGGTCCAGCGGTTGCTCTGCCACGGTGATCACGATGTCCGCGTCTTGCGCCACCTGTGCAAAACGCAACGGCACACCCAGCGCCAATGCGGCTTGCTGCAACGAGGCGTCGGCCATCTGCGTGTCGCTGGCCAACAGGCAGGCCAGGGATTGCACGGCGATGCCTGCGTCATGCAAAGCCGCTCGCACCCGCTCAGCCAAATCCACCCCAGGCTTACAGGTGACACACACCGTCTTCGGATAAATCAGCAATTCATTGGCAGCCAGCACACGCTCGGCACTGCCCACGTGAATCGCCAGACGTGCATGCTGATCCTGCGGCAAATTCGCCTGGTCCAGCCACGGCGCCACGCCTTCGATGCGCACACTTTCGCCGGCCAGCAGGTCCGAGACAAACCGCTTGCCCAGTTCCAGGTCCGCCAACGCATAACCCGCAGGCGGGTTGAGCAGGCAAGTACCAAAACGCAGCTCGCCGCTGGTGGTGATCGCCGCAGCAACGCCGAGTGCCGCGCCAATCTCTCGCGCCATCAGGTTCACACCGCCTAGGCCGCCGAGCAACGGCACCACGGCGCTGCCATCTTCCGCCACGGCCAGCACGGCAGGCTCTTCGCCTTTTTCCAGCATCAGCGGCGCCAGCGTGCGGATCACGATACCGGCAGCACACAGGGCAATCAGGGGCGTGCCTTGTTGGTAAAGCTGACGCAGGGTCGCGCCGAACTCACTGTAGGTCTGGTCCGCACCTTCAACCCGCCCGGCCAAGCCGTGGATCAGCGCGCCGGGATACACCTGCGCGATCCTGCGCGCCGTCGCCAGGCTGCCCTGGCCGAGAATCACAATCGCCGGGCGCATCAACCTTGCCACCTTTCACCCGGCACGATGATCAGCGAGAAGTACGGCGAAGACGCCGGGTCGACCTGATCCAGCGGCACGATCTTCTGGTTAGCCATGGTCGCGCGCTCTACATACAGCGCACGCTCGGCCAGACCGAGTTCTTGCAGCACCTGGCGCACCTTGGGGAAGTTGCGGCCCAGCTTCATGATCACGGCGGCATCGGCGTCCGCCAGCCGGCGCTTGAGGTCTTCGTGGGGCAACACACCGGAGAGCACCGACAGGCTCTGGTTGCGATACACCAACGGCGCGCCAAGCACCGAAGCGCCGCCGAGCATTGAGCAGACGCCGGGGATCACCTGGGCTTCATAGCGCTCGGCCAAACGGTCGTGCAGGTACATATAGGAACCGTAGAAGAACGGATCGCCTTCGCAGATCACCGCCACATCACGGCCAGCGTCCAGGTGCGCGGCTACGTCGAGGCTGGCGTTGTCGTAGAAGTCGCTGATGATCTGCTCGTAAGACATCGGCGCCGGCAGCACTTCGGTGGTCACCGGGTACACCAGCGGCATCAGCGTTTGCTGCGCGACCAAATGGTCTTCGATGATGCCAAAAGCGTTGCCCTTTTTGCCTTTGGCCACGAAATACGCCACCACCGGCGACTCGCGCAGCAGGCGCAGCGCCTTGAGGGTGATCAGCTCGGGGTCGCCGGGGCCAACACCCAGGCCAATCAAACGTCCGCGTGCCGGCATTATTCGACCTCCGTGGCCAAGGCGTTGACCGCTGCGGCGGCCATCGCGCTGCCGCCCAGGCGGCCTTGCATGATCACAAACGGTACGCCACGGCTATCGGCCGCCAGCATCGCCTTGGATTCGGCAGCGCCGACAAAACCCACCGGGAAGCCGAGGATCAACGCCGGTTTCGGCGCGCCGGCATCGAGCATTTCCAGCAGGTAAAACAGCGCCGTCGGGGCGTTGCCGATCACCACCACGCTGCCTTCCAGGTGCGGACGCCACAGTTCCAGCGCGGCAGCTGAACGGGTGTTGCCCAGCTCCCGCGCCAGCTCCGGCACGCTGTCGTCGCGCAAGGTGCAGATCACCTGGTTATTGGCCGGCAGGCGCGCGCGGGTCACGCCTTCGGAGACCATGCGCGCATCACACAAAATCGGCGCGCCGGCCGCCAGCGCATCGCGCCCGGCCTTGCCTGCGCCTTCGGAGAACTGCAGGCCGTCGATGGCGTCGACCATGCCGCAGGCATGAATCACCCGCACCGCGAGTTTTTCCAGGTCGGCAGGAATGCGCTCCAACTTGGCTTCCGCGCGAATAATGGCGAAGGAGTTGCGATAGATCTCCTGACCGTCGCGGATGTAATCAATCATCGGTGTTGCTCCGTGTGCGGCCGCGTAACAGGGCGCCCGCCGCTTCAATGGAAAGAGTGCGTGCGTGCAGCCGGCCGAAACCGGGGTGGGCTGCCTCGCGAAAATAGACGTCGTAGTGGCCGGGGCTTACCGCCAGCAAGGTGACCGGCGCAGTGTGCGCGGCGGCGCAGGAGCGTGGGCAGCCGGACAGGTGTACGTCGTGGCCGGGTTGCAGCGCAGCCAGTTGCAGCGCATCGGCCTTGGTGTCGGCCAGGCCTTTGCCACAGCCACTTGAGCCGGTGCAGGCGATCATGCGCGCCAGCGGTTGGTCGACTGAACAGAGAAAGCCCAATTGCTCCAAACCTTCAGTCACGGCGCCGTGGTTTTCAAGGTTGGGCAGCAGTACGCCCTGCCACGGTGTGAAACGCAACGTACCGTCGCCAAACTCTCGGGCCAGCTGCGCGGCACCTTTGAGCATGCTCGAATCCAGACGCCCCAGCGGCGCAACGGCGGCGACGTAGAACAGTTTTTTTTGCCGCTGTGGATAAGTGCCCAGGTGCAACAAAGCCCCACCGGCCGGGCGCTTGAACCCATCCACCGGCAGTAACGGCAGGCTCAGATGGGCCAGCAAGTTATCCACAGCCAGATGACGCATGCGGGTTTGCGTCGGGGTTGCCAGGTCGAGAAACGCTTCCAGCACGGCCACGACCAGGGCATGGCCTTGCTCCAGCGGCACAGCGGCCAAGGGTGCATCCAAGCCTGGGCAACCGGCCAGGCCGAAAGCCAAAAGTGTCTCGCCCGCCTGCTCAAACGCCGACAGCCACAGGTCATGGTGATGCTCGAGCATCGCCAAGGCTTCACCGCCATCCAGCTGCACGGCGAATTTGGCCGACAGTTCATGGAACCGTGGATGATTTTGCAGGGTAGTGAGGAGCTGATCCGCCAGCGGCCGGGTGTCGAACAGCATCTGCGGGTCGATGCCGGCGCTGGGGCTGAGCATCAGGTTGCGCACGTCGTCGCCGGCCGCGTTGCTGGGGCCAAGCCCGGCGGCCAGCAGCAGGGCGATCAATGCATCCTGCTCGGCGCCAATCCCGCGAATCTGCAGGTTGGCGCGGTTGGTGGCTTCGATCACCCCGCCCGCATAGGCCTGCGCCGCGTCGGCCACGGCAATCGCCTGGGCGGCTGTGATAGAACCGCCGGCCAGTTTGATCCGGCAAATCCCGCCATCCAGGGCCTGGACGATACGCAGCAACCCCGGACAAGCCGAGGGGCGCAAGGTATTCAGAGCAGGCGTTGGGTTCACGGGGCTACCGGTTGACGGGTAAAGGCGCGGTATTATGCCTGCTTTGTCCGGCGGCATGAAAAGCCTGCCCGTCGGATGTCGTTCAAGGAATTCTTATGTCGCCCTGGCTGACGGTTGTAGGCATCGGTGAAGACGGCTTCAAAGGCTTGGGCAGAAACGCCCGGCACGCCCTGTTGCGCGCCACCCGGATTATAGGCGGCCAGCGCCAGTTGGACCTGCTGCCCGTGTGTATTGGAGGCGAGCGCCAGCTCTGGCCAAGCCCGTTTTCCCTGGAGCCGGTGCTGGCAAGTCGCGGCGAGCCGGTGTGCGTGCTGGCCAGCGGCGACCCGATGTTCTATGGCGTAGGTGCCAGTCTGGCGCGCCAGGTGGCGGCTGAAGAACTGCTGATTTTACCGGCGCCGTCCTCCGTGTCATTGGCGGCGGCGCGCTTGGGCTGGCCATTGCAGGAGGTGGTGACGTTATCCGTGGTGGCGCGGCCGTTGGCGGCGATTAATGTGCACCTGGGCAGTGGCGTGCGGTTGCTGGTGCTGAGTAATGATGGGCGCAGCCCTGCGGCGATCGCCGCGCTGTTAGCCGAGTCCGGATTTGGGCTCAGCCGGTTGAGCGTGTTTGAACACTTGGGCGGCGCAACCGAACAGCGCATCGACGGGCTGGCTGCTGATTGGCAACACGCCTCGGTTGCGGATTTGAATCTGGTGGCCATCGACTGCGTGGCCGACGCCAACACCCCGCGCTTGTCACGCCTCGCCGGGCTGCCGGATTCGGCCTTCAAACACGACGGTCAACTGACCAAGCGCGATGTACGCGCCATGACCCTCGCCCGCCTTGCGCCGATGCCCGGTGAATTGCTCTGGGACGTGGGCGCGGGCAGCGGCTCCATCGGCATCGAGTGGATGCGCGCGCATCCGAGTTGTCGCGCACTGGCGATTGAAGCCGATACGGGGCGCCAAAGCCTGATCGAACATAACCGCGATGCCCTCGGCGTGCCCGGCCTGCAACTGGTTCGCGGCAAGGCGCCTGAGGCGTTACTTGGCCTGCAAGCACCGGACGCGATCTTTATCGGCGGCGGCGTCACCCGCGACGGCGTGCTCGACACCTGTTGGCAACACCTGCGTCCCGGTGGGCGTTTGGTCGCCAATGCGGTGACCCTGCAAAGCGAAATGACCTTGATGGCGTGGCGCGCTCAACATGGCGGCGAGCTTACGCGCATCCATGTGGCCCAGGCCCAGCCGTTGGGTGAGTTCGACACCTGGCGCCAGGCGCTGCCGATCACCTTGCTGGACGTGGTCAAGCCGCTATGAAACGCATCCTGTTGTTGGGCGGCGTCACCGAAGCGCTGGCCATCGCCCGCACGCTGGGGCCGGAGCATATCTATAGCCTGGCTGGGGTTGGGCGCGTGCCGACCGACCTCACCTGCCAAGTGCGGGTTGGCGGCTACGGCGGGCATGCAGGCTTGGCGCAATTTGTTCGCGATGAGCAGATCAGCCTGATCCTTGATGCCACCCACCCTTACGCGGCGCAGATCAGCCAAAACGCTGCCACGGCGGCAACAGAGTGCGGCATTCCCTGCTGGGCGTTGCGACGTCCGGCGTGGCAGCCGCAGGCGGGTGATGACTGGCGCGAGGTGGGGGATTGGGCTGAACTGATCGAAGCCTTGAAGCGCTTCAAACGTCCGTTGTTCACCTTGGGACGCGAGCCCTTGCAGCACCTCGACGAAATCCCCGCCGACCAGTTCTGGACGCTGCGCGCGCTGGATGTGTATCCGGGAAATGAGCGCTGTGAAGTCATCGGCGCGCGTGGGCCGTTTCTGATTGAGGACGAGCGCGCGTTGTTTGAACGGCGTGGAATTGATGTGTTGATCAGTAAGAACAGCGGCAGCGCGGCGACCGAGCCGAAGCTGGAAGTGGCACGCAAGCGTGGCGTGCCGGTGCTGGTGTTGAAGCGGCCGGTGTTGGCTGGGGTGGATCGAGAGCTTTTGTCGCCCGCAGAAACAATCGATTCATTGGCAGATTTTCTTCGATAGATCAGGATCGTTAGCAGCCTCTGGCAATTCTAATTGTTACCTCAAGGGACGGCGATGAACCAACAACACGAAGTGCTACACTCCAAGAATAATTCAAGCCAGACTCAATTATACTCAGGAGCTGACATGATAGAAGTTAAAGAGGCCGTACAAGTTGCCAAGGCAGCCGCCAATGATTTTCTTGGACAGGACACCGTACTACAGGACCTCATGCTTGAAGAGGTGGAGCTCAATACAGAAAATAAAACATGGGCAATTACACTTGGCTACAACACGCCGGACGCAAATAAATTTGAAAGGCTAGGCGCTGCTTTAGCCGGAAAAATGCAAACCAGAAAATACAAAACGTTCATTATTGATTCGGAAACCGGTGAGTTCCGCGCCATGAAGATTCGTGAAGTATGATAGATGCCTATTTAAAACAATACCGGAGAAAAGGAATCATAGTCGACACCAACCTACTGCTCCTGGCCTTGATAGGCGGCACACCGAGCATTTTTGAGTTCAAAAGAACAAGTGGCTACACCGAGAAAGATTACCAGCTCCTGCTCAACGTCATTGATCAGTTCGAAAAGCTTATTACAACGCCGCATATTCTGGCAGAAGTCAGCAACCTGACCAATGGGCTTTATGGCAGAAAGTTGCAGGACTTCTATAGCACCTTGAAAGAATCATGATCAACCATCATTGAACTTCATAGCCCGGCACTGGATATCAGTCGCGACTACGAGCTGTCGCCCTACGGCCTTACTGACGTTGGCATTATCGCTCTGGCGAAGGATAATTATCTGGTTTTGACGGATGACTTGAGAGTCGCAGGCTTCGCTCACCAGCACTGTGTCGATGTGGTGAACTTCAATCATATCCGGGAAGCCAGTTGGGCTTTCTAAACCAATAACACAGCAAAGTCTGTATCAGCCAATACATCCCGCACCTGCCATACCCCGCTGCCTCAACATTCAGGTTGTGCAGAGGCTCAACAAGAAGCGGCCTACATAAGCACCGGAAGCAGCTGACTACCGGGAAACGTATTCCCCTGGCGATGATCCTCAACATTTCGTCCAACGAGGTTAAGCATGAGGCTGATCACATGGCTAAAAATTCCCGCGCCCGACGCTCGACTCGACCTGTTGAACTCACGATTATCGAGCACGTCAGCACCAACCCAGAGTTGGCGCACGCACTAGGCCTGGAAGCCAACGCCATGGACTCAGTCGCGCCTGAAGTGGCTGACCGGCTCAACCAAAGGCTGAAAAAAGCCCAGCCCCCCTGCGACCGTACGGCAACGCTCAGTCCTTTCAACATCGTCGACCATCTTCATACACAAGAGGATATGGAGGTTTATCTGCAAGCCTGTATTGAAGAGGACCCTGGCGATGGCTCTTTGATACGCAGGGCGCAGCAGGACATTGCTCGTGCAACTCGCATGCTCAACACCAAGCCATAGCCAAACACACACCAAACGGTGGGAGCTGGCTTGCCTGCGATAGCATCACTTCGGTACTGCTGGAAAACCGAGTTGCCCGCATCGCAGGCAAGCCAGCTCCCACAGGGTTCAGCGTCACGCTGGAGATCGCGACCCGTCGGTAAAATTGGCAATCTGCGGTTCCCGGCTATCATGAAGGCAACCACTGCGACACCAAACCACACCGGCGCTTTTTACTTATGCCCCCCGATCAGGCTAAATACCCACCTGATCGCTTAACCCTACGGATTGTCCGCCATGGCCCGTCAACGCTTTGCAATTGTGTGGATCGCCTGCTTTGCAGTGCTGTTCAACGCCTTTGCCATGCCGATGGCCAGCGCGATGCAACAGTCCCAGGACCCCGCACAGCAATTGCTGTGGGGCAGTTTCTGTTCGTCCAATGGCGCCAGTCTCAAGACCATAGCCTTGGGCACGTTGGACATTCCAACGCCGCCCCAGGAAGATCATTCCGCCATGCAGCATTGCTGGTGCTGCTCGGGCTCACCGCCGCTAGTGGCGTTGCCGGGGCATGTGCCACAGCTGTATGTCACGCGTTTTGATGCGGTGCCGGGCCTGCCGCCGCCCGCACTGCAAGCCCCGACTCCGCGCCAGCAATGGCCGAGCCTTAACCCCCGCGCCTCTCCAACGGTCTGATTTCTTCGCAAGTGAACTGCGTTTAGAACCGTTCTGGAGAACTGCCATGCTTAAATCTTCCCTGCTGCTGGCCGCCTTGTTGCTACCGGTGTTCAGTGCTGCCAATGCCGACGACTACAAGGCCGGCGACCTGCTGGTCAGCGATCCCTGGTCCCAGGAATTGCCACCGAATGCGCCGACTGTCGCTGCCTATTTTGTGATTCATAACCAGGGCGACAGCGCTGATCGCTTGCTTAGCGTCGACACGCCTGTGGCGGCCAAAGCCGAGCTGCATGAGCATGTGATGCAGGGCGACTTGATGAAGATGCAACAAGTGCCCAGCGTTGCCGTACCGGCCAAGGGTGATCTGACCTTCGCACCGATGGCCTACCACGTGATGCTGCTGGGCCTGAAAGACCGCAGCCAACTGCGCGACGGCCAGCACTTCCCACTCACCCTGAACTTCGAAAAAGCCGGCCCGGTGCAGGTTGAAGTCTCGGTACAAAAAGCGCCGCCGATGGCCGGCCACGAGCCTATGCACGCCCAATAGGCCAACGTAAATGGGCGCCCCTCGCGCCAGGTTGTCGCCACACCGCCGCAGGCCCATGAGCCTGGCGCGCGGCAGTTGGATCAGCCTGTTCGCCATGCTGATGATCTTTATCGGTCCGCTGATTTCCCAAGCGATGCCGATGGACCATCACGCCGGTATGTCGATGGAAATGTCCATGGACATGCCGTCGAGCAGCCATGGCGAACACAAGCAAGCCCCCAGCGAACACCACGCCCTCTGGGCAAAGTGCGGGTATTGCGACCTGCTGTTCAGTTGCCCGGCTCTGCCCGGCAGCGTCTCCCATGTCAGCCTCGGCACCCCGCCACCGGCGAATGCCCTGACGCCCGCCACCCGCCTGGGCCACGCCCGGCAAAGCATCTTCCCCGGCGCCCGCAGCCGCGCCCCGCCCATCGCTTCGTAAGCACTTCACAGCATCACTTCACACCGGCCGACTTCAGACAGACAGCCGCAGGCTGCTGGCCGTGTTGTTTACGATTGATTGATGGAATTTGTCATGTCCAGGTTTTCTGCTGACTCCCGTTTGGGATGTACCCCCGTTCTCGCCGTTCTGTGTGCCGCGTTGTTGGCATCACACGCGCAGGCTGAGGATCACGAACTGAGCCCCACGGTAATCACCGCGATCGCCCCCAGCTCGCCGCTGACCGTGATCACCAACCCCAAAGACCCACGCCAACCGGTGCCCGCCAGCGACGGCGGCGACTACCTCAAGACCATCCCCGGCTTCGCGCTGGTGCGCAACGGCGGCACCAATGGCGACCCGGTGCTGCGCGGCATGTTCGGTTCGCGCCTGAATATCCTCACCAATGGCGGCATGATGCTCGGCGCCTGCCCGGGGCGGATGGATGCGCCCACCTCGTATATCTCACCGGAAACCTACGACAAGCTCACCGTGATCAAAGGCCCGCAAACCGTGCTCTGGGGCCCCGGCGCGTCCGCCGGCACCATCCTGTTCGAGCGTGAGCCCGAGCAATTCGGCGAGCTGGGCACGCGGGTCAACGCCAGTGTGCTGGCTGGCTCCAACGGGCGCTTCGACAAGGTGGTCGATGCCGCCGCCGGAGGGCCTTTGGGCTATGTGCGGGTGATCGGCAATCAGGCCCACGCCGATGACTACAAGGACGGCAACAACGACACCGTCGCTTCGCGCTACGACAAGTGGAATGGCGATGTCGCCGTCGGTTTCACCCCCGACGCCGACACCCTGCTTGAGCTCACCGCCGGCCGTGGCGATGGCGAAGCGCGCTACGCCGGGCGCGGCATGGATGGCTCGCAGTTTCTGCGCGAAAGCCTGGGGCTGCGCTTTGAAAAATCCAATATCGGTGAGGTACTGGATAAGGTCGAAGCGCAGGTCTACTACAACTACGCCGACCATGTGATGGACAACTACAGCCTGCGTACGCCGTCGGGCACCGGCATGATGGCCGGGCCGATGGCTTCCAACGTCGACCGCCGCACCCTCGGCGCACGCATCAAGGCGATCTGGCGCTGGGCCGATGTGCAACTGATCAGCGGCCTGGATGCGCAGACCAATGAGCATCGCCAGCGCAGCAGCATGGGCATCGATACCTACAAGGATCTGCCACGGGTCAAGGATGCCAATTTCCACAACTACGGCGTGTTCAGCGAGCTGACCTGGTACGCCGCCGACCGCGATCGGTTGATCACCGGCGCGCGCCTGGACCGCGCCTCGGCCAAGGATTTCCGCCAGCGCACGGGCTCAGGAATGATGTCGCGCCCCAACCCGACCGCCGACAACACTCGCGCTGAAACCTTGCCATCGGGCTTTGTGCGTTATGAGCACGACCTGGCTGACACACCCACCACCGTCTACGCAGGGCTCGGCCATTCGGAGCGTTTCCCGGATTACTGGGAGCTGTTTTCGCCCAACACCGGCGCGGTGGGTTCGGTGAATGCCTTTGACGGCGTGAAGCCGGAGAAAACCACCCAACTCGACTTCGGCGCGCAGTACAAAACCGCCGACCTGGAAGCCTGGGCCTCGGGTTATATCGGCCGGGTGCAGGACTTTATTCTGTTCGACTACAAGCCCGGCATGATGGGCACCACCTCCCAGGCGCGCAACGTTGACGCGCGCATCATGGGCGGTGAATTGGGCGCGGCGTACAAGCTGACCCAGCAATGGAAGGCCGATGCCAGCCTCGCCTACGCCTGGGGCAAGAACACCAGCGACGGCAAGGCGCTGCCGCAAATGCCGCCACTGGACGCGCGTTTGGGCCTCACCTACAGCCAGGACGACTGGAGCGCCGGCGCCTTGTGGCGTGTGGTCGCGGCGCAAAATCGCATCGACCAGAACAAGGGCAACGTGGTCGGCAAGGACTTCGACAAAAGCAGCGGTTTTGGCGTGTTCTCGTTGAACGCGGCGTACCGCATCAATAAAAACTTCAAGGTCAGCACCGGCGTCGACAACCTGTTCGGCAAAGCCTATGCCGAGCATTTGAACCTGGCCGGTAACGCAGGCTTCGGCTACCCGGCCAACGACCCGCAAGCCATCAAGGAGCCTGGGCGTACGCTCTGGACCAAAGTCGACATGAGCTTCTAAGGGCATCGCAGGCAAGCCAGCTCCCACAGGGGAATGCATTCCAAGTGTGGGAGCTGGCTTGCCTGCGATAGCGGCCTGACAGACAAAAAAATATCTAAAGCCTTGCGGAGCCTAATGATGACCACCCCAAAAATTTCCTTCTACAACCTGGCCTGGCGCTGGCACTTCTACGCCGGCCTCTTCGTCGCCCCTTTCATGGTGTTGCTGGCCCTCACCGGCATCATCTACCTGTTCAAACCCCAGCTCGACCCGCTGATGTACGGCAACCTGCTCAACGTGCAAAGCGCCGAGCACGCCCTGAGCGCCGATGAACAACTGCAACGCGCCCAGGCAGCCTTTCCCCAAGGTAAAATCAGCAAATACCTGCCACCCGCCGACGCCACCAGCAGCGCGCAATTGGTGATGCACAACGATGGCCGCGAAGTGACGGTATTCGTCGACCCGTATCGCGGCACCGTCCTCGGTGAACAGGATGCCAAATACAACCTGCAAGCCATCGCCCGCGCGCTGCATGGCGAACTGATGATCGGCACCGTGGGTGATCGCCTGGTGGAACTCGCCGCCGGTTGGGGGGTGATGCTGGTGGTGTCCGGCGTGTACCTGTGGTGGCCACGCGGCAAGTCTTCGGCGGGCGTGTTGTGGCCACGGCTCAACAGCCGTGGCCGAGTGTTCTGGCGCGATATGCACGCGGTCGCCGGTTTCTGGGGCGCGGCATTCTTGCTGGTGATGCTGCTTAGCGGCATGACCTGGACCGGTTTCTGGGGCAAACAATATGCCGAGCTGTGGAATAAGTTCCCGGCGGCAATGTGGAACAACGTGCCGCAGTCCGACCAGCAAGCGCGCAGCCTCAATACGGCCAGCCAGCAGACCGTGCCGTGGGCCATGGAAAACACGCCAATGCCGATGTCCGGCGACCACGCCGAACATATGAACCATGGCGCCATGCATTCAGGCCCTGCCGCGCCGACTGTGCGCCTGCAACAAGTGGTCGACCTGGCCAACGCACGCAAGGTCGAACCCGGCTACAGCATCACGTTCCCCACCACCGCCGAAGGCGTGTTTACTGTCGCGGTGTTCGCCAACGACCCACGCAATGACGCGACCCTGCATGTGGACCAGTACACCGGCAAAGTGCTGGCCGATGTACGTTGGGAACACTACAACCTCGTCGCACGCGCCACCGAAACCGGCGTGATGCTGCATGAAGGCAAGATGTTCGGCTGGGTCAATCAGCTGATCGTGCTGGTGATCTGCTTGATGATTCTGCTCAGTGCGGTGAGTGGCGTGGTGATTTGGTGGAAGCGTCGGCCACACGGCGGGCTGGGCGTTCCGCCGTTGCGCCATGACCTGCCCAAGTGGAAAACCGCGATGGTGATCATGCTCGCGCTGGCGATTATTTTTCCGCTGGTGGGCGCTTCGTTGATCGTGGTGTGGGCATTGGATCGCCTGGTGCTGGCGCGCCTTTTCAACCAACGTGAATCTGCCTCAGGTTCTGCATGAGGCAGGCGAGATGCCCACGCCAGAGGCTTTCTATAGGCTTGCGCGACTTTTGTCGCGCAGTCAATAAGTGTTAACTTATAACACTTTCTGCGTTATCGTTGCTCGCCGCGCCCTGCGGCGAGCACACCCTTTCAAGAAGCGATTGATCGACCGATGAACAAGTACCTTGCGTGCGGCGTATGCCTGCTCGCCCTGCACAACAATGCCCAGGCGCTGACCCTGCCCGCCAGCCCAGTGACCGCGCCCGCCGTGGATGACGAACGCGTCGACCTGAACACGCCGACCACTGCCGGTTCGCGCCTGAACCTCACCGCCTTGCAAACCCCGGGCAGCGTCGAGAGCCAGACCGGCGAGAAGATCCGCGAACGCGGCGACGCCAGTGTGCAGGAGGCCATCTCCCGCGCCACCGGCATCAGCCGCACCGGCTCACCGGGCGACGGCGGCACTTCATTGCAGGCCCGTGGTTTTAGCGGGCAAAGTTCGGTGCTGCAGCTGTACGACGGGCAGCGCATGTTCGATGGTGCAGGCACGTCCACCTTCCCGGTGGACACCTGGTCGGTTGAGCGCGTGGATGTGCTGCGCGGCCCGGCCTCGGTGATGTACGGCCAGGGCGCGACCGGTGCGGTGATCAATACCATTGCGAAGAAGCCGTTCAGCGGCGAGATCGAAAACCATGTGCGCCTGGGCTACGGCTCCGATGACCGCCAGCAGCAAGCCCTGGACAGCGGCGGCTCGCTGACCGACACCCTGAGCTACCGCCTGAACGTCAACCGCCTGCGCAGCAACGGCTTCATCGCACGCGGCGACTCCGCCAGCGACTTCGTCAGCGGCGCGCTGCGCTGGCAGCCGGCCGACAACCTGAGTTTTACCCTGGCCCACGACTACGGCGACCAGAGCCCGCAGAACTATTACGGCACGCCGTTGATCAACGGCCAGTTGCACAAAGGCCTGCGCGACAAGAACTACAACATCAGCAACGACAAACAGCACTACAACGACCAGTGGACGCGCCTGACCAGCGAGTGGCAGATCAACGATAACGTCACCGCCACCAACGAGCTGTCGTACCTGAAAAACCAGCGCCGCTGGCAGAACGCCGAAAGCTACAACTACGTGAATGGCGGCCTGGTGCGCCAGGACTACCTGGGCATCAAGCACAACCAGGAACAGGTCGGTGACCGTCAGACGTTCACGTTTAAACACACGCTGTTGGGCCTCGACAGCCAAACGGTGACGGGCGTCGAATACAACCGTATTCGCTTCCGCTTGGCCAGCAACGCGCCGTTTAACGACGTGCCGGGCGGCGGCCAACCCGTGGACATTCAGCACCCGGTGCCGCAGCCGTTTGAAAGCAGCAGCCCATTCATCCCCCAAGCGGTCACCACCACCAAACAGCTCGCGGCCTTCGCCGAAAACCGCCTGCAATTGACCGACAAACTCTCGCTGATCACTGGCGCGCGCCGCGACTACCTGCACATCGATAGCCATGACCTGACGGCCGCGAACCAAGACTCCGACAAGACCCTGACCGGCAACAACTGGAAGGCCGGCCTGGTCTACGCAATCACCCCGAACACCTCGGTTTACGGCCAGTACGCCACCAGCACCGACGGTGTCGGCAGCCTGATCAGCCTGAGCCCGAGCCAGCAGCAGTTTGGTTTGTCCACCGCCAAACAGGCCGAAATCGGCTTCAAGCAGGCGTTCTGGGACGCGCGTGGCGAATGGACCCTGGCGGCCTATCACATCGTCAAAAAGAAACTGTTGGTGAGCATTCCCGGCACCACACTCAAGGAGCAAGTCGGCCAGCAATCGTCCAACGGCCTGGAAGCCAGCCTCGACCTGCAACTGCCCCACGCCTGGCAGTTGCAAGCCAACGCGGCCATTGTGCGGGCGCAGTACGATGACTTTTCCGAAGTGGTCAACGGCCAGGCGGTTTCCCGTGACGGCAATCGCCCGGTTGACGTGCCCAACCGCACCGCCAACCTGTGGTTGAGCAAGGCGGTGAGCGATGACATTCGCGCCGGTGCCGGTGTACGTTACGTCAGCGCCCGTTATGCCGATACCGCCAACAGCAGCGAAGTGCCGAGCTACACCGTGGCCGACGCCACCGTATCGTGGAAGGCCATGCGCAATACCACCCTGGGCCTTGAGCTGAACAACCTGTTCAACCGCACCTACGCCGTCAGCCAGTACAACAATGGCCAACAGTGGATACTGGGTGAGCCGCGTTCGTTCTTCGTCACGGCGGACTACACCTTCTAACCGATACACAACACCGCTCCCCTGTGGGAGCTGGCTTGCCTGCGATGCGGTCTGCCTGACACACCGCTATCGCAGGCAAGCCAGCTCCCACCGTTAACTGTGTTGAACTTGAGAATATTGATGGCCTCACTCACCCTCACCGACCTTGGCTGGACCCCACCGGGTCACGACCACTGCAACCACCGCTTTCAGCTGCGGGATGCCGGCCTGCAGGTCGGCGCGGGCGAGTTTGTCGGGCTGATCGGCCCCAACGGCAGCGGCAAGACCAGCCTGTTGCGCTGCGCTTATCGCTTCAGCAAACCCGAACGCGGTGACGTGCTGCTCGAACACCAGAATGTGTGGAAGCAAAGCGCAAAATGGTGCGCACAACGCATCGCCGTGGTGTTGCAGGAGTTTCCCGACACCTTCGGCCTGCGCGTGGACGAAGTGGTCGCCATGGGCCGCACGCCCCACAAAGGTTTGTTCGACGGCGACACACTGCACGACCAGCATCTCATCCGGCAGGCGCTGGAATCGGTCGGCATGCACGGCTTCGAAGACCACGCGTTCGCCACGCTCTCGGGCGGTGAAAAGCAGCGCGTGATCCTCGCCCGCGCCTTGGCGCAGCAGCCGCAATTGTTGATCCTCGATGAGCCGACCAACCACCTCGACCCGCGCTATCAGCTGGAGTTGCTGCGGCTGGTCAAACGCTTGAACATCGGTACTCTGGCCAGCATTCACGACCTGAACCTGGCCGCGGCCTACTGTGATCGTTTGTACGTGATCAACCACGGGCGCATTGTCGCCAGCGGCACGCCCCATGAAGTGCTGACCGTCGGGTTGCTGCGTGATGTCTTCGGCGTCGAAGCCTTGATCGACACTCACCCTTTGGCCGGCTACCCCCGAATCACCTGGATAACCCAACCATGATCCTGCGCTCCCTGATGTCTCTCGCGTTGTTGTTCGGCACGGCCCAAGCGTTTGCCGCTGCGACCCATTACCCGGTGACCGTCAAAAGCTGCAACCGCGACGTGACCTTCCAGGAAGCGCCGAAACACGCGGTCAGCCACGACATCAACATGACCCAGATGATGCTCGCCCTGGGCCTCAAGGATCACATGGCCGGTTACAGCGGCGTCACCGGCTGGAAGTCGGTGACGCCGCAAATGGCCGAGATGCTCGACGGCCTGCCGGAACTGGCGAGCAAGTACCCGTCGGTGGAAACCCTGCTCAACGCCAATGTGGATTTCTTCTTCGCCGGATGGGATTACGGCATGCGCGTGGGTGGCGATCTCACGCCGCAAACCTTGCAGCCACTGGGCATCAACGTCTACGAGTTGACCGAGTCCTGCGCGTTTGTGATGAAGCGCCCGGCGGCGACCCTGGACGACACCTATAACGACCTGCGCAACCTGGGCAAGATCTTCGATGTGCAGGACCGCGCCACGGCCTTGATCGCGCAGATGCAGGCGCAAGTGGCCGAGGTGCAACAGCACCTGCCCGCCGACACACCTCGGGTGTTCCTCTACGACAGCGGTGAAGACCGTGCCATGACCTCCGGCCGCCTGGGCATGCCGCAAGCACTGATCACCGCTGCCGGCGGGCGCAATATCCTCGATGACATCGACGCCAGCTGGACCCGCGTCAATTGGGAAACCGTGGTGGAGCGCAACCCTCAGGTGATCGTGATCGTCGATTACAGCGAAATCACCGCCGCGCAGAAAGAACAATTCCTGTTGGATAACCCGGCGTTGCAGTCGGTGGACGCCATCAAGAATCAGCGCTTTATCGTGATCCCGTATGTGCAGGCCACGCCGGGCATCGACAACGTGCTGGCGGTGGAAACCCTGGCCAAAGGGTTCCACGGCGAATGATCAGCCGCCGCTATGCCCTGCTGTTGAGTGCGCTTGGCGCGTTACTGCTGGTCTCTTGCGTGATCTCGCTGGGGTTTGGCTCGGCGCGGGTGCCGGTAGACGTGGTATGGCGGATTTTGCTCAACAAGGCCTTCGGCCTCGGCGAGGTCAACTGGAGCACTGGCCATGAACATATCGTGTGGCTGATCCGCGTGCCGCGCATGTTGCTCGGTGCGCTGGTCGGCGCCGGGTTGGCATTGATCGGCGCCGTGTTGCAGGCGGTGACGCGCAACCCGCTGGCCGACCCGCACCTGCTCGGCGTGACCTCCGGCGCCACCCTGGGCGCGGTGATCGTGGTGCTGCACGTGGGGGAAGTCGTCGGCTTGCTGACCCTGCCGATCGCTGCCTTTATTGGTGCGCTGCTGAGCATGCTGGTGGTGCTGGCCGTGGCCAGCCGTAACGGTCGCCTGGAGAGTGATCGCCTGCTGCTGTGCGGCGTGGCCGTGTCATTCGTGATGATGGCGGTGGCCAACCTGCTGCTGTTCATGGGCGACCATCGCGCCGCCTCGGCGGTGATGTTCTGGATGCTCGGCGGCCTGGGCCTGGCGCGCTGGGAACTGCTGGCAATCCCGACTGCGACCGTGCTGCTGGGGCTGTTGATACTGGTGGGCATGGCGCGGCCGCTGAACGCATTGATGGCCGGCGAACAGACCGCCGTGACCCTGGGCATGAACGCACGTTCTGTGCGCTTGAAGGTGTTTCTGGTGGCGTCGTTGATGACCGGTGTGCTGGTGTCCATCAGCGGTTCCATCGGCTTTGTCGGGCTGATGGTGCCGCATATTGCGCGGCGCCTTGTGGGCGCCGAACACCGGCGTTTATTGCCGGTGTGCGCGCTGCTGGGCAGCCTGTTCCTGGTGTGGGTGGACGTCGCGGCGCGCACCCTGATCGCCCCCGAAGACTTGCCCATTGGCGTGGCCACGGCAGCGATTGGCGGGCTGTTTTTTATCGGGTTGATGCGCAAGCGCTAGAGTCAGAGTTCATCCCTTTCACCCTCATACCAAAACTTGCCGACTTGCGGCTCGGACAGCGCTTCGCCCCCGCTCCACTCTGCACCCAATGCGCCCACGCGCATCCAGAAAGCATCGGCGACCAACACTGACAGGCTGCCTTGAGAGCACAATTGACTGACCAGCACACTAGGGGCTGGTGCATCACCAGGACTGAGCAAGGTGGTTTCAGCCTGCGTGAACGCCGGTACATATTTGAGCAGGGCGCCGCCCCGGCTGGACAGGTAGCAACTCTTGGCATAGGGCGCATTACTCTTGATCACCGCCAGATAGTCGCGCAGATCATCCTTGGAGACAAAGTGGGCCAGCAATTTTTGATCTTTCGGCTCACCGCTGGCAGTCGACGGTATCGCTTTGTAGAACGCCTGAACCGCCGCGATCTTGTAGGTGCTCAGGTCGTTGCGAGCGGGCACATCGAACCCAGCATGATCGATCCAGAACAACAGCTCCAGGGTACTCGCACCTCCCGTGCCCTGGTCCTCCATCGGGTCAATCGCGACATAGCCCTGGTTTTGATCCGGCATCAATACCGCGCCCAAATATTGCTTGTCCTGGAAAGGGGCCACCAAGCCTTGGGCATAACGCGCCGCATCGTCGGGATAAAGAAACAACGGCCCACAGAACGAATGAAAATGCGGGTCATCGGCAAACGCATGGGGGGCTTTTTCCGGTATCCAATGCGCCGTCACCCGCTCTTTCCTGCCCCAGACTACACTGGTCACGCGTATTTCCAGTTCGCCCATGACAGCCAAGCGGCGCACATATTCGCGCACCTTGAGGGTACCGTTTAACAATTGGGAGCGTTCCGAGACCCCATTCGTCGTCCCGTCGTATAACACCGCCGTCTTTGGAACCAGGTATTTAAGTAATGCCCCGTCGCCACACATCAGGTACAACGGCAGAGCCTTGCCGTTGCTTGCGTAGAGGAGAAAGTTCAACGCTTTGTCAATGTATTGAGGGGGGAAAAAGCTATGCGCCATTTCATCGCTGGCCGGGGCAATCGCCACCGTCGAAGCACAGAGGTACATGCCCTCTAGCACATAACCCTGGGGCAACTGGCCGTTGATAAAAACTCGCCTGAAATCGTCAAATTTGTCCCTGACAAGTGGCAGGGTCGTCATGTACAGCGACTTTTTCACGGTTTTGAGTACGTAACCGAACGATACGTCGGTTTGCGGCTTCGCCATACGCTGGGCGTAGCGGACGGCATCGAACGCCCGGGTAAAGATCGGACTACAGGGTGAGTCGAGCAATACCTGGCGAATATCCCCGGGGTTGGGCACAAAGTTAGGCGCCACAAACTCTCCCGTTATCTGTCTGGCCTGCCCCCATAAAGGATCATTTTTCACCACACTCAGCGTACCCGCCTTCGCCACCAACGTGACGAACTCCAGCGGCGTGAGAGCCCCACTGCGGATTTGCTGTTCGACGAGGTTGTCAACGTAGTCGTCTTTGGCCAGGTTCTGCACCGCCAGACGGCTTTTAAGCGAGTTCTCCGCAATGGAGTTCGAGAGTTGATAACTCAGGATCGAACCATTAGAGCCGAACACATACTCACCCATGATGTCGGCATCCCGGTTCAACAAACTCGCCAGTACCGTGCTCGGAATCATGCTTTTGTAGATGGCTTTCTGAGTGCTGGACAGCAGCAGCGGCACCTCTTGATCCAGCAGAGTCCGATAGCGCGCCACAATCGTGCTGCCTCCCGGATAAAGTCCTGTTGAAACCGCGTGGTCAGGGTAGATCCAATTCAAAGTAAGCCCCTGGGGCGGTATGGCCAAGGGCTCCGTTGCGGCATATAACCCGCTGACCAGCTTGAGAATTACCCCGCCATAAGTGCGGCGATCTCCGTTGCCCGTCAATGCTGCTATGTGGCGGGCCGCGTCATCGGGGCTGGCGAAGGCGGGGCTTAAATGTCGCGGCATCAAGGTTGCGTAACTGGTCCAGGTATTACTGACCAACCCTGCTTTATCCCAGAACTGGCTGATACGGACCACGTGAAGCAGCCCCCTCAGCGACCACTCCCTGACGAATTCAACGGGCCTCTTAATCCCGGAATCCAACGCTCGTTGTGCGTCACCCAACAACGTATCCGCCGTACCGCCGGACGTTACGTCAATCGCTGAGGGCTTATAGCGCAGCAGCGCACCGTCATGCGTTGAAAAATAAATCGGCAGGCTATCGGCACTCCCACGATTGGCTTCATAGATAGCGGCGTACAGAACATCAGGCCGGACAAAAAACCGAGCCAGCCATTCGTTCGAAGGTGTCAGCCTTTTACGCAGCCATTGCTGCGAGCGAAACAACCCATGCAGTTCAAAACCATCAGGGAGCTGGTACTCGTCTTTAGTAGTGCTTTTAAACACAAGGAAGCGATTGAACAGCTCATCCGTACGGCTGGTACCGACCACCTCGCTCGCAATGTACTGGTCCTTGTCCTTGTGTTTGAGGATAAATGCATAGCACGCCTCCTCGGGAAAATTACGCCCATGCACCCGCCCATGAAGGTCACGGGCCGCATCATCGGCACTGGTAAACACCGCGCCATAGGTGACGTAGTCAAGCGGGCCGGATCTTGGGGCGTAGTCGTAATTGGTCGACCAGTCGCTGTCGACCACCAAGCGCGGCCCCCAAAGCCGGTTGCCCTGAATGATCTTCAAATCCCCCGCCTCGGCCACTCGCAACACCCAATCGGCGGGCTTGATGTCCCCTCTGTCAAGTCGCGCCTGAAAGCTGTTATCCCCGGCTTGAGGGCTGAGATTAGCCAGGAGCGTTGTTTCTGCAGAAGACTTGATTGGGGTGTATTCCAATAAACAATTCGGTGCCGCCGAGAGATAGGCCACTCGCCCGGCCGGGATGATGGCGTACATTTCATTGCAGGAGAACACCTGCTGATTGATCAGCGCCTCGTCCCGTGTCCAGCCGCGCCGCAGGATCGGAACAGGGTCGGCCATGGACAATTCGAGATGAGAGCCGTATCGCCCGTGCAACACATAAGGTTCCGGCGGGATCAGCGGGCCTTGGTTACTGGAAGGGAAAAACAGCGTGTACAAAAATGGATTTTCGCGGCTTTCCATAGGCTCGGTAATCACAAAGCGACCGTCTTCGCCCTTGAGCACGTAACCCCCATAGTAACGATCGCGTCGACTACCGACTTGCTCATGGGCATACACCGCCGCATCGCGTGCAGAGAGAAACGAACGGCTCAGTGTCGCCGTGTAGAACGGCACCAGCAGACGGTTATCCACCAGTCCCACCTGGCGCCACAAGCCGCCCGCCTGAACCACCGACAGTTCGGTCGCGCTAATAACCCGACGTACGTAAGTCCGCGGGCTTAGCGTGCCATCGAGCAGGCCGGCTTGCGCACCGTTATCGTGCAGCTCTCCGGCACTGGATTCCTGCACCAGCTCGGAGGTGGCCGTGGCCTCTGGCACTTTGAATGCCAGCAACGCTGAATCCGAGGCCTGCATGTACAGGGTCAAGCCACGGGCCGGGTTCTGGATCGCCAGGGTCGCCCGGGCCTGGCGGGTAGCGGCCACCACCTGCGACGGAGTAAAGAAGGCGCTGGCCAGCCAGATTTCCCGGGCCGCAATTTCGTGGGTCTCATACCAACTGCTGAAGTAGATAGCCTCCAACCGGTATTGGGAAGGCAGTCGCAACCCGCCATCATGGCGTTCGGGGAATATATCAATAGGCGAAAACAGCGGTTCACTCTTGGGTACCGCCAGCGTCGCGGCGTAGATATCTTCACGCGTATGCTTGAGTACAAATCCAAATTTTGCGCCAGTATCGCCGGGGCCTGCGAGTGAAAGCGCACGCATCACGGCATGCTCGGGTTTTGAGTAGGCCCCGGTGAAAAAGGGTTGCTGCGGCTGCGCCGTCGCGGGGGTCCTGATGCGCCAGCCTTTGAGGATACGTCCGCGAACACCGCCCCAAACCGGGTGTGGCACCACGACCGAAAGCTCGCCGGCCTCGGCCAGCTTCCAGATGACCTTGGACTCAAAACCACTGGAGGTCTTGTCCTCCACGCCACGCAGCTCTTGGTCATACGCTCTTTCAAGCGCCGAGCCATTGCTGACATATTTGAGCAGCACATCATCCGGCCCTGAAAGATAGTGAACCTTGGCGAAAACTCGGTTACGGAAGCTGAAGCGCAGGTCCGGCCTTGAATAGAAGTTGGCACGTAGCAGCAACTGATCATCGCTGTTGTCGGGGTAGTTGATTTTGGCTTGCGCGATATTAGTCGTGGGGTGGGAGTGATAAAACGCCTCGGCGCTGTAATCATCAGGGGCGATGAAGTTACCGTCGCTGTCCCTGGCCAAGAGGAGACCATGTTCGAACACCGCTCGGCGGTCCGGTATGGGATGAGTGGCATAGTAGCGATGACCCCGCTTGAGAATCACACCGCCATATTCGACGTTGCGTCGTTCGCCGATCATCTCATGTGCCCAACAGGCAGCGTCATCGGCAGTGATGAAGGCCGGGCTCAATTGCGGCTCGGGAATCTTGGAAAAAGGCCGCCACATTTTGTCCACGGCACCTTTCTTGTCCCAAATATCGCTGGTGCGCTCCACACTCAATTGGCCCGCCTCGGCCACCTGTTTTACGAATGCCTGGGGTAGCAGGGTTCCCGCCTGCAGCAGCGCCTGCGTGCCGTTGTCCGTCACGCTACCGTCCGCTGCCTGAGCGAAAAGTTGAGACTCGGCGTCGGAGCCAGAAAAGGCATAGCGTAAAACGGCTGCGTCACTTGTGCGGATGTACAGCGAACCGTCAGAGGCAACAGGTAGCGCCTTGGCAAACCTGCGGTAGGCGACAATGTGCGTTGCCAAATCCAACGGGCTAATAAAACGCTGGTACAGCCAGGCCTGGATAAGCGGGTAAGGCTCGGGTACAGGACTTGAGTCAACGTACATGCCGTGCAGCGCCCATCCGGACGGCAGTGGCGGCAACGTATCCCCGGCCAGCCACCCCCGCATCTGCGCAGGCTCCGGCTGAGAAACCGCATACTCAGCCCGGCCTTCGCCTTGCGCCTTGATCACGATGCCGATTTGGCGTGCGGGCGCGGCAAGGGGTTCACAAACGTTAATCGCAGCCTGAACTTCGGTGAATACGCCGGTAAACAAAGGCTGAGGGGTTGGCGCACCGCTGCTGAAGGGTTGGAACACCACCCAATCTGCCGGCACGTCGCCTGTCGAGCCGCCCCACAGCGCCGTGGGCACAATCAGGCTCAAGGTACCCAGCGTCGAGAGCTTTTTGACGAATGTGCTGAACGGACCGAACAGGGCAACTTTGTTATTGCGGGGCCTTCCTGCTCTTATCCAGAGCGCAAAGCTGCGCTCTTCGCCGGAGCCACTCGAAGCGTATCGGATCAGCGAGCCGTCGGGGCCGGACAAATACGCGGCCGGAAAAAAGTCCCGGTTATTAACTCCATGCCAAAAGTCGCCATCGGAAAAAAAACTCAAAAAAGCTTTGACCGTCTTACTATCAAAGTTCGGATTGGCCCTCTGAGTCAGCTTATGGTCCGCAGGATGCGAATGGTAGGAGGCCACACAGGTGTAACCCTTGGGTTGCTCAAATTGGCCATCGGCGCTGACCGCCAGTACCTCGCGTAAATCGAACAGCATCTCCTTGCCGGGCACAGGCTCGGTAGCATGATACCTGCCCGTATATTTCCTCAAAATAACCCCGCCGTACTCCTTGTCTCTGCGCGCACCTATTTTTTTGTGCGCCCAATAGGCGGCATCGGCTTCGTTAATGAACCCTGGGCTGACGGCGGGTAAGCTGGCAGCGCCCCGGTTTGAACTGGCTGCGCGCTCCTCGCGCGACAAATTGATGGTCATGGCAACGTCCTTGAATAGTGAGAACCGCCTCAGTGCCCAAGCACTCTTGGGCGCAGGGTTCTGAGGTCATTCTCAACAGGTCACCCACCACCCAAGTGGTGAATAGTTAGCCATGGACCTGAGCGGAACAGGCCGTGCCTGCGGAACGATTGGTTTTGCGTAACTCACGCAACACACATTGGTTGAGCGTTCATCCTGGAACATCCCTGCACAGCGTTTGCGCTGCCTATCTATCTCTGCGCCCTGTTTTAGCGCCACACCTGCACCTGACGGCACTTGCAGCGCCAAGCTGGTGCACCCCCGTGCCAATGTCCGCAACAACCACTCACAGGCACCGGTGTTTGCCGCCGCAGGCACAGCCTTTGCAAAGCCCTGTGTATCTGCCCCACAACACTATCGGTTTACGGAGATCGCACCATGAAGCGTCGTAGCTTGATCAAGGCTTTCACTTTGTCGGCATCCATTGCCGCCATGGGTTTGACCTGGACCGTCCAGGCCGCCGAGACCATCAAGGTCGGCATCCTGCACTCCCTGTCCGGGACCATGGCTATCTCCGAAACCTCGCTTAAAGACATGGCGCTGATGACCATCGACGAGATCAACGCCAAGGGCGGTGTGAACGGCAAGATGCTGGAGCCGGTGGTCGTGGACCCGGCGTCGAACTGGCCGCTGTTCGCTGAAAAAGGCCGCCAGTTGCTGACCCAGGACAAGGTTGCCGTGGTGTTCGGCTGCTGGACGTCGGTGTCGCGCAAATCGGTATTGCCGGTGTTCGAAGAACTCAACGGCCTGTTGTTCTACCCGGTGCAGTACGAAGGTGAAGAGATGTCGCCGAACGTGTTCTATACCGGTGCGGCGCCGAACCAGCAGGCGATCCCGGCCGTGGAATACCTGATGAGCGAAGAAGGTGGCGGCGCCAAGCGCTTCTTCCTGCTCGGCACCGACTATGTGTACCCACGCACCACCAACAAGATTCTGCGCGCGTTCCTGCACTCCAAAGGCGTAGCCGATAAAGATATCGAAGAGGTCTACACCCCGTTCGGCCACAGCGACTACCAGACCATCGTCGCCAACATCAAGAAGTTCTCGGCCGGTGGTAAAACCGCAGTGATCTCCACCGTGAATGGCGACTCCAACGTGCCGTTCTACAAGGAGCTGGCCAACCAGGGCTTGAAGGCCACCGACGTGCCGGTAGTGGCGTTCTCCGTGGGTGAAGAAGAACTGCGCGGCATCGACACCAAGCCGCTGGTGGGCAACCTCGCGGCCTGGAACTACTTCCAGTCCGTGGAGAACCCGGTGAACAAGAAATTCGTCGCCGACTGGAAGGCCTACGCCAAGGCGCACAACCTGCCAGGCGCGGACAAAGCCGTGACCAACGACCCGATGGAAGCCACTTACGTGGGCATCCATATGTGGGCGCAAGCGGTTGAGAAAGCCAAGTCCACCGACGTCGATAAAGTGCGCGAAGCCATGGCCGGCCAGACCTTCGCCGCGCCGTCGGGCTTCACCCTGACCATGGACGCGACCAACCACCACCTGCACAAGCCGGTGATGATCGGCGAGATCCAGGCCGACGGGCAGTTCTCGGTGGTGTGGCAGACCGAGAAGCCGATCCGCGCCCAGCCGTGGAGCCCGTTCATTCCGGGTAACGACAAGAAGCCGGACTATGCCGTGAAGAGCAACTGATCCGAGGGGTGTCGGCCCTTAAGGCCGACACACACCCTGTGGGCGCTGGCTTGCCTGCGATGCAGACAACTGGGTGTATCTGATACACCGCCATCGCAGGCAAGCCAGCGCCCACATTTGTTCGAGCAAGGCCCAAGACTATGCCCACTGCCCTTTACCGCTTCATCCTCGCCGCCCTGCTGTTGCTGCCCTTCGCCGCACACGCCAGCGACGCCGAAGACTTCATCAATGCCAACCCGATGCAACAAGCCAAGCTGCTCCAGGACTGGGCTGCCCAGCCCGACCCGGCGCGCATCGAGCTGGTGGACGCGCTGCAACAAGGCCAACTGAACGTCAACGGTGAAACCAAAACCGTACGCCTGAACAACCGTCTGCGCGGCTTGATCGACAACGTGCAAGCCAGCCAGCAACTGCTCGCCGCCGACCCCAAGGTGCGCCTCGCTGCTGCGCAAACCCTGCAAAAAAGCGCACAACCTGCGCAGCTCAAATTCCTCGACCAGCAAGTCGCCGCCGAGACCAACGAGGCCGTGCACACCGCGTTGAGCCTGGCCCTGGCCAACCTGCAACTGGTCGACCCCGACCCGGTCATTCGCCTCGCCGCCGTGCGCCTGTTGGGCAGCACCGGCGACCCGCTGGCGCGCACACGCCTTGAGGCGCTGCTGGCGCCCGGTGTCGAAACCGACGCCGCCGTGCACACGGCCGCCGAGACCAGCCTGGCTCAGGTCAAACGCAAATTGATGTTCGGCGAGATCCTCGGCCAGGCCTTCAGCGGCATGTCTTTGGGTTCGATCCTGCTGCTCGCGGCCCTGGGCCTGGCGATCACCTTCGGCCTGCTGGGCGTGATCAACATGGCCCACGGCGAGATGCTGATGCTCGGCGCCTATTCCACCTACGTCGTGCAACTGATGATGCAGCGTTATGTGCCGGCGGCCATCGAGTTCTACCCGTTGGTTGCGCTGCCGGTGGCGTTTTTTGTCACGGCGGCCATCGGCATGGCACTGGAGCGCACGGTGATTCGCCACCTCTACGGGCGACCACTGGAAACCCTGCTGGCCACCTGGGGCATCAGCCTGATGCTGATCCAGCTGGTGCGCCTGGTGTTCGGTGCGCAGAACGTCGAAGTGTCCAACCCGCAATGGCTGTCCGGCGGCATTCAAGTGCTGCCCAACCTGGTGCTGCCGTACAACCGCATCGTGATCATCGCCTTCGCGTTGTGCGTGGTGGTGCTGACCTGGCTGCTGCTGAACAAGACGCGCCTGGGCCTCAACGTGCGCGCCGTCACCCAGAACCGCAACATGGCCGCGTGCTGCGGCGTGCCCACCGGGCGTGTGGACATGCTCGCCTTTGGCCTTGGCTCCGGCATCGCCGGGTTGGGCGGCGTAGCGCTGAGCCAGATCGGCAACGTCGGCCCGGACCTGGGCCAGAGCTACATCATCGACTCGTTCCTGGTGGTGGTGCTCGGCGGCGTCGGCCAGTTGGCCGGTAGCGTGATGGCCGCCTTCGGGCTGGGCATCGCCAACAAGATTCTGGAACCTGCGATCGGCGCCGTGCTCGGCAAGATCCTGATCCTCGCGCTGATCATTCTGTTTATCCAGAAACGCCCGCAAGGACTCTTTGCACTGAAAGGACGGGTGATCGACTGATGAACCAGCCATTGATGCTTACCGCCGCGCAAAAGGCCGGCCCCAAGGTCACGATAGCGGTGGGCGCGGTCATTTTGATCCTGCTGCTGGCGCTGCCGTTGTGCTCGCTGCTGGCGCCGGAAAATCCGTTTCACGTCTCGGCCTATACCTTGACGCTGGTGGGCAAGATCCTCTGCTACGCCATCGTCGCCCTCGCGCTGGACTTGGTGTGGGGTTACGCAGGGATGTTGTCCTTAGGCCATGGTTTGTTCTTTGCCCTCGGCGGTTATGCGATGGGCATGTACCTGATGCGCCAGGCCTCCGGCGATGAGCTGCCGGCGTTCATGACCTTTCTGTCGTGGACTGAATTGCCGTGGTACTGGGTCGGCACCGAGCACTTCCTGTGGGCCATGTGCCTGGTGGTGTTGGCGCCCGGTTTGCTGGCCTTGGTGTTCGGGTTCTTCGCCTTTCGTTCGCGGATCAAGGGCGTGTACTTTTCGATCATGACCCAGGCGCTGACCTTTGCCGGGATGCTGCTGTTTTTTCGCAATGAAACCGGGTTTGGCGGCAATAACGGCTTCACAAACTTTCGCAGCATTCTGGGTTTTGGCATCACCGAGCCGGGCACCCGGGCGGTGCTGTTTGTGGCCACCGTACTGCTGCTGGTCGCCAGCTTGTACACCGGCTGGCGCCTGGCGCAGAGCAAGTTCGGCCGCGTGCTCACCGCGTTGCGTGACGCCGAAAACCGCCTGATGTTCTGCGGCTACGACCCGCGCGGTTTCAAGCTGTTCGTGTGGGTGTTGAGTGCAGTGCTGTGTGGGTTGGCAGGCGCGTTGTATGTGCCGCAAGTGGGCATCATCAACCCCAGCGAAATGTCGCCGACCAACTCCATCGAAGCCGCCGTGTGGGTGGCCCTGGGCGGGCGCGGCACCTTGATCGGCCCATTGCTCGGCGCCGGCGTGGTCAATGGCATGAAGAGCTGGTTCACCGTGGCCTTCCCGGAATACTGGCTGTTCTTCCTTGGGGCGCTGTTCATCATCGTCACCCTGTACCTGCCCAAGGGCATCATCGGCCTGCTGAAGAAATGAGGAACGTCATGCTGGAACCTATTTTCGACGCAGGCAGCGGCCGCGATGCCATCGGCATTGGCCAGGCCGCCGGCAAGGGTCTGAACACACGCCACGGCACCATCCTGACCCTGGAAGACATCAGCGTCAGCTTCGATGGTTTCAAGGCACTCAATGACTTGAACCTGTACATCGGCGTCGGCGAATTGCGCTGCATCATCGGCCCCAACGGCGCGGGCAAGACCACACTGATGGACGTGATCACCGGCAAAACCCGCCCCAGCCATGGCAAGGCCTGGTTTGGTGAAACCCTGGACTTGATCAGCATGAGTGAAGTGCAGATCGCCCAGGCCGGCATCGGCCGCAAGTTCCAGAAGCCCACGGTATTCGAAGCCCTGAGCGTGTTTGAAAACCTCGAGCTGGCGCAGAAGACCGACAAGTCCGTGTGGGCCAGCCTGCGCGCGCGTCTGAGCGGTGAGCAGAAAGACCGCATTGAGGAAGTGCTCGATACCATCCGCCTGACCACCTCGGCACAACGCGCGGCGGGGCTGTTGTCCCACGGGCAGAAGCAGTTCCTGGAAATCGGCATGTTGCTGATGCAAGACCCGCAATTGTTGCTGCTGGACGAACCGGTGGCGGGCATGACCGACGCCGAAACCGAGTTCACCGCCGAGCTGTTCAAGCGCCTGGCGGGCAAGCATTCGCTGATGGTGGTGGAGCACGACATGGGCTTCGTCGGTTCGATTGCCGACCACGTGACCGTGTTGCACCAGGGCAGCGTGCTGGCCGAAGGGTCACTTGCACAGGTGCAGGAAAACGAGCGCGTCATCGAGGTTTACCTCGGTCGCTGACGCGCACTGCTTTATGTGGGAGCTGGCTTGCCTGCGATAGCGGTGTGCCTGATACACCGCCATCGCAGGCAAGCCAGCTCCCACATTTGATCCAGTTCCCTCAGTGGGGAATTGAGGAGGTTTTGAACATGCTGCAAGTCGACAAGCTGCATCAGTATTACGGCGGTAGCCACATCCTGCGCGGGCTCTCATTCGACGTGAAGATTGGCGAAGTCACCTGCCTGCTCGGCCGTAACGGCGTGGGCAAGACCACCTTGCTCAAATGCCTGATGGGTTTGCTGCCGGCCAAAGACGGCGCGGTGAATTGGGAAGGCGAAGCCATTACCGGGTTCAAACCGCACCAGCGCGTGCACGCGGGCATCGCCTACGTGCCTCAAGGCCGGGAGATTTTCGGACGGCTGACGGTGGAAGAAAACCTGTTGATGGGACTCTCGCGCTTCCCAGGCTCCGAAGCCAAGGAAGTCCCGGCGTTTATCTATGAACTGTTCCCCGTATTGCTGCAGATGAAACATCGGCGCGGCGGCGACCTGTCCGGTGGTCAACAGCAGCAGTTGGCAATTGGCCGCGCACTGGCCAGCCGCCCGCGCCTGTTGATTCTCGACGAGCCTACCGAGGGCATCCAGCCGTCCGTCATCAAGGAGATCGGTGCGGTGATCAAAAAGCTCGCGGCACGCGGTGATATGGCGATCCTTCTGGTGGAGCAGTTCTACGACTTCGCCGCCGAACTGGCCGACCAATACCTGGTGATGTCACGCGGTGAAATCGTGCAGCAGGGCCGAGGTGAAAATATGGAAAGCGAGGGTGTACGCGGGCTGGTTACGATTTAATCTGTAGCGTCCTGACGATAAGCCCGAACATATGAACCTGCCCGTTACTCCTGCCCTGTTCACCCCCAGCTGGCATGCCGAGCTGGAACTCGGCTATGCGCGTTTCGGCGACACCACGCGCCCGGTGATGCGCCGCCACCTTGGCCCGCTGCGGGTGCAAAAGCACCTGTACGCCGAAGGCCCCGAGGTGTGCCAGCACATCATCGTGCACCCGCCCGGCGGGATTGCCGGTGGCGACCGCCTGGACATCAGCGCCCATGTGGCCAATGGCGCCTGGGCGCAACTGACCAGCCCCGGTGCAGCCAAGTGGTATCGCGCCAGCGGCCCTGCGTTTCAACAGCTCGAATTGACCGTAGAGGCCGGCGCGACCCTGGAATGGCTGCCCCAGGAAACCATCGTGTTCAGCGCCGCCCAGGCCGAACTCAGCACGCGCATTGATCTACACGGCGATGCCCGGCTGTTTTACTGGGACGTGGTGGCCCTCGGCCGCCCGGCCAGTGGCGAACGTTTTGACCTGGGCCACTTTCAATCGCAGCTGGATATTCGCCGCGACGGCCAGTTGCTCTGGCATGAGCGCCAGCGCATTGTAGGCGCCGACGGTTTGCTCGATTCGCCCATCGGGCTGGATGGGCAGCCGGTGTTTGCGACGTTGCTGCTGACCGGCGATATAGACCCGCAATTATTGGAAACCTGCCGCGCCCTGCCCCATGCCGTGCGCGGCGACCTGACCCAACTGCCCGGCTTGCTGGTCGCCCGCTGCCTGGCCAGTGAAGCGCTGCTGGCGCGGGGCTGGTTGATTGATTTATGGCGGCTGTTGCGCCCGGCAGTGCTGGGGCGAGAAGCGGTATCACCGAGAATCTGGAGCACATGAAGATCAACAAGTGAAACTGAGTTTATGTGGGAGCTGGCTTGCCTGCGATGGCGGTGTGCCTGATACACCGCTATCGCAGGCAAGCCAGCTCCCACACCAGCCTGTTTCCACAGGGGATCTGCGGTGTTTTTATGAATGCTGTTTGAAGGACCTTGAACCATGGATTTGACCCCACGGGAAAAAGACAAACTGTTGATCTTCACCGCCGGCCTGGTCGCCGAGCGCCGCTTGGCGCGCGGCGTGAAGCTCAACTACCCGGAAACCATCGCCTATATCTCGGCCGCGCTGATGGAAGGCGCCCGCGATGGCCGAACCGTGGCCGATCTGATGCATTACGGCACCACCTTGCTCAGCCGCGAGCAAGTGATGGAAGGCATCCCGGAAATGATCCCGGATATCCAGGTGGAAGCCACCTTCCCCGATGGCACCAAACTGGTGACCGTCCACCAGCCAATCGCGTGAGGCCCGGCCATGATTCGTGATGCTACCGAGCAAGACCTGCCGGCGATCCGCGACATCTACAACGACGCGGTGCTGAACACCACGGCGATCTGGAACGAGCAACCGGTAGACCTGGCCAACCGCCAGGCCTGGTTCGCGGCACGCCAGGCACAGCAGTATCCGATTCTGGTGGCGGTGGAAAACGATGAAGTCACCGGCTACGCCTCATTCGGCGACTGGCGCCCTTTCGAGGGTTTTCGCTACAGCGTTGAGCACTCGGTGTACGTGCGCAATGACCAACGCGGCAAAGGCCTCGGCCCGCGCCTGATGCACGCCCTGATCGAACGCGCCGCAACCTGCGGCAAGCACGTGATGGTCGCGGCTATTGAAAGCGGCAACCAGGCGTCTATTCGCCTGCACGAGCGCCTGGGTTTCATCAGCACCGGGCACATGCCGCAAGTGGGCATCAAGTTCGGCCGCTGGCTGGACCTGACCTTTATGCAACTGACATTGAATCCGGGCGCCGAACCGCCCAAGGAGTGAGATCGATGAGCGCTACGCAACTGCGTCGAGTCAATGCTGAAAGTTTTGCCCACTACCGCCTGGGTTTGATTGAGCTGTTGCTGGACGCGGTGAAGCACGGCGCTTCTGTCGGTTTTATGGCTGACTTCGATGAAGCCCAGGCCCGCACCTATTTGAGCGGCGTGCAGGCGAGTATCGAAGAGGGCAGCCTGCTGCTGTGGGTGGTGGTGCGCGACGAGCAAGTGATCGCCAGCGTGCAACTGGCGCTGTGCCTGAAAGCCAACGGCCTGAACCGCGCCGAAGTGCAAAAGCTGCTGGTACACAGCAGCGCCCGCCGCCATGGGCTGGGCCAACAGTTGATGAACACCCTGGAACTCGCCGCACGCCAGCACAAGCGCGGCCTGCTGTACCTGGACACCGAGGCCGGCTCCGGCGCCGAAGCCTTTTACCAGTCGCTGCGCTACACCAAAATCGGTGAACTGCCCGACTATTGCCAAAGCCCGGACGGGCGCTACACACCGACCGCCATCTACTTCAAGACCCTGGGGCAACCTGCATGATTCCTGGTGAATATCAGATCCAGCCTGGCGACATCGAACTCAACGTCGGCCGGCGTACCCTCACCCTCAGCGTGGCCAACAGCGGCGACCGGCCGATCCAGGTGGGCTCGCATTACCATTTTTTCGAGACCAACGACGCGCTGACCTTTGACCGCGCAGCGAGCCGTGGCATGCGCCTGAATATTCCGGCAGGCACGGCGGTGCGGTTTGAGCCGGGGCAGAGTCGCGAGATCGAGTTGGTGGATTTGAGCGGCGGGCGGCGGGTGTTCGGGTTTGCCGGACGGATCATGGGCGAGCTTTAGGGCCTCATCGCAGGCAAGCCAGCTCCCACAGGGGAACGCATTCCACCTGTGGGAGCTGGCTTGCCTGCGATAGCGATATCACATTCAACACCTATTTTTCAGGGCATACACACATGAAGATCAGCCGCCAAGCCTACGCCGACATGTACGGCCCCACCGTCGGTGACAAGGTCCGCCTGGCCGACACCGACCTGTTCGTCGAAGTCGAACAGGACTTCACCGTCTACGGCGAAGAGGTCAAGTTCGGCGGCGGCAAAGTCATCCGCGACGGCCAGGGCCAAAGCCAGTTGCTCGCCCATGAAGTGGTCGACACCTTGATCACCAACGCGCTGATCATCGACCATTGGGGCATCGTCAAGGCCGATGTCGGCTTGAAGAACGGCCGCATTCATGCGATCGGCAAAGCCGGCAACCCGGATATCCAGCCTGGCGTGACCATGGCCATCGGCGCCAGCACCGAAGTGATCGCCGGTGAGGGCATGATCCTCACCGCCGGCGGCATCGACAGCCATGTGCATTTCATTTGCCCACAGCAGATCGAGGAGGCGCTGACCAGCGGCGTCACCACCATGATCGGCGGCGGCACCGGCCCGGCCACCGGCACCAACGCCACCACCTGCACCTCCGGCCCGTGGCATTTGGCGCGCATGCTGCAAGCCAGCGATTCGTTCCCGATGAACATCGGTTTCACCGGCAAGGGCAACGCCAGTTTGCCCGAGCCCCTGATCGAGCAGGTCAAGGCCGGCGCCATCGGTTTGAAGCTGCATGAAGACTGGGGCACCACCCCCGCCAGCATCGACAACTGCCTGAACGTGGCCGACCAGTACGACGTGCAGGTGGCGATCCACAGTGACACGCTCAACGAGTCGGGCTTCGTCGAAACCACCCTCGCCGCCCTCAAGGGCCGCACCATCCACACCTACCACACCGAAGGCGCCGGTGGCGGCCATGCGCCGGACATCATCAAGGCCTGCGGCTTCCCGAATGTGCTGCCCAGCTCCACCAACCCGACCCGGCCGTTCACCCGCAACACCATCGACGAACACCTGGACATGCTGATGGTCTGCCATCACCTGGACCCGAGCATTGCCGAAGACGTGGCCTTCGCCGAAAGCCGCATCCGCCGCGAGACCATCGCCGCCGAAGACATCCTGCACGACCTCGGCGCCTTCTCGATGATCAGCTCCGACAGCCAGGCCATGGGCCGTGTCGGCGAGGTAATTACGCGTACCTGGCAGACCGCCGACAAGATGAAAAAGCAGCGCGGCGCCCTGCCCGGCGACGGTCCCGGCAACGATAACTTCCGCGCCAAGCGCTATATCGCCAAGTACACCATCAACCCGGCGATCACCCACGGCGTCAGCCATATCGTCGGCTCGATTGAAGTGGGCAAGTGGGCTGATCTGGTGCTGTGGCGTCCGGCGTTCTTCGGCATCAAACCGACCTTGATCCTCAAGGGCGGCGCGATTGCTTCAAGCCTGATGGGTGACGCCAACGCCTCGATCCCCACGCCGCAACCGGTGCATTACCGCCCGATGTTTGCCAGCTTCGGCAGCTCGCTGCACGCCACCAGCCTGACCTTTATCAGCCAGGCCGCCCAGGACGCAGGCGTGCCCGAGGCGCTGGGGTTGAAGAAGCAGATTGCGGTGGTGAAAGGCTGTCGCGATGTGCAGAAAACCGACCTGATCCACAACGACTACCTGCCGGAAATCGAAGTGGACCCGCAGACCTATCAGGTCAAGGCCGACGGTCAGTTGCTGTGGTGCGAGCCGGCAGATGTATTGCCCATGGCCCAGCGCTACTTTTTGTTTTAACCCAGGCACGCGTGCCGACGCCCCGGGTTATCTTGCGTTCCGGGGCGTGCGGTGCATTACCTGCCTTACGCAGGCTGCCCGCTCAGAAGTGCTCGCGGGGGTCGAACGCGGCTTTTTCCGCAAGGGCTTGCCACAACGCCTTGACCTCATCGTCTGCAGCCTTGGGCATCACGGCCTTGAGCTGGATAAACAGATAACCGCGTTGCCCGGCCTTGTTCAGCAGGCCATGGCCCTTGGCGCGCATGCGTTGGCCGTTCTGGCTGCCGGCGGGCACCTTGAGGTTGATCTTGCCGGTAAGGGTCGGCACTGCGACTTCCGCGCCTAACGCCAGCTCCCACGGGGCCAGCGGCAGGTTAATGATCAGGTTTTCGCCATCCACCTCGAACTTGGGGTGCGGCGCAAACTTGATGATCAGGTACAGGTCGCCATTCGCACCGCCGCCCACACCCGGCGCGCCCTGGCCCTTGAGGCGGATGCGTTCGCCATCGGCCACACCGGCCGGAATCTTCACATTCAGGCTTTTGACGGTGTTGCTGACATGCCGGCCGGAGGCGTCGTACTGCGGCACCTGGAAGCTGATCTGCTTGGATTCGGTGGACAGCGTTTCTTCAAGCGACACCGACAGCTGCATCTCCACGTCCTGGCCCTTGCGCCCGGTTGAACGGCGCTGGCCGCCACCAAAAGCATCGCCGCGCGCGCCGAAGATCGAGCTGAAGAAGTCCGAGAAATCGCCCGCGTCCTGGCCACCGCCAAAACCGCCACGGCTCTGCCAGCCCGGCGGGCCCTGGAACGGTTGGCCATGCTGGCCGTATTTACGCAGCTCATCGTACTCGGCGCGTTTGTCGGCACTTTTGAGCGCTTCGTAGGCTTCGGACGCGTCTTTGAATTTCTCTTCGGCGTCCTTTTCCTTGCTCACGTCCGGGTGATACTTGCGTGCGAGCTTGCGATAGGCGGCCTTGATTTCCTTGTCATCGGCGCTCGGCTCGACACCCAGAATCTTGTAATAGTCTTTGAAATCCATCGGCGGTTCACCATCCTTAATCGAGATCGCACAGCCCGGGGCACAACGTGCGCTGCTTTGCACCTGTTGAGTGGTGTGGCCTGGGGGTGCGTCAAAGTGTTATCGGCGCTAGCCGTATGCAACAGATGTGGGGGCAAATACCCAACTTTCAAGCACGATTTAGCGGATAGTCGGCCTACGCATCCGCCCTCGACTGGCATACACTGCGCGGCCGTTTTTTAACCGGAACCTGGAAGACATGAAAAACACATCCCCAGCCCGTGCCTGCGGCATCGACTTCGGCACGTCCAACTCCACCGTCGGCTGGATCCGCCCCGGCGAGGAGACGCTTATCGCGCTGGAGGACGACAAGATCACCCTGCCGTCGGTGGTGTTCTTCAACTTCGAGGAGCGCCGCCCGGTGTACGGTCGCCTGGCGCTGCACGAATACCTGGAAAACTACGAAGGCCGGCTGATGCGCTCGCTCAAGAGCCTGCTGGGTTCCAAGCTGATCAAGCACGACACCAGCGTGCTCGGCACGGCCATGCCGTTCACCGACCTGCTGGCGCTGTTTATCGGCCAGCTCAAGAGCCGCGCCGAAGCCAACGCCGGTCGCGAGTTCGAAGAAGTGGTGCTGGGCCGCCCGGTGTTCTTCGTCGATGACGACCCGATGGCCGACCAGGAAGCCGAAAACACCCTGGTGGATGTGGCGCGCAAGATCGGTTTCAAGGACATCTCGTTCCAGTACGAGCCTATCGCGGCCGCGTTTGACTACGAGTCCACCATCGAGAAAGAAGAGCTGGTGCTGATCGTCGACATCGGCGGTGGTACGTCTGACTTCTCGCTGGTGCGCCTGTCGCCGGACCGTCGTCACAACGACAACCGCCAGAGCGACATTCTCGCCACCGGCGGCGTACACATCGGCGGCACCGACTTCGACAAACAACTTAGCCTGCAAGGCATGATGCCGCTGTTCGGCTACGGCAGCCGCATGAAAAGCGGCGCCTACATGCCCACCAGCCACCACATGAACCTGGCCACCTGGCACACCATCAACTCGGTGTACTCGCAAAAATCCCAGCTGGCCCTGGGCAGCATGCGCTACGACATCGAAGACACCGGCGGCATCGACCGCCTGTTCAAGCTGATCGAACAGCGCGCCGGGCACTGGCTGGCCATGGAAGTGGAAGAAACCAAGATCCAGCTGACCCACGAAGACAACCGCCACGTGGCCCTGGACCGCATCGAAAAAGGCCTGAGCGTTGACCTGAGCCGGGCATTGTTCGAGTCGTCCATCGACGCGCTGCTGGAGCGCGTGCGCAACAGCGTCACCCAACTGCTTAACGATGCCTCGGTGAGCGTGGCCCAGGTGGACACGGTGTTCTTCACCGGCGGCTCCAGCGGCATTCCGGCACTGCGCCACAGCATCTCGGCGATGCTGCCGAATGCACGGCATGTGGAAGGCAACATCTTCGGCAGTATCGGCAGTGGTCTGGCGATTGAGGCGAGCAAGCGTTACGGCAGCTGAGCTGCCCCGATCTCACCAACACTGAAAATTTGAATGTGGGAGGGGCGGTGCGACGGTTCGACTTGCCCCCGATAGCGGTGGACTAGCTTGAAGGACGTTCTCACTCGCCTGCCGACGCCGCGGGCGAGTGAAGTCGGGGAGTTGTTGCAGCATCGTTGGCAACCGGCATAGATACGCAAGACGGGATGCCCGACCGCTTACACTTAACGGACAGTCACTTGCCATCGCCGTATTTTTTACATCGACGCATATTCCTTTACAGCCCCCACAACAACACGAAGGGATTCCCTGTAGCGGACCGATCACCGGTCCGCTGACCCGGCAGCCAAAAACACCGGGGTTAAACAGGTAAAAGGATTTCGTCATGCCCGCCCCGAGCACTTCCACGCGCCCCATGGACCTGAACCAACTGCCGGCCCGCGCCGTCCATGAGCGTTTCGCCACACGCCCGACGCTCTATTCCGTGGTGCTCAATGCACTGCGTGACCGCATCCAGGAGCACTACCCATCGTTGAAGTTGGACATGCTCACGGTCAAACTGGCCAGCCCACACGCCTCTGGCGGTTACACCTTCCGACCGTTGATGAGCGTTGCTATCGACCATGTACTGAACCCACAACTGCTCGATCTGCACTCAAAACGTGAGCTGCCCTACTTCCTCACTCAACACCCCCCCTCTATCCTGAAACCCGAGACCCTTCCGCTGATAGACATGCAGGTCATCGCACGCATCATCGACGAAGTGCGCGTATCGCTCGGCCTGTATTTCCAACGAGACCTGGCGGACTACTGGAGCGAAATCGACAGTCACGGTACCAGCCGCTGGCAATGGCTGGCCGAGTTTCTCAACGGCCAAATGACCGCTACTGCCGCGGTTCAGTCCACCCTCAGCGAAACCCAGCTGGATATGCTCACAGTCGTCAGCACCTGGCCCGCAGTACTCGAACGCTTGCCCCACTCCTCGCCACCCACCTATACCTATTTCATTGAAAACACCTTCACCACCGCCGGCAAAGAAGTGCGCTTGCTGACCCCGGATCTGCTGATCGTGCGCGAAAAACAGGTGTTGCTGTACAGCGTCGCCGGGGCTATCCAGATGTTTGACTCCATCGACGACTTTTGCCAGGCCTGGGGGATCAGGATGCAGCGACAGTTCCAGTTCGACAGCATGACCTGGAGACGCAACGAACCCGACGGCAATGTGTTCGAGCAGCAGGCCGGCCTGATCCTCAATCAGCAACTTGAAGGCCTGGCGACCTTGTCGTATCAAGCGCAAGACGAAAAAACCCTTGAACAGCGCCTGGAAAAACTCACGGATCCGGCGGTTTTTTTCACCAAAATCCCAATGCCCCCCGCCTCGCTCCTGCAAAAGGTCAGCAACCAACTGCCCGACTGGCTCAAGCAGGCCACCCCCACCGACCGCTTTGCTTATCACCGTCATCTACAGGATATGGCGCGCGTACTGCGCCAAAACCAGGGTCGCTCGTTCAACGAAGGCATAGAGAATATCCACGACTTCAGCCGCGACGCGTTGCGCAAGCAGATGCAGGCCGATCATGGGGATTTCGATCCCGACGCGGTGGTGTTGGACTTCGCCGTGTCTGCGGGCTATCCGGGCGGCTTCGGGATTACCGAGCATGTGTACATGTCATTGACGGAACTGGCCCTTAAAAATCTGGCGGGTAAACCAAAAGGTACCCTGACGCTCACCTCCAAAAACGCCCTGCCACTTCCCAACTGGCTGAACGAAAACTACCTACTGGGCAGCAAAGGCCTGATCCAGCGCGTCGATATTGGCACCACCTACCCACAAAAAATCAAGGACGTGTTGCTGTCCGACACCGCCGACGCTCGCCGACGGGAGGCGCTGTTTACCCGCGAACTCAAGGTTCACCTACCGATGCAGGCGCTGGAATACAAGATCAGGCAACTGAACGGCGTTACCGTTGTAGGCTATCGATATGTGAAAGCACTGATGAGCGAAAGCCCCTTGGACCGAGTCGTCGACGGCCAGGAAATCGTCCTGCGTCCGCTGGCCCTGTGTCGTAAAACAGGGGCCGCGCCTGATGAAGTCAACAACGTTTTTATTATCGAACCCCGTGATGCGAGCCTCGGCCCGCACCTGTTGTATCAGCCGCTGTATGCCCAAGCCCTGCATGAATACCCGACGCGCCTGGCCTTGCTGGAGGCCATTGCCAATCCCGGCGCGCTGCAGGACAACGTACTGACTTGGCTGAGCGACAAAGCCCGGCCGATCTATGATCACGGCGGGTTAAAAGAGCCGCACATCATTCGTTTCCTGCCTGGGGATGAGTTCGTCACCCGTGAAACACCTGCACCCGCGACGCTGGCAGTCGATGAAGGTGCCGGGGAATGGCTCCAGTCACAAGTCAACGGCCAATTGCTCAGCCACCTGTTCGGCAGCACCGCGCGGGCGCTGGTGGACCTGGCTGATCGCGAGTCGGTGTCCAACAGCGAAAGCCGCTGGGCCGTGGTGATGGAAGGTGCCTGGCTGCTGTTCAATACCCTGCTGTTGCCGTTGGTGCAGGGACCCGCCATGTTGGCGGGCTGGTTCCTGGTGCTGGTCAGCAGCCTGGAGCAAGACCTGGCGGGCCTGGACAGCACTGATCCGACCACCCGTGAGTTGGCGCTGATTGATCTATTGCTCAATACCGCGATGGTACTGCTACACGCCGCCACACCCTCCCCCCGGACCCAGCGGCCACTGTCGGAGCTGACCGTAGAGGACAACGCCATACACCTTGACTCCTGGCGCCGCCCTGCCGGCCTACCACCTGAGCAAACCGCCCCGCTTGTCCGCAATGGCACAGTGGCGCTGCGCGGCGAACCACCGGCCACTGGGCACACTGCATTGGACTTCAGCCATTCGATTGCCAGCCCTCAGGCCAGCGCAAAGTTGTTGAAGGCGTTGCTTGATGTCCACGTGCCTTGGCCCGAATCGTTGCCCCCCCCAGAGTCCAGCGGCCGTCTCAAAGGGCTGTACCGCATTGGTGATGCCTGGCACGCCAGCGTCGGCGGGCTGTTGTTTCAGGTCAGTGTGGTGCCCGGCTTCGGCGAGGTTTTTCTGGTTGACCCGCAGCACCCGCTGCGCCCCGGCTTCAAGCTCGCAAGCGACGGCCTGGGACATTGGCGGCTGGAACGAAAGGCTCGGCTGGAGGGTGGGATGCCCAGGGAAAAGCTGGATAAGTGGCAGCGCAAACACCGAGATCGGATAGCCGTGCTAAACACAGAGCTGAACAGTCTCGAAAAACAAATGGTTCCAGTGGCACTCACCTTTATACCGTTCGAAACAGCGCTGAAAATGACCCGTGCCCAACTGGTTGAACACAACAAAGCCGTGAGAGAGGATTGGATAAGGCTAGGCACCTCGACCGCGCTTCCAGAGCTACACGCCAGAATCGCCGAGCGCCATGCGCAAAGGCAACGCATGGCCGCACAGGCCCGCGCGAACTGGGATATCGCGTTCGAAAACTACCGGCAAAAAGCGCAGGAGCTTAACCCTGCGATGGAGAAGATCGAAGCCAAGGCTGACGAAGTGATGGAAGCCGACAGAACTAACCCGAAACCCAAGAGATCACGCGATTCCGCAACCAAAGCGCTCTATAGCTATTGGGCGTCCGTCTATGAGACCGTGGTGCAAAGATTTACAGACACCCTTGAGACCGAACGCGGCGAAAGTACTAAAGAGCTCACTGAGCGTGTCAATGCAGAGTTGCGAGACGGTGTCACAGACGCCTACGAGATGTACATCAGTACCAAGAAGCGACAGATTGAGGCGCTCAAACAGATGATTGAGCCCGCAGAAAAAGTCGAAACATTCCTCAAACAAGCGGAGCCTGAACTGCGCAGCTATCTGTTGAAAGATAGGCCCACCGACCAACAGATTTCCTCGGTCGGCATAAAGCAGCAGGTACTGCTATTTCTCAGCGAACTGGTACTGGATCGCGCCCATGGCTCCCAAGAGCCTGCGGAGTTTCCTTTCGTCAAGGACCTCGCCGACTCAAAAACCGCAACCAGCCTACTGGCTCATGCAGAACTGCGCACGACCAGCGGTTACTCGACAGCTGAGCAAATTGACGTACTCAAGGGCGTCCTCCAGAGCTATGAGCAACTGGAGAACGCCGTCAATTCATTAACTGACATGGGCTCCGGCTTCATACGAGAGGACTATCGAACACCGTTTCTGGAGCACCTCGTTGATGCCCGCACCAGCCTGGAAGCACAACTGGCCGACTTGATCCTCGCAGACGAAGGGTTCGCCTATCAGCCAAGCTTCGTTCCTCCCTCTCGCGCAAAGCCCGCCGCCAGAAGAGTATTCAAGACGCGCCAAAAAGGCACGCTGGTGGGTGATCTACGCACGCCTCAACCGCAGGACCCCGGCCAGTTTGTCGACATCAAAGACCCGATCAGCGGGCAGATTGTCGCCACCTACCTCGAACACGCGTCTGAAGGCGTGTGGGTGGAGGTTGAGCCGGCAACGCCTACAAAATCGGTGCCGGCGCCAGCGACTCGCTCGCTGGCTACGATTAAACGCAATGCAGAAACCGTGATAACCGAAAGGGCGGGAGTCGTGCGCAGGATACGCGACCAGCAGCGAAAACTGCAGACCCCCACGCGACGCGAAGCACTGAGTCCCCTGGACTGGGAGGACATGCTGATCCAGCAAGCAGACAAATTGAAAGCCCTGGCCGATGAACTCCAACGCGACCACAGCGCAACCCCAGGGGCTGACACATTGATGAAGGCTTACCTTGACGAAGCGCAGGATCTGACAAAGCTGGCGCGCGAGGTGTGCAGTGAGGGCTACCTGCAGCAGCGCCCTCAGGCCTCCAAAATTGCCTATCTGTGGAAACACGGATTTATCGATATCAACCTGGCCAAACGTCGCGAGCCACTGAAGGCCGGCGACTTCATCGACGAATACACGGTACGGGATAAAAGCAAAATAAAAGAAGGCAAACCGTATAAGGACACTATCTTGTGGTACGCACACTTCCACTACCCGGCCGTCGATACGCCCATATTAGAAAGCAGCTTCGCCCACCTGAAGACGAAAGATGAACAGTTCCTGACACGTAAAGAATTGCTCGAGCGGGCAGCCGCGAACAACCGCGCCGTGATCAATCTGGATAAAGTCGTGATCAAGCCACCGCTGGATTACGACCTGTTCCTTAAGCTGGAAGTTGAGCGGGAAAAACAACAGAAAGCACTTCCTGAATAAGCGCTACACCGCGAGCAAATCGAAGAATCCGATGCCATTTCTGGTATCGGATTTTTTATGGCTAACACTCGGTAAGCGAACGGCAAACACGCCTTCCGACCGCCTATTTAATGTTAGGCAGGCGCTACAGTTTCGGAGATTGGCGCACGTCAAACCATCCCGCCAAGCTTCAGCTCGCTCTTGAGATAGGCATAGTAAATCGGCCCCGCCACCACCCCTGGCAAACCAAACGCCGCCTCAAACACCAGCATCGCCAACAACAATTCCCAGGATTTGGCACTGATCTGCCCGCCGACGATGCGCGCGTTGAGGAAGTACTCGACCTTGTGGATCACGATCAAATACCCCAACGCCGCCACCGCCACCCAGATCGACAGCGACAGCGCGACGATGGTGATCAGGGTGTTGGAGATCAGGTTGCCGATCACCGGCAGCAGGCCGACCAGAAAGGTCAGCACGATCAGGGTTTTGGTCAGAGGCAGGTGGATACCGCACAGCGGCAACACGACGGCGAGAAAAATCGCAGTGAAGGCCGTATTGAGCGCGGCAATCTTGATCTGGGCGAAGACGATATTGCGAAACGCCTGGACCAACAGGTGCAGGCGGTCGAACAGCGCGGCGGCCAGGGGTTTGCGTTTGGTCAGGTCGGGCACACGTTGCAGGGCAATGATGGCGCCGAGCACCATGCCGATCAGCAGGGTGACGAACATGTGGGCAGCGTCTTTGCCGACCAGTTGCAGCTCGCTCAGGTGTTTGCTCAGCCAATCGCCGATGGCCACGCGGAACTCGGCGGCACTGGCGGGCAGGTAGGCGTCGACGAACGGCGGCAGTTGCCCGCGCGCGCGGTCGACCACGCCCATGAATTTGTCCAGGGACGCCCCGGGGTTTTCCGCTTCGTGCAGCAGGAAACTGATGGCGCCGGCGAAGATCAGGGTCAGCACGCTGACGATCAAGGTGCCCAGTAAGGCCACCGCCAGCCAACGCGCACGCCGGCCTTCGATCAACCGCTGCAACTGCGGGGTGAGCATGTTGACCAGTTCATAAACCAACAGGCCGGCCAGCAAGCTGGGCAGCAGCTTGAGTGGCAGCACCAGCAGGAGCCCGCCGAAAATGATGATGCAACTGACCAGCAACAACACGTGACGCTGAGAAAACGTTGGCATACAGCCTCAAAACGAACGGCGTTAAAGGATGGGCAGTCTGCCAGCCTTGAGGGAATCAAGCGAGAGGTCTGAATTGTGAACACGATCAAGTGTGGGAGCTGGCTTGCAGTGCCGAGGGCGCTTGTCGAGTCGTCGAACCGTCCCGTTCGACAGCGCAGAGCCCGCTTTTTTGGGGGCGCTTCGCACCCCAGCGCAAACAAGCTTGCTCGCCACAGCAAGCCCGACTCCCACATGGGATCTATGTTGTTAGCTGCCTTTGAGGCACGTGCTCATAAAGGTTTTACGCGCATCGCCAGCCAACGCCTTGGTTTTCGCCGTGGCATTGCAGTCTTTCATTTTCTGCTGCTGCGGGGTCAGGGTCTTGGCATCGTTGGCGGCTGGCGCCGACAGGCAGGTCTTCATAAAGGCCTTGCGGTCATCACCTTTGAGCGTCTTGGTGGAGGCTTCGGCATTGCAAGTGGTCATTTTATTTTGCTGGGCAGTGGCAGCGAAGCCTTGGGAACACAGCAGCAGGCCCATCATCAACAACGGAATACGCAGCATCTTCATGGAGTTTTCTCCCTGTTGCCGTACCAAAGGGGCACGGCCTACGCAGCAGTGTAGTCAAAACCTGTTACATCTTCAGCGCCCGCGAATATTCGACCGGCGGTACTGCTCCGGGGTGCAACCGGCGTGACGCTGGAACATGGCGATAAACGCCGAGGCGGTGCTGTAGCCCAAGTCAAAGGCTACGTGTTGCACACTGCGGTCGCTGTCCAGAGCTTCGATGGCGGCGAGGTAACGCAGGCGCTGGCGCCATTCACCGAAGCTCATGCCCAGCTCGCGCACAAATTGGCGCGCCAACGTCCGCTCACTCACATGCACTTGCTCGGCCCACTGCGCCAGCGGGCGATTGTCGCCAGGCTCGGCCTGCATGCCTTCAAGTACGCCGAGCAAGCCGGGGTGGCGCGCGTAAGGCAGGAAGCAATCATGCATCGGCGCTTGTTTGAGCTGGTCCACCAGCACCTGGGCCAGGCGTATATCCGCCTCGGTCTGCGCGATATTGACGTCACGCTGGGCGAAGTCGCTGAGGATGGCCTTGAGAATGTCACTGATCGCCAAGGTGCACGGCGCCTGCGGCAGCTCTGCGCAGAGTTCCGGGGCCAGGCCCACTGAGCGATACACAATCGCCTGGGCATTGTAGGAACTGTGCTCGGTATTGGGTGGGATCCATACCGCGTACTGCGGCGGCGACATAAAGCGGTTGCCGGCCACTTCCATGCGCATCACGCCATTGGCCGAATAGTCCAGCGAGCCCCAGCCATGCCGATGCGGCGTGCATTCGGTGTCGGGGGCAAATTCGGAGTAGCGGAAGTAGACGGGGCTCGGCAGGCTGCGAAAGTCCGCGAGGCGTACGGTGTGTCTGGCCATATTGTCTGGATACAAAGGTCGGTTGTCTGGATCGCAGTATAGGCTTCTATCCAGACAGGGGATAATCCCGGCTCATCAACACACCTGGTTTCTTTCGATGCAATACGCGTATCCCCTGCTGGCCATCTTTATCTGGGCCGGCAACACCGTGGTCAACAAACTGGCGGTGGGCTCGATCTTCCCCGCAGAAATCGGCTTTTACCGCTGGTTGCTGGCGGTGTTGCTGTTTACCCCGTTCATGCTCAAGCCGGTGCTGGCCAACTGGGCGCTGATCCGCCCGAACCTGGGCAAGATTTTCATCCTCGGCGTACTGGGCATGGCGGTGTATCAAAGCCTGGCCTATTACGCTGCGACGCTGACCAGCGCCACTAACATGGGCATCATCCTGTCGCTGATGCCGTTGATGTCGCTGACGGCCGCCATCATCAGCCTCGGCCAACGCCTCACCTTCGGCGCGCTGACCGGCGCGGTGCTGTCGTTCGCAGGCGTGGTCGTGGTGGTGTCGGCCGGCAACCTCGGCGCGTTGCTGCAACACGGGCTCAACCTGGGTGACGCGATGATGCTGTTCGCCACCCTGGCCTACGCGGTCTACAGCACCTTGCTGAAAAAATGGCAACTGCGTCTGCCGCCGCTGGTGTTGCTGTATTTGCAGATACTGGTGGCGGTGGTGGTGCTGTTTCCGCTGTTCCTGTTCTCGGCCAAGGCCGGCTTGGGCTGGGCGAATATCCCGCTGGTGCTGTACGCGTGCCTGCTGGCGTCGATGCTGGCGCCACTGGCGTGGATGCACTCGGTGAAACACCTGGGGCCAAGCCGCACCACACTGTTTTTCAACTTGCTGCCGTTGATTACCGCCTTGATCGCGGCGGTGGTACTGAAGGAAGAGTTGGCGCTGTATCACTTGGTCGGTGGCTTGCTGACCTTGGGTGGGGTGATTTTGTCGGAGCGTTGGATTACGCCGGTGCGCCGTGAGGTTGGCGTCGCCTGACAGATCGCTATCGCAGGCAAGCCAGCTCCCACAGTTGACCGGGTTCCAGCGTTGGAATGGGGTCAACTGTGGGAGCTGGCTTGCCTGCGATGAACGATAACCCGGTCTCCCGGCTAAACCCCGGCCGCCTTCAGCCGCCGCGCATGCTCGACAAACAACCGGATCGGCTCCGCACCTTTGCCCACCAACCCCATGGACTGGTTGACGATATCGAAGTGGTCCAGGGCGTAGTCATCGCCGATGACCGTGCCCAAGTGTGAGCTGTAGCGCCCAACCATGCCGTCACACTGGCCCTTCTCACGCACAAAGCTGCGCGCAAACAGCCGGCAACTGCGATTGGTGCCATCCAGCAGGTTGCGCCCACGGTCGGTCTTGCCTGGCTGCAAGGTGCCGGACCACGAGTAATAACGCACGCCGTTGACCACCTCGGCGCCCTGCCCGCCCCAGGTTTCGGGCAGCCCTTGGGGATACTGGCGGTTAAACAAGGCCACACCGTTACGGGTCAGGGATTGGTGCGAGGCCTGCAAGTCGGCCTTGAAGCGCGGGCCGCGATAGCCGGTTTCCAGCAGGCCCATCACCCAGGCAACCAGATGAAACATCGCGCTCATCAGTCTGCCTTTCACGCTGGCCGGCGGGTAATGGGCGTGGATATGGTCCGCCAGTTCCGAGCCATGGTTGGGCCCGGCCACCGACGTCACGGACGCCACCCACTGCGGGCGCATGGCGGCGGCATAACGCGCGGTGAGCGCGCCCTGGCTGTGGCCGATCAAGTTGACCTTGTCGGCGCCGGTCTCGCGGCGGATCTGTTCGATGTGCGCCAGCAACTGCTCGCCGCGCACCTCGTTGGAATCCAGCGGCGCCACCTGAATCGCAAATACCTGCGCCCCACCCGCTCGCAGCGCCGGGACAATGCCGTACCAGTAAGGGAAAAAGCCTACGCGCACAAAGCCCAGCATGCCGGGCACCAGCACCAAGGGGTAACGCGTGGCGAGGGAATCGGGCATGGGGCAGCATCCAGGTCGGAAAGCGATAATGCCATCCTAGACCAACCGACATGACTGCCCCATGACTAAGCCGTTTGGAAGTGCCCGGCCAGACGGTGTGAAATCCGATAAAACTTTTTGCCTCAGCCAGGACTCACAACTTGGAGTGATCACGCCGACAGAGCGTGGCGCAAAACCGGATTAGCACCAGGAGATTGAGATGACCCAAGCAAACTTGACCGACGTTGCAACCCTGCGCAGCCGCGCCCGCCAGCACGTCGAAAACGGCGCCGTGACCGAAGGCTACGATGCCGACCGTGAGGAAATTATCCGCCTGCTCAACGAGTCGCTGGCCACTGAACTGGTCTGCGTGTTGCGCTACAAACGTCACTACTTCATGGCCAGCGGCCTGAAAGCCAGTGTCGCCGCCGATGAGTTCCTGGAGCACGCCACTCAGGAAGCCGAACACGCCGACAAACTGGCCGAGCGCATCGTGCAGCTGGGTGGTGAGCCGGAGTTCAACCCCGACCTGCTGTCGAAGAACTCCCACGCTCAATACGTGGCCGGCAATACCCTGAAGGAAATGGTCTACGAAGACTTGGTGGCCGAACGGATCGCGGTGGACAGCTATCGCGAAATCATCCAGTACATCGGTGATAAAGACCCGACTACACGTCGAATCTTCGAAGACATCCTGGCCCAGGAAGAAGAACACGCCGATGACATGGCGGATATTCTGCAGGACCTGTAACACGTATCACCGCTGAACCCCATGTGGGAGCGGGCTTGCCCGCGATAGCAATCTAACAGTCAGTGTCTGTATCGACTGTTACACCGCTATCGCAGGCAAGCCAGTTCCCACATTTTTCGCCTCGGTTTCGTCAGTTATTTCACGGTTTTCGGCGCCTTGCCTTCTTTCATCTGTTGCAGCAACGGTCCGCACTGATTGGGCTCATCGCCGCTCGGCGCGACCAAGGCCAACAGACCAGCAGCCGGGCCGGCGATCACACCGAGCGCGACCATGCCGGCACCCCGCAACATCAACGGCACCGCTTTCACACCAGCATTGGGCTTGATAAATGGGCCGTTGACGTACAGTGGCGAGCGCAGGGAAAAGAGGCGGAAGCCTTTTGATTCGGGCGTGATGGTCAAGTCCAACTGCTCAGTCGCCATGTTCGCGGTGCCATCGATATAAATGATCGCGTTCTCGGTATCGAACACAAACAGCCGCGTCGTCGCCAGACCCGTCTTGATGCCAAAGTCCGCCGCCGCGCAGTTGATCTTCACTTCCTTGTCACCGAACAGACGGCCTACCACGTAGTTGCCCACGTTGAGCCCGGCAATTTCCATCAGGCCGCGGCTGATGGCGCCGTCGTTGATCAACATTTTCAGGTCACCGTTGGAGCTGCCCAACAGGGCCGCCACGGAGTTGCCGCGCCCGGAAATATCGGCATCGCCGTTGAGCTCACCAAAGCTGGTTTTCATCGGCTCGAACGTCGGGAACAGCTGCTTGAGCTTGAAGTTGCGCGCGGTCAGCCTGGCGCGCCCTTCCATCGGCGTGATACGCCCGTTCAAGCGAATCTGCGCATCCAGCTTGCCACCCGCCACGCCAAAGCGCAGGGGTTGCAGGCTCAGCTCGCCATCGTTGAGAACCAAGTGGGTGTAGAGGTCGGTAAACGGCAAGTCGGCGCTGTGTACGATGCGTTTGCCGGTGAATTCCACATCGGCATCCATGTCGCGCCAGCGCTCGGTGCGGAACTCTTCCACCGGCAGCACTTTGGTTGCCGGTTGCTTGCTCTCGCCACCACGGGCCTTTTGCTTGGCGTTGGAGTCGGCACCGATCAACGGCGCAAGGTCGGTCATCAGCAGTTGGTTGGACACCAGCGTACCGCTGAGCTTGGGGCGTGGCTGGCTGGCAACGTAGCTGAGGTTGCCGTGGATATCACTGGTGCCGATCTTGCCGTTGAAGTTTTCATAGGTGAATGACGCGCCGCTGGCCTCATGCAGTTTGGCGATCAGATGGCCGTCGGTGGAATAGGCTGGAGAATCGGGCAGCGTTACGCCGGTCAGCGGGTAAAGGTTGCCCAGGCTGCTGCCGGAGAGTTTCAGCCGCAGGTCCAGGGCGCCCAGGTTCAGCGGGTCAGTCAGGGTGCCGGCCAGTGCGATGCTGGTGTCGGCGATTTTCACTTGCGCTTGCAACGGGAACGGCTTGGCCGCGTCCTGCAAAGCCAGCAGCCCGCCGATCTTGCCGGTGCCGTCGAGTTTCTGGCCGTGGTACTGGCCTTTGACCTTGAGGCCGAATGCGTAATCCTGCGGCGCCGAGCCTTTTTCCAGGGCCTTCTTGGCGTCCGCGTCGCCGACAATTTCACCGAAGGGAATCGGCTTGCCGAGCAGGTCGATGATCACGTCCAGTTGGGTCTTGAGGGTTTGGTCGTCGAGGGTGACGTGGCCCTTGTCGAAGCCGATGGAACCGATGTCCACCACCCAGCTGGATGGCTCGGCGTTGGGGTCTTTGGGGTCGAACTTGAAGGTCCAGTTGGCGCGGCCGTCGGCCAGGCGCTGCAAGTCGGCACTCGGCTCGGTGAGGTCGATACGCGGGATCACCACGCGCTGGGCCAGCAAAGCCAGGGGCGAAATGCGCAATTCCACGCGCTTGAGCGCGACCATCTGCGGTTTTTTTGACCAGTCCGGATTGCCCAGGGTCAGGTCTTCGGCAATCACATGCGGCCATGGCACCCAAGCCCGCCAACCGCCTTCATCGGGCTCGCGCGCCCACACCACGGCGAGGTTGCCATTAATGGCAAACGGGCGATGCAACTCTTCGGAGACCTTGGCATTGAGCGGCGGCTTGATGCGGTTCCAATCAAAAAACACCAGCACCAAGACCAGAATGGCGATTAACACCGCGAAGCTGGCGCAGCTCCAAACCACGATTTTACGAGTGCGCGTCATTGCACAGGACTCCTCAACACAGATAGCAAAACTACAGCTTATAAGGCTACGACTGGCAAACCGCCTAGGGGTTTAACCCGAACAACGATTTAGTCGCAATAAGCCACTTTTCTGATCGATCAGACAGTTTTCATCATCGACGGCGCACCATTGTTACCCACGTTCGTGTCGAAAATACCCACCACGGTGCAAAAGCGCGGGCTTGAGAGGCGCGTTCTAGAGCCTCTGCGGGGAACAATCAATTCTGTTGATTATTACCATTGTGTTTATGAACTTTTATATCGACTTCTCGAGAGTAACATTAGCCCTGTACCCACTTTATCGCCCTCCCAAGGAGCAACCCATCATGAAACGCCAAATACTCGCTACTGTTCTGCTGTCGGTCCTGGCTTCGAGCGCATTTGCCCTGCCAGCCGCTGAACAAGCCACCCCACAGAACAAAGCTCAAGCCGTTCAGTCGAGCCAGACCCTGGCCCGCAGCGGTTCGCAAGAAGATGAAAACCGTGACTACGCCAAAGGCGCTGTTGCTGAAAACGGTCGCAACCGCCTGGAAGAGAAAGGTCTGGTAGAAGGCGGCGCTGAACAAGCCAACAAACGCGCCTACACCGAAGGCGTTGCTGAAGGTGGCCGTGATCGTCTGGAACAGAAAGGCCTGGTAGAAGGTGGCGCTGAACAAGCCAACAAACGTGCTTACACCGAAGGCGTTGCTGAAGGCGGTGCTGACCGTCTGCAAGAACTGCATCAAGCACAGAGCTAACCCCGTGGTGGCCGAGAAAAAAGCCCGATTAGAAGATCGGGCTTTGGCTTTTATCTAGACTGCATCACACCCTGAACACCCCGCCAAGTTCGACGTAGATGAAGCTGTTTTGCTAGAGTGCAACGCTGTACTTGCCGACAAAGCCCGCCCGCCGATGCTGCCCCGCGCCGAACAAAAGCAACAGACCCGCCTCGCCTTGATGGACGCAGCCCGCCATCTGATGGAGTGTGGCCGTGGGTTCGGCAGCCTGAGCCTGCGCGAAGTGGCCAAGACCGCCGGGATCGTGCCAACCGGGTTCTATCGTCATTTTGAGGATATGGACCAGCTGGGGCTCGTGCTGGTGAGTGAAGTCGGCCAGACCTTTCGCGCCACCATTCGCCTGGTCCGTCACAACGAGTTCGTGATGGGCGGCATCATCGATGCCTCTGTGCGGATCTTTCTCGACGTGGTTTCGGCCAACCGCTCGCAATTCCTGTTCCTGGCCCGCGAGCAATACGGTGGCTGCCTGGCCGTGCGCCAAGCCATCGGCGCCCTGCGCGAAGACATCACCCGCGACCTGGCCGCCGACCTCACATTGATGCCCAAGCTCCAGCACCTGGATGCCGACGGCCTGCACGTCATGGCCGACCTGATCGTCAAGAGCGTGTTCGCCACCCTGCCCGACATCATCGACCCTCCGGCCCAGGCCCTGCCTGCGCACCTTACGCCCCAGGCGAAAATCACCCAGCAACTGCGCTTTATCTTCATCGGCCTCAAGCACTGGCAAGGGCTGGGCAGCACCGAATAAACCCGGTCAGCCCGCGGTGTGGAAGCGCTTGGCGGTGGTGTAGTGCTTTTTCCAGTAGCTGTTGCTCAATGAATCGATACGCACGTGTTTGCCGCTGCTGGGCGAATGAATGAATTTGCCCTGGCCGATATAAAGGCCGACATGGCTGACCTGTCCGCGCCCATTGCCTTTGAAAAATACCGCGTCGCCGGGTTTGAGCGCCTCGCGCTTAACGGTCGCGGCGCTTGATCGATGCATTTCTGTGGTGGTGCGCGGCAGGCGGATATTGGCTTCGGTCTTGAACAGGTAGACCAGGAAGCTGCTGCAATCAAACCCCTGGTTAACCTTGGTACCGCCGCTTTTATACGGCGTGCCGAGCAACTCATGGGCACGATCGATCACGTTGTCGATGGTGGCGGAGGGTTCAAAGGCCACAGGCGCTTTTAAATTGGCCGAGGCCGGTATGACCGCGCAGGACAAGCTGACAATAAGTGAAACCAAAAATACTTTGAACATGATCGGCGTCGCAGTGGATTAGACACGGCGCACATCGTAATGAAACAGCGCGTAACTTTTTGAACGGCAAATCCTTCAATCGCGTAGGACAAATCCGAGAAAAATCCAGTACGAAACAGATGAAGGAAATTTCATCCTTCACGCAACGTTTCTCAACGAAAAGCGCCCCCATCCAGTGCTATAAATCCAATAGCGCACCAATTTGAAGCGCGACAGCCATTGGCTGACGCCCTATTCGGTGGCATGTCCGTGCTTGCCTACAGGGATTTCCCGCCCTTACACACGGTTGGCAAGCCCCTTGCTCTAGCTCCTTTATCGCTCATAGCTGGAAGCCTCCTGATGCTGGTGATCCACCGCCGAATCGCCCCCCAAGCCCTCTGGGCCGCCGAACTGCTGCTGAACTTCGAAGCCCGCAGCAAAAGCCGCCTGCGCTGTTTCAGTGCCGACGGCGAAGACGTCGGCCTGTTTCTGGAGCGTGGCCAGCCGCCGCTGCACGATGGCGAATGCCTGCAAGCGGAAGACGGGCGCGTGGTACGCGTGGTCGCCCGCCCTGAACAGCTGCTGCACGTCACCTGCAGCAACGCCTTCGAACTGACCCGCGCGGCCTATCACCTCGGCAACCGCCATGTGGCCTTGCAAGTCGGCGACGGCTGGCTGCGCCTGCTCGATGACTACGTGCTCAAGGCCATGCTCGAACAACTCGGCGCCACCACGCAAACCCTCGAGGCTCCGTTCCAGCCGGAACACGGCGCCTATGGCGGCGGCCATCACCATTCGCGCCATGGCGACGAAGACTTCAACTACCCGCCCAAGCTCCACCAGTTCGGCGTGCGTCTATGAACCCAGCCTGGGCGCTGTTGCGTCTGGCCAGTCCGCAATTGCCGATTGGTGGCTACAGCTATTCCCAAGGCCTGGAAATGGCAGTGGATAACGGCCGGGTCAATGATGCAGCCAGTGCCCGGCGCTGGATCAGCGACCAGTTGCTGCTCAATCTCGCCCGTTTCGAAGCGCCGCTGTTGCTCGCCCATTGCCGCGCCGCCGCCGAACAGGATTGGCCGCGTTTGGCCCAGCTGTGCGAAGAGCACCGCGCCAGCCGCGAGACCCGCGAGCTGTATCAGGAGAGCCGGCAGATGGGCTATTCCCTGCAACAGTTGCTCAACGGTTTACCGGAGCTGGACGATGCCGCACGCCACTTTCTGGCCCAACGTGATGAGCCGCACCTGGCCCTGGGCTGGGCCTTGGCCGCCCGCGCCTGGCACATCCGCCCCGACGACGCCCTCGCCGCATGGCTGTGGAGCTGGCTGGAAAACCAGTTGGCGGTGCTGATGAAAACCCTGCCGCTGGGCCAGCAAGCCGCCCAACGCCTGACCAGCGAATTGCTGCCCCTGCTGCAACAAGCCCAGCAGGACGCCGCACACATCGACCCTATTCATTTCGGCAGCGCCGCGTTCGGCCTGTCCCTGGCGTGTATGGCCCATGAGCGCCAATACAGCCGCCTGTTTCGTTCCTAGGAGACCTATATGAACACACAACCTTTGCGTGTCGGCATCGGCGGCCCGGTGGGCTCCGGCAAGACCGCACTGACTCTGGCGCTGTGCCTGGCGCTGCGCGACCGCTACAACCTGGCGGTGGTCACCAACGATATCTACACCCGCGAAGACGCGGATTTCCTGGTGCGCAACCAGGCCTTGGCGCCCGAGCGCATCATCGGCGTGGAAACCGGCGGCTGCCCGCACACGGCCATCCGTGAAGACGCCTCGATCAACCTCGAAGCGGTGGACCAACTCAACCGCCGCTTCCCCGGCCTGGACCTGATCCTGGTGGAGTCCGGCGGCGACAATTTGTCGGCCACGTTCAGCCCGGAACTGTCAGACCTGACCATCTACGTGATCGATGTGTCTGCCGGTGACAAGCTGCCGCGCAAGGGCGGGCCCGGTATTTGCAAATCCGACTTGCTGGTGATCAACAAGATCGACCTGGCGCCCCTGGTCGGCGCCTCGCTGGAACTGATGAACAGTGACACTACACGCATGCGCAACGGTAAGCCCTTTGTGTTCAGCAACCAGAAAACCGGCGTCGGGCTGGATGAAATCGTCGCCTTTATCGAACGTCAGGGCTTGCTGACTGCGGCCTGATCCCACCCCCAAAAAGGAGCCTGTATGGGTCTTAACAAACTTCTCGCTACCGCTGCCCTGCTGCTGGCACCGGCCCTTGCCTTCGCCCACCCAGGGCATGGCGATAATGGGCTGGTGGCCGGTATCAGCCACCCATTGGGCGGTATTGATCATTTACTGGCCATGGTCGCCGTCGGCCTGTGGGCCGCGCAGCAACAAGGCAAGGCGCGCTGGGCACTGCCTTGCGCCTTTGTCGGCACCATGCTGATCGGCGGCCTGCTCGGCTTTGAAGGCCTGGAACTGCCGGCGCTGGAAAGCGGGATTGCCGCCTCGGTACTGGCGCTGGGCTTGGCGGTGGCGCTGGCAGTGCGGCCGCCGTTGTTTGTGGCGGTGGGCGCGACGGCGTTGTTTGCGCTGTTCCACGGTGTGGCGCACGGCCTGGAGCTGCCGGACATGTCCAGCCCGTGGGCGTATGCCGCCGGGTTTGTCGGCGCGACGGCGGCTCTGCATGCGGCTGGGTATGCCGTGGTGCGTTTCCTGCCGGCTGCTGCTGCACCGTTGGTACGGGTTGCCGGGGCAGCTTCGGCGGCGACTGGGGTTTGGTTGCTGGCGGGCTGATTTGCGCCGCTGCTGAGGGCCCCATCGCAGGCAAGCCAGCTCCCACCTTTGACTGTGTACACAGATCCAAAGGTGGGAGCTGGCTTGCCTGCGATGGCGGTGGCACAAACACCACAGAACTCAAGCCTGCTACCATGCGCGCCTACACCTCTGCCGTGACGACGCCAGCCGATGCCCATCGCTTCCCAACCTTCCTTGAATGCCGTGCTCACGCACTTCCACACCCTGATCGTGCCGCTGTGGCAAGGCCCGGGCTGGAACGCCGACTTGGCGCTTCCCTACGAGGCGCTGGGCGCCGATCACCAGCCATTGCCCCCGCAACGCTACCGCGCCATGGCCTGCGCCCGGCAGCTGTACCTGTTCGCCAGCCTGATCGGCGAGCCCGGTGCAGCGTTTGCCGAAGAGCGTGCAGCGGCACTGTTCCGCTCACTGCAACGGCACTTCCATGATGCCGAGCATGGCGGCTGGTTCTACAGCATCGACGCCCACGGCAAACCGCTGGACAAGCGCAAAGACCTCTACACCCACGCCTTCATCATCTTCGCCTGCGCCCACTATTGGGCCAAGGTACGCGAGCCGTTGGTGGAGTCGGTACTCGATGCGGCCCTGGCCGTGGTCGCCGAACGTTTCGCCACGGGCGACGGCCTGTACGAAGCGGTGCTGGAACGCAACTGGTCATCCCTCAAGTCCGGCCCCCTGCAAAACCCGCTGATGCACCTGGCAGAAGGCTTTCTCGCCACGCTGGCCGTGCGTGAAGGTGCCATCACCCAAGACGCGCTGCTGGACCTCACCACGGCCCTGCAAAAGCGCTTCATCGACCGCCAGCACGGCGTGATGATGGAAAAACCGCTGGGCGCTGTGGATAACTGGTTTGAGCCGGGGCACCAGTTCGAGTGGTTCTTTTTGCTCGATTCTTCAGACGTGCTGCGCGGCACACCCTTGCATGCCTCGCTGACGCGGGCATTTGCCTATGCAGAGCTCAAGGGTGTGGATAAGTTAAGTGGCGCAGTCAGCGGCATGCTCGCGCTGGATGGCAGCGTGCGCGACGGCACTCAAAGGATCTGGGCTCAGGCTGAATACCTGCGGGCGCTGACCCTGCGGCCGGGCAGTGAGGCGGTCTTGCAGCGCCAATTGCTGGCGCTGCAACGGCATTTTTTGCATGAGCAAGGCTGGCATGAATGCCTGGATGCCAAGGGCGCGGTGAGCCGGCGGGATATGCCGTCGACTACGCCGTATCACTTGGCGACCTGCTATCAGGGCCTGATCCAGCATCTGGGTTGACCTTTAGTGCCTCATCGCAGGCAAGCCTGCTCCCACACTTGACTGTATTCACACATCAAAATGTGGGAGCTGGCTTGCCTGCGATAGCCTCACCTCGGTCTAACTGACCTCACGCAATCCACTTGCGATCCCCGGTAAAACTGATCGTCAACCAGCGCGCAGCATCCGGCGTACCCAACCCTGTGGATATCTCCTCGCGCAACTCATCAAGCGTCGCCACGTTAGCCACCGGGTAATTGGCCGGCAACACCACATGAATCTCGATAAACCGCGCCCGCCCGTGCTTTTGCACGTACGACACGTAGTCATCGAAACCATGCCTGGCCTGGGCCGCGTCCATCACTTCACGCACCTTGTCGTCCAGGTGGTCCGGGGCAATGCCCAGTACCTCACGCAACGCCGGGCGCAGGATCTTGAACGCCGGCGCCAGCATGCTCAGTGCCAGCAGAATCAGGATCAATGGGTCGACATACACCGCCCACTCGCCATAGCCCTGGGACTTGAGCAACAGCGCGGCAAGGAAGCTGATCAGCAGGCCCACCGACAGCATCGCGTCCACCAGCCAACTGATGTTGTCGAACTGGATCAGTGAAGATTTCAGCGTGCGATTGCGATAGCGCACGTAGAAGAAGTAGGCGAACTCGACCACGGTAAACACCGCCGCGTAAACGATCACCAGCCCCAATTCGATTTCACGCCCGCCATTGATAATGCCGAACACGCCGTTGAGAAACGCGTAGATCGCGATCAGCAACAGGAAGCTGCCTTCGATCAGCAGCACCATCGGCTCCAGGTGCCAGTAGCCGAACTGGAAGCGCTCGTTGCTTTTCTTGGCGATCAGCTTGGCCGTGATCAGCATCAACACCTTGATGGCGGTGGCGATCAGCGAGAAAAAGCCGTCGAACAGAATGGATTGGGCGCCAGATATCACACCCGTGACAATCCCGGCGATCGCGACTGCGAACATCAGAATCGTCGATTGTTTGAGCAGTGCCTGCTCACCTCGGTTACTCACATTTCCTCCCGTCAAAACCTTTAAACCGCACAGTGCGGAGGGGTTTTCAGGAGTGGAGTGTACCTTATGTCCTGTTTTGGCCGATTTGACGCCTGTTAAAGCCCAGTGAAACCTATTGTGGCGAGGGAGCTTGCTCCCGCTGAGGCGCGAAGCGGCCCTCAGATTTTGGGGCCGCTGCGCAGCCCAGCGGGAGCAAGCTCCCTCGCCACAACAACAACAACAACAACAACAACAACAACAACAACAACAACAACAACAACAACAACAACAACAACAATCAGTTTCAGCCCTTGGCCCCACGCTCAATCGCAAACCCAGCCCAGGTCTGGCTCACCGGCATTAGCTCCAACCGGTTGATGTTCACGTGCGCCGGGGTATTCATCACCCAGAAGATCGTGTCGGCAATATCCTGCGGCTGGATCGGCTCGGCACCGGCATAGGTCGCGTCATAACGCGCCTGGTCACCGCCAAAACGCACCAGCGAGAACTCGCTCTCACACAGGCCCGGCTCGATGTTGGTCACACGCACGCCGGTGCCTTGCAGGTCGCAACGCAGGTTCAGCGAGAACTGCTTCACGAACGCCTTGGAGCCGCCATACACGTGGCTGCCCGGGTACGGGTAGTTACCGGCGATGGAACCCAGGTTGATGATGCCGGCGCCACGGCCATGGGCGATCAGGCGCGGCAACAGCAGGTTGGTGGTGGTCAGCAGGCCTTTGATGTTGGTATCGACCATGGTTTCCCAATCATCGAGGCTGCACTTGGGCGCAGGGTCGGTGCCCACGGCCAGGCCGGCGTTGTTGATCAGCCCGCGCAGCTTGGCGAACGACGGCGGCAGGTTGGCGATGGCCTCTTCCATACCCTTGCGGTCACGCACGTCCACCACCAGGCCATGCACTTCGGTCTGCTTGGAAAGCTCTTCGACCAAGGCATTCAAACGCTCAGCACGACGGCCGGTAAGCACCAGTTTCCAGCCGGCGTCGGCAAAACGACGGGCGCAAGCTTCGCCGAAACCTGAGGTGGCGCCAGTAATAAACAGCGTGTCGGACATGGTGTTCTCCTTGCGGGCATCGGGAAAAAAACAGCCAGCAGAATGCCCTTACGCCGCGATTGCGGCAACCGCTAAGCGCATAACTTCATGCACGGCTGGCTGTTTTTTGATCACCCCAAGCAAAGCCTTATAGAACGTGGCTTGCAGCCATATGCACGCAGGTTATCCACAACTGCGCCCACAGTCTTTGGGGGCAAGTGTAAAAAGCCCCAGGCCGCTCTATACAAGGCTTACAGACAGTTTCAGAAAGTTTTTTGCTTGACCTTGGCCGGGGCGTATGTAGCCCAATGGCAAGAGGGAAAATCCGAACGATGGCTCCAGGCCAGTCATTCCGGCCTCTGCGGCGGTCTTTCCAGAGTTTAGTCACAGACTTATCCACAGGCTGATCCGACATAAATCAGTCATATACCTGTGTCTTTAAACAGGTTGACAAAGCCCTCGGCAGGCCAGCAAAAACCGGCTGATCAATAAACAACCACCACGCTGCAAGCCACGGTTTTAAAGGCTTGCAGCCAGCTACTCCCACGTTACCCACAGCCGGTTCCACAGCGGATGGGGACAAGTCAAAACTGTGACAAAACAGGGATTTGCGGCGGCTATATGTCGCGCTTTGGAGGTGGGCTGGATTTGTTTTCCACAATTTGGCCGGAGCACTGAAAACGCCCCAAAAACGAATGTGGAAACCGTTTCATGTGGGAGCTGGCTTGCCTGCGATGGCATCTCCTCGGTCTACCTGAAAGACCGAGGTGCTTGCATCGCAGGCAAGCCAGCTCCCACAGAGAGCCGGTTCCCTCATGGGGTTATTGCGTCAGGCCTTCAGATCAATGCCCGCCGAGGTAGGCGTTGCGCACTTCCTCATTCACCAGCAATTCCTTGCCGGTGCCCGTCAGGCGAATCTCGCCGTTGACCATCACATACGCCCGGTCCGACAGGCGCAGCGCGTGGTTGGCGTTCTGTTCCACCAGGAAGATAGTCATGCCGGTGGCGGCCAGCTCGCGCAGTGTGGAAAAGATCTGCTTCACCACAATGGGCGCCAGGCCCAGGCTCGGTTCGTCCAGCAACAGCAACTTGGGCCGGCTCATCAGCGCTCGGGCGATGGCGAGCATTTGCTGTTCACCACCGGACATGGTCATTGCGCGCTGGGTGCGCCGCTCCTTGAGCCGTGGGAACAGCTCGAACATGCGCTGCATGTCTTCCTGCGCATACTTGTCACCAATCGGGATGGTGCCCATCAGCAGGTTTTCCTCGACGGTCATGTCGGGGAACACCCGCCGCCCTTCCGGCGACTGCGCAATGCCGTTGGAGGCGATGTAGTGGGACGACTTGTGGGTAATGTCGACGCCGTTGTACAGAATCTGCCCGGACTCGGCGCGCGGCTGGCCGAAAATCGACATCAGCAGCGTGGATTTACCCGCGCCGTTGGAGCCGATCAGGCTCACGGTTTCGCCTTCGTTGATGTGCAGCGAGACTTTTTTCAGGGCCTGGATCGGGCCGTAAAACACGTCCAGGTCCTTCATTTCGAGGATAGGCGCACTCATACCAGCTCCTCTTCGTCTGCGCCCAGGTAGGCGGCGATCACTTTCGGGTCGTTGCGGATTGCATCCGGGCCGCCTTCGGCGATCACGTTGCCGTGGTCGAGCACCACGATGTGGTCGGAAATACTCATCACCATGCCCATGTCGTGTTCGATCAGCACCACTGTCAGGTCGTGTTCGTCGCGCAGCAGGCGAATCATCGCGCTGAGGGCTTCGGTTTCCTGCGGGTTGAGGCCCGCTGCCGGTTCGTCCAGGCAGATGATCTGCGGCCGCGTGCACATGGCGCGGGCGATTTCCAGGCGGCGTTGCTGCCCGTAGGAAAGCTCACCGGCCAGGCGATTGGCGCAATCCACCAGGTCCACCACTTCGAGCCAGTAAAACGCGTGGTCGAGGGCATCGCTTTCGGCCTTGCGGTAACCCTTGGTGTTGAGGATGCCCGCCAGCATGCTGCGGTTGACCCACATGTGCTGGGCCACCAGCAGGTTTTCCAGCACCGACATTTCCTTGAACAGGCGAATGTTCTGGAAGGTCCGCGCCAACCCGGCGCGGTTTACCAAGTGGGTGCCGCCAAACATCTTGTAGTACACGCGGCTGAAGAAGCTTTTTGGCGAAACGAAGTCGACGGCCTTGAAGCGTTCGCCAAGCAACTGGATCACGTTGGTCTGCTTGCCGCGAATGTTCAGTTCGATCTTGCCGCCGCTGGCTTTGTAGAAGCCGGTGAGGCAGTTGAACACCGTGGTCTTGCCGGCGCCGTTGGGGCCGATCAGGGCGAAGATCGAGTTGCGTTTGACCTTGAGGCTCACGTCGCTCAAGGCCTTGATGCCACCGAAGTGCATCATCAGGTGTTCCACAGAGAGCACGACTTCCTTGCTCATGGCGCTACCCCCTTGCGTGGTGTCACACCGGTACGGCTGATGCGGATCAAGCCGCGCGGTCGCCAGATCATCATCACCACCATCAACACGCCAAACAGCAGCACACGGTACTCGGAGAAGCTGCGCAGCAACTCCGGCGCAACCGTCAATACGAACGCCGCAATCACCACGCCGACCGTCGAGCCCATGCCGCCCAACACCACGATGGCAAGGATCAGCGCCGACTCGAAGAAGGTAAACGACGACGGGTTGACGAAGCCCTGGTAGCTGGCGAAGAACACACCCGCCAGGCCGGCAGTCGAGGCCCCGATAGTGAACGCCGAGAGCTTGACCAGCACATGGTTCAGGCCCATGGAACGGCAGGCGATTTCATCTTCGCGCAAGGCTTCCCAGGCGCGACCCACTGGCATGCGGGTCAGGCGGTGCTTGATGTACAGCACGGCCAGCACCACCAGGAACAGCACGATGTAGATGAACATGAACTTGATGTTGGGGTTGTAATCAATGCCGAAGAACTCGTGGAACGGAATCCCGCCATCCTTGGCCTTGCGCCCGAATTCCAGGCCGAGGAAGGTCGGCGAAGGCACTGGCATACCGTTGGGGCCACCGGTAAACGACAACCAGTTGTTGAGCACCAGGCGGATGATTTCACCGAAGCCCAGGGTCACGATGGCGAGATAATCGCCGTGCATTCGCAGCACCGGGAACCCGAGTATGCAGCCCGCCAGCGCGGCAGCGATGGCCGCCAGAGGCAACACACTCCAGAAACCCAGGCCCAGGTATTGATAACCGAGCGCCAGGCCGTAGGCGCCGATGGCGTAGAACGCCACGTAACCCAGGTCGAGCAAACCGGCCAGGCCCACCACGATATTCAGGCCAAGGCCGAGCAACACGTAGATCAGCCCGAGGATCACCACGGTCAGCAGGTACTTGTTGGCGAAGATCGGGAACACGATGGCGATCACGATCAGTGCCGGGATGATCCAACGCAGCCGCGATTTGTAGTCCGGCGGCAACACGTGCACGCCGGAGCCACTGCTCTCGAAACCCTGCAGGATCTTGATGCCCTTGGGGGTTTGCAGGAACAGGCTCAAGGCAAAGCGCCCGACCATCACAATGGCGACCAACGTGGCCACCCGCGCGGGTTCCAGGTTGAAGCTGTAGCCGTCGAGGACCACGCCGACAATCGGGCCGAACACGATCAACGAAATCAGCCCGGCAAGGACCGTATCGACCACACTTTTCTTGATATCGATAGATTTGGCAGCAGACATGTTTACACCTTAGCCACGAGTGGGCGACCAAGCAGGCCCTGAGGACGGAAGATCAGAATCACCACCAGCAGGGAGAAGCTGAACACGTCTTTGTAGTCAGAGTTGATCAACCCCGAGAACAACGACTCGGAGATACCCAGGATGATCCCGCCCAACATCGCCCCAGGCAGGGAGCCGATGCCGCCGAGTACCGCTGCGGTAAATGCCTTGATGCCGATGATGAAGCCGGCATAGAAGTCGAAGGTGCCGTAGTTGAGGGTGATCAGCACACCGGCCAGGGCGGCCATGGCGGCACCGATGACGAACACGTAGGAGATCACGCGGTCGGTGTTGATGCCCAGGATCGAGGCCATCTTGCGGTCTTGCTGGGTGGCGCGGCACATGCGGCCGAGCTTGGTGTATTTGATGATGTAGGTCAGCAGGCCCATGCCGAGAAACGCGGCCACCAGGATAAACACCTTGGTGTAGGTCAACTGCACAAAACCCGTGCCGATATCAACGCGCCAGGCGCCGGCCAGCAGGGTTGGAATGCCTTGTTGTTTCGCGCCCTGAGCGATCTGCGCATAGTTTTGCAGGATCAGGGAGATACCGATGGCGCTGATCAGCGGTGCCAGTCGGGTGGAGTTGCGCAGCGGTTTGTAGGCGACACGCTCGATGACCCAACCATAAACGCCGGTGACGACCACGGTGAAGATCAAGGTGCCGAGAATGAGCAGCGGGAAGGATTCGATGCCGAAGTAAGCCAGCAGTGCCAGACTGATCGCCGCGAGGTAAGCGGAAATCATATAAACCTCGCCGTGGGCGAAGTTGATCATGCCAATGATGCCATAGACCATTGTGTAGCCGATGGCGATCAGGCCGTAGACCGACCCGAGGGTCAGGCCGTTGACCAGTTGCTGCAGGAAAATACCATCCATAACGCAATCTCACGCGGTGAGCACCTGCACACAGGAGGGTGCGCGGTGCTTCTGGAGGAAAAGACAGATCGTGATCACGACACAGTCCCGCTGTGGGAGCGGGCTTTCGTGGCGAGGGAGCTTGCTCCCGCTGGGCTGCGAAGCAGCCCCAAACTGGGCGATCGAGATACATCAGGTGTAACTCGGTGAACGGTTTGGGAGTGCTACGCACTCCAGCGGGAGCAAGCTCCCTCGCCACAACAAGCCTGCTCCCACATTGGTTCCGTGGTGCTTGTTCTTACTTCTGCTTTTCCAACTGGTGGTATTTGCCGTCTTTATCCCACTGGTAAACCACGTAGTCGGAGATTTTCAGGTCGCCCTTGGTATCCCAGGCCTTTTCACCCATGACGGTTTTTACCGGGTGAGCCTTGAGCCACTTGGCGGCGTCTTCGCCCTTGTTGGACTTGGCGCCATTGAAGCCGGCGGCCAGAGCCTGGATCGAGGCGTAGGCGTACAGGGTGTAGCCTTCCGGCTCGGTGCCGTTTTTACGGAACTCTTCCACCACGGTTTTGCTGTCTGGCAGCAGGCGCGGGTCGGCGCCGAAAGTCATGTACACGCCGTCTACGTATTGTGCGCCGCCAGCGGTGGCAACCAGTTCGTCGGTCACGACACCATCATCGGACATGAACTTGACGTCCTTGAGGCCCGCTTCACGGATCTGGCGAACCAGTGGACCGGCTTCCGGGTGCAGGCCGCCGAAGTACACGACGTCTGCGCCGGTAGAACGGATCTTGGTGACCAGGGCGCTGAAGTCTTTCTCGCCACGGGTCAGGCCTTCTTCCAGCACCGGCTTGACGCCGCGCTTGGTCAACTGGGCAGCGGTGGCGTCAGCCAAGCCTTTGCCGTAGGTGTCCTTGTCGTTGATGACTGCTACTTTTTTGCCTTTGAGCACGTCGACGATGTAGTCGCCGGCCACGATGCCTTGCTGGTCGTCACGCCCGCACATGCGGAACACGGCACTCAAGCCACGCTCGGTCACCTGTGGGTTGGTGGAACCCGGCGTGATCATGATGATGCCCGCTTCGTCGTACACCTCAGACGCCGGGATGGTGTTGGAGGAGCAGAAGTGCCCGACCACGCCGATCACTTTGTCCTGGTCGGCCAAGCGGTTGGCCACGGCCACGGCTTGCTTGGGCTCACAGGCGTCGTCACCTGCCACCAGTTTGATCTGCTCACCGTTGATGCCACCGGCCTTGTTGATCACATCGGCTGCCGCCTGGGCACCCTTCATGTACTGCTCACCGAAAGCTGCGTTGGCGCCCGTCATCGGGCCTGCCACGCCAATCTTCACATCAGCTTGAACAAACGCAGAAACACCCAACGCCGCTGCAACGGCGAGGGCCAGAAAACCTTTCTTGTAAAACGTCTGGGACATGAGTGGTGCTCCGAGGTTTTTGTTTATTGGCACTACGAATTCGCGTCAAACTTTCACAGGAAAGCCCAGAGCAAGGCGCGTGCCATTACTTTTTTATTCTTCAAAAAGACACGGTGTCATTGTTATTACAGGCGTTTCGACTCCCTTTGCCAGTACGTGCAACCGTCTAGCATCGAAAGGTGCAACCAATGGATCCAAAAAGTACAACCCTGGCAGGTCGCACCTGCAACCGGATGCCTAAACGACAGTTCCTACAGCTGTAACAATGTGCGTAACGGAACTGCACATTTACAGTGCGTGATTGCTACGACTTGCACCAATACAGATTAGTAGCCTGCTAAGAAAATGCAGGCTTCTGACAGCTATTTCGCTGATCAGACCACGATCCGCAGGCATTGCCCGGCGTGATACAGCGAAAATCCGGCTTCATACAGGCAACTGCGCAGGCCCACCCCGGCCAGCGGTTGCATCGGCGCAAACGGAATCGGCAGCGCCTGTGGGTTCTGGTGACACAAGTAGTCGGCAAAGGCCTTGCCCACCACACTGCCAGTGGTCACGCCGCGCCCGTTATAACCGGTGACCGCGACCAGACCGGGGGCCGGCTCGAACAGGCGCATCAGGTGGTCCGGGGTGAAGGCGATGCAGCCGGTCCAGGTGCACTCCCACTGCACCGATTTGAGGTACGGGAAGTAATGCTGCTGCACCCGATCGGCCCACGCCTTGAGGAACCACGTCGGTTTCTGGTTGCCATTGCCCAGGCTGCCGAGTAACAAGCGGCCATCAGCGTCGCGGCGGATACTGCTTAAAACCTGGCGCGTGTCCCACGAGCCCTGCCCGCCGGGGAGGATTTGTTGCGCGGCTTCGTCCGTCAGCGGGGCCGAGGCGACCTGGTAGTAGTAACCGGGAAAGAAGTTGCGCCGCAGCTCAGTCCATTCACCTTCGGTATAGGCGTTGGAGGCGATCACCACTTGCGCCGCCTGCACTGAACCTTGGGCTGTCTGCACCGACCAGACGGCCCCTTGGCGTTCAAGCTGAGTGACCGGCGAATGATCGAACAACTGCCCGCCAAGCCCCATGGCAGCATTCGCCAGGCCAGTGGTGTAGGCCATTGGGTTCAAGGTGCCGGCACGCCGGTCCAGCAAGGCGGCGGCGATCTTTTGGGTGCCGGTGGCTTGTTCGCACGCCTGGCCCGTCAGCAGCTCGACGGGGGCGCCACGGCGCTTCCACTGTTCTTCGCGACTGCGCAAGTCCGCCTCGCCACGGGCGTTATGCGCCATGTGCAAAGTGCCCTCACGGCGCAGTTGGCAATCAATCTTGTACTTGTCGATCAGGCTGAACACCAGCGACGGCGCCGCGCCCAGCATGCGGTTGAGCTGACTGCCCACCGCTTCGCCGAAACCGGCTTCGATCTCGTCCGGCGGGATCCACATTCCGGCGTTGACCAGCCCGACGTTACGCCCCGAACCACCATGGCCGGTGCGATGAGCCTCCAGCACGGCGACGCTTTTGCCTTGCTCCAGCAAGTGAACCGCGGCGGACAAACCGGTGATCCCGGCGCCGATCACGCACACATCAACCTTGACCTCGCCCTTGAGCGCGGCGCGGTCCGGCCGGCCTGGGGTGAGTTGTTCCCATAAACATGTTTCGCGCAGTGCCATTGCCAGACTCCGATGAGACCCAACAAACAACTATTTCCGAACTGCAAACCCAATCAACTGTGGGAGCTGGCTTGCCTGCGATAGCGGTGTACAAGGCACCACCGCTATCGCAGGCAAGCCAGCTCCCACACTGACCGCCCTTCGACTTGGGGGATCAGTCGAAGGTAATGCCCTGCGCCAGCGGCAACTCCAGCGAGTAGTTCACGGTATTGGTCTGGCGGCGCATATACCCGCGCCACGCATCCGAACCCGACTCACGGCCGCCGCCGGTCTCTTTCTCGCCACCAAACGCGCCACCAATCTCCGCGCCGCTCGGGCCGATATTGACGTTGGCGATGCCGCAGTCACTGCCCACCGCCGACATGAACTGCTCGGCTTCACGCACGTCGGTGGTGAAGATGCACGACGACAGGCCTTGCGGCACGGCATTGTTCAGGCGCAGCGCTTCGGTGAACTCGCTGTAGCCGACCACATACAGAATCGGCGCGAAGGTTTCGGTGCATACCACGTCGCTTTGCTCGGGCATTTCCACGATCGCCGGCGACACGTAGTAGGCATTCGGGAACTTGTCTTCCAACTGGCGCTTGCCGCCAAACACCTTGCCGCCCTCGCTCAAGGCTTGCTCCAGGGCGTCCTGCATATTCTCGAAGCCGTGCTTGTCGATCAGCGGGCCGATCAGGTTGCCTTCCAGCGGGTGGCCGATGCGCACTTTGGAATACGCGGCTTTGAGGCGGGTGACGATTTCTTCCTTGACCGACTCATGGGCGATCAAACGGCGCAGGGTGGTACAACGCTGGCCGGCAGTGCCGACAGCACTGAACAGGATGGCGCGCACGGCCATGTCCAGGTCGGCGCTTGGGCCGAGGATCATCGCGTTGTTGCCGCCCAGTTCAAGGATGCTGCGGGCGAAACGGGCGGCGACTTTCGGCGCCACTTCGCGGCCCATGCGGGTGCTGCCGGTGGCGCTGATCAGCGCAACGCGCGGGTCATCCACCAGCGCCGCACCGGCGTCACGGCCGCCGATGATCACTTGGCTGAGGTAGTCGGGGGCGCCGTCGAACTTCTTCAGTACGCGCTCGAACAATGCCTGGCAGGCCAAGGCGGTCAGCGGGGTCTTTTCCGAGGGTTTCCAGATCACCGCGTTGCCGCACACCAGCGCCAGCGTGGTATTCCACGCCCACACCGCGACCGGGAAGTTGAAGGCGCTGATCACGCCGACCACGCCCAGCGGGTGCCAGGTTTCACGCATGTGGTGGCCAGGGCGCTCGGAGGCGATGGTCAAGCCGTACAACTGGCGGGACAGGCCCACGGCGAAGTCGCAGATGTCGATCATCTCCTGCACTTCACCCAAACCTTCCTGGGTGATCTTGCCGGCTTCCCACGACACCAGCTCGCCCAGGTCGGCTTTATATTCGCGCAACACATCGCCAAATTGGCGCACCAGCTCGCCGCGACGCGGTGCCGGCACCTTGCGCCAGGCCTCGAATGCATGCTCGGCGCGACTGACCTGCTGCTCCACCTGCGCGGCACCTTCCCAGTGCACATTGCCGATACGGCTGCCATCAATCGGCGAATGCACGGGCTGTTTGCCCGACTGGTACAGCGCCGGGTTTACCCCGAGACGATCAAGCAATGCGGCAACCATGGGTCACTCCTTCAAACTCAAACAGAAAATTCGCGCCGCCACAGACACGGCGATCCAGACCTTATTTGTAGCTGGCTCAAGACTTGCCAACAAACGACGATTAGGCGAGATATCATTCCGTTTACTCATGCAAAGAATAAAAAGAGGCGTGCCGTGCTCAACAAAAGACATTTGCCCTCGATCACCGCCCTGCAGTGTTTCGAAGCCGCCACCCGTCACCTGAGCTTCACCCGCGCGGCCGAGGAACTGAACCTCACGCAAAGCGCGGTGAGCAAGCAGGTGGCGCAGCTGGAAGAGTTGCTGCAACACCTGCTGTTTCGCCGGGTACGCCGCCGCTTGCAGATGACCCCGGCGGGGGATCTGTACCTGGTGGAGGTGCGCAAGATCCTCACGCAAGTGGAGATGTCCACCCACTACCTGCGCTCCTACGGCGGCGAAACCGAAGTGCTGCGCGTGTCCACGCCCTACACGTTCGGCGCGCGCTGGCTGGTGCCGCGCCTGAAAGGTTGGCGCCTGCGCCACCCGCAGATCCACCTGGACCTGTGCAACGAGCAGGCGCCGGACGAACTGCTGCAAGGCAAGGCCGACATGGCCTTCTACTTCGGCCAGGGCTCACGGCCGGGCACCGAGAGCCTGAAACTGTTCAGCGAAGAGCTTGTACCTGTGTGTGCGCCGGAAAGCCTGCCTGCGCAGCCGTTTACCGACCCCACGCAACCGAGCAACCTAGTGCTGCTGCAAAACGCCTCGCGACCGCAGGGCTGGCATGACTGGTTCGCCAGCCAGGGCTACCAGACCGAGCACAGTTACCACGGGCCGCGTTTTGATACCTTTTATATGTGCATTCGGGCAGCGCAGGTCGGCTGTGGCGTGGCTTTGTTGCCGCGCTTTCTGGTGGAAGAAGAGTTGGCCGAGGGCAAGCTGGTAATTCCCTGGCCGCATGCGATGCCCAGCCAGGATGCGTATTACCTGGCGTATCCGGAGCATTCGGCGGAGGTGCCCAAGGTGCGTGAGTTTGTGAAATGGATGATGGAGCAGGTTTAGATCTTTTTGGGCTGCACCACCGCTATCGCAGGCAAGCCAGCTCCCACATTTGGAATGCATTTCAAGTGTGGGAGCTGGCTCGCCTGCGATGAGGCCAGTGGCCGCACTGAAAAAATCACTGGCAAAACCCCACAGGTCTATGCGCCACTAGCACCCTTCCTTAATTGTGCGTAAAGGCCGGCGCCCATCGCCGACCCGTCTGGAGATTCCCGTTATGAGCGAGAGTGTGTTTGCCGATCGCATCGTGCAGAACTTGCTCGACACCGACTTCTACAAGCTGACCATGATGCAGGCGGTGCTGCACAACTACCCGAACGTGGAAGTTGAATGGGAGTTTCGTTGCCGCAACAGTGAAGACCTGCGCCCGTACCTGGCGGAAATCCGCTACCAGATCGAACGCCTCGCGGAGCTGAGCCTGAGCCCGGACCAGCTGGGTTTCCTGGAACGCATCAGCTTTATGAAGCCGGACTTCCTGCGTTTCCTGGGGCTGTTTCGCTTCAACCTGCGCTACGTGCAAACCGGCATCGAAAACGGCGAGCTGTTTATCCGTCTGCGCGGGCCGTGGCTGCATGTGATCCTGTTCGAAGTGCCGATGCTGGCCATCGTCAGCGAAGTGCGTAACCGCTATCGCTACCAGACCGTCATCCTCGAACAGGCCCGCGAGCAGCTGTATCGCAAATTCGACTGGCTGACGGCGAATGCCAGCGTCGAAGAACTCTCCGAATTGCAGGTGGCGGATTTCGGCACGCGCCGACGCTTCTCGTACCGCGTGCAGGAAGAAGTGGTCAGCGTGCTAAAGCACGATTTCCCTGGGCGTTTCGTCGGCACCAGCAACGTGCACCTGGCCCGCGAGTTCGACATGAAACCGTTGGGCACCATGGCCCACGAATGGATCATGGCCCACCAACAACTCGGCCCGCGCCTGATCGACAGCCAGATCGCCGCCCTCGATTGCTGGGTACGCGAATACCGTGGCCTGCTGGGCATTGCGCTCACCGACTGCATCACCACCGACGCGTTCCTGGGCGATTTCGACCTGTACTTCGCCAAGCTCTTCGACGGCTTGCGCCACGACTCCGGTGACCCGATTCAATGGGCCGAGAAAGCCATCGCCCACTACCACAAGCTCGGTATCGAGCCGATGAGCAAGACCCTGGTGTTCTCCGACAGCCTGACGCTGCCCAAGGCCCTGGAGATTTTCCGCGCATTGCGCGGTCGCATTAATGTCAGCTTCGGTATCGGCACCAACCTGACCTGTGACATTCCGGGTGTTGAACCGATGAGCATCGTGCTTAAAATGACTGCCTGTAATGGCCAGCCCGTTGCGAAAATTTCCGATGAAGCGGGCAAGACCCACTGCACCGATCCGAATTTTGTCGCCTATTTGCGCCACGTTTTCAAAGTACCTGCCCTTTCCAGCAAGGAGTGAATCATGCAAGCCGTACAGCGTGAGATTGCGCAGCAGCTCAAGGTCCAAGCACCGTTCAACGACCAGGCCGCCCTTGAGGCCGAAGTGGCGCGCCGCGTAGGGTTTATCCAAGGCTGCCTGCGCAATTCCGGGCTCAAGAGCTTGGTGTTGGGCATCAGCGGCGGTGTCGACTCCCTGACCGCCGGCCTGCTGGCCCAGCGTGCAATGAAAGAACTGCGCGCCAGCACAGGTGATGAGGCTTACCGTTTTATCGCGGTGCGCCTGCCCTACGAAACCCAGTTCGACGAACACGACGCCCAGGCGTCGGTGGACTTTATCGAACCGGACGAACGCCACACCGTGAACATCGGCCCGGCGGTGAAATCCCTGGCCAATGAAGTGGCGGCGTTTGAAGGCAAGGCGGCGGTTTCCCGTGATTTCGTGCTGGGCAACACCAAGGCGCGTATGCGCATGGTGGCGCAATACACCATCGCCGGCGCGGCCGGTGGCCTGGTGATCGGTACCGACCATGCAGCGGAAGCGGTGATGGGCTTTTTCACCAAGTTCGGTGACGGTGCCTGCGACCTGGCGCCGCTGAGTGGATTGGTGAAGAACCAGGTGCGTGCGATTGCGCGGCACTTTGGCGCGCCGGAGTCGCTGGTCGAGAAGATCCCGACTGCCGACCTTGAAGACCTGTCGCCGGGCAAACCGGACGAAGCGTCACACGGGGTGACCTACGCCGAGATTGATGCGTTCCTGCACGGCGAGCCGGTGCGTGAGGAAGCGTTCAAGATTATCTGCGACACCTATCGCAAGACTGAGCACAAGCGGGTCATGCCCTTCGCGCCGTGAGGTAAGCCTGTTAGTCCTGCGGTGTTTGTTAGATTGCAATCGCAGGCAAGCCAGCTCCCACACTTGACCGAGTTCCAACAGGGGAACGCGGTCAAATGTGGGAGCTGGCTTGCCTGCGAAGAACGCTAACGCGGTGTTACTTGACGACCACAGTACCTTTCATCATCGAGATGTGGCCCGGGAACGAGCAGAAGAACGCGTAATCCGTACCCGCCGCCAGTTTCGACACATCGAAGGTCACCGAATCTTTCTCGCCAGCACCGATGATCTTGGTGTGGGCAATAATGCGGGTGTCGCCGTCTTTGAGGTAGTTCTTGTCGATACCGGCGGCCATGCCGTCGCTGGCAACGCCAGGCATGTCGGCGGCGGAACTCAGTACCCAGTTATGGCCCATGACGTTTTTCGGCAAGCTGCCGGAGTGCTCAAGGTTCACGGTGAACTTCTTGCAGCTCTTGTCGATGGTGATTTCTTTGGTGTTGAAGGACATCTGGTCGGTGGAATCAACAGTGACCGCGCACTCTGCAGCAAGCAACTGGCCGCTCGCCAGTGTCAGCAGGGAAACAGCAACGATTTTGGCAAACATGTGAATCTCCAAGGCAGGGTTTAAAAAACGCGTATTGCGACTAGGGTGCCCCAAGCAGGCTGAAATTCTTATGATCTGAATCAACAGATTGTATACAACTTTAGGCTATCAGACTGATCAACACAATCTACCAGCCAAACAACAGCCACCCGCCTATGATCGCTCCATCACCCACCGGAGCGTCTGCCATGCACTTCAATCAATTCTTAAACGGCCTGTTGGCCGCGTATGCCTGCGGTAAGTGAAGGCCAATCGCGCTGCTAAGCTGCTACCATAGCGACCCAAGGCAGCTGCGCGCCGCCCACCCTCACCTTCGACCCTAGAGGATCGCCCATGGCCAAACCTAATTACTCCTTCGCCAAACGTCAGAGAGACTTGGCCAAGGAGCAGAAGAAAGAGGAAAAGCTGCAACGCAAGAAAGCCGCTGCAGATGAAGAAGCAGGCGCACTGAACCCGGATGCTGAAGGTGAAGTGGCTGCTGATGACACCGAGACACCGAAAGACCCGGCTGAATAAATTTTGTTGTGGTGAGCAGGCCCTCCCTGCTCACCACAACCCACTGTTACTCCAGCGGCATTACCGTCACCCGCACCTCCGGGTCATGGCTCCCTCCTCCCAGAATCACCCCACGCAACGGCGACACATCAGAGAAATCACGGCCCCAAGCCAACGTGATGTGCTCGAGTGCCGGCTGCACGTTATTCGTCGGATCAAAATCCACCCAGCCCGCCACCGGGCAAAACACCGAGACCCATGCGTGGGATGCATCGGCGCCGATCAGCCGTGGCTGGCCGGGCGGTGGCTGGGTCAGCAGGTAGCCGCTGATGTAACGCGCGGCCAGGCCCCGCGAGCGCAGGCACGCGAGCATCAGGTGAGCAAAGTCCTGGCACACGCCGCGTCGGCGCTCCAGCACTTCCACCAAGGGCGTGGCGACCTGGGTGGCTTCGGCATCGAAGGTGAATTCGCTGAAGATTTTCTGCATCAGGGCCTGCACGCCCAGCAGCAAGGGCACGCCTGGCGGGAAGCAGCTTTCGGAGAACTCGACGAAGGTGTTCTTCAGGTGCACGTAGGGCGACTCGAAGCGATAACGGCAGGCTTCAAGCATCTCAGACGACAGCACCTGGCTGCTGTAGGTCAGGCTGTCGCGGGTCTGGTCCCAGGCCGGCGACTGCTGAAAATCCAGCGTTGGCCGCGCCAACACTTCCACGGTGAGCCCGGCATTGACCAGCAATTCATCATGGGGCCGTTCGAACGCCAGCCGCGTGATCGGGTTGCCAAACACGTCCAGCTCATCACGGCGCGACGACGGCTGCGGGCTGATATCCAATTGCTGGGAACTGCAGCGCTGCCACGCGCATGGCCGCGGCCACAGGTGCGCCAACTGCTGGGCCAGGGACACCGGGCTGTCGTAGTGGTAATGGGTATCGTGAAAAATCTGGTAGCGCGTACTCATCACACCGACACCGTTTGCTGGCTGACATCATCCACATGGGCAAAATGACGCAACGCCAGGCGATCCGACACTTGCCCGCTTTCATCGGCGACCGCTTGCAGCAGGTCGGCCAGGCCGTCCAACGCGGCGCGCACACTGGATTCGCCGAACAACGGGTTCTCCAGGCAGCCCAGGTCGAAACGCGACAGGCGCTCCACCAACGGCGCCAGGCCGGTTTCCCGTGGCACCCCAAAGTCATCATTGAGACGCCGCAGGGTGCGGCTGACCAGCTTCAACTGGAACAGCACCGCATGCGGGTTCTGCTCATCGAGCAGCAACAAGTCGAGCACCGGGATCAGTTGCGGCACTGCCAGGTAGCGCGAGCGATAGGTGATGCTGCTGTTGCCCAGCTCCAGCAGCCATTCCAGCCCGGCCTGATCAAACACCGCCACGCCCCGCAGGAACGCGGCGAGGCTGCTGCTGAGAAATTGCAGGCGCTCGATACGCCGACCCATCATCAAAAAGCGCCAGCCTTCGTCACGGGTCATGTCATCCAGGGCGAACCCGGATAGCGCCGCCAGGGACATCACCAGACGGTTGAGGAAGTCCAGCAACTCGCCAAAATCCGGGGTCTCGCTTTCCAGCTCCAGGGCTTCGCGCTGCAACTCCACCAGCGCTTGCCAGTTCTCGCGGGACAACTTGCCGCGCACCTGGGACGCCGCCCACTGCAAGCGCTGCAGGTTGGCGCGCAGGCTCGACGGCCAGTCATCGCCAAGCAAAGCGGCAAGCAGGCGCTCGGGCAACTCGCCCTCCTCCGGCAACAAGCGCAAGGTCTCGCCCAGCTCGACAGCGGCCTGCAAGGCTTGCGGGTCGTCGCCATCGACATAGCGTGCCAGCACAATGCGCAGCCAGCGCGCACTGTCATCACAGCGCTCGCAGTAACGGCCAAACCAGAACAGGTTTTCCACCACGCGCGACGGCAGGTAAGGGTCGCGCCGCACTAGGTCATGTACACCAATCGCCCGTTGCGCACGCCAAAGCTCGCCGCCGACAGCGCGGTCGCCCAGTACCCAAGTGTCTTTGCTCGCGCCACCGCGCTGCATCGACACCACTTCGGCATCCGCCTCGGCCGCCACACGGGTCAAGCCGCCGGGCAGTACACGGTAACCGTCAGCGCTGGCCACCGCGTACACGCGCATGCCGATGGCGCGGTGTTGCAGGTGGTCGTCCACGGTGTGCCACACCGGCGCCTGGGACAGCTGCGCCAGCTCCTGGGCCACATAGGCGTAAGGCCGCGCACGCATGCGTTCGGCCAGGGCCAGGCGTTGTTCTTCGTTCAAATCGCGGCCGAATACCGGCGCGAAACTTTGCGAGGGGAACGCCGGTTTGATCAGCAATTCCGACAGCTTGTCCAAGGCTTCGGCCAGCACCGGCGCCTCGCCGCACCACCAGGTGGCGATGGACGGCAGGATCAGTGCTTCACCAAACAAGAACTCGTTGATCTTCGGCAGAAAGCCGAGCAAACCGGGCGATTCCAGCACGCCGCTGCCCAAGGCATTGGCCACCAGCACATTGCCCTGGCGCACCGCGTCCAGCAGGCCGGGCACGCCCAGGGCCGAGTCGGTGCGCAGCTCCAGCGGGTCGCAGAAATCGTCGTCCAGGCGCCGCATGATCGCGTGCACCCGGCGCAGGCCGCTGAGGGTTTTGAGGAACACCGTGCTGTCGCGCACCGTGAGGTCGCCGCCCTCAACCAGCGGGTAGCCGAGCTGGCGTGCGAGGTAGAGGTGTTCGAAATAGCTTTCGTTGAAACGCCCCGGCGTGAGCAGCACGATCAGCGGTGGCTGGTCATCACTTGGGGCCTGACGGGCCAGGGTTTCCTGAAGCGTGCGGAAAAAACCGGTGAGGTGCTGCACCTGCAAATCACGGTACAGATCCGGGAATGCACGGGACACGATGGTGCGGTTTTCCAGCGCGTAACCTGCGCCCGATGGCGCCTGGGTACGGTCGGCGGTGACCCACCAGCGGCCATCCGGGGTGCGCGCCAGGTCCACGGCATACAGGTGCAGAAACGCGCCGTCCGGCGGTTGAATACCCTGGCACGGCCACAGGAAGTTGTTGTGGCCGAACACCAGTTCGGCCGGCAACAGGCCTTCTTTGATCAATCGCTGCGGGCCGTACAGGTCGGCGAGCACGGCATTGAGCAAGCGCGCACGCTGGGCGATACCGGCCGACAGGTGCTGCCACTCATCGGCGGCCAGCACATGGGGCAGTAAATCCAGCTCCCACGGGCGATCGGCGCCCTTGGGGTCGGCGTAGACGTTGTAGGTCACGCCGTTTTCCTGGATCTGCCGGGTCAGCAACGCCTGGCGCTGGGCCAGTTGCACGGGCGTACTGCGTTGCAGGTGATCGAGCAGGCGCTGCCAATGGGCACGCACCGCGCCACTGTCATCGAGCAGTTCGTGATAGGTGCCCGCAGTGAGCGGGTAACGGTCGAGCAAGTCGGGCATGGAACGCTCGGCAGAGGCAAGGGGGCTCAGATTAACTCAAATTCAACGCGATCTTATGTGGGAGCTGGCGTGTTGTGGCGAGGGAGCTTGCTCCCGTTCGACTGCGTAGCAGTCGCCTGCTTTGGGGGCGCTTCGCACCCCAGCGGGAGCAAGCTCCCTCGCCACACAAGCCATCCCACATTTGGATTGGTCATTTTTTATTGGGGAAACGCCGCAAATCCAAGGTCATCGGTAGTTCATCGTTAATCACCAAAGGCGGCACCGGCAGCTTGCCAGGGCTATGTCCCAAGCGGAAAAACCGCGCCATGCGCCGGCTCTCGGCCTCATTGGCATTCACCGGCAAGCTGTCGTAATTGCGCCCACCCGGATGCGCGACGTGGTACTGGCAACCGCCCAGGGAGCGTTGCATCCAGGTGTCGAGCAAGTCGAACACCAACGGCGCATGCACCGCGATGGTCGGTTGCAAACAGTTGGCCGGTTGCCAGGCGCGATAACGCACGCCGGCGACGAACTCGCCGATACGCCCGGTCGGCTGCAACGGCACCGGGATGCCGTTGCAGGTCAGCAGGTAGCGTTGCGGCGCCAGGCCGCTCAACTTCACCTGCAAACGCTCCAGGGATGAATCCACGTAACGCACCGTGCCGCCGACGGCGCCCTCTTCACCCAGCACGTGCCAAGGCTCCAGGGCCTGGCGCAACTCCAGTTCGATGCCGCTGACGGCGTAGTCGCCGACCTTGGGGAAGCGGAACTCCAGGTGCGCGGCAAACCATTCGGCCCGCAGCGGGTAACCGGCGGCGTGGAGCTCGACGATCACATCGGCAAAATCCTGCTCGATAAAGTGCGGCAGCAGGAAGCGGTCGTGCAACTCAGTGCCCCAGCGCGCCAGTTTTGCTGGCGCATAGGGCTCACGCCAGAAGCGCGCGACCAAAGCGCGCAACAATAATTGCTGGGTGAGGCTCATGCGCGCATGGGGCGGCATTTCAAACGCACGCAGCTCCAGCAGGCCCAGGCGGCCGGTGGCGCCATCGGGCGAATAGAGTTTGTCGATGCAGAATTCGGCGCGGTGGGTGTTGCCGGTCACGTCGATCAGCAGGTTGCGCAACAGCCGGTCGACCAGCCACGGCGGGCATTCCTCGCCAGGCTCGGGCATTTGCGCGAAGGCGATTTCCAGCTCGTACAGCGCATCGTTACGCGCTTCATCCACCCGTGGCGCTTGGGAGGTCGGGCCGATAAACAGCCCGGAAAACAGGTACGACAAGGACGGATGGTTATGCCAGTAGCTGATCAGGCTGCGCAGCAAATCCGGGCGGCGCAGAAACGGTGAGTCTTTCGGCGTCGCGCCGCCCAGCACAAAGTGGTTACCACCGCCGGTGCCGGTGTGGCGCCCGTCGATCATGAACTTTTCGGTGGTCAGGCGGGTTTGCCGCGCCTCTTCGTAGAGGAACTCGGTGCGTTCCACCAGCTCATCCCAGGTGGCGGACGGCTGCACATTGACCTCAATCACACCGGGATCCGGCGTGACCCGGAAGTTGCTCAAGCGTGTATCGAACGGCGGTTCGTAACCTTCCAGCAATACCGGGCAATGCAGCTCTTCGGCGGTGGCTTCGATGGCGGCCACCAACTCCAGGTAATCCTCGACGCGTTCCAGCGGCGGCATAAACAGATACAAACGCCCTTCCCGCGCTTCGGCACACAAGGCGGTGCGGGTCAGCCAGTCGGCGGATTCGTCGACCTTGGGCACGCGCTCGTCGCTCGGCGCAGGTGTGTCGTGGCTTTGCAGTTGCGCGGTGGTCGGCAGTTCCGGCTGATCCTGATTCGGGTCGGTGGGATGCACAAACGGATACTCCGCCGCCGTCACCCACGGTTGCGAGGCCAACGGCAGGCGGTAACCCAGCGGCGAGTCGCCCGGCACCAGACGGCAGTGGTTGTCACGCAGGTACCAGCGCCCGCTCTGCCAGCGGTCATTGGCCGCCGTGCGCGCCAGCGGCAGCACTTGGCCGATGACTTTATCCAGGCCCTGGCTGAACACTTTGCGCAGGCGCTCGCGCTCCAGGTCATCACTCAGGCGCGGGTCCTGGGCGGTGACGTTTTGCGGCAGCGCACCTTCGCGCCACAGGTAGTAGAAGTTGTCTTCGAAAGCCGGGAACACAAAGCGTGCCGGCAGTTTCAGGCGTTCGGCGACACTGGCGAGGAAACGCCCGGCCATCACCCCATCGGCGCCGTAGTCCTGTTGTTCATCGGCGATCAGCGCGCTGTTGTGCCAGATCGGCACGCCGTCGCGGCGCCAGTAGCAATTGAGCGACCAGCGCGGCAGCTGCTCGCCGGGGTACCACTTGCCCTGACCGAAATGCACCAGGCCTTTGGGCGCGTAGTGTGCGCGCATGCGCTGGAACAGCTCGGCGGACAGGCGGCGCTTGTCCGGCCCCAGCGCCGCGGTATTCCACTCGGCGCCGTCGGGGTTGTCGATGGAGACAAAGGTCGGTTCGCCGCCCATGGTCAGGCGTACGTCATCCTTGAGCAGGTCGGCGTCGATCTGCCGGCCCAACGCCTGGATCGCCAGCCATTGCTCTTCGGTGTAGGGCTTGGTGACGCGCGGCGCTTCCCAAATGCGCTCCACCGACATCTCGTGGGTAAATTCGCACTCGCAAGGTTCCACCAGCCCGCTGATTGGCGCAGCGGACGAAGGATCAGGGCTACAGGCCAATGGGATATGCCCTTCACCGGCGAACAGCCCGGAGGTGGCGTCCAGGCCGATCCAGCCCGCGCCGGGCAAATACACCTCGCACCAGGCGTGCAGGTCGGTGAAGTCGACTTCGGTGCCGGACGGGCCATCAAGGGCTTTGACGTCGGCGGTGAGCTGTATCAAGTAGCCGGACACAAACCGCGCCGCCAGCCCCAGGTTGCGCAGCAGTTGCACCAGCAGCCACGCTGAATCGCGGCAGGAGCCGGATGCGGCGCCCAAGGTGAATTCCGGGGTTTGTACGCCCGGCTCCATACGGATCAAATAGCCGATGTCGGCCGCCAGGCGTTGATTGAGCCCGACCAGAAAATCCACAGCCGGCAGCGGCGTGCGGTCGATGCCGGCCAGATAGGCGGCAAACTTTGGCGTCAGCGGCAAGGTTTCCAGGTACGGCGCCAGCTCGCGCTGCTCATCGGCGGCGTAGCTGAAGGGGATTTTTTCGGCGTAGGGTTCGAGGAAAAAATCGAACGGGTTGAATACCGCCATCTCGGCGACGAGGTCGACCTCAATGCGCAACTCATCGGTTTTTTCCGGGAACACCAGGCGCGCCAGGTAATTGCCCTGCGGGTCTTGCTGCCAATTGATGAAGTGCTGCTCGGGCAGCACTTTGAGTGCATAGGACAAGATCCGCGTGCGGCTATGGGCAGCCGGGCGCAAGCGCACGATCTGTGGGCCGAGTTCGACAGCGCGGTCGTAGCGGTAATGCGTAACGTGGTGCAACGCGACATGAATCGACACGGCGGCCTCCTGCGAGCCAGGGCATGAGCACAAAGCGCGCAAGACTTATGCCAGAGCGGCCGTCATTGCGCTTTATCGTAAGACCCGGTGCAGTACAGCACCAAAACGGCGCCAACGGGGGTGCCGTGGTGCAAGGCTTGCACATATTTGTGGCGTGCGTGTGAGGCCGGGTGGTGAATCTACCCAGTCAGCGGGTTTTGTGGCGGGCGATCATGGCTTCGCGCAGGTGGCGAACGTCGAGCAGCTTTTGCCGCATTTCGCGGTGGCGCTTGCTATTGAGCAGCAACAAACCCAGGAGCGGGAAGAGCACCGCCGAGCCGTAGACCAGTTTGGGAATGGGGTACTGAATCATCGGCAGCACGAACAGCAGGCAGCAGCCCAGATAGCCCGCCACCAGGCCGGTTGCCCAAGGGCGCCCGCGCGCGATCATTACATTGCCAAACACCAGGATCGCCACCAGTAGCAAAATCGCCAGGCCGGAGTAATCGGATTTAAGCGACGGATCGACACCACGCAAATACGTCACGCCGGCGAGGGACACGGCAGACGCGCCGGAAAAGATCGCCATGAAGATCGTGCCCATGAACACCGGGAAATAGCGGGCGAGGAAACTGCCCATGTCGGGGAAGCCTTTCATTCGGTGAGGTCCTCATACAAGCCGATTGCAAGGGTGGTGGCGGTGCCGACACTGCCGGTGCGGTAGCTGCCCACGATGCCGAGAATACCGCCCAACGCGTCTTTCATTTGGGTCAGGGTGGCATGCCGGATTTCCGTGGAGCTGAAGCTCTTGGTCAGCTTGCCTGCACGCTGCTGCAACTTGAGCAGCTTGGGCGTCAGGCTGGGGTCGCGCAGGCTTAGCAGCTCCTTGGTCAGCTTCTTGCGTTCCTGGCGGTTCAGGCCCTTGAGCAATTCATACCAACTTTTGCCTAACGCCGCGGCCTTATTGGCCTTGAGCAGTTTCACCGTGGTCAGCGCGCCGGTGCCGATCCCCACCAGGGAGGCCGTATCGAGGATGGTTGAAACAGCGCCGTACCACTCGGCGTCATCCATGCGGTCGTTGGCGTCGGGGTCCAGGACTTCGTTGTAAGTACGCGCCACGCCGAACCCGCATTGCGCACTGCTGGCCAGCGCCGCCGTCACGCCAATGCCCACCACGAACGCGCTGGCGCCCGCCGTAAATGGCACGGCGACGCTGCCGCTGAACACCACAACCCAACCGATAATCGCGGCGGTACACGACAAGCCCATATCAAACGCCTCTTTCCTGAGGCGGCCTTCACGGGGATCCGTCTTCACCTGTTCTACAAATTGCGCGGGGGAAATGTACTTCTGCGCCTCGCGCAAAATGATGCGCTTGGGCTTGATGCTGCAGAGGGGCTTGAATTCGCGCAGGGTGATCACATTGAAGTCGGCGTCGATGTACACCACACCGGCGCCGACAATGCCGGGGTCGGCATCGATGGCGGCGAACAACCGCGGCAGGTTGATCTGGCTTTCGATGCGCTGGCGCGCCATGAATTGGGAGCGGTTGGAGTCCATGCCGATGGTGAGCAGGGGGTTGCTCATGGGTGTTCTTCCTTGAATATGAGGGTGGCCGGGCTGGCCCCATCGCGGGCAAGCCCGGCTCCCACAGGGTAATGCAGTGCAATTGTGGGAGCTGGCTTGCCTGCGATGGCGATCTAATGGGCGCCACCTTAACAAACAGGCACGCCAGCGAATAGAAAGCAAAACGCCAGCACGAGGCTGGCGTTTTGCATATTCAGGTTGCGATCAACGCGGAACGACCGGCTTGCGCGCAGGCTTGCCGCCTTTGCCCTTCGCCGCATCACTGCGTTCTTTAGCGGCCTGCTTGTTACGCGCCTGGGCTGCCGCCTTGGCTTGCTCACGCTTGTCCCACGGGTTGCTGCCATCACTGCCGCGCGGTGGCAAGCCGGTGTGCTGGGTGAGGATCCTGGTGGTGGTTTCCTTGGCAACCTTGTGGCTGCCAGCCGGCGTCGAGTTCTTGCGACGGGCGCTCTGGTAGCTGTCGGTGGACGGCTGATGCAGCGGAATCAACTGATCCTTGCCCGGCCCGATCAGGTCGGCGCGGCCCATGCGCGTGAGTGCTTCACGCAGCATCGGCCAGCCTTTCGGGTCGTGGTAGCGCAGGAACGCCTTGTGCAGACGGCGCTGCTCCTCGCTCTTGACGATGGTCACCGCGTCGCTCTTGTAGGTGACCTTGCGCAGCGGGTTCTTGCCCGAGTGATACATCGCGGTGGCAGTGGCCATCGGCGACGGGTAGAACGCCTGCACCTGGTCGGCGCGGAAGCCATTGCCCTTGAGCCACAGGGCCAGGTTCATCATGTCTTCATCGGTGGTGCCCGGGTGGGCGGCGATGAAGTACGGGATCAGGTACTGCTCCTTGCCCGCTTCCTTGGTGTACTTCTCGAACATGCGCTTGAACTTGTCATAGCTGCCAATGCCCGGTTTCATCATCTGGTTGAGCGGACCTTCCTCGGTGTGTTCCGGGGCGATCTTCAGGTAGCCACCCACGTGATGGGTCACCAGCTCCTTGACGTACTCCGGCGACTCGACCGCGAGGTCGTAGCGCAGGCCGGAGGCAATCAGAATCTTCTTCACACCCGGCAACGCACGGGCGCTGCGATACAGCTGGATCAACGACGAGTGGTCGGTGTTCAGGTTCGGGCAGATGCCCGGGAACACGCACGATGGCTTGCGGCACGCGGATTCGATTTCCGGGCTCTTGCAGGCAATGCGGTACATGTTCGCGGTCGGGCCGCCGAGGTCGGAGATCACGCCGGTAAAGCCTGGCACCTTGTCGCGAATCTCTTCGATCTCGCGAATGATCGACTCTTCGGAACGGTTCTGGATGATGCGGCCTTCGTGCTCGGTGATCGAGCAGAAAGTACAGCCACCGAAGCAGCCACGCATGATGTTTACCGAGAAACGGATCATGTCGTAGGCCGGGATCTTTTCCTTGCCGTACACCGGGTGCGGGACGCGGGCGTACGGCATGCCGAACACGTAGTCCATTTCTTCGGTAGTCATCGGAATGGGCGGCGGGTTGAACCACACGTCCACTTCGCCGTGCTTCTGCACCAGGGCGCGGGCGTTGCCTGGGTTGGTTTCCAGGTGCAGCACGCGGTTGGCGTGGGCGTACAGGACCGAGTCGCCACGGACTTTTTCCATGGACGGCAGACGAATGACCGTCTTGTCACGGGTCATGCGCGGGCTGGCAAGAATTTGTACGACCTTGGCTTCTTCCGGGTCTTCAACCGGGCCTTTTTCCTGCTCAATGGCGCAGGCCTGGGTGTCCTGGGTATTCACATACGGGTTGATGATCTTGTCGATCTTGCCCGGACGGTCGATACGCGTGGAGTCCACCTCGTACCAGCCTTCAGGCGTGTCACGGCGAATGAACGCGGTGCCGCGCACGTCGGTGATGTCTTCGATCTTGTGGCCCCACGACAGGCGCTGGGCAACTTCGACGATGGCCCGCTCGGCGTTGCCGTACAGCAGGATGTCGGCGCAGGCATCGATCAGGATCGAGTTGCGCACACGGTCCTGCCAGTAATCGTAGTGGGCGATGCGGCGCAGGGACGCTTCAATGCCGCCGAGTACGATCGGCACATTCTTGTAGGCTTCCTTGCAACGCTGGCTGTACACCAGGCTGGCGCGGTCCGGGCGTTTGCCGGCCATGCCGCCTGGGGTGTAGGCGTCGTCGGAACGGATTTTCTTGTCGGCGGTGTAGCGGTTGATCATCGAGTCCATGTTGCCGGCCGCGACGCCGAAGAACAGGTTCGGCTCGCCGAGCTTCATGAAGTCGTCTTTGGACTGCCAGTTCGGCTGCGCAATGATCCCGACGCGAAAGCCCTGGGACTCCAGCAGCCGGCCGATGATCGCCATGCCAAACGATGGGTGATCCACATACGCATCACCGGTGACGATGATGATGTCGCAGGAATCCCAGCCAAGCTGATCCATCTCCTCCCTGCTCATGGGCAGGAATGGCGCAGGACCGAAACATTCGGCCCAGTACTTGGGATAGTCAAATAACGGCTTGGCTGTTTGCATGACGGTGACCGGTGTTGAGATGAAAAATCGCGGGCGCGGAATATAGCACAAATTTTGACCAATTCCGACGACAGCGGTCGGCTTTTAGCCTCGGCGCTTGCCAAGTCGATCGGCCCTGCAGATTACTACCCCCTTCAGGGGCTATTGCGTTAGGCCATCGTCAAAAAAACCATGGGTAGGCTGGGGATGATCAACCCCACCCCAAGGCTCGATCAATGCCCACACAGCTTACTCAACCGCTTGACCTCCCACTCCAAATATCAGCATCTCCCCTGACGCCCCATCAAGGTTTTATAAAAGACCAACTGCCCGCCTGGTTGAGCCAGGCCCCCGCGTCAGTGCGCGCAGATTTTCGCAGCAGCCTGATCAGCGCCAATCACTCCCGGCACGATCTCAAGGCATTGCTGGATAAAGTACAAAGCCCTGAAACCTTTGCACGCCCACGACTGCACGAGCACCTTCAATCCTGGTTTTTTGGCTTTATAGAAGACGAGAACGCCATTCTGTCCCGAGAATGGAACAATCATCACCTGCTGGGTCTGATCAAGAATCACGCCAAAACCACCCGCCAAACGCTGCTGGAAGCCGCCCTGCAAAATTTCGAAGCCTCAGAAGCGGAGGCGGGTGGAATGGAAGCTGGCACCGCCATTTTCAATGTCACAAAGTTCGGCGAGGTGCCAAGTACCATTTGCGCGGCATCGTTCGCCCGCTTCTGCCGTAAATTGGACCTGGGCGGCCAATACCTGAAACACATCAGCAACGTGCTTGAACCCACGACGGGCACTCCCAGGGGGAGTGCTGCCGACCAGGTCCTCAGAGTTTTCAGGGCTCAGGCGCAGCACGCCTTCGGTGTCGCGCTGCACATTGCCTATATGCGTAAACAGGTAACGCCCCGGCAGCATTTGCAATTGCACAGCCTCCAGCGCTCGGGAAACCACATGGCGATAACCTACAGCCATCTGACCCTGAATAACGTGGTACTCCCCAATGTGCTGGTGATCAAGGCGTCGAGCATCGGTATCCCGTTCATGCTCTACACACCCGAGGACCCGAGCGAACCCTTTCGTCAGCACACGTCCATGGATGACCTTCAGCAGCGCCTGGCAGAGCGCCTGCTGAACCCCGCTTACCAAGCCTTCTTCAAGCCCCTTGTGCCGCTGCAACATCAAGGCAACCTGTTGAATGCGATCCCGGCTCACATGGGCGAGCCCAGCGTAATAATGAATCCAATAACCTATCCCGCCAGCCTGGAGGCAACGGTCAGCCTGACCACGATTAGGAGAGACCTGTTTAAGGCCATTGCCCGCCAACGCATCACCCAGATCAAGAACGATGCACGCACTGTTGCCGTCCCCACCGCCGACGCGGACCTGATGAGCCGACAGAAACGCCTGCAGGGCTACCTCGATCTGGGCAAGTCCGTACTGTTTTTCGCCGCGTCCTTTATTCCAATCGTGGGACAAGTCATGTTGGTAGTCACCGCAGTCCAGGTGCTCAACACAGTATATGAAGGGTTTGCGGCCTGGAGCCGCGGCGACAGCGATGAAGCACTGAATGACTTGCTCGATCTGGTGGACACCGCCGCGATGGCAGTCGCCACCGCGGGGGTCACCCGCACTGTCGGCTTCGGGGCCAGACTGGTGAAGGTCCGGGTACGTAACAAGGGCTGGCGACTGTGGAGCGCCGACCTCAAACCCTACCGTCACCCCGATCCATTGCCTGACCATCTAGTGGCCGACAGCCAGGGCTTGTACAAGCACGGCCAACAACACTATCTGAAACTGGATGATCATCCCCATGCCGTCCGACGCTCCCCCGATGGCCAACAATGGGAACTTTCACATCCCAACGTACAAGACGCTTACTCCCCCGCCCTGCTGAGTAATGGCGTAGGCGGCTGGCGTCAGGCCCATGAAGCCCCCGGAGACTGGGACGACCTTAAACTGATCAAGCGCTTGGGGCCTGACGCGGCCAATATCACCCAACCCAAGGTAGAACCGATCCTATTGCTCAGCGGCGCGGACAAGGCCGGCCTGCGCGAAGTCCACCAGGACATGCTGCGCCCTCCTCCCTTGTTGCGTGACACGGTCAAGCATTTCAACCTGGATCAGGAAATCAATGATTTCAACCTTGAGCGCGCCGAAGGCACATCGGTGACGGCACACTCGCCGAACATCCAGTTTCACCTGCTCACGTCACTCCCCGAATGGCCCACCCACTCCGTATTGAAGATTGTCGGCGAGCAACAACAGACAGTGATGAGCCACGGTACGGGCCCTGTTGAAATCAACATCAATGAAGCGCGATTCAGAAAGGGTGAGCTGCTGCATGCCGTGGAGGAGCAGATGCCGCAGACTGAATTCAACAAACTGCTGCTCGACTGGTATCCCGAGTACTTCACCAAGGTCGAGAACGTGGCTATGCGTTTGGAACAACAAGCGAAGGAGCAAAAACAACGGCTGCTGTCCTCGTTGACCGCACCCGGCGAAGCCGCCGTCACCCCCACCGAAACCGACATTCGAGCGCTGATGCCGCAGCTCTCAAAAAGCCATCTGGAGGAAATGGAATTCACCCTATCCCCAGCAGAACAGCGAAGCCTCCAACAACATAAAAGCCTTACGCCCTTGTCGCGCTGGGAAGCCGAACAATACGATGCGGCCGCCCAGACATCCCGCGCTCAGTCAGGGGTTTTTCTCGATTCGATGAGTGGCCGTGACAACGTGCCTCTGACGCTGTGCAGCCTGGAGCGGCTGCCCGGCTGGCCGAGTTCGCGCAGGATCGAGGTGTACGACGGCAGTCGGGAAGGCACGCTACTGGGTAGCATAGGCCCCGCAGATGCCAGGGTTACCCATACCTTGGTCCGCCAGGGCGAGTTGTACACGCGCCTGGATGCCAAAGGCCAACCTTCGAGTTCACTCAACGGCCTTCCTGAGACGCTTGAGCAAACGCTGTCAGAACCCGAGCGCACAGCACTCTTGGAGCGTTCGGGAGCCGACTCCCTTAAACAAGCCATCCAACAATCCAGCGTCTCCCATACAGCCACCCCACCTGCCATTCGAGCCATGGAACCCCTGGGTGCAGGATCAAACGCCGCCGGCCAGCCACTGGACCCGTTGTTCGCCGAAATGGGCACTCCGGCCGGGCTAACCTTACGCGAGGACGGCATCTATCAAGCACCACCGCTGTCCGATGGCAGCTATCGGTACTACGTCCAGGACAATGGCAACTACTTCCGAATCAAAAACGGTGCCCTTGGCTGGCAATTGATCGATGCACGCAGCCCCTTCAGACCCTACCGACCCTATCTGAGCAGAGCGCAGGGAGGTCGATGGGAAATCGATCCAACCAAAGGCCCCCTGCCGGGAGGCATGGAGGCCTCTCAGGTACCTCTGCTGATCAACATGGAGTCAACGGATGAGTTCGAATCGGCACAATCTTCCAGTGACTATGAGTCGGCCGAAGAGGGCGCAGTGCTCGAGAACTTCACATCTGCGGAAGCCGAGCGCATGCGCACTGAGCGAGGCTACCAAAGTAGCGATCGCAACTCTCGACGCATCTATGATCGTGCCAACAATGGCCGATATCCGTTGCGCGACTTTAAGGGGCATCCCATGCGCATCAGGAGCCTGCAAACCCGCGCCAAATCGCTCACCACAAATGCAACATTCAGCAGCGACCTAGTGAAACCCTACATTCAGTGGGAAGGTTACGAACGTGTGGCGCGGCTCTACGAGGACAAACTCGAAATAACCCAATTCACCTCTGCCCATCAAAAATCTCCAGAGGAATCGGTACTGATCGGCCAAAACACCGTCATCGCTAGAAAGCCCATTAAAAAAGGCGAAGCCCTCGGTGTTTATGGCGGAGAGTTGGCTACCAGCTCATTGGCCGGTTATCGAAGGGATCCTTACTTGTTGGATATCCGCTCAGCTCGCTCCGACCCCTCCTGGCCACCCCTCTCCGGAGATAACATCCTTTCCAGGATAAACACGATTTTCGAATACGAAGCAGGGCAACCGGTCAAACAGGCCGCAACGGGATATAACGTAGATGTTGCAAAGTTCAGGGTTGAGGTCCAGGTCGGTAACGAGCCTCGGACGCCAGTAGGATTACGGGCATTTTTTGCCAGTGAAGACATTCCCGCCGGCACCGAACTGCGTTGGAACTACCAATACAATGATGCCACGATCAACGCGCTATTTGGCCCGCTACCTTGAGCAAAAACTTGAGGCCGATCACTCATCGTCGTCGAAGTTGTAACTGCCCGGCGCCAGGTTCTCGAAGCGCGTGTATTTGCCGATAAACGCCAGGCGGATAAAGCCGATTGGCCCGTTCCGCTGCTTGCCGATGATGATTTCGGCAATGCCTTTGTGTTCCGTCTCGGGGTGATACACCTCGTCGCGGTACACGAACATGATCACGTCGGCATCCTGCTCGATCGCTCCGGATTCCCGCAAGTCGGAGTTCACCGGGCGTTTGTTCGGGCGTTGCTCGAGGGAACGGTTGAGCTGGGACAGCGCCACCACCGGGCAGTTGAATTCCTTGGCCAGGGCTTTGAGCGACCGGGAGATTTCGGAAATCTCGTTGGTACGGTTGTCGCCGCTGGAGCCTGGGATCTGCATCAGCTGCAGGTAGTCGATCATGATCAGGGCGATGTCGCCGTGCTCACGCACCAGCCTGCGGGTACGTGCACGCATCTCCGATGGGCTGATACCGGCGGTGTCATCGATAAACAGCTTGCGGTCGTTGAGCAGGTTGACCGCCGACGTCAGGCGCGGCCAATCGTCGTCTTCCAGGCGGCCGGCGCGCACCTTGGTCTGGTCGATACGGCCGAGCGACGACAGCATACGCATGATCAGCGATTCGCCTGGCATCTCCAGCGAGTAAACCAGTACGGCTTTGTCGCTGCGCAACACGGCGTTTTCCACCAGGTTCATCGCAAAGGTGGTTTTACCCATGGACGGACGGCCGGCGACGATGATCAAGTCGGACGGCTGCAGGCCGCTGGTCTTCTCGTCGAGGTCGGTATAGCCGGTGGAAATACCGGTGATGGCGTTGTCGGTGTTGAACAAGGTATCGATACGGTCGATGGCCTTGGTCAACAGGTCGTTGACGCTGACCGGGCCGCCGGTCTTCGGGCGGGCCTCGGCGATCTGGAAGATCTGGCGTTCAGCCTCGTCGAGAATCTCGGCGGCAGTACGGCCTTCAGGATTGAAGGCGCTGTCGGCGATTTCGGTGCTGATACCGATCAATTGGCGCAGGGTGGCGCGCTCGCGAACGATCTGCGCATAGGCCTTGATGTTGGCGACGGATGGCGTGTTTTTCGCCAGCTCACCCAGGTAGCCCAGGCCGCCAACTTGGGAGGTCTGGCCTTCCTTGTCCAGTTGTTCGGCCAGGGTCACCACGTCGATCGGCGAGTTCTGGTCGGCCAGTTTGGCGATGGCGCGGAAGATCAGGCGGTGGTCATGGCGATAGAAATCACCGTCCGAGACTTGATCCAGCACGCGTTCCCAGGCGTTGTTGTCCAGCATCAAGCCACCGAGCACGGCCTGTTCGGCCTCGATGGAATGCGGCGGCACCTTCAGGGCAGCGGTTTGCAGATCGTATTGCTCAGGAGCTGAAATATCGTTCATGGCCACTTGGAATTAGGGGTGTGTAAAAAAACAAAAGGCACGACCTGTAAACAGGATCGTGCCCGATGTTAACCGCCTGGCACGCGAGGTGCCAGTCAGTTAGGTGTTGCTTAAGCTGCTACCACTACAACGCGTACGGTGGCTTCAACTTCGGCGTGCAGGTGCACGGCTACGTCGAATTCGCCTACGTTGCGGATGGTGCCGTTCGGCAGACGAACTTCGCTCTTCTGCACTTCAACGCCGGAGGCGGTCAGTGCATCAGCGATGTCGTGGGTGCCGATCGAACCGAACAGCTTGCCTTCGTCACCGGCGGTGGCAGTGATAGTCACTTCCAGCTCAGCCAGTTGGGCAGCGCGAGTTTCGGCCGAAGCTTTTTTGTCTGCTGCGGCTTTTTCCAGCTCAGCACGACGCTCTTCAAACGCAGCCAGGTTGGCAGCGGTTGCAGCGGTGGCTTTGCCGTATGGCAGCAGGTAGTTACGACCGTAACCGGCCTTAACGTTCACTTTGTCGCCCAGGTTGCCCAGGTTGGCGACTTTTTCCAGAAGGATCAGTTGCATGTGAAAATCCTCTAACTTTTAACCTTCACCGTTCGCGTTATCGGCGTCTTTCGACGCCAGACGACCGCGAAAATCAATCAGGCCGTCGACAATGGCAAAAACCACGAGTAACGGATAGATCAGCTGCATAAACAGCAACATCGTGACGTACAACCCCACCAGCCAGAACTTGGCCAGGCGCTTTCGCGCTACCAGCCCATGCATCAGGGCCAGCCCGGCAAACACCAGCGGTACGCTGCAAATCGGCGCCAGCAAGGCCATCTGTGGGCCGAAGTTCGGCCCGACAACCATGCACGCCAGCAGCAACATCGCCGGCCCCGCTGGGATTCTGATACTGCGAAATTCGCGACCAAAACCACCCGGGTTGTACAACAACGCTTGCCAATAACGCCCAACAATCAGGCTCAGCACGCTGACGACCTGCAACAATGCCGCAATCAGGCCGGTCAGGACCGGGGCAATCAGTGACGCAAACCGCGCTCGCTCATCTACCGACAATTGCTGGTAGAGATCCCCGAGGGCCATCGGCAGGATCTTGACGATCTCTTGCGACAGCGCTTCGATTTGCGGGCGGAAAGCCGCGCCAAGCATCACTGAATACACCAACCCCAATGCCACGCTGACCAGCAGCGTGCGGACCCAGGACTCACTTGCGCGTAAAACCAACGCAAGGCTCGATGACCCCAGCAGTACCAGAAGTACCCGTGGATCACCGAATTGAAGCCACCAGATCAAGGCCGGCAACAATCCCAGGGCAAGAACGCCAAGGGCGTCCTTCAAACCGCGCCGCAGGAGCACAAGGCAACCTGCAGCAGCACCCAACCAATAAAGCAGCGGCAATGCCGCACATCCGGCCACTACCAGAGTGGCCTGCACGCGACCGCGCATGATGAACTCAGCTAAGGCGCGCATGCATTCAATCCCTTACTACTTGTCGACTGCCCGGTCTCAGCGGCCGTGGCTGTCGGTGTAGGCCAGCAGGGCCAGGAAGCGGGCGCGCTTGATAGCGGTGGCCAGCTGACGCTGATAACGTGCTTTGGTACCGGTGATACGGCTTGGAACGATTTTGCCGGTCTCGGATACGTAGGCTTTCAGAGTGTTGAGATCTTTGTAATCGATCTCTTTCACGTCTTCAGCGGTGAAGCGGCAGAATTTACGACGACGGAAGAAACGTGCCATTTGATAGGCTCCTTAAAAGGTCCGTGGATTACTCGTCAGCGTTATCGCTGTTGTCGCTGTCATCACTATCAGCGCTTTCAGCGCCTTCGTGCTCAGGACGGTCGCGACGCTCACGGCGCTCACTGCGGTTTTCTTCAGCCTTGAGCATCTCGGATTGGCCGGTAACGGCTTCTTCGCGACGGATGACCAGGTTACGGATCACTGCATCGTTGTAGCGGAAGTTGTCTTCCAGCTCGGCCAGGGCCTTGCCAGTGCACTCAACGTTCAGCATCACGTAGTGAGCCTTGTGAACATTGTTGATTGCGTAGGCCAGTTGACGACGGCCCCAATCTTCCAGACGGTGGATTTTGCCGCCGTCTTCTTCGATCAGCTTGGTGTAACGCTCAACCATGCCGCCGACTTGCTCGCTTTGATCCGGGTGGACCAAAAAGATGATTTCGTAATGACGCATGAATGCTCCTTACGGGTTGTAGCCTGCCGCTCAAAAACGGTCAGACAAGGAGTGAATGACACTTATGGATCTTGCCGCAGGGAGGCACATAGGTGCCTGCCAGGAAGGCAAGGGGCGCAATTGTAGAGAAGGGGGAGAAACGGCGCAAGGTGATTGGTGATTATTTGAACAATCTTCCAAACACTTCAAAAAAAGTGGGAGCGGCTTATGTGTGAGCCGGGCTTGCCCGCGATGCAGGCACCTCGGTCTTTCAGCGAGACCGAGGTGATGCTATCGCAGGCAAGCCAGCGCCCACACAAGCCCGCCCCCCCACATTTGACCCGGTTACTTCTTGCTCTTGGCCTTGACGCCACGCTGGCGCTGGGCTTCGAACAGGCACACGCCGGTGGCAACCGACACGTTGAGGCTGCTGACGCTACCGGCCATCGGCAGTTTCACCAGGTAATCGCAGTGCTCGCGGGTCAGGCGGCGCATGCCTTTGCCTTCGGCCCCCATGATCAGGATGGTCGGGCCGGTGAGGTCCTGGTCATAAATGCTGACCTCGGCCTCGCCCGCCGTGCCCACAACCCACAGGCCGCGCTGCTGGAGTTTCTCCAGAGTGCGCGCCAGGTTGGTCACGGCCACCAGCGGAATCACTTCCGCCGCGCCGCACGCAACTTTACGCACGACCGGCGTCAGGGTTGCCGACTTGTCTTTAGGCACGATCACCGCCAGCGCACCGGCAGCATCGGCCGAACGCAGGCAAGCGCCGAGGTTGTGCGGGTCGGTCACGCCGTCCAGCACCAGCAACAGCGGTGCGCCTTCGGTACGGTCGAGCAGCTCGTCGAGCATCGCTTCGCCCCACACCTGGCTCGGGCTTACGTCCGCAACCACGCCCTGGTGAACGCCTTCAACCCACACGTCCATCTCACGGCGCTCGGCCTGGCCGATAGCAACCTTGTTTTGCGTGGCCAGTTCGACCAGCGCTTGCACGCGCGGCTCGCTGCGGCCTTCGGCCAACCACACCTGCTTGACGCGTTTAGGGTGATGACGCAGCAGTGCTTCTACGGCGTGCACGCCGTAGATTTTTTCCAGACTCATGACTTGGCCTTAGGTTTGCGCGACCCGCCGCTCTTCGCGGGGGCCGAGCCCGCTTTAGGCGGGCCTTTACGGTGTTTACTCGGTTTGCTCGACGGCTTTTCCGCCCCGTGGGACTTTCCCCCAGACGCCGCTTTACCACCGCTTTTGGCTTCGCTGAGCAACTGCTGCTTCAACTCACGGCTCTTGCGCACTTCGGCGTTTTTCGCCGCAGCATCGCTCGGGCGGTAGGCCTCGGGGGCCTTTTCCTTGGTGGACGAACGACGACCGGCCTTGGCTGGCGCAGGCTCGGCGGCAGCTGCTTTCGCAGGCGCGCCCTTGCCTTTGCTGGCGGATGCAGCAGGTTCGCTGCCACGCTTTTTACGGCCAGCCGGCGTTTCGGTCGGCTTGTCGGGCATGCCGAAGTCGATCTTGCGCTCGTCGAGGTCGACGCGCATGACCTGCACTTCCACGGTGTCGCCCAAGCGGAAGCTGCGACCGGTGCGCTCGCCCGCCAGGCGGTGATGCACAGGGTCAAAGTGGTAGTAGTCACCCGGCAGCGCGGTGACGTGCACCAGGCCTTCGACGTAGATGTCGGTCAGCTCGACGAACAGGCCGAAACCCGTCACGGCGGTGATCACACCAGGGAACGACTCGCCCACGCGGTCTTTCATGAACTCGCACTTGAGCCAGTTCACTACGTCACGGGTGGCTTCGTCGGCGCGGCGCTCGCTCATCGAGCACTGTTCGCCCAGCTGTTCCAGGGCCGCTTCGTCGTACGGATAGATCCGTGCCTTCGGAATGGTCATGGCACCGGCGCGCTTGACGTGCGGGGTGTTCTGCTTGGAGTGGATCACACTGCGAATCGCCCGGTGCGTGAGCAGGTCCGGGTAACGACGAATCGGCGAAGTGAAGTGGGTGTACGCCTCGTAATTCAGGCCGAAGTGGCCTTGGTTATCAGCGCTGTACACCGCCTGGCTCAGGGAGCGCAGCATCACGGTCTGGATCACGTGGTAATCCGGACGGTCCTTGATGCTTGCCAGCAACGCCTGGTAATCCTTCGGCGTCGGGCCGTCCTTGCCTTTGTGCAGGGACAGGCCGAGCTCGCCGAGGAAGGCGCGCAGTTTTTCCAGGCGCTCCGGTGGCGGGCCGTCATGCACGCGGTACAGGGCAGGAATTTCGTGCTTTTTCAGGAATTCCGCGGTGGCCACGTTGGCCGCCAGCATGCATTCCTCGATCAGCTTGTGCGCATCGTTACGCGTCGTCGGCGTAATGGCCGCGATCTTGCGCTCGGAGCCGAACACAATCCGGGTTTCCTGGGTTTCAAAGTCGATGGCGCCACGTACATGACGTGCGCCCAGCAACACCTTATACAGCGCATAAAGCTGCTTGAGGTGCGGTACGACGTCGGCGTATTCGCCACGCAAAGCCTTGGCTTCGCTGGTCTTCGGTGCTTCCAGGATGGTGCTGACCTTGTTGTAGGTCAGGCGCGCCTGGGAGTGGATCACCGCTTCGTAGAACTGGTAGTCGGTCATTTCGCCGGTTTTGGAGATGGTCATCTCGCACACCATGGCCAACCGGTCGACTTTAGGGTTCAGGGAGCACAGGCCGTTGGACAGCTGCTCAGGCAGCATCGGGATCACGCGCTCAGGGAAGTACACGGAGTTGCCGCGCACCTGGGCTTCGTTGTCCAGGGCCGAACCGATCTTCACGTAGCTGGACACGTCGGCAATCGCGACGAACAACTTCCAGCCGCCGGAGAACAGGCGCAGCTTGCCAGGCTTGGCTTCGCAATAGACCGCATCGTCGAAGTCGCGGGCATCTTCGCCGTCGATAGTGACGAACGGCAGATGGCGCAGGTCGATGCGTTTTTCTTTGTCTTTATCTTCCACTTCCGGCTTGAGCTTGGCGGCTTCCTTGAGCACAGCCTCGGGCCAGACGTGAGGGATATCGTAGGTGCGCAGCGCAACGTCGATTTCCATGCCCGGCGCCATGTAGTTGCCGACCACTTCAACAATATCGCCCTGTGGCTGGAAGCGCGCCGTTGGCCAATGGGTGATTTTCACCTCGACGAACTGGCCAACCTTGGCGGCGCCATTGCGGCCCGGGGTGATCAGCACTTCCTGCTGGACCTTCGGGTTATCCGGCACCACAAAGCCGATGCCGCCTTCTTCGAAGTAACGACCAACGATGGACTCGTGGGCACGGGACACCACTTCGACGATCACGCCTTCACGGCGACCACGACGGTCCAGACCGGAAACGCGCGCCAGGGCACGGTCGCCGTCGAATACCAGGCGCATTTGCGCCGGGCTCATGAACAGGTCGTCACTGCCGTCATCCGGGATCAGGAAGCCGAAGCCATCCCGATGGCCGGCGATGCGGCCCAGGATCAAGTCCAGCTTATCCACAGGCGCATAGGTGCCACGACGGGTGTAGATCAGTTGAGCATCGCGCTCCATGGCACGCAAACGGCGGCGCAGGGCTTCGAGCTGGTCTTCGGTGGTCAGACCGAACTCTTCAACCAGCTGCTCGCGGCTAGCAGGCGAACCACGATCGGCGAGATGCGCCAGGATCAGTTCGCGGCTAGGAATAGGGTTTTCATATTTTTCCGCTTCACGAGCGGCCTCGGGATCGAGGGACTGCCAATCGGCCATTAGAGAGTTTTCACCTTGTCTATATGCGGGTTAGTTTGGCATACGCGTATTGAAACGGGAAATTTCAGGTGTCGACAAGTGTTTAAAAGGCCTTTGCCGCCCTCGGAAAGCACCTTGCATGACCATTGGCGAAATTTTCCAGGCTTTTTTCATGGCAGGGCTTTACAGCTCAAAAGCGTCTCCGTATAGTGCGCGCCATCGACGACGGCAACGTTGTTGATGTTGCCCAGGTGGTGAAATTGGTAGACACGCCAGCTTCAGGTGCTGGTGATCGCAAGGTCGTGGAAGTTCGAGTCTTCTCCTGGGCACCAAATTCAGATCAAACCCGCGAAAGCGGGTTTTTTCGTTTCAGACCTTTGATTTTTAACAAGAATATCGATTTATATTTTTGATATCAGGGGTTTACAGATTTAAAAGCGCTCCGTATAGTTCGCTCCATCAACGGCGCAAGCGTTGTTGATAATGCCCAGGTGGTGAAATTGGTAGACACGCCAGCTTCAGGTGCTGGTGATCGCAAGGTCGTGGAAGTTCGAGTCTTCTCCTGGGCACCAAATTCAGATCAAACCCGCGAAAGCGGGTTTTTTCGTTTCCGGGGTTTGAAAACTTCCCCAAGGATTCTCCCCTCGTCCGCACTTGAGAAGTTTTATCGTTTATCCTTGCAATGATTTGTTGCATACAAGCGAGGAACACTTCGGATGATGATCCGCGATAACCGTCTCAAGACATCCCTTCTACGTGGCCTGACCCTCACCCTGCTCGGCTTGACCCTACTCTCGCCCACCGCCTACTCCGCCGACAAGGTTTCCCTGACCCTGTACAACGGCCAGCACAAAGAAGTCGGCGATGAACTCGCCAAGGCCTTCGAAGCCAAGACCGGCATTCACGTCAACGTGCGCAAAGGCAGCAGCAACCAGCTCGCCAGCCAGGTCGTGGAAGAAGGCGAGCGCTCCCCTGCCGATGTGATCTACACCGAAGAGTCGCCGCCGCTGAACAAACTCGGCGAGCAAGGCCTGCTGGCCAAAATTGATGCGCGCACGCTGGACGTGTTGCCCAAGGATTACGTCGGCAGCAACGGTGACTGGATGGGCGTAACCGCTCGCACCCGCGTCGTGGCCTTCAACCCCAAACTGATCGCCGAAAAAGACCTGCCCAAATCGGTGCTCGATTTCGCCGGCCCCGAGTGGCAAGGCAAAGTCGGCTTTGTGCCCACCAGCGGCGCATTCCAGGAGCAAGCGGTAGCAATCATCAAGCTGCACGGGCGCGAAGCGGCTGAAGAATGGCTGACCGGCCTGCGCGCCTTCGGCAAGGTTTACAGCAACAACATGGTCGCCCTCAAAGCCGTGGAAAACGGCGAAGTCGCCACCGTGCTGGTGAACAACTACTACTGGTTCGCCCTGAAAAAAGAAAAAACCAACCTGGATTCGCAACTGCACTACTTCACTGATGGCGACGCCGGTGGCCTGATCACCGTGTCTTCCGCTGCCGCGCTGAAATCCAGCAAACATCCCAAAGAAGCTCAGCAGTTGCTCGCCTTCATGGCCAGTGAAGAAGGCCAGCGTGTGATCACCAACACCTCGGCTGAATACCCGCTGCGCAAAGGCATGCAATCCAATCGTGGCCTCAAGCCGTTCAGCGAGCTGCAGCCGCCGAAAGTCACCCCGGCCGACCTTGGCAATGCCGAAGAAGCCCTGGACCTGGAACGTGACGTTGGCTTGAACTGATGAACCCATCGCTTTCCGCCGCCGGGTTCATACCCCGGCGCAAACGCCCGTCGATCTGGCTGCTGCTGCCCGTGCTGTTTCTGGTGGGCTTGAGCCTGCTGCCACTGGTGTATGTCGGCACCAAGGCCTGGCAGGCGGGCTGGGCGGAGGCGGTGCACCTGCTGTGGCGGCCGTATGTATTCGGACTGCTGCGCAACACCCTGGCGTTGATGGTTGGGGTGACGGTGGCGTGCGGCGTAATCGGCCTGTCACTGGCGTGGCTACTGGAGCGTAGCAACCTGCCGGGGCGACGCATCTGGGGCGTGATCCTGTGCCTGCCGTTCGCAGTGCCTGCGTTTGTCAGCAGCTTCACCTGGGTCTCGCTGAGCGCCAACTTCGAGGGCCTGGGCGGGGCAATCCTGGTGATGACCCTGTCCAAGTACCCGCTGGTGTTTCTGCCGGTGGCGGCGACATTGCGCAATCTTGATCCATCCCTTGAAGAGTCGGCCCGCACGCTGGGACTGAATCGCTGGGGCGTATTTTTTCGAATCACACTGCCGCTGCTCTGGCCTTCGCTGCTGGCCGGAGCGCTGCTGATCGCGCTGCATATGCTGGTGGAATTCGGCGCACTGTCGATCATCGGCCTGCAAACCTTTACCACCGCGATCTACCAACAGTTCGAACTGGAATTCAGCAACGCCAATGCCGCGATGCTCTCGGCCGTGCTGCTGGTGATGTGCCTGACGCTGCTGTGGCTGGAGTTGCGGGTGCGCGGCAAGGGCCGGCATGTGCGCATCGGCCAGGGCGCGGCGCGGCATGCTGAACAGGTCAAGCTGGGCAAATGGTCGACCGTGGGTCAGCTGTATTGCCTGGCGCTGGCGGTCATCGGTAGCGGCATTCCGTTGGGGATGCTCGCTTATTGGCTGGCGGTGGGTTCATCGGCGGCATTCCCGGTGGCCGAAATTGGCGAGGCATTGATGTCTTCGCTGGCATTGTCCTTGGGCGGCGCTGCGCTTTGTCTGGTATTGGCCGTGCCGGTCGGCCTGCTGGTGGTGCGCTACAAAGGCCAGCTGGCGATCTGGGCTGAGCGCCTGCCTTATCTGCTGCATGCCCTGCCAGGGCTGGTGATAGCGCTGACGCTGGTGTATTTCGCGCTGCACTACGTGCCCGCGCTGTATCAGACCTCGGCGCTGCTGCTGATTGCTTATGCGCTGTTGTTTCTGCCGCTTGCTCAAGCGCCGATTCGAACCGCACTGAACAAAGCTGCGCCGCAACTGGAAGAAGCTGCACGCACGCTGGGCGCCTCGTCATTCAGCGCGTTTTGCCGGGTGACCTTGCCGATTATTTTTCCGGCATTGGGGGCGGCGTTTGCGTTGGTGTTTCTGGATGCAATGAAGGAATTGACGGCGACCTTGCTGCTCAGCCCCACAGGGTTGAATACCCTGGCGACTGCCGTGTGGGCGCATACCTCGAATGTGGAGTTTGCGGCGGCGGCGCCGTATGCGGCGTTGTTGATTCTGGTGTCGGGGTTGCCGGTGTATTTACTGACTACCCGGATGTATTTGAGCCGCTAAGACCGCTATCGCAGGCAAGCCAGCTCCCACATTCGATTGCATTCCAAAGTTGGAACTCGCTCAAATGTGGGAGCTGGCTTGCCTGCGATGAGGCCGGTGCAGACGACGCTAAGCCCTAAACTGCCCCAAACTCGCCTTCAACTGCGCCGCCAACCCATCCAGCACCTTGCCACTGGCCGTGGTTTCCACCACCGCCTGCGCGGCCCGCTCGGCCTGGGCATGGATCACCTCGACCCGCCCACGCACCGCATGCGCGCCCTGGGCTTGATGCTCGGCCGCACGCGTCGCCAGGCCAATCGCCGCATGCACCTGCTCCACGGAAGCCTGCACCGACTGCTGCAAGCGCACACTGTCGCGCAGCACCAACAACCCTTCATTCGCCTGGCGCCCGGCCTTGCTGATGGTTTCCACCGCCTCGCGCGCGCCCTGTTGCAATGCCACGATATGCGCCTGGATGTCGCCGGTGGAGCTTTGGGTTTTACTCGCCAGCGCCCGCACTTCGTCTGCCACCACCGCAAAACCTCGCCCGGTTTCACCGGCACGCGCTGCTTCAATCGCCGCATTCAGGGCCAGCAAGTTGGTCTGCTCGGCAATCCCGTGGATCACCGTCAACACCACTTCGATCTGCTCGCTTTGCTGCGCCAACCGCTCGATCACCTGGGAACCGGCCTGCACTTGCCCCGCGAGCGCCTCGATCAGGCTGCCGACCTCTGCCGAGGTCCGTGAGTTTTCATCCGTGGCCTGGCGAATATCCACCACCTGCTGCAACGCCGCCTGCATCGCATGGCTTTCGGCCTGGGCCTCGTCGGCCATTTGCGAAAGCGCGCGCAGGCTTTCGGCAACTTCGTCGCGCTGCAAACCGGCCGCCTTGTCAGCCCCGGCATTGCGTAAAGTCATGGCGCCGATTTCGACACCGGTGCGCTGCGCTACATCGCCCGCCTCACGCACGATCGGCTGCAACTTATCCACAAAGCGATTGACCGCCGAGGCCATGTCGCCGATTTCGTCCTTGCTGTTGATCTGCACACGCTTAGTGAGGTCGCCCTCGCCCGCCGCCAGGTCGTCCATGGCGGCAATCAACAACTTCAGGCGATTGACCACACGGCGCCCCAGCACGATGGCGATCAACAGCAATACGCCAAACCCGACAATGGCGAGCCCCATACCGATGCGCCAGCGCAGCGCTCCCGCAGCGTCCTGTACGGCACTGCTGGTGTTGGCGGTCATCTGGGTGGCGGTGGCTTGCGCCGATTGCAGGCGCGCGCCCATGGCCGCTGCGCTGTCGGCGGCGGCGCCCTTGAGGCTGTCACCGACCAACTGATCGCTGCTGGCGATCAAGGCAGCAAAGCGCTTGTCCAGCGCTGCCAGGTCGGCCTCTACCGCTTTGGTCGAGACGCCCATGCGGACTTTGCCGATCTCGGTGCCGTTGGGGCTGATGGACGCCTCGACGTAGAACACCGATGGGTCGTTTTTAGCCGCATCCAGAACCTTATCCAAGGCTCGGTCGCCCTTGCCCTTGTCCAGCAGTGCCTGGTTGATCGGGTTTTCACGATTGAGGTAACGGGTCAGGTGCTCGCCAGCCGCGTCGTCATACACCACGAACAACACGTTGGGATTGCGCTGGGCGCGCCGGGCGAACTCCGACAACGTCGGCACGTCGCTGTCCCACATGGCGCGGGGCGCCACCGACGCCAGCAGTTGGGCCATGTCATTGGCCGAATCCTGCAGGTCTTTTTCCAGGGTCGCACGCAGTTGCTTCTGCTCCTCTTGCAGGCGCGTGGAAAGCCCTGCGGTCAGACGCTGGCGCGTGCTCGAAGACAAGCTGTCCAGGCTCGAGGTGACTTCCTTGCCGGCTTGCGCCAATTCGCCTGACAGTTTCTGGCTGTCGGCACCCAGGCGATTGCTTAAATCCGCTTCCAACGCCGTCACGGTGCTTCGCGTCAGGGCAACGGCCACCAGCACTTGCACCAAAAGAGCGATACCTAGGGTAACGAACACCGGCCGCAACAGCCGGCTTTGTAACAATGAGAGAACGGCAGACACGGTAAATCCCTCCACCACGGGTGCCATTAATTTGATAGCACCGCGAAAGAAAGAACCGTAGCAAGGGTCGTGCCGATTGCCAGCCAGCCACAAAAAAGGGCTCCCGAAGGAGCCCTTTGCTTTTTACATCAACAGCTTATTAAGCGAACGGGTGACGCAGAACGATGGTCTCGTTGCGGTCCGGGCCTGTCGAAATAATGTCGATCGGCGCGCCGATCAGCTCTTCAACACGCTTGATGTAAGCACGGGCGTTGGCCGGCAGCTCTTCCAGGGTCTTGGCGCCCACGGTCGATTCGGTCCAGCCCGGCACTTCTTCGTACACAGGCTGCAGGCCGACGTAGCTGTCAGCGTCGGTCGGTGCAACGTCCTTGCCGTCTGCATCTTTGTAGCCGATGCAGATATTGATGGCTTCCAGGCCGTCGAGAACGTCCAGCTTGGTCAGGCAGATGCCCGAGATGCTGTTCACATCGATAGCGCGGCGCAGGATAACGGCGTCGAACCAGCCGCAACGACGGGCACGGCCGGTAGTTGCACCGAACTCGTGACCTTGCTTGGCCAGGTGTGCGCCGACTTCGTCAAACAGCTCAGTCGGGAACGGGCCCGAACCCACGCGCGTGGTGTAAGCCTTGGTGATGCCCAGGATGTAGTCCAGGAACATCGGGCCAACGCCCGAACCGGTCGCAACGCCGCCAGCGGTGGTGTTGGAGCTGGTCACGTACGGGTAGGTGCCGTGGTCGATGTCGAGCAACGAACCCTGGGCGCCTTCGAACATGATGTCTTTGCCGGCGCGACGCAGGTCGTGCAGCTCGGCCGTCACATCCAGCATCAGCGGCTTGAGCAGCTCAGCGTATTCCTTGCACTCGGCCAAGGTCTTTTCGAACTCGATGGCCGGCTCTTTGTAGTAACCCACCAGCATGAAGTTGTGGTAATCCACCAGTTCACGCAGCTTGTCTTCAAAGCGCGGCATGTTGAGCAGGTCGCCCACACGCAGGCCACGACGTGCAACCTTGTCTTCGTACGCCGGGCCGATGCCGCGACCGGTTGTACCGATCTTCAGCTCGCCACGCGCCTTTTCACGGGCCTGGTCCAGCGCAACGTGGAAGGACAGGATCAGCGGGCAGGACGGGCTGATACGCAAGCGCTCGCGCACCGGTACGCCTTTCTCTTCCAGCTTGGTGATCTCACGCAGCAGGGCGTCAGGTGCAACCACAACACCGTTGCCGATCAGGCACTGCACGCCTTCGCGCAGCACGCCCGACGGGATCAGGTGCAAGACGGTTTTTTCGCCATCGATGACCAGGGTGTGGCCAGCGTTGTGGCCACCTTGGTAGCGCACTACGGCGGCAGCATGTTCGGTCAGCAGATCAACGATCTTGCCTTTGCCCTCATCACCCCATTGGGTGCCCAGGACTACGACATTCTTACCCATAACACTTGTCCTCATTCGCGCAAACTTGGTGCCGGCGATGGCCGGCAGGAAAACTCAAGAAGCCAGTGGCGATACTTGCCAAAGCCCGTTCTGCAGAATCAATTGCCGGTCGCAGTCCGCTTCACGGGCGGCGGCCAATGGCTGCCCAGGCAAAGCCTGGACGACACGCTGACCCTCACTGCGCAACTGGCAAACCTGCTGCCAGAGTGCTGCGTCCGTACTGTCGGGCATCCAGATGCCACCAGACGGCAGCTCGACCTCAGCACGCCCCAGGGTCACCAGGGTTTTCAAATCGGTAGAAAAGCCAGTCGCCGGACGGGCACGACCGAAGTCGGCGCCGATATCGTCATAACGACCGCCTTGGGCGATGGCCTGGCCAACACCCGGTACAAAGACGGCGAACACCACACCGGTGTGGTAGTGGTAACCGCGCAACTCACCCAGGTCGAAATACAGCGGCAACTCAGGGAAGCGCGCCGACAATTGCTCGGCAATCGCGAACACATCATCCAGCGCAGCCAGGACCGGCGCCGGCGCATTGGCCAGGCGCTCACGGGCAGCCACCAGCACTTCACGACCGCCGCACAGGTTCACCAGTGCACGCAGCATGTCGGCCAGGTCCGCAGGCACGCCTGCGGTCAGGGCGATCACTTCATCGATCGCCTTGCGCTGCAAGGCATCGAACAACTGTTGCTCCACTTCACCGGACAAACCGGCCGCACGGGCCAGGCCACGATAGATACCCACGTGACCCAGGTCCATGTGTACATCCGGCACATCGGCCAGTTGCAGCATAGCCAGCATCAGGCTGATCACTTCAACGTCGCTGCTCGGGCTGGCATCACCGTACAACTCGGCGCCCAACTGGATCGGGCTGCGCGACGACGACAACGCACGCGGCTGAGCATGCAGCACGCTGCCGGCGTAGCACAGGCGGCTCGGGCCTTCGCGGCGCAGGGTGTGCGCATCAATGCGCGCCACTTGCGGCGTGATGTCGGCACGGAAACCCATTTGCCGGCCCGATTGCGGGTCAATGACCTTGAAGGTGCGCAGATCCAGGTCCTGGCCCGCGCCGGTCAGCAGGGATTCCAGGTACTCGATATGGGGGGTCACGACAAACTCGTAACCCCAGCTCTGGAACAGATCCAACACCTGGCGACGCGCTACTTCAATGCGCGCAGCCTCTGGTGGCAGTACTTCTTCGATGCCATCTGGCAGCAGCCAGCGGTCTACCGTTGCCATTACGCCATTCCCCTATGATCCGGGCGGCCAGCCCTCGGCCGAGCCTTGAGTGAAGCAGAAAATACCCACGCTTTGCATAATCCACGCGCAAGAGCGACGTGACGAACGGCCTGCCAGCGGCCTCGTCGGGCACTTTCCTCGAAAAACCTGTGGCGCCTGCCGAATCAAACGTGCAGACGCAAAAAAGCCGGGAATTTCCCGGCTGCCGCATCATACACCCGTTTTCTGAAAGGATCACCCCGCCAGGCATTTTAGCCGCCCGACGGAGTGCGCCCTAAAGTCACAGGCTTGGTTACTTGGACTTTTCCAGGTAGCGGAAGAAGTCGCTGCTTGGGTCCAGCACCATGACGTCGGTTTTGTTCGCGAAGCTTTCACGGTAGGCACGCAGGCTACGGTAGAACGCGTAGAACTCCTGGTCCTGGCCGTAAGCCTTGGCGTAGATCGCCGCAGCTTGGGCGTCGCCATCACCACGAGCCTCTTCAGACTCGCGATAAGCCTCTGCCAGCAGTACACGGCGCTGACGGTCGGCATCCGCACGGATACCTTCAGCCAACTCGTTACCTTTGGCGCGATGCTCACGGGCTTCACGCTCACGCTCGGTGCTCATACGCTCGAACACGCTGCGGTTCACTTCCTTCGGCAGGTCGATGGCCTTGACCCGAACATCGACGACTTCGATGCCCAGCTCTTTCTCTGCCATCGTGTTCAGCGAACGGGTGATGTCAGCCATCAGCGCATCACGTTCACCGGATACCACCTCGTGCAGGGTGCGTTTACCAAACTGGTCACGCAGGCCCGATTCCAGACGGCGCGACAAACGCTCGTCGGCAATCTGCTTGAGGCCGGAGGTCGCGGTGTAGAAGCGCTCGGCATCCTTGACGCGCCACTTGGCGTAGGCGTCAACCATCACGGCTTTCTTTTCCAGGGTCAGGAAGCGTTGTGTCGGTGCATCCAGGGTCATCAGGCGGCCGTCGAACTTGCGCACCTGGTTCACGTAGGGGACTTTCACATGCAGGCCCGGCTGGACATCCGCCTGCACCACACGACCGAATTGCAGCAACACCGCGCGCTCGGTCTGAGACACGATGTAGAAGCAGTTCCAGGCAGCGATGACCACGACGACGCCCACAATCAGGGCGGTCAGCGATTTATTGCTCATCAACGACTCTCCCTGGTACGTGTTTGCTGTTGCAGCAAGTCAGCGGCCGCACGGGCGCTCGCTTCGTTGGCAGCGGCATTCGAGCTGCTGGACGGTGCGCTGGTGCCGCTACGACCACCTTCGATCATCTTGTCCAGCGGCAGGTACAGCAGGTTGTTCTGCCCACCTTTGCTGCCGGTCACGAGAACCTTGCTGGTGTTGCTGAAGACTTCCTGCATGGTGTCCAGGTACAGACGCTCACGCGTGACTTCCGGAGCCTTGCGGTACTCGGCAACCAGTTTGGTAAAGCGGTCCGCCTCACCCTTGGCGCGGGAGACCACTTCGTCGCGGTAACCGTTGGCATCTTCAAGGATGCGCTGGGCCTGACCACGGGCTTCCGGCACGACGCCGTTGGCGTAGGTTTCAGCCTGGTTGCGCGAACGCTGCTCGTCTTCACGGGCGCGGATCACGTCATCAAAGGCTTCCTGCACTTCGCGCGGTGCAGCTGCGCTTTGTACGTTCACCTGAGTCACCGTGATGCCGGTGCGGTAGGTATCGAGGAACCGTTGCAGGCGCTCCTTGATTTCGCTGGCCATCAATTCACGCCCTTCGGTCAGCACCTGGTCCATGGCGGTGGAACCCACCACGTGGCGCAGGGCGCTTTCGGTAGCGTGTTGCAGGCTGATTTCCGGCTGATCAACGTTCAGCACGAAATCCTGCAGGTTGCTGATCTTGTACTGCACGGTCAGCGGCACTTCGACGATGTTCTCGTCTTCGGTCAGCATCTGGCCCTGCTTGGTGTAGGCACGCTCACGCGTGACGTTCTCCATGTACTTCTTGTCGATCGGCGGGAAATAGATGTTCAGGCCTGGCCCGACAGTCTCGTAGTACTTGCCGAAGCGCAGCACCACGGCTTGCTCCTGCTCGTCGACTACGTACACAGCGCTGTACAGCCACACGGCTGCGAGCACGACAAGCCCGAGGCCCAGCAGGCCATAGCCGCCGCCCTTGCTTGTGCGACCGCCGTCGTCACCGCCACCACGTTTTTTTCCACCACCGAACAACCCATTCAGGCTTTCCTGCAGCTTTCGGAAGGCCTCGTCGAGATCTGGTGGCCCCTTGCGGTCGCCATTATTGCGGCGTTTACCACCCCAAGGATCCTGATTATTCGAGTTGCCACCCGGCTCATTCCAAGCCATAGCGCTCTCCATCTGATAAAGCAAAGACGCACCCACGGCGCGCCGACCAATGCTACAGAATGCCTGCTACTGCGGCACAACCGCTTTCGGAGGCTTTTATTGCAAAGTGTGTTGTTCGATGAACTCTGTCGGTACCACACCTTCACGGCTGACCAGCCGATTCAGCTCCGAGCGCGGCAATCGAACGGCCAGCAAGCTGACACCTTCTTCGTCGTATTCTTCTTTCTGTACGGCGCCCAGTTCGAAAAACTGTGCACGCAGTCGAGCAAAACGTTGCGGCAAGCGCAAGGTGCCGACAAACAAATCGCTGCCCAGCAACTCGGCAATCGCCTGTTCAAGCAACTCCAGGCCACTGCCATCGCGTGCCGACAGCCAAACCCGCTGGGGCTTGCCGTCTTCATCGCGCTGGATTTGCGGCTCGACACCCTCAAGCAAATCGAGTTTGTTATAGACCTCGAGGATCGGCAAGTCTTGTGCACCAATCTCGCCCAGCACCACCATCACCTGCTCGATCTGCAACATGCGATCCGGTTCGGCCGCATCGATCACATGCAACAGCAAGTCGGAATTGCTCGACTCTTCGAGCGTAGACCGAAATGCTTCGACCAGCTTGTGGGGCAGATGACGAATGAAACCTACGGTGTCGGCCAGGACAATCGGCCCCAGGTCGTCGATGTCCAGACGGCGCAGGGTCGGGTCGAGGGTGGCGAACAGTTGGTCGGCCGCGTACACGTCCGATTTCGTCACGTTGTTGAACAGCGTGGATTTGCCGGCGTTGGTATAGCCCACCAGGGACACGGTAGGGATATCCGCACGCGAGCGACCACGGCGTGATTGTTCGCGCTGGCTGCGTACTTTTTCCAGGCGGCCCTTGATCTGGCGCAGGCGCACCCGCAGCAGACGACGGTCGGTTTCCAGCTGGGTTTCACCCGGGCCGCGCATGCCGATGCCACCACCCTGACGCTCAAGGTGAGTCCAGCCACGCACCAGCCGGGTGCTCATGTGGTCAAGCTGGGCCAGTTCTACCTGGAGCTTGCCTTCATGGGTACGGGCGCGCTGGGCGAAAATATCGAGAATCAGACCGGTGCGGTCAATCACGCGACACTCGAAAACACGTTCGAGGTTACGTTCCTGACTGGGCGTGAGGGTGTGATTGAAGATCACCAGATCGGCTTCTTCGGCGTGAACCAGGTCGCGCAGTTCCTCGACCTTTCCGCTGCCAATCAGGTATTTGGCGGTTGGCCGATGACGCGGTACGTTAAAAAACGCAACGGTCTCGGCGCCGGCCGAATTTGCCAACTCCTGAAACTCCTGCGGATCTTCGCGCGCCTCAGGGTCCTGTCCATCCAAGTGAACGAGGATTACTCGCTCACCACCACCGTGGCGCTCAAAGAACAAAGGAGACTCCTATCAGGCGTTACCTGGCTCAGCGTCACCCTGTTCATCACCTGCTGCGCTAGGCAGACGGATTGGACGAACTGGAACGACTGTCGAGATAGCGTGCTTGTAAACCATCTGGCTGACGGTGTTTTTCAGCAGGATCACGAACTGGTCGAACGACTCGATCGTGCCTTGCAGCTTGATACCGTTGACCAGGTAGATGGAAACCCCAACTTTCTCTTTACGTAAAGTATTCAAGTAAGGGTCTTGTAGCGAATGCCCTTTTGACATGTGCCGCACTCCTTTAAGGATCAATAATAAAATTCGGAAAATAGATAGCTCATGGCCGTCACACCCCCAAGGATAGACGGCAATTGCAAGGACTCAGCTCAATATGGAGACCGATCCCAAGTATTTCAAGGTGCGTGACAGATTGTCGCTGTCCAGGCTGTCCAACCAGTGCAAATCGCTCCAGCTGCGCAGCCAGGTGAACTGGCGCTTCGCCAATTGGCGCGTGGCAATGATGCCGCGTTCCTGCATTTCGGCTGACGTCAGCTTGCCATCCAGGTGTTCCCAGACTTGGCGGTAGCCAACAGCACGTATCGAAGGCAACCCGGCATGCAGGTCACCTCTGGAACGCAGTGCTACGACCTCGTCCACAAACCCCTGTTCCAACATAATTGTGAATCTTTGTGCAATTCGTTCATGCAACACCTGGCGATTTGCCGGAGCAATGGCCAGGTTCGCCACAGTATAGGGCAATTGTGACTGTCCAGATGCGCCTGCATCAGCACTTTGCGCAGTTTGTTTCAGCCTGTGTTCAGTCATGGTCTGGCCACTCACCCGCCAAACTTCCAGGGCGCGACTGAGGCGCTGGGGGTCATTGGGGTGAATGCGCGCAGCGGAAACCGGGTCGACTGCCGCCAACTGGTCGTGCAAGGCCTGCCATCCAAGGCGCGCAGCCTCTTCTTCGATTTCGCCGCGCACCTGGGCGTCGGCCGCTGGCATATCCGCCAAGCCTTCCTGCAAAGCCTTGTAATAGAGCATCGTACCGCCCACCAGCAGCGGAATATTGCCCCGCGCGGTGATTTCGGCCATGGCGGCCAGGGCATCGGTACGGAAATCGGCGGCGGAATAGCTCTCGGCCGGGTCGATGATGTCAATCAATCGGTGCGGATACTGTGCCAACAGTTCTTTTGAAGGCTTGGCCGTGCCGATGTCCATGTCCCGGTAAACCAGGGCAGAGTCGACGCTGATCAGCTCGCAGGGCAGCACTTTGGTCAGCTCGATGGCCAGGTCGGTCTTGCCGGCGGCCGTAGGGCCCATCAGGAAGATGGCGGGGGGCAAGGCGCTCATCAACGGCCGCGCAAAAACAGTTTGTCCAAGTCGTCCAGGCCCATTTGGGTCCAGGTCGGTCGGCCATGGTTGCATTGCCCGCTGCGCTCGGTGTTCTCCATGTCGCGCAGCAAACCGTTCATTTCCGGCAACGCCAGGCGGCGGTTTGCGCGGATTGCACCGTGGCAGGCCATGGTACCGAGCAGTTCGTTGATATGTGCCTGGATGCGGTCGCTGGTGCCGTATTCCATCAGGTCGGCCAGTACGTCGGCGACCAGGCGGTTGGCTTCGGCTTGTTTGAGCAGCGCAGGAATCTGGCGAATAGCCAGGGTTTCCGGGCCCAGGCGTTGCAGTTCGAAGCCCAGCTTCTGGAACACGCTGTGGTGTTCCTCGGCGCAATCGGCTTCACGCTGGCTCACCGCCAGGGACTCCGGCACCAACAACGGCTGGCCGCTCAGACCTTCACTGGCCATGGCGATCTTCAAGCGCTCGTACATGATCCGCTCGTGGGCGGCGTGCATGTCCACCAGCACCAGGCCGTGGGCGTTTTCGGACAGGATATAAATGCCCTTGAGCTGCGCCAGCGCATAACCCAGCGGCGGAATATCACCGCCACCTTCGGGCAACGCCACCGCGCCGGGCTCGGCACCCGGCAGCGGGGCAAAAAACTCGCGATAAGCGGCCTGAGCCTCAGCCACCGGCACTGTCGATTGCGGGCGTGGCGTGTATTGGTACTGGTACCCCGCGCCCGAACCGGAACCCGGCGCCGTAAATGAAGGCTGCGGCTGCGGCGATTGCAGCAGGTTGGCCGCCAGGCTCATTTCGCCCTGAGGCCCGAACTCGCCAGCCTCCGGACCGCTCGGCCTTACCACCGCCGTCACAATCGGCGCAGACAGTTGATCATCCGGGCGCACATCGCCCAAGGCGCGGTGCAGCGTGCCATAGAGGAAGTCATGCACCATGCGCCCGTCGCGGAAACGCACTTCGTGCTTGGTCGGGTGCACGTTGACGTCGACCACCGACGGGTCGACTTCAAAGAACAGCACAAACGTCGGGTGCCGCCCATTGAACAGCACATCGCGATACGCCTGGCGCACCGCGTGGGCCACCAGTTTGTCGCGTACCGCGCGGCCATTCACGAAGAAGTACTGCAAGTCCGCCTGGCTGCGGGAGAAGGTCGGCAAACCCACCCAGCCCCACAGGCGCAAGCCATTGCGCTCGATTTCTATCGGCAGCGCCTGCTCCAGGAAGCCCGCTCCGCAAATCGCAGATACACGCCGAGCGCGCGCGGCGTCGTCGTGGGCTTCGTGCAGGCTGAGGATGGTCTTGCCGTTGTGGCGTAAATGGAACGCCACATCAAAGCGCGCCAAGGCCAGGCGTTTGATGACTTCTTGCAGGTGATCGAATTCGGTTTTTTCGGCCTTGAGGAATTTGCGTCGTGCTGGCGTGTTGAAAAACAGGTCGCGAACTTCAACCGAAGTGCCCACCGGGTGCGCGGCCGGCTGCACACGAGGCGCCATATCACGGCCTTCGGTTTCCACCTGCCAGGCCTGCTCGGCGCTGCGGGTGCGCGAAGTCAGGGTCAGGCGCGCCACGGAGCTGATGGACGCCAATGCCTCACCGCGAAAACCCAGGCTCATCACCCGCTCGAGGTCTTCGAGGTCTCGAATCTTGCTGGTGGCGTGACGAGCCAGCGCCAACGGCAGGTCATCCGAAGAGATGCCGCTGCCGTCGTCACGCACCCGCAGCAGCTTGACCCCACCTTGCTCCACGTCGACATCAATGCGCTTGGCGCCGGAGTCGATGCTGTTTTCCAGCAACTCCTTGATCACCGACGCCGGGCGCTCAACTACCTCACCTGCCGCAATCTGGTTGGCGAGGCGCGGGCTGAGCAGCTCGATACGCGAGCCGCTGTTCAATAGGGATTCGCTCATTACTGCGCCGCCAATTCAGTGCCAGGGATGGTCAACACCTGGCCAACTTTCAACTCATCGGTCTTCAGGTTATTGGCGCTGCGCAAGGTCGCGGCCGATACCTGGAAACGCACGGCCAGCATGGCCAGGGTGTCGCCGGGCTGCACGCGATGGTCACGCGGGCCCTGGGCGATTTTGCCGGAATCACGCAGCCAGGCAATGTAGGTGCCCGGCGGCGGGTTCTGCTGGAAGAACTGGCGAATACCGGCGCTGATCGAACGCGCCAATGCCTGCTGGTGGCTGGCGCTGGCCAGTTTCGAGGCTTCGTTGGAGTTGGAAATAAACCCGGTTTCCACCAGGATCGACGGGATATCCGGCGACTTCAACACCATGAACCCGGCCTGCTCCACGCGCTGCTTGTGCAGGGACGTCACGCGGCCAATGTTGCTGAGGACTTTTTGGCCGACGTTCAAGCTGGACGTCAGCGAAGCGGTCATCGACAGGTCGAGCAGTACACCGGCGAGCATTTTGTCCTTGTCGTCGAGGGACACGTTGCCGGCCCCGCCGATCAAGTCGGAACGGTTTTCACTGTCCGCCAGCCAGCGTGCGGTTTCGGACGTAGCGCCACGATCGGACAAGGCAAACACCGAGGCACCGAAGGCCGCTGTCGACGGTGCGGCGTCGGCGTGGATCGACACAAACAGGTCGGCGCCCTTCTTGCGGGCGATTTCGGTACGGCCACGCAGCGGGATGAAGTAGTCACCGGTACGGGTCAGCTCGGCGCGATAGCCTTTCATGCCGTTAACCTGGCGCTGCAGTTCACGGGCGATAGCCAGTACCACGTCTTTTTCATGCTGGCCGCGCGAGCCGGAAGCGCCCGGGTCTTCACCGCCGTGACCGGCGTCGATCACCACGATAATGTCGCGCTTGCCCGCAGGCGCCGGTGGTAGCGGCGGCAACTTGACCTGCGGCTGCGACGGGTTGACCGGCACGGCCGGCACCGTCGCAACACTCGGCGGCGGCGCTGGCGGCGGGTTGGCATCGGCGGCGTTGTCGAACAGGTCGACCACCAATCGATTGCCGTATTGGGCGTTAGGTGCCAGGACAAAGCTTTTCGGGGTCACGGCCTTTTTCAGGTCGATGACCACACGCAGGTCCGTCGGCGTGCGCTGGGCCGAGCGCATCGAGGTGATCGGGGTATTAGCGGTGGATACTTTCAGCGGCGCGCCCAGGGTGGCGCCGTTGATGTCGATCACCAGGCGATCGGGCGCCGTCAGGGTAAAGACGCTGTGCTGGACCGGGCCAGACAGGTCGAACACCAGTCGCGTGTTATCCGGCGCTCGCCACAGGCGAACACTTTTCACCTGTGAAGCAGCCAGAGCATTGAAAGTCATTGCCGCAAGCAACACCCCTACGACAGCAACCATCGCGCGAAAGCGCATACCTAACCCCACCAATTTTATTTGAATTCCAATGCCAGGGCCGCGCACCAAGACTGGCCGCGCGCACTCTGGGGCAACAACTTCAGCTGACGTCCGTGCTCATGCGGCGTAATGGTAATGGTCAGGTCCGGCTTTGGCAAAAAGCCTGTGCCTTTATCTGGCCACTCGATCAGGCACAGTGCATCTTCATCGAAGTAATCACGGATGCCCATGTACTCCAGTTCTTCGGGGTCGACCAGCCGATACAGGTCGAAGTGGAAGGCGCGAACCGTGCCGATCTCATAGGGTTCGACCAAGGTGAACGTCGGGCTTTTTACTGCGCCCGTGTGGCCCAGCCCACGAATAATCCCCCGCGACAGCGTGGTTTTGCCCGCGCCCAGGTCGCCCTCAAGGAAAATCAGTCCCGCGCCGGCCGTAACCTGTGCAATACGCTGACCCAACGCGACCATGGCGCCTTCATCAGCCAGAAAAAGGCTTACTTCAGACACGGCGACTGCTCCTCCAGCAATTGACGAATGGCAGGTATCAGGTCGCTGGCGGCCAGGCCGCGACCATAAGTGCCTTGGCGATCCCCTGCCGTAGCGTGTAACCACACGGCCAGGCAACTTGCCTCATAGGCAGGCATGCCTTGGGCCAGCAAGGCGCCCACCAAGCCGCTCAGCACATCCCCCAAACCGGCCGTCGCCATTGCTGGATGGCCTTGGTCACAGCGCGAAACACGACCGTCCGGGCTGGCAATCAAACTGCCAGCACCCTTGAGGATAGCCACTGCATTGAATGTCTGGCTTAAAGCGCGCGCCACGTTAAGGCGATCGGCCTGAACCTCGGCTGTCGTGATGCCCATCAACCGCGCCGCCTCACCGGGATGCGGCGTGATTACGCTGTTGGCCGGCAGGTTTACACCGCCTGCGGCCAGCTGGTTCAAGGCATCGGCATCCCAGACCTGCGGCTGCCGGGCGTTGGCGGCAACAGACAGCAGGCTTTTGCCCCAGGACGCTGCGCCCAGGCCGGGGCCGATAACGATCACCGAAATTTTTTCCAGCAACCCCATCAACTGGTTGGCCGAACTGACGCCGACGGTCATGACTTCCGGCAAGCGTGCGAGTGCGGCTGGCACGTGTTCCGGGCGAGTCGCCAACGAAACCATGCCCGCGCCGCTGCGCAGAGCGCTTTCGGCACTCAACAGCGCAGCACCGCCAAAGCCATGGTCGCCGCCGATGACCAGCAGGTGGCCGAACTGCCCTTTATGGGCGTCCGGGGAACGTGCAGCCAGTTGCGGCAAATGGCCGTGCAACAGCGGCTGTACGTCGGTAATTGTGTGTTTTGTCTGCGGCATGCGTCTTCAAGCTCCGATGTCTGGCAGAATTATACGCATCTAACCTGTGGTTTCCCGTGTCTCATGCCCGCAATTACCTCCGATCTGCCCGCCCTCGCCCAATCGATCAAAGACTGGGGCCGCGAGCTGGGCTTTCAACAAGTCGGCATCAGCGGCCTGGACCTGGCCGAGCATGAGCAGCACCTGCAACGCTGGCTCGACGCGGGCTACCACGGCGAGATGGACTACATGGGCGCCCATGGCAGCAAACGCTCGCACCCCGATGAACTGGTGCCGGGCACGCTGCGCGTGGTGTCGCTGCGCATGGATTATCTGCCAGGCGACACACAAATGGCGCAGTTGCTGGCCGAGCCAGAAAAAGCCTACATCTCCCGTTACGCCCTGGGCCGCGATTACCACAAGCTGATCCGCAAGCGCGTGCAACAACTGGCCGACCGCATCCAGGCACAGATCGGCCCGTTTGGCTTTCGCGCCTTTGTCGACAGCGCGCCCGTTTTGGAAAAAGCCATTGCCGAACAAGCCGGCCTGGGCTGGATCGGCAAAAACACCCTGGTGCTCAATCGCAAGGCCGGCAGCTATTTCTTTTTGAGCGAACTGTTTGTCGATTTGCCCTTGCCGGTGGACGCGCCCCACGCCACCGAGCATTGCGGCCGCTGCACCGCCTGCCTGGATATCTGCCCCACCAATGCCTTCGTCGGCCCTTATGTGCTCGACGCGCGGCGCTGCATTTCCTACCTGACCATCGAACTCAAGAGCGCGATCCCCGAGGACCTGCGCCCACTGATCGGCAATCGAGTATTCGGCTGCGATGACTGTCAGATCGTTTGCCCGTGGAATCGTTTCGCCCGACCCACTGCCGAAAGCGATTTCAAGCCACGGCACAATCTGGATAACGCCGAACTGGCCGAATTGTTTATGTGGGACGAGGATAAATTCCTCAGCAGCACCGAAGGCTCGCCCCTGCGTCGCGCCGGTTATGAGCGCTGGCTGCGCAACCTGGCGGTGGGCCTGGGCAATGCGCCATCAAGCATTCCGGTGCTCGAAGCCTTGAAAGCACGTCGCGATTATCCGTCCGAACTGGTGCGCGAACATGTGGAATGGGCGCTGAACCAGCACGCTACGCGCTAGTGCACGTCGTCGTTGTAGACGAACTTGGGCATTTCCCAGTGAAAACGGATCGCCAGCAGGCGTAGCAGAAAACCGCTGAATAGCGTCAGCAGAATCGCCTGCTCGCTGGGCAGTTGCAGATACAGGCACAGCATGTAGAACCAGGCAGCGAGAAACGACACGCTGGCGTACAGCTCGCGGCGAAAGATCAGCGGGATGTCGTTACAGAAGATATCGCGCAGGATGCCGCCGAATACGCCCGTGATCACGCCGCTGACCGAAGCCACCAACATGCCGTGGCCCATCTCCAACGCAGTCATGCAGCCGATCAGGGTAAACGCCACCAAGCCCAAAGCGTCCAGCGCCAGAAACAGCGAGCGCAGGCGGCGCATCAGCGGCGCGATAAAGATCGTCACCAGTGCTGCGATAGAGGTCAACACCAGGTATTCCGGGTGTTTGACCCACGTCAGCGGGTAATGCCCCAGCAGCACATCGCGCACCGAACCACCGCCCAGTGCGGTGACGCAGGCGATCAGCACCACGCCAAACCAGTCCATGCCACGGCGCCCGGCAGACAGCGCGCCGGTCATGGCTTCGGCGGTGATGGCGACGAGGTAGAGCATCAACAGCATGATGGCGATCCTTGCGAATAGGCGCGCATTCTAATCATTGGGTGATGGCACCAAAAGGGGGCGCATGGCGAAAGACCATGTCGACAGCATCGTAGGCAAGCCAGCTCCCACATTTGAATGTGTTCACAAGTCAAAGTGTGGGAGCTGGCTTGCCTGCGATAGGGCCAGAGCAGGCGCCACAGATTCAAGCCTTGATGAAATGCTTGCGATAATGCTGCAACTCGGCGATCGACTCGCGAATGTCATCCAGCGCCAAATGCGTGCTGCCCTTATGGAAGCTGTCCTTCACCTCCGGCGCCCAACGCGCCGCCAGCTCTTTGAGCGTGGACACGTCCAGGTTGCGATAGTGGAAGTAGCTTTCCAGCCCCTTCATGTGCGTATAAAGGAAGCGACGATCCTGGCAGATGCTGTTGCCGCAGATCGGCGACTTGCCCTTGGGCACCCACTTTTCCAGGAAAGCGATGGTTTCAGCTTCGGCGTCGCGCATGCTGATGCGGCTGTCGCGCACGCGCTGGGTCAGGCCGGAGTTGCCGTGGGTGCGGGTGTTCCACTCGTCCATGGTGGCCAGTACGGCGTCGCTGTGGTGGATGGCGATCACCGGACCTTCGGCCAAAGTATTGAGGTTGCTGTCGGTGACAATGGTCGCCATCTCGATGATGACGTCGGTGTCGGGGTTCAGACCGGTCATTTCCAGATCGATCCAAATCAGGTTCTGTGGGTTTTGCATGGCTTGATTCTCTTGGCCCTTGGCTTAGCTGCGCAGTTTAGCAGGCGGGGGCGTGCTAGACTCGCGACCGTTTTACCCAACCTTTGCATTATCGACACGGAACACCAATGGCCAAACGCCAGCTCAATCGCCGCCAAAACTGGCGCATCGAAAAGATTCAAGGCGAACGCGCCGCTCGCGCCGCCAAACGTGAATCCTCCGCCGTGGAAGCGCTCGAGGGCGGCGACCTGGGCCCTGAACAAACGGGCCTGGTGATCGCGCACTTCGGCGTGCAGGTCGAAGTCGAGGCGCTCGAAGGCGAACTCGCAGGTTCGGTGTCGCGCTGCCACCTGCGCGCCAACCTGCCTGCGCTGGTCACCGGCGACAAGGTCGTGTGGCGTGCCGGCAACCAGGGCATCGGCGTGATCGTCGCCCAGTTGCCGCGCACCACCGAACTGCGCCGCCCTGACAGCCGTGGCCAGCTCAAGCCGGTGGCGGCCAACGTCGACATGATCGTGATCGTGTTCGCGCCGCTGCCCGAGCCGCACGCCAACCTGATCGACCGCTACCTGGTCGCAGCCGAGCACGCCGGTATTCGCCCGCTGCTGCTGCTGAACAAATTCGACCTGATCGACGAACAGAACGCCCCGGCGCTCAATGCGTTGCTGGCGGTCTACCGCACCCTGGGTTACCCGGTACTGGAAGTGTCTGCGCATCACGGCAATGGCATGGAACAGCTGCAACAGCAGTTGGACGGACGCATCAGCGTGTTCGTCGGCCAGTCGGGCGTGGGCAAGTCATCGCTGGTCAACAGCCTGCTGCCGGAAGTCGACACCCGTGTCGGGCCGCTGTCGGAACTGTCCGGCCAGGGTACCCACACCACCACCACCGCGCGGTTGTTCCACTTCCCCGGCGGCGGTGAGTTGATCGACTCCCCAGGCATCCGTGAATTCGGCCTCGGCCACGTCAGCCGCAGCGATGTGGAAGCGGGCTTCATCGAGTTCAACGACCTGATCGGCACCTGCCGCTTCCGCGACTGCAAACATGACCGTGAGCCGGGTTGTGCGTTGCTCAAGGCCCTGGAAGATGGGCGTGTGCAGCAGCAGCGGATGAACAGCTATCGGTCGATTATTGCGAGCTTGCCGGAGAGCAGCTATTAACGATCCATTTCTTGATACACATAAACCAGTGTACTGAAGGCCCTAGTCCATTGATTTAATAGGAGCAGGCATCAAGAATCCGGACCAACTGGGTGGCTCATACGCACAAGCCAGCTTGTATTCGGATTTCTCGATGCGCATAATTGCTCCGTCACCAGCGAAAGCTGGCAGGAGTCTGGGTCCTTTTCGGGGTTGATCCAGCGGCGCAGAAGGGGCGAAGCAAGCTCCACTGCGCGTCGAATGAAGCCGCCTTCGGGCGGCTTTGCTTTTTGTGGGGCATTAACATTTGGCTCTCTACTATCACCCCAAACAAGGCGATGTGCTGCTCTGCGACTTCACCCGAGGCTTTGTGGCTCCGGAAATGCTGAAGATCCGCAAGGTCGTAGTGATATCGCCCACTGCTACTCACAATCGTAAGCTGTGTACCGTAGTGCCAATATCCTCTACCGCGCCCCAAATCCAGCACGACTGGCACCACTTGCTGCGCACCAACCCACTTCAATCCGACGGCTATAAAGAGCTATGGGTGAAGTGCGACATGATTTACACCGTCAGCTTCGAGCGTCTCGACAAACTGCACAGAAAGACTCGCGCCAAGGGCCGGGAGTACTTCGTGCCGCGCCTGTGCGTGGAGGACATGCGAGGTGTCATCAGCGGCGTCAAAGCCTACCTTCCTCTCTAAACTCTAATGAAAACGCCCCGACATAGTCGGGGCGTTTTCATTTACAGCCAACAAAGACCGCTTACGAACCCGGCGCCGGCGCAGGCGCCGTCGGGTCTTTCACCCCGCCGTCATCAAACAGGTTCAGCTTCTGCCGCAGCTCATGGGCCGGCAGCGGCTCCTGACCTGGCGGAATGGCATTCGGATCGGCCGGCACTTCACCCGGTGCGCCTTCGCCCTGGGTCGGTGCCGCAGGGGGTGGCTGGTCACCTTCAATCGCACGCTGGGCTTTTTTAGTCAGCACGACGATATCAATACGGCGGTTGATCGGGTTGAACGGGTCTTTAGGGTCAAACAACTGCGAGGAAGCAAAACCCACTACGCGTGCCACTTGCGGGTCGGGATAGCTGCCCGCCACCAACGCACGGCGGGCGGCATTCGCGCGGTTGGCCGAAAGCTCCCAGTTGCCGAAGTCGCCCTGGCCCGCATAGGGCTTGGCGTCGGTGTGACCGCTGATGCTGATCTTGTTCGGCACCGCCTTGATGGTGTCGGCCATGGCCAGCAGGATGTCTTCAAAGTACGGTTTCAAGCGCGCACTGCCGGAATCGAACATCGGCCGATTGGCCGCATCGGTGATTTGGATACGCAAGCCTTCGGGGGTGATCTCGAAGGAAATCTGATCCTTGAATTTCAGCAGTTGCGGGTTTTCTTCGACCTTGGTCTGCAGCTCTTGCAGCAGCAATTCGAGGCGCTCTTTCTCGACCTGTTCGGCCATGCTCTCGACGGTGTCGCGCTCGATCGGGATGTTTTCCTGCGGCGACTCGGTCTTGACCTCGGGATTGATGGTGCGCTCAGGCGCCAGCTGCGGCGAGCCGCCCAGGTCGATCACGAAGGGCGTGCCGCTTTCCGAAAAGCCAATCGGGTCTTTGAAGTAACCGGCGATGGCAATCTTCTGTTCCGGCGTGGCGGTCGACATCAGCCACAGCACCAGGAAGAACGCCATCATCGCCGTGGCAAAGTCGGCGAAGGCGATTTTCCAGGCGCCGCCATGGTGCCCCGCAGCGAAGCGCTTGACGCGCTTGATGATTATCGGCTGGTTGTTTTCCATGACTTAGCGACCGCGAACCGCTTGTTCCAGCTCGGCAAAACTTGGGCGATGTTTCGGGTACAGCACCTTGCGCCCGAACTCCACCGCCAGCGAGGGCGGCATGCCGGAAGCAGAGGCTACCAGGCTGGCCTTGATCGATTCGTACAGGTTGATTTCTTCCTTGGCATCATGGGCCAGGGACGTGGCCAGCGGGCCGAAGAAGCCGTAGGCCGCGAGGATACCGAAGAAGGTACCTACCAGCGCCGCACCCACGTGCATGCCGATGGCGGCCTGGTCGCCTTCGCCCAGGGAGGCCATGGTCACCACAATACCGAGTACCGCCGCGACGATACCAAAACCCGGCATGCCGTCGGCGATGCCGGTCACGGCGTGGGACGGGTGCTCCAGCTCTTCTTTGAGGCTGAACAGTTCCATGTCGAACAGGCCTTCCAGCTCATGGGGGGCCATGTTGCCGGAGGACATGATGCGCAGGTAATCACAGATGTAGGCGGTCATGCGCTCATCTTTGAGCACGGCCGGGTACTTGGCGAAAATCGGGCTGGCGGAAGCGTCTTCGATATCGCCTTCGATGGCCATCATGCCTTCGCGGCGGCTCTTGTTGAGGATCTCGTAGACCAGCCCCAGCACCTCGAGATAAAAGGTGTGGGAGAAGCGCGAGCTGAACATGCCCAGCGACTTCTTGATCACGTGCATGGTCATGTAGCCGGGGTTGGCCTGCAGGAACGCACCAAACGCGGCACCGCCGATGATCAGCACTTCGAAGGGCTGGATCAGCGCGGCAATTTTACCGTGGGACAGGACGTACCCACCGAGCACACTTGCGATGACGACGATGATGCCGATAATTTTAGCCATAGGAGATTGGTACTTGCGCCGTCGGGTTCATGGACATAGTGGGTGCTGCAGAAAACTCTTGTTCTACTTATCGGCAAAACTGCGCCAGACTATAGCCCGTTAAGGCGAAAAACCAATTCGGCCCGTTCCGGGTGTGTTGAACGCAAGTGATGATCGCGCCCCAATCATGGCAAACGAAACGACAGTTCCAAATACAAAACCCACCACCCTCGCCGCTTGGATCAAGCGCCTGGACGATGTGCTGCTGCCTGTTCCTCAGGCTAGTCACGAACGCGTGTGCAAGGCCATCCGCGACAGCCGTAGTTCATTGCGAGATATTGCCGAACTGATGCAAAACAGCCCGGCGCTGGTGCTCAGTGTGATGCGCGAGGCCAACAGCCAGGCGCACGGCAGCCTGTCGGGGCCGGCAGAAAACCTCGAAGTGGCGCTGAACCGCCTGGGCCTCAAACGCGCCGAAGAATTGCTCGCGCGTCTGCCCTCGGTGCCGGAAAAAGACATTCCGGTGGCCTTGCGCCAACTGCTGCTGGTGAGCCAGCACGCCTCACAGCAAGCCAACGGTTTGTTCGCCAGCCGCCTGGCGCGGCTATGGCAAGACATCCATTGGGGCAGCCTGCTGTTTCTGTCGCCGCTGTGGCCGCTGGCCGTGGCCTACCCCAAGCTTTTGGAAGAATGGGAACTGCGGGTCATCCACAAAGGCCAGTCGGCGCGCAAGGTCGAGCAGGCACTGTTCGGTGTACGCTTGCTCGACCTGTGCCTGGGCTTGACCGAAGCCTGGCACCTGCCGATCTGGGTGTCCCAGGGCTACAACCTGCTGCTGACCGAGCAGCGCCTGCTGGTCAAGACGCTGCACATCGCCCGCGAAGACGACGCACTGCGCCAACAGCAATTGCTCGATGCCGAACCCAACCTGCGGCGCTGGTTGAACCAACCCGCCAACACCGTGCTGCTGGCCAACGGCCTGGCAATGTCGGCCCAGGAATCCTGGACCTGCCCGCATACCGAGCGCTGGCAGTACCTCACCGCGCTGTACCTGCAAGCGCCGCTGTGTGACGTGCAGCAGCAGGCTCACCAACAAGCGGTGACCAGCGCGCGCACCACCTTGATGCCGGACCTGTGGCACCCGGCGCTGTCACTGATCTGGCCGTGGCATGTGCAGAAGGTCCATCGCGGCCTGCTGCCCGCACCGCCGCCTACTGCCGAATCCTTGGCCGTATGGCGCAGGCGCTGCACCGAGTTGCTGGTCGAGCCGAGCCGCTTTGCCAACGCCATGCACTTGACCACCTGCGCCAGGGAAGCCTTGGTCGCCAGTGGCATGCAGCGGGTTTTACTGTTTATGGCCGACCGCGCCCTGAGTACCTTGCGTGTGCATCAGGCCGATGGCTTGCCCAAGGACGCTGCCAACCTGAGCCTGGACGTCGTCAACAGCACGCTGCTGCAGCGCCTGCTGGAAAAGTCCGCCCAGGTGCGCCTGACGCCAGACAATCACGCGCAATTTTCCGCGTTGCTGCCGCCGATCCTGCGCCGCTGGTTTACCGGTGAACACCTGTTGCTACGCTCTCTGAGCTGCAATGGCCGCGTGGTGATGCTGATGGTCGCCGACCAGGGCGGCGGGCCGTTCTCGGAAACCACCGTGCAGGCTTTCGGCAAAACCGCTCAATGCATCGAGAAAGCGCTGCACAGCTTTACCAACCGCAGCGCCTGATGCTTGCGCTACAATCGCGCTCTTTTATCGCCAACATTTGTGCCCAGGAGACCTCACATGCCTGACTTCTCTGGCTTGCCGCTGGTGATCGAGTCCAGCGACCTGCTTGGTCGCCTGGATGCCGATCACTTGATTCTGGTGGACCTCACCAGTGCCGCCCGCTACGCCGAAGGGCATATCCCCGGCGCGCATTTCGTTGACCCCAAGCGCACCCAACTGGGCCAGCCGCCTGCACCCGGCTTGCTGCCGCACAAGGCCGACCTGGAAAAGCTGTTCGGCGAATTGGGCCACACCCCGGACGCCACTTACGTCGTCTACGACGACGAAGGCGGCGGCTGGGCCGGGCGATTTATCTGGCTGCTCGACGTGATCGGCCACCAGAAGTACCACTACCTGGATGGTGGCCTGCTGGCCTGGCTGGACGAAAAACACCCAGTGTCCACCGAAGTGCCCGCCCCGGTTGGCGGCCCGGTCAGCCTCACCCTGCACGACGGCCCCACCGCCACCCGCGAATACCTGCAAAGCCGTCTTGGCGCCGCCGACCTGGGCATCTGGGACGCGCGCGGCCCGCTGGAGTATTCCGGCGAGAAAGTGCTCGCCGCCAAGGGCGGGCACATCCCCGGCGCCGTCAACTTCGAATGGACTGCCGGCATGGACAAGGCGCGCAACTTGCGCATCCGCCGCGACATGCCGCAGATCCTCGAAGACCTCGGGCTGACCCGCGACAAAGAAATCATCACCCACTGCCAGACTCACCACCGCTCTGGCTTCACCTACCTGGTGGCCAAGGCGCTCGGTTATCCGCGAGTCAAAGGTTATGCCGGTTCCTGGGGCGAATGGGGCAACCACCCCGACACCCCCGTCGAGATTTAAGGTTTAAGGACAGTTATGAAAAAGCAGTTGTTTATCCTCAGCCAGTACTTGCTGCCGCACCACTTGCTGTCGCGCCTGGCCGGCTGCATTGCCGAGTGCCGCGTGCGCTGGTTCAAGAATGCCTTCACGGCGTGGTTCGCCAAGCGCTATCAAGTGGACATGTCCCTGGCGCTGGTCGAAGACCTCACCGCCTACGAGCACTTCAATGCCTTCTTTACCCGCGCCCTGAAAGACGGCGCCCGCCCGCTGGATGAAACTCCAGGCGCGGTGCTGAGCCCAGCCGACGGCGCGGTCAGCCAGCTTGGCCCGATTGAACACGGTCGTGTGTTCCAGGCCAAAGGCCATAGCTTTAGCGTGCTGGAATTGCTCGGTGGTGATGCGGCGTTGGCTGCACCGTTCATGGGCGGTGATTTCGCCACTATTTACCTGTCGCCGAAAGACTACCACCGCGTGCACATGCCGCTGGCCGGCACGCTGCGCGAGATGGTCTACGTGCCGGGCCGGATTTTCTCGGTCAACCAGACTACTGCCGAAAATGTGCCGGAACTGTTTGCGCGCAACGAGCGTGTTGTCTGCCTGTTCGACACCGAACGCGGCCCGATGGCTGTAGTGTTGGTGGGCGCGATGATTGTGGCGTCGATTGAAACCGTGTGGGCCGGGCTGGTGACGCCGCCGAAACGTGAGCTGAAAACCTTCCGTTACGACGAAGCTGCACGCGCGCCGATCCACCTGGAAAAAGGTGCTGAGCTGGGCCGTTTCAAACTGGGGTCGACGGCGATTGTGCTGTTTGGGCCGGATCAGGTGAAGTGGGCAGAAGAATTGGCGGCGGGTACACCGGTGCAGATGGGCCAGGGTATCGCACTGCCGAAAGCCTGATTTGAAGCTGATGCAAATCAAATGTGGGAGCCGGGCTTGCCCGCGATAGCGGCGCATCAGTCAATACTTCAATGACTGAACTACCGCTATCGCGGGCAAGCCCGGCTCCCACAGTTACTGCAATCTTGCAGTTAGATCGGGTTACAGCTGCCCGTCGCGATCGCGAAAGCCCAACAGATACAGCACACCATCCAGCCCCAGCGTCGAAATCGCCTGCTTGGCCGATTGCTTCACCAACGGCTTGGCGCGGAACGCCACACCCAACCCGGCAATCGCCAGCATCGGCAAGTCATTGGCGCCATCGCCGACCGCAATGGTCTGCTCCAGGCGCAAACCCTCCTTGTGGGCCAATTCCTTCAGCAGGTCCGCCTTGCGCTGTGCGTCGACAATCGGCTCGACCGCCACGCCGGTCACCTTGCCATCCACCACTTCCAGCTCGTTGGCAAACACGTAGTCGATGCCCAGCTTGGCCTGCAATTGCTTGGCGAAGTAGGTGAAGCCACCGGACAGGATTGCGGTTTTGTAGCCCAGGCGCTTGAGTTCGGCAAACAAGGTTTCGGCACCTTCGGTCAGGCGCAGTGAAGCACCGATCGAATCCAGCACGCTTACGTCCAAGCCCTTGAGCAGCGCCAGGCGCTCCTTGAAGCTGGCGCGAAAGTCCAGCTCACCGGCCATGGCGCGCTCGGTGATTGCGGACACTTGCTCACCCACGCCTGCGGCCTTGGCCAACTCGTCGATGACTTCGGCTTCGATCAGTGTGGAGTCCATGTCGAACACCGCCAGGCGGCGGTTACGGCGGAACAGCGAATCTTCCTGGAAGGCGATGTCGACATTCAGTTCCTGGGCCACGCTGAGAAATTCGGCGCGCAGGGCTTGCGGGTCGGCCGGTTCGCCGCGCACGGAGAACTCGATGCAGCCCTTGCCTTTGTCAGCCGGTGTGTCCAATGGCATACGACCCGACAGACGGTCGATGTGGTCGATATTCAAACCATATTGAGCGGTGATCGAGCTGACCCGCTGCAATTGTTCGGCGGTTACTTTGCGAGTCAGCAGCGTCACGATATGGCGCTTTTTGCCCTGGCCTTCGACCCAATGCTGGTAATCGGCTTCGGAAACCGGAGTGAAACGCACCTGCTGATCAAGCTTATAGGCCGTAAACAGGATGTCTTTGAGCACCGACGAGGCCTGCTCGGTGCTGGGGATTTCCACCAGGATGCCGAACGACAACGTGTCGTGGATCACCGCTTGGCCGATGTCGAGAATGTTCACACCACCCTGGGCCAGAACACCGGTAATGGCTGCGGTGAGACCCGGGCGGTCTTCGCCGGTGATGTTTATCAGGACAATTTCGCGCAAAGCGCACCCCCAGGCTGGAAAAAAACCGCATTCTACCCACTTTCAGTGACCATCGGGCACAGCGAGCGCTTTGCCGGTTCTAGGCCTGTCGCTATACTGCGCGTCAACTTCACGGACCAAGAGCCGAGCGCAAGTGAACCGGCCCACGCCAGTAAAAACCGATAACTTCTTCCTGCTGATCTTCCGGGCACTGCGCCACCGCCGTGTACCGATCGCATTACGCATCGCCAGCCATAACGTGATCCTGGTCGCTCTGGCCTTGGTGATCTACGCCTGCGTGATGGGTTTGCAGTTCAAGCAGGCCATGCACGAGCAAGCCGACGCCTTGGGCGAGAGCCTGACGACCCAGACCGCCACCTCGGCGACTGAGTTGCTGGTGTCCAACGACATCCTCAGCCTCAACGTGCTGCTCAATAACCTGACCAAGAACCCGCTGGTGGCCCACGCCGCCATCTACAGCGTGGACAACCGGATCATGGCCGAAGCCGGGCAGCGCCCGAAAAACGGCCTGTTGGGTGAAGCCGAAGGTCTGTATTCGAGCAATATTACGTTTCAGGATGTGAAGGCCGGGCAACTGCGCATCAGCCTCGACATGCAGCAATTTCAGCAGCCGATGACCATCAGCCTGCAAAGCATGGGCATCCTCAGCGCGATCCTGCTGGCCTTGGCCCTGGCCCTGAGCTTGCGCCTGGGTCGGCATATCTCCACGCCGCTGATGCAACTGCGCATCTGGCTGCGCGATATCGACGAACACACCCCGGCCACCGACCGCCAGGATGAAATCGGCGACCTCGCCCGCCAGCTTCACGCCAGCTTCGCTCCCGAGCCGGTGGTACCTGAGGTTGAACCCGAGCCTGAGTACGACGACACCGACTACGACGACGAGCCCGAGTTTGAAGTGCGCAACCTGCGTGACCCAGGCTTTGACGAAAGCGCGCCGGTGGCCGCCCTCAAGCCTGCGCCACGCCAGGTGATCAAGGCCGAAGAAGACGAACTGGACGACGAAGACCCGTTCGCCGACCTGCGCGATACCTCGGCCGCCGCACCCGTTGTGGCTCCGCAACCTGCGCCGGTGAAAAATACCGAGCCGCAGCACAGCGCCGTACTGGCTGTGCAACTGGGCTCGCAGGACCAACTGCGTCGCCTGCCCCGCGCCCGCCTCACCGAATTGCTGGAGCGCTACCGCGACTGCCTCGACCAGGCTGCGTCGCTCTACCAGAGCGAGCTGCACACCCTGAACGATGGCAGCACGTTGATGCTGTTCCACAGTGAAGACAGCGGCGAAGACTACCTGACCAACGCGATTTGCTGCGGCGAGCTGCTGCGCGCCCTCGGCCATGCCTTGCAGATTGAAGTGGCCGACAGCGGCATTACCTTGCAGCTGCAACTTGGCCTGACCGTCGGTGACGATCTGTTCGGCATGAGCCAGATCGACCTGTTGCTTACCGAGATTGCCCAGGATGCGCTGGCCTTGTCCCAACACAGCCGCAACCTGCTGCTGGTGGAGCGCAAGATCAGTGAAGATGCGTTGATCCGCCAGCGCGCACGTATCCGCCCGATTGCCAGTCCTGAAGGCGCGAGCTGTGTAGAGCGGCTGATGGAGCCGTACCCGTCGATGCTCGAACGGCAGTTGGCGCGGATGCATGAGACCCGTAACAAGCCCTGATGGCTACATAGGGCCCCTGTGGGAGCGGGCTTGTGTGGCGAGCAAGCTTGCTTGCGCTGGGGTGCGAAGCGCCCCCAAAAAGCCGGAGACTGCTGCGCAGTCAACGGGAGCAAGCTCCCTCGCCACAGCAAGCCCACACATTGGATCTTCAAAAGGGCTCAAATCGTAGACAACAAAAAGGCCCGCTGAGTCAGCGGGCCTTTTGTTTGGGCGCGATTCAGATCAGAACCTGAACACTTCCATATCCGTGCGAATCGGCGTGGCCATCGGCATCTTCGGCTTCTGCGGAGCGGCCGGTTTGGCCTGGGCCGGCGCTTGCTTGCGCGGTGCCTCGGCCACTGGCGGCTGGTTGGCCAATGGCTTGAGCGCCACCGACAACTGTTGCGCCAGATGCTGCAACAACACGCCTTGGGCCTGGACCTGGGACGCGGTGGTGCCGGTATGTTCTTCCTGCAGGTGCACGATGCGGTTATCGCGCACCTGGCCACGGCGGTCGATCAGGCGCCATTGAGCGTCAAGAATTGCCGGTTGCGAAGTACCCGAATCGAGCCGCGTGATAGTCAGCAATACCTGCACATCCGGGGTAAAACCGGCTGGCCCAGGTGCAAGCACCACACGCTGGCTGTCGAGATGGCCAGCCACCTGACGCAACATCAACTGGTTGATATCGGACGACAAACTACCCGCCCAACGACCATCGGTGGAACCTTGCAGGCTGCCGTCGTTCTGACGTTGAAGCAGAGTTTCGCGTTGCAGGTAATCAGCAACGACGACCGGGCCAAGCAAAACGGCCATGCCTGCGGTTTGCGCAGGCTGAGCCGGACTTCCGCTGTCCAGCTGGTACAGCGACACCGGCTGGTGTGTGCTGCAACCCGCCAGCCCCAAAAGGCCAGCGAGCATCAAAAATAAAGGAAGGCGTGGAGCAGTCATCATCCCATCCAGGTGGCTGCCACAAGGCGAACCACAATGTAATACTAAAAATAACCTAAACACGCTCGGCCACGCCGGCGCTGGAAAGGCCATATCATCCGTGAATATGCGCCCTGACTCCAGCGCGAAAGCGGCGATCTACGCGTTAAATCGTAGATCGAGCCCTCTAATCCGCCTTAAACAGGCGTTTCCACCAGCAAAGCATCCACGCGCTGGAAGCCACGCGGCAGTTTATTACCCCGTCGGCCACGCTCACCCTTGTAGTGTTCAAGGTCGTCAGGGCGCAGAGACAACGTGCGTTTGCCGGCCTGGAGCACCAGGGTAGAGCCTTCCGGGATCACCGCGATGTCGGTCACGTACTCTTCGCGACTGGCCACGCGCTCCCCGGGAATCCCGATAATCTTGTTGCCCTTGCCTTTACCCAACTGCGGCAAATCGCTGATCTTGAACACCAGCAAACGCCCTTCAGTGGTCACCGATGCCAGCCAATTGCTCTCGCGGTCTTCCACGGTGCGCGGCAGGATCACCTTGGCGTTGTTCGGCAAGCTCAACAACGCTTTGCCCGCCTTGTTCTTGGCCTGCAGGTCTTCACCCTTGACCACAAAACCGTAACCCGCGTCGGAGGCGATCACATACAGCGAATCGTCGTCCGGCAGCAGCACGCACTCGAAATTCGCCCCCGGTGGCGGCGTAAGGCGCCCGGTCAGCGGCTCGCCCTGCCCGCGTGCCGATGGCAAGGTGTGCGCGGGCACCGAGTAGCTGCGCCCGGTGGAGTCGATAAACACCGCAAACTGGTTGGAACGCCCGGCCGCAGCGGTCTTGAAACCATCGCCAGCCTTGTACGAGAGGCCGGTGGCGTCAATATCATGCCCTTTGGCGGAACGAACCCAACCCTTTTCCGACAGAACGACGGTAATTTTCTCGTTAGGCAGCAGCTCGGTTTCTGTCAGAGCTTTCGCTTCTGCGCGCTCGACAATCGGCGAACGACGGTCATCGCCATAGGTTTCGGCGTCTTTGATCAGTTCGCTGCGCACCAGCTTCTTGAGCTTGGATTCGCTGCCCAACAGGGCTTGCAGCTTGGCTTGCTCCTTGAGCAGCGCGTCTTGCTCATCACGCAACTTCATCTCTTCGAGCCGCGCCAACTGACGCAAGCGGGTGTCGAGGATGTAGTCGGCCTGGATCTCGCTCAGCTCGAAACGCGCGATCAGCTCGGCTTTCGGGTGCTCAGCGGTGCGGATGATGTGGATCACTTCATCCAGGTTGAGGTAGGCGATCAGCAAACCGTCCAACAGGTGCAGGCGGCGCTCAACCTTGTCGAGACGAAATTGCAGGCGGCGGCGCACGGTCTGTACGCGGAACTCCAGCCATTCCAGCAGCAGGTTGCGCAGGTTTTTCAGCTGCGGCTTGCCGTCCAGGCCGATGATGTTGACGTTGACCCGATAGCTGGACTCAAGGTCGGTGCTGGCGAACAGATGCTGCATCAGCACTTCGTGGTCGACCCGGCTGTTGGTCGGGATGATCACGATGCGGCAGGGGTTTTCGTGGTCGGACTCATCACGCAAGTCAGCCACTTGCGGCAATTTCGACGGCTTGGCCTGCATCAGCGCGGCGATCTGCTCCAGCACCTTGGCACCGGACACCTGGTGCGGCAGTGCGGTGACGATAATGTCGCCGTCTTCAATGTGGTAAACCGCGCGCATGCGCACCGAGCCCTTGCCGGTCTCGTACATCTTCAGCAGGTCGGCACGCGGCGTGATGATTTCCGCTTCGGTCGGGTAATCCGGGCCTTGAATATGCTCGCAGAGCTGCTCGACCGTAGCTTTTGGCTCATCAAGCAAACGCACACAGGCAGTCGCGACTTCGCGCAGGTTGTGCGGCGGCACATCAGTGGCCATGCCGACCGCGATGCCAGTGGTGCCATTGAGCAGGATATTCGGCAAACGCGCCGGCAACACCAGCGGTTCGTCCAAAGTGCCGTCGAAGTTCGGCCCCCAGTTCGCTGTGCCCTGGCCCAACTCGCTGAGCAGCACCTCCGAGTAACGCGACAGGCGCGCCTCGGTGTAACGCATGGCAGCGAAGGACTTGGGATCATCCGGCGCACCCCAGTTACCCTGGCCGTCCACCAAGGTGTAGCGGTAGCTGAACGGCTGGGCCATCAGTACCATGGCTTCGTAGCAGGCCGAGTCGCCGTGGGGGTGGAACTTACCGAGCACGTCACCGACGGTACGCGCCGATTTCTTGTGCTTGGAATCTGCGTCCAGGCCCAACTCACTCATGGCGTAGATAATGCGCCGCTGCACGGGCTTCAGGCCGTCGCCGATATGCGGCAAGGCACGGTCCATGATCACGTACATGGAGTAGTTGAGGTAGGCATTTTCGGTGAAGTCAGCCAGCGATCGGCGTTCTACGCCATCTAAGCTGTCTGCGAGGATGTCACTCATGCGGGCCTCATCATTGTTTGGTCTGGCGCAGCAGCATGGTGCCGCTGCGCTGGGTAAATTCAAGTTGTTTCAATGCACTCATGCCCAACAGCACCTGCTCGCCGCCCAGGCCCGGCGCCACCAGCGCGCGCACGTCCTGCAGGACGATATCGCCCAACTTCAGGCGATCAAGGCGGGTGCGGTAGCCCTGGCTACGCCCATTGGCGGTGCTCAAGGTTACGGGCGGGCCACGTTGGAGCCCGAGGCGGTCGGCCAATTCGGCCGGCACCGCCACATCGGTCGCGCCGGTGTCGAGCATAAACTCCACCGGCGATCCGTTGATCTGGCCGCTGGCGACAAAATGCCCTTGGCCGTTGCCCAGCAATTTCACTTCGATGTAACCCTCGTGCTGCTCCGAGGTCACCACGGCATTGGGGTTTTCCTGACGCGCTTCCCACTGCCCAAAAAAACGCGTGGCCAAAAACAGCCCGGCGCCCCATGCCACGAACATCAGTACACGTCCGGCACGTTTGCCGGGCGGCGCTGCCGTCATGGTTGCGCGCCCCAGCCACCGGCCGGCGCGGCAAAACGATAGACCACCGGGCGCTTTTCACCGTCGGCGCGCGGGCCAAAATTATTGTCGATGCCCAACCACGCCCCTTCTGCATCCATGACCAGGGCCTCGGCCAGGCCATAGGGCTGGGCATAACGCCGGTTCGGTGCCAGGGTTTCGTCGGCAAACGACCAGCACAGCTCGACTTTGGCCGTGACCGCATCGCGCCGGCAAATCTGGAACGCATTGCGTTCCAGGGTAAACAGCTTGCCGTTGAACAGCGCCAGGTCGGCAAAGTCCTTGGACACCGCCTTGGCGTTGGTGAACTGTGCCGGCTGCACTTCCTGGCCGGCCTCGCTCAGCAACACACAGGGCCCGTCGCAATCCCACACGCTCTGGCCACGCTTGATCGAGATCAACCCTCGTCGCTCACGCTCGGCGGCCAGCCAGATCTGATTGCCTTCGGGGTTGATCGCCAAACCTTCGAACAAGGCATTGAAGTGCAGCAACATCCCACTGGCCCGCGCTTCGCGGACCATGCCCGGAGCAATCTTCAACCATTGCGGCGCACCGTTCACCGGCACTTGCAGCACCGCCGCATGGGCTTCACTGACAATGTAACGGTTGCCGGCGGCGTCACAGGTGATGCCTTCAAAATCCAGGTCGCCGCCACGAATGAACGACGCAGCCTTGGTGCGCGAGCGCAAGCCCCAAGGCAGACCGGACTCCGGCACCGGCGGCACCTCGATCTTCACGGTTTCGGCCTTCCAGGTCGGCGCGCTGATATCGAGACGGTAGATCTGGTCGTCATCGCGGTCGGAAACCGTCCATAGGTCCTGGCCACACAGCGCCAGGCCCGACAGGTTGCCACCGCGCATGCCGTCCACCGGGTGTTCGGAGACTAATTTAAGCTCAGCCACGGGCGCGGCCACGCCTTGGGTGGCCACCAACCCGCTCAACATCAGGATCGCCAGGGCGAAGCCTGTGCGCATCAGCCCAGTACCTCGGCCAGGTTACCCTTGGACTCCAGCCAGGCTTTGCGGTCCGGCGCACGCTTCTTCGCCAGCAGCATGTCCATCATTTCCGACGTGCCGGCGAAGTCTTCCAGGGTCAACTGCACCAGGCGCCGAGTGTTCGGGTCCATGGTGGTTTCGCGCAGCTGCGGCGGGTTCATCTCACCCAGGCCTTTAAATCGCGTGACCTGCGGCTTGCCGCGTTTCTTCTCGGCCACCAGGCGGTCGAGGATGCCATCGCGCTCGGCTTCGTCGAGGGCGTAGTAAATCTCTTTGCCCAGGTCGATACGGTACAACGGCGGCATGGCGACGTAGACGTGGCCGGCATCCACCAACGGGCGGAAGTGCTGCACAAACAGCGCGCAGAGCAAGGTGGCGATGTGCAGGCCGTCGGAGTCGGCGTCGGCGAGGATGCAGATCTTGCCGTAGCGCAGCTGGCTCATGTCCGCCGCGCCCGGGTCTACACCAATCGCCACGGCGATGTTGTGCACTTCCTGGCTGGCCAGGACTTCGCTGCCGTCGACTTCCCAGGTGTTGAGGATCTTGCCGCGCAACGGCAGGATCGCCTGGAACTCTTTGTCCCGCGCTTGCTTGGCGGAACCGCCGGCGGAGTCACCTTCGACCAGGAACAGCTCGGAGCGCATCGGGTCTTGCCCGGCGCAATCGGCCAGCTTGCCTGGGAGTGCCGGGCCCTGGGTGATGCGCTTGCGCTCGACTTTCTTGCTGGCCTTCAAACGACGGCCGGCGTTATTGATCGCCAGCTCAGCCAGGGCCAGGCCCAGTTCCGGGTGCTCGTTGAGCCACAGGCTGAACGCGTCCTTGACCACACCGGAGACAAACGCCGCCGCCTCACGGGACGACAAACGTTCTTTGGTCTGGCCGGAGAACTGCGGCTCCTGCATTTTCATCGACAGCACGAACGCGATGCGCTCCCACACGTCTTCCGGCGCCAGCTTCACGCCGCGTGGCAACAGGCTGCGGTATTCGCAGAACTCGCGCATAGCGTCCAGCAAACCCTGACGCAAACCGTTGACGTGGGTGCCGCCCTGGGCGGTGGGGATCAGGTTGACGTAGCTTTCCTGCACGCTGTCGCCACCTTCGGGCAACCACAGCAGCGCCCAGTCGACGGCTTCTTTATTCCCCGCCAGGCTGCCGCAGAACGGCTCGTTGGGCAGGCGTTCAAAGTCGCTGACCGAGTCTTCCAGGTAGGAGCGCAGGCCATCTTCGTAGTGCCACTCGACCTTTTCGCCGGTGCCTTTGTCTTCAAAGCTGACCAGCAGGCCCGGGCACAACACCGCCTTGGCCTTGAGTACATGCTTGAGGCGGCTGATGGAGAATTTTGGCGAATCGAAGTATTTCGGGTCCGGCGCGAAGTACACGCTGGTGCCGGTGTTGCGCTTGCCGACGGTGCCGATGACTTCCAGGTCGGTGGCCTTGTAGCCATCGGCGAAGGTCATCTGGTACTCGTTGCCGTCGCGCTTGACCTTGACCCGCACCAGCGTGGACAGGGCGTTGACCACGGAAATACCCACACCGTGCAAGCCACCGGAGAACTGGTAGTTCTTGTTGGAGAACTTGCCACCGGCATGGAGCTTGGTAAGGATCAGCTCGACGCCCGACACACCCTCTTCCGGGTGAATGTCCACCGGCATGCCGCGACCATCGTCGGACACTTCCAGGGAATGGTCGGCGTGGAGGATGACCTGTACCGACTTGGCGTGCCCGGCCAAGGCTTCGTCGACGCTGTTGTCGATGACTTCCTGGGCAAGGTGGTTCGGCCGACTGGTGTCGGTGTACATGCCGGGGCGTTTGCGCACCGGGTCGAGGCCCGAGAGGACTTCGATGGCGTCGGCGTTATAAGAGCTAGCGCTGGGAGTGGCCATGGGGTCTCGTCGTGAGTCGTTCGATTAAAAAGTAACCTTGGACTTTACAGTGCTGCAAAGTCGAAGGATTGATACTGATCTGCGCCAATGCCGGCAAAACTCAACATGGCCGGCAATTGCTGGGCGAACCCCTGGTAACCATGGTCGCCACCGGCCTGGATGCGCAAGGCACAGGCCCGGTAATACTGCTGGGCGAGGCGATAATCCAGGGTTTCGTCCCCGGTCTGCAACCACACCTGATAACGCGCGGCGTCCTGGGGCGCCGGCACTTCCAGTTCGGCCAGGGCCGTGACGTGGTCGTGGGTCAGCTCCCAGGTTTCATCGGTGTAGAGGTTCTTCTGGGTGCCCAGGTAACCATCAAACATCCGATGCGGGCTGACCGCCGGGTTCACCAGCAGCGCCTTGAGGCCATGGCGTTCGGCAAGATGGGTTGCATAGTAGCCGCCGAGTGAGCTTCCCACCAGCAGCGGCCGCCCCAGTTCTGCAATGGCCTCTTCCAATTGAGGAATCGCCTGACGCGGATGGTGATGCAGGGCCGGCACACGCAGTTGGTCGCTCAAACCGAGGCTGTCCATCACGGTGGTCAACTGGGTGGCCTTGTTGGACGCAGGCGCGCTGTTGAAACCGTGGATATATAGAATCGAAGCGGACATGCGGGGCTCTCCGTGCATCAGCCAAAGAGGCGCAGTTTACAGGGAATACAGACAGATGCGGATCGAATGTGGGAGCTGGCTTGCCTGCGATGGCGGTGTATCAGCCACCTAGTGATTGACTGGCACACCGCTATCGCAGGCAAGCCAGCTCCCACATGTTGATCCGTGTTTGCAACGTTTTAGTAGCCGTTACTGCCGTAGTCGACGGTGAAGGCGAAGTCCTTGACCCGCTCCACACCCGTCTCCAACCGTCCGTCGGCATGCAATCGCAGCCAGCGATACCCTGGCGCCTGTTCGCTGACCTTGAAGTCCTCGCTGCCCGGCGTGAACTGGATACAGGTAGACGGCGACGCCAGCAGGCGCACGCCGTTGCGCTCGCGGTCGATTTCCTGGTGCACATGGCCCCACAGCACCGCCTTTACCTGCGGGAAGCGGTCGAGTACGGCAAACAGGGCTTCAGGGTTGCGCAGGCCGATCGGCTCCATCCACGCACAACCGATGGAGACCGGATGATGGTGAAAACACACCAGATGATGACGGCTTGGCGCTTCGCTCAGGGCCTGGGCGAGCAATTGCAGTTGCTGGTCCTGCAAGTAACCGGGCACCGAGCCCGGTACCGCCGAATCCAGCAAAGTGACGCGCCAATGGCCAATGTCGACCACCGGCTCAAGCAAATCACTGTGCACGGCGGCATGGGCCATGACCTGCGGCTCGTCGTGGTTGCCGGGAATCCAGCGCGCCGGCGCGTCGATCTGCCCGGTCAGGTCGCGAAACTGCTGGTAAGACGCCAGCGAGCCGTCCTGGGACAAGTCCCCCGTGGCCAGCACCAGATCGATCTGCGGCTGCTGCTCGCGCACCAACTCGATCACGCGCTGCAGGCTATCGTGGGTGTTCATGCCCAGCAGCGAACCGTCGGCCTCGGCAAACAGGTGGCTGTCGGACAACTGCACCAGCAGCGCCGGCGCATCAGGGTTCACGGTGGATACGCTCGGCAAGGCGCTCTCCCAGGGCAATCACAGGAATGGTCAGTTAGAGCGATTATGCTGGGGCAGGACACAAAGAGGAAAGACGCAGTTCACATCTAGCGCACGACTTCGAATTCATGGCCCAGGGCCAGGCAGTGACTCAACCATTCGCCGAGGAACACATTGAGTTGTGCTTTCTCATCGGGCTGGTGCATGAACACATTCGGGTAAGGATAGATGCTGCGAAAGCGTCGCGCATGTTCGGCGCTGATGACTTCGGCCATGCGTGCATCGTGATACACCTGAACCTCCAGTTGCGGCACCGGCAGCCAGGGCAGGCTGTGCTCCTGGCGCACCCGCAGGGTGGTGGTGTACGGGCAGTTGACGATGACCTCAAGGGTCAGCACGCCCAGCATCTGGTCGCCATGGGTCACGGCAATACGCCGCGCCTCAGGCGCGTGACGCATGTCGGGGAGCAGGCGCATCAGCCGCGCGTAGTTGGCCTCGCAGGCCGCTTGCAGCCCGATCAGGTCAACTCGGTATCGTTCCCGTGCCTTTACTGCCATAACCCCCTCACTTCCGCGCGATTAAGCGCAAGCCATTGCAGGGCGATAATGCTGGCTGCGTTGGAAATTTTGCCGTCACGCACCGCTTGCAGGGCATCTTCAAATGCCCAGGGGGTGACACGGATATCTTCTGCTTCTTCTTCCAGTCCATGGACGCCACCTGCACCTGAGCTGTCGCAACGGCCCAGATACAAGTGCACGAATTCGGTACTGCCACCGGGCGACGGGAAATATTTGGTGATCGGCCACAGCGCAGAGAACGTAAGGCCAGCTTCCTCCTCGGCCTCACGGCGTGCAACCTCCTCCGGTTGTTCGTCCTTATCAATCAGCCCCGCGACCATTTCCACCAGCCATGGGTTGCCGGTACGGCCCATGGCGCCGATACGGAACTGCTCGATCAACACCACCTCATCGCGCTGCGGGTCGTAGGGCAACACGCACACCGCGTCATGGCGAACGAAGACTTCACGATTGATCACCCGGCTCATGCCGCCATCGAACTTCTCGTGGCGCAGTTGCACGCGGTCAAGCTGGTAGAAGCCCTTGTAGGCATTGTCGCGCTGAACGATCTCGATGGTGTTCGGCGTCGATTTGGCAATGTCCGTCATATCCTTCCTCGTTACGCAGGTGCAATTGGCGCCATCCTAACGCGCCCATGGCCCTTGATGCAGCCCCTTTCCGGTTGCCGGGATAGACGGCGAGCGTCAAACTCACTCTAATCAGCTTAGTGGCGAACTGACGGCTTTGTTCGCAGTCGAAGCGCTACTCTTTTTCGCTTTCCATCGATTTCCGAAGGACGCACATGTCGCTTTTAAAAATCGCCTCCGTGGCCTGTATTGCCTTGACTCTGGGCGCTTGCCAGAGCCTGTTCCAGCCCAGCTACCTCAAGCCCCTGGACACCAAGCCGGACACTTCCGAACAGATCAAACCCGGCTGCAACAGCCCGGAATGCCCGCTGGTGAACATCGACACCGTGCACTTCCCCAGCGAGCCGCAGCTGGACAGCATTGTTGAGCAACGCCTGCTGCAAATGACCCGCACCACGCCCGGCGCCAGCGTGCCGCCGACCCTGAATGCCTACCGTGACAAGTTCCTGCGTGAGTCGCCGAACCGCAACAGCATGTACTTGCAAGCCAAGGTACGTGAGCAGCATGACGGACTGGTGATCGTTGAAGTGTCCAGTTATCTGGATACCGGCACCGCCCACGGCGAGCCCGGCCGCGGTTTCATCAACTATTCACGCCTGCTGCACAAAGAGCTGAGCCTGGCCGACATGCTGCTGCCGGGCCAGGAACAGGCGTTCTGGAACACCGCGAAAGTCGCCCACAACACCTGGCTGATCAATTCGCAGATGGACCGCGATCCGGAGTTTGTGAAGAGCTGGCCGTTCCAGAAAACCCCGAACGTGGCCCTGACCAGCGCCGGTGTGGTACTCAAGTACAACGTGAGCACCATCGCCCCTTACGCACTGGGGCTGATCGAAATGACCATCCCCTATGCGCGCCTCACCGGCGTGCTCAAGCCTGAGCTGATGCCTGCGCGCCACTGACCGCACGCCCTAACACCAGCTGTAACAACCCTGCCAGTACCAGTGCCGGCAGGGTTGCGCCGATATCCGGATACAGGTTGGCCAGCACGTGATAGGTGGCGATGCCACCCAGCCAGGCCACCAGCGCTGGCCAATGCAGGTTGGCAACCGTGCCCTGGCCACGCCGGCGCAGGATAAAGTGATCCACCAGCACCACGCCGAACAGCGGCGCAAACACCGAGCCGATCAGCAGCAGGAAGTTCTGATACTGCGCCAACGGCGCCAGGCAGGCGATCAAGGTGCAGATCACACCGATGGCCAAAGCCAGGTGCTCGACTTTCAAGCGCAGCAACATACCGCTGGACACCGCCGCCGAGTGAATATCGGCAAAGGCGTTTTCCGACTCGTCCAACAGAATCAGCAGCAGCGGAATGCCCAAGCCAGCACCGGCCAGCGCCAGCAACAGCGCATTTACTTCACCACTGGGCGCAAACGCCAGGGTGTAGGCCACGCCCAGGCTCATCAGCCAGAAATTACCGATAAAGAAGCCCAACGCCGTCCCGCCGAACACGCTTTTGGCGCGCTGGCCGAAGCGTGAGTAATCGGCGATCAGTGGCAACCACGACAGCGGCATGGCGATGGCGATATCAAACCCCACCGCAAACGGCATCGAGCCATCCCCGGACCTGGCCCACAACGCCGCGAGGTCGGCCTTGGCGAACAGGTTCCAGGTCAGCCACAGGCAGGCGGCGAGCAGCAGCCAGATGCCCCATTTACGCAAGATTTGCCGCACAAACGTCAAAGGACCGCTGACTGCCAGCAAAGTCGCCAAGCCACCGAAAAACAGGGTCCACAGTAATGGGCTAGCGAGCAGGCTGCCCTCGTTGAACGCGCGCGTACCGAGCAAACTGGCGGCGTCGCGCATCACGATGATCTCGAACGAGCCCCAGCCAATCAATTGCAGCAGGTTCAGCAGTGCCGGCAGGCTCGCGCCCTTGCTGCCAAGGCTGAGTTTGAGCGCGGCCATGGCGGACAGGCCGGTATCGCTGCCGATCACACCGACGGCGGCCAGCAGCAATACGCCGACCAGCGTGCCGAGGAAAATCGCCAGCAACGAGCCGGACAAGCCCAGGCCCGGCGCGAGCAAGGCACCGGTTTGCAGGACCATCAGGCCGATGCCGAGGGAGAACCACAGGGAGAACAGGTCGCGGGCGCCGAACACGCGTTTGTCAGCCGGCACCGCGATTTCAGGGGAGTAAGTACTCGGTTGAATGCTCAAGGGTGTTATCTCTGAGGGACAGGTGTTGTTTGTCAGATCGCTATCGCGGGCAAGCCCGGCTCCCACACTTGAACGCATTTCAAATGTGGGAGCCGGGCTTGCCCGCGATGAGGCCCGTACAGGCACCTCCAATTGCGTGTCAGACCTTCTTGTACAGCTGACTGCCTTCCTGCTTGAACCGCTGCGCCTGCTCGGCCAAGCCTTTGGCCACGTCCACATCCACCGCTTCAATGCGCTGGTTGGCGGCGTACTCGCGTACTTCCTGGGTGATTTTCATCGAGCAGAATTTGGGCCCGCACATCGAACAGAAATGCGCGACCTTGGCCGAATCTTTCGGCAAGGTTTCGTCGTGATAAGAGCGCGCCGTGTCCGGGTCCAGGCCGAGGTTGAACTGGTCTTCCCAACGGAACTCGAAGCGCGCCTTGCTCAAGGCATTGTCGCGAATCTGCGCGCCCGGATGCCCTTTGGCCAAATCCGCAGCATGCGCGGCGATCTTGTAGGTGATGATCCCGGTCTTCACGTCATCCTTGTTCGGCAAACCCAAGTGCTCCTTGGGCGTGACGTAGCAGAGCATGGCGCAACCGAACCAGCCGATCATCGCCGCACCAATACCCGAGGTGATGTGGTCATAGCCCGGCGCAATGTCGGTGGTCAGCGGGCCGAGGGTGTAGAACGGCGCCTCGTCGCAGCATTCGAGCTGCTTGTCCATGTTCTCCTTGATCAACTGCATCGGCACGTGGCCGGGGCCTTCGATCATGGTTTGCACGTCGTGTTTCCAGGCGATTTTGGTCAATTCGCCAAGGGTTTCCAGCTCGCCGAATTGCGCTGCATCGTTAGCGTCCGCAATAGAGCCTGGGCGCAGGCCGTCGCCGAGAGAGAAGCTGACGTCATAGGCCTTCATGATTTCGCAAATTTCGTCGAAATGCGTGTAGGTGAAGTTCTCTTTGTGGTGCGCCAGGCACCACTTGGCCATGATCGAACCGCCACGGGACACGATGCCGGTCACGCGCTTGGCAGTCAGCGGCACATAGCGCAGCAGTACGCCGGCATGGATGGTGAAGTAGTCGACGCCCTGCTCGGCCTGTTCGATGAGGGTGTCGCGAAACAGCTCCCACGTCAGGTCTTCGGCGGCGCCGCCGACTTTTTCCAGGGCTTGATAGATCGGAACGGTGCCGATCGGCACCGGCGAGTTGCGGATGATCCACTCGCGGGTTTCGTGGATATGCTTGCCAGTGGACAGGTCCATCACCGTGTCCGAACCCCAGCGGATGCCCCAGGTCAGTTTCGCCACTTCTTCTTCAATGGACGAACCCAACGCACTGTTGCCGATATTGCCGTTGATCTTCACCAGGAAGTTACGGCCGATGATCATCGGTTCCAGTTCGGTGTGGTTGATGTTGGCCGGGATAATCGCGCGGCCACGGGCGATTTCTTCGCGCACAAACTCAGGCGTGATGATTTTCGGCACGCTGGCGCCGAAGCTGTGACCGGCGTGCTGCTGGTCGAGCAGGCCACTGGCACGGGCCTCTTCAAGCTTCATGTTTTCGCGGATGGCGACGTATTCCATCTCGGCGGTGATGATGCCTTTGCGCGCGTAGTGCATTTGCGTAACGTTGGCGCCGGCCTTGGCGCGACGCGGGTTCTTCACGTGGGCGAAGCGCAGCGCGGTGAGTTCGGCATCGCTGAGGCGCTGTTGGCCGAAGTGCGAACTCAGGCCGGGCAGGCGCTCGGTGTCGCCACGCACTTCGATCCATGGCGAACGCACATCGCCCAGACCTTTACGCACGTCGATGATGACAGTGGGGTCGGTGTACGGGCCGGAGGTATCGTAAACCACTACCGGCGCGTTGATTTCACCGCCGAAATCGGTGGGGGTCACGTCCAGGCTGATTTCGCGCATCGGCACACGGATGTCCGGGCGGGTGCCTTGTACGTAGATTTTCTGCGAGCGGGTAAACGGCTGCACGGAACCTGCGTCGACCTTGGCCGATTCACTCAGGTGCACGGTATTTTTTAGTTTTGTAGTCATCACGGGCTCTCCAACTTATCCAGGCGGTGGATTTTTGTCGGAGCGAACCTGTGACGGATGGACGCACTGAAACCAGTGCTGTGCAAGGCACGAGGGCTGTTCGATTGTCGAACAACATCCCGGACGAAGCACAAGAGGACTCGCCGGGTGACGAGAAATCTTGTTCCCTACGCAGGCGTTAACCTGATCAGGTTCAACGGGATCCGGTATTTACCGATCTCAGCCTTCCAACAAGGCACCCCGACAAGAACGCGGCCAGTCTAGACCATGGCGTGGGCAAATTGCCAATAGCCGTGTATTCAGCGTGATGAATGGCGTGATTGCGGGATTGTTGCGCGGGGTCAGCGCCACTACACTCGGGCGTCGTCACAATGCTTGACGCCAGGAATGGCCAGCCTTAGCCTTGGGCGCTTAATTACAGCCGTAATATTCACACTAGGGATCGCCTCATGCTGCGCAAACTCTCACTGGCTCTTGCCGTGTCTTGTGCGACCAATGGAATGGTCTGGGCAGCTGAAGCGCCCTTGTCCGCCAAAACCGACTTGGTCAGCGTCTACCAGGAAGCGGTGAACAACAACGCCGACCTGGCCGCCGCCCGTGCGCAATACGGCGCACAAAAAGAAGTGGTGCCCCAGGCCCGCGCCGGCTTGCTGCCCAACTTGTCGGCCGGTGCCGACAGCAACAACGTGCGCACCCAGATCCACCAACCGGCAGCCACCGCCAACCGTGACGCGCATTCCTGGCGTGCGACCTTGAGCCAGCCGCTGTTCCGCGCTGACCGCTGGTTCCAGTTGCAAGCCGCCGAAGCCGTCAACGAACAAGCTGCGCTGCAACTCTCGGCGACCGAACAGAACCTGATCCTGCAAAGCGCCGAAAGCTACTTCGCCGTGCTGCGCGCCCAGGACAACCTGGCCTCGACCAAGGCCGAAGAAAACGCCTTCAAACGCCAGCTCGACCAGTCCAACGAACGCTTTGATGTGGGCCTGTCGGACAAGACCGACGTGCTGCAATCCCAGGCCAGCTACGACACCGCCCGCGCCAACCGCATCGTCGCCCAACGCCAGGTGGACGACGCCTTTGAAGCGCTGATCACTCTGACCAACCGCCAGTACAACGCGATCCAGGGCATCGTGCACACGCTGCCGGTGCTGCCGCCGGCGCCGAACGACGCCAAGTCCTGGGTTGAAACCGCCGGCCGCCAGAACCTGAACTTGCTGGCCAGCAACTACGCCGTGACCGCAGCCGAAGAAACCCTGCGCCAGCGCAAGGCCGGCCACCTGCCGACCCTCGACGCCGTGGCGCAATACGAGAAAGGCGACAACGACGCGCTGGGTTTCAGCAACCCGAACCAGTTGCCCGTGCCGTACGGCGGTGATGTGTCCCAGCGCACCATCGGCCTGCGCCTGAATATCCCGATCTACAGCGGCGGCTTGACCAACTCGCAGGTGCGCGAATCCTATTCACGCCTCGATCAGACCGAACAGCAACGCGAAGGCCTGCGCCGCCAGGTAGTAGAAAACACCCGCAATCTGCACCGTGCGGTGAACACCGATGTGGAGCAGGTGCAGGCGCGCCGCCAGTCGATCATCTCCAACCAGAGCGCGGTGGAAGCCACGGAAATCGGTTATCAGGTGGGTACGCGCAATATCGTCGATGTGCTGGATTCACAGCGCCAGCTGTACTCGTCGGTGCGCAACTACAACAACAGCCGCTACGACTACATTCTCGACAACCTGCGCTTGAAGCAGGCGGCGGGCACGCTCAGCCCAGGAGATTTGCAGGACCTGACGCGTTACCTCAAGGCTGACTACAACCCGGACAAGGATTTTCTGCCGCCGGATCTGGCCAAGGCCGCCGCCGAGCAGCTCAAGGCTCGCCCCGGGTATTAACAACACAGCAAAACCCATGTGGGAGCTGGCTTGCCTGCGATGCAGGCAACTCGGTACATCAGACATACCCAGTTGATGCTATCGCAGGCAAGCCAGCTCCCACATGTTGGTCCGTGTTGGTTCAGTGATTGAGCAGTTTGTCCAAACCCTCCAGTAAGCGCTTGAGGGCGCCCTGGTTGGCCTGCATCACCTTCAATCCCGCCTCTGCCATCTTGCGCGCATCCTGCGGCAGTTCGAACAACTGCCGCACAGCTTCGGCCAATCCTTGCGCATCCTCCACCTCACGCAACGCCCCGGCTTCACGCATCATCGCGCTGATTTCGAGGAAGTTGAACAGGTGCGGCCCCATGATCACAGGCTTGGCCAGCGCCGCCGGCTCCAGTGGGTTGTGGCCGCCGGTGGGCACCAGGCTGCCGCCTACGAAGGCGCTGTCGGCCAGCGCATAAAGAAACAGCAGCTCGCCCATGGTGTCGCCGAGCAGCACGGAGGTCTGCGCTGTCACCGGCTCAGCGCTGGAGCGGCGCACCGTGGCAAAGCCTTGTTGCCCGCACAACTCGAACATCGGGCCGAAGCGCTCCTGATGACGCGGCACCAGAATCAGCAGCGCATTGGGGTAGCTTTCGAGCAGTTGGCGATGGGCGGCGAGCACCACTTCATCCTCGCCTTCGTGGGTGCTGGCGGCGATCCACACCGGGCGCTCGGTGGCGCCCCATTGCTCGCGCAAGGCGGCGGCGCGTACCGGTAACTGAGGGTCGATGGTCAGGTCGAACTTGATCGAGCCGGTGACTTCAACGGTTTCCGGTCGCGCGCCCAGGCTTAGAAAGCGCTGGGCTTCGGTGTGTGTCTGCACCGCAAACAGGCTCATCTCGGCCAGCATCGGCGCGGTCAGCTTGGCGAAGCGCGCATAACCTTTGGCCGAACGTGCCGACAGCCGCGCATTGGCCAGCGCTACCGGAATACCGCGTTGAGCGCAGGCATGGATGTGGTTGGGCCACAGCTCGGTTTCCATGATCACGGCGAGCCTGGGCTGTACACGATCAAGAAAACGCTTGGCGGCGCAAGGCAAGTCATAGGGCAAGTAGCAGTGCTGAATGCGCGGTTCATTGGCGAACAGCGCCTGGATACGCTCAGAGCCGGTGGGCGTCATGCAGGTGACGGTGATCGGCAGCGTCGGGTGGCGCTCCATCAGCCCGCGAATCATCGGCGCGGCGGCAATGCTTTCGCCCACCGACACCGCATGCACCCAGATACCGCCCGGCTGCATCAACGGCAGGCCATAGGAAAACCGCTCGCCTATCCGTTTTGCATACGCCGGCGCCTTGCGCGCACGCAGCCACAGACGTAAAGCCACCAACGGCAGCGCCAGGTAAAACAGACAGCTGTAGAGAGTTCTATTCATGGCGGCGGAGTTTATCGGCTTTTTCAGTCGATCGCCTGCAAGCACTCGGCAAATTGCTCGGTCAAAAAGCGTGCGGCCGGGCCGAGATGCTCATCGCGGCGCCAGACCAGCTCCACCACCAGCGCCGGCGGCGTCCATTCGCTGTCCAGCTCGACCATCTGCTGTTGATAGGCCGGGTACTGCACGATGTGCCGAGGCAGCCAGGCCCAGCCCAGGCCACTCATCAGCCATTCGGCCAATACGTAGAAGCTGTCGGCACGCCACACCAAGGGGCTCGCGGCTTCGCTGCCGGGGTACACGCTGGTCTGGGTCGACATCAGCAATTGGCGAAACTGTGCCAGGCGCTGGCAGGTCACGTAGTTGTCCTGGGCCAGCGGATGATTCACACCGCACACCGTGACCATTTCCACACTGCCCACCACACGCCGCTCAAGTGCTTCGGGGATCTGGTCGTGATAGAACAGCAAGCCCAGGTCGGCTTTGCGCTCCACCAGCTTGCGCGCCACATCGCCCTGCGCGGCGCTGGACAGTTGCACCTCCAGCAGCGGGTATTGCCGGGCCAGCGCCTCGAGGCTGTCGAGCACCGGCTGGAACAGCATGGCTTCATCCTGGGCCAGGCGCAGGCAGGCTTCTTCACCACGGGTCAGTGACAACGCCCTTCCATTGAGCCGTTCACATTGGCGCAGCACCTCGCGCGCCTCTTCCAGCAACACACTGCCGGCTTCAGTCAGGCGGGGCTGACGGCCGCTGCTGCGCTCGAACAGGCTCAAACCCAAGTCCGCTTCCAGCAGGGCGATCCCATTGCTCACTGCCGATTGCGCCTTGCGCTGCCCACGCGCCACCGCCGAAAACGAGCGCTGCTCGGCGACGCTGACAAACAGGCGCATCTGTTCCAGGTTCCATTGCACGCTCATGACTCAACCCATCTTTAAATCGGATAGGTAATGACTTTATCTCATCTCGCAAAGGGTTAAAATGCGGACCTAATCAAGCACGTATCACACCGAGGATTCCCCCATGAATGTTGCCTACGTTTACCTGGCCATTGCCATCTGCTCGGAAGTGATCGCCACCGTTTCCATGAAAGCCGTCAAGGGCTTGAGCACGCCGATTCCGCTGTTGCTGATGATTGTGGGGTATGGCGTGGCCTTCTGGATGCTCACGCTGGTGGTGCGCACGGTGCCGGTAGGCATCGCCTACGCGGTCTGGGCCGGGATGGGCATTGTGATGGTCAGTATCGCCGCGCTGTTTATCTACGGGCAGAAGCTGGATGTACCGGCCATGCTGGGCATGGGCCTGATTGTGCTGGGTGTGGTGGTGATTCAGCTGTTCTCGAAAACCGCCGGGCACTGACCGCCACGCTACAGCCTGTATACTGCGGCTCTTGTCTTGAACACTGAGGTCGCCGATGCCATCCGTTATTTCCACCGACGTTCTGATTGTCGGCGCCGGGGTTGCCGGCCTCTGGCTTAACGCACGCCTGCGCCGCCAGGGGTTTTCCACGGTGGTGGTGGAAAGCGCTACCTTGGGCGGCGGGCAAAGCGTGAAATCCCAGGGGATCATCCACGGCGGCGCGAAATACGCCCTGCACGGCGCCCTCACCGGTGCGTCCGAAGCCATTGCCGACATGCCGCGCCGCTGGCGTGAAGCCCTGGCGGGTAACGGCGAGCTGGACCTGACCGGCGTGCGTTTGCTCTCCGAAGCCCATTACCTGTGGTCACCCGGCACGATCGCCGGCAACCTCACCAGCTTCTTCGCCAGTAAAGCCGTGCGTGGCCGCGTCGATCAGGTCAAGGGCGACGAATTGCCGCCTGCCCTGCAAGACCGGCGCTTCAAGGGCAAGGTTTATCGCCTGGCCGAACTGGTCATCGATGTACCCAGCCTGATCGAACGCCTGGCGCAACTGGCCGGCGACGGCCTGCTCGCCGGGCAACATATCGAACCGCTGCTGGAAGGCGACACGCTGGTGGGCCTGAAGGTCGATGGCCGCGAGATCCGCGCCCAGCGCATCGTGCTGAGTGCCGGTGGCGGCACGGCTGACCTGCTCAGCGCTCTGGGCCTGAGCCAGCCGGCCATGCAAACCCGCCCACTGCATATGATCATCGCCAAAGGCCCGGGCCTCAAGCCGCTGTATGCGCACTGCCTGGGCGGCGGCACCAAGCCGCGCCTCACCATCACCACTCACCCGGCTGCCGACGGCAACTGGGTGTGGTACATGGGCGGCGATATCGCCGAGGCGGATGGCGTGGCCCGCACACCACAAGAACAGATCGCCACTGCGCAAAAAGAGCTCGGGCAGTTGCTGCCGTGGATCGACATGAGCCAGACCCAATGGGCCACCCTGCGCGTCGACCGTGCCGAGCCGCTGCAATCGGGCCTGAGCCGCCCCGACAATGCCTTCCTCGCCGAGCAAGGCCGCTTGCTGGTGGGCTGGCCGACCAAACTGGCGCTGGCACCGGACTTCGCCGATCGCGTACTCAACGCCCTCGAACGCGACGGCATCCGCCCAAGCGCCAGCGACGCGCTGCCTGAATTTCCAAAACCGGCCCTCGGCCAACCTGCCTGGGAGCAACTGTTGCCATGAGCCTGCCAACCCTGCACGACCTGCATCGCCCGCTGGGCAGCACCGGCCTGCTGGTTTCGCCACTGGGCCTGGGCACCGTCAAGCTGGGCCGTGATCAAGGGGTGAAATACCCCAACGGTTTTCAGATCCCCAATGACGACGAAGCGCGGATGTTGCTGCGCCAGGCCCAGCAGTTGGGCATCAACCTGATCGACACCGCGCCGGCTTACGGCCGCAGCGAGGAACGCCTGGGGCCGCTGTTGCGCGGTCAGCGCAACGATTGGGTGATTGTCAGCAAGGTCGGCGAAGAGTTTGCCGACGGCGTGTCCCATCATGATTTCAGCGCCGCACATACGCGGATGTCCATCGAGCGCAGCTTGAAACGACTTGAAACGGATTTCATCGATCTGGTGCTGGTGCACTCTGATGGCAATGACCTGCATATCCTCAACGATTGCGAGGTGTATGAGACCCTGGCGCAGCTGAAAAAAGAGGGCAAGATCCGTGGTTTCGGCTTCTCCGGCAAAACCGTCGAAGGCGGCGTGAAGGCTCTGGAACAAGGTGATTGCGCGATGGTCACCTACAATCTGAATGAACAGGCCGAGAAAGCCGTGATCGATTACGCCGCCGCCCACGGCAAAGGCATCCTGGTGAAAAAGGCCCTGGCCAGCGGCCACGTGTGCCTTGAGCCAGGAATGGATCCAATTCGCGCCAGTTTCATGTTGTTGTTTGCGCAAACGGGTGTCGCCAGTGCTATTGTCGGGACCATTAACCCGCTGCACCTGGCCCACAACGTGGCGACCGCTGCCCAAGTCATCCGTCAACTCTGATGCCGCCCACGCGGCCGACCCCGTCGCAAGAAGGAGCCGACATGCCGCGAACGCTGATTAGAAAAAACCCCAGCAACTTCAAGACACTGCCGCTGCACGTCGAAGCCACCCCCGAAGGCCTGAGTTACCAGAGCGTGGGCATGCCGCTCAACTTCGCCCAGACCCTGCAACGGCGCAAACCGGTGGAGGTGGCAGACCCTGAACGTTTCGCCCTGGAATTGGCCAACCTCGGCGTGTCGGTGCGCCTGACCCTGCATTGGCAGAACAAGGATTACTGGGTACTGGTGCGCCAACGCCGCCAGGACCGTGGCGACGTGGTGCTCAAGCTGATCTCCGGCTACGTCCCCGCCCACGAACTGAACCTGCCGCTGCACACCGCCATCCAGGAAATTGCCGAAGAATGCCTGCTGGAGACACCCGAAGGCTGGCTGGGCGGGCGCTTCAATGACACCTGGCTGCCCGCGCCCTACTCCGCCGCCCTGCATTACCGTGAAGCCCTGCCGTTTCGCTTGAGCCCGCTGTCCGGCGCCGCTCGCCCGGTGCGCTGCGCCACCATGCAATTGATCGAGCGCCCACGGGCTTACGTGCATTTGCCGACCGCGTCGCTGCAATTGATTTATGACTTGCGCCTGGAAGTCCCCAAGGAAGCCAAGTCCTTGAGCCTGTTCCATGTGGATGAACGCCTCGAAGGCGACCAACTTGTGGCACGCCTGGACCGTCAGCGGCCCGACCTGTACCTGATGCCGTTGAAGGATGGCCAGCCGCTGGCCGAGCTGTACACCGTCAAGAAAGACCAGCTGTATCCGGCCAGCACACGCGGCTTATACCTGGCGGAAAGCTTCGCCCAGCAGGAAGGCTGGCTGGTGCGCGATGAGCGCATTCGCTGGAAGGACTGGCTGCGTCAGCAAGGCTTGGCGGAGCCTGAGAAGGAGTCGAAGTTGAAGCGATTGGCGCAGCGTGTGCTGCGCAAGATCGTGCCGAAGAAAAAGGCCAGGGGCTGACGCAAATCCAATGTGGGCGCCAGCTTGTGTGGGCGCTGGCTTGTGTGGGAGCTGGCTTGCCTGCGATGGCATCAACTGGGTTTGCCTGATGTACCGAGTTGCCTGCATCGCAGGCAAGCCAGCTCCCACACAAGCCAGCTCCCACAGGTGACCGAGGTCAGCTGTTAAGCAAGCGCTCCAGGCCGACCTTCAGCGGCGTCGGCTCCGGCAGCGTAAAGCTCGCCAACAGCCGCTGGTTATTCGCCCGTGAATGGCGGATATCCCCCGAGCGCGCCGGCCCGTAAGTGATCACCGGCAACTGCCCCACCACCTCTTCCAGCGCCTGCAACACCTGCTTGAGCGTGGTCGTGCGGTTCCATCCCACGTTGATCGCGCCCAGTGGCGCTTCGGGTGCTTCGATGGCCTGGACCAGCACATCCACCAGGTCTTCCACGTACATGAAATCCCGGGTTTGCTCGCCGTCGCCAAACACGCTGATCGGCACACCCTGCTGCACGCGCTCGCTGAAGATACTGATCACGCCGGAATACGGCGATGACGGATCCTGGCGTGGCCCGAAGATGTTGAAGAAACGGAAAATCACCGGCTCCAGGCCATGCTGGCGGCGATAGAAATCGAAGTAGTGCTCACCCGCCAACTTGTCCGACGCATAAGGCGTCAGCGGCGCCTTGGTGGTCTCTTCGTCAATCGAAGCGCCCTCGCCGTTGTTGCCATATACCGCCGCGCTGGAGGCAAACACCACACGCTTCACGCCGGCCTTGCGCATGGCTTCGCAGACATTCAGGGTGCCGACGAAATTGCTCTGGTGCGTGCTCACCGGATCATCCACCGAGGCCTGCACTGAGGCCACTGCGGCCAGGTGCACCACGGCGGTGGCGCCGATGGCAGCTTGCGCCACCAGCTCGGCATTAGCGACATTGCCTTCAATCAGCTCTACGCGGGGGTTATCCAGCGGCAGATTGCTGCGCTTGCCGGTGGACAGGTCATCCAGCACCCGCACGGCATAGCCCTTGGCGAGTAGCGCATCGACCAAGTGCGAGCCGATAAAGCCGGCACCTCCGGTGATCAACACCCACTTTTCAGCATTACTCATTGTTGCGGATCTTCTCGACAATGGCCGTGGTCGAGCTGTTTTCAACCAACCCCAGCACTTTGACCGTACCGCCGTAGGCGCTGACGATGTCGGCCCCCACAACCTGGTCGACAGAATAGTCGCCACCCTTGACCAGCACGTCCGGCTTGACTTGGGCCAGCAGGTTTTCCGGGGTGCCTTCAGAGAAGCTGATCACCCAGTCCACCGCACCAAGACCGGCCAATACCGCCATGCGGCGATCGACACTGTTGATCGGACGTCCCGGGCCTTTCAAGCGGCTCACCGAAGCGTCATCGTTGACCGCCACGATCAGGCGGTCGCCTTGGGCGCGCGCCTGTTCCAGATAAGTAACGTGGCCAGCATGCAGGATATCGAAGCAGCCGTTGGTGAACACGATGCTTTCTTTGTGGGCACGGGCGTCGTCAATGGCCAGCAGCAATTGCTCGATACCCAGCACGCCGCGCTCCGAGCCTTCGGAACGCTGGATCGCCCGGCGCAGCTCAGGCGCGCTGATAGCTGCGGTACCCAGTTTGCCGACCACAATGCCCGCCGCCAGATTGGCCAGGGCCACGGCGTGGGGCAGTTCTTCACCGGCCGCAATCGAGGCGGCCAGGGTGGAGATGACCGTGTCACCGGCTCCGGTGACGTCGAACACTTCACGGGCACGCGCCGGCAAGTGCATCGCCGGGTGGTCCGGGCGCAGCAGGGTCATGCCGTGCTCGCCACGGGTGACCAGCAAGGCGCCCAGGTCGAGGTCGGCCATCAGCGCCGCGCCTTTGGTCACCAGCTCATGCTCATCGGCGCAACCGCCGACAATGGCTTCGAACTCGCTGAGGTTTGGCGTGATCAGGCTGGCACCCCGATAAATCGAGAAGTCCTTGCCCTTGGGATCGGCCAGAACCGGAATGCCACGGGCCTTGGCGGCCTGGATCAGCATCTGGTGGTTTTTCAAGGCGCCTTTGCCGTAGTCGGACAACACCAGCACCTTGATACCTTCGAGCAACGCGTCAACCTGACCACTGAGGGCCAGGGCGTCGGTGGCGAAGGGTTCTTCGAAATCGATACGCAGCAATTGCTGGTGACGGCTCATGACCCGCAGCTTGACGATGGTCGGCTGATGGGCAATGCGCTGGAACAGCGCACGCACGCCGGCACCGCGCAGGCTGTTGGCCAGGCTGTCGGCGGCTTCGTCGTCGCCGGTCACACCCACCAGGGAGGCCGGGGCGCCGAGGGCGGCAATATTGAGGGCAACGTTGGCAGCGCCACCTGGACGGTCTTCGATTTGCTCGACCTTGACTACCGGTACCGGTGCCTCAGGGGAAATCCGTGAGGTACCGCCATGCCAGTAACGGTCGAGCATGACATCGCCGACCACCAAGACAGGGGCTTGATCGAATCGCGGCATGGACAACTTCATGGAGCAACCCACATACAAAATGAACAGGGGCGCGATATTAGCACAGGGTTATGGGAGGCTTGTGGAGGGTGTGACAGAAGATCCCGGGGAACCTTTGTGGCGAGGGAGCTTGCTCCCGCTGGAGTGCGAAGCACTCCTGAAGGCGGCACCGCGTTTTAACAGAGAAACACAGTGTTGTTTTGGGGCGACTACGTCGCCCAGCGGGAGCAAGCTCCCTCGCCACAAGAGCCCGCTCCCACAAGGTTCAGGTGATGTCGGCCGGCACCGGGGCATCCAGGCCCATGGCATGCAGGCGGGCGTAGTAGCCGTTCTGGGCCAGCAGCTCGGCGTGGCTGCCGCGCTCGACAATCCGGCCGTCGTCCATCACCAGGATCAGGTCGGCCTTCTCGATGGTGGACAGGCGGTGGGCAATCACCAGGGTCGTGCGGCCTTGCATGACCTTGTCCAGGGCCGCCTGAATGTGCCGCTCGGATTCGGTGTCGAGGGCCGAGGTGGCCTCGTCCAGAATCAGCAGTGGCGCGTTCTTCAGCAAGGCCCGGGCGATTGCCAGGCGCTGACGTTGGCCGCCGGACAGCAGCACGCCGTTTTCACCGACCTGGGTATCGAAGCCTTTCGGCAGTTGGTCGATGAAGTCCTTGGCGTAAGCATCCGCCGCCGCCGCTTCAACGTCGGCCCGTGGCGCGCCGGCCAGGTCGCCGTAGGCGATGTTGTTGGTCACAGTGTCGCTGAACAGCGTGACATGCTGGGTCACTTGGGCAATGTGCTTGCGCAGGTTGAGCAGCTTGTAGTCTTCGATCTCTACGCCGTCGAGCAGGATTTCGCCGCTTTCGTGATGGTAGAAACGCGGGATCAGGCTGGCCAGTGTGGACTTGCCGCTGCCGGAACGGCCCACCAGGGCGATCATCTGCCCAGGCTCTGCGGTAAAGGTGATGTCCTTGAGCACATGGCGCTCGGTGCCTGGGTAAGTGAAGTTCAGGTTACGCACTTCCAGGCGGCCGCTGACCTTGTCGCGCTCGACGCTGCCGCGATCCACTTCCTGCTCTTCGTCCAGCTGTTCGAAAATGCTTTCAGCACCGGCCACGCCTTTCTGGATGGTCGAGCTGACTTCCGACAGTTGACGGATCGGCTTGGGCAACAGCCCGGCCAAGGTGATGTAAGCCACCATGTCACCGGCCGATGCGTCACCACGCAGGTAGAGCACCAGGAACATCAGCACCGCCATGGCGGTGTAGATCACCAGTTGCAGCAACGGGGTGTAAATAGCTCCGGTGCGGGTCATGCGCAGTTGCTTGTCGGTGTTGCCCTGGCTGGCCTTGAAGAAGCGTTTCTCTTCGTAGACTTCACCGCCGAAGCTGCGCACCACGCGATAGCCCTGGATGGTTTCCGAAGCCACGTGGGTCACATCACCCATGGCCACCTGGATTTTCTTGCTCTGCTTGCGGAATTTCTTGCTGGCCGTGCTGACCATCACCGCAATCAACGGCAGGATGGCGATCATCACCAGCGTCAGGCGCCAGTTCATGAACAGCAGCGAGGCAAACAGGAAGATCACCGTCATGCCTTCACGGATCACCACCTTGATGGCATCGGTGGCCGCGCCCGTAACCATGGTCACGTTGAAGGTGATGCGCGAAATCAGGTGCCCGGAGTTGTGGTTGTCAAAGTAGCGGTTGGGCAGCGTCAGCAGGTTGTTGAACAACTGCACGCGCAGGTCATGGACCAGGCCCAGGGATACCTTGGCCAGCAAATAGTTGCCCAGGAACGAACCCAAACCCTGCCAGGCAGCGATCAAAATGATCAGCAACGGCACGGCTTGCAACAATTTCATGTCACGCAGGAAGGGTACGCTGGGGAACAGCACGGCGTCAGGGTTGGATAGGCCGTCGACAAAGTACTTGAGGATGTACCCCAGCATAGGCTGGGTCGACGCGAAAATCAGAAATCCGACAATACTCAACGCGAACAAGCCGGCGTAGGGCTTAACGTACATGAGCAGGCGGAAGTATATTTTCAAGCTCGAAGGGCTTGCGCTCGGACTGGAGTCGGTCATATCACGCGGCGTTTTGAAAAAGGAGGCTGACTTTAGCACAGCTTCTCTGTTGTACTTGCACCCGACGTAACCCGCGGCCCGGCTGGATCCAAAGGGCGACATTATATAGCCACTGTCTTAACATGGTCGGCTTTCTCTATTCTGGAACGGCTTTACTGTATGCACTCCAAGCGCCTTACCTACGGCACAAATCGCGTTTTCGACTTCCTGGTCCTCTGGATTTTGCCCATTGGCTTGTTGTTGCTTTTGAGTTCGCTGTTCTTCGTCAACAATCGCAATGTCATGCACCGCGGCTTCTACATTTTCTTCGCCCTGCCGGCCTTGCTCTTGCTGTGCCTGCGCCCACGGGAACTCAAAGCGTTACTGCGCGAGCCGCTGGTGCTTGCCTTCACGGCGTTTTGCGCATGGGCCATGATCACGGTGCTCTGGAGCCCGGAGCCCACTGGCGACTCGAACCTGTTCAAGATCCCGCTGCAGACGTTCATGCTGTTTGCCGGCTGCGGGCTGCTGCTGCACTACCGCAATGACCTGTTCAAGCCGATCTTCTTCAGCGCCGCCGTGATTGCGCTGGTGGTGACGCTGTTAAACCTGGTGGCATTCGTCAAAGGCTTTGCGCCGAGCATGCGCATGATTGGCGGCCTGGGCGCCCTGGACAACCCGCTGCTCAGTTCCCACCTGTTCGGCTTTTTCTGCGTGTATTGGCTTTACCTCTGCGTCACCACCAAACGCTTGCGCGTACTGTGGCTCAGCGCACCTGCCCTGGCGGTCATGGCCCTGGCAATTCTGGCCACCGGTTCCAGGACGCCATTGGTTGCACTGGTGATGGCAGTCCTTTGGATGGGCCTGCTCAGCCGCAACCGGCGCTCGGCGCTGATGATTGGCGCCCTGGTGCTGGCGGCCGCCGGCCTGCTGCTGTTTTACCCGCAACATATCACCGAGCGCGGCAGCTCATTTCGCTTCGAAATCTGGCAAATCATCCTCGAACGCATCTCCGACCATCCATGGCTCGGCCACAGCTACGACTCCGAACTGTATGTGAAACCTGCCAACTACGATTTTGAACCGCTGCGCGAACCCCACAGCTTTGCCTTGGGCGTGCTTTATTACGTCGGCATCATCGGCTTTATCCCGTGGATCTTCATGCTGGGCCGCGGGCTGTACGCAGGGCTTAAGGAACGCGCGCAGCCGCTGTTTATCCTGACCTCCTCGCTGCTGGCCTATGGCATTGGCGCGGGGCTCACCGAAGGCGGTGGCATCCTGTCGCGGCCCAAGGAGCACTGGTTCCTGCTGTGGATCCCCCTCGCTCTGATCGCCGGCCTGAGCATCGCCAAACGGCGCCATAGCCTGCTGCGCATTGTGGTGAGCACGCCCAAGCCACAGGCATTCAAAGCCCTGTGCGAAGGCGCTCATATCGTCGAGGAAGATGGCCTGGGGCCTAAAGTCCTGCGCCTGGGCGATGGCAGCTACCTCAAGCTGTTCAGGGCTCGACGCTGGTACACCTCGGGCACATTCAATCCGTATTCGGAACGGTTTGCCTGCAACAGCGAACAGCTCCAGGCACTGGGCATTGTGTCACCGCCGATCCTTGACCTGTACAGCCTGCACGACGGCAGCACCGCCGTGCGTTACCAGCCACTGCCGGGCCTGACGTTGCGCCAGGCCTTGCAAAGCCTGGACAGCAGCCTGCGCGAATCGCTGATCGAACGGTTCGGCCGGTTTATGGCCCAGTTGCATGAGCGCGGTGTCTACTTCCGCTCCCTACACCTGGGCAATGTATTGCTGCTGGAAGACGGAGAGTTCGGCCTGATCGACGTGGCGGATATGCGCGTCTATCCGTCAGCGCTGCGCAACACGCTGCGCCAGCGCAACCTCAAGCATATGCAACGCTATGCGCAGGATCGCAATTGGTTGTTCGAAGCGCACTTTGAGCAATTGGCCAAGGGCTATGCCTCGGTGGCTTCGCCGCACGCCACGCAGAAAATCCGCGAGCAGGTGCTGACACTCGCACGCCCGGCGGCCTGAGGTCGTATTCGGCACAAACAGATGTGGGAGGGAGCTTGCTCGCGAATGCGGTGTGTCAGTGACAGATAAATTGACTAACCCACCGCATTCGCGAGCAAGCCCGCTCCCACAGTTGACCGCATGCGGTTTTAGAGCTGCTTTGCTGTGGGAGCTGGCTTGCCTGCGATGCAGACACCTCGGTACATCAGGTACACCGAGTTGATGCCATCGCAGGCAAGCCAGCTCCCACATTTAGATTGCGGCACACACGGTGAAGGTGTGCTGCCCTGATCTTGGAATCAGTCTTTTTCCAGCGGGGAAAAATACAGGCGACCCAAGCCGCGCCACGTCTTCTTGTTCCAGGCCCGAAACGGGATCTGCGCCAACAGCTCCCTCGCCAATGCACGGTTGCGGTTGGAGGTCTTGAGGAACATGGAGCTGAGGAATTTGTAACGCACCTCGTCGTACAGCGGGTGATCACTGAACAACGCGTAGGTGCGCAGGATGTTATCGATCATGAATCGATGATTCTTGTACGAATTGGTGGCGTGCTTGCGGTAGCGCGCCATCACCACGTTCAAACCATCGATGAAGTACCCGGCGTGGGTGATCTTCAACTCGATCAGCAAGTCTTCCAGGCGAATCTGCGGGTCAAACCCACCGACCTTTTCCAGCGCCTCGCGCCGGATCATCAGCGTAGGCGCCGGCGGGTAAGGTTTGCGCTCCAGAAACATGTCGTCGAAATCCAGGCGTCGAAACGGCACATCACGGCGCTGGCGCTTCTCCGGGAACAGCTCACCCTGGGAGTCGATCAGCTCGATATTGCCCGCGCAGATGCCCACCTCAGGCTTGCCATCCATATAGGCCACCTGGGTCGCGATGCGCTCGGGCATCATGATGTCGTCCGAACCGAACGGCACGATCAGCGGCCCCTGGGACCGCGCAATCGCGCCGTTGAGGGTGTTGGTCAGCCCCTGGTTCTGCTGCACACGAAAATCGAACGTATGATGTTCCTGCAGGCGACGGATGCGCTCGACACTGTCGTCTGTCGAGCCATCGTCGACCACCAGCAGTTCGATGTTGGGATAGGTCTGGTTCAACACACTGAGGATACTTTCCTCAATGTAGGGCGCATGGTTATACGACGCAATGATCACCGTGACCAAGGGCTGACTCTGGTTCATACATTCTTCCCGCGTGCTTGAGCCAACCCTGAATCGATCAGCTCCAGGTACTCCTGACGGAATACCTCAATGTCGTGTTGCGCCTGAAGGTACTGGTAGGCCTGCTCGCCTTTTTGTGCGAGCGCCTCGTCGGACAGCGCCAGGTAGGTGTCCAGCGCCTCGGTCAGTTGGGGCACGTTGGCCGGCTCCACCGCCAGGCCACCGGCGCCTTCGATCAACGGCAACATGGCCGGCACGCTGGAGGCAATCACCGGCAGGCGGCCGCTCATGCCTTCCAGCAGCGCCAGGCCCAGGCCTTCTGCGAGCGAAGGCATTGCCCAAATGTCAAAGGCACGCACGTATTGCAGCGCGTTTTCCTTGAAGCCCAACAGGTGCACGCGCCCATCCAGGCCAAGGTTCTTGATTTGCGTGGCCAGGTTGGCCTCTTCGCGCCCGGCGCCAATGATCGCCAGTTGCGCGCTTGGGTATTTTTCTTTGAGCGCCGCGAACGCTTGCAGCAAATAGGTGTGGCCTTTGACCGGCACCAGCCGGCCCAAGGCGCCGATCAGGCGCACCGAAGGGTCGATGCCCAGCAACTCGCGCGCACGCGTGCGTGAATGCTGCAAGCCTTCGGCCTGCTCGATGTCGATGGCATTGGTAATCGCGTAGGTATTCTGGTCGGTAAACCCGCACTGGCAATCCAGCAGGTATTGCTTGACCGCCGGTGACACCCCGACAAAGCGCCAGTGCGCGTCGATCCAGCGCTGCGCCTGCTTGCGCCGGTACAGGCGGTCATACTCGCCAAAGCCGTGGGAGATGCCGATGCACAGCGGGATCTTCAACCAACGGTTGAGCTGCAACATCATGTTGACCGGCTTGAAGCGGTTGCACACCACCACGTCGAACTGTTCGCGGCGGCAGAACTTATACAGTTGCCACATGGCGCGCAGCCGCAAGCCCTTGAGCGACTTGTCGGAAAACTCGAAGTAGACCGACTTGGCCGCCCGGCTGACCGGTTCGCCAGGCGCCGGCTTGCCACGCAGGAACGCGGCGGTGACCTCGTAGCGCTCGGCAGGCAATGCCTTGACGATCTGCTCGGCCAGGTCGGCAAAGTCATGGGATTTAACATTGTAGTCAGGCTGCAGTTGCAGGACCTTGAAACGCCGACTCATAACTCTCCTCGATGGAACCCTGTGGCATCAACCACCCAGGCTGTTTCAGCCGCCAGCGTCTGGACGTACTCGGCGTCAGGCTCCGTTAGCAACGGCCACTGATTACGCTTCCAGCAGACAAAATGGAAATACGGAAATTCCCGTTCACCATCCCTGTCGTTGGTCAGGCGGCCCTTGTTCCAGAACCATTGATGCGGGAAGCGATCACTGCCGTCGTGCCATTTGATCACACCACCGGGCGTGCTGAACGCCTCGGTGAACTCACTGCGCCGACGCCATGGGTTGAACTTGCCGACCAACTCGAACAGCGGCTTGGGGAAATTCTTGCGCCACAGGAAAATCCGACTGAAGGCGCCTTCATCCAGCGCATGATGCGCCTGATCGGTAAAACGCGCCTCCCAATCCTTGATGTGCATGAACGCATGCCGCTTCCGGGGCGTGTTACGCATCAGGCACAAATGCCCGGCGACCCGCCGCTCGTGGGTTGAAAACAAGTCATAGCTGGCCAAGCGCTCGGCGGTGAAATACTCGCGCAGGTTGCCGTAGATCAGGTCCAGATCGCCAAACGCCCAAAAATCGTAACCGTTGAGGCGGTCAGCGTGGATATGCCCCAGCGCCGGCTTGATGTCGCACAACTTGTACGGCGCCTGGGGCGCAAAATTGATGTACAGCCGCTGGGAAACCAGCGCGCAGTAATCGGCAAAGGTGATGCTTTCGATGCGGACATTGTCCGGCACATTGGCCGGCATCGGGCAGTCGCTGAACAGCAACCAGTCAATGTCAGCGTTGTGGCGGCAGCTTTCGAGAAAAAACGGCATCCAGAATGGCCAGCGGCCAAAGTAAGGAATAATGAAAAGGATGCGGGGGCATGGATTGCTCAAGGGGGACTCACTGTCATTTGGTACTGGAGCGCGCTACGCGCCACCACGTTGCTTAACGTTACTTGTGCTTGATGAACCAAAAGAGTTCATGACGCCGAATGGCCTTGCGGAAAAACTCGTTCTCACCCCACGGCGAGACGGCCCTTCCAGCCAGCAGACGCTGTATGACTCGCCGCACCCGCCGTTTGAACGGCATCTGCGGTTGCAAGTCATGCATCATGCCCAGCGACATGGCCTTTTCACACTGCCGCTCCTCCGATACTGGCAGGCAATATGGTTGCAAAATGTAAGAGGAATCGAAGCATGGCGGCAAAGCGACACTATTGCCCGAATCCCCCATCGGCCAGCGGTCGTTGTCATGCAGGTGGTTGGCGTAGCCGAGCAAGGTAGTCGGCTGCCATTCCAGGCCCTGCAAGGCTTCCAGGACGGCTTGCTGCGCGCAGATATGGTCGGGGTGCGGATCGATCACCGGATGCGGCAACACGATGACCTCAGGACGCGCCCTCAACAGCACGGCACGCAGGTCCGCCAGCAGGTTGTTCCAGGTCGGCTGGCCGTCGGCATCAGCGGGCAGCGGGAACGGGTTGAATTGGCGAAACAGGCGAATATCGCTCAACTCGGCTTCCCGCGACGCAATGGCACGTGCAGGCTCAGCTTTCATCGCCGCCAACTGCAGGCAAAAGTACCCGAGCTGAACGCAGTGTTCCTGCGGCACGCCAGCCCAGCGCGGCACGGCAATACTGTCCCAGGCTCGCAGCCGGCCCTTGAGGCGTGCCGCTTCAGGCTTGCCCAGGCCCATGTGCTGATAATGCTCGGCTTCGATCTCTCCGGCGGTCAGCGTCACAATCCAGGGCTGTGCTGCCTGGCTGTACAGGCCAAAGGCAGCCAGTTCGGCGTCGTCGGCATGCGGTGCAATCACCATCACCCGCTGCTGACGCACATCTGGCTGGCGGAATACCGACAGCACAGGCTCACCCTGTACTCGGCAAAACCGGCCACGCAATAGCAACTGCCCAGCGAGCAAGGCTTGCGCCTGGCCGGTGAGGTTGAGGTAGCGCAGGCCGTTGACGCCGCGCTCGAACACTTGGCGGTCGCCGCCCGGCAACGCGACATACGGGTCGATAAAACGCCCCAGCAGGTTGCTCTTGAGCCGCAGTGCGAGGATCAAGGTCTCATCACCCGCCAGCTCCAGCGCCTGGCCCAGCACCAACCGGCCCTTGTCCAGGGTCACCTTGGGCTGTTCGGTATCGGTGGCAAATTGATACTGATAGTCGTCTTTGGGCGAGTAAAACAGATGGTCGGCGAACCAGGCTTCATGGGCCACCCAGGCCAGCACCGCCAACAGCAGCGGCAACCACCAGGCCACCAGCACACCCACCGCAATCAGCACCAGCAAGCTGACCAGCAGCCCGATGCGCTTATTGCGGCGATGGCGCTTGAGCAGCGCCTGCTTGCGGCTTGTCGAGGCACTCATACGGTGAACACCGGCACGGGGTTGCACCAGCGGTCCTTGTACTCACGGTCCGCGCGGCCGAACGAAAAGCGCAGGGGCTTGCCGACTTCACGCGCCTGTTCCCAGGCACTTTGCGTATTGAGGAAGCTCAGCACGCTGCCGGGGCTGAAGGCACGGGTTTCGGGGTCTACGCCGCCATTGATGTATTCGACGCTGACCCACTGCCGCGCTTCAACGCGATACACCAGCTGCACGGCAATCGGCGCATCGTTGAGGAAAATCACCGATCCGATCAGCCACTCACGCAGCAGCTCGATCACCTGCGCCATGTGCGCGGCACCGGTGGCCGCGAAGCCCCAGCGGCGCTGGAACAGGTCGCAGTAGATCGCCGCCAGCTCGGCGCTGGAGAAGTCCTGCACCGGCCGCACCACACCGCCCGCTTCTTCCAGCAGGCGCAATTCACGGCGCTGGTTATAGCGAAACTTTTTCGACAGTTCTTCAGGCGTACGCGCCATGGCCAACTGTTCGGCCTGAAGCTTGATGCCGATAAAACGGCCTTCATTCAGGGCCGACAGGTAACGCGCGCGATGGCGCAGCGGCGCCTGGGCATCGACGGCGGCGGGCAGGATCAACTCGGCGTTGCCGAGGTCGAACAAGCCTTTTTTGCCATTGCGCTTGAGCACGTCCTTGGACAACGCCAGGTCGCGCCCCCAGGTCGCAATGCAGGCTTTAAGTTCGCCGCCCTGCTCCCAGGCCAAATAGCGCACCGGAATTTCGGCCAGCCCGGCCAGACGCTCGACCACCTGCGGATGGGTGGCGACACTGCCGCCAAAACGCTGCCAGGCATCGCTGTAGGTCGGCGCGTCAACGACCGACCAACCGCGCTCGCGAAAGCCTTGGAATCGATTGAGCATCAAGCCCTCGCGGTCAGTTCGGTGACAGCAGGCAACTGCCAGAAGGTATCGCGCACGGCCTGATCCGAAAACCGCTGGTGCAGGCGTTCAAGCATCATCTCGGCGCACTGCTGGTGCTGCTGACGATCCATCGCGGCCAAATGCCGAAGGCCCTGCCCCAAGTGGTCGGCATCGCCAAACGGAAACAGGATGCCCACGCCTTCAACCACTTCCCGCGCGCCGCCACACGACGTGGCGAGCAGCGGCACGCCAGCGGCCATGGCCTCCAGCAGCACCATGCCGAACGGCTCGTGGTCGGAGCTGAGGGCAAAGACGTCGAATGCACGGAAATACCGGCGCGCATCCGGCACCTGGCCGAGGAACAGTACCTGTTCGGCAATGCCCAGCTCGCGGGCCAGCGACTTGAGGTCTTGCTCCAGGCGGCCGGTGCCGAGGATCGCCAACCGGCTCTGCGCCGGCAAATGCGGCAAGGCCAAGGCAAAGCCTTTGAGCAAGGTGGCTTGGTCCTTGTCCGGGTGCAGGCGGCCGACATTGCCGACCACCCACTCATCCGGCGACAGCCCCAAGGCATCACGCGCCTCATCGGCCGACACCTGCAACGCTTGCATGGCCTGCACATCGATGCGGTTATACAAGGTCTGGATACGTGCCGCCGGCCAGGCCGGGAGGCAGCGGCGCATATCGTCGCGCACCGCATCGGACACACCGAGCAGGCTCAAGCGCTTGCTGAAAATCGAAGCAAACAGCTTGCGGCTGCGGCGTTGATAATCACCAAAGGCGTGATGCACGCCGATCACTGGCAGGCGTGTACCGAGCAAGGCGATGTAGATCGGCTTGAAGCGGTGGGCGATGCAGAAACTGAAGTTGCGCGATGCGGCGATCTTGCGCAATTCACGGATGGCGCCCAGCTTGAGGCCACGAATGGCCTTGGAGCTGAACTCCATGAACAGCACTTCATCAGAGGCGCAACCGGCGGCGACATCGGGGTCGGCGACCCCGGTGAGAAACACCGTGGTCACCTTGTAGCCGGTGCCTGCGAACAGGCTGGCGTACTGCCGCGCGCAGTCCAGGAACGGCCCGTCATAGCCGTGGCAGAACTGCAGGACGTGGCGTTCAGCCGACCGAGTCATAAGGGTCCACGCCGTCTTTGACGACCAGGATGTCTTCCATGATCAGGTACTGCAGGTCGGAGCCGAAGAACATGTTCAGCGCGTCGGTCGGCGAGCAGATCATCGCCTCGCCACGGCGGTTGAGCGAGGTGTTCAACGACACGCCGTTGCCGGTCAATACTTCCAGCTCTTTCATCATGTCGTAGTAACGCGGGTTGTATTCGCGCTTGAGCACCTGGGCGCGGGAGGTGCCATCTTCATGGACCACTTCCGGTACGCGGGTTTTCCACTCTTCAGACACTTCAAAGGTGAAGGTCATGAACGGCGCCGGGTGATCGACCTTGATCATCTGTGGAGCCACGGTGTCGAGCATCGACGGGCAGAAAGGCCTCCAGCGCTCGCGGAACTTGATCTGGTGGTTGATGCGGTCAGCCACGCCGGTGGCGCTCGGGCAACCGATGATCGAACGACCGCCGAGGGCACGCGGGCCAAACTCCATGCGGCCCTGGAACCAGGCCACCGGGTTGCCGTCGACCATGATTTTGGCGATGCGCTTGGGCATGTTTTCGATCTGGCGCCATACCGGCTTGCTTTCGTGCTTGGCGCACGCGGCAATCACGTCTTCGTTGCTGTAGGACGGGCCGAGGTAGACGTGTTCCATCTTCTCCACCGGCACACCACGGGCGTGGGACACATAGGCCGCCGCGCCCACCGCAGTACCAGCATCACCGGACGCAGGCTGCACGAACAGCTCTTTAACGTCATCGCGGGCAATGATCTTCTGGTTCAGCTTGACGTTCAGCGCGCAACCACCGGCGAACGCCAGCTTGCCGGTGTCCTTGAGGATGTCGCCCAGGTAGTGGTCGATCATCTGCAAGGCCAGTTTCTCGAACAGCGCCTGCATGCTGGCCGCGTAGTGGATGTACGGCTCGTCGGCGATGTCGCCTTCGCGCTTGGGGCCCAGCCACTCGATCAGTTTTGGCGAGAAGTAGAACCCTTTGCCCTTCTCTTTATAACGGCGCAGGCCGATGACGTTGGCGTAGTCGGTGTTGATCACCAACTCGCCGTTTTCAAACGAGGCCAGGCGCGAGAAATCGTATTTGCTGGCGTCACCATAGGGCGCCATGCCCATGACCTTGAACTCGCCGTCGAGCATCTCGAAACCGAGGAACTCGGTGATCGCGCCGTACAGGCCGCCCAGGGAGTCCGGGTCGTAGAATTCCTTGATCTTGTGGATCTTGCCGTTTTCGCCGTAGCCGAAGAACGTGGTGGCGTACTCACCTTTGCCATCGATGCCCAGGATCGCGGTTTTTTCCTGGAAACCCGAGCAGTGGTAAGCGCTGGAGGCGTGAGCCAGGTGGTGTTCAACCGGTTCGATCTTGATTTTCTTCGGATCGAAGCCCAGTTGCTCCAGGCACCAGACGATCTTGTTGCGGTAGCGCTTGTAGCGACGGTTGCCCATCAGGATCGCGTCAAGGGCGCGGTCCGGGGCGTACCAGTAACGCTTGGCGTAGTGCCAGCGCGCCTCACCGAACAGGCTGATCGGGGCGAACGGGATAGCCACCACGTCAACGTCGGAAGGCTTGATGCCGGCTTGTTCCAGGCAGAACTTCGCCGATTCGTAGGGCATGCGGTTCTTTGCATGTTTGTCGCGTACGAAGCGCTCTTCTTCGGCGGCCGCGATCAGCTTGCCGTCGATATACAGGGCTGCGGAAGGATCATGGCTAAGGGCGCCGGACAGGCCAAGAATCGTCAATGCCACTGGGGTCTAGCCTCTTTTAGTCTGCATGCAGGCGGGTTGCGCCTGAAAAAAGTGTGCCTCCCGCCTGAGCGAGAAACAGCTAAAGGGCGGGATTATAGCGTAAAAGAGGTAGGAAGCTGTTAGCTGCGAGGGACTAGCGCAGCTCAATGCTGCCATCGACATTTTGCTGGTAGATCGTGTAGGGCAAGATGAGCGTATCCAGAACAGCGGAGAGAGGCACATCGATAAACGCCCATGGCACGTCGTTCAACGCGATCCCGCTTGCGGAATTCGGCGGCCCATGCAGCACGCAGAGGTCATAGGCCACCCCGCTGTAGATACGCGGAACAGACTGACAATAGGTTTTTTTCGCCTTGAGCGTTCGAACCGTTGCGCCATCCTCACGGAACGCCGTGGTCACGGTGCCGCAGCCGCCCAGAACCAGAAACCCGCCTATCAAGACCCACAGGCCTGCTTTTTTGCCTTTCATGGTTGCCTCTAATCCTTGCAAAGGCGAGAACCTACCATCATCGCCGACGACTGACAGATAACTCGAAGCTCAAAACGGTGTAGGAATCTTCTTCTTCGGCAAAAGCAGGAGGGAGCCGTTAAACTCGCGCTTTTCTTGCGCCGACGTCTATCCCTTGCGTCGCGCCACTGATCCGGCTTCCCGATGAATACACCCCCACCCGTTCCCCTTGCCCTGCTGCTGCTCGGCTTGAGCAGCACCGTCCTGGCCGACGATGCCCCTGTGATACTCGACCCCAGCGTCGTTACCGGTTCACGCAGCGCCAGCCCGACCTTCGACCTGCCGTACTCGGTGGACAGCATCAGCCACGCGCAGATCAGCGACGGCCAGCTCGGCATCAACGCCTCCGAAGCCTTGTCCCGCGTACCGGGCCTGGTGGTGCAAAACCGCCAGAACTATGCCCAGGACCTGCAGATATCCTCGCGCGGCTTCGGCGCGCGCTCGGCGTTTGGCGTACGCGGCCTCAAGTTGATCGCCGACGGCATCCCGGCCAGCACCCCGGACGGCCAGGGCCAGGCGGCCACCTTCAACCTCGACACCGCCGAGCGCATTGAAGTGCTGCGCGGCCCGGCCGCCACCTTGTATGGCAGCAATGCCGGCGGCGTGATCCAGATGTTTTCCCGCGACGGCGAAGGCCCGCCGCGCATCGGCGCCGAAACCCTGGTGGGCAGCGACGGCATGAGCAAGAACCACCTCACCGCTGAAGGCGCGGCGAACGGCGCAGGTTTTGTGCTCGACGCCTCGCGCATGGACACCGATGGCTATCGCGACCACAGCAGCGCGCGTCGTGACCAGACCTTTGCCAAGCTCAACGTGCAGCCCGATGACGACAGCAAGTTGGCGCTGATCTATAGCAGCCTGGAGCAGAACGGCACGCAGGATCCTTTGGGGCAAACCTGGGAAGCCTACAAAGCCGACCCGCGTTCGGTCGCGCCGGCTGCGTTGCAGTACAACACGCGAAAAAGCATCGATCATCAGCAATTGGGCATGAATTACGAGCGCTATATCGGTGATGCGACGTTACAGGTGAACGCGTATACCGGGCGCAGGAGTGTGATTCAGTACCTGTCGATTCCGGACAAGTTCGCCAGTGGCGCGCCCAACCCGGCAAACGCTCGCGGCGGCGTGGTCGCGTTCGACCGCAAGTTCTACGGCGGCTCCGTCCACTGGCTGCAACCCATCACCAGCGCCCCCGGCGAGTTGACCCTGATCACCGGCCTCGATTACGACCGCAGCCAGGATGACCGCCAAGGCTATTCCAACACCCTGGACGGCGTGCACGGCGTCAAAGGCGCCCTTGGCCGCGATGAGATCGACACCGCCACCAGCCTCGACCCGTTCGTGCAGGCCAACTGGCTGCTGGGCGACTGGACCCTGCAGGCCGGCCTGCGCCACAGCAGCATGAAGATGGACGTGGACGACCACTTCACCAGCGACGGCAATGACAGCGGCAGCAAGACCTACCAGAAGAACACGCCTTCGGTCAGCGTGATGTACGCCTTTACGCCGGACCTGCATGGCTATGTGAGCGCGGGCAAAGGCTTCGAAACCCCGACCCAGGCGGAGTCGGCGTATTCGAGTAGCGCCAACGGTTTTAACTTTGCGCTCAAGCCGTCGGTCAGCAAGCAGTATGAAGTCGGCCTGAAAGCAAAGCTTGGCCAGGACACGCGCCTCAACGCTGCGCTATTCCAGATCACGACTGACGACGAGTTGGTCGTGCAGCAATCCAGCGGCGGTCGCACCACCTACCAGAACGCCGGTAAAACCCTGCGCCGAGGCTTCGAGCTGGGCCTGGAAAGCCAACTCAGCGAACAGTGGAGCACCACCCTCGCCTACACCCGCCTGCAAGCGACCTACGACAGCGACTTTACCAACAGCGGCAAGGCTATCGACAAGGGCAACTACCTGCCCGGCGTGCCGCAAACCACCCTCTTCGCCGAGCTGAACTGGAAACCCCGCGACTGGGTCAGCACTGCCCTCGAAGGCCTGTACCGCAGCAAGGTCTACGTCGAAGACACCAACCAGCAACGCGCCGCGCCGGGCTACAGCGTATTCAACTGGCGGGCGCGCTTTGAGCAGAAGGTGGAGCACTGGACCTTTCACCAGACGGTGCGCCTGGATAACTTGCTGGATCGCCAGTATGTGGGTTCGGTGATAGTGGGGGACGGCAACTTCCGCTACTACGAAGCGGCGCCGGGGAGGTCGTGGTATGCGGGGGCTGGGGCTGAATATCAGTTCTGAGTATCGCCACCCTACTTTTGAAGGTGCTCACATCCCCTGTGGCGAGCAGGCTTGCCCTGCTCGCCACACAAGCCTGCTCGCCACAACAGCCAACCGGCCACAGACTTTGGGTTAAACCTGCTTGGGCAAACGTGCATCGATCAGCTGGTACAGCGCACTGCTCTCAGGCCAGTTACGCATAAACCGCGCGCGATCCTTGGCGAACGCCGGCGCGAAGCTGGCGACCGAGCTGTGCTGACACATGGCGTCCAGGTCGATCAGCGCCCAGCGATCCTCGGCCCAGAACAGGTTATGGCCCTTGAAATCACCATGGCTGATGCGCTCGCGGATCAGCTCGGCGAACAAATGGTCCAGGGCCAGCAGTTCATTTTCAGGCGCATCGCCTTTCTCAACATAGGGCGCGAAGCGCTCGATGATGTCCGGCCCCGGCAAGTATTCCGTCACCAGGTAAGCTCGGCTGCGCAGCCACAAAAAGCGTTTTTCCAACACCGCCAGCGGCTTGGGCGTGGCGATGCCCAGGAACGCCAGGCGATTGCCTTCGCGCCACGAATGCCAGGCCCGGCTGGGGCGCCAGAAGCGCTTGAGCCAATGGGCAAAACCCTTGATGTTATAGCGCTTGATCACCAGCGGCCGACCGCCCGCTTCGACCTTGGCAACCGTGGCCGCGCCACCGGTTTTGTACAAGTGGCCTTGGTCGAGCAACGCGTCGGCCTGTTCCAGCACCGGCAGCATCGCCGCCTCTTCCTCGCGACGAATCGCACGCAAGGCAAAGGCGCCACGCACCACGCTGAACAGCGTGCATTCACGGCCAACCTTGTTCAGAAAGTCTTTCAAGCGCCAGGCGCTGACCTTGCGCACCTGTTTTTCCAGGGCTTGCAGCGGCAAGGCGTGTTCGCCGTTGCTCAGCAGGTAGTACACCAGCAATTCTTCGGTGAACGGCTCGAGGTTTTTCGGCAACTGGGCGAAGAACACGCCAAGGTTCTCCAGCACCCGGTTGCGCGACAGCGGCTTGCCCGCCTCCTCAACACGAATTCCGGCGCCGTCAATCAGGTACAGCTTGCCGTCCTGGCGCAGCAGGTTGTCCAGGTGCAGGTCTTCCTGCCACAGGCCTTTGGCGTGCATCTGCGCAATCGCGCCCAACGCCTCGGCGAGTACAGCGGTTTGCTCGTCCGCCAGTGGCGGCAACCCTTCGACCGCCTGCCAGGCATCGGCGAGGCTTTCGGCACCTTCGATAAATTCAAACAGCAGCCAGCCGCCCTCGCCTTCCTGCAAGCCATCGGCCAGCAATTGTGGCGTGGTCAGGCCTTGCTCGGCCAGCAGGCGCACGCCGCTGAGTTCACGCTGAAAATGCCGCGCGGCCTTGCTGCCTACCAGCAACTTGGCCAACACCGGGCGGCCGCGCCAGACGGCGGCGCCCACGTAGCGTTCGCCCGGCAACACGCGCAACAGGTTAAGCAGTTGCAGTTGGCCTATGCCGGCAGCGTCCGCCAGCTCGAGGGTCAGCGGCAGCTCGGGCGTGCGGCCGGCTTTTTTTAGTTCGGACAAGCGCATCAGCGCTTCTCCTTGTGGCTGCGCCGGGCCGTCAGGCGCTCGAACCAGGCGCCCACCAGCGCACTGTCTTCAGGCTGGTCCAGATACGCCGCCAGCAGTTGCCGCACTTGCGCATCCGACCACTGCGGCGCGCGGCGCAGCAACGGCTCCAGGTCCTTGACCCGATCACGCCGGCCGAACAACAGCGGGCGGGTTTTCTCCAGGTCGATCAACTGCGCGGCATAACCGTCTCCGAGCGGTTGCAGGAAAATATGCTTGGGGTAAAAACAGCCATGCACCTGACCCACGCTGTGCAGGTGGCGCGCCAGCTGCCCACAGGCCAGCAGGATCGCACGGTGCTGGGCGTCGCTCAGTTGCGGCCATTGCTCAAGCAATGAGTCCAGGTCATTCCAGCCGTCCAGGGCGCGGGTCAGCAGCATCGCGCGGCGCTCGCCTCCAACCTTGCGCTCACCGAAAAACGCTGCCTGCAACGCCGGAATACCCAACTGCCGGTAGCGGCTGATATTACGAAACTCGCGGGCAAAGGTCGGCTCGCCAAACGGCTTGCTAAGCGTGCGCGTCAGGTAGTTGCTCTGGCGCTTGAGGTAGTAACCCTGGCCTTCAAGCTCCAGGCGAAACACGCTGCTCCAGCCGCCGTCGCTGGTATTGGGTTCATCCACCGCGTCCAGTTGCCTGGCCCACAGCGCATCGAAGTCAGCCAGGCCGTGGCGCGCAAGCAATGCGCGATCATCGGCCGCCAGAAAATCAGTCATTCGCGCCCCTCGAAAAACTTCACCACGTGTCGGATTCGCTGTTTGTCCGAAGCCGTCAGGTGTGTGCGTTGGCGGTATTGCATGTAGAAGCGCAGGCGCTGGGTGGCCGACAAGTGATACTTGGCGACTTTATCCAGGCAGGCCAGGTCCTTGGTAATACGGTACTTGAGCCAGAAACCGCGCCAGAAATCGCCGTTGGGGCAATCGATCAGGTACAGCGTGCGGTTATCGTCAACCAGCAGGTTGCGCCACTTCAAGTCGTTATGGGTAAAACGGTGCTCGTGCATCGTGCGCGTGTATTCGGCGAGCTGACGGCTGATTACGTTGACCCACTGGGGGTCTTTCAAGCACGGATCGTTACGATCGGCCAGCACCGACAGGTCTTCGGTCTTGGGCAACTCGCGGGTAATCATCGCCCCGCGCGCATAAGCCAAACCCTTGCGCTCAAGGCCCCAGGCCACCACGTCGGCGGTGGGAATCCCCCACTTGGCGAAGCGCTTGAGGTTCTGCCATTCGGACTTCACCCGAGGTTTGCCCAGGTAACGGCGCAGGCCCTTGCCGGCACCGACGTAGCGTTTGACGTAGTAATTGACCCCGCCACGCTCCACCCGAATCACTTCCGACAAGGGGTCGCGCGTCAGTCGCTCACCCTGCAAGGCAAACACGGCCTCCAGGCTGCCAAAGTCATCCGCCAGTGCGGCGTAAGCAGGTTCCAGGTTCCAACCCGCCATCAGATCGCATCCCCCAGGCGTTGCTTGCGCGCATACAGCTTGTCGGCCTTGCGCTGCAACAAGCTCAAGGACGCCGACTGCTCGGCCAGGATCTGGCGCAGCGGCTGGCGGAAGTAGCCTTTGAGGAAGCGCAACTTGTCGCGCTGAGTCAGGCCGATGTCCAGCGCCGAGTAGTACAGCGCGGACAAGTCCTTGTCGCGCCAGCGCAGCGGCAGATGGGCGCGCAATTGGGCACGGTGCAGGTCGATCACCGACAGCTTGATAGTGCGCGCATCGATCGGCCGGGACGTATCCAGCAGGAAGTGGCACAGGTAGCAGTCGCGGTGATTGACGCCGCCACGGTGCATGTCGCCGACCATGCGCGCCAGTTCGGCAGTGAGCGCATGGCGCAATGCCGGTGCCGGCGGCTCGGCCACCCAGTTGACGGTCAGGTCTTCCAGGCTGATGGTCGGGGCCAGTTCTTCAGTGATGATGAACGAGTGCTGGTCCGCCGGGTTGCTGCCTTTTTCACCGAAAGCCACGCCGGTCATGGTCGGCACGCCGAGTTCCTGCAGGCGGTGGATGGCCGACCATTCCAGGCCGGCACCCAGCACCGGCAACTTGGCGGTGATCAGGTTCTTGAAGATCTCGCCCCAACCGATGCCCCGGTGGATTTTCACGAAATACGGGCGGCCCTCCACCTCGGTACGCAAGGTGCGACGCGCCGCCAGTTCACGAAATACCTGGCCTTGCAGTTTCTCGACTTCGGCAAAGGCATCACGCCCGGCCCATAACGTCTTGAACGGTTCGGCAAGAATCAACTTCATCGTTTCGGCTCCGCCAGAATCACATCTGCCGCGTGCTGCGGCATGCTGTAGAGGTCGGCCGTCTCGGCGAAGGCCAACCCATTGCGGCCCCAGGCCGCGCGCTGTGCAGTGTCGGTGAGCATATGCATGAGGTACTGGTTGAGCTGCGCTTGTTCAAACGGCTCATCCAGCACCAGCCCGCTGTCGGCTTCGCCAATGTAGTGGGCATAACCACACACCGCCGAGACCAGCACCGGCAACCCGGCCACCAGGGCTTCGAGCAACACGGTACCGGTATTTTCGTTGTACGCCGGGTGAATCAACAGGTCGGCGCCCAGCAGGAAACGCGGGATATCGCTGCGGCCCTTGAGGAACTGCACGTTATCGCCCAGCCCCAACGTGGCGCTCTGCAACTGGAATACTTTGGGGTCGTCCTGGCCGATTACAAACAGGCGCGTGCGTTTTTTAAGTTCGGCAGGCAAAGCGGCCACGGCCTTGAGGCTGCGGTCGACGCCCTTGGTCTTGAAGCCGGAACCGATTTGCACCAGCAGCAACTCGTCGTCACGCAGGTTGAATTCCTTGCGGAAACCTTCGCGGATTTCGGCCGCATTCGGCGGCGCGCGGCGGTCCTGGGCAATGCCCGGCGGCAGCAGGTGGAAGCGCTCCAGCGGCGTGTCGTAATGCTTGATGAACAGCGGTTGCTGCACTTCGGAAATCATCAACACTTCGGTCTTGGCGTCCTTGGCGAACACCGCACGCTCGTACTCGGCAAAGTGCTTGTAACGGCCAAAGCTTTTGTACAGCGAGTGGCGCAGGTTTTGCGCCTTGTCTTCAAAGCAGCCGTCGGCGGCGTAGTACACGTCCAGGCCGGGCATTTTGTTGAAGCCGATCAAACGGTCCACCGGGCGCTTGGCCAGGTCGGCTTGCATCCAGGCCAACAGTTTCTCGTTGCGCCGGTGGTTGAAGAACGCCTTGACCGGCGCCACCAGCACTTCGAAACCGGGGGGAATGTCGCCTTCCCAGATCAGCGTGTAGACCCGAATCGTATGGCCGCGCTGCTGGCACTCCAGGGCGATGCGCATGAAGTCGCGCTGCAGGCCACCGAAGGGAAAATATTTGTACAAAACAAAAGCCAGTTGCATCAGTGCAGCTCCTCAGCCAATAACAACGTGCTTAGTCGGCTTGCCACACGCTCAGGGTTCAAGCGCGTGAAGCACAGGGGCGACTCGCGCTTGATGTCGAACCGACGCAAGTCGTCGGCCGTGGGTTGATAGGTACAGGTTTTTTGCAGGCACGGCGCGCATGGGAAGTCGCTGGCCAGGTGAATCTGGCCCTTGCCGTAGGCGCCGGTCAGGCCCGGGTTGGTGGGGCCGAACAGGGAGATGGTCGGCACGTCCAACGCGGCGGCCAAATGCCCCAGGCCGGTGTCCACCGCCACACAGGCGCGGGCACCGGCGAGCACACGGGCGACGCCGGCCAGGTTGAGTTTGGGCAGCACTTCGGCGTTTTGCAGGCCTTGGACCAAACGCTCGGCGCGGGCTTTTTCGGCGGCATTGCCCCATGGCAATTTCACGTCCACGCCCAGGCGGCCCATGCGTTCGGCCAGCTCACGCCAGTAGGCTTCGGGCCAGTGCTTGGTGTCCCAGGTGGTGCCGTGCAGCAGCAACACAAAGGGTTTTTTCGGCGGCAGGCCGAGCAGCTTGTCGACACTCAGGCCGTAATCGCCCAAGCCTTTGGGCAAGTCATAACCCAGCGCCACGGCGAACAGCTGGCGCAAGCGTTCTACCGCATGCTGCCCACGGGCCACGGCCAGCCGGCGCGAGTAGAAACGCGCAGCCATCGGCTCACGGGCAGAGTTTTTATCAAAGCCGGCCACCGGCGCGCGCACATAGCGCGTCAGCCAGGCGCTTTTGAGCAGCCCTTGGGCATCGATCACCAAATCGTATTTGGTCGACTGCACGCTCTGTTTGAAGCGCCGCCATTCACCGCTCTTGATGGTTTGCCAGATGTTCTTGCGCCAGCGGCGAATCGCCACCGGGATCACTTTGTCCACGGCCGGGTGCCAGGTGGGAATCTCGGCAAAGCCTTCTTCCACCACCCAGTCAAAGCGGATGCCAGGGATCGCCCGCGCCGCGTCGGTCAGTGCCGGCAAGGCGTGGATCACATCGCCCAGGGATGAGGTCTTGACTACCAATACGCGCAAACTAGCGAACCTCGACCGCAGAACCCTGCAACCGCTGCAAGGCTTCATTCACCGGCTGCGGCAGCAACTGACGCATGCAGTTGTAATGGCCAAACCGGCAGGTACGCTCAAAGCACGGGCTGCACTCCAGGCCCAGACGCACCACTTCAACCTTATCGGCCAAAGGCGGGGTAAAACCGGGCGACGTCGAGCCATATACCGCCACCAAGGGGCGGTTCAGCGCGGCGGCTACGTGCATCAGGCCGGAGTCGTTGGACACCACCGAATCGGCGCAGGAGAGTAAATCGATAGCCTCGGCCAGCGACGTGTCACCGCTGAGGTTCACCGCTTCTTCACGCAGGCCGGGGATCAGGCGCTGGCGAATGTCTTCGCCCACCGGGTGATCCTTCTTCGAACCAAACAGCCACACCTGCCAGCCTTCGCGAATCTTCATCTCGGCGACTTTGGCGTAGTGCTCCGACGGCCAGCGCTTGGACTCGCCAAACTCGGCGCCGGGGCACAGCGCCAGCACGGGACGGTCAAGCGCCAGGCCGAACTTGGCCAGCGCCGCGTCACGGCTCACCGGATCGATCTGCAGGCTCGGGCGCGGGTAAGGCGTGGGCAACTCGGCACCGGGCTCGTAGGCCAGCGCCATGAAGCGTTCGATCATCAGCGGGTAGCGCGCCTTGTCGAGGGTGCGCACGTCATTGAGCAACACGTAGCGAAACTCGCCACGCCAGCCGGTACGTTCAGGGATGCCGGCAAAGTACGGCACCAACGCCGACTTGAGCGAGTTGGGCAGCAAAATCGCCTGGTCGTACTGGCCGACCATGGATTTGCCGATGCGCCGGCGCGTCGCCAATTCGAGGGCGCCATGGCCGAGCGGGAAGCTCAAGGCCGCACGCACCTCGGGCATGCGCTCGAGGATCGGCCGGCTCCACTCAGGGGCGAGCACGTCGATTTGGCAGTCGGGATGGCGTTGCTTGAGGCACTGAAACAGTGTCTGCGCCATCACCATGTCACCGACCCAACTAGGCCCAACGATCAGAATATTCATGTAGTTTCCACAAACGATGCGGGGAGGCTTATGCCTCCCCGCATCGACAATGATTGTAGATCGCGCTTTTTGTGGGAGCTGGCTAGCCTGCGATGGCATCGCTTCGGTATGGCTGAAGTACCGAGGCGCCTGCATCGCGGGCAAGCCCGGCTCCCACATAAAGCCGATTTCCACATTAAATTGGAGCCACTTAATTAATCAGCTTAACCCCAGTTCATTCCAGATTCGCATCACCTGGCGCCGTTCGTCGGCGAACTGATCCCCGGCTACCGTGCCGGCCTCGTTTTGCAAGGCCTGGCGGTGCGCGGCGGAACGGTAGGCCTTGTACACCTCACGCAACAGATGGGCATCGGCGGCGGGCATCAGCCCGACCTGCTCCAAGCCTTCCAGAATGCGGATATTGTCGGTATAGCGCAGCAACGATGGATGTTGCGCAGACCATGCCAAAGCCGCGTATTGCACCATAAATTCAATATCGACGATACCTCCGGCGTCTTGCTTGAGGTCGAACACGGTCGTCGGCTCGAAGGCATTCGCACCCGTCCCGGCAGCCGTAGCCTTGGTGCCCAGGTTGTCGCGCATCTTGGCGCGCATCTCGCTGACCTCCTGGCGCAGCTTCGCCAAGTCACGTTCACGCCCCAGTACGTTAGCGCGTACCTGCTCAAACGCGTGGCCCACATCCTGGCTGCCCACCAGCACCCGCGCGCGGATCAGGGCCTGATGCTCCCAGGTCCAGGCTTCATTTTCCTGGTAGCGCTCAAACGCCCCCAACGAGCTGACCAGCAAACCGGAGGCGCCGGAAGGTCGCAGGCGCATATCCACTTCATACAGCTGCCCGGAGTTGGTCTGGGTGGTCAGCAGGTGAATGATCCGCTGGCCCAGGCGCGTAAAGAACTGCGCGCCGTCGATGGGCTTGGCGCCGTCGGTCTCGGCCTGCGGGTCGCCGTCGTGGATGAACACCAGATCCAGGTCCGAGCCATGCCCCAGCTCGATGCCGCCGACCTTGCCATAACCAACAATGATGAACCCCGGGTTGCACAGGGTGCCGTCTACCCGCTGCGGCGCACCATGGCGGGCGACCGTTTGGCGCCAGGCCAGGGCCAGCACTTGCTCGAGGATGGCTTCGGCGAGCCAGGTCAAATAGTCGCTGACCTTCATCAACGGCAGGCTACCGGCAATTTCCGAGGCGGCTACACGCAGGCGATGGGCCAGTTTGAAGTGACGCAAGGCCTCCATCTGTTGCTCAAGGTCATCTTCGGGGATGCGTGTGAGGCGCTCACGCAGCTCAGCGGCGAGTTCCGGCGCCAACGGTGGCTTGAACAGGCGACCTTCGTTGAGCAATTCGTCGAGCAGCAGCGGGAAGCGCGTGATTTGCTCGGCAATCCACGGGCTGGCGGCGCACAGCGTCAACAAGCGGCGCAGGGCGTCGGGGTTTTCGGTCAGCAGCACCAGATAAGCAGAGCGTCGCGCCACGGCCTCCACCAGTGGCAGCACGCGTTCGAGCACCAGATCCGGGTTGGCGTGTTCGACGGCCTGGGCCAGCAGGCGCGGGATAAAGGCGTCGAGCCGCTCGCGACCGAGGCGCTGCATGGCACGCAACTGCGGGCTGCCACGCAGGCCAGCCAGGGCTTTGAGGGCTTTGGGCGCGTCGGTAAAACCGCCTTCGGCCAGTTGGCGACAAGCGGCGTCTTCGTCCTGGGACTCTTCCCACAACGGTAACCACTCCCCACCCACCACCAGCTCGCTTTCTGCGCCTTCTTCTTCGTCCGGATCAGCGATCACCTGACGGAAGTGCCAGTCCACACGGCCACGCCAGTACATCAGTCGCTCATGGAACGCGGCCCAATCGGCAAAGCCCAGCATAAAGGCGATGCGCGCCTGATCTTCCGGGCTGTCCGGCAACATTTGCGTCTGACGGTCGGCGATCGCCTGGATCGCGTGCTCGGTATAGCGCAGAAATTCATAGCCATTGCGCAGTTCGGCGATCACTGCAGGCGGCAAGTAGCCCTGGCCTTCAAGCGTGCCGAGCACCATCAGCAGCGGCCGCTGTTGCAGGCTCAGGTCGCGGCCGCCGTGGATCAACTGGAACGCCTGGGCGATAAATTCCACCTCGCGGATGCCACCCGAGCCCAGCTTGATGTTCTCGGCCATGCCCTTGCGCCGCACTTCCTGCTGGATCAACTGCTTCATGGTGCGCAGCGCTTCAATCGCGGAAAAATCCAGGTAACGGCGGTAGACGAACGGGCGCAGCATATCCAGCAATTGCGCACCGGCCACCTGATAGCCGGCCACCACGCGCGCCTTGATCATGGCGTAGCGTTCCCAGTCGCGGCCTTGATCCTGGTAGTACTGCTCCAGCGCATTGAAGCTGAGCACCAGCGCACCGGCCGAACCGTAGGGGCGCAGGCGCATGTCGACACGGAAGACAAAACCATCGACGGTCATCGGGTCGAGGGCCTTGATCAATTTTTGACCAAGCCGAATGAAAAACTCCTGGTTGTCCAAGGCGCGCTTCACGCCGACCGTTTCGCCGCCTTCGGGGTAGGCGAAGATCAGGTCGATGTCCGACGACAGGTTCAACTCCACCGCGCCGAGCTTGCCCATGCCAAGGATGACCATGTGCTGGGCTTCGCCGCTGCGCCGGCCGGTGGGTGTGCCGAACTGCACGCAGTGGCGCTGGTACAGCCACTGGTAAGCCTGGTCGATGCTGGCATCGGCCATGTCGGAGAGGTCGCGACAGGTTTGCACCAGGTCCGCCTGTCGGGTCAGGTCGCGCCAGATAATGCGCACTTGCTGGCGCGTGCGCTGGCGGCGCAGCACGCGGCCCAACTCATCTTCTGTTTCGGCCTGCTGCACGGCACCGGCGATCTGGCTGCACAGCTCACCGGGCGCAAAGCCGCGGTCCAGCTCGCCCCAGGCCACCAGTTCAAGCAACATCAAAGGGTCACGAACACTCTGTTCAATGACGAAATCACTGGCGGCGCACACCCGGGCAAAGTCGGCCCACCGTTGCGGCGTCCACGCAGAAAGTCCATGATCGGCGTCCAGCGCGGCCACTGCGTCACGAAATGACTGCTCGGCCCGCTGGGCAAAAGGCAAGAGAATGGCCGGTAGTTCGGCCAGCGTTGGAAGGCTCATGGTCTATCCTTGATCGGCGCGCAAAAGGCGTGTGGTTGTGAAGGCAAGAACCACGCTTGGTGAAGGACTGTCGAACAAAGGTTAGAAATAGCTGAAATTAATTTCATCTTGGCAGCCAACATCAAACTTTCACCTTTTCTTGTTCGCAAATGATCAACAATAACGATTATGCTCACCAGCCAGACCGAGCCATACGCTCAGTCTTGTGTAGTTTTACTACTCGTATATACATTCGAAAGGCTGAAATGGCCGACGATTTGTAGTAAAACTACAGGACGCCGAAGCAACCTTCGGCCATCCAAGAATTTATGTCGTCTGCCCACAAGGCCAGTCGCAAACTTCAGGCAACCGATTCTGGTAGCCTTTCCGCCCTGGAGCAAGCCATGCAAGACCTCGATCCCGTCGAAACCCAGGAATGGCTGGACGCCCTGGAATCGGTTCTCGACAAAGAAGGCGAAGACCGTGCTCATTATTTGATGACCCGTATGGGCGAACTCGCGACCCGCAGCGGCTCGCAATTGCCTTACGCCATCACCACGCCATACCGCAACACCATCCCCGTTACCCACGAAGCACGCATGCCTGGCGACCTGTTCATGGAACGCCGCATTCGCTCGCTGGTACGCTGGAACGCCATGGCGATGGTAATGCGCACGAACTTGAAAGATTCTGACCTGGGCGGTCACATCTCCAGCTTCGCTTCCAGCGCAACCCTGTATGACATCGGCTTCAACTACTTCTTCCAGGCCCCGACCGACGAACACGGCGGCGACCTGATCTACTTCCAGGGCCATACCTCGCCAGGCGTTTACGCCCGTGCGTTCATGGAAGGCCGCATCACCGAAGAACACATGAACAACTTCCGCCAGGAAGTGGACGGTAACGGCCTGTCGTCGTACCCGCACCCTTGGCTGATGCCTGATTTCTGGCAGTTCCCGACGGTATCCATGGGCCTTGGCCCGATCCAGGCGATCTACCAGGCACGCTTCATGAAGTACCTGGAAGCGCGTGGCTTCATCCCTGAAGGCAAGCAGAAAGTCTGGTGCTTCCTGGGCGACGGCGAGTGTGACGAGCCGGAATCCCTGGGCGCCATCTCCCTGGCCGGCCGCGAGAAGCTCGACAACCTGATCTTCGTCATCAACTGCAACCTGCAGCGCCTCGACGGCCCGGTTCGCGGCAACGGCAAGATCATCCAGGAACTCGAAGGCGTGTTCCGCGGTGCTCAGTGGAACGTGACCAAAGTCATCTGGGGCCGTTTCTGGGACCCACTGCTGGCCAAAGACGTCGACGGCATCCTGCAACGTCGCATGGACGAAGTCATCGACGGCGAGTACCAGAACTACAAAGCCAAAGACGGCGCGTTCGTACGTGAACACTTCTTCAACACGCCTGAACTCAAGGCGATGGTTGCAGACCTGTCCGACGACGAGATCTGGAAACTCAACCGTGGCGGCCACGACCCGTACAAGGTCTACGCGGCGTACCACGAAGCGGTCAACCACAAAGAACAACCGACCGTCATCCTGGCCAAGACCATCAAGGGTTATGGCACCGGTGCCGGCGAAGCGAAGAACACGGCGCACAACACCAAGAAAGTTGATGTTGAAAGCCTGAAGCTGTTCCGCGATCGTTTCGACATCCCGGTCAAGGACGAAGAGCTGGAGAACCTGCCGTTCTTCAAGCCGGAGCCAAACAGCGCCGAAGCCCGCTACCTCAGCGAGCGTCGCACTGCACTGGGCGGTTTCGTGCCACAGCGCCGCGCCAAGTCCTTCGACATTCCTACACCGCCACTCGATACCCTCAAGGCTATCCTGGACGGCTCGGGCGACCGTGAAATCTCCACCACCATGGCGTTCGTGCGCATCCTGGCGCAGTTGGTCAAGGACAAGGAAATCGGTTCGCGTATCGTCCCGATCATCCCGGACGAAGCCCGTACCTTCGGTATGGAAGGCATGTTCCGTCAGTTGGGCATCTACTCTTCCGTCGGCCAGCTCTACGATCCAGTCGATAAAGACCAGGTGATGTTCTACAAGGAAGACAAGAAGGGCCAGATCCTCGAAGAAGGCATCAACGAAGCGGGCGCCATGAGCTCCTTCATCGCTGCCGGTACTTCGTACTCCAGCCACAACCAGCCGATGCTGCCGTTCTACATCTTCTACTCGATGTTCGGCTTCCAGCGTATCGGCGACCTGGCGTGGGCAGCAGGCGACAGCCGTACCCGTGGCTTCCTGATCGGCGGCACCGCCGGCCGCACTACGCTGAACGGCGAAGGCCTGCAACACGAAGACGGTCACAGCCACATCCTGGCTGCCACCATCCCGAACTGCCGCACCTTTGATCCAACCTACGGCTATGAGCTGGCGGTGATCATCCAGGACGGCATGAAGAAGATGACCGAACAGCAGCAGGACGTTTTCTACTACATCACCGTGATGAACGAGTCCTACCAGCAACCTGCCATGCCGGCCGGTGTTGAGGAAGGCATCATCAAGGGCATGTACCTGCTCGAAGAAGACACCAAGGAAGCAGCGCACCACGTGCAACTGATGGGCTCCGGCACCATCCTGCGTGAAGTGCGTGAAGCGGCGAAGATCCTGCGTGAAGAGTTCAACGTCGGCGCTGACGTGTGGAGCGTTACCAGCTTCAACGAACTGCGTCGCGACGGCCTGGCGGTGGAGCGCAACAACCGCCTGCACCCAGGTCAGAAGCCTGCGCTGAGCTACGTCGAAGAGTGCCTGGCCGGCCGTAAAGGTCCAGTCATCGCCTCTACCGACTACATGAAGCTGTTTGCTGAACAGATTCGCCAGTGGGTCCCGTCCAAGGAATTCAAAGTCCTGGGCACCGACGGTTTCGGCCGCAGTGACAGCCGCAAGAAGCTGCGTCACTTCTTCGAAGTTGACCGTCACTTCGTGGTGTTGGCAGCCCTGGAAGCCTTGGCTGACCGTGGTGAGATCGAACCCAAGGTGGTGGCTGACGCTATCGTCAAGTTCGGGATCAACCCGGAAAAACGCAACCCACTGGACTGCTGAGGAGATTTTTTGTGAGCGAACTCATTCGCGTACCTGACATCGGCAGCGGTGAAGGTGAAGTAATCGAGCTGTTTGTGAAGGTCGGCGACACCGTCGAAGCCGACCAGAGCATCCTGACCCTGGAGTCGGACAAGGCGAGCATGGAAATCCCTGCTCCCAAGGCCGGCGTGGTCAAGAGCCTGAAAGTGAAGCTGGGCGACCGCCTGAAAGAAGGCGACGAACTGCTGGAACTGGAAATCGAAGGCGCCGCTGATGCGGCCGCTGCGCCAGCCCCGGCTGCCGCTGCCGCACCCGCACCTGCTGCTGAAAAACCTGCTGCCGCTGCCGAGGCCCCTGCGGCCCCGGCCCCGGCTCCGGCTGCTGCTCCGGCTGCTGCCACCGTTCAGGACATTCATGTTCCGGACATCGGTTCGTCGGGCAAGGCCAAGATCATCGAGCTGCTGGTCAAGGTCGGCGACACCGTCGAAGCCGACCAGTCGCTGATCACCCTGGAGTCCGACAAGGCCTCCATGGAAATCCCATCGCCGGCCGCCGGCGTGGTGGAAAGCATTGCGGTCAAGCTGGAAGACGAAGTCGGCACTGGCGACTTCATCCTCAAGCTCAAAGTACAAGGCGCTGCACCTGCTGCTGCGCCAGCACCGGCTGCTGCTCCGGCTGCCAAGGCTGACGCTGCTCCGGCCGCTGCTGCACCTGCCGCACCGGCTGCAAAAGCCGAGGCCGCACCGGCCCCTGCGGCTGCCGCACCTGCGCCAAGCGGTGCCAAGGTTCACGCCGGCCCTGCCGTGCGTCAGCTGGCCCGTGAGTTCGGCGTTGAGCTCAACGCTGTGTCGGCCACCGGCCCACACGGTCGTGTGCTCAAAGAAGACGTGCAGGTGTACGTCAAAGGCATGATGCAGAAAGCCAAGGAAGCTCCGGCTGCCGGCGCTGCTACGGGCGGCTCGGGCATTCCACCGATCCCGGTCGTGGACTTCAGCCGCTTCGGCGAAACCGAAGAAGTGCCGATGACCCGCCTGATGCAAATCGGCGCGTCGAGCCTGCACCGCAGCTGGCTGAACATCCCGCACGTGACTCAGTTCGACCAGGCCGATATCACCGACCTGGAAGCTTTCCGCGTTGCGCAGAAAGCCGTGGCCGAAAAAGCCGGCGTGAAACTGACCGTGCTGCCACTGCTGCTCAAGGCATGCGCGCACCTGCTCAAGGAGCTGCCGGACTTCAACAGTTCGCTGGCACCAAGCGGCAAGGCGATCATCCGCAAGAAGTACGTGAACGTAGGTTTCGCGGTGGATACCCCGGACGGCCTGCTGGTTCCTGTGATCAAGAACGTTGATCAGAAGAGCCTGCTGCAACTCGCCGCTGAAGCTGCTGCGCTGGCTGCCAAGGCCCGCGACAAGAAGCTCACCGCCGACGACATGCAAGGCGCGTGCTTCACCATCTCCAGCCTCGGTCACATTGGCGGCACCGGCTTCACGCCAATCGTCAACGCGCCGGAAGTGGCGATCCTGGGTGTGTCCAAGGCCACTATCCAGCCTGTGTGGGACGGTAAAGCGTTCCAGCCGAAGCTGATGCTGCCGCTGTCGTTGTCCTACGATCACCGTGTGATCAACGGCGCTGCTGCTGCCCGCTTCACGCAGCGCCTGAGCCAACTGCTCAACGACATCCGCACCATCCTGCTGTAAGCCTTCAACGGGCCTCCCTGTCACCGGGGAGGCCTGGCATTACCGATTTCCGAGCGCCACGCTCGTACCTCAACCCCGCCACTTGGCGGGGCTTTTTTTGGGTGCCTGTTGAACACGCAAAACAGGTTTGTACACCTTCCATCACCCCGATTGCAGAAATCCCCCGCGCGGCCGATAACAGGGTTATAGCACTTAGCCTTCATCCTCTCTTGTCAGTGCGTGCTGCATGATGCAACCTTGCCGCAAATGACAGTAAAGAGGGCGTGAGCCCGGCGCCGTGCGCATCTTCCCAAGCGAGTTTCCCCCATGAAAAGCCAACCCGATGTCGCCCGTATGGCGGCCGAGGTAGTGACGCAATTACCGGTGCCTTCGCGCCTCGGTATGCTGCGTTTCGAGCGGCTTAATGAGGCAAGCTGGGCGCTGTTGTACCTGGACCCTAATTGCGAGCGCCAATTCGGCCTGCCGGCGGTGGAACTGTGCGCCTTGATCGGCACCCCTTACGCCAGCCTGATGGAACCCCAGGCGCGCTATCAATTGCACGACACCATCCAGCAGCAACTGGCCCATAGCCCGCATTACCTGGTGCGCTACACCCTGCACACCAACGATGGGCCCTTGAGCCTGCTGGAGATGGGTGAGGCGTATAAGCAGCACAATCGCCACCTGTTGCGCGGCTACCTGATGGTGGTCGACGGTCTGTTCAGCGAAATCCCGATGCCAGCCCCGACCGCCGACCTGGAAAACCAGAACAGCCGCCTGCAGATCGCCCTGGAACTCAACCAGCGTGCCCAGCAGGAACAACTGCAACACCTTGAACGGGTACGCGCCCAACAGGAGCTGATCCTGCTGCTGGCGCGCCAGCGCTACACCACACCGAACTCGCTGCAAGAAGCCGCCGAGCTGATTACCCGCAGTGCCTGCGATATCTACCAGATCGACTGCGCCAGCATCTGGAACCTCGAAGGCCAGCGCCTGGTGCCGATCTCGGCCTACCACCGCGACGACCAGCAGTACCACTTGCCCGAAGCGATCGACGCCAGCGGCTTCCCGGACTACCTGGAAGCCCTGCATTCGAGCCGCGCCATCGACGCCACCCACGCGATGCGCGACCCGCGCACCCGGGAAATGGCCGAGAGCCTGCGCGCCAAGGACGTCCACGCCATGCTGGACGCCAGCATCCGCGTGGATGGCCAGGTCGTTGGCGTGTTGTGCCTGGAGCAATGTGGCAGCTCGCGTGCCTGGCAGTCGGATGAGATCGCCTTTGCCGGCGAGTTGGCGGACCAGTTCGCGCAAGTGATCAACAACCACAACCGCCGCACCGCCACCAGCGCTTTGCACCTGTTCCAACGCGCAGTTGAGCAAAGCGCCAACGCCTTTCTGCTGGTCAATTGCGACGGCGTGGTGGAGTACGTCAACCCAAGCTTTACCGCGATCACCCAGTACAGTGCCGAAGAAGTCCACGGCCACCGCCTGGCGCAGTTGCCGGCCCTGGAAAACCTCAGCGAACTGCTGTTCGATGCACCGTCGAGCCTGGCCAAAAGCAACAGCTGGCAAGGCGAATTCAAGAGCCGGCGCAAAAACCTGGAACCCTATTGGGGCCAGCTGTCGATCTCCAAGGTGTATGGCGACAACCGTGAGTTGACCCACTACATCGGCATCTACGAAGACATCACCCAGACCAAGCTCGCGCAGCAGCGTATCGAGCGCCTGGCCTACACCGACAACCTGACCAACCTGGGCAACCGCCCGGCGTTTATCCGCAACCTTGATGAACGCTTCGCCCGCGACAGCGACACCCCTATCAGCCTGCTGCTGGTGGACATCGACAACTTCAAGCGCATCAACGACAGCCTCGGCCACCAGACCGGCGACAAGCTGCTGATCAGCCTGGCCCGGCGCCTGCGCAACAGTTTGAGTGCCGGCGGCAGCCTGGCGCGTTTTGCCAGTAACGAGTTTGCGGTATTGCTGGACGACACTGACCTTGAGACCGGCCAACAGGTGGCCAGCCAATTGCTGACCACCCTCGACAAGCCGATGTTTGTCGACAACCAGCTGATCAGCGTTACCGGCTCCGTGGGCCTGGCCTGCGCGCCGCTGCACGGCCGCGACCCGCAAACCCTGATGCGTAACGCCGGCTTGGCGCTGCACAAGGCCAAGGCCAACGGAAAGCATCAGGTGCAAGTCTTCACCGAGGCGTTGAACGCCGAAGCCAGCTACAAGCTGTTCGTGGAAAACAACCTGCGCCGCGCCCTGACCCAAAACGAGCTGGACGTGTTCTACCAGCCCAAGCTGTGCCTGCGCAGCGGCCGCTTGCTGGGCATGGAAGCGCTGCTGCGCTGGAACCACCCGGAAAAGGGCATGATCCGCCCTGACCAGTTCATCAGCGTGGCCGAAGAAACCGGGTTGATCATCCCCATCGGCAAATGGATTGCGCGCCAGGCCTGCCGCATGAGCAAACAATTGAGCGCAGGCGGCATGGGTAATCTGCAGGTGGCGATCAACCTGTCGCCCAAGCAGTTCTCCGACCCGGACCTGGTGGCGTCGATTGCCACCATCCTCAAGGAAGAACAACTGCCGGCCAACCTGCTGGAGCTGGAGCTGACCGAGGGCTTGCTGCTGGAAGCCACCGAAGACACGCGCCTTCAACTGGACCAGCTCAAGAGCTTCGGCCTGACCCTGGCCATGGACGACTTCGGCACCGGCTACTCGTCGCTGAGCTACCTGAAAAAATTCCCCATCGACATCATCAAGATCGATCGCAGCTTCATCCATGAAATCCCGGACAACCAGGACGACATGGAAATCACCTCGGCGGTTATCGCCATGGCCCACAACCTCAAGCTCAAGGTGGTGGCCGAGGGCATCGAGACGGCCGAACAGCTGGCGTTCCTGCGCCGCCACCGCTGCGATGTCGGCCAGGGCTACCTGTTCGACCGGCCGATCCCCGGCGCAGAGCTGTTGGAAAAGCTTAAACGCTACCCGCGCGGGCCAATCGCCTGACAGCGCTGTAACACTCGGGCACACTGGCTGTCTGTCTTAATACATAACTCAATCTGACTGAGAGGACTGATCATGGTCTTGCGCTCGGAAATTCTGGTGAACAAAAACGTGCTGCCGACTCAAGAACAAGCTTTGCCTGGCCGTGAAACGCCGATGAACCTGCCGGAAACTCACTTCGTCAACGGCAACCCGCTGCTCGGCCCCTTTGTCGACAACGTAGAGTTTGCGATCTTCGGCCTCGGTTGCTTCTGGGGTGCCGAACGACGGTTCTGGCAGCGCGACGGCGTGGTCAGCACCGTGGTCGGTTACGCCGGCGGTTACACGCCGAACCCGACGTACGAAGAAGTCTGCTCGGGCCTGACCGGCCACAGCGAAGTGGTACTGGTTGTGTTTGACCAGGACAAGATCAGCTATGAAGAACTGCTGAAAATGTTCTGGGAATTGCACAACCCGACCCAGGGCATGCGCCAGGGCAACGACATCGGCACCCAGTACCGCTCGGTGATCTACGCGGTGAAACCTGAGCATCTGGAGGCGGCCAAGGCCAGCGCCGATGCCTATCAGGCTGAATTGACCAAGGCGGGCCTGGGTGTGATCACCACGGAAATTGAAGAAGCCCCGACGGTGTATTTCGCCGAGGCGTACCACCAGCAGTACCTGGCGAAGAACCCGCAAGGCTATTGCGGGATCGGCGGTACCGGCGTGACCTGCCCTATCTAAAGGCAACACCGATAAAAATGTGGGAGCGGGCTTGCTCGCGAATGCGCAGTGTCAGTTAACAGAGATGTCGACTGATACACCGCATTCGCGAGCAAGCCCGCTCCCACAGTTGGTTTTGTGTTTGGCTTGAGAGCTAATTACTCAGCAATGAGCCAATCCATCTGCCACCCACCCTGGGTCTGGCCAAGTTTTTTGGACAGCCACGGCAGCAGCTCACGCAACTCCTCCTCCAGGCCCCACGGCGGGTTGGCAATCGCCAGGCCCGAGCCGGTCAGGGTGTTGGGCGTGTCCAGCGGATGCACCAGCAATTCCACACGCAGCAGCTTCGGCGCGCCGGTGCCGGCCAGGTCCTGGTAGAAGCGCCGCAGCATGCGCTGGTCTTTCACCGGGTACCAGATCGCCGCGACCGTCTGGCGCATACGGCTGACCGCTTCCTTGAGGGACGCCGCGCAGCGCTGCATTTCATCGAGCTGTTCAAACGGCGGATCAATCAGCATCAACGCGCGTTTTTCCGGCACCGGCAGCAAGGCACGCGGCACGTGCCAGCCTTCGCCCAAGTGCACTTTGACCCGACGATCGCCCTTCATGTTGTCCTTGAGCAGCACGCCGTCTTCCGGGTGCTTCTCATTGAGCAACACACGGTCCTGGGGCCGCGTGAGGCGGCGCGCCAGCTCCGGGGAGCCTGGGTAGTAGCGCAACTGGCCGTCCGGGTTCATCTCGTGCAGCACACGCATGTAGTCGGCGGTGAGTGGCGGCAGGTCGCTCTCGCCCCATAGGCGCGCAATGCCTTCCAGGTATTCGCCGGTGCGGTTGGCCTGGTCGCCCTGCAAGTCGTACAGGCCAATCCCGGCGTGGGTGTCGAGGTAGGCGAACGGCTGTTCCTTGCGCGACATCAGGGCGATGAGGCGGGTCAAGGTCAGGTGTTTGAAGACATCGGCGTGGTTGCCGGCGTGAAAGGCGTGACGATAATTCATGGTTGCTCCTGCGCAGGGGGCGAAGTTTACCTTCTACGCAAGCAAAGGTGCAGGGCTGCGTGTCGGGCGGCGCTTATGTCGCAAAGGCAGGCGCACTGCCGAAAACAATCTATGGCTGCTGTGGGAGCTGGCTTGCCTGCGATGGCATCACCGCGGTATTACCCGTACACCAGCGGTGCTGGCATCGCAGGCAAGCCAGCTCCCACATTGCCTGGGGGCAACTCTGGAATCCAAGGAGGTCAACCCGCATCATGAAAGACGCCACCATTGCATTGCACCACGGCTTCAAGTCGGACCCGACCACCAAGGCCGTCGCCGTGCCGATCTACCAGAACGTCGCCTTCGAGTTCGATAATGCCCAGCATGGCGCCGACCTGTTCAACCTGGACGTGCCCGGCAACATCTACACACGCATCATGAACCCCACCAACGACGTGCTGGAGCAGCGCATTGCCGCCCTTGAAGGCGGTATCGCCGCCCTGGCCGTATCGGCCGGTAGCGCGGCAATCCACTATGCAATCCAGACCCTGACCCGCGCGGGCGACAATATCGTCACCACGCCCCAGCTTTACGGCGGCACCTACACCTTGTTCGCTCATCTGCTGCCAAGCTTTGGCGTCGACGTGCGCTTCGCCCGCGACGACTCTGCCCAGGCCATCGCCGAACTGATCGACGACAACACCAAACTGGTCTACTGCGAAAGCATCGGCAACCCGGCGGGCAATATCATCGACATTTAAGCCTTGGCTGATGTCGCCCATGCGCGCGGCGTACCACTGATGGTGGATAACACCGTGGCCACGCCGATCCTGTGCAAGCCGATTCAGTTCGGCGCCGACATCGTGGTGCACTCGGTCACCAAATACGTGGGCGGCCATGGCAACTCCCTGGGCGGTGTCATCGTCGACAGCGGCACCTTCCCCTGGACCCGATACCCGGAAAAATTCCCCGGCCTCAACCAACCGGAGCCGGCCTACCACGGCGTGGTCTACACGGAAAAGTTCGGCCCCGCCGCCTTCATTGCCCGCGCCCGCACCGTGCCATTGCGCAACACCGGGGCTGCGCTGGCGCCGATGAATGCATTTCTGTTGCTGCAAGGCCTGGAAACCCTGGCCTTGCGCATGGAGCGCCATACCGAAAACGCGCTGAAGGTTGCGCAATTCCTGCAAGGCCACGCCGAGGTGGAATGGGTCAGCTACGCCGGGTTGCCGGACCACCCGCACCACGCCCTGGCGCAGAAATACATGCAGGGCAAACCCTCGGCGATCCTGTCATTCGGCTTGAAGGGCGGCTATGACGCGGGCGTGCGTTTCTACGATGCGCTGCAAATCTTCAAGCGGTTGGTGAATATTGGCGATGCCAAATCCCTGGCCTGCCACCCCGCATCCACCACTCACCGGCAGATGAACGAGCAGGAACAGGCCAAGGCCGGCGTGAAGCCGGAGATGATTCGCCTGTCGGTCGGCATTGAGGCGATTGAAGACCTGATCGAGGACCTGCAACAGGCCCTGGCTTCAACTCAACTCTGAAGCCAAATAACCCGCCAGCGCTTGAGGGCTGACGTCGGGCCTGCGCGAAAAGTAGGCGACCTTGTGCTGCAAGGTCGCAGGCGTAAACGCGGTGTAGAGGTCCGGACGTTGTTCTTCGAGCCATTGCAGCAGGTTGCCGTTCAGCACCTGCGGCGAGCGCACGGCCAAGTGCTCAAGCAGCGACGCCGGCACTTGCCACCATGGGCTGGCCTTGGCAGCCGTGGCCTGGCCGGTGCTGACGGCCAGCGGCTGGCCATTGATCAGGTAACGCTGAAACACCGGCAACATGCGTGCGGCCTCGTCGCCCAGCTTCTGCAAAATGGGCAGCCAGTGAACGCCATCCCAAAAACGCAAAAACACCGCCTGCTCATCCGGCAACAACACTTTGGTCAACCCTTGCAGGTGCGCAGCCACCTTCTCCGGCGGGCTGGACGAGACCGCGAGCCAACCCCAATCCGTTGCCTGGGTACTGGCGACCCAATCAAGGAAGGCACTGCCCGGCTCAACAATGCTCACATAAGGCATGACTTCGACCCAATCGGCGTAAGCCGTACCGGCCCATATCGAATGCGGCAAGTTCCCCGGCGCCAGGGTTTGCCATGCATTCAGCGGCCTGGCTTCGCTGGCGCTGCCCAACACCGCGTAGAGCTGCTCTTCGGGTTGTAGCGGCCACTGTGCAAGCCAGGCGCCGGGAACCATGGGCTGAGACATCGGGATAAATTCCATTTAAGGGTGAGAGTGTTCGGGGATATCACACTGGCCGTTCTTGCAGCGCTCACACTCTTCGCAAAACGGCGCACTGCGCTTGAGGCTGGCAACCTGTACGCCACTGAGAGGTGCAGCAACTGCCGCTGACAACTTTTCGGTGACACCCGGCATCAACGGCATCGGCACGGCAGCGGGCGCACCGCCAACCTGGATCGGCACACTGCTGAAAATCCCGGCGGCCGACAGTGTGATCGATTGCCCCCCGGCCTGGATTGTCACGCTGGCGCCCGCATCGATGACCACGCTTTGCCCGGCGCCAATCTGGATGGTCCGCCCGGCCCGCACCTGCTGCGAGCCACCGACGACCAGATGATCATCCTGCTTGAGTTCAGTCAGGCGATTGCCAAAAGTGATGCGCTGCTCTTCACCCAGCAGCTCATGGTGGGATTCGCCGCCCACCTTCACCTGCCGCTGGTTATCGACCTGTACCTGCTGGTCATGCAACACATGTTCGGTCCAGTCCCGCTGGGCGCGCAGATAGATTTCCTCGGCGCCCTTGCGGTCTTCGATACGTAGCTCGTTGTAGCCGCCGCCACCTGGGCTGCTTTGGCTGCGAAAGATGCTGCGGGTTTTGTCTGCCGGCAGGTCGAGCGGCACAGGATTTGCCGCATTGGGCAAGCAGCCCATCACCAGCGGCATATCTATGTCGCCATTCACGAAACCTACCAACACCTCCATGCCGACCCTGGGGATCAGCACCGCACCATAACGGTCGTGGGCCCACCCGCTGGCTACCCGCAGCCAGCAACTGGAATGCTCGTTATGCTCCCCATCGCGATCCCAGGCCATCTGCACTTTGACGCGACCGTATTCGTCGCAGTGGATCTCAGAGTCGGCAGGCCCGGTGACCACTGCGTTCTGGTAACCCGATATTTGCGGGCGGGACAGAATCAGCGGCGTTCGAAACGGCACGTCCCAAGGTGTTGCATGAAAATCGTTGTTGTAGCCCTGATGCGATTCATCGCCAGGGGCTGACTCCTCCAATACTTGAGGCTGCTGCCCCACATGGTACACATAGGTGACCAGCCACAAATCATTCCATTCCTGACGAGGGTGCCCGGTCATCTTCAAGAACTGCCCGGTGACCAAGGCCGGTTGGTCGCTGAAACCGCTGGCTTTTCGGTAACCGCTGCGATGACGTTCCAACCGGCGCTGCGCCTGGTACTTGCCATGCTCGCGATCCGTGAAGTATCCGGGGTAGAGTTGCTCACACAGGGCGGGGCCTTGCTCGCCGGATGCTGCGCTTTCCAATAGAAGTCTCGGCTTCTTGAAATCGTAGTCGCGCAGATCTACACCGGTCGTGCTGGTTTCCAATGCCAGGGTAAAGCGCTTGATCGCAGGCGTATCGGCAACCATCCCGGTACCGGGCGAGTAAGGGGTGGTTTGATCCTGCCGGATAAAAACGCTCTGGTCGTCGCCGAACACCAGCAGGTGACGCTCGGGGCTGTGCTGGAAGTGGTAGTGAATGCCCGACTCGTCACACAAGCGTTGAATGAACTCAAGGTCGGTTTCACCGAACTGAACACAGTACTCACGTTCGGGGTACTTGCCGCTCAGTTGGAACGCGAAGGTGTCAGCCTGGATCGCCTGGGCCTCCAACACCTGCGCAATGATCTGGGGCACAGTCTGTTTCTGGAAAATCCGCTGGTGCGTACTGTGATGCAGATAAGCCAACTGCGGCACCAAGGTGATCTGGTAACGGGTAAGGCGCCTGCCTGTATCGCCCTGGCCCACCTTATGCACCAGGCCGTGAATACCGTGGCCTTCGGCGTCAAACCCCAGGAAAGCCTGACGGTGCATCAGACTTTCAAGGTCAAGATCGGCTTGTTCGCTGACCAGTTCAAGATCAAAGCTAAAGGGCAGGCTAAGAAATTCACTCCCGGAGAACCCATAGACTTTTAGATCACTGGGCTTCCCATCGAGGGCCAGGGTAAACGCGCTTTCGTTGGCAGGAGCGAACATCCGGTGTTTCTCTGCGAGGAGTGGGTGAGCGATTCTGCACCAGCTTTTCACCCACCAGAGCGCGCCACAGGCAAATCAGTAAGCTCCTACAACCTGGGTGCCGGATTCTTCATACAGCTGGCTTCGAAAGCCCGCCAAAGCCGTGCTAGCGTAAAGTGCCTACTCACCGGATCACTGGAAAAAGCATGGCCACCCGCTACGCAAAAATCATCCTGACCCTGGCCCTCGCCGCCTTCGCCACCTTGGTTGCGTTCAACAACATCACGGATTACGGCTCCAACTTCGCCTTCGTCCAACATGTGTTGAGCATGGACACCACCTTCCCGAACAACGCCGCCATGTACCGGGCGATCACGACGCCGTGGATGTGGCACGCGGCCTATGTGCTGATCATCCTCGGCGAAGCGCTCACCGCAGTGCTGCTGGCGCGTGGCGCGCTGTCGCTGTGGCGCGCGCGGCACGCAGTCGGCGCCGATTTCAACCGCGCCAAGGCAGGCACAACCGCCGGCCTGACCCTCGGTTTTGTGGTGTGGTTCTTTGGTTTTATGGTGGTGGGCGGTGAGTGGTTTCTGATGTGGCAGTCCCACCAGTGGAATGGCCAGGAAGCGGCATTCAAGTTCTACATGGCGATTCTGGGTGTGCTGATTTTTCTCAATCAGCCGGAGGCTGACTGAACTGACAGCGGGGCGCGGAGCGTGCGGGGTGGCGTTCCCACGCGGAGCGTGGGAACGATCAAAAAAAGGCCCGCCATCCTTGGGATGCGGGCCTTTTTTCTAACTCAATTGGCGCTTAACGCCCCAGAGTTACTTGTTGAGGTTGTAGTCTTTTTCCGCTGCATCAAAGCGCTCGACCATACCGGCAGTCGGTGCGCCCATCTTGCTCACGAAATAGATCGCCAGGCTGGCGAAGATAAAGCCCGGGATGATTTCGTACAGGCCCAGCAGATTGAAGTGCTTCCACACGATCACGGTGATCGCGCCGACCAGGATACCGGCCAGTGCGCCGTTACGCGTCATGCCTTTCCAGATCACCGAGATCAGCACCACAGGGCCGAACGCAGCGCCGAAGCCTGCCCAGGCGTAGCTCACCAGGCCCAGTACGCGGTTGTCCGGGTTGGCGGCCATGGCGATGGCGATCAGGGCCACCAACAGCACCATCGCGCGACCCACCCACACCAGTTCAACCTGGGAGGCGTTTTTGCGCAGGAAGGTTTTGTAGAAGTCTTCGGTCAGCGCGCTGGAGCACACCAGCAGTTGGCAGCTCAGGGTGCTCATCACCGCCGCCAGGATGGCCGACAGCAGCACGCCAGCGATCCATGGGTTGAACAGCAGCTTGGCCAGTTCGATGAACACACGCTCGTGGTTCTCGTTAACCGGGCCGGCCACTTCCGGGTGCGCCGAGAAGTAAGCAATACCGAAGAAGCCCACCGCCACGGTGCCGGCGAGGCACAGGATCATCCAGGTCATGGAGATACGACGCGCCTTGGCGATCGACTTTACCGAATCCGCCGCCATGAAACGCGCGAGGATGTGCGGCTGGCCGAAGTAACCCAGGCCCCAGCCCATCAGCGAGATGATGCCGATGAAACTGGTGTTTTTGAGCATGTTGAAGTTGTCGGGGTTCTTGGCTTCGATCGCCAGGAACGTGGTGTCGACGCCACCGGTGGCCAGCAACACGATGATTGGCGTGAGGATCAGCGCAAAGATCATCAGCGTGGCTTGTACGGTGTCGGTCCAGCTGACCGCCAGGAAGCCACCCACGAAGGTGTAGGCGATGGTCGCCGCAGCACCGGCCCACAGCGCTGTCTCGTAGGACATGCCGAAGGTGCTTTCAAACAGACGGGCGCCCGCCACGATGCCGGACGCGCAGTAGATGGTGAAGAACACCAGGATCACCACCGCCGAGATAATCCGCAGCAGGCCGCTTTTATCTTCGAAACGGCTGGAGAAGTAATCCGGCAGCGTCAGGGCGTCCCCGTTGTGCTCGGTCTGCACCCGCAGGCGACCGGCCACGAACAGCCAGTTGAGGTAGGCACCGACGATCAGGCCGATGGCAATCCAGCTTTCCGACAGGCCGGACATGTAAATCGCGCCCGGCAAGCCCATCAGCAACCAGCCGCTCATGTCCGAGGCACCGGCCGACAAGGCCGTGACCACGCTACCGAGGCTGCGACCGCCGAGGATGTAATCAGAAAGGTTATTGGTGGAGCGATAGGCCATGAAGCCGATCAGCACCATTGCTGCGATGTAGATCACGAACGTGATCAGGGTTGGATTGCTAACGCTCATAGGAGTGACGCCCTGGCTTTGTTTTTATGTAGCAGCGGTCTGGCAGACGGCCACCCATTGGTTACGGGTAGACGAAACGGCGAGCCGCGCATTTATGACTGGCGTTTCCCCAGGAAAGCCGCCAGCCGATGAACCGACCCTTGCGAGTGGTTGCACCTTGGGCGCGAATGCTATTCAACAAAGTAAATAAGGTGCAACCAGTTTCTTGAGAATAAGTTGCACCTTGGTGTGTTTTCGCGGAAATACCGGTTTTTTGCTCCTTTTCGGAGCAAGAACAGCCGATCTCAGAAGCAAATGCACCAAGACGCAGCGGATTCCGTCGAGGGCCGGAATTTTTCCCGATCACGATCGAAAAATTCCTGAACAATTTGGGTTGCACCCGGTTGCACCTCTGCATGCGCAAAGCTAATCTTGCCGCCAGCAGATGCCACTCGGTAGTGGCACCCATGAGGATAAAAAGATGGCAACGACCACCCTTGGGGTCAAACTCGACGACCCGACCCGCGAACGCCTGAAGGCGGCCGCGACCTCCATTGATCGCACGCCGCACTGGCTGATCAAGCAGGCGATTTTCAATTACCTGGAGAAACTCGAGGGTGGTGCAACCCTGACCGAGCTCAATGGCTCGGGCAGCAAGGACGCTGAAGACGCCGGCGAAGTGCAACCGGACCACGCCCACCAGTGCTTCCTGGAGTTTGCCGAAAGCATCCTGCCGCAATCGGTACTGCGCGCCTCGATCACCTCCGCTTACCGCCGCCCGGAGCCGGAAGTGGTGCCGATGCTGATCGAGCAGGCGCGCCTGCCGCAGCCGATGGCCGACGCCACCAACAAGCTGGCCGCCTCGATTGCCGAAAAACTGCGCAACCAGAAGAGCGCCGGCGGCCGTGCCGGTATCGTTCAAGGCCTGCTGCAAGAATTCTCCCTGTCGTCCCAGGAAGGCGTAGCGCTGATGTGCCTGGCCGAAGCGCTGCTGCGCATCCCGGACAAAGGCACCCGCGACGCGCTGATCCGCGACAAGATCAGCACCGGCAACTGGCATCCGCACCTGGGCAACAGCCCGTCGCTGTTCGTCAACGCGGCCACCTGGGGCTTGCTGCTGACCGGCAAACTGGTCGCCACCCATAACGAAGCGGGCCTGACCTCGTCCCTGAGCCGCATTATCGGCAAGAGCGGCGAGCCGATGATCCGCAAGGGCGTCGACATGGCCATGCGCCTGATGGGCGAGCAATTCGTCACCGGCGAAACCATTGCCGAAGCCCTGGCCAACGCGAGCAAGTTCGAAGCCAAGGGTTTTCGCTATTCCTACGACATGCTCGGTGAAGCCGCGCTGACCGAACACGACGCCCAGAAGTACCTGGCCTCGTACGAACAAGCCATTCACTCCATCGGCAAAGCCTCCCACGGCCGTGGGATTTATGAAGGCCCGGGCATCTCCATCAAACTCTCGGCACTGCACCCGCGTTACAGCCGTGCGCAGTACGAGCGCGTGATGGACGAGTTGTACCCGCGTCTGCTGTCGCTGACCCTGCTGGCCAAGCAATACGACATCGGCCTGAACATCGACGCCGAAGAAGCCGACCGCCTCGAGCTGTCGCTGGATCTGCTCGAGCGCCTGTGCTTCGAGCCGCAACTGACCGGCTGGAACGGCATCGGTTTCGTGATCCAGGCGTACCAGAAGCGTTGCCCGTATGTGATCGACTACGTGATCGACCTGGCGCGCCGCAGCCGCCATCGCCTGATGATCCGCCTGGTAAAAGGCGCGTACTGGGACAGCGAAATCAAGCGCGCCCAGGTCGAAGGCCTGGAAGGCTACCCGGTGTACACCCGCAAGGTGTACACCGACGTTTCCTACATTGCCTGCGCACGCAAACTGCTGTCGGTACCGGAAGTCATCTACCCGCAGTTCGCTACGCACAACGCCCACACCCTGTCCGCCATTTACCATATCGCCGGTCAGAACTATTACCCTGGCCAGTACGAATTCCAGTGCCTGCACGGCATGGGCGAACCGCTGTACGAGCAGGTTGTAGGCAAGGTTTCCGAGGGCAAGCTGAACCGTCCGTGCCGCGTGTACGCACCGGTCGGCACCCACGAAACATTGCTGGCGTACCTGGTACGTCGCCTGCTGGAAAACGGCGCCAACACCTCGTTCGTCAACCGCATTGCCGACCACACCATCTCGATTCAGGAGCTGGTGGCCGACCCGGTGGCCAACATCGAGCAGATGGCCACGCTGGAAGGCGGCTTCGGCCTGCCGCACCCGCGTATCCCGCTGCCGCGTGACCTGTATGGCAGCGACCGCGCCAACTCGGCCGGTATCGACCTGGCCAACGAGCATCGCTTGGCGTCGCTGTCTTGCGCGCTGCTGGCCACCGCGCATAACAACTGGAAAGCCACGCCGATGCTGGGCTGCGCTTCCAGCACTGAAGCCGCTGCGCCGGTGCTGAACCCGTCCGATCTGCGTGATGTGGTGGGCCATGTACAGGAAGCCACCGTCGAAGACGTCGATAATGCGATCCAGTGTGCCATCAACGCCGGGCCGATCTGGCAGGCCACCCCGCCTGCCGAACGTGCCGCGATCCTGGAACGTGCCGCCGACCTGATGGAAGGCGAGATCCAGCCGCTGATGGGCCTGCTGGCCCGTGAAGCCGGCAAGACCTTCGCCAACGCCATCGCCGAAGTGCGTGAAGCCGTGGACTTCCTGCGTTACTACGCAGTGCAGGCGCGCAACGATTTCACCAACGATGCCCACCGCCCATTGGGCCCAGTGGTCTGCATCAGCCCGTGGAACTTCCCGCTGGCAATCTTCAGCGGCCAAGTTGCCGCCGCACTGGCCGCCGGTAACCCGGTGCTGGCCAAGCCTGCCGAACAAACCCCACTGGTAGCGGCACAAGCCGTGCGCATCCTGCTCGAAGCCGGTATCCCGGAAGGCGTACTGCAGTTGCTGCCGGGCCAGGGTGAAAGCGTCGGTGCCCGCCTGGTCGGTGATGATCGCGTCAAAGGCGTGATGTTCACCGGTTCCACCGAAGTGGCGCGCCTGCTGCAACGCAATGTCGCCGGGCGCCTGGATGCCCAGGGCCGTCCGATCCCGCTGATCGCCGAAACCGGTGGCCAGAACGCGATGATCGTCGACTCTTCGGCACTCACCGAACAAGTCGTGATCGACGTCGTTTCCTCGGCCTTCGACAGCGCCGGCCAGCGTTGCTCGGCCCTGCGCGTACTGTGCTTGCAGGAAGATTCGGCCGACCGCGTGATCGAAATGCTCAAGGGCGCCATGGCTGAATGCCGCCTGGGCAACCCGGAGCGCTTGTCGGTGGATATCGGCCCGGTGATCGACGCCGAAGCCAAGGCCGGCATCGAGAAACACATCCAGGCCATGCGCGACAAAGGCCGCAATGTGTACCAGGTGGCGATCGCCGACGGCGAAGAGATCAAGCGCGGCACCTTCGTGATGCCCACCCTGATCGAACTGGAAAGCTTCGACGAACTGCAACGCGAAATCTTCGGCCCGGTACTGCACGTGGTGCGCTACAAGCGCAAAGAGATCGACCAGCTCATCGGTCAGATCAATGCCTCCGGCTACGGCCTGACCCTGGGCGTGCACACCCGTATCGACGAGACCATCGCCAAGGTGATCGACAACGTCAATGCCGGTAACGTCTATGTGAACCGCAACATCGTTGGTGCCGTGGTCGGTGTGCAACCGTTCGGCGGCGAAGGCCTGTCGGGCACGGGTCCGAAAGCGGGCGGCCCGCTGTACCTGTACCGCCTGCTGTCGACGCGCCCTACGGATGCCATCGAGCAATCCTTCGTGCGCGGCGACAAGCTGGCCGCACCGGACGTGCGCCTGCGCGACGCCATGAGCCAACCGCTGACCGCCCTGAAAACCTGGGCCGACAGCAACACGTTCAGCGACCTGAGCGCCCTGTGCAGCCAGTTCGCCGCGCAATCGCAAAGCGGTATCACCCGCCAACTGGCCGGCCCGACCGGCGAGCGCAACAGCTACGCCATCCTGCCCCGCGAGCACGTGTTGTGCCTGGCGGAAGTGGAAGGCGACCTGCTGACGCAACTGGCGGCGGTATTGGCGGTGGGCGGTTCGGCGGTATGGCCGGAAACTGACCTGACCAAAGCCTTGTTCCCACGCTTGCCGCGGGAAGTTCAGGCGAAGATCAAGCGTGTGGCTGACTGGACCAAGGATGAGGTGGTGTTCGACGCGGTCGTGCACCACGGCGATTCCGACCAACTGCGCGCTGTGTGCCAGCAAGTGGCGCAGCGCGGTGGCGCGATTGTTGGGGTGCATGGTTTGTCGCAAGGTGAGACGGCGATTGCGCTGGAGCGCCTGGTGATCGAGCGGGCATTGAGCGTTAACACGGCTGCGGCAGGTGGGAATGCGAGCCTGATGACTATCGGTTAACTCATGTGGGAGCTGGCTTGCCTGCGATAGCGGTGGGCCAGTGACTTAGATGTCAGCTGGCACTGCCTCATCGCAGGCAAGCCAGCTCCCACATTGACCGCATCCAACCTTCCGCCCGCGTTCTGCCCCTCCATCACGCAAATCAATCTTGCTATCCAGCCTCTATTCGCGCACTTAGACTCAGGCGATTCCCTTCAAAGGTAAGCCGCCATGTCCGAGATGCTGCTCAGTTCCCGCAATCTGGCTTTCGAGCTGTATGAAGTCCTCGATGCCGAGGGCCTGACCCAGCGCGAGCGGTTTGCCGAACACAATCGCGAAACCTTCGATGCCGCCATCAGCACGGCGCGCAGCATTGCCGAGAAGTACTTCGCGCCACACAACCGCAAAAACGACGAAAACGAACCGCGCTACGAAGAGGGCCAGGCGATCCTGATCCCGGAAGTCAAACCCGCCGTGGACGCTTTTCTGGAAGCGGGCTTTCTGAACGCTGCCCGCAGTTTCGAAGCCGGTGGCATGCAGTTGCCGACCCTGCTCTCCCAAGCCTGTTTCGCGCACTTTCAGTCGGCAAACGCCGCTTCAACGTCCTACCCGTTCCTGACCATGGGCGCCGCCAACCTCATCGAAAGCTTCGGCACCGAGGAACAAAAACAGCGTTTCTTGCAGCCGATGATCGAAGGCCGTTTTTTCGGCACCATGGCCCTCACCGAACCACATGCCGGCTCGTCGCTGTCGGATATTCGTACCCGCGCCGAACCTGCGGCTGACGGCACGTATCGGCTCAAGGGCAACAAGATCTTCATCTCCGGCGGCGACCACCCGCTGTCGGAAAACATCGTGCACATGGTGCTGGCCAAGCTGCCGGACGCACCGCCTGGGGTGAAGGGCATTTCGCTGTTTATCGTGCCCAAATTCCTGGTCAACGAGGACGGCAGCCTCGGCGCACGCAATGACGTGCTGCTGGCCGGGCTGTTCCACAAGATGGGCTGGCGCGGCACCACGTCCACGGCGCTCAACTTCGGCGATAACGGCAACTGCGTCGGCTACCTGGTGGGTAAACCCCATCAGGGCTTGAGCTGCATGTTCCAGATGATGAACGAGGCGCGCATCGGCGTGGGCATGGGCGCGGTGATGCTGGGTTACGCCGGCTATCTCTATTCCCTGGAATACGCCCGCGAACGCCCGCAAGGTCGCCTGCCCGACAGCAAAGACCCGAGCACCGCACCGGTTTCGATCATCCAGCACGCCGATATCAAGCGCATGCTGCTGACCCAGAAAGCCTATGTGGAAGGCGCCTTCGACCTGGGCCTGTACGCGGCTCGGTTGTTTGACGACACCACCACGCTGGAAACCGAAGCCGAGCGCAAGCACGCCCACGAACTGCTCGACCTGCTCACGCCCATCGTCAAATCCTGGCCATCGGAGTTCTGCCTCAAGGCCAACGAACTGGCAATCCAGATCCTCGGCGGCCACGGCTACACCCGCGAATACCCGGTGGAGCAGTACTACCGCGACAACCGCCTGAACCCGATACACGAAGGCACCCACGGTATTCAGTCCCTGGATTTGCTCGGGCGCAAGCTCGCGCAAAACGGCGGCGCGGGCTTGAAGCAGCTGATCCGCCTGATCGCCGAAACCGGCGCTCGGGCTCAGGAATACCCGTCACTGACGCCACTGCGAGAACCGCTGGAACAACTGGTCAACCGCCTGCAAAGCGTGACCATTGGCCTGCTGACGGATCTCGCCCACGGCAAGGTCAACAGCAGCCTGGCGAACTCGGCCCTGTACTTGAAGGTGTTCGGGCACACGGTGATTGGCTGGCGCTGGCTGGAACAGGCGATTCGCGCCGAGGAAGGTTTGGCCAAGGGCAATGCGGCCGATGTGGCCTTTTACAAAGGCAAGCTCCAGGCCGCCCGGTACTTCCTGACCTGGGAAGTACCGAGCTGCCATCATGAACTGGCGATTCTGGAGGCACGCGATGACACGTGCCTGGGCATGCAGGACGCGTGGTTCTAAGGCGTTCCGATCGCCTTGGAAATCACTTCGACCGTGGCGCTGACTTGCTCTTGGTAACGGTCGAGTTCCTGCTGGTGATGCTTTTGCATGTCGATCTGCTCGGCGCACAGGTTCAGCGCGGCCAGTACCAATAATTTGTCACCGATCAGGGTCGGGTACTTTTTCTTGGTGGTGGCCAGGGAGGCCTTGAGCATGGTCACGGCGTGCATCAGGGTTTGATCCTCCCCTTGCGGCGCCTTGATCGAGTAATCCTCTCCGAGAATCGAAACGACCTTTATCCCTTCATTCATGCGCCGACAGGCCCTGCGCTCACACGCTCAACCAGCGCCTGGATACGCGCGGCGGTGGCGCCGTGCTTTTCTTCCTGTTCCATCAGGTTCAGTTGCAGGCTGTCATTTTCGTCCTTGGCGCGGGCCAGTTCCGCTTTCAGGGCTTCATTGCTGCCGAGCAGGTCTTGGTTCTGTTGTACGAGGTCAGTGACCAGCTGTTCAAGCTGGCTGAGGGATGCTTCTAACATTTTGATTTCTCGGGCTTTTTCAAAGGGCGGTGACGATAAAGAAAATTCACCTCGGATGCCAGGGTTATCCCCGGCGCGCAGCCCGATTTTTAAGGGCCGGGCCGCACTTTCGAGCCTTAGTGACTGCATTTACCCGATCTGGTTCCTGAATCCGTCCAACCCCTCGTCAGATGCGACAAAAGCGCGCGCCCCCCTTAAGACTTTAGTCGCATGGCCGATAAGCAATGCACACCTCGTCTCATGGCCGCACGGATCGCGCTTCTCCCCAGGATTCCCGCATGTCTCTTCGTAATATGAATATCGCTCCGAGGGCCTTCCTTGGCTTTGCGTTTATTGGCGCGCTAATGTTGTTTCTCGGTGTGTTCGCCTTGAACCAGATGAGCAAAATTCGCGCAGCCACCGAAGACATCACCCAGGCCAGCGTGCCGAGCATTCGCGCCCTCGACGAATTCACCCAGCTGACCCTGCGCCTGCGGGTGCTGTCGTACCGCTTGCTGACCAACCGCGAGCCGGACGTGCAGCAAAAGACCCTGGAAGCCTTCGAACTGCGTAACCAGCAGATTCGCGCTGCCCAAGGCATTTACGAAAAACTCATCGACAGCCGCGAAGAGCGCAGCGCCTACGATGAATACGTGCGTTTGCTCGGCCAGTACCATCAGATCGAGGAGCGCATGAAGAGCCTGTCGCGCGCCAACCAGATCGATGATCTGCGCACCTTGCTCAACACCGAATTGCTGAGCAATTCCGAGCAAGTCAATGCGGTGCTGACGCGCCTGCTGGACATCAACAACCAGATGGCCAACACCACCAACCAAGAAGCCAAAGACCAATACGACATGGCCTTTGACCTGGTAGTGGGCCTGCTGATCATTGCCACGGCGCTGACCCTGCTGTTCGCCTGGCTGCTGACCCGCAGCATCACGCTGCCCATCGCCCAGGCCCTGGAAGCCGCCGAAGAAGTCGCCGAAGGCAACCTCACGCGCCCGATCAAGGTTGACGGCAACGACGAAGCCGGCCGCCTGCTCGCTGCCATGGCCAAGATGCAGGACAAGCTGCGCGACACCCTGCAACGCATCGCCGGCTCCGCGACCCAGCTTGCGTCTGCGGCAGAAGAACTGAATGCCGTCACCGACGAAAGTGCTCGTGGCCTGACCCAGCAAAACAACGAAATCGAACAAGCCGCCACCGCCGTCAATGAGATGACCAGCGCCGTTGAAGAAGTCGCACGCAACGCGGTGAGCACCTCCGAAGCTTCGCGCAACGCCACCACGTCTGCCGGTGACGGCCGTGACCTGGTGCAGGAAACCGTCAGCGCCATCGAGCGCATGAGTGGCGACGTGCAAGCCACCGCCACCTTGATTGGCGACCTGGCCAATGAGTCCCGCGACATCGGCAAAGTGCTCGACGTGATTCGCGGCCTGGCCGACCAGACCAACCTGCTGGCCCTGAACGCCGCAATTGAAGCGGCGCGTGCCGGTGAAGCCGGTCGTGGGTTTGCCGTGGTGGCCGATGAAGTGCGCGCGCTGGCCCATCGCACCCAGCAATCGACCAGCGAGATCGAGCGGATGATCGGCAGCATTCAGGCCGGCACCGAGCATGCGGTGGATTCGATGCGCAACAGCACCGAACGTGCGGAGTCGACGTTGAACATCGCCAAAGGCGCGGGCATGTCGCTGGACACCATCAACACTGCGATTGTGGAGATCAACGAACGCAACCTGGTGATCGCCAGCGCGGCCGAAGAGCAGGCGCAAGTGGCACGGGAAGTGGACCGTAATCTGGTGAATATTCGTGATTTGTCGGTGCAGTCGGCCACGGGCGCCAGCCAGACCAGTGCGGCGAGCAGTGAGTTGTCGCGCCTGGCAGTGGACCTGAATGGGATGGTGGGGCGCTTCAGGCTTTAACTGGCACTGGTGATCCCTTGTGGGAGCTGGCTTGCCTGCGATAGCCATCTAACAGTCAATATCCTTGATGACTGATACACCGCTATCGCAGGCAAGCCAGCTCCCACATTTGATCAGCGGTACCCACAAAAGCTTTTTGACAGCACAGCAATTCAACAGGTTAGAATCGCTGGCACGCAGACTGCATGGTCAGTTTGCGCCCTGTCTTCCCTGTTCTGGAGTACTGCCTTTGAATGCGACGACCATCAACAGCCTGTTCTTGATCGGCGCGTTGCTGGTGGGTGCGAGCATTCTGGTGAGTTCTCTTTCCTCGCGCTTAGGGATTCCGATTCTGGTGATCATCCTGGCCGTGGGCATGGTCGCCGGCGTCGATGGCGGCGGCATCATCTTCGATAACTACCCAACCGCGTACCTGGTGGGCAACCTCGCATTGGCCGTGATCCTGCTCGACGGCGGTTTGCGCACACGGGTGGCGAGTTTTCGCGTGGCACTCTGGCCGGCGTTGTCGCTGGCCACAGTGGGGGTGTTGATTACCACCGGCCTCACCGGCATGGCGGCGGCCTGGCTGTTCGACCTCAACATCATCCAAGGCTTGTTGATCGGCGCGATTGTCGGCTCCACAGACGCCGCTGCCGTGTTCTCGCTGCTGGGTGGCAAGGGCCTGAACGAACGGGTGACCGCCAGCCTGGAAATCGAATCCGGCAGCAACGACCCGATGGCGGTGTTCCTCACCGTCACCCTGATCGACATGCTTGCCAGCGGCCAGACCGGCCTGCACTGGAGCCTGCTGACTCACCTGATCCGCGAATTCGGCATCGGCGGCATCGTTGGCCTGGGCGGCGGCTGGCTGATGCTGCAAATGGTCAACCGCATCAACCTGGCCACCGGCCTGTACCCGATCCTGGTGATTGCCGGCGGCCTGGTAGTGTTCGCCCTGACCAACGCCCTGCACGGCAGCGGCTTCCTCGCCGTGTACCTGTGCGGCCTGGTGATCGGCAATCGCCCGGTGCGCAGCCGCCATGGCATTTTGCATATGCTCGACGGCATGGCGTGGCTGGCACAGATTGGCATGTTCCTTGTGCTGGGCCTGCTGGTCACACCCCATGACTTGTTGCCCATCGCCCTGCCGGCGCTGGGCCTGGCGTTGTGGATGATCCTGTTTGCGCGGCCACTGTCGGTGATGGTCGGCCTGCTGCCGTTCAAGGCATTCCACGGTCGCGAAAAAGCCTTTATCGCCTGGGTCGGTTTGCGCGGCGCGGTGCCGATCATTCTGGCGGTGTTCCCGTTGATGGCCGGCCTGCCGCACGCGCAGCTGTACTTCAACCTGGCGTTCTTCATCGTGCTGGTGTCGCTGCTGGTGCAGGGCACCAGCCTGCCGTGGGTGGCCAAGTTGCTGAAGGTCACCGTGCCGCCGGAACCGGCGCCCATCTCCCGCGCAGCCCTGGAAGTGCACGTCACCAGCGAGTGGGAGCTGTTTGTCTACCGCCTGGGCGCGGAAAAATGGTGCATCGGCGCCGCCCTGCGCGAGCTGAAAATGCCCGAAGGCACGCGCATCGCCGCGCTGTTCCGTGGTCAGCAACTGCTCCATCCGTCGGGTAGTACGGTGCTGGAAGTCGACGATTTACTCTGCGTGATCGGCCACGAACACAACCTGCCGGCCCTCGGCAAACTGTTCAGCCAGGCGCCGCAGCGCGGCCTCGACCTGCGCTTCTTCGGCGATTTCGTGCTCGAAGGCGACGCCCAGCTGGGCGCGGTCTCTGCCTTGTACGGGCTCAAGCTCGACGGTATCGACCCGGACATGCCGCTCAGCAGCTTCATCACCCAGAAGGTCGGCGGCGCGCCCATCGTCGGCGACCAGGTGGAATGGAACAACACAATCTGGACCGTCGCGGTCATGGACGGGAACAAGATCGGAAAAGTCGGCGTCAAATTCCCCGAAGGAAGTCGTCCAGGCCCTGGACTCTTCCTCTAAACTGCGGGGCTATGGCGCCACGCCACCAGCCTCTTTATCTTGCTCGACCGGTATCCATGACCCTACTGCGCACCTTTTTAGCCACTGCCCTGCTGGGCCTGACCCTCTGCGTGGGCAACGTCTACGCCGCTGACCCGCCCAGCACCGATGCCATCCAGCAAAGCCTGGACAAGCTGCCCGACCGCAAGCTGCCCGACGCCGACATGAAGGCGTTGCAGAGCATCCTGCAACAGACGTTGACGTACCTGGGCAACAAGCAGGATTACGAGCAGCGCCTGGTCGACCTCAAGCGCCAGCTGGCAGACGCCCCGCGCCAGACCACCGACAACCAGCGTGAACTGGTGCGGCTCAAGGCGACTAAAACCGTCCCCGTGGCCCAACGCTATGCCTCGCTGCCCGTGCCGCAACTTGAGCAATTGCTGGTGCAGCGCAGCACCCAGCAAGGCGACCTGCAAAAAGAGTTGGCCGAAGCCAACAGCTTGACCATCGCCGCGCAAACCCGTCCAGAGCGCGCCCAGACCGAAATCAGCAGCAGCCAGACACGCATCCAGCAGATCAATTCGATCCTCAAGGCCGGTAAAGACAACGGCAAAACCCTCAGCGGCGACCAGCGCAACCAACTGAATGCCGAACTTGCGGCCCTTAATGCCCTGATCCCGCTGCGCCGCCAGGAACTGGCCGGCAACAGCCAACTGCAAGATTTGGGCAACAGCCAGCATGACCTGGTGGTGGAAAAGACCGCGCGCCTGGAGCAAGAGATTCAGGACCTGCAAACCCTGATCAACCAGAAACGCCTGGCCCAGTCCCAGCAGACCGTGACCCAGCAGTCCATCGAAGCGCAAAAGGCCGGCGGCAGCAGCCTGCTCGCGACCGAAAGCGCGGCCAACCTCAAGCTCTCCGACTACCTGCTCAAAAGCACTGACCGCCTCAATGACCTGACCCAGAAAAACCTGCAGACCAAGCAGCAACTGGACACCGTCACCCAAAGCGACTCGGCCCTGGACGAACAGATCAACGTGCTCAAGGGCAGCCTGCTGCTCTCCAAGATCCTCTACAAACAAAAACAGGCACTGCCGCGCCTGACCGTCGACCGCAACCTGGCGGACGACATCGCCAACATTCGCCTGTACCAGTTCGAGGTCAACCAGCAACGCGAACTGATCAGCACGCCCAGCACCTACGTGGATAACCTGCTGGCCAACCAGTCGCCGGATGACGTGACGCCACAATTGCGCCGCACCCTGCTGGAACTGGCGATCACTCGCAGCGACCTGCTCGAACGCCTGAGCCGTGAGCTGAGCGCGTTGCTGAACGAATCCATCACCCTGCAACTGAACCAGAAACAACTGCTCAGCACCGCCACCAACCTGCGCGCCACCCTCGACGAGCAAATGTTCTGGATCCCCAGCAACAAGCCGCTGGACACCGAGTGGCTGGAAACCGTGCCGGACCACCTGACCAAGCAAGTCACCACCCTGCCGTGGGCTTCGAGCGTCAGCGAACTGTATGACGGCCTGACCCAGCGCCCGCTGCTGTTCTTGCCGTTGCTGCTGTTGATTGGTGCACTGCTGTGGCGGCGTAAAGCCCTGTACGCGCGCCTGAAAAAGATCCACCTCGATATTGGCCACTTCAAGCGCGACAGCCAATGGCACACGCCGGTGGCCATCCTGGTGAATATCCTGCTGGCGCTGCCGGTGGCCCTGGCGCTGGCATTGTGCGGCTACGCGCTGCAAATCGACGCCCGTGGGCAAAACGCCAACTTGGGGGCGGCCTTGCTGCTGATCGCCCAAGCGTGGCTGGTGTTCTACACCGCCTACCGGATTCTCGCGCCGGGTGGCGTGGCCGAACTGCATTTCCGCTGGGAAAAGCCCCAGGTCGAATTCCTCCAGGGCTGGATCCGCAAGCTCGGGCTGGTGGTGCTGGCCCTGGTAGCCGTAGTGGCCATCGCCGAACATCAGCCGGCCGCGCTGGCCGACGACGTGCTAGGCATCGCCGTGGTGCTGACCTGCTACGCGCTGATGGCCTGGCTGCTGAGCCGCCTGCTGCTGCACAGCCCGACCCACGAAAAAGCCTCCTTGTTCCGCAAGGCCGTGGGCCTGGTGTTTACCGCCCTGCCCGTCGCGCTGTTTATCGCCGTGTGCTTTGGCTACTACTACACGGCGCTCAAACTCAGTGACCGGCTGATCAACACCCTGTACCTGCTGATGTTCTGGCTGGTCATCGAGGCCACCTTTGTACGCGGCCTAGGCGTAGCTGCGCGGCGCCTGGCCTATGCCCGCGCCCTGGCCAAACGCCAGGCCGCCAAGGAAGCCGGCGACGGCGAAGCGGTGATCGAAGAACCGACCCTGGACATCGAACAGGTCAACGAACAGTCCATGCGCCTGATCCGCCTGGCCTTGCTCGGCGGCTTTATCGCCGCGCTGTACTGGGTGTGGAAAGACCTGATTACCGTGTTCTCCTACCTGGACAACGTGACCCTCTACGAATACACCAGCGGCACCGGCGCCAATATCAGCATGGTGCCGATCAGCATCGGCGACTTGCTCGGCGCCTCGATCATCGTCGGCATCACCTTCGCCCTGGCGCGCAACCTGCCCGGTTTGCTCGAAGTACTGGTGCTGTCCAAGCTGGACCTGGCCCAGGGCAGCGCCTATGCCACCACCACCTTGCTGTCCTATGTGATCGCCGGTGTCGGTTTCGTCTCCACTTTGTCCACCCTCGGCGTGAGCTGGGACAAGTTGCAATGGCTGGTGGCGGCGCTGTCGGTGGGGTTGGGCTTTGGTATGCAGGAGATCTTCGCCAACTTTATCTCCGGCATCATGATCCTGTTCGAACGCCCGGTGCGCATCGGCGACACCATCACCATCGGCAACCTGTCGGGCACGGTGAGCAAGATCCGCATCCGCGCCACCACGATCACCGACTTTGACCGCAAGGACATCATTGTCCCGAACAAGACGTTTATCACTGGGCAATTGATCAACTGGTCGCTGACCGACACCATCACCCGCGTCACGCTGAAACTCGGTGTGGACTACGGCTCTGATCTGGATCTGGTGAAGGAGCTTTTGCTCAAAGCCGCGCGTGAAAACCCACGGGTGCTGAAAGAACCCGAACCCCATGTGTACTTCCTCAACTTCGGCGAAAGCACCCTCGACCACGAACTGCGCATGCACGTGCGTGACCTGGGTGACCGCAACCCGGTGATCGACGAGGTGAACCGCTTTATCAACCGCGAGTTCAAGAACCACCACATCAACATCTCGTTCCGCCAGATGGAGGTCTACCTCAAGAACCTTCACGGCCAGGAATACAAACTGGTGGAAGTCGACACGCCGGCCAAACCCGCCAACGACGGCGGCGTGCAAGAGCCGCCGCCGAGCAAACTCGACTAAACGCCCTATCCCCAGCAGAATGCTCGGACATTCTGCTGGAGATGGCCGGTGAAAGCCCTCGACGAACTGACCTTCGACAACCGCTTCGCACGCCTGGGCGATGCGTTCTCAACTCACGTTCTGCCGGAGCCTCTCGACGCGCCGCGTCTTGTGGTGGCGAGCAATGCCGCCATGGCCTTGCTCGACCTCGACCCGGCCGTGGCCGAAACGCCGGTATTTGCCGAGCTGTTTGGCGGGCACAAACTGTGGGCCGAAGCAGAACCGCGGGCGATGGTCTATTCCGGGCACCAGTTCGGCGGCTATACCCCACAACTGGGCGATGGCCGTGGGTTGTTGCTGGGTGAGGTGTACAACCAGGCTGGCGAGCATTGGGACCTGCATCTCAAAGGCGCCGGGATGACGCCGTACTCACGCATGGGCGATGGGCGTGCAGTGTTGCGCTCTTCGATTCGTGAGTTTCTCGCTTCCGAAGCCCTGCATGCCTTGGGCATTCCCAGCAGCCGCGCCTTGTGCGTGATCGGCTCCGACACGCCGGTATGGCGCGAGAAACAAGAGCGTGGCGCCATGGTGCTGCGCCTGGCTCACAGCCATATCCGCTTTGGGCATTTCGAGTATTTCTACTACACCAAAAAGCCCGAGCAACAGGCCGAGCTGGCCGAACACGTGCTTAACCTGCACTACCCCGAATGCCGCGAGCAGCCCGAACCGTACCTGGCAATGTTCCGCGAAATCGTCGAGCGCAATGCCGAAATGATCGCCAAATGGCAGGCCTATGGCTTCTGCCACGGCGTGATGAACACCGACAACATGTCGATCCTCGGCATCACCTTCGACTTCGGGCCGTTTGCGTTTCTGGATGACTTTGACGCGCACTTCATCTGCAACCATTCGGACCATGAAGGGCGTTACTCCTTCAGCAATCAGGTGCCAATCGGGCAGTGGAACCTCAGCGCGCTGGCCCAGGCGCTCACGCCGTTTATCAGCGTCGACGCGTTGAAAGAAGCGCTCGGCCTGTACCTGCCGCTGTATCAGGCGCACTACCTGGACCTGATGCGTCGCCGCCTGGGGCTCACCACCGCCGAAGACGATGACCAGCCACTGGTGGAACGCTTGCTGAAACTGATGCAGAACAGCGGCGTGGACTACACGCTGTTCTTCCGGCGCCTGGGTGATGAGTCGGCGGCGCTGGCCGTGGCGCGCCTGCGCGATGACTTTGTCGACCTGGCCGGGTTTGATGCCTGGGCCGAGCAGTACAAGGCGCGCGTCGCACGCGACGGCAATGACAACCAAGAGCAACGCCGCGAACGCATGCACGCGGTTAACCCGCTGTACATCCTGCGCAACTATCTGGCGCAGAACGCCATCGCGGCTGCCGAGTCAGGCGACTACAGCGAAGTGCGCCGCCTGCATGAAGCGCTGAGCAAGCCGTTTGAAGAGCAGGCCGGGATGGAGCAATACGCCCAGCGGCCGCCGGATTGGGGCAAGCATTTGGAGATTAGTTGTTCTTCATAACGGCACTAAATGAAGGTTTCGACCGTTACGCCAAAACGTTCGGCCAACCAACGAATTTGCCGCAGGTTGAGCTTACGCTTGCCGCTCAATACCTCAGAGACGACCGATTGTGCGCCTACTCCGGGTAGGTCACTCTGGGTGAGACCGTGTTCGCGCATCATGTATCGCAGCACATCAACACCACTGGCGACCGGCATTGGACGGTGTTCATGGTCGTAAGCCTCGATCCAGTCACTGAGAATATCCACCAGGCTCATCAGCGGGCTGTCTTCGTTTTCACCGATCAGGCTCAACAGCTCGTCCAAGCCACACACCAGCGCGTCGTAGTCCGACTCGTTTTCTGGTTTGCGCATCACGGGTGAAACAAACTGCCAGTGTTCGGCCGCTACTCGCATAAGCGCGCTCATTTTATCTTTTCCTTCCATTTGTCTTTCTCATAATCTCGGTGATCAAGCAGATACTTGATGTAAACGCGCTGCGCCCGATACTCCACGCTAGCGATCAACCTCAGCTTGTTGCCTCCGATATCGAATACGTGGAAATCCCCAACCTTATCCGTGGCGAGAAACGTGGCTTTCATCGCCGCGAAGTCTTTGGGAGTGTTTCGTCTCATTAGCCGATACCACTGGTCCAACGCTGTTGCTGAACGCGGCCACTTTTCCTTAGCCTCCCAAATCCTTTTCTCGCTGATCACTCGCATGCAACATCCTTATCGCATCTTGCTATGAAGGTTAAACCCGATTCCCGACCATCGCAATTTGCGATAACCGCAAACAGACAGATGGCGCAAAACGGAACACACTCGAACAGCCTAGATACTGGGCCTCGCATCGACACGGGCAAACTGTGAGCGGATGCGTCGCTGCCTGCGCATCTTGATAAACCCCGGACCTGGCTCCAAATACAGTCTATTGGCCGTACCTAAGGAGCCCACCATGTCCGAACCTCTTGTAATCCCCTGCCCGCATTGCAACGGGCTAAACCGCATCCCCGGCGAACGCCTGGGTGATGCGCCTAAATGCGGGCGCTGCAAGCAGCCTGTGTTGCTGAACAAGCCTTTCGAGCTGAAGCAAGGCGACTACGCCAGCCAGATCAAGGGCGACCTGCCGTTGCTGGTGGATGTGTGGGCCGAGTGGTGTGGGCCGTGCAAATCGTTTGCGCCGGTGTTTGAGCAGGCAGCTGGGCAGTTGGAGGGCAAGTACCGGTTGGCCAAGCTTGATAGTGAGGCGAATCAACAGCTGTCGGCGCAGTTGGGGATTCGCTCGATTCCGAGTTTGATTCTTTTCAAGAACGGCCGCGAAGTGGCGCGCCAGAGTGGGGCGTTTCCGTTGCCGCAGTTGATGAGTTGGTTGCGTAGCCAAGGGGTGTAAACCAGTCCCTCAAGCAACGGGGTCAAATGTGGGAGCTGGCTTGCCTGCGATGGCATCACCTCGGTCTAACTGATAGACCGAGTTGTCTGCATCGCAGGCAAGCCAGCTCCCACATTGACCGCGTTTTAAGCTCGGGCTACGGGGGTTTCGTGGTCCATCATCTGGCCGACCAGCATTACGCCGAGTTCGCTTAATTGATGGATGGCCAGGGCCACGTCGCGGTTTTCGCCGGTGAGGTCGTTGGATAGCTTGAGTAACAGCGTACGGACGGAAGAGAAGGTTTCGTAGCTGTTGAGTACGAGGGTTTCGGTAGGGAGGCTGGGTGCCACATGGAAAAGACTGATAGACATGCATTTGTTCCCTGATAGGGCCACCACCTTCTCGCTACTAAACGAAGGGTGGCAGCTGTACGCAGGTTAGTAGACCGGGGAACAAAGCAAAGACCGGCGCACCCGAAGGTGCCCTGTGTACAGCCACCATCAGATAGGCGATAAAACGCCATGCTTTTGGAGCGGTGCAAATGCTTTGGTCGGTTGGGCTACTAAACCCGATCACTGAACATTCAGCGACCGGCCAACCTTAGAGACGCCCATCCAGACGCACAAGCCGGGCAATTCTGGCTTAGCTGTAGGCAACGATACAACCCACAACCCCATTTGCCAGACCCTTCCTACAGCCTCCGTAGGAACAATCCAAATCCCCCTGCTGAAACACAGAACAAATGTGGGAGCTGGCTTGCCTGCGATGCTGACAACTCGGTCCATCAGTTAGACCGAGGTGATGCTATCGCAGGCAAGCCAGCTCCCACATGAGTTCACAGGGGATTTGTGTTGCTATTGGAATCAGGCATTTTCCAGCAAGTTATGCAGCTCCACAAACTGCAACGTCAGCTTGTGCCGTGGGTCCAGGTGGATCAGCGGCTTGCTCTCCTGGTGGGATTCGCGCATGCGCACCGAACTGGCCAGGTACACCGGCAGTACCGGTAAGCCCTCGGCAATCAACTCATCGAGCATCTGCTGGGGCAGGCTCGCACGGGCCTGGAACTGGTTGACCACAATGCCTTCCACTTCGAGGCCTTCATTGTGGTCTTCCTTCAATTCTTCGATTTCACGCAACAGGCCATACAGGGCCTGGCGCGAGAAACTGTCGCAATCAAACGGGATCAACACGCGATCAGCGGCAATCAACGCCGAAACCGCATAAAAATTCAGTGCCGGCGGCGTATCCAGGTAAATCCGGTCGTAATCTTCGCTCAACTCATCCAGCAGCTTTCGCAACTTGTTGATCTTGTGCTTGGCCTCAAGCTTGGGCTGCAGGTCTGCAAGCTCGGCGGTCGCGGTGATCACGTGCAGGTTATCGAACGGCGTTTCGTAGATATCCACCTGGTTTTTCTTCGAAAACGGCCCGGAAGACAGGGTTTGCTTGAAGAAGTCGGCGATGCCCATCGGGATATCGTCGCCGGTCAGCCCTGTGAGGTACTGGGTTGAGTTGGCCTGTGCATCGAGGTCCACCAACAGGGTCCGATAGCCTTCACTGGCGCTCACCGCCGCCAGGTTGCAGGCAATGCTGGACTTGCCAACGCCGCCTTTCTGATTGAACACCACACGCCGCATGGAAAAAACCTCCGTGTATCAATGAATGTCCGAGTGTAGAGGGCAAAAGCGCCTGTTAGCTACCTCGTTCATCCATGCACTGGCGCATCACCCGCCGCACAAAAGGAAGAGTCCTACAATCCACGCACGGCACAGGTAAAGGACAATCTGTAAATCTTTTCCGGCAAATTGTATTCATCCGTGAACAATTCTTTACCAAAGTTTGCTAGAACCCCACGGCACCGGGATAATGCGCGCCATTCGGCCATTGTTCCCTGTCCCGGTATTCGGGGCCAACGGCTGCACATGGAAGCCCGCAGGGGCGGGATAACTTCTCAGTGATCACTTTCAATATCGACCAATGGCGCGCCTGGGCTCCGGGCCTGGAGACTGCGCACGACTGGCGTGCCTGGTGCCAGGCTCCGGCGGTATTGCCGGCCAGCGATGCGTCACCCGATGTGTCCTTCCTGCCCGCCATGCAGCGCCGCCGCCTGAGCCGGCTGGCGCGCATGGCGTTCGGCGTGGGCTGGCCGTTGGCCGAGGGCCGGCAAGACCTGCCGCTGGTGTTTATTTCCCGGCACGGCGAAACCCCGCGCACCCTCGACATCCTCAGCGACCTGGCCAACGACGAGCCGCTGTCGCCCACCCAGTTCAGCCTGTCGGTGCATAACGCGGTGATTGGCCTGTGGTCGATCCTGCGCAATGAGACCTGCGAAATGACCGCCCTCGCCGCCGCCGGCGACGGCCTGGAACACGGCATGCTCGAAGCCGCCGCGCTGCTCAACGAAGGCGCCCCGGCGGTGTTGCTGGTGATCACCGAAGAACAACCGCCTACGGCTTACGCCGACTGGATCCATGATGTGCCCTTCCCCTACGCCCTTGGCCTGCTGCTGACCCCGGGCGACGAGTGGCAACTGGAACTAAACAGCGGCGCTGTCCAACTCAGTCAAACCCAGTGGCCCCACGCCCTGAACCTGCTGCGCACCCTGCTCACCGAGCAGGCCACCTGCCAACATGCCTGGAAGAACCGTGTATGGAACTGGCAACGCAAGCCCTGACCGACAAGCCACGGGACGCCTACTACTGGCGCCTGTTCGCCACCGCCGCGAGCTTCTTCTGCTTCGGCGTCGGCGGGCTGTGCCTGCGTTTGCTGGTGTTCCCGCTGCTCAATTGCCTGCCAGGCAGCGCGGCCAAACACCAGCGCCGCGCCCGCCACACCATCAGCAAACTGTTCTGGCTGTTTATTCGCCTGATGCAACGCGCCGGTGTGTTGACCTACAGCGTGGAAGGCGCAGAAAAACTCGGCCGCCCAGGCCAGATGATCGTCGCCAACCACCCGTCGCTGATCGACGTGGTGTTTTTGATCGGCCTGATGCGCCAGACCAACTGCGTGGTCAAGCAGAGCCTGTTCCAGAACCCTTTCACCCGTGGGCCGGTGCGCGACGCCGGTTACATCAGCAATGACGGCAGTGCCGATATGCTTGATGCCGCGGCCGATGCGCTGCGCGAAGGCCAGACGCTGATCATCTTTCCCGAGGGCACGCGCACCACACCCGGCGCACCACCGGCCTTTCATCGCGGTGGCGCCGCCATTGCCCTGCGCGGTGCGACAATCATCACCCCGGTGGTGATCAAGGTCAGCCCCACCACCCTGACCAAGGCCGAACCCTGGTATCGCATCCCCAAGCGCCGTTTTCACTTCAGTTTGCGCGTGGGTGCCGATATAGACCCACAGGCGTTTGCCACATTGGGGCCCGCGCCCCAGGCTTCACGCAAGCTCAACGATTACCTGCATCACTATTTCATTAAGGAGCTCGCCGAAGATGAGCAACCAACACCGCCTTGAGCACGACATAAAGGCGCTGATTATCGAGGCCCTGGGCCTGGAAGACATCAGCGTCGACGACATCGGCAGCGACCAGACCCTGTTCGGCGAAGGCCTGGGCCTGGATTCGGTGGACGCCCTGGAGTTGGGCCTGGCGATCCAGAAAAAGTACGGTATCAAGATCGATGCCGACGCCAAAGACACGCGCAATCACTTCACCAACGTGGCCAGCCTTGCGGCATTCGTCACGGCCAGACAGGCAGCTTGAGACCGGACCATGCAAACTCGTGACGATATTTTCAACACCCTGCGCGATGCCTTGGTGGAACTGTTTGAACTGCCGCCTGAGCGCGTCACCCTCAACGCCAACCTGTACCAGGACCTGGAGATCGACAGCATCGATGCCGTGGACCTGATCGACCATATCAAGCGCCAGACCGGCAAGAAGATCGCCGCTGAAGAGTTCAAGGCGGTGCGCACCGTCAACGACGTGGTTGAGGCGGTGTACCGTCTGGTCCAGCCTGCCGCATGAGCCGGCTGATCGGCCTTGGCCTGTTGCTGGCGGGGCTGCTGTACCCTTTCGCGGTGTATTACGGCACTGAACACTTCGCGCCGTGGCAATTCGGTTTGCTGCTGGGCAGCCTGTGGTTGCTGCGTGCGCTGACAGGAGCGCGGCGCCCCGGCAGTCGCTGGATGGCGGTGGCGGTGATCGTGTTTTGCCTGCTGTTGGCCTGGTTCGACAACCCGCAGTTGCTGCGCTGGTACCCGAGCCTGGTCAGCGCGTTCATGCTGGGGCTGTTCGGCTTGAGCCTCAAATACGGGCCCCCGATGGTCGAGCGCCTGGCACGCATGACCGACCCGCAGCTGCCGCCCAAAGCAATTGTGTACACGCGCCAGGTCACCGTGGTGTGGAGTGTGTTTTTTCTGTGTAATGGCCTGCTCGCCGCTGCCCTCACGCTGTGGGCGCCGCTGAGCTGGTGGACGTTGTACAACGGCCTGATCGCCTACGGGCTGATGGGGCTGCTGTTTGCCGTGGAATGGCTGGTACGACAAAGGGTTCGAGGCCGCGTATGAATGGGTTGAAACTTGAGCACGTGCTGCTTGAGGCGCTGGAACAACGTTCGGTCACCACCGAACCTGCGATGAATCACGTGCAACTCTGCGAGCAGGCCCTGAGCCTGGCGGCGGGCCTGCAGGCGCGCGGCATCCAGCGCTTGGCGGTGCACCTGGAAGACGCAGGCGTGCTGGCGATTGCCTTGCTGGGCGCCTGGCGGGCCGGGGTCAGTGTGCTGCTGCCTGCCGACCTGCAACCACAGACCCGCCAACGCTGGGACGACAGCGTAGACGCCTGGCTGGTTGAGGCCGCCGATCTGGACGCGTTGTATCAGGCGCCACTGAGCCCTGCCGCGCTCGACCTCGACGCCTGCCAATTGAGCCTGTGCACCTCCGGCTCCAGCGGCGAACCCAAGCGCATCGACAAGACCCTGCGCCAACTGGCCAACGAAGTGGCGGCGCTGGAAGCACTGTGGGGCGCCGACCTCAAAGACGCCTGCATCATCGGCAGTGTGGCCACCCAGCATATCTATGGTTTGCTGTTTCGCGTGTTGTGGCCGCTGTGCGCCGGTCGCACCTTTGTGCGCAAGCAACTGGCCTTCCCTGAAGACATGCAGCGCGCCAGCCGCGAGCATGCGCAATTTGCCTGGGTCGCCAGCCCCGCGCTGCTCAAGCGCATGGGCGACAACCTCGACTGGCCCGCGCTGAGCCAAGTGTCGCGAGTGTTCTCCTCCGGCGGCGCGCTGCCGGTGGAAGCCGCCGGCGGCCTGTACGACCGCTTGCAGCAATGGCCGACGGAAATCCTCGGCAGCTCGGAAACCGGCGGCATCGCCTGGCGCCAGGGCGCACAGCCATGGCAGCCATTTGCCGATGTAGAACTGAGCCAGGATGCCGACGGCGCCCTGCGCATTGTCTCGCCGTACCTGCCGGCCGGGCATATCGAACAAACCGCCGACGCGGCGCGCATTCATTCCGATGGCCGCTTCGAGCTGCTCGGGCGCCTGGACCGCATCGTCAAACTGGAAGAAAAACGCATCTCCCTTCCCATGCTCGAACAGGCATTGCTGACCCACGCCTGGGTCGCTGAAACCCGTCTGGGCGTGGTGCAGGAAAACCGCGCCTCACTCGGCGCACTGGTGGTGTTGAGCGCCGAGGGCCTGCATGCGCTGCGCAACCAGGGCCGCCGCACCGTCACCCAAACCCTGCGCGAACACTTGAGCCAGCATTGCGAAGCCCTGGCCCTGCCACGTCGCTGGCGCTTGCTGCGCCAGTTGCCGCTGAACAGCCAGGGCAAACTGCCCCAGGCTGATGCAGAGGCGTTGCTGCTGGCGCCACGCCCAAAAGCACCCGAAGTACTGGAACAGGTCGAAGCCAACGGCGAGTGGACTGTGCAATTGAGCATCCCGCCGGACCTGGCCTACTTCAGCGGCCATTTCCCGGTCACGCCGGTGCTGCCGGGCGTGGTGCAGGTGGAATGGGCCTTCAACCTAGGCCAAAAACTGCTGGACTTACCCGCGACCTTTGCCGGGATGGAAGTGCTCAAGTTCCAGCAACTGGTGCGCCCTGGTGATCAGGTTGAACTGCACCTGCGCTTCGACCCGGAGCGCGGCAAGCTGTACTTCGCCTACCGCAACGGCGATGCGGCGTGCTCCAGTGGCCGGATTCAATTGGTGGCTGCGCATGCTTAAGCTCTTGTGGCGAGGGAGCTTGCTCCCGCTGGAGTGCGAAGCACTCCCAACCCAGGCACCGCAATGTGCCAGGATGCTCTCGGTCGACTGGGTTGGGGCTGCTTCGCAGCCCAGCGGGAGCAAGCTCCCTCGCCACAAGGGTGGTGGTAATCCTGGGAATTGTCAGCATGCATAACCCCTGCGCCCTCATCCCGGTCTACAACCACGAAGCCGCCGTACCCGCCGTGGTGCACAGCCTGTTGAACAGCGGCCTGCCGTGCCTGCTGGTCGACGACGGCAGCAGCCCGGCGTGCGCCGCGGTATTGGCGCAACTGGCAACGCTCGATCACGTCACCTTGCTGACCTTGCCAAACAACCAAGGCAAAGGCGGCGCCGTGATGGCCGGTTTTCGCGAAGCCGCGCGCCTGGGCTATACCCACGCCCTGCAGGTAGACGCCGACGGCCAGCACGACCTGCGTGAAGTCGACAGTTTCCTCGACGCCTCGCGCACGCACCCAAACGCGGTGATCTGCGGCTACCCCGAATACGACGACAGCGTGCCCAAGGGCCGCTTGTACGCGCGCTACCTGACCCACGTGTGGGTGTGGATCAACACCCTGTCGCTGCAGATTCGCGACTCTATGTGCGGTTTTCGCGTGTACCCGTTGGCGCCCACCCTGGCGTTGATGGACTCGGCTTATATCGGCACGCGCATGGATTTTGACTCCGACATTCTGGTGCGCCTGGCCTGGCGCAACCAGCCGATGCGCTGGCTGCCGACCCAGGTGCATTACCCCACCGATGGCGTGTCACACTTCCGCCTGTTCCGCGACAACGTACGCATCAGTGCCATGCACACCCGGCTGTTCTTCGGCATGCTGGTGCGCGCACCGATGATCGTGTGGCGACGGTGGCAGGCATGAGCGACAGCACCAAACACTGGGCCGACCGCGAAGAGCGCGGCAGCTTCTGGCTGATGAAACTCACCGCCTTCGCGGCCAAAGTGCTGGGCCGTCGCCTGTTGAGCCCGGTGCTGTACGGCATTGTTTTGTACTTTTTCCTGTTCGGGCGCACGGCGCGGCAAAGCGCCTGGGAATACCAGCAGCGCCTGGCCGACTGGAGCGGGCGCGATGCGTTGCGGCCCAGCCATACAAGCGTGTTCGCGCAGTTCATGGCCTTTGCCGACTCCCTGCTCGACAAGCTCGACGTGTGGAACGGCAAGCTGCGCATCGAACAGATCGAAATCAACGACCCGGCGCAATTGCGCGGGCAACTGCGTGGCGAGCGCGGCCAGATGCTGGTGGGCGCGCACTTGGGCAACCTTGAAGTGTGTCGCGCACTCGCAGAGATTGGCGAGCAAGTCACCATGAACGTGCTGGTGCACACCAAGCACGCCGAACAATTCAACCGCCTGCTGGGCGAAGCCGGGGCCACGCATTTGCGCCTGATTCAGGTCAGCGAGCTGGACCCGGCGACCATGCTGCTGCTCAGCCAGCGGCTGGACGAGGGCGAGTGGCTGGCGATTGCCGGTGACCGCGTGCCCCTGCACGGCGGGCGCAAGGTGCGCGTGGATTTTCTCGGGCATGCCGCCGCCTTCCCCCAAGGCCCTTGGCTGCTGGCCGGTTTGCTCAAATGCCCGGTCAACCTGCTGATGTGCCTCAAGCACAACGGCCGTTATCGCCTGACCATCGAGCCGTTCGCCGCCTTGATTGAATGGAAGCGCAGCACCCGCGAGCACGTTATCGCCCAGTGGACCGCCCGCTACGCCGCACGCCTGGGCGATTTTTGCCTGGAGGCGCCCCAACAATGGTTCAACTTTTACCCTTTCTGGAAGACCGATGACCCCGCATCTTGAACCGGTAATTTTTGGCGAACGCCACCTGCCTATCGAAGACGTGCTGGCCCTGGCCAACCGCCAGGCGCCCACGCGCTTGCAGGATGACGCTGCCTATCGCCAGCGCATCGCCAAGGGCGCGCAGTTCCTCGACTCGCTGCTGGACAAGGAAGGCGTGATCTACGGCGTGACCACCGGCTACGGCGACTCCTGCGTGGTGGCGGTGCCGTTGCAGCACGTCGAGGCGTTGCCGCGTCACCTCTACACCTTCCACGGTTGCGGCCTGGGCAAGTTGCTCGACGCCCAAGCCACCCGCGCTGTGCTCGCCGCACGCTTGCAGTCGCTGTGCCATGGTGTGTCCGGTGTGCGTGTGGAGTTGCTGGAGCGCCTGCATGCGTTCCTGGAACACGACGTGCTGCCGCTGATTCCGGAAGAAGGTTCGGTGGGCGCCAGCGGCGATCTGACGCCGCTGTCCTATGTGGCTGCGACCCTGTCCGGTGAGCGCGAAGTGCTGTTGCGTGGCGAACGTCGCCAGGCTGCCGACGTGCACCGTGAACTCGGCTGGGAACCGCTGGTGCTGCGCCCCAAGGAAGCCCTGGCCTTGATGAACGGCACCGCCGTGATGACCGGCCTTGCCTGCCTGGCCTTCGCCCGCGCCGACTACCTGCTGCAACTGGCCACGCGCATCACCGCATTGAACGTGGTGGCGCTGCAAGGCAACCCGGAACACTTCGACGAGCGCCTGTTCGCCGCCAAGCCGCATCCGGGGCAGATGCAAGTGGCTGCGTGGCTGCGCAAGGACCTGGCGATCGATGCGCCGACTGCGCCGCTGCACCGCTTGCAGGATCGCTATTCGCTGCGCTGCGCGCCGCATGTGCTGGGCGTGTTGGCCGACAGCTTGAACTGGCTGCGTTCATTTATCGAAATCGAGCTGAACAGCGCCAACGACAACCCGATCATCGACGCCGAAGCAGAACGCGTGCTGCACGGCGGGCACTTCTACGGCGGGCATATCGCTTTTGCCATGGACAGCCTCAAGACCCTGGTGGCCAACGTCGCCGACCTGCTCGACCGCCAGCTCGCGCTGCTGGTAGACGTGCGTTACAACCATGGCCTGCCGAGCAACCTGTCCGGCGCGCCGGCTGACCGCGCCATGATCAACCACGGCTTCAAAGCCGTGCAGATCGGCACCAGCGCCTGGACCGCCGAAGCGCTGAAAAACACCATGCCGGCCAGCGTGTTCTCGCGCTCCACCGAGTGCCACAACCAGGACAAGGTGAGCATGGGCACCATCGCCGCCCGCGACGCAATCCGCGTGCTGGAGCTGACCGAACAGGTCGCCGCCGCCACGCTGCTCGCCGCCAACCAAGGCGTGTGGCTGCGCGCCCAGGCTGAAGACGCACGCCCACTGCCACCGGCCTTGGCGGCCATGCATATCGAGCTGGCCAAAGACTTCCCGCCGGTGATCGAAGACCGCGCCCTGGAAGGCGAACTGCGCCTGTGCCTCAAACGTATCGCCGAGCAACACTGGAGGCTGCATGCGTAGCCAGGGCGTTTTGCATTGCGACACGCAAATACTCGTGCCGTTTTTTGATGTCGACACCATGAATGTGGTGTGGCACGGGCATTACGTGAAGTACCTGGAAGTAGCGCGCTGCGCGTTGCTGGACAAGCTCGGCCACAACTACACGGCGATGCTCGAATCCGGCTACGCCTGGCCGGTGATCGACATGCAGCTGCGCTATGTGCGCGGCGCGGTGTTCGGCCAGACCATCAACGTGCGCGCCAGTTTGGTGGAATGGGAAAACCGTTTGAAGGTGAACTACCTGATTACCGACCTCGCCAGCGGCGAGCGCCTGACTCGCGCCAGCACCGTGCAAGTGGCGGTAGAAATCGCCAGTCGCGAAATGCAGTTGGCTTCCCCAAAAGTATTCACCAACGCCGTAGAGAGAGCCCTGAAATGAGATCCAATGTGGGAGCGGGCTTGCTCGCGAAGGTCGTCAACGATAACGCAGCTCGCCTGACACTACGCGGCGCCCTCAAGTCCTTCGCGAGCAAGCCCGCTCCCACATTGATCGGGTTGCTACTGAGTTTCAGTGCTCACGCCTTCGACCTGCAGCAGCTAAGCGACCAACTGGCCAAACCCTCTGTAATCCACGGCACCTTCACCCAGGAAAAACACCTGCGCGCCCTGCCCCAGCCCTTGGTCAGCAAAGGCACCTTCGTACTCGCCAAAGACCACGGCCTGCTGTGGCTGCTGAAAACCCCGCTGCAACAGGACTACCGCATCAGTGCCCAAGGCATTGCCCGGCGTGATGCCAATGGCTGGCAATTGCTGCCGAACAAGAGCGCCGGTGCCGAGCAGAATCGCCTGTTTCTGGCCGTGCTTCAGGGCGACAGCAGTGGCTTGCAGCGTGATTTCGAACTGCAACTGCAAGGCGAAGCCCAACAGTGGAAGCTGACGCTGATCCCACGCTCGCTGCTGCTCAAGCAGGTGTTCACCCAGATCAATATCGACGGCGGCGAGCTGGTGCAAAAAATCGAACTGCTGGAAACCCAGGGCGACAGCACCGTGCTGCGCATGCAGGACAGCACTGCCGGCCAACCGTTGAGCGAATCGGAGCAACACGACTTTGCCCAGTGAGCGCTGGCTGCCACGGCTGTTCCTGATTCTGCTGGTGGCGGTATTGGCCCTGGCCGGCTGGCAATGGCGCCATGGCGCGCCGTTGTCGGCCAACCTGATGGAACTGGTGCCGGGCAGCACGCCGGACGCGCTGGAACTCAAGGCCGAACAGCGTATGCAGGAACCGCTGAACCGCGAAATGCTGGTGCTGGTAGGGCATGCCGACCGGCAAAAAGCCGTAGCAGTGGCGCAGCAAATGGGCGAACGCTGGCAGGCCAGCGGGCTGTTTGAAAAAGTGCAGTGGAACCTGCAAGCCGACTTGCCCGCCCTGCGTGAACAACTGCTGCGCGGGCGGCTGGCAATGCTCTCGGCCAAGGACCGCGAGCAGCTGATCGAACAGCCCGACGCGTTCATCCAGCAGCGCGTGCAAGCGCTGTTCGACCCGTTCACCGGGTTCAGCCTGGTGCCGAGCCAGGACGACTGGCTGGGCCTCACCGGGCGCATCCAGAACAGCCAGCCGCAGCACGGTTCGGTGCAGCTGGATATCGGCAGCGGCGCATTGATTGCCGATGCCGACGGCAAAAGCTGGGTGCTGCTGCGTGCGCGCACCACCGGCAATGCCTTTGACATGAAACTGCCGCTGCAAGTGGCGGATCTGCTCCAGGCCAGTCGCGAACAGGCCAGTGAGCAAGGCGCGCAATTGCTCGCTGCCAGCGGCCTGCTTTACGCCGCCAACGGGCAGCAACAAGCCACGCGGGAAATCACCTGGGTGGGCGGCGGCGCCACGCTGGGCATCCTGTTGTTGCTGTTGCTGGCGTTCCGGCGCTGGCGCGTGTTGCTGGCGTTTGTGCCGGTGCTGGTGGGCATGCTGTTCGGCGCGGTGGCCTGTGTGGCGCTGTTCGGCCATATGCATGTGATGACCCTGGTGCTGGGCTCCAGCCTGATCGGCGTGGCGGTGGATTACCCGCTGCATTACCTGTCCAAAAGCTGGAGCCTGCAACCCTGGCGCAGCTGGCCGGCATTGCGCCTGACCTTGCCGGGGCTGAGCCTGAGCCTGGCGACCAGTTGCATTGGCTACCTGGCGCTGGCCTGGACGCCGTTCCCGGCGCTGACGCAAATCGCCGTGTTCTCCGCCGCCGGCCTGGTCGGTGCTTACCTGTCGGCCGTGTGCCTGCTGCCCGCGCTGCTCAAGGGCGTGGAACTGCGCCCGGCGCAATGGCCGCTGCGCATCGCCGAGTGCTTGTGGCTATTGCGCGCCGCGTTGCTCAAACGCGTGCCAAGCCCGGTGTTGCTGGCGCTGTTGCTGCTGTTTTGCGCGGGCGGCCTGTGGCACTTGAACAGTAAAAACGATATCCGCCAATGGATCGGCGCCCCACCGCAGTTGCTGCAAGAAGCGCAGGCCGTGGCGCGTATCACCGGGTTCCAGCCCACCAGCCAGTTTTTCCTGGTGCGCGCCGACAACCAGCAGCAATTGCTGGAACGCCAGGCCGCCCTGGGCGAACGCCTGGATCAGTTGGTGAACATGGGCAAGCTGCAAGGCTACCTCGCGCTCAACCAACTGGTGAGCCTGCCGGTTGAGCAGCAACACCTTCGGGAGGCGCTGAACAACCTCGCACAGCACTGGCAGCCGCTGCTGGACCTGGGCGTACCGGCCAGCGCGCTGCAAGCCGAAGTCACGCAACTGCAAGCGCTGCCCACCGAAGACATCGACGCCGCGTTGGTTGGGCCATTGGCTGAGCCTTGGCGCACCTTGTGGCTGGGGCCAGTGGACGGCGGCGTGGCGGCGATGGTCAGCCTGCAAGGCCTGAACAACCCGGCGCTGTTGCGCGTGCAGGCGCTGGATTTACCCGGTGTGCAGCTGGTCGACCGGCTGGGTGATTTGAACCGGGTGTTTGCCGACACGCAGATCAGCGCGGCGCAATTGAAGTTGATGTCGTGTGTGCTGATCGTGCTGTTATTGATCATGCCGTTCGGTGTTGGCGGCGCCTTGCGCATCGTCGCCCTGCCACTGCTCGCGGCGCTGTGCAGTCTCGCCAGCCTCGGTTGGCTGGGCCAGCCGCTGACCTTGTTCAGCCTGTTCGGCCTGCTGTTGGTCACCGCCATCAGCGTCGACTATGCGATCTTGATGCGCGAGCAGATCGGCGGCGCGGCCGTGAGTCTTTTAGGTACGCTGCTGGCGGCGCTGACGACCTGGTTGTCGTTTGGCCTGCTGGCGGTGTCGAGTACACCCGCCGTGAGTAATTTCGGCCTGTCGGTCAGCCTTGGCCTGGCGTTCAGCTTTATGCTGGCGCCTTGGGCCGGGCATCAGAAGCACGCCTTATGAATGTGTTAATCGCCAAAGTGGCAAGGAGCCCTCGTGCCCACAGTTGAAATGGAACGTCGCCAGGTGGTGGTGATCGGTGCCGGGCCATCCGGCGCCATCGCCGCCGCGCTGTTAAAGCGCAACGGGCATGATGTATTGATTATCGAGCGCGAGCATTTCCCGCGCTTCTCGATTGGCGAAAGCCTGCTGTCGCACTGCATCGACTTTATCGAAGAGGCCGGCATGCTCGACGCCGTACAGGCAGCGGGCTTCCAGGTAAAAACCGGTGCGGCGTTCGCCTGGGGCGAGCGCTACAGTGCGTTTGATTTCGGTGACACCTTCAGCAACGGCAAGCCGACCACCTTCCAGGTGCAACGCGGCGAGTTCGACAAGTTGCTGGCCGATCAGGCGGCCTTGCAGGGCGTAGAGATTCGCTACGGCGAAAGCATCGTCGGCGTGGATTTCGCCGGCGAAAGCCGCTACCTGCATGTGCGCCGCGAGAACGGCAGCGAGTATCACCTCAAGGCCAAATTCGTGCTCGACGCCAGCGGCTACGGCCGTGTGTTGTCGCGCCTGCTGGACCTGGAAGCGCCGTCGAATTCCCCGGTGCGCCAGGCGGTGTTTACCCACGTTGAAGATCACATCACACACCCAGGTTTTGATCGCAGCAAAATCCTCGTCACCACTCACCCGACCCAGCGCGATATCTGGTTCTGGACCATCCCCTTCAGCAATGGTCGCTGCTCGGTGGGCGTGGTTGCAGCCAAGGAGCATTTCGACGGCCGCGACAGCGACCTCGACGCCTGCCTGCGCGGTTTCATCGCTGAGACGCCAAGCCTCGCCGGCGTGCTGCAAAACGCCGTGTGGGATACGCCCGCACGCACCCTCGGCGGCTATTCGGCCAACGTCAAAACCCTGCATGGCCCAGGCTTTGCGCTGCTGGGCAATGCGGCGGAGTTTCTCGACCCGGTGTTCTCTTCCGGCGTGACCATCGCCATGCGTTCGGCGAGCATGGCCGCAGGTGTGCTCAGCCGCCAACTCAAGGGTGAAACCGTCGACTGGCAAACCGAGTTCGCCGAGCCGCTCAAACGCGGGGTCGACACCTTCCGTTGCTATGTCGAAGGCTGGTATGCAGGCACCTTCCAGGACGTGATTTTTCACCCAGGCAGCTCACCGGAAATTCGCCGGATGATCAGTTCGATCCTCGCCGGTTACGCCTGGGATGAGCGCAACCCGTTTGTCAGCGAGCCCAAGCGGCGGCTGCGGATGCTGTCGGAAATTTGCGCGGGGGAGCCGGTATGAGTAGCCAATACCTGAGTAAAAACTACGTCGAAGAAACCAGGTTCGGCTTCTGGTTCCTGCGCAGCCACACCTGGCAGCACCACGTGTTGCGCGTGGCGATCAATGACCTGCGCAGCTTGTTCACCGACCCGCTGCCAGTGGCGCCGGTGTTGCTGGATGCCGGTTGCGGCCAGGGCAAGTCGTTCCAGTATTTGCAGCAGGTGTTCGCGCCACAGCGCCTGATCGGCCTGGATGCCGACCCGCACAGCCTGGAGCTGAGCCAGGCAGAAGCCAAGCGCCAAGGCTTGGCCATCGAGCTGATCGGCAGCGACTGCGCCACGCTCCAGGTGCCGGACGCAAGCGTCGACATCCTGTTCTGCCACCAGACCTTTCACCATCTGGTGGAACAGCATCGCGCCTTGAAAGAGTTCTATCGCGTACTCAAGCCGGGCGGCTATCTGCTGTTTGCCGAATCCACCGAAGCCTATATCGACACCTGGGTGATTCGCTGGCTGTTCCGCCACCCGATGCATGTGCAGAAGAGCGCTGAAGAATACCTGGAGATGCTGCGCGAGCAGGGTTTTGAGTTCGGCCCGCAGAACGTTTCGTACCCGTATTTGTGGTGGAGCCGCTCCAGCGATTTCGGCCTGCTGGAACGCTGGGGCCTGCGCAGCCCACCACCGGTTGGCCAGCGCGAAGAAACTCTGGTCAACTGCGTGGCGCGTAAACCTTTAGCGAGCGCCGAAACATGATTCGTCTGCTGTTGATGGGTTGCCTGTTGCTGCTGAGCGCCTGCGTCAGCCAGCCGCCGCTGCCCGAAAAAACCCCGGCCCTGGCCTTGCCCATGCAATTGCACGTGCAGCGCCGCGCCGACGGCCAAACCCAGGATTGGCTGCTGGTGATCCAGCGCGAAGGCGCGGCCATTCGTTGGTCGATGATGGACCCGTTGGGCATTCCCCAGGCCCGACAAAAGCTGATCAATGGCCAGTGGCAGGCCGACGGTTTGCTGCCGCCCAATCCCCAGGCGCGTGAGCTGTTTGCGGCGCTGTTGTTTGCGCTGACCTCGGCCGATGACGTGCCCACGCTGTACCCGCGTGCCCAAGCGATGGACCTGACGCGCACGCTGCCAGGGCATTGGCAAATCGTCTATCAGTCCTCCGAGGTGTTCAGCGTGAACATGGCGGGCCAACCGTTGAGCTATCGCATCACCCCACTGGGGGCGGCGCGATGACGGCTTACCTGAATGCCCTGGGCGTGATCTGCGCCCTGGGTCGCGGCCAGGCGCAAGTCAGCCGCAACCTGTTTGCCGGCGATTGCTCCGGCATGCGCGCCGAAAGCGGTTGGGTGCCAGAGCGCGTGCTGCCGGTGGGCGGTGTACGCAGTGAGCTGGTGGCAATCCCGGCTGAGCTACGCCCGCAGAGCAGCCGCAATAACCAATTGCTGCTGGAAGCGGCCGTGCAGATTAAAAGCGAGCTGCGCCAGGCGATCCACACCTACGGCGCTTCGCGGGTCGGCATTGTGCTGGGCACCAGCACCTCGGGCATCGATGAAGCCAGTCGCGGCATCGCGCATTACCTGCGTGGGCAGCAGTTCCCGGGTGACTATGACTACCAGCAACAGGAACTCAGCGCACCGGCGAATTTTCTCGCCGACTGGTTGCAGGTCAGCGGCCCGGCCTATGTGATTTCTACTGCCTGCACTTCCAGCGCCCGTGCGTTGATGAGCGCCCAGCGCCTGCTCGACCTGGGTGTGTGTGATGCGGTGATCTGCGGTGGCGTCGACAGCCTGTGCAAGCTGACGCTGAACGGCTTTACCGCGCTGGAAGCGGTCTCCAGCGAGCGTTGCAATCCGTTTTCGGTGAACCGCAACGGCATCAATATCGGCGAAGCGGCGGTGCTGTTTCTCATGACCAAAACACCTGCGCCGATTGCCTTGCTCGGCAGCGGCGCCAGTTGCGATGCGCACCATATCTCCGCGCCCGAGCCCACCGGCAAAGGTGCGTTGCAGGCGATGCGCAAGGCCTTGGCCAGTGCCAAACTTGAACCGGAACATATCGGTTACCTGAACCTGCACGGCACCGCAACCCAACACAACGACGCCATGGAAAGCCTGGCCGTCGCCAGCCTGTTTCCGCAAGGCGTAGCCTGTTCGTCGACCAAGCCCATGAGCGGCCACACCCTCGGTGCCGCAGGCGCGCTGGAAGCGGCGTTCTGCTGGTTGAGCCTGGTGCATGACCGCGTACCGCCGCATGTGTGGGACGGCCAAGCCGACCCGGCGCTGCCCGCGCTGCAGTGGGCACAGACCGGCGACACCTTGAAAAAACGCTGCCTGATGAGCAACTCGTTTGCCTTCGGTGGCAATAACGTCAGCCTGATAATCGCGGAGGCCCCATGATCGATTGGCCACTCGCCGAGCTGCTGCCCCACGCGGGCGACATGATCCTGATCGACCAGGTGCTGTCGTTCGATGAAGAGCAGGTTCACACCCGCGCTACCGTCAAGCCCGGCGGCCTGTTCAACCGGCCGGACGGCAGCCTGCCGGCCTGGGTCGGCATTGAGCTGATGGCGCAGAGCGTCGCCGCCTATGCCGGTTGCCGCGCGCGCCAAAATGGCGAGGCAGTGGAACTGGGTTTCCTGCTCGGCACACGCAAATTTGAATGCAACGTGGAGCACTTCCCGGCCGGTGCCGAGCTGCGCATCCACGGCCTGCGCTCGCTGGAAGACGACAACGGCATGGGTGTGTTCGAATGCCACTTGACCGGCGACGGTATCCAGGCCAGCGCACGCTTGAACGTATTTCGACCGCCCCAGGCGGCCAATTATTTAGAAGAACCGAAGGACGCAACGCCATGACTGAATCCGTACTGGTCACCGGCTCCAGCCGTGGCATCGGCCGCGCCATCGCCCTGCGCCTGGCCCAGGCCGGGCATGACATCGTGCTGCATTGCCGCAGTGGCCGCGCTGAAGCGGACGCGGTAAAAGTCGAGGTCCAGGCATTGGGCCGCAAGGCGCGGGTGCTGCAATTTGATGTGGCGGATCGCGCCAGCTGCAAGGAAATCCTTGAGGCCGACGTGGAGCAATATGGCGCCTATTACGGCGTGGTGCTCAACGCCGGCCTGACCCGCGACGGCGCTTTCCCGGCCCTCTCGGAAGACGATTGGGATGTGGTGATGCGCACCAACCTGGATGGTTTCTACAACGTGCTGCACCCGGTGATGATGCCGATGATTCGTCGTCGCGCGGCCGGGCGCATTGTGTGCATCACCTCGGTTTCCGGTTTGATCGGCAACCGTGGCCAGGTCAACTACAGCGCCTCCAAAGCCGGTTTGATCGGCGCGGCCAAGGCGCTGGCGATTGAACTAGGCAAGCGCAAGATCACCGTCAATTGCGTCGCCCCAGGCTTGATCGACACGGCGATGCTGGATGAAAACGTGCCGGTCGAAGAACTGATGAAGATGATCCCGGCGCAACGCATGGGCACCCCGGAAGAAGTCGCCGGTGCAGTGAACTTCCTGATGTCGGCCGAGGCCGGCTATATCACGCGCCAAGTGCTGGCCGTGAATGGGGGCTTGTGCTGATGAAGCGCGTCGTCGTCACCGGCATGGCCGGCATGACCTCCCTGGGCAGCGATTGGGATACCATCGCCGCCAACTTTCGCGCCAACCGCAGCGGCATCCGGCGCATGGATGAGTGGGACCGCTTTACCGAATTGAACACGCGCCTGGCCGGACCGATTGACGATTTTGTCGTGCCTGCGCACTGGACGCGCAAGCAACTGCGCAGCATGGGCCGCGTCTCTCGCCTGGCGGTATGGGCGGCGGAACAGGCGTTGCAGGATGCCGGGTTGCTCGGCGACGAATCGATCAAGGACGGGCGCATGGGCGTGGCCTGTGGCTCATCCACCGGCAGCACCGATGAGATCAAGGCGTTCGGCAATATGCTGCTGAACTCGGTGGCTGAGGGGCTGAATGCCAACTCCTATGTGCGCATGATGCCGCACACCACGGCGGCGAATATCAGCATCTTCTTTGGCCTCACCGGGCGGCTGATCCCGACCTCCAGCGCCTGCACCAGCGGCAGCCAGGGCATTGGTTACGCTTACGAGGCGATCAAGTTCGGCCGCTTGCCGTTGATGCTTGCCGGCGGCGCCGAAGAGCTATGCCCCACCGAAGCCATGGTGTTCGACGCGCTGTACGCCACCAGCCTGAAAAACGACGCGCCACAGACCAGCCCACGCCCTTACGACAGCGGCCGCGACGGCCTGGTGATCGGCGAAGGCGGCGGCATGCTGGTGCTCGAAGAACTGGAACACGCCCTGGCGCGCGGTGCGCATATCCACGCCGAGTTGGTGGGTTTCGGCAGCAACGCCGACGGCCAGCACACCACGCGCCCGGAGCAGAAAACCATGCGCCGCGCCATGGAGCTGGCACTGGAAGATGCCGGGCTTGAGCCATCCGCGATCGGCTACGTGAACGGCCACGGCACCGCCACCGACCAGGGCGACATCGCCGAGACGCTGGCCACCAGCAGCCTGTTCGGCAGCCGCATGCCGATCAGTTCGCAGAAGAGCTTTCTGGGCCACACCCTGGGCGCGTGCGGCGCGCTGGAGTCGTGGTTCAGCATCGAAATGATGAACCGCGACCAGTATGTGCACACCTTCAACCTGGATGCCGTCGACCCGCAATGCGGCGAACTGGACTACCTGCAAGGTGGGTTTCGCGAGATGCACAACGAGTATGTGATGAACAACAACTTTGCCTTTGGCGGCGTCAACACTTCGCTGATCTTTCGCCGCTGGTCCTGAACTTTTAATTGATTGGAGAAAACGGAATGTCTTCCTTGCTACGCGCCACCCTGATCACTCTGGCTCTGCTGACTACCGCCGGTTGCACCAACAAACCCGTGCTCAACACCCAGCACGATTTGCCGGTCACGGCCCAGCTCAGCGAAGAAAAAATCAAACAGGTGATCGTCGCGGCCCTGCAAAAACGCGAGTGGACCGTGCAACGCCTGAGCCCACAACTGGTGCAGGCCGAAATCACCGTGCGTAACCAATTCCACGCCGAAATCGATATCCGCTACACCCGCACCAGCTACGCCATCACCTACCGCGACAGCCGCGACCTGGGCTACAAGGACGGCAAGATTCATCGCAACTACAACCGCTGGGTGAGCATGCTGGATCGCGACATCATGGCGGGCTTGCAGAGTGCGGGTATGAATGGCGTGGATGCTTTGAAACAGAACTGAGGCTTTTCCGTTCTGTAGAAACGACAAAGGGCGCCTTTCGGCGCCCTCTTCACAAGCAAGTTGGCTTGTCATTGCCACTTCCTGCCCGGCTCTGCGATGGCTGGTTGCCCAGGATCCTCAGAGTCTCACAAGCCCCTTTCGGGAACCCGGCCAGTATGCCTGAAAATAGGTCGCCTGCAATCGGTGGCAAAGCGCCGCCTACCCTTCATTCTCTCCAGCGCAACACCAGCGCACTGCGCACCGCCACTTTTATCGCTAAAAACTGGTCACTGGTGAGCTCCGCGATTTTGTAAGTTCGTTTGCCATGACGGTCCTTGCTTTTGATTCGATCCAGTCGTCCCAGGCTTACGGTCGCCACTATGTCGCACTTCGCCCAGCAGACGGGATGTGCACCTTGAAGATGGCTGTCGAGCTGCAAATGATGCTCCAGCAGGGTTTGAGGTGCGGTCGTGCTCAGGGGCACTACGGTAACCAATAATTTATTGGTGCGATGCTTGCTTATCACAATGACGGGTCGAATCTTAATGATTTCCGGAACCTCATAGCCTCGGAAATCACAAATCAACACGCTGCCCTCCTTGGGCTGGTAGAGAAGTGCCATCCATTTCACTCGCTTTGAAAAGAGCGATTCTGCGCAACTTTCTCGCGAATAACTAAGCCGGTTGCGTTACCTGATATGTGACGCTGCCTACGCCACTGCCTGGCGCGTCAGCAACTCCACAAAGGCCTTGGCCATCGGCGTTTGCGCCCCCTTGCGTTGCACCAGCCACACCGCCGTCACGGCCTCCCGATCGAGCAAGGTGCGATAGACCACGCCATCAATGCGGATGCGCTGGTAAGACGCCGGCAGCACCGATACCCCCAACCCCGCCGCCACCAGGCCGATGATGGTCATCGCCTCCCCGGCCTCCTGGGCGAAGTGCGGGCTGAAGCCGGCATCGCGGGCCAGGTTGAGCAACTGAGCGTAGAGGCCGCTGCCGTAGGTGCGCGGGAAAAATACAAATGGCTCCTCGGCCAGTTGCGCCAGGTGCAGGCCGCGCTCGCTGCCTTCCACCAACGGATGGCCAGCGTTCAATACCGCAACCAACGGCTCGCGCATCAACTCGATCACGCTTAGAGAATCCGGCAACGGCAGCGGGCGCATCAGGCCTACCTGAATCGACTCATCCACCAGCGACTCGGCCACCTCGGTGCTGCTCATTTCCTGCAAATTCAGGTGCACCGCAGGGAAGGCTTTACGAAACGCAAAGATCGCCTGTGGAATGCTGGCGTTGAATGGCGCCGACGAAGTGAAGCCGATCTTAAGTTCGCCTAACTCCCCCAGTTGCGCGCGGCGCGCCACATCAGCGGCTTTATCCACTTGCGCCAACACCAAACGCGCCTCGTGCAGGAATAACCGGCCCGCTTCGCTCAACTCCACCCGACGGTTGGTACGCTCAAACAAGCGTGCGCCCACTTCCTGTTCCAGCGCCTGGATCTGCTGGCTCAACGGCGGTTGAGAGATGCCCAGCACCTGCGCGGCGCGGCCAAAATGCAGCTCTTCGGCGACGGCAATGAAGTACCGCAAGTGACGCAATTCCATGCAAACCTCATTAGGTCGTAAAAGCTCTTAAACAGGTCGAACAATATATTGGAAAGAATCATTAGGCAGCTATATTCTTTTTCGTATTGCCAGTCCTGGCAGGCTTTTCCTCCCCGAGGTCCCCGTGAAATCTGCTGTCGCGCCATTCGCTCAAGAAGTCCCGCCTACCGCTTTGGATGAGGTGGTCGCTCAGCTCAATGACGAGTACATCGAAAAAGGCACGCCGATGTTCATGCGCACGGTGCTGGCGCTGTTCTCCGGCGGGTTTGCCACCTTTGCCCTGCTGTACTGCGTGCAGCCGATGATGCCGGCGCTGTCCCACGAGTTTTCCATCAATGCGGCGCAAAGCAGCCTGATCCTTTCTGTTGCTACGGCGATGCTGGCGCTGGGGCTGCTGATCACCGGGCCGATTTCCGACCGCTTGGGGCGCAAGCCGGTGATGGTTTCAGCCCTGTTCTGTGCCGCGCTGGCCACCATCGCAAGCGGCTTGATGCCGACCTGGGAAGGTATTCTGCTGATGCGTGCGCTGGTGGGCTTGTCGCTAAGCGGCCTGGCCGCCGTGGCGATGACGTACCTGAGTGAAGAGATCCACCCTCAGCACATTGGCTTGGCCATGGGCCTGTACATCGGCGGCAACGCGATTGGCGGCATGAGCGGGCGCCTGATCATCGGCGTGTTGATCGACTTTGTCAGCTGGCACACCGCAATGCTGATCATCGGCGCGCTGGCGCTGATCGCGGCCACGGTGTTCTGGAAAATCCTCCCCGAATCGCGCAACTTCCGCGCCAGCAGCCTCAAGCCGCGCAACCTGGTGGACGGTTTTGTCATGCACTTCAAGGACGCCGGCCTGCCGTGGCTGTTCCTCGAAGCCTTCCTGTTGATGGGCGCGTTCGTGACGATGTTCAACTACATCGGCTATCGCCTGCTGGCCTCGCCTTATGAGCTGAGCCAGGCGGTGGTCGGCCTGTTGTCGCTGGTGTACCTGTCGGGTATCTACAGCTCGGCGAAAATCGGCTCCCTGGCTGACCGTCTCGGCCGCCGTCGCGTGCTGTGGGGCACGATTGTGCTGATGCTTGCGGGCATGGTGCTGACCTTGTTCACGCCGCTGTGGCTGGTGGTGCCGGGCATGCTGATCTTCACCTTCGGCTTCTTCGGCGCGCATTCGGTGGCCAGCAGCTGGATTGGGCGGCGGGCGGTGAAGGCCAAAGGGCAGGCGTCGTCGCTGTACCTGTTCTGCTACTACGTCGGATCGAGTATCGCGGGGACGGCGGGCGGGTTCTTCTGGCACTTTGCCGGGTGGAACGGGATTGGCGGGTTTATCGTGGCGTTGCTGATGGGTGCGCTGCTGGTGGCGCTGAAGCTGGCGAAATTGCCGCCGCTGAGAAATGTTCAAGCCTGATGCAACACTGCTTTTAATGTGGGTGCGGGCTTGCTCGCGAATGCGGAGTGTCAGTCGAAAAATTCTTCACTGAATCACCGCATTCGCGAGCAAGCCCGCTCCCACATTTGGTTTACGTTTTTATTCGTGGTATTGCGCCGACAGCTCATGCACCGCACGCAGGAACGCACCCGCATGCTCCGGGTTCACTTCTGGCGTGATGCCATGGCCGAGGTTGAACACGTGGCCGCTGCCCTTGCCATAGCTGGCCAGGATGCGGCCAACTTCGGTGCGGATCGCTTCCGGTTTGGCGTAGAGCACGGTCGGGTCCATGTTGCCTTGCAGCGCGACCTGGTTGCCGACGCGACGGCGGGCTTCGCCCAGGTCGCAGGTCCAGTCCAGGCCCAGTGCATCGGCACCGGCATCAGCAATGCTTTCCAGCCACAGGCCGCCGCCTTTGGTGAACATGATCACCGGCACTTTGCGACCTTCGTGTTCGCGGATCAGGCCGCTGACGATTTTGCGCATGTAGGCCAGGGAGAACTCCTGGTACGCCGCCGACGACAGGTTGCCGCCCCAGGTGTCGAAGATCTGCACCGCTTGCGCGCCAGCCATGATCTGGCCATTGAGGTAGCTGGTAACCGACTGCGCCAGCTTGTCCAGCAACAGGTGCATGGCTTGCGGGTTGTCGTAGAGCATGGCCTTGGTTTTGCGGAAGTCTTTCGACGAACCGCCTTCGACCATGTAGGTGGCCAGGGTCCACGGGCTGCCGGAGAAGCCGATCAGCGGCACGCGGCCGTTAAGCTCGCGGCGGATGGTGCTCACAGCGTCCATCACGTAGCCGAGGTCTTTGTGCGGGTCCGGGATCGGCAGGGCTTCGATATCAGCCAGGGTGCTGACGACTTTTTTGAAACGCGGGCCTTCGCCGGTTTCAAAATACAGGCCTTGGCCCATGGCGTCAGGGATGGTGAGGATGTCGGAGAAGAGGATGGCCGCATCCAGTTGTGGGTAGCGGTCCAGCGGCTGCAGGGTGACTTCGCAGGCGAACTCCGGGTTCATGCACAAGCTCATGAAGTCGCCGGCATTGGCGCGACTGGCGCGGTATTCCGGCAGGTAGCGACCGGCCTGACGCATCATCCACACGGGCGTGACGTCTACGGGTTGCTTGAGCAGGGCACGAAGGAAACGGTCGTTCTTGAGGGCAGTCATGTCGGCATCCGCAAAAAAAGTGCGGGCATTTTCTCAGAGCGCGACGCAAAAGGCACGGAGTGAGCCGTGCCTTTTGTCTATCGGGTCAATTTGTCGCAATGTCTTGCGGTATGACAGACACCACCAAACCCTATCTGGAATGGGGTTTGTGTGGGAGCTGGCTTGCCTGCGATGACAGTAGTGAATTCACCACCGCTATCGCAGGCAAGCCAGCTCCCACAGTTGACCGTGTTTCAAATCAGACTTGCAGGTAATCCAGGATCCCTTCGGCAGCGTTGCGGCCTTCGAAGATCGCGGTCACTACCAGGTCAGAGCCGCGCACCATATCGCCACCGGCGAAGATTTTCGGGTTGCTGGTCTGGTGCTTGTACTGGCCTTGCTCCGGGGCTACCACGCGGCCCTGGCTGTCGGTCTGGATTTCGAACTGCTCGAACCACGGCGCCGGGCTTGGGCGGAAACCGAAGGCGATAACCACGGCATCAGCCGGGATGATCTCTTCGGAGCCCGGGATCGGCTCGGGGCTGCGACGGCCACGGGCGTCCGGTTCGCCGAGACGGGTCTCGACCACCTTCACGCCTTCGACACGGTCTTCACCGACGATGGCGATCGGCTGGCGGTTGTAGAGGAATTTCACGCCTTCTTCCTTGGCGTTCTTCACCTCTTTGCGCGAGCCGGGCATGTTGGCTTCGTCACGGCGATAAGCACAGGTCACCGACTTGGCGCCCTGGCGGATCGAGGTGCGGTTGCAGTCCATCGCGGTGTCACCACCGCCCAGCACCACGACCTTCTTGCCTTTCATGTCGACGAAATCTTCCGGCGACTTTTCAAAGCCCAGGTTGCGGTTGACGTTGGCAATCAGGAAGTCGAGCGCGTCATACACGCCCGGCAGGTCCTCACCGGCAAAGCCGCCCTTCATGTAGGTGTAGGTGCCCATGCCCATGAACACGGCGTCGTATTCGGCGAGCAGTTGCTCCATGGTGATGTCTTTGCCGATTTCGGTATTGAGACGGAACTCGATACCCATGCCGGTGAAGACTTCACGACGGTGGCTCAGCACGGTTTTTTCCAGCTTGAACTCGGGGATGCCAAAGGTCAGCAGGCCGCCGATTTCCGGGTTCTTGTCGAACACCACCGGGGTCACGCCGCCACGCACCAGCACGTCGGCACAGCCCAGGCCCGCCGGGCCTGCGCCGATGATCGCAACGCGCTTGCCGGTCGGCTTGACCTTGGACATGTCCGGGCGCCAGCCCATGGCGAACGCGGTGTCGGTGATGTACTTCTCGACCGAACCGATGGTCACCGCGCCGAAGCCGTCGTTGAGGGTGCAGGCACCCTCGCACAGACGGTCTTGGGGACAAACCCTGCCGCAGACTTCCGGCAGGGTGTTGGTCTGGTGCGACAGTTCGGCGGCGGCGAGGATGTTGCCCTCGGCCACCAGCTTGAGCCAGTTGGGAATGAAGTTGTGCACCGGGCACTTCCATTCGCAATACGGGTTACCGCAACCCAGGCAGCGGTGGGCCTGGTCGGCCGAGTGCTGGGGTTTGAAGGGTTCGTAGATTTCCACGAACTCTTTCTTGCGTTGACGCAACAGTTTCTTCTTCGGATCTTTGCGCCCGACATCGATGAACTGGAAGTCGTTATTCAGACGTTCAGCCATGTTAAAACCTCATCAAACTCTTCAGGCGCATATCACTGCGGGTTGGCACGGATGCTGGAAAGCAACGATTTCAGGTTGGCAGCCTTGGGCTTGACCAGCCAGAAACGACGCAGGTAATCATCGAGGTTTTCGGCGAGGTTACGGCCCCATTCGCTGCCGGTCTCCTCGACGTACTCGTCCAGCACGTGCTGCAAGTGGTTCCGGTAGGATTCCATGGCTTCGCCGCTGATCCGCTGGATCTCGACCAACTCGTGGTTGACCTTGTCGACGAAGGTGTTGTCCTGGTCGAGCACGTAGGCGAAACCGCCGGTCATGCCCGAACCGAAGTTGTAACCGGTCTTGCCCAGTACCGCGACAAAGCCACCGGTCATGTACTCGCAGCAGTGATCGCCAGTGCCTTCCACCACGGTGTGGGCACCGGAGTTACGCACGGCGAAACGCTCACCGGCGGTCCCTGCGGCAAACAGCTTGCCACCGGTGGCACCGTACAAGCAGGTGTTGCCGATGATGGCACTGTCCTGGGTCTTGTAGATGCTGCCTTTAGGCGGAACGATCACCAGCTTGCCGCCGGTCATGCCCTTGCCCACGTAGTCGTTGGCGTCGCCTTCCAGGTACATGTGCAGGCCACCGGCGTTCCACACGCCAAAGCTCTGGCCGGCAGTGCCGTTGAAGCGGAAGGTGATCGGCGCTTTCGCCATGCCTTGGTTACCGTGCGCGCGCGCGATTTCGCCGGAGATGCGTGCGCCGATCGAACGGTCGCAGTTGCAGATATCCAGGGCAAAGTCGCCACCGCTGGCGTCATTGATCGAGGAACTGGCCATTTCGACCATCTTCTCGGCCAACAGGCCTTTATCGAACGGCGGGTTGCGGTCCACCTGGCAGAATTGAGGCTTGTCTGCCGGGATGTGATCGCTGCCCAACAGCGGCGTCAGGTCCAGGTGCTGTTGCTTGGCGGTCTGGCCTTCGAGGATGTCGAGCAAGTCGGTACGGCCGATCAGCTCTTCCAGCGAACGCACGCCCAGCTTGGCCAGCCACTCACGGGTCTCTTCGGCGACGTAGGTGAAGAAGTTCACCACCATGTCGACGGTGCCGATGTAGTGATCCTTGCGCAGCTTCTCGTTCTGAGTGGCCACGCCGGTGGCGCAGTTGTTCAGGTGGCAGATGCGCAGGTATTTGCAGCCCAGGGCGATCATGGGCGCGGTGCCGAAGCCGAAGCTTTCGGCGCCGAGGATCGCGGCCTTGATTACGTCGAGGCCGGTTTTCAGGCCGCCATCGGTCTGCACCCGTACCTTGCCGCGCAGGTCGTTGCCGCGCAGGGTCTGGTGGGTTTCGGCCAGGCCGAGTTCCCAAGGTGCGCCGGCGTACTTGATCGAGGTCAGCGGCGAAGCACCGGTGCCGCCGTCATAGCCGGAGATGGTGATCAGGTCGGCATAGGCCTTGGCCACGCCGGCGGCGATGGTGCCGACGCCAGCTTCTGCTACCAGTTTCACCGAAACCAGCGCCTGCGGGTTGACTTGTTTCAAGTCGAAAATCAGCTGCGACAAGTCTTCAATCGAGTAGATGTCGTGGTGCGGCGGTGGCGAAATCAGGGTGACGCCAGGCACTGCGTAACGCAGCTTGGCGATCAGACCGTTGACCTTGCCGCCTGGCAGCTGGCCGCCTTCACCGGGCTTGGCGCCCTGGGCGACTTTGATCTGCAGCACTTCGGCGTTGACCAGGTATTCCGGGGTTACACCGAAACGACCAGTGGCAACTTGCTTGATTTTCGAGCTCTTGATGGTGCCGTAGCGCGCCGGGTCTTCGCCGCCTTCGCCGGAGTTGGAACGCGCACCCAGGCGGTTCATGGCTTCGGCCAGGGCTTCGTGGGCTTCAGGCGACAAAGCGCCCAAAGAGATACCGGCGGAGTCGAAGCGCTTGAGGATCGATTCCAATGGCTCGATTTCGCTGATGGCCAACGGCGTATCCAGGGTTTTCACCTTGAACAAATCGCGGATCATCGACACCGGGCGGTTATCCACCAGCGCGGTGTATTCCTTGAACTTGGCGTAGTCGCCCTGCTGCACAGCGGCTTGCAGGGTGCTGACCACGTCCGGGTTGTACGCGTGGTATTCGCCACCGTGCACGAACTTGAGCAGGCCGCCTTGCTGGATCGGCTTGCGCGCACTCCAGGCTTCGGCTGCCAGGGCTTTTTGCTCGGCTTCGATGTCGACGAAGCGTGCGCCCTTGATGCGGCTTGGCACACCACGGAAGCTCAGCTCGCAGACTTCTTCGGACAGGCCGATGGCTTCGAACAGCTGTGCCCCGCGGTAGGACGTGACGGTGGAGATGCCCATCTTCGACAGGATCTTCAACAGGCCCTTGGTGATGCCCTTACGGTAGTTCTTGAACACCTCATAGAGGTCGCCCAGCACTTCACCGGTACGGATCAAGTCGCCGAGCACTTCGTAGGCCAGGAACGGGTACACCGCCGAGGCGCCGAAGCCGATCAACACCGCAAAGTGGTGCGGGTCACGGGCAGTGGCGGTTTCCACAAGGATGTTGGAGTCGCAACGCAGGCCTTTTTCGGTCAGGCGGTGATGCACCGCGCCGGTGGCCAAGGAGGCGTGGATCGGCAACTTGCCTGGGGCGATGTGACGGTCGGTCAGCACGATCTGGGTACGACCGGCGCGCACAGCTTCTTCAGCCTGATCGGCGACGTTGCGCACAGCGGCTTCAAGGCCGAGGCTCTCGTCGTAGTTCAGGTCGATGACCTGGCGGTCGAAGCCTGGGCGATCCAGGGTCATCAACGAGCGCCATTTAGCCGGAGAAACGACCGGCGAGCTGAGGATCACACGGGAGGCGTGCTCAGGCGATTCCTGGAAGATGTTGCGCTCGGCACCGAGGCACACTTCCAACGACATCACGATGGCTTCGCGCAGCGGGTCGATCGGCGGGTTGGTGACCTGCGCAAACTGCTGACGGAAATAGTCGTAGGGCGTGCGCACGCGCTGGGACAGCACGGCCATTGGCGTGTCATCGCCCATGGAGCCGACCGCCTCATAGCCTTGCTCGCCGAGTGGACGCAGCACTTGGTCGCGCTCTTCGAACGTGACCTGGTACATCTTCATGTACTGCTTGAGCTGGTCGACGTCGTAGAAAGCCGAACCGTGGTCGTTGTCTTCCATGGTCGCCTGGATGCGCAGGGCGTTCTTGCGCAGCCATTGCTTGTACGGGTGACGCGACTTCAAGCGGTTGTCGATGGCGTCGGTGTCGAGGATCTGCCCGGTTTCAGTGTCCACGGCCAGGATCTGGCCTGGGCCTACACGGCCTTTGGCGATCACGTCTTCAGGCTTGTAGTCCCACACGCCGATTTCCGACGCCAGGGTGATAAAACCGTTGGTGGTGGTGACCCAACGCGCCGGGCGCAGGCCGTTACGATCGAGCAGGCACACCGCGTAGCGGCCATCGGTCATGACCACGCCAGCCGGGCCGTCCCACGGCTCCATGTGCATCGAGTTGTACTCGTAGAATGCACGCAGGTCCGGGTCCATGGTCTCGACGTTCTGCCACGCAGGCGGAATGATCATGCGCACGCCACGGAACAGGTCAATGCCGCCGGTGACCATCAGTTCGAGCATGTTGTCCATGCTGGAGGAGTCGGAACCCACGCGGTTAACCAGCGGGCCGAGCTCTTCGAGGTCCATCAAATCGTTGGCGAACTTGGTGCGACGGGCCACGGCCCAGTTGCGGTTGCCGGTGATGGTGTTGATCTCGCCGTTGTGGGCGAGGAAGCGGAATGGCTGAGCCAGCGGCCATTTCGGCAGGGTGTTGGTGGAGAAGCGCTGGTGGAACACGCAGATTGCGGTTTGCAGGCGCTCGTCGCTCAGGTCCGGATAGAAGGCGGTCAGATCCGCCGGCATCATCAGGCCTTTATAAATGATGGTCTTGTGCGAAAAGCTGCAGATGTAGTGGTCGGTGTCAGCGGCGTTGGAGACCGACGAACGACGACGCGACGTGAACAACTTGATCGCCATGTCCTGATCGCTGAGGCCATCGCCTGCGATGAACACTTGTTCGATCTGCGGCAGGCGCTCCAGGGCCAGGCGGCCGAGCACACTGGTGTCGATCGGCACTTTGCGCCAGCCAACCAGTTGCAGGCCGGCGGCCATGATCTCGCGGTTCATGTTCTCGCGAGCGGCTTCGGCTTTTACCGGGTCCTGGTTGAAAAACACCATGCCCACGGCGTACTGCTTGGGCAGGTCGACCGCAAATTGCTGTTTTGCGACAGCGCGCAGGAACTGGTCGGGCTTTTGAATCAGCAAGCCGCAACCGTCACCGGTCTTGCCGTCGGCGTTGATCCCACCGCGGTGGGTCATGCAGGTCAGGGCCTCGATGGCCGTTTGCAAAAGGGTATGACTGGGCTCGCCCTGCATGTGGGCTATCAGGCCGAAACCGCAGTTATCCTTGAATTCATCGGGTTGGTACAGACCTGCTTTCATAGACACTTTCTCACCAGGCTGCCTCTTTTACCGAGGCAAATTTCTTTTCAATTCAACCGGTTACCTTCCACGCCGAACGTACGCCGGCTTAGCGGGGGCAAAAGGGAGGTCATTGTACACACCGACACGAACGCTCACAAATTTAGCGACGAAATGTCGCAAATCTATGTCGCATTTATGAAAGGTTTAAAGCGATATGCTGTGCTAGTCAAAACTTTTTTAATTCTGACCGCTACGACTCAAAAGCTACGTGACGCAGACACCACAAAGCGCGCGGCCTTCAGGGCTGCACGCTGTATTGTTTTTTTTGAGGTGCTGAGAGAGCGGCCTGGGTAAGGCCGCCGGGTCTTCAGCGAGCTGTTGCGAGTTCTTGTTGAACGCTGCCGACAGTGCGAGGCCAAGGTTTACCAGCCTGGACCTTCGCTGGCAAGGCTTTGATCGCAGAATCAGCTGCGGCACGGCTTGGGAAGCTGCCGTAGGTGATCACGTAGAGAGGCTTGCCGTTGAGCACTTTCTTGAAATAACGGTACTGGCCGCCCTGCTCTTTCACAAACGCCTGGGCGTTGGCTTCGGAGCTGGTGCCCAGGATCTGCACCACAAAATTACCCGTTGGCTGGCTGGTGTACCAGCTGCTGCCGGCGGCGGCAGGCGCAGCGGCCTTGGCAACAGCGGCAGGTTTTTCAGCAGGCTTGGCGGCCGGTGCCGGCTTGGCCACTGGCGCAGGCGCGACAGGTTTGGCAACCGGGGCTGGCTTGGCGGTAGCAACGGTCGGCGTCGGCGTCGGCGTCGGCTTGGCCACAGGAGCGGCTGCCGGGCCAGCCGGAACGCCGGCAGGCGGTGCGGTGGTGGTCACAGTCGGTGGCGTGGCGCTGGAGCCTTCCACCGGCACACCATCGTCACCTTCGGAGATACCACCGGCGGCTTCAGCCAGCGGGCCGCGCATGACCGGCTGGCCGACCATCGGCAGGTTGGTCGGTTGGCCGGAGTTGGCGAATTCGACATTTGGCGTGGGCTTGCCCAGTGGCAACTGCGCCTGTTCGGTTGGCGCGCCTGCGGTGGCGGGTGCCTTGCTGCGACCCGGGATCAACCAGGCAGCAGCGACAGCGACCACGACAACGGCAGAAATCGCCAATACGTGCTTCTTAGGCATAGTAAACCCCATCTTTGGACGCTTAACCGCAGAGCGGCTGGCAATCATGGCTTCGATCAAGGCATCGCGGGCAACCTGGTTGATGGTGCCAGGCCAGCCGCCTGCGCTTTCGTGAATATCAGAGATCTGATTTGCCGTGAAAAGTTCGATACCGGCACCGGCGCCTTCGAGGCGTTGAGCCAGGTATTCGCGGGTTTCTTCCTCTTCGTAAGGCTGCAGTTCGATGACGTGGAACAGCTCCTGCTCGCCACTGATCTGCTCCAGATCAGCGATCAGCGACGACTCGCCAAACAGGAACACATGCGGGCGACCTTCCGGCGTACCGGCAGCCAGCGCCAGCAGCGCCTCCAGGGCAGATTCGTCGAGCTGCTCGGCATCGTCCACCAGCAGGTAGACTTCCTGGCCGGTGAGACCCAACTGCACAACCTGCTTGAGGATCGCGTTCGGCTCGGCATTGGCAACGTTCAGCGCCTGGGCCACTTGGCGCAGTACACCGGCCGCATCACCGGCACCACGGGCCGACACCACCACGCTCTGTACCGATTGCTTGTTGGTGCTGGCAACCAGCGCCTGGCGCAGCAGGGTCTTGCCGCTGCCCAACGGGCCGGTCACTACCAGCAACAGTTGGCTGTAGCGCGCCAGGTGGTGCAACTGACCGAGCACCGGCTTGCGCTGGGCAGGGAAAAATTTGAAGCCCGGCACCCGTGGAGCAAAAGGGTCGTGGCTTAACTGGTAGTGGCCGAGGAACGCCTCGTCGGCATGCAAACTAGTCATCGGGATCTTATTAACCTTTAAGCTGGGCCAGGGCGCGGTAATCCGCTCCCAGCGTGGCCTGTAAAATCTCTTTCGGATAATCGTCGGTCACTACCGCTTCGCCCATATGGCGCAGCAGCACCAGTCGCAGGCGACCGTCGATCACTTTCTTGTCGATTGCCATATGTTCGAGGAAATCCGCCTCGGTCATCTCTTGCGGCGGAATAACCGGCAAACCGGCGCGCTGGAACAGATGGATGCCGCGATCTCGCTCCTGGGCGCTGATCCAGCCCAGGCGCTGCGACATCTCCAGTGCCATTACTGTGCCGGCCGCCACGGCTTCCCCGTGCAACCACACACCATAGCCCATGTGCGTTTCGATCGCATGGCCGAAGGTGTGGCCCAGGTTCAGGGTGGCACGCACACCGGACTCCCGTTCGTCGGCATTTACCACCAGCGCCTTGGCGGCGCATGAACGGGAAATCGCTTCGGTCAGTGCCACCTGGTCCAGGGCCCGCAGGGCGTCCATGTGTTCTTCGAGCCAAGTCAGAAACGGCTCGTCACAAATCAGCCCGTACTTGATGACCTCCGCCAGACCGGCCGACAGCTCGCGCGGCGGCAAGGTGTTGAGGGTCGCGGTGTCGATCAGTACGGCTTGTGGTTGGTAGAACGCACCCACCATGTTCTTGCCCAGCGGGTGGTTGATACCGGTCTTGCCGCCGACCGACGAATCGACCTGGGACAACAAGGTGGTCGGCACCTGGATAAAGTCCACACCGCGCTGGTAGCACGCTGCGGCAAAGCCGGCCATGTCGCCGATCACGCCGCCGCCCAGGGCGACCACCGTGGTACGTCGGTCATGCCGTGCAGTCAGCAGGCCGTCAAAGATCAGTTGCAGGGTTTCCCAGTTCTTGTGGGCCTCACCGTCAGGCAGGATCACCGAAATCACCGAGTAGGCCGCAAGGCTGCGGCTCAGACGCTCAAGATACAGCGGCGCGACCGTTTCATTGGAGATGATCGCCACTTGCCGACCGGCGATGTGCGGTGCGAGCAACTCGGGCAGGTCCAACAGACCTTCGCCAATATGGATTGGGTAGCTGCGCTCGCCTAGATCGACCTTAAGTGTCTGCATGTGTCCCCGCGTGAAGAAATATGTACGATCGGCAACGCTCGGAATTTCGTCGCCTGATGGCTCTGCGCCATACCCCGAAGGGTGATGGCGCGCCGCCGAGAATAGCGCATTTCGGGCCTGGCTTTAACGGGGTGGCAACTGCTGCAAACGCTCAAGAATGTCCAGAACCACCATTCGAGGCGGCCGCTCATCGGTTTCGACCACCAGATCGGCGATTTCCCGATACAGCGGATCGCGCAGCGTGAGCAGGTCCCGCAAGGTTTTTGCCGGGTCCGCGGTGCGCAGCAATGGGCGATTGCGATCGCGGGCGGTACGCCCCACCTGCTGCTCGACCGATGCATGCAAATAAACCACGCGACCACCGGCATGCAGCGCCCGGCGGTTTTCATCGCGCATCACTGCACCGCCGCCGGTGGCCAATACCACGCCATCGCAGCCGCACAGCTCGGCAATCATCGCCTGCTCGCGGTCGCGAAAGCCCAGCTCGCCTTCCTTATCGAAGATCCATGGGATATTGGCACCCGTGCGCAATTCAATTTCCTTGTCGGAATCTTTGAACGGCAGGCGCAGCTCTTTGGCCAGCAAACGGCCGATGGTGCTTTTTCCAGCCCCCATCGGTCCTACAAGAATCAAATTTCGCACAGAATCAACGACTCACAGCAATCGCCTGGTTATTCATAATACGCGGAGTCAGGAATACCAGCAGCTCGGATTTTTTCTCCGCCAGCACATCGCGCCGGAAAAGGCGGCCAAGATACGGCACATCGCCCAAAAATGGCACTTTATCTACCACTTTGCTTTGGGTATTGGAGAAAACCCCGCCAATGACGATGGTCTCGCCATCCTTGACCCGCACCTTGGCGTTGACCTCGTTTTTCTTGATCGGCGGTACGTCGTTGAGCTTGTTCAGGTAGTCAGGCTCATCCTTGGTGACCTTGACCTCCATGATCACCCAGCCGTCCGGGGTGATTTGCGGGGTCACCTCCAGCGACAGCGAGGCCTCCTTGAACGACACCGAGGTGGCGCCACGCGAGCTGGACTCCTGATAAGGAATCTCGGTGCCCTTGAGGATGCGAGCGGTTTCCTTGTCGGAAGTGACCACCTTGGGCTGCGAGACGATTTCGCCGTTGCCGGTTTTTTCCATGGCCGTCAGCTCCAGGTCCAGCAACAGGTTGTCGGTAATAAAAGCGATGCCCAGGCCAGCCGTACCGGTAAGCGAGCCCATATCGACAAACGGCGAACTGGGCGGATTCTCAGGTGGCTCCGCACCCTCGGCCAACGGTTTGCTGATACCGCCCGCGCCCCAGTTGCCGCGATTGAGCCGCCCGCCCCAGCGCACACCCAGGCTTTTGTCGTAATCGACATTGGCTTCGACAATCCGCGCCTCGATCATCACTTGGCGTACCGGCACATCCAGCTGTGCCACGATGCGCCGCAGCTCGTCAATTCGCTCGCGGGTCTGGTAGGCGATGATGTTGTTGGTGCGATCATCCACCGCCACCGAGCCGCGCTCATCGGTAAAGCCGTCAACGCCTGTCACCGCCTGAAACAACTTGGCCAGGTCCGCCGCCTTGGCGTAATTGACCTGCAACAGCTCGCGCCGCAAGGGCGCCAGCTCTTCCATCTGCTTGCGCGACTCCAGCGCCAGCAGCTCGCGGGCCGCCAACTCTTCGGCAGGCGCCACCAGCAAAACGCCGGCCTTCACGCGCTTATCCAAGCCTTTGGTTTGCAGCACCAGATCCAGCGCCTGGTCCCAGGGCACGTCCTTGAGCCGCAAAGTGATCGAGCCTTGCACTTCATCACTGGCCACCAGATTAAGCCCGGCCACATCCGCAATTTGCTGCAACACGGCGCGCAAATCGATGTTCTGGAAGTTGAGGGTCAGCGTGTCGCCGTTGTAGGCGCCACTGGGAACCACACTGCCAGGAGGCGGCAGATGGATCAGATCGACGCGATTGGGCACAGCAAATGCCATCGGTGCCGTGAACGCTATCCATAGCGCCACACCGAAGGACGAGAAAGTCCTTTTCATTGTTTGATTCCGTTATGAGTTGACGTTTAAAACCAGGGTTCGCGAACGCGCAAGCCATGCGCCCTGTTCGTCCGGGAACAGTTCGACCAGTTCGATGTAGCCGGAATGAATCGCCGTGATCCGCCCATGGTTAGGCCCCAGGTAGTCGCCGACCGCCAGCCGGTGCACGCCAGAAGGTGTGCGCAGCAGAGCGAAGGTCTGCAGGCCATGGGGCGGTGCTTCGACCGACACCGCATCGATTAAAAGCGTGCCGACCATTTCGAACTGGTCGACGGCCAGGCCTTCCAGCGTGCCGCGCTTGCGCGCCAGGTCCGGCGCAAGAGCGGGCTGGCCCGGCATGTGGTCGACCTGCGCCGCAGGCGGCTGGAACGGGTCACGCAGGGACGCAGCGTCGTAGACAAAGTGCGACCCCGGCTCGACAGCCGCCCCGGACGTGCCGCGCGCGCCCATGTCACGATAAGTCTTGGCCAGCAAATCAAGGCGCAATAACGCCCCTTCAGACCGAAGCACCACATCATGCACAGTGACGATCCGCGGCAAACCACCCAGGGCACTCACGAAGCTCGCCAGGTCGTGGTAGGCGCCAAACACACCGACTTGTACTGGTTCCTCGATGTAGAACGGCTGCGCCTGTTCACCCAGCACCGTGACACCTTCGACCACCAAACCGTTGGCCGCCGCCAGCCGCGCCATGTCTTCGAGCAAGCCCGGCATGTCCGATTCGCCGGGCATCTGCCGTAACAGCTCGGCGACCTGCGCCTGCTCTCTCTGGGCCTGATGGGCACGCGCCCCAAGATCGGCGGCCAGGCCGGTCTTTTGCGTAAGTTGCTGTTGCAACGCCAGCGTCTGCGCTTGCAGCCCGTGCAACTGTTCACGTGCCGGGGCCAGCAGCCAACCTTCGCCCACCCCCCACACCAATCCCCCCAACGCGCAGCCGAGCAGAAGCTTGGCCGGTAGGGGCCATTTGGCAGCGTTGTGAGAAAGCGTGGAAAAGTCGAGCCTGGGCAGGCTCAAGGCTGGGCCTCGGTGGATTCCCCTTGGCGCACCATCAACTGGAATTCGTTGCCGCCACCTTGGCCCTGCGCACGCACATGCTGCAGCCGGGTTGCGTGGGCACCTTCAGAGGCTTCGAGGCGGCGCATCAGCTGAGCGATATCCTGGCTGGAATCGGCACTGCCACTGACACTCACCGTATTGCCCTTGGCAACCACCTCATGCAGGTGCACCCCATCGGGCACGGCTCGGGCGAGCTGGTCCAATAGTTGGGCGCCGGCCGAGCGGGATTCCTGCAGGTCCTGTACGACCTTCATTCGGGCGGCCAATTGCTGGCTCTGCTCCTGCAAGTCATCGATGGTCTTGAGGCGCGAGTCCTGGACGGCGACGTTTTTGTTCAACTGGCTGTTGCGCGTCACTTGCCGGTCGATCGCCTGATCGATGACCTGGTCCGCCAGCCACACGGCCGCGAGTGCCACACCGGCGAACCCCAGCAGAAATATCAGGAAGTACTTGCGCCGCCGTTCCGCCTGCGCCTGGCGCCAAGGCAAAAGATTGATTCGTGTCATCCAGCGAAACTCCTCAGGGCCAGCCCGCAAGCAATTCCCATCCCGTGGGCATCCACGGCCCATTGTGCGCCATCGACTCGATGGCCCGGCATGAAGCTGGCGAAATCCTGACGGCAAGCGCGCTCCAATGCAAACCCTTCGACGTCCACCACTCGCGCAACCAGCCCGGCCAGGGCCAAAACCGCTGCGCGGGCCTCGACCTGCTCCTTCAGGCACGCAGCCAGCACCACCTCGACCCGCGCCGAGTCCTGGGGCGAAGGGCCGCGCACCTGAAAGTCGATGGCAACGTCGTCCAGGGGGTAAGGAATGTACTGGTCAGCTTCCATCTGGATCATCCAGGCCATCTCCTCGCCACTGAGCCCCGCCTCCATGTCGATCACCCGCGTGATGACCGACGGGCCCGATACCGCCACCGCCGCCTGCCGGACAGACGTGTGCAACCGTGACAATGCCTGTTGCAGCGCCTGCGCCACCCCTTCAAGGTCCAACAGCGTGCCGTCGACGACCGCATTCGCGGGCAGCCCCTGCGTAACGTATGCCTTGACGCTGTAAGCGCCGGCGGTGTGGTCCAGTTCAATCAGCTTGATACCGGTGTCATTGATGTCGACGCCCAGCAGGGTGTCGGCTTTGCGCCTGAAAAATCCCTTTCGCATAAAACTCCCTAAAACTTTGCCTGTCATACCGCCTGATTGCCGCTGGGAATCGTGCATTCGGTCGACTTGTTTGGCCGCCACGAATGACGCCCCAGGCCGAAAATGCTTTAATGCCCAGCGTTTTTTCCCGCTTTTTCCTGCTGCTCGGGTCGATCCATCGTTTGCCATGCATGCCCCGACGCGTAACTCATTCTTTTCTCTGGAAATCCAAAAGCCTTGATTCGTCTGCTGAAGTTTTTCGGGTACTCCATTGTCGCGATCGTCTGCGGGCTGCTGCTCGTACTCAGCGGGGCCTACCTCTACCTTAGTCCGGGTTTGCCTTCCGTAGAGGCACTCAGAAGTATCCAGTTGCAGATTCCTTTGCGGGTCTACAGCAGCGATGAAAAACTGATCGCGGAGTTCGGCGAAATGCGCCGCACACCGATCCGTTTCGCCGACATTCCACCCAATTTCATCAACGCCCTGCTCTCGGCTGAAGACGATAATTTCGCCAACCACTACGGCGTCGACCCAAGCAGCCTGGTGCGCGCAGCGACCCAGTTGGTAAAAAGCGGACACATTCAATCCGGCGGCAGCACCATCACCATGCAGGTGGCGAAGAACTTCTTCCTCACCAGCGAGCGCAGTTTTTCGCGCAAGGCCACCGAAATTCTGTTGGCGCTACAGATCGAACGTCAGCTGACCAAGGACGAAATCCTTGAGCTGTACGTCAACAAGATCTACCTGGGCAACCGCGCCTACGGGATCGAGGCGGCTTCGCAGGTGTACTACGGCAAGTCGATTCGTGACGCCAGCCTGGCGCAGATGGCAATGATCGCCGGCCTGCCCAAGGCGCCGTCGCGCTTCAACCCGCTGGCCAACCCGGCGCGCAGCAAGGAGCGTCGCGACTGGATCCTGGGGCGCATGTACAAGCTGGGCAAAATCGACCAGGCCGCCTACGAGAGCGCCGTGGCCGAGCCGCTGAACGCCAGCTACCACGTGCCGACACCGGAAGTGAATGCGCCGTATATCGCTGAAATGGCACGCGCCGAAATGGTTGGCCGTTATGGCAGCGAGGCCTACACCGAAGGCTTCCGCGTGACCACGACTATTCCGAGCAACCTGCAGGAAATCGCCAACAATTCAGTACGCGACGGTTTGGTGACCTACGACCAGCGCCATGGCTACCGTGGCCCCGAATCGCGTTTGCCGGGCAAGACCCTGAGCGCCTGGACCACCGAGCTGGGCAAACAACGCCCGATCAGCGGCCTGGAACCCGCCATCGTCACCCAGGTGAAGAAGGATGGCGTGCAAGTGCTCACCCGCAGCGGCGAAGGCCATGTGTCGTGGGACAGCATGAAGTGGGCACGCCCGTTCCTGAACACCAACAGCATGGGCCCGATGCCCAAGCAGCCGTCGGACGTGGCGCAGGTCGGTGATTTGATCCGCGTGCAACGCCAGAAAGACGACAGCCTTAAATTCAGCCAAGTGCCTGTGGCCCAAGGTGCATTGGTGTCCCTGGACCCGCAGAACGGTGCGATCCGTGCGCTGGTCGGCGGCTTTGCCTTCGAGCAGAGCAATTACAACCGCGCCACCCAGGCCAAGCGCCAGCCGGGCTCGAGCTTCAAGCCGTTCGTCTACAGCGCCGCGCTGGATAACGGCTACACCGCCGCCAGCTTGGTCAACGACGCACCGATCGTGTTTGTCGACGAGTACCTGGACAAGGTCTGGCGCCCGAAGAACGACACCAACACCTTCCTCGGCCCGATCCGTATTCGCGAGGCACTGTATAAGTCGCGCAACCTGGTATCGATCCGCCTGCTGCAGGCGATGGGCGTGGGCAAGACCATCGACTACATGACGCGCTTTGGCTTCGCCAAGTCGGACCTGCCGCCTAACCTGTCCCTGGCACTGGGCACCGCGACCCTCACGCCGATGGAAATCGCTACCGGCTGGAGCACCTTTGCCAACGGCGGCTACAAGATCACGCCGTACCTGATCGACAAGATCGAAAGCCGCAATGGCGACACCCTGTTCACCGCCAACCCGCCACGCGTGCCGGGCGACGTGGTCAACGGCGTGGCTGCACCCGATGGCATTGCAGCACCGAACAACGGCGGCATCACCATTGAGCCGACACCAGGTGCAGCACCGGCCGCCAATGCCGCGGTGCCCACCGAACCACAGGCACCAGCAGTGGCCGAGCGTGTGGTGGATGGCCGTACCACCTACATCCTCAACAGCATCCTGGAAGACGTGATCAAGAAAGGCACCGGCCGCCGCGCCCTGGCCTTGGGCCGCGCAGATATCGCCGGCAAGACCGGTACCACCAACGAATCCAAGGACGCCTGGTTCTCCGGCTACAACGCCGATTACGTGACCACCGTATGGACCGGTTACGACCAACCGGAAAGCCTGGGCCGCCGTGAGTTTGGTGGCACCGTCGCACTGCCGATCTGGATGAGCTACATGGGCGCGGCCTTGAAGGACAAGCCGCTGCATACCCAGGCCGAGCCGGAAGGCATCCTCAGCCTGCGGATCGACCCGGTGAGCGGCCGTGCGGCATCCCCTAGCACGCCGAATGCGTACTTCGAGCTGTTCAAGAGCGAAGACACGCCGCCGTCGGTCAACGAGCTGGGCAACGGCGTTGCACCGGGCAGCCCGCTGCCGGCGGATGAGGCGGCGCCGATCGATTTGTTCTGATGAGATCAATGGCCTGACCCAGCTCCACTGTGCGAGCTGGCTTGCCTGCGATGGCGGTGGATCAGCCACTGATTCACTCCCTGACACACCGCCATCGCGGGCAAGCCCGGCTCCCACAGGGTTTACCTGGCACCGGAAGACCGCGTCAGCCAGCCACAAAAAAAGCCCCGACTCGCAAGAGCCGGGGCTTTTTGTTGGTGCGCTACAACGGCTTAGCCGTTGAACACATCATCCACGCTTTTCAGCGGGTAGTGCTTCGGATACGGCAGGGTGGCCACACCGGTCTCGATTGCGGCTTTGGCCACGGCATCCGAGATCAGGGTGATCAGGCGCTTATCCATTGGTTTCGGGATGATGTACTCACGACCGAATGCCAGTGGGGCACCACCGTAGGCATCGCACACGTCCTGAGGTACTGGCAGCTTGGCCAGTTCGCGCAGGGCGTTGGCGGCAGCCACTTTCATCTCTTCGTTGATGCGCTTGGCGCGAACGTCCAGGGCACCACGGAAGATGAACGGGAAGCCCAGCACGTTGTTGACCTGGTTCGGGTAGTCCGAACGGCCGGTAGCCATGATCACGTCGCTGCGAGTGGCGTGGGCCAGCTCAGGCGAGATCTCCGGGTCCGGGTTGGAGCAGGCGAACACGATCGGGTTGGCCGCCATGGACTTCAGGCCTTCAGCGCTCAGCAAGTTCGGGCCGGACAGGCCAACGAACACGTCGGCACCGTCGAGGGCGTCAGCCAAAGTGCGCTTGTCGGTAGCGTGGGCAAACATCGCCTTGTACTGGTTCAGATCGGTACGCTCGGACTGAACAACGCCCTTGCTGTCGACCATGAAGATGTTTTCAAGCCGGGCGCCCATGCTCACCAGCAACTTCATGCAGGAGATGGCGGCAGCACCAGCGCCCAGGCAGACGATCTGTGCGTCAGCCAGGGTTTTGCCGGCGATTTCCAGGGCGTTGATCATGCCGGCCGCAGTAACGATTGCGGTGCCGTGCTGGTCATCGTGGAATACCGGGATGTCGCACTGTTCGATCAGGGCCTTTTCGATCTCGAAGCACTCAGGTGCCTTGATGTCTTCCAGGTTGATGCCACCGAAGGTGATGGAAATGCGCTTTACGGTGTCGATGAAAGCTTGTGGGCTTTCGGAGTCGACTTCGATGTCGAAAACGTCAATGCCGGCAAAGCGCTTGAACAGCACGCCTTTACCTTCCATGACTGGCTTGGACGCCAATGGGCCGAGGTTGCCCAGGCCGAGAATCGCGGTGCCATCGGAAATCACTGCAACCAGGTTGCCTTTGCCGGTGTACTTGTACGCCAGTTCAGGGTCGCGGGCGATTTCACGTACGGGCTCGGCAACGCCAGGGCTGTAGGCCAGCGACAGGTCGCGGGCAGTGGCAGTGGCTTTGGTGAGCTCTACACTCAGCTTTCCTGGACGAGGATGGGCATGATATTCGAGAGCGGCAGTTTTCAAATCAGACATATCGGCATTCCGCTTTTACTGTTGGTCGACGGACCGCCGAGGATACGCGTGTGAGAAAGTCCCCACAAGACTGGTCAGTCACTCCCGTCAAGGGCCGCGCACTACGACTTTCGGCCAAGAGCCACGGGATATAAGGGTTTAACTGTTCACAATCGAGATAAAAAATGTCTACAATTTTTTATTAAAATTGCTTTGAGTGCAGCGCGATCAAATCGCAGGTACAAAAAAGGCGCCCACAAGGGGCGCCTTTTTCAACAGCTTGCAAAAACCCTGAGGGCTTTTGAGCCTTACTCTGCAGCAGCAGGCTTCTTGCCGAAAGCACCAAAGCGATCTGCGAAGCGCTGTACACGGCCGCCGGTGTCCAGAGTTTTCTGCTTACCGGTGTAGAACGGGTGGCACTCGTTGCATACGTCAGTACCCAGTGGCTTGCACAGGTTCGAACGTGTTTCGAACTTGTTGCCGCAGCTGCAGGTTACTTCGATAGTTTCGTACGCTGGATGGATATCGGCTTTCATAGTGACTTCCTCGGGCTAGCGTGCCGCCACTCGACACTATTGTCGAATACCGCACGTAATTAGGCCGCGGATTCTACCAGACCTTTTTAAACGCGCAAGCGGCGCCTCCCGTGGTTTACCCACATAAAAGCCCCTTTCATCAGAAAAACCTCGGCATACCCAAGGCCGCCCCTGTCTGCTAGGCTCCCGCCCCTGCGCCACCGCCTGCCTTTATATGAGACTCCCCGCGTGCCCGACGCCATTTTGCGCCTAGCCCTGCCCTCGCCCCTGCGCCGCCTGTTCGACTACCGGGCCCCGGCCGGCGTGTTGCGGGCGCAGTTGCAGCCAGGCATGCGCGTGCGCGTGCCGTTTGGCCGTCGCGAGATGATCGGCATTCTGATCGAAGTGGCCGATCACAGCGAAGTCCCTGCCGAAAAGCTCAAGCCGGCCCTGGCCGTCCTCGATGCCACCCCACCGCTGCCGCCCGCGCTGTTCAAGCTATGCCTGTGGACCGCCCAGTATTACCAGCACAGCCTCGGCGATACCCTGAGCTGGGCGCTGCCGGTGCTGCTGCGCCAGGGCGAACTGGCTGAAGCACGCCAGGAGCGTTTCTGGTCGATGGTGCCCGGCGCACGCCTGGATGACCCGCGCATCGCCCGCGCCCCGCGCCAGCGTGAAGCCCTCGCGACTCTGGCCCAACACCCCCACGGCGTGGCCCACCAACTGTTAAGCAAGCTGATGCTGAGCAAAGACAGCCTCGACCTGCTGCTGGCAAAGGGCTTGGTGCAAGTGGAAATCCGCAAGCACGCGCCGGACCCGCGCCACGACCATTGGCTGGCTCAGCCGGAACTGCCGCTGAACCCCGAGCAACGCGCCGCCTATGAAGCCATTCGCGCCGGTTTCGACAGTTTCCACGCCTTCCTGCTCGCCGGCGTCACCGGCAGCGGCAAGACCGAAGTGTATTTGCAGCTGATCCGCGAAACCCTGCAAGCCGGCAAGCAGGCACTGGTGTTGATCCCGGAGATCAACCTCGGCCCGCAAACCCTGGCGCGCTTCGAACAGCGCTTCAACGCGCGCATCGCCCTGGTGCATTCGGCGGTCAACGACCGTGAGCGCCTGGAAGCCTGGCTGGCGGCGCGGGATGGCGAGGCCGACATTATTATCGGCACCCGCTCGGCACTGTTCACGCCGATGAAAAACCCCGGCCTGATCATCATCGACGAGGAGCACGACGGCTCTTATAAACAGCAGGAAGGCCTGCGCTACCACGCCCGCGACCTGGCGCTGGTACGCGCGCGCCAGGAAGACATCCCGATTGTGCTCGGCTCGGCCACACCGTCCCTGGAAAGCCTGCACAACGCCTACACCGGCCGTTATGGCCTGCTGCGCCTCAATGAGCGCGCGGGCGGCGCCAAGCAACCACGCTTCCTGCGCCTGGATGTAAAAAGTCGCCCGCTGGACAGCGGCATTTCCGGGCCGATGCAACAGGCCATCGGCCAAACCCTCGCCGCCGGCCAGCAAGTCCTGGTGTTTCTCAACCGTAGGGGTTTTGCGCCGACGCTGTTGTGTCATGACTGCGGCTGGATGTCCGAGTGCGAACGCTGCGATGCACGCATGACCGTACACCAGCGCCACGGCGAACTGCGTTGCCACCACTGCGGCCATGTGGAGCGCGTACCGCGCCACTGCCCACAATGCGGCAAAGTGGATTTGCGCCCCGTGGGTGCGGGCACCGAGCGCGCCGAGGAGCGCCTGGGCATTCTGTTTCCGGATTACCCGGTGCTGCGCGTCGACCGCGACAGCACTTCACGCAAAGACGCGATGAACCAGCTGTTTGCGACCATTCAGAAAGGCCAGCCCTGCATCCTCATCGGCACGCAGATGCTCGCCAAAGGGCACCACTTCCCACGGGTCACGCTGGTGTCGATCCTGGATGCCGACGGGGGTTTGTTCTCCGGTGACTTCCGCGCCAGCGAGCGCATGGCGCAGTTGATTGTGCAGGTGGCAGGCCGTGCCGGGCGCGCCGAAGAACCGGGTAAAGTGATTATCCAGACGCACCTGGCCGACCACCCCTTGCTGATTCAACTGACAGAACAGGGCTACTTCGCTTTCGCCGAACAGGCCCTGAGCGAACGCCGCTCCGCCGGCCTGCCGCCGTTCGCACACCTGGCGCTGTTGCGAGCCGAAGCGCACAAGCCAGGGCAGGCCGAAAGCTTTCTCGACGAGGCCTGCAGCGCCGCCGAACGTTTGCTCGGCGAATTGGGGCTGACCGGCATCGAATTGCTCGGCCCGGTGCCCGCACCGATGGAGCGCCGCGCCGGGCGGTATCGCGCTCAGCTACTCTTGCAGGCAACGTCCCGCGCACCGCTGCATCGGCTATTAAGTAGCTGGATGCTTGCCCTGGAGCAAATGCCCAGCGGCCGCCAAGTGCGATGGTCGCTGGATGTGGACCCGGTAGACCTGTATTGACTGCAAAATCGCAATCGCAGGCAAGCCAGCTCCCACATTTTGAAATGTGAACACCCTTAAATGTGGGAGCGGGCTTGCCCGCGATGAGGCCCGCAGGTCTACCAACCTGTCTGAATGGTTGGCAAGCCCGCCCTCGCCACGGATAATGCCCAGTTTTTCCACCTGCGCATCGCGCACCGCCGCTTGCGGTCGAAAGAGAACACCATGAAAGACACCATTCGCCAGCTGATCCAACAAGCCCTCACCCAACTCGTCAACGAAGGTGTGTTGCCTGAAGGCCTGTCGCCGGCGATCCAGGTGGAAAACACTCGCGACAAGACCCATGGCGATTTTGCCAGCAACATTGCGATGATGCTGTCCAAGCCCGCCGGCATGAAACCGCGCGACCTGGCAGAGAAAATCATCGCTGCGCTGCCGGCCGACGAGAGTGTGACCAAGGCCGAAATCGCCGGCCCGGGCTTTATCAACTTCTTCCAGAACACCCAGGCCCTGGCTTCGCGCCTGGACGCGGCCCTGGCCGACGCCAACATTGGCGTGCGCAAGGCCGGCCCCCTGGAGCGTGTGGTGATTGACCTGTCGGCGCCCAACCTGGCCAAAGAGATGCACGTGGGCCACTTGCGCTCGACCATCATTGGTGACGGCGTGGCGCGGGTGCTGGAGTTCCTGGGTGACGACGTGATCCGTCAGAACCACGTGGGCGACTGGGGCACCCAGTTCGGCATGCTGATGGCCTACCTGCAGGAAAACCCGATCACCAGCAACGAACTGGCCGACCTGGAAAACTTCTACCGCGCCGCCAAAAAGCGCTTCGACGAATCCGAAGAGTTCGCCGACCGCGCCCGTGGCCTGGTGGTCAAGCTGCAAGCCGGCGAGGAAGATTGCCTGGCGCTGTGGGGCCGTTTCCGTGAGATTTCGCTCTCGCACTGCCAGGAAATCTACGAGCTGCTCAACGTGAAGCTGACCATGGCCGACGTAATGGGCGAAAGCGCCTACAACGACGACCTGATCAACGTGGTCAATGACCTCAAGGCTGCCGGCCTGTTGGTTGAGAGCAACGGCGCGCAGTGCGTGTTCCTCGAAGAATTCAAGACCGCCGATGGCGAGCCGCTGCCGGTGATCATCGTCAAGGCCGACGGCGGCTACCTGTACGCCACCACTGACCTGGCAGCCGTGCGCTACCGCAGCGGCGTACTCAAGGCCGACCGCGCGCTGTACTTTGTCGACCAGCGCCAGGCCCTGCACTTCCAGCAGGTGTTCGAAGTGGCGCGCCGCGCAGGCTTCGTCACCCACCCGATGCACATGGAACACATGGGTTTTGGCACCATGAACGGCGCCGATGGCCGCCCGTTCAAGACCCGCGACGGCGGCACAGTGAAGCTGATCGACCTGCTCAACGAAGCCCAGGAGCGCGCCTACAGCCTGGTGAAGGAAAAGAACCCGGAGCTGGCCGAGGCCGACCTGCGCAACATCGCCCGCGTGGTGGGCATTGGCGCAGTGAAGTACGCCGACCTGTCCAAGCACCGCACCAGCGACTACAGCTTCAACTTCGAACTGATGCTCAACTTCGAAGGCAACACCGCGCCGTACCTGCTGTACGCCTACACCCGTGTGGCCGGTGTGTTCCGCAAGCTGGGCAAGGATTTCAGCGAAGTTGAAGGCCGGATCGTGCTGGATGCCCCGCATGAACAGGACCTGGCGGCCAAGCTGGCGCAGTTCGGCGAAGTGCTCAACAGCGTCGGTGAAAAAGGCACGCCGCATATCCTCTGCACGTATTTGTACGAAGTTGCCGGCCTGTTCTCCAGCTTCTACGAGAACTGCCCGATCCTTACGGCCGACGACGAAGCCCAAAAGCAAAGTCGCCTGCGCCTCGCCGCACTGGCTGGACGGACCCTCAAGCAAGGCCTGGAACTGTTAGGCCTGGAAACCCTGGAGCGTATGTAAGTTGGCTGCCAAGAAAAAACCTGCACCCAAACGCGGCGCCAGCCGCTATCAGGCACCGGCGAAGAAGCCAATTCCGGGCTGGCTGTGGATGGCTATCGGCCTGGCGGTCGGCGCGTTTGTGGTGATCCTGATGAAACTGGAGCCCGGCAAGGGCGATGACGTCAAACGAGTCAAGCAAGAACAGCAGAAGGCCACGAAAATGGCCGAAGCCAATAAAACAGCGCCAAGCCCGACCGCACCCGTGAAGCCGAAATACGACTTCTACACGCTGTTGCCGGAATCGGAAGTGATCGTGCCACCTGACGCCGTGCCGGAGAAAACCCTGCCGACGCCGCAAGTGCCGACCACACCGGTTACACCCGCGGAAGCGGCGAAAATCGACACTGCACGCGCGCAAGCCGCGTTGGCCGGGATCACTCCGCCGCCACCGCCACCGGTGGCGACCACCAAAGCGGCGCCGGTGACCAAGTTCTTCCTGCAAGCGGGCTCGTTCCCGAAACAGGCGGATGCGGATCGTGTGCGTGCGCAGATCATTCTGTTGGGCCAATCGGTGACGGTAGAGTCCGGCACGGTGAAGGATGCGACCTGGTATCGCGTGTTGGTAGGGCCGTTCAGTAACCGTGAACAGCTGACTGTGGCGCAGAAGCAACTGGCTGGCGCAGGCTTTAGCAATCTGCTGTTACAACAACGCCAGAGCCGCTGATTCGAGCTCAACGCCGATCAAAATGTGGGAGCTGGCTTGCTGTGGCGAGCAAGCTTGCTTGCGCTGGGGTGCGAAGCGCCCCCAAAAAAGCCGGCTCCAGCTGCGCTGTCGAGCGCGAGCAAGCTCCCTCGCCACAGCAAGCCAGCTCCCACAGTCGGTTTTGTGGTGTTCTCTGGAAAGTGTCAGCCCCATAAACACCACTCGTCCGCACACACGTCCTACGGTTGAAATCCCCCCCGCCACCCCCATATGAGATTCCATCAGGGCATTTTCGCCCCGCTGCGTGGAGACTCTCCCCTTGACCACCATCGTTTCAGTACGTCGCCACGGCAAAGTCGTCATGGGCGGCGACGGCCAGGTTTCCCTTGGCAACACCGTGATGAAAGGCAACGCCAAGAAAGTGCGTCGCCTGTACCACGGCCAGGTTCTCGCCGGTTTCGCCGGCGCCACTGCCGACGCCTTCACCCTCTTCGAACGCTTCGAAGGCCAGCTGGAAAAACACCAGGGCCACCTCGTTCGTGCCGCTGTCGAACTCGCCAAAGAATGGCGCACCGACCGCTCCCTCAGCCGCCTGGAAGCCATGTTGGCGGTCGCCAACAAAGACGCGTCCTTGATCATTACCGGTAACGGCGATGTGGTTGAACCCGAGCACGGCCTGATCGCCATGGGTTCCGGCGGCGGCTACGCCCAGGCGGCAGCCAGCGCCCTGTTGAAGAAAACCGACCTGTCGGCCCGCGAAATCGTCGAGACCGCCCTGGGTATCGCCGGCGATATCTGCGTGTTCACCAACCACAACTTCACCATTGAGGAGCAGGACCTCGCCGAGTAAGCCGTAGGCTTATTCCGCTTGAGGCCGCCAAACACTTATGTCCATGACTCCCCGCGAAATCGTCCATGAACTTAATCGCCATATCATCGGCCAGGACGATGCCAAGCGCGCCGTTGCCATTGCGCTGCGTAACCGCTGGCGCCGGATGCAACTGCCCGAAGAACTGCGCGTTGAAGTAACGCCCAAGAACATCCTGATGATCGGGCCGACAGGCGTGGGTAAAACCGAAATCGCCCGGCGCCTGGCCAAGCTGGCCAATGCCCCGTTCATCAAGGTCGAAGCCACCAAGTTCACCGAAGTGGGCTACGTAGGCCGTGACGTTGAGTCGATCATCCGTGACCTGGCCGATGCCGCCCTGAAAATGCTGCGCGAACAGGAAGTCACCAAGGTCAGCCACCGCGCTGAAGACGCCGCCGAAGAACGCATTCTCGATGCCCTGCTGCCACCGGCACGCATGGGTTTCAACGAAGACGCCGCGCCAAGCTCGGATTCCAACACCCGCCAGCTGTTCCGCAAGCGCCTGCGTGAAGGCCAGCTGGACGACAAGGAAATCGAGATCGAAGTGGCCGAAGTGTCCGGCGTCGACATCTCCGCACCGCCTGGCATGGAAGAAATGACCAGCCAGTTGCAGAACCTGTTCGCCAACATGGGCAAGGGCAAGAAGAAAAGCCGCAAGCTCAAGGTAAAGGACGCGCTGAAACTGGTGCGCGACGAAGAAGCCGGGCGCCTGGTGAATGAGGAAGAACTCAAGGCCAAGGCCCTGGAAGCGGTCGAGCAGCACGGCATCGTGTTTATCGACGAGATCGACAAGGTGGCCAAGCGCGGTAACTCCGGCGGCGTCGATGTGTCCCGCGAAGGCGTACAGCGCGACCTGCTGCCGCTGATCGAAGGCTGCACGGTGAACACCAAGCTGGGCATGGTCAAGACCGACCACATCCTGTTTATCGCCTCTGGCGCGTTCCACCTGAGCAAACCAAGCGACCTGGTGCCGGAGCTGCAAGGCCGTCTGCCGATTCGCGTGGAACTCAAGGCGCTGACCCCGGGCGACTTCGAACGCATCCTCAGCGAGCCGCATGCTTCGCTCACCGAGCAATACCGCGAATTGCTGAAAACCGAAGGCTTGGGCATCGAATTCCAGCCGGACGGCATCAAGCGCCTGGCGGAGATTGCCTGGCAGGTCAACGAGAAGACCGAAAACATCGGCGCCCGTCGCCTGCATACGCTGCTTGAGCGTCTGCTGGAGGAAGTGTCCTTCAGTGCCGGCGACATGGCTGGCTCGCAGAATGGCGAAGCGATCAAGATTGACGCTGATTACGTCAATAGCCACCTGGGCGAATTGGCGCAGAACGAAGACCTGTCTCGTTATATCCTGTAAGTCTCACTCAGGACCGCTTCGCTTTTAATGTGGGAGCTGGCTTGCCTGCGATAGCCATAGTGAATTCAACACCGCTATCGCAGGCAAGCCAGCTCCCACAGTTTTAAGCCGGTTCCTTCAGGACTATCTCTGGGCGGTTCTCCAATGACCAAATTCCCCACCGCTGTAAACCTGCACAAAACCTCCAACACCCTCGGCCTCACCTACGGGCCGGACGAGGTGTACCAGCTTAGCGCCGAGCTGCTACGCACCCACTCGCCTTCCGCCGAGGTCCAGGGCCACGGCAAACCCATCCTGCAATTCGGCAAGCTCAACGTGCGGCTGACCAAGATAGAACCCGCCGGCCAGTACGCACTGAAATTGACCTTCGACGACGGCCATGACAGCGGACTGTTCACCTGGGACTACCTCTACCAACTAGCCGTGCGCCAGCAAGACCTGTGGGCCGACTACCTCGCCGAACTCAAAGCCGCCGGCAAAACCCGCGACCCGAGTGAGTCGGTCGTGCGGCTGATGCTCTAACTCAGGCGTCTTGCGCTTTAGAGGGCATTTTCTAATTTCATCTGCTTGAATGCCCTGTCGCGTGGCCAACGATTGGCCTGCTTGCGAAAAAAATTAAACTCGGGTAACCAATGGAACTGGCAAGTTCCCTGCATTTGACGATGCGGTATCAACGGTCACCCGAGTCGCAGTACCAGGCTGGTGTCGTGTATCGAAATTGGGTGCGCAGCAATCGCCGGTACTCGTCTTTCGGACAATGGAGCGTCGTAGATGAGTAACAAGAATAACGATGACTTGAAACGCCAGGCCTCGGAAAACACCCTGGGGCTGAACCCGATCATCGCGTTACGCAAAAAGGATTTATTGGCCTCAGCGAAGATGGTGCTGACCCAAGCCATCAAGCAACCGTTGCACAGCGTCAAACACGTCGCGCATTTTGGCGTGGAATTGAAGAACGTGATGTTCGGCAAGTCCGCACTGGCCCCCGAAGGCGATGACCGTCGCTTCAACGACCCGGCGTGGAGCCAGAACCCGCTCTACAAGCGTTACCTGCAAACCTACCTGGCGTGGCGCAAGGAACTGCACGACTGGATCGGCGACAGCAGCCTGTCGGAACAGGACATCAGCCGCGGCCACTTCGTGATCAACCTGATGACCGAAGCCATGGCCCCCACTAACAGCGCAGCCAACCCGGCGGCGGTCAAACGCTTCTTTGAAACCGGCGGTAAAAGCCTGCTTGATGGCCTGTCCCACTTGGCCAAAGACATGGTGCACAACGGCGGTATGCCGAGCCAAGTCAACATGGGCGCCTTTGAAGTCGGCAAGACCCTGGGCACCACCGAAGGCGCCGTGGTGTTTCGCAATGACGTGCTGGAACTGATCCAGTACAAGCCCATCACCGAGCAGGTGCACGAGCGCCCACTGCTGGTGGTGCCGCCGCAGATCAACAAATTCTATGTATTCGACCTGAGCCCGGAAAAGAGCCTGGCGCGCTTCTGCCTGCGCAATGGCCAGCAGACGTTTATCGTCAGCTGGCGCAACCCGACCAAGGCCCAGCGCGAATGGGGCCTGTCGACCTATATCGAGGCGCTCAAGGAAGCGGTCGATGTGGTCACGGCCATTACCGGCAGCAAAGACGTGAACATGCTCGGCGCCTGCTCCGGCGGCATCACCTGCACCGCCCTGCTGGGCCACTACGCGGCGCTGGGGGAGAAGAAGGTCAACGCCCTGACCCTGCTGGTGAGCGTGCTGGACACCACGCTGGACACCCAGGTGGCGTTGTTCGTCGATGAGCAGACCCTGGAGGCGGCCAAGCGCCACTCCTACCAGGCCGGCGTGCTGGAAGGCCGCGACATGGCCAAGGTGTTTGCCTGGATGCGCCCCAACGACCTGATCTGGAACTACTGGGTCAATAACTACTTGCTCGGCAACGAGCCGCCGGTGTTCGACATCCTGTTCTGGAACAACGACACCACACGCTTGCCGGCCGCCTTCCATGGCGATTTGATTGAGCTGTTCAAGAACAACCCGCTGGTACGCGCCAATGCCCTGGAAGTGTGCGGCACGCCGATAGACCTCAAGCAGGTGACCGCCGATATCTACTCACTGGCCGGCACCAACGACCACATCACGCCGTGGCAGTCGTGCTACAAGTCGGCGCAGCTGTTTGGTGGCAAAGTGGAGTTTGTGTTGTCCAGCAGTGGGCATATCCAGAGCATTCTCAACCCGCCAGGCAACCCCAAGGCGCGTTACCAGACCAGCGATGGTTTGGCGGGCAAGCCGCTGGAGTGGCAGGAGAATGCCACCAAGCACACTGACTCGTGGTGGCTGCATTGGCAGGCGTGGCAGGCCGAGCGAGCGGGCAAATTGAAGAAAGCACCTACAAGCCTGGGTAACAAAGCCTATGCCGCAGCTGAGGCGGCACCGGGTACTTATGTGCACGAACGATAAGCAGATTTTGCGGTAGAAATACGATCAATGTGGGAGCTGGCTTGCCTGCGATAGCGGTGGGCCAGCTAGCTGATGAGCTAACTGACAGCTTGCTATCGCAGGCAAGCCAGCTCCCACATGAACCGAGTTCTTCCAGACACGTAGCGCCACTTCACAGGGCTTGAGCATGCCGCAACCGTTCATCTTCCGTACCATCGACCTGGATGGCCAGACCATCCGCACGGCGGTACGCCCGGGCAAGCCTCACTTGACGCCGCTGCTGATCTTCAACGGCATCGGCGCCAACCTTGAGTTGGTGTTTCCGTTCGTCCAGGCGCTGGACCCGGACCTGGAAGTGATCGCCTTCGATGTGCCGGGTGTGGGGGGTTCCTCCACACCCAGCGTGCCCTATCGCTTTCCCGGTCTGGCCAAGCTCACTGCACGCATGCTCGATTACCTGAACTATGGCCAGGTGAATGCGGTGGGTGTGTCCTGGGGCGGCGCGTTGGCGCAGCAGTTTGCCTATGACTACCCCGAGCGCTGCAAAAAACTGATCCTCGCGGCGACGGCAGCCGGGGCCTTTATGGTGCCGGGCAAACCCAAGGTGCTGTGGCTGATGGCAAGCCCCAGGCGCTATATCCAACCGTCCCACGTGGTGCGCATTGCCCCGATGATATATGGCGGCTCGTTCCGCCGCGATTCCAAACTGGCCGCCGAACATGCGAGCAAAGTGCGCTCGGCGGGCAAGCTCGGTTACTACTGGCAGCTGTTTGCAGGCCTTGGCTGGACCAGCATTCACTGGTTGCACAAGATCCGCCAACCGACCCTGGTGCTGGCCGGCGACGACGACCCGCTGATTCCGCTGATCAATATGCGCATGCTCGCCTGGCGCATTCCCAACGCACAGTTGCACATCATCGATGATGGCCACTTGTTCCTGATTACCCGCGCCGAAGCCGTGGCGCCGATCATCATGAAGTTTCTTGAAGAGGAGCGCCTGCGGGCCGTGATTCACCCGCGACCGGCCGTGTAAGGACCGCACCGCCGCGCAACTTGCCGAGAACCGACTATGGTTCTGAATTGGCGTGCCTGTTGTTGCCTTGACGAAGGAGTGTTGGCTCATGCGAGAAAGACCCGTGACGAACCCGGCGCCCACCCCTGCCGCGTTCATCAACGCGCAAAATGCGATCAGTGGCCTGCGGGGCCGGGATTTGCTGGCGACCCTGCGCAGTGTCGCCCACCATGGCTGGCGCAACCCGCTGTACACCGCTCGGCACGCCCTGGCGTTGGGCGGCCAACTCGGTCGCGTGCTGCTGGGTGAAACCGTGCATGCCCCCAACCCCGCTGACAGCCGCTTCGCCGACCCCACCTGGGCGCTTAACCCGCTGTACCGGCGCAGCCTGCAAGCCTATTTGAGCTGGCAGAAACAAACGCGTGACTGGATCAATGACAGCTCGATGAGCGCCGATGACCGCGCCCGCGCGCACTTTGCCTTCTCGCTGATCAACGATGCCGTCTCGCCCTCCAACACCTTGCTTAACCCGCTGGCCATCAAGGAGCTGCTCAACTCCGGCGGCCACAGCGTGGTGCGCGGCGTGAATAATTTATTTAACGATTTGTTGCACAACAACGGCCTGCCCAGCCAGGTCAGCAAACACGCTTTTGAAGTGGGCAAAACGGTGGCAACGACCGCGGGTTCCGTGGTGTTTCGCAACGAGCTGCTGGAACTGATCCAGTACAAACCCATGAGCGAAAAGCAGTACGCCAAGCCGCTGCTGATCGTGCCACCGCAAATCAACAAGTACTACATCTTCGACCTCAGCCCCGCCAACAGCTTTGTGCAGTACGCCCTGAAAAACGGCCTGCAGACGTTTATGGTCAGCTGGCGTAACCCGGATGTGCGTCACCGCGAGTGGGGCCTGTCCACCTATGTGGCGGCGCTGGAGGAAGCGCTGAATGTGTGCCGGGCAATCACCGGCGCCCGTGAGGTCAACCTGATGGGCGCCTGCGCCGGTGGCCTGACCATCGCTGCGCTGCAAGGCCACCTGCAAGCCAAGCGCCAGCTGCGGCGCGTCTCCAGCGCCAGCTACCTGGTGAGCCTGCTCGACAGCCAGATCGACAGCCCGGCCACCTTGTTCGCTGACGAACAGACCCTGGAAGCCGCCAAGCGCCGCTCCTACCAGCAAGGCGTGCTGGAGGGTCGCGACATGGCCAAGGTCTTCGCCTGGATGCGTCCCAACGATCTGATCTGGAACTACTGGATCAATAATTACCTGCTGGGCAAAGAACCGCCGGCGTTCGACATCCTCTACTGGAACAACGACAACACGCGCCTGCCCGCCGCGTTGCATGGCGACCTGCTGGACTTCTTCAAGCACAACCCGCTCAGCCATCCGGGTGGCCTTGAGGTGTGCGGCACGCCCATCGACCTGCAGAAGGTCACCGTGGACAGCTTCAGCGTGGCCGGCATCAACGACCACATCACGCCGTGGGACGCGGTGTACCGCTCCACCCAGCTGCTGGGCGGCGAGCGGCGCTTTGTACTGTCCAACAGCGGGCATATCCAGAGCATCCTCAACCCGCCGGGCAACCCCAAGGCCAACTACGTCGAGAACCCCAAGCTGAGCAGCGACCCCCGCGCCTGGTACTACGACGCCAGTCACGTCGAAGGCAGTTGGTGGCCGCAGTGGCTTGCGTGGATCCAGCAACGGTCGGGCGTGCAGCGCGAGACCCTCACGGCCCTGGGCAACCAGAATTACCCACCGATGGAAGCGGCGCCAGGCACGTACGTGCGGGTGCGCTGAGCTCAACGATCAGATTAAGAAGACTGGATGAAGACCCGCGACCGTATCCTTGAATGTGCCCTGCAGTTGTTCAACCACAAGGGCGAACCGAACGTGTCGACCATGGAGGTGGCGAATGAAATGGGGATCAGCCCCGGCAACCTCTACTACCACTTCCATGGCAAGGAGCCGTTGGTGCTCGGGTTGTTCGAGCGTTTCCAGAATGAACTGGCGCCCCTGCTCGACCCGCCGGCGGATGCGCAACTCAAACCCGAAGATTACTGGCTGTTCCTGCACCTGATCATCGAGCGCATGGCCCATTACCGGTTCCTGTTCCAGGACCTGTCGAACCTGGCCGGGCGCCTGCCGAAGCTGGCCAAAGGCATTCGCAACTTGCTCACGGCGCTCAAGCGCACCCTGGCTTCACTGCTTGCGCGCTTGAAGGCAGCGGGGCAGTTGGTCAGTGACACCCAGGCGTTGGGGCAATTGGTGGAACAGATCACCATGACCCTGCTGTTTTCCCTGGACTACCAGCGGATTCTCGACCGTGAAGGCGAGGTGCGGGTGGTGGTCTACCAGGTCATGATGCTGGTGGCGCCGCATCTGCTATTGCCGGCGCGGCAGGCGACTGAGCGGTTTGCGCTCAAATACCTGGATGATATCGATTAAAAATGTGGGAGCGGGCTTGCCCGCGATAGCAATTTATCAGCCAATACCTGGGTGGCTGACACTCCGCCATCGCGGGCAAGCCCGCTCCCACATTGGAAGTGCGGTGTATATGAGACTTCCATAAAAAAACGCCCGACCTTCACAGGCCGGGCGTTTTTTGTGCCCTGAAGAAATCAGGACTGACTGGATGGCGTCGGGGTTACCGGCGTTGCAGTCGGGGCGGTAGCAGCATGGGTCGGTGCGGACACCGAATTGGCTGTCGAAGCGGTTGGCGCTGGGGTTGCCGGCTTTGCCGCAACAGCAGGCTTGGGCGCTGCTGGCTTCTTGGCTACTGCTGGCTTCTTCGCGGCGGCAGGTTTTGCCGCAGGCTTGGCAGCCACAGGTTTTGCTGCAGCAGGCTTGGCAGCGGCTTTAGCTGCGGCTGGCTTGGCTGCAGGTTTCGCAGCGGCCGGCTTGGCAGCAGGTTTGGCAGCTGCGGTTTTAGCCGCAGGCTTGGCCGCTGGTTTTGCTGCTGCTTTGGCAGCCGGCTTAGCCGCAGGCTTGGCAGCGGCTTTAGCGGCCACGGGTTTTGCTGCAGGTTTGGCGGCCGGTTTGGCAGCCGCGGTTTTGGCTGCTGGTTTTGCCGCAGCTTTAGCCGGGGCCTTGGCCGCAGGTTTCGCAGCTGGCTTGGCAGCCGCTTTTACCAGAGGCTTGGCAGCGGTTTTTGCAGCTGGCTTAGCCGCTGCGGTTTTAGCCGCAGGCTTGGCAGCAGGTTTAGCGGCGGCGGTTTTGGCTGGAGCCACTTTAGCGCCGGTGAGTTTTTCGATTTGCTTGGCCAGGGTATCGACCTTGCTGTGCAGCGTCTTCAGTTCCGCTTTGCTGGGCACGCCCAGTCGCGAAATGGCACTGTTGAGACGCTTGTCGAAGGTTTCTTCCAACTTGCCCCAAGTGTCAGAAATGCTCGACTTGGCAGAGCCGGCAGTGGCCTTGGCCGCTTCAACTTTTTTACCAACCGTGGTCTTGGTCAACTTCTCGGCCTTTTCGCCGTCCTTGACCAATGTCTCGAAGTATTTGCCGCCGTCACTGCTAACCTTCGAGTACACGCCTAAACCAGCAAGCCAGATCTTACGGGAATATTTTTCAACCTCCCCGATCCACGAGCTGCCTTCTTTCTGAGTAGTCTTTTTAACAGCCATCCCGATGTCTCCTTAGTGTTTACGCGCGACACGTTCTAGCAATGTCGTCAGCTCTTCGAGCTTAGCAGAGAGTGTCTCCACGTCATGTTTAGACGCAATGCCGATTCGATTCAAGGCACTTGCAACACGCGTGTCAAAAGCTTTTTCAACTTTATCCAGTTGAACTTCAACCAAGCCTTTGACGCTGGAGACATTACTCTTTACTTGGTCAATCTGACTGTTGGCGGCGTCAAGTTGTTCAACCACAACTTTTTTGCCTTTACTTTCAACATGTTGACCGGTCTTAACCAGCTCTTTGAAGTACTCGCTACCTTCACTGCCGACCTTGGCATAGGCGCCAAGTCCTGCCAGCCAGATCTTGCGGGCGTAGCTTTTAACGTCACTCAGGGCAGTGGATTGGAGGTCGATTTTTTTCTTCAAAATAACTGTGGCCATGGTGCACCTCACGCAGATCAGGGTGGAGGAACCGCCCACAGGAGTTGAGGGCTTGGGCACAAAGTAGGCTGGAAAATTAGAATCGGCACCCTAAGAACACATCGATCAAGCCAGCGCCTTATCCAGGGCTTTCTCGATTTCAGACTTGATGGTGCCGCTCATGGCCGACATCAACAGGCCCAATTCAACATCAATGCGCAGCGATTCATCGGCGACTAACACCGTGCCTTTAACCCCCGAACGCTTGAGGTTCAGGCTATCGCCCGACCACGATGACTCCAGGCCATATTGCTCCTTGAGTTTGTGCGCCAACTTCTCGGCCTTCGCGCGCGCGCCTTCTTTACCCAGGGAATGTGCACGCTCAACGGTAATACGGGCCATTGCAATGACTCCTCTTTATATCGACTCAGAACACCTGCCATGCGGCAAAAGGTCTCGATGAACACCTATCTTACCTTCAGCCTTGCCAAGACAAAGCAGGCGGTGGGGATTATCATGTCCCGCATTCTCTTTTGGTGACAGCGATATGACTGATCAGCGCAAAGGCAGCGATGCCGAACCCACCACTCACTTCGGCTTCAAGAACGTTCCGGAAAGCCAGAAAGCGGAAAAAGTCGCTGAGGTGTTCCACTCCGTTGCGGCCAAGTACGACCTGATGAACGACGTGCTCTCGGGCGGCATGCACCGCCTGTGGAAGCGCTTCACCATCGAGTTGTCGGGTGTACGCACCGGCAACCGCGTGCTCGACATCGCCGGCGGCACGGGCGATCTGGCGGCCAAGTTCTCCAAGCTGGTTGGCCCGACCGGCCAGGTCGTGCTGGCGGACATCAACGGTTCGATGCTCAAGGTCGGCCGTGATCGCCTGCTGGATAAAGGCGTGGCCGGCAATATCGAGTTCGTACAGGCCGACGCCGAAAAGCTGCCGTTCCCGGACAACCATTTCGACTGCGTGACCATCGCTTTCGGCCTGCGTAACGTGACCCATAAAGAGGACGCGATCCGCTCGATGCTGCGCGTACTCAAGCCGGGCGGCCGCCTGTTGGTGCTGGAGTTCTCCAAGCCGACCAACGCGCTGATGTCCAAGGTCTACGACACCTACTCGTTCGCCTTCATGCCGCTGATGGGCAAGCTGATCACCAATGACGCCGAGAGCTACCGCTACCTGGCCGAATCGATCCGCATGCACCCCGACCAGGAAACCCTGAAGTCGATGATGGTAGAAGCCGGTTTCGACCGCGTGACCTACCACAACATGACCTCAGGCATCGTCGCCCTGCACCGCGGCATCAAGCCCTGATGCTGTTCGCAGGCCTCCTCGCCAGCGTCGAACACGGCATCAACCGTGTCCTGCGCCTGGACAGCACCGCCCTGGCGCGGCTTGCGCACTTGAACGGCAAGGTGATTGCCGTCGATTGCACCAGCCCCGCCTTGCAGCTGTTTATTCTGCCCAGCGATGAAGGCCTGCTGCTCGCCGGCGATTGGGCCGCCGAGGCCGACTGCACCCTGCGCGCACCCGCCTCGAGCCTGTTGCACCTGGCGCTGAGCCGCAACAAGACCGCGATCCTGCACAGCCCCGAAGTGGAGCTGGAAGGCGACAGCGCGGTGCTGATGGACCTGGCCGCCGTGCTGCAAGACCTGGAACTGGATTGGGAATACGAGCTGTCACGCTGGATTGGCCCGGTGGCCACCCAGTTGATCAGCGGGCACCTGCGCAGTCGCTCGCGCTGGTACCAGCAAGGGTTCGCCAGCCTCAACCAGAACCTTGCCGAATACCTGAGCGAAGAATCGCGCACCCTGGTCGGAGAACGGGAAGCGCAAGCGCGCTTTCGCGAACTCGACAAGGCCAAAATCGACCTGGAACGCCTTGAGGCACGCTTCGAGCGCCTGAGCCGTTCCCTTGATCCAAGCGATAACGCATGAAGCTGCTCGCCGTCCGCCGTTTGTTTCGTATCCAGCGCGTCGTAATCCGCTACCGCCTCGATGACCTGCTGTTCGCCCTGCCGTTGCCGTGGTTCCTGCTGGCGGTGCGTTATGTGCTGCCCTGGCGCTGGTTCCCGCGCAAACCGCTGGAGCTGAACCGTGGCGCGCGCCTGCGCCTGGCGTTGCAGGACCTGGGGCCGATCTTTATCAAATTCGGGCAGATCCTCTCCACGCGCCGTGACCTGCTGCCCGAAGACATTGCCGACGAGTTGATGCTGTTGCAGGACCGCGTGCCGCCCTTCGACTCGCAACAGTCGATGAAGCTGATCGAAGAACAGCTGGGCAAGAAGATCAGCGAGGTGTTCAGCCGTTTCGACGTCGAGCCACTGGCCTCGGCCTCGGTGGCGCAGGTTCATGCTGCACAATTGAAGACCGGCGAAGAAGTGGTGGTGAAGGTCATCCGCCCCGGCCTCAAGCCGATCATCGGCCAGGACCTTGCGTGGCTGTTTATCCTCGCCCGCGCCGCCGAACGCTTCTCCGCCGATGCGCGCCTGCTGCACCCGGTGGACGTGGTCGCCGACTACGAAAAAACCATCTACGACGAACTCGACCTGCTGCGTGAAGCGGCCAACGCCAGCCAGCTCAAGCGCAACTTCGAGGGTTCATCGCTGCTGTATGTGCCCCAAGTGTATTGGGACTGGTGCCGCCCTAAAGTGCTGGTGATGGAGCGCATCTACGGCGTGCAGGTCACCGACCTCGCCACTCTTGCCGACCAGCGCACCGACATGAAGATGCTTGCCGAGCGCGGTGTGGAGATCTTCTTCACCCAGGTGTTCCGCGACAGTTTCTTCCACGCCGATATGCACCCAGGCAACATTTTCGTCAGCACCGTCAACCCGTGGAGCCCGCAATACATTGCGATCGACTGCGGCATCGTCGGCAGCCTGACCCCGGAAGACCAGGATTACCTGGCGCGTAACCTGTTCGCCTTCTTCAAACGTGACTACCGCCGCGTGGCGCAATTGCACATCGATTCGGGTTGGGTACCGGCCGAAACCAAGCTCAACGAATTCGAAGCGGCGATCCGCACCGTGTGCGAGCCGATCTTTGAAAAACCGTTAAAAGATATTTCCTTCGGCCAGGTGCTGATGCGCCTGTTCCAGACCGCGCGGCGCTTCAATATGGAAGTGCAACCACAGCTGGTGCTGCTGCAAAAAACCTTGCTCAACATCGAAGGCCTGGGCCGCCAGCTGTACCCGGACCTGGACTTGTGGAACACCGCGCAGCCGTTCCTGGAACGCTGGATGCGCGAGCGCGTCAGCCCGAAAACCCTGTTGGGCAACCTGCACAGCCAGATGGAACAACTGCCGCACCTGGCCAACATGACCCGCGACCTGCTGGAGCGCATGTCCCAGCCCCACGCCAAAGACCCTGCGCCGCCGTGGCACAGGCGCAAGGACGACTGGTTCCTGCGCCTGCTGGGCGCCGCCCACCTGGTCGGCGGCGCGATGCTGGCGATTGGCGGGCCGCTGAACCAATTGGGCCATTGGCCGGCGGGCATCATGGTCGCCGTGGGTGTTTATCTGATCGTGCGCCGATAGCCGATCCGGTTATACACTGTCGCAAATTGCCGGAGCCGAACATGAAAGACTGGCTGGACGAGATCAAGTGGGACAGTGACGGCCTGGTGCCAGCCATTGCCCAGGACTACAAGACCGGGCGCGTACTGATGATGGCCTGGATGAACCGCGAGGCCTTGAGCCTCACCGCCACTGAGCAGCGCGCCATTTACTGGTCACGTTCGCGTGGCAAACTGTGGCGCAAGGGCGAAGAGTCCGGGCATGTGCAGACCCTGCACGAGATGCGCATCGACTGTGACGCCGACGTGGTGATCCTGAAGGTCGAGCAGATCGGCGATATCGCCTGCCATACCGGCCGCCACAGCTGCTTCTATCGCGTGTTCGAAAACGGCGAGTGGAAGGTTGTGGAACCGGTGCTCAAAGACCCGCACGCCATTTACTCCGCAGGACACTGAACATGAGCGATACCCTGAACCGTGTGGCCCAGGTGCTGGAAGACCGCAAAGGCGCGGATGCCGACAGCTCCTATGTCGCCAGCCTGTACCACAAGGGCTTGAACAAGATTCTGGAAAAACTTGGCGAAGAGTCCATCGAGACGATTATTGCCGCCAAAGATGCGCAAATCAGCGGTGATTACAGCGATGTAATCTACGAGACCGCAGACTTGTGGTTCCATAGCCTGGTCATGCTCGCCCAACTGGGGCAGCACCCACAGGCCGTGTTGGATGAACTGGACCGTCGCTTCGGCTTGTCCGGGCATGTCGAGAAGGCCTCGCGCCCGTCCGCCTGAATAACTTTTACAGAGGAATTGCAGCATGGGCATTTTTGACTGGAAACACTGGATCGTCATTCTGGTGGTCGTGGTACTGGTGTTCGGCACCAAGAAACTCAAGAACCTGGGCACGGATGTGGGCGAGTCGATCAAGGGCTTTCGTAAAGCCATGAACGACGATGAAAAGCCGGCCGACCCGATGGCCAACCCAGTGCCTCCGGCGCCGCCCGTTCACCCGCAGGCCACACAGCCGATCACCGAGCGTCGCACCTTCGACGTGCAGGCTGAAAAAGTCCAAGAGCCGACCCGCAAAGACTCGTGAGCACTGACTAATGTTTGGTATCAGCTTCTCTGAACTGCTGCTCGTCGGCCTCGTGGCCTTGCTGGTACTCGGGCCGGAACGCCTGCCCGGTGCCGCGCGCACGGCCGGCCTGTGGATCGGGCGCCTGAAACGCAGTTTCAACGCCATCAAACAGGAAGTTGAACGGGAAATCGGCGCCGACGAGATCCGCCGCCAGTTGCACAACGAACACATCCTGTCGTTGGAGCAGGAGGCGCGCAAGATTCTGTCGCCGGTGCAGGAACCCGCCAAACCGGCGGAGCCTGTGCCCGAAAACAGCATTGCTCCGGCCGCCGAAGCCCCGCCAACCGCGCCCGCCCCGACTGAGCCAGCGCCGACGCCCGTGGCGTCGCCCGCTCCCCATGACCCTACATTGCCGCCGCGAGCCCCATGAGCGCTGATAAACCGGAAAACGACCAGCATATGCCGCTGGTCTCGCACCTCACCGAGTTGCGGACCCGCCTGCTGCGTTGCGTAGCGGCCATTTTCATCATATTTGCCGGGCTGTTCGCCTTCACCCAGCAGATCTACACCTTCGTCTCCACGCCCTTGCGCCAGTACCTGCCGGCCGGCGCGACGATGATCGCCACCGACGTGTCGTCGCCGTTTTTGACGCCGTTGAAGCTGACCATGATGGTCTCGCTGTTCTTGGCGATCCCGGTGATCCTGCACCAGATCTGGGGCTTTATTGCCCCCGGCCTGTACAAGCATGAGAAGCGCATCGCCGTGCCGTTGCTGGTGTCGAGCATCCTGCTTTTCTACACCGGCATGGCCTTCGCGTACTTCCTGGTGTTCCCGCTGATCTTCAAGTTCTTCGCCGCCGCCACCCCGGCCGGCGTGGAAATGATGACCGACATCACCAGCTACCTCGACTTCGTGATGACGCTGTTCTTCGCCTTTGGCGTGGCCTTCGAAATCCCGGTTGCCGTGGTGCTGCTGGTGTGGATCGGCGTGGTCGACGTCAAATACCTGAAAAAAGTGCGCCCGTACGTGATCATCGGCTGCTTCGTGGTGGGCATGATCCTTACGCCACCGGACATTTTCTCGCAGACCTTGCTGGCCGTGCCGATGTGGATGCTGTTCGAGATCGGCATCCTGTTTGGCAGCCTGATCAGCAAGCGTGGCGATCACCCGGATGACCAACCCGCCGACGACGACCAGCCGCCAGCGACGCAACCGTGAACCTGCTGTTGCTTGAGGAGGCCGACTTTATCGCGGCCGACCGGGTGATCCTGCGTGATCGGCGCCTGGTGCATATGCAGGAAGTCCACCGCGCGGTGGTGGGCGACAACCTGCGGGTCGGGCGGATCGGCGGGTCGATGGGCAATGCGCAATTGCTGCGCCTGGAAGCCGGTGAAGCCGAGCTGCAAGTGAGCTTCGACCAGCCGCCACCGACCAAACTGCCGCTGACCCTGCTGCTGGCACTGCCGCGCCCGAAGATGCTGCGCCGGGTGCTGCAAACCGTGGCGGCAATGGGCGTGCCGAAGGTGGTGCTGGTCAACAGTTACCGGGTCGAAAAGAGCTTCTGGCAAACCCCGTTCCTGGAACCGGAGGCGGTTCGCGAGCAGTTGATCCTCGGCCTGGAACAGGCGCGGGACACCGTGCTGCCCGAGATCATCATCGAAAAGCGCTTCAAGCCGTTCGTCGAAGACCGCCTGCCGGCCATGACCGCAGGGACTCTGGGCCTGATCGGCCACCCTGGCGATTACCCGGCGTGCCCACGTGGACTGGATGAGCCGGTGACTCTGGCCATCGGCCCCGAAGGCGGCTGGATCCCCTACGAAGTGGAGCTGTTGGCCAAGGCCGGCTTGCAACCGGTGCAACTGGGTGCACGCATCCTGCGCGTAGAAACCGCCGTGACCGCCCTGCTCGCTCGGTTGTTCTGAACCCCGACCCGCCCCGAAAAAATGTGGGAGCTGGCTTGCCTGCGATTGCATCACCTGGGTATGCCTGATGTACCGAGGTGCCTGCATCGCAGGCAAGCCAGCTCCCACATTGGACTCGCATCGCTACAGAATTTTCCTACACAGCCGATAGCCTCTGAATAAGTCCAAGCCTTGTTCCAAAGGAGATCGCAGCATGTATCGTTGGTTAGCCGAAAAACTGGGGAATGTGAGCGTCAATCGCAAGCTGAGCATAGGCTTTGGCTTGGTGTTGATCCTGACGCTGTTGATCACCTTCACCGGCTGGACCGGCTTGGGCGATGTGACCAGTCGCGGCGACAAGCTGGGCTTTATCTCCAGCCTCAACGGCCTGACCAAAGACCTGCGCCTGGCGCGCCTGGACTTTGAAATGCGCCGGGGCGAACAAGGCACCGACGCCGTCAACAGCCTGCTGAAGCAACTGGACGATGGCCTCAAAACCGCCGAAACGCTGATCGAGCAACCCGACGACAAAGCCCTGGTCGAGCAACAGCTGGAAGCCTTGGGCCAATACAAAAAAGCCTTTGGCACTATGGTCCTGGCCGGCCTCAAGCGTGAGGGCGCACGCAGCAAGCTCGGTGACACCGCCGACAACGCCGTGGCCAAGATCAACGAAATCGAAGCGACCCTGCTGCAAGGCGACAGCGTCACGCAGTTCAACAGCGTGGTCGACCTGAGCAAGTTGATCCAACAGTCGCGCTTCCAGGTGCGCGGTTATACCTACAGCGGCAAGACCGAGGCCGAGCAACCAGCCCTGGATGCCATCGACAATGCCCTGAAGAAAATCACCGACCTGCAAGGCAAGCTGCCTGAGCAATACCAGGCCAACCTGCAAGAGGCCGGCGTGTCACTGCAAGCCTACCGCGCCGCCGTCAGCCAGTACCGCGACTCCCAGGTCGCCAGCGCCGCCGCGCTGAAAATCATGACCGCCCAGGGCGATATCCTGCTGGGGCACAGCGAAAAACTCACCACCTCCCAGACCGCCGTGCGCGATGCCGATGCCGCCCACGCTAAACAGCTGTTGCTGCTGGCCACCGTGCTGGCGCTGATCTTCGGCATTCTCGCCGCCTGGGCCATCACCCGCCAGATCGTGATCCCGCTCAACCAGACGCTCCAAGTCGCCGAGCGCGTGGCCTCGGGCGATCTGAGCCATAACCTCAACTCCGCCCGCCAGGACGAGTTGGGCCAGTTGCAACGCGCCATGCAGAGCATGACCGTCGGCCTGCGCGAGTTGATCGGCGGTATCAGCGACGGCGTCACCCAGATCGCCAGCGCCGCCGAACAACTGTCGGCCGTGACCGAACAGACCAGCGCCGGGGTTAACAGCCAAAAGGTCGAGACCGACCAAGTGGCCACCGCCATGAACGAAATGGCCGCCACCGTGCAGGAGGTGGCGCGCAACGCCGAAGAAGCCTCCGAAGCTGCCGTGGCGGCGGACCAACAGGCCCGTGAAGGCGACAAGGTGGTGGGTGAAGCCATCGCGCAGATTGAGCGCCTGGCGATCGAGGTCGGTCATTCCACGGTGGCCATGGGCGACCTCAAGCGCGAGAGCGACAAGATCGGCAGCGTGCTCGATGTGATCAAGTCTGTCGCCCAACAAACCAACCTGCTGGCGCTGAACGCGGCGATTGAAGCAGCGCGGGCCGGTGAGGCCGGGCGCGGCTTTGCGGTGGTGGCCGATGAGGTGCGCAGCCTGGCCCAGCGCACGCAAAAGTCCACCGAGGAGATCGAAGAACTGATCGTCGGCCTGCAAAACGGCACCCAGCAGGTGGCGACCATCATGGACAACAGCCGTGGCCTCACCGACAGCAGCGTCGAACTGACCCGCCGCGCCGGCAACGCGCTGAGCAATATCACGCGCACGGTCTCGACTATCCAGGCGATGAACTCGCAGATTGCCACCGCTGCCGAGCAACAGAGCGCTGTGGCCGAGGAGATCAACCGCAGCGTGTTGAATGTGCGCGACGTGTCTGAACAGACCTCCTCGGCCAGCGAGGAAACTGCCGCCTCGAGTGCCGAACTGGCACGCTTGGGGATCTATTTGCAGTCTCTGGTCGGGCGCTTCCGCATCTGACCCGCACCTACGCGGCGGCCGGATCAAGGCCGCCGCAACTTATGAAATTTCCTACGTAGTTATCAGCCCGCCACGACCTCGAATCGATTTAGCGTTTCAGCTGTTGCGAAATGCTTCCCCAGATTTGGAGGTTCACCATGTTTCCTCGGCTGACCCGTTTGCTGGTCAACGCCAGCATCCGTCTCAAACTCGCACTGGGTTTCGGCCAAGTGTTGATCTTAAGCATCCTGATCGCCGCGACCGGCTGGCAGGCCTTGAAAGACGTGCTTTATCGCTCAAACAGCCTGACGACCCTTGGGCAACTGGCCCTTGACGCCGAGGCCATGCGCGCTGACAGAGTTGTGTACCGCACCCTTACGGACGCCGGCAGCCTGGCCAAAATGCACAGGCAGACCGAAAAGATCGACCAGCATCTGACCGACCTTTCAAGCCGCCTCAAAGACCCGGTCGATTTGCAACGGGTGCAGGAAGCGACACGCCTGGTGGCGAGTTTCAAAACAGCGCTGGCGGCCTTGCCGGCGTTGATCGAGCAACGCGAGAACATCCGCCCGGCCCTCAAAAAAACCGCGCTGCAAGCCAGTGATACTCTCGCCCAGTTCGCCAGCGACTTACCGAACCAGGAAGACGAAAAGGCCCTGGACGCCATTGAAAACCTGCGCCAGGCCATGGAGCAAGCCGAGGATCGCGCCCAGAGCCCCGCTTGGGCAGCCGAGTCGCTGCAAGCCTACACCGACGCACTCACCCAGGCGCTCGAAGCCCTGAATGTGGCACAAGCGGCGGTGACCGCGCTGCCCGTGGACGCGGCGCAGCTCAAAGCCGACCTGAGCAGCTATCGCGAACAACTGACCAGGCTCAAGGACGCCCAGCTCAACACCGAAACCCTGCAAAGCCGCTTTGAGCAACAGCTCAATGAGTTGCGTGAACAAAGCCACCGTTTGAGCGAGGGCCAGAACGCCAAGCGTGACAGCGAAGCCGAGCAGACCCACACACGACTGTTGAGCGTCACCGTAGCGGCCCTGCTACTCGGTGTACTGGCCGCCTGGTGGATCGCGAGGCAAATAGTCGTGCCCCTGCGCGCAATCCTCACGGCTGCCCACCGTATTGCTGACGGCGACCTGAGCCGGGACATTGAAGAGGACCGCCGCGATGAACTGGGCCAGTTGCAGCAGAGCATCGGGCAAATGACCCGCAACCTGCGCAACCTGATCAGCGGTATCGGCGACAGCGCCCGGCAGATCGCCAGTGCCGCAACGCAGTTATCCGCCGTCATCGAACAGACTCGCGCCGGGGTCAACAACCAGAAGGAGGAAACCGATCAGGTGGCCACGGCGATGAATGAAATGCTCGCTACAGCCCAGGAGGTCGCCCGGCATGCCGAGCAGGCATCCGTGGCGGCCAATGAAGCGGATCAGGAGGCTGATGCCGGCGAAAAAGTAGTGACCCAGGCCGTCGAGCAAATCGGCCACCTGGCCCATGAGATGGCGCGCTCGAGCCAGGCGATGATTGCGCTGCAACACGAAAGCCAGAAAATCGGCAGCGTGCTCGACGTGATCAAGTCAGTGTCCCAGCAAACCAACTTGCTGGCCCTGAACGCTGCCATTGAAGCGGCGCGCGCGGGCAGTGCCGGCCAGGGTTTTGCGGTAGTGGCCGACGAAGTGCGCAGCCTGGCCCAGCGCACCCAGGAATCTGCCGAAGAAATCGAGGGCTTGATCCTCGGCCTGAATACCGGCACCCAGCAGGTCGCAGACATCATGGACAACAGCCGCAGCCTGACCGACAACAGCGTCGGCCTGACCCGCGATGCGGGCGATGCCCTGGCCGCGATTGCGCGCACCGTGTCGATCATCCAGGAAATGAACCCGCAGATTGCCGCTGCCGCCGAGCAGCAAAGCGCAGTGGCGGAAGAGATCAATCGCAGTGTGTTGAAGGTGCGGGATGTCACCGAACAAACCGCTGCGGCCAGTGAGGAAACAGCCGCGGCCAGTGTTCAGTTGACCCGATTAAGCCTGGATTTGCAGGCGCTGGTGGGTAAATTCAGGCTTTGATACTCACGGCCCTTGTGGCGAGCGAGCTTGCTCGCGCTGGGCTGCGAAGCAGCCCTAAAACCTGCCAACGCGTTCTGCTGGATAAATCGCGGTGATCTTGTTGGGGCCGCTTCGCGCCCCAGTGCGAGCAAGCTCGCTCGCCACAGGACGCTCACCCTTCCATCACAGGACCTGGCGCAGGAAGGCTTGGGCGCGCGGGTCTTTCGGTACATCGAAGAACTCGGCCGGGGCCGCATCTTCGAGCAATTTGCCGTGGTCGAAGAACAGCACGCGGTCTGCCACTTCACGGGCAAAGCCCATCTCGTGAGTGACGCAGACCATGGTCATGCCTTCCAGGGCCAGGGTCTTCATCACGTCCAGCACTTCGCCGACCATTTCCGGGTCCAGCGCCGAGGTGGGTTCATCAAACAGCATCACCTTGGGCTCCATGGCCAACGCGCGGGCAATGGCTACGCGCTGTTGCTGGCCACCGGACAGGCGCGATGGGAACTCGTTGGCCTTCTGCGCGATACCGACCTTTTCCAATAGCGCCAAGGCCTTGGCTTCGCGCTCTTGCTTGCCGCGCTTGCGCACGACTTTTTGCGCCAGGCACAGGTTTTCCAGCACAGTCATGTGCGGGAACAAATTGAAGTGCTGGAACACCATGCCGACTTCACGGCGGTAGGCATTCACGTCGGTTTTCGGGTCGGCCAGTTGCAGGCCGTCGATGCTCACCGAGCCCGAGTCGAACTCTTCCAGGCCGTTAAGGCAGCGCAGGAACGTGGACTTGCCCGAACCTGACGGGCCAATCACCACCAGCACTTCGCCCTTGGCGACTTGGGTGGTCACGTGGTCTACCGCGCGCACTACCTGGCCACGGGTGTCGAAGACTTTTACCAGATCGCGGACTTCAATCACTTTGCGCGAGCCTCCGCTCAAGCCGGCTGGCCATTTTCGACAGCGGCAGGTTGATCAGCAGGTACAGGCCTGCCACACAGAACAGGATTTCAAAGGGCGAGAACGAGGTGGTGATCACTTCGCGGCCGCTTTTAAGCAGTTCGGTAATCGCGATCACCGAGACCAGCGAGGTGTCTTTCACCAGGCTGATAAATTGCCCGGCCAATGGCGGCAGCACGCGCTTGAATGCTTGCGGCAACACCACGTGCCGCATCGACTGGCTGGCGCTCAAACCCAGGGAGCGTGCGGCTTCGTTCTGGCCACGGGTGATGGACTGCACACCGGCGCGCACGATTTCCGCCACGTAAGCGCCGGTGAACAGCGACAACGCGGCAATCCCGGCGAATTCGCGGGACAGGTTGAGCACCGTGCCGATGAAGAAGTAGAAAATGAAGATTTGCACCAACAGCGGCGTACCGCGCACCAGTTCGACGTAGATCGTCGACAGATCGCGCAAGGTCGGGTTGCTCGACAGACGGCATAAGCCGGTTGCCAGACCAATCGCCAAACCAAGGATTGCGGAGACCACCGACAACCACAAGGTGGTCCACAAACCCCACATCAACGGGCCTAGCGCCCAATGCCGGGTTACGCCGATAACATCGCCTTCGGCCACGTCGTCGCCACGTGACACTTGCAGGCTGTTGTCGGCCACGGTCAGCTTTTGCTCGGCGCCTGCGTCGTTGCGCAAGGTGACTTCGGCCACGTCGCCTTTGCGCACCAGCTCAATGACGGTGGAGATGTCGGCGGCGCGCTGGGACGTTTCGGCCTGATAGGCGAAGTACTGCGGCACGCGGTTCCAGCGCCATTCGTAGGACATCAACGAGGTGGCGTAATACAACGCGCCAGCCAGGCCAACCAGCACGACCACGGTCAGCAGGTGCCAGGGCCATTGGGCTTTTTTCTGTTTCATTACTCAAATCCAAAAGGTGGGGCAAGCCCCTCTGTGGCGAGGGAGCTTGCTCCCGCTGGGCTGCGAAGCAGCCCCACTACTGGCGACCAGACACTGACAGATAAACCGCAGCGCCTGGGTTGGGAGCGCTTCGCGCTCCAGCGGGAGCAAGCTCCCTCGCCACAACAGCGCTTATTCCATGTCCTTGAGCCACTCGGAGCTCTTGAACCACTTGTCATGGATGCGATCGTAGGTGCCATCGTTGCGGATCTGGTGCAGGAAGTTGTTGATGTAGTTGAGGCTGTCGTAATCGCCTTTTTTCAGGCCGAACGCCAGGGGCTCGAAGGTGAAGGGTTCTTCCAGGAACACCAGCTTGCCATTACCGACTTTCTTCTCGGCAACCACGTTGTACGGCGCGTCATACACAAAGGCATCGGCCTTGCCGTTGACCACGTCCAGCACGCCTTCCTGTTCATTGTCATAGCCGTGGTACTTGGCTTTGGAAATCAGCTTCCTGGCAACCATCTCGCCGGTGGTGCCGAGCTTGGAGGTCAGGCGGTATTTCTCGTCGTTGAGGTCTTTATAGGACTTGATCGTGCCTTCCAGGTCCTTGCGAATCAGCAGGGTCTGGCCGACCACGATGAAGGGTTCGCTGAAGTTCAGGCGCAGGTTGCGCTCCTGGGTCAGGGTCATGCCGCTGCCGATCATGTCGAACTTGCCGGTCAGGAAGGCCGGGATAATGCCGTCGTAGCCGGTGGATACCAGTTCCAGCTTGACGCCCATGGACTTGGCCATGGCCTTGAGGATGTCGACTTCAAAGCCGATGATTTCACCGCGCTTGTCGGTCATTTCGAACGGCATGTAGGTCGGGTCCATGCCGACTTTCAGCGTGCCGCGCTTGACCGCATCGTCGATGGCGCCAGCATGCGCCGCAGTGGCCGCGACCAGCGCGGTGACGCCAAGCATCAGCATCGAAAGATACTTTTTCATCATCAAGTCCCCTGAAAGATTCTTATAACGCCGGCGCGCAAAAGGGCTGCACCAATTCGGGGTGCGATCCTAACCCACTCGTTGCCCGTCACAAAGGTTTCACGGGTAAATGTTATCGGCGTATGTCGGAAAAGCCCCACAACGGTGCAGCACAGCGCAGGCGCTAGACACATCAGCGCAACAGCGCGGCAATTGATTGATGTGTAAGCAGTTATGACGTTCAGTCGATCTCCGCCATCCAGTCGGTGTCCTTGAACCACTTGTCGTGCAGCCGATCGTAGGTGCCATCCTGGGCAATTTGATTGAGGAAGTGGTTGATCCAATTGAGGCTGTCGTAGTCGCCTTTTTTCAGCCCAAACGCCAAGGGCTCAAAGGTAAATGGCTGCTCAAGGGCGAAGAGCCGATGGTTTTCCGGCCTGGCCATCGCGATCAGGTTGTAGGGCGCGTCATGGACAAAGGCGTCGGCCTTGCCCTCCACCACCTGGCGCACGCCCTCTTCGGGCGTTGCGAAGCTGCTCAGGTGCGCGGCGCCCAGAAACCGCTGCGCAGCCGCTTCGCCGGTGGTGCCTTCAGTCGCAGCGATGCGGTAACCGGCCTCGTCGAGGTCTTCGATGCTGGCAATCTTGCCGGCAAGACTGGGGTTCAGCAGCACGGTCTGGCCAACCACGATAAAGGAGTCGCTGAAATTCAGCTTGAGGTTGCGCTCCTGCGTCACCGTCATGCCGCTGCCGATCAGGTCGAACTTCTTCGCCATCAGCCCCGGCAGCAACTCGGTATAAGGCACGGCGACCAGTTCAAGCTCGACGCCCAAGGCGCGGCTCATCGCCTGCAGCAAGTCGACCTCAAAACCGACGATACGGCCCTGCTTGTCCTTCATTTCAAAGGGCACATAGGTGGGCGTGGTGCCGACTTTCAGCACACCGCGTCGAACCGCTTCATCGAGGGCACCAGCACTCAACCAGCCTGCGTAAATCAATGCGATGACGCCGCTCAGCACCGCCGAACAATACCTTTTGATCATGAATCCCCCTGCGACCTAGTCAATTTGGGGGCGATGCTACCCCAGCGACAGCCACGGCAATACGCTTCGGACGAAGGTCTTTTGTTTCGAAATAACAAGGGGTTAGCGGTATAAGGAAGATATTCTGAACGCTGTAGGAACAGCGCATCCAACGCCCCCGAGGTGAGCCCTCGGGGGCGTCGGAATCAGGCCGGTTGGGCCTGGGACGCCAGCGGTTGCAGCGGCAGCAATGGCGCGTGCGGATCAGCCTTCACCGATGCACGCCAGGCACCGAGCCACTCGGCATGGCCTTCACTCCACACCTGCTGATGCAGACGAGCCAAGGCTACCGGGTCGCTGAGCAATGCCAGGCGCTCGCCGTTGTTGAGGCCGGCCGGGCCGACTTTCAGCGCGTGGCGCACACGTTCCTGACGCAAGTGCTCGATCGGCTCCGCCTCACGGTGACGCGAGGTCGCCAGGGCGCAGGCCAGGGCGTTTTGCTGCGGGTCGACCACCGAACGCACAAACCCGTCATTGAGGGCGTGCCAACGGTTTTCGTGGGTGTATTGCTCGGTCGACAGCAAGGCTTGCGGCGGGTTGTATTCCTCTGGGATCAGGAACAGGCTCTCGTCGCGAGACTTGAGGCCCAGCTTGACCCGGCTGGAGATCACCGACACCGGAATCGACAGCATCAGCGAGCCGACGATCGGAATCAGCCACCACAGGAAGCTTGGGTTCAACCACACCACCAACAACGCCCACAGGAAGCCCAGCAGGGTTTGCGGGCCGTGACGCTTGACCGCCTCGCTCCATGGCGTGGAGTCGTCGTCACGCTGCGGCGAGTTCCAGGTCGCAGCCCAGCCCAGGAACGCAGCGAGCACGAAGCGGGTGTGGAAGATCATGCGCACCGGCGCCAGCAGCATGGAGAACAGCATCTCCAGCAGCATCGACAAGGTCACCTTGAACTTGCCACCGAACTCTTTCGCGCCCTTGGCCCAGATCAGGATGATGCTGAGCAATTTAGGCAGGAACAGCAGCACGATGGTGGTAGAGAACAGCGCCACCGCCTTGTCCGGGTGCCATTGAGGCCACAGCGGGTACAACTGGCGTGGCGCCATGAAGTACTGCGGCTCCATCAAGGTGTTCACTGCCAGCAACGCCGTCGACAGCACCAGGAAGAAGAACCACAACGGCGCCGACAGGTAGGACATCACGCCGGTCAGGAACACCGCACGGTGCACCGGGTGCATGCCTTTGACCAGGAACAGGCGGAAGTTCATCAGGTTACCGTGGCACCAGCGACGGTCACGCTTGAGCTCATCCAGCAGGTTCGGCGGCAATTCCTCGTAGCTGCCCGGCAGGTCGTAGGCAATCCACACGCCCCAGCCGGCACGGCGCATCAGCGCCGCTTCAACGAAGTCGTGGGAGAGGATCGCACCGGCAAACGCACCTTTACCCGGCAACGGCGCCAGGGCGCAGTGCTCGATAAACGGCTTCATACGAATAATGGCGTTGTGACCCCAGTAATGGGACTCACCCAGCTGCCAGAAGTGCAGGCCAGCGGTAAACAGCGGGCCGTAGACGCGGGTGGCGAACTGCTGCATGCGCGCATACAGGGTGTCCATGCCCGACGCACGCGGCGCGGTCTGGATAATCCCGGCATCCGGCGTGGCTTCCATCAAGCGCACCAGGCTGGTCAGGCATTCGCCGCTCATCACGCTGTCGGCGTCGAGCACCACCATGTACTTGTATTCACCACCCCAACGACGGCAGAAGTCGTCGAGGTTGCCGCTCTTGCGCTTTACGCGACGGCGACGGCGGCGATAGAAGATCTTGCCGAAACCACCGGCTTCGCGGCACACATCAAGCCAGGCTTGCTGTTCGGCGATGCAGATATCGGCTTCGTTACTGTCGCTGAGCACGAAGAAATCGAACCGGTCCAGGTCGCCCGTGGCGGCCACCGATTCGAAAGTAGCGCGCAGGCCGGCAAATACCCGGGGCACGTCTTCGTTGCAGATAGGCATCACCAGCGCGGTGCGGGCATCCTTTGGAATCGGCTCGTCACCGGCACTTTTACCGGAGATCCGGTATTTATCGTGGCCGGTCAGCAGCTCCAGGAACCCCATCAGCGCAGTCCAGAAACCGGCCGAGACCCAGCAGAACAGAATCCCGAACATGATCAGAATGCTGGTTTGCAAGGCGTAAGGCAGTACCTGGGTGGCCGTTTGCAGCAGGGTCTGGTTGCGGATTTCGTCGAAGTCGACCAGCGACCAGCCCTGGTACGGCATGATGCCTTTCATGTACCAGCCGGCCACAATCGTCTGGCCGAGCATCAGCACCAGCAGGATATAGCGACGGATCGAACCCACGGTACGCCAGCGTGCTGCCGGCAATACGCGCTCATCCTTCGGCGGCGCCGGAGGGTTGGTGCGACCGGTCATCCGGCGCCAACCACGCACCAGAATATTGGTACGCCATGGCTCCGGCACCACTTTGGTCCGACGGATCGGCGGCGTGGCCTTCAGGCAAACCCGGCCGTTGGCGTCAAGCGCCAGCATCTCGGCGTCTTGCAGCTCTTCGGCGGTATTGAGCGTCAACCGGCGGCCGACCGAGGCTTGGGCAGCCTCGGTGGGTGCGTCGAACGTCTTTGACGACAGGCGTTCGTGCAGCTCGCTGAAGGAGGTGCAGCCCGCCAGTTCGGCGCGCTGCTCTGCGGTCATCGGGAGGTGCGCCAGGTACTCGGACAGGGTCTCTGGCGTGGCTTGAGAATTACTCATCGGCAGGCAACTGATAGCTCCAGGTTTCGGTCAGGACGTGTTCGGTCTTTTCCGGCTCCGGATTGGCGGGGGCAGCCTCTGGCTGCTTGGCGTCCTTGTCTTTCGCTTCCTTGGCGTCTTTCTTGGCCTGTTTTTCGTGTTGCTTGGCCAGCAGTTTGTCGGCCTTGAGCACCTGGGTCGAGACCTTCTCAGGCTCAGCTTTCACGATGTCTTCGACCAGCGCGGCACGAATTTCGGTGGGCTTGCCTGCATCCTTGATCTTCATGCGCAGGGTCAGGCGCCAGCCTTTGGTGTGCTCGTTGTAACGCACGCTGTTTTCAACGATTTCGGCGTTGTCGCCCACGCTCACCTGGCTGCGCACTGGCGCATCCGGTGGCAGGTTCTTCAGGGACGGGCCCTCGAAGTCCACCAGGTAGGCCACACTGCCGTCAGGCTGGCGAATCAGGTTGGATTGCTTCACGTCACCGGTGGAACGCAAGGTCTGCTTGACCCAGGCACTGTCGGCCGGGTGCAGGTCTTTCTCGTCCATGGTCCAGTGCAGGCGGTAGCTGACATCCAGCGGCTCGCCGACTTTCGGCAGCTCGGCCGGGCTCCAGAACGCAACGATGTTGTCGTTGGTTTCGTCGGCGGTCGGAATCTCTACCAGGTCGACAGAGCCCTTGCCCCAATCGCCTTCAGGCTCGATCCAGGCGCTTGGGCGCTTGTCGTAGTTGTCGTCCAGGTCTTCGTAGTGGCTGAAGTCGCGGCCACGTTGCAGCAGGCCGAAACCACGCGGGTTCTCGACGGCGAAGTTGCTGACCGACAGGTGTTTAGGGTTGTTCAGTGGGCGCCAGATCCACTCGCCATTGCCGGCATGGATCGACAGGCCGCTGGAATCGTGCAGCTCACGGCGGTAGTTGAGCACCTTGGAAGGCTGGTTCGCGCCGAACAGGTACATGCTGGTAAGCGGGGCAATGCCCAGCTTGCTGACCTTGTCACGCAGGAACATCTGGGACTTGACGTCGACAATGGTGTCGGTGCCAGGGCGCAGGGTCAGGCGATAGGCGCCGGTGGCACGTGGAGAGTCCAGCAGGGCGAAGATCACCAGCTGTTTCTCGCCCGGTTTAGGGCGCTCGATCCAGAACTCGGTGAAACGCGGGAATTCTTCACCGGACGGCAATGCCGTGTCGATCGCCATGCCACGGGCCGACAGGCCATAGGCCTGGCCTTTGCCGACGACGCGGAAGTAGCTGGCGCCGAGCATGGTCATGATTTCGTCTTGCTTGTCGGCTTTGTTGATCGGGTACAGCACACGGAAACCGGCATAACCCAGCTGTTCGGTGGCTTTAGGATCAAATTTCACGTCGCCGAAATCGAAGCGATTTGGGTCGTACTTGATTTCCTGGACGCTGTCGGCGGTCACTTCGTTGATTTTCACCGGCGTGTCGAAGTGCATGCCCTGGTGATAGAAGGACAGCTTGAACGGCGTGTTCTGATCGGCCCACTCAGCTTTTTCGTTGCGGAAACGAATCTTCTGGTAGTCGGCGAATTTCATTTCGCGAAATTCGTTAGGCAGATTGCTGCGCGGAGCTTCGTATTTCTGCCCAGCCAGCTCTTTTGCCTTGGCCGACACATCATCCAGACTGAATGCCCACAGTTGACCCGCGCCGAACAGGCAAAACAGGGCAGAGCCCGTTACCAGTGCGTTTCGTAACCGTTTGGCAGACAATTTTGGTGCATTACAGGGACTAACAATCACGAGCAACCCTCGCCGAAAACAGATCAAAAAACCAACGGCCAGCTATCTATATGCCAGGTTGGCGAGCATTGTTCCGACTCCATTGGGTCAAAATGATTCCCCAAAGGTCGTCGGACAAGTCTCTACCTAAGTCAAAAATGGACCAATTTACGCTGATCCCCATAGCGCGCGATTATCTAGTAGCCCGCGATACAACGCATCAGGGACAACGAAGTATTTGTAGCGAAACCCTGCGTTTTTAGGCATTAAAGTCGTTTTTAATACATTCATGTCTGTAAGAGGAAGGTCACGGGGCCATCATTGACCAAGTGCACCTGCATATCGGCGCCAAAACGCCCCGACGCCACCTTGCCATGCAATTGTTGCGCTTGTAACAACAAGTGCTCAAAAAGCGCTGCTCCCAGGGCCGGCGGGGCCGCTGTGGAGAAGCTGGGCCGCAACCCGCTTTTGGTATCCGCCGCCAGGGTGAACTGCGAGACCAGCAGCAAACCGCCGCCAATGTCTTTCAAGGACAGGTTCATCTTGCCTTCATCGTCGCTGAACACCCGATAGTTAAGCAGCTTGTGCAACAGTTTGTCGGCACTCTCGGGCGTATCTGAAGGTTCGACGGCGACCAGCACCAGCAAACCCTGGTCTATCGAGCCTACGACTTCACCCGCGACCTCGACCCGGGCGCCACGCACCCGCTGCAACAGGCCCTTCATGCTTCTTCTGGCGGCAGATCAAGCAGGCGCCGTGCCATCTCGCCGGTCGCGCGCACCAACGCATCGGTGATGCCCGGCTCGGAAGCGGCATGGCCAGCCTCGCGAATCACCTGCAGTTCGCTGTTGGGCCAGGCCTGATGCAGCTCCCAAGCGTTGTCCAGCGGGCAGATCATATCGTAGCGGCCATGGATGATGACGCCAGGCAGATGGGCGATCTTGTGCATATCGCGAATCAGCTGGTTGGGCTCCAGGAAGGAGTTGTTAGTAAAGTAGTGGCACTCGATACGCGCAATCGACAGGGCACGCTGCGGCTCGGAAAAACGCTCGACATGCTGCGGGCTCGGGCACAGGCCGAGCATGCGCCCTTCCCAGCCGGACCAGGCTTTGGCGGCGTGCATCTGGGCGATCTGGTCGTTGCCGGTGAGGCGCTTGTGGTAGGCGGCAACCATGTCGTGGCGCTCGTCCGCCGGGATCGGGGCAAGGTAGTCCTGCCAGTAATCCGGGAACATGCGGCTCGCGCCCTCCTGGTAGAACCAGTGAATATCCTGCGGGCGGGCCAGGAAAATGCCGCGCAGGATCAGGCCATGCACGCGCTCGGGGTGGGTTTGTGCGTAGGACAGCGACAGGGTCGAGCCCCAGGAGCCGCCAAACAGCACCCATTTGTCGATGCCCAGGTGCTCGCGGATGCGCTCAAGGTCGGCGACCAGATCCCAGGTGGTGTTGTTCTCCAAACTCGCGCGGGGTGTGGAACGCCCGCAGCCACGCTGGTCGAAGGTAACGATGCGGTACAGGTTCGGGTCAAAATAGCAGCGGCTCTGGGCATCGCAACCGGAGCCGGGGCCACCGTGGATGAAGACGACAGGCAAGCCTTCGGGGGAGCCACTCTCATCGACGTACAGCGTGTGGGTGTCATCGACGGCCAGATCGTGCCGGGCGTAGGGTTTGATCTGCGGGTACCAAGTCTGCATTGCGCGCTCCATAGGGTGTCGGGTTCATCCCTGAGGGGACGTCTATTATTCTTGCCGTCTGGCATCATAAACCCGAATTGTGCAATGAGCATGTCCTTGAATACTTAGACCTGTGTCAGCCCTTCGCTCCTGAGGTAATGCAGCAGATAGTTATAAAGCTGATCCACCTCCGGGGCTTGGCCGCGTGCGCGCAGGCAACCGTGGACCAGCCCTTTGCCCGGATACAGCACGGCGGGCACACCGGCCTGTTGCAGCCGTTCGGCATAGAGCATGCCGTCATCGCGCAACGGGTCGAACTGGGCCACGGCGATCAATGCCTTGGGTAAGCCGCCGAAATACTCGGCCAACAAAGGTATGGCATAGGCCGAGTGCGTGCCCGCAGCGTCCAGATACATTGCCAGGTAGCAGTCGGTGTCGGCAGTACTGAGCAGGGGCGCGTCCCTGCAGTCACGGCGCGAGGGCAAATCGGCCGGGCCGCCCAAGCCGGGGTAAATCAGCACCTGGGCCACGGGCAGCGGCTGGCCATCGTCGCGCAGCCCCAGGCACAGCGCCGCCGCCAGATTGCCGCCCGCGCTGTCACCCATCACCACCAGGCGTTGCAAGTTGATGGCGTGCGGCGCCTGCCTGGCCTGGATTGCCTGCCATACGGCGCGACAGTCGTTGTAAGCCGCCGGAAACGGGTGCTCAGGTGCCAGGCGATAGTCGATGGCGATCACCAGCACTTGCAGCGTGTTGGCCAGTTCGAAGCAGATGAAGTCGTGGGAGTTCAGCCCGCCCACCACCCAGCCGCCGCCGTGCATATAAAGGAGACAGGGCCAGCCCTCCGTCGGCGCTGGAGCCCTGGATAGGTAACTGCGCACGCCTACGCCGCCCAGGGAAAAGTCCGACAGCTGCAGCCCTTCAGGCTGCGGTGGAGTGAAGGCCTGGCACATGCGGTCGTAGTTATGGCGCAAGCCTGCCAGCGACGAGTCGTCACTGGTGAAGGATTCGGTTTTGGCGATGAAGGCGCGCATCGGCGAAGAAATAGGATACATGCTCAATATCCCTGACAATGGAGATCTAAAGGTGGGAGCTGGCTTGCCTGCGATGGCGGTGTGTCAGTCACCTGTTCATTTACTGACACACCGCCATCGCAGGCAAGCCAGCTCCCACAGTTGCTCTGTGTTGTTTGATCTACCGTGCCCGGCTTAAGGTTTGAGACTGGCCTGCACCGCCGCCACGCCGTCGCTGCCATCAAACGCCGTAACCCCGGCCAACCAGCGCTGCAGATCCTCAGGGTGGTCACGCAGCCACTGCCTGGCCACATCCTGCGGCGACTGGCGCTCCATGATCGGCACCATCAACTGGCTTTCCTGGGCGGCGGTGAAGGTCAGGTTCTGCAACAAACGGTTGGCGTTGGGGCAGCGCTCGCCGAAGTCCGGTGCGGTGACGGTGGAAACCGTGGCGCGGCCTTCGTCCGGGCCGAACACATCTTCACTGCCCGTGAGGTAGGCCATTTTCATATTGATGTTCATCGGGTGCGGGGTCCAACCGACGAACACCACGAACTCCTTGCGGTTCACCGCTCGCTGCACCGCCGCGAGCATGCCGGCTTCCCCGGAAGCTACCAGCTTGAAGCCACCGAGGCCGAAGTGGTTAGTGTCGATCATCTTCTGGATATCGGTATTGGCACCGCTGCCCGGCTCAATGCCGTAGATCTTGCCGCCGAGCGTGTCCTTGAAGCGGGCGATGTCGGCAAACGTCTTCAGCCCGGCATCGGCCACGTATTGCGGCACGGCCAGGGTGGCTTGGGCGTCGGCCAGGCTCGGCGTGTCGAAAACCTTGACCTGCTTGGCGGCCAGGAACGGCGCGATGTTGTTGTCCATCGCCGGTTTCCAGTAGCCGAGGAAGATATCCAGGCGTTTGTCACGGATGCCGGCAAAGATGATCTGCTGCACGGCGCTGGTCTGCTTGCTGTCGTAGCCCAGGCCGGTCAGCAGCACATCGGCCATGCCGGACGTTGCGATCACGTCGGTCCAGCTGACCACGCCCATGCGGATGGCTTTGCATGAGGCGGGTTCGGCGGCCATGGCGTTGGCGCTGATCAAGGCGGCGCCGGTGAGGATCAACAACAGTCTGTTCATGGATGAGGTCTCACTGGGCAGCTTTTATTGTGGGGAGTGGCGTCTGGTGCGCCGTACCCACAACCTTACCCAGCGGGACCTGTGCTGACACGAACTGTGGCGACCGGCAGTTGCACTGGGGCGACTGTGAGGGCCCCATCGCAGGCAAGCCAGCTCCCACATTTTGATCTGTGAATACATTCAAATGTGGGAGCTGGCTTGCCTGCTATAGCGATATCAGCTGTAGCGCTTCTGCCCCCAGGCTAACAACCCTTCCAGCAACTGCTTCAATACCACCCGCGTCGGCTCAGCCAGATCCGCGCGATAACGGAACGGCTCAACCTCTTCCATATACGTGCTCTGGCACAGCTCCAACTGCACCGCATGAATATCCTGCGTCGGGTCGCCGTAGTGGCGAGTGATATGCCCGCCCTTGAAGCGCCCGTTCAGCACATGGGTGAACTGCGGATGCTGAGCGCAGATGCCTTCCAACTGGCTGGCCAGCTCGGGGTCACACGCCGCGCCGTTGAAGGTGCCGAGGTTGAAGTCCGGCAGCTTGCCGTCGAACAGGTGCGGGATTACCGAGCGGATCGAGTGCGCATCAAACAGCAAGGCGTAGCCGAACTCGGCCTTGAGCCGCGCCAGCTCTTCTTGCAGCGTGCGGTGGTACGGGCCCCAGATCTTTTGCAGGTAGGTTACGCGTTCTTCTTCGGACGGCACCTGCCCTTCACGGAACAACGGCACACCCTCGAACAGGGTCGCCGGGTACAGTCCGGTGGTGGCGCCGGCGTAGAGCGGTGTGTCGTCGGACGGCCGGTTCAGGTCGATCACAAACCGCGAGTACTCGGCCGACAAGGTGCTGGCGCCCAGTGCTTCGGCAAAGTCATACAACGTCGGGATATGCCAGTCGGTGTCCGGCAAGCTTTGTGCCTCGGGGATCAGCCCGGCTTCGACCGCAGGCGTCAGGCGCAAACCCGCGTGGGGCATGCTGATCAGCAGCGGCACGCGGCCTTGTTTGAAATTCAGAACCTTATCCACAACAGTACTCCTCAGACGTTTACGTCGACGCCGTGGCGCACGACGCGTTTATCCAGTTCGCCGCCCAGCCAGTAAGCCAGGTCGGCAGGGCGATCAATCTGCCAGGCGACAAAGTCCGCAACCTTGCCGACTTCGAGCGAACCATGGGTGTCGCCCATGCCCAGCGCGGTGGCCGCATGTTGCGTGGCGCCCGCCAGGGCTTCTTCCGGGGTCATGCGGAACAGCGTGCAAGCCATGTTCAGCATCAGGCGCACCGACAGCGCCGGCGAGGTGCCAGGGTTGAGGTCGCTGGCGATGGCGATCTTCACGCCGTGCTTGCGCAGCGCATCCATCGGCGGCAACTGGGTTTCACGCAGGAAGTAGAACGCGCCCGGCAGCAACACCGCGACGGTGCCGGAAGCGGCCATGGCGATGGCGTCTTCTTCGGTCATGAATTCCAGGTGGTCGGCCGACAGCGCGTGATAACGCGCCGCGAGGCTGGAGCCGTGCAAAGAGGACAGCTGCTCGGCGTGCAGCTTCACCGGCAAGCCCAACTGCTGGGCCACCTTGAACACACGCTCCACCTGCTCGGTGGAAAACGCCAGGTATTCACAGAAGGCATCAACCGCATCCACCAGCCCTTCGGCCGCGAGCGCCGGCAGCATCTCGGCGCAGATGTGGTCGATGTAATCGTCAGCGCGGTCCTTGTACTCCGGCGGCAGCGCGTGGGCTGCCAGGCACGTGGCGCGCACGCTCACCGGCAGCACTTGGCCAAGGCGCCGTGCAACCCGCAGCATCTTGCGCTCGTTGACCAGGTCCAGGCCGTAGCCGGATTTGATCTCCACCGTGGTCACGCCGTCACGCAGCAAACTGCGCAAGCGCTTTTCAGCGCTGGCAAACAGCTCATCTTCGGTGGCGGCGCGGGTGGCGCGCACGGTGCTGGCAATACCGCCACCTTTGGCGGCGATTTCGGCGTAGCTCACGCCTTCAAGGCGCTGCTCGAATTCACCGCTGCGATTGCCGCCGAACACCGTGTGGGTGTGGCAGTCGATCAGCCCGGGGGTGACCCACGCGCCTTGCAGGTCATGCACCTGGGCGTAATCCGCCGTCGGTACTTCGCTGCGCGGGCCGATCCACTCAATCAGTGAATTGGCAGTGACCATCGCGGCATCCTCGATGATCGAGTATTTGCCGTGGGCCATGGTTGCGACGTGGCAGTGTTGCCAAAGCGTTTTCATCAACGCCTCCCTAAGTTATCGATGAGACAAAGCCGGGTCGTAATGGACCTTGGCCGCTTGCCCGGCAGCGGGTTTGACCCACAGCAGGTAAGCCAGCACCAGCAGCACGATCCACACGGCGCCGACCAGCAAAGCCGCCTGGGTATCCGGGAAGTAACCCAGCACGCCAAACACGAACAGCATGAACACAATGGCCGCCGCTGGCGCATAGGGCCAGAACGGCACCGGGAATTTCAGCTCGGCCACCTGTTCCTTGGTCATGGAGCGGCGCATGGCGACCTGGGTAAACAGGATCATCAGCCACACCCACACGGTGGCGAAGGTGGCAATCGAGGCGATCAGCAGGAACACGTTTTCCGGGATCAGGTAATTGAGCACCACGCCGCCGAGCAACGCCGCGCCCATCACCAGGACGGTCATCCACGGCACGCCGTGTTTGGACAGCTGCGCAAACCCCTTGGGCGCCTGCCCTTGCTGGGCCAGGCCATACATCATGCGGCCGGCGCCGAAGATGTCGCTGTTGATGGCCGAGACGGCGGCCGAGATCACCACGATATTGAGGATGGTTGCGGCCGAGCCAATGCCCAGGTTGCTGAAGATCTGCACGAACGGGCTGCCCTGGCTGCCGATCTGCGGCCACGGGTAGATGGCCATCAACACAAACAGGGTCAGCACGTAAAACAACAGGATGCGCAGCGGCACCGCATTGATCGCCTTGGGAATCACGCGCTGCGGATCTTTGGCTTCACCGGCGGTGATGCCGATGATTTCGATGCCGCCAAACGCAAACATCACCACCGCGAACGAAGCGATCAGGCCGCCGATGCCGTTAGGCATGAAGCCCCCATGCGCCCACAGGTTGCTGAGGCCGCTGGCCTGGGTTTCACCCGCCGAATGAATGCCGAACAGCATGATGCCAAAGCCGCCGAGGATCATCGCCACGATGGCGCCGACCTTGAGCAGTGACAACCAGAACTCCATCTCACCAAACACTTTGACGTTGCACAGGTTCAGGCCGCCGATCAAAAACACGATGCCCAGCACCCAGACCCAGCGTGCGACCTCGGGAAACCAGAAGCCCATGTAGATGCCAAAGGCGGTGACGTCGGCGAGGCAGACGATGATCATTTCAAACGCGTAGGTCCAGCCGAGCACAAACCCGGCCATCGGCCCCAAATAGGTGCTGGCGTACTGGCCGAAGGAACCGGACACCGGGTTGTGCACGGCCATTTCACCGAGGGCGCGCATCACCATGAACACGGCAGCGCCGCCGATCAGGTAGGCCAGCAGCACGGCAGGGCCAGCCATTTGGATGGCGGAGGCGGAACCATAGAACAGCCCGGTGCCGATCGCGGAACCGAGTGCCATGAAGCGAATATGTCGGGCGCTTAGCCCGCGTTTCAAACCCTTTTCTTGCTGGTGCATTTCTCTTCCCTAGTTATTTTTATCCCGAGAAAATTCAAAGCCTGAGCATGACGGGCTTTTGTGGCGAGCGAGCTTGCTCGCGCTGGGCTGCGCAGCAGCCCCAAAAACTTGCGAGCGCTTCGCACTCGAGCGGGAGCAAGCTCCCTCGCCACAGAGAGCATGCCGTCCTTTAGATCGCTTAGAGGCTCGGCAGAAGCTTGGCCGGCACCAGCTCATTCAGGCAGCGGCTGGCGAGCAGTTCGCTGGCGGCATTGATGTCCGGAGCAAAGAAGCGGTCCTTTTCATAGAACGCCACTTTGTCGCGCAGGATTCCACGGGCTTTTTCCAGCTTGGTCGAGGTTCTCAAACCGTCGCGCAGGTCCAGGCCCTGGCACGCCGCCAGCCACTCGACTGCGAGTACGCCACGGGTGTTCTCAGCCATTTCCCACAAGCGCTTGCCCGCAGCCGGGGCCATCGACACGTGGTCTTCCTGGTTGGCCGACGTCGGGATGCTATCCACGCTATGGGGATGCGCCAGCGCCTTGTTCTCACTGGCCAGCGCCGCAGCGGTAACCTGGGCGATCATGAAACCGGAGTTCACCCCGCCATTGCCGACCAAGAACGGCGGCAGTTGCGACATGTGCTTGTCCATCATCAACGAGATGCGACGCTCGCTCAGCGAACCGATTTCGGCGATAGCCAGTGCCATGTTGTCGGCAGCCATGGCCACCGGCTCGGCGTGGAAGTTGCCGCCGGAGATCACGTCGCCTTCGGCAGCAAACACCAGCGGGTTATCCGACACCGCATTGGCCTCTACCACCAGCACTTCGGCGGCCTGGCGGAACTGGGTCAGGCAGGCGCCCATGACTTGCGGCTGGCAGCGCAGGGAATACGGATCTTGCACCTTGTCGCAGTTCTGGTGCGACTGGGACACCTGGCTGCTCTCGCCGAGCAGGTCGCGATAGGCCGCAGCCGCATCGATCTGACCGCGCTGGCCACGGGCGGCATGGATACGTGCGTCGAACGGCGAGCGCGAGCCCAATACCGCTTCGACGGTGAGGGCTCCGCACGCCAGCGCACCGGCGAACAGGTCTTCGCCTTCGAACAGGCCGCGCAAGGCATACGCGGTGGACACCTGGGTGCCGTTCAGCAGCGCCAGGCCTTCTTTGGCCGCCAGCGTCAGCGGCGTCAGGCCGGCAACTTTCAGTGCTTCGGTAGCTTCCAGCCATTCGCCCTTGTAACGCGCCTTGCCTTCGCCCAGCAGCACCAGGGACATATGCGCCAATGGTGCCAAGTCGCCGGAAGCACCGACCGAACCTTTAAGCGGAATGTGCGGGTACACCTCGGCGTTGATCAGTGCGATCAGCGCGTCAATCACCTGGCGACGAATGCCGGAGAACCCACGGCTCAGGCTGTTGACCTTGAGCACCATGACCAGCCGCACCAGCGCGTCGCTGATCGGCTCACCGACGCCGGCGGCGTGGGACAACACCAGGGAACGCTGGAGGTTTTCCAGGTCTTCGCTTGCGATGCGGGTCGAGGCCAGCAGGCCGAAACCGGTGTTGATGCCGTAGGCGGTGCGGTTCTCGGCGAGAATCTGCTCCACGCAGGCCACACTGGCTTCGATCTGCGCCGTGGCGCTGTCATCCAGACTGAGGGTTACCGGCTGCTGGTAGATGGCTCGCAGTTGGGCAAGGCTCAGTTGGCCTGGAATCAAATTTAGCGCAGTCACATTCATGCTCCTTTGAATTGTTCTTTTGGATAAGTGTTAATGCAAATCAGGTAATACGTGGTGCAGCAAAGCGGTGTCCTTGAGCAACGCGGCGGCGCTCGCGATGTCCGGCGCCAGCCAGCGGTCCTGCTCGTAAGGTGAGACTTTTTCACGGAGCAGACGCCAGGCGCTGTCAGTGCCCGCGCCAAAACGCTGGTCCTTCAAAAACTCAAATGCCTGGGCCGCCAACAGGTACTCGATGGCGAGAATCTGGGTGACGTTGGCCAACAGCTGATGCAGCTTGAGCGCGGCGTTGGTGCCCATGCTCAAGTGGTCTTCCTGCAGCCCCGAGGTGACGAAATTGTCGAGCACCGCCGGTTGCGCCAGCTGGCGGTTCTGCCCGCACAGCGAGGCGGCGACGTACTGCACGATCATCATCCCGGAGTTGACCCCAGGGTTGCTGACCAGGAACGCCGGCAAGCCACTGACATGCGGGTTGATCAGGCGGTCCAGACGACGCTCGGCCACCGAGCCGATTTCGGCCATGGCGATGGCGAGCATATCGGCCGCCAGTGCCACAGACTGCCCATGCGGGTTGGCCTGGGACACCACGCGGTAGTTGTCCGGCGTGCCGAGCACCAGCGGGTTGTCGGTGGCGCTGTTGAGTTCGGTCTCGATCTGGCGCGTGGCGTGTTCAACCTGATCACGTGCCGCGCCGTGAATCTGCGGGATCGAGCGGATGCTCAGCGCGTCCTGGGTGCGGATGCCTTTGCTGCTGGCGATCACTTCACTGCCGTCGAGCAAGGCCCGCAGGTTGATGCCGACTTGCTGCATGCCTGGGTGTGGCTTGAGGGCGATGATGGCTTCGTCGAAGGCTTCGATCTGACCACGCTGGGCTTCGAAACTCATGGCGCCGATCACGTCGGCCCATTGCAGCAGGTGATGCGCGTCAGCCAGGGCCAGGCAGCTCAGGCCGGTCATGCACGGCGTGCCATTGACCAGGCACAGGCCGTCTTTGGCGCCGAGCACCACAGGCTGTAAACCTTCGGTTTTTAATGCCGCTTGCGCCGTCACGATCTGGCCGCGATAGCTCACATCACCAACGCCGAGCAAGGCCACGCCAATGTGGGCCATGTGGGTCAGGTAGCCCACCGAGCCCTGGGACGGTACTTGCGGGGTGATGCCATGGTTGAGCAACGCCAGCAGCGAATGCACCACCTGCGGGTGCAGGCCGGATTTGCCGTGGCTGTAGTTGATGACGGCTGCGCAGATGATCGCGCGGGTCTGTTCGTCGCTCAGCACCGGGCCGACGCCACAGGCGTGGCTCAGCAGCGTGTTGCGCGACAGCTGGCTGAGTTGTTCACCTTTGAGCGACACATTGCACAGCGCGCCCAGGCCGGTGTTCACGCCATAGGCGCGTTCGCCGCTGGTGACGATGCGCTGCACGATGGCCTGGGCATTGTCGATGCGCGCCCAGGCGTGGCCCGAAAGTTCGAGCACGGCGCCGTGGCGGGCGACGGCGACCACGTCCTGCCAACGCAGAGGGGCGTCGGCGATGATGATTGTTGTTGCCTGGGACATCTTCATACCTTCTTCAATACTTGTGCAGCCTTACCGGCCCTATCGCAGGCAAGCCAGCTCCCACCTTTGGAATACATTCCCCTGTGGGAGCTGGCTTGCCTGCGATAGGCTCACCACAAGGCTCAGATCAGACCACCGCCGCCCGGCGCTGAACAAACCGGTCCACATACTCATCCGCCGGCGAATGCAGAATCTCGCGCGGCGTGCCGACCTGGATCAGCTTGCCGTCCTTGAGAATCGCAATGCGGTTGCCAATGCGCACCGCCTCGTCGAGGTCGTGAGTGATGAACACGATGGTCTTGTGCAGGGTCTTTTGCAGCTCCAGCAACTGGTCCTGCATCTCGGCGCGGATCAACGGGTCGAGGGCGCTGAAGGCTTCGTCCATCAGGATGATGTCGGTGTCCGCTGCCAAAGCGCGGGCCAGGCCGACACGTTGGCGCATGCCGCCGGAAAGCTGGTGCGGGTATTTGTTTTCGTAGCCCTTCAGGCCCACGGTTTCGATCCAGTGCAGCGCACGTTCGGCGCACACCTGCTTGGTTTCGCCGCGCACCTTGAGGCCGTAGGCGACGTTGTCGAGCACGCTCTTGTGGGGCAGCAGGCCGAAGCTCTGAAATACCATGCTGATCTTGTGGCGGCGGAATTGGCGCAGGGCTTCCATGTCCAGTTGCAGGATGTCTTCGCCGTCCACCAGGATCGCGCCGCTGGTCGGGTCGATCAAGCGGTTGAAGTGGCGTACCAACGTGGACTTGCCCGAACCCGACAGGCCCATGATCACAAAGATCTCGCCGGTGCCGATGCTCAGTGACAGGTCGTTCACGCCGACCACGCAACCGGTCTCGGCCAACACCTGGTCCTTGGTCTTGCCCTGGCCAACCATCGCCAGGGCTTCCTTGGAGCGGTTGCCGAAAATCTTGAAGACGTTTTTAACTTCAATTTTGCTGACAGTAGTCATTTGCTCGCCTCATGCCGTGGACGACCATAGGCCTGGGTAATGCGGTCGATGACCACTGCAAGAATCACAATCGCCAGCCCGGCTTCGAGGCCACGGCCGACGTTGAGGGTCTGGATGCCGACGAGCACGTCTTCGCCCAAACCACGGGCGCCGATCATCGAGGCGATCACTACCATCGACAACGCCATCATGGTGGTCTGGTTGATACCGGCCATGATGCTCGGCAGCGCCAGCGGCAGTTGCACGCCAAACAGTTGCTGCCAGCGGTTGGCACCGAAGGCGTTGATGGCTTCCATGACTTCGCCGTCGACCTGGCGAATGCCCAAGTCGGTAAGGCGTATCAGCGGCGGCGCGGCGTAGATCACCGTGGCGAAAATCGCCGGCACCTTGCCCAGGCCAAACAGCATCAGCACCGGAATCAGATACACGAAGCTGGGCATGGTTTGCATGATGTCGAGCAGCGGCATCAATACCGAACGCAGGCGATTGCTGCGTGCCGACAGGATGCCCAGCGGAATGCCGATCAGCACCGAAATCACCGTGGCAACCATCATCAGCGCCAGGGTTTGCATCAGCTTGTCCCACAGGCCAACCGCGCCCACCAGGAACAGCAGACCGACGATCACCGCCGTGGTCACCACCTTGCGGGTGGCGTGCCAGGCGATGCCGCCGACAATGGCGAGCATCAACCACCAGGGCGCTGCGCGCAGCAAGCCTTCCAGGTTGACGATGGCCCACAACAGCGTGTCGGAGATGTGCCGGAACACATCACCGTAGTTGGTGACCAGTGAGTCCACCCAACCGTTGACCCAGTCGGCGATGGAAAACGTAAAACTCTCAGGAAACATAGCGTGCTCTCGATCCAGTGGGTTGTGGCCGTGTGCCCGGCTAGCCCCTCAGGGTAGCCGGACACCCTTGACCTACAAGGCCGCGTCGATTTTCTTGGCTGCGTCGTCGCTCACCCATGCGTGCCAGACTTCAGGATGTTCCTTGAGGAAAATTTTCGCCAGTTTTGGCGACTCAATCCGCTCTTTGGCCATGCGGCCGAGGTTCTGGTTAAGCAGATCGATCGGCAGGTTGACCTTTTCCAGCACCGCTACCAGTTCAGGCGCTTGCTCGTGGAAGGTCTTGGACAGGCCGACCTTGATGCTCACGCTTTTATCCACACCGGGCTTTTCTTCGAGCTTGACCAGATCAACCTGGCCCATCAGCGGGGTGGGCGACCAGTAGTAGAACAGGATCGGCTCGCCACGCTTGTAGCTCGACAGCACAGCGGCATCCAGCGCCGGGCCGGTGCCAGGGCGGAAGTTGGTGTAGGTGCTTTCCAGGCCGTAGCTTTTGAGCATCTCGCTGTTGTCCAGCTCACAGGTCCAGCCGGCCGGGCAGTTGTAGAAGCGGCCCTTGGACGGCTCTTCCTGGTCCTTGAACACCGAGGCGTATTTGGCCAGGTCGGCGATGTTTTTCAGGTCCGGCGCCTTGGGTTCCAGCTTGCGCTTGGCGTCGCCTTCGATCACGTAACGCGGCACGTACCAGCCTTCGACGGCACCGACAACGGGCGCGCCAACACCAACGACTTTGCCGGCCTTCTCGGCCTTGTTCCAGACCTCGCTGCGGCCTACCCACTCTTCGGCGAACACCTGGATGTCGTTGCTGCTCAGGGCGTTTTCCATGGTGATGGAGTTGCCCGGCAAGCTGTCGGTTTTGCAGTCGTAGCCTTTCTCCAGCACGGTTTGCAGGATGTCGGTGAGCAACATGCCGCTTTCCCAGTTCAGCCCGGCGAATTTCACCGGTTTGCCGGACTCGCACCAACCCGCCGCCTGGGCACCGGCAGTGGCCAGCAAGCCTGCAGATAACACGGTGGCCAGCAGGGTTTTATTCATCTTCATTGTTGTGACGCTCCCAATCTTGAAATGGATTACGGCAGTCAGTAGGCATCCTGCCCTGTCCACGTCCCATCAGGCTTGTGCAGCCAGCCCGTTTGTCGTTGGTGCAGCGCCCTGCTCTCTTGGCAGGATCAGTTGATCGGGCACTGTGCCGTGCCATTTTTTCGCACAGACGTAATACAGGGCCGCAGGCAGTACCAGGCCGATGATCCAGGAGATATCCACATCACCCAGCGCGGCAACCAAGGGGCCGGTGTAGAACTTGGTAGAGATGAACGGCAACTGCACCAGCACGCCGAACACATAAACGCTGATACCGAGCAGGTTCCAGCGACCGTAGCGGCCCTTCGGGTCGGCCAGGGCGGGTACGTCATAGCGCTCGCGGGTGATGCAGTAGTAATCCACCAGGTTGATCGCACTCCACGGCGTAAAGAACGCCAGCAGAAACAGGATGAAAGACTTGAACGCACCGAGGAACGAGTGCTGGCCGAGCAACGCGATCAGGGTTGCAGCGCCGACTATCACCAGCACGAACACCAGACGTTGCAGGCGCGTGACCTCCAGGCGACCACGGAAGCCGCTGATGATGGTCGCAATGCACATGAAGCTGCCGTAGGAGTTCAGGGTAGAGATGGTGACCTTGCCGAACGCGATGCTGAAGTACAGCAGCGCGGCGGTGGCGCCCGTACCACTCAACCCAACGATGTAGGCGACTTCGTGACCGGCAAATTGCCCGTTGGACATGGCCGCGGCAAACACGCCAAGGACCATCGCCACCTGAGCACCAATGACTGAACCCGCGCCGGCGGCGAAAAAGGTTTTCAGCGAAGATGTTTTGCTTGGCAGGTAACGTGAATAGTCCGCCACGTAAGGGCCGAAGGCGATCTGCCAGGAGGCCGCGAGCGATACCGCCAGCAGGAAACTGCTCCAGCTGAAGTGGCGAATCTGCAAAAGCGCGCCGACGTCGGTCTGGCTCATCAAACGACTGAACAGATAGACAAAGGCAATCACGCCAATGACGCTGGCGACACGCCCGATAAAGTGGATCACCCGGTAACCCAATACGGTGACCAGTACGATCACGCTGGCAAAAATCAGGATACCGACGCTGTCGCTGACCCCGAACAACTGGCCTAGCGCCTGCCCCGACAGCACGGTCCCGGTCGCGGTGAAACCGAGGTACATCAAACAAACCAGCACAATCGGAATGGCTGCACCATAAACGCCGAACTGCACCCGGCTGGAGATCATCTGTGGCAGGCCAAGCTTTGGCCCTTGCGCCGCATGCAACGCCATGACGCCGCCGCCGATGAGTTGGCCGATCAAAAGACCGATCAACGACCAGAACACATCACCGCCCAGAACCACGGCCAACGCCCCGGTGACAATCGCGGTGATTTGCAGGTTGGCACCCATCCACAGGGTGAACTGGCTCAATAGACGACCGTGTCTTTCCGCTTCCGGGATGTAGTCGATCGAACGCCTTTCGATCAACGGGGTGGTGTCATTTGCAGCCATGTTGTTCAACCTCTGATGGATTGTTTTTCGGTGGTGCGGGTGAAACATGTCTTGTGTACACAGCAGGGCAAATGTGGGAGCTGGCTTGCCTGCGATGGCATCCCCTCGGTTCTGCCGAGAGACTGAGTCGCCTGCATCGCAGGCAAGCCAGCTCCCACACAAGCCAGCTCCCATACAGCCAGCTCCCACAGGAACCTAGCCGTTCGTTACTTGATCATCGGCAGGTTGAGGCCCTGTTCCTTGGCGCAGTCGATGGCGATCTGGTAACCGGCATCGGCGTGACGCATCACCCCCGTGGCCGGGTCGTTGTGCAGTACGCGGGCAATGCGCTCAGCCGCTTCGTCGGTACCGTCGCAGACGATCACCATGCCAGAGTGCTGGGAGAAGCCCATGCCCACGCCACCGCCGTGGTGCAGCGACACCCAGGTCGCGCCGCTTGCGGTGTTGAGCAGGGCGTTGAGCAGTGGCCAGTCGGACACGGCGTCGGAGCCGTCCTGCATGGCTTCGGTTTCGCGGTTGGGGCTTGCGACCGAGCCGGAGTCGAGGTGGTCACGGCCGATCACCACCGGCGCCGACAGCTCGCCGCTACGTACCATTTCGTTGAATGCCAGGCCAAGCTTGGCGCGCTGGCCCAGTCCAACCCAGCAGATACGTGCCGGCAAGCCCTGAAAGCTGATGCGCTCGCGGGCCATGTCCAGCCAGTTATGCAGGTGCGCGTCGTCCGGGATCAGCTCTTTGACTTTGGCGTCGGTCTTGTAGATGTCTTGCGGGTCGCCCGACAGTGCAGCCCAGCGGAACGGGCCGATACCACGGCAGAACAGTGGGCGGATGTAGGCCGGCACGAAGCCTGGGAAGTCGAACGCGTTTTCCACGCCTTCTTCCTGGGCCATTTGGCGGATGTTGTTGCCGTAGTCGAAGGTCGGAATGCCTTGCTTCTGGAATTCCAGCATGGCTTTGACGTGCACGGCCATCGACTGTTTGGCGGCCTTGATCACAGCAGCCGGTTCGGTCTTGGCGCGGGCGCGGTATTCGTCCCAGGTCCAGCCGGCCGGCAGGTAGCCGTTGAGTGGGTCGTGGGCGCTGGTCTGGTCGGTGACCATGTCCGGGCGCACGCCGCGCTTGATCAGTTCCGGCAGGATTTCGGCCGCGTTGCCCAGCAAGGCGATGGAGATGGCCTTGCCTTCCTTGGTGTATTTGGCGATACGCGCCAGGGCGTCGTCGAGGTCGGTGGCTTGCTCGTCGACATAACGGCTGGCCAGACGAAAATCGATGCTGACCTGCTGGCACTCGATGTTCAGCGAGCAGGCGCCAGCCAGGGTCGCAGCCAACGGCTGAGCGCCGCCCATGCCGCCGAGGCCGGCGGTGAGGACCCAGCGGCCGGTGAGGTCGCTGTTGTAATGCTGGCGGCCGGCTTCCACGAAGGTTTCGTAGGTGCCCTGCACGATGCCCTGGCTGCCGATGTAGATCCAGCTGCCGGCGGTCATCTGGCCGTACATGGCCAGGCCCTTGGCATCCAGTTCGTTGAAGTGCTCCCAACTGGCCCAGTGCGGCACCAGGTTGGAGTTGGCGATCAGCACGCGCGGGGCGTTGCTGTGGGTCTTGAACACGCCGACCGGCTTGCCGGATTGCACCAGCAGGGTCTCGTCGTCATTCAGGTTAGTGAGGCTCTCGACGATCTGGTCGTAGCACTCCCAGTTGCGCGCCGCACGGCCGATACCGCCGTACACCACCAATTCTTTCGGGTTCTCGGCCACTTGCGGATCAAGGTTGTTCATCAGCATGCGCAACGGTGCTTCAGTCAGCCAGCTTTTGGCGGTGAGCTTGTTACCGCGAGCGGCACGGATTTCGACGTCACGGTATTTAGTAGGCTTGGCTTTCGAAAAATCGGTCACAGCTGGACTCCTCGGCATGGTGCGCGAACATTGATGGTGCGAAGGAGAGTCTTACGCACACATCTTTACTTGTATGTACAAGCATATGCAATCAAGCGGCCAACTTGGTCAGAGAGCGGTTGAGATTTTTTTGGGAGGCGTGTGAAAGCCTTGGAAATTAAGGCTTTGAGGCTTGGTGAATTTTCTTACAGAGGGAGTTTGCGGCCGGGGACATTGTTCAGGACCGCCTGGCATTGCGCCAAGCTGGGGCATTCGGTAACAAATTGGTGCGCGGCTGGAAACAGCTCTTATGAGCAATGAAGAGCAAATGTGGGAGCTGGCTTGCCTGCGATAGCGGTGTGTCAGCATCAGATGTGCTGACTGACACACCGCTATCGCAGGCAAGCCAGCTCCCACACTTTTTAACCGCGTGCGGTCAGTTCGATCAGGCAGCAGCGGCCGGTTATCGGGAGGTCGAGCAGGTCGTCGTTACCGTCGATTTGCAGGCAATCGTGATGGCCGAGCTTTTCACCCAGCACCTTCACCTCATCCGCCACACTGAACACCAACACCGTGTGCGCCGTGCTGAAAAACCGCTGCACGCCGTCAATCCACTGCAACCGTGCGTGGTAACACTCAGGCGAATAAATCAGGTTGAAATCGCGGATCGGCCCGGTAATAAGGCGGCACGACACTTGGCTGTCACCCTTGAAGGCGAACGGCTGCAGCGGTAACAGCCCGCGCTGTTCCTCGCCATCCACGGTGAGGACCATGCCCGCGCCTTTGATCACGGTGATCACGCGCTGGTAGCCGGCAAAGGTAGAAAACCCGCCCGACTCGGCAATATCGGCAATCGACAGGCGCCAGCCAAAGCCATCCAGGCCAGTGCCTGCGTCACGGGTGATTTCTTCGGTGCTGCCGCCGCCGTTTTTCCACGGCATGCGGATGTAGTCGGCGGCGCGCCAGACTTTCACTTCACTCATTTACTGAAACGTCCTTCCAGGCTATGACGGGAACCGGGGTGGATCAAACGCGCGGCGGTGACCGGCTGGCGGCCGGACCAGGTGCGGCGGCGAATCAACAGGCAAGGCTCGCTTGGCTCGATCTGCAACAGCTTGCACTCGGCGGGGTCGGCGAGGATGGCTTCAACCACATGCTCGCCCTCGGTCAGTGGCGCGACCTGGTTGAGGTAGGCGTAGGGTGTTTGCTGGGTGAAATCCTGCTGCAGGTATTCCGGCGCCACCAGGGCGTTGACGAAGCGGTCTTCGATTTGCACGGGAATATCGTTTTCAAAATGCACGATCAGCGAGTGGAACACCCGCCCGCCTTCACGCATTTCCAGGGCCACGGCGCGCTCGGAACCGGCGGCCTCTTCGCCCAGGTGAATAACCTGGCAGGTATGCCGATGACCGCGAGAGGCGATCTCATCGGCAATGTTGTGCACTTCAAACAGCGCCGACTGGCTCTTGGGCTCGGCGACGAAGGTGCCGACGCCTTGCATGCGCACCAGCAGACCTTCGGCGGTGAGTTCGCGCAGGGCGCGGTTGATGGTCATGCGGCTGAAGCCCAACTGGCTGACCAGTTCGCTTTCCGACGGCACGCGGTAATGGGGCGGCCAGTTGCCGTTGAGGATTTGCTGGCTGATCATCTGTTTGACGCGGGCATACAAGGGCGCCGGACTTTCGTCCATGTGGGCAGCCAGCGAAGACTTGGCAGGCGGAGTCGGCACAGGGAATCCTTGCAGGGGGAAAAGATGCATAGATTGCCGGAGTTTACCGAGCAGGCAAACGTCTGTATATGTATATACAAATAAACACACGACCGGGGTGCCTTGATCATGTCCGCTTTCTTTGCCGAACGCGCGCTGCTGCCTAATGGATGGGCCAACGATGTACGCTTTGAAGTCAGCGCCGATGGCGTGCTGACCCACGTTGAGCCCAATGCCAGCGCAGACAACGCCGAACGGCTCAGAGGCCCGGTTTTGGCGGGCATGCCCAACCTGCACTCCCATGCGTTCCAGCGCGCCATGGCCGGTTTGGCCGAAGTCGCGGGCAACCCGAATGACAGCTTCTGGACCTGGCGCGACTTGATGTACCGCATGGTCGGCAAGATCAACCCCGAGCAATTGCAGGTCATCGCCCGCCAGCTGTACATCGAAATGCTCAAGGCCGGCTACACCTCGGTGGCCGAGTTTCATTATGTGCACCACGACGTCAGCGGCCAGGCGTATGCCGATCGCACGGAGCTGTCGCGGCAGATCAGCCAGGCGGCGGCCAGCAGTGGCATCGGCCTGACGTTGCTGCCAGTGCTCTACACCCACTCCGGTTTTGGTGGCCAGGCGCCGAATGAAGGCCAGCGGCGCTTTATCAACAGCACCGAAGATTACCTGGACCTGCAAGCACGTCTGAAACCCATTCTGGCGGCGCAATCAGCGCAGCAGCTGGGCCTGTGTTTCCACTCGTTGCGTGCCGTCACACCCAAACAGATTCATGAGGTGCTGGCCGCCAGCGACAAGACTTGCCCGGTACACATCCACATCGCCGAGCAGCAAAAGGAAGTCGATGACTGCCTGGCCTGGAGCGGCAAACGCCCGCTGCAATGGCTGTATGACAATGTTGAAGTGGATGAGCGTTGGTGCCTGGTACACGCCACCCATGCCGACGCCGATGAAGTCACGCGCATGGCCAAGAGCCGGGCCATTGCCGGCTTGTGCCTGACCACCGAAGCCAACTTGGGCGACGGGATTTTCCCGGCGGTGGATTTCCTCGCTCAAGGCGGGCGCATGGGTATCGGTTCCGACAGCCATGTGTCACTGAGCGTGGTGGAGGAGTTGCGCTGGCTCGAATATGGCCAGCGCCTGCGGGACCAGCGGCGCAACCGTCTGTATCGCAGTGATCAGCCGATGGTTGGCCGCACGTTGTTCGATGCTGCGCTCGACGGCGGCGCCCAAGCGTTGGGGCAGCCGATTGGTCGGTTGGAAGTGGGCAAGCGGGCAGATTGGATTGTGCTGGATGGCAATGACCCGTACCTGGCGACGGCGACCGAGGATGGCATTCTGAATCGCTGGCTGTTCGCCGGAGGTGATCGCCAAGTGCGCGATGTGCTGGCCAACGGCAAGTGGGTGGTGCGCGATGGGCATCATGCCGGCGAAGAAGAAAGCAGCCGGGCGTTCACCCAAGTGCTGAAAGACTTGCTGGGCTAATAACCGACACAAAACAAATGTGGGAGCTGGCTTGCCTGCGATACAAACACCTCGGTGTATCAGTTACACCCAGGTGATGCTATCGCAGGCAAGCCAGCTCCCACATTTGATTGAAGGTGGCTTTGGGTTACTGCGAAGTCTTCGCCATCTGCTTGTCCGACGTGCGGAAGATCAATCGCGTCGTGTCATACCCTTGCTGGCGCGCCCTGCTCAGCAGGTCTTCGCGAGTGTCGGCACTCACCGTCGGCGTGCGCGACAAGATCCACATGTAGCGTCGGCTCGGGCTGCCGACGATGGCGGTCTTGTAGTCATCACTCACGTACAGCACCCAGTAATCGCCCTTGGCGACGCCCGGCAGCAGCGCCGTGAACCAGTTATTGAATTCCACCCAGAGCTTGTCGGTCTTGCCCGGCACTTGCGGCGTGGCCGTGCCCTTGGCTTCTTCCCACTTCCACTCTGTGGTCAGGCAGCGGTTGAACACCGACATGTCGCCATCCGGCAACAGGGTGTAGCGAGCTTCGGACTGCGCGCAGTTGCGCTGGAAGTACATCGGCAATCGGGCCAACTCATACCAGGTACCCTGGTAACGCTTGAGGTTGACGTTGCTCGCGGTCTTGGGTTGCAGATCATCGCCAGAATGGCTGGCGCAGCCCGCCAAAAACAGACTGGCGCAAAGAAACAAAACAAAACGCATCATTCTTCTTCTCCCGCAGGCTCGCGCCCCGGTTTACTTCAGGCCTTGCCCGGAAAACATCAGAACTTTGTCACCGGCGTACTGCACGCTGATAAAGCTGTTTTTATCGCCCCACGTACAGCTGGACATGCCCAGCGCACCGGAACAATCGGTCGGCTTACCCAGCAACGACTCCACCTCGGCCTTGGCCATGCCAGCCGACAGCTTTGCGTAATTTTCTTGATTAACCTTGCTGCACGCGGCTAACAGCACGCAAAAAGCCAGCAAAGCGAGACGGCGTAAAGACATGGAAAAGCTCCTGGAGAGACAAAGCAGCTGGGGTATCTGCCAGAAGCTTAGAAGGGAAAAGGGGTGTCTGGTTCCCGACGGGCAAAAACAAAAAAGCCCCGAAAACGCTGAAACGTTTCGGGGCTTCTTCTCATTCAAAACTTCAAGTCTCGAGTGCTTCTGTGGCGAGGAAGCTTGCTCCCGTTCGGGTGCGCAGCGCCCGTAAGCTTTTTGGGGCCGCTTCGCAGCCCAACGCGAGCAAGCTCCCTCGCCACAGAGGTTTACTTCTTGTGATAAGCGGTTACACGTTCAACTTCTTCTTTCGAGCCCAGGAACACCGCCACGCGCTGGTGCAGGCCTTCCGGTTGGATGTCGAGGATGCGCTGGTGGCCGTCGGTGGACGCGCCGCCTGCTTGCTCAACCAGGAACGACATCGGGTTGGCTTCGTACATCAAGCGCAGTTTGCCCGGCTTGGAAGGCTCGCGGCTGTCACGTGGGTACATGAACAGGCCACCGCGGGTCAGGATGCGGTGCACGTCGGCTACCATCGCAGCGACCCAGCGCATGTTGAAGTTTTTCTTCAGCGGGCCTTCTTCGCCGGCCATCAACTCGCCCACGTAGCGGGTCACAGGCTCTTCCCAGTGACGCTGGTTGGACATGTTGATCGCAAATTCCTGGGTGGAAGCCGGAATGGTGATGTCTTCGTGGGTCAGTACGAAACTGCCCATTTCGCGGTCCAGGGTAAAGCCTTTAACGCCGTCGCCCAGGGTCAGTACCAGCATGGTCTGCGGGCCGTAGATGGCGTAGCCGGCAGCCACCTGCTCGGTGCCTGGCTGCAGGAAGGCCTTTTCGTTCAAGGCTTCGTTCTGGCTCAGGTATTCATTCGGGCAGCGCAGTACCGAGAAGATAGTGCCAACCGGTGCGTTGATGTCGATGTTGGACGAGCCGTCCAGTGGGTCGAACACCAGCAGGTACGCGCCCTTCGGGTATTTGCCCGGGATCTGGTAGGCGTTGTCCATTTCTTCGGACGCCATGCCGGCCAGGTGGCCACCCCATTCGTTGGCTTCGAGCAGGATTTCGTTGGAAATCACGTCGAGCTTCTTCTGCACTTCACCTTGGACGTTTTCAGTGCCCATGCTGCCCAGAACACCACCGAGTGCGCCTTTGGACACGGCGTGGCTGATTTCCTTGCAAGCACGCGCCACCACTTCGATAAGGAAGCGCAGATCGGCAGGCGTGTTGTTGCTGCGGGTCTGCTCGATCAAATAGCGACTCAGGGTAACGCGGGACATGGAAGGCTCCGGAAAATGGGGGGCTTAAAAACCCGCGCAGTTTAACGCGAGTCGAGGGTTATTTCCTCTAATCAGAGGATTTAACCCCAATAGAGTTCACGGCTTGGCCGCCGGTGCACGCAACAAACTGTAGGCCATCGCCCCTAGCGCCGCCACACCCAGCAGGAGCACGGCCCACAGGCCGAGTTTCTTCCAGTCGGTGCCGGCTTCGGGCGAAACGGCAATCGCAGGCGATTTGACCGTCACGTCGCCTGTGACCGTGGCCTGCCCCAAGGTCTTGATACGCTCGGCGCTGTAGTCGGGAATCAGCGTCGACAGCGGCAAGTTAGCGGCCTTTACCGACGGGTTGCCCAACGCCAGGGTAAACGGCGGCTCGCCCCGCGCCAGGAACACCAACTGCGTGGCGCGCACAGCAAAATGCAATGCCGGCGCTTCCACGCCCAGGCCGCCGCCGCGCTCGTCCACCTGCAACTTGAGTTCGCCCACGGCAACGCCAGGCAATTGCAACTCATCCTGCACCACGTCCTGGCCGTTCTGGGCCAGGCGATACAACAAGCCATTGCTCAACGGCTGCCAGGCTTGATTGGCTTCCCGCCGCCCCGCCAACGTCACGGGCGCCAGCGTGTTGGGCTGCCTGAGCTCGACGCGCAAGCGCTCCACATGCAGCCCTGTCGGCAGCTGCCAGCTGTATTCACCGGCCTTGAGCCGCGTGCCCGACAGCGGCTGCGACCACACCAACGGCAGCGGCAAGCTGCTGCTGGTCGCGCTAACCAGTTTGGCCGACGTCAACTGCGGTGCCGCCTGCCCTTGCCACACCAGGCGCAGATAACGCGCCGTTTGCCCCGGCAAGCTCACGTCATGCTGCTCGACACGCTCGTCGGCAAACGACAAGCGCGCCACCTGCCCCTCGCCCCATGCCTGCCAGTGCTGCAAGTCATCGCTGGCTTCAATGCTGAAACGCTGGAAACCATCCTGCTCGCGGCTCCAGTCCAGGCTCATCTGCTGCAACGGCGCCTTGATCGAACTGGCGTCCAGCACCCAGCCACGCAACACTTGCGCGCCGGTCTTGGGCGGGAGCACTTGCAGCAAGGTGCCTTCGGCAGTGGACTTCATCACCACATCCGGCACGCTTTCACGGGTGTCGGCGGCGTACAGCGGGAACCACTTCACATCCGTCACGTCGCGGCTTTCGGTGCGTTGCGCGGACTGGCGCGACAGCGCGTAAGCCTGGGGCTCGCCGACGGCGTTGAACACGCGCACATCACTAAGATCCGCCTGGCGCGCGCTCAATTGCACCGACAGCGGCAACGCCAGGCGATACCAAGGCCCGTTGCCACTTACCGCCAACGGCACCTGTGTGGTGAAGTCGGCGGGCGTTTCTTGCGCCCACACCGACAACGTCGAACACATGCCCAACGCGATCACGCTCAACTTACCGATCAAGAGGATGCTCCTTCAGTTTCCAACACCGGCTCGACGCGTTTGGGCGGCAGCGGTGCGAAGTAACCCACCACCAGCAACAGCCCGCCCACACCAATAAACGACACGATCCGCGCCAGCCCGCCACGGTTACTCAGCTCGACAAAGAACAGCTTGGCGACCACCACCGCAATCAACGCCGCGCCGATCAGCCACACTTCGCGACGATGGCGCAGGTGGCCGCCGATCATCAGGCCCAGGGCGATCAGGGTCCAGACCAGCGACAGGCCGGCCTGCACCCACATGGACGCCAGCAAGGCATCCAGCTGGAACGGCACGCCCACCCAATGGTGGGCGGTGCGCATCACCAAGGCCGTGAAGAAGGCAAACAGCGAAGCCCCCGCGACACCTTGGGCAATCAGCTCTGCACGCGGCCCGCGCTGCGGCGCCACGCTGCGCGACCACAGGTAAATACCCAGCAATGCGAACAGCAGGCCCACGTCCAACGGGTTGAGCAATGGCACGTACGGCAGCGGTTTCGCCGTGCCGTCGCTAAAGATGTTCGCCAACCAGAACCAGCCGAGCATCAATACCGCCAGCGGCAACGCGGCCAGCACACGGTATTCACGCGGGTAGGCCGACACCGGCCACGGCCAGCTGCGCGGTGCCGCCGCCAGCACCAGGTACAGGCTTGGCAGAATCGCCCAACCCAGCCAGCGCCAGGCGTTGTACTCACTCGCCAGCAGCAACAGGCCGTAACGCAGTTCCAGCGCCAACACACCGATCAGCATCCAGCAGCCGAGCACATGAGCGACGCTCACTACCGTGCCCGGCACCACCGCCGCCAAACGGCGCAGCGCGATGAAATGCACCACGAACACCGCCAACCACGCCAGCCAGCCGTACTGCGCCGCCGGGTGGTAGTAATCATGGGCAGACACCAGCAACACCACGCCCGCCGCCGGCATCAGCAAGGCACATAGCATGCCCAGAGATGCCCAACGCAAACGTGCGGCCAACAGCGCCCAGATCGCCACGCTCACCGCCGCGATGCCGAGCAGAAATGCGCCTTGCAGCTCCTGCGGGATAAACCGCAGCACTTCGCCGATCAACGCCAATGCCCACCAGGCCGCGCCCCACACCAGCAGCAGGTCGGACAGGCGTTGCAATTTCAACACGGCAAACACCGGCGCCTGCGGCTCACGTTGCAAGCGCCAGGCGCCCACCATTGCCGCCAGGCCCAGCACCATCGGCGTCCAGAAACCGCTGTGCGCCAAGGGGCGCAAGCCCTCGCTGCTCAACGGCCCGAGCAACTGCGGCACCGCCAACAGGAACGAGGCGCCACCCACTACTTGCAGCAGCAAACCAAACACGAAACTCACGCGTTGTTGCAGGTACAGGCTCAACCAGATGATCAGCAAGCCACTGGCCGCCCACACGCCGCTGGCGCTTTCCCATGGCAATACAAACAGCACCGCGAGGTTGATCAACACCAAGCCGGCCAGCAGCACCACCGACAACCCGCGCAACAACCGCACATCGCTGCGCACCATTTCATCGCGCGCGGCCAACAGCATGCCGCCGACCAACGCCAGGCCGATCAGCGAGGCGGTCAACAAGCCGGTCCAGCCGGCACTGAATACCGCGGCCCCATCACCGCCCTGAAGGCGCAGGAGGAACAACACCCCGCCGAGCAATTGCACACCGAAGGCAGTGAACAGGAAGGTGCGCGAGCCGATGCGCAGCCCGACAAACAGCGTCAGCAGCCCGGCGATTGCCCAACTGATGGCGGTGCCTTGGGTCAGCAACAACAACGGCGCAAGCAGATACAAAAAGGTCAGGCCCAGGCTCGCCAGCACCGGCAGGCCGTTGCGCTCCCAGCCCGCGGCTTGTTCGGTCGAGGCCTTGCGCAACTGATCGAAGCTGAACAACAGCGCTGCGCCCAGCAACAGCGCGCCCAGTGGAGCACCGTCGAGCAAGGTCAACTCGCCAACGCGCAGTTCGCTGAGGAACGCCAGCGCTGACCCCAACTGTAACAACAGGCCAAACGCGCGAGCCAACGGCCGCTGCTGGCGCAAGCCGAGCCAGAAGATCCCGGCGCCCTCCACCGCCCAGGCCGCCGCCGTCCAGCGCGCGTCGAGGCCCAGCGGAATCGCCAGGCTGGCAAAGATCACGCCCAGCGCCAGGCAAGTTTCGGCCAGCAGCAAGGCGCGCCCGCCACTCAACAGCCGCGCCAAGCCCATGTAAATAAGGCCTAAACCGAGTGCACTGAACGCGGCGGCAAACTCCAGGTGCTGCACCACGGCGAACTGCAAGCCAAAGCCTACCAACGGCGGGCCGAACAGCATGCTGCCATCGACATAATCACCCTTGGCCGCCGACCAGCGCAGCAGCGCCTCACGGCCTGCGGGCGCATCGCCCACCTCTTGCAGCTTGCGGCGGGCGAACAACAGGCCGATGGCCAGGTACATCAGGAAAAACAGGATCAGGAACGGCTCGGTGCTCCACAGCAGTTCCGGTGTGTAGGAACGCATGCCCCAGGCGAACCCTATGCCGAAGGTACCGACAAATCCGATCAGGTTGAGCAGGCGCCAGGCCTTGAACCACGCGATGGCCAGAATGCCGGCGTTGAGCAACGCAAAGTAACTGAACAGCGCCACATGGTTGCCGGCGCCGGTTGAGGTCAGAATCGGCGCGGCAAACCCACCCAGCGCCGCGGCGCACGCCAGGCCGAGGGCATCCTGGGTGATCGCCAGGATGGCCGAGAACACCGTAACCGCCACCAGCAGGCCCAATGCGGCGCTCGGGTCGATCAACGGGTGCAAGCGCATCGCGGCAAACACCGTCAGGTACAACACGGCAATCCCGGTACCTTGCAGCATCAGGCCGTAATTGCTGTTGCGCAGCCGTAACCACCAACCCAGGCCCAGCAGGCCGATGGCGGCAGCGGCAACCCCGGCGTAACGCAGTTCAATCGGCACCACCACGCCTTCGGTGGCATAACGCAGCAAAAAGGCCAGGCCAAGGAACAGCAGCACCACGCCAACGCGCAGCACGGTGTTGCCGCCGAACAGCCAATTGCGTGCGCCGCCGATGGCGCGCTCGATCAGGTTGGGGCCACGGGGGATGGCGGGTTCTTTCGGTTTTGGTGCTGGGGTCCAGACGTCCTCCGGCAGTGGCTGGCTCGCCTCGGCCATCACGGCGACGGGCGCCAGTTCGGTGGGCAGCTCCCAAACAAGTTCGGGCTTGGCAACGGCAGGTGCAGGTTCAGGGATGGGGGCTTCGACAATCACGCTGTTTGTAGGCGCGGGCACTTCCAGTTGCCGCAGGCGCTCACCCAGGGCTATCAATGCCTTCTGCGTGGTCTCTAACTGAAGCGCTTGCTGGTCTGCCTGGGCGGACAGCCTCGACAGGCGAATCGCCTGACCAATGCCCAAGCCCAATAGCGCACCGAAGCCGGCATCGGTGAACGACTCATCGAGTGTCCAGCCGAGCACCAGGCCAATCAGCATGAAAATCCATTGCATGGTCGATATCCCTAAGCAGCCCGAGGCGGGCGAACCGAGGCCTAGTATATCGACGCAAAGCTAATGTGGGAGCGGCTTTTGTGGCAAGAGAGCTTGCTCCCGTTCGGGTGCGAAGCGCCCGCAATAGCCGGCGGCTGCTATGCAACCGAACGGGTGCAAGCTCCCTCGCCACAGAAGCCTGCTACCACTTGGGGGCCTGCGGTGTTTAGTCGAGGGCTTTCCATATCTCGGTGGCGTATTCGCGGATGGTGCGGTCCGAGCTGAACCAGCCCATGCGCGCCGTGTTAAGCACCGCTGAGCGCCACCAGGCCTTGGAATCATGCCAATGCGCCTCGACCCGCGCCTGGGCGTCCCAGTAAGCGTCGAAATCGGCGCATACCAGGAAGCGGTCGTAGTCGATCAGCCCGTCGATCAAGCCCACATAGCGGCCCGGATCATCCGGCGAGAACACCCCGCCGCGGATCGCTTGCAACACATCGTTGAGACGATGGGAGGCTGCCACATCCGGCCCGGCGTGGAATTCACCGGCGTGCTTGCGGGCTTCCACTTGTTCGGCGCTGAGGCCGAAGATAAACATATGCTCGGCGCCCACGCGCTCGTGCATCTCCACGTTGGCGCCGTCCATGGTGCCGATGGTCAGCGCGCCGTTAAGGCCGAACTTCATGTTGCTGGTGCCTGAAGCTTCAAAACCGGCCGTGGAAATCTGCTCCGACAAATCCGCCGCCGGGATGATGCTTTCCGCCAGGCTGACGTTGTAGTTGGGCAGGAACACCACCTTGAGCAAGCCGCGCACGGTCGGGTCGTTGTTCACGGTGCGGGCGATGTCGTTGGTCAGCTTGATGATCAACTTGGCCTGGTGATAGCTGGCCGCCGCCTTGCCCGCGAAGATTTTCACGCGCGGCACCCAATCGGTGCCTGGCTCGGCGCGGATTGCCTGGTACAAGGCCACGGTGTGCAGCAGGTTCAGCAGTTGGCGCTTGTACTCGTGGATCCGCTTGACCTGCACGTCGAACATCGCCGCCGGGTTCACCGAAATGCCCAGGCGCTCGTGGATGATCTCGGCCAGTGCCCTCTTGCTGTGCAGGCGCTGTTCGGCGAAGGCTTTGCGGAAAACCTGCTTCTCGGCGAAGGTCTCCAGCTCCGTCAGGCGGGTTTCCATGGTGTCGAGGATGTCCGGCCCCAGAGCCTCCACCAGCATCTCGGTGAGCTTGGGGTTGGCCTGGTACAGCCAGCGGCGGAAGGTGATGCCGTTGGTTTTGTTGTTGATGCGCTCCGGGTACAGCTTGTGCAGTTCGGAGAACACCGTGCTGCGCATCAGCTGGGTGTGCAAACCGGACACCCCGTTAACGCTATGGGAGCCAAGGAACGCCAGGTTACCCATGCGCACGCGGCGGCCATTGTCTTCTTCGATCAACGACACGGCGCGCAATACGTCGAAATCGTGGATGCCCTTGGCGCGCAGCGAATCGATGTGCTGGGCGTTGATCAGGTAGATGATCTGCATATGCCGGGGCAGCATGCGTTCCATCAAACCGACAGGCCAGGTTTCCAACGCTTCGGGCAACAAGGTGTGATTGGTGTAGGAAAGGGTTTCAACCGTCACGTCCCACGCGGCTTCCCACGGGATGTCATGCAGGTCGACCAGTTGGCGCATCAACTCAGCCACGGCGATGGACGGGTGCGTGTCGTTGAGCTGAATCGCGGCGTGTTCGCCCAGGCTGAGTACCGAGCCGTGCATGTTCTTGTGGCGGCGCAGCAAGTCCTGCAAGGAGGCCGAGACGAAGAAGTATTCCTGGCGCAGGCGCAATTCCTGCCCCGCTTCGGTGCTGTCGGCCGGGTAAAGCACTCGGGAGATGCTTTCGGCGCGGGCCACTTCCGCTACGGCGCCCAAATGGTCACCGGCGTTGAAGCGCTCCAGGTGCAGGTCTTCCACGGCGCGGGCGCGCCACAGGCGCAGGGTGTTCACACTGGCACCGCGCCAGCCGACCACCGGCGTGTCGTACGCCACTGCGCGCACGGTTTCGTTGGGCGTCCATACCTGGATCATCTTGCCGGAGGCGTCCGCCAGGGTTTCGACGCTGCCGCCAAAGCCGATCGGGTAGATCACTTCAGCGCGCTCGAACTCCCACGGGTTGCCGAAATCCAGCCAGCGTTCGGTCTGCTCTTGCTGCCAGCCGTCGACGATCGCCTGGCGGAACAGGCCGTGTTCATAGCGGATACCATAGCCGTGGCCGGCAATGCCCAGGGTCGACATGCTTTCCATAAAGCACGCGGCCAGGCGGCCCAGGCCACCGTTGCCGAGCGCCGCATCGGGCTCCAGCAGGCGGATGCGTTCCAGGTCCACGCCCAGTTCGGACAGGGCTTCGCGGGCAATCTCCAACACACCCAGGTTGCTCAGGCTGTCGTAGAGCAAACGGCCGATCAGGAATTCCAGCGAGAGGTAATACACCCGCTTCTGACCTTTGCGGTAGATGCGCCGCGTGTGGTTCATCCAGTGGTCGACCATCTGGTCGCGGGCGGCCAGCGCAATGGCTTCGAACCAGTCGTGGTCGAAGGCGTGATCCGGGTCCTTGCCCACCGCGTAAGTGAGTTTGGTCAAGACAGCATCGCGGAATGCGGCTACCTCTGCTTCTCGTGCAAGCGGTTCCTGAGACATCGGTGCGACCTCGGGCGAGATTGAAGGAGTTGCTAGAGCCTAGTCGGTCTGACAGACGGTAGACGTGCTGGTTCGGCAGTTTTTTAACTCATTCACCATTGCTGGAAATTGATGCAGGGGCCGTGCCTGCTTTTGGCCCCTGCACCGTTGGAGATGAAATCTGCAAAATATTGTTCAAAAAACCACCAATCCCGGTATGATCGCGCGCCCGGATACAGCCCCACCTTGGAACCTTGATGAAGCCTCAACTGATCGCCGCCGCGGAACTCGACCGTCTAGAGACCTGGCAGAAATATTCCGCCCACATGTGCGGTGGCTGCGTGTCCAGCTGCTGCACGCTGCCGGTCGAGGTGAAGATCAAGGACCTGATCCGCATTGGCATCGTCGATGAGTTCGAGCGTGGCGACCCGCCGAAGAACATCGCCAAGCGTTTGCAGAAGGAAGGCATCGTCGAGCGCTACAACAACAAATCCGAGATCTTTACCCTCCAGCGCATGAGCAACAACGACTGCCTGTACCTGGATCGTAAGACGCGCTTCTGCACTATTTATGACAAGCGCCCGGATACTTGCCGCAACCACCCGAAAATCGGGCCGCGGCCGGGGTATTGCGCGTATAAGCCCAAAGAAGTGGTGCGCGAGACTAATTTGCGGACCCTCGACAAGTTCTGATCCAGATTCTGCAGTGCCCTTGAGGGCCTTTTCGCAGGCAAGCCAGCTCCCACCTTTTTGATGTGTGAACACATTCAAGTGTGGGAGCTGGCTTGCCTGCGATGGGGCCAGTCAAGACAACACAAAAACTGCAGGCATAAAAAAACGCCCCCGGCCTTTCGACCGGGGGCGTTTTTCATTCAGCCTGAGTTAACTCAGTTCTTGGCTTTCTTGGCAGCGCGGGTACGCTCGCCTTCGTCCAGGATCTTCTTACGCAGGCGGATCGACTTAGGCGTAACTTCGCACAGCTCGTCGTCCTGGATGAATTCCAGGGCCTGTTCCAGGGTGAAGCGAACAGGTGGGACCAGAGCGATGGTTTCGTCTTTGCCCGAAGCACGCATGTTGTCGAGCTTCTTGCCTTTGGTTGGGTTAACGCCCATGTCGTTGTCACGGCTGTTCAGACCAACGATCTGGCCGTTGTAGATCTCTTGACCGTGTTCAACGAACAGCTTGCCACGCGCCTGCAGAGTTTCCAGGGAGTAGGTCAGCGCCTTGCCGGTTTCTACCGATACCAGAACACCGTTCTGACGGCCGGACATGTCGCCGGACTTCATGGTGTCGTAGCGATCGAAGATCGAGGTCAGGATGCCAGCACCGTTGGTCAGGGTCAGGAACTGGTTACGGAAACCGATCAGACCACGCGCAGGGATGTTGTATTCCAGACGCACACGGCCTTTGCCATCCGGCACCATGTTGGTCAGGTCGCCCTTACGCAGGCCCATCTCTTCCATGACCTTGCCCTGGGATTCTTCAGGGGTGTCGATGGTGACGTTTTCGAACGGTTCCTGCTTCACGCCGTCAACAGTACGGATGATCACTTCAGGACGACCAACGCCCATTTCGAAGCCTTCGCGACGCATGGTTTCGATCAGTACCGAGAGGTGCAGCTCACCACGGCCGGAAACCTTGAACTTGTCAGCCGAGTCGCCTTCTTCAACGCGCAGTGCAACGTTGTACAGCAGCTCTTTGTCCAGACGTTCCTTGATGTTACGGGAAGTCACGAACTTGCCTTCTTTACCGCAGAAAGGCGAGTCGTTTACCTGGAAGGTCATGGAAACGGTTGGCTCGTCAACGGTCAGAGGCTTCATCGCCTCAACGTTGTCTGGCTGGCACAGGGTGTCGGAGATGAACAGCGAGTCCATACCGCTCACGCACACGATGTCGCCGGCGAACGCTTCTTCAACGTCGATGCGGTGCAGGCCGTGGTGACCCATCAGCTTCAGGATACGACCGTTACGCTTCTTGCCGTCGGCGCCGATGGCCACGACTGGAGTGTTCGGCTTGACGCTACCACGTGCGATACGGCCAACACCGATAACACCCAGGAAGCTGTTGTAGTCCAGTGCCGAGATTTGCATCTGGAACGGGCCATCACGGTCAACTTTTGGAGCCGGTACGTTGTCGACGATCGACTGGTACAGCGGGGTCATGTCTTCAGCCATGTCGGTGTGTTCCAGACCGGCAATGCCGTTCAGGGCCGAGGCGTAGACGACTTTGAAGTCCAGCTGTTCTTCGGTAGCACCCAGGTTGTCGAACAGGTCGAAGATCTGGTCCAGAACCCAGTCCGGACGCGCGCCTGGACGGTCAACCTTGTTGATGCACACGATCGGACGCAGGCCGGCTTCGAACGCCTTCTTGGTCACGAAACGGGTTTGCGGCATAGGGCCGTCTTGAGCGTCAACCAGCAGCAGAACGGAGTCAACCATCGACATTACGCGTTCTACTTCGCCGCCGAAGTCGGCGTGGCCCGGGGTATCCACGATGTTGATGTGGTAGCCGTTCCAGTTGATAGCGGTGTTTTTAGCCAGGATGGTAATACCGCGCTCTTTTTCCTGGTCGTTGGAGTCCATCACGCGCTCGTCGTTGAGCTCGTTGCGCTCCAGGGTGCCGGATTGACGCAGGAGTTTGTCTACCAGGGTGGTTTTACCATGGTCAACGTGAGCAATGATGGCGATGTTACGTAGATTTTCGATCACTTGTGTATCTCGATCAGAGGATTCGGTGTGCTGACAGGTCGTGGCAGCGATTAACAGTAGAGTCAGGCCTTGCCGTTACAGCTTGACGGCAGAGTCGGGGGGCCGGTGACGCAGGCCACAGGCAAACAGCCCCGGGCTCTTAGCTCGGTCGATAAACGCGCACATTGGCATACCCCTCACTGAGCAAATGGTGGGCATGCAGGCGACTCATCACGCCTTTGTCGCAATACAGCAGGTACTGACGGCTGTTATCCAGTTCCTTGAAGCGCGCGTTCAATGCGTAAAACGGCAGCGCTTGCACGTCGATGCCAGCGATTTCCAGCGGCTCATCCTCGGCGGCATCCGGGTGACGGATGTCGACGACGATCTGGCCGGCCAGGGCTTCGCTGACTTCTTCGATTTGCACATCCTGGCCCAATTCATCGATGACACGATCGATCGGGACCAGTTTGGCGTTCTCGAGCGCACGCTCAAGAATCGCCATATCAAACTGTTGTTCTTCATACTCCACGCGGTTGCGCTTGGCGTGGGTCTTGGGGTTCACCGAAATGACCCCGCAATATTCAGGCATGTGCTTGGCAAAGTCGGCCGTGCCGATTTCTTCTGCCAGGTCGATGATGTCCTGCTTATGGCTGGCGATCAGCGGGCGCAAGACCAGCTTCTCGGTGACGCAATCAATGAGCGACAGGTTCGGCAGCGTCTGGCTGGAGACCTGGGAGATCGCTTCACCGGTCACCAACGCGTCGATCTGCAACTGATCGGCGATTCGGGACGCAGCGCGCAACATCATACGCTTCAATACCACGCCCATATGACTGTTATCGACTTTGCCGAGAATTTCGCCCAGCACTTCCTCGAACGGCACGCTTACAAATAGCACGCGTTGGGAGCTGCCGTACTTCTTCCAGATAAAGTGCGCGACTTCCATCACGCCCAATTCGTGTGCACGCCCGCCCAGGTTAAAGAAGCAGAAGTGGCTCATCAGGCCGCGGCGCATGATCTGGTAGGCCGCCACCGTGGAATCGAAACCGCCGGACATGAGTACCAGGGTCTGTTCCAGGGCGCCCAGCGGGTAGCCGCCGATGCTGTTGTGCTGGCTGTGGATCACAAACAACCGTTGGTCGCGAATTTCCATGCGCACTTCAATTTGCGGCGCTTTCAGGGAAATTCCGGCGGCGCCGCACTCACGACGCAGCTTGCTGCCGACGTATTTCTCGACATCCATGGAGCTGAAGGTGTGCTTGCCGGCGCGCTTGCAGCGCACCGAAAAGATCTTGCCTTCAAGCGCACTGCCGTAGTGCTTTTTGCACTTTTCGGTGATGTCGTCGAAGTCGCCCAACGGGTACTCATCCACCTGCAGGAAATGCGCGATGCCCGGCATGCAGCTCAGGCGCTCGGTCATGTCCTTCAAGGCTTTGGCGTCGGTAATACGGGTTTCCAGCTCGAGGTTGTCCCACACGCCATTCACCACCACAGCCGGGTCCAGGTCACGGAGCACGGCACGGATGTTCTTGGCCAACTGACGGATGAAACGCGTCCGTACCGGTCGGCTTTTGATGGTGATCTCGGGGAAGACTTTTACGATTAATTTCATGGAAACAGCGCGCGCCGGGCCTGCTGAAAAAGGGGGGCGCGGATTATAGCGGAAATCGCTCAAGGTTTAACCAGTTAATATGCATCTCAGATGCAACGCACCAAAACGGGTCATTTGCGCAAATTAACGCTACATTGCAGTGCGTTATTTATTCCGCTTCAGCGGATTGCACCGTTATAGGGGCCATTTTGAGGCAAAAAGGCCATGTTGGCGCACTGGCATGCAATTTGCTCTCTTGTGAGGCAGGTTGCCTTGGTCGAGTATTCGCGCCGGCATCACCCACATTCTAAGGGCTAACTCCACTACCCCAGCCCGAAGCCACCCGGAGGACACCATGTCGAAGTCGGTTCAACTCATCAAAGATCATGACGTTAAATGGATTGATCTGCGCTTCACGGACACTAAAGGTACTCAGCACCACGTGACCATGCCGGCTCGTGACGCGCTGGATGATGCGTTCTTCGAAGAAGGCAAAATGTTCGACGGTTCCTCCATTGCCGGCTGGAAAGGCATCGAAGCTTCCGACATGATCCTGATGCCGGACGACAGCACTGCCGTACTCGACCCGTTCACCGAAGACCCAACGCTGATCATCGTCTGCGACGTGATCGAGCCTTCGACCATGCAAGGCTACGACCGCGACCCACGTGCGATCGCCAAGCGTGCCGAGGAATACCTGAAGTCGACCGGTATCGGCGACACCGTATTCGTAGGCCCGGAGCCAGAATTCTTCATCTTTGATTCGGTCAAGTTCAAGTCCGACATCTCCGGCTCCATGTTCAAGATCTTCTCCGAACAAGGTTCGTGGATGTCTGACCAGGACATCGAAGGCGGCAACAAAGGCCACCGTCCAGGCGTCAAAGGTGGCTACTTCCCAGTTCCGCCGTTCGACCACGACCACGAAATCCGTACCTCCATGTGCAACGCCATGGAAGAAATGGGCCTGGTCATCGAAGTTCACCACCACGAAGTGGCGACTGCCGGCCAGAACGAAATCGGCGTGAAGTTCAACACCCTGGTGGCCAAGGCTGACGAAGTTCAGACCCTGAAGTACTGCGTACACAACGTGGCGGATGCCTACGGCCGTACCGCTACCTTCATGCCTAAGCCGCTGTACGGCGATAACGGTTCGGGTATGCACGTTCACCTGTCCATCGCCAAAGATGGCAAGAACACCTTCGCTGGCGAAGGTTATGCCGGCCTGTCCGACACTGCCCTGTACTTCATCGGCGGTATCATCAAGCACGGTAAGGCCCTGAACGGCTTCACCAACCCGTCGACCAACTCCTACAAGCGTCTGGTCCCAGGTTTCGAAGCACCGGTAATGCTGGCCTACTCGGCGCGTAACCGTTCCGCTTCGATCCGTATTCCTTACGTGTCCAGCCCGCGCGCTCGCCGTATCGAAGCTCGCTTCCCGGACCCGGCAGCCAACCCATACCTAGCCTTCGCTGCGCTGGTAATGGCTGGCCTGGACGGTATCCAGAACAAGATCCACCCAGGCGACGCCGCCGACAAAAACTTGTACGACCTGCCGCCTGAAGAGGCCAAAGAGATCCCACAAGTGTGCGGCAGCCTGAAAGAAGCCCTGGAAGAACTGGACAAGGGCCGTGCGTTCCTGACCAAAGGCGGCGTATTCAGCGATGACTTCATCAACGCTTACATCGAGCTGAAAAGCGAAGAAGAAATCAAAGTACGCACCTTCGTACACCCACTGGAATACGAGCTGTACTACAGCTGCTGATCCGGTAGCGCTGCATAACGTGGCGTAACGAAAAAGACCTCCTTCGGGAGGTCTTTTTTTTGCCTGGCGTTCAGCGAGCCGGGGCGTGGCGGTCGAGCATGTTGCCAACCATCAAGGTGCCGAGGGCACTGAGCTGGTGAATCGCCAGGACGGTATCGCGGTGCTTGCCTTCCAGGGCCTCGGACAAATCAAGCAACAAGGTGCTGACCGAGGTAAAGGCTTCGAAGCTGTTGATCAGCAGGGATTCGTCGTCGCTGTCGGGGTCGATGGTGAAGACGGATGGGGGCGGATTTGGCGTTGGTTTGAACATTTTCTACATTCCTCTAATGAGGCCGCCTTCGCTTCGCTACTAAACGAAAGGGTGGCGGCTGTGCGCAGGTTAGTAGACCGGTGAATGTAGAAGCCCGGCGCATCCGAGGATGCCCTGCGCACAGCCACCATCAAGCACAGATTTGGGAAATCTGATTGATGGAGAATGCACGGCCTACAATTCGAATCCAGGCTACTAAACCTGATCGCTGATGAGCAGCGACCGAGCAACCTTAGAGACGACAAGCCAGCCGTACAAGCCGGCGGATTCTGGCGCACCTGTAGGCAAGCACGCAAGTTAAGGTAGCCTCTGGCTGACGCCGCTGCAGGCCTGCAACCCGATTAAAAATGTGGGAGCTGGCTTGCCTGCGATGGCATCCGCTGGGTATACCTGATGCACCGAGTTGCCCGCATCGCAGGCAAGCCAGCTCCCACAGGAGATCCGCTTTGAAACATCGACTTGTGTTCGCTCTGTTATTTGTCAGCGTCAGTGCGAGTGCCGCGCCGCCCACTCTGGAGCCTTTGCTCAACAGCATCGCCGAACGCCTGGAGATCGCCGACCAGGTAGCCCTGAGCAAATGGGACAGCCACAAGCCCGTGGAGGACAAAAAGCGCGAACAAGAGGTGATCGCCAGCGTCGCCGCCCAGGCGCCCACTTACAAACTCGACCCCGCCGCCGCCGAGCAGTTTTTCTCGGCGCAGATCGAGGCCAACAAGCTGGTGCAATACACCCACCTGTCCGATTGGCAGTTCCAGGGCAAAGCGCCCGACGACCCGCGCCCGGACTTGGTAAAACAGATCCGACCACAGCTGGACCAACTGCAAAAAACCCTGCTGCAGCAACTGGCCGACTTCACCCCCCAGCGCAGCGACCCGCAATGCCCGCAATGGCTGGCCACCGCCGTGCATGAGCCGCTGAATGATCCGCTGCGCCAACTGGCAATGATCCGCGCCACCGCCGAGCTGTGCATCTACAAAGGTTAAAGCCTGCAAACCCAATCAAAATTGTGGGAGCGGGCTTGCTCGCGAAGGCGGTGTGTCAGTCACCTGATGCCTTAACTGAAACACCGCCTTCGCGAGCAAGCCCGCTCCCACATTTGGACTCAGTGCATTCAGTTGCGCCTTCCAAGCCTTCCTGAACAACCTTCACAAAACCGCACTATATTGGTGCGACAGCCTGCACACTTCCCACCCATACAGCCCATTTTGGTTCGATTCTTCTCGATCACGCTGGCAGAACGCCACAGTTTCGCGCCTGAAACCCTTATTTCAGGGGATTAACGCTTCTTTTCGGAGCCTTGGTTTGGTTTTTGCATTTTCCTTGTATCAGCGTGTGCCTCAAGCCCGCGCCTTGCTCCAAAAGAGGTCCCGATGACCATCAGCGATGCACTGCACCGTTTGTTACTCGACAACCTGACCACCGCGACCATCCTGCTCAATGACGACTTGCGTCTTGAGTACATGAACCCGGCGGCGGAGATGCTCCTGGCCATCAGTGGTCAGCGCAGCCATGGGCAGTTCATCAGCGAATTGTTCACCGAGTCGGCCGAGGCCTTGAGTTCGTTGCGCCAGGCCGTGGAGCAGGCGCACCCGTTCACCAAGCGCGAAGCGATGCTCACCGCCCTCACCGGCCAGACCCTGACCGTCGACTACGCCGTGACCCCGATCCTGAGCAACGGCGCGACCCTGCTGTTGCTCGAAGTGCACCCGCGTGACCGCCTGCTGCGCATCACCAAAGAAGAAGCGCAGCTGTCGAAACAGGAAACCAGCAAAATGCTAGTGCGCGGCCTGGCCCACGAGATCAAAAACCCCCTCGGCGGCATTCGCGGCGCGGCGCAGTTGCTGGCCCGCGAGCTGCCGGAGGAGCACCTCAAGGACTACACCAACGTCATCATCGAGGAGGCCGACCGCCTGCGTAACCTGGTGGACCGCATGCTCGGCTCCAACAAGTTGCCGTCCCTGGCGATGACCAACGTGCACGAGGTGCTGGAGCGCGTGTGCCAGCTGGTCGAGGCCGAAAGCCAGGGCTGCATCACCCTGGTGCGCGACTACGACCCAAGCATTCCCGACGTATTGATCGACCGCGAGCAGATGATTCAGGCGGTGCTCAATATCGTGCGCAACGCCATGCAGGCCATCAGCAGCCAGAACGAGCTGCGCCTGGGCCGCATCAGCCTGCGCACCCGCGCCCTGCGCCAGTTCACCATCGGCCATGTGCGCCATCGCCTGGTCACCAAGGTCGAGATCATCGACAACGGCCCGGGCATCCCTGCGGAACTGCAGGAAACCATCTTCTTTCCCATGGTCAGCGGCCGCCCGGACGGTACCGGGCTGGGCCTGGCCATTACTCAGAACATCATCAGCCAGCACCAGGGTCTGATCGAATGTGAAAGCCATCCCGGCCACACCACGTTCTCGATCTTTCTGCCTCTGGAACAAGGAGCCCCATCGACATGAGCCGTAGTGAAACTGTCTGGATCGTCGATGACGACCGTTCTATCCGCTGGGTCCTCGAGAAAGCCTTGCAACAGGAAGGCATGACCACCCAGAGCTTCGACAGCGCCGACGGGGTGATGAGCCGCCTGGCCCGCCAGCAGCCGGACGTGATCATCTCCGACATTCGCATGCCGGGCGCCAGTGGCCTGGACTTGCTGGCGCGCATCCGTGAGCAGCACCCGCGCTTGCCGGTGATCATCATGACCGCGCACTCGGACCTGGACAGCGCTGTCGCGTCTTATCAGGGCGGCGCCTTTGAATACCTGCCCAAGCCGTTCGATGTGGACGAGGCGGTGGCGCTGGTCAAGCGCGCCAACCAGCACGCCCAGGAACAACAAAGCCAGGAAGCCCCGCCGGCCCTGACCCGCACCCCGGAAATCATCGGTGAAGCACCGGCGATGCAGGAAGTGTTTCGCGCCATCGGGCGTTTGAGCCACTCCAACATCACCGTATTGATCAACGGCGAGTCGGGCACCGGTAAAGAGTTGGTGGCCCACGCGCTGCACCGTCACAGCCCACGGGCGGCTTCGCCGTTTATCGCGCTGAACATGGCGGCGATTCCGAAGGACCTGATGGAGTCCGAGCTGTTCGGCCATGAGAAAGGCGCGTTCACCGGCGCGGCCAACCTGCGTCGCGGGCGCTTTGAACAGGCTGACGGCGGCACGCTGTTCCTGGATGAAATCGGCGATATGCCGGCTGACACTCAGACGCGCTTGTTGCGTGTATTGGCAGATGGCGAGTTCTACCGCGTCGGCGGGCACACGCCGGTCAAGGTTGATGTGCGCATCATTGCGGCGACCCATCAGAACCTCGAAACCCTGGTACACGCGGGCAAATTCCGTGAGGACTTGTTTCACCGTTTGAACGTGATTCGTATCCACATCCCTCGGATGTCGGACCGCCGCGAAGACATCCCGACCCTGGCCCGCCACTTCCTCAGCCGCGCCGCGCAAGAATTGGCGGTGGAGCCGAAGCTGCTTAAGAGCGAGACTGAGGAATACCTCAAGAACCTGCCGTGGCCAGGCAACGTGCGTCAGCTGGAGAACACCTGCCGCTGGATCACGGTGATGGCGTCCGGGCGTGAAGTGCACATCAGCGACCTGCCGCCGGAGCTGTTGAGCCTGCCGCAGGATTCGGCACCGGTGACCAACTGGGAACAGGCGCTGCGTCAATGGGCCGACCAGGCCTTGGCACGCGGCCAGTCGAACCTGCTGGACAGCGCGGTGCCGGCGTTCGAGCGCATCATGATCGAAACCGCCCTGAAGCATACCGCCGGCCGCCGTCGCGATGCCGCGGTGTTGCTGGGTTGGGGCCGTAACACCTTGACGCGCAAGATCAAGGAGTTGGGGATGAAGGTCGATGGTGGGGATGATGACGAGGGTGATGAAGCTTAAATCTCAAAACCACTGAAGAACCCATGGGAGCTGGCTTGCCTGCGATAGCGTCACCGCGGTGTACCTGACACCCCGAGGTGCCTGCATCGCGGGCAAGCCCGGCTCCCACATTTATTTTGTGTCAGGCCAAACGACTGTGCACCGCTTCAATGCACCATGAACTAGCATCGCGCACATCCAGCCAGCCTGAAACACCCGCCGAATCAAGAAAATATTAAATCGCAAAAACACCAAAGCCCCGTATTCCGGGGCTTTGCGCTTTCTGGCGTAATTTTTTGGCACACATTGCAACTTCTGGCACGCGCCCTGCAATAACCCTTACATCACCCAGTTTCGGGGACCTTGGTACAGGCAGGCCGAGAATCCCCTCTTTACACCCGGGGTGCTTGATGCGGATCGCGTCGCGCCCCACACCCGTTTCGGGAACCTCGGTACAGGCAGGCCGGGGATTCCCTCTTTAACACTGAAGCCTTGCAAGGCTTCACCCCGTTTTGGGAGCCCTGGTACAGGCAGGCCGGGAACTCCCTTCTTTACACCTGGGGCTTATGCGGCACCGCGCCCCTAGCCCCACACCCGTTTTGGGAACCTTGGTACAGGCAGGCCGGGGATTCCCTCTTTTATTGCTCGCGCAGATGGATCTGCAGCCGCCAGCGGCCATCGGCCTTCTCGCCTTTCCACTCCCCACGCAACGGCCGAGCCGCCACCAGGTTCAGCAGCAAGCCGCCGTCGGTTTTGCGAACACGCCAGTTCACGTCCTTGTCGTTGACCTTGAGTTGGCCGCTGGCAGCCTTGCCTTGCGCGTCGAACAGCACTGCTACGGTGCCGTCGACGTGTTCGCCGTGCAGTTTGGGCTCGCTGTTGAACCACACCACCACGCCGTCTGCCGCTGTTTCTACTTGCTGCAGTTCGACCGGATCCGGCGTGGTCAGGCGGCCGATCATCAGCCCGATCATCAAACCAACAATTGCCAATGAGCCCATCACCCGTGGCAATAGCTTCGGCCTTGGGTCGTCTTCAGGGGTAGAATGCAGCGCATCTTTGCCTTCGGAGCCGTGCATGTTTCACGTCATCCTTTTTCAACCAGAAATTCCGCCGAATACCGGCAACGTTATCAGGCTGTGCGCCAACAGTGGCTGCCACCTGCATTTGATCGAGCCGCTGGGCTTTGACATGGACGACAAACGCCTGCGCCGCGCCGGGCTGGACTACCACGAGTACGCCACGCTCAAGCGCCACGCCGACCTCGCCAGCTGCCTGGAGAGCCTGGGCCACCCACGGCTGTTCGCGTTCACCACCAAGGGCTCACGGCCGTTTCATGATGCCAGCTTTGCCGAAGGCGACGCCTTCCTGTTCGGCCCGGAAAGCCGTGGCCTGCCGGCGGAGGTGCTTGATGCCCTGCCTGAGGGCCATCGTCTGCGCCTGCCGATGCGCGAGGGTTGCCGCAGCTTGAACCTGTCCAACACCGTGGCCGTTGCCGTCTATGAAGGCTGGCGCCAGCTCGGCTTTAAGTAACGCATAAACAAAATGTGGGAGCAGACCTGTGTGGGCGCTGGCTTGCCTGCGATGCAGTCACCTCGGTGTATCAGTGATACTGAGGTGATGCTATCGCAGGCAAGCCAGCTCCCACACAAGCCCGCTCCCACATTTTTTATCGCGTCAACTTACTGAACAGTCGACGAACCTTCCTGTTGCATGCGCTGCAGCTCTTGCGCGTACAGGGCATCGAAGTTCACCGGCGCCAGCATCAGTGCCGGGAACGAGCCACGGGTGACCAGGCTGTCCAGGGTCTCACGGGCATACGGGAACAGGATGTTCGGGCAGAACGCGCCCAGGGTGTGGCTCATGGACGCTTCGTCCAGGCCCTGGATCAGGAAGATACCGGCCTGTTGCACTTCAGCGATGAAGGCTACTTCTTCGCCGTTCTTAACAGTCACGGACAAGGTCAGCACGACTTCGTGGAAGTCGCCTTCCAGAGCCTTTTGACGGGTGTTCAAGTCCAGCGCAACGCTTGGGGTCCATTCCTGACGGAAGATGGCCGGGCTTTTCGGCGCTTCGAACGACAGGTCACGCACGTAGATCCGCTGCAGGGAAAACTGTGGGCCTTGAGCTTCTGCTGCTTCGGTGTTCTGTTGGTCAGTCATCGCAGATCCTTCTTGATCTTGGGGTCTTTTAGGGTTTAGGAGTCAGACGAGCAGCAGCGCATCGAGTTTACCGGCGCGCTCCAGAGCGAACAGGTCATCGCACCCACCGACATGCTTGTCGCCGATCCAGATCTGCGGCACGGACGTGCGTCCCGCTTTCTTGGTCATTTCGGCGCGCACCTGGGGTTTGCCGTCGACCTTGATCTCTTCGAAAGCAACACCCTTCTTCTCAAGCAGGGCCTTGGCTCGCATGCAGTAAGGGCACCAATCGCTGGAGTAAACGACAACCTGGCTCATATCACTTCACCAGCGGCAGGTTATCGGCCTTCCAGCTGCCGATACCGCCGGACAGTTTGGCGGCGGTGAAACCGGCTTTGAGCATCTCGCGGGCATGGGTGCCGGCGTGCTGGCCTTGGGCGTCGACCAGAATAATGGTCTTGGCCTTGTGTTTTTCCAGCTCGGGCAAGCGGGCGATCAGCTTGTCCTGTGGAATGTTCAGGGCGCCGACGATATGGCCGGCGGCGAAATCCTTGGCCGGGCGAATATCCACGACAACGGCCTCATCCTTGTTGACCAGCGCGGTCAGCTCCGACGTGCTCAGGCTGCGGCCACCGCGACTCATTTCATGAGCGATCAGCAGCGCCAGCAGGATGACGAAGGCACCCGCGAGCAGGTAGTGGGCAGTGGCAAATGCAATCAGGTGATCAACCATCAAGGAGGTTCCAGGGCGTTAAAATGGCGGTAAGTATACACAGCCGTCAGGGGCGGCCAACCCCCGTAAAGCGGTGACGTGGTCGGAACTTCGCTTTAGACTGCTACTCCCTTTTCAATTGTCTTCCTTTATTAGCGCCGCGAGAGGATCTATGACTACTACGCCTAAACCTTTGGTCCTGATAATTCTCGATGGCTTTGGACACAGTGAAAGCCACCACGACAACGCCGTGTACTCGGCCAAGAAGCCGGTACTCGACCGCCTGACCGCCACCGTACCCAATGGCCTGATCTCCGGCTCAGGCATGGATGTGGGCTTGCCGGACGGGCAAATGGGCAACTCGGAAGTCGGCCACATGAACCTCGGCGCCGGACGAGTGGTATACCAAGACTTCACCCGTGTGACCAAAGCGATCCGTGATGGCGAGTTCTTCGAGAACCCGACCATCTGCGCGGCGGTGGATAAAGCCGTTGCCGCCGGCAAAGCCGTGCACTTCATGGGCCTGTTGTCCGACGGCGGTGTACACAGCCACCAGGACCACCTGGTTGCCATGGCCGAACTGGCCTTCAAGCGCGGCGCCGAGAAAATCTACCTGCACGCCTTCCTCGACGGCCGCGATACGCCGCCGAAAAGCGCGCAATCGTCCATCGAACTGCTCGACGCCACCTTCGCCGCCCTCGGCAAGGGCCGCATCGCCAGCCTGGTCGGCCGTTACTTTGCGATGGACCGTGACAACCGTTGGGACCGTGTCGCCCAGGCTTACAACCTGATCGCTGAAGGCCAGGGCGAATTTCACGCCGCCACCGCCCAGGAAGGCCTGCAAGCCGCCTATGCGCGTGGCGAGAGCGACGAGTTCGTCAAAGCCACCTCCATCGGCGAGCCGGTCAAAGTCGAAGACGGCGACGCCCTGGTGTTCATGAACTTCCGCGCCGACCGCGCGCGCGAGCTGAGCCATGTGTTCGTCGATAGCGGCTTTAAAGACTTCGAACGCGCGCGCCAGCCGAAAGCCGAGTTCGTCATGCTCACCCAATACGCCGCCAACATCCCGGCCCCTTCGGCATTCGCGCCGGGCAGCCTGGAAAACGTGCTGGGCGACTATTTGGCGAAAAACGGCAAGACTCAGCTGCGCATTGCCGAAACCGAAAAATACGCCCACGTGACCTTCTTCTTCTCCGGTGGCCGCGAAGAGCCGTTCCCGGGCGAAGAACGCATCCTGATCCCATCGCCAAAAGTCGCTACCTACGACCTGCAGCCGGAGATGAGCGCGCCGGAAGTCACCGACAAGATCGTCGATGCCATCGAACACCAGCGTTACGACGTGATCGTGGTCAACTACGCCAACGGTGACATGGTCGGCCACAGCGGCAACCTGGAAGCGGCCGTTAAAGCCGTGGAATGCCTGGACCTGTGCGTCGGCCGCATCGTTGACGCCCTGGAGAAAGTCGGCGGCGAAGCGCTGATCACCGCCGACCACGGCAACTGCGAGCAGATGTCCGACGAATCCACCGGGCAAGCCCACACCGCCCACACCACAGAGCCGGTGCCGTTCATCTATGTCGGCAAGCGCGACCTGAAGGTGCGTGAAGGCGGCGTACTGGCGGACGTGGCGCCGACCATGCTGAAGCTGATGGGGTTGGAGAAGCCGAAAGAGATGACCGGTACTTCGATTCTGGTCTGAAACAGTTCGGGGGTTGCTCAAAGCGAGTAGCCCGTCAATAATGAACGTGAGCGCGAAACCAGTTGCCTCCAGCGGCGATAACTGGCGTAGGAACCCCGTTGATGGCTGGACATCAGCGTAGGGTGAGACCTCCACACCCCTGCTTGAGGGTGTGTATATGAATATCAAGCGCTCTAATTTAGGGCAGTTCGAGAGAACTGCCCTTTTCTTTGCCTGTTATAAAAGTTGGTAGCGTTTGTAAAGCAGCTCCCCATGGCGATGCTTATTCAGCGCCTTGGCATCGGTCTGCATGAAATTCCACAACACATTGCCTGCCTGGATATTCACCACCACCAGCATTTGTCGCTTGGTTTCATAAGCACCGATGAACGCCAGCCGAGCCGAACCGTCGCTATAAGCGACCCGCCAGATCTCCAGAGGCCCTGTCAGCGTATCCAGCGCGAATTTTACATATCGCTCTCTGGCGTCCTGCCGTTTTTCAACGATGTGCCGCAGCGTCGTGCGCTGGATCAACACCCTGCCCAGAGGGGAATCTATACAAACCTGAGGGCATGCCGAATCAGTAATCCCCAGATTTGAAGCTACGATATCGACAGCATCGGCATGTCTTTGCCCGCCAACACCTCCTCAAGTGCGCAAGAACGTAGAGCCCGATCAAGGCTACGTAGGTCGGGCAATCCGTAATCGAGCCAGGTTTGCTGGCCTTTTGACTCATGAATACCGGACATTGCCGATCGCGCCAACTACCTGACTAGAGGGCTCGAGAGTCTATTCTCAGCAGCAAAAACCAGTACAGGTGGAGCGTTTCAAAGCGTTTCTTCGATATTGGTTTACCACCAAACCGCCCAATTAAATCGCCCCTGAACGGCTTTTTATGACGAACGCCTCAAAGCAGTTGGCGTTGAGACGTTTTTTTTGCGGCGCTTGGCGGGCATACTAGGCCGTCCCTTTCCCTGGTGTCGCCCGCCTCTATGCTTCGCGCCTTGATTACCCTCGCTCTAGTCTGCCTGCTCCAACCGGCGTTTGCCGATGAGCGCGCACAAACCCAACAACAGTTGGACGCTACGCGTCAGGACATTACCGAGCTGAAAAAACTGCTCGGCAAGCTCCAGGAAGAAAAATCCGGGGTGCAGAAAGACCTGCGCGGCACGGAAACCGAGATGGGCAAGCTCGAGAAGCAGGTCCAGGAGCTACAAAAAGAATTAAAGAAGAGCGAGTCGGAACTGGAGCGACTCGACGCTGAGAAAAAAAAACTCCAGAGCGCACGCGTTGAACAGCAACGCCTGATCGCGATCCAGGCCCGCGCCGCCTACCAGAGCGGCCGCCAGGAATACCTCAAGCTGCTGCTCAACCAGCAGAACCCCGAGAAATTCGCGCGCACCCTCACCTATTACGACTACCTGAGCAAGGCGCGCCTGGCGCAATTGAAGGGTTTTAATGAAACCCTGCGCCAGCTGGCCAATGTCGAGCAGGAAATCGCCGACCAGCAGTCGCAATTGCTTGATCAGAAAACCGCCCTCGACACCCAGCGCGACCAGTTGGACAAGGTGCGCAAAGAGCGCCAGCAAGCCCTGGCCAAGCTCAATAACGATGTAAAGGCCCGCGACGCCAAGCTCCAGGCCCGCGAGCAAGACCAGGCTGACCTGGGTAAAGTGCTCAAAACCATCGAAGAAACCCTGGCTCGCCAGGCACGTGAGGCTGAAGAAGCGCGGCAAAAAGCGCTGATCGCCCAGCAGGAAGCGGAAAAAAAGCGCCAGCGTGAAGCCGAGCTGGCCGCCACCACCGACGCGCCGGCGCCGCGTAAACCGGCGCGCGCAGCGCCTGGGCCGCTGGTTTCCAGCTCCGGCGAGAACTTCGGAGGCCCTTTTGCTTCAGCCCGCGGAAAACTTCCATGGCCAGTTGATGGTCGACTACTGGCGCGCTTTGGTGAAACCCGTGGCGATGACACCCGCGCCAAGTGGGACGGGGTGATGATCAGCGCCGCCGCCGGCAGCCAGGTCCACGCCGTTCACGGTGGGCGTGTGGTGTTCGCCGATTGGCTGCGCGGCGCCGGTTTGTTGGTGATTCTTGACCACGGCAATGGCTATTTGAGCCTTTACGGCCACAATCAGACATTACTCAAGTCGGCAGGTGATGTTGTAAAAGCCGGTGAATCCATCTCCACTGTCGGTAACAGTGGCGGCCAGGACACCCCGGCGCTGTACTTCGCTATTCGTCAGCAGGGCCGCCCGAGCGACCCTGCACAATGGTGCCGTTCCCAAGGATAGGGCTGCACCTACATTAGGAGTTCGTTCGACATGCTGCATTTGTCCCGCCTCACTTCGCTGGCCCTGACGATCGCCCTGGTGATCGGCGCGCCTCTGGCTTTTGCCGACCAGGCTGCACCCGCCGCCACCGCTGCGACCACCAAGGCGCCGCTGCCGCTGGACGAGCTGCGTACCTTTGCCGAGGTCATGGACCGGATCAAGGCAGCCTATGTCGAACCCGTAGACGACAAGACCCTGCTGGAAAATGCCATCAAGGGCATGCTTAGCAACCTCGACCCGCACTCCGCTTACCTGGGGCCGGAAGACTTTGCCGAGCTGCAGGAAAGCACCAGCGGTGAGTTCGGCGGCCTGGGCATCGAAGTCGGCTCCGAAGATGGCCAGATCAAAGTGGTCTCGCCGATCGATGACACCCCTGCGTCCAAGGCGGGCATTCAGGCCGGTGACTTGATCGTGAAGATCAACGGCCAGCCGACCCGTGGCCAGTCCATGACCGAAGCCGTCGACAAGATGCGCGGAAAGCTCGGCCAGAAAATCACCCTGACCCTGGTACGCGACGGCGGCAACCCGTTTGACGTGACCCTGGCCCGCGCGACCATCACGGTCAAGAGCGTGAAGAGCCAGCTGCTGGAGTCAGGCTACGGTTACATCCGTATCACCCAGTTCCAGGTCAAGACCGGCGACGAAGTGGCCAAGGCCCTGGCCAAGCTGCGTAAAGACAACGGCAAGAAGCTCAACGGCATCGTGCTCGACCTGCGTAACAACCCAGGCGGCGTACTGCAGTCGGCGGTTGAAGTGGTCGACCACTTCATCAGCAAAGGCCTGATCGTGTACACCAAGGGCCGTATCGCCAACTCCGAGTTGCGCTTCTCGGCCACCGGTAACGACCTGAGCGAAGGCGTGCCACTGGCCGTGCTGATCAACGGCGGCAGCGCCTCGGCGTCGGAAATTGTCGCCGGTGCCCTGCAAGACCAGAAGCGCGGCGTGCTGATGGGCACCACCAGCTTCGGCAAAGGCTCGGTGCAAACCGTATTGCCGCTGAACAACGACCGCGCACTGAAGATCACCACGGCGCTGTACTACACGCCGAACGGTCGCTCGATCCAGGCCCAGGGCATCGTGCCGGACATCGAGGTGCGCAGGGCCAAGATCACCAACGAGGTCGACAGCGAGTACTACAAAGAGGCCGACCTGCAAGGTCACTTGGGCAATGGCAACGGCGGCGCCGACCAGCCGACCGGCAGTGGCGCCAAAGCCAAGCCGATGCCGCAGGACGACGACTACCAACTGGCCCAGGCGCTCAGCCTGCTTAAAGGCCTGAGCATTACGCGCAGCCGTTGATATGCGTTTTGCCCTGATCATCGCTCTGCTGTGCAGCCTGGCAGGCGTCGCCCACGCGACGCCTGCCGGTGAGCCGCAAAAAGCCTACCTGACCCTCATCATCGACGACCTGGGGCAAAACCTGCCCCGGGACCGTCGCGTGCTGGCCCTGCCTGGGCCGGTGACCACGGCGATCATGCCCGACACGCCCCACGCCGCCGAATTCGCCCGTGAAGCGCACAAGGCCGGTAAGGTCGTGATCCTGCACATGCCCATGGACCCGGCCACCGGCCCGTTCGCCTGGCACCCCGAGCTGCCCATCGAAGAACTTGGCAAGCGCCTGGACGCCGCCTTCAAGGCCGTGCCCTACACCGCCGGCATCAACAACCATATGGGCAGCCGCATGACCGCCCAGCCAGCGGCGATGGCGTGGCTGATGGCCGAGCTGCAACGGCGCAACAAGTTCTTTGTCGACAGTCGCACCAGCGCACAGACCGTCGCCGCCGCCGAGGCGCAGAAGATCGGCCTGGCGCATGTGTCGCGGGATGTGTTCCTGGATGACGAACGCACCGAGGCGGCGATTGCCACCCAATTGCAAACCGCGATCAAGCTGGCGCACAAACAGGGCTCAGTGGTGATGATCGGCCACCCTTACCCGCAAACGCTGGCGGTTCTGGAGCGTGAGTTGCCCAAGCTCAAGGCCCAGGGCATCGACTGGATTGATATCAAGTTGATGATCAGTGTGCGCAGCAACCAAGCCATGGCGGCACACGGCAAAAACGGGACCTATCTTCCGGCGCGTAGATAGTTACCGCTCGGCACCGAGTGCACTGCTCGATAGTTGATGCTCCCATCAACTGGAGAGCCCTCCATGAAGCCTCTGCAATTTAATGACCTGCTCATCAGCTTTACCAGCGAGTTTCTGCCGCTGTGGAACGACAAAGGGTCGGACGCGCATAAAGCCGTCGGCCTCTGGCGGCCGAGCACCGCCTCCGATGCCCTGAGACCGTTTTTTACCTTGGGTGATATTGCGGTGAACCACTATCGCAATATCAACCACGCCAACGTTGTCGCCGTGGTCAGCGACGCGAACAAGGTCGATGGCACGGCCCTGCGTGCGCCCGTCGACTATCAATTGGTGTGGCAGGATGAAGGCTCCGGAGCGCTGAGCAATGCATCTATCTGGCGCCCGCTGCCACCAGAAGGCTATGTGGCGATGGGGCTGGTGTACGGCGTGGACTACGACAAACCCTCACGCCATGCCGTGCGGTGTGTGCGAGAAGACCTGGTGATGGCCGCTCAAGCGGGCGAATTGATCTGGGACGATAAAGGCAGCGGCGCCGCCAGCGATTTGAGCCTCTGGTCGGTGACACCTCCCAATGCACCCGCCGGCGAAATATACCTGGCCCCCGGCACCTTCATCGGCACTGGCAACTATGCCAGGCCAAGCCTTGAGGCCTATTCGCTGCGCCTGACATTGACCGCGCAACTGCACGACCTGCCACCGCCGACCCTCAGCGGGTACGAACGCCCGGAGCCTGCTGAAACCGCCCACACGCCCCAGGCGTGCGAGCTGCCCTGGTTCTGTGTCAAAGACCCGGAATTGACCGTGGTTGAACAGTTTCAGTCGTCGCCGACCTATCGCCTGGAGCGCGCCGACCGCCACCTTTGTGTAGGTTTTGGGCACAACATCGAAGCGACCCGTCAGCCGTTCATGTGGACGGCTGCAAAAGGTGAAATAGGTGGGACTGCCAAGGCTCTGGCGGCCAACACCAGCATCGACCTGGGCAAAGAGTGGCCAGTCGGCGAACACGTCGTCGAGTTGAATTTTTCGGCGCACCTGGATCGCGACTTCACCCACACGCAACGATCAGCCAAAGGCTGGGACCAGGCTTCGTCGCTGGAAATCATCACTTATGTTCCGCCGAATAAAGCCGTTGCGGCGTACCTTGTACAAAGCGAATACCGCCTGCTGCGACAAGACGGTAGCCAGGTTTCAAGCACCGCCAGCTATACCAATGGTGACAACATCTACATGAGCGATTATCCAAACGCCGAGCCACTGCCTGACGAACCACCTCCAGCGGCGCAAACGCATCAAGCGCAGCCTGAGCTAGAGGTACCGGGCCATGATCTGATCGACCCCACCCTCATCCCGTAACTGGTCGAGTGCCGCCTGAAGCTTGGCCACCACCTCATCCGGCACGTCTTTATTCAGCGCCAGGTACAACTGGGCACTGTTGAAGCGCAGCACGGTTTTCAGTTGGGTCACCCCCACCTGGCGAGCCAGATAACGGCCCGCCGGGTCGCCGGTGGCCCACAGGTCGATCTGGCCATCCACCAGTTTTTGCGCATTGTCCTGATCACGCAGCGCAACGATGGGCTTAAGGCCCTGCTTTTCCAGGGTCTCGGCTATGGCGTCACCTTTGTAGGCGCCGACCTTGTATCGATGAGCCTGTTCAAGGTCGGTCAGCTCAATCTTGCTGTCGGCCTTGGCCAGCATCACCCAATCATCCGGGCCGATGGGGCCGACCCATTTGAACAGGGCTTCGCGGTCCGGCAAACGCGCCGTCACAAAAACGCCATAACCGGGCTTTTCCAGGGCGAGCTTGTAGATGCGCTCCCAAGGAAAACGCAGAGTCAGATTGTAGGAAATGCCCGCACGCTTGAACGTCTCGCGCACGATATCGACGGCGATGCCCTCGATGTTTTCTTCCTTGGCGAAGTTCTTGCCGTTTTTCGCCATGTTGTAAGGCGGGAAGTTTTCCGTCAGCAACACCAGGGAGGCGTCGGACGGTTCTTCGGCGTGAGCCGAGCCCGTCAACAGAATGGACGTACTGGCGAGAGCAAGCAGAAGGGTCTTGAACATGAAGGCTACCGGAATCCATGGCAAGCGCAGAGAGTGCCCCGCGCCTGCCAGGGTGTCCAGCAGCGTTTAGCGAACGACGATACCGCGCGCGGCCATATAGGCTTTGGCCTCAGGCACGGTGTATTCGCCAAAGTGGAAAATGCTCGCCGCCAGCACTGCGCTGGCGTGGCCTTCGATCACGCCGTCGGCCAGGTGCTGCAGGTTGCCGACACCGCCGGAGGCGATCACTGGAATGCCCAGCGCATCGCTGATGGCGCGGGTCACGCCCAGGTCGAAACCGTTTTTCATGCCGTCCTGGTCCATGCTGGTCAGCAGGATTTCACCGGCGCCCAGGGCTTCCATCTTCATCGCCCATTCCACCGCGTCCAGGCCGGTCGGCTTGCGACCGCCGTGGGTGAAGATCTCCCAGCGCGGGGTTTCGCCCGGCCCGGACACCTTCTTGGCGTCGATGGCGACCACGATGCATTGCGAGCCGAAGTGCTGCGCGGCTTCGCCGACGAACTCCGGGTTGAACACGGCAGCGGTGTTGATCGAGACCTTGTCCGCACCGGCGTTGAGCAGGTTGCGGATGTCTTGCACGGTGCGCACGCCACCGCCCACGGTCAGCGGGATAAACACCTGGCTGGCCATGCGCTCGACGGTATGCAACGTGGTGTCGCGGCCGTCGACGCTGGCGGTGATGTCGAGAAAGGTAATCTCGTCGGCACCTTGCTCATCATAGCGACGGGCGATTTCCACCGGGTCACCGGCGTCGCGGATGTTCTCGAACTTGACGCCCTTGACCACGCGACCGTTGTCGACGTCCAGGCAAGGGATGATGCGTTTGGCCAGCGCCATGGTCAGTCCTCAGCCGTTGTAGGCGTCGCAGTAAGCCTGGGCTTCGGCGACGTCCAAAGTACCTTCGTAGATCGCGCGGCCGGTGATGGCGCCGATGATGCCGGGCGCCTTGGCGTCCAGCAGCGACTTGATGTCACCCAGGTTGTGAATGCCACCGGAGGCGATCACCGGGATCCTGGTCGCGGCGGCCAGCGCTGCGGTGAACGGCACGTTGCAGCCCTGCATCATGCCGTCTTTGGCGATGTCGGTATAAACAATGGCGGACACGCCGTCGGCTTCGAATTGCTTGGCCAGGTCGATGACCTGCACGGTGCTGATTTCAGCCCAACCGTCGGTGGCGACAAAGCCGTCTTTGGCATCCAGGCCCACGATGACTTTGCCCGGAAACGCACGGCAGGCTTCTGCCACAAACGCCGGGTCTTTCACCGCTTTGGTGCCGATGATCACATAGCTCACGCCAGCCTTGACGTAGTGCTCGATGGTTTCCAGGGAGCGAATGCCGCCGCCGATCTGGATCGGCAGATTCGGGTAGCGCTTGGCGATGGCGGTCACCACTTCGCCATTGACTGGCTGGCCTTCGAAGGCGCCGTTCAGGTCCACCAGATGCAGACGACGGCAGCCACCTTCTACCCATTTGGCAGCCATGCTCACCGGGTCATCGGAGAACACGGTGGAGTCTTCCATGCGGCCTTGGCGCAGGCGTACACAAGCGCCGTCCTTGAGATCGATAGCGGGGATAATCAGCATCTGGCAAACCTTATTCGATATTCAGCAATGCTTGGGAAATCAGGGTTTCTCAAGCGACCACAGGTCGCTTTCGATGCTTTCGAACCTTTCTTTAAGGAGCGTCTGCGTGTCGAAAATCGCCCTGTTGTAATAGTGCGGCGCCACTTCGGTGGTGAACAACTCAAGAATCTCGGCGACCTCGAACGAGCCCAACTTAAGCTCGAAACGGTCGTCCATGAAACGCTTGATCTTGTCGGTCGCCTCACGCTCCTGTTCGGGCGTGAGGTTCAAGATCGGCGGCTTCGGCTTCTTGGCCATTACCAGCGACCATCCCACGCGGCGAAGTTCTGCAGCAATTGCAGGCCATGGGTATGGCTCTTCTCCGGGTGGAACTGCACGGCAAAGCGCGAACCGTCGGCCAGCGCAGCGGCGAAGTCGACGCCGTAATGCCCGCCGCCCACCACGTGGCGCGGGTTACCGGCATTGATGTAGTAGCTGTGCACAAAGTAGAAACGCGCCAGGTCCGGAATGTCGTGCCACAGTGGGTGTTCGACGGTCTGGCTGACTTCGTTCCAACCCATATGCGGCACCTTCAAGTGCTCGCCGTCTTCGTGCAGGTCTTTACCGAAGAACTTCACCTGGCCGGGGAACAGGCCGATGCAGTCGACGCCGCCGTTCTCTTCACTGCTGTCGAGCAAGGCTTGCATGCCCACGCAGATGCCGAGGAACGGGCGGTCCTGGCTGACTTCGCGCACCAGGCTGTCAAAGCCCAGACGGCGGATCTCGGCCATGCAATCGCGAATCGCGCCGACACCGGGGAACACCACGCGGTCGGCTTCGCGAATCACGTTGGCATCGCTGGTGATCAGCACCTTGCCGGCGCCTACGTGCTCGAGCGCCTTGGCCACCGAGTGCAGGTTACCCATGCCGTAATCGATAACCGCGACCGTCTGCATTACAGAACGCCCTTGGTCGACGGCATTTGCCCGGCCATGCGGTCATCCAGCTCTACGGCCATGCGCAGTGCGCGGCCGAAAGCCTTGAACACGGTTTCGATCTGGTGGTGGGTGTTGGTGCCGCGCAGGTTGTCGATGTGCAGGCTGACGAGCGCGTGGTTGACGAAGCCCTGGAAAAATTCCTGGAACAGGTCGACATCGAAGCCGCCCACGGTAGCGCGGGTATACGGCACATGCATCTGCAGGCCTGGGCGGCCGGAGAAGTCGATGACCACACGCGACAGCGCTTCGTCCAGCGGGACATAGGCATGGCCGTAGCGACGGATGCCTTTTTTGTCGCCGATGGCCTTGGCAAATGCCTGGCCGAGGGTGATGCCTACGTCTTCCACCGTGTGGTGGTCGTCGATATGCAGGTCGCCCTTGCTGACGATATCCAGGTCGATCAGCCCGTGGCGGGCGATCTGGTCCAGCATGTGCTCAAGAAAAGGTACACCGATATCAAATCGGGCCTTTCCGGTGCCATCCAGGTTGATCGAGGCTTTGATCTGGGTTTCCAGAGTGTCGCGCTCGACGGATACCTTACGTTCGGCCATCACCAGCTCCGCAAAATCATTGGGCGAAAAAGGCAGCCATTATAGGGGCGCGGGCGCCAAACAGAAACATCGAAGGGCATAAGACTGATGGAGTGTCGGGGATAGACATGTGCATACAAGTGGCCGCCCCAGGATGGTGCGCTCAGCGCATTTACCCGATGCCGCCGGCGGCTTCGCGGTAATATGAGCGCAATGTTTAAAACCTAATGAATATTCAACAATGACGATACCGACAGTCTTACAGCGCAGCGGCGTCCTCCTCCTGTGGGCGGTGACCTACTACGTGACCGGCGTCATGTCGCTGGCCTTCGAAGATCCCGTCTCGCAGATGGCGATTATCTGGTTCCCGGCGGGCATTTCCGTGTCGGCGTTCCTCAGCTCGCGACGCGCTCACTGGCCGATGTTGTTTGCGGTGTTTCTGGTCGCACGGGTGCTGCTGGATGAGCACGGCTGGCAACATCTACCGGCCGCCGTGGCGCTTTCAGCGATGGCACTGGCAGGCTCTGTTGCGATTGCCTGGCTGGTTCGGCGCTTCGCTCGGCGCGGCGACGAACTGCATGCCATTTTGCTGTGGTTGCTGGCAACCGTAGGCGTTTGCTGCGTCCTGGCATTGATCAGGAAAGGCTGGCTGATGCTGGCCGGGGAAGTATCACCGCACACGTTCATGACCAACTGGATGTCCGGCATGAGCGGCGTGTTCTTCTCAACCGTCGTGGTGATGAATGTACTGAACAGCAACCTGCGCGACTTTCCTGCTCGCACGCGCACGAGACTGGCCGGCGGGGTATGGTTGCTGCTGCTGGCATTGAACACCTGGTACGTTTTCGGGGCGTCCCCGCTCTGGCTCATCAACAGGCTGGGCACCGACGCGGGCGCAGCGGCGTATTTCATCCTGGCCTGCCTGCCCATCGCCCTTACGCTCGCCGTTTGCATAACGTGGCGCAGCCCTGGCGGCTCAATCGCGCTACTGGTGCTGGGCGGTATCGTGGTCAATTTCACCGACCAGAAAACCGGGCCGTTTTATGTGCACGGCCTGCAGGAAGGCGAGCCCTTGCTGCTTGCGCAAAGTTACCTGTCCATCACGGCATTACTGGTGCTGGTAATACGCTTGATGAGGCAATCCGCTCAACCTTACGACCTGGAAACCGGGCGCTTGGCGGGCAGCGGTGTGATGTACCAACTGCACCCGGGAACCGGGGAAATTCTCTGGGACGACAACCTTGAAACGCTGCTGGACGTGAGTGCCCAGCCCCTGCGCACCGTGCAGCAGGTCCTGGAGCGTGTACACCCAGAGGACCGCGACAGTCTCAAACGCCACTGGTCGCCGGAAACCCATACCCGCGCCGCGTCATTGGCCTTTCGCATCGACAAGGGCAATGGTGAATGGCTGACCCTGTATGACCAAAGCCCCGGCGCCCTGCGTGATGCCCATGGCCAAGTGATTGTCGGCAACTGGCAAAGCGGCCGCTACTCCTGAACCTTCGCCTGTGACAGCCTGCTTTTCCCTGTAGGGGTACTTAATGATTCAGATTGCTTTACTGCTGTTCGGCGTTGAGTTCGTGCGATCCAAATTCTGGATTCTCGGCCTGGTGGGTATCCTGTGGGGCTCGCTGGGCCTGGGCGTGATGTACGACGGCCTGGACGGTGCACTGTACTTTCCGATGCGCGCATTCGGTTTGATGTTGCTGCTGGAAAGCATTGTCACCCTCAGCGTGGCTGCCAGCGGCGTAGGCGCTCAGCGGGCCGTGCTGTATTTCAAGGGTGGCATTTTCTTCTTCGTCGCCGTGTTGATTCTCGCGAACAACGTCTATAGCCACCTGTTGCTGGCGATCATCTTTGGCCTGACCTACTTCGTGATTGGCTTGCTGACCATTAGCTCGGCCTGGGTCGTCAGGTTCCCGCACTGGCGATCGTCGTTGATCAGCGGCGGCGCTCAGTTGGCGTTCGCGGGGTTGCTGGTCAGTCCTTACCCCATCGCCCTCAGTGCAACGGTGTCGTTTTTCCTCGGTGCATTGATGATCGTCAGCGGCTTCAACACGGTGCGCATTGCGCATCGCGTGAGGCGATTGCGCAACGGCACTTCAACGTTTGAGCTGCTTGTACCAAGGGATTTACTGTCAGACTTCAAGAAGCTGCCACCGCAAAAACCGCTGGAGCCGCGCCTGGAGCAAGAGCCTGACTTGCAGGACCCATTGATCGTGCATATCTGGACGCCGGAAGGCACCGCCGGCGCAACGACAATTCCTCGCCCGATCATCAATCGCTACATTGCGGCGGTGGATGCACAAGGCGTGATTTCAACCGGGCACGCAGCGCTTGAGCTGTCGCCCTCGGTGTACCTGAGCCTGTACCCGGTCGCGGACATCGATCGCTCACCGGCCGAGTTCTTCCGCATCCTCAAGGCCACGCGCAATAACGACGTGCCAGGCACATTCCAGCCGGACTACGCCACTGAAGTGGCCAACTGGTGCGACTCGGACCGCAAGATTATTTTTCACCAGTACAGCCGCAAAGCGCTGATCGAGTTCTCGAATAACTATCGCCAACAGGCCACCTACAACCTGACCTACCGCAACTGTTCCAGCAGCGTGGCCTTTGCGTTGGAAGCATCGATGGATGGCGTGTTGTCGGAACGGTCCCGGCGCTGGCGCTCGGTCCTGCAGACCTTGCTCATGCCTGAGTTGTGGATTGCCGCGCAAGTGCGCAAGCGCGCCATGACCATGGCGTGGACACCCGGCCTGGTCATGGACTATGCACGTGCCTTGCGGGTGATTGTTCATCCGGTGCCGCGCCCATGGTTTCAACGCATTCCATGGCGCGGCGCTTCAGCCAGGACCTTGCCTGACAAGAAGCAGGACTAAGTTGCCCGACGCCCACTCACCTTGCATGAGAGGGCACCGGGAAACCGGGTATCAGTGGAACAGTACCGCCGTCTTTTGCAGGGTCACCCACACACCCCACGCCAACGGAATACCTACCACCAGCCAGGCGGCAATCGCCATCGGCACAGTACCAGGGGCCGCTTTCCACTCCAGCGAAGTGCTGGCATCGGCGCCTTTGTCATGGCCCAGTGCCTGTTCGGCAGCCAGTTCGGCGTCGGTCATGAAGTACTTGTCGGCCACCGGCCGCACCAGCAGGTTGCAGAGGAAACCCAGCACCAGCAGGCCCGCAAGGATGTACAAGGTGATGTCGTAGGCCGCAGCGCGCGGTACGCCGATGCTCAGCTGATACTCACGCAGGTAGTTCACCAGCACCGGGCCCAACACGCCCGCCGCAGCCCATGCGGTCAACAGGCGACCGTGGATCGCGCCGACCATTTGGGTGCCGAACAGGTCGGCCAGGTACGCAGGCACAGTCGCAAAACCGCCGCCGTACATCGACAGGATGATGCAGAACGCCGCCACAAACAGCGCCACGTTGCCCAGGTGCCCCAGGTTCGGGATCAGCGCGTACAGGGCAAAGCCCAGGGCGAAGAACACGAAGTAGGTGTTTTTACGGCCCAGGTAGTCGGAGAACGACGCCCAGAAGAACCGGCCACCGATGTTGAACAGGCTCAACAGACCGGTGAAACCTGCAGCGATGGCCGCAATGGAGGCCAGTTGACCTGCGTCCAGCTGGCCAAACGGCACATCCACACCCAGCAACTTGCCACCGAACACTTCCTGCAACAGCGGCGACGCCATGCCGAGGATGCCGATACCGGCAGACACGTTAAGGCACAACACCAGCCATACCAGGCGGAATTGCGGGGTTTTCCACGCTACATTCACGTGCACGTGGCGGTGGGTGATCATCGCGTTGCTGGCTTTTTTCGCCGGGGCGGTCCAGCCCTCAGGCTTCCAGCCGGTCGGCGGAACGCGGTACGACAGTGCGCCACCAATCATGAACACGAAGTAGATGACGGCCATGACCACAAAGCTCTGCCACACGCCCACGCTGGTTGGCGAAGCGAAATGGCCCATCAGCGCTGCGGCCAACGGTGCACCCACCATGGCGCCACCGCCGAAGCCCATGATCGCCATGCCGGTGGCCATGCCGCGCTTGTCCGGGAACCACTTGATCAGGGTCGACACCGGCGAGATGTAGCCCAGGCCCAGGCCGATACCGCCAATCACACCGGAGCCGATCCACATCAGCCAGATCTGGTGGGTATAAATCCCCAGCGCAGAAATCAACAGGCCGCCGCACCAGCACAACGCCGAGACAACACCGGCTTTACGTGGCCCGGCATGTTCCAGCCAGCCACCCCAGATGGCCGCCGAGCAGCCCAGGAAGATGAAGAACAGGGTGTAGATCCAGCCCAGCATGGAGATGGGCCAGTCGCACTGGGACGAGAAGACTTGCGCGATAAAGCTCATGTCCGGCGCGCAGGCGACCGGCGCGGTGATACCCAGAGCCTTGGACAGCGGCAGCCAGAACACCGAGAACCCGTAGGCCATGCCGATGCAGAGGTGGATGGCCAGGGCGGCCGGTGGAACCAGCCAGCGGTTGAAGCCGGGCTTGGCGATAATGCGTTCCTTGGACAGGAACGCGGGCTGTGCGGCAGTACTACCGGCCGCAGTGCTAGTGCTCATTGGTGTTTCCCCCAGTTATTAGTATGTGTCCGTCAGGCACTCTCTCCCTCGACCTTGCACGCAGAGCGTTGGCCGTTGTTGTTGAGTAAAGCTCCTTTTAAGCGCGACTTTGTGTCGCAGACGACAGACGAACCCGCGAAGATTAGCACCAGTGGATGACAGAAAAACCAAACTGACATCACCTTTTTTACTCAAACTGATTTGTTTGACAGCAAAATCCGATTTTGCCGGTGCTAGATACAATGTAACGATGCGTGAACTGACGCAGGCCTTCGGGCGTTATACTCTGCGGCTAAATTTTGAAATCGACATACAAGGACTCGCCCATGAAAGCGTTCGGCAAAATCCTGGGTCTGGTACTCCTCGGGCTGTTGCTGATCATTGTGGCCCTGGGCTTTGCCCTGACCCACCTCTTCGATCCCAACGACTACAAAGACGAGATTCGCCAGATTGCCCGCGACAAGGCCCACATCGAGCTGACGCTCAATGGCGATATCGGCTGGAGCCTGTTCCCCTGGCTGGGCCTTGAGCTGCATGAAGCCAGCGTGGCGACCATGACCAACCCGACCCAACCGTTCGCCGACTTGCAGATGCTCGGCCTGTCGGTGCGCGTGCTGCCGCTGCTGCGCCGCGAAGTGCAGATGAGCGATGTGCGTGTCGAAGGCCTCAACCTGCGCCTTAACCGTGACAAGCAAGGCCACGGCAACTGGGAAGACATCGGCAAGAACGTGCCGGATGCGACCGAAACCGCCAGCGCCCCTGCCCCAACGCAAGCTGCGGCCGAGCCCGAACCGGAAAAGCCGCCCAAGCCGATCCGCCTGGACATCGACAGCCTGACCATCAACAACGCCCGCGTTGAATACAACGATGAGCAGACCGGCAAACAGTTCAGCGCCGAAAGTATCCAGCTGAGCGCCGGCGCCGTGCATGAAGGCGCGAGCATTCCACTCAAGCTCACCGCCTTCCTGGGCAGCAACCAGCCACTGATGCGCGTCAAAACCGAACTGAACGGCAACCTGCGCATCCAGCGTGCCCTGCAACGCTACCAGTTCGAAGACATGAAACTCAGCGGCGAAGCCACCGGCGAACCGCTGCAAGGCAAGACCGTGACCTTCTCCACCCAGGGCCAATTGCTGGTGGACCTGGCGGCCAACATCGCCGAATGGACCAACCTCAAGCTCTCCGCCAACCAACTGCGCGCCTTGGGCGAACTGAAGGTCAATGACCTGAACAAAACCCCGCAAGTCAGCGGCGCACTGTCGATTGCCCAGTTTGACCTGGCCAAGTTCCTCGACAGCGTCGGCCACCCGCTGCCGCCCATGGCTGACGGCAGCCTGAGCAAAGTCGAGCTGGTCAGCAGCCTCAAGGGCACCCCGACCAGCGTGGCGCTGGAAGACCTGAACCTGAAACTCGACGGCAGCACCTTCACCGGTCGTATCGCCGTGGATGACTTCGCCAAGCAAGCCCTGCGCGTACAGCTCAAGGGCGACACCTTCAACGCCGACAACTACCTGCCGGCCAAGTCCGAATCGGCCAAAGGCGCAACCGCCGCCCGCCAGGCCGAAGTGCAGAACAGCGAAGCCGGCGCCATGGCTGCCGGCGGCACCACACCATTGCCGCAAGCCCCGACCAAAGGCGCGTGGAGCACCGACAAGCTGCTGCCACTGACCCGCCTGCGCGCCCTGGACGTAAACGCCGACCTGGCCTTTGGGCAACTGACCTTAAGCAAGCTGCCAATCCAGAATGCAGCGCTCAAGGCCTCCGGCGCCGATGGCCAGCTCAAGCTCGACACCTTGAGCGGCGGCCTCTACAACGGCACCTTCCAGGCCAACGGCACACTCGATGTGCGTCAGGACATCCCGCTGCTGGCGCTGCAAACCCACATCAAACAAGTGCCGGTTGAACGCATCCTGCAAGCCCAGGGACAAAACCCGCCGGTCAAAGGCCAAGTCACTCTCGACAGCAACCTCAACGGCCGTGGCAACAGCCAAAAGGCGCTGATCGACAGCCTCAACGGTACCGCCAGCTTTGTGATCACTAACGGCGCGCTGCTCAACGCCAACATTGAACAGCAACTGTGTACCGGCATTGCCTTGCTCAACCGCAAGACCCTGAGCACCACGCCACAGGGCAAGGACACACCGTTCCAGGAACTGCGCGGCACGCTTAACTTGCGTAACGGCGTGGCGAGTAACCCGGACCTCAAAGTGCGCATCCCGGGCCTGGCGGTCAACGGCAACGGTGATGTCGACCTGCGCGTGCTGGGCATGGACTACCGCGTCGGCATCATCGTCGAAGGCGACCAGCGCGACGTGCCGGACCCGGCCTGCCAGGTGGGCGCCAACTTCCAGAACATCGAAGTACCGCTGCGCTGCCGTGGCCCGCTGGAACTGGGCGCCAAGGCCTGCCGCCTGGACAAGGACGGCTTGACCCAGGTCGCCATCAAAGCCGCCGGCAACAAGCTCAGCGATAAGATCGAAGAGAAGCTCGACAAGGTTAATCCGCAGCTTAAAGACGCCCTTAAAGGCCTGTTCAAACGATGAGAAACGAGCAGTTTTCACAGGCGGTGCTGGACTGGTACGACCGCCACGGTCGCCATGACCTGCCCTGGCAACAGGGCATCACGCCTTACCGGGTGTGGGTCTCGGAGATCATGTTGCAACAGACCCAGGTAAGCACGGTGCTCAACTACTTCGACCGGTTCATGGCTTCCTTGCCGACGGTCGAAGCCCTGGCCGCCGCGCCGGAAGATGAAGTGCTGCACCTGTGGACGGGCCTGGGTTATTACACCCGTGCACGTAACCTGCAGAAGACTGCCAAAATCGTGGTCGCTGAATACGGCGGCGAATTTCCCAAGGATGTGGAAAAACTCACTGAGCTGCCCGGCATTGGCCTCTCAACCGCCGGCGCCATCGCCAGCTTGAGCATGGGCCTGCGCGCGCCGATCCTCGACGGCAACGTCAAGCGCGTGCTGGCGCGCTTTACTGCGCAAGAAGGCTACCCCGGCGAACCCAAGGTCGCGAAACAGCTCTGGGCCACCGCTGAGCGCTTTACGCCACACGACCGCGTCAACGCCTACACCCAGGCAATGATGGACATGGGCGCCACGCTCTGCACGCGCAGCAAGCCTAGCTGCCTGCTGTGCCCGCTGGAAAAAGGCTGCGAAGCCCACATGCTCGGCCTGGAGACGCGTTACCCGATCCCCAAGCCGCGCAAGACCATCCCGCAAAAGCGCACGCTGATGCCACTGCTGGCCAACGCCGAGGGTGCGATTCTGCTTTACCGCCGCCCGTCCACGGGCCTGTGGGGCGGTTTGTGGAGCTTGCCGGAACTCGATGACCTGGAAGACCTGGAACACCTCGCCAACCAGCACGCGCTGGCACTGGGCGAACAACAGGCACTGCCGGGGCTGATCCACACCTTCAGCCACTTCCAGCTGGCCATCGAGCCCTGGCTGGTGCAGGTCGAGGAATCCGCCCATCACGTGGCCGAGGCCGACTGGCTCTGGTATAACCTCGCCACCCCGCCGCGCCTGGGCCTTGCCGCCCCGGTGAAAAAACTGCTGAAGCGCGCGGCCGACGTATTGAACGCAGGAGTTTCGTCATGACCCGCACCGTAATGTGCCGCAAGTACAAAGAAGAACTGCCAGGCCTGGAACGGCCTCCGTACCCAGGCGCCAAGGGCCAGGATATTTTCGAACATATCTCTGCCCAAGCCTGGAGCGACTGGCTGAAACACCAGACCCTGCTGATCAACGAAAAACGCCTGAACATGATGAACGCCGAAGACCGTAAATACCTGGCGGGCGAAATGGACAAGTTCTTTTCCGGCGAGGATTACGCCAAGGCCGACGGTTACGTGCCGCCTGCTCAATAATTGATCAAAAACCGGGGCCGGCACGTAAGCGACGGTAATAATTAAATATTTTTTGAAAACTTGCTTGACGACCCCCTGAAAAACCCGTTTAATGCGCCCCGTTGCCCAGATAGCTCAGTCGGTAGAGCAGGGGATTGAAAATCCCCGTGTCGGCGGTTCGATTCCGTCTCTGGGCACCACTAATACCGAAAAACCCCAAGCGAAGATGATTCCTTGGGGTTTTTTATTGCCTGCGATTTAGTGGCCGCGGGCCAATGCCCCGCCCGATCCACACCCGAGGGTTATTTATCCCGCTGCTCGATCGTTTAGCTGTTACTGAATTTTCTGTTGCAAGGTAGTTATTTGATGAACCGGTACTTGTTCTGCGCGCTGTTGCTGCTGACGGCGTTGCTCAGTGGCTGCGCCACACAAATGGATGTCTCGATCAACGCAACGCCGGATCCGGACTATCACTTTGATCGACAGGCGCTGGTGCTGGTGACCACGTCCGTGGGCGGCAGCGCGCAAAACACGCTCAATGCCCGCTACTACCTGCGGGACATGGTCAGCGCCATGAAGGACCAGGGCTTTCGCGAGGTGTACACCGATGCCAGCCTGCCCAAGAACCATGGGCCGATCAAAATGACCATCATCCTGGATGTCGACAGCAAGCAGGTCACTTACCGCTACACCGCCACCGATTACGGCCAGGTGCCCACCAGCACCACCACCGAGTGCAAGAAGAACAAAAAGAAAGCCGACCAGCTGATCTGCACCAGCAAGCCAAACACCACCTACGGCCCGGTGGGCACTTCGGAGCGCACCGGCTACACCACGCTCACCACCTTCACCGCCACCGCGCGTGACGAAGCAAGCCGGCGCGCGGTGTACGTGTTGCGGGTGATGTCCTACAACGAAGACTGCCAGGCCGCCAAGATCGAAGCCTTCCTGGTCGAACAGGGCCTGCAGAACCTCAACTTCCAGGACCGCGTGCAGCGCAACTACACCGTGACGATGCCCGAGGGCTACCAGTGCAAGTAGGCGCCTGCCTACTTCAGTAGAAACACCATCAGCGGGTTGTCGTTAAGCCGCCCTTCGAAGTTTGGTGCCTGCTGCTCCATCGGCGTGCCCTTGAGCAGCGCTGCTTCTTTGCGCGGCACCAGCACCCAGGATGGACGCGGCAGGGTGGCGAGCTTCTCGGGCTCGTTACCGGCGACGAACAGCGGCTGCTCATCGTGCGTCAGGTTCATCATGTAGCGGATTGCCCAGGTGTCGCGGCCAAGGTCGACAAACACCAATGGCCCCGGCTGCGACGCGCGCAATGCCTCTACCTGGCTGACAAACTTGCGGGTGTCGTATTGCAGGTCTTTTGCCGGGTCGATCACCACCACCAGCAGCACCCATTGCGCCGCCAAGGCGATCACACTCAGCCACACCAGGCGCAACGGGCGACGCCAGGCCATCAGCGCCGCCACTTGCAGCACGACCCACACGCCGATCAACGGCGGCAGCGACACATCGGGCCAGTAACCGTGCTTCTGCCAGGTGTGCCGACAGATAAACAACACCACCACGCACAACGCCGGTAGCGCCACGACAAGCCATTCGTAGCAGCGGCGCACGCCGACGAACCAGTTTTGCGCCTGGAGCAGCCCATAGGCCGCGACAGCGGCAAACATCGGCACCATCGGCAGAATGTAGTAGGCGCGCTTGAAGTGCGGCACCGACAGCCCGAGCAGGATCATCAGGCCACAGGCTGCCAAGCGCACCACCATTTGCACATCTTCGTTGGCCCAGCGCTCGGACGAGCGATGGCGCAGCGCGATCATCGCCGCCAACGCCAATGGCACCACCGGGAAATAGCGGTACAAACTCAGCTTGAAGTAGAAGTAAAACGGCTCGCCGGACTCGTCGAGGCGCCCACTGACCTGCATCCTGAACACCTCGTCGGCAAAGGCATCGCCACCGCTGACCCGCGCCAGCTTCATCAACGCCCACCAGCAGGCCCCGAGCAACGCCAATCCGACAAAGCCGTGGATCAGCACCTGCTTGACCCGCTCACCCGGCCGGCCCAGCGCCCAGTAAACGCACACCACGCCGCAGACCTCGATAAGGCCCAAGGGCCCACGAATCGCGAAGGCCAGCACAAACAACGGGAATACGGCCAACTGTCGAAGCCGTGAGCCGAGACGCTCGCCCGTGTGCAGCAGGTAGAAGCTGCCTACGCATAACAGCGCGACCATCAGGTCCAGGCAGACCGAGCGCGATTTATCGAGCAATTGGGTGGTAAGCAGCGTGAGCAGCACCGTCAGCAATGCCCAAGGTCGACTGAACGGCGCCAGCAGGCGATAGACCAGGGCGATCATGCCCGCCGCCGCGAGGGCCGTCGGCAGCACGTTGGCCAGGTGGTTCGGCGCACCGAACAGGCGAGCAAACACAAAGCTGAAAAAGGTCGCAGTGCCGGGGTAATCCGGGTACGGCTGGCCGTAGGTGGTAGGGAAAAGACTCGCGCCATGGCGAAACATTTCCTGCATGAACAACGCCCAGCGCCCGTCAAAGCCTTGGGGTTGCTCGTCCCAGATGCCCAAGGTGAACAGCAATAAAGCGATCAGAAACACGCCCAGCGACTCCAGGCGATAACGGCTGCGGTGGTCCATCGAATGTCCTTTCAGGTGGGGAACGCCGACTCCATGGTGCCGACTCCACCCCTGAATAACGCCTGAACAAATCCGAGTATTTATGCACCTATCGACCGGCGCGCCACACCAGCGCGGGAATCAGCCGGATGTAGAGCAGCTCGCCCACCAGCTCAAGCAGGGTTTGCACAATCACCGCCGTTGCGGCCAACCCGCGCACATCTTCAGGCAGCGCCAACGCCAGTGGCAGCACCACCAACGAGTTGCGCGTCGAAGCACTGAAGGCCACCGCCCGCGCGGTAACCGCAGGCAACGCAAACAGCCGCGCAGCCAGCGCGCCCATCAGCGGCGCCAGCAACAGGAAGCCGAGGTACACCGGAATCACCGGCAGCAACAACGCGATATCGCGCACCACCGAATTGATCTGCGAGCCGATCACCACAAACAACACCAGCGCCATTGCCGGCACCGGCAGCCAGGCCCAGGCGTTGTTCCAAAGCTTGATAGTGCTTGAGCGCCGTGCCAGGGAGGTGGTCAACACCGCCAGGACCATCGGCAGCACAATCAGCAACAGGAACGCCTCGACAAAAGGCCCCACCGCCACCACCACGGCGGACTGCGCGCCCAACATCAAACCCAAGTACACCGGCAATAGCACCAGTTGCAGCAGCAACAACACCGGCGTCGCCGCCAGCATCAGCCGCGAGTCACCCTTGCCGATATGGGTAAACACCACCACATAGTCGATACACGGTGTGAGCAACACCAGCAACGCGCCCACCAGCAACACCGGGTGCTCCACCAGGCCTCGGGTCAATGCCCACACCAGCACGGGCACCAGAATGAAATTGGCCAGCAGCAATGCGCCGATGAAGCGTTTGTTGCCTAGCCCCTGGCGCAGGTGCAGAAACGGAATTTGCAGGAACATGGCGTACATCAGCACTGCAATGGCGGGCGTGACCAAAACGCCAAGCCCTTGGGCTGACAAGGGGGCGAACACGCCAAATGCGGCCGCCAGGAGCACGGCGACGAAGTAGATCGGGACCTGGTTGTGTTCGAGGGTGTCGCGGGTCATGGGCTGACTCTGGCTGATCATTTGATCGCAAGCCTAAGCACCGGGAGCGCCGAGGTCGAGCATCGCGACATTTCCTGCGCCCATCACGCGCCAAATTTGTTAGTTTCGGCTTCTTATAAAAGCGCGCGGCCCCAAGCCCACCCCAAAAGCGCAAGTATCGAGCCGACCCATGAACCTGCCCACCCGCCCTGCCCCACAAACATTCTGCGAGCCAGCTGCCGACGGCTACCCAATCGGCGGCTTCACCTGGCGCCATCTGCGCACCGACTTCGAACGCCCGGTCGTCATCATCAACGCCGCCACCTCGGTCCGCTGCCGCCACTATTCACGCTTCGCCGACTACCTGTTTGCCAACGGCTTCGACGTGATCACCTACGACTATCGCGGCATCGGCGAATCCCGCAGCGGCGCGTTGAGAGGCTTCAAGGCATCCTGGTCAGATTGGGGTGTGCTGGATTTCGAGGCGATGCTGCAGCGCGCACAGCGGGAGTTTCCGGGGCAGCCGATTGATGTGGTCGGCCACAGTTTCGGTGGGTGCGCGGCAGGGCTCGGCGCTTGCGGCGCAGTGATTCGGCGCATCGTGACGGTTGGCGCGCAGTTTGCGTACTGGCGCGATTACGCGGCGAGCGGTCGCTGGCGCATGTTTGCCAAATGGCATGTGGTGATGCCGCTGGTGACGGCCCTGTGCGGCTATTTCCCCGGCAAGCGCATGGGCTGGCTGGAGGACACGCCGGCAGGCGTGGTGCGCGACTGGAGCATGCCGACGCCGCGTTATGAAACGCGCCCCAGCGGGCGCGGCCTAGGTGAACTGCCATTTGCCCGTGTGAACGCGCAGTTGCTGGCTATCAGCATCACCGACGACCCTTTTGGGACTGTGGCGGCTATTGAGCGACTGCTGGGCTATTTTGAAAACTGCGCGCGCACTCACCTGAGAATCGCGCCCGAGGACATCGGCGAAAAAGCCGTCGGGCATTTCGCTTTTTTTCGCAGTGAATATCAGGACCGGTTGTGGCCGATTGCGCTGGAATGGCTGCAAAAAGGCAAACTGACCGCCAATACTCCAGGTCAGCAGGTGACGGGTTAAACAACCCACTCAAAAGCTCCGTATTTCCTACGCCATCGCACCTTTCCATCGACGTGTTTCTGGCGGTATTACCTGAGATTCTTCTTCGCCCAACGACTGCGAAGAACTCATGAAAATACCGCCAGCACCTTGCGCCGATGACCCGCAGCTGAGTCCTTTGCTCGCCAGCCTGATCAAACTCATCCATGCGGCGCGCCAACAAGCTCTACGTTCCGTGGATGCCATTCAGGTGCTGACCTGCTGGCAAATTGGGCGCCACATTGTCGAATTTGAACAGCAAGGAAGTACTCGCGCCAAATATGGCAAAAAACTGCTGCGAACCCTGGCCAACGAGCTGACCGGCCGCTATGGAAAAGGGTTTGATGCAACAAACCTTCGACACATGCGGGGCTTTTTTCTTGCATTCCCAAAATACGACGCACTGCGTCGCGAATTAAGCTGGACTCACTACCGCACTCTACTGCGAGTCGAAAACGCGAATGCAAAAGAGTGGTACATGAACGAGTCCGCCACCCAAAACTGGACCACTCGAGCCCTGGAGCGCCAAATCGGCACGCTTTACTATGAACGCTTACTCGCCAGCCAAGATCGCAGCGCAGTCAAAGAAGAAGCAGCTGCCAAAATTAACTGCCTGAAACAAAGCCCAAGAGAGTTTGTTCGCGACCCCGTACTTCTGGAGTTCCTAGGGCTGCCCAACCCTAGGCTGCTCTTGGAAAGCGATATCGAGCATGCACTGATTAAACAGCTGCAAAGCTTTCTGCTTGAGCTAGGTAAAGGATTCGCCTTTGTCGCCCGTCAGCAACGAATCAGCACCGAAAGCAAGGACTACTACCTTGACTTAGTGTTCTACAACTACCTGCTCAAGTGCTTTGTAATTTTCGATATAAAACGCGGAGAGCTGACTCATCAGGACATTGGCCAGATGGACATGTATGTGCGCATGTACGACGATTTGAAACGCAGCCCCGAAGATGGCCCCACAGTGGGAATTATTCTCTGCTCACACAAAGATGCCTCTGTTGTGCGTTACTCCGTACTCGAAGGCCACGAACAGTTATTCGCCAGTAAGTACAAACTAGTGCTACCTAGCGAGGAGGAGCTGCGTGCCGAACTGGAGTTACTGACAGAACGCACGCTCACAGGCGAAGCATCACAGAAGCTCTTGGGATTTTCCCCAACCTGCGCTTCAATACCCCACACCGATTAAGTACCCAAGGACGTTGAGCCCATGGCCTCGCCGAACAAGCAGCAAAAACGTGCCCACCGGGCCAAGGCCAAGGCCAAGCAAAACCGCACCCAGCGCGCCGTCGCGACCAAGCCGGATGCATTCGCTGGCGACGACAGCCGCATTGACCTTGAGTCGGTGGATTTGACCGAGTTGTTCGTCGAGATGCGCGCCGCGGGCGAGACCAGCCAGCAGGCGTTGTGTGCGGCATTCCTGGCGCACCCACTGTTGGCCGTGGTGCTGGAGCAGGAAGGTGAGGAAGACGCGACAGATTTTATCCTGGCGGCGCTGATCGAGTATCGCCAGTGGGCGACGGATACCGAGGATGAAGCCGCGGCGCTGGCGTGGATTGAATCCCCGCAGTTCCAGGCCGATTACGTGGCGGCATCCCAGGCGCTGGCCAACGCCCAGGACTGAGACACAACAAAATGTGGGAGCGGGCTTGCTCGCGATGGCGGCGTGTCAGACGAGGAATTTATCGACTGCCAGCCCGTCATCGCGGGCAAGCCCGGCTCCCACAGGGTTCAGGGTTTTTGGCTGATTCAGCTGACTGACACAAAACAACTGTGGGAGCGGGCTTGCTCGCGAAAGCGGCGTGTCAGACGAGGATTTTATCGACTGCCAGCCCGTCATCGCGGGTAAGCCCGGCTCCCACAGGGTTCAGCGTTCCTGGCTAATTCAGCTAACTGACACAAAACAACTGTGGGAGCGGGCTTGCTCGGGAAAGCGGCGTGTCAGACGAGGAATTTATCGACTGCCAGCCCGTCATCGCGGGCAAGCCCGGCTCCCACAGGGTTCAGCGTTCCTGGCTGATTCAGCTGACTGACACAAAACAACTGTGGGAGCGGGCTTGCTCGCGAAAGCGGTGTGTCAGACGAGGAATTTATCGGCTGCCAGCCCGTCATCGCGGGCAAGCCCGGCTCCCACAGTTTTCAGTGTGCCTGGCTGACTCATCTGACTGACACAAAACAACTGTGGGAGCGGGCTTGCCCGCGAATGCGGTGGATCAGCCAGCACATCTGGCGACTGACACACCGCTTTCGCGAGCAAGCCCGCTCCCACACTTTTTTTGAACTGCGGCGCATAGGGCACCGCAGTTCATCACATCAATTGAGCACCGCAGCGCCTACCTTCTGGGCCTTGCGACGGCTTGCCACAAACAGCCCCGCCAACACCACCAGCAAGCTCAGAATGCCGGTCGCGATGATCTCGACGCGGTGGGCTTCCTGGAACAGCATGATGGTCAACGTGCCGACGATGAACACCATCACCGCGTAGGTCAGGCCGGGGAACAGCCACATCTTGAACACAATCTTCTCACCCGCTGCCGTGCGTTTCTGGCGCATGCGCAGTTGCGACACGGCAATCACCAGGTACACCAGCAGCGCAATGGCGCCGGAGCTGGCCAGCAGGAATTCGAACACTGCAGCCGGGGCCACATAGTTGGCGAATACCGCCAGGAACGCAGCGCCGGTCGACAGCAACACTGCCCAGTAAGGCGTACCACTTTTGTTGGTGCGCTTGGCTACGGCCGGTGCATCACCGCGACGGCCCAGGGAGAACAGCATGCGCGAGGCGGTGTAGAGCGCCGAGTTGAGGCAGCTGGTCACGGCAACCAATACCACCAGGTCAACGATCAGCTTGGCATTCGGGATGCCCATGCGCTCAAGCACAGTCTGGTAGGAACCTACCGCCGCCAGGGTCGGATCGTTCCATGGCACCAGGGATACCACGATGAAGATCGACAGCAGGTAGAACAAACCAATCCGCCAGATCACCGAGTTGGTGGCCTTGGTGATTTGCTGGCCAGGGTTCTTCGATTCGGCCGCCGCGATGGTGACGATCTCGGTACCCATGAACGAGAACATGGTGGTCAGGATCGCCGCCAATACCGCGCCCATGCCGTTAGGCATGAAGCCTTGGGTGTCAAACAGGTGCGAAACACCGCTGACCTGGCTGGTCGGCAGGAAGCCGAAGATCGCCGCGAGGCCAAGGATCACAAAAGCCACAATCGCCACGACTTTGATCAGCGCAAACCAGAACTCGAACTCGCCGTAGTTCTTCACGCTGAACAGGTTGGTGGCCGTGAGCAGCAAGGTGATGATCAGGGTAAACGCCCAGATCGCCACATCGGGGAACCAGGCATTCAGGATGGTCGCGGCGGCGTTGGCTTCCAGTGGAATTACCAACACCCAGAACCACCAGTACAGCCAGCCGATGGTGAAACCGGCCCAGTGACCGATTGCACGGTCGGCATAGGTGGAGAACGAACCGGTGTCCGGGGAGGCCACGGCCATTTCGGCGAGCATGCGCATCACCAACACCACCAGCGTGCCCGCAGCAGCGTACGCCAGCAGTACGGCGGGGCCGGCGGCTGCAATCGCGTGGCCGGAGCCGACAAACAAACCGGCACCAATAACGCCGGCAATCGACAGCATGGTGACGTGACGCGGTTTGAGCCCCTGTTCGAGGTCATTGGAGCTTTGCGTACTACTCATTGACACACCTTTGCGAGGAATTGCGAAAACGGTCCGCCCGGCCTGCACGCTTTCTCGTGAAAAGAATCCAACGGGGCGTTCTTTATTTTTTACGCAAGATTTGCGCCAAAATGTTACGAAACCGCGGTTGACGCGGGCTGTAGGACAATTCATTAGCTCACGCAAGTCGTTGAGAACTATGGCATTGCGCTATAGCGTTACCGTGCGACCCACTTGAGGGACGAAAATATGCACCAAAAACACACACAAAAAGTACGTGACGCTCCATAAAAGGGCTGATAAGGACCGTTTGCCCGGTTAACCCTTCCAACACCCGGCCAAAGCTGGCACCATCGCGCCCTTTTTTACGCGAAGCCTGTGGATTTATCGGGTTCAAACGTCTGTAGGTTGTTGATAGCGCGACACACTGCTGTGCCGATGCGACACCCTGCCGCAGACCACCCGTTAACCGTCCGCAGCGCTGTTGGCTGCCATCCGAACGCTATGCTAGCTTGGCGCCTCGCCAGGAAGGCGGCCCAACAGCAAGAATGCACTGAACACAATGAGGACCGCACATGGCTGAGGCCGCGCCCGCGCTTGAAATCCGCAACTTGCATAAACGCTATGGTGAGCTGGAGGTACTTAAAGGTATCTCGCTGACCGCCCGCGACGGCGACGTGATCTCGATCCTGGGTTCTTCCGGTTCCGGCAAGTCCACCTTTTTGCGTTGCATCAACCTGCTGGAAAACCCGCATCAGGGCCAGATCCTGGTGGCCGGTGAAGAGCTCAAGCTCAAGGCCGCGAAAAACGGCGAGCTGATGGCGGCCGACGGCAAACAGATCAACCGCCTGCGCAGCGAAATCGGTTTTGTGTTTCAAAACTTTAACCTGTGGCCGCACATGAGCATCCTCGACAACATCATCGAGGCACCCCGCCGTGTGCTCGGCCAGAGCAAGGCCGAGGCGATCGAAGTAGCCGAAGCCTTGCTGGCCAAGGTCGGCATCAGCGACAAGCGCCACGCCTACCCGGCGCAACTGTCCGGCGGCCAGCAACAACGGGCAGCCATTGCACGCACCCTGGCGATGCAGCCCAAGGTCATCCTGTTCGACGAGCCGACATCGGCGCTTGACCCGGAAATGGTCCAGGAAGTACTTAATGTGATCCGCGCGCTGGCCGAAGAAGGCCGCACCATGCTGCTGGTCACCCATGAAATGGGCTTTGCCCGTCAGGTTTCCAGTGAAGTGGTGTTCCTGCACCAGGGCCTGGTCGAAGAGCAAGGATCGCCACAGCAGGTGTTTGAAAACCCGCTTTCGGCGCGCTGCAAACAATTCATGTCCAGCAACCGCTAACGGAGCAACATGCATGCAGAACTATAAAAAATTCCTTCTGGCCGCGGCCGTTTCGATGGCGTTCAGCGCCACGGCCATGGCAGAGACCTTGACCATGGGGATCGAAGCGGCCTACCCGCCCTTCAACAATAAAGACGCCAGCGGCAACGTTGTGGGCTTCGACAAAGACATCGGTGACGCCCTGTGCGCCAAGATGAAAGTCGAGAAGTGCGAAGTGTATGTGTCCGACTGGGACGGCATCATCCCGGCCCTGAACGCCAAGAAGTTCGACTTCCTGATTTCTTCGCTGTCGATCACCGATGAGCGCAAGCAAGCCGTCGACTTCACCGACCCGTACTACTCCAACAAGCTGCAATTCATCGCACCTAAAGCCACAGCCGACTTCAAGCCCGACGCGGATTACCTGAAGGGCAAGACCATCGGTGCACAGCGCGCGACACTGGCCGGCACTTACCTGGAAGACAAGCTGCCGGACACCAAGGCCAGCCTCTACGACACCCAGGAAAACGCCTACCTCGACCTGACTTCCGGCCGCCTCGACGGCATCCTGGCCGACAAGTACGTGCAGTATGAATGGCTCAAGAGCGATGCCGGCAAGCCTTATGAATTCAAAGGCGACCCGGTGGTAGAAAGCGACAAGATCGGTATCGCCGTACGCAAGGGCGACCCGCTGCGCGAGCGCCTGAACAAAGCCCTGGCAGAGATCAAGGCAGACGGCACCTACAAGAAGATCAACGACAAGTACTTCCCGTTCAGCATCGAATGATCTGAACGGCCTGACCGGCGCGCTTCTATTGGTTAGTAGCGCGCCGGCTTTCAGCAATGCCTGCCGCGATATGAAAACACCATGAATTTCGATCTCTACGGATTCGGCCCGGCGCTTGCCGCTGGCGCGCTGATGACCGTCAAACTGGCGCTCACGGCCCTGTGCCTGGGGCTGGTGCTCGGCCTTGCCGGCGCCTTGGCCAAGACTTCACCGTACAAGCCGCTGCAATGGCTGGGCGGTGCTTACTCGACCATCGTTCGGGGCATTCCCGAGCTGTTGTGGGTGCTGCTGATTTACTTCGGCACCGTCAACCTGATGCGTGCCCTGGGCGAGTTTTTTGGTAACCCCGACCTGTCTCTCAGTGCCTTTGCTGCCGGGGTTATCGCCCTGGGCCTGTGCTTTGGCGCCTACGCCACGGAAGTGTTCCGCGGCGCGATTCTCGCCATTCCCAAGGGCCACCGCGAAGCCGGTGTGGCGCTGGGCCTGTCGAAGTTTCGAATTTTCACCCGCTTGATCATGCCGCAGATGTGGCGCATCGCCCTGCCGGGCCTGGGCAACCTGTTCATGATCCTGATGAAAGACACCGCGCTGGTGTCGGTGATCGGCCTGGAAGAAATCATGCGTCACGCACAGATCGGCGTGACCGTGACCAAGCAGCCCTTCACCTTCTTTATGGTGGCAGCCTTTATGTACCTGGGCCTCACCGTGCTGGCCATGACCGGCATGCACTTCCTGGAAAAACGCGCCGCCCGCGGCTTTGCAAGGAGCACCCAATGAGCGGTGACTACAGCTGGCTGTCGCACTTCGACCTGGGCCTGAACTGGGCCGTGATCATCAAGTGGCTGCCCAAACTGGCCCAGGGTGCAACCCTGACCCTGGAACTGGTGGCCATTGCGGTGATCGCCGGTTTGCTGCTGGCGATTCCGCTGGGTATCGCGCGTTCCTCGCGCCGCTGGTACGTGAGCGCCCTGCCCTACGCCTACATTTTCTTCTTCCGTGGCACGCCGCTGCTGGTGCAATTGTTCCTGGTTTATTACGGCCTGGCGCAGTTCGATGCCGTGCGTGAGAGCTTCATGTGGCCGTACCTGCGCGATCCGTTCTGGTGTGCCACGGCCACCATGACCTTGCACACCGCCGCCTATATCGCCGAGATCCTGCGCGGTGCTATCCAGGCCATCCCGCCGGGTGAGATCGAAGCGGCGCGCGCCCTGGGCATGTCCAAGCCCAAGACGCTGTTCTACATCATCCTGCCGCGTGCCTCGCGCATCGGCCTGCCGGCGTACAGCAACGAAGTGATCCTGATGCTCAAGGCCAGCGCCCTGGCCAGCACCGTCACCCTGCTGGAACTGACCGGCATGGCGCGCACCATCATTGCCCGCACCTACCTGCCGGTGGAGATCTTCTTCGCGGCCGGGCTGTTCTACCTGCTGATGGCCTACATCCTGGTGCGGGGTTTTAAACTGCTCGAACGCTGGCTGCGCGTCGATGCTTGCCAGGGACGTTGAAGCACGTTTTGCGGCGCTGGATGCGTTTCTAATCGAGCACCAAGGGCTGTGGCGACCACGGCCCTTTACGCACCTGCACTTACCCTGGGAACACCAGCACCCCGATCTGGCCCAGTGGCTGCGCCAGCGCTCGCTGGCCGATGCCGAAGCCTGTCACAACTACCCGTATGAACTGCTGGCGCCCGCGCCTTTTCCCCAGCTGGCATTTCAGGCCGCGCAGCTCAGCGCTGTGGATAAGCTACCCGCACGCACCCTGGAGCCTGCCCGCCATCGCCTGAACGTGGATGTGCCCGGGCGCAAATGGCAACAAATCGAGGCGTTCGGCGCCGCGCTGAATTTTGCTGCAACACCCCAGCATTGGCTGGACTGGTGCGCCGGCAAAGGCCACCTCGGCCGCCGCTTGCTGCAACCCGGCCAACAACTGACCTGCCTTGAATACGACCCGGCGCTGATCGCCTCGGGCCAGGCCTTGAGCGACCATCACGGCCTGGCCGTGACCCATCGCCTGCAAGACGTGATGGCCGATGTGGCGATCAGTGCCGAACACACGCCCGTCGCCTTGCATGCCTGCGGCGATCTGCATGTGCGGCTGTTGCACGTAGCCAGTGCGGCGGGCTGCAAACGTCTAGCGCTGGCACCTTGCTGCTATAACCGCATCGGCGCCGAGCGCTATCAAGCCTTGTCGACCGCCGGGCGTGCCTCGCAACTACAGCTTTCGGTCGATGACCTGGGGTTACCCCTGAGCGAAACCGTCACCGCCGGCAATCGCGTGCGCCAGCAAGGGGACACGTCCATGGCCCGGCGCCTGGGTTTCGACCAGCTGCAACGCCAACTGCGTGGCGGCGATGCGTACCTGCCCACGCCGTCCCTGCCCGCCAGTTGGCTGGATAAACCCTTCGCTGATTACTGCCAGGAACTCGCCCGCCTCAAGAATATACCCACAGGTGAACAGGATTGGGCGGCGCTGGAGGCACACGGCTGGCGACGCTTGGCCGAGGTGCGCAACCTGGAGTTGGTCAGAGGGTTGTTTCGGCGGCCGCTGGAACTGTGGCTGGTCCTGGATCGGGCGTTGTTTTTGAAAGAACAGGGCTACAAGGTTGAGATAGGCACCTTCTGCGAACCCACGCTAACGCCGCGCAACTTGATGGTGCTGGCCGAGCGCGATTAAAGGGCAAAATTTCCTACACGCGCCCTGTGGATAACTCTGTTGATGAATTCTTTACAGAGCCTGTAGCTATCAGCACTACAGACCAAAACCCACCCTGGTCATTTTTTGTTCACAAAATAAAACGCACACAAAACAGGCAGTTGCAGCGTGTTGAGAACGGCTCCACAAAGTGGCTGTTTCGTGACAGGCCCAACCAACCGATTGTGCATAAGCATTTGGCGCTAAGTGCATAAAGCGCGATTTATGCGGTTCTTTTAGGTGCCTTCAGCACGCGGCAAATTTCGTTGATATCGTCGCCGGCCAGCCGCTTTGTGGCGTTATCCAACGGGTCGGCCGCAAACGCCAGCGCTTCGTTGATCGCCATATCGCGGTGCACCTCCAGCGGCGCTTTGCCCAGGCGCTGTTTAAACGCTTCCAGCATGTCCAGGCTGAAGGCGCTGCTCTCATCCACTTGGTTGACCACCACATGCACTACCGGCGGGCGGGCGCCGGCAAGGTGTGGCGCGAGCAAACCCTCCAAATGGTCGAGGGTGCCCAGGCACGCGGCGTCTGCCTGGGCGATAACCAGCACCACGTCGGCCACGTTAAGCGCTTGATGGAAGTACACGTTGTTACCGGCGGGCGTATCGATGATCACCGTCTGCCGCTCGCTCAAGCCCAGCGCCGCCAGGCGCTGCGCCAACCAGTTGGGCTCGTGCTTGAGCCAGCGTTCGAGGTTCTCCTGTTGCTCGACGTCGATATCGCCAAAGGTTATGACCTGGCAACCGGCAAAGCCAAGCTGCTGCAGCGTGTTCCACTGCCCATGCTCCAGGCTGGTACGGCCGATACCTGGCAAGGTGTTACTGACGCCGAAGTGATGGTGCAAGGCATTCTGCGGGTCCAGGTCCAGCGCCACCACTGATTCACCATGGCGCTGCAAACCGCTGCTCAACGCCGTGGCCAGGGTGCTGCGGCCTACGCCGCCATTGATCGACACCAACGCCACCACTTTGGGGCACAGCGCTGCGAGATGAGTCGATTGGGGATGGTTGTTTTCGTTTGCGGGCACGCTGCCGAAAAAGTGCATGCGTGCATTGATGCCGTCGGCATCGTGGCTGACGTTCTTGCCGAACAACGTCAACAGCTCTTCGCTAAGGCTCATGGGCAGTTCCTCACGACGCAGCTAAATACGTGAAGGTCGGCAAGCAGGCACTTACCGCAGGTCTTATTATGGGCGTCTTAGTGAAGCATTCTGTGACAGACGCGGGAAAGTGTCATTATTTTGCTGTTTTTGCTGATCATTTTTTAGACAAGCGGTAAATGGTCAATTTAATGGCCATTGCTCGACAGATGCATTCGAACGCTCAGCGCCCGGCATAACGCACTCACATCCTGGGAACCGCCGCTATTCAACGCAGGGTCAAACGGGTCGCGCCCATAGGCCTGCGCCTCACTGACCGAAACGTCACGCTGGACGGTGCCGAGTACCGCATCGCCCAGGCGCAGCTTGAACACTCCGGCCATGTCCTCGCTAAAAGACTGGCCAGCGTCGACCTGGTTGATCACGTAAAACCGCAGGGGTGGCGCCTCCCCCGCAAGGTACGGCGCGAGCACCTCATCCATCTTGGCCAAACGCCGAAACGAAGCGGCATCCGGCTGCACCACCACCAGCACCACATCGGCCACCGACATCGCCTGGCTCAGGTACACCGTATTACCCGCCGGCACATCGATCACCACCGTGTCGCGCCTACTTAGCCCCAGCCCGGCCAAGCGCTTTGCGAGAAACGCCTGATCCTGGCCGAGCCAGCGATTGAGGCTTTGCTGCTGCACAGCATCGGTCTCGCCAAAAGTCACCAGCTGGCAGCCGGCAAACCCGCGCTTGGGCAACGCCTGCCAGGTTTGATTAAGCAGGCTGGTGGCGCCCAGGCCGGGCACATTAAAGCCTGGGCACAAGTGATGGCGCAGCGCGTTTTGCGGGTCCAACTCCAACGCCAGCGCCGGGTAGCCCTGGCGCTGCAAACCACTGGCAAGCGCAGCCGCCAACGTGCTGCGCCCGACACCGCCGGTGGCGGAAACCACCACTACGACCTTGGGTGCCACCGCATCCATATACACCACGCCATCCGGCCCCTCTACCGCCTCATGACGATAGGGCGCAGCGCCCTGATTCAACTGATCCAACAACTGCTGAAAAGGCACCGCCACCTGCGACTCACGCAAACAAGGCTCAGCCAGCGCGGCGTATAGCTTGGTGATGTGATCTGCACGCCCCACCGGCTGCTCCTCCCTGTCGGGCCAATGATAACTGGGCCGCATTGTGTGATATCACAGTGATGGTGTCAGTATTCTGGTGTTTGTATCCAAAACTTTTCAGATGAGCGGCATGGCGCCATTTTTATGGCTCCTCTTTTGCCACGAGATATACATATATAAAACAACGTATTAGGCGAGCACTGTATGTTTGTTAACCAATGCAAGCTCGCCGTTCGTATCAACAAGTACATAGATCCTCACGCCATACACAACGAAACAAAACCCGCATTCCGCGACACAGCCCGGATACCTCCCAGGCATTCAATGGCCTCACCCCACCATTGCACCTCAGAGGCCATCACCATGAACACCAACAACTGGAAAACCCTAATCGCCGCCAGCCTGCTTGGCTTGACCTTCACCGCCCATGCCGAGGCAAGTCATAAACCGGATATCCAGCGCGTGCTCTCGACCACCGAAGACACCCGCTCGGGATGCGGCGTGGTGAACGCGCGCATGACCTACCTGAACTCTAAAGGCGATACGCAGGTGTTGGCGTACATGAAATTTACGGACCAGTGTGGCGACGGCAATTGAGTCGGATTTGAGGCTGTCGAGGGTAGGAAAAAGCAGCGAGCGTAAAAAAACCTTGGTATCTGCAAAAATAGTCAGAATTCAGGGGTTTACAGAAGCTTGGCAATCGCTATAATCGTCGCCCTAACACGCCGGTATAGCTCAGTTGGTAGAGCAACTGACTTGTAATCAGTAGGTCCCGGGTTCGACTCCTGGTGCCGGCACCACATTAGGCTCCATTGCATTCTACTGAATGCTCTAGAAGCCCCGAAAACCCGCCCTTTGGCGGGTTTTTTCGTTCCAGGCCCCTCTGTCGGGATCCAACAAAATCCCCCTTCCCCGAGGGTATGTTAGGGGTACTGCGATTTCCCGATCAGGAGCGCGTACCCCTATGCCACGTCTAGCTATCCCTCTCAGCGACCTGCAATGCCGCACGGCCAAAACCCGCGAACGCGCCTACAAACTGTTCGACGGCGGAGGCATGTACCTTTTCGTCAAACCCAATGGCGTGAAGACCTGGCGCTTGAAGTACACCAAGCCCAGCGGCAAGGAAGGCACGCTCATCATCGGAAATTACCCCATCGTTACCCTTCCCGTCGCACGACGTAAGCGAGACGAAGCCAAGCGTTGCTGCTAGACAACCTCGATCCAATGGAAGAAAAGAAGAAGGCCAAGATCGTAGCCCAGCGGGCGGCACTGCTTTTCGAAACCGTTACCCAGGAGTGGCACGCCGACATGTCCCGCCGCTGGACCGAAGGACACGCAAAAACCGTGATGAGCCGACTGCGTACCCACGTCTTCCCGCTGATCGGCCAACGACCCATCGCCGAACTCGATACCCACGACCTGCTAGAGATCACCCAGCGCATCAAGGAACGCGGCACCATGGATGTGGCGTTAAGGGTACAGAACTACTTATCCACCATCATGCGCGGAGCCAAAAGGGCTCGACAGATCACCATGAATCCTGCACTGGATCTGGCAGGCTCAATTCACGCGCCGCGCACAGTCCATCGCCCGGCCCTATCCCTCAACCGCCTACCCGAACTGCTACACCGTATCGATAACTACAACGGCCGCGAGCTAACGCGCCTTGCTGTGCTGCTGACTTTGCATGTATTCGTCCGCTCCAGCGAACTGCGCTTCGCTCGATGGAGTGAGTTCGACTTCCAACGCGCCATGTGGGAAATCCCCGATACGCGCGCACCGATTGAAGGGGTACGCAACTCCACGCGTGGGACCAAGATGAACGGCGACATTCAAATGGTTCCGCTGTCGCCGCAGGTCATCGAAATACTGGAGCGCCTGCGCAGCCTCAGTCGCTTTTCAGAGTTGGTGCTACCGGGCGACCACAAGTACTGGAAGCCCATGTCCGAGAACACGGTGAACACCATGCTCCGCAACGTCGGCTATGACACCAGCAAGGACGTGTGCGGCCACGGCTTCAGGACCATGGCCTGTAGCGCCCTGCTGGAGTCCGGGTTATGGACCGACGCAGCCATCGAAAGACAAATGAGCCACAAGGAACGCAACCGCGTGCGCGCCGCGTATATCCACAAGGCCGAATTCCTCGAACAGCGCAGGCTGATCATGGCGTGGTGGAGCAACTACATCGACGCCAACCGCCATGGTCATGTGACGCCCCACGAATTCGCTCACCCGGTCGGCGACAACATTACCGCCCTACAAAATAGCCGTGGCGCATCCAAACGTGGGTAAGCCAATGAGATCACCGCAGTCCACCCTTCCACGCGGGTCCATCCAAGCAGGGCTGCAAAGCCGCCCAGCTTGGATGGACCTCATCTAAAAAATCTAAAGCCCACGCAAACTTTCTGTGGAAAACCATAGATTTCCACCGGTGGATAATTTCATCCACAGCCGCAGAATTCCCGAAAATTCGAGCCTTGACCCAAATTATCCACAGGCGTAGAAAAGATCGGGCAAAGCGCTGTCTTTGACAGCAACCCAGGTAGCCAGAACCTTTAAGGCTACGCCACACCGTGGTGGTTCTCCCAAAGTGCGATTAGCGTCCGGCGGCTCGCACGGTCACAGCGATGTGATGGATGCCTACCTTTACCAGTGTGCCCACTGCGGCAACTCATTCCCTTTCGTAGCTGCCCTGCAGCAACCTATCCGCTTGGCCATTTCACTGTGCCAACCTGCGCCTGTCTCTTTCTCCCGGAAAGAGACGGGCGCTCCTACCGCTGCTGCAGCCCAACTCGTACAGGGCTTTGCGGCATCTCCCCTCGTGACAATCGGCGAGACAAACACCGAAGTCACCGGCAACAGCGATGCAGATGATGGTGCTGCAGCCCACGGAATGGACCGCACCTGACTGACAGTCAGGCATGCCCCGGTCATCGCATCACTGCCTTCACCCGACTCAGGATCTCGCGGTGCTGATCTCGTCAACCAGTGCAGCCTCCACCCGCCTACTTCCTCGGAAGTGCTCAGGAGGCCAGATCATGAGATGCCCAAGCTCCCGGTCGTAAAAAGCCGCCAGTCCCGCGTTAGTGGACAACCCTCACAGGTCGCAGGGGCCTTGATCCCTGATAACACTCAACATTCTTGGCGGGATGACGTGGGGAAAGTTTTAAAAGTTTTGGCTTCGAGAAGAGTTTGATCATGGCATTGGTAGGTAGGCGGGATGGGCGCAATTTTGGCTATGGCCGGCAACTGAGCTATGCCGGGCCGCAGGCATTGCGCGACCTATTTGGTGGCGGGCATTACGGCACGGTCAAAGCACACAGTGATCGCCGGCAGGCGTTTGTATGCTGGTGTCGGTCGGAGGAAGGGCCGGGGTTTAACGATGCGCGGCAGATTAATTGGCAGACCTTGCTGGACTACGCCGGACATCTGCGCCAACAAGTTGAACAAGGTGAGCTGGCCATCGCCACTGCGCAAAACCGGTTGTCCAGTGTGAATCGGACCATGGCCGCGCTTCGCGGTGATCAGTATGTGAAAGTGCCGAGCCCGAGTAAGGCGCTGGGAATGCGGCGCACCAGTGTTCGTCGTTCAGCGCCGCAAGGCCAAGATCGCGAACAGGTGAAGCGGATCGTCGACGTGCTTTGCGAAAACCAGCAGCCGCGCGCCGCGGCCATCGCTCAGTTAGCGCGAGCCACCGGTATGCGCTTGCGCGAGGCGATTTTGGCCGACCTTCCCCGTCTAAAACGTGAAACCAAGCAATTCGGCAAGATCAACATCCAGGACGGCACCAAAGGTGGCCGTTCAGGCGCGTCAGCACCTCGTTGGATTACGGTAGATGATCATATTCGTGACGCACTGAGGTTTACCGAACAGGTCTCGCCCGACGGTAGCCGCAACCTGCTTGCACCGAACGAACGCTACCTCGATTTCTTGCAGGGAATCGTCCGCCCCGCACGGGATATCCTCCATAAGCACGACCTCAAAGGCTTCCACGAATTGCGGGCAGCCTACGCGTGCGAACGCTATGAGCAAATCACTCGACATCTTGCGCCCATCTACGGCGGCAACTGCTACCAGCTCGACCGACGCCTTGATCAGGAGGCCCGAGTGCAAGTCAGCTATGAGCTGGGGCACGGCCGTATCGACGTGGTGTCGGCTTACATTGGGGGTCGAGCATGAGCATGGCATTCGATATGGAGCTGTTCCTGTCAGGCGTCCTGACCGGGTCGCATACCACACGCCAACGCCACCTTCGTCAGGCGAAGGCTATCCAAACAGCAATCGCTGAGCGCTGGCAACGCGATAATCCATGGACTTGGCGGAGAAAACACCTTGTGTGGTTTTTGAATCACCACCTAAGCCAGCGTACTGAATCGACTCGCTATTACTATTTGCTGACCATTCAATTACTCATTTATCGCCTAGGAAAATCCTGGCAGTTCAACCGCTAAGCGAATACTGCCAAATCACCGACCAAGGTCTCACCGTACGAATAGGGGTTTCGTTTGGTGTAGCTGCTGTTCAGATACAGTCGACCCAGCAACCCTTCAGCCGCCGACACACGCTCCAGCGCTATAGAGTAATCAGGTTTGGCGCCATATCTTTCTACACAATCAATCGTCCGAATCAAACCGACAGACAACCAACTTATTGGAATGCCGTTCTGAATAATCGATACAACGAAAGGCAGTTTGAAATTGTGATTGTGTTGCAGACTCTGACAGTGATCGAGGCCACCTTGAATGAACATATCAAGCGGATGTTCCTCACCGTTGTGGCTGACTAAATGGGCTTAGGACTTCCAGGAGTAAATGCCCGCGCCCAATATCTCAATAGGTCGAACAGGTTCAACGCCGCGCTCCCCAAAGTCTATTCCTTGTGAATGGGGAGCACATCGCCGATGGACATCGGATGACCAGCAACTAGGGGGAGCTCTCTAGCGGGGCGTTCAACGTTCAAGCGATACACGTGATTGAGGCGCTACGAGCGAAGTAGAGATAATGATTCTTGATTGCAACTAAATCTGGATCCGATAGCAGAAAGAAATATCAATCTGCATGACGAAAAACCCGAGACCCCGCTATACAGTGCAATCACTTTGCCATACTCTCGTCCCTAAGGTGTACATCAGGTTTAGCCAGATCTAGTTGAAAAGTTATGAGTAAAAAATTTTAAATAACATAGAACTAGAAATCTGTCGATTTTTAAATTATTAGGTCGTAGTTTGCAGGGAGAGCTAAAATGCGAGAAACATCAACAGCTATTAATAGTGTATATGAAGACGCGAAAGACTTTCTGATTATTGGGCTAACTGGCCGCACAGGTTCAGGATGTACTACAGCCGCTCAAAAATTATGCGGCATTGAGTTTGATGTTCCAACCGATGCTTATGAGGGCCTCAGTCGTAACGAATTAAAAAAACATCAGATAATAAAAAAATACATTGATGGAACAGACTGGCTACCTTTTTACAAAATCGAAGCCAGTAGCTTGATTACCTATCAGTTGTTGCAGCTTTCAAGCTCTGATTTTGTAGCTTATTTTTCCAGTGCGACATTTAAAAACCCTCTCGGCAAGAAAGAGGCATCAAATCTTTTTTCGGCATTCGAGGTAACTCGCAAAAAAAAACCCATCACGGGGAACAAACAAAATATTCAAGAGCGTGAAGTTGAAGACTTTTTTGAGTTTTACTACATCGACCTCCCCGAGTTAACAAAGCGAATACAAACGCAATTAGGCAGAGCAAAATTTACTCAGTTCTATCAGCGAGCCGGCGATAACATAAGAGCTTCGGGCAGGGCCAATGATCCAACCTTTGATCCTGAAGAGCTTTTCAATTTCCCAAAGCATCTGAACTTTTTAATTAAATTAGCGCATAAAAAAGCACGGCTAGACAATAAGCCTTGCAGAATTGTGGTCGATGCAATAAGAAATCCTTATGAGGCATTTTATTTAAAAAGACGCTACGCTAACTTTTACCTCGTCTCAATAAATACATCTAATGCCGAGCGCTTACGCAGTCTCAGAGAATACAGAAAGCTTACGGACAATGAAATTAAAGCTCTGGATGATAAAGAGTATCCAGAGAAAATTTCTGGCGCCAAAAAATTTGTAGCCCAGAATATTCAAGCGTGCATTGAAGTTTCCGACATACATATCCATAATTCAAAAAATAGCGAATATACTCATAATGACCTAGTAAGCCAATTAGCTTGGTACGTCACGCTCATGATGCATCCTGGCCTTGTAATGCCCACATCCATTGAAAACTGCATGCAAATTGCATACACCGCCAAGCAGAGCTCTGGTTGTATTTCAAGACAAGTAGGTGCTGTTGTTACAGATGAATCATATAGTGTAAAAGCAATAGGCTGGAACAGCACGCCTCAAGGGCAGCTACCTTGTTTGTTACGAAGTGCAGAAGACCTTATTCAAGGCCGAAATAAATCAGACTTTAGTGAATACGAGCTGAAGGATCCAACTTTTAGAAAAGCGCTCAATGCCAAATATTCAAACTTAATAGCAACAAACAAAACCTCAAATAGAAATTTTTCATTCTGCTTTAAAAGCATTCAAAATGAGATTGAAGGCGAGAAAAACCAAGTTCACACAAGAGCGCTTCACGCTGAAGAAAATGCCTTCTTGCAAATCTCCAAGCACGGAGGTCAGAAGTTGTCTGGGGGTGTGCTATTTACAACTGCCAGCCCATGTGAACTATGTGCAAAAAAAGCTTACCAACTTGGATTCAAAAAGATTGTATATATCGATCCTTACCCAGGCATTGCAACCAAACACATATTGTCAGCCGGGAAAAACAAACCCGAGCTTGAACTTTTTCGAGGCGCCGTAGGTCGCGCATTCTATCAACTGTATCAACCTTTAATGCCTTACAAAGATGAGATGGAACTGATTTTTGATATCCCAAGCTTTGACAATCCTGAAAAGCCCTCAAAATCTATTTTGATGCAAGAGAATGCGGCTCTTTTACAAGCTAATAAGGCATTGCAAGCGGAGATCGAATCGCTTCGATTGATAGCCTTAAGAAAATAGTTTTTGAATCATCTCTAGTCTCGTAGGCAGATTGAGTGGATGTTCGCAGCTGAATGTGGAATCTGCCGAACGGGTTTGCCGCTCTAGGTTGGCGCTGTAGTTGTCCGAGCGCGAAGAGATATCACGTGCAGTGGTGGCGGGAAGCTCGATCCGTTCGATAACCACACTACTTGGCGAGCAATAAAATAGAGCTTTATATCGATATCCGCTAGTCGGCTTTTTATGGAGTCCATGCATGAAGAAAATCTACTTCGCACACAACACATGCCTTAACGCTTCTTACGATCTCAATGTTCTTCAGGCTGGGTTTGATCAAAAAGGCTTTGAAATAGTCACAAAGCCTGAGCATGCGGATGAGATCATCTACTCAGGTTGCTCTGTACGTGGTCGCTGGGTAGACGATGCAGTTCTTCAAATTGATGAGGCAAAAAGGCGCGCCCCTAACGCTAAAATTAGCGTTACCGGTTGCCTCGCAAACACTAGCGCTGACGTAGTGCTCAGCAAAACCTCTGTTCCGGACCTGACGTTCCGCCCTATGTCCGAGATTCTTAGTAGCTACACTGGCCTCCAGTTCTCGGAGGTCGATCAGCAGCTATCGCAAAACTCGAGTGATAGTTTCGAAAGTCACGGCGCAGACGGACTGAAGAATCTCCGTCAACGAGTAGGGGCCGCGAAGGCTTCTATCGTGGCAGATCTGCAAGAAGCTGACCGAAGCTACAATGGACAGGCGGAACGCATCTATCGACAGACAACAAAGGGGTTCGTGTTTTACGACGAACAAGACCCTTGCGAAATGATTACGGTTACGCGGAGCTGCCTTTACAAGTGCAGCTTCTGCAGTATCCCACAGGGACGGGGAGAGTTTGAGTCGGTTCCGTTACCAGACATTGTTGGGAAAGCTCGAAAAGCAATAGAAATGGGAAAACACCACCTTGTATTGATTGGAGACGAGATCGGCAACTACAAGGCATCCGAATCCAAGGCACGCTTCCCTGAGCTTGTGGAAAGCCTACTCACTCTCGACCCCGCAGTAACACTATCGATCAGGTACATAGAGCCGAAACCGTTCCTGAGGTACTCAGAGAAAATCCTTCAATGGAGCAAAGAGGGAAGAATTCGCCTGCTCTACATCTCGATTCAGAGCGGATCGGAGCGGATTCTTAAAGCTATGAACAGAGGCTACGACATAGCAAGACTGACCAAGGCATTGAAAGATTTTCGCCAAAACGCTCCTACCGTTCTCTATGGTAATTGGCTCATAGGCTTTCCCGGCGAAGAGCATGAGGATTTTCTGCAGACGGTAGCACTTACGAAAGAGCTCGAGTTTCACATCAATGTCGCCATTCCTTTTTCAGCTCGTGAAAACACGCCCGCCTTCGAGATGGATAACCACTTGGATGAAACCACTATAAACGAGCGCGTTCGTGCACTTACGGACGTAATTGCGAACATGAAGGCTTCTGCTATGGAGTCTGAGCTGAGCTTCCTTGATGCAGACTCGCGTGACCGCATACTCGAGCGAATCAGACAGGCCGAATGTGAGCAATATGTAGACGACCAGCAAATATCTGAACCGCGCCGAGTACATTCCTCCCTTATTGAGGTGCGGCAGCTATGAATAATCCGCACTGGGCACAGTGCCATTTCGTTGTAGTAGACGTTGAGGGTAATGGGCAATCCCCTCAGGAAATCATAGAGCTCGCAATCGTGCCTATCAGTGACAAGCAAATCGGCCGTCCGCGTTCTTGGCTGATCCGACCTCAGAAATCAGTGACTGAGCGTGCTACTCAGATACACGGTATTTCCGATGGCGATCTATCAGGTAGCCCTTCTCATGAGGAAGTGGCGGACGATATAAGAATGGAGTTGGGAACAAGTATTGTGGTGGGTCACAACGTCAGCATAGATACGCAACTGATGCGACGGCAGCTAGGGGACTGGCACCCCACTGCGATCCTTGACACGCTAAAGCTTGCAAGATATGTCCGACCTGGACAGGGCAGCTACTCGCTAGACGCGCTTATAAGTGCTTATAACCTCAAGATTGATCCATCACAGCGCCACCGCGCTAGCGGCGACGCTATGGTTACTGCAGAGCTTTTTCTCGCCCTAGCCATAGAGCTCGACCAAAACTCCCAGCTTGACCTGCTAGCCTTGGCTCAAATTGCAGGAAGCTCGGAAGATCCCTATATTCAATCTCAGCAGAGGAGCCTTTTCTGATGGCTTATTTTTTAGGTATTGCCGGCACGCACTCAACTGGAAAATCGACCTTTATTGAAGCGGTCGAAAGCCAGGCAAAAGCCAGGGGAATCTCGGTTCTAAAAATTAGCGACACAGCGACCAAATGCCAAGAGTCTGGCTTTCCTATTTTGGAGAACCATACGTTCGAGAGCACTCTCTGGATACTGGTTTCAGTGATAAAGGCCGAGCTGGAAGCTGGGCTGAACGCTGAGTTAGTGTTAGTTGATCGCCCCGTGCTAGATGCACTTGGATATCTAGAGGCCGCCCTTAAGGCCACAGGGCGAAGCATTTCCACTGAAGAGCGAAACTACTTGTATGGGTTAGCAAGGTTCCACACCGACCGATATGCGTTGCTACTGAAAACCAAGCTTGATGAAACGATCCCTCTTGGGGTAGGACGCGACTCCAATATGGAGTTTAGGCGGAGTGCTGGTCTAGAGATCGACCAGGTCTTCAAGCATCTCGATGTGCCGGCTCTCGACCCGCATACAGAGTCTACTCAGGAGCGCATTCAATCGATCTTCGACATGATTTCTGCTAAGTCGTGAATCGCGCCTAGTTTCGTAGCCACACGAACAATAGCTTCTGCCATGTCTCTACTTGGCTTGAGAGTCCGCTTTTGGCTCCAGCCTGTCGCCACGGGCAGCTTTTGGCAGAGGCTGAGTAAAAACGTTTTAGAGCAAGTTTGATAGTCAGAATCGGAACGAAAATCGCGTTTCTTCGCAAATTTTAGGTCTGCTGATTAATCAAACTCTGGCAGATTTTACGTAGCAACGCTGACTTCAAGATGGTGCCTGCGTTTTTACACAGGGTGGATTCTTGCCTATTCTCTACCGAGGGGATGATCAATAACGTCCGACTTAGGAGGTTTACCATTCTTTATGCCGCTCTGAATGGTTTACTTGCAAGCCCACATCGTGCTGACATTGACATCTCAAAAATCCCGGGCTCGATTCCACCGAACGCCATAACTAGCTGATTTATTTATAGTTACTTGTCGGGGTACGCCAAATTTTCCACCGACTTCCAGACCCACGGAAACCTAGTCCTGCCGAAAACTACCGTTCGTCTGGTGCCGCACCACATAGAACAACGACTTAGGCTCACCTCACGGTGGGCCTTTTTCGTTTTGGGCCTCTTCTAGTAGAAATTTTCCCCGTTCGTTCCCCGTTTCTTTAAAAGGCTGGTGATTCCACCCTCGTCAGTCATCCACGCAAAAAGCCATCTCAATCATCTATACCTCTTAAGATCACCACCCCGGATCAGGGTAGTGGTCATTCATGGGGTGTTTCCGTAGCGGGGTCATTCCAAGTCGGTTAGGCGCGCTTTGCCTCAGCCTGGGCGGGGTGCTTTCGTAGCCGTCGATAGCGATCAGTGAATGCGGCTGCTAGGCTCTGGGCTCTGTGTAAGTCCGACCACGGCGCATGCCAAGGGCAACCTTAGACAGCTCGTCGCTTTCTTGCAGGCGGAGTTTGGGGTCTCTAGGATCTGCCTCTACAAGGCCGATTTTGGGCGTTACGCTGAGATCGACCTTGAAACGTTGGCATTCCTTCCCATTTGAGTTCGGCGGCGATAGCGCGGTTTTTGTTTTTACACACTCTGGGCCAATAGCAGACGGTCAAGAAGGTCAGATATAAACCCAAAGCGGTCGTTCAAGCTGTTCACCAAACAGTCTTGCTTCGCCACCATTTACTATCGCATTCGTGATGTCGCGTCCATGGGGATCAATAATTCGCTTGTGGGTGTACCATCGGACTCTGCTCATCAGATATCAGTCAGCCATGTCCACGCTTAGCGAAGAGAGCCGCCGGATCGTAGCTACTCTGGCGCACCGTGTTGGTCCCCATGCTGACACTGCAAGCATTGCCGAGGCGATTGTTGCGATATTGCAGGCTCTGGACGCAGCCCTGACGCCCATTATTGGCCAACATGGGGTTGTCGCGCTTTACCGGCGCAGTCTGCACCTCTGCGTTTCCACCCATCCGCGCCTTGCCGGCACCTATGACAGTGTGCCGGCCACGATGGATCTGATTGCCCTCAAATCCGTGCTCGTCGAGCAGCAAGGCACCGAAGCGCTGTTTTTCGGTGAAGTGTTGCTGACCACTCTCTACGAGCTTCTGACCACGCTTATCGGGCCATCGCTCACCGCACGTTTGCTTCGTGGCGTGTGGGAACCTTCTTTGAGCGACACCCCCTCGCAGGAAAACTCGCCATGAGCACCAAAGTAACTATCAACCGCCTGGCCACCGGCGTGCCAGGACTGGACGAGGTGCTGGGCGGTGGATTGCCGGAATTTTCGTTCAACCTGATCGCCGGCCCGCCGGGTTGCGGCAAGACCACGCTGGCGCATCAGATGATGTTCGCCCTGGCGACGCCCGAGCGCCCGGCGCTGTTCTTTACCGTACTCGGTGAACCGCCGTTGAAGATGCTGCGTTACCAGCAGCAATTTGACTTCTTCGACAGCGAAGCGATCAACCAGTCGATCCGCTATATCAATTTGGCCGACGATACCCTGGCCGGTGATCTGGACGAGGTGCTGCGGCGCATCGTCAGCGAAGTCGAAACGCATTCGCCGGCGCTGGTGTTTGTCGATTCGTTCCGCTCCGTGGTGCTAGCCAGCCAGACCCAGGACAACCCGAACAACAACCTGCCACAGTTCGTTCAGCAACTGGGCATGTTGATGACGACCTGGCAGGCGACGACGTTCCTCATCGGAGAGTATTTCACTGAAACCGACACCAACCCGATTTTCACCGTGGCCGATGGCCTGATCTGGCTTCGTCAAAGCGTTCAGCGCAACTCCATGGTGCGCAAGCTGGAAATCATGAAGATGCGCGGCCAACCGACGTTGCCGGGCCTGCACACCTTCCGCATTGCGACTTCCGGGATCAAGGTTTTTGCACCCGTTATAGCCAGCCCGGTTGATGCGCCGTTGGAATTGCCAATCAAGCGCTTGAACATGGGGGTTGCGCGGCTCGACGAGATGCTCGGCGGCGGTCTGCCTCGGGGTTATTCGCTGCTGGTGGCCGGGCCTTCCGGGTCGGGCAAGAGTATCCTCGCGGCTACTTTCCTTGCGGAGGGCGCGCGCAATGGCGAAACTGGCGTGATCGCAGTGTTCGAACAACGGCCCAATCACTCGCAGAATGCGACTCTATCTGGTTTGATTGCGAGCGGGCAGGTCGGTCTGGTGGACAGTCGCGCTGCCGATCTGTCGATTGACGAAATTGTCCAGCTGTTGCTCGGCGAGATCATCCGGCTGAAAGCCACTCGCGTGGTCATTGATTCGCTGTCGGGCTTCGAACTGGCAGTGGCGCCGACCTTCCGCGAGGATTTTCGCGAGTCGTTGTCGCGCATGGTCACGGCGTTAACCAATTCCGGGGTCAGTGTATTGATGACCTCAGAGCTGGAAGATCGTTACACCGATCTGCGTTTTAGCCCTTACGGCACGGCGTTTCTGACCGATGCGATCATCGTCCAGCGCTATATTGAGGTAGAGAGCCGGTTGTTGCGCATCATGGCCGTGGTCAAGGTTCGCGCCAGTGCGCACTCTGATGAGTTACGTCAGTACTTCATTGATGATAACGGCCTACACATCGGTGACATGTTGCCGGAGCAAGAAGGTTTGCTCGGTGGTCGACCGACAAAGCAGCGCTTGAGCAAGGTCGACGGATGAGCGAAGAATAATGAGTGAGACAAGCGGCAAGAATGAACAGGCTATAGCCACTGCTGCACGCGAACTGTTCTTACTGGGCCGGAAGACGGTCGCGGCTCGCGCGGTACTCACGGCGCTGCATAAGAAACTCAGTGACGCTAACAGCCAGCTTGTTGATAGCTTGCAAGTCGAGCAACTTATTGAGGCCAATCAGCAACTCGTGCTGGCAATTTTATCGGCGCAGTCTGATGTTGAAGATCAGAAAAACGCTCAGGCAGAACAGCATCTGTACTTAGAGATGCGTGAAGCCAACGAGCAATTGGTTATAGCAGCGCTTAGCGCCCACGACTTACAGATTGCAGCTGAACAGGCACTGAAGCAGCAGCGCAACATCCTCTCTATAGTGGCCCACGAGCTGCGAAATCCACTGACGCCCATAAGCATGATTGCTGGCCGGATGGTGCGGGTTCCTCGCGAAGAGTTGCCACGCATGCAGATATTGATTGAAGGCCAAGTGCAGCAAATGTCCCGATTGGTGGAAGATTTACTCGACATTGCTCGCGCTACCACCGGTAAATTTCGCCTCAACTGCCAAGTTACCAATATGACTGACATCATTAATGAGGCCATAGAAATCTGTACTCCGGTCATGCTCGCTCACGGCTTAAATTTCAGCTCAGAACTATTGGAATCTCGTTTAGCGGTGAACGGCGATCCTGTACGGCTGACGCAGATTCTCGATAATCTGCTGGGTAACGCGGCCAAGTACACGCCGACTGGCGGCACGGTCACACTTGCAGTTTCCGTTGAAGCCAATCTGCTGGAAATTTGCATTCGGGATTCCGGCATTGGTATCACACCCAAAGCGCTGCCGTTCATCTTTGAGCCGTTTGTCCAGGATGTTCACGCAGTGGGTTTCAATGGCGCAGGCTTAGGCATTGGTCTGACGGTGGTGCGAGAGTTGGTTGAAGCCCATGGCGGAACAGTGACCGGCACAAGTGCGGGGGAAGGTAAGGGAAGCGAGTTCGTGGTGAAAATACCGCTGTTAAATCACTAGCTTTTCTAGAAGAGTGGTCAGGACGACACACAAGCGGTAATTAATGCGGCGGATGCTATCGGTAAGATCAAGTCCACATTTACCGGTGAGCAGTATCAAAAAGCGCTAGAAAGCCTCTATCAGTACTTTACCGAATCGTAAGCCTGTGGCGACGTATTTTCCAGCGCGAGCGCTGAGGTGACCAAACCGCCTCTGCGCTTACCTACCGGCTGCGCAATACCGATACTTCAGTACTTTCGAACGCCCAAATTAAAGGCGATGGTGTCCGCCTATTTTTGAACTGACCCCACAAAGTTGGACATTTACCCATCTATGCCTGAGCGGCCTGAGTTCTGTATTCAACAGGACTCAGGCCGTTTAGCTTCAGTCTGATACGCGAGTGATTGTAATACTGGATGTACTCGTCGATGCCAGCGTGAAGCTCATCAAGGTCGTTAAATTTATTCAGATAAAAAAACGCTGACTTCAATGTGCCGAAAAACTCTCCATGGCCGCATTGTCGTAGCAGTTACCCTTGCGCGACATGCTCGGCGTCACGGAGCTGTTTTTGAGAGCCCGCAGGTAAATGGGATCATTCATCCGGGAATGCAGTTGGAGGGGCTGGCCAAAGGCGATCTGTTGTCGCAGGTGCTGGCGCAGATTCGTCTGGCGGGTGATCGGGTGTATTCCTCTGCGTTGGCCGATCAGCAGCCGCTCGAGCTGGATGAAAACAGCGCGCATATCTGCGTGCTTCAGCAAGGTCAGTTGCAACTGGAGGCCGTCGGCCAGGCGCCGATGACGCTGCAACAGGGTGATGTGCTGTTGCTGCCTCACGACCCCACGTGCATCACGCTGACGGCGTGCGATGGGCCGGCCAGTGTGGTGGTGTGTCGGTTCTGGTTCGACGCGAGCAGTTTCCAGGCGATGCTGTTTGCCCTGCCCCGGCTTATCCATATTCGGCACACCGAAGCCGCCGCCTGGGCCGAAGGCATCCTGCATTTCATGTTGCTTGAAGCCCATGACACGCAGCCGGGCGGTGCGTTGATGATTTCACGCCTGATTGATCTGGTGGTGATTCGCATCCTGCGCACTTGGGTGCAGCAAGGGGCTGCATCGGGATGGTTGGGCGGGTTGTCGGATGCGCGTATCGCGCGGGCGCTCAGGGCTATTCATGCAACGCCGGGCCAGCAGTGGCGCATTGATACGCTGGCGGAGGTGGCCGGCATGTCGCGTTCCAATTTCTGAGAGCGGTTCAGCGCGTTGGTGGGGCGTTCGCCGTTGCGGTATTAGAATGAATGGCGGCTGACCCTGGCCAAAAGCATGCTGGCCAAGCAGGAAGGTCGCATCGGCGAGGTGGGTTTTGCGATTGGCTATGAGTCCGAGGCCGCGTTCAGTCGGGCCTATAAAGCCTTTTTCGGGCGCTCGCCACGGGATGATAACGCCCGGCCAGGTTAGGCCGGGCGTGGTGGTGTATCAGTGCCCGGCGCTTTGCCCGCCGTCCACATGCAGGATCTCACCGGTGACAAACCCGGCGCTCTCCAGGTAGGTGATCGCCTGGGCGATATCACTCACTTCGCCCATGCGCCCCACCGGGTGCAGTTGCCCCAGCGCCGCATGGGCGTCTTCGCCATGCATCGGCGTCTTGATGATGCCTGGGCTTACCGCGTTCACTCGAATGCCGCGTTTGGCGTATTCAATCGCCAGGGATTTGGTCGCGGCATTCAGCCCGCCTTTGGTGAGGCTGGCGAGTACCGAAGGCACGCCGTCGATGGCGTGATCGACCAGGCTGGTGGTGACATTAACGACGTGGCCGGCGCCGTGTTTTTCCATCTCGGCGATGGCCAGTTGGGTGATGTAGAAAAACCCGTTGAGGTTCACCGCCAGCACGTTGGCGTAATCGTCCTGGGTGTAGGCGGTGAAGGGTTTGGCGATGAAGATGCCGGCGTTGTTGATCAGGCTGTCGACACGCCCGAAGGTCGCCAGGGCTTCGCGGATGACGCGCTGGGCGGTGGCCGGGTCGGCGATGTCGCCGGGCACCGTGAGGATGTTCGGGTCGGTGGATGGCTGGATCGAACGCGAGGTGGCAACCACTCGGTAATCGAGGGCGCGGTAGGCTTGAACCACGGCGGCGCCGATGCCTTGGGAGGCGCCGGTGATGATCACGACTTTGCTCATTTTGTTTCTCCGGTAAGGGCTTGGGATGTGCGGTATTCGGTGGTGGTGATGCCGGCATAGCCCCAGTTATCGGTGTCGATTTCTTCGATGACGATGTGGGTCAGGTCCGGGCGCTTGTTGAGCACGCGTTCGAGGGTTTCGGTGAACTCGGCGATGACCTGGGCTTTTTGCTCAGGGGTCACGCCGTCACGGGTGATGCGCAGGCTGACGAAGGGCATGGTGTTGGCTCCAATGGGCGGGCAGTGAGGCCAATTTAGGCCTGCGCCTGGAGCGGATAAAGATGGGCCGGAGTACTTCATTAGTGATGTGATGTAACAAGTACGTGTGCAACACGCAGGCATAAAAAAACCCCGAACCAGTCGGGGTTTTTTATCGCCTGGCATCAGGCGCGACGTGCGATCAATTAGAAAACGTTGATCGGGTAGTCGGCGAACAGACGGATTTCGTTACCGCCTACGTTGTAGTTGCTGGCGTTGCTGGAGACGCGCAACCACGACGCACGAGCGCGCAGGCTCAGGTCTTTGGCTGGGCCGCTTTGAACGACATATTTGAACTGGTTGAAGATTTCACGCTCGGTGCCACTGCCACGGTTGGAACCGTCGTCAATGTTGGTGCCGCGCACGTAAGCGATGTTGTAGGTCAGGCCAGGCACGCCGAAGGCGCTGAAGTCCAGGCCGTAGCCTGCTTGCCAGGAGCGCTCGTCCTTGCCGTTGAAGTCGGACCAGTAGGAGTTGGCCAGCAGGATGGTATTGCCGCCGTCGCCGATACCGCCAGCGTTGCGGTAGCCGCCGTACAGGTAGCCAGTGTCGCCGGTGCTGCGCTGGTGAGCGAGGGTGAAGCTGTGCGGGCCAACAGCCCAGGTAGCGCCCAGGCTCCAGATTTTGTTGTCGCGGGCGTCCGCATCACCTTGGTTTTCCAGGGCGAAGCTGCGGTCCAGCTTGGTTTTGTAGCCGTTGAAGTCAAAGGTCAACGATTGCTTCTCTGGCAGGGCCAGCACGTAGTTGACGTTGACGTATTGCTTCTTCAGCACGTCCTGCATGTTGGAGGCGTACAACGCCGCCGACAGGCTCTCGGTGAATTTGTAGCTACCACCGATGTAGTCGATGCTTTTCAGCGCGCCACTGTCGGAACCTTCGGCGCTCTTGCGAGCTTCCTTGGTGAAGTGACCAGCGTCCAGTTGCAGGCCGGCGATCTCTTTGGAAACGATCGACGTACCGGTGTAGGTTTCCGACAACAGACGGGAGTTGTCGTACTGCAACACAGGCACAGCCGGCATCTGGTCACCGTACTTGAGTACAGTGTTAGAGACGCGGAACTTGACGGCAGCGCCGCCCTTGGCCAGGTCGTTGGCTGCTTCGCCGCTGTCGCCTTGCTTGAAGAAGTCGATACCGCCAGCGCCGCTGCGACCTTTACCGCCGTCCAGGCGAATGGCGTATTGGCCGATCACGTCCACACCCACACCGACGGTGCCTTGGGTGAAGCCGGATTCGAACTTGCCGATGAAGCCCTGGCCCCATTCGGCTTTGTCTTGCTTGCCGTTTTTGTAGTCACGGCTGATGTAGGCGTTACGTGCTGCGATGTTCAGGTGGCTGTCGTCCACGAAACCCTTGGATTGCTCCTGGTCGTTCGCCATTGCTGTCGATGCGCTCAAAATCCCCAGAGCGATCAGACTCATCCGTTGCTTCAACATTTCTTATATTCCTTATTACTGGTTGAGTACGCGCTGTGACACCAGGCTCCGTGTCGCTTTTCTGGTGTCGACGTTATCCAAAAAAAGAAGGCCCGCGGACGACTGAACTGCCGCGGGCCTTTTTTTATTGGATGAGTCATGGCGGTGAGCCACAGGCGTTGGGCGCAATCCTATGCGCGCGTTGAACTATGTGTCAATTTCGTGAATCGTCTGTATTTAGGCGAAATAATTCTAAGCGGTGCATTCCAAGGCCTTCGCTCAAGCCTGAAAAATCGTCTGATTCGTCAAGAAAACATATTATGTAACACTTTAGCCAAGGGTATGTTTGGGAATAGATAACCTACGCAAATGCAAAGCATTACCATTCGCGCGCTTTTCTTTTTCCAACACTTTTGGATCGACTTCCCATGCCTGCCTCTCGCCTGACGCCCATCACTTTTGGGCTTTCTGTTTTGTTGTCTGCCGGTTTCGCCTGTGCCGCCACGGTCTTGCCCGAAACTTCGGTGAGCGCCGAAGCCGATGAAGACGACCCACGCGTCAAGGAGACCAACACCGCCACCCGCACTGCTACTTCGGTGCGTTACGTGCCCCAGGCCATCGACTCGGTTAAAACCGAAAGCCTGCGTTCCTACGGCACCAACGACCTGGGCCAGGCGTTGAGTGGCATTCCCAACGTCAGCAGCGGCGCCGATACGCGCTTCGACAGCCTGCGTATCCGTGGTTTTGACGCGAGCAATGACTTCTACCTGGACGGCATTCGCGACGACAGCCAGTACGTGCGCGACCTGCATAACATCGAGCGCATCGAAGTGCTCAAAGGCCCGGCCGCCGTACTGTACGGACGCGGCGGCCAGGGCGGGATCGTCAACCGCGTGAGCAAACTGCCCCAGGCGGGCCGCACGTCCAGCATCGAAGCCCAAGGCGGCAGCCAGGATTTGCGCAGCCTGTATGCCGACCTCAGCACCGACCCGACGGATAACATCAGCCTGCGCCTGAATATGGGCAACCAGGACAACAACAGCTTTCGCGACGGTGTGAGTGGCAATCGCCAACTGTTCGCGCCGTCGATGAGCTGGCAACTGACGCCCGACCTGAACTGGCTGGTGCAATACGAATACAGCCGTTACAACCGCACGCCGGACCGTGGCATCCCCGGGGTCAACGGCCGCCCCGCCGATGTGAGCCGCAGCACGACCTACTTCGATAGCCGCGATTACATCGACGATAAATCCCAGTCCCTGCGCTCCAGGCTGGCCTACGAAATCAACGCCAACTGGCAGCTGCGCCACACCCTCGGCGTGTTCAAGCTCGACAGCGATTTCGACAACACCTACCAGGTCGGCTACGACCCCAAAACCAACAAAGTCTCGCGCCAGCGCTGGCAACAAGACCTGAACACCCGCAACGTGTTCAACAACCTTGAGCTGGAAGGTGGGTTCGACACTTTCGGCCTGGAGCACCGCCTGCTCACCGGCCTGGAGCTGGGCAGCCAGCGCCGTGATCCAAAGTTGTACAGCGCTACCGCCACCAACCGTGGCGGCCAGGCCGTGCCGAGCCTGGACCTCAACCAGCCCGACCGCCACTTGAGCCACACCGGGCGCATGAGTGTTTCCAGCAACAACCACACCGAAGTCGAAAGCCGCGCCCTTTACGTACAGGACCAACTGCGCCTCAACGATCAATGGCAAGTGTTGGCCGGCCTGCGTTACGACCACTTTGAAGTGGACACCACCAGCAAGCTGCTCAATACCCAGCAGGCGGTCGACAGCCACAGCACCAGCCCGCGCATCGGCCTGGTCTGGACGCCGCTGGAGCACCATTCGTTCTATGCCTCATGGAGCAAGACCTTCTCGCCGGCCGGCGGCGGCTTGATCGGCATCACCCCGAATGCCGCAGGCGCCGTCAACGACCTGAGCCCGGAGCTGACCAAGCAAAAGGAAATCGGGGTTAAAAGCGACTGGCTCGACGACCGCCTGAGCACCACCCTGGCCGTGTACGAGCTGGAACTCTACAACCGCCGCACCAGCGACCCACTCGACCGCAACATCACCCTGCTCACCGGCGAACAACGCTCACGCGGCGTGGAGCTGACCGCCACCGGCAAAGTCGTCGGCAACTGGTACGTACGCGGTGGCATCGGCCTGCAGGATGCCAAGGTGGTGAAGGACAACAGCGGCTTTGAAGGCAAGCGCATCAGCGACGTGGCCAAGCGTAACGCCAGCCTGTTTATCACCTGGAAACCGGAAATGGGCTGGTACGCAGAAACCGGCCTGACCCTGGTGGGCGACCGTTACGCCGACAACCTCAACACCGTGGTGCTGCCAGGCTACGGCCGCTGGGATGCACTGGCCGGGTTCCGCCAAAAAGAATGGGACGTGCGTGCGGCGCTGAACAACATCGCGGACAAAAATTACTACGCCTCGGCCACCAGTGCGGCGCAGATCCAGCCAGGCGAGCCACGCAGTCTGGTGGTAACCGGCACCTACAACTTCTAAGTTTCACTCGGTCAATGTGGGAGCTGGCTTGCCTGCGAAAGCGGTACATCTGCTGGAAAGTTGCTGGCTGACAGAATGCCTTCGCAGGCAAGCCAGCTCCCACAATTGATCTCAGTGGTCTTCAGTTTTTTGCACTAGCTCACCGAGCCTGCGGGCAACAGGCACCTACAACTTCTAAATTTTACGCGCTCAATGTGGGAGCTGGCTTGCCTGCGAAAGCGGTGTATCTGCTGGAAAGTTGCTGGCTGACAGAATGCAATCGCAGGCAAGCCAGCTCCCACTATTGATCTCAGTGGTCTTCAGTTTTTTGTACTAGCTCACCGAGCTTGCGGGCAACAGGCACCTACAACTTCTAAATTTTACGCGCTCAATGTGGGAGCTGGCTTGCCTGCGAAAGCGGTACATCTGCTGGAAAGTCGCTGGCTGACAGAATGCCTTCGCAGGCAAGCCAGCTCCCACAATTGATCTTGGTGGTCTTCAGCTTTTGCAGTAACCCACCGAGCTGCGGGCAACAGGCACCTACACCCCCTAAATATCACGCGGTCAATGTGGGAGCTGGCTTGCCTGCGAAAGCGGTACATCTGCTGGAAAGTCGCTGGCTGACAGAATGCAATCGCAGGCAAGCCAGCTCCCACAATTGATCTGGGTGTTCTTCAGCTGTTCAGGAGTTCGCACAGCGCTTGCAACTCATCCTCACTGAACAATCCCGTCGGGTAGCGTTCACTCATCACGCTGCGCAAGTCAGGCTGTTGCTGCCTCACCTGTCGCGAGCCGTTTGCCTTCAACCATAGCGCCAGCGCATGGATCGCATCACCGCTAACCCGCGTCGGGTGGAACGGGCGCGTGTAGATCGGGTTGATATCGGCGTTCATTTCAGCGCTCTCTCCTACTGCGTGAGCGGCTAACTTACTCAAGGTTTGTGACAGAACTGTGCAGTCATCACCTTGGGTCACTGTGGCAACACCGATACAAGAGCTATGCCAATGTCCCGTGTTTATAGGCATTCGGGCACAAAAAAGCCCGCAACCTAGCCAGGCTGCGGGCTTGCTGTAAGCGCTTTAAACAGGTAGCGCTCGGCGTTCACTCAAACGCTGTTACAACCGCACTCAATTTTTGTGCGGTGCCGGCTGTTGTTGGGTCAGGCAATGGATATTGCCGCCGCCCAGTAACAGTTCACGGCCCGGCACCATCACCACTTCGTGCTGCGGGAACAGGTTCTGCAGGATCTCTTTGGCTTGGCTGTCCAGCGGGTCATCGAAGCTCGGCGCGATGATGCCGCCGTTGACGATCAGGAAGTTCACGTAGGAACCGGCCAAACGCACAGTAGGATTACGTTCCTGAGAACCGTCGACTGGATCGACACCGGCGCATTCCTCTTCGGTCGCGTACAACGGGCCTGGGATCGGCATTTTATGCACTGTGAACGGGCGGCCTTTAGCGTCTGTGCTGCTTTGCAGCACGGCCATGGCGGTGTGGCAGCGCGCAAAGTTAGGGTCTTGCGGGTCATCGGTCCAGGCCAGCAACACTTCGCCGGGGCGCACGTAGCAGCAGAAGTTATCCACATGGCCGTCGGTTTCATCGTTGAACAGGCCATCCGGCAACCAGATAATTTTATCCACCGCCAAATGGTCACGCAGCACCGCTTCGATGGCCGCTCGGTCCAGATGCGGGTTGCGATTGCGGTTCAACAGGCATTCTTCGGTGGTAATCACGGTGCCTTCGCCGTCGACATGGATCGAACCGCCCTCCAGCACGAAGCCTTCGGTGCGGTAGCGCGGCGCGCGCTCGATCTCGAGTATCTTGCCGCCCACCTGCGAATCGCGGTTCCACGGCGCATACAGGCCGCCGTCAAAGCCGCCCCAGGCGTTGAAATCCCAGTTCACGCCGCGCACTTCGCCACTGTTATTGATCACAAAGGTCGGGCCGGTGTCGCGCACCCAGGCGTCGTCGTTGGACATTTCCACCACGCGGATATTGGGCACGTCCAGGCGCGCACGGGCGTTCTCGTACTGGCCGGCAGACACCGCGACAGTGACCGGCTCAAAGCGCGCAATGGCCTTGGCCACTGCCACGTGAGCGGCCTGCGCCGGCTTGCCGCCCAGGCGCCAGTTGTCCGGGCGCTCGGGCCAGATCATCCAGGTTTGGGTTTGCGGCGCCCATTCGGCAGGCATGTAGAAGCCATCGGCGCGAGGTGTGCTGTGCAGGGTGGTCATGGCGTTCAGGACTCCGAATGGGGTGAAAGCCGACTTTATAACGGATAAAAATCGGCTTTAAAAGTGATAAAAGATCATGAATGACAAATATGACAGCCGTTAGTCGATAACAATCGATAACCTACAGTTGCTAATAAAGCACCTTCGACACCCTGTCGACAAAGAAATCCACGCCGTGTTTAGACGTCACCATCGGCGGCTTGATCTTGAATATGTTGAGGTAGTCGCCGGTCGGCAGCATGGAAACCCAACTCGCGCAGGCAATCAAGGCAACCCTTCTTCACCCGAGTAGGCTTGCGCCGCCCCGTTGCGCAACTCAAGCTATGCTCTGGCTTAATGTCTGTCTTGGAAAAAAGGCTCTCTGAATGCGCATTCTCATCACCGGCGGCGCCGGCTTCATCGGTTCTGCCCTGGTTCGTCACCTGATTCAACACACCGAGCACGAAGTGCTCAACCTGGACAAACTCACCTACGCCGGCAACCTGGAGTCACTCACCAGCATCGCCGCCAACAGCCGCTATGAGTTCGTGCAGGCCGATATCATCGACCAGGCCGCCGTCAGCGCCGTGCTGGCGCGCTTTGAGCCGCAGGCCATCATGCACCTGGCCGCCGAGTCGCACGTCGACCGTTCCATTGATGGCCCCTCGGACTTTATCCAGACCAACATCGTCGGCACCTACAGCCTGCTGGAAGCCACCCGCGCCTATTGGCAAACCCTGGAGGAACCGGCCAAGAGCGCGTTCCGCTTCCACCATATTTCCACTGACGAAGTGTACGGCGACCTCCACGGCGTGGACGACTTGTTCACCGAAACCACGCCTTACGCACCCAGCTCGCCGTATTCGGCCAGTAAAGCCGCCTCCGACCACCTGGTGCGCGCCTGGCAGCGCACCTATGGCCTGCCGGTGCTGCTGACCAACTGCTCGAACAACTACGGGCCGTTCCACTTCCCCGAGAAGTTGATTCCGCTGGTGATCCTCAACGCCCTCGCCGGCAAGCCACTGCCGGTCTACGGTGACGGGTTGCAAGTGCGCGACTGGCTGTTCGTCGAAGACCACGCCCGCGCCCTGTTGAAAGTGGTCACCGAAGGCGTGGTCGGCGAGACCTACAACATCGGCGGTCACAACGAGCAAAAGAACATCGACGTGGTACGCGGCATCTGCGGCCTGCTCGAAGAACTGGCGCCACAGCGCCCGGCCGGTGTGGAGAAGTTCACCGACCTGATCACCTTCGTCAAAGACCGCCCGGGCCACGACCAGCGCTACGCGATCGACGCGAGCAAGATCGAACACGAGCTGGGCTGGGTCCCGGAAGAAACCTTTGAAACCGGCCTGCGCAAAACCGTGCAGTGGTACCTCGATAACCTGGACTGGTGCCGCAGGGTCCAGGACGGCAGCTATCAAGGCGAGCGCCTGGGCAATACCGACCCAAAAGACCTGATCGCATAAGGTTCTGATCACACGACCCGTTCACCCGGCGAGGGAAACAAATGAATGTAATCGCTACTAAGCTGCCCGACGTATTGATCCTCGAGCCCAAGGTATTTGGCGATGAGCGTGGCTTTTTTTATGAGAGTTTCAATGCCAAGGCGTTTGCGCAAGCCACCGGCCTGCAGCTGGAGTTTGTGCAGGACAACCACTCTCGCTCGCAAAAGGGCGTGCTGCGCGGCTTGCACTACCAGATAGAAAACACCCAGGGCAAACTCGTGCGGGTAACGGCCGGTGAGGTTCTGGACGTGGCGGTGGATATTCGCCGCAGTTCGCCCACTTTCGGCCAGTGGACCAGCGTGCGCCTGTCCGCTGAAAACAACCGCCAACTGTGGGTTCCAGAGGGGTTTGCCCATGGGTTTGTAGTACTCAGCGACTACGCCGAGTTCCTCTACAAGACCACTGACTACTACACGCCTTCGGCTGAGCGTTGTATTCGCTGGGACGACCCGGAGCTCAAGATTGACTGGCAGTTTGAGGGCACACCAACCCTGTCCGCCAAGGATCAGATCGGTAAGGCCTTGGCAGACGCCGATCTGTTTGCATGACCGGCGAGTGCCTTGCACGCCGGCCCTAGGCATAATGCGCCTGTCCCCACAGGCGCATGACTCCCATGACTCCACCTCTCCCGCGTAGACCTCGCTGGCGCAGCCTCGCCTTACTGGCGTTGTGCCTGGCACCGCTGCTGTGGCCGCTGGAGCATCTGGCCGAGCGCTACTACCGCAGCGAACTGGCCGGGCAGAACCGCCAAACCCTCGACCTGTATGTCGCCAACCTGCTCGGCACCCTGCACCGCTACGAAGTGCTGCCGCAGATCCTCGGTGACTTGCCGGCCCTGCGCACCGCGCTGGATGCGCCCCAGGTCAGCGCCAACCTGACCAACGCCAACCTGCTGCTCAAGGATGTCGCCGCCCAGGCCGGGGTGGAAGTGATGTACCTGATGGACACCACCGGCAAGACCCTCGCCGCCTCCAACTGGGACAAGCAGGACAGTTTTGTCGACCGTAACTTCTCGTTCCGGCCTTATTTCAGCGAAGCCATGGCCGGGCGTCTGGGGCGGTTCTTCGGCTTGGGCACCACCTCGGCCAAACGCGGCTACTTCTTCGCCGCCGCTGTGCGCGACGGCGCAAAAATAATCGGCGTGCTGGTGGTCAAGGTCGATCTGGACCACACCGAAAGCCTGTGGGGCAAAACCCCCGAGCAACTGCTGGTGACCGACCACAACGGCGTGGTCATCCTCACCTCGCGCCCGCAATGGCGCTTCCGGGCGACCCGGCCGCTCACGGCGCAGGAGCGCCAGGCAATCGTCGCCATCCAGCCCTACCCGACCCGCGACCCGCAGCCGCTGGCTCTGAGCACCACGGCGTGGCTGCGCCAATCCACGGCCATCGCCGAAACCGGCTGGACCGTGGAAATTCTTGCGCCGCGCTCGCTGATCAATCGCCCGGTGCGCACCGTGGTGGCCGTGGGCGGCGCGACGCTGCTGGTGCTGATGTTGCTGCTGGGTCTGATGATGCAGCGCCGTCGCCATTACCTGGAGCGCATCGCCTTCGAAGCCAAGGCCCGCCGCGAGCTGGAAGCGCGTGTGATCGAGCGCACCAGCGACCTCGAAGGCCTTAACCGCCGACTCAAACAGGAAGTGCTGGAGCGTGAACACGCCCAGCAGGAACTGGTGCGCGCCCAGGATGACCTGGTGCAGGCCGGCAAGCTGTCGGCGCTGGGCACCATGTCGGCGAGTATCAGCCACGAACTCAACCAGCCGCTGGCGGCGATCCGCAGCTACGCAGAAAACGCCGAGATCCTGCTCGACCACGAACGCACCAACGACGCCCGTGGCAACCTCAAGCTGATCAGCGAACTGACCGGGCGCATGGCCTCGATCATCGCGCACCTGCGCGCCTTCGCCCGCCGCGACCGCCACGCCCCGGAAAGCGTGGCCCTGCAACCGGCGCTCGACGATGCCCTGGCATTGCTGGCCAAACGGCGGCGTTCGATGGAAGTCGAATTGATCCGCGATTTACCCGAGGCGACCTTATGGGTGCAAGCCGGCGAAACCCGCCTGCGCCAGGTGCTCGGCAACCTGCTGGCCAACGCCCTCGACGCCCTTACCGAAAAAGGCCCGCCGCGCAGATTGTGGCTGAGTGCCCAAACCACCGAACAGGGCGTCAACCTGTACATTCGCGACAACGGCCCAGGTTTTTGCATGGAAGCCCTGGGCCGCGCCAGCGAGCCGTTCTACACCACCAAGACCCGCACCCAGGGCTTGGGGCTGGGCCTGGCGATCTGTGAGACGTTGATGCGTGCCTTTGGCGGCGAACTGTTGTTCGCCAACCACAAGGAAGGCGGCGCGCTGTTAACCCTGAAATTGCGTGCCGGCTCGCCGGGCGTGAGTCTGCAACCGTCCGAGGACCGCAGTGTATGAGTATCGATAACCAGATCCAGGTGGTGTTGATCGACGACGATCCACACTTGCGTCAGGCTCTGTGCCAGACCCTGGACCTGGCCGGGCTGAAAGTCCTGACCCTGGGCGAAGCCACGGGCCTCACGGCGCGCCTGTCCCGCGATTGGCCGGGCGTGGTGGTCAGCGATATCCGCATGCCCGGCATGGACGGCCTGGAGCTGCTGGCCGAACTGCACGGCCAGGACCCGGACCTGCCGGTGCTGCTGATAACCGGCCATGGCGATGTGCCGCTGGCGGTGCAAGCCATGCGCGCCGGGGCCTATGACTTCCTCGAAAAACCCTTCGCCAGCGATGCCCTGCTCGACAGCGTGCGCCGCGCACTGGCCCTGCGCCGCCTGGTGCTGGACAACCGCAGCCTGCGCCTGGCCTTGAGCGATCGCCAGCAATTGAGCACGCGCCTGGTCGGGCATTCGCCGCAGATGCTGCGCCTGCGTGAACAGATCGGCGCCCTGGCGGCGACCCGCGCCGACGTGTTGATCCTCGGTGAAACCGGCGCCGGCAAAGAGGTGGTGGCCCGCGCCCTGCACGACCTGTCGAGCCGCCGCAGCGGGCCGTTTGTGGCGATCAACGCCGGCGCCCTGGCGGAATCGGTGGTCGAAAGCGAGCTGTTCGGCCATGAGCCCGGCGCCTTTACCGGCGCGCAGAAACGCCGTATCGGCAAGTTCGAGTTCGCCAATGGCGGCACGCTGTTCCTCGATGAAATCGAAAGCATGAGCCTGGACGTGCAGGTCAAACTGCTGCGCCTGTTGCAGGAGCGAGTGGTCGAGCGCCTGGGTGGCAATCAGTTGATCCCGCTGGATATCCGCATCATCGCCGCCACCAAGGAAGACCTGCGCCAGGCCGCCGACCAGGGACGCTTCAGGGCCGACTTGTATTACCGTCTCAACGTGGCGCCGCTGCGCATTCCGCCGCTGCGCGAGCGCGGTGAAGATGCACTGATGCTGTTCCAGCATTTTGCCGACGAAGCCAGTAGCCGCCACGGCCTGCCGTTGCACGAACTGCAACCAGGCCAACGTGCACTGCTGTTGCGCCACAGCTGGCCGGGCAATGTGCGTGAACTGCAAAATGCAGCCGAGCGCTTTGCCCTTGGGCTGGAGCTGGCACTCGATGCCACGGCAGACAACCCCGCCACGGGCGTGCTGACGTCAACCTCTGGCGGTTTGAGCGATCAGGTCGAGCAGTTCGAAAAAAGCCTGATCGCCGCCGAGCTGACCCGCCCCCACAGCTCGGTGCGCAGCCTCGCGGAAGCCCTGGGCATCCCGCGCAAAACCCTGCACGACAAACTGCGCAAGCACGGCCTGAACTTCGCCGACAGCGCCAGCCACAGCGCCGACGACGAATGACCCGCCAAGAGACCGCCATGAACCGCGACAGCCGCTACCTGGAATCGATCCTTCACCACGACATTCCCCTCACCCGGGAAATGGGCCTCAAGGTGCTCGACTGGCAACACAGCCAACTGCAGTTGCACCTGCCCTTGCAGGCCAATATCAACCACAAGAGCACCATGTTCGGCGGCAGCCTCTATTGCGGCGCTGTGTTGGCGGGTTGGGGTTGGCTGCACCTGAAACTGCGTGAAGAAGGTGTTGAAGACGGGCATATCGTGATTCAGGAAGGGCAGATCAGTTATCCGCTGCCGGTGACTCAGGATGCGATCGCCATTTGCGCGGCGCCGGAAGACAAGGTGTGGAAGCGCTTTGTGGCGACGTACAAACGCTATGGCCGGGCGCGGTTGGCGTTGGAGACGTGGATTGTGAATGAGGGCAGTGAGGAACGAGCGGTAGCCTTCACTGGCCAATACGTCCTGCACCGCTAACTGCCACCACACAAAACAACTGTGGGAGCTGGCTTGCCTGCGATGAGGCCGTGTCAGTCGAATCAATTATCGACTGATACACCGCTATCGCAAGCAAGCCAGCTCCCACATTTTGAACGGTTGCGGCTTTAAGAACGGGCCAGGGTCAGCAGGCGCTCGCGCCACGCTGCCTTGGCCGGCAACGCCAGAAAGAACGGGTTTAACAACGAAGCCCGCGCCGGATAGCTGAACGGCGCACCACTCAACTCCAGCACCTCACCACCCGCCCCTTCCAGCACGCCCTGGGCCGCAGCCGTGTCCCACTGTGACGTCGGCGCCAGGCGCGGGTAGCAATCGGCACTGCCTTCGGCCAGCAGGCAGAATTTCAGCGAGCTGCCGATATTCGCCAGCTTCAGCTCACCCAAGCCTTCGCTCAAGCCACTGAGCAGGCGCTCCTGCTCCGGGCTGCTATGGCGGCGGCTGGCAACCACGGTAAAAGCCTCGCCTGCAGCCGGGGTCTGGCGTACCTGGATCTGCTTGGGTGCTTCACTCACGTCCGAGCGCCACGCGCCCAAGCCTGCGCCACCGAAGTAGCAGCGGCCACTGGTGGGCATCGACACCACGCCAAATACCACGCGGCCTTGCTCGATCAACGCAATGTTGACGGTAAATTCTTCGCTGCCGGAAATAAACTCCTTGGTGCCGTCCAGCGGGTCCACCAACCACCAGCGCTGCCAGCCGGCGCGCACGTTCTGGTCGATATCGGCGTCTTCTTCGGACAACACCGGGATGCTCGGGTCCAGGGCGGTAAGGCCCGCCAGGATCAGGTGGTGAGCCGCCAGGTCGGCCGCCGTCACCGGCGAATCATCCGCCTTGGAGGTGACCGCTACGTCCGCACGCCAATACGGCAGGATGACTTCACCCGCCTGGCGCGCCAGCTCGATCACAGGGGCAATAAACGGATGGCCTAAAAACAGTTCGCTCATGCGACAAAAGCTCCACGCTGGGTCAACAGGTCTCGTACCAAATACAGGGCCGCCAATGCACGGCCTTCACTGAACTGATCGTTTTGCGCCAGCATCGACAACTCGCGCAGGTTGACGCGCTCCACGCGCATCGGTTCAGGTTCATCGCCTTCCAGGCGTTCTTCATACAGCTCGGTGGCCAGCACCACCTGAATCTTCTGGCTCATATAACCAGGCGACAAGGACAGCTCGGTAATGTGCTCCAACTGGCGCGCGCCATAACCGGCTTCCTCCTTGAGTTCGCGGTTGGCCGCCGCCAGTACGTCCTCGCCAGGTTCGATCAAACCCTTGGGCAAGGACAATTCATATTCGTCGGTGCCGCCACAGTATTCTTCCACCAGCAACGCGTGGTCGGCATCGATCATCGCCACGATCATCACCGCGCCGTAACCGGCACCGCGGCCTACCAGGCGCTCGTAGGTCCGTTCAACGCCATTGGAAAAGCGCAATTGCACTTCCTCCACGCGGAACAAACGGCTACTGGCGACTATTTCGCGGGCGAGGACGGTGGGTTTCTGGCGCATAAGCGGCTCCTTGGCGTGATCGGGTTACTATACCGTGGCTTTTCCGATTGTCTGTGTCGGATATCTTTACTTACATGAGAACGCCCCATGCCCTCTTTGCCCTGGCACGCCATCGACACCGTCCTGCTGGACATGGACGGCACCTTGCTCGACCTGCACTTCGACAACCAATTCTGGATGGAGCACCTGCCCCAGCGCTACGCGCAACTGCACGGCGTGAGCCGGGCCATGGCCGACATGGAGTTGCAACCGCTGTTCGAGCGTAACGCCGGACAGTTGCAATGGTATTGCCTGGATTTCTGGAGTGCCGAGCTGAACATCCCGGTGCGCGAACTCAAACTGGAAACCGCCCACCTCATCGCCCTGCGCCCGGACGCGGACACCTTTCTGGCGGCGATCAAACAGGCCGGCAAGCGTGTGATTTTGATCACCAACGCCCATCGTGATTCGCTGTCATTGAAGTTGGAGCGCATTGAACTGGCGCCGTATTTCGAACGATTGATCAGTTCCCACGACTACGGTTTCGCCAAGGAAAACCCGCAATTCTGGGATGCCTTGCAAGCCGACATCCAGTTCGACCCGGCCCGCAGCCTGTTTATCGACGACACCTTGCCGATCCTGCGCAGTGCACGCGAGTTTGGCGTGGGGCATTTGCTGGCGGTCAAAGAGCCGGACAGCAAGAAGGGGCCGAAGGACACAGGGGAGTTTGCGGCAGTCGATGATTACAGAGATCTCATTGCAGGGCTCTAATGTAAATGTGGGAATGTGAATGTGGGAGCTGGCCAGTGTGGGAGCTGGGCTTGCCCGCGATGCAGGCACCTCGGTGTATCAGTGATACCGAGGTGATGCTATCGCAGGCAAGCCAGCTCCCACACAAAGCTGCTCCCACAGTTAGCTCTGTGTGTTACTCAGGAATACGCAGTACTTGCCCTGGGTAAATTTTGTCCGGGTGCGACAACAACGGCTTGTTGGCCTCAAAGATTTTTTGGTATTTGTTGGCATCGCCATATTCGCGCTTGGAAATAGCGCTGAGCGTGTCACCTTTTTCAACGGTGACAAAACGGGCGGCTGCCGCAGCCGGGCCAGTCACGGTGATCTGGTCATCCACACTGCCAACACCGGCGATATTGCCCGCAGCCAGGATGATTTTCTCTTTCTCTTCCTGAGTGGCAACTTCACCTTTAACGGTGACTTTGTCGCCCTCAACGGTTGCGGTGATATTCGGATTTCCGAGCCCTACCTTGCTGATGTGATCCTTCAGCTCATCGCTCGCATTGGCATTACCCGGCGTCAACAGATCAATCAACTTCTCGCCTGCTTCCTTAACAAAGCTAAAAATACTCATGGTGCGCTCTCCTTGGGGTTTAAGTTCCAGATGCCCAAGACTAGACCAGTCCTGCAGACTTGGGTTCCAGGCCCGCCAAATACCCAAACACGCTAGCCTGCGCGCTGCCTGGAATAAGCCCGCCATAGACGCCTTGATCGACGCCATCTATCAATAGATCAGTACAGCCGATTAGACGCGACCCTTTGTCGCGCCTAGTCTAAAGATCGATCATTCCCTCGGTGGTATTGCCCCATGAACGCCAAGCGCCCAGTCTGCGCGGCGCCTGCCCTCGAAACGCCAGCGCCAGCCGCCAGCCAGAGCTACCAGTTTTGCAATCTCGAACACACGGAAATCGCCAGCACTGCATTGGCCGAAGAAGTGGCGTTGGCGATTGCCTATAACGACATCAGCCAGGCGGTGATGCTGGTGACGCCCACCGACCTGGAAGACTTCATTGTCGGCTTCAGCATCGGCAGCGGCATTATCGCCGACGTTAGCGACATTTATGATCTAAAACTCAGCGGCGCTGGCTCTGCCCAGTACGCTCAGGTGCAGATTTCCAGCCGAGCCTTCTGGAACCTCAAGCAGCAACGCCGCCAGCTGGCCGGCACCAGCGGTTGCGGCCTGTGCGGGGTAGAAGCCGTGGAGCAAGCCTTGCCAGACCTGCAAGTGCTGCCCGGCGCACCGTTGCCGCCTGCCGAATGGCTCGACGGCCTGCGCCAACGCATCAGCGCCTTTCAGCCCTTGGGCCAGCACAGCGGCGCGGTGCATGCGGCGATCTTTATGAATAACCAGGGCGAGTTGCTGATGGGCCGCGAAGACATTGGCCGGCACAACGCCCTGGATAAATTGATCGGCGCGCTGATCCGCCAAAAAATTCCGACCGACGGTGGCCTGGCCATCGTCACCAGCCGCTGCAGCCTCGAATTAATCCAGAAAGTCTTGCGCGCGGGCATCCAGACCCTGGTCAGCCTGTCATCGCCCACCGGCCTGGCCCTGCAATGGGCGCGCCGGCACAACCTCAATCTCATCCACCTGCCGCAAAAAAGTGCGCCGCGGGTCTATAGCCCCGCGATGGAGAACCAGCCATGAGCATGCATCACCAAGCCGACCAAACCCCGACCCCGCGCTACAAGCCTTACAAAGGCCCGGCCGGCGGCTGGGGCGCACTGATCAGCGTGGCGCAGGCCTGGCTGACCAGCGACAACGCCATGAAAAACCTGCGCATGATGCTCAAGACCAACCAGAACGGCGGTTTCGACTGCCCTGGCTGCGCCTGGGGCGACTCGCCGGAAAGCGGCATGGTCAAGTTCTGCGAGAACGGCGCCAAGGCGGTCAACTGGGAAGCCACCAAGCGCCGCGTGGACGCCGCCTTCTTCGCCAAGCACAGCGTCACGGCGCTGCTGGAGCAGAGTGACTACTGGCTGGAATACCAGGGCCGCCTGACCGAGCCGATGCGCTATGACGCCGAGACCGATCGCTATAAAGCCATCAGTTGGGAAGCCGCCTTTGACCTGATCGGCAAGCACCTCAACGCCCTGCCAAGCCCGGACATGGCCGAGTTCTACACCTCGGGCCGGGCCAGCAACGAAGCGGCGTACCTGTACCAGCTGTTTGTGCGCGCCTATGGCACCAACAATTTCCCCGACTGCTCGAACATGTGCCACGAAGCCAGCGGCGTCGCCCTGGCGCAAAGCGTGGGCGTCGGCAAAGGCACCGTGACCTTTGATGACTTCGAACATGCCGATGCGATTTTCGTCTGGGGCCAGAACCCCGGCACCAACCACCCGCGCATGCTCGAACCGCTGCGCGAAGCGGTAAAACGTGGCGCCCAGGTGGTGTGCATCAACCCGCTCAAAGAGCGTGGCCTGGAACGCTTCCAGCACCCGCAACACCCGCTGGAAATGCTCACCAACGGCGACAAACCGACCAACACCGCGTACTTCCGCCCGGCGCTGGGTGGCGACATGGCCATCCTGCGCGGCATGGCCAAGTTCCTGCTGCTGTGGGAGCGCCAGGCCCAGGCCGAAGGCAAAGAGGCGGTGTTCGACCACGACTTCCTCAATGAACACAGCGTCAATGTGCTGGAGTACCTGGGGCAGATCGACGACACCTCGTGGGATGAAATCGTCGCGCAGTCCGGCCTCAGCCTGGTCGAGATCGAACAAGCGGCGCGCATGTACGCCAAAGGCAAAAACGTGATCATGTGCTGGGCGATGGGCATCACCCAGCATCGCCATTCGGTGCCGACCATCCAGGAAATCGCCAACCTGATGCTGCTGCGCGGCAACATCGGCCGCCCAGGTGCCGGCCTGTGCCCGGTGCGCGGTCACAGTAACGTGCAGGGCGACCGCACCATGGGCATCAACGAACGCCCGCCGGTGGCGTTTTTGGATTCGCTGGAGCGCCGCTTCCAGTTCCAGGTGCCGCGTACCAACGGCCACAACGTGGTCGAAGCGATCCACGCCATGCTCGAAGGCCGTTCCAAGGTGTTTATCGGCCTGGGCGGCAACTTCGCCCAAGCCACGCCAGACAGCCCGCGCACCTTTGAAGCGCTGCGTAGCTGCGACCTGACCGTGCAGATCAGCACCAAGCTCAACCGCAGCCACCTGATGCACGGCAAAGACGCGCTGATTCTGCCGTGCCTGGGCCGAACCGACATCGACATCCAGGCCGACGGCCCGCAAGCCGTCACAGTGGAAGACTCGTTCAGCATGGTGCACGGCTCCAATGGCCAACTGCAGCCGCTGTCGACGCTGATGAAATCCGAGCCGGCGATTCTGGCCGGGATTGCCGCCGCCACGTTGGGCAGCAAGCCGGTGGACTGGAACTGGCTGGTGGCCGATTACGGGCGCATCCGCGACCTGATTGCCGACACCATTCCAGGCTTCAAGGATTTCAACGAGCGTATCAAGCACCCAGGCGGTTTCTACCTGGGCAACTCCGCTGGCGCGCGTCGCTGGAACACGCCGTCGGGCCGCGCCAATTTCCGCCCGAACGTGCTGCCCAAAGACCTGATCCACGAACGCACCCATGCCACAGGCCGGGTGCCGGACCTGATCATGCAATCGATGCGCTCCCACGATCAATACAACACAACTATTTATGGCCTGGACGACCGCTACCGTGGGGTCAAGGGCCAGCGTGACGTGCTGTTCGTCAACGAAGCCGACATTATCCGCCTGGGCTTCAAGCCGGGGCAGAAGGCTGACATCGTGTCGCTGTGGGAAGATGGCCGCGAGCGCCGCGTGAAGGGCTTTACCTTGCTGGCGTTTGATATTCCGGCGGGCCAGGCGGCGGCTTACTACCCGGAAGTGAACCCGCTGGTGCCGCTGGAAAGCACCGGGGATGGCAGCCATACGCCGACGTCGAAGTTCGTGGCGATTTGCCTGGAAGCGGCGAGCGACAGTGGCTTGATCATGGCCCGCTCAGCCTGACTTGATCCGGGCTCTTCTTTGCTTGAGCTACCGCTTTCGCGAGCAAGCCCGCTCCCACACTTGAAATGCATTCCAACTGTGGGAGCGGGCTTGCTCGCGAAGAGGCCGGCACAGTCGCCCTCTATTTTTCAGGCACAAAAAAAGGCCGCTTTTGCATAAAAGCGGCCCTTCCGAAGTAGCTAAAGACTCACAAAATCGACTTAAGTTCCCTATACAAAACAGCAACTTAGCAAATTGTATACAACCTGTACCGCCGGTCGGTTTTCGATTGTCAGCGTCTCGATACAACCTCAGGATCGCGCCGTCATCCTCTTGAGGTCTCTCTATGAAGTTCTCCTCGATTCTCTTGTTGTCCCTTGGCCTGGTCAGTGGCGCAGCCATGGCCGGCGGCACCACCGAAGCCGGTGTGGGCGGCGCATTGGGCGGGGTTCTAGGTTCGGTTGTCGGCCAGCAGTTGGGCGGCAACACCGGTTCCACCATCGGCGCCGCCCTGGGTGGCGCGGGCGGTAGCGCGGTGGGTGCCGATAAGCGCAGCCGTGGCGAAGCCGCTATTGGCGGCGCGCTGGGCGCAGCCGGCGGCAACGTCGTGGGCCGCAGTGTCGGCGGCAGCACCGGTGCACTGGTCGGCTCAGCAGCCGGCGGTGGTGCAGGCGGCGCGCTGGGCAACTACATGGGCAACAGGAGCGATGACGACGACCGCCGCTACCGCGGGCGTGACAACCGTCGTTATGACCGTGATGACCACCGTGGACGCGGGCATGCCTATGGGCATCGCAAGAACAAGCATCACTACCGTCATCGGTAAGGTCTAAAGAACACTGCTGGCCCCCTGTGGGAGCTGGCTTGCCTGCGATAGCGGTGGGTCAGGACGCACATCTAATCCTGACCCACCGCTATCGCAGGCAAGCCAGCTCCCACATTTGATTTTCATTGCATGAAAAAGGGTCTCATACCACCAACCGCTCCAACGCCTCGCGCAACTTCCCCGCAATCGCCACCGGCTGGTTCGACGCCCTGTCCACAAACACATGCACAAAGCGCCCCGCCGCACAGGCTTCATCCTCGCCAGCCTTGAACACCGCCAATTCATATTGCACCGAGCTGTTACCCAGTTTGCCCACCCGCAGGCCGATATCCAGCCGATCCGGAAACGCGATCGAGGCGAAATAATCGCACGCCGAACTCACCACAAACCCCACCACTTCACCGTCATGAATATCCAGCCCACCTTCTTCAATCAGGTAGGTATTCACCGCCGTGTCGAAAAAGCTGTAGTAGGTGACGTTGTTCACATGGCCATACACGTCATTGTCGTGCCAACGCGTGATGATCGGCTGGAAATGACAGTAGTCAGCGCGTTGCGGCATTGAGTCAGGCATGGGCGGCTCTCTGGAAAGTGGGTTTACAGGTCATTCAAATGGGCTTGCGCCCACTCACGCACTTCGGCGTAAGGGTAATCCTCCAGCGCAGCAAAACCCGGTATGCCCCGCGCCTTCAGCTTGGTAAACAACGGTACGCTGATACCACCGAGAAACCGCGTCAGCCGTTCCGCTTCTGGCAAGTTCGTGGTGTGTTCATGATGCCTGTGGATAAAATCACCGCACAGCCCCATGAAGTTTTTATCCACAAGTGGCGGCAGACTCGGCGGCGGCGGCAAATGTGCGACGTGGCCGTGGCATACCGAACAATGTCCGCAGCGTTGAGGGGCATTTTCATCACCAAAGTACTTGGCCAGACGCTGCCCCAGGCACTGCTCGGTCGCAAAAAGATCGAGCATGGCGTGGATCCGCGCCACTTCCGTCACTTCATGGTGCTTGAAGCCTGTGTATAACTCGGCGCTCAGCGCCTGTGGATCAAAGTCGGTATCGAGCAGGCTGTAGACCTCGGTCATCTGCTTGCTTTCCAACTCGATCAGGCCCTGCTCCTGGAAGTAATCCAGCGCCTTCACCACCCGGCTGCGCTCGGCATTGTGCTGTTGGTACAGCGCATCGAAATCCACCGTCGCCCAGGTTTTGGCGCGTTTACACACCTGGATGATCGCCGCGACAAACTGCTGCCGCTCGCCGGAAAACCGCGCCAGCAATGCCTCGGGCTCAATCAGGTATTTGAAGCGGTATTCGGCGTAAAACGCATAGCGCGGCGCGATCACACCCTTGAGTTCCAACTGCACCAACAGCGTCTTGAGCGGCAGCTCGCGGATGTTGCTGTGGTCCGACAGCGACCTCAGCAGGAATTCCCACTGGCCCTCGCTTCGCGCCGCTTGCAACTCCTCCAGCACACGGCGAATGCCCTCCTGCTCCGGCGTGTCGCCATACACAAAATTTTCCAGCACATTGAGGCTGTCACGGTTGGCCAGCACCAGGCAGTCGGACGGCTGCCCGTCACGCCCGGCGCGGCCGATTTCCTGGCTGTAGTTCTCGATGGATTTGGGCAGGTCGAAGTGCACCACGTTGCGGATGTCACTCTTGTCGATGCCCATGCCGAACGCGATGGTGGCAACGATGCAGTTGGAGCGCCCGCCCATGAAGCGCTGCTGGATGCCTTCACGTTTATCGTGGGGTAACCCGGCGTGGTACGCCTCGGCCTGGATGCCATTGCGGTTCAGGTGCTCGGCAATCTGCTCGGCGGTTTTTTGCAACGTGACGTAAACGATGCTTGGCTGATTGGCCCGCGCGCTCATCCACTCGACCAGGCGCCGACGCTTGTCGTGGCCACTCACCGGCTCTACCAGCAAGTTCAGATTGGACCGGTAGAAGCCCGTGGTGATCACGTCATCCGGCGCAATGCCGAACTTGGCCTGCATGTCGGCAATCACCTTGGGCGTGGCTGTAGCCGTCAGCAGCAGCGCTTGTGGGATATTGAACTGGCGCTGGTAGTCCGGCAGCTTCAAATAGTCCGGACGGAAGTTGTGGCCCCATTCGGAAATACAGTGCGCCTCATCCACCACCAACAAGGAAATCTGCACGCTTTGCAGGAAGTTACGGAAGCGCTCGTTCTTCAAGCGCTCCACGGAAATCATCAAAATCTTCAACTCACCCGAACGCGCACGGGCCATCACCTCATTGGCGTCTTCACGGCTCTGCGCCGAATCGATACTGCCAGCAGAAATGCCATGGCGCTGCAGGAAACCCAACTGGTCCTGCATCAGCGCCAACAACGGCGACACCACCAGCGTCAGGTGCGGCAACAGCACCGCCGACAGCTGATAACACAAAGACTTGCCGGAACCGGTGGGGAAAATAGCCGCAGCCGAACGACCGGCCAGCACCGCGCTGATCGCGGCTTCCTGGCCCAAACGAAACTGTGGATAACCAAAGACCTGTTGGAGGGTGTTGTGCATAAGCTGTCACTCCGTTGACCGCTGAACGAGTCAAAAACATAGACCAGCGATCAGTAAAAGGTCGGGGATAAACGCTACAAACTGATACAGAGAAAACCAGCAAGCCCGCGCAAAAACGCAGACAGTAGCACGCTTGATTACATCCCCCGACAAGGAGTCGTGAATGTCTCGCATGCCATCGTTTTCTTTGCTTCTCGCATTGCCCTTGCTGCTGATGGGCTGTGCAGCGCCGCCAAAACCCACTAGCGAGCAATTGGCCGTGCGTGCCTTTGAAACGCCTGAATACTTCGCCGCAAATGCATTGCCCATCGTCAAGGCATCCACCCTCTATGCGCGTGGCGGCACTGGCCAAGGCGTAAAAGTGGCGCTGATAGACTCAGGCCTCAACAGGGAATTACCTGAGTTTCAAGGGCGCTTGGCCGACATCGGTTACGACTTTGTTCGCCAACAGCCTGGCACTGTCGACATCAAGGGCCACGGCACGCAAATGGCCGGTATTCTCGCCGCCAACAAGAACGCTCAAGGCATGCACGGGATCGCCTTCAACGCCCAGTTAATCCCCATGCGCTTCGGCGACGATAAGGAACCGTTTTATTTCGACAGCGAAATTGCCCAGGGCTGGCGTCTGGCACATGCCCAAGGCGCACGTTTCTTCAGTAACTCCTGGGCAAACCCCATTGAAGCCAACACCAATGAAGTGCCGATCTATGAACGCCTGATGGGCGACTCACTGGAGGCGGCCAAACACCTGGTGGCTGAAGGCGCGGTCTTTGTGTTCTCAACCGGCAACGAGGTCAAACGCGAGCCTCTTGCCGAACCCGGCCTGCCTGCCTTGGTGCCGGAACTGGAAAAAGGCTGGATCGCCGTCATGGCCCTCAAAAATGATGGTAGCGCGATCAACCTCAAGTCCAACTACTGCGGGCTTGCCGCGCGCTGGTGCATTGCCGTACCGGGTGGCGATGGTGGTGCGGGCCTGCTCACTACACAGAAAGATGGCAGCTATGGGCCGACCGCTGGAACTTCCCCGGCCGCCGCGTTGGTCAGCGGCGCCCTGGCGGCATTGCAAAGCCGCTTTCCCGAAATGACCCCGCAGCAGGTTCGGGATCGATTGCTCAGCACCGCCAATCGGACGGGCATCTATGCCAACAGCGAAGCCTACGGACGCGGGCTGATGGACCTGGATGCGGCTTCGCGTCTGTAGGCTTGGCGATGGCCGTCCCATGAAGCCGTTCTGACTGATCGTTCCTCACGCTCTGCGTGGGAATGCCGCCCGGGACGCTCCGCGTCCCACCTCCGCGCACGGCTTTAAGCTTGGGCACTGGTGACGCAGAGCGTCACGGGAGGCATTCCCACGCAGGAGCGTGGGAACGATCTAAGTGGTTAAACCATACGTTTATTGCTCGAAATTACGCTGACTTCTAAGGTTCGCTCCGTCGCTATCAATACGGCGACCGAGCTTGGTCACTCGAACAACAGCAGAGATAAACGTGCCAATTTTTTTGGCGTATTTCTTTGATTTTTCGGAGTGCCCTTTTATGACAACGCTCAATGTCCCTGCCAATCGCTATCGTCAGCTACGCACCAACTTCACCGACACCCACCCTCTCGTCATCGACACCGAAGCCGCCGCCGAAGATATCCAGTGCGCCGCACACCAGCGCATCCGCGCTGCCACCGATTTACTGGAAACCTTCACCTGCCTGACCTACGAACACGCCGACCTCAAAGACATTTCCCACATCATCAACGCCCTATATCTGCTGGTGCAGGATGGTTGTGATCTGCTGGAAGCAGCGCAGCACGTTCAACTGCAACCGGCAGTCGACACGCAGCCCCAACCAAGCCAACCACTGAGTTAAACCTGTGGGAGCCGGGCTTGCCCGCGATGGCGGTGTGTCAGGCAGGGAAATATTGCCTGACACACCGCCATCGCGGGCAAGCCCGGCTCCCACATTGGCTGGGTGTTGCCAAAAAATCACTGTCAAACCGCAAATGCCGGAAAGCTTTGTGGGAAGCAGACAAACACCGCGTAGTCCTCTTCCCAAACTGATCAAAACACCTGCCAAGCCCTCTACATAACCTCCCTTCACATGACCGAAACTAGTGACCTCTCAACTGTCCCGGCAAAAACCGTGAACATCGAAAGGACTCAACGATGGTCGACTACAGCTCTTGGGGCTCGCTCCTCATTCTTATTGCCCTTACTGTCCTGCTCGATAGTAAGTTGAAGCATCCCGAGCTCAGAAAATGGTTCGGACTGGCCCTCATCCTCACCGGACCAATGCTTCTAATCGTCGCCACTTCCTGGCTGAGCGAATTACAATTCGACAGTCTTCCGACATTCGCCTTTATCATTGGCATCCGTCTCTTTTTCACCCGAAACAAATTCCGTCGCCAACGCAATCCTCCCCCCCACCCACTCCTGCGTGCCCCCACCATGAACCTGGCCCCCAACTTCCCCGAAGACCCCGTGATGCAGCAGCTTCTGCAACTGTTGCACGAAGAAATCGGCCTGCCGAAGCACAAGACCCTGCGCCTCGAAACCTCGATCAACCTCGAGCTCGGCTGCGACGGCGCCGAGGCCAAGCAATTGATGGAAGCGATGGAGCAAGAGTTTGCCCTCGACTTGGGCGACTACGATGCTTATCGTTACTTCAAACCGCCGGTGTTCGATGTGTTCCTCAAGCGCCGCGCCAAGGGGCGGGGCGATAAGGTGCCGCTGACCATCGGCATGCTCTACCTGGCGATCAAGACCCATAGTTGGGATACGCAAACCCTGGAAAACTTGAGCTGATCCCAAGATCACCGAGTATCAAATGTGGGAGCGGGCTTGCTCGCGAAAGCGGTGTGTCAGGTAGAGTATTTCTCACTGATCTACCGCATTCGCGAGCAAGCCCGCTCCCACAGGGGCTATGCGTTAGTCTGGCGATTTGACCCAATAACAAGGACCTTACATGGACGTAATAATGGGCCTGCTGGCCGCCCTCCTCTGGGGCGGCACGGACTTTCTCGTGGGCCTCAACGCCCGAGCCGTCGGCGTTAAACGCGCGGTGTATTTCGGCCAAGCCCTTGGCTTTTTTATCATGACGCTGTTGCTGGTGATCTTCCCGGCATTCCTGTTCAAATCCCTGAATGCCCCGTTGAGCGTCTGGCTCCTGGGCATCACCGCCGCCCTGCTCACCGTCTCCGGCGCGCTGGCGCTGTCCAAGGCCTTCGCCCTGGGCAAAGCCGCTATCGTCGCGCCATTGGTGACCTCTTACGGCGTAGTCACCACCCTGCTGTCCTGGGCCAGCGGCGAACACATCAACCTGATCCAACTCGGTTGCATCGCCCTCTGCGTAATCGGCGTGATCCTCTCCAGCATCCACAAGGACAACGGCACGCCCCACAACAACCCACGCCAGTCCATCGCCTACGCCATGCTCGCCGCCTTGCTGTATGGCACCGGTTTCTGGTTGCAAGGCCGCTACACGCTGCCGGCGTTGGGGCCGATCACCATGCTGTGGCTGGGTTACCTGGTGGGCCTGTGCGTGCTGGTGATGATGGTGCTGAAGATCAAGGACGGCCTGAAAATCCCGCCGCTGAAAAACTGCGCGACCTTGACCGGCGCGAGCCTGATGAACCTCGGTGGGTTCTCGGCGTTTTCGTGGGGCGCGATGGCGGGCTCGGTTTCGGTGGTGACGGTGATCAGTACGTTGTCGGGGGGGATTGCGGCGATTCTGGGGTTCGTGTTTTTCAAGGAGCGGTTGTCGGCGGTGCAGGTCGTGGGGGTCGCACTGGTGCTGGTCGGCGCCGTAGTTTTGCATATCGCCATCTAACCTTTCGGCCACAAAAAAGCCGCCCCGGAGGGCGGCTTTTTCACAACAACCGAACCTTACAACTTAGGCCCGGCCGCCTTGATCGCATCGCTCACTTCAAACTTCTTGAAGTTCTCGATGAACAGACCGGCCAGCGCTTTCGCCGCTTCGTCGTAGGCAGCCTTGTCAGCCCAGGTGTTACGTGGGTTCAACAGGCCGGTATCAACGCCCGGTACGGCCAAAGGCACGTCGAGGTTGATGGTGTCGAGGTGTTCGGTTTGTGCACCGATCAACGCGCCGCTCTGGATCGCTGCGATCACGCCGCGAGTGGTCGGGATGTTGAAGCGCTTGCCGACGCCGTAGCCGCCGCCGGTCCAGCCAGTGTTGACCAGGTAGACCTTGGAGCCGAAGCCGCGCACGCGCTTGATCAGCAGTTCTGCGTATTCACCGGCTGGGCGTGGGAAGAACGGCGCGCCGAAGCAGGTGGAGAAGGTCGACTTGATGCCGCTGCCCGAACCCATTTCGGTCGAGCCCACCAGAGCGGTGTAGCCGGACAGGAAGTGGTAGGCTGCTTGTTCTTCGCTGAGGATCGACACGGGCGGCAGTACACCGGTCAGGTCGCAGGTCAGGAAGATCACAGCGTTTGGCTCGCCGCCCAGGTTCTTCTCGGAACGCTTGGCAACGTGCTCCAGCGGGTAGGCGGCGCGGCTGTTCTGGGTCAGGCTGACGTTGGTGTAGTCGGCGTGCTTGGCATCGTCGATCACCACGTTTTCGAGCACGGTGCCGTGCTTGATGGCTTTCCAGATTACCGGCTCGTTCTTCTCGGAGAGGTCGATGCACTTGGCATAGCAACCGCCTTCGATGTTGAACACCACGCCTTCGCCCCAGCCGTGTTCGTCGTCACCGATCAGGTAACGGCTTTCGTCGGCCGACAGGGTGGTTTTACCGGTGCCCGACAGACCGAAGAACAGGGTCACATCGCCTGCTTCGCCGATGTTGGCGGCGCAGTGCATTGGCAGCACGTCGGCGGCCGGCAGCAGGAAGTTCTGCACCGAGAACATGGCTTTTTTCATTTCACCGGCGTAACGCATGCCGGCGATCAGCACTTTTTTCTGGGCGAAATTGAGGATCACGCAACCGTCGGAGTTGGTGCCGTCACGCTCTGGCACGCATTCGAAGTTGGCGACGTTAAGCACTTGCCACTCATCACGGCCGGCCGGGTTGTACTGGGCCGGGTTGATGAACAGGCAACGACCGAACAGGTTCTGCCAGGCAGTCTGGGTGGTCATTTTCACGGCCAGGTAGTGGTCTTCTGCAGCCCCTACGTGAACATGGGAAACGAAATGCTCTTGCGCGTTGTTGAATGCCTCGACGCGAGCCCACAGGGCATCGAACTTGTCGGCCGGGAACTTGCGGTTGATCGGGCCCCAGGCAATTGCGTCCTGGGTGGAAGGCTCTTCAACGATGAAACGGTCAACCGGCGAACGACCGGTGCGATGACCGGTTTCTACGACCAGTGCGCCAGTATCGGCAAGCACGCCTTCACCGCGCTGCAGGGCTTCTTTGACCAGATCGTCAACACTCAGATCGGTGTATACGGCGTTATTGGCTTGCGTCATGAGGTTCCCCGTCGGCCTATGGCCGAGTGCTCCAAACGTTTTGTAGTAGAAAGTTGCGCACTACTACCGCGAAAAAAGTGGGCCGGATTATGCCAGAAAAGCCCAAAAAGAGTAGGGCCCTCCCGTCAGAACTGCGCTAATCCGGCGTTTGTCAGGTGATTTACCTGTGCTTAAACGTTTTAGTGGCGGGTGTCGGAAGGGGTGTCGATGCCTGCGCCGGCGAATAATTGGGCGACATCGGCCGCATCGAACAGGTAGCGCTGGTTGCAGAACTGGCAGTCGATCTCGATATTGCCGCCATGTTCCACCACCAATTGCTGCGCATCTTCCAGACCCAGGCTAACCAAGGCGTTGGCTGAGCGCTCACGCGAGCAGCTGCAACGGAAGCGCAGGCCCTGGGCGTCGAACAGGCGCACGGCCTCTTCGTGGTAGAGGCGATGCAGGATGGTTTCGTTGTCCAGGCCCAGCAGTTCTTCAGCCGTCAGGGTGCCGGCCAGGGCGGTCAGTTTGCGCCAGCTGTCGGTGCGTTCATCGTCGTCCTTGATGCGGTCGGCCGGCAGTTGCTGCAGCAGCAGGCCACGGGCGCGTTTGCCGTCCGCGTTGAGCCAGAATTTGGTGCCGACCTGCTGGGACATTACGAAATAATTGGTGAAGCAGTCCGAGAGGGTTTCGCCGTCGAGGTCGACGATGCCCTGGTAACGCTGGCCTTCGGTGGGGTCGACGGTGATCGCCAGCACGCCGTTCGCCATCAGGTCAGACAAGGTTGCATCCGGCGCGATCTGGTCGGCCTCGTAACGGGCCAGGCCACGAATTTCGCGCTCGCTCGAGCACTCGATCATCAACATCGGCACCGGGCCTTCGGAACGGGCCTGCAAGATCAGCAAACCGTCGAACTTCATGGTGCCAACCAGCAGCGAGGCCGCCGCCATCAGCTCACCGAGCAGTTGCGCGACCGGCTCCGGATAGGGGTGCTTGGCGAGGACTTCGGCATAGCTGCGCTCCAGCGAGACCAGTTCGCCGCGGGCGTCGTTCTCATCGAAGATAAAGCGTTGGGTGAAGTCGGTATCCGGTAGATCAGTCATAGGTCTGGGTATCTGAATTGATGACAAATTGGTTACAAGGTTTATAGAATTAAACGCTTTGGCACCTTTTTGGTGCGTTTTTATAGAGCGAAGAGGGACAGTTTATGAACAATCCGGGTTTGTTCCAAGCCAGGTGGAACCTCGGGAGGTTGGCCTTGTGCAATCTAGTCGCTATCGGGCTGCTGTGTTTTTGGCTGTGGCCCACGGGACAGATGCTGTGTGTGGTTTTCGACGAATGGCTGTTTCATCTGCTCAATGACCCACTGGCAAGCCATTCGACGTGGTTGCATGTGTGGGCGGTGGCCAGTTTGCGACCGTTCGATGCCGTGGTCGGGGTGATTTTGCTGACGCTGCTGATTCGCGGCGACTGGGTGTTCAAGGCCATCCAGGTGCGCCAGGCGTTCTTCGGTTTCTTCAGCATTCTGCTGCTGTTGCTGTTTATCCGCATGCTGTTTTCCAAGCTCACGGCGCAAATGGGCTGGCAACACAGCAGCCCGTCGATGGTGATCAGCGGCGCTATTCATATGAGTGATTATTTCCCGGGACTGGAGAAAACCTGGGAGCTGAAGGATCGTTCCAGCCAGAGTTTCCCGGGCGATCATGCGTCGGTGCTGCTGATCTGGGGCATGTTCATGACGGTGTTTGCCCAGCGTCTCACCCAGGTGGTAGCGATCTGGGGCTTGGCGCTGTTGTTCATGATGCCAAGGCTGGTGGCGGGCGCGCATTGGGGCCAGGACGATTACATCGGCGGGGTGTTGCTGGCGTTGTTGGCGTTGGGTTGGGGGTATTACACGCCGTTTGCGGCGAAGGTGTCCGGGGTTCTGATGCGGGTGACGGTGCCGGTTTTCGGGTTGCTCGGGAAGCTGCCAGTCATCGGGCGCTTAAGTGTCATGCGCACAGCCGCGTAACACCGCAGGTTTAATGTGGGAGCGGGCTTGCCTGCGATAGCGGCGGGTCAGTGAATGAGAGGGTGGCTGACCCACCGCTATCGCAGCCAAGCCAGCTCCCACATTTTCGATCTCCTTTTAAAGGGAGATCCGTGTCAATCATCATTGCCACTGCCGCGAAACTTGAACAAATCGCGACGCTGCTTCTTGCTCGGCTTGCCATCGGTGGTCATGCCGGTTGCGCCGGCCTTACGCATAGCGGCCGCGTTTTCGCGCTTGGCGATACTGGCTTCGGTTTCGGCATACAACGCCTGCGCCTCAGGCGCGCCACGACGCACGACGGACAGCGCCTGCACCACCACAGTCTTTTCGTCAAAACCGGTACGAATCTGCAACTCGTCCCCGACGCGCGGTTCCTTGCCCGGCTTGCAGCGCTCGCCGCGATGGTGCACCTTGCCGCTCTCGATGGCCGCCTTGGCCAGGGCACGGGTTTTGTAAAAACGCGCCGCCCACAGCCACTTGTCCAAACGGACCTTTTCTTCCTCTTCCTGCTTTTGAGCCACTTGAATTCCTCGCTCTGAAAAATGTCGCAACTTTACCGTTGACCCTCTTCAACGCATAAATCCCAAGCCTCACCTAAGATACGCCAGACACCCCCTGTTTTCGCGAGGATACGCTGTGACCGACTTTCCCACCTCACTCACCTCGCCCAACCAGCGTTGCGTAGGTTGCCAGCAAAGCGAAGCCTTGGGTTTCGATTTTTCCTTCGCCTACCAGCCTATCGTAGACCTTCGCGACCGGTCGATTTTTGCCCACGAAGCATTGGTGCGCGGCACTCACGGTGAAGGGGCGTTGTCGGTGCTGGACCAGGTCAACGACAGCAACCGTTATCGCTTTGACCAACGCTGCCGTACTCAGGCGATTGCGGGGGCCGCCGCCTTGGGAATGCAAAGCTATCTTTCGATCAACTTCATGCCCAATGCCGTGTACCGGCCGGAGTTGTGCATTCGCAGCACGCTGGAGGCGGCCCGCGCGCATAATTTCCCGCTGGATCGGTTGATTTTCGAAACGCTGGAAAACGAGCATGTAGATAACTATCGCCATTTGACCAATATTCTGCGTGAATACCGCGAATTCGGCTTCAAGACCGCCATCGATGACTTCGGCGCCGGCTATTCGGGGCTGAACCTGCTGGCCGATTTCCAACCTGACTTGATCAAACTCGACATGGCGCTGATTCGCGATGTCGACCAGGATCGTGTCCGGCAGGTAATTGTCCAGGGGATTGTCACAATCTGTGAGCAGTTGGGGATTACTGTCATTGCTGAAGGTATCGAAAGTGCCGGCGAGCGTGACTTCCTGTCCAACTGCGGAATATTTCTGATGCAGGGCTACTGGTTCGCCAAGCCTGCGTTTAAAGCCTTGGCCGAGGTTTCACCTCAGGCCTGGGCGAACTGACCGGTTACCCATATTGAAGACATTTGACCATTTGACCGTTGTGGGTCTGCGCGAGTGGGTGGCCCTTCCCGACCTGGGAGTGGCCGGCCTGCGCGCGAAGATCGACACCGGTGCCAGCACCTCGAGCCTGCACGCCACCGATATCGAGCCCTTTGAGCGCGACGGTGAGAAGTGGGTGCGCTTTACCGCGCATCTGGGCAGCGTGGTGCAACTGCGTCATCGTCGCTGCGAAGCGCCGCTGGTGACGATGAAAACCATCAAGAGCTCCAACGGCCACGCGCAGGTGCGGTATGTAATCAGCACCACCCTGGCTCTGGGTGACCGAGTATGGCGGGTGGAATTCACCCTGGCCTGCCGCAAAGCCATGCGTTACCGCCTGTTGCTGGGTTCCAAGGCGCTGATTGACGGCCAGTTGGTGGTCAGCCCCGGCGTCAAGTACGTTCAAGACAAGCCGGTGTTCCCGGTCTCTACTATTTCTGCCCCAGGTGCTGCATGAAGATTGCTGTGCTGTCGCGAAACCCGCGTCTGTATTCCACCCGCCGCCTGGTCGAGGCCGGCACTGAACGTGGCCATGAAATGGTGGTGATCGACACGTTGCGTGCCTATATGAACATTGCCAGCCACAAGCCGCAGATTCACTACCGAGGCAAGCCGCTGGAAGGCTTTGATGCGGTGATCCCGCGGATCGGCGCTTCGGTGACCTTCTACGGCTGCGCAGTGCTGCGCCAGTTTGAAATGATGGGCGTGTTCCCGCTCAACGAATCGGTGGCCATCGCCCGTTCGCGAGACAAGCTGCGCTCCCTGCAACTGCTGTCACGCCGGGGAATCGGCCTGCCGGTGACCGGCTTTGCCCACTCCCCCGATGATATCCCCGACCTGATCGAGATGGTCAACGGCGCACCGCTGGTGATCAAGGTACTCGAAGGCACCCAAGGTATCGGCGTAGTGCTGTGTGAGACGGCAACTGCCGCCGAGTCGGTGATCGAGGCGTTCATGGGCCTCAAACAAAACATCATGGTGCAGGAATACATCAAGGAAGCCGGCGGTGCGGACATCCGCTGCTTCGTGGTCGGCGACAAGGTGATTGCCGCCATGAAACGCCAGGCCAAGCCGGGGGAGTTCCGCTCCAACCTGCACCGTGGCGGCAGTGCCAGCCTGATCAAGATCACCCCGGAAGAACGCATGACTGCACTGCGGGCCGCCAAAGTGATGGGCCTGGCAGTCGCGGGCGTGGATATCCTGCGTTCCAACCATGGCCCGCTGGTGATGGAGGTGAATTCATCACCGGGGCTTGAAGGGATCGAGACCACCACCGGCAAGGATGTGGCGGGGATCATCATTCAACATCTGGAGAAGAATGGTGGGCCGAATATGACCCGGACCAAGGGCAAGGGTTGATACAACCCGGCCTTCCACCCACCGAAAAAACCTGTGGGAGCTGGCTTGCCTGCGATAGCGGTGTATCAGTCAACTAATGGGTTGCTGACCCACTGCTATCGCAGGCAAGCCAGCTCCCACATTTGATTGATGTTGTTTGTTAGACCGCGTCCCTTGGCAACATCAAGCCGAGCGGCAAGCGCACCCGCGCTTCCAGGCCGCCTTCTTCGCGGTTACGCAGCTCAACATTGCCGCCATGCATCGAAGCAATTCGCCGCACAATCGCCAGCCCCAGCCCCGTACCCTTGCCGCCCCGCGCACGGTCGCCACGGGTGAACGGGTTGAAAATACCTTCCAGCTCCGCCGGGTCGATGCCCGTGCCACGGTCCATCACACTCAACACCACATAGGGCGCAGTGCTGTCGCCGGACACATAGGCGGCCACCTCCACATCTGAACCGGCGTGATGCAGGGCGTTGCCGATCAGGTTGTTCAACAGACGCTTCATCGACACCCGACGCAATGCAAACGGCTGGATAGGCTCCAGGCGCATACGCACCTGTTCGCCATTCTGGTTGTAGGGCGCCACCACCTCACGCACCAGGTCCGTGAGATCGACCTCTTCCACCACCTCATCACGGCCATCGCGAATAAACGCCAGGAATTGGTCGAGAATCGCGTCCATGTCCTCGATGTCGCGCACCATGTCATCGGTCAGGTCGTTATGGTTGCCCATCAGCTCCAGGGACAGCCGCAAACGCGTCAGTGGCGTGCGCAGGTCATGGGATACGCCCGCCAGCATCAGCTCGCGTTCGCGCCCGGCCTGTTCGACATCCTCCGCCATCTGGTTGAAGGCACCGTACACCTCGGTCATCTCACTGGGCGTATCGCTGATCGGCAGGCGCACACTGCGCCCCTGCCCCAGTTGGCGCGCGGCAAACACCAAGCGTTTAAGCGGTTGGTTGAGTTGTCGGACGAAAATCCACGCGGAAGCGGTTGAAAGTAACCCGATGGCCAGGAACCAGCCCAGCACGTTCCAGATTTTTTGCCCGCGCAGCGGATGGGGGTAAAGGGGCACCTTGATCCAGGCATCTCCCAGACTCGGGGCCCGGACCCAGAGCGCAGGTGAAACATGCATGCGCAGGCGCACCTCGGTGTCCTCTCCCAGCTCAGCCTGCATCTGACGCTGATAAATCTCGCTGTAAGGCCAATGCTGCTCACCTTCGGGCACACCAGCGCCGTCGACGCGAATCAGCGTCGAAGCCTTGGCTACCTTTTCGCGGTTTTCAGGGTCAACGGCCCAATAGGCACGCAACGTCAACGCTACGCCGTGGCTGTACTGCCGGTCTACCAGCACGTCTTCGTTCATCAACAGGTAAACCAGCGTCAGTGCCTTGGAAAACAGCACGACGATCAGCACCAGCCAAAGGGTGCGAGAGAAGAAACTTTGCGGGAACCACAACGGGGTTTTCATAGGAGACAGCTAAACACCTTGCAGGAACGAGCGGCGCTCGCAGAATTGCTGACGCCGGGCATCCCGTCGACCCTCATGGAGTCAAACGCCGGGATGCCCGCGCCTGCAAGTCATCGGTCACTTGGTAGCAGTGCCATCCGGCACAAACACATAACCCACACCCCACACCGTCTGGATGTACCGCGGCTTGGCCGGGTCCGGCTCGATCATCCGGCGCAGGCGGGAGATCTGCACGTCGATGGAGCGCTCCAGGGCGTCCCATTCACGGCCACGGGCCAGGTTCATCAGCTTGTCGCGGGTCAGCGGCTGGCGAGCGTTCATCACCAATGCCTTGAGCACGGCGAACTCGCCGGTGGTCAACATGTGCACTTCTTCGCCACGCTTAAGCTCGCGTGTCGCCAGTGACAGCTCGTATTCACCAAAGGTGACGCTCTCGTCTTCGCTGCCTGGCGCGCCCGGTACCGGCGGTGCCTGGCGACGCAATACGGCTTTGACCCGGGCCATCAACTCGTCAGGGTTGAACGGCTTGGCCAGGTAGTCATCAGCGCCCAGTTCCAGGCCCTTGATGCGGCTCAGCTCATCGCCCTTGGCGGTCAGCATGATGATGGGGATCTGGTTGTTCGCACCGCGCAAGCGTTTGCAGGCGGTAAGGCCGTCTTCGCCGGGCAGCATCAGGTCGAGTACGACCAGGTTGAACACTTCACGCCCCAACAGGCGGTCCATCTGCTCGGTGTTCGGCACCGCGCGGGCACGGTAGCCCTTGGAGTTGAAAAAACGTTCCAGCAGGCTGCTCAGCCCCGGATCGTCGTCAACGATGAGAATTTTTTCGCCTTCAGCAGTTTGTGCAGTGCTGCTCATTAGATGCTCCTCTTATCTCGGCGCGCATTATGGCGTAGCTGCCGTTATACGCACCGTGTGCATTGTTAGCAGATTTTTCCTCCACCGCCAGCGAACCCGCGTCCTACAACCACCGGCGCAGTACCCCCCAAGGGCAGAACGCTGGTTATAATGCGGCGCCTTCATGCAGGGCACTGTCAGACTTTACTGTTTGCAGCCTCAGCCATTTTTTCAGCGCGGGGCAGCAATTTCCCGATTTCGAGGGTCAATAGGCAGCCTTTTGACCCAGGCAGCGGCGCCGCTGGCGCCGCTCAACCAGCCTCGCAACGCCTTGTTTTCCGGGCCTGCGAGCTGCTTTCAAGCATTTCAGGTGGTTATATGGACAGCATCAACAGCCGCATTGCCGAGGAACTCGGTGTACGCCCACAACAGGTCGAAGCGGCCGTCGCGCTATTGGATGAAGGCTCCACGGTGCCTTTCATCGCCCGTTACCGTAAAGAAGTGACCGGCAGCCTCGACGACACCCAACTGCGTCACCTGGAAGAGCGCCTGCGCTACCTGCGAGAACTCGACGAACGGCGCATCAGCATCCTCGCCAGCATCGAGGAACAGGGCAAGTTGACCCCGCAGCTGGAACGCGACATCAAGCTCGCCGACACCAAGACCCGCCTCGAAGACCTTTACCTGCCGTACAAACAGAAGCGCCGCACCAAGGGCCAGATCGCCCTGGAAGCCGGTTTGGGCGAGTTGGCCGACGGCCTGTTCAACGACCCGTCGCTGACCCCGGAAACCGAAGCCGCACGCTTTATCGATGCCGAAAAAGGTGTCGCCGACGTCAAGGCCGCCCTCGAAGGTGCCAAGTACATCCTCATGGAGCGTTTCGCCGAAAACGCCGGCCTGCTGGAAAAACTGCGCACCTACCTCAAGCAGGAAGCCATTCTCAGCGCTCGCGTTATCGCCGGCAAAGAGGAAGAAGGCGCCAAGTTCCGCGATTATTTCGAACACGACGAACCGCTCAAGAGCATGCCGTCGCACCGCGCACTCGCAATTTTCCGGGGTCGCAACGAAGGCATTCTCAGCTCCGCGCTTAAAGTCGGCGACGAGTTGCCGGGCACCATGCACCCGTGCGAAGGCATGATCGGCCAACAATTCGGCATCCAGAATCAGAACCGTCCTGCGGACAAATGGCTCGGTGAAGTCGTGCGCTGGACCTGGAAGGTCAAGCTCTACACGCACCTGGAAACCGACCTGCTCGGCGAGCTGCGCGATGGCGCTGAAACCGAGGCGATCAACGTGTTCGCCCACAACCTGCACGACCTGCTGCTGGCCGCACCGGCCGGCCCGCGTGCCACCTTGGGCCTCGACCCAGGCTTGCGTACCGGCTGCAAGGTTGCGGTGGTCGACTCCACCGGCAAGCTGCTGGACCACGCCACCGTGTACCCGCACGTGCCGCACAACAAGTGGGACCAGACCCTCGCCATCCTGGCCGCGCTGTGCGCCAAGCACGCCGTGGACCTGATCGCCATCGGCAACGGCACCGCCAGCCGTGAAACCGACAAACTGGCCGCCGAACTGATCAAAAAATACCCCGCCATGAAGATGACCAAGGTCATGGTTTCCGAGGCCGGCGCTTCGGTGTACTCCGCGTCGGAACTGGCTTCCAAGGAATTCCCGGACCTCGACGTGTCGATCCGTGGCGCCGTCTCCATTGCTCGCCGCCTGCAAGACCCGCTGGCAGAGCTGGTGAAGATCGACCCTAAATCCATCGGTGTCGGCCAGTACCAGCACGACGTGTCGCAGCTGAAACTGGCGCGCGGCCTGGATGCAGTAGTGGAAGACTGCGTGAACAAGGTGGGCGTGGATGTAAACACCGCCTCGGTTGCGCTGCTGGCGCGTATCTCCGGCCTGAACACCACCCTGGCGCAGAACATCGTTACTCACCGTGACGAGAACGGCGCGTTCAAAACCCGCGCCGCGCTGAAGAAAGTCGCACGCCTGGGCGAAAAAACCTTTGAACAGGCCGCCGGCTTCCTGCGCGTCATGAACGGCGATAACCCGCTGGATTCGTCTGCGGTCCACCCGGAAGCCTACCCGCTGGTACAGCGCATTGCCGCCGAGACCGACCGTGATATCCGTTCGCTGATCGGTGACGCCGCGTTCCTCAAGCGCCTGGACCCGAAAAAGTACACCGACGAAACCTTCGGCGTGCCGACCATCACCGACATCCTGCAAGAGCTGGAAAAACCTGGCCGCGACCCGCGTCCCGAGTTCAAGACTGCCGAGTTCCAGGACGGCGTTGAAGACCTGAAGGACCTGCAGCCGGGCATGATCCTCGAAGGCGTGGTCACCAACGTGACCAACTTCGGCGCCTTTGTGGATATCGGCGTGCATCAGGACGGTTTGGTACACATCTCTGCGCTTTCGGAGAAGTTCATCAAGGACCCGCGCGAAGCGGTCAAAGCCGGTGACGTGGTCAAGGTCAAGGTCATGGAAGTCGATATCCCGCGTAAACGCGTGGGCCTGTCGATGCGCATGAGCGACACCCCTGGCGAGAAAATCGACGGCGCCCGTGGTGCGCGCCCAGGCTCGGCACCGCGCCAGTCCCAGGGCAATGCGCCGCGTAAAGAGCCCACCGCGACGGCCGCGCCGAGCAACAACGCCATGGCGTCGTTGTTCGCCAACGCCAAACAGTTGAAGAAACGCTGATGGAAATCCCGGCCGGTTTGACCCAGAGCGCGTTCAGCGAGCTGATCGGCTGCCGCCTGCAACGCCTGGACGAGGGCGTTGCCGAGGTGGCCCTGACCCTGGAGCCGCAACTGCGCAACCGCGCGGGCAAGCTCCATGGCGGGGCGATTTTCAGCCTGGTCGACATCACCATGGGGCTGGCCTGCTCCAGCGCCCATGGTTTTGACCAGCAGAGCGCGACCATCGAGTGCAAGATCAACTATATCCGCGCCGTCGAAGACGGTGATGTGCTGTGCACCAGCCGGGTGATTCACGCCGGCAGACGCACATTGGTGGTGGAAGCCGATGTGTATCAAGGCCAAAGACTTGTCGCAAAAGCACAAGGCACCTTCGCTGTCCTCTAGCTCCCCGCCCTCGATTTGAGTTAATTTCGGCGCTGCGACAACAGCGTCGGAATTTTCTTGCTGCGCTATAGCCCAATTCATGGAGTGAAGTAGGCTTTTTCAATGTGAGCCAAATCGACTCTAAACCAGGCGATAACGCCAGTTTCAACTTCACCCTTGTAGACCGTCCTGCCCACCCCCATATTGGGGCGACTGACGCGTGAAGGAATCCAACTTGAGCGAACTTCTCAACCGCCGCCTGGCCCTGCTCGGCAAGCGCGAACACCTCTCCCTGCTAGAGCAATGCTTGCACGGCATCGAGCGTGAATGCCTACGCGTCACCGGTGAGGGTCGCCTGGCACAAACGCCGCACCCCGAAGCCCTGGGCGCCGCGTTGACCAACGAATTGATCACCACCGACTACTCGGAATCGCTGCTGGAGTTCATCACTCCCGCCCTGCCCAACCCGGCCGATACCCTGAGCAGCCTGGACAAGATCCACCGGTTTGCCTACAGCAAGCTCGGCAGCGAGTACCTGTGGAGCCCTTCGATGCCGTGCCCGTTGCCGGCCGAGGAAGATATTCCGATTGCCTACTACGGCACCTCCAATATCGGCCAGCTCAAGTACGTGTACCGCAAGGGCCTGGCCCTGCGTTACGGCAAGACCATGCAGTGCATCGCCGGCATCCACTACAACTTTTCCCTGCCGGAACAGCTGTGGCCATTGCTCAAGGAGACTGATGGCTTCGTCGGCACCGACCGCGACTATCAGTCCACGGCCTACATCGCGCTGATCCGTAACTTCCGCCGCTACAGCTGGCTGTTGATGTACCTGTTCGGTGCCTCACCGGCGCTGGACGCGGGCTTTCTGCGCGGTCGTTCGCACCAGTTGGAAGTATTGGACGCCGACACGCTGTACCTGCCGTACGCCACCAGCCTGCGCATGAGCGACCTGGGTTACCAGAGCAACGCCCAAGCCGGCCTGACGCCGTGCTACAACGATTTGAACAGCTACACCGACAGCCTGCGTGAAGCGGTGGCAACGCCCTACGCACCTTACGTCGAAGTCGGCACCCATAAGGATGGTGAGTGGGTGCAGCTCAACACCAACATCCTGCAGATCGAAAACGAGTACTACTCCAACATTCGCCCCAAGCGCGTGACCTACACCGGCGAACGGCCGATCCAGGCGCTGATGGCCCGTGGCATCCAGTACATCGAAGTGCGCTGCCTGGACATCAACCCGTTCCTGCCGATGGGCATCGACCTGCCGGAATCACGCTTCCTCGATGCGTTCCTGCTGTATTGCGCGTTGAACGACAGCCCGCTGTTCGCCAACAACGAGTGCGGCAATGCCACCTCCAACTTCCTCAGTGTGGTCAAGGAGGGCCGTCGCCCAGGCCTGCAATTGCAGCGTGACGGCCAGGCGGTGGACATGAAGGAATGGGCCACCGAGCTGCTGGAGAAGATCGCCCCGCTGGCGGCCTTGCTGGATGAGAGCCATGGCATCACCGAGCACAGCCAGGCGCTGGACGCTCAGCTGGCGAAGGTCAAGGACGCGTCCCTCACGCCATCTGCCCAGGTACTGGCGGCGATGGCCGAACGCAAAGAGAGTTTTGCGCAATTCTCCCTGCACCAGAGCGAGGTGCACGCCGCGCACTTCCGTCAGGAGCCTTTACCGGCCGAGGAGCAGGCACGCTTTGAAGAGCTGGCGCGTAAGTCGCTGGCTCAGCAGGTGGAGCTGGAGCAGAACGAGGTGGGCGACTTTGACGTGTTTGTCGGCTCGTACCAGGCGAGCATTCTGGCGATCAGTAACTAAAGTGTGGGAGCTGGCTTGCCTGCGATAGCGGTGGGTCAGCAACCCATTCGTTGACTGATACACCGCTATCGCAGGCAAGCCAGCTCCCACATTTGCCTTCATTGGGTTGAAGATTGCGTTCACTCTTCTACTCATAAGCTAATTCGAAAATGTTATTTATTTTCGAGTTCTTAGATCATTTAGTCTCCTCACACGCCGACCCTCGGCCGCCTGATTGAGGAGCTTCCCCTTGAAACTGCTTACCCCATTGCGCCTCTTGGCCGCATTGTCCTTGGCCGGTGCCAGCCTGTTTGCCCAGGCGGCAGATGTGACCATCGCTTACCAGACCACCGTGGACCCGGCGAAAGTCGCCCAGGCCGACGGCGCGTATGAAAAAGCTACCAACGCCAAGATCGACTGGCGCAAATTCGACAATGGCGCCGACATCATTGCCGCCATCGCTTCCGGCGACGTGCAGATCGGCTACCTCGGTTCCAGCCCACTGACCGCTGCAGTCACACGCAAAGTGCCGGTGGAAACCTTCCTGGTCGCCACCCAGATCGGCGGCGCCGAAGCGCTGGTGGCGCGCAATGGTTCGGGGATCAACAGCCCACAGGACCTGATCGGCAAAAAGATTGCCGTGCCCTTCGTTTCCACCGGCCACTACAGCCTGTTGGCCGCGCTGAAGCACTGGAACATCGACCCGTCCAAAGTGACCATTCTCAACCTCGCACCGCCGGCAATCATCGCGGCGTGGAAGCGCGGCGATATCGACGCGACTTACGTGTGGGACCCGGCCCTGGGCGTCGCCAAGGAAAACGGCAAAGTGCTGATCACCTCCGGCGAACTGGCCAAGTTCGGCGCGCCCACGTTCGATGCCTGGATCGTGCGTAAAGACTTCGCCGAAAAACACCCGGAAATCGTCACGGCCTTCGCCAAAGTCACCCTGGACGCCTACGCCGCCTACCGCAAAGACCCACAAGCCTGGCTGGCCGACAAAGGCAACGTCGACAAGTTGGTGAAGCTCTCCGGCGCCAAGGCCAGTGACATCCCACTGCTGCTGCAAGGCAACGTCTACCCACTGGCAGCTGATCAAGTGACCCTGCTGGGTGCACCGACTACCAAGGCTGTGACCGACACCGCCGCGTTCCTCAAGGAACAAGGCAAAGTCGACGCCGTGCTGCCGGACTACGCCCCTTACGTCAGCGCCAAGTTCATCACTAACTGATTCAAGGAGTTCCTCGCGATGGCCTTGCTACAACTGGAGCGCATCAGCGCACAGTACCCAGGCGCCACAGCACCGGTACTGTCCGATATTTCACTCGACCTTGGGCCTCAGCAATTGCTGGTGGCCCTCGGCCCGTCCGGCAGTGGCAAGACTTCGCTGTTGAACCTGATCGCCGGTTTCGTCGAACCCTCTGCCGGGCGCATCACCCTCGATGGCGTGCCGGTCAAAGGCCCGAGCGCCGAACGCGGCGTGGTGTTCCAGGACGATGCCCTGCTGCCCTGGCAGGACGTGCTGGCCAACGTCGGCTTCGGCCTGGAGCTGGCCGGTGTGCCCAAGGCGCAACGTGAAGTGCGCGCCCGGGAAATGCTCGCACTGGTCGACCTCGCCGGTTTCGACAGCCGCCGTGTCTGGCAACTCTCCGGCGGCCAGAAACAGCGTGTGGGCCTGGCTCGCGCACTGGCGGCTGACCCTCGTGTATTGCTGATGGACGAGCCTTTCGGCGCCCTTGATGCCTTCACCCGCGAACAGATGCAGGAATTGCTCCTGCAAGTCTGGCGGCGCACGGCCAAGCCGGTGTTCCTGATTACCCATGACATTGAAGAGGCGGTATTTCTCGCCACCGATCTGATCCTGTTGGCGCCCAACCCAGGCCAGATCGTCGAGCGCCTGCACCTGGACTTCGGTCAACGCTACGCCGCCGGTGAATCGGCGCGGGCGATCAAGTCCGACCCGCGCTTTATCGAAACCCGTGAACACGTGCTGGGCAAAGTGTTCTCGCAACGGCAGGTGTCCGCATGAGCAGCTACGAACTTCCCGCCACGGCTGCCAAGCCGGTAACGCACAAGGTCATTGCGGTACGTCGTAGCCTGAGCACGCGCTGGATCAGCGTACTCACCCTGGTTGCCTTGCTGGCGCTCTGGTGGGCGGTCACCGCCACTGGCGTGATCGAACCGCTGTTCCTGCCGCCGCCATCCGCCGTGCTGCAAAAAGGCTGGCTGCTGGCGACCACCGGCTATATGGATTCCACCTTGTGGCAGCACCTGGGCGCGAGCCTCACGCGCATCGGCCTGGGCCTGGGCTTTGCGGTGCTGACCGCGGTGCCGGTGGGGATTGCCATCGGTTCCAACCGCATTGCCCGTGGCATCCTCGACCCGCTGATCGAGTTCTACCGGCCGATTCCGCCCCTGGCTTACCTGCCGCTGATCGTGATCTGGTGCGGCATCGGTGAGCTGTCCAAGGTGTTGCTGATTTACCTGGCGATCTTTGCGCCTATCGCCATCGCCACTGCGACCGGCGTGCGCACGGTCGACCCGGCCAAGCTGCGCGCCGCGCAGTCGTTGGGCGCCACCCGCGCCCAGTTGATTCGCCATGTGATCCTGCCGAGCGCCCTGCCCGACATCCTTACCGGCGTGCGCATCGGCTTGGGAGTGGGTTGGTCGACCCTGGTTGCCGCCGAATTGATCGCCGCCACCAGCGGCCTGGGCTTTATGGTGCAGTCGGCGGCGCAGTTCCTGGTCACCGACGTGGTGGTGCTGGGGATTCTGGTGATCGCCCTGATCGCCTTCGCCATGGAAATGGGCCTGCGTGCCCTGCAGCGCAAATTGGTGCCCTGGCATGGCCAGGCACACTGAGTGAGAACCGCATGAGCAGCCTGACCGTTACGCCAATAAGCACCGCCCTGGGCGCCCTGATCAGTGGCGTCGATATCACCCAACCGTTGAGCCTCCACGAACGTGACGCCATTGAGCAGGCGCTGCTCAGCCACTCGGTGCTGTTCTTTCGTGGCCAGGCCGTCACCCCGCAGCAACAGGCGCGGTTTGCGGCAAATTTTGGCGACCTGCACATTCACCCCATCTACCCCAACGTGCCGGAGCAGCCCGAAGTGCTGATCCTCGACACCGCCGTGACCGACGTACGCGACAACGCCGTATGGCACACCGACGTGACCTTCCTGCCCACCCCGGCGCTCGGTGCGGTGCTCAGCGCCAAGCTGCTGCCGGCCTTTGGTGGCGACACGCTGTGGGCCAGTGGCATCGCGGCATATGAAGCCTTGTCGGAGCCACTCAAACGCCTGATCGATGGCCTCACTGCGACGCACGACTTCACCAAATCCTTCCCGCTGGAGCGCTTTGGCAACACCGCCGAAGACCTGGCACGCTGGGAGGAGACCCGCAAGAAGAATCCACCGCTGTCACACCCGGTGGTGCGCACGCATCCGGTAAGCGGGCGAAAGTCGCTGTTTGTCAGTGACGGGTTCACCACCAAGATCAACGAGCTGGAGCCGGCGGAAAGCGAGGCCATACTGAAGCTGCTGTTTGCCCACGCAACGCGGCCGGAATTCACCATTCGCTGGCGCTGGCAGGAGAACGACGTGGCATTCTGGGACAACCGCGTGACCCAGCACTACGCCGTGGATGACTACCGCCCGCAGCGGCGCGTGATGCATCGCGCCACGATCCTGGGTGATGTCCCGTTCTAAGCCAGGCACAGCCTCTGCATCAATGAAGATCAAATGTGGGAGCGGGCTTGCTCGCGAAAGCGGTGTGTCAGCCAACAGATTCATCGACTGATTCACCGCCATCGCGGGCAAGCCCGGCTCCCACATTGACCGAGTTCAACCGAATGAATTTGCCACACTGAAGATCAAATGTGGAAGCTGGCTTGCCTGCGATAGCGGCGTACCAGCCCATACATTCATCGACTGACACACCGCCTTCGCGGGCAAGCCCGGCTCCCACATTGACCGAGTTCAACCGGATGAATTTGCCACACTGAAGATCAAATGTGGGAGCTGGCTTGCCTGCGATAGCGGCGTACCAGCCCATACGTTCATCGACTGACACACCGTCTTCGCGGGCAAGCCCGGCTCCCACATTGACCGAGTTCAACCGAATGAATTTGCCACACTGAAGATCAAATGTGGGAGCTGGCTTGCCTGCGATAGCGGCGTACCAGCCCATACATTCATCGACTGACACACCGCCTTCGCGGGCAAGCCCGGCTCCCACATTGACCGAGTACTGCCGAGTGACTTTTCCACACTGAAGATCAAATGTGGGAGCTGGCTTGAACTGGCCTAATGATTTTGGACACTTCAATCGGGCGCTATGATGGCGCCCAAATCTGAGGTGTTTGGATATGCGCAAATCTTATTCGAGTGAGTTCAAGCTCAAAGCTGCCAGCATGGTGCTGGATGAAGGGCTGCAGGTTCCCGAGGTGTGCGCCAGTTTGGATATTGGCCCTACAGCCTTGCGCCGCTGGGTGGATCAGGTGCGTAAAGAGCGATTAGGCTCGACGCCGGTAGGCGCCAAGGCGATTACTGCCGATCAACGAGAGATTCAGAGGCTCAAAGCGTTGCTTCGGGAGAAAGACCTGGACATCGAAATCCTAAAAAAGGCCAGTGCTCTCCTGCTTTTGGACGCCAAAGATCATTCACGCTGATCGATGAGCTGGACGAGCAGTACGGCGTCAACAGGTGTTGCCGGGCGTTCGGCGTCAACAGAAGTAGCTTTTACGCTTGGCGTCAGCGCCAAGGCAGAGCAAATCCTGAGCGGGAGAAGCTCAAGGCCGCGCTGGTCAGGCATCACAAGGCATCGCGGGCTTCTGCGGGAGCGAGAACTTTGGCGAAGGAGCTGCAAGAGAAAGGGCATCGCATCGGGCGGTACTTGGCTCGCAGTTTGATGCGCGAAGCGGGGATCGCCAGCCGTCAGCGCCGACGTCACAAGTACAAATCGCCCGGCGTGGAAGCGTTAGTGGCCCCGCATGTGCTCAAGCGCAAGTTTGATGTGACGGCGGTTAACCAGGTGTGGTGTGGAGACGTGACGTACATCAAAGTCGGGAAGCGGTGGCTGTATTTCGCCGCAGTTCTGGATTTGTTTGCTCGTCGGGTCGTGGGTTGGTCGTTTTCTATGATTTCCGATGCCACGCTGACCTGCGAGGCTTTGCGGATGGCAGTTGAGCTTAGAGGCCGCCCTAAAGACGTGCTGTTTCACTCAGACCAAGGTTGTCAGTACACGAGCCATAAGTTCAGGAATGAGCTGCTGGAACATGAGCTACGGCAAAGCATGAGTCGTAAAGGCGAATGCTGGGATAACGCTCCGATGGAGCGCTTCTTCGGAAGTTTGAAATCAGAATGGGTGCCTGAGACGGGCTATGAATCAGAGCATGAGGCCCGGGCAGATGTGCAGCGCTATGTCTCTCGCTACAACATCTCCAGGCCTCACAGTTACAACGATTACCGGTCGCCGGTCGTCAGGGAGAGACTGGCGGCGTGAACCTTAAATGGTGTCCAAGATTACTTGACCAGTTCAGCTTGCCTGCGATAGCGGCGTACCAGCCCATACATTCATCGACTGACACACCGCATTCGCGGGCAAGCCCGGCTCCCACATTGACCGAGTACTGCCGAGTGAATTTGCCACACTGAAGATCAAATGTGGGAGCTGGCTTGCCTGCGATAGCGGCGTACCAGCCCATACATTCATCGCCTGACACACCGTCTTCGCGGGCAAGCCCGGCTCCCACATTGACCGAGTTCAACCGAATGAATTTGCCACACTGAAGATCAAATGTGGGAGCTGGCTTGCCTGCGATAGCGGCGTACCAGCCCAGACATTCATCGACTGACACACCGCATTCGCGGGCAAGCCCGGCTCCCACATTGACCGAGTTCAACCGAGTGAATTTGCCACACTGAAGATCAAAATGTGGGAGCTGGCTTGCTCGCGAAAGCGGTGTGTCAGCCAACAGATTCGTCAACTGACACACCGCATTCGCGGGCAAGCCCGGCTCCCACATTGATCGAGTTCAACCGGATGAATTTGCCACACTGAAGATCAAATGTGGGACCGGGTTGTGCCAGCTTATTCAGCAGTGGACGGTTTTTCCCACAGGTTAATCCCGCCTTCCTGCGCAAACCGGTCGATCTCGGCCAGTTCTTCCGCACTGAAGTTCAGGTTCTTCAGCGCGCCGACGTTTTCAATGATCTGCTCCGGCCGGCTCGCACCAATCAAGGCACTGGTCACCCGTGGGTCACGCAGGGTCCAGGCCAGGGCCAGTTGGGCCAGGCTCTGGCCGCGGCGCTTGGCGATTTCATTCAACCCACGCACATGGGCAATGTTGGCTTCGGACAAGTGCTTGGCCTGCAGCGAACCACCGCCAGGGCGGTTGACGCGCGCATCGGCCGGCACGCCGTTGAGGTACTTGTCAGTGAGCAAACCCTGGGCCAGCGGCGTGAAGGCAATCACACCGGCACCCAGCTCATCGGTGGTGTCCAGCAGGTCTTTTTCAATCCAGCGGTTGAGCAAGTTGTAGGCGGGCTGGTGAATCAACAGCGGCACTTTCCACTCTTGCAGCAGAGCGGCCATTTCGCGAGTTTTTACCCCGGAATAAGACGAGATACCGATGTACAACGCCTTGCCCTGTTGCACGGCAGTGGCGAGTGCGCTGGCGGTTTCTTCCAACGGGGTGTCGGCGTCAAAACGGTGGGAGTAGAAAATATCCACGTAGTCAACGCCCAGGCGTTGCAGGCTCTGGTCCAGGCTTGCCAGAACGTATTTGCGCGAACCGCCACCCTGGCCGTATGGGCCGGGCCACATGTCCCAGCCGGCTTTGCTGGAGATGATCAGTTCGTCGCGGTAGTGCTTGAAGTCTTCACGCAGCAAACGGCCGAAGTTGATCTCGGCGCTGCCATACGGTGGGCCGTAGTTGTTGGCCAGGTCGAAGTGGTTGATCCCCAGGTCGAATGCGGTGCGCAGCAAGGCGCGCTGGGTGTCGATCGGGGTGCTGTCGCCAAAGTTGTGCCACAGCCCCAGGGACAGTGCCGGCAGCACCAACCCACTGCGGCCTACGCGGCGGTACGGGATAGATTCATAGCGGTTTTCGGCAGCAATGTAAGTCATCGAATCCTCTCTTGGACGTAGGCAAATAAGGCCTGGGAATAAGGTTATTCCCAGGCCTTTTAACCAGCTGAATCGCTTGAGCCTGCCCTTCCGTTCTACAGCAATTTCCTACCAGAGTGGAACGACATAGCTGACATAAAAGCGATTTTCATCTTGGACGGTGGCACCGGTAATGTCCGGGCTGGCGTGGGCATTTTTCCAGGTCACGCCCAGGCCCTTGAGGGTGCCGGTCGGTACTTGGTAAGCCACGGCAACGTTGCGCTCCCACTCGCTGGTGGTGCCTTGCACGGTGCGGATGTCATCACCGTGGGCGTAGGCAGCAGAGAATGTCAGGCCGGTGAGGCCCAGCTTACCGAAGTCGTACTTGTACTGCGCAAGCCAAGTGCGCTCACCGGCGTGTTGAAATTTATTCAACTGCATGTTGGTGAGCGCCGGGGTGTCGGCGCCTGAACCAGGGCCTTGGCGGTTGTCGCCGCTGTTGAGGCCGGAATCGAGGTACGGGAAGTCGCTGTCGCCGCTGTTTTTCTGAATGCCCAGGCCGACGGTGTGGCCGTCCAGGCTGTAGCTCTCGAGCAGGCTGGCGGTGGTCTGGTTGATGCGGCCTTTGCTGGTGCCGTCACCATAAAGACCGGCGCCGGCAAAGTCGTTGTCGCCATCGGCGTTGGCGCCCACACCGAGGCTGCGGAACACGCGCACGTCGGTGTCGATGGCGCCCACGCTCAACGCGTCATGACGCTTGGCGCCGAGGAAGAACTGCTGGTAGTAGTCCTCAAGGTTGGAATACCACAGGCTCACGGTGGTGTTCTGAATGCCGGTGTAATCCGCCCCGCCGAACAGGAAGCGATCGCTCTCTTTGGTGCCGCCGGCGGTGATCATGCCTTGGTCGCCGGTTTCGTTGCGGATTTTGGTCTTGAAGATATCACCGCCGGTGAAGGTGAAGTCGCTGAGGTCTTTGGAGACCAGTTGCACGCCGGTGTTGGTCTGCTGGTACAGGCGGCCGTCGGTGTTGGCCAGCACCGGGTTGTTGCCGAACAAGGTGCCGACGCGCAGCTCATCCTTGGCGAAGCGCATTTTGAACGTTGGGCTGAGCACGCCGAACTGGTCGGCGGACTTGCCGTTATCCAGCGGGAACATACTGCCGGGGTAACGGCCCTGGTGATCCTTGTCATTGAGGTCGCCGCCAGAATCGAGTTTCAGGCCGTAAAACGCCTGCAAATCCAGGCCAAAACCTACCGGGCCTTCGGTGTAGCCGGACTTGAAGTTGAACTCGAAACCCTGGCCCCAATCCCGCACGCTGTGGGCCTTGGCGTTGCGGCCTACCACGTCACGACCTTGCTGGTTGAGATAGCGGTTGAGCAGGGTCACGTCGGCGTGGCTGTCGTCGATAAAATCGGCATGGGCGGACAGCATAAAGCTCGCCATGGCGGCACCCACCATGGGGCTTATTAACGTCTTCATTGTTACCGGTCTCCGTCACTGTTCTGAAATGAAAGCGTCAAACGCTTCACACAATTACGCAGTGGCCAGATGACAGTTCGGAGTCAAAACACTTGGTTCACGAATGAAATTAAGTTTAAGAAAGCCCCGTAGAACGGGGCTTTGCGCAGGTTTAGGGTCAGCGCACCAGGTGCAGGAACTGCAGGTGGCGCTCGTACTGGTCGAGGATGTCGTTGATGATCTGCTCCTTGGTGTAGCCGACCAGGTCGTAGTCCTGGCTGCCCTCACTCAAGTGCACTTCCGCGCGGTAATAGCGGCGGTTGTTGATCTCTTTGGAGCCCATGCCACCCCGGGCAAACGACGGCGTGAAGTAGCCGCGCATCTGCACCTGGTAAACGAATGGATGCTCCTCGCCATGCCCGATTTCGAGGCTGACGCTGTCGTTGGACGGGTCCGGCTGAGTCACCACATTCAGGCCTTTCTCGACAAACACCGCCGTCACTTCTTCAATCGCCGGGCGCACCGTCGCTTCGAGGAAGCGGTACACCTCATCCCGTGAAGGGAAGTGCACAGCCTGGCTCAAACGCTGACGCCAACCGCCTCGGCCTTTGCGCGCCGCCGACACCGGTGCCAGCGAATGCAGCTGGGCAATCTGTTTCTGCGATTCGAGGTAGAAGGCCTTGTGCAGCCCCCACATCATCAGCAGCAAAATCAGCGAGAACGGCAACGAAGTCAGCACCACCGCCGACTTGAGCGAGTCGATACTGCCGGCAAACAGCAGGGCACTGGTGACCAGCGCCGTCATCGCGCCCCAGAACACCCGCAGCCATTTCGGCCCGTCTTCATCAGCGTTACCGCCTTTGGACGAAAGCGTCGACAGCACTACGGTGCCGGAATCCGCCGAGGTGACGAAGAACACGAAGCTGATAAACACCGTGACCGCGATCACCGTCTTGCTCCACGGGTAGGTTTCCAGCAGCAGGTAGAGGCTCATCGACGGGTCATCGATAGCCGACTGGCCCAGCGCGGTCATGCCGTGATTGAGCACCTGATCGATGGCGCTGTTGCCGAAAATCGACATCCACGCCAGGGTGAAACCCAGCGGAATCAACAGCACACCGAACACGAACTCGCGGATGGTACGGCCACGGGAAATACGCGCGATAAACAGGCCCACAAACGGCGACCATGCGATCCACCAAGCCCAGTAGAACACCGTCCAACCGCCCAGCCAGTCGCTGGGTTTGTCGTAGGCGTACACATCGAAGCTCTTGGTCGGCAAGGCGCCGAGGTAGTCACCGATGTTCTGGATCAAGGTGTTGAGCAAGTGCTGGGTGGGGCCTGCGAATAACACGAACAGCAGCAGCGCACAGGCCAGCAGCATGTTGATGTCGGACATCACTCGCACGCCCTTGTCGACACCGGCCACGGCCACGAGGATCGCGGCGCCCATCATCAGGGTGATCAGGCCGACCTGAATCCACTGCGTATGCGCGATGCCAAACAGGTAGTCGAGACCGGAGTTGAGGTGCAACACACCAAACCCCATGTCGGCGCCCAGCCCGAACACCGTGGCAATGATGCCGAAGCCGTCCACCGCATAACCGATGGGGCCGTTGATGCGTTTGCCGATCAGCGGGTACAGCGCCGAGCGCAGCGCCAGCGGCAGGTTATGCCGGTAGGCGAAGTACGCCAGGGCCATGCCCACAAAGGCAAACACGCCCCAGCCATGCAGACCCCAGTGCAGAAACAGGATCTGCATGGCCTGGCGTGCCGCGTCGGCATTCATCGGCGCGCCCTGAGGCGGCTGCACCAGGTGTGTCAACGGCTCGGAGACGCAGAAGAAAAACAGCGTGATGCTGATCCCGGCGGCGAACAGCATGCCGGCCCAGGACAGGTAACTGAATTCGGGCTCGTCGTGGTCGGCACCGAGTTTTATCTTGCCGTAGCCCGATAACGCGGTGACCACCACGAAGACCAGATACAGCGTCATCGCGAGCATGTAGTACCAGCCGACCGTGTTGGCCGCCCAGTTTTGCGCCGCCAGCAGCCAGGCACCGGCCTGTTGCGGGATAGCGATGACAGTGATGCCAAACAGCAGAATGAAGGTTGCGGCAAAGTAGAAAACCGGCGCATTCATGCGCACCAGGCCGCTGGATGGGGTGGACGATGCACTCATGAACGATGCACCCCGAAGGTGTGTGATGTGGCTGTAAATAACGGACTCAGCAAAGGTAAGCCTCCTGTTGTGAGCGGGCAGCGAACCACCGGGTTTAACTTGAACGAGCATTCAAGTTAAACATAGGTAGGCGGTTTGGGACTAATCGCAGGGCTGAGTGGTAGACAATTCCTACACTAGCTCAAGGATTGGTATGACGGGCGCGAGAGGTAAATCGTTCAGCGATTACGGGTCTAATTTGAAATGCGGTTAAACCTGTGGGAGCTGGCTTGCCTGCGATAGCGGTGGGTCAGCCACCCATTTGTTGGCTGGCTAACCGCTATCGCAGCGATGCGGCGACCCGACAAGCCAGCTCCCACAGTTGATCGGTGTTTGGCTCAAATACTATTTCTGCGCGCCGTCGTCGTGCTGCAAATTCGCCTGCGTAATATTCGCCCCCGCCGGCACGCTGCGGGTCAGCCACACATTGCCGCCGATGGTCGAGCCCTTGCCGATGGTGATGCGCCCCAGGATCGTCGCCCCGGCGTAGATCACCACATCGTCCTCAACAATCGGATGGCGCGGATGGCCTTTCTGCAACTGCCCGTCCTCATCCGCCGGGAAGCGCTTGGCGCCCAACGTCACGGCCTGGTAGATGCGCACGCGCTCGCCGATGATCGCGGTTTCGCCGATCACCACACCGGTCCCGTGGTCGATGAAGAAACTCGGGCCGATCTGCGCGCCGGGGTGGATGTCGATGCCGGTGGCCGAGTGGGCAATCTCCGCGCTGATTCGCGCCAGCAACGGCAGCCCGGCGCGGTACAGATGGTGAGCCAGGCGGTGGTGAATCACCGCCAGAATCCCCGGATAGCACAGCAGCACTTCATCCACACTGCGCGCGGCCGGGTCGCCGTGGTAGGCGGCGAGCACGTCGGTGTCCAACAGGCTGCGCAGTGAGGGCAAGGCCAGGGCGAAGTCCTGGATCAGGCGGATGGCCAACGCATCGACCTCGCTGTCATCCTTGGCGCCCTGGCGCGCGGCGTAGCGCAGCTCCAGGCGAGCCTGGGCAAGCAAGGCATTCAGGGCGACGTCGAGGGTATGCCCGACGTAAAAATCTTCACTTTCTTCACGCAGGTCCACCGGCCCCAGGCGCATCGGGAACAGCGCGCCGCACAAAGATTCAAGAATCTGCGCCACCGCCTCGCGGGACGGCAACTCACGGCCACCGTGTTCGCCACTCAGGCGACCATTGCGCGTGCGCCACTGGTCCCGGGCGCTGCGCAGCTGGCTGACGATGGTCTGTAATTGCCAATGACTGGAACGCTCACTCACGGTATTCACTCCTGACGATGTGGCCATCACTTTACGGTATGCACCCTGGCCGCCCTTAAGAACCAATGGTGTGATGCTAAGAACTTTCCGGCATAAGCGATTGGCGGTTGCCCGATGAAAAGTGCCTGCCTATAGTCGCCCCATCACTTAGCCACTGTACGTCGCCATGATCAAACAACCGCTCGACCGTTTTAACCGCCTGGAACTGCTGGGCGGCGCCACCGCCCTGGAAAAACTCGAGCGGCTGTCGGCCTGGCTGGGCAGGGACATTTACGTCAAGCGCGATGACACCACGCCGCTGGCCATGGGCGGCAACAAACTGCGCAAACTTGAATACCTGGCCGCCGATGCCCTTGCGCAAGGTGCCGACACCCTGGTGACCGCCGGCGCCATCCAGTCCAACCACGTGCGCCAGACCGCCGCGCTGGCCGCCAAGCTCGGCCTGGGCTGCGTGGCGCTGCTGGAAAACCCCACCGGCACCGAAGACCCCAACTATCTGGGCAATGGCAACCGCTTGCTGCTGGAGTTGTTCGACGCCACAGTCGAATTGGTCGAGAACCTCGATAACGTCGACGACCAACTCAACGCCCTCGCCGACCGCCTGCGCAGTAACGGCAAGAAGCCCTACCTCGTCCCTATCGGCGGCTCCAATGCCTTGGGCGCCCTGGGCTACGTGCGCGCCGGGCTGGAGCTGGCCGGGCAGATCGAAGACAGCGGCATTGAGTTCGCCGCCGTGGTACTGGCCTCGGGCAGCGCCGGCACCCATAGCGGCCTCGCGCTGGCGTTGAGTGAAGTGCTGCCGAATCTGCCGGTGGTGGGCATTACCGTGTCGCGCACCGAAGAAGCCCAGTTCCCGAAGGTACAAGGCTTGGCCGAACGCACCGCCGAGTTGCTGGGCGTGGACATTCCCGAAGCCTTCAAAGTGATCCTGTGGGACGAATATTTCGGCCCGCGCTACGGCGAACCGAACGCCGGCACCCTGGCAGCGGTCAAGCTATTAGCCAGCCAGGAAGGTTTGCTGCTGGACCCGGTCTACACCGGCAAGGCCATGGCGGGTTTGCTCGATGGCATCGGCCGTCAGCGGTTTGAGGACGGCCCGATCATTTTCCTGCACACCGGCGGAGCGCCGGCGTTGTTTGCCTACGACTCGGTGCTTAACTGATTAAACACCGATCAAACTGTGGGAGCTGGCTTGTCGAACCGTCGCACCGCTGCGATAGCGGTGTATCAGCCAACACATTTGTAGCTGACGGACCGCTATCGCAGCGGTGCGACGGTTCGACAAGCCAGCTCCCACATTGGACCGGCCGCATATACCATAAAGAAATATCAAATTAATTTTATATTATTTTCAAGTCTTAAAAACTGGCTTTATAGTCGCGCCGCAGGCGAAGACGCGCACCGCGCTTTAAGGCAGGATACGACTACTGCGTCACCTGCTTCGCTCAACATAAAAACACAGGGGCTCTTCATGACTATTTCTGTATTGCGTCGCACGTTGCTGGTTGGCACTTTGGGGTTGGCACTCGGGGCTGGTCTGATGGGCCAAGCCATCGCGGGCGAGCAGCTGGACAACATCAAGAAAGCTGGCGAAATCAAGATCGGCCTGGAAGGCACCTACCCGCCGTTCAGCTTTGTCGATGAAAGCGGCAAGCTCAGCGGCTTTGAAGTCGAGCTGTCCGAAGCGCTGGCCAAAGAGCTGGGCGTCAAGGTCAAGCTGCAGGCCACGCCGTGGGACGGCATCCTCGCCGCCCTGGAATCCAAGCGCCTGGACGCGGTGGTCAACCAAGTGACCATCTCCGAGGAGCGCAAGAAGAAGTATGACTTCTCCAAGCCTTACACCGTCTCCGGTATCCAGGCGCTGGTGCTGAAGAAAAACGTCGACAGCATCAAGACCGCCAACGACCTGGCCGGCAAGAAAGTCGGTGTGGGCCTGGGCACCAACTACGAACAATGGCTCAAGGACAACCAACCCAAAGCCATCATCAAGACCTATAACGATGACCCGACCAAGTTCCAGGACCTGCGCATCGGCCGTATCGACGCCATCCTGATCGACCGCTTGGCCGCTCTGGAATACGCCAAGAAAGCTCCGGACACCGCCGCTGCCGGTGATGCCTTCTCCCGTCAGGAAGCCGGTATTGCCCTGCGCAAAGGCGAGCCAGAACTGCTCGACGCGGTGAACAAGGCCCTCGACAAGCTGCGCGCCGATGGCACCTTGAAAAAGCTGTCCGAGAAGTACTTCAACGCTGACGTCACTGAATAATGGAAGCAGGTTTCCAACTCGCGCTGGACTCCGCGCCCTTTCTGCTCAAGGGCGCGTACTACACGGTGATTCTTAGCCTCGGCGGGATGTTTTTTGGCTTGCTGCTGGGCTTCGGCCTGGCCTTGATGCGCTTGTCGCGCTTCAAGCTCCTGAGCTGGACCGCCCGGGTCTACGTGTCGTTCTTTCGCGGCACGCCCTTGCTGGTACAGCTGTTTTTGATCTACTACGGCTTGCCGCAAGTGGGCATCGAGCTGGATCCGATCCCGGCGGCCATGATCGGCTTTTCGCTGAACATGGCCGCTTACGCCTGTGAAATCCTGCGCGCCGCGATCAGCTCCATCGAGCGCGGCCAATGGGAAGCTGCCGCCAGCATCGGCATGACACGCGCGCAGACCCTGCGCCGGGCCATCTTGCCGCAGGCCATGCGCACGGCCTTGCCGCCGCTGGGCAACAGCTTTATTTCGCTGGTCAAGGACACGGCGCTGGCCGCCACCATCCAGGTGCCGGAGTTGTTCCGTCAGGCACAGCTAGTATCGGCCCGCACCTTCGAAATCTTCACCATGTACCTGTCCGCCGCCCTGATCTACTGGATCCTGGCAAGCATCCTGGCGCATTTTCAAAATCGCCTGGAAGACCGGGTCAACCGGCATGACCTGGAGTCCTGAGCATGATCGTGGTTGAAAAACTGACCAAACAATTCAAAGGTCAGGTGGTACTCAACGGCATCGACCTGGAGGTCAAGGAAGGCGAAGTGGTCGCCATCATTGGCCCCAGCGGCTCCGGCAAGACCACCTTGCTGCGCTGCCTGAACTTCCTCGAAGAGCCCACCAGTGGCCGCATCAAGGTCGGTGATATCGAGATCGACAGCAGCAAACCGCTCAACCAGCAACAAGGCCTGGTGCGGCGCTTACGCCAGCACGTGGGTTTTGTGTTCCAGAACTTCAACCTGTTCCCGCACCGCACCGCGCTGGAAAACGTCATCGAAGGCCCGATCGTGGTCAAGAAGATGCCGCGCGAGGCGGCGACCGCGCTGGGTCGCAAGCTCTTGGCCAGGGTCGGCCTGGCAGGCAAGGAAGACGCGTACCCGCGGCGCTTGTCCGGCGGCCAGCAACAGCGCGTGGCGATTGCGCGTGCCTTGGCCATGGAGCCGGAGGTGATTCTGTTTGACGAACCCACCTCGGCGCTCGACCCGGAGCTGGTCGGCGAAGTGCTGGCGACCATCCGCAGCCTGGCCGAAGAAAACCGCACCATGGTTATCGTCACCCACGAAATGAGCTTTGCCCGCGATGTTGCCAACCGGGTGATCTTCTTCGACAAAGGCGTGATCGTCGAGCAAGGCGAAGCCAAGGCGCTGTTTGCCAACCCCAAGGAAGAGCGGACCAAGCAGTTTTTGAGCAAGTTTTTAGCCCACTGACTGGCTTGCGGTGTGGCGAGGGAGCTTGCTCCCGCTGGGCTGCGCAGCGGCCCCAAAATCCTGGGAGCCTTCGCACTCCAGCGGGAGCAAGCTCCCTCGCCACAGTCCTACGCAAAACCGTCGCAACTATGGGTAAAACACCCCGCCAAACCCGCCTTAAAATCCCCCCCCGCGTCAGCCTTTTCTGAATCTGCTCCAACTCGCCGTTTAGCCTTTTGCCGCCATTGACGCCCGCTGGCCAACCCTCTTATCTAGCGCACAGAGGATTGGATCCTATCCCGGCTACTCACTAAATCGTTCCTTTCGGCACCTTACGCGCAAACGCGCCACGGGCGCCGGAACGATTGCTGCTGGCTGCATCAAGGAGATTACTTATGACGCGCACCGCACCCCAGGCCACGTTCACCGCCCCAACCCTGCCCCAGGCGAATCGACACGGCATCAACGCCCTCGCCGCGACCCAATTGCAGGTGGATATCGCGCCTTACCCTGGCATGGACGAGGGCGACCTGATCGAACTGTTCTGGAACAACTGCTTTGCCGACTCGCGTCGGATTACCGCGTGCAAGGTCGGCACGCTGACCCGCCTGCGTGTACCCGAAAGTTTTATTCAGGATGGCACCGCACGGGTTCACTACCAGGTCATGCAAGTCGGCCACGGCCCGGCACGTTCAGACCTCACTCAGGTGCCCGTGAAGACCTGCTATCCGGGTGGCCACCCCTGCGCACTGCTGGACGATGAAAACCAGAACCTCGCCCCCGTGGGTCTGCCCGAGACCATCCGCCGCTACGGTGTCAACGGCAGCCAGGTGCGGCGCGGCATCCCGCTGACCATCCAGCCTTACCTGAACATGGCCACAGGCGATGCCATCACCCTGCGCTGGGGCGACGTGCGCCTGGACCTGCCGAGAATCCAGGCCAAAGGCGTCGGCCTGCCGGTGCAAGTGTGGGTGCCTTCCACAGTGATTATCGAAGCGGGCGACGACAGCCGCCTGGACGTGACGTACTGCATTCTCGATCGGGTCGGCAATAATTCGCGCTGGGCACCGGTACGCACCTTGAACATCGCCACCTGCGCGCCACAGCCGCCAGCCCGCCCCGTCAGGGCCGCGACGACCTATCAACCGCGCCAGCCCGGCTCGCCCTGCGAGCCTGGGTGACAGCCCTTCTATGCATATTCCAATAAGTTAGTTTATTTAAAAAATTAACACGCTTAGGGTATATGCACCGGACCACCGGACATCTCTGATTTTTCTGTTTTTATTTCATTGAATGCGAGGTCGGTATGGTCAGAATTACCCCGGTGCATAACGCCAGGGCATTACGTGCAGCCAAGGAGCGGCGCTGATGTCTAACTTGGCTCTAACACCCCCCCAGAGTGATCTGGACGTAGCCCCCCTGCTGTTGCCGGCCACGGTGCTGCGCAGTGACGCCCAGGCGTTGAGCGCGGCCCATGAGCTGGCTCAGGCCGCGCGCCTGCAAGCGGCCAAACGCGACCAGCAGCGCAAGCTGCCCTGGGCGCAGCTTGAACAGTTCACCCGCAGCGGGCTGGGCAGTATTTCCATTCCCCGTGAATACGGCGGCCCCCAGGTGTCATTCGTGACCCTGGCCGAAGTGTTCGCGATCATCAGCGCTGCGGACCCGGCCCTCGGGCAAATCCCGCAGAACCATTTCGGTATTCTGCACCTGCTGCAAAGCACCGCCACCGAGCGCCAGAAAAAACAGCTGTTCCAAAGCGTGCTCGACGGCTGGCGCATCGGCAATGGCGGCCCCGAACGCGGCACCAAAAACACCCTGGAACTCAAGGCGCGCCTCACTGCCAAGGATGACGGCTATGTGATCAGCGGCCAGAAGTTCTACTCCACCGGCGCCTTGTTCGCCCATTGGGTCGCGGTAAAAGCACTGAACGATGACGGCAAGCAAGTCATGGCGTTTGTGCGCCGTGGCACGCCAGGGCTGCGTATCGTTGACGATTGGTCGGGATTTGGCCAACGCACCACCGCCAGCGGCACGGTATTGCTCGATCAGGTGCCGGTGGACGCAGAGTTGGTCGTCGACAACTGGCGCCTCGGCGAAAGCCCGAATATCCAGGGCGCCGTCTCGCAACTGATCCAGGCCGCCATCGATGCCGGCATCGCCCGTGGGGCGCTGGATGACACCATCGCCTTCGTTCGCGAACGTTCGCGCCCGTGGATCGACGCCAAGGTCGAACGCGCCAGCGATGACCTGTACGTGATCGCCGATATCGGCAAACTGAAAATCGAACTGCACGCCGCCGAAGCCCTGCTGCGCAAGGCCGGCAAGCTGCTGGACGAGGTCAGCGCCGCACCGATCACCGCGCACTCGGCCGCCCGCGCCTCGATCGCCGTGGCCGAGGCCAAGGTGCTGACCACCGAAGTGTCGTTGCTGGTCAGCGAAAAACTCTTCGAACTGGCCGGCAGCCGCGCCACCCTCGCCGAATTCAACCTCGACCGCCACTGGCGCAACGCCCGCGTGCACACCCTGCACGACCCGGTGCGCTGGAAGTATCACGCCATCGGCGCGTATCGACTAAACGGCACTTTGCCTGCTCGACATTCCTGGATCTGACCGACCAGACATCTGGAGAAACCCATGACTTTTTCCCCTAACGTCGCGGTCATCACCAGCGACGAACAAGCCCTTATTGTCGCCAGCGACCTGGCCGAAGACTTTGCCCGCGACAGCGCCCAGCGTGACCGCGAACGCCGTCTGCCGCTGCCCGAACTGGACGTGTTTTCGCGCTCCGGCCTGTGGGGCATCAGCGTGCCCAAGGAGTATGGCGGCGCCGGTGTGTCCAACGTCACCCTGGCCAAGGTCATCGCCCTGATCGCTCAGGCCGACGCCTCCCTGGGCCAGATCCCGCAAAACCATTTTTATGCGCTGGAAGTGCTGCGTGTGAATGGCAGCCCGGCCCAGCAAAAACGCCTGTACGCCGAAGTACTCGCCGGGCAACGTTTCGGCAACGCCTTGGCGGAACTCGGCACCAAAACCGCCCACGACCGCGTCACCTCCATCAGCCGCGACGGCGATGGTTTTCGCATCACCGGGCGCAAGTTTTATTCCACCGGCGCGATTTACGCCCAACGCATCCCCACTTCGGTGGTGGATGAACACGGCGTGCAGCAACTGGCGTTTGTGCCCCGCGACAGCGAGGGCTTGAGCGTGATCGACGACTGGAGTGGTTTCGGCCAGCGCACCACTGGCAGCGGTTCGGTGGTGTTCGAAAACGTCTGGGTGGCCGCCCAGGACGTGATCCCGTTCCAGAGCGCCTTCGAGCGCCCGACCACTGTCGGCCCGCTGGCGCAGATCCTTCACGCCGCCATCGACACCGGCATCGCCCGCGCCGCCTTTGAAGATGCGCTGCACTTTGTGCGCACCAAGACTCGCCCATGGATCGACGCCGGTAACGACAAGGCCAGCGAAGACCCACTGACGCTCAAAAGCTTCGGCCACTTGAGCATCCGCCTGCACGCGGCCGAGGCCTTGCTGGAGCGCTCGGGTGAATACCTCGACCGCGCCCAGGCCGACAGCAATGCCGAGACCGTCGCAGCAGCCTCCATTGCTGTCGCTGAAGTGCGCGCATTGAGTACTGAGATCTCCCTGGCCGCCGGCAGCACCTTGTTCGAGTTGGCCGGCAGCCAGGCCACTCTGGCCGAGCATGGCCTCGACCGTCACTGGCGCAACGCCCGCGTGCACACCCTGCACGACCCGGTGCGCTGGAAGTACCACGCGGTGGGCAATTACTACCTCAACGATGAAAACCCACCCCTGCGGGGGACCCTCTGAATGGCCAAGAAAAAAATCCTGCTCAATGCCTTCAACATGAACTGCATCGGGCATATCAACCACGGCCTGTGGACCCACCCACGGGACACCTCGACGCACTACAAGACCGTCGAATACTGGACCGACTTGGCGCAAACCCTGGAGCGCGGGCTGTTCGACGGTTTGTTCATCGCGGATATCGTCGGCGTGTACGACGTGTACCAGAACGCTATCGACGTGCCGCTCAAAGAGTCGATCCAACTGCCGGTCAATGACCCGTTGCTGCTGGTCTCGGCCATGGCCGCCGTGACCAAAAACCTCGGTTTCGGCCTCACCGCCAACCTCACCTACGAGCCGCCGTACCTGTTCGCCCGGCGCATGTCCACGCTCGACCACCTGAGCCGTGGCCGGGTCGGCTGGAACATCGTCACCGGCTACCTCGACAGCGCGGCCAAGGCCATGGGCCTGACCGAGCAGGTCGAGCATGACCGGCGCTATGACCAGGCCGATGAGTACCTGCAGGTGCTGTACAAACTCTGGGAAGGCAGCTGGGAAGACGACGCGGTGCTCAACGACCCCACGCAACGGGTCTACGCGCAGCCGGGCAAGGTGCACAAGGTCGAGCATCACGGCGAGTTCTATCAGGTCGAGGGTTATCACCTGTGCGAACCCTCGCCACAGCGCACGCCAGTATTGTTCCAGGCCGGCAGTTCGGACCGTGGCCTGCTGTTTGCCGGGCGCCATGCCGAGTGCGTATTTATCAGCGGCCAGAACAAGGCCGCAACCAAAGCCCAGGTGGACAAGGTGCGCGCCAGTGCCGTCGAGGCCGGGCGCAACCCGGAAGACATCAAGGTGTTCATGGGGCTTAACGTGATCGTTGGCGCCACCGAAGCGCTGGCCTGGGCCAAGCACGCCGAGTACTTGAGCTACGCCAGCCCGGAGGCCGGCGTGGCGCATTTTTCGGCGTCCACGGCGATTGATTTCTCTCAATACGAGATCGACGAACCGATCCAGTACGTGAAGAGCAACGCGATTCAGTCGGCCACCAAGAACCTGCAGAACAACGACTGGACCCGGCGCAAATTGCTCGAACAGCACGCCTTGGGTGGCCGCTATATCACCGTGGTCGGCTCGCCCGAGCAGGTGGCTGATGAGCTGGAATCCTGGATCAGCGAGACGGGCCTGGATGGCTTCAATTTGACGCGGATTGTGACGCCGGAAAGCTATGTCGACTTTATCGACCTGGTGGTGCCGCAGTTGCAGAAGCGTGGGTCGTACAAGACCGCTTATGAGCAGGGAACACTGCGCGAAAAGGTCTTTCACGCCGGCGCTCGTCTACCCGAACAACACACCGGCTCCACCTACCGACACTAATGAAAACTGTGGGAGCTGGCTTGCCTGCGATGGCGGTGGGTCAGCAAAAAATATGTGGCTGACCCACCGCTATCGCAGGCAAGCCAGCTCCCACAAGTGACCGCATTGTTCTTATCCATACCTTATGACTGGAAATCGACTATGAAAAAAACCCTGCTCTCCCACCCAGTCAAAGCACTGGCCCTGGCCTTCGGCTTGTTCAGCTCGGCCGTATTTGCCGCCGACGCACCGCTGAAAATCGGCACCACCGCCGCCTTCGCGATTCCTCTCGAAGCCGCCGTCGCTGAAGCCGGCAAGCAAGGCCTGAAAGTCGAGCTGGTGGAGTTCACCGACTGGATTGCGCCCAACGTCAGCCTGGCCGCCGGCGATATCGACGTGAACTACTTCCAGCACATTCCGTTCCTGGAAAACGCCAAGGCCGCCGCCGGTTTTGACCTGGTGCCATACGCGCCGGGCATCATCAACAACGTCGGGCTGTATTCCAAGAAGTACAAAACCATCAACGACCTGCCCCAAGGCGCCAGCGTGGCGATTGCCAACGACCCGATCAACAGCGGTCGCGGCCTGCAACTGCTGGCCAAGGCCGGGCTGATCAGCCTCAAGCCGGGCGTGGGCTACAAGGCCACCGAAGAAGACATCATCGCCAACCCGAAAAAGCTCAAGATCCTGCAAGTCGAGGCCGTGCAACTGGTGCGCGCCTATGACGACGCCGACTTGGTGCAGGGCTACCCGGCCTATATCCGCCTGTCCAAGACCTTCGATGCCGAGTCGGCGCTGCTGTTCGACGGCCTCGATCACCCGGAATACGTGATTCAGTTTGTGATCCAGCCCAAGAGCAAAACCGACCCACGGGTGATCAAGTTCGTCGACATCTACCAGCACTCGCCAGTGGTGCGTGCGGCGCTGGATAAATCCCTCGGCAAGCTCTACCAGGTCGGCTGGGAAGATAAAAAATGACCGCCGCCAACGCCCAACTGCGCGACCTGGGCACGCCGCCCAGGGCCGCCGAGCAGACAGAGCTGCACCCGGACCTGAACCGCGCCCATGTGCGTTTTATCAACCTGGGCAAAACCTATGACGGCGCCGTGCATGCCCTGCAAGGCATTGATCTGGCGATCCAGCACGGTGAAGTGTTCGGCATTATCGGCCGCAGCGGCGCCGGTAAATCCTCGCTGATCCGCACCATCAACCGCCTGGAGCAACCGAGCAGCGGGCGCGTGTTGATTGATCAGGTGGACATTGGTGAGTTCGACGAAGACCGCCTGGTGGCGCTGCGGCGGCGCATCGGCATGATCTTCCAGCACTTCAACCTGATGTCGGCCAAGACCGTGTGGCAGAACGTCGAACTGCCGCTGAAAGTCGCCGGTGTACCCAAGCCGCAGCGTGAGCAAAAGGTGCGGGAACTGTTGGAACTGGTCGGCCTGAAGGACAAGCACACAGCCTACCCGGCGCAACTCTCCGGCGGGCAGAAACAGCGCGTGGGCATCGCCCGTTCGCTGGTGCATGACCCGCAGATATTGTTGTGCGACGAGGCCACTTCGGCCCTCGACCCGGAAACCACCCAGTCGATCCTCGGTCTGTTGCGCGAGATCAACCAGCGCCTGGGCCTGACCATCGTGTTGATCACCCACGAGATGGCGGTGATTCGCGACATCTGCGACCGCGTGGTGGTGTTGGAACACGGGCGCATCGTCGAGCAAGGCCCGGTGTGGCAAGTGTTCGGCAACCCCCAGCATGAGGTCAGCAAAACGTTGCTGGCGCCGTTGCAACACAGGCTGCCGGACGAACTGCAAAGTCGCTTGCAGGCTGAACCTTCGTCGACGGCGGCGGTGGTGTTGCGGTTGCAGTTCACCGGCAGCGCCGCAGACGAACCGGACCTGGCCGCACTGTTCAGCGCCCTCGGCGGGCGCGTGCGCTTGCTGCAAGGCGGCGTGGAACGCATTCAGGGGCATGCCCTGGGGCAATTGTTGCTGGCCGTGAATGACTCGCCCCACAACGCCGAAGCGTTGCGCAACCGCGCCGGGCATTGGGCACAACAGGTGGAGGTGCTGGGCTATGTGGTTTGATCGTTTATTACAGGGCGCCATCGACACCTTGTTGATGGTCGGCGTGTCATCGCTGATTGCGTTGCTGGTGGGGATTCCGCTGGCGGTGTTCCTGGTCACCAGCGACAAGGGCGGCATCTACCAGGCTCCGGCGCTGAACCGCGTGCTGGGGGCATTCGTCAATTTGTTCCGCTCCATTCCGTTTTTGATCCTGATGGTGGCGCTGATCCCGTTCACGCGGCTGATCGTCGGCACCACCTACGGCGTGTGGGCCGCCGTTGTACCGCTGACCATCGCCGCCACGCCGTTCTTTGCGCGGATTGCCGAAGTGAGTTTGCGCGAGGTCGATCATGGCTTGATCGAGGCCGCACAGGCCATGGGCTGCCGCCGCTGGCACATTATCTGGCATGTGTTGCTTCCCGAGGCGCTGCCGGGGATTGTCGGCGGGTTTACGATTACCTTGGTGACCATGATCAACTCATCGGCCATGGCCGGGGCGATTGGTGCTGGCGGTTTGGGGGACATTGCGTATCGGTATGGGTATCAGCGGTTTGATACGCAGATCATGCTCACGGTGATTGTGCTGCTGGTGGTGTTGGTGGCGGTGATTCAGTTGGGTGGGGATCGGTTGGCGCGGGTGCTTAACAAGAGGTGAGGGAGAGGTGAGGTATAGTCGGGCAATCTCAGCGCCCGGTATTACCCGTCATGACCTTAAAGCCCGACGACCTCGACCAGATCACCACCACCACCCTCGGCCACTACAACAAAGTCGCCGAAGACTTTCGCGAAGGCACTCGCGACCACGATGTGAGCCAGAACATCGACGCCCTGCTTCGGCATATCCAGGGCACGCCACCGTTTACCGTGCTGGATTTCGGCTGTGGGCCGGGGCGGGATTTGCAGACGTTTACGCGCATGGGGCATATCGCCGTGGGGCTCGATGGCTCTGAGCGCTTTGCGCAAATGGCGCGTGAAGACAGTGGTTGTGAGGTGTTGCAGCAGGACTTCCTGAAGCTGGATTTACCCGCCGCGCGCTTTGATGGCGTGTTTGCCAATGCGGTGCTGTTTCATATTCCAAAACAGGAACTGCCACGGGTGCTCAAGCAGCTGCATGGGGCGCTGAAGCCAGGGGGTGTGTTGTTCAGTTCCAACCCTCGGGGTGAGAATCAGGAAGGCTGGAATGGGCCTCGGTACGGGGCTTATCACGATCTGGAGGCGTGGCGGGGTTTGCTGATGGCGGCGGGGTTTGTGGAGTTGGAGCATTACTACCGACCGGCCGGGTTACCGCGCGAGCAACAGCCTTGGTTGGCGAGTGTGTGGCGCAAGGCCTAGAGACTCGTTGTTTAATCTGACGCTATCGCAGGCAAGCCAGCTCCCACATTTTGATGTGTGAACACCTTCAACTGTGGGAGCTGGCTTGCCTGCGATGGCGATTTAACCGGCGCTACGGATTCACCTGATACACCACCGGTTTTTCACCCACCACCAACGCCGTCACGCTACGCCCCACATACCCCGCTTGCTCCCGCGCAGAAAAATTCACCACCAACCGCGTGCCATCGGCAAAGGTAGTCTGCTGCACCTGTTTGTCCGCCGTCAGCCACCGAAAATCGGTCAACGCCTGAGCTGCCAAACGCTGATGCAACGGCCTGAAAAACCGATCCTGACGCTGAATCATCGGCAGCCGCTGTTTAAGCGTCGCATCCGTAAGGTGATACAGCGGCGGCACGTTGTAGAGCAGTTGGGTCAGCTCGTTCTCGGCCCGCACATTGCTCAACTTCAGGTTGTCGAACAGCCAATGGTGGGTGGTGATCACCGAACCGTGGAACACCGCCTGGTACAGCGGCAGGCGCATGGTCGGGTCGAAGTACAGTGTGCGAAACGGCTCTTTTAACGGCACAGGCTTGAAGAACACTGCCGGCTGCTCCGGCGGGTACCAGTTGCCGACGTAATAGGGCGATTGCTTGTCCTGGGTCATCTGCCGATCGCCCCAGCCGATCACCGGTGTCTGCATGCCGTGGGCGAACAGAGTGCCTTGGGCGGTGCTGGCATTGCCATCTTCGGAACCCGCCGGCAGTTTGAGTACCGTGTTGATCCAACGGGAGGCGTCGATATTGCCTTCGGCGTTCTGCGCCTGAGTCATGGGCGCACTGTCACGGTAGCTGTCGAACACCATGCCGGTGGCGTAGGCATCCAGGAACCAGGCGTTAAAACCGGCCCTGGCCTGCACCGCCTTCACCCGTGCTTCCAGCAAAGGCCGTATACAGCGCGGGTCGATGTAGTGGCCCGATTGCTGGAAGCCGGTTTTCAGCTTGCCGTCCTTGAGCACAATTGCGCAGTCGCGGTAGGCCTTGGCGCCCAGGTGCGCGGTGGTCCAGTCCGGGTTTTCGCTGGCGGACAAGGCAGTTTCATAGGAGTCGTAGGGCGCCATCAGGTAACCGGCTTCGACACCGGCGCGAATCGCTTCGGGATGCCACAGGCCGCCTTCCCAGCCTTCGCCCAGGGTCACCAACAGGCGCGGCAGCCCGGCATCGCGCAGGGATTGAATCGTCTGGTTGCCCCAGGTCTCGGGGGTATCGGTCAAGGCCCCGGCAAAGTCCTTGGCCAGCTCGCTGCGCAGCTCACCATAGCGGGCGGCGAGTCGGGTCATGTCCGGGTCTTCGACTTGCCAAGCCTGCCGCGCTTGCTGATTGATCGCCGCATTCAGGCCCCGCAGCAAAACGCCTTGCTCATAACGGTTCAAAGCCTTGGCCTGCGCCAGAACCTGAGTCGCCTGTTTGTCCATCAACCCCTTGAGTGCATGACCGCGCAAGCGTTTGACCAGCAGCGGCCAATCACGCACATCAGCGGGGGCCAGCAGGCTGTTGCCCCACAGGTAGACATGGCTGGCGCCCAGCAGTTTTTTGGCTTCGGGGGTTTGTTGCAGCTTGTCCGCCAGCGGCTCGTAGCGGCCCTGCTCTACCAGCCATTGGCGATAGCGCTTGGCACCGGCCAATGGGTCGGCGTCGCCCAGGTGCAAGCGCAAGGTCATCGGCGCCGTGGGATCAAGACGGGTAAATTCGTGGGCCACCGAGAGTGCCAGGCCCTGGTCGTCGGCCTGCCATTTCAACTGATTGTTGTAGGGGTTGGTCAGCAACCAGTTCAACGTGAAGCGGCCGTGATCCATGCCCCATAACGGCAGGCTGAGGTCCTGAGTGGTATTGAGTTCGCCCTGCTCCAGCAAAAACGCTTTCCACACGGCGTTACCGGACGGTATGTAATGCCCTTCGGCCAAGGGCCAGATCAACCCCTTGCCCATGGCCGCAGCGGGTTGACGCAGCAGCGGCAATTCACCCGGCTCGCGGGCGCTGAGGGTCAGGGACAGGTCGCGCTGCTCAAGGCGGGCCGTCAGGCGATAAGCGCCGTTGTCCCACTGCCAGGCAGCCTGCTCGGTACCCGCTTGCATATCACTGACAGCATGGGCAGCCACACCGCTGGACGCCTGCACCGAGGTCTCGCCTGCGGGCGTAACGCGCAGCGCCAGCGTGGCGGGGTCGAGTTCGACACGCCACAGGGCGTTTTCCAACACGGTGCCGGCTAATGCCAGTGGAGATAACAACAGGCTGACAACCAGCAAAAAATGACGCATGGCACGGGCCTTCCAGACAAGATCAGGCCCGGAGGGTAATGCACATAACCCTCAGAAAGTGTTCGAAAACTGTTTCAAAGAACCTTCCCACATCCTTTCAGGAAGGCTCCGATGGTCAGGCCTGTTCTTTTTTCGGCTCGCGAATCTTGTACCAAGCCACATACAACGCCGGCAAAAACAGCAGCGTCAGCAAGGTCGCAATGATGATCCCGCCAATCATCGCGTAGGCCATCGGCCCCCAGAACACTTCCCGCGCAATCGGGATCATGCCCAGGCTGGCCGCCGCTGCAGTGAGCAGGATCGGTCGGCGCCGGTGCTCGGTGGCCTCCACCACCGCGTCCCAGGGTGTGTAACCGGCCACTTCATATTCGTGGATCTGCGTCACCAGAATCACCGAGTTGCGGATGATGATGCCGATCAGCGCCAGAATGCCGAGGATCGCCACAAAGCCCATGGGCGTGCCAGTGGGAATCAGCGCCAGCACCACGCCGATAAGGCCCAGCGGCGCGACACTGGCCACCAGGAACATCTTCTGCACGCTGTGCAGCTGGATCATCAGGAAGGTCGCCATCAGGAACAGCATCAGCGGCACCACCTTGGCAATCGGGCCCTGGGCCTTGCCGCTTTCTTCGACGGTGCCGCCGGTGGCCACCTTGTAACCCACCGGCAAGCCGGCGCTGAATTTGTCGATGGTCGGCGCCAGCTGCTTCACCAGGTCCGTGGGCTGCATCTCGTCACGCACCGAGGCCTTGATGGTGATCGTCGGCTTGCGGTCGCGACGCCATACCAGCGGCTGCTCCAGCTCATAACGCACGGTGGCGAAGGCCAGCAGCGGAATCGAGGTGCCATTGGGTGTGACGATCTGCAGGTTCTGCAGGGTTTCCGGGGTGCCACGCTCGGCATCTTCGGCGCGGCCGACCACATTGATCAGGTAGATGTCGTCGTGTACCTGGGTCACCGATGCGCCGCTGACCACGCTGTTCATCAACTGCGCCACGTCTTCCGACGACAGCCCGAGTTGGCGCGCCTTGTCCTGGGCAATGTCCACGCGCAGCACTTTGCCGGGCTCGTTCCAGTCGTAGATGATCTCGCCCAGATGGGTGTTCTGGTCCAGCAAGGTCGCCAGTTCGATAGCGTGTTTGCGCACCTGATCGATATCCTTGCCCGACACGCGATACTGAATCGGCCGCCCCACCGGCGGGCCCATTTCCAGCGGCTGCACATAACTGCCGATGCCCACGAAGTCATCGCGCAGGCGCTTTTGCAGGCGCGCAATCAAGGCACCGCGCTCTTCCAGGCCTTTGCTCACGATGACCAGCTGCGCGTAGTAGGGGTTTTCCAGTTGCTGGTCGAGGGGCAGGTAGAAACGAATCGCGCCCTGGCCAATGTAGGTACTCCAACGCGCGATGTCCGGGTCGTCCTTGATGATCGCTTCAAGGCGGTCGACGGCCTTGCGCGTCTCATTGATCGAGGCGTTTTGTGGCAGGTTGAGGTCGACGAGGATTTCCGGGCGGTCCGAGGACGGGAAAAACTGGTTCTGCACAAACTGCATGGAGAACACCGAGGCCACAAACAGGCCCACGGTAATGCCGATGGCCCACCAGCGGTTGCGCATGGCCCAGAGCATGCCGCCATTGAAGGCACGGCCGATGCGCCCAGGTTCGGCGTCATGCGGTTTTACGTTGGCGCTGAGGATATGCACGCCGATCACCGGCGCAAACAGCACCGCCACCACCCACGACACCAGCATCGCCACGGCAATTACTGCGAACAGCGTAAAGGTGTACTCACCCGCCGAACTGGCGTTGAGGCCGATCGGCACAAAGCCGGCCACGGTCACCAGCGTGCCGGTGAGCATCGGGAAGGCGGTCGAGGTGTAGGCGTAGGTCGCCGCCTGCTCCTTGGTTTCGCCTTTCTCCAGGCGCGTGATCATCATCTCGACGGTGATCATCGCGTCGTCCACCAACAGGCCGAGGGCAATAATCAAGGCGCCCAACGACACCCGCTGCATGGTGATGCCGCTGTATTCCATGAACACAAACACCAGCGCCAGCACCAGTGGAATCGAGCACGCCACCACCAGGCCGGCACGCATGCCGAGGCTGATAAAGCTCACCACCAGCACGATGATCACCGCTTCAAACAAGGCGCTGGTAAAGCCGCCGACGGCTTCTTCCACCACTTCGGCCTGGTCGGAAACCTTATGCACGCCAACGCCTACCGGCAAGTCGGCGGTCAGTTCGTCCATGCGCGTGTGCAACGCCTTGCCGAACGACTGGATATTGCCGCCCTTCTGCATGGCAATGGCCAAGCCAATCGCCGGCTTGCCATTGAAGCGGAACATCGGCCGCGCCGGGTCGACGTAGCCACGGCTGATATCGGCAATGTCCGCCAGCCGATAGAAGCGGTCATTGAGCCGCAGGTTGACGTTGGCCAGGTCTTTTTCCGAGGCAAATTGCCCGGACGTGCGCACGGAAATCCGCTCTGGCCCGGCCTCGATCACCCCGGCGGGGGTTACGGCGTTCTGTGATTGCAGGCTTTGCACCACTTGGCGCTGATCGATGCCCAACGCGGCGAGTTTGCGTGTGGAGAAGTTCAGGTAAATCACTTCATCCTGCTGGCCGATCATCTCAACCTTGCCCAGCCCCGGCACCGAACGGATCTCGGCGCGCACCTGTTCTACGTAGTCGCGCAGTTGGCGCATCGACAGGCCATCGCCGGTAAACGCGTAGACCGAGCCGAACACATCACCGAACTCATCGTTGAACGACGGCCCCTGCAAACCCTGGGGGAAGGTGCCGCGAATATCGTCGATCTTCTTGCGCACCTGGTACCAGATATCCGGGATGGCCTTGGCGCTGGTGGTGTCCTTGAGGAATACGAATACCGTGGATTCACCCGGCCGCGTGTAGCTTTTCACGTAGTCGAGGGAGTCGAGTTCTTCGAGTTTTTTCTCGATGCGGTCGGTGACTTGCTTGAGGGTTTCTTCCTGGGTCGCGCCCGGCCAGCGGGTCTGGATCACCATGGTCTTGATGGTGAACGACGGGTCTTCCTCGCGGCCCAGGTTCATGTAGGAGAACACGCCCATCAGCAGCGCGACGAACATCAGGTACCAGACGAAGGACTGATGCTTGAGGGCCCAGTCGGATAAGTTGAAGCTCCCTTTCATCGCGGGCTGTCCTCGTCGATTTTGACTTTTTGCCCGGGTTTCAGGCTGTTCACACCAGCGGTGACGATGCGTTCGCCGGGTTTGACGCCGCCGTTGAGCAAGGCGCTGCTGGCATCACGGCTGATCACCGTGACGTCACGCGGCTGCACGGTCTGGCTCTGGGTATCAAGCAGCCAGATGCGGGTTTTACCGTCGGCTTCCTGCAAGGCTGTCAGCGGCACTTCGATACGCGGTGCAATGGCCGTGCTCAGGGTCACACTGATGGCGGTGCCGAGGCGGAACGCAGGTGGCGTCTCGGCCAGGGTCAGGCGCGCGCGGCGGGTGCGCGTGGCGCTTTGGGCCTGGGGTTCGATCTCGCGCACGATGGCGGTGGTATTAACGCTGGGGTCGAGCTGCCCGGCGACCAGGAACACCACGTCCGGCGGCAGGCGCTCGGCGAGCCCGGCGGGCAGGTCGATCACCGCTTCCTTGATGTCCGGACGCGCCAGGGTCACCACTTGCTGGCCGGCGCTGACCACTTGGCCGGCTTCGGCATTCCAGGCGGTGACGATACCGGCGTGGTCGGTGCGCAGTTCGGCGTAGTTGAGTTGGTCCTTGGCCTGGTTGACCGAGGCTTTGGCTTGATCAAGGGTCGCCTGGGTAGTTTTCAGGTCGGTCTGGGCCACATCCAGCTGGGCTTGGGCACCGACGCCGCGATTGAACAGTTCCTGCTGGCGCCGGGCGTTGGCCTGGGCATTGATGAACTGCGCCTGCACGCGGGCCAGGTCGCCTTGGGCGGCGCGCAACTGGTTTTGCTGGTCGGTGGGGTCAAGCACGGCGAGCAAGGCGCCCTTCTCCACTTCGGCGCCGACATCCACGGCGCGGCGAGCGATACGGCCGGGCACGCGGAAACCCAGGTTGCTTTCGTAGCGGGCCTGGATGGTGCCGGCGAAACGGCCGAGGTTTTCCTGATCTTCAGATTTCACTTCCATGGACAGCACCGGGCGTACGGGCTCGGGCGGCGCTTCCTCTTTGGAGCAGGCGACCAGCAACAGGCTGGCGGCAAGCAAAGCCGTCAGGCGCTTCATGGCTGGACTCCTTGCTGGGCGATCTCGACCAGCATGCCGGGGTGCAGCAACTGCCCGCCAGCCACCACGACTTTTTCGCCGCCTTTAAGGCCGTCGCCAATAATCACTTTGCCGGTCAGGTAGCGCGCTACCGTGACTTTGTGCAGTTGCGCCTTGCCGTCGCCGTCAATCAGCCACACGGCGGGTTCGTTGAGGTCTTTGGTCAGCGCCGACCACGGCAGCTCCACACTGGCCTTGGCCGGGCCATTGGCCGTGGCGCTGACCACTGAGCCCAGCTGCATGCCTTTGGGCAGCGATTGCAGGGCGATTTTCACTTGTACGGTGCCGGTGTTGGCCGCCACGGCAGGCGTGACTTCGCGAACTTTACCCACGGCCTTGATGCTCGGGTTATCCAGCAGGCTAACGGTGATCGGCGCATCGGGCGGCGGCTCCACCAGCAAGGATTCATAGACATTGAACACGGCATCGCGCTCGCCATCGGTGGCCAGGCTGAAAATCGGCACGGTGGCCTGCACCACCTGGCCGACTTCAGCCTGGCGCGCCGTGATCACGCCTGGGGCATCAGCGACCAGCGAGGTGTAGCCGAGTTGTTCGCGGGCATTGGCCAACTGCGCCTGGGCAGCGGCCAGGGCACTTTGGCTGCTGCGCAACGCGGCTTGAGCGGCGTCGTATTCGCTGCGGCTGGTGTAACCCTTGGGCAAGAGCTTTTCCTGGCGCACAAAGGCCGCTGCGGTCTGCTTGACCCGCGCCTGCTCGGCCACGACCTGGGCCTGGGCGGAATCGACGTTGGTCTGCAAATCCTTGGGGTCGAGCTTGGCCAGCACTTGCCTGGCGGTTACGCGGTCGCCCACGTCGACCATGCGCTGGATAATCTTGCCGCCCACGCGAAAGGACAAGTCGGTTTGCACGCGAGCCTGGATATCGCCGGTCAGGGTCACGGCGGCGGCAAAATCCGCGGGCTGCACGGTCTGCACAAACACCCGCGAATGCTCCTTGGGTTCGGCCTTTTCCTGGCCACAGCCGCTCAGCAGCGTCAGCAGGCCAAGTCCGAAAATACAGGTGTAAATACGACCGCCCATGCAGGCTCCTTTTGCGTGACGCGATGTGACAGTGAGTATGCGACTGTGAGCTTAGATCAGGGTTCCTTATCTGCATGGAGCATCCCATACTCCAAGGGTTCCCACGCCGGCTAAAACACATGCTCAAAACCCTCGCGGTGGCCAACTACCGCTCGATCAATAAACTGGTGGTGCCGCTGGCCCGCTTGAACCTGGTTACCGGCCCCAATGGCAGCGGCAAGTCCAACCTGTACCGCGCTTTGCGCTTGCTGGCCGAAACCGCCCAAGGCGGGGTGATCAATGCCCTGGCGCGTGAAGGCGGGCTGGACTCAACCTTCTGGGCCGGGCCCGAGAATGTCAGCCGACGCATGCGCAATGGCGAGGTGGCCGTTGAGCCGACGGTGCGCCAGGGCGTCAAACGCCTGCGCCTGGGGTTTGCCGCTGAGGACTTCAGCTACGCGATCTCCCTAGGGTTGCCGGAAAAGACCCTTTCCGCGTTCCAACTGGACCCGGAGGTAAAGAAAGAATGCATCTGGGCCGGTCACATCTACCGCCCGGCCAGCCTGCTGGTGCAGCGCTCCGGGCCGATGGTGCGCGCCCGCGATGGCCGCGCCTGGGATGTACTGGCCCAGCACACGCCCAACTACCACAGCCTGTTCGATCAGGTCGGCAGCCTGCGCGGCTCGCCGGAGGTGTTGCTGCTGCGCGAAAGCATTCGTGGCTGGCGTTTTTATGATCATTTTCGCAGCGATGTGGACGCCCCTGTGCGCCAGCCGCAACTGGGCACGCGCACGCCAGTGTTGCATCACGACGGCCGCGATTTGGCCGCGGCATTGCAGACCATCCGCGAAATTGGCGACCCCGAGGCGTTGCAGCGCGCCGTCAGTGACGCGTTCCCCGGCGCGCGGCTGAACATCGAGCCGTTGCAAGGTGGGCGTTTTGCGATTGAGTTTTATCAGGAAGGTTTGCTGCGGCCGTTGTCGGCAGCGGAATTGTCAGACGGCACCTTGCGCTACCTGCTGCTGATCGCGGCGCTGCTGACGCCACGGCCGCCGACCATGATGGTGCTGAACGAGCCGGAAACCAGCCTGCACCCGGATTTATTGCCGGCGTTGGCGCGCTTGATTATCCAGGCCTCGACGCAGTGCCAGGTGTGGGTGGTGTCGCATGCCAGCCGCTTGATTGCCGCGTTGCAGCAGGATGAGGAATGCAATTCGATCGTGCTGGAGAAGGTGTTGGGGCAGACTCAGATTGTGGGCCAGGGGATTCTGGATGCGCCGGCTTGGCATTGGCCGGAATAATCGGTGCCTGGAAGGGCCTCTTCGCGAGCAAGCCCGCTCCCACATTTTGATGTGCGAACACACGCAAAGGTGGGAGCTGGCTTGCCTGCGATAGCGGTAGAACAGTCAGCACATAATCAGCCCTGCCACTTACCGCCTTCAACAATCACACTCTCAGGCTTGGTGTCATCGCTCAGCTCTTTACGCACATACTGGTCATACAGCTTGAGCAAAAACTTCTCCTCGCCCAACTTCGCCAGCTCCGCATTCACCCAGTCACGCAATTCGATATTGCCCTTCTTCACCGCCGGTGCAATCGGCGCTTCATCGCCGAGTTTCTCTTCCAGCACGCGGTAGCCAGGGTTTTGCTTGGCCCAGCTGAACAGCACCAGGTTGTCTTGCGCGTAGGCATCGCCACGCCCGGCCGACAGGGCTTGCAGTGACTCGGAGTTTTTCTCGAACTTGAGCAGCTTCCAGTCCGGGTGGTTCTTGGTCAGCCAGATATCGGCGGTGGTGCCGGTAGTGACGATGGTGGTGCGGGCCGCCAGGTCATCCAGGCTTTTCACCGCGCTGTCATTTGGCACCAGCGCCTGCACAGCGACCTTCAAGTTCGGGTTGGTAAAGTCCACCGCTTCCTTGCGCTCCGGCGTCACGGTCATGTTGGCGAGGATCAGGTCGACCTTGTCGCTTTGCAGGAACGGAATACGGCTGGCCGGCTCGACAGCTACGAACTCAACCTTGTTTTCATCGCCCAGCAGGTCCTTGGCGAATTGGCGGCCGATGTCGGTATCAAACCCCACATAGCGGCCCGCTTCGTTGACGAAACCGAACGGGGGTTTGTCGGTAAACACGCCGACAATCAGCTTGTCCCGCGCTTTGATCTTGTCGATGTAGCTGGCAGCAGCGACGGGTTTTGCAGGCTCTTCGGCCTTTTTATCGCAGCCGGCCAGTAAGGCGACGGCAAACAGTGGCAGCAGTAGTTTTTTCATATCAGCTCCAATTCCTTGGTTTTCTTGGGCAGTGTTGAAACAAAGGAGAACTTCTCGAGGAACTGCTGCGCACGTGCGGTTTGCGGGTTCGTAAAGAATGCCTCGGGGGTGTTGTGTTCGAGGATGCGACCGGCCTCCATGAAGACCACGCGGTCAGCGACGGCGCGGGCGAAGGCCATTTCGTGGGTGACGATCAACAGGGTCATGCCATCGCGGGCCAGGCCCTGGATCACTTCCAGCACTTCCTTGACCATCTCCGGGTCGAGGGCGGCGGTGACTTCATCAAACAGCATGACTTGAGGGTTCATGCACAACGAACGGACGATGGCGATGCGTTGCTGCTGGCCGCCGGACAGCTGGCGCGGGAAGGCATCGCGCTTGTCGGCGAGCCCCACGCGCGCCAGCAGTTTCTCTGCTTGCTCACGGGCTTCACGCGGGTCGCGTTTTTGCACTTTCAGCGGGCCGAGCAGGATGTTGTCGAGCACGCTCATGTGCGGGAACAGGTGGTAGCTCTGGAACACCATGCCTACGTCCTGGCGCACCTGGCGCCAGTCGGTGTTTTTGTCCAGCAACTCCTTGCCGGCAAACCGCAGGCTGCCGCTGTGGGCGACTTCCAGCCCATTGAGGCAGCGCAGCAAAGTGCTTTTGCCGCAGCCGCTGGGGCCGAGGATCACCACCACTTCGCCGCTTTGCACGCTCAGATCGATGCCCTTGAGCACCTGCGCCTCGCCGAAAAACTTGTTGAAACCCTGGAACTCGATCAATGCGCTCATGCCTGGCCCCAGCGCCGTTCCAGCACCTTGGAGGCGGCCGACAACGGATAGCAGATAAAGAAGAAAAACAGAAACAGCACGCCGTAGATCAGCACTGACTCGTAGGTGCGCTCGATGATTTGCTGGCCGACCTTGATCACATCCACCACGCCGATCAGCACCGCCAGGGAGCTGGTCTTGATGATCCGCGTGTAGACGTTGATGGTCGGCGGCGTCATGCGTTTCAGCGCCTGGGGTAGCAATACGTAGCCGTACAGTTGCGGGTCGGATAAACCAATCGACAGCCCCGCCTCGCGCTGGCCTCGTGGCAGCGAATGCAGCGCGCCACGCACCACCTCGCCGACTTCGCTGGCGCCCCATAGCGACAGCACCAGCACCGCGCACCAGAAGCTTGGAATGCTCAGGCCAAAGAAAATCGGCAGCCCGAAAAACAGCAGGTACAACCACACCAGCACCGGGATCGCGCGAAACAGCTCCAGGTACACCCGCAGCACCGCGTTGATCACCTTGTTATTCAAGGTGCGCAACACGCCATACAACACGCCGCCGACGGTGCTGAAGGCGATGCTCAAAAAAGAAATCGACAGGGTTTGCGCCGCGCCCTTGCCCAGTTGCGGCAACGACACCCACAACAACTCAAGACCCGAACTGGCCATGCTGGAGCCTCCTTTCCAGGCGGCTGAGCAACAGCGACAGCGGCAAGAACAGCAGCACGCAAATCAGCGTCAACACGGCGAGCATTTCGTAGGTCTTGTAGTAGAGCGCGATGTAGCTCTTGGTGGTGTAGAGAATCTCCGGCACCGCCACGGCGGACACCACGGTGGTCTCTTTGAGCAAAAAGATGAAATTGGCGAACAGCGCCGGCAGGCTGAGGATGCCGGCCTGGGGCAGGATCACATGGCGCAGCAGTTGCCAGTCGGACAGGCCGATGGATTTACCCGACTCGATCTGCGCCAGCGGCACCGCTTCCACGCCGGCGCGCAGCACTTCGGTGAGGTAGGCGCCGCCGAGGAAGGTCATGGTGATGATCGCCGCCCAGAACCCGGAGATATTGAAACCCAGGGCCGGCAGTGCGAAGTACACGAAGAACAGCTGGATCAGCAGCGGCGTGTTACGCGCCAGCTCCACATACAGCGCCACCAGGCGTGACAGGTAGGGCGTGCGAAATACCAGCAGCGCCGCGTTGATCACCGCCACCAGCAACGAGGTGGCAATGGCGATCAAGCCCACTTGCAGTGTGACCCCCACGGCTTTTAGAAACGCCGGCAAGGTGCTGAGGATAAAAGCAAAATCGAAGGTCATCTTGAGTCCATGACGCCGCAGGGGTAATGCGGCGGGCGCTGTCCGTTCCGACGAGGGTAACGTCGGGTAGCGCGAACTTTAAAGGCATAAAAAGTAAAATTTAAATACCGAAATAGCATATTGATATCACCCAAAAAGATAACCGCCGGATTCGCGGGTTGGGTGGGTGACGGCTATGGTTGCTGGGTCTGTGTTTCGAGGGAATGACCGATGAACGAAGCGAAACCGATTGATCCGCAGGAGTTGGTGAAGTGGCTGGTGGCGTTGCGTCGGGCGATCAATAGCCGCGAGCTCTGAGCCACTGCCGCTCCAAATGTGGGAGCTGGCTTGCCTGCGATGGCGGTGGGTCAGCTAACTTATTTGTCACTGACAGACCGCTATCGCAGGCAAGCCAGCTCCCACAGGGTTTGATTGTGCATCAGGCATAAAAAAACGCCGACGCTGCAGTAGCCGTCGGCGTTCAAACCTTGAAGGGGGTTTTATTTACATCAGAACGCAGGCACTACCGCGCCGTTGTACTTCTTCTCGATGAAGGCTTTGACTTGCGGGCTGGTCAGGGCTTTGGCCAGTTTCTGGATCGCGTCGCTGTCCTTGTTGTCCGGGCGGGCAACCAGGAAGTTCACGTACGGCGACTTGGCGTCTTCGATGATCAGCGCGTCCTTGGCCGGGTTCAGGCCGGCTTCCAGAGCGTAGTTGGTGTTGATCACGTCCAGGTCAACCTGGTCCAGTACGCGTGGCAACAGCGCCGATTCCAGCTCTTTGAATTTCAGGTTTTTCGGGTTGCTGGCGATGTCTTTCGGCGTAGCCAGTGCATTGGTCGGGTCTTTGAGCGTAATCAGACCATTCTTTTGCAGCAGCAACAGGGCACGGCCGGCGTTGGAGCCTTCGTTCGGGATGGCCACGGTGGCGCCATCTTTGAGCTCAGAAATATTCTTGATCTTTTTCGAGTAACCGCCGATGGGCTCAACGTGCACACCAATCACGGTGACGAGGTTGGTGCCCTTGCCCTTGTTGAAGTTTTCCAGGTACGGCAGGGTCTGGAAGTAGTTGGCGTCCAGACGCTTCTCGGCAACCTGGGTGTTCGGCTGCACGTAGTCAGTGAAGACTTTGATTTCCAGGTCCACGCCTTCTTTAGCCAGGGTCGGCTTGACCAGCTCAAGGATCTCCGCGTGCGGGATCGGGGTAGCCGCTACCACCAGTTTCTCGTTGGCCTGGGCGAAGCTTGCAGTCAGGGCAGCCGCCAGTGCGGTAAACAACAGAACCTTTTTCATGCAGTGTCCTTATCGAAATTCCGGGGCGTCTCTGACGACCGTTTTTATGGTGTGCCAGCGAAGTGCTATCGCGGCATGAGAGGGACAATACCTATATTTTTTATTCCCGAACAATATCTTTTATTCACGTTGATATTCCATTTTGTTCATGTTGCGGCTGTTCATTTAGAAAGCTGAGCAAGGTTTGCTGTTCGGCGGCGCTGGCACTCGCGAAGATCCGCCGCAGTTGTTCCAACGGCGAACCGGCGGCGGGCAGGTTCAAATGCTCGGGCAAAATCTCATCGCCACTGCTTACCAACAGCGCAAAGTGAATAACGTTTTCCAGCTCGCGGGTATTGCCCGGCCAGCTGTGATGCTCCAGCACACGCTGGGCGGCATCACTGATCAGCGGCACCGGCAGGTCCAGGCGCTGGCTGTAGATGCCAAGGAAATATTCCGCCAGGGACAAAATGTCGCCTACCCGCTCACGCAGGGCTGGCAGGTCCAATTGGCCCTCGCTCAGGTAATGGAACAGGCGTTCATGAAACTTGCCGGCAGCCACAGCCTGGGCCAGGTCGATGCTGGTGGCCGCAACCAGCCGAACATCCACCGGGCTCGGCTGATGAGCGCCGACACGGGTGACTTCGTGGTTTTCCAGGGCGGCGAGCAGTTTCACCTGGATCGGCAGCGGCAAGTCGCCGATCTCGTCCAGGTACAGGGTGCCGCCATTGGCCGAACCAAACCAGCCGGCGCGGCTGCTGGCTGCGCCGCTGTGGCTGCCGGCGGCATAGCCGAACAATTCGGCATCCGCGTAGGTAGGGCTGATGGCGCCGCAATTGACCGACACAAACAAACCCGTGCGGTCGCTGCCCCGGTGAATATGCCGCGCGAGCAGCTCTTTACCACTGCCGGTCTCGCCGCGAATCAACACCGGCAATGCACGCGGCGCGAGGCTTTCCAGCTCTTCACGCAGCTGGCGTGAACGCGGGTCGACAAACACCAGCGCCTTGGCGCGGATGCTCAGCGGGCTTTTTTCAGCATCGGGAAAGGTCAGCAACGGCTGGCCAAAGGTGTCATGACTCATGGCAGGCTCCCGCCCCAAATCCGCTCAGGGACGGGGCGTTGAAAAAAATTTATGCACGGCGCCGGGCGTGATGCTCAAGGCGGTTTTGCAGGCGATAGAGGTAAGCGAAACCCTGTTCCCAGCGTTGGTGGCCGGACTTCACATTGATATGCCCGGCACCGGACAAAATGCCGGCCTCGGCGCCCCAGTTGCGGGCCAGCTCCAAGGCGCGGGTGGCGCTGACGGCGCTGTCATTGTCGGAGCTGACCACTTGGCTGGGAAACGGCAACAGGTGCGTGGGAATCGGTGCAAAGTTGCGCAGGGCGGGGGCACAGGCTGGGCGTTCGACATCGGCCGGCGCCACCAGCAAGGCGCCGCGCACCTGCCGTAGAAAATGCACCGGCGCGGTGGCCGCCCAGTGGGCGACCGTGATGCAACCCAGGCTGTGGGCAATGAGAATCACCGGTGTGCTGTCGGCGGCGATGGCCTCCGCCAGTGCCGCCACCCAGTCTTCGCGACGCGGGGTAAGCCAGTCGGCCTGCTCCACGCGCGCACTGTTGGGCAGGCTGTTCTGCCAATGACTTTGCCAATGATCTTCTGGCGATCCTTGCCAGCCCGGCACGATCAGATAACGAATCGACTCGCTGTGCATGGGTGTGCCCTCCTGCAGCGTTTAACGTTGCTGGTCAGTATAGGGACGAGGGTTATATTCGTTAAGGAATAAGAAGCTATTTATTAATAACCAAAATATCAATCACACGGATACTTAAAAATGTGGGAGCTGGCTTGCCTGCGATAGCGGTGGGTCAGTCGATACATCTGTAACTGAGAGACCGCTATCGCAGGCAAGCCAGCTCCCACATGGACCGGGTTGCACAGTGGAAATCAGGTAAATACCAGGTAAAAAAAAGGCCGCACCCTGCCAAGGAGACGGCCAAAAAATTGTCGAGGCTTTTGAAACTTAACGTGCCGTAATCACCGACAGCTTGGTGATGCCCGCGCGCTCGATAGACGCCATGGCTCGCGCCACTTCGCCGTAATTCACACCATCATCGGCCTGCAGTTGCACCCGCACTTCCGGGTCCTTGGCCTTGGCCGCCTGCAGGTTGAATTCCAACAGGTCGGGCTGGATTTCGTCCTTGTTGATAAACAATTTGCCGGCACCGTCGATGCTGACCACCAGCGGGTCTTTCTGCTCCACCGGGGCTACAGCCTGGGTCTTGGGCAGGTTGATCGGGATCGAGTTGGTCAACAACGGCGCGGTGACGATAAACACCACCAGCAGCACCAGCATCACGTCCACCAGCGGCGTGACGTTGATCTCGCTCAGCACCTCATCACTGTCTTGCGTGGAGAAGGCCATCTCAGGACGCCTCCTTCACTTTTTGCGCGGTGCCGGCCGCGCTTTTGGTCAGGGTCGGGTGCAGCAGCACACGGAAGGAATTCTTCTGCGCCAGGCTGTAGAAATCGTGGGCGAAGTCATCCAGGTCCGCCGCCGTGAGCTTCAGGCGACGCAGGAAGTAGTTGTAGACCAGCACCGCCGGCACGGCGACGGCGATACCCACACCGGTGGCGACCAGGGCCGCACCAATCGGGCCGGCCACGGTTTCCAGGCTGGCCGAGCCGGCAGCGCTGATGCCCTTGAGGGCTTCCATGATGCCCCACACGGTGCCGAACAGGCCGATAAACGGCGAGGTGCTGCCGATACTGGCGACCACGGCCAAGCCGGTTTCCAAAGAGCGGCGCTCACGCACGATCTGCTGGCGCAAGGCGCGTTCAAGGCGGTCCTGGTGATTGATGGCCTGGCTCAAGTCTGCCGCGTGCGGTGCATCACCGACCTGGATCGCGGCATAACCGGCCTGGGCCACACGGGCAGCGGCGCCGGGCTGGGTTTCGGCCAATTCAGCGGCGGCATCGAGGCTCGACGCCGCCCAGAACTGTTTGTGGAATTTTCGATCCTGGGCCTTGAGGCGTCCGAACTGCACGCCCTTCAATAACGCCAGGCCCCAGGTGGCGACCGAAAAGACCACCAGCAGCCAGATCACCGCGCTTTCGATGGATTCAAGTGGAGATGCTAATGCCATGATGTTTTCCCTCTGTGCAGGTGGCGGCGTGTCCAACACACCGCTGCCGAATAGTTAGTGAATCTTGAAATCGATCGGAACGCTGACCCAGCCGTCCTGGGCCACATCGCCCTGCTTGGCCGGCACGAAGCTCCAACGCTTCACGGCGGTCAGTGCGGCGTCGTCGAGTTGCTGGCGACCGCTGCTTTTCTGGATCTGGACCTCGCCCGGCTTGCCGCTGGCCAACACATGCACGCGCAACAACACCGTGCCTTCCCAGCCACGGCGCTGGGCCAGTGACGGGTACTCCGGCGCCGGGTTCTTCAAGTACGCAGCGTTGGCCGAAGCCGGTGTCACCGGTGCAGGTGACGGTGTCGGTGGCGCTGCAGGCGCTGGAGGCGCGGGTGTCGGTGGCGCGGGCGGTTGCTCGACCGCTTTCGGCACAGGCTTGGGTTCTGGTTTCGGGACCGGCTTTGGTTTGGGTTTTGGAACAGGTTTTGGCGGTGCAGGCTTGGCGGCCAACTCATCGACAACCGGCGGCGGTGGCTCGACCACAGGTGGCGGCGGTGGTGGCGGCACAGGCGGAGGCGGCTCCACCACCGGCGGCGCGGGCTGGGAAAATTCGATGGTCATCGGCGGGATTTCCGGCGGCACAATCGGCAGCACCGGCGTGGGCTTCTGGCTCACCCAATAGATCACCGCACCGTGCAGGGCCAGCACCAGCAACCCGAGCAGAATCCCTTCGCGACGGCTCGAAAAACGCTTAGGGGTTTTCTGCAAACGCAATTGCCCCAACGGCGCGCGGTGCGGCCGGCCAAGGTCGACCAACTCACCACCCGGTGCCTGGCGCCACTGCGCCTCGGGTGCACTGGCGGCGGTCTGGACATTGCCCATTGATTCACTCCCTACGGTTTTCACACAAAAAAACCGACAGGCCTGCCAAAGCGGCCGTCGAGGGCTGAATCATCGGGGCTAGACGCTTATCTCTTAAAGTAATCTTTAAAGTTATACATAGATCTAAATTGAATAAACGAAACATCCTGAAACGCCAAAGCCACGGCTGCCGTGGCCTGTGGCGAAGGGGTTGTTTTTGAATGCTTTAAAGGCATAAAAAATATTCAGTAAACGCATGGATTGTGGCGAGCGGGCTCGCCACAAAAAAACACTCGTCGAAAGCGTCAAGATGGGTTGTTGGCGCATAGAGCGAACAATTGCTGCTGCAAAGTCTGCCCTGCCGCGCCCAACCCACTGCGGCCATACAGCGCTAGGCGCACGCCCTGCACCATCGGCAAACCACTGTCATCGCCGAGCACCACATGCCCAGGCTGCACCACCCGCCGTGGCAACAAGCTGATGCCCAGCCCCGCCGCCACCGCCGAACACACACTGGCCAAACTGGCGCTGGAATAGCCGATACGCCAACGCCAGCCGCCGACTTCCAGGTGGTGGAGCATTTCATTGCGGTACAAACCGCCTACCGGAAACGCCACCAGGGGCAGCGGGTCGCGCCCCAGCGACGGCATGTCGCGGCTGTCGACCCAGCACAGGGGTTCCGGCCACGAGGCCACGCAGTCGTCGCTGTCGCCCATCTGCTTGACCAGCAACACGTCGAACTCGCCGGCACGGTATTGGCGCTGCAACTCGGGGCCCAGGCCGCTGGTCACCTCAAGACGCACCCGCGGATAGGCCACCACAAAAGCCGACAGCAACGGCATCAGGCGTTCGGCGGCAAAGTCTTCCGGCACACCCAGGCGCAATACGCCGTCGCTTTGCTGGTTGATCAAGACATCGGCGGCCTCTTCATGCAGCGCGAGGATGCGCCGCGCGTACGCCAGCAAACGCTCGCCCTCGGCCGTGGCCACCACGCGGCGCTGGTCACGGTCGAGCAACTGGCACGCCACCGTGTCTTCCAGGCGGCGGATCTGCTGGCTGACGGTGGATTGGGTCAAGTGCAGGCGCTCGGCGGCGCGGGTGAAATTGCCGCAATCCACCACGGCGACAAAACTGCGCAATAACACGGGATCGAACATGCTTGTCACCATTACGTTTGCCACTGATTGGCATGGTTATATTTAATTTCAGAATACTCTGGCGGCTGGCCATACTTCACGCCTCTTTTGCGCAGACGACAGGCCGTGCATGACGCTCAACCATTCATTCGCGGGAAAACTCGCCGGCTGGGGCCTTTTGGTCGTACTGGGCCTGAACCTGCGCCCCATCCTCAGCTCCATCAGCCCGTTGCTCGGCGAGATCCGCCAGGCCACCGGCCTGAGTTTCCAAAGCAGCGCCCTGCTCACCAGCCTGCCGGTGGTGTGCATGGGCCTGGTGGCGCTGGTCGGTGTGCGCGTGGAAGCGCGCCTGGGCGAGCGGCGCGGCATTGCCCTTGGCTTGATGATGATTCTGCTGGCGTGCCTGGCGCGCTGGTTGATGGGCCAGGCGTCGGCGCTGCTGGTTACCGCGTTGCTGGGCGGTGCCGGTGTGGCGCTGATCCAGGCGTTGGTGCCGGCGATGATCAAGCGCCAATTTCATCACCGCGTGCCGGTGGCGATGGGTGTGTATTCGGCCTCGTTGATGGCGGGCGGTGGCCTGGCGGCGTTGCTCAGCCCAGTGGTGGCTACGCATTTTCAGCAATGGCAGGCGGGGCTTGGCGTTTGGCTGTTACCTGCCTTGGGGGCGTTGCTGCTGTGGGCCTGGCTGCCGTTGGGCGCGGCGAGAAACCAGCAAATCGCGCCTGCCTTCAAGGGGCTGCGCAATCGTCGGGCCTGGCTGCTGGCGTTGTATTTCGGGCTGGTGAATTGCGGCTACATGAGCATGGTGGCGTGGCTGCCGGCCTACTATCAGCAACTCGGCTGGGGCGTGTTGCCCAGCGGTTCGTTGCTGGCGTTCATGACCATCTTCCAGGTGATCGCTGCGCTGTTGATGCCGGTGCTGGCTCAGCGCGGTATCGACCGTCGTCCGCTGCTCGGCATCAGCCTGTTGGCGCAGACTGTCGGCTACCTCGGCCTGATCCTCGCACCGCTGGAGTACCCGCACCTGTGGGTAGCCTTGTGCGGTTTTGGCCTGGGCGCGTGTTTCGCCCTGAGCCTGCTGCTGACCCTCGACCACCACCGCGATCCACGTCAGGCCGGGCAACTGGCGGCCTTTGTGCAGGGCGTGGGCTTTTTGATCAACGCGGTTTCGCCCTGGCTGACCGGCTGGCTGCGCGAACTCACCGGCAACTTCGTCAGCGCCTGGGTGGTGCTGACGGTCACGGTGCTGGCGATGCTGGTGGTGACGCGGGTGTTTAGCCCGGCCACCTACCGCACCGACTCAGAAGTCGTAGCGGCCCGTCACGCCTAGGGTGCGCGGCGTGCCCAGCAAGCCTTCGTAGCCGCCGTTGCCGCCCGTCCACAGGGTGGTGTAGTAGGTTTTGTCGAAGGCGTTTTTCAGCCACAACGACACATCCCACTGCCCTTGCTGGTAGTTGCCGCGCAGGCCGGTAGAGAGGTTGACCACCGCGTAGGCCGGAATCTGCCCATAGTCGGAATCCTCGACTGTGCCCACCGCTTTGGAGCGGAATGCATAGCTGGCGGTCACGTAAGGTTCGAAGCCGTTATCCAGGTTCCACTTGTACTCGCCGTTGGCGTTGGCGATCCACTTGGACGCGCCGACCACTTGGTGACCGCTCAAGTCGCAGGAGGCCGGCGCACCCGGGCGCAGGCTGACTTCCGGTGGGCACGGCGCATCTTTGTAAGACAGGTAACTCACATCGTTGAACGAGCCATTGATATTCAACGTCAGGCCCCGGATCGGCACCAGCGTGCTTTCCACTTCCACGCCGCGCGAGCGCACGGAGCCGGCGTTGGTCAGGTATTGCACGCGGTTGTCCTGGTCGTAGGCGTTGGTCTGGTAGCCGTTGACCTGAGTCCAGAACAGGTTGGCATTAAGTTGCAGACGGCGGTCCCACAGCGTGCTTTTAAACCCCAGCTCGGCGTTGTTGGCGCGCTCGGTGCCGACCAGCAGCGAATCGGCCCCGGCCGTCGGGGCAGAGCCCACCACCAAATTCACCCCGCCGGACTTCTCGCCATGGGACAACGTGGCGTAGCCAAGCAGGTTGTCGTTGAAGTGGTAGCTCAGGTTGAGCAGCCCCGACGGCGTGGCGCTGTACTGGTTGAGATCGCCGGAGTCATACGCGCCGGTGCGCCCACGCCGCGCCGTGGCAGCGGCGCCGGTGACCGCAGCGCCACCCACGGGCGCATTGCGGCTCACCCAGGCGCTTTTTTCTTCGTAAGTGCCGCGCACACCGGCGGTAAAATCCAGGCGCTCGGTGAGGTGCCAGGTGCCTTGGGCGAACAGGGCAAAACTGTCGGTGCGGATATGCCCGTTGCCGACGGTGCTCACATCATTCAGCGCGCCGGTCGGCGTGCCATTCCAGATATCCGCCTTGGGCCCGTAATAGGCGAAGGATTTGTTATCCAACGAGTTGCCGAAGTAGTAGGCGCCCAGCACATAGTCGAAGAAACCGCCGGTGGGCGAGGCCAGGCGGAATTCCTGGGACCACTGCTTATCTTCCACCGACACACCGGCGTTATACGACGCCGGCACATTGAGGCCGTCGTCATTGCGCGGGGTGAAATTCCACCAGCGATAGGAGCTGACCGAGGTCAGGGTGAAGTCACTCGGCAGCGTCCAGTTGGCTTCCAATGAAGTGCCGCCCTGGAACACGGTGACATGCTGGTCGTTGTCCAGGTTGACCTTGCGATGGGTGCCATCCACCAGGGTCGCGCCCGCCGCTGCGGCGCGGGATTGATAGAGGTTGGTGCCATTGATGGTCGGCCCCGTGCTGTACAGCACGCGGGTGCCGGCGCTGGAGTCTTCTTCGTTGTAGTCGCCGATCCAGCGCAGGTTGAAAGTGTCGCTGGGCTTGTACAGCAACTGCCCGCGAAAGCCCTGGCGTGAGCCGCCGTTAAGGTCATGGCCGTTGTATTCGTTTTTGATGTCGCCATCGCTGCGTGTGCGATAGGCGGAAAAACGCCCCGCCAACTCGTCGGTGAGCGGGCCGGAAATCGTGCCCTTGGTCTGGAAATAACCGTCCTCGCCCAACGAGGTTTCAATGCTGCGCTCCGGAGTGAAACTCGGCGCGCGCGTACTGATATTGATCACGCCCGCCGTGGTGTTCTTGCCGAACAAGGTGCCTTGCGGACCACGCAAGACTTCAAGCTGCTCGATGTCCATCAAGTCGAACACCGCCATGCCCGGCCGCCCGAGATAAACGTTGTCGATATACAGCCCCACGCTGCCTTCCAGGCCGTCGCTGGCCGGGTTGTTGCCCAACCCGCGAATCGACACGCTGGACTGGCGCGCATGCATGTAGGCGACGTTGACGCTGGGCACCAGTTGCTGCAAATCCTGAATGCGGTAGACCCGCTGGCTCTCCAGCGCCTGGCCGCCGATGACGCTCATGGGCGTCGGCACTTCCTGGGCGCTTTCGGTGCGCCGCCGGGCGGTCACAGTGACGGTCTCAAGCTGGCCGCTGGCGTTTTCACCCTTGCCGGCAGGCGCAGGCGTTTCGGCGGCCTGGGTCGGCGACCAACTGGTGCTGCCGGCCACCAGCATGGCCAGGGGCAAGGACTTCAACAGACTCATAAGCGGCTCCGAAACCCGGAAATATCCATCAATAGATATTCCCAAAAGTTATTTATTTATGTTTTATCGAACATTTACTGCATAAGAGATAGCCTTTATAAGGAGTCGACCTAATGCATAGCCAATGCATTTCCCGGATATTTTTGATGTGAAAAATGCATATCGACTTACGCCAACTTCGCCACTTCATTGCCCTTGCCGAACAACGCAGTTTTGTCGCGGCGGCATTGGCCGTGAACCTGTCGCAGTCGGCGTTCAGTCGCAGCATCCAGGCGCTGGAACACAGTGCCGGTTGCCAACTGGTAGACCGTGGCCGCAAGGACCTGGCGCCGACCAAGCAAGGCCAGGTGCTGCTCGAACATGCACGGCGCCTGGTCAGCGGCGCGCAGCAACTGGCCAACGAGATCAGCCAGTTCAATGGCCTGGAAGCCGGTGAACTGCGCTTCGGCTGCGGCCCGGCGCCCGCTGCCGGGTTGATCCCGCGTGCCATCGGCAGTTTTATCGGGCGCTACCCCAAGGCCCGCGTGCAGTTCCAGGTGGATGACTGGCAAAGTTTGAGCAAGCGCCTGCTCAGCGAAGAGTTCGAATTTTTCGTCGCCGACACCCGCCACTTCGAAGCCAACCCGGACTACCACACCCACCGCCTGCGCGCGCGGCGCTGGTACTTCTGCTGCCGCACCGGGCACCCGCTGGCCGAGCGCGAAAGCGTCAGCGCCGCCGAGCTGATGAGCTACCCGCTGGCGGTGACGATTCGCCCGCCGAACCTGCGCAAGGTCATCGTCGACCTCAGCGGCCGGCCGGATTACCTGCCCAATGTGGAGTGTGAAAACGGCTACAGCCTGATGGGTGTGGTGTTGCGCTCGGATGCGATCGGCATCGTCAGTGCCAACAGCGATGTGCTGCATATGGCGCGGGGTGAGTTGGTGTGTTTGAAGATTGATGGGCTGGCGGAGGATCTGGAGGAACGCTATACGCGCTATGGGATTGTCAGCCGTGCGGGGTATCGGTTATCGCCGCTGGCGGAGGCGATGATTGAGCAGATCAAGCAGATCGATGAGCTGGATGAGGACGTGTGCGCGCTGGAGAATGTCGCCGTCTGAGCGGGCGTTATCGCAGGCAAGCCAGCTCCCACAGGGGAACGCATTTCAACTGTGGGAGCTGGCTTGCCTGCGATAGCGCCGTTAGCAACACCCATGCATTCCCTGCATAAAACCCAGTCCTCAAATGCACTTGCCAGCCCACCACCCGAACAGCGAAAACCTTCACCTGTCCTCAGTCCGGTGAAGCCTCATGTCCAACTCCCAACCCGTGCGCAACGTGCTGTACATCATGTGCGATCAACTGCGCCGCGATTATCTGTCGTGCTACGGCCACGCGCATTTGCACACGCCGAATATCGACCGCCTCGCCGCCGCCGGCGTGCGTTTCAGCCGCGCCTACACCCAGGGCACCATTTGCGGGCCGTCGCGGATGTCGGCGTACACCGGGCGCTATGTCAGCAGCCATCAGGTGGCCTGGAACGCGGTGCCGCTGCCCTTGGAAGAGCTGACCATCGGCGACTACCTGCGCCCCCATGGCATCCGCACCGCGCTGGTGGGCAAGACCCACGCCACGCCGAACCTGGAGGCTTTGCAGCGCCTGAATATCAACCCTGAAAGCCCGCAGGCCGAGCCCTTCAATGAGGTGGGCTTCGATGCGTATTTGCGCCATGACGGCATCTACCCCGACAGCCCGCTGTTCGCGGAAAAACGCGAGTCCGCGCCCTACACCCAGTACCTGCGCGAGCACGGCTACGACGGCACCAACCCATGGCATGAATGGGCCAACGCCGCCGCCGGTGAAAACGGTGAGGTACTCAGCGGCTGGCACATGCGCAACGCCGGGCTACCTGCACGCGTAGCCGAGCAGCATTCGGAGACCGTCTACACCACCGACCGCGCCATCGACTTTATCGCTGAACAAGGCGAGCAACCGTGGTGCTTGCACCTGTCGTACATCAAGCCGCACTGGCCCTACATTGCGCCGGCGCCGTATCACGCGCTGTATGGCGCCGCGCATATCCAGGTGCCGATTCAGCCTGCGCACACCAGCGATCATCCGGTCTACCAGGCTTTCCGTCAGCATCAGGAGAGCGTGAATTTTTCCCGTGATGAAGTGCGGCTCACGGTGATTCCAACCTACATGGGCCTGATCAAACAAGTCGATGATCAACTCGGGCGGCTGTTCGATGTTCTGCAAAGCAACGGCCGCTGGGACGACACGCTGATCGTGTTCACCAGCGACCATGGCGACTTCCTCGGCGACCACTTCCTGGGCGAAAAGGAGTTTCTGCTGGAGCCTGCGGTGGGCATTCCGCTGATCGTGCGCGACCCGCGTGCCAGTGCCGATATCAGCCGTGGCACGGTGGACGAGCGCCTGGTGGAAACCATCGACGCCCTGCCAACGTTCCTCGATGCCCTGGGCTTGCCCGCCGCAGACCATCGCCTGGAAGGCCGCTCACTGATCCCGCTGCTGCACGGCGACCCCATCACCTGGCGCAACTACGCCATCGCTGAATATGACTATGCCTTCCAGGCTCCCGCCCGAGAGCGGCTGGCGCAGCCTATCGACCGCTGCCGCATGACCATGGTGCGCAGTGAGCGTTGGAAATACCTGGCCTATGACGGCTTTCGTCCACAGCTGTTTGACCTGGAAAATGACCCGCAGGAAGTGCACGATTTGGGCGAAGATCCGGCGTATGCGGCGGTGCGCGACACGCACTTGGGTTATCTGTTGGAGTGGCTGCGCGGGTTGAAGCGGCGCACCACCATCAGCCATGCGGAGGTTGATTCGCGTGGCCAGTGGTTCCGGTACGGTGAGCCTGAGGCGGAAAAGGTGGTGAAAATCGGCGTCTGGTAAACACCACAAAACCCATGTGGGAGCGGGCTTGCTCGCGAATGCGGTCTGTCAGTTACAAATATACTGACTGATCCACCGCATTCGCGAGCAAGCCCGCTCCCACATTTTTGATCTGCGACTTAGCTCATAATCCCTTTGTGGTCTGGCTGCGCTGCCCTTGCACACTCACCGGCACATCGCCCTTGAGCGTGACCCGGCGCACGATGCGTTCCTGGGTGCCGTAATCGTCCACCGCGTAATGCTGAGTCGCGCGGTTGTCCCAGATCGCCACGTCGCCGGTGTTCCAGCGCCAGCGCACGGTGTTTTCCAGGCGGGTAACGTGGCCTTGCAGCAGGTTGAACAGCTGCGCCGATTCGGTCTGTGAATAGCCTTTGAGGCGTTTGACGAAGTGGCCCAGCAGCAAGGTTTTTTCGCCGCTGACCGGGTGTACACGCACCACTGGATGCTCGGTTTCATACACGGTGGAAGTAAAGATTTTGCGGTATTCCTCAAGCTTTTCCAGCGACACATCCGGCTTGCGCCCGGCGTAGTCGTACTCGTTGCTGTGCACGGCCCACAGGTTGTCGGCGAGTGCGCGCAGGTCGGCGCTGAGGTCGTTGTAGGCGGCGGCCGTGTTGGCCCACACCGTGTCGCCACCGGACTTTGGCGCCAGCACCGAACGCAGAATCGAGGCTTTCGGGTAGGCATCGACGAAGGTCACGTCGGTGTGCCAGGAATTGGCGCGCTGGCCACGGGCACCGTCCAGTTCCAACAGGAAGCGCGTGCCGTCGCGCACCGGCACCGTCGGGTGTGCGATCGGCGCGCCGAGCAGGTGCGCGAAGGCTTCCTGGCTCTGGTCATCGAGGTGGGTTTGCTCGCGGAAGAAGATCACTTTGTACTGCACCAGCGCTTGCTGGATGGACTCGACGGTGGCGGCATCCAGGTCGCCGGAGAGTTTGATGCCACGGATCTCGGCGCCGATGCGGCCGGCCACAGGGTGGATGTCGAGCGCCTGGGCGACGGGTTGAACAGCTAATGTGGCGTTGCTCATTGTGATGACCCTCATGTGCCTGCTGATGGTGGGATGCTTTCCTGCAACGCTCTATTCATATGCAATTTAGATCTAGCAAATGAATCATTGCTTCGTTGACGGAATAAGAGCTTGCATTTAAAACCTCAGCTCCCACGGTCGCAAATGCCTTCGACCTATTTTTAAAATGCCGGGAAAGCATATGGATCTTCGCCAACTTCGGTACTTCATCGCCCTCAACGAACACCGCAGTTTCGTGCGTGCAGCCGACGCCATGGGCATCACCCAACCGGCGTTCAGCCGCAGCATCCAGGGGCTCGAACAGGAGTTCGGCTGCGTGCTGGTCGACCGTGGCCACAAGGACTTGCGCCCCACGCCAGAGGGCCAGGTGGTGCTGCAACATGCCTTGACTCTGGTGCACGGCGCCGCACTGCTGAGCAGTGAAGTCACGCGCATGACCAAGCTCGACGCCGGCGACCTGCGCTTTGGTTGTGGCCCGGCGCCAGCGGTAAAACTGGTGCCGGACGCAGTGGCGCGTTTTATCGGCGCGCACCCGAAAATCCGCACCAGTTTCCAGGTGGATAACTGGGAAAAACTCAGCCGCGCCTTGAGCCGCGAAGAGATCGAATTTTTTATCGCCGACATCCGCCAGTTCGAGGCCGACCCGAATTTCCAGACCCGCGCATTGACGCCCAAGCGCGGCGTGTTTTTCTGCCGCCCTGGGCACCCGTTGCTGGCCAAGGACAGCCTGTCGACCAACGACATGTTCGACTACCCGCTGGCCTCGCCGCTGATCTCCCAGGGCATTCGCAAACTGCTGGCAAACCTGAGCGGGCGCATGGATTTTTCACCCAGCATTCAGACTGAACACTTCCCGGCGCTGGTGAAAATCGTGCTGCAATCGAATGCCATCGGCGTGGGCACCGAGGAAGCCTTTGCCGAGGACATCGCACAGGGTTCGCTGGTGCTGCTGCACTGGCGCAACCTGCCGCAGAACATGGAAACCATGAGTGCGCGGTGCGGGATTGTCAGCCGCACCGGGTCGAGGTTATCGCCGGCGGCGAAGGCGATGATTGAGACGCTGGTGGAGGTCGACAGGCAGGAGGTGAGTGTGGCGGTTTGACGGGCCTCTTCGCACGCAAGCCAGCTCCCACAGTTGGAATGCATGCCCCTGTGGGAGCTGGCTTGCCTGCGATAGCAATATCCCAGCCACCAAAATTCTCAGAGCCCCGCCGCCGCCAGGTTCGGCGCCACCCAGTCACTCACCTGAAACGACTTGCGAATCAAGCGCTCCTTGGACGCCAAGTCCACCGCGTCCTGCAACTTGCCCAGGAACACCGGATCCAGGGTCGCCGGGAAAATCTCGCTGAGCTGCTGGTCTTTCAAGTCGTTGGTCAGGATTACCGGTGGATAACTGGCTCGCTCCGACACCAGTTCGATATAGGCCTGCTTGTTGCTGTCGGTGGTCAACCACTGCACCGCTTGCTGCTGGGCCTTGAGCAGCTTGGCTACCGCATCAGGGTGTTCGTCGACAAACTGTTTGCTGCCCACCAGCACCGCCTGGACGCTGCCGGCACCGCCGAGGTCCTTGGTGGTGAGCGGTATTTCCGCCAGCCCTTTGGCCTGCAACGCCGTCAGGTTCGAACCGCCCCAGGTCGCATCAATCTGCTTGGCGGCCAACGCCGCGCCCGCTGCGTTGAAATCCAGGTTGATGACCTTCAGGTCCTTTTCATTCAAGCCCTGGCTGGCCAATGCACTGTCGAACGACAACTGGCTGGCCGTACCACGGAACACCGCCACGCGCTTGCCCTTGAGATCTTGCAAAGTCTTGATCCCCGAGCCTGGTACCACGCCCAGGTACTGCTTGATGTCGCGCGCGGTGGCGCTGAGCAAACGCGTGTCCAGCCCATTGGAGCGACCGATGATCGCCGCCAGATCGCCCAGGTAGGCCAGGTCCACCTGGCCATTGGCGAAGGCTTCATTGATCACGGGACCGGCGCCCTTGAAGTAATTCCACTGAATCTTGATGCCTTGGTCGGCAAAGGCTTTTTCGAAGACCTGCTGCTCGCGCAATACATCCGTTATACCGCCGCCGCTGTGCTGGCTGCCGGCACTCAGGTCAGGCACGGCGATGCGGATTTCCTTGAGGTCGGCAGCGTGCACCAACCCGGCCAGGGCGGTGCCCGCGAACAGGCTGATCAGACGTTTGAAGGGCAGTTTCATAAGCGCAGCTCCTGGTGGGCGACGGTCGCCTGGGGAGCAGAAAGTAGGCATAGCCCGAGCAAAACTTTAAATACTATAAATTCACAATTTAATAGCTTTTTGGACTATGCAAGCGGAAACGCTGGCTCCAGCGGCGTATGCATAAACAGCATCGAAAATATTCTTCGAATGCATTGGATGCGTGCCGGGCAGAGGCTTTAAATGATTTTTCTTATCTCACAATCATCTTGATTCCATTTTTATAAGATCGAAATCACATAACACCGAGGGAGGTCCGCCATGGCCCGTACTTCACAGTTGAGCCTGCCTCTTTCAGCCTCCATGCCGCGCTGGCCCTTGCTCGGTGAGCGTCTGCTGCCCTGGCTGTTGCCGCTGGCACTGTTCGGGCTGTGGTGGTTGGCCAGCCGTCATCAGTGGATGAGCGAACAAATTTTGCCCGCACCTTCACTGGTGTGGAGCAGCGCCGTGGAACTGGCCGGTGGCGAGTTATGGAGCAACCTGGCGATCAGCTTGCAGCGTTTGTTCTGGGGGCTGCTGGCCGGCATCGGCGCCGGGGCGCTATTGGGTGCGCTATTGGGTTTCAGCGCCCGCGCCGAACGCCTGGTGTTCCCCACCTTCAGCGCACTGTCGCAAGTGCCGACCCTGGCCTGGATCCCGTTGTTCATGGTGTTTTTCGGCATCGGCGAAACCTTGAAGCTGGTGGTGCTGGTGAAAGCGATTGTGGTGCCCGTTACCTTGCACACACTGGTCGGCGTGCGAGACGCGCAACCCAACCTGCGTGAAGCCGCCCGTGTGCTGCGCCTGCCCACCCATCTGCTGATTCGTCGGCTGATCCTGCCCGCTGCATTGCCGGCCTTCATGGCCGGTGTGCGCCTGGCGCTGGCGGCGGGCTGGACCTCGTTGCTGGCCGTGGAGCTGCTGGCGTCCAGCGAAGGCATCGGCTACTTGATGGTCTGGGCACGCCAGTTGTTCATGCTCGATATCGTCTTCGTGTGCATCGTGGTCATCGGCGTGTTGGGCGTGGTGATGGATCGCGGCATCGGCTGGCTGGACCGCAAGTGGGTGCACTGGCCGCACCCGGCCACCGCGCAGATTCGGCGCGGCCCGCGTTATGAGGGGTGGCAACGCCTGCAACCGTGGTTGTTGCCGCTGCTGTTGTTGGCGTTGTGGCAGGTGACGACGGATCAGGCTTGGGTGGACCCCAATATTCTGGTCAGCCCATGGGCCGTGCTGCAAACCACCGGCGCGGGTGTGCTGGATGGCAGCCTGTCCGGCGCCTTGGGCAAAAGCCTCGGCCGCACGCTGGGTGGCTTGCTGCTCGGCGGCAGCCTGGGGTTTGCCATGGGCTTGTGGCTGGGTTTGTCGCGACGCAGCGAGCGAGTGCTCGGGCCGACCCTGGCCGCACTGCGCCAGATCGCAATTTTCGCCTGGGTGCCATTACTCACCGCCTGGTTCGGCCTGGGTGAATTGGCCAAGTGGGTGTTTATCGCCCTGGCGGCGTTTTTTCCGCTGTTTATCGCGACCCAACGCAGCGTGTTGAACCTGTCGCCACAGCTGCGCGAAGCCGCGCAAGTACTGCGCCTGAACCTGTTCCAGCGCCTGCGCCGCCTGGTACTGCCGGGCGCGGCGGCGGGGATCTTCGCCGGCCTGCGCCTGAGCCTGATCTATGCCTGGTTGGGCACCATTGGCGCGGAATATTTCATGCCGTCCAATGGCGGTATCGGCAGCCTGATGATCGGCGCCCAACAGTTGCTGCGCATGGACCTGATCATGGGCGGCATGCTGCTGGTCGGCCTCACCGGCGCCACGCTCAACTTTATCGGCCAACGCATCGAAACCCGCGCCACGCGCTGGAGACACGCATGAACGCACCAATCGTCAGCTTCAACCATGTGGGCAAGACCTTTGACGTCGACGGCTTTGAGCTGGAGGCGATTCGCGAATTCAACCTGGACATTGCCGAAGGCGAGTTCGTCGCGATTGTGGGTTCCAGCGGCTGCGGAAAATCCACCCTGCTGCGCCTGCTGGTGGGGCTGGACACGCAGTTTCGTGGCGAGATCCGGGTGGATGGCAACGCCGTAAAGGGCATTGGCGGCGAGCGGGGCATCGTGTTCCAGGAGCATCGTTTGTTCCCCTGGCTGACGGTCGCAGAAAACATCGGCCTGGGCCTGGTCAACGAGCCGTTGAGCGAGGCCGAGCGCAACCGGCGCATCGGTGACTTTATCGAATTGGTGGGCCTTACCGACTTTACCCGCGCTTACCCGCATCAGCTGTCCGGCGGCATGGCGCAGCGTGTGGCTATCGCCCGTGGTCTGGTGGCCAGCCCGCGCATTCTGTTGCTCGACGAGCCGTTCGGCGCCCTTGATGCGCTGACCCGTCAGCAGATGCAGGACGAGCTATTGGCCATTCGCGCCCGCGCCAGAATCACCACGGTGCTGGTGACCCACGATGTGGAAGAAGCGATTTTCCTCGCTGACCGCGTGGTGGTGATGGAGCCGCGACCCGGGCGGATCAAGCAGGTGGTGGACATCGCCCTGCCCCATCCGCGCCAGCGCAGCAGCTTCGAGTTCCACCAACTGCGCGAAGAGCTGCTGCATGAGCTGATCAGCGACGACCACTATCAGCCGCCGCTGCGCGAACAGATTCGCGACCTGCCGCTGGCGTTTATTGCTTGCTGAACGCCAATTCGGCGTCCGTCCGTTCCTGGCGCTCCAGCCGATTGGCGCGGGCGAACGTGCCGATATCATTGAAGCGCACGCCCATCTCGCGCATCACCTGGTGGGCGACCTTGGCGGTCATCTGACGGATGTAGAACGGCTCCTTCACTACAAAATGGTGGATGCCGTGAGTGCTGCCAAAGTTGAAGCAGAACGCCTGCAACGGCCACATCCACCACGGGTTGAGCACCTGGGTTTGCTGGATCACGTTGCCCAGTTCCACATCGCCGTAATAGTGCATGTTGGAGCTGACAAAATGCAGGCAAAAAGTGCGCAGCACGTTAGGGCCGATGATCACCACGGCGGCGATATCAATCACCTGCATCATCTGCAAGGTACCGGCGGACCACTGGATTGGCGCACCCATCAAGCTGGCGATGCCATTGGCGGCATGGAAGCCCAGGAACACATACCACGCGCCCCAATGCAGCAGCGCCAGCGGTGCGTAGACCAGCAGCGAGCGTTTGAGGATCTTGAGTTTGTGACGCCAGGTTTTGGCCCGCAGCATGCGGATAAACGCCGACATCACGTTATCGCCCACCATCAGCAACCGCGCGAACCCCCAAGGCTCGCCATTGGTGATGGCGCGTTCTTCCATATCGGTTTCGGTGCCGGACACCTTGTGGTGGTTAAGGTGCAAGTGCCGACGAATCCACGGGTTGATGGTGCTCGGCCGCGCCAGCCACACCAGGCCCATCATCAGGTTGTGCGGTACGCGTTGCTTGCGAAAATACATGCTGTGGATCAGGTCGTGTTCCAGCTCGTGGGTCAGCGAAGCGAGGAAGGCATTGAGCAGCAGGCACGCCCACCACGCCATATGGCCGGTGATATAGAGCGCCGCCGAGCCGAGCATGCCGAGCAAGGCAAAGGCCAGAATGCCCGCGCCCAACGCGTCCTGATGCAATAGCCAGGGGTGCTGTTGGCGCAACCGCACGCCTTCGGCGAGCACCACTTCGCGGATTTTTGCCGAGCGCTGTTGCGCGTTCATCTGTTGGGGACTTGCAGAAGTACCGTCCATGCTCCCATCCTCTTGTTAAGTGATTCGTCCATCCTGCCCCACGCGATCGGGCAGGACGCTAGCCCCGGACGCCAACCTGTTGACCGCAAGCGCCAATCACCATGACTGAACCCACCTCCCTCGCCAGTTGGACCCGCGCCCTGCGCAAGCAGCTCGACGCCCTGAACCTGGACAGCGCCGCGCTGTGCATCGAGGCCGGGCTCGACCCGCAACAGATGGACGACCCCAATGCGCGTTACCCGCTGTCGGCCACCACGCGCCTGTGGGCGCTGGCGGTGCAGGCCAGTGGCGACCCGGCGATCGGCTTGCGCGTGTCGCGGTTTGTGAGCCCGACCACCTTTCATGCGCTGGGTTATGCACTGGTGGCCAGCGGCAGCTTGCGTGAGGTGTTCGAGCGCATCGTGCGGTATCACCAGGTGGTCAGCGATGCGCTGACGCTGGAGCTTAGCGGAGATGGCGAACGTTACCGCTTTCGCCTGCTGCAACCTGCGGACAGTCCGGCACCCGCGCCGGAAGCGATTGATGCGTTTGCAGCGATCTATGTGCGCACCTGCCGTAATCGCCTGGGTCGTGACTACGCGCCGTTGGCGGTGTACCTGCGGCGGCCGGAACCGGCGGATCCAAAACCCTGGCACACGGTATTTCGCGCACCGGTGTTTTTCGCTGCCGAGGAAGACCGTCTTGAATTTTCCGCCCAGGACTTTGACAGCCACCTGGACGACGCCAACCCCGAGTTGGCCGAGCACAATGAAACCGTGCTCAAGCGCACCCTTGCCCAACTGCAACCGCTGACTTGGGAGCGCAAGGTGCGCGCGGCCATCGAGGCACAACTGCCCGAGGGTGAGCCGAGCGCCGAGCGCATCGCCCAGGCCTTGCACCTGAGCCTGCGCAGCTTGCAGCGGCATCTGGCGGATGAAGGCTGTCGGTTTGATGCATTGCTCAACGAGTGCCGCGAGAACCTGGCACTGCTGCACTTGCGCGATCCGCACTGCTCATTGGCCGAGATCAGTTATTTGCTTGGGTTTGCCGATACCAGCAGTTTCAGCCGAGCGTTCAAGCGCTGGACGGGCATGACGCCGGGGCAGTTTCGCGATGGGTTGCGCTAGGTCGGGCCTCATCGCAGGCAAGCCAGCTCCCACATGGGAATGCATTCCAACTGTGGGAGCTGGCTTGCCTGCGATAGCGGTGGCTCAGCGACCACGCCGCAAGAGTTTTTTCACCCGCGCCACCAGCACTTTGTCTTCAAACGGCTTGAGCAAATAATCATCCTCATGCAGTTCCAGCCCACGCAAGCGGTCTTCAATCCCGCCCGGCGTGGTCAGGAACAACATCGGCGTCTCACCCTTCAACCGAATCGCCTGCTGCAACTTCCAGGCATTGAGCCCCGGCAGCATCACATCCAGGATCACCAGGTCGTACTCAGTGCTTTCAACCAGGCGCAACGCCGCCATGCCATTGGCCGCGACTTCGACGCTGTAACTGGCCTCGTTCAAGCCCTGGGCCATCCGCTGTGCCTCTTCGGATTCATGTTCCACTAACAGCACACGCATAACACACCTCGATTAATCAGGTTTGCAGGCTAACACCCTCAGGTGTGCGCCGCCTCACGCAGTCGCCGGGCATCGAGGATTTCGATCTCGCCGTAGCCCAGGCGCACGATACCTTGGGCCTGCAGGTCTTTGAGCAAGGCGTTGGTGGTCTGGCGTGACAGGCTCAACATGGCGGCCAGGTCTTCCTGGGGCAGTTGCAGCACGCTTTTTGAAGACTCGGCCTCGCCGTAACCCTCGACGATCATCAACAACCGATGCGCCAGGCGCACCGAGGCCGGCATCAGGCTCAGTTGCTCGATGTTGATAAAACTCAGGCGCAGCTTCTGGCTCATCAACAACGCCAGATCACGCCAGTACTGCGGGTGTTCATTGAGGATATTCAGCAGCGCCTGTTGCGGCACCTGCAACAACGTGCACGACCCGACGGCGCAGGCGTCGTGGGTACGCGGCAGGCCATCGAACAGGCAAATTTCACCCAGCCAAAAGGGTGATTCCGCCAGGCTCAACAGCGCTTCCTTGCCATGCTCATTCACCGCGCTGATGCGCAAGGCGCCGTCGAGCACCGCGTACAGGCCACAGGGCGGGTCGCCACGCTTGAACAGGTATTGCCCCGCCGCCAGCTGCCGCTGCCGGGCGTGGGCCAGCAGGCTATGCTGAAAAGGCGCAGGCAGGTGGCTGAACCAGTGACCGGTGGCCAAGCGAGTACGCCATTTCTCTGTGTCCATGAGCACTCCGAAGATTGTCGCCCAGCTGACAGTCAATCCCAGGCTGGCAGGGCATGATCAAGCATCCTACAGGAGGAACAACAATGAAAAGCCTCGTCGACCACCTCAGCCAATACGCCGCCTACCACCGCGACCCGCGCAATATCGCCAGCCACTTTATCGGCATCCCGTTGATCGTCGTCGCCGTGGCGGTGCTGTTGTCGCGCCCCGAATGGGCCGTCGGCAGCCTGTGGATATCTCCGGCGGTGGTACTCGCGTTGTTGTCGGCGTGGTTTTACCTGCGCCTGGAACTGGCGCTGGGCGTGCTGATGACGGTGTTGATGGGCTTGTCAGTGTGGGCCGGGCATGCGCTGGCGGCGCAGAGCACACTGGTGTGGCTGAGCAGCGGCATCAGCCTGTTTGTGGTGGGTTGGGTGATTCAGTTTGTCGGGCACTATTACGAAGGCAGGAAGCCGGCGTTTGTGGACGATGTGTCGGGGCTGATTGTGGGGCCGTTGTTTGTGGTGGCGGAGTTGGCGTTTTTGCTGGGGTTGCGGCATGGCCTTAAAGAGCAGATTGAGGCGCGGTCCGGCCCGGTAGAACGCCGCGATCTAAAGCCGAGCAAGGTCTGAATGTGGGAGCTGGCTTGCCTGCGATACAGGCACCTCGGTGTGTCAGTCACACCGCAGTGATGCTATCGCAGGCAAGCCAGCTCCCACACAAGCCCGCTCCCACATGGGGTTTTGCAGTGTTTTCAGGCTTTTTGCCAGACCTTGGGCTTGAAGAACAAGGTTTCGCCACGCGCCAAACCCGTCAGGCTGTCGTGGTCTTTGACCACTTCGGCCTCGATCAGCTCGCTTTGGCCTTCGACCTTCAGCGTTACCCGTGTGGTGGCGCCGAGCGGGCGAATATCACGCACTTGCGCCGCGTGGTGGTCTTCCAGCTCATGGCGTGACAGCGACACTTCGTGCGGGCGGAACAGCACGTGCTTGTCTTCGCCCACGTGCAGGCGGTTGGAATCGCCCAGGAAGTGATAGACAAAATCGCTGGCCGGGTTTTCGTAGACTTCGCCCGGTGAGCCGATCTGCTCGATCACGCCCTTGTTCATCACCACGATGCGGTCGGCGACTTCCATGGCCTCTTCCTGGTCGTGGGTCACGAACACGGAGGTGAGGTTGATGTCTTCGTGCAGGCGCGCCAGCCAGCGGCGCAGCTCTTTACGCACCTTGGCGTCGAGGGCGCCGAAGGGTTCGTCCAGCAACAGCACTTTGGGCTCCACCGCCAGGGCGCGCGCCAGGGCAATACGTTGGCGCTGACCACCGGAGAGTTGTTCCGGGTAGCGATCCGACAGCCAATCGAGCTGCACCATGTTCAGCAATTCATGCACTTTGACCGCGATCTGGCTTTCGCTCGGGCGCTGGTTTTTCTGCTTCATGCGCAGGCCGAAGGCAACGTTGTCGAACACGGTCATGTGGCGGAACAACGCGTAGTGCTGGAACACAAAGCCGACGTTGCGATCACGCACGTCGTGGCCGGACACGTCTTCACCATGGAACACGATGCTGCCGGCGTCCGGGGTTTCCAGGCCGGCGATGATGCGCAGCAAGGTGGTCTTGCCGCAGCCGGACGGGCCCAGCAACGCCACCAGCTCGCCACTCTGGATGTCCAGATTGATGCTGTTCAGGGCCTTGAAGGCGTTGAAGTTCTTGCTGACATTACGGACTTCGATCGACATGACTTATTCCTCACCGGCGCTGTTGCGCAGGCGGTTGATACGGTTCTCGCTCCACTGCTTGAGCAGCAGGATAAAGAGCGCCAGGATCAGCAACAGGCTCGCGACGGCAAACGCGGCGACATGGTTGTATTCGTTGTAGAGGATCTCGACGTGCAGCGGCAAGGTGTTGGTCACGCCGCGAATGTGGCCGGACACCACCGACACCGCGCCGAACTCACCCATCGCCCGCGCGGTACACAGCACCACGCCGTAGATCAGGCCCCACTTGATGTTCGGCACGGTCACGTGCCAGAACATTTGCCAGCCGTTGGCGCCCAACAGGCGTGCGGCTTCTTCTTCCTGGGTGCCCTGCTCCTGCATCAGCGGGATCAGTTCACGGGCCACGAACGGCACCGTCACGAAGATGGTCGCCAGCACAATGCCCGGCAGGGCAAACACGATCTGGATGTCATGGTCTTGCAGCCACGGGCCGAAGAAGCCCTGAGCGCCGAACATCAGCACATAGACCAGGCCCGCGATCACCGGCGACACCGAGAACGGCAGGTCGATCAGCGTGACCAGAATGCTCTTGCCACGGAACGAGTACTTGCTCACACACCACGCGGCGCTGACGCCAAACACCAGGTTGAGCGGCACCGAAATCACCACGGCGATCACCGTGAGCTTGAGTGCCGACAGCGCGTCCGGCTCAAGGATCGCCGCGAAGAACGCGCCGAGGCCGTTCTTCAAGCCCTGGGACACCACGATAAACAGCGGCAGCAGCAGGAACAGCGCGAACACCAGCCAGCCAAGTGTGATCAGGATGCGCCGCGACACCGCGCTGCCACGACGGGCAGCGTTGGCCGAGGACGCGGCGGAAATAGACGATTGGGACATGTTCCGCGCCTCCTTATGGGGTTTCGATGCGCCGCTGCAGCAAATTGATCAGCAGCAGCAGGACGAAGGAAACCACCAGCATCATCACGCCGATGGCGGTGGCGCCGGTGTAGTCGTATTGGTCGAGCTTGACCATGATCAGCAACGGCAGAATCTCGGTTTTCATCGGCATGTTGCCGGCGATGAAGATCACCGAACCGTACTCACCCACGCCACGGGCGAAGGCCAGCGCGAAGCCGGTCAGCCAGGCGGGCAGCAATGCGGGTACGAGGATGTAGCGGAACACCTGCAAGGGTTTGGCGCCCAGGCACGCGGCGGCTTCTTCGATTTCACGCGGGATATCGGCCAGCACCGGCTGCACCGTGCGCACCACGAAGGGCAAGGTGACGAAGGTCAGTGCGAGGGTGATGCCGAGTGGGGTGTAGGCGATTTTAAAGCCCAGGTCGGTTGCGAACTGCCCGACCAGACCGGCCGGAGCGTATAGCGCAGTGAGCGCGATACCGGCCACGGCGGTGGGCAGGGCAAACGGCAAGTCGATCATTGCATCGATGATCTTGCGGCCGGGGAAGGTGTAACGCACCAGCACCCAGGCCAGCAGTGTGCCGATCACGCCGTTGATGATCGCCGCGACGAACGCGGTGCCAAAGCTCAGTTTTAACGCCGCCAGCACCCGCGGTGCGGTAATGATGGCCCAGAACTGATCCCAAGTGAGTTGAGCGGCATGTACAAACATCGCCGCCAGGGGGATGAGTACGATCAGGCTGAGGTACACCACGGTGTAGCCCAGCGTCAGCCCGAAGCCGGGTATGACGGGGGAAATACGACGCGACATAAGAGTCCTTGGTTAAAGGGTAAACACCGCTGTAGGAGCACGCCACATCGGCAAAGGTGACCTACTGTGGCAAGGGAGCTTGCTCCCGCTGGGCTGCGAAGCAGCCCCAAAACCATCCGCCGAAATGCATCAGATGCAACGCGGACACCGGCTTGGGAGCGCTTCGCACTCCAACGGGAGCAAGCTCCCTCGCCACAGTAGGAGCCTTGCCACTGAAAACGGGCTCCTACAGTTTAATTTGGCTTACTGCGCCGTGTAGATCTGGTCGAACACGCCACCGTCGTTGAAGAATTTCGGTTGGGCAGTTTTCCAGCCGCCGAAGTCTTTGTCGATAGTCACCAGGTCCAGTTTCGGGAACTGCTGGGCGTATTTGGCGGCAACTTTTGCATCGCGTGGGCGGTAGAAGTTTTTCGCCGCAATCTCCTGGCCAGCCGTGCTGTACAGGTGCTTGAGGTATTCGGTGGCTATCTCGGTATTGCCCTTTTTCTCGGCGTTTTTGTCGACCACAGCCACTGGCGGCTCCGCGAGGATCGACAGGGACGGCACGACGATATCGAACTTGTCAGCACCGCCGTCTTCTTTGAGTGCCAGGAACGCCTCGTTTTCCCAGGCCAGCAACACATCACCCTGACCGTTGTTGACGAAGGTGATGGTCGAACCTCGAGCGCCGGTGTCGAGGATCGGCACGTGCTTGAACAGTTCTTTTACGTATTCCTGGGCCTTGGCTTCGCTGCCACCGGATTTGAGGCCGTAGGCCCACGCGGCGAGGAAGTTCCAGCGCGCACCGCCGGAGGTTTTCGGGTTAGGCGTGATGACGGAAACGTCTTTTTTGATCAGGTCGCCCCAGTCCTTGATGCCTTTAGGGTTGCCCTTGCGCACCAGGAACACGATGGTCGAGGTGTACGGGGTGCTCGCATCCGGCAGGCGGGTTTGCCAGTTTTCCGGCAGGGTCTTGCCCAGTTTGGCGATTTCATCGATGTCGCCGGCCAGGGCCAGGGTCACTACGTCGGCGCGCAGGCCGTCGATCACCGCACGGCCTTGCTTGCCCGAGCCACCGTGGGATTGCTGGATCTTGACGTTGTCGCCAGGGTGGGACTGTTTCCAGTAGCTGGTGAACTCAGCGTTGTAGTCCTGGTACAGCTCACGGGTCGGGTCATACGAGACGTTGAGCAACTCGTAGTCCTTGGCAACGGCGGAACCGGCAAACACGGCGCTGGCCAGTGCAGCCAGGGCATAACGGCGAATCGACGACATAGAAGCTCCTGAAAATTCTTGGGTGTTGGCTTTTTCTTATAGTTGCGGGTCTAGCATGCGAATCGCCGTCGGTGCTTAGCTCGGTTTGTTACCGGGGTTCTGCAAACGGAATTTTTCCTTGCGTTCGATCTGTACCACTTGGGCGTTATGCACAGTGATTTCCACCGCGCCAAACCGCAGGTCGCGCAAGGCGCTCTGGATCTCACGCAAAATGGCTGCTTCGTCCTGGCCGTCGACGCTACGTAGAGATGCGCTCATGGTCTCGCTCCTGAAATAAAGAGTGCCTGGCAGTGGCGGCACTGCTTGCGGCGTGAGGGCGATAGTAGATAAGCGCGGATATTCTTAAAAATACTATTTAAGAATGTTTATATAACCAGAAAGAATTTTCTGACAGGACGTGGGGTTGCGTGGGTTTTGGCCTGGAAAATACTGCTACCCAGGCACCGCTGAACCCTGTGGGAGCCGGGCTTGCCCGCGATGACGGTGTGTCAGGCACTGATGTTTCGACTGATACTGCCTCATCGCGGGCAAGCCCGGCTCCCACATTGGCCTGTATTTCAAGTCCTGGTGGTCGGTGACCTGGCCCAATCCATTTCTTGCGCCGGCACCGGCCGGCCAAACCAATACCCTTGGCCCAAATCACACTCCTGCTCCAACAAAAACCGCGCCTGCTCCACCTGCTCAATGCCTTCAGCGTGCACCTGCATGCCCATGCTTTTGGCCAAGGCGATCACCACGCGCACAATTGCCGCGTCGTCCTCATCCCACGGCAGCCCGGCGACAAAACCCTGGTCGATCTTGAGCTTCTGCACCGGCAGGCGCTTGAGGCGCAGCAGTGACGAATAACCGGTGCCAAAGTCATCGATGGCCAGGCGCAAGCCCAGCTCGCGCAGGCGGTGCAGTTGTTCAAGGGCCACTTCCGGGTCTTCCATCACCGCGCTTTCGGTGACTTCGAGTTCCAGATAAGCAGGATCCAGGCCGGTGGTGTGCAGCACCTGGGCGACTTGCTCATACAGCTCACGCCGGGCAAACAAACGGCTGGAGACGTTCACCGCAATAAAGCTCAACGGCGCGCCATCGGCCAGCCATTGGCCCATCTGACGGCAGGCCTGGTCCATCACCCAGGCATCGATATCGGCAATCAGCCCGGTGCGCTCGGCAATCGGGATAAATTCGCCCGGCGACACCAGGCCGCGCTCCGGGTGCTGCCAGCGCACCAGGGCTTCGACGCCGACCAGGCGGCGGTCTTGCAGGTCGTGCACGGGCTGGTAGTACACGCGCAGCTCTTGCTGATCGAGGGCACGGCGCAGCTCGCTGGCGATTTCCACGCGGTGCTGGGCGTGGGCGGTCAGCTCTTCGGTGTACAGCGCATAACCTTCACGGCCGGCGCTCTTGGCTTTGAACAGTGCGGAGTCGGCATTGCGCAGCAGTTGTTCGGCGCTCAGGGCATCACTGGGAAACAGGCTGATGCCGATGCTGGCGCTGATAAACAACTGGTTGCCGTCGAACACAAACGGCTCTTTCATCGCGTCGAGCATGCGCTGCGCCAGCGCGGCAGCCTGCACCACCTGTGGACAACTTTCGGCCAGCACGGCGAACTCATCGCCGCCGAGGCGCGCCAGGGTCACGCCGGGGCCGAACAGGCCCTTTAGCCGCTCGCCGACGGCTTTGAGCAACTGGTCGCCGACGTTATGGCCGAGGCTGTCGTTGATGATCTTGAAGTGGTCCAGGTCCATCAACAGCAGCGCGCAGCCGCGTTTGTGCACTTGCGCCGAGGCCAGCGCCTGCTCGGCGCGGTCGGTGAACAGCAGGCGGTTGGGCAGGTCGGTGAGCGGGTCGTGGTGGGCCAGGTGCGCCAGTTCGTGCTCGGAGTCCTTGATGGCGCTGATGTCGGAAAACACCGCGACGTAATGGCTGACCTGGCCTTGGTCATTGTGGATAACCCGGATGGTTTGCCACTGTGGATAAATCTCACCGCTTTTGCGACGGTTCCAGATTTCCCCACTCCATTCGCCTGTGCGCTCCAGGGTCTGGAACACCTGTTGATAAAAATTCGACGAATGGCGCCCGGACTTGAACAGGCTCGGCCGTTCGCCCATTACGTCCTCACGGCTGTAACCGGTGATCTCCATGAACGCCCGGTTCACATGCACGATCAGCCCCTGGGCGTCAGTGACCAGCACGCCTTCACGGGTGCAATCGAACACGGCGGCGGCCTGTTGCAGGCGTTCGTGGTTTTCTTTCAAGGGTTGCTGCAGCCGGTGGGTGCGGGCAAAACGGGCACAGATCAGGTAAATGACCCACGCGCTGAGGGCCACCCACACATAGCCGCGTACCTGCAACCAACGCCCTAACTGCCACGGGTCATCGAGAAAGTTGATCAATAGCTGGTTGCTGAGCTGGAGCCACACTATGGAAACCAGCAGGTATACCAACCCCACACGCAGGGCACCTCGGTACGAAAACAGCATATGGTCAGTAATCCTTACCCAAAAAACAAAATCGCCCTACAAAGGCTGAGGATTATAGAATAAGAAACATCCAGTCACTCCTATCTGAAAGGGCGGCTGGTTTTCTCTGTAGGCTTAGTGATAATGCGTGAGCTGTTTTTTTCTTTATCTGAGGGCCATACAGCCTATGTGGTACAACGGTTTTCTTGACCTGTCAGCCTGGCAACTGGTGGCAGTCACGCTGTTGATGACCCACGTGACCATTGTTGGGGTCACGGTCTATCTGCACCGTTATTCAGCCCATCGCTCCCTGGAGCTCAATGCCGGCCTGAAACACTTCTTCCGCTTCTGGCTGTGGCTGACCACGGCGCAGAACACCCGCGAGTGGACCGCCATCCACCGCAAGCACCACGCCAAGTGCGAAACCGTCGACGACCCGCACAGCCCGGTCATCAAGGGTTTGTCCACCGTACTGCGCAAAGGCGCCGAGCTGTACCGCGCCGAGGCCGAGAACCCCGAGACCCTGCGCATCTACGGCAAAAACTGCCCGGACGACTGGATCGAACGCAAAATCTACACGCCTTACCCGCTGCTGGGCGTGGCGATCATGGGCGTCATCGACCTGCTGCTGTTTGGCACCATCGGCATCACCATCTGGGCGATCCAGATGATGTGGATCCCGTTCTGGGCCGCCGGCGTCATCAACGGCCTGGGCCATGCGGTCGGTTATCGCAACTTCGAGTGCCGTGACGCCGCCACCAATCTGGTGCCGTGGGGCATCATCGTCGGCGGCGAAGAGCTGCACAACAACCACCACACCTACCCGAACTCGGCCAAGCTGTCGGTGAAGAAGTGGGAATTCGACCTGGGTTGGGCGTGGATCAAGGTGTTCAGCTTCCTGCGCCTGGCCAAGGTGCAACGCGTCGCGCCCATCGCGCACCGCGTGGAAGGCAAAGGCCACCTGGACATGGACACCGCCATGGCGATCCTCAACAACCGCTTCCAGATCATGGCCCAGTACCGCAAGTTGGTGATCGGCCCGCTGGTCAAGCAGGAGCTGGAAAAGGTCGATCATTCGGTGCGCCACCAGTTCCACCGTGCCAAGCGCCTGCTGTCGCGTGAAACCAGCCTGCTGGATGACCGCCATCACGTGCGCATCCAGAGCATGCTCGAACACAGCCACGCGCTGACCGTGATCTACGAGAAGCGCCTGGCGCTGCAGCAGATCTGGCTGAAGACCAGCACCAATGGCCACGACATGTTGGCGGCAATCAAGGAATGGGTGCATGAGGCTGAGGCCAGCGGCATTCAGTCCCTGCGCGATTTTGCCCACCAGTTGAAGACCTACTCGCTGCGCCCTGCAGCGGTCTGACCCGGTCTCCACAGCCCTCCTGTGGCGAGGGAGCTTGCTCCCGCTGGGCCGCGAAGCGGCCCCAAATTGGGCCTGCTACGCAGTCCAGCGCGAGCAAGCTCGCTCGCCACAGGTACGGTGCTTGCCGTCAATTGATCTGCAACAGCTGAACCTCTAGTTTGGCTTGCCACTGGTTTCTGACGCCATTTCTTAGTCAGCCCGTTCACGGAACTTCACCGCAAATCCCCTCTCTCAAGGAACACTTCGCCATCATGGTGGCCCTTGTACTGACCGCTGCTCCATCCTGCGGCGAGCCCAGAGAGAGTTGTGCCGATGGTTCCCGAAAAGCCCTATTCAACCGATGCCCCTGTCGCTGAGCCCCCACGCCCGGCTGCGGCGGCCACCCTGCTGGCGCTGATGCATGCCCAGGGTGAAGTCGAACGGCTGAGTGAGCGCGAACAACTGCTCAGTTCACTGCTGGTCAGCGTGAATGCCGTGCTGTGGGCCATCGACTGGGAAACCCGGCGTGTGCTGTACGTGAGCCCGGCCTACGAGCGGGTGTTTGGCCGATCCGCCGGTTTGTTGCTCGCCGACCACCGGGAATGGCGCAACAGCATTCACCCCGAAGACCTCGACTACGCCGAACACAGCCTGGCCCGCGTGATGGAAGACGGCGCAGTGGAGGACCGCGAGTACCGCATTATCACCGCCGACGGTCAGATTCGCTGGTTGAGCGACAAGTGCTACATCAACCAACAGGTCGAACCCGGCAAGCCGGTGATTGTGGTCGGCATGGCCGAAGACATCACCGAAAAAAAGCACATGGAGTTGGAGCTGCACCGACTCGCCACCACTGATGTGCTGACCCAAAGCAGCAACCGCAGGCACTTTTTCGAGTGCGCCAACCAGGCTTTCGACAGCGCCTGCGCCCAAGGCGCCCCACTGGCGTTCCTGCTGCTGGACATCGATGACTTCAAAGACGTCAACGACAGCTACGGCCACCTGGAAGGCGATCAGGTGTTGCGGCGTATCGCCGAGAGCGGTCGCGGCGTACTGCGCCGTGGCGACCTGTTCGGACGCATTGGCGGCGAAGAGTTCGCCGCCGTGCTGCCTGGCTGTGCCCCGCAGATGGCGTTACAGGTGGCCGAGCGGCTGGGCAAGGAAATCCAGGCCTTGAGTTTCAGCTTTGAAGGCCGGGACTTTACCGTGACCGTCAGCCAAGGCCTGGCCAACCTGCGCGAAGACGACTCAACCCTGGACAGCCTGTTCGCACGGGCCGATGCCGCGATGTATGAGGCCAAGCGCCAAGGCAAAAACCGCGTCATAGAAGGCTAGAACTCAATGGGAGATGGTTTGTGTGGGAGCTGGCTTGCCTGCGAGGCCGGCACCTCGGTCTATCGGCTATACCGAGTCGATGCTATCGCGGGCAAGCCCGGCTCCCACACAAGCCTGCTCCCAGACCCGAACCTCGTTGCCGACTAGGCCTTGCGCACCCGCATCAGCTCCGACAAGCCCACCTTGAGTAACCTGGCCGTCTTGCTCTTGGCCAGCGCTTCCAGCCCCTCATGCTCGGTCAGGCGTGCCATTTGCGCCGCCAGGTTCACCACCAGCGCGTCGCGCGAATACACCCCGCCTTCAAGTGAGTAGGTCGCTGCAATCAACTGCCGCAACTCCAGCGGCAAGCGCCAGCGCGTGCGTAACGCCGAGCCATAAGCCGCGCCAAAGGTGTCGAGGGATTCACCGATTGCCTCGTCATCCAGCGCCCCGCCACCCAGGCGCCAGTCTTCCAGGCAGCGCAACAACGCCAAATCACCCAGCCGATGCAGGATGCCGGCGCAGTAACAGCGTTCGTGATCCAGCTCCAACATGCGCGCCAGGCGGCGTCCATAGTCGGCGGTGTCCTGGGACAACTGCCAGTGGCGCTCGGCGTAGGCCACCAGCGCCGGGTCACCCAGCACCACGTTGTGCTTGAGCGCCAGGCCCAGAATCAGATTCATGCTCTGCCCGGCGGCGAGCTTTTGCAGTGCAGCGGCCAGGGTCTGCACCGGCGTGCCGTGATGCCCGGCGCTGTTGGCGGCGGCGATCAGTACAGCCGTGATTTGCGGGTCGGTTTTTACCTGTTCTTCAAGTTGCCTAACGTCCAGGCCGTCCGGCGCCAGGCTGTGTTGCACGGCGGCCTTCACATCGACCCGCAGCGGCGCGCCATCGCAGACGTCGCGGCGGCGTTCCAGGAACATGGGCAAGGCCATGCCCGGGGCCAGTGGCGGTATCTCGCAATACACACTTTCGCCTTCATTGAGCAGCAGGTCTTGCAGGCGCTGGGTCAGGCCTTCCATGTTCAGGGGTTTGGTCAGATACGCCGTGGGCGCCAGGGGCAAGGCTTCGCGCACGCTGGCGCTGTCATTGCGATTGCTCAGCAGAATAAACGGCAGCGAACGGCGCTTCTGGCGCACGCTGCGCAGCAGGCTCAAGCCATCGATGCCCGGCAACTCCCAATCTGCCAGGATCAGGTCGTAGGTTTTGTCTCGCAACAGCGTGGCCGCTTCCTGGCCATCGCCACACACATCCAGCCGCGCGTCACAGCGCACATTCAACAACACTTGCTTGAGCAGGTCCCGCGACCAAGGGTCCGCCTCAGCAATTAACACGCGGGGTACAGCGGGTAAATCAACAGCAGTCATCCAGCACGCTCCATCGGCAATGCTTGCACCTTAGTCAATCACCCCGCCTGCGTACAATGAACATGACCTGAATGTGCTGCACCAGGCACAAAAAAACCCGCCGAGGCGGGTTTTTTCTGTCGATCAGGTCAAGCGCCGCTTACAGCTCGGAGAAGCACTCTTCGATGATCGCCAAACCTTTGTCCAACTGCTCGTCCGGCGAGGTCAGCGGCACCAGTACGCGCAACACGTTGCCATAGGTGCCGCAAGACAGCAGGATCAGGCCCTTGTCACGCGCCTTGGCCACCACGGAAGCCACGGCAGCCGCGTTCGGCTTGTGGCTGTCGCCATCTTCGAACAGCTCCACCGCGATCATCGCGCCCAGGGCACGCACTTCACCGATCACCGGGTACTTGGCTTGAATGGCTTTGAGGCCCGTCACCAAGCGCTCGCCAACCGCCTTGCAGCGGTCCAGCAGGTGCTCTTCTTCGAACACTTCCATCACCGCCAGCGCAGCCGCGCAAGCAATCGGGCTACCGGCATAAGTGCCGCCCAGGCCGCCTGGCGCAATGGCGTCCATGTATTCAGCCTTGCCGCACACACCGGCCAGCGGGAAGCCGCCAGCGATGGATTTGGCGAAGGTGGTCAGGTCGGCAGCCACGCCCATCTGTTCCATGGCGAAGAACGTACCGGTACGGCCGGCACCGGTTTGCACTTCGTCGGCGATCAGCAGGATGCCGTGCTTGTCGCACAGTTCGCGCAGGCGCTTCATGAAGGATTTAGGCGCCACGTAGAAACCGCCTTCGCCCTGCACCGGCTCGATGATGATGGCGGCGATATCACGCGGCTCGGCATCGTTTTTGAAGATGCGTTCGATGCTGGCGATGGCATCGTCATCGCTCACGCCGTGCAGTTCGTTCGGGAACAGTGCGCGGAACACGCCGCCTGGCATCAGGCCCATGCCGGCCGAGTACGGCACGACTTTACCAGTGAGGCCCAAGGTCATCATGGTGCGGCCGTGGTAAGCGCCGGTAAACGCGATTACGCCAGCACGGCCAGTGGCGGCGCGGGCGATTTTCACGGCGTTTTCGACCGCTTCGGAACCGGTGGTGACCAGCAGGGTTTTCTTGGCGAAATCACCTGGCACCTTGGCGTTGATTTTTTCGCACAGCTCCACGTAAGGCTCGTAGGCCAGTACCTGGAAGCAGGTGTGAGTCAGCTTGTTCAGTTGCTCGGTCACGGCCGCGATGATTTTCGGGTGCACGTGGCCGGTGTTCAACACGGCGATACCGCCGGCGAAATCGATGAACTCGCGACCTTCAACGTCGGTCACGGTGGCGTTCTTCGCGGATTCGGCGAAGATCGGGTGAATCTGGCCAACACCGCGCGGTACAGCGGCTTCGCGGCGTTTCATCAGGGATGCGTTGGTCTTGCTCATAAAGTCCTCATTCGCCACTCATCGGGTGGCGTGGTCCAAGGAATACGTGGCGGGGAGGCAACTACGGCAGCATGCGATGATCGACTGCCACAGCTTTCCCGGCCACTACGAATAACGTCTTGAAACACGCAAAGGGTCAGCGCTCTCGTGCCCTCTGCGTTTGCCGCAATCTCGTGCCGAGCTTAGATGCCCAGGCAGAGGTATTTGATTTCCAGGTAATCCTCGATCCCGTACTTGGAGCCTTCACGGCCCAGGCCCGAAGCCTTGATGCCGCCGAACGGCGCCACTTCGTTGGAGATCAACCCGGTGTTGACGCCAACCATGCCGTATTCCAGCGCTTCAGCCACACGGAACACACGGCCCAGGTCGCGCGCATAGAAATAGGAAGCCAGGCCGAACTCGGTGTCGTTGGACATCGCGATCACTTCGGCTTCGTCTTTGAAGCGGAACAGCGGCGCCAATGGCCCGAAGGTTTCTTCTTTGGCGACAGCAGCATCTTTGGGCACGTTGACCAGAATGGTCGGCTCAAAGAAGTTGCCTTCCATCACCTTGCCACCGGCCAGCAGCTTGGCGCCTTTGCTCAGGGCATCGGCGATGTGTTCCTGAACCTTGGCCACGGCTTTTTCATCGATCAGCGGGCCAGTGGTGGTGCCTTCTTCCAGACCGTTGCCGATCTTGAGCTTGGCCACGGCCACTTTGAGTTTTTCGGCGAACGCGTCGTACACCGAATCCTGGATGTACAGGCGGTTGGCACACACGCAGGTCTGGCCGTTGTTGCGGTACTTGGAGATGATCGCGCCTTCGACGGCCTTATCCAGGTCGGCGTCGTCGAACACGATAAACGGCGCATTGCCGCCCAGTTCCAGCGAGACTTTCTTGATGTCCTTGGCGCATTCGGCCATCAGCTGGCGACCGATTTCGGTGGAGCCGGTGAAAGACAATTTACGCACGATCGGGTTGCTGGTCAGCTCGCTGCCGATATCACCGGCGCTGCCGGAAACCACGCTGAACACGCCTTTTGGAATGCCCGCACGCTGGGCCAGTTCAGCCAGGGCGAACGCCGAGTAAGGGGTTTGCGAAGCCGGCTTGAGCACCATGGTGCAACCGGCGGCCAGGGCCGGGCCGGCTTTACGGGTGATCATTGCGGCCGGGAAGTTCCACGGCGTGATGGCAGCGGTAACGCCGATCGGTTGCTTGATCACAATCAGGCGCTTGTCTGGCTGGTGGCCAGGAATCACGTCACCGTAGACGCGCTTGGCCTCTTCGGCGAACCACTCGATAAAGGAAGCGGCGTAGACGATTTCGCCTTTGGCTTCGGCCAGCGGCTTGCCCTGCTCCAGGGTCATCAGGCGCGCCAGGTCGTCCTGGTTCTCGATGATCAGCTCGAACCAGCGACGCAGCTTGTTGGCGCGGTCCTTGGCGGTGAGTGCACGCCAGGCCGGCAGGGCCTTGTCGGCAGCTTCGATGGCGCGGCGGGTTTCAGCCGCGCCCATCTTCGGCACGGTACCGAGAATTTCGCCCGTGGCCGGGTTGTTGACCTTGATGGTTTGACCGTTGTCCGCATCGACCCAAGCGCCATCGATAAAGGCTTGTTGGCGGAACAACTGGGTATCTTTGAGCTGCATGTCGGCTTTCCTTAACAGCACCGCGCGCACGCGGAGCGAATTGGAGTTGTTGAAAGGCGCCTTGTGGGCTGCCGTCAGGGAAATCACCCAGTGCGAGAGATAAGTGAAATAGCGCACGGGAGACAGAGCGTTTGAAATCTCAAACGAATCCTAGGATCAATGGGGGTACAGGGCAATAGTCTGTTCGAAAAAAAGAACGAAAACGGCGCATTTGCCGAATCTTTCTGATCAACGTGTTTCGGCCGGGTTCCAACCTATCGATCACTGGTACGCGGCGTAGAGCCTCTTGGCAGCAAATTCCTACCCATAAACGGCCAAAGACCAGCATGGACGCCCAAGGTCGACATGGGTATGATGTCGCCCGCACAAGCATCCGTAGCTCAGCTGGATAGAGTACTGCCCTCCGAAGGCAGGGGTCGTGGGTTCGAATCCCGCCGGGTGCACCATATAGCAGTCTCGGGCTGTCTCAGACAGTCTACGAAACACCCCAAGAAGCCCGCCCTGTGCGGGCTTTCTTGTTTCTGGCTATCCATCCCTGTCCACCCCTATAAACCTGACGCCACTTAAAGGGCGCACGGTGGTGCTATGGCCGAATAACGATGCCAGCGGCAAGACCTGCATGGACGCCATCGAGCTCAAGTTGATTGAGCAGGGCGTCGCTTCGGTACAACAAGTCTCGCTCGACGTGTTCAAGCTCAAGCCCAGTAGCAAAGGCGGAGAGCCCACGCTCATCAAGGGTGGAAAATGAGCAGACGGCGACGATGGCGAAGCGCGTCCTGTGTGTTCGCCTCTCGAAATCATCGCTCGTACTCGCGACGACAAGGGCCAAAACTGGGGGTTATTGGTCGAGTTCGACGACCCGGACGGCGCAAAAAAACGCTGGAACATTCCGGCACGAAACATGACCGGCGACTTCGGCAAGGATGTACTCGGGCCGCTGGTCGACATGGGCCTGCGCCTCGCGGGAAGCCGGTCTGGACGTAACGCACGCAATGATCTGCAGAGTTACCTCGGTGGCTTCGATAGCGCCCAACGCGCACGATTAGTGACTCGCCTGGGCTGGCACGACAACGCCTTCCTTCTACCAGAACAGCAAATCGGCTCGCACGCCGAACACCTGCATTTTTATGAAGCCGGTGCGCAGTTGCCACCGATCAGCGAGGCCGGCTCTCTGGAGCAATGGCAGCAGCAAATCGGCGCGCTGTGCGTTGGCAACCACCGCTTAGCGTTCGTCGTCTCTGTGGCCTTTGCAGGCCCGCTGTTGAACATGCTCGGACATGAGTCGGGCGGCTTCCACCTCTACGGCGACAGCTCCGGCGGCAAGACCACTCACTTGCAAGTCGCAGCCTCGGTTTATGGTGGGCCTCGTCTGGTGCGCTCGTGGCGCTCCACGGATAACGCCCTGGAGTCCATCGCCGCCGCACACTCAGACGGTCTCCTGGTACTGGATGAAATCGGCATGTGCGACCCGCGCATTATTGGCGAGACGGTGTACATGCTCGGCAACGGCACCGGCACCGGCAAGGCCCGGGCGAATGATCGAGGACAAGCGGGCCGACAGGTGCAGGAGTGGCGCTTGCTGTTTCTCTCGACCGGCGAGAAGACGTTGGCGCAGCACATGGCGGATGCGAACAAGGAGCTGAAAGCCGGTATGGACGTGCGCATGCTCGCCGTGCCAGCGGATGCCAGCAAAGGCCTCGGCATGTTCGATGTGCTAAATGGTTTTGAGGACGCTGCCGCCCTCTCCGATGCGCTCAAGGCCCGAGTAGCCAAATATTACGGCACGCCCCTCACCGCTTTCCTGCACGCACTGTGTGCGCCTGGGGAAATGCTCAGGTGGAAAGTGATCGTGCGCCGCACGGTGGAACAGTTCATCACCCAAAACCTACCCGCCTCGGCCAGTGGTCAGGCGCAGCGTGCCGCCCTTCGCTTCGGCCTCGCCGCCGCCGCCGGAGAGTTGGCTACCGCCTTTGGAGTTACCGGCTGGCCGGATGGCACAGCCACGACCGCCGCTCGGGTGTGTCTGCATGCGTGGCTGGCCGAACGTGGCGGCGCCGGAAACTTCGAGGGCGATGCGATCTTGGCGCGGCTGCGCCAGGTCATCGAGCGGTTTGGAGAAAGCCGCTTTACCCGCTGGGAATCCGCCGCCGCCAAGCTCGATGAGCACGGGCCGCGCACGATTGATCGGTTGGGCTTTCGCAAGACGCTGGAACACGGCATGGGCGACGCCCTGCACACCACCAACACCTATTACGTACTGCCTGAAGCCTGGAGGACCGAGATCTTCAAAGGCATGAACATCAGTGCGGTGAACAAGGAGTTGCTGCAACGCGGCGTGCTTGAGCCGGGTAGTGACGGCAAGGCCTACAGCTTGATCCGTCTGCCCGGGTTAGGGCCCCAGCGCTGCTACGTGGTGAAGACCGTTCCAGGAACGGACGAAGGCGAGGCCAAGGCCGCCTGACGGCGAGCCTGCTGATCGAGGTAGCGCTGGCTCATTCCCGGCCTCGCCAGCCATTCGACAACCATCCCTATCAACCACACCATCCAGAGACAATACAGATGAACACTATCCAAGAATTGAAGGACCGACGCGACCAACTGATCCTCGAAGTGGAGAGCATACAGCGCGACCTGTCGCCCTTCGAAGAAGCGCTGGAAAGCCCGGAGGTTATCCAGCAAGGCCGTCAACGGGCAGTGCAAGATGAAATCAACGATCACAAAAGACGCATCGACTCGCGAAATCTCGAGATCAGCAAACTGGACCAGAAGATTGATCGCCTTGAAACATTGGCAAACCGCGAGAGCTTGGCTGCCGGCTATCTCAGCGATATGGCGAACTGGAAAGCAGACGAGATGGAACTCAACGAGAAGCGCACCAGCATCGAGACCCGGTTACAGCAGGTCCGCCAGAGCGCTCATGAAGACATGGCAAAGGCTCGACAAGCTGAAACGGACGCTGCCACTGCTTATGCGCAGGCTGTCGCCTGGGGCGATGTGGAGGGCGAGAAAGCCGCTAATACAGAAGCTCAAAAGGCAGCTAAAAACCTCACGGCTGCGGTTGAGCATCATCGCCGTCAACAACTGCTCATCAACGCCCTGGAACAAGAGTTGGTGACTATTGATCTGCACATCACGGAGGCACAAAAAGAACGCGCCAAGATCGAGAACAAAGCGGCTCACCTGGCGAACGCCGTGTTAGAAGAAAAATGGAACGAAGCCGCCAAAGCGCTGCTGGAAACCGGCGGTAAGTTGTGGGCAGCACGCAACCTGATTAGTCGTGACCCGGTTGCACTGATGAAGCTGGATATCCCTGAACAGGGCGAGCACTTTGGAAGCTGGACCTGGCGAGAACTCGTGGCTCGCTCACACCAACACAGCCTTATTGACCTATTGGCAGCCTAACCCAAACCTTCCCCGAAGCAACCGGCGAGGGTCGGCTGCTTCGGGCCAACCATAGGTCTAACCATGAATAAACCACCACAGAACAGTGCTCAGATGCCTGATTACCTAAAGGCCCGCAAGCTTCACTTGAGCGGAATAATTGCCGTCATAGCCGGCATGAAAAAGCTCAATGCAAGGGCAAACAAAGACACCAAAGTCGAGACGCTCACGATTGATGCAATCAAGGCAGAGCTTGATTTCATTGATATCCAACTCAAAAGAAAGGGAGGGTGATGAAGAAGCGGAGGCTTCCGCCTCGCTATATCCTTCCATTACAAAAAATACCCCAGATTTTTCGGCTTTCGGTCTGTGGCGGCTGCGAGCCTATGACCGCTTCGGGGCAGAAGCGGACGTACAGCCATATCCCTAGAGTCCACTAGGAAGACGGTAAAAGTCTTGGTCATCAGACTAAATCGGACCTTTTTCAAAGATTGATTTCGGATTCCACAGTTTGTTAGTCTCGCGCTCGGCTTACGGGCAGATTTTGGATCGCGCATCGCGATCAGTGAAAAAATTGTCCGAAAGGATTGCCCTTGTGGTGACTTGTCGCTTCTTGACGGTCCTGGCACAGTGCGTAGGAGTGCCCGTAAGCCCCTTTCCTTTATCAAAAAAGTCAATATATGAAAAAGATCAGTGCCTTGCGTTTAGCAAAGACAAAGCCAGACCTTGCATTGCTGATGGGTATTGATGCTTCATTTCTGACAAATATTCTTTACAGACTAAAACCAACAACTCAATACACGAGTTTCACCATCCCGAAAAAAAGTGGTGGCTTACGTACGATCTATGCTCCATCCGATGAGCTGAAGTCGATTCAGAGCGCGCTCTCGACTTTACTGCAAGATTGCATTCAGGAAATAAATACTTCGAAGGGGCCAAAATTTAAGTCAACTCTTTCACATGGTTTTGTGCGTGACCGATCAATCTTAACAAATGCAATAATGCATCTTAACCAAAGAAACGTCTTAAACATTGACTTGAAGGATTTTTTTGACCAGTTTAATTTTGGCAGAGTTCGAGGTTATTTCATATCAAATAAGACTTTTCAGCTTGATCCGGCCGTAGCGACAGTAATTGCTCAAATTGCTTGCTACGGCAATAAACTTCCTCAAGGAAGCCCGTGCTCTCCAGTTATAACAAATTTGATAACCCATTCGCTTGACATTAGACTGGCATCGTTGGCACGGGATAATTCATGCACTTATACTAGATATGCTGACGACATCACCTTTTCGACGCGAAAAAAAGAATTCCCGAATAATTTAACGTCGGACCAAGCATCTGGATACATTATTGGAAGTAGACTTGCAGCGGAAATCAAGCGTGCAGGGTTTAGTGTTAATCCTGCAAAAACCAGAATTCAATACAAAGATTCTCGCCAAGATGTTACAGGATTAGTTGTCAACAAAAAACCCGGAACCAAATCTGAATATTGGCGCACCGTTAAATCTCAGTGTCATGCGCTATTCCAAACTGGCAAGTTTTTAGAAAACAGTTCAAATCCACCACAAGCTGGTAATATTTTTGTATTGGAGGGAAAGCTAAGCTTTATAGACCAGATCGACTTCTTTAATCGAAAGCGAAGCAAGACGCTCTTGAATCCGGAGTATGAGCTCTCGAAACACGGATCGAAAACTAGAAAACTTCTTAATGGAAGAGAGCGTACATTCAGCAGGTTTCTTTTCTATAAGCATTTTTATGGCAATACCAAGCCCACTATTGTGTGCGAGGGGAAGACAGACAACGTCTACCTGAAAGCTGCTATTAATAAACGTGCAGCTGCGTTCCCAAGCCTAGCTAAGGCTAAGTCCGGAAACGACCCATACGAACTCCTAGTTCACTTTATCAATTATACTAATCGAACGCGATTCCTCCTTGAGCTCTACGGTGGAACACCCTATTTAAAAGAGTTCATATTAGATTACGATGAGCATTTTAAATTTTACAAAGCGCCCATGCCGACGCATCCTGTTATTGTTATTTTAGATAATGACGATGGATTTGGTAAAATTGAAGGCGCTTTAAAAGGCAAAAGATACAACCCGACAGTTTCCCCTGTTACTTTACCAGTTACCGACTTTCGAAATGCAGACTTCATACATGTTGTACACAATCTTTATATTGTACTTACACCACTGAAAGGCAAAGGTGACAAAAGCTCAATTGAAGATTTGTTCACAAAAAAAATCAGAGCCACAAAACTTGGAGGGAAAGTATTTAATAAACAAAATAAGACTGATAGCAATACTGAGTACGGCAAAGAGTATTTTGCGAGCAAGGTTGTGGCTCCTAACAAGCATAAAATAAATTTTTCCGGATTCAACCCTCTTTTAGGGCGTATCGATCAATGCATTCAACACTTCGCTACATTGAAGCTGGTTAAGCCATGAGGGCATTATAGTCCCAGAGTGTTGTTACAGACCACTTTGGTCAACATGTGTGCGCTAACATCTATAATTAGTCAGCTTTGCGCATTACGCCTCAAACGCTGCTGCGCGCGCGCCATCCCAAACAGGGTAAGGGAGCCCTTTCACCTTCTTGTCCTCGACGAGAATGGCCAGACTATAGCGCGCACGAGTGATCGCGACGTATAGCTTGTTCCGCGATTCATCCGTTTTATCCTTGTCGAATACCTTGACATTCCCGCCAACAAACTTCAGATGTTTATCTGGCAGTATCACAAGCACCCGGCCAAAGCCTAAGCCTTTGCAGGAACCGAACGTGTAACAGCGAAGGTCGCTCGGTAGATATCCAGTACCGGTGGTTGACGACCAGCGCAGTACTTGGGGCTGAAACGCTGAGAGGTAATCGCTAACCTGAGATTGCTTCACTATGAAGATGCCATGGTGATGCGATATTTCGTCAGGCACTTGCTCGACGCCCGATATTGTCTTGTCATAAAGCCCCGGGTGGATAGTGTCGGAGAGATCGCATATTTCTTGGATGCACCTGCGATTCTTCGGCATCGAATGCTTTACGAACCTCATTTTTCCAACGAAATAATCGATCTTCTGTTGAGGCGTCTGCGGAGCCTTATGGCCGAACGTCGTGGTGTATATTGTCTGCCGGAAGTCGCCCACACAGCAGATCGAGTCCACCATGACCTTGTTGAGTGATTTGATCACGTCGTAGTCCCAACCGACTAAATCCTGAACTTCATCAAAAAAGACCCTTTGATAAATCTCTTTCAGCCGCTTGGCAGATGCATCTTTGGATAGCTTCGCAATAAGCGTCGCAAGCTTTGCCAACAATCCGGAGTACGCCTGAGTTTTGCAGGATGTCAGGTAATACAGCGAGTTGATCGTGCCGTCTTCTAGTTTTTCAGCTCTGCCATCAATGTAGTAGGTCGTGCCTGCTATCAAGTGAGGGTTGTTCTCAGTGAACGAGATAGTTGCGATCCGATCTGGAAATACCTCACTCTGATAGGGACGTACCATATCTTCCAGGTAAAAAGAGAACAGCCCCTTTACGACGAAGCGCTCACTGCTAGCACCGTATAGCTCAACAAAGCGAGCGCGTAACTCTGCTTGATTGTTGGTCGTGTAGGTGACTACAAGCACCCGCCCACCAGCCTCAATGACCTCAATGGCTTCAGTGATGATCTTGTGCGTTTTACCTGACCCAGCGCCCGCGATCCAAAGTTCGTTAGGCAAAATCAAGCACCTCGTCCAGGAAGACCGGGTACTTGAAGTTCAGTGTGCCATCAAACAGTTTTATTGCTGAATCGACCTTTCGGGTGCCTTTCCCGTTGCCCTTTACGCTTTTGAACCAATGGATCAGATTTTCTCTTCGATCTTCCAGAGTGACCTCTTTGTTGTAGATATTGAAGGTTTCCGTCGACAAGACTTCCTTCGCGAAGGCGTCAAGAGTTTTGATGTCAGTTGCGTTAGCATAAATCATGGCTGGCTCAAGCGAAAATTCGGCGTCGTTCTTCGACGAGTACAACTGGACATTAGGAAACGCAGCATATTCCAAACTTCCTTGTACAACGTTACCGTTATAGTCGCCGTCATTATCCCTGAGCACATGGATCTTGGTGCCGATCTCTTTGCCCACTTCAATGAACGTTTTAAACCCCACACCGCGTACCACGATAATATCTATACCATCCTGTTCAGGCAGCCGGGCGTGTTTTCGTTGGTAGATTTTCTTGAGAACCAGTTCGTCCGACGGTCCCTCAACTAGGACTACCTTGCCCGACAGTGCCACCCGCAAAGTATCGTAACCAGGAAGACGTTTGAGAGTCTTTACTACTTTCGCATCAAGCATATGCAGCCGTTTATATCCTGACTGCACAAGGCAAATCTTGTCGATGCTCAGCTTGTTCAACACATACGAGCTGTGAGTGGTTAAGAACAGTTGCTTGTCTCCTCGCTGGTTTTCAATGTAGTGCACCAGTTTGTTCAGATTGGTATGAGACAGATGGTTTTCGGGCTCTTCCATCATCACTAGATCGATGTCATGGGATTTATTCTGAATAGCAAGTTTGATCTGCACATTGCTCTGTTCGCCCTTGCCGATAAAGTGAAACGGCACATCATCTACCTCAAGCTGCAGACCGGTTTGGATGGAGCCCGCTGGTAATGTACTTGCTGCAATTGTGAGCTTGCTATCGGTGATAAGGTGACCCGCATCAAGGCTAGCATTGATTGTCTTGACCTCCCCGGAGTTGTTAAACACCTGCAGGTTTTCACGATAATTGAGGGTTAGCTTGACGAGTTCTTCCTTGGCCAACGCGGTGTTGAGGATGCTCGAAATGTACTGGTTCTTCCCCATGGTGGGGTGAATGCGTGTTGGATCAATGTAAAGTGCCTTGAACTTCTTGGCGATCGGCTTTATCGGGTTCCAGCCGAAATCAAGCCATTCCACCTTATAGAACTCAATCGGAATGCTGGTGAAGTTCGGTTTGGTCAGTAGATGGCTGTTGTAAACGGCCTCCAGCGACGGGTCGAAACAGGCTTGTACTACTACGCCCTGGGCGTCAGCCTTGATGCTGTTGTTCGAGCCTCGATATTCAGGCACACCGTCAATGTAGGCTTCGATCATCAGGCTAGGCAGGTGCTCAATGCTCAAGTCTGAAGCGAGAAAGCGAGTGACGGCATCTTGATTGAAAAGATCAGGGGAGAACTCGCCGTTGAAGGGCCGGCCACGATGGCTGAAGTTGAGCACAATTTCCAACGCTTCTAAGATTGTACTTTTACCAGCATTGTTGTCGCCGACAAAAATGTTGACGTCATCGTTGAATTCTAGGAGATCGTTGCGAAATTTTTTGAAGTTGATCAGCTTGATCGATTTAACGTGCACTCTAAATCCCTCTAGGCATCACTTAACGATGGCGGATTGCCATAGCAATTGAACCGTACCTCGGGCAGTGCCTGCTGTCCATACGGCGATCAGCTGAAGACAAACGCTTGGAGGAGCTTGAATCACCTTAAGATCAGGTAGTCACATCCAATGACCGCTCCTGGCCCAGAGTGTGTAAAAACGCTTCGCCAAAATTGAAGTGTGCGCGTCTACGTTAAATCTGAAATTTATCGGCACGTCAGCAGATATGGATTTCGCGTAGAACCGCGATTTTCAGTCCGGTTTTGAGTAGCTGTCGCGCTCAAAACTGTTTTTACACAGCCTCGGCCGAAAGCAGGCGGGTATTACCTTGTTTCAGCTGCGTCAGGAGGCCAGCTCTCATAGAAAGAGCCGGCTACAGGGATCGGGTTGCCATCCATATGGTATGCGGCCCATGCCAGTAGGTGTGCCATACGTTCGACAGCAACTGGCGACAGTCCGCAAGACTCTCTGACTTCGTCTAGTCGTACTCGGCAAACATCGAGGTGGCGTCGAACGCCCGAAAATCCGCCAAGATAGAGATAGAACTCGTCGAGAAGGATACCCACGCCTGGAACACCATAGGTGCCGGCCACACCTGGTGCCTCCTCATATATGGCCTGCACATCATGGCCTTCCAAGGTCGCGACAGCGGTTAGCACCTCGCAAAAAGTATCTTTCATGCTGTTGCTGACCCAGAGGCCATAGCTGTTGCCGATAATGATGGGCGCGCCCATGAGTCTTACTCTGATTTCGATAATGGAATGCTGAGGAAGAGACTGATTCAGCCATGTTGCCAATTTTCAATAGGCCGTCTCCGCTCCGATTATTATCGTTTTGGGCTGGAAAAGGCCATGCGTGGGCGGCAGCTCTTGGCCGGTAGCTGACGCTCATGAACGACCCTAAGCTGCCCTTCGCGAAAAGCAGCAATCGGCCAAGAGCAGCCATCCACAAACGACCGTTGCCGAACCGGACCAACTACTCGGATGCCTCTACAAAACAATGGCCCCTCACCTGTTTAATGTCTGCAACTGGTAGGCGTTGAAAGCCCCAGATAGGCGGAGGATACGCTTGGCCGTCTGATGGCTCAGTGCTGGCGAGCGATGTAAGCTACACGATTTGCCACGGTTGATCGGGAGCAGATGAATGACGGGCAAGCAAAAGCCGAAATTGGCAGACCTTGTGAAAAAAACGGAGGTAGATACCAGTATCGGGCCGCTGTATGTCCGAAACTTCACCGCACGTGACATGGACGTAGTTGCAGAGGCGACCTGGCCTGATGACTTGAATGCTGCGGGGCTTCTCGTCTTGGGCAGAATACTATCGAGGGACAGCGAAAATTATGACGCGCCGGCCATTCATCAAGAAGAGTTGGAACGACTTACTCCGGAAGATATCGCTTCATTGCTGCCGATCGCTTATAGGCACTGCGGTGTGGAAAATCTAGAAGGCTCTGAGTCTGTTGCTGGCCTCGGTAAAGCCGTCGAAATGCAGGTGGAACGCTTCACGAAAAACACAAATGAAATGCTTGAGCGATTTCGGACGGTTGTAGCTCCGGAAACGGTTACCCGATTTAAGAGCAGTCTGGACGGCCTACAGTCGTTAACTGACCGTATTCGGGTTAGTACTATTCGGCCAGGACCCAAGGATAGGATTCAGCGCAGCTCTCCAGTAGAGCTTTTGCAAGGTCAGAATGGAGTTCCATTTTTTCAGGATATAGCGGTGCCAGCGGAGCGATCAGCTCAGGCAGCAGAGAAGTCGCTAGAAACATTGACTGAAATGTCGGGCGAGCTACTCCGCATGGCCGCAGCAATCGGTGACGCAACCACGTCAGTGATGCGAGCCGTACCCGAGTTCATGCTGCATTTGGAGGGCAACAAAAGATCTGCTTCGACTGCGATGAGAGTCACCATCGGAGGTCTGGTTTTCTCGGCGCTAGTTTCATTGGGCCTAACTGGTTGGCAAGTATTTTTGGCGACGGAGGCTGGCAAGTCTTCTGACCAACAATCCGCTGCGGTACTGGCAGCACTTCGAATGCAGCTTGAAGAGTCCCGTCAGGCAAAGACGGAGCTGACACAGCAGCTTCAAGAGACTCAGAAGCAGAACGAAGACCTCAATGCGCAACTGATCATCGCGCTGGAGAAAATGCCTCCGCCTGTTGTTAAGGTGATTCAGCAGTCAGTGCCTATCAATTTCCCTCCATCCAAGGATGTAAATCTTCAGTCGAAGGTGCCCCCTCGATGACGGTCTGCTCCTTTCGGCTCGATAGTGCCGAACTGGGTCCATCGCGAGTGTCCTCTTTGGGCCGGTAGCGGCCCTTCTAAACGAAGCCCCTAGGTCGAGGGTACCCGCTGCAATCATCACCAACAGCTCCTGCCAAGGCATTAATTGATGTAACACCTCTTCGCCATGTAACACGCATATCGGCAAACGAGCCCCAGCTGTGTAACACCATATAAATCCATTAAAATCATATAGTTATATACTTCCGTAACACGCGTAACACCGGTAACACGGTTTTATTAGGGCAGCCCCCTAGCCCCTATGGTATTGCTCCTTCAGCGAGCGAGGTGGGTCATGCTCTCGGCTTTGGTTCGATGGTGGGGACCCTGGAGAATTCTTCTAGGTACGGAGCATAGAACCCGCGCGTTCGTGTTAGCGGCTGGATTTTTTAAGTTGGTTGACACCCATCACCATGGTTGACGCCCTGCGGGTGTTCACTATCAGCAACAGATACAGCCACCTTTACCGAAGCTGTAACGATGGCCCTTTTTCTTCAAGATCCTTTCAATTTCAATGATTGAAATTTCAATAACTTCCGGCACCTCCCTCTAACTCGATCCCGCGGGTTTCATGCCCCGTGTGTTTAAGAATCTCCCAGGGGCCCCGCCAATTTTCTCAGCGTAGATCAGACAGCGGCTATTCTCCGGGCGGGTAACCAACCCAGAATGCATGAGTTTCGGACAATGACTCGTACGGCAAACCACAGAGCTCATGAGCGTCACGAACTCTTGAGTCGTTCATCACAAAAATCAGCGCGGCCATTCGGTGACTACCATCAACCAGGTGAATTTGAGCACCTGTATTCACGATCACGGGTGGCTCGGTGAATCCTCCTAATTTCAGAAGGTCACCCACTTGTCGAAAGAAACGCCCTTTGCTGCTCTCCCCGAGAAATATGGTCAACAGCGTTTGCTGACCATAGGCATGACCCAAGATCATGTCATGCAGATCTCGAAGCTCCTTCTCAGTAAAGGTCAGTTGGTCTGGTCTCAAATACTCCAATTTCCAGACCACAGTGCACCAGTAGTGAAGTGGCTTTTTTAGGATTGATTGCCAACGTGCAATCTTCATCGTCGGATCGGCGTTGAATACCGGCGGCCACCCTATGTCCTCCGCGAAGGGAAGTAGCCAGTGATAGATCAGGCTTTCCGGAAAATTTGGCAGCTCCTTACGGATGTCGTTGAACATCTGCTCTTGAGCTTCGGTTGCAAATACCAAGGGTTCGAAATCATTTTCAAGAGGCACGGTAATAACCTTTCTGCATGGCGCTGAGCTTCAATCTACACAGCTTTGCAACCCTCAGCAGCCAGCACCGTGTATGCCAGCTTGTATGCCTAACCGATCAACGCCTGATAAAGCCCATATAAACCGGGCATAAAACCCTCCAGTTCAAACGACGCCGGGCACCATATACAGATGAAAAAGCCCCAGGTCAAAAGACCTGGGGCTTTTTTGTGGGCATTTTTTGTATGTCCTAGGCTTCAAGTCTCCGCACTATCCAAATAGTTGACTTGGGGGTGTAAATAAATCTCTGCCCATTTCCCCCACAGCGTCTTTCCAGGCAAACGATGATCAAAATGTGGGAGCGGGCTTGCTCGCGAATACGGAGTGTCAGCCAATACAGGTATGACTGATACACCGCTTTCGCGAGCAAGCCCGCTCCCACATTTTTGGCCAAGTTGTTTTCAAGATTTCATTAAAAAGCCCGCCACCGAGCAATCGGTGGCGGGCTTTTTAAGGCATTTATCGCTTCTGCAACGCCTCTAACCGCGCCGGCAAATCCTCCTCGGGAAAGCGCTCATGCAGCGCCAACAGCTTTTCATCCGCCGCTTTGGCTTGCCCCGCCAGGCGCAGGTTCACGATCTCCTGCAACCCTTCCTCCAACGAAGGCACAACGGCCGGCGCGCGTTTGCTCAGCTTCGCCACGGGTGCATCTGCCATCGCACCGGCGATTTCAGCCTGAACCGGCGCGGACTCAACCCTCGGCGCAATCGCCATCCGCGCCATGGGCGCAGGCGCGGCATACATCTGTGGCGCCGGCGCCGCGGAAAACGTTGCGGTGGATATCTCCGGCTGGGACACGGGCACGCGCATCACCACGCCGATCATCAGTGCCACACCGGCGACGGTGGCGAATGCCATTTGCCAGCGCGGTTGGCGGCAGGCTTGCAGCCAGCGTTGCCACAGGCTGGGTTGCGGCGCCGGGGCTTCGCGGCGGGCGGTGGCGAGGATGAAGGCGTCGAGGGACGCAGGCGGCTCGCCGGTGCTGTGTTGACGGAAATGCTGGATCAGCTCGTCGTCGGGTGTGTGTGGGGAGTGGGTCATACGAGTATCTCCTCGGCCAGCAGGCGGCGCAGTTTCTGCTGGGCGTAACGCAGGCGGCTTTTTACGGTTTCCAGCGGGGCGCCGGTGAGGGCGGCGATTTGCGGCACTTCGAGGTCGCCGTGCAGGCGTAGCAGGAAGACTTCGCGCTGGTCTTCGGGCAGGTCTTGCAATGCCGCGTCGAGGCGGGCCTGGTCGCGGCTCAGGCTTAGTTGATGCTCAGGGCCGGCGCTGTCGTCGGCCTGGGCGTGCAGTTGTTCGTCGTAGCTGTCGTGCAGCGGGTTGTGGATGCCGTGCTTGCGCCAGTGGTCGATCAGGCGGTTGCGGGCTATCTGGAACAGCCATGTACGAAAACTCGCCCGGCCCTGTGGCTGGGTGGTGCTGCGGATCAGACTGAGCCAGGTTTCCTGGTACACCTCTTCGGCCAGTTCGGCCTTGTTGCTCAGTGACACCAGAAACCGATAAAGCCCTTGGCGGTGCCGCGCGTACAACACTTCGAACGCGCAAGCGTCGCCGGTTCGGTAGCGGGCCAGCAGCGATTCGTCGCTGGGTGAGTCATCTGTTACGGCCATGTAGGTCGCGAACTCCTTTCGATGGATCGATGCACATTGACTGTGGGAGCTGGCTTGCCTGCGATGCAGACGATTCGGTACATCCTGTACACCGAGTGGCTGCCATCGCAGGCAAGCCAGCTCCCACAGTTGATTGTTGCCATGTTCGGGATCAGCGTTTGAGGCTCTGCGCCAGCTCCACCAGTTGCACGAACTCGTTGCGCAACCCGAACGGGTCATCACCGCGTGCCGAGCGAGCCAGTGCGGCGGTGTCCTTTAAGCTCATGCTGCCAGTGTAGCGGCCATCGCCCTTGAGCTGTTGGGCGAAGGCGGCCACCGCTGCCGCAAAGCGCAGGTCGGCGCTGGCTGGGGTGGTTTCATTGCGGATGGGCCGTTCAATCAGTTGGCTGGCACCGCACGCCGCTGGTTTGTAGCGTACGCGCAGCATGGCCAGCTCAGCGGAGGTGTTATCGGCCGCAGGCGCGGCGGCGTAACGCAACGGCTCCAACCAGCCCTTCTCGCCCTTGGGCACAATTTCGTAAAGGGCGGTCACGGTGTGCCCTGCGCCGATCTCTCCGGCGTCGACCTTGTCGTTGTTGAAATCCTCACGTTTGAGTGCGCGGTTTTCATAACCCAGCAAGCGGTACTCGCTGACCTGGGCCGGGTTGAATTCCACCTGTAATTTCACGTCCCGCGCCACTACCGCCAGGGTCGAGCTGAGCTGGTCCACCAAGACTTTGCGGGCTTCACGCAGGTTGTCGATGTAGGCGTAGTTGCCGTCTCCGGCGTCGGCCAATTGCTCCATCAGGTGCTCGTTGTAGTTATCCACACCGAAACCCAGGGTAGTCAGGGACACGCCGCTTTTGCGCTGGTCGACGGCCATCTGCTTGAGGCTGTCGAAGTCGCTGATGCCCACATTGAAGTCACCGTCGGTGGCCAGCAGGATGCGGTTGATGCCCTTCTCTATAAAGCCGGCACGGGCCATCTGGTAAGCCAGCTCGATACCGGAGGCGCCTGCCGTTGAGCCGCCGGCGGTGAGTTGGTCGATGGCATTGCGGATCCTGGTTTTGTCACGCCCGGAGGTGGGCTCAAGCACCACACGGGATTCACCGGCGTAGACCACCAGTGAAACGCGGTCCCTGTCGCGCATCTGGTCCACCAGCAATTTCAGGGTGCTTTTCACCAGCGGCAAGCCTTCGCGACGGTCCATCGAGCCGGACACATCCACCAGGAATACCAAATTGGCCGGCGCCAGGTCCGCTACGGCGCGGTCGGAAGCTTTGATGCCGATACGCAGCAATCGGGTGTGTGGATTCCACGGTGTGGCGGCCACTTCGGTGGTCACCCCAAAGGGCGAACCATCGGTGGGTAGGGCGTAACTGTAGGGAAAATAATTGACCATTTCCTCCAATCGCACCGCCCCGTCTGGCGGCAGACTGCCTTGATTGAGGAAACGTCGTACGTTGGCGTAGCTGCCGGTGTCGACGTCGACACTGAAGGTCGAGACGGGGGCTTCAGCGACGCGGTGTACCGGGTTTTCCGGCAGATTTTCATAGTGTTCGCGGCGCTCGCTGCGGTAGGCCGTCGGCGCCGAGTCTTGCATAACTCTATGCGTGGTCATTGCTGCAGGCAGGGGCATGCGCTTGGTCAGCGCGCCTTGCACCGTCGCGCTGTTCAGTTCAGCGACGGGTTGCGCCTCGGCAGGCCTCGCCGCATCGCGGGAAGAAGGCAACCCACAACCGGCCAGCAGCGTCAGAAAGGTCACGGCAAAGCCCTGAGCAACAGGACGTAAAAAAAGCACAGGACGGGACATGGGCTGAACCTCGCGAATAAATGATCCGTTCAGGGGGTCAGACGCGGGTGGTGAGCACAACGGGTTAAAGCTCGTGGATTATTCCTTGGTAAATGTCTGAAAAGGGGACTCAATCCCCCCATAAAAAGCGCATCAATCGTCAGCCTTTTCACTGCCTGCGCGGCACAGTGTGTGATCGTTTAGCAAGTGTGCAATCGGACATTTCAATCCGCGAGTAAAGGAAAGTTTCACCTACGCGTAAGTTAAACATTATTGGAAAGGTGACGCCGCGCCATTCCTCGAATTTTCTCACTCCGCTTAAACACTTAAACAACAGCCCGCCACCACTAAACATCTTTGCGACACACTTAGGCTCACGCTGAAAAATATTTGCCATTGCCAACTTAAAACCCACAATGGCAGGCTCTTTCTCAGCAGCAGGAAGTTGCCAGCACTTCATCAACACAAGGATTCAATAAGTAAAAAAACGGACAATCCTCGTATGAACTTAATTAACGCTTCCTATACACCCTATTCACCCATGGCCTTATCGCTCTTTCCCATGCTGCGACCGTTTATCAAGCCTTTTATTATCCATCCTGTCTGGCGCCCGTTCCGTCAGCCGTTTATCAAACATCCTTTCGTGCGACGGTTAGTCAAACCGACGGTGTGGCCAGTTGTTCAACGTCCACCCATACGCATACAGAGGGAAATTAATAACAACCCGCCTACCCCAGCCCCAAGCGATAAAACGGATGCCACGCTGAGGGCCGACGACCCACACATCATCAAATCCGATCGAAAATCCTTTGATCTGGAACGTTGCATCAAACAACTCTCACCCACCGGAAATAAATGGCATGACCGCAACGGCGACGGTAAAACCGAAATCGCCTATACCTTCAGAAATGGCGGGTTCAACCAAGCACAACGTCTACAGGCACAGTTGACCATGCAGGCGTGGGGCGACGTAGCCAACCTTGAGTTCAATGAAAGCAACCAGCGAAGCGAAGGCCGGTTGTCCTTCAGTATTGACCGTTCGGTACACAGTGCCGTCGGGCATTATCCGGGCAACCATCCCCGAGCCGGAGATACTGCTTACAACCCCGGGCGCGTGAATCGTAACGACCTGACTCACGAAATCGGTCATGCGCTGGGTTTGCATCACCCAGGCAACTACAACGGCACACTTAACCACAGTCAACGTATCCATGCCCAAGACTCTGTCGCCCACACTGCCATGAGCTATTTTGGTGCACAGACCAGCGGTAAAAGGGTCGGCACGGGAAGGGTGCTGCCTAAGGCGCCGATGATGAATGACATCGCTGCGATTCAGAAACTGTACGGCATCAATAAACAAACTCGCCAAGGCGATACCACGTACGGTTTCAACTCTAACAGCGGGCGTGACTTTCTGTCGCTCAACTCCCGCCAGGATACAGCGTTCTTCTGCGTTTGGGACGGCGGGGGCAACGACACCCTGGACTTCTCAGGCTATGGCGCTAACCAGATCATTAACCTGAAAGCAGGCTCATTCTCCGACGTTGGCGGATTTGAAGGCAATGTCTCCATCGCCCGAGGCGCCCTACTGGAAAATGCCATCGGTGGTTCGGGTCATGACGCTTTGATCGGCAACGCGGCCGACAACCGACTCACCGGCGGTGGCGGCGCAGACCGACTGCGAGGCGGCGACGGTGCAGATACATTCGTCTATAACGACGCCGGCGACTCCACACCGGGCCAGCCCGACACCCTGATGGACTTCACCACCGGCACGGACAAAATTGATGTCGCCGGTGCCATGAAAAAAGCCAATACACCCGCGTTGCTTTTTACCCAAACCTTCACGGGCAAGGCAGGTGAAAGCATCCTTGCGTTCGACCAGGCGAGCGGGCGCGGCACGGTGTCCATCGACCTGACTGGCAACGGCCACGCCGACTTGCTGATTCACACTGTCGGGCAGGTTAAACCTGCAGACATCGTCCAGTCCAAAACTGCCCTGCCACCTCTGCAGAACACTTAGCGCCTGAATACATTGTCGTCCAGAGCAACGCAGGCGTTTTTGCCTACAAGAAGAAGACACTTTTAACACCCTATCAACTCCACACCATCAACCTGTCCAACTGCCTATTGCGAACATGAAACATCGCACACGCTTTACTTGTGCACACGTATTAATGCGTCGGCACAACGGCGTTTTCTAGCACTTGGAGGAAATACTTAAATGAATATAAATTTGCGAGCACCTTTGAATTACCCACTTGATCCAGCGCCGCAGAATAGCCCTAAATATTCGCCCGTCGCTAACAGCAACACGTACAATCAGAACGATGATGATGCGACCTTGCGTCCAAACGACCCCTATATAAAAACCATCAACAAAACTTCCTATGATCGGCAGCGGGCCGTTGCACAAATCACACGGGGGACCACCCGGTGGCAAGACTGGAATCAAAACAACAAAACAGAAGTGTCCTACCACTTCACCCAGACGCCGGGGACCCAATTCAATGAAAACCAGAAACAGGAAGCCAGGCGCGCCATCCAGTCCTGGGGCGATGTGGCTAACGTGGTCTTCACTGAAAACGGCGGCCCGGCCGAGGGCCGCTTGTCTTTTGGTGTTTCGAGCAATGAGACGACTGCCTATGGTGTTGTTCCAGGCCCCTACTCCGATAGCGGAGATACCCGCTACAACCCAAAGTATGTGGAGCGCCATACGTTGACCCACGAAATCGGCCACAGCCTCGGCCTGCTTCACCCGGGCAATTACAACCACGCAGGCAAAGACGAAAAACGCACTGAAGCCGACTTCGCGGAACTGCGCGACTACGCTGAAGACTCTCGCGCCCACACCGTGATGAGTTATGTCTCAGACGAATTCAGTGGCAAACGTATTGGCGGCAGGCCCAAAGCCCCCATGATGGATGACATCAGCAGCATTCAACACAAGTACGGCGCAAACACTCAAACCCGTAGGGAGAACAACATCTACGGCTTCAATTCAAACAGCGAGAGGGACTATTACTCGCTGAAAACCTCACGTGATACTGCCACTTTCTGCATTTGGGACGGCGCTGGCATCGACACACTGGACGCCTCGGGTTACTACGACAATCAAGTTATCAACCTCAGGGCGGGCTCGTTCTCCGATCTAGGCGCCTTGAAGGGCAACGTCTCCATCGCCCGCGATTGCACCATCGAAAACGCTATTGGCGGCTCAGGCCATGATGCGTTGATTGGTAACGACGCGAATAACCGGCTCACCGGCGGGTTGGGTGCCGATCGTTTGCGCGGAGGCAGGGGCGCCGATAGCTTCATCTATAACCACGCCAACGACTCAAAGCCTGAAAGCCCGGATGAAATCATGGATTTCACCAGCGGCATCGACACCATCGACGTATCGGGAGCGTTGCAGCACTCAGGCCTGGCCTCACTTTCTTTCGTCAATGCCTGGAGCGGCAAGGCCGGTGAAGCGCTGATCACCTATGACGAGAAAAGTGGCAGGGGTTCCGTGTCCATCGACCTGACGGGTGATGGCCGAGCCAACCTGTTGATCCTGACCCATGGGCGAGTCAGGCCCACGGATATCATCCCCGTGGCAGTACCGCGCTTCGTCTTCAAGACGGCACGCGAATCAGGCGTTGCCAATGCCCGGTTGTTGACGGACTTCATCAGTGGCAAAGACCAAATCGACATGCGCGCAATAGAGAAAGAGGCCGGCACGCGCTTTAGGCTCGTGACGCAATTTTCCGGGCGCGCCGGGGACACGATCGTGAGCTTTAACCCGCAGAGCAAGCGCTACTTCGTTGCCATCGACTTGAACGGCAACCGAGCAACGGACTTCCTGCTGAAAAGCACGCAGTTGATCCGGCCTAAAGACCTTCTTGTGAGCTGACGACGCATCGCGAAAATCCGAACCGCGAAGCTTTGCTGGCCTGAAACGGCCAGCAAAAGCTTTTTTCACGGTCGAACCGGCAACTTAGTCAGTGCCGTACTTCGGATTACGCGGCCCGTACAGGATCCCGGTGCGCTGCCCCGCCGACAGCAGTCGGACACTGGCAATACCGGCAATCGGGTGCGCCGCATCGGTGGAGCTGTTGATCACCTGCTTCACCGCTGCCGAGACCAGCATGCCCACCAGGCCGCCGCCATTGTTGTTGCCTTCCTCGCTGGAAGCGCGTGCCGAGCCGGTCCACAGCGTGGTGCCGGTGCGCAGGTCCACCAGCTTGGCCGAGGCCGTCACGGAGGTGTCGCTGGAGATCAGCATGTACTTGGTGCCGTAGTCGCTGATGGTGATGTACAGCGCCGCGTCCGCACCAAAAATGTCATGCAGCTTGCCCGGTGCAACGCCCTGGATATCGTTGGCGGTGGTCAGGCCGTTCTGGCGGAAGGTCTCGTCCACCAGGGCAATCGGCAGCACGTAGTAACCGGCTTCGGCCAACGGGTAGGTGACCTGCGAAACCAGGCTGTAGGACGCCTGCACTTCCGGCGATTCATTGATGGGGGGCAGTACCAGGATCGACTTCGGCCGAGCCTGTTTGAAGGCCGTGTAATCAATGGTCTTGGGCGCCGCGCAACCGCCGAGCAACGCCAGGGCCAGCAAGGCGCCGGTGAGTTTTAACAGGTTCATTTAGTGGCGACTCCAGCCTTGGCGTTTTTCAGCAGAAAATCCATGTACGCAGCGGACTCAGGGAACAACGCCTTCTCGGTGCGCAACTCCTGCACCATCTGGTCATCTTTGCCCATGCTCATGTACAGCATGCCCAGGTGCGCGTGGTAACCCGGCGGGGCCTTGCGGCCGCTGGCGTTGATCTTTTGCAGGTCGCGTTCCAGGGCTTCCACCTGCGCTTCCTTGGGCTCGCCCTTGAAGTACTCGTAAACCTGCGGCTGGTAGCTTTCCCATTGATACAGGGGTTGGGGCGCCGTCTGGCACCCGGCGACCGTCGCGATTGCTGTCAGCATCAGCGCCAACTTAACTGCCTTGCTCATCCGTGTAGTGCTCCTTGGCGTTGTTGTTATTAGTTGCGCGGGTTCCAGGCGCCGGCGTTGATGCCGTCTACCAGGCGGTTGATCGCTTCGCGCATGGCCAGGTCCAGCACCTTGCCATTGAGCGTGGAGTCGTAGCTGGCAGTGCCGCCAAAACCGATGACTTCGCGGTTGGACAGCGCGTACTCACCGGCGCCCTGGGTGGAATACACCACTTCGGAGGTGCTGATGTTGACGATATTCAGCGCAACTTTGGCGTAGGCCACTTGGGTTTTGCCACGGCCGAGAATGCCGAACAGTTGGCGATCGCCGGTCTCTTTGCGGCCGAACTCGGTCACGTCGCCCGTCACCACATAGTCAGCGCCTTTAAGCTTCTGCACGGCGCCTTTGATCGCGGCTTCCTGGGAGATTTCGCCCATGTTGTCGCGGTCCAGCACGCTGAAGCGGTTGGTCTGCTGCAGGTGGGTGATCAGGATGGTCTTGGCCTGGCCGCCAAGGCGGTCAACGCCGTCGGAGAAGATGCCGCGCATGTAGCTGGAGCGGTTATCGAACTTGCCCACGGCAATCGGCACACGCACGCCGGAATAAGCGACGTGGGCGCTGGCAACTTGCTCCACCGGCATCGCACGGTTGCTCTCGGTGGCGCAACCGGCCACGCTCAGCAGCGCTGCGGCGGCAAAGCCCGACAGCAGAATTTTGGACAGTGTTTTCACAGGGTGCTCCTAGGGGTGAAACCAACGGAAAGGGCTGTGGTGTACGTTATCAACCCAGTGGCGGCGATCAGATTTTGCTGAAAAAGCGCGCACGCTTGCACACGGCCTCAACATCAATAGTGTCGAGCCCGCCAATAGCGGTATCAGGAAGAGTGACTGCCATGCAGCAGTGCGGTTGAAACATGCGGCCCGCAGTGAGGCGGGTGGCAGGGAGAAAAGCAGAGAGGCGCATTGCTTGATTCGTCCTTGAAAAATGCCTTGTATCCAGTGCGCGGTATTTTACGGGGTTGCCCTGTGTACTCAAGCGGTTTCACCGCTTCGCAAGCGTTCCCCGCTCAACGGCATTCTGTTACGTTGCGCGCCCGCCTCAAGTTACACAACCAGCGGTCGAGACATTGGCTTGGCTTGTTCATTAAATAGGGATATTGCGTGTTGAAAACCCTCCTTAGGGCTGCGGCCCTGCTCGCGACGCTGTCGATGACCGGCTGCGTCTCCTACACCGTCAGCGGCCCCATTGGCGCCCCGCTCCACCCGGCCCCCGTCAGCAGCCCGCGCAGTGCGCAAGTGGCTGATGTGACAGTGAGCGCCGCCGACGTCAACGACGCCAATAAAACTGCGATCAGCCACTCGCTCACGGCCCAGCTCAACCAGTACGTGCGTACGGCGGGCTACTTCAAGCAGGTCACTGAGTACCCGGTGCGCCTTGGCGAAAACGACGTCGCGCTGAAATTCAACATGACCTCCCTCAAAGGCCACCGTGGCGTTCACCCCGCCTACGTGCCTGGCGCGCTGTTGACGCTAACGATCTGGATCTGGGTCAACGGCCCGATTTTCGTCGACACCTTCGACGTGGCCGGCGACCTGGTGATTGTCGACCGTGACGGCAAGGAATTGGCGAGCGCCAAGCAAGAGGTCAAGTTTGAACGCAACGTGGGCCTCTACGGCCGCGAATACTGGGCCCCGACCATGGGCGCCAAACAGTTGAACGAACTGGTCGCGCAACTGCTCGATACCGCCACTGCCAAACTCGCCAAACCGTAATTTCAGGGAGCAACACATGAAAGGGTTGATCAAACACAGCCTGGTCCTCGCCGCCGTCTTGTTGACCGGTTGCGTGTCCTACTCGCAACACGAATTGCCAGCCGTGCAAACCTGGCCGCCGACCGCCAGCACACCGGCACAGAAACCAACTGCCTACGTGCGCACCACGGCGCTGAGCCAGGTCAACGGTGGCCCCGGCAATACCACTGCCGGTGCACCTGCGGCGCTGTGGGAAAAAACCGTGGCCGATGGGTTCCGCCAGTCCAACCGCTTTGCACGGGTGAGCACCGACAAGGTCGACTCAGACATCTACGCCGATGCCACGCTGTACAACAACGAACAGTTCAGCATGGCCTCGGCGATCATCACCGGCGCCACGTTCTTCATCATCCCGTCCACGGCGAAGAACACCTTCACCCTGGAAACCGTGTTCAAGGACAAGGACGGCAAAGAGTTGGGCCGGGTGAAGAAAAGCGAATCCGTGCGCACCTGGATGCACCTGGTGCTGATCGTGGGCATTCCGTTCCAGGCCAATACCGGAGAAGTGGTTGAAGCACTGACCCGCAGCACGCTGGATGAGGCCGTGCAACGCAAGTTGTTCTGACAAACACAACACCACATGTGGGAGCGGGCTTGAACTGGCCTAATGATTTTGGACACTTCAATCGGGCGCTATGATGGCGCCCAAATCTGAGGTGTTTGGATATGCGCAAATCTTATTCGAGTGAGTTCAAGCTCAAAGCTGCCAGCATGGTGCTGGATGAAGGGCTGCAGGTTCCCGAGGTGTGCGCCAGTTTGGATATTGGCCCTACAGCCTTGCGCCGCTGGGTGGATCAGGTGCGTAAAGAGCGATTAGGCTCGACGCCGGTAGGCGCCAAGGCGATTACTGCCGATCAACGAGAGATTCAGAGGCTCAAAGCGTTGCTTCGGGAGAAAGACCTGGACATCGAAATCCTAAAAAAGGCCAGTGCTCTCCTGCTTTTGGACGCCAAAGATCATTCACGCTGATCGATGAGCTGGACGAGCAGTACGGCGTCAACAGGTGTTGCCGGGCGTTCGGCGTCAACAGAAGTAGCTTTTACGCTTGGCGTCAGCGCCAAGGCAGAGCAAATCCTGAGCGGGAGAAGCTCAAGGCCGCGCTGGTCAGGCATCACAAGGCATCGCGGGCTTCTGCGGGAGCGAGAACTTTGGCGAAGGAGCTGCAAGAGAAAGGGCATCGCATCGGGCGGTACTTGGCTCGCAGTTTGATGCGCGAAGCGGGGATCGCCAGCCGTCAGCGCCGACGTCACAAGTACAAATCGCCCGGCGTGGAAGCGTTAGTGGCCCCGCATGTGCTCAAGCGCAAGTTTGATGTGACGGCGGTTAACCAGGTGTGGTGTGGAGACGTGACGTACATCAAAGTCGGGAAGCGGTGGCTGTATTTCGCCGCAGTTCTGGATTTGTTTGCTCGTCGGGTCGTGGGTTGGTCGTTTTCTATGATTTCCGATGCCACGCTGACCTGCGAGGCTTTGCGGATGGCAGTTGAGCTTAGAGGCCGCCCTAAAGACGTGCTGTTTCACTCAGACCAAGGTTGTCAGTACACGAGCCATAAGTTCAGGAATGAGCTGCTGGAACATGAGCTACGGCAAAGCATGAGTCGTAAAGGCGAATGCTGGGATAACGCTCCGATGGAGCGCTTCTTCGGAAGTTTGAAATCAGAATGGGTGCCTGAGACGGGCTATGAATCAGAGCATGAGGCCCGGGCAGATGTGCAGCGCTATGTCTCTCGCTACAACATCTCCAGGCCTCACAGTTACAACGATTACCGGTCGCCGGTCGTCAGGGAGAGACTGGCGGCGTGAACCTTAAATGGTGTCCAAGATTACTTGACCAGTTCAGCTTGCCCGCGATAGCAGTGTGTCAGTCACCGGATTTATTCACTGACCCACCGCCATCGCGGGCAAGCCCGCTCCCACAGGGGTTAGGCGCTGGGGTTTAGAACGCGTGCCGCACTGGCGACAACTGAACTGAAAGCAAAACCCAGCTACCTGAAACACCCAAATCCAAATGTGGGAGCGGGCTTGCTCGCGAAGGCGGTGTGCCAGCCAATGCATGTATCGACTGAACTGCCGCTTTCGCGAGCAAGCCCGCTCCCACAGGGTTAGGCGCTGGGGTTTAGAACGCGTGCCGCACTGGCGACAACTGAGCTGAAGCAAAACCCAGCTACCTGAAACACCCAAATCCAAATGTGGGAGCGGGCTTGCCCGCGATAGCAGTGTGTCAGTCACCGGATTTATTCACTGACCCACCGCCATCGCGGGCAAGCCCGCTCCCACAGGGGTTAGGCGCTGGGGCTTAGAACGCGTGCCGCACTGGCGACAACTGAACTGAAAGCAAAACCCAGCTACCTGAAACACCCAAATCCAAATGTGGGAGCGGGCTTGCCCGCGAAGGCGGTGTGCCAGCCAGTGCATGTATCGACTGGTCTACCGCTTTCGCGAGCAAGCCCGCTCCCACAGGGGTTAGGCGTTGGGGTTTAGAACGCGTGCCGCACTGGCGACAGCTGAAGTGAAAGCAAAACCCAGCTACCTGAAACAACCAAATCCAAATGTGGGAGCGGGCTTGCTCGCGAAGGCGGTGTGCCAGCCAGTGCATGTATCGACTGGTCTACCGCCATCGCGGGCAAGCCCGCTCCCACAGGATTTAGAACGCGTAACGCGCTTTGAGCATCACGCCATCGGCGTCAAAGCCACTGCGCGCCTGGCGGGTGTAGCTGGCGCCCACGGTGAAGTCCGACACCTGGTAGTTCACACCCACACTCGCCTCGTAGCTGTCACGCGCCACCGACGCACCAGTGGTGGTGAACGCCGCACCACCCGCGACAAAGTTGGAGGTTTGCGCCACGCGATCACCCATCAGGTCGTGATACGCCATCAAGGTGGCTTCCGGTTGCAGGCTGCCTGCGCCCATCGGCAAGTTGCCGGCCAAACGCACACCGGCGCCCAGCTCACCCACTTCATAGCGCTGCGAACGCGTGCTCAACGCGGCGGCCGAGCCCTTCTCGTCAAAACCGTCCATGCGCACATTGGCATAACGCGCCGCCACGCGTGGCTCGATCACCACCGCCTGCGATGGCTTGAAGCTGTAGCCGCCGATCACACTGGCTGCCAACACATTGCTGTCGTAACTGCCCTTGGCCGTGGTGCCGGCCACATGGCGTTTGCTGTCGTTGTCGTTGTGGCCGTAGCTGAGGCTGCCATCCACAAACCAGTTTTGCAGCGCCCAGTTGCCATACAGCGACAGCGCGTGGCCCTCGACTTCGGTCTTGTTGCCAAGGTCCGAATGGATGTTGGAATTAAGGTAGCTGTAAGCCACGCCCAAGGTGGTGGTGTCGTTCAAACGCCCGTCCACACCCACGGCCATGCCGCTGCTGTTGGCCGAGTAACCGTTGTTACCGCCGCGCCCGTCCTGGTCCATGTTGCTGCTCAAACCCTGCACCCACACGCCGCCGGTTTGGCGGTTTTCACGCTGGTCGGTGAGGCGGTTGAAGATCGCGCCATTGACCACGCTTTGCCCCGACAACGCCACATCCAGCGCGCCGCGGTTGACGTCCGGCTTCAGCGCCTCGCCGACCTGTGCAAGCGCTTGCACCGAGGGTGCATTGGCCACCGACTGGAACACCGCATCCTGGGTATCGAGTTGGCCGAGCACGCGGTTTTTAAGGGTGTTGACCGCCGCCACAGTCGGCTCGGCAGTGCCCACACTGGCGAGCATGCTGCGCACTTGCTGATCGCTCTTCACCGCCACCACGGCCTTGACCGTCTGCGCGTCAGCCGAGTAGCTGAGCACGTTGAGCAACGACGAGGCGCTGGCCACCGTCAGGCCGTTATTCTGCAAGCTGCCGGCCTGCAACAGGGTGTATTGCGTGGCGGCAGGCGTGCTGGTGAAGTCACCGGGTTGGGCGCTGACGGTGATGTGCGAACCCAGGGCGAAAGTCGCCGGGCCATTGACGGTGAGGTACGGCGTGGTCGGCACCACATGGCTGCCCAGGCGCATGTCCACACCTGCGCCGCTGCCCACATACATCTCACGGCTCACTACCGTGCCGGGCGCCGACAGGTTCAGGGAACCGGCGTTAACCGACACCGGCGCGTTGATACGGCTGCCGGTAAAATCCGCTTGCCCGCCGATGTTCACCGAGTTCACATCCAGCACGTCACCCTGGATGCGGCCACCGGTCCAGATCAGCGAGGCCATGTTGCCGCCGTCAATCGCAAGGCCGGAACTGCTGCGAATTTCCCCGGCTTGCTGGTTGATCTCGAAGGGCGAGGTCTGCTCGAGAGGGTTCACCAGGATCGCCGTGCTGTCAGCACTGATCACACCCCGGTTGATGATGCCCCGCGCCCCGACCGGTGAATCGTTGGTGAACGTCGCCCCGCGCAAGCTGATCGCGCTCGCGTTGCTGCTCTTGGCTTCGATGGTGCCCGTGTTGAGCAGGTTATCAAGGGTGCCTTCGTATATCTCTACCGCCCGTGACTGACCACCGGTGACCGAGAGCAGGCCCGTGTTCTCAATGCGCAGGGCATTGGTCTTGGTCTCAATCACCATCCCCAGCGCTTCTTCACCCGTGACGCGAATAATCCCGGCGTTGATAATCTTGCCGCCGACCGTCACCGGCATGTTGTTGTGGGTGTCCAGAATCAAGCCATACCCGTAGTACGAGGTGATATCCACCAGGCCCGAGTTGATCACGTCGCCGGCAACCGTAGTGCCATTGAGGTAGATGCCTTCTGCGTCGCTTTCCGGCCCGGAGCCCGGTACATCGACCGCGATGATCGTGCCGGTGTTAACCAGATTGCCGCCGACCATGGCCGCGCCCACTTCAAAGCCTTCAGCCCAGATCTGGTTGTACATGTTGATCGTGCCGGCCTGAACGATACCGCCGGTGATGGTGCCGCCCCGGTTGCGCAGGTCTGAATCCAGCGCGCCATCCACCACAAACCCGCGCACATTGCGGCCGCTGCCATCCAGGTTGAAATTGGCGTAGTTGATCAACGCGCCCTGGATGTTGGTATCGGCCACGCTGGCGCCGTCGGTCTTGCGCTCAGTGGCGACGATATTGCGTGTGCCCACCAGCGTCACGGTCTCGTTGAAGTTCTGGTACGACCACGCGTTCTGGCCGGTACTCACATCAAATTCCACGGCACCGGCCTGCGCGGCGCCTGCGCTGACCATCAGGGCCAGCAGGGTTTTCTGGAACGGTTTGCGCTTCATTTCAAACTCCATGAACTACAGTCAAAGCCGCCAATATGCCCGGCGGCTGTAGGTGTGCTGAGCGAAGGATCAGATGATCCGAATGCACTCCCTCAAGGCGCCTTGCTGAACCCCAGGCGCGAGCAATCGCACCGCAGGTGGTGGCAGAAAAGGGATTGGGGAGGTGAGGTTCACATTAATCCTTAATGTCATTTGAAAACGCTGCAGTCCATGCAGCCCGACCGGTTGCGGGTGGGCGGGTTAAAGACCCGGGTTTGAGGGAAATGGTTCCTTTTGCGGTAGGACGCTTCCCCAAGCTACCGAGGATTTGCCTGATATCCGTGAGCGGACGGCGGAATGCGTTGGGGATGGTGGGGGTGGGGATCGGCGAAAGGGGGTTGAGTCAGGGCGTTGGTGCCTTGCGTGGGTTTGGGTGGGGGGCTTATAGTCCGGCCCGTCGCCCAACAAGGGCGATCGGATTTGGCGATCCGTTGACCGTATGCGAAAGCTTTCTGCTTGCTTGCAGGGGCTTCCGTACCCGCATCGCTGCTTTATGGCAGCTGTGCGCGGGAGACCTTCGGGTCTGCCGGAACTCGGTCCCGGTTCGCCAACCTGCGTACAGCTGTCACCCATTCGTTTGGCGACGATAGGTGACAGCTTCACTCTACTGACCGAGGTTTCACCATGAACCAATACATGCCCCTAACGGGCCACGACTGCACCGTCCCCGCTCTGCTTATCGACACCCGCGCGCCCCTCGACGTGCTCCACGACGCCGCCGCGTACCGGATTCGCGCCGTCACCCAACTGTTGGAAAACCTGGCCTTCCGCGAACAGCTCAGCAGCGATGCTGTGGTGCTTCAAGACTTCGCCCAACTACTGGCTATACCGCTGCGCGATGGGTGTGATTTGCTGGATGTCATCATTCGCAGGCTTAACAGCGTCAACTGACCGCGACAGGGCGGCTGACGAGTTGCCCTGTTAATGGTGAGGCAGTGAATAGGTGCGGGCCACGCTTGGGCAGTAAAAGTGGCCTGTCGCCTATGCAGCCTTGGCGCTGCGCGAAAAGCATGAACAGCTGCCGGCCCAGCCCGCCAGTTACCTTTATTTTCTCCCGCAACTATTCGACGGAACGTGTGCGATAGCACCCGGCGTCTCCAGACCAGAGAGCAGTCGAATCACGCCACCGCACTGCCAGTCTTGCCTCTGTAGGTACGCCTCATAATCTTTACCCGCCTCAGGAACAAATACACGGGCATCGGGCACACAAGACGCCTCGGCGGCAACCATCTTCATCACAACCACCGACGGCACACCCGCAGGGATCACAAACTCGGCATAAGACTCGCCATAGCTCAGGTGCTCGCTCCTCCAGGAAGCGGGCATTCCGACACTTCGCTTGGTGTGTTGCCCCAAGGTGGAATTGACCTTATCCGCAACGGTGTAACCGTAGGCAAAGAGAGGTTCTTTACTCGACGCGCAGTCTTGTCCCGGGTTGATGGCGACAGGCAAACCGTTATTCCCATATAGACGGATGCGTGCGGTGGTGGCCTGGTCGTAGGGGATAGGCTTCTCATAGCGCGCAGAGCCGCAGCCACTCAGCAATAGAGCTGAAAAAAGGGTCAACAACAGTATTTTCAAGACGACTCCCAGGCTCACATATCAAGCGGTTATGGGTGATTTATTGAATATCTAAAGTTCATTGCCAAGGTGACCTGTCCCCAGTTCGCGTTGATGAGCCTAGGGCCCATGCCACGACAACCCCACCTTTAATGCATCAGGCACAAGCTCAAAAAGAGCCTTTATACACTTCAGATGCTCGTAGTAGTTAGGTGATAAATCACCATCACAACGTTCATAATAATATTTGGCTTGGTGATTTAAAAACCATATGTCGTGCTCAGAGAAATCAGGACTGAGCAAGCTAGTTGTAAGGTTATGTACCAACTCCGCTTCAAGATAACACGATACGTCCTTGCCTTTGATTTCCTCACTCTGCGACTGGATGTTTCTGATATAAGCTAAAGAAAGAGATAGCATCTTTACGTACAGGTGACTTTTTTCCATAAAGGCAGTCATAGCTTTCTCTCCAACAGGCTACGGCATGAGCTAAAGTTAACAAAAGGATAGGAGGCAGACCACTATTTATACGTGTATTAAAAATACCGTGGCCTGGCCCCCTGCAACAAGTCGTCATTGTTGGGAGTGCGCCAGTTGGCCCCGGATCTTCTGGACCTAACTCCCCCTCGCATCACCCAACCAAAAGTTCTTTTAATCGCTCTCCAGCAGTAGCTATCTCGCTGGTGGTCAGCGGCGTATAGCTAACAACAATCAACACACCTCCGGCCAATTCCGAGGTCACCTCAACGTGCCCCTTGAGACAGTTAATAATCTGTTGAGGGCTTTTCCCAAATGCACGAAGGCATAATTTCTCATCAAAATAATTAGCCGCATTTATACGAAAAACACCCTCTCTCCCGTTAACATCTTTTTTTGTAGCATCGCATGCAGCTACTACTGCCGGCCAGTCGCTTCTAGTGACAGACCAATCATGCAGTGCAGCTCTATAGGCACCAAAAGCCTCTACGTACGCAGGGAAAATTCTTTTCAATAAGTCCAAATAATCAATTTTAGCATTCGAAAACTCAATGAATAGAGAGTCATCAAATTGAGCATCCTCTTCTAGATATTTCTCACTTCTAAGAGAATATGCTATTCGACCTTTTATTCCCTTTGGAAGGAATTTATCTAAAGAAACAGAAACAACAAGCTCGCCTTCAATATGGGGAACATCTACAGCACCAGCCAAATCCCATGGCGCACCTAAGCCGGACAACCTTTCGAGAAAATTTTCGTGTCGTTTTTCAATAGACTCTGAAAATTTTGGCCTATGACGAAATTCAAGCTTATGCGTAGCCATTAGGGTGCAACCCTCACAGTAATGTTTCTGATATTTTGCTCAATCAAAATATCAGTTGCTCTCTCAGCCGCTTTTTGACTTGGAAATTCAAAAACGGCCTTGATACCGGAATTTTGTTTCAACGCACTCGATGAAAATAGGGGGGCAGTCCACTATTCTTCTCAAAAAACAAATAACATTTTTAAGGAGCAACTCAGCTGAACTCTAAAAACAAAACCCTAAACCGTGATCTGACCCCTATTTCACCCCTATTTTATCTTTTCTCTACTCAACGGCAAATTAGATACAGCTTAGAGCGCAACTCATCAAATCTGTCATTCTCTGCCTTTAGAAGTTTACCATCGTGATAAAGCACAATATCGCTTAAGGAACCACAACCACCATACATCCTTAGTACCGCACTATATAAAACAGTCGCTTCAGACTCACTATAGCTACCGACTCGCCGCAGGCCTTCGGCCCAGTCCCGAATTCCCGCCATATCGAGCAAGGTAGCCATCTCCTCAAGAACCAGTACAGCACTCTCATAGTTATTCATTTTACGGCCTCACGTCCAAAACCTTTACTCCTTCAATCGCCCCCTATTTCCTCCCGGCGCAAATCTGCTCCCAGCCTTTCACGATGGTGCCGGTGTACTTGCCACAGGTCGCCCCTTCCAAATTCGCGTCGAGCGCGTCGCGCTCAGGCGCAAGCCATACCGCGTCGGCCAAGTACACCGCGCCCGCTGCCAGCAGCAGAACCACGGCCACACGCGTCACCATGTAGCGCGCCGTGGCCCGAGGCGTGCGCAAGCGCTCGAACACAAATGCGAACAGCAGCCCAATGCCACACATCAGGAAACCGCCCAGCGCCGCTCCGAAAGCGCCGGCGGTAGAGCTGTCGAAGGAGCCCCACGCCAACATACAAATGCTGGCGCTGACGAACATCAGCAGCAGGCACAACCCCTGCACCAACCGCCATCCGACTACCGCTAAACCTGCCATCTGAACCTCACGTGTCATGGGAACCTCGTACCTATATGCGCTGGCTCATTTAAAAAAACGTGGTCTGACCCCAATATCTCCCGATTCCCATCCACAGCAATTTGAGCTTTAGGATATTTAGAGTTCATGAGCGTAACTGAGGTACCACGATCATCTATTTTTATTTTTCTAATTTTATCTGCTGTATCAATAAAATCCTCTACTTCCAGAATGGTCATCGGTTCTGCATTGAAAAGGGGACAGATTTATTTCCTTAACAACGGACTCGGAAAATCAAATAAATCTGTCCCCTTATTCCGGCCTTCTGACAAGAACGGTCGGCATTCATGGCCTGAGCCAGAAACATCGACAGTTTTTCAGTCGGCGGGAACAAGCGTTGACGATGCTTGGGAATCACTGACTCGGCACGCTGTAGCAGCGCCGGATCGGCTAACAGCTTAAAGAATGCATGGGCGTTGCTGTTTTTGGCGTGCTGCTGAATGCGCTGCTGTTGATGCCTGACGATTTGACGTCTACGATTCACGCGGGCTGTCCTTGTTCGAGTGGTGTGTGTTCGCAACTATCACCGTAGACCAAGGACGGCCTTTTTTCATTTTTCTGTAGTCATATCAGCTGGTTAGCCGTTAAGGATGTGCCATTCGGGTCTGACCCCTATTCCCTCTTTCCTGCTGCCTCTTTTCTTTTCCTTTTCTGACACCACTACTCTTCGTAAATGTCACGTTATGGATATATGCCGCCCCGCTCAAGTTCAGCGAAAAAATACTCCATACCTTCCCGTATGCTGTCTGTGTCTTTTCTTATTACGACATTGTTACCTGTGGACATGTTTAAAATAAAAGTATAAATGTTACGTTCTCTTTCACCATCAACCTTAAAGATGAAAAAACCCTTATTCTTCATCGCCACCAACTCTAGTACTTGAACAAACTCCTCTAGCCCGACGCTATTCATACCTGACGAACCAAAACGAGCCGCATACTTTTCAGAAAGCTCATTGAAAGACATTAATCCAACCCTCTTAATGCTTTTGAAATATCCTGAACATTAGTTAGCTTACCCGTCGTAACCTTATCAACAACATTCCAAATAATTTGTTTTGGCGGACCATCCACGCCGTTTTTTATAATCAACTGCTCAACCACCTCAACAGCAGTCCGCTTGTTCCCATTATCAAACAGATGCCCGCCTGCAATATCCCTGATCATTGATCCAGCCTTATTATAAAAACCATCATAATTTGCAGCATTTGCAATGGCCGTATCGACTTCTCTGAAAATAGGGGTCAGACCACTATTCTTCTATTCTTTTAACTCATACTTTTTTGGGCGTCCTGACATACCCTGCGAAACTCTTTTACCTAATGCGTGCGCGATCTCGGACGCAAACTTCTGATCGCCCAAAACATAATTACCGTTTGTAGAAGATCGGATTTGTTCTATCAGCCCAGGTGAAAGTCGATCATTGAATATAGACCGGTAAGCTTCGGCTCGTTGCGCGCTGCCGCTACCTAATTCGCTATAAACCGCATGCGGGCTTATAAAGCCTGACAGCTCGCCCTGTGCGTTTGCCCTATAGCTGGTCCAGCGATAGTCGCCCGGATGAATAACCATACCGGCTCTGACCGGGTTCATTTCGATATATCGATAGCAAGCTAAAACATAGTTGTCTTGTTGAACCAAACAGGAGCGGAAACGGCCTTCCCACAACGTGCCCGTTCGTTGATATGTTCGATTGACATATTGAACGTAGCGCTGCCCCACCCCCTTCATAAGCAGGCCAGCTCCCGCGCAGCAGGTGGGAGTCAACAACAAGTGAACATGATTTGTCATCAAGCACAATGCGTGAACTTTACAGCCATAAAATTCAGCAAGCATGGCTAATGTATCAATGTAAAAAATATAGTCTTCATCTGAGTAAAAACACGCAGACCGATTGTTTCCCCGTTGAATAATATGCAACGGGATATCCGGCAGTAAAACCCTAGGACGGCGAGCCATATAAACCCCTAACTGGATAAGAGCTAACAGCTTAGCCGTCCTTCAACAGGCCAACAGAGTGGAATAATTACAAAAAATAAATCATGTTTTTAAAGAGCAACTCTGCTGAACTCTAAAAAATAAAACCGTGGTCTGACCCCTATTTCCCCTTTATGCAACAGTAACCTTATCGCCATTAACCGACTCAAATACCGCCCCCACCACTCCTGCTGCCTCAAATCGAAGTTTCACATCTTCGCTCACTACAATCGCACCCAAATATTTTTTAATCCTAAAAATATGAAAATCACCTACTTTTGACTCATCTATGGCCAAATTATAAAACGCGCGGTATTGACCAGCCATGTCTGGGCGCACAGGATCATTCACTGAAAACTTTGTAAACCTTGAAGACTCTTCATCTACACAATCTATTTGTGTTTCTATGATCATTAGAAAATAATTTTGCGAAACGTGTTTCCCTTCGATATCAACGGGCTCGAAGACCACATTTTGATAAGGTTGATCGACTTCAGACAAACCTATGAGTGAATTTCGAGCTCTCTCACTCAGAACAGGAACACTCGCGTAGCCCGCTAGAGAATAATCAATTTCAACGCCGTCGAACCTGACATCGAGCGTATATCTGCCAGGCTCCATGAAATTAAGGGGTGGATTACTAAAGTTCCAATTATCCACATGCCTCACATCGCCGAGCACCCACTTTTCGGAAATAGAAAGATCCTGACGCAGCAAATAATATTTCATATCAATCCCTAGTCAGCCACTTATTAACTTCACTACCCACTATCACTGCTTCCTTTTTAATTCCATCCAACGTCTTTGTAACAGCCGATTTATAGGCTGGTGTTCCAGGCGCTAAGCCTTGAGTAGCCTGTTCCAAACTCCCATATACATACTGGTGATACTCTATGGGGTGCGGCCCTCTATGCCCTGGCACCGCAACTAAATTTTCAGTTGCTCGATTAATATTAAGATCTGCCCCATCAAAGAAGCGCTGATACTCCTTTGTCCAGGCGATCTGCCCATTCGCACCAGAAGTACATTTATTAGTACAAATATGATGTATCGGAATCGACTCATAGTTAACTGGTGCACTAACGTTGGTTCTTCCGCCCTCTAACGTGACATATCCCCCACTATTATCTCGGTACACGGGCTTACCATCGGCAGTATAACGCCCAGTTGAGTTGTACAAACCACCTCGGGGCCCTTCGACGGTGGCAGTGCCATCTGCGTTTCGAGTCAGGCGATATTCACTTGGTACCTTAAACTCAGGTGAAGGTAAAGCCAGCGGTCTGGTGGGCGATATTTCTCCTATCGTTTTTGCACCCTGAATCTCATTACTGGCGCTGCTAATCAGCTTCGATGCTTCGCTGATATCGCCCCTGTTCAGAGCTTTGCGTGCCATTTTCAAGGTGCCGGAAATAATCCGTTCACCTGGAATAAGTGATGCTGCTACCTCAAGGTAATCAAGTGCACTCTCAGCCTCCGCTACGCTTTTAACTGTGCCGACAACTGGTACAAAATTTGCGCCTTCTGACAGGGCACCTTTGAGCTCTTCACGCCGCTGAGTATACATCTTGACCGAGCACGCTTGGTCACTCATGCCAGCGCAGTTTTGCTCCTTGTAGTGTTGGTTTTCTGCTTTGACGCGGTCTTCAGCCTGCTGCTCAAGTGTCTTATGTGCGGCTAATGCTTCTGCAATATCACTGAGGGAGTTGTTCTCCACCGCATTGCTTCCCGCCTTTGCCCCAGTAACCGCACCGCCCAGATCACCACCAGCTATCCCCCCAGCCAACCCTGCTGCTAGACCCGAAAGTGCAACAACCGTCTCTCTCTCCTCCTCCGTCAACTCGATTGTCTTCTTGCCCGGATACAACTGATGGGCGATGAATTCACCCGTCGCAGCTCCCGCAGCTCCCGCTCCCGCAGAGTTGCCTTGCGCCTGCGCCACCACCGCACCCAATACGGCATGCGCCATGGTGTTGAGTACAGCGTTGTCTCCGGTGGTTTTCCTGATGACTTGCGCCATGTACGGCGCCGACGCGCCCGCAATAGCGGAACCGATATCGCCTCCCACCAACCCTTGCAATGCTGCTGTCACCGCCTGCGCTACACGTGGGTAATTGCCGCCGACCCCGTAGTCCGCCATGATCCGTTGATAAGCGTCAGTGGCAATCAGTTGTTTCTTGTAGGCATCGACGTCCTCTTTTTTGGCATCTTTTCCAGGGTCCTTGATGCCACGCTTATCAAGTTCAGCACGCGCCTCTTTATCAGCATCGATCTGGCCTTGGGTTCGAACGATGTCTACTGCCTGAGTACCAATATCCGCAATCAACTGCACCTGCCGCAGGCGCTTCTGCTCTTTTTCCTTATCAAAGATCGGGCTGATGCTGCCATTGGCGTGTTCAACATCGTGGCTCAGCGTTGCCACGTCCTGCTGCTGTTTGGCAGCGTCGCGGATGTCGAGGGTGCCGTTGGAAATGGCCGATGACGTGGTGCCGCTGTCACTGTCGCCATGATTGAACGCGATCAAGCTGCCGGAGGGCATATTGCTGATGAAGGCGTTCGCGCCGCTTGCGCCACTACTGACGCTGGCGCTCTGCAACTGGCTTGTGTAGTCGGCTTTATTCTTTAAAACGCTCCAGCCGAGGGTGCCGGTGCTCAGGCGGTTTTTGTCCGCTGTTGCAGTGCTGGCGATCACGCTGCCATCGAGTTGCGTGTGGTTGCCCACATCAATCTGATAGCCGCCCTTACCGCCGAACAGGCCGGTTTGCTCCTGCACACTCTTATAGTTGGAGTCGATCTTGCTCTTGCTGATGCTGAGCGAACCACTGCCCGTCATGGTGCCAAACGTGAAACTTGCGCCACCACTGACATCGGTTTGTTTGGACTTGTAGTCATCGGTGTCTTGCAGACTTTGCAGCGTAAGATCGCGGCCTACCGCGGCCTTGATCTGGTCTGCACTGACCTGCGCACCTTTGAGGACGGTGTCTCGCCCACTGATCAGGCTGACTTGCTTGCCCGCATCCAGCGTCGTTTCCGTCCAGGTTGTGCCATTGCCCTTTTCGCTGCCGGTGCCTTTATTCGCATTAGCAAAGATACTCAGGCCTGCACCACTGGAACCAAACCCGAGGCTAACGCCTACGGCCCCGCCGCCACTGCTGTTCTTGCCATCGAGTTTTTGTGTGTTGGCGGCGGCTTCCAGGCGGATATCACGCTCTGCTGCCAACAGCATTTCATTACCGGCCTGGAGCTTGCTGCCCTGAACGCGGATGTCTCCATCTGCGCCAGGCGTGCCGTTACCGGCGGCTACAATACTGAGGTTATTGCCACTGGTGAGGCTACTGCCTTGGCTTGCTGTCTGCTCCTGGGTCTGTTTGGAGCTGGATTTTTGCGAGCCAAGCGAGATGGCGATGCCGACAAATTCCCCGGCGTTAGCGCCGGTCATGCCGCCATCCTGCTGCGCCGCTTGCCACGCCTGCACCCCCGTCAAACCCGCCTTCACACCCTGCAGCGCCGAGAGGCGGCCGTCGTCCTCGTTCTTGGCTTGCTTGGCGGTCTTATAAGCGGAGTCCACCGCGCTACCCACGGTGCCGGACAACGCCAGGGTCAAACCACTGGTTTTGCTTTTGGAGGTCTGCTCGCTGCGGTTGTTGTTCTCGGAAGCCAGGATGCTGACATTTTGCCCAACCAGGCTGATGTCCTTACCAGCAACCACGTCAGAGCCGCGAATGGTCAGGTCTTTGCCAGCCTGAATATCCACGCTGCCCAGCACACTGCCGATGTTGCTGGCCCGGGTGGTTTCGGTGCTGCTGGTGAAGGTGTTCTGGTTGCTGCTTGAACCCAACGTAACGCCGATGCCACCGCTGCTCATCAAGCCCGATTTTTTGGTCGAGGACGAATGGCTTTGTTCAAAGGTTTCCGTCGCCCCATCAATCACCACATTGCGCCCGGCAATCAGGCTGGTGGCGTTGGTGGAAACCACGTCGCTGGCGGTAGTACCGATGTCACGGCCAGCACGCACGACCACGGTATCAGCGCTGATGGAAGAGCCCTGCTGGCTGATCTGGTTACTGCTGTCGATGCGCGTTTTCTGGCTGCTGGACAGCAACCCTTTGCTGGTTTTGGTTTTGCGGTAATAGCTGTAGTCGCTGTCTTGCGCGGCGTTCAGCGCCAGGTCATTGCCTGCGTACAGGTAGGCTTCCTTGCCGGCACTCGCACGGCTGGCGCTGACCACGAGGTCGTTGCCGGCACTGAGGGAGAGGTTCTCACCGGCAACCAGGGAGGTGCCCACTTGCTGGACGTGGTCTTCCTGGCTGGTGACCTTCTTGGAATTAAACGCCGAATGCTGTTCATTCGCCGCCGATGCCAGGTTCACATTGCCCTTGGCTACCAGCGCCAGATCACGCGTGGCATTCAACTGGCTGCCGATGGCGCTGATGTCCCGCGCAGCCACCACCTGGAAGTCACGCCCGGCCTCGATCACGGTGCCATATTGGGTAGCCGAGTTACTGCGCATCAGGGTGCTGACGGCATTGGCGTTGCGTTGTTCGGCGGTGGCCAGGCTTACATCACGCCCGGCTTGAACGCCCAAGTCGGCGCCGCTTTTGAAGGCGCCGCCGGTGCTGTTGACGTCGCGCCCGGCTTGCAGGGTGAGGGTGTTGGCGGCTTCGATGCGGGCGGCGTTGTCGACGAAGTCGGTGCGCTCGGTGCGGTAGCCGCTGCTGCTCTGGTGGCTGGTGACGGTGCGTTCGTTGAGCACATCGCCACTTACCGCGCGCACGCTGACGTCGCGCCCGGCGATGATGCCGCCGGCGCGGTTGGTGAGGTTGTTGCCGGCGAGCAGGTCGAGGCGGTTGCCCGCTTGCACGAGGCCGCTGTTGACCATGTTGCGCCCGGCGCTGGCGGCGAGGTTGTTGGTGGCGCGCAGGGTGCCGACGTTGTTGAGGTCGGTGCCGCTGACCAGGTTCAAGTCGCTGCCGGTGATGAGTGCGCCGTTGGGCGCCAGGCGGTTGTTGGCCTGGGCCAGGTAGAGCACGGGCACCAGCACTTGCTGGCCGGCGACAGTGGCGTTTTCCATCCACACGATGTCGTGGGTCAGGGCCGCCACTTGCTCGGCGGTGAGGCTCACGCCTACGGCCAGGTTTAGCGCCTGTTTGGTGCCGATGGCGTTGTCCATCAGGTACTTGAACATTGCTGTGTCGCTGGTCTGGCCATCGATGAAGCGCTGGCCGGTACGGGCGATCACGGCTTGCTGGATCAGGCGCTGTTCATACAGGCCGTCACCCAGGCGCTTTTGTGCCTGGTCCGGGTCGTAGCCCAATTTGGACAGCATGTAATCGGAGCTTAAGAACTGGCTGAGGTTGGTCAGCAACGGGTTGGTTTCGATCAGGTATTTCTGTGGGTTGGAGACGAACTGGCTGTCTGGCAGGCCTTGCACGCGGTTGATCACTACGCCGTCGGCCGAGGTGCCGCTGCCGGGCACGACCGGGCCGGTGACCGGCGTGCGGTCGACGCTGCCGCCGCCCAGGGTCCAGCCTTGCGGGCCGGTGCTGGCTGGCGCGCTGGCGCTTTGGCCACTGAGGCGGAACAGCCCGCCTTGGCCGCTGGGCAAGGTGAAACCGGGCAGGCTCAGCGGGTTGATCTGCTGTTGGGCCAGGTCCGGTGGCAGTTGCTGGTTGAGGGTGACGCGGGTGGAGTAACCGGCTGCGCCACTGGCACCGGTGGCGTCGGTGGTGGTTTTGGCGCCCGCACCGATGTAGCTATAGCCCAGGCGTACCACGCTGTTGTCGATACCGGCTTGGGCCTTGACGTCTACCGCGCCGCCCGCCTGAATCACGGCGGCGTAACGTTGGTCATCGCTGGCGATTTTGGTGACTTTGCCGAATTGGGTGCGCTCGCTCTCCATCATGCCGACGAAGCTGGCCACGGTGGCTTCCAGGCCGCCAAGGTCATTGGGGTTGTAGCCGGCGCTTTGGTACCAGTATTTGTTGGTGAGTGCGGCGGCGGCGCTGAACCAGGCGCCAGGGTGTTTGGTGCGCGTGGAAGTGAAGAGACGATAGGTTTCGGTCTCGCCGGTTTCGATGCCGGTGTTGACCAGGTTGTTCAGGCGCGCGGTGAAGTTACCGCCGGCCGCGATCGAGCTGCTGCTGTTGAGCAGGTCGCCGCCGGCCAGGGTCATGTTGCCGCCGGCGGTGATGCTCGAACCGGCACTGGCGGCGGTCACTTCCAGTTTGTCGCGTGTCACCAACTCCCACACGTAGTTGCGCGGGGTGCCGCCGGCTTTGCAGTCACCGGCGTTAACGTACTTGATGCACGTGCCTTCGGTGGCCGAGGCGGTGTAGACACCCGCATCGTTGACGTTGAGTACCGCCCGCTGGTTTTTGATCGAGTTGGCGGACAAGCTGAGGTTGCCGTCACTCTGGATCGTGGATGAGCTGTTGAGGATGCTGCTGGCCAGGCCGCCCTTGCCGTCACGGTCGACGCTGAGGTTGCCCAGGCTGTAGACGTCGGCGTAACTGTTGGTCAGCGCGTCCACACGCAGGCTCATGTCACCGCCGCTGAAGATCAGGCCGTGGTCATTGAGCAAGGCGCCGGTGGTGGCGACCAGTCGCTGGCCGCTGCCCAGGGTCGCGTAGTTGTTGAGTGTGCCGGCGTTGACCACCAGGTCGGTGGCGGCGGTGAGGCGCCCACGGTTGTTGAGTGTGCCGGCGATGTTGGCGGTGGTGACGCCGCCGGCAATGCTGGCCGTGTCGCTCAGGCTGGCCTGTGCGGCGCTGAGGTTGAGGTTGCCCAGGCTGCTGATGCGCCCGCTGCTGTTGAGCGCGCCGCTCAAGGTCAGGTCGAGCGCGCCGTCGCTGGCGATCAGGCCGTGGGTGGTCCAGTTGGCGCCATTGCCGATAAAACGCCGTGCGCCAAGCAGTTGGCCGGTGGCGGTCTGGTCGAGGCTGTCGACGTTAACGGTGAGTTGCCCGGCCTGGATCACGCTGCTGTTGGTCCAGTTGCCCTGGGTGATGGTCAGGTCGCCACGGGTGACCAGGCTGCCGCCCACGTCGTTGAGGTTGGCCGGGGCAATGCCGAAGTTGCCGGTGCCCACGTGCAGTACGTTGCCGCCCAGGTTCTGGAAGCTGCCGGCGTTGAGGGTCAGGTCGTTGTTGGCGGTTTCCACCACGCCGTTGCGGTTGTCGAGCAGGCCACCGATGGCGAATTCGGTGGTGCCCGCCGTGCCCAGCGCACGCAGGCGCCCGGTCTGGTTATCGAGGCTGGCCGCACGCACCTTCAGGGTGCTTTCGCTTTCGATGATGCCGAGGCGGTTATTGAGTGCGCCGCTGAGGTCCAGGTCGATTTGTTGGCCGGCAATCTGGCCGTCGTTGTCGCCACTGTTATCGAAGTCATGCCCGACCACGCGCATCAGGCCTTTGGCATACAGCCCGCCGTTGCGGTTGTCGAAGTTGCCGGTGGTGACCAGTGCGTTGCCGCCCTGTGCGGCGATGCGCCCGCCATAGTTGTCCACGCTGCCGGCTTGCAGGTTGAGGCTTTGCCCCTGCATCACGCCGCCCTGGCGGTTGTTGTTGAGGTCGTAACCGTTGCGCAGCACGCCGACCACTTGGGTTTGCAGTGCGGCCTTGAGGCTGGCGAGGGTGCCGCCACGGTTGTCTAGGCTGGCTGCGTTGACGCTGAGGTCACCGGCCTGGGCGATCAGTTTACCGCTCTGGTTATCCAGCGTGTCGGCCACGTTGGCGGTCATGCCGCCCTGGCTTTGCACGGTGCCTTTGCCATTGTCCAAGCGGTTGGCGGTGAGCGCGAGGTCGGCGTTCTGGCTGTAGATCAAGCCGTCGCTGCCGTTCTGTACCAGGCCGCTGGCGGTGAGGCTCAAGCGGTCGTTGGCAGCCAGGGTGCCACGGTTGCGGTTATTCAGGCCGCCGGTCAGCAGGGTCAACAGGCCTTGGCTGGCAATCTGGCCGCCCTGGTTGTTGATCTGCGCCGCGCGGCTGATCAGCAGCGGGCCGCCGCTGGCCAGCTTGCCGTTGGTGTTGGTCAGGGTCGCGAGCAGGTCGAGGGTGGTGGCGGTGCCGCCACTGATGCTGCCGGCGCTGTTGTCCAGGTTTTGCGTAGTCAGGCTCAGGGCCGCGCCGCTGTCGATCACGCCGCCCTGGGCGTTGTTCAGCAAGCCGCCGACGGTAAGCGTCTGCCCGGCCGCGCTGGAGAGGACGCCTTTGTTGCTGTTGTCCAGTTCGCCGGCATTAACGGTCAGCGCTTTCTGGCTCACCAGTGCCCCGCCCGCGCTGTTGAGCAGGTTGGCGGTCAGCGTGGCGTTAAGGTCGCCGTATCGGCTCGACAAGGTGCCGCCGTTGCGGTTGTCGAGGTTCACGCCGCTGACGGTGAGGCCCTGCCAGCCGGACATCAGGCCATTCTGGTTGATCAGGTTTTCGGCATTGAGCACCAGCAGGTTATTGCTGATCAGCTTGCCGTTGCTGTTGTTCAAGGTGCGGCCACTGAGGTTCAGGGTTTGCGCGCTGGAGAGTTCGCCTCCCTGGTTGCTGAGGTCACGCAGGTGGTTGATGGAGAGGTTGCCAGCGGTGGTGATCAGGCCACCCGCGTTGTTCAGGTCGCCGGTGGCGGTGCCGAAGTCCAGGGCAATCGCGCTGCCCAGCAGTGAGCCGTTCTGGTTGTCCAGCTCGGCGCTGTTGAGCGTCAAGGCGTTGCTCGCGTTGAGCAGGCCCTGGTCGCGGTTGGCGAGGCGGCCAGCCACGTTGAGTACGGTGTCGCCACGGCTGGTGAGCGTGCCACCGCTGTTGTCGAGGTCGGTGGCGTGGGCGTCAACCGAGGCGGCGGCAATCAGGCCTTTGACGTTGGCCAGGGCCTGGCCGATGCGCAGGGTCAGCGCGGCGTTGCTCAGCAGTTTGCCGCTGCTGTTATCGAGGTTGTCGGCGGTGAGTGTGAACGCCTGGCTGCTGGAGATTTCGCCGCCCTGGTTATGCACGTTCTTGAGGTTGTTGAGCATCAACAGCGGCGCGTTGATCAGGCCGTTCTGGTTGTTGAACTCGCCCCGGTTGAGGTCCAGGGTCAGGGCCTCTGCGCTGGTAATCTGGCCGCCTTGCTGGTTGTTGAGGTCGGCGGTGCTGATGTGCGCGGCCTGGCGCGCACTCAGGGTGCCGTTCTGGCTGTTGTCGATGCTTGCGGCGTTAAGGATAAGGCTGCCATCGGTGACCAGCCGCCCGCCTCGGTTATCCACTGCGCCGAGTGCGCTGAGCGTCAGCGGCCCGGCGCTGGAGAGCGTACCGCCGCCGTTGGCCAGCGTGCGCGCCGAGATACTCAGCAGCCCTTCGCTGCTGATCAAACCCTGGTTGCGGTTGAGCAGTTGGTCGACATTCAAACCTGCACCGGCGCCGGCAATCAGCAACCCGCCGTCGCTGTTATCCAGTTGCGTAGCGGTCACCACAACGCCCGAACGGCTGGACAGCTCGCCGTTGCGGTTGTCGATGTTGACGACGTTGGCCTGCACACCACCCACGCCTGCGACCAAGCCTTTTTGGCGGTTGTCGAGGCTATTACCGGCCACGCTCACTGTGCCTTGGCTGGTGACCAAACCGGCTTGGTTGTTGAGGCTGCCGACGTTGAGGCTGAGTGCATTGCCCGCTGTGATAAGGCCCGCGACGTTATCGAGGGTCGCGACCGTCAGCGCTGCAGTGTCGAGGCTTGAGAGCTCACCGCCCTGGTTATGCAGCTCACCGACGACGACGGTCAGCGGCCCGTTGCTGGTGACCAACCCAGCTTGGGTGTTCTGCAGGCGATCAGCGGTGATGGCCAGGCCGCCGTTGCTGAGAATGCGGCCTTTGTTCTGGTTGTCGACTGTGGCAGCGGTAATTTGGGTGTGTTGTTTGGCACCCAGTGTGCCGCCCTGGTTGTTCAACGCTTGGGCATCCACGCTCAACGCGCGGCTGGCAATCACACTGGCGCCGGTGTTGGTGACGGCCTTGCCGCGCAGGCTCACATCGCCCGTGGCGTTGCGGGTGTTGTCGGCGTTGACGCCGGCTTCGATGATGTCGGCGTTGGTCAGCGTGCCGCCGCTGGACAGCGCAATGCGGTCACGGGCGGCCAGGCTCTGGCGGTTAGTGAGGTCGCCCTGGGTGTTCACGTTAAGGGCGGTACCGGCATACACCGGCCCTTTGGCGTCCAGGCTTGCGGCGTTGATGTTGACCGCGCCGCTGGCGGCGGTTTGCGCCATGCTCAAATGCCCGCTGGCATCGAGTTGGATATCACCACCACTGGCCGCCAGCGTGCCGTCGAGCTTCACGCCCACACCAGCTTCGGTGCCCACCAGTTTGATTGCGCCGGCGTACATGCCGCCCAAGGCGCTGGAGTCGATGGCCAGCTCGGGTTTGGTGCTGCCTTCGTCGGCACGGGCGGTGGCTTTCAGGCTTTTGGCATCGACGTCGTTGCGCCCGGCGATAACGGCCAGTTCGCGAGCGTTGATTTGCGCGTTGATCTTGGCCGTGCGGGTAATGATTTCGAAGCGGTCGACGTTGCTGGCGTTCAGGCCTTCGCCGTCGATGGTCACGGCGCCGCCGTCCACCTGGTAGTGGTCCAGGCGACCGACGTTGTCCATCATCGGCTTGCCGGTGGTCAGGGTCACGTTGGGCGTGTTGATAAACCCGCAACCGCTGCACGTGATGCCGTAAGGGTTGGCGACGATAACCTTGGCTGACTGCCCCGCCACTTCGGTGTAACCGCGCAGCTGGCTCGGGCTGCCGCCGTTGACTTCGTTGAGGATAACGTTGGCCGCGCCGCCCTTGAGGTTGGGGTTGCCGACGATGTAACCGCCCAGTTGGGTGTTCTGCAGCGCGCCGGTGGCGTTGTTGAGGATCACGCCGTTGGGGCCGACGTTGTAATCCTTGAACTGGTTATGGGACAAGCCACTGCCGTTGGGCGTAGCGATGTTCACCACCGGCACGCCATTGCCGGCCTGGCCGACGCTGGTGGCCGGGTTGCTCACCACGATGCCTTCGGCCTGGGCCAGCAACGGCTGCCAGAACAGCGCGTTGGCCAGGATCAGCACCAAGCCGCGCTTGGGCAGGCCGAAGAACGCGTCTCGCGGCTTCAACGCAGCAGAAGGTTGGCGGGCCAGAAAGGCAAAGTGGCGAACATCCATGGTCAAATTCTCGTTGTAGCGGGGCGTTGAATTACAGGAAGAAATCCATGCGGAAGTAGATCGGCGCTTCACGCTCCGTCACCACTCCGGGTCTTTCTAACGAGTGGGCAAAGGTCACACTGGTGCTGACGTATTTGCCACGGGCGAACAGTTCCACGGAGTTGCTTGAAACGCGGCCGTGGAAGTCGCCGTTGTAACGGTCGTTGCGGATCACGCCCTGGTCGTAACCGAGGCTGGTGCCGTATTCGGCGAAGGCCGGGCGCAGCCATTCCAGGGTGACCGGGCGCGCCCAGCGCACTTCGTTGCGCCAGTAGCCGCCGCTGTCGCCGGACAGTTGCTGGTCCTTGAAACCGCGCACCGACGACGAGCCGCCGAGGCTGATGCGCTGCGGCGAGAACAGCACGTCTTCACTGCGTTGCCCAGTGGCCAGGCTGGTGAAGCTGAACGACTCGCCCCACAGGCGAAACGGCTGCAAATAGCTGACGGTGGCGGTGTATTTGCGGTAATCCGGGGTGGGCGTGAGGTTGCCGAACTGGTCGCGGTGCTGGTCGTCGCGCTGGGCGTCAAAGGCGCCGATGCCGTTCTGCACGCCCAGGTCGATGTTGACGAAGGCATTGCCGATGCGCCGGCCGTGGTTGATACCAAACTGCAACTCACTGAGGCGGTTGCTGCTGATTTCGAGCTGGGCGTCGTTGATGTAGTTGTTGGTGCGCAGGTGAGCCAGGCCGACGTTGAGCGAGGTTTTGCTCACGTCATCGCGGTGAATCACGCGCTCTGCGCGCAACTGGTGGTTCTGGTTGTCGCCCGACTGCTTGAATTTGAAGGTGTCGGTGTAACCCAGCGCGCGGTAATCGCTCTCGCTGTAGGTGTAAGTGAAGTTCCACCAGCCCCACGGCACGTTGTAGTAGAGCAGGGTGTTTTTCGAGGTTTTCTGGTGGTCGCTGATGGCATCGTGGCCACCGCGCAGCACCAGTTGATCGGCCAGGCCCAGCGGGCTGTCCCATTCCAGGCCGGCGCCCCACTGTTGCTCGCCGGTGCTGCGTTGCCCGTCGTTGTTGCGCGACAGGCTGGCGCGCCAGGGCTTTTGCGGGGTGTTCTTGACCACCACGTCGCTGCCGCCCACTTGCTTGCCGGGGGTCAGTTCCATTTGCGCCTGCTTGGACGGCAGCCGGTTGAGCTGGTCCACCAGTTGCTCGACCTCGCGCAGGTTCAGCGCCTCACCGACCTTGCCGGGAAAGGCCATGGCCAGTTCGCGCTCGGTGACGTTGCTGCCTTCGGCGCTGCGCACGGCTTCGAGTTTGCCTTCGACCACCAACACCTGCAGATGGCCGCTGGAGAGGTCTTGTTGCGGCAAGTAGGCGCGGCTGGTGACGCGGCCTTTGGCGATGTAATAGTCGGTGATGACTTTGAGCAGCTCATTGAGCTGCGAGACGCCCAGGCATTGGCCTATATAGGGTTTGAGCAGCAGCGTGCGGTCGCCGACAGGCAGGCTGTCGGCGCCTTTGAGTTCGATGTCTTTGATCGGGAAGCAGCGGGTGTCGGCAGGCGTGGCCGGCGCCTGGGGCTTGGCCTCTTTGCCGGGCAGGTCCTGAAGCTCTTGCAGGCGCCGGCTTTGCTCTTCGAGCAGGCGGTTCTGCCGATCGCGGATCAGGTCTTGATCCCCAGGCGTGGGGGCGGCGATGGCCGTGTTCAGGCTCAGGCAGGCGAGCATGAAAGTGCACAACAAATACCGAGTCCGTGGCGATAAAAAAGACATGTTCGATCCATCGATTATCAAGGGGCGGCAAACTACCATCGAACTAGCGCTGGCCCAAGAAACCGGGACAGTTGCACATTCGTACTTATTACATCCGCAACACTTTGATTATTAACAACAAAGAATTAACGAAAAGAGATAGCGGCGGTCGTTAGAACTTTTATTCCGACCAGCGGCAACTCTTTTGATAGTCATTCGGCAAACATTCGAGCAAATGCCATTATTTAGCCATCAACTACTTGCCGAGTTAGGTTAGTGCAGGAGAATGACGAAAAGTTCGCGGCTGTTTTGTGAGTTGGATCCCATTTATCGGCATTCCAGGCGACGCAGATGGAATGTGGGAGCTGGCTTGCCTGCGATGGCGGCGTGTCAGGTATTGATAGGTTGTTGGCCCACCGCTATCGCAGGCAAGCCAGCTCCCACCGGGGTCTTTGGTATCTTTGGATTTTCTAGCCGGCGTCTTGGCCTTTTTCCGCGCCGGGCACCAGGGTCAGGCCGGGGCGCTCCACATCGCGGGACACGTGGGACTTCACATCCTCCACACCGCCGTCTTCGTCGTTGTGGATCACCAATACACCCGGCTTGCGAAACTGCTCCAGGTGGCCGTCGCCCAAATTGAAACTCTCACTCAGGTGTTGGTCGCTCAGCGCATTGGCCTCGGCGCGACGCTGGGCGAATTTGCGCCCACGGCGTTGCTGATAGCGCGCCCAACTGATCAGGATCACCGCGTTGAACACGGCGATCCACAGGTAGATCTGCAAGGTATTGAGCGCCGCAAATATGGGCGCCTCGATACGCGGGCCGCCGTGGGTTTCCAACATGGCGCCGATACCACGCGCGAGCAGCCAGATCAGCCCGCCCCACGCCAGCAGCGTCAGCAGCACATCGATGATCCACATCACGGTGTTTTGGCGAGTTCTGACCAGTTTCATGATCACGCCTCCTCTTCACTGGGTTTGATGCCGCGGTCCGGGCTGACCCAGCGCGCACGTTTCTGATGCTGGTTGAACAGCACTTTGGGAAAACTGACCAGGGTGGTGAACAGGCTGACCAGCCAGAACACCATCGGGTACCACACGGTCCAGAACAGGGTTTTCCACAGGTCCTTTTCATAGCGCCGGTCGATCAGGATGCTCACCGCAAATTGCAGCAGGCACACCATCGCCAATACCAGGCCGGTAAAGGCCGGTGGCACCAGGGAATCCACGGCAATCGCCTGTGGCAGTACCACGAACTTGCCCACGCCCCAGAAGATCACCGAGAGCAGGAAGGTGAAGGCCCAGCCGGTGGACAGGCAGTACTCGAACAGCAGTGGCCACAGGTAGCGATGGCGCCATTGCCAGATGCCACGGATGTTCTTGAACAGCACCTCGGCACCGCCCTGGGCCCAGCGCAGGCGCTGTTTCCACAAGCCGCCAACGGTTTCGGGCATGAGGATCCAGCACAGGGCACGGGGCTCGTAGAAGATCGCCCAGTGGTCCAGTTGCAGCTTCCAACTCACGTCGATGTCTTCGGTGATCATGTCGGTGGACCAGTAGTCGATGCGGTCCAGCGCTTTCTTGCGAAACGCCACCACCACACCCGACACCGTGAATATCCGCCCGAACACGCGCTGGGTGCGCTTGATCAAGCCGATGATCGAGGAGAACTCGCCCACCTGCACACGGCCGATCAAGGTCGAACGCGTGCGGATGCGCGGGTTGCCGGTCACGGCGCCCAGGCGCGGGTTGTCGAGCATCGGCGCGACCATGTAGGCCGCTGCGTTTTTGTCGAGCAAGGCATCACCGTCGATGCACACCAGGTACTCACTGCGCGCCGCCACGGCACCCATGCGCAAGGCCACGGCCTTGCCCTGGTTTTGCGCCAGGTGCAACACGCGCAGGCGCGGGTTTTCCAAGGCCAGGGCATCGAGCACGGCGGCGGTGTTGTCGCTGGAACCGTCGTTGACCGCGATGACTTCAACGTTCGGGTACAGCTGGCCGAGTGCGGCATGAATAGTGTCGGCGGCGTTATCACCCTCGTTGTAGCAAGGGATGATGATCGAAATCAGCGGGTTGCCGGCCAGGGTCGGCGCCGGCGTGTCTTCCTTCCACGGCCAATGCCGCTCCCAGTGCAGCCAGAAGTACAGCCCGCCGGCGATCCACAACGCCGACATGAACAGCGGGTAGAAAAACACGAAGTCCATCAGGAATTGCCCGGTGACCAGGAAGATCAGGCCCAGGGGCACGCCCAGTACCAGCGCCAACACGAATAGAGCCAGGATTCTGTCAAACATGATCAAGGGTTCCACTGGTTGGAAAGGGCCGGACGAACTGTCTTCAGGTCCGGCGAGTTTTCCAGGAAGTTATCCGGGTAGTAGCCGAAGCTCTTGACCCCCTGGCGTTTGAGCACGCCCATCCACTCGGCCATTTGCGCGCCATTGATATCCGGTGCTGCTTTGGTGCGCCAATCTTTGGCTTGCAGTTCGAACACGGTTTTATCCAGCGCGCCGGGGCGCGCCTTGACCGTGGCGACGAGTTTTTCCAGCCAGGCGTTGGAGGTGTTCAGCGCTTGGCCCTCCATCAACGGCATGGCCATGGGCGCGGTCCAGTCGTAGGCCTGGAGGAAGTCATCGAGGTTCTGCGCAAACCAGGCTTCGCTGGCCGGGTTGAGCATCGGCTCGGCAAAGATATTGCGTGCGGTCTGCACCTGCGGGCCACCGATGGCGCGAACCTTGGCGGTCAGCTCGTTGGTGAAGTCGATCAGGTAGCGGCTCTTGAAGCGCGTCCAGCGTTGCATCACGGCAGGGTCTGCACGCAGCGCCGCGATGCTGCCCGGCAGGCCGTTGGCGGCATAAGCCTTGAGCGCCGCGGGGCTGGCGTCTTCGAAGTCGGACAGCACGGCGTCGTCGTGGTACAGCACACCGTCGATGGCATTGTTGCGGGCCAGGTCTTCATAGATCTCGCCGATGATCTTGCGCACCTGCGGGTCGAACGGCGACAAGCGCTTGTATTGGTCCGGGTCGGTGCCGACCTGGCCGGTTTGCGGGTCCCAGCGGGTCACGCGCGGCAGCTTGGAGTCGAGGGCAAAACTCAGTACCGGCATCCACGCATACACACTGGCATGGGCACGGGTGCGCAGCTGCCAGGCGACGCGGTTGAACAGGTCGGCGCGCACCGGCAAGTGGCGGTTGGGGAAGTACAGCGAATGCACCAGGCCGTCACCCTTGGGGTCGGCGAAGGCTTGCAGGAACACGGTGCCCGCGCCCATGTCGACCACACGTTGTACAAGCTGGTCGAGGTTACGCGCTTGTTGGGCAAGGTCAGGGTCGTAAACGTTGTCGAGGTCCACGTGCAGCACGCGCAGCGGTGCCTGGGTTTGCACGGCCACCATGCTGTTGGCGAAATGCTCGCCGTCCGGGTCCGAGGCCACCAGAAAGCGCGGGCTGTTCATCAGGTTGCCGAGGCTGTCGAGGCCGTCTTCCAGGGTCAGCGCCATCTTGTAGCCCTGCTCGCCGACAATCGCCAGCGCGGTGCCTTTGGCGGCGCCGTAAGGCCACACCCACACCCGAGGCGCCTTGCCGGTCACGCTGCGGATCTTGTTGGTGATCGCCGCAACATCAGCCCGCATGCGCGCATCGAATTTGGCCTGGTCTTCATAACGACCGGTGGCCGGGTCAAAGCGCAGGCTGGTCGCCGCCGGCTCGAGGTTGCCCTGGGGGTTGGCCAAAATCCCTTTGTGGTTGTTGTCGGTGTGCGCGGCGATTTCCACCAGGCCCGACTGCGACACTTCACGAATCTGTTGCCAGGTGAGGAATTCACCACGTGGGCGCGGCGAGCCGGCGAAGTCCACCGGTTGGTTGAGCGGCGTATCGATCCAATACCCCACTGGCGCCAGCAAGGCCGGCCAGTGATAGGCGCGCAGAATCGGCATCACGCGGGTGTAGAAGCTCGAATAGCCGTCATCGAAGCTGAGCATGATGGCCTTGGGCGGCAGCTCGGGGCCGCCGTTGCGTGCCGCCAGGATCTGGTCGACGCTGACCGCCTGGTAGCCATTCTCGCGCAACCACGCCAGCTGTTCGATCAAGCGCTCGGTGCGCACCGCCACCACCGCCTGGTCGGGGTCGCGATCCTCGACATCGTGGTAGGCAATGCCCAGGAAATGGTTTTTCGGCCACGGCGCTTCATTGGCCGCTATCGGCCGCTCGGCGGGTGGAGTGAAAGGCGCGGGTTGCTGGGCGCAGGCACTGGCCAGCATTACACCCAGGACCAACAGGCAACGGCAAAGGACGGTCATGGTCAGGCTCTTTTAGAAACGGTAAGTGAGGTCGACGAGCAAGCGCAGATCGCGTTCGCGATCACCGTCATAAGGTCGGCTGATCAGGCTCAGGTTGGCGCCCACGTCGAGTACATCGTTCCAGCGAAAACGTTGGCCATAGCCGATCAAACCGACGCCACCGGTGGAGTAATCCCGTTGGCTGTACGTACCTGCACCGAGCTGGAACTGCTGACTCCACTGAGTCTCGTAGCGGTGATAAAGCACATGATTGACCGTGACCGTGGGCAACACGGTGAAGTCGGACTTGGGGTTGAAGTACACCGTGTCTTCTTTGCTGTTATGGCTGGTGCCGACTTCCAGGCCCAGGTCGACCTGCACGCCGGGCGCGCTGTAGATGCCCTCGCGGCCGGTCAGCACGGCTTCGAAGCGGTTGTTGCCATCGCTGAAATGCGACGGGCTCAGGGCCAGTTTCCACTCGCGGCTTTCATTTGCGCGCCAGCGGATAAAGCCACTGCCGCCGTTGGCGGTGACATCGGCATTCAACGCCCGCAGCGGCGTGGTGGTGAGCAGGTAGCCGAGGCTGCCGCCGTACTGCCAGTTGTCGTTGATGTCGCGGGCAATCGACACGGCCGCACCCTGCTTGGAGCCATGGCCGTAGGAATGGTTGGAGACTTCGGCTTCCAGGGTCATGTCGCGGGTGCGGCGCTCCACACCGACGCGCTGCCAACGGTGTTGGCCGGTGCCTTCGCTGAAATCGGCGGTGGCGTAGCCGGCACCGGCGAACAGGCGCCAGTCTTCATCGATAGGCGGCGTGTAAAGCACGCTTTCAATGCCCCAGTCACGGCTGCCGGCCACCGCGCCGGTGTCGTTGTTATTGCCGCCGCCGTAGCTTTTACCGGTGTAGGCCTCCACGCGCAGCTCGGCCATGTCGTGTACATCCCGCAGGCGGCTCAGGCGCTGCACTTGGCGGCTGTCGGGGTTGCGGGCCAGCACGTCATCGGTGAGCACGTCCATTTGCCGCCATTCCTGCAGGTCCATGGCGGTGTAGGCCTGGCTGACTTCCAGGCCGATATCCCGTGGGGTCTGGGCTTCGGTTTCCTTGAGGATGCCCTCGGCGCGGCGCGGCAGGTCGCGGGCGCGGTACATGTCGGCCTGGGCCAGGCGCAGGCCGACATTGCCGGGGGCTTTGGCCACCAACGCGTCCAGCCCGGCTTCGCTGCCCGGCAAGTCACCGCCGTAGACGCCGGCCTGGGCCGACAGCTGTTGCGCGTCCATCCAGGCGTCGTTGGGGTTGCCGATGGGCAAACCCTTGAGTTCGACCCGAGGTTTCTGGCTAGTGGCGAGGCTGTTGGCGACTTCGCGCGCCTCGGCGCCTTTGTCGCTTTCCTGCAAGGCGTAGAACAAGGCCGTGGTGTCTTCGACCCGGTCATCGGGCTCGGCATCGGCAGCGCTGATCACCTGGCGGTACAACGGCTCGGCTTTTTCCGGCAGGCGCTGGTCGAGGTAAGACGCGGCGACCCAGCGCAGGGCATAAGTGGGCAATTGCACGCCTTCGCCCTTGAGGGTTTCGTAGTCGCGGATCACATCGGCGGTGCGTGCCCGCGCCTTGAGGGCGCCCAGGCGGTCGATGCGCCAGCGCACCACGTCGTCGTGGGCGCTGGCATCCGGGGTCCAGCGGGCGAGCAGTTTGTCGTAGTCATTGAGGGCACGGTCGGCAACCACGTAGCGTTCTTTTTCGGTGCGGGTGGCGAACTCGGCCATGCGCACGCGCTCGGCGGCGAGGTCACCTTCGAGGCGGCGCTGGGTCACCGCGTCGAGCAGCCCCGGATGTTTGGCCGACAGGCGCAGCGCCGGCTCCGGCAGGCGGGCCTTTTGCAGGGCGACGATGTATTCGCGGACCACTTCAGGTTTGTCACCGGCGCGAGTAAAGGCTTGGTCGAACTCAAACAAGGCGTCGTAGTTCAAGCCTGCGCGGGTCAGCGCATAACCCAGGGCCATGCGGCGGTTGGGGTCATTGGGTTGCGCCGCCACCAGTGCGCGCAGGCGCTGCACGGCCGTCGCGGCCTGGCCGCCGTCGGCCTGGGTCAGGGCCTGGCCCAGTTGCAGGTCGACATTGCCCGGCTCACGCACCAGCGCTTGCTGATAAACCGCCAGGGCCTGTGGCCACTGCTTTTGGTTGCGATAAGTGCGCGCCACCGTGGCCAGCGCCTGGGTGGTGAGGTTGCGGTTTTTGCCTTGGGCCTCGTAGACCTTCAGCACTTCGGCGTCTTGCCCTGCCCAACCGGCAATCACCAGGTGATCGCTGATCTGGCCGGGTGTCTGGCGTTCAGGCGACAGTTGGCGCAACTGGGTCAGCGCGGGGGTGAAGTTGCCCTTGCGCGCCTGGATAATCAGGGCGTCATAGGCTGGGTCGGCGAAGGCAAGGCTGGGCGTCAGCAGTTGGCTGCATAAGGCGGCCCCAATGAGCAGACGCAACCGGCCTGAAGCACTGATGGGTAGTGTTCGCAGCATATCGTGAGCTTCCTTACACACGGAAAGCTGTAACGATAGGTAGTCCTGAGCGCTACGCGTCAGGGTGCCGGCGTCTCGTGACCCGGCCTAGCTTTCCTGTAGGAACTATCCCTTAAGGATGAAGGGAAATGCCCAAATCAGAACAATTGTTCAGAATTGCAGGAGCGGTCATAAAGGCGAGTCTGCAAGCAGCGTCGTTGTGGAAAGCGAGCATGCTCGCGTTGGGCTGCAGGGCAGCCCCTATTCAAACGAGCGCTTTTTCAAGGCGGTCGCCGCGTGAGGTTTCAGGGCTGCTACGCAGCCCAGCGGGAGCAAGCTCCCTCGCCACAAAAAGTACGCTTCACACTTTGATTACTTCAATTAGATCTAACGAAATTAGTGCGCGCCGCTGACCGCACCCGCTTTGGCCATCACAAAGCCAATGAACTGCTCCACGGTCATCTTCTGGCCGTTGAAGGTCACTTCATTGTTGGCGTAGTGCAGTTTGGAAACCACGTCGGTGCCCACCAGGGTCGCCAACTGAGTACCAACGGCCATGCCGCTGACCATTTCGGCCGCCATCTGCGATTGCTGCTCGATGGCTTTAGGGTCGGTCACACCGCCTACTTCAGCTTGCAGGGCAGCGACGTCGCCGATCATCGGCTTGGACAGGGTCAGGTTGGCATCCAGCAGCGCGATAACCTGCTTGCCCAGCTCAACCGGCGGCAGCTCCATCGAAGCGGGTTTGGTCAGGTCCACCACCAGGTTGAATTTGCTTTCACCGTGGGTGGTTTTCAGCGACAGGTTTTCCACTGCCACTTGCGGCTTGGCAGCCAGCACCTGGTTGACGTTGGCCTCGGCCAGGGTCTGCTCGGCTTCGGTCAGTTGCAGCTCAGGCACTGGCTGGCCGGCAGCAGCGGCGGCTTGCACCGGCTGCATCTTGTCCTGGTAGAGCTTGGTCAGCACCAGCATCGCCGGGATGTCGATGTTCTTCATGCTCAGGGCCATGGCGGCCGAACCTACAGGTTTACCCTGGTAGCCGATCTCGTCGATCTTGTAGTCGACGCGACCCGCCAGGTTGTTGTCCTTGGTTTCGCTGGTGTCTTTCTGCTCGAAGCCCTTGAGGGTCAGCACGGCTTTCTGCGGGCCGAAGGTGACTTTGGTGTCGGTCAGCTCAACGGTGTTTTGCCCGGTGTAGAAACCGAAAGTGGATTTTTCCAGGTTGCTGGCCACGGTCAGGCCGGACAGTTCAGCTTCAAGCGGCTGGCCATTGGCGTCGATCACTGCCACCTTGAGGCTGTTCATGTAGCCGCTGGCCTTGACCTTCTTGCCTTCGGCGCTGCTGTCGAAGTCGAGGTTGGCGCCGGAGAAGCTCACCGAAGACTTGTCGTCCTTGATATCCAGCGGCAGCAGTTCGACGTTGCCGTCGACCGAGCGGTTGTAGCCGATATTGGCCACGCCTTTGAGCGGCGACACGTCTTTGCTGGCGGCAAACCATTTTTCGGTGGTGGCGTTCTTTTCCAGTTCATAGTGACTGGTGGCCATGACCGGCAGCCATTTGAGCGTCACCAGGCGCGAGAACGGCAGCGGGCCGTGTTCGATATGGTCGACGAACAACAGCTCAGGGTTCGGGTTTTCTTCACCGAACACACTGCCTTGGCCTTTGAGACGGTAGTGCGCGGTGCTGCTGAACAGGCCACGGTCCAGGGACACCAGCTCCAGATTCACCGTGCCATCGACGCCGGCCATGGAGGTCTGCAGTTCTTTGTTGGCGTTCTGGATCGCGGTTTGCAACACCGGCTCCAGTTGCTTACCGGTGTACCAGGCGCCGCCTGCACTGATGGCGCCGACGGCGACAATGAAACCCAAGAAAACAACTGCTGGCTTATTCATGAAGTGACCTGATCAAATCCTGTGAGAAGTGGGCTGTCTTCCTTGAACCCCAGGAGGGGTTGGCTCAAACCCGCCGAAAACCGGGGAAGATTAGCACTGGCGGCCGAAAACGGCCCAGCTTTTCAGAGGGGTCAGGTCAGCGGTTGGTTCACGAGTATTCCAATTCAACCTCATCGAGTTGGTGATCGAAACTCTTCAAGCGTGCGGTCCAGGTGTACACCAACACCTCAAACTCGCGGTGTATCACGGCGTTGCTGGGGGTGTCGGCCTTGGGGTCGCAGAAGTCGAGCTGGTAGCGTTCTCGTGCCATTTGTGTGGCCACGTCGGACAATTCCCGTGCGTTATTCAGCCAATGCCTACCGTCGGCGACCTGTTGGTCGAGCAGCACACATTGTTTTTTCAGGGCTTCGAGGCTTTTTTCCAGTGGCGTACCGGTGAGCTCGCCCATGACTTCCTGGAAGGTGCGCCCGGGCTGCCAGTAGCTGCCCCAGAAATAGCGGTCGAACACGGTTTCGACGCGACGCAGGGCGACCTTGGTGTCCCAGATCGCCACGCGGGTCTTGCCTTGTTGAAGCAGCTTTTTCTTCACCCGTTGATTTTGATAGGACGCCCAGGCCACCACGCCGATGGACAACGTGCCGATCACCAGGCAGGCACTGTCGAGAAACACCATGGCCTTGTCGAGTTGGTGGGCAAGCATGACGCCGTAGAAATAGGCAGCCGATAACAACACCAGCGCGAAGAGCACGCACCAGAATGCGGGAGCATAAGGGTTTTTCATTATTGGAATCCCCATGAGCAAACGCGAACTTTGTCAGGCGAGCCTCACGGTGGCCCGCCTGTCAAAGCATAGCTATTCGCTCAGGGTTTGCCGGGTTGTGACGCCTGCGTTCGTCCGCTTTCCCAACCGCCGCCCAAGGCCAGGAACAGATCGATCTGGCTCATGGCAACTTGCGTGTTGGCCGCCGCCAGCTGCGCGCGCACATCGGTGTAGGTGCGCGTGGCCTGCAGGTCGGCCAGGAACGAGGCGCGGCCGGCCTGGAAGAAGCGGTGCGTCTGCTCCGAAGCTTCCTTGGCGGACGCACCGGCCTCGGCCAGGGCGTCGCGGCGTTGCAGTTGTGCGGTGTACTGCGCAAGGCCGGTCTGGGTTTCGCGGATGGCATTGAGCACCACGCCGTCAAAGTGCGCCAGGGCGCCCTGGGTCGCGGCTTCGGCTTCGTGGATGCGGGCACGCGCACCGTTGGTCGGCACCGTCCAGCTGATCAGCGGGCCAAAGCCCCAGCGATTGGTGGCAGGGGTGCCGAGGTCGTCAAGAATGCCGACCGTGCCCACCGTGGCGCCGATGCTGATGTCTGGGTACAACGCGCCGGTGGCCACGCCGATACGTGCGGTGGCCGCCGCCAGTTGGCGTTCGGCCTGGCGCACGTCGGGGCGGCGCTTGAGCAGCGCAGCGCCGTCGCCCACCGGCAGCAATTGGGCGATATGCGGCAGCTCGGCGCAGGTGCCGGTGCCCGCGGGCAACTGGTCCACCGGTTTGGCCAGCAGCATCGACAAACGGAACAAGCCTGCCTGACGCGATGCTTGATAGCGCGGGATCTCGGCGCGCAAGGATTTGTATTGGGTCTGCGAGCGGGTCACCTGGGTTTCGTCACCGCGCCCGGCGTCGCGCAGGCGCTGGGTGAGCTTGGTGCTCTGGCCTTGCAGGTCGAGGGACTCGTTGGCAATCGCCAGCTCTTCATTGGCCGCACAGACCTGGGTGTAGGAGCGCACCACATCGGCCACCAGCGTAATGCGCGCAGTATCGGCGGCGGCCTGGGCCGCGTCGGCGCTGGCGTGGGCGCTTTCGATGCCGCGCTGCAAGGTGCCGAACAGGTCAAACTGGTAGGACGTGCTGATGCTGGCGCTGCCGATGTTGGCCACCGGGACTTTTTCCGTCAGCAAAAACGCTTCGCCCGACTCCTGCAGGCGTTGGGCTTCAGCCTTGGCGCCAGCACTCCAACCGCCTGCGGATTCGGCTTCCTGGGTCTGGAACCGCGCGCGTTGCAGGTTGGCGGCGGCCACGCGCAAATCGGTGTTGGAGGCCATGGCCTGGCGCACCAGCTCATCCAGGCGCGGGTCGTTGTACAGCTTCCACCAATCGGCCGGCACCGGCGCCGACACCACGTTGTTGCCCTCGCCCGCGAGCTGCCCTTGCAGGTCGCCACGGTTGATGGCGGACGTTTCCGGCAGCGTGTAATCCGGGCCTACCGCCTGGCAGGCCGACAGCAGCAAACCCAGCGCAGCGGTTGCCAGCAGCTGCTTCATGGTTGCTCTCCGTCTTTGACCTTATCGCCGATGATCGACACCGTAGCCGTGCGCCCGGCGATCATGCGGAAATCCGCCGGCACGTCGTCAAAGGCAATGCGCACCGGAATCCGCTGGGCCAGGCGCACCCAGCTGAACGCCGGGTTGACGTTGGGCAGCAGGTTGGAGCCGCTGGTGCGGTCGCGGTCTTCGATACCGGCGACGATGCTCTGCACATGCCCGCGCAGACGGGCGTTGTCGCCGATCACACGAATATCCACAGCCATGCCGACATGGATACCGTCGAGCTTGGTCTCTTCAAAGTAACCGTCGATGTGGAAGGAGTTGCTGTCCACCACCGACAGCACCGGGCGCCCGGCGGTGACGAACTCCTGATTGCGCGGTGCACGGTCGTTGACGTAACCGTCCACTGGGCTGCGGATAACCGAGCGGTCGAGGTTGAGCTGGGCGGCGTCCACGGTCACTTGGGCTTCGGCCAGGGCCGATTGGGCACGGGCTACCCGCGACTGGCTTTCTTCCAGTTGTTCGCTCGGCACCAGGTTGCCCAGGCCACGGTTACGCTTGTACTCGCGGTTGGCCTGGGCCAGGGTTTCCTGGCGGTCGGCCACGGCAGCCTGGGCTTGGCGCAGGGCCAGCTTGAAGCGGTCCTGGTCGACGGCGAACAGCACCTGGCCTTTGGTCACCAACTGGTTGTCGCGCACGTCGACCTGCTGGATCAGCCCGGACACGTCCGGGGCGATCTGCACGATGTCGGCACGGATATGCCCGTCACGGGTCCAGGGCGCAAACATGTAGTACATGACCATGCGCCACACAACGACGACAGCGAAGGTCACTATCAATAACGTCAGGACGACACGGCCGATGGTCAAAAAAGGTTTTTTCATGTCATGAGGTATCGACTGAGTGAGTCCACGGCGCCCAGTAACAGCGCGTAGAGCCCCACATTGAACAATGCCCGGTGCCAGACCAGGCGATAGAAGTGAATGCGCGTCAACAGCCCGTGCACCACCAGAAACAACACATACGTAATGCCCATCAGCACCAGCAGCGTGGGCAGGAACACCCCGCTGATATCCAGATCACCGATCATAAAGGCGCTCCATCAGGTAACGGCGCTTCCCGCTCGGTGCCGTCGATAAATTCCACCCCCGGCAGCAACGACAGGCGCAGGCCGGCCAGTGCATGCAGCAGATGCAGGCGGGTGTCTTCTTCGTCTTGCTTGCCCTGGCCGTTGAGGGCGCGGCGGGTGCGGTCGAGGGTCATCAGCAGACCACTGGGCGCGGGCAAGCGTTCACCCGCCTTGAGGCAGGCTTTGAAGTAACCGCCCACGCCTTCGACCACCTGGTTGAGCAGCACCCGTGGCACGCCGTAGATGCGTGGCGAGTAGGCCAGCAGGTCGAGCAGGTTCAGCGCCACACGCAAGTCGCGCAGGGCGCTGCCGGTGTCCTGGCCGATCAGGGCCAGGCGCGGCAGGTGCTGCATCAGGCGGTCGAGCATTTGCACAGCCATGTGCCGGTGTTCGGCCAGGGTCGCAGGCTCGGTGAGCGTGACGATGTCGCGCCAGCTGAAGCGGGTCAGGCGTTTGGCCGCCAACTCGGCGCCGAACGGCCGTGCGATCAGCGTCCACACAAAGGCGAACAGCAAGCCCACCGGCCCGGCCAGGTTGACGTTGGCGAAGTTGAGGAAGTCCGCGTCGTAGGCGCCCTGGATGCTGATAAACGACGATGTGTTGACCAGCGTCAGCAGCATGCCGAGGTAGAAACGCGGCTGCACCGTGAGGGTGCCGATGCAGATAAACGGCACCGCAAACGCCAACACCAGCATCGGGAAGTCGTGCAGGTTGGGCAGCACCAGAAACAGGTACAGGCTAGCGAACAGCACCGACATCGCGGTCCAGAAAAAGAACCGATAGATCTGCGGCGCCGGGTCGTCCATGGAGGCAAAAAAGCTGCACGCCACGGCGGCCAGGATCACCGCGCTGCCGCCGTCGGTCCAGCCCAGCAAAATCCACAACACCGAGGCGACAATGATCGCGGTAACGGTGGAAAACGCCGAATAGAACATCAGGCCACGGTCGAGGAACGGCGTGAGCCGGCCCAGGCGCCAGTGGCGGTACACGGCGCGCCAGGTGTCCTGGCTTTCGCACTGGATGGCGGCTTGCAGGCTGCGGCAGTCTTGCCACAGGTCCACCCACTCGCCGAGGCGATACAAGGCATTGGAGAACAGCAGCGTGTGGCGGTCGTCCAGCACTTCGCCCTGGGGTTGCGCGGCGTCGATCTTGTCGCGCAACACGCGCCAGCGTTCCAGCGGCGCCTCTTCGGTGGTGCTCTGCAGCCAGGCGTCGGCTTCTTGCAGCAACGGCGTGAGCCGGTCGAGAAACTCCGGGGCGCGGTGTTCGATGGCGTAGATCGCGTCGTCCAGCGCGTCGATCACCGGCAGCAGGTGAATCATGCGCCCGCGCAGTTCCTTGGTGTTGCGCACCGTCTGCGGCCGTGCGCCTTCGTGGGGCAACTGGCCGATCATCAGTTCCAGGGTGTTGAAGGTAGCGACCATGCCGCCGCGCAAGGTGCTGATTTGTTCGGGCGTAACGTTACGGGTCAGAAAGCGCTGGCTGTAGACCTGGGCATCGGCAAACCACTTGGCCACCGAGCCGTCGAACACCGGCATCAGGCGCCGCGGCCAGAACATCGCGCCCACAACGGCCGCAACGGCAATGCCGAGGAAGATTTCTTCGGTACGCGCCTCGGCCACATCCCACACGGCCAGCGGGTTATCCACCACCGGCAAGGCGATCAGCGGCAAGGTGTAGCCGGCCAGCATCAGCGCGTAGCTGTTGGCGGTACGCAGGTGCAAAGACAAAAACAACAAGGTGCCGGTCCACAGCGCAATGATCACCACCAGCAGGTACGGCGTCTGAATAAACATCGGCACAAAAAACACCGCCGCCGCCGCGCCCATGAAGGTGCCGATGGCGCGGTACAACGCCTTGGAACTGGTGGGGCCGACAAACGGGCTGGAGACGATATACACCGTGGCCATCGCCCAGTACGGACGTGGCATTTGCATGAGCATGGCGATGTACAGGGCGATCATCGACGCCGCAAAGGTGCGCACGCCGTAGAACCAGTCGCGGGCCGGCGGCATGCCGGTAAAAAATCCGTTCAAGAGGTCGCCTCAGCCGCCTCGAAGGCCCGCAGTACGCGCAACGCCGCTTCAAGGTCACCGTGGGCGATGTCGGCCAACACTTCCTGGCGCAGGCGCACCAGTTGCACTTCCACCGCCTGCACCAGCTCACGGCCGCGCTCGGTGAGGCTCAAGGCCTTGGCGCGACGGTCATGGACGTCTTCGGTGCGGCACACGTAACCGTCATGGCACAGACGATCAAGCAGGCGCACTAACGACGGGCTTTCCATGCCGGATGCCTGGGCTACTTTCACTTGGTGCACACCGTCGCCCAAGCGGCCGATCATCAGCAACGGCACGGCGCAGGCTTCGGAAATGCCATAGCTCACCAGCGTGGTCTGGCAGATTTTGCGCCAGTTACGGGCGCCCACCACCATGCTGCTGCTGAGGTTCATATGGAGTTGTTCGAGGGTTTGGGACACTGGATTGTTCGCATACAGTTAGTTTGCTAACTATCAATATGGTGGATGTATCCAAAACCGTCAAGTTTTGAAACACTTTTGTGATGGGTGGTGGGGGCTGTGGGTAAGTAAAGCGGGTTTGAGCGAGAACGTTAGATTTGCGGCAGAACAAAACACCTGTGGGAGCTGGTCTGCTTGCGATGGCGGTGGATCAGTCGAGGCCGATGTTGACTGAACCACCGCCATCGCAGGCAAGCCAGCTCCCACCTTTAGTTCAGTGTTGGCCTCAGGCTGGCTGTTCGGCCTGAGCGTCCAGGCGGCGCTGGATTTCGCCCATCATGTCCAAGCCATCGCGCAACGAAACCAGTGCTGCGGTGACGAGGTTGCCAAATGAGTATGGGTGGCAGCTGTACGCAGGTTGCGAGCCGGTTATCTATGAAACCCGGCAGATCCGAAGATCTCCCGCGCACAGCCGCCATAGAACCCATGTATCCACCAAGCGCAGAACACGGATCGCCAAATCCGATCGCCGATGTGCCGCGACGGGGCGAACTATAGGGGGGGATGGTTGAGGCTGTGCAACTGGCTTATGGACTACCGCCGACTGCTGGAAACGTCAGATTCCTTGCCCCATCGCCAGACGCTCCAAACCTTCATTGCCTCGGACGCGACAATTAGCACCGCCATCCCCACCACGCTGTAGTCTGGAACTAACTGAGCGCCTATTAGCAGAAGAGAAATTGAAGGGACAAAAAAAACTAACCGTAACGGGGCTTGAAGGTAAACAAGCCAGCGGACCTTTTGACTACTGAGAAGAAATAAAAAACAGGACGCTATTATCGAGATCTGCAGCAACATGACAAAGCCAAAGGTGTAAATCTGCAGCACGCCGTGGTCACGCAAAACCCATAATGCGTTCTCGATATCGCTCAAATAAGGAACTCGCCCCTCCACCGCACTGGTGACCCAATAGCGAACCAGATAAATGGCATCCATCGCTCCCCAAAACCAAAAGACCTGCTTGCGCGTCACTGTTTCGCATCCTTGTATTCATAAGCTGTATCCGGCGTTACAGGCTGCCAATGCCAGGATTTTCCACCCTGCTGCCAATTGTCATCCCCCTCCAGATAGCGTTGCTTGATTTGCCGCAGCTCCCCGTACCGGTGCTCAACCGATCTGTGGGTGAGTTGGTCGTCACGACTGTCCAAACGGACCCAGCGCTGCGTCATGACCCTGGTGGTGTTCGCGAGATCTTTCCCGTCGGATAAGAACATTCGCCCTTCGTCACCCATAGATGCCAGTCGGTTTGCGGCCAGGATTGCAGTATTTTTAACCCCATCGTAATCGATACTTACCTTTTCCCATTTACCAGGCCCGACATACAGTCGGCGCCCCATCAAATGCCCATACTTAACACGGCACTCTCGACTTAAAGGAAGAAAAGGCCGGTCCATTACGAACAGCCAATCACCGGATGCCAACCTGTCCAAAACTCGGCGCTGATCGTTCTCCCCTGAACAACGAACAGGAGAAACATTGCACTCGGCTAGCAGCTCGCACAGCCCCTGCAATGCATAAGGCGCGCGAAAGAACTCCCTTACTTTGATACCAGCAAAGTAGGGACTTTCGATTTTGGTGAGATCATAGCTTTCAATTTCTTTGTGAGGGATCAGACGCTGCATGACGTGACCATAAAAGGAAATCAGCGTCTGTAAATAGCGGGCTCCTCATTCTGGCGACTATCATCCGTTTCTGTTTAACCAATAGGAAACTTCCCAAGCTGTCCCACTTCTCACACTTCCCCGCTTTGATCGTTCCCACGCAGCATGGGAACAATCAGACAAAACATCTGTGGGAGCTGGCTTGCCTGCGATAGCGGTGGATCAGTCGAGGTCGATGTCGACTGACTCGGCGCTATCGCAGGCAAGCCAGCTCCCACATTTTTTACACCCCGCGCCCTTCCCGCAGTAACAGATTCAGCTCATCCACCACCTCAGCCCAATCCGCATCCTCCAAAATTTCTTCACGCAAAAACGCTCTCTGGCTGGCAGTCCAGAAAAAGGCATCTGCCAATTTCAGATTCGGTTTAAGCGGCGAATGCACGGCCACAAACTTCTCAATACTGACCGGGTCATCCGGCAGCCCGAGCTGTTTGAACAGTGATGGCAAGCTGTGCACAGGCGATTCCATGGCGGGCTCCAGGTAAAGAAGACTTGACTGAGTCTAGCGGCAACCTTCAGGTTGCGGCTGCGCCCCGTTGCACAGCACGAACAGTCGCGCCCTCGCACCACCGCCATCCTGACGGCTCAACTCACGCCAGCCTTCAGGTAAGGGCGCGAAATCATCCGGCGCTTCGTTGCTGCTGATCAGCCAGACGCGGCGGGTATCGGCAGGCAATGCCGACAGGCGGTCGAGGTAAATGCGCCCGCCGTCCTGATCGACCAATGTGCCGAAACCGTAGGCGTTCGGCCGGGTCGGCGTGCCGTCGGGTTTGGGCGGTGTGTAGAGCTGCAATTGGGCATCGGTCTGGTCGTAATACACGTAGCTGAGGTACCACATCATGTCGCTGAGAACGATGCGGTCGTCTTCCTGGTAATTACGATTGACGAATTCCACAGGCACGTTGAACTGGTCATGTTCATCGACGGTGAAGTTGTTCTTGAGCCCCACCAGCTCAATACCAACAAACAACACGAACAACGCGGCGCCCAACCATGACAAGCGTGTCGGCAAGCGATCAATGGCCAGTGCCAAAAGGATGGGCAAGCCCATGGCGTACACCGTCAGATAACGCTCGATGAACACCGGGGAAATGAATGACACCCCGTACACCAGCAGCAGCGGCAAAAGGAAAAACAGCGCCAGCAGGCTGGCCGGGCGATAGCGGTCGCGATCCTGCCAGGCAGTAACGCCCACCACAGCGATCAGCAACAACGGGAACACCCAAAACAGCGGCTGCCAGAAGCCAATGCCTTCATCCTGAACGATGAATTGCCAGATCATCGACGGCAATGAGAACAGGTTGACCGGATCTTCCCAGCCGATGTCACCCCCCACCTTGAGCTGTTCGGCGTGTTGCACCAGGCCAAGCAGGTTCGGCAACCACGGCAGGTAAACCACCACGATCGCGGCATTGGCCACCCACCACGCCGGGCGCTGGAGCAAACGTTGGCCGGGCGCCTGGGCTGAACTCAGCAAGGCCAGATACGCCCAGTGCACCAGCACACACAAGGCCGTGAAGTAGTGGGTATAGAAACCGGCGCTCATCAGCACGCTATACGCCACCAGATAGCGCGTGCGCTCTGGTTGGCGCACCCAGTACACCAGCGCCAGCGTGGCACCCAACAGCCACACGGCCAGCAGCGAATACATGCGCACTTCCTGGCTGTAGCGCACCGCCGTGGGCAGCAGCGCCAGCAGGATCCCGGCAAGCACGGCGGCACGTCGGGTAGACAGTTGCCGCGTCAACCAGATGCCCAGGCCCACGGCGATCGCACCGGGGATCGCACTCATACTGCGAATCGACCAGATACTGTCACCGAACAGCTCGATCCAGCCACGCAGCATGAAAAAGTACAGCGGTGGGTGCACATCGTGGGCGGCGTGAAACCACAGGTCATCGGCAGCGTATTCGCTGAGCAGCAGGCTGGAGCCTTCGTCACCCCAGATTGCGGCGGACGTCAGGTTGTAAAAACGCAGGGCGACGGCCAGTACCAGGATCGGTACCCACCACAGACGGCTCATCCAGCCGGCAACGTCCCAGCTACTCGCGACGCGATCAAATGCGGGCAATGCCGCCACCTTTTCATCTTGCTCTACCACAGACCGTCGCACCTCGATTCCCCTACCATTGCCTTTTCCGGCGGGCCAAAAAACCCTGCGCGTGAATGATCGCCACTCTAGGACAAAAACCCCTTATTCGCTGCTGGAATCGGACAAATCGGCGATTTGTGTAGGCCTTCACCGAAGCATTTGTAAGATCACGCTATTATGGCGTCCTTCAAAGGACTCAGGATCAAGGACACGTCATGCGCATCGGTTTTCTGTCACCACTGGCCCTGGCATTGCTCGCCGGCCTTTCCTTCCAGGCCCAGGCCAGCGGCGATGACTCGTGCTACCCCGACTGGCGGGTCTCACGCGACAGTCTTGAAGGCTGCAGCAACCTGCCCTTCCTGAGCCCGGGCAATGACAGCCGGGTCAACCTGCGCCTGTTGCTGGCGGATAAACAGGTGGCACCGCTGACGCCCAATGCACTGGGCGAGACCGACCTGGAAGAAGGCTTCGGCCCGGTGCCGTTTCCGGTGTACCGCCTGACCCCGGTAGCCGACGCCGCCGATGAAAAAAACGACGTGGCACCCACACCCAGCAAACTCGACGAATTGCTCGCGCCACTGGGCATTCAGCGTGAAGGCGACAAGGCGGCGGGTGACGCATTTCTGACCGGCGAAGGCAGCCGCTGCCGCAGCAATGATGAAAGCAGTGCCACGGCGTTTATCAGCCAAGTGGTTAAAGCCGACGTGCCCGAAGCGGAGCGCCACCTGCTGGCCAAGGGCCGTGTAGAGATGCTCGGCGCCTGTACCTGGGACGGCGCCAGCCTGGGCGACCCGGAGCAGATCCAGTCCGCCGCAGGCCGCGAGCTGCGCACTTACCTGCAAGCCGCCGGCGACTTCTACAGTGGCCGGTTTGGCGATGCGCAGCGCGGTTTTGTCGCCGCCGCCGCCGGCAGCTTGCCGTGGGTCAAGGAAGCCGCGTTCTACATGATCGCCCGCACCGAGCTGAACCAGGCCCAGGAAAACGCCTTCGACGAATACGGCATGCCGCAACTGGAGCATGTGGATAAGTCGGTGCTGGCCAATGCAGACACCAGCTTCAACCTGTACCTGAAAACCTATCCACAGGGCGAATACGCTGTCTCTGCCCAGGGCCTGCTGCGCCGGGTGCATTGGCTGGCGGGCGATACCGACAAGCTGGCCAACGACCTGGCCGCGCAGTTGAGCGCCAAACGCCGCAATGTGTCGCTGGACGAGTTGGTGCAGGAAGCCGACAACAAGCTGCTCAGTGCCACCCAAAAACCTTCGGCCAACCCACTGATGCTGGCGGTCAACGACTTGATGTGGATGCGCGCCGGCAACCCGCCGCTGCTGAGCCGCGCGGCCCTGGACGCGCAAAAGCCGGTGTTTGCCCAGGAGCCAGCGCTGTACGACTACGTGCAAGCGGCGTTTGCGCTGTACGTCGAACATCAGCCCGACACCACCTTGAAACTGCTGCCCCAGGACGTGCCCGCCAGCCTCGACTACTTCGCTTTCAGCCAGCAAACCCTGCGCGGCCTTGCCCTGGAAGCCAAGAAGGATTGGCAAGGTGCGCAAGCGCTGTGGCTGCATCTGCTGCCCCTGGCCAAGCAGCCCTTGCAGCGCGACCAGCTGGAACTGGCGCTGGCGATGAACTACGAGCGCAACGGCCAACTGGCCAGCGTGTTCGCCAGCGATTCGCCGATCAGCGCCAAGCAGGTGCGCTACATCTTGCTGCGTAACATCGCAGGCCAGGACCTGTTGCGCCAACAGATCACCCAGGCCAGTGACCCGGTCGAGCGTGCCACCGCCCAGTTTGTGCTGCTGTACAAAGACCTGATGCGCAGCCAGTACGCCACGTTCGCTGACGACCTCAAGCAACTGCCGGCATCGGCGCCCGCCGACAAACTCGGCACCAGCCTGGGTTATGTGTATGGCGATGGCCGTTCGTTGCAGTTGTTCCAGTGGAACGGTGATAAGGCGGAGTCCGGCTACACCTGCCCGAGCATTGCGCAAATCGCCAGCACCCTGCAGGCCGATGCGAAAAACCCCAAGGGCCTGAACTGCCTGGGTGAGTTCATCCTGCGCAACAACCTCGATGGCATGCCACTGGACCAAGTGCGCGCCGCCGGCAGCCTGGGCAGCACCGCCTCGTTGTTCAAGGGCGAGACCTTTTCGCGGCTCGACGGTTACCGCCAGGTCATCGCCAACCCCAAGGCGCCGCACAACGACAAGGCCTACGCGCTGTTCCGCGCGATCAACTGCTATGCGCGGGCCGGTTATAACGGCTGCGGCGGTGTAGACGTGGATAAATCCGTGCGCAAAGGCTGGTTCCGCCAGCTCAAAACCGGGTTTGCCGACACCGAGTGGGCCCAATCGCTGAAGTACTACTGGTGAAACACCTGTGGCTAGGCTTGCTGCTCCTGGCAAGCCCGGCCTTTGCCGGCGTTGACGCCCGCGACTACGACGCCTTCTGGCTGTGGAGCGGGGTCACGCCGCAGCCGGTGCTTAAACAGGCGAACACCCTGTACATCCTCCAGGGCCAGATCAACTCCACCCGCCGCGCGCCGCAACGGGGCGTGCAGTTTATCGCCCAAGGCATCAGCGTACCGCGCATCACCCAAGGCCAGGTCTGGGTGGTGTACCGCGCCCACACCCTGCACTGGCCCGAGCGCGTCTACACCCAACTGCTCGGCCAGGTGCAACGCTGGCGCGATGCGGGCAACCCGGTGGTCGGCATCCAGATCGATTTCGACGCCCGCACCCAATACCTGCACGAATACACAAGCTTCCTGCGCGACCTGCGCCAACGCCTGCCTGCCGACCTGCGCCTGAGCATTACCGGCTTGATGGACTGGAGCAGCAACGCCGACCCGCACGCCATCGCCCAGCTCAAAGGCGTGGTGGATGAAGTGGTGGTACAGACCTACCAAGGGCGCCACAGCATCCCGGATTACGCAGCGTATTTGCCACGCATGAACCGGCTGGGGCTGCCGTTCAAGGTGGGGCTGATTCAGGGCGGCGTATGGGAAGAGCCGGGGTATTTGAAAGGGAGTGAATGGTTCAGGGGGTATGTGGTGTTTTTGCAGAACCCTTAATCACGCAATATTCCATGTGGGAGCGGGCTTGCCCGCGATGAGGGCACTTCAGTCAACATAACTGTGGCTGAACTACCGCCATCGCGGGCAAGCCCTAATGCCAGTCAGTTAAGCGCAGATCCCCTGTGGGAGCGGGCTTGCTCGCGAAAGCGATGGGTCAGTCAACATCAATGTTTGCTGGGCCGACGTCTTCGCGGGCAAGCCCGCTCCCACATTTGATCTTCGCTGCTTTGAGCATTTCGTTCGCTCAACTGACTGGCATTAGGGCAAGCCCGCTCCCACAGTGGGTTGTGTTCAGCCTGCCGGAATGGAGGCTGTAGCGGGGTAGACGGACTCCCAGCCACCGCCCAACGCCTTGTACAGCCCCACCATCGCCAGCGACACGCCGGTGGAGCTTTCTACCCACTGCTCCTGCGTGGCCAGCAGCGCGCTTTGCACGGTGAGCACGTTGACGAAGTCCACCACGCCTTCGACGTACTGCTGTTGTGCGGTGCTCAACGCGATCTGGTTCTGGCGTACCGCTTCGGCGAGGCTGTCGCGGCGCAGTTGGCTGGCGTTGTAGCGGGTCAGTTGGTCGTCGATCTCATGCCAGGCACGCAGTACGGTTTGCTGGTACGCCAGCGCCGCTTCCTGTTGCTGGGCTTCACGCAAATTCAACATGCCTTGCAAGCGCCCGCCATTGAACAGCGGCAGGCTGAATTGCGGGCCGAAGGCAAATGCGCGCGAACCCCAGGAGCCAAAATCCGAGAGTTGCAGGGCTTGGGAACCCAGGCTTCCGGACAAGGTGATACGCGGGTAAAAGTCGCCTTTTGCCACGCCGATACTGGCGGTGGCCGCATGCAGGCGCGCTTGCGCCTGGCGAATATCGGGCCGGCGTTCGGCCAGTTCCGAGGGCAAGCCGATGGCGACCTGGCGCGGGGTTTGCGGCACGGCGGCGTCCTTGGACAGTTGCGCGTGCAGCGCTTGCGGCGGCTCGCCCATCAGCAGGCTCAGGGCGTTGATCAGTTGGTCCTGACGCTGCTGCAAGTCCGGCAAACGCGCTTCGATGGCGGCGACCTGGGCGGCAGCTTCGGCCACATCCAGGTCAGTGGCCACGCCGTCGGCCAGGCGCAGTTGCGAGAGCTTGAGGCTGTGGCGGGCGACGTCGAGGTTTTGCTCGGTGACGGCGCGAGTGTTCTGCACGCCGCGCAGTTGGATGTAGTCCTGGGCGGTTTCGGCGAGTACCGACAGCAACACGGCGCGGCGGTCATCTTCGGCGACTTGCAGGGTGGCGTCGGCGGCTTCGGTTTCGCGTTTGACGCGGCCCCAGAAGTCCAGCTCCCAGGCGGCCGAGAAGCCCATGTCCCATTGGTTATAAGCAGATTGACCGTTGTTTTTGGACGGGTCGCTCAAGCCTTTGCCACTGTTGCGCTGGCGCAGGTAATCCCCAGTGGCGTTGACGTTGGGGTAACGCTCGGCAGTGGTCACCTGACGCACGGCACGGCTTTGTTGCAAGCGGCTGCTGGCCAGTTTCAGGTCGAGGTTATCGGTGAGCGCACGGCGTGTGAGGGCCGAGAGTTCTGCATCGTGGAACACGTCCCACCAGCGCTCCTGCAAAGGGTCGGTCACCGCGTGACTCGCCGCCTGGCGACCCTGGGGTTCGCTCCACTGGGTAACTTGCGGGCCTTGGGGCCGCTGAAAATCCGGGCCGACCGTGCAGGCGCTCAGGCTGATCAGGCTCAAGGTGAGCCAGGCAAAAGGCTTCATTGCTGTGCCACCTCACGCGACTGCGAGACAGGCCGGGTGTCGACTGTGGCTTGCACCGACATGCCCACGCGCAGGCGTTCAATATGGGGCTGGTTCGGCTCCAGGATGATCTTCACCGGAATACGCTGTACCACCTTGGTGAAGTTGCCGGTGGCGTTGTCTGGCCTGACCGACGCGAAGGTCACTCCGGTAGCCGGTGCCAGGCTTTCCAGATGGCCCTTGAGCAACTCGCCGTCGAGGCTGTCGACGCTGAGTTCTACGGCTTGGCCGGCATGCATATGCGACAGTTGCGTCTCCTGGAAATTGGCCACCACATAGGCCTCGGCCAACGGCACGACCGCGAGGATCTTGCTGCCCGGCGTCACATAGGCGCCGACCCGCACGGCACGCTCGCCGACCATGCCATCCACCGGCGCGACAATGCGTGTGTAGGACAGCTGGTAGCTGGCCATTTCCAACGCCGCCTGGGCGCGTTTGAGTCCACCTTCGGCAGCGTCACGCTGGGCGGTGAGGATTTCCACTTGCTTGCGTTCAGCCGCCAGCACCGCCGTGGCTTTGGCCAGGTTTGCGGTGGCCTGGTCGATGCGCGTCTTGGCTTGCTGGGCGTTCTGCACGGTGCCTGCGCCCACGCCGGCGAGGTGGTTGTAGCGGTTCAGTTCGTGCTCGGCGAACGCCACTTCGGCACGGTCGGCCGCGACGGTGGCCTGAGCCTGGGCGATCACCGAGCTTTGGCGCTCCAGGGTCGCGGTGGCGTTCTTCAGCTGGGCCTGGGCGACCAGGGTGTCGGCGTCAGCGGCCTGGGCGGCAGCGCGAAAATCGCGGTCGTCGATCAACGCTAACAGTTGGCCGGCCTTGACCTGTTGGTTGTCTTCCACCAGCACTTCTTTGATAAAGCCCGCCACGCGCGGCGCCACCAGCGTGAAGTCGGCGGCGACGAAGGCGTCGTTGGTGGTCTGGCGCTTGCTGCCCAGCACGCTCGGCGCGACCAGATAAACCAGTACGCCGACGGCAAACACAGCAATAACGGAGACGGCAATTTTGTCTTTGCGTTTCATGAGAAGTCCTTGAGGCTAGGTCGGTGCGCGAGGCGGAAAGATCCGCGTGGGCATCCAGAAAATCAGCAGGATCAACGCCACTGCGACACCGGCCATGACGTAATAGAGGTCCGAAGAAGTCAGCACCACCGCCTGCTGGTGCAGGCGCTGGGCAAGGTCCGGTGCGTCGCCGTCGGCCAGGGGCGAGTTGCCCAGGTGGTCCACGAGCATGGTCGAGTGGAAGTGCTCACGCTGGGTGGTCAGGGTGTCGAGCACGGCCGTGGCGATGACCGCAGCGAGGCCTTTGACGGTGTTGAACCAGGCCGAGGCGAACGGCCCGTCCATCGGCTGGATGCTGCCGGTAGAGAGCATCAGCAACGGCAATACGGCCATGGGCTGGCCGAAAATCTGCAGCAGGTACCAGCCGTAAAAATCGTCACGTATCCACGCCGAGGTGAGGTGTGAACTGCCGATGCAGCACAGCACCAGCATGCTCAAACCAAGGCCCAGCACCCAGCGGCAGTCGACCCAACGCAGGTTGCACAGCGCCGCCACCAGCGGCAGCGCAATCAACTGGGGCAACGCCATCAGCAGCATCACCGGCGCGGTTTGCAGTGGCCGGTAACCCTGCACCTGAGCGAGAAAACTCGACGGGATGATGATCACCGAGGTCAGCACCATCAGCACGCCCGCCAGCACGATCAGGGCGAACGCCAGGTTGCGCAGGCCGAGCATCTGCAACTTGAAAAACGGCACGGGGTGCGACCATTCATTGAGCATGAACAGCACCAGCAACACGCCGCCGCCGATCAGCAGAAAGGTGATCAGGCCGGATTCGAACCAGTCCAGGCGATTGCCCTGCAACAGGCCGATGACCAGCATGCAGATCGCCGGAAAACCCAGCAGCAGGCCGCGCCAGTTGAACTGCTTGAAGCGCTCCAGGCGCAGCGGGTCTTGCGGCAAGCCGTAAGCCACCGCGACCATCGCCAGCAGGCACGGCCCGACGATCTGCCAGAACGCCCATTGCCAGCCGACGTATTCGGTCCACAACGCCGCCAGCGGCGTGCCCAGGCTCGGGCCGAACGTGGCGGTGAGCGCGTAACCGGCCAGGCCGTAGAGCTTGACGTGGGCCGGCAGGAAACGCAGCGCCACGGTCATCAACATCGGCGGCAATGCGCCGCCGGCCAGGCCTTGCACGGTGCGCAGCACCAGCAGGCTTTCGTAGTTCGGCGCAAACGGGCACAGGATGCCCAGCACGGTGAACAGGCCGATGGCGCACAGGGTGAAGCGTCGCAGGGAGAAGGTCACCGAACACCACGGCGCAAAGGCCATGGCCGCCACGGAGGTGGCCGTGTAGGCCGCAACCAGCCAGGTGCCTTCGTCAAAGCCGATGAACAACGCACCGCGAATATCCGCAAGGGCTACCTTGGTGACCATCTCATTGAGGCCAGAGACCAGCACCGCCAACAACACACCGACCAAGCCGATGATGATGCGCGGGCCGAACACAGGTGGGCTCAGGGCAGTGGGTTTGGCTGCAGCCTGGAGAGCGGGGGCAGCGAGGGATGTCATGAACGCGCAACTCGGAATTGGAAATACCCGAGCAGTTTAATGGGGTGCATACATGACAAAAAAGTTACTTGTTGGAAGCTTATAAGTGCGCCAGACGCAATCGTTGGAATGGCGTAAATCCAATGTGGGAGCGGGCGTGCTCGCGAAGGCGGTGTGCCAGGCACCTTAAGTATTGACTGACCCAACGCTTTCGCGAGCAAGCCCGCTCCCACATTTTGACCGCGCCAGCATCAACAGTCAGTTGGGCTGGGCTTCGAGCCAGGTGGCATGGCAGCTCTCGCGCATGGTCTCGCGTAGCCATTTATGGGCCGGGTCTTTGTCGAAGCGTGGATGCCAGGATTGGGCCAATACCAAGGTCGGCAAGGAGATAGGCAACGCAAAGGCGCGCAACGGCAGCTTCAGGCGGTTGGCGCTCAGCAACGCTTCCTTTGGCACGGGCAGCAGTAGATCGGAGTCGGGCAGCATGAACATCGCGCCGTGAAAGCCTGGGGCGATCATGGCCACGCGGCGCTCCAGGCCTTGGGCATTCAGCGCAGTGTCAATCGGGCCACGGGCGATGCCGCGTCGCGAAATGCTGATATGGGAATAACTGGCAAACCGTGCGGCGGTGATTTCTTCGTCGAACAGCGGGTGATCTTGCCGAGCCAAACCGACGAAGGTGGTGGAAAACAAATTCTGTACCTTCACCTCGGGGCTGGCCGGCAATGTATTGCTCACGCGCAGGTCCAGGCGCCCTTCGCGCAGCGCGTCGTCGTCGGTATCGCCTTCGGGCACAAAGCACAGCTCGCACAGCGGCGCCATGCGCTCCATGGTGTCAAACAGACGACCGCCGTACACGCCGACAAAAAAGTCGTTGGCCCTCACGCTGAAGCGGCGGCGCAAGGTGCTGAGGGCTACCTCGTCCGCCGAACGAAACAGCAACGCCGCCTGTTCCACCACGTTGCGCACCTGGCCTTGCAACTGTAAGGCCTTGGGCGTCGGCACCAGGCCGCGACCGGCGCGCACCAGGATCGGGTCGCCCACCGCCTCGCGAATCCGCGTAAGGGTACGGCTCATGGCCGCCGGGCTGAGGTTCATCCGCCGCGCGGCGCCGACCACACTGCCCTCGTCGAGCAAGGCGTCGAGGGCGACCAGCAGGTTCATGTCCGGTAGTTGCATGCCAAGCACTCGTGATCAGTGGGGAGTGAATTGCACGCAATCCTAGCAGGGATCAGTGGCTCAGCGCTGCATGCCCCAACGCTTTACGGTGAGACGCTCGAAGGTATCAAACACCAGGTTTTCCACCAGCAAACCGATGAGGATCACCACAGCCAAGCCGGCGAACACTTTATCGGTATACAGCTCGTTGCGGTTCTGGAAGATGTACCACCCCAGCCCGCCTTTACCGCTGGTGGCGCCGAACACCAGTTCAGCGGCGATCAATGTGCGCCAGGCAAAGGCCCAGCCGATTTTCAGGCCGGCCAGGATCGACGGCAGCGCCGCCGGAATCAGGATGAACAACACAAAACGCATGCCCTTGAGGCCATAGTTACGACCGGCCATGCGCAGGGTTTCGGACACGCCGAGAAACCCCGAATAGGTGTTCAGCGCCAACGCCCACAGCACCGAATGCACCAGCACAAAGATCAGGCTGTTCTGCCCCAGGCCAAACCACAACAGCGCCAGCGGCAGCAGGGCAATCGCCGGCAGCGGGTTGAACATCGACGTCAGGGTACTGAGCAGGTCGCGGCCCAATTGCGTGGACACGGCCAAGGTGGTGAGGGCAAACGCCAACACGATGCCGATCAGGTAGCCCTTGATCAGCACCGCCAGCGAGATCCAGACCTTGCTCAACAGTTCACCGCTGAGCAAGCCGTCGAACAGCGCCTGGGAGGTCTGCAAAAAGCTCGGCAGCAGCAGGTCGTTGTTCTGGTAGCGGGCGACCGCCTCCCAGAGAATCGCAAGCACGATCAGGATCAAGCCCTTGCGCAGCCAGCCTTGTTGCCACAGGCGTTGGCGCAGGGGCAGTTCGCGCTCGACGGGGACGCTGAGCAGTGGTTCGAGGGTGACTTCAAATTCCTGGCGCATGGTGCGGCCCCTTAGTAAGCAATGCGGATATCGGCGAAACCCAACTCACGTTCGGCTTCGGGCGCTTCATCGAACAGCAGGCGATGAATACGCCGCGCCGACGCCTGGAATTCCACACCGCCGAGGCTGTGCAGGTCGTATTGATGGCTGTGGATTTCTGCCCGCACGCGCCCTGGGTGCGGCGACAACAACAGGATGCGGTTGCCCACCACCAGCGCCTCTTCGATGGAATGGGTGACGAACAACAGGGTGAAGCGCACCTCTTCCCACAGCAGCAGTAATTCCTCCTGCATCTTGCGCCGGGTCAGGGCATCGAGGGCGGCGAAGGGTTCGTCCATCAGCAGGATTTTCGGTTGCATGGCCAAGGCACGAGCGATGGCCACACGGGCTTTCATGCCACCGGACAGGGTGTGCGGGTAGGCGTCGGCAAAGGCACTGAGGCCGACTTTTTCCAGGTAGTGCAGCGCGCGCTCTTCGGCTTCGCGGCGCTTGAGGGTCTTGGAGGCCAACAGCGGGAACATCACGTTCTGTTTGACGGTTTTCCACGGTGGCAGCTGGTCGAATTCCTGGAACACCACAATGCGATCCGGCCCGGGTTCGTCGACCTTTTGCCCCAGCAGACGAATCTCGCCTTCGCAAGGTTTGATAAACCCGGCGATGGACTTGAGCAAGGTGGATTTGCCGCACCCCGAAGGGCCGAGCAGCACGTAACGGTCGGCCGGGTCGATTTCGAAACTGACCTGGTGCGTGGCCCGCACCACGCGCTCTGGCGTGCGGTATTCGAGGCTGACGTTGTCCACCGCCAACAGCGGTTTGGCGGTACTCAGGGTGCTGGCCGCGTGGCCTTGCAGGGGCGCGTTCATGTCAACTCTCTTGCCGGGAATCAGAAAGGCGCATCGCCCTGGATGGTGGTGCGAAACAGTTTGCGGCGCAGGTGGCTCGGGCAACCGGCGGCCAGGTGGATCAGCGAGCGGTTGTCCCAGAACACCATGTCGTGGGGCTGCCACTGGTGGCGGTAGATATTCTCCGGCAGCACGCTGTGGGCGTAGAGCTGGGCCAGCAGGTCGCGGCTTTCGTCTTCCGGCAGGCCGACGATACGGGTGGTGAAACCTTCGCTGACGAACAGGGCTTTGCGGCCGTTTTCCGGATGGGTACGCACAATCGGGTGGACCACTTCCGCCACCTGAGCCAACTGTTCGGGCGTGAGGGTTGGGCGCCAGTTGCCTTCGAATTTGGTTTCGCTGTAACGCGCGGTGTAGGAGTGCGCGGCGCTGCGGCCTTCCACGGCTTTGCGCAGATGCTCGGGCAGTTGCTCCCAGGCTTTGTGCATGTCGGCGAACAGGGTGTCGCCGCCTTCGGATGGCAGTTCCTGGGCGTGCAACATCGAGCCGAGGCTGGGCAGCTCTTTATAGGAGAGGTCCGAATGCCAGAATTTACCCGCATCGCCCAGGCCGATGGATTGGCCGTTCTCGATGATGTTGGAGACGATCAGGATTTGCGGGTGGTTGGCCAGCAGGAACTGTTTGAGCACGTGGATCTGCAGCACGCCGAAGCGGCGGCTGAAGGCGATCTGTTGTTCGGGGGTAATGCGTTGGTCGCGGAACACCACGACGTGGTGATCCAGGTGCGCGCGGTGGATGCGTGCGAAGTCCGTGTCGTTGACCGGGCGGGACAAGTCCAGGCCGATGACCTCGGCGCCGACACTGCCGGGCAGTGGGCGAATCTCGAAGGATTGGGCGGTTGGGGTCGCTGTTGGAACAGTAGAGGTGGCGGACATGAGGGCACTCCCGGTCGGACAGGGGAGTGAATTTATAGGTATAAGAATGGAAGCTTAAATACCGTTAGCGAATATCGATATGCTTTAGGGTTGGGATCTGCGGTGGGGCTGACGACGCTATCGCAGGCAAGCCAGCTCCCACATTCGAATGTGTTCACACATCAAAATGTGGGAGCTGGCTTGCCTGCGATGAGGCCACAACAGGCGCTGAAGATCAGCGCTCGTGCAACGCCTCGGCCCGCGCCTTGATGATCGGCTTGAGCAGGTAACTGAGGATGCTTTTCTTGCCGGTGATGATGTCCACCGAGGCCACCATGCCGGGAATGATCAACAAGGGCTTCTCATCAGTGCCCAAGTGGCTGCGGTCGGTGCGCAGGGTGATCATGTAGTACGTGGTCTTCTTGTCCTCATCGGTGATGGTGTCGGCACCGATGCGCTCAAGCTTGGCCTTCAGGCCGCCATAAATGGTGTAGTCATAGGCGGTGAACTTGACGATCGCCTCTTGCCCGGGATGCAGGAAGGCGATGTCTTGCGGGCGGATCTTGGCTTCCACCAGCAGGGTATCATTGAGCGGCACGATTTCGACCATGTCGCTGCCCGGCTGAATCACGCCACCGACGGTGTTGACCAACAGCTGCTTGACGATGCCGCGCACCGGCGAGGTGACCAGGGTACGGCTGACCCGATCTTCCAGGGCACGGCCGGTGGACTCGGCCTTGTTCAGCTCGGTGCGGGCTTCGTTAAGTTGGGTCAGGGCTTCGCTGCGGAATTTGCCACGGGTTTCGTCGATTTTGCGCTGCACTTCCTTGATCGCCGACTCGGCGCGCGGGATCGCCAGGGTGGTGGCGTCCAGCTGACCACGGGTTTCCATCTCGGCACGCTTGAGGCGCAATACTTCCACCGGCGATACCGCGCCCTGGGCCACCAACGGCTCGGACATGTTGATTTCCTGGCGTTGCAGGGACAACTGGCTGCGGTACTGGCCTTGCTTGGAGGTAAATTCGCGCAGCTCCTGCTGGCGCTGTACCAACTGCTCCTGCAAACCACCGACTTCGTCTTTTAATTGCTGACGGCGGCTTTCATACAGCGAGCGTTCGTTGGCGGCCTGGCTGGGCGCGGCCTTGAGCACGTCGTCGGGGATGTTCAGCGGGCGGTCATCCACCTGCGCACTCAGGCGCTCAACGCGCAGTTGCATGGCCAGGCGCAACGCTTCGGTTTCGCCGGCATTGGAGACAAACCGAGTGTCGTCGAGGCGAATCAACGGCGCACCGGCTTCGACGATCTGGCCTTCCTTCACATACAGCTCGGAGACGATACCGCCTTCCAGGTTCTGGATTTTTTGCAGCTTGGACGACGGAATCGCCTTGCCGTCGCCTCGGGTAACTTCGTCGATGCTGGAAAAACCGGCCCAGGTCACCAGGAAGACGAAGAACGCAATGATGGCCCAGATAGTCAGGCGGATCACCCGCGGCGCATCTTCGATCAGCGCTTTGTTGACTTCAGGCAGGGGTTGGCCCTGCAGCGAGTCGGTGCCTTTGAAGTAACGGCCAACCGCGCTTTTGATGGAGTTAAGCAACACTGATCTGCCCCTTTTTCAACGCTTCCATAACCACGGCTTTCGGGCCGTCTGCGAGGATCTGCCCACGGTCGACCACCAACAGGCGGTCCACCAGCGAGAGCAGTGAGGCACGGTGCGTCACCAGCACCACGGTCTTGTTTTGCACCACGGCTTGCAGGCGTTGTTTTAAGCGTTCTTCACCGGTGTTGTCCATGGCACTGGTGGGTTCGTCCAGCAGCAGGATGGGCGGATTGAGCAGCAGCGCACGGGCCAGGGCGACGTTCTGGCGCTGGCCGCCGGACAGGTTCTGCCCGCGCTCGCCCACTTGCAGTTCATAACCTTGTGGGTGCAGGCGGGCGAATTCGTGAACGCCGGCCAATTCCGCGGCTTGCAAGACCATTTCGTCTTCTACATAGCGCGCACCGGACACCAAATTGTCGCGCAGGGTGCCGGCCAGCAATTGAATGTCTTGGGCGACGTAGCCGATGTTGTGGCGCAACTCGCTCACGTCGATCTGGCGCACGTCCACACCGTCCACAAGCAAGGCGCCGGAGTCGGGCTGGTACAGGCCGACAATCAGCTTGGCCAGGGAGCTTTTGCCCGAGCCACTGCGGCCGATGATGCCGATTTTCTCGCCCGGCTTGATCACCAGGTTGATATTTTTCAGCGCGGCGTTCTGCTGGTTCGGGTACGTGAAGTTCAGGCCACGGCACTCGATGGCGCCTTGCAGGGTGCGGCGGCTCATGGGCCGCTCTTCGAAATTGCGCTCCTGGGGCAGCTCCATCATCTGGTCCACCGAGGTCATGGTGACCTTGGCTTGCTGGTAACGGGTCAGCAGGCCCGACAGCGAGGCCAGCGGGCTCAAAGCGCGGCCACTGAGCATGTAGCAGGCAATCAGGCCGCCCATGCTGAGGTTGCCGTCGATGATCTGGTACACGCCGAAGACGATCATGATCACGCCAGCCAGTTGCTGGATGAGCAAGGTCATGTTCATCGACAGGCCCGACAGCAACTTCACGCGCAGTTCGAGGCGGCTGAGGGTGCCGATGGTCTGCTCCCAGCCGTACTGGCGCTCGCTCTCGGCGTTGTTGACCTTGACCGCATCGAGCCCGGCGAGGGTTTCGATCAGGCTGGACTGACGCTCGGCGGCCAGGGCCATGGTCCGTTCCATGGTCGCCACCAGCGGTTTTTGCAGGGCGTAGCCGATGCCCAATGCCAGCGGAAACGCCAGTACCGGGATCCACACCAGGTGCCCGCCCAGGATGGCGATCACCAGGAAAATCAGCAACGTGAACGGCAGGTCGATCAGACTGGTGAGGGTCAAGGATGCGAGGAAATCACGCAGGCTCTGAAACTCATGGATGTTCTGCGCGAAGCTGCCAACCCGTGCCGGGCGGTACTTCATGGACATGCCGACAATGCGCTCGAACAGCGTGGCCGAGATGATCAGGTCGGTTTTCTTGCCGGCCAGGTCCAGGCACAAACTGCGCAGGCTTTTGAGCACCAGATCGAACAGGTAGGCGCCGCAGATACCCACGGCCAGCACCCAGAGGGTCGCGGTGGCCTGGTTTGGCACGACACGGTCGTACACGTTCATCACAAACAGCGGCGCGGCCATGGCGATGATGTTGATCAAAAAGCTCGCGGCGATGGCGTCGGTGTAGAGCCAGCGCGAACGTTTGAGCGTGTCGCGAAACCACGAGCGCGCCCGAGGAATCAGGGTGCCGTGGTTGACGTCGAATTTATGCTGAGGCTGGGCGAAGAAGACCTTGCCGATGTAGTCGTCGGCCAGCAGCTCACGTTTGATCAGCACTTCACCGCCGTCGCTTTCGCTGAGCAGGATGCGTGCTTCGTCTTCGCCTTGCCAACCCACCAGCACGGTACTGCGGCCGTCCTTGAGCAGCAGCAGCGCCGGCAGTGCAATCGTCGGGATCTGCTCCAGCTTGCGCTGCAATACCCGGCCTTGCAGCCCGGCACGCGCGGCTGCACGTGGCAGCAACTCGGCACTCAGGCGCTGCGACGGCAGCGGCAAACCGGTGGTGAGCATGGCCGCGCTGGCGGGCTTTTGATGCAGGGCACAGAGCGCCAACAGCCCGTCCAGTAACGGGTCGTCGTGCAGCGTGCGTGGATCATGACTGAGATGAACTCGACTGACTTCGGATTCCACGCGGTGCACTCTCGACTAACAGATGGGGCTATTGGGGTGGCTCAATTCATCCCAGGCAGTTGGACTTTAGGTTTCACGTCGTTCTGTACGACGGACGCCATCGGTGCGACCACGCCCTGGCTTTTGAGCAATTCGCCCATGGTCGCCTTGATTCGATACTGAGTAAATAACTGAATGTTCTTGATCTCTTCCAGACGACGGGAAGCGGTGAACAATTCGTTCTCACTGTCGAGCAAGTCGAGCAGGGTTCGTTGGCCGAGGCTGAACTGCTGCTGGTAAGACGTGCGCACGCGGGTGCTGTGGTCCACGTATTGCTGGGCAACCGGCAACTGCGCATTGGCGTTGTTCAAGGCGTTCCAGGCCAGGCCCAGTTCTTCATTGAGCTGGCGCAAGGCGTTGTTACGGATATCCAGGGCTTGGCTGGCCTGGTACGACTTGGACTGCAGGTCGGCCTTGTTGCTGCCACCGGCAAACAGGTTGAAGCGCATGCGCACCATGGCTTCCCAGCCGTTGCTGTGACCGGCGTCGCCGCCGACGTTGTTGTCGGCATTGGTACCAAGCTCGGCATCAAAGCGCGGGTAGAAGGGCGACTTGGCAGCTTCGTACTGGCTCTCGGCGGCGGAGATATCCGACTCGGCCGAACGCAGGATCGGGCTGTTATCGAGCATCTGGCGCCGGGCTTCATTCAGGTCCGCCGGCAGCATGGCCATAAAGGGCGCTGGGCGCTCAAGCTGATCGGGCATCTGGCCGACGGCGCTGAGGTAGTTGACCTGGGAGTCGGCCAGGTTGGTCTGCTCGGTGATCAAGTTGTTGCGCGCCTGGGCCAGACGCGCTTCGGCCTGGTCCTGGTCGGCACCGTTGCCGACACCGCGCTGGGTGCGCAATTTGATCTGGTCGTAGATGCGTTCGTGGTTGCGCAGGTTCTCTTCGGCCAGACGCACGAATTCGCGGCGGGTCAACACGTCCAGGTAGACCTGGGCGACGGTCAAACCGGTGCGCTCGGAGGTGCCGAGCAAGGAATAAGCACGGGAGTTGACGTTGGCTTGCTGACGCCCGACTTCGCTGGAGGTGGCGAAACCGTCAAAAATCATCTGTTGCAGACGCAGGCTCGATTCGCCGCGGTTGTGGGTGTCCCACTGGTTGCCGTTCGGGCCGCTGGCGGCGCGGGTGGTGGAGTTGTCGGTGCCTTCACGACCGTAACCGGCGTTCAGGTCAACGCGTGGCAAGTAACCACCTTGAGCGGCGCGCAGTTGGTAATCGGCGGCAATTCGGCTGTTCACACCGGCTTGGATTTCCGGGTGCACATCCAGCGCCTGCTGCATGGCCTGGGGCAATGTTTGGGCTTGTACGAAACCGGCGGCGAGTACGAACGGTATTGCCTTGAACAGGTGCAGACGCATTAAAAAATTCCCCAGGACTTCTTGTCTCAAATCACAGCGATTGGCTTCGCTGCGTCGGATAATGGCTACCGTAATGACCGTACGTCGGAAAGTTCAAAAAGCGGAACTGCTTCACACATGTAGGACGGTTCGCCGCATAAATATCAATGTGACATTACGGGGCCAATTGTTTAGGATGGCGACCAGAAGGTCAATAGTTTGGCATAAACTAGATAACGAATAAATCTAGCCAATAATTTGACGTCAGTAACTACTTAGACTACGCCCCCTCCTGTCTGGCCCTCACCCCGCGAGCGGCCACATGGAATTCATCAGAAACGGATCGCCGGAGAAATCTTTAATGAGCAGTGTTGTTGCCATCGTCAAAAGCATTGTTGGTCAAGTTTTCGTTATTTCTCCGGAAGGGACGCGCCGTGTCCTTGTAGAAGGTGATCGCCTGTTCGCAGGCGACCAGATCGACACCGGCATGTCCGGCGCCGTGAGCCTTGAGCTGGCCGACGGCCGCACCCTGGACCTGGGCCGTGAAACCCAGTGGAGCGCCGACCTGCCGGACTCCAGCCTTGACCTGGCCGCTGCCGCCGAGAACGCCGCGCCGTCGGTTGCCGAACTGCAGCAAGCCATCGTCGCGGGCGCCGACCCGACGACCGACCTGGATGCTACCGCCGCCGGCGCGACGGCTGCCGGTAATGGTGCTGCGGGCGGGGGCCACAGCTTTGTTGTACTGGACGCGACTGCGGGCCGTGTCGACCCGACGATCGGCTTCCCGACCGGCCCACTGGGCCAGAGCACCACGACAGCGACCCAACTCACGGGCGCCCAAAGCGCAGGCGGCAATGGCAACCTGGTCTTGCAGACGTCGACCCTGACGCTGAGCGCAACGCCGACCATCACCGAAGCCGGTGGTGTGCTGACCTACACCGCCACCGTCACGCAGCCGCCGATCAATGACTTGAGCATCACCCTGTCCAACGGCGCAGTGATCACCATCACCGCCGGCCAACTGACCGGCACCGTCAACGTGCCGCTGGCACCGAATGACAGCCCGTACATCGACCCAAGCCAGATCAACGTGAACGTCACCGGCACCACCGGCGGCAACAACCTGGTGCTGACGATTGACCCGAACCCGGCCGTTACGCAGATTACCGACACCATCGACACCACCACCGTCACGTTGACGGCGGGTAATACCGTGACTGAAGGCGGTCAGATTACCTATACCGCCACCTTGACCAACCCGGCGCAGACGCCGGTGACTGTCACCTTGAGCAATGGCTCGGTGATTACGATCAAGGCTGGGGAGTCGGTTGGTACTGTTGTGGTCGATACACCGGCTAACGACGTTTACAACAATGGCTCGACCGTCAGCACTACTATTACCGGTGCGACCGGCGGCAATTTTGAAAACCTGGTACCGAGCACCACGCCCGCGGTTACCACGATCACTGATTCGATCGACACCACCACCGTTACCCTGACAGCAGGCAACACTGTCACCGAAGGCGGTCAGATCACTTACACCGCTACCCTGACCAATCCGGCCCAAACCCCAGTGACTGTCACCTTGAGCAATGGCTCGGTGATTACGATCAAGGCTGGAGAGTCGGTTGGGACTGTTGTGGTGGATACACCAGCGAACGACGTTTACAACAATGGTTCGACCGTCAGCACCACTATTACCGGCGCGACCGGCGGCAATTTTGAAAACCTGGTACCGAGCACCACGCCTGCGGTTACCACGATCACTGATTCGATCGACACCACCACCGTTACCCTGACAGCAGGCAACACTGTCACCGAAGGCGGTCAGATCACCTACACCGCTACCCTGACCAACCCGGCGCAAACCCCAGTGACTGTCACCTTGAGCAATGGCTCGGTGATTACGATCAAGGCTGGGGAGTCGGTTGGTACTGTTGTGGTCGATACACCGGCTAACGACGTTTACAACAACGGTTCGACCGTCAGCACTACTATTACCGGTGCGACCGGCGGCAATTTTGAAAACCTGGTACCGAGCACCACGCCTGCGGTTACCACGATCACTGATTCGATCGACACCACCACCGTTACCCTGACGGCGGGTAACACCGTGACCGAAGGCGGTCAGATCACTTACACCGCTACCCTGACTAACCCGGCGCAGACGCCGGTGACTGTCACCTTGAGCAATGGCTCGGTGATTACGATCAAGGCTGGGGAGTCGGTTGGTACTGTTGTGGTCGATACACCGGCTAACGACGTTTACAACAATGGTTCGACTGTCAGCACTACTATCACCGGTGCGACCGGTGGCAATTTTGAAAACCTGGTACCGAGCACCACGCCTGCGGTTACCACGATCACTGATTCGATCGACACCACCACCGTTACCCTGACAGCAGGCAACACTGTCACCGAAGGCGGTCAGATCACTTACACCGCTACCCTGACCAACCCGGCGCAAACCCCGGTGACTGTCACCTTGAGCAATGGCTCAGTGATTACGATCAAGGCTGGAGAGTCGGTTGGGACTGTTGTGGTGGATACACCAGCGAACGACGTTTACAACAATGGTTCGACCGTCAGCACTACTATTACGGGCGCAACCGGCGGCAACTTTGAAAACCTGGTGCCAAATACTACGCCTGCGGTCACCACGATCACCGATTCGATCGACACCACTACTGTCTCGCTGACGGCTACCGACGCGATCACCGAAGGCGGCCAGATCACCTACACCGCTACCCTGACCAACCCGGCGCAAACCCCGGTGACCGTCACCCTGAGCAATGGCTCGGTAATCACCATCAAAGCGGGTGAATCGACCGGCACCGTTGTGATCGACACTCCGGCGAACGACGTTTACAACAATGGTTCGACCGTCAGCACCACTATTACCGGCGCGACCGGCGGCAACTTTGAGAATCTGGTACCGAGCACCACGCCTGCGGTCACCACGATCACCGACTCGATCGACACCACCACTGTTTCGCTGACGGCTACCAATACCGTGACCGAAGGTGGCCAAATCACCTACACCGCCACCCTGACCAACCCGGCGCAAACCCCGGTGACCGTCACCTTGAGCGATGGCTCGGTGATCACTATCAAAGCGGGCGAATCTGTCGGCAGCGTGGTGGTCGGCACTCCGCCGAACGACGTCTACGTCAATGGCAGCACGGTGAGCACCACCATCACTGGCACGACCGGCGGCAACTTCGAAAACCTGGTGCCGAACACTACACCTGCGGTCACCACGATTACCGACTCGATTGACACCACCACCGTCACCTTGACGGCTCCGTCCGAGGCGAACGAGGGTGGTCAGATTACCTACACCGCTACGCTCTCCAATAAAGCGGGTACTGACGTCACGCTGAAGTTGGATAACGGTTCGACCATCACCATCAAAGCGGGCGACACCGTCGGCACCGTGACCGTCCCTGCGCCTAGCGATGACGTGTTCATCGACAAGAGCACCCAAACGGTCAAGATCACTGACACCGCTGGCGGCAACTTCGAGAAGCTGGAAGTTGCAGGTAATGGCGCAACCACGACTATCAACGACACCATCGACAAAGTCGATGTGGTGTTGACTGCCACCACCACCGTTGGCGAAGGCGGCAATATCGTTTACACCGCGTCGCTGGTCGACAAGTCGGGTAATGCGGTGACCAACATCACCAATCCGTTGACCGTGACTTTGGATAACGGCCAGACCATCACTATCGGCGTTAATCAGTCGAACGGCAGCGTCACCGTTGTAGCTCCGGATGATGTGTACAAAGGCGATCAAACCGTCACTACCGCTATCACTAATGTGGCTGGCGGGGAGCACTTCGAGAATTTGGTGCCAGGTACTACACCTGTTAGCACTACCGTCACCGACACTCCGGGTACCGATAACACCACCACCGTGACACTGACGGCGCCGTCTGCAGTGAACGAAGGTGGTCAGATCACCTACACCGCGACGCTCTCCAATAAAGCGGGTACCGACGTCACGCTGAAACTGGATAACGGTTCGAGCATCACCATCAAAGCTGGCGACACCGTCGGCACCGTAACCGTCCCTGCGCCTAGCGATGACGTGTTCATCGATAAGAGCACTCAGACGGTCAAAATCACTGACACTGCTGGCGGCAACTTCGAGAAACTGGAAGTAGCTGGTGATGGTGCAACTACGACCATCAACGACACCATCGACAAGGTCGATGTGGTGTTGACTGCCACCACCACCGTTGGCGAAGGCGGCAACATCGTTTACACCGCGTCGCTGGTCGACAAGTCGGGTAATGCGGTGACCAACATCACCAACCCGTTGACCGTGACTTTGGATAACGGCCAGACCATTACCATCGGCGTTAATCAGTCGAACGGCAGCGTGACCGTTGTAGCTCCAGATGATGTGTACAAAGGCGACCAGACCGTCACTACCGCTATCACTAACGTGACTGGCGGCGCGCACTTCGAGAACCTGGTGCCAGGTACTACACCTGTTACCACTACCGTCACGGATACTCCGGGTACCGATAACACCACCACCGTGACGCTGACGGCTCCGTCTGCAGTGAACGAAGGTGGCCAGATCACCTACACCGCCACCTTGAGCAACAAGGCCGGCACTGACGTCACGCTGAAGCTGGATAACGGCTCGACGATCACCATCAAAGCCGGTGAAACCGTCGGCACCGTAACCGTCCCTGCGCCTAGCGATGACGTGTTCATCGACAAGAGCACGCAAACGGTCAAGATCACCGACACCGTTGGCGGTAACTTCGAAAAACTGGAAGTTGCAGGCGACGGCGCGACCACCACGATCAACGACACCATCGACAAGGTCGATGTGGTGTTGACTGCCACCACCACCGTTGGCGAAGGCGGCAACATCGTTTACACCGCGTCGCTGGTCGACAAGTCGGGTAATGCGGTGACCAACATCACCAACCCGTTGACCGTGACTTTGGATAACGGCCAGACCATTACCATCGGCGTTAATCAGTCGAACGGCAGCGTGACCGTTGTAGCTCCAGATGACGTGTACAAGGGTGACCAGACCGTCACTACCGCTATTACTAATGTGTCCGGCGGTGAGCACTTCGAGAATTTGGTGCCAGGTACTACACCTGTTAGCACTACCGTCACGGATACTCCGGGTACCGATAACACCACCACCGTGACACTGACGGCGCCGTCTGCAGTGAACGAAGGTGGTCAGATCACCTACACCGCGACGCTCTCCAATAAAGCGGGTACTGACGTCACGCTGAAGTTGGATAACGGCTCGAGCATCACCATCAAAGCCGGCGATACCGTTGGCTCTGTGACTGTTGCGGCACCTGGCGATGACGTGTTCATCGACAAGAGCACTCAGACCGTAAAGATCACTGACACCACTGGCGGTAACTTCGAGAAGCTGGAAGTTGCAGGCGACGGCGCAACCACCACAATCAACGACACCATCGACAAAGTGGATGTGGTGTTGACCGCCACCACCACCGTTGGCGAAGGCGGCAACATCGTTTACACCGCGTCGCTGGTCGACAAGTCGGGCAATCCGGTGACTAACATCACCAACCCCCTGACCGTGACCCTGGATAATGGCCAGACCATCACCATCGGCGTTAATCAGTCGAACGGCAGCGTGACCGTTGTAGCTCCAGATGATGTGTACAAAGGCGACCAGACCGTCACTACCGCTATCACTAACGTGACTGGCGGTGAGCACTTCGAGAATTTGGTGCCAGGTACTACACCTGTTAGCACTACCGTCACGGATACTCCGGGTACCGATAACACCACCACCGTGACACTGACAGCTCCGTCTGCAGTGAACGAAGGTGGTCAGATCACCTACACCGCGACCTTGAGCAACAAGGCCGGTACTGACGTCACGCTGAAGTTGGATAACGGCTCTTCCATCACCATCAAAGCTGGCGACACCGTCGGCACCGTAACCGTCCCTGCGCCTAGCGATGACGTGTTCATCGATAAGAGCACTCAGACGGTCAAGATCACTGACACTGCTGGCGGCAACTTCGAGAAACTGGAAGTAGCTGGTGATGGTGCAACTACGACCATCAACGACACCATCGACAAGGTCGATGTGGTGTTGACTGCCACCACCACCGTTGGCGAAGGCGGCAACATCGTTTACACCGCGTCGCTGGTCGACAAGTCGGGTAATGCGGTGACCAACATCACCAACCCGCTGACCGTGACCCTGGATAATGGCCAGACCATCACCATCGGTGTGAATCAGTCGAACGGCAGCGTGACCGTTGTAGCTCCGGATGATGTGTACAAGGGCGACCAGACCGTCACTACCGCTATCACTAACGTGACTGGCGGCGAGCACTTCGAAAATCTGGTCCCAGGTACCACGCCGGTGAGCACCACAGTCACCGATACACCGGGTACTGATAACACCACCACCGTGACGCTGACGGCTCCGTCTGCAGTGAACGAAGGTGGTCAGATTACGTACACCGCTACGCTTTCCAATAAAGCGGGCACCGACGTAACCTTGAAGCTGGATAACGGCTCGACCATCACCATCAAAGCGGGCGACACCGTCGGCACCGTAACCGTCCCTGCGCCTAGCGATGACGTGTTCATCGACAAGAGCACCCAAACGGTCAAGATCACTGACACTGCTGGCGGTAACTTCGAGAAGCTGGAAGTTGCTGGCGACGGCGCGACCACCACGATCAACGACACCATCGACAAGGTCGATGTGGTGTTGACTGCCACCACCACCGTTGGCGAAGGCGGCAACATCGTTTACACCGCGTCGCTGGTCGACAAGTCGGGTAATGCGGTGACCAACATCACCAACCCGTTGACCGTGACTTTGGATAACGGCCAGACCATTACCATCGGCGTTAATCAGTCGAACGGCAGCGTGACCGTTGTAGCTCCAGATGACGTGTACAAGGGTGACCAGACCGTCACTACCGCTATTACTAATGTGTCCGGCGGTGAGCACTTCGAGAATTTGGTGCCAGGTACTACACCTGTTAGCACTACCGTCACGGATACTCCGGGTACCGATAACACCACCACCGTGACACTGACGGCGCCGTCTGCAGTGAACGAAGGTGGTCAGATCACCTACACCGCGACCTTGAGCAACAAGGCCGGTACTGACGTCACGCTGAAGTTGGATAACGGCTCTTCCATCACCATCAAAGCTGGCGACACCGTCGGCACCGTAACCGTCCCTGCGCCTAGCGATGACGTGTTCATCGATAAGAGCACTCAGACGGTCAAGATCACTGACACTGCTGGCGGCAACTTCGAGAAACTGGAAGTAGCTGGTGATGGTGCAACTACGACCATCAACGACACCATCGACAAGGTCGATGTGGTGTTGACTGCCACCACCACCGTTGGCGAAGGCGGCAACATCGTTTACACCGCGTCGCTGGTCGACAAGTCGGGTAATGCGGTGACCAACATCACCAACCCGCTGACCGTGACCCTGGATAATGGCCAGACCATCACCATCGGTGTGAATCAGTCGAACGGCAGCGTGACCGTTGTAGCTCCGGATGATGTGTACAAGGGCGACCAGACCGTCACTACCGCTATCACTAACGTGACTGGCGGCGCGCACTTCGAAAACCTGGTGCCAGGTACCACGCCGGTGAGCACCACCGTCACCGATACACCGGGCACCGACAACACAACCACCGTGACACTGACAGCTCCGTCTGCAGTGAACGAAGGCGGTCAGATCACCTACACCGCGACCTTGAGCAACAAAGCAGGTACCGACGTCACGCTGAAGTTGGATAACGGCTCGAGCATCACCATCAAAGCCGGCGATACCGTTGGCTCTGTGACTGTTGCGGCACCTGGCGATGACGTGTTCATCGACAAGAGCACTCAGACCGTAAAGATCACTGACACCACTGGCGGTAACTTCGAGAAGCTGGAAGTTGCAGGCGACGGCGCAACCACCACATCAACGACACCATCGACAAAGTGGATGTGGTGTTGACCGCCACCACCACCGTTGGCGAAGGCGGCAACATCGTTTACACCGCGTCGCTGGTCGACAAGTCGGGCAATCCGGTGACTAACATCACCAACCCCCTGACCGTGACCCTGGATAATGGCCAGACCATCACCATCGGCGTTAATCAGTCGAACGGCAGCGTGACCGTTGTAGCTCCAGATGATGTGTACAAAGGCGACCAGACCGTCACTACCGCTATCACTAACGTGACTGGCGGTGAGCACTTCGAGAATTTGGTGCCAGGTACTACACCTGTTAGCACTACCGTCACGGATACTCCGGGTACCGATAACACCACCACCGTGACACTGACAGCTCCGTCTGCAGTGAACGAAGGTGGTCAGATCACCTACACCGCGACCTTGAGCAACAAGGCCGGTACTGACGTCACGCTGAAGTTGGATAACGGCTCTTCCATCACCATCAAAGCTGGCGATACCGTCGGTTCCGTCACTGTTGCGGCGCCTAGCGATGACGTGTTCATCGATAAGAGCACTCAGACGGTCAAGATCACTGACACTGCTGGCGGCAACTTCGAGAAACTGGAAGTAGCTGGTGATGGTGCAACTACGACCATCAACGACACCATCGACAAGGTCGATGTGGTGTTGACTGCCACCACCACCGTTGGCGAAGGCGGCAACATCGTTTACACCGCGTCGCTGGTCGACAAGTCGGGTAATGCGGTGACCAACATCACCAACCCGTTGACCGTGACTTTGGATAACGGCCAGACCATTACCATCGGCGTTAATCAGTCGAACGGCAGCGTGACCGTAGTAGCTCCAGATGACGTGTACAAGGGCGATCAAACCGTCACTACCGCTATCACTAATGTGACTGGCGGCGCGCACTTCGAGAACCTGGTGCCAGGTACGACGCCGGTTAGCACTACCGTCACGGATACACCGGGCACCGACAACACAACCACCGTGACACTGACAGCTCCGTCTGCAGTGAACGAAGGTGGTCAGATCACCTACACCGCGACGCTCTCCAATAAAGCGGGTACTGACGTCACGCTGAAGTTGGATAACGGTTCGAGCATCACCATCAAAGCTGGCGATACAGTTGGCACCGTGACCGTCCCTGCGCCTAGCGATGACGTGTTCATCGACAAGAGCACGCAAACGGTCAAGATCACTGACACTGCTGGCGGCAACTTCGAGAAGCTGGAAGTTGCAGGTAATGGCGCAACCACCACAATCAACGACACCATCGACAAGGTCGATGTGGTGTTGACTGCCACCACTACCGTTGGCGAAGGCGGCAACATCGTTTACACCGCCAGCCTTGTGGATAAAAACGGCGCGGCAGTGACTAACATCACCAACCCGCTGACTGTGACCCTGGATAATGGCCAGACCATCACCATCGGTGTGAATCAATCGAATGGTAGCGTGACCGTTGTAGCTCCGGATGATGTGTACAAGGGCGACCAGACCGTCACTACCGCTATCACTAACGTGACTGGCGGCGAGCATTTCGAGAACCTGGTGCCAGGTACGACGCCGGTTAGCACTACCGTCACGGATACACCGGGCACCGACAACACAACCACCGTGACACTGACAGCTCCGTCTGCAGTGAACGAAGGCGGTCAGATCACCTACACCGCGACCTTGAGCAACAAAGCAGGTACCGACGTCACGCTGAAGTTGGATAACGGCTCGAGCATCACCATCAAAGCCGGCGATACCGTTGGATCTGTGACTGTTGCGGCGCCTGGCGATGACGTGTTTATCGATAAGAGCACTCAGACGGTCAAGATCACTGACACCACTGGCGGTAACTTCGAGAAGCTGGAAGTTGCAGGCGACGGCGCGACCACCACGATCAACGACACCATCGACAAAGTGGATGTGGTGTTGACCGCCACCACTACTGTTGGCGAAGGCGGCAACATCGTTTACACCGCGTCGCTGGTCGACAAGTCGGGCAATCCGGTGACTAACATCACCAACCCGTTGACCGTGACTTTGGATAACGGCCAGACCATTACCATCGGCGTTAATCAGTCGAACGGCAGCGTCACCGTTGTAGCTCCAGATGATGTCTACAAAGGCGATCAAACCGTCACTACCGCGATCACTAATGTGACTGGCGGCGAGCACTTCGAAAATCTGGTGCCAGGTACTACACCTGTTACCACTACCGTCACGGATACTCCGGGTACCGATAACACCACCACCGTGACACTGACGGCTCCGTCTGCAGTGAACGAAGGTGGTCAGATCACCTACACCGCGACGCTCTCCAATAAAGCGGGTACTGACGTCACGCTGAAGTTGGATAACGGTTCGAGCATCACCATCAAAGCTGGCGATACAGTTGGCACCGTGACCGTCCCTGCACCTAGCGATGACGTGTTCATCGACAAGAGCACGCAAACGGTCAAGATCACCGACACCACTGGCGGCAACTTCGAAAAACTGGAAGTTGCTGGCAACGGCGCGACCACCACGATCAACGACACTATCGACAAAGTCGATGTGGTGTTGACCGCCACCACTACCGTTGGCGAAGGCGGCAACATCGTCTACACCGCCAGCCTTGTGGATAAAAACGGCGCGGCAGTCACTAACATCACCAATCCGCTGACCGTGACTTTGGATAACGGCCAGACCATTACCATCGGCGTTAATCAGTCGAACGGCAGCGTGACCGTAGTAGCTCCAGATGACGTGTACAAGGGCGATCAAACCGTCACTACCGCTATCACTAATGTGACTGGCGGCGCGCACTTCGAGAACCTGGTGCCAGGTACGACGCCGGTTAGCACTACCGTCACGGATACACCGGGCACCGACAACACAACCACCGTGACACTGACAGCTCCGTCTGCAGTGAACGAAGGTGGTCAGATCCTACACCGCGACGCTCCAATAAAGCGGGTACTGACGTCACGCTGAAGTTGGATAACGGTTCGAGCATCACCATCAAAGCTGGCGATACAGTGGCACCGTGACCGTCCCTGCGCCTAGCGATGACGTGTTCATCGACAAGAGCACGCAAACGGTCAAGATCACTGACACTGCTGGCGGCAACTTCGAGAAGCTGGAAGTTGCAGGTAATGGCGCAACCACCACAATCAACGACACCATCGACAAGGTCGATGTGGTGTTGACTGCCACACTACCGTTGGCGAAGGCGGCAACATCGTTTACACCGCCAGCCTTGTGGATAAAAACGGCGCGGCAGTGACTAACATCACCAACCCGCTGACTGTGACCCTGGATAATGGCCAGACCATCACCATCGGTGTGAATCAATCGAATGGTAGCGTGACCGTTGTAGCTCCGGATGATGTGTACAAGGGCGACCAGACCGTCACTACCGCTATCACTAACGTGACTGGCGGCGAGCATTTCGAGAACCTGGTGCCAGGTACGACGCCGGTTAGCACTACCGTCACGGATACACCGGGCACCGACAACACAACCACCGTGACACTGACAGCTCCGTCTGCAGTGAACGAAGGCGGTCAGATCACCTACACCGCGACCTTGAGCAACAAAGCAGGTACCGACGTCACGCTGAAGTTGGATAACGGCTCGAGCATCACCATCAAAGCCGGCGATACCGTTGGATCTGTGACTGTTGCGGCGCCTGGCGATGACGTTTATCGATAAGAGCACTCAGACGGTCAAGATCACTGACACCACTGGCGGTAACTTCGAGAAGCTGGAAGTTGCAGGCGACGGCGCGACCACCACGATCAACGACACCATCGACAAAGTGGATGTGGTGTTGACCGCCACCACTACTGTTGGCGAAGGCGGCAACATCGTTTACACCGCGTCGCTGGTCGACAAGTCGGGCAATCCGGTGACTAACATCACCAACCCGTTGACCGTGACTTTGGATAACGGCCAGACCATTACCATCGGCGTTAATCAGTCGAACGGCAGCGTCACCGTTGTAGCTCCAGATGATGTCTACAAAGGCGATCAAACCGTCACTACCGCGATCACTAATGTGACTGGCGGCGAGCACTTCGAAAATCTGGTGCCAGGTACTACACCTGTTACCACTACCGTCACGGATACTCCGGGTACCGATAACACCACCACCGTGACACTGACGGCTCCGTCTGCAGTGAACGAAGGTGGTCAGATCACCTACACCGCGACGCTCTCCAATAAAGCGGGTACTGACGTCACGCTGAAGTTGGATAACGGTTCGAGCATCACCATCAAAGCTGGCGATACAGTTGGCACCGTGACCGTCCCTGCACCTAGCGATGACGTGTTCATCGACAAGAGCACGCAAACGGTCAAGATCACCGACACCACTGGCGGCAACTTCGAAAAACTGGAAGTTGCTGGCAACGGCGCGACCACCACGATCAACGACACTATCGACAAAGTCGATGTGGTGTTGACCGCCACCACTACCGTTGGCGAAGGCGGCAACATCGTCTACACCGCCAGCCTTGTGGATAAAAACGGCGCGGCAGTCACTAACATCACCAATCCGCTGACCGTGACTTTGGATAACGGCCAGACCATTACCATCGGCGTTAATCAGTCGAACGGCAGCGTGACCGTTGTAGCTCCGGATGATGTGTACAAGGGCGACCAGACCGTCACTACCGCTATCACTAACGTGACTGGCGGCGAGCACTTCGAAAATCTGGTCCCAGGTACCACGCCGGTGAGCACCACAGTCACCGATACACCGGGTACTGATAACACCACCACCGTGACGCTGACGGCTCCGTCTGCAGTGAACGAAGGTGGTCAGATCACTTACACCGCTACGCTTTCCAATAAAGCGGGCACCGACGTAACCTTGAGGCTGGATAACGGCTCGACTATCACCATCAAAGCTGGCGACACCGTCGGCACCGTAACCGTCCCTGCGCCTAGCGATGACGTGTTCATCGATAAGAGCACTCAGACGGTCAAGATCACTGACACTGCTGGCGGTAACTTCGAGAAGCTGGAAGTAGCTGGTGATGGTGCAACTACGACCATCAACGACACTATCGACAAGGTGGATGTGGTTTTGACGGCCACCACCACCGTTGGCGAAGGCGGCAACATCGTTTACACCGCGTCGCTGGTCGACAAGTCGGGCAATCCGGTGACTAACATCACCAACCCGCTGACTGTGACCCTGGATAATGGCCAGACCATCACCATCGGAGTGAATCAATCGAATGGTAGCGTGACCGTTGTAGCTCCGGATGATGTGTACAAAGGCGATCAAACCGTCACTACCGCTATTACTAATGTGACTGGCGGCGCGCACTTCGAAAACCTGGTGCCAGGTACCACGCCGGTGAGCACCACCGTCACCGATACACCGGGCACCGACAACACAACCACCGTGACACTGACAGCTCCGTCTGCAGTGAACGAAGGCGGTCAGATCACCTACACCGCGACCTTGAGCAACAAAGCAGGTACCGACGTCACGCTGAAGTTGGATAACGGCTCGAGCATCACCATCAAAGCCGGCGATACCGTTGGCTCTGTGACTGTTGCGGCACCTGGCGATGACGTGTTCATCGACAAGAGCACTCAGACCGTAAAGATCACTGACACCACTGGCGGTAACTTCGAGAAGCTGGAAGTTGCAGGCGACGGCGCAACCACCACAATCAACGACACCATCGACAAAGTGGATGTGGTGTTGACCGCCACCACCACCGTTGGCGAAGGCGGCAACATCGTTTACACCGCGTCGCTGGTCGACAAGTCGGGCAATCCGGTGACTAACATCACCAACCCCCTGACCGTGACCCTGGATAATGGCCAGACCATCACCATCGGCGTTAATCAGTCGAACGGCAGCGTGACCGTTGTAGCTCCAGATGATGTGTACAAAGGCGACCAGACCGTCACTACCGCTATCACTAACGTGACTGGCGGTGAGCACTTCGAGAGTTTGGTGCCAGGTACTACACCTGTTAGCACTACCGTCACGGATACTCCGGGTACCGATAACACCACCACCGTGACACTGACAGCTCCGTCTGCAGTGAACGAAGGTGGTCAGATCACCTACACCGCGACCTTGAGCAACAAGGCCGGTACTGACGTCACGCTGAAGTTGGATAACGGCTCTTCCATCACCATCAAAGCTGGCGATACCGTCGGTTCCGTCACTGTTGCGGCGCCTAGCGATGACGTGTTCATCGATAAGAGCACTCAGACGGTCAAGATCACTGACACCACTGGCGGTAACTTCGAGAAGCTGGAAGTTGCTGGCGACGGCGCGACCACCACGATCAACGACACCATCGACAAAGTGGATGTGGTGTTGACCGCCACCACTACTGTTGGCGAAGGCGGCAACATCGTTTACACCGCGTCGCTGGTCGACAAGTCGGGCAATCCGGTGACTAACATCACCAATCCGCTGACCGTCACTCTCGATAACGGACATACCATCACCATCGGTGTGAACCAGTCCAGCGGCACTGTCACTACCGTCGCTCCAAACGATGTGTACAAAGGCGATCAAACCGTCACTACCGCCATCAAAGGCGTGACCGGCGGCGAGCACTTCGAAAACCTGGTGCCAGGCACAACGCCTGTTAACACCACAGTGACTGATACACCGGGCACCGACAACACAACCACCGTGACACTGACAGCTCCGTCTGCAGTGAACGAAGGTGGTCAGATTACGTACACCGCTACGCTTTCCAATAAAGCGGGCACCGACGTAACCTTGAAGCTGGATAACGGCTCGACCATCACCATCAAAGCGGGCGACACCGTCGGCACCGTAACCGTCCCTGCGCCTAGCGATGACGTGTTCATCGACAAGAGCACCCAAACGGTCAAGATCACTGACACTGCTGGCGGTAACTTCGAGAAGCTGGAAGTTGCTGGCGACGGCGCGACCACCACGATCAACGACACCATCGACAAAGTGGATGTGGTGTTGACCGCCACCACTACTGTTGGCGAAGGCGGCAACATCGTTTACACCGCGTCGCTGGTCGACAAGTCGGGCAATCCGGTGACTAACATCACCAATCCGCTGACCGTCACTCTCGATAACGGACATACCATCACCATCGGTGTGAACCAGTCCAGCGGCACCGTCACCACCGTCGCTCCAAACGACGTGTACAAGGGCGATCAAACCGTCACTACCGCCATCAAAGGCGTGACCGGCGGCGAGCATTTCGAAAACCTGGTGCCAGGCACTACGCCGGTTAACACCACAGTGACTGATACACCGGGTACTGCGGATACCACGACCGTAACGCTGACCGCACCAAGTGCCGTCAACGAAGGTGGCCAGATCACTTACACCGCCACCTTGAGCAACAAGGCGGGTACTGACGTCACGCTGAAGTTGGATAACGGTTCGACTATCACCATCAAAGCTGGCGACACCGTCGGCACCGTAACCGTCCCTGCGCCTAGCGATGACGTGTTCATCGACAAGAGCACCCAAACGGTCAAGATCACTGACACCGCTGGCGGCAATTTTGAGAAGTTGGAAGTTGCTGGCAACGGCGCGACCACCACGATCAACGACACTATCGACAAAGTCGATGTGGTGTTGACCGCCACCACTACCGTTGGCGAAGGCGGCAACATCATCTACACCGCCAGCCTTGTGGATAAAAACGGCGCGCCTGTGACTAACATCACCAGCCCGCTGACCGTCACTTTGGACAACGGCAAAACCATCACCATCGGTGTGAACCAGTCCAGCGGCACCGTCACCACCGTCGCTCCAAACGATGTGTACAAAGGCGATCAAACCGTCACTACCGCTATCAAAGGCGTGACCGGCGGCGAGCATTTCGAGAACCTGGTGCCAGGCACAACGCCTGTTAACACCACAGTGACTGATACCCCAGGCACCACCGATCTCACCAGCGTCACGCTGACCGCACCAAGTGCCGTCAACGAAGGCGGCACCATCACCTACACGGCCACCTTGAGCAACAAGGCTGGTACCGACATGGTCGTCACGCTGGATAACGGTTCAAGCATCACCATCAAGCAAGGTGCGACCGTGGGCTCCGTGACGGTTGCGGCGCCTGGCGATGACGTGTTCATCGACAAGAGCACCCAGACGGTCAAGATCACCGGCACTACCGGCGGTAACTTCGAAGGTGTGAGCATCACGCCGGGCGGCGCGACCACCACCATCAACGACACCATCGATGATGTGACCGTGGTGCTCAAAGCCACGGGTTCCGTCGCTGAAGGCGGCCAGATTACTTACACCGCATCCTTGGTCGACAAGAACGGTGCGGCAGTGACCAACGTCGGTTCCGATCTGGTGGTAAAGCTGGATAACGGCTCGACCATCACTATCGGCAACGGCAAGTCCAGCAGCACGACCACGGCTGTTGCGCCAAATGACGCGTATGTCGGCGCCAACGATGTGAACAACAAGATTACCGGCGTGGTCAGCGGCGGCGACAAGTACGAACACCTGATCGTCGACGGCAGCACCGTCACCACCAAAGTGACGGATGTGATCAACAACACCACCATCAGCATCACCGGCGACGCCTCGGTGACTGAAGGCGGCACGGCGCATTACACGCTGACGCTGAGCAACCCGGCGCAAACCGATGTGACCGTGACGCTCAAGTACAGCGGCACCGCCACCGATGGTTCGGACTTCAACGGCGTATACACCGTGAAGATCCCGGCCGGCGCCACCAGCGTGCCGTTCAACATCGCCACGATCGACGACAAGATCACCGAGCCGACCGAACAGATTGTCATCACTATCGACAAAACCACCGGCGGCAACTTCGAGAACCTGGTGGTCGGCAACGGCAGCGTCAGCACCAATATCATCGATAACGATGCGCCGCCGGTCATCGACCTGGATGCCAACAATTCCAGCGGTGCCACCGGTGCCGACTACAGAACCACCTTCACCGAAGGCACCGCCGGGCCGGGTGTGTCGATTGCCGACACCGATATCAAGATCACCGACCCGGACAGCACGATGCTGACTGGCGCGACGGTCACCCTGACCAACGCACAGGCCGGTGATGCACTGAACCTGGGCAACAGCGTGAACGGCATCATCGTCAGCACCAACAACCAGACAGGCACCATCACCCTGACGTTGTCGGGCAGCGCGACGCTGGCTGATTACATGCAGCGTATCCAGAACATCACGTTCACCAACAACAGCCACGACCCAAGTACCACGCCGCGGACCATCACCGTGACCGTGACCGATGGCGGCAACTACTCCAACGTCGCCACCACCACGGTTAACGTGGTGGCGGTCAACGATCCGCCGGTCGCCACCGGCAGCGCTGTCACCGGCACCGAAGACACGCCGCTGGCACTGACCTGGGCCAACTTCGGCGTGACCGATGTGGACTCGCCACAAGCCAGCCTGGGCGTGAAGATCACCGACCTGCCGGTGGCCGGCAAGCTGCAATACCTGGCAGCGGATGGCACCACCTGGACCAACGTGACTGCCAACCAGACCTTCACCAAGGCCCAGATCGACGGCGGCCAGTTGCGCTTTATGCCTAACGCCAACGAATCCGGCGCCGACGGTTATGGCGGCACCGGCATTGGCAACAAGCAGGCTGATTATGCGCAGTTCAAGTTCCAGCCTACCGACGGCAAGGACCTGGGCAACAGCGCCACGGTGAAAGTCGATATCACACCGGTGGCCGACGCACCTACGCTGAACGTGGCCGATAACACTGTCGCCTCGACCGGTCTGATCAAACAGGGCTGGAACAGCATTGCCGGCCTCGGCACCAACGGGAACGGCGCGGCACCCGATGTACTGAAAAAAGCCATCGACAACGCAGGTACGCCGAACAACACCAGTGTCGTCACCAATGTCGAGTCAGTCGACAATGTCAACGCCGGCTCCGGCTCCAAGATCTCCGGCCTGATGTACATGGAAGCTGGCAAGAGCTACACCTTCAGCGGCGTCGCCGATGACAGTGTGGTGGTCAACGTTGGCGGTAAAGACATTGCCAGCGGGGTATGGGCGACCAACAGCGGCAAATTCAGCGGCTCGTTTACGCCAACGGTCAGCGGTTACTACAGCCTCGAGATCTACCAAGCCAACCAAGCGGGGCCTGGCAGCTTTGACGTCAATCTGTCGATCAACGGCGGGGCGATACAGAACTTGAGCACCAGTACCGTGCCGCTGTACACCGGCCTCACTGATTTGACCAACGCCGGCGTGACCGTCTCCGACCTGCATGGCAGTAACGGTGACGGTTACTACGTGGGCTACAAGCTCAACGAAGGCCAGGAAAACGGCACCGTCAAGCTGTCCAAGGTCACCACCGCACTGACCGACACCGACGGCTCCGAAACCCTGAGCGTGAAGATCAGCGGCGTGCCGGCAGGCTCGGTACTCACCGATGCATCCGGGCACACGTTCACGGCGACCAAAGGCGTGGGCGAAGTCAACGTGACCGGTTGGGACCTCAACACCCTGACCATCAAGCCGCCGACCTATTACAGCGGCCAGTTCAACCTGACCGTCACGTCGACCTCTACCGAAAGCATCGGCGGTTCGGCGTCCACCACGGCGCAATTGCCAGTCACCGTGTACCCGGCGACCTACAACTCGGTGACGGGTACTTCGGGCAGCGACAACATTGTCGGCACTGACGGCAATGACATCGTCGTGGCCGATATCGGCGGCCTGAACGTGGTGCAAGGCAAGAACTACAACATTGCGTTCATGGTGGACAGTTCCGGCAGTATGAGCGTCGACTCGATCAACGCGGCGAAGGCTTCGCTGACGTCAGTGTTCAAGTCGCTCAAAGACAGCCTGGGCGCCAACACCTCCGGCACCGTGAACATCTTTGTGGCGGACTTCGATACCCAGGTGAACAAGTCGGTTGCGATCAACCTCAACGATGCAAACGCGCTGACCTTGCTCAGTGCGGTGCTGGATTCGATGAAGTCCGGTGGCGGCACCAACTACGAAGACGTGTTCAAGACCACGGCCAACTTCTTCCAGAGCGGCCTGGCCACCAGCAACACCGGCGCGACCAACCTGACTTACTTCATCACCGACGGCCAGCCAACGTACTACCAGAGCGGCGAGCAGACCAACCCGACGCTGTACGGCAACGTCAAGTTCGACAACGTGGTCACGACTGCCAACTACACGCCTGGCACAACGTTCTCCACCTACATCGACAATACGCACTACTTGTCCATCGACAATTCGGGTGCCGCTCAGCTGCAAATCTACAATGGCTGGCGCTGGGTCGTCACCGACCTGGGCACCGTACATGCCCAAGGTGACGGTACCTTTGAGTTGTCTAACCTGGACGGCACGGGCAACAGCACCAACTCGGCAACGCTGAGCAATGCCAAAAGCGCCTTTGCGCTGCTGGGCGGGTTGTCGCAAGTGGAAGCGATCGGTATCAACGGCGACGTCAGCCTCAACGACCTCAAGCCTTACGACACCGATGGCAAGCCGCAAAGCAACATCGATCCGAAGGACCTGGCCAACGCGATCCTCGGCCACACCGAGGCCACGCTGCCAGGCGCCGACACCATCAGTGGTGGCGACGGCAACGACATCCTCTTCGGCGACCTGGTGAGCTTCAGCGGGATTACCGGCGAGGGCTACAACGCACTGCAGGCCTTTGTGGCACAGAAAACCGGCGTGGCTGTCTCGGCGGTGACCACCTCGAACGTGCACCAGTACGTCACCGAGCACTACGCGGACTTCGACGTCTCCGGCGCCAAGGACGGCAACGACACGCTGTTGGGCGGCGCAGGTGACGACATCCTGTTCGGCCAGGGCGGCAACGACCTGCTGGACGGCGGCAAAGGCAATGACATCCTGTTGGGCGGTACCGGTAACGACACGCTGATCGGTGGGCCGGGCAACGACATCCTGATCGGCGGCTCGGGTGCCGACACCTTCGTCTGGAAGGCGGGCGACTTCGGCAACGACGTGATCAAGGACTTCAAGGCCTCGGAAGGTGACCGGATCGATCTCAAGGATCTGTTGAAAGGTGAGACGGACAGCACCATCGACAACTACCTCAAGATCACCACGGTAGAAGGCGTGTCGACCCTGCAAATCAGCAGCGAAGGCAAGCTCAACGCCGCCGGCGGCCTGGCCAATGCCGATGTGACGATCAAGCTGGAAGGCAACGATTGGTCGCACACCAGCATCAACTCGCTGATCACCGGTGCCGACCCGACCATCAAGATCGACCACACCGCCTAAGCTGTGATTTATCGGCCGCCCGCAAGGGCGGCCGATTTACTTGGGCGATACGTCGCTGGCCGTGGCGGCCGGTTGCATCGCATACTCGCGCCCATAAACACAGCATTGACCTATGCTGGTGAACGCGTGTGGCTCATTTTCGAGGGATTCTTATGTTTTACGTGCAACGTGATGCACAGGGAGCGCTGAGTCGCGTGGAGGCCGCCGCCTTTGCCGAGTCGACCGAAACCCTGCCGGCCGATCACCATGAGATCCAGGCCTGGTACGCCAACGAAGTGGTGGAAACCAGCCTGGCCCAGCTCAAGCAAAGTGACTTGGAGATGATCCGGGTACTGGACGACTTGATTCAGGTTTTGACCCGTAAGGGCGTGATCAGCGTGACCGACCTGCCGCCGGCGGCCCAGGCCAAGCTGATGGACCGTAACCACGCACGGGAAGCGCTGGGTGGGTTGAGCCATCTGATCAATGATGAAGAGACTGGGTTGATCTGATTTTTTAAAGTCGAACCGGATCGAAATGTGGGAGCTGGCTTGCCTGCGATGCAGACACTTCGGTGTATCAGGCAAACCGAAGTGATGCTATCGCAGGCAAGCCAGCTCCCACACAAGCCCGCTCCCACATTGGATTTGCATTATTTCCAGGGCGCAGGCTCACCAAACAACTGCCCCTGCACACCGAAAATCCCCATCTCGCGTATCACCTTCAATTCACCTTCGGTTTCCACGCGCTCGGCAATCAACGGCAAGTCGATGCTGTGGGCCGCGCGCTGGATCGCTTCGATAAACAGGCGCTTGTCGCTTTCCTGGTCGATGGCACGGATGTAGCTGCCGTCGATCTTCAGGTACGCCAAACCCAGGCGCGCCAGGTTGCCGATCATGCTGAAGCGCCCACCAAAACGCTGCAGGCTCAGGGAGAAGCCCAACTCGCGCAGGCGCTGGGTCAACTGCTCCAGCAGAGCCTGTTCGGGCAATTGCTCCTCGCCGATTTCCAGGGTCAGGCGCGGGCCTAGGTTGCTGTGCTGGCGCAGCAACTCGACAATCCGGTTCAACGCCTGGGCATCCTGCAAGGTGGCGGCCGAGAGGTTCAGCGCCAGGCTGTGCGTATGGCTGGCCATCTGCTTGAGCACGTGCTCGAGCATCAGCCGGTCCAGGCGCGCAGTCCAGCCGAAACGCTCGAGCCACGGCAGGAAACGCCCGGCCGGGATGGTGTGGCCGTCGTCATCCTGCAAACGCGACAACACTTTGTAGTGCAGCACCAACTGTGGGTCCTGGCTGGCGACGACCGGCTGGAAGTACAGCTCAAAACGCTGGTGGGTAAGGGCTTGGTCCAACAGCGTGTGCCAGGCATGGTGATCGTCGCCGACACTGGCGGCGGCGCTGTGGTCCAGGCACACCCAACTGCTGTCGCCCTGCCCTTCGGCCTGGGCCAGAGCCTGGTCAGCCAGGGTCAGCAATGCCTGGGGCGAATCACCGTGGTTGAACGGCGCAAGGCCAATGTAGGCGACCGGCGTGACGTCACTGGCACTGGTGGCCTGCAAGCTGAGCAGGGTGCTTTCGAGGTTCTGCGCCAATTGCAGCGCTTCTTCACGCACCAGCCCCGGCGCCAGCACCGCGAACTCACCACCACGGATACGGGTGACGAGGTTATGGGTTTCCGGGTAAGGCTCGCACTGGCGCAGCAGCTGTTCGCCCACCGCTTGCAGCAACTGATCGGTGCGCTGGCCGCCCAGGCGCTGGTTGAGACCGGCCAGGTCCTTGACCCGCAACAGCAGCAAGTAACCGGAGTTGGTGTCTTCCGGGTTACTCACGCGGGCGTTGAGCTGCATCTCGAAATAACGCCGGTTGGCGAGGCCGGTAAGGTTGTCCTGGTAGGATTCGATGCGCAATTTTTCACTGCGCTCGGCCTGCTCCTGGAACAGCGCCTTGAGCTTCTCCACCATCTGGTTCATGGCCTGCACCACGCGCCGCAGCTCCGGCGTGCGCGGCAGATCCGGCAGGCTGAGGAATTCGCGGCGGGCAATGGCGTGGGACTGCTTGACCATGTAGTCCAGCGGCTTCAACTGCCGACGCAGCAGCAACGCGCCGAGCACCGCACTGACCGCACCGCACAGCAGCAACCAGCCCAGGCTGCCCAGGGCGCTTTGCCAGAGCTTGGCCAGGGCGAACATCGGGTGGCTGACCACCTCTACACGCGCCGCCTGCTCCCAGCCGCGGTTGACCAGTGCATCACCACCGGCCGGCTCAAGGCCGATCAGCTTGACGAACCAGTTGGGCACGCCGTTGTTGTCCGGGATGCCGCTGCGTTCGACGATGGTTTTGTCAGTGGCTAAATCCACCACGCGGATGCTGGCGTAATAACCACTGTCGAAAATCGAACTGACCAGCAACTCCACCATCGCCGGGTCGTCGATATTGGGCGTCAGCGACAACGCCAGCGCGGTCGCCGCGTCCTGTGCATGGGAGCGCAGCTGGTTGACGTATTGGGTGCGCGAGCTTTCCAGGCTGACCATGAAGCTGCCGCTGAAGGCGACCACCAGGAACAGACAGATTGCGATCAATAGTTGTTTGAACAGTGACATCCGATCAGTTACTCCTAGTTGGCAGGCTCGGCCGGGAAGCCTTCCGCACGCATTTTTTTCAACACATCCTGCCAACGCGACAAGCGTTTGGTATCACCGACTTTTTTGTTGCCCTTGGCGCCGGGCAGATACAAACCCTCGGCGTTGAATGAGTACACCGGCACCAGGTCGGTACGGCGGGTGGCCGGCAGGATCTCATCCATCAGGCTGTCGAGCACCAGCGGGATAGCGTCGGGGGTCGGGTAGTAGGTCAGCACCATGTGAGCGCGATTCTGACGCAAGGCCTTGACGTATGTAATGCGCAATTTGTCGCTGGAGACACCCAGGTGGCGCAGGCTGAAATACTTGGCGATTGCGTAGTCCTCGCAATCTCCCGCACCTTTCCACAGCGCTTCGATGGGGGTCTCCCAATAGTCGACCACGTGCCAGAGGTCGATGTCTTCTACATAAGTCATTTGCTTGTTGAAGAACAGGTTGACGACCTTGAGCTGCTCCTGTTCGTCGACCTTCTTTTCAGTCGCCAACAGGCGCTGCCAGGCGTCGATGCGCTGTTGGCCCTCGCCGAGCGGCCCGTACAGAGCCGTGGCTTTGCGGCTGATCTGCGAGAAATCCCAATCGGCATGCAGCCCGCCGGGCATCAGGCCAGCGAGCAAAGTCGCTGCAAGTAGCCAGCCGACAATTCGAGAGGGAATAAAACTTACCGCCAAGGCGTTCAGTCCGTGAAGGGAGACGCAATTTCAGGGATGGTGAAGCTTCAATCAACAAAAAACAATGGCACAGTGCAATCATTCATAAGGGGTTCGAGTTTATAAACGCCGCTTGTGGGACGCACAAAGTACCGCCTGTAAGCCCTTACAAACTGAAACTTTGGCTGTTTGACAAGCGCGCGACCCATCTCTAGTGTGCTTTGGATCCAATTAAACACACTCCATTCAAGAAAGGAGGATAGCGTAACCGTGACGCAGAAGCCGAACCCATTAAGCAGCATCAAAATCAGCGGGCCTATTCCCGCCCATCTTGCACGCGCCGTTATTGAAGAAACGTTGCGCAATGCCATTCTCGACGGCAGGTTGCCCTGTGGTACCGCGATGCGCCAGCAAGAATTGGCCAGCCTGTTCGGCGTCAGCCGTATGCCCGTGCGCGAAGCCTTGCGCCAGTTGGAAGCTCAGTCCTTGCTCCACGTGGTAACCCACAAAGGCGCTGTGGTGGCGCCGTTGATCGAAGATAATTCGGCCGAGACCTATGCCCTGCGCATATTGCTGGAGTCCGAAGCGCTGCGCCTCTCCATTCCGTTCCTCACCGAGGCAGACATTGCTGAGGCCGAAGCGTTCATCAATGCGCTGGAACGCGAGCGAGACTATGCCGAAATTGGCCGGCTCAACCGCCTGTTCCACATGGCACTGTATGGCAAGGCGCCCAACCAGCGGCTGCTCAAACTGGTTGAACACGGCTTGAATGAGGAGGAACGCTTTCTGCGCTTCAACCTCGAGGCCATGGGCCTGGGCGAGACTTCCCAGGAAGATCACCGTGAATTGCTAAGCCTGGTGGTGCACAAGAAAGTCGAAGAAAGCATCCTGACCCTACGCAATCACCTGATGCGGGGTATGGAGGTGATCAACACCTACCTCAATAGCCTTGAGGGCGCCGCGACCAAAAACGCACAGTAAGGGTTTACACCTGCCTTTCTTATCACTTGAACCGTATGGGGTATCTTTCTTCTCGGAAAGTGCCCCACGCTTGTACACCACGACGAGATTACTTTTAAATAATCCCGCACTTGCCAGCGAAACTTCCCACGCACTTGCACACTACTGACTCACGGCAAACTTCTTCTCGTAAAACCATCTAATACTTTCATCAGTTTATCCAAACGTTTAATCAGATTATTATCTTTCACCCATAAAAGAACACTTCACTCGGCAGTGCAAACCTATGTCAGGTTAGCGCTGTACGCGTGGCTTGGCGTAACGCTGGCCATCCGCTTTCCATTACAAAACCCCATCACTGTTTTCAGAGCAGTCGCAACAATTTATAGGCGTCAACCATGCATCAACTTTTGCTTGAACAAAAAAAACTGCAACTGTGTAGCCATCCGTTATTTGCAGAAATAACCTCACTTAACAAGTTACAACTTTTTATGGAGCAACATGTATTTGCTGTTTGGGATTTCATGAGTCTGGCTAAACGCCTGCAGCAGGACCTGACGTGCATGCAATTACCCTGGCTGCCGGCCGCTGACCCGCAAAGCGCACGCCTGATCAATGAAATCGTGCTTGGCGAAGAATCAGACGAACATCCAACACGTGGCCACTGCAGCCACTTCGAGCTGTACCTGGAGGCGATGGCCGAAACCGGTGCAGACACCACTCCCATCCAACGCTTCATCGACCTGCAGCGCCAAGGCGTCGAGGCAAACACGGCGATGCAAATGATCAATGTGCGCCCCGGCGTGGCACGCTTTGTCAGCAGCACATTGCAGATCGCGTTAAGCGCACCTACCCACTGTGTGGCGGCAGCGTTCCTCCACGGTCGCGAAAGTGTCATCCCATCGATGTTCGAACGCATTCTGCAGGGCGACGTCTTCATGGCGCGACAGGCTCCCCTGTTCTGTCACTACCTGAGCCGCCACATCGAGTTGGATGCCCAGGATCATGGCCCAGGCGCGGAGCAGTTGCTCCAGCGCCTGATCGGAGCCGACCCGGCACGCCAACACCAGGCGGATGAGACCGCCCTGAGCGCCATAGAAAGCCGCCTTGGTTTCTGGGACGACGTACACACCTCGCTACACGAGGTACAACCATGAGCACCGCAGACTACCGCGCGTTTGCCGAAGATTGGGAGCGCCGCGCCACCATCCGCACACGCCCCCGGCGCCTGCTGGAGAACGACGATCGCTTGATCTTTCCGGTCTGCCGCCAACCCTTGGTGCTCAGTGCGACTTTTGTTGAGCACTGCCCCCAGTGGCGCGACTTCGTGCTGACGCAAAGTTTCTACAAATTCATCAATGACGTGGTGATCTTCGAAACCGAGATCGTCGACACGACCGCCCGCAGCATTGCCAAGAATCGCTTCGCATTGCCCTTCCCCCTTGCCTGTCGCATTGATGCGATGACGGTCGTGGTCGATGAGGATTACCACGCGCTGGTCGCCCTGGACTTCCTGCAACAGACCATTGAACTGACCGGCATACAACCGCTTGAGCTGCCCACGCAAATCGAACTGAGCCGGGCCTTGCCGGCCGCCCAGGCGCTGGCACCGCACCACCTGCGCGATGCGGTGGCGTTGATTGGCGTGGCCATCGCCGAGAACACCGTCACCCACGACGTCGCGGCATTTGCCAAGGACGGCAGCGTCAAGGCTTCGATTCGCGGCTTGATGGCCGATCACTTGTTTGACGAAGGGCGCCACGCCCAGTTCTGGACGCAGCTGGTGCGTCTCTACTGGCAGGCAGCTAGCCCGGCAGACCGCGACAGCATCGCCGTAGTCCTGCCGACCTTTTTGACCCACTACCTGACTAACGCGCTGCACAAAGACTTCGACCTGCGACTGGTCGAACACCTGGATATCGGTACCGACATCCGCCAAGCGCTACGCGACGAAGTCACAGCACTGCACTTTCCCATCAGCCGCCAGCACCCGTTGCTCGGCAACATCATCGGGTTCCTGCAGCACAGCGGCGTGCTGCATACCCCAAGCGTTGCCCGCGCCCTGAGCGATTACCTGCCCGAACCGGGGAGGCAGACATGAGGCGGCTGAGTATCGGATGGGGCGGTACGAGCCAAGCCCTGATGGCGCTCAAGCAAGCGCTCGAAGATTACGGGCACGCCAGCGCAACGCAAACCTTCGACCTGTTCATTGAGGACGGCACTCAACCTGCGCTTGCACACGGCGCCACCACCCAACGGTTAAGCCTGCGGCTGGGTATCGGCCCAGTGTCCGAAAGCGGACTGCCCTCGTTGCAGTTACGCTGCTACGACCGTGATCAACGTGTGCTGACGGTACACAACGTTGCCGAGGAACCCAGCGGCAACGGCCAACGATTGCGCCGGCAGGCGACTGACGCACTGGTTGAGTGGGCCACCTCACTGGTCAGCGGGTTCTCGAGGGCCGCGGAATTCTTTGCCGCCAGCACTACCACTAACACCTGGCCGGAGCACAGTTTGCACGGGCTGGACGGCCTGGCGTTTGGGCATCGGTTCAATCGCACCGACCAGCCGGCATTGTTGCAGGCGGCCCAGGTGCCGATGATCGAGCGACTGCAGGCCAGCCTGCACGCCTTCGCCGAACGTCCAGCGCTGAACATCGCGGGCAGCGTGCTGACTTACCGCCAATTGCAGCTTCGCGCCCTGTCGATCCAACAACGCCTGCATCCTTTACTGGAAGGCGTTGAGACGCCGGTGGTCGGCGTGTGCCTGGAAAAGTCCGTCGAGCTGTATGCCAGTATTCTCGCAGTGCTCGGTTGCGGCGCGGTGTACTTGCCACTGGCCCCGGATCATCCGCCACAGCGCCAGCAGGCCATGCTGGAAAGCGGCAACGCAAAGGTCTTGCTGGACAATGGCCGACACCCTTTGCGCGAGTATTTCACGACACTGAATGTCGGCAATATTGACTCGAGCCACGCCGACATCACGCAGCCATTGATACAACGTCGCGCCAGCATCGACGCACCGTGCATGGTGCTGTTCACCTCGGGCACCACCGGCCAGCCCAAAGGCGTACTGCTGAGCCAGGGCAACCTTGCGCATTTCACCGGTTGGGCCGGCGCCAGCCTCGCGTTGGATGAACACAGCCGTGTCCTGCAATTTTCGCCGCTGAGTTTCGATTCATCACTGATCGATATCTTCCCGGCCCTGATCGCCGGTGCCGAGTTGATCGTCCCAAGCGAAGAGCAGCGGCGCGACCCTCAGCAACTGGTCGAGCTGATTCGCCAGCAGCGCATCAGCCATGCTTTTTTGCCGCCAGCGCTATTGAGCATCCTGCCGTTGGATCAGCCTTTGGGGCTTACCCATCTGTTGACCGGCGGCGATGCCTGCGAACCGCATGTGATCGAACGATTGGCGGGCCAGTGCCAGTTGCACAATCTCTACGGCCCTACCGAGACGACAGTGCTGGTCACCCATCGGGTGTTGCGCCCGGCAGACAGCAATCGCAATGTGGGGCGCCCCATCGCCAACAGCCAGGTGCTGATCCTCGATGACGCGCTGCAACCGGTGGATGAGCAGGTAATGGGCGACCTGTACATCACAGGCCCTGGCGTAGGGCTGGGGCATGTGACCGCGCCGCCGCACGAGGGCAATCCATTCGTCGAGCTGACGCTGCCGGGCGGCCACGCGCTGAGGGCTTACCGCAGCGGAGACCGGGCAAAATGGACGGCGGACGGTATCGAGCTGGGTGGCCGACGGGATGATCAGGTGAAGATCCGGGGCTTTCGCGTCGAACCCCAGGAGATCGAACAGTGCCTGCGCAGCAGTCGGTTATTTCGCCAGGTAGCGGTGGTGATCGACCGTGATCGACGAATTCTCGGTTTTGTCGCCCAGCCAGAACCGGGCGCAACGGTGGCAGACCTGAAGCAACATGCGCAACGGTGGTTGCCGGATTACATGCAACCCGAGCGCTGGGCAGAGCTGCCAGGCATGCCCAGCAACGCCAATGGCAAGATCGACCGCCAGGCCTTGCTGACGATGCCTGGGCACACCACGCCACGCATCCCCTGCGCTGCGGCGCTAACGCCTTTGCAAGCGCAACTGGTGGCGCTGTGGAGCGAATTGCTGAGCATGCCTGGCCCTGAGCTTGGCATTGACGACAGTTTTTTCAATGTGGGCGGCCACTCCATCTTGCTGTCGACCTTGCTGCTGCGTGTGCGCGAACAGTTTGGTCGTAGTCTGTCGTTGAGCCGTTTTTTTGAAGCGCCTACGATTCGCACCCTTGCCGTGCTGATGGAAGACGGTGCATTACCTTTTGCAGCGTCATGCCAGATGGAAAAGGATGCATCCCAGCCGCTGGACCTGTGCACGCTGCCAAGGGAGTCCGCAGGCGACCCACGCAAGGTGATCGTCACGGGCGCCAACAGCTTTGTGGGTGTACATCTGGTCGAAGCGCTGTTGGCGGGCGGGGCCCGTGAGGTGGCGTGCCTGGTGCGCGAACGCCCGGGGCACTCGGCGGCAGCACGGTTTGCCCAGGCACTGCGCGAGTACCACCTGGAGCATCTGGACCTGAGCCGCGTGAGCGTCTACGCCGCTGACATCAGCCTGCCCCGGCTGGGCCTGGCCTGTGATGTCTATGACCACCTCGCCCGCAACCATGGAGTGTTGGTGCACAACGCCGCCCGGGTCAACCATGTGCTGGACTACACCTCATTGGCCCGGGACAACGTCGAACCGGTGCTTGAGTGCCTGCGCCTGTGCGAAACCCACAGCAAGAAAGTCTTCAACTTCATCTCCACGCTGTCAGCCTGCAGCAGTATCGACACTCAGGGTCGCGTCCTCGAAACACCGGCTGTTACCACGTTGCCGCTCTATCTCAAGAATGGCTACAACCTTTCCAAATGGGTCGCCGAGCGGCTGGTGGGGCGTGCGGTCGAGCAAGGTGCCTGGGTGAATATTCATCGACCGGGGAATATTGCGTTCAACAGCCACAACGGTGTGTGCCAGCCACAAAACAACCGCTTGATGCTGATGCTCAAGGGGTCGCTGCAGTTGGGCCTGGCGCCCCGCCTGGAGGTGAATTTCGACCTGATGCCGGTGGATTTCCTGGCCCGTTTCATTGCGTTCCACTGCGGCCAATTCGTGGCACGGCGAAACGTCTTCAACCTGCATAACCCGCAGCCCTTGAGCTGGGACCACTACCTGGATGCATTCAGCCAGGCCGGCCATCTTTTCGAACGGGTGAGCGTCGCGCAGTGGCAAAAGGTGTTGCAAACGGTAGGGCCCGATAACGCGCTGTTTGGCGTGCTGGGTTTTTACCTGGATGACCTCGCGGAAGACATCAGCGACGTCTCGATGATTTGTCACGACAACGCACGCGCGGGTGTGGCAGCGATGGGCGAAGAGTACCCGCGCAAAGACCCTGCACTGCTGCGCAAAGGCTGCGACCACCTCATGGCCATTGGCTTTCTCTGAACTGCTTAAAGGACTCCTTATGAAACCGCTGCAACCCGATACATTAATCCGTAACCCGAATGGCGCGCCGTTGGTAGCGTCTGTTGACGTCGCATGCGATGCCGCTCGCCTGTGGAGTGTGGTGGGAAATTTTGCAGGCTTTGATGCCTTCATTCCGGCCCTGTCGCACATCGAAATGACGGGAACCGGTGTGGGCGCATTGCGGCGTAAATTTTTCCACGATGGGCACCACGTCGTTGAGCAACTCAATAGTTGGGACGACGAATCGATGTGCATGACCTGGACCACCCTCTACAACACCTTGGGTGTTGCCCGGCTTTGGGCCTCCATGCGTGTAGAGGCACTTGACGCGCAACGTTCCAGGGCGACCTGGACGCTGATTGGCGAGCCGGTCGATATGCCGCAGGCGGAGTTTGAACAGTTTGTGCAGGCTTTCGCCGACAGCGCGTTGGGGCATGTGCGCCGGATGCTCGGTTGATCAGCCGGCGCGAGGAACCTCGCGCCAGCTGAGACCGATCAGATCTTGAAGCTGTCGACCAGTTGCTTCAATCGACTGGCCTGCTGCGACAGCGCATCACAGTCCTTGAGCGTCTCGTTGAGGTTGGCGACGCCTTGCTGGTTGAGCAAGTTGATCTGGTTGATATCAACGTTGAGGGTTTCAACCACGGCGGTCTGCTCTTCGGTAGCGGCCGCAACCGATTGGTTCATGCCATCGATCTCGACGATGCGCTGCGTCACGCTGACCAGGCGCTCACCCGCCTGGTTGGCCACTTCAACGCTTTCTTCGCTGGAGACCTGGCTGGCGTTCATAGTGGTCACGGCTTCACGCGAGCCCACTTGCAGCGAAGTGATCATCTTGTGAATCTCTTCGGCCGATTCCTGGGTCCGGTGCGCCAGGTTACGCACTTCGTCGGCCACCACGGCAAACCCGCGCCCGGCTTCACCGGCACGCGCAGCCTCGATCGCCGCATTGAGCGCGAGCAAGTTGGTTTGCTGAGAGATGCCTTTGATCACATCCAGGATGTGCCCAATGTTATCGGTGCTGGCGTTGAGGGTTTCGATCTGCGTGCAGGACAAGCTGATCTTCTGCGACAGTTCCGACATGGCCAGGATGGTTTGCTCCACCACCTTGCGCCCGTCGTCCGCTTGCTCACTGGCACCGCTGGCATGCTGCGATGCATCGGCGGCGTTGCGGGCGATTTCCTGGGTGGCGGCGCCCAGCTCGTTGATGGCGGCAGCCACGCTGTTGGTGCGCGCGCTTTGCTCGTCCGAGCCGATGATCGAGGCGTTTGACGAGGCCATGACGCGCTGGGACAGGTCATGGACCTGGCGCGTGGCTGAAGACACTTCGGAGATAGAGGCGTGGATACGTTCGACAAACTGGTTGAACGCACTGCCCACTTCGCCGAACTCGTCCTTGCTGGTTACGTCCAGGCGGCGCGTCAAATCGCCTTCGCCCTGGGCGATGTCCTGCATGGCCACGCCCATGGTGGTCAGCGGGCGCAACAGCACTTGAATCAGCAGGCTGAGCAGCACGGCGATCGCTACCACGGCGATCAACATGGCGATCAGTGCCGATGTACGGAATTTACTGAGCGGTGCGTAGGCTTTGTCTTTGTCGATCGACAGGCCGATGTACCAATCCGCCCCCGGCAAACCACTGATCGGGGTGAATGACAAAATACGGTCCTGGCCGTTGAGCACAACGTCCTGGCTGACCTTCTCGATACGCAGGCTGGTGCCTGGGTAGATGTCCTTGAGGTTCTTCATCACCTGGTCCTGATCGGGACTGACGATGACCTGGCCGTCGGCGCTGACCAGGAACGCATGGCCAATACCGCCGAAATCCACCGAGTTGATGATCTTCACCAGGGTTTGCAAACTCAGGTCACCGCCCACTACACCGAGCAGTTCGCCGTTCTTTTTGACCGGCAGGGCAATGGTCACGATTTGCCCGCCAACGGCCGCCATATAAGGCGGAGTCAGCATGGTTTTATCGGCGGCGACCGCTTGCTTGTACCAGGGGCGCTGACGAGGGTCGTAATCGTCGGGCATCTTGGCGTCAGGGCGCTGGGTGAATACGCCGTTGGTTTGGCCGACATAGGTGAACTGGAAGTTCGAGGTGAGCGCAGGCTGGTCGACCAGCCCTGGCAGGTCGGCACCGCTGCCCTGATGAGCAACGTTTTGCGCCAGGCTTTCCAGGACCAGGATGCGGCCACTGAGCCAGTTCTGCACGCTGCTGGCCGTGAGCTCGCCCGATTGCTGGATAGACGACTCAAGGTTTTGTTTGATGGTGCTGCGCTGCAGGTAATCGTTGTAGAGGGTAAATAGCGCGAAGGCCAGAACCACGACGCCTGATGCGGCCAGTAGAATTTTATGACTGAACTTGAGATTCATTTCATCGACTTCTTTTGCCAAAGGGGGGTGAGCGTGCCGAGTGGAACATTCCATGTAACGGGATAGGCCGGCTCTTCGGCCGCTCTATTTCGGTGCACGCATGGCTCATCAGGCTTTCGGCCACTCCAGGAGAAATCTTAGGAATTTGTGAGAAGCATCCTTATTTTGAGTGGGAAACCGACCAGTGGTAGAGGCTCAGTGTTCGGCGTTGCAAAATTTTTCTGCCTCCCAGACAATGCGACTAATTATCATTTGTGACGCTTGGCCAGGCCTGCCTGAATGCCCTCTACTGACTACATTGCGTGCGAACGTGTTGTACACACGCTTTACAGCACCCACCACAACTGGCTCAACACCTGGCTGCGCAGTCGCTTGGGCAATGCCGCCGATGCTGCGGACCTGGCGCAGGACACGTTCGTACGCCTGCTGCAAAAAACCGAACGCTTTGAGCTCAAGGCGCCGCGTGCATTTTTGCGCACCATCGCCCGGGGACTGGTGATTGATCACTGGCGCCGCGAAGAAATCCAACGGGCCTACCTGGAGTCCATCGCAAACTTGCCACAAGCGCTGGCACCCAGCGCCGAAGCGCGTGCGTTGGTGGTGGAGCTTCTGGAGGAAGTCGCCCGCCTATTGGACGGATTGAAGCCCAAGGTGCGTAAAGCGTTTTTACTGGCTCAGTGCGATGGGCTGGCTCACCAGCAGATCGCAGAGCAGATGGGCGTGTCGTTGCGCTCGGTGGAGCGGTACATCGCTGAAGGGCTGTATCACTGTTATGTCCTGCGCTATGAAACTTGACGCCAATGGATAACGCCGCGCGCTCCGGGCCGGATCCCCAAGTGGTCAAACAGGCGATCAGTTGGGCAATGCGCCTGCGTAACAACCGTGCGAATGCGCGCTTGCATGCGCAATGTGAACATTGGCGTGAAGCTCACGATGACCATGAATTGGCGTGGCAACGGGTGCAGGCGCTGCAACGGGAATTGAACAGCCAGATGGCGGCGATTCCAGGGGCGCATGTAGCACTGGAAAACGTCGCACAAGGCTTGGGCCGACGACGGGCACTGAAGGTGTTGTCGGGTGTGGTGTTGGTGGGTTCGGCGGCGTGGGTAAGCCGGGACATGACCGGCTGGCAGCGCTGGACGTCCGATTTCGCAACCGCCACCGGCGAGCGGCGCAGCATGCACTTACCGGACGGCACGCGCCTGCAACTCAACACCGACAGTGCGGTGAACCTCACCTTCAATGCGCAGCAGCGCCTGATCACGTTGGTGCGCGGGGAAATCCTGGTGACCTGCGGTTCGCCATCTTCAGCGCCTTTGCTGGTACACACTCGCCACGGCTTGCTCGAAGGCATCGATGGGCGTTTTACCGTGCGCCAAGACAGCGAGTGCACGCGCTTGAGCGTGGTCAGCGGCAATGTGGCTATCCATTCACCGCCTACGGCCGATGGCCTGGCGACTCAAGTGCACACAGGGGAAACCTATCTGATCAACCAGGCGCACGCCACGTTATCAACGCCGCTGACTATGGACATGGGCGCCTGGGCCGATGGGCTGATTATGACGCGGGACATGCGCCTGGCCGACTTTGTATCGGAAGTGGGGCGCTACCGCCCGGGTTATCTGGGCTGTGCTGCAGAGATCGGCGACTTGCGGCTGTCAGGGGTTTTCCGCCTGGAAGACACCGACAAGTTGCTGGCGATAGTTGCGCAGACGCTGCCCGTTCAAGTGCGCTATCGCACGCGTTGGTGGGTGAGCCTGGAACGCCAGGCCTGACTTTTTTGTGTTTTTTTGGCGGCTTTTTTCCGTGAGCCCGGCTTAGACAGTAAGCCTCTTTATCTGCCTTACCGGCCTCTACGGACCTTGATCATGACTGTGCGTTTTCTCAACGATTCACCAGACTCCTCCTACCCCCTTTTGGCCAAGGCCATACGCGTAGCGTTACTGTCGACGGCAGTGGGCATGGGCGCGGTTCCGCTGGTTGGCATGGCTGCGCAAGCGGGCAGCGAACACATTCATCAACGCTATGACATCCCTGCCGGCCCGCTGAGCGACGCGCTCAATCAGTTCGCCCGTCAGGCAGGCATTACGCTTGCCAGCACCCCAGCGCAGACACAGGGCCTGGAGTCGCCAGGGCTGCACGGTGAATATTGCGCTGAGCAGGGCCTGAATTATTTGCTCAATGGCTCGGGGTTGCAGGCCGCCTCACAGAATGGTGCCAGCTTCGTCCTGCAGCCGCTGCCGCAAAGCAGCACGCTGACGTTACCCACCACCGACATCAAAGGCTTCGCCCTGGGTAATGCGCTGGGCAGCATGGATGGCTACAACGCGACGCACAGTCAGATCGCCACCAAGACCAGTACGGCGCTGCTGGAAACCTCACAAACCGTCTCCGTCGTCACACGTGAACAGATGGATGACCAGGGCTCTCAGACCGTGGCCCAGGCCATGCGTTACACCCCTGGCGTGCTGACCAACCCCTATGGCGCAACCCACCGCTATGACTACGTGGCGATGCGTGGCTTTAACGATGGCTCAGTCGATAACATCTACCTGGATGGCTTGAAGTCCATGGGGGACAGCGGTACTTACAGCACCATGCAGGTGGACCCGTACTTTCTTGAACGCGTGGACATTCTGAAGGGGCCATCTTCTGTGCTGTACGGGCGCAGCTCGCCTGGAGGTCTGGTTGCACTGACCAGCAAGAAGCCGTTGTATGAGCCCTACCATCAAGTCCAAGCGACAATCGGCAGTAACGGGCAACGCGGGATGGGTTTTGACCTCAGCGGGCCAGTGGACGATGACAAGCGCGTAGCCTATCGGCTGACCGGGCTGGCGGATAAGTCCGACACGCAATTCGACCACGCCAAAGAAAAACGCTACGCACTGGCTCCGACAGTGAGCATCGACTTTACCGAAGACACGTCGCTGACGCTGCAAGCCTATTTGCAGCATGACCCTGAGGGTGGTTATCACGGTGGTATGCCGGCGGACGGCGCACTGCATCAGCGCAATGGCCAGCGTATCTCCAACCACTTTTTCGAAGGTGAGCCTGGGGTAGATGGGTACAAGCGTGACCAGCAGTCGTTTGGCTATCAGTTCGAACATCGCTTCAACGATGTGTTTACTGCGCGACAAAACTTCCGCTATCTCGACTCCAAGGTAAAGCTGGACCAGGTATATGCCTATGGCTGGACCACGCCGACCAGCAATGAGCTGAACCGCTATTACTCCGGCGGTGATGAAAAGCTGCATGCGTTCATTATCGACAATATGCTGCAAGCGGAATTTTTTACCGGGGCGACCAAACATACGGTGCTGATGGGCGCGGATTATCAGCGGCGTAAAACCGTGGTGGACTGGACCAGCGGCTCATTGCAGCCGATCAACGCGTTTAACCCGGTCTATGGCAATTCGGCGATCAGCAATGCCAACCTGACCAGCTATTTGCGACGACTGGAGCAGACAGGCGTCTATCTGCAAGACCTGATTGAGATGGATCAATGGCGGTTCTCCCTGGGACTGCGCCAGGACTGGGTAGAGACGTCGGATGAAAACCGTATCGCCGAAGCGGGCCGACCGTTGGGTACGCAGATCAGCGACAAACGTACCAAGCTGACGGGTCGGGCGGGGGCGTTGTACCTGTTTGATAACGGCCTGGCGCCGTATGTGAGCTATTCGGAGTCTTTTAACCCGAACTCCTATTCCGACAGTGCGGGCAACCCGCTGGCACCGACTAACGGGACACAGTGGGAGGCGGGTTTGAAGTATCAGCCGCCGGGGACTGACGACCTGTTTACCGCATCGTTGTTTCGCATCGACCAGGAAAACCTGGCTACCAAGCTACCGCAGGAAAACTTCTATCGTGCGGTAGGCGCCATCCGCTCACAGGGACTGGAGCTGGAAGCCCATATGCAACTGACCGACAACCTGAAGCTTTTAGGCAGCTATACCTTCACCGACATCAAGTACTCCAAGTCGATGGTGAGTACCTTGAGCTCCGCCGACAATCTGATCGAGAACAAAGGCAACTCGCCGACCCAGGCGCCTCGGCATATGGCGTCGGTATGGGCGGACTACAGATTCAATAACGGCACCTTGGACGGTCTGCGTCTGGGCGGGGGCGTGAGATATGTCGGATACAGTTGGGCAGATGCCGAGAACACGATGAAAGTGCCCGCCTATACGTTGTTTGACGCTTCGGTAGGGTACGACCTGGGCAAGGTAGGCCTGAAGGGTGTGGATGTAAGGCTCAATGCCAACAACTTGACCAATGAGAGCTATGTGGCTTCGTGTGCCAGCTTGAACTTCTGCTACCTGGGTGAAGAGCGTAATGTCAGTGCGACGGTCAGCTATCAGTTCTGATCCGTTATAGCTTCTAACAAGCCGGCGCCTGATTCCAGGTGCCGGCTTTTTTGTGGGTGTCGTCAGGTCGCCGTTGTCCGGCCCAGACATATACGTGGGCGGTCTGCAGCCGGGGCATTATTATCCCCTTAAACGACAAAACCCCTGTCTGCGTTAGCAGACAGGGGTTTTGGAATTTAATCTTGACGATGACCTACTCTCACATGGGGAAACCCCACACTACCATCGGCGATGCATCGTTTCACTGCTGAGTTCGGGATGGGATCAGGTGGTTCCAATGCTCTATGGTCGTCAAGAAATTCTGTGTACCAGTCCGTTGCGCTAGCAACGTGCCGGTGAAATTCATGGACTTCTACATAAACAAAACCCCTGATTGCGTTAGCAATCAGGGGTTTCGGAATTTAATCTTGACGATGACCTACTCTCACATGGGGAAACCCCACACTACCATCGGCGATGCATCGTTTCACTACTGAGTTCGGGATGGGATCAGGTGGTTCCAATGCTCTATGGTCGTCAAGAAATTCGGGTACTGAGTCGTAGCCAGATGGCTTCGCTTCAGCAAATTGGGTATGTGACAGCTTTCGGTGTTTTGTGAATGTCGAACTTTCGGTTCATCTCGTCTTCACACACCGCAATCTGGCCTTTCGACTCAAATTGCTTGGGTGTTATATGGTCAAGCCTCACGGGCAATTAGTATTGGTTAGCTCAACGCCTCACAGCGCTTACACACCCAACCTATCAACGTCGTAGTCTTCGACGGCCCTTCAGGGGACTCAAGGTCCCAGTGAGATCTCATCTTGAGGCTAGTTTCCCGCTTAGATGCTTTCAGCGGTTATCTATTCCGAACATAGCTACCCGGCAATGCCACTGGCGTGACAACCGGAACACCAGAGGTTCGTCCACTCCGGTCCTCTCGTACTAGGAGCAGCCCCTCTCAAATCTCAAACGTCCACGGCAGATAGGGACCGAACTGTCTCACGACGTTCTAAACCCAGCTCGCGTACCACTTTAAATGGCGAACAGCCATACCCTTGGGACCGGCTTCAGCCCCAGGATGTGATGAGCCGACATCGAGGTGCCAAACACCGCCGTCGATATGAACTCTTGGGCGGTATCAGCCTGTTATCCCCGGAGTACCTTTTATCCGTTGAGCGATGGCCCTTCCATACAGAACCACCGGATC